>NZ_CP117568.1:0-4681166 GCF_028622335.1 Escherichia albertii | reverse complement strand
ATGAGCCAAAAGCCTCTGAACAACGCCTGCTGAGTTGCTCAACCTGCGCGTTTAAATCAGCAAAAGACTTTGCGCTTCCGGTCAGAATATCGTGATGCATCAGGCCGGAAACGAGCTGGCTTAATTTCGGGTAATAACCAACCACCGCCAGCCATTCCTGACCGGCGTTTTTACCGCTTTCCGCTCTCTTTTTCTCGTGGAGAATAAACTGAAAGCTGTCACTGGTAACGACATAACGTTCGCCAATTTCAATACGAATACTCATGCCGTTCTCCGGTAATGTTTGTTTTTTGCTTCAAAGACTGACTGACAGGAAACACAACGCGTGGCTGACGGGTAAGCCGCACGACGGGCAGCAGGTATTGGCGCGTCACACTCTTCGCAAACCAGCGCAGAAGCACCGCAATGTTTTACCCTTGCCGCGTTAATCTGGCGCTCCAGTAATTCAGCCTGTTGTTCCTGAATAAAATCTACGTTGTCCGGCATTATCAGCTCCTTTTATCGTTAAGTTTCCTGGATACATCAGCGCAATAACTGGCAAGTTCTGTCGTTAATTTTGTCAGTTCATCCACTGAGGAAATTTGCTTGTGGAATACAGCGCGTTTAACAAGTAAATTGACCACATCAGACAGGAGGTTTAATTCATTCTGATAAATCGCGATAACAGATTCAGTTATGTCGCGTTTTTCTTTATCAAGGCAAAGTTGAATAAGAGACAAATCGCCATTTTTCATAACGGCGATTTTTAAGGCGTTATTCAGTAATACAACTGAATGAGAACAGGACATCAAAGCACCTCCCCGCGAGACAATCCGATATTGTGAAATTTTTCCGACTCCTGACTGAGCATCTCGACTATCTCCACGCGGGATAACTCCGCCTTTGTGATATGGCGAATCATGGCGTCAAGATGAGAAGAAAAGCGCGTCGCAGCGTCGGCCTGTGCTTCGGTTCTGGCCTGTTGCAGCAGTAATGCGTATTTACCGCACTGATTTTCAGAAACTGTATGCATGACTTTCTCCAGGCAAAAAGAAGCCCCGCACGATTAAGTGCGTTAAAAACTCTGGTTAATTACTTAATGCAGATATTGCTCTGGTTTTACCGACGTCAGAATTGTCGGTGCATACTCAAACAGACTGAATAATTCACGTAATGCACGGAATAAAGCATCACGCCAGTAACATGATTCTTCATTAATTCGCCAGTATGGCTGGTTAAATTCTTTTTCTGTCAGTCGTGCGTGCATAAATAAAGTGCGACGCTGACTGACTGTTAAAAAACTAATATATGCATACTCACTTGCGCCAACCTGACGGCGTTTTGAGAATGCCCCACGCAATTCATCAATTGCACATACCAGTCGTTCACGTTCGACGTCGTTCATTTCTTCAAAACGCATCGTTGCGTGACGCTGTTTTAACTGAGCATGGAAGCAAACCGTTAACCGTTCGCGCTCCATCATCTGATTATAATAATCACATGTATCCTGCCAGCGAGGAACGGCAAGATGCTTACCAATTATCCGGCGCATAGCTGCTGGCTGTTTTTCAACGAGATTGAGCGTCATCACTGTCATTTCCAGACCCTCCGGCTTTTCAGAAAGGTCAGAGCCTTTTTTACCGGACTCTGTTTTTTGGTGCGGATAATGATTCCCTTACGCCCCTTACCGTGGGTGATGGTGAAGTCAATCGCCCTGGGGCTTTCGTTACGCAATAACTGAGCAATACAACGAGGCTCGTTCATCCTTTCCACCTTAAGCCGCACGGCCATGTCTTGATTTGCTGTAACTAATGCGATTTTTCCAGTCATGCCATTCTGTCGGAGCTTCATCAACTAGCTGGGCTGCGTACTTGTCCCACTCACGGCGATTAATCCATAATTCAGCTTTCCCTCTTGGTTTTAATGGGTCTGTCATGTAGAAGGCTGGCAGCTTTCCTGCTTTAGCCATTTCAGCCACCGCGCGTGGTGTCTTACCGATGTAAAGAGCAAAACCTTCTTTCGACAGCAAATCAGATGGGCGCTCTGAAATCTGAATGCTTTTACGTTTGGCTTCATTTTCGAAACTTGCCTCATCGCTAGTTGGACAAGAAATTTCTACATTTGTCGTCACTTTGCTATCCTCCATAAGATTTGCGATTCACCAACTGGAGCCATCTAGAGCCTTTTTGAGCGAATCACAAATTGCCAAGTAACAATATAATTGGAGATTAGCAAAATTATGTCAAGTGAACAAAGTGAGAAACTAAAGCTCATCCGTGAATCCGAACGCCTTAAAACTAAGGAACTTGCTGAATTAATTGGAATTAATTACTACACATATCATGGATATGAATCAGGAAAATCAAAAATGCCTATGGAAGCAGGTATGAAGCTGTTTAAGCATCCACGCTTTCGCAAGTATCGTGACTGGTTCATGTTTGATGAAACAGATCCAGCAGCTGGACAAATAGCCCCGGCTCTCGCACACATTGGGCAAGACTCAACAACCTTGCACCACTCAGACCAGAAGACTGGCTGACGATTTATTCAGCATATGTGTGTAGTAAATGTACGAAAGAAAATTGCATTAATTTTCAAGTAGTAGAAGTAAACAGCGTCATCGGAGGGCTTTATGTCTATTAAAAAGCTCGATGATGGTCGTTATGAAGTGGACGTCAGACCGCAGGGTGCAGATGGAAAACGTATCAGGCGGAAATTTAAAACTAAAGGTGAAGCTCAAGCATTCGAACGTCATGTACTGGTTAACTACCACAACAAAGAGTGGTTGGAGAAACCAGCCGACCGCCGAACTCTTACAGAGTTGTTAGGCAGATGGTGGATATATCACGGAAAATCACATGAGCGTGGAGATATTGAACGGGGGCGTTTAACGACAATAATCGCCAAATTTGCAGAAATGGGAGTGTCCAGAGCTGACCAGCTAACAAAGAAAACGATAACTGATTATCGCGTTGTAATGATGAACGATGGTCTGAAACCAGCCAGCGTAAATCGACATCTGGCAATAATGAGCGGGATGTTCACCAAGTTAATTGACGCCGGTGAATACCACTCTCACAACCCGTTCCGTGAGATTAAACGGTTACGTGAAGCTGTTACGGAAATGGCTTTTTTGTCCAGTGAAGAGATTACGCGGCTGTTATCCATGCTTGATGGTGATGAATTAAATGCAACTCTGGTCTGCCTTTCTACTGGTGGACGCTGGAGTGAAGTGTCTAATTTAAAAGCTGAACACATCATTAACCAGATGGTTACGTTTATGAAAACTAAAAACGGAAAACGCAGGACAATTCCCGTTTCGCAGGACCTGATTAAACGGATCAAGACCAAAAATTCAGGCAGGCTTTTTAATGCCAGTTACTACAAAGTGCGTAACGCTCTCAGGGAAGTAAAACCCGATTTACCTGACGGACAAGCAGTACATGTTTTGAGGCATACATTTGCCACACATTTTATAATGAATGGAGGTAACATAATCACATTGCAGCGCATCCTGGGTCATTCTAACATTCAGCAAACTATGACCTACGCACACTTTGCACCGGATTTCTTACAAGATGCTGTGACTCTTAACCCGGTGTCAGGAATGTCCATAATGCGTCCATAAACCAGAGTTAACTAGAGCCAATTGAAGCGATATGAGTAATTTAACTAATTGTAATACAACAGAAAATACCGCTACGGCGGGGGCTACCAAGTCAGTTATTGGTCGCATTCACTCTTTTGAATCCTGTGGAACCGTAGATGGCCCGGGCATTCGCTTTATCACCTTTTTCCAGGGCTGCCTGATGCGCTGCCTGTATTGCCATAACCGCGACACCTGGGACACGCATGGCGGTAAAGAAGTTACCGTTGAAGATTTAATGAAAGAGGTGGTGACTTATCGCCACTTTATGAATGCTTCAGGTGGTGGCGTAACCGCGTCCGGCGGCGAGGCGATTCTGCAAGCCGAGTTCGTTCGTGACTGGTTCCGTGCCTGTAAAAAAGAAGGTATTCATACCTGTCTGGACACCAACGGTTTTGTCCGTCGTTATGATCCGGTGATTGATGAACTGCTGGAAGTGACCGACCTGGTGATGCTCGATCTCAAACAGATGAACGACGAGATCCACCAGAATCTGGTTGGCGTTTCCAACCACCGTACGCTGGAATTCGCTAAATATCTGGCGAACAAAGATGTGAAGGTCTGGATCCGCTACGTTGTAGTCCCGGGCTGGTCTGACGATGACGATTCCGCCCACCGTCTTGGTGAATTTACCCGCGATATGGGTAATGTCGAGAAGATCGAGCTTCTCCCCTACCACGAGCTGGGCAAACACAAATGGGTAGCGATGGGTGAAGAGTACAAACTCGATGGTGTGAAACCACCGAAGAAAGAGACGATGGAGCGCGTGAAGGGCATTCTCGAGCAGTATGGTCATAAGGTGATGTTCTAATTTCTCCCGTAAAGCGGCAACTTTATTGAGTTGCCGCTTTATTGTTCCGCGCTACATAAATAATTCAGGGCGTTATTTTTAGCATCACTTATAGCACAACGTCCTGATTTATTACCCAAGCCGCCAGTATATGTCCTGCGGCTTGCGCGAATTTCTCGATTATGTAAAACAGCTCAGCTCTGCGCCCTGCTCAGCAGAATTAACAACTATTGTTTGGTCGTCGCTCTACGTGCCAAGATCGGAAATATCAATCCCAACCCCACCAATACAAATGGCGTCGCAATATTCAGCGCTAGCTGGAAAGTCCACTCTGCGGTGAAAGCCTCCATTTTCGGGAAGATCCCCGTCAGGCAGGCGAAGGCAGTAAAGGTAAAACACCAAATTCCAACAGTCATCGCCAGCGGCTTATTGCGAATAAAAACATATTCCGGTTTATATTTTTGCGCCAGACGAACTACTGCAATGAACGCCACGAACACCCACAAATAACGCAGCGGCATCACAACGGAGTTTAGATTCAGTAGCCATTTGTAGAGATTATTCATATCTCCAATACCCAGTGTTGGCAGCATAATCAGGATCGCCACCAGCACCAGCGTCAAAATATATCCATTGACCGGTGTGCCTGAATCATTTGTACGACACAATCTGGCAGGAATATATTTGCTATCGGCATCGCCTAATAACACTTTCAGCGGAGCATCTATAGAAAAGACCAGCGCAGCGACTTGCCCCAGGGTATTGGCAATGGCGTAAATAACCATTAAGGAATTCCCCATGTTGTAATACTCTCCCAACTTCTGGAAGGCGTAATACTGACCATTGGTCATTAAATCATCAGGAATATTGCGTGAATCAAACATCATCCCCATTGCCAGTGAACCAAGAATGGCACATACCGCAACCATTACTGCCAGACATAGCATCCCTTTCGGAAACTCTTTTCCCGGATTACGTGTCTGGTTAACGTAAGGAGAGATCTTCTCAGCGCCTCCCACAGCAAAGACCAGCATCGAAATGGTGGTGATGTAGGTAAAGTCGATGTGGGGAATGAATGTTTCCCAGGTAATATTAGTAGTCGCAATATGCACTTCAGTAATAGCAGGCGCGGTTACCGCCATCACTACATATAACAGCGACATCACAAACATTGCGATCCCGGCGACCGAACCAACAACCTTTAACGATTTCATACCGCGGGAAGCAACCCACATAAAGAAAATGAACAGTACCAGCGTCAGCCCCTGCAACGCCACCACCGAATATTCTTTAATTAATGAGCCATCCCCCTTCACCGCCCAGCCCAGCGCAATCAGAATAGCCTGTGGTTTTTGTGCCAAATAGGGAATATGCACGACCCAGTAAGTCCATGCTGCGAGGTAAGCCAGCCCGGGCCCCATTGTATGTTTAATCCAGGTACTGACGCCGCCCTTCCCGTCTTTAAAGGTTGAGCCCAGTTGACCGACGATAAGAGCATAAGGTGTGAAATAGAGCGCAAAAATAAACACCCATGAAAAAACGACCACCAATCCCTGATTGGCGTAGTTATTGACAACGTTGCCAAAGCCCCAAACCGTGATAAATGACATCAGTGCAATGTTGTACCATCGCAACTGTTTTTCCTGAATATTTCCAGCCATAGACAAATCCTTAGCCAAAATTAAAGGGGTATCTGTAAAACGAGGGATTATGCGCGGCAAATCAGAAGTGCGGAAACAGCGGGGTACAAAATTATAACCTGCTGCACATTTTATTTTTCAACGAATAAAATTTCGACAAAGGCAAGCCTTGTAGAGAAAACAAAAAAGCAGAGTGTGAAACAGCAAGTTCACACTCTGCACGCATTCATTTACACGTGAGCAACGGGTTTTGGCGTATGACCGGCGTTGCGAAGCAGCATCAGCAAGTAGATAAACGACACGCTGGCGATCATGATAAACAGCAGCTTATCGGAGAAATTCTGCATCAGCATGGCGGTAAAAGACGGACCAAGCAAGCTTCCCACGGTATAGCTCAGCAGTAAGGCCTGGTTCATCGCTACCAGTTGATGATGTTCAACTTTCTCACAAGCCCAGGCCATCGCCACCGGATATAGCGTAAAGCCAGCGGCACCGAGAATAAATAACGCTGGGGCCATCGCCGCCTGGCTGAGCATCGCGATACTGCCGAGAATGACGACAAACACCTGTACGCGCAGCACCAACAGGCGACCAAATTTATCCGCCAGACGACCAATCGGCCATTGCCCCAGGATACCGGCACTAACTAATACCGCCATCCAGAATCCAATACTGGCATTGCTGATCCCCTGATGATTGAGATACAGCGGCATCAGACCATAAAGAGAGCCAAGGACAATCCCGGAAATAATACAGCCATTGACGCCAAGCCGCGCCTGACGCAATTTTATCATTGACGTAATTGGCGTCGAAACATGGTTATCAGCTTGCTGATTCAGGATGCGAGTAAACAACAACGGTAAGATGCCCGCAATCGTCAATCCCGTTACCCATGGCAATACACTCATCAGCTCAGTCGACACTTTGCTGACCAGTAACTGGCCTAAAAACGTCCCCACATAATAAACCATCATATAAGCGGCAAGTAATCGCCCACGATTACGAGAGGTCCCACTGCACATCAACGCGCTTTCTACCACTACCCAGATCATCGCGCAACCGACGCCCGCGACGAAACGCCAGGCTAGCCAGCTCCAGAAACCGATCATCAAGCCAAGCCCGGCGCAACCTGCCGCAAAAACGAAAGAGGCAAGATAATAGCTACGGTTAAAGCCGAAGCGTTTAATGGCATACCCGGTCAGCAAAGTACCGACCAGGTTGCCGGTAAAATAAGACGAACTGACGACGCCAACCTGCCATGTTGGCAAACTTTCCTGGGCGAGCCACAGCGGCACAAGTGTATTCAACACCGCGATCGCCAGAGTTAACAAAAGCAGGCCAGACAGCAAAAGCATGACAGGTCGGGTATACGTGGACATGAATGAAAACCGTGAGGAAGTTCAAATTTCATGCGCATCATGCCACCGCCAAAAACATTGTCAATGGGTGCAAATACGACAGTAACGCAACGATTGTATTATCGATTCATATTACTCATTCATAACACGAATAATGAAAAGATAATTAATCTCATCTAATTGTTTTTGTTGATCTAACATAATCTTCTCTCGTTTCGTTCAGTCGAAAAATTTCATGGTCACGGCAAACCTGAATTTCCGGTCTATGCTTTCATAGCAACGCATCGCGTCTGAATGATTTCAGACGTACCACTGACTCTCAAAAAAGGAGAAGAAGATGACTAAACCGTATGTTCGTCTTGATAAAAATGATGCTGCTGTCTTGTTAGTCGATCACCAGGCCGGATTGCTTTCTCTCGTGCGAGATATCGACCCCGACAAATTTAAAAATAATGTGTTGGCACTGGGCGACTTAGCAAAATATTTCAATTTACCCACTATCCTTACCACCAGTTTTGAAAGCGGACCTAACGGCCCACTAGTCCCTGAGCTGAAAGCACTATTTCCAGATGCACCCTACATTGCTCGTCCGGGGAATATTAACGCCTGGGACAACGAAGATTTCGTTAAAGCAGTCAAAGCCACGGGTAAAAAACAGCTGATTATCGCCGGTGTGGTCACCGAAGTTTGTGTTGCATTCCCGGCGCTTTCGGCGATTGAAGAAGGGTTTGATGTCTTTGTGGTGACTGATGCGTCAGGAACTTTTAACGAAATTACCCGACATTCGGCGTGGGATCGTATGTCGCAAGCAGGGGCACAATTGATGACATGGTTCGGTGTCGCGTGCGAGCTGCACCGCGACTGGCGTAACGATATTGAAGGTCTGGCGACGCTATTCTCTAACCACATTCCTGACTATCGTAATTTGATGACCAGTTATGACACATTAACGAAGCAGAAATAACAGAAAACCGGGGTCGAGACCCCGGTTATTGCTTTTTAACTGGCAACAGCCATGCCCACGGTCATGTGCAAGCCGTAGAACACACCGCGACCAATTAACTCCCCTGCCAGAAGCAGAATGAATGATACGGAAAGCAACGGCACCGCAGGCTGAAAACCTTTCAACTGTGGCACAATCCACAAACACAACGCCACTGCCAAAAGTACGATCCGCCAGGCCATCAGCGCACCATAATCCGGCACCAACGCCGCTGCCTGCTGTACCGAACTATGTATCGCTGCCAGATCTGCGCCCTGCATTACGGACATTACACCACTCACCACCAGCGCCAGAACAGAAATCGCTGGCAACAAGCGCATCGCCCAACCGTCAACGCCAGCCAGATTCAACAACAAGTAACCCAGCAGCGGCCCCCCCATAAACATGGTCAGGAAGAATCCCATCGGCGTCCAGATGCTATACCAGGTCGGAACGGTATCGATACTGTTATAAACACGTACCATCATCCAGACAAAGAGCACGCCAAGAACTATCGTTACCACCAACCAGAGTGTGCGTAATGCCGGTGACAATTTCTTCAGCATTGCCAATAACCAACCGATTCCCCCTACGGCGAAAAAGATCGAACCACTGGCGATTTCGTTACTTAGCGCCGAAGCGCCAACACGGTTGAGCGAATTGAAAGCACGCAGTGGCGAGCCCAGATGGAGCATCGAGGCGATAAACCCAATGCCCATTAGCACCCATAAACCAAACATACAAGCAATAACGCGTTGCTGAACATCGGTTCGCAAATCGCCTTTGATTAACGCCAGCGCCAGAACGATAAAACCGCCCACTACGCATTGCCCGAAGACCGTGAAGATCATCAGCGGCCATTCATGCCATCCACTTCCCATCTCACACCTCCTTCGGGTTAGCCAGATAGCCAGTGGTATCCCCGGTCGGGCGGCTATTGGCATTAGGTTTAATCACAATATTTGGTTTGGTGAAGTGTGCACGCGGCAGTGGTGCAACCGCCGCAAGATCACCATGTTTTTTACGCAGCTCGTCGATAGGACCAAAATCCAGCGCCCGCAGCGGGCACGATTCGACACAGATTGGTTTTTTACCTTCCGCGACACGGTCATAGCAGCCGTCGCATTTAGTCATATGCCCTTTGGTTTCGTTATATTGCGGCGCGCCGTAAGGGCAGGCCATATGGCAGTAACGACAGCCAATGCAGACATCCTCATCAACCACAACGAAGCCGTCTTCTCGCTTATGCATCGCACCGCTCGGACAGACTTTGGTACAAGCAGGATCTTCGCAGTGGTTGCACGAAATCGACAGATAGTAAGCGAATACATTCTGATGCCAGACGCCGTTATCTTCCTGCCAGTCGCCGCCAGCATATTCATAAATGCGGCGGAAGCTGACTTCTGGCGTCAGATCTTTGTAGTCTTTACAAGCCAGTTCGCAGGTTTTGCAACCGGTGCAACGGCTGGAATCAATAAAAAATCCATACTGGGTTGTCATCGGTTACTCCTTACACCTTTTCAACCTGAACAAGGTTTGTATGTGACGGATTCCCCTTAGCGAGAGGAGACGGACGTTGAGTAGTCAGTACGTTGATACAACCGCCCTTATCGACACGTTTTGCATCCGGGTCATACCAGGCGCCTTCACCCAGTGCGACTACACCCGGCATCATGCGTGGCGTCACTTTCGCCTCAATATGAACCTCACCACGATCGTTAAAGATCCTGACCTTATCGCCGTTACTGATACCGCGTTTTTGCGCATCAAGCGGGTTGATCCACATTTCCTGACGGCAAGCCGCTTTCAGCACATCAACGTTGCCGTAAGTTGAGTGCACACGAGATTTATAGTGGAAACCCGTAAGCTGCAGCGGATACTGTTTGTTCAGCGGATCCTGATAACTTTCAAAGCCCGGCGTGTAGATCGGCAGTGGATCGATCACATCGCCTTCCGGCAATTCCCAGGTAGCGGCAATGTCAGCCAGCGCCTGCGAATAGATCTCAATTTTGCCCGATGGCGTGGTCAATGGATTTGCCTGCGGATCTTCACGGAAGGCTTTATAAGCCACATGATGCCCTTGCGGGTCACGTTTTTTAAAGATCCCCTGCTTGCGGAACTCTTCAAAAGTCGGTAATTCAGGAATCGCTTCTCGCGACTGAGCGTACAGATGACGCATCCACTCTTCCTGAGTACGGCCTTCAGTGAACTGTTGCTCCACACCAAGACGTTTTGCCAGTTCGCTGGTCATCTCATAGATGGTCTTACACTCAAATCTCGGTTTAATAACCTGGTCGTTGAAAATCACATAAGACATATTCCCGCAGGAAGCATCCAGCGCAAAGTCCATCTGTTCGGAAGCAGTGCAATCCGGCAACAGGATGTCAGCATATTTCGCGGATGAGGTCATGTGGCAGTCGATAACCACTATCAGTTCACACTTCTTATCATCCTGGAGGATTTCATGGGTGCGATTGATTTCAGAATGCTGGTTAATCAGGCAGTTACCGGCATAGTTCCAGATCATCTTGATTGGAACATCCAGCTTATCTTTACCACGAACACCGTCACGCAGCGCCGTCATCTCCGGGCCGCGTTCAATCGCATCGGTCCACATAAACATGGAAATGCTGGTCTGGATCGGATTCTCGAGAGTAGGCATACGAACAAACGGTAAGCTGTATGAACCTTCGCGTGCGCCAGTGTTACCACCGTTAATACCAACATTACCAGTGAGGATAGCCAGCATTGAAATAGCACGAGTGGCGATTTCACCGTTGGCATGACGCTGAGGTCCCCATCCCTGGCTGATAAATGCCGGTTTGGTGCTGCCGATTTCTCGTGCCAGTTTGATGATTCGGTCAGCAGGGATACCGGTAATTTGCGAAGCCCATTCCGGCGTTTTCGCAATCCCGTCTTTGCCTTCACCCAGAATATACGCTTTATAGTGACCATTTTTCGGCGCACTGGCTGGCAAAGTTTTCTCGTCATAACCGACGCAATATTTATCGAGGAATTCCTGATCGACCAGATTTTCAGTGATCATGACGTATGCCAGACCATTTACCAATGCAGCATCTGTTCCCGGACGGATCGGGATCCACTCATCTTCACGTCCAGCACCGGTATCGGTATAACGCGGATCGATGATAATCATGCGAGCATTTGATTTCTGCCGTGCCTGTTCAAGATAGTACGTTACCCCGCCGCCGCTCATACGCGTCTCGCCAGGGTTATTACCAAACAACACAACCAGCTTACTGTTTTCGATATCTGACGGACTGTTGCCATCTGCCCAGCCGCCATAGGTATAGTTCAGACCTTCTGCAATTTGCGCAGAGGAGTAATCACCATAGTGGTTTAAATAACCACCACAGCAATTCATCAGACGCGCAACGAGAGTATTTCCTGGCGGCCAGGAACGAGTCATGGTGCCGCCCAACGTACCGGTACCATAATTCAGATAGATAGATTCGTTACCATACTCTTTAATCAGGCGCTGCATATTAGTGGCAATAATGTCGTAGGCTTCTTCCCAGCTAATACGCTCAAATTTACCTTCGCCACGCGCCCCTACCCGTTTCATCGGATACTTCAGACGGTCTGGATTATAAACGCGACGACGCATAGAGCGCCCACGCAAACAAGCGCGTACCTGATGCAGGCCATCGTAATTGTCATCACCGGTATTATCCGTTTCGACGTATTTGATTTCACCGTCCACCACATGCATACGTAGCGGACACCGGCTACCACAGTTAACTGTGCAGGCACTCCAGATAACCTTCTCGTCAGAATTTACTGGAATAGCGCTATCTACAGCGTGTGCAATCCGACTAAAAGGTAATGTTAATGCGCTGCAGGCCATTGCCAGGCCGCCGATCGCTGTCGTTTTTACCAAACCACGGCGACTCACCTCAGCAGCCAATACCGCATCAGGGATTTTCGTTTTCATAATAGCTCACTCAAGCTTGCTCACGATTGATTCCTGTAACAAACCGCATTGTTTAATTATTTTCATAGCGTTGCGCTATATAGGTCCGTATACAGCGAATAACTTGAAAATCAACAACATAGGAAGATCTTCACTCGAAAGTAGTATTACGCGCAAATGAGGAGTAATTATTGTTCGGTATCAAATGGAGAGAAAAAAAGCGCCCGCAGGCGCTTTTTAGAGTAAGAAAAGTTGGATATTAGCCAATATATTCCAGTCCGTTCATGTACGGACGCAGAACTTCTGGCACTTCGATACGACCATCAGCCTGCTGATAGTTCTCCATTACCGCAACCAGCGTACGACCAACAGCCAGACCAGAACCGTTCAGAGTATGAACCAGACGGGTTTTCTTGTCAGACTTGCTGCGGCAGCGTGCTTGCATACGACGAGCCTGGAAATCCCAGACGTTAGAGCAGGAAGAAATCTCGCGGTAAGTGTTCTGCGCCGGGATCCACACTTCCAGATCATAAGTTTTGCATGCGCCAAAGCCCATGTCACCGGTGCAAAGAATGATCTTACGGTACGGCAGGCCCAGCAGTTGCAGGACTTTTTCTGCATGACCGGTCATCTCTTCCAGCGCCGCCATTGAATCTTCCGGGCGCACAATCTGAACCATTTCAACTTTGTCGAACTGGTGCATACGGATCAAACCACGGGTGTCACGACCGTAAGAGCCCGCTTCAGAACGGAAACATGGAGTATGGGCGGTCATCTTAATAGGTAGATCATCTTCATCGATGATTTCGCCACGCACCAGGTTGGTCAGAGGAACTTCTGCTGTTGGGATCAGCGCGTAGTTACTGGTGTCCGCTTCTTCTTCCAGCGGGCGAGTATGGAACAGGTCGCCAGCAAATTTCGGCAACTGACCCGTACCGTACAACGTATCCTGGTTAACCAGATAAGGGACATAGTTTTCGCTATAACCATGCTGCTCGGTGTGCAGATCCAACATAAATTGCGACAGTGCGCGGTGCATGCGAGCGATCTGCCCTTTCATTACCACAAAGCGCGAACCGGTCAGCTTAACTGCCGCCGCAAAGTCCAGGCCAGAGTGCATTTCACCCAGCGTCACATGATCACGGATTTCGAAATCAAATTTACGCGGGGTACCCCAGCGGCTGACTTCTACGTTGTCATTTTCGTCTTTACCTACCGGCACTTCATCTGCGGGCAGGTTAGGGATTGTCAGCGCGATATCGCGAATTTCAGCCTGTAAAGCATCCAGCTCGGCTTTTGCTGCATCCAGCTCTTCGCCCAGTTTGTTCACTTCCAGACGTAAAGGCTCAATATCTTCCCCGCGCGCTTTCGCCTGGCCTATGGATTTCGATCGGGAGTTACGCTCCGCTTGCAGATTTTCCGTTTTGACCTGCAATACTTTACGACGCTCTTCAAGAGCGCCCAGCTTATCTACATCCAGCTTAAAGCCCCGGCGTGCCAGTTTTTCAGCGACTGCGTCTGGCTCATTACGCAGCAGATTGGGATCGAGCATGCTTATCCTGTGCTTATCGAATTAAATGGGAGATGTGGTCACAGCCTGCGACCACAGGGATACAGTAACAACATTACCGCAACGATAACATTAACGGTAGCGTTTTATGGGGCTATTTTGATCCTGTTCAGCCAGCCAGGCGAGCTTTTCGCCAATCTTGCCTTCAAGCCCTCTGTTTGTTGGGAAATAGTAGCGTGTTTGTGCTATTTCTGGCGGGAAGTAAACCTCACCAGCAGCATAAGCGTTTGCTTCGTCATGGGCGTAACGATATTCCTGCCCGTAGCCCATTTCCTTCATCAGTTTGGTCGGCGCATTGCGCAAGTGAACTGGCACGTCATAATCCGGGCGTTCACGAGCATCGGCCAGCGCGGCTTTAAACGCCGTATAAACAGCATTGCTTTTTGGCGCACAGGCGAGATAAACAATCGCCTGTGCAATGGCGCGTTCGCCTTCTGCCGGACCAACGCGGGTAAAGCAATCCCAGGCTGCTATTGCCACCTGCATCGCACGCGGATCGGCATTGCCGACATCTTCCGAAGCAATCGCCAGGCAGCGACGCGCAACGTATAACGGATCACCACCGGCAGTAATAATTCGCGCGTACCAGTAAAGCGCCGCATCGGGTGCACTGCCACGTACTGATTTATGCAGCGCGGAAATCAGATCGTAAAAGCGATCGCCTTTGTTATCGAAACGAGCACTACGTTCCCCGGCAATTTCCGTCAATAATTCAGGTTTCAGGACACGCTTACCGCTGCCATCGACTTCGGCCATATCCGCCATCATTTCCAGCGTATTTAATGCCCGGCGCGCGTCACCGTTCACCAGTTCAGCAATAGCACGCCGCGTCTCATCCGGCAGAACAATATCCTGACCACCATAGCCGCGGGTTTTGTCTTCCATCGCCTGAGTCAGTACTTGCTCAATATCCTCTGTAGACAGAGATTTCAGCAAGTAAACTCGGGCGCGGGAAAGTAACGCCGAATTTAGCTCAAACGACGGATTTTCAGTTGTCGCACCGATAAAAGTGATAGTGCCGTCTTCAATGTGCGGTAAAAAAGCATCCTGTTGACTTTTATTGAAACGGTGTACTTCATCGACAAACAGAATAGTACGGCGGCCGGCATTACGATTCTGCCGCGCGCGCTCTATCGCTTCGCGAATTTCTTTGACGCCAGAGGTAACGGCAGAAATACGTTCCACATCAGCATTTGCATAGCGAGCAATCACTTCAGCGAGGGTCGTTTTACCGGTTCCCGGCGGCCCCCAGAGGATCATGGAGTGCAGATGTCCGGCTTCGATTGCGCGCGGCAACGGTTTCCCCGCAGCCAGTAAATGTTGCTGGCCGATATACTGTGCTAAATTTTCTGGCCGCATACGCGCGGCCAGAGGTTGAAATGTATTATCCGAAAAATCGAGCGACAAATTACTCACTCATCTGCCTCTACTTACGTTGATCATCTACCGTGACACCTTGCGGCGGGGTGAAGGTAAATTTTGCTGGATCCACTGCGCCATTTTGCTGGGATTTTAGCTGATAACTGCTACGCTGATCGTCTTGTTCTACAGCACTAAACTGATGGATCGTGCCATCGCGACCGACGTTGATAGTGAATTGCTTCAAATTGCCATTGCTGGCTTTCGGCGTCAGGATAAAGTCATCGCCATTCTGTTTGATATTGTACTGCTGCCAGTCACTGGACTGGTTACGCGCAATCAGCATAAACGGTGTATTGCCGGTGGCATCTTTCAGCCAGGTTGCCGTAGCCTGTTCAACAAATGGATTGTAGAACCATAAGGTTTTACCATCAGAAACCAGAATGCTTTCGTCTGGCTGGGTCATATGCCAGTTGAACAAATTTGGACGTTTTACCCATAAATCGCCCTGGCCCTCCTGTACTGCGGCACCACTGCCGTCAGTCACTTTTTGGGTAAAGCTGGCATGGAAACTGCTGACTTTATCCAGGCGGCTTTTCAAATCGCTTGCGGCATCAGCCCAAACGCTGCTCGCTACTAAACTTGAGAGTAATGCACAGGTGATGGCAATTTTTTTCATCATTGTTCCTCAAATTATGTCACTCCCGATCGGGAGTTCCCTCTACTCTCTATTCCAGGCTAATCATCAGCTTGAGGAAAGAAGAAAATACTGAATTCTCAGGGAATCGAATGCCGGATACGACGCTATCGCGTCTTATCCGGCCTACAATGCACTAATCAGTCAAACGGTGGAGGCGCCAGTACTTCGCGATTCCCGTTGTGGCCTTGTTCGCTGACAATCCCCTGCGCTTCCATCTGTTCGATGATACGCGCTGCACGGTTATAGCCAATACGGAACTGACGTTGAACGCCGGAAATCGACGCTTTACGTTTTTCAGTAACAAATGCCACTGCCTGATCAAACAACGGATCGAGCTCTTCAGCACCATCAAAACCACCAGCACCACCTTCATTGTCTTTATCGGAAGTAATGCCGTCAACATACTGCGGACGACCACGCGCTTTCCAGTCCTGCACCACGGCATGAACTTCCTGATCGCGAACAAAGGCTCCGTGAACACGCACCGGCATAGTGGAATTCGGCCCGGAGTAGAGCATATCCCCCATCCCCAGTAATGATTCCGCGCCAGCCTGATCAAGAATAGTGCGTGAATCGATCTTACTGGATACAGTAAATGCAATACGCGTCGGGATGTTCGCTTTAATCAGCCCCGTAATGACATCCACCGATGGACGCTGCGTTGCCAGTACGAGGTGGATACCGGCAGCACGAGCTTTTTGCGCCAGACGCGCAATCAGCTCTTCCACTTTTTTACCGACCGTCATCATCAAATCGGCAAATTCATCCACCAGCACCACAATGTACGGTTCTTTTTTCAGCACTGGGTGCTGAGCATCCATACTGTCACCCGGCTTCCAGTAAGGGTCTGGAATCGGACGCATCATACGGTCTGCTTCAGCAATTTTTTCGTTATAACCCGCCAGATTACGCACACCCAATGCAGACATCAGCTTATAACGGCGTTCCATCTCATTGACACACCAACGCAGCGCGTTAGCGGCATCTTTCATATCGGTGACGACTTCCGTTAGCAGATGCGGAATACCTTCATAAACCGAAAGCTCCAGCATTTTCGGGTCAATCATGATGAAACGAACATCTTCCGGCTGCGCTTTATAGAGCATACTCAGAATCATGGCGTTCACACCGACAGACTTACCGGAACCGGTGGTCCCAGCAACCAGCAAGTGCGGCATTTTAGCCAAATCGGCCACGACCGGATCGCCTGCGATATCTTTGCCCAATACAATTGTCAGCGGTGACGGATTATCGCGGAATTTCGCATTATCCAGCACTTCTCGCAAGTATACGGTTTGTCGTTTTTTGTTCGGTAATTCAAGGCCCACGTATGGTTTGCCTGGAATAACCTCTACCACACGCACTGCCACAGTCGATAACGAGCGAGCAAGGTCACGTGACAAGTTAGAAATACGCGCAGCTTTTACTCCCGGCGCCAGATTCAGCTCAAAACGAGTGATAACGGGGCCCGGAGAATAGTTGACGACATCAGCCTTAATACGGAAATCGGCCAAACGAGCTTCCACCAGACGCGCCATTTGCTCAAGAGCAAAAGTGTCCACCGGCTCAACTTCACTCGGTGGAGGCGTTAGCAGATCCAACGATGGCAATGGCGTTGTTGGCTTATGTAGCGGACGACTATCACCGTTACGCATTAGCAGTGGATGCAGCAGAGTATCTTGCGGCTGCGGCACTGCCGGCTGTTGATACTGCGGCTGCGGTGCTACCGCCTGTTGCGGCTGTTGATATTGTGGCTGCGGCGCGGCAGCAGCAGGTTGTTGTTGCACTGGTTCAACAATTGGCGTAAACAGCGGCTCTTGCGGACCATCATCGACCAACGCTTTCATCGGTGAAAATTCAAAATCATCCAGCGAGAACGGATTCGCTCCTGCCGGTTGTTCGCCGGAATAACGCTGCTGCTGCGTCTGGGCAAACTGACGTGCCAACTCAGCCTCTGCCGCGGCATCTTCATCGTCCTGATCTACCGGCACATCATGCTGATATTGCTCGCCATAGCGCTGCTGCTGCGCCTGAGCGAACTGACGCGCCAGTTCGGCCTGCTGCATTGCATCTATTTCGTCATCGTTAAACGGTTCAGCAGAATCAGGTTGATTACGCTGAGCTTCGCGAGCTTTCTCTTCCGCAGCTCGCTGCGATGGCAGCTTAATGCCATACGATGCCAGCTCACGACGAGTCGGCACACGAACGCGTTTCGGTCGCGGCAACTGCGGTCCAATGCCCTCTTTAACCTGAGGCCGCGGTCCCCCGCTATTCGCCATACTGAAGACTGGCGCAGCAACGGTTGCAGCAGCACCTGTCGCCAGAGTCGCTTTCTTCACGCCTGATGCCAGCGGCGAAACAGACGCCGCGGCTTCTACCGGCGGCACTGTTGCAACGCTCGGCCGTGTCATCACCGGCTTGATCGGTTCCGGTTCTTTAACCGGTTCAGGAATAGGTTGATACCAGGCCGCCAGCTGTTCACGTTCACGCGCTCGCTTCTCCTCCACTTCTTCAAAATAGTAAAGCGGCGGGCGAGCGGGTTTTGTCTCTTCTACAACTGGTTCAGGCTCCGCAACGGGTTGCGGTTCAACAGGTTGCGGTTGCTGATACAGCGGCTGTTGCGCTACTGGCTGTTGATACGTATGCTCCGGCTGGTGTGCAGACTGTGGAGCATAAGCGGAATGCGACGCCTCAGCTTGCCAGGTGTTATCTGTCGCCGGCTGTTCCGGTACAGGCGCATAATACGGTTGCTGAACCAGTTGTTCTGGCGCAGGTGCATAATACGGCTGCTGGACTGGTTGTTCTGGCGCAGATGCGTAGTACGGCTGCTGGACTGGTTGTTCCGGCGAAGATGTGTAGTACGGCTGCTGAACAGATTGCTCCGGTGCAGATACGTAATATGGTTGTTGCGGCTGAGTCGGTTGTTGCAACGGTTCATTATATTGCACCGCAGGTTGCGCATATTGCGATTGTTGCGGGTAACCTTCAGATGCAGGAGCGTTCGCCGATTCACCCATTTGCGGCGCAGGTTGCCAGGCCACTCCAGGCTGTACCGGCGGAACTTCAACAGGCGCAACAGGCGGAGTTTGGAGCTCCATTGGCGTAGCCCTGCTTTGCGTCGTCGTGCTAGCTGCGGCGGTTGTGGCAACAGGTTCGATAATCGGCGCGCCGTTTAATAATGGATCGTATTCATCATATTCAGGCTGCGTCGCGCGGTTGCCCGAAAAAAGCACATCATCAGGATCGGAAGTGACGCCGCGAGCGCTATAGGTTGCATTTTCTTCATCATCCATCCGTTTACCAGAGAACAAGGCGGCATCGGTATGACGCCCCATTGGATTGATGAATTTTTCCGCCAGACGTTTACGACGCGCCAGCGCGCCACGAAGAATACGGGCACGACGTGATTCACGCTGTTTGCCGTTATTTTCATCTTCGTACTCTTCGTCGTCTTCATACTCATCCTCATCAACCCAGGTATCATCGCGACGAGTGCGATTACTGGCGAAAGTGAGGATATTTAAAATCCAGCCGCCCAGCTTTTCAGCAATGGTCACCCATGACCAACCGGTAAACAGCGTCAGTCCGGCCGCCCAGACACATAGCAGCGCAATTGTTCCCCCACTGCTATGTAGCAACGGCTGCAACGTTGTGCTTAATAAACTCCCGATCACACCGCCAGAAGCGAAATACCAGATATCGTCAGCGTTAATCGCCGCCAGACCACAAGAAGTGAGAATGATCGCCAGCACACCAATAATGCGTAACGAAACGGCAAAATAATCAACGTATTCGTCACTGTCCTGATGACGCCAGGCAAACCAGCAACCACCAATAATAATAATGGGGATGGTATAGGCCATGACGCCGAAAATGAAGAACAGCGTATCTGCCAGCCACGCGCCAGGAGCTCCGCCTAAATTGTGGATGGGCTCATGCCAGGCCGTTTGCGACCAGCTGGGGTCCGAAGGGTTAAAGCTAAGCAATGCTGCCATCAACCAGACGGCAAACAGGACTATAAGGATCAGCAACGCCTCGAGAAGTCGACGCCCGCTGCTTAACTTTGTCAATGTGACTTCTTTGTCTTCAGTGTATTCCTGGCTCAAGAAAGGCTCTCCAGGTTACAGGCTTTTCCCGCCCGATGCTAAAACGGACAACAGTACCAGGTTGCCCCAGTACTGTTGCTGTATGGATTAACAGGAGTGTAATCAAAATACGCCGATTTTGCACCTGTTCCGTGTTAGCGCGTCTTAATAACCAGACGATTACTTTGCTTGACTTCTTCCATAACAACGTATGTCCGGGTGTCATTGACTCCAGGCAGACGCAGCAAGGTTTCCCCCAACAACTTACGGTAAGCTGACATATCCGGCACGCGTGTTTTCAATAAGTAGTCGAAATCACCGGACACCAAATGACACTCCTGAATCTCTTCAAGTTTTTGTACCGCGGTATTGAATTGTTCAAACACATCCGGGGCGCCACGATTCAGAGTAATCTCAACGAATACCAGCAGTGATGCATCCAGATAATGCGGGTTTAGCAGCGCTGTATAGCCCTGAATAAACCCTTGTCTTTCCAGTCGACGCACACGCTCAAGGCACGGCGTTGGAGAAAGACCTACACGTTTAGAAAGCTCGACGTTAGAAATACGCCCATCCTTTTGCAGCTCATTAAGAATGTTACGATCGATACGGTCGAGATCTTTGCCAGGGCGCTTCTTGCTATCTACCATTATTATTGTCTCTCTGTATTCCTTCCCTACTCCTGTCTGACCCTTACAACATCACTGTTCAGAGTCGCTACCCGTCACGATAGACCGAAATCACGATGATTCACGGCGCGCAATGCCTGGGTCTACGGTGAGAAGACCGTCGCCTTGAGGCAGCTATCGACATCACGAATGGCGTCTGTCCACGCCATACGTAGATTTCACTAGCACGGTAAACATGGTATTTACATGCATGATTATGCGCATATAAGAATACTGTTTTTTTCTTCCTCGAATGTTTTCGCAAAACGCCAGGTGATTGTCAAAGCAAAACATCGTTTTTTAGTACAACATGCCAGTTATTCATTAACAGTGACGTTTAATCATCATTTAATCAGCTCATACACCGAAAAAATTAAGTAGCAGACGTGATAATGACGCACAACTCCTGCGCATCCATCGTTTCTGACGATTGCACAAATTGTTAACAAAATTGCCATACTCTTTTTTTACGGCTGTAAATTCCCTACAATCCTGCTCATTGTCTGCCAACAACTATGGGGATCTCATGGGCACGACCAAACACAGCAAACTGCTTATTCTGGGCTCAGGCCCGGCAGGATATACAGCCGCCGTTTACGCGGCGCGCGCCAACCTGCAACCGGTTCTGATTACCGGCATGGAAAAAGGCGGCCAACTGACCACCACCACAGAAGTGGAAAACTGGCCAGGCGATGCAAACGATCTGACCGGACCGTTGTTAATGGAACGTATGCATGAACATGCTGCCAAGTTTGAAACTGAAATCATCTTTGATCACATTAACAAAGTAGATTTGCAGAATCGTCCGTTCCGCCTGACTGGCGACAGCGGCGAATATACCTGTGACGCACTGATTATTGCCACCGGGGCTTCTGCACGCTACCTCGGCTTACCGTCTGAAGAGGCATTTAAAGGCCGCGGCGTTTCTGCCTGCGCCACCTGCGATGGTTTCTTCTATCGCAACCAGAAAGTGGCGGTTATCGGTGGCGGTAATACCGCTGTTGAAGAAGCTCTGTATCTTTCCAACATTGCTTCCGAGGTGCATTTGATCCACCGCCGCGAGGGTTTCCGTGCAGAAAAAATTCTTATTAAGCGTCTGATGGATAAAGTGGAAAACGGCAATATTATTTTGCACACCAACCGTACGCTGGAAGAAGTGACTGGCGATCAGATGGGCGTCACTGGCGTGCGTCTGCGTGATACGCAAAACAGCGATAACATCGAATCCCTCGACGTTGCTGGTCTGTTCGTTGCTATCGGTCACAGCCCGAATACCGCCATCTTTGAAGGGCAACTGGAACTGGAAAACGGCTACATCAAAGTACAGTCGGGTATTCATGGTAACGCCACCCAAACCAGCATTCCGGGCGTATTTGCCGCAGGTGACGTAATGGATCACATTTATCGTCAAGCCATCACCTCTGCCGGTACTGGCTGCATGGCTGCACTGGACGCAGAACGCTACCTCGACAGTTTAGCTGACGCAAAACAATTTACAAATCAGTAACAAAGGTAAAAAAGGCGGCGCCATGCGACTATGGGTCGCCTTTATTTTTTCCTCGTTGTAACATTGCCCTGCAAAAATTCTGATAACTCACCTGCTAAGCGTGCAATGAATAAATCTCGTCAAAAAGAGTTAACTCGCTGGTTAAAACAGCAAAGCGTCATCTCCCAACGTTGGCTGAATATTTCTCGTCTGCTGGGCTTTGTGAGCGGCATATTGATCATTGCCCAGGCCTGGTTTATGGCGCGTATTCTGCAACATATGATCATGGAAAACATTCCCAGAGAAGCTTTATTGCTTCCCTTCGCCATGCTGGTGCTGACCTTTATACTGCGCGCGTGGGTAGTTTGGTTGCGCGAACGAGTGGGTTATCACGCCGGGCAACATATCCGCTTTGCCATCCGCCGTCAGGTTCTGGATCGGCTGCAACAGGCCGGGCCTGCGTGGATTCAGGGCAAACCGGCGGGAAGCTGGGCGACGTTAGTGCTAGAACAAATTGACGATATGCATGATTACTATGCTCGCTATCTGCCACAAATGGCGCTGGCAGTATCAGTGCCGCTACTGATTGTTATAGCGATCTTCCCCTCTAACTGGGCCGCGGCGCTCATTCTGCTGGGCACCGCGCCATTAATCCCTTTATTTATGGCTTTAGTTGGGATGGGCGCTGCTGATGCTAACCGACGTAACTTTCTCGCGCTTGCTCGCTTAAGTGGACATTTTCTTGATCGTCTGCGTGGCATGGAAACGTTGCGTATTTTTGGTCGTGGAGAAGCTGAAATTGAAAGTATCCGTTCAGCCTCAGAAGATTTCCGCCAACGGACAATGGAAGTGCTACGTCTGGCGTTTTTATCCTCCGGCATTCTGGAGTTCTTTACCTCCCTTTCTATTGCCCTGGTGGCGGTCTATTTTGGTTTCTCCTATCTCGGCGAGCTGGATTTTGGTCACTACGACACTGGCGTAACACTGGCTGCGGGCTTCCTGGCACTGATTCTCGCCCCGGAGTTTTTCCAGCCATTACGCGATCTCGGCACCTTTTATCATGCCAAAGCTCAGGCTGTCGGCGCGGCAGATAGCCTGAAAACGTTTATGGAAACTCCGCTCGCCCATCCACAGCGCGGCGAGACTGAATTGACGTCTACCGAACCGGTAACCATTGAGGCTGAGGAGCTGTTTATCACATCACCAGAAGGCAAAACCCTGGCTGGCCCGCTGAACTTCACACTATCAGCTGGAAAACGTGCGGTGTTAGTTGGTCGTAGCGGATCAGGGAAAAGTTCTCTGTTGAACGCGATTTCCGGTTTTCTTTCCTATCAGGGGTCGCTACGGATCAACGGGATAGAATTGCGAGATTTATCACCAGAATCGTGGCGTAAGCACCTCTCCTGGGTTGGTCAAAACCCGCAATTACCCGCTGCAACACTACGGGAAAATGTTCTGCTGGCACGCCCTGATGCCAGTGAGCAAGAGTTACAGACTGCACTGGATAATGCCTGGGTCAGTGAGTTCCTTCCGTCACTGCCACAAGGCGTAGATACTCCCGTGGGTGATCAGGCTGCTCGTCTTTCCGTGGGCCAGGCGCAACGCGTGGCGGTGGCGCGAGCATTGCTTAATCCCTGTTCATTATTATTGTTGGATGAACCCGCAGCCAGCCTCGATGCACACAGTGAACAGCGTGTGATGCAGGCGCTTAACGCCGCATCGCTGCGCCAGACAACCTTAATGGTCACCCACCAGTTAGAAGATCTTGCTGACTGGGATGTCATCTGGGTAATGCAGGACGGTCAGATCATAGAACAAGGCCATTACGCGGATTTAAGCGTAACTAACGGTCCTTTCTCCACGTTGCTGGCCCATCGTCAGGAGGAAATTTAAATGCGCGCTTTGCTACCCTATCTGGCACTGTATAAACGCCATAAGTGGATGTTAAGTCTTGGTATTGTGCTGGCAATTGTCACGCTGCTCGCCAGTATCGGTCTGTTGACGCTTTCCGGCTGGTTCCTCTCAGCCTCAGCGGTTGCGGGCATTGCAGGACTGTACAGCTTTAACTATATGTTGCCTGCCGCAGGAGTGCGCGGTGCGGCGATCACCCGTACCGCCGGGCGCTATTTTGAACGTCTGGTTAGCCACGATGCGACGTTCCGCGTATTGCAGCATCTGCGCATTTACACCTTCAGCAAATTGCTGCCCCTCTCCCCTGCCGGGCTGGCGCGCTATCGTCAGGGCGAATTACTCAATCGTGTCGTGGCGGATGTTGATACGCTCGATCATCTTTACTTGCGCGTTATCTCGCCATTGCTGGGCGCTTTTGTGGTGATTATGGTGGTAACTGTCGGGTTAAGTTTCCTTGATTTCACCCTCGCCTTCACGCTGGGCGGCATTATGTTGCTGACGCTGTTCCTGATGCCGCCGCTGTTTTATCGTGCGGGAAAAAGTACAGGACAAAATCTGACTCACTTGCGCGGCCAGTATCGGCAGCAATTAACCGCCTGGCTGCAAGGCCAGGCCGAACTGACCATTTTTGGCGCCAGCGAACGTTATCGCACGCAGTTAGAGAATACCGAAATTCAGTGGCTGGAAGCACAGCGCCGTCAATCTGAGCTGACTGCTTTGTCACAAGCAATTATGTTGTTGATTGGCGCGCTGGCGGTGATCCTGATGTTATGGATGGCCTCCGGCGGCGTTGGCGGTAATAGCCAACCCGGTGCGTTAATTGCTCTGTTTGTCTTCTGTGCATTGGCTGCATTCGAGGCACTGGCTCCAGTGACTGGCGCTTTTCAGCATCTGGGGCAAGTCATTGCCTCTGCCATGCGCATCACTGATTTAACGGAACAAAAACCAGAAGTGGCTTTCCCTGACACCAGCACTGATGTTCCACAGCACGTTTCACTGACATTGCGCAATGTTGCGTTCACTTACCCCGAGCAATCCCAACAAGCGCTAAAAGGGATCTCCCTTCAGGCAAACACCGGGGAACATATTGCTATTCTGGGACGAACCGGATGCGGCAAATCGACGCTGTTACAACTACTAACCCGCGCATGGGACCCGCAACATGGCGAGATTTTATTTAATGGTAACCCAATCTCCAGCCTGAGTGAGTCAACGTTACGCAAGGCCATCAGCGTTGTACCGCAACGTGTACATCTGTTTAGCGCCACATTGCGCGATAACCTGTTACTTGCAGCACCTGGCACCAGTGATGAAGCGCTGGCGGAGGTATTGCGTCGTGTTGGCCTGGAGAAACTGCTCGAAGATGCAGGACTTAACAGTTGGCTAGGGGAAGGCGGACGCCAACTCTCCGGTGGTGAACTGCGCCGTCTGGCTATTGCCCGCGCGCTGCTGCATGATGCGCCATTGGTTCTGCTGGACGAACCTACCGAAGGTTTAGATGCCACAACCGAAAGCCAGATCCTTGAATTGCTTGCTGAAATGATGCACGGAAAAACGGTATTAATGGTGACCCATCGGCTTCGCGGCCTCTCTCATTTCCAGCAAATAATAGTCATGGACAATGGGCAAATTATTGAACAAGGTAGCCACGCAGAACTGCTTGCCAGACAGGGGCGTTATTACCAGTTTAAGCAGGGTTTGTAAGCTATTATTGAACGATCCAACTTGCGTAGTGGAGTTTTGCAGTCATGCGCCTGGTTCAGCTTTCTCGCCATTCAATAGCCTTCCCTTCCCCGGAAGGCGCATTACGTGAGCCTAACGGCCTGCTGGCGCTGGGAGGCGATCTTAGCCCGGCACGCCTGCTAATGGCTTATCAGCGTGGTATTTTTCCGTGGTTTTCTCCAGGCGACCCCATCCTCTGGTGGTCGCCCGATCCTCGCGCGGTACTATGGCCGGAATCACTGCATATCAGCCGTAGTATGAAACGCTTTCATAAACGCTCACCGTATCGTGTCACTCTGAATTATGCTTTTGGTAAGGTCATAGAAGGATGTGCCAGCAATCGCGAAGAAGGGACCTGGATTACGCGCGGCGTAATCGAAGCCTATCACCGTCTTCACGAGTTAGGTCATGCCCACTCAATAGAGGTATGGCGTGAAGAGGAACTTGTCGGTGGCATGTATGGCGTGGCGCAGGGAACACTGTTTTGCGGCGAGTCGATGTTCAGCCGGATGGAGAATGCTTCTAAAACTGCTCTATTAGTATTCTGTGAAGAATTTATCCATCATGGCGGTAAATTGATCGACTGCCAGGTGCTTAATGAGCATACAGCTTCGCTTGGCGCCTGCGAAATTCCCCGCCGAGATTATCTGAGTTATCTCAATCAGATGCGTCTCGGACGATTACCGAATAATTTCTGGGTGCCGCGACGATTGTTTTCACCGCAAGAATGAATGTTTTCGGCACATTTCTCACCAGAGTGTTATAATTGCGATCGCAGAGTTGGTTACGCTCATTACTCCGCTGCCGATAAGGAACTTTTCGCGTCAGGTAACGCCCATCGTTTATCTCACCGCTCCCTTATATGTTGCGCTTATGGTGCGGCTTAGCCGTGTGTTTTCGGAGTTATGTGCAAAACCTGTTTGTTGCGATTTAGCGCACAAATCTTTACTTATTTACAGAACTTCGGCATTATCTTGCCGGTTCAAATTATGGTAGTGATACCCCAGAGGATTAGATGGCCAAAGAAGACAATATTGAAATGCAAGGTACCGTACTGGAAACGTTACCTAACACCATGTTCCGCGTAGAGTTAGAAAACGGTCACGTGGTTACTGCACACATCTCCGGTAAAATGCGTAAAAACTACATCCGCATCCTGACGGGCGACAAAGTGACTGTTGAGCTGACCCCGTACGACCTGAGCAAAGGCCGCATTGTCTTCCGTAGTCGCTGATTGTTTTACCGCCTGACGGGCGAAGAGAAAGAACGAATAAAAGGTCGGTTTAACCGGCCTTTTTTGCATTTGGAGTTACGGGGAATAAATATCGGGAGATGATGTGGGAGTTCGGAAACTGCCTGCACGGCAGTGAGCAGAAATGATAACTGGCTATCCGATTGATTTACTGCCAAAACTTACAAAATAACAGGTTAACGTCTTTTTACAGTCATAAAAAAAACACCAAACAAAATCAATAAGTTAAATTTCATACCACAAAAAGGGCTAGTCTAACATTGCTTCAATCTCATATTTTCTGCGTAGCTTTTGATAAACAAATGCTCAGAACACGTTCTGCAATTATCTCATTCAAACGAACTGCATGTACAATGCGTAACCAAATGAATCGTTCTTAATAAATTCTGCTTGACCGATTTACTACAACTCCCTATAGTAGCGCCCCGTTGCCACCTATGAGGTCGGGCAGCAAAACAATTTGGTGAGGTGTCCGAGTGGCTGAAGGAGCACGCCTGGAAAGTGTGTATACGGCAACGTATCGGGGGTTCGAATCCCCCCCTCACCGCCATCTTCTAAAGAAGAGCTCGTACGGAAGTACGGGCTTTTTTTTTCGCATGTTGCACACATCCGGGGGGATGAGAAGCCCCGACCGGGGTTCGACAACTGGCGATAGCCAGTTGGACAGTCCGCGAACGCAGTGAACGGGCTGCCCGCAGGGCGAGCGAAGCAAGTCAATCCCCCCCTCACCGCCATTTTCTAAAGAAGAGCTCGTACGAAAGTACGGGCTTTTTTTTCGCATTTTAGCTGCCTGTACGGCAGTGAACTGCGCGTAGTTATCAACCTTACCGGCATGAATTTTCTAAGCTGCCTGCTCAGCAGTGAACTCAAATACTACACGTTTAGCCCGTTGTTAATAAAGCAAAACCATCTCATTTTCCTGCCGCAACCCTTTTTTATCCTTACCTTCAAACAGCATTAATTATCAACAACTTACCATCATCATCAAAAAAAGGGTCTGAACCACCTCCACCCCATAAACAAAAAGTCCGTAACCTCTGACGAGATTACGGACTTCATCAACTTACCTAACAATCAGATTAATGCGCGGCTTCCGGTTTATGCTTTTGCGCACTCTGGAAGCCGTAGGTCAGCTCATTTTTCTCTTTATCCAGCGCAACGGTCACCTGGCCGCCATCCACCAGCGAGCCAAACAGCAGTTCGTTGGCGAGCGGTTTTTTCAGGTTATCCTGAATCACACGTGCCATCGGACGCGCTCCCATTGCCCGGTCGTAACCTTTTTCGGCCAGCCAGTTACGAGCTTCCTGACTCACTTCCAGAGAAACGCCTTTTTGATCCAACTGTACCTGCAACTCGACGATGAATTTATCCACCACCTGATGGATCACATCAGTAGAAAGATGATCGAACCAGATAATGTTGTCGAGGCGGTTACGGAACTCCGGCGTAAAGATCTTCTTGATCTCCTCCATCGCATCGGTGCTGTTATCCTGCTGGATAAGGCCAATCGATTTACGCTCGGTTTCTCGTACCCCGGCGTTGGTGGTCATCACCAATACCACGTTACGGAAGTCTGCTTTGCGTCCGTTGTTATCGGTCAGCGTACCGTTATCCATCACCTGCAACAGAATGTTGAACACGTCTGGATGCGCTTTCTCGATTTCGTCCAGCAGCAGCACCGCGTGCGGATGCTTAATTACCGCATCGGTCAGCAAACCGCCTTGATCAAAACCAACGTATCCCGGAGGCGCGCCAATCAGACGGCTGACAGTGTGACGTTCCATATATTCGGACATATCAAAGCGTAATAGCTCAATGCCCAGAGCTTTGGAAAGCTGCACTGTAACCTCAGTTTTACCGACCCCGGTTGGACCAGCAAACAGGAACGAACCGACCGGTTTATGTTCATGGCCTAAACCCGCACGCGACATCTTGATAGCTTCGGTAAGCGCCTCAATAGCTTTATCCTGACCGAAAACCAGCATTTTCAGACGGTCGCCGAGGTTTCTTAGCGTATCGCGGTCACTCTGAGAAACACTCTTCTCAGGGATACGCGCGATACGAGCTACCACGGACTCAATATCCGCTACATTGACGGTTTTCTTACGCTTGCTGACCGGCATCAGTCGCGCACGCGCGCCGGCCTCGTCAATGACATCAATCGCCTTATCCGGCAGATGGCGATCGTTAATGTACTTCACCGCCAGTTCTACCGCCGCACGCACTGCTTTCGCGGTATAACGCACGTCGTGGTGCGCTTCGTACTTCGGTTTCAGGCCATTGATAATTTGAACGGTTTCTTCGATCGACGGCTCAGTAATATCGATTTTCTGGAAGCGGCGCGCCAGAGCACGATCTTTCTCGAAAATGTTGCTGAATTCCTGATATGTCGTTGAACCAATAACGCGAATTTTACCGCTTGAGAGCAACGGTTTGATCAGGTTAGCCGCATCCACCTGACCGCCAGATGCTGCCCCTGCGCCGATGATGGTGTGGATCTCATCGATAAAAAGAATGCTGTTGGTATCCTGTTCCAGTTGTTTGAGCAACGCCTTAAAACGTTTTTCAAAGTCACCACGATATTTGGTGCCTGCTAACAAAGAACCGATATCCAGAGAGTAAATCGTACAGTCAGCCATCACTTCCGGCACATCGCCCTGGACGATGCGCCAGGCGAGACCTTCCGCAATCGCAGTTTTACCGACGCCAGACTCACCAACCAGCAGCGGGTTGTTTTTACGGCGACGGCAAAGAACCTGAATGGCGCGTTCCAGTTCCTTCTCACGACCAATCAGTGGGTCAATGCCGCCCACTCGTGCAAGCTGATTCAGGTTAGTCGTGAAATTCTCCATACGCTCCTCCCCACCAGCTTGTTCTTCACTGCCCGGCTGGTTTCCTGGTTCAGAAGACTGAGATGGCTCGTCTTTACGCGTGCCATGAGAAATAAAGTTCACTACATCAAGGCGGCTGACTTCATGTTTGCGCAACAGATAAGCCGCCTGTGATTCCTGTTCGCTGAAGATAGCGACCAGAACGTTCGCACCGGTAACCTCATTGCGACCGGAGGACTGAACATGGAATACCGCACGTTGTAGTACACGCTGAAAACTCAATGTCGGCTGCGTGTCGCGCTCTTCTTCGCTGGCAGGCAGAACGGGCGTGGTTTGTTCAATAAAGGCTTCCAGTTCCTGACGGAGCGCAACCAGATCTACGGAACACGCCTCCAGCGCCTCCCGGGCAGATGGGTTACTGAGCAACGCCAGTAACAAGTGCTCGACGGTCATAAACTCATGACGGTGCTCGCGCGCTCTGGCGAAAGCCATGTTTAAACTGAGTTCCAGTTCTTGATTGAGCATAGGCACCTCCCCCAATTTTTATGCCTGCATTCAGGCTTTTTCCAGCGTACACAGCAATGGATGCTCATTCTCCCTCGCATACTTGTTCACCATCGCTACTTTGGTTTCTGCAACCTCAGCGGTAAAGACGCCGCAAATGGCCTTCCCCTGGTAGTGAACAGCGAGCATCAATTGCGTTGCACGTTCTACATCATAAGAAAAGAATTTTTGTAACACGTCAATAACAAACTCCATCGGAGTGTAATCATCATTGACTAATATCACTTTATACATAGATGGCGGTTTTAGCGCGTCGCGCACTCTTTCTTCCGCCAGTTGCTCAAAGTCCAGCCAGTCGTTCGTTTTACCCATTGTCAGTTATCATCTTCGGTTACGGTTATCGGCAGAACGCTCTGCCGCTGACAAGAGCTTATTTGCCTGACCAATCTACTTCACATGATAGATAACTATCATCTATCGTTGGCATCAGCGACATCTGTCACATTCCTGCCAATAGCGTTAACTGCTTCAAATTTTTGATTCATACCTGCCCCCAGGCCCCTGTCAAACGCTTGACGGCTCGCCCTATTTCTCTAAATTGTATTTCTAGAGTTGGCGAGGTTTTGAACAGCCCCCTCTCTGACCCCGGTTTATTCCATCTTACTTGTATAAGATTTGCGAAGGATGTCGAAGCATGGAAAAGGGTACTGTTAAGTGGTTCAACAATGCCAAAGGGTTTGGTTTCATCTGCCCTGAAGGCGGCGGCGAAGATATTTTCGCTCATTATTCCACCATTCAGATGGATGGTTACAGAACGCTAAAAGCTGGACAATCCGTTCAGTTTGATGTCCACCAAGGGCCAAAAGGCAATCATGCCAGTGTCATTGTGCCCGTTGAAGTAGAAGCAGCAGTCGCATAGCTCTTCTGTTTCATTGTGTACATCCTGGAGGCAAAATGCCAGCCCGATCGGCTGGCATTTTTATCTCATAATTACTCTCGCGCCAGAGCATTCACTGGATCCAGGCGCGCCGCATTTCTTGCAGGCAACCAGCCAAATAAAACGCCAGTAACAGTCGAGCAAAGGAACGCCAGCAACAGCGCTAACGGAGAAAATCCAATCTCCCAACCGGGTAAAAAAAGCTGCAAGGCGAAAGCGATTAACAGCGAAAGCGTAATCCCCAACGCGCCGCCCATCAGGCAGACCAGCACAGCTTCAATCAAAAATTGTTGCAGAACATCGCTGGCACGCGCTCCTACAGCCATACGAATGCCAATTTCCCGCGTTCGCTCGGTCACCGACACCAGCATAATGTTCATGACGCCAATACCGCCTACTACCAGAGAAATCACCGCTACCAGCGTCAAAAACAGTTGTAATGTACGTGTAGTCTTTTCAACCGTTTTCAAGACACCGTCCATATTCCAGGTGAAGAAATCCTTTTTGCCATGACGCAATGACAATAAACGAGTGAGCTGCTGTTCAGCTTCGGCGCTGTCAAAGCCTTCTTTCACCCTTACAGTAATGGAATTCAGCCACGACTGCCCCATTATCCGCCCGGACATAGTGCTATAAGGCAGCCACACGCGTAGCACTTTACTGCTGCCAAACGTTGACTGTTTTTCTTCCGCCACGCCGATGACTCTCGCAGGCATGTTGCCAACTAAAATCACTTCACCAACCACATTAGCTTTATGCGGAAAAAGCTGACGACGCGAATTACTGTCAAGAACCACCACCTGGGCACGGCCATTCAATTGCTCCTGATTAAACGTATTCCCTTCACTGAAAGTCATACCATAAACATTGAAATAATCACCACTTACACCGTTGGCGCTGGCAGCAACATCAACATTGCTGTAACGCAGGCGCAGATTTTGCGAGACGGCAGGCGTGGCAGAAGCAACCCACGGCTGTCTTTGAATGGCGATTAAATCATCGTACTTGAGTGCTTGTTGATATTGTGGATCATCATCACCAAAATCTTTCCCGGGATAAACGTCAATCGTGTTAGTACCAATAGAGCGAATGTCCGCCAGCACCATTTGTTTGGCAGCGTCGCCCACCACCACGATAGAAACTACCGATGCAATGCCAATAATAATCCCCAGCATAGTCAGCAAGGTACGCATTTTATTCGCTGCCAACGCCCGCCACGCCATGGTCAGCGCCTCGTTAAAACCGCTGACAAACTGCCGCCAGCCAGAAGACATTTTAACTATTGATTCCGTCCCGGCGACGACATTCATATTTTCAGTAGCGGGAGGGTTACGCACGATTTCGCCGTCGCGAATTTCGATCACCCGCTCAGCCTGGGCAGCAACTTGTGGATCATGGGTGACAATAATCACCGTGTGTCCGCGATCGCGCAACTGATGCAAAATAGCCATCACCTCTTCGCCGGAATGGCTGTCCAGCGCGCCCGTAGGCTCATCGGCGAGGATCACCTGTCCACCGTTCATCAATGCGCGGGCAATACTGACGCGTTGTTGCTGACCGCCGGACAGTTGCGCAGGATAATAATCTACGCGCTCTTCCAGCCCCAACCGTTGCAGTAATTCCTGGGCGCGTGCCAGTCGCCGTTTGCGTTCAACACCAGCATACACTGCGGGAACTTCAACGTTCTGCTCAGCGGTTAGGTGTGAAAGCAAATGATAACGCTGGAAAATAAACCCAAAATGCTCACGGCGCAGTTGCGCCAGCGCATCGGCGTCCAGCGTGGCAACATCCTGTCCGGCAACGCGATACGTGCCACTGGTTGCTTTATCCAGGCAGCCGAGGATATTCATCAGAGTTGATTTACCGGAGCCCGAAGCACCGACAATCGCTACCATCTCGCCAGCATAAATATCCAGGCTGATGCCCTTCAGCACCTCGACCTGCTCGTCACCCGCGGGATAGCTGCGGCGAATATCCTTTAGCTCAAGCAAAGGCGTCATTGCGCTACCCCTGATTTGGCCTCGCCAATCACCACTTCATCACCCGCTTCTAATCCTTTGACAATCTCAACGTCGGTATCGTTACGTGCGCCAATCACCACTTCGCGTTCACGCGTTTCGCCATTACGCAGTAATTTAACCTTATAGCGGTTATCGCCAACCGGCTCGCCCAACGCTGCCAGAGGAATGGTCAGCACATTTTTCACATCAGTAAGCTGAATGTGCACCTGCGCGGTCATATCCAGACGCAGCAGGCCATTAGGGTTTGGCACTTCAAAACGGGCGTAATAGAAAATGGCGTCATTGACCTTTTCCGGCGTCGGCAACACATCTTTAATCTGCCCTTCATAACGCGTCAGCGGATCACCCAGCACGGTAAACCAGGCTTTTTGCCCTGGTTTCAGGTGGATAACATCCGCTTCAGAAACCTGCGCTTTTACCAGCATAGTGCTCATATCCGCCAGCGTCAGAATATTTGGCGCTTGTTGCGCGGCAATCACCGTTTGCCCTTGCAGGGTAGTGATTTGCGTAACTTCACCCGCCATCGGTGCAAGGATACGCGTGTAATCAAGGTTGGTTTTAGCCGTGTCGAGAGAAGCCTGATTGCGTTTAATTTGCGCGTCTATAGTGCCTATTTGCGCCTGTTTAACGGCCATTTCAGTGGCGGCGGTATCAAGATCTTGCTGAGAAACCGCCTGCGTCTGCGCCAGCCGTTTCTGGCGCGAATATGTCACCTGCGCCAGTTTCAGTTCTGCTTCCGCTTGCTGACGTTGCGCACGCAGCTCCATCAGTGTCGCTTCCACTTCTTTAATCTGGTTTTCTGCCTGTTCGGGATCAATAACTCCTAAAAGCTGATCTTTTTTCACTTTATCGCCAATCGCTACCGACAGCGTTTTCAACTGACCGCTGACCTGCGCCCCCACGTCAACCTTTCGCAGTGCGTCCAGTTTTCCGGTCGCCAGCACGCTTTGCTGCAAATCTCCAGGGCGTACAATCAGTGTCTGATACGTTGGCACAGGCGCATTAAGAATTTTCCATAATGCAATCAGCCCGGCGATGACTATCACCAACGCAATAACGTAACGCTTCTTCACGTTTCTCCGCTTTTTCATAAATATTCTGAATACTCCATATGCGCAACTGGGTCGCTAACTTCAACAAAATATCAACAACCCCCTAAAATTTCCGTTAGTAATTACATGATTGATGTTTTGTTAAGGTAAGTAATAGTGAAATCAATGTTATGTATAACCATTGATTTTATGAATATGTCGCAGCTCACTGAACAGGCATTTACACCATCTGAACCTCTTAGCAGCATGTCTCTTTTCCTTCGTCTGGCTGGTGGTCAATGGCGACCGGGTAAATTCTGGCATCGCCGTAGCTTTCGCCAGAAATTTTTGCTGCGCTCTTTGATTATGCCGCGTTTAAGCGTCGAGTGGATGAACGAGCTTGCCCACTGGCCTAACCTCAATACCCTGTTAACGCGCCAGCCGCGTCTGCCTGTTCGTCTGCACCGCCCTTACCTTGCTGCGAATCTTAATCGCAAGCAATTGCTGGGGGCGTTACGTTATCATTATGCGTTGCTGCGCGCGTGTATGTCGGCAGAGGAGTTCAGCTTATATTTGAATACCCCCGGGCTGCAACTGGCGAAGCTGGAAGGAAAAAACGGCGAGCAGTTTACGCTTGAGCTGACCATGATGATCTCTATGGATAAAGAAGGCGACAGCACAATTCTGTTCCGTAACGGCGACGGTATCCCTCTGGCGGAGCTCACCTTTACTCTTTGTGAATATCAGGGGAAAAGAACGATGTTTATTGGCGGGCTGCAAGGCGCGAAATGGGAAGTGCCGCATCAGGAAATACAAAATGCGACGAAAGCCTGCCACGGCCTGTTTCCAAAACGCCTCGTGATGGAAGCAGCCTGTATCTTTGCCCAACGCTTACAGGTTGAGCAAATTATCGCTGTCAGCAATGAAACACATATTTATCGTAGCCTGCGTTATCGTGATAAAGAAGGCAAAATCCACGCTGATTACAACGCCTTCTGGGAATCAGTTGGCGGTGAGTGCGATGCTGAACGGCATTACCGTCTTCCGACAAGCATCGCTCGCAAAGAGATTGCCGATATCGCCAGCAAAAAACGGGCTGAATATCGTCGACGCTATGAGATGCTCGACACAATTCAGCCACAAATGGCGACAATGTTTCGCGGTTAATCGGCCCGACCACGCGCCAGCCACAGCACACGCGAGAACATTTTTTTCAACAGAGTGGGGACAGATTCCACACCGCGACGCCCGGCTTCCATAGCCACTTCAATGGCAAGATCGGGCTTGGAGGAACGATGGATCGCCTTCGAGATAATTTTGCGCAAATTCATCGGCACGTTTTCCGGGATTTGCGCCACACGGTGGAACACATCGGAAAACCCCTGACGATACATAAAATGTTCCATATCCAGCGCCGGTAGCGTTGTCAGGTGTTCACGCTCGGCTTCACGATCGTTATTCAACAGGCTGCGTACCGTAGCGGCATATTTTTTACCGGCTTCATCGCCATCAACCAGCACATGCCACTCGATGCCCATCCGACGGGCAAATTTGACCAGAGGCTTTAATCCAGACTGGGCAAACTCAATCACCTTAATCCCTTCTGCATCGAAATGATGCCCACACTGACGCGCCAGCTCGTTGATAACCCAGGTTTCCGTTTCGCCTTCCACCAGCAGCCAGCAACGGGCAAATAGCGATGACGGACGGTTAAAGCGAATGTGAAACGAGATACGCCGGCTATCTTCGGTACTCAAACCACTTGGCCCCAGTCGCCAGGCGGCGACACGGGAAGATTCCCGTACAAGGCGGCAAACATGTTCCACTGGCGTTAACGAAAGTAACTCACCAGAATTGGTGGTGGTAATACGCTGTAAAGGCAGAAGATTCAACAGATGCCAGGCGACTGAAAGCATAATCGGATGCAGACGCGTTTCTGGATCTTCTATCAGCAATAGCGGACGCGCATCTTTATCCAGCCGTAGCGTACCTTTTGCCTGCAATAAAGTCGCAAATAGTCCGAGCAAAATAACCCGATACGAACGCCCTCCTGGTCGGTCAATCATCCGGTTGATGATGTCCAGATAACGCCAGCTCCGCTGCTCATTATTAGCCTGCCGACGCATTAAGCGATATCGCGATTGTCCGGCCCCCTGCTCCGAAAAGTAATGTTCCAGTAATTGCACCATTGCGGAAAGTCCCTGACGAATTTGTCCATCAGAGAGATTTTGCGGATGTGAAGATAATTCACGGGCAAGAAAATCAAGCTGGCGTGCGGTGACTTCTATATCAGGAGCATTCGGCACCGTACCATTGCGTATGCGGCGCATAAAGCGAGCGTCGCGTAAGCGCAGAACTGGCATTAAGCGCACCAGATGGCGCGCCTGCTCGTTAATATCATCAATATCAATCGGATGTCCGTCTTTATCGAGAAAGCTACGTAGCGTCATCACGCTGCCGTCTTCTGCACTTTCCCCTTCCAGACGATAAAAAATGCGATGATAGCCATCAGTGCACGGCGTCCAACAGGCTTCCAGCGGACGATATCGCCGTACCCGATGTCGTCCTGGCAGCGATTCGCGGAAGGTCAGAATAATATGTAAATGATGTTCCCGACCATTGATGTCGCCCGGTGGAAACCAGAAATCATTGCGATCAAAATGGTAGAGATCTGACTCTGGCGACAACAGCAGGGTTAAAGCATCCAGTAAACTGGATTTGCCCCACGCGTTCTCCCCGATCAGGACGTTGTTTTGCTCCAGCATCAACGACAATCGGTTGATACCGCGAAAGCCGACAATTTCAACGCGCTCAAGAATCATATCCCCTCCAGAAATATGTAACTTATCCTTTACTCTGGCAGTATAACGGGAAAGGCCATAGCAATACGTGATGACTTCACATTTAAGCATGGCAAATGTCTGAAAAATGAGCGAATAATTGGATCGTATGATCCGTTTGCGGTTTGTCAGCAAAAATAACAAAATCAAATGATTAGCAAGCTAAATTATTTTTTATTACGCCTAAAGGCTTAATTCAGCCGTTTGCACTACACTGTCAATCAGACAAATGACTATATGGGGGAAGCGCCAGTTGCCCTAAATCAAACTTAATGTATTTATTTATCTGGTGAATATATTGTTTTCGTTTTTACAATAGCCACGCATTATTTCTGTCGCCACTTTTTTACGGCGACCATATAAAACGACCGTATTTTCACAGGGTCAATTTTTAATTGAGGTGGATATGTTCAGAAAATTAGCAGCCGAATGTTTTGGTACTTTCTGGCTTGTTTTTGGTGGCTGCGGCAGCGCCGTGCTGGCGGCAGCATTCCCGGAATTAGGCATTGGTTTTGTCGGTGTCGCGTTAGCGTTCGGTCTGACCGTACTGACGATGGCTTTTGCTGTCGGTCACATTTCCGGCGGGCATTTTAACCCTGCGGTCACTATTGGCTTATGGGCTGGCGGTCGTTTCCCGGCCAAAGAAGTGATTGGCTACGTGATTGCTCAGGTTGTCGGCGGTATTGTTGCGGCGGCGCTGTTATATTTAATCGCCAGCGGTAAAGCTGGATTTGATGCTGCCGCCAGCGGCTTTGCTTCTAACGGTTATGGCGAGCATTCACCTGGCGGTTATTCCATGCTTTCTGCCCTGGTGGTTGAACTGGTACTGAGTGCAGGTTTCCTGCTGGTTATCCACGGTGCGACCGACAAACACGCTCCGGCAGGTTTTGCACCAATCGCCATTGGTCTGGCATTAACGCTGATTCACTTAATCAGTATTCCGGTAACTAATACTTCCGTTAACCCGGCGCGCAGTACTGCGGTTGCCATCTTCCAGGGTGGCTGGGCGTTAGAGCAGTTGTGGTTCTTCTGGGTAGTGCCAATTGTCGGCGGCATTATCGGTGGTCTGATTTACCGGACCCTTCTGGAAAAACGCGATTGATAAGCGCAGAAGGCCTGACACAATGTCAGGCCTTTTTTTAATATGTTGTTATATGTTGATTTATCATCTTGTTGCGCTCCTTTCATGAGCTAAGCCACATATTGCCACTGGCGCAAGGAGCACGCAGGGGGCGGCCAATCGCCGCCGCCCCCTGCCCCCCCGGACTCTGGCGAACAAAATCGCCGCTGCGCGGTTCCCTCGGCTTATCCCTTGCGGCTACCGGGTCGGGCGCGAGGTAACATCCCTGTAAAACGCGCCCTCAGCCCACATCTATGTGGGCTGACCCGGCCTCCAGGGAACGCCTCAGCGATTTTGACGCCACCAACAACAGTGCAGTTTGTAATTAAAGCGCAAGAATATCTTTAAATGAAAATGAATACCCTACCGATCCTTATGAATAACATTTCCTTTTAATTGCAACTTTACTCGTCCTTCCGCTTTCAGTAGTGTGTCATCGCGCATTTCGACTTCTTCTTTGCAAGGACTGGGTTTTCATGTTTTCTGGGCTGTTAATCATTCTGGTTCCCCTGATTGTGGGTTACCTCATTCCGCTTCGCCAAAAAGCTGCGTTAAAACGCATTAATCAGCTATTAAGCTGGATGGTCTATCTCATTCTCTTTTTTATGGGCATCAGTCTGGCGTTTCTTGATAATCTCGCCAGTAATCTGTTGGCGATCCTGCATTATTCCGCCGTTAGCATTACCGTTATTTTGCTGTGTAATATTGTCGCCCTGATGTGGCTGGAGCGCGGTCTGCCGTGGCGCAACAACCACCAGCAAGAGAAATTGCCGTCACGTATTGCGATGGCGCTGGAGTCGCTAAAACTGTGCGGCGTGGTGGTGATTGGTTTTGTCATTGGCCTTAGTGGTTTTGCTTTCTTACAACACGCTACTGAAGCCAGCGAATACACACTAATTCTGTTACTTTTTCTCGTCGGGATTCAGCTACGCAACAATGGCATGACCTTAAAACAAATTATCCTTAATCGCCGCGGAATAATCGTCGCGGCGGTCGTCGTAGCAAGTTCTTTAATTGGCGGTTTAATTAACGCCTTTATTCTTGATCTCCCCATCAACACCGCACTGGCAATGGCCTCCGGTTTCGGCTGGTATTCACTTTCCGGCATCTTGCTGACCGAATCTTTTGGTCCGGTAATCGGTAGTGCGACGTTTTTTAATGATCTGGCGCGAGAACTGCTCGCCATCATGTTGATTCCCGGCCTGATACGCCGCAGTCGCTCCACTGCACTCGGCTTATGCGGTGCCACATCAATGGATTTCACTCTGCCTGTGCTCCAGCGAACCGGCGGCTTAGAGATGATCCCGGCGGCGATTGTTCACGGCTTTATTCTTAGCCTGTTAGTGCCGATTCTCATCGCCCTTTTCTCTGCCTGATACCTCTCTGGCGGTAGATCTCTGCCGCCAAAATTGCGCTAAATCAATCTCCCTTAAAGTTGCAGCAAAAATCACTTTTATCCCTGCATTAAGCGTCTTAACCTTAAACATGTATATTAAATATAACTTTAAAAGGTGTGATCATGTTTTGTGTGCAATGTGAACAAACAATCCGTACTCCGGCAGGAAACGGCTGCTCATACGCGCAGGGGATGTGTGGTAAAACGGCGGAAACCTCTGACCTTCAGGATTTACTCATCGCGGCGCTGCAAGGGCTTTCTGCCTGGGCGGTAAAAGCGCGTGAATACGGCATCATCAACCACGATGTAGATAGCTTCGCGCCACGTGCCTTTTTCTCGACCCTGACCAACGTTAACTTCGATTCTCCGCGTATTGTCGGCTACGCCCGTGAAGCCATTGCTCTGCGTGAAGCGCTGAAAGCGCAATGTCTGGCAGTGGATGCAAACGCTCATGTCGATAACCCGATGGCTGACCTGCAACTGGTGAGCGACGATCTCGGCGAGCTGCAACGTCAGGCGGCGGAATTTACGCCAAATAAAGATAAAGCAGCGATTGGCGAAAACATTCTCGGCCTGCGTCTACTCTGCCTGTATGGCCTGAAAGGTGCGGCGGCCTATATGGAACACGCGCACGTTCTCGGTCAATACGACAATGATATTTACGCCCAGTACCATAAGATCATGGCGTGGCTGGGTACCTGGCCTGCCGATATGAACGCGCTTCTCGAATGTTCAATGGAAATCGGCCAGATGAACTTCAAAGTGATGAGCATTCTGGACGCAGGCGAAACCGGTAAATACGGTCACCCGACGCCAACTCAAGTGAATGTGAAAGCGACGGCGGGCAAATGTATCCTGATTTCCGGTCACGATCTCAAAGATCTCTACAATCTGCTGGAACAAACCGAAGGCACGGGCGTTAACGTCTACACTCACGGTGAAATGCTGCCAGCCCACGGCTACCCGGAACTGCGTAAGTTTAAACATCTGGTCGGTAACTACGGCAGCGGCTGGCAGAATCAGCAAGTTGAGTTCGCTCGTTTCCCGGGCCCTATCGTGATGACCTCTAACTGCATCATCGACCCAACCGTAGGCGCGTATGATGATCGTATCTGGACCCGCAGCATCGTTGGCTGGCCGGGCGTTCGCCATCTGGATGGCGAGGATTTCTCGCCGGTCATCGCCCAGGCGCAACAAATGGCAGGCTTCCCGTACAGCGAAATTCCGCATCTGATCACCGTTGGTTTTGGTCGTCAGACGCTGCTTGGCGCAGCGGATACGCTGATTGATCTGGTGAGCCGTGAAAAACTGCGTCATATCTTCCTGCTTGGCGGCTGTGACGGCGCGCGCGGCGAACGCCATTACTTCACCGATTTCGCCACCAGCGTGCCGGATGACTGTCTGATCCTGACCCTCGCCTGTGGTAAATATCGCTTTAACAAGCTCGAGTTTGGCGATATCGAAGGTCTGCCGCGTCTGGTGGATGCCGGTCAATGTAACGATGCTTACTCAGCGATAATTCTGGCGGTGACGCTGGCAGAAAAACTGGGCTGCGGAGTTAACGACCTGCCGCTGTCACTGGTGCTCTCCTGGTTCGAACAGAAAGCGATTGTCATTCTGCTGACGCTGCTTTCTCTGGGCGTGAAAAATATCGTCACTGGCCCAACTGCGCCAGGCTTCCTGACACCAGATCTGCTGGCGGTGCTGAACGAAAAATTCGGTCTGCGTTCTATCACCACTGTTGAAGAAGATATGAAGCAACTGTTGAGCGCGTAAGGAGTTTTTGAATGACGATGCCAACGAATCAATGCCCGTGGCGGATGCAGGTTCATCACATTAAGCAAGAAACGCCAGATGTGTGGACCCTTTCTCTGATTTGCCACGATTACTATCCGTATCGCGCCGGGCAATATGCGCTGGTCAGCGTACGTAACTCGGCAGAGACGCTGCGTGCTTATACTATTTCCTCCACACCGGGCGTGAGTGAATACATCACACTGACCGTGCGGCGAATTGATGATGGTGTCGGTTCCCAGTGGCTGACCCGCGACGTAAAACGCGGCGACTATATCTGGCTTTCGGATGCGATGGGGGAATTCACCTGCGACGATAAGCCAGAAGATAAATTCCTGCTGCTGGCGGCAGGCTGCGGCGTCACGCCGATTATGTCGATGCGTCGCTGGTTGGCGAAAAACCGTCCGCAGGCAGATGTCCAGGTGATCTACAACGTGCGCACGCCGCAGGATGTCATTTTTGCCGACGAATGGAGTCATTATCCACTGACACTGGTAGCGGAAAATAACATTACCGAGGGGTTCGTTGCCGGACGTCTGACCCGCGAACTGCTGGAAAGTGTTCCTGACTTAGCCTCACGCACCGTCATGACCTGTGGTCCGGCGCCGTATATGGATTGGGTGGAACAGGAAGTAAAAGCGCTCGGCGTAACGCGTTTCTTTAAAGAGAAGTTCTTTACGCCAGTAGCTGAAGCGGCGACCAGCGGTCTGAAATTCACCAAACTGCAACCGGCGCAAGAGTTTTACGCACCCGTTGGCACCACATTGTTGGAAGCGCTGGAAAGCAATAAAGTTCCGGTTGTCGCCGCGTGCCGTGCAGGTGTTTGCGGCTGCTGCAAAACAAAAGTGGTTTCCGGTGAATATACGGTAACCAGCACCATGACGCTGACCGAAGCGGAAATCGCCGAAGGTTATGTGTTGGCCTGCTCCTGCCATCCGCAGGGAGATTTAGTTCTCGCGTAGTTGCTCCATGCCCGATGATAATCCTGTCATCGGGCATTTTAACAGTTAGTGCTTCCTTTTTTCCCCACCCCCTTCACCTTTCATCAGATGAACTAAACTTGTTACCGTCATCACATTCAGGAGACGGAAAACCATGAAACAAACGGTTGCTGCTTATATTGCCAAAACGCTCGAATCGGCAGGGGTGAAACGCATCTGGGGTGTCACAGGTGATTCTCTTAACGGACTTAGCGACAGCCTTAATCGGATGGGCACCATTAAATGGATGTCCACTCGCCATGAAGAAGTCGCCGCTTTTGCCGCGGGTGCTGAAGCTCAACTTTCGGGGGAACTGGCTGTCTGCGCGGGATCGTGTGGCCCCGGCAACCTGCACTTAATCAACGGCCTGTTTGATTGCCATCGCAATCACGTTCCAGTTCTGGCGATTGCCGCCCACATCCCTTCCAGCGAAATTGGCAGCGGCTATTTCCAGGAAACCCACCCGCAAGAGTTATTCCGCGAATGTAGTCACTATTGCGAGCTGGTTTCCAATCCAGAACAGATCCCGCAAGTGCTGGCGATCGCCATGCGCAAAGCGGTGTTAAACCGCGGCGTTTCAGTAGTGGTTTTACCAGGCGATGTGGCGTTAAAACCTGCCCCGGAAGGGGCGACCACGAGCTGGTATCACGCGCCACTGCCGGTAGTAACACCGGAAGAAGAAGAATTACGCAAGCTGGCGCAACTGCTGCATTATTCCGACAATATCACTCTGATGTGCGGCAGCGGCTGTGCGGACGCACATCAAGAGCTTGTGGAGTTAGCCGGGAAAATTAAAGCGCCCATCGTTCATGCCCTGCGCGGGAAAGAACATGTCGAGTATGACAATCCCTACGACGTGGGAATGACCGGCTTAATCGGCTTTTCATCCGGTTTTCATGCCATGATGAACGCCGACACGTTAGTGTTGCTCGGCACCCAATTTCCCTACCGCGCGTTCTATCCTGTTGATGCCAAAATCATTCAGATTGATATCAATCCAGCGAGCATCGGCGCGCACAGCAAGGTGGATATGGCGCTGGTAGGCGATATCAAATCAACCTTGCGTGCATTACTGCCGCTGGTGGAAGAAAAAACCAATCGCAAATTTCTCGACAAGGCGCTGGAGCATTACCGCGATGCCCGCAAAGGGCTGGACGATTTAGCTAAACCCAGCGATAAAGCGATCCACCCGCAATATCTGGCCCAACAAATCAGTCATTTGGCCGATGATGACGCCATCTTCACCTGTGATGTCGGTACGCCAACCGTGTGGGCCGCACGTTATCTGAAAATGAACGGTAAACGCCGATTGTTAGGTTCGTTTAACCACGGTTCGATGGCCAACGCCATGCCACAGGCGCTGGGCGCACAGGCCACAGAGCCAGAACGCCAGGTTATCGCCATGTGCGGCGACGGTGGATTCAGCATGTTGATGGGCGATTTCCTCTCAGTAGTACAGATGAAATTACCGGTGAAAATCATCGTGTTTAACAACAGCGTGCTGGGTTTCGTGGCAATGGAAATGAAAGTCGGGGGCTATCTGACTGACGGCACCGAATTGCACGACACCAACTTTGCTCGTATTGCCGAAGCCTGCGGTATTACCGGTATCCGCGTGGAAAAAGCGTCTGAAATTGATGAAGCTCTGCAACGCGCCTTCTCCATTGATGGTCCGGTACTGGTAGATGTGGTGGTCGCCAAAGAAGAATTAGCCATTCCACCGCAAATCAAACTCGAACAAGCAAAAGGATTTAGCTTGTATATGTTGCGGGCGATCATCAACGGACGTGGTGATGAAGTCATCGAACTGGCGAAAACGAACTGGCTAAGGTAAAAAGGATGGCATTTCCCGTCATAAATAAGGATATGCCATGATTGATTTACGCAGTGATACCGTAACCCGACCGAGCCGCGCCATGCTCGAAGCGATGATGGCCGCCCCGGTTGGGGACGACGTTTACGGAGACGACCCTACCGTCAATGCTCTGCAGAACTATGCAGCAGAGCTTTCCGGTAAAGAAGCCGCCATTTTTCTGCCTACTGGCACCCAGGCTAACCTGGTCGCTCTGCTCAGTCACTGCGAACGCGGCGAGGAGTATATTGTCGGTCAGGCGGCGCATAACTATCTGTTTGAAGCCGGTGGTGCAGCGGTGCTGGGAAGTATTCAGCCGCAACCCATCGACGCTGCTGCCGACGGTACGCTACCGCTGGATAAAGTCGCAATGAAAATCAAACCCGACGATATCCACTTCGCCCGCACCAAATTGCTCAGTCTCGAAAACACCCACAACGGCAAAGTGTTGCCGCGTGAATACCTGAAACAGGCATGGGAATTTAGCCGCGAGCGTAATCTGGCGCTGCACGTTGACGGAGCGCGCATCTTTAACGCCGTGGTGGCTTATGGCTGCGAACTGAAAGAGATCACGCAATATTGTGATTCGTTCACCATTTGTCTGTCGAAAGGTCTTGGTACGCCAGTCGGGTCATTACTGGTCGGTAATCGCGACTACATCAAACGTGCCATTCGCTGGCGAAAAATGACCGGCGGCGGCATGCGTCAATCCGGGATTCTGGCTGCTGCCGGGATGTATGCGCTGAAAAATAACGTCGCGCGTTTGCAGGAAGACCATGACAATGCCGCCTGGATGGCGGAGCAACTGCGTGCAGCAGGCACAGATGTGATGCGCCAGGACACCAATATGCTGTTTGTCCGTGTCGGTGAAGAAAAGGCCGCCGCGTTAGGCGAATATATGAAAGCAAGAAATGTGCTGATTAACGCCTCGCCGATTGTCCGCCTGGTGACCCATCTTGACGTCTCGCGTGAACAACTGGCGGAAGTCGCCGCCCACTGGCGCGCTTTCTTAGCCCGTTAAGGAGAAAGGCGTGCCGCAACGCATCTTAGTTCTCGGCGCCAGTGGCTATATCGGTCAACATCTGGTGCAAACGCTCAGCCAGCAAGGGCATCAGATCCTGGCAGCGGCACGTCATGTCGACAGGCTTGCAAAGTGGCAACTGGCTAACGTCAGTTGTCATACACTCGATCTTAGCTGGCCGGATAACCTTCCGGCCCTGTTGCAGGATATCGATACGGTCTATTTTCTGGTGCACAGCATGGGCGAAGGCGGTGATTTCATCGCTCAGGAGCGCCAGGTGGCCCTCAACGTGCGTGATGCGCTACGCGAAGTCCCCGTTAAGCAATTAATCTTTCTCAGTTCGTTGCAGGCCCCACCTCATGAGCAGTCTGATCATCTGCGTGCCCGTCAGGCTACGGCGGACATTCTGCGTGAAGCGGGTGTACCGATTACTGAGCTACGAGCGGGAATTATTATTGGCGCCGGATCGACTGCATTCGAAGTCATGCGCGATATGGTTTACAACCTGCCAGTGTTAACGCCGCCACGCTGGGTTCGTTCACGCACTACGCCTATTGCGCTGGAAAATCTGCTGCACTATCTGGTGGCGCTGTTAGACCACCCTACCAGCAAGCATCGGATATTCGAAGCCGCCGGACCAGAGGTGCTCAGTTATCAACAACAGTTTGAACATTTTATGGCGGTGAGCGGTAAGCGCCGTTGGTTGTTCCCCATCCCCTTCCCCACCCGCTGGATTTCGGTATGGTTTCTCAATGTAATTACTTCCGTACCGCCCACCACCGCCAACGCGTTGATTCAGGGGCTAAAACACGATCTGCTGGCAGATGACACCGCACTACGCGCGCTCATCCCACAACCGTTAATCGCCTTCGATGACGCGGTACGCCACACGTTGAAAGAAGAAGAAAAACTGGCCAACTCCAGCGACTGGGGATATGACGCTCAGGCTTTCGCCCGTTGGCGACCAGAATATGGCTATTTCGCTAAACAGGCAGGGTTTACAGTAAAAACCGCTGCCAACCTTCAGGCCTTATGGAAAGTAGTGAATCAAATCGGCGGTAAGGAGCGTTATTTCTTTGGCAATATTTTATGGCAAACCCGAGCGCTGATGGACCGGGCGATCGGCCATAAACTCGCGAAAGGTCGCCCCGAACGAGAATACTTGCAAACGGGCGATGCAGTGGATAGCTGGAAAGTGATTGTCGTTGAACCGGAAAAACAACTCACGTTGTTATTTGGTATGAAAGCGCCGGGGCTTGGGCGGCTTTGTTTTACCCTGGAAGATAAAGGCGACTATCGTACTATCGATGTTCGCGCATTCTGGCATCCGCACGGCATGCCTGGCCTGTTTTACTGGTTATTGATGATCCCTGCACATCTGTTTATTTTTCGCGGTATGGCAAAACAAATTGCCAGACTTGCAGAACAAAGCACAGATTAATCGAAAAAACCTGCGTTATTCTTTCATGTTTCCCATTGCATCAAGGGGGAAATCACGGAAGAATGCGCACGTCATTTTCTCAACAACAGTGGATTGATATGAAGGTACTGGTTACCGGCGCCACCAGCGGCTTAGGTCGAAACGCGGTAGAGTTTTTATGCCAGAAAGGTATTAGCGTGCGAGCGACCGGTCGCAATGAAGCGATGGGCAAATTGCTGGAAAAAATGGGCGCAGAGTTTGTCCTGGCAGATCTGACCGAGCTGGTCTCATCGCAGGCGAAAGTGATGCTCGCAGGTATTGATACGCTGTGGCATTGTTCCAGCTTTACCTCGCCGTGGGGAACGCAGCAGGCGTTCGATCTGGCCAACGTTCGTGCCACTCGCCGCCTGGGCGAATGGGCTGTTGCCTGGGGCGTGCGTAATTTTATTCATATCTCTTCACCGTCCCTGTACTTCGATTATCACCACCACCGCGATATCAAAGAAGATTTTCGTCCTCACCGTTTCGCCAATGAGTTTGCCCGCAGTAAAGCCGCCAGCGAAGAGGTGATCAACTTGCTTTCGCAGGCAAACCCGCAAACACGCTTTACCATCTTACGCCCACAAAGCCTGTTCGGGCCGCACGACAAAGTTTTTATCCCCCGTCTGGCACATATGATGCACCACTATGGCAGCATTCTGTTACCGCACGGCGGCAGCGCGCTGGTCGATATGACGTACTACGAAAATGCGGTTCACGCCATGTGGCTGGCAAGTCAGGAAACATGCGATAAACGCCCTTCTGGTCGTGCGTACAACATTACCAACGGCGAACATCGCACATTGCGCAGTATCGTGCAAAAACTGATTGACGAACTGAATATTGATTGTCGTATTCGGTCAGTGCCTTACCCGATGCTGGATATGATCGCCCGCAGTATGGAACGTTTAGGACGCAAATCAGCAAAAGAGCCGCCGCTAACCCACTACGGCGTCTCCAAGCTGAATTTTGACTTTACGCTCGATATTACACGCGCGCAGGAAGAGTTAGGTTATCAGCCAGTCATCACCCTGGATGAAGGCATCGAAAAAACTGCCGCCTGGCTGCGCGACCACGGAAAACTGCCGCGCTAATCCTGACCGTATTTCTCCAGCAACGCTTGTGCGATGGCCTGAGTTTCCGCATCCGCTTCGCCGTTATATAACGCCGGGCGGAAGTGCATCTGGAAGGCCATAATCACTCGCTTTTGCTCGTGCGGCGTCATATCGGGCTTCACGTCATAGCCATAGCGCGCCAACAGTTCCAGCAATGATGCGGTATCGACTGGCGTATGCGGCGCACGTCCGGCAAGGTAAAAGTTGACCCGCGAAGCATCCGGCCAGGCGCCAATCCCCTGCTGCGCCAGTTGCTGCCATGGGAACAACGGACCGGGATCATCTTTACGCTGCGGCGCAATGTCTGCGTGCGCCACCACGTTTTCCGGCTTGATGTGATAACGAGCAATAATATCTTTCGCTAAAGGAATAAGAGCCTGAATCTGCGCTGGCTCAAATGGCGCAAAATATTTCACGCCCGCCGATTTTTGCCAGCCGCGATTTTCCAGCTCAATGCCAATCGAAGTATCGTTAATCCGTGTTGCGCCGCGCCAGGCGCTGACTCCCGCATGCCAGGCCAGTTCCTGTTCCGGCACCAGTTGCCAGATGCGCGGTTTACCGTTATAACGCGGCGGCACGGCAGGCACCAGATAATGCGAACTGACCTGTTTGTCGGTCAGTGTCGCCAGCGAGCTATCGAAGTCATCTGCGGTGTAGTGGATCACCAACACTTTAATGCGTGGATACGCCGCCTGCGCCTGACGTCGGGTATCGAGTTGGTATCCCTCTTTCTCGACAATTCCTTTTTCGCCAGCGCATCCTGCCAGTAACAGAGCAGCAGTGACCAACCAGAGAACTCTTTTCATCGACGCGTTTTCACCGCCGTTCCGCTGACGCTGACCATCAACATACTGCCGTTTTGCCCGACCGTTTCGTAATCGATATCAATACCGACCACGGCGTCGGCCCCCAGCGCTCTGGCCTGATCGCCTAACTCTTCAAATGCTATCTCCCGCGCTTTACGCAGTTCTTTTTCATACGCCCCGGAGCGTCCGCCAACGATATCGCGGATACCGGCAAAGAAATCGCGAAAAATGTTAGCGCCTAAAATCGCTTCGCCGGTCACCACACCGCAATATTCAACGATGGTCTGGCCTTCCAGTGTTGGGGTTGTGGAAAATTGCATGATCGATCTCCTTGTTTGCTAAGCCTTCGATCTTCAACGCATTATCGGACTGATACGCTATTATTGAAAGGATATCATTATTATCGTAGAACGCTTTCAGAGCGTTCGCTTATAAGGAAATCATTATGCGCTACAGCAAATTGACCATGCTTATCCCTTGCGCACTGCTACTCAGTGCCTGCACCACCGTCACTCCCGCTTATAAAGACAATGGCACCCGCAGTGGTCCCTGCATCGAGGGCGGCCCCGATAGCGTGGCTCAGCAATTTTACGACTATCGCATTTTGCATCGCAGTAACGACATCACCGCTCTGCGCCCCTACCTGAGCGACAAACTGGCAACCCTGCTTAGCAATGCCAGCCGTGATAATAGCCATCGTGAATTGTTAAGCAGCGATCCCTTCTCCAGTCGTACCACGTTACCTGACAGCGCCCGTGTTGCCAGCGCATCTACCATCCCTAATCGCGATGCGCGCAATATTCCGTTGCGCGTGGACCTGAAACAGGGCGATCAAAGCTGGCAAGATGAAGTGTTAATGATTCAGGAAGGCCAGTGTTGGGTCATCGACGATGTGCGTTATCTGGGCGGCAGTGTCCATGCGACAGCGGGCACGCTCCGCCAGTCCATAGAGAACCGCTAAGACATTGATCAACCAATAACCCCCGTAAATTGTCCGGCATTCTGCAAGGAATGCCGACATTTATGCTCGCCACCTACTGCCCCCGTTATTTTGTGCTATGTTTAGTGAATAATGCGCTTTGCATTTAACTTTTAAAGCAGAAATATTGCATAATTATTCTGTCAAAGGTACTATCTTCGACCTCAATAGCTATCCGACTGCCAGTATACGAGTGTCAATGAGTATTCAATTAAACGGCATTAATTGCTTCTACGGCGCACATCAGGCGCTGTTCAATATCACGCTGGATTGCCCGCAGGGCGAAACACTGGTGTTACTTGGCCCCAGCGGCGCGGGGAAAAGCTCGCTGCTGCGTGTACTCAATCTGCTTGAGATGCCGCGCTCCGGTACGCTCAACATCGCAGGCAACCATTTCGATTTCACTAAAGCGCCGTCAGACAAAGCGATCCGCGAGCTGCGTCGTAATGTTGGGATGGTGTTTCAGCAATACAATTTATGGCCGCATCTGACGGTACAACAAAACCTGATTGAAGCCCCCTGCCGCGTGCTGGGATTGAGTAAAGATCAGGCGCTGGCTCGCGCGGAAAAATTGCTGGAACGCCTGCGACTGAAACCTTATAGCGATCGTTACCCGTTGCACCTTTCCGGTGGTCAGCAACAACGTGTCGCCATCGCCCGTGCGCTGATGATGGAACCGCAGGTGCTGCTGTTTGATGAACCGACCGCCGCGCTGGACCCGGAAATTACCGCGCAAATCGTCAGCATTATTCGTGAACTGGCGGAAACGAACATTACCCAGGTGATCGTCACCCACGAAGTTGAAGTCGCACGTAAAACCGCCAGCCGTGTGGTGTATATGGAAAATGGTCACATCGTAGAGCAAGGCGACGCGAGCTGCTTTACCGAGCCGCAAACCGAAGCATTTAAAAACTATCTCTCTCACTAAGATTCGGGATAACGACAATGAAAAAAGTTCTGATTGCCGCGTTAATTGCAGGTTTTAGTCTTTCCGCCACAGCAGCCGAAACTATCCGTTTTGCTACCGAAGCTTCCTATCCTCCGTTTGAATCTATGGACGCGAATAACCAGATCGTCGGTTTTGACGTTGACCTGGCGCAGGCGCTGTGTAAAGAGATCGATGCAACCTGTACTTTCTCTAACCAGGCATTCGACAGCCTGATCCCAAGCCTGAAATTCCGCCGAGTGGACGCCGTTATGGCCGGGATGGATATCACCCCTGAACGTGAAAAGCAGGTACTGTTTACCACCCCGTACTATGACAACTCTGCCTTGTTTGTGGGTCAGCAGGGTAAATACACCAGCGTTGATCAGCTGAAAGGCAAAAAAGTCGGCGTGCAGAACGGAACGACGCACCAGAAATTCATTATGGATAAGCACCCGGAAATCACCACTGTTCCGTATGACAGCTACCAGAACGCAAAACTGGATCTGCAAAACGGTCGTATCGACGGCGTATTCGGCGACACCGCAGTGGTAACCGAATGGCTGAAAGATAACCCGAAACTGGCGGCGGTGGGCGATAAAGTGACCGATAAAGATTACTTCGGTACTGGCCTCGGCATCGCAGTGCGTCAGGGCAATACTGAACTGCAGCAGAAATTCAACACTGCGCTGGAAAAAGTGAAGAAAGATGGCACTTACGAAACCATCTACAACAAATGGTTCCAGAAGTAATTCCTGATGAATGAATTTTTTCCTTTAGCAAGTGCCGCCGGGATGACCGTCGGCCTTGCCGTTTGTGCATTGATTGTCGGACTGGCGCTGGCAATGTTCTTCGCGGTGTGGGAGTCAGCGAAATGGCGCCCTGTCGCGTGGGCAGGTTCGGCACTGGTGACGATTTTACGTGGTCTGCCAGAAATTCTGGTGGTGTTGTTTATCTATTTTGGCTCCTCGCAGCTACTGCTGACGCTTTCGGATGGCTTTACCATCAATCTTGGGTTCGTGCAGATCCCGGTGCAGATGAACATTGAGAACTTCGACGTTAGCCCGTTCCTCTGCGGCGTCATCGCCCTGTCGTTACTGTATGCTGCCTATGCTTCGCAAACCCTGCGTGGCGCACTGAAAGCGGTGCCCGTAGGCCAGTGGGAATCGGGTCAGGCGCTGGGGCTGTCGAAATCAGCCATCTTCTTTCGTCTGGTGATGCCGCAGATGTGGCGTCATGCGCTGCCCGGCCTCGGCAACCAGTGGCTGGTACTGCTGAAAGATACCGCGCTGGTCAGTTTGATTAGTGTGAATGATTTAATGCTGCAAACCAAAAGCATTGCTACCCGCACTCAGGAACCATTTACCTGGTACATTGTGGCGGCGGCGATTTACCTGGTGATCACCCTGTTAAGTCAGTACATTCTCAAACGCATTGACCTGCGCGCGACACGTTTTGAGCGGAGGCCTGGCTGATGCTTGAGTATTTACCCGAACTAATGAAAGGGCTGCATACCAGCCTGACGCTGACCGTTGCCTCGCTAATTGTGGCGCTGATTCTGGCGTTAATTTTTACCATCATTCTGACGCTGAAAACGCCGGTACTGGTGTGGCTGGTGCGTGGCTATATCACACTGTTTACTGGTACTCCGCTGCTGGTACAGATCTTCCTGATTTACTACGGGCCGGGCCAGTTCCCGACGTTGCAGGAGTATCCGGCACTGTGGCATTTGTTGTCAGAACCGTGGTTATGCGCGCTGATTGCATTGTCACTGAACAGTGCGGCGTATACCACGCAGCTATTTTACGGTGCTATTCGCGCGATCCCGGAAGGTCAGTGGCAATCCTGTAGTGCACTGGGGATGAGCAAAAAAGATACGCTGGCGATCCTGTTGCCGTATGCGCTTAAACGCTCTCTCTCATCTTATTCCAACGAAGTGGTGCTGGTATTCAAAAGTACCTCTCTGGCTTACACCATTACGCTGATGGAAGTGATGGGTTACAGCCAGTTGCTGTACGGTCGCACCTACGATGTAATGGTGTTCGGTGCGGCGGGGATTATTTACCTGGTCGTTAACGGCCTGCTGACGCTGATGATGCGTCTGATCGAGCGCAAAGCCCTTGCCTTTGAACGCCGGAATTAATGTGGCTGCGTGCTGATGCCGGATGCGGCGTAAACCACCTTATCCGGCCTACATTCGCTGGATGATTTGTAGGTCTGATAAGACGCGCCAGCGTCGCATCAGACACCCACACAGAATCCACATACTGCATAAATCATTATAATGAAGACGGGCAACACGCTAAGTTGTCCGTCTTTTTTTATAACAGATAAATTATTTAATCACATTTATTGCATATAAATTCATTTGGTGGCATTGTAAATCCATGCCGCAGACACGGCTAAAAATCATAAGATTGACAGACGGGAGTTCCATCATGAAAAAGTTAGTTCTTGCTGCATTACTGGCATCCTGTGCGTTCGGCGCTTCTGCCGCGGAAAAAATCAACTTTGGCGTATCAGCGACCTATCCTCCGTTCGAGTCGATGGACGCCAATAACCAGATTGTTGGTTTTGATATCGATCTGGCAAAAGCGTTATGCAAACAGATGCAGGCAGAATGTACTTTTACCAATCACGCTTTCGACAGCCTGATCCCGTCACTGAAATTCAGGAAATATGACGCGGTTATTTCCGGTATGGATATCACGCCTGAGCGTAGCAAGCAGGTATCGTTTACCACGCCCTACTACGAAAACTCAGCGGTCGTCATAGCCAAAAAAGATGCCTACAAAACGTTCGCAGATCTGAAAGGCAAACGTATTGGGATGGAAAACGGTACGACGCACCAGAAATATATTCAGGATCAACACCCGGAAGTGAAAACAGTCTCCTATGACAGTTATCAAAATGCTTTTATCGATCTGAAAAATGGTCGTATTGATGGCGTATTTGGCGACACAGCGGTGGTAAATGAGTGGCTGAAAACAAACCCGCAACTGGGTGTTGCTACCGAAAAAGTGACCGATCCGCAATACTTCGGCACCGGTCTGGGCATCGCTGTTCGCCCGGATAACAAAGCCCTGCTGGAGAAACTGAATAACGCACTGGCAGCCGTTAAAGCGGACGGTACGTATCAGAAAATCAGCGACCAGTGGTTCCCGCAGTAATTGAGACTGATGATAAAAGTAAGATTGCCTGATGCGCTACGCTTCTCAGGACCACATTGACTCTACAATATATTGATTTAGCACGATTTTGTAGGCCGGATAAGGCGCACGCCGCATCCGGCATGAACAACGCGCACCTGGTCAGCAATCTGAAGCCGCGGCTTCAGATTGCTTCACCAATAGCGCCAACACTTCATAATGCGCGGTATGTGGGAACATATCGAAAAGCTGCACTCTTTCAATATGATACCCCGGCAACTCGCGGATATCTTTGGTCATCGTTTGGGCGTTACAGCTGGAGTAGATGATAAAACGCGGTGCCATCGTTGAGAGATAATCACACAGCGGTTTACCAATGCCGCGACGCGGTGGATTAACCAGCACCAGCTCCGGTACCTCCCCCTGAGCGGTAGCAAATTGAGTGGAATCCAGCGCCTGAAATTGCAAACGCGTTAAGCCCAGTTCAGCGGCTGACTGCTTCGCACAGGCAATGGCTTCTGGCGCAATTTCAATCCCGGTTAACTGCATGTCAGGCGTCGCGCAGTGTAAACCAAAGCCCCCCACGCCACAGAACAGATCCCACATATGTTTAACTGGCAGTTGCCTTACCCAGTCGCGCGCGGTGGCATAAAGCCGGCTGGCGACCGCCGGATTGGTCTGGAAGAAACTTTGCGGACGGATCCACAGCGGCACATCGTTAAAACGCTCCGCCAGCGCCTGTTGCTCAGTCAGGTAAATCTCCGTCTCCCCTTCCATAATCGCCATATGCACTGGCTGGATATTGACGGTAATGACCTTAAGCTGAGGTAGTTGGCCCTGTAACCACGGCAACGCATTACGCAATTGCGTCAGTTTGGTTTCGGAACGCAGTACAAAACGCAGCATCATACCGCCATCGTTCTGGCTTTCAGTCAGCAGGATGTATTTCAGTTCGCCACGCTTGCGCGCCACGTTATACGGGGTTAGCCCCGCACGGGCAATAAACGGTTTTAGCGCCGCAAAAACGGGCGCAAATGAGGGCGGATAAAGCGGGCAGTCGCAAAGATCTTCCGGCGTGCCGTCGCGATGCAGCATACCGAGCAGTGGTTTTTCAACGCTACCACTCACCACCATTTTGGCTTTATTACGAAACCCTTGTTCCGGGCCGCAGACTGGCACGCACCATTCCGCAACCGGGAAATCGGTAAGTAAGTTTTTAAGATCGGCGGTTTTAGCGGAAAGTTGTTCTGGAATCGACCGGGTTATCCACTGACAGGAACGACAGCGACCCGCGTCGTAAAGTGCGCACTGCATACATTGACCTTCACATCATCAGGGGCGACGATTATACACATTATTGCAACTGGAAGAACCGCCGACTGGTGGCGGGCACGAATAGCAGCATCAAGATGAGCATATCCGGCAACTTCTGCAACATCAGGCTGTGGAAGATTTCGCGTTTTGATTCACCGGGAATGCTAAACAGCTCTGGATACCCATAACCGAGCGAGGCTGCCCACAAATAACTGGCCGCAGTGATTTGTGTCAGCAGATAAAGCCAACGTGCCCAGCGACGGCCTTTCACCAGCGAGAACGCGCACCAGATCTCTATAAATACCAGCGCCAGACTGCTTAAAAAGACCAGCGTCAGGCTCCAGGTTTGCACACTACGATGGATAAACTCACCAATACCACGCACGCCCAGCGTATTGAAAATCATCAGCACGTCAAGGCCGCGGATCATAATAATGGCAAGCGCCGCCACCTGTACCATCGCGGGTACATTCAGACGGGCATGTGATGAAGATGTTTTCTTAAAAAATCCCAACGTTTCGTCTTCCATGAAAACAATGCCGCAACCTGCGCGGCACAATATAGCCAGGTTGGCAAATTTTAGTGTCTTCAGCCACGTCTTGCACGCTGGATATCGCGTATCCGCTGCTTTTCTGCACGTGCCATTAAATACCAGGCGATAAATCCAACAATGCCAACCGCACCGAGGATCAACGTCGCCAGAGCGTTAATTTCTGGATTCACTCCCATCCGTACGCTAGAGAAAACCAGCATCGGCAATGTGGTGGCTCCGGGGCCGGAGACAAAACTGGCAATGACGAGATCATCAAGCGACAGAGTAAAAGCCAGTAACCAGCCAGAAATGATCGCTGGCATGATCATCGGTAGCGTAATAACGAAAAACACTTTCAGCGGCGTCGCGCCGAGATCCATCGCGGCTTCTTCAATAGAGCGATCCAGCTCTCGCAGTCGCGAAGAAATAACCACCGCCACATAAGCCGTACAAAAGGTGACATGCGCCAGCCAGATGGTCAACATGCCGCGATCCGCTGGCCAGCCGATAGCATGCGCAAGCGCGACAAACAATAACAACAGCGACAAGCCCGTGATCACATCCGGCATCACCAGCGGTGCGGTTATCATAAAGGCAAAGCCATTTGAGCCGCGAAACCGCCCAAAACGTACCAGCACGACCGCCGCAATAGTCCCGAGGATCGCCGCCGCCGTCGCCGCACAGGCAGCGATTGTCAGACTTAAACCAACCGCGCTCATCATCGCGTCATCACGCAATAACTCGCCGTACCAGCGCGTTGACCAGCCTGCCCACACCGTCACCAGCTTCGAGCTGTTAAACGAATAGATAACCAACATCAGCATTGGCGCATAAAGAAAGGTGAAGCCCAGTAGCAAAATCACAATCCGCCAGGGTGAACGAACAACCGGTAAATTATTCATCCGTGTTCTCCCACGCTTTTTTGCTGATGCTTGTGGAACCACATTATCGGTACGATCAACAGCAACAACATGATGATCGCCACCGCCGAAGCCACTGGCCAGTCACGGTTATTGAAGAATTCCTGCCACAGCACGCGACCAATCATGATGCTGTCCGGGCCGCCAAGCAGTTCCGGGATCACAAACTCGCCGACCGCCGGGATAAAGACCAGCATCGATCCGGCAATAATCCCGCCTTTGGTCAGTGGCACAATCACGGTAAAGAACGTTTTCAGCGGCCGTGCACCGAGATCCAGTGCGGCTTCCACCAGCGAATAATCAATACGAATCAACGCAGTGTAAATCGGCAGCACCATAAACGGCACGTAGGCGTAAACAATGCCAATATAAACCGCAAAGTTGGTATGCAGAATGGTCAGCGGTTGATCGATAACCCCCAGCCACAGCAGAAAATTATTCAGCACACCGTTATTTTTTAATATCCCCATCCAGGCGTAGACACGAATCAGAAACGAGGTCCACGACGGCAGGATCACCAGCAGCAATAGGATATTGCGGGTCGAGGGCTTACTGTGCGCCACCGCCCACGCCAGCGGATAGCCGATCAGTAAACAGCAAATAGTCGAAATCGCCGCCACCTGTAACGACTGAAGATAAGCATCTAAATAGAGCGGATCGTCGGTCAGTTGCAGGAAATTACCGAGATTAAGAGTGATGGAAAGTTGCCCGTCAGCCCACTCCATCAGTTCGGTATACGGGGGAATAGCGCGCGCCATTTCCGCCAGGCTTATTTTAAAGACGATCAGAAATGGCAGCAGAAACAGCAGGATTAGCCAGATATAGGGCAGCGCAATCACCAGTTTACGCCCGTGCTTCATTTGCAACCGCGATAACCAAAGCTTAAATTCGCCTGGCGATTTGGGCTGGGCAGCAGGTTCAAGTGTACTCATCTTTGCTCCTTACACCGTCAGCACCACACAACTGTCCACTTCCCAGCACAAGCGCACTTCATCGCCCCAGGTTGGTAAACCTTTGCGATAACGATGGGCGTTTTGTAGCTGGGCGCTAATCATCTGTCCGCTCTTCAGACGAACGTGATACACCGAAAGATCGCCAAGATAGGCAATGTGCACCACCTCCCCCACCGCAAAGTTACAACCATCGGCAGGAGATTCCTCACAGAGCATGATTTTTTCCGGGCGCACCGCCACATGTACCGGTACGTTATCTACCACGGATGCTTCAGGATCCACTTTCAACGGATGTACCAGTCCCGGAGAATAGAGCAACAACCCCTCTTCCTGGCGTTCTTTTAGCAGCCCTTCAAAAACATTAACTGAACCAATAAACTCAGCGCTGTAGCGGGTAGTCGGATGCTCATAAATTTCTTCCGGCTCGCCAATCTGGACAAATTTTCCACGATTCATGATGGCGATACGCCCCGCCATGGTCATCGCCTCTTCCTGATCGTGGGTGACCATTACGCAGGTCACACCGACGCGCTCCAGAATATCCACCACTTCAAGCTGCATCCGGTCACGCAGTTTCTTATCCAGCGCGCCCATCGGTTCGTCAAGCAGTAATAACTTCGGGCGTTTGGCGAGGCTTCGGGCCAGCGCCACACGCTGACGTTGACCGCCGGAAAGCTGATGTGGTTTGCGTTTAGCGAACTCCTGCATATGCACCAGCCCGAGCATCTCATTGACCCGACTGGCAATTTCCGCTTTTGGCAGTTTGTCCTGCTTCAAACCAAAGGCGATGTTCTGCTCCACAGTCATATGCGGAAACAACGCGTAGGACTGAAACATCATATTGATAGGCCGCAGATAAGGCGGCACCTGTGACAAATCGACACCATCAAGCATGATTTGTCCGATAGAGGGTTGTTCGAAACCTGCCAGCATCCGTAGCAACGTAGACTTACCACAACCGGACGCACCCAGCAGTGCAAAGATTTCGCCTTTATAAATGGTCAGGCTGACATCATCGACTGCATGTTGCCCCTCATAAGATTTGGTCAGATTACGGATTTCTAATAGCGGTGTCAGCGCCTTACGGTTTTTCGCCTGCGGGCGAGAGATAACGTCATTCACGGCTGCTCTCCGGCATTTAATGTGTGCAAGCGCACCATGATGGTGCGAATTGCCGGCAGGAGCTTTGTTCCCGTCCGGCTTCTGATTCAGCAGATTATTTTCCGCTCTTCACTTTGGTCCAGGCGCGGGTGCGCACACGGTCGATTTTGGGGTCCTGTACTTTCAGAGTGAACAACTTCGCGCGGACATCCGCCGGAGGATAAATTCCTGGGTTATCACGCACTTCCGCACTCACCAGCGGCGTTGCTTCTTTGTTAGCATTGGCATAGAACACATGGTCGGAGATATGCGCAATCACATCCGGGCGTAGCAGATAATTCAGGAACTGATAAGCCTCATCTTTATTTTTGGCATCCGCAGGCATGGCAAAGACATCAAAGAATGCCATCGCTCCTTCTTTAGGAATCGAGAAGGAAACATTCACGCCGTTCTTCGCTTCTTTCGCACGGTTAGACGCCTGCCAGACATCGCCCGCCCAGCCAATAGCAACGCAGATATCGCCATTCGCCAGGTCATTGATATACTGAGAAGAGTGGAAATAACGAATGTTCGGGCGCAGCTTTAACAGCAGATCGGTAGCCGGGCCGGTGTAATCATCCGCTTTAGTACTGTTCGGATCTTTGCCGAGATAATTCAGCACGGTGGCAAAAACTTCTTCCGGCGCATCGAGGAAAGAGACGCCGCAGCTTTTCAGTTTTTCCAGATTTTCTGGTTTCAGGATTAAATCCCAGCTATCAACGGGAGCATTTTTGCCCAGCACTGCTTTGACTTTATCAACGTTGTAGCCAATTCCAGTGGTTGCCCACATATACGGCATGGCAAATTTATTGTCGGGATCGTGTTTTGCCACCAGCTTCAGCAGCTCTGGATCGAGATTCTTCCATTCTGGCAGTTTGCTTTTATCCAGCGGCTGGAACACACCCGCGGTCAACTGGCGTTCAAGAAAGCTGGCTGACGGAACAACAAGATCAAATCCCGTGCTCCCCGCCATTAATTTACCTTCCAGCACTTCGTTGGAATCAAAAACATCATAGACGACTTTGATACCGGTCTCTTTTTCAAAATTAGCCACCGTATCCGGGGCGATATAATCAGACCAGTTATAGATGTGAAGTGTTTTTTGTTCAGCCGCGAGCGTGCCGACAGAGACAGCCATCAGAGCGCCTGCAACCAGACCCGATAGCCATTTTTTATTTAAGGCAGCCATATCTCTTTCCTTCTGAAAGTTCGTTAACAAACGAACAAAAATTGTCACACTGAAAGATATGCAATAAACGTGCATATTCTTTATCGGCACGGTGTAAGAAAAGAGAACTCTCTCCCGGCCAGCATTGCTCGCTATATAAAAGCCTCGCAAGAATAACTTTAGCCAGGGTTTGAAACTATAGCTGTAATTAAAAAACGGCATTTAGCAAATTTTTATTCGCATTTGATCTATGCGATAAAACAAATTCGCCACCATACAAGTGAAATAATCTTTAATGAAAGGTTAAATTCAGCAGGAAATATTACGACACGCAGCCACTGCAACAGCGACTGCGAGATCAAAAGGAGTTATCAGTGAAGGAAATAGTTTTCAGCCGCGTTGTTTTGCCCTTCATCCTCGGCTGGCAGTAGCAGTTGATGGGCATTGGCTTCGAGGATAACCATCGAAATCTGCTCTTCGCTCTGGCGCACGAACCATGCAAACTGTTCATAGGTCACACCCTGCATAACAGATAAAGACTGGCAAACCACCAGTTTTGGCAGATTATCATCCTGCATATCAAGAAATGCTTTCACGGTCAGCGAACTGGCATTGATAGCCGATAAATCTGCCGCCAGCGGCAACACGGCAGATGGTCTGACTTCGGCCATAGCAGAAAACAGGATCGTGTTATCAATCAGATCGATTTTGGCATCAAAGACACCGTCGAAATTCTGCATATGCGGCAAATGCAGCGCCTGACAGTTATCACATTCAAAAAAACTCATCCCCAGGTCATCGAGCCATTGACGCAACGTATCCAGACCAGGAACGACCAGCGATGTCATAATTTTGTACAACCTCTTCCGATAAAAAGACCGGCACAGCTTACGCAAAAAGCGCAGGCAAAACCATGATCAACAACGATATTGCGATTAACCGCCCGTTTTAAGGCTAAATTCTGTCGTCGCGTGAAGTTCAATCCAGCGGATCATTTTACCCGCGATGTCGATACCGGTCGTTTTTTCTATGCCTTCCAGACCTGGCGACGCATTCACTTACATCACTAACGGTCCACGATTAGCACGCAAAATATCTACCCCCGCAACATCCAGCGCCATCGTCCGCGCGGCTTTAATAGCAATTTCGCGCTCCTGCGGCGTGATATTGGCAATACTTGCTGAACCACCGCGATGCAAATTGGAACGAAAGTCGCCCTCTTTCGCTCGCCGTTCAATTGCCGCAACCACTTCATCGCCGACAACCAAACAACGAATATCACACCCTTGCGCCTCTTTTATATATTCCTGTACCAGAATATGAGCGTTCAGCCCGCGAAATGCGTCAATCACGCTTTCCGCCGCCTGCCGCGTCTCCGCCAGCACCACTCCAATTCCCTGTGTGCCTTCGACCAGTTTGACCACCAGCGGCGCGCCGCCGACCATCTCGATCAAATCGCTGGTATCGTCCGGCGAATGTGCAATGCCCGTGACGGGCAAGTCAATGCCCTGACGCGCCAGTAACTGCATTGAGCGCAATTTGTCACGCGCGCGAGCAATGGCGACGGATTCATTCAGCGGATAACTGCCCAGCATCTCGAACTGGCGCAGCGCTGCCGTACCATAAAAGGTAATGGCGGTACCAATACGCGGGATCACTGCATCAAAATGAGGAAGCTTGCGCCCTTTATAATGAATCGAAGACGCAGCAGGATTAATGTTCATGTAACAAGAAAGCGGATCGAGAATTTCAACCAGGTGACCGCGCTGTATCGCAGCTTCACGCAGCCGCTTACACGAATAGAGCGTTCCATCCCGGGACAATATGGCAATTTTCACCCTGTACCTCTCTGTCAACCTGGCCAAAAGCCGGCGTATCATACACCGGCATTACCGATTTAGCGCGTCGCCCAACCTTGTTTATGTAAATAATCAAGAATAAAAGGACGGCTCTCTTTAATAATCGTCCGGCGAATATGGTCGCTCCAGGTGTCCCGACGATTGTTGCTGCCGCGAGTGAGGTAGTATTCCGCTAATTGCTCGTCATATTGCGCCAGCGCGTCTTTATCCAGCGGTTGATAGCTGTTTTCGTGCACCAGAATAGAGGCAGGTAAACGCGGCTTAAGATCTGGATTATCCGCCGGCCAGCCAAGACACAGACCAAACAGAGGCAGAACATGCTTTGGCAATTTCAGCAGTTCCGTCACCGCTTCAATGTTATTGCGCAGGCCGCCAATATATACTCCGCCCAATCCCAACGATTCCGCCGCGGTTAACGCATTTTGCGCCATCATCGCCGTATCAACCACACCGAGAAGCAGTTGTTCAGCCAGACCAAGCTGGGCATCCGGGCAAATCTGTAAATGACGGTTAAAGTCGGCACAGAAAACCCAGAACTCTGCAGCTTGCGCAACGTGTTTTTGCCCACCGGTTAGCGGCACCAGGGCTTCACGCAGTGCGGGATCGGTAATGCGAATAATGCTGCTGCACTGCAAAAAACTAGAGCTGGACGTCGCCCGGGCGCTGTTAATAATCGCCTCCCGCTGCGCAGCAGAAACTGGTTCATCAGTGAAATGGCGAATGGAGCGATGACCGCAAATAAGTTCAATGGTTGACGTCATTATCTTTTTCTCTTTCTGAACGTGAAGATTCCGGTGGATGGTTCATCAATTGTGGGGCAAGTCGTTTTGCCACCTGAAGAATAACCACCGCGGCAGCGGGAAGCATGAGTAAAACACCGAGAAAAATCATCAGAATTTGCGCTTCTGGCGTAGCAAACGGTGCCGGAAACGTAAGGTAGTGGCTTACCGATAACAGCACCGCCGCCAGCAGCATCATTCCGATAAATTCCAGTATCAACACGCTTTTAGGCAATTTACCCATCGCGCGCATAAGCTTCCCTCTACAAAGTGAATAGCCAGTTTAAAACCTTTCGTTACGTTGTGCTTAACAGTTATAGCTTTAATCAATCATAGTTTTAGCCAATCAATGCAACAGCCTAAACCTACTTTTAGCGAATAAGCTTTAGCGTGATCATGACAAATGTAGACCTGTGAGGAGAGAAACAATGCAAACCGTTATTTTTGGGCGCCCGGGATGTCCTTACTGCGTGCGAGCGAAAGATCTGGCAGAGCAGTTGAGCAACGAACGTGATGATTTTCAGTATCAGTATGTTGATATTCGTGCTGAAGGGATCACTAAAGAAGATTTGCAGCAGAAAGCCGGGAAGCCTGTAGAAACCGTGCCGCAGATTTTTGTTGATCAGCAACACATTGGCGGCTATACCGATTTTGCCGCATGGGTGAAAGAGAATCTTGACGCCTGATCGCCGGATAAGCCCTCTCTGTTTGAGGGCTTTATTGATTTTTTCTGTGATGTGGCTTGAACAGATTGCTGATAAATAAGAAGCACAACGCTCCCAGCGCACACCAGAAGACTGCACTTAATAACCACGCCAGCTCCTGCCAAAATGAGCGGGTGGGAGAAAAAAACAGTCGCATAATTAACATCGAGCACGGTGCTGCCAGCATTGCGCCAAACAGCGGTTTAAGAACTTCTCTACGCTGTGAAAAAAAGCTGGCAACCGCTCCAGGAAGAATGAAAAACAGCAGACCGATTTCAGGGTGCCCGGCAGCCCGAAAAGCGCCTTTCATATGCGTCGCCAGAAAGAGGCACACCACAATGAAAAGGACAAAACAGCAGATTGCCCCCGCCCAACGTTGTTTATGTTTCACTCGTTCCTCCTGACACTGCGTCTATCGAACACATTTTTCGCCAGTGTGGCGTTCAGTAAGATAAAGCCGCTTCGCATTCCATGCTAATATAGGCCAACGCAATTCTTATAGCCGCTGGTACCTAATGTGATTACACTAGTAAAATATATTGTTGCTTTACTATCGTTTAGGTGCGCTGAATGAATCTGCGCCCTGAGTTCTGGTAAAAACATTATCGTAAATTACCATTTCTTTCAACAGCTTACTCGTAAACAAGAAGTTAGTCTCCGTGAATATAAACGTCGCCGAATTGTTAAATGGGAATTACATTCTGTTATTATTTGTGGTCCTCGCGCTTGGGCTGTGTCTCGGGAAATTACGACTTGGCTCAATCCAACTGGGTAATTCCATTGGCGTTTTGGTCGTATCGCTGTTATTAGGCCAACAACATTTCAGCATTAACACCGACGCACTGAATCTTGGTTTTATGCTGTTTATTTTCTGCGTCGGGGTCGAAGCCGGACCCAACTTTTTTTCCATTTTTTTTCGCGATGGGAAAAATTATCTAATGTTAGCCCTGGTAATGGTCGGCAGTGCGCTGCTGATCGCCTTAGGGCTGGGTAAGCTGTTTGGCTGGGACATCGGCCTGACAGCCGGGATGTTAGCTGGCTCCATGACTTCAACACCCGTTCTGGTTGGTGCCGGCGATACGTTACGCCATTCTGGTATGGAAAGCAGGCAGCTCTCTCTGGCACTGGATAATCTTAGCCTCGGGTATGCGTTAACCTATTTAATTGGTCTGGTCAGTCTGATTGTCGGCGCGCGTTATTTGCCGAAGTTGCAGCATCAGGACTTGCAGACCAGTGCTCAACAGATCGCCCGTGAACGAGGTCTGGACACCGACGCCAGCCGTAAAGTCTATTTACCTGTCATCCGCGCCTACCGCGTCGGCCCGGAACTGGTTGCATGGACCGACGGCAAAAATCTACGAGAACTGGGCATCTATCGGCAAACGGGTTGCTATATCGAGCGTATCCGCCGTAATGGGATTCTGGCGAACCCGGATGGCGATGCCGTGCTGCAAATGGGGGATGAAATTGCGTTGGTCGGTTACCCTGACGCCCACGCCCGACTCGATCCCAGCTTCCGTAACGGTAAAGAAGTTTTTGATCGTGACCTTCTCGATATGCGTATCGTCACTGAAGAGGTAGTAGTTAAAAACCATAACGCCGTTGGTAAACGTCTGGCGCAATTGAAATTGACCGATCACGGTTGCTTCCTTAACCGCGTCATCCGCAGCCAGATAGAGATGCCAATCGATGACAACGTGGTGCTTAATAAAGGTGACGTGTTGCAAGTCAGTGGTGATGCCCGTCGCGTGAAAACCATCGCCGATCGCATTGGCTTTATCTCAATTCACAGCCAGGTTACCGATTTGCTGGCATTCTGCGCATTCTTTGTCATTGGTCTGATGATTGGGATGATCACTTTCCAGTTCAGTACATTTAGCTTTGGCATGGGTAATGCTGCCGGATTGTTATTTGCCGGTATTATGCTGGGCTTTATGCGCGCCAACCATCCTACCTTCGGCTATATTCCGCAGGGTGCCTTAAGCATGGTGAAAGAGTTCGGTTTGATGGTGTTTATGGCAGGCGTTGGTTTAAGCGCCGGTAGCGGCATCAATAACGGCCTTGGTGCAATTGGCGGTCAAATGCTAATTGCCGGATTGATTGTCAGTCTGGTGCCAGTGGTTATCTGCTTCCTGTTCGGTGCTTACGTACTGCGTATGAACCGCGCGCTGTTATTCGGCGCAATGATGGGAGCACGTACTTGCGCTCCGGCAATGGAGATTATCAGCGATACTGCGCGCAGTAATATCCCGGCGCTGGGCTATGCAGGTACCTATGCAATAGCTAACGTGCTACTGACGCTGGCGGGGACAATCATTGTAATGGTGTGGCCAGGACTCGGATAAACCTGAAGTTGCCCTGAGAATGAAATTTTTTTGCACAAGCGCAGAACTTTTCTTCGGGGCATCAGTCTTAATTAGTGCCACTGCTTTTCTTTGATGTCCCCATTTTGTGGAGCCCATCAACCCCGCCATTTAGGTTCAAGGTTGATGGGTTTTTTGTTGCCTGAAATTTGTCTCCAGTCCCGCGACCCGCGCCACCATCTTCAAAATCTCCTCGCGCGATAGCGGCTTACAGTCAGTAACAAAATGCAGCGTCATCCCCTCAATAAACGCATCAAGCGCCCGGGCTGTTTCTGGTTCAAACCATTGTTCGAGGGTTTGCTGACTACGTTGCATCCAGTTTTGCATGACCGTTTTTAATTGCGGTTTCCGACTGGCCAGAGCGTAGAGTTGATACATCAGCTCCATATTATCCGGGGTTGCCACCTGCGAGCTGTAGATCATCTCTGTTATGGCCTGGCAAGCGCTGGAAGCATCACTAACATCATCAAAAAAAGTCTGATATTGCAGGGACATGGTCTGCGTAAAACGACTGAATGCTTCCAGCAAAAGTTCGTCGATTCCCGAAAAATAGTAAGTCATCGACCCTAACGGAACCTGAGCCAGAACGGCAATTTTGCGATGCGTAACAGCATGTATACCGTACAGTTTTACGGCTTCAAGAGTAGCCTGGATGATTTTCTCTCGCCGTTGGGGATCGTTAGCGCGACGCATGTCATTTCCTCTCTTTGCAATTGTGTACAAATGTACACAACCTTGTTAATGTTGTCTTCCCTTCTCTTTTTTGACGTGAGCTATGACAGCAAATTCTTCACGCAAAGCACTAAAACGCCGTATGTGGGCGCTGTTTATGTTCTTCTTTTTACCCGGACTATTAATGGCTTCCTGGGCAACCCGTACACCCGCAATTCGAGATATTCTTTCTGTATCTATCGCTGAGATGGGTGGTGTCCTCTTTGGCCTGTCGATCGGTTCGATGAGCGGCATTCTCTGCTCGGCGTGGTTAGTGAAACGTTTTGGAACACGTAACGTCATCCTGGTGTCACGATGTCCTGCGCTCTGCTCGGGATGATGATATTAAGTCTGGCGCTCTGGTTGATATCGCCCGTACTCTTTGCCGTTGGTCTTGGCGTCTTTGGGGCCAGTTTTGGTTCCGCAGAAGTGGCGATAAACGTTGAAGGCGCCACCGTTGAGCGCGAAATGAATAAAACAGTTTTGCCAATGATGCATGGCTTTTATAGCCTGGGCACGCTGGCAGGCGCTGGTGTAGGGATGGCGCTGACGGCCTTCGGTGTTCCGGCAACAATTCACATTTTGCTGGCGGCGGTGGTTGGCATCACGCCTATTTATATCGCTATTCAGGCAATACCCGATGGTACGGGAAAAAATGCTGCCGATGGCGCACAACATGGTGAAAAAGGCGTGCCTTTTTATCGCGACATTCAGTTGTTATTGATTGGTGTCGTAGTGCTGGCAATGGCCTTTGCCGAAGGTTCCGCCAACGACTGGCTACCATTACTCATGGTCGATGGTCACGGCTTTAGCCCTACTTCCGGCTCACTGATTTACGCCGGTTTCACACTAGGGATGACCGTAGGACGCTTTACCGGTGGTTGGTTTATTGACCGCTACAGTCGCGTTGCCGTTGTGCGCGCCAGTGCATTGATGGGAGCGTTGGGGATCGGGCTGATTATTTTTGTCGATAGCGCATGGGTGGCCGGGGTTTCCGTTGTTCTCTGGGGACTGGGTGCGTCGCTGGGCTTCCCTCTGACTATTTCGGCCGCCAGCGATACCGGCCCCGATGCGCCAACCCGTGTCAGCGTGGTGGCAACGACCGGTTATCTGGCGTTCCTCGTCGGGCCGCCGCTGCTGGGCTATCTCGGCGAACATTATGGATTACGTAGCGCAATGCTGGTTGTGCTGGCGCTGGTCATACTCGCGGCAATCATTGCCAGGGCTGTCGCCAAACCCGATATAAAAACGCAAACTGCGATGGAGAATAGTTGATGGGCATTAAATTAATTGCAGTAGACATGGACGGTACTTTCTTAAGCGATCAAAAAAGCTATAACCGTGAGCGGTTTATGGCTCAGTATCAGCAGATGAAAGCACAAGGTATCCGCTTTGTGGTCGCCAGTGGTAATCAATATTATCAGCTAATTTCTTTCTTTCCCGACATTGCTGATGAAATTGCTTTTGTGGCAGAAAATGGCGGTTGGGTAGTGAGCGAAGGCAAAGATGTTTTTAATGGCGAGCTGTCTAAGGAGGCATTTACCACTATTGTTAAACATTTGCTGACGCGCCCGGAGGTTGAAATCATCGCCTGTGGTAAAAATAGCGCCTATACCCTGAAAAAGTATAACGACGAAATGAAAGCCGTAGCAGAGATGTATTATCACCGACTGGAATACGTCGATAACTTTGACAATCTGGAAGATATCTTCTTTAAATTTGGCCTGAATCTCTCCGACGAACTAATTCCACAAGTACAAAAAGAATTACATGATTCGATTGGCGATATTATGGTGCCGGTACATACCGGCAACGGTAGTATCGATCTGATTATTCCTGGCGTACATAAAGCCAATGGCCTGCGTCAACTCCAAAAGCTCTGGGGAATTGACGACAGCGAAGTGGTGGTCTTTGGCGATGGCGGCAACGATATAGAGATGTTGCGCCAGGCCGGCTATAGCTTTGCAATGGAAAATGCCGGCAGTGCCGTAGTTGCAGCGGCAAAATACCGCGCAGGGTCTAATAACCACGAAGGCGTACTGGACGTGATCGATAAAGTTCTTAAACACGAAGCGCCATTTAATCAATAAAACGGCAGCACGCCCGGCAACACAATGCCAGAATGAAGGTCGCATAATTCGCAGAAATTAACCCTCTGGATTATTTCAGGCGAAATGATTATGAAGAATTGTCTACTGTTGGGCGTATTTCTTTTGAGCTTTACTGGTGCAGCAATGGCGCAAAGTGTCACCGTCGATGTGCCAGGCGGATACAAAGTGGTCGTGGTTCCTGACTCCGTTAATGTGCCGCAAGCCGTCAGCGTCACCACCGTGCCGCAAACAGTATATGTGGCCCCTACGCCAGCTCCGGCTTACCGTCCACATCCATATGTTCGCCACCTCGCCAGCGTAGGCGAAGGGATGGTTATCGAACATCAGATCGACGACCATCACCATTAATGCGTAAATGCCTGAGTACTCTGCGCACTCAGGCATTTTTTATCCTTCGCGTGAATTTCCGATCCGTTTATCTTTCAAAAAGATAACCATCAACAATAGCCACAAAATCCCGTTGGCAAGATTAAAGAGATTAAACAGACCGTTGCCACCGTTCAGATACGCGTGCTTACTGATCTCAATGCCCACGGTGAAAATCAGCATTTGCAACATGCCCATTGCCGCCGAGACGGTGCCTTTACTCATTTCGCTGGCAAACAACGTTAAACGCACTAATCCCGCATTCGCCAGGCCAATACCGAAAGCATAAATACTTAGCCCTGCCGTCATCCATAAATATGCATGCGATGAGATGACCGTTGCCGCAGCAGCGACAACCAGACCAATCAGAATCGGCCAGCCTCCCATGATGATCAATGAACGAACGGTGCGGCGTGAAGTCAGACGCGCCAGCAGCAAATTACCCGCAATTAACGCGCTAAAAATAGGCACTTGCAGCAAACCATATTCATAACTGCTCAGTTGTTCGCCGGTGATGATGATAATCGGTGACTGGGCGATCCACGCCAGCAACGGCAGGCTGACAAATCCCAGCGCCAAAGCCCCGGCAACAAAACGACCGTTCTTCAGCACCAGCTTGTAGTCACGGCCAAGATCTTTCAGCGACAGTTTCTCACCAATACGCGTCGCCGTTTCCGGCATAGCACGTTGCAGACCGAAGAAAGAGATCGCCGCCAGCACCGCAAACAGGACAAACATCCCTTCCCAGGGCAACATATGGATCCACGCTGCTCCCACCAACGGGCCGAGTAGCGGAGCAATTAGCGCCACATTCGCCATTAGCGCGGTTATTTTGATGCAAACCGCCTCTTCAAAAGATTCCTGAATCGCGGCATAACCCACAGCGCCAATAAAACAGAGGCTAATGCCCTGCAAGAATCGCAGTACCGTAAATTGTTCAATATTTTGCGCCAGTAATATCGCCAGACAGGAGACAATAAACCACGCCACGCCCGCCAGCATTACCGGACGGCGACCAATACGATCCGATAACGGCCCTAACAGCCACTGTAAAAACATCCCACCAGCCAGATAGGCGGTCATCGACGTCGGAACCCAATCAATACCCGCCCGATACTGTTCCACCACGGCCAGCATACCGGGTTGAATCATATCGTTGCCGATATAGGTTGAGAATTCGTAAAGCACCAGACAGAGAGGGAAAAGTAACGCCTGACGCCCAAGTCTGGCACCGGAAGCTAATCTATTTTGCATGCAATTTCTTCGCCAATAATAATCGCGCAAAGTTTAATAAAAGCGCGGCTACCGAGAAAGCAAATTTTGAACCTGAAACTCCAGTTAAGCACATTCTTACATTATTCCTGATATAGCCACTCTTTCTTTAAGCTTTATTTAATTTCTTCGCGTTACCATCACCTGCTGCAAGCCAGTCTGTTTGAGAGAAATAAGACAATGCCGCTTTACCCTGTTTAACGCGCGCTTTATTCTCGTCGGTTAGCTGATGGCTCCCCATTAATCACTTTTTAAGTCTGGATGTTATGTTAGAAAATTTGAATCTTTCTCTATTCTCTCTTATTAACGCGACGCCAGACTCGGCCCCGTGGATGATCTCGTTGGCGATTTTTATCGCTAAAGATTTGATTACCGTGGTGCCGCTACTGGCTGTGGTACTTTGGCTGTGGGGACTTACGGCTCAACGACAACTGGTGATAAAAATCGCCATCGCGCTGGCAGTCAGCCTGTTTGTTTCCTGGACAATGGGTCACCTGTTTCCCCACGACCGTCCATTTGCCGAGAATATCGGCTATAACTTCTTACATCATGCGGCGGATGACTCTTTCCCCAGCGATCACGGTACGGTGATTTTCACCTTCGCGCTGGCGTTTCTATGCTGGCATCGCCTGTGGTCTGGCGCAGTCTTGATGGTTCTGGCGATAATTATTGCCTGGTCGCGAATTTATCTTGGCGTACACTGGCCTCTGGACATGCTCGGTGGTTTGCTGGCAGGTATGATTGGCTGCCTTAGCGCCCAGATTATCTGGCAGGCGGCGGGGTTAACACTCTACCAGCATCTGCAATCGTGGTATCGTTTCTGCTTTGCTTTACCAATCCGCAAAGGCTGGGTGCGTGACTGATTTATAGTAAAAAGTGTAGTATTACGCGGCTCGCTTTAATAACTATTCAGAGGGATTATGGAAACACGTCGCGAAGAGCGTATCGGGCACTTGCTCCAGGAATTAAAACGCAGCGATAAGTTACACCTTAAGGACGCCGCCGCCCTGCTCGGGGTTTCGGAAATGACAATTCGTCGTGACTTGAATAACCACAGCGCGCCTGTCGTTTTACTCGGTGGTTATATCGTTCTGGAACCGCGCAGCGCCAGCCATTATCTGTTAAGCGATCAAAAATCTCGCCTGGTGGAAGAAAAACGTCGGGCGGCAAAACTGGCTGCAACGCTGGTAGAGCCCGATCAGACTCTCTTTTTTGATTGTGGAACCACCACGCCATGGATTATTGAAGCAATAGATGATGAAACGCCATTCACGGCGATTTGTTACTCACTCAATACCTTTCTGGCTCTGAAAGAGAAACCTCATTGCCGGGCGTTTCTTTGCGGCGGAGAATTCCACGCCAGCAACGCTATCTTCAAACCGATCGATTTTCAGCTAACCCTGAATAATTTCTGCCCGGATATCGCTTTTTATTCCGCTGCCGGAGTGCATATCAGTAAAGGGGCAACCTGTTTTAACCTGGAAGAGTTGCCGGTAAAACACTGGGCGATGTCGATGGCGCAAAAGCATGTCCTGGTTGTCGATCACAGTAAATTTGGCAAAGTTCGTCCGGCACGCATGGGGGACCTGAAGCGCTTTGATATCGTCGTTAGCGATTGCTGCCCGGAAGATGAATATGTGAAGTACGCGCAAGCACAGCGTATGAAGTTGATGTACTCATAATACATGACCGGATGACGTTAACGCGTCATCCGGTTACCTGAAGATTAAGAGAACCAGCTGCCGAACCATTGATGAAATTTCATCATCACAAAGTCCCATATCCGACCAAAGAATCCGCCCTCTTCCACATTTTCCATCACGATCAGCGGACGTTGCTCAATGGATTTGCCGTTAAGCTGGAAATCAATGGTCCCGACAACCTGACCTTTTTTCAGCGGCGCTGTGAGCTGTGGTTCCGTTAGCGTGTAACTGGCTTTTAAATTTTTCAGTTGTCCGCGCGGAATCGTCACGGATCCCCCTTCGCCAGCACCGAGATTCACTTCGCTCTTATCACCAAACCAGACACGCTGGGTTACAAAAGTGGCATCAGGTTTAATCGGCGTCACGGTTTCAAAGAAGCGAAAGCCCCAGGTCAGCAATTTCTCGGACTCATTAAAACGGATACGGTCAGTTTTCGCCCCCAGCACCACCGAGATAAGACGCATATCACCCTGGGTAGCCGAAGCGACCAGATTATAGCCAGCGCCAGCCGTAGTACCGGTCTTCATACCATCAACATTGAGATTGCTGCTCCACAACAGGCGGTTACGGTTAGGCTGACGAATTTTGTTGAAAGTGAACTCTTTTTCTTTATGAATGGCGTATTCTTCCGGCACATCGTGGATCAACGCTTTACCCAGCAATGCCATATCGCGCGCGGTGCTGAATTGTCCCGGCGCATCCAGCCCGTGCACCGTCTGGAAAGTGGTGTTTGTCAGCCCCAGTTTTTTCGCATAACCATTCATCAATCCAATAAATGATTCCTGGCTGCCCGCGACATAGTCAGCCAGCGCAATACAAGCATCGTTACCGGACTGGATGATTACGCCTTTATTCAAATCAGCAACAGAAACCTGATCGCCTGGCTTGAGGAACATCACCGACGAGCCGCGAAGCGCCGGATTTCCTGTCGCCCAGGCATCTTTGCCGATCGTCACCATATCGGTGAGTTTAATCTTATCGGCTTTCAGTGCCTGTCCAACCACATAACTGGTCATGATTTTAGTCAGGCTCGCGGGATCCAGCTTCTCATCCGCATTGCCTTCCGCCAGCACTTTACCGCTGGCGTAATCCATTAAAATCCATGCACGCGCATCCACGCTCGGCGCTTCAACGGTCTGCTCCGCCGCGAATGCCGTTGGGGCAAAAAGGAATAAAAGTGCAGAACCCGCTGCAAGACCACGAAGGAAAGAGGAGTATTGCGTCATAAATGCCACCCGAGTATCCATTCAAAAAAAATACGTTATATCGCCGTATGATAAGTCCGGTGATTAATAACGCACACACAAACTTAAAGAAACCGTAAGTTGGTAAAGTTTTTAAAGTTTATGCAATATCCTGCCGCTTCGCTGCTTCTGCCGTCATTTTTTTGCCAGCTGTTGCTTAAAAGTTAACTTTACTTCACCATCAAAGTCCTGCTCAGCCTGTGGCTGCCTGTATAAAAGGGGGGACTATGATTACGCTGTGGGGTAGGAATAACTCGACTAACGTGAAAAAGGTATTGTTAACACTCGAAGAACTGGAACTGCCTTATGAACAAATTCTGGCCGGTCGTGAGTTTGGGGTTAACCACGATGCCGATTTTCTGGCAATGAATCCCAACGGACTGGTGCCGCTGTTGCGTGATGACGAAAGTGATTTAATTCTTTGGGAATCAAACGCGATTGTCCGTTACCTTGCGGCACAGTACGGGCAAAAACGTTTGTGGATCGACTCACCGGCTCGTCGCGCAGAAGCCGAAAAGTGGATGGACTGGGCAAACCAGACGCTCAGCAATGCCCATCGCGGGATCCTGATGGGATTAGTCAGAACGCCACCTGAAAAGCGTGATCAAGCCGCCATCGATGCCAGTTACAAAGAGTGCGATGCATTGTTTGCTCTTCTTGATGCAGAACTGGCAAAAGTGAAATGGTTCTCTGGCGATGAATTTGGGGTAGGTGATATTGCCATTGCGCCGTTTATCTACAATTTGCTCAACGTTGGACTGACCTGGACACCGCGTCCAAATCTGGAACGCTGGTATCAGCAACTCACCGAGCGCCCTGCGGTGCGTAAAGTCGTAATGATCCCCGTTAGCTAAATTAAAGGGGGAGACGCCCTCTCCCCCTTAGCTTTCAGGCCTGCTCAAGCATCGCATGCTTCTGTAGGCTCTGGATACTCAGCGTTAAGCTCATCAGACAATTTTCAAGCTTATCGGCGTTGACGGTAATAAAAGTCGGGCAGTCATGGTGCCCACTCATCAAACATACTGCGGCTGTCGCTAATGCTTCTTCAGCATGATGAAGAGCATTCCACTCTTCCTGATCCAGGTGTAGATTCAACCGCAGCGATTTATCGTGCAGTTCGCGATTCAGTTTAAAAAAGTTATCTCGCAGATGATTGCTTTCGCTGACGGACATGTATCCCTTGGCCTTCCTCAGATGCACATATGCGGCGAGGTCAACTCTTGCGTCGATTAGCCGGTTAAGCAGATCGATCCGCTGTCTGTCAACGAACATACTTCGTTCCTCCTCTTGTAGCTATGGTGCAATTTAATAGTATGGTCATTTTTTGTACTAAATGCTGCTCGGGATCAATTATTCACCTCTCATTAACAACATTTACATTTTCTTCGCGTCCTCCAGCACATGAGATTACGATACAAATTTTATCCAGAACTCTGTAGAATCCCTGCCCTGACTATTCCCATAACTGAATATTTTTTAAGCTATGAGCAAAGTAACTCCCCAGCCGAAAATCGGCTTTGTTTCCCTTGGCTGCCCGAAAAACCTCGTCGATTCAGAGCGCATTCTGACCGAACTGCGTACTGAAGGTTACGATGTAGTACCGAGCTATGACGACGCGGATATGGTGATCGTCAACACTTGCGGCTTTATTGACAGTGCGGTGCAAGAATCACTGGAAGCCATTGGCGAAGCGTTGAATGAAAACGGCAAAGTGATTGTGACCGGTTGTCTGGGGGCAAAAGAAGATCAGATCCGTGAAGTCCACCCGAAAGTGCTGGAAATCACCGGACCTCATAGCTACGAACAGGTTCTGGAGCACGTTCATCACTACGTCCCCAAACCGAAACACAACCCATTCCTTAGTCTTGTACCGGAACAAGGCGTTAAGTTGACGCCGCGCCATTACGCCTATCTGAAGATTTCCGAAGGCTGTAATCACCGCTGTACGTTCTGCATTATCCCGTCAATGCGCGGCGATCTGGTAAGTCGCCCAATTGGCGAAGTATTAAGCGAAGCCAAACGTCTGGTCGATGCTGGCGTAAAAGAGATTCTGGTTATCTCCCAGGATACCTCCGCGTATGGCGTAGATGTCAAACACCGTACTGGATTCCACAACGGCGAACCCGTAAAAACCAGCATGGTCAGTCTGTGTGAACAGTTATCGAAACTGGGGATCTGGACGCGTCTTCACTACGTTTATCCTTACCCGCATGTGGATGACGTTATCCCGCTGATGGCCGAAGGCAAAATCCTGCCATATCTGGATATTCCATTGCAGCATGCCAGCCCGCGTATTCTCAAACTGATGAAGCGTCCGGGTTCAGTAGATCGCCAGTTGGCTCGCATCAAACAATGGCGTGAAATCTGCCCGGAGCTGACTCTGCGTTCAACCTTTATCGTCGGTTTCCCGGGCGAAACGGAAGAAGATTTCCAGATGCTGCTCGACTTCCTGAAAGAAGCCCGTCTGGATCGCGTTGGCTGCTTTAAATACAGCCCGGTTGAAGGTGCTGATGCCAATGCACTGCCGGATCAGGTACCGGAAGAGGTTAAAGAGGAACGCTGGAACCGTTTCATGCAGTTGCAACAGCAGATTTCCGCCGAACGCCTGCAAGAGAAAGTCGGCCGTGAAATTCTGGTTATCATCGACGAAGTGGACGAAGAAGGCGCGATTGGCCGCAGCATGGCAGACGCGCCAGAAATCGATGGCGCAGTCTATCTCAACGGCGAAACCCACGTTAAGCCAGGCGACATCCTGCGTGTGAAAGTCGAACATGCCGACGAGTATGATTTGTGGGGAAGTCGGGTTTAAGATGTCGTTATGCCGCCTGCCGGGTGCCGGCGGCACTACCACTAACAGGGATGAAAAATGGACGAAAAATATCGCCGTCGTAAGGAAAATCAGGAATCTGCAGCATTTGAATTTTGCCGAAAGCTGGATAAAGACGGTTTATATCATCATTTGTACGCGAACAATCCCAAAATTCGTTACGCGGCAGCTGGATGGCTAATGTTTGGCAGCAGCGAAAACACTCCACTTTATGATGATACGCTCGCCGTCGCCTACCGGATGCTCCGGGAAGCAAATTTCAAGGCTCGGGACACTGCCTGCCACTTGCTTGGCCAGTTGAAAACCACAGAAAGCGAAATTCCGCTGATAATGCAGCAGCTTGATGACGTAGCAGCAAACGATCCTACAGCTACCGTGCGGGCTAGCGCCATCACGGCTCTTGGGCATCGATGCATCGGGCTTACAGAATACTGGCCTCTTTTAGCGAACCGTTGTCACTTCGCATTTAATTCGCCTTATGTTGGCATCCGCTTCTCCGTCTCTTTTGCCATTGGTTGTCTGCGCGATGATTCGTTATTGCCGCCGCTCATCGCGCTACTTCACGATACCGATGATGATGTTCGCGACTGGGCGGCATTCGCTATTAATCAGCAAGGTTATGATTCTGCAGAGCTCCGGGCCATTCTGACAATCATGCTAAACGATCGCCATGAAGGCGTGCGTACAGAAGCAGAAATCTGGTTTGAAGAACATGAGGAGCGGCCTTTCCTTCAAAACACTACTGCCAGCTAATCTGCGCCCTGCCGTTTTTCTTACTTTTATACAGCCGCTCATCCGCCAGCATTTTTAAGCGTTCGACGCTCGTACACTCATTTGTGTGCGCGATGCCGATACTGGTACTTAAATTAATACTCCCCACCTGGAAATGGACGATTTCTTTTAAAATCGATAGTAACTCTTCCAGAGTGCCTCCAGTATAAATCACCGCGAATTCGTCGCCGCCAAAGCGATAGACTTTACCTTTATCCAGCGGAATCTGCGCTTTGAGGATCCTCACCACTTTTATCAACACCTCATCGCCCAGCAAATGACCGAAGGTATCGTTAATGTTTTTGAATTTATCGACGTCAAACAGGCACAAATAACCGCCTTTTTCCGGCAGAGTTTTTAAATCTTCGTCAAAAGATTTTCTGCCCATTGCCTTGGTCAGATCATCCAGAAATGCCGAGTTATACATACTGTAGAGTTTTTTGACATCCGCAGCCGAGAAAAAAAAACCACCATCTAATACCCGGTCAAAATGGTTATTAATAATAGCCTCTTTCTCAACAATGCCACGGTTGATCACTCTACGTACCAGATAGAGGCAACTGGTACCCGAAATAATCGCCACCAGAGCAGCAAAGAAAATTATCAGCGCGCAGACCTGAAAATAAATATCTTTCTTATAAGCAAAAACGTACAAACCGGTCGGTAAATAAGAGAAATGCTCCATCGCTTCCGAAACAGTGAAAATGGCGTTTTTGGCATTATATTCATCACCGACAACCGGCTGACCATTCTTAAACAGAGAGAACATCAGGTTCTCACTATCCATGGCCAGTGATTTTGACAATAAAGAAAATCGTTCCAGCCCGAGCAAGAATATTAGACTACGGTTGTGGTTAACCGGATAGAGATAATAGACGAAAGTTTTACCGTCAAAAGAGATAAACCCCGTATTTTTAACATGTCTATACTTAACAACCTGCATGATATTTGAGCAATAATTCTTCTCATACTCCTTGATCTGAATACACTCATCACTGGAAATCAGATAAGGGCCAACATCATATAAATAAGAGGGTGAAATCGAGTCAGCATAGGCTGTACGCAACCCCATCAACAGTTGTTCTTCTGTAGGGCTTAATGTGTTGATGAGATCAATTGCCACACTGCGTCGATATTCCGCAATATTCGCCACCGCAAAAGCAGTATCAATAACGGACTGTTTCAGGCCATACACTCGTTCTTTTACCATTTGAGTGTAGATCCCGCAGGCAACTGCTGAAATCATAATAAAAATCAGCAGACTGACTGTAAGTACGAATTTATTGATTCTGGACATACTTATACTACTCTTTCACTAATTTTCCACTTCTGTCCCAGGCAGAGAACGGCAACGGCTTCTGGTACAGATACCCCTGGGCCTGAACACATCCTAATTTGATTAGTTCTCGCGCAACTTCTTCGCTCTCAACGCCTTCTGCAATTACTGGAATCCGGTTATAGCGGGCCAGATCGAAGATAACGCGCACAATTTTTCCTGCGGTACCGAAAATATCACCGGTAAATTGTGAATCTACTTTTATGCTGTCAGGGTTAATTTCATAAAAACGTTTCAGGTTAGACAGACCTGTACCAAAGTCATCGATCGATATATGAACTCCCTGTTTGCGCAATTGTTCAATATTAAAGTAAAAATGCTCATTAATTCGTTCGATCACCGTTTCCGTGATCTCAATACAGATATTTTTGGCTTTCAGTTCATGCTCTTTCATGATGGTTGTAAAACGTTCATGAAAGAGTGGTTCGTTTAGCTGCCAGGGCGAAACATTGATATGCAGCAAGAAATCATGCTTAAGCTCTACATGATGACTAAACGCTCTGAACTCGCGCATCGCCGTTTCAATAATTTGATACCCCAGCTCATTGATAAAGCCGATATCTTCAGCAATAGTGATAAATTTTAAGGGTGAGATAATCCCTCGTTCCTCTGAGCTCCAACGGCACAAAGCCTCCGCCCCAACAATATCGCGATTTTTAATATCAACAATCGGTTGATAGACCAAAAACAGCTCGCCCTTTTTCATTGCATGGCGAATATTACGGGCAATCCAGATGTTTTCTTCAATTTCCCGGAGTTTTGCGTCATCACAGAAAATAAATTCAGAAAACATATGATTACGGATACTGGAAAGCGCCACTTTGAGTTTTTCAGCATAACTCCAGGCATTTTCCCCTTTTAACGGTTCACAAATGGCAGATTTATGTATTCGCAGATTACGATAGCCAAAGCTAACATCGAAATCAGTAATCGTGGATATTTTCTGGGTAAATGTCTGTACATTTTCCCGGCACAGCAAAAGATAGGTATTGGAATTAAATGTCACGATATCGCAACATTGTGCATACTTCTCAGCAATTCGCTGGCAGAGTTTTCTGATAATTTTATTACGCTCTTCGACACCGAACACGGCTTCAACAGCTTCCAGTCCACACAGTTTGATGATCCCGGCAGCCAGATACTGATTATTATTTGACTCAACGATCGCCATATTTTTGATAAAACCACTTTCCTGATCGTAGGAGATCAATGACAGCAGTTTATTCGACCGTTCAATTTCGGCGTCTTTCATTTCCGCAATCGAATTTTTGATACTGATAATCTCTTTCGCATCTCCTTCGCGGATTTTAAGCGCCTGCATTTGATCCGTAGAGTCTGGCAAAAACTCCAGCGTATTGACCAGCTCAGTCATTTCAGAAAATTGTCTGCGGAACACGCTGGTTGTCATAAAATAGATAACCAACAAGACTGCAATAATGAAAACAAATGGCAAATAAAATAGTTTATCTGAGGCATTAAAAAAATGCCCTGATGGATAATAAAAATAGATCTGAAATAACGAATTATTAGGAACAGTTGATGTTTTTGCAATATACTCCGTATCAACTGAATCAATAATGTTATAGTTATCCTCGCTATTATAAATAATCAACTTTTCACGGGCGAGTTGATTTTTCGCAATAATCTCTAAACCTTGCTTCAGAAAGAGCACTTCATCAGTCGCACTGATTTGATCAAGATATTCATTCAAATATCGCCAGTTTAAGTCGACATGAATTTTATCAACCGCCAGCAAATCACGGTCTTTACCGTTAATACGCAAAGTAAATGAGATGCATTTTTTCCCTGGACGATCAAAACAATTATATGCCTGATTCCAGGTACTAACTGACTTATCCGAAGCCCCAGACCATGGACGCTGCGACGGATTAAAATCGGAAAAAATAACTCGCCCTGCCTCATCAATAAGCGGCCCGTTAACTCGCTCCTGGTGATAAACAAGAATTTTATTATTTGTTCTCCGTGAGAAAAGATAATATTTATTATCATCAAGTACCATCCCCACGGAGTCTAAAAATGGCATCATTTCCATTTTTAGAATCACGGCACGTTTAATTTCCTCACTGTTTTTCAACAGATACAGCGAGTCCTTTAGCGTCAAAGCCGAGCGTTCGATATCTTAAAAAAAATACCCTAAGTTCTTTTGAATAAGTTCAAAGCGGGTATCAGCACGTTTCACCGCCCGATCTGAGACTAGCTGATAATTGATAACAAAAAAAAGGCCAATAAATGACAGCGTAGCCAATAGAAATAAAATGATCAGCCTTATCTTTATTTTTTCGTATAAACTAAGCATGTTAATACACGTAACAAAATAACAATCAGCACGCTGGCTTGCTGAATAAATAGACTATTACAATCGTATATTTACCAAATTTCCTGATTCTACAAAATTGGTAGAAAGATACAACACTTGCTTAAGGCAATAATTTCCTGTGAGGTCATTACCCCTTTAACCAATATTCAACCGTGACTATCCCTTTATTTTAGGGTCCAGAGCATCACGCAATCCATCACCGAGCAAATTGAACGCCAGCACGGTCAGGAAGATTGCCAGTGCAGGGAAAACCGCTACGTGCGGTGCGATAACCATATCTGCGCGCGCTTCATTGAGCATCGCTCCCCACTCCGGGGTCGGCGGTTGTGCGCCCAGGCCAAGAAACGACAGGCTGGCGGCGGAGATTATCGAAGTACCAATACGCATGGTGAAGAACACCACGATAGAAGAAACGGCTCCCGGCAGAATATGGCGCAACAAAATGGTCATATCGCTGGCGCCAATACTGCGCGCCGATTCAATAAAGGTTTGCTGTTTCAGCACCAGCGTGTTGCCGCGCACCAGTCGGGCAAATGCCGGAATGGAGAAAATTGCGACAGCGATAATCACGTTGGCAATGCCGTTTCCCAACACCGCAACAACAGCGATAGCCAGCAGAATACCGGGAAACGCGAACAGCACGTCGCAAATACGCATGATCAGCCGGTCCCACCAACCTTCATAATAGCCTGCCAATAAGCCCAACAACGTCCCGATCGCCGCGCCGATAAAAACAGCCAACACGCCGGCTGCCAGTGAAATTTGAGCGCCGACCAGAACGCGGCTAAAAATATCGCGTCCCAGAGAATCGACGCCAAACCAGTGCTGTAAAGAAGGACCGTTATTCAGATTGTCATAATCAAAATAGTTTTCTGCATCGTAAGGGGCTATCCAGCGAGCAAAAATCGCCAACACAATCAACAAGACAACGAACATTGCGGCAGACATCGCCATATGCTGACGGCGAAAACGTCGCCAGAACTCATGCCACGGTGTGCGCACCTGGTCAGGTTTTACCAGTGGCATGGCGTTTAACACTGCCTGACGACGCCAGTTAAATAATCGCATCCTTACTTATACCTGATAGCCGGGTTAATGGCGGCGTAAAGCACATCCACCACTAAGTTGATAAGAATAAATTCCAGCGAGAAAAGCAGAATCTCCGCCTGAATCACCGGGTAATCGCGCATTTCTACGGAATCAACCAGCAATCGCCCAAGTCCCGGCCAGTTGAAAACTTTCTCTACCACGATGGAACCGCCAAGCAAAAAGCCAAATTGTAAGCCCATCATCGTGACTACCGGGATCATCGCGTTGCGCAACCCATGCTTGAGAACAACCCAGGTTTCGCTGACTCCTTTCGCCCTCGCAGTACGCATGTAATCTTCGCTTAAAACATCAACAAATGAAGCGCGGGTAAAGCGCGCCATCACCGCCGCTACCGCTGCGCCAAGCGTCAGAGAGGGTAAAATGTAGTGCTGCCAACTGTCTGCGCCGACAGTAGGTAACCAGCCGAGTTCAACAGAGAAAACCTGAATCAGAAGCATCCCCAGCGCAAATGCCGGAAAGGAGATCCCCGACACCGCAATGGTCATACTTAATCGATCCGGCCAGCGGTTACGCCATACAGCGGCAATAATCCCCGCCGCCATGCCAAACAACACTGCCCAGCTCATACTGGCGATAGTCAGCCACAGTGTAGGCATGAAGCGGCTGGCAATCTCATCGGAAACCGGGCGACGCGACACCATCGACAGGCCGAAATCGCCTTGCACGGCGCTGGTGATATAATGCCAGAACTGAATGTACATCGGCTGATCCAGTCCCAGTTGCTGGCGTACCAGTCCGATAACCTGGGCGTCCGCTTCTGGTCCGGCAATCAATCGCGCCGGATCGCCAGGCAACATATGGACAAATAAAAACACCAGCACCGAGACGATAAACAGCGTCGGGATCAACCCCAGCAAACGTTTGATAACGTAATTAAGCATTCCACTCCCTGCGTTGCTTATTGCAAATCCGCGTCTTCAAAGCTGAAGCCGGTGTCTGGCATGATCCAAAAACCGGTCAGCTTCTTACTGTGCGCCGACACCAGTTTTTCTACCACCAGCGGGATCCACGGCGACTCTTGCCAGATAATATCCTGCGCGGCCTTATACAATCTGGCTTTTTCCACAGGATCGGTAGTTTTCAGCGCCAGCGCAAGATCATCGTCCACCCGTTTGTTGCTGTAAAAAGCCGTATTAAATAGCGTCGGCGGCCAGTTCTGTGAGGCAAACAGCGGCGATAACGCCCAGTCAGCTTCACCCGTCGAAGCCGACCAGCCCGTATAGAACATCCGCACGCCGCTCTCTTTCTGTCCTTTGCCTTCCACTTCTGCCGCCCGTTGCCCGGCATCCATTGCCGTCACCTGGGCTTTAATCCCCACCTGCGCCAGTTGTTGCTGAGTAAATTGCAATACTTTCTGCGCAGTGCTGTGATTGTGTGATGACCACAGTGTGGTACTGAAACCATCAGGATATCCCGCCTCTTTCAACAACTCCCGCGCTTTCGCCGGGTCATAAGGCCACGGTTTATAGTTTTGCGCATAGGCGATACTCGGCGGTACCACGCCTGTGGCAGGCGTTGCATAGCCGGCAAACGCAACTTTCACCAACGCCGGACGGTTGATGGCATAATTCAGCGCCTCGCGTACCTTCAGGTTGTCGAACGGCTTTTGCGTGACATTCATGCTGATGTATCGTTGCATAATCGACGGACTGGCCATCAACTCGATATTCTTGTTTTTCTCCAACAGCGCCGCCTGCTCATAGGGAACAGGAAAAGCAAACTGCGCTTCACCGGTTTGCAGCATCGCCGCCCGGGTATTGTTATCCACGACCGGGCGCCAGGTGATGCTGTCCAGTTTGGGCAATCCTGGCTGCCAGTAACCCGCGAATTTTTTCACCTTCACAAAATCGGTCTGATTCCAGGTATCCAGCTCATACGGCCCGGTTCCGACCGGATGAAAACCGATCTCTTTACCATATTTTTCCAGCGCCGCAGGCGAGATCATCACTGTCGCCGGATGGGCGAGAATATTAATAAACGCTGAAAACGGTTGTTTAAGCGTAATCTTCACCGTTGTCGGATCAACCACTTCCGTTTTGGCAATATTTTTGTACAGGTTATAACGTTTAAGATGATTTGCCGGATCGCTGGCCCGCTCCAGGTTCACTTTCACCGCCGCCGCGTTGAAGTCGGTGCCATCCTGGAACGTAATGCCTGCACGCAATTTCACAATATATGTCAGTCCGTCATCGGAGACGGTATAGCTCTCCGCCAGCACATTTTTCAGCTTCATCTCTTTATCCAGACCAAACAGTCCCTGATAAAACGATTTCGCCACTGCCTGCGACAATGTGTCATTCGCATCATACGGATCGAGCGTGGTGAAGTTCGATCCCACGGCAACAACCACATCTTTGGCAGCGAATGCACAAGATGCCATCAACGCTGTCGCAATACCCAGCGCCATTAACCCACTACGGTGTACAGCTCTTGCCATTTTATTCTCCGCCTGAATGTTATCTACGCAAGCATGCGTATTCTGATTGTGGTTGTGCGACGTAATGTCCTGGTCCGACAAGTTGCAAAGAGACGGCTGCAACCTCTTCCCCACGCTGATGAATATTGCTGGGAAGATCGTCCGGCAGCAGCACACGCTGTGGGCGCTGCCTTGACGGTTCGGCAACAGGAACTGCCGCCAGCAATTTACGCGTATAAGGGTGTTGCGGATTTTCAAATACCGCGCGCCGTGGGCCAATCTCAACGATTTGCCCAAGATACATCACCGCCACGCGATGGCTAATCTGTTCAACGACCGCCATATCATGGGAGATAAACAGATACGCAATGCCGAAATCGCGCTGTAAATCGAGCAACAAGTTAATAATCTGCCCGCGAATAGAGACATCCAGTGCCGACACGGCTTCGTCAGCGATAATCACTTTGGGATTCAACGCCAACGCGCGGGCAATGCAGATGCGCTGGCGCTGACCGCCGGAAAACTCATGGGGATAACGCCATGCATGTTCAGGTAGCAAGCCAACGCGCTCCAGCAACCACGCAACACGTGCGGCAGCTTTTTCATCCCGCATTAAGCCGTGAATACGCAGTGGTTCCATAATCGAATCGCCAATGGTCTGGCGTGGATCCAGAGAGGCGTAAGGGTCCTGAAAAATAAACTGAATATCGCGGCGTAATGACTGCAGCTTGCCAGGTGAAAGGGTATCAACTCGCTGACCGTTGAACATAATCTCGCCGCCCTGAGTTTCCACCAGACGTAATAGTGCTCGTCCGGTAGTGGATTTACCGCTCCCCGATTCCCCTACCAGCGATAAAGTTTCGCCCGGCCAGAGATCAAAACTAACCTTCTCAACGGCATGTACTTCCCGCGTCACGCGATTCAGCACGCCACTGCGCAATGGGAAACGGGTGACCAGATTACGCACCTGTAAAATAGGATCGCCCTCAATTACCGTTCTTTGTTCGATGGGACGTTCCTGTTTAGCCAGTTTCTCAAGTGATATCAGCGGGAAACGTCGGGGATAATCCTGCCCTTTCATCGCGCCGAGTTGCGGAACAGCGGCTAACAACGCACGGGTATAAGAATGTTGCGGCGCATGGAAAATCTGTTCGACGCTCCCCGTCTCAACCGCTTCTCCCTGATACATCACCAGCACCCGATCGGCAATTTCTGCCACCACCCCCATATCGTGGGTGATGAAGATGACTCCCATCGACATCTCTTTTTGCAATACTTTGATTAATTGCAGGATCTGCGCCTGAATCGTGACATCCAGCGCGGTAGTCGGTTCATCAGCAATCAGCACTGCCGGGCGGCACGACAGCGCCATCGCAATCATTACCCGCTGGCGCATTCCGCCGGAAATCTGATGGGGATAACGCGAAAGAATAGTCTGTGATTCAGGGATGCGAACCTGATCCAGCATCCGCTTCGCCTCTATCATCGCCGCTTCGCGACTGGCGTTCTGATGCAAGCGGATAGACTCGGCAATCTGTTCGCCAACGGTAAATACCGGATTCAGCGATGTCATCGGTTCCTGAAAAATCATCGCCATATCCGCGCCGCGTACGCGCTGCATTTGCGTGGAAGTCTGCTCACTAAGTTCAATCACTTCACGGCTTCGCCGTCGCAACAGCATCTTTTCGCACTGCACCAGACCGCCAGCTTGTTCAAGCAGACGCATCAGCGCCAGCGCAGTGACTGACTTGCCGGAACCAGATTCCCCGACAATCGCCAGCGTCTCGCCACGTCGTAAACGAAAACTGAGTCCGCGAACCGCCGCCGCTTTCTGGCGGTCCTGCATAAAGGCAATATTGAGATTATCAACCGCCAGCACATCACCGGCATCAAGTTCATCACTGTGTGGCAACGGCGTCCCCTTTTTCGCGGTAGATACCCGTGGTTGGCGTATCGCCTGCATAACCCCAGGCACGGTACATCCCTTCGGTGTTAAACGGCAGAGCGACGTTGCCCTGGTGGTCGATAGCGATTAATCCACCGCTGCCGCCCAATGCCGGAAGTTTTTCCATCACCACCCGCTCACAGGCCTCCGACAAACTTAACCCGCCGTAATCCATTAACGCGGCAATGTCATACGCCGCCAGCGTGCGAATGAACACTTCGCCCGTTCCGGTACATGAAACAGCAACGCTGGCGTTATTGGCATAGCAACCTGCGCCAACTAAAGGACTATCGCCCACTCGTCCAGGTAATTTATTGGTCATTCCGCCCGTGGACGTGGCTGCCGCCAGATTGCCGTTTAAATCCAACGCCACGGCCCCCACGGTGCCCATTTTCTGTTTTTCATCCAGTGGCGCACCACTATGGTCGAGAACCGTTGCCCCTTCCTCGCGAGCTGCCAGTAGTTGTTGATAACGCAACGGCGTGGAGAAAATCTCCGGCGAGACGCGCTCCATGCCATGAGCAAACGCAAAATTTTCTGCCCCTTCGCCAATCATCATGACATGCGGGCTTTGCTCCATCACCAGCCGGGCGGCAAGAACCGGATTACGCAGATGACTGACGCCCGCCACCGCCCCCGCTTTCAGAGTGTTGCCATCCATCACGCAAGCATCCAGCTCGTGGGTTTCATCACGCGTAAAGACGGCGCCAATACCGGCATTAAACAGTGGACACTCCTCCAGCAAACGCACGGCCTCCGTCACTACATCCAGCGCGCTTTCTCCTGCCTCCAGCATTTTCTGTCCAGTTTCAACAATGGCGGACAGCGCCTCAATGTAGCGTAATTCCTGTTGCGAGCTCATCTGCGAGCGGCTGATTGCGCCTGCGCCGCCGTGGATTGCAATGACTGCTTTGCCCATAGTATTTATCCATTAAGAGAGGTGCGCCACTTTTGTTATAAATATCAGAATTTTTGAGAATTATTCATTCAATTTTTGAATATAGAAAGATGTATGTGGCATGTAAAGGCAGGGACTGCACTACGACCGAGGTAGCATACAGTCCGTGACGTTTTTCTGACATAATAGGCAAATTCGATTTAGCCCCCAGGAGTATTTTCATGGAATTTACCACCGGACTGATGCCGCTCGACGCCGCGCTTGGCGAGATACTTTCTCGCGTTGTCCCTCTGACTGCACAGGAAACACTGCCGCTGGTACAGTGCTTTGGTCGTATTCTGGCAAGCGATGTCGTTTCGCCGCTCAATGTCCCCGGATTTGATAACTCCGCAATGGACGGCTACGCAGTACGTTTAGCCGATGTCGCCACCGGAAAGCCACTGCCCGTTGCAGGCAAGTCGTTTGCCGGCCAACCGTATCACGGCGAGTGGCCCACTGGCACCTGCATCCGTATTATGACCGGAGCACCAGTGCCGGAAGGCTGTGAAGCCGTGGTGATGCAGGAACAGACTGAACAAACTGAAGAGGGAATTCGTTTTACCGCCGATGTTTGCCACGGGCAAAATATTCGTCGCCGTGGTGAAGATATTTCTGCAGGAGCTGTTGTCTTCCCGGCAGGTACTCGTCTGACCACCGCCGAACTACCAGTAATCGCTTCACTGGGGATTGCCGAAATTCCGGTCATTCGCAAAGTTCGCGTAGCGCTATTTTCCACCGGTGATGAGTTACAGTTGCCAGGCCAGCCGCTGGGTGACGGCCAAATCTACGATACCAACCGTTTAGCGGTGCATCTGATGCTTGAGCAATTGGGTTGCGAGGTCATCAACTTAGGGATTATCCGCGATGATCCCCATGCCCTGCGCGCCGCATTTATTGAAGCCGACAACCAGGCGGATGTGGTGATCAGTTCCGGCGGCGTTTCTGTGGGCGAGGCGGACTACACCAAAACGATTCTTGAAGAGTTGGGGGAAATTACCTTCTGGAAACTGGCGATTAAACCAGGTAAACCGTTCGCGTTCGGTAAGCTCAGCAATAGCTGGTTCTGCGGCCTGCCAGGTAACCCTGTTTCAGCGACACTGACGTTCTATCAACTGGTGCAACCGTTGCTGGCGAAATTAAGCGGCAATACCGCCAGTGGCTTGCCGCCGCGCCAGCGTGTGCGCACGGCTTCTCATCTGAAGAAATCACCTGGTCGTCTTGATTTTCAACGCGGCGTACTGCAACGCAATGCGAACGGTGAACTGGAAGTCACCACCACCGGGCATCAGGGGTCACATATTTTTAGCTCCTTTAGCCTCGGCAACTGCTTTATCGTGCTGGAACGCGATCGCGGCAATGTTGAAGCAGGCGAATGGGTAGAAGTCGAACCGTTTAACGCGTTGTTCGGAGGCGTGTAATGGCAGAACTCAGCGATCAGGAAATGCTGCGCTACAACCGACAAATCATCCTGCGTGGTTTTGATTTTGACGGTCAGGAAGCGCTGAAAGATTCTCGCGTGTTGGTGGTCGGGCTGGGTGGTCTCGGCTGCGCGGCATCGCAATATCTGGCAAGCGCCGGTGTCGGCAACCTGACGCTGCTCGACTTCGACACGGTTTCGCTCTCGAATCTGCAACGCCAGACGCTGCACAGCGACGCCACGATCGGGCAACCTAAGGTTGAATCCGCACGTGACGCGCTGGCGCGAATCAATCCCCACATCATTATTACGCCAGTGAATGCATTGCTTGATGACGCAGAACTTGCTGCGATGATTGCAAAACACGATCTGGTGCTCGACTGTACGGATAACGTTGCGGTACGTAATCAACTGAACGCCGGGTGTTTTGTCGCGAAGGTGCCGCTGGTTTCCGGCGCGGCAATTCGCATGGAAGGCCAGGTAACCGTCTTTACCTGGCAGGACGCTGAGCCTTGCTATCGCTGCCTTAGTCGTTTGTTCGGTGAAAACTCACTAACCTGCGTGGAAGCGGGTGTGATGGCACCGTTGATTGGGGTGATTGGTTCATTACAGGCAATGGAAGCGATTAAACTACTGGCGGGCTATGGCAAACCCGCCAGCGGCAAAATTGTCCTGTACGATGCAATGACCTGCCAGTTCCGCGAAATGAAACTGATGCGTAATCCGGGGTGCGAGGTGTGCGGGCAGTAATTGCCGCCCCAGGCCTGATAAGACGCGACGAGCGTCGCATCAGGCATTTGCTCCGGGCGCCAGATGCGGCGTGAACGCCTTATCCGGTCTACGCTTCGGGCGCAGATTTCCCGGTATGATAAGATGCGACAGGCATCGGCGCCCCCCACCAAGTCATAATCAATTTATGAGGATGCAGAACGCCCTGTTAAATCGACGTTTTGCCAAAAGCCCCCTGCCAGTCCTGCTCAAACTTCACTACTGCGGCATCAACCGCCGGATAGCTAATCATCTGTTGCGCGACATCCAGCGGCAAAGTGATTGATTCACATCCTGCCAGTAAGCAGTCCAGCGCCTGACGCGGGGTTTTGAAACTCGCAGCTAACACTTTCGCCTGCGGCGCATGCATTTTTAGTAACTGATGCAAATCGGTCACGGTTTGAATACCACTTCCGCCCTGAGCATCAATACGATTAACGTAAGGCGCAACATATTCCGCGCCCGCCAGCGCCGACAGCAGCCCTTGTGCTGCGCCATACACCGCCGTGCCCAGCGTCGGAATACCCTCGGCTTTCAGCATCTTAATCGCTGCCAGCCCCTCGGCGGTCACCGGTACTTTAACCACGATATCCGCAATAATAGAACGCAGTTTACGTGCGTCATTCACCATCCCTTCGGCGGTTGTCGCCATTACCTGTGCGAACAGACGCCCCTGCCCGCCCATTGCCTCATGAAGTTCCGGCAGCACAACGTCCAGCTGTTTTTTACCTGCGGCGATAATGCTCGGGTTAGTGGTTACGCCCGCCAGCGGGAAAACTCGTGCCAACGCCTTCACCGCAGCAACGTCAGAAGTGTCCAGATACAGTTCCATAGCCATCCTCAAAATGTACTTTTTGTCTGAAAAAAGACTATCACGAGAAAACTCTCTGAACAGTTGATGCACATCAATCAAACTTTCATTCGAAAGCATTTTAATGTTTGAACGAAAAAGAGAGGCATCTATGATTTTCAATATCCAGCGCTACTCGACCCATGACGGCCCCGGCATCCGCACGGTTGTTTTTCTTAAAGGTTGCTCACTGGGCTGCCGCTGGTGTCAGAACCCGGAAAGCCGCGCCCGGACGCAGGATCTGCTGTATGACGCACGTCTGTGTCTGGAAGGCTGCGAGCTGTGCGCTAAGGCCGCGCCGGAAGTGATTGAGCGCGCGCTGAGTGGTTTGCTTATTCATCGGGAAAAGTTAACCCCGGAGCATCTGACGGCGTTAACCGACTGCTGCCCGACACAGGCGTTAACCGTCTGCGGAGAAGTGAAAAGCGTTGAGGAGATCATGGCGACCGTTCTGCGAGATAAACCGTTTTACGATCGCAGCGGCGGCGGTTTAACACTTTCCGGTGGTGAGCCGTTTATGCAGCCGGAACTGGCGGCGGCGCTGCTGCAAGCCAGCCACGAGGCTGGTATTCATACTGCGGTAGAAACTTGCCTGCATGTGCCGTGGAAATATATCGTCCCTTCTCTGCCCTATATCGATCTGTTTCTCGCCGATTTAAAACACGTCGCCGATGTGCCGTTTAAACAGTGGACCGACGGTAACGCCGCCAGAGTACTGGATAATCTGAAAAAACTCGCCGCAGCGGGCAAAAAAATCATTATCCGCGTGCCGTTGATTCAGGGGTTTAATACCGATGAAGCCTCCGTGAAAGCCATTACCGATTTTGCCGCCGATAAGCTGCACGTTGGCGAAATCCATTTCCTGCCCTACCACACGCTGGGCATCAACAAATATCACTTACTTAATCTGCCCTATGACGCGCCGGAAAAACCACTTGATGCACCAGAACTGCTCGACTTTGCCCAGCAGTATGCCTGCCAGAAAGGGTTAACCGCGACCTTACGAGGATAACAACCATGACCACACTGAAACTGGACACGCTCAGCGACCGCATTAAAGCGCACAAAAATGCGCTGGTGCATATTGTTAAACCGCCGGTCTGTACCGAGCGCGCGCAGCACTATACCGAGATGTATCAACAACATCTCAATAAGCCGATCCCGGTACGTCGCGCGCTGGCGCTGGCCCATCACCTGGCGAATCGCACCATCTGGATCAAACATGATGAGTTGATCATCGGCAACCAGGCCAGCGAAGTTCGCGCCGCGCCGATCTTCCCGGAATATACCGTGTCGTGGATCGAAAAAGAGATTGATGATCTGGCGGATCGCCCCGGCGCTGGTTTTGCGGTGAGCGAAGAGAACAAACGCGTTCTGCATGACGTGTGCCCGTGGTGGCGCGGTCAGACCGTACAGGATCGCTGTTACGGCATGTTTACCGATGAGCAAAAAGGTCTGCTGGCGACCGGCATCATTAAAGCGGAAGGCAATATGACCTCCGGTGATGCACACCTGGCGGTTAATTTCCCGCTGCTGCTGGAAAAAGGGCTTGATGGTCTGCGCGAGAAAGTAGCGGAGCGTCGCTCGCGTATCAACCTGACGGTGCTGGAAGATCTGCACGGCGAGCAGTTCCTGAAAGCCATTGATATCGTGCTGGTGGCAGTCAGTGAACACATTGAACGTTTCGCTGCCCTGGCGCGTGAAATGGCCGCGACCGAAACCCGCGAAAGCCGTCGCGATGAACTGCTGACGATAGCAGAAAACTGCGATCTTATCGCCCACCAGCCGCCGCAGACTTTCTGGCAGGCGTTGCAACTGTGCTATTTCATCCAGTTGATTTTGCAAATCGAATCCAACGGTCACTCCGTTTCGTTTGGTCGTATGGACCAGTATCTCTATCCATACTATCGCCGGGACGTTGAACTCAACCAGACACTGGATCGCGAACACGCCATCGAATTACTGCATAGCTGCTGGCTGAAATTGCTGGAAGTGAACAAGATCCGCTCCGGCTCGCACTCGAAAGCCTCTGCCGGTAGTCCGCTGTACCAGAACGTTACCATTGGTGGGCAAAATCTGGTTGATGGTCAGCCGATGGACGCGGTGAATCCACTTTCTTATGCGATCCTCGAATCCTGCGGCCGCCTGCGTTCCACTCAGCCTAACCTCAGCGTGCGCTACCACGCGGGAATGAGCAACGATTTCCTCGATGCCTGCGTACAAGTGATTCGTTGCGGTTTCGGGATGCCCGCGTTCAACAACGACGAAATCGTCATCCCGGAATTTATTAAACTCGGTATTGAACCGCAGGACGCTTACGACTACGCGGCAATTGGCTGTATCGAAACCGCAGTCGGCGGTAAATGGGGCTATCGCTGCACCGGCATGAGCTTTATCAACTTCGCCCGCGTGATGCTGGCAGCGCTGGAAGGCGGTCGCGACGCCACCAGCGGCAACGTGTTCCTGCCGCAAGAAAAAGCGTTGTCGGCGGGTAATTTCAACAACTTCGATGAAGTGATGGACGCATGGGATACACAAATCCGTTACTACACGCGTAAATCAATCGAAATCGAATATGTCGTCGACACCATGCTGGAAGAGAACGTGCACGATATTCTCTGTTCAGCGCTGGTGGATGACTGCATTGAGCGAGCGAAAAGTATCAAACAAGGCGGCGCGAAGTATGACTGGGTGTCTGGCTTGCAAGTCGGTATCGCCAACCTCGGCAACAGTCTGGCGGCAGTGAAGAAACTGGTGTTTGAACAAGGCGCGATTGGTCAGCAACAGCTGGCTGCCGCACTGGCGGAAGACTTCGACGGCCTGACCCACGAGCAGTTGCGTCAGCGTTTGATTAACGGCGCGCCGAAATACGGCAACGACGATGATACTGTCGATACGCTGCTGGCTCGCGCTTATCAGACCTATATCGACGAGCTGAAGCAGTACCATAACCCACGCTACGGTCGTGGCCCGATCGGCGGTAACTATTATGCGGGTACGTCATCCATCTCCGCTAACGTGCCGTTTGGCGCGCAGACAATGGCAACACCGGACGGACGTAAAGCGCATACTCCGCTGGCAGAAGGCGCGAGCCCGGCCTCCGGTACTGACCATCTCGGCCCAACGGCGGTCATTGGCTCAGTGGGGAAACTGCCTACCGGATCAATTCTCGGTGGCGTGTTGCTCAACCAGAAACTGAACCCGGCGACGCTGGAGAATGAATCTGACAAGCAGAAGCTGATGATCCTGCTACGCACCTTCTTTGAAGTGCATAAAGGTTGGCATATTCAGTACAACATCGTTTCCCGCGAAACATTACTGGATGCCAAAAAACATCCTGATCAATACCGCGATCTGGTCGTGCGCGTAGCGGGTTATTCCGCTTTCTTTACTGCTTTGTCACCGGAAGCCCAGGACGACATCATCGCCCGTACCGAACATATGCTGTAAACCTTCCGCCCGGTGGCGGCTGTCGCCGGGCTAAGTCATTCACATCGTCAATTCTACTCTCACTTTCATTCGAAATATAATTTGTGCTCTGCGTCACATTGTTATTACACTGTTACGGTTTCATTTTCGAGCCAGGAGCACACCTATGAGCGTAAAAGTTATCGTCACAGATATGGACGGTACTTTTCTTAACGACGCCAAAACGTACAATCGGACACGTTTTATGGCGCAGTATCAGGAACTGAAAAAACGCGATATTGAGTTCGTTGTCGCCAGCGGTAACCAGTATTACCAACTCATTTCCTTCTTTCCCGAACTAAAGAATGAGATCTCTTTTGTGGCGGAAAACGGCGCACTGGTTTATGAACACGGTAAGCAGCTTTTTCACGGTGAACTCACCCGACATGAATCACAAATTGTCATTGGTGAGTTGTTGAAAGATAAACAACTGAATTTTGTCGCCTGTGGTCTGCAAAGTGCTTACGTCAGCGAGAATGCACCGGAATCATTCGTTGCATTGATGGCAAAACACTACCATCGTCTGAAACCTGTAAAGGATTATCAGGAGATTGATGACGTGCTGTTCAAGTTTTCGCTCAATTTGCCGGACGAACAAATCCCGTTAGTGATCGACAAACTGCACGTGGCGCTCGACGGCATTATGAAACCCGTCACCAGCGGTTTTGGCTTTATCGATTTGATTATTCCTGGCTTACATAAAGCAAATGGCATATCGCGTTTATTAAAACGCTGGGATCTGTCGCCGCAAAATGTGGTAGCCATTGGTGACAGCGGTAATGACGCAGAGATGCTTAAAATGGCGCGTTATTCTTTTGCCATGGACAATGGCGCGGAAAATATAAAAAAAATCGCCCGTTACGCTACCGATGATAATAATCATGAAGGCGCGCTGAATGTGATTCAGGCAGTGCTGGAAAATAAACCGCCGTTTACTCTTTGATAATTGCCAATTCAGTTTATTGAGAAAATGCACGCCATTATGCCGGATGCGGCGTGACCGCCTTATCCGGCCTACAAAATTTTGCAGATTCAATACATTGCGACACACTGCCAGGCCTGGTAAACGTAGCGCATCAGGCAATTTTGTATTTGTCATCAGTTTCAGTAGCCCTGAGCATATCAGGGCTACTGATAATAACTTACTCGACTCCTTTACTACGCAGGTAATCTTCGTAATTACCGCTAAAGTCGATCACACGTTCTGGCGTAATTTCCAGAATACGCGTCGCCAGCGAGCTAACGAACTCACGGTCATGAGAAACGAAAATCAGCGTGCCCTGGTACAGTTCCAGCGCCATGTTCAGCGACTCAATGGATTCCATATCCAGGTGGTTGGTCGGTTCGTCCATGATCAGAATATTCGGTTTCTGCATCATTAACTTACCAAACAACATACGACCTTTTTCGCCACCGGAGAGCACTTTAGCAGGCTTTTTGATATCGTCCTGGCTGAACAGTAAACGACCGAGAATGCTACGCACTGCCTGCTCATCATCGCCTTCCTGCTTCCACTGACTCATCCATTCGAATACCGTCAGGTCATTATCGAACTCATATTCGTGGTCCTGCGCATAGTAACCGATGCGCGCATTCTCAGACCATTTTACGGTGCCGCTGTCCGGTTGCAGATCGCCCACCAGCGTTTTCAACAGTGTGGATTTACCAACGCCGTTGGTGCCCAGTACGGCCAGTTTTTCCCCCACTTCCAGCAGCAGGTTGATATTTTTAAACAGCGGACCGTTATCAAACCCTTTGGTCAACCCTTCTATTTCAAGTGCATTACGGAACAGTTTCTTATCCTGCTCAAAGCGGATGAACGGGTTCTGACGGCTGGAGACTTTCACTTCTTCCAGTTTGATCTTATCAATCTGACGCGCGCGCGAAGTCGCCTGACGTGATTTCGAGGCATTGGCGCTAAAGCGGCTAACGAAGGATTGCAGCTCGGCAATCTGTGCTTTCTTCTTGGCGTTATCGGCCAGCAGGCGTTCACGCGCCTGAGTCGCCGCCGTCATGTACTCATCGTAATTGCCCGGGTAAACGCGCAGTTCGCCGTAATCCAGGTCCGCCATGTGGGTACAAACCATGTTAAGGAAGTGACGGTCGTGCGAAATGATAATCATGGTGCTATCACGCTCGTTCAGCACCTGCTCCAGCCAGCGAATGGTGTCGATGTCCAGGTTGTTGGTCGGTTCGTCGAGCAGGAGAATGTCCGGGTCGGCAAACAACGCCTGCGCCAGCAGCACACGCAACTTCCAGCCAGGCGCAACTTCGCTCATCGGGCCGTAGTGTTGCTCCACTGGAATACCCACGCCAAGCAACAGTTCACCGGCGCGAGCTTCCGCAGAGTAACCGTCCATTTCGCCGTATTTCACTTCCAGATCGGCTACCTTATAGCCATCTTCTTCGCTCATTTCCGGCAAAGCATAGATGCGGTCGCGCTCCTGCTTCACTTCCCACAACTCTTTATGCCCCATGATCACCGTATCCAGCACGGTGTACTCTTCAAAGGCAAATTGATCCTGACGCAATTTACCAATGCGCTCATTTGGATCGATAGAAACGTTGCCCAGCGTCGGCTCAAGGTCGCCGCCGAGGATCTTCATAAAGGTGGATTTACCACTACCGTTGGCGCCAATCAGGCCGTAACGGTTGCCGCCGCCAAATTTGACGGAAATGTTTTCAAACAACGGCTTACTGCCGAACTGCATGGTGACGTTACTGGAAACTAACACAGGCGTATCCTGAAAAGAGATATGACAAACCGCGTATTATGCCACAAGTCTGAATTAAGATCCTGTTCGCCGCGTAAGGACTACACTCAAGTTAAAGGCAAAAAATGTGATTTCGTACACATCTGATTTCACTGTTAGCTGGAATGAACATATAATGCGCTTCCAATACTCTAATATTCTCAACCTAATGGCCTGCCAGGCACGAAATCTCGCTTAACATGAACATGAAATTGAAAACGTTATTCGCAGCGGCCTTCGCTGTTGTCGGCTTTTGCAGTACCGCCTCTGCGGTAACTTATCCTCTGCCAACCGACGGAAGTCGCCTGGTTGGTCAGAATCAGGTGATCACCATCCCTGAAGGTAACACTCAGCCGCTGGAGTATTTTGCCGCCGAGTACCAGATGGGCCTTTCCAACATGATGGAAGCTAATCCGGGCGTGGACACCTTCCTGCCAAAAGGCGGCACCGTACTGAACATTCCGCAGCAGTTGATCCTGCCAGACACTGTTCATGAAGGAATTGTGATTAACAGCGCAGAGATGCGTCTGTACTACTATCCGAAAGGCACCAACACCGTTATCGTGCTGCCGATCGGGATTGGTCAGTTAGGCAAAGACACGCCTGTTAACTGGACCACCAAAGTAGAGCGTAAGAAAGCAGGCCCGACCTGGACGCCAACCGCCAAAATGCATGCAGAATACCGTGCAGCAGGCGAACCGCTCCCGGCTGTCGTTCCGGCAGGCCCGGATAACCCGATGGGTCTGTACGCACTGTATATCGGTCGTCTGTACGCTATCCACGGCACCAACGCCAACTTCGGTATCGGTCTGCGTGTAAGCCATGGTTGTGTCCGTCTGCGTAACGAAGATATCAAATTCTTGTTCGAGAAAGTGCCTGTTGGTACTCGCGTACAGTTCATTGATGAGCCAGTGAAAGCAACCACTGAGCCTGACGGCAGCCGTTACATTGAAGTCCATAACCCGCTGTCTACCACTGAAGCCCAGTTTGAAGGTCAGGAAATTGTACCAATTACCCTGACGAAGAGTGTGCAAGCAGTGACCAGTCAGCCCGATGTGGACCAGGTTGTCCTGGATCAGGCTATTCAAAACCGTTCCGGGATGCCGGTTCGTCTGAATTAATCTTCTCTGACTAAAATGCAAAAGGCGGACTGATAGTCCGCCTGAAACTACTGATAGCAATACATAATTGCCTGATGCGCTACGCTTATCAGGCCTACGCAGAACCTGCAATATATTGAATCCGCAAGTTTTTGTAGGCCGGATAAGGCGTTAACGCCGCATCCGGCATGAACAAAGCGCGTATTACCAACAATCAGAGGTGGACTAATAATCCGCTTTTTAATTTGTCAGACCTTACCCCGCCGGGAGCATAACGAATAAAACGTATCCCACCAGCACCGCCCACAACAGCATTGGTATCGAATAAAGATGAAAACGCCACCAGATGCGGCGATCGTTCGCCATACGCAGCGCAATTAAATTCGCCAGCGAGCTCGGCAGCAAACCAAAACCTCCCACGTTGACCGCCCATGCCAGTAACAAAGACGGCGGCACATAATTCAGCAGAAGAATAGTACTCGGCACGTTGCTGATGACTTGCGATAAACCAATCGCCGTCAACCATAATCCGGGTTCGGATAAACGCCCCACATTTCCCAGCACGCCCTGTAAAGCAGGAAGCTGCGTCAGTAAATGCACGTCGATAAACATCGCCATAAACACCAGCAACAGCGTCCAGTCAACGCTAAGCACCACGCGACGCGCCAACAGTGCAAAGCCCGCCGCCACAATTGCCAGTCCCCACAGTTCTTGTTTCAACTCCAGCGCCGCCAGAAAGACGATATACAGACCCAGACAACTCCATACCAGACGCGGTTGCCATTCCGGCATTTGCGTACCGGTATGATATTGCAAAGGCTTGCCCGGAAAGCAACACCAGCACAACACCAGTAACGTCAGCATTATCGCCCCAGCCAGCGGCGCCATTTGAGCAATAAAACCAACAAACGAAAGGCCAGAACGTCCCCAGATAAGAATATTTTGCGGATTACCTATTGGCGTCAGCAGCGATCCGGCGTTCACCGCTAACGCCTCAAAAATAATCAACCGGTTAACCGGAATCGCACACAGCTTTTTTAGCGTGATGGTCAGCGGGACAACGATAAACAGTGCGACATCGTTGGTCAGAAACGTAGACAGTAGCGCCGCCGCCAGTACCATAAACATCGCCAGTCGACGTTCGGTCGCAAAGCGGCGCACCATTTTGCGCCCCAGCACATCAAAATAACCGCTTAACTCGACACCTTTCGTCAGCAGCATCAAACCGCTTAAGGTAATGATGGTGTGCCAGTCAATAGCGCCAGCCCAGGATTCAGGCGCGAAGGGAACAAAGAAACTTAATCCAATACCAACGATAATTAATAACTGAAAAAAACGATCGCCTTGCAGGGTGCGTAAAAAGGGAAGACTCATTTGGCACCGTGTTTCTGGGTAAACAGACGAAATGCCTCCAGCGTCTCTTCACTAACATGGTGCTCCATACCTTCCGCATCGCGACGAGCGATCTCCGGGCTAACCCCCAACACCAACAAGAAATTTTCGACTAACTGATGCCGCTCGCGGCTTTCCTGCGCCAGCTTCTCCCCTTCCGCCGTTAAAAACACGCCGCGCCAGGGGATCATTTCGATAAATCCCATAGTGGCTAACCGCTTGAGCATTTTGGCCACTGTAGGTTGCGAAACCCCAAGGCGAGCGGCCATATCGACCTGACGAGCTTCCCCGACTTCTCTTATCAAATCAGAAATTAGCTCAACGTAATCATCGATAAGTTCGCGCCGATGTGCCTCTCTGACCTGACGAAACCCTTCAACGTGCTCTTCCACGTTCACTAACTGCGTCACTTTCTTTGCTGTTGGCGTACCTGCGCGACGACTCATGATGCTTCCTCATTAATTATGGTGACGCATGTATAGCGTTCTCATTACATGCGCACATTGTAAACCAGAGTTGCTAAGGCACAAAAATTTAACGTTTTAGCAATGGCTATATAATATAGCCTGTGCTATATCTGTATGTAATGCAATCATCCCTCATGGATCGGCGGGATTAGCAAGTCAGGAGGTTTTATGAACGAATTCAAGAGGTGTATGCACGTGTTTACTCACTCTCCCTTTAAAGTACGGTTAATGCTGCTTTCTATGTTGTGCGATATGGTCAACAACAAGCCACAGCAGGATAAACCTTCCGATAAATAGCGGCGTCGCGGTACGCCGCTTCACTCCTGTGTATTGCAGGTACAGTATGATGTTGATTGAAAAGCGCCGCTTTTTGTCGGATTTGCTATCTTCTTCGCAAAAGATTTCCACATCAGCAGTTGACCTGAGCAGTCGCTCGCTCTATCTTCTTGCAGCCCTGCGTATATTGCGGCTCGCGGATGCGGACCCTTCCCCTCTTCACGCACTCTGCAGGTATTGACCCTTGACGCCAGGGTGAGCACATGGCGTTTGTTACGATAGTGGCATATGAATTTAACCCTCAAAGAATCACTTGTTACCCGTAGCCGGGTATTTAGCCCGTGGACTGCGTTCTACTTTTTACAGTCGCTATTAATTAATCTCGGCTTAGGTTATCCCTTCAGTTTGCTCTACACCGCCGCGTTTACGGCTATTTTGCTTTTGCTGTGGCGGACATTGCCTCGCGTGCAAAAAGTTCTGGTGGGCATTAGTTCGCTGGTCGCGGCCTGTTATTTTCCTTTTGGTCAGGCTTATGGTGCTCCTAACTTCAATACATTGCTGGCATTGCATTCCACCAATATGGAAGAATCGACCGAAATCCTGACCATTTTTCCGTGGTATAGCTATCTGATCGGGTTATTTATTTTTGCGCTCGGCGTGATTGCCGTCAGGCGAAAAAAAGAGCGCGAAAAAATATGCTGGAATAAATTCGACAGCCTGTGTCTGGTATTCAGCGTGGCCACTTTTTTTGTCGCCCCGCTTCAGAACCTGGCCTGGGGCGGCGTATTTAAACTCAAAGATACGGGGTATCCGGTATTTCGTTTTGCTAAGGATGTCATCGTCAACAATAACGAGGTGATTGAAGAGCAAGAACGGATGGCGAAACTTGCCGGAATGAAAGATACCTGGACGGTCACTGCGGTTAAACCCAAATATCAAACCTATGTCGTCGTCATTGGCGAAAGTGCACGTCGCGATGCCCTCGGCGCCTTTGGCGGTCACTGGAACAATACTCCATTTGCCAGCAGCGTTAACGGTTTGATTTTTGCTGATTACATTGCTGCCAGTGGCTCAACGCAAAAATCGCTCGGCTTAACGCTTAACCGCGTGGTCGACGGTAAACCACAGTTTCAGGATAACTTTGTGACTCTGGCTAACCGCGCAGGCTTTCAGACCTGGTGGTTTTCTAATCAGGGACAAATTGGTGAATACGATACAGCTATTGCCAGTATCGCCAAACGTGCGGATGAAGTGCAATTCCTGAAAGATGGTGATTTTGAAGCGGATAAGAACACCAGAGATGAAGCGTTACTGAAAATGACCGCTCAAGTGTTGGCGGAAGAACATTCGCAACCGCAACTGATAGTTTTACATCTGATGGGCTCGCATCCGCAGGCCTGCGACCGGACACAAGGCAAATATGAAACCTTTGTGCAATCGAAAGAAACGTCTTGTTATCTCTACACCATGACGCAAACGGACGATTTACTGCGTAAGTTGTACGACCAATTGCGCAACAGCGGTAGCAGTTTCTCTATGGTCTATTTTTCCGACCACGGCCTGGCCTTTAAAGAACGCGGAAAAGAAGTGCAATATCTGGCCCATGACGATAAATACCAGCAAAATTTCCAGGTTCCTTTTATGGTCATTTCCAGCGACGATAAAGCGCACAAGGTGATTAAAGCCCGCCGTTCAGCCAATGATTTCTTAGGTTTTTTCTCTCAGTGGACAGGGATCAAAGCGAAGGAAATTAACATCAACTATCCGTTTATTTCCGAAAAGAATGCCGGGCCGATATACATCACCAACTTCCAGTTACAAAAGGTGGATTATAACCATCTCGGAACTGACCTTTTCGACCCCAAATCTTAAGACAAAAAAATCCGCCCCGAGAGGCGGATTTTTTATATCACCGAAATGATTAGAAGCGGTAACCAACACCGGCAATCCAGGTGCCTACATCAACGCTACGAATACGGCTCTGCTCGTAGGAGAAGTCCAGAGCAACGTTTTCGATCGGGTTGAACTGCAGACCTGCGCCATAGGAGAAACCATAGTCGCTGGTGTCGTGTTTGTAAGCCGGGAATTCAGTGGTCTGGAATTTACCATAGCCAACACCAACTACACCATAGATGCTTGCCCAATCGTTGATGCGGTAAGCCGGACCAGCAGTGATGCCATAGTACTGAGTTTTGTTGTAATCACCGGTGCTTGCAGTACGGCTTTTCTCGGTGTAAGTGAAAGAACCGATCACACCCAGCGGGCTGTTGTCTTCTTCATAGCGGTATTTCAGGTTGAAACCGCCCATTTTGTTCATTTTGCCCTGAGCGTCGCTCTGAGCGTAACCGCCAGTTACGGTAGAAGTAGCAGCTACAGAAGTACCTGCGGTGAAAGCCAGAACTGCGGCCAGTGCTGAAAGACATGCAATTTTTTTCATAACCACCTCAAATGTGATTCAAATAAGTCCTAAGCTTTAAATATATCAAAAATTAATGGGAAACTCTTTGCGATTTGTGATGTCTAACGGGCTATTTCGTGTAACAGAACGTTTCCATATAGCGCTATCCATCTAAATTTAAACAATTTTTTTAGTGTTTTGCATAAATATTATGCACATACCCACTATCATTCATCCAGATTATTCCTAATCACCAGACTGATGAATCCATCAATTCTGGCGCATTTTGGTCAAAACAGGGAAAAATTTTTTCAACAAATGCTCAACCAGCCTCGGGTATATCCAGTAAACTCCACGCTTTACCTGACTATACAAACTTATGGGAGAAAGGATGCCTGGTTCATTACGTAAAATGCCGGTCTGGTTACCGATATTAATATTGCTCGTTGCCATGGCGTCTATTCAGGGTGGGGCCTCATTAGCAAAATCACTGTTTCCACTGGTAGGCGCGCCAGGAGTTACCGCACTGCGTCTGGCTCTGGGCACGATGATTCTGATTACGTTCTTTAAGCCGTGGCGGCTGCGTTTTGCCAAAGAACAACGTTTACCCCTGTTGTTTTACGGTGTATCGCTGGGAGGGATGAACTATCTCTTTTATCTCGCCATTCAGACTGTGCCTCTGGGAATTGCGGTAGCGCTGGAATTCACCGGGCCGCTGGCGGTGGCGCTGTTCTCTTCTCGTCGTCCGGTAGACTTCATTTGGGTTGTGCTGGCGGTGCTTGGCCTGTGGTTTCTGCTGCCGTTGAATCAGGATGTTTCTCATGTTGATTTAACCGGTTGTGCACTGGCGCTTGGTGCGGGTGCCTGCTGGGCTATTTATATATTAAGCGGACAGCGTGCAGGCGCTGAACACGGCCCAGCTACGGTGGCGATCGGTTCACTTATTGCAGCGCTTATTTTCGTGCCCATTGGCGCTGTGCAAGCCGGAGAGGCACTCTGGCACTGGTCGGTTATTCCACTGGGTCTGGCGGTCGCCATTCTCTCTACCGCCCTGCCCTACTCGTTAGAGATGATTGCCCTGACCCGCCTGCCGACGCGAACTTTTGGTACGCTGATGAGTATGGAACCGGCAATGGCCGCTATTTCCGGGATGATTTTCCTCGGCGAAACATTAGCGCCGGTACAACTGTTGGCGCTCGGCGCTATCATTGCCGCGTCAATGGGCTCCACCCTGACAGTACGCAAAGAGAGCAAAATAAAAGAATTAGATATTAATTAATTTTACAATTTTGCATGGTTATGCATAACCATGCAAAATATTCCGTTACTCTTCATCCATTGCATCTTTATATTGCTGGCTACACAAAAGCATATTTATTCTGAAAACTCCTGGTAAGCAAATAAATAAGAATTGCTCTTATTTATATATATAACACACTGAATTTATATCATTTTTTATTTTTCACTCTTGTTAGCGCTATTAGTGTGATAGGAACAGCCGCAATAGCGGAACACATAGCTGGTGCTATACTTAGTCTCGTAAATTACTGGGACATAACATCAAGAGGATATGAAATTATGAGTACCGCTAAATTAGTCAAATCAAAAGCGACCAATATGCTTTATACCCGCAACGATGTCTCCGACAGCGAGAAAAAAGCGACAATTGAGTTGCTGAATCGCCAGGTTATCCAGTTCATTGATCTTTCCTTAATCACCAAACAAGCGCACTGGAACATGCGCGGCGCTAACTTTATTGCCGTACATGAAATGCTGGATGGCTTCCGTACCGCTCTGATTGATCATCTCGATACCATGGCAGAACGTGCGGTACAGCTGGGCGGCGTTGCTCTTGGCACCACTCAAGTTATCAATAGCAAAACCCCGTTGAAAAGCTACCCGCTGGACATCCATAACGTTCAGGATCACCTGAAAGAGCTGGCGGACCGTTACGCGATTGTCGCTAACGACGTGCGTAAAGCCATCGGTGAGACAAAAGACGACGACACCGCAGACATCCTGACCGCCGCTTCCCGCGACCTGGATAAGTTCCTGTGGTTTATTGAAGCCAATATCGAATAAATCCATTGCTGAAGAATCAAAGCATGAGTAAAAGCGGCTTCCTGTTCAGGAGGCCGTTTTTTTGTAGCCTCTCTCAACGCACCTTTTTAGTGCAGCCATCAGCCCTTTCCGACTGATAAGGTAAATCATTTGTATCAACACCATCACAAAATCGTTACATAAAGATTGTTTTTTCATCAGGATTTACGCTAAATAATCGCTGTGTTGATAGCACAATTTTAACGCACCACTTTGGTGCCCCGAAATAGTGCAACCTAAGAGTATTGCCCTACAAATCGTGCAATAAGTTTCCATCGCTCCTAGAAAAATCAAAGAGTTGTAAAACTGGCACGATTTTTTCATATATGTGAATGTCACGCAGGGGATCGTCCCGTGGATAGAAAAAAAGGAAATGCTATGAAGTCTGTATTAAAAGTTTCACTGGCTGCACTGACCCTGGCTTTTGCGGTTTCTTCTCATGCCGCGGATAAAAAACTGGTTGTGGCGACGGATACCGCTTTCGTTCCGTTTGAATTTAAACAGGGCGATAAATACGTCGGCTTTGATGTGGATTTGTGGGCGGCGATTGCAAAAGAACTGAAGCTGGATTACGAACTGAAACCCATGGATTTCAGCGGCATTATTCCGGCGCTGCAAACCAAAAACGTTGATCTGGCGCTGGCTGGCATCACTATTACCGACGAACGCAAAAAAGCGATCGACTTCTCTGACGGCTACTACAAAAGCGGCCTGTTAGTGATGGTGAAAGCCAACAATAACGACGTTAAAAGCGTGAAAGATCTCGACGGTAAAGTGGTCGCGGTGAAGAGCGGCACTGGCTCTGTTGATTACGCAAAAGCGAACATCAAAACTAAAGATCTACGTCAGTTCCCGAACATCGATAATGCCTATATGGAGCTGGGCACCAACCGCGCAGACGCCGTACTGCACGACACGCCAAACATTCTTTACTTCATCAAAACCGCTGGTAACGGTCAGTTTAAAGCGGTAGGCGACTCCCTGGAAGCGCAACAGTACGGGATTGCGTTCCCGAAAGGTAGCGACGCGCTACGTGACAAAGTCAACGGCGCGTTGAAAACCCTGCGCGAGAACGGAACTTACAACGAAATTTACAAAAAATGGTTCGGTACTGAACCGAAATAACAACGCTGTATTTGGCTCGCCAATGCCCGGCAGTACGTTTGCTGACCGGGCAATGCGATCCCTTGATTATTGACACCACGGTAACAGGAACAACATATGCAGTTTGACTGGAGTGCCATCTGGCCGGCCATTCCGCTTCTGATTGAAGGCGCCAAAATGACCCTGTGGATTTCGATCCTCGGTCTGGCTGGCGGTCTGGTAATCGGCCTGGCGGCAGGTTTTGCACGCACTTTCGGTGGTTGGATCGCCAATCACATCGCGCTGGTCTTCATTGAAGTAATCCGCGGAACACCTATCGTCGTCCAGGTGATGTTTATCTACTTCGCCCTACCGATGGCGTTTAATGATTTACGCATCGACCCGTTTACCGCGGCGGTGGTCACCATCATGATCAACTCCGGCGCGTACATTGCGGAAATCACTCGTGGCGCGGTGTTGTCGATTCACAAAGGTTTTCGTGAGGCGGGGCTGGCGCTTGGACTTTCACGCTGGGAAACCATCCGTTACGTCATTTTACCGCTGGCACTGCGCCGTATGCTGCCGCCACTGGGTAACCAATGGATCATCAGTATTAAGGACACCTCGCTGTTTATTGTTATCGGCGTGGCGGAACTGACCCGGCAAGGACAAGAAATTATTGCCGGTAACTTCCGCGCTCTTGAGATCTGGAGCGCCGTTGCGGTGTTCTATCTGATTATTACTCTGGTGCTGAGCTTTATTCTGCGTCGTCTGGAAAGAAGGATGAAAATCCTGTGATTGAATTTAAAAACGTCTCCAAGCATTTTGGCCCTACCCAGGTGCTGCACAATATTGATTTAAACATTACCCAGGGCGAAGTCGTGGTCATTATCGGCCCCTCGGGTTCCGGCAAGTCGACTCTGTTGCGCTGCATTAACAAACTGGAAGAAATCACTTCCGGCGATCTGATTGTGGACGGTCTGAAAGTCAACGATCCGAAAGTCGATGAGCGCCTGATTCGTCAGGAAGCAGGCATGGTATTTCAGCAGTTTTACCTCTTCCCGCACCTGACAGCGCTGGAAAACGTGATGTTTGGTCCACTGCGTGTACGCGGTGCAAGCAAAGACGCGGCAGAAAAACTGGCGCGTGAACTACTGGCGAAAGTCGGTCTGGCAGAACGCGCACATCACTATCCTTCCGAGCTTTCCGGTGGTCAGCAACAACGTGTGGCAATTGCCCGTGCGCTGGCGGTGAAACCGAAAATGATGTTGTTCGATGAACCAACATCTGCCCTTGACCCGGAACTGCGTCATGAAGTACTGAAGGTCATGCAGGATCTGGCAGAAGAAGGTATGACAATGGTGATAGTGACTCATGAAATCGGTTTTGCCGAAAAAGTCGCTTCGCGTCTGATCTTTATCGACAAGGGTCGTATTGCTGAAGATGGCGACCCGCAGGTGTTGATTAAGAACCCACCAAGCCAGCGTTTGCAGGAATTTTTACAACACGTCTCTTGATGAAACAAAGGCAACATGCTGGATATGCCTCTCCCCGGCGTAACAGCCATAGCGGATTCAGCGCCTGAACCGACCGCCGGGGAAGCGGATGCTTTAACGCCGGCGATTCACAAAACGACGGCGCTGTTCATCGTTCATAAAGGTCCAGGCAATGAAGCGGCTTTGCTTTTGCCCCTGGGCCATCTCCTTTTTGACGACCTTCACCGCACCAATGTCAGTCAATGCACGATATAAAGGCGGCAGATTTTCCCCACGAGAAACCAACGAGGTAAACCACATCACCTGCTTCGCGAAGCCTTTACTTTCCTCAATCATCTTTTTGATAAAAGCCACTTCACCACCTTCACACCACAGCTCCTGCTGCTGGCCGCCGAAGTTCAGCGAGTCGTCTCTGCCCAGTCCCAGGTTTCGACGTTTACGTTCGCTGCCTGCCCGTGCCGCCGCCGCAGAATCGTGGAACGGCGGATTACACAAGGTCGCGTCATACTGCTCGTTTTTATGGATAACACCGCTGAAAATAGCGTTGGCCTCTTTTTGCCGACGCAGGCGGATGGCGCGGTTAAGCCCAGGGTTGGCGTTGATAATTGCCTGCGCGCTGCTTAACGCCTGACTATGAGTTTCACTCCCCGTAAAACGCCAGCCATATTCATGCACGCCAATCAGCGGATAAATACAGTTGGCGCCAACGCCAATGTCCAGAATGCTGGCATTAACAGGAATAGCGCCTGATGCTTCTGCCAGTAAATCGGCAAGATGATGAATATAATCCGCCCGGCCCGGTACTGGCGGGCAAAGGAAACCCTCTGGAATATCCCAGTTCGCCACGGCGTAAAAATGTGCCAGCAACGCTTTATTAAGCGCCTTAACTGCTAGTGGATTAGCAAAATCAACGCTTTGCTCACCAGCAGGCGTCAGAGTGAGGTATTGCGTCAGTTCAGGGTTCACCTGGCAAAGCGTGGCAAGATCGTAGCGGCTGTGATGACGGTTACGCGGATGTAACCCCGGTTTCTGGGCAGACATAGCATTCTCCTTTAAGCAGCGGCGTAAGATACTCGCATAACGTAGCAGGGTAAATATCTGGTTGCGCTAATCATGCGCAAAAACGCAATACCCCCTACTTTTTCATCAATTACCTATAAAAATCAGTATGCTATATATCGTTGATTTGTCTTGTTTTGTAAAAATTTATCGTTCAAAAAACAAGCACATCTCTGTCAATTTTTTGCGTCATTTTCATCGCGCAGGCGACCTACACTTATCAGGCACTACCCGTTGTATTTATGAGGATGTCATCATGAAAAAATGCCTCGCATTACTGATTGCCACCGTCCTGAGCGGAATCACCTTCACGGCTTTTGCCGCGCAGCCCCTGAGTAGCCAGGACACCGGACAACTACGCCCCGCCGGAACTGTTTCGGCTACCGGCGCATCAAACTTAAGCGATCTGGAGAATAAACTGGCAGAAAAAGCGCAAGAACAAGGCGCGAAGGGCTATGTCATTAACTCAGCAGGCGGGAAAGACCAGATGTTCGGTACCGCAACTATCTACAAATAACCACGCCAACGTAACTGCATTCGCCTATGGATGCAGTTTTCGTTCACTCACACTTTTGCCGATCTTTGCGCCAGTGGCACAGGCACTCACTAGCGCAGGGCAAAACAGTGCTGATAACGCTTCCCTTTATAATAGTCAGAGAATCTGACAGTTGAACTGCCTGAGTTCGTCCCTATATTAACTACACTTAAGTGTACAAGCATTGATATGGGAGGACGATATGGCATCCGGTTGGGCTAACGATGACGCCGTCAACGAACAGATCAACAGTACAATTGAAGATGCGATTGCCCGCGCCCGGGGTGAAATCCCTCGTGGCGAGAGCCTGTATGAATGTGAAGAGTGCGGAGCCCCCATCCCGCAAGCCCGTCGGGAAGCCATTCCTGGCGTGCGCTTATGTATTCACTGCCAGCAGGAGAAAGATTTACAAAAACCCGTTTATACGGGATATAATCGCAGAGGTTCAAAAGACAGCCAGTTACGTTAACTACAACTGGTATGATGTATAGCGAGTATGATTTGAATTTTGAGTGGCATTCCGTGCCTTTAACGCCGCCGTGAATGCCACCCGATATGGAAATGATTCATAAATGTGATAAATGAATTAAATATCAACATGTTAGATATTAATCAATTTATTTGAACAAGGTGGTCAATTCTCTTCGATTTTCTCTCACACAAAAAAACGTGATACTCATCACATCGACGAAACAACGTCACTTAAACAAAAATCACCTGCGAGAGATTAATCATGAAAACTATCAATACTGTTGTTGCTGCTATGGCTCTTTCAACTCTGTCATTTGGTGTGTTCGCGGCAGAACCGGTAACGGCTTCCCAGGCACAAAACATGAATAAAATCGGCGTGGTTTCTGCCGATGGCGCATCTACCCTTGATGCTCTGGAAGCAAAACTGGCTGAAAAAGCTGCGGCTGCTGGCGCCAGCGGATACAGCATTACCTCCGCGACCAACAACAATAAATTAAGCGGAACTGCGGTTATCTATAAGTAATTCGTAGGTCGGATCAGTAATTCGTAGGCTGGATAAGGCGTTTACGCCGCATCCGGCATCAGATGCCTGATGCGACGCTACCGCGTCTTATCAGGCCTACAAAATTCAACCGTTGGTCGGATATGGCATTTACGCTACGTCCAGCAAAAGTATTTCCCTGTCTGTTTGCCGACAGACGCATATGCTCTAACCCTCATTGATCCTATGTTACCCTTGTTTGCCCGTCCGTCACTGGACGGGCTTTTTTTAGCTGGCTAACTGCTGACAGAAAGCCCGCAACGTCTCTTCCGGCATACCAATCTGCCGCGCTGCATCACAAATGGCCTGCCAGCTTCCCGCATCCAATGGAATCCCCTGCTCCTGCCGTTCGCGACGCGTGTTCACTTCCCACTCGCCCGGTAGCAAAACCGGCTTATCTTCATCATGCGGCGAGGCTTTCACCCACTCAGCAAAAGCTTCGGTCTGCGCGCTACAATCCGGCGCACCGAACAGTTCCGGGTTGATGATGATAGTGGTCATGCAGTTAAGAATGGCATCGGGACTGGTTTGTAACGTTTCCTGATGCGTCGTTTTACCGCCAGAAAGCGCCCCGCCAAGAATTTCACACATCGCCGCGAGGGCATAGCCTTTATGTTCGGCAAAGGTCAACAGCGAACCTAACGGCGACTCCTGCATTACCGCCGGATTCGTCGTCGGCACACCGTTAACATCAATCAGGCAGCCTGGCGGCACGGGGACGCCTTTATGCCAGGCAACGCGAGTTTTACCAAATGCGATGGCGCTGGTGGCGTAATCGAGCAACAGCGGGAAATCATCTTTACGTGGGAAAACCACACAGAACGGATTGGTGCCAAAGCGACTGTCGCGACCGTGGAACGGCGCGACCATTGGAATACCGACCACGCTAACAAAGTGGATAGAGACAAACCCCGCCGCCGCGCACTGTTCCGCCCAGTAACCAATGCGCCCAATATGATGCGAGTTATGTAGCGCCACGGCGGCAATACCGTGCTGACGTGCCTTCTCAATCCCCAGTGCCATCGCTTCGTGCGCCGCGACCTGACCCAATGCGCGATCGCCATCGAGCGTGACCGCCGCCCCCGCTTCTTTGACTATTCTGGCATGATGGTTAATTTGTAGATGTCCCTGACTCCAGGAGCGCACATAGCTTGGGATCATGCCAATACCATGTGAATCATGCCCTGCCAGATTTGCCGCGATTAAATGATCGGCGACTAATTTCGCTTCTTGTTCCTCGCTCCCCATCTGACGAAATACAGCCTGAATAAAACTGTGCAGCGTCTGCGCATGAAAGCGATGACCACTTTCCATAGTTAACTCCTGTTTATGTTATGTGTTTGTTGTTTTTTTATGCTGCACGCCGGGCGCGGGAAGGTCAATAAAGATGCAGGAATTTCATATTGCGGTGGGGTAACGGCCGGATGACATTGCTCATCCGGCGGAGATAAAAATTAAAATGCCTGATTAACGCGCGCCAGGCCGTCGCTGATAGTTGCCGCTTCTCCCGTTGCCACCAGACAGCAAGCCATCTGGATTTTCAGCGATTCGGGAATCGCTTCGCTGCCAGCCAGGCAACGCTCAATCCACTGCGCCGTGGTTTCCGGGTCTTTTGCTTGTGGCAGTAACTCATTGCCAACAGTGTCCTGTTTTTCATACAGCACCCGCATCCCTTCGCGGTCAATAAGATTTATTTGCGGGCAGCGTTGCGGATTAGCATAGACTTCGCCTTCGGTGCCATGCATTAACAGCGCCCGCCCGCCAATATCATTGAAGAATTTAGCCACCCGTCCGATGTACTCAGGATGTGAGACGCTGGAAAGACGCAGCGCCTCACCTTCAGCAAACGGCGTCGCCAGTTTCGCCAGGGTATGTGCACTGTTACGCACGCCCATCCGCCAGCGCATCGCCAGTTGTTTTTCCAGCGGCGGGCAAAACGCGCCAACAGGCATAAAGACAGGTTGATGTTCGTCGAGCTTCGCCTGCGCCTGCCCACCGTGCAACGTTGGCGTAATACCCATCAGTTCGAAAATGGTTTCGGTCAGCACACGAGTTGGATCTTCGCTGACACCGTGAACCACCACAGGAAAACCAAGTTTATGCAGCAGAATCGCCAGCAACGGCGTCAGGTTGGCCTGTTTACGCGCGCCGTTATAGCTTGGAATGACGATGGGCATCGGCTTGCCGACCGGCGGCGTCAGCTTGACGGTGTGATTTTGCATGGCTTCATAGAAGCCGAGCATTTCAGCCTCCCCTTCCCCTTTGATACGCAGCGCAATCAATACGCCGCCCAACTCAAGGTCGGGGACTTCACCGTTGAGCATATGGGCATACAGACCGCGCGCGGTGTCCCGGTCTAAATCGCGCGCGTGGTTTTTCCCGCGCCCGATCTCTTTAATGATTTTGCGATAGTCCATTTACGACTCCTTACCTGACTCACATCATTAACGCCGCCGACGGCGTGGAGATTTCGTTTTTTCTTTCTTTTTAACTATACCTTCAGGGACTTCCGGTTGCTCAATCGGAAATACCGGTAATGCATCCAGTAGTCGCTTGCCATAATTTTTGGTCAGCAAGCGTTTGTCGTAAATCACCACTTCGCCCCAGCAACCGTGGCTTCGAATCAATCGCCCAACCTGCTGAATCAGGGTAAACGAGGCGCTCGGCAGGCTTTGCACCTCAAACGGATAGCGGTTGAGGCTTTTTAACCATTCCCCTTCGGTGATCACCACCGGGCTGTCGATAGGCGGAAAAGCGATTTTGTGGATATGCACCTGGCTGAGCAGATCGCCTTTCAAATCAAGCCCTTCGGCAAATGACTGTAAACCCACCAACACGCTGCGCTCACCGTTGGCAACGCGTTTGCGGTGTAGTTCAACTAAACGGTAACGCGGTTGATCGCCCTGTACCAGCAACATCAGGCGTAAATCCGTCACATAGTCGAGAAACCGCTGCATCGCTCGTCCACTGGCAAACAGCACCAACATACCGAGATGTTTTTTGCTCTCCACCTGCTCACGGAAGAACGCTGCCATTTCGGCAATGTGCTGCTCTTCGTTGTCGATGGAAGGCTCAAAGCGCATCCGGGGAATAACAATTTTGCCCTGTTCGCAGTGGTTAAAGGGCGAATCCAGCGCCACAAAGCGGTCACCCGCTTTCTCTTTCAGCCCGCTCATCTCCTGCAAACGCGAAAAACTGTTCAGCGAACGCAAGGTTGCGGAGGTAACAATAATGTGCGGAATACTGCGCCACAACAGCCTTTCCAGTTGGTCGCTAACACGAATACCCACACAGTGAAACCACAGATGTAACTGCCCTTCGCGCTCTTCCCGCGTCGCCCATTTGCTCACTGGCGCACCGGAAGATTGCGCCAGCGAAGCCAGCCGCCAGAGTTTGCTTTGCGCCTCGAACATCCCCAACGCGCGGTTCATCTGCAAAATCAACCGATGCAGACGCACAATGTCGTGACTGCCGGTTTTCTCGCTTAAATCGTTGAGGAATAACTCCGCCAGACCACGCAACATTTCGGTAAGTTTTGCCAGACGCTGGCAAATCTCCAGCACTTCATCGGGCAGTTCGCCCATCGCAAAACGGTGCTCTGCCTCCTGCCCGGCAGGCATGTAGAGATTGAGAATGTTGTTTAAAGAGGCAATAAGCTCATACAACTCTTCACAATGCGCATTCAAACGTTCAGGAATTGCCAGCGGTGGGATGGTCTTCGGGCGAAACTGCTCCATGCAGGTGGCGACCAGTTTGGTGAACAAGTCCAGTTGCAGCCGATACCAGGGCGCGGTGATTTCGGCGCTCATCTCCAGCGCATCCCGCGCCACGTCCGGCAGGTGATGACCTTCATCCAGTACCAGCAGCAAATTTTTCGGGTCAGGCAATACCGCTTCGCTTTCCATCGCCGCCATCACCAGCGCATGGTTTGCCACCACCACTTCCGCTTCCTGAATTTCCCGGCGAGCGACAAAAAACGGGCATTCGCGATAGTAGTAACAGTTGCGGTTAAGACAACTGGCTTTATCAGTACTCAGGCGGCGCCAGAGATCGTCATCAATAGCAATATCAGTGTGATCGCGCAAACCATCCCATTTATAAGTATCGAGATCGCCCTTCAGCTTCGCGCAGCGTTTTTGTTCTTCCTGATTGTTCGGTGTGAGTTCGTCGTCGAGAAACGCCAGCAGATCCTGTTGCGTGGGTTCAGTACTGGCGAGCGCCGTCAGGTTTCGCGGGCAAACGTAGCGCCCACGCCCGAAAGCGGCAGTGAATTTAAGATCGGGAATGATTTTTTTCAGCAACGGCAAATCTTTGCTGTAGATCTGATCCTGCAACGCTACGTTAGCGGTACTCACCACCAGCGTTTTTTGCTCTTCGCGGGCAATGGCGATGCCGGGGATCAAATAGGAGAGCGTTTTCCCAACGCCGGTGGGGGCTTCAATCGCCAGATGCCGCCCTTCTTCTCCGGCCAGCGTTTTAGCGACCTCTGCAATCATCTGCCGCTGCGGCGCACGGGGAATAAAGTCGGGGATCTGTTCCTGAAGCGCCTTATACCAGGCGGCGATTTGCGCTTTAAGCGCGGCGGTTAATGCCATGAGAAAACCTGAAATACTGTATAAACAGCCAATATTGTGACATTTTTTCGGTTTTCAGGGGTAATGGTTTTTCTGTTTCTGGAAAGCGGCTCGCAATAACCACCAGAATGATGCGTAAAGCGCTTCGCGCTAAATTCGAACAACATGCAAAACTGCGTACGCTCTTGCTGGCAACCGCGTCCGCAAAACTGGTTGAGCATACGCAAAATGATGCTTACTGGGGAGATGGCGGTAATGGTCAGGGCAAGAATCGCCTGGGGTATCTTTTAATGGCGTTGCGCGGACAATTGGCTGCGGAGAAGTAACGCATCGGGTGGCTTGTGGGCGATAAAACAGAGAAATCTTTTTGCCGCGCTCGCAAATGGCTGACAAGTGCTTGTTGTGAAATGCCGGATGCGGCGCAAGCGCCTTATCCGGCCTACAAAAACATGCACATTCAATATATTGCAGAGTTCACGTAGGCCTGATAAGCGTAGCGCATCAGGCAGTTTTGCGTTTGTCATCAGTCTCATGCCGGGCTATGCCCGGCATAAAAGATTACTGCGCAGCGGCAGGTTTACGCGGACGGCGACGACGTTGTTGTTCGCCTGTCGGTTTGGCATCGCCGAGGCGGCGAGACGGTTTTTCTGCGGGCTTCGCGCTACCTGATTTCGCGCCACCTTCTGCACGGCGCGGTTGCTGTTGACCGCGACCACCGCCTTGCCCACGACCACCGCCACGTTGCTGGCGACCATTCTGGATCGGTTCAGCTTTGATTGACGGGTCCGGCTCATAGCCCGGAATCGCAATGCGCGGGATCTCTTTTTTCAGCAATTTTTCGATATCACGCAGCAGTTTGTGTTCATCAACGCACACCAGCGATAACGCTTCGCCAGTGGCTGCTGCACGACCGGTACGCCCAATACGGTGGACATAATCTTCCGGTACGTTTGGCAGTTCATAGTTGACGACGTGCGGCAACTCTTCGATATCCAGGCCACGCGCAGCAATGTCAGTCGCCACCAGTACGCGAATATCGCCCGATTTAAAATCGGCCAGCGCACGGGTACGCGCGCCTTGCGATTTATTACCGTGGATCGCCGCACTGCGGATGCCATCTTTATTGAGCTGTTCCGCCAGATGGTTAGCGCCATGTTTGGTACGGGTAAATACCAGCACCTGCTGCCAGTTCCCTTTACCAATCATGTACGACAACAATTCGCGTTTGCGTTTCTTATCAACAAAATGAACGTGTTGGGTTACCTGATCAGACGCGGTATTGCGGCGTGCCACTTCGATTTCCAGCGGATTATGCAGCAGCTTCTCCGCCAGGTTTTTAATGTCGTCAGAGAAAGTGGCGGAGAACAGCAGGTTCTGGCGCTTCGCTGGCAATTTAGTCAACACACGACGGATGTCGTGAATAAAGCCCATGTCGAGCATACGGTCAGCTTCATCGAGGACGAGAATTTCAACCTGATCCAGCTTCACCGCGTTCTGGTGTTCCAGGTCCAGCAAACGTCCCGGTGTTGCCACCAACACATCAACACCGCCACGCAGCTTCATCATCTGCGGATTAATGCTGACGCCGCCAAACACCACCAGCGAACGAATGTTCAGGTATTTGCTGTAATCACGGACGTTTTCGCCAATCTGCGCCGCCAGTTCACGGGTCGGGGTGAGGATCAGCGCGCGTACCGGGCGACGTCCTTTGGCGTGCGGCTGGCGAGTGATCAGGTGTTGCAACAACGGCAGCGTAAAGCCCGCGGTTTTGCCGGTGCCGGTCTGGGCGCTGGCCATCAGGTCGCGGCCTTCCAGCACCGCAGGGATCGCCTGCTGCTGGATAGGAGTGGGTTCACGGTAACCCTGCTCGGCAACAGCGCGCAGGATATCAGGGCTTAAACCCAAAGAATCGAAAGACATAACTACTCCGAACCGCCCCGACCGTTACCGGTGTAGTTTTCAGGGAGATACTGAAAAGGAAAATGACAAAAACCACAATGTCATGAGGGGGCGGAGTGTAGCAGTTTTTGTGACGCGGCGCATAAATTATCCCTGAGACTGGTATTGCTAAAATTCCTGGCCATACTGGACAACAGTAAAAAGGGGTCATAATCTTAATCAATCATTTGATTAAGAATGGGCTGTGCGATGAATAACCCTGCCATGACAATCAAGGGTGAGCAGGCGAAAAAACAGCTTATTGCTGCGGCGCTAGCGCAGTTTGGCGAGTATGGAATGAACGCCACCACCCGTGATATCGCCGCCCTGGCCGGGCAGAATATCGCCGCCATCACCTACTATTTCGGTTCGAAGGAAGATTTGTACCTGGCCTGTGCCCAATGGATTGCCGATTTCATTGGCGAGCAGTTCCGCCCACACGCAGAAGAAGCCGAACGCTTATTCTCACAACCAGAACCAGATCGCGCCGCTATCCGTGAGCTGATCCTTCGCGCTTGCAGGAATATGATCCAACTGCTCACCCAGGATAACACCGTCAACCTCAGCAAGTTTATTTCCCGTGAGCAACTCTCCCCCACAGCAGCCTACCACCTCGTGCATGAACAGGTGATTAGCCCACTGCACTGCCACCTCACACGCCTGATCGCCGCCTGGACAGGTTGCGATGCCAACGATATTCGCACGATCCTCCATACTCATGCGCTGATTGGCGAGATTCTGGCGTTTCGTCTTGGCAAAGAAACTATTCTGTTACGCACCGGCTGGGCCGCGTTCGATGAAGAAAAGACCGAACTGATCAACCAGACGATAACCTGTCATATCGATCTGATTTTGCAAGGATTATCGCAAAGGAGTTTGTAGTGATGAAAAAATCTGTCGTAATTGGACTGGCGGTAGTGGTGCTTGCCGCCGTGGTTGCCGGAGGCTACTGGTGGTATCAGAGCCGCCAGGATAACGGTCTGACGCTGTATGGCAACGTGGATATTCGTACGGTGAACCTTAGCTTCCGCGTTGGCGGTCGCGTTGAGTCGCTGGCCGTAGACGAAGGCGATGCGATAAAAGCAGGCCAGGTGCTGGGCGAACTGGATCACAAACCGTATGAAATCGCCCTGATGCAGGCAAAAGCGGGCGTTTCGGTAGCTCAGGCGCAGTATGACCTGATGCTCGCGGGATATCGCGATGAAGAAATTGCCCAGGCTGCCGCCGCAGTGAAACAAGCGCAGGCCGCTTATGACTATGCGCAGAACTTCTACAACCGCCAGCAAGGGTTGTGGAAAAGTCGCACCATTTCGGCAAACGACCTGGAAAATGCCCGCTCCTCGCGCGACCAGGCTCTGGCAACGCTGAAATCGGCACAGGATAAACTACGTCAGTACCGTTCCGGTAATCGCGAGCAGGACATCGCCCAGGCGAAAGCCAGCCTCGAACAGGCGCAGGCGCAACTGGCGCAGGCGGAGCTGAATTTACAGGACTCGACGCTGATTGCCCCCTCTGATGGCACGTTGTTAACCCGCGCGGTAGAACCGGGCACGGTGCTCAATGAAGGCGGCACAGTGTTTACCGTCTCGCTGACACGCCCGGTGTGGGTACGCGCCTATGTTGATGAGCGTAATCTCGACCAGGCTCAGCCGGGGCGCAAAGTGCTGCTTTATACCGATGGTCGCCCGAACAAGCCGTATCACGGGCGGATCGGTTTCGTTTCACCAACTGCTGAATTTACGCCGAAAACCGTCGAAACGCCGGATCTGCGTACCGACCTCGTTTATCGCCTGCGTATTGTAGTGACAGACGCCGATGATGCGTTACGCCAGGGAATGCCAGTAACGGTGCAATTCGGTAACGAGGCAGGACATGAATGATGCCGTTATTACGCTGAACGGCCTGGAAAAACGTTTTCCGGGCATGGACAAGCCCGCCGTCGCGCCACTCAACTGTACCATTCACGCTGGTTATGTGACGGGGCTGGTGGGGCCGGATGGCGCGGGTAAAACCACGCTGATGCGGATGCTGGCGGGATTACTGAAACCCGACAACGGCAGTGCCACGGTGATTGGCTTTGATCCCATCAAAAACGATGCTGCGCTGCACGCCGTGCTCGGCTATATGCCGCAGAAATTCGGCCTGTATGAAGATCTCACGGTGATGGAGAACCTCAATCTGTATGCGGATTTGCGCAGCGTCACCGGTGAAGCGCGGAAGCAAACTTTTGCTCGCCTGCTGGAGTTTACGTCTCTTGGCCCGTTTACCGGGCGTCTGGCGGGCAAGCTCTCCGGCGGGATGAAGCAAAAACTCGGCCTGGCCTGTACGCTGGTGGGCGAACCGAAAGTGTTGCTGCTCGATGAACCCGGCGTCGGCGTTGACCCTATCTCACGGCGCGAACTGTGGCAGATGGTGCATGAGCTGGCGGGCGAAGGGATGTTAATCCTCTGGAGCACCTCGTATCTTGACGAAGCCGAGCAGTGCCGTGACGTATTGCTGATGAACGAAGGCGAATTGTTGTATCAGGGGGAACCGACGGCTCTGACGCAAACTATGGCCGGACGCAGTTTTCTGATGACCAGCCCGCACGAGGGCAACCGCAAATTGTTGCAACGGGCATTGAAACTGCCGCAGGTCAGCGACGGGATGATTCAGGGGAAATCGGTACGCCTGATCCTCAAAAAAGAGGCCACACCAGACGATATTCGCCATGCCGACGGGATGCCGGAAATCAACATCAACGAAACTACGCCGCGCTTTGAAGATGCGTTTATTGATTTGCTCGGCGGTGCCGGAACTTCGGAATCGCCGCTGGGCGCAATATTACATACGGTAGAAGGTACACCCGACGAGACAGTAATCGAAGCGAAAGAGCTGACCAAGAAATTTGGCGATTTTGCCGCCACTGATCACGTCAACTTTGCTGTTAAACGCGGGGAGATTTTTGGTTTGCTCGGGCCAAACGGCGCGGGGAAATCGACCACGTTTAAGATGATGTGCGGTTTGCTGGTTCCGACCTCTGGTCAGGCGCTGGTATTGGGAATGGATCTGAAAGAGAGTTCCGGTAAAGCGCGCCAGCACCTCGGCTATATGGCGCAAAAGTTTTCGCTCTACGGCAACCTGACGGTCGAACAGAATTTACGCTTTTTCTCTGGCGTGTATGGCTTACGCGGTCGGGCGCAGAATGAAAAAATCTCTCGAATGAGCGAGGCGTTCGGCCTGAAAAGTATCGCCTCCCACGCCACCGATGAACTGCCATTAGGTTTTAAACAACGGCTGGCGCTGGCCTGTTCGCTGATGCATGAACCGGATATTCTGTTTCTCGATGAGCCGACTTCCGGCGTCGATCCCCTCACCCGCCGCGAATTTTGGCTGCATATCAACAGCATGGTAGAGAAAGGCGTCACGGTGATGGTCACCACCCACTTTATGGATGAAGCGGAATATTGCGACCGCATCGGCCTGGTGTACCGTGGGAAATTAATCGCCAGCGGCACGCCGGATGATTTGAAAGCGCAGTCGGCCAACGATGAGCAACCCGATCCCACCATGGAACAAGCCTTTATTCAGTTGATCCACGACTGGGATAAGGAGCATGGCAATGAGTAATCCGATCCTTTCCTGGCGTCGCGTGCGGGCGTTGTGCGTCAAAGAGACGCGGCAGATCATTCGCGATCCGAGTAGCTGGCTGATTGCGGTGGTGATCCCGCTGTTGCTGCTGTTTATTTTTGGTTACGGCATTAACCTCGACTCCAGCAAGCTGCGGGTCGGGATTTTGCTGGAACAGCGTAGCGAAGCGGCGCTGGATTTCACCCACACCATGACCGGTTCGCCCTACATCGACGCCACCATCAGCGATAACCGTCAGGAATTGATCGCCAAAATGCAGGCGGGAAAAATTCGTGGTCTGGTGGTTATTCCGGTGGATTTCGCCGAGCAGATGGAGCGCGCCAACGCCACCGCACCGATTCAGGTGATCACCGACGGCAGCGAACCAAATACCGCTAACTTTGTGCAGGGCTATGTCGAAGGGATCTGGCAGATTTGGCAAATGCAGCGGGCGGAGGACAACGGGCAGACTTTTGAACCGCTTATTGACGTCCAGACACGCTACTGGTTTAACCCGGCGGCGATTAGCCAGCACTTTATTATCCCCGGTGCGGTGACCATCATCATGACGGTCATCGGCGCCATTCTCACCTCGCTGGTGGTGGCGCGAGAATGGGAACGCGGCACTATGGAGGCGTTACTCTCTACGGAGATTACCCGCACGGAACTGCTGCTGTGTAAGCTGATTCCCTATTACTTTCTCGGGATGCTGGCGATGCTGCTGTGTATGCTGGTGTCGGTGTTTATTCTCGGCGTGCCGTATCGCGGGTCGCTGCTGATTCTGTTTTTTATCTCCAGCCTGTTTTTGCTCAGTACCCTGGGGATGGGGCTACTGATTTCCACAATTACCCGCAACCAGTTCAACGCCGCCCAGGTGGCACTAAACGCCGCTTTCCTGCCGTCGATTATGCTTTCCGGCTTTATTTTTCAGATAGACAGTATGCCGGCGGTGATCCGCGCGGTGACGTACATTATTCCCGCACGTTATTTCGTCAGTACCCTGCAAAGTTTGTTTCTCGCCGGGAATATTCCAGTGGTGCTGATAGTGAATGTGCTGTTTTTGATCGCTTCGGCGGTGATGTTTATCGGCCTGACGTGGCTGAAAACCAAACGTCGGCTGGATTAGGGAGAAGAGCATGTTTCATCGCTTATGGACATTAATCCGCAAAGAGTTGCAGTCGCTGCTGCGCGAACCACAGACGCGGGCAATTCTGATTTTACCCGTGTTGATTCAGGTGATCCTGTTCCCGTTCGCCGCCACGCTGGAAGTGACCAACGCCACCATCGCCATTTACGACGAAGATAACGGCGCACATTCAGTAGAACTGACCCAGCGCTTTGCCCGCGCCAGCGCCTTTACCCATGTGTTGCTGCTGAAAAGCCCGCAGGAGATCCGTCCGACCATCGACACACAAAAGGCGTTATTGCTGGTGCGTTTCCCGGCTGACTTCTCGCGCAAACTGGATACCTTTCAGACCGCGCCGTTGCAGTTGATCCTCGACGGGCGTAACTCCAACAGTGCGCAAATCGCCGCTAATTACCTGCAACAGATCGTCAAAAATTATCAGCAGGAGCTGCTGGAAGGAAAACCAAAGCCCAACAACAGCGAACTGGTGGTACGCAACTGGTATAACCCGAATCTCGATTACAAATGGTTCGTGGTGCCGTCGCTGATCGCCATGATCACCACTATCGGCGTGATGATCGTCACCTCGCTTTCCGTCGCCCGCGAACGTGAACAAGGTACGTTCGATCAATTGCTGGTTTCGCCCCTCACCACCTGGCAAATATTTATCGGCAAAGCCGTCCCGGCGTTAATTGTCGCCACCTTCCAGGCCACCATTGTGCTGGCGATTGGGATCTGGGCGTATCAGATTCCCTTCGCCGGATCGCTGGCGCTGTTCTACTTTACGATGGTGATTTACGGTTTATCGCTGGTGGGATTCGGTCTGTTGATTTCGTCACTGTGTTCAACGCAACAGCAGGCGTTTATCGGCGTGTTCGTCTTTATGATGCCCGCCATTCTCCTTTCCGGTTACGTTTCGCCGGTGGAGAACATGCCGGTGTGGCTGCAAAACCTGACATGGATTAACCCTATTCGCCACTTTACGGACATTACCAAGCAGATCTATTTGAAGGATGCGAGTCTGGATATTGTGTGGAATAGTTTGTGGCCGCTACTGGTAATAACGGCCACGACAGGGTCAGCGGCGTACGCGATGTTTAGACGCAAGGTGATGTAACTTCTTATCTTTCGCCAGTAACGACACTACCGCCGGGCCAGCAAGGATCGCCAGCCCTGCAATCGCCAGCAAGTAGTTGTTTTCCAACACGCGGGACAACAGCCACAGCACAATCAGCGCCGCGCCAAAATACCAGGTAGTGGTCAGCTCTTCCAGCACATCAGCCACCTCGCGCCAGCGTTGCTCGGGGTGGCGCTGGAACACCAGCATCATCACCACCGTGATGCAATACAACGCACATAATCCCACGCCGACGTGAACCAGAGTCTTACTCGTCCAGCCTACCACCAGCAGCGCCACTACCAGTAAATGCAACATAATCTGCCAGCAACTCAGGCCAGTTGCGACACGAACACGTTGTTGCCACTTCATGGCTTCTCTCCTGAAGAATTTATCTCTACTAATTCAGAGTACCGAACTTTACGGAAAATTCCGTAAGACCGCACCTTTTTGTGACACCGATTACATTATTTCAATAAAGTAAGAGGCAAAGACAGAAGAGCTGTGTCTGGGTGAAGACAACACTTTTCGTTCAAAAGTGTTCACCGTCCATATTTACAAGAGTTTTACGCCGTTTAGTCGACGTATCGTGTTACCGGAATTTCGTAACGCAATCCACATAGTCAGGCGCCGTATCGTCTGACTGCAAAAAGTACTGGAGGGAAAATTTATTACACTGCGACATTAAGCTGTAATCTGGTACTGGAAAGACCTGACAGTTATGGGGGCAGAATGAAGCAGCGCGGTGATTTTCAGGTAATTTCTCTGGGTTTTAGTTCGGGGTGCTGTTTATAGATGGGATTCATGATATCGACGAGCATTCGCCCCATAATTTCACCCACAGCGGAACGATAATTGTTAAACTCAGATTCATCGCATGTTTGCTGAACAAGTGAAACAGAAGCATCTAATTCTGAACCAATTTCAAGCATTAAAGCACTAACATCTGCTGCAACGGTTTTATCTTTTAATATCTCATAAACCTTTTATTTTCTGAATGTAAAGGAAACTATGTTTTCCACATTATCACTCATAGGGTAATCATCTTTTTTGGCATGTATATAATCACTTGTTTTAGTCATTAAGCTCTGTATAACCGCTTCAAATGTCTCAGGAACCAGTGATTCAATATCTTCAAGCTCACACCCCAAATCAATTATATGCACTAATTTACAATCACAACCATTCCTCTGCATAAGGCTGGAAATAAAAGGCCTGAAAACAAGCAATTCAGACTCATCTATAGTTATTGCTCCCTCTTTCAGAGACTGTAAATTGCCTGAAAGTAGAATTCCCATAAATTTATCTACGTATTTATTATCAATGGTACAAATTAATTCCATAAGAAATCCCTCATTAAACAGTCAACATATCACCAATATATTATTTTATGCATAAAACTCCTTATAACCTTTGCAACCAACGCCTGATATTGAGCAACTCAAAAATCATCATTACAATTGACCAAAAGAAACAGACAAAATCGAAGTAAAGCATTAACGCCCCGGCAACGACGCAATGCTTCAAAGTCCAGGGGGCAGCGCTATATAAATTACGCACATAAAGCTTCAGCACATTTATTTTTCTTAAGGCAATAAATGACCATAATAATACAAAGCAAAAACTGATCAGCCAAAGATATAAACTATTCAGCAAGGTAAAATTAGTAACAAAAGAAATACCCCAGCCAACACAAATTAATAATAGAGCATACCAACGTGATGCCATATTGATATTAAAACACAAAGCCAATAGCGTACTAATAAGGAACATTGCCCCACAGATACCAAATAACAATGTAACAAATGTTACAGGGAAAAGGCTCGCGGAGATAATTGCAAATAAACTGATTATGGAAAAATAAATAACACATATTGCTAACGCATTTATTTCCTCAACTTTCGCTCTTAGCCTGAATCCAAAACCAAGAAGCAAAACCGTAGCTAAAAAGAACGGTGCCGTATGTTGGTGTGTCGCGGTAATATTATAATAGTCTAGTATCCATGCAAAACCTGCTGTTGCCCATAAACCAGACGCAGTCATCAACCAGATGCAACCCATCATTCTGGTTATTAATGGCTGTTTCTTTATTAGATCCGACATTGTGATTTTTTCCATAAATAATTCACTACCACGGAAACCGTGAGTGTCTTTGCCAAACTAGTGTTATAGCTATTGCTGCAAGTATTCCAAAGAAGCCGATAAAGTAATAATAGAGTGTTAATGCACCTGTAAAAGCGCAGCGAACCGGACTCCATAATTCTTCGCTATGGCATTTCATCGCCAGTTCAAGGAGTTTATTTCGCGCACAGGATAGAATGCCTGACCACAACACAATCATTAAACTATTATGAATGAATCTAAAGTTATTCATACAAAATATTTTTACATTTCTGGATGCAAAAAAGACAACCGCAATGCAATAAATCGTATTTTATGGTTTGGCCCTTGCCTATTGTATTTTCAATAAGAATCAGGGAGCACCTGGCGATGCTCCCCTGTCATTAAATTACAGCGGATTAGGACTGGCTTCGCGATAAGGTGTTTTTTTCTTTGGTGAGGTAAAAGTATCACGCAAGTCTTTATATTCAAAAACTTTAGCTCGGCTGCCATCCGTTACTGGGATAGATGTCGCCGGACGATAACACTCAGATAACGGTGAGTTACACCGGGGCTCGTTTGTTGAGATACCCAACCAGTCAAGAATCATTGCGTAGTTATTAAGCAATGAATAGTTTTCACGAATATGTCCAAGTTTACGTGGCTGACCGTTCAATGACTCAGAACTGTACCAAATAAATTGCGGTACATCATAGGCTTCTTTACTTGGTGTATCTGCGCCGTGCATATAGAGTGAAGGAATATCAGGATTTTTCTCCAGACCATGATCAGAAAAATAAAGTAAAGAGGATTTTCTACCTTGCAGACGTTTAATAACTTCCCCAATAATATAATCGGTAAACAATATTGAATTGTTGTAACAATCTTCATATTTGTTCCCTGTATTTATTTTATCTGCCCATTCAGGGTATCGCGTACATGCAATTTCATGGCTGCCACTGATATGCAGCATGATGAGCTTTTTACCTTTTTGCTTTAATGCTTCATCAAGATAAAGTAAAAGTGCATCATCATATTTACCTGTCATCCACTGTGATTGATTGCTGGTAGTACCGATCAGAGTAATATAATTATTATGTTTACCCACAACATTCTGTGTACTCAGCCATGTTGTATTAAAACCGCCTTTATTGGCTACGGCAACAATATTGTTTGATAAATCAGCAGCTGTAAAACTTTCCGTTGTAGCTTTGCTAAGTATCATTGGAATCGAAGTTACAGTTGCTGCTGCCGGTGATATAGCATGGTCAAAAATAAGTGCCTGTGGTGCAATACTATTCTGTACCGGTGTAGTATTTTGTTCAAAACCATACAACCCCATATTGCTACGGCGTGCCGATTCACCAATGATGATCACATAAGTATCAATATTGGTGTCTTTAATAGTTAGCACTGGTAAATCTATATCAATTTGCTTAATTTCTTTTGCAAATGCAATATCACGGTATGCAACAATAAAGTTCGAGGCTACGTAAAATGGCGTAACTTTTAACACACGGGCACTTAAAGGATAGTACCCTCCAAGACTATCTTTCTGCTGTTTTTTCCACTGGCTATAAGTAAACCATGCCAGAAAAATTAATAATGCCATCACTGCAGCGCGTTGGATTTTAGAAGAGAGGCATTTTGCACCACTATCTATAGAAAAATAGGTCAGGAAGAAATACATAACGCATACAGGTATCCATGAAAGATACATCTCTGTCATCGACTTAACTTCAGCCCAATGAGTTTCAAGAATACTCATAGCAAAAATATTATTGAAATCGCTTTGATAAATCTCCCATGAGCAAAGTGCAATCATAAAGTTAACAGCGAGTATTAATGATACACCCAGCGCTAAAATTTTCCCTATCCACAAGCGATAACATGCTGTCAGAGATAATATAATTAGAATGTTGCATGTACCAACACGCAATATTACTCGTAGAGGTTGTAAATGATACAAAGGCCAAAGTTGAATTAATGTAGAGGAAAATAATAGCCCTAAAAAAAGATATATTTTTCTCTGCCGTGGATAAACAGACAATGAAGGCAATACAAAAGACATAGAGAACTAATCCATTTTTTACATGAATGTATGTTCAATGTTCGACATTTCCAATAAGAAACATTGCAACAAAATTCTAACGAATTAGTGATTTATTGCATTTGGTATTTGCCAAAAAAGAACAACCACCTTACCAATATTAAACTGCTGAATTGTACTCCATTATTCTTCGTACATACCAGTCTTTTAGATAAAAAATATTTCATTTCAATTGAATAGCCAACTAATGATTCTATTAAATAAAATCCTCAATAAACACCATTGATGGCGTTTATTATTTTCCCCATTAATTAACGTAATAATACTGTTACAAAAAAATCCCGACTGTTGGTCGGGATTCAAAAGTAAGAAAAATATTCAACGGCGGTTGCCAAAAATCCGCAACAACATCAGGAACAGGTTGATGAAGTCCAGATACAGGGTTAATGCGCCAAGAATGGAGTATTTACGCAGATTCGAGGTATCGCGGGTATCAATCTGCTCACCCATGTTTTTCAGTTTCTGAGTGTCATAGGCGGTCAGGCCCACAAAGACAATCACCCCGATATACGTCACTGCCCACATCAGCGCTTCACTTTTCAGCCAGAAATTCACCAACGATGCCAGCACAATACCGATTAACGCCATAAACAGCATGTTGCCAAAACCGCTTAAATCGCGCTTCGTGGTGTAGCCGTACAGGCTCATTGCACCAAACATCCCGGCAGTAACGACAAAGGTGCTGGCAATAGACGCAGCGGTATAAACAATAAAAATACTGGAAAGCGTCAAGCCGGTCAGCGCCGAATAAAGCATAAAGAGCATGGTCGTTACACCAGCACTGAGCTTTTGAATCATCGCTGATAGCACAATAACCAGCGCTAATTGTGCAATTATCAGAGCAATTAAAAAGACACGATTGGTGAACAGTAGCTCCATCAGAGCGGCCGAATTGGCTGCATACCAGGCAACAAATGCGGTAAGTAGCAGACCGACGGTCATCCAGCCATAGACCTGCGCCATATAGGTTTGCAGGCCGGCCCGGGGTTGAACGATTGAATCATAACGTGGGAATCTGTCCATGGCTTTCTCCTGAAGATACAAGGAATATCTTAAGGATACTGCAAATCATGAGGGTGTGCATCGACGTGGAGTAAACGTATATCTGATGTTGTGTTATTGCCGGATGCAGCTTTGCCTTATCCGGCTAACAAAAAACTACCAGCGTTTCGCCGCCTGCTGATCGCTCTCCCGGGCTTCGACCCAGCGATCGCCTTCCGGCGTGGCTTCGCGCTTCCAGAACGGTGCGCGGGTTTTGAGATAATCCATAATAAACTGCCCGGCCTCAAACGCACTGCTGCGATGCGCACTGGTAACGCCGACAAAAACGATTTCATCGCCCGGCCATAATTCACCGATGCGGTGAATCACCGTGACGCGCCCCAGCGGCCAGCGGCTACGCGCTTCATCAACGATTTCTGCCAGTGCTTTTTCTGTCATTCCCGGATAGTGTTCGAGGGTTAATGCTTTGACGCTGTCGCCCAGGTTATGGTTGCGCACCTTACCGGTAAAGGTGACTACCGCACCGTCTTCGTCACGCTCAGCCAGCCACGGGTACTCTTCTCCTACGCTGAACGGCTGCGGGCCGACAACAATTTTGGTTTCTGCCATCTTAACCTCCGGTTACCGGTGGGAAGAACGCCACTTCGTCGCCATCAGTCAGCGGATGCTCAAAACTCACCAGTGTCTGGTTAACAGCAGCCAGTAATTTGCCATCTTCCAGCGCCAGCGCCCAGCGATCGCTCTGCGCCGCCAGATGCTGGCGTAATGCTTCAACGGTCGGGAAATCTGCTGCTACTTCTGTTGCATCTGTTCCCACCAGTTCACGCACCTGGGCGAAAAAAAGAACTTTAATCATTCGCTTCCACCTTAAAGTCACCCGACTTGCCGCCGCTCTTCGCCAGCAAACGTACCGGACCAATCACCATATCTTTTTGCACCGCTTTGCACATGTCATAAATGGTCAGCGCCGCCACGGAGGCCGCGGTTAACGCTTCCATTTCGACACCGGTTTTCCCGGTCAGGCGGCATAAGGTTTCTATACGTACCCGATTGTGCTCCGGCTCGGCCTGTAAATTGACTTCAACTTTGCTGAGCATCAGTGGATGGCACAGCGGAATCAGATCCCAGGTGCGTTTTGCGGCCTGAATACCAGCAATCCGCGCGGTAGCAAACACGTCGCCTTTGTGATGGCGACCATCAATGATCATCGCCAGTGTCTCACTGCGCATGGTGACAAAGGCTTCCGCCCGCGCCTCGCGGACAGTTTCCGCTTTGGCAGAGACATCCACCATGTGCGCTTCGCCAGCGGCGTTGATATGGGTCAGTTGCGACATACTTATTTCTTCAAATGTGGATGGAAATTGCACGGACGCGTACGGGCATCCAGTTGTGGCGCGATGATATTTTCCCAGGCGGTACGGCACGCTTTGGTCGAACCAGGCATAGCGAAAATCAGTGTCTTGTTAGCGACGCCCGCTACCGCACGGGATTGCAACGTTGCAGTGCCAATCTCTTCAAACGAGAGCATACGGAACACTTCACCAAAACCTTCGACCTCACGGTCAAACAGCGGCAGCAGTGCTTCAGGCGCCTGATCGCCTTCCGTCAGACCCGTGCCGCCAGTAATCAGCACCACTTGCACATCGTCACTGGCGATCCACGCAGAAACCTGGGCACGGATGGCATAGCGGTTTTCTTTGACAATCGCTTTATCGACAACGTGGTGGCCCGCTTCCTGCGCCGAGTCGCGCAGATAGTGACCGGAGGTATCGTCTTCTTCACTGCGACGATTAGAAACCGTAAGAATAGCAATACGGGTCGGGATAAATTCAGTGCTGACCTGACTCATCTGATCTCTCCTTTTGGCGTTTTAGCCGCCAATGTACGATAAGTTTTGCGTAATACCGGTGTTGTTTTGATGCAGGAAGTGGGTCTGTTTTTTCTCCTGCAGCGCCGCTGAAATGCGTGCTTCCAGCGCCTGTTGCTGAGTATCGTCTTCCAGCAAATCGCGCAGGTTAACGCCGCCTTCGCCAAACAGGCAGAGATGGAGTTTGCCAATCGAGGAGACGCGCAGGCGGTTACAGGTGGCGCAGAAGTCTTTTTCATACGGCATGATAAGGCCGATTTCCCCAGCGTAATCCGGGTGGCAAAAGACTTGCGCAGGGCCGTCGCTACGTTGACGAAGTTGATGGATCCAACCGCGACGCAATAGCTCGTCACGCAAAACCTGACCAGAGATATGGTGCTTACGGAAGAGCTCGCTGCCCTCACCCGTTTCCATCAGTTCGATGAAACGCAACTGGATGGGGCGATGCTGGATCCAGTTCAGAAAGGTGTCAAGCTGGTGATGATTTACATCACGCATCAGCACGGTATTGACTTTGACCTTCTCAAACCCGGCTTCAAATGCGGCATCAATTCCCGCCATAACCTGCCTGAATTTATCCTGCCCGGTAATCGCATGAAACTGGCGGGCGTCGAGGCTATCAACGCTGACGTTAATTCCCGTCAGTCCGGCATCACGCCAGTTCGCCACGTCGCGTTCCAGACGATAGCCGTTGGTCGTGACCGCAATCTGGCGGATAGCGTCGTTTTCCCGCACCGCGGCAATAATGTCGATAAAGTCGCGACGCAAAGAAGGCTCACCACCTGTCAGACGCACTTTTTCAGTACCCAGACTGGCGAAGGCACGCGTAACCCGACGAATTTCATCGACGGTCAGAAAGCCTTTATTGGTGACGCCGCTCGGCTTGTAGCCATCCGGCAGGCAGTAGGTGCAACGAAAGTTACACACATCGGTAATCGACAGGCGCAAGTAGTAAAACTTACGCGCAAAAGCATCAGTCAGTTGTGAAGCCATGTACACCTTTCCAGATACGGGAGGCGGAGTCATTTCTTCCTTCGCCCTGGTGGCAATCTTTATAAGCATTGTCACGGCCAAAGCACCGTATCAATTGACCCAGGTGCAGAGGCTAGAGTGTTTAGTGGTTATGCCGATATTAGCGTGTAAATGGAGTTTTTACCATTCACACTTTCGCTATGTAATCATGTATATAGCGTCATGATCGGACCATTTCGCTACAGAATAAGGGAAAATAGGGGTTTTACTTTGATGTACATCATCAGGGATGCATACCGCATCTCGCCCTTTAGAGGTAGAAGATAATAATTTGTATCCTCCATATTGGCAGGTTAATTGCTGTTTCCCTGCCAGTTGCGCTACTGTAGCGCGGATAATCTGACTTCAGGAACCTATATGCGCAATCGTACGCTGGCTGATCTTGATCGTGTCGTTGCACTCGGCGGAGGGCATGGGCTCGGACGCGTTCTTTCATCGCTTTCATCTTTGGGGTCTCGTTTAACGGGCATCGTAACGACCACTGATAATGGTGGTTCAACGGGGCGTATTCGTCGTTCAGAAGGTGGTATTGCCTGGGGCGATATGCGCAACTGCCTCAATCAATTAATCACTGAACCTAGTGTCGCTTCTGCGATGTTTGAATATCGTTTCGGCGGTAATGGTGAGCTTTCCGGGCATAACCTTGGAAACTTAATGTTAAAAGCGCTGGATCACCTTAGCGTGCGGCCTCTGGAAGCCATCAATTTGATTCGTAATCTGCTGAAAGTGGATGCGCATTTGATTCCGATGTCGGAACATCCTGTTGATTTGATGGCGATTGATGATCAGGGACATAAAGTTTACGGCGAGGTCAATATCGACCAGTTAACCACGCCGATTCAGGAATTACTCTTAACCCCCAATGTTCCCGCAACACGTGAAGCTGTACATGCAATTAATGAGGCGGATCTGATTCTGATTGGGCCGGGTAGTTTTTATACCAGTCTGATGCCGATTCTGTTGCTTGAGGAAATGGCGCAGGCGTTACGACGCACACCAGCACCGATGGTTTATATCGGTAATCTTGGGCGGGAGTTAAGCTTGCCGGCAGCGAATCTAAAGCTGGAAAATAAGCTGGCGATTATGGAGCGATATGTCGGTAAGAAGGTGATTGACGCCGTGATTGTTGGGCCGAAAGTGGACGTTTCTGCGGTTAGCAACAGGGTAGTGATTCAGGACGTACTGGAAGCCAGTGATATCCCCTATCGTCATGACCGCCAGTTGTTACATAACGCGCTGGAAAAAGCATTACAGGCGTTGGGTTAACGGAAAGCCGGAAGAACATTCCGGCTTCAGATTGCTGACAAAGCGCGCGTTGTTCATGCCGGATGCGACGAGAACGTCTTATCCGGCCTACAAACCGTGCAAATTCAATATATTGCAGAGATCATGTAGGCCTGATAAGCGTAGCGCATCAGGCTGTTTTTCGTTTGTCATCAGTCTTCTTCGCTATCCTGTTACGATGCGGCAATAAACAACTCTCGCAATTGATGCAGTTGATCGCGAATTTGCGCAGCCTCCTCGAATTCCAGATTTTGTGCGTGTTTCATCATCTGAGCTTCCAGCTCATGGATTTTCTGCTGCAACGCTTTTGGCGACATATCCATTGGCACATTATCCGGCTCAACAATCGCACGTGATTTACCTCTCCCCTTCGCTTTGGTTTTGGCAATGCTCTGCCCCAATGCCAGGATATCGACCACTTTCTTGTTCAGACCTTGTGGTGTTATGCCGTGCTCTTCGTTGTAGCGTTGCTGTTTCTCACGACGACGTTCGGTTTCACTGATCGCTTTCGCCATCGACGGGGTGATCTTATCGCCATAGAGAATAGCTTTACCGTTGACGTTACGCGCCGCACGACCGATAGTCTGAATCAGCGAACGCTCAGAGCGCAGGAAGCCCTCTTTATCCGCATCGAGGATCGCCACCAGCGAAACCTCAGGCATATCCAGACCTTCGCGCAGTAAGTTGATCCCCACCAGTACATCAAACTCGCCCAGACGCAAATCGCGGATGATTTCCATACGCTCGACGGTATCGATGTCCGAGTGAAGATAACGCACGCGTTCGCCGTGTTCTTCCAGATATTCTGTCAGATCTTCTGCCATCCGTTTGGTTAACGTCGTGACCAGGACGCGTTCATTAATCGCCGCACGCTGGCGAATCTCCGAAAGCAGATCATCGACCTGCGTCGCTACCGGACGCACTTCGATAATCGGGTCGAGCAGGCCTGTTGGGCGCACCACCTGATCTACCACATCACCACCGGATTTCTCCAGCTCGTAATTGCCGGGCGTCGCAGAAACATAGATAGTTTGCGGGGCCAGCGCTTCGAACTCTTCAAACTTCAGCGGACGGTTATCCAGCGCTGACGGCAGGCGAAAACCATACTCCACCAGGGTTTCTTTACGTGCCCGGTCGCCGCGATACATACCGCCAATCTGCGGAATGGTGACGTGGGATTCATCGACCACCAGCAGCCCATCGGCAGGCAGATAATCAAACAGGGTCGGCGGCGGTTCGCCAGGTCCACGGCCGGAGAGGAAGCGTGAGTAGTTTTCAATGCCCGAGCAATAACCCAACTCGTTCATCATCTCCAGATCAAACTGGGTACGTTGAGTCAGACGCTGTTCTTCCAGCAGCTTGTTATTCGCCAACAGCACTTTACGTCGGTCAGCCAGTTCTTCTTTGATCTCTTCCATCGCCTGCACAATACGTTCACGCGGAGTGACATAGTGTGTTTTTGGGTAGATGGTATATCGCGCGATAGTTGAGATAACCTGCCCGGTTAACGGATCGAAAAGCGACAGTCGCTCCACCTCTTCATCAAACAATTCCACACGTAGCGCAACATCGTCAGATTCCGCCGGGAAAATATCAATCACCTCGCCACGTACACGGAAAGTCCCGCGCTGAAAAGCCTGGTCGTTGCGGGTATATTGCAACTCCGCCAGGCGGCGCAGGATCGCTCGCTGATCGATAATCATGCCGACCGTCAGATGCAGCATCATCTTCAGATATGAATCGGGATCGCCCAGACCATAGATGGCAGAAACAGACGCGACCACTACCACGTCCCGCCGCTCCAGCAAGGCTTTGGTTGCTGAAAGCCGCATCTGTTCAATATGTTCGTTTACCGAAGCATCTTTCTCAATGAAAGTGTCAGAACTCGGTACGTAGGCTTCTGGCTGATAGTAGTCATAATAGGAGACGAAATATTCCACCGCGTTTTCGGGGAAAAACTCTTTCATCTCGCCGTACAACTGGGCCGCCAGCGTTTTATTCGGCGCCAACACCATGGTTGGACGTTGCAGATCAGCGATAACGTTAGCGATGGTGAAGGTTTTACCAGAGCCAGTTACGCCGAGCAGTGTCTGGTGCGCCAGGCCATCTTCCAGCCCCTCTTCGAGACGTCGGATCGCCTCTGGCTGATCGCCAGAAGGTTTGAAAGCGGAATTCAGTTTGAACGGTTTACTCATGAGTCGCTACCTGAGGCTGTGGGCGGACAGGTATGTAATTTTACTCGCCGTACTTAATAATGCCAACAAATTATACTGGATAAAAAAACAGTTACACGCCACAATATTTCTGTTACACCGTGAACTAAGGTGTCGAATGTGGGTAAAATTTGCTCCGTGACAAGATAAAACTCCAGGTTTGCAGGTTTATCCCCAAAACGGCGGTTTTTTTAACATTTGTCAAGATGACTGATGACAGATTTATGGCAAAAGCAGTCTCTTTTCTGACAGCCATTGCTTTTATCTAACTAATTAAAAAATAACAAATATTTCCCCAAGCCTTCTTTCGCGCCAATTTGCGTGCAAGCCGCGTATTCTCTCGCTTGCCTCGCGTTTTCTAACTCTAATACACATGGTTATCCACAGGAATAGTGGATAACTGCCTGCAGCCCGTATCCTCCGCCGCCTGGGCAATTCCCACACTAACCACATGATGCGAAGGTAAAATTTTTTTCGTGATTTTTTTAGAATTTAATTGGTTAAATTACAGGCAATCGAAGGCACGTTCTTGCTCGCAATTCAACCAAATTTATTGCTACAACAATGATGTGAGATTGATGTACTTTCCGGTTAGTGCATTTTCTGGATTTTCCTTAAGCCAGGGGATTTCTCCCAGCAACGGGGCGGGAATCATCTCTTCGAGCGTGGCCATATATTCACCGTGACGTTTACCTGGCGGCGTCACATCGTTTGCCACCCACCCTGCCAGAGTGAGTCCGGCATGTTGTATAGCCTGTGCAGTCAGCATCGCATGGTTAATACAGCCGAGTTTTACCCCTACCACCAGTATCACTGGCAATTGTTCCTGCATAACCCAATCGGCAAAAGTAAAGGCATCAGAAAGCGGTGTGAACCAACCTCCGGCCCCCTCGACCAGCACCCAATCAACCTGTTTTTCCAGCGTGCGCAATCCCGCACTCATAACCGCCGGGTCAATAGGTCTCCCCTCTTCCGCACTGATAATATGCGGCGAGGTAGGTTCTGCGAAGGTGTAAGGATTTATCATGGCATAATCCAGTTGTCGGCTGCTGTTGCGCTGTAACGCCAATGCGTCACTGTTGCGTAAACCTTCGACAGTCATTTCGCTGCCAGAAGCCACTGGTTTATATCCCGCAGCCCGGTAACCAACGGCCCGCGCAGCCTGTAATAGTGCGCAACTGGCGACAGTTTTCCCCACTTCGGTATCCGTTCCTGTGACAAAATAACGTTTATTCACGAACAATCACTCCTATAAAAAGATAATACGTCAGAGGATATCGCCTCTGTTGTTGCGGCCAAGCTAGTTGCAGTTGCTGTAGCTGGGAACGGGTTAATATTCGCGGGTCGCGCCCTTCGTGAAGATGCGTTGCGCCAATACCTTTCAGTGAACGCATGGCGCTGAGTGCGTCATCAAACCACAGCGTGATGGGTTGAAGACGATGCTGATGACGAAAACCTTTCAACGTCCATTCAATGTCAGCTTGCGATAAAAAGCGGTTTGCATGGGTTCGCTCATCTACCGCCTGCCATGCCTGATGTAACTCGGGTAACGAGCCTTGCACCAGAGTAGTAAACGCCACTACGCCTCCGGGGCGTATCACCCGATAAAGCTCGCCTAATGCCGTGGATAATTCAGCGCACCACTGCACGGCGAGATTGCTCCACGCGAGATCGAAAGTCGCAGAAGACAACGGTAAGGATTCGATATCCCCTGCAAGATAGTAATCTGCGGCATCTTGCTGACGTGCCTGCGCAAGCATCGGCGAAGAAATATCTAATGCCGTCACCTGTCCACTGCGTTCGCGCCAGTAACGACTCATCCAGCCCGGCCCACAGCCTGCGTCCAGCACACGGGCGTATTTACGCTGCGGGAGCATTGCCAGTAAGGCATCAGCGCTACGGCGCTGTAACTCTGCGTGTTGCTCATACTGTGAGGCTGCCCGACCAAATGCCGCCGCAATCGCTTGTTTATTAACGGTTGCCATGTAACGCCTCCAGCAAGCGGTCAATATCCTGCGTTTCATGAGCCGCAGTTAAGGTCAGACGCAACCGCGCGGTGCCAGCCGGTACGGTTGGTGGGCGAATTGCCGTGACCCAACAACCTTGCTGACGCAGCTTTTCTGCCAGTCGTAATGCATGACTGTTATCACCGACGATTAATGGTTGAATGGCACTGTGAGAATCCGCGAGAGTAAATGGCGAACCCTGCACTCCGGCACGAAAACGCGTAATCAGATCAGCCAGCTTTTCGCGCCGAGCCTCCCCCTCTTCGCTACGAATCACCGCCAGCGACGCACGTAATGCCTGCGCCTGAGCGGGCGGCATACTGGTGCTGTAGATAAGATGGCGAGCAAACTGCAGCAGATAATCCGCGACCATATCGGAGCAAAGCACTGCCGCCCCGCTGACGCCAAATCCTTTGCCAAAAGTGACCACCAACAGTTCCGGCTTCACCTTATTCTGCCAGCAGCTCCCGCGTCCTTGCTCTCCAATAACGCCCGTACCATGGGCATCGTCGACCATCAACCAACCATTACACTGTTGCGTTACCTGCTGGATTTCCGCCAGCGGCGCACTATCGCCGTCCATACTGAATACGCCCTCTGTCACCACCAGTTGTCGCCCCGGACAGGAGGTAGCAAGCAGGCGTGCCAGATGAGCGACATCGTTATGAGCAAAACGACGAAGCTGGGACGGGCTTAAGCTGGCTGCCTCCAGCAATGAAGCGTGACTCAGTCGGTCGGCAACGATACGATCCTCTTTCGCCATCATCGCGGCAATGACTGCCTGATTGGCAGCAAACCCGGAGATAAACAGCAGCGCCCGTGAATAACCCAGCCACTCAGCCAGTTCTTCTTCCAGCGCCTGATGCGCCACGCTATAACCGCTGACATGCCCGGAACCACCGCTGCCGACGCCGAATTGTTCCGCACCCTGCTGCCAGGCGCGGATAATCTGCGGATGATGGCTTAAGCCGAGGTAATCATTGCTGGAAAAATTCAGATACTGGCGATCATCTGCCACCAGCCAGCGCCCGGCTCCTTGCGCCACCGGATAACGACGACGCAGGGCATCGGCAGCACGCCGCGCATCGAGCGCCGCATTGATTTTTTCCTGCCAGCTCATAGCGTTGCCGCGTTGTAATATTCGTCAGTGTCCGGGGTCATCAGCGCCTGCTCCAGACGTTGCTGTTGTTCGTTATCGCCCGCCAGCACGGCGGTTTGTTGTGGGTTTAGCCCCAGTTTGCGGAACAGTTGCAGGTCTTTATCTTCTTCTGGATTTGGTGTGGTCAGTAACTTGCAGCCGTAGAAAATCGAGTTAGCCCCAGCCATAAAGCACATCGCCTGGGTCTGTTCGTTCATTTGCTCACGCCCGGCAGAAAGGCGCACGTAAGAGGTCGGCATCATGATTCGCGCTACAGCAATGGTGCGAATAAAATCAAAGGCATCGACATCATCGTTATCAGCCAGCGGCGTGCCTTTCACCTTCACCAGCATGTTGATTGGCACGCTTTCCGGTGGCGTCGGCAAGTTCGCCAGTTGTAGTAATAATCCGGCGCGATCTTTCACCGTTTCGCCCAGGCCCACAATGCCGCCAGAGCAAACTTTAATCCCAGCTTCGCGCACTTTTTCCAGGGTATCGAGGCGTTCCTGATAAGTACGCGTAGTGATGATATTGCCGTAAAACTCCGGCGAGGTGTCAAGGTTGTGGTTGTAGTAATCCAGCCCGGCATTCGCGAGGCGCTGCGCCTGAGATTCACTCAACGTGCCCAGCGTCATACACGCCTCCAGGCCCATCGCTTTTACCCCCTGCACCATCTGTTCCAGGTACGGCATATCACGTTCGTGGGGATTCTTCCACGCCGCGCCCATGCAAAAACGCGTCGAACCCGCCGCTTTCGCTTTGCGCGCCGACTCCAGTACCTGTTCGACTTCCATTAAACGTTCGGCTTCCAGTCCGGTTTTATAGCGCGAGCTTTGCGGGCAATATTTGCAATCTTCCGGGCAGGCCCCCGTTTTTATCGACAACAAAGTACTGACCTGAACCTGACGGGGATCGAAATGCTGACGATGTACCTGCTGCGCTTCAAACAGCAGATCCAGCAACGGTTTTTCAAATAATTCTGTGACTTGCGACAATGTCCAGCGTGGGCGGTGAGCCATGGGGCTTCTCCAAAACGTGTTTTTTGTTGTTAATTCGGTGTAGACTCGTAAACCTAAATCTTTTCAATTTGGTTTACAAGTCGATTATGACAACGGACGATCTTGCCTTTGACCAACGCCATATCTGGCACCCATACACATCCATGACCTCCCCGCTGCCGGTTTATCCGGTGGCGAGTGCGGAAGGTTGCGAGCTGATTTTGTCTGACGGCAGACGCCTGGTTGACGGTATGTCGTCCTGGTGGGCAGCAATCCACGGTTACAATCACCCGCAGCTTAATGCAGCAATGAAGTCGCAAATTGATGCTATGTCACATGTGATGTTTGGCGGTATTACCCATACGCCAGCCATCGAATTGTGCCGCAAACTGGTGACGATGACGCCAAAACCCCTGGAGTGCGTTTTTCTCGCAGACTCCGGTTCCGTAGCGGTGGAAGTGGCGATGAAAATGGCGTTGCAATACTGGCAGGCTAAAGGTGAAGCGCGTCAGCGTTTTCTGACCTTTCGCAATGGTTATCATGGCGATACTTTTGGCGCGATGTCGGTGTGCGATCCAGATAACTCAATGCACAGCCTGTGGAAAGGCTATCTGCCGGAAAACTTGTTTGCTCCGGCCCCACAAAGCCGCATAGACGGCGAATGGGATGAGCGCGATATGGTGGGCTTTGCCCGCCTGATGGCGACGCATCGTCATGAAATCGCTGCGGTGATCATTGAACCGATTGTCCAGGGCGCAGGTGGGATGCGCATCTACCATCCAGCATGGTTAAAACGAATCCGCAAAATGTGCGACCGTGAAGGTATCTTGCTGATTGCTGACGAAATAGCCACCGGATTTGGTCGTACTGGTAAACTGTTTGCCTGCGAACATGCAGATATCGCGCCGGATATTTTATGCCTCGGTAAAGCTTTAACCGGCGGCACGATGACCCTTTCCGCCACGCTCACTACGCGTCAGGTCGCTGAAACCATCAGTAACGGCGAAGCCGGCTGCTTTATGCACGGGCCAACCTTTATGGGCAATCCACTGGCCTGCGCGGCAGCAAACGCCAGCCTGGCGATTATCGAATCAGGAAAATGGCAGCAGCAGGTAGCGGCTATTGAAGTGCAGCTACGCGAGCAACTCACACCAGCCCGTAACGCCGAACTGGTTGCCGATGTCCGCGTGCTGGGCGCAATAGGCGTGGTCGAAACGACTCGCCCGGTGAATATGGCGGCCCTGCAAAAATTCTTTGTCGAACAAGGCGTGTGGATCCGTCCTTTTGGCAAACTTATCTACCTGATGCCGCCCTATATTATTCGCCCGGAACAGTTGCAGCGCCTGACCGCAGCGGTAAATCGAGCAGTACAGGATGAAACATTTTTTTGCTAATAACGAGCAGTCAGCGTGAGGGTTTCTGGCTACACTTTTTGCAAACAAGAAAGGAGGGTTCATGAAACTCATCAGTAATGATCTGCGCGATGGCGATAAGCTGCCGCATCGTCATGTCTTTAACGGCATGGGTTACGATGGCGATAATATTTCGCCGCATCTGGCGTGGGATGACGTTCCTGCGGGAACCAAAAGTTTTGTCGTCACCTGCTATGACCCGGATGCGCCAACTGGCTCTGGCTGGTGGCACTGGGTGGTTGTTAACTTACCCGCCGATACCCGTGTATTGCCGCAAGGATTTGGCTCTGGACTGGTGGCAATCCCGGACGGCGTTCTGCAAACACGTACCGATTTTGGTAAAACGGGATACGACGGCGCAGCACCACCGAAAGGCGAAACTCACCGCTACATTTTTACCGTTCACGCGCTGGATGTAGAACGTATTGATGTCGATGAAGGCGCCAGTGGCGCGATGGTCGGGTTCAATGTCCATTTCCACTCTCTTGCCAGCGCATCAATTACTGCAATGTTCAGCTAAGTGCTCCGCCAGATGGTGCTGTGCCATCTGGCTTTTGCCTGCAATATCATTCTTTATTCAGTAAATAATCCTCGGAGCAGACTGATTCCCCAACTCTCTAAGGATTATGTTCGTATATTCAACAACTGGACCTCTTGGATGATTATCTTCCTTATCCTCAAGATGAGTCAGAGCATGTACGATTTCGTGCATAAAAGAACGCTCAGTATCAAAAGGTTTTGGACCATCATTGCTTTCATAATACTCAGGATTGTCCCCATTATTGTCTTCATCCAAATTGAGGCAAATAACTTTTCTTCCTTCAGATACAGAAAGTTGCTCTGGTGTTATTGTTGCACCAAAGGCTTCCCCTGCCCCCAATAACCAACGTTGTTCAATATCGTACAATTCTTTATCGTAAGCATGATTCATCAATCTACGAAATGTCTCACTTTGAGTATAAGCATCCTCCAGAATTTCCGATAAACGCTGATAACACTCAGCATAAATATCATCATCAATTTCTATATCAGGATCAATCCCTCCTGGACCAGAAATGAAATATTCAGCTAAACATTCTGGATTTAATTTAAAATCACTATTCGTCGCAATTTTATCATAAGAAAGACGCACCGGTGATGGCGCGTCTGCGTGCTCAGGAATATCAGGAAAGGGCGCGCACTCAGCAGAATGACAGTTCCAGTTATGTGGTACAGTAGATGAAACAGGAAACACACTTATGATCTCATTTAAGAAAAATACATTAAAATACAGATTTAATCATTAAACCCTCAATTACAATACAAATCTAATGTTATTTAGCAATAAAACATTGTCTTTGAAAATCAAAATTACATTTATCTCTTTCCACAATCATTGATACTGTTATTGACTCCCTACTCAGCGGATGAGGTGCATTTGTATTAACAAGATGCTCTAATGATGCTTTATCATATAAAGTACATATACTTGAGTTACCAGCGTTTTTCATAAAAACACCATCTTCAGGTATACATAATGTAATCGGACATGTTAGCACATCTTCCGGTCCTTTCAGGGATGCCGCGTCAACACGAAATGCGCATTTATTTATCTTATCTAACAACAGCCCTGACTGCATTACAGAAGGGCGAGGCGGCGGAACAGAAGGGCGAGGTATACTTTCCAAAACCTCGCGACCAGAGAGACCATTATTGAGATTACGTTCGATCTGCTCAATATTACTCAATGCTGCCCGGAAAGCCCCTTCAGACAATCCTGCCGGGCTAACACTTCCCATAAAGAAACCCAAAAAGACAGGACGTACAGTAACTATCGTCGCGCCTAACAGAATTTGAGCACCTCCGTTGGCGCTTTGTGTTCGTATCTCAGACAGTGTATTCTGAGGTATTGCTCCCAATAGTCCACCGGGAGTTAAATAGGGTGTTAAGTTTATCGGCATAATAAAAATTACCTGATTTATTTTATATCTTTCTCGGTTAAATATTATGGAATTCTATTTAATACCTCATTAATGAGATCTTGCCTCCCTCCATAATAAGCTTGCAGATCTCGCATTTCTCTCGGTGACTGCGAACCAGAAATATTAAAAGAGGAGATATCTATTGGATTAAATTCATTTTTAACATGATCATATAAAACATTTGTTTCTGTAGTAGCAACAAAAAGAATTCCTTTTTGTTCCAGCCTGTCAAACATATCGTAAATAGCCTGTTCGGCCTGTGCGGGTAATAACTTAATATCCAAAAGCGATTGCCCATCTATTTTTTTCATTCTAATACCAATAGTATCGCCATTATCATCGCATATTTTCTCTGCACTCCCGGCGCCATAATATTTGTTGAAACAAGCAATTTCGAGAGTGACCTCTTCAGGCCCCTGAGGTGTAGTAAACATCTTCAGAACTTTTGTTTTATCAGCCAGATCTTCATATACTACGGCATTACCACCTTTACCAATGACACTACCTGGCGCTGGCGGGTTATTATAGTCCACGGGTGGTAACTCTGGCTGCATATAATCCACTGGAGGTAAATCAGGCATTTTCGAATGAACAGAGCTCCTTTCTGCTCCTCTGTTCACTGGCGATGCATTCAACATAACCTCAATTTTTCTACTAATCTCTCCCTTAGGCCACCCCAGTCTATGTAGCATATTAGTAAAACAACCACTATTGCTTTCCCTTGAAACACTATACTTATTATCCGTTACAACTACACGATATGTTCTGTTACCTACCTTAACTTGCGCCCCATTATCTGAGCGTGCGGCAGCATCCCTTACAGAGGATAAAACACTATTATCAGGCGTAGTCAGATTTCTGGTTAAAGAATTCCATGAACATCCCAAATTGATAAGTGCTGGTGATAACATACGTCTCTACCTTAACAATAAATCCACATTTACTTTCTTAACAAATATCCCCCGTACATGACAACAAAAACCGAATATTAACTCCTGTTTCTGTGAACTCGTCATACTATATTATTTCTCTACAAATTAGTTTTATTAATAAAAAATTACTCGCCTTAACCTAAAAACAAAACCACAAAAACAAATTGTTTTTTCAAAAAAAAAGAAAATTAAATTCATTAAAAACACACATTATAACATTAATAATTGTTGTATCCCGTGAGCTTATCAGGTATAAGTGTACGATTGTATCAGTTAAATCATAACTTTCTTATCATGGCAATATGATATACTGGCAATACAAACATGGAGATTGTATGAAATATCAATTTACTGATTCTGGATACTCTGAAACAAACAGGTTGAATCCCCCCATCGTATTGGTTCATGGCTTTTTCATGAATAGCAATATGTTTACATATCAGGTTGATGCACTCAAAGAAAAGCACAGAATTATTTGTATTAATGTCCGTGGGTTCGACATAAACACAGATCAGATAGAACCATACTCGCTCTATGATATAGTCAATGATATATTAAAAATTGCAGATCTTTTACACCTTGATAAATTTATCCTGGGTGGAATGTCCATGGGAGGATATATATCATTACGCTTTGCATTGTCACACCCAGAGCGTCTGGCAGGGTTAATACTGATTGCAACACAGGCTGAACAAGATCCTCCCGACATCGCATCCAATTATATTGAACTATGCAATGGTTGGCAGGTTCCAACCATAAAAGAGAATATCATTTCGTCTTTATTGCCAATATTTTTCGGTAATAATAAGCCTGAAGCCGAAAAATGGCGAGAGATATGGCTGCAGCATAAACCTGAAAATATTAAATTAGCCATGAATGCAATGCTCGAGCGCGACAACATCTCACATAAAATACATAACATAGATACCCCAACATTGATTATTCATGGTTCCAGTGATTCAGGCATCCCCCTGGAGAAAGCCATGAAAATGCAAAAAATGATTAATCATTCTAAACTTGAAGTTATACCCGACGCTCATCATGCACTAAATATCACTCACGCAAATGAGGTAAACCGCATAATTAATGACTGGTTAACTGAAACCACCTATAGCAACCATTCTCAACATATCTAAAAGATATTTTAGCTGTCTTACGCTCGCCAAATAATAGCGGGCGTAAATTTTTACTCAGGATGTACCAACGTGATCCACACTATAACTGATACGTTTTCCTGACGGTCAACGCCCATTTTGAAAGTCAGTTTCCGAACATTTTGCATTCGTCTACGCCGTTTTTGCTGTGCTGTTGATCGCTGCACTTTTGAGGTGATCTTTTGTCGATAGTGTTTTCGTACAGGAGTTGACCGTACCCGTTATATCGGGCGTCCATGCCGTAATACACGGCTTCGCCCGGGGGCGTTTCCACATCGCCACTGATAATGGCGAGCACAGCTAGTCGTTTCAGGGCCACATCATTAACGCCTGATTAAATACTAAAGAGATGTCCGATGGAGAAACCATAATTGCATCTACTCGTCGTGAACTGCTTTCATCCGGCACGGTATCAAGGTATTTTATGCGCGCACGAAAAGTATCAGGTCTTTCCTTCTAAGGAACTCCGCCTACCCTTCACGAGTTGTGCAGTTTTTCTGCAAGACTCTAATGAGAAGCAGATAAGCGATAAGTTTACACCGCGCCTTCTCGGGCATGTGTCGGACACCATGACATCACCGTATCGTGATGACAAAAGCAGAGGGGGACAAAATTGAAATCAAATAATGATTTTATTTTGGCTGATAGTGACCTGTTTGTGGCAACAAATTGATAAGCGATGCTTTTTTATAAGGCCAACTTAGTATAAAAAAGTTGAATACGAAACTGTAAAAACAAATAATATCAACATATTACAATATATTCAGTCTAAAAAACAGACTGTATAATACTACAAAACACAACATATCCAGTCACTATGAATCAACTACTTAGATGGTATTAGTGACCTGTAACAGAGCACTGGCGCAAGGAGATTTTTGTCCTCTTGCGCCAGTTTTTTGGTTTGACAAATCAAAGTGCTAATTTATGCCGCATCCGTGCGGCTTTGTTAAGACTGAGTTCCTACAATCACACCATCTGTGCCGCTTGTAGGAACTCCGTTTTTAATCCTCAATAGACCGGCCCCATCTACCCAAAGATGATAGCCTCCCATAACCAGGTGCTGGCTATTCCATGCGCTACCTATACTACGAGCATGACCTGTATTTATCGGCTCAGAAGCATGATAAGCGGCAACCCTACCAATTTTCACAGTTGTGGCGGATGTTGCATAACCACTGCCAACAATGCGCAGATTGGCGACAGTTGAGCCTGCTGGCAAAGAAATTGGGATACGATAAAGCCTCCATTCTGGCGTAATGTTTAAATATCTCCTGACAAACCTGACAGTATCAGACTCAACTACCTCAACAGTTACACTGGACATGGGGTTGGTATCACCGCGAGAAAGCTCTACCTCGATCCAGATGATTCGATTTGCATCCCATGATTTTAGAGGGTATGTAATCCTACCAATATTTGATGCAAATACTAAAGAAACTGCTTCAGAAGGTACGCCTATACTATTATCGATAACTGTCTTCGAGGCTCCGTTAACAGTACCTGACGCTGAGTCTAATAATGTCATAAGGTTTCGATAGGTAACGCTACTTTCACCTGGAAAGGCTGTTCCGCATGACATATTCAGGTAATTCTTCTCGTCAATCACCCTTGCTGTTGCCGGGAAGTTTGTTACATAACTAACTGGTGCGCCTGAATAGTTGATTGATGTTGGAGCAAGCCAATAACGAGTAGAAAAAAGATTATCACAGTCTTGAGGGTTAAAGTCCGCATAAACCATCCCTCCCCTATACTCCATCATTAGAACAGGCAGAGCATTGTCAACGATATCCTCACATACTAAACCCTGGACATGCGGAGTAAATGAGGCAATGTATGGCGGCTGAGTCGCGTTAGACTCGAAACGAACATTGTTTTTATCAAAAAGCAAACCACGAATATAACCTGATGACTTATTAGTAAGGTGGCGTTTCGCACCTCCCCACGACCCTGTCGGCGACTCATCAGCTATTAATATATGATAAGAATTGGAATTGACATTCTCTGCTCCCCATTTATTGTTTCGGAACACCACGGCACGACCAGCATTATCATTAGTGGATGGGTTTGGAACAATCCATACTGATGCAGAGCCATCAACACTATTTCTGCGGTATACACTGTTGTCGGCAATTAGAATGGGTGTGGTAGGTCCTCGATACCCGCCTTCATCTGCTGCAGCTATGTTAAGTTTGATGCCATATGAATAAACGCCTCCCCCTTCAGCCAGCCCAAATTCGCAACCAATTATTTCTGAGTTGGCGCACCAACCAGACATCATGATGCATATAGTCTGATACCCGGAACGAGGGTAAAACTGCAAATCTCTTAATTTTGTATTCGGCCAGTCCTGAGAGCTAAGGCCTATAGCGCACTCCCTAAACGCCGTGAAAAGGATGTTCTCAATCTTGGATAGTTGGACTTGATTTTTCGCTACAGACGTGAACTTCAAAAGCCCTAGCCCGCCATAAACCTTAAAATCTGATACATCAATAAGATATGGGTTAACATCAGAGTTAACCAGATACATATCTCCATCAAGCCATATTTCTACTGATGATTTCGACTCTCCCTTTATGGCTACAAAAGGCACCTGATTTACAGTATCGTTCAGAGTTAGACCGTTACCACGATATATATATCGTCCGGCAGGGAAATAAAGTTTAGGTCCATTGATGCTCGCCCAATTAAGTATACTCTCACCAATTGGGTGCTGTGCAAAGTATTTGCTACCTTTTGATGTTACCGCCAACCATGCAGCCTCAATTGCGGATGTGTCATCAGTTACTCCATCACCTTTAGCACCCCAATCTTTTACATTCACATAATCCGCATTTAAACCATGCTGTGTGCGAAACACCGTATTTGGGTATGGTTGCTTAACGCCAATCAGTGCATCACCTTCATCATCCATTCCAGAAGCAAGCCTCTTCTCAAGCTGATCAGGGTCATACTTCAGCACATTCGGAAAATAGAACTGCTGCGCCCCATATGCATCGTACACAGCCATAGAATGACCTTGCACAGTTACGAACTTGGCAATCTGTCCGTTATATACCGGATATCCAGCAGCGTTAATGATGATTGGTTGCGAAACAGGAACATGAGAGCCATCTTCGTTCTCCACATAAACCTGGATCTGGTTTTCTGGATTTACCGGGTCAGTGTCAATTTTTCCGATATAAATTTTGCCATTAGCTACGGCTTTAAAAGAACGCGCCATAGTGAAGAGTTGCGAAGGCATACTCACTACAACATTGGCTGTAATGTCTGTCATTTAATTTGCTCCAGATACAAGGAATCGCCGCAGCGTGGCTACGGTGAATTTTGGGCATAAAAAAACCAAGCCGAAGCTGGGTCGTTGCGTTGGTTATTGACCTACACTTTTCGTGCAGGTAGTTAAAGTTTAATTGAGTGGCACGCTCTATCACGTATCGCTGCGAATGAAGCTATCTCTTTAAGTGCCCAGCTTTGCTCAGCCATAAAATGGCGAAGTGCTTTTAGCTCGGCTCTTACTGCTGAAACGTCATACCCCGCTTTTGTCAGAATATCGATTAGTTTATACGCCGGACTGCATTCAACGAGTGCGCTGCGGTCAAGAGCAACAGTATCACCGCATTGCTGCCTGATAATGGCGTAAGGTGCATTTTCAGAAAACCATGAAATCGGGAAGTTAATATCCAGTTTTGGCGCTGGTAACTCTTCTTGCTTGCCAATGAACTCGCCTTCAAGCGGAACTCGAGCTGCAAGTGACAGTGCTTCGGTAAACTGCTCCTCACTGATTTCTTTGTACGAACATCCAAAATGGGATTTCAGCGACGACCACATGGTGATCATCGCCTTCGCCTGTTTTTCTTTTGGCAGAGACTGACCGCGACTCATGACGAGTTGTTTAATGGCTTCCTGCTGTTCAGTGGTAATTTTACCCGGCAACGCCTTTTTAGCTTTGCGTGGGTTAACTACATGGCCTTTAGTCCAGTAGTCATGCAGCACGCTAAAGCATTCCTCCTGGTACTGAATCAGTTTATCACGGATGTCAGCACGAACTTTCTCAGGGTTGATGCTGAACAGCCATCCATTTAACTTCTTCAAAGGAAGGCAGAGTAGCTTACGAAGCTTCCCATCAGCGGCAACCATGTTCATATGAACACAGTTGAATTTGCTAATCTGCTTCATGAGTTTTGTTTGCTGCGTTGACCAGCTCATTCCAAGGTTTTCAACGATTGGCTTCATCGCAACATATGCAACTCCGGCAGCCATGGCGGTGATAATTTGCTGACCGTTGAATGGTACGTAAGAGGTGTTCACTGCTTCTAAAATTGCTATACTATTCATGTTGGTTTTTCTCCAAGGATTTACCGACAACCGAAGCCCTGACTGTTACCGCAGTTGGGGCTTCAACTTTTCACTTCTTTAAAGTGCCTACCTTCTACAGTTGCTCTGAGATAAAAATTCTTATCTTTACCGTTTAGTGCTTCCCAAGCATCAACAATGCACTTATTACAGATGTGGACTTCTCGATAACCAATAGCTTTCCTGTCAATATTAGTGAACATAACAGCTTCTTTATCTGTCAATGTGGATGCATGACAGAAGTCGCAATCTATATAAGATACCTTCATACCGTTATCCCCTCTCTCTTCAGGCTGTCCAACACTCGCTTGTAAATCTCAGAGTTAACAGATCGCCCGTTCTCTTCAGCTACCTTGCGCACCAAATCCAATACTTCTTTAGGCCACCGCAAATTGAACTGAGGCATTTTTCTTGCACCTTGCATATTCAACTCCATTTCACTCATTGATAGTACCGTACTACTATTGAAAGCGTACTACTACCGTTCTAGCATGTCAACAAATAAAAGGAGAACGACGTGGCTAGAAATGATCCACAATTCAACGTAAGAATGCCTGATGAGATAAAACAGCAACTTACGCATATTGCTGCAACAAATCGCCGCTCGATAAACGCAGAGATTATTTCAGCTATCGAACTATGGATAAAAATTCATAAAGGGCAGCTAATACCTTCAAGTAGTCGAATCCTGACAAAGTCTGAGCAAGAGGCGTTTGATGTAGCTATTGATGTGTTAAAACGTGTAAGAGATGGAGGATAACCATGGAGCAACAACAAGGGTCGCCATTATCATTGATTATTATGGTGATTTTTTTCGTTTTTATCTTTTTTATACCTGCGTTAAAAATATCCAAAAAGGCCGGTTTTGACTGGAAGATGGCTGTATGTTTAACAATCCCTGGCTTTAACGTGGTGGCGTGGCTCGCGCTTGCGTTCATGGATTGGCCAATTCACAAGTATCTACCAAAAGATGTGAATCGTAAGGATGCAAAATGAATAAAAAACAGCTTATTAAGTCAAAAACGTCAAGCAAGGAAGAATTAGAGAAGGAGCTAAACTCCCTGAAATATGCTCTGTGTCTGGTTTACTCAAGACTGCCAATGGAAGATAAAAACGCCATTTACAATGAAATGATTAGCAGCCTTGATTTTAACGATAGAGACCTAGCATCCCACCTCAACAGCTTCCGCGTCCCTGAGTAATTCTGTTGCGGATTTGCTTCTTGCGGTGGTTTAAGCTGGAGAGCTTGGCTTCTGCTTCTGATATTTGCGCATCTAGATCTTTAAGCTCAAGATCTGAAAGTCGCTGGTCAAGCAGGGTTTGATTCAACTCAATGTTGTTCAGGCGTTCTTCTATGGTCATGATTTCTCCTTATAAAAAACCCACCTGACGGTGGGTTTCATTTCTTAATCTTGCTTCGTGGAAGGTATAAGAGATGCGTTTGCCTCTTTTGGCTTCAAGGTATACATCCCACCATTAAATGGATCAACAGCAAGCCAACCAATTAACCCACCAAACACAAGGTTTCCACCAATATACCAACCATTAGCATTGGCTTTGATTGGCAGGGTAACTGGTTCGTACCCATCCTTTTCCATAGTGATCTGGTAGCTCTTTTTGCCAAAATAACTACCATCTGACTTGGCAAGAGTTACTCCTTGTGGAGTTTTACCTTGCGCAACAATCACACCTGATTCATCTTTTACCTTAAAGCTCGCACCAGAAGGATTGCTGTTCACTTGCACAAGTTGCGTTTCATCACCAACAATAGTTGCGCACCCAGATAACATGATAGCGCCAGCAACGACGCTAATAATCCTCTTCATATCAATTTCCATATCTAAAAAACCGGAAACATCCTAATGACAAACTATTCAAATGTGAAGCACGAGATAAGATCAATCCATCCGTGGACGACTAATTACTCCTGTGTCATTCCGCTTAGCGATGCCACAATCCCAGCCCTCGACAAACGCTGGAACTCTTCGTTTCCTAGTGCATCGCGAATTGCTTTTACGGCGGCCTTATTTGCCATAAATCTGCGTTCCGCCGCCGCTAATGCTTCTTTACTTCCGCCAGCTCTTACTGCTTTCGTGGCTTCCTGAACTGCTTTCTCTATCGCATATCGGCCGCTACGCGTGGTGGCAATTTTAGATACAGCACCTTTTAACCCGGCGCCAACTAAAGCACCTGCGGCAGCGCCTGCAATGCCCCCTCCTGCTCCACCAACAATGGCACCTGATGTTGAGTTGGCAATTGCATTTAACACTGTTGATGTGACGTTGGATAAACCGGCATCCAGATCGCGTAGTACATTGGCAGTTCTCCCTGTTCTTTCAATATACTGCTGAGGTTTCACTGCTGCTCTTGCAAGAGTGCCATATGCATCAGCAATTCTTCCGAGTTCTGAGGAATATCTGCTAATGGCTTTTACATTTTGTGGGGTAAGTATCCCTGCGATATGGTTAATTCCTGCTGCATCAGCTTTGCCACCACGTACACCATGCGAGATAGCATCTTGCAACATTGATGATATAGCAGGAACACGCTCTGATTCTGGCAGCGCGCGGATCATAGAATGGAACCCAGCAGGACCATTAAGACCTTTAGCTGACGATGATTGAAGGGATTTTACTCCATTCGTAATCAGTGCATCTGTTGCCAAATCACGCCCAAAAACAGACTCTGCACTCTCTTGTGCGGATAGCCTCGCTTTAGACAGATCATTAGCTTTTTGCCAGTCATCAAGAAATCCGCCGTTTTCCGCCATTGTGCGCATATCATCAGTAATTGCCCGGCGTATTTCCCCTGCTCTCCTTGCCGCATTTGCCTCTCCGCTACGCTTATATTTTTGCTCAGCATCAGCAAATTTCGCTCTCCATGCTTTCATGCCATCAAATGTTACTCCACCTTGATTGTTTGCCTGAACAAACTGTTTCATTTCAGGAGTAAGCGGTATGCCAGCAGATCTCTCTGCCTGAATAACGGCATTACCATTTAGCATTCTTGCTTTTTGATTTGGCATTGTTGACCGCACGTCATCCCATGCCGCGCGCTCGGCATCCTTCATCTGATCAAGATTTTGAAGAATCCTTTGTTTTATAGCCGCACTTTTTTCTGATGCCGTTCCAGATGCGGCCCCAAATTCATCAAGGTTTCGACTTAACTTTGATGATATTTCGTTAAATGCTGCCTGATGGGCATCCTGAACAATTCCTGGTGTTGATGCCAATGCGCCTTCGGCTTGTGCAATTCCACGACTTCCAGATCGCATTCCTGGTGTTAATGCGTTTATATCAATTCCAGCAGACTCAGCCGCTTTTGCTACATCTTCGGACACATTAGCGGCCTGACTGGCAATTGACTGACGCCCAGCACCTGACTTTGCCATCCTGGAAACATCATTAGCAGAATTCAGTGCTGCACCACCAAGAGCCTGTGAAACTCTTGGCGCAATAACGCGCCCGACACCTGAAAGAACGCCTTGAGCACCAATATTGATACCACCGTTAATGGCAGCATTTTGTGCAAAGTCGCCCTCCTGATTTGCAGCATCAGCAAGAGAACCTGCAATCATGTTTCCTGCGGAACCGATATCTCCAGCGAGCTTTGCTGTCGCTCCAACAGCTTTTGCCGCTGTGCCAATTGGCAGGAGATACCCACCAATTGTTTCACCGGCTTGCGCGTAAGGGTCTGTAGGTCGATCGACAGGGCGATAAACATCATCCAAAACCTTTGGACCACCAAGCCCCTGGCTGATTGCATTAATCAGACTTGCGCCACCCTGCAATACGTCAAATGGTATGTTTACCAGACCACGACCAGCCTGTTCTGCAATTTGCCCTGCACTTTGACCACCAGTGAGCCAGTCAGTAGCTTTTCCTACCAGAGATTGTTCTTCTGGCTGCGATTGGTTTTGAGTGGATTGATCATCAGAAGACAGCATCTGAGCAATGCGACGTGCTCCCTCAGTATCGCCGGCAGCATCAGCATTCCTTAACGCCGTCATCAACTGTTCACGACTATAGGCCATTACTGCCCTCCGAGATATTTATTAATCAGGTCATCATCAGAAAGCTGCTGTTGAGACGGTTGTATGTCCTTCCCGTATTTCTGTTGCATACGTTTCTGAGCCATCTCAGTGGTTTTTATGATTGTTTTGATAGCTGCTCTGGCTGATTTTTCAGACTGATTTGGGGACAAACTACCAATAGCATCCATTACCTTTTGCCCCTCGGCATTACTTAAAGCCCCCATCCCTTTCATCTGCTGAATGCCAGATAAGAATCCCTGAGATTTCAGTGTGTCAACCAGAGTTTCTGTATCAGCAGCCTCTGTTCCTGGAATGAATCTACTCGATAGTGGGTTTAGGTTTGTTCCGAAATATCCCGTGAAACCCGGGCTATTAAGAACTTTTGTAGCCGTCTCTATCGTTCTGGAAAGATTATCCATTCCAGAGTTGTACGCATCAGCCTTATCTCGCTTTGCCTGCTCCATAGCTTGCTGATTCTGCAATCTCTTGTCCTGCAATTCAGCAAGTTTTAAGGCATTAGTTTCATTTGCGATGAGTCTGTCGTATTTCTTGTCCTCTAATTCCATCCGACGAAGATTGACATTTTGTTGCGCAATATTGTTGCTTGCCCACCCTCTGGCATTTGTCATGTCATTATTACGGATTGTTTCGTTAATTCTTTGCTGCTCCTGCTGGCGACCAACCATCTTATCCTGAACAGCAAACGCCTTTTCTGGTCCAAGCGCACCGAGAGACATAGTAGTCAGCATGTGTGATAGCTGCTCTGGATTCTGGATACCTGTCTGAATCATCCAGTCAGCATTAGCACCAACGCGATTTAACCTGTCCTTGTTGTCAGTAATGAATTTACTGTAGGCTTCCGGTCCCTGAGAAAGAGCGACGTTAGCCCTCATGGCTAAATCGCCCATATCGTTGCGTTGCTGATCATTAAGACCGGAAAACGCCTGTTGTGCCTGTGCAACAAACGCTGGATTTTCCTGGGCAAACTTAAATAGTCCCGATGGATCACCAGAAGCCCATGCATCAGCGTGAACCTTATTGAACGCACTAATAGCTTTCTGTTGCTGTTCCTGATTGTAAATATCAGCAACTCCAGCCAGACCACGTAACGCGGTCAGACCAATGTTATTTGCACCTGAGCGAGCCAGTTCATTGTTTTCGCGGATCAGACCAAGCGTTGCGTTAATGTCGCTTGCCTTTGGCGCATTCTCATTTTGCGTACCGATGCCAGCCAGAAAACCACCAGAATTAATACCCTGTTGCCACGTAGCCATTGATTACCCCTTAAAACAACGAGCCAAGCAGACCAAGACCGCCGCCGATCGCAGCCCCCCACGGAGTTGATGAACCAATTAATTTCGCAAGTCCGGCCCCAGCAATAGCACCAGACGCACCTCCGCCAATAGCAGATTGCATTGCTGATGGTCTGTTGGCATTTGCCGCTGCAAGAGCCGCACTTTGCTGCGAAATCTGACTCATATTGTTGGCATATGTTTGCCCGGCGTTTGCCTGACCTTGCAGTGCGCCAAGACCAATATTTGCCAGATTCTGGTAGTTGTTCATCTGACCAGATAGCCATTGCTGACCAAGCGTTGGTGCGATTGTTGCTAACTGATTACCGGTTGCAGTGGAACCCAATCCACCTGTTGCTTCCGCTGCCGCCAGACTCTGATAGCGAGCCTGACCAGCAAGATCTTTGTACTGCTGAGAGTTGTAATACTGGTTAAGTGCCTGACCTTGCCCTTCCAGAGACGATAAGTTCTCGAGGCTGCCGACATACTTATCAGCCAGAGGAGTAAACGGCTTCAGGTTGTTCATGATGGTGTTGAACTGCTGATTTTGCAGGTCTGCGGCATACTTCTGGGCTTCTGCGGCATACTTTGCGCTTTTATCAGAACTGCCACCTTTCCCGCCTTTTTCATGGCAATAAGGTTCCTCGCCGCGCAGTTTTCTGCCCAGCTTAAATGCATATAACATGGCTATCTCCCGTGATTCAGGAAGTCGATTAGTTCTTCGCGTGTGGCGCTGTAAAAAGTCACGTCATCCACGCCTTTAAAGTATTTCTTGATGGTTCCGACACGCTTAAGGCCAATCATTGCGCAGTAAATCTGCCCGTGGCGGAATTTGCGTGCGGCGAACGATGTGACGCACTGAACGGTGGTGTTAGTCAGAATGTATCGCCAGAACGCCAGCCCGATTTCCTTGCTGAATCCACGAACCTCTGGCAGGTACATGGCGTGGCAATCGAAGGTCAGCGGCTGAATCTCCTGATAGTAAACAATGCCGCCAAACTGCCCGTGCACGTTCACCTCAAAGTAACGGCAATCAGGTTTGTAGTCGTATCCATCACCGTTATTGCTCCCGGCGATAATGTCAGGGTGATTTCCGACTGCTTCGATCAGGTCGATGTTTCGCGTTGGTTTGAATGTAATCATCAGTCAATCAGCCCATGTAATCTAAGTGCCGTTTCAAGCGCCAGAATACGCTGCCGCGCCTGCTGCAAACCTGTAGCGAGAGCTGCGACTTCGGATTGCGTGTACGTAGTGCCGACAGTGTATGACTGGTTTGCGTTGAATGAGCCAAGAAGTGGCGTACCTGTGGCTGCAGTCCATCCGGTCTGCCTTGCTCCAACGACCTGAATTCCATCAACTGAATATGATGTTTTTACATCCAGCGGTGACGCAAGAGACTGCGATTCGGTTACGGTTTTCGATACGTAATCACTCTTAATGTCAGATACATCGCTTTCTACGCCATCCAGTCTTTGGTCAACAGTGATCAGATGCGCCTGAATATCGATAACCTCATCCAGCAAGTAATCAACATCGCTACGCAGTACGACTATCTTCCCTTCGGCGGTTGTTAACCTGACCTCAAGGAGATTTATCGCTTTTGTGTTTGCGGTGATTCTTGCGTCGTGATCTGCCAGTTCGACGTCCTGTTCATCGTTTTTTACCTGAGCATCGTAAGCGCCCTGACCAGCCTGATTTGCCTTCCCGGCAATTGCGCCGACATCAGCTCCCTGATTTATGACATACAGCAGGTAAGACTGGCTGAATATATTGCGTGGAAGGATTGATGTATCGAGTCGTGTAGCCTGAATGACTACCGGCACATTGAGATTCGAATCCGCCATTACTCAATCCTTATCTGGCAGCCAGACAGAGTGACAGGTGACTTCGTGATAACGCGCAATTTGAAGCCGACATTTTTCCTGATTCGCCCGACACGCTTCCACAAAACGCGTTTGTCGTAAACGAACGGTTCATTCTGCTCAATCATCTGCTCACGCCCGTAATTGATGCCGTCAGTAGTTGCAGAGAGGAACAGGCGGTCAGCATACTGCGCAACGCCAGTTGAAGATTCAACTTCAAGGTCGAAAACTCTGGCGTTATCCGCTTTGAACAACGGAGTAAACAGCAGGTGTTCCTGTTGAAGACCATACTGACTGCTGATATCGAACTGCAATTTCCCGGTCACCGATTCCATCTTATCGCCGCACGTTATCTGATTGCCTTCGTAAATGAAGTCGATAGCGCGGTACACATCGTCATACAGGCCAGTTTTCAACACACACCATTGCGGACCATTGGCGCTTGAAGATGCGTCGTACACGAGAACATGGCGCGGAAGGTGGATAATCAGCAACTCATGAGCATCAAATCGCAGCGATTCCATCACACCATCAGCCAGTTCATCAGCAGTGTAGGAGCGGAGGATTTTCTCAATGCTCGCGCTGGCGATTGGTGACACCTGACCGGAGCCGATGATGTATACAGACGGCGCACCTGTTGCCGGATTGCTGATGAATGCATACGAGTCAGCAAACGGCGTTTTGCAGTAAGTCCCGGCAATGCCTTTTTGCACCATCAGTGATGGCTGTGCGACATACAAAGCAGCACCAACGGTGGTTGCGCCAGTAAGGGAGAAATATTCAATAGTCGATGAACCAAAGCAGACGATGAAGTCTCGCCATGTCCCGATACCGATGATGCCGTCCGGCTGAGACTCGGCACGATATTGTGCGCTGTATCGGTCAGGATGTGATTCGTCTTCAAGATCAGTGATAAACCATGAATCTGTACCGTCTTTTGACCACGCATAACGCCCGCGTAAGCGCGTAATGTCACGAACAGAACCTAACTCATACTGCGTGAATCCGCTGTCTGTAGGCCAGTTTGAGACGGTTTTAACCGTGCCATCATAGCGATACTCGACCAGTTGACCATTAACGCCTACCGCCTGTGATGTCCGACCATGCGCCATTGATACGCGACCACTTCCGGCAACATCACCGACCTCGCTTTCGCCCTTATACAACTTGCCACCACACACGCGATAAACAGCATTCTGCGCCATGTTGTACTCGACGCCGCGAGATAGACCGTTCACATCAGAACGTTTGGCAATGCCCGGGAATGAGCGAAGATATCCGCTGCTGTTCAGGATTTCTTTGGGTGTAGCCAGCATATTCACTGGCAGATAGTCGATATAGTCGGCGTTTCGGAAGTCTTTGCCGACACCTTTCATAAGCGGAAGTTGCTGAATAGGCATTTATTCACCTATGCGTTTGTGATATCGCCATCAATCAGAGGGAGATCGCCTGGATAATATCGGTCAGATGTGAACACGTCATATTTATTACCCTGTCCTACAGGAAAATCTCCACGTCGTCGTATTGAAGGAACAACCAGAGTGTCGGTCATCAAGGCATCATATGAGCGTTGGGCGTTACTGAGAACTTGCGGAGTTGGTTCAAGGCTGTAATCAGATAGCATTCTCAGCAATAACTGATAGCCTACTGCGTGTTTGTATTTTCTTGGAAGACCTGACTCATCATCTGGTAATGGCTGCTCATCTCCAGTTGCGAAAGCGTAACCAATGTCGCCGGGGTTAATCATCCACTCGGACATCATATCTTCCAGATCATTTACACCATCTTCAATTGATTGCGGCTCAACATCAGTCAGCGATGCATTAGAAGCAATAGCAAACTTACGAAGCGCAAAAAGGACGATCTCACCCTTTGTCAGTACTGTTGCCATTGTCTGCCGCCTTACGACCTCGCTTACTGGTCGGTTTCAATTCATCAACTGAGGCAACAAAGCCCAACTTTTCGAAAAACTGGAAGTCTTTTTCTGCGATAACGGCCTGTACATGCCCGGATTCGTTATCTGCGGCAAGGAATACACTCATGCGATCCATATTGTTTCCTTAAAACATAAAAGGGGCGTAAGCCCCTTGTTATTACGGATTACCGAAGAACTGACCGCCCATGTGAGGGTTAAAGCACACATATGCAGGCAGTAAGTCGAAGCGCATTTTTTGCACGTTGGCATCGCCATCTGCGTATTTATGTACGCGGATGGAGAAACCTTCATATGTTGCAACAGCAGAATCAATACTGTGCAGTTTCGGCAGTGGGATAGAGCCAAGTCCACAGAAGAACTTGTTATAGAACAGGTTTGGCTTCATTGTCTGGCTAGCAGTGCCTACTACAGATACGTCATCGCCTGCCGCTACCTGACGACTTACAGAGTTGTACTGCGGGTTTGTAGTGTCATAAATCGGAACACCAGAAAGCGTAACCGTCACATCGCCACTGCCGTCTGAATCAGCATCAGCAGTAACCGTTGCAGTGAAGCTAATTGGTGTGGCTCCGTTATACAACGCCTGTTTGGTCTGCTGTTGCAGCCAGTAGGTATTGGTGAATTTAACCTGATCACCAGCTTTCAGGAAACCTGTAACGCTGGTTGTCGCTCCGGTCAATGTTACAGTGAACTGGTATGAGTCTTTAACTGCGTTATAGGTAACAGTTGGCTGTGTTTTGACTGTCAGTGTTCCGCCAAATGCCCCCTGAGTACGAGAGGCAAGCCCATTAGACATCAGTGCGCGAATGCCGCCAAAATTGGTTGGGATCTGTGCATTCTCCCATGCAGTACGAACCAATTGATCTGAAGCGTGCAAACCAGTCTGCGCATCAGCAAGTCGCTGTGCAGACCATGGATCCATTACAGCATAGTTTTCACCTTCATTAACGCCGAGGTCTTTCAGGAAAGATGCCGTCTGCGCAACATCAGACCATTTGGTGATTGGAGTATTGGGGCTACCAAGTGACAACGCACCGTTATTCATCATGAAGTGAGCAAGCTCTGTTTCAAGGTCGGTAACGATTCGCTGGCGAACCGGCGCGAGAATTTCTTCCAGTTGGTTAAGCTTGATCGCTTCCTCCAGTTGCTGATATTCAACAGCAACAGTGATGTAGTTACCTACACGCCCCGTAGCTTTACCTGAGGTCAGGTTGTTTTTATTTTTCCCTGAAATATCACCAGTGGGAGTACGGAGGGATGAGAATTGATGCGGACGTTTAAAGCTAACGCTATCGCCAGTGCTGGAGTTGATTTCACCTGCCAGCAACTGACGGTCTACGGTTTTCGCCAGAACTAAATCTGACATAAAACCCGGAAGGAATTTTTTCAGAACGATTTGACTGACGTTACTGTCGAGATTGTTAGGCATTTATCTTTTCCTTATTCGATTTTTGCGCCGGGGCATAATTTGTTGAATTCGTCTTGTTTCGCATCAGCACCGCCACCACGTACTTCCGGCTCTGGCTTGATGGCTTTCTTTGGTTTTGGAGCAAGGCTTACCTGTTTGCTAATCTGCCCCAAGAGGAATGCTGCGCGAATTGGATCTGTCTCAGCGGCTACACGCTGGCGTAATTGCTGGCTCTTACCTAAGCCATAGGCGAGTAGTTCAGAGCCTTCGTCTGCACAGTGAATGATGATTTCCTGCTGAATTGGTGGTAGCTCACTAAGAACAATGGCCTCCATTTCCTGATAATCTTTCACAGGAAGTTTGGCTGCCCGTTGTTTATGCGCTTCTACCCTTTGCTGGAAACGCTGTTGGTATTCCTGTTGCTGACGTAGTTTTTGTTGCTGCTGCTGTTCGACACGGCCTTTTTTCTCATGCCAATCAGTCAATGCCTGTTCAAACGCCTGTTCGTCATAATCACACGACTCAAGAGTCGGTTTTGGTGGAATAGCGTCTGGTTGTGGTTGCTGATGTTCCGCAGGCTTGGCTAATGCTTCCTCAAGCTGGCGGCGCAACTCACGGTTTTCTTTCTGTGTTTCTTTGAAGCCTTTGCGAAGATCTTTCACCCATTGCGGTGCAGGTTGCCCGTCAATGTGATCATCATCGTCAGCGTTAAGCTGAATTTCTTCATCACCAATACGCAAGGCGTAATCTTCTGGTGTCTCTTCGGTTTTTTCAGGATCAGTTGCCATCTCTTTTCCGTTGTCATCCTGGCTTTCATTCTCAGGCTGTGACTCTGTTTGGATGATGGTTTCTTCTGCATTTTCCTGTGTTTCAGACAGGTCAATAACCTGACCGTCGATGATCAGTTCGTTTTCCATTGATTACTCCTGGTTAACTCGGCATTAAGTCTGCCGGTGACTGTGGTGGTGACTGGAATTGCTGTTGTTGTGACTCGGCGACATCTTTCAGAAGGCGTATTGCCTCCATCACTGCTTTGTCATCGATGTTTCTGGCTTGAGCCAGTTTATAGACAGTGTTTGCCTGACTCTCCATCGCATCCTGCTGGGCAGTAAATGCTTTGATTTGAGTTTGAGCAGTTTCGTTAGTTGCTTTTTGCGCTTCTGCCTGCGCTGCTACCATTTGCGCCTGAGCGAGAACCATTTCAGGATTTGGCTGGCTTTGTGCTGCCATTTGCGCCTGTTGAACAATCTGCTGCTCTTTCTCATTGCGTGGTTTTGCAATACCAGATATCAGTAGTTGGTTTCGGTTGTACTCTTTGAAGTCATCAAGGCCTTCGCCATCGATATTGTCCAGAATAATACCCTGAATTGCCGGGCGCATTGGGTCTGTTGGAAGCATAGAGCTAAGGACATTTGTCAGTACAGAAACCGTTGCATCACGTCGTGCTGTGTAGCTTGGTCCAACATCAACCGTCACATCGTATCGACCGACAGAAAGGTCATTTAACGCAACAACAGCCCCTGTTTGCCTGTCAACAACCTGTGCGCTCAGGACAGCGATATCATCACTTCCATCTTCGTTAACGATGCGCACTTCACGTTCTGAACCGTACACTTCACGCGCCATTGACAGCCATACTTCACCAGCGCGTTTAAGACTTTTCGCCATATTGTCCAGATAGATAAACGAAGCCATATCGGCTCTGTTCATCAAGTTGTTAACCGTTTCCTGAGCAATATTACTTGGCATCTGCTGCATGGCCTGACTGCCGCCTGTAACCTCCTGAATATCTGCACTTGTTTGCTGTAGTAATGCAGCCAATGCCTGATTCATAACCGCAGGCTGTGTATATCCTGCCGGGGTAGCTCCAGCGATAATGTTGCCAGATTTATCTCTCACTTCGCGCAAAGGCAAGAACGCTGGTCGTTTCTTGTTGCGAGCCTCCCAGTGCTTCTCAAGTCCACGAATTTGCTCCATGCCAACTATAGGGATCTGACCGGGGTCTTGCGCTGCAGTATCAGCCAGCATTGATACCTGAAGGTTATACAAACGCTGTGGATCCATTGCTTTTGCAATATGTCCTTCGACACGCTCAATGTCATCAATGAACCAGCGTTTTCCATAAACCGGGATGAGGGGGATATGCTCACCAGGAATACGTCGAGGTTTCTCAAGGAAACCATCACCATCCACTACGGATACATACACACGACGGCGCTTCACTGAGCGCCTTGCCACTTCCTGAAATCCAGCTATTGCCAGTTCATCTTCAATATCTTCAACCTGATCACTGTCGTATGTTGCAATCTCTCCAGTGATTGGATGTCGATAACTGATGACGTCAACAGACTCTTTACGAACTTCGTAATACTTCGCTATGTAAATAACATCTGCATCAAACCAGTCATATTCCCAACTGGTCATAGACGTTACATCCAGAGAAGCAGGAGGTTTCTTTCCGTATTCAGCCTCATATTTTTCAGGTGACAACGAATACATACAGAACGCCCACAACGCGTCAGATTTGTCGTACTTCTTAGCGTCAGGGTCAAACCACACAGAGCGCGACGGGTCGTATATTGGTTCAATAGCAATACGCTGACGATCGTCCATGGGGTCGTATTCATTGACCAGCATCGACGTCAAACGGAAGCAACCGAAACCACCAGTAGCAGCGTCGTCAAATGCATTATCGCAAGCCTCACCGCCATCAGTTTCTTCGTAGTCAGCACGGAACAGACCATTTAATTTATTGGCTAACTCTTCGCTTGCCTCTCTGTCACCAGGACGAAACTTAACGGTGATTCTGTTATTGCGGTATTCTGCAATGATGCGGTTAAGTTCAGTTGCAACCTTATTGATTTCAAACTTAGGATACTTCTCGAACTGCTCATCAAGCTTAGTTCCAGCCGCCGTTGCTCCTTCCCATTGACCTCCGGGGACACGAGCAAACCTCGTAGCTTCAATGCACTTTTCGCGCACTTCCTGCTGTGGAGAATAGGCGCGGTCAAACCTGAGCATGATCCGCTCATGTTTTTTCTCTAATGTCTCTGCCATGTTTACCAACCGGAGGATGAGGGAACGTATATTTCAGTTTCTTCGCGGACCAATGCCGGGCAATGCATACACATCATCAGCGCATCAGCCAGGTTAGGAGATGGAATACCGAGCTTCTGCTTCATTTCGACCTTAGTCATAAGCTCCAGCTTCCCGTTGTTATTGAATTTGCGCTGAATCTGCGTCAGTTCTGCAAACAGCTTCTCCAGCATCTTCTCGCCTATCGCTTCTTTGTCGAAACTCAGCATGTCGTCGGGGTCTGCATACTCACCGTGAACAACCGCCCGATATGTCAGATACAGCCTGTCAGCCAGCGCGTAATAGAATTGCGCTCGCTTATTGCGGAACACATCGCCAATAGTGCGAACGTTGTCGCCCTGTACGACTTCATCGGCCCATGCTCCGGCCTGATATGGTGCATCTTCATCGAATGGCGATTCGCTACCCTTGAACATCGTGGCGGTGATTTTCTTGCCGGAGAACGCTTCCGTTGTCTGTCTGCGTAGCCCTGCACCGACACCATCGCCATCCCACAAGTAGTGGTCAGCGCCGTCTTCAATCGCCAGCGAAGTAGCCCAGTCAGCACCCTCGTTGATGTCCATCAGCAGACCTTCAGCAATGCGCTTAACTACCGAACCGTGACGCGATGCATAACCTTTAGCATCTGGCCCTGTATCTGATGGGTCATGAGCAGAGACAACCGCGCCTTTCGCTTTCCATCCTAGTTTCTTGTGCGCATCGGTTGCGGCTTCAAGCCATTCACGTTTGATGATTGCCATATCACTTGCGCTTACCGGCTCACCAAGCCAGATGTGACGATACAGTGTCGGATTTCTGCGTTTGCACTCTTCCATCTCCAGACGGAGAACTTCAGGAAAGTGCGGGTTGTCGGTGTAGTTCACCGTCAGCAGACAAATATCATCGGGAGGGTTTACTACGAATCGCTGATAGGTATCGTCGAGGATGTTTTTCGGGTTGAAGCTCACCCATATTTCGGAAAATGGCTTGCGGATGGTTGGTATCAGGATATCCCACGATTCCTTTGTTACCGCTTCCGCTTCTTCCACCCAGCAGATATCAATGCCTTCGAGCGATTTAATCTTAGTCGGGTTGTTTTTTATGCCGTAGAACATGAATTCAGCATTCGTTCCGAGATGACGAATCATTGAACGCTGAATTTCAAACTCAGCCGAATACCCTTCCCGCTCTATGGTGTCTTCAAGCAACCGGATTACCGAATCGCTGATACTGTTTTGCAGTTCACGAGCGCAGAGAATACGCACTGGCTGCCGACGCGCCGCTTCAACAAGCAGCCTCGCAATTGCCCATGACTTACCGCTACCTCGACCGCCTTTGGCGACTTTGTAGCGATGCGCCTCAATGAACGGTTCAAAGATAGGATTAATCGAGGTCATTTTCCGAATAGAGTACTCATCGGTGATGTTTCAATCTGGATTGCGCCGCCGTCTTTGCCGACAAGCTCGTTAGTTACCTTGTCGCCATACTTACGGGGATTCATTCGGGCCAACGCCCATTTGCGTGTATCAACGCGAAGTCTTGCCTTTGCCACCTCTGCAGCATCTGGAATCGCAGTGTCAGCAATTTCGAATATCTCTTCGAAAATAGAATCAGCTCGCGCCTCAGCTGCCTTCGCGTACTTGTCTCTAAATTCGTCATGCTCTGACAGCCAGCGAAATACAGTAGCCTTTGCTGGCATGCCGGGGCGCTTGCAAACCTTAACCAGACTTTCCCCGGAGGCAAGCAGCGCACAGATATCATCAGCCACCTCCGGCAGGTAATCCGAAGGGCGACCGACATTCTTTTTCTCAGTCGCCATATTGATTATTTCCCTTCTGCTTGCTTATCCCATTCATCGCGGAATTTGGATGGGTTGTCGAAACCTTGAGTTGCCATGTTTACGCTCCGGTAGTGAACAGGTCTAACGCTTCCTTCGATTTACGCACCGCTTCGATAGTGCGGGTCGTGATATCTGAATTAGCGCCACCCGACTGGAAGTGAATTTTGAATAGCTCAAGCTTCAGCTCGTCAGTGCCAATGAACTGAAATGCTTCCTCTGCGGCTGCGTTCTGGTTCATGACCAGTTTATAAATCTCTAACTGGAATTTCTGTTCTTCAGTCATGGGAATAATCTCTGCCATTGTTGGCTCCGTTTATCCGTTAAAAGGGATATCAGTTAAGTTATCCCGTGTAGGGTATAAGCCATTATCAAGCCCACCAGTAGATGGGCTTTGTAATGGAGAGCCGTTGTGAAAGTGGCTCTCAGACTGTCATTTTTTCCCTTTCTGTTTACCTGCCCACTGTTTTGCAATGTACAGGCAGTCATCGAAAATTCGGCCTTTTCTGCTGGCTTGTGAACAACGGCGGTAATGTTCCACCGCCATGTCAGCGCCAGTCATAGCCGCGTTTTGGTCGTATCCAAACTTTATTAACTCGGTTGTTACATTTTTATGTATGAAATCAATCGGAGTCATGCTGGTTTACCATCAGGGAAATCCCCCATGTCACATAGCTTGAACTGAATCAGATCCTTCACAAGCTGCTCAGCCTTTTTAATGGCCTTCTTCTCTTTCTTCCGACGAGTCATGAGAGCGCTACCTGCTTGACCGTGCATTTCAAATGAGAACTTCTCAGCAGCCGCGACACGGTTTTGCATTTCGCTGATTGCCATATCGGTCAGGCCAGAGAAATCGAGAAGGTTAATGTCCTTCCCCCTCTCAAGCTCAGTCATGTGGTCATACACCTGCGCCTGAAGCTCATAGCTGTAGCTCATTGCCATGAGGCAAGCTTCACGCTTGGGAAAATTGTAAATATCCCTCTCCACAACACCACCTGTTCCGTTGATATAGGTATCAGTTGCAAAAAATTTTGCAGCTGCATCCCCGAGGACCTTGGGTACTTTCTTCATGAAACTGCGGTGTTCGAGTTTGCGATATTTCTTACAGGGGAACGCAAGCCCCTCCGCCTCCGCTTTGGATTTCCGATCAGCATTAATGTAATCCACCATCTCAAGACTGCTCATGGTCGGGTATTCGCCAGAAGGAAGAACGGTTAATGATTTGTTCATGTCGGTATTTCCTTTAGAAAGTTGAGCCTGTTCGCACAGAAAAGCCGTCCCCGAGAGGTCCTCACCTATACGGCAGTTCTCAGGCTCAGCTTTCTGAAAGACTCGGGATTGTTACGCGCTGCGATACGCTGTGAAATTCAGATGTAAAAAAAGCCCCGCATCGCGAGGCTCATTAAATTGACTTTGTGATTTGCAAAAAAAATTATTTCAGGCATTGCGTCCTGATGTATTCCTGCAGGTAGTTAACCTGCGCGGTTATCCTGTCGATTCCACTTCGGAGACGGTAATAATTGAGTTCAGCATCTGCTGTAAGTCTTGGGCTTTCTCCATCGCCCATGCTGCTGGCTTCGGTCGTTGACTTTGCACAGGTGGCGGCGACTTGCAGGCGCTTACGACCAGCAGAAACATCAGCACGGAGACTTTCGATAGTCGCGTTAGCATCAGCAAGCTCCTTTGTGTATCTGGCGTCGAGTTCTGCTACATCACGTTGACGCCTCTGCATGTCAGCGATAATGGATGCGGCTTTATCGCGCTGCTCTTTGTAGGTAATGGCGTTATCACGGTAATGATTAACAGCCCATGACAGGCAGACGATGATGCAGATAACCAGAGCGGAGATAATCGCGGTTACTCTGCTCATTGCTGCCCCCACAAACAGACTTCACGCTCAATCTCACGGCGAGTCATCAGCCCTTTCCATTGCTTACCGCCAGCGTATGTCCAACGCCGTAGCTGATCACATGCGCCTTTGATATCGCCCTGGTTTATTTTGCGAAGAAGCGTCGATGTTCTGAAATTGCCAGCGCCCACGTTGTAAACGAACGAGTAAAGAGCGCCGCGCATTGTTTCCGGTATATCGACTTTGATGTACGGGTTAATTTGTCTGGCGACCGTGGCAAGGTCTTTATTCAGGAGAGCTTTGCATTCTGCTTCGGTATACGTTTTACCGAGCATGATGTCTTTTCCAGTGTGTCCGTGACATACAGTCCATACGCCAACGATATCTTTGTATGGTATGTAGCTGACACCTTCCAGACCATCGTCACCACTCGGACCAGTGATTAACACAGATGCTATAGCAATAGCTCCGCCACCAATAGCAGCAGCAACGGCTTTTCGTAATGATGGAGGCATTATTCACCTCTCGCAGCCTTTCGTCTGTCTTCTCTGATTTTGAAATACAGATTTGTCAGATAAGTGAGAAAACCCAACACAAGGCTTCCAAGCACTCCAATCGCAGCCCACTGTGACGGACTGACCTGATCCAACCACTGCAAAAACCAGTATCCCGCACTACCAGCGGATGTTCCGTAGGCAATGCCAGTTGAGATTTTGTCCATTGATTTCATAGCAACGCCTCCGCCAGTAACGGATTGCGTAGTTCTTATATTGGGAAGGGAAAAAAAGAAGGCCGCAGCGTAACTATCACTGATGAATTCAGGATAGCCAGTGGCTACGGCTCAGTTATGGTGCTGGTTAACGGACTTGAACCGCTACACATTCGCTTACAAGGCGACTGCTCTACCATTGGAGCTAAACCAGCATATTTGGCGGGACAGCGTGGACTCGAACCACGATAAGAAGGTTAACAGCCTTCCGTAATGACCTTTATACGACTGACCCAAATAAAAAAGCCACCGTTGCAACTTAAGAGTCACTAACGGCAGCTTACATCTTTAAACGGTATGATATTTCATTCTGGCTGCCTCAAAAGCCGCAGCGGCAAGTTCGGCAGTGTCATGGTATCCAAGGTTAATACACTTTCCAGACGCATTAATTCTTGCTCTCCATTTCCCGTACTTAGCATCCCAAGACACGCCACGGTATCCAGATTTATTATTCTTCTGAATTTTCCTGTTTTGCATATTTTCGGAATGAGTGACAAGACGAAGATTTGATATCCGGTTATCTGTTCTTACCCTGTTGATGTGATCAATAAAACCATCGGGCATGGTGCCATAAACAATCAACCATGCCAGTCTGTGAGCAGGGTATGCTTTACCATTAATCATAATCATTAAATACCCATCAGAATTTATTGATGAGCATTTCTTGAAAGCAAAACGAGAGTTCCATGTCAAAGTGGTCCTCTCTCTCCCCTGCCTCCATCTCCAGTGAAAGTCGCCTGATGATGGATTGTAATCAACAACAGAAAGCACCATTTCTGGCGTTAATTTTATTTCTTTCATCGCTTTACCTTAGGGATAGAGCCTGTTCGCGTAGATATGACAGCCAAGAGCGGAGCGATGTTTCCACCACCATATCTCAGGCCCATATCACTAAGACTCTTGTTTTGATTGCACGCGAATGCAAAAAAGCCCACAGGAGGTGGGCTTGTGATGGTTGCTGAATGCAAAAGCAGCGGCATATGTGAATATTATGGCTAAATGGATAATTGCATGTCAAGGTTTTTAACAGCAACATGCTTAACTTTCTCAACACGTTTACGCATTTTGAAAGCATTTTGCATTGGTTGGTACAAAACAAATAATGACGCTTTCAGGATATCGTCAATTTCGTTTCTACAGGTTGCCAGTGAAGGTTTTCTCCATCCCTCGCCACCACGTCCACACATCTTGCGTGGCTTTGCAGTCGCGTGATAGTAGGATGCAATTGCTCGCTTAGATGAACCATGAGCGTAGTAGCTGAGGAGGATGCCAAAGGCTTTTTTGTCAATGTACATGACGGAATCGACGACCTGAGAAATCAACATTCCATCATCATCATTGCACATTGGCCTTGTCATAACTCTTCCCGGCTCTACGCTCTCCATGAACTTCGCTATTACGCTGCTCATGCGCTTTTCAAGACGACCTGAATAAACCCATGCGCCCCACAGTTCAAGCCAGCCATTCAGCCACTCGTGCTGTTCTTTGGTGAGGTTTAGCTCTCTTATGCTCATCGTCTTCCCTTTGTGCCTGGCGTGACCATCAGGACGCCGTTAACTATTACGTGACGCTCGCCTTTGCTGTCTCGGTTGTACTTGAGCACTGTTCCTCTTGCGCAGGAAAGCATCCTCGCCACTTCGGTCTGATTGCCTCGTGTCTGGATAAGAAGCTCTGGTATCGTTTGAATTGTGGCGTTCATACGTTCTCCAGTTCGGTGATTTTTATTCCAAGCCTTCCACCTGGTACTTTCACACCACGAATTACGCGAATGTCATCGAATTGCTCGTCGTCTTCCGCAAATCCGGCGTGGATAAGGGAGTCGAGTAAACCTTTCAGGATGTTATCGAGGTCGCGGCGGCGGGAGTCTGGAACGTCTGCGATGACTTTGATGCGGAGTCGTGATTTGGTGAAAATGTCTAACTTAAGTTGGCGGATGATTTGCTGAACGTCTTTTCGGTATTTCTGGCCTTTATCGCTGATGTAGTATTGGCTTCCCCGTCTTCGCCAGTAGGTATTCAGCGACGGTGGGTACGGAAGTGTGAATCTGTATTCTGCCATTTATCCTCTCCCATGATTATGGTGATAGCCCAATCGTGATTCCGCCAATTTTCTGGCATTAACGGCTAGAGATATGTCATCGTATAATCCAAGAAATATCTTTTTATTATCACTGTTTATATATGCGCCCCACTTTTTATTCTTCTTATAGTAGGCAACGCCAATTACTCCAGAGCGATTATTAATAGGCTTTTTTCTGTTCCTTGAGTTCTGTTTATCATCTACAACGCGCAAATTGCATATTCTGTTATCGCTTTTAATTCCATTTATGTGGTCAATTTCCCCATCAGGTTCACTTCCATAAAAGGATATCCATGCGATTCTATGAGCTCGACAAACTTTTTTATTTACAGATATACGAACGTATCCTTTTTCATCTATAGAACCAGCAATCTTACCGGCATATGTTGAATTCCAGCACTCTCTTACACTTTCTCTTCTCTTGTATATAAACAAACCTGTTTCGCTATTATATTCATACAATTCATTGATTTCTTTTTGTGTTGGATATCTTTTACCGTTCATGGCTTAATCTTCCCCTCCTTCAGTAGTATCGCCTGCGTCCTGATCACGCCTTCGAGGTGGTAAAGTCTGGCGTCTTTGTTGTCGAGATTATGGGTGCGTCGGTCGATTTCATCGTGACACGCGCTACAAGCCCATGCGCCGATCAGGTCGTCAGGCTTCATTCCCGTTCCGCAAATTCCAGCCATCCGGTAATGTGCCAGAACTGTAGTTTCAGGATTGCCATTGCATACGCCGTAAATACGTACCTGGCATTCTCTGCCGCGCGCTTCTTTGCGTAGGTTAGCCATTTACCTTCCCTCGCAATTGAAGAATTGACTGAAGGTCTTTTTTAATAAATATGCGAGTGCGAATTGAGCAGTAGTTTTCCTTCATTCTGGCGTAGTAATAGTCTTTTCTTTGCTTAAGCTTGTTGGCATCCGCTGTCATCCAGTCTTTTACAGCAAACTTAATTAACCAGCGGTGGCAGAGATACCATTTCAGGTAATCACTCATCGTCTTCTTCCTCGTACATTGAGCTATTCGGATCGCTCATCAGTTCTGCGCAACAATCTGAGCACACGTGAACTTCCAGCACATGCAGCTTCTGACCGCAGTTAGCGCACGTTAAAGCCTGCTCGACGCTTTCTTGTTCGTAACTTCGATTTGGGTCAATCACCTTGTTTTCCTCGCACGATGTCTTAGCCACCGGATATCCCACAGGTGAGCCGTGTAATTGAAGGTTTTTACGTCAGATTCTTTTGGGATTGGCTTGCGTTTATTTCTGGAGCGTTTCGTTGGGAGGTATTTGCAGTTTTCGCAGATGATGTCGGTGAAACTTCGTCGCTGTCGTCTCATGCCGCCCTGTCTCCCCATCGCGCTTTCCATTCGAGAGCCAGTCGCGCTTCGTCTGACCACTTAACGCCACGCTCTGTACCGAATGCCTGTATAAGCTCTAATAGCTCCGCAAATTCGCTTACACGCATCCTGCTGGTTGACTGGCCTATTACCACAAAGCCATTCCCGGCAAGGTTAGGAACAACATCCTGCTGCTTTAATGCTGCGGTAAACACACACTTCCAGCTTTCTGCATCCAGCCAGCGACCATGCCATTCAACCTGACGAGAGACGTCACCAAGGCAAGCCCAAAGCTTTCGATTCTGGTCTAAGCTGCGGTTGCGTTCCTGAATGGTTACTACGATTGGTTTGGTTGGGTCTGGAAGGATTTGCTGTACTGCGTGAATAGCGTTTTGCTGATGTGCTGGAGATCGAATTTCAAAGGTTAGTTTTTTCATGACTTCCCTCTCCCCCAAATAAAAAGGCCTGCGATTACCAGCAGGCCTGTTATTAGCTCAGTAATGTAGATGGTCATTTAATACTCCGTCACGTTTTCCTGTCGCCACGCCTCGTCATATTCCGATTTCGGCATATTGGCGATGTAGCTATATGGCGATCCTGATTCAAGTTGCAGGAACTGGTGCGATTGCTCGTCAAGGAACAACGGGACACCACCTTCCCAACCTTCGCCGTTACGTTGTTTTTCAAGCATCAAAACAGATGCCGGAGATGCCAGTAGCTGTTCGTCCTTCTCTGACATCTTTTCACCACTCTGAACTCTCTGTAACGCTCTCTCGCGAGCCTTGTTACGCCAGATGATGAAAAGGTTGTCTGTCAGGTCTGTTATCGCTCCAGAGCCTTTTACGTCCATTTTCCCGGTTGGTTTTTCTTCGCTGTCACCTTTTCGCGAGTGAGTAACGAGAATGACGTGGGAGTTTGTTTTGTTTTTGAAATCGCAAATCGAGTCAACAAACGCCTTCTGCCCGTTATAGTCATCGTCGCCTATGCCACATTTCATCAGGCTGTCGATGATGAATAACTGGATGCCGTATCGGCGGCGAGCGTAGTCGAATATTTCGATCAGCCTGTCGGCTTTCGCCGTTCCGGTCAGGCCAAACACCCAAAGTCTTTCGTCATAAAATTTAAATGCAGAGTCAATTTCCAGCACTGGCGGCATCTTGCAGCACGTCGCCTGACGGGTAAGGCGCTTAAGGAGAATACCAGGCTTCAGCTCAAGTGACGCGATGCACGTCTTCACACCCTGACGCATTGCCTCAAGTGCCATATGCCCGACAACCTCGGTGTTATGCGTTGCCACATATCCTCTGGTTACATACAGGTGGCGAGGGTGATCGACCATGATACACAAGCATTCTGCATTGCCGATTTTTTCAACATTCCTGACGAATACCCCACACCCCTCGAATCGATGCGCAGTTAATCTGCCATTGAGTCGTGGTGAACGGATGGCCTCCCTGATTTCCCTTGTCAGTCGTATCCTTGCCTCATATGAATCCATCCCATGCCGCTTATCGCCCTTGTATGTGTATGTCACGCCAGTTTTAACTCGCGTCCGGCATGAACCGCCGAGTGAGTTAACCAGTTGAACAACCCCATTACGCAGTTCTTCACTTGCTGAGGAAAAAACAAGCGTTCCATCCTTCTCGACATAACCATCCGTTTCAAGCAGACCACACAGCATTCCTATACGCGTTGATTTGTTTGCGGAAAAAAACACACGAGGGATGAATTTGTTTTTTGCTGTGCACCCCATTAGTCCATAAACTCGCAGGGTCTCCATGAGTGGATTTACCTGACCACGCGCCGTTGATATCAGCCAGTCCTTACCATCTCCAGAGAAGTTGTAATCAGGCAGTTCAGCCTTCATACGCTCGATCATGTATGGCTCGACGTTTGAAAACTTCACGCTCCCATTGCTAAGACTACCATCCCCGAGAAGGGAGCCGATAACCCATGCTAATGGCTCTGAGTGGTCGCCAAAGTCACCAGTTATTTCGGGTATCCTGACGCCATTTTTGTGCCTCTTCGTTTCACTCAACCGTTTCAGCTCGAAGGTGTCTATCACGCGGCGCTTCTCGCCTTTCGTGAATCCACGACTAGTGACCTCCCATAGGTGATCGCCTGCGCAATCAACATAACGACCATCTTCAAATGTGACTCGGTAAACATCTCTAACACCCTGCGGGAATATCCCGGTGACAGTTGACGGATTGCCGTCTACTGATGCCACCTGATCGCCAATTTTTACATCCCCGTGAGTAGTCCATTCACCATTAGCGAGCAGAATTGGTTCATCAAGTGGACAGGCTTTTCCGTGACCGTTCACACCATTGACCAGCGTCAACTCTGCCTCACGGAACTGGAATTTATCTGCCAGAGATTCCCACGGTGGATTAAACAGATACTGCTGCTTGCCGTAGAAAGCGTTGATAGTGTCCTGGTAAAACTCTCGCGCGCTGTAGAGTTCTTCAGGATCGAAGTAGGATGCCGTGCCGATGTACTGCCAGATTTCATCCTCGGTAACACCGTTCATCAGGCATTCGTTGATGTCTTTGTACGGCAGAGTAACAAGACGGCAACGATGTTCACCGAGTCGGCTTGCGATTTCCCTTGCGGCTTCACGACCAACATCATCAACGTCCATCGAGATGAATATTTCCTCAAACCTGTCGAGGTTGTGATACTCAAACTCAATCCACTGTTGCTTAGCGCCTTTCCCGCCACCAAACGGCACGGATAACGCCGAGATGCCGTATTGCGCATAGCTCATACAATCAATTTCGCCTTCGCAAAGTACAACCGCCCTCACGCCAGCGTCCAGAGCCTGCCATCCGAACAGACAAGGTTCGCAATCACCTTCTGCCATAATGACTTTCTTCCCGTCCGGGCGCTCAGTGCTGATTCGCTTGACCTGCAACAACTCACCATCGCGTTTGTACGGAAGCACCAGAGCATCCAGTTCTCGCTCTCCATTCCACACCTTGCCGCTGACAACCTCGTAGCGCTTTACGACTTCTGGCGATATGCCACGCGATTGCAGGTACTCAAGATGGGATTCTGTTCTGGTAACGTAGCGGGCGATTTTCTTGCGATCAGGTCTGGAGAATTTTTTCTCACGTTTGGCATCGAAATGGTGATCGTCATCCTTGATACCGAGAAATGCTTTCGCTTCCTGCATAGCCTGATGCAGGTTAATTCCACGACATGCCATCCACAAATCAAGCATGTCACCGCCGTCTCCCTCAGCGAAATCAGCCCATTTTTTCTTGCCGCTAAGGTTGACCTTAAGGCTGTTTCCCTTGTCACCGTTGACGTTACCGGCAACCCACTCATGCCCCTCTTTCTTGCCGTTTGGCAGCAGGTGCGGAGCCACCCTGTCAACCTGCGCCCAAAGCAGGTCGCTAAGTTCACTTGGCGTCATGATTCCCTCAGATTGAGATTTTTAAACCAGAAATCGACAAACGAAATACTTAACCAGCCGTGGTTATAACCAGCGACCAGTAGCGATTTGATTTTTGATTTCATGGTTCACCTGTCGAAAAACACGTAGCCAGTTTTCGATACGGTGATTGCGGATGATGGTTTGGATTGTGGTTGAATAGTTTCTGGCTTCTCGTCGTTCCAGCGCTGACCGTTCAGGTAGCTCGATGGTAACAACCTGTCGAATCCGAACTGCTTACCATTCCTGCATGCGATGTCTTCTGCCAGCATCGTGGCAAACTCGCTTGCGGTACCCCTGGTAGTTTTACGCCATTCCCTGAACTGTGTTCTGAATGCCGAAGCTGCGTTTTTCTTCCCGGCTTTCCGCATGCCTGCACACCAGAATATTTCCTCGAATGCCTTGTCGGTTTCTTCGTGACGGTCAGGTGATTTTTCACACTCCGTCCGAACACTTTCGGACATAGTGTTTTTATTATTTCTTTTTTCTTTTGTAATAGTTTCTTTTGTGTGTCCCTGTTTTGGTGACAGCGCTGTCACCGTTTTGGTGACACTTTTTGTCACCAATGCAGTGACATTATCACCAGAGTAGTGACACCCTTCGATTTGCCATTCTTCGATGTTCTTGTTAGGCCCGATTTGCTGGCCTTCGCGAAGGATAACCTTCATCGCGATAAGCTCATTCTTGGCCTTGTTTACCTTCTGTCTTGGCAGCCTGGTAATTTGAGCTAACTGACTATCAGAGATGCGATCCATCTTTTTACCGTAGCCGTATGTTTTACGGCATATGGCGTGGGCAACCTTGCTCTGATTTTTAGTTAAATCTGCGCCGATAAGCTCTTCATACAGGGCATTTGCAAGACGGGTATAACCATCTTCAACTTCTGCCACACGACGCTCCACAGGCCGTTGTGAAGGCCTTAAATGTGTTACGGTTGCAAGATTACTCATGACCTTTCTCCTTCTGCATCAGCTTCACTTTTTCCAACTCAGCCCGGAATCGACCAGGCTGCTTGAAGCTGGACAGGAAGCGATCACGTAGTATGTGTTTGTGAATTTTGTCCTGGTAAGGACTGAGTTGTTTTGTCATAATGACTCCTGTGGATTGATCCAGTAATGACCTCAGAATTCCATCTGGATTTGTTCAGAACGCTCGGTTGCCGCCGGGCGTTTTTTATTGGTGATTCCATCAAGCGCATACTTAAAAGCCCTGCTAATCGGACTGATGTCTGATGCCATTCCGAAAGCACACAAGACCGAAGCAATAAACCGCCAGTCCGTTCTGCTTATCTTCGATTCATGACAGCCAATCATCTTTGCCAGACCGCGCTGGGTAAGCGTTGACAGGTTGATAAGTAAATCTGTTTCTGCGCGATCAATTTCTCGCTGTGTTGGCTTGCTGTAACTTGCTTGTGTCATTTCTTACTATCTCCATAGGTAAATAATTTGGGTTTTTATCGTGCACCATTGACAGTCATCCTTGACCACGCCGGGCACCCGACCGTATACCGGGCCGTTCGGTACTAAAAGTACATTTTTATTACATGACAAACTGCTGTTTGCCGATACGGCGAATCTGTGCTGCTGAGTACTTGCCGCCTGATGCCTTGGCGATCTTATCCGCATATTCGGTTTCACCAGTGAACTCGGTACGCGGCAGAGAACCACGCTCAAGCCACTTATAGATGGCTTTTGGCGTAAGTCCACAAACATCAGCCACAACAGAAACTCGAACGGATTTGATAACTTCTCCAAACGTAACTTCGTTCATGCTTCTCTCCTGTGGTGAACTTATGGTTCATATTATGACGGAACTGATAGTACAGTCAATACCTAATATAGTTGAACTTATGGTTCAACAGAAAGAGCGTGAAACTTTCTCGCAGAGGCTTGCGCTGGCCTGTGATAAAGCGGGATTACCTTTGCATGGTAGGCAGGCTGATTTAGCTGTCAGGCTTAAGGTCACACCAAAAGCCATTAGTAAATGGTTCAACGGGGAGTCAATACCAAGAAAAGACAAGATGGAATCTCTGGCTTCGGTGCTGGGAACCACTGCGGCATATCTGCATGGCTATGCTGATGATGACGGTATCACGGTAAATCATCTATCAAGATCAAATGATTCTTATCGTGTTGATGTATTGGATGTTCAGGCGAGCGCCGGGCCAGGAACCATGGTTTCCAATGAATTTATAGAAAAGATAAGAGCAATTGAATATACGACCGAGCAGGCAAGAATTTTATTTAATGGAAGGCCACAGGAAAGCGTAAAAGTCATCACGGTTCGCGGTGACAGCATGGAGGGAACCATCAATCCGGGAGATGAGATCTTTGTTGATGTATCCATAACCTGTTTTGATGGCGATGGCATTTATGTATTCGTGTTTGGAAAAACAATGCATGTTAAGCGTCTGCAAATGCAAAAGAACAGGCTTGCCGTCATCTCTGACAATGCCGCTTATGATCGATGGTACATAGAAGAAGGTGAAGAAGAGCAACTTCACATTCTAGCCAAAGTTCTCATTAGGCAGTCAATCGATTACAAGCGATTCGGATAAAAATAAATTTCCTTAAAGTTCACTAACTTATGATGTAGTGAGCTTTTTATACCAATAAAATGTACTATTGGTACTTTACATTAATGAACTTTAAGTACATCATAAGCCCATAGACGAACGGCGCGTCTTTAAACCATGCGTCGGGAGCGCGGCGGGTTCAGGATGAACGGCAATGCTGCTCACTACAAAAGAACATTTCCATAACTTGATAGTTATTGAAGTGTTTTTATATACGGGGTTAGCGATCTCGTGACACAAGCTCTTTACGCGGCAGGCTACAGGAAATCAAAACAACTGACAGCGAGGTAATTATGGATATTTCATGTATTGAACAATTACTAATTGAGAAAACGAAAGAAATGCTTGATGTATTGGACATAAAAATATCTGAGTTAAAAGATACACCTGCGACACAACTTATTCTCGAACGTAGTCGAAATAAATTCTTAGAATTAAGTCCTGACGTTCAAAATATAGCATCTAAACTGCTGGCTACATTGATTGAGAGAAATGCATTGTTATCGATGTCATCAGATGAACGAAAAAAACTGGCGAACGAAGATGCTGCAACCATCCGCCAGGCATTCGAAATTTTGTTCTCTTAATTACTTACTGTTTATTCTGATAATCTCATCAAGAATTTTTTCATAAACAACTGTGATTGGCTTTCCGTCAATGCCAGGGGCAAGATTACCGGCTCTGATAAGCTCAACAATAATCTGTTGAGCGGCTTCGTGTGGGTTGGTTTTAGGATTAACAATATCTGTCATAACAAAGCCCTTCTTTTGACTGTGGAAACAACAGTCTACCCATTTCCTTTGACTGTGGAAAGTGAAGGAACCACCGAGCCTGATGTGGTTAAAAGACAGGCACAATCTTTACTACCGCAATCCACTATTTAAGGTGATATATGGAAGAACAAGCAAACAAGATTCTCGTAGAACTACTGCAAAAAGCCAGTAATGGAATAGATGCGGCTGTTTCATTTAGCCAGGCACAGATTCCCGATGTTGTTCATCAGTTGCTGTTATGGAATATGGTTGACAGTCTGATTAAAACATTAATAGCCATTTTAACAATCCCGCTGGTTTTCTGGTTTATGAAGAAACAGTGCCAAAAAGTTGAAATTGGTAAGTTCGATGATGAAGGATGGTCATGGGATAAGGGGAAGACTAAATACAAACCGACTATGATTTGGGAAAGTAACGGTGAGATTAGTTTTCTAATCTTACCATTAGCTGCAGTTTTTGTTCTGTGGGTAAGTTTTATTATTGCTGTAGTAACCAATATGACTTGGTTAAAAATTTGGCTGGCCCCAAAGCTTTACCTTATCGAATATGCAGCATCATTGGTTAAGTAATTTTAGGCCGCATAGTCGGCCTTTATTTTTGGCATAAACAACAGAATAAATACTGCACTGTGTATTCATTCCAACGAGTGAATACACGGAGCAATGTCGCTCGTAACTAAACAGGAGCCGACTTGTTCTGATTATTGGAAATCTTCTTTGCCCTCCAGTGTGAGGGCTTTTTTATATGCATACCAATAACGCTTCACTCGAGGCGTTTTCGTTATGCAATCAAACAGAAGGAGCATCCTATGCAACAGTTCGCTATTGCAGGGGCGGCATCGGTTCGCCCTTTCAACCCGATTTTATCGGTGCAGCATTCACGAAAAAATATTTTAACCGGAGCAGACTTTAAACAACCAAGAATGAAAAGTTTGCTCGAAAAGCTTTGGGATATTTTGAAACAACAAGGCCGTCCATGAGTTTTACCAATAAGGGGAGCAAGTAAATGGCTATTCAGACTAAAACATTGCAGGTACGCGTCAAAGACCGCCACGCCTCCTTGTTGCGTCAGATGGCCTTTGAAGTGAACCAAGTTTTTAACTTTATCAATGAAATGACTGCGGCTGAATACAGCACTGTCAGCGAATACGGACCAAAACAAAGAGTTTGGTTAACTGAATTTGACGTAGATAAACGCATTGCTGGTATTCAAAAGGAGCGCGGATACCACATACAAGCAGCTACTTGTCAGGAAATCTCAAAACATCACGCTAAAGCGCGTAAACAGTTTAAACGCAGTAAGCTGCGCTGGCGTAAAAGTGGCGGTGCTGGGCGTAGTCTTTGTTGGGTTCCGTTCAAAGGTGCTCAAGTGAAATGGGTAAACGGCTGCATCAAGTTTGCCGGGCACTATTTCAAAGTGTGGGATAGCTATGGATTAAATGGCTTTAAATTCCGTGCTGGTAACTTTGCAGAAGATGCGCGCGGTCGCTGGTATTTCAATGTTGCAGTTGAATACGAATGCGAACCAACTAAAGGCACTGCCGACGTGGGTATCGATCTTGGTCTGAAAGACATTGCCACCACTTCGGATGGTGAAAAACTTCCGGCTAAACGTTGGTATCGTGAATTAGAAGGCAAATTAAAAATTGCTCAACGTGCCCATAATAAAAAACGTGTTAGAGCTATCCACGCAAAAATCAAAAATCGCCGTAAAGATGCACACCATAAGTTTTCTACGGCGCTGGTTAATAAATACGCCGCTATTTTTGTAGGCGACGTAAGCAGTAAAAAGTTATCAAAAACAAATTTGGCAAAAAGTATCTACGACGCCGGCTGGTGTCAGCTAAAAAATCAGATTCAGTATAAAGCGATTGCGCGGAGTGTGGTTTTTGAGGTCGTAGATGAAGCGTACACCACCCAGACTTGCTCGTGCTGCGGAGCTATTAGCTGCAGTAGTCCGAAGGGTAGGGCAGGCCTTGGAATAAGAGAATGGATCTGCGTGGAATGTGGTGAACTCCACGACCGCGACGTAAACGCGGCAAAGAACATTCTCGCGGCGGGACATCGCCGTCTCGAAGGAGGAATCCACGCCCTTTAGGGCGTGGAGGATGTCAAAGATAACTGGTCAGACAAAGAATTCATTCGTCAGATGAAAGAATTAATCGGTAACGAAGGAGATATTAATGTCACTTGCAACCACAGTGAAGGAGAGCAAGTTACAGAGACGCATGTACACGCAGAAAGCTCTCTGGTATCGCCATAATGGCGACCGCGAAGGAATGCGGGTATGCCTTAATTTGTCCCGAGTCGAAGTATTAAATCAGCGTTATTTCCTTGGGCCGTGTCCATTCTGAGGTGAATTATGGATTTGAACAAATTCGATGAGCCATTCAGCCCTGAAGATATCGAATGGCGAATACAGCAAAGCGGTAAAACACGCGATGGCAAGGTGTGGGCTATGGTGCTGGCTTATGTCACGAACCGGGCAATCATGAAACGCCTAGACGATGTTTGCGGCAAAGCAGGATGGCGCAATGAATACCGAGATATTCCCAACAACGGAGGCGTTGAATGCGGCATATCAATCAAGATTGATTCCGAATGGGTAACCAAATGGGATGCTGCTGAAAACACGCAGGTAGAAGCCGTCAAAGGTGGTCGTTCAGGTGCAATGAAGCGTGCTGCCGTTCAGTGGGGAATCGGTCGGTATCTGTATAACCTTGAGGAAGGTTTCGCACAAACATCTCCCGATAAAAAGCAGGGGTGGCACAGGGCAAAACTGAAGGATGGAACAGGATTTTACTGGCTCCCTCCATCGCTGCCAGGCTGGGCAATCCCAGCATCAGATAACAAACCATCACCAGAAAATACCAACCAGAAATCTCCATCGGTTGACTGCGAGCAAATCCTGAAAGACTTCAGCGATTATGCGTCAACAGAAACTGACAAGAAAAAACTCATCGAGCGTTATCAGCGTGACTGGCAATTAATGGCTGGCAACGAGGAAGCGCAGGCTAAATGCGTTCAGGTAATGAACATCAGAGTTAACGAACTAAAACAGGCGGCATAAATGTCTCACTTGGACGGAATTATTAAAAGATTCGAGTCCAGCTACAAAGTTAATGAAACAACAGGTTGCTGGGAGTCTACCTATTCAAAAAACAAAGGAGGATACACAAAATTTGTAGCCTTTGGCGTAACAATGCTTTCTCATCGGGTTGCTTTTGAGCTTTATCACTCCCCCATTCCATCTGGGAAGATGGTTTGCCACAAATGCGATAACCCATGCTGCGTTAATCCTGAACATCTCTTTTTAGGTAGCGCGCAAGAAAACATGGACGACAAGATAGCAAAAGGAAGGCATCGTGGAGCCAAGAAAGGTCATGCTCATCATGGTGCAAAATTAACAGAGTGGCAGGTTATAGAAATTAGGAAAAGACTCTCTGAAAAAGAGAGTCAGTACAAGATAGCAAAAGACATGGGTGTATCTCAATCAATTATAAGCAACATAAAAACTGGCAAGAGGTGGAGCAAATGAGTTCTCGCGGGATAAATAAGGTGATTATCCTTGGTCGGGTAGGACAAGACCCGGAAGTTCGATACTCACCATCAGGAACAGCGTTCGCTAACCTGACAATAGCCACGTCAGAACAATGGCGAGATAAAAATACTGGCGAGCAAAAGGAATTGACTGAATGGCATCGTGTTGCTGTATCCGGGAAACTGGCTGAGGTCGTGGGGCAGTATGTGAAAAAAGGTGATCAGATTTATTTCGAGGGAATGCTGAGAACCAGAAAGTGGAAAGACCAGTCAGGACAAGACCGTTACACAACCGAGGTTCATGTCGGAATTAATGGCGTGATGCAAATGCTTGGCGGCATTGGCGACAGCAAACAACAAGCAGCCAGCAGGCAATCACAGAAGCCACAGCAGCAATCATCACCAGCACAACACAACGAACCACCTATGGATTTTGACGACGATATACCCTTTGCACCAGTAACTCTCCCCTTCCCTCGTCACGCTATTCACGCAATTTAATCAGGAGAAAATCATGCCAGCGCCTCTGTATTGTGCGGATGACGCGCGCCGCTGTTCCGGCAATTCCGTATCGGAGGTGCTGGATAAATTCAGAAAAAACTACGATCGAATAATGTCTCTACCGCAGGAAACGAAAGAGGAAAAGGAATTTCGCCACTGTATATGGCTTGCAGAGAAAGAAGAACGCGAGCGAATTGACCAGACATCAATCCGACCATTCCGCAAAGCCACATATACCCACTTCCATGAATATATCGACCCGCGCCTGCGTAATTACCGCTCACGCTATGGCGCTATCAGTAATGACTGAGGAATTAACAATGAAAACAATGAAGCTAAACATCGACCTCGGCAAATACGTTATTACCGGAACAAAACACGACCTGATTCTTAGCGAAAGAGGAATTATCAAAGAAGGCGAGAATGCAGGGAAAGAAACACTAAGTCGTATCGGTTATTACAGCAAGTTTGAGCATCTGGTTAAAGAATTATGCAACCGTGAAATCCTGTTATCTCAGGCGCAGACGCTACAGGATATTCAGCAGCATATCGAGACTTTAGGTGTGTCACTTAGCATGGCTATTGACCAGTTCGTGGAGAGTAAATCATGAGATGACTTGCATACAATCCCGGCATTCTTCCGGCAGAAATGATTATTCGCCAACGCGTAAAGCCAATGCCATCGAGAGAGGAATTGCTTAAGAGAAAGAGTTTCGGTTCTGTTAATGACAACAAATATCTGAATGCGATGTGGCGGAGTGGGAAGAAATGAAACAAATGTCACTAATTGAGATGGATGGTTTTCTGAAAGGTAAATGCATCCCAAGTGATTTAAAGGTTAACGAAACAAACGCTGAATATCTGGTGCGTAAATTTGCTGAAGCGGAGGCCAAGTGCGCGGCGATGGCAGCGGAGAGTGCGGGGATGAAGTCTGGCGCTATGGACGAAATCAAGGTTATCAACCGTGGAGGTCAGGCATATTGCGTAAAAGATGGAGTGCAAGTTAATCCCATGTATGCAAGAGGGTGGAATGACTATCGCGCAAAGTCTCTGCAATCAGACACCCCAGCCACCGATGCTTTCCTGGCTGAAGTACGGGCGCAGGGCGTGGATATGGCTCGTAACGCGATGATTGATTTTGTTGATGGTGAAGTTGGGCCAAACAAGAACGTTCCGGGGCTGATTAGAGGCGCAGAGATATGCGTAAGTATTGCTGAACTGCTTCGCAAAGGAGGCAACCAGTGAGCGAAATTAATTACCAGTCACTGCGTGAGGTGGCGGAACGTGCAATTCCAGCAATGGAACGCCTGTTAATGTTGCCAGCTGATGATGATTTGTTAAGTGAACAGGAACTTAAAGATTACGGTGTGGATATTGATGCGCTCAACGCCTTCAAATTTCTGGCCGGACCAGAAACCGTGCTGGCACTGCTGGATGAACGGGAAAGAAACCAGCAATACATCAAACGCCGCGACCAGGAGAACGAGGAAATTGCGCTAACGGTAGGGAAGCTGCGTGTTGAGCTTGAGGAAGCAAAATCAAAACTCAACGAGCAGCGTGAGTATTACGAAGGTGTTATCTCGGATGGGAGTAAACGTATTGCTGAACTGGAGAAAAGCGAAGAGCAACTCATTAACGAGCGTGACCATGCTGAGTCTGCTTTAGCTGATATGTACTTCGCAACAACCGGGGATAGGCCTGAGTGGAGTAACTGTTTCAGTTTTTCAGATGCTGTCGATGCCGTAGTTGACAGAATTGCTGATTTAGAAGCCAAACAGCCATCGCCAGTAGTACCGGAAGAAAAACCAATGCCTAACCCTCTTAGCATGTACACAGTTGATGCTGTTGCAGCTATTGCAGAGGTGAGAGGCTGGAACGCCTGCCGTGCAGCCATGCTTAAGGGAGATAAATCATGATTAATCGAACCAAACTGGAGCACATCCTCGAGTATGCCAGGCAGCAGAGGCGCTTTGGCCAGCTTTGTAAAATTCTGCCAGGAGATATGGTTGAAATCGTGGAGATTGCCATGCGTAAGACTGGCAACTCTCCGGTAAGTCCGGGTGGTTGGATAAGCTGTAGTGAGCGAATGCCCGCTCAAGATGATTGGATTTTAATTTATTCAAAGCACGGTGAGTATATGGCAGGACAGGTACAAGAGGAATACGTGGAGTTGAGCGACGGCACTTTATCGTGGTTAGGGAACGCCTTGTACTGGATGCTGCTACCAGAACCGCCGCAGGGAGTGAATGATGAATTGGCCTGAAGCATTCACCGCTGTAGGAGTTGCAATCGCGGTGGCATTTATTCTGTATTCGCTTTTCCGCTGGGGATAAAGGAATGTTCGCTCTGATTCAACGTGGTCAGATATACACCGATAGCGCCGGCTACCCGATAAAAATTCTTCGCTGCATAAACAACACTGTGTTGTACAGAAGAATGGATGGGCGAACACAGTCGGTAAAAATAAACGATTTTAATGAACTGTTTGAACGGATCGATCACCAGGAATACCGACAAATTCTGGCTGAAACAGAGCAGGAGAACCATCTGAAAAAATTACGCGCCATGCAAAGGAGATAAACCGGTAAAGGTGTTCGCGATAAAGGTGAATATCGGCAATGAATAACAATCCTCGCACTCGCGGGGATTTCTTTTATCTGAACTCGCTACGGCGGGTTTTGTTTTATGGAGACAAGAAATGTCAGATTTGGCTATGAAGGTTTTGAAATGGCAATCGACTGGCGATGTTGGCATCAGTAGCGCAACTCTTGCCTCAATCGCATGTGGACTGAAAAAGAATATCTATGGTCATCACTTCGGCGCTCCACATGACGCAGCAGACTTCCGGCGATGCGTTGCACTTGTTGAGCAGATTCCAGAAATCAGAGATTCATTCGACAAGGTTGCAAAGCGCGTTCCGGCATTCAAAGGCATCCTCAACGAATGGGATTCCCTCGTCGCTCTGTTGAAGTCTGAAATGAAGATACACGGAAACAAAGCACCAGAGACTTACAGGAGAATCAGCGAGTTACGAAAGGACTAACCACAGCCTCACACTCGATGAGGCCTGTTATGGCTCAATGATATCCAGACCTACCATCGCCGCATCAATGCGGCTTTTCTTGCGTGTAATTGCGGAGACTTTGCGATGTACTTGACACTTCAGGAGTGGAATGCACGCCAGCGGCGCCCAAGAAGCCTTGAAACAGTTCGTCGATGGGTACGCGAGTGCAGGATATTCCCTCCTCCGGTTAAGGATGGAAGAGAGTATCTGTTCCACGAATCAGCGGTAAAGGTTGACTTAAATCGACCAGTAACAGGTAGCCTTTTGAAGAGGATCAGAAATGGGAAGAAGGAGAAGCCATAAGCGGCGCGACCTGCCGCCAAATCTCTACGAAAGAAACGGGTATTACTGCTATAGAGACCCGAGGACGAAAAAAGAGTTTGGGCTGGGAAGAGACAGGAGGGTAGCAATTTCCGAAGCAATTCACACCAACATTGAGCTTTTCAGCGAAAGCGGGCACGAATCATTGCTTGGCAGGATTAAAGGCGCTGACTCAATCACTCTCCATGCTTGGCTTGATCGCTACGAAAAAATCCTCTCCAGCAGAGGGATCAAGCAGAAGACATTAATAAATTACATGAGCAAAATTAAAGCAATAAGGAAGGAGCTACCTGATGTTCCACTTGAAGACATCACCACAAAAGAAATTGCGACAATGCTCAATGGATACATAGACGAGGGTAAGGCGGCATCAGCCAAGTTAATCAGATCAACACTGAGCGATGCATTCCGAGAGGCTATAGCTGAAGGCCATATAACAACAAACCCGGTCACCGCCACTCGCGCAGCAAAATCAGAGGTAAGGAGATCAAGACTTACGGCTGACGAATACCTGAAAATTTATCAAGCAGCAGAATCATCACCATGTTGGCTCAGACTTGCAATGGAACTGGCTGTTGTTACCGGGCAGCGAGTTGGTGATTTATGCGAAATGAAGTGGTCTGATATCGTAGATGGCTATCTTTATGTCGAGCAAAGCAAAACAGGCGTAAAAATTGCCATTCCTACAACATTGCATGTTGATGCTCTCGGGATATCAATGAAAGAAACACTTGATAAATGCAAAGAGACTCTTGGCGGAGAAACCATAATTGCATCTACTCGTCGTGAACCGCTTTCATCCGGCACGGTATCAAGGTATTTTATGCGCGCACGAAAAGCATCAGGTCTTTCCTTCGAAGGGACTCCGCCTACCTTTCACGAGTTGCGCAGTTTGTCTGCAAGACTCTATGAGAAGCAGATAAGCGATAAATTTGCTCAACATCTTCTCGGGCATAAGTCGGACACCATGGCATCACAGTATCGTGATGACAGAGGCAGGGAGTGGGACAAAATTGAAATCAAATAATGATTTTATTTTGACTGATAGTGACCTGTTCGTTGCAACAAATTGATAAGTAATGCTTTTTTATAAGGCCAACTTAGTATAAAAAAGCAGGCTTCAACGGATTCATTTTTCCATTTCATAGCCCGGAGCAACCTGTGAACACATTTTCAGTTTCCCGTCTGGCGCTGGCACTGGCTTTTGGCGTGACGCTGACCGCCTGTAGCTCAACACCGCCCGATCAACGTCCTTCTGATCAAACCGCGCCTGGTACTTCTTCTCGCCCGATTCTGTCGGCAAAAGAAGCGCAGAATTTCGATGCTCAACACTATTTTTCATCCCTGACGCCTGGTGCTGCGGCGTGGAATCCTTCGCCGATTACCCTGCCTGCACAACCTGACTTTGTTGTCGGCCCGGCGGGTACTCCAGGTGTAACGCATACCACGATTCAGGCGGCGGTAGATGCGGCAATTATCAAGCGTACCAATAAGCGCCAGTATATTGCCGTGATGCCTGGAGAGTATCAGGGAACGGTGTATGTCCCTGCAGCTCCGGGTGGAATCACCGTCTATGGTACAGGCGAAAAACCGATTGATGTGAAGATTGGACTCTCCCTTGATGGCGGCATGAGCCCTGCCGACTGGCGTCATGACGTCAACCCGCGCGGCAAATATATGCCAGGTAAACCAGCGTGGTATATGTACGATAGCTGCCAGAGCAAACGCAGCAACAGTATCGGCGTTCTGTGTTCTGCGGTCTTCTGGTCGCAAAACAATGGCCTGCAACTGCAAAATCTGACCATCGAAAACACGCTGGGCGATAGCGTAGATGCAGGCAACCATCCGGCGGTAGCTCTGCGTACTGATGGCGATAAAGTACAGATCAATAACGTCAATATTCTGGGTCGTCAGAATACTTTCTTTGTGACTAACAGTGGCGTGCAAAACCGTCTGGAAACCAACCGCCAGCCGCGTACGCTGGTGACTAACAGCTACATCGAAGGGGATGTGGATATCGTTTCTGGTCGCGGCGCAGTGGTGTTCGATAATACTGAATTCCGCGTGGTGAACTCCCGTACCCAGCAGGAAGCGTATGTGTTTGCACCAGCTACGCTGTCTAATATCTATTACGGTTTCCTGGCAGTAAATAGCCGATTTAATGCTTCTGGTGATGGCGTCGCGCAGTTGGGTCGCTCGCTGGATGTTGATGCCAATACCAACGGCCAGGTGGTGATTCGTGATAGCGCCATTAACGAAGGCTTTAACACAGCTAAACCGTGGGCTGATGCGGTGATCTCTAATCGTCCGTTTGCGGGTAATACCGGCAGCACTGATGATAGCGACGATGTACAGCGCAATCTGAATGACACTAACTACAACCGCATGTGGGAGTACAACAACCGCGGCGTGGGTAGCAAAGTGGTTGCAGAGGCGAAGAAGTAAGAGCTATTAACTCATTGCCGGATGCGGCGTAAACGCCTTATCCGGCCTACAGGACCGATGCGATTTGTAGGTCGGATAAGATGCGCCAGCATCGCATCCGACAATAAGTGCCGGATGCGGCGAGAACGCCTTATCCGGCCTACAGGTTCGATGCGATTTGTAGGTCGGATAAGATGTGCCTGCATCACATCCGACAATAAGTGCCGGATGCGGCGTAAACGCCTTATTCGGCCTACAGGACCGATGCGATTTGTAGATTGGATAAGATGCACCAGCATTGCATCCGACAATAAGTGCCGGATGCGGCGAAAACGCCTTATCCGGCCTACAGGTTCGATACGATTTGTAGGTCGGATAAGATGCGCCAGCATCGCATCCGACAATAAGTGCCGGATGCGGCGTAAACGCCTTATCCGGCCTACAGGACCGATGCGATTTGTAAGTCGGATAAGATGCGCCTGCATCGCATCCGACAATAAGTGCCGGATGCGGCGTAAACGCCTTATCCGGCCTACAGGACCGATGCGATTTGTAGGTCGGATAAGATGCGCCAGCATCGCATCCGACAATAAGTGCCGGATGCGGCGAGAATGCCTTATCCGGCCTACAGGTTCGATACGATTTGTAGGTCGGATAAGATGTGCCAGCATCGCATCCGACAGGTGTGCCGAATGTGACCTACATTCACACGGCGCTTTTTACATCTGACGGTTTTTATTGAAGTTAATCAGACTCCCCGCCTTGATAATCTCGCGCTCTTCAGCCGTCAGGCTTTCCATGTAAAGCGTGATTTCCGTTACCGGCACATCTTCATGGATCACATAACCTTTGAACGTCGAACCTGGATTATCCAGCGCCGCTTTTATACCTGGGATATAAATGTAATCCCCCACGTCAAACGTCGGTGCTTCCGCCATTTGCAATGGTAACATCCCCCAATTGATGACGTTAGAACGGTAGCGTTTAGTGGCGTATTCCTCGGCGATATTCGCCAGACCGCCAATGACGCGCTGGCAGCTTGCCGCCTGTTCACGCGCTGAACCATCACCCGGTTTGACCGCATAGACCATGCTGCCAATTTCAGTTTGCAGCGGATCTATATTTTCCTGACCAGCAATCTGCTTAATACGCGCAAACACCTCTGCCAGTTCACTGACATTCCCCACCAGACGCTGATTTTCCAGCTCAGCGGTCGCTTTACTTCTGCCGACATAGCCCGGATCGCGGCGCGACAGGGTAAACTCGGCCAGACCAACCGGATTTGAACGATACGAAGAGGTTTCACCGGAAGGAATCAATTCGTCGGTGGTGGTCACCTCGTCGAGGATCTTCGAACACACTTTGAGAACGATATTGTCAGTCAGCGCGCCCAATTCCGGCCAGTCTTTGATGTTCGGTCCGTAGATCAGCGGTTGCTGGGTCGCCCCTTTCACAAAGCCCTGATAAACACGGTTTTTATACGGCGTTACATCGAAGGCGTACTCCGGCACGTTGTCCCAACAGTCCAGCTCGCTGGCCGAGGTTAAATAGCCACCGTTTACCGCAGTCGCCGCAATAGAACGAGCGTCCATCAACGCCACCGCTGACATCTGACCATTAGCTGGCTTAGAGCCTTCGCGGTTCGGGAAGTTACGTGTGGTGTGGCGAATACTCAAACCGTTGTTGATTGGCGTGTCGCCCGCGCCAAAACATGGGCCGCAGAACGCCGTTCTGATGATTGCGCCTGCGCCAATCAAATCTGCTACCACGCCTTTTTTGGCTAAATCCATAAATACCGGCTGCGATGACGGGTAGACTGCCAGCGAGAACGTATCGTTGCCACAGGATTGACCGCGTAGCGCATTCGCCGCCGCAATAACGTTTTCATAGTTACCGCCAGAACAACCGGCAATAATTCCCTGCTGCACTTTCAGGCGACCGTTTTCCACTTTATCCAGCAGCGAGAGTTTGGCTTTACCGTGCGCCACGCGTTCGGACTCAATTTCAATCTCACGCAGAATGTCGGTCAGGTTCTGGTTCAGCGTGTCGATTTCATACACGTTGCTCGGGTGGAATGGCAGCGCAATCATTGGTTTGATGGCGCTTAAATCAACGCTAATGCAACCATCGTAGTACGCCATTGGCTGTGGGTTAAGTTGGCTGTAATCCTGGCCGCGACCGTGCAACGCCAGCCAGTTATGGACTTCTTCATCGGTTTGCCAGACAGAACTTAAACAGGTCGTTTCAGTGGTCATCACGTCAACGCTATTACGGAAATCGGTAGAGAGCGAACTAACGCCCGGACCGACGAACTCCATCACTTTGTTTTTGACGTAACCGTTTTTGAACACTGCGCCAATGATCGCCAGCGCCACATCCTGCGGCCCCACATACGGCGCAGGTTTTCCGGTCAGATGTACCGCAACCACGCCCGGATAGTCGATATCCCAGGTATCATTGAGCAGTTGTTTTACCAGCTCGCCGCCGCCCTCGCCAACCGCCATTGTCCCTAGCGCACCGTAACGGGTATGACTGTCTGAACCGAGGATCATTTTGCCGCCGCCCGCCATCATCTCACGCATATATTGATGGATGACTGCAATATGCGGCGGCACAAAAATACCGCCATAACGCTGAGCTGCCGATAAACCGAAAATATGATCATCGCCATTAATGGTACCGCCCACGGCACACAGTGAGTTATGACAGTTGGTTAGTACATAGGGAAGCGGGAAACGCTCCATGCCAGATGCTTTGGCAGTCTGAACAATGCCGACAAAGGTAATATCGTGAGAAGCTAAGGAATCAAACTTAATTTTGAGTTTGTCCATACTCCCTGACGTGTTATGGGAAGAGAGAATAGACCAGGCAATAGTCCCTTTTTTCGCATCTTCTTTTTTTATTTCACCGGAATAATGTTCTTCGGCAATTATCTCGTTATTGCCGGCGAGAAACACGCCTTTATCAGATAACTTAATCATCAAAAACTCCAGATATCTGCGCACCGTAAAGTGCGCAGAAAGATAATAAATGGATATACTCTAAATAATTCGAGTTGCAGGAAGGCGACAAGCGAGTGAATCCCCAGGAGCTTACATAAGTAAGTGACTGGGGTGAGCGAACGCAGACGCAGCACATGCAACTTGAAGTATGACGAGTATATTTACAGCATGTTCCAGCCGATCAGCATATTCCACCACCACACGCCGAGGGTGATATGCACCAGGAAGGTTAATATCGTCAGTACCGCACCGACTAACCACCAGGATTTAATATCGTTATAGCCCACGCCGAAGATAACCGGACCTGCTGCGCCGCCATAGTGAGTGACCATGCCGCCGTAGGAGTTAGAAAACAGCAGCGCCAGCGCGGTTAACATCAACGGCGCGCCAGAGACGTTCGCCAACATGGCAAATACCGGCAACATAGCAACAATATAGGCACTGCCTGAAGCGAAGAAATAACGCACGATAATGCTAAGGAAAATAATCACGAAGAAGGCGACATTGCCGTGACCATCAAATGCCAGGTTATTTTTAAAGACTTCAGCCAACCATTCGAAGAATTTCACTTTCGATAATAATGAGCTTAAACCGATAATACCGCCGTACCAAATTAAGGTATTCCAGCCGCCTTTATTTTTAACGACGTCTTCCCAGGTTACGATGCCAAGCAGCAGCATTGTTGCCATAACTACGATAGCGACAGAAGATTCATCAACGCCCAGACTCTTACTGAAAATCCAGCCTAGCAATGCAAGCACGAAGACGACCAGCAGCATTTTTTCTCGGATTTTCATCGGTCCGAGTTCACTGAGACCAGCTTTGGCAATCGTTTTGTTATCAACCTTTTTGATTTCAGGCGGATACATGGTGTAGATCACCAGCGGAGTGACCAGCAGCATAATGATGCCCGGTAATCCGGCGGCTAGCGCCCATCCCCCCCAGCTAATTTGCAGGTGCAGAATGTCGTTGATCATTTTCAGCGCCAGAATGTTCCCCGCCATTGCGGTAAAGAACATATAGCTGGTGGTTTTGGTGACCATGTAAATGGACATCATCAGGTAATGTCCAACACGACGTGGGCTTTTTTCCGGTTCTGACCCCAGAGCTACCGCCACGCTGTTGATTATCGGTAACACAATGCCGCCCGCACGCGCGGTGTTGGAAGGTGTTGCCGGCGCAAGTACCAGATCGAGGAATACCGTAACGTAGCCCAGTCCCAGCGTAGTGTTACCAATTTTACCAATCAGCAAATAGGCGATACGTTTACCTAAGCCGGTGGTCACAAACGCGGCGCTTAAAGTGAACGCAGAGAATACCAGCCAGGTAGTACCGGAGGCATACCCGCTTAATACGGCTGTTGTTTTAAATTCTCCACCAGATAAGTTACCCACTACCACCATTGAGGCAGCAACGGCTATCAGCAATACCACCGGTTCAGGGAATGGCTTAATGACCAGTCCCACAATTGCCGCCAGGTAAATACCAAAAAGCACCCACGCCAGCTCACTTAACCCAGCCGGGGCTGGTATTAAGCCAATAATACATGGGATTGCTAATATAAGAATTAACTTCCATATCGATTTTTTATTCATTTGAAATCCTGATCATTCTGTATTGTTAATACAGAAGGCTTTTATTGATTGTCCTTATCACGACAAAGAATTTTTCAGGGAAGATAAACTTCGCCGGAAAATATTTTTCTGGTCGTCCGAATAACAGATGCCCGTAAAGTTGTGGCATCCTGACCTTCATTACTTAAATGCACATCAAGCGCACCACTGGGGTGTTCAATATTGATATTGCCGTAACCCACAGAAGCTGCAATTTGTCGGGTGACGGTACCTTCCAGAGCACAACTACTGGAAATGGCAATAGCACCAGTAATCGCCAGCGCGCGATGACAGGAATGCGGCATGAAATAGCGGACGTTAATCGCCCCGCCTTTTTGCGCAGGCGAAATAACTACAGGCTTAGGAATGACCTTATTACTAACATCCCCTAATCCCATTGCTTTACCAGCCTGTAAACGGATAGATTCAATACGGGCTAATAATGTTTTATCAGCATCCAGTTCCGCAGGCGATTCATAGCCTGTTTTTCCCAGATAGTCAGCGGGAATAATGACAACCGGCATGGCCATATCAATACAGGTCACCGGAATATCATCAAAATAATCAATCTGCTTATCCGTCGGAAAAACTTTTCCCGTTTTGGTCCCTGCGGCATTCAGAAAAGTGAGCGCTACTGGTGCGGCTGTTCCCGGCACGCCGTCAATTCGGGCGTTGCCTTCATAATTAACGACACCATTTGGCGTTTGTACATCCGCTTCAATATAGGTCCCGGTGTTGACGTTACGGATACGCACGCGAGTGACTGGTGATATCGCGGCGATTAAACCGTTCTCAATCGCGAATGCCCCCACGCCAGACAACATATTGCCGCAGTTAGGCGTGGTATCGACACGCTGCTCATGGACAATGACCTGAGCAAACAGATAATCAACATCAGCACGCGGATCGCAGGAACGGCTGATAATAGCCACTTTGCTGGTCAGCGGATTACCACCGCCGATACCGTCAATTTCCAGCTCATTACCGGAACCCATAATTGCCATCAATATTTTATCGCGCTGCGTTTGATCTTCGGGTAGATGTTCCGCTAACAGGAACGCGCCCCTCGAGGTACCACCTCGCATCATCACGCAGGGTATTTTTTTCATAATAATGCCCTCAATTAAAAAACATAACTTATTGCGATATGGTTACATTAAGGGCAAACCCGCGCTAATGACTTTAGCTTCACGATTAATAACATTTTTTCATTAATTTAATTTGGCAAATTGCGGTTAAAATTTTTAATCCTCATTAGATACGTGAACCACTAAAAATCATAACGCCCATTTACCGGAGTAATAATGAAGCATGAATTATCAAGTATGAAGGCATTCGTCACTCTGGCAGAATCCACTTCATTTAACAATGCCGCTAAATTGCTTAATATTACGCAACCTGCATTAACACGCAGAATAAAAAAGATGGAGCAGGATTTACATATTCAGCTCTTTGAACGTACAACTCGCAAGGTTACGTTAACAAAAGCAGGAAAAATGTTACTCCCGGAAGCAAGGGAATTAATAAAAAAGTTTGATGAGACACTTTTTAATATTCGAGATATGAATGTTTATCGTCGCGGTATAGTGACATTAGCCTGTATTCCGACTGCCGTGTTTTACTTCCTGCCGTTGGCAATCGGAAAATTTAATGAGCTATATCCCAATATTAAAGTGCGAATTCTGGAACAAGGCACGAATAATTGCATGGAGTCGGTGCTGTGTAACGAATCTGACTTTGGTATAAACATGAACAACATCACAAATTCATCCATTGATTTCACTCCTCTGGTCAACGAACCGTTTGTGCTGGCCTGCCGACGCGATCATCCTTTGGCCAAAAAGCAACTGGTGGAATGGCAAGAACTGGTGGGCTACAAAATGATTGGCGTGCGCTCCTCCAGCGGCAACCGACTATTAATAGAACAAAAGCTGGCTGACAAGCCCTGGAAACTGGACTGGTTTTATGAAGTGCGTCATTTATCGACATCATTAGGACTGGTGGAGGCAGGACTGGGGATTTCGGCGTTGCCGGGCCTGGCAATGCCTCATGCGCCCTATTCTTCTATTATTGGTATCCCACTGGTAGAACCGGTTATTCGTCGGACATTGGGGATCATTCGCCGCAAAGATGCCGTACTGTCTCCGGCAGCAGAACGCTTTTTTGCTTTGCTGATTAATCTGTGGACTGACGATAAAGACAATCTGTGGACCAATATCGTCGAACGCCAGAAACACGCTTTACAGGAGATGGGGGAATAATCCCGGAGCGGAAAACGCCGTTCCGGGAAATTATGCGCAGGTCAGCGGTTAATGTGCGTTAATCACCACCCACATCGGCCCCTGCCCGACCGCATAGCGACCTTTTTCATGCAACAATCCCTGTTCGCCGACAATTTCGTATACCGCAATGTGGTGTGATTTCTGCCCAGCGGCAATCAGATACTTACCACTGTGATCAACATTAAAACCACGCGGCTGAGTTTCCGTTGGCTGGAAGCCTTCTTTGCTCAACAAGCAGCCATCTTCCGAAACACTGAAGACGGTAATCAGGCTGGCGGTACGGTCACAGGCATATAAATGACGACCATCAGGGGTGATATGAATATCAGCCGCCCAGCGGGTATCAGAGAAGCTTTCAGGCATCATATCCAGCGTCTGTACACACTCAATATTGCCGTGCGGATCTTTCAGTTCCCAGACATCCACCGAACTGTTTAACTCATTGACGCAATATGCGTATTGCCCGTTTGGATGGAATACCATATGGCGCGGTCCAGCCCCTTCGACGGTAGCCACTTCTGCCGGTTCCTGCGCCACCAGATGCCCATCATCGCTGACGGTAAACAGGCAAATGCGATCCTGCTTTAATGCCGGAACCCACAACGTGCGGTTATCTGGAGAAATATTGGCGGAATGGCAACCATCCAGTCCCTCAACGACATCAACGACGCCCACCGGCAGGCCATCCTCCAGACGCGTTACGCTTACATTGCCCGCATTGTAAGAGCCGACAAAAACAAATTGGCCTTGATGGTCGGTAGAAATATGCGTCGGGCTACCAGGCAACGCAGACTCCGCGGCGAATGTCAGTGCGCCATCGTCCGGCGCAATACGATACGCCAGAACGCGAAACTCCGGGCGCACGCCAACGTAGAGGAAACGTTTATCCGGGCTGACCACCATCGGCTGTACCTGCCCCGGCACATCGACAACCTGTGTCAGCGTCAATGCGCCTTCATGATTCAGGTTCCAGACGTGAATTTGTTGGCTCTCAGGACTGGCGATATAAACTGTTTGCTTCATGAATGCTCCTTTGCATTTAGCAACTGGCTATAACAGCTAAAATTAGTCGCTTTTGGCGGTGAATGCTGAATTAAAACGCAGAATTTTGTCCAATAGTGGTATCGGTGTACCATTCGTCCAGACGAAAATTCTTAACCTTAATCTGGAAAACGCCATGACCACACGCGTGATTGCTCTCGACTTAGACGGCACCCTCTTGACTCCAAAAAAGACCTTGCTTCCCTCATCAATAGAAGCCCTTGCCCGCGCTCGCGAAGCAGGCTATCAATTGATTATCGTCACGGGTCGCCATCACGTCGCTATTCATCCTTTTTATCAGGCACTGGCGCTGGATACACCTGCTATTTGCTGTAATGGCACTTATTTGTATGATTATCATGCAAAAACCGTGCTGGAAGCGGACCCAATGCCCGTCAACAAGGCCTTACAACTTATTGAGATGCTGAATGAGTACCATATTCACGGTCTGATGTATGTGGATGACGCGATGGTTTACGAGCATCCGACCGGGCATGTTATTCGCACCTCTAACTGGGCGCAGACGTTACCGCCAGAACAGCGCCCAACGTTTACTCAGGTTGCCTCTCTGTCCGAAACGGCGCAACACGTTAATGCGATATGGAAATTCGCTCTGACGCACGATGACCTACCGCAATTGCAGCATTTTGGTAAGCATGTTGAACATGAACTTGGCCTTGAGTGTGAATGGTCCTGGCACGATCAGGTCGATATTGCTCGCGGCGGCAACAGTAAAGGTAAACGTTTGACGAAATGGATTGAGGCGCAAGGCTGGTCAATGGAGAACGTAGTCGCGTTCGGCGATAATTTTAATGATATCAGTATGCTGGAAGCCGCGGGTACAGGCGTTGCGATGGGCAACGCCGATGACGCGGTAAAAGCGCGCGCCGACATTGTGATTGGTGATAACACCACCGACAGCATTGCCCAGTTCATTTATAGTCACCTGATTTAATCAGGCGGTTATCGACACACTTTTAATTTGCGCGTATAGCCACAGGTCAGGTTTGATTGCCAGTTCATCCCTGGCCCACGGGCTTATTCGCGCCCACAGCGTTTTACCGCCGACTTCCAGCTCCACTTCTACCTGACCATTATCATCATAGCTATTAATGACTTTTGCGCGCAAAACGTTACGGATACTGGTCTGTTGCGGCGGCTGGAGTACCAGAGAAACATCGGAAGCCTGAATGCGGATGCGTAGCGCAGCTTGCAGCGGTTCGTCGAGCTTATTGACCCACAAATGCTGATCGCCCAGCGCCAGCGCGGTCATTGCGTAATGTGGATGATGCTCCAGTACTGTCACTTTCAGAATGCTGCTTTGCTGCTCTTTTGGTAGCCACGGATTCATTACGCTACTGCCCCACACTTCTTCCAGCGGGCCAAACGCTTTTACCTGACCGTTTTCCAGCACCATAACCCTGTCCGCCAGATGGAGAATTTCATCCAGCGAATGGCTGACATAGAGCATCGGAATATTGATTTCCCGTGTCAAACGCTGCAAATAAGGCAGCAATTCGCGTTTTCGAGGAATATCCAACGAAGCCAGTGGTTCATCCAGCAACAGTAATTCCGGTGCCGTCAGCAATGCCCGGCCAATCGCCACACGCTGTTTTTCGCCCCCGGAAAGACTGCCCGGTAAACGGTCAAGTAACGGCTCTATGCCCAAAAGCGCCACCAGCTTATCGAACTGACTAACCATGCTTTTCGCCATGCCATAGCGCAGATTGCCACGTACTTTGTAATGCGGAAACAGTCGCGCATCCTGAAAAACATAGCCAACACGGCGTTTTTCCGGCGTCAGGCAGATGCCTTTTTCTGCGTCATTTAATACCCGACCATTAAGGACAATCCGCCCCTTTTGCGGACGAGTCAGCCCGCTGATGGCGTTAATCAGAGAAGTTTTTCCAGCCCCGGACACCCCAAATATAGCGGTGATCCCGTTAGCGGGTAACGTTTCATTAAGCGTCAGGCAATGGTTGCCCAACGTCTGGGAAAAATTCAATTCCAGCATGATTATCGTCCCGCCCGTTCACGGCTGATTCTTGCCAGCCATTCCGAAATCAACAGGGAGATCATCGCCAGCGCAATAGAGATAATGCATAGCCTCGCCGCACCGCTTTCCCCACCCGGGGTCTGGATAAGGGTATACATAGCAGAAGGAATGGTACGCGTTTCACCAGGAATGTTTGAAACAAAGGTAATTGTTGCGCCAAATTCGCCAAGAGAGCGAGCGAAAGCCAATACTGTACCGACGATAATTCCCGGTAACGTCAGCGGTAGCGTAATGGTGAAGAAGACTCGCCAGCGCCCGGCCCCCAGCGTTCTTGCAGCCTGTTCCAGTTTGACATCAACGCCTTCCAGCGCCAGACGAATCGCCCGCACCATCAACGGAAAGGACATAACTGCGGCTGCGAGAACCGCACCGCGCCAGCTAAACGCGAAGGTAATGCCAAACCAGTCATAAAGACGTTCGCCGATAAATCCACGCCGTCCCATGGAAACCAACAGCAAATAGCCGACAACCACTGGCGGCAATACCAGTGGTAAATGCAGCACGCTGTCGAGCAGAGCTTTGCCTGGAAACGAGCAACGCACCAGTAGCCAGGCAAAAAAGATCCCAAACGGCAGGCTAAACAGCACAGCCAGGGAAGAAACTTTCAGGCTTAGTAAAACCGCCTGCCATTCTGGATCGGTCAGTATCATTACTTAGTTGTAAATCCGTAACGTTTAAAGATTTCCGCAGCCTGCGGCCCCTTCAGATAATCGTAAAATGCTTTCACTGTCGCGTTATTATGACCTTCCACAACAGCCACCGGATATTCCACTTTTTTATGGGAATCTTCCGGGAAGGTCGCAACGACTTTAACCCCTTTGCTGGCCACCGCGTCAGAACCATAAACAATGCCCAACGGCGCTTCGTTACGTTCTACTAACGCCAGCGCCCCGCGCACATCTTCCGCCGGAGCCAGTTTTGGAGAGAGCGTATCCCATGCGCCCAGCTTTTGCAGCGCTTCTTTCGCATAAATACCGGCCGGAACATGTTCCGGGTCGCCAACAGCCAGACGACCGCCATTCAGTAGAGAGGTCCAGTTAGTTTTGTTATCGATGGTGAAATCTTTCTGCGCACTGGTTTTCGGGGCCACCACAACAAGACTATTGCCGAGTAATGTCTGGCGCGTGGTCGTATCGATCCCTTTCTTATCGACTGCATAATCCATCCATTTCTGATCGGCAGAAATGAACAGATCTGCAGGTGCACCCGCCTCAATCTGACGGGCCAGAGTAGAAGAAGAGGCGAAAGAAGAAACCACATCCACGCCCTTCTCTTTCTTATATTGCGTGGCAATATCCTGCATCGCATTAGTCAGTGACGCCGCCGCAAAAACTGTAATTTTACCTTCGTCCGCCAACGCGTTGCCAGCGACAGTGAAAGAAAGCGCCGCCCCGGCAAACAGGTTCAACCATTTACGAGCCATTTGTAACCCCTTTATTTAACGTTATGTAGGTGCCAATATAACGGCAAGTTCGGAATTTTCCCAGTAGTTATTACTCACCTTTGTGAGGTAGAGAGGAAAAAATATCGGCAGGAAAAGCAGGAGGTTGATAAAAAGAAAACGCCCGACTCAGCGGGCATTCATGGAATCAATGATTCTGTCCAGGCTGGTCTTTTTTACCAACACCTGAAAAGATGTTGAAAACTTCACCAAGACCGTAAATCAAACCCAGGATGATGGCCATCACGACAGGTACCATGATTACGGCGAATACCAGACTTTTTAATAACTCTAACATGGTCAACTCCAGATATAGTCCTGTGACTATTCTAACCGCTAAGCACAGAAAAGCACTCCCCTTTTGTGCGGTCAGCTTTGCGTAGCGTTCATTTTCCGTCACAATAAGACTTTTGCCAGGACATAGTTATGCAGGCCGAAATTCTTCTCACCCTTAAGCTTCAACAAAAACTGTTTGCCGACCCGCGCCGCATCTCGCTACTAAAACACATTGCGCTTTCTGGTTCTATCAGCCAGGGGGCGAAAGATGCCGGTATCAGCTATAAAAGCGCGTGGGATGCCATTAACGAGATGAATCAGTTAAGTGAGCATACGCTGGTTGAACGCGCAACGGGCGGAAAAGGCGGCGGCGGTGCGGTCTTGACCCGTTATGGTCAGCGGCTGATCCAGCTTTACGATCTGCTCGCCCAGATCCAACAAAAAGCCTTTGATGTCTTAAGTGATGATGACGCCCTGCCCCTCAATAGCCTGCTGGCGGCTATCTCTCGTTTTTCACTGCAAACCAGCGCCCGTAACCAGTGGTTCGGCACTATCACCGCCCGCGATCATGATGATGTTCAACAACATGTTGATGTATTGCTGGCCGATGGTAAAACGCGCCTGAAAGTCGCGATTACCGCACAAAGCGGCGCACGCCTGGGGCTGGATGAAGGCAAAGAAGTATTGGTTCTGTTGAAGGCGCCGTGGGTGAGCATTACTCAGAATGACGCCGTAGCTCAGGGAGCCGACAACCAGTTACCGGGTATTATCAGTCATATTGAACGCGGTGCGGAACAGTGTGAAGTATTGATGACGCTGCCAGACGGGCAAACGCTGTGCGCCACGGTGCCGGTAAATGAAGCAGCTTCTTTTGAGCAAGGACAAAATGTTACTGCTTACTTTAACGCCGACAGCGTGATTATCGCTACACTGTGCTAAGTGTGTTGACAATTTGTTATTAAAAACGTATCCCTGTCAGTAATCGCTGCAAAAAATGGGATATAAAATGTCATCGTTGCAAATTTTGCAAGGCACGTTTCGTCTTGGCGACACAAAAACGCTGCAATTGCATCAGCTAATGTTAAACGCGGGTGATAGTTGGGCGTTTGTCGGTTCGAATGGAAGCGGGAAGTCGGCGCTGGCCCGGGCGCTGGCGGGTGAACTTCCGCTTTTGAAAGGCGAACGGCAAAGCCTGTTTTCTCATATTACTCGCCTTTCTTTCGAGCAATTGCAAAAACTCATCAGCGACGAATGGCAGCGGAATAATACCGATATGTTGGGCCCTGACGAAGATGACACCGGGCGTACCACAGCCGAGATTATTCAGGATACCGTTAAGGATGCTGAGCGTTGCAGGCAACTGGCGCAGCAATTCGGTATTACCTCCCTTCTCAACCGACGCTTCAAATACCTTTCTACTGGCGAGACGCGCAAAGCCCTTTTGTGCCAGGCACTGATGTCTGCTCCTGATTTATTGATTCTTGATGAACCGTTCGATGGCCTTGACGTAGCCTCACGTCAGCAACTGGCAGAATTACTCGCTTCATTACATCAGGCAGGGCTCACTCTGGTGCTGGTACTCAATCGCTTCGATGAGATCCCGGAATTTGTCCAGTTTGCGGGCGTACTGGTGGATTGCACATTAACAGAAATCGGTGCTAAAGAAGGTCTGCTCCAGCAGGCGCTTATCGCGCAACTGGCGCACAGCGAGCAACTTGATGGTGTGCAACTGCCGGAATCGGATGAGCCATCAGCGCGCCACGGCTTACCCGCCAGCGAACCGCGCATTGTGCTAAACAACGGCGTGGTTTCTTATAATGATCGCCCCATCCTTAACAACCTTAGCTGGCAGGTGAATCCCGGCGAACACTGGCAAATTGTCGGGCCAAATGGCGCGGGAAAATCGACGTTATTAAGCTTGATTACTGGCGACCATCCGCAAGGTTACAGCAACGATTTGACGCTTTTCGGACGACGTCGCGGCAGTGGCGAAACCATCTGGGATATCAAAAAACATATCGGTTATGTCAGCAGCAATCTACATCTGGATTATCGGGTCAGCACGACTGTGCGCAACGTGATCCTTTCCGGTTATTTTGATTCTATTGGCATTTATCAGGCCGTTTCGGATCGCCAGCAAAAGCTAGTGCAGCAGTGGCTGGACATTCTCGGCATTAATAAACGCACCGCAGACGCACCTTTCCATAGTCTTTCCTGGGGGCAGCAACGTCTGGCGCTGATCGTCCGCGCACTGGTGAAGCATCCGACTTTGCTTATTCTCGATGAACCATTGCAGGGGCTTGATCCGCTCAATCGCCAGCTTATCCGCCGTTTTGTTGATGTGCTGATTAGCGAAGGTGAAACGCAGTTGTTGTTCGTTTCTCACCATGCCGAAGATGCGCCAGCCTGCATCACCCATCGACTGGAGTTCGTGCCGAACGGCGACCACTATCGCTACGCGCTGACAAAAATAAATTGAGTCGATAATGCTGTCTGCCGGATGCGGCGTAAGCGCCTTATCCGGTCTACGGTTCGATGCTTGTAGACAGGAAAAGGTGTCTTTTTTTCAGATAAAAAGCGCAATCATTCATAACCCCTCTGTTTTATAATCGTTTATTCGCGCATAAAACAAGACAAAACTCTTGTGTAAACGATTCCACTAATTTATTCCATGTCACACTTTTCGCATCTTTGTTATGCTATGGTTATTTCATACCATAAGCCTAATGGAGCGAATTATGAGAGTTCTGGTTACCGGTGGTAGCGGTTACATTGGAAGTCATACCTGTGTGCAATTACTGCAAAATGGTCATGATGTCATCATTCTTGATAATCTCTGTAACAGTAAGCGCAGCGTACTGCCTGTTATCGAGCGTTTAGGCGGCAAGCATCCGACATTTGTTGAAGGTGATATCCGTAACGAAGCGTTGATGACCGAGATCCTGCACGATCATGCCATCGACGCAGTGATCCACTTTGCCGGGCTGAAAGCCGTTGGCGAGTCGGTACAAAAACCGCTGGAGTATTACGACAACAACGTCAACGGTACTCTGTGCCTGATTAGCGCCATGCGCGCCGCTAACGTCAAAAACTTTATTTTCAGCTCCTCCGCCACCGTTTATGGCGATCAGCCCCAAATTCCTTACGTTGAGAGCTTCCCTACCGGCACGCCGCAAAGCCCATATGGCAAAAGCAAGCTGATGGTAGAACAGATCCTCACTGACTTACAAAAAGCGCAACCAGACTGGAGCATTGCCCTGCTGCGCTACTTTAACCCGGTTGGCGCGCATCCGTCGGGCGATATGGGCGAAGATCCGCAAGGCATTCCGAATAACCTGATGCCGTACATTGCCCAGGTTGCCGTAGGCCGCCGCGAATCTCTGGCTATTTTTGGTAACGATTATCCGACCGAAGATGGCACTGGCGTGCGCGATTACATCCATGTAATGGATTTGGCGGACGGTCATGTTGTAGCGATGGAAAAACTGGCGAACAAGCCTGGCGTACACATCTACAACCTCGGTGCAGGCGTAGGCAGCAGCGTACTGGATGTGGTTAACGCCTTCAGCAAAGCGTGCGGCAAACCGGTTAACTATCATTTTGCACCGCGTCGTGCGGGCGATCTCCCTGCCTACTGGGCAGATGCCAGCAAAGCCGCTCGCGAACTGAACTGGCGCGTCACGCGCACACTCGATGAAATGGCGCAGGACACCTGGCACTGGCAGTCACGCCATCCACAGGGATATCCCGATTAAGGAACGACCATGACGCAATTTAATCCCGTTGATCATCCACACCGCCGCTATAACCCGCTCACCGGGCAATGGATTCTGGTTTCACCGCATCGCGCTAAGCGCCCCTGGCAGGGGGCGCAGGAAACGCCAGCCAAACAGGTGTTGCCTGCGCACGATCCAGATTGCTTCCTTTGCGCGGGTAATGTGCGGGTCACGGGCGATAAAAACCCCAATTACACAGGGACTTATGTTTTTACCAATGACTTTGCGGCACTGATGTCCGACACGCCGGACGCCCCGGAAAGCAACGATCCGCTGATGCGTTGCCAGAGCGCACGCGGCACCAGCCGGGTGATCTGCTTTTCACCGGATCACAGTAAAACGCTGCCGGAACTCAGCGTTGCGGCATTGACGGAAATCGTCAAAACCTGGCAGGAGCAAACCGCAGAGCTGGGAAAAACCTATCCGTGGGTGCAGGTGTTTGAAAACAAAGGTGCGGCAATGGGTTGCTCTAACCCACATCCGCATGGTCAGGTTTGGGCAAACAGTTTCCTGCCTAACGAAGCCGAACGTGAAGACCGCCTGCAAAGAGAATATTTCGCAGCACAACAATCCCCGATGCTGGTGGATTATGTCCAGCGTGAACTGGCAGACGGTAGCCGCACCGTTGTTGAAACAGAACACTGGTTAGCCGTTGTACCTTATTGGGCAGCCTGGCCGTTTGAAACATTGCTGTTACCGAAAACCCACGTTCTGAGGATCACCGATTTGACCGACGCCCAGCGTAGCGATCTAGCGCTGGCGTTGAAAAAGCTGACCAGTCGTTATGACAACCTCTTCCAGTGCTCTTTCCCCTACTCCATGGGCTGGCACGGCGCGCCGTTTAATGGTGAAGAGAACCAACACTGGCAGTTGCACGCGCACTTTTACCCGCCTTTGCTGCGCTCCGCCACCGTACGTAAATTTATGGTCGGCTATGAAATGCTGGCAGAAACCCAGCGTGACCTGACGGCAGAACAGGCAGCAGAGCGTTTGCGCGCAGTCAGCGATATCCATTTTCGCGAATCCGGAGTGTAAGAAATGAGTCTGAAAGAAAAAACACAATCTCTGTTTGCCAACGCATTTGGCTACCCTGCCACTCACACCATTCAGGCGCCTGGGCGCGTGAATCTTATTGGTGAACACACCGACTACAACGACGGTTTCGTTCTGCCCTGCGCAATTGATTATCAAACTGTCATTAGCTGTGCACCACGAGATGACCGTAAAGTTCGCGTGATGGCGGCTGATTATGAAAATCAGATTGATGAGTTCTCCCTTGATGCGCCCATCGTCGCTCATGAAAACTATCAATGGGCTAATTACGTCCGTGGCGTGGTGAAACACCTGCAACTACGTAACAACAATTTCGGCGGCGTGGATATGGTGATCGGCGGCAATGTGCCGCAGGGCGCCGGATTAAGCTCTTCCGCTTCGCTGGAAGTGGCGGTCGGAACCGTATTGCAGCAGCTTTATCATCTGCCGCTGGACGGTGCCCAAATTGCGCTTAACGGTCAGGAAGCAGAAAACCAGTTTGTTGGTTGTAACTGTGGGATCATGGATCAGCTAATTTCCGCGCTGGGCAAGAAAGATCATGCCTTGTTGATCGATTGCCGCTCACTGGGCACCAAAGCCGTTTCTATGCCGAAAGGTGTGGCGGTAGTTATCATCAACAGTAACTTCAAACGTACCCTGGTTGGCAGTGAATATAATACTCGTCGTGAACAGTGCGAAACCGGCGCACATTTCTTCCAGCGACCAGCCCTGCGCGATGTCACTATTGAAGAATTCAACGCTGTAGCGCATGAACTGGATCTCATCGTGGCCAAACGCGTACGTCATGTTCTGACGGAAAATGCTCGCACCGTTGAGGCTGCCAGCGCGCTGGAGAAAGGCGACCTGAAACGTATGGGTGAGTTGATGGCGGAATCTCATGCCTCTATGCGCGATGATTTCGAAATCACCGTGCCGCAAATTGACACTCTGGTGGAAATTGTCAAAACGGTAATTGGCGACAAAGGCGGCGTGCGCATGACCGGCGGCGGATTTGGCGGCTGTATCGTCGCGCTGATCCCGGAAGAGCTGGTGCCTGCCGTACAGCAAGCTGTCGCTGAGCAATACGAAGCAAAAACAGGTATTAAAGAGACTTTTTACGTTTGTAAACCATCACAAGGAGCAGGACAGTGCTGAACGAAACTCCCGCACTGGCACCCGATGGTCAGCCGTACCGACTGTTAACTTTGCGTAACAACGCAGGGATGGTAGTCACGCTGATGGACTGGGGTGCGACTTTACTTTCAGCCCGTATTCCGCTTTCCGATGGCAGCGTCCGCGAGGCGCTGCTCGGCTGCGCCAGCCCGGAATGCTATCAGGATCAGGCCGCATTTCTGGGGGCCTCTATTGGTCGTTATGCCAACCGTATCGCCAATAGCCGCTACACCTTTGACGGCGAAACCGTGACGCTTTCGCCAGGTCAGGGCGCTAACCAGCTGCACGGCGGCCCGGAAGGCTTCGACAAACGTCGCTGGCAGATTGTGAACCAGAACGATCGTCAGGTGCTGTTTGCCCTGAGTTCAGATGATGGCGATCAGGGCTTTCCGGGTAATCTCGGCGCGACGGTACAATATCGTCTGACCGACGATAACCGTATCTCCATTACTTATCGCGCCACCGTTGATAAACCTTGCCCGGTGAATATGACTAATCACGTCTATTTCAACCTCGACGGCAAGCAGTCTGACGTGCGTAATCACAAGTTGCAGATTCTGGCGGACGAATATCTACCGGTAGATGAAGGCGGTATCCCGCACGACGGCCTGAAATCTGTCGCCGGAACGTCTTTTGATTTCCGCAGTGCAAAAATCATCGCCAGCGAGTTTCTTGCCGACGACGATCAGCGCAAAGTGAAAGGTTACGATCACGCATTCTTGTTGCAGGCCAAAGGCGATGGCAAGAAAGTGGCGGCGCATGTCTGGTCAGCAGATGAAAAATTGCAACTGAAGGTCTACACCACCGCACCTGCCCTGCAATTTTATTCCGGCAACTTCCTCGGCGGTACACCGTCGCGGGGAATCGAACCTTACGCCGACTGGCAAGGCCTGGCGCTGGAAAGCGAATTTCTGCCGGACAGCCCAAACCATCCTGAATGGCCGCAACCAGACTGCTTCTTACGCCCAGGCGAAGAGTATTCCAGCCTGACGGAATATCAGTTTATTGCTGAATAATGCTGTTATATAAAGCGCCCCAATTAACGTCACGGGGCGCTTTTATGGTTTTAGCGTCTGGGATAAATGGCACGATTTTTATCGAGTTACATGCCATTTGACGTAACGAAAACGTATAAATAGCAAACACACGTGTTTTGTTATTTCCTGCATATACAAAATAAATCAGGCGTGTAATTAACTAAAATAATGCTATAAGAATCGGCGGTTCAATTACTCTAACTATTTTTATCTGCTGCAGGCCACTCTCTGAAGATGTGAGCGCATATGCTCCATATGAAAAGGGCTATACTAATAGTCCATTCGTCAATATGATGCCCATCCCCCATATTTACATCATTATTATCCAGTTTGATAACTTTAGCATGTTCAGGTCTCTCGCGATCATATACAACAGTAATCGCCGAATGGTAAGCATAATCAGTACCACTTGCGGTAAGAGATATGACATGACTATTACCTTGCTCATCCGTATAACGAGCCTTAGCCCGATAATCATCGCGTTTTGGCAGTCTATGAGAAACACGCTCACGCTCAAAGATAACGCCAGACACGATGGCTCCATTATTAATCAATCCATCGCTATATTGATATTCCTGATATCCCCCTATAGCGAATAATATTATTGCCAAAATAAAGCATAATCTCCGAATAACAGGATGAAATATTATCGACACAATGTTACCTTCGAATATATGAGAGAAGTAAAGAAATATCTTTTAATAGATTTCCACCCTGATTTTTCTTTCCAAACGGAGAGTCAATAGTAAGTTGTAATATTCCGCCCCACATTAATAAAACAAGAGAATAAATTAATAACGTTGAATTAAATTTATCAATTTTTATTATCTTATTATCAAGACTAGTAATTCGCCATTGTTCAGGATCATTACGATCATACACAATGACAGCATGATTAAAGTAAGCATAATCCGTTTTCTGGAATGGAAGAGCAATAGTATGTCGCCGTTGTTGATTATCCAGATAACTAAGGTTTGCACAATATCCTGTATTAACAGGGCCTCGAAGTGTTTTATCGATACAGACATGGCGATCAATAATAGTTCCCTGAACCCTAACACCTCGGTGAGTTATGCCATATTCATAATGAAAAAAGACACATCCTCCAATAATAAATAAAATAACAGCACCAGAAAAACAAATGACTCGCATCATTTTTATATAGCGAAAAGAGAATAAACCAAAAGCAATAACTGAAGGCAGTATGACGCAAATAAAAACAATAAAGGACACTAAAAAATCGATCATCGTCACGCCTTTTTTAATTGTCGACTATCAACCCGATTTGAGTATTTTTTGTCTTGTTTACGGACAGGTTACCATTTTCACCTGAGAAGCTGGTAATAAATATTCCTCACTAAACTGTAAATCTGGAGGTTTTCTGAGTTTTATCAAAAAAAATAAATTGCGATTTAATTTATCTCATTCAGTACACGACTGAAAAAATGCAAACAATTCATCATGAAAATAAGTCAAGGTTTCTTTACCGATAATTCCATAAAAGCAAAATAGCCATAATGATATAGAATTATCACTCCTACCTTTTGCAGTAAACAGATCGATGTGCGTAACCATAAGTTGAAAACTTTAGACGATGAGTATCTGTCAATAACTGAAAATGGAACTCTTCATGGCAGGCTGAAATCAGTTTATTGCTAAATAAACGCTGCGCCTCCTCTACAGAGGCGCTTATTTCGTTAAATATCGTTAAAAGCCCCCAGCCGATATCCTCTTTCAGCAATTTCCCAACGTAAGGCTTCAGCCGTCAAAATCTCGTGCTCCACCAGTCTTTCGAAACAGTATGCACTCTGCTGTACGATCCGATCGACAAATCCGGGATGACACATCAGCTCGAACGTCTCTTCACCACGCTCTGCAGATTCGTCAAGCAGATGAAGAAATTTCGCTTGTGAGGCATTATCGGCATAAAAATGCGAAGAAAACCCCTCCGTTGAGATAACATTTTCTCGGGTAATTCCTTGCGGCGCAGCGGCCTCTGGATCGAAGCGTACAGGCAGTCCTTTTTGTTGGGCGAATTGAGAAACGACATGCCAAACCTGAGGAATAAAATGAACGTGGTGATGGCTATCAATATGTGTAGGAGCACGATCAAATAACGCTATAAACTTTTGATATTGCGCTTCTAATTCATTTTCCACTTCCTGTTCTGCAAGGAGGCCATCACGGGCGGCATCCCATACCCATTTACCCAGTTTCCCGTCCCGTTGCAGCGATGTCATCATTGTCAGAGGATTACCGTAACTCAAAACAAAGTGCAACCCGATCGCCAGTGAAGGAACATCAACACACACCTGCGCAGCATGTTCAATCGCATCCGCTGTCATCATTGCAGTAGTGGAGGTCACCACTCCACGGCGGTGAGCATCGATGATGCCGTAATTTATCCCCGGACTTAGGCCGAAATCATCCGCATTTATAATCAACACTCGTTGCATAACTCCCCCCATTATCCTTTTAACTGTGCTATCGCATCGGCAAATTGCGGTAGATAACGCTGGTGCGCCAATAACAGTTCTTTGACCAATATTTCAGCGTCATCATCTGAATTCACCAGCGGGTTCAAATTCAGCGCCAGGATGGCATCATCCAGCTTTCCGCTCAGTGCGGCTTGTGCTGCTGCTCTTTCAAACGTTTTGATGGTATGAATTAAACCAAGAACTTTTTCATCAAAGTGGTGAATTCGTGGATGAGGTACGGCACCATTTCGCCCCAGAATACAGGTCACTTCTATAGCCCAGTCTGCGGGAATATTTTCTATAACCCCATGATGGGGAACATTAACATAATGTTCAGTTTGCTGATCGTTGTAAATCGCATTTATTACTCCGCATGCGGCATCAGAATACCAGGCGCCGCCTCGCTCATTGAGTTCTTCCGGCTTATTTGCCAAATGGGGGTCTTTATAAAGTTCAAAAAGTTTCTTTTCCAGCCGCTGGACGATCTTCGCTCTCACACCGTCTTTATAAAACTCACCCTGCTCAATCGCTAGCATTTCTTTATGTTTAAAATAATACAACAAATAAGAACACGGTAATAATTTTAAACCACGCAGAAATGCACTATTAAATGGTAAACTAAATATATTTTTGACAGTACTGCTCGTTATTTTATTTGCAGTTAATCTATCAAGAACTTCATCAAAACGGGAATGCCCATTCACCCATACATCTTTAATAAAAACAAGATGATTTAGTCCAAATAAATCAACTGAAATTTCGTTATCTTCAGGTATTGCAAGTAGATCGCGAATATACATTTTCATGCCAATTGGCACATTGCATACCCCAATAAAACGTTTAAATTGCGTATGCTGATAAACTGCTTCGGTAAGCATTCCTGCTGGATTAGTAAAATTCACCACCCACGCCTGCGGGCAAATTTCTTCAATGTCTTTAATAATATCTAAGATCACTGGAATGGTGCGTAATCCTTTAAACAACCCACCTGCACCATTTGTTTCTTGCCCCAGATAGCCATGTGACAAAGGAATTTGTTCATCAAGTTCACGCGCTTTTAGCTGACCAACGCGCAATTGTGTTGTCACAAAATCAGCATCACGCAGTGCCTGGCGACGATCTAACGTTTTATAAATAGTCATCGGTACACCAGCTTTAGCAACCATTCGTTGGCATAGCTGGTAGATGATATCAAGTTTTTCTTTACCCTCATCAACATCAACTAACCACAGCTCTGAAACTGGCAATTCAGAATAACGCTTGATAAAACCTTCGAGCAACTCTGGTGTATAACTACTACCACCACCGATAGTCACTATTTTTAACTTTTTCATATTCTCTCCACTAATTTAGAATCACTATCTGAAACCACAACAGATAACTAACAGGAAATATTCAACTCATTTTCCCGGCATGACGACGATAATAACCAGGAGTAAACGTCGTTGCTTTTTTGAAATTTGTAATAAATAACCCCGGACTATTAAATCCAGCATCATAGGCAATATCAGCCACCGAGAAATTGGTTGTTTCCAGTTGTTTCTTACAAAAATTTATTCGTATATCATTAATAATCTGTCCTGGCGTTTTACCATAGTAGCGCCGGGTTGCACGAGTTAAGTATGACTGTGTTTTACCTGATAATATCACCATATTGCGCAAAGCATCTTCTGCAAACAATGTCTTGTTGTGCATCTCTTTTACTAGTTGAGTTAACCAACGAGGGATATCAGCATCCTGTATTTCATTATGATTATGCTGTAAATGATTAACTATATAGAAAGTTAACAGTTTATTAAATTCACTTATGCTATTTTCATTATTATTTAAGGAAAACACTGTTGATTCAATAAATGCTAAAAAGTCATGATGTATGTGATATCGTTGCGAAGCCACAAAATGTGAAGGTAAATATTTTACATAGTGCTCATTAAAATAATGCCGATTTACTCCCATATTTAATATCCTCGTTACTCCAGAATCATAAAATGTTTGATGGTATGAACCAATGGGGATAAATATAAAATCGCCTCGTTCCAGAGAAACTCTTTTGCCATTAATTTCCTGAGAGCACCGCCCTGTTAATACAATGACAAATTCATAGTACTCGTGTTGATGTAATCCGCTGACACTTTCTGTCTTATCAAGAATAAACATGTAAAAATCACGACCATTAAGAAACTGGTTTTCATGTACCGTTGTAATCTCCATGCGCAATCCTTACGGTGAAATGGCCCGACTGGTTAAAGCAACGTTCCGCCTGTGTCGGAGCGTTGCTAATATTGCAAGATTAAAACTTTAACGCTGCTGCAATATCCTCTTCACTTTCCTCTTCTTCAATTTCATGCTGTGCTTTGTTAGCAATAACAACAAACGGTAAATAAATTAAAGTCGCTACTGCCAGGTTGAATAGCGCCATAATTAATGCCGCGACGCTGCCATTAGAGTTAAAAAAAGCGCCTAATCCTGGTGGCATTGTCCAGGGAGCAAAGTTGGTTGATGGGGGAATCAACCCCAAAGAATACGCAATTAAAGTCAGGGCTGCGAGAATAGGTTGGATCAAAACGAATGGGATCATCAAGATCGGATTCATAATAATTGGGAGACCGAATAAGATCGGCTCGTTAATTTCAAATAATCCTGATGGTAATGCCAGTTTCGCAACCTGACGGTAGTCGGCCCGGCGTGAAGCAATAAAAATTGCAATAATTAACCCCAGAGTCGCACCAGTGCCGCCAAGGTAGACATATGACTCCATCATTGGCCCCGTCCAGAAATGAAATGTTTTCCCTGCCGCCAGTGCCGCCTCAACCGAACCATACTGGGTATAAATGTCCATATTCTCCATTCCCCACGGCGCCATTATTCCGCTATTTAATGCAGTCAGCGCCAGGCCACCGTGAACCCCAAAGAACCAGAGTAACGTATTCAAAATGACATATGCCCAACCGACAACACCACCTAAAGAGGCGAGTGGCGTGGATATACTATTCATAATCAACTGGTGGAAATGCGTACCCAACAGAGATAATCCCCAGGATATCAGGCCTGCAATCAATAGAATAATAAAGCCCGGAATCAAGGCGCTAAATGAACGGGACACCGATGAAGGGACGCTCGCCGGTAAGGTGATAATCCATTTTCTGCGCATTACAAAGGTGAAAATCTCTGCAACTGCGAGTCCAATAATAATACCAGAAATAATATTGGTGCCGCCCAACCAGTTAGTGCCGATAGCCGCAACATTATTGACGCTGAATGGAGTAACTGTCATGAATGCTGCAATTGAAAGTAAACCGGCGGCGATAGGATCAACCTTGCGCTCTTCAGCCAATGCCATCCCAATAAAGAATGGTGTCAATAGAGACATTATGCCGAGCGTACCGTTATACACGCTGTTGCCAGTAGTCTTTAAACCGTCGAGAGTTGCTATGGTTCCGGCATCCAGACGAACGCCCAGTGACCAGAAAAAAGAACCTTCACCAAAATTTAAAAACACATTATTGATCAGGACAAATAACGCTCCTACAAGCGTTAATGGTAGTAGTCGAATAAATCCATTTTTTATTGCATTTACATGTACCTGCTTACCTAATTTTACCGCGAAGGGTAAAATTATTCTTTCCAGCGAATTTATGGCGCTGTTCATTTTTGATCACCCTTTAAAATGAGTTCATCGTGATGCTATATGAAATGAAATTACTCTTTGACGAAAAATTAAATTAATGATTTTTTAATAATAGCAACTGCAAATTTTAATACAGCTAAACCATCAATCTTGCCATACAATTGACTATCAATGACTTCTACTGGTTTATTGGGTAATAATTTTTGAATATCTTCACGCAAATAGGCAATTTGCGGTCCAGGCAAAATGACATCAGCCTCCGGTCCTTTCGCTACTGCGAAAGTTTCAGAAAATGCCTCAATGTATACGGGCACCTGATATTTTTCAGCCTGCTGCCGCATTTTTGAAACCAGCAATGATGTTGACATACCGGCTGAACAAAACAGATAAATTTTTTTATTCATTTCCTTCCCCTTTCATTCCTTTAATCAGGCGTTATTGCTTACCGTCCTCAATACATAGGTGATATGTCTCAATTACTGCTAGCTTACCTGTTAACCTGAAAAGCCGGTAATAGATAAGTGTCATAAATTACGTTTAATTGACCTTTAAATATGATTGCTTTCACATTTCCATCAATTAGATGATTCACATGACGGAATTAAATTATTTATAACGTGAATTTATTTTTAATAAAAATACGTAGTAGCTATATGTCTGAATGGTACAAAAGAGTTAGTCACCCCTTTACATTCTTTCTGCGGCCGTAGCACTTTTTCCGCCAGATGCTCAAGTCCACACCAAAATGCAATCATTTGTTTACAGTTGACTTACATTGAATCACCATTTTCGCTATTGTTATACCTAAGCATTGCCGTGTGTGGCTATCGGCAATATAATGAGAATTATTATCATTAAAAAATGGTTTGAGGAGTAAGTATATGGCTGTAACTAAGCTGGTTCTGGTTCGTCACGGCGAAAGTCAGTGGAACAAAGAAAACCGCTTTACTGGTTGGTATGATGTAGATCTGTCTGAGAAAGGCGTAAGCGAAGCAAAAGCAGCAGGCAAACTGCTGAAAGAGGAAGGTTACAGCTTTGACTTTGCTTACACCTCCGTCCTGAAACGTGCAATCCATACTCTGTGGAACGTACTGGACGAACTGGATCAGGCATGGCTGCCCGTTGAGAAATCCTGGAAACTCAACGAACGTCATTACGGTGCGTTGCAGGGGCTGAACAAAGCGGAAACCGCAGAAAAATATGGCGACGAGCAGGTGAAACAATGGCGTCGTGGTTTTGCGGTGACTCCGCCGGAACTGACTAAAGATGATGAACGTTACCCGGGACACGATCCGCGTTATGCTAAGTTGAGCGAGAAAGAGTTACCGCTGACTGAAAGCCTGGCGTTGACTATTGACCGGGTGATTCCTTACTGGAATGAAACTATTCTCCCGCGCATGAAGAGCGGAGAGCGCGTGATCATCGCTGCCCATGGTAACTCTCTGCGTGCGCTAGTGAAATATCTCGATAACATGAGCGAAGAAGAGATTCTTGAGTTGAATATTCCGACTGGCGTACCGCTGGTTTATGAATTCGACGAGAACTTCAAACCACTGAAACGTTACTACCTGGGTAATGCTGACGAAATCGCGGCAAAAGCTGCGGCAGTAGCCAACCAGGGTAAAGCGAAGTAAGCGTAGCCGTTGTTTCAAATGATAAAGCCGACTGAAAGTAAGTCGGCTTTTTTATTTTTCATCGCTAACAATAAAGCACATTGCCTGATGCGACGCTACGCGTCTTATCAGGCCTACGGTGATTCACCAGATAAGCCACTCTGGTGGCGCATCCGAAAATTAAACCTTATCCACGACGTGCTTTTACGGCATTCGCCAGTGAACGTAACAGAGCATCGGTATCTTCCCAGCCAATGCAGGCATCGGTGATGCTCTTGCCATAGGCCAGCGGCTCACCGCTTTCCAGGCTCTGATTGCCTTCCACCAGATGGCTTTCAACCATCACGCCAATAATGGCTTTTTCGCCACCGGCAATCTGCTGGCAAACATCGGCGCAAACATCCATCTGTTTTTTAAACTGTTTGGACGAGTTAGCGTGGCTGAAATCGATCATCACCTGCGCCGGCAACCCTGCTTTGTTCAACCCTTCTTTCACTTCTGCAACGTGTTTCGCACTGTAGTTGGGCTCTTTCCCGCCACGCAGTATGATATGGCAATCGCCATTACCGCTGGTATTCACAATCGCCGAATGACCCCATTTGGTCACAGACAGGAAGCAGTGCGGCGCACCTGCAGCGTTAATCGCATCGATAGCCACTTTTATCGTACCATCAGTACCATTTTTGAATCCGACCGGACAAGAAAGGCCCGAAGCAAGTTCGCGGTGAACTTGCGATTCTGTTGTACGTGCGCCAATTGCGCCCCAACTCATCAGGTCCGCGAGATACTGCGGGGTAATCATATCGAGAAATTCCCCCGCTGCTGGCAGGCCGCTATCGTTAATATCAAGCAGCAATTTACGAGCAATGCGTAAACCGTCGTTGATCTGGAAACTGTTATCCATATGCGGATCGTTAATCAGCCCTTTCCAGCCCACTGTGGTGCGCGGCTTTTCAAAATAGACGCGCATAACAATTTCCAGCTCATCTTTCAGCTCTTCACGCAGCGCCAGCAAGCGAGTTGCGTACTCTTTAGCCGCGACGGGGTCATGAATAGAACACGGACCAATCACCACTAACAGGCGATCATCGTTACCTTTCAGGATCTTATGGATCGCCTTACGGGCATGAGCAACTGTAGTGGCAGCATTTTCGGTAGCGGGGAATTTTTCCAGTAATGCGACAGGAGGAAGTAACTCTTTGATCTCTTTGATGCGTAAATCGTCGTTCTGATAATTCATGTCTGTTCCAGAGTTGCCATACTTATTTTGGTGAATGCAATCCTTCCAATCTATATCTTCCGTCAGAATGTGTAAACGGGGTCTTACACTATGAACGAATTAATCCTGGAATTAGCAAGAAAAACGCCAGAATGTTGCGAAAAATGACCTGTATTTCACAATGCCTAACAAAACATACTCTGTTTATTAATTTTTTAATATTATATGCTGGATTTATTCTTTTAACTGAAATCTTAAGCCGTTGTCTGCCATTCAATAGCCTATGTACTGTTGAAAAACGTTATCTGACATAACGAGAAAAACAAGAACATCCTCTGAACAACCACATTGTTTCAGTCCCCTTTCAGCCTTCACTGGTCGCGAACAGAAGTCGATACTACGCAGTAATTCTGCAAAATAGCCAATATTGAGAGTGTGAAATCCCTCCCTTTTAATTTTTCCCTTCTAAAAGCAGTATGATGTCATAAAGTTAAGTGAGATTAATTAAGGGATGACTCGTCATGGCACACTCACATTCGTCCTCACACTTGCCAGAAGATAATAACGCTCGCCGCTTATTGTATGCTTTCTGCGTAACCGCTGGTTTCATGTTAATAGAGGTCATCGGCGGTTTTCTTTCTGGTTCTCTGGCCCTGCTGGCCGATGCCGGACACATGCTTACTGATACTGCGGCTCTGCTTTTCGCCCTGCTTGCCGTACAATTTTCTCGTCGCCCACCTACCATTCGCCATACTTTCGGCTGGTTAAGGCTGACCACCCTCGCCGCGTTTGTGAATGCCATTGCATTAGTGGTAATTACAATTTTGATTGTCTGGGAGGCAATAGAGCGTTTTCGTATGCCGCGCCCGGTCGAAGGCGGCATGATGATGACGATTGCGGTAGCTGGACTGCTGGCAAATGTGCTTTCCTTCTGGTTGCTTCATCGCGGCAGTGGAGAAAAAAATCTCAACGTACGTGCAGCGGCACTGCATGTATTGGGCGATCTGCTGGGGTCTGTTGGTGCCATCGTCGCCGCATTAATTATTATCTGGACTGGCTGGACGCCTGCCGACCCAATTCTCTCTATCCTCGTGTCGCTTCTGGTTTTGCGCAGCGCCTGGCGGTTATTGAAAGATAGCGTGAATGAATTACTTGAAGGTGCGCCAGTTTCGCTGGATATAGCTGAACTTAAGCGCCGTATGTGCAGGGAAATCCCGGAAGTGCGCAATGTGCATCATGTGCATGTATGGATGGTGGGGGAGAAGCCGCTGATGACGTTGCATGTACAGGTAATTCCACCACACGATCACGACGCTTTGTTGGAACAGATCCAGCATTATCTGATGGAGCATTATCAGATTGAACACGCCACCGTCCAGATGGAGTACCAGCCTTGCCGCGGGCCGGATTGCCACCTTAACCAGGGAGCATCCGGCCATTCACATCATCACCATTAATGGGATAGCGCGCGTGAACCTCTCTCGCGTGCGCTGTTGATCCACATCCGGCTGCCATTCAGAGCAATAAAAGTCAGGAGCAGGTACTCCAGCGACATGGCATACACGCCCTGCAATGCGAAAATCACCACGCTGATCACGTTAATGATGACCCACAGCAACCAGTTTTCGACATATTTCCGCGTCATCAGAATCATTGCCACAATAGATAATACCATCATGCATGAATCCCAAAATGGGAATGCATCCGGTTGTAAGTCTGGCATAGCGACCTGTAAACCCAGCGCTTGCATGATCATTACCGCCACGCGGGTCAGGAACGCAAATACCGGATTGATAAATGCCGTCATCAAACCAATAGCAACCACGCAGATCGTCAGCCAGGTTAAAGCCTTCGGCAATGGCAACCAGCGAATTTTCAACTCAGCTTCATTCTGACCGGTTTGTCGCGACCAGGCATACCAGCCGTAAATATTGGCTGCAAAGAAAAACACCTGCAGCAGCAAACTGGCATAGAGTTGAATTTGAAAGAAAATAATACCAAACAGAGTAACGTTGAGCAGACCAAAAAAGTAGTTGCTGATCTTCTCCATACTGGCGAGTCCAATGCAAAGTAAACCTGCAATGGTCCCTATCGCTTCGATCCATGAAAGATCGTAACCGCCTGCGCCGATCGGTATATGAACCAGAATGTTCTGCGTGCTAAAAAAATCCATCTTTCCCCCAAAGCGTAGCGTGATGCCTTATTGTCAGTTATGCACGTAGTGTAGCCGCAAAATTCAGCATACGATTGAGTGGTACCAGCGCCCTCTCTCGCAGCATTTCTTCAACATGAACTTCGTGTTTGCTTCCTCCCTGTTCCAACGCCTCAACAATAGCCTGAAGGCCATTCATGGCCATCCACGGACAATGTGCGCAACTGCGGCAGGTCGCGCCCTGACCTGCGGTTGGCGCTTCCAACAGTACTTTATCAGGTACCGCCTGCTGCATTTTATAGAAGATACCCCGGTCGGTCGCCACAATGAGTTGCTGGTGCGGCAACGTTTTCGCGGCGTTGATCAGCTGACTTGTTGAACCGATCGCATCTGCCATCTCAACGATGGATTGTGGTGATTCAGGATGCACCAATATGGCAGCATCAGGGTACTGTTTTTGCAAGCGGGTTAATGCCTGAGTCTTAAACTCATCATGAACGATACAGGTTCCCTGCCAGCACAAGATGTCTGCACCAGTCTGTTTTTGCACGTAACGCCCCAAATGTTTATCCGGCGCCCAGATTATTTTTTCACCCAAACTATCCAGGTGATCAATCAGTTCAACGGCAATACTTGAAGTCACCACCCAGTCCGCACGAGCTTTTACCGCGGCAGAAGTGTTAGCGTAGACAACGACAGTACGATCGAGGTGGGCATCGCAAAATGCGTTGAATTCATCAATGGGGCATCCCAAATCTAAAGAACATTCGGCCTGAAGGGTTGGCATCAACACTGTTTTTTCCGGGCTGAGGATTTTGGCGGTTTCTCCCATAAATCTCACCCCAGCGACTAACAGCGTAGACGCGGAATGTTGTGCACCAAAACGAGCCATTTCCAGCGAATCGGAAATGCAGCCTCCGGTCTCTTCCGCCAGTTGTTGAATTTCGGGATCGGTATAGTAGTGGGCGACCATCACCGCATTACGTTCTTTTAACAGCCGTTTTATTTTTTCACGGTAATGCGTTTTTTCATCAATGCTTAACGGTGTCGGCTTCGGTGGGAAGGGATATATTGCAGCTTCAGGATCAAACATCACGCTCATTTTGCCATCTCGTTTTATAAGCTTAACTATTAAACCGATATAAAGCGTGAAAACTTGCCATAATCGGTTTGTTTGTTTTGTATGCTAAACAAGATAGTCGATTGATAGGGAAATGTCATGGCCTATTATTTGATGGCTGATTAGTTTACCCACCCTCCTGAATAGTAAAGCTTGTAGGCTAACATGTTGTTATGCCATATCTGTTCTTCACCACTGAAAAAGTCAAAGTTGCCGCTATAGCAGTTAACATATCGCAGATCATTTTCGCTATTGAATTCAAATGGGCCACGGAATGGCATATCCCGAGTCGATTGCAATAGCGCCTGACGTAGAAAACCGTAGATACTTTCTGAGTCTTTATCCAGAAAACATTTACCGGAATAGCTCATAGACCATACCGCTGTTTCTCTCTGATAAATAACTTCCTGCCCAGTAAACTGTAAAAAACCGTAATAAATGTCCCTGTAGAATAGCGCTCCTTGTTCATATTCATGGAGTTTTGCCCCAGTAAGTGGTGCAAGTGTCATCACTGCGCTATTGGAATTTGCATACGTGCTTTGTTTAGCTTTGATAAGAAAATCAATGAATTGCTTAATATTCTCAGCCATAAAAGTTCACTCATCTAATTATTAGCAGATATGCATATTTAACCCGTTTTCTGCGAAATAACAGAACGAATCCGTACTTATAAAGTAAAACGATCCTGGTGAGTCTTAAGAGGGGATGCAAAAAGACGTATATAGCAAAAAGGCGCCTTTAGGGCGCCTTTTTACACTGGTGGGTCGTGCAGGATTCGAACCTGCGACCAATTGATTAAAAGTCAACTGCTCTACCAACTGAGCTAACGACCCGGTGGTGGGTGATGACGGGATCGAACCGCCGACCCCCTCCTTGTAAGGGAGGTGCTCTCCCAGCTGAGCTAATCACCCGATACTACGCTGGATACTACTAACTACTGCTTCAATCTTTACGATTGGTGGGTCGTGCAGGATTCGAACCTGCGACCAATTGATTAAAAGTCAACTGCTCTACCAACTGAGCTAACGACCCACTTTAGCGTTGCTTTCGGTTTGCTTGATATCCCGTGGCAACGGCGGCATATATTACTGATTTCAGACTTGAGCGCAACAAAAATTTCGATGCAGATCACTCAACTGCTTATGATTCACACGACACGACCAGAAATAACACGACTTCTGGTCGCGGGGTATGCATTACATGGCGTTCAGACGTTTTTGCGCCTGTTTCGCGCCATCAGTACCAGGGTATTTACTGATAACCTGCTGATACACGGCTTTCGCTTTTGCTGTATCACCTTTGTCCTGCATGATGACGCCAACTTTAAACATCGCATCAGCAGCCTTCGGTGACTTCGGATAATTTTTCACCACCGAAGCAAAATAGTATGCAGCATCATCTTTCTTACCCTTGTTGTAGTTTAACTGTCCCAGCCAATAATTGGCATTTGGCAGGTAAGTTGAGTCAGGATAATTTTTGATGAAATTCTGAAATGCCACCATCGCATCATCCTGGCGAGATTTATCCTGCACCAGCGCAATAGCCGCATTATAATCAGTGTTTGGATCGCCGCTTTTCACTGCCGCGCCAGCGTTTGCAGTTCCTGCATCAGCCGTTGGCGTCGTTGTTGCAGTCGCTCCGCTTTGAGCGCCGCCCGTAGACTGCGTCGTACTACCACCGCTGCTGAGGCTATCCATCTGTAACAGAATCTGTTTCTGCCGCTCTACAACCTGATTCAGTTGATACTGATTTTCCTGAATTTGCCCCCGCAGGGAATCAATATCGGACTGATTATCGGAGAGTTGCTGCTGGAGTTGAGTTAAAAGCTGGCTGTGAGCATTAGAAATACGCTCAAGTTGAGTGACGCGGTCTTCGACCGAGCCTGAGCCGACACTACTGATTGGCGCCTGAGCAAAAGCGGCCCAGGGGGCCGCTATGCCAACCAGTAACGACAGACTCAACAGGTGATGTCTGAAGTTACTGCTCATGCAATTCTCTTAGTAAACCAGTACCGCACGACGGTTTTTGGCATACGCCGCTTCGTCATGACCCAGTACTGCAGGTTTTTCTTTACCGTAAGAAACGATGGAGATCTGGTCAGCAGAAACGCCTTTACCCTGCAGATACATCTTAACAGCGTTCGCACGACGCTCACCCAGGGAGATGTTGTACTCAGGAGTACCACGTTCGTCCGCGTGACCTTCTACGGTGACTTTGTAAGACGGGTTGCTACGCAGGAAGTTTGCGTGTGCATCCAGCATTTGAGCGAAGTCAGAACGGATATCGTATTTGTCCAGATCGAAGTAAACGATGTTGTTCTGCTGCAGCTGTTGCATTTGCAGACGAGCCTGCTCTTCGGAAGACATGTTGCCATTGCCGTTGCCGCCGTTCGCATCCATCCCAGTGCCGGCACCCAGCATGCCTTCGCTACCGTCATTGCTGGCGTTCTTGTTGGAAGAACATGCCGCAATTGCCATAACAGGCAGAGCAATCATCAGCCCTTTCAGCACTTTGTTCAGTTGCATTTCAATGATTCCTTTACTATTCAATTAATTATTATCACAGATACGGCGACCAGGCAGGGAATTTGACCTGTCCATCAGTTGCCGGAAGACGCGCTTTGAAACGCCCATCTGTAGAAACCAAATTCAGCACGGATCCCATCCCCTGAGAAGAGCTGTAGATTACCATAGTGCCGTTAGGTGCCAGACTTGGCGTTTCATCCAGGAACGTGGACGACAGAACTTGTACGCCTCCCGTTACCAGATCTTGTTTGGCAATGTGCTGTTGCCCACCATTGGAGCTAACCATTACCATAAATTTACCGTCGCTGCTGACATCCGCATCCTGGTTTTGTGAACCTTCCCAGGTAATACGTTGAGGCGCACCACCGTTGATATTCACTTTATAAACCTGCGGACGACCGGCCTGGTCAGAAGTAAAGGCCAGGTTCTGGCTGTCCGGGAACCAGGTTGGTTCGGTATTATTGCTGCGACCATCCGTTACCTGACGAATCTGACCGGAAGCCAAATCCATAACATACAGATTCAGGCTACCCGTTTTCGACAGAGCGAACGCCAGTTTGCTACCGTCTGGTGAGAATGCAGGCGCACCGTTGTGACGCGGGAAAGAAGCGACCTGACGTACTGCACCATTCGCCAGCGTCTGGATAACCAGCGCGGAACGACCACTTTCAAAAGTGACATATGCCAGTTTAGAACCATCCGGTGACCATGCCGGAGACATCAGCGGCTGTGGAGAACGGTGAACCACAAACTGGTTGTAGCCGTCGTAATCAGATACGCGCAGTTCATACGGGAACTGACCGCCGTTGGTCTGAACAACGTAGGCGATACGGGTACGGAACGCACCTTTAATGCCGGTTAGTTTTTCAAACACTTCATCACTGGCGGTATGGCCAGCATAGCGCAGCCATTGTTTGTTAACTTTGTATGAATTCTGAGCAAGTACTGTACCCGGAGCGCCGCCAGTGTCAACCAACTGATAAGCGACATTGTAAGAACCATCGGGATTCGGAGTAACCTGTCCCACAACCACGGCATCGATGCCCAGAGCAGACCATGCAGCAGGTTGCACTTCCTGCGCACTACCCGGCTGCTGTGGCAGACGAGCGCGGTCTAACGGGTTAAATTTACCACTGTTACGCAGGTCTGCAGCAACGATGCCGCCAATATCTTCAGGTGCCGCACCAGGTCCTGCCCACTGGAAAGGAACTACGCCAATAGGGCGCGCAGAGTCATTCCAGTCAGTAATATCGATACTGACTGTCGCATGCACTGCAGCAGTCCATAGTATTAAAAAACTAAAAGCTAATCGTAATGCCTGCTTCATCGTATCTCCCTTATCCGAACAGATAGCTCAGGATAATTTAGCAGAAGGTTAACAAACTCAAATACACAAAACTATCAGAACAAACCATTGTTACTGCTATAGCTCTGCTTACGGCTTAAAGTTCAGAGAAGCATCTTTGAATACCTCATATACAGCCTGGCTCGGTGGCTTAGGCAATTTTGCTTGATTAACAGCGACAAGCGCGGCCCGGCATAATGCTTCATCACCACCTTCTGACTCAACGCTAAGTACAGTGCCATCTGTAGTCAGTTTGATATGCAATCTGCACGTTTTCCCGACATACAATGACTTGTCGTTGAGCCTGCTGGCTATAGCCGTAGCAATCTGGTTCTTGTAGTCATTAATCTCAGCGCCTGATGCGCTACTTTTAGTATTACCACTCCCGGTAGAGGAAACATTGCTGCCTTTCGCCCCACCACCGGTTTTCGGTGCATTCTTACCGGAGCTTAGCTCACCGAAAAGATCATCCGCCTCCGCGGCAGCTTTTGCTGCAGCGGCTTTTTCAGCAGCTGCTTTTGCCGCCGCAGCTTTTTTCTCTGCGGCGGCCTTTTCTGCCGCCGCTTTCTTCTCAGCAGCCGCCTTCTCTGCCGCTGCTTTCTTCTCAGCTGCCGCCTTTTCTGCAGCCGCTTTCTTCTCAGCTGCCGCCTTTTCTGCAGCCGCTTTCTTCTCAGCTGCGGCCTTTTCTGCTGCAGCTTTCTTCTCAGCTTCGGCCTTAGCCTTCTCAGCAGCCTCGGCAGCCGCTTTCTTTCTTGCCTCAGCTGCTGCGGCTTCTGCCGCTTCTGCTTTCTTCTTCAGCGCAGCAGCAGCTTTAGCGGCTTCAGCCTCGGCTTTTTTCTGCGCTTCAGCTGCAGCTTTGGCGGCTTCTGCTTCTGCTTTTTTCTTCGCATCCGCAGCCGCTTTCTTCGCAGCTTCTGCGGCTGCTTTGGCATCCGCTTCGGCCTTCGCTTTAGCATCTGCCGCAGCTTTCGCTGCTGCTTCTTCCGCTTGCTTCTGCTTCAACTCGGCCTGTTTGGCAGCTTCTTCAGCCTGTTTCTTTTGCTCCTGAGCGGCTAACCGCTCTTTCTCAAGTTGCTTCAGGCGTTCCTGTTCCGCAGCTTGTTTTTCACGCAGTTCTTCAGCGGCCTGCCGCTCCTTAATCTTGAGCTGCTCTTCAGAACGCTTCGCGCTTGATTCCTGGTTTTGCATGCGTTTGTACTGCTCAACGACTGCACCTGAATCAACCATTACCGCGTCGATGGATGAACCACCGCCGCCACCGGCTGAAGCTTCCATATTCTCATCGAACGAACTCCAGATCAGTGCCGCAAATAAGATGATATGCAGCACTGCTGAAATAATTATCGCCCGTTTGAGCTTGTCGTTTTGTTCGGTTGCCTTTGACACTCTCGGTTCCCAAAAACTGTTCGCCTGTTACCCGCTCTCTTTCAAGCAAGGAAAACGCAGATGCTTAAATAGGCTGCGTCATTAAACCAACCGATTTCACACCCGCACTGTGTAACAAGTTCAGCGCTTTAATTATTTCATCGTAAGGCACATCTTTTGCGCCACCGATCAGAAAGACCGTTTTCGGATTAGCCTTGAAACGGCTGGATACTTCCGCCACCACCTGTTCTGGTGGTAAATGTTCCAGGCGCTCCTTCTCAACCACCACGGTGTACTGACCGACACCGGATACTTCAATAATGACCGGCGGATTATCATTACTGCTCACCGCCTGCGATTCTGTAGCGTCCGGTAGATCGACCTCAACACTCTGGGTGATGATTGGCGCCGTCGCCATAAAGATCAGTAACAGCACCAGTAGTACGTCCAGTAGCGGTACAATATTGATTTCGGACTTGAGATCGCGACGACCCCGTCCACGCGCTCTGGCCATGGCTTACCCCTTGTTGCTCTCGCTAACGGTGAACGCCTGGCGGTGCAGAATCGCGGTAAACTCTTCCATAAAGTTATCGTAATTCAGTTCCAGTTTGTTCACACGCTGGTTGAGACGGTTGTAAGCCATAACCGCTGGAATAGCGGCAAACAGACCAATTGCTGTCGCAATCAACGCTTCTGCGATACCAGGGGCAACCATTTGCAATGTTGCCTGCTTCACCGCACCAAGGGCGATAAACGCGTGCATGATCCCCCAAACGGTGCCAAACAGACCGATATACGGGCTAATGGAACCTACCGTGCCGAGGAACGGGATGTGCGTCTCCAGATTCTCCAGTTCACGGTTCATAGAAATACGCATCGCACGCGATGCACCTTCTACTACCGCTTCCGGCGCATGGCTGTTGGCTCGATGCAGACGCACAAATTCTTTGAACCCACTGTAAAATATTTGTTCCGAGCCCGTGAGATTATCTCGTTTTCCCTGGCTTTCCTGGTAGAGGCGGGAAAGTTCGATTCCAGACCAGAATTTATCTTCAAACGCTTCGGCTTCGCGTGCCGCAGCGTTAAGGATACGGGTCCGCTGGATAATAATGGCCCAGGATGCGATTGAAAAACCAATCAAAATCAACATGATAAGTTTAACCAGAAGGCTTGCCTTCAGGAACAAATCAAGGATATTCATGTCAGTCACTGCTTAAACTCCGCGACAATAGACTTGGGAAGCGCACGAGGCTTCATTTTGAGTGGGTCAACGCAAACAACCAGAACCTCTGCTTCATTCAGCAAAGTATTCTCGGCGTTGACAATACGTTGCGTGAAAACCAAAGAGGTGCCACGCATTGATGTTATTTCAGTCTGAATTTCGAGCATATCGTCGAGCCGCGCGGGTGCGTAATATTCCACCGTCATTTTACGCACCACGAAGGCAACGCGTTCAGCCATCAGCGCCTGTTGGCTGAAGTGATGATGACGCAGCATCTCTGTGCGTGCTCTTTCATAAAAAGCGACGTAACTGGCGTGGTACACCACACCACCGGCATCGGTATCTTCATAGTAGACGCGAACCGGCCATCGAAACAGCGTTGTATTCACTTTACATCCCGGTAATGCAACAAAAGTTAGAGCTTTTAAACGCTGCTACTATACGCGTGCGAATGAGGTTTGGGAATGAGAGCAAGTTAAGGGAGCGTAAAAATTTATGGACCTTTAATGGCCCATAAATTTTTGGAGAGAATTCTGATTTAAAAGAAGAAGAAAATCAGCCCGACGATGAGCACAAAATCGGCAAGCAATGGGCAAAAAATCCCTTGCCAAAGAACCTTCTGCGGACGGAACCCCACACCGTGAATAACGCCGGCGCACACGGCCCACATCAGCAATAAACCATGCCAGATTTCCAGCTCACTGGTCTTCGCGGCGAAACGTGATGGGTCCCAAAACATACATCCTGCTAACAGAAGCGCCATCACGAAGGAAAGCGCCCGCAGGGGGCGCTTGTCCATTACCGCATACAAGGTTGCGATAATCTTACTCATCAGATGTCTTCTTGACCGGCTTTGCCTGATTCGACGTGCTCAAGCGCCAGCGCGGTGATTACCCCAAACGAACAGGCAAGAAGCGTTCCCAGAATCCATGCGAAATACCACATTTTTAGCTCCTTACTTAGTACAGAGAATGGGTGTTACGTTCAATATCTTCTTTGGTGATACGACCGAACATTTTCCAGTAACACCAGGCGGTGTAGAGCAGAATGATCGGTACAAGAACCACCGCAACCCATGTCATGACGTTAAGCGTCAGCTGGCTGGAAGTTGCATCCCACATTGTCAGACTTGCATTCATCATGGTGCTGGACGGCATCACAAACGGGAACATTGCAATACCCGCAGTCAGGATAATGCAAGCCAGTGTCAGGGAGGAGAACACAAACGCCCACGCGGCTTTATCCATACGTGCAGTCAGAATAGTCAACAACGGCAGAACCACACCCAGCGCCGGAATCGCCCACAGAATCGGCGTGTTGTTGAAGTTAACCAGCCATGCGCCAGCTTCACGCACCACTTCTTTATTCAGCGGGTTAGAGGCTGCGTAATGGTCCATTGTCGATTTCACGACATAACCGTCGATACCATACATCACCCATACGCCAGCCAGTGCGAAGCACACCAGAGTCACCAGTGCCGCCACCTGAGCGGTTGCACGGGTACGCAGGTGCAATTCGCCCACAGTGCGCATTTGCAGGTAGGTCGCGCCCTGAGTAATGATCATCCCTACGCTCACCACGCCAGCCAGCAGGCCGAACGGGTTAAGCAGCTGGAAGAAGTTACCGGTGTAGTACAGACGCAGATATTCATCCACGTTGAACGGTACACCCTGTAGCAGGTTGCCGAACGCCACACCAATCACCAGCGGCGGAACGAAGCTACCAATGAAGATGCCCCAGTCCCACATGTTGCGCCAGCGGGTTTCTTCGATCTTGGAGCGGTAATCAAAACCGACCGGACGGAAGAACAAAGACGCCAGCACCAGGATCATCGCGACATAGAAGCCGGAGAACGCAGCAGCATAGACCATCGGCCAGGCGGCAAACAGCGCGCCGCCTGCAGTGATCAGCCAAACCTGGTTACCATCCCAGTGCGGGGCAATGGAGTTAATCATAATTCGACGCTCGGTGTCGTTACGACCGAGGAAACGGGTGAGCATGCCCACCCCCATGTCGAAGCCATCAGTAACTGCAAAACCAATCAGCAGAATGCCAACCAGCAGCCACCAGATAAAACGCAATACTTCATAATCGATCATTTGACGACTCCTGTCTTAGCGTGCCGGCTGAGTAGTCGTGGAAGACTGCTCAAAGTGATAGCGACCGGTTTTCAGGCTGCTTGGGCCGAGGCGTGCAAATTTGAACATCAGGAACAATTCTGCCACCAGGAACAGGGTATACAGGCCGCAAATCAGCACCATCGAGAAGATGAGATCGCCAGCGGTCAGAGACGAGTTCGCCACTGCCGTCGGCAGCACTTCACCGATAGCCCACGGTTGACGACCATATTCAGCCACGAACCAGCCCGCCTCTACAGCAATCCACGGCAGTGGAATACCGTACAACGCAGCGCGCAGCAGCCATTTTTTCTCGCCAATACGGTTGCGGATTACACTCCAGAAAGAGAGCGCGATAATTGCCAGCAGCAGGAAGCCACACGCAACCATGATACGGAACGCAAAATACAGCGGCGCTACACGAGGAATGGAGTCTTTAGTTGCCTGTTGAATCTGCGCTTCAGTCGCATCGGCCACATTCGGCGTATAACGCTTCAGCAGCAGACCGTAACCGAGGTCTTTCTTCATGCTATTAAACTGGTCACGTACGGCCTGGTCGGTAGAACCAGAACGCAGTTGCTCAAGCAGAGAATATGCTTTCATCCCGTTACGGATGCGTTCTTCATGCTGAACCATCAGCTCTTTCAGGCCAATAACCGGAGTATCTACGGAACGTGTTGCGATAATCCCCAGTGCGTAAGGGATCTGGATCGCAAATTTGTTCGTCTGCTCATCCTGGTCTGGAATACCAAAAAGAGTAAAGGCGGCAGGCGCAGGCTGAGTTTCCCACTCGGCCTCAATAGCAGCCAGTTTGGTTTTCTGCACATCGCCCATTTCGTAACCAGACTCATCGCCCAGAACGATAACAGACAGCACAGCAGCCATACCGAAGCTGGCAGCGATAGCAAAGGAGCGTTTTGCGAAGGCAAAGTCACGACCTTTCAGCATATACCATGCACTGATACCGAGGATGAACATCGCGCCGGTAACGTAACCAGAGGCCACAGTGTGAACAAATTTCACCTGAGCAACCGGGTTAAGCACCAGTTCGGAGAAGCTCACCATTTCCATACGCATGGTTTCAAAATTGAAATCTGACGCGATTGGGTTTTGCATCCAGCCGTTCGCTACCAGAATCCACAGCGCGGACAGGTTTGAACCGAGCGCCACCAGCCAGGTGACACACATATGCTGAACTTTACCCAGACGATCCCAACCGAAGAAGAACAGACCTACAAAGGTGGATTCGAGGAAGAAGGCCATCAGACCTTCGATTGCCAGCGGCGCACCGAAGATATCCCCTACATAGTGGGAATAGTAAGACCAGTTAGTCCCGAACTGGAACTCCATGGTCAGACCGGTTGCCACCCCCAGAGCGAAGTTGATACCAAACAACTTGCCCCAGAACTTGGTCATATCTTTATAAATCTGTTTGCCGGAAAGGACGTAGACCGTTTCCATAATGGCCAGCAAGAACGCCATACCGAGCGTCAGTGGCACAAAAAGGAAGTGGTACATCGCGGTCAAGGCAAACTGTAAGCGCGACAGTTCGACTATATCTAACATCATGACTCCTTGCTCATCGCATGAAGACTCCGAGAGTGAACCCCGTTAGAAAGGGTCACACGCATGCCCCAATAGAAATTTATTTGCTCGCCCCTATCGTTGCCATTTCATCAAAAGAGGAAAAGACAATGATAAAAAGTTACAAATATGTTAATAAATAAACCAAATTGATCCCACAAATATATTACGCCGCAAAATCCTTACAATAAACAGGTTTTTATTGAACAAATTTGCATTTTTCGACAGCGATCAATTTATAGTGAAATTATCACCACATCACCAATTTGATCTATGACAATTTATCGCGTTTTGCAGATTTTTTTCAAGAATTAAAAATTGATTTACATCAAAATCAACCAAACATGTTAATTATGTATAGATGATAGATCATAGGTGGTATTTTTGTTAAATTGATGTAAATAATAAATGTTGCACAATTAGCGGCATGACAATATATAGATAAAAAACCAGTGTTTTACTTAACATGATAGCCTTGTCGACTTTGTATAATACTAATGGATTAGAGTAGCCAATTTGTTGCCAAATTACATAACATATTTTTATCAAAGTTAATTGATTGTTTTCTTTATGAGCAACAACATAACCTCATTACGTTATTGTTTTCTCAGGAATAATCACATGAAGAGATAAATTGGATGGGTATAGTTAAACGCAGGCGGTTTTTCTTGTTGAACATAGGCGACTTTCGCCAGAGAAACGCAAAAAATGAGCGATTTTTGCAAGTTCCTTTTTCCATAGCCGAGTACGCTCAGCGCCTCGTTTAATGACAATAAGGTTGCAGCTATGAATCCTGATAATATCAGTTCTGTTATCAATCGCTTCTCTGGTTGGTCATCTAATGAGCCTCTAAAAACAGATAAGGATCTAACGACATTACCCACCACAGTGCAGGCAATAAAGATAATTGCAGCAATCCTTGACCCACATCGTATAACTGTTGGAATTGATACGCTTTATACACCGCAGCGAAAATCATTCACCTCCGAGAGTCAACAGCTTATCGAATCAGCATTAAAAACACTTCATGTAATTAATCCAAATAATTTAGAAACCAATCACGATGAAAAAGGCAACTATCTGGCTTTGGAATATAATATTGACACCCCAGAAAAAATAGCCATTTCTGTTTACAATGATAAAACATATGACAGCTATGGCCAATGTCTTTTATTTTCTGATGACGAAATAAATTTATTTAACCTGATACAAACAATAATTTTTGAAACAAAGCACCAATATGTAATCAATTTAATGCTTGATCCTGAATTAATGTTCAAATTTATTTGCACAACACAACAAAGTAGATTAGATCCTCAGTTTCTGGTTCCCAATTACTTCCCAGTTAAAATAAAAGAATTCGTCACAGAAAAAGAGATACAAACACTTTTCCATTTCCTTCAAATGAAAATTGATTTTAATATATTAACATTAGAAGAATACACAGAAATCATGAGGCCACTGCTGAAGTGTGAGCGTAGCATTCACGATAGTTGCAGGTATATTACGGGCAACGATTCAATGTCTCTGATAGAACCTACGTCTGGTAACCAGATACATTTCCATCTTTATCCTGATGAATCAGTAACACTTTTCCTTTACTTTTCAAATAATACCTTTGAGCATTTTATCTTTAATAAATCTATCCCGAGTCAGTATCGCTATTTCGCCATGTTTACCAATATAGCAATCGTTATTGATCAACTAACCGATGCGACTAAAATACTTTAATTTCCTGTGCATCCCCTTCGTCAAATAATGATAAATAATATCAGGGGATTGATTTTTATTAATCAAGGTGAAGTTCAAATAATGAAACCATCGCAACTCTCTTACAATGTTTCTACTGTTAAAAAATATACTCCCAAAAAAGTAAATATTTAATATTCTCCATTCATTGTGGCATTCGAACGATGACCTGACTTATCTGAACGAATGTCTGGCATTCATTACACCCGACGCTCACAAAATCAATATGCTTAATTTAACTTTTAGAAAAAGTGATATTGTTGGCAAAATATTTTCTCATTTGAACATATGAATATGATGATATTGCAAGATGTCAGCAATTTAATTATCTGAGGAAATATTTTTCTGCTGCTAAGCATTAGCGTAATAGCCCATAATGCAAACACGCTACCGCCACCATAACATACTGATAAATAGTAGCATTTAAAGGAATAACTTTAATTATTTATGCCAGAGCAATGTTATATTATCATTTACACATATATCTATTTCATCATCCATGATGATGATGGAGCAACCAGGTTAAATACATGAGGTAAAAAATATGCTTACAATAAAATATAAAAATACTCTTCCAGAAGAATATATATTGGGCGTTCTACAAAGTGGTATACACAATTGACATCCTTTATAGCAACAGAGGTCTGCAAGATTCTGCATTTTTATCTTATATTCGTCTCGTCACAACATAAACTCCCTGCATTTGCTTACTTGCGCAAAAGGCGGCAACGTTCCTGCACAAGCAACATCGCTTCATTAACTCAGGCATCAAACGTTTATGCACATCAATTATGAATGTGGCGTTGTCATTTCCAGAAACATAATAAGCAAGCAAATAATAACCAATAACGCATAGTTGGGGCCAGGCCACATTTTTTCTCTGCAAAACTGCCAGAATCTCCGTTCATTCAGGGAGATATACTGCCATTAACCAGGGACCTCTTATGCCCGACTTACTTGCAAAAACATTCACAGCTTGCCTTATCTGCTTTCCTGCCTGCAGCTTCGCCGAAGATGCGGTTGATAAAGCTAATAACCCGCTACATCTGGCAACCTCTTTTGCTGTGCAGGACTATTACACGCCTGGTCTCTATAACAGCGATCAACATACTAACGATATGCTGCTGCGCGCCACTGTACCGATTTCCGGGGGCGATCTGATCCCCGTACCACAGATCATGCGCTTAACAGTACCGATCTCCACCCGCCCGCAACTTACTGGCGGCTACGACAGCGGCATCGGCGATATCAACTTGTTTGATATTTTTCTGCTTAAGCAACAAGGCATTAAATTAGGAATTGGGCCGCTTCTGACCGCTAACAGCGCCGCTCAGGATGAATTGGGTACCGGACAGTGGCAAGCTGGGCTGGCCGCAGTGGTCGTCGATACGACGCCTCGCTGGCTGCGGGGAGCATTGATACAGTGGCAGAAAAGTTTCACTGGCGATAATGACAGAAACCACGTTGAGACAGCCACTCTGCAACCGTTTTTGATCTACAAAATGTCCAAAGGCTGGTTTTTGCGTTCCAGCGGAACATGGACGTGGAATGTGAAAACGGACGATTATTATATCCCGGCGGGGTTGGGGATTGGTCGTGCTATGCCGATTGGCAACTATATTGTGAACAGTTTTATCGAGCCTCAGTGGACCGTTGCGCACAGCGGGGATTATCAGCCGCAGTTCACAATCTATGCAGGCATTAGCATTATGTTGAAATAAAAAAGGCCATCATAAGATGGCCAACCATGTCGAAACCGACAGCCCTTCGCCATTCCTGTAGAGGGAAGCAGCGAGGGCTATTTCTTATTACAGGTATTTATTTCAGAACAGTTTTCAGGGCTTCACCGATGTCAGCCAGGCTGCGAACAGTTTTCACACCTGCGGCTTCCAGGGCAGCGAATTTCTCATCCGCAGTCCCTTTACCACCGGCAATGATGGCCCCAGCGTGGCCCATACGTTTACCTTTCGGCGCAGTCACACCGGCGATGTAACCCACAACTGGCTTGGTAACGTGCTCTTTGATGTACGCCGCCGCTTCTTCTTCTGCACTACCGCCGATCTCACCGATCATCACGATCGCTTCGGTTTGCGGATCTTTTTCGAACATTTCGAGGATGTCGATAAAGTTAGAGCCAGGGATCGGGTCGCCACCGATACCCACACAGGTCGACTGACCGAAACCGTAATCCGTGGTCTGTTTAACCGCTTCATAGGTCAGCGTACCGGAACGGGAAACGATACCCACTTTACCTGGGCGATGAATGTGCCCCGGCTGGATGCCGATTTTGCATTCACCTGGAGTGATTACGCCAGGGCAGTTCGGGCCAATCATGCGTACTCCCGCTTCGTCCAGTTTCACCTTCACGGTCAGCATATCCAGCGTCGGGATACCTTCAGTGATGGTGATAATCAGTTTGATGCCTGCATCAATAGCTTCCAGAATGGAGTCTTTGCAGAACGGCGCTGGTACGTAGATAACAGAAGCGGTAGCGCCAGTGGCAGCAACGGCTTCACGCACGGTGTTGAACACCGGCAGGCCAAGGTGGGTGGTGCCGCCTTTACCTGGGGTTACGCCGCCAACCATTTTGGTGCCGTATGCAATGGCTTGTTCAGAGTGGAAAGTCCCCTGGCTACCAGTAAAGCCCTGGCAGATAACCTTGGTGTTTTTATCAATTAAAATGGACATTATTTCCCCTCCACTGCGGCAACAACCTGCTGAGCTGCATCCGTCAGACCTTTTGCTGCAATAATATTCAGGCCGCTGTCAGCCAGTTTCTTCGCGCCGAGTTCGGCGTTGTTACCTTCCAGACGTACCACGACCGGTACGTTAACACCCACTTCCGCTACCGCGCCGATGATACCGTCAGCGATCAGGTCGCAACGAACGATACCGCCGAAGATGTTAACCAGAACGGCTTTCACTTTGTCGTCAGAGAGGATGATTTTGAACGCTTCGGTTACACGTTCTTTGGTTGCGCCACCGCCAACGTCCAGGAAGTTAGCCGGTTCGCCGCCGTGCAGTTTAACGATGTCCATCGTACCCATCGCCAGACCTGCGCCGTTAACCATACAACCGATGTTACCGTCCAGCGCAACGTAGTTCAGTTCCCACTGTGCAGCCTGTGCTTCACGTGGATCTTCCTGCGACTGATCGCGCATTTCGCGCAGCTCAGGCTGACGGAACAGTGCGTTGCCATCAGCGCCCAGTTTGCCATCGAGGCAAATCAGATCGCCCTGTTTGGTGATGACTAGCGGGTTAATTTCGATAAGCGCAAGGTCGCGCTCCAGGAAAATGGTCGCCAGGCCCATGAAGATTTTGGTGAACTGCTGAACCAGTTTACCTTCCAGACCCAGTTTGAACGCCAGCTCGCGTCCCTGATACGGCATCGGGCCAGTCAGCGGATCAAGCGCGACTTTGTGGATCAGGTGCGGAGTTTCTTCCGCCACTTTTTCAATTTCCACGCCGCCTTCGGTGGAAGCCATAAAGACCACGCGGCGAGAACTACGGTCGACAACGGCACCAAGATACAGCTCTTTAGCGATATCGGTTGCCGCTTCAACCAGAATCTGGTTAACCGGTTGACCACTGGCGTCTGTTTGATACGTTACCAGACGCTTGCCCAGCCAGTTTTCTGCAAAAGCACGGATGTCTTCTTTGCTGTTTACCACTTTCACACCGCCCGCTTTACCGCGGCCACCAGCGTGAACTTGACATTTTACTACCCACGGACCGGCACCGATTTTTGAAGCGGCTTCTTCTGCTTCGCGCGGAGTAGTACAGGCATAACCTACCGGCACTGGCAAGCCTGAGCTCGCAAAAAGTTGTTTTGCCTGGTATTCATGTAAGTTCATGTGTTCTGTCCATCCTTCAGTAATCGTTATCTTTTAAACCGTAGACCGAATATGACGTATCGCGTCCGGGTACTGTCGATCACTCGTAGGCCTGATAAGACGCATTAAGCGTCGTATCAGGCATCGCTTGTCGGATGCGGCGTAAGCGCCTTATCCGACCTACATTGGTGATCACCGTAGGCCTGATAAGACGCATTAGCGTCGCATCAGGCTTCGATTGCCGGAGAAGTCAATATTGTCTTATCCGGTCTACAGTGCAGGTGAAACTTAAACTACTACACGTCCAGCAGCAGACGTGTCGGATCTTCCAGCAACTCTTTGATCGTTACCAGGAAGCCCACGGATTCGCGACCATCGATCAGACGGTGATCGTAGGACAGCGCCAGGTACATCATCGGCAGGATCTCAACCTGACCATTCACCGCCATCGGGCGATCTTTGATAGCGTGCATACCCAGAATTGCGCTCTGCGGCGGGTTGATGATCGGCGTAGACATCAGGGAACCGAACACACCACCGTTGGTGATGGTGAAGTTACCACCGGTCAGATCTTCAACCGTCAGCTTGCCGTCACGGCCTTTAATCGCCAGTTCTTTGATTTTCTTCTCGATGTCTGCCATGCCGAGAGTATCGACATCACGCAGAACCGGCGTCACCAGACCACGCGGTGTAGACACCGCCATACTGACATCGAAATAGTTGTGGTAAACCACATCATCGCCGTCAATAGAAGCGTTCACTTCCGGGTAACGTTTCAGGGCTTCAACTACCGCTTTCACGTAGAAGGACATAAAGCCCAAGCGGATACCGTGACGTTTTTCAAACGCTTCGCCGTACTGCTTACGCAGATCCATAATCGGCTTCATGTTGACTTCGTTGAACGTGGTCAGCATGGCGGTGGAGTTTTTCGCTTCCAACAGACGCTCTGCCACACGTTTACGCAGGCGAGTCATCGGAACACGTTTTTCGCTACGAGCAGCCAGGACTGGTTGCGCCGCCGGGGCTGCAACTGGCGCAGACTCTTTCACCGGGGCTTTCGCCAGATGTTTTTCCACATCTTCACGGGTCAGACGTCCCCCCACTCCGGTGCCTTTAATGGCGCTGGCGTCGAGGTTGTGCTCAGCCAGCAGACGACGGATTGCCGGGCTTAACGCATCGTTATTTTGCTCTTCCAGAGACGCCTGCTGGCGCTGCGCCGGAGTGGATGCTTTCTCTTCAGATTTGGCACTGGTTTCTTTACCGGCGCTATTGCCTTCACGCAGGCGCCCCAGAATCTGACGAGACGTTACGGTTGTACCTTCATCTTCCAGAACCGCATCCAGAATGCCGTCTGCTGATGCCGGTACTTCCAGTACCACTTTGTCAGTTTCGATTTCTACCAGCACTTCATCACGTACGACTGCGTCGCCGGGTTTTTTATGCCAGGTTGCGACGGTGGCATCGGCTACGGATTCAGGCAGGTCAGGGACCAGAATATCTACGCTACTCATTATGTATCCTTTATTTATTCGACGTTCAGCGCGTCATTAACCAGATCTTGTTGCTGTTTCTGGTGAACGGACATATACCCTACCGCCGGAGAGGCGGAGGCCGGGCGGCCTGCATAACGCAGAGAAGCCCCAAACGGAATCACTTCACGGAAATGATGCTGGCTGCAGTACCATGCGCCCTGGTTGAGCGGCTCTTCCTGGCACCAGACAAAATCCTTGACGTGAGCAAACTGCTGCAACACTTCCTGCATCGCTTTATGCGGGAACGGGTAGAGTTGCTCGATACGCACAATGGCGACATCGTGTTGATTGTTCTTACGGCGTTGTTCCAGCAGATCGTAATAAACCTTACCAGAACACATCACTACGCGCTTCACGCCCTTCGGATCAAGCTCGTCGATTTCACCGATGGCTGGCAGGAAGGTGCCGTTCGCCAGCTCTTCGAGACTGGAGACCGCCAGCGGATGACGCAGCAGCGATTTCGGCGACATCACGACCAGCGGACGACGCATCCCGCGCAGCGCCTGACGACGCAGCATGTGGTAAACCTGTGCCGGAGTAGACGGTACGCAAACCTGCATGTTTTGCTCGGCGCAAAGTTGCAGATAACGTTCCAGACGCGCGGAGGAGTGCTCCGGCCCCTGCCCTTCATACCCGTGCGGCAGCAGCATTACCAGACCACACATCCGACCCCATTTCTGTTCACCAGAAGAAATGAACTGGTCGATAACCACCTGCGCACCGTTGGCGAAGTCACCGAACTGCGCTTCCCAGATAGTCAGGGTACGTGGTTCTGCGGTGGCATAACCGTATTCAAACGCCAGTACCGCTTCTTCAGACAGTACGGAGTCCCAGACACGGAACGCCCCCTGGCCGTTATGGATATGTTGCAGCGGCGTGTAAGTGGAACCGTTAGACTGGTTGTGGATCACCGCGTGACGGTGGAAGAATGTTCCGCGCCCGGAGTCTTCACCTGACAGCCGAACCGGGATACCTTCATCAACCAGCGTGGCGTAAGCAAGGTTTTCCGCACCACCCCAGTCGAACAGTTTCTCACCGGCTGCCATCGCCTGACGGTCACCATAAATCTTGGCAACACGAGACTGCATTTCAATCGCTTCCGGTATCGTGCTGATGCGTTTAGCCAGCTCCTGCAGGCGCTTCATCTCAACTTTGTTCGGGTACTCTTCGTCCCATTCATGGTTGAGGTACGGCGACCAGGTGAAAGAGTGCATGTTCATCGGACGCCACTCGGCAACCACGCAATCGCCAGCATCCAGCGCATCACGGTACAGGTTAACCATCTCGGTGGCATCTTCCAGCGTCGCCACTTTTTCCTGTTCCAGCTTATCAGCGTAAATTTTGCGCGGCGTCGGATGTTTTTTGATTTTCTGATACATCAGCGGCTGGGTTGCGCTCGGCTCGTCGGCTTCGTTGTGGCCATGACGGCGGTAGCACACCAGGTCGATGAAGACATCACGTTTAAAGGTGTTACGGAAATCGAGCGCCAGACGGGTCACAAAGGCAACGGCTTCAGGATCATCCGCGTTAACGTGGAAAATCGGCGCCTGTACCATCTTGCCGATATCCGTACAGTACGGTGTTGAACGGGCATCCAGCGGGTTAGAGGTGGTGAAACCAACCTGGTTGTTGATAACGATACGTACCGTACCGCCAACTTCATAACCACGCGCTTTCGACATGTTCAGGGTTTCCTGAACCACGCCCTGTCCGGTGACTGCGGCATCACCGTGGATGGTGATTGGCAGCACTTTGTTGCTGCTCGGCTCATCGAGTCTGTCCAGACGAGCACGAACAGAACCGATAACGACCGGGCTGACAATCTCAAGGTGAGACGGGTTAAACGCCAGCGCCAGGTGCACCAGGCCGCCATCAGTCTGGAAGTCAGACGAGAAGCCCATGTGGTATTTCACGTCGCCCGTGCCGAGGTGTTCTTTATGCTTACCAGCAAACTCGTCGAACAAGTCTTGCGGTTTTTTACCCAGCACGTTCACCAGCACGTTCAGACGACCACGGTGCGCCATCCCAAGAACGACTTCACGGGTACCACTGTTGCCCGCGTGGCGGATCATCTCTTTGAGCATCGGGATCAACGCGTCACCACCTTCCAGCGAGAAGCGTTTTGCACCAGGGAATTTTGCACCGAGGTAACGTTCAAGGCCTTCGGCAGCGGTCAGTTCACTTAAGAAGCGTTTTTTCTCTTCGCTGCTGAAAGTCGCACGACCAGACTCGATACGCTGTTGGATCCAGCGTTTTTCTTCGGTGCTGGTAATGTGCATGTACTCGGCGCCAATCGGGCCGCAGTAGGTTTGCTTGAGGGCTTCCAGCAGTTCGCCGAGTTTCATCGTTTCTTTGCCGCTGGCAAATGAACCGACGTTGAAGGTTTCCTGGAAGTCTGCTTCGGTCAGATCGTGGAAAGACGGATCCAGATCGGCCACTTTATCTTGCTGCCACAGTCCCAGCGGATCGAGATTCGCATGCTGGTGACCACGGAAGCGGTATGCGTTAATGAGCTGCAGGACTTTAACCTGCTTCACATTGGTGTCAGGGTCGGAGATCGTTGAAGAGTAACGTGAAGCGTCTTTCGCCAGGCGGCGGAAATATTCACGCGTTTGAGAGTGGAATTGATCCGGTTTGACTCCCGTACCAGGTAACTGCTGGAACGTCGAACGCCAGTTAGCGTCAACCGAGTCAGGATCGGTTAAGAAGTCTTCATAGAGCTGTTCTATCCAGCTCTGGTTTGCGCCAGAGAGGTAAGAAGAGTCCAACCAGGCTTTCAAAGCGCTGTTCTGCATCGTGATCCCTTAAGCATCTTTTTTATGCTTACTTCGCCGTGGATACTACCACGCACATTTCACATCAGATGTGCGTGCCGGGGTTCACTTGTTGCGGACTTGTCGTGTTTTCTGCGTCCGCTAAGGAACCTTTAAAAACTGTCTTAGTGTCAGGGGCAGTTTTTAAAGATTTCCTGCAATTCTTTTGTAGGCCGGATGAGGCATTTACGCCGCATCCGGCTCTGGTTGCCTGATGCGACGCTTGCGCGTCTTATCAGGCCTACGGTTTCTGCATTCCTTTTGCAGGCCGGATGAGGCATTTACGCCGCATCCGGCGCTGGTTGCCTGATGCGACGCTTGCGCGTCTTATCAGGCCTACGGTTTCTGCATTCCTTTTGCAGGCCGGATAAGGCGTTCACGCCGTATCCGGCTCTGGTTGCCTGATGCGACGCTTGCGCGTCTTATCAGGACTGGGTTTACGCATTGCGCTGCAATAACATCGACTTGATATGACCGATGGCGCGCGTCGGGTTCAGCCCCTTCGGACAGACACTGACGCAGTTCATGATGCTGTGACAGCGGAATACACTGAATGCATCGCTCAAACCGTCGAGGCGACTGTCAGTCTCGGTATCACGGCTATCGATAAGGAAACGATATGCCGCTAACAAGCCTGCCGGGCCGATAAACTTATCGGGATTCCACCAGAAAGACGGACAAGAGGTTGAACAACATGCGCAGAGAATACATTCATACAGCCCATCGAGTTTTTCGCGCTGCTCTGGCATCTGCAAATGCTCGCGAGCTGGTGGATTTTGTCCATTATTCAACAAGTAAGGCTTAATTTTCTCATATTGCGCATAGAATTGTCCCATGTCTACCACCAAATCGCGGATCACCGGTAAACCTGGCAGCGGGCGAATCACAATTTTCTTGCCCGGCTGGTTAAGTGCCGAAATCGGGGTAATACAGGCCAGACCATTCTTGCCGTTCATGTTCAGACCATCGGAACCGCACACACCTTCACGGCAGGAGCGGCGGAACGACAGGCTGGGATCTTTCTCTTTCAGCTGGATAAGCGCATCCAGCAGCATCATGTCGCGACCTTCTTCCGCCTCCAGGGTGTAATCCTGCATACGCGGAGCATCATCAACATCCGGGTTATAGCGATAAATTGAAAACTCGAGTCTCATTTTCCTGTCTCCGCATTAATAAGTACGAATCTTCGGCGGGAATGCCGGGCGCAGTTTCGGTTCCATGTTGACGCTTCGGCGCGTCATGGACTCCGACTCAGGCAGATACAGGGAGTGGCAGAGCCAGTTTTCATCATCGCGATCCGGGAAGTCGAAGCGGCTATGCGCGCCACGGCTTTCGGTACGGAAGTTGGCAGAAACAGCCGTTGCATACGCCGTTTCCATCAGGTTATCCAGTTCCAGGCACTCAACGCGCTGGGTGTTGAACTCGCTGGAAGTGTCATCCAGACGGGCATTTTTCAGACGCTCGCGGATAACTTTCAACTGCTCAAGCCCTTTCGCCATCGCATCACCTTCACGGAAGACCGAGAAGTTATGCTGCATACATTCTTGCAGTGCTTTGCGAATCGCCACCGGATCTTCACCGTTACGGTTGTTGTTCCAGCGATTCAGACGCTCAAGAGACGCTTCTACATCAGACTCGCTGGCATCACGCAGTGCGCCCTGCTCGGCGATGGATTCTTGCAGATGCAGACCGGCCGCACGACCGAATACCACCAGGTCCAGCAGTGAGTTACCGCCCAGACGGTTGGCGCCGTGGACCGATACGCAGGCAATTTCACCTACCGCGAACAGCCCCGGAACAACCACATCTTCGCCTTTCTCGTTCACCGTCAGCGCCTGACCGGTCACTTTGGTCGGAATACCGCCCATCATGTAGTGACAGGTTGGGATAACCGGAATCGGTTCTTTCACCGGATCAACGTGAGCGAAGGTACGGGAGAGTTCAAGGATGCCCGGCAGACGGGATTCGAGAACTTCTTTACCCAGGTGGTCGAGTTTCAGTTTTGCGTGTGGCCCCCACGGACCATCACAGCCGCGACCTTCGCGGATTTCGATCATGATGGAACGCGCCACCACGTCACGGCCCGCCAGGTCTTTGGCGTTCGGCGCGTAACGCTCCATAAAGCGTTCACCATGTTTGTTGAGCAGATAGCCGCCTTCACCACGACAACCTTCTGTTACCAGTACGCCTGCACCTGCAATGCCGGTCGGGTGGAACTGCCACATTTCCATATCCTGCACCGGTACGCCTGCACGGATAGCCATGCCGACACCGTCGCCGGTGTTAATGTGGGCATTGGTGGTGGACTGATAAATACGCCCTGCCCCGCCAGTTGCCAGCACAGTCGCGCGGGCTTTGAAGTAAACCACTTCGCCAGTTTCAATACACAGTGCGGTACAACCGACCACTGCGCCATCCTGGTTTTTCACCAGATCCAGCGCATACCACTCGGAGAAAATAGTGGTGTGGTTTTTCAGATTCTGTTGATAAAGCGTGTGCAACAGTGCATGACCGGTACGGTCAGCCGCTGCCGCAGTACGTGCCGCCTGCTCGCCACCGAAGTTTTTCGACTGACCGCCAAACGGACGTTGATAAATACGACCATCATCAAGGCGCGAGAACGGCAGGCCCATGTGTTCCAGCTCCAGAATCGCTTCCGGCCCGGTTTTACACATATATTCAATCGCGTCCTGGTCACCAATATAGTCCGACCCTTTCACGGTGTCGTACATATGCCATTCCCAGTTATCTTCGTGGGTATTACCCAGCGCAACGGTAATACCGCCCTGCGCTGATACGGTATGGGAACGGGTCGGGAAGACTTTAGAGAGCAGCGCACAGGTCTGCCCGCTCTGGGAAATTTGCAGCGCCGCGCGCATACCTGCGCCGCCGGCACCAATCACAACGGCATCAAATTCTCTGACTGGCAATTTCATCACACACCCCACACCACAACGAATCCATAAATCACGTAAACCCCCAGTGCAACGACAATCACCAGTTGCAGCATCAGGCGTAAGGCCAGCGGTTTAACGTAGTCGGTCAACACCTGCCACATGCCAATCCAGGCATGAATCAAGATGGAGAACAGCGCCAGCAGGGTGAACACTTTGGTGAACGCAGAGGCGAAGAAACCGATCCAGACGTCATATGTCAGTTCGCCACTGGTAGCGAAAAAACTGATCATATAGATGATGTAAAGCGTCAGGACGATAGCAGTAGCGCGAACGAGGATGAAATCATGTACGCCATTGCGTCCTAATGCGGAGGCGTTGCTTACCATACGAGGACTCCTGCGAGAAGTGAAAGCACGACAGTGATAACAAAGGAGATTTTGGCGGAGCGTTTACCCGCTTCGAATGTTTCTTCCAGATAGCCAAAATCCATCATCATGTGGCGAATACCTACGACGACGTGATATGCCAGAGCGGTAAGGATGCCCCACATGATAAATTTGACGAAAAAGCTGCCCATAATGGCGGAAGCTTGTTCGAAACCTTCAGGAGAAGAGAGGCTGGTCCCCAGAAGCCACAGCAGGATGCCCACTGCAACAAAGGTGATCACACCGGAAACGCGATGGAGAATGGACGCTATCGCCGTGACGGGGAACCGGATGGTCTGTAGGTCCAGATTAACAGGTCTTTGTTTTTTCACATTTCTTATCATGAATAACGCCCACATGCTGTTCTTATTATTCCCAGGGGACTACGGGCACAGAGGATAACTTTCTGTTACCAGGAGACGTCGGGGATTTCCTTCCTCCGGTCTGCTTGCGGGTCAGACAGCGTCCTTTCTATAACTGCGCGTCATGCAAAACACTGCTTCCAGATGCGAAAACGACACGTTACAACGCTGGGTGGCTCGGGATTGCAGGGTATTCCGGAGACCTGGCGGCAGTATAGGCTGTTCACAAAATCATTACAATTAACCTACATATAGTTTGTCTGGTTTTATCTGAAACAGTGATCTGAGTCACGATAACAACATTTATTTAATTTTCAATCATCTGATTTGACAATTATTCAACAAAGTTGTTACAAACATCATCAGGAAAAGCATATAATGCGTAAAAGTTATGGAGTCAGTATTTCACTTAAGATTAACTTATGTAACAGTGTAGAAGCATTGACCAATTCATTCGGGACAGTTATTAGTGATAAACAAGTTTAATAATTCGGATTGCTAAGTACTTGATTCGCCGTTTATTCGTCATCAATGAATCCTTTACCTGCAAGCGCCCAGAGCTCTGTACCCTGGTTTTCTCCTCTCTCACAGTGCGGCGAGCCAAATAACAAACGGGTAAAGCCAGGTTGATGTGCGAAGGCAAATTTAAGTTCCGGCAGTCTTACGCAATAAGGCGCTAAGGAGACCTTAAATGGCTGATACAAAAGCAAAACTCGCCCTCAACGGGGACGCGGCTGTTGAACTGGATGTGCTGAAAGGCACGCTGGGTCAAGATGTTATTGATATCCGTACTCTCGGTTCAAAAGGTGTGTTCACCTTTGACCCTGGTTTCACTTCAACCGCATCCTGCGAATCAAAAATTACTTTTATTGATGGTGATGAAGGTATTTTGCTGCATCGCGGCTTCCCCATCGATCAGCTGGCGACCGATTCTAACTACCTGGAAGTTTGTTACATCCTGTTGAATGGTGAAAAGCCGACTCAGGAACAGTATGACGAGTTCAAAACAACGGTGACCCGCCATACCATGATCCACGAACAGATTACCCGTCTGTTCCACGCTTTCCGTCGAGACTCGCACCCGATGGCGGTGATGTGCGGAATTACTGGCGCACTGGCGGCGTTCTATCACGACTCGCTGGACGTAAACAATCCACGCCACCGTGAAATCGCCGCCTTCCGTCTGCTGTCGAAAATGCCGACCATGGCAGCGATGTGTTACAAATATTCTATCGGCCAGCCGTTCGTTTATCCGCGTAATGACCTCTCCTACGCCGGAAACTTCCTGCACATGATGTTCTCTACACCATGTGAACCGTATGAAGTCAATCCAATTCTGGAACGCGCGATGGACCGCATTCTGATCCTGCACGCTGACCACGAACAAAACGCGTCTACCTCAACCGTGCGTACCGCTGGCTCTTCTGGCGCGAACCCGTTTGCCTGTATCGCCGCAGGTATTGCTTCGCTGTGGGGGCCCGCTCATGGCGGCGCTAACGAAGCAGCCCTGAAAATGCTGGAAGAAATTAGTTCGGTTGCTCATATTCCAGAATTTGTTCGTCGTGCGAAAGACAAGAATGACTCTTTCCGTCTGATGGGCTTCGGTCACCGTGTATATAAAAACTACGACCCGCGTGCCACCGTGATGCGTGAGACCTGTCACGAAGTACTGAAAGAGCTGGGTACGAAAGATGACCTGCTGGAAGTGGCTATGGAGCTGGAAAACATCGCCCTGAATGACCCGTACTTTATCGAGAAGAAACTCTATCCAAACGTCGACTTCTACTCCGGTATCATCCTGAAAGCGATGGGTATTCCGTCTTCGATGTTCACCGTTATCTTCGCTATGGCGCGTACCGTTGGCTGGATCGCTCACTGGAGCGAAATGCACAGCGAAGGAATGAAAATCGCCCGTCCGCGTCAGTTGTACACCGGCTACACACAGCGCGACTTTAAGTCGGATATTAAGAAGTAAAAATGATTCTCCCAAACCCTGCGTATTCACGCAGGGTTTTTATTTCTACACCAACAGTAACGATATTGCCGGAATATAGGTAATTACCAACAGCAGTAAAATCAGACTTATCAGTAATGGCACCGCTTCACGCATAAATTGCCCTACAGAAACCTGTACCGTATTACACACCAGCAACATCACCGTTCCAACAGGTGGCGATAATGTTCCTAACGATAAGTTGAGAATCATGATGATGCCAAAATGTACTGGATCAATGCCAAAGTGTGCCACCACAGGCTTGAGCAACGGTACTAATATCAGCAGGATGGCACTGCCCTCAAGAAACATGCCAAGCACCAGCAGTAATATATTAATAATCAATAAAAAGACGTATTTATTATCGGTCAGGGAGGTCACAAACCCGGCAACCGTTACACCTGCGCGCTCCAGAGAAAATATCCAGCCCAGTGCCGCACTCGCCATGATAATTAACATCACCGATGCTGTGGATCGCGCCGTCTCAGATAACGCAGTAAATACATGGCTAATTTTCAGTTCGCGATAAATCACAAAACCAATAAACATAACCAATAATACCGCCACTGCCCCGGCTTCCGTCGGCGTGAAAATATTTGCCCGAATGCCGCCGATAACCGCAACAATCAGAAATAATGCAGGCCACGCCTGTACTAACGCCACTGACACTTCTTTTGGTTTTGGCCAGTGTTCGCTGGAAGGTTTTAAACCACGACGAATCGCCACCAGCCATACGGTTACAATCAACATAGCAGAACACAACAGACCCGGCAGGATCCCGGCCATAAACATGGAACCAATAGAAACATCCGCCACCAGTCCATACAGGATCAGCGCAATACCCGGAGGAATAATCGGCGTTATCAGCGAACCACAGGCCGTTATCGCTGCAGCAAAGCCGCGGGAATAGCCTTTTTGTTCCATCTCCGGCACCATCATGCGCGAGAGCATAGCTGCATCGGCCAGATTAGAGGCGCTGACGCCGCCCATCATGGTGCTGACCAGAATATTTGCGCCCCCCAGTCCGCCGCGCATTCTGCCAATCAACACGTTGGCGATTTGTAAAATACGCGCGGCAATACCGGTATAGCTCATTAAGGTGCCTAATAAGATAAAAAATGGGATTGCCAGCAGCGACGGCGTTTGCGTTGTGGCAATTAATCGCTGGATTGCAACCATCAGCGGCACATTTGAATAACAGAGGAAATAAACCAGAATGCCGCAAAACATCGCCAGCCATACCGGCATATTGATAAATAAACAGATGAACATAAGCGGAATGATCATCAACCAATTATCCAGCCAGCTTCCCGCCAGTAATTCATGCAATACGCTCATTATTCACCTTCCTTGTGTGGCGTTTTCTTTATCAGACGTAAAGTGGTAAAACAAGCAATACCAATAGCGCCAATCGTGACGGCTATATCAATCCAGAACCAGGATATTTTTAATATTTGTGTGGTTTTAAACGCTGTCCCGGCAGCTAACTTCCACGCCGACCAGGCCATAATAATCAATAAAAGAATAGATATCAGTGAGACAAATAGTGTTAATACGCGTTGCCTGCGTTGTGTCAGCGCATCAGCTAAAAAGGGAATCGACAAATGAGTATTATCTCGCTCGGCAACAACAGCACCAAACATTACCACCCAAATCATTAATAAACCTGAAAATTCCTCTGTCCACTGTAATGGCATATTAAAGCAGTAGCGCATTATTACTGCAGCAATAGTTATTATCACCAATAAAAAGAGCGTTAATACCGCAGCAACTTCGACCATTTTCCCTAAAAGACGCATAAACACCTCGGCTCTTAATAGTCGGTGCCGAAACACCGACCTGTCCTTATACCGTGAAGCTATTTCAGTTGTTGCTGAATAGTGTCATAGAGTCCTGGTGTCCATTCTGGAAATTGCTGATATACCTTAAGCGCTTTTTCTCTGAAAGGCGCTACGTCAGGATAAATAATTTCCACACCTTGTTTCTGCATAGCTTTCAACATTGCCGCATCCTGCTCAGCAGTGATTTTCTGGCTATAAAGACCGGCGTCATACGCTGTTTTATGAATAATCTCTAACTGTGTTGGCGTCAACGTGCTGAAAAACGCCTCACCGCCTAACCACAATGATGTATTAGTTAAATAATTCACCATCGACAGATATTTCGCCTGTTCGTGTAGTTTTTGCCCATACAACACCGAAACCGGATTTTCCACACCGTCAATCATCCCCTGAGTCAAAGCCGGATAAACATCCCCCAACGGCATTGGCGTTGGTGTCGCACCCATTGCCTCAATAGCTTTAATCTGCATGACGTTATTCGGCACGCGAATCTTCATTCCTTTCAGATCTTCAGGTGTACGAATCGGTTTTTTAGCAATGATCTGTCGGGTACCGTACAGATAGTTACTCATGACAATATGCACACCTTTTTCCCGCAGTTTCTGTTCTTTTTGTTTAAACCAGTCACTGGCATAAATCGCAAACAGTTTCTGCGGATCGTCAGTTAAATAAGGCCCGAATAATATCCCCAGATCCGCATCATAATCAGTCAGAAAACCGACATCACTAATAGTGATAATATTCATCCCCATCAGTGCCTGTTCAGTAATATCCTGTTTAGAACCTAACTGTGAGCTGGGATAAAGCTCAAAAACAATATCTCCATTACTCTCCTTCTTCACCAGGTCTGCCCAGTATTTTACTACTGTATCCGCAGGTTCTCCGGGGTTACTTTCATAGGCGACTTTAATGGTAACCGGTGCAGCGTATAGCTGCGGACTGAATAAAGCGAAAAGAAATAAAAATGGTACCAGTAATTTTTTCATTGTTATTACCTGTATGAGCTTTATCGATTAACGGGGATCTGCCCGACAGACTGCGCTTGTACTGTAATCAAATGCTTTATATGTTAAAACAAACTCCTGATGCTCCAGCCGTTCTGCGGCGCAATGTTGGCCGTTTGCAACACTTTCAATCGCCTGCATAATATCGTCTGCAATATTGTCGAGTGTTGCACCTTCGCTAATTACACGTCCGGCATTAACGTCCATATCGTCAGATAAATGTTCCCACGTCTGCGGGTTATTACACACTTTAATAATCGGTGCGATAACAGAACCAATAACCGAACCACGTCCGGTTGTAAATAAAACCAGATGGCAACCAGAGGCGATTAATTCCAGTGCTTCAGAGGAATCATTAATATTCGGATATCCAAAACGCGGTTCTCCGTCGGGTACAACGTCCATTAACCAAAGTCCAGGAAATGGCGCTTGTTGTGTCGGTAAAATAACACCCGCAATATGACCATCACCGGATTTTGTATAAGCACCGAGGGATTTTTCTTCCTGCGTAGTTAAGCCGCCTTCAGCATTGCCATTGGAAAAACTCCCCAGTCCCATCAGACTGTAATAACGTTCTGCTTTTGTCATTGCCGCTTCGATAGCGTCCCGTGCCTGCGCACTGCCCGCACGCGACATCATATGCCGCTCGCAGCCAAGCAGCTCACCACTTTCTTCGAAAATGCAGGTTGCCCCTTTCTCCAGCAGACGGTTAAAGACACGCCCTACAGCCGGATTGCCCGTGATACCACTGGTGCCATCAGACCCCCCGCAAATAGTGCCCTCCAGTTCAATGCACAACGCGGTGTATGCGCTAACTGCTCCAGCATTTCAGTGACTCGTTGTTTACCCAGCGTAATGGTGTTGCTAGTCCCTTTATTTTCCTGAATGACCAACGTATGGCACGGTCGCCCACTCTCCATGATTTCCTGCTCCAGGCGGCGGCGATCAAAATTCTCACACCCCAGAGAGATCAGCAGCACCCCACCCACATTGCTATGAGTCGCTAAATTTTTAACCAACCGATAGCCGTAATCGCTGGGATAACAGCCAGAAAAACCAAAATACTGCACATCGTGACAAGAAAACGCTCTGGCAATCTCTTTAGCAACATGGCTGGCGCACTCCACCATAAAGATCACCTGCACTGTATTACGGATACCCGGTTGGCCACTTTGCCGTACATAACCTTCCATTATGTTTTTTCCTCTGACTGATATCCGGCATCATCATGATGAAAGATAGCAATGACATTGCTGGTGAGGTTATGGGAATGCACATGTTCACCTATGGCGATATCACGGGTAGCGTGTCCGATAACAGCACCATATTTCACAATTGAATCACCGTGTTTCACCACCTCACAGGCCAGCTTGTGACCCAAAGTTGCGCCATTGCTCGCCACCATTTCGCCATCGTCCCACCAGACGATATCGCCGCAGGCGATATCATTCAGCGCAACCACGCAGTTGTCACTGGCATGAAGTTTTAACGCTCGTTTGCGCATAATTTCTCCGTCAATCAGAAGCCAATCAATGCGCCGCCATCAACCACCAGCACCTGGCCACTGACAAACGCTGCCGCATCTGATGCCAGATAAACGGCTGCCCAGCCAATATCTTCTGGCTTACCGAATTTTTTCATCGGTGTCCGACCAAGAATTTTGTTGCGGCGTTCATCATCACCTTCAATGGCTTTACGCAGCATCGGCGTATCGATCCAGCCTGGCGCAATACCGTTGACGCGAATCCCATGAACGGCAAGTTCAGTGGTCATACCGCGAATCATGCCAAGATAGGCTGATTTTGCTGCACTGTAGCCGGTAACCAGCGGTTGCCCAAGAAACGAGGTCATAGAGGCAGTAAACAGAACACAACCGTGGCCACGTTGTTTCATATGCGGTACAAGGGCTTTAGTTAACGCAAATGCGCCAACTACGTGAACATCAAGCACAGATTCAAAATCACTGACGCTCATTTCTTCAATCGGCTTTTTGCAGTGATTCCCTGCGTTATTAACAAGAATATCGATAGCTCCGTGTTCATTAATAAGCGCATCCACTTTTGCCTGCGTGGTTGCGGTCTCTCTCACATCCATCTCGACCCAGCTCGCATTTATCCCCAGCGTCTGTGCCGTCAAACAGGCCAGTTCTGCATTCATGTCCGCAATAATCACCTTCGCACCGCTGACAAGCATGCATTTCGCCATCGCCAGCCCAAGCCCACTTGCTGCCCCTGTAATCAAAGCCGTTTTGTTTTGTAATGAAAAAGCATTCATGCCGTCGTTCCTTAAAGGTCAATGAGGATTTTGGTATACGCACCGGGATCATTTGCCCAGTCACTGAAAGCACGACCGGCCTGATCCAACGGATAGTGAGCGCTGACCAGCTTTTCTACCGGATAACGACCTGATTCCATTAACGCCAGCACAGCGCGAAAATCAGCCACGGTGGCATTTCGGGAACCACGGATATCCAGTTCTTTCATCAGGAAGGTTGCACTCTGATAACTCACTGGTTTTTTGGCATAACCGACATAAACCACCCGTCCACTAAAAGCAGCCAGATCAACGGATTGCTCAATGGTTTGCTGGTTTCCCACCGCCTCAATGACCACGTCCGGGCCACGCTCATCATTTAGTTGCGCCAGTTCCGCGACAACATCGCTTTGCTGCGAATTAAGAAACCGCCTTGCACCACATGCCAGGGCAATGTTTTGTTTACGATCGTCGATATCAATCGCTATCACTCGCGCGCCCATTGCAGATGCCGCAGCTATCGCCCCAAGGCCAATGACCCCGCAACCGATAACAGCCACCCACTCACCCACATTAATTTGTGCGCGTCTGGCGGCGTGTAATCCCACAGCCAGCGGTTCCACCAACGCTAACTCATCGACAGTTAAGGCATTACAGACAATGACTTTATGTGCTGGCATTGTTAGTTGTTGTGCCATTCCCCCCTGACGTTGCACGCCAAGCGTTTGATTATTTTTACAAGCATTGGGACGACCATTCAGACAGGAACTGCACACACCACATTCCGTGCATGGAAGCACAACCACCCGGTCCCCCGGCTTGATTGCCCCCGCCAGATCGCCAGTTGCCAGTACCGTGCCGCCAATTTCATGTCCGGGTATACAGGGGTACTTAACCAGCGGATTTAGTCCTCGCCAGGTATTAAGATCCGAGCCGCATAGTCCAACACGCTCAACATTGAGTAACACTTCGCCTTTACCGCAGACAGGTTCGGCGATATCCACAAATCGCGTCTGACTTCCCTGCTCAATGGTTAATGCCTTCATTCGTTGCTCTCCTTACATTACGCCGAAGGTTTCAAAGGCCTGTACCGTACTCATACCGCCGCTGATGGCTTTGCGAACTGCGCTTTCGGTGGTCACTTTTTCCAGCGCCAGAGTGATGACTTCCTTCTCAACACTCTGAGGAATGATCAGTAAGCCATCGCGATCGCCAAACACGATATCGCCCGGATTAACCTGTACACCGTGAAATTCAATCGGCACGTTAAAATCAATAACTTTCCCCCGCGGACCTTGATCCTGCGCGTAGGTGCCATGACAAAAGGTGGGAAAATGGAGTTCAATAATTTCAGCAGAGTCGCGGGCATAACCATCAAGCACCGCGCCAGCTGCTTTCAGGTGCATGGCACGGGTAGACATCAGTCCGCCCCACAGGGCATAACGCAATGAACTGCCAGTAGTGATGTAAACATCGTTCTCTTTGAGGGCATCAAGCGCTTCAAACATGATACCGAACGGTTTTTCACCAATCGCTGTCTTACCTGACGAAGATTTGGTTTCATACACATCTGATTCCAGAACCGGCATCGCCCGGCCTGCCACCACCATATTGACTTCCAGCGGCTTGATCGCTGGCGAAACAAACTGATGCATATACCCCAGCGTATCGAGAATATCGCCAACTACGGCAGTGAACAGACGAGTTCTCATTAACGTAAAAAGTTCGTTATCACTCTTCCACATGACTTCCTATCCTGTAATCCTGTTTAACAGGTTTACAGGGTAAGGATAAAAAACGCTCGATACTGCGAAGGCCGTCACGAAAAAGTTGTGTATTCGCTATTTCTTCGCCACTCTTTCACTCAAAATGTGATCCCATAGCACAGGCGATCTGGCGATAATCAAAAAATCTGAAGAAAATATGTCGGACGCGGACCAGCTCGCCAGAAAACAGAACAACAGGAGCAAAAATGAGTGAGAGCGCGTTATTGACCAACGTAACGTTATCGTCACAGGTCAAAAATCATATTCTCAATCTGATTTCCGAACAGAAGCTAACGCCGGGAATGCCGGTTCCCAGCGAAGTGCAATTAATTCAAAAACTGGGAGTCAGTCGGGGAATTGTACGTGAAGCCTATCGCTCTCTTGCCGCGCTGGGCATTCTGGAAACGCACAGTGGCAAAGTCCCGCGAATCAAAAAGTTTGATGATGAAGTATTACGAGTAGTATTCGGTTTTGCGCTGGCTACAGAGCAGGTAACGACAGAGCAAATCCTGCAAGTACGCCGCTGGTTAGAGTTGGGCGTCGTGGAAGCGGCGGCCCGCAACGGTGAAGAGGAAGATTTTGCCAACCTGCGTGCCGAAATGGCGCAAATCCGTGAACAATTCGACGACGTTGAAAGCTTTATCACTCATGATATCCGTTTCCACCAGCTACTGGCTGTCGCCTCGAAAAATCCATTATTTATGATGTTGTTGCAAGCTTTGCACCAACAACTACGGCAATCCATTCTGGAAGGGTTGAATGCACAAAGCGATCAGAAAGAATACGGACAAAAAATCATCAAACTTCACCAAATGATTTGCGACGCGGTATGTGCCAGAGATGTTGAAACTGCCACTCAGGCGATGAAATCACATTTTGACAGCCCGGTAAGTGCGCTAATTAATCACTAACAACGAGTAACCGCGGGATATCATCGATATCTCGCGAGTACAGTGTTGAATTATTTACATTATACGAAAATAGAAAATCATGATGATGGTAAAAATAACGAATCTGGCCGAAATTTGTGGTGTTGCATATTAAAGATATTATTCATCAAACAAATAATAAAACACTAACCATCCAAATTTATTATTTATATATTCCGAAAAAAGACCATTCATCTATTTAACTTGAACCTGTTTTGCCTTCTAATGATAATCTGTCTGGAAACATTTTATTAAGAGGGATTTTAGTCATGTCCGCATTAAAGAAAAGTTTGCTTGGGTTTTCCGTCGCCCTTCTGATGACGTCTGCAGCGTATGCTGATGTCGATGGCGGATCTGGTGAGCTTCATTTCACCGGTACAGTGAGCAGCGCTCCTTGTGATATCCATCCTGATGATATAAACCAAGATATTGAATTAGGTAACGTAAGAACAACAGAGATTAACGACACCGGGCACTCGACAGAGAAAAGAATCGTTATTCGCTTAATCAATTGCGATATCCCCAATTCAGATGATGGTACGGGTTCTCCACTTACCAAAGTTACAATTACCTTTGATAGCGCTGCAAAAACGGTAATGGGCACGCCAATGCTGGCTAATACCACTACAGGCGGGGCTACTGGCGTTGGGGTAATGCTGTTCGATAAGGATCACAACCCAGTTACCTTAGGGCAAGCAAATCCAGATATTACTCTGAATCCAGCAGCCAGTGGCATGGATTTAGTCGCTTATGCCTGGATGCAACAGGTAGATAGCGGTACAGCAGTAACAGCAGGCGCCGTCACAGCCAATGCAACGTATGTTTTGACTTATAAATAATTGACAGTTTTCGGGCGGTCTCTGACCGCCTGTCATGAATATCAGGTATGGATGCTGTGAATATTCGTCGGTTACTGTTGTTTATTATTTTTTTTAATACATCGTCTGTTATCGCCGTTGAATTTAACCTTAATGTGTTAGATAAATCCATGCGTAACAGCGTCGATTATTCTTTGCTGAAAGACCCCGCCGCCATCGCCCCCGGTGATTATTTTGTTGCGATAACAGTCAACAATAATAAAATCAGTGCAGGAAAAACAATTCGCTGGCAACAAACAGGCGATACAACTCAGCCTTGTATACCGACTGAACTAGCTAATTCCCTTGGATTAACAGAAGACGTCCGCCATTCACTAAAAGATGTAAAAGGGTGTGTGGATTTTTCTTCCCGCCCGGATATTATTTTTCTTTTTGATCAAGTCAATCAACAACTAAATATAACTATTCCTCAGGCATGGTTGTTATGGCATTCACAAAACTGGACACCTCCTGAAACCTGGGACGCAGGCATCCCTGGATTTATTCTGGATTATAATCTTTTTGCCAGCGCCTATCGCCATACGGAAGGGGATAAATCCAACAATATCAACACGTATGGCACAGCAGGGCTGAATGTACAATCATGGCGCTTACGTAGCGATTATCAATACGAACAAACACAAACAGACAACCAACATAAAAGTACAGGTTCGATCGCCAGAACTTATCTGTTTCGACCATTGCCCACACTGGGCGCTCGTTTGACGTTAGGTGAAAGCGATCTAAGTTCAAGTATTTTTGATGGTTTTTCCTATACCGGCGCTGAACTGAGTAGCGATGATCGAATGCTACCCTGGGAGCTACGCGGTTATGCGCCACAAATCAACGGTATGGCGCAGACACATGCGACCGTCACCGTCAGCTACGCAGGGCGCGTGATTTACCAGACAAAAGTCGCTCCAGGCCCCTTCATCATTACTGATTTAAACCAGTCGGTTCAGGGAACACTGGATGTCAAGGTGACGGAAGAAGATGGTCGGGTAAACTCATTTCAGGTTTCAGCCGCATCTACGCCTTTTTTAACACGTCAGGGTCAACTGCGTTACAGTATCGCCACTGGACGCGCCCGCCCATCACTCTCTCACCATGTTGCAGATGAAACTTTTTTAAGCAGCGAAGGTTCCTGGGGGATGTTGTCCAATACCTCGCTCTATGGCGGTATTTTGCTGTCTGGTGAAAATTACCGTTCTGTCGCGCTGGGGATTGGGCAAAATATGCTATGGCTGGGAGCCATCTCGTTTGATATCACCCGCGCCAATAGTCAGTTTACTGGCAACACCGAAGAAACGGGTTCCAGCTATCGTGTGAACTACTCTAAACGCTTTGACGCGACTGACAGCGTAATGTCGTTATCGGCCTACCGTTTTTCCGATCGCCATTTTCATAGTTACGCCAATTTTATCGATCACCAGTATAACAATGCAGATACCGATGATGAAAAACAGACCATTAGCCTTACTGCCAGCCAGCCCATATCACTACTCAATATGAATCTGAGTATGAGCGTGCTTCGACAAAGTTGGTGGAACGACGATTCTACAACCACCGCCAATATCAGCGCGGGGTTCAACTTTGATGTAGGTCGTTGGAAAGATATCTCCCTGACTACCGCTTACAACACTACGCACTACCAGGACAGCGGCAATGACAACCAGATCTATATCTCCATTTCACTTCCCATTGGCGAGAGCACGCGTCTGAGTTATGACATGCAAAACAGCGAAACAACATCACATCGGGTAAGCTGGAATGATTATTCGGACTCACACAACACCTGGGGCATTGCTTCTGGCGTTGAAAGTAATAAACCCGACTATGGCGCTCAATTCAGTGCTAATTACACTCACACCGCCTCGGCTGGCGAGTGGGATCTGTCAGGTAATTACGCCGTGGATGACTATCGGTCACTCAGTACCAGCTGGAGCGGTTCTTTTACCGCAACCTCCCAGGGAGCGGCCTTCCATCGTCGCGCAACAGCGAATGAACCACGTTTAATGGTGAGCACTAACGGAATTGCGGGTATTCCGATAGACGGAAATGACGATTATACAAATACCTTCGGTTACGCCGTGGTGCCAATGATATCCAGTTACCAGCCAACAACCATCGCCGTCAATATGGATGATCTCCCTGATGGGGTGACCGTCAGTGAAAATACCGTCAGAGAAACCTGGACTGAGGGTGCAATTGGTTACAAAAGTCTGGCATCCCGCGCAGGTAAAGAGATTAATGTGATCATTCGCGATCAAGCCGGCAATACGCCGCCACTTGGTGCGGTAATTCGCCATAAAGATAACCAAACAGAAGTCGGCATGGTCAGTGAAGAAGGACACGCCTGGATTAGTGGGATAAATGCCGGGCAACAACTTATTGTCTTATGGGGAAATAACATGTGTCAGATCACCCTTCCTGAAGTGTTGGAGAATATCTCACAACGACTGTTGCTACCCTGTCATTAATTAAGGAAAAGAGATGACATATTATCGTGTAATTCCACTGTTTTTTCTGGCGGCAACGCTGTGCAGTCATGCAGCGCTACAACCCGATCGTACTCGCGTAGTGTTTAATGGTAATGAAAAAGCCAGTAGTGTAAAAATTGAAAATAAAAGCCCCGGAGATCCTTACCTGGCGTATTCCTGGATTGAAGATGAGAAAGGCAACAAGACCGACGATTATCTCGTTGCCCTACCACCGATTCAACGCATCAACCCCAGCGCTATTTCACAAGTGAGAATAGTTAAACAGCCTGCATCCGCTCAGCTTCCTACCGACCGTGAAACGTTATTTTATTATAATCTACGGGAAATTCCCCCGGCACCGGAAAAAGCAGAGGATGCCGCCCAATTACAAATCGCAATTCAAAGCCGCATAAAACTGTTCTGGCGGCCCGCGTCTTTGCGTAAAAAGATGGGAGATCGCGTTGAGTTGCAAATGAAAGCAACACAGCAAGGAGAAACGCTGACGTTACAGAACCCTACACCTTATTTCCTGACCATCGCCTATCTGGGAAAAAATAAAAACGGCGTGTTGCCTGGTTTTCAAAGTACAATGATTGCTCCCTTCAGTAGTACTCCAGTACATACGTCAGGTTATTCCGGCAACCATTTTTATTTGGGATATATGGATGACTACGGCGCCCTACGCATGACCCACTTATCCTGTCAGACAATTTGCACGCTGACACCGGAAGAGGTGAAACCATGATCTTCTGGCAGAGACTTGTTTTCTTATTCCTGCTTGCCTTCGTACCATTGAAAACAGCACTGGCGCTGGACTGCTATTTTGGAACATCCGGGGGCGCGACAGAGAAATTTGAAACGGTCAACGCTTTTGCTGTCCCCAGTAGCGCTAAACCAGGGGATAAAATTTGGGAATCAGATGACATTAAAATCCCCGTCTATTGTAACAACAATACTAACGGGGATTTCTCATCAGAGGATGTTTATGCCTGGGTAAATCCTTATCCAGGCATCCAGGATCGTTATTACCAACTCGGCGTCACCTACAATGGCATTGATTATGATTCAAGCCTCGGTAAAAACAAGATTGACACAAATCAATGTATTGACAGCACAAAGATCACCCAATACACCCCGCAAGAAATTACAGAGATGGGTTGGCAAGATAAATTGTGCAGCAAAGATCCCAATAATATTCATCAATATCGTTCATTTATCGCCCGAATGCGACTCTATGTAAAAGTTCGTGAAATGCCTCCTCACGACTACCAAAGTCCTTTGAGCGATTATGTGATTGTTCAGTTTGATGGCAAAGGGGGGATTAATGAAGGAGCGGACGCCAAAAATCTGAAATATCATATTAATGGCCTTAATAATATCCGTGTGCTGGACTGTAGCGTTAACTTCGCAATCACACCGCCAAATCAGGTAATTGATTTCGGCACATTTAGCGATCAGGATATTCGCCTGCGTAGTATGACTCGCACATTCAGCATAAAAACCACTAAAAACCAAAGTGGTACATGTACCGATGGTTTCAAAGTTTCCTCTTCTTTCTATACAGATGAAACTCTGACAGAAAATGATAAAGCGTTATTGATCGGTAACGGCTTACAACTACGTCTATTGGATGAAAACAATCAACCTTATGTGTTTAACAAATATACAGAATATGCCGATTTCACCAGCGATATGTTGATTTACGAAAAAAGATATACCGCTGAAATCTCAACAGTCGCTGGCGCAACTATTCGCACTGGCCCTTTTGAAACGGTTGTATTATTTAAAATCAATTACAATTAATTCGTCTCAATTCATCAACACAAAAATGGAGTGTCGGCTTAACAAGTATGCGAATTTATAATTTCATTGATTCCTGTTATTTTTTCTACATCTCTTTTTCTTTATGCTGCACTGATACACCAAAGACAGTTTAATCAGGGAGCAAAGAATGCCAATATTACCGTGGGGAATGTTATGTGTGCTGTCACTTCTCCTGTCTATTGGCTTTCTTGGTTTGCATCTCCCGGCGGCCCTCTTGCTTGGTCCGATGATCGCCGGGATCATCTTCAGTATGCGCGGTATCCCCCTGCAACTCCCCCGCTCCGCTTTTCTCGCCGCGCAGGCCATTCTTGGCTGCATGATTGCACAAAACCTGACCGGTTCGATTCTCACGACGCTGGCGGTTAACTGGCCAATTGTATTAGCTATTTTACTGGTGACGTTACTCGCCAGCGCTATTGTGGGCTGGTTATTGGTGCGCTATAGCTCACTGCCCGGAAATACTGGCGCATGGGGCTCTTCCCCTGGTGGCGCCGCGGCAATGGTCGCCATGGCGCAGGATTATGGCGCAGATATTCGTCTGGTAGCATTTATGCAGTATTTGCGAGTATTGTTTGTCGCAGGTGCAGCAGTACTGGTAACGCGCACGATGCTGGGCGATAACGCGGAATCGATGAATCAACAAATCGTCTGGTTCCCACCTGTCAGTATTCATCTCTTGTATACCATCTTGCTCGCCGTGATAGCCGGGACAATGGGATGCCTGCTACGTATTCCGTCTGGCACAATGCTCATTCCAATGCTGGCAGGCGCGCTGCTCCAGTCTGGCGATGTCATGACTATTGAACTTCCAGAATGGCTGCTGACGATAGCTTATATGGCGATTGGCTGGAGAATTGGCCTCGGTTTCGATAAACAAATCTTGCTACGAGCCTTACGCCCACTACCGCAAATCCTGTTGTCAATTTTTGCTCTACTGGCTATTTGCGCCGCAATGGCATGGGGGCTGACCCGGTTTATGCATATTGATTTTATGACCGCCTATCTCGCCACCAGCCCCGGAGGGCTGGATACAGTAGCGGTTATCGCTGCGGGTAGTAATGCCGATATGGCATTGATTATGGCGATGCAGACCCTGCGCCTGTTCAGCGTCTTGCTGACGGGACCTGCCATTGCGCGGTTTATTTCAACGTACGCGCCAAAGCGTTCGCATTAGCGCTGACAACCAGGGCACCAATAAAATGGGCGCGATGAGAGCATCGTTTTCTCAATAGTACTGCCGCACCGTTCACACTGTTCGCCGTCACGATGAAAAACCTTAAAACGAAATAACGCGCCGTGATGTTTGTTTTCATCAACCTGACCGCGCGTAGCATAAGAAAGACGCGGGATATCAAGTAGCGCGTGTGACAGCGCATCCAGTTGCTGCGCATTGAGATCTTTCGCCTTATGCCTGCCGGTTAAACCAATCTGCCAGAGGATCTCCACGCGCAGATAATTCCCCAACCCCGCCAGAAACGCCTGGTCGAGCAGTAATCCGGCAAACTGACGGTTGCGAAAACGCGGCGACAATAGCCGCTCTTTCACCATTTCCGACGTCAGATTCGGGTCCAGTACATCCGGTCCGACTCGCTGTAAAAACGGATGCGCCGTCAATTGTTCTGCCGTCAACATCTCAATATCGGAGGCGCTATAAAGCAGAATCGTTTTGTCGGCAGTTTGCAGTTTTACCCGCAATACACGCGTGGTCTGCGGCTCTTCGCCGGTATCTGCCACTCGCCAGACGCCGTAAAGCTGGTTGTGGCTATAGAGCGTTAAGCCATCGGAAAAATGAGTCAACAATGCTTTACCGCGCGTTTCCACATGGGTGACATGCTGACCAATAAGTTGTGATTGATAAAGTTTTAACTGCGGGAAGGCAAACCAGACATCCGTCAGTGGCTTACCTTTGATCGCCGCCTCCAGGTTATCCGCTGCGCGGCGGATTTCCGGGCCTTCAGGCATGGTGATATCCTTTTTTCATTCTTTATTCAGTGGGATTATGCTACGACAATAATCCCTTTTTCGATAAATGCAGATCGTAGCCGGCGGGCGAATGCCAGCGCGTGCTCGCCGTCGCCGTGCAGGCAGATAGTTTGTGCCGTCACCTTCGCCCACTCCCCGGAGATACTTTTAACTCTACCGTTTTGCACCATCTCCAGCGTTTGCATCAGCGCCTGTTCTTCGTTTTCAATCAACGCCCCCGGCTGACTGCGCGGTACCAGCGAGCCATCAGCCAAGTATCCGCGATCGGCAAACACTTCCTCACGCGTTGTCAGACCATATCGCGCGCCTGCGCGAATCAACTCGCTCCCCGCCAGCCCAACGAGGATCAGCGTCGGATCACAGGCATAAACCGCTCTGGCGATGGCGTCTGCCAGTTGTGCGTCTTTCGCCGCCTGGTTATACAACATACCGTGCGGTTTGACGTGACGCATTACGCCGCCTTCCGCACGGGCAATCGCAGCCAGCGCGCCAATCTGGTACAGCGTCTGGGCGTAAACCGTTTCCGGCGCCAGTTGCATGGTGCTGCGGCCAAAATTTTCCCTGTCAGGAAAACTCGGGTGGGCGCCAATCGCCACTCCGTTTTTTAACGCTTCACGCACGCTTACCAGCATAGTTTGCGCATCGCCTGCGTGAAATCCACAGGCAATATTGGCTGAGGAAATCAGCGTTAACAATTCAGCATCGCTGGCGCAGCCTTCGCCAAGATCGGCGTTCAGATCAATTTTCATTGTGCAGCCGCCACGCTAACTGTTCGAAGTATCGTTGCTGATCATGACGCGCTTTCAATGCTTCTTCCAGCGAGCACTGGACAAAGTGAATCGGCTGACCAAGCGGAATTTGCGCCAAATGGTACATATCAGCCTCAATAATGCAGGCGATACGCGGATAACCACCGGTGGTTTGCGCATCATTCATCAGTACAATCGGTTGCCCGTTATGTGGCACTTGCACAACACCGGGCAGCAATCCGTGGGATAATAGCTCCCGGTCAGTGGTCCGTTTTAAAATTTGCCCTTGCAAGCGATAGCCCATCCGGTTGCTTTGCGGACTCAGTTGCCAGGGCGAACGCCAGAATGCCTCCTGAGAGGCACGATCAAATTCATGATATTCCGGTCCCGGCAAGGCGCGAATACGGTTACCCCACAGTAGCTGTTTAACGCCCTGCGCCTCCATAAACTGGCGCCTGGCTTTCCCGACAGGAAGTCGGTCGCCATCTTTCAGTAAACGCCCTTCCAGCCCGCCAATACCCACTTTCAGATCGGTACTGCATGACCCCATCACTGACGGAACATTAATCCCCCCCGCCACTGCCAGATAACTACGTACACCATGTTGCGGACGTTTAAGCGTTAAACGTTGGCCCGCTTTCACCGGCAAGCGCCAGCCAGTCCACACGGCATTATCATCCAACCGCGCTTCACAGCCTGCACCTGTTAGGGCAAACCAGCCATCGCTTTCAAATTCAACCGTTAACTGACCGAGCGTTATCTCAAGTGCGGGTGCGTTGGCATCATTACCGACCAGCAGATTCGCAATGCGTAACGCGGGCATATCCAGCGCACCGCAATGGCTGACGCCCGACTGACGAAAACCGTGACGACCACCATCCTGCACCGTGGTGTACATACCCGCACGAATGATTTTCAGCATATCCCCTCCTTCTGCGGTACAAAGCGCACGCAATCTCCCGGATGCAACAAGATGGGTTCGTCACGCGTTGGATCAAACAGATTCAACGATGTCCGACCAATTAATTGCCAGCCGCCGGGCGTTGGCACGGGGTAAATGCCGGTTTGCGGCCCGCCGATGCCTACGGAACCCGCCGGAACGATCAGGCGCGGCTCAGCGCGCCGCGGGGTATGCAGTTGTTCCGGCAAATTCCCGAGATACGGAAACCCCGGCTGAAAACCTAAGAACCAGACCACGTATTCTACGGAGGAATGCAGTTCGACAACCTGTTTTTCGCTCAACCCACAATGCGCAGCAACCACAGCCAGATCCGGCCCATCATCGCCGCCGTAAGTAACGGGAATTTCGATAAAACGCGACTCCGGTTCCAGCGCCTCGCTCTCTTCCCACCAACGCTGCAAACGCTCAATGGCGTCCAGCGCCAGTGATTCAGGGTTACGCAAAATCACCGTGATATTGTTCATGCCGGGAATAACTTCAACGACGTTCGGCATATCGACCAGACGCTGGGCCAGCCGCCAGATACGTTTCTGGCTAGCCAGTGTTATCGGCGGCTCCAGTTCCAGCACGACCGCCGTTTCACCTAACAGATAACAACGCGCTCGTTGCACTTTTGTTCCCTCTGATTATTCATTATGCCGGATTTGGAATATCAATAAAGGTCACATCCAGATTGGTATTTTCGCTCAGCCACTCACTTAAGGCACGAATTCCGCCGCGTTCAGTAGCGTGATGACCCGCCGCATAAAAATGCAGTCCCTGCTCACGGGCCGAATGAATAGTTTGTTCTGAAACCTCACCAGTAATAAACGCGTCCACGCCAAAACGTGCGGCGCTATCGATAAAACTTTGCCCGCCACCAGTGCACCAGGCGACACGCTGTACCAATTCCGGTCCGGTGTCCCCGCACCACAGCGGCTTACGCCCCAGCCGCGCTTCAATCCAGGAGGCCAGTTCCAGCCCCGACACAGGCATCGTCAATTCGCCCCACAGTACCAGCGGCTCGATTTCACCCATTACCGTCATGCCCAGCAATGCCGCCAGTTGTGCGTTATTACCCAATTCTGGATGTGCATCCAGCGGCAAATGCCAGCCATAGAGGTTGATATCATTCGTCAGTAACGTTTTTAAACGGTTACGCTTCATGCCGCGAATCACCGGGGATTCACCTTTCCAGAAGTAACCGTGATGCACAATGACCGCATCAGCGTCCAGGCGAACCGCTTCATCGAGCAGTGCCTGGCTGGCAGTGACGCCGGTGACGATTTTTTGCACCGTCTCTTTGCCTTCCACCTGCAAACCATTCGGCGCGTAATCGCTAATCGCCGCGCTGTTCAGTTTTTCGTTAATCAGTTGTTCCAGTTCGGTGTTTTTCATCATCGCGCCTTCTGTATTCTGATAGCTACTCCGTTAACATAGCGTTACCTTGCCTGTTCGTCGATAGCCAATCTTTTGACATATTAAGAAACAAAGCCACTGCCAAAAGGCGCAAATTGTTTATCTCACCACGTCATACTTCATGTATATTTATGCAATCAGACAGCATATTGCATAAACAATCAGATCTGTATCAAAGTTATAACTTTAAGGAAACACACGCACACAGCACATTATTCTGACTGCGTTGCATTCACCCCCTGGATACATCATGAATAGACAAGCATCACAACCACGCGCTATTTACTACGTCGTCGCACTGCAAATTTGGGAATATTTTAGCTTCTATGGCATGCGCGCCCTGCTCATTCTCTACCTCACTAACCAACTGAAATACAACGATACCCATGCTTACGCGTTATTCAGCGCCTACTGTTCGCTGGTGTATGTCACGCCGATCCTCGGAGGTTTCCTGGCAGATAAAGTTCTCGGCAACCGAATGGCTGTAATGCTGGGAGCGTTGTTGATGGCGATTGGGCATCTGGTACTGGGGGCCAGTGAGATCCATCCAACGTTCCTTTATCTGTCGCTGGCGATTATTGTCTGCGGCTATGGTTTGTTTAAATCTAACGTCAGTTGCCTGCTAGGCGAGCTTTACGAACCGACCGATCCACGTCGCGATGGCGGTTTTTCGCTGATGTATGCGGCGGGTAATGTCGGCTCTATCATCGCACCTATCGCCTGTGGTTACGCCCAGGAAGAGTATAGCTGGGCGATGGGTTTTGGCCTGGCGGCTGTTGGTATGATCGCGGGCCTGGTCATTTTCTTATGTGGCAATCGTCATTTTGCTCATACCCGCGGCGTTAACAAAGAGGTACTGCGCGCGACAAACTTTCTTCTGCCAAACTGGGGATGGCTGCTGGTACTGCTGGTCGCAACCCCTGCGCTAATTACCGTACTGTTCTGGAAAGAGTGGTCGGTTTACGCCTTGATTATCGCCACTATTATTGGCCTTGGCGTACTGGCGAAAATTTATCGCAAAGCAGAAAACCAGAAACAGCGTAAAGAGCTGGGGCTGATTGTGACCCTCACTTTCTTCAGCATGTTGTTCTGGGCGTTTGCACAACAGGGCGGTAGCTCCATTAGTCTCTATATCGACCGCTTCGTTAACCGCGATATTTTCGGTTATACCGTTCCTACGGCGATGTTCCAGTCGATTAATGCCTTCGCGGTCATGCTGTGCGGTGTGTTCCTGGCGTGGGTGGTTAAAGAGAGTGTCGCGGGAAATCGTACCGTTCGAATCTGGGGAAAATTCGCTATTGGGCTCGGCCTGATGAGCGCCGGATTCTGCATTCTGGCCCTGAGCGCCCGCTGGTCAGCGATGTATGGTCACTCTTCCCTGCCGTTGATGGTGCTGGGGCTGGCGGTGATGGGCTTTGCCGAACTGTTTATCGACCCGGTTGCCATGTCGCAAATTACGCGCATTGAAATCCCCGGTGTAACTGGCGTATTAACCGGTATTTATATGCTGCTGTCGGGCGCAATTGCCAACTATCTGGCAGGCGTAATTGCCGACCAGACATCACAATCTTCGTTTGATGCTTCCGGGGCGATCAACTACTCCATCAATGCGTATATTGAAGTATTTGATCAAATCACCTGGGGTGCGCTGGCCTGCGTCGGCCTGGTACTGATGATTTGGTTATATCAGGCGCTGAAATTCAGAAACCGTACGCTGGCACTGGAATCTTAATAGACCCACACCGATGCCTGATGCGACGCTAACGCGTCTTATCAGGCCTGGATGGCCCTGCAATATATTGGATTTGCACTATTTGCCAGGCCGGATAAAGCGTTCACGCCGCATCCGGCATCTGGACACGATTGCCTGACGCGTCTGTTATTTCCCTTTCCTCGCCGCCTCATACGCTGCCAGCGTTCGCAGCCTTGCCTCTTTGTGATCGACAATCGGTTCTGGGTAATCCAGCCTCACGCCTGCTTTCTGTGCCCATTTCCACGGTTCATGCACCGCTTTCCCTGGTACATCGCGCAGTTCCGGTAGCCACTGGCGGATAAACTCGCCTTCGTGGTCAAATTTCTCGCCCTGCGTTGTCGGGTTGAAAATACGAAAATACGGCGCAGCATCGGTTCCGGTAGAAGCCGCCCACTGCCAGCCGCCATTATTCGCCGCCAAATCACCATCAATCAGTTGTGACATGAAATACCGCTCGCCTTCCCGCCAGTCGATCAACAAATCTTTCACCAGAAAACTGGCAGTAATCATCCGCAGACGGTTATGCATCCAGCCAGTGCTGTTAAGCTGGCGCATAGCGGCATCGACAATCGGATACCCGGTTTTTCCCTCCTGCCAGGCTTTTAAATGGGCGGGATTACTCTGCCACTGCACACGATCCGTCCAGGCAATAAACGGACGATGTTTACACAGCGTGGGGTAATACGTTATCAGGTGACGATAGAACTCGCGCCATATCAGCTCATTAAGCCAGACGCTACCAGCCCCGCCTTCCAGCGCCTGCGGCTGTTCCGCCAACAAGCGGTGCAAACACTGACGAGGCGATAACCCGCCCGTTGCCAGGCTGGCGGACAAACGGCTGGTGCCTTCCACTGCAGGGAAATCTCGCTGTTGCTCGTACTGCCCCACGCCGTTCTGGCAAAACTGGCGTAATTGTGCAATCGCCGCTTTTTCTTCCACCGGGAAATGCGCGGTATCGAAAGACTGACGAAGGTAATTCAGCGTAATAGATGGCGCGGGATCTATTGATCCGCTACTCCGAACTTTTGGCGCAGCGACGCACTCCGGCATCCCTTCCCGTAACCGTTTCAGCCAGGCATTCTTAAAAGGCGTAAAAACTTTATACATCTCATGATTGCCGGTCATCACCGCGCCAGGCGGCAGGATCACGCTGTCATCAAATCCTTCACACACCACGTTACGCAGCGCTCTCTCAACCTGCACATCCCGCGCCCGCTCATTCACCTCATACTGATAGTTATAAAACAGATGGGTAACACGATTTTCCGCGCACACCTGTTTAACTATTTCGGCACTGGCGGCAAAGTCATCCACTTCACGGAACAATAAAGGAATACCTTTTTCCGCCAGCGCGATTTGTAGTCCGTTCAGTTGCGCATTGATAAATTCAGCCTGACGCGGCGACATGCTATGTGCCGCCCACTGGCGTGGTGTAGCGATGTACAGCGCCAGCACGCGTGCAGACGAATTGCGACAGGCGGCAGCCAGCGCGAGATTATCGTGCAGACGTAAATCCTGGCGAAACCAGACCAGATGGGTAGTCATAAAACTCCTGCATGGCGCAAGTGAATAACACGCGACCAAAGTTCGAAATAACGCTGCCCTGAAAGCCAGGCATCAGGATAAAGCGCCATATAGTGTTTGATACGCATCAGCGGCGCAAGAAGCGGTTGCTCGCCACGCCGATAACTGTCGATAAGCGCCGCCAACTGCTGACGTTCTGTGGAATCAAGATGGGGGCGAAAATAACCCTGAACGTGCATCAAAACGTTGGTGTGGTCACGTCGGTTGGCAGGGTGAGAAAGCAAAACAATTAAGCGCTGGCGGTATTCGTTGTAAAAATCATCCAGACTTTGCCACTGATGAATATCAGCCACAAACGGGCCGATTTTGCGGTACTCCGGTTGGGAATGAGCCAGAAATACCAGTTTATAGCGGCTGTGATAATTGTTGAGCGCCCCGCGCGTTAACCCATGTTCTTTCAGTCGATGTAACTCATGAAGGGCGAAGATACGGATAAGGGTGCTTTCATCAAATCGTTGCTGATTCATTACTGCTCCTGAACGGTTTACAGGAGTAAGTGTAGACGGCAGTATTGAAAAAACGAAACGAATAAATGAATTCGGTAAACAAATTCAATTATTCATAATAAAGTTCATAGTAGCGATAAATAGTTTCTTTTCTTCATCACTCATGGCAGCAACGTTTAACATGTTGTCATCAAAATTATTGATGATATTTTTTAATTTCAGTAACTGCAAAGAAGGAAAATAGTTACTCCCGATGAGATTACTCAATACCAGCAATAGCTCCCCATCATATAAATAGCCCACCATAAGATTAATCTCTATCATCTCAATTGCTTTTTGTACAGCAAGCGCCGGTAAGATATTCTGACGAAGCATTTTGGCAATATCATTTTCATCCAGTTCATCCGGTGTTTTATCCAATAAAGAGTTATACCAGTTTATTAAACCACTTTTGAAAGCGAATGAATCATGTTGCAGGTGATAAATCTGTTTTAGGGTTTCTTTATTTTTCAATTTATAGTGCCTTTGTTTGCTATAATTTTTCTGAAATAACATCAGCGAGTTTGCTCAGGTGCAGGGATGACCGAAATTGTCATGTATTTTTTCAGTCTGGCTTCTCGTTTCACACCTTTCGGATCTGAACCAAAAGGAAGCGTCAAGCATGGTGAGTCAACGGTTTGGATTGTCCAGAGAGAATCACCAATGAATCTGAAATTGATGCTATCCGCTGTAACGGATAATCCCTCAAAACTTCCCGTCGCATACTCATTACCCAAACGTACGGTCTCTTTAACTCCATCGTTAACATCGATAAGGACAATTGTCAGTGATTCCTCAAAAATAACGTCATCCGTCAGAAAAAGGATATAACGCTGGTCATTAACCTGAATTGCCGCTTCCAGTATTTGCCCTGGTACAATAATACCTGTGTTATTGCCATTGAGCACAACGTCAGACTGAGCCTGAGATAAATCAGTCGCTTTGTGAACCTTGACCAACGATATCGAATTAACCTGTTGCATAATCAATTCCACAAGCGCCCCATTTCCCATGCGGCAAGTGCACCGCCGACAAAGCCGCCAATAAGTACGCAAACAGGTGCACCTGGACCACACATCAATCCTGCCATCGCGCCGCCTGCGACAGCTCCGGCAATACCTGCACTATTTATCGCTATTTGCCGCCCCGATTCGGAGATCTTATCGTCAGCGGTATAAATTTCATAAACAGAAATTGCTATCGAGAGAACGACTAGTCCTTTTCCTAAACGGGAGAGCTGCATCATTTTCATATTCACTTGCGGATTGGACTTGCCCGCAGATTCCACTATACCCGCGTATATTTCATTTTTTTGTATTTCAGAGAGGCTATTAAAGTTTGCCTGAGGGCCAAACAGGGATTTAGCTTTTTTAGCTACTAACTCGTTGAGCGTTTTCCCCTCTGATTTCAGTTGTTCATCCATTGCTCGACCAAGAGGTGTACTACGCGATCTCACCATTTCCATTATCAAATTTCGGGTTTCCTGAGCTTCTCGTGCAGCTTTTTCCCATGAAATCACACCAGCAGTCGCTTTTGCCCGTAAGTCTGAAGACATTTCTTTGATGCGCCTTGAGTATTCAAGGCGTAAGCGTGGATCGATAGTTAATCTTGCCGCTACAGCAGAAACATCGCCCTGCAAGGTATTTACTACTCTTTCAAATTTATCGCGTCCACTGGTATCCAACGCGTTAAGTAACGTCGTATCCATATTCTCATTAGTCCTCTTATTTCTATTCCCCAACTATATACATTTTTCATGTACTAACATCGTCAAAGTTATTTATTTTATGGATGACGTTATTCAATTATAGTCAACCCCATTGACACCGCATCAAATCAACCCAATTGTTCGTCATGCCCTTTCCCATTCAAAACATTAACAAACATTTCATGCACCTTCTTACAAAAAGAAGAGTTTTCAATTGAATCAGGTAATACAAGAACATAATAAAAAATATCATCCAAATGTAAATTTATATCATAAGGTTCAAAATCACTATCGTTCTCAAATTCAAATAGCGTAGCAATGCCATTTAATTTCGTTCGTTTTGCCTCAATACCAAAACACCCTTCACCATTAAGATCTAAATTATAACCATATTCAAGATGGTAATTATTCATTTCATCATTTTTGTAGCAAAAGAGGAAGTCCGTATCCCGATAAAAATCTCTTTGTACTTTATAATTTATATGTGATGATTTTTCTATCCATAAGGGAAATACTTCAGCTATTGACTTGTTTGAATAAAAGCCATACATAACGCCAGTCCATTCGGCCATACTGGTTGCTCCTCAACGATTTGTATCGTGGTGTAGTCACTATTAGATACATAGAGTATGCCATATAGTACATTGCACCCCATTAAAATACCTCTTATTGTGACAATTTCTGTCAGCAAAACAAAAAACCGCCAGCGTTTCCACTAGCGGTTTTCAATGTATTCAAAACTCAGCAATCAGTAAAAATCACCAGTTGCCTTTTCGGCTTGATCCATCCACACCGGTTTATCGCTGGTTTTCGACCAGACGCGATGCAGGTAGCTGTAAAAGCGGGCACGGTCTTTCCAGAAAAGCATGAAAGGCAGCGCCAGAACGCCCGCCGCAACCGCATAAGTACGGCGTAAAAAGATAAGCCAGGCTGGATATTCTCTGTAGAGTTCCATACTTTTCTCCCCCTTTTATCTACCCGGTGAATAGCACCGGAAAAATGAATCTGTTTCTCTGATGAAAATAGTACCGCCTTTTGTGTAATTTTACTACTCATCCGACCACTTAATTTTACCTATTGATAGTTTATTTACATTCACTCCGTAATTAAGTTACATAAACGTTAATTTAATACTAATCATTAGTTAAATAATGGCTTTTGCCATTTTTATACTTTTTTTACACCCCGTCCGCGGATTTTTGCGAAATCTTTGCAGCCAGGATTCTACTCTTCCAGTATCACTTTTAGGCCACGGGAGGTGCACTGTGAGTGCAGGCGTGATAACCGGCATATTGCTGGTGTTCTTACTACTGGGTTATCTGGTTTATGCCCTGATCAATGCGGAGACGTTCTGATGGCTGCGCAAGGGTTCTTACTGATAGCTACGTTTTTATTGGTGCTGATGGTACTGGCGCGTCCTTTAGGTAGCGGGCTGGCGCGGCTGATTAATAACATTCCTCTTCCCGGTATAGCGGGCGTTGAACGCGTACTCTTTCGTATACTTGGCGTCTCTGACCGTGAGATGAACTGGAAGCAGTATCTCTCTGCCATTCTCAGCCTGAATATGCTGGGGCTGGCGGTGCTGTTTTTTATGTTGCTCGGTCAGCACTATCTGCCGCTTAATCCGCAACAGTTGCCGGGGCTGTCGTGGGATCTGGCACTCAATACCGCCGTCAGCTTTGTTACCAATACCAACTGGCAAGCTTACAGTGGTGAAACCACATTGAGCTATTTCAGCCAGATGGCGGGCTTAACGGTGCAAAACTTTCTTTCTGCCGCCAGCGGGATTGCGGTGATTTTTGCCCTTATCCGTGCGTTTACCCGCCAGAGCATGAGCACGCTCGGTAATGCCTGGGTTGATCTGCTACGCATTACGTTATGGGTGTTAGCTCCTGTAGCGTTGTTGATCGCACTGTTTTTTATTCAACAAGGCGTACTGCAAAACTTTCTGCCTTATCAGGCTGTGACGACCATTGAAGGAGCGCAACAGCTGTTACCAATGGGTCCGGTAGCTTCTCAGGAAGCAATCAAAATGCTCGGAACTAACGGCGGTGGTTTTTTTAATGCCAACTCGTCGCATCCGTTTGAAAACCCGACCGTACTGACCAACTTCGTGCAAATGCTGGCGATCTTCTTGATCCCAACAGCGCTGTGCTTTGCCTTTGGCGAAGTGGCGGGCGATCGTCGTCAGGGGCGCATGTTGCTGTGGGCGATGTCAGTGATTTTTGTCATCTGCGTGGCCGTGGTGATGTGGGCGGAAGTTCAGGGTAACCCGCATCTGCTGGCGCTCGGCGCAGACAGCAGCGTCAATATGGAAGGTAAAGAGAGCCGTTTCGGCGTGCTGGTCAGTAGCCTGTTTGCGGTCGTGACCACAGCGGCTTCCTGCGGCGCGGTGATTGCGATGCATGATTCGTTTACCGCTCTCGGCGGCATGGTGCCGATGTGGTTGATGCAAATTGGTGAAGTGGTATTCGGCGGTGTCGGTTCTGGTCTTTACGGCATGATGCTGTTCGTCCTGCTGGCGGTGTTTATTGCCGGGCTGATGATTGGTCGTACGCCGGAATATCTGGGTAAAAAAATCGACGTGCGCGAGATGAAACTGACTGCGCTGGCGATTCTGGTCAGCCCGGCGCTGGTACTGCTCGGTGCCGCACTGGCAATGATGACTGACGCCGGACGTAGCGCCATGCTCAACCCAGGTCCGCATGGTTTCAGTGAAGTGCTATACGCCGTGTCGTCCGCTGCGAACAACAACGGCAGCGCCTTTGCCGGATTAAGCGCCAACTCTCCATTCTGGAACTGTTTACTGGCGTTTTGCATGTTCGTCGGTCGCTTTGGGGTGATTATCCCGGTGATGGCAATTGCCGGTTCGCTGGTGAGTAAAAAGAGCCAACCTGCCAGCTCCGGTACGCTGCCAACGCACGGCCCACTATTTATTGGCCTGTTGATCGGCACTGTGTTGCTGGTTGGCGCACTGACCTTTATCCCTGCCCTGGCGCTTGGTCCGGTGGCGGAATATCTCTCCTGATGATATTGAGTGAGCACTGAATATGAGTCGTAAACAACTGGCGCTATTCGAACCAACACTTGTCGTTCAGGCGCTGAAAGAAGCGATGAAAAAATTAAACCCGCAGGCGCAATGGCGCAATCCGGTGATGTTTATCGTCTGGATCGGCAGTTTGCTGACCACCTGTATTAGCATCGCGATGGCAAGCGGCGCGATGCCTGGCAATGCGCTGTTTAGTGCGGCTATTAGTGGCTGGTTGTGGGTCACGGTGCTGTTCGCGAATTTCGCCGAGGCGCTGGCAGAAGGCCGTAGTAAAGCACAGGCCAACAGTCTGAAAGGAGTGAAAAAAACCGCCTTTGCCCGCAAGCTGCGCGAACCGAAATATGGCGCTGTGGCGGACAACGTTCCTGCCGATCAACTGCGTAAAGGTGACATCGTGCTGGTAGAAGCAGGCGATATTATCCCCTGTGATGGTGAAGTTATTGAAGGTGGCGCATCGGTCGATGAGAGCGCCATCACCGGGGAATCGGCACCAGTGATCCGTGAATCCGGCGGCGATTTTGCCTCCGTCACTGGCGGCACGCGTATTCTTTCTGACTGGCTGGTGATTGAGTGCAGCGTTAACCCCGGTGAGACATTTCTGGATCGGATGATCGCGATGGTGGAAGGCGCACAGCGACGCAAAACACCGAACGAGATTGCCCTGACTATCCTGCTGATTGCTCTGACCATCGTCTTTTTACTGGCAACTGCAACGTTGTGGCCATTTACCGCCTGGGGTGGTAACGCGGTCAGCGTAACAGTACTGGTGGCGCTGCTGGTTTGTCTGATCCCAACCACTATCGGCGGCTTGTTGTCGGCTATCGGCGTCGCCGGGATGAGCCGGATGCTCGGTGCCAATGTTATCGCCACCAGCGGACGTGCAGTTGAAGCGGCGGGCGACGTTGATGTCCTGCTGCTGGATAAAACCGGCACCATCACCCTCGGTAACCGTCAGGCATCGGAGTTTATCCCCGCGCAGGGCGTAGAGGAAAAAACGCTGGCCGACGCCGCGCAACTGTCTTCACTAGCCGATGAAACGCCGGAAGGCCGCAGTATTGTGATCCTTGCCAAACAGCGTTTTAACCTGCGCGAGCGCGATGTGCAGTCGCTTCACGCCACCTTTGTACCGTTTACTGCGCAAAGCCGGATGAGCGGGATCAACATCGACAATCGTATGATCCGCAAAGGTTCTGTCGATGCCATTCGCCGCCATGTTGAAGCTAACGGTGGTCACTTTCCTGCCGATGTTGATCAAAAAGTCGATCAGGTTGCGCGTCAGGGAGCGACGCCGTTGGTGGTGGTAGAAGGTTCCCGCGTGCTGGGCGTCATTGCGCTGAAAGATATCGTCAAAGGCGGTATTAAAGAGCGGTTCGCGCAACTGCGTAAAATGGGTATTAAAACGGTGATGATTACCGGCGATAACCGTCTGACTGCCGCCGCCATCGCGGCGGAAGCCGGCGTTGATGATTTTCTCGCTGAAGCGACACCGGAGGCTAAGCTGGCGTTGATTCGTCAGTATCAGGCAGAAGGCCGTTTAGTGGCGATGACTGGCGATGGCACCAACGATGCTCCGGCGCTGGCGCAGGCAGATGTCGCGGTGGCGATGAACTCCGGCACCCAGGCGGCGAAAGAAGCGGGCAATATGGTGGATCTCGACTCTAACCCGACCAAGTTGATCGAAGTGGTGCATATTGGCAAACAGATGCTGATGACCCGTGGCTCGCTGACCACTTTCAGCATCGCCAACGATGTAGCGAAATACTTCGCCATTATTCCGGCGGCGTTCGCGGCAACGTATCCGCAGTTAAATGCGCTGAACATCATGCGCCTGCATTCGCCCGACTCCGCCATTCTCAGCGCGGTCATTTTCAACGCCTTAATTATCGTCTTTTTAATTCCTCTGGCGTTAAAAGGTGTGAGTTATAAACCGCTTACCGCTTCTGCCATGTTGCGCCGTAACTTATGGATTTACGGTCTGGGTGGGCTGCTGGTGCCGTTTATCGGTATCAAAGTCATTGATTTACTGCTGACCGTTTGCGGTCTGGTGTGAGGTTTACCATGCGTGGATTACGTCCGGCATTATCGACATTTCTCTTTCTGTTACTGATTACTGGCGGTGTTTATCCGCTGCTAACCACCGCGCTGGGGCAATGGTGGTTTCCCTGGCAGGCCAACGGCTCGTTGATTCGTGAAGGTAATACGGTTCGCGGTTCAGCGTTAATCGGGCAGAATTTTACTGGCAACGGCTATTTTCATGGTCGCCCGTCGGCAACGGCAGAAATGCCCTATAATCCACAGGCTTCTGGCGGGAGCAATCTGGCAGTCAGTAACCCAGAGCTGGATAAACAAATAGCCGCACGCGTCGCCGCGTTACGGGCCACTAACCCGGATGCCAGCATGAACGTTCCGGTTGAACTGGTGACGGCGTCGGCAAGCGGACTGGACAATAACATTACCCCGCAAGCGGCGGCCTGGCAGATCCCACGCGTGGCGAAAGCGCGTAATCTCGGCGTTGAACAGCTCACGCAACTGGTCGCAAAATACAGCCAACAACCGCTGGTGAAATATATCGGCCAGCCGGTCGTCAACATTGTCGAACTCAATCTGGCGCTGGATAAGCTTGATGAATAATGAACCCTTACGTCCCGATCCCGACCGTCTGCTGGAACAAACTGCCGCGCCGCATCGGGGAAAGCTTAAAGTTTTCTTTGGTGCCTGTGCGGGCGTCGGGAAGACCTGGGCGATGCTGGCAGAAGCCCAGCGACTGCGGGCGCAAGGGCTGGATATTGTGGTTGGCGTGGTGGAAACCCACGGACGTAAAGATACTGCCGCCATGCTGGAAGGGCTGGCAGTACTGCCGCTAAAACGCCAGGCGCATCGTGGGCGGCATATCAGTGAGTTTGATCTCGACGCCGCCCTCGCCCGTCGCCCGGCGCTGATTTTAATGGACGAGCTGGCGCACAGTAATGCGCCAGGTTCCCGTCATCCTAAACGCTGGCAGGATATCGAAGAGCTGCTGGAAGCAGGAATTGATGTTTTCACCACTGTCAACGTTCAGCATCTGGAAAGCCTTAACGATGTGGTCAGCGGCGTCACCGGGATTCAGGTGCGGGAAACCGTGCCCGATCCTTTTTTCGATGCCGCCGACGACGTAGTGCTGGTGGACTTGCCCCCGGACGATCTGCGACAACGGCTGAAAGAAGGCAAGGTTTATATTGCCGGACAGGCGGAACGCGCCATTGAGCATTTTTTCCGCAAAGGCAATCTGATCGCCCTGCGTGAACTGGCACTGCGCCGTACTGCCGATCGCGTAGATGAGCAAATGCGCGCCTGGCGAGGTCGTCCTGGTGAAGAGAAAGTCTGGCACACGCGTGACGCGATTCTTTTATGCATCGGGCACAATACGGGCAGCGAAAAACTGGTCCGGGCGGCAGCACGACTGGCGTCAAGACTGGGAAGCGTCTGGCACGCAGTGTATGTTGAAACCCCTGCCCTGCACCGCTTACCGGAGAAAAAACGCCGGGCAATTCTCAGCGCCCTGCGTCTGGCACAGGAGTTAGGCGCTGAGACGGCAACGCTTTCTGACCCGGCAGAAGAAAAAGCCGTAGTACGTTATGCCCGGGAACATAATCTCGGTAAAATTATTCTCGGTCGCCCGGCCTCGCGTCGCTGGTGGCGCCGGGAAACTTTTGCTGACCGACTGGCGCGCATCGCCCCCGATCTCGATCAAGTGTTGGTCGCGCTTGATGAACCACCGACCCGCAATCTTAATCACGCGCCGGATAGCCGCTCTTTTAAAGATAAGTGGCGAGTACAGATTCAGGGGTGTGTCGTTGCCGCCGCGTTATGCGCCGTTATCACCTTAATTGCCATGCAGTGGCTGGTGGCGTTTGATGCCGCCAACCTTGTAATGCTGTATCTGCTGGGCGTAGTCGTAGTCGCGCTGTTTTATGGTCGCTGGCCTTCAGTGGTTGCCACCGTCATTAATGTACTGAGTTTCGACCTCTTTTTTATTGCCCCACGCGGGACACTCGCCGTCTCTGACGTCCAGTATTTACTGACCTTTGCGGTGATGTTAACCGTCGGGCTGGTGATCGGGAATCTTACCGCTGGCGTGCGTTATCAGGCGCGGGTAGCTCGTTACCGCGAGCAACGCACGCGGCATCTGTATGAAATGTCAAAAGCACTGGCCGTTGGGCGAAGTCCGCAGGACATCGCCGCCACCAGCGAACAGTTTATTGCCTCCACGTTTCATGCCCGCAGCCAGGTGTTGTTACCCGATGACGATGGTAGATTGCAGCCATTGACGCATCCACAGGGGATGACGCCATGGGACGAGGCTATCGCCCACTGGAGTTTTGATAAAGGCCTGCCTGCGGGCGCGGGGACCGACACGTTACCCGGTGTACCGTACCAGATTTTGCCGTTAAAAAGCGGCGAGAAAACTTACGGGCTGGTGGTGGTAGAACCAGGAAATCTGCGTCAACTGATGATCCCGGAACAACAGCGTCTGCTGGAAACCTTTAGCCTGTTGGTCGCCAATGCGCTGGAGCGCCTGACGCTAACCGCCAGTGAAGAACAGGCTCGGATGGCAAGCGAACGCGAACAAATTCGCAACGCCCTGCTGGCGGCGCTGTCTCATGATTTGCGCACCCCGCTTACGGTATTGTTCGGGCAGGCAGAAATCTTGACGCTCGATCTGGCAAGCGAAGGATCACCGCACGCCCGCCAGGCCAGCGAAATTCGCCAGCATGTGCTGAACACCACCCGACTGGTGAATAATTTGCTGGATATGGCGCGAATTCAGTCTGGCGGCTTTAATTTGAAGAAAGAATGGTTAACGCTGGAAGAAGTGGTTGGTAGCGCGCTGCAAATGCTGGAACCGGGTTTATCATCGCCCATCAACCTTTCTCTGCCAGAACCGCTGACCTTAATCCACGTCGACGGGCCACTGTTTGAACGAGTGCTGATTAATCTGCTGGAGAACGCGGTGAAATACGCAGGCGCGCAGGCCAAAATTGGTATCGACGCCCATGTGGCTGGCGATCGGCTGCAACTGGATGTCTGGGATAACGGCCCTGGTATTCCGCAAGGAAAGGAACAGACCATTTTCGATAAGTTTGCCCGGGGAAATAAAGAGTCGGCGGTGCCGGGAGTCGGGCTTGGGCTGGCAATTTGCCGGGCGATAGTGGATGTACACGGCGGCACGATTACCGCGTTCAACCGACCGGAAGGCGGCGCCTGTTTTCGTGTTACACTTCCCCAGCAAACCGCTCCTGAACTTGAAGAATTTCATGAGGATATGTGACAAACGTTCTGATTGTTGAAGATGAACAGGCTATTCGTCGCTTTCTGCGCACGGCGCTGGAAGGCGACGGAATGCGTGTCTATGAAGCTGAAACGCTGCAACGTGGATTGCTGGAAGCCGCGACCCGTAAGCCGGATTTGATTATTCTCGATCTCGGTCTGCCCGATGGCGATGGGATTGAGTTTATCCGCGATCTGCGCCAGTGGAGCGCGGTGCCGATAATTGTCCTTTCCGCACGCAGTGAAGAGAGCGACAAAATCGCCGCGCTGGACGCCGGAGCTGATGATTATCTGAGTAAACCATTTGGTATCGGCGAATTACAGGCCCGTCTGCGCGTCGCGTTACGCCGCCACTCAACCAGCTCCGCGCCCGATCCGGTAGTGACATTTTCCGACGTTACCGTCGATTTAGCTGCTCGCCTGATTCACCGCGGCGAGGAAGAAGTGCATTTAACGCCCATCGAGTTTCGCCTGTTGGCAGTGCTGCTCAACAACGCCGGAAAAGTGCTCACCCAGCGCCAGCTCCTCAACCAGGTGTGGGGACCAAACGCTGTCGAACACAGTCACTATTTGCGTATTTATATGGGACACCTGCGACAAAAACTGGAGCAGGATCCCGCTCGTCCCCGCCATTTCATTACTGAAACCGGTATTGGCTATCGTTTCATGCTGTGAATGCATATTCATTAAACACGCCTGAATAATCACCAGGCCTGTTAAGAATATTATTTAGCAGGCTTGTTTTCTTAGCGAAAATATAAAGCGAAAATTACAACATTTAAATAACAATATAAGGACACCATGGCGCAATTTATATTTGATGGCTTATTGTTTCAGACGTAATCATTTTTTGTTGATCTCCTTCACAGATTCTGGCTATTTCCTGGATAGAATAATCTTACCTTCAACTAATACAGAAAAAGGTAAAGGAAAATGGAAAATAATAATCGCGCCATGCCTCATATAAGGCGGACAACTCATATTATGAAGTTTTCCCATCGTAATAGTTTCGACTTTCATTTCTTTAATGCCCGCTAGTCTTCTGACTAAAGGGCACCTCAACATACAGGTCTCCCTGTTTTTAAGCATTGCAGGTTAATGCCTGTATCTCCTGGTGCTCATACACTGCTAACCCTTTTATACTCTTATTAATTCAGTGCGCTATTTCGCAACCTGAACGAGAAGAGTATCGCCAGTTACCGGGCTGGTCAGGGTTATTGCATCTGCAAAAAAGCAAATAACTGATTTATTTATCAGGGGGAATGTTTTGCTTTTTTTCCGGCGTTATCGATTTCTCTTTTGAGAAATTGAGGACCTGTTATTACCTGAATTAGAGAGATGAAAAATGTCAGAATTAAAAATTGCCGTTAGTCGTTCTTGCCAGAATTATTTTTCCACTCAACGTACATGCGTGAATATTGACGAAAGCCGTTATATTAACGTCGCCGCCATTGTTTTATCGGTCAATGATGTTGAGCGTGGAAAACTCGATGAAATAGACGCTACCGGTTACGGCATTCCCGTCTTTATTGCTACGGAAAATGAAGAGCAAGTACCTGCAAAATATCTGTCTCGTATTTCTGGTGTCTTCGAACGTTGCGAAACGCGTAAAGAGTTTTACGGTCGTCAGTTAGAAACTGCTGCCCGTCATTATGAAACGCAACTGCGCCCGCCCTTCTTCCGCGCGCTGGTCGATTATGTCAATCAGGGCAACAGTGCGTTTGACTGCCCCGGTCATCAGGGCGGCGAATTTTTCCGTCGTCATCCGGCAGGAAATCAGTTTGTAGAGTATTTTGGCGAAACGCTGTTCCGTTCCGACTTGTGTAACGCTGATGTGGCGATGGGCGATCTGCTGATTCATGAAGGTGCGCCATGTATTGCACAACAGCATGCAGCTAAAGTCTTTAATGCCGATAAAACCTATTTCGTTTTAAACGGTACTTCATCTTCTAATAAAGTGGTCTTAAACGCATTGCTGACGCCGGGCGATCTGGTGTTGTTTGACCGCAATAACCATAAATCCAACCACCACGGTGCGTTGCTACAGGCTGGCGCAACACCAGTTTATCTGGAAACTGCACGTAACCCGTATGGTTTTATCGGTGGTATTGACGCTCACTGTTTTGAAGAAAGTTACCTGCGTGAGCTGATCGCGGAAGTCGCGCCGCAACGAGCAAAAGAGGCTCGTCCTTTCCGTCTCGCCGTTATTCAGTTAGGCACTTACGACGGTACTATTTATAACGCCCGTCAGGTGGTGGATAAAATTGGTCATCTGTGTGACTACATTCTGTTTGACTCCGCATGGGTCGGCTATGAGCAATTTATCCCGATGATGGCTGACTGTTCGCCGCTGCTGCTGGAGCTCAATGAAAACGATCCGGGCATTCTGGTTACGCAATCGGTACATAAACAGCAGGCTGGTTTTTCCCAGACATCACAAATTCATAAAAAAGACAGACACATCAAAGGGCAACAGCGTTATGTGCCACATAAACGCATGAATAATGCTTTCATGATGCACGCTTCTACCAGCCCGTTCTATCCATTGTTCGCCGCGCTGGATGTCAACGCCAAAATGCATGAAGGCGTAAGCGGTCGCAACATGTGGATGGAGTGTGTGGCAAATGGCATCGATGCCCGCAAACTGATCCTCGAAAACTGCCATCATATTCGCCCATTCGTACCTGAACTGATCGATGGCAAACCGTGGCAATCTTATCCGACCAGAGAAATCGCCAATGACCTGCGTTTCTTCCAGTTTGTCCCGGGAGAACACTGGCATTCTTTTGAAGGCTACGCAGAAAACCAATATTTTGTCGATCCGTGCAAGCTGCTGCTGACGACCCCAGGTATTGATGCGCGTAATGGCGAATATGAGGCGTTTGGCGTTCCGGCAACAATTCTCGCCAACTTCCTGCGCGAAAATGGCGTAATTCCAGAAAAATGCGATCTGAACTCCATTCTCTTCCTGCTAACTCCGGCGGAGGATATGGCCAAACTGCAGCAACTTGTCGCCTTGCTGGTACGTTTCGAAAAACTGTTGGAAGCAGATGCTCCACTGGCGGAAGTGCTGCCTTCTATTTACAAACAGCACGAAGAACGTTACGCCGGTTATACCTTGCGTCAGCTCTGTCAGGAAATGCATGACCTGTATGCCCGCCACAATGTGAAACAACTGCAAAAAGAGATGTTCCGTAAAGAACACTTCCCACGCGTTTGTATGAATCCACAGGAAGCCAACTACGCCTACTTGCGCGGTGAGGTGGAACTGGTTCGCCTGCCGGATGCAGAAGGTCGTATCGCTGCTGAAGGCGCCCTGCCTTATCCTCCGGGAGTGCTGTGTGTTGTTCCTGGTGAAGTCTGGGGCGGTGCGGTTCTGCGTTACTTCAGCGCACTGGAAGAAGGGATCAACCTGCTGCCTGGTTTTGCACCGGAATTACAGGGCGTCTATATCGAAGAACATGATGGACGTAAGCAAGTCTGGTGCTATGTCATCAAGCCTCGTGATGCGCAAGGCACCCTGTCAGAAGGGGAAAAATTATGAGTCAGGCTAAAGCGAACAAGATGGGCGTCGTGCAGTTAACCATACTGACGATGGTCAACATGATGGGCTCCGGGATCATTATGCTCCCGACCAAACTGGCAGAAGTCGGGACGATCTCGATTATCTCCTGGTTGGTAACAGCGGTGGGCTCAATGGCGTTGGCCTGGGCCTTCGCAAAATGCGGTATGTATAGCCGTAAATCAGGCGGTATGGGCGGTTACGCCGAATATGCTTTCGGTAAATCCGGCAACTTCATGGCAAACTACACCTACGGCGTCTCGCTGCTGATTGCCAACGTCGCCATTGCTATTTCCGCCGTTGGTTACGGTACTGAATTGTTTGGCGCCGCACTCTCGCCAGTCCAGATCGGTCTTGCCACTATTGCTGTATTGTGGGTATGTACCGTGGCTAACTTTGGCGGCGCGCGCATTACCGGGCAAATCAGTAGCATTACCGTGTGGGGGGTCATTATCCCGGTGATCGGCCTGTGCATTATCGGCTGGTTCTGGTTTAGTCCAACGCTTTATGTTGATTCATGGAACCCACATCATGCGCCGTTCTTCAGCGCGGTAGGTTCTTCTATCGCCATGACGCTGTGGGCATTTCTTGGTCTGGAGTCGGCGTGTGCGAATGCCGACGTGGTGGAAAACCCGGAACGTAACGTGCCGATCGCGGTACTCGGCGGTACATTAGGTGCGGCGGTAATTTATATCGTTTCCACCAACGTAATTGCCGGGATTGTGCCAAATATGGAACTGGCAAATTCAACCGCGCCGTTTGGTCTGGCCTTCGCGCAAATGTTCACACCGGTAGTCGGTAAAGTGATTATGGCGCTGATGGTGATGTCCTGCTGCGGTTCGCTGCTTGGATGGCAATTCACCATTGCTCAGGTGTTTAAATCTTCCGCCGATGAGGGATACTTTCCAAAAATCTTCTCTCGTGTAACAAAAGTGGACGCACCTGTTCAGGGAATGTTGACCATTGTGATTATCCAGACTGGTTTGGCGCTGATGACGATTAGCCCGTCGTTGAACAGTCAGTTCAACGTACTGGTTAATCTGGCTGTGGTGACCAATATCATCCCGTATATTCTGTCGATGGCGGCACTGGTGATCATTCAGAAGGCAGCTAATGTTCCGGCAGCTAAAGCGAAAGTGGCTAACTTTGTTGCCTTTGTTGGCGCAATGTACAGCTTCTATGCGCTCTACTCCTCCGGGGAAGAAGCCATGTTGTATGGCTCCATCGTGACCTTCCTCGGCTGGACGCTGTATGGCCTGGTATCACCACGTTTTGAACTGAAAAATAAACACGGTTAATAAAGTGAAGCAAAAAAGGGCGATCGAATGATCGCCCTTTTTTATTACTTTACGCAATTACGCGTTTTTCAGAACTTCGCTAACAATCTCAACCGCTTCTTTCTCGATCTGCTTGCGATGTTCTTCACCGAGGAAGCTTTCGCAGTAGATCTTATATGCGTCTTCCGTGCCTGACGGACGCGCGGCGAACCAGCCGTTGTCTGTCATCACTTTCAGACCGCCAATAGAAGCACCGTTGCCCGGTGCTGCGGTCAGACGCGCGGTGATCGGGTCGCCAGCCAGAGTGCTGGCGCTTACCATTTCCGGCGACAGCTTAGACAGTGCCGCTTTCTGTGCGGAGGTTGCCGCTGCCTGCAAACGGTTGTAGCTCGGCGCACCAAAGCGTTTTGCCAGTTCGTTGTAGTGTTCCTGCGGGTTCTTACCAGTGACTGCGGTAATTTCCGCCGCCAGCAGACACATGATGATGCCGTCTTTATCGGTCGACCACGGCGTACCGTCGAAACGCAGGAAGGAAGCACCCGCGCTCTCTTCGCCGCCAAAGCCGAAACTACCGTCGAACAGGCCATCAACAAACCATTTGAAGCCTACCGGTACTTCTACCAGTTTGCGGCCCAAATCGTTAACCACACGGTCGATCATCGCGGAAGAAACCAGTGTTTTACCGACGGCAACATCTTTGCCCCACTGCGGACGATGCTGGAACAGGTAGTTGATCGCCACCGCCAGATAATGGTTCGGGTTCATCAACCCAGCCGGAGTGACAATACCGTGACGGTCATAATCCGGGTCGTTAGCAAACGCCAGATCGAACTTATCACGCAGCGCCAGCAGGCCCGCCATCGCACATTCAGAGGAGCAATCCATACGGATCGCGCCATCTTTGTCGAGGTGCATAAAGCGGAAGGTTTGATCAACCTGATCGTTAACGATGGTCAGGTTGAGATTGTAATACTCGCCAATACGTTTCCAGTATTCGATACCGGACCCCCCCAGCGGATCGACACCCAGCGTTAAACCTGCTTTCTGAATCGCGGCCATATCAACGATATCCGCCAGGCCTTCCACAAATGGCTGCACCAGATCCTGTTCTCTCACATGACCGGACGCCATCGCTTCGTCGAGGGAGATACGCTTCACGCCTTTCAGGCCGTCCGCCAGCAGTGCGTTGGCTCTGTCTTCCACCACTTTGGTGACGTTGGTATCAGCCGGACCGCCATTTGGCGGGTTGTATTTGATACCACCATCTTCCGGCGGGTTATGGGACGGCGTAATCACAATACCATCTGCCAGTGGGCCACCTTTTTTGTTGTGAACCAGAATGGCATTGGAAACGGCAGGCGTCGGTGTAAAGCCATTGTTTTCCTGCACAATGACATCAACACCGTTTGCTGCCAGTACTTCCAGGACGGAAATGAACGCAGGTTCAGACAGAGCATGGGTATCTTTACCCACGTAGCAAGGGCCAGTGATGCCGTTTTTCGCACGTTCTTCGGCAATCGCCTGGGCTATCGCCAGAATGTGCGGCTCGTTAAAGCTATGGCGCGCTGCACTGCCACGGTGACCGGAGGTCCCGAATTTCACCGCGTGTTCAGCATTCCCTGCTTCTGGTTTCAGTACATAGTATTGCGCCGTCAGTTGGGCGACATTAATCAAATCACTCTGTTGTGCAGGTTGGCCTGCACGATTGTGGATTGCCATTGCTTTGTCCTTTGTCTGCAACGTTGTTTTAAATTGTCCCGCAAACCTTCTCAATCAATTCCGCCGGGAATTGCATCGACTGCATGATATGTTCGATCATGCTGCATTTACGGCCAGTGTTCGTGTTGGTGATCACCCAATACGGCGTGCCTGCCACGTGTTTCGGTTTGGTCTGATTACCATTTTTCAGTAGCGTTTGCTCATCTGCCGCAAAGTAAACGCGCGTGCGGCCATGCAACGACTCCGTTGCTTCGGCAAACGCCTGGGCGTCAAGAGAATATAGTGTAGACAACAGCAGCATAAAGCGATTTACCGCGCGTTTTTGCTCGGCGTATTCGTCCGAAAGCAGAAGTTCACGCATGGCGCGAACTTTATCTTTAATCGTTTTGACCGGCTTCGCTTCGACGATAGCAGGTGACGCAACGCGAACCTCTTTCGTCACCGGAGCAACAGGCTGTGATGCGGCGGAAAATTTCAACATGCGCCGTAAAATGTCGGATGCGCTCTCGCCGATATGCTTAGTGTGGCTGGCAATATAGCTATAGAGTTCATCATCAACTTCAATCGTTTTCATCTTAATCCAGTGCGGTGTCTTAGCTGAATACAAGTTGCCGGGAGTATACGAATAAATCCCGGCAGCGGATAGCGTCAAGCCTGGCATGCAGAAAAAATCGGAGTAACCCGTATTTGTTGCAGCCCTGTGGCACAATGGTCAACATAATACCCTAACCCGACAGAGCGAAAAAAAGAACTTTGCCATGAAATTGAATATCCGCGCGCAAACTGCACAAAACCAGCACAATAATTCTCCCATTGTCCTCGTCCATGGCCTGTTTGGCAGCCTCGACAATCTTGGCGTACTGGCTCGCGATCTGATAGACGATCACAATATCATCCAGGTTGATATGCGTAACCATGGTCTTTCGCTGAGAGATCCGGTGATGAATTACCCGGCGATGGCCCAGGATCTTGTTGATACCCTGGATGCGTTGCAGATCGATAAGGCGACATTTATTGGTCACTCAATGGGCGGTAAAGCGGTAATGGCGCTCACTGCACTGGCTCCCGATCGCATCGATAAACTGGTGGCGATTGATATCGCGCCGGTCAACTATCACGTACGCCGTCACGATGAGATTTTCGCGGCCATCAATGCGGTCAGTGAATCCGACGCGCAAACACGCCAGCAGGCAGCGGCAGTGATGCGCCAGCATCTGAATGAAGAAGGAGTCATTCAGTTTCTGCTGAAATCTTACGTTGATGGCGAATGGCGCTTTAATGTGCCGGTACTGTGGGATCAATATCCACATATTGTTGGCTGGGAGAAAATTCCGGCGTGGGACCACCCTGCGCTGTTTATTCCTGGCGGCAACTCGCCGTATGTCACCGAACAGTATCGAGCTGATTTACTGGCACAATTTCCACAGGCACGGGCGCATGTGATTGCAGGCGCGGGTCACTGGGTACACGCAGAAAAACCGGATGCGGTGTTGCGCGCCATCCGTCGCTATCTCAATGATTAGCATAACTGATTAAAAACCCAGCGCCCGCGCGGCTTTCCGCGCGTGGGCGTTGGCGAGACTCCTCACGCTGTTGTATTATGGCGCGCTATCCATCCGGGCAAGCGCCTGGCTGATTGTTTCCCCCGAAGTCACCAAGATCATGGCCAAAGAACAAACGGACCGTACGACATTAGATCTGTTCGCGCACGAGCGTCGACCGGGACGACCGAAAACCAATCCGCTTTCGCGCGATGAACAGCTGCGTATTAATAAGCGCAACCAGCTAAAACGCGACAAAGTACGTGGTCTTAAGCGTGTCGAACTGAAGCTGAACACGGAGGCTGTCGAGGCGCTGAACGAGCTGGCAGAATCGCGTAATATGAGTCGTAGCGAACTGATCGAAGAGATATTGATGCAGCAGTTGGCAGCGCTGCGCAGCCAGGGCATCGTTTAAATTTCCATTTTCGTGTAGCACAGTGTGCAGTCCTGCAAGTTTGCTGATTCCGCAAGACTGCCTGTTCTGCTATGATTGCCTTTATCCGTGGGCAATTTACCACCCCCATTTCAATAAGTTTCAAGAGGTTATTTCACTCATGGCTATCACTGGCATCTTTTTCGGCAGCGACACCGGTAATACCGAAAATATCGCAAAAATGATTCAAAAACAGCTTGGTAAAGACGTTGCCGATGTCCATGACATTGCAAAAAGCAGCAAAGAAGATCTGGAAGCGTATGACATTCTGCTGCTGGGCATTCCAACCTGGTACTACGGCGAAGCGCAATGTGACTGGGACGATTTTTTCCCAACTCTCGAAGAGATTGATTTCAATGGTAAACTGGTTGCGCTGTTTGGTTGTGGCGACCAGGAAGATTACGCAGAATATTTCTGCGATGCGTTAGGCACCATCCGCGACATCATCGAACCGCGCGGCGCGACTATCGTCGGTCACTGGCCAACTGCCGGCTACCATTTCGAAGCATCGAAAGGTCTGGTAGATGATGACCACTTCGTCGGTCTGGCTATCGACGAAGACCGTCAACCGGAACTGACCGCCGAGCGCGTAGAAAAATGGGTAAAACAAATTTCTGAAGAGTTACATCTCGACGAAATTATCAATGCCTGATGTGATGCGGCGTAGACCAATATCTACGCCGTATTAATAGGTAATGCCAATCGAAATAATTGCTACAAATTTGTAACTTTTGCCGTTGTACCTGTACAATGTCCCGGTATTCAAGTGGCCTTGCCGATATAAGTGTAAGCTGTGCCACGTTTTTATTAACAATATTTGCCAGGGACTTGTAGTTTTCATTTAGGCGTGGCAATTCTATAATGATACGCATTATCTCAAGAGCAAATTCTGTCACTTCTTCTAATGAAGTGAACCGCTTAGTAACAGGACAGATTCCGCATGACTGATAACAATACCGCCCTAAAGAAAGCTGGCCTGAAAGTAACGCTTCCACGCTTGAAAATCCTGGAAGTTCTTCAGGAGCCGGACAACCATCACGTCAGTGCGGAAGATTTGTACAAACGTCTGATCGATATGGGTGAAGAAATTGGTCTGGCTACGGTATACCGCGTACTGAACCAGTTTGACGACGCAGGTATCGTCACCCGCCACAATTTTGAAGGCGGCAAATCCGTATTTGAACTGACCCAGCAACACCACCACGATCACCTGATCTGCCTCGACTGCGGCAAGGTTATCGAATTTAGTGATGATTCCATCGAAGCGCGTCAACGTGAAATCGCCGCGAAACATGGCATTCGCCTGACTAACCATAGCCTCTATCTTTACGGTCACTGCGCCGAAGGCGATTGCCGCGAAGATGAGCATGCGCACGAAGGCAAATAAGCCAGCCTGAACGAACGAGAAAAGCCAACCTGCGGGTTGGCTTTTTGATACAAGGGAAACAAGAAAAAGCGAGAGTGACAGCCCTCGCTTTTCAGTTTTTACTGCGTAGCGTTATTACTGCGAATTTCCTGCCAGACCTTATCGCAATCGGCTTTCACCGCCTGGTCATTACCGGTTTGCGTTGCCTGAATGCACTGCTGATAATCCAGCACGCGAACACTTTCTTGTTCGGCAAACTGTTGATGTTGTTTCTCTTTCTTCAGTACGTTTAACACGCTCTGACAGGCTTCAATTTTTTCCGGCGAACCTTGCGCGGTATTGATACAGGCGCTGTAAGCTTCTTTCAGATGGCTATCTTCCTTTGGTGCTGTCGACTGCGCGCAGGCCACCAGCCCCGATGCCATTATGGCGATGAGAATTAATTTTTTCATAGCGAACTCCTCAAACGGGCGGCAGGCAAAATGCCTGCCGCGTCTGGCATCAGAAGATAGTGAACGGTGCGATCACCATAAATTTCACGTCACGCTCATCCTGGAAGATGTTGCCGTAACCACCACCCCAACTTGGGATGTCGGAGTGGTTGTCGTATTCGGTGAAGTGCAGTTTGAACATCGTGCCTTTGGCTCGACCGTCCTGAATGGTGTAGACCGCATCCAGGCTGTACGCAGACTCTTCAATAGTCCGGTTCTTGTCGTAGTACGCATCCGGGTTACTCTGCCAGGTCGCGGGTTTAGCATCCCATGCGTAAACATAAGAAGCGCCGATGGCGAAGCCAGGAAGATTCCAGTTTTTCAGGTCATACATCGCGCCGAAGAAGACCGCTTTTTCACCGTTGGCGTTAAAGTCAGAACGGTTATCCCACCAGATATCCAGGCGACCATTAGAGGAAGCATAGGTTGGAGTCATACGTTGCAGGAAGTATCCCTGCTGACCGTCGGCTTTAACCCAGGTGCCTTCCAGACGTAAATCGACGACATCAGCCGCCCGGTAGCCAAAGGTCAACGCCTGCAACCATGCTGTACCGTCATAAAGATCGTTGACGCTGCGATCGTCAACTTTGTCGCGTGTACCGTAGAACTGGTAGCTGGTGGTTAACGGGCTACCGGCGATATCAAATTTGTAGCTGGCTTTAGCAAAATACTGATCGATATAGCCTTCCGCCTGACCAAACGCCGCTTCCAGTACGAAATTATTTTTGAAGTCGTACTTCGCGCCAAGGGAGTGCAGATAGTCGACTTTGGTGGTTTTATCGTTCTGATAAAACTCATCCATTTCCAGATGCCACGGCGCTTTATATTCGTTGGTCCACATGTAAGAGAAACTCAACGCACCAGCATCGCCATAATCAAAATTAGCCCCAGCTTCCGCCCCCTGATAGGTGCCTGGCATAAAACTCCAGTGCGGCGCTAACAGCGTTTGACCAGTTGGCTGAATGTAACCTGCCCTCGCCCACACCGGACCGTATTTAAATTTAGCCGCCGCTTTATACAGACTTATACCGCTTTTATCGCCGGACCAGTCTTCGTCATAGGCTTTATTACTTTTTGAAAACGCGATTTCGTTCGGGTGAGAGCTGTCGCCGTTTTCCGCCATTTCAATCGCTGTAAACGCGGCAATATCCAGACCGAACATATCAGCGGCATAGCCAGACTGAAAATCGAGATTAGCGTTCCAGGTGGAGTGAGAAAGGTTGGTTTTGTATTTGTCGCCGTCGGTAACATCTTTACGGTCACGTTCACGCTGCCAGTAATAGATACCGCCGGTTAAGGTTGAATCTTCGAAGAATCCTTCGGCGCGAGCCTCTGGCATTGCCACAAAGCCCGACATTGCTGTAACACCGGCAATAGCCAGCGCCAGCGTACTACGTTTGCCACTAAACGTACGCATGGGTTAATCCTCTTTGACGTATAAATTGCTGCACCAAAGGTGAACAGCGAAAAAAATAAAAATTAAAAAAGTAGCGTTGAGAAAGGTCTCGCCGACTACAGGGACAGACTATTTTTCGCGACGCGAATTATCAATCTCTTTCTGTAACGAGAATGTAAGAACATGAGCAACCGCACATATTTTGATGTTTTTTGTTACAAGGCTTAAGTTCGTTATAAAAAAGTATATAGAGGGAAATACGAGGATTTACGTTGAATTAAGGCAATAACATTTTCAACATGTATATATCATTAGTTGCTAATTTTATTTATGAATAAATAACGACACGGTATTAATTTGCGAGGAAAAATAGAGAAAACGCCGCAGAACGCGGCGTTTTGGATTGTTGATAAAGTGCGTTTTGTTCATGCCGGATACGGCGTAAACGCCCTATCCGGCCTATGAATACTTCAAATTACATGCCGACTTTCGCCCAGGTATCACGCAGACCCACGGTGCGGTTAAATACCGGTTTCTCCGTAGTGGAATGGCGACTGTCGAGGCAGAAGTAACCTTCACGCTCAAACTGGAATGCTTTACCCGCTACCGCATCTTTCAGCGACGGTTCAGCAAAGCCCTGTTTGATCACCAGCGATTCCGGGTTAATCACCGACAGGAAATCATCCGCAGCCCCTGGGTTCGGTACACTGAACAGACGGTCGTACAGGCGAATTTCAACTGGCAGCGCATGTGCCGCGCTTACCCAGTGGATAACGCCTTTCACTTTACGACCATCTGCCGGATCTTTGCTTAAAGTATCGGCATCGTAGGTACAGAAGATGGTGGTGATATTGCCTTCGGCATCTTTCTCCACGCGTTCCGCTTTAATCACGTAAGCATTACGCAGACGCACTTCTTTACCCAGCACCAGACGCTTGTACTGCTTGTTGGCTTCTTCGCGGAAATCTGCGCGATCGATCCAAATCTCACCGCTAAACGGCACCTGACGGCTACCCATTTCCGGTTTGTTCGGATGGTTCGGCATGGTGACCATTTCGCCTTCGCCCTGATAGTTTTCGATAACCAGTTTCACCGGATCGATAACCGCCATTGCGCGCGGGGCGTTTTCGTTGAGATCTTCGCGGATGCAGGATTCCAGCGACGCCATCTCAATGGTGTTGTCCTGCTTGGTCACGCCGATGCGTTTGCAGAACTCACGAATAGAAGCCGCAGTGTAACCACGACGACGCAGACCGGAAATGGTCGGCATACGCGGGTCATCCCAGCCTTCTACGTGCTTGTCGGTCACCAACTGGTTCAGCTTACGCTTGGACATCACGGTGTATTCCAGATTCAGACGCGAAAATTCGTACTGGCGCGGATGAACAGGAATGGTGATGTTGTCCAGAACCCAGTCGTACAGACGACGGTTGTCCTGGAACTCCAGCGTACACAGGGAGTGTGTAATACCTTCCAGCGCATCGCTGATGCAGTGAGTGAAGTCGTACATCGGGTAGATGCACCACTTGTTGCCGGTCTGGTGGTGTTCAGCAAATTTAATGCGGTACAGCACCGGATCGCGCATCACGATAAACGGCGACGCCATGTCGATTTTCGCGCGCAGGCAGGCTTTACCTTCTTCAAAACCACCGGTGCGCATTTTTTCGAACAGCGCCAGGTTCTCTTCAACACTACGATCGCGGTACGGGCTGTTTTTACCCGGCTGCGTCAGGGTGCCACGGTATTCGCGAATCTGCTCTGGCGTCAGCTCATCGACATATGCCAGGCCTTTATTAATCAATTCGATCGCATAGGCGTGGAGTTGATCAAAATAATCAGAGGAGTAACGGACGTTACCAGACCAGTGAAAACCTAACCACTCAACGTCGTTTTTGATCGACTCAACGTACTCGATATCTTCTTTTACCGGGTTAGTGTCGTCGAAACGCAGGTTGCACTGACCTTTATAGTCCTGGGCGATCCCAAAGTTCAGGCAGATAGATTTCGCATGACCAATATGCAGATAGCCATTCGGCTCCGGCGGGAAACGGGTATGTACTGTGGTGTGCTTACCACTGGCCAGATCTTCATCGATGATCTGACGAATAAAGTTAGTCGGGCGGGCTTCTGCCTCACTCATCGTGGATTCCTCAAAGCGTAAACAACGTATAACGGCGTATGATCTTATAAGCGGGACAGGCTGACAACTGTTAGTTTTTTAAAATTGATAATCTGACAAAGATTATGGGGATGATTGATGAAAAAAAAAGCGGCGAAGATGATATCCGCCGCTTTTGCCATTCCTGTGTCATTGTTAGATGCGACGCTTAAGCGTCTTATCCAACCTACACAGAGCTTTTGTAGGCCTGATAAGACGCACCAGCATCGCATCAGGCATAAAGCTGATTACTTTTTGATTTCATACAGTGGCGTTTGACCCGCCACAACATGGCCCTGGGCTTTAATGATAAGGCCGCTGAAATCGTCAATATTGCTGCAAACCACCGGGCTAATCATCGAGCGGGCGTTAGCATTCAGGTAATCCAGATCCATTTCCAGAATCGGTTGCCCTGCGCTTACCTGCGCGCCCTCTTCCACCAGACGTTTAAAGCCTTTACCTTCCAGCGCTACGGTGTCGATCCCCATGTGGACGACGATCTCCGCGCCTTTTTCGGTTTCCAGACAGAAAGCATGGTTGGTGTTGAAAATTTTCACGATTGTCCCTGCGGCTGGCGATACGACGATTTTATCCGTCGGTTTCACCGCTACACCATCACCCACCGCTTTGCTGGCAAATGCTTCGTCAGGAACCTGCTCCAGCGCCACAACATCACCGGTAATCGGCGATACCAGCTCCGCGACAGACACCGCGTTTGGTACGGCCTGCGGTTTTACTACAGGAGCGACGGTTGCAGTTACAGCTTCAGCAGACGCAGCCGCTATCGGGCCACGGGCAACAACTTTCTTCATCGCATCGCCGATAGATTCCGCTTTCGCACCGACAATCACCTGAATAGTCTGTTTATTCAGTTTCACTACACCAGAAGCGCCCAGACGTTTGCACATTGCATCGTTGACGCGCGCAGAATCGTTAACCGTCAGGCGCAGACGGGTAATACAGGCATCAATCGCTTTCAGGTTGTCAGTACCGCCCACTGCAGCAATATAGTTGGTGGCCAGTTGAGTCAGACCTTCTTCGGTATTGCTGTTGGCTTCTTCTGTAACAATCTCGTCTTCTTTGTCTTCACGACCCGGTGTTTTCAGGTTAAACATGCGAATAACCACACTGAACACCACAAAGTAGATAGCGAAGAAAACAACGCCCATCACCAGCAGCATCCAGACGTTCTGGCTGGCTGCCGGCAGGTTATACATCAACGCGTAGTCGATAGCGCCCGCAGAGAAGGAGAAGCCCGCATGGATACCCAGCAGCGTTGCCACAAACAGGCTAATACCCGTCAGCAATGCATGCAGAAGGTACAACAGCGGAGCAAGGAACATGAACAGGAATTCCAGCGGCTCAGTCACACCGGTCAGGAACGCGGTAATCGCAACAGAAAGCAGCATCCCGCCAACCATCGGGCGACGCTCTTTCGGCGCAGCGAAGTACATTGCCAGCGCCGCGCCCGGCAGACCGAACATCATGATTGGGAAGAAGCCGGACATGAACATCCCCGCCGTGCCGTCGCCCGCGTAGAAGCGGTTGATGTCGCCGTGGAATACCGTACCCGCCGCGTTGGTGAATTCACCAATCTGGAACCAGGCGATGGTGTTCAGTACCTGATGCAGACCGGTTGGGATCAGCAGACGGTTGATGAAACCAAAAATACCGGAACCCAGCGCGCCTGCGGAAACGATCCATTCGCCGCCTGCATGGATAGCGTGCTGCACCGGCGGCCAGACATAACCAAAAATGGCTGCCAGCACCAGACAGAAGAAGCCGGTTGCGATAGGAACAAAGCGTTTGCCGCCGAAGAAGCTCAGGAAGTCCGGCAGTTTGATATTAGACCAACGGTTATAGGCTGCACCACCGACCAGACCGGTAATGATACCTGCCAGTACGCCCATATTAATTTCTGGGTTGATGGTGACCATGGCTTTGGTTAACACAAAGTAACCGACTGCACCCGCCAGCGCCGCCGCACCTGCACTGTCTTTGGACCAACTGGATGCCACGCCGATGGCGAAAATTAGCGCAAGGTTGTCAAAAATAGCGCCGCCCGCCTGGGCAATAAACGCAACGTTAAGTAAATCTGGCTGACCGAATCGCAGCAACAGCGCCGCCACCGGCAGCACCGCGATAGGGAGCTGTAACGCCCTACCGAGTCGCTGGAAAAAACCTAAAATATTCATCTTATTCCCCCTACGAGACCCCTATTTGGCTCGTTTAAAGCCGTTTTTTTATTTTGCTGCAATTTTTACTGTCGATGTTCTGTAATCAGATTGTTAGATCATCTGCTACAGAGTGTGTGAAAATTTAATTCGTATCGCAAATTAAACGCGTGTCTTTTGTGAGTTTTGTCACCAAATATCGTTATCATCACTCCCTTTTACTGGCTAAACCAGAAAACTTATTTTATTATTCAAAAAATCAGGTCGGATTGACGCCTGTCTGCGCAAATCCAGGTTACGCTTAAAGATGCCTAATCCGCCAACGGCTTACATTTTACTTATTGAGGTGAATAATGAGACTGATCCCCCTGACTACCGCTGAACAGGTCGGCAAATGGGCTGCCCGCCATATCGTCAATCGTATCAATGCGTTCAAACCAACTGCCGATCGTCCGTTTGTGCTTGGCCTGCCGACTGGCGGCACGCCGATGACCACCTATAAAGCGTTAGTCGAAATGCATAAAGCAGGCCAGGTCAGCTTTAAGCACGTTGTCACCTTCAACATGGACGAATATGTCGGTTTGCCGAAAGAGCATCCAGAGAGCTACTACAGCTTTATGCACCGTAACTTCTTCGATCACGTTGATATTCCAGCAGAAAACATTAACCTCCTCAATGGCAATGCCCCGGACATCGACGCTGAGTGCCGCCAGTATGAAGAGAAAATCCGCTCTTACGGAAAAATTCATCTGTTTATGGGCGGTGTCGGTAACGACGGTCATATCGCATTTAACGAACCTGCTTCTTCTCTGGCCTCTCGTACCCGTATCAAGACCCTGACCCACGATACCCGCGTTGCTAACTCTCGCTTCTTTGATAATGACGTAAATCAGGTACCAAAATATGCGCTGACCGTCGGTGTGGGTACACTGCTGGATGCCGAAGAAGTAATGATTCTGGTACTGGGCAGCCAGAAAGCGCTGGCGTTACAGGCTGCGGTTGAAGGTTGTGTTAACCATATGTGGACCATTAGCTGCCTGCAACTGCATCCAAAAGCCATCATGGTATGCGATGAGCCTTCCACCATGGAGCTGAAAGTGAAGACCTTAAGATATTTCAATGAATTAGAAGCAGAAAATATCAAAGGTCTGTAATTGTTATCCCTGCCCTGACATCTTGCTCAGGGCAATATTATTTTTGAAATCGGGGGGTCGGAATGTATGCATTAACCCAGGGCCGGATTTTTACCAGCCATGAATTTCTTGATGACCATGCGGTTGTTATCGCTGATGGCTTAATTAAAAGCGTCTGCCCGGTAGCGGAACTGCCGTCAGGGATCGAACAACGTTCACTGAACGGGGCCATTCTCTCCCCCGGTTTTATCGATGTGCAGCTAAACGGCTGCGGCGGCGTGCAATTCAACGATACCGCTGAAGCCGTCAGCGTGGAAACGCTGGAAATCATGCAGAAAGCCAATGAGAAATCAGGCTGTACTAACTATCTGCCGACACTCATCACCACCAGCGATGACCTGATGAAACAGGGCGTGCACGTAATGCGTGAGTATCTGGCAAAACATCCGAATCAGGCATTAGGTCTGCATCTGGAAGGTCCGTGGCTGAATCTGGTGAAAAAAGGCACCCATAATCCGAATTTTGTGCGTAAGCCCGATGCTGCACTGGTTGATTTCCTTTGCGAAAATGCAGATGTGATCACCAAAGTCACTCTGGCGCCGGAAATGGTGCCTGCAGAAGTGATCAGCAAACTGGCAAATGCCGGAATTGTGGTGTCTGCCGGTCACTCCAACGCGACGTTGAAAGAAGCAAAAGCCGGTTTCCGCGCGGGTATTACCTTTGCCACTCATCTGTACAACGCGATGCCGTATATTACAGGTCGCGAACCGGGTTTGGCGGGCGCAGTTCTTGATGAGGCAGACATTTATTGCGGTATTATCGCCGATGGCCTGCACGTAGATTATGCCAATATTCGCAATGCCAAACGCCTGAAAGGCGACAAGCTGTGTCTGGTTACAGACGCCACTGCGCCTGCCGGGGCCAATATTGAACAGTTCATTTTTGCGGGTAAAACAATATACTACCGTAACGGGCTTTGTGTGGATGAGAACGGCACGTTAAGCGGTTCATCCTTAACCATGATTGAAGGCGTGCGTAATCTGGTCGAACATTGCGGTATCGCACTGGATGAAGTTTTACGTATGGCGACGCTCTATCCGGCACGTGCCATTGGCGTTGAAAAGCGTCTCGGCACTCTTGGCGAAGGTAAAGTGGCCAACCTGACCGCATTCACACCAGATTTTAAAATCACTAAGACCATCGTTAACGGCAACGAGGTCGTAACTCAATAAGAGAAAGTATGACACCAGGCGGACAAGCTCAGATAGGTAATGTTGATCTCGTAAAACAGCTTAACAGCGCGGCGGTTTATCGCCTGATTGACCAGTACGGGCCAATCTCGCGAATTCAGATCGCCGAGCAAAGCCAGCTTGCCCCTGCCAGCGTAACTAAAATTACGCGTCAACTTATCGAACGCGGGTTGATCAAAGAAGTTGATCAGCAGGCCTCCACCGGGGGCCGCCGCGCTATCTCCATCATCACCGAAACCCGCAATTTTCACGCAATCGGCGTACGGCTTGGTCGTCATGACGCCACCATCACCCTGTTCGATCTCAGCAGCAAAGTGCTGGCTGAAGAACATTACCCGCTGCCTGAACGTACCCAGCAGACGCTGGAACACGCCCTGCTGAATGCCATTGCTCAGTTTATTGATAGCTACCAGCGCAAGCTGCGAGAGCTGATCGCCATTTCCGTGATCCTGCCAGGACTTGTTGACCCGGACAGCGGCAAAATTCATTACATGCCGCATATTCAGGTAGAAAACTGGGGACTGGTAGAAGCACTGGAAGAACGTTTTAAAGTGACCTGTTTTGTCGGTCACGATATCCGCAGTCTGGCACTGGCAGAGCACTACTTCGGTGCAAGCCAGGATTGCGAAGACTCCATTCTGGTGCGTGTGCATCGCGGAACCGGAGCCGGGATTATCTCTAACGGGCGCATTTTTATCGGTCGCAACGGCAACGTCGGTGAAATTGGTCATATTCAGGTCGAACCGTTGGGGGAACGCTGCCACTGCGGCAACTTTGGCTGCCTGGAAACTATCGCCGCCAACGCTGCCATTGAACAACGGGTGTTGAATCTGTTAAAGCAGGGCTACCAGAGTCGTGTACCGCTGGACGACTGCACCATCAAAACTATCTGCAAAGCCGCGAACAAAGGCGATAGCCTGGCGTCGGAAGTGATTGAGTATGTTGGTCGTCATCTGGGCAAAACCATCGCCATTGCTATCAACTTATTTAATCCGCAAAAAATTGTCATTGCCGGTGAGATAACCGAAGCCGATAAAGTGCTGCTCCCTGCTATTGAAAGCTGCATTAATACCCAGGCGCTGAAAGCGTTTCGCACTAATCTGCCAGTGGTGCGTTCTGAGCTGGATCACCGCTCGGCAATCGGCGCTTTTGCGCTGGTAAAACGCGCCATGCTCAACGGTATTTTGCTCCAGCATTTGCTGGAAAATTAATGTGCTTTTATAGTGGCGCTTATTGTTGTCAATATTCTGGGTAGTCCATGACCATTAAAAATGTAATTTGCGATATCGACGGCGTGCTGATGCACGATAATGTCGCCGTACCGGGTGCAGCGGAATTTTTGCACGGGATTATGGATAAAGGCCTGCCGCTGGTGTTGCTGACCAACTATCCTTCGCAGACCGGGCAAGATCTGGCGAACCGCTTTGCCACGGCTGGTGTCGATGTGCCAGACAGCGTGTTTTATACCTCCGCGATGGCGACCGCCGATTTCCTGCGTCGCCAGGAAGGCAAGAAAGCCTATGTGGTGGGCGAGGGCGCGCTTATCCATGAGCTGTACAAAGCGGGTTTCACCATTACCGATGTGAATCCTGACTTTGTGATTGTTGGCGAAACGCGCTCCTATAACTGGGAAATGATGCATAAAGCAGCCTATTTCGTCGCTAACGGTGCACGATTTATCGCGACCAACCCGGATACCCACGGACGCGGTTTTTATCCTGCTTGTGGCGCACTGTGTGCAGGCATTGAGAAAATTTCCGGGCGTAAACCGTTCTATGTTGGTAAGCCCAGCCCGTGGATCATCCGCGCGGCATTAAACAAAATGCAGGCCCACTCGGAAGAAACGGTGATTGTCGGCGATAACCTGCGTACCGATATTCTGGCGGGCTTCCAGGCCGGTCTGGAAACGATTCTGGTACTCTCCGGCGTTTCGTCGCTTGACGATATCGACAGTATGCCGTTCCGCCCCAGCTGGATTTACCCGTCGGTCGCTGAAATCGACGTTATCTGAATAGCAACCACGTCTCAGGGCGTGGTTGATATTGATGACAAACGCCAAACAGCCTGATGCGCTACGCTTATCAGGCCCACGCAGCTCCTTCAATATATTGAATTTTCATGCTTTTGTAGGCCAGACAAGGCGTTCATGCCGCATCCAGCATGAACAAAGCGCACTTTGTCAGCAATTTGGTTTCTTATCCCCCCAAATATATCCATTCAATAAAACCCGCAAAAAATTATCGATCCATCAATAAATACGCCACCACACCCTATCCTTTTTCATCAATCAGCAATCGCCATTACGTTTTTTATTTTTCCACCGCCAAATCGCTTGCGCACAGTGCTGCTTTGCGGCATTTTTTTAAACAAGCAAACACAACAAGCAACAAATACCAGGTTAACGGAGAAGGTTATGTGTTCAATTTTTGGCGTATTCGATATCAAAACAGACGCAGTTGAGCTGCGTAAGAAAGCGCTCGAGCTGTCACGCCTGATGCGTCATCGCGGCCCGGACTGGTCCGGTATTTATGCCAGCGATAACGCCATTCTCGCCCACGAACGTCTGTCAATTGTTGACGTTAACGCGGGGGCGCAACCTCTCTACAACCAACAAAAAACTCACGTACTGGCGGTAAACGGTGAAATCTACAACCACCAGGCCTTACGCGCCGAATATGGCGATCGTTACCAGTTCCAGACCGGGTCTGACTGCGAAGTGATCCTCGCGCTGTATCAGGAAAAAGGGCCGGAATTTCTCGACGACTTGCAGGGCATGTTCGCTTTTGCCCTGTACGACAGCGAAAAAGATGCCTACCTGATTGGTCGCGACCATCTGGGGATCATCCCACTGTATATGGGTTATGACGAACACGGTCAGCTGTATGTGGCCTCAGAAATGAAAGCCCTCGTGCCAGTATGCCGCACGATTAAAGAGTTCCCGGCGGGGAGCTATTTATGGAGTCAGGACGGCGAAATCCGTTCTTATTATCATCGCGACTGGTTCGACTACGATGCGGTGAAAGATAACGTGACCGACAAAAACGAGCTGCGTCAGGCACTGGAAGATTCCGTTAAAAGCCATCTGATGTCTGATGTGCCTTACGGTGTGCTGCTCTCAGGTGGTCTGGATTCCTCAATTATTTCCGCTATTACCAAAAAATATGCCGCCCGTCGCGTGGAAGATCAGGAACGCTCTGAAGCCTGGTGGCCGCAGCTGCACTCCTTTGCTGTAGGTCTGCCGGGTTCTCCAGACCTGAAAGCAGCCCAGGAAGTAGCAAACCATCTGGGCACAGTGCATCACGAAATTCACTTCACTGTACAGGAAGGTCTGGACGCCATCCGCGATGTGATTTACCACATCGAAACCTATGATGTGACCACTATTCGCGCTTCAACACCGATGTATTTAATGTCGCGTAAGATCAAGGCGATGGGCATTAAAATGGTGCTGTCCGGTGAAGGTTCTGACGAAGTGTTTGGCGGTTATCTATACTTCCACAAAGCGCCAAACGCTAAAGAACTGCATGAAGAAACGGTGCGTAAACTGCTGGCCCTGCATATGTATGACTGCGCGCGCGCCAACAAAGCGATGTCGGCCTGGGGCGTGGAAGCGCGCGTTCCGTTCCTCGACAAGAAATTCCTCGACGTGGCGATGCGTATTAACCCGCAGGATAAAATGTGCGGTAACGGCAAGATGGAAAAACACATCCTGCGTGAATGTTTTGAAGCGTATCTACCCGCGAGCGTGGCCTGGCGGCAGAAAGAGCAGTTTTCCGATGGCGTCGGTTACAGTTGGATAGACACTCTGAAAGAAGTGGCGGCGCAGCAGGTTTCTGATCAGCAACTGGAAACTGCCCGCTTCCGCTTCCCGTACAACACGCCGACCTCAAAAGAAGCGTATCTGTACCGGGAGATCTTTGAAGAACTGTTCCCGCTTCCGAGCGCCGCTGAGTGCGTGCCAGGCGGTCCTTCCGTCGCTTGTTCTTCCGCTAAAGCGATTGAGTGGGATGAGGCGTTCAAGAAAATGGACGATCCATCTGGTCGCGCGGTTGGTGTTCACCAGTCGGCGTATAAGTAAGAAAAGTGGTACTGCCCCGGAGAAATCTGGGGCATTTTCTATTATTTACCCGCCAGTTGCTTTTGATATGCAGTGAGGAAATATTCCGGGTTAGCCACATCGCTGTCAGAAAGCTCATTACTGTAAGCTACTGACCAGGTTGCCTGTTCATCAGGGATATGCAAGCTTCCATTCCCCCCTTTCAGACGCAACAACTCAAAAGATTCACCTTTAATTACCGTGGAATAGGATTTTTCACCTTCCTGTAAGGCTTTCACTTTACAGAGAAAAATCTGACCATCAATGTCATTATCAACATGCGATACCTGGACGAGAGCTTCATTTGCCGTTTTCGGACCAATCCGCATCACCCACACCATCGCCCCTTCCTGCCCACGATAGCCAAAGACATATTTACCGATTTCTGGTCGGGTAGTATCGGCAAACGCAGATTGCATAAGTAATAAAGCACCCATCAAGGCAGTTATAAAACGCAGCATATTATTCCCTCAATAAATCGCCTGAAGTGGTGGCAGAGATGCAGGCGTAGCGATCCCTGCCCTGTCCTGTTGCAACGGGCCAGTATTTCATAGATTAATTTCCCGGCACCATTGTTGAATTCCGAATTTCATCCTGCACAACGAAACGGCAGAGAAAAACACAAAGTAAACAATAATTGACGAATATAGCGCCACGCTGTTCGCAACCTAACCAAACAGTCAGTTTCGCGCAATTTTCCTTGAAAAAGAGGTTGACGCTGCAAGGCTCTATACGCATAATGCGCCCCGCAACGCCGATAAGGTATCGCGAAAAAAAAGATGGCTACGTAGCTCAGTTGGTTAGAGCACATCACTCATAATGATGGGGTCACAGGTTCGAATCCCGTCGTAGCCACCATCTTTTTGCGGGAGTGGCGAAATTGGTAGACGCACCAGATTTAGGTTCTGGCGCCGCAAGGTGTGCGAGTTCAAGTCTCGCCTCCCGCACCATTCACCAGAAAGCGTTGTACGGATGGGGTATCTCCAGGCTGTAAGTTAGCCACCTCGGCTGGCAATGATATAGTTTGAAGTTCTCCATTCTGTAAGAAATTTGTTGGGGTATCGCCAAGCGGTAAGGCACCGGTTTTTGATACCGGCATTCCCTGGTTCGAATCCAGGTACCCCAGCCATCTTCTTCGAGTAAGCGGTTCACCGCCCGGTTATTGGGGTATCGCCAAGCGGTAAGGCACCGGTTTTTGATACCGGCATTCCCTGGTTCGAATCCAGGTACCCCAGCCATCGAAGAAACAATCTGGCTACGTAGCTCAGTTGGTTAGAGCACATCACTCATAATGATGGGGTCACAGGTTCGAATCCCGTCGTAGCCACCAAATTCTGAATGTGTCGAACAAGTTCGGCAAATTCAAAAACCAATTTGTTGGGGTATCGCCAAGCGGTAAGGCACCGGATTCTGATTCCGGCATTCCGAGGTTCGAATCCTCGTACCCCAGCCAAATTTAAAAGCGTTCTTTGCTGAATGCACAATTGGGGTATCGCCAAGCGGTAAGGCACCGGATTCTGATTCCGGCATTCCGAGGTTCGAATCCTCGTACCCCAGCCATATTAAAAAAGCTCGCTTCGGCGAGCTTTTTGCTTTTCTGCATATATTCAATGTCGAATGTGATACTGACACGCCTTATCCTTCAATGTCGGATGCGACGCTGACGCGTCTTATCCGACCTACGGTTGGTATGCATCCGGCAATATTGTGAAACTACAATCCTAACGCATACTTCAGCGCCTGACGTTTCAGCACTCCTGCACGTTCTGCCGCCATTAACCCGAGATTACGCACAAAACGCAGCGGCAGCAGATTATTGCTGAATCCGGCATAAAACAGATCCATACCGCTCTGCATAATGAAGTTATCCGCCATGCGCCGCATCTGGTAACGCTTGAGGATCGGATAACTGGCCCATGCTTCCCCATGACTGCGAGCATTCACCAGAACATCAATCAGGGCATCGACATCACGATAACCAAGATTCACCCCCTGCCCCGCCAGCGGATGGATGGTATGCGCGGCATCGCCCACCAGTGCAAGCCCCGGCTGCACATACTGCAACGCATGGCGACGTGTCAGCGGAAACGCGCCTGCGGCAAGTGGTGTCACATAACCCAGACGTGATGGGAAATGTTTGGCGATTTCTGCCTGTAATTGCGCCATATTCATATTCTGCAACTGGCGAATACGTGCTGGTGAGTCGTACCACACCAGCGATGCCCAGTTATCAAACAACGGCAAAAATGCACGTGGTCCGTTCGGGGTAAACTGCTGCCAGGTGCTGTCACCAGGATCATTCTCACACTGCACGCTAATCAACATACACGACTGCGCATACTGCCAGGCATGAACGCCAATTCCCGCCATCTGCCGCACCTGCGAATTTGCGCCGTCGGCACCAATCACCAGCTTCGCGTGGATCACTTCACCGCCCTTCAGTTCCAGCACCTGAAGATCATTGTCGCGATGCAATGCAATCAGCGAAGTCGGTACACGCAACGTCACTTTCGGATGCGCTTCCAGCGCCTGCCACAGCGCCTGTTGCAGGACGGTGTTTTCCACCATATAGCCAAGCAACGGCAATTTTAGCTCGGCGGCGTCAAACACCACATGCGCCGTTTCCCACTCCCAGGTTTCCAGTTTGCGATAAGGATGGCAACGCATAGCCTGTACCGCGTCCCAGACGCCTAAACCTTTAAGTAATGATACCGAAGCCGCGCTGATCGCCGAGATCCGCACATCCGGTTGGCTATCAGCAACAAACGGCGCGGGCTGGGCATGTTCGATAACCGTTACCGAAAATCCGTGCTGTGCCAGTCCCAGCGCCAGTGCGCCGCCGACCATTCCTCCGCCGACAATGGCAATTTCCGTTGGTTGATTTGTCATGGTCAATCATCCTGTTAGCAATATGCTTTAAGTTTACAGGATTTTTACCCCCAAGGGCTGATAACGCTCATACTGGTCACAACGGCAGCAAAGCATTACACTATGCGCCCTGCATTCCTGGCTACTATTTCGCAAGAGCAAGTCGATGACCAAAAAACTCCATATTAAAACCTGGGGCTGTCAGATGAACGAGTACGATTCATCGAAGATGGCCGATCTGCTGGATGCCACCCACGGCTATCAACTGACCGACGTGGCGGAAGAAGCGGATGTGCTGCTGCTGAACACCTGCTCAATCCGCGAGAAGGCTCAGGAAAAAGTCTTCCATCAGTTGGGTCGCTGGAAACTGTTAAAAGAGAAGAATCCAGACCTGATTATCGGCGTCGGTGGCTGTGTGGCTTCGCAGGAAGGCGACCACATTCGCCAGCGCGCCCACTATGTCGATATTATTTTCGGACCGCAAACGCTGCACCGCCTACCGGAGATGATTAACTCCGTACGCGGTAACCGCAGCCCGGTTGTAGATATCAGCTTCCCGGAAATCGAGAAGTTCGACCGTCTGCCGGAACCGCGCGCCGAAGGGCCGACCGCGTTTGTCTCCATCATGGAAGGCTGCAATAAATATTGCACCTACTGTGTGGTGCCTTACACCCGTGGTGAAGAGGTAAGCCGTCCTTCCGACGATATTCTGTTTGAGATCGCCCAGCTTGCGGCTCAGGGCGTGCGTGAAGTTAACCTGCTCGGTCAGAACGTGAATGCCTGGCGTGGTGAGAACTACGACGGCACCACAGGAACATTTGCCGATCTGCTGCGTCTGGTTGCAGCGATCGACGGGATCGATCGTATTCGCTTTACCACCAGCCATCCGATCGAATTCACCGACGATATCATCGAAGTGTATCGCGACACGCCGGAGCTGGTGAGTTTCCTGCATCTGCCGGTACAGAGCGGTTCCGATCGCATCCTTAATCTGATGGGACGTACCCACACGGCGCTGGAGTACAAAGCGATCATCCGTAAACTGCGTGCGGCGCGCCCGGATATTCAAATCAGTTCTGACTTCATCGTTGGCTTCCCTGGCGAAACTACCGAAGACTTCGAGAAAACGATGAAGCTGATTGCCGACGTCAATTTCGACATGAGCTACAGCTTTATCTTCTCCGCACGTCCGGGCACGCCAGCCGCCGATATGGTTGATGACGTGTCGGAAGAAGAGAAGAAGCAGCGTCTGTATATTCTGCAAGAGCGCATTAATCAGCAAGCGATGGCATGGAGCCGCCGGATGCTCGGCACCACCCAGCGTATTCTGGTAGAAGGGACTTCGCGTAAGAACATCATGGAGCTTTCAGGACGAACCGAAAATAACCGTGTGGTCAACTTCGAAGGCACGCCGGATATGATTGGTAAATTCGTCGATGTAGAAATTACCGACGTCTACCCGAACTCCCTGCGCGGTAAAGTGGTGCGTACTGAAGATGAAATGGGTCTGCGCGTGGCAGAAACACCGGAATCGGTGATTGCCCGTACTCGCAAAGAAAACGACCTCGGCGTAGGTTATTATCAGCCGTAATTCTCAGGCCCGCCGATCTGGTAAGTTTTGAGACTGACGACAAACGCAAATTGCCTGATGCGCTACGCTTATCAGGCCTACATGATTCCAGCAATATATTGAATTCGCATGAATTTGTAGGCCGGATAAGGCGTTTACGCCGCATCTGACATGAACAACACGCACTTCGTCAATAATCACTGGCCCGCCGTTCCGGTGGGCCTTGTTTTTTCTCTCGTTATCCCCATCTTTATCGCAATGCTTGCGCCTTCTTCCTGTGGCGTGAATAATTTCCTTATAGGCCGGTGAATGTTCAGCTTCCGGCGGCATACAGATAAGAGGAACGGTTTGAACATAGACACTCGCGAAATTACCCTGGAGCCAGCAGACAATGCGCGTCTGTTGAGCCTGTGCGGCCCGTTTGATGACAACATCAAACAACTCGAACGCCGTCTCGGCATCGAGATCAATCGCCGCGATAACCACTTTAAGCTGACTGGCCGTCCGATTTGCGTTACCGCCGCGGCAGACATTCTGCGCAGCCTGTATGTCGATACAGCCCCGATGCGTGGTCAGATTCAGGATATCGAACCTGAGCAAATCCACCTTGCGATTAAAGAAGCGCGCGTGCTGGAGCAAAGCGCGGAGAGCGTGCCGGAGTACGGCAAAGCGGTCAATATCAAAACCAAACGCGGCGTAATTAAGCCGCGCACGCCAAACCAGGCGCAGTACATCGCCAATATTCTCGACCATGACATTACCTTCGGCGTTGGCCCGGCGGGTACGGGTAAAACCTACCTGGCGGTAGCTGCGGCAGTTGATGCCCTGGAGCGTCAGGAAATCCGTCGTATTTTGCTGACCCGTCCGGCGGTCGAAGCCGGTGAGAAACTGGGCTTCCTGCCTGGCGATTTAAGCCAGAAAGTAGACCCGTATCTGCGCCCGCTGTACGACGCGCTGTTTGAGATGTTGGGCTTTGAGAAAGTTGAGAAGCTGATTGAGCGCAACGTCATTGAAGTCGCCCCGCTGGCCTATATGCGCGGTCGTACGCTGAACGACGCGTTTATCATTCTCGATGAGAGCCAGAACACCACCATCGAACAGATGAAGATGTTCCTGACCCGTATCGGTTTTAACTCTAAAGCGGTTATCACCGGCGATGTCACGCAGATTGACCTGCCGCGCAACACCAAGTCAGGCCTGCGTCATGCCATCGAAGTGCTGGCTGAAGTCGAAGAAATTAGCTTTAACTTCTTCCACAGCGAAGACGTGGTTCGTCACCCGGTGGTGGCGCGTATCGTTAACGCTTATGAAGCCTGGGAAGAAGCCGAACAAAAACGTAAAGCGGCGCTGGCGGCAGAACGCAAGCGCGAAGAACAGGAACAAAAATGAGTCAGGTGATCCTCGATTTACAACTGGCATGTGAAGATAATTCCGGGCTGCCGGAAGAGAGCCAGTTTCAGACATGGCTGAATGCGGTGATCCCGCAGTTTCAGGAAGAATCGGAAGTGACCATTCGCCTGGTCGATACCGCCGAAAGCCACTGTCTTAATCTGACTTATCGCGGTAAGGATAAGCCGACCAACGTGCTCTCCTTCCCGTTTGAGGTGCCGCCTGGCATGGAAATGTCGCTGCTGGGCGATCTGGTTATCTGCCGTCAGGTCGTTGAGCAGGAGGCACAGGAGCAAGGCAAGCCGCTGGAAGCGCACTGGGCGCATATGGTGGTGCACGGCAGTCTGCATTTGTTAGGTTACGATCACATCGAAGATGACGAAGCAGAAGAGATGGAAGCCCTCGAAACAGAGATTATGCTTGCTCTGGGCTATGAGGATCCGTACATTGCCGAGAAAGAATAACTTGCCAGACATTTGACTGGCAGACGTCCCTGCCGTTGGTGATTAACAACGGCGTTTTGATTAACTAACATGAGAACCCATACGACGCCATGAGCGACGACAATTCACACAGTAGTGACACGATAAGCAACAAGAAGGGATTTTTCTCCCTGTTACTGAGCCAACTTTTCCACGGTGAACCGAAAAACCGTGAAGAACTGCTGGCGCTGATCCGTGATTCCGGGCAGAACGACCTTATCGACGAAGATACGCGCGATATGCTCGAGGGGGTAATGGACATCGCAGACCAACGCGTTCGCGACATCATGATCCCTCGCTCCCAGATGATTACCCTGAAACGCAACCAGACACTGGACGAATGCCTTGATGTCATCATCGAGTCCGCTCACTCGCGTTTCCCGGTCATCAGCGAGGACAAAGATCACATTGAAGGGATTCTGATGGCGAAAGATTTGCTGCCGTTTATGCGCAGTGATGCTGAAGCCTTCAGCATGGACAAAGTGTTACGTCCGGCAGTTGTCGTTCCTGAAAGTAAGCGCGTAGACCGGATGCTGAAAGAGTTTCGATCTCAGCGCTACCACATGGCGATCGTCATTGACGAATTCGGCGGAGTTTCCGGCCTGGTGACCATTGAAGACATCCTGGAACTGATTGTTGGTGAGATTGAGGACGAGTATGACGAAGAAGATGATATCGACTTCCGTCAGCTTAGCCGTCACACCTGGACCGTGCGCGCACTGGCTTCCATTGAAGATTTCAACGAAGCGTTTGGCACCCACTTTAGCGATGAAGAGGTTGACACCATCGGTGGTCTGGTGATGCAGGCGTTTGGGCATCTCCCGGCGCGCGGTGAAACCATCGACATCGACGGTTACCAGTTCAAAGTGGCGATGGCCGACAGTCGGCGTATTATTCAGGTTCATGTCAAAATCCCGGATGACTCACCCCAGCCGAAGCTGGATGAATAAAACCGATATTGGATATAAAACTACATGGCTTTTGCCTCATTAATTGAACGCCAGCGCATTCGCCTGCTGCTGGCGTTATTATTCGGCGCCTGCGGAACGCTGGCCTTCTCTCCTTACGACGTCTGGCCTGCGGCGATTATTTCGCTGATGGGGCTTCAGGCATTGACCTTTAACCGCCGTCCGCTCCAGTCAGCCGCTATCGGTTTTTGCTGGGGATTTGGCCTGTTTGGCACTGGTATTAACTGGGTCTATGTCAGTATCGCGACCTTTGGCGGCATGCCCGGCCCAGTTAATGTCTTCCTGGTGGTACTGCTGGCCGCATATCTTTCGTTGTATACCGGGTTGTTTGCCGGCGTGCTGGCGCGGCTATGGCCGAAAACCACCTGGCTACGCGTGGCGATTGCCGCCCCTGCTCTCTGGCAAATGACTGAGTTTCTGCGCGGTTGGGTGCTGACCGGCTTCCCGTGGTTGCAGTTCGGCTATAGCCAGATTGACGGGCCGTTAAAAGGGCTGGCGCCAATAATGGGCGTGGAAGCCATTAACTTCCTGCTGATGATGGTCAGCGGCCTGCTGGCGCTGGCGCTGGTAAAACGCAACTGGCGTCCGCTGGTCGCCGCCATTGTCCTGTTTGTCCTCCCCTTCCCGCTGCGTTACATCCAGTGGTTTACACCACACCCGGAGAAAACCATCCAGGTCTCAATGGTCCAGGGCGATATTCCGCAATCGCTGAAGTGGGACGAAGGTCAGCTTCTTAATACGCTGAAAATTTACTACAACGCGACGGCGCCGCTGATGGGCAAATCGTCGCTGATTATCTGGCCTGAATCGGCAATTACCGATCTGGAGATTAATCAGCAACCATTCCTCAAAGCCCTGGACAATGAGTTGCGCGAGAAAGGTAGCTCGCTGATCACCGGAATTGTCGACGCGCGCCTCAACAAGCAGAACCGCTACGATACTTACAACACCATCATCACGCTGGGTAAAGGTGCGCCGTACAGCTACGAATCAGCCGATCGCTATAACAAAAACCATCTGGTGCCGTTTGGCGAGTTTGTTCCGCTGGAGTCAATTCTGCGTCCGTTAGCGCCGTTCTTTGATCTGCCGATGTCATCGTTCAGCCGTGGACCTTACATCCAGCCGCCGCTGTCGTTGAATGGTATTCAGCTTACCGCAGCGATTTGCTACGAGATCATTCTTGGCGAGCAGGTACGCGATAACTTCCGCCCGGATACCGACTATCTGCTGACCATCTCTAACGATGCGTGGTTTGGTAAGTCTATCGGTCCGTGGCAGCACTTCCAGATGGCGCGAATGCGTGCGCTGGAACTGGCACGCCCGTTGCTGCGCAGTACCAATAACGGCATTACGGCAGTGATTGGTCCGCAGGGTGAGATTCAGGCGATGATCCCGCAGTTCACTCGCCAGGTACTGACCACCAACGTGACGCCGACCACCGGACTCACACCGTACGCTCGTACCGGCAACTGGCCGCTGTGGGTGCTGACGGCACTGTTTGGTTTTGCCGCTGTGTTGATGAGTTTGCGAGCACGTAAACGTTAATGTGCCTGATGCGCTACGCTTATCAGGCCTACGCAATTTTTGCAATATGTTGAATTTACGTAATTTTGTAGGATAAAGCGTACTTTCTCAACACGCTGTGGGGCATGATTATCATGCCCCTTTTTCTTACGGTTCAGGGATACAAGCCACATCGCCATATTGGGGATGACGAATAATTGCCAGGGGATCAAGTGAGCTTTCTCTGTCCAGTTGTATTAGCCCGTTCTTCGCCATAACAAATATCTTTCTACCATCCGCTGAAAAACGAAGATGATTAACGTGGCTGGCAGGATAAACGCCAATAATCTGTCCGGCATTAATATTGAGCAGGATGACATAACCTTCCAGGCCATATGATACCAACGCTAAATACTGACCGTCCGGGCTAATACCCTCAACGGAATAAACGCTCCTGCTACACCATTGCGTCATAACACTGGCTTGTTGATCCCCTACGCTTATACGTGAAATCCCCTGGCTATCGGCAAAAATAACCTCGCCATTTTTTGGTCGGAATCCCATTGCAGAAACGACACCACGCGCATCACCTGCGGGAAAGCCTTCGTTCTGATGCGTGATGGTATTGATCCGTGCAATGTTACCTCTGCCCATTCCCGGAACCAGTAATGTTTTTTCATCCGGGGAAAGTGCCATAACCCAGGCCCCAAATTTACCGCTCGTCCCCGCCCCATCGTATTTCTCCAGCGGGATATCCGCCACACGCTGATAAGCCACCAGATCAATGGCTGACACACTATTACTGGTGCGATTCATCACCCAGGCTTTTGTGCCATCGCGTGAGAGGATGAGACTGTCAGGATGAGCGCCGGTGGTAATAGACTGAATAATCTTGCCCGTCGCCACGTTAATGACCGATAACGCATTCGCTTCAAATGAAGTTGCATAAAGCAACGTTTCATCCGGGCTTAATGTCAGCGATCTGACGCCCTGATCTTTACAGCCACCACAATGTTTGACTGACTTTTCTTTCGCTATGGGCGCGGTAAAGGTATGCAGGATTTTCTTTTGTCCAAGGTCGAAAACAACAATGCTGTTCGTGTCTTCAATTGCGGCATACAACGTATTACCATCCCGACTGATCGCCATATCATGGATATCGGCAATCTCAGCGAGCAAATCACCACTGGCCTGTTGACGACTTACCGGAGCGGGTAATGTTTCTTTGAGTGCATTTCGTTCCTCCGCTAACTGCTGCTTTTTTTGCCGTCGCTCTTGTTCAATCTCCTGCGGATAAAACTCTTCACGCAGGCTTTGCCTGACCTGTAAAACTGATTCATCAATCTGCTGCTGCGCAAGCCAGATAGCCCCGGTCAGAAGAAGAGTGCCCACAACAATAATCCCGCCTTCCGTAACGAGCCGGTTTTGCCCAGATAAACGCGCACTCAGCCAACCCAACGCGCCGCCCGCAATCAGGCCGCCAATGTGGCAAGCGTTATCTATTCCTGTTTGCCGGGCACCATACAACAGTGTCAGCGCCACCATACCCAACAGAGGAAATACTCGCCGCTGGTTTTTATGGTGTGTGCCCATACCTGAAGCAAGCTGTATTGCTATCGCAGCGCCAGCTATTCCCATAATTGCCCCGGATGCCCCAACGCTGATGACTATCTGCTCACTTTCGCGCAATGCATAACAGGCGCTGGTGAGTCCACCAAAGATACCGGAGAAGAACCAGATAATCAGGAGTCGCCATTTCCCCAGAATCCGTTCACCCACTCCCCCCACGACCAGGAATGCAAACATATTCATCAGCAAATGAGAAAAACTACTGTGCAGAAAGACGCTGCTCAATAAGCGCCAGGGTTCACCCGACAAAGTAAGAGGAGCAACGTTAGCACCAAGATGGATGAGTGCGGATTGATCGACTTCTTCATAACTCATCCATTGTGCGAGGTAACAAAATATCCCAACACACAGCGCAAAAAGGATCAGGGTTATTGCGGGTAATTGAACATTTAACGGCTTAACCGAAGATGCAGACATAAGGTGATTCTTCCTTGAAAAGACAGGTAAAAAAGCATTTTTCCCGTGTGCAGTTATCATCCCGGCAAACGTCCCATACCGAAAAGCTAACACTGTCCGAAATATGACTTTTTCAGCCTGAAATTACAATCGTAATTAATCCACCCCTAAGTATTTTTTGGCATGTAAGTTGCTTTATTTACTGTGTAAGCAATGAAATCAACCGCAAGTACAACCCGGTTGCACCATAACAATCCATCGGTAGCACCAAAAGAGTGCATTTTAAGAATTTTGCTTCGGAATGGTGCGGTGCATCTCGCAAAACCAAACAATAAAACAGCAATATCTTTACATTTAGTCAAACTAAATGTTACCTAGCAAACACAACACTGCACAATAAAGTTGCAGATGATAACAACACAAACACTCACAACGGGTATCCATGCGTTATTAACGCAGAAGATAAAGGAGTTGGATATGCAATTACGTAAACCTGCCACAGCAATCCTGGCCCTGGCACTTTCCGCAGGACTGGCACAGGCAGAAGATGCCGCCCCGGCAGCAGGCAGCACTCTGGACAAAATCGCCAAAAACGGCGTGATTGTCGTCGGGCATCGTGAATCCTCGGTGCCTTTTTCTTATTACGACAATCAGCAAAAAGTGGTGGGTTACTCGCAGGATTATTCCAACGCCATTGTTGAAGCAGTGAAAAAGAAACTCAACAAACCGGATCTGCAGGTAAAACTGATACCAATCACCTCACAAAACCGTATTCCACTACTGCAAAACGGCACATTCGACTTTGAGTGTGGTTCTACCACTAACAACCTTGAGCGCCAGAAACAAGCCGCTTTCTCCGATACCATTTTCGTGGTCGGTACACGCCTGCTGACCAAAAAAGGCGGCGATATTAAAGATTTTGCTGATCTGAAAGACAAAGCCGTGGTGGTGACTTCCGGCACAACCTCCGAAGTTTTGCTCAACAAACTGAATGAAGAGCAAAAAATGAATATGCGCATTATCAGTGCTAAGGACCACGGCGATTCTTTCCGCACTCTGGAAAGCGGTCGTGCCGTTGCCTTTATGATGGATGATGCCTTGTTGGCCGGTGAACGGGCGAAAGCGAAGAAACCGGGTAACTGGGAAATCGTCGGCAAGCCGCAGTCTCAGGAAGCCTACGGTTGCATGTTGCGTAAAGACGATCCGCAGTTCAAAAAACTGATGGATGACACCATCGTTCAGGTGCAGACCTCCGGTGAAGCGGAAAAATGGTTTGATAAGTGGTTCAAAAACCCCATTCCGCCGAAAAACCTGAACATGAATTTCGAACTGTCAGACGAAATGAAAGCGCTGTTCAAAGAACCGAATGACAAGGCACTGAATTAATTACAAGAACCAGGGGCGGAAATTCCAGCCCTCTCGATTGTTACGTAGCACGGACAGACTATACGCCTGATGGTCGTTCCCCATCGGGCCTGAAAACCGCAATACGCTGAGTAACAATCTTCGAGGGTAGCAGTTAACGCTGCTACCCTCTTTTTTCTGGAGTAGATTTATGTCTATAGACTGGAACTGGGGTATTTTTTTGCAACAAGCCCCATTCGGCAACACCACCTATCTCGGCTGGATCTGGAGCGGTTTTCAGGTCACTATCGCTTTGTCGATCTGCGCCTGGATTATCGCTTTCCTCGTCGGTTCATTTTTTGGCATTTTACGCACCGTTCCTAACCGTTTTCTCTCCGGTCTGGGTACGTTGTACGTCGAATTGTTCCGCAACGTTCCGTTGATCGTCCAGTTCTTTACCTGGTATCTGGTGATCCCGGAGCTGCTGCCGGAAAAAATCGGCATGTGGTTTAAGGCGGAACTGGACCCTAATATTCAGTTTTTCCTCTCTTCCATGCTCTGTCTGGGGCTGTTTACCGCCGCCCGTGTTTGCGAGCAGGTCCGCGCCGCAATTCAGTCGCTGCCGCGAGGGCAGAAGAATGCCGCGCTGGCGATGGGATTGACACTGCCGCAGGCCTACCGCTACGTGCTGCTGCCTAATGCCTATCGTGTTATCGTCCCGCCGATGACCTCCGAGATGATGAACCTGGTAAAAAACTCCGCTATCGCGTCAACCATCGGTCTGGTGGATATGGCGGCGCAGGCCGGTAAATTGCTCGATTACTCGGCCCACGCCTGGGAATCGTTTACCGCCATCACACTGGCTTATGTGTTGATTAACGCGGTTATCATGCTGGCGATGACGCTGGTTGAACGTAAAGTTCGCCTGCCCGGCAACATGGGAGGCAAATAATGTACGAGTTTGACTGGAGTTCTATTGTCCCTTCCCTTCCTTATCTACTGGATGGACTGGTGATCACCCTGAAAATCACCGTCACGGCAGTAGTGATTGGTATTTTGTGGGGCACGATGCTGGCGGTGATGCGCTTGTCCAGCTTTGCGCCCGTTGCGTGGTTTGCCAAAGCCTACGTTAACGTGTTCCGTTCGATCCCACTGGTGATGGTACTGTTGTGGTTTTACCTGATTGTGCCGGGTTTTCTGCAAAACGTGCTGGGATTATCGCCAAAAACCGATATCCGTTTAATTTCTGCGATGGTGGCGTTTTCGATGTTTGAAGCGGCCTACTATTCAGAAATTATCCGCGCAGGTATTCAAAGCATCTCCCGTGGACAGTCGAGCGCCGCGCTGGCGCTCGGCATGACCCACTGGCAGTCGATGAAACTGATTATTCTTCCGCAGGCATTTCGCGCGATGGTGCCGCTGCTGCTCACTCAGGGCATCGTACTGTTTCAGGATACCTCGCTGGTGTATGTGTTATCTCTGGCCGATTTCTTCCGCACCGCCTCAACCATTGGTGAGCGCGATGGTACGCAGGTCGAGATGATCCTGTTTGCCGGATTTGTTTATTTCGTTATTAGCCTTAGCGCATCGTTGTTGGTCAGCTACTTGAAAAGAAGGACAGCATAATGATTACCCTGAAGAATGTTTCAAAATGGTATGGTCACTTTCAGGTGCTGACCGACTGCTCAACCGAAGTGAAAAAAGGCGAAGTGGTGGTGGTTTGCGGTCCGTCAGGTTCTGGTAAATCGACGCTGATTAAAACCGTCAACGGTCTCGAACCAGTGCAGCAAGGTGAAATCACCGTTGATGGTATTATGGTTAACAATAAGAAAACCGATCTGGCGAAGCTGCGTTCCCGCGTCGGGATGGTGTTCCAGCATTTTGAACTGTTCCCCCATCTGTCGATTATCGAAAACCTGACGCTGGCACAGGTGAAAGTGCTTAAACGCGATAAAGCGCCCGCCCGCGAAAAGGCTCTGAAATTGCTGGAGCGCGTTGGGCTTTCCGCACACGCCAATAAGTTTCCGGCGCAGCTTTCCGGTGGTCAGCAACAGCGTGTAGCGATCGCTCGCGCGTTATGCATGGACCCGATTGCAATGTTGTTCGACGAACCAACATCAGCATTAGACCCGGAGATGATCAACGAAGTGCTGGACGTGATGGTCGAACTGGCGAACGAAGGAATGACCATGATGGTGGTGACCCACGAAATGGGCTTTGCCCGCAAAGTGGCGAACAGGGTTATCTTTATGGATGAGGGAAAAATTGTCGAAGATTCGCCGAAAGACGCTTTCTTTGATGATCCGAAATCGGAGCGTGCAAAAGACTTCCTCGCGAAAATACTGCATTAATCCTTCTGGCGCGCATACTCAAGTGCGCGCCATCTCACGCTTTCTCGTTTCGCCCCTCGTATCGGTTACATCCTGGCGTTACCCTTGTCGCAAAGAAGCACACAACAAGGAGCAACAATGGCACTGCCAATTATTTTGGATTGCGATCCGGGTCACGACGACGCTATCGCAATCGTTCTCGCCCTCGCCTCACCGGAACTGGATGTCAAAGCCATCACCTCTTCGGCCGGAAACCAGACGCCTGAAAAGACGTTGCGCAATGTTCTACGCATGTTGACCTTACTTAACCGCACCGATATTCCGGTTGCTGGCGGCGCGGTGAAACCACTCATGCGTGATTTGATTATCGCAGACAATGTACACGGCGAAAGCGGTCTGGACGGTCCGGCATTACCGGAGCCGGCGTTTGCACCGCAAAATTGCACGGCGGTAGAACTAATGGCAAAAACACTGCGCGAAAGTGCTGAACCTGTCACTATTGTTTCTACCGGACCGCAAACCAACGTCGCCTTACTGCTTAATAGCCATCCTGAGTTGCATAGCAAAATTGCCCGAATTGTGATTATGGGCGGCGCAATGGGACTCGGTAACTGGACGCCAGCCGCTGAGTTTAATATTTACGTGGACCCGGAAGCGGCAGAAATTGTCTTCCAGTCCGGGATTCCGGTGGTGATGGCCGGTCTGGATGTTACTCACAAAGCGCAAATTTATGTTGAAGATACCGAGCGTTTCCGCGCCATTGATAACCCAATTTCAACCATTGTTGCCGAATTGCTGGATTTCTTCTTTGAATATCACAAAGACGAAAAATGGAGCTTTGTCGGCGCACCGCTGCATGACCCATGCACCATCGCCTGACTGCTGAAACCAGAACTGTTCACGACCGTGGAACGCTGGGTCGGCGTCGAAACTCAAGGTAAATACACCCAGGGTATGACGGTTGTTGATTATTACTATCTGACGGGCAATAAACCGAATGCTACCGTAATGGTCGACGTTGATCGTCAGGGCTTTGTTGATTTACTGGCAGATCGTCTGAAATTTTACGCTTAATATCCGCAGTTGATTAAGATCACCACATAAGAATGTGGTGGTCTTACTCTGGTTCTCTCTTTTTTCCTTCAAGATGTAAATGCAATGGATAATGCAGAACTCGCCATTGGTATCGACCTCGGCACCACCAATAGTTTAATTGCTGTCTGGAAAGACGGCGCTGCACAATTAATTCCCAATAAATTCGGTGAATATTTAACGCCATCCATAATTAGCATGGATGAAAATAATCATATTCTGGTCGGCAAGCCGGCAGTCTCCCGGCGAACGTCGCATCCTGATAAAACCGCAGCATTATTTAAACGCGCGATGGGCAGTAATACCAACTGGCGTTTAGGCGGTGAAACATTCAATGCGCCGGAATTGTCCTCTCTGGTATTACGCTCATTAAAAGAAGATGCCGAAGAATTCCTGCAACAACCAATTAAAAATGTGGTGATCTCTGTTCCAGCTTATTTCAGTGATGAACAACGCAAACACACCCGTTTAGCCGCCGAATTAGCTGGGTTAAATGCCGTGCGTTTAATTAATGAGCCAACGGCAGCCGCAATGGCTTATGGTCTGCACACACAACAAAATACCCGCTCACTGATATTCGATCTTGGTGGCGGTACGTTTGACGTTACGGTTCTCGAATACGCCACTCCGGTGATTGAAGTTCACGCCTCCGCGGGCGATAACTTCCTCGGTGGCGAAGATTTTACCCACATGCTTGTAGATGAGGTTTTAAAACGCGTCGCAATAGCAAAAAACACACTCAATGAGAGTGAGCTGGCAACCCTGTATGCCTGTGTGGAAGCAGCAAAATGCAGCAACCAATCGCCACTGTGCATTCACTGGCAGTATCAGGATGAAACGCGGGAATGCGAATTTTACGAGAACGAACTGGAAGATTTGTGGTTACCGTTGCTCAACCGCCTGCGTGTCCCCATTGAGCAGGCGTTGCGCGACGCACGCCTGAAACCAGGCCAAATTGACAGTCTGGTCCTGGTTGGCGGCGCGTCGCAAATGCCGTTGGTACAGCGAATCGCCGTGCGTCTGTTTGGCAAATTACCATATCAAAGTTATGACCCGAGTACCATTGTCGCCCTTGGCGCGGCAATCCAGGCCGCCTGCCGCTTACGCAGCGAAGATATAGAAGAAGTCATCCTCACCGATATCTGCCCTTACTCTTTAGGCGTTGAAGTAAACCGCCAGGGCGTTTCTGGCATTTTCTCGCCGATTATTGAACGCAATACGACTGTGCCAGTGTCGCGTGTGGAAACTTATTCGACCATGCACCCGGAGCAGGATTCAATTACGGTTAATGTCTATCAGGGGGAAAACCACAAAGTTAAGAATAATATTTTGGTGGAATACTTCGATGTTCCGCTGAAGAAAACCGGGGCTTATCAGTCTATCGATATTCGCTTTAGCTATGACATCAACGGGTTGCTTGAAGTTGATGTGCTGCTGGAAGACGGGAGCGTTAAGTCAAGAGTGATCAACCACAGTCCGGTGACGTTAAGTACACAGCAGATTGAAGAGAGTCGGACGCGGTTATCTGCATTAAAAATTTATCCGCGCGATATGCTCATCAACCGCACCTTTAAAGCCAAACTGGAAGAGTTATGGGCGCGGGCGCTGGGTGACGAGCGAGAAGAAATTGGCCAGGTGATCACCGACTTTGATGCAGCGCTACAATCAAACGATATGGCCCGCGTCGATGAAGTTCGTCGACGGGCGAGCGATTATTTGGCCATTGAGATCCCTTAAACACGGCTGCCGGATGCGGCGTAAACGCCTTATCCGGCCTACTCGCTCGCTGGTCGGATAAGATACGCCAGCATCGCATCAAACATTCGCATCTAACTGAACAACATAACGATTTTACCGATCGCGTAACCTATTACCAGAACCGTTAAGCTGACTTTGATGATGCTGGCAATGCTCTGTGTTTTTTCACTCTCATCATTCTTCTCTTCAGCTTTTTCAGCTATTGGCTCCCCGCCATCTTCGTCCGTCGGTTCCAGCTTCACTTTCGTCAACAGCATACGGGTGATAATCGCTTCTAACGGATGTGCATCTCCGTGCTCCCGTCGTGCGTTCAAACGTGCCAACATTTCTTGTTTCGGAAACGCTTCCAGCACAACCTGCTCGGCAACCCGATACAGATCCAACAACGGCGAATCGTCCTCTGTCTCACTATTTACTCGCGATTTCCACCACGCCCATGCTTTGCGCTTGTAAAACAGTGATTCGATAAATGATTGCCCTAACGGCGATAATTTACCGCTGTGCAAAATTTCCACCCACAGCAGCCGCGTCCTGGCGCTCTCACCGGGAACATATTTCAGCGACTTACCTTGCTCATCAACCATACTCCGCGCTTCAATAACCATCACCAGTAGGGCGAAATAGTCCGGGCAATGTTGCTGACTCCATTGCAGCAATAGATTATCCGCTTGCGTGGAGGGATGGCTCTGCCAGTACGCACAAAGATCGGCAATCAGGCTTTCCCCCTCGCCACAGTACAGCCGTTGCGCGCAATAATAATAACGAGCATCTTCATTGTCGGGGGCTTCCACTTGCCACTGTTCAGCAACAGGAAGCAGTTCCGCCATACCTGTTTGTACCGAGCTATACCAGCGCAATAGCTTGCGATGCAATTTCGCATCATCTGGAACAAACCATGGGCCTTCTATCGCTAAAAACGGAATCACATACTCTGGATGGTAACGACAGCAACGTTCCAGCGCGAAGTAATACTCGATGGTCTGGTTTTGCAATGCGACGGGATACTCCTGAAGACTCAGGAAATCGAAACAATCACCTGACTGAATGGCCTCAAGAAAAGCCTCCCGCTCTTCCTCATCCATTTCTTCGCCATCATTGAACGCGTACCAGTTCAAACGCTCCGCCAGCAGCGATGCACAATTCAGTGACAGATATTGCGACTCCATGGCAATTACGCACAGAGGCCAGCGCAATTGATCGACATCCTCCATGTTGTAGGTATTCAACTGCTGAATAAATTTCTGCCAGGCCGATGGTTGAAAACGTTCGCTTTCCGAAACCAGTAATGTTCTGAACGCTTTCAGTATCTCGTGCTCTTCTGCGAGATCCTCCTCGTTGTCAGCATTTTTTTCGTCTGGATTTACCGCCCACCGCAACGCCTCTTCATAGGCCTGACGCAACTCTTTAAACCCTTGCGGATCGTTTTCCGGGTGATACAAAGGTAAATGAGCAAGATAAGCCTGACGAATAATCTCTGTTTGCGTCGTGCTTTCAATTTCGAGTATTTGCCAACATGTTTTCATAGGTCGCTCACATCCTTAAGCGTTGCCGGGCATTCAGGCTGAACGGTTAATGGCCGCCATGGCAGCGTGGCATAGAAGCGATCGCGTCCCGCCACCAGCTCTTCAAACATCCGGCTCCCGGCGCTATCGTATTTGCACAGGGTTAGCGCCTCGCGTAGAGAAGTGTCGTCTTCACACTGCGAGGATTGCCAGTAAAGCCGCCCTAACGAATAGGCAGCAAAATAGTGCGCCCAGTTGTTATAAAAATGTCGAGCCCGTACATAAACACGCGATTGCAGCCACAGGCTCTCTTCTTCCGTCAGCCAGTTATTGAGCACGCCAACACGCGACAAAAACCCCATACGGACATAATCCCACGCTTTGATTCCGGCCTCTCCGCAGCACATGGCGGTTTGCTCAACAAACTGGATGTAAATCAACTCTCTCCCGGCACCGTCAGAAATTAATGTTTTCCATTCTTCAGGCGAAGAACGATGCCAGGCCAGGTATAATCCAGCTAAATCATTTGCGTGCCCCTCATCGGTCATCTGATAAATAGTTTGAATTAAATCATCACGATTATTTATTCCCCAGGATGATGAGAGATCAAACTCTTTTATTCCGGTATACATTTTGGGTGAGTCATGGGAGGGTTTGCATCCCTGATTGAGTATTTCCATTGGCGCAGAAAGCGCAAACAGAAGATATTGTTCGTCCTTATCCATTTGTTAATAATCCGTGTTTAGTACATTAGTTGACTACTTTTTTATTTCAGGTAAGTATAAACTTGATACTTTCAAAACAGAAAGAAAATCGAAGCATTCATAAATGAACAAAAAAATCTTTTATATATTCGCAATATTTATAGTTGCTTTCATCACCTGTATTAGTCAGCCAAAGAAAACAACGTTGCGTGATAAAACCATGGCCCATTATGTCTTTACTTATTTAAGTTCGCCGGGTGGCATACCGTTTGCTACCGCGGCAACCGAGCTTTCCGCTATTCATGGACACTCAACATCGCAATATAGCCTTGCCGGGTTTTATCTTCATGGCAGTGATGGCAAACCACTCGATTATACGCAGGCCAGATACTGGTATGAGCAATCAGCGGAACAGGGGAATCCACGAGCGCAAAGCAAACTCGGCTGGATCTACCTGAAAGGGTTGGGCGTCAGGCCCGATACCCGCATGGCGATCATCTGGTATAAACTTGCGGCTGAGCAAGGCGATATTCATGCCCAATATACGCTGGGCTTAATCTACAGAAATGGTACAGGTATTAATGTCAACAATTACGAAGCCCGCAAATGGTTGACACTGACGGCAGATCAGCATTATAAAAATTCGGAAAAATTACTGGCTGAACTTCCCATACATTAAAGTTTCTGGCTCAACCAACCAGATGCAAAATTTTCCCTAACAGGCCAGCAAAGATAAAAATGTAGAAAATAATTTTGATTATTCCAGAGCAGCCAGAGCCACCATCATCAGCAGGCATTGACTGAGTTCGTGTCACAGGTTCGATATTGTTTTGTCCGGCAAAATTTGCTGACTGAATTAATAATCTACGGATAATTAATGCTTCTAAAGGACAACGATCTTCTGCATCCTGGCGGGTAATAATCGGTAATAACAGCTCTTCTGGAGGTTGGCTGGCCTGCACGAGTTGTTCCGCCACTAAATATAATGGCCATAAACGATGTTGTGTATCGCCAGCAAGCACTAATCGCGGTTTATGCCCTTTGAGTAAAATCATCTCGACCAGGGAGCGCCCCGGTGCAAAAAGCTTGTCATCGTTGAATATTTCATATAAATGAAAACGCGTACGCGCACTGTCGCCGGGAACATAAAGTAGCGGCTTTCCCCAATCGTCAACCAGTTCGCGCGCCTCAATCATCATGACCACAAGAGGGTAATGATCCACCCGACGCTGACGGCACCATTGCAACATTAATGTATCTGCCTGGGTAGAGGGAGTCTCGCGCCAGTAGTCACAAAGTTCTGCCAACAGGCTTTCGCCTTCTCCACAATAGACGCGTTGCGCGTATTCATAATAACGAGCATCTTCGTTATCGGGTTCAGCCCTACGCCATGCTCTGGCATATTCCATGAGTTCAGGTATTCCCAGGCGGCTTGAACTGTACCAGCGCAGTAATTTCTTATGCAGTTCAACGTCGTCTGGAACAATCATTGTGTGATGTTGCGACAGAAAAGATGGCAGCCAGTCTGGATGGTAAAACCAAATTCTCTCGAACATCTGATAAAAATCGATCGCCGTATTTTGTACCGCAGCAGGGAGATACAAAATAGACTGGAAATCAAAAATATTGCCCTTTGCAAGAGAACCTAAAAACGACTCCAGTTGCTCTTCATGAACAGCGCCCTGGCTATCTTCCTGCTGCCAACACAATCTTTTGGCTAACAACGAAAGGCAATCGTAGCAAATATAAACAGTATTCATGGCGATGATGCACAGCGGCCAGCGCAATTCGTCAATCTCTTCCATCGAGCAATAATTTAATTGTTGAATGAATCGCTGCCAGGCCGATGGCTGAAACCGTTCACGATCAGAGGCGAGCAATGCACGAAAGGCCAGCAAAATTTCATGTTCAGCCACTGAATTTTCTTCATGCTCAGCACTATTTTTTAACGGTGATTGTGCTAATCGCAATGCCTCCTCATAGGCCTGACGCAGTTGTTTAAAACCTTGTGGATCGGTTTCTGGATGACAAGAAGGTAATAGCGCCAGATAAGCGCGGCGGATAATATCGACATCTGTCGTTTCTGCTATATCGAGGATCTGCCAGCAATTTTTCATATGTCGCTCATATCCTTAAGCGTTTCAGGGCAAACAGGGTAATAAGTCAGTGGTTGCCAGGGTAGGGTTGGGTAATATGCATCGTCACTGGCAATTAATTGATAAAACATATCATTGCCGAAATCGTCGTATTCTTTACGGGCTAAGATTTCGCGTAATAACGGCAGATTATCATCCTCAGGAGACTGCCAGTATTGCCGGCCAAAGGTATAACCGGCAAAGTATTGCCGCCAGTTGATATAATAACGTAGCGCCCGTAAATGAATGCGCGATTGAATCCACAGGCTTTCTTCTTCGCTCAACCAGTTATTGAGTACGCCCATCCGACTTAAAAACCCCATACGGACGTAATCCCACGCTTTAATTCCGCCTTCACCGCAACATTCGGCAGTGCTGGCGACAAACTGAGCGTAAGCCTGACTTTGTTCATTCAGTTCATTGGTATAACTACGCCATTCGCATGGAGAATAACGAAACCAGCGATGATAAAAACCAGCCAGCTGTGCAGCATGGCCGTTATCGATCATTCGATGAATTGTCCGCAGCAGGTCTTCGCGGTCATCAATTCCCCAGGATGACGAAAGATCAAAAAAGCGTGTTCCTGAATACATTTTTGGCGATGAATGCGAAGGTAAACAGCATTCATTACGCACTTCCATTGGCGTAGAAAGTGCAAAAAGTATATTTTGCGACTCCATGTCCATAATATTTCATCCTTAAACATTCATTAAACTTATTTAATCAACTTTGAAAAAGTTAGTTTTATTCTTATTTGACACGCTATAATACGCACAAAATAAATAAGAAGCAAAAAACCAATGTATAGAGATATAATATGATTCGCTCGAGACAATAAAGGAATGATAATGATTTACTCATCAAGTAGCTGCGACAATCTTTCGCATAATGAAATCATTGAACGTGCTGAAAATGGAGACAGCGAAGCCCAATATATTCTTGGTATTTATTATAATAACGACCGTACCGGGGAGTCCGATGATGAAAAATCTTTCCACTGGCTAAAACTGGCAGCAGAGCAAGGGCACTGTGAGGCGCAATATTTTCTCGGGCTAAGATTTAAAAACCCGACCAGCAACAAAAAAGACTATCAGCTATCACTGTTTTGGTTAGAAAAGGCCGCAAATCAAAGTCACCCGTTTGCACCAAACGAGTTAGGCTGGATTTGGTCTGAAGTATTAAAAAAAGAGTATGAAAAAGCTGTGTACTGGTATCGCACAGGAGCAGAACGCGGCCAGAGGTTTGCACAAAATAACCTGGGTCGTATGTATGAGAATGGTTCAGGTGTCGCGCAGGATTACACTCAAGCTTTCTTTTGGTACAAACAGGCTGCGTTACAAGGAAATGCAACCGCACAGGCAAATTTGGCCGATCTCTATGACGACGGAAAGGGTATCGCGCAAAATTTTTCCCTCGCTGCATTCTGGTACCTAAAAAGCGCCCGGCAAGGGAGTCGCCACGGACAATTTCAGACTGGGTGGAAATATAATGAGGGCGAAGGGGTAGATCAGGACTATAAGCAAGCGATGTATTGGTATCTGAAGGCTGCGGCCCAGGAGAGCATCAGCGCTTACGTTAACATTGGCTATATGTATAAACATGGGCACGGTGTTGAGAAGGATTATCAGACCGCCTTTGACTGGTTTATGAAAGCCGCTGAGCGCAATAACGCCGCCGCCTGGTATAACCTGGCAATTATGTACCACTATGGAGAAGGAAGACCTGCCGATCTCCGACAGGCTCTCGACTTATACCGTAAAGTTCAGTCATCCGGCATAAGGAATGTCAGTAAGGAAATCCGGGAGATTGACGATTTACTGGATAAAAAATAAGCCCATTAGTTTGACAACGAGTTGTCAGCACGACTTCATCCGGCAACTCGTTTCTGTAAACACATAAACTAATCCAACACCCACAATTTTTTATTAATCACTTTGGTAAGAAGCTCATCTTTTTCCAGATCCCAGTACGCCGTTGTCACTTTAACCTGACCAGGATGCTGCGGATCAGGTTGTAATAAATCGGCTGCCGTTGCAGTCTCCTGAATATTGAGATTTTTCATAAATCCCGGCATAACCCGAATCCACTGATATTGCTGGATATCAAAAACATAAACGACGCGTTCAGCACTGCTCCACCACTCCGGCGAGACAACAACGCGATCGCGCCCACTATTATCCAGCCCAGAAATCGTCTCAACATTACCTATAAGGCATTGCGTGATTATTATTGGAGAAACCCGGGGATCGCTACTCCACAAAGAACAATCACATTTACTGTATGGCAAACATGCTCCTCCCGTACGAGGATCGGCCTCGCGCATCCAGACATAACTTTTATTTTTACCGTCAAATTTGCCCCGCGCGACATCAGTACTTTTTTCTTTACTCTGATTTGCAAGCGTAATGCCGTCGGTTTCACTCACAATACGCCAGCCCAGGGCGCTTTTCGTGACCTGTATTTCCTGCGGGTAATTTTGCTCATTTTCATATGTCAGGCCAGCGCGTTTAACAAAACTCACTAACACAATATTTTTATCCTCGTAAGAACGCTGGATATTTAATGTACTGACAATGGACTGGCAAAAATCGGTATTTTTTGCCAGGAACGCCTGTTCATTAGCAAGGACCTGCTGGGCGGAAAGTGATTGACCATACCACTCAACCTGCGGCATGTATAAGGACTGAGGCTGTGCGTTATCGCGTTTACTGAGAACATCATCCCAGCGTTCGACTAGCGATTCGATGGCTTGTAAATCTACGGGAGGAAGAGTTTCAGACTCTCCCTCTGCTGCTGCGACGGTAAATGCATTACCGATAATAAGTAACAACAATGATACGCCAGTAAGAAACCTTCCCATGTCGATTTTCCTGAATGTATTCCATTACTCCCTATTCCAGCAGAAACGGACACCGACAGAAAACGCTACCGGCGTACGAAATCAGACTATTACGGCTCGAACGGGCGTCTCTGGAACTGGTCATGACCGCATTTCGGGCATAGCGTCAGCACTTCCGGTGTGTAGATAGGGAGATGGAAGTGGCATTTCTCGCAGACCAGATTCCCCAGCCCAACCACTTCCCCGCTGTGATAAACCCCGTGATGATTGAGATCCTGGAACACTTCGCGCCACTCCAGCTGCGTTTTATCAGTGATATCCGCCAGTTCCTGCCAAAGGCTTTCTTTAATCACCCGCATAAAAACGCTATCGGACTCTTCCTTCAGGCTTTCTTCATAGCTCATAGCGAACTCTTCCAGGTCACGTCTGACAGCTCGCGTCAGTTCGTCGATCTCGGTTCGCGTTAACTCCCCTGTTTTTATTACTCGCTCTCGCGCCTGTTCTACCAGTGCGTCGATATCGCGCTCACCATTACGCAGACGCTCGCTTAATGACGCCACCAGTTCACGGTAATATTGAGCAACCTTGTTCATCATCTCATCTCCCGGGTCGTTAACTGACTATAATAATAGACTATTTTTCTTATCAATTTGCAATGTAGCCCACAGAATTTTATAAAACCATATAAAGATATAGAAATAAATATTTTACAGCGCATAATATTTATAAAATATCCCCCTTGTAAACATCAGGAGAATTAAGTTGCCCACACAAATCTCTTATACTCAAGACATAATATTGCCTAATGAACATGGATTACATGCCCGCCCGGCAACCGCCCTGGTAAAATTAATTAAAACATTCACCAGTGAAATTATGATATCTAATCTTAATGGCAGCGGTGATAACGTTAACGGGCGTAGCATGATGAAGGTTGTCGCACTGGGCGTTAAAAAAGGACACTGCATGCGTTTTACTGCTACAGGCGAAGATGCACAACAGGCTATTGAGACAATTGCTAAAGAAATCGAAAATGGATTGGGAGAATAAACAGAGCTGCGGCCATCAATTAACGATGGCCGAAAATATACTTATTTTATCCGCTCTTCGTCCGTTAACTTCTTCTTAAATATCAAGATTAACGCCGTTGATATTATTACACCAATTAATGTCGATAGTAAAAACAATATCGGATTTCCAACCACTGGCAGCACAAATACCCCACCATGTGGTGCCGGATATGTAGTATTGAATAGCATCGCCAGCGAACCCGCAATACCAGACCCAACCATTAGCGAGGGTAATATTACCAGCGGATTACTGGCTGCAAAGGGAATTGCCCCTTCAGCAATAAATGATAGCCCTAAGATATAATTAGCTTTTGCCGCTTCACATTGACTCTGGGTAAATTTATCGCGCGACAGCGTTGCCGCCAATGCCACCGCCAGCGATGGCACCATCCCACTGGCAACCGCTGCCGCCATTACATAATAATTGCCACTCGCCAGAACACCGACGCTAAAGAGATAGGCCGCCTTGTTAATGGGTCCCCCCAGATCCGCCGCCAGCATCGCACCAATAACAAAACCCAGCAGAATTTTATTTGCCGAACCAATATCATTAAGAAAATGTACGACTCCAGTGTTGATATAGCCCATTACGGGCCCAACAACCGCCACAGTAATGAAACCGACGATAAATACACTGAGCAACGGATAGAGTAAAACCGGTTTAATCCCTTCAAAGGATTTGGGCAATCCACGCAATCCATGACGTAGCAGTTTGATAGTGTAACCGGCAATAAAACCAGCCAGAATCGCGCCCAGAAAACCGCTCCCCCCCGTATTGGCCAGAAAACCACCGACCATACCAGGAGCAAAAGCAGGACGATCACTGATGGCGTAAGCGATATAACCGCTCATAACCGGAATAAATAAAGTAAATGCCGCTCCACCTACAGAACTGAGGATTTTGGCAAAGTAATTATAGCTGGGATCGTCAGGATTGGCTGAATTAATTCCCCAGAAAAAGGAGATCGCAATTAATATGCCGCCCGCCACCACGAATGGCAGCATATTAGATACGCCGTTCATCAACGAAGCATAAACACCAGGTGTTGCTGAAGGCGCATTCCCCGTTTTATCTTGTTCATCGGGCTGATAACACGGTGCGGATAATGCTGTTTTAATTAATATTTCTGGTTCTTTAATACCGCGAGAAACACTGGTATAACATAGCGGTTTTCCGGCAAAACGATCTATATTAACCTTGGTATCCGCTGCCACAATGACCGCTTCGGCCCGTTGAATATCTTCTGCCGTTAGCGCATTTTCTACGCCAACTGAACCATTAGTTTCTACTTTAATCTGATAGCCAAGTTTTACCGCCGCCTTTTCCAGATTTTCCGCTGCCATATAGGTATGGGCAATACCGGTCGGGCAGGCCGTTACCGCCACGATGAAACGGTTGGGTGGCGTATCTTCCACTGTAGATTTTTTGTCGTCTTCCTCTGCGTCTTTATTTTTCAGCAGAATAACAATCTCTTTTTCATTCTGCGCCTGCATTAACGCCAGACGTAGATCATCATCCATCAACCAGCGACATAAGCGAGTTAAAATATTGAGATGGTCCGCTTCGGCATTTTCCGGTACTGCAATCATAAAGACAAGATAAACAGGCTCATCATCCAGAGAATCCCAGGGAATACCGCTATCTGAACGTAAAAAAAGAATAACTGGTTTGCTGATCAATTTACTTTTTACATGCGGAATGGCGATGCCATCGCCAATTCCTGTGGTGGACAGCGCTTCGCGTTCATTTAATCCTCGAATAAATACATTGCTATCCTGATTTTCAATATAACCTTCAACCGCCATTTTATCGGCTAATTGATGAAAAAGCTCTTGTTTATCGCAGGGGCTTTTATTGAGAATAATATGTGATGGTGACAACAAATCCTGGAGTGTCATTACGTGCGTCCTCGTTATTTTGATTTATCCCCCGGAGTTTTTTCTTATTGCCGGGGGGATATATTTATTTTCAGGAAACAACACTATTCCTTACCATGATAAATATGCTCTAACATCCGTTCTGCCGTCCGGGACCAACCATTCTGGACCACATAGTCTCCTAATTGCCTGTCCCAGTTGCCAAGTTCATTAAGCGGTAATAAAGGCAGATGCTTTAATTGCGGATAAATCACCACTTTGCCAGTAAAACGTCCTGCTTTTACTGCCTCCAGCCCGGATTTTGTCGCCATTAACCCACCAATTGCTGCGACGTTAAAATCGGGCAGAGCTTCATTGCGATTCATTTTTGCCAGTACCTGAAGTTGGTCAGCAACAGATGAACCACTACTGGCGGTAATACTGACATTACGAGATGCGACCCACCCTAAAGGTAACTTCCCGAACAGCCCATAACGAGTACCAGAAAACAGGATCAAGATGCCGTCATCGGCCAGAAACTCCACCACGGCATCAATCGGCTCAATACCGGGTGCACTAACGATAATATCCGTTGCACCATGCTCTCCCACTAATTCACGAAGCTGACCGCGAAAATCGACACAGTCCTGTAAGGCCAGATAATTCACCTCTATATCGCTGGCGGCGATAATGGCTGAAAAATCCTGCGCCATCTGGTCAAGGCGGGTACGCGTGTTGCCAGTGACAATAATTTTCGCAGGCGCGCACGGGCTTTTTAGCGCACGCTGCAAATGAATACGCCCCATCGTTCCACCGCCGCCAGAGATGATTAATACGCCGCCGGGATGATAATCGTAGCGGTATTTCTCTTCGCGGAAGGCGTCAGATAACCGGCGCTGCGAACTGCCGAGTAAATTCACTTTGTTGTAATGAATTTTGGCAACGTCCATCGCGACATATTTTTGCGGTTCGCTTTGCGGCAACCAACACAACAGGCCGTTAACGGCCATTCTTTCGCTGATAGCTGTCAACGTCGCGTCATCCGGGTTGCCGAGGATAATAATGTCATCGAATAGCGTTTCTGGCAGATCGCTGGTGAAAACCACCTCATCATTGGCTAACCCACTGATATATTCCTGATAAACCTCCGGTATGCCGACTACGATAATATCGCTGCTGACAAAAGGCATATCGAGGGTAAAGTTACGATTGATCCCGGTATCCAGCCAGATAAGCACGCGTCCATCGGGCTTCATTGATGGACGGGAATGTTGAACAAATGCCGCCTCTACGCAGGCCAGCGGTTCGGTCTGCGCGACCGCCGCATGACTCAAGCGCTCATCCACCGCAAACGCACAGCTACCGTGATCGGAACTAAATACTTCCTCCCCCAGCAGCAGATATTCCGCCATCCCGCCATTGACATTAACCCCAATACAGAAGCGTTCATTGTTAAGATAGACATCCGGCTGGACGCCTAATCGCGTTCCTGTCGGCCACGCGTCGACCATTTCACAGCCGGGTTTTACCACGGTTAGCGAAAGTTCATGCCCCAGAATGGCCGGATTTACACTGAAATCACGGCCCTTAAACAGCGGATAATCATTGCCCATCGAGATCATTTTGACGTCTGAGGCGCAAATGGCGAATGCGTCGACCCGCGCCAGTACTTCGCGCGGCCCCGGTCGGGGCATATTTAGCGTCGTCGGCAGGTTATTTACACCGAAAGAATTCATCCCGTGTCCGTGGAAAACCCAGCAATTATTTTTCTCTGGTATGTTCATTAACTTCTCCCCACGTTAAATTTCTGCAACACCTCGCCAACCTGTCGGCTGGCGACATACAGGTGATACAACGTTGATGCAGGAGATGCGGCCTTAATACGTTCACCGGTTTCGCTGATTTCATCGCAGTACAACCCGGCAGTTTCGTTCTCAATATACAGACGCAACATATCGGCAATATGCTGCTCCAGCGTCGGTAGCGCCGCCTGTCCGACAGTCAGGCAGTTGACGACATCGGCCTTAATACGTTCAGTCTGGCACCAGAGGCGACTGGCGGCGCGATGACGGCTTTTATCTAAATTGATTTCATTCATCACAGCTCCGGTCTGCGCGTTGTCGCCACAGCCGGCAATAAAATGCTGAAGCGCTGTTCGCCACTCCAGAGTGTTGATGCCGGACATCTTCTCATACGCGTACAGCAGCCAGGTCCATTCATGATGATGACCCGGATCGATATGCCGCGACTCCGGCAAATCAGGACGCCATCCCGATGCGAAAAACTCCACCAGGCAACGCTGTTGCTGGCTGAAAAAACGGCTAGTGAACAATCTGAAAAGCCTGTGCGCCTCTTGCTCCCAACGCGCATCGCCTGTCGCCGCCCACCATGACAGCATGGCCTCAAACAGGTGCATATGCGGGTTCTGACTGAGGAGTGTTGGACGTTCGGTATTCAGCGCATAACCGCCCTCTTCCAGCGTCAGGTGTTGCTGCATCCAGTCATGAAGACGCTCAGCCCGCTGGCGAATCTTAATATCGCCAGTCAACGCCCAGAGTTCAGAGAAAGCGAGCAACGCAAACGCCTGCTCGTAGGTATTCAGCTTTCCGGCTGTCGAATCGCTGCCATCAGAAAAGTAAAACGCCCCTTGCGCATTATGAAAATGCTGTAGCCCCGTTTCCATAATACGATTAATGGTATCGCCCGCCACAATCCAGCCGGTGCGGGTAGCATGGGCAAAGACGTACAACTGCCTCGTCTGTACGCGGGCACGGATAATACCTGGCGCAACGGGAACGGTTTCAGCAAAGCACTGCTCGCCGTCGCGGTTCACCACGCCCTGTTGCAGAAAACATGGCAATGCATCGTGGCGCATCCAGTGGGTGAATTGTTGTGCTTGCTTTAGCATATTTTACCTCCCTGCTGACGCACGCTGGCGACAATCACGCCAATCTCAGTGCCGGAAGGAGAACGAATGCAATAGTTGTGCAGCGCCGCCGGAATAATGACAGTTTCGGCATAATGCACGACGAAAGGCGCAAATTGCCGATCCAGGCTTTCGATCAGTGCTTCCTGACCTTCAATCAAATTAAGCATCTGGAATTCGCCGCCGGTAGAGAGGTTCACAGATTGGCTGATCCAGTAGCGATGGGTGTCAATAAATTCCAGTTCGTGCAAACCGGTTCTTTCACAGCGGTAAGCCACATTTTCTTCCTGCACCGTGATGGTATTAAGCAGCTGCCGCTGGCACCATTCGGTATCGCGCTCTTCGCGAATCACCTGGCTGCCGTGCGCAAGATGTACCGGGCGTGGGCGACCATCCAGGCCCAGACGCCCCCAGTCCCACAATTTGAAGGTGAAGATGTAGGGGGTGGCGGAGATTTCGAGGATCATCGCATCTTTGCCAGAACAGTGCACTGTTCCGGCTGGGATCAGCACGTGATCGTGTTTTTTCACCGGGAAACGGTTAACCAGAGCTTCAGCATCCAGCTCGCCAGTTTCCTGCGCCTGAGCGATGGCATCCACCAGCGTTTGCTTATTGATACCAGTTTTCAGCCCGAGATAAACGCTCGCATCCTCTCCCGCATCAAGGATGTAATAACTCTCATCCTGGGTGTAGTGCATGCCAAAATGTTGCTGAATATAGTCAGTGGAGGGATGAACCTGCAAACTCAGGTTGCCACCCGACATGGTGTCAAGGAAGTCGAAACGGATCGGGAATTCCGCGCCAAAACGGACATAGTTGCGCTCACCCAACAACGGGATAGGCCGCGCCAGTACCAGGTTTATCGATGGCATCGTCAACCGGATGCCATTGTAGTCAAGTGTCAGGCTGTTCTCTTCCGGCACGCCATCAAAGCACCAGGCGTAATTTTTCTCTGATGGCGGAAGTTCACAAACCTCCTCCATCCACTTGCCGCCCCATACGCCGGGGTCAAAGAACGGATTTAAGCGGAACGGTGTACACAAGCAAGCATCCAGCCCAGCCTGAAAAGCCGCCTGATCCACCATGACCACAGGTGTGCTCAGGCTGTCGAGCCAGAAATCCATGTTGTCAAAAAGCGAGCGTTTGTGGCGATCGGCAATTCGCCACTCCCAGAAAAAACCCTGTTTGTATTTTCGGAGGATGTCATCATCAGCGTTGTCAACCAGCCAGTTGCTGGAACCTGCACGCCAGTCAAGCTGACGCTGCCATCGCGGATAGTCAGCATAGATCAGCACATCGGGCGGCATCAGAAGCGCGGCTCCGGTCCCGATGACAACAACAATGCCCGGCTGGCTGACAATTTGCTGACGTTGTTCTGCTACGCGTTCCGCCAGAAGATAGTCTGACAACGTCGCACAACTCATCACTCCGAAAACCCGGTCATCTGTCAGGGTATCAGCCAAGCGGTTTTGCAGAGCGCTACCGCTGAGATAACACGCATCGACGTCAACCCAGTAAGCATGAGAAAACGTTTCATGCTGACACAAAGCCTGTTTAATTTGCTGTTTATCCACGCCTGGATAGCAATCAATGGTGACTATTTGCCGCTCTCCTGCCGGCAGGAACATTGCCAGGTGCGTTCTAATTTCCTGCCATCCCTGGTACGTCTGCACCTCGCCGGGAACATTGACAGCCGGAAATTTTTCATAGTTAGCAGTGTGTGAAAGATAGCTCATCCTGACCCCTCAAAGTTAATCGATTAACCTTATCATGATGAGGACAGTATCGTTACCCGCCTGATATTGCAATATTGCTGAAAACAACACTAATTGCAAAAGTCAATAAAAATCAAATAATTAATAAAATTCATATTATTTTTCATCTCTGGAATGTGAGGATTATCGCAAAATAACTATCACCTTATGACAAAAAACAGGTAAATCGAATAACCTCGATAAACACGTTATGGAGGAGTTGTGATGAAACCGATAGCAGTGCATTTTGGTGCGGGGGCATTAGGTCGAGGTCTTGTCGTTCCACTTTTGATTGAAAGCGGATTTGATGTGATAGCAATAGATAGCGACGAAAAACTACTCGCCAGTATCAGGGAACGTCAGGGTTATGACCTCCTGCTCACCGATACCAGAGAAACACAGCACATTCATCTGAGAGATATTCTCCATCCGGCAGATGAAAAGCTAACTGGATGGTTACAGCACGCCAGCGTTATCACTACCTCTGTCAGAAAAGAAAATTTGCATCGCATTGTAAAGCAACTCAAAAATGTGCCGCCCAAAACGCTAATTTGCTGTGAAAATATCGAATACAGCGGGCGCTTTTTTGCCGAACTGATGCAAGAAGGCGGCGTCAATCCTGACGGCTGGCGGTTGCCTGATTGCATGGTCGATCGTATTTGTTCTTCCTGCTGGCCTGCGTCGACGCTGATTGAAGCGGAGTCCTGGGGTACTGTCTGCATCCAGAAGCTGGAGGGTGCGACAACAGTGCAAAAATTTGAACAGGTTGAAAATATTACCCTACGATTTCAGGAAAAACGAATTCTGGTGAATACCTATGCTGACGGTATTAGTTTTCTGGGATTAGCGGCAGGAAAACAATATTTATATCAGGCGGCAGAAAGCGAGGAAATTCGTCTGGCGATGGACAACTACATGCAACTAATGAAACTCTATTTATGCCAGGAATGTCATCTTGACGCGAACTATCTCGAAAAGATGGCAGAAAAACATCGCCTGCGCTTATGTAATCCGCATATAAAACGTTCACTGGAGAGCGTCGCACGAAATTTCCTGCAAAAAATCGGCCCTACAGAAAGGTTTATTTATCCTCTGACGGTATTACAGCAGCGTGGGGTTGATATTCAGCCTGCGATCTCATTTCTAAATGTGCTAATTAATGGCTGGGCAAATGCGCAATCAGAACCGCAGCTGGCGCGACAGCGGGCACTTGCGAGTCTCAATGTTGCAGAAATTGTTGAGCGTCTGGAACAGGAAGAGCCCGCACAAATATCGTAAGCATAGTCTTCTGAGAAGCGCTAAAATGCCCTTGACGTAATTTTATCGGCTTTGCTACCGTTTCCCCCTTGTTTGTGCGCCGTGCTAATGAATTTTCATCGCCCGGCGCCTTTGTGGGTATTTTAGCGGAGTAGCAGCATGGAAAAACGTGCCACAGTGTCAGATGTTGCCGCACTAGCAAAGGTCTCTTCGGCCACCGTTTCCAATGTGCTCAGCAATCGGGAAGGTAAAGTTTCAGCCAAAACCCGCCAACGCGTTCTCGAGGCCATAAAAAAACTGAATTACACTTATAATGAAAACGCAGCCACATTACGCAGTAATAAATCCAATATAATTGGGTTAGTGATCCACGATCTTAGTAATCCTTATTATACCGAATTAATTTCTAAAATTACCCGGCAGCTTGCCACATTAGGCTATGCAACTATCCTTGCGTGTTCTGATGAAAATCTCGAAAACCAACAAAGCTATCTGCATTTAATGAAAAGGCATAATGCAATAGCTGTGCTTCTTTGTCCGACCTGGGATACCACCGCACAACATCTCGACGACTGGTGCAAAGCAAGCCCAACGATTACCTTTTTACGGCCCGTCAGAAATAACAATAATGATTATATTGGTATCGATAATTATCAGGCGGCCTGGGATCTGACAAAGCAGTTAATTGATGATGGCCACCAACACATTGCTTTTATTGGCGGACGCCAGCACTCTCGCCTTCGCCATCAGCGGCTTCAGGGGTGGAAAGACGCACACCACGATTCCGGCATCAAATGGAAAGAGTCACGGATTCTGGAATGTGCATCCAGCATGACTGCTGGCGCCTCAACGACTACCCAGTTACTACAGCAAGACAGCGCAGTGACTGCCCTGGTTTGTTATCAGGATATCGTGGCATTTGGTGCGATGAATGCCCTGCAATTTGCCGGTAAAAAAGTCGGAGCTGAAATTGCCGTCACTGGATTTGATGGCCTTAGTGATGCTGAAGGCTGGCTTCCGTCATTAACCACTGCGGAAGTACAAATTACGGAACTGACGAACCAAATCGTCTCTCGTCTCCTTGAACGTCTGGAAAATAGGCTATCACCACCCACTACAACGCTGCTTCATGCCCATATTCACTGGCGTCACTCAACCCAAATGGCTTGAAGGATTTGATTTAATGTCCTGCGAAAGGCTGTTTTGGCGCGGACGTTTGGGCTATGCTATGCGGATCTGAAAAACCACCTCTAGCGCTACATTTGTAGCCGTATTGAAAACAGGACCACTGGCTGCCATGCAAGAGCAATACCGCCCGGAAGAGATAGAATCCAAAGTACAGCTTCACTGGGATGAGAAGCGCACATTTGAAGTAACCGAAGACGAGAGCAAAGAGAAGTATTACTGCCTGTCTATGCTTCCCTATCCTTCTGGTCGACTACACATGGGCCACGTTCGCAACTACACCATCGGTGACGTGATCGCCCGCTACCAGCGCATGCTGGGCAAAAACGTTCTTCAGCCAATCGGCTGGGACGCATTTGGTCTGCCTGCGGAAGGCGCAGCGGTGAAAAACAACACCGCGCCAGCACCGTGGACGTATGACAATATCGCGTATATGAAAAACCAGCTCAAAATGCTGGGCTTTGGTTATGACTGGAGCCGCGAGCTGGCAACCTGTACGCCGGAATACTACCGTTGGGAACAGAAGTTCTTCACCGAACTGTATAAAAAAGGTCTGGTGTATAAGAAGACTTCTGCGGTCAACTGGTGCCCTAACGACCAGACCGTACTGGCGAACGAGCAGGTTATCGACGGCTGCTGCTGGCGCTGCGATACCAAAGTTGAACGTAAAGAGATCCCACAGTGGTTTATCAAAATCACCGCTTACGCTGACGAGCTGCTCAACGATCTGGATAAACTGGATCACTGGCCAGACACCGTAAAAACCATGCAGCGTAACTGGATTGGTCGTTCCGAAGGTGTGGAAATCACTTTCAACGTTAACGACTATGACAACACGCTGACCGTTTATACGACCCGCCCGGACACCTTTATGGGCTGTACTTATCTGGCGGTAGCGGCAGGTCACCCACTGGCGCAGAAAGCGGCGGAAAATAATCCTGAACTGGCGGCCTTTATTGACGAATGCCGTAACACCAAAGTTGCCGAAGCAGAAATGGCGACGATGGAGAAAAAAGGCGTCGATACGGGCTTTAAAGCTGTTCACCCATTAACCGGCGAAGAAATTCCGGTTTGGGCAGCAAACTTCGTATTGATGGAATATGGCACCGGCGCAGTCATGGCGGTTCCGGGTCACGACCAGCGTGACTACGAATTTGCCTCTAAATACGGCCTGAACATCAAACCGGTTATCCTGGCGGCTGACGGTTCTGAACCAGATCTCTCCCAGCAGGCACTGACTGAAAAAGGCGTGCTGTTCAACTCTGGCGAGTTCAACGGTCTTGACCATGAGGCGGCCTTTAACGCCATTGCCGACAAACTGACTGCAATGGGCGTTGGCGAGCGTAAAGTGAACTACCGCCTGCGCGACTGGGGCGTATCCCGTCAGCGTTACTGGGGCGCGCCGATTCCGATGGTGACGCTGGAAGACGGTACTGTAATGCCGACTCCTGACGACCAGTTGCCGGTGATTCTGCCGGAAGACGTGGTGATGGACGGCATTACCAGCCCGATTAAAGCAGATCCTGAGTGGGCGAAAACCACCGTTAACGGAATGCCGGCACTGCGTGAAACCGACACTTTTGACACCTTTATGGAATCCTCCTGGTACTATGCACGCTACACTTGTCCAGAGTACAAAGAAGGAATGCTGGATTCCGACGCGGCTAACTACTGGCTGCCGGTTGATATCTATATTGGTGGTATTGAACATGCCATCATGCACCTGCTCTACTTCCGCTTCTTCCACAAACTGATGCGCGATGCAGGTATGGTGAACTCTGATGAACCCGCGAAACAGTTGCTGTGTCAGGGTATGGTGCTGGCAGATGCCTTCTACTACGTTGGCGAAAACGGCGAGCGTAACTGGGTATCGCCGAAAGACGCTATCGTTGAGCGCGACGAGAAAGGTCGTATCGTGAAAGCGAAAGACGCGGCAGGCCATGAGCTGGTGTATACCGGCATGAGCAAAATGTCCAAGTCGAAGAACAACGGTATCGACCCGCAGGAAATGGTTGAACGCTACGGCGCGGACACCGTTCGTCTGTTCATGATGTTCGCGTCTCCGGCAGATATGACTCTTGAATGGCAGGAGTCTGGCGTTGAAGGGGCTAACCGCTTCCTGAAACGTGTCTGGAAACTGGTTTACGAGCACACAACGAAAGGTGATGCTCCGGCGCTGAACGTTGATGCACTGACGGAAGATCAGAAAGCCCTGCGTCGCGATGTGCATAAAACAATCGCTAAAGTGACCGATGATATCGGCCGCCGTCAGACCTTCAACACCGCAATTGCGGCGATTATGGAGCTGATGAACAAACTGGCGAAAGCACCGACCGATAGTGAGCAAGATCGCGCACTGATGCAGGAAGCGCTGCTGGCGGTTGTCCGTATGCTTAACCCGTTCACCCCGCACATCTGCTTCACGCTGTGGCAGGAGTTGAAAGGCGAAGGCGATATCGATAACGCACCATGGCCGGTTGCAGACGAGAAAGCGATGGTCGAAGACTCCACGCTGGTGGTGGTACAGGTTAACGGTAAAGTCCGTGCCAAAATCACCGTTCCGGTAAATGCAACGGAAGAACAGGTTCGCGAACGTGCTGGCCAGGAGCATCTGGTAGCAAAATATCTTGATGGCGTTACCGTGCGTAAAGTGATTTACGTACCGGGTAAACTCCTCAATCTGGTCGTTGGCTAAGCGCGGGAGGAAGCGTGCGATATCTGGCAACATTGTTGTTATCTCTGGCGGTGTTAATCACCGCCGGGTGTGGCTGGCATCTGCGTGATACCACGCAGGTTCCTTCCACTATGAAGATCATGATCCTGGACTCTGGCGACCCGAACGGGCCATTAAGCCGTGCAGTGCGTAATCAGTTACGCCTGAATGGCGTTGAGCTGCTCGATAAAAGCACCATGCGTAAAGATGTACCATCGCTGCGTCTGGGCAAAGTGAGCATCGCGAAAGATACCGCCTCGGTATTCCGTAACGGCCAAACGGCAGAGTATCAGATGATCATGACGGTCAATGCGACGGTGCTGATACCTGGTCGTGATATCTATCCGATTAGCGCCAAAGTCTTCCGTTCGTTCTTCGATAACCCACAAATGGCGTTGGCGAAAGATAACGAGCAGGACATGATCGTTAAAGAGATGTATGACCGTGCCGCCGAACAGCTAATTCGTAAGCTGCCAAGCATCCGTGCTGCAGATATCCGTTCCGACGAAGAGACATCAACAACGGAAACTGATACCACAGCAACACCTGCGCGCGTCTCCACCACACTGGGTAACTGATGATTCGGTTGTACCCAGAACAACTCCGCGCACAGCTCAATGAAGGGCTGCGCGCGGCGTACCTTCTTCTTGGTAACGATCCCCTGTTGCTGCAGGAAAGCCAGGACGCTATACGTCAGGTTGCCGCCGCACAAGGATTCGAAGAGCACCACACTTTTACCATTGATCCCAACACCGACTGGAATGCGATCTTTTCGCTATGCCAGGCCATGAGCTTGTTCGCCAGTCGACAAACCCTGTTGCTGTTATTACCGGAAAATGGGCCAAATGCGGCGATCAATGAACAACTTCTCACGCTTACCGGACTGCTGCATGACGATCTTCTGTTGATCGTGCGCGGTAATAAATTGAGTAAAACGCAGGAAAACGCCGCCTGGTTCACCGCGCTTGTCAATCGTAGCGTACAGGTGACCTGTCAGACACCAGAGCAAGCCCAACTTCCTCGCTGGGTTGCAGCCCGGGCAAAACAGCTCAACTTAGAGCTGGATGATGCCGCGAATCAGGTGCTCTGCTACTGCTATGAAGGTAATCTGTTGGCGCTGGCACAGGCGCTGGAGCGTTTATCTCTACTCTGGCCAGACGGCAAACTGACGCTCCCGCGCGTTGAGCAAGCGGTGAATGATGCTGCACATTTCACCCCTTTTCATTGGGTTGATGCTTTGTTAATGGGCAAAAGTAAGCGCGCGTTGCATATTATTCAGCAACTGCGTCTGGAAGGTAGCGAACCGATTATTTTATTGCGCACGTTACAACGTGAACTGCTGCTGTTGGTTAACCTGAAACGCCAGTCTGCCCATACACCATTACGCACATTGTTTGATAAACATCGCGTTTGGCAGAACCGCCGGGGCATGATCGGTGAAGCGTTAAATCGCTTAAGTCAGCCGCAGTTACGTCAGGCCGTGCAACTCCTGACACGAACGGAACTCACCCTCAAACAAGATTACGGTCAGTCGGTGTGGGCAGAGCTGGAAGGGCTATCCCTCCTGTTATGCCATAAACCACTGGCAGACGTTTTTATCGACGGTTGATATGAAATCTTTACAGGCTCTGTTTGGCGGCACCTTCGATCCGGTGCACTATGGTCATCTTAAACCCGTAGAAACTCTGGCGAATCTGATTGGTCTGACGCGGGTAACGATTATCCCCAACAACGTCCCTCCACATCGGCCGCAACCGGAAGCGAACAGTGCGCAGCGAAAGCACATGCTTGAACTGGCTATTGCCGACAAACCGCTGTTTACCCTTGATGAACGGGAATTAAAACGTAATGCCCCGTCGTACACAGCACAAACGTTAAAAGAATGGCGACAGGAACAGGGGCCCGATACGCCGCTGGCGTTTATTATTGGTCAGGACTCTCTGCTGACATTTCCGACCTGGTACGAATACGAGACGATTCTCGACAATGCACATTTGATTGTCTGTCGGCGTCCTGGTTATCCGCTTGAAATGGCACAACCGCAGTACCAGCAGTGGCTGGAAGATCATTTAACGCACAACCCGGAAGAGTTGCATCTTCATCCTGCGGGGAAAATTTATCTCGCCGAAACGCCATGGTTTAACATTTCAGCAACAGTCATCCGCGAACGTCTGGAAAAAGGCGAACCGTGTGAAGATCTGTTGCCTGAATCAGTGCTGACTTATATCAACCAGCAAGGTTTATATCGCTGAATCGAGCGAGGCGGAGAGAACAATGCGACTGTGGTTAATTCGTCACGGCGAAACGCAAGCGAATATCGATGGTCTGTACAGTGGTCATGCACCAACACCACTGACGGCACGCGGTATTGAGCAAGCGAAAAACCTGCATACTCTACTGCGAAATGTTCCCTTTGATACCGTTTTGTGCAGTGAACTGGAGCGCGCGCAACATACCGCGCGGCTGGTTCTTGATTCCCGTCAGCTCTGCGTACAAACCATTCCTGAACTCAACGAAATGTTTTTTGGCGACTGGGAAATGCGGCACCATCGCGAGCTCATGCAAGAAGATTCCGAAAATTATAACGCCTGGTGCAATGACTGGCTGCATGCGGCCCCAACTAACGGTGAAAGTTTTCAGACGTTTGCGCAACGAGTGGAACGTTTTATCACCGCGCTTAGTGAATATCAGCAATACCGGAATATATTGATCGTCAGTCATCAGGGAGTGCTGAGTCTGTTAATTGCCCGTTTACTGGGCATGTCAGCCGAGGCGATGTGGCATTTTCGTGTCGACCAGGGATGCTGGAGCGCCATTGATATCAATGATGCATTCGCTACTCTACGCGTCCTCAATAACCGAGCCGTCTGGCGCGCCGATGAATGACTTTTCTGTTTTTTTACGGGTGAGCCGCAACGACCATTGACAGCCCCGGACAGGCTGATATTCTCCGCAGCCGGACTTTTTCCGTTACGCATGACGTTGTAGAAATTGTTTTACAAAAATGGCGATGCAATCTGCGGCGTGGGATGGGATGATAGCCCACTTTCAACAGCCGATTCGGCGACAATTGTCCCGAAATTGCCTCTGGTTCAGGTATACTGACAGACCATTTTTATCTTTTTGATTCACCCAGGGGGAAAACTTGCAGGGTAAAGCACTCCAGGATTTTGTTATTGACAAAATTGATGACCTCAAAGGTCAGGACATCATCGCCTTAGACGTTCAGGGTAAATCCAGTATCACTGATTGCATGATTATCTGTACGGGGACATCCAGCCGTCATGTGATGTCTATTGCTGATCATGTGGTTCAGGAGTCTCGCGCAGCGGGGCTGTTGCCGCTCGGCGTAGAAGGTGAAAACAGCGCCGACTGGATTGTCGTCGATCTGGGCGATGTGATTGTCCATGTTATGCAGGAAGAGAGCCGTCGCCTGTATGAGCTGGAAAAACTCTGGAGTTAATGCGTGAAGCTGCAACTTGTCGCCGTGGGAACGAAAATGCCGGACTGGGTACAAACCGGTTTTACCGAGTACCTGCGTCGTTTTCCGAAAGATATGCCTTTTGAGTTGATTGAAATTCCGGCCGGAAAACGCGGCAAGAACGCGGACATCAAGCGCATACTCGACAAAGAGGGTGAGCAGATGCTGGCTGCCGCAGGCAAAAACCGCATTGTCACCCTCGATATTCCAGGCAAGCCCTGGGATACGCCGCAGTTAGCCGCTGAACTGGAACGCTGGAAGCTCGATGGTCGCGACGTCAGTCTGCTGATTGGCGGGCCGGAAGGGTTGTCGCCTGCCTGCAAAGCGGCAGCGGAACAAAGCTGGTCGCTGTCGGCGCTTACCCTTCCCCATCCGCTGGTTCGCGTGCTGGTTGCAGAGAGTCTGTACCGGGCGTGGAGCATCACCACCAACCATCCTTATCACCGTGAGTGATAAGGGAGCTTTGAGTAGAAAACGCAGCGGATGAAACTACAGAACTCTTTTCGCGACTATACGGCAGAGTCCGCGCTGTTTGTGCGCCGGGCGCTGGTCGCCTTTTTGGGGATTTTGCTGCTAACCGGCGTGCTCATCGCCAACTTGTATAATCTGCAAATTGTTCGTTTTACCGATTACCAGACCCGTTCTAACGAAAACCGCATTAAGCTGGTGCCCATCGCGCCCAGTCGCGGCATTATCTATGACCGTAACGGTATTCCTCTGGCGCTCAACCGCACTATCTACCAGATAGAGATGATGCCGGAGAAAGTCGACAACGTGCAGCAAACGCTGGATGCCCTGCGTAGCGTGGTCGATTTGACCGATGACGATATTGCTGCATTCCGAAAAGAGCGCGCGCGTTCACACCGTTTCACCTCTATTCCGGTGAAAACTAACCTGACCGAAGTACAAGTGGCGCGCTTTGCCGTCAATCAGTACCGTTTTCCGGGTGTCGAAGTTAAGGGCTATAAACGTCGTTACTATCCCTATGGTTCAGCGCTGACGCACGTCATCGGCTATGTGTCGAAAATCAACGATAAAGACGTCGAACGCCTGAATAATGACGGTAAACTGGCCAACTATGCGGCAACACATGATATCGGTAAGCTGGGGATTGAGCGTTACTATGAAGACGTGCTGCACGGTCAGACCGGTTATGAAGAAGTTGAAGTTAACAACCGTGGGCGTGTTATCCGCCAGTTAAAAGAAGTGCCACCGCAGGCCGGACACGATATTTACCTGACACTGGATCTCAAGCTTCAACAATATATTGAAACACTGCTGGCGGGTAGTCGCGCGGCAGTGGTGGTCACCGATCCGCGCACAGGCGGCGTGCTGGCACTGGTTTCCACGCCAAGTTATGACCCCAACTTATTTGTCGATGGTATCTCCAGCAAAGACTATTCCGCACTGCTGAACGACCCAAATACCCCTCTGGTAAACCGCGCCACACAAGGGGTTTATCCACCAGCATCGACGGTTAAACCGTATGTTGCCGTTTCTGCATTGAGCGCAGGAGTCATCACGCGCAACACCACTCTGTTTGACCCCGGCTGGTGGCAGTTACCGGGATCGGAAAAGCGCTATCGCGACTGGAAAAAATGGGGTCACGGTCGCCTGAATGTCACGAAATCGCTGGAAGAATCGGCGGACACCTTCTTCTATCAGGTGGCCTACGATATGGGCATCGATCGTCTTTCCGAATGGATGGGTAAATTTGGTTATGGCCATTACACCGGTATCGATCTGGCAGAAGAGCGTTCCGGTAACATGCCGACTCGCGAATGGAAACTAAAACGCTTTAAAAAACCGTGGTATCAGGGGGATACCATTCCGGTCGGTATCGGTCAGGGTTACTGGACGGCGACCCCTATCCAGATGAGTAAGGCACTGATGATCCTGATTAATGACGGTATCGTGAAAGTTCCACATTTGCTGAAGAGCACCGCAGAAAACGGTAAACAAATACCGTGGGTACAACCACACGAACCGCCGGTAGGCGATATCCATTCTGGTTACTGGGAACTGGCAAAAGACGGTATGTATGGTGTTGCTAACCGCCCTAACGGTACAGCACATAAATATTTTGCCAGCGCACCGTACAAAATTGCAGCGAAGTCCGGTACTGCTCAGGTTTTCGGCCTGAAAGCGAACGAAACCTATAATGCGCACAAAATTGCCGAACGCCTGCGCGACCACAAACTGATGACCGCATTTGCGCCGTATAACAATCCACAGGTGGCTGTCGCCATGATTCTGGAAAACGGCGGTGCGGGCCCGGCAGTCGGCACGCTGATGCGCCAAATCCTTGACCACATTATGCTTGGCGATAACAACACCGATTTGCCTGCGGAAAACCCGGCTGTTGCGGCAGCGGAGGACCACTAATCATGACGGATAATCCGAATAAAAAAACATTCTGGGATAAAGTCCATCTTGATCCCACCATGCTGCTTATCTTACTGGCATTGCTGGTCTACAGCGCCCTGGTTATCTGGAGCGCCAGCGGTCAGGACATTGGCATGATGGAGCGAAAAATCGGCCAGATCGCAATGGGTTTGGTGATTATGGTTGTTATGGCGCAAATTCCGCCGCGCGTTTATGAAGGTTGGGCGCCCTATCTCTACATCCTTTGTATTATTTTGCTGGTGGCGGTAGATGCCTTCGGTGCCATCTCTAAAGGCGCTCAACGTTGGTTAGATCTCGGTATCGTTCGTTTTCAACCCTCTGAAATCGCCAAGATAGCCGTGCCGCTGATGGTGGCGCGTTTTATCAATCGCGACGTTTGCCCTCCGTCACTGAAGAATACAGCTATCGCACTGGTGCTGATTTTCATGCCTACGTTGCTGGTAGCTGCTCAGCCTGACCTGGGCACATCAATCCTCGTCGCGCTTTCCGGTCTGTTTGTCCTCTTTCTCTCCGGTCTAAGCTGGCGTTTGATTGGCGTTGCAGTGGTACTGGTAGCAGCATTTATCCCCATTCTGTGGTTCTTCCTGATGCATGATTATCAGCGCCAGCGCGTGATGATGCTGCTTGACCCGGAATCAGACCCTCTTGGCGCGGGTTATCACATTATTCAGTCTAAAATTGCCATTGGCTCCGGTGGATTACGCGGCAAAGGCTGGCTGCACGGCACCCAGTCACAGCTTGAATTTCTACCCGAACGCCATACCGACTTTATCTTTGCGGTATTAGCGGAAGAACTGGGATTAGTGGGCATTTTAATTCTGCTCGCTCTGTATATTCTGCTGATCATGCGCGGATTGTGGATTGCCGCCAGAGCGCAAACCACCTTTGGTCGCGTCATGGCTGGCGGTTTAATGCTGATATTATTCGTTTATGTCTTCGTAAATATTGGTATGGTAAGCGGTATTCTGCCGGTTGTAGGGGTTCCACTCCCGCTGGTCAGTTATGGAGGATCGGCGCTCATTGTGCTGATGGCAGGGTTTGGGATTGTGATGTCAATCCACACCCACAGGAAAATGTTGTCGAAAAGCGTGTAAGAGGTGCGCAATGCGTAAGCAGTGGCTCGGGATCTGCATCGCGGCAGGAATGCTCGCGGCATGTACAAGCGATGATGGTCAGCAACAGACGGTAAGCGTGCCGCAACCTGCGGTATGTAACGGCCCGGTCGTTGAAATTAGCGGGGCAGAACCGCGTTTCGAACCGCTAAACGCGACGGCAAATCAGGACTACCAGCGCGATGGCAAAAGCTACAAAATTGTTCAGGACCCTTCACGCTTTAGCCAGGCGGGCCTTGCTGCTATTTATGACGCCGAACCCGGGAGCAACCTGACGGCCTCTGGCGAAGCGTTTGATCCGACGCAACTGACGGCGGCACATCCAACGTTGCCAATCCCCAGCTACGCGCGAATCACTAACCTGGCTAACGGTCGGATGGTTGTCGTTCGTATTAACGATCGCGGCCCCTATGGTAACGATCGCGTTATTTCTCTCTCACGCGCGGCAGCCGACCGTCTGAATACATCGAACAACACCAAAGTCCGTATCGATCCGATTATTGTCGCGCAGGATGGTTCGCTTTCTGGCCCCGGCATGGCCTGTACAACCGTTGCCAAACAGACTTACGTTCTGCCTGCGCCTCCTGACTTAAACGGCGGCAGCGGTGCTAATTCAGCGTCGATTCCACAAGGCGATATTCTTCCGGTCAGTAACTCAACGCTAAAAAGCGAAGATCCGACCGGAGCGCCGGTAACCAGCAGCGGCTTCCTCGGTGCGCCAACAACGTTAGCGCCTGGTGTACTGGAAGGCAGCGAACCGACACCTGCTCCACAGCCCGTTGTTACTGCTCCGGCGACAACGCCTGCAACAACACCAGCAATGGTAACCCCGCAGACTGCCACGCCAGCCGCCGGCGGTAACTTTATGGTGCAAGTTGGGGCCGTTAGCGATCAGGCGCGAGCACAGCAATATCAACAGCAACTGGGGAAAAAATTTGGCGTACCCGGTCGCGTGACCCAAAACGGCGCGGTCTGGCGTATTCAACTTGGCCCGTTTGCCAGCAAAGCTGAAGCCAGTACCTTGCAGCAACGTTTACAAACCGAAGCCCAATTACAGTCATTTATTACCACCGCGCAGTAGCGTAAAGCAGGCATCTGAAGTGTCAATTTCTGTAAATGACGTTAACAAAGTCACGCGGAAAGTCAGATGCCTGGCGGTGGTGCATTTGCTATAGTAGGGCACTTTTTTTAATTCCATCACGGATGTCGTAGTTCAGACCATGAATACCATTTTTTCCGCTCGTATCATGAAGCGCCTGGCGCTCACCACGGCTCTTTGCACAGCCTTTATCTCTGCTGCACATGCCGATGACCTGAATATCAAAACTATGATCCCGGGTGTTCCGCAGATCGACGCTGAGTCCTACATCCTGATCGACTATAACTCCGGCAAAGTGCTCGCCGAGCAGAATGCGGATGTTCGGCGCGATCCTGCAAGCCTGACCAAAATGATGACCAGTTACGTCATCGGCCAGGCAATGAAAGCGGGTAAATTTAAAGAAACTGATTTAGTAACCATCGGTAATGACGCCTGGGCCACCGGTAACCCGGTGTTCAGAGGTTCTTCACTGATGTTTCTCAAACCGGGTATGCAAGTACCCGTTTCACAGTTGATCCGCGGTATCAACCTGCAATCGGGTAACGATGCTTGCGTCGCCATGGCTGACTTTGCTGCTGGTAGCCAGGACGCTTTTGTTGGCCTGATGAACAGTTATGTTAATGCACTGGGATTGAAAAACACTCACTTCCAGACTGTTCACGGTCTGGATGCTGACGGCCAGTACAGCTCTGCGCGTGATATGGCGCTGATCGGTCAGGCGTTAATTCGTGATGTTCCCAACGAATACGCTATTTATAAGGAAAAAGAGTTTACCTTTAACGGCATTCGCCAGTTAAACCGTAACGGTTTACTGTGGGACAACAGCCTGAATGTCGACGGCATCAAAACCGGTCATACTGACAAGGCGGGTTATAACCTCGTGGCTTCCGCGACAGAAGGTCAGATGCGTCTGATCTCTGCGGTCATGGGGGGACGCACTTTCAAAGGTCGTGAAACCGAAAGTAAGAAATTGCTAACCTGGGGCTTCCGTTTCTTCGAAACCGTTAACCCACTGAAAGTCGGCAAAGAGTTCGCCTCTGAACCAGTATGGTTTGGCAATTCTGACCGCGCTTCTCTGGGCGTAGATAAAGACGTTTATCTGACCATTCCACGTGGCCGCATGAAAGATCTGAAAGCCAGCTACGTGCTGAACAGCAGCGAACTGCACGCACCGCTGCAAAAAAATCAGGTCGTTGGCACCATCAATTTCCAGCTTGACGGTAAAACTATCGAACAACGTCCCCTGGTTGTATTGCAGGAAATCCCGGAAGGCAACTTCTTCGGCAAAATCATTGATTACATCAAGCTAATGTTCCATCACTGGTTTGGCTAAAATTCGAACACTTGAAAGTGTGATTTCCGTCCCCATATACTAAGCATCAGTAAAAACTCCCGCCCTCTGGCGGGAGTTGCTATTTAATTACGTTACGCCGGAGCTGACATGAAAACCAAACTTAACGAACTGCTTGAATTCCCTACTCCTTTTACTTACAAAGTTATGGGGCAGGCGTTACCTGAGCTGGTTGATCAGGTGGTTGAAGTGGTACAGCGCCATGCGCCAGGTGACTACACCCCAACGGTAAAACCAAGCAGCAAAGGCAACTACCACTCGGTATCTATCACTATCAACGCCACTCATATCGAGCAGGTTGAAACACTGTACGAAGAACTGGGCAAAATTGATATCGTCCGCATGGTTCTGTAATTTGCCTCTCCGTTACCCGGCCCTGGTCGGGTAACTCCCCTTTCCCCGCTGTGATATACTTTTTCTCCACTTTTACTCATTCTCTACGGAGACGCCGTTTTGTATCAGGATAAAATTCTTGTCCGCCAGCTCGGCCTTCAACCCTATGAGCCTGTTTCTCAGGCTATGCATGAATTCACCGATACTCGTGATGAAAACACCCTGGATGAGATCTGGCTTGTAGAGCACTACCCTGTATTTACTCAGGGACAGGCAGGGAAAGCCGAGCATATCTTAATGCCAGGCGATATTCCGGTAATTCAGAGCGATCGCGGTGGCCAGGTAACCTATCACGGTCCAGGTCAGCAGGTAATGTACGTTCTGTTTAATCTTAAACGCCGCAAACTGGGTGTACGTGAGCTGGTGACTTTGCTCGAACAAACAGTGGTGAATACCCTGGCTGAACTGGATATTAAAGCGCATCCTCGCGCCGATGCTCCGGGTGTCTATGTTGGGAAAAAGAAAATTTGTTCTCTCGGCTTACGGATTCGTCGCGGCTGTTCATTCCACGGCCTGGCATTAAACGTCAATATGGATCTTTCTCCATTTTTACGTATTAACCCTTGTGGTTATGCTGGGATGGAAATGGCTAAAATATCACAATGGAAGAGCGACGCAACGCCTGATAATATTTCGCCACATTTACTGAAAAATATTTTAGCCCTGCTAAATAATCCTGCCGTAGAATATATCCCTGCTTAATTAAACTCATAAATGGCCCAAAATACACTGGGTCATCACTTATAAATTTCGCTAATACTTTACAACGCCTTATCCTTTGTATATTTTCTTCTTCACTCGCTGAAACGTGTTGGCATGCCTTGCTCCGTAACTCACCCCATTGATTAACCTATTGAAATGGTTAATGATGGCAAAACAAGCGCGTTCCAGTTAAATAATAAGCATGATAAATGTATTCTTTACAATTATTTATAAATAAAAATGGGGTAAGTGCGTGAATAATAATAACTCAAACGAATTTCGTTTAAACGAAACGGCGTCGGAAGGAAAACCACAAATTTTTAAAACATTAAGAAATATCGATCTTAATCTCCTGACTATTTTTGAGGCCGTATATGTACACAAGGGTATCGTTAATGCCGCAAAAATACTTAATCTGACACCTTCGGCTATCAGCCAGTCTATTCAGAAATTAAGAATTATATTCCCTGATCCGCTGTTTATTCGTAAAGGCCAGGGCGTTGCACCAACTGCCTTTGCGATGCATTTGCATGAATATATCAGTCAGGGGCTGGAATCCATCCTCGGCGCACTGGATATTGACGGCTGTTATGATAAACAGCGCACAATAACCATTGCCACTACACCCTCTGTCGGCGCGCTGGTGTTACCCACCATCTACCGGGCGATTAAATCACGCTATCCACATCTATTACTGCGTAATCAGTCGATTAATGATGCCGAGCTTCAGCTTAGTCAGTTTCAGACCGATCTGATTATCGATAACATGATGTATTCAAATCGGGCTATTCAACACCATGTCCTGTTCACGGATGAGATGACATTAATTTGCCGAAAGGAAAATCCGCTTCTTACCGCGACGGGCGACATGAGCAAAATCCAACAGGCCGCGCATATCCTTCTGCTGCCTGAAGGAGAAAATTTCAGCGTTCTACGTCAGCGGATACAAAGTATGTTTCCTGAGCGACAAATCAATTTTACCAGTTACAATATTTTAACCATTACGGCGCTGGTGGCGAATAGTGATATGTTAGCGATGATCCCCAGCCGCTTTTTCACCCTCTTCAGTCGCTGTTGGCCACTGGAGAAACTCCCCTTTCCCGCTCTTAACGAAGAACGCATTGATTTCTCAGTCCATTACAACAAATTCAGCTTGCGCGATCCCATACTTGAGGGCGTTATTGATGTAATACGAAATGCGTTTTGAAAAAGTAGTGTTACATCGAATTCACAGCACAGGACAATAAAATGGCACAAACCAACAACAATTTTACATTTTCGCGACCACTTTGGCTGCTTTCAGGTCTGTTTCAATGATATACTGCCAGTCGTTAATTCAAAAATAGTTGATAATTACAACAATCTATTGAATTGAAACGCTTTCCTTCGTAATTCGCAACTGGAACACGCACGCTATGAGTAAACCCATTGTGATGGAACGCGGTGTTAAATACCGCGATGCCGATAAGATGGCCCTTATCCCGGTTAAAAACGTAGCAACAGAGCGCGAAGCACTGCTGCGCAAGCCGGAATGGATGAAAATCAAGCTTCCAGCGGACTCTACACGTATCCAGGGCATCAAAGCCGCAATGCGCAAAAATGGCCTGCATTCTGTCTGCGAGGAAGCCTCTTGCCCCAACCTGGCGGAATGCTTCAACCACGGCACAGCAACTTTCATGATCCTCGGCGCCATTTGTACTCGCCGTTGCCCGTTCTGTGACGTCGCCCACGGTCGCCCGATAGCTCCTGATGCCAATGAACCGATGAAACTGGCGCAAACCATTGCCGATATGGCACTGCGTTATGTTGTTATCACCTCCGTTGACCGTGATGACCTGCGCGATGGCGGCGCCCAGCATTTTGCGGATTGCATTACTGCCATCCGGGAGAAAAGCCCGGAAATAAAAATTGAAACTCTGGTGCCCGATTTCCGTGGTCGTATGGATCGTGCGCTGGATATCCTGACCGCAACACCACCTGACGTTTTCAACCACAATCTGGAAAACGTGCCACGTATCTACCGTCAGGTTCGTCCGGGCGCCGACTATAACTGGTCGCTAAAGCTACTGGAACGCTTTAAAGAAGCGCATCCAGAGATCCCAACCAAATCGGGTCTGATGGTAGGTCTGGGTGAAACCAATGAAGAAATTATTGAAGTGATGCGCGACCTGCGTCGCCATGGTGTGACGATGTTAACGCTGGGGCAATATTTGCAGCCAAGCCGCCATCATCTGCCGGTCCAACGTTACGTTAGCCCGGATGAGTTCGACGAAATGAAAGCCGAAGCGCTGGCGATGGGCTTTACCCATGCTGCATGTGGGCCTTTCGTCCGTTCCTCGTACCATGCCGATTTGCAGGCCAAAGGGATAGAAGTAAAATAATCAAGTAACAATTGCTTACATCTGTCCAATAAAAAACCCGCTATCTGAGCGGGTTTTTTTATCGAACAAGATTATGAGGGAGCGTCCTGCTCGCCACGTCACTCTTTATGAGAGAGCTTCTCAGCCTGAAGATCCACGTCTGCGTCTTTTTTCGCCGCAGCATCGTCATCATTCATCGCCTTCTTGAACCCTTTAATGGCCGCTCCAAGGTCTCCGCCCAGCGTACGTAACTTCTTAGTCCCAAACAGCAAAACGACCAGCGCCGCAACGACCAGCAGTTTGGTAATACTAATCTCACCCATAGATACCTTCTTGACATAAAACTGGCAACAGAACGCGCCTTAAAGACCAGAGAATATTAACGGTCATTCGACGCGCGCACACAATAGCAATCTGTAACAAGGTGAATCAAGCACCGAATAAAAAAACGTCATAATAATTGCGGCGGCGCAAAACGTCGGTTATTTAAGACGGGAAGTTGCGCGCGAACCTGACGAACTCGTTCGGGCGTCACTTCTGCCATAATCAGCGCGGGCATTTCTGCCGCCGCCGCAATAGTCATGCCAAAGGGATCGATAATCCGGCTTTGCCCAATATTTTTATTCCCGCACTCCCCCGCCGCCACCATATAACAGGTTGTATCCAGAGCACGCGCAGCAAGCAATGTTGACCAGTGGTGTTCTTTGAGCGGCCCACGAACCCAGGCTGCCGGAAGCACCAGGATTTCCGCCCCCTGTAACGCCAGCGCCATCGCTAATTCAGGAAAGCGCAAATCATAACAGGTCATCAGTCCCACTTTCATGCCCTCGACTTCCAGTAACGGAGCAACCATTTCCCCGGCGTCCACGTGGCGCGACTCCTGGATTGAGAACGCATCATAAAGATGAAGCTTGGCATAATGGGCGACGATTTTTCCTGCCTGCAATGCCACCAACATATTCCATGCGCGCCCTGGCGTTGACGGAACATGAATCGTCAAAATGGTCGTCATCATGTTACGCTTACTTTCCCGCAGTAAACATGCAAGAAATTCCCCCTCCAGAAATTGCGCCGATTTAACCGAAAGATCCGGGTCATAATCGTCGCGCGCCAGCAAAGCTTCCGGCAGGACAAATAACGAGGCGTCATTTTCCGCCGCCTGCGCCATTAACGAAGCGCAAATCCCGGCATTCTTTTCCCATACAGATGTAACAGCAAACTGTCCTGCAGCAACCAGCATTGCCACCTCCCGTCAGAGTCGTAAAATTCGCCAACGACGATTATTCAGAGTTACACTCATCACTCATACAAATCAAATAGCAGGATTTTGCAGTGTTACAACTCCTTTTAGCAGTTTTTATTGGCGGTGGTACGGGAAGCGTGGCGAGATGGATGTTAAGTATGCGGTTTAACCCATTGCATCAGACTATTCCGTTAGGGACGCTTGCAGCAAACCTGATTGGCGCATTCATCATCGGAATGGGATTTGCCTGGTTCAGCCGCATGACTAACATCGATCCAGTGTGGAAAGTGTTAATTACCACGGGTTTTTGCGGAGGGCTAACGACCTTCTCAACATTCTCGGCAGAAGTCGTATTTTTGTTACAGGAGGGACGCTTCGGCTGGGCATTATTGAATGTCTTCGTTAACCTGCTGGGGTCTTTTGCCATGACGGCGCTGGCTTTTTGGCTGTTTTCGGCATCAACCGCACACTGAAGAACAAAAAAAACCCGCTGATTAGGCGGGTTTTGAATTCTTGCTGACGTATCTTACAGAGCGATTACGTTTGCAGCAGAAGGGCCTTTGGCACCGTTAGTGATTTCGAACTCTACGCGCTGACCTTCAGCAAGAGTTTTAAAACCATTAGTCTGGATTGCAGAGAAGTGTACGAACACGTCTTTGCTGCCGTCTTCCGGAGTAATGAAACCGAATCCTTTGGACTCATTAAACCACTTAACGTTACCTTTAATCTTAGACATCAAAATTACCTTTACATGAAAAATAGACACAAATGCTGTGTCGGTTACCAGTACACCAATTGTGGTACGCTTTGTCCAGCGCAACTTTACTAAAAAGTGATAAAAGTCGCGTTATTTTTGATGTTAATTACTTTACTTACTGTTTTTTAAGAATTTTTCAAAAAGTCATTTGTCTCAAAACTGGAAGCGCATCCAGGCAAAGTACACATTGCCATTATTGTAAGTACCAGGTATGTAGGTCATCTGAAAAGTCGCTGGGCCATACCCTACAGAAGCCAACGGCAGTAAAACCGGGATCGGTATATAGTTCCAGTTATCACGCACCGTCACACCTGCGGTGAATCCCAGACCTACATGAAAATTTTCATCCGCCAGTGGTCGCCAGGTGCTTTCCCAACCGTATCCAGCAATGGGCTCCCATTTATTCCATGAATCCTTAAATGCCATTGCATACAGGCCGTGCCAGTTACCTTTTTCATCCCACCGGGACTGACCAAACCCACCGCCCCACGGCCGCTCGTTATAATGTTCGATTTTTTCTTTGTCGTAGGCAAAACGCGCATGCCAGGTGATCGCTGGTATATACAAATCATAATGTTGTGGCTGCTGCCATGTTTCTGCAACATTCTCTTTAAATGTCGACAACCACTGAGGTGTATCTGCAGAAGCAGCTCCAACGCCGACTAATTGAGTAAAAACAAAGAGAAATGCGGGAATATATTTGCTAGTGCCCATTAGTAACCACGAAATATTTATCAAAAAACCGCTCTTAGCATAGCCTGGCTAAAATAAACATAACCTTAACAGCACCCAATATAAGGAATAATCTGAATGTTTGATATATTTATGCAAGGTAATTCAGAGATAATATTATCAGATTACTCTGGAAATTTAAGCGATATCTCCCGCCAATAAACAACTTGACTTAAAAAACCCACTGATACAAAAAACAGCAGACAAGAATAAAAATTCACTTATTTTTTAACCAGATATAATAATCAACCAATAAATAAATATTTCCTACATTATCAGTTTACACCTACGAGAGATCGTTTTTTGAACACATATTAAAACCATTAACAAAAGCATTTCAATAAATCATCATTTTATATACATCGTTACACTGTAATTGCTAACTATAAAAATGAATTTTGTTATCCAGGTATAAAAACAGCAACATCAATGTGTTAATGGTGGTTTTTATTGATTTCAATCAGCATTCGCTGTTGATTTATTCGGCATATTTTTTCTTTAATTTTTAGGAATTTTTTATTATTTACTTTGGGGCCTGGAGACAGGAAAAATTATGCTGACATTCATTGAACTCCTTATTGGAGTTGTGGTTATTGTGGGTGTAGCTCGCTACATCATTAAAGGGTATTCCGCCACCGGAGTATTATTCGTTGGCGGTTTGTTATTACTGATCATCAGTGCCATCATGGGGCACAAAGTTCTCCCTGCCAGCCAGGAATCAACGGGCTACAGCGCCACAGACATCGTTGAATACGTTAAAATATTACTGATGAGCCGCGGCGGCGACCTCGGCATGATGATCATGATGCTGTGTGGCTTTGCCGCTTACATGACCCATATCGGCGCGAACGATATGGTTGTCAAGCTGGCGTCAAAACCGCTGCAATACATCAATTCCCCTTATTTGCTGATGATTGCCGCTTATTTTGTCGCCTGTCTGATGTCACTGGCAGTCTCTTCTGCAACCGGCCTGGGTGTTTTACTGATGGCAACCCTGTTCCCGGTAATGGTAAACGTTGGTATCAGCCGTGGTGCCGCTGCTGCTATCTGCGCTTCACCGGCGGCGATTATTCTTGCACCGACATCAGGTGACGTAGTACTGGCGGCGCAGGCTTCCGAAATGTCGCTGATTGACTTCGCCTTCAAAACGACACTGCCTATCTCGATTGCCGCGATTATCGGCATGGCGATTGCCCACTTTTTCTGGCAACGTTATCTGGATAAAAAAGAGCACATCTCTCACGAAATGTTAGATGTCAGCGAAATCACCACCACTGCTCCGGCGTTTTACGCCATTCTGCCGTTCACACCAATTATTGGCGTGCTCATCTTTGACGGCAAATGGGGCCCGCAATTGCACATCATCACTATTCTGGTGATCTGTATGCTGATTGCCTCCATTCTGGAGTTTATTCGTAGCTTTAATACGCAAAAAGTCTTTTCCGGCCTTGAAGTGGCTTATCGCGGCATGGCCGATGCCTTCGCTAACGTAGTTATGCTGCTGGTTGCCGCTGGGGTATTCGCTCAGGGGCTTAGCACCATCGGCTTTATTCAAAGTCTGATTTCTATCGCCACCTCGTTTGGTTCGGCGAGTATCATCCTGATGCTGGTATTGGTGATCCTGACAATGCTGGCGGCGGTCACGACCGGTTCAGGCAATGCGCCGTTTTATGCGTTTGTTGAGATGATCCCGAAACTGGCGCACTCTTCCGGCATTAACCCGGCGTATTTAACTATCCCAATGTTGCAAGCGTCCAACCTGGGCCGTACCCTTTCTCCCGTTTCTGGCGTGGTCGTTGCGGTTGCCGGGATGGCGAAAATCTCGCCATTTGAAGTCGTTAAACGCACCTCTGTACCAGTGCTTGTCGGACTGGTGATTGTTATCGTTGCGACTGAGTTAATGGTGCCAGGAACAGCCGCCGCAGTTACTGGCAAATAAATACTAATGCCGGAGGCGTACTTCCTCCGGCAATGTTCACGTCACCCATTGTGGTAAATGCGCTGTGGTCTACCGACTTTGCCGTGAACAATCTCGGCGATAATCAGATGGCGACTGGCGCAATATTCGAGATACCGTCTGGCGGTGGTGCGACTGATGGTTAATGCCTGCGCCACCGTTTCCGCAGTATGTTGTACATCAGGTTCCTTGAACAGTTTTCTCACGGCGTTTAGCGTCAACGCATCAATGCCGGTCGGCAGATCGTCCTTCGGCTCACCGCGAGCATAAGCATTGAACATTTCATCAATTTGCTTCTGGCTGGCGCTATCAATACTTTCCAGCATGTGCTTACGCTGGCGATAACGGGTTAATGTCTGCCCCAGTCGCTCATAAGCGATTGGCTTGATCAGATAATCAAACACGCCGCAGCGTACGGCTTCAGACACCGTTTCCATATCACTGGCCGCGGTGGTAAAAACAACATCGCCCGGATAATGTGTCTGCACTAATTCGTGCAGCAAATTAATGCCTCTACCGTCAGGAAGATAGTTATCCAGCAAGATAAGCCCCGGCTTAAAACGCTCGATCATCATGCGGGCCTGCGCCAGGTTCCCCGCCAACAATATCTGGCTAAAGCCGGGAATGTGACGAATATATTCCGCATGCATCTCTGCCAGCGGCGTTTCGTCCTCAACGATCAATAGGGTTAATGGAGCTGTCATTAGATTTCACTTTCGGAATATAGATTGAAAATAAGGTACCGCAGGGAGCATTCTCTTCGAGTGTGATAACACCACCGCAGCGCGCTACATAGCTGGCAATCAGATACAACCCGATGCCATGTTCACCAGGTTCATCAGCTCGCGTACTGACACCCTGCTCAAATATTTTGTCGCGTAATGCTTCTGGAACACCGCAGCCCTGATCGGCGACTTCAATCACCACATCATCGCCTTCATCGCTCAGGTATAATTCGACAACCTTATTCCCTTCATCGTTACGCAAACTGGCTTCAAAAGCGTTGTCGAGTAAGTTGCCCACAATCGCCGCAAACTCGGTACTATCCAGTCCTTGCGGTAGTTGTGAAAGCTGGCTGCCGGGAACAATCGTCATTTTTAGCCCCAGTTCACGGGCGCGCTGCACTTTACCAAAAAGCAACCCCGCCACCTGGCGATCGGCGAATGCTTCACGCAGGCTATCAATGAGCTGCTGCTGCGCCTGCGATTCTCCCTGTACCATCGCCAGTACGCGATCATACTCTTTCATTTGCAACAGACCATTGAGCGTCGACATCCAATTGAGATGTTCATGACGTAATGTACGCAGGCTTTCGACATATTGTTTAATTTGCGTCAATTGCGCATTGAGAGTGGAAATTTCGTCTTTACTGCGAAAACTAATAATTGCGCCGAGTAAATCATCACCAGAACGAATAGCTTCCCGGTTAGCAATAACGCTCAGACCATTAAAATTCGCCACGACATCCTGGCGCCTTTCATCAATCTGCTCAGTAAAGAAATCGGCAGGCTTGACCACCGCAGAGATTGGTCTGCCCAGCCATTGCCGCCCAGGGGAGCTTAGCCCTAACATCTTTCTTGCATTGCGGTTAATGGCGGTAATATGCCCTTGTGGATCCACCGCAATCAGCCCTTCATAAACCGAACTAAACAGCGCCTCCTGCTGGCGAACTACGCGCGCGATTTGCTTCGGTTCCATTCCCATCATCTGGCGGCGGATATGCGCGGCTAAAAACCAGGACAACAGCATCAAAATGCCTAATAGCAGGACAAACACGCCAGCCATCGGTAATAAAAATTCGGCCCGCCAGCTATCAATCTTACTCACAAGATAACCGACAGATACCACACCGATAACTTTGCCATCATCATCAAAGATCGGCGTTTTAGCGCGCATTGCCATACCTATAGACCCTTTGCCGGTGATGAAATAGCTCTCTCCTTTCTCCAGCGCTCCGGGTTTGGTGAACTGCATCGGATAACCAATTTTCTCGGGATTAGGGTGATAGAGGCGGATCGAGTCACGATCACCAATCACCACATAGTCAAAGTCAGTATCTTTCTGCAATTTGTTGGCGATCGTTGCTAAGCGTTTGCGGTCACGCGTTTTCACTGCAGTGATGATGCTGTCACTAGAGGCAATAATTTTTGCCTGATTCATGGCCATATCACGAACATGAAGCGTTAAATAATCCTCAAAGCTGGCAGTAAAATATTGTGCCAGCGCAGCGATAACAAATATCGAGAACACCAAAATCAACAAAAAGATACGCAACGGAAAGGCCAGCCGTTGGAAAAAAGCAAATTGTTTATTCTCATTAAACTGCAACATTGTTTTCCTTGTGGGCTACCCCGAACCGCTTTGACGTATGTAATTAAAATGTTGAGTCGGAACCCATAAACATTAAATATGATCGTGGCAAATTTCATTCATTAAATCAATTAAACCTACGGGTCATTTCGCAATTACATTAATTAAAAAACTTAAAACCATTAAATAAATAAAAAACCACTAACTCTATGTGAAATAAATCAAAATTTCACGGTGCAATACTCCTTAGGATGTATGGAAAAAGGAGAAACAGAAATATCTCGCTTGCAATCCTTTCTCCTGACTGAAAATAAAAAGTTATCAATTTGCAACATTGCGCAACATTCATTGCAACTTGATAACAACAGATGCCTCCAGGAAACTATTTATTATGTTCGGCAATGATACTTTTTCCCACGTAAAACGTTCAGAAAATAAAAGAATGGCGGAAATCACGCAATTTCTACATGAAAATGATTTGAGCGTTGACACCACCGTCGAAGTATTTATTACCGTAACTCGTAATGAAAAGCTCATCGCTTGTGGAGGAATTGCCGGGAATATTATTAAGTGCGTCGCTATCAGTAAATCAGTTCGCGGAGAAGGACTGGCACTGAAATTAGCCACTGAACTGATAAATCTCGCCTATGAACGACACTGTACGCATCTGTTTATTTATACCAAAACTGAATACGAGGCGCTGTTCCACCAGTGCGGTTTCTCCACGCTGACCCGCGTTCCTGGAGTGATGGTGTTAATGGAAAACAGCGCCACGCGTCTGAAACGCTACGCCGAATCACTGAAAAAGTTTCGTCATGAAGGGAGCAAAATCGGCTGCATCGTGATGAATGCCAATCCCTTTACCAATGGCCATCGTTATCTGATTCAGCAAGCGGCGGCGCAATGCGACTGGCTGCATCTGTTTTTAGTCAAAGAAGATTCTTCACGTTTCCCCTATGAAGATCGGTTGAATCTGGTAGTAAAAGGCACCGCCGATATTCCGCGTCTAACCGTGCATCGCGGTTCCGAGTACATCATCTCCCGCGCCACGTTCCCCTGCTACTTCATTAAAGAGCAGAGCGTTATTAACCACTGTTATACCGAAATTGATCTGAAGATTTTCCGTCAGTACCTCGCCCCCGCACTGGGCGTAACTCACCGTTTTGTCGGTACTGAACCCTTTTGTCGCGTTACCGCCCAGTACAACCAGGATATGCGCTACTGGCTGGAAACACCGACTATTCCCGCACCGCCCATCGAACTGGTTGAAATTGAGCGGCTGCGTTACCAGGAGTTACCGATATCCGCTTCCAGGGTACGTCAATTGCTGGTGAAAAACGATCTCACGGCTATCGCGCCGCTGGTCCCGGAAGCCACGCTGCACTACCTGCAGAATCTGCTTGAGCACTCCCGCCAGGACGCGGCAGTTCGTCAAAAGACCCCCGCATAAGAAACAGGTGAAAAATGAAAATAAAGCAGCCCGCCGTCGCAGGCACCCTTGAGTCTGGGGATGTGATGATACGCATCGCCCCACTCGATACGCAGGATATCGATCTGCAAATCAACAGCAGCGTTGAGAAACAGTTTGGCGATGCGATTCGCACCACCATTCTTGACGTTCTCGCCCGCTATAACGTGCGTGGCGTACAGCTAAATGTCGATGACAAAGGCGCACTGGACTGCATTTTACGTGCACGACTGGAAGCCCTGCTGGCGCGCGCCAGCGGTATCCCGGCTCTGCCATGGGAGGATTGCCAATGATTTCCGCTTCGCTGCAACAACGTAAAACTCGCACCCGCCGCAGCATGTTGTTCGTACCTGGCGCCAATGCCGCGATGGTCAGCAACTCCTTCATTTACCCGGCAGATGCCCTGATGTTCGACCTCGAAGACTCCGTGGCACTGCGTGAAAAAGACACCGCCCGCCGCATGGTTTACCACGCGCTGCAACACCCGCTGTATCGCGATATTGAAACTATCGTGCGTGTTAACGCGCTGGATTCTGAATGGGGCGTTAACGACCTGGAAGCCGTCGTTCGCGGCGGCGCGGACATTGTGCGTCTGCCGAAAACCGACACCGCTCAGGACGTTCTGGATATCGAAAAAGAGATCCTGCGTATTGAAAAAGCCTGCGGTCGCGAAGCAGGCAGCACGGGGCTACTGGCGGCGATCGAATCTCCGCTGGGCATTACTCGCGCGGTGGAAATCGCTCACGCTTCCGAGCGTTTGATCGGTATTGCCCTCGGTGCAGAAGACTATGTGCGCAACCTGCGCACTGAGCGTTCCCCAGAAGGGACCGAACTGCTGTTCGCTCGTTGTTCCATTTTGCAGGCCGCGCGCTCTGCCGGTATTCAGGCATTCGATACGGTCTATTCCGATGCCAACAACGAAGCGGGATTCCTGCAAGAAGCGGCACATATCAAACAACTGGGCTTTGATGGCAAATCGCTCATCAACCCGCGTCAGATTGATCTGCTACACAACCTCTACGCGCCAACTCAGAAAGAAGTGGATCACGCACGTCGCGTCGTAGACGCCGCTGAAGCCGCCGCTCGCGAAGGTCTCGGCGTCGTTTCTCTGAACGGCAAGATGGTTGACGGTCCGGTTATCGATCGCGCCCGTCTGGTGCTCTCCCGTGCAGAACTTTCCGGCATCCGCGAAGAATAAGGCAATCCAAATGACGCAGAAAATTGAACAATCTCAACGACAAGAACGGGTAGCAGCCTGGAATCGTCACGCTGAATGCAATCTTGCCGCTTTCCAGAATTCGCCAAAGAAAACTTATCAAGCAGAAAGAACGCGTGATCGCAAACTATGCGCCAACCTGGAAGAGGCGATTCGTCGCTCTGGTTTACAGGACGGTATGACCGTCTCTTTCCACCACGCTTTCCGCGGCGGCGACCTGACCGTCAATATGGTGATGGACGTCATCGCGAAGATGGGCTTTAAAAATCTGACCCTGGCATCCAGTTCCCTGAGCGATTGCCATGCGCCGCTGGTAGAGCATATTCGTCAGGGCGTGGTCACCCGCATTTATACCTCCGGTCTGCGCGGCCCGCTGGCGGAAGAAATCTCCCGGGGCCTGCTGGCTGAACCGGTACAAATCCACTCCCACGGCGGTCGCGTGCATCTGGTACAGAGCGGCGAACTGAACATCGACGTGGCATTCCTCGGCGTCCCATCCTGTGATGAATTCGGTAATGCCAACGGTTATACCGGCAAAGCCTGCTGCGGCTCTCTCGGCTATGCAATGGTTGATGCCGATAATGCAAAACAGGTGGTAATGCTCACCGAAGAGCTGCTGCCTTACCCGCACAATCCTGCCAGCATCAAACAGGATCAGGTTGATCTGATCGTCAAAGTTGATCGCGTGGGCGATGCAGCAAAAATCGGTGCGGGCGCAACCCGTATGACCACTAACCCGCGCGAACTGCTGATCGCCCGCAGCGCCGCGGATGTGATTGTCAACTCGGGCTACTTCAAAGAAGGTTTCTCCATGCAAACCGGGACTGGCGGCGCATCGCTGGCGGTAACCCGTTTCCTGGAAGACAAAATGCGTAGCCGCGACATTCACGCCGACTTCGCCCTCGGCGGTATCACCGCCACCATGGTTGATCTGCATGAAAAAGGGCTAATCCGTAAGCTGCTGGACGTACAGAGTTTTGACGGTCAGGCCGCGCAGTCGCTGGCACGTAACCCGAATCATATCGAAATCAGCGCTAACCAGTACGCCAACTGGGGTTCTAAAGGCGCATCAGTTGATCGTCTCGATGTAGTGGTGTTGAGCGCACTGGAAATTGACACCCAGTTCAACGTCAACGTGCTGACCGGCTCTGATGGCGTACTGCGTGGCGCTTCCGGCGGTCACTGTGATACTGCAATCGCCTCTGCCCTTTCCATCATCGTCGCGCCGCTGGTACGTGGCCGTATCCCGACACTGGTGGATAACGTGCTGACCTGCATCACCCCAGGCTCCAGCGTCGATATTCTGGTCACTGACCACGGTATCGCTGTAAACCCGGCACGCCCGGAGCTGGCAGAACGTCTACAAGAAGCAGGCATTAAAGTGGTTTCCATTGAATGGCTGCGTGAACGTGCGCGTCTGCTGACCGGCGAACCACAGCCGATTGAATTCACCGACCGCGTTGTTGCCGTCGTGCGTTACCGCGATGGTTCGGTGATTGATGTTGTGCATCAGGTGAAGGAATAAACCATGCACCTGCTCCCTGAACTCGCCAGCCATCATGCGGTTTCTATTCCCGAGCTGCTCGTCAGCCGGGATGAAAGGCAAACACGGCAAAACGCCTGGCTCAAACGCAATCCTGTTCCACTGGTCTCCTTTACCGTGGTTGCGCCTGGGCCGATTAAAGACAGCGAGATAACACGCCGAATTTTTAATCATGGCGTAACTGCCCTGTGTGCTTTAGCCGCAAAACAGGGTTGGCAAATTCAGGAGCAGGCTGCACGGGTTTCCGCTAGCGGACCGGAGGGCTTATTAAGCGTTGCCGCTCCGGCCCGTGAACTCAAGCTCGCAACTATTGAACTTGAGCATAGCCATCCTCTCGGGCGTTTGTGGGATATCGATGTCCTGACGCCCGAAGGCGAAATTCTCTCCCGTCGCGATTATTCACTGCCCGCTCGCCGTTGTCTGTTATGCGAGCAAAGCGCGGCTATTTGCGCGCGCGGGAAAACCCATCAACTGACCGATTTACTCAACCGTATGGAGGCGCTGCTGAACGATGTCGATGCCTGCAACGTCAACTAAAACCACAAAGCTTGCTGCGTCATTAATCGATGATTACGCCCTGCTCGGCTGGCGCGCCATGCTGACTGAAGTCAATCTGTCACCAAAACCTGGCCTGGTGGATCGTATTAACTGCGGCGCGCACAAAGATATGGCGCTGGAAGATTTTCATCGTAGCGCGCTGGCGATTCAGAGCTGGTTACCGCGTTTTATTGAATTTGGCGCCTGTAGCGCAGAGATGGCGCCAGAAGCAGTACTCAGCGGATTACGCCCAATTGGTATGGCCTGTGAAGGCGATATGTTCCGTGCTACTGCGGGTGTGAACACCCATAAAGGCAGCATTTTTTCTTTAGGGCTGATATGCGCGGCGATTGGCCGTTTACTTCAACTCAACCAGCCGGTAACACCCAAAACCGTTTGTTCGACAGCGGCAAGTTTCTGCTGCGGTCTGACCGAGCGCGAACTGCGTACCAACAATCAACAGTTGACGGCAGGCCAGCGTTTATACCAGCAGCTTGGTCTTACCGGCGCACGCGGTGAAGCCGAAGCGGGTTACCCGCTGGTGATCAACCACGCCCTGCCGCACTACCTCACTCTGCTGGATCAGGGGATAGATCCTGAACTGGCATTGCTCGATACCTTACTGCTGCTGATGGCGATGAACGGCGATACCAACGTTGCATCGCGCGGCGGCGAGAGTGGCCTGCGCTGGCTCCAGCGCCGGGCACAAACACTATTAAACAATGGAGGCATCCGAACCTCCGCCGATCTCGATTATCTCCGCCAGTTCGACAGGGAGTGTATCGAACGAAATCTCAGTCCCGGCGGTAGCGCCGACCTACTGATTCTTACCTGGTTTTTAGCGCAGATTTAAAAATTAAGCACTTGATAAATTTGGAAATATAAATTGTCGGAGAACCCGTATGTCTTTAGCAAAAGATAATATATGGAAATTATTGGCGCCCCTGGTGGTGATGGGCGTCATGTTTCTTATCCCTGTACCTGACGGCATGCCGCCGCAGGCATGGCATTACTTCGCTGTGTTTGTGGCAATGATTGTCGGAATGATCCTCGAACCAATCCCGGCAACGGCGATCAGTTTTATTGCAGTCACTATTTGCGTTATTGGCAGTAATTACCTGCTATTTGATGCCAAAGAATTAGCTGACCCCGCTTTTAATGCGCAAAAACAAGCGCTGAAATGGGGACTGGCAGGTTTTTCCAGTACCACCGTCTGGCTGGTATTTGGCGCATTTATCTTTGCACTAGGGTATGAAGTTTCTGGATTAGGGCGTCGTATCGCCCTGTTTCTGGTGAAATTCATGGGGAAACGCACGCTGACATTGGGTTATGCGATTGTCATTATCGACATTCTGCTGGCGCCGTTTACACCGTCAAACACTGCACGTACTGGTGGGACCGTTTTCCCGGTCATAAAAAACCTGCCACCACTGTTTAAATCATTCCCGAACGATCCTTCCGCACGTCGTATTGGCGGCTATTTAATGTGGATGATGGTCATCAGTACCAGTCTGAGTTCCTCCATGTTTGTTACCGGCGCGGCACCGAACGTGCTGGGTCTGGAGTTCGTCAGCAAAATAGCCGGCATCCAGATTAGCTGGTTGCAGTGGTTCCTCTGCTTTCTACCGGTTGGCGTTATCTTACTCATCATTGCGCCGTGGCTTTCCTACGTACTGTACAAACCAGAAATCACGCACAGTGAAGAAGTGGCAACCTGGGCAGGTGACGAGCTGAAAACGATGGGTCGCCTGACTCGCAGAGAGTGGACGCTGATTGGCCTTGTCATTCTCAGCTTAGGTTTGTGGGTGTTTGGCAGTGAAGTGATTAACGCCACTGCGGTTGGCCTGTTGGCAGTTTCACTGATGTTGGCGCTACATGTTGTGCCGTGGAAAGACATTACTCGCTATAACAGCGCATGGAACACGCTGGTCAATCTGGCAACGCTGGTCGTTATGGCTAACGGTTTAACTCGTTCTGGCTTTATCGACTGGTTCGCCAGCACCATGAGTACGCACCTGGAAGGCTTCTCACCGAATGCTACAGTAATCGTCCTCGTACTGGTGTTCTACTTCGCGCACTATCTGTTTGCCAGCCTGTCTGCACATACCGCTACCATGCTGCCGGTAATTCTGGCAGTAGGTAAAGGTATTCCGGGCGTACCAATGGAACAACTGTGTATCCTGCTGGTGCTGTCTATCGGTATCATGGGCTGCCTGACACCGTACGCGACAGGTCCTGGCGTCATTATTTACGGCTGCGGCTATGTGAAGTCGAAAGATTACTGGCGTCTTGGCGCTATCTTCGGGGTGATCTACATCTCAATGCTGTTGCTGGTTGGCTGGCCGATTCTGGCTATGTGGAACTAATACGTTCGTCAATCGCTGAATAAATCAACAGGTCCGCCAGGTAAACCCACCTGGCGGGCTTTTTTATGATTTAATAGATAGTATTCAGTGTATGTATGAGTTTCACCTCCATTATGAAAACATTCTGCCGTAACACCGCTTTACTGGCGGCTTCTCTGCTCCCCTTCTCTTCAGGCAATGCCGCAGACTTACAGGCCAAACAGTACGGCGATTTTGATCGCTATGTACTGGCGCTCTCATGGCAAACCGGATTTTGCCAAAGCCAGCACGATCGAAATCGTAACGAACGAGATGAATGTCGCCTGCAAACCGAAACGGCCAACAAAGCCGATTTCCTGACCGTACACGGCCTGTGGCCTGGATTGCCTAAGTCTGTCGCAGCGCGCGGCGTTGATGAACGTCGCTGGATGCGCTTTGGCTGCGCCACCCGTCCAATCCCCAACTTGCCAGAAGCGCGCGCCAGTCGGATGTGTTCTTCACCAGAAACAGGGATATCACAGGAAACTGCGGCTGAGCTGAGTAAAGTTATGCCTGGCGCTGGCGGGCGTTCTTGTCTGGAACGTTATGAATACGCTAAACATGGCGCCTGTTTTGGTTTTGACCCGGACACTTACTTCGGTACGATGGTGCGTCTGAATAAAGAGATCAAAGAGAGCGATGCCGGACAATTTCTTGCCGATAACTACGGTAAAACGGTGAACCGCAGCGCTTTTGAAGCTGCCATCGCCAAAAGCTGGGGTAAAGAGAACGTTAAAGCGTTCAAGCTAACTTGCCAGGGCAACCCGGCATATCTGACTGAAATCCAGATTTCACTAAAAGCTGACGCCATCAACGCGCCACTTTCTGCAAGTTCATTCTTGCCACAACCGCACCCGGGCAACTGCGGTCAAACATTTGTGCTCGATAAAGTCGGCTATTAAGGTCAAGCCCACGGAGAATTAATTCATCACGAGGATTTATCCCTCAGGTAAAGACTTGATTAAGATTCATACAACAGGCTGACAATGAGGAATTCCCTGAATGTGACGTAAATCACTTCAAAGTGTGGGCAACAGTCAGTATCATCATGTGAGTTAAACCCTCGCCGCCTGACGGTGAGGGTTTTCTTTTGGGTATGTTTATCTGCGACACTCGCAGTACCGACGACATGGAGTAAAAATGTCCAGACCAACTATCATCATTAACGACCTGGATGCCGAACGCATCGATATTCTGCTGGAACAACCTGCTTATGCGGGTTTGCCAATCGCCGACGCGTTAAACGCAGAGTTGGATCGCGCCCAAATGTGTTCGCCAGAAGAGATGCCACACAACGTGGTAACGATGAACAGCCGGGTGAAATTCCGCAATCTTAGCGATGGCGAAGTCCGTGTGCGCACGCTGGTGTATCCGGCAAAAATGACCGACAGCAATACTCAGCTTTCCGTTATGGCTCCGGTTGGCGCCGCACTGCTGGGATTACGCGTTGGCGACACCATTCACTGGGAACTTCCGGGCGGTACCGCAACCCACCTTGAAGTACTGGAACTCGAATATCAGCCAGAAGCTGCTGGCGACTACCTGCTTTAATCCCATCTGCACAAGCGTTACTCGCTTTGCTCAGAGGATGCACCTGCATCCTCTTTCCGCTCAAATATCAACCAGATTTATCATTTTGCTCTTTATTGCGAAGTTCTAATCTGAACAGGTTATCACCTGTGGAAGCCATTATGAGCGAAGCTCTCGGTATTACAGCATTTTATATATTCATAGCAGCGATTATTGTCGCCGCAGTGCTGTACCTTGAACAACGCTGGTAGCACCTGACTTTATTCATTTCCAGAATCGATATTTAATTAAAATCAAATCAACTCCGCAAATGATAGATTCATAATCAATAATGTGTTGTTATGTATTCATGCAAAAACAAGGAGAGAATGCTTATGTACAAAACAATCATTATGCCAGTGGATGTATTTGAAATGGAATTAAGTGACAAAGCCGTTCGTCACGCTGAATTCCTCGCCCAAAAAGATGGGGTTATCCATCTACTTCACGTATTACCAGGCTCCGCCAGCCTGAGTTTGCACCGTTTTGCCGCTGATGTTCGTCGTTTTGAAGAGCATCTGCAACATGAAGCAGAAGAGCGTCTGCAAACGATGACCAGCCACTTCAGCATCGATCCTTCCCGTATTAAACAACATGTTCGTTTTGGTAGTGTTCGGGACGAAGTGAACGAGTTAGCGAAAGAACTCGACGCGGATGTCGTGGTTATCGGTTCACGCAACCCGTCTATTTCGACCCATCTGCTAGGATCTAACGCCTCCAGCGTAATCCGCCATGCGAATCTGCCGGTATTGGTCGTGCGCTAATTACGCAGAATCTGTATCGAGCCCTGCCCGGAGCCATCCCGGCGGGGCTTTTTTATGAGCAATAAAAAAGCCGCCCGGTTTGACCCTGGCGGCTAAACAATTGCAGGTGAATCTTACTTCTTTTTATGCTGTTTTAGTGCGAATCAGGTAATCAAAAGCACTCAGAGAGGCTTTAGCACCTTCGCCAGTGGCGATGATGATCTGCTTGTACGGAACAGTTGTACAGTCACCAGCAGCGAATACGCCTTTGACGTTAGTTTCGCATTTCGCATCGATGATTATCTCACCCATGCGGTTACGTTCGACTGCGCCTTCCAGCCAGTTGGTGTTCGGCAGCAGACCAATCTGGACGAAAATACCGGCCAGTTCGATGTTGTGAATATCGCCGCTTACGCGATCACGGTATTCCAGACCAACGACCTTGCTACCGTCGCCTTTCACTTCGGTGGTTTGCGCATTCAGAATGATGTCGACGTTTTTCAGACTACGCAGTTTGTCCTGCAATACCTGGTCGGCTTTCATTTCTGGCGCAAACTCAAGCAGGGTTACGTGTTCAACAATACCCGCCAAGTCAATTGCCGCTTCCACGCCAGAGTTACCGCCACCAATCACCGCCACACGTTTACCTTTAAACAGCGGACCGTCACAGTGCGGGCAGTAAGTTACACCTTTAGTGCGATACTGTTCTTCACCCGGAACGTTCATGTTACGCCATTTCGCGCCGGTCGCCACGATAATGCTGCGTGCTTTCAGCACCGCGCCGGACGCAGTTTCAATCTGATGCAGACCGCCTTCAACAGCCGCCGGAATCAGCTTGCTGGCACTCTGGCTGTCAATGACATCCACATCGTATTCATCAACGTGGACTTTCAGGGCGCCAGCCAGTTTCTGGCCTTCGGTTTTCGGCACAGAGATATAGTTTTCGATATCCACAGTATCGAGGATCTGACCGCCGAAACGTTCGCCCATCAGACCCGTGCGAATGCCTTTACGCGCGGAGTAAATCGCTGCTGCTGCGCCCGCCGGGCCGGAGCCGACGATCAACACATCGTAAGCGTCGCGTTTGTTCAGCTCTTCTGCCGCACGTTTTTCTGCGCCAGTATCAATCTTCGCCACGATTTCAGTCAGCGTCATACGGCCCTGACCAAACTCTTTACCATTCACGAACACAGCCGGAACGCCCATCACGTTACGATCGGTGATTTCGTTCTGGAACGTACCACCATCAATCGCCGTGTGCTTAATGCGCGGATTCAATACGCTCATCAGGTTCAGCGCTTGTACCACGTCCGGGCAGTTGTGGCAGGAGAGCGAGTAATAAGTTTCGAATTCAAAATCACCATCAATATCGCGAATCTGCTCCAGCAGAGACTGCGCTTCTTTCGACGGATGACCACCGGTCCACAGCAGCGCCAGTACCAGCGAGGTGAACTCGTGACCCAGCGGGGAACCTGCAAAACGCGGCCCCTGGTTAGAACCTGGGTTAGTGATCAGGAAAGACGGCTTACGCACCGGCAAGCTGTTATCTTCTTTAAAGGTGACTTTGTCTGACAGTTCAGCGATTTCAGCCAACAGTTCCTTGATTTCTGCCGATTTTGCGCTGTCATCCAGCGTGGCAATCAACTCAACAGGCCTGGTCAATTTCTCAAGGTACGCCTTGAGTTGAGTTTTCATATTTGTGTCGAGCATGTTTATCTCCTGGGCTTTAAACATCATCATGCAAGCGGCCTCATTCGGCTACCTGGATGCAGCTTGCATCATGATGTTGAGAAGAAAATCGGGTGCCGCAGCACCCGTATTCTGGTGAATTTCCAGCTCTTTCACGCCGGAGTTGGTGGCGTGAAAGACGAAGGAAATTTAGATTTTACCAACTAGGTCCAGAGATGGAGCCAGAGTTGCTTCACCTTCTTTCCATTTAGCCGGGCAAACTTCACCTGGGTGAGAAGCAACATACTGAGCTGCTTTGATTTTGCGCAGCAGGTCAGACGCGTCACGGCCAATGCCTTCAGCGGTAACTTCGATAGCCTGGATGATACCCTGCGGGTCAACAACGAAGGTTGCACGGTCAGCCAGACCTTCTTCTTCACGCATGTTGTCGAAGTTACGGGTCAGGGCGCCAGTCGGGTCGCCGATCATCGCATATTTGATTTTAGCGATGGTTTCAGAGCTGCTGTGCCATGCTTTGTGGGTGAAGTGAGTATCGGTAGATACTGCGTATACATCTACGCCCAGTTTCTGCAGTTCTTCGTAGTGGTCAGCAACGTCGCCCAGTTCGGTCGGGCATACGAAAGTAAAGTCAGCCGGGTAGAAGAAGAAGACGCTCCAGCGGCCTTCGGTGTCTTTCTCGGTGATTTCGATGAATTCGCCGTTTTTGAATGCCTGGTTTTTAAAAGGTTTAATTTTGGTGTTAATCAAGGACATCTATACTTCCTCCGTGTTTTCGATGGGATTAAGGTAACGCAATTCATTCGATTCAGCTAATGTGTTTCCATTATCAAATCGATAAGTTTTACCTTACAACCACCTCAAGACAACTTTGTGAACTTTGCACCGCCACAGGCGATAAAAGCAACCAGGGCCCCCTTTCCAGGTGACCGCGTAATCTGAGCTACCCTTTGGTATCTTCAGCGCCTGTTCAACAGGCTAAAGTGTTGCTCTGATAAATGCAGCAACGGCAAGGATTACAACACCCTCATACACAAAGGGCAATCATCTGGACTAAGCTCTCGCCTATGACAGTGATAGGTTATGCCTTTTACGCCGTTTTTGCACTGACTGAAAAGGACAAATTAATGTTAAAAAAGATACTTTTACTGACCTTACTTCCCGGAACCGCTTTCGCAGAGGAACTTCCCGCGCCTGTAAAATCAATTGAAAAACAAGGCATTACAATCATCAAATCATTTGACGCGCCAGGGGGGATGAAAGGTTATCTCGGAAAGTATCAGGACATGGGAGTTACTATCTATCTGACTCCCGACGGCAAGCATGCCATCTCCGGTTATATGTATGACGAAAAAGGCGAAAATCTGAGCAACACCCTTATCGAAAAAGAAATTTATGCGCCAGCCGGACGCGAAATGTGGCAGCGAATGGAACAATCCCACTGGCTCCTCGACGGTAAAAAGGACGCTCCCGTTGTAGTCTACGTCTTCGCCGATCCGTTCTGCCCATATTGCAAACAGTTCTGGCAGCAAGCGCGCCCGTGGGTAGAATCAGGTAAAGTTCAGCTTCGAACTCTGCTGGTCGGCGTGATAAAACCAGAAAGCCCGGCCACTGCCGCGGCAATCCTCGCAGCAAAAGATCCCGCCAGGGCGTGGCATGATTACGAATCGTCGGTTGGCAATGTTAAACTCAAGGTCCCGGCAAACGTAAGCCCCGAGCAAATGAAAATCCTGAGCGCCAATGAACAACTCATGGATGAGTTGGGCGCAAACGTCACGCCTGCTATCTATTACATGAGCCCGGAGAACACATTACAGCAGGCGGTCGGATTACCCGATCAAAAAACATTAAATATAATCATGGAAAATAAATAACTGCAAATCATGGATAACTGAAATATATTCATTGTTTTCAGTTATCCTTAAAATCGCAAGGATTGATCACAAACAAAAAACCAACTATGCTATTTTAGAAAAACTTAACGATAAATTAAGTAAAGAAAATAATACATAAAGCCATACTATTGACTTGATGAATATTATGATAAAAGCATGAATGGAGTGCGTCATGGCTAATCTGTATGATTTAAAGAAATTCGATTTGAATTTGCTCGTCATATTTGAGTGTATTTATCAACATCTCAGTATTAGTAAAGCAGCAGAATCGCTATATATAACGCCCTCTGCAGTTAGTCAGTCATTACAGCGATTACGTACGCAATTTAATGATCCTTTATTTATTCGTTCTGGAAAAGGTATTGCGCCAACAACAACAGGTTTAAATCTACATTACCATCTGGAAAAAAACCTTAAAGGTCTGGAACAGACAATAAATATAGTCAATAAATCTGAATTAAAGAAAAAATTTATAATCTACGGCCCTCAAATTATCTCATCAGCCAATAGTAGCCTTTTGATCAGTTGCCTGCGCCATGATAATGACGTCGACATTGAGCACCATGACATCATGATGTCAACAGAAAGCGCTGAAGATTTATTAAGTTACCGCAAGGCAGATTTGGTGGTGACGCTAACTCCCGTTATCAGCCGCTCTGTAATTTGCATGCCATTTCAATCAATTCGTAATACGCTTATTTGTAGCAATAATCACCCAAGAATAACTGATCACAGTACCCATGCTCAAATTCTTGATGAAGAATTTACTTTCCTGACATCAAAATTCTCTGGTCTGGAGGATTTTCAAATGGAAATAGAAGCTATCATGGCAAACCGTAAAATATCGTTTCGTAGCGAATCTCTGTTTACCATAATCAATACTATTGCAGTTACGGATTTACTTGGAATTGTACCTTACGAATTATATCTCTGTTATCATAAAACCCTGCAATTGAAACAAATAAAACTCGAACAAACTTTACCATCAAACACACTTTATATCTCTTATAATAAATCATCTTTAAATAACCTTGGATTCTCTCGTTTTATTGATCGCTTGAATGACAGTTTATAATATATATATTTTTACTATAGTATCTTACCATTGAAAATTCATTCAATGAATATAAAAATATTCTTCCTTGTTTTTTATTTACTTTATAATGAGTAGACCATCTCACTGATTGACATATCACGTTCAGGGCGCATATTCAGATGTCCATATATAAAATTCCTCTCCCGCTCAATATTCTGGAAGCAGCGCAAGACCGTATCACCTGGACACTCAATACCCTGCCTCGCGTATGCGTGTCTTTTTCTGGCGGTAAAGATTCTGGTTTAATGCTCCATCTGACCGCGGAACTGGCGAGAAAACTCAATAAAAAAATTTATATTTTATTCATCGATTGGGAAGCGCAGTTTACCTACACCATCGACTATGTCCAGTCTCTACGGAAACAATATGCCGACGTCACTGAAGCGTTTTACTGGGTAGCGCTGCCATTAACAACGCAAAATTCTCTTTCCCAATATCAACCAGAATGGCAATGTTGGGAACCGGGTATTGAATGGGTGCGTCAGCCACCAGAAGACGCAATAACCGATCCTGAATTTTTCTCGTTTTATCAACCCGGAATGACTTTCGAACAATTCGTGCGTGAATTTGCCGATTGGTTTTCGCAAAAACGTCCGGCAGCGATGATGATCGGCATCCGCGCTGATGAGTCCTATAACCGTTTTGTCGCCATCGCCAGTTTAAATAAACAGCGTTTTGCCGACGATAAGCCCTGGACTACTGCTGCGCCAGGCGGACACAGTTGGTACGTTTACCCCATCTACGACTGGAAAGTGGCCGATATCTGGACCTGGTATGCGAAGACCTCCTGCAAATGTAATGCCTTGTATAACTTAATGTATCAGGCAGGCGTCCCTCTGCGGCATATGCGGATTTGCGAACCGTTTGGCCCGGAGCAACGACAAGGTTTATGGCTGTATCACGTTATCGAACCAGAACGCTGGGGGGCTATGTGCACACGGGTCAGCGGCGTTAAAAGCGGAGGGGTCTACGCCGGTCACGACAATAAATTCTACGGCCACAGGAAGATCCTCAAGCCAGAACACCTGGACTGGCAAGATTATGCACTGTTGCTGCTCAGCAGCATGCCTGAGAAAACGGCTGAACATTACCGTAATAAAATTGCCGTTTATTTGCATTGGTATCAGAAAAAAGGCATCGAAATTCCGCAGACCCAACAAGGGGATACAGGCTCAAAAGATATCCCCTCCTGGCGACGGATATGCAAGGTGTTGCTCAATAATGATTACTGGTGTCGGGCATTATCTTTTAGTCCAACAAAAGCGAAAAATTATCAGCGTTATAACGAACGGATAAAAGGAAAACGTCAGGAATGGGGAATACTATGCAACAACGATTAACGCAGGATTTAACCCAATTTCTCGCCAGCTTATCGGAAGAAGCTCGCATTAAAGCCATTAATGAGATCCGAATGGCGATTCATAAAGTTAGCCCTTTCCGGGAAGAACCGGTTGATTGTGTTCTATGGGTTAAAAATACCCAACTTGTTCCGAATGATTACAACCCAAATAACGTAGCGCCGCCTGAGAAACGGCTGCTGCAAAAATCCATTGAAATTGACGGGTTTACGCAGCCCATTGTGGTAACTAACACCCATGCCAATGCACTTGAAATTGTTGATGGTTTTCACCGCCATGAAATTGGCAAAAGCGCTTCAACATTGACATTACGCTTAAAAGGCTATCTACCTGTAACCTGCCTGGAGGGCGATCGTCATGAACGTATTGCCGCAACTATTCGCCATAACCGCGCCCGTGGTCGCCATCAAATCACAGCAATGTCAGAGATCGTTCGCGAACTGAGCCAGTTGGGGTGGGATGATAATAAAATCAGCAAAGAATTGGGTATGGATAGCGATGAAGTGTTGCGTCTGAAGCAAATCAACGGCCTGCACGAATTGTTCGCCGACCGTCAATATTCCCGCGCCTGGACCGTCAAATAACTACAACCGACGCAGACGATCAGCCGCCGCCAGCAACGTCGACTCCTTCTTGGCAAAACAGAGACGAATCAGTTTATGTGGGAAGGGATCGGCGCAAAATACCGATAGCGGAATCGCCGCCACGCCATGCTCCCGCGTCAACCACTGGCAAAACTCAACATCATCCATTGTAGAAACGGCGCTGTAATCTACCAGTAAAAAGTAAGTACCTTCGCAGGGTAAAATCTCCAGCCTGCTTTCGCTTAAGGCGTTCACCAGAATATCGCGCTTCTGGCGATAAAATTCAGGTAACGCAAGATAATGTTCTGGTTCTGCGCGTAGCATATCGGCAAGTGCCAGTTGCGCCGGGGTATTCACCGAAAAGGTCAGATACTGATGCACTTTTTGGATCTCAGCGCTGATGGGGGCTGGCGCAACGCAATAACCCACTTTCCAGCCGGTCATATGATAGGTCTTGCCAAACGATGACACCGCCACCGCCCGCTCACGCAGTTGCGGATGCGCCAGCACACTGGCATGGCCCTGCTGTGAAAAGTTGATATGCTCGTAAACTTCATCGCTAATGACAAAAATCTCGTGCCCGGCAATTGCCTGCCACAAAGCGGCTAAATCAGCCTGCTGCCAGACCGTGGCGCTGGGATTATGCGGCGTATTGAGGATCACCAGCCGGGTGCGCTCGCTCAGTAGCTCAGCAAATTCTTGCCAGTCAACACGAAAATGCAGCGGTTGTAGCGCAATGCGTTTCACTATTCCCCCCGATAGAGCAATAGCTGGCGCGTAACTGTCATAGCTGGGATCAAAACAAATCACTTCGTCGCCATTGCGCACCAATGCGGTTATCGCCGCGTATAACGCCTCCGTCGCCCCTGCCGTTACGGTGATATCGCTGTCGGCATCCGGTTGATAGCCATACAGCCGTTCCGTTTTCTGAGCAATTGCCTCGCGTAATACCTGCACGCCAGTCATGGGCGCGTACTGGTTTGCGCCCTGAGAAACATGGTACGCCAGCCGTTCCTGCAAATAGCGCGGACCATCAAAATCGGGAAAGCCTTGTGACAGGTTAATCGCCTGGCACTGCTGCGCCAGCGCGCTCATCTGGGTGAAAATAGTGGTGCCAAGTTGTGGAAGTTTGCTTTGTGGAATCAGAGGGTTATTTGTCATTTTTATTGTGCCTGACGAAGTTGTGTGTTGAAGGCACTATAACACGATGCTAGTATTTGGCAATCAAGACGTTTAGATGTCTAAATAAAACAATAAGGACAACACAACATGCCTCACAATCCTATCCGCGTGGTCGTCGGCCCGGCTAACTACTTTTCTCATCCCGGAAGTCTGAATCGCCTGCATGATTTTTTCACCAATGAACAGCTTTCTCGCGCGGTGTGGATCTACGGCGAGCGCGCCATTGCTGCGGCGCAAGCCAAACTTCCGCCTGCATTTGAACAGCCAGGGGCAAAGCATATTTTGTTTCGCGGTCATTGCAGCGAAAGCAATGTGCAACTGCTGGCAGCAGAGTCCGGTGACGATCGCAGCGTAGTGATTGGCGTCGGCGGCGGCGCACTGCTCGACACCGCGAAAGCCCTCGCCCGTCGTCTCGGTCTGCCGTTTGTTGCCGTTCCGACGATCGCCGCGACCTGCGCCGCCTGGACACCGCTCTCTGTCTGGTATAACGATGCCGGACAGGCGCTGCATTATGAGATTTTCGACGACGCCAATTTTATGCTGCTGGTGGAACCGGAGATTATCCTCAAAGCACCGCAAGAATATCTGTTGGCGGGGATTGGTGACACACTGGCGAAATGGTATGAAGCGGTGGTGCTGGCCCCGCAACCAGATAACTTGCCGCTAACCGTGCGGCTGGGGATCAATAACGCGCAGACCATTCGCGACGTTTTGTTAAACAGTAGCGAGCAGGCGCTTGCCGATCAGCAAAATCAGCAACTAACACAATCATTTTGCGATGTGGTGGATGCGATTATCGCCGGAGGCGGAATGGTCGGTGGTCTGGGCGATCGTTTTACGCGAGTGGCGGCGGCCCATGCCGTGCATAACGGTCTGACTGTACTGCCGCAAACTGAGAAATTTCTCCACGGCACCAAAGTCGCTTACGGAATTCTGGTGCAAAGCGCCTTGCTGGGTCAGGATGATGTGCTGGCGCAATTAACCGGGGCGTATAAGCGTTTTCATCTGCCGACTACGCTGGCGGAGCTGGAAGTGGATATCAATAATCAGGCGGAGATCGACAAAGTGATTGCCCACACCTTGCGTCCGGTGGAATCCATTCATTATCTACCCGTCACGCTGACACCTGATACGTTGCGTGCAGCGTTAGAAAAAGTGGAATCGTTTAAAGCCTGACATGCAGATTTAACAGCAGCGCGCGCCGCCTTTTCCACCGTAGCGCGCGTCCTGCCGCTCACGGAAAAACTCCTCGTAGGTCATCGGTGTTTGATCAGGATGGTTAACCCGCATATGTTCAACATAGTTGTCGTAATCAGGCATACCAATCATCAGCTTCGCCGCCTGACCTAAATATTTTCCGGCTTTTGCCAGTGAATCAAACATCAATACCTCCGGTAATCAGGTTGCTGAGAGAGTGCCGGATGCGGCGTGAACGCCTTATCCGGCCTGGAAATGCTAAGCGTGAGGGGAACACACTCGGCACATTCCCCCCTCACACTGACTTTAGTGCGCGCCTTTTGCCTGCGCCACGATCTCCTCGACATTTTCCGGCATCGGCTCATACGGCGTTTCTTTCGCCGTCGGCTTCGACTCTTTTAATGCCGCCAGTGCCGTCTTAATCGAGAACAGCGCCAGAACCACCACGACTACCATAAAGAAGATGGTTAACCCGGCATCGAGACGGTTGTTGAACACCAGTTGCGCCAGTTGTGATTCGGTGTACTGCGACGGAATATTGCCGCTGTCGATCATTGCCTGGAACTTGTTAGCAATCGCCAGGAAGCCGACTTTCGCATCCGGGCTAAACGCTTTCTGCCAGCCTGCGGTCAGGGTACAAATCAGCAGCCAGGCCGTTGGCACCAGCGCTACCCAGGCGTAACGTTGACGTTTCATCTTGAACAACACCACGGCACAAAGCATCAGCGCCATACCCGCCAGCATCTGGTTGGCAATACCAAACAGCGGCCACAGAGTGTTAATACCGCCCAGCGGATCGACCACGCCCTGATGCAAGAAGTAGCCCCACGCCAGTACGCACAGCGCCGTTGCCAACAGGTTAGCTGGCAGTGAATCGGTCCGTTTCAGGCCCGGAGAAACCACGCCCAGCAGATCCTGCAACATAAAGCGCGCAGCACGCGTACCGGCATCTACCGCCGTCAAAATAAACAGTGCTTCAAACAGAATGGCGAAGTGATACCAGAACGCCACATCCATCATACCGCCCAGCGCACCGTGCAGAATGTAGGCCATCCCCACCGCCAGCGTCGGCGCACCGCCCGCACGGGAAATGATCGACTGTTCACCCACTTCGCTGGCAATCTGGTTTAGCGTATCCGGGGTAATCGCAAAGCCCCAGCTACTCACCACCTGCGCAGCAGAAGCCACCACATCCGCCGTACCCGCCGGAGCCAGCACCGCCATCGGGCTGTTCATGGCGAAATACACGCCCGGATCGATGATACAGGCGGAAACCAGCGCCATAATCGCCACGAAGGATTCCATTAACATCCCGCCGTAGCCGATAAAGCACGCCTGCCCTTCATTCGCCAGCATCTTCGGCGTGGTGCCGGAAGAGATCAGCGCATGGAAACCAGATACCGCACCACAGGCGATAGTGATAAACAGGAACGGGAACAAATTACCTGTCCATACCGGGCCAGTACCATCGACAAATTTGGTCAACGCAGGCATGGTCAGCGTCGGGCGCATAATCAAAATGCCTACAGCCAGACCGACGATAGTCCCGATTTTCAGGAAGGTAGAGAGGTAGTCACGCGGAGCCAGCAGCAACCACACGGGTAACACCGCCGCCACAAAACCGTAGCCCACCAGCATCCAGGTCAACTGCACGCCGGTAAAGTCAAAGTACGGCGCCCAGGTCGGGCTTTCCGCCACCCAGCCACCAGAGATAATAGCGAAAATCAGGAACACCAGACCGATGACCGATACTTCGCCAATGCGACCCGGACGCAGATAGCGCAGGTAGATCCCCATAAACAGCGCCAGCGGAATGGTGAACGCAACAGTGTATGTTCCCCACGGGCTATGCGTCAGGGCTTTCACCACAATCATCGCCAGCACAGCAAGGATGATGACCATGATCATAAAGCAGGCTACCAGCGCAATCACCCCGGCGGTTGGCCCCATCTCTTCTTTGACCAGCTCACCCAGCGAGCGACCGTCACGGCGCGTGGAAACAAACAGCACCATGAAATCCTGTACCGCTCCGGCAAGCACCACCCCGGCAAGCAGCCAGATCATCCCCGGCAGGTAGCCCATTTGCGCCGCCAGTACCGGCCCCACCAGAGGGCCTGCTCCGGCGATGGCCGCAAAATGGTGACCGAACAGCACTTTCTTGTCCGTCGGCACATAGTCCAACCCGTCGTTATGGCGCACCGCGGGCGTCATACGCGTCGGGTCAACCGCCAGCACATTTTTGGCGATATACAGACCATAAAAACGGTAAGCGATCAGATAGATACAGACCGACGCCACCACAATCCACAGTGCGTTGATCTGTTCCCCACGATTTAAAGCAATGTATCCCAGCGCAAATGCCCCCATTACAGAGAGCACTGTCCAGACGAGGTATTTCCCTGACTTGTTCATAATTGTTATCCGTGTGCGTGTCCATAGAGATGTTACATTTTGTTTCTATAACATCTTTGTACAATTTAACAACACGGCAACTATACAAATCGGAACTGAAACCAATATTTAACTTAACAATGTTAACTCGATCACTCCGTTAACCGAGTTTTACAGCAATATCATTCAACTTTGTCGGGTTCATCCCAATACCGCCGTTCCCAGTCGACAGGTGCAACAACGCCGCCCCTGTTCATCGAAAACGACGATTTCCCAACTCTGGTTTTGCCGCCCAAGATGCAGCGGCTGGCAGACGCCGCGCACCTTGCCCTCAGACACCGGACGATGATGTGTGGCGTTAAGTTCCGTGCCTACCACACATTGCCCGTCGCGAGTCATCATAAATCCGGCCATCGATCCCAGCGTTTCCGCCAGCGCCGCCGACGCACCACCATGCAACAGACCAAACGGTTGATGAGTACGCATATCAACCGGCATTTCAGCCTCCAGCACATCATCGCCCAGACGGGTATACACAATTCCCAGATGCGCCACCATTGTGTTATCGCTGGTGGCGTTCAGCTCATCGAGTGTTAAATGGCGTTTCCAGATCACCGTTATGCTCCCAACGTCGAGCCGCCATCCACCACGATATCCTGTAGGGTGATATGGCTGGCGAGATCAGAGGCGAGGAACAAAATCGTATTGGCAATCTCCTGTGGGCGGGCAATTTTCCCCAGCGGAATGCCGAGTTTAAACTGCTCACCAAAGCCGCGAATACGCTGCTCTTCGGCGTCATCACTCACCCATAGCATGCGTTGCATATCGGTGTCGGTGGAGCCCGGCGAAACCACATTACAGCGCACGCCGCTACCTGCCAGTTCCAGCCCGACGCTCAGCGCCAGGCTTTTCAGCGCCGCTTTTGACGCACCGTAAGCACTCATACCAATACGCGGCGTGTGTGCGGCATCGGACGCTACGGTGACAATCGCCCCGCCCCGCTGACGGCGAAACTGGTTCATGGTTTGCTGGAACAGGTTAAATGCGCCGCCGACGTTGACCGCAAAAGTCTGCTGCCAGTCCTCTTTGCTCAGTTGGTCTGTCGCGCCCATGCGCAAAATTCCCGCCGCATTGACCAGCACGTCCAGTCGCTCCGTTTCAGCTAACAGTCGCTGACATACCTGCGCCACCTGCGCAGCATCGGCAACATCCATCACTTCGGTCGCAAAGGGATATTGCTCCTGAGCGAACGCTTGATCAAAACCTGTAACTTTCGCTCCCGCCTCAACAAACGCCAGCGCCGTGGCGTAGCCGATACCTTTACCTGCGCCGGTTACCCAGACATTTTTGCCGCTGAAATCCATTATTTCACCTCGCGGGAGAGCAGTTTCCACCAGGCGTCAATGGTCGGATTTTTCGCCAGCATGACAAAATCGATATCGCCGTGCACTTTGCGCCAACGTGCCGCCAGTGACATCATACGCACCGAATCCAGACCGTAGTCGATAAGGTTGTCGTCATCGAACGGTTCATCAGACTCGTCCAGCAACGGCAGGATCACCTCACGCAGCGCCTCTTTGCTGGCGGGGATAGGTGCTGGCAAGAGTTCTTCAGTCATCACCACCCGGCCAGAACGTCCGGCCACATATTTCAGCGACATCAAATGCTCGTCACGGCTGAAATCGGCCAGCGCATCCGCCACCATAAACGGTTTAATATCGCGCATAAATGCGTCGGTTGCGGTGGTCATGCAGCCAATATGTGCATATACCCCGGTAATAATTAGTTGGTTACGCCCACTCTCTTTGAGCATTTGTTCCAGCGGAGAGCGATGAAACGCGCTGTAGCGCCACTTCACCAGCACCGTATCATCGGCGTCTGGCGTCAGGCGCTCCACCACTTTTTGCTGTTCTGGCGAACGGGTCAGGCCCGGCCCCCACATATCATTCAGTAATGCCCGATCTTCATCGCTCTGTTCTTTCGGTTGGGCGGTGTAATAAACCGGAATATTGTTCTGTTTGCAGTAGTCACGCAGCGCGGCAATGTTAGCGATCACCTGCTCCATCATCGGGCAATTTTCGCCCCAAAAGCTGACAAAATAATCCTGCATATCATGGATTAACAACGCGGCACGTTGTGGTTCAAAGGCCCAGTCAACTTTATTCTTCGGAATATCGTGAGACTCCGGCAGTGCGTAAGCCTGTAATTTTGGAATAGCCATCGTGTTCTCTCCTTCAGGCTGGTGCGCGTGACGCCAGCCACTGACGTAATTGTTTTTTATCGACTTTCCCGACCGCCGTCAGCGGAAGTGAATCCACACACTCCACGCGATCCGGTAATTTAAATTCTGCGATACCCTGTTCACGCAGAAAGCGACGCACCTGCACTGCGCGCAGCGGTTCTTTCACCACCAGATAAGCACAGCTTTTTTCGCCCATCAGCTCGTCTTCCATGCTCACCAGTGCGGCGTAGATCACCGCCGGATGGCGCAGTAACAGGTTTTCGATCTCTTCGGCAGCGATCTTCTCGCCGCCACGGTTGATCTGATCTTTCTCACGCCCCTGCACGGTGATGTAACCGTCTGGATCAATAGAGATCAGATCGCCGGAGCAATAAAAACCGTTGGCATCAAAGGCGCTGGCATTGTGCTGTGGGCTTTTGTAATAGCCGCGGAAGGTATACGGCCCGCGCGTCATCAGGCGTCCCACTTCCCCTTGCGGCAGCGGATTTCCGTCAGCGTCAGCAACCCACACTTCATCGTCCGGGCACATTGGGTAGCCCTGGGTATGAATAATTTTCTCCGCGCTATCATCGAGGCGGGTGTAATTCACCAGTCCTTCCGCCATGCCGAACACTTGCTGCAACTGGCAACCAATCTCTGTCGGAATACGCGCCGCCAGCGTGGCAGAAAGACGAGCGCCGCCGACCTGTAACAGTTTCAGCGAGGCAAGCTGCGTCCGGTTTTCACCTTCCGCCAGCGCCTGTAACCACAGGCTGACAGCCGGCGGCACCAGCGCAGTAACGTTAACCTGGTGTTTTGCAATTAGTGGAAAACAGAGCGTAGCGCTGGGATCGGCTGCCAGAACGACCGTTCCCCCGGCAAGAAAGACACCCAGCGATCCCGGTGAACTCATGGCGTAGTTGTGAGCTGCCGGGATCGCGCACAGGTAGCGTGTCTGTTGCGTGAACTGACAAATCTCGACGCTACGGCGCACGCTGTAGTAATAGTCGTTATGAGTACGCGGGATCAGCTTCGGCGTGCCAGTAGTACCGCCGGAAAGCTGGAAATAGGCCACTTCATCGGCAGGTGACGGTGTGGCAGTAAAATCCTCTGCCGGATGGTTAATCGCATCCTGCAAATTATGCTCACCGCTGTCGTTGTGCAGTTGCACCACGCGAATGGAGGAATGCTCTGCAACAAATGTATTGAGGAAATCATTCCCGCTAAACAGCGCATGTTGGCGATCGGCAATCAGCAATGCGGGTTCAATCTGGCTGGCATAGGCGTTCAGTTCACTACGCTGATGGCTGAACAACGCCAGCACTGGCGCAACGCCCAGTTTCAGCAGGGCGAAAAAGGTAATGTACAGTTCAGCAACATTACCCAACTGTACCAGCGCGGTTTCACCGGATTTAATTCCCTGACGACGTAGACGACAAGCAAGATTATTTGCCGCCTGATTCAACTGGCGGTAACTCAGCTGGCGCTCACCATCGATGACCGCGATACTGTCGCTTGCGGCATGGCGGGTCAGAATGTCGGTCAGCGGCAAATCCTGCCAGTAGCCTTTTTCCCGATAACGACGGGCAAATTCTTCCGGCCAGCGGGTAAATGGAATGCTCATCCTCGCTCCTTAATGCAGCCCAAAAACGTTCAACATGGTAGAAAGTTTGACGCCCGTTTCTCGCCACTCGCCCAGCGGCGATGACGCAGGCACAATCCCTGCTCCGGCAAACAGACGGACCTTGTTTTCCTGCAGTTTCGCGCAGCGGATGGTCACGACCCACTCGCCGTTACCTTCGCTGTCACACCAGCCGACAATGCCGCCAAACAGTCCCCGGTCGAATGGTTCCAGCTCGGCAATCACTTGAGTTGCAGCCTGATGAGGAAAACCACTCAGAGCAGGAGTCGGATGCAACAGACACGCCAGCGTCAGTGCGTTTTCTTGCGAATTCGCTTTGCCCTCAAACGGCGTTGCAAGATGCCACAACGTTGGCGTGGTAATCAGTTGTGGGAAAGATGGAACTTGTAATTCGCTACTGCGTTCACGCAACACTTCTTTCATCGCCTGAGTCACCAGCTCGTGTTCATGGCGATCTTTTTCTGACGCCAGCAGGCGATTACCCGCTTCGCGATCGAGAACTTCATCCGGCTGACGACGCGCAGAACCGGCTAACGGGATGGAGCTAAAACGCTCGCCGTCTTTACGTAACAGCAGTTCCGGGCTGGCTCCGAGCAGGACGCCGCCATCTGCCAACGGCACATGGAAGTTGTAACTAACCGGGTTTTGCGCAATCAACCGTTCCAGCAATACGCCGCTATCGATGGCGGCATCGGTGGTGATATCAATCAGCCGTGATAGCACCACTTTGTCGACTTGTGGCGTGGCAGTAAGCTTTGCAGCACGGGCAACCATTTGTTCAAACGTGGTTTGTTCTGGAATTGCCTGACGCTCCACCACATTCAGCGACTGACTGCGAGTAAAACGGCGCGCGGAGGTTTGTTTTTCTTTACGAGAAAAAGGCTGCCAGGACTCAGGAATATACAGCGATGAGGGTTGACGAGGATCGAAGGGAATCGCCCCAACCAGCAGCGGATTTTTGATGCCCTGCGATTTGGCATCGGCAAACAGCGCAGCGAGTTTCTGCTGGAAGGGACTGTCGGGCGAATCCCCGTTCACTGCGGGTTCATCGAAGCGGGCGAAACATCCTGACGTCGTAAAACTGCGGTACGGCGACATAAAGAAAAAGCGATTTGGCGCAAGTGTTGCCATGGTCTGCTGTACTTCCTCAGCCAGTGACGTATCCATATCATCCTCCACAAAATGATAAAGGCTTTAATAATGATTATCATTTATATTTTCGGTCGCTAACCTAAAAGCAAACGGGCACTATGTCAACTCTTGCCGCAACACAATCTGTGACTCGGGCTTGCATCTGTTTGTAGTTACAATGAAAATGAGAAGCATTAACTTCACTAATAACAGGAAGCTGATTTGTGAGACTCGCCCCGCTCTACCGTAAGACCCTTTTCTTAACAGGACTTTTGCTTTCAGGAATATCCGCAGTGCAGGCCGCCGACTGGCCGCGTCAGGTGACTGACAGCCGCGGCAGCCATACCCTGGAAAGCCAGCCACAGCGTATTGTCTCTACCAGCGTTACGCTGACAGGTTCACTGCTGGCGATTGATGCCCCAGTGATTGCCAGCGGCGCAACCACGCCAAATAACCGCGTAGCAGATGGCCAGGGCTTTTTACGCCAGTGGAGCGAGGTGGCGAAGGAACGCAAACTGCAACGTCTCTATATCGGCGAACCGAACGCCGAAGCCGTTGCCGCGCAAATGCCGGATCTGATTTTAATCAGCGCAACCGGCGGTGATTCGGCACTGGCGTTGTACGATCAGCTTTCCACCATTGCGCCAACGTTAATCATCAATTACGACGACAAAAGCTGGCAGTCGCTGTTAACACAGCTTGGCGAAATTACCGGGCATGAGAAACAAGCAGCGGAGAGAATTGCGCAGTTTGATAAGCAACTGGCGGCGGCGAAAGAGCAAATAAAATTACCACCGCAGCCAGTCACTGCCATTGTCTACACCGCAGCCGCGCACAGCGCCAATCTCTGGACGCCGGAATCGGCACAAGGGCAAATGCTGGAACAGCTTGGCTTTACGCTGGCGAAGTTGCCCGCAGGGGTAAACGCCAGCCAAAGCCAGGGTAAACGCCATGATATTGTTCAGCTTGGCGGAGAAAATCTGGCGGCGGGATTAAATGGCGAGTCACTATTCCTGTTCGCAGGCGATCAGAAAGACGCTGATGCCATTTATGCCAATCCGCTGCTCGCGCACCTGCCTGCAGTACAGAACAAGCAGGTTTACACGCTGGGAACTGAGACATTCCGCCTGGATTACTACAGCGCTATGCAAGTGCTGGAACGACTTAAGACGCTGTTTTAATGATTAGCTTTCAGACGCTGCCGCTTGCGGCGGCGTCTGGCGAAAACGGCGTAACTCCACCAGCACCAGCAACAACAACACGCCGATAATCAACAAACCAAAACCGCTCGCGCTTGCGGAGGCCACCGGCGTCATCATCGCCCCCAGACCGCCCAACAACGCCGCGCCAATCGCATCGCCCGTCACATTCTGCGCCGTCCACAAACCGTTAATCCGCCCTAACATCGCCTCCGGGGTTTGCGTTTGCAGCATTGTGTATTGCAGCAACGAACTAACCGCGCTCAGCCAGCCGAACAGCGCCAGACAAACCACGCCTAAAATCCACATCGGCATCAGGCCAAACAGACCAATGGCGAGGAACGCTCCCAACGTGGAGATCAACATCAATAACCCTGGCCGTGCACTATGCGCCAGTTTCCCGCTGGTTAACGCGCCAATAGCCGCACCAAGCGGAATTGCCGCATAGAGAAAACCAATCTGCGCCGCCGACATCTGCCAGTTGTCAGCCAGCGCCGGATACAGTACCCGCACCGCACTCGCCATCGTTAACAATCCCCCCAGCAGCGCAATACCGCCTACCAGCGGGCTGGCGAGCAGAAAACGAAATCCTGCCAACAATGATTTCACCGGATGTTCACGCGGCTGCGGTGGCGGTGGCAGTGCAGGAAGGCTTAACAACGGCAGCAAGGTAATAAACGTTCCTGCCGCTGCCAGCCCATAGTTCCAGGCCACGCCTCCGGTCGCCAGCAATAAACCGCCAATCATGGGCGAAATCACCGACCCCAGACGCACGGTCAACATGGTGATCGCCCCGGCCTGCATTAAGTTTTCACGCCCTACCAGTGCAGGTGTCGCCGCCAGTAGCGCAGTAACGCCAAGTGACGCGAAAAAGCCATCCCATAATCCGAGTAAATAGATTGCCAGCAAAGACGGCTCCGGCAGCAACGCGTTCAGGCACAGACCAATAAAACCAATGCCACAGGTTCCGCGCGCCAGCAAAATCACTTTTTTACGCTCATAGCGATCCGCCAGCACACCGCCAACCATCAGGCCAACAAACATCGCGCCGCCGGTCAGCGTCACCGAAAGCCCCACCTGCCAGGTGGAATGCGTCATCATCTGGATCTGTACCGGTACCGCCACGCCGAGCAAACCCAGAGACACAATTGAGATAAAACGAGCGAGGAATACTGCGCGAAACGCCGGATGCGTTTTCAACAGGCTGAGGTTAAGCAGCCAGGATTGTTTATTCATTACAATGCCTTGCCATCAAATATTTTAAATACCTATTCTTAGGCTGCACATGCTAACATATCCAAACAAGATCGATAACGATAATTAATTTCATTATCATGGAAGTTAGTATGTCTGGTTCTGTTGCCGTGACACGCGCTATTGCCGTGCCCGGATTACTGTTATTACTGATTATCGCAACGACATTAAGTCTGCTCATTGGGGCAAAATCGCTTCCCGCTTCCGTAGTGCTGGAGGCCCTCTCTGGCACCTGCCAGAGCGCCGACTGCACCATTGTGCTCGATGCCAGACTGCCGCGCACCCTTGCCGGTTTACTGGCGGGCGGCGCGCTTGGCCTTGCCGGAGCGTTAATGCAAACCCTCACCCGAAACCCACTTGCCGATCCCGGTTTGCTTGGCGTAAACGCCGGTGCCAGCTTTGCCATTGTGCTGGGCGCGGCGCTGTTTGGTTATTCTTCCGCTCAGGAACAACTGGCGATGGCCTTCGCCGGGGCGCTGGTGGCCTCGTTGATTGTCGCCTTTACCGGCAGCCAGGGCGGCGGGCAGTTAAGTCCGGTACGTTTAACTCTGGCGGGCGTGGCGCTGGCGGCGGTGCTGGAAGGACTCACCAGCGGCATCGCTCTGCTTAACCCTGACGTCTACGATCAATTGCGTTTCTGGCAAGCTGGATCGCTGGACATTCGTAATTTACACACCTTAAAAGTGGTGCTGATCCCGGTACTGATCGCCGGAGCAACCGCATTATTACTGAGCCGCGCGCTGAACAGTTTGAGCCTCGGCAGCGACACCGCGACGGCGCTGGGCAGCCGCGTGGCACGCACACAGCTGATTGGCCTGCTGGCAATAACCGTGCTTTGTGGTAGTGCGACGGCGGTGGTAGGGCCGATTGCCTTTATTGGCCTGATGATGCCGCACATGGCGCGCTGGCTGGTGGGGGCCGATCATCGCTGGTCGCTGCCCGTCACGCTGCTCGCAACCCCTGCCCTGCTGCTGTTCGCTGATATCATCGGGCGTGTGATTGTGCCCGGCGAGCTGCGCGTTTCCGTAGTCAGTGGCTTTATTGGCGCGCCAGTATTGATCTTCCTCGTGCGACGGAAAACGCGAGGTGGCGCATGATCACCGTCTCTCGCCGATTATTTATCACCTGTCTGCTGTTGATAACTGCCTGTATTGTGGCGGGCATCTGGGGATTACGCAGCGGTGCCGTCACGCTGGAAACCTCGCAGGTATTCGCCGCGTTGATGGGCGATGCGCCGCGCAGTATGACGATGGTGGTCACCGAATGGCGTTTACCGCGGGTGCTGATGGCGCTGTTGATTGGTGCGGCGCTGGGCGTCAGCGGCGCGATTTTTCAGTCGCTGATGCGTAACCCACTCGGCAGCCCTGACGTAATGGGCTTTAACACCGGAGCGTGGAGCGGCGTGCTGGTGGCGATGGTGCTGTTTGGTCAGGACCTGACAGCGATTGCGCTGGCAGCAATGGCGGGGGGCATTGTCACCTCGCTGCTGGTCTGGCTGCTCGCCTGGCGTAACGGTATCGACACCTTTCGATTGATTATTATCGGTATCGGCGTTCGCGCCATGCTGGTGGCCTTTAATACCTGGCTGTTGCTGAAAGCATCTTTAGAAACGGCGTTAACAGCAGGTTTGTGGAATGCCGGATCGCTCAACGGCCTGACGTGGGCAAAAACCTCACCTTCCGCGCCCATCATCATATTGATGTTAATTGCCGCCGCCTTACTGGTACGCCGGATGCGCTTGCTGGAAATGGGCGATGACACCGCGTGTGCGCTGGGCGTCAGCGTCGAACGTTCGCGCCTGTTAATGATGCTGGTGGCGGTGGTGCTTACCGCTGCGGCAACGGCCCTTGCCGGACCGATTTCCTTTATTGCTTTAGTCGCGCCGCACATTGCCCGACGCATTAGCGGCACCGCTCGCTGGGGACTAACCCAGGCGGCGCTGTGCGGTGCGCTGTTACTGCTGGCAGCAGATCTCTGCGCTCAGCAACTGTTTATGCCATATCAACTTCCGGTTGGCGTTGTCACTGTCAGCCTCGGCGGTATTTACCTTATCGTCTTGTTAATTCAGGAGTCTCGCAAAAAATGACCGAATCAGTAGCCCGTTTGCGCGGCGAACAGTTAACCCTCGGATATGGCAAATATACCGTTGCGGAAAATTTAACCGTGGAAATTCCTGATGGTCACTTCACAGCAATTATCGGGCCAAATGGCTGCGGTAAATCCACATTACTGCGTACTTTAAGCCGCCTGATGACGCCTGCTCACGGGCATGTCTGGCTGGATGGCGAGCACATTCAACATTACGCCAGTAAAGAGGTCGCACGCCGGATTGGTCTGCTGGCGCAAAACGCCACCACGCCGGGGGATATCACCGTGCAGGAGCTGGTGGCGCGTGGGCGGTATCCGCATCAACCGCTGTTTACCCGCTGGCGCAAAGAAGATGAAGAGGCAGTCGCAAAAGCGATGCAGGCCACGGGAATCACTCATCTGGCGGATCAAAGCGTTGATACCCTCTCCGGTGGGCAACGCCAGCGAGCGTGGATCGCGATGGTGCTGGCCCAGGAAACAGCGATTATGCTGCTTGACGAACCAACGACCTGGCTGGATATCAGTCATCAGATTGATTTGCTGGAATTGTTAAGCGAGCTGAACCGCGAGAAAGGCTATACGCTGGCGGCTGTGCTGCACGATCTTAATCAGGCCTGTCGTTACGCCAGCCATTTGATTGCATTGCGGGAAGGGAAAATTGTTGCTCAGGGAGCGCCGAAAGAGATTGTCACTGCTGAACTGATTGAACGTATTTATGGTCTGCGCTGCATGATTATTGATGATCCGGTAGCTGGTACGCCATTAGTGGTGCCGCTCGGACGAACGGCACCGTCAACCGCGATGATTTAAACTAACCGATCTTCCATTTCCATCATGGCATCCTGTTTTCTGGATGCCATCGCGTGACGTAAAAGCACGCCGCCACAAGCAACCATACCGCCGATTAACGCAGAAAGAATCACGATAATCGCCTTACCCGGACCGTCTTTTTTCACCGGCAACGATGGGCTTAATTGATATTTAAACGGAATGAATTTAACGTCATCAACATTTGCTTTTGTTAATTGCTCAACAATATATTGACGATTACGTAATTCACCGTTCAATTCCGCAACATCGGTGACTGACTTTTCAATTTCCAGTTTACGTCCAATACCATCAGCGCCGAGAGAAATAGAGAAATCGGGATCATCTTTTACCGCCTGACCATTGCTGTACACGGGTTTTTTTATTCCGGCAGCATTGGCTATATCCAGTGAATAATTGAGGCGCTGAATATTTGCATCAAGCTGATTTCTGGTTTTTATCCGATCCTGGGCCAGTTTCTCTTTTTCAAACTGCGTTCTGATTTCCAGTTTATTACGCACATTTTCTATCGATTCTTTCACCACAATAGCGGAAATATAGTCGATATATCCCTCTAACACCGTTTGCGCTTCCTCAGCAGTTGGTGCGGTGAAACTCAATGTCCAGGAGGTATACAGACTGGGTTCATCTTTTTTCTTACTGGCATTGTCATCGACGGCTTGCATTTTTTCGCTTAATGCGACAATAGCCCGATGCAAGTCGAGTTCATCGATGTTCGCCTCTTTTAACTGATCCATGACATAAGGAGAAGAACGAAGATACTCTTCTAACAAACTCACTGACTGAAATTTCTTAACAAAAAGATTAAATACACCGCCGCGATCGATATTTACATCAAGATCCAGGACACGCAGGTTGATGAAGGTTTTCTCCAGATCCTGCCACTGAATGGGTTCTGCGGGGGTGATGACCGCTGAGCTGGTCCATTTTTGCGGCAAAAGAAAAGAAACCAGTAAGCCTGCACAGGCAAAGGCAAAAACTACAGCAATAACCTGTTTTTTGGCGTGCCACAAAACATCGATAAGATTCAGTAAATCAATTTCATTATTACTGGGCGGCGTCAGATGATAATCGGAAAAATGAGAGTCGCTTTCCTGCTTAATATTCAGTGTTGACATGCGGTATAACCTGAAAATGAGTCCAATAGGGGTAAATCTCCACGGCGCACACTTTATCAGTTGGTGAGAATTATCCGAAGCTGAACTTTGTAAATTCCTCTCACTGAATGCAATATTAAGAATATTTCCAGACAAACACCCCTTTAATTATAAATTTAACAAATAACAAAACCCATAATCATTTATTATGATTATGGGTTTGCAAGCAATATCACATTATTTATTCAGCGCTGCGCGAATAATTGGACCAATTTTTTCAAACGCCACTGCTGAGATAATATCAACGTGTGCACAGTCCTGAGGATAAATATCCAACTCTGCAATCCACGGCGCCCAGACACGTTCGGGATTCACGCCTTCCTGAACCGTACGCTCGGCAACAAACAACGTTGCTTTGCCATCAAATGGTACGCTATGGGCCGTTGTTAGCAGGCGCACAGCATCCGCGTAATTACCTTCAATGGTAGTGAACAGTTCTGTGGAGGCATAGTCCTGCTGAGCGGCAAGAAACGCCTCGCGCTCACGGTTAATTTCCGCCAGGACCTCCGGGTCCAGACCGTTAGCTTCTTTTTCGTGCCAGTTTTGCGTTTCCGGCGGCCAGGTATCCAGCAAGCCAAGAAATGCCACCTGTTCGCCACGAGCACGCAACCGCGCCGCAATTCCCAGCGCCAGCGAGCCACCCAACGAATATCCCAGCAGGTAATAAGGGCCGTGTGGCTGTTGTTGCAGCAACGTTGCAAGATGCCCTTCGCATACTTCATCCAGATTCGTCGCAGTTTGCATGAGACCATTGGGACGCGGCGACTGAATGCCAATAATCGACCATTGTGGATCGAGATAACGCGAGAGCACGCTAAACTGCCAGGCAAAACCGGACGCCGGATGGAAACAAAACAGCGTCGGCCCCTTGCTTTCACGCAATGGCAGGAGCGTTTCAAATCCCAGACGGTGGGCACTCTCCTCTTCACCATCAATAACTGTTGCCAGTTTTGCCACCGTTGACGCCACCATCACCTGCCCCGGCGTCACCTGACGGGCAAACTGTCGGCTAAGCTGTGCCGCCAGTTTCATTGCCAGTAGTGAATGACCGCCAAGAGCGAAGAAATCAGCATCAGCGTCCTGCACGTCACAACCCAGTAATGACGAGAACGCCCCGGCGATAATCGTTTCACTGCCCGCTTTCGGCGCACGTCCCGGCGTTTGTGCTTTCAGTTCCGGCAACGGTAACGCTTTGCGATCCAGCTTACCATTAGCGCTAAGCGGCAACTGTGGAAGTTGCAGCAGCACTACCGGCACCATATGCGGCGGCAGCGTTTCGCGAAGCTGCGCCTGCAACGCCGGAATATCCAGCGGCAAACCGGATTGCGACACCAGATACCCTACCAACTGGCGCGCATCACCACCAGTGGCTGCCGCCTGGTTAATGACACAAGCGTGGGTAACGGCCTGTTCAACATCTGGCAACGCCTGCATCACGCGGTCGATTTCGCCCAGTTCAATCCGCTGACCGCGAATTTTTAGCTGATCGTCACTGCGCCCGAGGTACTCCACCGCGCCATTTTCCAGCCAGCGCGCCACGTCCCCGGTACGGTACATCCGCTCACCTGGAGCGAACGGATCGGCAATAAAGCGGCTTGCTGTCAGATCGGGGCGCCCAAGGTAGCCCTGCGCCAGTTGAATGCCGGTGAGATAGAGGTCACCTGCCACACCCGGCGGCACTGGATGCATCATCGCATCAAGAATACGCAAACCCGTATTCCACACAGGATAACCAATCGGCACACTGCTGCCGCGTACCGCCGCCAGTTCAGCACCAAAGGCCGGATGCCAACTGACATCTACCGCCGCTTCCGTCGGACCATACAGGTTATGTAATGGCGCGTTGGTTAACTGTTGCCATTCACGGCATAAATCGGTCGGTAACGCTTCACCACTACAGAACACCTGTTTCAACGTCGCGCAACATTGGCGAGCGGTTTCTGGCGTCAGCGAAGCAACAAACGCCGCCAGCATTGAGGGAACAAAGTGCGTGGTCGTTACGCCATATTCGGCAAAGAATTGCTGCATAGCGAGAGGATCGCGGTGCGCTTCCGGCGCGGCCATGACCAGTTTCGCCCCGGCAATAAACGGCCAGAAAAACTCCCATACCGAGACATCAAAACTACACGGTGTTTTTTGAGCAACGACATCTTCGCCTGTGAGCGAGTAGTGGTTTTGCATCCATAACAGGCGGTTAACGATGGCCTTCTGCCCGACCATCACGCCTTTCGGCCTGCCGGTGGAGCCAGAGGTGAAGATGATATAAGCCGTGTGGTACGGTTGTGAAAGTTGCAGCGGCGCGCTGCCCTGTGGGGTAAGCGGGGCGTTATAGCAAAGACTGGTTAAATTGGGGATATCGCGAAAACGAGGTAGTTGCTCGTCAGTGGTAATTAACAGCGACGGACGCGCATCTTCCAGCATCATTTTCAGGCGATCGTCCGGGTAGCCCGTATCCAGCGGTAACCAGGCGGCCCCTGCTTCAACAATGGCGTGCAGCGCCAAAGTCAAAAAGACCGAGCGCGGCAACGCCACTGCCACACTGTCGCCAGGTTTTACGCCACGCTCACGCAGTAAATTCGCCAGCGCCACCACCTGTTCGCGCATTTCCCGATAGCTAAACTGGTAATGCGCATCTGCCAGTGCCGGAGCATCCGGCGTTTTTGCCGCTTGTTCCGCCACCAGCGCGCTCAGCGTGGTTTCTGGAATCTCAACCTGAGTGGCGTTGATCTGCGCCAACTGGTCATATTCGTCTGGCAGCATAATATCGACATCACCACACAACAGCGCCGGGGTCGCGGCGAACTGGGCGATCAGCATTTTCAGGCGTTCAGCGTGCTGAATTAACGTTGGCTCATCGTAACGCTGTTTATTGGCGAGGATCTCAATACTCAAATCACCGTTTTCATCCGGGAACAGGGCCAGTTCAAGATCATTAACCGGACCGGTTGCCAGAGTGTGGGTTTGCGCCTGCACGCCCGGAATATCCAGTTGATAATCAAACACCTTGATATTGAGTACCGGACCGAACAGAGGTTCCTCTCCTGCCGCTCGCCCGCTGTCACGGACAATCTGTTCGGCATCGTAGCGTTGATGACGACGCATTTTTTTCAGTTGAGCCGCCAGGCGGGTTGCCAGTTGCGGCAACGTTTCTCGCGCTTCGATGTGAATCCCCAATGGCAAAACATTGAGCACCGGTCCGGTAGCCGTCAACGCCGCCGAGCCCATACGGCGCATAAAGATAAATCCGGCGGCATAGTCCATGCGGTTGCACAATCGCCCCAGCCACAATGCCGCCAGCGCGAGAGCTAAATCGGTACGTTGTACGGTCGGAAGTTGCGCTGCCAGTTGGCGGAATTCCCCGTCGGTAAATTCCAGTTTCAGGCGCAGAATATCTGCCGAGGCACTGCGCCCCGGTAAAGGTGCAGGCGAAAGTGACGCTGGCGGCGGTAGTTGACGACGTTGATCCGCCCAGAAAGTCGCATCACGCTGCCAGGCTTCGCTTTCGCGATATTGCTGGTACTCTTCCACTACATCAGTGAAAGAAGTAAACGGCGACGCAGGCGTAGGTTCGCCACGCAGCCAGGCGCAATAAATGTTGGCTATCTGACGGGTAATGGCCGGGAAACTGAAGCCATCGACCAGCAAATGGTGATAACGTTGATACCAGTACCAACGATTATCCTCCACCTGTATCAGTTGATGAAAGACCAGTGGTTTTCCACTATCGACGCGCAGATCTTGTTGCAAATCCGCCTGCATTAATGCCCGCGCAGTACCGTGCGGATCAATGTTGGTTCGCAGGTCGATAATTTCTGGCAGTTCGAACGTCTGCGCATCATCGACCCATTGCCAGACTTCGCCGTTATCTTCCGTAAAACGCATCCTCAGCGTATCTGCTTGCGCTAACCCGGCAACCACCGCGCGGGCCAGTAATGGCACATCAACATCTCCGGTTAACTCAACGTAATGCGCCACGCTCCAGGCAGAGGGTAAATCCGACAGTTTTTCTGCCATCCAGATGCCGGGTTGTGCGGCGACTAAAGGTAAATGCTGGCTCATTGCACCTCCTGCGGCTGGGTAAAATTCGCGGGCGTCAGAGTACGCCAGTGGGCTTCCAGCCACTGCTGGCAGAATTCTTGCGACTGAGGTTCACAAACGACCTCCCAGCCCGCTGGTAATACGCACGATTGCGGCCACAGGCTGAATTGCCCCTGTGCGTTGCGCAAAATGTAAAACGCCCCCTGTGGGTCATCAAAGGGATTACTGAATGCCATATTCAACTCCTGTCATAGGAAAGCGGTTGCCAGAGGTCAATGAGCCCCTGCATCAGCCCGCCGCGCCAACAAAGCGCATCATGTCCGCCGTCAACCTGACGCCAGAAAATGGATTCTTTTGTAGCTTGTAATTGCGTATACAGCGCCTGATTAGCCCGCAGGATCAGCGGTTCGCGAATCCCCGCTTCCAGAACAATACGCAAACCTTCGGCGCTAACTTCACCCGCTTTAAGTTGTTCAAGTAACACGCCCTCTTGCGGCCCGCCCCGGTGCGGCCACCAGAACGATCCCGATTGGCTTATCACACAGCCAAAACGTTCAGGCCAGTGCAGTCCGGCATACAGCGCGGAAAGCCCCCCAAAGCTTTGTCCGGCAACAACAGTACGATCGGCGCGATCGCTAAAAGGGGCGATGGTTTTCACCAGTGGCAATAATTCTTGCTGTACTGCCAGCCAGAAATCCGCATTACACGGCAGTTCGTGGGCACGGTGCGTGGTGTCGATGGCGTCGATCAACACATACACGGCGGGAGGAAGTTGCCGACGATGGGTCAGCGAAGTCAGCGCAGGCCAGACGGGCATACTTTGCGCCCAAAATTCGCCATCGAGCAAAACGGCCAGCGGACGCTCTTCTGCTGTTGCATCGCCGATGGTAAAAATCCATACACGGCGTGAATTTCCCAGACGTTCACTTTTCCAGGTAATTTCTTTAGCAGGCGTTTCTGGCGTTTGCGGGCAATCCCAACCCGGTTGCAGGAGCGCTTGCGGCATTTCGAGTGCGGAAACAGCGTGCCCTCTCCCCCCTTTCCAGCTTTGCGGATTCAACGGATCGGCTATCGCCTGAGGTAATAATTGCTGCCATCCTTCGCGTAATTCGAGGCGATCAGGGGATGGTGCAGAAAAAATGTCATCGCGTTCGGTGGGAATAAAGCAGTAGCTGCCGCGCCAGTTGGCATTGAGTTGCGTTGTCCACTGCCAGACATCGGTCCCTGCAATTCGCTGCATCGACTGGGGTTGGCTGTTCTGATGGTGATCGGTCACGCCAGTGATGTAGACCCATACGCGCTTTATCGTCGAGTGGTCTTCAGAACCTTGCGGATCACGCCACCAGAAAGTCACCTGATAAGTTTTATCATCAAAACGTTGCCATTCCGGGCCATGTTTCGACAGCCACCAGCTATCACTTCCCACCTTTAACGCCGCCACATCATAACCTTATGTTTATTGTGAATTTTTTTATTGATTGCAGAAATATATTGATAATACTATTGATAACTATTTGCATTTGCAATAGCGTATTGGCGCGCCATGTCAAGCGCGAACATTAATTAATCAACTGCACTGCGTGCCTTTCAGGATCAAAGGCTTTCGCGGTAGTGGGCGACATCAATCCAGCTTACGTCAATTTTGACCGTTGGAATTCGTGGCAAAAATGCAGGAAAAAACAATGAACAAGAAGATTCATTCCCTGGCCTTGTTGGTCAATCTGGGGATTTATGGGGTAGCCCTGCCAGCACTGGCAGAAGAGACAAGCGATAATGCCGTTTCACACGACGACACCATCGTGGTCACCGCCGCCGAGCAGAACTTGCAGGCGCCCGGCGTTTCGACCATCACCGCAGATGAAATCCGCAAAAACCCGGTAGCTCGCGATGTGTCGGAAATCATCCGTACCATGCCCGGCGTTAACCTGACCGGTAACTCCACCAGCGGTCAGCGCGGCAACAACCGCCAGATTGATATTCGCGGAATGGGTCCAGAAAACACCCTGATTTTGATTGACGGCAAACCGGTCAGTAGCCGTAACTCTGTGCGCCAGGGCTGGCGTGGCGAGCGCGATACCCGTGGTGATACTTCCTGGGTGCCGCCTGAAATGATTGAACGTATTGAAATTCTGCGTGGCCCGGCGGCGGCCCGTTATGGCAACGGCGCAGCAGGCGGCGTGGTTAACATCATCACCAAAAAAGGCAACGGCGAATGGCACGGTTCCTGGGACGCTTACTTCAATGCGCCAGAACATAAAGAGGAAGGCGCGACCAAACGCACCAACTTCAGCCTGACCGGTCCGTTGGGTGACGAATTCAGCTTCCGCTTATATGGCAACCTCGACAAAACCCAGGCCGATGCGTGGGATATTAACCAGGGACATCAGTCCGCACGTGCCGGAACCTACGCCACAACCTTACCTGCCGGACGCGAAGGGGTTATCAACAAAGATATTAACGGCGTCGTTCGCTGGGATTTCGCTCCACTACAATCGCTCGAACTGGAAGCCGGTTACAGCCGCCAGGGCAACCTGTATGCAGGCGATACCCAGAACACCAACTCCGACGCCTATACACGTTCGAAATATGGTGATGAAACCAACCGTCTGTATCGCCAGAACTACTCTCTGACCTGGAACGGCGGCTGGGATAACGGCGTAACCACCAGCAACTGGGTGCAGTACGAACACACCCGTAACTCGCGTATCCCGGAAGGTCTTGCGGGCGGCACCGAAGGGAAATTTAATGAAAAAGCGACGCAGGATTTTGTCGATATCGATCTCGATGATGTGATGCTGCACAGCGAAGTCAACCTGCCGATTGATTTCCTCGTTAACCAGACGCTGACGCTGGGTACAGAGTGGAATCAGCAGCGAATGAAGGATCTCAGTTCCAACACCCAGGCGCTGACAGGAAAGAATACAGGCGGAGCCATCGATGGTGTGAGTTCTACCGACCGTAGTCCGTATTCAAAAGCGGAAATATTCTCGCTGTTTGCGGAAAACAATATGGAGCTGACCGACAGCACCATCGTGACGCCGGGACTACGTTTTGATCATCACAGTATTGTCGGCAATAACTGGAGTCCGGCACTGAACGTGTCGCAAGGTTTAGGCGATGATTTTACCCTCAAAATGGGGATCGCCCGAGCTTACAAGGCACCAAGTCTGTACCAGACTAACCCAAACTATATTCTCTACAGTAAAGGACAGGGATGCTACGCCAGCGCGGGCGGCTGCTATCTGCAGGGTAACGATGACCTGAAAGCGGAAACCAGTATTAACAAAGAGATTGGTCTGGAGTTTAAACGCGACGGCTGGTTGGCAGGTGTGACCTGGTTCCGCAACGACTATCGCAATAAGATTGAAGCGGGCTATGTGGCTGTTGGGCAAAACGCGGCAGGCACCGATCTTTATCAATGGGATAACGTACCGAAAGCGGTGGTTGAAGGCTTTGAAGGATCGTTAAACGTCCCTGTTAGCGAAACAGTGATGTGGACTAACAACATCACTTATATGCTGAAGAGTGAAAACAAAACCACGGGCGATCGTTTGTCGATAATCCCGGAATATACGTTGAACTCAACGCTGAGCTGGCAGGCACGGGAAGATTTGTCGATGCAAACAACCTTCACCTGGTACGGCAAACAGCAACCGAAGAAGTACAACTATAAAGGCCAGCCAGCGGTCGGACCGGAAACCAAAGAAGTTAGCCCCTACAGCATTGTTGGTCTGAGTGCGACCTGGGACGTGACGAAAAACGTTAGTCTGACCGGCGGCGTAGACAACCTGTTCGACAAACGCTTGTGGCGTGCAGGTAATGCCCAAACCACAGGTGATTTGGCAGGAGCCAACTATATCGCGGGGGCTGGCGCGTATACCTATAACGAACCGGGACGTACGTGGTATATGAGCATTAATACTCATTTCTGATACTAACGTCAGATTGTTGACAAAGTGCGCGTCGTTCATGCCGGATGCGGCGTGAACGCCTTATCCGGCCTACAAAAGTTTGCTAATTCAATATATTGCAGGACCACGTAGGCCTGATAAGCGTGGCGCATCAGGCGGTTTTGCGTTTGTCATCAGTCTCTAATATGGTCGACATGAAAACTACGCATACCGCCCTCCCCTTTGCCGGACATACGCTGCATTTTGTTGAGTTTGATTCGGCGAGTTTTTGCGAGCAGGATTTACTCTGGCTGCCGCATTACACGCATCTACAACATGCCGGGCGTAAACGTAAAACAGAACATTTAGCCGGGCGGATCGCCGCCGTTCATGCTTTACATGAGTATGGTTTTAAGTACGTTCCCGCAATCGGTAAGCTTCGCCAACCAGTATGGCCTGCGGGGTTATTCGGCAGCATTAGTCACTGCGGGACTACGGCGTTAGCTGTGGTATCACGTCAACCAATTGGCGTTGATATTGAAGAAATTTTCTCTGCGCAAACGGCTACAGAGTTAGCAGATAGCATTGTTACACCAGCGGAACGCGAGCTGCTCGCTGATATCGCTTTACCCTTTTCTCTGGCGTTAACCCTGGCTTTTTCTGCAAAAGAGAGTGCGTTTAAGGCAGACAAAATGCAGGCCGCGCCAGGTTTTCTGGATTATCAGATAATTAGCTGGGATAAACAGCGGATCATCATTCGTCGGGATGATGAGAAGTTTGCTGTGCACTGGCAGAGAAAAGAAAAGATAGTCGTAACACTGTGCCAACACGATTAATTGACAACATCTGGTGCGATTCGCCCGCAGCCATCACTGACCGCGGGCGAAAGTGTAAAGCAGGTGCCTGACCACCCTGACCTGACAACCGGATATGCGGGGATGACTCCCCGCACAACGGCTACTTCTTCGGTTCGTAAGCGAGAACAGCCTTGAACTCAATATTACGTTCCTTTACGGTGAACTCACACAACGAGTCTCCGACCAGAAATGTAAATCCCAGCACCGTTAAACACAGTGCTATGACTGCCACAAGGGCATATTTCGTCAGCATGTTTATATTGCCTCCATGCGAAGAAGGGACTACCATCCGAGTTGTTGAGGTTCGGAGTGGCAGCCCCAGGGTTGATAGAAATATCTCCTGGGGCTTCATCTTTCCAGACCTCAGAGTAATCCTGAAACCGGAAAGCTTCAGGCACCCGCAGTTATCTTACCCTTCCTTAGCAAAATAGCTGTTTATTTATACAGCAATTCCTGTTTCGGACTTTCTACTATTCATTAACTCAACCGCAATTGAGCCAGACTTTTTTTCTGCACACCCCGCTCGTCAAAATTCTCCGCCGCCAGCCAGGCCTGTAGCGCTTTGTCACATTGCGACCATTCGCTATCAATCATCGATAACCAGTCGCTGTCACGGTTACGCCCTTTGCGCACGATTTTCTGTCGGAAACGGCCTTCAAATACAAACCCTAAACGTTCGGCGGCGCGGCGTGACGCCAGATTGAGCGAATCACATTTCCATTCCACACGCCGATAGCCATGCGCAAAGGCACATTGCAGCAGTAACCAAATCGCTTCAGTACCGAGCACACTATTTTTCATGCGTGGCGACCAGGTAACATGGCCGATTTCAACCGTTCCATGCTCGCGTTCAATCGCCATAAAACAGACCAACCCAACGGCTCGTTCAGAACGATTATCAACCACAGCGAAGGGGACCAGGGAGGGGTCATTCACTTTTCCAGCGATCCACTCCCCGGTAGCTTCAACACTTGCCGGGCGATTACTGGCAAGCCACGTCCAGTCACGTTCATCCGGCGCCTGAGCATAGGCATCAAACAGATCGCCTGCGTGGCGTTGCGCGTCAAGCGGCTCCAGACGACACCAATGACCTTCCAGTAAGCGACGCGGTAAAACCGCTGCGCCTTGCCAGTCCGGTAGCGCATCGCCGACCGTCTGTCCATATTGATTAATTTCCGGCACGCCCTTCCCCCTTTTGATGATGTTTTAATCTGTTATATCAGTTCACTGTATCCAGAAGAAAGAAACATTCAGAACTTCTGCATCCAGCCCAACGATTTCCGCCTCTGTACTGGTCACCATAAAAGAGTGAAATTTGAAGCCGGAGACTAAGCAGGGAATTGCGTTACACAGCGATATCCCGGACAATAGTATTTTAACTAAGATTTAACAAAACGATGAAACACCCTTTAGAAACGCTGACCACAGCGGCAGGTATTTTGCTGATGGCTTTTCTCTCCAGCCTGCTGCTGCCGGCCCCTGCGCTGGGACTGGCGCTGGCGCAAAAACTGGTAACCCTCTTCCATTTAGTAGACCTTAGCCAGCTTTACACTTTATTGTTTTGTCTGTGGTTTTTGGTGCTGGGCGTCATTGAATATTTTGTATTGCGCTTTATCTGGCGACGCTGGTTTTCGCTGGCAGATTAGACGTCGATTATCAGCTCACTTCGCGGCATAATTTGCTTATTCTCCTTCCTGCACAAGGTAAGTTTATGGATAAGCAATCACTACACGAAACGGCAAAACGCATCGCTCTCGAGCTACCGTTTGTCGAACTTTGCTGGCCGTTTGGCCCGGAGTTTGATGTGTTTAAAATTGGCGGCAAGATTTTTATGCTGTCGTCAGAACTGCGCGGCGTCCCCTTTATCAATCTGAAGTCCGATCCACAAAAATCACTGTTGAATCAACAAATATACCCGAGCATTAGGCCGGGCTATCACATGAACAAAAAGCACTGGATTTCGGTGTACCCTGGCGATGAAATCACTGAAGCGTTACTTCTTGATTTGATCAACGACTCATGGAATTTAGTGGTCGATGGCTTATCTAAACGCGATCAAAAACGACTGCGCCCTGATTCAACCGTAAATCAATAGCGCATTTTTCTCGCTTACCATTTCATCACGATCCTTGTAATCTGCTGGCACGCAAAATTTCTTCCACAAGGAGTCTTTATGGATATCATTTCTGTCGCCTTAAAGCGCCATTCCACTAAGGCATTTGATGCCAGCAAAAAACTTACCCCCGAACAAGCAGAGCAGATCAAAACCCTGCTGCAATACAGTCCATCCAGCACCAACTCCCAACCGTGGCATTTTATCGTTGCCAGTACGGAAGAAGGTAAAGCACGTGTCGCCAAATCCGCCGCCGGTAATTACGTGTTCAACGAGCGTAAAATGCTCGATGCCTCGCATGTCGTGGTGTTCTGCGCAAAAACTGCCATGGATGATGCATGGCTGAAACGGGTTGTGGACCAGGAAGATGCCGATGGCCGTTTTGCCACACCGGAAGCGAAAGCGGCGAACGATAAAGGTCGCAAGTTCTTCGCCGATATGCACCGTAAAGATCTGCACGATGATGCGCAGTGGATGGCCAAACAGGTTTATCTCAACGTCGGCAACTTCCTGCTGGGCGTTGCGGCGCTGGGTCTGGATGCGGTGCCAATCGAAGGTTTTGACGCCGCTATTCTTGACGAAGAATTTGGTCTGAAAGAGAAAGGCTACACCAGTCTGGTGGTGGTTCCGGTAGGTCATCACAGCGTCGAAGATTTTAACGCTACCCTGCCAAAATCTCGTCTGCCGCAAAGCATCACCTTAACTGAAGTGTAATTCTCCTGATAGCCGGGAACTGCTCCCGGCTCAGATTGCTGGCAAAGTGCGCTTTGTTTATACCGGATGCGGCGTGATCGCCTTATCCGGCCGACAAGTTCGTGCAAATTCATTAACGTAGGCCTGATAAGCGTAGCGCATCAGGCAATTTTATATTTGCCATCATCCCCCTCGTCGGAAATTCTCCCTCAGATTCTCCTGATTTGCATAACCCTGTTTCAACCGTCATCATAGGCTGCTGTTGTATAAAGGAGACGTTATGCAGGATTTAATATCCCAGGTTGAAGATTTAGCGGGTATTGAGCTCGATCACACCACCTCGATGGTGATGATTTTCGGCATTATTTTTCTGACCGCTGTCGTGGTGCATATTATTTTGCACTGGGTGGTACTGCGGACCTTTGAAAAACGCGCCATCGCCAGTTCGCGGTTATGGCTGCAAATTATTACCCAGAATAAACTCTTCCACCGTTTAGCTTTTACCCTGCAGGGGATTATCGTCAACATTCAGGCGGTATTCTGGCTGCAAAAAGGCACCGAAGCGGCTGATATTTTGACCACCTGCGCGCAGTTGTGGATCATGATGTATGCGTTACTTTCAGTCTTCTCTTTGCTGGATGTTATTTTAAATCTGGCGCAAAAATTCCCCGCTGCAAAACAATTACCGCTGAAAGGGATATTTCAGGGAATCAAACTACTCGGCGCAATTCTGGTCGGCATTTTGATGATCTCGCTGCTGATTGGTCAATCGCCAGCGATTCTGATCAGCGGTCTTGGCGCCATGGCTGCCGTGCTGATGTTGGTATTTAAAGATCCGATTCTTGGTCTGGTGGCAGGTATTCAGCTTTCCGCGAACGATATGCTGAAATTAGGCGACTGGCTGGAGATGCCGAAATACGGTGCGGATGGTTCGGTGATTGATATCGGGTTAACCACCGTCAAAGTGCGCAACTGGGACAATACCATCACCACCATTCCTACCTGGTCGCTGGTATCCGACTCCTTTAAAAACTGGAGCGGAATGTCGGCTTCCGGCGGGCGACGAATTAAACGCAGTATCAATATTGATGTCACCAGTATTCGTTTTCTTGATGAAGACGAAATGCAGCGGCTGAATAAAGCGCATTTGCTAAAGCCTTATTTAACCCGTCGCCATCAGGAAATTAACGACTGGAATCGCCAGCAAGGTTCGACGGAGTCGATATTAAACCTGCGGCGGATGACCAATATTGGGACGTTTCGCGCCTATCTGAATGAATATCTGCGCAACCATCCACGGATTCGTAAGGATATGACCTTAATGGTGCGTCAGCTTGCACCGGGAGATACCGGGTTGCCGCTTGAAATATATGCGTTCACCAATACCGTAGTCTGGCTGGAATATGAAAGTATTCAGGCCGACATTTTCGACCATATATTTGCTATCGTCGAAGAGTTTGGTCTGAGACTTCATCAGTCACCCACCAGCAACGATATTCGCTCTCTGGCGGGTACATTTAAGCAGTAAGCAGAAAAAAACCGCTCTCATCGAATGGGTGAGAGCGGCTTCAGATTGCCAACATCGTTTTGTCGGATGCGGCGTGAACGCCTTATCCGGCCTACAGAATCGTTACAGATTGTAGGCCCGATAAGCTTGCGGCTTGCGCATCGGGCAAATCAGCCTCACATCAGCTTAATTCACTTTCCTACGCAATGTTTTAAACGCCACAAACAGAAACACAATCCACACCGGCAGCAGAATCGCTGACAGACGCATATCATCCATTGTACACATCAACAGCAAAATCATGCCGAGGAAGGCAATGCAAAGATAGTTACCGAACGGATAGAGCAGCGCCTTAAACTGCGTTTCTCGCGCCTGACGACGCATAGCCGCGCGAAAACGCAAGTGCGCCAGACAAATCATAATCCAGTTCAGCAACAGCGTTGCCACCACCAGCGCCATCAGCAGACCAAACGCTTTTTGCGGCAGCAGATAATTAATCAACACCACCAGCGAGGTAATCGCCCCGGAAAGCATTAGCGAGTTGATCGGCACGCCGCGATGACTCACACGGGTAAGGAACTTCGGTGCGTTACCCTGCACAGAGAGGCCAAACAGCATACGGCTGTTGGAGTAAACACCGCTGTTATACACTGACAACGATGCTACCAAAATGACGAAGTTCAGTGCTGAAGCCACCACATTGCTGTCAAGATTATGGAAAATCATCACAAACGGGCTACTGTTAGATTTCACTTCTACCCACGGGTAAAGCGCCAGTAAAACCACCAGCGAACCGATATAAAACAGCAGAATGCGATAAACCACCTGATTTACTGCCTTCGGAATGCTTTTTTCTGGAGCGCGCGCTTCAGCAGCAGTAATACCAATCAGTTCCAGACCGCCGAAGGAGAACATAATCACCGCCAGCGACAGAATCAGTCCATTCCAGCCCGTGGCAAAGAAACCACCGTAACGCCAGAGGTTGTCGATACTGGCTTTTTCGCCGCCGTGACCAGAAAACAGCAGCCACAGGCCAAAGCCGATCATGCCGATGATCGCCAGCACTTTAATCAGCGCAAACCAGAACTCAGTTTCGCCATATAAGCGCACGTTCACCAGGTTAACGGCGTTGATGATAATAAAGAAGGCAGCAGCCCAGACCCAGGTCGGTACATCCGGGAACCAGTACTGCATATAGATGCCTGCAGCGGTCAGCTCTGCCATCCCTACCAGCACGAACATCACCCAGTAGTTCCAGCCAGAGAGGAAACCCGCAAACGGTCCCCAGTATTTATAGGCAAAGTGAGCAAATGAACCGGATACTGGCTCCTCAACCACCATCTCGCCAAGCTGGCGCATAATCAGGAAAGCGATGATCCCGGCGACGCCGTAACCCAGCAACACAGCCGGACCCGCCATCTGAATCGCCGGGCCAATGCCAAGAAACAGACCAGTACCAATGGCGCCGCCCAGCGCAATCAACTGAATATGACGGTTATGTAATCCCCGATGAAGTGTCGGTTCTTGATCCGACGCGGAATCTTCCGATACGTTTGACGCGTTTTTCACGCCTTTCCCCTGTGTGTCTTTTTTATTGAGGGGCACCTTTTAACATTTAGTGCCCATCGTCGCAAGACACAATCCACACGGTTAAACCGGGTATCCCCTCGTTGTTCAAATTGCTGACAAAACGCGTTCTGTTTATTGTTCTATAAGGCGTGAATGATTTACCTGGCCTACAGAAACGTGCCAATTCAATAAATTATGACTCATGCTGTAGGCCTGATAAGCGCAACACATCAGGCAATTTTGCCTAAGAACGATGCCGGTGCAGCCACATCAACTTATACGCCGCCGGAATAATAAACAGCGACAGTAAAGGTGCGGTGATCATCCCGCCAATCATCGGCGCGGCAATCCTGCTCATCACTTCTGACCCCGCCCCAGTTCCCCACAGAATCGGCAGCAGACCCGCGATAATCACCGCCACCGTCATCGCTTTCGGGCGCACGCGCAATACCGCCCCGTGATATAACGCCTCATCCAGCTTCTGCTCGCTAAAGGTTTGCGGATTATCCAGCGACGGATCTGCCTCTATGGCGTGACGTAAATACATCAGCATCACCACGCCAAATTCGGCGGCGACGCCGGCGAGGGCAATAAAACCGGTGCCCGTCGCCACAGAAAGATGAAAGCCCATCCACCACAGCAACCAGATGCCGCCCACCAGCGCAAACGGTACGCTGCTGATAATCAGCAACGCTTCGCCCACGCGACGGAACGCCAGATACAACAGCACGAAGATGATCATCAGCGTCATCGGCACCATCAGTTTCAGCTTATGGTTGGCGCGCTCCAGCAACTCAAACTGCCCGGAGAATGCCACGCTGGTGCCCGGTTTTAACTGCACTTTCTCGGCAATCGCTTTTTGCAGATCGTGAACCACTGACACCATGTCACGATCGCGGGCGTCGATATAAATCCAACTCGTCGGGCGCGCATTCTCGGTTTTCAGCATCGACGGTCCACCAGAGACGTTAACATCGGCTACGTCCGCCAGGGTGATTTGCTGCTTCATCGGCGTCAGGATCGGCAACTGGCGCAGCGCCTGCGGGCTATCACGCCAGCTTTGCGGATAACGCAGATTAATTGGATAACGGGCAATCCCTTCTACCGTTTCGCCAACCATCGCCCCACCCACCGCAGAGGTCACAAACAACTGCACATCCGCCACCGTCATACCGTAACGCGCGGCTTTTTCTCGGTTAATCTCAACGTTGATATAGCGCCCGCCTTCCAGACGTTCGGCAAGGGCAGAAGCCACGCCAGGCACCGTTCGCGCCACCTCTTCAATTTGCTCCGCCATTGCATCTATATCCGCCAGCACGTTGCCAGACACTTTAATGCCGATGGGGCTTTTAATGCCGGTCGAGAGCATATCGATACGGTTACGAATTGGCGGCACCCACAGATTCGCCAGCCCCGGCAGCCGCACGGTGTTATCCAGTTCCTCAATAATTTTGTCCATCGTCATGCCTGGCCGCCACTGATCCTGCGGCTTAAGCTGAATGGTCGTTTCTACCATCTCCAGCGGTGCGGAGTCGGTGGCGGTTTCTGCTTTCCCGGTTTTACCAAACACCCGCGCTACTTCCGGCACGCTCATAATCAGTTTGTCGGTTTTTTGCAGCATACTCGCCGCCTCCGCTGCAGAAATCCCCGGCAGCGTCGATGGCATATACAACAAGTCGCCTTCATTGATCTGCGGTAAAAATTCTCCGCCGACTTTATTGAGCGGCCAGATAACCGTCAGTACCGAAAGCGCGGCCACCAACAGCGTGGTTTTCGGCCAGTGCAGTACTTTCAGCAACAGCGGATGATAAATACGAATCAAAAAGCGATTGAGCGGGTTACTGCTTTCTGGCGGAATTTTGCCACGGATCCAGTAACCCATCAGGATAGGGATCACTACGATCGCCAGCAGCGCCGCGCCTGCCATTGCATAGGTTTTGGTGAACGCCAGCGGGCCAAACAACCGTCCTTCCTGCCCTTCCAGCGTGAAGATCGGGATAAACGACAACGTGATAATCAGCAAACTGATAAACAGCGCCGGCCCTACTTCAACAGATGCATCGGTAATCACCTGCCAGCGCGTTTTATTATCCAGCGTGGCGTCAGGATGCTGGTGCTGCCACTCTTCCAGCCGTTTATGCGCATTCTCGATCATGACGATAGCGGCATCGACCATCGCCCCGACGGCAATCGCAATACCGCCCAGCGACATAATATTGGCGTTCAGTCCCTGAAAGTGCATGACAATAAAAGCAATACACAACCCCAGCGGTAACGAAATAATCGCCACCAGCGCCGAGCGCACATGCCAGAGAAACAGCGCGCAGACTACCGCCACCACAATAAACTCTTCCAGCAGCTTGCCGCTGAGGTTGTCGATAGCGCGGTCAATGAGCTGGCTACGATCGTATGTTGTCACTATCTCCACGCCTTCCGGCAGACTACTTTTCAGCGTTTCCAGTTTGTCCTTCACGGCGGCGATCACTTCACGGGCGTTTTTGCCGGAGCGCAGGATCACCACCCCGCCCGCCACTTCACCTTCGCCGTTTAGCTCGGCAATGCCCCGGCGCATTTCCGGGCCAACCTGGACCTGCGCAACATCACGCAGATAAACGGGAACGCCATTTTCACTGGCTTTTAAAACGATGTGATTAAAGTCGTCTAGCGTTTGCAGATAGCCGCTGGCGCGCACCATATATTCTGCTTCCGCCAGTTCAATCGACGAACCGCCCGCTTCCTGGTTTGAGGCATCCAGCGCGCTTTTCACTTCGGCGAGACTGATGCCATATTGCGCCAGGCGCTGGGGATTGATGACCACCTGGTACTCTTTCACCACACCGCCCACCGACGCTACTTCCGCAACGTCAGGGATAGTTTTTAGCTCATATTTGAGAAACCAGTCCTGTAATGAGCGTAAATCGGCCAGATCGTGCTTACCGCTACGATCTACCAGCGCGTATTCATAGATCCAGCCAACGCCCGTGGCGTCTGGCCCCAGCTCGGCGCTGACTCCAGCTGGCAGCTTCCCCTGTACCTGATTGAGGTACTCCAGCACCCGCGAGCGCGCCCAGTACGGATCGGTGCCATCTTCAAAAATGACATACACATAAGAGTCGCCAAACTGCGAGAAACCGCGCACAGTCTTCGCGCCCGGCACCGACAACATGGTGGTGGTTAGCGGATAAGTCACCTGATTTTCAACGATTTGTGGTGCCTGACCGGGATAGCTGGTTTTAATAATCACCTGCACATCAGAGAGATCCGGCAGCGCATCCACTGGCGTGTTAATGATGGTCCAGGTGCCCCAGATGCTCAGAAACAACGCGCCCATCAGCACCAGAAAACTGTTCGCCACCGAGCGACGAATAATCCATTCAATCATTGGTTATTCCCTCAATGCGCATGGGTAGCACTTTCAGAGCGCATCCGCTCCAGTGCGCCAGAAATATTGGCTTCGGAATCAATCAGGAACAGGCCGCTGGAAACCACCTTTTCACCTTCCGCCAGACCAGAACGTAACGCGGTGACACCTTGCGATGCCTGAAAAACAGCAACGCGTTTTGGTACAAAGCGTCCGTCGGCATCAACGGTAATCACCCGCTGTTCGTTGCCGGTATCAATCAGCGCCTGAGAAGGAATGAGCAGCATCGGCTCGCTGGTAGTGTTGAGTTGCAACCAGGCGTTCATTCCCGGTTTTAGCGCCTCGTCGGCATTGTCGACTTCCAGACGCAGTTGCAACGTGCGGGTCGCAGCATCCACGCCGGGTAGCAGCGTCCATTTGCGAATGGTGAGCGTTTTATCCGGTCGCGCCGGAACGGTCAGCGTAAACTGCGAGGCCTCTTTCACCAGCCAGGCGATAGACTCCGGGATTGCGGCAGTGACCCACACCGGGTCCATACCCTGAATTTTCGCGACCACGTTATCTTTGGCGATATTCATTCCCGCGCGCAGATCAAACGCGGTGATCACGCCATCAATGGGCGCTTTGAGCGTAAAGCGAGTCTGGATTTTTTGCGTGGCGATCAGGCGGCGAATATCAGCCTCCGGCATTCCCGCCAGTCGCAGCCGCTCAAGAATGCCTTCAGTCTGGGTCGCCGTACCGCCGGTTTCGCGCAGCAGTAAATACTCACTCTGCGCTTCCACCCAGTCGGGAATAGTCAGGTCGAGAAGCGGTGTGCCCTTTTGCACTTTATCGCCCACGGTAAGCGGATAAACCTTATCGATAAACCCGGCGGCGCGAGCCTGCACAATGGCAAACTGATACTCGTTGTAACTGACATTCGCCGGGAAACTCTGGGCAAAAGTCAGCGGCCCGCGCGTGACGGTAGCCGTTTTCACACCCAGATTCTGCGTCTGGGTCGGGTCAATGCGCACACCAGACGCAGAACTCTCTTCTTCATCGGCATATTTCGGCACCAGATCCATATCCATAAACGGCGATTTACCCGGTTTATCGAACCGCGTATTGGGATACATCGGGTCGTACCAGAATAAGATTTTACGTTCTGCGCTCGGCGTTTTTTCTGCGGGCGATTCAGCCTGAGCAAACCAACTAAAACCTGCCGCAGAAATAATACCGCCCGCGATCATGCTGCCGATAATAAGCGCGATTTTTTTCATCTCATTAAACCTGGGTTACTGGCTGACTTTAATATCCTGTAATAAAGAAAGGTTGCCCTGTTGGACAAAACTAAACGCCACTTTGTCGCCGGTTTTAATTTCACTCATTTTCGTCTGCGGGGTGATGGTAAAACGCATGGTCATCTCCGGCCAGTTCACAGCGGCAATCGGATCGTGATGGATGGTGATTTTTTTACTTTCCAGATCAACATCTTTTACCACGCCAGTGGCGCTAATGACCTGTGGTTGTGCTTCGCTCATGGTTTCATGATGATGTTCGTTAGCCTGGGCATTAAAGCCAATAACGGTAAACAGACTGAACATTGCGACTTGCAGTGCTTTTTTCATTTATTCTCTCCTGAGTTAAAAGTCATACTCTAAATAATTCGAGTTGCAGGAAGGCGACAAGCGAGTGAATCCCCAGGAGCTTACATAAGTAAGTGACTGGGGTGAGCGAACGCAGACGCAGCACATGCAACTTGAAGTATGACGAGTATATTGCTGTCAACCGCCGCCTAAGGCGGCATATAAGGAAACTTCGTTAACCTGACGGGCATAATTCAGGTCAAGTAAGGTTTGTCGGGTTGCAAATAAAGAACGCTCGGCATCCAGCACTTCCAGATAACTTACTGCGCCGTGTTGATATAATGCCCGCGCCCGTTGCAGAGTAATTTGCAGCGACGCCAGATAACGCTGCTGGGCGCTAATTTGATCGTTCAGGCTTTGACGTAATGCCAGCGCATCGGCCACTTCTTTAAAAGCATTCTGGATTTTCTGTTCATAATTCACCACCGACTGCTGCTGGCGAATTTCGGCGATATCCAGATTGGCCTGGTTGCGTCCGGCATTAAAAATGGGGATCTCAATTTTGGGAATAAAATTCCACATCCCGCTGCTGGCATTAAATAATGATGACAGATCGCTGCTGGCGGTCGATATTCCGCTGGTCAGGCTGATAGACGGGAAAAATGCCGCACGTGCGGCGCCAATATTGGCATTAGCCGCTATTAACGCGTGTTCAGCTTCCATAATATCCGGGCGCTGCAATAAGATTTGCGACGACAACCCCGCCGGTAATTTAACGCTTTGCAGGCTGTCGCTGTTTGCTGTCTGCGCTTGCGGCAGCTTGCCGTAACTCCCCAGCAACAGTTGCAATGCATTATTTGCCTGCGCCAGTTCCCCCTGACGTTTAGCGATGTCGCTGCGGGTACTTTCTATCACCCCGCGAGCCTGTTCCAGCGCCAGAACATTGCTGCTACCGGTCAACAGTTGTTTTTCGACAAACGCATATGACTGCTGATAATTACGCAGCGTTTCTTCGGCTATTTGCAATTGCGCATAAGCCAGTTGCTGATTGAAATAGCTTTGCGCAACATTAGAAACCAGCAGAATATGCACCGCGCGCTGAGCTTCCTCAGTGGCTAAATAATTTTGCCGCTCGGCTTCGCTCATATTTTTTAAACGACCGAAAAAATCGAGGTCAAAGCTGGCGTTAAGGCCAGTCGAGAACTCCCGCGTTGTGGCGGAATCGCCTTTAAGATTGCCGCTCCAGCTGCCGCTGCCCTCGCCATTGAGCTGTGGGTAGCGGTCGGCATCGGTCAGACGATATTGCGCCCGTGCTTCCTGTACTTTCAGGGCCGCCATGCGCAAATCCCGGTTATTCACCAGCGCCTCGCTAATCAGCGTCTTCACCTGATTATCGACAAAAAAGGTACGCCATCCCACGTTCTGGTAGTTATCTACAGCGTTAACCAGGCCGTTCTGGCTAAGTGAGAACTGCTGCGGCACGGGCATTACCGGACGCTGATAATCCGGTGCCAGAGAACAACCGGTTAGCGCAAGGGCCACACAAAATGGCAGAAGTTTACAAGGAGACATAGGCACATAATTTCTGGTGATTTTATGCTGCCAACTTTACTCGCCAGGCTCTGATTTTCCGGTGACAGGAAAATGACAAAATTGTCATTTTGCCAATAAGCGATTGCCATCTGATCCCGCTCCTCTAGAATTGCCCAGGCAGCGCGTGGAGGTAACATGAAACTATTAATTGTCGAAGATGAAAAGAAAACCGGCGAATACTTAACCAAAGGGTTAACCGAGGCCGGTTTTGTGGTCGATTTAGCCGACAACGGGCTGAACGGCTACCATCTGGCGATGACCGGAGATTACGACCTGATAATCCTCGATATTATGCTGCCGGACGTGAACGGCTGGGATATCGTGCGCATGTTGCGTTCCGCCAATAAAGGGATGCCGATTCTGTTGCTTACCGCGCTTGGCACCATTGAACATCGCGTCAAAGGGCTGGAACTGGGGGCGGATGACTACCTGGTGAAGCCGTTTGCTTTTGCTGAACTACTGGCGCGGGTGCGCACGTTACTGCGGCGCGGGGCGACGGTGATTATCGAAAGTCAGTTTCAGGTTGCCGACCTGATGGTCGATCTCGTCAGCCGTAAGGTCACCCGCAGCGGCACGCGCATCACTTTGACCAGTAAAGAGTTTACCCTGTTGGAGTTTTTCCTTCGCCATCAGGGCGAAGTGCTGCCCCGCTCGCTTATCGCCTCACAGGTGTGGGATATGAATTTTGACAGCGATACCAACGCCATTGATGTGGCGGTGAAGCGGCTTCGCGGCAAAATCGACAATGATTTTGAACCGAAGCTAATTCAGACCGTACGCGGCGTGGGCTATATGCTTGAGGTGCCGGATGGCCAGTAAGTCGTTTCAGCGCCCGTTTTCGCTGGCAACCCGCCTGACCTTTTTTATCAGCCTTGCCACCATCGCGGCGTTTTTCGCTTTTGCGTGGATAATGATCCACTCGGTAAAAGTGCATTTTGCCGAGCAGGATATTAATGATTTACAAGAAATTAGCGCCACTCTTGAACGGATACTCAATCACCCTGACGAAACGCAAGGCCGACGCTTAATGACGCTGGAAGACATTGTCAGTGGTTATTCCAACGTCTTGATTTCTCTGGCAGATAGCCACGGTAAAACGGTGTACCGCTCCCCCGGCGCGCCAGATATCCGCGAGTTTGCACGAGATGCCATACCCGATAAAGACGCCCAGGGCGGCGAGGTGTATCTCCTCTCCGGCCCGACGATTACGATGCCGGGTCACGGCCACGGGCATATGGAACACAGTAACTGGCGAATGATCAGTCTGCCGGTTGGGCCGATGGTGGAGGGTAAACCGGCTTATACGCTCTACATCGCGCTGTCGATCGATTTTCATCTTCATTACATTAATGATCTGATGAATAAGCTGATTATGACTGCGTCAATCATCAGTATGTTGATTGTTTTTATTGTGTTATTTGCCGTACATAAAGGCCACGCGCCGATCCGCAACGTCAGCCGTCAGATTCAAAACATCACCTCGAAAGATCTTGATGTTCGCCTTGACCCGCAAACTGTGCCAATTGAGCTGGAACAACTGGTACTGTCGTTCAACCATATGATTGAGCGCATTGAAGATGTCTTTACCCGCCAGTCCAACTTTTCGGCGGATATCGCTCATGAAATTCGCACGCCAATGACTAATCTGGTGACACAAACGGAAATCGCCCTCAGCCAGTCACGCAGTCAGAAGGAGCTGGAAGATGTGCTCTATTCGAATCTGGAAGAGCTGACGCGAATGGCGAAAATGGTCAGCGATATGCTGTTTCTCGCTCAGGCCGATAACAACCAGTTAATCCCCGAAAAGAAAATGCTCAATCTGGCAGATGAAGTCAGCAAAGTGTTCGATTTTTTCGAGGCGTTAGCAGAAGATCGCGGCGTGGAACTGCTCTTTGTTGGCGACAAGTGTCAGGTTGCAGGCGATCCGCTGATGCTGCGTCGGGCGTTAAGCAACCTGCTTTCTAACGCCCTGCGTTATACGCCGCCCGGAGAGGCAATTGTAGTATGTTGTCAGACGGTCGATCACAAGGTGCAAGTCACCGTCGAAAACCCCGGTACGCCGATTGCGCCCGAACACTTACCACGTTTGTTTGACCGCTTCTATCGCGTTGATCCATCCCGCCAACGTAAAGGCGAAGGTAGCGGTATTGGCCTGGCAATTGTGAAATCTATTGTTGTCGCGCACAAAGGCACCGTTGCGGTAACGTCAGATGTGCGGGGGACAAGATTTGTGATCGTGCTGCCGGAGAGAAGTTAATAGGTCAGATAATGAAATGGACATTATTCGAATTGAAATTTTGATATTTCGTCGGGAGAAAAAGCGTAGAATCCGTTTCGTGCAGATGGTGAGTTTTATCAGGGTATGGCGGTAGCGCAACTGCCTTTGAGTAATATACAAGATATGAATATATCCCCCAAACGACTTCACCAACTAAATATAATCGTTAGATTAAAATATTCTATATTAGTTTAGACAGGCAATTATTAAATTTAATTACAATGCCTGACATATCACTTCCAGTTAGTATCTACCCGCAAACAAAGGAATAACTTAGTGAATTATTGGAAACCGAAGAATATTCCATTTTTGAAATTCGAGAGTTATTTAGATATGAGCCATAAATAAAAACATATTACCAGCAATTCTCTCATTTAAGGTTTTCATAATCTCATCCAGTTATCTTGAGTAAAAAGATGTGGAAAAAAGTTAATTATATATCGCTATCACTCATTCAAAAAATGGATGATAATGGCCGTTTTAGATCTAAATCTAAATTATGTATATACGGTAAAGACACAGGCATCATAATTTCTGCGTATTATCTTGAAACTGCAATTTTATTAGACGATGGACGTTATCTATTATTTGTGACAGAAGATGTACCTTATGATGAATCTCTTGAATTGTTATTGATAAATATAAACCATGGAATTCAGGAAAAAATTACTATTGCGCTCCCCTATGGTAGCGGAACCTTACGTGAAATGAGGTTATATGAAAACTATATTGAATTTAGTTATTTTTCTGATGAAGTATGGAGAGTAGAAGTTTCGTTATCACGTTTTTTCAGACTTCCTTTTCAGAATGGTTTTTTAGTAACACGTCATCCATTTCGCTTTAGCTATTTCATACATATTAAGTTGTTTCGGTGACATTCACATAATCACGCAAAAAATATTTTAAATAATATTTATAATTAAGCTTAATGTTTTAAGGTATTTTCTGAGGAGATAAAATTGAATTTTTATGATAGCTATAAATCTAGTCTTACAAACGCAGTAATTGATGATTACACGGCTATTTGTGAACATATAATTAATGAGAATATCTACGCTGCCTGTCTAGTCATTGACGAGGACATGTCGGGAGTATTTCTTACCTTGAACACACTAGAATATTTACAAAAGAAAGACAAAACTCTATTTGAAAGAGATCCATTTTCAGAATTCAGGAATATACTCACTCCTGAAGAATTTCGGAAATCATTTGGTATGTATGAAAAGGCGGTATTCAGTACCAAATGGGTGCCTGATGATTGGGGTTACGGAAATAACCTATTAAATTATAGCATAATAAACCATATAAATAACTCTCTATATAATGCGCGGGTCTTATTACAACAAGACAACGAAATTTTTGATTTTAAATATAATATTCATAAAATTATGATTGATGTTCTTATGAGTTTAAAAATACAGATAAACAAAAATAATAATGATGTTTTTTTATTCGCATCAGTTACCGATTCTGTAGATTCAAAAATAATCGAAAGCAAATCAGCTAAAATATTAAACTCAGAGAGTTGTTATTTTGATTTTATTCAACAAAAATTTAAAAATATGTAAGGGGGAATTATTTTGATAAAATGGACATAAGTAAATTGGGGCTCAGAGATATTACATAAATAAAATAATTGAGGCGTTATCATCTTTTGGGTTAAAAAACGTGACCATATCCAAACATAAACTTACGTTGATAGAAATACAATTCACATATCCTCTGCCAGGCTACTTTAGATAGTTTTTATTTTTGTCCAGCGGAGATCAAACTGTTTTAACTAGACATACGTGGAGTTATGACCTATACAGGAACTTACATCCATCAATAATAGCTATTTAATTAACTATTATTTTGGTGATAAATTCTTTATTTTTTGTTCTGATGGTAGTCTTATTTGCTTTCTTTCGGACTTCCGTATTCAGGAGTAAATTAGCATTTGGTAATTTAGAGATAAATAAAAGCCATCGAGTCATCATTTCAGAATTTTTAACCATTGTATTAAATGGCTCATTCGATATCAAGAGTTTATAATTAAATACAACTAAAAGTCATTAACCACACTAAGCAAATTTAATATTCACTTACTGAGTTAATAAGTCACATATTAAAATTACAATCACCTACCATGAAGCGCTACCCCAACTAATAATATAAAAGAGTTCACTGTATATAACGTAAACATTCACAAAAAATATCCGAAAGGGAATAAAAATGGCAACTGCCAGAATAAACGTTTTTTGCACGACCGAAGAACTGTCCAATTGGCTCGCGATTATAGTCTCAAAATACCAGTTATATTCAATTTTGTTTACCCTACAAGATGATTACTCTAAGCAACTAAATATTTTAACAGAAAAAATCCCTGCTGTAGCACATCGGATTTATCTTATGCCATACAATAAATTTAATAATAGAAAAATAATTACCATCAGGATGTACTATAAAATCCAGTATTTATAAAGTTTTTTATGCGAATTGTGATTATCTCAAAAGGTAACGACTCTTATTTCCAGACAATAACATTCAACAATAATATCAAGGACAATATATGAATAATTGTAAGAGATTTCAACAGATAGAAGATAATTGCCGTGAGATTATCAGCCTTGATATGTGGTATGAACTCCCCGAGTTTATATTTTGGTCCATAGCTGATGTTATGGACGGGAGTAATGATGAATTTGCAATGAATGTGTATAAGAATATTGAAAATAAATTTCTTAAAATACTATTACACACTCCTGTTTTAGTGTCAATTGTTGAGTCCCTACAAAGTAATTCTATTGTAGAACACATCACGAAGTTGTGTGAACGTGAAGAAAGCTTTGATGAAATTCTATTATCTGATATCGAATCGTGTCTTTTTATCAATTATGAAGACAATAACAGTAAGACGGCTGAGTCATTCAATAAATCTTATAACGAATTAAAAAACATTGTGAAATCATCAAGAGAGCACATTTATAATAAAAAAAGTATTTTTGATGATCTTGATAAAATGAAAAAATTTTTAGAAGGCAATAAATATGAATATTTCACATATGTAAGAGCATATTGGCTCAGCTTATATTTTTGCGATATATCTCAGAGAGTAATAGATAAAGACAAACTATCACATTATCAAAATGAATTATCAATCTTACTCCCTAATGTAATTCTATATAATGAATGAAACAAAAATTGCTAAATGGATAAATTTCAACTAAATCCAAAAATCAGGTCTGACAGGGAACGATCACATAATACTGTTTTTTGTACTAAATAACTCGTTCTTTAGATACGAGCTGACTGATGTGCTACCGTAACCTGCGTGGCAGCATTTTCGTACACTCAACCAATGAATATTAATTAGATCTAACACATACGCAATAATCATCCAATGAAAATTATAAACCTGTTAATTGGCAATGCTTTCCATTCATTAATTATCTTTATCGATGGCATTGAAAAAAATCATGAAAATGATAAGCAAAATAAACTATTGCTTGTAAGCCATTATTCTAAAAAATCATCGAAATACATATTAACCCCATCGTTTACATCCATCTCCATATTTATCACGATAATTATGATGTTGAACATTTCATTTATACTACCTTACGCAGTCATAATATTTAACTTTAATATTCCAATGCCATTTATGGCTGCACCATTATATATACCGACGCTAATTTTCTTCATAGTATCATTTGTTTCTTTTAAGTTAATATTAAAAGGCGAATGCATGGGGTTAATGGTTTTCAAACATATACTTTTAATTAACTGGACTTTATTTTGCTTATCTATGTTATTTCCCCTCGCAACTGGTAACGTTTACTGGGAGATAAAAATTGCGAATGCAGGCATGCTTTTGTTGTGCAGATATTTGATGAATAGTTATTCCTTTGATGAAATGATTAAACATTATATCTACAGACGATTGCTCATCGAGGATATAAAAGAAAGAGTATGAAAATATTTTAATATACAGAATTCATATTTTACTGTAATTATCATTGAAAACATAAATAACTTATATACATAAGGAGAACAAAATAGAGCTTGAAAACTGATGACACATCTTTCCTTGTTTTGCACCTAAAAATCCTCAGTAATAAAATACACAACTCAAGAGCATAATAACCATGCAGTCCACCAATAACGAATCCCCTTATAAATTTGCAAACAAGCTACTGATTGGTTTGTTTGCATGCATGCTATACAGAATAATTATCATCGCAGTTACAACCATTTATACCCATTTTACTGTTGCTCATAAAGTACATATATCAACAAATATTTATGCATTTTATTCTTTCTTATTTATATCATTGTTATTTTTTGTCGTTGCAATCACCTCTAATATAAAAGTTACTGTTATAATTGCAACGCTATCGACAGCATTATTAGGAGTCGAAACCTTTAATGCAGGATTACCATATCGCGCTTTATTAACGATGTTTTCAGCCATGCTTTCATTTTGTTTTATTTTTTTATGTAATTTTAATTCTGAAGATAAAGAAAATTCTAAACATAAAAAAGTTCTGAAGGTTGCGTGCACGTTCTTGTACGTTTTTTATCTTTTTTATGAGCACATGTTTTTCAGGAATGTCTCGTTGGTTGTTTTTTGCTTTATTATTTTAATATTCTTTATCTCCTGGTTGAATATTAAACTTAAATAAAGAGAAATGAAGTTAGTCTTCCTGTAACCACAGCAACGCCGTCTTTTTGTTCAGCACGGGGAAAATGCTCTCCCCTGCCAACCTCCTCCAGGCACTTCCACAACATGATGGCTTGATCGGTCGCCGCCGATACTCCTCACTATGATGTTAACCTCCCCTTCCTGGACACCACACTTTTGTCTACATTCTACGCAAACGGCAACTTTTATAATCGGTGTAAAAATAACGTGCCGCAATTGTCATACCCATTAATGATAAAAAGCTGTCACAATCCATAAAAAACCTTAATATACGCCACCCAATCATAACCAACGTTGATGTAAGGTTGTTGTGTGGACTGGCTTCTTGATGTTTTTGCTACCTGGCTCTATGGCTTAAAAGTAATCGCGATAACGTTAGCGGTCATAATGTTCATCAGCGGATTGGACGATTTTTTCATTGATGTCGTCTACTGGGTGCGCCGCATTAAACGCAAGCTGAGTGTTTATCGCCGCTACCCGCGAATGAGTTATCACGAGCTGTATAAACCGGACGAAAAACCGTTAGCGATTATGGTTCCGGCGTGGAACGAAACTGGCGTCATCGGCAATATGGCCGAACTGGCGGCAACCACGCTCGATTACGAAAATTATCATATCTTTGTTGGTACTTATCCCAACGATCCCGACACCCAGCGTGATGTAGACGAAGTGTGCGCTCGCTTTCCGAACGTGCACAAGGTGGTTTGTGCGCGTCCTGGCCCTACCAGTAAAGCCGACTGCCTGAATAATGTGCTTGATGCCATCACCCAATTTGAGCGTAGTGCTAATTTTGCCTTTGCCGGCTTTATTCTGCATGACGCTGAAGACGTTATTTCGCCGATGGAACTGCGTCTGTTTAACTATCTGGTTGAGCGTAAAGATCTGATTCAGATCCCTGTGTATCCATTTGAGCGTAAATGGACGCACTTCACCAGCATGACCTATATCGATGAATTTTCCGAGCTGCACGGCAAAGACGTTACGGTGCGTGAAGCTCTCGCCGGACAGGTACCCAGCGCAGGCGTCGGGACCTGTTTCAGCCGTCGGGCAGTTACTGCACTATTGGCTGATGGTGACGGGATCGCTTTTGACGTGCAAAGTCTTACCGAAGATTACGACATTGGTTTCCGCCTGAAAGAGAAAGGAATGACGGAGATTTTTGTCCGTTTTCCGGTGGTGGACGAAGTAAAAGCCCGCAAGCAGCGTAAATTTTTACAACATGCGCGAACGTCAAACATGATCTGCGTACGCGAATATTTCCCAGATACCTTTTCGACGGCGGTACGGCAAAAGTCTCGCTGGATCATCGGTATCGTTTTCCAGGGCTTTAAAACCCACAAATGGACCTCCAGTCTGACACTGAACTACTTCCTCTGGCGTGACCGCAAAGGAGCAATAAGCAACTTTGTCAGCTTCTTCGCGATGCTGGTGATGATTCAACTTTTGCTGTTGCTGGCGTACGAAAGTTTATGGCCCGATGCGTGGCATTTTCTTTCTATCTTTAGCGGTAGCACGTGGTTAATGACGCTACTGTGGCTAAACTTTGGTTTGATGATTAACCGCATCGTGCAGCGGGTGATTTTCGTCACCGGCTACTACGGTTTGACACAGGGCCTGCTTTCCATCCTGCGTCTGTTCTGGGGCAACCTGATTAACTTTATGGCCAACTGGCGTGCGCTGAAACAGGTTCTTCAGCACGGTGATCCACGTCGAGTCGCGTGGGATAAAACGACGCACGATTTCCCGAGTGTCACAGGCGATACACGTTCGTTACGCCCACTGGGTCAAATTTTGCTGGAAAATAACGTCATCACCGAAGAACAACTGGACACAGCGCTACGTAATCGCGTCGAAGGTTTACGTTTGGGCGGCTCGATGCTGATGCAAGGGCTGATTAGCGCAGAACAACTGGCACAGGCGCTGGCAGAACAAAATGGCGTGGCATGGGAATCCATTGATGCCTGGAAAATCCCTTCTTCGCTAATTGAGGAAATGCCTGCCTCTGTGGCGTTGCATTATGCGGTGTTGCCGTTGCGCCTGGAAAATGAAACGCTAATTGTCGGTAGTGAAGACGGTATCGATCCGGTTTCACTGGCGGCCCTGACGCGCAAGGTTGGGCGCAAAGTACGTTACGTTATCGTCCTGCGTGGACAAATCGTGACCGGGTTACGTCACTGGTATGCACGCCGACGTGGTCATGATCCCCGCGCAATGTTGCAAAATGCGGTTGAGCGCAACTGGCTCACGGAACAACAGGCTAACGATATCTGGCGGCAATATGTGCCGCATCAGTTCTTGTTCGCAGAAATACTGACCACGCTCGGGCATATTAACCGTTCAGCGATTAACGTCCTGTTGCTACGCCATGAACGCAGTAATCTGCCACTTGGCAAATTTTTGGTTACAGAAGGCGTGATCAGCCCGGAAACGCTCGATCGTGTACTGACAATTCAACGCGAACGACAAGTTTCAATGCACTCATTATTACTGAAAGCAGGTTTAACCACAGAACAGGTTGCGGAACTGGAGTCCGAATAAATGAAGGAGAATAACCTTAATCGCGTCATCGGATGGTCTGGGTTGCTGCTAACGTCTTTATTGAGTACCAGCGCACTCGCAGACAACATCAGCACCAGCGCAGAAGAGCTGGGGCTTAGCGACTATCGCCATTTTGTTATTTATCCACGTCTCGATAAGGCGCTGAAAGCACAGAAAAATAACGACGAAGCAACCGCCATTCGTGAATTTGAATATATTCATCAGCAGGTGCCGGATAATATTCCGCTGACATTATATCTGGCGGAAGCCTATCGCCATTTTAATCATGATGACCGCGCACGACTGTTGCTTGAGGATCAACTGAAACGTCATCCTGGCGACACCAGGCTTAAGCGTAGCCTCGCCGCTATTCCTGAAGACGTCAAAACGGTTAAAACCGTTGAAGATCTGCTTGCCCAGCAAAAAGCGTGCGATGCCTCCCCTACTCCGCGTTGCCGCAGTGAAGTTGGGCAAAATGCCCTGCGGCTGGCACAGTTGCCTGTCGCCAGAGCACAACTGGACGATGCCGCGTTTGCCGCATCGCCGGAAGGGAAAACACTGCGTACTGATCTGCTGCAACGGGCAATCTACCTGAAGCAGTGGCCGCTGGCAGAAGCGATATTCAGCGAGTCACGCCAGCAAAATACATTAAGCGCGGCAGAGCGTCGGCAGTGGTTTGATGTTTTGCTGACCGGGCAACTGGACGCCAGGATTCTGGCGCTGCAATCGCAGGGGATTTTCACCGATCCACAATCGTACATCACTTATGCTACCACTCTGGCTTATCGTGGTGAAAAAACGCGCCTCCAACGTTATCTGTCTGAAAATACACCGCTATTTACCACTGAGGCACAAGAGAAAAGCTGGCTCTATCTGTTATCAAAATACAGCGCCAATCCGGTACAGGCATTGGCGAATCACACGGTACAGTTTGCCGCTAACCGCCAGTATGTCGTGGGTGCGACGCTACCTGTGCTGTTAAAAGAAGGGCAATATGAGGCCGCACAAAAGCTGCTTGCAACCCTCCCTGCCGATGAAATGCTCGAAGAGCGTTATACCGTCAGCGTGGCGACCCAAAACAAAGCTGAAGCGCTGCGTCTGGCGCGATTGTTGTACCAGCAAGCCCCTGCAAACCTTACACGTCTGGATCAACTAACCTGGCAACTGATGCAGGCAGGACAGCCACGTGAAGCTGCCGATTTGCTGCTGCAACGCTATCCCTTTCATGGCGATGCGGCTGTCAGCAATACCTTAATGGCGCGTCTGGCTTCTCTGTTGGAAAGTCATCCTTATCTGGCGACGCCTGCGAAAGTGGCAATTTTATCGAAACCCTTGCCGCTGGCGGAGCAACGTCAGTGGCAAAGCCAGTTACCAGGAATTACGGATAATTGCCCGGCGATAGTCCGCTTGCTGGGGGATATGTCGCCTTCTTATGATGCCGCTGCCTGGAATCGGCTGGCGAAATGTTATCAGGATACTCTGCCCGGCATAGCGCTGTATGCGTGGCAACAGGCGGAAAAACGGCAACCGAATGCCTGGCAACATCGCGCCGTAGCATACCAGGCTTATCAGGTTGAGGACTATACGACCGCTCTGGCGGCCTGGGAGAAAATTAATCTTCATGAGATGAACAACGAGGATCTGCTTGCCGCCGCCAATACCGCCCAGGCAGCAGGAAATGGCGCGGCTCGCGATCGCTGGCTGCAACAGGCAGAACAACGAGGACTGGGAAACAATGCCCTGTACTGGTGGCTCCATGCGCAACGTTATATTCCAGCTCAGCCAGAACTCGCGCTGAACGATCTCACTCGTTCAATCAATATAGCCCCTTCAGCCGAAGCTTATGTCGCCCGGGCGACTATCTATCGGCAACAACATAATGTACCCGCTGCAATAAGCGATCTGCGTGCAGCGCTTGACCTGGATCCTAATAACAGCAATACCAAAGCAGCACTCGGTTACGCCTTGTGGGATAGCGGAGATATTGCACAATCACGCGAAATGCTGGAACAGGCGCATAAGGGATTACCGGACGATCCGGCGCTGATCCGACAGTTAGCCTACGTGAATCAGCGGCTGGATGACATGCCTGCGACGCAAAATTATACCCGCCAGGTGATTGATGACATTGATAATCAGGCGCTGATTACCCCATTAACCCCGGAGCAAAATCAACAACGCTTTAACTTTCGCCGTCTACATGAAGATGCCGGGCGCCACTGGACGTTCAGTTTCGATTCTTCCATTGGCTTGCGTTCAGGGGCGATGAGTACCGCTAACAACAATGTTGGCGGCGCTGCGCCGGGGAAAAGCTATCGCAGTTATGGACAACTGGAAGCCGAATACCGCATCGGGCGCAATATGCTGCTGGAAGGCGACCTGCTTTCGGTTTACAGCCGTGTTTTTGCTGACACCGGAGAAAACGGCGTGGTCATGCCAGTGAAAAACCCAATGTCCGGCACCGGCCTGCGTTGGAAGCCGCTACGCGATCAGATCTTTTTTCTCGCTATTGAGCAGCAATTCCCGCTGAACGGGCAAAATGGCGCATCCGATACCATGCTGCGCGCCAGCGCCTCGTTCTTTAACGGCGGTAAATACAGCGACGAGTGGCATCCGAATGGCCCCGGCTGGTTTGCCCAAAACCTGTATCTCGATGCGGCACAATATGTCCGCCAGGATATTCAGGCGTGGACGGCCGACTATCGCGTGAGCTGGCATCAGAAAGTTGCGGACGGACAAACTCTTGAACCTTACGCTCATGTACAGGACAACGGCTATCGTGATAAAGGCACTCAGGGCGCACAACTGGGCGGCGTCGGCGTACGCTGGAACATCTGGACCGGAGCGACGCACTATGATGCCTGGCCGCACAAAATCAGTCTCGGCGTCGAATATCAACATACCTTTAAGGCGATTAATCAACGTACCGGGGAACGCAACAATGCGTTTCTCACCATTGGAGTGCACTGGTAAATGCGTAAGTTAATTTTCATATTGCTGACACTGCTGTTAGTCAGCCCTTTTTCCTTTGCAATGAAAGGTATTATCTGGCAGCCACAAAATCGCGACAGCCAGGTTACTGATGTCCAGTGGCAAGGATTGATGAGCCAGTTACGACTGCAAGGATTTGACACGTTGATTCTGCAATGGACCCGTTACGGCGATGCTTTCACCCAACCAGAACAGCGCGCGTTATTGTTCAAGCGAGCTGCAGCAGCGCAACAGGCAGGTCTGAAGTTGATTGTTGGTCTGAATGCCGATCCAGAATTTTTTATGCATCAGAAGCAATCATCTGCGGCGCTGGAAAGCTATTTTAATCGCCTACTGGCAGCCGATCTCCAGCAAGCCAGATTATGGAGTTCCGCGCCAGGCGTGACGCCGGATGGCTGGTACATTAGCGCTGAAGTTGATGATCTGAACTGGCGCAGTGAAGCCGCGCGCCAGCCATTATTGAAGTGGCTAAACAATTCACGTCAACTAATCAGCGATATTTCTGCGAAACCAATTTATATCAGTAGTTTCTTTGCCGGAAATATGTCGCCGGATGGCTATCAGCATCTGCTGGAACAAGTTAAAACGACCGGAATTAAGATCTGGGTTCAGGATGGCAGCGGCGTCGATAAACTCACCGCAGAACAGCGTGAGCGTTATCTGCAAGCCAGCGCCGATTGCCAGGCATCTTCACCCGCCAACGGCATTGTTTATGAATTGTTTGTTGCAGGTAAGGGAAAAACGTTTGAAGCGAAACCGAAACCAGACGCAGAGATCGCTTCATTGTTAGCAAAACGTTCATCATGCGACAAAGATATGCTCTATTTCTCTCTGCGTTATTTGCCCGCCGCACATGGCATCCTCGCGTATTAATGTATTTTCTGGCAAGTAAGGCATCGTCTTGCTTGCCATTTCTTAGTCCACGCCATCAGATTCTCATCAAGATCCCACTGCCGTAAAAATGTTAAAGAAAATAGATTATTTTCGGACAATTGAACCGAACACGGTGCAGGAAGCATAAAATCCTTTGAGCGGAATTGCTGATATCTAAGGAGTGCGAAATGCAATTGAGCAGCAGTGAGCCTTGCGTGGTTATATTAACCGAGAAAGAAGTAGAGGTTAGAATTAACGATCATGCATCATTTATCCTCCCGGCAAACTATCTTGCCGCCTTCGCCTGTAATAATAATACTATTGAAGTTTCCACAGTAAATAATGCCCTTATTGCTCATATTAATCGTAAAGTTATTCATGATTATTTACTATTTCTGAATAAAAATCTAATCAGTGTAAATCCCTGGCCACGACTGGCAGCGCCCGTTATTGCCTGCCACAGCCGCACCCCGGAAGTTTTCCGGCTGGCGGCCAGCCATAGCCAACAGCAAGACTGCAAACCTTGTGAAACAGAACTTACTCGCGCGTTACTATTTACCGTTTTGTCAAACTTCCTCGATCAATCACGCTTTATTGCCTTACTGATGTATATCCTGCGCAGCAGTATACGCGATAGCGTATACCTGATTATCCAAAGCGATATTCAGCATTACTGGAGCCTGCGAATTGTTGCCAGCTCGCTGTGTTTAAGTCCCAGTTTGCTCAAGAAAAAATTGAAAAGTGAGAACACTACTTACAGTCAGATCGTCACCCATTGTCGCATGCGCTACGCTGCACAACTACTACTGATGGATAACAGGAACATCGCTCAGGTTGCGCAACTGTGCGGTTATAGTAGTACGTCCTACTTTATCTCTGTGTTTAAAGCATTTTATGGCATGACACCACTGAACTATCTGACAGAACAACGCCTACAGCCAATACAATGATGGATGATACATTTATAATGTAATTATTATATTTGCATATCATCGCTACAAATGAGCGATATTTGATATTAAACACTGCAACAAATAATTACAATTCATCTATTTTATTGATATTAAGGAAACGATTATGCCTATTACCAATAACACAATATTATGTGACTACTTTCCCAAAAACACACTATCAGAGGTTAATACAGAGAAAACTATAAATAAAATAAATCAGCAACGATGTTCATGGGAAGATACAACAGGGGGAAATTTTATTCAGTTTCTGATTGCATCTGAAATACAAAAAAAAGCAACCGGATTAACGGCATTCTCCACAAAAGCCGGAGAGATAGACTTTTATGCCAGTCTTCTTAATTTGCGCACTAACGCAGGATGTAGTTATCGACAATGCATAACACCTGAATACTCTGATGGCAGCAGAATTATATTAGACGAATCAGAGGAAGGTAAAATTAGCGTCAGCGTGTTACTTTATAATGAAATGGTGAGTGGTTATATGGTTGATTCCGCTCATCCATCTTATGAAATGCTTCATTTATTTTTTCCAATAGCCCAACATGTCACAAATCTTGAGACATTTGCAGGAAGCCTTAAAGAAATAATAGGCTAAGTCGTATCCTGGCCGCATAGAAATTGATGAAAATTTCAAATATTGCCTCTGACTTGCAAAAACAAAAAACGAGAATTTATATCTTAAAATGGCGCGCCCTGCAGGATTCGAACCTGCGGCCCACGACTTAGAAGGTCGTTGCTCTATCCAACTGAGCTAAGGGCGCACTAGGAAGTGATACCGCTATGTGGATCTTTCGCCTGAATTATACGGTCACCCCTTGCTGAGTCAATGGGTTTTGAACTGGTTGCTGAACAAGTGAACGATGACGTCTGATTCATCTCCCCCAAAAAGGGATAACAAAACGTTCCAGATGCCGATCTCAGGCGAGATAACTGTCTGGTTGAACATCCACAGGAAAGTGCATTTTCTATTCTTACTCTTAAGATGCGCTACCGTTTGAGAGTGGTAACTATGAGGCCTGCATCGGTTATCGTTATGGATACGCATCCCATCATCAGGATGTCCATTGAAGTCCTTTTAGAAAAACATGACAATCTGCAAATTGTGTTAAAAACTGATGATCATCGCATCACTATTGATTATCTTCGTTGCCATTCTGTCGATTTAATCATTATGGATATCGACCTCCCTGGTATAGATGGCTTTACTTTCTTAAAAAAAATCAAACAAATTCAGAGCGCTACCAGAGTACTTTTTTTATCCTCAAAAACAGAATGTTTTTATGCCGGACGGGCCATTCAGGCTGGTGCCAGTGGTTTCGTCAGTAAATGTCATGATCAAAATGACATTTTCCATGCTGTACAAATGATACTTGCAGGCTATACATTTTTTCCCTCAGAAACCATCCACTATATAAAAAATAGTCAACATGCGCACGAATGTTATATATCTACGCCATTAACCAATCGTGAGTTAACTATTTTGCGTTATCTTGTCAATGGGTTATCAAATAAAGAGATCGCCGGACAATTACTGTTGAGTAACAAAACAGTTAGCGCCCACAAGTCTAATATCTATAGCAAACTAGGTTTGCATTCAATTGTTGAGCTAATCAATTATGCCAGATTATATGAATTAATATAAACCTAATTATAATTAATCATAAACGTCGCATCTGCTTTCGCCGCCCCGGCCTGAACACCACTTGCTAACACAATGTAATTAGCAAAAAAATTCAACGTGACGTTTCCATTTGCATCAACCGCGACTGTCTGGCTAGACTCGCCGAGCGGTAATCTGCCGCGATCGCTATTATGCAGTTCTATTGCGACATTTTGCGCCATGACCGCATCATCCAGTGCAAGTAAGCTGTTATCCGTCGCCGGCGTCCCTGCAAATGTAACAGATGCCGAACCTGGCGGACACCCTTCCAGTCGCAGGCTGAATGGAATAAGTGCTGTCGTATCGCCTGCAGATAATAATTGCTTCGTCGGCCATCTGCCTAACTCTACCGTTTTATCGATATCTGCTGTATTTACGGTACAGGAAAAATCAATGATATTGCCATGCAATTCGATATTAATCGTCCCTAATGGATCTGCAGCCCAACTGCAAGAACTCAATATTATTCCCGATACAAAACCCAAGACTTTTTTTAACTGCATTCTACGCCCCTCATTGATAATCCACTCGCAGATATCCCCGTGCACTAAATGGGCCTTCTGTTGGTTTTAATCCAGTGATACTTACAGGCCAGGCATGAATCGTCACACTGGCTGCAGCTTGAGTGTCCAGACGAAAAGGAATAATACTATTCAAATCATTTGGCGTAAGCGGCATATTATTCTGATCTGCAATAATAAAACCTAAATCGGGATTATCTGACACCATCGCTTGTCCAGAAACGGTTTCTGCCTCAAGGCGCATCGTCAAATAAGCTTCCGCGGCAACATTAGTACATTTTATTGCAATCGACTTTGTTTGCGGCATGACGCCGTCAGGTCGATTCCCAGGACCAGCCTCACTAAATAATGATGCGCCTATATCACCAAAATCAAATTCTACAATTTGACCAGTATTCAACTCACAATTTTGCGGAACTTCTACCGTACCACTAAAACTAATTGTATAAACTGGCGTTATCAACGGATCAAATGGCGTTGTTGTTACATAGACAGTAAACATCACTTGCCGGGGGATCTCAACCATATTAATAAACGGGCGAATAACTTTTAAGCGGAATATAAGATGAGAATCCATAACACCAAAGGGCAAATGATTCTTAACATTTTCATACCTTCCCATTTGGATATAATTTTTTGGCGGGTACTGAGTATTCATTATACTATCATCCAGACTCATAGCCCCCAAAAGATAATCATTTAACTTTAAATATTGATAATTGTCGATCGTTTCCTGAACGGTAAAATTAGTCACATAACTACGAAAAGTATAATCCACCAGAGTTCCTACCGGACAGATGGCTGTTACTCCTACCCACCCTGATTTTTCTGGTAAGACAACAATCTGCCCCGGTTGATTATTCGTACTGTTAAAAACATTAGACAGATCATAATAGACATCAGTCGGAGCACCATCGTAATTTTCGCATACAGTGCCCCATGCCGGGCATGTTAGCCACAAACAAGTTACCACCAATATTAATTTCCAGATTAATTTCATTGGTTATACCCTTTATGATGACGAAGATGCACAAGTTGCCTGAATAACCGTTATTGCCTGCTGTAAACTTTCTTGCGGTAATACATAATGAGCCATACAGCGAGAGTGAACGCTCTCTCCCCATTGAATCAATAAATTTCCAGATAACGGCGCACCACTCAGATAAATTTGCCCGTCATCCCCCACCATACTGGTTATACCGGTGGTTGTTTCACATACCTGAGAACCAAATGGCACAGGTTTACCCCCCTGAAGTACGGTAATGAGCGCCCGCACGCCTATACGCGTATCAAACTCTGCACGGACCAGCGCACCTTGCGTCGGCACAACACTGCTGATATTTTTTTCCACATCGATAGAATTACCCATCGAGTTAGTATCCAGCGCAACGCGGTTATAGCGATAAACAGTGGCATAAGGCATCACGGCATAACCGCGCCAATCCGTTAAAATTCCGGTCTGATTTTCAAGACGCACGCCGCTCGCGCCAGGCGCTTTGATTAATACATTCGTGTCTCCCAGCGGTTGGCTTAGCGTAACGCCATTTTCGTGACCGACGACACCGCCGGCGAGTTGCCAGTTAAAATCATGTTGGTCGCGATCATAGTTATAACCCACTCCCAACGTACCGTAAGAAGCTTGCCAGTTTGCTGTTGCACTACCGGTATAACCATTATTACTCGTGTCACCCTGAGTAACGTGATAGCTCAGGTTGTGCCCTTCCAGTAAGGTACCGCCAACGCCCGCCAACCAGCTATTTTGACCATTACTGTTTCGGTTTGCGTTAAATGTCGCGTAGGTGCGATCGATTGCGTTTTCACGTGTATAGCGGCGCTTAGTAAAAATATTAAATGGCACAGATAAATTAAAACCAACAATACGTTCGTTGTCTGGCATTCCTACTGACTCATTCCAGGAAAAAGAGAGTGAATAACTGATGCCATACCAACTACTGGTATACCCAATCTGATACCAGGTATCCGCATCAGAAGTATTCCAGTATTTTTGATGTGTTCCTGAAATATAAAGAGAACCGAGATCGCCTAATGATTGGGAAACATTCATCTGCATACGACCTTTACGATTAAATCGCAGGTTATGATAATTTACAATCACTGGATCACTACGCCGATTACCATCATAGTCATAATCATATTCATAGCCTTCTAAATGACGATACGCGACATCATCGAGAGTATAAAATCCCTGCGTAGAGTAACGATAACCGATTAATTGAAAATTTGTGCCGTAATTATTCATTGATTTAGCATAAAGAAAACGAATTGATTCGCCTTCATGGCGGCTATCATCCACTAGCTGACTACGAGCATGTGTTACATCTAACGACACCGCACCCAGGCGCCCTAAATTACGTCCTAACCCCAATAAAAATGCAGTGTAATGTGCCGATAATTGCGTACCACCATAAGCGGTAAACTCCATCGGCAACCCACTAATTACCGTTCCCTGAAAAAAGAATGGTGAAGATTGTTGGCTATTACCACTGCGATAGTCACCCATCGTGAGATCATATTTAAAGCGACCTTCACGTTGCAGAATTGGCACCGTAGAATAAGGAATGGTGTAATTCTGCTGATTACCATCTCGCTCATCAATGGTGACGTCAAGGTCACCACTGGCAGATGTTGGATGTAAATCGTTTATTTCGAAAGCACCAGGAGAAACATAGCTTTGATAGATAATATAACCATTTTGCCGAATGGTTAATTGCGCAGCGGTACGGGCGATCCCACGGACGACAGGGGCGAACCCTTGCTGACTATCGGGATACATGCTATCGGAAGAGTAGAGTCGGAAACCGCGAAAACCGACACTATCAAAAATATCACTTCCTGTATTACTATCCCCCATTACTATTTCACTCTTTAACGGAATGATGGTTCGTTGTACCCATGACCCAATATTATTCCATTTTTCAGAGTGGTAACCATTACCGCGGGAATAACTCCACGCTCCACTATTTCGCAAACGCCACGGTCCTAAGTTCAGCCCACTCAATTCGCTAAAAAAGTAATTGTCATTACCATTTCCTTTGTCCCCGGTGAAATTATAATTCAGAAGGAAAGCAGGAATACCCTCATCCCACTCCTCTGGAGGAATATATCCTCTGGCGCTATTTGACAATAAAATTTGCGGAATACTGACATTCAGTCGCAATGCTGAAAAATCAAAATTAATTTGTGCATCCGGGATAACTTTAAGTAAATTTATGCAACTGTCATTTTGTTTTTCCTGTAATGCCAGAAAAGCAGCCGCATTAATCCCTATTCTGTTAAGGAGCGACATTGTGAAACATGGCATCAGACCACCAGATTTATCTCCGGTTTTTTCTGTTGACGTTTCAAAAACAATATCTTGTGAGCCAATAAACTCCTCATTACGCCAGAGATCGACGCGATAAACACCTGCTGGTTGATGGTTACCTTTTTCGAAACGAGATAAATCAGCGACAGGCTCACCATTTGATAATAAAAATGCGGGATTAAAATAACTTTCTGCCTGACTTATCAGTGGATGACACATTGCCAGAAAGAACAATCCTTGCCGATGCGATAGATATCTCTTTTTTTTTGTCTTCATAATTATTTTCAATATGTTTGGTGAACTTGATTAATGCAAACTCACCTCTCTGACGGGGGTTACCGAGCCATAATCGTTAACAGTCTGAAACGTCAATTTTCCCTGAACTCCTGCAGGCAAGGGGAACTGTGAATTATTTTTAGGTGAGACCATAACGTTTTGTATTTTTTGGTTTCCTACTTTCAGGTTAACCAGAGTGACATAAAATGGCGACGGGTTACGGATATTGAGAACATTACCAGAACGAGAAAACTGGAGTAAATCCGGTGCCTCGGCGGAAAGTTCCTGTAAGTTTGCAGGACGGAGGAATAATTTCATCCTTGATAATATCGCCAGTTGCAATACGTTTCTGCCATCCAGCGCACCTTTATCTACCGAGGGTATCGTTTTGACATTCATCCAATATAGTGATTCGCGATCTGTCGCTAACGGTGATCCAGTATATATGATACGCAATGTATTTTCGCTTTTGGGTTCACTGACAAATAGCGGCGGCGTAATGATAAATGATTTATCTTTCACACCATTACTATTTTCAATCCAGGCATTGACCAGATATCTTTCCTGTAAGTGGCTATTTCTAATCCAGACCGATGTTTGTTTCGCATCTGCAGGATAAATAATTCGCGTAGCCCCCAGAGCAATTCCACCAGCCGCGTTAGCGTTTACTGAAATAAAAAGGCAACTTACAATAAACAATGAGAATAATGGCAAGCATAAAATTGTCTGATGCGCAATGTTTATCAGGCCTGCACGGCACCTGTAATATATTGAACTTGCATGAACAGAACGCGCTTTGTCGACAATCTGAGATAATAAAATCTTCAATTTAGACAACATAGCCAACACACCTTGTGTATTTCTGGCGACAAGAAAACGATGAACATCATAGAAAATAGAGCCTGCGTTTGGTCAACACAACATTGCTCTATACCTTAATCTTTCTAATATAGCGGCATGATGTAAACTCAATATGCCTTATGATAACCATATATCATGCCGCTTCGTCTTACAGAATAATTAAAAAATCGTGATAAGTGAGAGATTAAGGATATTGCATTATAAACGTAGCATCAGCATTTGCCTGACCTGCAGTTGCGCTAAGTCCCGTTCCCATATACCGTGCAGAAAAATGCAAAACGTTAGTCCCCGTAATTAAGCTTTGCGCTTCAGAGAAAACCGATCCATCAGGTTTTAGTGTTTTGGAAGTATTATCCAGGATTTCAATACCGACTCCTGTTGCCGTCGCTACATTAGTGCCTGAAACAATGGCTAATAAATCATCATTATTACCATCTGCCTGCCCCGAAAATGCAACAGCGGCAGTAGCAGCAATAGAAACATCACAGTCATTCAACTCAATAGTGAACGGAATTGATGCAGAAGTTGCGCCAACAGCATTAAAGAGATCTGTTCGATATTGACCGAGGGAGACAACCTGATCGGCTGACTCCGTATTTACAGCACAGGCTGCATTAACTAACTCGCCTTCAAAGTGAATAACGCCACCGTTGGTTGTTGCTGCATAGGTATTGGCAGTTGCAAACAGAGTGACGGCGATGATAGAAGAAATGAAGACCGATTTCATAGATATACCTTCATGCTCACATACGACTCTAATATCCTTACAGATTCGATTGTTACATTAATGGCATCAATATAGCTGTAAGGTTATTTTCATCTTCTAAAAATGCTTTTACCTCCCAGTCCTGGCATGAAGACAGAGAGACGGGTGAATGAAAGTTTCTGCGCAAAAAGATTATTCACGATAAAAATAGCCTTCCCTCAAAAAAATAACAGACCGAAAATACTTTTTCTAACCTCAGATATTGCCTAAATTGCTCTAGTCCATTGCAAATAGCTTGCTTAGCAAACTCACCAATTCGTTTGACATAGTTTCTTTATGTAACTTCTCGTGATAAATCTGAAACGAAACCTGACAGCGCGCCCCGCTTCTGACAAAATAGACTTATCCCCTTCGACCTACGTAACAGATGGAATCCTCTCTCTGATGGCAGCAAAGATTATTGACGGTAAAACGATTGCGCAGCAGGTGCGCTCTGAAGTTGCTCAAAAAGTTCAGGCGCGTATTGCAGCCGGACTGCGGGCGCCAGGACTGGCCGTTGTGCTGGTGGGTAGCAACCCTGCATCGCAAATTTATGTCGCAAGCAAACGTAAGGCTTGTGAAGAAGTCGGGTTCGTCTCCCGCTCCTATGACCTCCCGGAAACCACCAGCGAAGCAGAGCTGCTTGAGCTTATTGATGCGCTGAATGCCGACAACACCATCGACGGTATTCTGGTGCAGTTACCGCTTCCTGCAGGAATTGATTACGTTAAAGTGCTGGAGCGGATTCACCCGGACAAAGACGTGGACGGTTTCCATCCTTATAACGTCGGTCGTCTGTGTCAGCGCGCACCGCGTCTGCGTCCCTGCACCCCGCGTGGTATCGTCACACTGCTTGAGCGTTACAACATTGATACCTTCGGCCTCAACGCCGTGGTGATTGGCGCGTCGAATATCGTCGGTCGCCCAATGAGCATGGAACTGTTGCTCGCTGGTTGCACCACCACCGTGACTCACCGCTTCACTAAAAATCTGCGTCATCACGTAGAAAATGCCGATCTGTTGATCGTCGCCGTCGGTAAGCCGGGTTTTATTCCCGGTGACTGGATCAAAGAAGGCGCTATTGTGATTGATGTCGGCATCAACCGTCTGGAAAATGGCAAAGTTGTGGGCGACGTGGTGTTTGAAGACGCGGCTAAACGCGCCTCATACATTACGCCTGTTCCGGGCGGCGTTGGCCCGATGACGGTTGCCACGCTGATTGAAAACACGCTACAGGCGTGCGTTGAATATCATGATCCACAGGGTGAGTAACATGGCGACATTTTCTTTAGGTAAACATCCGCACGTTGAGCTGTGCGACTTGCTGAAACTGGAAGGCTGGAGCGAAAGCGGCGCGCAGGCGAAAATCGCGATTGCCGAAGGCCAGGTGAAAGTCGACGGTACGGTTGAAACGCGCAAACGCTGCAAAATCGTCGCCGGTCAGACCGTGAGTTTTGCTGGTCACAGCGTGCAGGTTGTTGCCTGATCCCTTTCCCGGCCTGTATCAACAGGCCGGTTCGCTTTTCAGACTTTTGCCCTCTACGCCCCGTTCATCCATGCTGATAGCATCGACATTTTGCCGAAGCGATCATCATGCCAACCGTTATTACGCACGCCGCCGTTCCCCTTTGCATTGGTTTGGGGTTGGGTTCGAAAATCATCCCCCCGCGCCTGTTATTTGCCGGAATCGTCGTGGCGATGCTGCCCGATGCCGACGTATTGTCGTTTAAATTTGGCGTTGCTTACGGCAATGTTTTTGGTCATCGCGGTTTTACCCATTCGTTGGTGTTTGCGTTTGTTGTCCCGCTGTTATGCATGCTAATTGGACGTCGATGGTTCAGGGCTGGACTGATTCGCTGCTGGCTGTTTTTAACCGTCTCGTTGTTATCGCACAGCTTGCTGGATTCGGTAACCACTGGCGGTAAAGGCGTTGGCTGGCTGTGGCCGTGGTCAGAGGAACACTTTTTCGCTCCCTGGCAGGTGATTAAGGTCGCGCCGTTCGCATTGTCTCGTTACACCACGCCGTACGGTCATCAGGTGATAATTTCTGAATTGATGTGGGTATGGTTGCCGGGGATGGTACTGATGGGAATGTTATGGTGGTGCAGAAAGCGCTGAGTTAGCAGATACATTGCATTGTCTCCTGGCTTTCCCCTGAACTGTATCAAACGCCATAATTACCTTCCCATTTTTGATACAGTTCAGTTTTCTCTCACCACACATTTATCATCTTCTTTTTGCTGTCAACGCCTCCTGTACCTGCCTTCCTGACTTCTCTCACGTCAGCTGGCACATCCCTTGCTATAGCGAACAAGCAATTTCTACAACGCAGCAAGGAGTAACAGATGGAAAATAAACAAGGCGCGCTTGCCGGATTACAGGTACTGGATTTAACCCGCGTACTGGCTGGCCCTTTTTGCACCATGATGCTGGCGGATATGGGGGCGGAGGTAATCAAAATCGAACGTCCCGGTGTCGGAGACGATACCCGACAGTTCGCACCATTTAAAAATGGCGAAAGCGCCTATTACATGAATCTCAACCGTAACAAAAAAGGGATCACTCTCAACCTGAAAGGGCGCGGCAAGGCACTGTTTCTGGAACTGGTCAAAACTGCCGATATCGTGGTGGAAAATTACCGTCCAGGCACGATGGAAAAACTGGGGCTAGGCTATGACGAGCTGAGAAAGGTTAACCCGCGTATCATCTACTGCGCGATTTCCGGTTTTGGTCATACCGGGCCATACAGTCAGCGTCCAGGTTACGACATTATCGGTCAGGCGATGGGCGGGTTGATGAGCACCACGGGCTGGCCCGGCGGTGAACCTACCCGCTCTGGTACGGCGATGAGCGATGTTTTAGCCGGGCTTTCGGCCACTATCGGCACGCTGGCCGCATTGCGCCACCGCGACCAGACTGGCGAAGGACAAAAGGTCGATATTGCCCTGGTGGATTCGGTCGTCGCCAGTCTGGAGATTATCACCCAGATTTACCTGACAGAGGGGCGAATTCCCGAACGTATCGGCAACCGATACGAATCCTGCTATCCCTACGACACCTTTAAAGCCCGCGACGGTGACGTAGTAATTGCCGCCGCCAACGACAAACTGTGGAGTCTGGTCGCTCAGACCATGGGGCAACCAGAACTGGCAACCCGTGAAGAGTTCAACAGCAATCCACTGCGCGTCAAAAACCATGCGCTGCTCAAGCCAATAATTGAGATCTGGAGTCGCCAGTACAGCGTCAATGAGATCGTCGATTGCATGCTGAATGCCGGAGTCCCTGCCGCGCCAATTAATAACATTGATCAACTGGTTAGCGACCCGCATATTGCCGATGCTCGCGAGATGTTTATTGATGTCGAACATCCCATCGCGGGGACGCTAAAACTCACGGGTTCCCACATCAAGCTGACGAGTACACCAACCGGCATCCGAACGCCTTCTCCACTTCTTGGGCAACACAATCAGGAAATCTACAGCTCCAGACTGGGTTTAGACGATGCGGAACTTGCGCAGTTGCGCGCGGAGGGCATCCTGTGAACCTGAAATCATGGATTAACGCTGCGTCTCTGCCGCCAGATATCGCTATGACAGAGGTTTGCCCGCGCGATGGTTTTCAGAATATCAGTACCTGGATCCCCACAGAAATCAAAACGCAGTCGATTGATTTGCTGATCGATGCCGGATTAAAACGCCTGGAAATCACGTCGTTTGTTAACCCGAAAGCAATCCCGCAAATGGCTGATGCCGGACAGGTAGTCGCACATGTTCTACAACGCAATACCCGCGAGAATCTGGGACTAGACATCGTCGCTCTGGTGCCTAATCTGCGGGGGGCGCAGGATGCCTGGCATGCTGGCGTGCGCCATATCAGCTATGTGATTTCTGCCAGCGAGCAACACAATCAAGCCAATATCAAGCGTACTCACGCGGATTCGCTGGCAGAACTGTCTGCTATTACCACTGCCAGACCCGATATGTACGTCACCCTCAGTATGGCGACTGTCTTTGGCTGCCCGTTCGCAGGGGCCGTCAGTGTTGATGCCGTTTTGCGGCTGCTGTCGGAAGCTGTATCCCGCGGCATCAAAGACGTGACATTGTGCGACACCATCGGCGTCGCCTCTCCGGTACAGACAGGGGAATTACTCTCCAGAGTACGCAACATTCACCCTCTGCTGGATATCGGTCTGCACCTGCATGACACCCACGGTATGGCGCTGGCCAACACCCTCGTGGCATTGACGCATGGCATACGACGCCTGGAGACTGCCGCTGGCGGGTTGGGCGGTTGCCCGTTCGCGCCAGGTGCGGCAGGTAATTGCGCGACAGAAGATACCGTCAACATGCTCTGGCGAATGGGTGTGCAGACCGGCATTGATCAGGAGAAATTGCTGCATGCGGTAGCCTTTATTCGTCAACACCTCCAGACAGGCATAACGAGTCATTTGTCACAGGCACGATGTTATCGTGAGTTTAATTTCCAGACAGGAAACCTCTGCGATGAGTAATGCAACCTTGCATATCCGCAATCTTGGCAGCTTTTTCGTCGGCGGCCAGGAGTACGAAATCAGCGGTCAGCCGACATTTGAAACCACTATCGCCAAAGGTTGTACCCCGTCGCGACTCGATCCTAACGGGCAATTCGAAGCGGGACAGATGTACGTACAGTTCATCGAACTTGAACAGCCGCAGGCACGTTGGCCGTTGGTGTTTGTCCACGGCGGCGGCATGACCGGAGCCTGCTGGGAAACCACGCCGGACGGTCGCCCAGGTATGCACCACTACTTCCTGCGTCACGGCCATAACACATATGTCTGCGATGGTGTAGAACGTGGCCGGGCTTCATGGGCTCAGTACCCACATATCTACGCCGGGCAACCCCAGTTCCGTACCAAGCAACAAGCATGGGAAAGTTTTCGTTTTGGTCCGAATTATCCGACACGTGAAGTCTGGCCTGGACAGCAATTTCCCGTCGAAGCGTTCGATATCTTCATGAAACAAGCCGTTCCGCGTTGGACATGCAATGACGCGCTGGCGGAAGCGGCTTATGCCGCGCTGCTCGCCAAATTAGGTAAAAGCGTCATTCTCGCCCATAGCCAGGGCTGCGGACAGATCCTGAATGTCGTGCAGCAACACCCGGAACGTGTGGCGGCAGTCATTCTGCTGGAGCCATCCGGCGCGCCGGATACTGCAGGCGTCGATCTTACGCAACTCCGTGACATACCGTTCCTGGTTATCTGGGGCGACAACCTCGACGCCGGAGAAACCTGGTGGCCTGAGTTTTATCGCAATGTCACTGCCTGGGCCGGGAAGCTTTCACAAGCGAACGTCCCCGTAACGTGGCTCCAACTTCCCAAACTGGGGATCCATGGCAACTCACACATTCTGATTATGGATCGCAACGCGGATGACATTGCCGCGCTGATCCAGAACTGGATGTCGCAACAAGGTTTACTGCATTTCACAGCATAACTACCTGAAGGAGATAATAATGACGACAGGATCGGGTCAATGGCGAGTACGCAACAAGATGTTGTTGATACTCTGGTTGATTTTTCTGATTTCTTACCTTGATCGCGTTAATTTTTCGGTTGCTTTACCCGCGATCAGCAATGAACTGGGACTCACTGCCGGCGAAAAAGGATTAGTGCTCAGCGCCTTTTTCATCGGCTATGGTTTACTGCAAATTGGCGCGGGGTTGATGGTTGACCGTTTTGGTGGTCGGGTCACCATGACGCTGGCGCTGTTCTGGTGGTCGCTGTTTACCGCCTTTACTGGCATGGTCGGCGGTTTTATTGGTCTGCTGCTGGTACGCCCGTTGTTTGGCGCAGGCGAAGCAATGCATCCGCCCGCCTCCTGGAAGCTTATCAGTCAATGGTTTCCGAAAAAGGAGCAAGTTCGCGCTAACTCGCTGAATCTGTGCTCCATCGCCTTAGGCCCAGCTTTCGCTCCGTTACTGGTGGTTTTACTGATGCAATGGGTAGGCTGGCGCGGCGTGTTCTACATCTTCGCGATCCCCGGTTTTATCGTCACCTGGTTGTGCTGGAAGTACATGCGTGACAAACCGGAAGATCACCCTGACGTAACGCCGCAGGAACTGGCGGAAATTCGTGAAGGACAAACAGCCTCCGATACGGTGGCGCTCAGTAAAGAAGAAAAGCGACTGGCGCTTGCTGCGGCCGTTCGTGAACCTGGACTGTGGATGTTGATGTGCACCTACTTGCTCTTTGGCATCGCCTTCTGGGGATTCCTCTCCTGGTTGCCGTCTTATCTGGTTGATGTACGTCAGTTTGCAATGGTGAAAATGGGGCTCGTCGCCTCTATTCCTTTCTTTGCCTCGTTCGTCGCGATGCTGATTGCCAGTTGGGTGTGTAATCACCTGTTTGGCGGACGTAAGCAGATTTTCGTCGCCACATGTTACCTGTTGGGTGCGCTGTTTATGTGGCAGGCATTTGCCGCCGCAGATCCCAATATGTGCGTACTGTGGCTGACGCTGACAGCAGCATTCGGCATCTTTATGCCGTTTGGCGTGTTCTGGGCAATTTCAATGGAAGTGCTGCCCACCAAAGTAATGGGCTTCGCCAGTGGTTTTATCAATACCGGAGGGCAGATCGGCGGTTTTATCGCTCCCATCGCGATTGGTTATCTGATTCAATACTATCAGGGGTCATATGCTGCGGGGTTTGGTCTGATGGTCGGCTGTCTGATTGCTGCGGCGATACTGGTGCTCACCATACGCCCGCGCAAAGCCGCCACATCTGAATCTCATTAATCATACGTTGGTGAACGGCGTTATCACCTTTAACGTCGTTCACTGTTCGCATGATGTCTCTGAATGTCCGTCCTGCATCCGACGCCACAGGCTCATACGGCTGATACCTAACAATTGTGCAACGCGAGTTTGATCGTCATTGTTGCGTTGCAAATAGTAGTGAATAATCTGCTGCTCCAGATCCCGCACCATCTCTTTGAGCGAAGCAAACTCCCCTTGTAACGTCAGCGGCAAAACAGCGTTATCTTTGCCCTGCGCAGCGGGCGACCAGACCATGCTCAGCCGCTGACGCCAGTCGGTTTGCGGCTCGAAAGTGACAAACAACGCCAGCCGCTCCGTAATATTTTGCAGTTCACGCAAATTCCCCGGCCAGTTGTAGCGCTCCAGTTGCGCCCCCACCGCCTCCAGCACGTGATTTACCCGGTGCTTTTCAATCTGCTGCTGACCAAGAAAATGTCTGGCAAGATGGAGAATATCGCTACGCCGCTCTCGTAACGGCGGAATGAACAACGAAAGCACATTCAATCTATACAGCAGATCCTGACGAAAGGTTCCTACCGACACGCACTGGTCAAGATCCCGATGCGTCGCGCACAAAATACGTACATCAACAGGAATAACCTGTGTGCCCCCCAAACGAACCACTTCGCGCTCTTGTAACACACGTAACAAGCGCGCCTGGAGTAACAATGGCAGTTCTCCCACTTCATCCAGAAACAATGTCCCCTGGTGTGCCAGCTCAAACATTCCCGCCTTACCGCTACGTCGGGCGCCAGTGAATGCTCCCTCTTCGTAACCGAATAATTCACTTTCCAGCAACACCTCCGGGATTGCCGCACAGTTAATTGCCACAAACGGCCTGTCAGCCCGGCGACTGGCAAGATGAATACCCTGAGCAAACAATTCCTTACCTGTTCCCGTCTCCCCCTGAATCAATACGGTGGCATTAGCGGCGGCATACGTTTTCGCCAGCGATTTCACCGCCAGCATTGCCGGAGAGCAGGTTAAAACATCATCAAAACTGTAACGTGCAGTGAAGCCTTTATTACGCAATTGATGGCGCAAACGTTGCTCCGCACGTTGAATCCGGCCACTATCGGCAAAAGTACACACTACGCCGAGACAGTATCCATCATCAAGAATTGGCACCCGATCCGCGACCAGCGTGCGTCCGGCTGTTTCCAGTAATTCGCCCTGTTCTCGCTGCCCGCTCTGGCGCACCTGCGGGACGCGGGATAACGGGATAACCTCGCTGATCGGTTTGCCTAATGTTCCCGTCGCATCGACATTCAACAATCGCTCCGCTGCCGGATTAATCATTGAGATACCATCCCGCTCATCGGTGACGATAATGCCTTGTGCGATATTATTCAGAACGGTATTCAGGCGTGCTGAACGCGCCGAAAGCTTACGCCGGACGCCCGCGATGTTCGCCGCTTCCTGCAATAGCTGACGCACAGAATGTTCTCCTGTTTCCAGCAGTACACAGGGGAACTGCACCGCTCCCGCCAGACGAACAGTAAGTTGCCCGCCGAGTGCCATCTCAGCGCCCAGTTGCCGGGAAATGAGCAACTGACTCTGCATCTCTTCCTGAGTGTGGAAAACATATTCGTCAATCTGCATATCCAGCGCACGAGCTATGTCCGCAACGCCAGGCATTGATTCGCCAAAATTAAAAAACGCGACATGGCGAATACGATGAACAAAAGGCTGTAGCGCACAGAGGAGGTCAAGCGGCGCGGTTTTGATAGCGACAACAGGGACATCTTGTACTACTGAACGTAGATATTCCGCCGTTCCTCCCCGGCTGAGCAACACTTCCGGTTGCTGTCCCAGGCACTGCTCGCTGATCTGATAGACTTCATCCAGCACCGCTTCAAGGGTATGAACGGCACAACTGTATTCCGCCGCAAGTCGCATAACCAGTGCAGAGAGTGTCTGGTAGGGGGTAATCAACGTCAGTCGGAAGGGAGGAAAATTATTCATCGGCAAGAGGAGATTCCATTCTGCAAGTTATGACGAAACCACAGTATGTTGGATGACAATAAAATTTGTCGTGACAGATGTCAGAGTGATGCTCAATGGAGACAAAATGAGAAAAGGGCAATGCCATTCAGACATTGCCCTGGATAATTGAGGAGGAGGAATTACTTACGACGCCAGGTGGTTCCTTGCGGGCCATCTTCCAGCACGATCCCCATCTCGTTAAGACGGTCACGCGCCGCATCCGCTGCTGCCCAGTCTTTCGCTTTACGGGCATCCAGGCGCTGTTGAATTAACGCTTCAATCTCAGCCACTTCGCTGTCGTCTGCCTGCGCGCCGCTTTGCAGGAACGCTTCCGGTTCTTGTTCCAGCAGGCCCAGCACACTAGCCAGTTTACGCAGGTGAGACGCCATTGCGTTGGCTGCCGCCATATCTTCCGCTTTCAGACGGTTCACTTCACGCGCCATATCAAACAGCACGGAATAGGCTTCCGGGGTGTTGAAATCGTCGTCCATCGCTTCAATAAAGCGCGCTTCAAACGCTTCACCGCCCGCAGGCGCAACGGTTTTGTCTGTGCCGCGCAGTGCAGTGTAGAGACGTTCCAGCGCCGCACGCGCCTGCTTCAGGTTCTCTTCGCTGTAGTTCAGCTGGCTGCGATAGTGACCGGACATCAGGAAGTAACGCACAGTTTCAGCGTCGTAGTATTTCAGCACATCACGCACGGTGAAGAAGTTACCCAGCGATTTCGACATTTTCTCGCGGTCAACCATCACCATTCCTGAGTGCATCCAGTAGTTCACATACTGACCATCATGGGCACAGGTAGACTGGGCAATTTCGTTCTCGTGGTGCGGGAACATCAGGTCTGAACCGCCGCCGTGGATATCAAAGTGGTTACCCAGTTGCTTGCAGTTCATTGCCGAACATTCAATGTGCCAACCAGGACGGCCCGCGCCCCACGGAGACGGCCAGCTCGGTTCGCCCTCTTTCGACATCTTCCACAGTACGAAGTCCATCGGGTTGCGTTTGTCGTCGACCACGTCAACGCGCGCGCCTGCCTGCAACTGGTCGAGATCCTGACGCGACAACACGCCATAAGTCGGATCGGTCGGTACGTCGAACATCACGTCGCCGTTGTCCGCCACATAAGCGTGACCTTTGGCGATCAGTTGCTCGGTCAATTCAATAATTTCTGCGATATGGTGCGTCGCACGCGGCTCCATATCCGGGCGCAGAATGTTCAAAGCATCAAAATCTTTGTGCATTTCGGCGATCATGCGATCCACCAGCGCCACAAAGCTTTCGCCATTTTCATTGGCGCGTTTGATGATTTTGTCGTCGATATCGGTAATGTTGCGCACATACTTCAGCTTATAGCCGAGGAAACGCAGGTAGCGAGCAACCACGTCAAACGCAACAAACGTACGCCCGTGACCGATATGACAGAGATCGTAAACGGTGATTCCACACACGTACATGCCGACTTCCCCGGCGTGAATAGGCTTAAATTCCTCTTTTTGGCGTGTCAGAGTATTGAAGATTTTTAGCATCGAAGATTCCGTTTAGACATGTGTGGTAATTGAGTTGCGTATAATACCCATATTTCCCGCGCGAATCAGCATACATTGCGAGATGATCCGATCGTGCGGTTATGCTATAACACCACCCTATATATGACCCGAACCGGGTCGAAGCACCAATCAAACGGAACAGGATGCAAAAATGGTTACTTTCCACACCAATCACGGCGATATTGTCATCAAAACTTTTGACGATAAAGCACCTGAAACAGTTAAAAACTTCCTGGACTACTGCCGCGAAGGTTTTTACAACAACACCATTTTCCACCGTGTTATCAACGGCTTTATGATTCAGGGCGGCGGCTTTGAACCTGGCATGAAACAAAAAGCCACCAAAGAACCGATCAAAAACGAGGCTAACAACGGTCTGAAAAATACCCGTGGTACGCTGGCAATGGCGCGTACTCAGGCTCCGCACTCTGCAACTGCCCAGTTCTTCATCAACGTGGTTGATAACGACTTCCTGAACTTCTCCGGTGAAAGCCTGCAAGGTTGGGGCTACTGCGTGTTTGCAGAAGTGGTTGAAGGCATGGACGTAGTCGACAAAATTAAAGGTGTGGCAACCGGTCGTAGCGGCATGCATCAGGACGTGCCAAAAGAAGACGTCATCATTGAAAGCGTGACCGTTAGCGAGTAATCGTGGCGACACTCTTTATTGCAGATCTTCATCTCTGCGTGGAAGAACCGGCGATCACCGCCGGTTTTCTGCGTTTTTTAGCGGGGGAAGCCCGCAAGGCCGACGCACTGTATATTCTTGGCGATCTGTTTGAAGCCTGGATTGGTGACGACGATCCCAACCCACTTCATCGCCAGATAGCGGCAGCGATCAAAGCGGTATCAGATTCCGGCGTTCCCTGTTATTTCATTCATGGCAACCGTGATTTTCTGCTCGGCAAACGCTTTGCTCGCGAAAGCGGCATGACGTTATTACCGGAAGAAAAAGTGCTCGAACTTTATGGTCGCCGGGTGTTGATTATGCACGGCGACACGCTGTGCACCGATGACGCGAGTTATCAGGCTTTTCGCGCCAAAGTCCACAACCCCTGGTTGCAAACGCTATTCCTCGCCCTGCCGTTGTTTGTGCGCAAACGTATTGCCGCGCGAATGCGCGCGAACAGTAAAGAAGCCAACAGCAGTAAATCGCTGGCGATCATGGACGTTAACCAAAACGCGGTGGTCAGTGCGATGGAAAAAAATCAGGCACAATGGCTGATCCACGGACATACGCATCGTCCGGCGGTGCATGAACTCATCGCTAATCAGCAATCTGCTTTCCGCATCGTGCTGGGTGCCTGGCATACAGAAGGATCGATGGTGAAAGTCACGGCAGATGACGTTGAATTAATCCATTTTCCGTTTTAACCACGAATTAATAAATTCCGAAAAAGGCACCAGACTACCGCAACCGGTATATCTTTTTCTGAGTCAGCAAGGTAATAGTCCCTGAATGAAATAACGACAGGGAATATTATTATGCAACGCTGCAACGGATTTTTGATTTCTGGCATCGCCCTTACGGCAGGAGCACCTCTGTGTATTAGCTGGTTTGGGCTTGTTGGTTTCTATTTTGGCGCATTGTCACTGGTAGCGGCGGCAGTCATTTCATGGATAGTTTATTTCTATATGATCTACTTATTGCTTACCCGCCCTCACAACCAACGCTTTGTAGAAAGATTTATATTGATTGTCGGTATTTGCTTTTTTCCGTGGAGCATTGTGCTGATATGGACATTCTTTGCCAGTTCAGCCAGAGCGCATAATCAACACACAACTCAGACTAAAAACTCAACGAATGACGGTTAATCTCGTCTACGCAACCGTTTTCCTTGCTCTTTTTCCGTGCTATTCTCTGTGCCCTCTAAAGCCGAGAGTTGTGCACCACAGGAGTTTTTAGACGCATGTCTTCCCGCAATAATCCGGCGCGTGTCGCCATCGTGATGGGGTCCAAAAGCGACTGGGCTACCATGCAGTTCGCCGCCGAAATCTTCGAAATACTGAATGTCCCGCACCACGTTGAAGTGGTTTCCGCTCATCGCACCCCCGATAAACTGTTCAACTTCGCCGAAAGCGCCGAAGAGAACGGTTATCAGGTGATTATTGCGGGCGCAGGCGGCGCGGCGCATCTGCCGGGCATGATTGCCGCCAAAACGCTGGTGCCAGTGCTGGGCGTACCAGTACAGAGCGCCGCACTGAGCGGTGTTGATAGTCTTTACTCCATTGTGCAAATGCCACGCGGTATTCCGGTAGGTACGCTGGCGATTGGCAAAGCCGGTGCGGCAAACGCGGCGTTACTGGCAGCACAAATTCTCGCAACTCACGACAAAGAATTGCACCAGCGTCTGAACGACTGGCGCAAAGCCCAGACCGACGAAGTGCTGGAAAACCCGGACCCGCGGGGTGCGGTATGAAACAGGTTTGCGTCCTCGGTAACGGGCAGTTAGGCCGTATGTTACACCAGGCGGGCGAGCCGTTAGGGATTGCTGTCTGGCCTGTCGGGCTGGACGCTGAGCCTGCGGCGGTGCCCTTTCAACAAAGCGTGATTACCGCTGAGATCGAACGCTGGCCGGAAACCGCATTAACCCGCGAGCTGGCGCGCCATCCGGCTTTTGTGAACCGCGATGTGTTCCCGATTATTGCCGACCGTCTGACCCAAAAGCAGCTTTTTGACAAGCTCCGTCTGCCGACCGCGCCGTGGCAGTTACTGGTCGATCGCAACGAATGGTCTGCGGTATTCGAAAAACTTGGTGAACTGGCAATTGTTAAGCGTCGCACTGGCGGCTATGACGGTCGCGGTCAATGGCGTTTACGCACCGATGAAACTGCACAGTTACCGGCTGAATGCTACGGCGAATGTATTGTCGAGCAGGGTATTAACTTCTCCGGCGAGGTATCACTGGTTGGCGCACGCGGCTTTGACGGCAGCACCGTGTTTTATCCGCTAACACACAACCTGCATCAGGACGGCATTCTGCGTACCAGTGTCGCGTTTCCGCAGGCCAATGCCCGGCAGCAAGCTCAGGCAGAAGAGATGCTATCGGCGATTATGCAGGAGTTGGACTACGTGGGCGTGATGGCGATGGAGTGTTTTGTCACCCCTCAAGGTCTGCTGATCAATGAACTGGCCCCACGCGTACATAACAGCGGTCACTGGACGCAAAACGGCGCCAGCATCAGCCAATTTGAGCTGCATCTGCGGGCGATTACCAATTTGCCGTTACCGCAACCAGTGGTTAATAGCCCATCGGTGATGATTAACCTGATTGGCAGCGATGTGAATTATGACTGGCTGAAACTACCACTGGTGCATCTGCACTGGTACAACAAAGAAGTGCGTCCGGGTCGTAAAGTGGGTCACCTGAATTTAACCGACGGTGACACATCACGTTTGACTGCAACGCTGGAAGCATTAATCCCTCTACTAACGCCGGAATATGCCAGCGGCGTAATCTGGGCACAAAATAAGCTCAATTAAACCATAAATGCCGGGGAATCAATCTTACCCTTCCCCGGCGCCTCGCTGTGCGCGTAAAATCCCGCCCATTGCTGTTTAGTTAGATTCAGGATTTAACATGAACGATGGAACGGACTATCGCGCGATACTCATCGCCGATACACCTATTATCGATGTCCGCGCGCCCGTTGAATTTGAACAAGGTGCGATGCCCGCTGCTATCAACTTGCCGTTAATGAATAACGATGAACGCGCCGCCGTTGGCACCTGCTATAAACAGCAAGGGTCAGACGCGGCGCTGGCGTTGGGGCATAAACTGGTGGCGGGTGAAATTCGCCAGCAGCGCATGGACGCCTGGCGAGCAGCTTGTCTGCAACATCCGCAAGGTATTCTCTGCTGCGCCCGTGGCGGTCAGCGTTCACATATTGTGCAACGTTGGTTGCATGATGCCGGGATTGACTATCCGCTGGTCAACGGCGGTTATAAAGCACTGCGCCAGGCCGCGATTCAGGCGACTATCGAACTGTCACAAAAACCCATTGTGCTGATTGGCGGCTGTACCGGCAGTGGTAAAACACGGTTAGTACAACAACAACCCAACGGCGTTGATCTGGAAGGGCTGGCACATCATCGCGGTTCTGCTTTTGGCCGCACGCTACAACCGCAACTTAGCCAGGCGAGTTTTGAAAACCTGCTGGCTGCTGAAATGCTAAAAACCGACGCCCGTCAGGATTTGCGCCTGTGGGTGCTGGAAGATGAAAGCCGGATGATCGGTTCGAATCACCTGCCGGAATGTCTGCGCGAGCGAATGACTCAGGCGACGATTGCGGTGGTAGAAGATCCGTTTGAGATCCGTCTTGAACGCCTGAACGAAGAGTATTTCCTGCGTATGCATCATGATTTTACCCACGCGTACGGCGACGAACAGGGCTGGCAAGAGTATTGCGAATACCTGCACCATGGGCTTTCGGCGATTAAGCGTCGGCTTGGGCTACAGCGCTATAACGAACTGGCCGCACGACTGGATACGGCGCTGGCAACGCAACTCGTAACCGGCAGCACCGACGGTCATCTGGCCTGGCTGGTGCCACTGCTTGAAGAGTATTACGACCCGATGTATCGCTATCAGCTTGAGAAAAAAGCTGAAAAAATCGTTTTTCGCGGTGAGTGGGCGGAAGTGATGGAGTGGGTTAAAGCGCAGTAATGGGGGAGATTCTGTGCGCGTTGTTCATGCCGGATGCGGCGTGAACGCCTTATCCGCCCTACGGTTGAGCGCTGGTTTCCTGGCATGATAAGACGCACCTGCGTCGCATCAGGCATCTGCGCACAACTGCCGGATGCGGCGTGTACGCCTTATCCGGCCTACAAAATCTCGAAAACTCAATATATTGCACGATCTTTGTAGGCCTGATAAGCGTAGCGCATCAGGCAATCTGACGCCTGTCATCACCCCGCAAACTGCCTGAACAGCGCCTTCCCCTTAACCAGTCGTGCGCCCAGCCAGCCTCCGCACAAGGAAAGAAGCAGCGCACCGCTGCACGGCAGCACAATCCACAATCGCCAGTCTGGCTCCCACGGGAAATCAAACACTTTCGCCTGCAATACCGCCAGCGCCGTTTCCGCGCCAATTGCGGCCACCAGACCAGAAACAAACCCAAGCATGGCAAACTCACACCACAATGTCGTGCGCAGCAGTTTTTTGCCCGCGCCGAGAGTGCGCCACACCACCAGCTCCTGGTGGCGCTGACGCATTCCCACCTGCACCTGTGCCAGCAACAACAACATACCGCAGGCCGTCACCAGCACCACCATCACTTCCAGCGCCCGACTTACCTGCTCCAGCACCTGACCAACCTGTTTTAAGATCGCGCCAATGTCTAACAGACTAATGGTCGGGAACTGGCGGTTAAGTTGCGTCAACATGCCGTTGTCGTTCTCCCAGTGGAAACTGGTAAGCCAGCTTTGCGGCTGCCCATCGAGCGCCCCTTCTGGGAAAATAAAATAGAAATTAGGCCGCAAACTTTCCCAGTCTACTTTGCGCAGGCTGGTCACCCTGGCACGAAACTCCTGGGTATCGCCCATAAAAGTCACGGTATCGCCGAGGGCAACGTTTAAGCGTTTCGCCAGCCCCTCTTCCATCGATACTTCATCCGCTTTTGGCGGCCAGTTACCAGCGACGATCGGGTTATGATCGGGCCGCGTATTTTGCCAGGTGAGGTTGAGTTCGCGGTTGAGCGCCTCATCCTCATTGCCTTCAGTCGGCTTGCCGTTAATCGCCGTCAGACGTGCCCGCACCACCGGATAAAATGTCTCGGGGGCGACCTGGTGCTCACCCAGGAACGTTTTTAGCGGTGTGACCTGTTCCGTAGCGATGTTGATTAAAAAGTAGTTCGGGCTTTCTGGCGGCAGTTGTTGTTGCCAGCGGTCAAGCAGATCGCCACGCAACACCAACAGCAGTGCCAGCAGCATAAAGGAGAGCGAAAAGGCTGAAAGCTGGCTTAACGTCGCCCACGGCTGGCGCAACAGGCGACTGACCGCCAGGCGCAGAGGTAGCGATTTAAGCGTCATGCTGCGCAATACATTCAGCAGCATCCAGCCCAGCACGCCGCACAGCAAAGCCAGCACCACCGCACCCGCCAGCACCGCCCACAGCAGCATACTGCCGCCCATCAGTCCGGCGAGCAGCAGCACAACCACCACACTGACAATCGGCAGATAAAACTTCAGCGGCCAGACGTTGGCTACCACATCGTTACGTAATACGCGTAAAGGCTGCGTTGCCAGCAACAGGCGGTACGGTCGAAGTCCCACCAGCAGCGAGATAACCGTCATGGTGCCGAGCGCCCATAACCACGGCCAGAGGCTGGCAGGCGGTAGTGCCGCAGGCAGAACGGGCTTGAGCAGCACCATCAACACGTTTTCGAACAACAGGCCTATCGCCCCGCCAGTAACGGCTGAAAGCACCAACACCATCAACCACTGACCGACAATCAACTTACGCAGTTGCGCTCGCCCTGCCCCCAGCGTTTTGAGGATCGCCACCAGGTCGTAACGGCTTCGACAGTAATGATTCATTGCCACTGCCACCGCCGCCACAGCCAGCAGTAAGGTTAGCAGTGCCGAAAGCAGCAGGAATTGTTGCGAGCGTTCCATCGATCGCCCCAGCGCGCCGTCATCTTGTTCCAGACCATACCAGCGTTGTTCTGCCGTGAGTTGCGGTAGCAACCATCGTTCATAACCATCAAGCTGGTTTGCCGTACCGCCGAATTTATAGCGCCAGGTGACCCGACTTCCCGGCTGCACGGCTCCGGTTTTGTCGACATCTGCCAGATTCATCATCAGGCGAGGGGCTATCTGGAAGGGGTTAAAACCCGAGTCCGGCTCCTGAATCACTTCTCCGGCAATCCGTAGCGTGACATCGCCCACGTCGATGGTGTCGCCGATTTTCAGGTTAAGCAATGCCATCAGTCGTGGCGCCAGCAGAACGCTTCCCGCCTGTGGTTTCAGGCCTGAGGGATTGGTTTGCAGATCGCCATACATCGGGTAGATATCATCCACCGCCTTGACGCTCGCCAGTTGCGGCGTGTCGCCCGCAAAAGTCATAGTGGCAAAAGTCAGCTGTTTGCCGACTTTCAGGCCGCGCTTTTGCGCTTCCTCCAGCCACGCTTGCGGTACTTCACGTGAACTGCGCAACGCCCTATCGCCCGCCATAAACTCACGGCTTTGCTGGCTTAAACCTTTCTCCATGCGATCGCTGATATTGCCCAGCGCCAGCACGCAGGCCACCGCCAGGCTTAGCGCCAGCCAGACAATTAATAGTGACGGAGAGCGCCATTCACGCCAGAACCAACGTGCAATCATGCTTCCTCCTGCAACTGCCCGTTCACCAACCGTAAGCAGCGGTCGCAGCGCGCCGCCAGTTGCAGGTCATGGGTCACCATAATCAACGTGGTGCCATGCTCACGGTTGAGGGAAAAAAGCAGATCGGCAATTTTATCGCCCGTCTGGCGGTCAAGGTTGCCGGTGGGTTCGTCGGCAAACAGCACATCAGGTCGACCATTAAAGGCTCGCGCCAGCGCCACCCGTTGCTGTTCGCCGCCAGAAAGCTGTGCCGGAAGATGATCAAGACGTTTACCCAGCCCTAACTGTTCGAGCAACGCTTTCGCCCCGTTACGGCTTTCCAGGCTACTCTCACCGCGCAGCAGCGCCGGAAGCTCGACGTTTTCCAGCGCGTTAAGGGTAGGAATTAACATAAATGACTGAAAAACAAAGCCTACGTGCTTCGCACGTAACGTTGCCCGCGCTTCTTCGTCCATATTATGTAGCGGTTGTCCCACCAGACTCACTTCGCCACTGCTGCCGTCATCCAGCCCGGCGAGGATCGCCAGCAAGGTTGACTTACCCGATCCCGACTCGCCCACCAGTGCGATGGTCTCGCCACGTTTGACAACCAGCTCAACTCCGGTGAGGATGGAGAGTTCATGCTCCCCCTGACCGACGGACTTCTTAAGATGATGAACTTCAACAATGTTTTCCGCTGGCATTTGCCCTTCCTGTTTCTGGTCCTGTTAACCTTCCGCGCCGCCGCAGCGGACACGTTGTTGATTCTGGGTGATAGCCTGAGCGCCGGGTATCGAATGTCAGCCAGCGCGGCCTGGCCTGCCTTATTGAATGATAAGTGGCAGAGTAAAACGTCGGTCGTTAATGCCAGCATCAGCGGCGACACCTCACAACAAGGGCTGGCGCGCCTTCCGGCTTTGCTGAAACAGCATCAACCACGCTGGGTGCTGGTAGAACTGGGCGGCAATGACGGTTTGCGAGGCTTTCAGCCGCAGCAAACAGAGCAGACGCTGCGCCAGATTTTGCAGGATGTCAAAGCCGCCAACGCAGAACCATTGTTAATGCAAATACGTCTGCCGGCAAACTATGGTCGCCGTTATAATGAAGCCTTTAGTGCTATTTATCCAAAGCTCGCCAAAGAGTTCGACATTCCGCTACTGCCCTTTTTTATGGAAGAGGTCTACCTCAAACCACAATGGATGCAGGATGACGGTATTCATCCCAACCGCGACGCCCAGCCGTTTATTGCCGACTGGATGGCGAAACAGTTGCAGCCTTTAGTAAATCATGACTCATAAAGCAACGGAGATCCTGACAGGTAAAGTTATGCAAAAATCGGTCTTAATTACCGGATGTTCCAGTGGAATTGGTCTGGAAAGCGCGCTCGAATTAAAACGCCAGGGTTTTCATGTGCTGGCAGGTTGTCGGAAAGCGGATGATGTTGCGCGCATGAACAGCATGGGATTCACCGGTGTGTTGATCGATCTGGATTCACCAGAAAGCGTTGATCGCGCAGCCGACGAAGTGATCGCCCTGACCGATAATTGTCTGTATGGGATCTTTAACAATGCCGGATTCGGCGTGTATGGTCCCCTTTCCACCATCAGCCGCGCGCAGATGGAACAGCAGTTTTCCGCCAACTTTTTTGGCGCACACCAGCTCACCATGCGCCTGTTACCCACTATGTTGCCGCACGGTGAAGGGCGTATTGTGATGACCTCATCGGTGATGGGATTAATCTCCACGCCGGGTCGCGGTGCTTATGCAGCCAGTAAATATGCGCTGGAGGCGTGGTCAGACGCACTGCGCATGGAACTGCGCCACAGCGGAATTAAAGTCAGCCTGATTGAGCCCGGTCCCATTCGTACTCGCTTCACCGACAACGTCAACCAGACGCAAAGTGATAAACCAGTCGAAAATCCCGGCATCGCCGCCCGCTTTACGCTGGGGCCAGAAGCAGTGGTCGATAAAGTGCGCCATGCTTTTATTAGCGAGAGGCCGAGGATGCGCTATCCGGTGACGCTGGTGACCTGGGCGGTAATGGTGCTTAAGCGCCTGCTGCCGGGGCGCGTGATGGACAAAATATTGCAGGGGTGAGTTGAAGCGCGCGCTTAAGCCCCCATGTCAAAGAAAATATCGACAACAGAGAGCGACTCCATGTCCGTAGAAAATATTGTCAACATTAACGAATCTAACCTGCAACAGGTTCTTGAACAGTCGATGACCACGCCAGTGCTGTTCTATTTTTGGTCTGAACGTAGCCAGCACTGTTTGCAATTAACGCCAATTCTGGAAAGCCTCGCGGCGCAGTACAACGGGCAATTTATTCTGGCAAAGCTGGACTGCGACGCGGAGCAGATGATTGCCGCCCAGTTTGGTTTGCGTGCGATTCCGACCGTGTATCTGTTCCAGAACGGGCAACCGGTAGACGGTTTCCAGGGGCCGCAACCGGAAGAAGCGATCCGCGCCCTGCTGGATAAAGTGCTGCCCCGCGAAGAAGAACTGAAAGCACAGCAGGCAATGCAACTGATGCAGGAAGAAAACTACACCGACGCCCTGCCGCTGCTGAAAGAAGCCTGGCAGTTGTCAAATCAGAGCGGGGAGATCGGCCTGCTGCTGGCAGAAACACTGATTGCCCTGAACCGTTCTGAAGATGCAGAAGCCGTGCTGAAAACCATTCCGTTACAGGATCAGGACACCCGCTATCAGGGACTGGTGGCGCAAATCGAACTGCTAAAGCAAGCGGCAGATACGCCGGAAATTCAACAGCTGCAACAGCAGGTAGCGGAGAATCCAGAAGATGCCGCACTGGCGACGCAACTGGCGCTGCAACTGCATCAGGTTGGGCGCAATGAAGAGGCGCTGGAGTTGCTGTTTGGGCATCTGCGTAAAGATTTAACTGCCGCAGACGGTCAGACACGTAAAACCTTCCAGGAGATCCTCGCTGCGCTGGGGACCGGTGATGCGCTGGCGTCGAAGTATCGCCGCCAGCTGTATGCGTTGTTGTACTGATTTTCCGTTGAGATGCGATGCTGTGTAGGTTTGTAGACATGATAAGACGCGCCAGCGTCGCATCAGGCATCTGCACATAACCGCCGGATGCGGCGTCAACGCCTTATCCGGCCTACCGTTCAGGCACAGGTTTGTAGGCATGATAAGACGCGCCAGCGTCGCATCAGGCATCGCATTATTTATTCTTCAATTGCGTCACCACCAACTGGTGGCGCGAGTTATAAAACTTACGATAGGTTAAATAGCAGGCAATAATGGTCGACAGGCTGGCGGTGGAGAGCAGCATAAAGGTCACCATAATCTGATATTTAATCGCCTTTACCGGATCAATCCCGGCAAATATCAGCCCCGACATCATTCCCGGCAAACTCACCAAACCAACAGTCTTTGCTGAATCGACAGTCGGAATTAATGCCGCACGGATACTGTCACGAATCAATATTGCAGACGCCTGTTTCGGCGTCGCGCCCAGGCTCAATTTTTCCTGAATCTGTTGTTGCTCGCTGATAAAGCGCTGACCGAGATTGTTATAACACAGCCCGACCGCCACCATCGCGTTACCGGCTATCATCCCGGCGATTGGGATCACCTGCATCGGAATAAACTCAATCGACCCCGAGAGAATCAGCACCGCCAGGGTAATTCCCGCCCCTACCGTAATGGCAATAAACGATGAGATAAAAGCTTTAGCAATATATTTACTGCGTTTTTGCGCATTCCATGCCGCATTAAAGCAGATAAATAACACCATCAATAATGTCAGACTGGCATCATCAACACTGAATATATATTTCAGTACATAGCCAACAATAATCAGTTGAATAATTGCCCGCCCGACGCTCCAGAAAATATCTTTCTCCAGCGCCAGTTTTTCTTTATGGCTAATTAAAATCGCCACCACCACCAGCATTAATGCCAGTGCCAATGATTCATTAGTAATATTATGCGAGTTCATAGCGTGCTTCCTGCATTTCTCCGGCATGCGGTTGCAGCGTAATCACCTTATCCGCATGATTAATTTCGTCTTTATCGTGAGTCACCCACAATACGGCGATATTTTTCTCACGAACATAGTGATGAATCATCTCATTCACATTGCGTTTGTTGTTTTCATCCAGCGCACTGGTAATTTCATCCAGCAATAATACCTTTGGCAGAAACTGGAGGTTACGAATCAACGAGATACGCTGTTTTTCACCACCAGAAAGTTCAGCGATATTTTTCTGTAAAATCGTATCCGGCAGCGCAAAGCGTTCGAGAAAATCGAGAAAAATAGCCGGGTCAGGCTGTTGATTACGGATCTGCCAGGGAAAGATCAGGTTATCGTATACCGTGTCGCCAAACAGCGCAGGGGTCTGTGCACAATAAGAAACGTGCTGGCGGTACACTTCTGGCTTCAGGGTCGTGATATCTTCCCCTTCGAACAAAATCGTTCCCTCGCCGGGACTGATTAATGACGCGACAATTTTCAGCAACGTACTTTTTCCACATCCCGAAGGGCCGGTAATTAACTTAAATTCACCAGCACGCAATAAAAAACTGATGTTGTTGAGAATTTTCGTATCACCGGCCAGATATCCTACGTTTTGTAGCTGAAGCAAAGGAGTATTTTCCTGCATCGCTCATCCCTTTTTCTCATTTTTAATAGAAACAGTTTATCCTCCGCAGGAATAAGGGGGAACTCTCTTTCAGTAATCGGGTATAATTTGTTTAATCAAGCAGCAATTTTGCTCATTATGGACGGTACAACAGGAGGTTTTTCCGATGCTTATCTTTATCCCGATTCTTATTTTTGTCGCGCTGGTGATTGTCGGCGCAGGCGTCAAAATCGTGCCGCAGGGCTATCAGTGGACGGTAGAACGTTTTGGCCGCTATACCAAAACATTACAGCCGGGGCTGAGTCTGGTGGTGCCGTTTATGGATCGCATTGGCCGCAAGATCAATATGATGGAGCAAGTGCTCGACATTCCATCCCAGGAAGTCATCTCGAAAGATAACGCCAACGTCACTATCGACGCGGTCTGTTTTATTCAGGTGATTGATGCTCCGCGCGCCGCTTATGAGGTCAGTAATCTGGAACTGGCAATCATCAACCTGACCATGACCAACATCCGTACCGTTCTGGGTTCGATGGAGCTGGACGAAATGCTCTCCCAGCGCGACAGCATTAACTCGCGTCTGCTGCATATTGTTGATGAAGCCACTAACCCGTGGGGGATAAAAGTCACCCGTATCGAAATCCGTGATGTACGCCCGCCCGCAGAGCTCATCTCTTCAATGAACGCGCAGATGAAAGCGGAACGTACCAAGCGAGCTTACATCCTTGAAGCAGAAGGGATTCGTCAGGCGGAAATCCTCAAAGCGGAAGGTGAAAAACAGTCACAGATCCTGAAAGCGGAAGGTGAACGACAGTCGGCATTTTTACAGGCTGAAGCGCGTGAACGTTCCGCCGAAGCAGAAGCCCGCGCCACCAAAATGGTATCGGAAGCCATCGCCTCTGGTGATATTCAGGCGGTGAACTACTTTGTGGCGCAGAAATATACCGAAGCGTTGCAGCAGATCGGTTCCTCCAGCAACAGCAAAGTGGTGATGATGCCATTAGAGGCCAGCAGCCTGATGGGGTCGATTGCCGGGATTGCCGAACTGGTGAAAGACAGCGCCAATAAACGGACTAAACCATGATTGAGTTAATGGTCGTTCATCCGCATATTTTCTGGCTTAGTCTCGGCGGTTTGCTGCTGGCTGCCGAGATGCTGGGCGGTAACGGTTATTTGTTGTGGAGCGGCGTGGCGGCGGTCATTACCGGCCTGGTAGTCTGGCTGCTACCGCTGGGTTGGGAGTGGCAAGGGGCGATGTTTGCCATTCTGACGTTGCTCGCCGCCTGGCTGTGGTGGAAATGGTTGTCGCGGCGAGTACGCGAACAAAAGCACAGCGATAGTCATTTAAACCAGCGCGGGCAACAATTGATCGGTAGACGATTTGTGCTGGAATCGCCGTTAGTCAACGGGCGCGGTCATATGCGCGTCGGCGACAGCTCATGGCCAGTCAGCGCCAGCGAGGATTTAGCCGCGGGTACGCATGTTGAGGTGATTGCGATAGAAGGGATAACGTTGATTATCCGTGCGGTCATCGCCTGATGCGTCTTATCACACCTGGAAATCTGTACCAAACCGTAGGCCGGATAAGGCGCTCGCACCGCATCCGGCATGTTGCCCTCTATTTTCGGCTAAGGAATGGCTATGTTTCCCCTCTTTCGAAAACCTGAAGTCCGTCTGTTAAAACAAACTCCTGCTGGCGTCATTTTTTCGGTGAGATCTGGAAAAGGATTTCTTCGACGGTGTGTGATCCACAAACCGCACTCTTACGGTCTTATTCATTCACTCTGCTGGCAAGATGTCCCATTGATACGTTTCTGGTCCGAGACTGGCTGCCCCACCTGCGCGGAATTTGTCTACAGCGGTTTTGCGGATGATGAACAGGGTGCCGCACAGTTTTTATCTGCCCTCGAAAACTGGAATCGCCCGTGGTCTGGCATGGCGGACGCTTTTGCCGCGCTGACGCCGCTGTTCTCATGCCTGGCTGATGGCTATTATCTGCTGGAGGATCGTGAGCTTTACCCGACGGATGGCAATGGGCATTTCTTTTGGGCGGCAACGGACCATAGTTCCAGTAACCCGGCAACCGTTGCCGTCTGGGCTCCTGAATATGGCTATTTCAGTGATACTGCTCCCTGTTTTCTTCTTCCCGGTCAGCCGCCATCACATTTTAATCCAGAGCGGGCGACGTTTTATCGCGATAAACCTGATGCCCGCGCTCTGGCCTGGTATCTTACTGATTCCTATCTCTGCGTTCTGCTCGACGGGCACCATAAAGCCACTGCCGCCGCGCTGGAAGGGCGTCCACTGAAAACACTGGTTATCAGCACTGCGACCCGTTTTAATGAGGAGCAGCAAACACTGGTATTTCCGGGCGGGGAATGTCTGCATAAAACAGAGCTGCTGTGCCACGTTCCCAAACTCACTGAGTGGAAAACATTACCGCCCGGCTCATGGGAGAGTTTCGGCCCTGATAAGCACATCCACACATACCAAAACTGGCCCGAAGAACTGGAGCAAAGTGTCAGCCGTTACCCTTCACTGGATCAAGCCAGGCGAATTGTTGAAGCCGGAAATTTGAGCAAAGCAAACATAACGCGAATGATCAACGAAGGATTGGCAAGCGACGAGTTACCTGAAGTCATTTTACAGGCGCTTTTTTATCAGGATTACAATTTGTTTATTAATTTTGCCCGTTTTATTACGCATGAGTCAGCGTATGCCCGACATCGCGCCCTCGCCTTCCGGTTGATGGCGCAACACCGAACGCCGCAAGCCGATGCCTTTTTTCTCGATTTCGCCATCAACGATGACGGCGAACGCCCGGAACTGACGAAAATAATGGACGACTATTTCCGTAAGCCTTAATCACCCCGCCTTATGATGACAACAGCCGGAGAGATTTTCGATAATCGGGCAGGCGGCGCTGTCATCGCCGGGGCAGGCATTCGCCAGCGTCAGAAGCTTATTGCGCATAGATTGCAGTTCTTCGATATGTCGCTCGATCTCCGCCACTTTTTCCAGCGTACGCCGTTTCACGTCAGCACTATGGCGCTGCGGGTCGTTAAACAGATTAACCAGTTCACCGCTCTCTTCCAGGTTAAACCCCACCTGCCGCGCCTGGCGCAGTAAAGTCAGTTCGTTGAGGTGCTGCTGCGTGTAAGTGCGATAACCGTTTTCACCACGCAGCGGCGGTGTGACCAGCCCTTTCTCTTCATAGAAACGAATCGCTTTAGCAGTCAGTCCCGTTTTTTTCGCCACATCGCTAATGTTCATCGTTCGCGCAACGCCTCCTGTAATTTGTTGGGCGATCTAAACAGATAATTCAACATGATATTGCTGAATTAGTCTGACACTACTCGCGGGGTACGACAAGTTTCGGATTTAAAATGCTGTACCAAAGCAGGAGAGAATTCTCGAAAGCGCAGTACTGGTACACGCTGCGCACAGAAAGGGTTATGCCGTTTTATTCCGTTTCATTACCATTGCCACAATAAAACTTAGTAATAGTGTGCCAATAATCCACATCAACGCACTGCTGCCCTGGGACCACAAGCTGTAAATAAAACCAATGATGACCAGTAGCATGACCAGCATACCAATGACGAGGATCGACAACGAAGCGTGGATGTCATGTCGCAAGCGAATCGCCACCACAAATACTGCGAGGTAGCAGATCAAAAAGGTGGCGCTGGCGACGCTGGCCAGTGAACCTAAATTAAGCGCTGCCGTCATCAGCATGATCAATGCCACAACAATGATGTTGCCCCAGGTGCTCTGCCGCCACAGGGATTTATTCAACACTTTCGGCAACTCGCGCTCGCTGCCCATGTTGTCCATGATATTGAACACGGCAAACAAATTGGCGTTAATCGCTGATGCTGTCGCCAGTAACGCGCCGATAACGACAATCACGTAGCCGATATGCCCGAGCAACGGTGAAGCGGCTTGCGCCACCGCTGTATCAGCATATTTTTCTAACTCTAATGCTGAAACGTCGTTAAGCAGCACAAGAGCCAGGGCGATATAGAGCAGAGAGGTAATGCCAATCGCCACCAGAAATGCCCGCGGCATAATAACCGCCGGATCATTCACTTTATCCGCTGCATTCGCCATCATGCCAAAGCCCGCATAGGCGAGGAAGGTAATGCCGATACAGGAGAAGAACGCGCCGGAGCTGGGTGCCGGAGAGAGAGAAATGTGCGCCGGTTGTAGCGACCAGACGCCCGCAACAATCAGCAGTAACAGAATCATCATTTTAATGGCGACGAGAATCACTTCCAGTCGCCCTACCGCATGGTTGCTTAAGGAGTTGAACAGGGTCATTAGCGCAATAATCGCCAACGCATACAGCAAAACAAGATGCTCATCCTGGCTGCCTTCATGCAAAAACTGCACAGCATAAGCGCCAAATGCGCGCGCGACCATCGCAATACTGACTGCCAGCGTCATCAGGTAAAGTAACGATAGCGCCAACGAAAAAATGCCGTTGCCTAACCCCCGGCGAAAAAAGTCGATGATTCCGCCATTACTTGGGTAATGGGCGCCAAGACGCGCATAAGCATAGCCAGAAAACATCGCCACAATACCGCCGAAGGCAAACGCAACCCATGTCGACGTTTCCATTAATAACGCTGCCTGCCCCAGCAGCGCAAAAATCCCTGCCCCCACCATCGCCCCGATACCAATGGAAACCACGTTCCATAGACCAAGAGGTTTGCTATCGTTACTCCCTTCCATGCTCATTATGATCAGCCCTTAAACACGTTATAGCCGAGTTGTTTAGCGACCGATGCCACCATTTTTTGTCCGCGTACGCTGTTGCCCTCTTCATCCAGCGGTGGTGAGAACGCGGCAATCCCCATCACACCAGGAACTACCGCCAGAATACCGCCACCAACGCCGCTTTTTCCAGGCAAACCAACGCGATACGCCCAGTCGCCGGAGCGACCATACAGCCCTTCCATCATCATTTCGGCCAGGATGTACGGCACATTGTCAGCCTGAAGAACGCGTTTTTTGCTTATCGGGTTCACGCCGCCCGCCGCCAGCGTTGCGCCAAGCGTCGCCAGCTCAACGGTATTGATGAGCGTGGAGCACTGACGGGTGTAGATGTCACAGGCTTCCATCGCATCACAATAGAGATATCCGGCGGAGTAAAGCAGCCAGGCAATCGCACGGTTGTGAAAGTTGGTCGTCTGCTCTGACTGATTCACTTCGTCAGAGAGCGTTATCTGGCTGCTGGCAAGTTGTTGCTGAATAGTCAAAATTCGCTGCCAGCGCTGCTCGGCATTATCAGCTTTGATCAGGCTGGTCGTGGCGATTGCCCCTGCATTGACCAGCGGCGACAACGGTTTGCCGCCATGCAGTTCCAGGGCAATAACTGAGTTAAAGGGAAGCCCGGTGGGATCAGCGCCAACTTTGTCCTGCACCGCCTGTGGACCGACATCTTCTAGCGCCAGGGCTAAGGTACAGACTTTGGAAATGGACTCCAGCGCGAAACGGTAATCGCTGTCACCTGCGCAATAGACATCGCCCTCACAGGTGACAATAGCCACTCCCGCCAGTTGGCTGGGAACATTTGCCAGGAAGGGGATGTAGTCTGCGTTTTGCCCGCCGCCAAACGTGTGATACAGGGTGTATGCCTGATCCACTGCCTGCTGTAGTTTTTTTGCATCTGACATCTTTCGCTAACTCCTTTTTATAGATGCGGGAGGTTATTTCTCACCCCGATGCCGATTTCAAGGCATCATGATTTAACTTAGCATCAGCACCCTAACTACAGGAAAATAAAGAATTAAATATCTAATCATGATGCAAATTGAGCCAATTTTTTAATTCTTGCCAACATATTATTTCATTGAGAAATAATTTCTTGACCTTCCCCTTGCTGGAAGGTTTACCCTTTATCACGGTCAGTAAAAACTGTCTAAAAGGAGTGAACTATGTCTCAAACTATCGACCTGACGCTAGACGGCCTGTCTTGCGGTCACTGCGTTAAACGCGTGAAAGAAAGTCTCGAACAACGCCCGGACGTTGAGCAGGCTGATGTGTCAATCACTGAAGCGCACGTTACCGGCACGGCCAGCGCCGAACAACTTATCGAAACCATCAAGCAAGCGGGTTATGACGCATCTGTAAGCCACCCAAAGGCTAAACCGCTGGCGGAGTCATCAATCCCGTCGGAAGCACTGGCAGCGGTTTCTGATGAGCTTCCGGCAGCGACCGCCGAGGATGATAGTCAGCAGTTGCTGCTGAGCGGCATGAGCTGCGCCAGCTGTGTCACCCGAGTGCAAAACGCACTGCAAAGCGTACCGGGCGTCACCCAGGCACGGGTAAACCTGGCGGAGCGCACTGCGCTGGTGATGGGCAGCGCCTCCCCACAAGATTTGGTTCAGGCGGTTGAGAAAGCAGGCTACGGCGCGGAAGCAATTGAAGATGATGCCAAACGCCGCGAACGTCAGCAGGAGACCGCCATCGCGACAATGAAGCGTTTCCGCTGGCAGGCTATCGTTGCCCTGGCGGTGGGTATCCCGGTGATGGTCTGGGGAATGATCGGCGATAATATGATGGTCACCGCCGACAACCGCAGTCTGTGGCTGGTTATCGGCCTGATAACCCTGGCGGTAATGGTTCTCGCGGGCGGCCATTTTTATCGTAGCGCGTGGAAAAGCTTGCTGAACGGCACGGCGACGATGGATACGCTGGTGGCGCTGGGGACCGGGGTCGCGTGGCTCTATTCGATGAGCGTCAACCTGTGGCCGCAGTGGTTCCCGATGGAGGCGCGGCATCTTTATTACGAAGCCAGCACGATGATTATTGGTCTGATTAACCTCGGCCATATGCTGGAAGCGCGCGCGCGTCAGCGCTCATCAAAAGCGCTGGAAAAATTACTCGATTTAACTCCGCCGACAGCGCGCCTGGTTACTGATGACGGTGAAAAGAACGTACCGCTGGTGGAAGTGCAGCCGGGTATGCTACTGCGCCTGACGACGGGTGATCGTGTGCCGGTAGACGGCGAGATCACTCAGGGTGAAGCATGGCTGGATGAAGCCATGCTGACGGGCGAACCTATCCCACTGCAAAAAAGCGAAGGCGATAGCGTTCACGCCGGGACGGTAGTACAGGACGGCAGCGTGCTGTTTCGCGCCAGCGCAGTCGGCAGCCATACCACTCTGGCACGCATAATTCGCATGGTGCGCCAGGCCCAAAGTAGTAAACCGGAAATCGGTCAACTGGCGGATAAAATTTCTGCCGTGTTTGTACCAGTGGTCGTGTTGATTGCGCTGATCAGCGCGGCGATCTGGTACTTCTTCGGCCCGGCGCCGCAGATTGTCTATACCCTGGTTGTCGCCACGACGGTATTGATCATCGCTTGTCCGTGTGCGTTGGGGTTGGCAACGCCGATGTCAATTATTTCCGGCGTTGGTCGTGCGGCGGAGTTTGGCGTGCTGGTACGTGATGCCGACGCACTGCAACGCGCCAGTACGCTGGATACTGTCGTGTTCGATAAAACCGGGACGCTGACTGAAGGGAAACCGCAGGTTGTTGCGGTGAAAACTTTCGCCGGTTTTGACGAAACGCAGGCGCTACGTCTGGCGGCAGCGCTGGAGCAAGGTTCCAGCCATCCGCTGGCGCGAGCGATCCTCGATAAAGCGAGCGACATGACATTGCCGCAGGTCAACGGTTTCCGCACATTGCGCGGCCTGGGTGTGAGCGGCGAAGCTGAAGGCCATACGCTGCTACTGGGTAATCAGGCGCTGTTAAATGACCAGCAAGTGGACACCAAAGCGATTGAAGCCGATATTTCTGCCCAGGCGTCGCAAGGCGCAACCCCCGTGTTGCTGGCTGTCGACGGTCAAGCGGTAGCCCTGTTAGCAGTGCGCGATCCCTTGCGTAGCGACAGCGTGGCGGCGCTGCAACGTCTGCATAAAGCGGGATATCGTCTGGTGATGTTAACCGGGGATAATCCAACCACCGCCAATGCTATCGCCAAAGAAGCCGGTATTGATGAAGTGATTGCCGGTGTATTGCCAGACGGTAAAGCCGAAGCGATTAAACGTCTGCAAAGTCAGGGACGTCAGGTGGCGATGGTGGGCGATGGCATTAACGACGCGCCAGCGCTGGCCCAGGCGGATGTTGGTATTGCGATGGGCGGCGGTAGCGATGTTGCCATTGAGACTGCGGCGATAACCCTGATGCGCCATAGCCTGATGGGTGTTGCGGATGCGTTAGCCATTTCCCGTGCAACGCTGCGCAATATGAAGCAGAACCTGCTCGGCGCGTTTATCTATAACAGCATTGGCATTCCGGTCGCTGCCGGTATTTTGTGGCCGTTCACCGGAACGCTGCTTAACCCGGTGGTTGCCGGCGCGGCAATGGCGCTCTCGTCGATTACCGTAGTGAGTAACGCCAACCGATTGCTGCGGTTTAAACCGAAGGAATAAGTCGGTCATTGCGGATGCGCTGCTTTAGAGTGGCGCATCTGGCATCGCCGCACGACTGCCGGATGCGGCGTAAACGCCTTATCCGGCCTACGGTTCGGGCACAGCTGATAAGGCGCGTCGGCGTTGCATCAGGCAATGGTGCTCTTTCGTTTCAAAGCAATAGCAATTTTTCGACAACATTTAAGCGACCACTGAACAAGTCCCTAACTCCATTTGCGCCCTCCCTCCCTGCGCGCTAGCATGATATTTCACAAAGGGAGGTCGTATGGATCTGTTGTACCGGGTAAAAACACTGTGGGCCGCGCTGCGTGGTAATCATTACTCCTGGCCTGCCATCGATATCTCTCTTCCCGGCAATCGCCATTTTCATCTGATTGGCAGTATTCATATGGGTAGCCGCGATATGGCTCCACTGCCTCCTCGCCTGCTTAAAAAGCTGAAAAATGCTGATGCGTTAATTGTTGAGGCGGATGTCTCCACCTGCGATACACCGTTTGCCAATTTGCCTGCCTGCGAGGCGCTGGAAGAGCGCATCAGCGAAACGCAACTGCAAAGCCTGCATCACATTAGCCAGGAAATGGGCATTTCTCCGTCGCTATTTTCTACCCAACCGCTGTGGCAAATTGCGATGGTTCTCCAGGCGACTCAGGCGCAAAAATTAGGGTTACGGGCTGAATATGGCATTGATTACCAACTATTACAGGCAGCGAAGCAGGAACATAAACCTGTAATAGAGCTGGAAGGAGCAGAAAGCCAGATTGCGCTATTGCTCCAGTTACCCGATCAAGGGCTGGCGTTGCTGGACGATACCCTGACTCACTGGCATACCAACGCGCGTCTGCTGCAACAAATGATGAGCTGGTGGCTGAATGCGCCGCCGCAAAATCATGAAATAACGCTGCCCAATACTTTCAGCCAGTCACTGTACGACGTATTGATGCACCAGCGAAATCTCGCCTGGCGGGATAAATTACGCACCATGCCACCGGGGCGCTATATGGTCGCGGTTGGTGCGCTACATCTGTATGGAGAAGGGAATTTGCCGCAAATGCTGCGCTAAAAAAATGGCCAATATCGCTATTGGCCCGTCAAAGAGGAATTTCATATTTTTATTATTATGCCGTCATTTTAAGCGACGGTGTAAGTCGATTGTCGCTCAATCTCTCCATCCTGCCAATACTCTTAGACAAGATGACACTTTTTTTTGGGCCGCAATCCGGCGTATGCTTGCTCCGTTTTTTGTTTGAGGCAGGAAAATTACGATGACACCCGCTGTTAAATTACTCGAAAAAAACAAGATTTCTTTTCAGATTCATACCTACGAACACGATCCGGCGGAAACCAATTTTGGCGATGAAGTGGTCAAAAAATTAGGTTTGAATTCGGATCAAGTCTACAAAACACTGCTGGTCGCGGTGAATGGCGATATGAAACACCTGGCCGTCGCAGTAACGCCGGTCGCAGGTCAACTGGACCTTAAAAAGGTCGCAAAGGCGTTGGGCGCCAAAAAAGTGGAAATGGCCGATCCGATGGTGGCGCAACGTTCGACGGGATATCTGGTTGGAGGAATTAGCCCGTTGGGGCAGAAAAAACGCCTGCCTACGTTGATTGATGCCCCCGCACAAGAGTTTGCCACCATTTATGTCTCTGGTGGCAAACGAGGACTGGATATTGAGCTGGCGGCAAGCGATCTGGCAAAGATTCTGGATGCTAAGTTTGCCGATATTGCACGCCGTGATTAAGTGCTTTGCCGGATGAAAATATCCGGCACTTGCACATTACTGCCAGCTTACCTCGCCTTTCGGCTCGTAGGCATTGACATCCAGCGGCGAGTTTTTCTGGATATACGCTTTCAGCACTTCCGCATCAATAAAACCGGTATTCACATAACCGGGTTTGTTATCAAGACGCGGATAACCATCACCGCCGGAGGCACCGAAGTTTAACGTCGCCATACGGTAAGTTTTCGCCGGATCGACGGGTTCACCTTTGATTTTCAGATCGTTAAGTTTACCGTCTTTCGCCACAAAGCTAACATTGGCAAACTGCGGATAGGCGCCGGAGTCGGGCTTCATCTGCGCGACGGCAGTCAGGTAATCAATCACCTCTTTACCCGTCATATCGGCATACACCACTATATTGCCGAACGGCTGCACTTTCAGCACACTTTTATAGCTGATATCGCCCGCATCAATGGAGTCGCGAATCCCGCCGCCGTTCATCACGGCAAAGTCTGCTCCGGTGCGATCCATTTGTGCTGCCAGAATTAACCGCCCCATATTGGTCTGCACAAAACGGACCTTATCACGGTCACCTTCCAGACGACCATTGACTTCGCCAATCTTCACCTCCAGTTGCGCTTTACCTTTACTCTGGAACGGCGACAGCAGTGAAATCATTTGCTGGTTCTCAGCGATTTCTGGGGTATAAAGCACGCGTTCGCTTTTTCCGTCTTCCCAGGTCACTTTCTTCTTCAGGTTTACCGGAATTAGCTGGTAATTGACCATTTTCATTTCGCCATTGCGAAACTCAAAATCGGCCCGGCCAACATACTTGCCCCATTCGTGCGCCTGTACAATCCAGATGCCGTTTTGTTGATCCGGTTTACATAGCGTACCTGGAACGTAATCCACCTGCTTTTTATTTTCCGCCGCCATACAGACGGGATCTTGCGAATGTCCGCCAACAATCATTGCCAGCGATCCGGCGGGCAAGCTACGCGCCATCTCCACATCACCTGGCGCGTTAGAACCATGATCGCCATTATCGTAATGCCCCATATGGGTCGCAGCGATAATAATGTCTGGCTTTTCTGTCTGTTGCAGTTCCTGAATCACCAGTCTGGCTTCGTCGGCAGGTTTGCGAAACTCAATATCCGAGAGATATGCCTGATTGCCGATTTTTGCCGTGTCATCGGTTGTCAGCCCAATAACAGCTATTTTCAGATCCTGACGTTTAAACAGCGCCCAGGGTTTAAACAGGCGCTCGCCAGTACTTTTTTGATAGATATTGGCGGAAAGCAGTGGAAACTTCGCCCACTTTTCCTGCTGGCGTAATACGGTGAGCGGGTTATCAAATTCATGATTGCCGATCGCCATCGCATCATAACCCACCAGATTCATACCGCGAAAATCGGGTTCGGCATCCTGTAAATCGGATTCCGGCACACCAGTATTAATATCGCCGCCGGAAAGTAACAGCACACTGCCGCCTTCAGCCGCAACCTCTTTGCGGATCCCATCCACCAGCGTTTTTTGCGCCGCCAGGCCATATTCACCGTATTCGTTACGCCAGAAGTGACCATGATGGTCGTTGGTGTGCAGAATAGTAACTTTATAAGTTTTATCCTGCTCATAAGCTTGAGCACTTCCACTCGCCAGTGCCAATGTGGTCAATAGAGCTAATGCCACGCTCTGTTGCAACAATTTCATTCTTATCTCCCTGACCAGATATCAACGTTTGAAATGAGTATGACGCGATATAATAGACAAATCTGTATTCGGTGGTGATAAATCCGAAAATAGAATGCCGTTTCTGTTTTCAAAATTGAGACTTCCTTCAAGCTATGCATACAGGTATGTTAGTCGGGTAATAATTACAACTCAGATTATTCTTTACATCGCAACCCTGAAAAAGTGACTTTCCTATGGCAATGAGTGAACAAACCCAGCCTGCGTCGGCCGTCAAACCTCGCACGTCGTTTGGCATTTTAGGGGCTATCAGCCTCTCGCATCTTCTGAACGATATGATCCAATCGCTGATTCTGGCGATTTATCCGCTGCTCCAGTCAGAGTTTTCCCTGACGTTTATGCAGATAGGGATGATTACTCTCACCTTCCAGCTTGCATCATCGCTATTGCAACCAGTGGTCGGCTACTGGACCGATAAATATCCGATGCCGTGGTCGTTGCCAATTGGCATGTGCTTCACCTTAAGCGGGCTGGTACTGCTGGCGTTGGCAGGTAGTTTTGCTACTGTTTTGCTCGCCGCGGCGCTGGTCGGTACCGGTTCGTCAGTCTTTCACCCGGAATCTTCCCGCGTGGCGCGCATGGCCTCCGGTGGGCGTCATGGTCTGGCGCAATCAATCTTCCAGGTAGGCGGAAACTTTGGCAGTTCGTTGGGGCCATTGCTGGCAGCGGTGATCATCGCACCTTATGGCAAAGGCAACGTGGCATGGTTTGTGCTGGCAGCGCTACTGGCTATTGTGGTGTTGGCGCAAATCAGCCGCTGGTACTCCGCACAACATCGGATGAGTAAAGGAAAACCGAAAGCAGCAATAAGCAATCCACTGCCACGTAATAAGGTCGTACTGGCTGTTTGCGTACTGCTGGTACTGATTTTCTCGAAATATTTCTATATGGCGAGCATCAGTAGCTATTACACCTTTTATCTGATGCAAAAATTTGAATTATCTATCCAGAATGCCCAGCTTCATCTGTTTGCCTTTCTATTTGCCGTTGCAGCAGGAACCGTGATTGGCGGGCCTGTAGGCGATAAGATTGGTAGAAAATATGTCATTTGGGGCTCTATCCTCGGCGTAGCGCCGTTTACTTTGGTTTTACCTTACGCCAGCCTGCACTGGACGGGAATTTTAACGGTAATAATTGGATTTATCCTCGCATCGGCATTTTCCGCCATCCTGGTCTACGCCCAGGAACTGCTTCCGGGACGTATCGGTATGGTTTCCGGGCTATTTTTCGGTTTTGCCTTTGGCATGGGAGGGCTTGGCGCCGCAGTCCTGGGGCTTATTGCCGACCATACCAGTATTGAATTAGTTTATAAAATATGTGCTTTCCTGCCACTTCTTGGGATGTTGACCATATTCTTACCTGATAACCGACATAAAGCCTGATTTTCTTGCGGTCAGAGGTTAACTTTGACCGCATCTCTTTCCTGTCGCCATAAGCCTTTCCTCTTCATACACCTCATCCCTTTTTCGATCCGTGTCTTTTTTTGCGGTTAATTCCATTTTTCTGCAAAATTCAAGAATTATTCATAAACATCAACAATGAAATTGTCATAAACTATCATCTGTAATTTTGGTTTTCCCGGCCAAAAATGGACAACAATCACCAGGAAAAGGAGACGGAATGCATCACGCCACCCCGCTTATTACCACCATTGTTGGCGGCCTTGTGCTCGCCTTTATCCTCGGCATGCTGGCCAATAAACTGCGTATTTCTCCTCTGGTGGGATATCTGTTAGCGGGCGTGCTGGCAGGACCGTTTACTCCGGGCTTTGTTGCCGATACTAAACTGGCACCTGAACTGGCAGAGCTGGGCGTCATTTTGCTGATGTTCGGCGTTGGTCTGCATTTTTCACTCAAGGATTTGATGGCAGTAAAGTCCATCGCCATTCCCGGCGCCATCGCCCAGATAGCCGTGGCGACGTTGCTGGGTATGGCGCTCTCCAGCGTGCTGGGCTGGTCACTGATGACCGGTATCGTGTTCGGTTTGTGTCTTTCTACCGCCAGTACCGTGGTGTTACTGCGCGCACTTGAAGAACGGCAATTAATAGATAGCCAGCGTGGACAAATCGCCATTGGCTGGTTGATTGTAGAAGACCTGGTGATGGTCCTGACGCTGGTATTGCTACCAGCGGTAGCCGGAATGATGGAACAAGGCGATGTGGGCTTTGCTACGCTGGCGGTCGATATGGGGATTACCATCGGCAAGGTAGTCGCATTTATCGCCATTATGATGCTGGTAGGTCGCCGCTTGGTGCCGTGGATCATGGCGCGTAGCGCAGCAACCGGATCACGCGAGCTGTTTACCCTGTCAGTGCTGGCGCTGGCATTAGGGATTGCTTTTGGCGCGGTAGAGTTGTTTGACGTCTCCTTTGCGCTCGGTGCGTTCTTTGCCGGGATGGTGTTGAACGAGTCTGAACTGAGCCACCGTGCCGCCCACGATACGCTGCCGTTGCGTGATGCATTTGCGGTGTTGTTCTTTGTCTCCGTCGGCATGTTGTTTGATCCGTTAATTCTTATTCAGCAACCGCTGGCCGTGCTGGCAACACTGGCCATTATTTTATTTGGTAAGTCAGTGGCGGCGTTTTTCCTCGTCCGGTTATTTGGTCACTCTCAGCGTACGGCATTAACCATTGCCGCCAGTCTGGCGCAAATTGGTGAGTTCGCCTTTATTCTGGCGGGACTGGGGATGGCGCTGAATCTGCTGCCGCAATCCGGGCAAAACCTGGTGCTGGCAGGCGCAATTTTGTCGATTATGCTCAACCCGGTACTGTTTGCTTTGCTGGAGAAATATCTGGCGAAGACTGAAACGCTGGAAGAACAGACTCTGGAAGAAGCTATCGAAGAAGAGAAACAAATTCCGGTGGATATTTGCAACCACGCACTGCTGGTCGGCTACGGTCGGGTGGGCAGTCTGCTGGGAGAAAAATTGCTCGCGTCTGATATTCCACTGGTGGTGATTGAAACGTCACGCACCCGCGTCGATGAATTGCGTGAGCGCGGCGTTCGCGCCGTATTAGGTAACGCAGCGAACGAAGAGATCATGCACCTGGCGCATCTGGAATGCGCGAAATGGCTGATTCTGACCATTCCAAACGGTTACGAAGCGGGCGAGATTGTGGCCTCTGCCCGCGCGAAAAACCCGGATATTGAGATTATTGCCCGCGCCCATTATGACGATGAAGTGGCGTATATTACCGAACGTGGGGCGAATCAGGTAGTAATGGGTGAGCGAGAAATTGCCCGTACGATGCTGGAGCTGCTGGAAACGCCACCGGCGGGTGAAGTGGTGACGGGGTAATACATTGATATCATTGCCGGATGCGATGCTGACGCATCTTATCCGGCCTACGGGTACTTGATTGGATAAACCGCATTGCCGGATGCGATGCTGGCGCATCTTATCCGGCCTACGGGTGCGATTTGGTTGCATCCAACAACTTAACGATCCCAGTAAGATTCTTCCAGGCTGTCTTCACGCTCCGGCAGCCCGCGCGTTAAGCGTGGCGAATGCTGGTTAAGCACCTGATAACTGACGCGGTTGGCATATTTACACACCTGCGCTAACGACGAGTATGTCAACCAGGTGAATTTATGCTTACTGGAGTTTGGTACGTTGCTACGGTGATAACTGTTGGCGGTAATGTCATGCAACAGCGCCGCCAGTGCCCCGTCTCCGGCCCCGTTGGTGTTCATGATTTTTTCTGGTCCGCCCATATACGGCGCAATATGAGAGTAGACGCGCAGCGGATTCTGGCAATCTTTATGGCGCATGGCGCGGCTAAACTCATACTGGTTAAATTCCGCGATAGCGCCCGGCAGCAGTGGATGCTGGGTTTTGCGTTTTGCTTCGTCTTCCGTAAAGCCCGCCATATATAAGCCAATTGGCCCAGCGGTGCACAGTACCAGATCCACCCAGTCCAGCGCCTTGTCAGAGGCCAGCAGCGGATCGCTCTCTCCAGTCAATGCTTCGGCTTCATCTTCGTTCATCGCAAGGATGGAAACGTGTTCTTTGAGGAACTCCTGCCACCACTGTGGATTCTCAGCGATGACGAATTTAGTTCCCAACGTCAGCACCACCGGTACGTTATATTTCTTCGCGTACTCAATGGCTTTCATGGTCGCTTCCGGCATCGGTTCACCCGGTTTACAGCGCACCAGATAGGACGTTAATACCAGCGCCGACGCTCCGGCAATGACATCTTCAGGAATGCTCTCCGCCCGTAACTGGTTCATATGTCCTGGGCTGATAGCAAAGGTACGCTCGCCCGACTCACCAATCAGCGTAAAACAGCGACCAATCGGCCCATCCACACCTTGTAAATAGTTAAGGTCAGTACGGCTGGACGTGTTGCACAGGTAACGATAGGCATAGCTACCAATTTCAATATTGCTGCACATTACGCCCAGCAATACGGAGCGGTCATCCGCCAGCACGGAGTAGTTGTGCATGGTGTTACCAATAGTGCCGCCCGCAAACTGATGGGTAATCAGTTTTTTCTGTTTCAGCTCCTGATAAAGCGCTTCGGCTACATCATCTTCAATTACCAGTGAATGCCCGGCACTTAATCCATAACGCTCAATGAATTCATCATCCACTTTCGCTTCAATATCCACCAGCGTCTGGTCGATACCTACGACCCAGGCAGCGCTGGTTTCTTTTTCTGGCTGGAATTGCTGAAGCAGCGGATCGCGTGCGTTTACAGGGAAGTAATGTTTGGATTTACGTTTACCGGGAAATTTCATGATTATTTTTAAGGGTGGTTAACTGAGCGGCGAATATTAACACAATCATGCCTGAGCGCGCGAGGCACGGGCAGTTTCAATATCAGCAGACGGGATCGCATTTTCATGGCAGTGGTTCCTTACAATGGCGTCATTTGAAAGGAGTTTTTCAATGAAGACGGAAAACAAATTCCCCGTGCTGGAACTGATATCTACTGAAATGAAGGCCGTTGTTAATACGATTCAGCCAGATTTACCGCCCTGGCCCGCAACGGGAACGATTGCCGAGCAACGTCAACATTACACGCTTGAGCGGCGATTCTGGAATGCCGACGCTCCAGAAATGGAAACCAGAGCTTACGCGGTTCCGACAAAATATGGTCGGGTGGAGACGCTGTTATTTTGTCCGAACCCGAATAGCCCGGCGACGCTGTTTTATCTTCATGGCGGCGGGTTTATTCTCGGCAACCTCGATACCCACAATCGCATTATGCGGCTGCTGGCAAACTATACCCAATGTACGGTAATTGGTGTTGATTATACCCTTTCGCCAGAAGCACGTTTTCCGCAGGCGATAGAGGAAATTGTGGCCGCCTGTTGCCATTTCCACCAGCAGGCGGACGATTATCAAATCAATATGTCACGCATTGGCTTTGCCGGTGATTCTGCTGGCGCGATGCTGGCGCTCGCCAGCGCTTTGTGGCTGCGTGATAAGCAGATCGATTGCGGTAAGATTGCTGGTGTTTTACTGTGGTATGGACTTTATGGGTTGCAGGATTCCGTGACCCGTCGCCTGTTGGGCGGTGACTGGGATGGCTTAACGCAACAGGATTTGCAGATGTATGAAGAAGCGTATTTAAGCAACAAAGCAGACCGTGAGTCGCCGTATTACTGCCTGTTTAACAATGATCTCACACGTGATGTGCCGCCCTGCTATATCGCTGGCGCAGAGTTCGATCCGCTGCTGGATGACAGCCGTCTGCTTTACCAGACGTTAGCGGCGCACCAGCAACCTTGTGAGTTCAAGCTCTACTCCGGTACGCTGCACGCCTTTTTGCATTATTCACGGATGATGAAAACCGCCGACGAGGCTCTGCGCGACGGCGCTCGATTCTTTAGCGATAAGCTGCAACAAGATTAGCCATCATTTCGATATGTTCCGGTGTGGCATTAAGCGCCGGAATATATTCGTATTTTTTTCCGCCAGCACCGAGGAAGACCTCACGGTTTTGCTCAGCAATCTCTTCCAGTGTTTCCAGACAATCCGCAGCAAATCCGGGGCACATTATCTGAATATGGCTTACGCCTTTTTCTCCGAGCATTTTCAGCGTTTCGTCGGTATAAGGCATCAGCCAGGGTTCGCGTCCGAAACGTGACTGGAACGTCATCATCACTTTTTCCGGCGCCAGCCCCAGTGCAGAAGCGAGTTCACGAGTTGTTATGCGGCAACGTTGCGGGTAATCATCGCCTTCATCCGCATAACGCTGTGGAATTCCATGATAGGAGAGCAGCAGCAGATCCGGCTCGCCATGTTTAGCGAAAGAGGCGCGAACGCTATTCGCTAAGGCATTAATATAATCGGGGTTATCAGCATAATCGCGAATAAACGAAATCCCCGGAATGCTACGCTTGCGCGCCAGAATGCGTGCCAGTTCATCCCACACTGCGCCAACCGTTGAGCAGGAATATTGCGGGTAGAGCGGCAGCACCACAATATGATCAACATGTTCTGCCAGCAGTTCGTCAACGGCACTTTCCAGCGATGGCGAACCATAGCTCATGCCCAGCGCCACCGGCATTTCCGGTAAACGTTCTGCCAGCGCCTGTTGTTGCTGGCGACTGTAAACCATCAGCGGCGAACCACCTTCCATCCAGACAGAGGCATACAGTTTTGCTACGCGTGGCGAGCGCAGCGGTAAAATCACGCCACGCAGTAATGGCCACCACAACAGCCGTGAGGTATCAACCACGCGTCTGTCGCTTAAAAATTGCTTCAGGTAGCGTTTTACCGCTTCAGGAGTGGGGGCATCGGGCGTGCCCAGATTTACCAGCAGGATACCGGTTTTAGTTTGACGCATTACCGCCTCTTATCGATTCAACTTGTTGATAATTGTAGCGGAAAAGTGAAGAAGAAGAACTAATTGCTGTAAGAGGTATTGCCTGAGGAGAATGAGCAGACCTGCCCGAGAGCAGATCTGCTGCGACTTGATTAGCCGAGAATTTTTTCCAGAGCTGCGCGAACTTCAGCAACCGGTTTGGTGCCATCAACTTTCGCGTATTTGGTGTTGCCCGCTTCCGCTTCTTTAGAGTAGTAGCCGATCAGCGGCGCCGTCATCTGATGGTATTCGACCAGACGTTTACGTACAGTTTCTTCCTGATCGTCTTTACGGGTAGTCAGGTCTTCACCAGTAACGTCGTCTTTGCCTTCTACTTTCGGCGGATTGAATTTAACGTGATAAACACGGCCAGATGGCGCGTGAACGCGGCGACCAACAATACGATCAACAATCAGTTCGTCCGGTACGTCGAACTCCAGAACGTAATCAACATTGATGCCCGCTTCTTTCATCGCGTCAGCCTGCGGAATAGTACGCGGGAAGCCGTCAAGCAGGAAACCGTTACGGCAGTCTTCCTGAGCAATACGTTCTTTAACCAGCGCGATCACCAGTTCATCGGTAACCAGTTTGCCAGCGTCCATAATGTCTTTTGCTTGTTTACCCAGCTCGGAGCCAGATTTGACCGCAGCACGCAGCATATCACCTGTGGAGATTTGCGGAATACCATATTTCTCCATGATGAACTGAGCCTGAGTCCCTTTCCCCGCGCCCGGAGCGCCAAGCAGAATGATACGCATTGCGAAAATCCCCTTAAAATGTGTCGAATTTTTTGAAAAAGCGATAAACGATACCACCAACAGGCGATTGCCTCAAGGAAGGCTCCTGAGGCTGAAACGGTTAAAGGGGAGATAATTTGCGGAAAATGCAGATACTAAAAAGAAAAAATGCCGGATGACACGAAGGTCATCCGGCACCACATTTACCGATATACCGGATAGGATGTATCCGGCATTACATCAGGAAACCAGCAGCTGGTTCATACGGCGAATAAACAGGTTTGGATCTTCCAGCGTACCGCGTTCTGCCAACAGCGCCTGATCCAGCAGCAGTTCTACCCACTCGCTGAACTTCGCTTCATCTTCGGTATCTGCCGCGCGTTTCACCAGTACGTGATCCGGGTTCAGTTCGAAGATGTATTTCACTTCCGGCACTTTCTGGCCCGCTGCGGCAAACAGTTTCGCCATCTGAGTGCTCATTTCGTCCGCGTCGGTAGAGACAATCGCTGGCGTATCGGTCAGACGGTGGGTCAGACGGACATCTTTCACACGCTCGCCGAGCAGGGCTTTCACACGGTCGATGAACGGAGTCAGTGCTTTCTCCGCTTCTTTCGCGCTCTCATCAACTTCGTCAGCCAGTTTTTCCAGCGACTCGTCAACTTTAGACACAGACTGGAACGGTTTACCGTCGAACTCAGTCAGATAGTTCATCATCCACTCATCGATGCGGTCGGAAAGCAGCAGAACTTCGATGCCTTTCTTACGCAGCAGTTCCAGATGCGGGCTGCTCTTCGCTGCCGCATAGCTGTCTGCGGTGATGTAGTAGATTTTCTCCTGCCCTTCTTTCATGCGGGAAACGTAGTCTTCCAGAGACACGGTCTGTGCAGAAGAGTCGGTATGGGTAGAAGCAAAACGCAGCAGTTTAGCGATGGCTTCCTGGTTGGCGAAATCTTCCGCCGGACCTTCTTTCAGTACCAGGCCAAACTGTTGCCAGAAGGTCTGGTATTTTTCCGCGTCGTCTTTCGCCAGTTTTTCCAGCATTTGCAGTACACGCTTGGTCAGCGCATTGCGCAGGTTACGCGTTACCGTGCTGTCCTGGAGGATTTCACGGGAAACGTTCAGCGGCAGATCGCTGGAGTCAATCAGGCCACGTACAAAACGCAGATAGTTCGGCATAAACTGTTCTGCGTCGTCCATGATGAACACACGCTGGACGTACAGTTTCAGGCCGTGTTTATGATCGCGGTTCCACATATCCCACGGCGCCTGCGACGGGATGTACAGCAGGCTGGTGTACTCCTGCTTACCTTCAACGCGATTGTGGCTCCAGGTCAGCGGATCGTTAAAGTCGTGGGCGATGTGTTTGTAAAACTCTTTGTACTCTTCGTCGGTGATTTCCGACTTGTTACGGGTCCACAGCGCCTGCGCTTTGTTGATTTTCTCCCAGGAGATAACGGTTTCGCCGTCTTTCTCTTCGCGTTTTTCGATCTCTACCGGCAGCGCGATATGGTCGGAGTATTTGCTGATGATAGAGCGCACGCGCCAGTCGTCGAGGAACTCGTCTTCGCCTTCACGCAGATGCAGGGTGATTTCAGTACCGCGATCGTCTTTGGTGATGTCGGCAACGGTGTATTCACCTTCACCCGCCGATTCCCAGAACACGCCGTTTTCTGGTTTTTCGCCTGCCGCACGGGTACGCACGGTTACCTTGTCGGCCACGATAAACGCGGAGTAGAAACCAACACCAAACTGACCGATCAGCTGGCTGTCTTTCGCCTGGTCAGAACCCAGGGATTCGAGGAATGATTTGGTGCCAGATTTCGCGATAGTCCCTAAATGGTCGATCACTTCGTCGCGGGTCATCCCCACGCCGTTATCGGAGATGGTCAGGGTGCGCTTGTCTTTATCGAAAGAGACGCGAACGCGCAGTTCGCCATCACCTTCGTACAGATCCGGGTTAGAGAGCGCGCGGAAACGTAACTTGTCCGCCGCATCGGAGGCGTTAGAGATAAGCTCACGCAGGAAAATTTCTTTATTGGAATAGAGAGAATGGATCATCAGGTGCAGAAGCTGTTTCACTTCTGACTGAAAACCACGAGTTTCTTGTCCTTTCATGTAGGTCTACCTCAACAATGCCATTTTTAAGGTTAAAAACAGGATGAGGGAGAGATGGGGACAAGGGCGAATAATTTCAAGCGAGAGCAGGTGATCCCGCTCTCGTTTGCTTAAAAACGAATCTTATGACGCCCGGCAAGGGAGTGCGACAGCGTAGTGCCATCGACCATTTCCAGTTCGCCGCCAACCGGTACGCCATGAGCGATTCGGCTGGCTTCAACGCCATATTGCGCACAAAGCTCGGCGATGTAGTTAGCGGTGGCTTCACCTTCGACCGTCGGGTTGGTCGCGAGGATCACTTCGGTGATCTTTTCCTCTGCCAGACGCTGTTCCAGGCGATCGAGGCCAATATCATCTGGACCGATGCCGTCCAGCGGCGACAGGTGTCCCATCAACACAAAATAACGGCCTGAAAACTGTCCAGTCTGCTCAATGGCGTAGATGTCCGCCGGACTCTCCACCACGCAGATTTGACCGTTTTCCTGACGACGCGGATTCGAACAGATGTTACAAACTTCCTGTTCAGTGAAGGTACGGCAATCGGCGCAGTGACCGATTTCCGACATCGCCCGGGTGAGCGCCTGCGCCAGGCGCATCCCGCCGCTACGATCGCGCTGAAGCAGCGTGAACGCCATACGCTGCGCCGACTTCGGGCCAACGCCCGGCAGACAGCGCAGAGCTTCCATAAGCTGTGTCAACAGCGGGCTGGTTTGCATCAGAACGGCATCTTAAAGCCTGGCGGCAACTGCATTCCAGAAGAAACAGACGCCATTTTTTCTTTCTGAGTTTCTTCGATGCGGCGTGCTGCATCGTTGAATGCGGCAGCAACCAGATCTTCCAGCATCTCTTTGTCGTCTTCCAGAAGGCTCGGGTCGATCTCTACGCGACGGCAGTTGTGAGCACCATTGATGGTCACTTTTACCAGACCTGCGCCAGATTCGCCGGTGACTTCCAGCTGCGCGATCTCTTCCTGCATTTTCTGCATTTTTTCTTGCATCTGCTGGGCTTGCTTCATCAGGTTGCCCAGACCGCCTTTACCAAACATAGGTTTCTCTCTCAATCACGTTAAGGATGACGATCGTAAGCCTGGCTTACGATCAAATGGGGCGGATACTTTCTTCATCCAGTTCCGCATCGAAGAATCGACGCAGAGTCTGGATATTATTATCCGCAATAATGGACTCGCGCGCCTGCGCAAGTTTTTCTTCGTATATCGCCTGACGCCATTCCAGCGGCGTGCGCACTGCGGGATTATCATCTTCAACGATAGTCAGTTCAACCGTTGCCCCCTTTAACGCGCTCAACGCCTCAGCCAGTTTTTGCTGTGCGCCGCTGTTATTCAAATGCCGCTGGGAGGAACGTAAATGCAGGCACACCGCGTTGCCGTTCTCCTCTTTCCAGGCATTTAACGCCACCTGTTCGACCAGTTTTGGCAACGCAAGCTGACTCACCTGGGCTGCCCACGGGTCGCGCTCAATGGCTTCAGTCGCCAGCTTAGCCGCCAGTTCCGGCGTTTTTTCATGCTCCAGCGCTTTCTTCAGCGCCTTCGGCGTGGCGACCACTTCTTTCTGCTGCATCACTGGAGTAGTCGCTTTCCAGCGATACGCTTCTTTTTTGGCTGGCGCTTTTTCCAGCGCCGATGGCACTGGGCGCGCCTGAACGCGATCGGTGACCGAAGCCAGTCTTTCCAGCGCAGCGTTATTCACCGGCCGCGCGCGGGTAGCGGCTGCCGGTTCACTCTTTTTTGCTTTGGTTGCTCCCTGAGCGCGCTGCAATTGCTGGCGCGCCGCCAGCACCTGGCTGGTGGTTTCTGAGAGCGGTACCGTCGGCGCCTGCTGAGGCATAGATTGCGGTTGCGGCGGCATTTGCGTAGGTGTCATTACCGCCGTTGGCGCGACGGACTGACGCGGCGTTTCCGGTTCAGGCAACGACATCCGTGGATGAAACGCCAGCGCGCGCAGCAGCGTCATTTCAACCCCCATGCGTCTGTCCGGCGCATACGGCAGTTCTTTGCGACCAATCAGTAGCGTCTGATAATAAAGCTGAATATCCGTCGGCGGTACGGTACGCGCCAGTTCACGCATTCGCAGTTCAATAGCCGCCATATCGTTGCCGAGCGCGGCAGGTGAAAGCTGCACCATCGCAATGCGGTGCAACAGACCGAGCATTTCCACCAGCAAAGCTTCCCACTCAATACCACGGGCAGCAGCTTCATTAATTAGCGCCATTACGCGCTCGCCGTTGGCCTCGACCATCGCTTCAACCAGCGATAACGCCTGATCGTCATCAAGCGTACCCAGCATCGCACTGACCGCCTGGGTTGAAACCTGTCCGTCGCCGCTGGCAATCGCTTGATCGGTCAGACTTAACGCGTCTCGCAAACTGCCTTCGGCGGCACGTGCCAGCAGTTGCAGTGCACGCGGCTCATGAGCAATATGCTCTTCGTTGAGGATGTGCTCAAGCTGATGACGAATTTGCTCGACATCCAGCGCCTTGAGATGAAATTGCAGACAGCGCGACAAAATCGTCACCGGTAATTTCTGCGGATCGGTCGTCGCCAGCAGGAACTTGACGTGCTCTGGTGGCTCTTCAAGGGTTTTTAGCAGTGCGTTAAAGCTGTGGCGCGACAGCATATGCACTTCGTCGATCAGATAAACTTTAAAACGACCACGTGCTGGTGCGTACTGAACGTTGTCCAGCAGGTCGCGGGTATCTTCGACTTTGGTACGCGAGGCAGCGTCGATCTCTATCAGATCGACAAAGCGCCCCTGCTCGATTTCACGGCAGTTATCGCACACACCGCACGGCGTTGCGGTAATGCCGGTTTCGCAATTTAGCCCCTTCGCCAGCAGTCGGGCGATAGAGGTTTTCCCGACGCCGCGAGTGCCGGAAAAAAGATAAGCATGATGAATACGCCCTAACGACAAGCCGTTCGCCAGTGCGGTCAGCACATGTTCCTGGCCGACGACGTCAGCAAAGGTTTGTGGGCGCCATTTTCGGGCTAAGACCTGATAACTCATTGGCAGGCTCTGAAACGCTGGAAGGTGGATTCACGAAGGGGTAATGCTAACACAGCCCCGCCAGAACGGCGAGGCTGAATGCACATCTTGTGCTGTCCGTAGCGTGGACAGCACAAGACTGGCGATAATTAATGGCCCGGGAACGGGACAAGGCTGTAGCAGGTAATGCCCTGTTTTTCGAGACGCTGTTCGCCGCCGAGATCGAACAGGTTGATAATAAACGCAGCATCAGCCACTTCACCACCCAGGCGACGAATCAGTTTAACCGTCGCTTCGATGGTGCCGCCAGTTGCCAGCAGATCGTCTACTACCAACACTTTGTCGCCTGGTTTGATGGCATCAACGTGGATCTCCAGTTGATCGGTGCCGTATTCCAGATCGTAAGTTTCGTTGATGGTTTCACGCGGCAATTTGCCCGGTTTACGTACCGGCACAAAACCAACGTTCAGCCCCAGCGCTACCGGGGCGCCAAACAAGAAGCCACGCGCTTCAGTGCCGACAACTTTGGTAATGCCCGCATTTTTGTAACGCTCAACCAGCAAGTCGATGCTGAGAGCGTAAGCTTTCGGGTCTTCCAGTAAGCTGGTGACATCGCGGAAAAGAATGCCGGGTTTTGGGTAGTCCTGAATGCTTTTGATGCTATTTTTGAGATACTCAAGCTGCTGTGCAGTCGCGGTCATAAGTGTAGCCTGCTTGTTACGGTGGTACTCACGGCGCGTTTTAAACGTATCAAAAGTAACAGTTGTTTAACCTTTGACCGCCTGCGCCTGTGCTCGAAAACGCCAGAATGTACTGGCTGTACGCAATAATTGCAACTGCGATTGTTGAGCTTCAGTGCTTTTCTTGCTTTTCATCAATCACCGGAATTCGCCACATATAGAAAAGCAAGCAAGTAAGAATAACCAGCAACATGATGCGCACCCACGGCATCTTTACGAACCACAGAGAAATCGCAAAAGTGATCAAAATAATGAAAATCGCCCGCGGTTTCGCACCACGTGGCATGGCATGATGTTTCTGCCAGAAGCGTAAATAACTGCCAAACCATGAGCGGTACAGCAACCATGCATGAAAGCGCGGAGAAGAACGGGCAAAGCACCAGGCTGCCAGCAGGATAAACGGCGTCGTCGGCAAAACCGGCAATATCACGCCCAGCGTACCCAGCACTACCGCCAGCCAGCCAATGATGATTAAAATGATTCGTTGCATAGTATATGTAGTCAGCTTACAGAGAGGCTACTTTAGCATAACAATTATCATTTTCATTGAGGTCTTGCCGTGAAAACTGCCCTGCTACTGGAAAAACTGGCCGTTCAGCTGGCCACGCTACGCCAGCGTTGTGCCCCGGTGGCGCAGTTCAGCACGCTAAGCGCCCGTTTTGATCGCCATCTTTTTCAAACTCGCACGACAACGTTACAGGCGTGTCTGGATGAAGCGGGGGATCATTTGTCCGCGCTTCGTCATGCGGTTGAGCAACAGCAACTACCGCAAGTGGCCTGGCTGGCAGAACATCTGGCGGCGCAACTGGAGGCTATAGCGCGTGAAGCCGCAGCCTGGTCGCTACGCGAGTGGGATAGCGCACCACCAAAAATTGCCCGTTGGCAACGAAAACGTATTCAGCACCAGGAATTTGAGCGGCGTTTATATGAGATGGTGATGGAGCGAAAAAACCGTCTGGCGCAGACGACTGATTTAGTCGAGCAACAGACACTGTATCGTGAAGTAGAAGCTTATGAAGCGCGCCTGGTGCGGTGTCGCCATGCGCTGGAAAAAATCGAGAATAAGCTGGCTCGCTTAACTCGTTAATAATGGAGAATATATGTCACTGGAAAATGCGCCGGACGATGTCAAACTGGCCGTCGATTTGATTGTGCTACTGGAAGAAAATCAGATCCCTGCCCGCACCGTGCTGCGCGCGCTGGATATTGTGAAGCGCGATTATGAAAAGAAATTAACGCGCGATGATGAGGCGCAAAGCGAAAAATAAATGGGGCCGCTAAATGTCCCCTAAGATTGCAAGCAAACGCAAAACTGCCTGATGCGCTACGCTTATCAGGCCTACACCGCTCCTGCAATATATTGAATTCTTACGGTTTCGTAGGCCGGATAAGGCGGTCACGCCGCATCCGGCATGAACAATGCGTACTTTGTTAGCAATCTCGGGACAACTAAATGCCGCCCCTTTCGTTCTTACCCTACCGCAGGCGTCGGATCGTCACCTTTGTAGTCGCGTTTCACTTCCGTCACTTCATCGCCCTTCTCGTTGTGCAAATGCACTTCAAGTTGGTTAAAGGCAATGTTGATGTCGTTTTCACGGCACAATTGATCAATGGTACGGTTCAGCTCATCGACGGTGCGGCTACGATCGCGTAGTTCACGAACGTACAGACGCAACTCGTGGTCCAGCGTGCTGGCGCCAAACGCCGTGAAGAAAACTTCTGGCATCGGCTCGTGCATCACTTTTGGATGCTCAGTCGCCGCTTTCAGCAACACCTTCCGTACTTTTTCCAGATCGGAGCCATAGGCCACGCCCAGGCGGATCACCAGACGCGTGGTGGTGTCAGTCAACGACCAGTTGATCAGACGCTCGGTGACAAACGCTTTATTCGGAATGATCACTTCTTTGCGATCGAAATCGGTAATCGTCGTCGCACGAATACGGATCTTGCTGACCGTCCCGGAGAAGCTACCAATGGTTACCGTATCGCCAATACGAACCGGACGTTCGAACAGAATGATCAAACCGGAGACGAAGTTACCGAAAATCTCTTGTAAACCAAAACCAAGACCTACGGATAATGCCGCCGCCAGCCACTGGAGTTTATCCCACGAGACGCCAAGCGCCCCAAATACCGTCATCGCACCAATGGCAATAATGATGTAGTTAAGGATAGTGGTAATGGCATACGACGCGCCCTGGCGCATGTTCAGCCGTGAAAGTACCAGTACTTCCAGCAAACCGGGTAAGTTGCGAATCAGCGCCCAGGCAACCATCGATGCGATAATCGCAAACAACAGGCTGCCCATGGTCACGTTTTTCACCACCGCCGCACCAGCTTCGGTGCCGTTGTAATGCCACAGTGTGATGCTGTCGAGATAGGTGAACACGGTGATCAAATCGGACCAAATCGCCCAGAACATCAAGCCAAACAGCGCAAACATCAGCAGCATGGTAATACGCAGCGTCTGCTGGTTGACCTGTTCCAGCGCGATAGTCGGTTCTTCCGGCGGTTCAGCGCCTTCCGCCCCTTCTTTCACCAGATTCTGCCGACGCGCCAGCGCACGACGCCAGGCGATACGCCGCGCCGCCACGCTTAAACCACGCAGCACCGTCTGGTAAAGCAAGTTCCAGATGATCACCAGATAAACGGTTTCAATCCAGCGCCCAGCCAGACGCAACGTGGTATAGAAATACCCTGTAGCAGTCAACGCCATTAGTGCAATCGGGATAATCGACAGCACGGTAATAGTCACCAGTCGCATGGTGTGCGACTCTTTATCGCGCCAGCTTTCGCGGCACATCGGCCACACAAGAAAAGCAATCAACAACAGGTTGAAGAAAATCATTACCTGCCCCAGCACGTCATCCATCAGATGCAGCGGGGAAAGTTCTGCCACCACAGACCAGAAATGGATAGGCAGCAACGCGAGGCTGATGCGAACAATCTGTCGACGCCAGTGACTGGTTTGTTGCTCGGGCATACCAAAGTGACGTACGGCAACGCCATTTTTTTCCAGCACTTTCCAGCACAGGCCAAATACCAGCCAGAAAATCGCCAGTTTTTTGCTGAACGACCATAGCAATTCGCTAATGTTGAGCTGCATGGTCAGCAGGATCAGTCCGACGGCAAGAATAATCAGGCACACTGGCAGCGCGCGGATCAGGTCGATAAGAATGGCTTTCGGCGTATTAAGCTGGCTATCGTTACGCAGAGAACCTACTGCCGAAGCCAGTTTTTGTTGGTATGCCTTCAACCATCCCAGACGCCAGTGAATTAGCCCGGCAATCAACAACAGCGGCAAACCAGCAAGGAAAGCGATAAATACGGCAGGCCAGGCTTTTTCCCAGTTCACCGTGATTTTCATCGACTTAAATTCATCTTGCAGCGATTGTGGGAACGCTTTAATCCAGTCCCAGTCCATCGGACGGTTACTGTTCACCCAGAAGATTTGCTGAGTCAGGATGGATTTCAGGTTTTTCGACACGCTCATTAACTGCTGCTGGTTGATTTGCAGGTTAATGGCCATCATCAGTTGATTACCCAACTGTTTGTTTAGCTGATCCAGAAGTTCGCGACGCATATCAACGACTTGTAACAAAGCATCGTGAACTTCGTCATTAACTTCGTTAGCATGACCTTCTTCCAGTTTGCTGACAAACGCATCGCTCTGGAACAACGCATCACGCTGCTGATTGACCTCAAACTGTTCGAGACGCAAATCCGCGATGCGGTTGGTCATGTTTTCCAGTTCATCCGCCGATGGCAGTGTTTGTTGTTGCTGATAAAGAATACGCGACAACAACAGACTGCCCTTCAGGACAGAAATCTGCTCTTTGATATTGCGTTCCGATTGCAGCGCCCGCTCCAGCCAGTTTTTAACTTTGATATTTTGCTGCATTAACTGATTACCGTTTTCGGTAGCGGTAATCAGACGCTGGCTTAACTGCTGGTTAATTTCCAGTTCCTGCTTCACCAACGGATTAGCCTGAATACGCGCGGTTTCATCTGGAGTGACCGCTTCCTGGGCCGTTTTTTCGGTTAAGGTCAGGCGCTTGCTATTTACCGCTTCTTGCAACAATTGCAACTGGTGCTCCAGGCGCGCGCTGTTCGCCGTCACGTAATCACGTTGCTTTTGCAGGGTATCCTGCAAGACGGTGTTCCCTTCCAGACTTTTACGCTGCTGGTCAATTTCGGCACTCAACAGCGCCTGTTGCGCCTGCAGCAACACTTTTTGGCTGGGGCGTAACGCAGCTTCACCAACGTCGGTGCCATCCAGCCGACTGCGAATTTGTTGCAGTTGCTGCGAAGCGGTATACATCGCGTTTTGCACACGTTCCGGCTGCGTCTGTAACGACACCAGTTGGCTGTTATAGGAAGCCAGATCGTTTTGTGCATTTTGCAAGTCATCCAGCGCCTGGGAGACACGAGATTCCAGTTGACGCAGAGAGAGCGTGCTAAGTGTTTTACGCGTTTCTTCGTCGTTATCTACATCGCTCAGCGCAGTTAACGCCGCCGTCGCCTGGCGCATTTTCTCGGGCGCATCAGCAACTTTTTGTCGTAATTGAACCGTTTCTTCTTTTACGCGATCAATTTTGTCGAGGGTGGCTAAGGTGTCCGTAAGATCCTGCTGCACCAGTTTGTCCTGGGCAGAAAGATCTTTTTGTTTATTGAGTGTATCAAGCTGTGCCTGCAGGTCAGCTTTCATCGGGAGATCACCATTCGATGACGCCCGCGCCAACGCCGTGTTCTGGCATAACAAGACAAAAACAAAAGCAATAAATGCTGAAAAAACAAAATGCCGTGATCGTTTGTAATACTGGAACATAGTCATGATGAATGAAGGTTTCTAAACCTGAAGGGCGACCTGAAATAGTCAAACCGATAGAATATCACGACGGGGAGAACCAGAATAGCAACGGTGAAAATGTCCAGGAAAAATCCTGGAGCCAGATTCAGGATTTCACATTAGCCACAGGTGCGCGAAGCGTGGGGCAAAGTTGATACATCTCCAATAAAATGGTGACGTAATCGCGGGCTTCTTTATTGAGATCAAAAGATTGCGGAGCAAACAGCCAGTTTTCTATCAGGCCCGAAATATAGCCTCGCATAATAATCGCCGCGCGGCGTGTCATTAAATCCGCTGGCAACATTTTTGCTTCAATACAATGTTTTAACGTTTGCTCTATACGGTCATAACTTTCAAGGCAAAGATTACGCTGCGCCTGTTGAACAACAGACATTTCTCCGACAAATTCGCATTTGTGGAATATAATCTCCATCAATAATCGACGCTGTTCTTCCGTCACCGTGGCTTCAAGAACATGAATTAATATTTCTCTTAATACAGAGAGTGGATCGTCAGGGAATTTTGCCTGATACTCAAGCTCTAGTTCACCAATATTGAACTCAGAAAGCTTCCAGATCTCACTAAACAAATCCGACTTATCTTTAAAATGCCAGTAGATTGCACCGCGCGTAACGCCAGCAGCTTTTGCAATCTCTCCCAGCGAGGTGGATGATACTCCTTGCTGTGAGAAAAGACGTAGAGCCACATCGAGGATGTGTTGGCGCGTTTCTTGCGCTTCTTGTTTGGTTTTTCGTGCCATATGTTAGTGAATTTACAGGCGTTAGATTTACATACATTTATGAATGTATGTACCATAGCACGATGATAATATAAACGCAGCAATGGGTTTATCAACTTTTGACCATTGACCAATTTGAAATCGGACACTCGAGGTTTACATATGAACAAAAACAGAGGGTTTACGCCTCTGGCGGTCGTTCTGATGCTCTCAGGCAGCTTAGCCCTAACAGGATGTGACGACAAACCGGCCCAACAAGGTGGCCAGCAGATGCCCGCCGTTGGTGTAGTGACAGTCAAAACTGAACCTCTGCAGATCACGACTGAGCTTCCGGGTCGCACCAGCGCCTACCGGATCGCAGAAGTTCGTCCTCAAGTTAGTGGGATAATCCTGAAGCGTAATTTCAAAGAGGGTAGCGATATCGACGCCGGTGTCTCTCTCTATCAGATTGATCCTGCGACCTATCAGGCAGCATACGACAGTGCGAAAGGCGATCTGGCGAAAGCACAGGCTGCCGCCAATATCGCGCAACTGACAGTGAATCGTTATCAGAAACTGCTCGGCACTCAGTACATCAGTAAGCAAGAGTACGATCAGGCACTGGCTAACGCGCAACAAGCGAACGCTGCAGTTACTGCGGCAAAAGCAGCTGTTGAAACCGCGCGAATTAACCTGGCTTACACCAAAGTGACTTCTCCAATCAGCGGCCGTATTGGTAAATCGGCCGTGACGGAAGGCGCACTGGTGCAAAATGGTCAGGCAACAGCGCTGGCAACCGTGCAACAGCTTGATCCGATCTACGTTGATGTGACCCAGTCCAGCAACGACTTCTTGCGTCTGAAACAAGAACTCGCTAACGGCACGCTGAAGCAAGAGAACGGCAAAGCCAAAGTATCGCTGATCACCAGCGACGGCATTAAGTTCCCGCAGGACGGTACGCTGGAGTTCTCTGACGTTACCGTTGATCAAACCACCGGATCTATCACGTTACGCGCTATCTTCCCGAACCCGGATCACACGCTGCTGCCGGGTATGTTCGTGCGCGCACGTCTGGAAGAAGGGCTGAATCCAAACGCCATTTTAGTACCGCAACAGGGTGTAACTCGTACACCACGCGGCGAAGCCACCGTACTGGTAGTAGGCGCGGATGACAAAGTGGAAACTCGCCCGATCGTCGCAAGCCAGGCTATTGGCGATAAGTGGTTGGTAACGGAAGGTCTGAAAGCAGGCGAGCGCGTAGTAATCAGTGGGCTGCAGAAAGTGCGTCCTGGTGTTCAGGTAAAAGCGCAAGAGATAACCGCTGATAACAACCAGCAAGCCACAAGCGGTGCTCAGTCTGAACAGTCTAAGTCTTAACTTAAACAGGAGCCGTTAAGACATGCCTAATTTCTTTATCGATCGCCCGATTTTTGCGTGGGTGATCGCCATCATTATCATGTTGGCAGGGGGACTCGCGATCCTCAAACTGCCGGTGGCGCAATATCCTACTATTGCACCGCCGGCAGTGACGATCTCCGCTACCTATCCCGGTGCTGATGCGAAAACGGTGCAGGATACGGTTACCCAGGTTATCGAACAGAATATGAACGGTATCGATAATCTGATGTACATGTCCTCCAACAGTGACTCCACGGGTACCGTGCAAATCACCCTGACCTTTGAGTCCGGTACTGATGCGGATATCGCGCAGGTTCAGGTGCAGAACAAACTGCAACTGGCGATGCCGTTGCTGCCGCAGGAAGTACAACAACAAGGGGTGAGCGTTGAGAAATCTTCCAGCAGCTTCCTGATGGTTGTCGGCGTTATCAACACCGACGGCACCATGACGCAGGAGGATATCTCCGACTATGTGGCAGCGAATATGAAAGATGCCATCAGTCGTACGTCGGGCGTGGGTGACGTTCAGTTGTTTGGTTCCCAGTACGCGATGCGTATCTGGATGAACCCGAACGAACTGAACAAATACCAGTTAACACCAGTTGATGTCATTACCGCAATCAAAGCGCAGAACGCCCAGGTCGCGGCCGGTCAGCTTGGTGGTACTCCACCGGTAAAAGGCCAGCAGCTTAACGCCTCGATTATTGCTCAGACGCGTCTGACCTCTACGGAAGAGTTCGGCAAAATTCTGCTGAAAGTGAATCAGGATGGTTCCCGTGTTCTGCTGCGTGATGTGGCGAAAATTGAGCTGGGCGGTGAGAACTACGACATTATCGCTGAGTTTAATGGTCAACCAGCTTCCGGTCTGGGGATCAAGCTGGCAACCGGCGCTAACGCGCTGGATACCGCTGCGGCAATCCGCGCTGAACTGGCGAAAATGGAACCGTTCTTCCCGTCGGGTCTGAAAATCGTTTATCCGTACGATACTACGCCGTTCGTGAAAATCTCTATTCACGAAGTGGTGAAAACGCTGGTCGAAGCGATCATCCTCGTGTTCCTGGTCATGTATCTGTTCTTGCAGAACTTCCGTGCGACATTGATTCCGACCATTGCCGTACCGGTGGTATTGCTGGGGACCTTTGCCGTCCTTGCCGCCTTTGGCTTCTCGATAAACACGCTAACGATGTTCGGGATGGTGCTCGCCATCGGCCTGTTGGTGGATGACGCCATCGTTGTAGTAGAAAACGTTGAACGTGTGATGGCGGAAGAAGGTTTGCCGCCGAAAGAAGCCACGCGTAAGTCAATGGGACAGATTCAGGGCGCGCTGGTCGGTATCGCGATGGTACTGTCGGCGGTATTCGTGCCGATGGCCTTCTTTGGCGGCTCGACCGGGGCAATTTATCGTCAGTTCTCCATCACCATTGTTTCGGCGATGGCGCTGTCAGTACTGGTGGCGTTGATCCTGACTCCGGCACTTTGTGCCACCATGCTAAAACCGATCGCTAAAGGCGATCACGGAGAAGGTAAAAAAGGCTTCTTCGGTTGGTTTAACCGCATGTTCGAGAAGAGCACGCACCACTACACCGATAGCGTAGGCGGTATTCTGCGCAGTACGGGTCGTTATCTGGCGCTGTATCTGATCATTGTGGTCGGCATGGCTTATCTGTTCGTGCGTCTGCCAAGCTCCTTCTTGCCAGATGAAGACCAGGGCGTATTTATGACCATGGTTCAGTTGCCAGCAGGTGCAACGCAGGAACGTACACAGAAAGTCCTTAACGAGGTGACGGATTACTATCTGACCAAAGAGAAGAAAAACGTTGAGTCGGTATTCGCCGTTAACGGCTTCGGCTTTGCAGGGCGTGGTCAGAACACAGGTATTGCGTTCGTTTCGTTGAAAGACTGGGCTGACCGTCCGGGCGATGAAAACAAAGTTGAAGCAATCACCATGCGTGCGACTCGCGCCTTCTCGCAGATTAAAGATGCGATGGTATTCGCCTTTAACCTGCCTGCGATTGTGGAACTGGGTACAGCAACCGGTTTTGACTTTGAGCTGATTGACCAGGCAGGCCTCGGCCATGAGAAACTGACTCAGGCGCGTAACCAGCTACTGGGTGAAGCAGCGAAGCATCCTGATCTGCTGACCAGCGTACGTCCTAACGGTCTGGAAGATACCCCGCAGTTCAAGATTGATATCGACCAGGAGAAAGCCCAGGCACTGGGTGTTTCTATCAGCGATATCAACACTACCCTGGGCGCGGCATGGGGCGGCAGTTACGTGAACGACTTTATCGACCGCGGTCGTGTGAAGAAAGTTTACGTGATGTCAGAAGCGAAATACCGCATGCTGCCGGAAGATATCGGCGACTGGTATGTCCGTGCCGCCAATGGGCAGATGGTGCCATTCTCAGCGTTCTCTTCTTCTCGTTGGGAATACGGTTCACCGCGTCTGGAACGTTACAACGGTCTGCCATCCATGGAAATCCTGGGCCAGGCTGCACCAGGTAAGAGTACTGGTGAAGCAATGGCGCTGATGGAAGAACTGGCAAGCAAACTGCCTACAGGCGTTGGCTACGACTGGACGGGGATGTCCTATCAGGAGCGTCTCTCCGGCAACCAGGCACCGTCACTGTACGCGATTTCGTTGATTGTCGTATTCCTGTGTCTGGCGGCGTTGTACGAGAGCTGGTCGATTCCGTTCTCCGTTATGCTGGTTGTTCCGTTAGGGGTTATCGGCGCGTTGCTGGCGGCGACTTTCCGTGGCCTGACCAACGACGTTTACTTCCAGGTAGGCCTACTCACAACCATTGGTTTGTCGGCGAAGAACGCGATACTTATTGTGGAATTCGCCAAAGACTTGATGGATAAAGAAGGCAAAGGTCTGATCGAAGCTACTCTGGACGCTGTGCGAATGCGTTTACGTCCAATCCTGATGACCTCACTGGCATTTATCCTCGGCGTTATGCCGCTGGTTATCAGCACCGGTGCAGGTTCCGGCGCACAGAACGCGGTAGGTACTGGCGTTATGGGCGGGATGGTGACCGCTACGGTACTGGCTATCTTCTTCGTTCCGGTGTTCTTTGTGGTGGTTCGCCGCCGCTTTAGCCGCAAAAACGAAGATCTTGAACATAACCATACCGTCAATCATCACTGATTAAGTTCGTAACCACGAAGGCCGCGTAAGCGGCCTTTTTAATGCACGTAATCTGAATGGAACAACCGCTCCCCCAAATGCTTCATACGAAAGTTAGCGTTTACTTTTTTAAATTCATAGAAAATGCTTATTGTTAGTTAATTTATATTAAGTCGCACTAATAGGTTTTATAATTCAGAGTTATGTAGAGGCTATTCTTATTTATTTGCGGCAATTCTTTATTAACTTCTGATTATTACGCCATAATCGGAGCATTCCTGGTTATTAGTATGACAATATCCATGGTAGTTTTACCGCCCAACGATAATCCCGATAACGTCATGAATAGAATGCGACAAACCGCTTTTGTCTATGTCGGACTTATGCCAGGATGAAAAAGTGAGTCCTTCCACACTTCCCTTCCTGATTGTAATTTTTCGTAATAATGCAATGAAATTCGTTATAGAGTGGCTTATAGTTAAAGTAACAAGCGAGAGGACAAGTCCAGGTCAGTAGAGTTGTACCCATCCCGAAAGGTGTCCGTTAGTTAAACCACTAATGAAAGGGGACGCATTATGGATGAATACTCACCAAAAAGACATGATATCGCACAGCTTAAGTTTCTCTGCGAAACCCTGTATCATGACTGTCTTGCAAACCTTGAAGAAAGTAACCATGGCTGGGTAAATGACCCAACCTCGGCAATCAATCTACAGCTGAATGAACTGATTGAGCATATTGCGACCTTCGCACTTAATTACAAAATTAAGTATAATGAAGACAATAAGCTCATTGAACAGATTGATGAATATCTGGACGACACCTTTATGTTGTTCAGTAGTTATGGTATTAATATGCAGGATCTTCAGAAATGGCGGAAGTCAGGTAACCGATTGTTCCGTTGCTTTGTTAACGCCACCAAAGCGAATCCTGCAAGTTTATCTTGTTAGAATTATTACAACCATGGGTAGAAGTATGTCCGATAAACCTTTAACAAAAACCGATTATTTGATGCGTCTGCGTCGTTGCCAGACAATTGACACACTGGAACGTGTTATCGAGAAAAATAAATATGAATTATCAGATAATGAATTGGCGGTATTTTACTCAGCTGCCGACCATCGTCTTGCAGAGCTGACTATGAATAAGCTATATGACAAGATCCCTTCCTCAGTGTGGAAATTCATTCGGTAATAAATTAACAATACATATCTTTAACTATAACCTTCTGTTTAATAAGAATTTTATATTCTATTGTATCGAGGGTATATTATGTGTGATTTTTATCACACGGAAGTCGCGGATACGTTCTCTTAACGGACTTTTCGCATTACTGTGTTGCTGCATGTTCAGCAACCGGGAAGTCAGTAATGAGTTCAGAAAAAGAAAAGATGATTGCTGGTGAGTTGTATCGCTCAGCAGATGAGACTTTATCTCGTGATCGCCTGCGCGCTCGTCAGCTTATTCATCAATACAATCATTCCTCACCGGAAGAGCAAACATTACGCCAGCAAATTCTTACCGATTTACTCGGTCAAGTGATGGATGCGTATATTGAACCCTCCTTTCGCTGCGACTATGGCTATAACATTTACCTCGGTAAAGGGTTTTACGCGAACTTCGATTGCGTGATGCTTGATGTCTGCCCTATTCGTATCGGTGATAATTGCATGCTGGCGCCAGGGGTACATATCTATACCGCCACGCATCCTGTCGATCCGGTCGCGCGCAATAGCGGCGTAGAACTGGGGAAACCCGTGACGATAGGTAATAATGTCTGGATTGGCGGGCGTGCTGTCATCAATCCGGGTGTCATTATTGGTGATAACGTTGTTGTGGCTTCCGGCGCAGTTGTCACTAAAAATATTCCTGACAACGTTATTGTCGGCGGCAATCCGGCCAGAATCATTAAAAAGTTGCAACCATAGTTACAACTGTTATGCAAAAATGTGTCCAATCTGTTACTTCCCTCGTATCATTCCCACGTTAAAATAGGGTGTTCCCTGAAAAGCTACAGATTCCACGAAGGCAAAAATGACCGAAATACAACGCCTGCTGACCGAAACGATTGATTCTCTGAATGCGCATGAAAAACGCGACAACAAACCCCGCTTTAGTATCAGTTTCATCCGTAAACATCCGGGGCTATTCATCGGCATGTATGTCGCTTTTTTCGCCACACTGGCAGTAATGTTACAATCTGAAACATTGGTGGACTCTGTCTGGCTTCTGGTGGTGTTGTTTATCCTGCTTAACGGTTTCTTCTTTTTTGACGTTTATCCACGCTATCGCTATGAAGATATCGACGTGCTGGATTTCCGGGTTTGTTACAACGGTGAATGGTACAACACACGCTATGTTCCAACAGTACTGGTAGAGTCTATTCTGAACTCGCCGCGTGTCGCTAACATCCACAAAGAACAGTTGCAAAACATGCTTACTCGTAAAGGTCAGTTGTCCTTTTACGATATTTTCACCCTCGCACGCACCGAAGCGACCTCTTAAGTTGAGGTATCACACCAGGCGTAAATCTCTGCGCCTGGTTAATTGACAACAATCATTGCCAGATTTCGCCTCGCGAAAGCCCCGCGCAAATGACCTATCTTCTGTCTCCCCTTTTCCACTATCGGATATACTTTCCCTACATTGTGTTAATAAGGACATGTTGGTGAGAACACGACATCTGGTCAGCCTGATTTCGGGAGTACTTATCCTTTCTGTACTGTTGCCGGTAGGCTTAAGCATCTGGCTGGCACATCAACAAGTAGAAGCATCGTTTGTGGAGGAGCTGAACACCTATTCTTCTCGCGTTGCCATTCGTGCCGATAAAGTGGCAGCCCAGGGGAAAAGTGCGTTACAAGAACTGGAAAGATGGCAGGGAAACGCCTGTAGTAATGAACATCTGATGGAAATGCGCCGCGTTTCTTACAGCTATCGCTATGTCCAGGAAGTCCTTTATATAAAGAATAATGTTCCTTTATGTTCCTCGCTGGAACATAAAAGCCCGCCTGACACTTTCCCCGAACCCGGTAAAATCTCCAAAGACGGCTACCGTGTCTGGCTAACGTCGCATAACGATTTAGGTATTACTCGCTATATGGTCGCAATGGGAACCACAAATTACGTGGTAATGATCGACCCGGCTTCCTTTATCGATGTGATTCCCTATAGTTCATGGCGAATTGATGCTGCCATTGTTGGCAACGTCCATAACATTGTGATTACCAGTAGCGACGAAATTGCTCGGGGAATAATCACCCGACTACAAGAAAAAACCGGTGAGCATGTTGAAAGCAACGGAATCATTTACAATATCCAGCCCTTCCCGGAGATGAATATTTCGATCATTACCTGGGCCTCCACGCAGCTAATGCAAAAAGGCTGGCATCGCCAGGTCTTTATTTGGCTGCCTGTTGGGCTGTTAATTGGCCTGTTGGCGGCAATGTTTGTGTTACGAATTTTACGTCGGGTTCAGTCTCCGCATTACCGTTTGCAAGATGCCATTGAAAACCATGATATTTGTGTACATTATCAGCCGATTGTCTCTTTAAGTAGCGGAAAAATCGTGGGGGCTGAAGCTCTGGCTCGCTGGCCACAAACTGACGGCTCATGGCTGTCGCCGGAGATATTTATTCCACTATCGCAGCAAACCGGACTTTCCGAACCGCTGACCTTGTTGATTATCAGAAGCGTCTTTGAAGATATGGGTAGCTGGCTACACCAGCACCCGGATCAACATATTTCAATAAATCTTGAATCCACAGTACTCACCTCGGAAAAAATTCCGTACCTCTTGCGGGAAATGATCCATCGTTACCAGGTCAATCCCAAACAAATCGCCCTTGAACTCACGGAGCGTGAGTTTGCCGATCCTAAAACCAGCGCGCCAATCATCGCCAGATACCGTCAGGCAGGACATGATATTTATCTCGATGACTTTGGTACCGGCTACTCGAGTTTGAGTTATTTGCAGGATCTGGATGTCGACATTCTGAAGATAGATAAGTCTTTCGTTGATGCGCTGGAATATAAAAATGTCACGCCACATATCATCGAAATGGCAAAAACGCTGAATCTGAAAATGGTGGCGGAAGGGATAGAAACCAGCAAACAAGAAGAGTGGTTACGTCAACATGGCGTTCATTACGGTCAGGGCTGGTTGTACAGCAAGGCCTTACCAAAAGAAGATTTCATTCGTTGGGCAGAACAACACCTGTAAATTTAGGGGCTGGCGGCACGCCGCACAGCCCGCCGGGCTACTCGTCGATGATTGACTCGAATCCACCATAAATCATTCGCTTACCATCAAATGGCATAGACTCGCCGAATTCTTTCATTCGCGGGTCAGACATCATTTTTTTATTGGCCGCGTCGCGGACCTCTTTTGAAGGGTATTCAATCCAGCTAAAAACCACTTCTTCATTCTCTTTCGCCTTTACCGCCATACGAAAATCAGTCACCTTGCCATCCGGCACATCGCTGGCCCAGCATTCAACAATGCGAAGTGCGCCAAACTCTTTAAACAGCGGTGCCGCCTTAGCGGCCATTTCTCGATAGGCTTCTTTATTTTCGGCAGGCACAGCAACCACAAAACCATCAACATACTTCATCAGAAAGACCTCCGAAGCGCACTGCGCAGCCAGACAATTCTTGCGGCGTCAGTCGTGGTTAAAGTTTAGACTCATTGGGATTTTTTGACGAAACGGCAGGGACGGCAGAAATGGGTGGGGGCCCTGCCAGCTACATCCCGGCACACGCGTCATCTGCCTTGGCTGCTTCCTTCCGGACCTGACCTGGTAAACAGAGTAGCGTTGCGGGAGAACCAACAGAGCCCCCATTGAGAGCGTTGAAAATCAACGCGCAGGCGCATTATCACTGCTGCCCCCGCTAATTGCAACCCATTGCGTACCGGATGCTGGTTTCTTGCGCAATGCGACTTCACTCGGGCGTTTTTCCAGATTATGCTGGAAGATTACCTCAGGAAGAAAAGATGGAAAAAGAAGACTCATTTCCCCAGCGCGTCTGGCAAATTGTTGCCGCCATTCCAGAAGGCTATGTAACCACCTACGGCGATGTCGCCAGACTGGCAGGCTCTCCCCGCGCCGCGCGCCAGGTGGGTGGTGTGTTAAAGCGTCTCCCCGAAGGCAGCACCTTACCCTGGCATCGGGTAGTTAATCGTCATGGCACAATTTCGCTAACTGGACCGGATTTACAGCGTCAACGACAGGCATTACTGGCAGAAGGTGTGATGGTATCAGGAAGCGGGCAAATCGACTTACAGCGTTATCGCTGGAACTATTAACCCTCTCCGGGTAGAGAGGGTTACTGCGTTTAATATTGCGCTGGCGCCGGAACTGCCGAAGATGGATTCACCTGAGTTGGTGAAGTCAAAGGTACGGTAGTCGTTGCGCCACCGCTAGCCTGAACCGGTACAGCAGTTTGCTGAACCGGCACCAATGTCAGGTCGGCCCGGGTCCCGCCCTGATTGATCACCGGCTGAACGGTATCGGTGATAAACATCAGTTTATCATTCACGGTAATCGCCGCACTCAGCAGAATACGTGCTTTCGGCTGCACATCCGCCGGGTTAAACGGCAGAACAAAACTGAACGGTGACTGTTTACCTTCGGTTCGCACCGCTTTCTGCGCCAGCACTTTTGACGGCGCATCCGCTAACGATGCGTCAGAAAGTGTCACGGTCAGCACCGCGTCGGGCGGCAATGCGACTTTCTGACGGATCCAAACGGTACCGGAAACATTCGGTTGCTGAATAGCAGGTTGCTGTGTCGCTGCAATAGAGGTATTTGCAGCAGGCGCTGGCGTCTGGATATCCGCGTTTTTATCTGCGCAAGCCGCTAGCGCAATGGCAACCGCTAAACCACTAACCATGTGCACGAGTTTCATTCACTTCTCCTTATAATCAATGCGCCAGCAGGCTGCTTTCCTTACCGGGGATTGATTAACAAAACATTAACATCAATAAGTGTGGCACACATCACGTATTTACGCCTGCATTTAGTCAGTAATTCAGACTATTGCACCCATCGGACCAGTGACAAAATTGCGTTATACTCAACTCACTTTGGCTTGCTACGGCAGCTTTGTTACTGGAGAGTTAATATGAGTCAGGCCTTAAAAAATTTGCTGACATTGTTAAATCTGGAAAAAATTGAGGAAGGACTCTTTCGCGGCCAGAGTGAAGATTTAGGTTTACGCCAGGTCTTTGGCGGTCAGGTCGTGGGTCAGGCACTATATGCTGCAAAAGAGACGGTCCCCGAAGAACGTCTGGTACATTCATTCCACAGCTACTTTCTTCGCCCTGGCGATAGTCAAAACCCAATAATTTATGATGTGGAAACACTGCGCGATGGCAACAGTTTTAGCGCCCGTCGGGTAGCGGCTATTCAAAATGGTAAACCCATCTTTTATATGACCGCCTCTTTCCAGGCGCCGGAAGCCGGATTTGAACATCAAAAAACGATGCCACCTGCTCCCTCACCTGATGGTCTGCCATCGGAAACGCAAATCGCCCAGTCGCTGGCGCACCTTCTGCCGCCAGTATTGAAAGATAAATTTATTTGCGATCGTCCGCTGGAAGTGCGTCCTGTAGAGTTTCATAACCCGTTGAAAGGTCACGTCGCAGAACCGCATCGTCAGGTATGGATCCGCGCGAATGGCAACGTACCGGATGATCTGCGCGTTCATCAGTATTTGCTCGGTTACGCTTCTGATCTGAACTTCCTGCCCGTCGCCCTACAGCCGCACGGCATCGGTTTTCTCGAGCCGGGGATTCAGATTGCCACCATCGACCATTCGATGTGGTTCCATCGGCCATTTAATTTAAATGAGTGGCTGTTGTATAACGTGGAGAGCACATCAGCATCCAGTGCCCGCGGATTTGTACGCGGAGAGTTTTACACCCAGGATGGCGTGTTAGTTGCCTCGACCGTTCAGGAAGGGGTAATGCGTAATCACAATTAAAAAAGCAGCCGGAGGTGAAAACCACCCGGCTGCCAGATAGTTGGTAACGTGCTCTTTGTTGATGCCGGATGCGGCGTAAATACCTTATTCGGCCTGGCAATCCTTATAAACTCAATAAATTGTGATTTTTATTGTAGGCCTGATAAACGCAGCGCATCAGGCAAACTGGCGTTTGATTGCTGGTTACGCGTTGTAGGCATTTTCGCCGTGACTGTTGACGTCCAGTCCTTCGCGCTCCTGCTCTTCCGGTACGCGTAGGCCAACCGTCAGATCCGCCAGTTTGTAGCCTATAAACGCCACCACACCAGACCAGACGATGGTAATGGCGATGCTTTCCAGCTGAACCAGCAACTGATGCCCCATTGTCACCCCCTCAGCGAAGCCCACACCACCCAGCGAGCTGGCGGCGAAAATCCCGGTCATGATACAGCCGACAATGCCACAAACACCGTGCACACCGAAGACATCACAGGGATCATCGACCCGCAACAGGCGTTTAAGCATAGTAACGCCCCACAAGCCCGCCAGACCAGCTACCACGCCGATAATCAACGCGCCGCCAACACCAATATAGCCACAGGCTGGCGTCACACCGACCAGACCGGCAATCGCGCCAGAACACGCCCCCAGCAGCGACGGTTTACCACGCAGCGCCCATTCGCCGAAGATCCAGCCAAGAATTGCCGCCGCCGTTGCTACCACCGTATTCACAAATGCCAGCGCCGCAATTTCATTCGCCGTGCCTGCGGACCCGGCGTTAAAGCCAAACCAACCGATATAGAGAATGGCAGTACCGGTAAAGACCATCGGCAGGTTGTGCGGTTTAAACGCCTCTTTGCCGAAGCCCACGCGCTTGCCTATCAGATACGCGCCCACCAGACCGGCGATTGCGGCGTTAATGTGTACTACTGTGCCGCCCGCAAAATCCAGAGCGCCGTGAGAAGCCAGCAAACCTCCGCCCCAGACCATGTGTGCAATCGGAATGTAAGAGAGCGTCAGCCATACCACCACGAAAATCAACACAGCTGAGAAGCGGATTCGTTCTGCCAGCGCTCCGACGATCAGGCCCACAGTAATACAGGCAAACGATCCCTGAAACGCAACGTGGATGTACTGATAAATACTGCCCATCACTGCGGTCAGCTCAATATTTTTCAACATCAACCCGTTAATGTTGCCAAAAAAGTTGTTCCCCTCGCCAAACGCCAGCGAGTAGCCATACACCACCCACAAAATACAAACCAGCGCAAACGTCACGGTCACTTGCGTCAACATCGACAGCACATTTTTGCCGCGAATCAACCCACCGTAAAACAGGGCAATCCCCGGAATGGTCATAAACAGCACCAGCGCAGTACAAATCATCATAAACGCATTGTCGGCTTTATCGGCTACCGCAGGTGCCGCCATTACCAGCCCCGGCATCAGCGCCAGTGAAGCAAGCCCAGTTTTTATCGTCGCTATCTTCATTTTTCGTTCCTGTTGCTGTATGTGCCAGAGATTACAGCGCCGCTTCGTCGGCTTCGCCGGTACGAATACGAATGACGCGTTGCAATTCAGCGACAAAGATTTTGCCGTCGCCAATCTTTCCGGTGTAAGCCGCCTTGCTGACGATATCGATCACCTCATCAAGTTGATCATCGGCAATCGCCACATCGATTTTTACTTTAGGCAGGAAATTGACGCTGTATTCCGCGCCACGGTACAGCTCGGCATGGCCCTTCTGACGTCCGAAACCTTTCACTTCGGTGACAGTCAGCCCCTGAATGCCAATGGAAGATAATGCCTCACGAACGTCTTCCAGCTTGAATGGTTTGATTATCACGGTCACCAGCTTCATAGATCCCCTCCGTTCAGAATTCGCTAATAGTTCTGCGACACGAAGAAGGTATTGCAAGCAGTATGCCAGGAGTAAAAAACGAGAGAGAAAGCGGCAATGGCAAGAGAGTGAAAACAAAAACGCACTATGGCAGTGCATAGTGCGTTACATTTTTGCACCAACGCTGAAATTTCGTGCGAATCAGGCGCTCAGTGATTCCTCTTCGCGTACGCTGGCAGCCAATTCCTCTCCTGCAAGTTGCAGTTGATACATCTGCCAGTAGCGCCCCTGGGCCGCCAGCAGTTGCTGGTGAGTCCCCTGTTCTACAACCTGACCACGATGAAGCACCAAAATGGTATCGGCATCGACAATAGTCGATAAACGGTGGGCTATAACAACCAGCGTCGTGTGTTCACGCACCGCTGCCAGCGCATGTTGGATCGCCTGTTCAGTGCCAGAGTCAATGCTGGCGGTCGCCTCATCCAGAATCAACACCTGCGGCGTTTCAACCAGTACACGCGCCAGCGCCAGCAACTGCTTTTGCCCGACCGAGAGATTATTGCCCTGCTCACCCAACGGTGTATAAATACCATCGCTCATGCTGCGCGCCAGCTCTGCCAGTTGAACGGTTTCCAGCGCCTGCCAGACACGCTCTTCGGAAATGTCGCGCCCCAGCGTTACGTTAGCGAGGAAAGTATCCGCCAGCACAACGGGATCTTGCTGCACCATCGCCACGCCCTGGCGTAATGCGTTATGACTTAGTGAACTTAGTGGGCGTCCATCAAGACAAATTTCACCTTCAGTCGGTGGGTAATAGCCCATTAACAAACTGGCGAGGGTACTTTTGCCGCTACCGGTATGCCCTACCAGCGCAACAAAACTACGTGAAGAAACAGTGAGATGAATATTTTTCAACACCATATTGTCGCCACGGTAAGCAAACGACACGTTATCAACGCCTATCGTGCCACTCTTTAGCGGGCGATCATCATGACCATATTGCTGGCGCGGACCGTCCATCAATTCGAACACGCGTTCACCTGCCACCACGGCCTGTTGCAACATCGCCTGTTGAGTGGTTAGTTCGATGAGTGGTTCGTTTAAGCGCCCCAGATAACTAATAAATGCATACAGCACGCCCACCTCAATGGTGCCGCTGGCGGAGAAGCCAAACAACATCAATAAGCCACAAAGAATGAGCGACGAAAACATACTAAGCAATGGTCGTAACAAAAAGCCGTCCAGTCGCAGAGTCTGCATCCGCGCCATATAGTGCGAACGACTTGCCTCGCCCATACGTTCGCCAAATCGCGCCTGCTGGCGAAACTGCTGAATGACGCTCATACCGTTGATAACTTCGTTAAATCCATCATTGATATCGGCCAGATAAGCGCGTACTCGGCGGACAATAGGCGTGCTGTAACGCTGGTATATCACCATCACGACCAACACCACCGGAAAAATCAGAATCGCCACCAGCGCCATGCGCCAGTCGAGGCTGAACATCGCCACCAGCATGGCGCCCACCAACGCGGCGCTGCGCAAAACGGTAGCCACCACGGTAACGTAAAGATCGCGGATCACCTCGGTGTCATTAGTCACCCGAGAAATAACCTGTCCAACCGGCTGGGTATCAAACTCACTTAACGGCTGGCGCAGGGCGGCATCCATCACATCCGTTCGCAACTGTTGTACCACGCCAACCGCCGCCCGGTTAAACAGCAGCGACTGCGCGTAGTGCAGTCCGGCAGCAAACAGTTGCAGCCCGACATACGCTGCCGCCAATCCGGCAACCACTTTCAGCGGCAGATTATTTTTCGCTACCATATTGTCGATAAAGTAGCTAATAAGCAGCGGGCAACTCACTTCTGCCGCTGCCGCAGCCCACATCATCACCACGGCGACGCCCAGCGGTTTGCGCCACGGCGAACCGTAAGCCAGCAGGCGTTTCAGAGTCGGCCAGAGTTGGCTAAAACTACGCATCAGCGGCCTCCTCATGAATTTCTGGAGCGTCATCAAGCGCCGCTTCCAGTTGTTGATAACGATACATATCGCGATACCAGCCGCTTTGCTGTGCCAGCGTATCGTGATCTCCATGCTGAGCGATATGTCCGTGCTGCATCACAATAATTTCACTCGCTTCCGTCAACGCAGAAAGACGATGAGCGCTGATAATCACCGTTCGTCCCTGCCCCCACTGGCGCAGATTATGCAGGATCTGGTGCTCCGTACGTCCGTCCACTGCTGAAAGCGCATCATCCAGAATGAGGATTTCCGCATTCACCAGCAACGCCCGGGCAATGGAAATACGCTGTTTTTGCCCACCGGAAAGCATCACGCCGCGCTCGCCAACTTCCGTGTCGTACCCCTGCGGCAGACGTAAAATATCGTCATGTACGCTGGCTAACCGCGCTACATGTTCAATTTCTTGTTGCGTTGCATTAGGGCAACCTAGCGCGATGTTATTAGCAACGGTGTCGGAAAAGAGGAACGGCGTCTGGCTAACCACCGCCAGACGCCCACGCCAGCTATCAAGTTGCAGCCGGGTCAGGGGGATATTATGGAAACGAATGTCGCCCTCGGTAACGTCGAAATGGCGTTGAATTAATGACAGAACGGTACTTTTACCTGAGCCCGTTGGCCCACAGATCCCCAACATCTGACCAGGTTTCAGCGCAAAGTTCACATTCTCCAGTACAGGATGGTGAGTTTGTGGATAAGTAAACTGATGAATAGCGACATCCAGTTCTCCGCGCCCTTCCGGCACTTTCTCGCTACCGTCGTTAACCACCGGCGCTTCGGCCAGCATTGCGCGAATGCGGCTATATGCCGCGCTACCGCGTTCCACAATGTTAAACATCCATGCCAGCGCCAGCATCGGCCAGATCATCAAGCCAAGATACATCATAAAGCTGGTAAGCTGGCCCAGCGTTAAGCTACCCTGCACCACCATCCAGCTACCGCCACCTATTGCCAACAAATTCGCCATGCCGATGGAAATATAAATAGTTGGATCGAATCGGGCGTCGATCCGCGCCACACGCATGTTTTTCTTACCCGTATCTTCGGCATCCGCGGCAAATAACGCCGACTGGCGATCCTCCAGACCAAAGGCTTTGATCATGCGAATGCTGGTAAGACTCTCCTGGGTGCGGTCGTTGAGGCTGGAAAAAGCCGCCTGCGCCAGCTTAAAGCGCTCATGTAAAGCGTCGCCGTTACGTTTAATCATGATCGCCATCACCGGCATCGGCAACAGCGCGATTAAAGTTAACTGCCAGCTAATTTGCGTCGACATCATAATTAATACCGCGCAGCCCATCACCAGCGAATCAACCAGCGTTAATACCCCTTCCCCGGCAGCGAACACCACACGATCGACGTCATTTGTCGCACGTGCAATTAAGTCGCCTGTCCGGTGACGAAGGTAAAACTCTGGATGTTGACGGCTCAGCTGACGGTAGTAATCTTCCCGCAGCTCCACCGCCAGCTGATAAGAAGCACCGAACAACAGTACGCGCCAGACATAGCGCAGTAGATAAACAACAACCGCAATCAACACCATGGTAGCTATCCACATCAGGATTTGCCCGGTGGTAAAGTGCCGTTCCGTCACGCCATCAACAACAATACCGACCACTTTCGGCGGGATCAGTTGCAGCATAGCGATAATGATAAGCAAGGCGACAGCCCCGAGATAGCGACGCCATTCCCGACGGAAATACCAGCTTAGTTGAGCAAATAATCGCACGCGTTTTGTCCTGACCTGATTCTGGATAATTATTCGATGGGTAACGAGGTGGTGTATTTAATCTGTTCCATCGCGAAACTGGAAGTGACATCCGACAGTCCCGGAACACTATTCACCAGACGCTTATAAAACTCGTCGTAACGTTTCATGTCCGCGACCTGGACGCGCATCAGATAATCGTATTCGCCCGCCATGCGCCAAAACCCAAGCACTTCCGGCATTTCCGTTACAACCGTGACGAAGCGGCAATACCATTCGCTGCTGTGATGCTGCGTTTTAATCAGCACAAAAGCCGTCAGACCCAGACCAATTTTTTCCGGGTCCAGCAAAGCGACTTTACCGAGAAGAATACCATCATCTTCCAGTCGTTTCAGACGCTTCCAGCAGGGGGTCGTTGTCAGATTAACGGCTTCTGCCAACGCCTGCAAAGAGAGGGTGCAATCCTGCTGTAACAGGGCCAGCAGTTTACGGTCTATTTTATCTAACATATTCGGCCCGCAGAGAATTTTTTTCTCTTTTTATTCTATTTTAAAGGCGAAATAGCGACAATTTATTCCGTGCGCTTTATCCGTTACTGCACAAAATGACAAAATAGAAGAAAAAAAACCGGGCTACTGCCCGGTGCTGGAAGAGATCTCGTTATTCGGGGGAATAAGGTAGATGTGGATTGTCCAGCCAGTGCGTCAAATAGTGAGAGACAGCCTGATTTCGGCAGTGTCCAATCACCGGTAAATGAGGAAGTTCCGCGAGTAACTGTGGCATTGCATTACCCATAATAAAGCCGTTACCAACGCTGCCCAGCATTTCACGATCGTTCATTGCATCGCCAAAGGCCATGCAGTCACGCAGAGAAAATCCTAAATGGTCAGCAAGCACCGCCAGCGCAGCGCCTTTATTACACCCTACTGGCAATACTTCCAGACAATTAATCGCGGAAAAACATAAATGCGCGCGGTCGCCTAAGGCTTCGTGTAGCTGGATCTGCAAGCGCGTAAGATCGTCGTGATCGCCGCAGAAACAGATCTTGGTGACGCGATCAAGCGGCATTTTTTTAACATCGATAATCTGGTAACGAAAACCGCTATACACAAAAGCCTGTAACAATGACGGCATCTCTTGTCCGGTAAACCAGCCATCGTCATTGAAAATATGCATACTTGCCTGGGTATCCCATTTCTGGTGCAGCACTCGCTCTGCTACATCCGCGGGAAGATCATCGCGATAAAGAAGATCGCCTTCTTGCGAATGCACACGCGTACCATTGCCGGTAATCAAATAGGCGTCCAGCGCGAAGGTACCGAGAATATGGCGCATTTCCAACGCATGACGGCCTGTTGCGAACGTGAGAGTAATATCACGGTCACGCAAACGCGCCAGAGTAGAAAGCGTTTTCTCACCTAAATGATGGTCAGGCATCAATAACGTGCCGTCCATATCAAATGCTGCCAGACGAGCCATTTCTTTCTCCACTCTGTGACACGGTTAATGGTGATTGAGTATCACCTGATATATACGGAAGTAATAGTGAATAGTTAAATAATATTGTTCCGGGTTTATATGCGATTGCTTAACCGTCTTAACCAGTATCAGCGTCTGTGGCAACCTTCTGCCGGAAGGCCGCAATCCGTGACAGTCAGCGAACTGGCTGAGCGCTGTTTTTGCAGCGAACGTCATGTGCGTACATTATTACGCCAGGCGCAGGACGCGGGATGGCTGGAATGGCAGGCACAGTCAGGACGCGGAAAACGCGGGCAACTGCGTTTTCTGGTGACACCGGAATCCCTGCGCAACACGATGATAGAACAGGCGCTGGAAACCGGAAAACAGCAAGATGTGCTGGAGCTGGCACAACTGGCCCCTGGCGAACTGCGCACGTTGTTACAACCGTTTATGGGCGGGCAATGGCAAAACGATACGCCAACTCTGCGTATTCCCTATTATCGCCCACTCGAACCATTGCAACCGGGATTTTTACCCGGTCGTGCCGAGCAACATCTTGCTGGACAAATTTTTTCCGGCCTGACCCGTTTCGATAACAATACGCAACGCCCTGTTGGCGACTTAGCGCATCACTGGGAAGCATCTGCTGACGGACTACGTTGGGATTTTTATCTTCGCTCAACACTACACTGGCATAACGGCGATGCGGTAAAAGCCTCGCAACTGCACCAGCGATTGTCGATGCTGCTACAACAGCCTGCGTTGGATAAATTATTTATCAGTGTGCGACATATAGAAGTTACCCATCCACAGTGCCTGACTTTCTTTTTACATCGTCCCGATTACTGGCTGGCGCACCGGCTGGCAAGCTATTGCAGCCATCTGGCGCATCCACAATTCCCGCAAGTCGGAACCGGTCCTTTCCGCTTAACACAATTCACTCCAGAACTGGTGCGACTGGAAAGCCATGATTATTACCATTTACGTCATCCGCTGCTAAAAGCGGTTGAGTACTGGATAACCCCTCCGCTTTTTGAAAAAGATTTGGGTACCAGTTGTCGGCATCCGGTACAAATCACCATCGGCAAACCTGAAGATTTACCGATGGTCAGCCCGGTCAGTAGCGGTATTAGTTTGGGGTTTTGCTATTTAACATTACGTAAAAGCGCCAGACTTACTCTCTGGCAGGCGCGAAAAGTGATCGCCATCATTCATCAATCCGGTCTATTACAAACATTAGAAGTCGGAGAAAATCTGATCACCGCCAGTCATGCATTGCTGCCAGGCTGGACTATTCCACAGTGGGAAGTGCCAGTAGAAGTCAAACTCCCAGAAACATTGACACTGGTTTATCACCTGCCAGTGGAACTTCATGCCATGGCGGAACAGTTACGAGCAACACTGGCGGCAGAAGGTTGTGAACTAAAAATCATTTTTCATAACGCGAAAAGCTGGGACGATGCCGCTTCACTGACACAGGCAGATTTGATGATGGGCGACAGGCTGATTGGCGAGGCACCAGAATATACCCTTGAACAATGGCTGCGTTGTGATCCTCTGTGGCCGCATGTTTTCACTGCCAGCGCATATACGCATCTGCAATCGACGCTGGATGCCGTGCAAATTATGCCTGATGAGGAAAATCGGCATAACGCCCTGAAAACGGTGTTTAACCAGCTAATGGACGACGCCACGCTGACGCCGCTGTTTAACTATCATTACCGTATCAGCGCGCCGCCCGGTGTGAACGGTGTCCGTCTGACACCACGTGGCTGGTTTGAATTTACCGAAGCCTGGCTTCCCGCGCCGTCGCAATGAAGCGCTGGTCGGGGTTACCCGCAAGCGTTACCATAACGCTTTTATTGATTTAGCAGGATGATTTATGAAACGTGCTGTCGTTGTGTTCAGTGGAGGCCAGGATTCCACCACATGTCTGGTGCAGGCATTACAGCAATACGATGAAGTCCATTGCGTGACGTTTGATTACGGTCAGCGCCATCGCGCAGAGATAGACGTCGCTCGCGAGCTGGCGCTGAAACTGGGCGCGCGCGCGCATAAAGTGCTGGATGTGACGCTGCTTAACCAACTGGCTGTCAGCAGCCTGACGCGTGACAGTATTCCGGTGCCCGATTATGAACCTGACGCCGATGGCATTCCTAATACCTTTGTGCCGGGGCGCAATATTTTATTCCTGACTCTGGCAGCAATTTATGCGTATCAGGTGAAGGCGGAAGCTGTGATTACCGGTGTCTGCGAAACAGACTTCTCCGGCTACCCGGATTGCCGCGATGAATTCGTGAAAGCGTTGAACCACGCCGTCAGTCTGGGTATGGCGAAAGATATTCGTTTTGAAACGCCGCTGATGTGGATTGATAAAGCAGAAACCTGGGCGCTGGCGGATTATTACGGCAAGCTGGATTTAGTGCGTAGCGAAACCCTGACCTGCTACAACGGCATAAAAGGCGACGGTTGCGGCCATTGTGCAGCGTGTAACTTACGCGCCAACGGGTTGAATCATTATCTGGCCGATAAACCGGCGGTGATGGCGGCGATGAAACAGAAGACCGGATTGAAGTAATTATCTCGAGTGTCGCCGGATACGGCGCGAATACCTTATTCGGCCTACGATTTTGCTTGTAAGCCGGATAAGCCGCCACAGCACTGCATCCGGCGCCATAGTCCCTTTAGTTCACCATCTGTTCCAGCTTTTCGCGCAATTCCCCTTCCAGAGCTAAAGCTTTCTGCGTTTTGAGATCGATACAGACAAAGGTGATAAGCGCGTCTGCCACCACCTGCCCCTCCGGTTCAAGGGTAATGACCTGATTTAAAATGCCGCTTTTACCATTTAATTGCTGCAACTGACTGGTGATAGTTAACAGGTCGCTTAATACCGCCGGGCGGCGATAGTTAATATTGATATTGACCACCACAAAAGCGATGTTATGAGCAGTCATCCACTGAAAGCTGTCGCTGTTTTCCAGCCCATCCCAGCGGGCTTCTTCGAGAAACTCCAGATAGCGAGCGTTATTGACGTGTTGATAGACATCGAGATGATATCCACGAACTTTGATTTGTGTTTGCATAGCGCAATAGCCTTACGTTGTTGTTATAAGAACTGTGATAAGTACAGAGGTCATAACTGGTATGACCTCTTCAGTCTGGCAAAAAATTGCCACTATGCAAATTAATTACAGGGTTAATATTGCCAGGTTACGTTCCACCAGCGAATTGCCCATTCCCGGAACCTGTTTTAAATCCTCCACCGTTTTAAACGGACCGTACTCTTCCCGATAACTGACGATCGCCTGCGCCTTCTTCAGACCAACGCCATTCATAGCACGGGCTAACTCTTCTGCCGTGGCGTTGTTAATACTGACCCTGGTACCTTCTTCATCGCTGGCTTTCGCAGGAGCCAGCGCTTTGTTTTGGGCCGTAGCAGGCGCATCTGCTTTGGTTTCTACCGCCGAACTTTTCACCGCAGGAGCTGCCGCCAGTGCACTATGAGACATTCCGGCACAGGCCAGGGAAAGGGTAATGAGCAGAGCTTTGATTCCGTGTTTCATACTGTTTTCTCCTTGTTTGTTAACAGTGGAATCACCTTAACGGGAGTGAAAACAGGAAACAAATGGCAATGTTCAGAAATGGAAAAGGCCGCGAAAGCGACCTTTTCTTGTTACAGTTGCAACGCATTTTTTTGCGAGGCGTCTTCAGGATTATTGCTGTTCCAGCGCATCGCCAATTTTGATTTTCGCCTCTTTGCGCAGGTTACTCATCAGCGCTTCAAAGACGATTTGTGCGTTGTTCTGGGTGATCCCCTGCACCATCGCTTTTTTCTGCTCTTCCGGCATTGAGCCTTGTTTCACTTCATCCAGCGCCAGAAGAACGACATTGCCTTGCATATCGGTCGCCATACCATAGCTCGGTTTGTCCTGAGTTGGCAGAGGCAGAGCAAACGCCGCCTGGCTAATCGGGTCCTGACCAGAACGGTTTAAGGTTTTCGGCTCGCCAAATTTCAGAGCTGCCGCCTGCATAGCTTCCGCACCTTTGCCTGCTTTCAGCTCAACCAGCAGTTTTTCAGCATCCAGTTTCGCCTGCTGTTCCGCTTTATTGTGCTGAACCATCGCCTTAACCTGTTCCTGAACATCTGCCAACGGTTTAACCGTTTCCGGTTTGTGTTCGCTGATACGCAGGACGAACGCGCGATCGCCGTCTACAGTGATGATGTCAGAGTTGATACCCGGAGCGCCGTTTTCACCAACCAGACCACCGTTGAAGATCGCGTCCGCAACGGGTTTAAAGTTTAACTCTTCCGGCAGATTATCCTTGCTAAACCAACCCGTTTGCGTCGCTTTCACGCCCGCCGCCTGTTCTGCGCCAGCCAGAGATTCGGTGTCATTGCTCGCCGCATCGCTGACTTTCTGTTGCAGCGCATAGTAAGCATCCAGGGCTTTTTCGTGTTTCACTTTTGCCGCGATGTCATCACGCACTTCGTCTAATGACTTCACTTTCGCTGGCTGAACGTCATCCAGACGCACAATCAAGAAACCCACCGAGGATTTGATAACGCCAGAAAGTTGTCCTTTTTCTTTCAGGCCAGCATTTTTCAGCTCGTCCGGGACAGTGGCATCTTCTAACCACCCCATATCGCCGCCATTACGGGCAGAGATAATATCGGCTGATTTCTCTTTCGCCAGGGCAGCAAAATCACCACCTTTATTCAGCTCAGCAAGTACAGCTTTCGCTTCATCTTCAGTTTTAGTCTGGATGATGCTGTAGCGCATACGCTGTGGCTGAGTGAACTGATCCTGATGTTGATCATAGTAGCTCTGGATATCCGCATCGCTAACCGGTTGCTGCATCGTCGCAGCGTCCAGCTTGATATAGCTCACGCGGAATTGTTCCGGCGTCATGAAATTGTTTTTGTTTTGCTCGTAGTAGCTGGCGATTTCCTGTTCGGTCACTGCCTGCTTAGCCGCCAGCGCGTTAACATCAATAGTTGCTTCACGCACTACGCGTTGTTGAGCGACCAGCGCTGCCAGTTCATCGGTTTCACCTTTCAGCATAAAGTCGGTGCCGGCAACGCCGTTAATCAGCTGTTGAGTTGTCAGCTGATTGCGTAATGCTTGCGCGTATTGATCGGCGCTCATCCCCATTTGGTTGAGGATGCTGTTATAGCGGCTGTTATCGAATTTGCCGTCAACCTGGAAAGCTGGGGTTGCGAAAATAGCCTGTTTAACCTGCTCATCGCTGATACCCAGTTTCAGTTCGTGGGCGTACTGATCCAGCAGCGCCTCGTCGATCAGACGATTCAGCACCTGCTGACGCAACGTTTTCATGTAACCTTCGTTCGCCGCCAGTTCAGAGTATCGGTCGCCCAGTTGTTGCTGCATGCGATTACGCTCGCTATTAAAAGCGTTCTCGAACTGACCACGGCTGATTTCCTGGTCATTCACTTTTGCGGCGTAGTTATTGCCTCCGCCAATCAGGTAACCACTCACGCCGGTCAAAATAAACGACACGATAATGATACCGAAAATAATCTTGAGCACGAGACTGTTTGCAGCCGTGCGTAAGCTGTCCATCATGGTGTAACAACACTCCGCTGTAGGTGACTGTATACCTCACGCAGCGTATCGCTGCGCGCAAAGGCCTATTGTGACAAGAAACGGGGGCAATTGTCAGCCCACAACACGCAGAAAGTCACGGAATACAAATAAAAAAGGCACATCAGTAGATGCGCCCTTGAACTTCGTCACATCCCCTCAGGGGACAACGCTTAGTTTACCGCGTCTTTCAGTGCCTTGCCTGCACGGAAGCTCGGTACTTTAGCGGCAGCAATGGTGATCTCTTTACCGGTCTGCGGGTTGCGGCCAGTACGGGCAGCACGCTCTTTAACGGCAAAAGTACCAAAACCTACCAGCGCTACATCATCCCCTTCTTTCAGAGATTCCGTTACGGAAGCAATAATAGCGTCTAACGCACGGCCAGCCGCAGCTTTAGAGATATCAGCTCCTGCAGCAATCTTGTCGATCAATTGAGATTTATTCACTCTTCTCTTCCTCTTTATAATTTATATCGCACTTGAATCCTTCAAGATACGAACGCGCAGCAGTTATATCAGGCCCGCCATCCCCTTACAACACCCCTTACTAAGGGCAAGCCTAATCCGCCCTCTAAGTTAACGAGACAAAAAAAGGCTGGCAAGTCCGAATTGGCCTGCCAGCCCTGTTTTTATTAGTGCATTTTGCGCGAGGTCACTATTTTGCGGTTACAACCTGCATACCAGAGGGTTCATTTTGCAGCGCAAGAGTCAGAACTTCCTCAATACGCTTCACCGGATGAATATCCAGATCGGCAATGACATTCTCCGGGATCTCTTCCAGATCGCGTTTGTTTTCGAACGGAATTAAGACTGTTTTAATTCCGCCGCGATGCGCTGCCAGCAGTTTTTCTTTCAAACCGCCGATAGGCAACACCTGACCACGCAGAGTGATCTCCCCTGTCATCGCCACATCGGCGCGAACCGGGTTGCCCGTCAGGCAAGAAACCAGTGCGGTGCACATCGCGATACCAGCACTCGGACCATCTTTTGGCGTCGCACCTTCCGGCACATGCACGTGGATATCGCGTTTTTCGTAAAAATCAGGGTTAATACCCAGTTTTTCTGCACGCGCGCGAACCACAGTTAACGCCGCCTGAATGGACTCCTGCATAACTTCACCCAATGAACCGGTATAGGTCAGTTTGCCTTTACCTGGGACACATGCAGTTTCAATGGTCAGCAAGTCGCCACCCACTTCTGTCCACGCCAGCCCCGTAACCTGACCAACGCGGTTTTCGTTATCCGCGCGACCATAGTCGAAACGCTGTACGCCAAGATAGTCGTGCAGATTATCGCCGTTAATTTCGATATGTTTTAGTGACTTATCGAGCAGTAACTGCTTAACCGCTTTACGACACAGTTTGGAGATTTCACGCTCCAGACCACGCACGCCAGCCTCACGCGTGTAGTAACGGATAATGCCGATAATGGCGCTATCGTCGACGGTCAGCTCACCTTTTTTCAGTGCATTACGCTCAATCTGCTTCGGCAGCAGGTGACGTTTAGCGATGTTCAGTTTTTCATCTTCGGTATAACCAGAAAGGCGAATCACTTCCATACGATCCAGCAGCGGCGCCGGAATGTTCATGGAGTTCGACGTCGCCACAAACATCACATCGCTAAGGTCGTAATCCACTTCCAGATAGTGGTCGCTGAACGCCACGTTCTGTTCTGGATCCAGCACTTCAAGCAGTGCGGAAGCCGGATCGCCACGCATATCCGAAGACATTTTGTCGATCTCATCCAGCAGGAACAGCGGGTTTTTCACGCCCACTTTCGCCATTTTCTGGATTAGTTTACCCGGCATAGAACCGATGTAAGTACGACGGTGACCACGAATTTCCGCTTCATCGCGCACACCGCCCAACGCCATACGGACATATTTACGTCCGGTCGCTTTCGCAATGGACTGCCCCAGAGACGTTTTACCTACCCCCGGCGGCCCAACCAGACAGAGAATCGGCCCCTTGATTTTGTTGACACGGCTTTGAACCGCGAGATATTCAAGGATGCGATCTTTCACGCGCTCCAGACCATAATGGTCGGTATCAAGGATTTCTTGCGCCTGACGCAGGTCTTTTTTGACCTTGCTACGCGCATTCCACGGCACCTGAACCATCCAGTCGATATAACCGCGCACCACGGTCGCTTCTGCCGACATCGGAGACATCATTTTCAGCTTCTGCAGCTCTGCTTCCGCTTTCTCTTTCGCCTCTTTCGGCATTTTCGCCGCGTCGATTTTGCGCTTCAGGGCTTCGTTTTCGTCCGGCGCGTCGTCCATTTCGCCGAGTTCTTTCTGAATCGCTTTCATTTGCTCATTCAGATAGTACTCACGCTGGGATTTCTCCATCTGCTTTTTAACGCGGTTGCGAATGCGTTTCTCAACCTGCAGCAGATCGATTTCCGATTCCATCATCGCCATCAGATATTCCAGACGCTCATTCACGTCGGACATCTCAAGAACGGACTGCTTGTCAGCCAGTTTCAGCGGCATATGCGCGGCAATGGTATCCGCCAGGCGCGCCGGGTCGTCGATGCTGTTCAGCGACGTCAGCACTTCGGGTGGAATTTTTTTGTTCAGCTTGATGTAGCCTTCGAACTGGCTGATTGCGGTACGCACCAGCACTTCCTGTTCCCGCTCATCAATGGTCGGTGACTCCAGATACTCCGCCTTCGCAGAAAAATGTTCGCCATTATCAGAGAGCGCAGAAATACGCGCGCGCTGTAACCCCTCGACCAGCACTTTGACGGTGCCGTCAGGCAGTTTCAGCATCTGCAATATAGAGGCCACGGTCCCGACGGTGAAAAGATCGTTTACACCCGGCTCATCCGTTGAGGCTTCTTTCTGCGCGACCAGCATAATTTTCTTATCATGGTCCATCGCCGCTTCCAGACAACGGATAGATTTTTCCCGTCCGACAAATAAGGGGATGACCATGTGCGGATAAACCACCACATCGCGCAGCGGCAATACGGGGATTTCAATGCGTTCAGAACGCTCAGGATTCATAGAGCTCTCTCTTAGTTTAATGTCCGCCAGGTAATCAGATGACACGACTGTGCTTCACGCCATCTATTAACATGTACGTCAGTATATGGGGATGTTTCCCCCACATTCAACGCTGAGAATAGAGGAAAAATGAAAGGGGGGATAAAATCCCCCCTTTTTAGTTAACTAATTGTATGAATATGGTTAATTATTCACCAGAAGCCTGCTGTGCTTCCGGCTTGCCATAAATCAGCAACGGTTTGCTCTGGCCTTCAATCACTGATTCATCGATTACCACTTTTTCGACATCTTCCATGGACGGCAGATCGTACATGGTATCGAGTAGCGCCGCTTCAACGATGGAACGCAGACCACGAGCACCGGTTTTACGCGCCATCGCTTTCCTGGCGATAGCATCCAGCGCCTCGTCACGGAACTCCAGCTCCACGCCTTCGAGATTAAACAGCGCCTGATATTGCTTGGTCAGGGCGTTTTTCGGCTCTTTAAGGATCTGAATCAGGGCTTCTTCGCTCAGTTCATTCAACGTTGCTACAACTGGCAGACGACCGATGAACTCAGGGATCAAACCAAACTTGATCAAATCTTCCGGTTCAACCTGCGCCAGCAGCTCGCCTTCGCTTGCTTTATCAGACTTCGCTTTTACCGTCGCGCCAAAACCAATGCCGGAGCCGGTTTCTACACGATGGGAAATCACTTTATCCAGACCAGCAAACGCGCCGCCGCAGATAAACAGGATCTTAGAGGTATCAACCTGCAAGAACTCCTGCTGCGGATGTTTACGCCCACCTTGCGGTGGAACGGCGGCAACCGTGCCTTCGATCAGTTTCAACAGTGCCTGCTGTACGCCTTCACCGGAAACGTCACGGGTAATAGACGGGTTGTCTGACTTACGAGAAATTTTGTCGATTTCATCGATGTAGACAATCCCGCGCTGCGCTTTCTGTACGTCGTAATCGCACTTCTGCAACAGCTTCTGAATAATGTTTTCAACATCTTCGCCCACATAACCGGCTTCGGTCAGGGTAGTCGCGTCGGCCATGGTGAACGGGACGTCCAGCAGGCGCGCCAGCGTTTCGGCCAGCAGCGTTTTACCGGAGCCGGTCGGGCCAATCAGCAGAATGTTACTTTTGCCCAACTCGACGCCATTGCTGGTATCGCCGTTGCGCAGACGTTTGTAGTGGTTGTATACCGCGACCGCCAGCACTTTTTTCGCCTGTTCCTGCCCGATAACGTAATCGTCCAGGTGGTTGCGAATTTCATGTGGCGTCGGCAGCGCACTGCGTTCACGATGCGGTGCTACTTCTTTAATCTCTTCGCGAATGATGTCGTTACATAAATCGACACATTCGTCGCAGATATACACGGATGGTCCGGCAATCAGCTTGCGCACTTCATGCTGGCTTTTGCCGCAAAAAGAGCAATACAGCAATTTGCCTGAGCCATCTTTGCGTTTATCTGTCATGGGTCAAAACCTCTTCTTTGTTCTTTGTGCCGCACACGACGACGCAAATGCCATTCTCAGGCGCAAGCCGCTTACAGCGTTGTGCCCGCTCTGGGTAAGTATAGCGGTACAGTTGCGCCTCTGGCATCAATTACGATGGGTCAGAATCGAATCGACCAGACCGTATTCCACCGCTTCAGGTGCGGACAGGAAGCGATCGCGCTCGGTGTCTCGTTCAATCTGTTCTAATGATTGACCCGTATGGAGCGCCATAAGTTCATTCATACGCCCTTTAACTTTCAGAATTTCACGGGCATGAATTTCGATATCGGTCGCCTGACCCTGATAGCCTCCCAACGGCTGGTGGATCATCACGCGCGAATTCGGCAGGCAGAAACGTTTACCTTTTGCCCCGGCTGTCAGCAGGAATGCGCCCATTGAGGCCGCCTGGCCCATACAGATGGTGCTGACATCAGGCTTGATAAACTGCATGGTGTCATAGATAGACATCCCGGCAGTGATTACCCCGCCAGGGGAGTTAATGTACAGATAGATATCTTTTTCCGGGTTTTCCGCTTCCAGGAACAGCATCTGCGCCACAATCAGGTTTGCCATGTGATCTTCAACCTGGCCGGTCAGAAAAATGACGCGTTCCTTAAGTAGACGAGAATAGATATCAAAAGAGCGCTCGCCGCGTGAGGTCTGTTCAATGACCATCGGCACCAGCGCCATATGGGGTGCTAAGTTATATCGTTCGCCGCTGTATGACATTTCCGTCTCCTGGATAAAATTGAAAAAACCTGCTGTACCGATTGTAACCTTATGGACGGATTATCAGCTAGTCCCTGTGTTATGGGTACGGCATCACCATATTTCAAGCATAACAATCTTTTGTTGTAACGCTAACACCGAAACGCGGTTTTCGCACGGTCCCATGCAATATTCATGACAAAAAAAAGCCCACCACCTGGCGGTGACGGGCCTTTGTGCGAATTTAGCGCTTTACGCTGCGTAAATTACGCCTGCTGGTTCATCAGCTCGTTGAAAGTGGTTTCTTTTTCAGTCACTTTCGCTTTCGCCAGAATCGCTTCAACAGCCTGTTCTTCCAGAGCGACGTTACGCATATTGTCCATCAGCTCTTTATTTTTGCTGTAGAACTCAATAACTTCTTTCGGATCTTCATACGCAGAAGCCATCTCTTCGATCAGGCCTTTCACACGCTCTTCGTCAGCTTTCAGCTCGTTGGTGCGGATAACTTCGCCCAGCAGCAGGCCAACTACAACACGACGTTTAGCCTGTTCTTCAAACAGTTCACGCGGCAGTTCCAGAGCTTGTTTCTCGTTGCCGCCGAAACGCTGTGCAGCCTGACGACGCAGAACGTCGATTTCGCTGTCGATCAGCGCAGCCGGAACGTCGATGTCGTTAGCTTTTACCAGACCTTCAATCGCCTGGGACTTAACGCGATTGCGAATTGCGCTCTTCAGCTCGCGTTCCATGTTTTTACGCACTTCAGCACGCAAACCTTCTACGGAACCATCTTCAACGCCGAAACGTTTGATGAATTCAGCAGTCAGCTCCGGCAGTTCACGCTCTTCAACTTTCTTCAGGTTGATAGCAAATTTCGCTGCCTTACCTTTCAGGTTTTCTGCGTGGTACTCTTCCGGGAAGGTCACATCGATAGTGAACTCTTCGCCAGCTTTGTGGCCCTTGATACCGTCTTCAAAGCCCGGGATCATGCGGCCCTGCCCCATCGCCAGTACGAAGTCAGTCGCTTTACCGCCTTCGAACTCTTCACCGTCTACAGAACCGGTGAAATCGATGGTAACGCGGTCTTCTGCGTCAGCAGCGCCGTCTTTTTCTTTCCAGGTAGCCTGCTGTTTACGCAGAGTATCCAGCATGCCGTCAACGTCAGCGTCGGTCACTTCAACGATCGGTTTTTCAACTTCGATCGCTTCCAGACCCTGCAGTTCAACTTCCGGATAGACTTCAAATTCTACAGAGTAGGTGAAGTCTTCACCCGGCTTGTATTCGCCCGGAACATAGGTCGGTGCGCCAGCCGGATTGATTTTTTCTTTAATGATGGCGTCAATGAAGTTACGGCTCATCAGGTCGCCCAGAACGTCCTGGCGTACAGACGCGCCATAACGCTGAGCAACGATATTCATTGGCACTTTGCCTTTGCGGAAGCCGTCAATACGTACTTTTTTCGCAACGTTGACCAGCTCGCTTTTAACAGCGGTCTCGATGCTGTCAGCAGCGATAGTAATCGTTACACGGCGGCCAAGGCCTTGAGTGGTTTCAACTGAAACTTGCATCTTGTTACCTCAAAAAATCACAGTGCTCGGTCAACTCTTACCCCGCAAGCACAGGTTGTTGGCTTCGCGGAACCGGGATGTTCTTATAATCAATCACATTCCCTGTTACCAGAATCATCCCGAAACATTCAAATAAGACGCGGCATTATAGCGGCATCACTTATATGAGTCGAGAACGGTTATTGCGCGCTGCCGCGTATTTTTTCACAATTCCCGGGCAATTTTCATCTGAATGCCAGGCAAAAAGCACAAAATCCAGACAAAACAAAACGGCCCGCAGGCCGTTTTTCATAAAATCTCTAGCAACATACTGGAAAAGCGCTGACTGTTGCAAATGCGTTTTTAGGCGATGCTTCCAGCTCCACGACAGGGAGGAGAGGCAAAGATCGTATCCTGCAGCCCCTCCCACTCCTTAATGGTATAAGTATGCAAAGCCAGCGCATGAACGGTAGTAGAGAGTTCTTCCGCTAACGTACTGTAAATCATTCGATGACGATTAAGAAAACGTTCACCCGTAAAACGATCGCTGACCAGCACAACTTTAAAATGGCTTTCAGAGCCGGCCGGGACATTGTGACGATAGCTTTCATCCACAACTTCGAGGAATACGGGTTGGAACGCCGTCCTTAATTTTTCTTCTATCCGCTCACGTATCATCATGAAATATCTCCTCCGACAACGCTGAGATGTCACCCATCCCTTTAAATACTAGCCGCTTTTACCGTTTCCATTACAGCTTAACAACAAATATTTAGCGTTCACCCCGTTTTTTCCGTCAAGCGTATGAAGTTTACTGGTTTAAAGATCGATTCACGGGCTTCGCGTCGGTGTTTCTTTTGCTCAAGGCGATTATTTCGTCAACATGATGAATTTACATGCCTCACCCACTTCCCCTCGTCGTTGGCAATGTTATGATGGCGGGAATTTTTACCAAACACGCTTACAAGTCTCTGAGAGCCAGAACATGTTTAAACAAATCCTCTTCCCGTTAGTTGCCCTGTTTATGCTTGCGGGGTGCGCAACGCCGCCAACGACTATCGATGTCTCCCCGACAATGACGCTGCCACAACAAGATCCAAGTTTGATGGGCGTCACCGTGAGCATTAACGGCGCTGATCAGCGTGCCGATCAGGCGCTGGCGAAAGTCACCCGCAACAACCAGATTGTTACCCTGACCGCTTCCCGCGATCTGCGTTTCCTGCTGCAAGAAGTGCTGGAAAAACAAATGACCGCACGTGGTTATATGGTCGGCCCAAATGGTCCGGTTAATCTGCAAATCATCGTTAACCAACTGTACGCAGACGTTTCCCAGGGCAATGTGCGTTACAACATTGCTACCAAAGCGGATATTGCCATCATCGCCACTGCGCAAAATGGCAACAAGATGACCAAAAACTATCGTGCCAGCTACAACGTTGAAGGCGCTTTCCAGGCCTCCAACAAAAACATTGCCGATGCGGTTAACAGTGTGCTGACCGACACCATCGCTGATATGTCTCAGGACACCAGCATTCACGAATTCATCAAGCAGAACGCACGTTAATTTCTGCCTTCTGGCCCGGCGTAAACCGGGCCTGTAGATGCCCATGTCCAGTCAATATTTACGTATTTTCCAACAGCCGCGTTCAGCCATTTTGCTGATCCTGGGTTTTGCTTCCGGGCTCCCCCTCGCCCTGACATCCGGCACGTTACAAGCGTGGATGACGGTCGAGAATATCGATCTTAAAACTATTGGTTTCTTCTCTCTGGTGGGCCAGGCTTACGTATTTAAATTCCTCTGGTCGCCGTTAATGGATCGCTATACCCCACCATTTCTCGGTCGGCGACGCGGTTGGCTGCTCGCTACGCAAACGCTGTTATTACTGGCGATTGCGGCAATGGGGTTTCTTGAACCGGGTACGCAACTACGCTGGATGGCTGCGCTGGCGGTGGTTATCGCTTTTTGCTCCGCTTCTCAGGATATCGTCTTTGATGCCTGGAAAACGGATGTACTTCCAGCGGAAGAACGCGGCGCAGGAGCGGCAATCAGCGTACTGGGTTACCGTCTGGGGATGCTGGTTTCTGGCGGTCTGGCTTTATGGCTGGCGGATAAATGGCTGGGCTGGCAAGGCATGTACTGGTTGATGGCGGCCCTGTTGATCCCTTGTATTATCGCGACATTGCTTGCACCGGAACCAACCGACACCATTCCCGTACCGAAAACACTGGAGCAAGCCGTTGTTGCGCCTCTGCGTGATTTCTTTGGTCGCAATAACGCCTGGTTGATTCTGCTTTTAATCGTACTGTACAAACTGGGTGATGCTTTCGCCATGAGTCTGACAACCACCTTTTTAATTCGCGGCGTCGGGTTTGATGCTGGTGAAGTGGGTGTGGTTAACAAAACGCTCGGTTTACTGGCGACCATTGTTGGTGCTTTGTACGGCGGTATTTTGATGCAGCGCCTTTCGCTGTTCCGTGCGCTACTGATTTTCGGTATTTTACAGGGCGCGTCCAACGCTGGTTACTGGCTGCTTTCCATCACTGATAAGCATCTCTACAGTATGGGCGCGGCCGTCTTTTTCGAAAACCTGTGCGGCGGGATGGGAACATCGGCGTTTGTGGCCCTGTTAATGACTCTGTGTAATAAGTCATTTTCCGCTACTCAGTTCGCCCTGCTCTCAGCACTCTCTGCCGTAGGTCGGGTTTATGTAGGCCCCGTGGCAGGCTGGTTTGTTGAAGCTCACGGCTGGTCGACGTTCTATCTGTTCTCTGTCGCAGCCGCCGTCCCCGGACTTATTTTACTGCTGGTTTGCCGCCAGACGCTGGAATATACGCGGCTCAACAACGACTTTATCCCGCGTACCGAATATCCGTCAGGTTATGCCTTTGCCACGTGGACTCTGGCGGCGGGCGTCTGCCTGCTGGCTGTGTGGTTACTGCTGTTGACGATGGACGCGCTGGATTTGACCCATTTCTCGTTCCTGCCAGCCTTGTTGGAAGCCGGTGTTTTAGTCGCTCTTGGCGGCGTAGTGCTTGGCGGTTTACTGGACTATCTGGCGCTACGTAAAACACACCTGACGTAACCTGTGAATATTATTTAGCTGTAGTAATCACTCCGTGTAATTATTACGGCTAAATAAACATCAGCATCACTTAATAATATTTGTTCTTTTGTGCGGCTTAGCTTTCTGAAATTATTGATCGTATTTATAGGTTTTATTTTTCTTACACGATTCAGCTAATGGTATTCTTTTTCTCCCCATGTAATTGTCATTTTAATGATAATTAATTGTTAAACAGTTGTTTTATTTAACATTGGTTATACCAATTACCCTTTCTGGTCCCTCCTGTAGTCTCCTTTCGTTATAACGCCCTTTTGCAACAGTTTCTTAAAATCAACACGACATATTTTGCAACACATGTGAGCAAACAACCAAATCAAAGTAACAATAATTTAATCATGTTTACAGCAATGTAACCTTCCCGTAAAATGCCCACACACTTTAAACGCCACCAGATCCCGTGGAATTGAGGTCGTTAAATGAGACTCAGGAAATACAATAAAAGTTTGGGATGGTTGTCATTATTTGCAGGCACTGTATTGCTCAGTGGTTGTAATTCTGCGCTGTTAGATCCCAAAGGACAGATTGGTATGGAACAACGTTCACTGATACTGACGGCATTTGGCCTGATGTTGATTGTCGTTATTCCTGCCATCTTGATGGCTGTTGGTTTCGCCTGGAAGTACCGTGCGAGCAATAAAGATGCGAAGTACAGCCCGAACTGGTCACACTCCAATAAAGTGGAAGCTGTGGTCTGGACGGTGCCTATCTTAATCATCATCTTCCTTGCGGTACTGACCTGGAAAACCACTCACGCTCTTGAGCCAAGCAAACCGCTGGCGCACGACGAGAAGCCAATTACCATCGAAGTGGTTTCCATGGACTGGAAATGGTTCTTCATCTACCCGGAACAAGGCATTGCTACCGTAAATGAAATCGCCTTCCCGGCGAACACTCCGGTGTACTTCAAAGTGACCTCCAACTCCGTGATGAACTCCTTCTTTATTCCACGTCTGGGTAGTCAGATTTATGCCATGGCCGGTATGCAAACTCGCCTGCATCTGATCGCCAACGAGCCTGGTACTTATGACGGTATCTCTGCCAGCTATAGCGGCCAGGGGTTCTCAGGTATGAAGTTCAAGGCTATCGCTACACCGGATCGTGCCGCATTCGAACAATGGGTCGCGAAAGCGAAACAGTCACCAAACACGATGTCTGATATGGCTGCGTTCGAAAAACTGGCTGCACCTAGCGAATACAACCAGGTGGAATATTTCTCCAACGTGAAACCCGATTTGTTTGCCGATGTAATTAACAAGTTTATGGCTCACGGTAAGAGCATGGACATGACCCAGCCAGAAGGTGAGCACAGCGCACACGAAGGTATGGAAGGCATGGACATGAGCCACGCGGAATCCGCCCATTAAAGGGGTTGAGGAAGAATAAAGATGTTCGGAAAATTATCACTTGATGCAGTTCCGTTCCATGAACCTATCATCATGGTTACGATCGCTGGCATTATTTTGGGAGGTCTAGCGCTCGTTGGCCTGATTACTTACTTCGGTAAGTGGACTTACCTGTGGAAAGAGTGGCTGACTTCTGTCGACCATAAGCGCCTTGGGATCATGTATATCATCGTGGCGATTGTCATGTTGCTGCGTGGTTTTGCTGACGCCATTATGATGCGTAGCCAACAGGCGCTGGCCTCAGCGGGCGAAGCTGGCTTCCTGCCGCCGCACCACTATGATCAGGTTTTCACCGCCCACGGCGTGATTATGATCTTCTTCGTGGCAATGCCTTTCGTTATCGGTCTGATGAACCTGGTGGTTCCGCTGCAGATCGGCGCGCGTGACGTTGCGTTCCCGTTCCTCAACAACTTAAGCTTCTGGTTTACCGTTGTTGGCGTGATTCTGGTTAACGTTTCTCTCGGCGTGGGTGAGTTTGCGCAGACCGGTTGGCTGGCCTATCCACCGTTATCGGGAATAGAGTACAGTCCGGGAGTCGGTGTCGATTACTGGATATGGAGTCTCCAGCTATCCGGTATAGGTACGACGCTAACCGGTATCAACTTCTTCGTTACCATTCTGAAGATGCGCGCACCGGGCATGACCATGTTCAAGATGCCGGTATTTACCTGGGCATCACTGTGCGCGAACGTACTGATTATTGCCTCCTTCCCAATTCTGACGGTTACCGTCGCGTTGTTGACCCTGGATCGCTATCTGGGCACCCATTTCTTTACCAACGATATGGGTGGCAACATGATGATGTACATCAACCTGATTTGGGCCTGGGGCCACCCGGAAGTTTACATCCTGATCCTGCCTGTTTTCGGTGTGTTCTCCGAAATTGCGGCAACCTTCTCGCGTAAACGTCTGTTTGGTTATACCTCACTGGTATGGGCAACCGTCTGTATCACCGTGCTGTCGTTCATCGTTTGGTTGCACCACTTCTTTACGATGGGGGCGGGCGCGAACGTAAACGCCTTCTTTGGTATCACCACGATGATTATCGCCATCCCGACCGGGGTGAAGATCTTCAACTGGCTGTTCACCATGTATCAGGGCCGCATCGTATTCCATTCTGCGATGCTGTGGACCATCGGTTTTATCGTCACCTTCTCGGTGGGCGGTATGACTGGCGTGCTGCTGGCAGTACCTGGCGCGGACTTCGTTCTGCATAACAGCCTGTTCCTGATTGCACACTTCCATAACGTTATCATCGGCGGCGTAGTCTTCGGTTGCTTCGCAGGGATGACCTACTGGTGGCCTAAAGCGTTCGGTTTCAAACTGAATGAAACCTGGGGTAAACGCGCGTTCTGGTTCTGGATCATCGGCTTCTTCGTTGCCTTTATGCCGCTGTATGCGTTGGGCTTCATGGGCATGACCCGTCGTTTGAGCCAGCAGATTGACCCGCAGTTCCACACCATGCTGATGATTGCAGCCAGCGGTGCGGTGCTGATTGCGCTGGGTATTCTCTGCCTTGTTATTCAGATGTACGTTTCTATTCGCGACCGCGACCAGAACCGTGACCTGACTGGCGACCCGTGGGGTGGCCGTACGCTGGAGTGGGCAACCTCTTCCCCGCCTCCGTTCTATAACTTTGCCGTTGTGCCGCACGTTCACGAGCGTGATGCATTCTGGGAAATGAAAGAGAAAGGCGAAGCGTACAAAAAGCCTGACCACTATGAAGAAATTCATATGCCGAAAAACAGCGGCGCCGGAATCGTCATTGCGGCTTTCTCCACCATCTTCGGTTTCGCCATGATCTGGCATATCTGGTGGCTGGCGATTGTTGGCTTCGCAGGCATGATCATCACCTGGATCGTGAAAAGCTTCGACGAGGACGTGGATTACTACGTGCCGGTGGCAGAAATCGAAAAACTGGAAAACCAGCATTTCGATGAAATTACTAAGGCAGGGCTGAAAAATGGCAACTGATACTTTGACGCACGCGACTGCCCACGCGCACGAACACGGGCACCACGATGCAGGCGGAACCAAAATCTTCGGATTCTGGATCTACCTGATGAGCGACTGCATTCTGTTCTCTATCTTGTTTGCTACCTATGCCGTTCTGGTGAACGGCACCGCAGGCGGCCCGACAGGTAAGGACATTTTCGAACTGCCGTTCGTTCTGGTTGAAACTTTCTTGCTGTTGTTCAGCTCCATCACCTACGGCATGGCGGCTATCGCCATGTACAAAAACAACAAAAGCCAGGTTATCTCCTGGCTTATGTTGACCTGGTTGTTTGGCGCCGGATTTATCGGGATGGAACTCTATGAATTCCATCACCTGATTGTTAACGGCATGGGCCCGGATCGCAGCGGCTTCCTGTCAGCGTTCTTCGCGCTGGTCGGCACGCACGGTCTGCACGTCACTTCCGGTCTTATCTGGATGGCGGTGCTGATGGTGCAAATCGCCCGTCGCGGCCTGACCGGCACCAACCGTACCCGCATCATGTGCCTGAGTTTGTTCTGGCACTTCCTGGATGTAGTTTGGATCTGCGTGTTTACTGTTGTTTATCTGATGGGGGCGATGTAATGAGTCATTCTAACGCGAGCGGCGGCGCATCCCATGGCAGCGTAAAAACCTACATGACAGGCTTTATCCTGTCGATAATCCTGACGGTAATTCCGTTCTGGATGGTGATGACAGGGGCTGCCTCTCCGGCCGTAATTCTGGGAACAATCCTGGCAATGGCAGTGGTACAGGTTCTGGTGCATCTGGTGTGCTTCCTGCACATGAATACCAAATCAGATGAAGGCTGGAACATGACGGCGTTTGTCTTCACCGTGCTAATCATCGCTATCCTGGTTGTCGGCTCCATCTGGATTATGTGGAACCTCAACTACAACATGATGATGCACTAAGAGCGGCGGTTATGATGTTTAAGCAATACCTGCAAGTAACGAAACCAGGCATCATCTTTGGCAACCTGATCTCGGTGATTGGGGGATTCCTGTTGGCCTCAAAGGGCAGCATTGATTATCCCCTGTTTATCTACACGCTGGTTGGGGTGTCACTGGTTGTGGCGTCGGGTTGTGTGTTTAACAACTACATCGACAGGGATATCGACAGAAAGATGGAAAGGACGAAGAACCGGGTGCTGGTTAAAGGCCTGATCTCTCCTGCTGTCTCGCTGGTGTACGCCACCTTGCTGGGTATTGCTGGCTTTATGCTGCTGTGGTTTGGCGCAAACCCGCTGGCCTGCTGGCTGGGGGTAATGGGCTTTGTGGTTTATGTCGGCGTCTATAGCCTGTACATGAAACGCCACTCGGTCTACGGAACGCTGATCGGTTCTCTCTCCGGCGCAGCGCCGCCGGTGATTGGCTACTGTGCAGTGACCGGTGAGTTCGATAGCGGCGCGGCAATCCTGCTGGCGATTTTCAGCCTGTGGCAAATGCCTCATTCTTACGCCATCGCTATTTTCCGTTTTAAGGATTATCAGGCGGCAAACATTCCGGTACTGCCGGTGGTAAGAGGCATTTCGGTAGCGAAGAACCACATTACGCTGTATATCATCGCCTTTGCCGTTGCTACATTGATGCTCTCGCTGGGCGGTTACGCTGGGTATAAATATCTGGTGGTCGCCGCGGCGGTCAGCGTCTGGTGGTTAGGCATGGCCCTGCGTGGTTATAAGGTCGCTGATGACAGAATCTGGGCGCGCAAACTGTTCGGTTTCTCAATCATCGCCATCACCGCCCTCTCGGTAATGATGTCCGTTGATTTTATGGTGCCGGACTCGCATACGCTGCTGGCGTATATGTGGTAAGCAGCGTAAGTATTAAAGTAAAAAACGCCCTGGACAGTTCATCCATCCGGGGCGTTTTTTATTACGCCTGCGATAATTGTAATTCACTACGATCCGCAGTAAGACCAACCAGAGAGCCATAAATCAGGGCCCCCAGTAAAATGGACTTCTCATTGGCGATAAAAGGATTTGAATGTAACGGGTTACAGATCCCTTTTGCATGATCACCACTGCCTAAAAAGAAAAATGCGCCTGGTCTTTCTTCCAGGAAATAAGAAAAGTCTTCAGAACCTACCATCGGCGGTAAATCCGTCAGCACGCCTTCTTCACCCAATAGCTGATGACCGACATCAATTAAATCCTGCGTCGCCTGGCGATGGTTATTGATAGCCGGATACCCCCTGATATCAAGTTCTACATTAAATCCACGGCGGCATGTCTCTCCAAGTTCATTTTTGAATTTTTCCATCAGAGTGTTATGTACATCTTTATCAAAAGAACGGATCGAACCTTGAAACTCAGCATTACGCGCCAAAATATTTGGCGCCTCTCCCGCCTTCAACATACAGGTTGAAATAAGAGCGGCTTTGTTAGGATCAACATTATCCGTAATGATACTTCTGAATGAATTAAGTAAACGTACCGCCTCAGAAAGGGCATCACGTCCGAGATGGGGCGCGGAAGCATGGGCACTTTTCCCTTCGATAGTCACCTTAAATTGATCACCATTAGAAGACATAATTCCCGGATGAACAGAGATTTTTCCATAATCGATCTGCGGATCGTTGTGCAAACCATATACCCGCTCCACGCCCTTCAGGCATCCTGCCTCCACCATTCCCTTCGCTCCACCGCGAAACATCTCTTCGGAAGGCTGAAAGAGAAAACGGATATTAAATTTCAGACGATCTTTGTTGTCACTCATCATACGTGCGGCAGTCAATGACACCGCCATATGAATATCATGACCGCAAAGGTGCGCCACTCCGGGATTAACAGATGTCACGACTTCACCGTTTTTTTCTTCCGCAGGTAAAGCATCCATATCGGCCCGAAAAGCAATAGTCTGAAAATGATTATTTATCTGCAAATCAGCGTAGAAACCAGTTTCAAAACAATCAGTAATTTTATAACCCCATTGTTCCAGTTGCTGAATACAATAACGCCGGGTTTCATATTCTTCACGCCCTAATTCAGGGTATTGATGTAAATGACGACGTACTTGTACACCATAATCACGATACTTTTGATATTCCATCATAACCTCTCTTATCCTCAAATAATGCCCTGCATTTGCAAAATGGACTGTGCAACAATCGCCGCACCGAAAAATGCCGTCGTGAATACCAACAGGGAAATAATCACGATCCGCCAGCTAAGACTTTTTAATTTATCCAGGCTATTGCCGACAGAGAGTCCGGCAAATGCCAGCAATGGCGTAGTCGTCGCCAGAAAATCAATTTTGTTGGTATAACGCATAAAAACATCACTGACTGGTGACCATGGCATACTGAGTAAAAGCCCAAGTAACGTCGCCCAGGCGAATGCAGGCAAAGGTAAGCGCGGCATCCAGGCTTTAATTTGTAATGATATAAAAATAATGCCCAACATCATCAGTGTTCCTGGTATTGCCGCGACGGGCGACATTCCTTTTCCAACCCACTGAGCGACAAGCACCAGAACCAGTGCAGGTATAATAATCTTGAGGTTCAACAGACAATCTTTCATCGTCATGATTTATTCTCCGTAAATAACTCAGCGCTTTCTCGACGTCAGTATGCGATACATGAAATTGCTCAGAGGTAGCGCCAAAAATATCAGCGCATACATTCCTGTGAATGCAGCAAGCATGTTGCTGGTTGCAGCAAAAGCGAGGATTTTCTCAGACATATCTGGTACTGCTGCCGCGAGCGAAGCCGAAGCAGCGGCCATCATACTGCCAGAACCAAGACCACAGGCGATGGCAAGAGACAACGGGTGAAGACCAATTTGCAAGCCAAAGGGGCTAATAATGCCGAAATAGACTGTGCCAATAATAGAGCCAACGAGATATGTACCGAGCACGCCAGTACCTTCAGGACTGTCAATACCGTACTTTTCACCGATAACCCCCAGCGAAGGCTCGCGCGAAATGCTGGAACAGGCCCCTATCGCTTCACGCTTCATACCCAGTAATAGCGCCAGCGGCATCGCGATTAGCACCGACCCCAAATTACCAATCTCCTGCAAAATCAATGCAGGACCAGCATCTATGACCGCTTTTATATTTGGTCCGACTAATGTTCCGTATTTCACTCCCAGAGGTAATAACGCCAACATGACGACATTGCCAGTGATGGCAATTTCTTTCTTACTAATAAGTTTTGTTACTACAGGTATGTATTTCCCTAATAAGTCAGGAGTTATGAACACGCCCAGAACGACGGCATACAGCATAGGGAGAAGATTAACTGATACATTACCCAAACGAATAGATATCACCCCAATACATTCAGATATTATAACAATAATAAGTGTCGCTATGATTAACTTAAGTAGCGATATGTTATAGTCATGACTTTCATCCATACCCATTTCTCCATCCTCGTGATTAATATCAGACAGAGAAATCGTCACATTGCCTGCAAACAAAAAAAAGAACATAAAAAATAATGGTGATAACAAATTTTTATCACCATAGGTTTAATATTGATTAGCATCAATAAATCGCATCATATCAAAAACACAAAACACATATATTTCACAGCATTACGTATCAAACTTTAAGTAGATCACAAAAATAAATCCACAGGATAAATAACATTCGAGATATTCTAAAAACAAGATGACTTTATTATTAATAAGAGTATTTCATGCAGGAGTTACCTAAAACACAACATTTTCTGGTTTTTCAGGAAGTCGTCAGATGTGGCAGTATTCGCGCAGCAAGCCGTTCATTAGGTGTTACGCAACCAGCCATCACCAAAACGATTCATGATATTGAGAATTATTTTGATACCGAATTGCTCATCCGTGATAACAATGGAGTCGAGTTGACGGAAGCAGGTAAACTGCTGCTATCTCATTCACGAATCATATTAAAAGACATTTCACATAGCGTGGCAGAAATGCGTCGTCTATTGGAACATGTTTCTCCAGAAATAGCATTCGGTTACTCATCTTTAATCGGTTTTACGATATTGCCAGAAATAACAAAATCTTTCCTGAATTGTTACCCTGGTGCAAAAATTTCAATTCAGGAAGGACAATTATCAACGATATTGCCAGCACTTCGCGAAGGGCATATCGATTTTGCCATTGGCACCGTCACACCAGATATGCCAATACAAAACATGATAATACATCCTTTATTCGATGCAGAATTTTCCTTCGTTGCAGACAAGATGCATCCACTGGCACAGTGTGAAACATTACAATCGCTAACGCATGCCCGATGGGTGCTCCCCCAAACTGATATGGGATATTATCAGGCGTTATTTGAATTATTTGAACATAACATTGTCAATACCGATCGTGTTGTGCGCACAGATTCTGTCATTACGATCTACAATCTGGTAGAACATGCCGACTTTATCAGTGTGCTCGCGAAAGCAATGTCGACGCCTTTTAATAATGAAAACTTCATTGAATTGCCGATAAGAGAACATCTTCCGCTTGCACGTTACGCCCTGGTTTATCCCAAAAACAGACGAATGAGTTGCGAAACAGAAGCCATGATTAAGTTAATAAAGGAGCATCCGTATCATTTGTATAGAGGATTCAATCCAGTGATCTAGCGGACAAGAGGGCGCATGAAGCCAGGTAGCATCTTAGTCTCTACCCTTCAATATTAACGGTAATATTATTCTTTTGATTAACACTCCAACATTCATATCAAGAATAAACCTACTATCATAACAACTCTCTGATAAATACTCACTTAATCTGAAACATCATCAATAACACATCTATTTATTGAATAAAAACAACACTCTCCTCTGATAAAAAATAACATACCTGATAATAATTTGAGGATTAACATTATTAGCTCAGGGATAAGATCATTTGTCTTTATTATTTATTATATTTGACAGATGAAACATTAATGTGAGGAATACAAGAAAAATCATACCCAACACACCAATCCCCCTCCTGTGTAATATTTACTCATTAACACTCTGTTTACCCGACTTGTGCTCCGCACTACACTAGGCAGGCAATTTTTTTAAGGGGTTTTAATGAACGATTACAAAATGACGCCAGCGGAGCGGCGCGCGACCTGGGGTTTAGGAACCGTATTTTCATTGCGCATGCTGGGCATGTTTATGGTTCTGCCGGTTCTGACCACATACGGTATGGCCCTGCAAGGTGCCAGCGAAGCATTAATCGGTATTGCCATTGGCATTTATGGCCTGACTCAGGCCGTTTTTCAGATTCCGTTTGGCCTGCTTTCCGACCGCATTGGTCGCAAGCCATTAATTATCGGCGGCCTGGCGGTGTTTGCCGCCGGTAGCGTTATCGCCGCACTTTCCAACTCCATCTGGGGAATTATTCTGGGCCGTGCGTTACAAGGTTCCGGTGCGATTGCCGCCGCCGTTATGGCACTACTCTCCGATCTTACTCGCGAACAAAACCGCACCAAAGCGATGGCGTTTATCGGCGTGAGTTTTGGTATTACCTTCGCCATTGCGATGGTGCTTGGCCCAATCATCACCCACAAACTTGGGCTGCACGCGCTGTTCTGGATGATCGCTATTCTGGCAACCACAGGCATTGCATTGACCATTTGGGTTGTGCCCAACAGCAGCACACATGTACTTAATCGAGAGTCCGGGATAGTGAAAGGCAGTTTCAGCAAAGTGCTGGCGGAACCGCGGCTGCTGAAACTCAACTTCGGCATTATGTGTCTGCACATGCTGCTGATGTCTACCTTTGTTGCCCTGCCCGGACAGCTGGCTGATGCGGGGTTCCCGGCGGCTGAACACTGGAAGGTCTATCTGGCGACGATGTTAATCGCCTTTGGTTCGGTCGTGCCTTTCATTATCTACGCTGAAGTTAAGCGCAAAATGAAGCAAGTCTTTGTCTTCTGCGTCGGGCTGATCGTCGTTGCGGAAATTGTGTTGTGGAACGCACAAACGCAGTTCTGGCAACTGGTGGTCGGCGTGCAGCTTTTCTTTGTGGCGTTTAATTTGATGGAAGCCCTTCTGCCTTCACTTATCAGTAAAGAGTCGCCAGCAGGTTACAAAGGTACGGCGATGGGGGTTTACTCCACCAGCCAGTTTCTCGGCGTGGCGATTGGCGGTTCGCTGGGCGGCTGGATTGACGGCATGTTTGACGGTCAGGGGGTATTTCTCGCTGGCGCAATACTGGCGGCTGTATGGCTGGCGGTCTCCAGTACCATGAAAGAACCGCCATATGTCAGCAGTTTACGCATTGAAATTCCGCCAGACATTGCCGCAAACAATGCGTTAAAAGTGCATTTACTGGAAACCGCTGGCGTCAAAGAAGTGTTGATTGCAGAAGAAGAACATTCGGCTTACGTGAAAATCGACAGCAAAGTGACGAATCGCTTTGAGGTTGAACAGGCAATTCGCCAGGCATAAAAAACGAGGCGAATTGCCTGCTGCGCTACGTTTATCAGGCCTACAAAGTTTCTGAGTGACAAACCTTTGTAGGCCGAATCAGGCGTTCATGCCGCATCTGACATGAACAAAGCGCATGTTGTCACGATTAATCGCGGAAGTTTTTGAACTGGAACGGCTGGCCAAGATCGCCACCGCGCACCATCGCCATCACTGCCTGCAAATCATCACGAGATTTACCGGTCACGCGGATCTCATCGCCCTGAATTTGCGCCTGCACTTTCAGTTTGCTGTCTTTGATCATCTTGACGATTTTCTTCTGGGTCGCGCTCTCAATACCCTGCTTTAGCTTCGCTTCCACAAACCAGGTTTTACCGCTATGAACGATATTTTCTGGTACATCCAGCGAACTGCCCTCAATGCCGCGCTTCAGCAGCTTGGCACGCAGAATATCCAGCAACTGATTGACCTGGAAGTCGGACTCACTCAACACTTTGATGGTTTTGCTGGCGTCGTTCAGTTCAAACGACGCTTCAACGTTACGGAAGTCAAAACGGGACTCCACTTCACGGCTCGCGTTATCTACCGCGTTACGCGCTTCCTGAAGATCAACTTCGGAAACAATATCGAAAGATGGCATCTTTTCCTCTCCCTTCATTTTTGATGCGAAGCATAATACCTGCAAAATTAAACAACAGACAGTCCTGCACCAGGATGTATCCCTTAATTGTGCATAGTCGCAACAGCATGCACAATTAAGGGATAGCCTTATTGAACACCCGGAGTGGTTGCGGGTGAGGAGGAACAATGAAAATTACCGTATTGGGATGCGGTGCCTTAGGGCAACTTTGGCTTACAGCACTTTGCAAACAGGGACATGAAGTTCAGGGCTGGCTGCGTGTACCGCAACCTTATTGTAGCGTGAATCTGATGGAGACAGACGGTTCGATTTTCAACGAGTCGCTGACCGCTAACGATCCCGACTTTCTGGCAACCAGCGATCTATTACTGGTGACGCTGAAAGCCTGGCAAGTGTCCGATGCCGTTAAAAGCCTGGCATCGACTCTACCTGCAACCACGCCAATTCTGCTGATTCACAACGGCATGGGCACCATCGAAGAGTTGCAGAATATTGAACAACCTCTGTTGATGGGGACAACCACTCATGCGGCTCGCCGCGACGGCAATATCATTATTCATGTCGCTAACGGCATTACCCATATCGGCCCGGCGCGTCAACAGGATGGCGATTACAGTTATCTGGCCGATGTTTTACAAACCGTATTGCCAGACGTCGCCTGGCATAACAATATTCGCGCCGAGCTATGGCGCAAGCTGGCGGTGAGTTGCGTAATTAATCCACTGACCGCCATCCAGGACTGCCCGAACGGTGAATTACGCTATCATCAGCAAGAAGTCATGCAAATCTGCGAGGAAGTTGCGGCAGTCATTGAACGTGAAGGGCATCATACTTCGCCGGAAGATTTACGCGATTACGTGATGCAGGTGATTGATGCTACCGCGGAAAATATCTCATCAATGCTGCAGGATATTCGCGCGCTGCGCCACACCGAAATCGACTATATCAATGGTTTCCTCTTACGCCGCGCCCGCGCACATGGGATTGCTGTACCGGAAAACACCCGCCTGTTTGAAATGGTAAAAAGAAAGGAGAGTGAATATGAGCGCATCGGCACTGGTTTGCCTCGCCCCTGGTAGCGAAGAGACAGAAGCGGTTACCACTATCGACCTGCTGGTTCGCGGCGGCATCAACGTCACCACTGCCAGCGTCGCCAGCGATGGCAACCTGACAATTACCTGCTCGCGCGGCGTTAAGCTGCTGGCAGATGCACCGCTGGTCGAGGTTGCTGATGGCGAATATGACGTGATCGTACTGCCTGGTGGCATTAAAGGCGCGGAGTGTTTTCGCGACAGCACCTTGCTGGTCGAAACCGTCAAACAGTTCCACCGTTCCGGGCGTATCGTCGCCGCGATTTGCGCGACACCAGCTACGGTGTTAGTGCCGCATGATATTTTCCCGATTGGCAATATGACCGGCTTCCCGACGCTGAAAGACAAAATCCCCACCGAACAATGGCAGGATAAACGCGTCGTCTGGGATGCGCGGGTAAAATTGCTGACCAGCCAGGGACCAGGCACAGCTATCGACTTTGGTCTGAAAATTACAGACTTGCTGGTTGGGCGCGAGAAAGCCCATGAAGTGGCATCACAACTGGTGATGGCGGCAGGGATTTATAATTATTACGAGTAATGTTGGATGCGGTAAACGTCGCATCTACACGATGCGACGTCACAACGACAAATTACGGGCGATATACCTTCACATTTTTAAAACCCTGTTCGCGTAGATAGAGTGCCTGCAGGCGGCTCATCACCCCGCGCTCACACCACAGCAGCCAGGTTTTGCTCTGGTCAAGATCGCCAAATTTGGTGCTCAATTTGTAGAACGGCAAGGAAACCACGTCGACGCCTTCCACTTTCAGCGGCTTATCTTCCTGTTCGTCAATAGAACGGATATCGAGGATTACGTCATTCGGACCGAAGCCGTTGACGGTTTCCACTTCCACCACTTCCTGCTCGGTCTGCTGGGCGATTTCGCGGATATCAACGTTATTCGCTTCCTCAACGACTTTGTCGAGAATGCTGAAGTCAAACTTCTCTTCTTCCGCTTCAATCTTCGACTTAACCGCTTTCACCGTCGGGCTTTTGGAGATCACGCCACAATATTCCGGCATCGTGCGAGCAAAATCTTCAGTACCAATCTGGCGAGCCAGGTTGATGATGTGCTCTTTGTCGTAAGAGATCAGCGGACGCAGGATCAGCGTATCGGAGACGTTATCAATCAGGCGCAGGTTGGTCAGCGTCTGGCTGGAGACCTGACCCAGAGCTTCGCCGGTGACCAGCGCCTGTACGCCGTAACGTTCAGCCACTTTAGACGCAGCACGCACCATCATACGTTTCAGAATGACGCCCATCTGACCGTCGTCGATTTTCTCAAGAATTTCCCCGACTACTGGTTCGAAATTAATGGCGACAAAACGTACACGGTGGGAACTGCCGAAGCGATTCCACAGATAATGCGCCACCTGACGAACGCCGATTTCATGCGCCGCGCCGCCAAGGTTAAAGAAGCAGTAGTGCACGCGGCAACCGCGACGCATCAACATATAACTGGAAACGCCGGAGTCGAAACCACCGGAAATGAGCGACAACACATCTTCCTGGGTGCCAATCGGGAAACCGCCAATACCTTCGTAGCGGCCTTTGATCAGCAGCAGGCGATCGTCTTCCACTTCCAGATGGACAGTCACATCTGGGTTAGTCAGCTTCACGCGTGCGGATTCAATATGTTGATTTAAACCGCCACCGACGTAACGTTCCACATCAATAGAGCTAAAATCATGCTTACCGCGGCGTTTCACACGTACGCAGAAAGTTTTGCCTTCCAGTTGATCACGGTACTGAACCAACGCTTTCTCGAAAATATCGTGCATATCGGTAAACGGCACGTCTTCAACTTCGAGAATATGGTGGATACCTGGAATGCGGGTCAGCGCGTCGCGGATAACCAGACGCTGGCTTTCATCTTTGGCGCGAACTTCGATGTTATCCCAGTGGCGGACGACAGCGAGCGTCTCATCATAATGCTTTAAAACGTTACGAATGTTCCCGGTAAGGATTTTTATAAAGCGCAAGCGCACAGATTGGCTCTTGATGGTGATTTCCGGGAACAATTTAATGATAAACTTCATGGCGGCAATGGTTCGTTGGCAAGTCTTAACGGACTTGTTTAGGGAAAAATACAGCAGCCCACACCTGCGGCTGCATCCAGGCGCGGAAGTATATCACTAACATCGCTTTGCTGCGCACATCACCTTACCATTGCGCGTTATTTGCTATTTGCCCTGAGTCCGTTACCATGGCGGGGCGAAAAATATTGAGAGTCAGACATTCATTATGCCGAAGAAAAATGAGGCGCCCGCCAGCTTTGAAAAGGCGCTGAGCGAGCTGGAACAGATTGTGACCCGTCTGGAAAGCGGCGACCTGCCGCTGGAAGAGGCGCTGAATGAGTTCGAACGTGGCGTGCAACTAGCGCGTCAGGGACAGGCCAAATTACAGCAAGCCGAACAGCGCGTACAAATTTTGCTGTCTGACAACGAAGACGCCTCTCCAACACCTTTTACACCGGACAATGAGTAATGGATTTTCCGCAGCAACTCGAAGCCTGCGTTAAACAGGCCAACCAGGCGCTGAGCCGTTTTATCGCCCCACTGCCCTTTCAGAACACTCCCGTGGTAGAAACCATGCAGTATGGCGCATTATTAGGTGGTAAGCGCCTGCGACCTTTCCTGGTCTATGCCATAGGTCAAATGTTCGGTGTGAGTCTGAGTACTCTGGACGCCCCCGCCGCCGCCGTAGAGTGTATCCACGCTTACTCATTAATTCATGATGATTTACCCGCGATGGACGACGATGACCTGCGTCGTGGTTTACCGACCTGTCATGTGAAGTTTGGCGAAGCCAATGCCATCCTCGCAGGCGATGCCCTACAAACGCTGGCGTTTTCGATTCTGAGCGATGCCGATATGCCGGAAGTTTCAGACCGTGACAGACTCGCGATGATATCCGAGCTGGCAAATGCCAGCGGAATTGCCGGAATGTGCGGTGGTCAGGCGTTAGATTTAGACGCGGAAGGTAAACAAGTTCCTCTGGAGGCGCTGGAACGTATTCATCGCCACAAAACAGGCGCATTAATTCGCGCCGCCGTCCGTCTTGGCGCGTTAAGTGCCGGAGAAAAAGGGCGAAATGCTCTGCCGATACTCGATAAATACGCAGAAAGTATCGGGCTTGCCTTCCAGGTTCAGGATGACATCCTGGATGTGGTGGGAGATACTGCAACGTTGGGTAAACGTCAGGGTGCCGACCAGCAGCTTGGCAAAAGTACTTACCCTGCACTTCTGGGTCTTGAGCAAGCCCGGAAGAAAGCCCGGGATCTGATCGACGATGCCCGCCAGTCATTGAGTCAACTGGCTGAACAGTCACTCGATACCTCGGCACTGGAAGCGCTAGCGGACTACATCATCCAGCGTAATAAATAAACAATAAGTATTAATAGGCCCCTGATGAGTTTTGATATTGCCAAATACCCGACCCTGGCACTGGTCGACTCCACCCAGGAGTTACGACTGTTGCCAAAAGAGAGTTTACCGAAACTCTGCGATGAACTGCGCCGCTATTTACTCGACAGCGTGAGCCGTTCCAGCGGGCACTTCGCCTCCGGGCTGGGCACGGTCGAACTGACCGTGGCGCTGCACTACGTCTATAACACGCCATTTGACCAGTTAATCTGGGACGTGGGACATCAGGCTTATCCGCATAAAATTTTGACCGGACGTCGCGACAAAATCGGCACCATCCGTCAGAAAGGCGGCCTGCACCCGTTCCCGTGGCGCGGCGAAAGTGAATATGACGTGTTAAGCGTCGGGCATTCATCAACCTCCATCAGCGCCGGAATCGGTATTGCGGTTGCAGCCGAGAAAGAAGGCAAAGACCGCCGCACCGTCTGTGTGATTGGCGATGGCGCAATTACCGCGGGTATGGCGTTTGAAGCGATGAACCATGCTGGCGATATCAAGCCGGATATGCTGGTGATCCTTAACGACAATGAAATGTCGATCTCCGAAAACGTCGGCGCGCTCAACAATCATCTGGCGCAATTACTTTCCGGTAAGCTTTACTCTTCCCTGCGCGAAGGCGGGAAAAAAGTTTTCTCCGGCGTACCGCCAATTAAAGAACTGCTTAAACGCACCGAAGAACATATTAAAGGCATGGTGGTGCCGGGCACGCTATTTGAAGAGCTGGGCTTTAACTACATCGGCCCGGTGGACGGACACGATGTGCTGGGGCTTATCACTACGCTTAAGAACATGCGCGACCTGAAAGGCCCGCAGTTCCTGCATATCATGACCAAAAAAGGTCGTGGTTATGAACCGGCAGAAAAAGACCCTATCACCTTCCACGCCGTGCCTAAATTCGATCCCTCCAGCGGTTGCCTGCCAAAAAGCAGCGGCGGCCTGCCAAGCTATTCAAAAATCTTTGGCGACTGGCTGTGTGAAACGGCAGCCAAAGACAACAAACTAATGGCGATTACCCCGGCGATGCGCGAAGGTTCCGGCATGGTTGAATTTTCACGGAAATTCCCGGATCGCTATTTCGACGTGGCGATCGCCGAGCAACATGCAGTGACCTTTGCCGCCGGTCTGGCGATTGGCGGATACAAACCGGTCGTGGCGATTTATTCAACCTTCCTGCAACGCGCCTATGACCAGGTGTTACATGACGTGGCGATTCAAAAATTGCCGGTCCTGTTCGCCATCGATCGTGCGGGCATTGTCGGCGCTGACGGTCAAACCCACCAGGGGGCGTTTGATCTCTCTTATCTGCGCTGTATCCCGGAAATGGTCATTATGACCCCGAGCGATGAAAACGAATGTCGCCAGATGCTCTATACCGGCTATCACTATAACGATGGTCCGTCGGCGGTGCGCTACCCGCGCGGCAACGCGCTAGGCGTGGAACTGACCCCGCTGGAAAAACTGCCGATTGGCAAAGGCATTGTGAAGCGTCGTGGTGAAAAACTGGCGATCCTTAACTTCGGTACGCTGATGCCAGAAGCGGCGAAAGTCGCTGAATCGCTGAACGCTACGCTGGTCGATATGCGTTTTGTGAAACCACTTGATGAAGCGTTAATTCTGGAAATGGCCGCCAGCCACGAGGCGCTGGTTACCGTTGAAGAAAACGCTATTATGGGCGGTGCAGGCAGCAGCGTGAATGAAGTGTTGATGGCGCATCGAAAGCCCGTACCGGTGCTCAACATTGGCTTACCTGATTTCTTTATCCCACAGGGAACCCAGCAAGAAATGCGCGCCGAACTTGGCCTCGATGCCGCCGGAATGGAAGCCAAAATCAAGGCCTGGCTGGCATAATCCCAACTCCACTCCTGCTATGCTTAAGAAATTATTCATAGACTCTAAATAATTCGAGTTGCAGGAAGGCGGCAAACGAGTGAAGCCCCAGGAGCTTACATAAGTAAGTGACTGGGGTGAACGACAAATCCGCATGGAGCGGATTTGAACGCTGCTTGCAGCGGCCCTGTTAAGGGTGAGGCCCATGGATGGGCCGAATAACTCGCAGCCGCAGCACATGCAACTTGAAGTATGACGAGTATAGCGGGAGTGGCAGCATGCAATACAACCCCTTAGGAAAGACCGACCTTCGCGTTTCCCGACTTTGCCTCGGCTGTATGACCTTTGGCGAGCCGGATCGCGGTAATCACGCATGGACACTGCCGGAAGAGAGCAGCCGTCCCATAATTAAACGCGCGCTGGAAGGCGGCATAAATTTCTTTGATACCGCCAATAGCTATTCCGATGGCAGCAGCGAAGAGATCGTCGGTCGCGCATTGCGGGATTTCGCCCGTCGTGAAGACGTAGTCGTTGCCACCAAAGTGTTCCATCGCGTTGGTGATTTGCCAGAAGGATTATCTCGCGCACAAATTTTGCGCTCTATTGACGACAGTCTGCGCCGTCTCGGTATGGATTATGTCGATATCCTGCAAATTCATCGCTGGGATTACAACACGCCAATTGAAGAGACGCTGGAAGCCCTGAACGACGTCGTAAAAGCCGGGAAAGCGCGTTACATCGGCGCATCATCGATGCATGCCTCCCAGTTTGCTCAAGCGCTGGAGCTGCAAAAACAGCATGGCTGGGCACAATTTGTCAGTATGCAGGATCACTACAACCTGATTTATCGCGAAGAAGAGCGCGAAATGCTGCCACTGTGTTATCAGGAAGGCGTGGCGGTCATTCCGTGGAGTCCGCTGGCGCGGGGTCGTTTGACGCGTCCGTGGGGCGAAACCACCGCACGGCAAGTGTCTGATGAAGTGGGGAAAAATCTCTATCAAGAAAGCGATGAAAATGATGCGCAAATAGCGGCCCGCTTAGCCAGCGTAAGTGAAGAGTCAGGCGTCACACGGGCACAAGTCGCGCTGGCATGGCTATTGAGCAAACCGGGTATTGCTGCGCCGATAATCGGTACTTCGCGCGAAGAACAGCTTGATGAGTTGCTCAACGCGGTAGATATCACTCTCCAACCGAAGCAGATTGCTGAACTGGAAACGCCATATAAACCGCACCCGGTGGTAGGGTTTAAGTAGGCTTCTTGTAATCCCCTCACTTCCATTGCAGTTTCTACTTTCTTCGGTTATCCCCATCGTTTATCGCGATGGGGATAATGTGCGCTCCAATTCTTCTTTAACCTCAACAGCCCCATACAAGATATATGCTCCTACAACTCATTGAATATCAAACAAATCATCAAAACTCTGTGAAAGCATCAATTTGAGCGAATTTTGATAGTTTACCCAAGGCATATCCCTTATATATTAAATCATAATTAATATTGTGTAAGAGGGTTTCAATCATGTCTAGTCCAGTTCAAGTTAATAATTTTTCGGCGATAGATTTTAAAGAATCACTAAAACCAACTCCCAAACAAAACATTTTCGAATGGCTATGGGACAAAATTCATGATTTTTTTTGCAACAGTGAAAAAGATAAAGTGAAGAGAGCAATCAAAGAGTTTATCAACATTAAATCAGATTTAAATGCCGATTCAGCTCAAATGCCAGATTCTTTTCTTAATATAAACTCAAATTCAACAATAGATGATTATTTGAATATAAGACAAAACAACCTTTCAGCCATACAAAAACAATATACACTCTGCCGTTTCTGGAATAACATTGCATCAGCAACCAGAGAAGTTTCAAATAATAGTTTTCACCATAAAATTGAATTTGCTCCTGATCAGGATGGCAAAATAGTTATGAAAGGCGCTATTATCTTCTATGACAAGGTAGTAAAAGATTATTCAATTGCCTTAGAAACAGATGAAAATGGGAAGTTAGATTTAAGAGGTCTCTGTTTAGCACACACCACTATATCTACCCAAAATATGGAGGGTTTCAATCTCTCAGGTGTTGATCTCAAAAATTCTAAGCTTTTTTACGTTGATCTTAAAGATGCAAATTGCACCAGTTCTAATTTTTCTGGGTGCATATTTGAGAACTGTAATCTTAATAATACTGATTGCAACGGCGCTAATATTAATAATACTATGCTTCCAGGTAAAGGTTATAATAACGAAAACAAAAGAGGGAATGATCTTGAAGGTATTATCCTCAGAAATAGTTCCTGCATTGGCTCCAATTTATCATGGGTAGATCTATCAAAATCTGATTGCCGGGGCGCTAATTTTAGCAGTTGTAATTTATCAAACATTACAATTCCTGATAAAAATCAGATGGAAGATACAACACTGAATCTGGCTATATTATCCAATGTTCATAATAAAAATAAAGATAACGACAAAGAACAATACAATGAATTTATAAAAAATTATAACTGGGATCAATATACAAACAAAGGTGAGCAGCTTAAACAGGCGTTCAAAGAAATCGTAGAAGATAGTGAAATAAAAAAATCTAATAAACAATTTGCAGACGTAATCATCCAATATTTAATTTCAGATAAGAACCCTCACCCATTACATTTTAATAAAGAAGAAACAATTAAAGAGACAAAAAACAATATTAATCTCTTTATGAAGAAAAACAGTCAGTACAGTGATATATTTAATAAGACAACAGCCCCTGACATTATATTTAATCCTCAACATGTAAAAAAATCTCTTATAACTCAGTATAAAAAAGAAAAACTGAATACTAAGGCGATAGAAAATTCGCTAATGAGGTCTCAAATGGCGAAAATTATTGTAGATTCTAATATAGATAAAATTATAAGGCAAAGCCCGGAGATAATAAACGCCATACATGACATATCGCTAGAATCCTATAGCACAATAAACGAGACAATTGACCTTTATTTTGAGGAAATTGTTAATAATATTTTTTATAAGATGAATTATTAAAAAACCAACAGTGCCCCTTTCAGGGGCACTCTATTAATCGCAATCAGTACTAAATTACATACCCAATATTAATACATTACTGCACTGTTCAACTAACACATCAGATGATGCCTACCGGCCAGTGATGACCAATAAAGTATAATATCCCTGCCGAAATCACCCCTGCGACAATATCATCGATCATAATTCCCATTCCACCGTGCACATTACGGTCAAACCAACGAATTGGCCAGGGTTTCCACATATCGAAAATACGAAAAATAAGAAATCCAGCTAATACCCATTGCCAGTTCATCGCAGGAATGGCCATCAGGGTGATCCACATACCGATAAACTCGTCCCAGACTATACTGCCGTGATCGTGCACGCCCATATCTTTCGCCGTTTGATGACAAAGATAGACGCCAATACAGATCCCCAGCATCACCACCAGCGAATAGAGTTGCCAGGGCAAAAAGGTCATCAAATACCAGAAAGGGATCGCCGCCAGCGATCCCATCGTACCAGGGACAACCGGACTTAATCCGCTACCAAATCCCGTCGCCAACAGGTGCCACGGGTTACTCATTTTCAGGCGGCTTTTCGCGACATCTTTATGGCGTGGCAAAATGATCATATCCTTTCCAGTCAAGCGTGACAGGTTCGCCGTCACGAATAAAACAGAGTCCGTCAATATCAGCGGTCATTTGCCCGATGCAGGTAAACGGCACACCAAGATTCCCCAACGCGACATCCAGCGCGCCACGGTTAAGCTCCGGCACGGTGAAACATAACTCGTAATCTTCACCGCCAGATAACGCCCAGCACAGCGCCTGCTCCGATTCGACGTGACGAGAAAGCGCGTCAGAGAATGGCAACAATGCCAGATCAATACGCGCGCCGCAGTCGCTGGCTTTCACGATATGCCCCAGATCGGAAATCAAACCATCAGAAAGATCGATTGCCGAATTCGCCAGGTCACGCAGCGCCTGCCCTTGTAAAATACGCGGTGTCGGGCGGAGATGGCGTTTTATTAAATATTCAGCATCTTTAGTATCGGTAACCTGAAGACGGTTTTGCAAAATCGCCAACCCGGCAGCGCTATCTCCCGGCGTGCCAGTCACGTAGATCCAGTCACCAGGTTTAGCGCCAGAGCGCGTTAAAGCACGTCCCATTGGGACAAAACCATGAATACCCAGCGTCATCGATAACGGCCCACGTGTAGTATCGCCGCCAATGAGCTGCATATCGTAATAATTAAGAAGATCAAACAAACTGTCGCTGAAGGACTCAAGCCACGCTTCGTTGACGTCCGGTAAGGTTAATGCCAGCGTCAACCAGGCCGGATCGGCGCCCATCGCCGCCAAATCGCTTAAGTTCACCGCCAGCGCTTTATACGCCAGATCCGCAGGATCGATATCAGGAAGGAAGTGGTTGCCCGCCACCAGCGTATCGGTGCTGATCGCCAGAGTTTGTTTCTCGGGAACATTGAGAAGTGCGCAATCGTCGCCGATGCCCAGTTCGACATCAAGACGGGAGCTTCTTACTCGGTCAAAATAACGGGCAATCAGGGAGAACTCGCCGCATGCCATACGTTATGCCTCAGCAGGTAAAAAAAGAAAAGGCCGGCGAGCGCGAAACTGTTTTCCGCTACTCTACCGGCCTGGGTGTCACTTTTTGTTAGGGCGAATCACAGGTGCTGCTTTATCGAGTACACCGTTGACGAACTTATGACTGTCTTCTGCGCCGAACGATTTTGCCAGTTCGATCGCTTCGTTAATGGCCACTTTGTACGGCACATCACTACGTTTAGACAGCTCGTACAGCGCAATGCGCAGTACAGCTTTTTCTACCTGGCCCAGTTCTTCCAGCAGGCGGGACAGGTAGGGCTTCATCAGTCCGTCGAGGTATGCGGTGTTAGTCGCCACCCCGGCCAGCAGCTCACGGAAGTACAGGACGTCAACGTCTTTTACATCCTGTTCAGCCAGGAACTGATATTCAACATCAGCGATGTCGTTCTGGGACAACTGCCAGGAGTAGAGCGCCTGGACGGCACACTCACGAGCGCGGCGACGAGCAGCAGGTTTCACGGATTTCCCCTTACTAATTTCAGGCCTTGATGGCTTTCAATACATTAATCATTTCAAGCGCGGTCAGTGCAGCTTCTGCACCTTTGTTGCCAGCTTTGGTGCCAGCACGTTCAATCGCTTGTTCAATGCTTTCAGTGGTCAGAACCCCAAAAGCAACCGGAATTTCGCTATCCTGGGCAACATGCGCCAGGCCGTTGCTTGCACCACCAGCCACATATTCGAAATGGGCAGTGCCGCCACGAATAACCGTGCCCAGCGCAATCACCGCGTCGTATTTACCGGTTTTAGCCAGTGCGCCAGCCGCCAGCGGCAGCTCATAGGCACCCGGCACCCAAACTACGGTAATGTTTTCATCTTTTACCTGACCGATACGTTTCAGTGCGTCAACGGCACCTTCAAGCAGGCTGTCATTGATAAAGTTGTTGAAACGCGCAATGGTGATGGCGACGCGAGCGTCCGGGGTAGCAACGTTAGCTTCAATAATGTTCATTTTTTTCCTTCGGGTTCGAGTATGGCCCCGCAGGGGGGCGGATTTTAGCATAATATTTTGTGCGCTGCTTCCCTTTCGAGCCGGGAGATCATGCGCCCACTAAATGCAGGCAAATATCCGGGCCTACATGTCGTATCTCTTTGAATTTAAATTGGGGCGCATCAGCTAATTTCTCAAGCCCCGGCAGCGTACATAATCCGCGGGCCTCGCTGCCTAATAGTTTAGGCGCGATATAAACAATCAGCTCATCGACTAACCCCGCCTGGAGCAATGCACCCGCAAGCGTCGGCCCCGCTTCGACCCAGATGCTATTAATCTGCTGTTTACCCAGTTGCATCATCAGCATGACCAAATCGAGATGTCTGTTATATTCCGGTATCAACAAGGTGCGCACCGTCTCCGGCCAATGACGAGAATCTTCCTGAGTACGCGCAAACCAGGTTTCACCCGGCTGCTGTACGATGCGGTGTTCCGGCGTTACACGATTTTGACTATCAATGACAATACGAACTGGCTGGCGTAAATTCTCTTGCGGATAAAGCGTCTGCGTTTGTTCATCCAGTTCAGACCAACGCACCGTTAAAGCTGGATCGTCAGCCAGTACCGTGGCACTACTGGTTAAAATGGCATGACTTTGCGCACGCAGACGTTGCACATCACGTCGCGCCTGAGGTGAAGTGATCCACTGGCTTTCACCGCTGGCCATTGCCGTGCGACCATCAAGCGATGCACCGAGTTTTAGCTGTACATAAGGAAAACCGGTACGCATGCGCTTGAGAAAGCCTTTATTTAATTGCTCAGCTTCACTCATCATCAGGCCGTGACTGACGTCAATACCCGCTTGTTGCAGGCGATAAAGCCCTCGTCCTGCAACCTGCGGATTGGGGTCCTGCATCGCGGCAACCACACGCGCCACGCCTGCGGCAATCAATGCGTCACAGCACGGCGGTGTACGACCATGATGGCTGCAAGGTTCGAGTGTCACATACGCAGTCGCGCCTTTGGCTTTCTCTTCAGCCATGCGCAACGCATGTACTTCGGCATGCGGTCCACCCGCGCGGTGATGATAACCTTCACCAACAATTTCGCCATCTTTCACAATGACACACCCAACATTCGGGTTGGGATGAGTGGTAAAACGCCCTCGCTGCGCCAGCTTTAGCGCCCGCGCCATGTAATACTCGTCCTGCACGGCTTAATCCTCCAGGCGCGCGATCTCTTCGCCAAATTCTTTGATATCTTCGAAACTACGATAAACGGAAGCAAAGCGGATATAGGCGACTTTATCGAGTTTTTTCAATTGTTCCATCACCAGATTGCCAATCATCTTGCTGGGCACTTCGCGTTCTCCGGTGGCACGTAGTTGCGATTTAATATGGTTAATCGCCATTTCGACATCATCGGAACTGACCGGACGTTTTTCCAACGCCCGTAGCATTCCACTACGCAATTTCTCTTCATTAAACGGTTCGCGCACATCGTTGCTTTTCACAACGCGCGGCATAACCAGTTCCGCCACTTCGAAGGTGGTGAAACGTTCATTACACACCAGACACTGCCGGCGGCGGCGTACGGATGAGCCCTCGCCCACGAGACGAGAGTCAATAACCTTAGTGTCCACGGCGAAACAGAATGGGCAATGCATACGGCGTCCTGACCAGGTGGTTAACAGAAATCTATTTTACCCTGAACTGACGATACAACAAAGGCGCAACGCTTTTGAGACAAAGGAGCGATGTTTTCGTGGCCTTTACCCACTACTATTAGGCTAATTGCGACAAAAAGGGACGCCCTATGAACATTAAAGTGTGTTTGCGACCGATTCTGCTGGGAAGCCTGTTTACTCTAAGCGCCTGTGTACAGCAAAGCGAAATCCGCCAGATGAAACACAGCGTCAGCACGCTGAGTCAAGAGATGACGCAACTCAATAAAGAAACCGTCAAAATCACCCAACAAAACAGGCTCAATGCGAAATCCAATAGTGGTGTTTACCTCCTGCCAGGCTCGAAAACCCCCGCACGCCTGGAAAGCCAGATCGGCACCTTACGCATATCTTTGGTGAATATTTCTCCAGATACAAATGGCACAATGCTGACGTTGCGTATTCAGGGCGAATCCAATGATCCTTTACCTGCATTCAGCGGAACCGTTGAATATGGGAAAATTCAGGGAACAATAGACAACTTTCAGGAAATCAATGTGCAGAATCAATTGATTAATGCACCTGCCAGCGTTCTCGCCCCCAGCGATGTTGACATCCCGTTACAGTTAAACGGCATTTCACCTGAACAATTAGACTTTGTACGCATTCACGATATTCAGCCTGTTATGCAATAAACGTTTTTCAAGGTATTTTGTGCATTCTGTAACATCTGTCGCTGCTTCCATGTTACCTGGCTGACATCAGCCAGAATGATAGTAAAAGTTTGCAACAAAGATGAAAGTCAGTACAATCCCCGCCCGAATGTGTGTAAACGTGAACGCAATCGATTACGTAAATGATAGAACTGTGAAACGACACATATTTTTGTGAGCAATGATTTTTATAATAGGCTCCTCTGTATACGAAATATTTAGAAACGCATTTTTCGTCTTTTTCACTCCCGCAAGGGATTTTCCAACAGTGGCATACATATGAAAAAAACATTACTGGCAGCCGGTGCGGTACTGGCGCTCTCATCATCTTTTACTGTCAACGCAGCTGAAAATGACAAACCGCAGTATCTCTCCGACTGGTGGCACCAGAGCGTTAACGTTGTAGGAAGCTATCACACACGTTTCGGACCTCAGCTCCGTAACGATACCTACCTCGAGTACGAAGCATTCGCTAAAAAAGACTGGTTCGACTTCTATGGTTACGCAGATGCGCCGGTATTCTTCGGCGGTAACACCGATGCAAAAGGTATCTGGAACCACGGTTCTCCGCTGTTTATGGAAATCGAACCGCGCTTCTCCATCGATAAACTGACTAATACCGATCTGAGCTTCGGCCCGTTCAAAGAGTGGTATTTCGCGAACAACTACATCTACGATATGGGTCGTAATAAAGATGGTCGCCAGAGCACCTGGTACATGGGTCTGGGTACTGATATCGACACTGGACTGCCGATGAGCCTGTCCATGAACGTGTATGCGAAGTATCAGTGGCAGAACTACGGTGCCGCGAACGAAAACGAATGGGACGGCTACCGTTTCAAAGTGAAATATTTCGTGCCGATTACCGATCTGTGGGGCGGTCAACTGAGCTACATCGGCTTCACCAACTTTGACTGGGGCTCTGACCTGGGTGACGAAGACTTCACCAACCTGAACGGTAACAAAGCACGTACCAATAACTCTATCGCATCCAGCCATATTCTGGCGCTGAACTACGATCACTGGCACTATTCTGTAGTAGCCCGTTACTGGCACAACGGCGGTCAGTGGAACGACGACGCAGAACTGAACTTTGGTAAGGGCAACTTCAACGTTCGCTCTACCGGTTGGGGTGGTTACCTGGTAGTAGGTTACAACTTCTGATGAATGAAATGCCGGATTTTGTATCCGGCATTTCAGATTGTTAACAACGTGCGCTTTGTTCACGCCGGATGCGGCGTAAACGCCTTATCCGGCCTACAAAAGCACGCAAATTCAATATATTGCGGAGATAACGTAGGCCTGATAAGCGTAGCGCATCAGGCAATTTTTCGTTTTAATCACTTCTTCTTATTCATCATCGCTTTTAAATCAGCGAATGGGTTGTACTTCGCTTCACCGACATCTTTCTGCGCATCTTCTCCTGCGATAACAGTCGTACCATACTGATCCGCTTCGGTATATTTCGAATGCTCATGGTCGTGGCAATACAGGCACAACAATTCCCAGTTACTACCATCTTCCGGGTTATTGGTGTGGTCGTGATCGATATGGTGAACGGTAAGTTCACGCAGATTGGAGTAGACAAACTCGCGGGAGCAGCGTCCACACACCCACGGATAGAGTTTCAGCGCTTTTTCACGATAGCCGCTTTCTAACCGCGCATAGTTTTTTGGAATGATTGCCATGAAAAGTTACCTGGATGAAATGTAGGGTTAGGCGCAGTTTCCCAAGATGTGGGGGTTTTCGCAATCGTCAAAATGGAAAAAAATCCCGCTCCTAAGACCGGGATTTTGGTAACCATGGAAGGCCTGATTATGGCAGAATTGACGGCTGGTCCGCCCCTTCTTTTTCCACTTTCTGCTGCAGCATGTGTTCGCGCTTCATGCCCAGTTTCAGAGCCAGCGCTGATGCAACATAGATGGAAGATGCGGTACCGATGGAAACACCGATAAGCATAGTCAGCGAGAAGCCTTCCAGCACCGGGCCACCGAAGAGGTACAGCATCAGGATAACCATTAAGGTCGTACCTGACGTAATCAATGTACGATGCAGCGTCTGGGTCAGCGACACGTTAAAGATTTCGTAAGGCGTACCGCGACGGATTTTGCGGAAGTTTTCGCGAATACGGTCCGATACCACGATACTGTCGTTAAGCGAGTAACCGATAACCGACATCAACGATGCAACGATTGTCAGGTCAATCTCGATATGGAATAACGACAAAATACCCAACGTAATGATAACGTCGTGCGCCAGCGCGATAACCACCCCCGCCGCCAGTCGCCACTCGAAGCGGAAACCAACGTACACAAGGATAGACAGCAGTGCTGCCATCAGCGCCATGGCGCCAGTCTGCGCAAGGTCCGCGCCCACGCTCGGGCCGACGAACTCAATACGTTTCACCGCCGCGTTCTGATGAGTCGATTCGTTAATCACCTTCAGAACTTTGCTGCCCAACACCTGGCCGCCAGTTTCGCCTTCAGCAGGCGGCATGCGGACCATGATGTCGTGGCTGCTACCGAAGTTTTGCAGCATCGGCTCTTCAAAGCCGGCTTTCTGCAATGCGTCACGCATCACATCAATTTCAGCCGGTTTTTCGAGCGTAATTTCAATAACCGTACCACCGGTGAAATCCAGCCCCCAGTTAAAGCCGCGCACGCCCATAATGACGATCGAGGCGATTAACAGCAGACCTGAGATGCCGAAAGCCCAGTAGTCCCAGCGCATAAAGTCATAAACTTTACGGCCATGGTTTAGTTGTTCAACAGTATATTCCTGTGCCACATCGCACTCCTCAGATTGACAGCTTCTTGACGCGTTTGCCGCCATATAGCAGGTTTACGATGGCACGCGTACCGACAATCGCGGTAAACATCGACGTCGCCACACCGATACCGGTAGTAATCGCGAACCCTTTAATTGCCCCGGTACCCACTGCGTACAGGATGATAACTTTGATCAGCGTGGTAATGTTCGCATCGAAGATGGAACTGAATGCGCCACGATAACCTTCATCAATTGCCTGCTGAACGGTACGTCCGTTGCTCAACTCTTCTTTAATACGTTCGTTGATCAGTACGTTCGCATCGACCGCCACCGCAAGGGTTAAGACGATACCCGCTATACCCGGCATACTCAGCGTTGCACCTGGCAGCAGCGACATAATACCGACGATCAAGATCAGGTTGGCAATCAGCGCACTGGTCGCAATCAAACCAAACTTCTTGTAGAAGAGGATCATGAACAGAATAGAAACCAGCAAGCCGGCGAGACATGCTTCCAGCCCCTGTTCAATGTTCTGCATCCCCAGAGTCGGACCAATGGTACGCTCTTCAACAATCTGAATCGGCGCAATCAACGCACCAGCACGCAACAGTAATGAAAGCTGACGCGCTTCGCTCGGGTTGTTGATGCCAGTAATACGGAAGCTGTTACCCAGGCGAGACTGGATGTTGGCGATGTTAATCACCTCTTCCTGTTTCACCAGAACCGCACGACCGTTAGCATCTTTCTTACCGCTGTCTTTGTACTCCACGAACAAAGTCGCCATCGGTTTACCGATATTGTCTTTGGTGAAGTTAGACATGATGTTGCCACCGGCGCTGTCGAGCGAGATGTTAACCTGCGGCTGGTTATATTCATCCTGGCTGGAAGTGGAGTCGGTGATGTGATCACCGGTCAGAATCACACGTTTGTACAGCACAACCGGCTGACCTTCGCGGGTCTGTTTCACTTCAGAGTCGCCCGGTACGCGGCCTGATGCGGCAGCGGCCTGGTCAATATTGGTATTTACCAGACGGAATTCCAGCGTTGCCGTCGCACCGAGAATTTCTTTCGCACGAGCGGTATCCTGAATACCCGGCAGTTCGACCACGATACGATCGGCGCCCTGACGCTGAACCACAGGCTCAGCCACGCCGAGCTGGTTTACACGGTTACGCAGGATGTTAATGTTCTGCTGTACCGCATATTCACGCGCTTCGCTCAGACGCGCATCGCTCATTACTGCACGCAACTGGTTGCTGCCCTGGCTGCTAATCACCAAATCAGGGTGACGCTTGCTCAGATATGCGATGGCTTCATCACGGGTGTTGGCATCGCGGAAGGTGATGCTCAGGCCGTAGTTATTTTCTTTACGAACGGTGGTATATGGGATGCCTTTTTCACGCAGGTCGCTGCGCAGGCTATCGATATTTTGTTCCTGGAGTTTGCCAAGCGCGGTGTCCATATCCACTTCCATCAGGAAGTGAACCCCGCCACGCAAGTCGAGGCCGAGCTTCATCGGCTCAGCATGAATAGCTGCCAGCCAGCGCGGCGTTGCCGGAGCAAGGTTAAGCGCCACGACGTATTTGTCACCCAGAACGCTCATTAATGCTTCACGAGCGCGCAGTTGAGTGTCAGTGGAGTCGAAGCGCGCAAGAATAGCGCCCTCTTCCAGTGCCACAGACTTAGCAGTTATTTTTTCTTCTTGTAACGTTTTCTGGACCTGGATCAGCGTTTGCTCACTGGCGGCGACTCCGCGCGCGCCAGTGATCTGAACAGCCGGATCCTCACCAAACAGGTTGGGAAGCGCATACAGCAGACCGATGACAATCACCACGATCAGCATGACGTACTTCCACAAAGGATAACGGTTTAACACGGCAATTCCCTTAGGGAAAAATTTTAATTACAGCGCCTTCATGGTGCCTTTCGGCAGAACGGCAGCTACGAAGTCACGTTTAATAACTACTTCAGTGGTGTCATTCAGTGCGATAGCAATGTAGCCGTTTTCCGCTACTTTGGTTACGCGACCGACCAGGCCACCGTTCGTCAGCACTTCATCGCCTTTGGCGATGGAGTCCATCAGCTTTTTGTGTTCTTTGGTGCGCTTCTGCTGTGGGCGCAGGATCATGAAATAGAAAATCAGACCGAAAACCACCAGCATCAAAATCAAAGACATCGGGCTACCTTGCGCCGGAGCACCCGTTGCCGCTACCGCATCAGAAATAAAAAAGCTCATTAAATTTCCCTCATTATTAATATTAATCAACGTTCAAAGGTGGTACTTCTCGCCCCTGACGCTGGTAAAAATCGGTTACGAAGCTCTCTAATTTACCCTCTTCAATAGCCTTGCGTAAACCCGCCATCAAACGCTGGTAGTAACGAAGGTTATGAATGGTATTGAGTCGCGCGCCTAATATTTCGTTGCAACGATCAAGATGATGCAAGTAGGCACGTGAATAATTGCGACAAGTGTAGCAATCACACTCTGGATCCAGAGGTCCCGTGTCGCTCTTATACTTCGCATTACGAATTTTCACCACGCCATCGGTCACGAACAAATGGCCATTTCGGGCATTACGGGTTGGCATTACGCAGTCAAACATATCGATACCGCGACGCACGCCTTCAACCAGATCTTCTGGTTTACCGACCCCCATCAGGTAACGCGGTTTGTCTGCCGGAATTTGCGGACACACATGCTCCAGAATACGGTGCATATCTGCTTTCGGCTCACCTACCGCCAGACCGCCGACAGCGTAGCCATCAAAACCGATATCCACCAGACCTTTAACAGAGATATCACGTAAATCTTCGTAAACGCTGCCCTGAATAATGCCAAACAACGCATTTTTGTTGCCGAGGCGGTCGAAATGGTCGCGACTACGTTTCGCCCAACGCAGAGACATCTCCATGGAGCGTTTTGCGTAATCCCAGTCAGCAGGATACGGCGTACACTCATCAAAGATCATGACGATATCTGAACCAAGATCGTACTGAATCTCCATCGACTTTTCAGGGTCAAGAAAAATCGGGTCGCCGTTGATGGGATTACGGAAGTGCACGCCCTGTTCGGTAATTTTACGAATATCGCCGAGGCTGAAAACCTGGAAGCCGCCAGAATCGGTAAGGATTGGGCCTTTCCACTGCATGAAATCGTGCAGATCGCCATGCAGTTTCATGATTTCCTGTCCCGGACGCAACCACAGGTGGAACGTGTTACCGAGAATAATTTGCGCGCCAGTGGCTTCAACTTCTTCCGGCGTCATCCCTTTTACGGTACCGTAGGTGCCAACAGGCATAAAACAAGGCGTTTCCACTACGCCGCGATCGAAAACCAGGCGGCCACGGCGTGCGCGACCGTCGGTAGTGTCCAGCTCAAATTTCATTTTTTCTCCACTACGTCAGAAAAACAGTCCAACGTTTAAACCAGCGCCGCGGAATTACTCCCCGACGCGCTCATTAATTGCCTGCGGATTGTACGTGATAAACATCGCATCACCGTAACTAAAAAAGCGATATTTCTCTTCTACCGCCGCTTTATAGGCGTTCATGGTGTGTTGATAGCCGGCAAATGCTGAAACCAGCATAATCAGCGTCGACTCAGGCAGGTGGAAGTTAGTCACCAGAGCATCGACCACTTTGTACTGGAAACCCGGATAGATAAAAATTTGGGTATCGTCAAAAAACGGTTCGATAAGATCGTTTTTCGCCGCCTGGGCCGCGCTTTCCAGCGAACGAACCGAGGTGGTGCCTACCGCAATCACCCGGTTACCGCGCGCTTTCGCCGCCAGTACCGCATCAACCACATCCTGCGGCACTTCGGCGTATTCCGAGTGCATGATGTGATCTTCAATAGTGTCAACACGTACTGGCTGGAACGTACCCGCTCCCACGTGCAGGGTCACGAATGCCATCTCAACGCCTTTGGCGCGTAATTTTTCCAGCAGCGGTTCGTCAAAATGCAGTCCAGCAGTCGGAGCCGCTACCGCGCCCGGTTTTTCGCTATAAACCGTTTGATAAAGTTCGCGGTCGGCATCTTCGTCTGGACGGTCGATATACGGCGGCAACGGCATATGGCCAATGCTGTTGAGAATATCCAGCACCGAGCGCTCATCGTTAAATTCGACTTCAAACAATGCGCCGTGGCGCGCGGTCATTGTGGCGTTGATGCTTTCGTCATCGCCCAGCAGCAGCTCTGCGCCCGGCTTTGGCGCTTTCGAGGCGCGAATATGCGCGAGAATGCGTTTGTCGTCGAGCATCCGCTCAACCAGCACTTCAATCTTGCCGCCGCTGGCTTTACGCCCAAACAGGCGCGCCGGGATCACGCGGGTATTATTAAAAACCAGAAGATCGCCGGGGTTGAGCTTATCGAGTAAATCGGTGAAAGTACCGTGCGTCAGCGCACCCGTCGGCCCGTCCAGCGACAGTAAACGACAGCTACTGCGTTCAGGCATGGGATAGTGGGCAATCAGGGTTTCGGGCAATTCAAAGGAGAAATCGGTAACGCGCATGACACTGACTCAGACTAAAATAAGAGGCGGGTAGTCTAGTGCCGGGGCGCTCTCCCTGCAACCTTTACCCTCCTTGATGGATGACATAATCTATACACAAAATCATTCAAGATGCATCGAGATGGCAACTGAATGAGTCCCCAGGAGCTTACATTAAGTAAGTGACTGGGGTGAGTAAAGGCAGCCAACGAAGAGGCAGTTTGAAGGATGAAGTGTATATGAATTTTTTAGCTCACCTGCATTTAGCCCATCTCGCTGAAAGCTCGCTTTCTGGCAACTTACTGGCTGATTTTGTTCGCGGAAATCCTGAAGAAAGTTTTCCACCCGACGTCGTGGCTGGCATTCATATGCATCGGCGTATCGACGTATTAACCGATAATCTGCCGGAAGTCCGCGAAGCGCGAGAGTGGTTTCGTAATGAAACTCGCCGTGTTGCGCCTATTACGCTGGATGTCATGTGGGATCACTTTCTTTCCCGCCACTGGTCGCAGCTGTCGCCCGATTTTCCGTTAGAGGAATTTGTCTGTTATGCCCGCGAGCAAGTGATGGCTATTTTGCCGGACTCACCGCCGCGTTTTATCAACCTGAACAATTATTTATGGTCAGAGCAATGGCTGGTGCGCTATCGCGATATGGATTTCATCCAGAACGTGTTAAACGGCATGGCAAGCCGTCGCCCACGTCTGGATGCCCTGCGTGACTCCTGGTACGATTTAGACGCCCATTATGACGCCCTCGAAACCCGCTTCTGGCGGTTTTATCCGTGGATGATGGCGCAGGCGTCACGCAAAGCGTTGTAAGGTATTAGTTCATCCACACCGTGGCCGAAATTGCAGGCAACACCAGAATCCCTTCCGCCAATTGTCCATGCCCTTCCTTGCGTTGCCATTGCGCGACATTAAGCAACGGCGACGCGGGTAACACGACTTCACACGCTTCGCCACGGTTGATCGCCACCAGCACACGCTGCTGATTCAGCACACGAACAAACACCACCACATTATCTTCCGCATACAGCACCTGACAGCCGCCACGACGCAACGCCTGACTTTTCTTACGCAGCGCAATCATTCGCTGGTACAGCGCGAATAACGCCGTATCCTGCTTTTCCACCTGCCAGGGGAACGGCTTACGGCAAAACGGATCGTTTTTGCCATCCAGTCCCACTTCATCACCGTAATAAATGCACGGTACACCAGGCCAGGTGAACAGCCAGACCACCGCCAGCGGCAGACGCGCAACATCCCGACCGAGCAGCGTTTTAAATCGCGCGGTATCGTGGCTATCAAGCTGATTAAACATGCGTAATTGTTGTTGATGAGAAAGCCCTGTGCGGTAATTATCCATCCAGGACATACAGGTTTGGGCGTCAATCTGCTGCGGATCATAAGAGATGTCGGTATTGGCGAGAAATCCCCACAACGGGAATGTGAAGCCGCGATAGTTCATGGCGGCATCTTCCACATCGACCTGTAGCCATTGCCGCGCATCGCCAAAATGCTCGCCCACAATATACGCTTCCGGCTGGGTTTCTTTTGCGGCTTTGGTGATCCCGGCAACATGCTGCAAATTATTGCGTGCGCCCCCCGCTTCCCCCAGCATATGCACCACATCCAGCCGCCAGCCATCTATATTCCACGGCGCTTTCAGCCAGTGGCGGACAATACTGTCTTCGCCGCGATAAATTTCATTCACCAGACTTTCCGACTGATAATCCAGTTTAGGCAGACTGGCATAGCCCAGCCAGTCAAGCGCCGTGCCATCATCACTAAACGAGTACCAACTGCGCCAGGGAGATTCAGGATTATGGCAGGCTCCACCTGTCCCACTGTTGTGTCGGTCGAACCAGGCATGAGAATCGCCACTGTGGTTAAACACGCCGTCCAGCACCAGCCGCATTCCCTGCTGCTGCGTATTGTGCCGCAAACGCAGTAACGCCCCGTCACCGCCAAATTGCGAATCGACATGGCGATAATCCTCGGTATCGTATTTATGTACGCTCGGTGCTTTAAACACCGGATTAAGATACAGCGCCGTTACACCAAGTTTTTTCAGATACGGCAAGTTATCACTAATACCGTCCAGATCGCCGCCATAGAACGTTGATCCGCTCGCCTGCGCAGTAATCGGTTCCTCCCAATCGCGCAGAATAATCTCCCGCCCGGCCGCATGATGGTAATAGACACGATCCTGCCCAGCTTCGCGAGGAAGGCTACGAGCAAAACGATCCGGGAAGATCTGATAAAAAACCTGATCCGCTACCCATTGTGGACCAATATCCGGTGCATCGACGGCAAACTGTTCCAGTCGAGCGGGCGGTATACGGCTGAAGCCTTGCGGCGTAAACCAACGCTGGCGATCGTGCCACAGCAATTTAAAGCTATAGCGTCGCCGCGGCTGCCCGCAAGAGAGAGCAATCGCTGCTCGCCATGCCGTTACGCCAGGCTGCGGCTGACTGCGCTGTTTATGCATCGGCACTGACGTTTCTTCGTTATCGTTTTCCGTGCGCAGCATAATGCGTTGCGGCGACTCTTCGCCCATCAGCCACAGTGTAATGAGCAGTTTATCTTTGCTTTGTTTAACAAATGGGGGCACCGGCAGGTGCCATGCATTTAACATCATAATTCCCCTGTGATGAAAATCTGATCACCTTGCCATAGCCTAATGCAGGATCACTCATCATCTTAAGGATATTTGGGGGAGGAGGGCGGGGGCGGATAACTTTCGGAATAGCCGGATCAGGATTTGTTCCTGACCCGGTTTACAGTACAGAGGAATTAGTGATTTTCAGCCAGCTGGCGATCGCGGCGGCGTTTAAACATCCAGCCAATCAACAGCACAACAATCCACGCGAAACCAACATACAGAGAAATACGCGTGTCAGGGTGGTAACCAATCAGCCCGATAATAAAGAGCAAGAAAATCAAACCCGCGATAGTTGTTGCCACTCCGCCCGGTACTTTAAACTTCAGAGCCTTAACTTCTTCCGGCGGCAGACGCCGACGAAAAGCAATCTGCGACAACAGGATCATAATCCATACCCACACCGTGGCGAAGGTTGCCAGCGAAGCGATCACCAGGAAAACGTTTTCCGGCATGATGTAGTTCAGGTACACCGCAAACAGCAGCGCAGTGGTCATCACCAGTACCGTGACCCACGGAATACCGCGACGCGAGGTTTTGCTGAAAATTTTCGGCGCGCTGCCCTGCTCTGCCATGCCGTGCAGCATACGGCCTACACCAAACACGTCGCTGTTAATTGCCGATAACGAGGCTGTCAGCACAACAAAGTTAAGAATACTGGCGGCAAAGGTAATGCCCATATGCTGGAACGTCAGCACAAACGGGCTACCGGCGGTGCCAACCTGATTCCACGGATAAATAGACATAATGACGAACAGCGTACCGACATAAAACACCAGAATACGCATCGGCACAGAGTTAATGGCGCGTGGAATAGATTTCTCCGGCTCTTTCGCTTCACCGGCAGTAATACCAATAATTTCGATGCCACCGTAGGCAAACATCACCATTTGCAACGACATGACCATGCCAAGCCAGCCGTTACTGAAGAAGCCGCCGTTGCTCCACAGGTTATGGATACCGGTCGGTTGCCCGCCGTTGCCAATCCCCCAGATGATGATGCCGAAACCAGCGACAATCATGATGATAATGGTGGCAACTTTAAAGAACGAGAACCAGAACTCCAGCTCGCCGAAGACTTTTACGCTCATCAGGTTGATAGCGCAGATGATTAATACCACGCTCAACACCCAAATCCAGTGCGGTACTGTCGGGAACCAGACGCCCATATAAATACCGAAAGCGGTCACATCGGCGATGGCGACGATCAGGATTTCAAAGCAGTAGGTCCAGCCGGTGATATAACCTGCCAGCGGGCCAAGGTTTTCCTGTGCATAGCGCGAGAAAGAGCTGGCGGCCGGATTATGTACCGACATTTCTCCCAGCGCGCGCATAATGATATACGCCGCGACGCCACCGATAATATAGGCCAACAACACGCTCGGTCCGGCCATTTTGATGGCGTCTGCCGAACCGTAAAACAACCCGGTGCCGATTGCTGAACCCAGTGCCATAAAGCGTATGTGTCGAGTACTTAGCCCACGCTTTAGCTTGTTCTTACTTTCCATCAATTCCTAACCCATCAACACAATAAAAAACCACGGGGCATCGTAGCCCCGTGGTTAAAACAAATTTTCAGTGATTTAGTGAGCGCTGGAGGTCACCTGACGACCTGCCGCGCGATCCCAGATAATGGCCAGAACCACCATCACCACTGTTGGCATTAACCACGCCAGACCTTGTTCGGCCAACGGTAAACGCTGCGCCCAGGACGGTAAGATATCGCTGAATGCGGATGCTTTGATCCCGTCGAGAATACCAAAAAGCAAGCTGATAAACATCGGCGGAGCAATCACGCGGGACGAATTATGCCACCATGAGCGCGTAAAACTTAATACAACCAGTGCGATACACGGCGGATAAATAGCGGTCAGCACCGGTACGGAGATCTGAATCAGCTGGCTCAAGCCAAGGTTAGACACCACCATCGAGAAACCGCCGAGGATAAACACCAGCGTACGATAAGAGAGCGGTACGTACTGGGCGAAGAATTCCGCACAGGCACAGGTCAGGCCAACCGCCGTAACCAGGCAGGCAATGAAAATTAACGCCGCCAGCAAGAAACTACCGCCGCCGCCAAAAGTGTGCTGAACGTAAGCATGCAGAATTGCCGCGCCGTTCGCGGATTGATCAACCAGCGACGCGCTGTCTGAACCCAGACGGAACAGCGCCAGGTACAACAGCGTTAAACCAACACCCGCCATCAGGCCCGCCCAGACGGTATAACGGGTCAGCAGGCGCGCTTCAGTAACGCCGCGAGAACGCGCTGCGTTAACAATAACGATCCCAAATACCATTGCGCCCAGCGTATCCATCGTCAGATAGCCGTTGACGAAGCCATTAGAAAACGCAGCGTTTTGATAAGACTCTGTCGCGGTACTAATAGAACCCGCTGGCCAGACAATTGCAGCAACAGACAGGATAACCAGCGCGATAATTTTCAGCGGCGCAAGGAAGTTACCGACTGTATCCAGCAGTTTGCCCGGATAGAGGGAAACCAGAATAACGATAGCGAAATAGACCAGGCTGTAGATAAACAGCGGAAGCGCGGAGTCGCCTGTCAACGGCGCAATCCCCACTTCAAAGGAGACTGTTGCTGTACGCGGCGTCGCAAACAGCGGCCCCACCGCCAGGTAGCAAACCGTTGCCAGCAGTACACCGGCAACTTTACCAATTGGCGTGCTCAGGCTGTCAACGCCGCCGCCAACTTTCGCCAGCGCCACCACCGTTAATACCGGCAGACCAACGGCAGTAATGAGGAAGCCGAACGCTGCAGTCCAGACGTGTTCGCCCGCCTGCAAGCCGACCATGGGAGGGAAAATAATGTTACCTGCGCCGACGAACAACGCAAATGTCATAAAGCCCAGAGCGATGATATCGCGCGATCTTAACTGATGGGTCATAAATCATACTGCCTGTGGATGTGGTGTTGTAACGTTAAATTTTTGTGCCAATCCCTGGGGATGATACAGCGGTATTTTTAAACAATTTTAGCGGGAAAAACTCCCGACCAAATGCGGCGAAGAATAGTTTTTCGATTTACCGCTTTAATGCAGTCAGTATGACAGCATCTGATGCGCAATTTAAACGCTTATAACGTTTTAAAGCAAGGAGGGATCTAAAAACCAGAGGTATATATCGATAAGAAATCATCAATCAGTATAAAACACTATTTCAGTGAAAAAGATATGGCTAATCATGCGAACAAAAAATCACCATTCGTTGTGAAATTTAGCGTTCGTTTTTTGACTGCAAACAAAAAAAGCCAGCGTCGGCTGGCTTGTGGAAACAAAAAATGACAAAGGTGGATTAATCACTGTTTTTGGCAATTAAACGTTCCGGCAAAACAAAGCTGAAACGCGTGCCTTTACCCAATGTACTCTCAATATTCAGGCGACTTTCGTGATGATTCACCGCATGTTTAACGATGGCTAACCCTAATCCGCTGCCACCTGTTTGTCGGGAACGCGCTTTATCAACACGATAAAAACGCTCCGTCAGTCGCGGAATATGCTCCGGTGCAATGCCTGGCCCGTTATCTTCAACGCTAAACTCGGCACCGTGCGGTACTCGCTGCCAGCGCACGGTAATATGTGTACCTTCCGGCGTATGATTCACCGCGTTATAAACCAGGTTGGAAATCGCACTACGTAGCTGATCTTCATTGCCAGACACTTTGAGGTTGTTATCAATTTCAAAAGTAAATGTCTGTTTGTGCTGGCTCAGAGTCTGAGCTTCACGCTCAACAACGCGCAGCATCATCGGCACATCAACCTTCTCATTCAGCAACTGCGTTGGTGCAGCTTCAATTTTTGACAGTGTCAGCAACTGCTTTACCAGCCCCTCCATCCGCTGGGTCTGTTCACGCATGGTGTGCAACGCTTTTTCTCGAACTGCGCCTTCCAGCGGCTGCTCATGCATCATCTCCAGGTAGCCCTGTAATACCGTCAACGGTGTACGCAACTCATGGCTTACGTTGGCAAAAAAGTTGCGCCGCGCCCCTTCCAGTTGATGCATTTGCGTGACATCGCGCGCCACCATCAGCAACTGTTTATGGGTATAAGGCATGACGCGAATTTCCAGATGCCGCCCGGTGTTGAGTACCAGATTAAGCGGGCGAGAAAAATCGCGAGTTTTCAGATATTGCGTAAACTCCGGGTAACGCAGCAGGTTAAGGATGTTCTGCCCATTATCTTCCGGCCAGCGCAGGCCAAGAATTTGTTGCGCCAGACCGTTGCACCAGAAAATGCCGCCCTCTTCCGTAGTCAGCACCACCGCATCGGGCAGCGACTCCGCGCCGCTACGAAAACGTTTAATAAGATTGCCCAGCTCGCGGCGACGTTTTTTATTACGCAGTTGCATCTGGTGTAAGCCGTACAGCAGCGGTTCCCAGCTACCACGCCCCGGTGGCGGCGTCATACTGCGGTCAACCCACAGCCACCATGAAAGACGCAATAAATTCCAGAAATGCCAGATAAGCAGTCCCGTTACCGATGCCAACAAAAACCAGGGCAGGTAACCAAAAAAAGCACCCAGGATGAAGGCCGGGAGGCAGCAAAGTAGCAGCTCCAGCACCAGCCTTTTCCACGACAGCCGTTCCAGCACGTAAGATACTCCAGTTAAGAAATCATAAGCCCTGCTCTGCGTCCGATGAGCAAGGCGTTAAAAGCGGGTTGAAAAACGATATCCGGTACCGCGCACGGTCTGCACCATGCGGTCATGCCCGCCAGGCTCCAGTGCTTTACGCAGGCGACGAATGTGGACATCGACCGTGCGGTCCTCCACATATACGTTGGTTCCCCAGACATGATTTAACAGTTGTTCGCGACTGTACACGCGTTCGGGATGGGTCATAAAAAAGTGCAGTAGTTTAAATTCTGTCGGCCCCATCTCCAGCGGCTCTTCGCCCGCCATCACCCGGTGAGAAGTCGGATCGAGACTTAGCCCCTGCATCTCAATCACCTCTTCTACCGCCATAGGGGAAATACGGCGCATCACCGCTTTAATTCGCGCCACCAGCTCCTTCGGCGAAAACGGCTTGGTGATATAGTCATCCGCGCCGGTTTCAAGTCCACGCACGCGATCTTCTTCTTCCCCTCTGGCGGTCAACATCACCACCGGGATATCCCGGGTCATTGACTCACGCTTAAGATGTTTGATGAACTGGATACCGGAACCGCCGGGTAACATCCAGTCGAGGAGAATTAAATCCGGCCAGGGTTCATTCAGTTGGTTCACAGCACTGTCATAATCTTCCGCTTCGACTGGCTGAAAGCCATTTTGCTCGAGTACGAAGCAGACCATTTCGCGAATTGGAGCTTCATCTTCTACGACCAGAATACGTCTCGCCATGATTTGCCCTGTTGTAAGAGATAGATTGCGATCATTAATGCGACGCCATTATGCGTCAGATTTATGACAGATTTATGAAAAGAACGTCGCACTCGTCCTCAGGTTATTGATTTCCGGGCGCAGAAAAAAGTAAATCACACACCTGTTTGGGTATAATCGCGCTCATGCTTTTTCGCCAGGAAATTGTTATGCGCATTCTTCACACATCAGACTGGCATCTCGGCCAGAACTTCTACAGCAAAAGCCGCGAAGCTGAACATCAGGCCTTTCTTGACTGGCTGCTGGAGACCGCGCAAACCCATCAGGTAGATGCGATTATTGTTGCCGGTGATGTTTTCGATACCGGCTCACCGCCCAGTTACGCCCGTACGTTATATAACCGCTTTGTTGTCAATTTACAGCAAACCGGCTGTCATCTGGTGGTACTGGCAGGAAACCATGACTCGGTAGCCACGCTGAATGAATCGCGCGATATCATGGCGTTCCTCAATACTACCGTGGTCGCCAGCGCCGGACATGCCCCACAAATCTTGCCACGTCGCGACGGGACGCCTGGCGCGGTGCTATGCCCCATTCCTTTTTTACGCCCGCGTGACATTATTACCAGCCAGGCGGGGCTTAACGGTATTGAAAAACAGCAGCATTTGCTGACAGCGATCACTGACTATTACCAACAACACTATGCCGATGCCTGCAAGCTGCGCGGCGATCAGCCTCTGCCCATCATCGCCACGGGGCATTTAACGACCGTTGGCGCCAGCAAAAGCGACGCCGTGCGCGACATCTATATAGGTACGCTGGATGCCTTCCCGGCACAAAACTTTCCGCCAGCCGACTACATCGCGCTCGGGCATATTCACCGCGCGCAGATTATTGGCGGCATGGAGCATGTTCGCTATTGCGGCTCCCCCATTCCTCTGAGTTTTGATGAATGCGGCAAAAATAAATATGTCCATCTGGTGACATTTTCAAACGGCAAATTAGAGAGCGTGGAAAATCTGAGTGTACCGGTAACACAACCGATGGCGGTACTGAAAGGAGACCTGGCGGCGATTACCACGCAACTGGAACAATGGCGAGATGCGCCGCAGAACCCGCCCATCTGGCTGGATATTGAAATCACTACTGATGAGTATCTGCATGATATTCAGCGCAAAATTCAGACATTAACTGAATCACTGCCTGTGGAAGTCCTGCTGGTACGCCGGAGCCGCGAACAGCGCGAGCGTGTATTGGCCAGCCAACAGCGTGAAACTCTCAGCGAACTTAGCGTCGAGGACGTTTTTAATCGCCGTCTGGCGCTGGAGGAACTTGATGAAACGCAGCATCAACGTCTGCAACATCTTTTCGCCACAACATTGCAGACCCTCGCCGGAGAACATGAAGCATGAAAATTCTCAGCCTGCGCCTGAAAAACCTCAACTCATTAAAAGGCGAATGGAAGATTGATTTCACCCGCGAGCCGTTCGCCAGTAACGGACTATTTGCGATTACCGGCCCTACCGGCGCGGGGAAAACCACGCTGCTGGATGCCATTTGTCTGGCGCTGTATCACGAGACTCCGCGCCTCTCAACCATTTCACAATCGCAAAATGATCTGATGACCCGCGATACCGCCGAATGTCTGGCGGAAGTTGAATTTGAAGTCAAAGGCAAAGCGTACCGCGCATTCTGGAGCCAGAATCGGGCGCGCAACCAGCCGGACGGTAATTTGCAGGTGCCGCGCGTAGAGCTGGCGCGCTGTGCAGACGGTAAAATCCTTGCCGATAAAGTAAAAGATAAGCTGGAATTAACGGCGACATTAACCGGACTGGATTACGGACGTTTCACCCGTTCGATGCTGCTTTCGCAGGGCCAATTTGCAGCCTTCCTCAATGCCAAACCGAAAGAGCGCGCGGAATTGCTCGAGGAGTTAACCGGCACCGAAATCTACGGGCAAATCTCGGCGATGGTCTTTGAACAGCACAAATTGGCCCGTACTGAGCTGGAGAAACTGCAAGCGCAGGCCAACGGCGTCGCGTTGCTCGCACCAGAACAAGTGCAATCGCTGACAGAAAGTTTGCAGGCACTTACTGACGAAGAAAAACAGTTACTTGTCGCGCAACAGCAAGAACAACAATCACTAAACTGGTTAACGCGTCTGGATGAATTACAGAAGGAAACGCGCCGTCGTCAACAAACGCTGCAACAGGCACTGGCAGAGGAAGAAAAAGCGCAACCCCAACTGGCGGCACTCCGTCTGGCACTGCCAGCGCGAAATCTCCGTCCACACTGGGAACGCATCGCAGAACACTCTGCTGCTCTGATGCATACTCGTCAGCAGATTGAGGAAGTGAACACTCGCTTACAAAGCACAATAGCGCTTCGCGCAAGCATTCGTCACCACGCAACACGTTTGTCAGCAGAAATACAACACCGTCAACAAACGCTGAATGCGTGGTTACAGGAAAATGACCGCTTTCGCCTGTGGAACAACGAATTGACCGGATGGCGTGCGCAATTCTCCCAACAGGCCAGCGATCGCGCACATCTGCGGCAATGGCAACAGCAGTTAAACCATGCCGGGCAAAAACTTAATGCGCTTCCGGCGATCTCGTTGACTTTAACCGCTGATGAAGCTGCTACCGCCCAGGCGCAACATGCTGAGCAACGCCCACTGCGTCAGCGCCTGGTTGCGCTGCACGGGCAGATAGTCCCTCAGCAAAAACGGCTGGCGCAGCTGCAAGCCGCTATTCAGAGCGTTACGCTGGAACAAACGCAACGTAACGCTGCGCTGACAGAAATGCGCCAACGTTATAAAGAAAAGACGCAGCAGCTTGCCGATGTCAAAACCATTTGCGAGCAGGAAGCACGCATTAAAACGCTGGAGGCCCAGCGCGCGCAGTTACAGGCGGGTCAGCCATGTCCGCTTTGCGGTTCCACCAGCCACCCGGCGGTCGAGGCCTATCAGGCGCTGGAACTGGGGGTTAATCAGGCCCGCTTACTGACGCTGGAAAAGGAAGTGAAAAAGCTCGGCGAAGAAGGCGCGGCGCTGCGTGGGCAACTGGATGCATTAACAAAGCAGCTTCAGCGCGATGAGAACGAAGCGCAAAGCATCCGGCAAGATGAGCAAGCGCTTACTCAACAGTGGCAAGCCGTCACAGACAGCCTGAATATCACGTTGCAGCCGCAGGACGATATTCAACCGTGGCTTGATGCACAAGATGAGCACGAACAACAGTTACGATTGCTCAGTCAGCGCCATGAATTGCAGGCGCAAATTGCCGCACATAATCAGCAAATTACTCAGTATCAACAACAAATAGAACAACGCCATCAGCAACTCTCTGCAACATTAGCAAGTTACGCGCTGACATTACCGCAGGAAGATGAAGAAGAGAGCTGGTTGGCAGCACGCCAGCAAGAAGCGCAAAGCTGGCAACAGCGCCAGAATGAATTAAGCGAGCTGCAAAACCGTATTCAGCAACTGACGCCGATTCTGGACACATTACCGCAAAGTGATGAGTTACCACACAGTGAAGAAAATGTGGCGCTGGAAAACTGGCGGCAAATTCATGAACAATGCCTCGCGTTACAAAGCCAGTGCCGGACCTTAAAGCAACAGGAAGTTCTGGCGCAACAAAACCTGGAAAAAGTCCAGGCGCAGTTTGACGCTGCGCTACAGGGCAGCATCTTTGCCGACCAGCAAGAGTTCGTTGCGGCACTAATGGATGAACAGAAGCTGACCCAACTGGAGCAACTTAAACAACGTCTGGAAAACCAGCGTCGTCAGGCGAAAACGCTGGCATCTCAGGTGTCTGAAACGCTAACACAACATCAGCAACAGCCGCCTGCCGGGCTGGATCTCACTTTAACAGTGGAACAAATACAGCAGGAGTTAGTACAAACTAACCAAAAATTGCGTGAAAGTACCACCCGACAGGGGGAAATTCGCCAGCAACTGAAGCAGGATGCAGATAATCGTCAACAGCAACAGGCCCTGATGCAACAAATTTCCCTGATGACGCAACAGGCCGAAGACTGGGGATATCTCAACGCACTGATCGGCTCTAAAGAAGGCGATAAATTCCGTAAGTTCGCCCAGGGACTAACGCTGGACAATCTGGTCCACCTGGCTAACCAGCAACTTACCCGTCTGCACGGGCGCTATCTGTTACAGCGCAAAGCCAGCGAGACGCTGGAAGTTGAGGTTATCGATACCTGGCAGGCCGATGCGGTACGCGATACCCGCACCCTTTCCGGCGGCGAGAGTTTTCTCGTTAGCCTGGCGCTGGCACTGGCGCTTTCGGATCTGGTCAGCCATAAAACGCGTATTGACTCGCTATTTCTCGATGAAGGCTTCGGCACACTGGATAGCGAAACGCTGGATACCGCTCTTGATGCGCTGGATGCACTGAACGCCAGCGGTAAAACTATCGGCGTGATTAGCCACGTTGACGCAATGAAAGAGCGCATTCCGGTACAGATCAAAGTGAAAAAGATCAACGGCCTGGGCTACAGCAAACTGGACAATGCATTTGCGGTGAAATAGCTATTCAGCAGGATAATGAATACAGAGGGAGAAATCCTGACTGATCATTATCCTGCAAGCTATGCATTGATTGGTTACGGTGACTGGCAACCTGCCAGATGCGGCATGAGCGCCTTATCTGGCCTGTAAATGCCCGGTTGTTACTCTTGCGGCCATAACCACGCGGCGCCGCGTACGCCACTGGAATCACCATGCTTCGCCTTACGCACTGGCGTTTCACATTCGCCACCGAAGACAAACCGTTTAATCAGCGGCGGAACGGTTTGATATAAACGCTCGACATTGCTCATCCCGCCGCCCAGGACAATCACGTCCGGGTCGAGAATATTCACCACATGTGCCAGTGACTTCGCCAGACGCCGCTCATAACGGTTCAATGCCAGCTCCGCTACCGGATCGTTTTCTTCGACGAGACGAATGATTTCACTGCCTTTCAGCACGTGTCCGCTCAGCCGATGGTAATCTGTAGCGAATCCGGTTCCCGAAATAAAGGTTTCAATACAACCTTGTTTACCGCAATAACAAGGGACTTCCTCGCGATAACGCAGTTCGTCTGTGTCCATCCACGGTAGTGGATTGTGCCCCCACTCGCCTGCCGTGCCGTTGCCACCGATATGCGCCCGCCCATTGAACACCACACCTGCGCCACATCCCGTGCCGATAATCACGGCAAATACCGTCTTCGCCCCTGCTGCCGCGCCATCTACCGCTTCTGAAACAGCCAGACAATTGGCGTCATTTGCCAGCCGGACCTCCCGCTGCAATCGTGCGCTTAAGTCTTTATCGAATGGCTGTCCGTTTAACCAGGTGGAATTGGCATTTTTTACCACGCCAGTATATGGCGAGATAGATCCGGGTATGCCGATACCTACCGTTCCACATTGCCCCGTTGTCTGTTCCGCCATATCGACCAGTGTGGCAATCGTTTCAATAGTTTGTCGGTAATCATCACGCGGCGTGGGAAGACGATGGCGATACAACTGCTCCCCTGCATCGCCCAGGGCAATCACTTCAGTTTTGGTGCCGCCTAAATCGATACCTATACGCACGGTACTCTCCTTATCTTTTTCAATATCAATAGCGTAGAGACAGGCAATGGGATTGGCAATGCAAGGCCGCCGACAATTCGTTATCATGCCCGCTAAATTTAACGACAAGGCCGTGGAAATTATCATGCTGTGGTTCAAAAATTTAATGGTTTACCGTCTTAGCCGCGACATTTCACTGCGTGCAGAAGAGATGGAAAAACAGCTAGCCTCGATGGCATTTACCCCGTGCGGCAGCCAGGATATGGCGAAAATGGGCTGGGTTCCTCCGATGGGATCGCACAGCGATGCATTAACGCACGTTGCCAATGGTCAAATTATTATCTGCGCACGCAAAGAAGAAAAAATTCTCCCGTCTCCGGTCATTAAACAGGCGCTGGAAGCGAAAATCGCCAAACTGGAAGCGGAACAGGCGCGTAAGCTGAAGAAAACTGAAAAAGATTCACTGAAAGATGAAGTGCTGCACTCTCTGCTGCCACGCGCTTTCAGCCGCTTTAGCCAGACAATGATGTGGATCGACACGGTTAACGGTTTGATTATGGTGGACTGCGCCAGTGCCAAAAAAGCAGAAGATACGCTGGCACTGCTGCGTAAAAGCCTCGGTTCGCTACCAGTTGTGCCATTGAGCATGGAAAACCCGATTGAACTCACGCTAACCGAATGGGTGCGTTCCGGTGGCGCGGCGCAGGGCTTCCAGTTACTCGATGAAGCTGAACTGAAATCGCTGTTGGAAGATGGCGGCGTGATCCGCGCGAAAAAACAGGACCTGACCAGCGAAGAGATCACCAATCACATTGAAGCCGGAAAAGTCGTCACCAAACTGGCGCTCGACTGGCAACAACGCATTCAGTTTGTAATGTGCGACGATGGCTCGCTGAAACGTCTGAAATTCTGCGACGAACTACGCGATCAAAACGAAGACATTGATCGTGAGGATTTCGCCCAGCGGTTTGATGCCGATTTCATCCTGATGACTGGTGAACTGGCGGCATTAATTCAAAACCTGATCGAAGGATTAGGTGGTGAAGCCCAGCGTTAATCACTAATTTGCCTTCAACGCCGGATGTGATGCCTGGCGCGTCTTATCCGGCCTACGAAACCATGACTAGCCGGATAAAGTGCGTATACCATATCCGGCATTGGGTAATCATTCGGTACGTCGGGCAATGATTTTTAACGCGGCAATATTATGCGTTTTACGTCGTAACTGATCTAACCGCCTCATTCCTATTCGCCTGTCGGCGGCACGCAGAATATTCACTAATCCCCATTTATCGTTAGTAAACTGCTTCGTTAACACATCTTCTTTCGGTGTATCAATATATTCACGCAGTAAATTAGATATCGCAGAAATATCCGTCAGGTAAGGGTACCAACAGGTTTCACCGTGACAATTCTGAACTCCGCAATTACCCGCCACAAAGTCTTTGGGATAATCCCAGATAATGTCTTTATCCAGAGAAATCCAGTAACGCGGCAAATCGGTGCTTCCCCCATTTTGACTACGCATCGGGTAGCATGTGCAGTGAATTTGCAGATTAATCGTCGGAGTCAGTAAATCATAAATCTCCCGCTGTAACTTGCTCCAGGGGCGTTGTTTCATTATCTTTCCTCCAACTTATTACGCGCTTCACTACGAGTTTACCGCGTCACTCCAGTTTTGACGAAATTACGTAACGGCTGTAGTTCTGGAAGACAGAAATAATATTAGCGACGACATCTCTTTTAGTCTCGTCGCCTTGCATTGGCATATTATTGAGGGGTGTTAATTACCTATTCATAATATTTATACCCATCTTGACAGATTATAAATATGCCTAAAAAAACAGCAAAAAAAAAAATACTATTATTAATTAAATAGAAACATTTCAGAAAAACGCCCTCCCGTTCAACCGGGAAGGCGCGATATTACAGATAGCGGCACAAATAAGAGGTCGGTTCAGCAACTTGCAGATGGAACTCGCTGTGACCGGGAACATTAAACACTTCACCAGCTTCGTACACTCGCCAGTCAGTCGCGTCAGGCAGCAACACATTCAGCGCGCCACTAATTACTGTCATCTCTTCAGGTTCGGCAGTGCTGAAGGTATATTCGCCTTCCACCATCACGCCGACGCTGGCGCGACCAGTGCTGCTACTGGTAAAGCCGATCGATTTCACTTTGCCGGAAAAGTACTCATTACTTTGAAGCATAAACTGGCCTTGTCTGGTAGTTAAACGTCTATTTCACTATAGGGGTCAGAGACGCTGGCTGTCACGCAAAATTACATCAGTAATTCCGCTGCCAACCTTGCAATCAATACGTTAGAGAGCAAAACAGGAACATCGAGCTGTTTTTGCAGTAAATCGCGATGACGTTGGTTAAATCCAAGACAATCCAGCATGATAACATCCGCGCCATTTGCCAATAATTCTTTCCCTGCCTCGATGATTTTCTGTTCCGAATCATGAACAGGATCCCCCAGAGAGAACAACGGCGGTTTTTGTAAGATTTGCCATTTTTGTGCCTGCGCTTCCAACAGCTCTTCAACCGGTACGATCACGCCGACTTGATGGCCCTCAACAATAGAGGAAACCAGCGGCGGCAAAATACGCAACGGTTCCAGGAAGATCGTATTTCGGACGGTCATACCGCGAATGGCGGCCGTGCTCATCAACAAAATAACGTCGTAGCCCTGGTTATCGAGCACTTCAACCACACTTTGCAGATCACGTTCTATTTTTCGACGCGAAACCTGGGCCAACTGATTATCATTGAGTAATGTGAGAATAGTTTCTTCGCCCGCTTGCGGCGCATACTCCGCCATCACTCTCTCGCGGCTTAGATTTCCCAACAGGCTATGATGAGAAATATTCTTTTCGTCAATGTACTCGGTCAGGAGCGGCAAAACTTCCTGCAGAGGTACAATGCCGATGGTCAGGATTGCCAACGACGCACTCATTGTTCTTCCACCTTACTTTTACTTCGTCGTTAATTACCGGCTAAATGCCAGGCCCCACTGCTGACAGTCACCTGTGCAGCAAATGACAAAAAGCCTGGCAGCAAACGCGCACGGCATAATGTAAAGATTCCAAATGATTCCAGTAATGGGTTGTTATTGTTTAATATTCTAATTATTTGAAAAACATGAATTGTGAAAAGTGTGACGCAGGTCCGTTATAGTGGCACTCAGAATCCCTTCCGAGCCGTTTTATACTGTCACTCTTTCTCCGTTTTTTTAGCATCCAGAGATGTCGAATGCTCGCAGATAAAAGAGTCAGGGTTAGGATGCGCTGCACGGAGCTGGTGCTCTGTTAGCGTCTGTGTCAATGCACAGCGAATTTCAGAGACCACCTGATCCGGTTCGTTTGTGGCGTCAATGATAATGTGCGCAACTTCGCGATACAGCGCATCGCGCTCTTCCAGTACTTCCTCGACCTCTTCACTTAACGGTTTCCCTGTCAGAGTCGGTCGTAAGTCCTCTTCAGGCGCAGCTTGCAGGCGATTAACCAACACCGATACCGGCGCGCAAAGGTAAACCACAATTCCGTTATTGCGCATGTAATGACGATTAAATTCCGTCAGAATAATGCCGCCCCCCGTTGCGATAACACTGGAAGGCGCAGTCACTGCTTCCAGCGCCGCGGTCTCTCTGGCGCGAAATCCAGCCCACTCTTCCTTTTCGACGATCTCCGCGACCGTCATATTGAGTTGTGATTGCAGCCATTGGTCGGTATCGACAAACCGACAATTGAGCGAATCGGCAAGGGCCATTCCAACCGTTGTTTTACCACAGCCCCGAGGCCCGATCAGAAAAAGAGGTTGTGTCATCGTGGGTTTTCCCCAAAAGGTCGCAGTGCGGCGAAAGCCGGTTTCGTGAGAATAGCGATCATACCATCAAGCTAGTACAATTTCGATTGTAAAGAAATAGTTCCACTCAGGACGCAAATTTCAATACATTCCTTACTATAACAAGAAATATATGAGAAAGGAGTGTAAATAATAAATTACATTTATGCGCGACTACGTTGTACTTCCAGCCACCACTTTTCCAGCTCAGCGGCAAATAACTGGCGGTCACGTTGCGAAAGACTATCTGGTCCTCCGGTCTGAATACCGCTGGCACGTAAAGTATCCATAAAATCGCGCATTGTCAGACGTTCGCGAATAGTTGCTGGCGTGTAACGCTCACCGCGTGGATTAAGCGCCGCCGCACCTTTCCCGATGACCTCTGAAGCAAGAGGGATATCCGCGGTTACCACTAAATCCCCCGCCGCACACTGGCGTACGATTTCGTTATCGGCAACATCGAAACCAGCCGCAACGCGCAGTGTACGAATGAACCGCGAGGGCGGCACGCGTAAACTCTGGTTCGCCACCAGCACCACGGGCATTTGCATACGTTCCGCCGCGCGGTACAAAATATCTTTAATTACATTGGGACACGCATCGGCGTCCACCCATATTGTCATAAAGTCATCCTTTGTTAAGTCATCCTCTATTGTGTCGCGCTTTTGCCTTCCGGCATAGTTCTGTTTATGCTTCTGCCAGCGATTATCAAAACAATGAATTTCACGGCAGGAGTGAGGCAATGGAAAAGAAAATCGGTTTTATTGGCTGCGGCAATATGGGAAAAGCCATTCTCGGCGGTCTGATTGCCAGCGGCCAGGTCCTTCCAGGGCAAATCTGGGTTTATACCCCCTCCCCGGATAAAGTCGCTGCCTTACATGACCAGTTCGGCATCAACGCCGCAGAATCGGCACAAGAAGTAGCGCAAATCGCCGACATCGTTTTTGCCGCCGTTAAGCCGGGCATTATGATTAAAGTGCTTAGCGAAATCACCTCCAGCCTGAATAAAGGCTCGCTGGTGGTCTCTATCGCCGCAGGCGTCACCCTCGACCAGCTTGCCCGGGCGCTGGGCCATGACCGGAAAATTATCCGCGCGATGCCAAATACCCCCGCACTGGTTAACGCCGGGATGACTTCCGTGACGCCAAATGCGCTGGTCACACCAGAAGATACCGCTGATGTTCTGAATATTTTCCGCTGCTTCGGTGAGGCGGAAGTGATTGCCGAGCCGATGATCCATCCGGTGGTCGGAGTGAGCGGTTCTTCACCAGCCTATGTTTTTATGTTTATCGAAGCGATGGCCGACGCCGCGGTGCTGGGTGGAATGCCACGCGCACAGGCCTACAAATTTGCAGCTCAGGCCGTAATGGGGTCCGCGAAAATGGTACTGGAAACCGGAGAACATCCCGGCGCATTGAAAGATATGGTCTGCTCACCGGGAGGCACCACCATTGAAGCAGTGCGCGTACTGGAAGAGAAAGGCTTCCGTGCCGCCGTGATCGAAGCGATGACGAAGTGTATGGAAAAATCAGAAAAACTTAGCAAGTCCTGATGCTCATCGCCGGACGTCAGGCCGCCACTTCGGTGCGGTTACGTCCGGCTTTCTTTGCTTTATAGAGCGCCATATCTGCCGATTTCAGCCATTCACGATAGTGACTCATTTGTGGATTCAATGGTGCAACACCAACGCTAATCCGTAACACCACCTGCGGCGCATTCGACAAGCGTAAATTATTTAGCCCTTCATGCACACGCAACATAGCGGTAATGGCGTTCTCCGCTGGCGTACCGGACATGATCACCGCAAACTCATCGCCGCCAAATCGACCAATCACATCACTGCCGCGCAGGGTAATTTGTAACTGGCGGGTGAGAGCAACAATCGCTTCATCACCGACATCATGGCCCCAGGTATCGTTAATGCTCTTAAAATGGTCGATATCAATAATCAATAACGTCGCATCACGGTTATGCCGCCGACAATTATCAAATTCGTTGCGTAGCATCGTTTCCCAATGACGCCGGTTATACACCCCCGTCATACCGTCGCGAGTACTCATAACCTGCAATCTGCGTTTATGTTCAGCCAGTTTAATCGCCGTCTGGTAGCTGACCCAACCAAACAGCAAAGGATAAATAATGATAATGGGAAGGGAGAGCCACCATTCCAGCGGCGCACTATTTAGCGACACCGTAATACCGGTCAGTTCCAGGGTGACAAGGCAGGAAACCACCATCAGCACCAGACCTGCAACAAACAGACGGGGGCCGCCTGCCCCCATCAAATTCAGACACATAATCATCAACATTGCGATTGAAGGCAGCACGTTTACGCCCATTACGCCTACCCACATTCCCGCTAACACTGCATCGGTTTTTAAGTTGTAAATTTCCCGGCTTAGCGGATCAACAGCCCTGCTCGCTAACTGCCAGGCCAAATGCGGCCAGACAAATGCCCAACCGACCAACACCAGCCACCACCAGCCCGGCGACGGATGCGAAACCAGCGTTGAAGCAATCGGTAAGAACATACCAGCCAATCCCACCGCACGGGGAAGCCTGACACGACGGGCAAATCGCAACCCGGATCGCTGATGTTCGTTTTGAGGAGTAAAAGGAGGTTCCTCCCCATGCGCCGCCGCTTTTTTGAAAAAGTTTTCATCATTCATTATTTTTGGGAACATTCAGAAACAATTTTCCCAAATTATAGAGACGGGGCTACAGGCGGGAGTATGATATTTCGGGTGAGCCATTTCCTTAGCTCACCCGTTAGCACTAACAGGTATTACGCGGCTTTTTTGAGGCAAGTACTCATAAACTTATTGCGATCATCGCCTTTCAGAGATTGCTGCGTCGCCTGACCATTGCATTCACGCATCTTCTGCTGCTGTGGCGTCAAACTCTTTTCACCAGGCGCAGATTTGCTGTTCTTCAGGCAATCACTCATGTACGTCTTACGGGCATCCCCTTTTAACGCCTGCGCCGTCGCCTGTTGATTACAGGTAGTCATACGCTGTTGTTGTGGGGTTAACGTCTTCTCGGCAGCACCGACAGTGGTTAAAAAAACCAGACCGAATAGCAGGGTAACCAGTAATGTTATTTTCATAGCACCATCCCTCTTCACATTTTAACCATGAGCGTTTGCGCCCGTGATCTGCCTTTAAGTCTGGTTGCTAACATGAAAAATACCACCCGACAGCGAAAATTCACCGCCGGGCGAGTTTTTATTTCAGCCCCAGCGCAGCTTTCATAGTGTAGAAGAGATCGGTCTGATCGGTCAGGCCAACCACATTCGCGGCATGTGGACCATAAGCGGCAATTCGCAGTTGGCTGCCAGTGTGCTCTTGAGAGTCTTCTTCAGAGTTACCGTAGCTGATCACCATCACTGCGCCATCTTTGGTATTTAATGCCTGAGTCAAGCCCGGTGCTTTAGTATCCGGCGCGACAATCTGACTGGCGTGAGCATGGTCTGCCGTTACCACAACCAGTGTATTGCCATCCTTTTTGGCAAATTCCAGCGCCCGCTGTACAGCTTCATCGAGATCGACCGTTTCACCAATTTGCCCACAAGGATTAGCGGCGTGATCTTGTTTGTCGATCGATGCTCCCTCAACTTGCAGGAAGAAGCCTTTCTCATTTTTACTCAATAATTCAATGGCTTTATCGGTCATCTGCGCCAGCGTCGGCACGCTATCATTACGTTGCGGATTCGGCGTACAGGTTACAGCGGGCTTATCAATATTGCCGTGGTATGTTGCTTTTGGTCCTTCCCAACGCACTGGCATATTGCCATCGGCAAATAATCCCAGTAGCGGTTTTTGCTGATTCGCTTCCATCACCGCATTCAACGATGCTGTATCGCTGACTAATTGATAACCACGCGCCTGCGCCTGTTCACGCAACGTTTTTCCCTGCCATTCGCCAGCGGTTGCAATTTCTGCAAAAGTTTTTGCGCCGCCGCCAAGCGTGACATCAGCACGGGTATTAAGCAGTTGCTCGGTAATAGAACCTTTACCCCCTTTTTCCAGCGCGTTGCTCGGGCATTTCTCGCTGGTAGCGCCAGGACCATAACATTTGCGCGACGTCACATGCGCCACCAGCGCTGCAGGCGTGGCATCCTGCAATTCAGCCGTTGACACATTACCCGTCGCCAGTCCGGCGGCTTTTGCCATTTCCAGAATGGTGGGGTGATCCTTTTCGTGAATATCAACGCCCAGAGCGCCGTTATAGGTTTTGACGCCGGTTGACCAGGCGGTTGCTGACGCGGCAGAATCGGTCACATAGTCTGGTTTGCCCGTTTTTTTATCCAGCGCATAGTGGGTGTATTGACCAGTCAACGGTAAGGCATCGATCCCTTTGAAAAAACCACCCGCGCCTTCGGCATAATTGCGTGCGGCAGTGATTTCCGAATCGCCCATCCCATCGCCAATTAGTAAAATAATATTTTTTACCGGTTTATCGCTAAGTGAATCACGTAAGGCGGCAGTCTGATCACCTGTTAAACGGCGAGCACCGCCAGGCGTAGTAATATCTCCTTGTGCAGCTCGATTTTCCAGAACAGGCATCTCTGGTATCCGGGCTTTTGTCACAGGGGTAAACAGTAACGGTAACAGGGCCAGTGCAATAGTGCTTTGTTTCACTTTATTTTCTCCATGTACAAATACAATAAAAAAATAAAAACAAAGCGACTATAAGTCTCCGGCATGACAGCTTTATGACAGTAAGAAAAGTGACTTAATTTGTTACTGACGAGGATATCTCAACAACTTTTTTACGTAATTGCGCAGCAGCTCCGTATCGCCGTCAGGAATGCTGGCATCGGGCTTTACCGCATACAATGCCCCCTCAACCTGATCAATCAACCGCTGCTGGTCATTTTGTGCCATATTGCGCAGCATTGCGGTAACAATAATCTCCAGTGCCTCCACCTGCGCGCACAGTTCTTTCGACTCTTCTTCTTTTTGAGCGAGTCTAAATAACAACTCAGAAATGAGATTTTTCATATCTGTATTTCCTTATCCAAAGTATGGAGAAGTTAACATTATGCTTCATCACTTCATAGGGCCTGGAAGTCGTATTTTTATGACAAAGGAAATATTTTACACAAATATTTGTCAGCGAAACGTTTCTCTTATTTAAATAGTTGTCTTACAAATAAAGCCGCTATTCAACTATCAACCTTTAGTATAATAAAAAGTTATGAAATATATTTGCTTAGTTAACTTATTATTAAGCTATTCACTGATTAAGCCTCCGTTAATCTCAGGAATAAATTCGTTTCCCGTTCATCATTTTTGTGATCTAACGCACACAATTTAATCAATAATATTTCTTAACCAGCAAGCCGAGTGCTTTGTGGTCAGAAGATCGCAACATTCTGTCAGAAGGCCGCGAATCCCCCGTATTGTCGTGGTAATGTATGCTCTTTATGTTCGACGGGATAGGTTTTCAAGATGGAAAAACTGCGGATAGGTATCGTTTTTGGTGGAAAATCAGCAGAACATGAAGTGTCTTTGCAATCGGCAAAAAATATTGTCGATGCCATTGATAAAAGCCGTTTCGACGTTGTGCTGCTGGGCATTGACAAACAAGGGCAATGGCACGTCAGCGATGCCAACAATTATCTGCTGAATGCAGACGATCCTGCCCATATTGCGCTACGCCCTTCTGCGACCAGCCTCGCACAGGTGCCAGGCAAGCATGAGCATCAGCTTATCGACGCGCAAAACGGCCAGCCGTTGCCAACGGTGGATGTCATTTTCCCGATTGTCCACGGTACGCTGGGTGAAGATGGTTCCTTGCAGGGAATGCTACGGGTCGCCAATTTACCGTTTGTCGGTTCAGATGTTCTGGCTTCTGCCGCTTGCATGGATAAAGACGTCACCAAACGTCTACTGCGCGACGCCGGGTTGAACATCGCGCCATTTATTACTCTGACGCGTGCTAATCGCCACAAAATCAGTTTTGCCGAAGTGCAGTCTAAACTGGGTTTACCGCTGTTTGTAAAACCGGCTAACCAGGGTTCCTCGGTTGGCGTCAGCAAAGTAACCAGTGAAGAACAATACGCAATTGCCGTCGATCTGGCATTCGAGTTCGATCATAAAGTGATCGTTGAGCAAGGGATCAAAGGCCGTGAGATCGAATGCGCCGTTCTGGGTAATGACGATCCGCAAGCCAGCACCTGCGGCGAGATCGTGCTGACCAGTGATTTCTACGCCTACGACACCAAGTACATTGATGAAGATGGCGCGAAAGTGGTGGTTCCTGCGAACATTGCACCGGAAATTAACGACAAAATCCGGGCGATCGCAGTGCAGGCTTATCAGACGCTGGGGTGTGCCGGTATGGCACGAGTGGACGTCTTTTTAACCCCGGAAAATGACGTGGTGATCAATGAAATCAACACACTACCTGGATTCACTAACATCAGTATGTATCCGAAACTGTGGCAAGCCAGCGGTCTGAGTTACACCGACCTCATCACGCGTTTGATTGAACTGGCGCTGGAGCGCCACGCTGCGGATAACGCATTGAAAACCACGATGTGATGCGCAGACGTAAGATTGCCTGATGCGCTTCGCTTATCTGGCCTGGCAGATAATTGTAATATCGATTTTGTAGGCAGAATAAGGCGTTCACGCCACATCCGGCATAAACAACGAGCACGTTGTCAGCAACACCAGAACGCCCAATAATTTGTTATTGGGCGTTTTCAGCTTCATCATCGCGACGACGAATAATCATCCCTGCCAGCCAGAAGCCTGTCACCCACGTCACCAGACCGATTGCATAGGTCTGCCAACCTTTTACCTCGAATCCCAACAATCCCACCACACCATTAAGAATGAAAATGAGACCAATAGCGAACGCGTAGTAATGCCAGTCGCGGCGGATTTTTACAGGCAGGTTCATTGACTGCTCCTAACGAAAAATAACATCCTCCCATATTCCGCAACATTCGTCTGTGGCATAGACGGCATTTTTAATCCTGTTGGGGAATTTAACTTAAAGTTACCATTTTGTGACACTCGACGAGTATTCACACTTCGGGAATATTCCCAGTCTGAATTTACCATGATTCTGATGTTGACAATCTAAATGACCTGTCAGACTTGCCATCAACCGCTGGTATCACACCAGAAGAGAAGTAAATGACTTCGGGAGGTTTTTATGGCTGATTTCACCTTGTCTAAGTCAATGTTTAGCAAAAAAAATCGTAATACCTCTTCAACGTCCGGCAACGTTGCCTACGCTTTGTTTGTGCTGTTTTGCTTTTGGATTGGAGCGCAATTGTTGAATCTGTTAGTACATGCGCCAGGCATCTATGAGCGTTTGATGCAGGTACAGGAGACAGGTCGTCCTCGGGTGGAAATGGGTTTCGGCGTCGGCACTATTTTTGGACTGATACCATTTTTGGTTGGCTGCTTCATTTTTGCAATAGTTGCCGGATGGCTGCACTGGCGACATCGCCGCCAGTAAGATTTGCTTTGCCAGATAAAGCGTAAACGCCTTATCTGGCACACAATTCTCTATTGATCACTGCTTCATACAGCGCGCCCATCGCTCATCAACACGCTTTGCAAACCATGCAGTGGTAAGGTTACGGGTGATTTTTGGGCTTTCCAGCTTAATGCCGGGCAACATTTCACGCGGCAGCGATTTACCCGTTTTCGCTTCTGCGAGCTGATAAACCTTCTTGTACAACGCGGTCTCTTCAAAAGAGAAACTGTCCCCTTTTTCTAGCTGACGACGAATTTCGCTATCGCTCATTCCGAGTTTGCCCGCCAGTTTGCGTGTCGCCAGCTCCGTTTTGCCCGGTTCTTTACTGTCATAACGAATCAAATCACCATCCAGCGCCAGCTTCACACCACTGGCTTTACTAACTGCATTCTGAAATGCGGCGTTACGACTGGCGTACCAGCCTGCATTAAAATCAGCAAAACGGTAAATTGGCGCGCTGTAATTAGCCGGATAATTCAATAAATGATACGTGCCAAACCATAATCCACCGCGACGACTAAAAACTTCCTGACGCACAGTGCCGTCCATTTTCCATGGATAGCCTTTGGTGTGTTGTTCGGCAAAAGCAATACTGACCTGCATCGGCCCGCCAGTGCGAACCGGGTTAAGCGAACCAAACAGCGTCTGCCCCATCGGCACAATGCTTATCAGATCGTCAAAAATCGCACTCAACTGCTTTTCTGTACGCACAGTATCTAATCGTTCGCTGTAACTTTTGCCGTTTGGCGATTTGATTTTCAGCGCGGTATGGACCAGAAAAGCCGGAATGTGCATCCGTTCAGCGCGACGGTCAATCTCTTGCCAGGCGATTTTACTTAGCCCTGGCACCACCGGGTCCGCACGATAGTTGGATTCTTGCTGCGCTACCGCCAGCACCGAGCAAACATTCTCCATCGTCGGCGCCAGTCCCTGGCTCTCAAAAGTGGTCGCAAGATCTTTTGCCCAGGCATCACGGTCTTTCACGCTGGCTGGCAACTTCTGCCGAACCACGCTCGCCACATCTATCGCTTTTTCACCTTTTTTCAACGGTTGCGGCGCCTGGCTACTGCATCCCGCTAAAACAAAAACAGCCAACAATGAAAGCGAAGAAAGACGATTGACCAACGACATTACCTCTCCTTTTAACTCAACGTATGGGTTACTTCCTGAATTTTGTCACCATCCAGCTCATGTTCAAAACTGCGCAGACGTTTATAGATTGACATCAACTCTACCAGTGTGGTCCACGAGTTAATCAAATACTGGAAGGCACCTCGGACCTGACCGAACACATTGGTAATCTGTGTCATCAGACCGAGCGTAATCGTACCGGCAACAATCGACGGAAACAGCAAGAACAAACCGAAAACGTTATCGACCTGCAAATAGAGAATGCGGGCAATGTTGAAATACATATAGTGAAAATAGAGACGGAAATAGTTCTTCCGCACAGCACTGAACAGCTCACGCACTGTTGGCGGCGTCGCACGGGTGACATCGTCTTCACCATAGACCAGCTCTTTACGATAAGCCGCTTCTACGCGTTGGTTTTTAAATTCCAGCCCTGGCAATTTTATCCCTACCACCGCCAGCAATCCGGTACCCATCAATGACCAGACAATTGCGGCAATCACCAGACCATAAGGAATATGACCAATAATCGGCAGTTCCGGGACATGTACAGAGAGTGTTACCAGCACGGGTAAAAAAGCAATCAACGTCATGATAGCATTGATAAAACTAACGCCCATATCCTCCAGCGTAGAGGCAAAGCGCATCGTGTCTTCCTGTACGCGTTGAGCGGCCCCTTCGATATGACGCAGTTGTTGCCAGTTCGCCATGTAATATTCGTTCATCGCGGTACGCCAGCGGAATACGTAGTGGCTGACAAAGAAATTGTTCAGCACGCTTATCACCACTGCAATCAGTGCGATCCCCAGAAAGACGCCCACTTCGCGATAGAACTGTTCAATGGTCACTTTATGCGGGGAACTTAGCGCGGTTTGAATTAAATCGTAGAACGGTGCATACCAGGCGTTGACCGCCACTCCGACTTCCACCAGGAACCAGGTCACAAAGATAATCAGCGCAGTGCCGAGTATTGACCAGTATTGCCAACGATGTGGACTGTAGATAAACCAGAACAGCGCAAAAAGCCCCACGCAAACAATGTAATAGGCGTAGAAAATCAGAAAGTTTGCCGACCAGAAGCGCGCGGCGCTAATAGGAATATCGTTTGAAGCACCGGTGATATGTGCCACCCAATCACCGCCTCCGGCTTGCCAGAAAATCACGGCAATTAACGCCCAAACAAAGGCCGAGAGAAAAAAGGCTCCCGGTTTTGGGAAAAAAGACTTGAACATATGATCTCCTGCTAACTTCTTATCGTTTTAACAGATGCTGTGCGTAAACCGTACGACTGCCCCAAAGGGGTCAGCCAATTGAAACCGCCCATTGTGACCAAAAGGGTGGCTCTTAGTTCGTCATCCTGACCAGAAGAATTGTTTCGACGGATTTCACAAACAAAGGATTGTTTACAATAGTGGATTAACACGCGCGGGATCACAAATGTCGGTATTGGTGAGCAGGGAAGAGGTTGAGTTTACGCGCCGTTACGCTTTTCGCACTAAAATTGCACTAATTCGCGCTTTGCAATCCATCAATGAGTAGTATAAATACGCTCTATTACCTTCATTCAATTTATGGACACCACCGTTGAAACGTAGTCTGCTTTTTTCTGTCGTGCTGTGCGCGGCGTCATTGACCTCCGTCCAGGCGGCGCAATCGATTACCGAACCGGAGTTCGCCTCTGACATTGTCGAGCGTTATGCCGATCATATTTTTTACGGCAGCGGCGCCACAGGGATGGCGTTAGTGGTTATCGATGGCAATCAGCATGTTTTTCGCAGTTATGGGGAAACACGTCCCGGAAATAACGTTCGCCCGCAGCTGGATTCCGTAATTCGTATTGCTTCATTAACCAAACTGATGACCAGCGAAATGCTGGTGAAATTGCTGGATCAAGGGACGGTGAAGTTAAACGATCCGCTAAGTAAATATGCTCCGCCAGGCGCACGCGTACCGACCTACAATGGAACGCCCATCACGTTGGTGAATCTGGCAACGCATACCAGCGCCCTGCCTCGTGAACAACCGGGCGGGGCTGCAAATCGTCCGGTTTTTGTCTGGCCGACTCGCGAGCAGCGCTGGAAATACCTTTCAACTGCGAAACTGAAAGCCGCTCCGGGTAGTCAGGCCGCGTACTCCAATCTCGCATTCGACCTGTTGGCAGATGCGCTGGCAAATGCTTCTGGCAAGCCCTATACACAATTGTTTGAAGAGCAAATTACCCGTCCGCTGGGAATGAAGGACACCACCTACACGCCATCTCCTGACCAGTGCCGTCGTTTAATGGTAGCCGAACGAGGCGCCAGTCCATGTAATAACACCCTGGCGGCAATTGGCAGCGGCGGTGTCTATTCCACGCCTGGCGATATGATGCGCTGGATGCAGCAGTATTTATCGTCTGATTTTTATCAACGCAGCAATCAGGCAGATCGTATGCAGACGTTGATTTATCAGCGTGCACAGTTTACGAAAGTGATCGGGATGGATGTGCCAGGCAAAGCAGATGCGCTCGGTTTAGGCTGGGTGTATATGGCGCCGAAGGATGGACGTCCGGGAATTATTCAAAAGACCGGTGGCGGCGGCGGTTTCATTACTTACATGGCGATGATTCCGCAAAAAAATATTGGCGCGTTTGTCGTTGTCACCCGCTCTCCGTTGACCCGTTTTAAAAATATGAGTGATGGAATTAATGATTTAATAACCGAACTGAGCGGGAATAAACCGCTGGTCATCCCCGCGTCCTGATTAATACTCTGAAGGCAAACGGTTGATAGCAATCAGTTTGCCTTTATTCATTTCAATGTAACCACCCTTGCGTAAGGCAGCGAGAACTTCAGCGACGACAGAACGTGATATCCGTGTACGTTGATGAATATAATTCATTACACCAATACGTGAGCGTAACTCGTCATTCCAGTCAATCATTGATAATAAAGTGGCACGAATTTGTTCGTAGGAATTATGACCAATGAGCTGAACATCGCGTAATTCCAGAATTCGATTTTGCCAGGCTAACCAGTAAAAAGCGTCACGCCAGAGTTGATGTTGCTCAATAAGAGCAATAGTTTGTTTGGCTGGCAGATGATATCCCGTACAGTTTCCTTCTGATATTAATTTGTATGGTATATCATTTTTCATTAAACCATCAGCCAGCCCCATAATAAAAGGAGCCTGTGTAATACCGACAAGTACATTTTCTTCTCTACGCAGAGAGATAATCCCTTCTAAAATAACGAATGTGTCTTCGTTGTCGACATCACTGGAAAAAATAATTTGTTTTTCATTATTAAACTCGAAGCGCGTGCCGTATCTGGACAAACATTTATCGAGCTTACTAAATTCCTGAAGAGGTTTACCTACAGATAACATTTGCGCGTCCTATGCAGTAATGCCCGTCAAATCCTTGACGGGCATTATTTAGATTAAATTACCAGTATTTCTTCAGAGTGAAGAATATTACCAGGTATATTTAACACCTACATTCGCAGACCAATCTTGATCTACGTCACCACCACCGAGGTAGTTAGCATCGGTATAGGCGCTGAAGTTTTTGGTGAAGCTGAACTGAGTACCCAGACCAACACGTACCGCAGACCCTTCAGTACCGTTGTCAATGGAATCACCATTTACGTCGGCATCATTATTAGAGTCGTCGTAAACGTAAGCCAGTTTGAAGTACGGAGTCAGAGCCTGGTCTTCGCTGTAAGTGAAGGTATAACCCGCATCTACACCCAGTTCATAACGCATACTGTCATAAGACTGACCATCAACTTTCATGTCGTTGCTGAGGTTGTAGTCATCACCAGACTGGAACAGACCAGAAATGCTGCCGTAAGGAGTTACATAACCTGCGTCACCCACTTTCCAGTCGTAACCCAGTTTAACACCGAAGCCCCAGGCGTCAGAGTTGGTGCTACCGTCAACATAAGTACCGTCGCTCATGTTAGCGTTCAAATCGTTGTTGAAGTGAGAGTAACTTAAGTTACCGTCAACAAAGATGTTGTTCGCGAAGTGAGCAGAAGAGTAGATGTAGGCAGACTGGCTGTCTTGATCCACCTGACCAGTACGGTCATTCATGTCACCTTTAGCAAAGCCTGCAGCCGCACCGATGATCCACTTAGCGTTATTACCGTCAACTTTGGTATCAACACCGACCATGATGCCGCTAACATCTTGATCATAGTTGATGGTGCCGTTGTCGCCGTTGAAGTTACCACCGAAGTAGCTTACCCATGCGCCGCCGTTATCAGCCAGGCCATGACGAGAGTTGGTCAAACGAGTACCAACGGTGTCTTGTTCCAGGTTCCAGATATTGGTGTTCGCAGACGGGATGCTCAGCGCCATATTAGCGTAGTCGGTCAGCTCCATCTGTTGCAGAACAACGGTGTTACCTTTCTGCTCTGCCTGATAGGTGTAAGCACCCAAGTCAGCTTTGTTAGCTGCAGAGAAGGTCGCGTTGGTATTGGCGTCGTTTACGTAGATAATTTCTTTATCTTTGTAATCAGCGATTGCACCAGTGCCCGTTGCATTGTCGATACGAACTTTGTAGTTACCGGCTGCGGCGACTACGTTGTCGTTCACGCTGCTGGCATCTGCTTCGTCACCGGAGTTCAGATCGCTATTGCCGTTTACGGTCAGGTGACCGTCGGAGTTCATCGCAATAACACCGTAGCCGTAGTTAGACTTGGAGGTGTCATTGGTATGACCGTTAACCAGATCGGCATTCAGGATGTAATCGCTACTATGGATATCGAATACACCACCGTTAGTCAGCTCTAATTTCTCAGTCTGGAACGGATTAGCGTCATACTGATCAACGTTTACGTCCAGCACACCGCCATTGTTAACGGTGATAGTGTTAGCATACAGCGCAGTATCACCATAGTTAACGGCGGTAGTATCCAGATTAACCGTACTGTAGCTGTCGATGGTCAGGTGATCGGTATCAACAGAACCATTCTCGCCAATGTTCATAGAAGAACCGTTGGTCAGAGCGATGGAGTCTGAAGTCAGACTGGAGTCAGCAACGTTAACCTGAGAAGCGCCATCTACAGTCAGCGTATCAATCAGAGAAGATTTGGTAGTATCCCATTCGGAACCGTTAACCAGTTTGACGTCAAAGATGCCGCTCTGGAAGCTATCTGCGGAGTTAACACGTCCCCATGCATCAGCAGAAGAAGAATCCGGGTCCAGGCTATTTGCCGCGATATCATAGAAATTAGCCGGATTAACAGTTTCGTAGTCAAACAGCGCAGCGCCAACCCATTTGCTGTTATTCAGCGTCAGGCTCAAATGGTCAACGTTCTGATCATCAGTTGCCCAGCCGGCATTGCTGTCGTATACGCCATCTTTGTTAACGTCGGTAAAGCCGAAATTGGCGTTAAACGTGCTGGAGAAAGCCACATCGCCCTGCAGAGTTGAATGGTCGAACTCTACGTTGTTTACCATGCGGTAATCTGAAGCAGCGTTATCAACAAAAGCTAACGCAACATCATCCGCGGTATAGGAAGAACCGTCATAATCACTCGGCTCAGCAGAGTGACCGAAATGACCGCTATTTTCCAGTTGCTCAGTTGCACCAGACGTTACGGTAGAATCAACAACTTTAATGCTGTTATCCCACTGATGATCACCGGTAGTATACTTAGCATTCGTCGTATCGCCCTGGGTCAGAGCAATACCGGCGACATGAGAGTTGTTGGTAATGTTGATGGCGCTTTCTACATCCAGATTAACAGCGACGCCCAGAGCAGTTACAAACTGATCGGCATTGCTCTTAACGGTTTTACCGTCGGCATCCAGATAAGTATCGGTGAAATAGAGCGCTTCGTAATCATCATCAATAGTGGAATTGGAGATGTTCAGCGTGAAGGTATCATTATCAACCCAGTCATGCGCCGCAACAGTCGTGCCATTATTGAACTCATAACCACTGTAAGTATCAGTTGATGAATCATAGCTGTACCAGCCAAAAGGCAAGTCAGAAGTGATATCGCCGTGAATGGTTGAGTTGGTGATATTCAACGTATTCGCAGAATTATCAGCATAATCATGATTCAGGTAGTAGGTGGAAATGATACCGTTTACCGTGTCGCCGCTGAAAGTCGTGTCAAAATCGCCGCTTGCCGCATTGTTATAAACAAAGCCACTATAGGTAATATAATCGCCGTCACCATTTACAGGCATATTAGCCCAGTCAAGGACGGTTTTAGTATTATCATGATACCCAAAAGTGTCATACGTTTTAGCATTAGCCTGAGAGGTGATAGCCAGAGTGCAAGCCAATGCTAATTGTGATACTACAAGTTTCTTTTTCCAGGAGTGCATTTGTCATCCCTCCTCAGGGACGTAATAAGTTGATCCATCAATTATCAATGCATAGAAAACATATTATGTTTTGCGTTTACGATTATGCGGCGTTATAGAGGAATGGTTCAATTATTCTTTCCCCTAAGTCCGATTGCGGACATATATAAAACACGAGCACAAATAAAAAACACAAATTAACAAAACCACATAATTTCAACATGTTGCAGAGAATTTTCATCCTTATCCATTTTACAAACAAATAGCTAACCAACCAAACAGACAAATAATGTATCAATAAGCAGGGAACTTTAATTTATTCATTTTTTCACAGCCTCGATATTTGGCTGATATTCATAATTTAAAATTATAAATAAAAATTTAAAATTTTTTCCATGAATATAAAAACATTACCGACATTATTAAAATTATGTCATCACACTCTATTACTCGCTCTTTAAATCAACATAGCGGCAACTTTCGTAAAACACTCTGGCCCGGCTTCAGGTATACTGTGCCCTTCAATTCCACAAACATCAGGCAGACCATGACAGACTTAATCCAACGCCCTCGTCGCCTGCGCAAATCTCCTGCGCTGCGCGCTATGTTTGAAGAGACAACACTTAGCCTTAACGACCTGGTGTTGCCGATCTTTGTTGAAGAGGAAATCGACGACTACAAAGCCGTTGAAGCCATGCCCGGCGTAATGCGCATTCCTGAGAAACATCTGGCTCGTGAAATCGAACGCATCGCCAATGCCGGTATTCGTTCGGTCATGACTTTCGGCATTTCCCACCATACCGATGAAATCGGCAGCGATACCTGGCGGGAAGACGGTCTTGTGGCTCGCATGTCGCGCATCTGTAAGCAGACTGTGCCGGAAATGATCGTCATGTCAGATACTTGCTTCTGCGAATATACGTCTCACGGTCACTGCGGCGTGTTGTGCGATCACGGAGTCGATAACGACGCAACCCTGGTGAATTTAGGTAAACAAGCCGTCGTTGCCGCTGCTGCAGGCGCAGACTTCATCGCACCTTCCGCCGCAATGGACGGCCAGGTGCAGGCAATTCGCCAGGCGCTGGACGCCGCAGGCTTTAAAGATACCGCGATCATGTCGTATTCGACCAAATTCGCATCCTCCTTTTATGGCCCGTTCCGCGAAGCAGCGGGAAGCGCATTAAAGGGCGATCGCAAAAGCTATCAGATGAATCCCATGAACCGTCGCGAGGCGATTCGTGAATCGCTGCTGGATGAAGCCCAGGGCGCAGACTGCCTGATGGTTAAACCTGCCGGGGCATACCTCGACATAATGCGTGAATTACGTGAACGTACAGAATTGCCTATTGGCGCATACCAGGTCAGCGGCGAGTACGCGATGATCAAGTTTGCCGCGCTGGCTGGTGCAATAGATGAAGAGAAAGTGGTGCTCGAAAGCTTAGGCGCAATTAAGCGTGCGGGTGCGGATCTGATTTTCAGCTACTTTGCGCTGGATCTGGCCGAGAAAAAAATTCTACGTTAATGACCATGATGCCGGGTAATCCCGACCCGGCATATCTCCTTACTCTGCCCGATAAAACGGTTTATCTCCGAGTATCGTTGCCCGATGCATAATTCGTCGCTGCGGCAAATAATCGGCATTTGCATAATGCTGGGTCACACGATTATCCCAAATAGCAATATCATTCGGCTGCCAACGCCAGCGCACCTGAAATTCCGGTTTGGTAATATGAGTGAATAAAAAACCTAACAATGCTTCACTCTCTTTCTCGCTCACATCAACAATTCGTGTGGTGAACCCCTCATTAACAAACAACGCCTGCTTACCACTCACCGGATGTGTACGCACCACCGGATGTAACAACGGTGGATTTTTCGCAGCAGCTTCCCGCCAGCGTTGATGCTCTTCCTCCGTTTTGCGGGACTTGTATTCCGGGAACGATTTACGGAAGTCATGCTCTGCACGCAGCCCGCTCAACAGTTGGCGGAAGGGAACAGAGAGCGTCTCATACGCCGCGATACCGCTGGTCCATAGCGTATCGCCGCCGGTCGATGGCAACTCTTTCGCCGCCAGAATCGCCCCTGCGGGTGGCGTTTCAATAAATGTCACATCAGTATGCCAGTTGTCGTTATCCGGCGGATTATCGTTATGAGTATCCAGTACAATAATCTCGTCAACGCCTTCGGCATGGGGATAAACAGGATGAATATGCAGCTCGCCAAAACGCTGAGCCAGCGCGCGTTGCTGCTGCGGTGTAATAGCCTGTTCGCGCACAAACACCACCTGATGGCGCAGTACCGCATGGTAAAGCTGTTCAAATTGGTTATCGCTTAACGGGCGCGTCAGGTCGACACCCGAAATTTGTGCGCCAATATACGGCCCCAGCGGGGTAATGCTCAGACGTTCACTCATTGTACTTCTCCATGCCAGGGCGTCAGACGGCGCTGTAACGCGCGCAGACCCAGTTCTAAAAGAAAGGCGATAACCGCTATCACCGCGATCCCCGCCAGCACTACATCAGTCGCAAGGAATTCGCCCGCTGACTGAACCATAAAACCTAAGCCTCGCGTCGCGGCAATCAGTTCTGCCGCCACCAGCGTTGACCACCCCACGCCAAGGCCAATGCGTAATCCGGTGAGAATTTCCGGCAGGGCGCCGGGCAAAATAACAAACCACAGCACCTGCGCACGGCTGGCCCCCAGCGACTGCGCAGCGCGAAGGCGAACCTGCTGGGCGCTTTTCACCCCCGCCAGCGCCGACATCGCCACAGGTGCAAAAATCGCTAAATAGATCAGTAGGATCTTCGAGGTTTCGCCAATACCAAACCAGATCACCATCAGCGGCAAATACGCCAACGGCGGCACCGGACGATAAAGCTCGATTACCGGATCCAGAATGCCGCGCGTTGTCGGGCTTAGTCCCATCGCGATCCCAACCGGGATACCTATCAACACCGCCGCAAAGAGCGCCAGCGCAATGCGCGTCAGGCTGGCGACCAAATGCTGCCACAGCGTGGCATCCATAAATCCTTGTGGTCCGGCAATAGTGAGCAGTTTTGCCAGCACCTGTTGCGGCGGCGGTAAAAACAGCGGACTCATCAGTTGCAGCGCCGCCACCGCCCACCATATGGCAAGCAAGACGACTAACGTACTGATACTTAAAGTCGCCTGACGCGAAAGCGGCCAGCGCCATTTCAGCCAACGCGAATGCAACTTTTCATTAATGAGCACACTCATGAGAACGCCTCCCGTCGCTCAAATACGCGGCTTAAAACATATTCGCGCATGGCAATAAACGCGGAATCGGACTTGATACTGCGGCTCGATTCGCCTGCAACAAAGCGACGGGCAAAGTTGAGCGACAAACGCTCCAGCACACGACCAGGGCCTGATGAAAGCAAAACCAGTTCGGTCGCCATAAACACCGCTTCTTCTATGTCGTGGGTAATCAATAGCACTTGCCTGTCGCTCCCCTGCCAAAGTTTCAGCAGCAGGGTTTGCATCTGGTCACGAGTGAAGGCATCCAGCGCGCCAAACGGTTCATCAAGTAATAAGAGTTGTGGATTCGCCGCCAGCGCGCGGGCAATTCCCACTCGCTGGCGCTGACCGCCGGAAAGCTGCCAGATATACCTTTTTTCCGCACCATCAAGGCCCACTTTTTTCAGCATCTGGCGCGCGATTTCCTGGCGCTGCGCTTTCTCTACGCCAGCCAGTTGCAGACCAAGCGCCACGTTATCCTGCACGCTACGCCACGGCAGCAATCCTTCGTTCTGAAAAACGACTCCGCGCTCCGCGCCCGGCCCCTGAACGCGTTTGCCCGCCAGTTGAATATTGCCGCGCTGATAAGGTACAAATCCGGCAATCAGATTCAGCAAGGTGGTTTTGCCGCAACCGGACGGCCCCAGTACGACCAGCAGTTCGCCGCTATTCAGCGTCAGATTGATATCTTCCAGCACAGGTTTGCCGCCATAATCGGCATAGAGATGAGAAATTTGCAGCATCCGCGTCTCCTTTTATTGCACGAAGCGAGAGGTGACGTACTGGCTGTAATCATTCGCCACGGCAGGGACTTTTCCCTGATCTTTTAAAAACTGGGCAGTGTCGATAATTGCCTTGTTTACGGGGCCAGCCAGTTCTGCCGTTTGCTGCTGTGGCGTCAGATAGGTATTTCCCTTCACCAATCCGGGAACGTCGGCCCCCGGCACGCCGCTTAAGCGCGCCAGTTTGTTGATGTTTTCTTGCTGTTTCAGCCACGCATCAGGATTGGCTATGTAAGGCTGCTGGGCATCAAGGGCGCTTTTGGCGAAGGCTTTCACTACCTCAGGATGTTTTTCGGCAAAATCTTTCCGCACGACCCAGACATCCAGCGTTGGCGCGCCCCACTGCCCGACCTGTTCAGAATCAGTCAGCACCTTGCCGTCTTTTTCCAGCGCATTAACCGCAGGCGCCCAGACGTAAGCGCCATCAATATCTCCTCGTTGCCAGGCGGCGATAATCGCCGGCGGTTGCAGATTCACAATCTCCACTTGTCCGGGCTTAATACCCCAATGCTTCAGCGCCGCCAGTAGGCTGTAGTGCGTAGTGGAAATAAACGGTACGGCAATCCGTTTACCAATCAAGTCCTCGGGCTTGCTGATGGTTTTCTTCACAACCAATGCCTCGGAGCTGCCCAGTTTTGAGGCCAGTAAGAAAACCTCTATCGGCACTTGTTGGCTGGCAGCCACGGCTAACGGACTGGAGCCAAGGTTGCCGATTTGTACGTCGCCCGACGCCAGTGCCCGCACGATGCTGGCCCCGCTGTCAAACTTACGCCAGTCCACGGTCGCCCCGCTCGCTTTGGCGAAAGTATTATCGGCCTGAGCGACTTTCGCCGGTTCGGCGGAGGTTTGATACGCAACGGTAACGTTCACCGCCTGCGCCTGAAAAGCGATGAATGCCAGTGCGGCGAGAAATGTATTACGCGATGAAATTGCCATGATTGTCTGCTCCCCTGTCTTGTTATGGGAGCAGTATTTCGTTGCCGGTAAATTTGATAAAGGAATTAAAACGTCTTGTTAAGAACAAAGCGTTTTTAGAAAAAAAACAGCAATGGTTAGCGAATATACGCATTTTGCTACTTTTAACGAATATCGTCTGATACGACGCTCACGCGTCTTATCATGCCTACAAATACCAGGACAGAATAAAGTTTATTCTCTAATGTTATATACTATAGGGGGGTATATATTGACATATAGCATACCCCCCTATAGTATATTGCATGCAGATGATGAGGTGCGAAATGCCCAGTACTCCAGAAGAGAAGAAAAAGGTCCTTACTCGAGTTCGTCGTATTCGGGGGCAGATTGATGCTCTGGAACGGTCGCTGGAGGGGGATGCCGAATGCCGTGCCATACTCCAACAGATAGCCGCTGTTCGGGGCGCGGCTAACGGGCTGATGGCAGAAGTACTTGAAAGCCATATCCGGGAAACGTTTGACCGAAATGACTGCTACAGCCGCGAAGTCAGCCAATCCGTTGACGACACTATTGAACTGGTTCGTGCCTATCTTAAGTAGTTGAAACTATTACCATATTGAGGAAAAGCGAGAGATGAAATCACGTGCTGCCGTTGCATTTGCTCCCGGTAAACCACTGGAAATCGTTGAAATTGATGTGGCGCCACCGAAAAAAGGTGAAGTGCTGATTAAAGTCACCCATACCGGCGTTTGCCACACCGACGCATTTACTCTCTCCGGCGATGACCCGGAAGGTGTATTCCCGGTAGTCCTCGGCCACGAAGGGGCAGGCGTTGTGGTTGAGGTCGGTGAAGGCGTAACCAGCGTCAAACCAGGCGACCATGTGATCCCGCTTTACACCGCAGAATGCGGCGAGTGTGAGTTCTGTCGTTCCGGCAAAACCAACCTCTGTGTTGCGGTTCGCGAAACCCAGGGCAAAGGCCTGATGCCGGATGGCACCACCCGTTTTTCTTATAACGGTCAACCGCTGTATCACTACATGGGCTGCTCCACATTCAGTGAATACACCGTAGTTGCGGAAGTTTCTCTGGCAAAAATTAACCCAGAAGCAAACCACGAACACGTCTGCCTGCTCGGCTGTGGCGTAACCACTGGTATTGGCGCTGTGCATAACACCGCTAAAGTCCAACCGGGTGATTCCGTTGCCGTGTTCGGTCTTGGCGCAATCGGTCTGGCGGTGGTTCAGGGCGCTCGTCAGGCAAAAGCCGGACGAATTATCGCTATCGATACTAACCCGGAGAAATTCGAGTTGGCGCGTCGCTTCGGCGCTACTGACTGCATTAACCCGAATGACTACGATAAACCGATTAAAGATGTTCTGCTGGATATCAACAAATGGGGTATCGACCATACCTTTGAGTGCATCGGTAACGTCAACGTAATGCGTGCAGCGCTGGAAAGCGCTCACCGCGGATGGGGACAGTCTGTCATCATCGGCGTCGCGGGCTCCGGTCAGGAAATTTCCACTCGCCCATTCCAGTTAGTCACCGGTCGCGTATGGAAAGGTTCCGCATTTGGCGGCGTAAAAGGCCGTTCACAGTTGCCGGGCATGGTTGAAGATGCCATGAAAGGCGATATCGATCTGGAACCGTTTGTGACTCACACCATGACGCTGGATGAAATTAATGACGCCTTTGATTTAATGCATGAAGGCAAATCCATTCGAACTGTGATTCGTTACTAATTTCCCGCAGGTTTACCCCGCCCTGTCAGGGCGGGGAATCGAGTTTTCTTTTGAAACTGATGGAAAGCGTAAGATTGCCTGATGTGCTACACCTGTCAGGCCTACGAGCTGGTTTCGCCCCGTCCAGTTCAGACGGGATTCTTAATTCCTTCCCCGAGCAACCGCCAGGGGAATTAACCATGAGATAATGACTGATGGAACTCATTGAAAAACATGCCTGCTTTGGCGGCTGGCAAAATGTTTATCGGCATTATTCCCAATCCCTTAATTGTGAAATGAATGTCGGCGTCTATCTCCCGCCTAAAGCAGCAAGTGAAAAGCTGCCGGTATTGTACTGGCTTTCGGGACTGACCTGCACCGAGCAGAACTTCATTACCAAATCAGGGATGCAGCGTTACGCGGCAGAACACAACATTATTATTGTTGCGCCTGATACCAGTCCCCGCGGCAGTAATATCGCGGATGCCGACCGTTACGATCTCGGACAAGGTGCCGGATTTTATCTGAACGCGACGCAAGCACCGTGGAATGAACATTACAAAATGTACGACTATATCCGCAGTGAACTGCCGGATTTAGTGATGAAACATTTTCCGGCAACAGCCAAAAAGTCAATTTCGGGTCATTCTATGGGGGGACTGGGCGCGCTGGTACTGGCGCTACGTAACCCGGATGAATATGTCAGCGTCTCGGCATTCTCTCCGATTGTTTCGCCTTCACAAGTGCCGTGGGGGCAACAGGCCTTTGCCGCGTATCTGGGTGAAAATAAAGAAAGCTGGTTGAACTATGATCCAGTAAGTCTTATTTCACAAGGTCGACGCGTCGCAGAAATAATGGTTGATCAGGGATTGAGTGACGATTTTTATGCAGAACAACTGCGGACTCAAAATCTTGAAAAGATCTGTCAGGAGATGAATATTAAGGCATTAATCCGTTATCACGAGGGTTATGACCACAGCTATTATTTTATCTCCAGTTTTATTGGCGAACATATTGCGTACCACGCCAACAAATTGAATATGCGTTGATAATAGCGTACGACCGCCGGATGCGGCGTAAACGTCTTATCAGGCCTACGGAGTGAAATGCAGGCCTGATAAGCGTAGCGCATCAGGCAATCCATCAGTGTATATCTACCACATCAAATCATCAGGCACTTTAAAATCGGCATACGGATCGTCCTCATCCTGCGCGTCTGCACTAAGTGCACTGTGTAATACAATACTGCTGGTATCACGTTGCGCAATTTTATCGGCAACGCTGGCGGGAATAATGGCGTACTCACCTTCGCTATTGCTATCGGTAACCAGGCGTGCAATCGCCAGACGACCATTAATCAACTGCGTTTGCGTGAGCTTATCGACAAAAATTTTCTTAATCAGATTACCGTCGGTGAAATTAAACCCAATATCGCCATTAGCAATAGTAATACGGTTCATTTCAATAAGCTGCTTCACCTGGGCTTTATATTCTTTCGCTAATGCCGCTTGTTTTTGTTGTTCGCTTAATTGTTTATCGCGCTCAAGCTGCGCTTTTTTATTTTCTTCTACCGCCGCTCGCGCTTCACGCGCCTGAATACGTGATTTTTTTGCTGTTCTCTCGACTTTAGCTGCCTTCTTGCTGGTGACTAAACCGGCTTTAAGCAACTGCTCCTGTAAGGTAAGTTTTGCCATCTTTATTTCCAAACCCGCTGAATAATTTTTGCGAGTATACCTGTAAACACTATGCCTGTATTGGGGAGGAAGCGCCTTTTGCCCACTGGCATGATAAAACGCGACAGAAACGCATAGTGGCTATAAATCAGCAGCAACATCGCCATGATTTACGTTAGAGCGATAAGCTCTGTGATGCAGAGCAAACTTTGCACCATACCCAGTGGCGCAAAACCTTCCGTGCTATGCCATGATAGCGCCGATAAATTATTATATTCAGGGGAATGATATGTTTACGGATTCGCTTGCTGTTGTACTTGCCCGCCGCGACTGGGAAAACCCTGACGTTACACAACTCAATCGCCTTACAGCGCATCCTCCTTTTTCCAGTTGGCGCAGCAGCGAAGAAGCCCGTGACAATCCCCCTTCCCACTCGTTGCGCAGTCTGAACGGCAACTGGCAATTTGTCTGGTTTTCCTCACCGGAAGCGGTGCCGGAAAGCTGGCTTGAGCACGATCTCCCCGGTGCCGATGACATACCAGTGCCGTCAAACTGGCAAATGCATGGTTACGATACCCCTATCTACACCAACGTGACCTATCCCATTGCGGTGAATCCGCCATTTGTTCCCACAGAAAACCCGACAGGTTGTTACTCACTCACATTTTCTATTGATGAAAGCTGGCTGCTGGAAGGCCAGACGCGAATTATCTTTGATGGCATTAACTCAGCATTTCATTTGTGGTGCAACGGGCACTGGGTCGGTTACGGCCAGGACAGCCGTTTGCCATCTGACTTTGACCTGAGCGCTTTTTTACGCCCCGGAGACAACCGCCTCGCCGTCATGGTGCTGCGCTGGAGTGACGGTAGTTATCTGGAAGACCAGGATATGTGGCGAATGAGCGGCATTTTCCGCGATGTTTCATTGCTACATAAACCGAGCACGCAAATCAGCAATTTCCATATTAATACTCATTTTAATGACGATTTCAGCCGCGCCGTACTGGAAGCTGAAGTCCACATGAGTGGCGAGTTACACAATGATCTACGGGTAACGGTTTCTTTGTGGCAGCGTGAAACGCAGGTTGCCAGCAGCACCGCACCTTTTAGCAGCGAAATTATCGATGAGCGGGGTCGTTATGCCGATCGCGTCACGCTGCGCCTGAACGTCGAAAATCCGACCCTGTGGAGCGCAGAACTCCCGAACCTCTACCGTGTGGTGATTGAATTGCACACTGCCAACGGCACGCTGATTGAAGCAGAAGCCTGCGATGTCGGCTTCCGCCAGGTGAGGATTGAAAATGGCTTGCTGTTACTGAACGGTAAGCCGTTGCTGATTCGCGGCGTTAACCGTCATGAACATCATCCTCTGCACGGTCAGGTTATGGATGAGCAGACGATGGTGCAGGATATCCTGCTAATGAAGCAGAACAACGTTAACGCCGTGCGTTGTTCGCATTATCCGAACCATCCGCTGTGGTACACACTGTGCGACCGCTACGGCCTGTATGTGGTGGATGAAGCCAATATTGAAACCCACGGCATGGTGCCGATGAATCGCCTGGCAGACGATCCACGTTGGTTACCCGCAATGAGCGAACGCGTCACGCGGATGGTACAACGCGATCGCAATCACCCATGCGTGATTATCTGGTCTCTGGGTAATGAATCGGGCCACGGCGCTAATCACGACGCGCTGTATCGCTGGATTAAATCCGCCGATCCTTCCCGTCCGGTACAATATGAAGGCGGTGGAGCAGACACCTCGGCAACCGATATTATCTGCCCAATGTACGCGCGCGTGGATGAAGATCAGCCCTTCCCGGCAGTGCCGAAATGGTCGATTAAAAAATGGCTTTCGATGCCCGGCGAGTTGCGTCCGCTGATCCTTTGTGAATACGCCCACGCGATGGGCAACAGCCTCGGCGGTTTTGCTAAATACTGGCAGGCGTTTCGTCAATATCCGCGTTTACAAGGCGGTTTTGTCTGGGACTGGGTGGATCAGTCGCTGATTAAATATGATGAAGAAGGTCATCCGTGGTCGGCTTACGGCGGTGATTTTGGCGATACGCCTAATGACCGCCAGTTCTGTATGAACGGCCTGGTCTTTGCCGATCGCACGCCGCATCCGGCACTAACGGAAGCGAAACACGCGCAGCAGTTTTTCCAGTTTCGCTTACTTGAACGAACACTCGAAGTGACCAGTGAATATTTATTCCGTCATAGCGATAACGAAATTCTACACTGGTCGGTGGCGCTGGACGGCAATCCTCTGGCGAACGGCGAAACGCCTCTGAATATCGGGCCGCAAGGTAAACAGTTAATTGAACTGCCTGAACTACCTCAACCTGAGAGCGCCGGGCAGCTGTGGCTAACAGTACGCGTGGTGCAACCGAACGCGACCGCGTGGTCGCAGGCCGGACATATCAGCGCCTGGCAACAGTGGCGACTGGCGGAAAATCTCAGCGTGACGCCACTCTCCGCGCCCCATTCCTGCCCGCAACTGCTTACCAACGAAACGGACTTTTGCATTGAACTGGGTAATAAGCGTTGGCAATTTAGCCGTCTGTCAGGTTTTCTCACACAATTATGGATTGATGGTGAAAAGCAACTGTTGACCCCGCTTCGCGACCAGTTCACCCGTGCGCCGCTGGATAACGACATTGGCGTAAGCGAAGCCACCCGCATTGACCCTAACGCATGGGTAGAACGCTGGAAATCGGCGGGCCATTATCAGACACAAGCCGCGTTGCTACAGTGTACGGCAGATAAACTCATCGACGCAGTTCTGATAACTACCGTCCACACATGGCAACACCAGGGAAAAATCTTATTTATCAGCCGGAAAACATATCGTATTGATGGGCATGGTGAGATGAGCATCAGTGTGGATGTTGAAGTTGCAAGCGATACGCCGCATCCGGCACGCATTGGCCTCACCTGCCAACTGGCGCAAGTGGCTGAGCGCGTAAACTGGCTGGGACTAGGCCCGGAAGAAAACTACCCTGACAGACTAAGTGCAGCCTGTTATGACCGCTGGGAGCGGCCATTGTCAGCGATGTATACCCCCTACGTCTTCCCCAGTGAAAACGGTCTGCGTTGTGGCACTCGCGAATTGAATTATGGCTCACACCAGTGGCGCGGCGACTTTCAGTTCAATATCAGCCGCTATAGTCAAAAGCAACTCATGGAGACCAACCATCGCCATCTGCTGCAAGCGGAAGAAGGCACATGGCTGAATATCGATGGTTTTCATATGGGGATTGGTGGCGACGACTCCTGGAGCCCGTCAGTTTCGCCGGAGTTTTTATTGAACGCGGGTCGTTATTATTATCAGGTGAGCTGGCGATAAATGCCGGATGCGCCATACGACGCATCCGACAATAACCTACTCTCCCATCGCCTGGCGGATCTGATCCAACGACGAAGGATCATCAATGGTCGTCAGATCCCCCGGATCGCGTCCTTCGCAAATTGCCTGGATCGTGCGGCGCAGCATTTTCCCGGAGCGTGTTTTCGGCAATTGCGAGACAAACCAGACGTGCGCCGGGCGGCCAAAGTTGCCAATCTGACTGTCCACCAGTGCCATTATCGCCTTCTCTTGCGAGTGCGCTACCTCGCGGTCTTCCAGACTGTCGCTCTCTTTCGGAATGACAAACGCCACCGCCACCTGCCCTTTCAGCGCATCTTTCACCCCAACCACCGCCACTTCGGCAACGCCCGGATGACTGGAGATACTCTCTTCAATCTCACGCGTCCCCAGCCGATGTCCGGCAACATTAATCACATCGTCAGTGCGCCCAAGAATAAAGTGATAACCGTCAGCATCGCGGATACCCCAGTCAAAGGTGGCGTATACCGGGCGGGGAAACAACGACCAGTAAGTCTTCACAAAGCGCTCGTCATCGCCCCAGATGGTCTGAATACAGCCCGGCGGCAATGGCCCTTCCACCACCAACATCCCTTTCTCGTTGACGCCGCACGGTTCGCCGGTGACTTCATTGAGCAACTGCACGTTGTAGCCATACATCGGCACGCCGGGGCTTCCCGGACGCGTCGGCCTGTCATCCAGACCGCGAGCAATCGCCATAATCGGCCAGCCGGATTCGGTCTGCCAGTAATTGTCGATCACTGGCACATCCAGCGTATTGCTCACCCAACTGGCGGTCGGCTCGTCCAGCGGCTCCCCCGCCAGATAGAGCACTTCCAGCGACGAGAGATCGTGTTTGCGAATTTCGGCGGTAGGGAATTTTTTCAGCACGCGAATGGCGGTCGGCGCGGAGAACATCCGACTCACCTGATATTTCTCGACGATTTTCCACCACACGCCGCAGTCCGGCCAGGTCGGCAATCCTTCGTAAACGATAGTCGCCATCCCTGCCAGCAGCGGCGCGTAGACGATATACGAATGCCCCACCACCCAGCCGATATCCGAGGCGCAAAAAAACACGCCGCCCGCTTTGCCGCCAAAAATGGTGTCCATCGAGGTCGCCAGCGCCACCGCATAACCGCCGACGTCACGCTGCACGCCTTTAGGTTTGCCGGTCGTGCCGGAGGTGTAGAGAATGCAAGAGATTTCGTTGGATTCCAGCCACGCCACCGACACTCGTGCGCCGATGTGCTGATGGCGCAACAAAGCAAAATCGACATCACGCCCGCTAACGCGCGCCATTTTCGCCAGCCCGCGATCCACCAGCAAAACGTGGCGCGGCTGATGCTGCGCCTGGTTTATCGCATCGTCGAGCAATTTTTTATAGGGAATGATTTTACCGCCGCGCGCCCCGGCATCTGCCGAGACAATCAGCACCGGTTTAGCGTCATCAATCCGCGCCGCCACACTGTGCGAGGCAAATCCACCAAACACTACCGAATGAATAGCGCCAATGCGCGCGCAGGCCAGCAGGGTAATATGCGCTTCGGCAATCATCGGCATATACACCAGCACCCGATCGCCACGCTGTACGCCCAGCGAGCGCAGCATTGAGGCCACCACGTTCACTTCGTCATGCAGCTGACGAAAGGTAAAGGTGCGCTCTTCCTCTGTTTCCGAAGAGACGGCAATCAATGCCAGCGCCTCTGGCTGTTTCTCCAGCCAGCGGTCGATGGCGTTATGGCACAAATTGGTTCGGCCTTCACAAAACCAACGGGCAAACGGCGGATTACTGTGATCGAGCGTTTGCGTAAAGGGCGTCTGCCAGTCTATACGCCGGGCCTGCTCGGCCCAGAACTGCTCCGGTTCGTTAATCGAACGCTGATAAAATTCGCTAAAAGACATAACGCTCTCCTGTTGAACTTACGCCTTACCGCCATTTGCTTAAATGACGTACAGGTCGAGATACTCATTGACCGGCATCTGTTCGAGGCGAGCTCTGTCGAGAGAAACGTCCAGAATGCGCTGCTGCTGGCGAGTCGGGAACTGACGCGCGAGGTTAATTTTGAATTTATCAACCAGTTTTGGAATACCGTCCTGACGGCGGCGAGCATGCCCAATTGGGTACTCAACCACCACTTCTTCAAAGCGCGTACCGTCGGTGAACTCAAGGGTTATGGCATTGGCGATGGCGCGTTTTTCCGGGTCGTGGTAGTCAGCGGTAAACGCCGGATCTTCAAAGCAATTGATCTTCTCGCGCAGGGCGTCAATACGTTTATCTTGCGCCACGTTGTCCTCGTAATCTGCCGCCGTTAAGCGCCCGAACAGCAGCGGGATCGCCACCATGTATTGAATGCAGTGGTCGCGGTCTGCCGGGTTATTGAGCGGCCCTTTTTTGTCGATGATGCGAATACAGGCTTCGTGGGTGCGAATAGTCACTTTTTCGATGTCTGCCGCCGTTTTGCCTGCTGCCTGCATCTGTTCATAGAGCGTCATCGCCGCTTCAACTGCCGTCTGGGAGTGGAACTCCGCCGGGAAGGAGATTTTGAACAGCACATTTTCCATCACGTAGGAACCGTACGGGCGCTGGAAGCGGAACGACTCACCTTTAAAGGAGACGTCGTAGAAGCCCCATACAGGCGCAGTCAGGGCTGACGGGTAACCCATTTCGCCCGTTTTCGCCATCAGTGCCAGCCGTACCGCGCGGGAGGTGGCATCGCCCGCCGCCCAGGATTTACGCGTGCCGGTGTTCGGCGCATGGCGGTAGGTGCGCAGTGACTGACCGTCTACCCACGCCAGCGAAACGGCATTGAGGATTTCCTCGCGAGTCAGGCCGAGCATTTCAGCTACTACGGCGGTGGAAGCGACTTTCACTAACAGAACGTGGTCGAGGCCGACGCGGTTAAAGGCGTTTTCCAACGCGATGCAGCCCTGAATTTCGTGGGCTTTAATCATTCCAGTCAGCACCTGTTTCATGGTCAATGGCGCTTTGCCGCTGACGACCGCATTGCGCGAAAGCCAGTCCGCCGTTGCCAGAATGCCGCCGAGGTTGTCGGAAGGATGGCCCCACTCCGCCGCCAGCCAGGTATCGTTGAAATCGAGCCAACGGATCATCGCGCCGATGTTGAATGCCGCCTGGACGGGGTCGAGCTGGAACTGAGTTCCGGGGACGCGCACGCCGTTAGGTACGACGGTGCCGGGAACAACTGGCCCCAGCAGTTTTTTACAGGCCGGGTATTCGAGAGCTTCCAGACCGCAGCCGAGGGTGTCGAGCAGGCAGTAATGGGCGGTGTCGTAGGCCACTCTGGAGCTGATTTCGTAGTTCATCACGTAATCGACGATATCAACGATTTCACGGTCAAATTTCGGGCGGATGTTGTTGATTTGAGCTGACATTGGGTACGTTTCCTTATTGTTATTCGTAGAGGCTTACTGACGCTTATCCAGCGCGACAAATTGTCTGTCTTCCGGGCCAACATAATTGGCGGAAGGACGGATAATTTTGTTGTCCTGACGTTGTTCGATAATGTGCGCCGCCCAGCCAGTGACGCGGGCGATGACAAACAGTGGCGTGAACATCTCGGTGGGAACACCCATCATGTTGTAAGAAACGGCTGAGAACCAGTCGAGATTGGGGAACATCTTTTTGCTCTCCCACATCACCGTTTCCAGGCGATCGGCAATGTTGTACATCTTCAGCGAGCCGCCTTCCTGTGAGAGCTGCTTCGCAACGCGTTTGATCACCTGATGACGCGGGTCGGCGATGGTATAAACCGGATGACCAAAACCAATGACCACTTCTTTGTTTTCCACCCGCTTGCGGATATCAGCTTCGGCTTCGTCCGGCGTTTCGTAGCGTTGCTGGATCTCCAGCGACACTTCATTCGCCCCGCCGTGCTTCGGCCCGCGCAGTGCGCCAATCGCGCCGATAATGGCTGAATACATGTCAGAGCCAGTGCCCGTAATCACCCGACTGGTAAAAGTGGAAGCGTTAAACTCGTGCTCGGCGTACAACACCAGCGAAATATGCATCGCCTTTTCCCAGCTTTGCGACGGCTTTTCGCCGTGCAGCAGATGCAGGAAGTGACCGCCGATAGAGTCGTCATCGGTTTCCGGCTGGATGCGTTCGCCGTTGTGGCTGTAGTGATACCAGTAGAGAAGAATTGAGCTAAGCGACGCCAATAATTTGTCGGCAATATCGCGCGCGCCAGAGACGGTGTGCCCCTCTTTTTCCGGCAGCGTGCAGCCGAGCGCGGAAACGCCGGTGCGCATGACATCCATCGGGTGCGATGCCGCTGGTAAGGCTTCCAGCACGGTACGCACGTTAGCCGGTAAACCGCGCAGGGCTTTCAGTTTTGTTTTGTAAGCGGCGAGTTCGTCACGGGTCGGCAGTTTGCCGTGGATCAGCAGATGCGCCACTTCTTCGAATTCGCAATGTTCTGCCAGATCAAGAATATCGTAGCCACGGTAATGCAGATCATTGCCGCTTTTACCCACGGTGCAGAGCGCCGTATTGCCCGCCGGAACGCCAGAAAGTGCCACAGATTTTTTCGGTTTAATGACATGGGTACTGTTTTGCAGGATCGTTGTGTCGCTCATGTTGTCCTCGTTATTGTTATCATTTGTAGGGTCGGGATTACAGTTCAGTTCACCCCGTAGGCCTGATAAGTCGCGTCAGCGACGCATCAGGCATCGGCTGTCGAATACAGCCAACGGGCGTTTATTATTTCGCCTGACTACGGGCAAACAAGTCGTCGAGCTTTTCTTCGTACTGGTAGTAGTTGATGCTTTCGTACAGCTCATTGCGGGTTTGCATGGTGTCGATGACGCTTTTCTGCGTGCCTTCCTGACGCAGGACGTTGTAGACATGTTCAGCGGCGCGGTTCATAGCGCGAAACGCGGAAAGCGGGTAAAGCGCCATCGCGACATGGGCGCTGCGTAATTCGTCAGTGGTAAACAGCGGCGTGGCGCCAAATTCGGTAATGTTGGCGAGGATTGGCACCTGCACCGCATCGGCAAACTGGCGATACATGGCGAGTTCGGTAATCGCCTCCGGGAACAGCATTTCGGCACCCGCTTCAACATAGGCCTGCGCACGCTCGATCGCCGCATCCAGCCCCTCTACCGCCAGCGCATCGGTGCGCGCCATGATCACAAAATCAGGATCGGTTTTCGCATCCACCGCCGCGCGGATCCGATCCACCATCTCTTCTTTCGAGACGATCGCTTTATTCGGACGATGACCGCAGCGTTTTGCACCAACCTGATCTTCAATATGTAAGCCCGCCGCCCCGGCTTTAATCATCGATTTCACAGTGCGGGAAACGTTAAAAGCCGAAGAACCAAAACCGATATCCGCATCCACCAGCAGTGGCAACGAACAAACGTCGGTGATACGACGAATATCAGTCAGCACATCATCAAGAGTAGAAATACCGAGATCGGGCAGCCCCAGCGATCCTGCCGCCACGCCACCGCCGGAGAGATAAATTGCCTGATATCCGGCACGCTGTGCCAGCAGCGCGTGGTTAGCATTAATGGTGCCGACAATCTGCAATGGATTTTCTTTGGTGAGTGCAGTGCGAAACGCTTTACCTGGAGAGTGTAGAGACATAGCCCATCCTTTGTTATCAACTTGTTGTTTTGTTGATAAAGACAAAGCAAGGGAGGTGCCAGAAATTAAAAAAACATCTCAGTTTGTTATAACCACATAAATATCAATAAGTTAATTATGAATGATAGTAAAAATAAACGGCAGTGATTTATCAGAAACTGTTTCACTGAAACAGACTCAGACGTTTCAGTGAAACAACTTTGCCCCATTTGGCGCTGCAATGAGTAGGTAAAACGCGAATCCGCAGACCTGATTTAATCGCTGAACTTTTTGCTTATTTTTAATGAAATAGTGACAAAAGCGCCCATCGTGAAGATAGTTACAATAAATTTTGAAAACGCCGCAGGAGCTGCATACCACGTATGGGTAAATTCCACCCCAGCACCACTCAACATTGAGGCTGCTAGCAATAGAGAAAGAAGAGCAATCATTATCCTTATCATTTTATTCATAAAAATCTCTCCATTTATTTCATTCATTCTTTTAAATTATATTTAAAAGATAGTTATAAACTCATATATATATTATTTCGACAACCACAATCCCTTTATTAACAGAGTTCATACTCGTTAGCAAATAGCATATTCAATGACTGCATTTTTATAGAAAATTAACACAACGCGTCGAAATAAAAATAATACCGAAGAAAAAGGAAAAACACGTTTCAGCTAACGTTTCAGGAAGGTTTCATTGCAACAATTATGAAACAAGACTAAACCCAATATTCGGTTTCTTAACTTTGCGGTGCGCTATGTCACATCCACCCCGGCTGAACGACGACAAACCGGTTATCTGGACGGTATCTGTAACGCGGCTGTTCGAGTTGTTTCGCGACATAAGCCTGGAATTCGATCACCTGGCGAACATCACGCCTATTCAGCTTGGCTTTGAAAAAGCGGTGACCTATATCCGCAAGAAACTGGTCAGCGAACATTGCGACGCCATCATCGCTGCTGGCTCTAACGGCGCGTATCTGAAAAGCCGCCTCTCGGTGCCGGTAATTCTGATTAAACCGAGTGGATTCGATGTGTTACAGGCACTGGCAAAAGCGAGAAAACTTACGTCGTCTATCGGTGTCGTCACTTATCAGGAAACTATTCCGGCACTGGTGGCGTTTCAAAAAACCTTTAATTTGCGCCTCGACCAACGTAGCTACATTACCGAAGAAGACGCACGCGGGCAGATTAACGAGCTCAAAGCCAACGGCACCGAAGCGGTAGTCGGCGCGGGGCTGATTACCGATCTGGCAGAAGAAGCCAGGATGACCGGAATTTTTATTTATTCTGCCGCCACCGTGCGCCAGGCGTTCAGCGATGCGCTGGATATGACGCGCATGTCTCTGCGAAATAATGCTCACAACGCTAATCGCAACGCCCTGCGTACGCGTTACGTTCTGGACGATATGCTCGGTCAATCACCACAGGTGGAACAGGTGCGGCAGACCATTTTGCTCTACGCCCGCTCCAGTGCGGCGGTATTGATTGAAGGGGAAACGGGGACGGGCAAAGAACTGGCGGCGCAAGCGATTCATCGGGAATACGCTGCCTGTCACGATGCGCGGCAGGGAAAAAAGTCACATCCGTTTGTTGCCGTCAACTGTGGAGCGATTGCTGAATCGCTGCTGGAAGCGGAGCTGTTTGGTTATGAGGAAGGCGCGTTTACCGGCTCACGACGCGGAGGCCGCGCCGGACTGTTCGAAATTGCCCACGGCGGCACGCTGTTTCTGGATGAGATAGGCGAAATGCCACTACCGTTGCAGACCCGGCTGCTGCGGGTGCTGGAAGAAAAAGAAGTGACACGCGTCGGCGGGCATCAGCCTGTTTCTGTCGATGTGCGAGTGATTAGTGCTACACACTGTAATCTGGAAAAGGATATGCAACAGGGGCAATTTCGTCGTGACCTGTTTTATCGCCTGAGTATTTTACGCCTGCAACTGCCGCCACTGCGCGAGCGGGTAGCGGATATTTTGCCGCTGGCAGAGCGCTTTTTGAAAGTGTCGCTGGCGGCACTCTCCGCCCCTTTTTCTGCCGCAATTCGTCAGGGATTACAGGCAAGCGAAGCCGCGCTGTTGCACTATGACTGGCCGGGTAATATTCGTGAACTGCGTAATATGATGGAGCGGCTGGCATTATTTTTAAGCGTGGAACCGACGCCGGAGTTAACACTGCCGTTTTTACAGCAGCTACTGCCGGAACTGGCACGTGAATCGACGAAAACAACCGCCCTTCATTCACTGACGCCACAACAAGCGCTGGAGAAATTTAATGGCGACAGAACGGCAGCAGCGAATTATTTAGGTATCAGTCGGACAACCTTCTGGCGGCGGCTAAAAAATTAAATTGCCGGATGCGGCGTGAATGCCTTATCCGGCCGACAAAAATATGAATTTCAATATATTGTGTTCCCCGATAAACTTGCGTACCGGGCATGTATTAGCGGATAAACTTACTTCTTCTTATAAATATCAGCCGTACCATGGATCTTATTGTCGGTCTGGCCGGAGGTCAGCACTAACACATCAGCACCTTTTTCATCAGCTTTTTTAAGCAAATCTTCTTTCGCATCAGCGGTCGACATTTCATTACTCGTTGAAATATTACCTATTTTTTCATATTGCGATTCGACTTTCTCAAATTCTGCTTTAGTCATTAATTCTGCAGCATAGACGTTTGTAACCACGAAAGCTAACGCACCAACTAAAAGCTTAGTTCCAGTTTTCATAGGTGAACTCCATGATGTGTGATTGGCTAATGCCCTGAAGCTGGATGTCATCATTCAGGGTTGATTAACAAGTAGTTCAGTATTCAGGAAAAAGCCACAGGAAAAGAGAATATATTTACATTTTTCCTGACGTAACAACGTGTTATCTGAATATGTAAAATATCTTAATTACTCGCCATCAATTATGAATAATGACATTCCAGCATTACCTTTTGGGAGTCTTTCAATATCTATTGGTTCGTGCTTCGATAAAAAAGCATTTTTTCTGACTAATAAAATCATCCATGTTTTTAAGTGCCTCTAATGTCTTCCCATAAAGTTTATAATCACCACATAATTTTCTTTCATTGATATTTTCAACCCATATTTTTCCTCCGCCCCCGGGGCTCACCTTTATCTTAAATATAACCTCATAGTCAGGTAAATCAGGAAAAGATTTACGAAATTCACTGGTGAATTTTACATGAATAGCTAACACATTATTATCACGAGGAGAAAATTGACTGGTTATGATACTGGTTATAAGATTAATGAAATTAACATCATTAAGTAATTTTTTAATGTGAGAATGATTGTATTCAGAACGACCATTTAACATAATGGCAAAATAATTAGCACAGGCGCGCAGTACACTTGAAGATTTTATGGAAAGACCATGCTTATTTACTTCATTATTACAGCAAGATGTTTTGGGGGGATTCATTATATTACCCAAGCCAGAAATCAATCGCATAATTAATACTCTAGTTGAAATTAACGGTGCGGATAATAAATCAATGGTTATAGCAGCCACTATAAAAAATCGCTCATTCTGACATGGCTTAATGTTAATTATGATGCCCTGACGCTCTCCCCCTATAGAATACGGTATTCCCCTCGCCGAATACCGTATCAACGGGGCGGCCCTCTCCTGGTTTGACTGTCTTTGTGATCCTGTTCGCATTCAGTCAGTTTTACTATAAATAGGATGAGGTTAATTAAGCTCATTAATGGATGAAATCACTATGGACCCTTTACACGCCGTTTATCTGACTGTCGGACTGTTCGTAATGACCTTTTTTAATCCCGGAGCAAATTTATTCATCGTGGTACAAACCAGCCTGGCCTCAGGCCGTCGCGCTGGCGTAGTGACCGGGCTCGGTGTGGCGCTGGGCGATGCTTTCTATTCCGGGTTAGGGTTGTTTGGCATGGCGACACTCATTACCCAATGTGAAGAGATTTTCTCGCTCATTAAAATCACTGGCGGCGCTTATCTCTTATGGTTTGCCTGGAGCAGTATGCGCCGCCAGTCAGCCCCGCAAATGAGCACGCTACAGCAACCACTCAGCGCCCCCTGGTATGTATTTTTTCGCCGTGGATTAATTACCGATCTTTCTAATCCACAGACCGTTTTGTTTTTTATCAGTATTTTTTCGGTAACGTTAAACGCGGAAACACCAGGTTGGGCGCGTTTAACGGCCTGGGCAGGAATTGTTCTTGCCTCTGTTATCTGGCGTATATTTCTTAGTCAGGCATTTTCTTTACCGACCGTGCGTCGTGCGTATGGACGTATGCAAAGTGTAGCCAGTCGGGTAATTGGCGCGATTATCAGCGTATTCGCGCTACGTCTGATTTACGAAGGAATAGTGCAGCGGTAATAACATCTGAACTGATAATGAAACTTCTACGTAATCAACCCGATTTGCCTTATCCGGCTCATGGGCGATGATGCCACCGTAATGCGTGGTCCTTAATTTCCGATGAGTTTACTTGAGTCTTTGCTTCCCATTTCAGCCCACCGTCCCCTGTGTGGGCTTTTTTCGTTTCGGCTTGTGACAATATTATTTATTGTTCAGCAAACAGTCAAAAAGAAGAATATTTAATATTCTGGACGTATTAAAAAATGGAAATAGCAAGATGAGAAATTGGACCGCCATCGAGGCCTCGAACCCCGTACCATACAACAATCCTGGTTGTCGTCTGCTCTTCCTGATGAGCTAATGGCGGTTTTTGATATAAACCTTCCAGCATATTTTCTGTCAGGTCTTAGTGCGATGCGTAAGATATAGAAAACACCCTACATAAACATGACGAAAATATGATGTTTTTATATGAATGTCAACATATTCATTCACAAGACGTCTTTGCTGTTTATTAATTAAACACCAGCAAATTCCTGTCTACTTATCATTTTAATTAGCAACTCAATTCCATCTCAGTCGGAATGGATTTTATCGCTCCCCTAAACTAAAACAGTGTCGGAGAGCGAGGTTATTATGTGGCGATACGCGATATTTCACATCGCCTCGCAGACGTCGTTAATTTGCCCGACACAAAAGAAACGCTTACGGGTGCATCAAATATGTATCACCCCGCCACACTTCCCCATACCAGTTGTCCTTTATGGAAGGTTGCCACTCTCGGCGAGATACGCGCCACCGCTTCGGCAGAACAGGAGGCGTCCACCAGCACAAAGCTGGCGTCATCCTGCGCTTTTGGCCACACGCGCTCGCCTTTTTCATTCAGCGGCAATACGTCACCGGTGGCTAAAAACAGCGAGCGGGATAAATTCTGTTCGTTAGGACGAATATAAAGCTGCGCATAAAGATTGGCTTTTTCCAGCATGTCGCCCAGGCCGTAAGGCGACCAGTGGTCGATAACGCTGTCGGTGCCGGTCATCACTTTTACGCCTTTATCGTGTAACTGTTTGAGCGGCATATGTAGCGTGCCAATTGGCACCGTCGAGGCAATAGAAATTTGCTGCGCCACCATGCGATTCGCCAGTTCATCTACCTGTTGCTCGTTGAGCGTTGCCAGCGCAAAGGCGTGGCTGATGGTCAGCTTGCCTTTCAGTTGCGGCGTTTTCTCCACCGTTTCCACCATATAATTGATGGCTGCCACGCCCGCCGGAGTGGTTTCGTGCAGGTGGATATCGACACCTTTGTCGTAGTCCAGCGCAATCTGGAACATGGTATCGAGGGATTTTTCCATCGCGCCATCAACACTGGTCGGGTCCAGCCCGCCGACGTAATGTGCCCCTGCCTGCATCGCTTCTCGCATCAAAGGTTCCGATTTCGACAGCAGTAAACCGTGCTGCGGGAAGGCGACGATTTCACACTCGAAGCCCGTCTGACGTCGCGCCAGCACCGCCTGCAAATTTTGCAGATTTTTCAGACCGGAAACCGGTTCAATATTGCAGTGGCTACGGGCGATAGTGGTGCCTTTCGATTGCAATAAATCGATCAGTTTTTCCGCCCGCGCCTGAGTGTAGGGTTGCAGCTCCGGCAGCATTTTCTGCTCGAGCGTGATCATGTCCTGGATGGTGGTGCCTGCCGGGCGATTGAGTGAGCGCCACGGCCCGCCATAAAAGGTTTTGTCGAGATGAATATGCATGTCGCGGGTAGTGGGCAACATCAACTTACCGCCAGTATCATAGTGCGGCAGCGTAGCATCCGGGTGCTGTTTGTTCTCGCGCAAGGCAACAATTTTGCCGTCCTGAATCTCCACGGTCTGGCGCGCCGTGCGAGTCTGCACAGCCACACCATTTTCGTAGTCAAAACCGATTTCCAGCAGCACGTTGTCGAGATAATAGTGCGGGTCAGTGATTTTCATGGTGTTATTTGCGTCGCAGTGGATGGTGCCAGAAACTGCCGCATGGGCGAGCGGCACAGAGGTACCAAACAGCGCGGCGGCGGTGACCATCTTACCGCTTTGGCTGAGAAACTCACGGCGGCTATTGTTTTCTTTCATCTTACGTCCTTACGTTTTAATAATATGGGTGCCCGTTTCACCGCGCAGCGCCGCTGGCAGGCATTCCGGCGTGGTGATAATCACTTCTTTGCCGCCTTGTTCCAGGAATGTCAGACTGGCGATGATTTTTGGCAACATGCTGCCAGGCGGAAAATGCCCTTCCTGCATATAGCGGGTCATGGTGGCAATATCTACGCGATCCAGCGCCTGCTGCTGCGGTTTGCCAAAGTGGATACTCACTTTTTCCACGCCGGTGGTGATCACCAGAATGTCGGCGTGAATTTCACGGGCTAACAGCGCAGTAGAGAGATCTTTGTCGATAACCGCGTCCACGCTTTGGTAATCTCCTGCTTCGCTGCGCACCACCGGAATTCCGCCGCCGCCCGCGCCAATCACTACAAAGCCTTGTTGGATCAGCGCCTTAATGGCAGGTGCTTCGACAATACGTTGTGGTTCCGGCGAGGCAACCACGCGGCGATAGCCCCGTCCGGCATCTTCAACAAAGCGCCAGTCAGGGTTTGCTTTTTGTAATTCGTCACGCTGGCTTTCACTAAAGAATGCGCCGATGGGCTTGGTGGGATGAGCAAACCCCGGATCGTTTTTATCTACTTCTACTTGAGTCACCACGGTGACGGCTTTTTTCTCGCCGTGACGCGCCAGTCGGTTGTTCAGCGCCTGTTGTATCAGGTAGCCGATGCCGCCTTGCGTATCCGCCACACAGTTCGCCAGCGGCGTTAGCGGCAGACCTTCGCGCTCGTGGGCAATCTCCGCACGGCGTAAATCCAGCCCGACCTGTGGCCCGTTGCCGTGGGTCAGCACAATGTCGTAATCGGAAGCCAGCATTTCCAGCACTGTGTCGGCGACGGCTTTCACCGCCTCCGCCTGATGCTCAATCGACTGGCTGGCGTTATCTTTGATAATGCTGTTGCCACCAATGGCAACGACCACAAGTTCTTTCATATTGTTATGTCCGCGACAGAGGGTGATGGGGTTATGACCAACGTCAAATTGCCTGATGCGCTACGCTTATCAGGCCTACAGATTCTCGCGCCATCCGTAGGCCGGATAAGGCGTTCACGCCGCATCCGGCATGAACAACGCGCGCTTTGCAGGTCAAACGCCGTAACGCTCGCACCAGCCAAGAATGGCTTTCTCAAAGCAGGCAAAAGGTGGATGCACAATACCCGCGCCAATCATGCCGACGCCCGCATCTTTATGAGCGATGGCGGTGTTGATCACCGGCAGAATGCCGCTGCTACCCACGCGGGTGATGTCGATTGCCGATGGCACGCCCATAAACCCCAGTAGCGGAATGGTGACGTTGGGGTTTTCACCGAGGGTGATTTCACGCATCTGACGGGAGAAATCGATAGCCTCTTCCACCGTGCCGCCCACCAGCGCGACGATCGCAGGCGCGGTCGCCATCGCAAATCCGCCAATACCGTAGGTTTCGGTGATGGCGCTGTCGCCAATATCCAGCCCTGAATCTTCCGGCTTATAACCGGCAAACATCGGGCCGATGACCTGCTGCGCCGGGCCGGTAAACCACTGCCCCGGCAGGCCGCTAACCCGCAGGCCGAACTCGACGCCGTTACGCGCCATGGTGGTCACCACGGTGCTGTATTCGATGCCGTGCGCCGCATCCATCGCCGCTTTACACATCGCCATCCACGTCGGGCCGGAGAAGTAGTCGCTGCTGGCGACAAACTCAAACACTTCGCGCTGTTGCTCGACGGAATAACCTGCCTGAATAATCCCCGGCGTCAGCGCCTGAATCAGCAGCGTCGTCCCGGCGTTATTGCGGTTATGGCACTCATCGCCCATATGCAACGCCTGCGCCAGCATTAAGCGCAGATCGATCTCGCCGATAATTTTCATCGCGTCACGCAGCATTGGCCCCTGCACATCGCGCATCCAGTTGAGGCGGTCAATCACGCTCTGATCGTTGGCACCCATACGCAAAATCTTCGCCATCTGCTCGCTCATGTTGGTGTAAGCGACGTTGCCGTAGGTTTTGTTTTTCACGATGTGCATAAACATCGAGGCAGAGGTAACGCCCGCCATCGACCCCACGCAGTCATGTTCGTGGCACGGCGAGAAAGTGATCTCCCCGGAAGCCGCCAGTTCAGCCGCCTCGTCGAGATCTTTTGCCAGCCCTTCGAACACCAGCGCCCCGGTGACCGCGCCTTTCATCGCGCCGCACATTTTTTCCCAGGTCACTGGTGGTCCGGCGTGAAGAATGGTTTTCGGCGTCATGCCCGGCACCACGTTAATGGCCTGATCAAAACCAATCAGCACCGGATGCGACTGGATAATGCGCTCCAGCGCCTGCTGGTTAGCGGCGGCGATTTTGTCCGCCAGCGGCGAATCGACAATGTTGTCCAGCGCCTGCACCACCTGCATATTGCCCTGCCCCGGCGGCGTCCAGTCGAGTTGGGTCACTTCTACATGCTGCTTTTTCAGGTCATCGCTAAACATGGCGATGCCGGCGTTAATAACGTTCAACGGTTGGCTAAACAGTGACGGGTTCATCAGGCTTCCTCCCCTTTGCAGATAAATTCACGCGCCAGTAATCCGGTATTGGTGCTGCTGCTGGCCAGAATTACCCCGGCATCAAGCAGCATCTGGCTTTGTTGTTCTAATGATGGCGTATCGAGATCGGTGCCCAGCACATAGGCGAGAATGATCAACTCGCGTCCTTCGGCAGCGGCGATCGCTTTCGCTTCTTTGATCGCCTTGATGGTGGAACCGACCGGATCTTCATGCGATCCAAATCCGAGCACAAAATCCATCACGATCACCGCCACCTGTGGATCGCGCGCTTCTTCGATCAAGCGGCTGATGCGGTTGGTGGGGTCAATCATCGGGTGCGGCTTGCCGTTGGTGAAGTCGTCATCGCCAAAGTCGAGGAAGGTGTGTTTGATGCTGCGGTTGATATCTTGCAGGCGAAATTCAGGATCGGGCTGAATATTGCTGTAGACATCGCCGTGTTTTTCCATCACCGCGAACATGGTTTCGTCGCACAGCGTGCCGCCGCAGAACAGGCCACGAATGTATTTCTGCTGCGGTTTCAGGCGAGCGCGGACATCCGCAATCAACGGTTGGTTCAGGGTATGCAGGTCGAGATGTTCTTGTTTCACGCCGGAGAGCATCACCGCTTTCAGCGCCGCCTCTTTAGTACCGCGGGCAAACTGTAGCCCCTGCTCATCCACTGGCGTTTCACCACGACCGAGGAAGCAGACCACCACCAGTTTGCGACAGTCGCGCGCACGTTCCAGCACTTTGCGTGCCACCGCAGGCGCAGGCGGTTTGGAGATAAGCACAATGATTTCAGTTTGCGGGTCATTTTCCAGCATCCCGATAGCGTCGAGCATCATCAGGCCGCCGATTTTCTCGCTCAGGTCGCGCCCGCCAGTGCCAATCAGTTGCGAAACGCCGCCGCCAAATTCATGAATGCGGACGCTCAGTTCCTGACTGCCGGTGCCGGATGCGCCAACAATACCGATGTTGCCGCGACGCACAGCGTTACCAAAGCAGAGCGCCGCGCCGTTGATAATCGCCGTGCCACAGTCTGGCCCCATCATCAGCAGCCCTTTTTCGTGGGCCAGTTGCTTGAGCGCCAGTTCATCTTCAACCGAGACGTTATCGGAAAACAGCATCACGTTAAGATCGTTTTGCAGCGCCTGACGCGCTTCGCGAGCGGCAAACAGACCGTTGACCGAAATCACTGCTAGGTTACTTTCCAGGATATGCTTTTTGGCGCTGGCAATAGTGGCGTAACGCGCTTCATGCGAGCCGCTTTGCGCTTTAGTGTTGAACAGCTCTTCAATCTCCACCAGCAACTGCTCGTTGTCCGCGCCCGCTTTGCCGTTGATGACAATCATCAGGTCACCGTTTTTCGCCTGTTCCAGCTCCGGCGTCAGCAGTCCTAAATTCTTCAGAACGCCTTTGTTCATTTCGGTCGCCATCGCCACAAATGCCTGCTCGACGCCGTCGAGTTTATTTGCACGTGTGGAGATAGACATCAGCGAGACCGAATCAAAATAGGTATTCGGTTTAATGACTATTTTAACTGACATAATTCCCTCCGTAGGTTTGACTCAGCGCACAACCATCGGCCATGCCATACAGCATGTCGCAGCCGGAACTGGAGCCAATATGTTTAATTTTTTCTATTGCCTGGGTTGCGTTCCCAGGGATGTCATAAATAATGTTGTAAATAAAACGATGAATATTTTCCCGACTGCGTTGTTGTAATGCGGCTTCCAGCGTTATGGCACTTAGTAATGTGGTATTATTTCTGCCGCGTTGCAGACCAAGATAAAATTGCTCTTTGTATTTTTCCGCCGGGTGCCCGGGAATAAATAAAATAAGCGCCAGACCTGTTAAATAATCGTCGGCTGATGGCGTAAGGCCAATCCCTAAGCCCATCATACTGGCGACCGCTGAGTCGATATTTTGTTTATCGATTACTGCCTGAATAAGCGCGTGTCTCCTGATATGTAATTCTTTATTTAATGCCTGATAAAACGGATTATCGCCGCGATAATTAAACAGGGTTTCATTTTCCCCCAGGTGCTGATGAATAATGTCGTGCCACTGTTGCCAGGTGATAAGGCGAAAATTTTCAGCCGTCATTTGCCATGTTGGGGAGTGCCAAATCCGGCAATGACTCATCTCTATATGAAGATGTTGACCAACCGTAATGACTTGTTCGTCAAACTGAACCTTATCACCATGACGGAACAGACCATCAAAGTGAGTGAGTGCCAACCGACAACTGTTTGGCGCATTGTCGTACTCTTCACAAAGCAGCGTCAGCAACTGCTGGCGGGCCGGGAGTGCGATATTTACCGCTCTGGCAAAGACCTGTTCAACCTGTCCTTGACCCCGCTGCGCCAGAAAATCCGTATCCGCAGTTAGCGCCCACACACACCGTCTTTCTGGTGTGTTGATAGCAAGCCTCCTGGGTTATGCGCCTGCGACAATCAGCAGCTGCGCAATCTCTTCAAAACCGCGCTCCCGCGCCAGTTCCAGCGGTGTTTTGCCATACTTATCCGTCATGTGCGGACTGGCGCCGTGTTCCAGCAATAACTGGACAATCGCCTGCTGTTTAATCCCGCCATCATTAAGCACAATCGCTTCCAGTAGTGGCGTCCAGCCAACATGGTTGGTCTGGTTAACGTTAATCTCCGTATTTGCCAAAAGCTCTTTTACAATACTTAAATGGCCTTTTTCACAGGCTGGCGTCAGGCCGACACCGCCAAAACGGGTTACGCAATTAAGATCGGGTTTAGCCGGTAAAATAATTCGTAGTAGCGTTAAATCACCGGTCAGGCAGCTTATTAAAAAAGGATTTAAACAGGTCTTATCCTGTTTATTAATATCTGCCCCGGCATCAATTAACACCTGCACGCAAGCATATTGCTGATATAAACTTGCCAGCGTAATTGCCGTTTTCCCCTGGCGATCGCAGGTATTAATATCGACGCCCAGCGCAAGACAGGTTTTTACTTTATCGATATCGCCCTGTTGTGCAGCCAATAAATAGTCGGCAGGTAGATTTTTTATAGTCATTCACATTCCCCTGGTTTTTGTGGCTGTTTTCGATGAATTGAGAATAGCAATGATAATCTGATAAAAGAACCCGCTTAAATTTAATTCGCCATATTTCGCCTTTTTGTTGAATATCATTCAACAATCATTAAGCCGTGTGCGGTAGTGCAATATTTGTTTCTTTGCCCCGATACCCTTTCACTCAATTGGGTTTTATTTCTCTATAGTCTGCACATGTAAGAGCAACACCTATTCAATTCTAACCAGAGGAGAACAAGATGAACGGACTCACTGCAACAGGGATCACCGTGGGGATTTGCGCAGGCCTTTGGCAGATGGTGTCATCACATATCGGAGTCTCTCAAGGATGGGAATTATTAGGAACGATTGGCTTCGTCGCCTTTTGTAGTTTTTATGCCGCAGGCGGCGGTAAATCGGGGTTTATCAAGAGCCTTGCCGTCAATTATTCCGGGATGGTTTGGGCATTTTTCGCCGCACTGACCTCCGGCTGGCTGGCTTCCGTGAGCGGGCTTTCCAGCTTCTGGGCCAGCGTGATTACCACCGTACCATTTTCAGCGGTAGTGGTCTGGCAAGGGCGCTTCTGGTTACTGTCGTTCATTCCCGGCGGCTTTCTGGGCATGACGCTGTTTTTTGCCAGCGGACTTAACTGGACGGTGACGATACTGGGTTTTCTGGCGGGTAACTGTGTAGGGATAATTTCTGAATATAGCGGGCGAAAATTGAGCGAAACAACAACAAAAAGCGATGGGTATTAAAAGTTATTCAAAAATGATTACCCATCTTTAGTCAATATCTCTACAGTCATGGTTGGAGAAACTCAGATTAGATAATGGCGGGAATGGTTTAATGAACTCAATTTTTACTGAAGAAAACCTGTTGGCGTTTACTACCGCCGCACGTTTTGGCAGCTTTAGTAAAGCCGCGGATGAATTGGGGTTAACCACTTCCGCCATTAGCTACACGATTAAGCGAATGGAGACAGGGCTGGATGTTGTGCTCTTTACTCGCAACACCCGCAATATTGAGCTAACGGAATCCGGGCGTTATTTTTTTCGCAAGGCCACCGATCTGCTGAATGATTTCCACGCCATCAAGCGCAGCATCGATACCATTTCACAGGGTATAGAAGCGCGTATTCGAATTTGTATTAATCAGTTGCTTTATACGCCCAGACACACCGCGCGCTTATTACAAGTGCTGAAAAAGCAGTTTCCCACTTGCCAGATTACTGTCACCACCGAGGTGTATAACGGCGTCTGGGACGCCATTATTAATAATCAGGCAAATATTGCCATTGGCGCTCCCGATACCCTGCTGGACGGCGGCGGTATTGATTACACCGAGATTGGCGCCATTCGCTGGGCATTTGCTATCGCCCCGGATCATCCGCTGGCCTTTATGCCAGAACCAATAGCCGAAAGCCAGTTACGCCTTTATCCCAACATCATGGTAGAAGACACTGCGCATACCATTAATAAAAAAGTGGGTTGGTTGCTGCACGGTCAGGAATCAATCCTGGTGCCTGATTTCAATACTAAATGCCAATGCCAGATCCTGGGCGAAGGTATCGGTTTTTTGCCTGATTACATGGTTCGCGAGGCGATGGCGCAATCACTGCTGGTTACCCGGCAAATCCATAATCCGCGTCAGGATTCGCGCATGTTACTGGCAACCCAGCACTCTGCTACGGGTCAGGTGACGCAGTGGATTAAAAAACAGTTTGCGTCAAAAGGGATATTAACTGAGATTTATCAGGATTTACTGCATCGGGAGAGCTGCTAAGAGCAACTCTCTCACAGGCCCCGAAACAGTTGCGAAGCTATTTGTTTCTTGTTCCCAGTGAAACACCCATTCCTTTTTTAACCCATTCAGTGACAAATTTCTCACCCGGTACCGGCGGAGAAAACAAATACCCTTGCAAAAAGTGAACGCCTTTCCCGATCATTAAATCGGCCTGCTCCTGAGTTTCCACCCCTTCCGCAACAATATTAAGACCCGGCTTACGTGCCAGCTCGACAATATTGTCCACAATATGACCAGAAATTTCGTCAACACTCGCCATTTGCACAAACGATTTATCAATTTTAATAAAATCGACCGGAAACGCTTGCAAGTAGCGATAGGTCGCATAACCGGTACCAAAATCGTCCAGGGCAAAAGTAATGTTATGTCGGTGTAAGCTGTCAAATATCGCTCTGGCCTCTGGTGTAACAGGGATCGGATTGCGTTCAGTTAATTCCAGAACCAATTTAATTTTGTTATCCCCTAATTTTTTCACCAGGTGAAGGCACTCACGCTCAAACCCGGATGCCATGAAACAGCCTGCGGACACGTTAATCCCAATATGGAAATTGTCCGGTAGCAAATGTTTTACCGGCAACAGAATATCTGCTGTTTGTTTCATCAACTGACGGGTCATTATCACAATAAGACCGGAAGATTCTGCCAGCGGGATGAACTGATCCGGCGGGATTATTCCCGTTTGCGGATGTTCCCAACGAACCAGGATTTCGCAGCCGGTTAATTCACCTGTTTGTGCACAGAAAACGGGTTGAATCCACGGTTTGAACTCATGGTTTTCCAGCGCCAGGCTGATGGCTTCAGGCGTGATAACATGATGAAAATGGTTGTCAGGGATATAAAATTTATTTTTACTTCCCGTGGCGGAGACTACCTGCGGATGATACTGAAAAAAGATATCCCGCCAGAAGGTGATATCGCTCTGGATCCCTAATTTTTCATACAGTTGCTTCTTTTGATGTGAAATTGTCTTTGCACTGCGATTTCTGTACTGTGAGATTTCTGTAACCGACATCCCCTCCATCAACAGCTTGAGTAAAAGCCGTTCTTTTTCGGACACAATGTCAGGCAACGCTAAATTAACCGTTGCCCCGAACTCTTTCAGAAAAACACTCAAATCATAAGAACCCATTTAACACACCATTGATTAAATCATGTGCGTCAGCCAACTCCGATTGTTTCCCCTGCGACGGAAAAGCTGACGGCAAGAATAATTGATTCAAAGAGCCGAATTATGCCAAATTCGGCTCTCTTTTCCTCAACAGATTATTCAGATCAGAATGACCATTTAACGCCAATCGTCGCCGAGGTATCGTTATACCCTTTATCAGCAACCTGAACGCCGACATTTCCCCATACATTCAGATGGGAATTTATCTGACCTTCCACACCGGCTTTTACCTCTGCAATATTGCGAGAGCCATCCTGATACACGGCAACACGGTCCATGCGAGTACTGAAATCCTTACTATTATGCAACCAGTTCACTTCAGCAAATGGCTGGAATTCGCGAGATTTACCGTCGTCCATTTTATGGTGGCTCTTCAGCCAGGTTTTTACACCAAGACGGGTCTGAATATTACCATCACCTTCACTGCTGACTCGAGTGCCATTGCTTTCGCGATGTTTATCTGCTTTGATCCCCATCCAGGTAACCTGCGCTTGCGGCTGCACATACCATTCATTACGCGTTCCCTGACTTCCCATAAATTCGGTCAGTTTTTGTCGATATCCCGTCTCCAGCGAAGCGGTGAATCCTTTCGATTTATAAGATTCACTTTGTAAATCATCGCCTTTCACGGTGTTATCAAACCAACTGTACTGCACCCAACTATCAAGATACGCCCCATTACGCGACTCGTCATTGGCATACCAGGTGGCATACAGACCCGTGCTGTATCCGTTCACACTCGCTTTCGAGCGATAACCAGTTCGCGACGAGATTGTTTTGCTATCACTGTTGCCGTAACCCGCCATTACTCCCAAATGCCAACGATCGCCGCCGTTTTGGCTCCACTGCGCGATATCACCACCCAGTTGTAGAACATAACGATTGCTCTGGGTTTTTAGCTGACCGCTTCCATCACGCCATTTATTGTGGCCTCCTTCATGTCGCATCCACATGGTGGTTTGTTTCTGCTCGCCAGTCACCATGTCGGTATAGTACGTATTTCCTGAACGATCATGCAGTCGCGTAGTAAACATCGTATTAGCTGCTGCAAGGTTCGCAGTGTAGCTGCCAGCTTCAGGACGCAGGTCATTATCCAGATTCTGACCGGAATCAGGTGTTGGCGTCGGCGTCGGTGTTGGCGTCGGTTCTGGCTTTGGAGTCGGCGTCGGCTCTGGATTCGGCTGCGGATCCGGTGAATTATTCCCACTGGTCAAATACCAGTTGCCGCTATTCGCCCCCTGACCACGCGCAAGAGTGTAGTCATACGCCCCCGCCACGATACGTCCTGCCTGAACAAATTCCCCCTCAGATTTGCCGCCAACATGGATGAGTTCAATACCATTGAGCGTTTTAGCCCCAGTCCCACCAACGTTGTTAACCGTAACGGAAGTCGATCCGCTGGTATCTCCCTGTACGACCAGTTTATCCGTAGCTGAATTATCGCCATCCAGCACCGTATTCAGCACCAATTGTCCGTTATTACCGTGGTAGTTCCCTTTAATAATTAATTCATTACCTGCTTGCTGACCTGACATCCCCGCCATCAGCGTACCGCTGTTAGTCAGATTCCCCCCCAGGGTGTACTGCACAGGAGAAGTTAATGCCTTTTCACCCTTGTTATTCAGTGTCAGGGTGCCGTTGTTCTCGACGTTTGCACTCCCCAATCCTTGTGCATGGCTCACCAGAACACTGGCCCCGTTTGCAATATTCATATTAGCCGTCAGGCCGCTGTTATCAGCCGCAATATCCAGCGTACCGCCCTGAATATTCAACTCACCATTTCCTGTTAGCGAACCGGCCGAACGCCCTCCGTTAGCAAGAGTCAGACTCCCGCCATTGAGGTTAAGCAGAGAATCTACGCCGCCATCAAGCGTACCAATGGTCTGGCTATGACCATTCATATCCAATTGAGTCTCTGCGGCCAGGCGCAATTCGCGGGTATTGCCCAACACGTTATCATTATTCAGCAGGAGTGCCCCGCTGCGCAGATCGGTAATACCGGTATAGTCGTTATCCCTGTTAGATAGCGATACGGTCTGACCTTTCTGACTACTGAACGCCAGATCGCCGCTGCCGGTAATCTGCGCACTGAGATCGGCAGCATTCTCGCTTTTACCATTGGCGCTCAGCACCAGGGCGTTACTGTCGGTAGCCTGTAAATCAAGCTGCGTCAGGCCATAGCCAATATACAGGCCGTCATTATTTACCCCACTTGTCAGGCGATAGTCGTAAGTGCCAACAGCCGCCTTTTGCCCATTCTGTTGAATATCGCGCTGTGCACTACTGGTGAGAATTTGTCCATTTTGATCATGCAATTGCAGATTGCCAGCATCGCCGACTACGCTAGCACCTTTTGCATCAACCAGTTGAATGGTGCTATTGCCATCATCGACTTCAGTGAGCGATAACGCAGAGTCAATATCGCGGGAGACAGAGCGTACAACGTCACTGTCAGTTACCTGAATAACGCCCTCGCCCCGCAGATCCAGCGTTTTGCTAACGTTGACCGTCCCTTCTGTCATCTGTGCACCTGCTGCCAGGGCGCCAAAATCAACAGTTCCGCCGGAGAATCCCAGAGTGCTAATGGAGTGAGCGCCCTTACCCACCGTTATCTGGCTTCCCTGACCCGCTATCACTCCGCCCTTCGCCAGAAACTCGGCGTTCTGTTCCAGGTTAAATGTTGTGTTCTGAAATGCCAGAGAACCCTGGAACCAGTCGGTATAAGCATACTCATCGAAGGAGAATGCGTGATTCCCCATATTTATTTCAACAATGCCTTTACCTCGAAGATCGTTATCAAATATCCAATCTTTATTGGCATTAATTTGCAATTTGCCATCAACATCCAGATCCGCGCGACCGATGTTTCTGTCTTCAGAAATAACAGCGACAGCATCAGTAGCCACATCGATATATCCATAGAATGCATAATTATTTCCGGTCAAAGCAACCGTTCCACTATCGATGCTGATCGTTCCATTGCCAGAAATTTTATTGGCAAAGGTCATGTTACCATCAGCCTTCAGATGTAATTTCCCGCGGTTAGTGATATCTGCTGTACCTATATTTTGGGTAACTCCCAAAGCCCCCTTTTCCTCAATCGTTACTTTGCCGCTAAATGCAGAGTTATCGCCGGTTAAGTAAGTCGTACCATTGAGCGCATTGATATAGCCCAGCCCCTCGCTGCCACTGACAATATCCGCAGAAATAGTCGCATTTTTATCCGTGTGGTTTAAGGTGATTTTCTTGTCAGATGTATCTGCCCACACAAACTCAATTTTTTCGGCATCAATAATCCCTGCTGCCTTCGCCTCTTTCCCTTCCTGGGCACCTAATGCCAATTCCGAGTTGGTGCTTAAACTAATTTTCGGCGCAGAAATTTTACCACCTTCCGAAACTGCGAGTGTCGTATCGGAGCGTTGATTATAATAGCCCAGACTAATATGCTCACGAGCATTAACTTCACCGCCGTTATTAACTGACAGAAATTGATTACCACCGTAACTGCTATAAACCCCCATAAAGAAGGTTTCGGAATTTACCTGGCTGCCTTCACCACTGACGTTGCCCTGCAAATAAGTCAGGCGACTGGTGCCTTTAACATGAACTTTGCCACCGTTAGAGACATTAAAATAGCCCTTATCATGTCTCATGCCAGAGTTTGATTCATATAGATCATCAGCATACAACTCACTTCCCGCATTGGAAACGTTCAGGAACCCCGTTCCTTTTAGCAGAAAATTAAGCGGGCCATTGATATGTACCTTCCCTCCGGTGATATCCAGTCCGCCACCAGAAGCGAGAGTCAAACGCGGACGAGAAGAATCAGTTGCATTGATAACCAGGTTGGCATTGTCGGTAACTGTAATACGGTAATTGATGCTCTGGTTACTTGTACCGAACTCAACAGTCTTATCCTGGTCCACAATGACATCATTGGACACTGCCAGAGATGAATATAAACTTATCGCGCTAATTAAAACTGCCTTTGCCTTCTTTCCTTTTATTCTGCTTCCCAGTTCAGAACAGACACACCAACAGCTACGGGACCTGTTCCACTTTAGCTGATATATTTTATTCATGAGATTCTCCAGCAAGCATCCAGACAAAACTAAACACTCATAAACTACAATAGTTAAATACTATTCCCGTTCATGAGAGAGATAATAAAAATTCAAACAGACTGCATAATATTAAAAACTGTATACGTCAGATACACAGCTTAAAAATGAATATAAGGTTAGATCTCCACTGGATTCGTTTTATAAATTAACAACTGCAACATCATTCTTACATTAACTTCCAGCTTCGAACATAGAGGCATTATATGTATCTATGACCCCAAATCAACTTAAAATACAACTTACTGAAAGAGTTCTGGTTTCGATTATTAATACAAGAAAAAGTGGTAACACTAATTGAGTATCGGAATATAAGAATTGTCTCATTAAATATTATTAATTAATTTAAGACTGAATCCTTTCAGCGTAAAATAAAACAACTCTTTTCCATTAATAAATGACTATCTCTTAATATAATCCATACCGTAATTACAGGAAATGGCTTCTGCATTTAGTAAAAATGCAGGCATCAATTTTTAAACCAAATCTTTACAGCGTAAAATCACAATGACAGCAACAAACAATGCCTGGCTAATTTTCACCCACAAAACAAGCTCTCAAAAAGCAATATGTTCAGATAGCTGGATTTCTCAGTTGTAGGGACTCCGCCTTTTGAACGCCTTCTCTTGCCAAAAGGGGGCTTCCCCACTCTGCATATCTATTTATGAATTTTATTCATAGACCTAAGAAAATTACCATCTCTAATCAAATAAATTCTCCCGCGCTATGCTTTCCCCACAACAGATGCAAAACCGGGGTATCCAGCCGGAAGCCCGGGCGCCATTTGCAGAAGGAAGAAAGGGTTTATTCCAGCATCCCGAACTAACAAAGATTGCTGAAATGTATGGGAAAAGCGTCGATAACCGTGACAGAGAGGAAAAAATTATGCAAAAACGTTATCTTGGAAAATCAGGGCTGGAAGTATCGTCGCTGGGACTTGGCTGTATGGGACTTAGTCATGGTTATGGCCCAGCAACCGACACTCGTCAGGCAATTGAATTGATTCGAACTGCAGTAGAACGCGGTGTGACCTTCTTCGATACTGCCGAAGTTTACGGCCCATATCTGAATGAAGAGGTCGTGGGTGAAGCATTGCAACCATTTCGCGATCGCGTAGTTATCGCCACTAAATTTGGTTTTAGCTTAGACAATGGCAACAAAGAACGGGTATTAAATAGCCGTCCAGAGCATATTCGCAAAGCAGTGGAAGGGTCGCTTCGTCGCCTTAAAACTGATGTTATCGATCTGCTTTATCAGCATCGCGTTGACCCGGAAGTGCCAATCGAAGACGTTGCCGGTGCAGTTAAAGATCTGATTGCAGAAGGTAAAGTAAAACACTTCGGTCTTTCCGAAGCGGGTGCGCAAACCATTCGCCGCGCTCATGCCGTTCAACCCGTTACAGCCTTGCAAAGCGAATATTCTCTGTGGTGGAGGGAACCGGAACAAGAGATCCTGCCGTTGCTGGAAGAGCTGGGAATTGGTTTCGTGCCTTTTAGTCCATTAGGTAAAGGCTTCCTTACTGGTGCAATCACGTCCGGGACGACGTTTGGTAAAGACGATTTCCGCAGTATTGTGCCGCGCTTTAGCGAAGAATCTCTTGCCGCTAATGAAAAGCTGGTCACCTTACTGGGAGAATTAGCGGTAGAAAAAGGCGTGACGCCAGCACAAATTGCTCTGGCATGGTTGATGGCGCAAAAACCGTGGATTGTGCCGATTCCGGGTACCACTAAACTGCACCGTCTGGAGGAAAACCTCGGCGCCGCTAATGTCATCCTTTCTCAGACGGAGATGCAGAAGATAGAACAGGCGCTGGAGACGGTAAAAATCATTGGCGAGCGTTACCCAGCTAATCTTCAGGCGCTTATTGAGCGCTAAGCAATAGAGGTTATTGCCTGTACCGCAACGCTTCAATTAACAACGCAAAAGCGGGAGGGTGCTGTTTGCGACTTGGATAATAGAGATAGTAGCCTGGAAATGTCGGACACCAGTCTTGCAGAACCTGGACTAATTCGCCGGAATTAACTTTATCCGCAACGCTATCTTCAGGGACAAAAGCAATGCCGTAACCGCATATTGCCGCATCCAGTCGCTCATCTAAGACATTAAATGTCAACTGCCCCTGAACCTGAACACGCAGTGACTTTCCTTCTTTCTCAAACTCCCAGTGATACAAGCCGCCTGCCGTTGGCAGGCGCATATTAATGCAGCGATGATGCTGCAAATCATGAGGTGTTTCAGGAATCCCCATTGCCGAAAAATAGTCAGGAGATGCAACGACCGCCATACGCATATCCGGGCCAATCCTGACGGCAATCATGTCCTTATCAACGCTTTCGCCTAATCTGACGCCGGCATCAAAACGCCCTTCAACAATATTGACAAGACCGTTATCAACCACCAGTTCAACATTAATTTGCGGATATTGATGCAGAAACGGCTTCAGCTTTGGCCACAGAAGATAGCGAACGGCATGTTCGCCTGCTGACAAGCGAATATTGCCGGAGGTCGGCCCATCCCGTTCAATAACGGCACTCAACTCATGCTCAAGATCGGCAAGGCGAGGTTCGAGGCAGGCAATAATTTGCTCTCCCATTTCTGTCGGCGCCACACTGCGGGTTGTACGGGTCAACAGACGCACATTCAGACGCTCTTCCAGTGACTTCATCGCATGGCTGAGCGCAGACTGTGACACGCCAAGTTTTGCCGCCGCTTTGGTAAAACTTCGCTCCCGGGCAATCGCCAGAAATAATTGCAATTCAGCAAAGTTTTCTTTCAGCATCAGCCTTCTCCAGCTCACATTTTCAATCGGTTAGCGCGTCATTATCCCTACAAAAACATCTCTTTTAAAACCATAAAAATGATCTGCCGGGCCCCCCTGACCGACATCGCCAGGAGGACTCCCCATTTATTGATCAACAATCCTCAATAATCAGGTACACCGCCTTCACCGGGCCGTGAACTCCAACGACTTTGATAAGCTCAATGTCCGCTGTTGAGCTGGGACCGCTGATGATATTAATGCAGGACGGCATACGTTCGCCAGCCTGCGCTTTTTGATGCAATTTTTCAGCTAACTGCGCCACTCGCGGCAAGATGGTGCTTTTACGCAGAACAAATAGAGAGGACTCAGGCAGCAAGCTTAATGAACGCCCGCGATCGGCTGCGGAAAAAAGGACCACCCCGCCCGATTCGGTTAAGCCATATTCAGCATACACAACGCCAACTTTAGCCTGCTCAGCCTGTGAGATATTTTCAACGCCTTTCGCCGGATCCCACACAACAGCATTGCATTCCTGCTGCAAACGTTCGCTGATCCCCAGCGCCTCCAGTCGCGTGTCGCCGCTAATCACAACCGACTGCTCTCCCAGCTCTTTACACAGACGTAATGCAACTTCTGCCGCCTGCGCTTCGCTGGTCAGTTCACAACGCGCCAGCATGACATCGCTGGCAAACTGAATAAACGCCTCACAGCGTTGTTGCAGATTCAGTTCTGTTAGCCGCTCATTAGCATAATTGTTAAGCGGCGTATCTTCTGCTTGCGGTTCGAGTCGCAGCGGACGGCCCAGTGCCTGAGCAACGTTTTGCAAAAATGCAGTACGGTTATCCATTCTTTTTCTCCTGCGCCTGATGTTTCTTAAACCAGCTACGGAAACTCTCGCCGTCAGCTTCAGGAAGATCGCGTGCCTCCATCCAGTCGCCAATTGCACCAATCCTGATGGGGGTTTTACCGCCATTGATAAACCAGCTCGCCGCGTGGGCGCCAGCCATCATCCCGACTTTCCACAACCCCGGATGACTATTGGCATAAGCGAACATTTTGATCGCCCTTTGCTCCGCTTTTGCTGTAACTCCTTTTTCAGCCATCACCCGACGATGGCGCAAAATCAGTTTCGACAGTGGAATACGCACCGGGCAAACGCTGTCACAGGCTGTGCATAAAGAACAGGCATAAGGCAGATCTTTAAAATCTTTGTAGCCGCCAAGCAGCGGAGAAATCACTGCGCCGATTGGTCCTGGGTAAATAGAACCGTATCCGTGCCCACCAATATGGCGGTATGCCGGGCAGGTATTCATACAGGCTCCGCAGCGGATACAACGCAACACATCACGAAATTCAGAGGCCAGTACATCAGAGCGCCCGTTATCGACAATAACCAAATGAAACTCTTCTGGACCATCAACGTGGCCCGCTTCGCGCGGCCCCGTCAACCAGGTGTTATATCCCGTCAAACGTGCGCCAACAGCACTACGCGCCAGCATGGTGATCAATACATCAACCTCGGCAAACGTGGGGGCGATGCGTTCCATCCCCATCACCGCAATGTGCGTTTTTGGCAACGTGGTACACATCCTCGCATTGCCTTCATTGGTCACCAGACATACTGACCCTGTTTCTGCAACCGCAAAATTACAGCCGGTAATACCGATTTCGGCACTGAGGAAATCCTCACGGATCTTTTGACGAATGAATAAGGTCATGGCTTCAGGCGTTTCCGGGCCATCGTAGCCCAGGCGTTCATGTAGCACCCGGCGGATCTGATGACGATCTTTATGAATGGCCGGAACCACAACATGAGATGGCGGATCTTGATCCAACTGAAGAATATATTCCCCCAGATCGGTTTCAATCACCTGAATTCCAGCATCCTGCAACACATGATTGACGCCAATCTCTTCGGTCACCATCGATTTAGACTTCACAACTTTCCGCGCATTCTTGCTCTGAGCGACCTGTAAAATGTAACGGGTAGCGTCTTCTTTGGTTTTTGCGAAATAGACGTGACCACCGTTTTGCGTCACTTTTTCTGAAAGTTGATACAGATAAGCGTCCAGATTACTCAGAACATGATCACGTATCTGGCTGGCACGATCGCGCCACTCTTCCCAGTGTCCTAATTCATCAACCATTTTTTGCCGATTAGCCCCGATACGCTGCTGCGCGTTCGCCACCGCTTTACGCATGATCGGATCTTCAATTTGCTGACGGATGCGTGTCTTGAATTCTGTATTACTGGTTTTGATCGACATATTTATCCCCTCAGCGACTCATCAGCACTTCAGCAATATGCATCACTTTGACCTTCTGCCCTTCACGCTGTAATCGGCCGCTAATGTTCAACAAGCAACTCACATCTGCGCCAATTAAATATTCAGGACGGGCTTCCATCAGGTGTGAAACCTTTTCCTTCACCATCTCGCCGGATATTTCGGCCATTTTGACCGAGAACGTACCGCCAAATCCGCAACAAGTGTCCTGTTCGGCGAACGTCAATAGTTCCAGTCCACGCACATTTTTCAGGAGCGTAAGTGGTTCATCCTTCACACCCAATTTGCGGGACAGACTACAGGATGGGTGATACACCGCTCTCCCTTGTAGGCTGGCGCCAACATCAACTACCCCCAATTTATTAACGATAAAAGAGGTGAGATCCTGCATACGCGCGGCAACCTTTTCGGCACGTAATGCCCATTCAGGTTCTTCAGCCAGATACATCGGGTAACTTTTTACGGCATAAGTGCAAGAGCCAGCCGGAGAAATAATGGGATCGTCGTTGTCTTCCAGTGCGGCGATCAGATTTTTCATCCCTGGAATCGCTTCTTTGATATAACCACTATTGATCGCAGGCTGACCGCAGCATCCCTGTTTCTCAGGAAAATTTACGCGACAGCCGAGTTTTTCCAGTAGCAGCACGGAATCTCGTGCCATCCGTGATTTCAGTGCATCACCAATACAGGTAACAAAGAAATTTACATTCACAACCAATGCTCCATGACTTCATTTCAATTTATGCCGATAGCAGCTCCCCCTTCAGGGTTATCAGTCAACAATAAAAATGGGGGAACTTTTTATCTGGATGACAAAAATACAATCTCAGCCTCTTTTGTATGACAAAATAATAATCCTTCATTCAATATCCAGATGCAATAACTAATTTTATTTCTTTCGGCATCGCTCACATTTTTATAATGTCCCCCCCACTCAAAACGTTCTCATGAAACCGATTTCAGAAGGCTATATATCCCATACCGCTATCTTTTGTACCTATTTTGAGTTACTTATTTAGTAGCGATAATAATATACAAACATTTTTTACAGATTGATTTTTTAACAAAATATATACAAACATAAACAACTGTAACTTTATTTCACTGAAGCGATTCAGTTTGCATTTTTCATTTCCACAATGAGATAACCTCTTTCGAAAAAAACACATAAACAAGGTCAAACAATATAGTTGGAAATAGCAATGCACGAATATTTAATGTTTGCTCTCGCACTCTCACCTTTGCTACTCATGGTATTTTTGATTTTAAAATTGAAAATGCCCATTCATTATTCAGTCCTGATATCGCTGGCATTCACGGCTGTTTTATCTGTTCTGTTCTGGGATATGCCTGTACAGAATCTTAAAGCCTCAATAGGCTATGGCGCACTCAAAGGATTATGGCCGATTGTCATTGTTATCCTCGGCGCGATATTCAGTTATAACGTTATGCAGGCAACGAAAGCGCTGGATATTCTCCGCGATATTCTCGCCAGTATTAGCGAAGATAAACGTATCCAGGTACTCCTTATTTCGTGGTGCTTCGGTGGTTTTCTTGAAGCTGCAGCCGGATACGGTACGGCAGTCGCGATCCCTATCGGTATCCTTATCGCGCTGGGATTCACCCCACTGAAAGCAGCCATCGCGTCGCTGGTCGCTAATACCGTACCTACGGCGTTTGGAGCTGTGGGGATTCCGGTGTCAATCCTCGCTGAACAGGTTAACCTGCCTGTTTACACCTTAGGCGGCACCATTATCCTGCAACTAGCGCTTTTTAATATCTTGCTGCCATTTGTCATCATTTGCATCATTGGCGGAGGTGTGAGAGCAATTCGCGGCGTATTCCTTATTACCTTAATATGTGGCATCGCGACACTTGTTCCGCAGTATTTTGTTGCTATACATCTCGGTGCCGAATTACCCGCTTTTGCTGGTAGCCTGGTTAGCCTTTTTGCTGTCGCGATTGCCAGTCGTCTTCGCAAAGGTGAAATAGATCCACAGTGGCGTATTGAAACCAGTCATACCCGTGAAATGGCACCACGTTCAGCAAAGGTACTGTTCCGGGTCGGTTCTATTTATCTGTTTATTTTTGTCTTTATTTTGTTGTGCTCACCGTTATTTCCAACAATAAAATCAGCAGCATCTCAATTAGCGTCAGTGCTGCATTTCTCACTGGCTGATGGCAGTACATTAGCGTTAAAGGTCGAATGGCTCACAACGCCCGGAATGCTGATTATCTTTGCGACTATTCTCGGTGGTTTTATCCAGGGAGCCTCAGCACGCGGTATGTTTGAAGTATTTATAAAAACCGCACTTCAGCTTAAAAACTCCATTATCGCGATTATGGCCATTGTCGCCATGGCCACTGTCATGGACCTCAGCGGCATAATTTCTACGCTGGCACAATCAATTGTTGATCTTACCGGAAGATCATACGTCTTCCTCGCGCCAGTTATTGGTGCGCTGGGAACATTTGTCACAGGGAGCGACACTAACTCGAATATTTTGTTTGGCAAGCTACAAACTATTGCAGCCAGTAAATTACATATCGACCCTAACTGGTTAGCCGCAGCAAATACGTCTGGCGCAACAGGAGGAAAAATGATTTCTCCACAAAGCATCGCCATTGCCGTTTCAGCGACCAAAATGGAAGGGCAAGCCAACAAAATAATGTCTGGTACTATGAAATACTGCTGTGCTTACATCACAATACTTGGCTTAAAAGTGGGTCTCTTTTATTTCTTGTTTATGCGATAAAACAGCTCACTTAGACAGATACGTTTATATTGATAAAGGTGAAAGCAACGGTTAAGTAACGAAACTCTTACCTTTAGAATATCAGGATGTTCTTTATTTCAGCGAGAACATCCTGCTGCTTTCTTTTTAGACAGCTATGTTAAATGTCACATCCTCTATTTTTATACCCGATAATCTTATTCATGCTTAACCTCCTGAAGTTGCCTGACGCTTTCCCGATATTCCCCTGGAGTACAGCCAAACTCGCGGACAAAGGCCTTGTGAAAGGATGATTCGCTGGCATAGCCTACGGACTCCGCAATCACCACGACGGGGAGCGTTTCCCTGGAAAACATCTGGGCCGCTATTTGTAGCCGCAATTTTGTTAATACAGCCAGTGGCGTGGTTCCAGAAACCTCCCGGAAAAGCTGAGCAAAACTCGCCCTGGACATATGGGCAATGCTGGCCAATGATTCGACTGTCCAGTTATGTCCTGGCATTTCCAGCATTTGCTGCATCACTGAACCAAGACGCGGATGCAGCAACAAACTGAGGATATTTTTCTCGGTATTAGCTTGTGTAATCCATTCACGCACAGCGAGCGTAAACAAAACGGCACAGATCTGACTACACAGAGCATCCGCTCCCGCCATCAAGGATCTGGACTCCTGTTGTAAAAAAGGAATCGCCTCCCTTATCCAGCGAAACTCCACGCAGTGGCTTTCCGGCGCCAAAAACAAAACTTCAGGCAAAGACGTTAAAAAATAACGAGCCGAACGTTGTAGTCGAAGAGTGCCGCAAACAATACAGGTCGATTCATTTTCGACGTGACTCAGACGATGAGCTGAATTTTGTGGCAGAAGAACCACGTTACCCGGGTGCAACGTAAAGGTCTGCCCCGCTGGCATTTCCAGTTTCGCTGCACCTTGTGTTAGCGCATGCCAACGAATAACTGACAGTTCTCCGGCGGCATGAGGAAGCTGCCAGTCGCTCCCTAACAGGCAATTTTTATCAATCGTTCCTTGTGGGGCGTTAAGCATCAACAAACGGCTAAGGGCATCCATATCAGACTCCTGAGTGTTTTTTGATTATAAGTGCGAACAATCTTAGATAAGCCTTAATTCAATATCATCAATTAGTTAATCATTATCACCATATTGTGACTCTGATAAAAAAACAACGATCGTCAGACAATAAGACAAATTCTTAAGCGTTGTGAAGAGATGTTATTTTCGCCGTTGCGTCTATAGTTATTATGGCAAGTGAACACGTTTTGACAGGATATAATCATGAACAAATATCAGGCAGTTATTATTGGTTTTGGTAAGGCGGGAAAAACATTAGCAGCAACGCTGGCTAAAGCCGGATGGCGCGTAGCGCTCATCGAACAGTCGAGTGAAATGTATGGTGGGACTTGTATTAATATCGGCTGCATCCCAACCAAGACGCTGGTTCATGATGCGCAACAGCACCTGGATTTTGCCAGCGCCATGCAACGTAAAGATGCCGTGGTCAATTTCTTACGCAATAAGAATTTCCATAATCTCGCTGATATGCCCAATATCGATGTGTTCGAAGGAAGAGCTGAGTTTATCAATAATCATATTCTGCGTATTCACCGGTCTGAGGGAAATCTGGAGATTCATGGTGAAAAGATTTTTATTAATACTGGTGCACAAACCGTGGTGCCAGCGATTCCAGGAATAACCACAACGCCTGGCGTATATGACAGTACCGGGTTGCTTAATCTGAAGGAATTACCCGAGCATTTAGGTATTTTAGGCGGGGGATATATTGGCGTTGAGTTTGCCTCTATGTTCGCTAATTTTGGCAGTAAAGTTACCATTTTCGAAGCCGCATCGTTATTTTTACCACGAGAAGATCGGGATATTGCTGATAACATCGCAGCTATTTTACGCGAGCAAGGAGTCGATATCATCCTCAATGCCCATGTGCAGCGTATCAGCCACGATGGAAATAAAGTGCAAATACATTCTGAGCGCGATCAACTGGCAGTGGATGCGCTGTTAATTGCTTCCGGTCGTCAACCTGCAACGGCCTCATTGCAACCAGAAAATGCCGGAGTTGCAGTGAATGAACGCGGGGCCATCGTCGTTGACAACCGATTACATACCACCGCAGACAATATTTGGGCTATGGGAGATGTTACCGGCGGGCTGCAGTTTACCTATATTTCACTGGATGACTTCCGTATCGTACGCGATGAGTTGCTGGGAGAAGGTAAACGCAGTACTGACGATCGAAAAAATGTGCCCTATTCCGTATTTATGACACCACCGCTGTCCCGGGTTGGCATGACGGAAGAACAGGCCAGAGAGCGTGGTGCGGATATTCAGGTGGTAACATTACCTGTTGCGGCAATTCCACGCGCCAGAGTGATGAATGATACCAGAGGTGTATTAAAAGCGATTATCGATAATAAAACCCAGCGTATATTAGGGGTATCACTGTTGTGTGTTGACTCCCACGAAATAATCAATATTGTGAAAATGGCGATGGATGCAGATTTACCTTATCTCGTATTACGCGATCAGATCTTCACTCATCCGTCGATGAGTGAATCACTCAACGACCTGTTTTCATTAGTCAAATAAGATTAAATAAAAAATCAGACGCCAGGACAAATATTCTGGCGTCTTAAAGAAAACAACTTTGTCACGTTTTGTATATTCTATAAACTCTTAATCACTCTATTGATGGTATTTTATATGTTTAAAAAAACCGTTTTATTTGCGACGTTATTATCTGGCGTTATGACTTTTTCCGCCAATGCTGATGACAAAGTAGTTCTTAAACACGTCAGCGTCTCGTCAATATCAGCATCACCGACAGTTCTGGAAGATGCTATTGCTAATATTGCCAAAAAACATGATGCCTCATCCTGGAAAATCACTTCTATGCGGATTGATAATAACTCAACTGCAACGGCAGTATTGTATAAATAAGGATGTTTACAATGGAAAAATATATGCACCTGTTAAGCCGAGGGGATAAAATCGGCCTGACATTAATTCGTCTGAGCATTGCGATTGTTTTTATGTGGATTGGGTTATTAAAGTTTGTCCCTTACGAGGCAGACAGTATTACACCATTCGTGGCGAACAGTCCGGTAATGTCTTTCTTTTACGAACACCCAGAGGAATATAAACAATACCTGACACACGAAGGCGAATACAAGCCGGAAGCACGAGCATGGCAAGTTGCCAATAATACCTATGGTTTTTCCAACGGTCTTGGCGTAGTGGAGGTGATTATTGCCCTGCTGGTTTTAGCTAACCCGATTAATCGGTGGCTGGGTTTACTGGGGGGACTAATGGCATTTACCACGCCATTAGTCACGCTCTCATTTTTAATCACCACCCCTGAGGCATGGGTCCCTGCGTTAGGCGATGCCCATCATGGTTTTCCTTATTTATCTGGCGCGGGTCGTCTGGTATTGAAAGATACTTTAATGCTGGCTGGCGCAGTCATGATAATGGCCGATTCTGCGCGGGAAATCCTTAAACAACGAAGTCATGGAGCGTGTTCAAATTATAACAACTAAAGTTTTACACGCCGAATAGAGCCTGTTGCCTGATATTTCATCCGTCAGCTCCGCCTTTTACAGGTGAGGGCTGACGTTTTGTGTTGAGAATAACATCTTTAATCAGGCGGTCAGTCTGTGGCTTAACGACCTGGCATTGCTCATTAAAGGAAGATTTCCTGAAAGTTACTCAAGGTCAGCGTGTCTTTTAAACATTGTGTCACTGGTTTCACCAGGCTGGGCCATCAGCTCAAGCACAATGGCGTCATAGGTGATAAAACATAGTTGTTCAAAAGCGAACCCCATTGGCTGAGAAAAGGCGCTGTCTTCTCTCTCATTGTCCTCTTTTACGGTTCCTGGTAACACAAGGACACTTGCATAGATTAATAACAGTATGTTTTTAATGGCAACATGTTTTCTTTCCACCATTAAATATGCCGCCAAATATAGCGGCATAAACAGAACATCCAATAACAATTAAAAAATATCGTTTACATCAATATTAAACCTACCAACAAATTACGTTTTATTTTTAACAAGCAGTGAAGTTTGATATTCTAAATCCATTTTGTGCAAAACCTTGACTTCACAACCAGAAAAACCATTATTAAGTGAGCGCTCAATATAATCAATATGATTCAACGCTATTTGAAGTGCATCTTCAGTCAGATCTTCAGTATTAATTTCCCCAGTAAAATACCCAGAGATGGGCATAGAGCGTATTGACACTATCACATTCCCAATTCGGATTTTAGCAAATCCAACATAAGCTTGCTTACGTATATCAGATAAAGTGCCCTCTGGAATTAAATTCAATAATCCAGCAGAATTCAGATTAGGAGTCAAATCAATCATCATAAAATTACGCCCTTATCTAACCAGATTACCTTTTATCTAACAAATATCGTAATTTCATACAATCTCTCTTACTTAAATAACAGTAAATCATATATATCGATTACAATATTATGTTAAGAACAATCTTAAAATTAAGAATACAATTCTGTTCTTACATTAATTTTTTACAGCAAAATTTTCTCTCTCAGAATCAAAATAACATTCATCTCTTCTCACAATCATTGATGCTGTTATTGACTCTCTACTTATAGGATGAGATGCTCCTGTATTAACAAGATGCATTAATGTTGATTTATCATACAATGTACATATATCTGAATGCAGAGAATTCTTCATAAAAACCCCATCCTCAGGTTCACATAATGTAATAGGGCATGTCAGTGAACTCTCTGTCCCCTTCAGCTCTGCATCTTTCACGTTAAATGCACATAACTCAATTTTATCTAATATTCGCGGTAACCGCACATCAGGAAGTAAAGAAGTATTCACATTTATTTCAATCTCACGCAACATGTTAACTTCACTACTCGTCAAGCCTCCTGCGTTAATCTCTCGCTCAAGATATTCTATATGTTGTAACCCCATCAGAATGCTATCTTCCGATAATCCATTCTGGTTAATGCTTCCCATAAAAAAACCATCTATTGACATAGGCCGTATTGATACCATCAGCTCCCCTAACTGGATTTGAGCCTCTCCAGCAGCACTCTGATTACGTATCTCAGATAATACTTCGTCAGGAACGCTAAACAGCAAATTAAACTCTGGTAAAACATAAGCAGTTAAATCTATCGGCATGCAGACATATTCCTTTTTAATTAACTTTTTCCATTCACTTCAAAATACCATTTATAAAATTAAGAATCACTTACAACAAAAGCATCTCTTTTATGATCAAAATGACATTTATCTTTTTCCATAATCATGGATTCAGTTATTAGTTCTCTACTCAAAGGATGAGACGCATTGTTTTTAACAAGATGCAACAATGACGCTTGATCATACAAGCTACATATCTTAGACTCCTGAGAATTTTTCATAAAAATACCGTATTCAGGTTTACACAACGTTATCGGACATATCAAAGATGATTCGGGATAAGAGAAACGCGCAGAATCCAGATTAAATGCACAAGAATTTATTTTATTTTGTAATGTAGCATTGTTTGCTTTCCCTTCCATATAATCTTCAATCACCCTTCTAAAATAATTATTGAATAGAGAGTAGAAATCATTATCATTATTTAACCTTCTTTCAAGAGAAATGGCTCTTTCTGCCATCCGGTGCTCTCGTCTGAATAATCTATCCAGAAAACCGCCCCTTACAGGCTCAACTGTAAATCCATCTAACGACTGAACATGAGTAATAGAATATTGTCTACTACCGACAGACATGTTTATTTCACCACTTTGTCTGGCAGCATCCTGTAAAACCTGTATATTTTCAGGGGATAATTGAGACATATTGGGTATACTAAAAGTCATGATGGGCATAATCCCTCCAATAATTCACTATAACTACCCCAATGTAATTAACAGACATCATGATACAATGGCAACTAAAACGCACCTCACCCCAACCACTACTTTTCCTATAGGCTGTCTAAACTTTCATTACAAATATAATTTTTCATCACAAGAGGGAAAAAAGGGTGGCTGGTAATGTATTGTAAATGAGAAGCAATGGTTCATTTTAAAATAAAAACATCCCTATAAAAAAATCATCCAACTCTATTGCGCAATGCAGTTAAAACAGATGAAAAATCACTTTCAGATAACTCATTAGCAAACGGTTTCTTATCACCATCTAATGAATAATATCGCTCATAGGAGTTCGAGAAATCAATGGGCCAGAAACGGTGAGCACTTTCATCATATAAGATATTCTCCATATGCAGATCTCCATGAATTATCTTATGCTCAGCCATATCAATAATCATATTCAGAAACAATTTTTCCGAATCCTTAGGAAATTCTGAAAGCTTTTTCAATGGCGTACCAGGAACCTCCAGCATACGCAAGTGAGTCTTCCCATTTTCCACAAAGACTTCTGCACTTCCTTCGCCATAAAATCGATTAAACAGCTCACACTCTTCACCAGCATCATCACTTGTGTGGTAACGTTTAATGACAAACCCCGGATTGTTTTTATCCTTGAATACATCGCCCTCAAGCCCGCTACCAATGGAAATTTCGCGAGATGCGGCACTTAAATTTAACAACAGCCTGGGTCTCTTATTTGCCTTTGGTGCGACATCCACATTGACAATCGTTCGCGCTTTCTCCCCTTCTGCCTGTAATACGCCTTGACGTGTATTACTTTTATGTATCGGGTGATTAAGGTTATTACTTGCTGATGAGCTAACAGGAAGCATTTCTCCTCCAAAATAAACAAAATTTTCTTTTCCATTATATATCAATAACCATAAAGTTATAAAGGGTGCTATACATCACCATCACAGAAACAACTCACCAAAACAGATAAAATATTAAACCAAATTTATTATAAAGCACATTAACAACCATTAAATTCATTTTATTTTATTGAGTTAAAAATTAGTACAACATTCACTTCCGTTCTATTTCATCATTGAAAATCAGCCTAATCTATTCATTAAACTGGTAACAAAAATCAATTTTTCCTGTTGGCAAGCCTGAACGTCAGGGGGTAGCTTACGATGAGCTATCTCTCGGATATGATTAAAAATTTTTATTTGCAATTACACATACGGAGTATGTCATGGCTATCAAAATTACGCCTGGAGAATTTAGTTTGCTACTCCAGCGACTAACCCCAAAATGGCGTGTCTTTGCCCCTACAGCAGAACACTGCGGTGGTAGATTTTCTGACACAGATAATATTACTTATCAGCAAATTAGCAGATGGGAGGATTTAGTCTGGCAAGAAAAATCGCACATGTCGCCAAACACCATCATCGCACCAATAACCGAAACACTCTTCTATTTTGATAAAGACACTATCCAGATTGCAGATACAGATACCACTCCAATATTAATCTTTGCCCGGGCTTGTGATATTAACGCCATGTCCCGTCTGGATTTTATGTACTTATCAAATGGGAATAATTCCGATTACACTTATCAATTATTACGCAAACACATTCGTTTTGTTTTAATTGAATGTGAAAAAAGCTTTGAAAATTGTTTCTGCGTTTCGATGGGCAGCAACAAAACTGACAATTACAGCGCCGCTATGCGTTTTAGTGACGAAGGTGCCGAGGTTTTTATTAACGACGATTTTATCGAAGATGCGCTACGCGGGCTGGGACATACCGTCGAATACAGTCCATCATTCATCAGTGAAAATCCTGAGAAAGTTGTCACTCCAGACAGCATTTGTGATGACCCACAGAAAATACGCGAAGTAATTATTGGACATCCGTTATGGAATGCTTACGAGAGCCGCTGTATCAGTTGTGGTCGTTGCACCACCGGCTGCCCCACCTGCACCTGTTACAGCGTGTTCGATATTACTTACGATGAAAATCCGCAGCGGGGAGAACGTCGCCGCCAGTGGGCCAGTTGCATGATACCTGGCTTCAGCGATATGGCTGGTGGTCACGGTTTTCGCGAGAAAGTCAGTGAACGTCTGCGCTACCGGGCTTTACATAAGGTAAACGACTACAAAGCGCGAAATGGGGTTGAGCATATGTGTGTTGGCTGCGGACGATGTGACGATCGTTGTCCTCAGTACATTAAATTCTCCCACATCATTAATAAAATGACAGCCGCCGTACAGCGCGCGCTAACAGAGGAGGCATAATGTATGTCACCGTGTACTTGCCACAATAAAAAGCAACATAACCTGCTGCCTGTTGCATACCGCATTCTCAATATTACGCGCCACACGCCACTGGAATGGAATTTCCGTGTATCAGTCGATTTTCCGGCGAAGTTCGGACAATTTGTCGAAGTCTCTTTACCGCGCACAGGTGAAGCCCCTATTTCCATTTCAGACTATGGAGACGGTTGGATAGACCTTCTTATTCGCAAGGTGGGTAAAGTCACCAACGAAATATTCACATTAAAAGAAGGTGATAATTTATGGCTTCGCGGCTGTTACGGAAATGGCTATCCCATTGACGCTTTCCGCCATAAGCCGTTGTTGATTATTGCTGGCGGCACCGGAGTCGCCCCCGTTAAAGGGCTAATGCGCTATTTCGTCGAAAACCCTGACGAAATTACGCATATGGATATGATTCTTGGCTACAAAAATCGCGACTGTGTTTTGTACAAAGATGAAATGGAGGGTTGGGATAATATCCACAACCTCATTCTGACACTTGATGAAGGTGAAGCAGATGAGCGTTACCAGATAGGTCGGGTAACCGATCGTCTCGCAGAATTAACACTCCGCCGGACAGACAATATGCAAGCCATTGTTGTTGGTCCACCAGTCATGATCAAATTTACCGTACAGATGCTGTTGCAAAAAGGGCTACGACCAGAGCAAATCTGGGTGGACTACGAACGCAGAATGGCTTGCTCTGTGGGTAAATGTGGCCATTGCCGTATGGGTGACGTGTATGTCTGCGTCGATGGTCCAGTTTTCAACTATGACATTGCCCGGAAGTTTGCGGATTAAGGTAAAAATTATGAGTATGGATATTGATATCATTAAAGCCCGTGCGAATAACGAATATCGCCTTTCTAAAGTTCGCGGAGAAGCCATGATCAGCGTGCGCATACCTGGTGGTATTTTACCGGCTCATCTGCTGACAGTGGCACGCGATATTGCTGAAACCTACGGCAACGGTCAAATACACCTGACAACGCGTCAGAAGCTGGCAATGCCAGGTATTCGTTACGAAGACATGGACAAAGTGAATGCAGCGCTCGAGCCTTTCATTCGTGAAATCGAAATGGAAATGTGCAATGTTGAGGTTGATGATCCCAGAGCAGGATATCAGGCTATCGGTGGGCGCAACATCGTCGCCTGTCAGGGAAATCGCATCTGCCAGAAAGCCAACACGGATACCACAGGTTTATCCCAACGACTGGAAAAACTGATTTATCCCAGTCCTTATCATCTGAAAACAGTTATTGTCGGATGCCCGAATGATTGTGCCAAGGCATCAATGTCAGACTTTGGCATTATTGGCGTAGCAAAAATTCGTTTTACTGCGGAACGCTGCATTGGATGTGGCGCCTGCGTGAAAGCCTGTGCTCATCACGCAGTAGGTTGTCTGTCATTAAAGAACGGCAAAGCTACAAAAGAAGAATCTGCCTGTATCGGTTGTGGTGAATGCGTTCTGGCCTGCCCGACTCTGGCCTGGCAACGTAAACCAGAAAAATTCTGGCAGGTTCGTCTGGGCGGGAGAACCAGTAAAAAAACCCCACGAATTGGTAAGCTGTTTCTTAACTGGGTTACTGAAGATGTCATTAGGCAGGTAATTATTAACCTGTTTGAATTTGAAAAAGAGATGTTAAATGGCAAGCCCATTTATCTCCATATGGGACATCTTATTGATAAAGGTGGCTATCTTCGTTTCAAAGAACGCGTACTGCGTGGCGTACAGCTCAATCCTGAAGCGATGGTCGCGGAGCGTATTTACTGGGCAGAAGATGAATCCTTAGCTCGTCTTCATCTAAAACCAGCCGGGAATTAAAATTCAGGGGCCACAAATCTGTGTGAGATGTGGCCGGGAACCTATCGATATACTCACCTTGCACCTAATCACCTTACCGAACACGCACGGCAAATAGACTCGATCCTGAACCCATCGGTCCCAAACTTGTCCCAGTCAAAAAATAAGGAAGGTTCTAATGATGTGTAACTTATTGATTTAGATGGTGCCGATAATAGGAGTCGAACCTACGACCTTCGCATTACGAATGCGCTGCTCTACCAACTGAGCTATATCGGCCCTGAAAGAACATGTTCACGAACGTGAATCACGGGGTAGAAGAGTAAAACTAACCGGGCGATGCGTCAATGGCCTTGTGAATCAAATGGCTACTTTTGCATCACCCGATTTTATTTACGCGCGAACGGTGTAATCACCGATGCCGATCCATTTGTAGGTGGTCAGCGCTTCCAGCCCCATTGGGCCGCGCGCGTGGAGTTTTTGTGTGCTTACCGCAACTTCCGCCCCCAGACCAAACTGGCCGCCGTCGGTAAAACGCGTAGAGGCGTTAACGTAAACAGCGGAGGAATCCACTTCGTTAACAAAACGCTGGGCGTTGCGCATATCGCGGGTCAGGATCGCATCGGAATGTTGCGTGCCGTGTTCACGAATATGGGCGATGGCGTCGTCCAGATCACTGACGATTTTGACATTCAAGTCTAATGACAGAAACTCATCGTCATACTCTTCAGCTTTAACAGCCACCACCTTCGCGGGTCCTGCCTGCAATTGCGCCAGTGCGACAGCATCGGCATGTAGCGTCACACCACTTTCAGCCATTTGCTTGCTTAATGCAGGCAGGAAGCTATCCGCAATATTTTTATTTACCAGCAACGTTTCTACCGTATTACACGTGCTTGGACGCTGAGTTTTCGCGTTGACGATCACTTTCAGTGCATTAGAAATCTCTGCACTCTCATCAACGTAAATATGGCAGACACCAATACCGCCAGTGATCACCGGAATCGTCGATTGTTCACGACACAGTTTATGCAGGCCAGCACCACCACGTGGGATCAGCATGTCGATGTATTTATCCATACGCAACATTTCACTGACCAGCGCGCGATCAGGATTATCAATCGCCTGTACGGCGCCAGCCGGTAAACCGCAGGTTTTCAGCGCATCCTGAATGACCGCTACCGTTGCAGCATTAGTACGGCAGGTCTCTTTGCCACCGCGCAGGATAACCGCATTACCGGTTTTCAGGCACAGCGAAGCGACGTCTACCGTCACATTCGGACGCGCTTCATAAATTACACCAATCACCCCCAGCGGCACACGACGACGCTCCAGACGCAGACCGCTGTCCAGCACACCGCCGTCAATCACCTGCCCAACCGGATCGGCGAGGTTACACACCTGGCGCACATCGTCAGCGATGCTTTTCAGACGGGCTGGTGTCAGTGCCAGGCGATCAAGCATCGCTTCGCTAAGGCCATTGGCACGAGCATCGGCAACATCCAGAGAATTCGCTTTAAGGATGCTTTCGCTCTGCGCTTCCAGTTCATCGGCAATCTTCTCCAGCACGCGATTTTTTTCGCGGCTGGAGAGTTGCGCTAATTTATACGAGGCTTGCTTCGCGGCAATGCCCATTTGTTCCAGCATCGGCCAGCTCCTTAACGGGTAATCATGTCATCACGGTGAACAGCAACCGGGCCATATTCATATCCCAGTATTGCATCAATTTCCTGCGAGTGGTGTCCGGCAATGCGACGCAATGCATCGCTGTTATAACGGCTAACGCCGTGGGCGATATCGCGCCCTTCAAGGTCACAGATACGGATCACTTCACCACGCGAGAAGTCACCGCTCACGCTTTTAATGCCTTTCGGTAACAGAGAGCTGCCGCGCTCAAGAATGGCAGCGGTCGCCCCTTCATCAATGGTGATTTCACCCGCAGGCGGCGCACCGAAAATCCAGCGTTTGCGGTTTTCTAAAGGTGTTGCCTGAGCGTGGAACAGCGTACCAACAGAAATACCTTCCATCACGTCGCCAATCACTCCCGGTTTGCTGCCAGCAGCAATAATGGTGTCGATACCCGCACGGCAAGCCACGTCAGCGGCCTGCAACTTGGTGCTCATGCCGCCGGTTCCGAGGCCAGAAACGCTGTCGCCAGCAATTGCGCGCAGTGCGTCATCAATGCCATACACATCTTTAATCAGTTCTGCCTGCGGATTGCTGCGAGGGTCAGCGGTATACAAACCTTTTTGATCGGTCAGCAACAACAGTTTATCAGCTCCCGCCAGAATCGCCGCCAGCGCCGAGAGGTTGTCGTTATCACCGACTTTAATTTCCGCCGTCGCCACGGCGTCGTTTTCATTAATTACCGGAACAATATTGTTGTCGAGCAGCGCACGCAGGGTATCGCGGGCGTTAAGAAAACGTTCTCTGTCTTCCATATCCGCACGCGTCAGCAGCATCTGCCCGACGTGAATGCCGTAAATCGAAAACAGTTGTTCCCACAGTTGAATCAGTCGGCTCTGCCCTACCGCCGCCAAAAGTTGTTTCGAGGCGATAGTCGCTGGCAGTTCCGGGTAACCCAGGTGCTCACGTCCGGCGGCGATCGCACCCGACGTCACGATTACAATCCGATGCCCGGCGGCATGTAACTGCGCGCACTGGCGAACAAGTTCAACGATATGGGCACGGTTCAGGCGGCGCGATCCGCCTGTTAGCACACTGGTGCCGAGTTTTACCACCAGCGTCTGGCTGTCACTCATGATTCTCTGCCATTCAATTTTAGGAAAAATGATATCAAACGAACGTTTTAGCAGGACTGTCGCCGGTTGCCAACCATCTGCGAAAAAAGCAGGGCGTTTTATTGCGCGGGATCAGCAAGCGTAGCGGCAGTGGTTTACGTTTTTATTACAGATTTAATAAATTACCCTATTTTAAGAATATTATTACCCTGTAATATAAATTTAACAATTCCACGTTAAAAACTTTCCTGCTTTCAACGGGACGCTCCCGACGAATATTTGCGCGTTAATTAAAATCAGGAATGAAAATGAAAAAGAGTACACTGGCATTAATGGTAATGGGAATTGTGGCATCTGCATCTGTTCAAGCCGCAGAGGTTTATAACAAGGATGGTAATAAACTGGATATTTATGGCAAAGTTAAGGCCATGCATTATATCAGTGATAATGACAATAAAGATGGCGACCAGAGCTATATCCGTTTTGGTTTTAAAGGCGAAACTCAAATTAACGATCAACTAACCGGTTATGGTCGATGGGAAGCGGAGTTTGCCGGGAATAAAGCCGAAAGCGATACCACACAGCAAAAAACGCGCCTCGCGTTTGCCGGATTGAAATATAAAGATTTGGGTTCTTTTGATTATGGTCGTAACCTGGGCGCGTTATATGACGTAGAAGCCTGGACCGATATGTTCCCGGAATTTGGTGGCGATTCCTCCGCACAAACCGACAACTTTATGACCAAGCGCGCCAGCGGACTGGCAACTTATCGTAATACCGACTTCTTCGGCATTGTAGATGGCCTGAACTTAACCCTGCAATATCAAGGAAAAAACGAAAACCGTGATGTGAAAAAGCAAAACGGTGATGGATTCGGTACTTCACTGAGTTATGACTTTGGCGGCAGCGATTTTGCCATCAGCGGAGCCTATACTAATTCTGACCGCACCAATGAGCAAAACCAGCAAAGCCGTGGTACAGGCAAGCGCGCAGAAGCATGGGCAACAGGCCTGAAATATGACGCCAACGATATTTACCTGGCAACTTTTTATTCTGAAACACGTAACATGACGCCAATTTCTGGCGGTTTTGCTAATAAAACACAAAACTTTGAAGCCGTCGCGCAATATCAATTTGATTTTGGTCTGCGTCCATCGTTAGGTTATGTATTATCAAAAGGAAAAGATATTGAAGGCATCGGTGATGAGGATCTGGTCAATTATATTGATGTCAGTGCAACATATTTTTTCAACAAAAATATGTCAGCGTTTGTTGATTATAAAATCAACCAACTGGATAGCAATAACAAGTTGAATATTAATAATGATGATATTGTCGCGGTTGGAATGACATATCAATTTTAACGAATATTGCCGGATGCAACGAGAACGCCTTATCCGGCCTAAAAAACTAATATTCCAGGCCGGGTTAGATGTACGAGCATCTAACCCGGTACATGTCAGTCACGCCGTTAACTTCACCGGCTCATCACGAAAATCATCTGCCGGCTCCAGTTTCAGACTTAACGTTCCCAACAGTTCACGCAGCTTTTCATGAAACTCACGCAGGGTGTACTCCAGTCGCTCAATCACTTCTGCATCGTTTACCTGAACATGCGTCCAGTCGCCAGCTTTATCGAATAAACCAAACTGGTAGCTGTAGGTAAAACGAGATTCCTGCGCTTCCAGTTCCATCCACCAGCCCCAGAACTCACGCACTTCTGGCGCAGGCTTCACGTTGACGCATACAGCCAGACAATCGAAAAAGAATCGATTATCTTCGCACTTACCTTCACGGATATACGGGCCAAGCGCGGTAAATTTTTTGATCAATCTGCTTTTCGGGTGCCCACTCGGTAACGTCATTGCGATCTCCTGTTGTGAAGCAACTGTTTTACCAAACTGGTAAAATTTAGCAAATATTTAACACAATCGTTTTTCGATCCAGTTGGTGATTTCCTGAAGCGCTTTGTCAAAATTCCGATACACCGGATTGAACGGAATCTCTAACAATTTACCGTCAGCAGATGACGAAGCGATTAACCGCGAGTCCTCTTCCGGGCTAAAAGGATCGTTCTTCCAGTAACCTGATAACATTGGCGTTGGACAGCGACGCCCCAGCAACCCTTGCACTTTTAGCGAATAGCGGTTCAGCTCTACGCGCAAAGCGTCGTCTGAAGCATCGTGCATCCCTAAACGACTCGCCAGAACGTCAAGGTACATTTCCGGCACCTGTTGCTGGCACTGAAAGTCACTTAACAAGGTATGAACTACCGGACCAAGGCAAGCCACCGCTTTCAAACGCGGTGATTCAAGGTAAGCCAGACGCACAGCAACGTTAGCGCCAAAACGGAAACCAAAGGCCACGACGCGCGTGTGATCTACCCACGGCACATTCGGCAACGCCTTTAAAACATGCTGATGCAGAAGACTGGAGTCCTGGGTGAGCTTCCATTTTGAAGAGAAACCGACCGAAGGCATATCAATAGTCAACATCGCAATACCGCGCGGTGCAAAATAGCGCTCATAAAGGGAGTAATAATCTGTTTGCATCGCATCCAGCCCGCCACACATTAATACTGTCGGGAATGGCCCATCGCCTTTTGGCATATGCAAAAAACCAGTGATGGGCGCACCGCCTGGAACAGTGAACTCCATTTGCCGCATACTTCCTGGCAGACGTTGCGCTGCCTCTTCATAAGCGCGGTTTGACAACGCCTGGGCTTGCTCCGCCAGATCGTCCCCTTTCAGATGCGGATAGGCGGCGATGTTATACAGTGTGGCTGCATGCAACCAGTGACGCCCGCTGACTTGCGGATCTTCTTCCGCACAAGCTTTCTGCTGCCATTCCATCGCCTGGGTAGCCCACTCATAAATCCAGTTGCCGCCGCGGTAGCCAATTACTGTATCGTATAAATCATCGTCGGTGCGTTCGGCATCGCTCATCACAATACGCGCCTGGACGCCGAGGATTTCACGCGGGTCAACGCCGCGCCAGATCCACATCAAACGGTTAATCATGCGATACCAATGGGGAATGGTTTTGCCATCAAGGGCCGACTGCACAGGCGATTGCGCGCCGTGATTAAAGCGGCGGACTAGCGTCGACGTTTCAGGATGTTTAAAGCGGGGTTTGAACAGGGTTTCGCTCAGGTTTGCCTGTGTCATGGATGCAGCCTCCAGGAATACTTACTGGAAACTATTGTAACCTGCCTGAAGTTAAAAAGAACAACGCCCGGCAAAGCCAGGCGTTGAAAAGATTAGCGACCGGAAATAGGCGGAACAAATACGACGCCCATATCCCACGGCTGTTCAATCCAGGTATCTTGTGGGATATCAATGACATAATCATCAACCAGCGGACGACCAGCCGGTTTAGCGAAGATGGTGACAAAGTGCGCTTTAGGATACATTTCGCGAATCGCAACCGCCGTTCCGCCAGTATCCACCAGGTCGTCAATAACGATGAAGCCTTCGCCATCGCCTTCTGCGCGTTTCAGCACTTTAAGCTCGCGCTGGTTGTCGTGATCGTAGCTGGAAATACAAACGGTATCGACATGACGAATACCCAGTTCACGCGCCAGTAACGCACCCGGTACCAGCCCGCCACGGCTAACGGCAATAATGCCTTTCCACTGTTCAGAAGGCATCAGGCGGCTTGCCAGTTTACGTGCATGGATCTGCAACATGTCCCAGGTGACGATGTATTTTTCGCTCATGTGAAGTGTCCCAGCCTGTTTATCTACGGCTTAAAAAGTGTTCGAGGGGAAAATAGGTTGCGCGAGATTATAGAGATCTGGCGCACTAAAAACCAGTATTTCACATGAGTCCGCGTCTTTTTACGCACCGCCGCTCCCTGACGCTGGATAAAGTGGTATTCTCAAACATATCTCGCAAGCCTGACTTGTGCTGACAACATTTTCTGCTAACCCTGTGACCTGCAATACTGTTTTGCGGGAGATCGACAAGGAGACTTAACGTGTCTGAACTGTCTCAATTATCTCCACAACCGCTGTGGGATATTTTTGCCAAAATTTGTTCTATTCCTCACCCGTCCTATCATGAAGAGCAGCTTGCTGAATACATTGTTGGTTGGGCAAAAGAGAAAGGTTTCCACGTCGAGCGTGATCAGGTAGGTAACATCCTGATTCGTAAACCTGCCACCGCAGGTATGGAAAATCGTAAACCGGTCGTCTTGCAGGCCCACCTCGATATGGTGCCGCAGAAAAATAACGACACCGTGCATGACTTCACTAAAGATCCTATCCAGCCTTATATTGATGGCGAATGGGTTAAAGCGCGCGGCACCACGCTGGGTGCGGATAACGGCATTGGTATGGCCTCTGCACTGGCGGTTCTGGCTGACGAAAACGTGGTTCACGGCCCGCTGGAAGTGCTGCTGACCATGACCGAAGAAGCCGGCATGGACGGCGCGTTCGGCTTACAGAGCAACTGGTTGCAGGCCGATATTCTGATTAACACCGACTCCGAAGAAGAAGGTGAAATCTACATGGGTTGTGCGGGGGGTATCGACTTCACCTCCAACCTGCATTTAGATCGTGAAGCGGTTCCGGCTGGTTTTGAATCCTTCACGTTAACCTTAAAAGGTCTGAAAGGCGGTCACTCCGGTGGTGAAATCCACGTTGGTCTGGGTAACGCCAACAAATTGCTGGTACGCTTCCTGGCGGGTCATGCAGAAGAACTGGATCTGCGTCTTATCGATTTCAACGGCGGCACATTGCGTAACGCCATCCCGCGTGAAGCCTTTGCGACCATCGCTGTGGCCGCAGATAAAGTCGACGCGCTGAAATCGCTGGTAAATACCTATCAGGATATCCTGAAAAACGAGTTGGCAGAGAAAGAGAAAAATCTGGCATTACTGCTGGATTCTGTAGCGAACGACAAAGCTGCGCTGAGCGTCAACTCTCGCGATACCTTTATTCGTCTGTTGAACGCCACCCCGAATGGGGTGATCCGTAACTCCGATGTAGCCAAAGGCGTGGTTGAAACCTCTCTGAACGTCGGTGTGGTGACCATGACTGACGAAAACGTAGAAATCCACTGCCTGATCCGTTCTCTGATCGATAGCGGTAAAGACTACGTGGTGAGCATGCTGGATTCGCTGGGTAAACTGGCAGGCGCAAAAACCGAAGCGAAAGGCGCATATCCTGGCTGGCAGCCGGACGCGAACTCTCCGGTAATGCATCTGGTGCGTGAAACCTATCAGCGTCTGTTCAACAAGACGCCGAACATCCAGATTATCCACGCGGGTCTGGAATGTGGTCTGTTTAAAAAACCGTATCCAGAAATGGACATGGTTTCAATCGGGCCAACCATCACCGGCCCACACTCCCCGGATGAGCAAGTTCACATCGAAAGCGTTGGTCACTACTGGACGCTTCTGACTGAACTGCTGAAAGAAATTCCGGCGAAGTAATAACGATAACGTCCACGCCTACAGGCGTGGACGGTTCAAGGATGAATAATGTTCAATTTATTTCGCATCTGGTTTCCGGTCCCGCCAAAATTCTCTTTTCAAACTCAGTTAATGCCATCAGAGGCACAGCAAAAATTAAATCAGGCAGCAAATCAATATTTATCTGTCTCATATTCAGAAAACACTATTAAAATCAGATATCAAACGGCCTCATCAGGTAAGCGTAATTTTTGCACATTCTACGGTAAATGGAGTAAGTGTGGCCCCCAACCCCTGCTGAATGGTAATTTTTCCACACACACTTTTTGCCATTTATTGCGATAACATGCCTTTTAATTTCTACCGTAGCTGAAATCAGTGCAATATGCTCTATTGTCGAAAAGGGAATTCAACCACTATTTATCTGTTTTATTATTTTCCCTCCAGTTCTGCTCTTACTCATTACGGGAATGATTTTCGTAATAAACTCGGAACAAAGGGTGTTACAGAAGAAAATTGTAGCATTGATCAACAATGCACTAAAGGATTAATGACAGGCTGTAATCACTGCTCACCGCGCCTGTGTCAGAAGGAAAATATTATCCAACAACAGAGGAGTATGATGCATATCGCCTAATGCAAGAAAAAGATCGCCACCAACTACCACGCTTTTATCTAATAAATAACGCAATGCCGAACGTTCATCTGCCGTAAGGACTAATTGTAATTGCCGATTCCAATTTCTCCCGCGAGTGTCGACATCGCGTACGCAGAAGAGTGGCTTATCCGGTGTAATTATCCAGTATGCGGATTTCCCCTCACCTTTCTGATGCAACAGTCCGGTCACAGAAAGAGTATCCCCTTCGCGAGCACAGCGTTGCTCACGCTGAAGCGCCACTTTAGCAAGGGTTGTGGAAAAAAGAGGATCATGGTGAAGAGAACCGTTCCAATAACCTTCGCCAGGTCGATTATCAAACCATGCAGCAAGCGTTGTTTGTTGTGTCAGATAATAATTTTGCGGTATTGTCTGCCAGATACCATAGATATTTTTTTCCAGAATAACATCCAGAAAACGTTTTTCGTAACGATGTGGTGTATTGGGCAAAATATCCATTGTCATACCATCCACACTCATCGTTCTTTCAACATGGCTCTCTTTATGCCAGTAAGGATTAGGTGACTCACCAGAAACATAGCCATAAAATAAGGCATAATTTGCAGTAGCGCACAGGCGTTCAGCCACAAACTCCACCGCAGGAAATACACTGTTTAACTTACGTTTATTACTATCGCCAATATAAGCTCTGCGCAGTGCGTCTAAAAGTTGTCGTCTGAGAGGGTCACCTTCAGGCACTGGCCGGCAGAACTTACTGTGGCTCTGTATTGCTATGTCAGCCAATAGTTTTTGTATCTCCGGCGCTATCGCCTCTCCATACCGACAAGCCGTTTCCCGCGAAGTTGCCGCCTCTTTGTCGAACTGCGCTGCCGTTATCCACCCGTCAACGACCGAATACAAAAATATACGGTCGTAAATGTGGAAACGTTCTTTTGCAGATGAAGCGCCTTGTTCTGATAATTTTTGCGCCCCACAAAAATAGACCAAATTCAGAGCGTATTTCTCTGATGTATATTCAAAACCGGAATAAAGACGGATAGTTTCAAAAGAAGTTTGTGCTAAACGCGTTTCTCGGGCAAGAGACTGGGTTATTTCCATATTCCATGGATGCTGTTGGCCCAGCCATTGCATTTTTTCTGCGTATATATTGGCACAAAACATCATCATTAATAATATTAGTATGCGCATTGACTATTCCCTGGAAATCCCTCTCAACTTTCACCATAATAAACATAATTTTCTCCACAAGGAATTCATTTTCAATGCCACATACGATTTTATTTTTCCTTTTGATAGCATTCAGTACAGCGACCTGTGCTAATGATACGTGGTGGGGAGAAAACAACGGCACCATTGAGTTTCTACAGCAAAATGACATCAGCATGGCAAAAGAACGTCTGCTAATTAGTCCCGATAGAATAAACGTTGACTATCTTTTTATTAACCATAGCTCACAAGATATTACATTGCCGATGGCATTTCCCATGCCAATTATCACTAAAGATAGTGAAATTGACGGTAAATCACCGGGTATTGGCAATTTCCAACTCAGCGTAGATGGAAAACCAATTGCGACAGAGTCGCGCTGGATAGTTATGCGTACTGATAATACTGGCAAAATAGAGGAGGACATAACTAAACAAATACAACAAACTGGCTGGACGCCAGATCAACTTATTGATGTTTTGCAAGGATTTAATATACAACCTGATATGCCGGAACAGTGGTTTAAAGATAAAATACCATTATTTACTCTCCAGCAATATTTTGTCTGGCAGCAAAACTTCCCTGCCGAAAAAGAGGTCGTAATTCACCATTCATATTCTCCCAGTCTTTCCGGTGGTCTACCTCTGTCTACCAAAACTCTCCCGTCCTTCGCTCCCGATAAATGCCTGAATCATGTGACCCTCCGCAAATTACAACAGTTAGAAAAAACATTAACGAAAGAAAAGAAGAATCCTGACAGCGATGTGATCGGTTGGACAAGACTGGAGTACATTCTCACCACTGGAGCCAACTGGAAGAATGGTTCCATCGGCGATTTTACGCTACGGATCCACAAACCTCAGCCAGATGACATTCTGGCAACCTGTTTTAAACAACCACTGAAACTGATTGATTCAACAACCTATGAATTTAGACAGAAAAACTTTAAACCACAAAATGATCTGTTTATGACATTTTATTACGCCGCGCCCGGGAAATAAGAAAAGATCAAAATCGGACGCAACGGCCCCGACTAAACCAATAATCATCGCCCACCGCACATGGCTAACCATCAGCGGCAAACATTTCGCTAAGGTGCAATTGATTAAATATCCAGCCAGAAGATGACCGATAAACATGACGACTCCTTTCCTTCTGCCCGTCGCTTTCATGAAGAAAGCGGCGGGACAGTTTCCTGCATTACACAGCAACAAATGCCATCCCTGTAAACGTTCGTCGCGGGTTGCCACGTTCAATCTGGTGATGGAACATTCTCCGCTGCGATTTCAGCGCCGCGCTATTTTCCTGTTGCTGTTGTTCCAGTTTCCAGGCAATCAGCAATCGCGCCAGCCGTTTGTTAGCATGCTGGCTGCGTTCTGACTGTACCTTCACGCTAATCCCGGTTGCCAGATGCGTGGCGCGTACCGCCGAGTCGGTTTTATTGACATGTTGACCGCCCGGCCCCGACGAACGCAGCGTCTCATAACGGATCGCATCGGATTGTTCCTGCTCATCAGCGGTAAAACGCCCAATGCCCAGAAACCAGTTTTTGCGCCCATGATGAGGGCGATACGGACTCGGACAAATCCACTGAATAGTGCCACACCAGCTTTCGCTTAATGCCCATGCGTTGTCGCCATCCAGAGAAACCAGCGCCGAACGCAGCGTGTCAGAGTAGCGGCCCGTTTCTGTTTCCAGCACCGTTACCGCAACGTCTTGTCGGGCAGCTTCTTTAATCAGCCTGTCCAGCGCCTTTTTTACTGCGAGACAACATTCTTCTGGCCCCTGAGCTGAGGAGAGTTGTAGCAAGATCATCCTTTTTTCCCTCCACTGTTTTTGAGCGTCAGCACCGGACGCAGCCGCGCGACAGGAATAATTAAACCGGCTTGTTCCAGGCATTGAACCACGCTTTCTACCGATTTATAGGCTTGTGGTGCTTCTTCAAAGATGAGTTGTTTATCGCGACATATTACCCGGCTACCCAGTTCAGTACGCATGAGTTGCGCTGTTGTGAATTTCGCTGCCAGACGCCCTTTACACTCGGTGCGCCCCCATTTACGCCCTGCCCCATGCGCCAGCGAATGCAATGTTTCTTCACTGCTGACGGGTTGAATCAGCCATGAGTAATCGCCGCGTGAACCGGGAATAATCACCAGACCGTTGTCATCCGGCGTAGCCCCTTTACGGTGTAACCAGCCTTGTTGATCGCCGATTTGGCACGCGCTAACAAAGTTATGCGCCACATCCAGAACAGGACTTCCCACTGCCTTCACCTGTTGCATCATGCGCAAAGCAATCAGCTGGCGATTAATACGCGCAAACGCCAGCGCATCATCATGTTCCGCAATATACCGTAGCGCGTCGTCACTACTTTCCTGCAAACCATGATGCGAAAACGAGGCAATATGCCGCTGTAGAATAGACTGCCCCAAACCCCGCGAGCCGCTATGAACCAATAGTTGCAGATGCTGTGCATCCAGACCTGCCAGTGCAAACAGTTCAGCATCGATGATTTGATCAATCTGTTGCAGTTCTGCGAAGTGGTTACCGCCACCGATGGCGCCCAACGAGCTGCGCCACGGATGCTGTGCAAAGGCTGGCGGCAGGTTTTCCTCCAGCCAGCTTTCTTCAGCAACGTCATCCAGAGCAGATAATCGCTTTTCAAACTTATCAGCGTTGTATTTGCGCGCGAGAATATCTGTTTGCCATAGCGCCATGCCGCAGCCGATATCATTGCCGACCAGCGCCGGGTAAAAACGACCAACGGAGAAGAACGCGGCGCCAATCGGATAACCGCGTCCGGGGTGAAAATCTGGCATTCCCACAACGCGTTGCATATCGGGAAGTTTTGCCGTGGTGTGTAATTGTTGGATCGCTGAACTTTCGATCCACAAGTCATCGGATGCGATGGTAAATACCACATCAGATAAGGGACGAATATATTTGCCCATGTACCATTCCGTAAATAGACTCTTCATACTTCAAGTTGCATGTGTTGCGACTCGAATTATTGAGAGTAACCATTAAAAAATCAGGAAATGGCAGACAAATCCAGGGCAAGAAAAAAAGAATTAATCCTGGAAAGGTCTGCAAAGAGTCATTGATAAAGGATTTGTCATGATTTACCTCCTTGCAGTTTGTGGAATAAGAAAACGCGCACATACTAAGCTTGCGTTATTTTCATTGCAAGCTGGATTTAATGTTGCTGTTTATATCGCATATAAAAATTAGTAAACCACTCTCCCCGACATTCCACGCGCTGTTGTTTAACTACCTGAAAACCATAACGTTCAAAAAAAGGTTTTGCGGTTATGCTGGCATCTACCGTAAGTTCGGATTCAGACGTAATCAAAGGTTTTAACAAGGCACAGGCAACCCCGCGGCGGGTGTATTCCGGGTCAACAAATAACATATCGATATAGTGTTCAATGCAGGTAATAAAACCGACCGGTTGTGCATTAATGACCGCTACCCGCACTTGTGATTGCGCAAGTTTCTCTTTCCAGCGAGATTCATCAATCTGTGCCCAGGCGGCAATTTGTTGTGGAGAATAGTGCTGACTAGCCGTCATCGTAACCGCTCTAATGAAAATAGCGCATAGTTGCTGAAAATCGCCAGGCTGATAGCCTCTTATTTGTATGTTATTCATAATCCCAACACCAGTTGTCTTTCCATTTGCGGGTCAAGCAACGTCACATGCAGCCCCACCAGCCGCACACCGCGCCCGCCGCGGCGTTCATCCCAGGTTTTACGCGCGGTAGCAATCAAATCGGCTTTATTCAGCCGCGGCCAGACATGTTCCTGAGTGGTTTGTTGAAAATCATCGAATTTTAATTTCACCCCCTGGCGGGCAATCAGTAAATCAGGTTTTACCTTTGCCAGGCGGCGTTCCAGTTCCGGGTAAAGCCGCTCAATGATCGATTCACATTCAGACCAGTGATGAATATCTTCCGCCATTGTGCGCTCCACACCGACGGATTTTCGCAATCGTTCGCTGTTAACGTCGCGCTCGTCAATACCCTGACTACGCTCCCACAAAATACGGCCAAATTTGCCAAAACGTTTAAGCAACGTCACCAGATCACACTTTTGCACATCACCACAGGTCCGTAATCCCATCGCTTCCAGTTTTGCTGCCGAGACTTTTCCGACGCCGGGAATTTTCGCCAGCGGCAATGTTTGCAGAAATACCGGAACGTCCGCCGGAGTAATGACGAACTGGCCATTGGGTTTATTCATATCGGAAGCAATTTTGGCGAGAAACTTTACCGGCGCTACGCCAGCAGAGGCAGTAAGCTGCAACTCGTTGAAAATTGTCTGGCGGATTTCCTGAGCGATAAGGGTCGCAGAACCGTGGCAATGTACACTGTCGGTAACGTCAAGATAAGCTTCATCCAGCGACAGTGGCTCAATACGCGAGGTATAGCGCGAGAAGATTTCGCGAATGTGACTCGAGGCTTCTTTGTAAGCGTCAAAGCGCCCCGGAAGTAACGTGAGATGCGGACATAATTTTAGCGCCATACCGGTCGGCATGGCGCTACGCACGCCAAATTTACGCGCCGGATAGTTAGCGGTGCTAATCACCCCCCGACGTTCACGACTGCCGCCAATAGCAATAGGGATGTCGCGCAGGGCGGGATTATCGCGCATCTCCACCGCTGCGAAAAAACAGTCCATATCGACATGAATGATTTTACGCATTGCTCACCTCTCAATACTGGTAAAGTATACAGTGTTTTTAGAGTTTGAGAAACGCATAAAAATTCTGCAATCAATCCCCTTTATCGCCGGATGCGCAGCGCTTATCCGGTCTACAGAAGGCCACTTTTGCTACCCGTTCTGCCTATCCAGTTTTTTCACCAGCGGCTGCACCACTTTATCTCCATGCTCACCAAAGTATTGATACAGCGTATCGGACGCGCTTTTGGTCAGCACCATAATCTCAATACGTCGGTTGCCCGCACTTTGCGGATTTTTCGCATCCAGCAACATCTGGTCCGCCATTGCGCTCACCTGCATCACTTTATCTTCCGGCATCCCGGCGTCTTCCAGCACCCGACGAGCCGAAAGCGCGCGGTCGCCCGAGAGGTTCCAGTTGTTGTAGATATTGTTTTTGTAGGCCATCGCGTCGGTATGCCCGGTAATAATAATTTTGTTGTCGAGCGAGTCGAACACCGGCGCGAGCTCCACCAGCAGCGTTTTAAAGAACGGCATAATCTTTGCGCTGCCGCGTTCAAACATATTGCGGTTCTGATCGTCTTTAATCAGCACGCGTAATCCCTGTGGGACTATCTCCATTTCCAGATTCGCTTCCATATGCGCATGACGGGCAATGGTGTTGATACTGGTCGCAAGCTCGCCAAGCTCGGTGGCGGATCTCTTCTTCAACAACGCCGTTTTCTCATTCACGTCGCGCGCTTTTTTCTCCGTCTCTTCCGGTACCGCGACAGTAGCCGGTTTAGCCTTGCGAGTCGGAGTGATTTTATTTAATGGCGACAACCCGCCGCCATTGAAAATCGACTGTCCGTGTAGCGCAGCGATAATGCTCTCGCGCTCAGATTTACTGACGCTGTTGACAATCAACTTTATCGTCGTCACCAAAGGGGCCGAGCGTATTTCCGAGGTTTCTGCCCGCTTTACCCTGGACGCGATGCCCGGCAAACAGATGGCAATTGACGCCGATCTTAACGCCGGGTTGATCAACCAGGCACAGGCGCAAACCCGGCGTAAAGATGTTGCCAGCGAGGCCGATTTCTACGGCGCGATGGACGGGGCATCGAAGTTTGTGCGCGGGGATGCCATCGCCGGGATGATGATTCTGGCGATCAACCTGATCGGCGGCGTCTGTATTGGGATCTTCAAATACAACCTGAGCGCCGATGCTGCCTTCCAGCAATATGTGTTGATGACCATCGGCGACGGCCTGGTGGCGCAGATCCCTTCCCTGCTGCTCTCCACCGCGGCGGCGATTATCGTCACCCGCGTCAGCGACAACGGCGATATCGCCCATGACGTGCGCCACCAGTTGCTGGCAAGCCCGTCGGTGCTCTACACCGCCACCGGGATTATGTTTGTGCTGGCGGTGGTGCCGGGAATGCCGCACTTCCCGTTCCTGATGTTCAGCGCCCTGCTTGGCTATACCGGCTGGCGAATGAGTAAACGCCCGCAAGCGGCGGAGGTGGAAGAGAAAAGCCTCGAAACGCTGACCCGCACCATCACTGAAACCAGCGAGCAACAGGTCAGTTGGGAAACCATTCCGCTCATTGAGCCTATCAGTTTAAGCCTTGGCTACAAGCTGGTGGCGCTGGTCGATAAAGCCCAGGGTAACCCGCTCACCCAGCGGATTCGCGGCGTGCGGCAGGTGATTTCCGACGGCAACGGCGTGCTGCTGCCGGAGATCCGCATTCGGGAAAACTTTCGCCTCAAGCCCAGCCAGTACGCTATTTTCATCAACGGTATTAAGGCTGATGAAGCGGATATTCCGGCGGATAAACTGATGGCCCTGCCCTCCAGCGAAACCTACGGTGAGATAGACGGCATGCTGGGGAACGACCCGGCGTATGGGATGCCGGTGACCTGGATCCAGCCTGCACAGAAAGCGAAGGCGCTGAATATGGGGTATCAGGTGATCGACAGCGCCAGCGTGATTGCCACCCATGTGAATAAGATTGTGCGCAGCTATATTCCTGATTTGTTTAACTATGACGACATCACGCAGTTGCATAACCGTTTGTCATCGATGGCACCACGGCTGGCGGAAGATTTAAGCGCGGCGCTCAATTACAGCCTGTTGCTGAAAGTGTACCGGGCGCTGCTGACCGAAGGCGTTTCCCTGCGCGATATTGTCACCATCGCCACCGTGCTGGTCGCCAGTAGCACGGTGACCAAAGATCATATTCTGCTGGCGGCCGATGTGCGCCTGGCGCTGCGGCGCAGTATCACCCATCCGTTCGTTCGCAAGCAGGAGCTGGCGGTGTATACGCTGAATAATGAGCTGGAAAATCTGCTGACCAACGTGGTGAATCAAGCGCAACAGGGCGGGAAAGTGATGCTCGACAGCGTGCCGGTTGACCCGAATATGCTCAACCAGTTTCAGAACACAATGCCGCAGGTGAAGGAGCAGATGAAAGCGGCGGGGAAAGACCCGGTGCTGCTGGTGCCGCCGCAGTTGCGCCCTTTGCTGGCGCGCTACGCAAGGTTGTTTGCGCCGGGGCTGCATGTGTTGTCGTATAACGAAGTGCCGGATGAGCTGGAGTTGAAGATTATGGGGGCGTTGAGTTGATTGGGGGATTCTTTTCCATGCATTGCAGCATCTGACACCATTAATTGACGTCACACTGCAAACAGACTACGATGACACCATAAAATGACGTCATGGATTGATAGTATGATTAAGGTCAGCGCGCTAGGCTCTCGTCATAGAAAAACATTCGACGATGTAATGACGGAGCCGCCAAAATCTGGAATTAAATGGGGTGATGTTGTTGCACTCATTAAAGCGGTGGGTGGAACAATAAAAAATAACAATGGTTCCAGACGAAAATTTCAGATTGGAACGACCAAATTCAGCACACATGAGCCACATCCAAAGAATGTGATGGATAAAGGCGCAGTAGCAGGTCTTAAGGAGTGGTTTGTTAACTGTGTAGGGGTAGATTATGAATAAAGCATCGAACATTATCACAATTAAAGGTCAACCAGCCGCAGTGACATTTGAAGCCGATATCAACGCATTTCGCGGCAAATTCCTCAATGTAAACGGTTATTGCGACTTTGTAGCGACAAGCATTGAGGCATTATATCGTGAAGGTGAAAGCGCGCTGGATGAGTGGATTGCGGATTGTGAAGAGGACGGCATTGCCCCTTTTCGTGAAGAAGAAGAGCAAAAACGCCTGACGCTTCGTGTTCCTCATCACATTGATTCGCGGCTGACCATCGTCGCCAGACAACATTCCATTTCAAAAAACCAGCTCATTGTTGATGTCTTAGAACGAGAGTTTTCAGCCCAGATGTAAACAGGTCGGATGCCGCGTGGCATCCGACCTTTTGCCAGTTCGTCAATATTACCCATTTACAAAATCGTCTCTTCTGTCAAAATCCGCCGCGCTCCCAAAAAATGGTCCTGCCAGAAAGGTTCGGCTAACCGACTTATCCGAATGGTTTCGCCGGTGCGCGGCGACTCGATAAATTGCCCATCGCCCAGATATACGCCCATATGGTCGGCAATCTCGCGGCTGTGGATATGGAAAAACAGCAAATCTCCCCGGCGCAGGTCGTTATTCGCCACAATCGTTGCCCGGCGGTAGTGATACATCTCATTGGCCGTGCGCGGGAGTTTCGCCTCGAGGATCTTGTTGTAGGCGTAAAAAACCAACCCGCTACAGTCGAAGCCTTGAGCGGGCCGTGTACCGCCCCAGACGTAGGGCTTGCCAATCTGTTGCTCCAGACGGTGAATCGCCACTTCGGTGGTGTTATGCAGATGGTCGCTGCTTAAAAAATGATTGTTCTCCGCCAGCGCCTGCCAGCGTCGGTCGCTCAACTTCAACGGGCCGGGAAACCATTCGGGATGCTGCTTAATCTGCGCCCGATTGTGCTGGCGTAGCGCCTTTCTGCTTTGTGCATCACCTTCCACAATGTAGCTGGCCTGTTTTTTCAGATGCGCCTGGTACCGCTTGAATAATCGCGCACGGTTTTGCATCCGCTGGCGGGCGGCATAGCTAAAGGTAGTGTGTGAGGTAGTGGCGCTGGCAAGTAAAGGAAGCAAAAGGAACAAAGAAAACACGCTCAGGCACAGCAACCTGTCTCGAGAGAACAAAAACATGAAGAATATAAACCGGCTAAATTGAAGCGAGAATTTTAGAGTACCGGGAGGGAAAGCGGGATTATTAATTGCTTATTTGCATATTAATATCGGGGTTTCATAATCTTAGGAAATAAGTAATAAATCCCCCCTACATGCGCTTTTCGGACTTTTGAAAATCGCCTCTTATGCTAAATTTGTAAACCCTGCGCCGACAGGCTTGCGTAAAACTCTTTTGGTGCTAATGTGAGCGCTCCAAATCCAGAGTTTTCTGATTTGGGCTCTATTTTGCCGTCCTGGCGTGTATAACCGTTTTATCAAGGAATAAGCAGTATGCGTAAAATCGCATTCATTCTTGCGATGTTGTTGATCCCGTGCGTTTCGTTTGCCGGTTTGCTGGGCAGCAGTAGCTCAACCACGCCAGTGAGCAAAGAGTATAAGCAACAGTTGATGGGATCCCCAGTCTACATCCAGATCTTCAAGGAAGAGCGCACGCTCGATCTCTACGTAAAAATGGGTGAGCAATATCAACTGCTCGACAGTTATAAAATCTGTAAATATTCCGGCGGATTAGGGCCAAAACAGCGTCAGGGCGATTTCAAAAGCCCGGAAGGATTTTATAGCGTTCAGCGTAATCAGCTAAAACCAGATAGCCGTTACTACAAAGCGATTAATATTGGTTTCCCCAACGCCTATGACCGCGCGCATGGTTACGAAGGGAAATATCTGATGATTCACGGCGACTGTGTTTCCATCGGCTGCTATGCGATGACCAATCAGGGGATTGATGAGATATTCCAGTTCGTTACTGGTGCGCTGGTGTTTGGTCAACCGAGCGTGCAGGTGAGCATTTACCCTTTCCGCATGACCGACGCCAATATGCAGCGCCACAAGTATTCCAATTTTAAGGATTTCTGGGAGCAGCTTAAGCCGGGTTACGACTACTTTGAACAAACTCGTAAGCCACCGATAGTTTCTGTGGTCAATGGTCGTTACGTGGTCAGCAAGCCGTTGAGCCACGAAGTGGTGCAGCCACAACTGGCATCAAACTACACGCTCCCCGAAGCAAAATAACCGCCACTCGCCTGGCATAATCTTTTGCCAGGTTTCATTGCCCGTCAGCGGCTGAGTCGCAATCACCGTGACCACATCATTCGGTGTGGTCTGCGAGCTAAAGTCGATTTCCACATCCTGATCCAACAATGTTGCTACGCCAAACGGCGCGCGGCGGGTGATCCAGTGCAGATTAGTCGAGCAATACGCCATTACATAGCGCCCATCCGAAAGCAGCATGTTGAAGACGCCCTTCTCACGCAGTTCATCCGCCAGTGAGGCGATATATTTAAACACCGCCGCCATGTTGCCTGGCGTGCGCGGGTAACGCTGCGTCAGTTTATACAACAACCAACAGAAGGCTTTTTCGCTGTCAGTTTCGCCTACCGGACGGAAGTTGCCGGTTTCCAGTGATTTGTAGCCTCTCAATTGCCCGTTATGAGCGTAGGTCCAGTGGCGTCCCCACAACTCACGGGTGAACGGGTGGGTATTTTCCAGCGCCACCTCGCCCCGATTCGCCTGGCGAATATGAGCGATTACCGAGCAGGATTTTATCGGGTAGTCCTGGACCAGTTTGGCGATGGGGGAATTAAAACTGGGTTGCGGATCCTTAAATGTGCGACAGCCTTTACCTTCGTAAAAGGTGATGCCCCAGCCATCTTTATGTGGCCCGGTTCCACCACCACGCTGCACCAGTCCGGTGAAACTAAAGCAGATATCGGTTGGGACGTTGGCGCTCATCCCGAGCAGTTCGCACATCGGTAACCTCCACAACAGCGAGGGCGAATAGCCCCCGGCGAAGATTGATTTAAAGATTTTCAGGCCGAATGCGACATGAACGCTTTATTCGGCTTACGGTTCGGGTATAGATTTGTAGGCCTGATAAGATGCGCCAGCGTCGCATCAGGCATCAGCGAACAAATGCCGGATGCGCGTAAACGCCTTATCCAGCCTACGCAAGACTCACTTAACCATCTCTTTTTCAATTAACTGGATCAGGATATGGATAACTTTAATGTGAATTTCCTGAATACGGTCGGCATAGCCAAAGTGTGGAACGCGAATTTCGATATCTGCCGTGCCAGCCATTTTGCCGCCGTCTTTACCTGTCAGGGTGATCACTTTCATCCCCTTCTCACGCGCCGCCGCGATCGCCTTGATCACGTTCGCAGAGTTACCGGAAGTGGAGATCCCCAGCAGCACATCGCCTTCGCGACCTACTGCTTCAACGTAACGGGAGAAAATGTCGTTGAAACCAAAATCGTTGCCAACGCAGGAAATATGGCTAACGTCAGAAATGGCAATTGCCGGGTAGCCCGGGCGATTTTCACGGTAGCGACCGGTCAACTCTTCCGCAAAGTGCATAGCGTCGCAATGGGAACCGCCGTTGCCACAGGAAAGCACCTTGCCACCAGCTTTAAAGCTGTCTGCTAACAGGACCGCCGCGCGCTGAATGGCGTGAATATTGGCGTCATCTTTTAAAAAGTTAGCCAGCGTTTCCGCCGCTTCGTTCAGTTCATTACGAATAAGATCCTGGTACATGAGGATATCCTTCAGCATAAATGTAATAGACAAAATGCAGTGTACCGGATACCGCCATAAGCGAGAAGTCCAGGGCTGCGCAATGGCCAGGACTTTTTGACATAAAGTGTGGATAAAAACAGCAACAATGTGAGCTCTGTTGTAATTGCATTGTAAACATATTGATAAATTATTTTACATCTACTACAACCATATCATCACAAGTGGTCGGACCTCCTACAAGTAAGGGGCTTTTCGTTATGATGATTTTGAGTATTCTCGCTACGGTTGTCCTGCTCGGCGCGTTGTTCTATCACCGCGTGAGCTTATTTATCAGCAGTCTGATTTTGCTCGCCTGGACAGCCGCCCTCAGCGTTACGGGTCTGTGGTCGGCGTGGGTACTGGTGCCCCTGGCCATTGTCCTCATACCGTTTAACTTTGCCCCTATGCGCAAGTCGCTGATTTCCGCACCGGTATTCCGTGGCTTTCGTAAAGTGATGCCGCCGATGTCGCGCACTGAAAAGGAAGCGATTGACGCGGGCACCACCTGGTGGGAAGGCGACCTGTTCCAGGGCAAGCCAGACTGGAAAAAGCTGCATAACTATCCGCAGCCGCACCTGACCGCTGAAGAGCAAGCGTTTCTCGACGGCCCGGTAGAAGAAGCCTGTCGGATGGCGAATGATTTTCAGATTACCCATGAACTGGCCGATTTACCGCCGGAGCTGTGGGCGTATCTGAAAGAGCATCGCTTCTTTGCGATGATCATCAAAAAAGAGTACGGCGGGCTGGAGTTCTCGGCTTATGCCCAGTCTCGCGTGCTGCAAAAACTCTCCGGCGTGAGCGGGATTCTGGCGATTACCGTCGGCGTACCAAACTCGTTAGGCCCGGGTGAACTGCTGCAACATTACGGCACTGACGAACAGAAAAATCACTATCTGCCACGTCTGGCGCGTGGTCAGGAGATCCCTTGCTTTGCGCTGACCAGCCCGGAAGCGGGTTCCGATGCAGGTGCGATTCCAGATACCGGGATTGTCTGCATGGGTGAGTGGCAGGGCCAGCAGGTGCTGGGCATGCGTCTGACCTGGAACAAACGCTACATTACACTGGCGCCGATTGCGACCGTGCTTGGGCTGGCGTTTAAACTCTCTGACCCGGACAAACTGCTCGGCGGTGATGAAGATTTGGGTATTACCTGTGCACTGATCCCGACCACCACGCCGGGCGTGGAAATTGGTCGTCGCCACTTTCCGCTGAACGTACCGTTCCAGAACGGACCGACGCGCGGTAAAGATGTCTTCGTACCGATCGATTACATTATCGGTGGGCCGAAAATGGCCGGGCAAGGCTGGCGGATGCTGGTGGAGTGTCTCTCGGTAGGCCGCGGCATCACCCTGCCTTCCAACTCAACCGGCGGCGTGAAATCGGTAGCGCTGGCAACGGGCGCGTACGCTCACATTCGTCGTCAGTTCAAAATCTCTATCGGTAAGATGGAAGGGATTGAAGAGCCACTGGCGCGCATTGCCGGGAACGCCTATGTGATGGATGCGGCGGCGTCGCTGATTACCTACGGCATTATGCTCGGTGAAAAACCTGCCGTGCTGTCGGCTATCGTCAAGTATCACTGTACCCACCGCGGGCAGCAGTCGATTATTGATGCGATGGATATCACCGGGGGTAAAGGTATTATGCTCGGGCAAAGCAACTTCCTGGCGCGTGCTTACCAGGGCGCACCGATTGCCATCACCGTTGAAGGGGCCAACATTCTGACCCGCAGTATGATGATCTTCGGACAGGGAGCAATTCGTTGCCATCCGTATGTACTGGAAGAGATGGAAGCGGCGAAGAACAATGACGTCAACGCGTTCGATAAACTGTTGTTCAAACATATCGGCCACGTCGGCAGCAATAAAGTCCGTAGTTTCTGGCTGGGCCTGACACACGGCTTGACCAGCAGCACGCCAACTGGCGATGCCACTAAACGCTACTATCAGCACCTTAACCGCCTGAGCGCCAACCTCGCCCTGCTTTCTGATGTTTCGATGGCGGTGTTGGGCGGCAGCCTGAAACGTCGCGAACGCATTTCGGCACGTCTGGGTGATATTTTAAGCCAGCTTTACCTCGCCTCTGCCGTTCTGAAGCGTTATGACGATGAAGGCCGTAATGAAGCCGATCTGCCGCTGGTACACTGGGGCGTACAGGATGCGCTGTATCAGGCTGAACAGGCGATGGACGATTTACTGCAAAACTTCCCAAATCGCATGGTTGCCGGGTTGTTGAATGTGGTTATCTTCCCGACCGGACGCCATTATCTGGCGCCGTCTGACAAGCTGGATCATAAAGTGGCGAAGATTTTACAAGTGCCAAACGCTACCCGTTCACGTATTGGCCGCGGTCAGTACCTGACGCCGAGCGAGCATAACCCGGTTGGTTTGCTGGAAGAGGCGCTGGTGGACGTGATTGCCGCCGACCCGATTCATCAGCGAATCTGTAAAGAGCTGGGTAAAAATCTGCCCTTTACTCGTCTGGATGAACTGGCGCATAACGCACTGGCGAAAGGGCTGATTGATAAAGATGAAGCCGCCATTCTGGTAAAAGCGGAAGAGAGCCGCCTGCGCAGTATTAATGTTGATGACTTTGAACCGGAAGCGTTGGCGACAAAGCCGATAAAATTGCCGGAGAAAGTACGGAAAGTTGAAGCCGCATAATGTAAAACGGAGCCGAAAGGCTCCGTTTCTTTATCTGCTAATTATTTAAAATTAAATCCATTTGGATGGTTTTCCAGGCTGCCGCTCAACGCCGCGAACAGCACTGTTTTACCATCAATAGAGAGCGCATCATCCACGTTCAGCCAGGTGAGTTTCTCTTGTGAAGTATTCTCATCAACAGTCGAGAACAGGCCAGCCATCTGATGAGATTTCTCTGACCACATTACCGCGATACGTTGCGAACCGCAGTCATGCGGTTTGCACGCGCTCATCACCTGATAAGATTCATTCCCCAATTTCACAGTTTGTGCGGGGGTATTCGTACCACCAGCCATCACCCAGGCCGGCAGTTTATGCCCTTGAACCATCTGATTAAACGCAGCTTTGGTGGCATCGCCTTTTGCCAGGCTGCTAATGGTTAAATCATCCTGCGCCATTGCACTGGTGGCGATGACCAAAGCGGCGACAGCCGTTATTGCCTTAAACATCATTCCTCCCGAGCTTTTCCACTCATGTTATTAACGTCCTAAAGATTGGCGATAACGCGGCAATTTGCAAATCAGATATTTCTAATATCAGCATTTGTTATCAATTTATTCCACGCTAAGGCAACAGCCTGATAAGGTGTTAAAGTTATAATCCCCCCCGACTAAAGGAGTTGAACACCGTGTCTGGTTTGAAGATTACGCTTTTGCAGCAACCGCTGGTGTGGATGGATGGCCCGGCTAACCTGCGCCATTTTGATCGTCAGCTGGAAGGAATTACCGGACGTGATGTGATCGTTTTACCGGAAATGTTCACCAGCGGTTTTGCGATGGAAGCGGCGGTTTCATCGCTATCGCAAGATAACGTCGTGGGCTGGATGGCAGCAAAAGCACAACAGTGTAATGCGCTGATTGCAGGCAGTGTTGCATTGCAAACGGATTCTGGTGCGGTTAATCGCTTTTTGCTGGTTGAGCCGGACGGCACGGTACATTTCTATGATAAGCACCATCTGTTTCGAATGGCGGATGAGCATCTGCACTATAAAGCGGGAAATGAGCGGGTGATTATGGAATGGCGCGGCTGGCGTATTTTGCCACTAGTATGCTACGACCTGCGTTTTCCGGTATGGTCGCGTAATCTCAATGATTATGATCTGGCAATTTACGTTGCTAACTGGCCTGCCCCGCGCTCGCTGCACTGGCAGGCGTTACTGGCGGCACGCGCTATTGAGAATCAGGCATATGTCGCGGGATGTAACCGAGTGGGCAGCGACGGTAACGGCTGCCACTATCGCGGCGACAGCAGGGTAATTAATCCACAAGGCGAGATTATCGCCACCGCCGAACCGCACCAGGCCACACGCATAGATGCGGAACTTTCGATGGTGGCATTACGGGAATATCGTGAAAAATTCCCGGCCTGGCAGGATGCGGATGGGTTTAGGTTGTTGTGAGTGGGGGTTATGTTTAGATCCAGGAGGAGTCTGGGTAAGCTTACGAAAGCCCGCTCCCCGCAAGGACGTGTTTTTCCATCCATTGTGATGACGTCTTTATCATCTGAAGAATGGCAGTCACGCATCCAGTTAATAAAGCACTCGTGAATTTTTGCAGGACTGATACAGGATATAACTCTGGCAATAGTATCATGAACAGGAATACCATTTTCAAAATCACCATATTGCTTCAAAAAATCGAGATGTGTTTCACCGAAACTCTCTATATCTTCATAGTCTTCTGCACCAGGAATGACGGCACAAATAGTCAATAGTAGAACATCTGATAATTTATCATTCTACTTTCCAGGCTTGTCTGTAATCGGGGATAATTGATATATGCGCCATTAATTTTTCGATATCCATGTTTTATCTCCTTATTTTTCAGGAGATAGTTGATCATAACTAACAGCAAAATGGTAGTTTCCACTGTCAACAAACCGTACATTTTTTAAGCAAGAATGCTGTTTTAATTGTGCAAAAAACACACTTCTGATGATCTTTCCCTGAGGCAAGATCATGAATTGCATTTTTGTTAAATCTCACTTTTTATTCTCAATCGACCCCATATGTACTGCTGGTTCAGCACCATGCTTCAGTAGAAAATTAACGAAATCGACATTATGCTTCCATCTGGCGACGCCTAGAGGATTTCGCCCAATGGCAGGGGAAATTTTATTAATATCTGCCCCATGTAATAGCAAAAATTCAGCTATATCCTGATGTGCTTGAGTTCCATAATATGCAGAAATAATTAATGGTGTTTCCTTATACTTACCTGTAATACCATTGACATCAGTTTTTGCCACATCAACAAGAAAGTAAACAGCTTCGACATTGGCTCTGCCTACAGCTTTACTTAATGCTTCATCTCTACCGGGAATAGTTACATCTCTACATTGTTTAATGTCATGATTTTCGCACTGTCCATCACTTAAACATCTTTCACAAAAAAACCATATTTCTTTTAATTCATCAACATCATCTGGAAAACTGGCGACAGAACTCAATGAGTAGTTTTTCTCAAAAACATCATCAACCATACTGCAACCTACCAAAAACGGGATAAAAAATATTGAAAATAACATTATAAGCTTTAATACCCCCCTGCATTCAATTTGGATTAACAACTCTATCATGCGCCTGCTTATATTCATCTGGATTGACATTCTCTCCCATGCTTTGTAATAAATCTAACATTTCAAATTCCATATAGTTATTTAATGCTTTTCCCTGTGCGGCATCATAGGCCGACTGACCAAATTTACTTACTGCGAATTCATATCCTCCTGCCATACCATTACAAAAGGGACGATATAATGTATGCAATCCTTTTAAATCATTTTTACATGCGTATTTCATATCAGCCCCAAGGCCTTTATCACAAGTAGCCTTGTTACTATCTAATGTTCCATAGCATATATCATGATTTCGACAGGCTGGTAAAAAGTCAGCAGCCCCCAAAGAATCAGGTACAAATCTGTCTGTACTCTCATCTCCACATCCATAGCCCCAAGGATGACCATCAGAACGCATCCCTTTTTGCCCCAGCGGATCTGTCTCTGTTACTGGATTCAGTGGGTAATTATACTGATTCCATCCACCTCTTAGCCCAATCGGATCCTGAGTGATATACCGTCCCTGCAACGGGTCATAGTACCGGTGACGGTTGTAGTACAGCCCCGACTCCTCATCATACTGCTGCCCCGGTAGACAGTACGGCTGTTGCAGGTGCTGCGCGCTGGTTTCGCCCAGCTGGTTCCCCCACTCGTCATACACTCCGTGCCATGCTGTTTCGCCTTCCGGGCTGATGAGCGCCTGCGGCAGTCCACGGTGGTCACAGTGGTAAAGATGAAGTTTCCGCTCCGGGATGTATTCCGCCTCCATCTGACTTTCCATCTGCGCCGCCGTCAGCCCGCACTGCGCAAGCCATGCTTCACTCTCCGCACTCACCGCACCCGCGCGCAGTTCCCGCTCCAGCCTTCCCAGCATCACCGCCAGCTCCGCCGGTAGCGTCACCCCCGTGTCCTCCTGCAACACCTCCGCCAGGCTACGGTGCCGCGCCTTCGCCTGTTCGCCATTCTCTGTTTCGATTCTCAGGAGCGGTGTGAAGCTCCCCGGCTGGTACACCGTCTGGATACGGCTCTGTCGGGTCTGGATGGTGGTCAGACGGTCGCCGTCCCACCCGTACCAGGTCACTTCCGGTTTACGCGACAGCGACATCCACCCCGTCAGGTCACGCTCCCGCCGCCACACCCGTTTCCCCGTCCGGCGGCCCAGCGGGTCATACAGGTAGCGGCTTTCGACCAGCGGCTCACCATGCTGTATCCGCGTGTAGAACACCAGACGGTGCTGGCTGTCGTAATGGTAGTGGTGGGTGCGCTCGTCGTGCATCCGTATCACCCCTTCCGGGATACGGTCCGTCTTCTCCGCCAGCCTGCCGTACTCATCGTAGCGGTAGACATAGTGCGCATCCTCCGCGATGCGGTTATCCGGCCACGCCGTGAACGTACTGTCCGGGTGCAGTTCCGGGTCCGTCGCATACGGGATATCAATGTCCAGGTTCGCTGCCGTGGTGTGGACGCCCGTCAGCCTTCCCGTATCGCTGTAACGGTACGCCCGGCAGCACCTTTGTCCCCAGCCGCGGGTTCACCGGGTTAGCACAAGTAACCCCTCCCGGACACACCGAGCAGACCACTCCCGTCGGCGCGCCTATCAGCCCCCCTGCTGAACCCTACACAATATCCAGTCCCTTGCGGGTCATGTCGCCCTGCCGCGCTGCCGATTTTCCGCTCATGGTTTATTCTTCTTCCTATGAACTGATTTACATTAGGTTGGTTATTTTCCCATACCTACAACTATATTTTCTCTCTGAATTTAATACGTGCAAGACAATCGCAGCACTCTAACTGACTTCGATGCGATTTGGTGTTCAGAAAAATCCCTCATTAGATTATTATCATGAAATATAGCCAATTATCTTTAGTTTTTATATTTCTCAATATATTCTTTTGAAAGAATCCGCGCCCTTTCAAACTCTTCAGGAGTTAATCTATTTTCCATCTTCAATTTATATTGAGCACTTTCATCAAGCCCATGAGCGTATGCGGCACTGAACCAGGCATATGCCTGTTTATTATCGAGTGGTAACTCTTTCGTGCCTACGGAATAGATTAATGCAAGATTATGTTGTGCAACAGGATCACCATGTGTGGCTGACTTTCTTAACAGTTCTATTGCTTTATATTTATTTACAGTAATCCCACCCAGTCCTTCATAGTAAAAGATACTTAGTGCTGATTGTGCTTTTGTGAAACCTTGACTTGCCGATTTATCATACCAAAAGGCGGCTTTATTATAATCCTTTTTAATAATAATGCCTTCATAATAGAGTCGCCCTAAATGATACTGAGCAACCTTATCCCCTTGCTCCGCAGCGATACGATACCACTTCTCTGCCAGATCTTTTTTGTTAGTCTCATCATATAGTAAAGCAAGATTAGTTTGAGCCGTAACTAATCCAGAATTTGCAGCTTTATTTAACCACGCTATGGCCTTACCATAATCTCTTATCACGCCACTCCCTTTACTATATAATACTCCTAAATTTCCCTGCGCCTCTGGAAAACCTTTTTCAGCTGCCATTTGATACCATTCAAATGCTTTTTCATAGCTTTGAGACACCCCATAACCATGAGCATACATAAAACCAAGATTATATTGAGCCTCTGGCATCCCCTGATTTGCCGCAAGCATATACCAATATACTGCATTTTTATAACTCTGGATACCTTCAGAACCAGTTCGATATAGTTCAGCAAGATTAAATTGTGCAGTAGCATCTCCCTTATCAGCATCTTTTCTTATATATGTCATTTTATTGGAGGCTGCTGTGTATTCTGTCACCCCAATTGCGACAGGAATACTCAACACTTCAAAAAAAAACATCACAACAACATACATTAATATTTTTCGGTTATTTTTTATTGGCATCTTTTTTATCATCACCTTTAAGTTTATCTACCGCTTCACTAGAAGTCACGTCAGTAATATAATCTCCAAAAGCATTTTCAGGCACAAAGGGCAATTTACTCAAAGTTGCACCTAATAATTCCTCCGCTCCTGTATCAGCAGCAGCATAAACACCAGATTTAAAATCCCCTCCCTTACTTAAAAATGACAATCCCATTTTCAAAGCTATTTTCTCAACAAACGTTTTTCCCGCTCCCCAAGAACCACCTAAAGCACATAGCGCCAACTCAGATTTATCCGGCATCTTATGATCAGACATATAGTCAGTCGTAGCAACCGCACCACATGAACTAAGACTTCCAATTGCCATCTCTCCCCATGTAAGAGTCCCTCTTTCTAATGCAGCCGCACTTGCTACTGGCCCGGTAAATACTACTCCGGCAATAACAGGAGGCAGCAAAGCCCATCCTTTTACATAATCGTCTAATGGATTATACACTCCACGCATACTTGAAAAATCATCCAACGCTTTAAATTTTTCTTCATCTGACAGGTTCGGGGCGAATCCAACATTAGCCCCCTGCATAGTGTTATAATAATTAGTTCCAAACATCATTTGCGGTGTTACATCGGCTAACCCCAACGGATCTATATGTTCAATAGGATTGAGTGGGTACTGGTAAGGATTTAATCCCCCTTCCAGCCCAATAGGATCCTGAGTGATATACCGTCCCTGCAACGGGTCATAGTATCGGTGACGGTTGTAGTACAGCCCCGACTCCTCATCATACTGCTGCCCCGGCAGACGGAGTGACTGTTGCAGTTGCTCCGGGTTTTCCTCTCCCAGCAGGTTTCCCCACTCGTCATACTCCCCGCGCCACGCCGTTTCCCCTTCCGGGCTGATGAGCGCCTGCGGCAGTCCCCGGTGGTCACAGTGGTAAAGATGAAGTGTCCTCTCCGGGACGTATTCCGCCTCCATCTGGCTTTCCATCTGCGCCGCCGTCAGCCCGCACTGCGCAAGCCATGCCTCACTCTCCGCACTCACCGCCCCCGCGCGCAGTTCCCGCTCCAGCCTTCCCAGCATCACCGCCAGCTCCGCCGGTAGCGTCACCCCCGTGTCCTCCTGCAACACCTCCGCCAGGCTACGGTGCCGCGCCTTCGCCTGTTCGCCATTCTCTGTTTCGATTCTCAGGAGCGGTGTGAAGCTCCCCGGCTGGTACACCGTCTGGATACGGCTCTGTCGGGTCTGGATGGTGGTCAGACGGTCACCGTCCCACCCGTACCATGTCACCTCCGGTTTACACGACAGCGACATCCACCCCGTCAGGTCACGCTCCCGCCGCCACACCCGTTTTCCCGTCCGGCGGCCCAGCGGGTCATACAGGTAGCGGCTTTCGACCAGCGGCTCACCATGCTGTATCCGCGTGTAGAACACCAGACGGTGCTGGCTGTCGTAGTGGTAGTGGTGGGTGCGCTCGTCGTGCATCCGTATCACCCCTTCCGGGATACGGTCCGTCTTCTCCGCCAGCCTGCCGTACTCATCGTGGCGGTAGACATAGTGCGCATCCTCCGCGATGCGATTATCCGGCCACGCCGTGAGGGTGCTGTCCGGGTGCAGCTCCGGGTCCGGCAGCCGGTTTCCTGCCGGGTCCGTCGCATACGGGATATCGATATCCAGGTTCGCCGCCGTGGTGTGGACGCCCGTCAGCCTTCCCGTGTCGCTGTAACGGTACTCCCGGCTCTCCTGCGGGCCGCTGATGCGGATTAGCTGTCCGTTGTCGTTCCAGTCGTGGTCACGGTCAAGCTGCGGGAGATTCAGGTGCCTGCTCCGGAGCTGGCCTGTGAGGGTGTACGCCGTGGCCTGCTCGTACCCCGCTGTACTGCTGTCTGCCCCGTTACCGAAGCTGCGCACCGTCTCACGGTGCAGCCGGTCCCGCGTGTACTCAACCAGTGGCGTTCCGCCCAGCTTCATCCCCGTAAGATAACCACTGCCATACGTCAGCCACTCCACCGGCGGCAGTCCGTCCGGCTCCTGACGGTTCGCCAGCCCCTGTTCGCTGTACGCGTGCCCCGTCTCATGCTCCCACAGCATCTCCCCCGTCTCCGGGTTCTCCACCGTCTGCCGTTCGCCCGTCAGGCGGCCTTTATCGTCATAGCCGTAGTGGACCGCCACGCGGTGGCCTTCACTCAGGTGGCTGATTTCTGTCAGCCACCCGTGCTCATCATACTGCCACTGCTCCGCCGGGTCGCCGTTCACCGTCCGGTGCGTGATGCGGTCTGCTTCATCGTAGTACCACTGCGTGACCAGCCCCTCATCCTCGCTGCGGATTAGCTGCCCTGTGGCGCTGTACCGGTAACGCTGTGTCCTGCCGTCAAAGCCGCGCTGCTCCGTCAGGCGGTCCACCGGGTCATACCGGAACGTGGACTGGCTGCCGTTCTCGTTGGTCAGCACGGTGATGCGCCCGGCAGCGTCATACTCCATGCTGCGCGTCAGCCCGCCCTGCGTGGTGCTGATGGCTTTACCCCACGCATCGTACTTTGTCTCACTGCGGCTGCCGTCCGGGGCAATGATAGCGGTGAGGTCGCCTGCGGCGCTGTACTCATAACGGGTTTCACGCCCCTGCGCATCCTTCTGCCCCGTCAGCCTGCCGCGACTGTCATAGATACTGTAAATACTGAGGCCTTCCTCCCGGTGAACCGCTGTCCTCTGTCCGTACCGGTCGTACTCATACCGCGTCGTGTACCCCGAACAGTCCGTGAAGACCAGCAGTTGACCGTAACGGCTCCATGCCATCTGTTTCGTACTGCCCGTCGCATCCTGTATCCCTGTCGGTAGTTCACTCGCCGGATCATCATAGCTGTACCGCGTCGTCTCACCGCTGCGCGAGGTCTCCGCCGCCAGCCTTCCCTTCTCATCATACTCCCGGCTGCTGCGCAGCCCGTCCGGGTACGTCACTGATGTCACCTGCCGCTGGCTGTTGTAGCCATACCGCACCGTCCTGCCGTCCGGCCCCGTCACCGCTGTCACCGCGCCCGACGCCATATGCAGGCTGTACTCCGTCCGCCGTCCTGCCGCATCCGTCTGCGCCTTCAGCCTCCCAGCCTCATCATACTCACTGCGGGTGACGCTCCCGTCCGCATGCGCCTTCTTCATCACCCGCTTCAGGCCACCTTCGCCTTCCGTGTACAGCACCTCCCGTCGGTTCAGGCTGTCCGTGATGGTCACACGGTCCTGCCCGTATTCAAAGCGGTAGTCCAGCCCCTCCGGGTTGACCTGCTCCGTCACCCGCCCGGTATCATCATACCGGTAGCGGCTCTCCGGTCTCCCCGCATAATGGTGCGCCACCATCCGCCCGGTGTGTTCCGCATCATAAGTAAACCCGCGCACCTGTGTTCCGCTGCGGTCATACACCGCCAGCAGTTCACCACGGGCCGTGTACGTGTAGCGCGCCAGCGGCGCGGCGGGCAGCTCATCCGGGTATGCCGGGTCGTGTGTCAGCCATACCGCCTCCAGCCGGATACCATTATCCGTGCCATATCCTGTACCGGCGGGCAGTGTGTCGGGGAAAGCCGGAGAAGAGGAAACAGAACGGAGACTGGCTGGGGAAGATAAAGACGTGGCGCGCTGTTTACGGAAGGCTTCCGCCCGCTGCGCCTGCGTGCTCAGCGTCAGGTGAAAACGGCGGCCCGCGCCGTCCGTCACCCCCGTCACGGCACCCGCCACTTCGCCCTCCGCCGCCCGGTGAAAGGCCAGCGTCCGCCCGAAGCCGTCCACCACGCCCGTCAGCACCCGGTATACGGGCGGCTCCGGCGGCAGCACCTCATCCGCCTCCGGCACCCGCTCCGGCCAGTTGAGTATCCACCACGGCCCCTGAAGACTGTTTGTTGCCAGGTACACATGCGGACTCAGGCGAACATCTTCCGGCAGTACCTGCCAGAGCGCGCTTAACGGCTGCGAACTGTGCTGCTCCGCCACCCCGCCCCTTGCCAGCCAGAACGACTCACTGCGGCTGTAGCTTATCTCGCCGGGAAACAGCGACTCAAAGTGAATGCTCCTGCCACCGCTGTCGTTGAGTATCAGGCCTTCATCGCGTATCTGTAAGCGGATATCGAAGGGCGCTTTCCAGCCGGGGCCAAACACGCCCACCGGCGCGGGCGTCCTGGTCCGGTAACTGCTGTAGGCGCGGGAAAGAATAAACGGCAGCGGGCCGGACAGCGCAAGGTCCGTCTCGCCCGGCAGCACCTTCGCACCCAGTAGCGGGTTCACCGGGTTGCCCTTCTGCTCCTCCACCGGGCTGTTGGGACACACCGAACAGGCCACTCCCGTCGGCGCACCTATCAGCACCCCTGCTGAACCCTGCACAATATCCAGTCCCTTGCGGGTCATGTCACCCTGCCGCGCCGCCGGTTTTCCGCTCATGAATCAATTCCTTCTGCTTTTAATATGGTTCATCTGGTCACTGCACCAGTTCTGTTTTGATTTTCTGCACCGAACTTAATATTTCCGCATATCCGGCATTCCGGGGGGTAAATCTTTCGGCACAGGTGCATCCGGTACAGGTTGTGTGGCACCACAGTTCCAGTTAATCACCGGCGCATCACCGTTCACATCCGACTCCCCTTCCAGATGAATGTGTGTACCATTGAGAAATATGCTTCCGTCCTTCGTCAGTACCAGCCTTGCCTTACCACAGCAGAGCTCCAGATGCTCACCGGCAGAATAAACTGCCGTTTGTCCGCTGTTTTCCTTCATCGTCTTGCCCACCGTGAAGGTGACGTTATTCCCTACATTGACGCTGTAGCCCCTTCCCACCATCAGTGATTTATGCAGCCCCACCTGTGAGGACTGCAATAACGCCACCGAGGTATTCATGATGCCGCCTACCGTCGTCTGGTAAGCCACCCCCACCGTCAGCGCACGAATGATCCCCACCTTTTCAACCTGGTTTGATCCCACTTTGATAATCTGGTTACTGCCTACCGTTTCCACCTGGTTGACACCAACTGTCTGTATCTGATTAACGCCAATTTTCTGGATCTGGTTATTGGTTACGGTGATCGCCTGGTTGTTACCTATTTTTTCGGCATGGTTGTTTATCACATCAGTGGTACGGTCATTGAGCACCTCGGTATCCATGTTCTTCTGCGCGTGGATGTAGACCTGTTCTTTCCCTGTCGCATCGTCAAACTTCAGTTCGTTGAACCCGCTGCCCATATAGGTCTTTGAGCGAATGGTCATCTGCGTTTTGGTGCCCGGCAGGCTACCGGGAGTGCGGTTATCTTCGTGGTAGGTGCGCCCCATAATGATCGGCTGGTCCGGGTCGCCGTTGAGGAAGTCCACAATCACCTCCTGACCCACACGCGGTATCGCCAGGTTGCCGAACCCGGTGCCAGCCCACGCCTGCGCCACCCGTATCCAGCAGGAACTGTCCTGGTCTGACGGGTTATAACGGTCCCAGTTAAATTTCACCCGCACGCGGCCATGTTCATCACAGAAGATTTCTTCCCCCGCCGGCCCGGTCACCACCGCGCTCTGCGGGCCGTCCACCAGCGGTTTCGGCTGTGGCTGCGGTCGCCATGTCCGGTCTGCCGGTATCACCGCAAAATGGTTATTCAGCGTGGTGCCGGCCCCCCCACGTCCCGGTATCGCCTGCGGCTGTTCGCCGTGCAGTTCGCTCGTCACCACCTGCCATTCCCGGTTAAGACTCGCCTGCGGGTGCTCCGTCAGGGTGAACCGCCGTCCCGGCCATATCTCCGGCGAACGGCTTGCCCCGCGTGCCACTTCCGCATTATTGCGCCAGCCGTCCATCTGCCAGCGGGCAAAATTCTTGCCATGTGCATTTTTGAAACGCCCGGGGTAGTCATACACTTCATACTGCGTGCGCTGGTAATCCATATTTTCACCGTCCTGGTCAAAGCGCCCCGCCCAGCCGGGACGTTTAAAGGTGTAATCCTTGACGATGGTCTGTGAGGGGCGTATCTGCGCGCTGTAGCGGAACTGGCTGATGCAGCGGGTGCTCACTTCGGTACGGGTGTTCGGGTTCCAGGGGATTTCAAAGGCGTCAGGCAGGTAGCGCACCGTGTCACACAACACCAGACTCTGGTCGGTACTTTTCTGCGCGTGTTCCTCATAAAAGAAGATGCCTTCCTCCGCCGCCATCCGGCACAAGAACTCGTAATCGGTTTCGCCGTACTGGACACAAAATTCACGGGAAGGATGCGGCTCACTGAACAGCGGGCTCCACTCTGTCACACCGTTTTCCTTCAGGAGCGTGCCGAGGATGCTTTCGATGTCCTCATTCTGGAAGATACGGAAGTTCTGGCGCAGCCCGGCGCGCCACAGCGGCGGACAGACTTTCATGCTGTACAGCATCTGTTTTTTGTCGTTCTCCCCCAGTTCAAACCAGGTCACCACGCCTTTTACCCGGCGCTGTGCGTCATTGCCCTGCCATATCGTCAGGTAGGCCATTTTTTCCAGCACCTGCGGGAAATCAAGGGAGAGAAACTGCTGGCTGACAAGGGAGAGCTCGAGGGAAAAGACTGAAGAGAGCGACTGGCTCAGGTGAAAGGAAACCACCACAAAAGCGTCCGGCGGCAGGCCGTCCACTTCCAGTGTGAAACGTAATCCGGTTGACATGGCAACCTCCGGGGTTAAGGAAAAACAGACTGTTCGCTGTTAAAGCGGCTGTGGCAGTACAGTGTTACGCTTGCATTCAGACACGCTACCGCCGAAGTTTCCGGCATCCGCCATCTCCCGTGAACGTGACCCCTTACTGACAACCCTTCTTTTTACGGCGTGATACAAAAACAGCATCCGACCAGATGATCAGATGCTGTTGGTTTAACTTAGGCTTCCAGCGGTGCACGCCAGTCATCGGCGCCGGAGGTGCCTGATTTGACGTGTTCCCACTCAATTTTGCGGTAGGCCAGTGAAACCTCGAGCAACTGGGTAAACTCACGTTTCGCTGGGTCCTGACAATGCGGCATATGCAGTTTCATATCGACAATCGTCGAATCTGTCAGGCGGGTGGTGAAATAGTGCTCTTGCTTGCCTTCCACGCTAGTGCGCCACCAGTGCAGTTCAGTTTTCGGCAACATTTCGCCGGAAGCCAGTGCGTTATACATCAGCGGAACCGCTTTGTTCAGCGCCACAGTAAAGATGAACGGTTTGTGAGCACGCTGACCAGCAGGCTGACCGGATTGTGGATCGGTTGGGACCGTTACGTTATGCAGAAACTCTTGCACCAGCATTTCGTCTTCGTGCCCCTGCACATAGATATTACCGACAGAATCTGCGGTAAATGCACCAGCAGTAATATTCCCCTGAGTCTGACCTGTAATGGAGATATAACACGGTGTTGGCATTTGTAAACTCCTTGTGAATGTTATTAACAACTACTTACTACTGACCCACCCTTAATTTCCGGCAGGCAGATACAGCACACACTGTGAACTGCATCAATTATTCTGATTTTTTACATACAAACTGAAGTTGATGGTTATCGAATTCACTATTTTTATAGTGAATAAATATTGTATTTCCACCACCAAAACATTTTCCCGACAACTATAATAAGTAGTCCCATACAAGAGCTTCACTGACATAAAAAGCAAAGCTGAATCATGAATAAATATTGTATTTATCCACTCTCAAAATAATCTCATTTTGATAATTTTTGAGATAAACCTCAAATTTGCCACGTTATCAATCACGAGATAAATATATAACCACGCAAACATTAAAAATACTTATCAATCAAGAAATCACATTAAAAACAATACATTACACAAAACCAATCAATTGTATTGCATATTTTTCTCAGGGAGAATACACTTCTTTAAGTTCGATAAAAAGTACTTCTCCTATTTATTTTCATATGTAAAATGCAATTCAGTGACGGAGTAGGAAATTTTATTATTCGTGACACTATAAGAATGGAACTATCGGGAATTTTGGTGCCAATATATCGTGCTCATGGCCTGTACAGATAACATGAGGGATCATTTTTATGAGTAAAAAATTCGAAGGTAGCGTCGCTCCCCGCGAGCGAATTAATATATCTTACGTTCCAAAAACAGATGGTCAGACTGCTGAGGTGGAACTTCCACTAAATATGCTCGTTGTCGGCGATACCGGAAATACACAAGAGACATCCCCTCTGGATGAGCGTCAGGCCGTTTCTGTTAACAAACACAATTTCGGCGCAGTGATGGCTGAAGCAGCCATCGGCCTGAGTTTTACCGTTCCCGCGGTATTAAAGGAAGGTCCCAATGATGAAGAATTGAATGTCGCGTTGAATATCAAATCACTGGATGACTTTTCCCCGGACAGCGTAGCCAGACAGGTTCCTGAAGTGAATAAATTACTGGATCTACGTGAAGCGCTGACCGCACTGAAAGGGCCAATGGGCAATCTCCCTGCATTTCGAATCCAACTTCAGGCCTTACTGGAAAACGAGGAATCCCGGGAGCAGTTACTCAGAGAAATCGGTCTGGTAAGCGGAAAGTAATTATCACCATTTCATTAAACATGGGTTGTCCAGGCGCGGCGGCAAACAAAAATATCCCCGGGAACAATCTCGCTCTGACCAGGGCTTTTTGCAGGCAGTTCACTGGGTGCGTTTCAGTCGGACCGGTGAAATAAACCGGGAGGCAATAGATATGTTGGTGGCCAAACAGGATAGTCGCATCAGTTGCTTGATGGGTAGATAAGATTATCCATCTTTACGTCCTGCAGCAGTGTGAGTCTCACTAACGGCGAACCCCCAGCTTCAGAAACACAGCTAAATAGAAGGATTTTCGGTATGTCTTTACAGGAAGAAGAACGCGTTTCCAGTCACGTCGAGCAAACATCATCGCTGCTTGATCAAATAATGGCGCAGACCCGTATTCAGCCAGGCTCAGAAGGTTATGATGTTGCCCGCCAGGGGGTGACAGCCTTTATCACCAGTATCCTGCAATCCACTGCATCTGCTGAACCGGTCAATAAACTGGCTGTGGACAGCATGATTGCAGATATCGATGAACGCATCAGTCGCCAGATGGATGGCATCATCCATGCGCCCGCCTTTCAACAGGTAGAGTCATTCTGGCGCTCACTGAAAACCATGGTGGATCGCGTTGACTTCCGTGAAAATATCAAGATCAACGTGCTTCATGTCACCAAGCAGGAGCTTCTGGAAGATTTCGAATTTGCCCCAGAAATCATTCAGTCAGGATTTTATAAACACGTTTATTCATCTGGATTCGGACAGTTTGGTGGGGAACCCATCGCCGCCGTACTGGGCGCTTACGAGTTCAAAAATACCACACCTGACATGAAACTACTGCAATACGTCAGTGCTGTTGGCGCAATGGCGCACGCACCATTCCTGTCCTCTGTCTCCCCAGAATTTATGGGCCTGACGTCCTGGACCGAACTACCTAATATCAAGGATCTTTATGCCATCTTTGAAGGTCCGGCCTATACCAAATGGCGCACCCTGCGTGACTCGGAAGACTCGCGCTATTTAGGGCTTACCGCGCCGCGCTTCCTGCTTCGCCAACCCTATTCGCCGACGGATAACCCTGTTAAGAACTTTAATTATCACGAAGATGTCAGTCGAAACCACGAAGATTATCTGTGGGGTAATACGGCCTGGATGCTGGCGTGCAATGTCGCTGATAGTTTTGCCAAATACCGCTGGTGTCCAAATATCATTGGCCCGCAAAGCGGCGGCGCGGTGAAAGATCTGCCAGTGCATCTGTTCGAAACGATGGGGCAGATTCAGGCCAAAATTCCAACCGAGGTACTGATCACCGATCGCCGCGAATTTGAACTGGCTGAAGAAGGGTTTATCACCCTGACCATGCGTAAAGACTCTGATAATGCCGCCTTTTTCTCCGCAAACTCGGTACAAAAGCCGAAACACTTTCCGGCTAAAGACGCAGAAACCAACTATAAGCTGGGTACACAGCTTCCTTATCTTTTCATAATTAATCGGTTAGCTCACTACATTAAAGTATTGCAGCGTGAGCAACTGGGGTCATGGAAAGAAAGGAGCGATTTAGAAAGGGAGCTTAATACCTGGATCCGCCAGTATGTTGCCGACCAGGAAAACCCACCAGCAGACGTACGCAGTCGCAAGCCTCTACGCGCAGCCAAAGTTGAGGTTATGGATGTAGAAGGTGAACCCGGCTGGTACCAGGTCGCACTGAGTGTGAGACCACATTTCAAATTTATGGGGGCAAACTTTGAGCTCTCCCTGGTTGGTCGGTTAGACAGAGAGTAACGCAGCATGATACCGGATCGGGAAAGAAGCACAGGTTCTCTTTTTGAGCGTATGGAAGCTCCCCCAACCAGAAGGCAACAGGGAAGCAGCAGCCATATGCTCAGGCAGTCCATTCGCCAGAATCTGCGAAATATCCTTAATACCCGGTCCGGTAGTTGCCGGGGCGCGCCTGAGCTAGGAATTAATGAACCGGAAGGTGTTGATAACTTTCGCGAATCAATGAGTCGAACCATAGCTCAATGTATAGAACGCTATGAACCCCGAGTCTCACAGGCTGAAGTACAGGCAGTAATGACATCCGCCTCCAGTCCGCTGGATATGATGTTTCACATTACAGCCTGGGTGACATTTAACGATACTCACGAAGTGTTTGAATTTGATATGGCGCCGAATGGCAGCCAGCATTATCGGGTGGACTGAATAATGGGACTTGAAGAACGTTATTTTCGGGAAGAGCTCGATTATCTGCGCCAACTCAGCAAGCTGCTGGCAACAGAAAAACCCCATCTGGCCCGCTTTTTGGCCGAAAAAGATGCAGACCCTGACATTGAACGTCTGCTGGAAGGCGTGGCTTTTCTTACCGGCAATCTTCGCCAGAAAATTGAGGATGAATTTCCAGAACTGACGCACGGGCTTATCAAGATGCTGTGGCCTAATTATCTGCGTCCAGTTCCGGCAATGACCCTTATTGAATATACGCCGGATATGGATAAATCTTCTGTTCCGGTGTTAATCCCTCGCAATGAGCAGTTCACAACCAATGCCGGGGAAAGCCGGGTTGACAAGGTTCTGCCCTCTGTTGATACACAGAAAGAACCACCTCCGTGTACTTTCACTCTCTGCCGGGATATATGGTTGCTACCAGTTCGCCTGGAGCAAATTGAAAATCGCAGTACGCCCCGTAATAGCGTCATTAACATTACCTTTTCGGTCGCGCCAGGAACGGACTTCCGCACACTGGATCTGAACAAACTTCGCTTCTGGCTCGGCAATGATGACAACTATACTCGTGATCAACTTTATTTGTGGTTTTGTGAATACTTACAGAGCGCCGACCTGACTGTGGGTGAACAGCATATTCAGCTGCCTGAGTTTATGCTGAAAGCCGTCGGTTTTAAGCCGCAGGATGCCATGCTCCCCTGGCCAAAAAATGTTCACAGCGGCTACCGGATCCTTCAGGAGTATTTCTGTTATCCAGATGCATTTCTCTTCTTTGATCTGTGTGGTTGTCCGGTGTTACCTGGCAGGTTGCAGGCAGACGCCTTTACCCTGCAACTGCGTTTTTCACGCCCATTACCCGTGGATATTCGGCTACGCAACGACTCCCTGCGCCTGTATTGTGCACCTGCCATTAATTTATTCACCCATCACGCAGAAGCCATCACTCTGGACAATCGGCGGGCAGACTATCCGCTGGTCCCCAGCCGTCACTACCCGGAACATTACGATGTATTTTCCGTAAACAGTGTAGTAAGCCAGGTCAAGGATATGTTCAGAAAAAAAGATATGGGACGCCCCGTTTCGACGCAAGCTGCACGTCAGTGGCCTGCCTTTGAAAGCTTCAGTCATCAGATGGAATATAGCCGAAAACGGGAAGTCGTGTACTGGCATCACCGAACCAATACGTCTCTGTTCCATCGCGGCTTTGATCATACTCTCGCCTTTATTCATGCCGATGGCAGTTATCCATCAGATGAATCACTGCTCAGTAATGAAGTGGTTTCGGTATCGCTGACATGCACCAACCGGGAACTTCCATCACAACTTCGCTCTGGCGATATCACCGGCACAACGGGTAAAAATGCGGCGGTAGCATCATTTCGCAACATTATCCGCCCGACACAACCACTCTGGCCGGTTATTGATGGCAGCCTGCACTGGTCCCTGCTCTCTGCCATGAACCTGAATTATCTGTCATTGCTGGACACAGACGCGCTGAAGCAGGTTATCGCTAATTTTGATCGCCACGCAATTCATCATCCACAGACGGCACGGTTGTCACAACAAAAGCTGGATGCCATTGAGCGTCTCGAAACTCGCCCCGTCGATCGTCTGTTCACAGGTATTCCTGTTCGGGGGCTGGCCTCAACGCTGTATCTACATCCTGAGCCGTTTGTCTGTGAAGGGGAAATGTATCTGCTTGGTACAGTGCTTTCGCATTTTCTGTCGCTGTACGCCAGCGTCAACTCATTCCACATGCTGACCGTTGTAAACATGGAAAGCCAGGAGACATGGAAATGGACGGAAAGAAGCGGACAGCATCCCCTCATCTGATTTCGGGTAATCTCCCGGTAAATGAAGGAACGAATGATCCACTGGGTCAGGTTTTCCATAATGCCTGCTCTTATAATTTTTTTGCGATGGCGGAGTTATTGCATCGTCTGGCACAGGGTGAAAAAGGAACGCCAGAATTATCCCTGCGCGATGATCCGATACAGGAAAACCTGCGTTTCAGCGCCGACGCCAGTCTTGCATTTCCATGCAGTGATATCAGTTCACTGAAACGGGATATGTCAGGCGTATTCAGGATGACCACCACATTTATGGGATTACAGGGCAGCCAGTCACCTCTCCCCGGTTATTACCTCGATCACCTGGCCTGGAAAGCGGTACATGAACAGAGCCCGGTAGGTGATTTTCTGGATATGTTCAGCCACCGCCTGACACAGTTTGTCTGGCATATCTGGCGCAAGTACCGTTATCACGTCAGTTTTCGTAACGGCGGTGTGGATGCATTCTCACAGCGCATGTACTCCCTTGTCGGGCTGGGCCATCGTCAGCTTCGCGATAAGCTGGCGATTAATCACAGCAAAATGCTGGCGTATTCTGGAATACTCGCCAATCCGGGACGATCCCCGGAAATTATCTGTGGCCTGGTGTCCCACTGCTTTGATTTGTCAAATGTGACGCTGCAAAACTGGCAACGCCGCAAGGTGGATATTGAACCGGATCAGCAAAACAGCCTGGGATGCTATTCGCTTAAAAATGGCGAAAAACGGGCGGGGAGATCGGTGTTGGGCAGTTTTGTCCTGGGGACTCGAGTGCTCGATCTCAGCGGAAAATTCCAGCTCAGTATTACTAACCTGACCCGAAAACAGTTCCTCTCTTTTCTGCCGTCCGGCGAAAACTTCCTGCCGCTGACGATGTTCGTGTCCTTCATCCTGCGCGATCAGCTTGCCTGGGATTTACATCTGGGACTGGCGCCGGAACAGGTCGGCGCAATGCGTCTGGGCGATAACAAAAGTGCGCTGCTGGGTTGGACCAGCTTCCTCGGCACACCGGAAGAACGACCTTCAGTCGCCATCAGGGTAAGGTCGTAAATTATGATAATCACGGAGCAGAATATGCCGGAAGAGAAACAACAGACGCTTTCATTGCAGATCATCAACAGCAGTGAGCTGGAAAGCGGGCGCACGGCGCGCTGTCTGTTCACGCAACAGGGAAATGTCGGCCATGGCCCCGAATGCCACTGGTCGGTACAAGATCGTCAGCAAAGCATTCCGGCACTGGCTTTTACCGTAGTCCTGCACGAGGGTTCATTTTGCCTGCATCCGCAAACTGCGCAACTGTGGCTGAACCAGGCAAAAATCACAGCAACATCAGATCTGATACAGCTGCGCCAGGGCGATGAGCTCCAGATCGGGCGGCTGATGGTAAGAGTCCACCTGAGTCGGGGAGATGCTCCCCACTACGATGAGACAATGATCACGCCTGAAACCATTGTCACCAATCGCGATATACTTGCAGATACCCTGCTGTCAACCGAGGGCGCGCCACACTATCCGGGAATGACTTACCGACACCAGCTTGCAGACACTGTAGTAAATGGTTTTTCAGCCGATCCACTCCAGGCACTCCAGTCCGAAAGTCTGGTAACCACCGACGCTCCGCTGTCAGGTATTGCGACTGTCCGTCCCTCGGCGCCACTGTCCGATCCGGCGGGCAATGGAGGCATCAACACTCCATTTATGGATTTGCCTCCCATCTACGCCCGTCCTGGCGATCGTAGCGATGACCTCTCCCCGACAGAAATGGCGCAACGCCACCTTGCCGTCACACCATTACTACGCGGTCTTGGCGGTTCGCTGACCGTGAACAATTCCGACGATGCGGATGATTTTCTGGAGGAGGCCGGACGAACGTTACAGGCGGCAATAAAAGGTCTGCTCGATTTGCAGCAACAGCGTAACAGCCTGTCAGACAAACATTTACGCCCGCTGGAAGATAACCCACTGCGCCTGAACATGGATTACGCCGTCGCGCTCGACGTGATGTTTGCCGAAGGTAAAAGCCCGGTACACCTGGCTGCCCCCGCGGCCGTCAGTGAAAGTCTTCGCAATGTCCGCCACCATGAAGAAGCCAACCGGGCGGCGATTGTGGAGTCGCTCCGTGTCCTGCTGGACGCCTTCTCCCCCAGGAATCTGATGCGTCGTTTTGTACAGTACCGTCGAAGTCATGAACTGCGCCAACCGCTGGATGATGCCGGAGCATGGCAAATGTACAGCCATTATTACGAAGAGTTAGCCTCCGATCGCCAACAGGGGTTTGAGATGCTGTTTAACGAAGTCTACGCCCAGGTCTATGACCGGGTACTTCGTGAAAAACAGCGGGAGCCGGAAGCATGAATAAGAAGGCGTTTCTGGCCTGCGTGCTGATGTGCGTCATATTAACCGGCTGCGAAACGGCGAAAAAAATCAGTCAAGTAATCAAAAATCCGAATATCCAGGTAGGGAGTCTGAAAGAACAACCATCAGAAATCATCGTCACTCTGCTGACTGAACCAGACACCAATACCAATGCGGAGGGGGAAGCCGCTGCCGTGGATGTACAACTGATATACCTGACTGACGACTCAAAATTGCAGGCAGCCGACTATGACCAAATCGCCAGTACCCCGTTACCGGATGTGCTGGGAAAAAACTATATCGACCACCAGGATTTTAACCTGTTGCCGGACGCCGTCAAAACCCTGCCCCCGGTGAAGCTGGATGAAAAAACACAGTTTATTGGCGTCGTTGCCTATTTCTCCGACGACCAGGCCACTGAATGGAAGCAAATAGAGACGGTGGAAGGAACGGGCCACCACTACCGCCTGCTGGTGCATGTACGTCAAAGCAGCATCGAAATGAAGAAAGAGGATGAATAATTATGGCAACCACTCGCAACAAGGTGATGTGGCAGGAAGGGATGCTGATGCGTCCACACCATTTTCAGCAACAGCAACGTTACAACGACTATCTGGGTAACCGGCGCTTCCTGGCCATGAATGATTTATCCTGGGGGTTTACCGAACTCGCCCTCAACAAAGAACTGTTGGCGCAAGGTAAAATCATGATTGACAGTGCATCGGGCACGTTGCCCGACGGCACCGTTTTCACCATCCCCGACCAGGACGCCTTGCCCGATCCTCTACACCCGCAAAATTTCCCGGATGAAAAAAGCCGTAACATTTACCTGGCTCTGCCGATCGCCAGTGATGTGAGAAATGAAATCAGCGACGGGCAGCGAATCGGTCGTTACCGGCTGAATTATGCCGATGTCAGGGATTTACATTCAGAAGAAGGCGACGCGCGAACACTGACTCTGGGGCAACTGACGCCGCGCATTATGAGTGGTGCAGAAGACATGAGCGCCTGGATTACGCTTCCGCTTTGTCGCATCAGCGAGCGCCATGCCGACGGCTCCCTGACGCTGGATGATGATTTTATCCCCTCCTGTCAGAATATTCAGGTCAGTAAGAAACTGCGTGGTTATCTCAAAGAGGTGCAGGGAGCAATTGGCGGACGGGCAAGCGATCTTGCAAATCGCATTGGTTCTCCGGCACAGAGCGGAATCGCGGATGTGGCAGAATTTATGATGTTGCAGTTGCTTAACCGTAACCAGACCCGGTTTACCCATCGCGCCCGCCGCTCCCAGCTCCATCCAGAAGATTTCTATCTTGATCTTGCCGGATTACTGGGAGAACTGATGACTTTTACCGAGCCATCTCGCCTGCCCTGCCCGCTTGATGTGTATGATCATCATGACCTGACGAAATCATTTAAAACGCTGTTACTGGAAGTCAAGCGAGCACTGCATACCGTTCTGTCCCCCAGAGCAGTTAATCTGCCGCTTCATCTGCGTGATGGCATCTGGCAGGCCGATGTCCATGACACTGAGTTGTTACAGTCTGCGACCTTTGTGCTGGCTGTGGCGGCAAATATGCCTGTCGATCAGATTCAGCGCCAGTTTATTCAGCAGTCGAAAATTTCCTCACCGGAAAAGATCCGCAACACGGTCAGTGTACAGATCCCCGGTATTCCACTGCGCGCACTGATGGTGGCTCCCCGCCAGCTTCCCTACCATTCCGGGTTCAGCTATTTCGAGCTCGACAAGAGCGGTACGGCCTGGGCAGAAATGGCTGCTGCAGGTGCCGTTGCATTGCATGTGTCCGGTAGTTTCCCGGATCTGAATATGCAACTGTGGGCGATAAGAGGTTAAGCCAATGGATGAGGGATCTCTGTCTCTACCCCCATTTACCGAATACGAAAAAAAAGGCCAGCGTGACTACCATCTCGCACTTCGTGGCAACAGCCTTAATCCGATGATCGACGCGGCCACGCCACTCCTCGGTATGGTGATGCGCCTTTCAACCATGAACAGCCAGATGATGCCGGAACACCTTTTTTCTCAGGTGGTGACGGATGTGCAAGCCATGGAACAACTGCTTCAGGAGCAGGGCTACGAACCTGGCGTGATTATTTCATTTCGTTACATCCTCTGCACCTTTATTGATGAAGCGGCCCTCGGCAATGGCTGGTCGAACAAGAACGAGTGGATCAAACAGTCACTGCTGGTCCATTTCCACAATGAAGCCTGGGGTGGCGAGAAAGTTTTCATCCTGCTGGAGCGCCTGATCCGTGAACCTAAACGCTACCAGGATCTGCTGGAATTTCTCTGGATCTGCTTTTCTCTGGGTTTTCGCGGACGCTACAAAGTGGCAACGCAGGATCAAGGAGAATTTGAACAGATCTACCGCCGCCTTTACCACGTTCTGCATAAACTGCGCGGCGATGCGCCCTTTCCGCTGTTACACCAGAATAAAAAAAACCAGGGGGAGCGTTATCAGTTAATCAACCGCCTGACCATTAAGCATATTTTGGGTGGTGGCGTTGTCGTATTGGCGTTTTTCTACCTGTTTTATCTGCTGCGACTGGATAGCCAGACACAGGACATTCTGCACCAGCTAAACAAATTACTTCGATAAGGACATCTATGATCCAGATTGATCTTCCCGCACTGGTAAAGCGGCTTAACCTGTTCTCCCGCCAGGCGCTGGAGATGGCCGCCTCAGAATGTATGAGCCAGCAGGCAGCGGAAATGTAAGCGTAAACTGACCGCCGTATGTAGCCATCAGACGAGAATTGGTAACTTAGACGCCCATCTGATATAGACGGACATCTAAGTATGGAATTACAGGACTGGCGAAAAGAACCTCGTAAAAACTATTCGAATGAATTCAAACTTCGTATGGTGGAACTGGCATCACAACCTGGAGCTTGTGTTGCACAGATTGCACGTGAAAATGGCGTCAATGATAATGTTATTTTCAAATGGCTCAGGCTCTGGCAGAACGAAGGGCGTGTTTCGCGGCGTCTTCCGGTAACGACCTCTTCTGACACTGGCGTTGAATTATTACCTGTAGAAATAACGCCGGATGAGCAGAAAGAACCTGTGGCGGCCATTGCGCCGTCTTTATCCACTTCCACTCAGACCAGAGTCAGTGCCAGTTCCTGCAAGGTGGAATTCCGTCACGGTAACATGACGCTGGAAAATCCATCGCCAGAGCTGCTCACGGTGTTGATCCGTGAACTGACCGGGAGGGGAAGATGATCTCACTCCCATCAGGTACCCGTATCTGGCTCGTTGCCGGCGTTACCGATATGCGTAAATCCTTCAACGGACTGGGAGAACAGGTACAACATGTGCTGAATGATAATCCCTTCTCCGGTCACCTGTTTATCTTCCGTGGCCGACGGGGTGACACCGTTAAAATTCTTTGGGCTGATGCTGATGGTCTGTGCCTGTTCACCAAACGCCTGGAGGAAGGCCAGTTTATCTGGCCTGCGGTACGTGACGGCAAGGTATCCATTACCCGCTCGCAACTGGCAATGCTCCTCGATAAGCTGGACTGGCGTCAGCCAAAAACATCCCGCCTTAACGCACTGACAATGTTGTAAAAAACGCCTGGCCGCATTATAAAAACGGCCATGAGTCAGAAATACCTCATTCGCATTGCAGAACTGGAAAGCCAGCTCCGTCAGAAAGACCAGCAACTGAGTCTGGTTGAAGAGACGGAGGCCTTCCTGCGCTCTGCACTGGCACGTGCCGAAGAAAAGATCGAAGAAGATGAACGGGAAATAGAACATCTGCGGGCTCAGATAGAAAAACTGCGCCGGATGCTGTTCGGTACCCGTTCTGAAAAACTGCGTCGTGAAGTTGAACTGGCTGAGGCTCTGCTGAAACAACGTGAACAGGACAGCGATCGTTACAGTGGGCGGGAAGACGATCCTCAGGTTCCCCGCCAGTTGCGACAGTCGCGCCATCGTCGTCCGTTACCGGCACACCTTCCCCGTGAAATACACCGCCTGGAGCCAGAAGAAAGCTGTTGCCCGGAGTGTGGCGGTGAGCTGGATTATCTGGGGGAAGTCAGCGCTGAACAGCTGGAACTGGTGAGCAGTGCCCTGAAAGTGATCCGCACAGAACGGGTAAAAAAAGCCTGTACAAAATGTGACTGTATTGTTGAAGCACCGGCGCCGTCCCGCCCGATAGAGCGTGGTATCGCGGGCCCCGGATTACTTGCCCGCGTGTTAACGGGAAAATACTGCGAACATCTGCCACTGTATCGTCAGAGTGAAATCTTTGCCCGCCAGGGTGTCGAACTGAGCCGGGCCTTACTCTCCAACTGGGTTGACGCGTGCTGCCAGTTAATGACACCGGTGAATGATGCCCTGTACCGTTATGTAATGAATACCCGCAAGGTTCACACTGATGACACACCGGTAAAGGTACTGGCACCGGGTCAGAAAAAGGCGAAAACAGGGCGTATCTGGACGTATGTCCGGGATGATCGCAATGTGGGTTCGTCATCTCCTCCAGCGGTCTGGTTCGCGTACTCGCCGAACCGGCAGGGAAAACACCCGGAGCAACACCTTCGCCCCTTCCGGGGTATCCTGCAGGCGGATGCGTTCACAGGTTACGACAGGTTGTTCAGTGCAGAACGTGAAGGTGGTGCACTGACAGAAGTTGCGTGCTGGGCCCATGCCCGGCGAAAAATCCACGATGTATACATCAGCAGCAAAAGTGCGACGGCAGAAGAAGCCCTGAAGCGAATCAGTGAACTGTACGCCATCGAGGATGAAATACGGGGATTACCAGAGTCAGAGCGTCTTGCAGCCAGGCAGCAGCGAAGCAAAGCGTTACTGACGTCGCTGCATGAATGGATGGTGGAGAAGAATGGCACGCTGTCGAAAAAATCCAGACTGGGCGAAGCGTTCAGCTATGTACTGAATCAGTGGGACGCCCTCTGTTATTACAGTGATGATGGTTTGGCAGAAGCGGACAATAACACAGCGGAAAGAGCGCTTCGTGCAGTCTGTCTCGGAAAGAAAAATTACGTGTTCTTCGGTAGCGATCACGGCGGCGAGCGTGGAGCACTGCTGTACGGGCTGATCGGCACCTGCCGTCTGAACGGTATCGATCCGGAAGCGTATCTGCGCCATATTCTGAGCGTACTGCCGGAATGGCCCTCCAACCGTGTTGACGAACTCCTGCCATGGAACGTAGTACTCACCAATAAATAAGCGTCAATACGGTGCTCCGTTGACGCTTACGCGGAAATTACCGTCAGCCATGTGCTTATGCAGATGCTCGCCATGCCGCGCAGTGACCTGCGGGTTATTACCCGGCAGAGCGATATTGGCATGGAAGAGTTACACCTGGCGCTGACGGTGGAGAAATACCCAACCGCCCGTTCTGCGGACAGCTACCCGGCGTTTTCTCCGATGCTGGTTGAGTGGCTGAAAGAAAGCTGGCTGCTGGCGTCGGCAGAAATGCAGCACAGCGAGCTGCGCGGCGGCGTGTTGCTGCTGGCCCTGCTGCATTCACCGCTACGTTACATACCGCCCGCTGCCGCCCGGCTGTTGACCGGCATTAACCGTGACCGTCTGCAACAGGACTTTGCGCAATGGACACTGGAGTCGGCGGAATCAGTCGTACCGGATACAGAGGGTAAAGGCGCAGGTACACTGACGGACGCCGCTGACAGCCTGCTTGCCCGCTACGCCAAAAACATGACCGCAGACGCCCGTAACGGCGGGCTTGACCCGGTACTGTGCCGTGACCACGAAATCGACCTGATGATCGATATTCTCTGCCGTCGCCGAAAAAACAACCCGGTGGTGGTGGGCGAAGCGGGCGTGGGTAAAAGCGCGCTGATTGAAGGGCTGGCGCTGCGCATCGTGGCAGACCAGGTGCCGGACAAGCTGAAAAACACCGATATCATGACCCTTGACCTGGGCGCATTGCAGGCCGGGGCGTCGGTGAAGGGCGAATTCGAAAAACGTTTCAAGGGGCTGATGGCAGAAGTCATTTCGTCTCCGGTCCCCGTCATTTTGTTTATCGACGAAGCGCATACCTTGATTGGCGCGGGCAACCAGCAGGGCGGGCTGGATATCTCCAACCTGCTCAAACCGGCGCTGGCGCGCGGCGAGCTGAAAACCATCGCCGCCACCACCTGGAGCGAGTACAAAAAATATTTCGAGAAAGACGCCGCCCTGTCACGTCGCTTCCAGTTAGTGAAGGTCAGCGAACCCAACGCCGCCGAGGCCACCATTATTCTGCGCGGCCTGTCGGCGGTCTATGAACAGTCTCACGGCGTGCTGATTGATGATGACGCCTTACAGGCCGCAGCAACATTAAGCGAGCGTTATCTCTCCGGGCGTCAGTTGCCGGACAAAGCCATTGATGTGCTGGATACCGCCTGCGCCCGTGTAGCAATCAACCTTTCATCGCCACCAAAGCGAATCTCGGCACTGACCACCCTGAGCCACCAGCAGGAGGCGGAAATTCGCCAGCTTAAGCGCGAGCTTCGCATCGGGCTGCGTACCGACACCTCACGGATGACCGGGGTGCTGGAGCAGTACGATGAAACACTGACGGCACTGGATGAACTGGAAGCCGCCTGGCATCAGCAGCAGGCGCTGGTCCGGGAGATTATCGCGCTGCGCCAGCAGTTGCTGGGCGTTGCAGAAGACAATGCGGCGTCGTTGTCGGACGCAGATGCCGTGGAGGATACGCCGTCAGAGTCAGAACAGGATAATATCGGTGTCGCACCGGCTGATGAAGCTGGCAGCGCACAGCCGGAAGAAACCGCAGAAACGGTTTCCCCAGTACAGCGGCTGGCACAGCTCACGGCCCAACTGGACGCCCTGCATAACGACCAGTTGCTGATCTCCCCGCACGTCGATAAAAAACAGATTGCGGCGGTGATTGCCGAATGGACCGGCGTGCCGCTTAACCGCCTGTCGCAGAATGAAATGTCGGTCATCACCGACCTGCCGGTATGGCTGGGCGACACCATCAAAGGCCAGGACCTGGCAATTGCCAGCCTGCATAAACATCTGCTGACCGCGCGCGCCGACCTGCGCCGTCCGGGACGCCCGCTCGGCGCGTTCCTGCTGGCTGGCCCCAGCGGCGTGGGTAAAACCGAAACCGTCCTGCAACTGGCAGAGCTGCTCTACGGCGGTCGCCAGTACCTGACCACCATCAATATGTCTGAGTTCCAGGAGAAACACACCGTCTCGCGGCTGATTGGCTCACCTCCTGGCTATGTCGGCTATGGCGAAGGCGGCGTACTGACTGAAGCCATTCGCCAGAAACCGTACTCGGTGGTGCTGCTCGACGAAGTGGAAAAAGCACACCCGGATGTGCTCAACCTGTTCTACCAGGCGTTTGACAAGGGCGAGATGGCAGACGGCGAAGGCCGCCTGATTGACTGTAAAAACATCGTCTTCTTCCTCACTTCCAACCTCGGCTACCAGGTGATTGTCGAACACGCCGATGACCCGGAGACCATGCAGGAAGCCCTGTATCCGGTACTGGCTGACTTCTTTAAACCTGCCCTGCTGGCGCGTATGGAAGTGGTGCCATACCTGCCGCTGTCGAAAGAGACGCTCGTCACCATCATTGCCGGAAAACTGGCCCGCCTGGATAACGTGCTGCGCAGCCGCTTTGCCGCGGAGGTGATTATTGAACCGGAAGTGACGAATGAAATCATGAGCCGCGTCACCCGCGCGGAAAACGGCGCGAGGATGCTCGAATCGGTCATCGACGGTGACATGCTGCCACCGCTCTCGCTGCTACTGTTGCAGAAAATGGCGGCGAACACGGCGATTGCCCGGATTCGCCTGTCGGCGACAGACGGTGCATTTACGGCAGATGTGGAAGATGCTCGGGACGATGAGTCCGTCACAGAGGATGACGCGATTTTATGAACAGGTTGCGCGTTTTCCGGCAGACAGGATGGTTTATCGCGGGCCTGATCGCGGGCTTACCCGCCAGTGCCACTCCCGCAGAAACATCGTCAATGGTCGCTGTGGCGGTAGCCGCCGCCACAGCGGCACCGCCGGATGCAACAACCACGGTACAGGCCATGCAGTCCTGTCGGCGGGAGCCCGCGGCGCTGGAGCGGCTTGACTGTTATGACCGTATTCTTGCGCCGGAACAGCCCAACTTTGGCAACACCGCACTGGTCAAAGCCAGCTTTGTGGGCGAAGCCTGGACTCGCGCCACAGAACAGGAAAAACGCCGCCAGGGCAACACCACAGAGCTGCTGATGACGCAAGTGCCTGGTGAACGCCAGACAGTGGTGATAACCACCCCGGCTATCGGTCATGTTCCGCCACGCCCGGTGTTGATGTTCAGTTGTGTGGACAATATCACCCGGATGCAGGTGGCGCTGATGCATCCTCTGGATGCCCATGATATTGCCATCACTCTGGATGCTGACAGCCGGGCATTGCGCAGCCACTGGTTTGTGCGTGAGAACGGCGTCCTGCTGGAGTCCAGCAGAGGGCTGTCCGGGATTGATGAAATTAAGCAACTGTTCGGGGCAAAAACACTGATCATTGATACCGGCGCAGATTCGGCTGCAGGGAAACTGACTTTTAACATTGATGGATTGTCGCAGGTCATTGCACCGCTACGCGACGCCTGCCACTGGGCGGGGGAATAAAAATATGGCAATGGACTTACGCGATCCAAATGTCTGGATGTCGCACCTGCTGGAAAAACTACCGGAAGAAAAACAGGCATCGGCGCTGAAAGACGATAACCCGGATTGGGAGTATATCGACGGCGAAATCGTCAAACTAGGGTCTCTGGCCCACAGTCAGCTGAATATCCCGGAACTCCAGCAAAGGGGATTGCTCCTTCTGGCTTCGGAGAGCAAGGATTTTCGCCTGCTGGCGCATCTGCTGAGAACCCTGCAACATGCAGGCGATCCGCTCCAGGCACTGCGCCTGCTGACGCTGTATATGGAGCATTACTGGACAGTGGCAGCTCCACAGAATATGGCGCATAAAAAACGCTTTGCCAGCCAGGTTATTAAACGCTTCGAGGCGGGCATTACGGTTTTTGCGAAAAGTGCCGTCACAGCACAACGCGACGCGCTGCTGGGTGAACTGGCGAAACTCGCACAGTGCTGGCAGTCACATAATGTACCGGAACTGGCGCAGGCGACGGATGATCTTTTTGCCCTGTATCAGCGAGCATTTAATGGCACTTCCCCTGTTCCCTCCTCCACTCCAGCAATCCCAGGAAACACACCGCAGACTACCGTCATGCCGGAAAGCGGCATGACACAATCCGGTAATCCAGCCACGCTGGTTACCATCGACAACCACGATGATAAAGCCTGGCGCGATACACTGCTGAAAGTGGCGACCATTTTATGCGAGCGCCAGCCGGACTCGCCGCAGGGCTACCGTCTACGTCGTCATGCCCTGTGGCAATCCATCACCAGCCTCCCTCAGGCAGAAAAGGACGGACGAACCCCGCTAGCCGCGGTCTCTGCCGATATGATTGCGGATTACCAGTCGCGACTTGCCAACGCAGATATGGTGCTGTGGCAGCAGGTGGAAAAAAGCGTGTTGCTGGCGCCCTGGTGGCTGGATGGTCACTGCCTTTCTGCACAAATAGCGCACCATCTTGGTTATATGACCGTAGGCGATGCCATCCGCGATGAAGTTGTCTCTTTTCTTAGTCGTCTGCCCTCTCTCGCCGCTCTGCTATTTAACGACCGCACACCGTTCGTTTCAGAAAAAACGAAGCAGTGGCTTGCGTCTTCAACTGGCAGCCCGGCCACACAAACGAGTAGTAATGAAGATAATCAAGCTGCGCAGGCGTGTTTTGATGAACAAGGACTAGAAGCCGCCCTGCGATATCTGGACACATTGCCCGCAGGTGAACCCCGCGACCAGTTTCACCGTCAGTATTTTGGCGCGCAACTTATGGAAGAAGCAGGGCTGGTACAGCTTGCGCAACAGCAGTACAGGATATTGTTCAGGATGGGAACGCAAATGATGGTCACGGACTGGGAGCCATCCCTGCTTAAGCAACTCGAACATAAATTCACGGCAGAACAATAAAAGAGAACAGGAGTTTTTGTGTTCAGATTACCGACCCCGCGATTATTCAGCGGACTCAAATCAGCCCTGCGACCGGCAATGCCCCGGTTTAAAGTCTCCGCTTTCTGGCTGCTGATACTGGTGTGGTTCTTTCTGCTGGTATGGATCTGGTGGAAAGGCCCGACCTGGACGCTGTATGAAGAACAGTGGCTCAAACCTCTGGCTAACCGCTGGCTGGCGACGGCGATATGGGGAATTATTGCTCTTGTATGGCTTACCGTCCGGGTCATGAAACGCCTGCAACAGCTTGAAAAAATACAAAAGCAACAGCGCGAAGAGGCCGTTAATCCGCTCAGTGTGGAACTGAACGCCCAGCAACGTTACCTTGATCGCTGGTTGCTGCACTTGCAACGCCATCTCGACAACCGCCGTTACCTGTGGCAACTCCCCTGGTATATGGTCATCGGCCCTGCTGGTAGTGGTAAAACCACGTTACTGCGGGAAGGTTTTCCGTCTGACATTATTTATGCCCCGGAGGGCGCACACGGTGCAGAACAACACCTGTACCTCACTCCCCATGTCGGTAAACAGGCCGTGCTCTTTGATATCGACGGCACACTCTGCGCTTCCGCTGATGCGGATATCCTGCATCGCCACCTGTGGGAACATGCCCTCGGCTGGCTGAAGGAAAAGCGCGCACGTCAGCCTCTGAACGGGATTATTCTGACTCTCGATTTACCCGATCTATTGACCGCAGACAAACGCCGCCGTGAGTATCTTTTACAAATACTGCGCAGCAGTTTGCAGGATATACGCCAGCATCTTCATTGCCAGTTACCGGTTTACGTTGTACTGACCCGCCTTGATTTATTACAAGGTTTTGCCGCCTTGTTCCAGTCATTAAACAGGCAGGATCGTGATGCGATTCTGGGTGTCACATTCACCCATCGAGCCCATGAAAATGACAACTGGCGAACAGAGTTGAATGCTTTCTGGCAAACATGGGTGGATCGAATGAATCTGGCGTTGCCGGACCTGATGGTCGCTCAGAACCATTCCCGAGCGTCTCTATTTAGCTTTTCCCGCCAGATGCAGGGAAGCCGTGAACCGCTGGCATCACTGCTTGAAGGACTGCTTGACGGCGAAAATATGAACGTGATGCTGCGCGGCGTTTATCTCACCTCCTCGCTGCAACGTGGACAGATGGATGATATTTTCACTCAGTCAGCCGCCCGCCAGTACCGACTAGGCAATAACCCACTGGCGTCCTGGCCCCTGGTGGACACCGCGCCCTATTTCACCCGCAGTCTGTTTTCTCAGGCATTACTCGCAGAGCCTAATCTGGCAACGGAGAGCCGCACCTGGCTAATGCGTTCCCGTCGTCGCCTGACGATCTTCTCTATTACAGGCGGTGTAGCAGCACTGCTGCTCATTATCGGCTGGCATCACTATTACAACGGTAACTATCAGTCCGGCATTACTGTGCTTAAGCAGGCAAAAGTCTTTATGGATGTGCCGCCTCCGCAGGGGGAAGATGACTATGGCAACCTGCAACTGCCGCTACTGAACCCGGTGCGTGATGCCACACTGGCCTACGGCGACTGGGGCAACCGCAGCCGTCTGGCTGATATGGGATTGTATCAGGGACGACGCATCGGCCCTTATGTGGAGCAGACCTACCTGCAGTTACTGGAGCAGCGTTACCTGCCTTCGCTATTTAACGGGCTGGTCAAAGAGATAAACGCCGCGCCGCCAGAAAGCGAGGCAAAACTCGCCGTGCTGCGCGTAATGCGAATGCTGGAGGACAAAAGCGGGCGCAATAATGAGGTGGTGAAACAGTATATGGCTAAACGCTGGAGCGAAAAATTCCACGGCCAGCGTGATATTCAGACACAACTGATGTCCCATCTTGACTACGCACTTGCACACACTGACTGGCACGCAGAGCGCCTGGCTGGCGACAGTGGCGCTATCAGCCGTTGGACGCCGTATGACAAGCCAGTCGTGGCAGCACAGAAAGAACTGAACAAACTGCCTGTCTACCAGCGGGTTTACCAGAGCCTGAAAACACGGGCACTGGGCGTGCTGCCTGCTGACCTCAACCTCCGTGACCAGGTAGGGCCAACATTTGACCAGGTTTTTAGGTCTGCCGATGATAACAAATTGGTTGTTCCCCAGTTTCTTACCCGTTACGGCCTGCAAAGCTATTTTGTAAAACAGCGCGATGAGCTGGTTGAACTGACGGCGATGGATTCCTGGGTACTCAACCTTACCCGCAGCGTGAAATACAGTGAGACCGACCGCGCGGAAATCCAGCGCCAGTTGATAGAACAGTATATCAGCGACTACACCGCCACCTGGCGGGCCGGGATGGACAACCTGAATATCCGCAATTTTGAGTCCATCGGGCAACTGACCGGGGCGCTGGAGCAGGTGATCAGCGGTGATCAGCCTTTGCAGCGGGCGTTGACTGTATTACGAGACAACACACAACCAGGCGTTTTTTCTGAAAAACTCTCTGACAAAGAGCGGGAAGAAGCTCTGGCAGAGCCGGACTACCAGTTACTTACCCGTCTGGGGCATGAATTCGCCCCAGAAAACAGTACACTCGCGGTACAAAAGGATAAAGAAAGTACGATGCAGGCGGTGTACCAACAGTTAACAGAGCTGCACCGCTATCTGCTGGCGATCCAGAACGCGCCTGTACCGGGAAAATCGGCGCTGAAAGCCGTCCAGTTACGCCTTGACCAGAACAGCAGCGATCCGATATTCGCCACCCGCCAGATGGCAAAAACTCTGCCAGCGCCACTCAACCGCTGGATAGGCCGACTAGCTGACCAGGCCTGGCATGTCGTGATGGTGGAAGCTATTCACTATATGGAAGTGGACTGGCGCGATAGCGTGGTAAAACCGTTTAACGAGCAACTGGCAAATAACTATCCGTTTAATCCTCGTTCTGCACAGGATGCGTCACTGGATGCATTTGAGCGTTTCTTTAAACCGGACGGCATACTGGATACTTTCTATCAGCAGAATCTGAAGCTGTTTATCGACAATGACCTGCATCTGGAGGATGGCGATAACAGCGTCATTATCCGTGAAGATATTATTCAGCAACTGAACACCGCGCAGAAAATCCGTGACATCTTCTTCAGCAAACAGAACGGCCTGGGGACCTCCTTTGCTGTGGAAACCGTATCACTTTCCGGCAACAAACGTCGCAGCGTACTGAACCTTGACGGTCAGTTAGTCGATTACAGCCAGGGACGCAATTATTCCGCCCATCTGGTATGGCCGAATAACATGCGGGAAGGTAATGAAAGCAAACTAACACTGATAGGAACCCGCGGCGGAGCACCGCGCAGTATCAGCTTCAGTGGGCCATGGGCGCAGTTCCGCCTGTTCGGAGCCGGACAGCTAACCGGAGTACAGGATGGCAACTTTACTGTGCGCTTTAGCGTGGACAGTGGCGCAATGACCTACCGCGTGCATACCGATACGGAAGATAACCCGTTCAGTGGTGGGTTGTTCAGCCAGTTTAGTCTGTCTGACACGCTGTACTGAGGAAGCAGGGATGAATAATAACGTACTGACACAAACTATTGTTACCGGCAGCGACCCGCGCGGGCTACCGGAGTTCAGCGCTATCCGCGAGGAAATCAACAAAGCCAGTCATCCGTCACAGCCGGAGCTGAACTGGAAACTGGTGGAGTCGCTGGCACTGACGATTTTTAAAAGCAACGGCGTGGACCTGCACACCGCCACCTACTACACGCTTGCCCGGACACGGACACAGGGATTGGCTGGCTTTTGCGAAGGTGCGGAACTGCTGGCGGCAATGATTAGCCATGACTGGGATAAGTTCTGGCCGCAAAGCGGCCCGGCGCGCACTGAAATGCTGGACTGGTTCAACTCCCGCACCGGCAATATCCTGCGCCAGCAAATCTCCTTTGCAGAATCTGATCTGCCGCTGATCTACCGCACAGAGCGAGCATTGCAGCTTATCTGCGACAAGCTCCAGCAGGTGGAGCTGAAGCGCGTTCCGCGCGTGGAGAATCTGCTCTATTTTATGCAAAACACGCGTAAACGGCTTGCCCCTCAGCCGAAGAGCAACACTGAGAACGCCGCACAGACCACAGTCAGAACGCTGGTTTATGCCCCAGAAAATAGCACTGCACCAGCAACAGAAACGGTAATGCCGCTCCCCCCCGAGCTGCCGGAAATGAAGGTGGAGGTGCACAGACAGGTTAACAGCACACTACCGACCAGAGAGGCAAAGCAGGGCTGTGCAGCGAAAGGCTTTATCGCGGGTATTGTCTGCTCTGCGGCTGTTGCCGCTGCTCTTTGGTGGTGGCAGGTTTATCCCATGCAGCAACAACTCACCCAGGTCAGTGATACCGCACAGGGTGCGGCAACAGTCTGGATGGCATCGCCCGAACTCAAAAACTATGAACACAGGCTACGACAACTTCTTGATGCCTCTCCGGTACAACCGCTGGAAACCGGGATGCAGATGATGCGTGTTGCCGACAGTCGCTGGCCGGAAAGCCTGCAACAGCAGCAGGCCACTGCACAGTGGAATGAGACGCTGAAAATCCGCGCACAGAACAGCCCACAGTTACGCGGCTGGTTACAGACCCGTCAGGACTTACATGACTTTGCAGATCTCGTGATGCAGCGCGAGAAAGAGGGATTAACCCTTTCCTACATCAAAAATGTTATCTGGCAGGCGGAGCGGGGGCTAGGGCAGGAAACGCCTCTGGAATCTCTGCTGACGCAGTACCAGGATGCCCGTGCGCAAAAGCAGAATACAGATGCGCTGGAAAAACAAATTAATGAGCGACTCGACGGCGTATTAAGTCGCTGGCTGCTGCTGAAGAATAACGTGATGCAGGAGGAAACAACCGGGACCACGTCAGGAAAAGAATTATTTAATTAAAGGAGATTATCATGGCAAATATGAGTTATTTATCGTTGAGTGGGGAAACACAAGGGCTGATTTCAGCGAGTTGTTCAACGCTTGATTCTATCGGAAACAAAGCACAGCCAGAGCATAAAGATCAGATCATGGTTTATGCGCTAATGCACTCCATATCAAGAAGTCAGAATGTCAATCATCATGAGCTGACCATAACCAAGCCCGTTGATAAATCTTCGCCATTACTGGCAAAAGCGATAAGTGACAATGAAATAATGACAACGTGCGAATTTATACTCTACCGGACCAGTAAAGCGGGCGTTTACCAGCCTTACTATAAAATAAACCTGTCAAAAGCCAGAATATCAAGCATTGATTTTGTCATACCACATGCTGTCCTGGAAAAAGAACTGGAGCCACAGGAAAGAATTACATTTATTTATGAAACAATTTCATGGGAGCATACATTAGCCGGGACAAATGCAATGAGTAAATGGCAGGATCGTATACAGTAATAATATAATAACTTTCTATTGTGGAGAGATAAAATGGCTGGTTTAAGGAATAATAAAAACACACAGAATGCACAGTGGGCTGATTATGTGGGTGACATTCTTCGGGGGTCTCAACCGATAAACCAGCTAGTACCTCAGCACCCTTATCTTGACGATGTTCCTCTCATTGATGAGTTAAGGCGTCAGAACACTCATCATGTTATTCTCTTGACACTTGAAGTTGCAAAAAAAATACTCAAGCCAATAACATCATTTGATTACATTCATTTTATCACTACACATCCTTCAGGTATAAAAGATACACTCGCCTGGTTATCTAACGCGGGTAAGTTAACGACTGGGCTTGATGAAAATGGGAAAATCATATTTAATCTTAATACTTTAAAGCATACAAGAGCCAGTTATTTTGAAATACTTGGAGAGAAGTATATAAAAATTACAACATCCAGTCCCTGGCTTTTAGAAAAACTTGGTAAATATATTTTCTCTTCACGAGCACCTCAAGTGCTGGAGCTCGCTATTGGCTGGCGAGGATCTTTATCTGAATCAATAAAAGGAGTTAAGTTCTGTATTTGGTTTTCAGTAGCCTGGAGAACCATAGAATTTATTATGAGTTCTGAGCGGGATCTGGTTAATTTTCTTGGCGATATTTCTATGGATGTTGTTAAAGCAGTGATTGCAGGCGGTGCTGCAACCGCTATTGGAAGCCTGGCTTCTTTTGCCTGTCTTAGTTTTGGCTTTCCAGTAATTCTTGTAGGGGGAGCAATTTTACTGACAGGGATAGTGTGTACAGTTGTTTTAAATGAAATCGATACTCAATACCATTTATCAGAAAAATTAAAAGATGCGATTAGAGATGGACTAAAACGGCAACAGGAAATTGACAAATGGAAAAGGGAAAGCATGACTCCATTTATGTATGTTCTTAACACTCCCCCCGTGGTATAAGGATTAACTATGCGTTTACATGTTAAATTGAAAGACTTTCTTTCGATGTTTTTTATAGCCATATTATTTTTTCCTGCATTCAATGCATCTTTATTTTTTACCGGTATTAAACCTCTGTATTCAATAATAAAAGGCTGTACGGAAATATTTTACGACTGGAGAATGTTAATTCTATGCTTTGGTTTCATATCGTTTTCCTTTTTAAACATTCATGTAATTTTACTTACGATAATAAAATCATTCTTAATCAAAAAAACGAAAATTATCAATTTCGCCACAGATATAACAATGCAGTTAACTCTTACTTTTTTATTAATAGCTATCGCCATAGCACCTTTAATGGCCCCCTTTGTCACAGGATACGTCAATGCTCATTATCACCCCTGCAGTAATAACAAAGGAATTTTCCCTGGTGCAACCTATATTAAAAACGGCATGGAATGTAATAATGAATATATTTCTCATCGGGATGATTAAGAACTTAAAATAGTTAACCATCTTAAAATAAATAGTTTGAACTTAGAATTATATGTCCTTTCTTATTTGTGGTACTTCCTTTGTCAGGAAAAATTTCTTATACAAAGAATTTTGTACCATTCCATTGCCGCCAGAAGTTACTGGCGGCAGATATAATTTATTATTGATAGCGGTTAACCAAATCCTTTACCATTGCTTTATATGTCTTTTGCTTAAGTTGCATGATTTGCTGCTCTGTCACATTAGTCGTACTGGCTTCATTCTTGCTGATCAGTGGTGGAAGCACTTTATATTCATAATTTACCGGCGACCAGGTAGCCCATTCGCCGGTTGCCACGTCCACCAGCGTGAATCGTACCAGATAGCGCAGCGATATCGTATCGGTCAGTTTTTCACTTTTGTAGTCGGACCACACAGTTAATTTCAGTGCAGGGTCGTATTTTCCGATCTGTAATGTATCCTGGTACACGATAATGGCTTTCTGATGTCCTTTTGCAGCGACATAACGCAGCGCCTGCATCCAGTTCATATTTTCAGCGGCTGCGATATCCTGGTTCTCATCTTTATTTTTACTACAAGTCGGTACTTTTTGTCTGTCTGGAATACCTGAAAATGTGGCGACAGTATAATATCTTCGCATCTCCTCCTGCATAATGGCTTCTGGCGCGCGACTACCTGATTGCACCAAAATCACAGGGGAGTTGAGCGGCACGCGAAATTGCTCTCCATCAAGCGCCGCCTGAATATCCTCCTCCGAAACCGCCAGCGTGGTTTCATTTCCAAAAAGATCTTTATCGGTCAGTTGCGAGCTTGAGTTTTTACTCATGTTTTTTTCAGTTGGAGCGTTTTTTTTCTTTGCATCAATAGGAGATTTTGAGGCACACCCCACAAGAAGTGAAAACATCACACATAAACAACAAACTACTTTGGAATTCATAACCGGACACTCCCTCGCCTGTATTAATTATCATAATATCCGATTCTGATTATATATCCCACCACAATCAGAACAAAAACAAAATAATATCAATTACAAATTCATATAATGAATATAAAAATAAAAAACATAGTATGGTAAATATATTTACTATGAATGAATTGATAATACCCGGGATACGAATGAATAGGGTTACACAAGCGATTAACGCACCAGCACCACAACCAAAAGAGATATCAGAAGGAGAGTGACAAAATTTAGATACAAAAAAGTCGCAAACTTAGAAAGTTGCGACTCTTTGAACTCATTATCATGAGAGGATTTGGCGGAACGGACGGGACTCGAACCCGCGACCCCCTGCGTGACAGGCAGGTATTCTAACCGACTGAACTACCGCTCCGCGTTGTGTTCCGTTGGGAACGGAGCGAATATTACGGATTACCTCGTCCTTCGTCAACGGTTTTTCTTACCTTTTGAATCGTTTGCTGCAAAAATCGCCCAACATACTATTTTTAGCGCCTTTTATGGATAATTATGCCCGCCAGAGGCAACTTCCGCCCTTCTTCTGCACCAAATCGAGACGGGCTTCATGCGCTTCGAGCTCTTCATCTGTCGCAAAAACAATGCGTAACTTACTTGCCTGACGCACAATACGCTGAATTGTTACTTCACCTTGTTGCTGTTGCGTCTCACCTTCCATCGCAAAAGCCATCGACGTTTGACCACCGGTCATCGCCAGATAAACTTCGGCAAGGATCTGGGCATCGAGTAATGCCCCGTGCAGCGTTCGTTTACTGTTATCTATTTCGTAGCGAGCACATAACGCATCGAGGCTATTGCGCTTACCGGGAAACATTTTCCTCGCTACCGCCAGGCTATCGGTAACCTTACAGAAGGTATTAGTCTTCGGAATATCACGCTTGAGCAGCGAAAACTCATAGTCCATAAAGCCGATATCGAACGCTGCGTTATGGATCACCAGCTCCGCGCCACGGATATAGTCCATAAACTCATCAGCCACATCGGCAAACGTGGGCTTATCAAGCAAAAACTCATCGGCAATACCGTGTACGCCAAAGGCTTCCGGGTCCACCAGTCGATCGGGTTTCAGATATACATGGAAGTTATTGCCCGTCAGGCGACGGTTCACCACTTCAACGGCACCAATCTCAATAATCTTGTGGCCTTCATAGTGCGCGCCAATCTGGTTCATACCAGTGGTTTCGGTATCGAGAACGATCTGGCGTGTAATTGCAGTGCTCATAGCGGTCATTTATGTCAGACTTGTCGTTTTACAGTTCGATTCAATTACAGGAAGTCTACCAGAGATGCTTAAACAGGTAGAAATTTTCACCGATGGTTCGTGTCTGGGTAATCCAGGACCGGGAGGCTACGGTGCTATTTTACGCTATCGTGGACGCGAAAAAACTTTTAGCGCAGGCTACACCCGCACCACCAACAACCGTATGGAGTTGATGGCCGCTATTGTCGCGCTGGAAGCATTAAAAGAACATTGCGAAGTCATTTTGAGTACCGACAGCCAGTACGTCCGCCAGGGGATCACCCAGTGGATCCACAACTGGAAAAAACGTGGCTGGAAAACAGCAGATAAAAAACCGGTAAAAAATGTCGATCTCTGGCAACGTCTCGATGCCGCGTTGGGTCAGCATCAAATCAAATGGCAATGGGTTAAAGGCCATGCCGGACACCCGGAAAACGAACGCTGTGATGAACTGGCTCGTGCCGCGGCGATGAATCCCACGCGGGAAGATACAGGATATCAAGTCGAAGTTTAAGCCTGTGGTTTACGACATTGCCGGGTGGCGCCAACCGCCTGGCGGATCCGTGGTTTATTTTTACTTTGTTTCATCGGGTTGAGCGTCAGAGGAATAGTCCGTTTCCGGGCAACGATAAGTTGTAAGCAACCAAGCGCAGGAATATGCGTGCTCAACAGTTTTCCGCCGTGTTTGTTCCACGGGAGAACATGGAAACGGCTGGCGTGTAACACTTCAAAATTCAACAAAGAGAGCCAGTCCAGTTGCCGCATCAGAGTAAACATCCGGCTGTTATAGGGCGATGTTTTTCGCAATACCGGCACAAGTTTGCGTAATCCCATTAAACTGATGGGATTGAAGCCACTAATGACCAGCCAGCCATCATCAATCAATACCCGATCGGCTTCACGCAATAAACGATGCGGATCGGTGCACCACGGCAATGTATGTGCCAGCAAACAAACATCGACGGATTTATCGGCAAAAGGAAGATGAAGTGGGTCCGCCTGCACCTGAACGGGTATTCCTTGCGCAGAAACATTCACTTGATGAGAAACTGCGCACGCTTCGCAATTGATTTCTGCGCTTAAATTACCAATCTTAAGCAGATGAAAACCATACATTTTAGTGAACCACGGGTTGAGCTGGCGCTCCAGCGCCTTGCGATAAAGCTCTCCCCAGGGCAAATCGCCCCAGCAATCGGGAGCCACGACAGTTTGAGAGACTCTTGCCGGTTTCATCACAACCTTCCGTTTCACACTGAGAGGTAATCTATGAATCTTAACAGTATTCCCGCCTTTGATGACAATTACATCTGGGTTTTGACTAATGAAGCAGGTCGTTGCCTGATTGTCGATCCCGGAGACGCAGAGCCAGTATTAAAGGCCATTGCCGCCAATAACTGGCAACCGGAGGCCATATTTCTCACCCACCATCACCACGATCACGTTGGCGGCGTGAAAAAACTGGTGGAAAAATTTCCGCAAATTGTGGTGTATGGCCCACAAGAGACACAAGATAAGGGAACAACGCTCGTAGTCAAAGATGGCGAAACTGCCCTCGTTTTGGGGCATGAATTTAGTGTAATTGCCACACCGGGTCACACTTTGGGACACATCTGTTACTTCAGCAAACCTTATCTATTTTGCGGCGATACGCTGTTTTCTGGTGGCTGTGGTCGGTTATTCGAAGGGACACCGTTCCAAATGTATCAATCACTTAAAAAGTTAAGTGCGTTACCTGACGATACATTGGTATGTTGTGCTCATGAATATACGTTATCAAATATGAAGTTTGCCTTGAGTATTCTTCCGCACGATTTGTCCATAAATGATTATTATCGTAAAGTTAAGGAGTTACGGGCTAAAAATCAAATGACACTGCCCGTAATTCTGAAAAATGAGCGACAAATTAATGTTTTTTTAAGAACGGAAGATATTGATTTAATTAACGTAATTAACAAAGAAACATTATTGCAACACCCTGAAGAACGTTTTGCCTGGTTAAGGTCAAAGAAAGATAGATTCTGATAAAACTTTCTTGTCATCGGCTTCGTTCGCCGCTATGATCGGTCGTCTTTTAAGCAACTATTGACACACACATGAAGGCAAAAGCGATATTACTCGCCTCTGTCCTGCTTGTAGGTTGCCAGGGTACCGGTAACGTTCAGCAGCATGCACAGAGCCTTTCTGCGGCTGGTCAAGGGGAAGCAGCAAAGTTTACAAGTCAGGCACGATGGATGGACGATGGGACGTCTATCGCGCCAGATGGTGACTTGTGGGCTTTCATAGGCGACGAGCTAAAGATGGGAATTCCGGAAAACGACCGGATTCGCGAACAAAAACAGAAATACTTACGCAATAAGAGCTATCTCCACGATGTAACTTTACGGGCAGAGCCGTATATGTACTGGATAGCCGGGCAAGTTAAAAAACGTAACATGCCTATGGAGCTGGTACTACTACCCATAGTGGAGAGCGCTTTTGATCCTCACGCGACGTCTGGCGCCAATGCCGCAGGTATCTGGCAGATCATTCCGAGCACGGGGCGCAATTATGGTTTGAAACAGACCCGCAATTATGACGCACGTCGCGATGTTGTTGCTTCAACAACAGCCGCACTGAACATGATGCAGCGTCTGAACAAGATGTTTGACGGCGACTGGCTTCTGACCGTAGCGGCTTATAACAGCGGCGAAGGTCGGGTCATGAAGGCAATCAAAACGAACAAAGCGCGTGGCAAATCCACAGACTTCTGGTCGTTACCCTTGCCGCAGGAAACGAAGCAGTACGTGCCTAAAATGTTGGCATTGAGTGATATCCTCAAAAACAGCAAACGTTATGGCGTACGTCTGCCGACGACCGATGAAAGCCGCGCTCTGGCGCGTGTGCACCTGAGCAGCCCGGTTGAAATGGCGAAGGTTGCAGATATGGCGGGGATTTCCGTCAGCAAACTGAAGACATTCAACGCAGGCGTGAAAGGATCCACGTTGGGCGCAAGTGGTCCACAGTACGTGATGGTGCCAAAGAAGCATGCGGATCAACTACGTGAATCCCTGGCTTCAGGTGAAATTGCAGACGTACAGTCGACACTGGTTGCCGACAATACGCCGCTTAACAGCCGTGTTTACACCGTACGCTCTGGCGACACGCTTTCAAGTATCGCTTCACGTCTCGGCGTAAGCACCAGGAATTTGCAGCAGTGGAACAATCTGCGCGGTTCTAAGCTGAAACCAGGCCAAAGTCTGACAATTGGTGCTGGTGATAGCGCCCAACGGTTGGCAAACAACAGCGACAGTATCACGTATCGTGTGCGCAAAGGCGATTCGCTTTCAAGTATTGCTAAGCGTCATGGCGTGAACATCAAAGATGTGATGCGCTGGAACAACGATACTGCAAATTTGCAACCAGGCGATAAGTTGACGTTGTTTGTGAAAAACAACAACATGCCTGACTCCTGACAAACCAGATAACAAAAAGGCACCGATTCCCCCGGTGCCTTTTTCATTTACGCCGCTTTATGTGCTTCAACCATGATGGTATCGCTGGTAAACGCGTATAGCATTCACTAATACGTCTGGCGTGTGCATTCTCGCGTCCCATAGGGCAGCGCCAAAGTTGGTCTGCCCAGGCAGACCAGACTTACCTTATTTATCAGGTTTGCCGGGACTGAATTCAACGAGTAGCGGATTGTGATCAGAAGCGCGAGTCACCAGTACAGAAGCTTCGCTGACGTTCAAACCTCGGTAGAAGACAAAATCGAGCGGGCGGCCAAATGCCCGACGGCGCTGGTCATCCATAAAGCGTACCTGGCGCAGCGACATTTCCCGCGCAAAGCGATATAACGCGTTCATCCTTCTACGGCTCCAGGCATTGAAATCTCCCGCCATAATGACTGGGCCGCTGTGATGTGCAATCTGGTCTCCGATAGGAAGTAACTGCTTACTATAGACATCTACACCCAGACTGAAATTAACTGCATGAATATTTACTACCATCAATAGACGTGTGTCTGGCAATGGATAAACCGTCACCAACGCTGACTTCGCCAGACGCAATATAGGTTCACGCTCGCGTAATGGGCAACAATAAACAGGATGCGCCGCCGAAAGGGTCATTACGCCGGAAGGATGTTGTGGTAGCACGAAAGCGGGCACCTGATCGGCGGCAAGATAGTTAGCGGTCGCGAACTGCACCAACTCTGGCGTCGTCTGTGCTTCCTGTAATAAAACCAGGTGCGCATCTTTTCCGTAGTTCTTTAATACCGACAACCATTCAGCGCGTTGTTGTTTGTAGATGTTCCACACCAGGATCCGAATACGATCTTCTGTACTTAGTGGTTCACCGGGTGGTAATGCCTGACCAATGCTCGCAAAAGACCCCGGAGGTAAAATCCTTTCCGCAGGTTGTCCAGCAACATAGCGCATGGCATAGGTGTTTTTTCGCACTTTAGACTTTGAAACCTCTATTACGTCAACCCTTCCGCACTCGGGAGGGTTCTACTGTTATAGGGATTTTAGCTCACTCTTTCAACGAACAACTGCATATTGTTTTGTAAGTGAACGCTTACATCGACAGTTTTTTACTCGCTCATAACGCTTATAAATTGGATGACATATCATCTATCTGAATGGTTTAATAACAAATAGATTCAAAATACCTCTAATATTTTGCGACAGGTGCAAAAATGAAAGCTACGTCGGAAGAACTCGCCATTTTTGTTTCGGTGGTCGAGAGCGGAAGTTTTAGCCGGGCGGCTGAACAATTAGGACAAGCGAACTCTGCGGTAAGCCGGGCGGTAAAAAAGCTTGAAATGAAACTTGGCGTCAGCTTGCTTAATCGCACCACGCGGCAACTCAGCCTGACGGAGGAAGGTGAACGTTATTTTCGTCGCGTACAGTCGATTTTACAGGAGATGGCGGCAGCAGAATCAGAAATTATGGAAACTCGTAATATGCCACGCGGGCTGTTGCGAATAGATGCCGCGACACCCGTGGTGCTACACTTCCTGATGCCGTTAATTAAGCCATTTCGTGAACGCTATCCGGAAGTGACTTTGTCGTTAGTCTCTTCCGAAACCATTATTAATCTGATTGAAAGAAAAGTGGATGTCGCGATTCGTGCTGGTACGTTGACAGACTCCAGTCTGCGAGCCAGGCCGTTGTTTACCAGCTATCGAAAAATTATCGCCTCCCCTGACTATATTGCCCGCTACGGGAAACCAGAAACTATCGACGATTTAAAGCAACATGTTTGCCTGGGATTCACTGAACCTGCTTCCCTCAATACCTGGCCGATAGCCTGTTGCGATGGGCAATTACATGAGGTGAAGTATGGTTTGTCATCCAATAGTGGGGAAACACTGAAACAACTTTGCTTGAGTGGCAACGGGATTGCGTGTTTGTCCGACTATATGATCGATAGAGAAATCGCTCGTGGCGAACTGGTAGAGTTAATGGCAGACAAAGTACTGCCGGTAGAAATGCCCTTCAGCGCCGTCTATTACAGCGACCGTGCGGTAAGTACGCGCATCCGGGCTTTTATCGATTTCCTTAGCGAGCATGTAAAAACAGCTCCCGGAGGAGCTGTCAGAGAGGCTTAATCCCATTCAGGAGCCAGACCTTCCGGGCTTACCAGGCGGTCGTTGCAATCCAGTGCGGCGATCGCTTTTTTATCTTCAGCATCAAGCTGTAAATTAACTGCCTGCAGGTTGCTCGCCAGGTTTTCACGTTTAGTAGAAGAAGGAATTACTGAGTAACCTTCCCCCATAGCCCACGCCAGAATCACTTGTGCCGGAGTCGCATTGTGTTTCGCTGCGATACGAGCAATAACCTCATCGTTCAGCGCTTTACCATAAGCCAGCGTCATATAGGAAGTAATATGGATGCCGTGCTGCTTAGCCCAATCGACCACTTTACGGTTTTGCAGATAAGGAGAGAGTTCAATCTGGTTGGTGGCGATGTTTTCAGCGCCAACAGCAGCAATCGCTTTCGCCATCAACGGGATCGTGAAGTTGGAAATACCGATCTCACGCGTCAGCCCTTGTTTTTTCGCTTCCAGTAGCGCCTGCATAAACTCTTCAACAGAGACTTCATCGTTTGGTGATGGCCAGTGGATTAGCGTCAGCTCAACATAATCGGTACGCAATTTTTGCAGACTCTCTTTCAGACTCGGGATTAGTTTGTCTTTAGTGAGGTTTTCAATCCAGATTTTAGTAGTGATGTAGAGTTCATTACGTGGCACGCCGCTTTCTGCAACCGCCTGACCTACAGCTGCTTCGTTATCATAGATTTGTGCGGTATCAATTGCGCGATAGCCAAGCTCAAGCGCCGTTTTCACTGATGCAATAACAACGTCGTCTTTGAGACGGAAAGTACCTAAACCAAATGCAGGGATAGCCATAATATGCCTCTTTTAATGCAATGTTCGTTAACTGAGACGATTATGAGCTTCAGACTGTTGCGAAAAAAGAGCGTAAAACGCAGAGGATTTTTGCGGTTTTGGCAATAATAGAAATACAGACGAAAAAAAACCTCGAGCATTAACTCGAGGCTTCTTAATAAGTGGCGGAACGGACGGGACTCGAACCCGCGACCCCCTGCGTGACAGGCAGGTATTCTAACCGACTGAACTACCGCTCCACCGAATTCTTTTACAACCACCAGTTTTATGACCGGCTTACTACTAAATTTGATGCCTGGCAGTTCCCTACTCTCGCATGGGGAAGCCCCACACTACCATCGGCGCTACGGCGTTTCACTTCTGAGTTCGGCATGGGGTCAGGTGGGACCACCGCGCTATCTCCGCCAGGCAAATTCTTTGTGCTCTGTCCTGTGTCTTTTCCACTGATACTGCGCCGGCTGCATTCCCGAAAGTCAGTCACATACTTCAGTATGCTCCTTCCTTCGCTTCATTTGCCGCCTTGTCTCAGCGTAAAACCCTTCGGACTCTGAATCTGAGCTGAAAATCTTCTCTCAATCCGCCAAAACACCTTCGGCGTTGTAAGGTTAAGCCTCACGGTTCATTAGTACCGGTTAGCTCAACGCATCGCTGCGCTTACACACCCGGCCTATCAACGTCGTCGTCTTCAACGTTCCTTCAGGAGACTCTAAGTCTCAGGGAGAACTCATCTCGGGGCAAGTTTCGTGCTTAGATGCTTTCAGCACTTATCTCTTCCGCATTTAGCTACCGGGCAGTGCCATTGGCATGACAACCCGAACACCAGTGATGCGTCCACTCCGGTCCTCTCGTACTAGGAGCAGCCCCCCTCAGTTCTCCAGCGCCCACGGCAGATAGGGACCGAACTGTCTCACGACGTTCTAAACCCAGCTCGCGTACCACTTTAAATGGCGAACAGCCATACCCTTGGGACCTACTTCAGCCCCAGGATGTGATGAGCCGACATCGAGGTGCCAAACACCGCCGTCGATATGAACTCTTGGGCGGTATCAGCCTGTTATCCCCGGAGTACCTTTTATCCGTTGAGCGATGGCCCTTCCATTCAGAACCACCGGATCACTATGACCTGCTTTCGCACCTGCTCGCGCCGTCACGCTCGCAGTCAAGCTGGCTTATGCCATTGCACTAACCTCCTGATGTCCGACCAGGATTAGCCAACCTTCGTGCTCCTCCGTTACTCTTTAGGAGGAGACCGCCCCAGTCAAACTACCCACCAGACACTGTCCGCAACCCCGATAAGGGGCCAACGTTAGAACACCAGCCATTAAAGGGTGGTATTTCAAGGACGGCTCCATGCAGACTGGCGTCCACACTTCAAAGCCTCCCACCTATCCTACACATCAAGGACCAGTGTTCAGTGTCAAGCTATAGTAAAGGTTCACGGGGTCTTTCCGTCTTGCCGCGGGTACACTGCATCTTCACAGCGAGTTCAATTTCACTGAGTCTCGGGTGGAGACAGCCTGGCCATCATTACGCCATTCGTGCAGGTCGGAACTTACCCGACAAGGAATTTCGCTACCTTAGGACCGTTATAGTTACGGCCGCCGTTTACCGGGGCTTCGATCAAGAGCTTCGCTTGCGCTGACCCCATCAATTAACCTTCCGGCACCGGGCAGGCGTCACACCGTATACGTCCACTTTCGTGTTTGCACAGTGCTGTGTTTTTAATAAACAGTTGCAGCCAGCTGGTATCTTCGACTGATTTCAGCTCCACGAGCAAGTCGCTTCACCTACCATCAGCGTGCCTTCTCCCGAAGTTACGGCACCATTTTGCCTAGTTCCTTCACCCGAGTTCTCTCAAGCGCCTTGGTATTCTCTACCTGACCACCTGTGTCGGTTTGGGGTACGATTTGATGCTACCTGATGCTTAGAGGCTTTTCCTGGAAGCAGGGCATTTGTTGCTTCAGCACCGTAGTGCCTCGTCATCACGCCTCAGCCTTGATTCTCCGGATTTGCCTGGAAAACCAGCCTACACGCTTAAACCGGGACAACCGTCGCCCGGCCAACATAGCCTTCTCCGTCCCCCCTTCGCAGTAACACCAAGTACAGGAATATTAACCTGTTTCCCATCGACTACGCCTTTCGGCCTCGCCTTAGGGGTCGACTCACCCTGCCCCGATTAACGTTGGACAGGAACCCTTGGTCTTCCGGCGAGCGGGCTTTTCACCCGCTTTATCGTTACTTATGTCAGCATTCGCACTTCTGATACCTCCAGCATGCCTCACAGCACACCTTCACAGGCTTACAGAACGCTCCCCTACCCAACAACGCATCAGCGTCGCTGCCGCAGCTTCGGTGCATGGTTTAGCCCCGTTACATCTTCCGCGCAGGCCGACTCGACCAGTGAGCTATTACGCTTTCTTTAAATGATGGCTGCTTCTAAGCCAACATCCTGGCTGTCTGGGCCTTCCCACATCGTTTCCCACTTAACCATGACTTTGGGACCTTAGCTGGCGGTCTGGGTTGTTTCCCTCTTCACGACGGACGTTAGCACCCGCCGTGTGTCTCCCGTGATAACATTCTCCGGTATTCGCAGTTTGCATCGGGTTGGTAAGTCGGGATGACCCCCTTGCCGAAACAGTGCTCTACCCCCGGAGATGAATTCACGAGGCGCTACCTAAATAGCTTTCGGGGAGAACCAGCTATCTCCCGGTTTGATTGGCCTTTCACCCCCAGCCACAAGTCATCCGCTAATTTTTCAACATTAGTCGGTTCGGTCCTCCAGTTAGTGTTACCCAACCTTCAACCTGCCCATGGCTAGATCACCGGGTTTCGGGTCTATACCCTGCAACTTAACGCCCAGTTAAGACTCGGTTTCCCTCCGGCTCCCCTATTCGGTTAACCTTGCTACAGAATATAAGTCGCTGACCCATTATACAAAAGGTACGCAGTCACCCCATTAAGAGGCTCCCACTGCTTGTACGTACACGGTTTCAGGTTCTTTTTCACTCCCCTCGCCGGGGTTCTTTTCGCCTTTCCCTCACGGTACTGGTTCACTATCGGTCAGTCAGGAGTATTTAGCCTTGGAGGATGGTCCCCCCATATTCAGACAGGATACCACGTGTCCCGCCCTACTCTTCGAGCTCACAGCATGTGCATTTTTGTGTACGGGGCTGTCACCCTGTATCGCGCGCCTTTCCAGACGCTTCCACTAACACACACACTGATTCAGGCTCTGGGCTCCTCCCCGTTCGCTCGCCGCTACTGGGGGAATCTCGGTTGATTTCTTTTCCTCGGGGTACTTAGATGTTTCAGTTCCCCCGGTTCGCCTCATTAACCTATGGATTCAGTTAATGATAGTGTGTCGGAACACACTGGGTTTCCCCATTCGGACATCGCCGGTTATAACGGTTCATATCACCTTACCGACGCTTTTCGCAGATTAGCACGTCCTTCATCGCCTCTGACTGCCAGGGCATCCACCGTGTACGCTTAGTCGCTTAACCTCACAACCCGAAGATGTTTCTTTCGATTCATCATCGTGTTGCGAAAATTTGAGAGACTCACGAATAATCTTTCGACTATTCAGTGTTTCAATTTTCAGCTTGATCCAGATTTTTAAAGAGCAAAACTTCGCAGTGAACCTTTGCAGGTACACTCTGAAGTATTTTTTGTTTAATCACTACAGAGATGGTGGAGCTATGCGGGATCGAACCGCAGACCTCCTGCGTGCAAAGCAGGCGCTCTCCCAGCTGAGCTATAGCCCCATAACATGTAGTTAAAACCTCTTCAAATTTGCCGTGCAAATTTGGTAGGCCTGAGTGGACTTGAACCACCGACCTCACCCTTATCAGGGGTGCGCTCTAACCACCTGAGCTACAAGCCTGTAGAGGTTTTACTGCTCATTTTCATCAGACAATCTGTGTGAGCACTGCAAAGTACAGTTCTTTCAGGTAAGGAGGTGATCCAACCGCAGGTTCCCCTACGGTTACCTTGTTACGACTTCACCCCAGTCATGAATCACAAAGTGGTAAGCGCCCTCCCGAAGGTTAAGCTACCTACTTCTTTTGCAACCCACTCCCATGGTGTGACGGGCGGTGTGTACAAGGCCCGGGAACGTATTCACCGTGGCATTCTGATCCACGATTACTAGCGATTCCGACTTCATGGAGTCGAGTTGCAGACTCCAATCCGGACTACGACGCACTTTATGAGGTCCGCTTGCTCTCGCGAGGTCGCTTCTCTTTGTATGCGCCATTGTAGCACGTGTGTAGCCCTGGTCGTAAGGGCCATGATGACTTGACGTCATCCCCACCTTCCTCCAGTTTATCACTGGCAGTCTCCTTTGAGTTCCCGGCCTAACCGCTGGCAACAAAGGATAAGGGTTGCGCTCGTTGCGGGACTTAACCCAACATTTCACAACACGAGCTGACGACAGCCATGCAGCACCTGTCTCACGGTTCCCGAAGGCACATTCTCATCTCTGAAAACTTCCGTGGATGTCAAGACCAGGTAAGGTTCTTCGCGTTGCATCGAATTAAACCACATGCTCCACCGCTTGTGCGGGCCCCCGTCAATTCATTTGAGTTTTAACCTTGCGGCCGTACTCCCCAGGCGGTCGACTTAACGCGTTAGCTCCGGAAGCCACGCCTCAAGGGCACAACCTCCAAGTCGACATCGTTTACGGCGTGGACTACCAGGGTATCTAATCCTGTTTGCTCCCCACGCTTTCGCACCTGAGCGTCAGTCTTCGTCCAGGGGGCCGCCTTCGCCACCGGTATTCCTCCAGATCTCTACGCATTTCACCGCTACACCTGGAATTCTACCCCCCTCTACGAGACTCAAGCTGACCAGTATCAGATGCAGTTCCCAGGTTGAGCCCGGGGATTTCACATCTGACTTAATCAACCGCCTGCGTGCGCTTTACGCCCAGTAATTCCGATTAACGCTTGCACCCTCCGTATTACCGCGGCTGCTGGCACGGAGTTAGCCGGTGCTTCTTCTGCGGGTAACGTCAATGAGCAAAGGTATTAACTTTACTCCCTTCCTCCCCGCTGAAAGTACTTTACAACCCGAAGGCCTTCTTCATACACGCGGCATGGCTGCATCAGGCTTGCGCCCATTGTGCAATATTCCCCACTGCTGCCTCCCGTAGGAGTCTGGACCGTGTCTCAGTTCCAGTGTGGCTGGTCATCCTCTCAGACCAGCTAGGGATCGTCGCCTTGGTGAGCCGTTACCTCACCAACAAGCTAATCCCATCTGGGCACATCCGATGGCAAGAGGCCCGAAGGTCCCCCTCTTTGGTCTTGCGACGTTATGCGGTATTAGCTACCGTTTCCAGTAGTTATCCCCCTCCATCGGGCAGTTTCCCAGACATTACTCACCCGTCCGCCACTCGTCAGCAAAGAAGCAAGCTTCTTCCTGTTACCGTTCGACTTGCATGTGTTAGGCCTGCCGCCAGCGTTCAATCTGAGCCATGATCAAACTCTTCAATTTAAAAGTTTGATGCTCAAAGAATTAAACTTCGTAATGAATTACGTGTTCACTCTTGAGACTTGGTATTCATTTTCGTCTTGCGACGTTAAGAATCCGTATCTTCGAGTGCCCACACAGATTGTCTGATAAATTGTTAAAGAGCAGTTGCGACGCAGCTTTCAGCTCACTGTCGCGAGGTGGCGTATATTACGCTTTCCTCTTTCAGAGTCAACCCCGAATTTCAGGATTTTTCTCTTCAACCGAACCGGCTGTTTGTGTGAAGTGATTCACATCCGCCGTGTCGATGGAGGCGCATTATAGGGAGTCGTTTCAGGAAGACAAGCAAAAAAATGCATTTTTATTTCAACAGCTCACCTTTTAATCATCACGTCGGTTTTTGCTGCTTTTTTATCGCTTGCGGCAGGTCTGCCAGGCTATTTAACACCCAATCCGCCGCGTCTTCCGCTTCTGGAGTAACAGGTTTCCCCGTACGCACCAGCACCTTAGTTCCGACATTCGCCGCAGCGGCTGCCTGCATATCTTCTAATTTATCGCCCACCATATAAGAAGCGGTCATATCAATATGCAAATAATCGCGTGCCGAGATAAGCATCCCTGGATGCGGTTTGCGGCAATCGCAAACCTGGCGAAATTCTTCAACACTCCCTTGCGGATGATGCGGGCAATAATAAATGCCATCCAGATCAACATCGCGGTCCGCCAGCGACCAGTCCATCCACTCAGTCAACGTTTCAAACTGCGCTTCAGTAAATTTACCGCGCGCAATGCCAGACTGGTTAGTCACCACTACCAGCGCAAAGCCCATCTTTTTTAACTCGCGCATCGCGTCGATGACACCGTCGATAAATTCAAAGTTGTCAATCTCGTGAACATAGCCGTGATCGACATTAATGGTGCCATCACGGTCAAGAAAAATTGCGGGTACGCTCTTCGCCACCTTTTATAGCTCCTTAATAAGGTATGTCGCGTTAGTATCGCATGTTTCGACCAGCAAGAAAGTGCTCTTCGTATAAACCTGATTGATTTAGACGTCTGGATGCCTTAACATCCATTTCGTTGACGGCTTTGACCGTATCAGGCAGACGAAAATGCCACGGCTAACTTAATTACGATAATAAATATCAATGATAAAACTTTCGAATATCAGCAAAGTGTTCCACCAGGGCACCCGCACCATTCAGGCGTTGAATAACGTCAGCCTGCATGTGCCTGCTGGACAAATTTATGGCGTTATCGGTGCCTCGGGCGCGGGTAAGAGTACGCTTATCCGTTGTGTAAACCTGCTGGAGCGCCCAACCGAGGGTAGCGTGCTGGTCGACGGTCAAGAGCTGACCACGCTGTCAGAATCCGAACTGACCAAAGCGCGCCGCCAGATTGGCATGATTTTCCAGCATTTTAATCTACTCTCTTCGCGTACTGTTTTTGGCAACGTGGCGCTGCCGCTGGAGCTGGACAACACGCCGAAAGACGAGATCAAACGTCGCGTGACTGAGCTGCTGGCGCTGGTTGGTCTTGGCGATAAGCATGATAGCTACCCGTCAAATCTTTCCGGCGGGCAGAAACAGCGTGTGGCGATTGCCCGTGCGTTAGCCAGCAATCCCAAAGTATTGCTGTGCGATGAAGCCACCAGCGCGCTGGACCCGGCAACCACGCGTTCTATTCTCGAACTGCTGAAAGACATCAACCGTCGTCTGGGTTTGACGATTCTGTTGATCACCCACGAAATGGACGTTGTGAAGCGCATTTGTGATTGCGTGGCGGTCATCAGCAATGGCGAACTGATCGAGCAGGACACGGTAAGCGAAGTGTTCTCACATCCCAAAACACCACTGGCGCAGAAGTTTATTCAGTCGACCCTGCATCTGGATATCCCGGAAGATTATCAGGCACGTTTAAAAACAGAGCCCTTCACTGACTGCGTGCCAATGCTACGTCTGGAATTTACTGGCCAATCAGTAGATGCGCCATTGCTTTCAGAAACTGCGCGCCGTTTCAACGTCAATAACAACATAATTAGTGCGCAGATGGATTACGCCGGTGGCGTGAAGTTCGGCATCATGCTGACTGAAATGCACGGCACACAACAAGATACGCAAGCCGCCATTGCCTGGCTGCAGGAACACCATGTAAAAGTAGAGGTACTGGGTTATGTCTGAGCCGATGATGTGGTTACTGGTTCGTGGCGTATGGGAAACGCTGGCAATGACCTTCGTATCCGGTTTTTTCGGTTTTGTGATTGGTCTGCCGGTCGGCGTCTTGCTTTATGTCACGCGTCCGGGACAAATTATTGCCAACGCTAAGCTGTATCGCACCATATCTGCGATTGTGAACATTTTCCGTTCCATCCCGTTCATTATCTTACTGGTATGGATGATTCCGTTCACCCGCGTTATTGTCGGTACATCGATTGGCTTACAGGCAGCGATTGTTCCACTGACCGTTGGCGCAGCGCCGTTCATTGCTCGTATGGTCGAGAATGCCCTGCTGGAAATCCCAACCGGGTTGATTGAAGCCTCTCGCGCAATGGGCGCCACACCGATGCAGATCGTCCGTAAAGTGCTGTTACCGGAAGCGCTTCCGGGTCTGGTGAACGCCGCAACCATTACGCTGATTACTCTGGTTGGTTATTCCGCGATGGGTGGCGCAGTCGGTGCCGGTGGCCTGGGTCAGATTGGCTATCAATATGGTTACATCGGCTATAACGCGACTGTCATGAATACGGTTCTGGTATTACTGGTCATTCTGGTTTATTTAATTCAGTTCGCAGGCGATCGCATCGTCCGGGCTGTCACTCGCAAGTAACGTTCAACACAACATAAATAATTGAAGAAGGAATAAAGTATGGCGTTCAAATTCAAAACATTTGCGGCAGTGGGAGCTCTGATTGGATCTCTGGCACTGGTAGGCTGTGGCCCGGATGAAAAAGATCCGAATCACATTAAAGTCGGTGTGATTGTCGGCGCCGAACAGCAGGTTGCAGAAGTTGCACAGAAAGTCGCGAAAGACAAATATGGCCTGGACGTTGAACTGGTAACCTTCAACGACTACGTGCTGCCGAACGAAGCATTGAGCAAAGGCGATATCGACGCCAACGCCTTCCAGCACAAACCATATCTCGATCAACAACTGAAAGATCGTGGCTACAAACTGGTAGCAGTAGGCAATACCTTTGTTTATCCGATTGCCGGCTATTCCAAGAAAATTAAATCATTAGATGAACTTCCGAATGGTTCGCAGGTTGCCGTTCCCAACGATCCGACTAACCTCGGTCGTTCGCTGCTGTTGCTGCAAAAAGTGGGGTTAATCAAACTGAAAGATGGCGTTGGTCTGCTGCCGACCGTTCTTGATGTAGTCGAGAACCCAAAAAATCTGAAAATTGTTGAGCTGGAAGCGCCACAATTGCCGCGTTCTCTGGACGATGCTCAGATTGAACTGGCAGTTATCAATACCACCTACGCCAGCCAGATTGGCCTGACCCCGGCAAAAGATGGAATCTTCGTAGAAGACAAAGAGTCTCCTTACGTGAATCTGATCGTGACGCGTGAAGATAACAAAGACGCAGAAAACGTGAAGAAATTCGTCCAGGCTTATCAGTCTGATGAAGTTTACGAAGCGGCAAACAAAGTGTTTAACGGCGGTGCAGTTAAAGGCTGGTAATTTTTAGGCTGTTTCCACAATTTGTAATATCATTCAGGACGGGCGCTTGCCCGTCTTGTTATTTTTATAAGCGCCTGATTCAATATTGACGTTTTGATCATACATTGAGGAAATACTATGCGTGCTTTACCGATCTGTTTATTAGCACTCATGCTGAGCGGCTGTTCCATGTTAAGCAGATCCCCTGTCGAACCCGTTCAAAGCACCGCACCCCAGCCGAAAGCGGAGCCAGCAAAACCGAAAGCGCCGCGCGCTACGCCGGTCCGAATTTATACCAATGCTGAAGAATTAGTCGGCAAACCGTTTCGCGATCTCGGTGAAGTGAGCGGCGACTCTTGCCAGGCCTCTAATCAGGACTCTCCGCCGAGTATCCCAACTGCACGTAAGCGGATGCAAATCAACGCCTCTAAAATGAAAGCCAACGCAGTATTGCTGCATAGCTGTGAAGTCACCAGCGGCACGCCAGGCTGCTATCGTCAGGCTGTATGTATCGGTTCTGCGCTTAACATTACGGCAAAATGAGCAGTTTCCAGTTCGAGCAAATAGGCGTTATTCGCTCGCCCTATAAAGAAAAATTCGCCGTTCCACGCCAGCCAGGTCTGGTAAAAAGTGCTAACGGCGAACTGCATCTCATTGCTCCATACAACCAGGCCGACGCCGTTCGCGGCCTGGAAGCATTCAGCCATTTATGGATACTTTTCGTCTTTCATCAAACAATGGAAGGCGGCTGGCGCCCAACTGTGCGCCCACCTCGTCTTGGTGGTAATGCCAGAATGGGCGTTTTCGCCACACGCTCTACTTTCCGTCCTAACCCGATTGGTATGTCGCTGGTAGAGCTGCAAGAGGTTGTTTGCCATAAAGATAACGTGATTCTGAAGCTTGGCAGTCTGGATCTGGTCGATGGTACGCCGGTGGTAGATATAAAACCGTATCTCCCCTTTGCTGAATCGCTTCCCGATGCCAGCGCCAGCTATGCGCAAAGTGCGCCAGCGGCAGAGATGGCAGTGAGCTTTACCACAGAAGTCAAAAAACAGCTTTTAACACTGGAGAAGCGTTATCCGCAGTTAACGCGGTTTATTCGTGAAGTACTGGCGCAGGACCCGCGCCCAGCCTATCGTAAAGGTGAAGAAGCGGGTAAAACCTATGCCGTCTGGCTGCATGATTTTAATGTCCGCTGGCGCGTCACCGATGCCGGTTTTGAAGTCTTTGCGCTGGAACCGCGTTAAATTCACGCCCTTCTCTTTTGACATCTCTTTTGCACTGGTAAACTAAATCACTTTTTTTGTCCCAGGCTCACTTTGAGCCTGTTCTACCTTCCAACTGGAACCGTAACAACATGCGTACTAGCCAATACCTGCTCTCCACTCTTAAGGAGACACCTGCCGACGCCGAGGTTATCAGCCACCAGCTGATGCTGCGCGCCGGGATGATCCGCAAGCTGGCCTCCGGGTTATACACCTGGCTGCCGACCGGCGTGCGCGTCCTGAAAAAAGTCGAAAACATCGTGCGTGAAGAGATGAACAACGCCGGTGCTATCGAGGTGTTAATGCCGGTGGTTCAGCCATCTGAACTGTGGCAAGAGAGTGGTCGTTGGGAACAGTACGGCCCGGAATTGCTGCGTATTGCTGACCGTGGCGATCGTCCGTTCGTACTCGGCCCAACTCACGAAGAAGTCATCACCGACCTGATTCGTAATGAGCTCAGCTCTTACAAACAGTTGCCACTGAACTTCTACCAAATCCAGACGAAATTCCGTGACGAAGTTCGCCCGCGTTTTGGCGTGATGCGTTCCCGCGAATTCCTGATGAAAGATGCCTACTCTTTCCATACTTCTCAGGAATCCCTGCAGGAAACCTATGATGCAATGTATGCAGCCTACAGTAAAATCTTCAGCCGTATGGGGCTGGATTTCCGCGCCGTTCAGGCTGATACGGGCTCTATCGGCGGCAGCGCCTCTCACGAATTCCAGGTGCTGGCGCAGAGTGGTGAAGATGATGTGGTCTTCTCCGACACCTCTGACTACGCGGCAAACATTGAGCTGGCAGAAGCTATCGCACCGAAAGAACCGCGCGGCGCTGCTACTCAGGAAATGACGTTGGTTGATACGCCGAACGCGAAAACCATCGCCGAACTGGTTGAACAGTTCAATCTGCCGATTGAGAAAACGGTTAAGACTCTGCTGGTTAAAGCGGTTGAAGGCAGTAGCTTCCCGCTGGTTGCGCTGCTGGTGCGCGGCGACCACGAGCTGAATGAAGTTAAAGCGGAAAAACTGCCGCAGGTTGCAAGCCCGCTGACTTTCGCAACTGAAGAAGAAATTCGCGCCGTGGTTAAAGCGGGTCCGGGTTCGCTGGGTCCGGTAAACATGCCGATTCCGGTAGTAATTGACCGTACCGTTGCGGCAATGAGTGATTTTGCTGCTGGTGCTAACATCGACGGTAAACACTACTTCGGTATCAACTGGGATCGCGATGTCGCTACTCCAGAAGTTGCTGATATCCGTAACGTGGTGGCTGGCGATCCAAGCCCGGATGGTCAGGGTACACTGCTGATCAAACGTGGTATCGAAGTCGGTCACATCTTCCAGCTGGGTACTAAGTACTCCGAAGCCCTGAAAGCCTCCGTTCAGGGCGAAGATGGCCGTAACCAGATCCTGACGATGGGTTGCTACGGTATCGGGGTAACGCGCGTAGTGGCTGCAGCAATTGAGCAGAACTATGACGAACGCGGCATCGTGTGGCCTGACGCTATCGCACCGTTCCAGGTAGCAATTCTACCGATGAACATGCACAAATCTTTCCGCGTACAAGAGCTGGCTGAGAAACTGTACAGCGAACTGCGTGCACAGGGGATCGAAGTACTGCTGGATGATCGTAAAGAGCGTCCAGGCGTGATGTTTGCCGATATGGAACTGATTGGTATTCCACACACCATCGTGCTGGGCGACCGTAACCTCGACAATGACGATATCGAATACAAATATCGTCGTAATGGCGAGAAACAGTTAATCAAGACCGGTGATATCGTCGATTTTCTGCTAAAAGCCATTAAAGGCTGATAACACTGTTGCTCCCCCCGCGACCTGTCGCGGGGGTTCTCTTTATTTGCTGCTGCAATCCTGTCCTGGAATAAATTTAATCTCTTTATCCGCCACCAGCACTTTTACCGATTCGCCCGTGTCCGGGTTCTCTTCCAGAGTAAAATGACCTTCCATTGCCAACAATACGGGTTTCTCTGCCGTATCGCGTATCGCCAGATAATCTCGCTCAAGGCGAGGATCGCTAGCGACAATGACCCGTTTACCCGTTGCGCAATCGGTAAAGGTCGCCGCGTCAGCCATATAAAAATACATGCCGCGCATGGTCATCGGCGTCACAGGCAGACTGGATTTTGTCGGTTCCAGCGTATAGTTGAACTGGGATTCAATCGGATTACCTTCACGATCGAGCATCTCCAGCGCATCGCCTCTCACCCGATAATATGACTTCTCACCTTTACTATCGGTAAGTAGCAACTTGTCGGCGGTTCGCGCCCAGGTGCCGTAAGAAGCAAAGGACGAAGGCTCTTCTCGTGCGCCCAGATAGCGCTCATTCATTACCCAGGTTCCGTCTTTTTCGAGGAACAAAGAGGTTTCGATACCTTCGCAATCAGCACACGGTAGCACGCCGCGCCAGTTTTGCGGCATCGGTTTCAATTCAGCAGCCTGCGCCGGAGAAAGCATCTCGACTTCGGCACGATTATTACATCCCATAAGTGTAAAAAGGCTGATTACAGCCATCGCTGTCACTATCGCTTTTCTCACTCTTCATTCCTTCTTTTTATTCCCGACCACTGCGCACTTTGCCACGCATTGCCTTCACGGTTGATTTTTGTGCCTTCGATGCCAGCCGGCGTTCTTTTGATGCGCGGGTGGGCCGTGTTGGTCGGCGGGCTTTTTGTACGGTGGTCAATTCTTTAATTACCGTCATCAGTCGGGCCAGCGCCGCTTCGCGGTTAAGCTCCTGGCTACGATATTCCTGTGCCTTAATAACAATCACGCCATCGCTGCTGATCAGATGATGGCTGGCGGCAAGCAGGCGTTCTTTGTAATACTCTGGCAGGCTGGAGGCCCGAATGTCAAAACGCAAATGAATGGCCGTTGAGGCCTTATTAACATGCTGCCCCCCCCGCGTCCTGCGCTCGAATAGCGGTGATCTCATACTCACTATCGGGGATAACTGCATGCCGGGAAATCACAATCATGATGGTGGTTGCCAGGCAGTTAAGTTCACTTCCAGATTATTCCTGTCATCCGATAACCAGATAACGCCATCCTGAATCGTCGCCTGTAGCGTCATAGTCCGGTCAGCGAAGGCGCTTACTTTTGCCAACTGCTCATCGTCCAGATACCAGACTGACAGGTTGGCAAATTGCGCGCATTTGTTTTGATTTTGTTGCCACCAGATTTGCGCTGCCCGACTATTATAGGCAAACAACGCCACTTCTGCGGCCTGGGTGCAGGCTTTCTTAATCCGTCGTTCGTCCGGCAATCCCAGTTCAATCCACAAATCAATCCCCAGATGATCATTACGCAACCATGCTTCCGGCTCATCATCAGCACACAAACCACGGGTAAATTGCAGACGTTCATCGGCATATTTCATCCACGCCAGCAGACGCAGCATCATACGTTCCTGGGTTTCTGAAGGGTGGCGCGCCAGCGTCAGAGAGGCATCGAGAAACTGGTTGCGGTCGAGATCGGCCACATTAACTGTCGCTTTATAAATTGTCGCTTTAAGCGCCATAAGAAAACTCCTTTCGAATCAGGAGGCCATTGTAACGGAATACGTGCAGTTGCGACGCTGATATTGCAGAAATGAGTGTGGTATAGTCACCTTGCGAAACAGAGTTTATCTTCGTAGGCTTAGACTTGCATCCACGGTTAAGTCAGAGTACTGACAGGAGGGCATGTGGAAAAATATTGTGAGTTAATACGCAAGCGGTACGCGGAAATTGCCAGCGGAGACTTAGGATACGTTCCAGACGCGCTGGGCTGCGTTTTGAAAGTGCTGAATGAAATGGCAGCCGACGATGCCCTTTCAGAAGCTGTCAGGGAAAAAGCGGCATACGCTGCTGCAAACTTACTGGTGAGCGATTATGTCAATGAATGATACGTATCAACCAATCAATTGTGATGATTACGATAATCTTGAGCTCGCCTGCCAGCACCATTTAATGCTGACGCTGGAGCTGAAAGATGGCGAAAAATTGCAGGCGAAGGCCAGCGATTTAGTCTCCCGCAAAAATGTGGAATATCTGATTGTCGAGGCCGCTGGCGAACCCCGCGAGCTGCGTCTGGATAAAATTACCAGCTTTAGCCACCCGGAAATCGGAACAGTGGTGGTGAGCGAGTCCTGATTCACTTTTGCCGGATGCGACGTTTGATACGTCTTATCCGGCTTTCACTTAACTAAGCGTTTCTCTGCCAGACAAAACTTACGCCGTTCTCATCTTCAGCCACACCTTCTTGCGTCACAAAAATCCCTGCCGCCGCAATCAACGTTTCGCCATAAAACAGTAACGGCGTGGTGTCGCGCAACCACGGCGGCACGCCCAGTTCCTGCCAGATTTTCTTTAACTTGCGCCCACCGTTGCGCCCGACAATATGCAGTAATCCTGACGCTTTAAAACGCACGCTGACCGCTTCGTCTGCACGTGGAAAGCGAATATCGCCTCCCGCAGTAAGCTGTACACTTCCCAGCCCCGCCGGTAATTCCAGCGACTGTTGCCACATCTGCCACGGCACAATAGTTTCGCTTTGCCCGACAAAGGATTTAATCCACCACAATTGCGACTGATAGCGACGGATTTCAAACGCGCCAAAGCGCAAGCAAGGAGAAGCATCTTCTCGCGCCAGCGCCACTTCCTGCCAGATACGCACCAGAGCGTCGCGGGAAGGCATCGGCGCATTCAACTTCGCCAGCCAGCGACGAATAATCGCCGCGCGACGGGCATCGCTCATCGTCATCATTGGCGTAATCAGCAACGTTCCCTGCGACGTTTGACAGTGTGCTAAATCATCCGCCAGCAGTTCATCCAGAAGACGTTCTTGTTCAGCGCAAAGTGCGGCGCTACGAGCCGTTGCTTCGGTAAAATGCGGCCAACGCTGCTGCAATAACGGCACCACATGCAAGCGCAGAAAGTTACGATCGTAGGTATCATCCTGATTACTTTCGTCTTCAATCCAGCGCAGGCCATGTTCATGCGCCCACAACTCAAGTTCTCCACGCGTGCGGGCAAGTAATGGGCGGATGAGTTGCGTTCCGGCAAAATCTGAGACTTCCCCCATGGCAGAAAGCCCGGCAGGACCGCTGCCGCGTTTGAGCGCCAGCAGAAAGGTTTCACATTGATCGTCAAGATGTTGCGCTGTAACCAGCACTTCACCGGGCAACAAGGTGTGGGCAAATGCCTGATAACGCGCTTGCCGGGCCTGGGCCTCAATACCCAATCCTTCCTCCGCAAGTTGTACTCGTTCAACCACCAGCGGCACCTGCCACTGTTGGCAGATGTTCTCGCAATGCATAACCCAGGCATCGGCATTGGCACTTAAACCGTGATGCACATGAATAGCGCGCAGAGTGACGCCCGGATTTTCCATCCGCCACTGCACCAGCTGATGCAGCAGAACAGTTGAATCAAGGCCGCCGCTAAAGGCCACCAGAATCTGGCGTGATGAAAGAAGATGTGTATTCAGCGTGAGTGTCATAATGGTGCTGCTTTATCGTGATGATGCCCGGCACGTTACCGGGCAAATTCCGTAATGACAAGCCTTACAGTTCGTACAATTCCAATGGTAATCCGTCAGGATCGTTAAAGAACGTGAAGCGTTTTTGCGTGTATGGATCGACACGTATCGCTTCACATTTCACGTTATGACTTTCCAGGTGCGCCACCGCGTCATCAATATTATCAACGCTAAACGCCAGATGACGCAGGCCGCAAGCTTCTGGGCGACTGGGGCGTTCTGGCGGAAAAGGGAATGAGAAAAGCTCAATCACATACTGCCCATTAAGCGCCAAATCCCCTTTCCACGAATCTCGTTCTTCGCGATAGACTTCGCTTTGCAGCGTGAAACCGAGAATGTCGCAGTAGAAGGCTTTGCTCTGCGCATAATCCGTCGCAATAATCGCAATATGGTGAACCTGTTTTAACCCCAGCATAGCGTCTCCTTTATTTGTTAACTGCACGTTACTCGCCTCCTGGCTTGTCTGGCAAGTTATCCAGCTATTTTTAGCGCTCGTACGCGATAAACACCATCTTCATTCTGCTTCGCACCGTGAATATCCGTTGCGAAACCGGGGGAACTTTACCCACCGAACAAAGTAGCAGCAGAAAACCTGGCACCGCACAGCTCTTCTGGGTCAGTATTTCTCCCGCCATCAGTAGTGGCACGCCCGGAGGGTAAGAAGACGTCAGGTGTTCCTCCAGGAAAATCTTTCCTTAATCATAGCCAGCTCAAACTGCGGCGATAAAAAAGGGCCACCGAAGTGACCCTTTTCAGAACATTTACTGATTATGCGTAGCCGTAGCTCATCAGACGCTGATAACGACGATTTTTTAAATCTTCAGTGCTTAACACGTCGAGATCGGCCAGATCCGCCAGCAGTTGCGCTTTCAAAGATGCAGCCATCGCTTCCGGGTTACGGTGAGCGCCGCCCAGCGGTTCCGGGATGATGGAGTCAATCAGTTTCAGTTCTTTCAGACGCGGAGCGATGATCCCCATCGCTTCTGCCGCCAGAGGCGCTTTATCCGCGCTCTTCCAGAGGATAGAAGCACAACCTTCCGGCGAGATAACGGAATAGGTGCTGTATTGCAGCATATTTACTTTATCGCCCACGCCAATCGCCAGCGCGCCGCCGGAGCCACCTTCACCGATCACGGTGCAGATCACCGGTACGTTCAGACGAGACATTTCGCGCAAGTTGCGAGCAATAGCTTCAGACTGACCGCGCTCTTCTGCGCCCACGCCAGGATAAGCGCCCGGAGTGTCGATAAAGGTGATGATTGGCATCTTAAAACGTTCAGCCATTTGCATCAGACGCAGTGCTTTGCGGTAACCTTCTGGCGCCGGCATACCAAAGTTACGACGAATTTTTTCTTTGGTTTCGCGACCTTTCTGGTGACCAATGATCATCACCGGACGACCGTCGAGACGGGCGATACCACCGACGATCGCTTTATCGTCTGCATACGCACGGTCGCCAGCCAGTTCGTCAAATTCATCAAATGCCAGGCGAACATAATCCAGGGTATAAGGGCGCTGCGGATGACGTGCCAGTTGGGCAATCTGCCATGCACCGAGATCGGCAAAGATTTTACGCGTCAGTTCTACGCTTTTTTCACGCAGACGATGCACTTCTTCATCGATATTAATATCCAGTTTCTCATCCTGGCGGCTAACCGCAGTCAGAGAATCGATTTTCGCTTCCAGCTCTGCAATCGGCTGTTCAAAATCAAGGAAATTCAGACTCATAGTATTCCTGTATTAGTCAAACTCCAGTTCCACCTGCTCCGAACCAATGAGGCCACGGAGATCGTTTAATAAACGATCGCTCGGAGAGACACGCCACGTCGCGCCAAAACGCAACCGCGCACGTGCATCCGTCCTCTGATAGTAGAGATGTACTGGAATTGTCCCAGAGCGGTGGGGTTCCAGAGACTGACGGAGTCGGTTTAAAAGCTGGTCATCAATTTGCCTGTCCGTCAGCGAGATAGCAAGCCCGCGAGCATATTTTTCCCGGGCTTCGTCAATATCCATCACTTCGCGAGCGGTCATTTTAAGCCCGCCGCTGAAGTCATCAAAGCTGACCTGTCCGCTGACGATAAGTATGCGGTCTTTTTCCAGCAATTGCTGGTATTTATCCAGGGCGTCAGTAAACAACATCACTTCGAGGCGCCCGGAACGGTCATCCAGCGTGCAGATACCGATACGATTACCGCGCTTGGTGACCATAACCCGCGCAGCAACAACAAGCCCGGCGGCCGTGGTGACTTTACCACGTTCTGTCGGGTGCATGTCTTTCAGCCTTACGCCTCCGACATAACGCTCAATCTCTTTTAAATACTGGTTGATAGGGTGTCCCGTCAGGTACAAACCCAACGTTTCGCGCTCCCCATCCAGCACCACCTGATCCGGCCACGGCTGGCAGCTGGCGTAGGATTGCTCAATTTGCTCCGGCTCTTCCGCCAGCACGCCAAACATATCGGCCTGACCGATGGCTTCCGCTTTCGCGTGTTGATCAGCCGCTTTTAACGCATCGCCCAGCGAGTTCATCAACGCAGCGCGGTGCGGCCCCAAGCGGTCAAACGCCCCGGACATGATTAGCTTTTCCAGCACTCGCCGGTTCAGCTTTTTAGTGTCGGTTCGGGCGCAGAGATCAAACAGTTCGCGGAAGTAGCCGCCTTTATTACGGGCTTCGATGATGGCCTCAATCGGGCCTTCACCCACCCCTTTGATGGCGCCAATACCATACACGATTTCGCCGTCATCGTTGACGTGGAAATGGTAAAGACCCGAGTTTATATCTGGCGGCAGGATTTTCAGCCCCATCCGCCAGCACTCATCCACCAGACCCACCACCTTCTCGGTGTTGTCCATATCGGCGGTCATTACCGCCGCCATAAACTCTGCCGGGTAGTGCGCTTTCAGCCATAACGTTTGATATGACACCAAAGCATAGGCCGCAGAGTGTGATTTGTTAAATCCGTAACCAGCGAATTTCTCCACAAGATCGAAGATTTTCATTGCCAGTTCAGCGTTGATCCCGTTCTTTTCCGCACCTTCGGCAAATACAGAACGCTGCTTGGCCATCTCTTCCGGCTTTTTCTTACCCATCGCACGACGCAGCATATCTGCACCGCCGAGGGTATAGCCAGAAAGCACCTGGGCAATCTGCATGACCTGTTCCTGATACAGGATAATGCCGTAAGTCGGCTCCAGTACCGGTTTCAGACTTTCATGCTGCCACTGCACGTCTGGATAGGAAATCTCTTCACGACCATGTTTACGGTCGATAAAGTTATCCACCATCCCTGATTGCAACGGGCCGGGGCGGAACAGCGCCACCAGTGCGATCATATCTTCGAAGCAGTCAGGTTGCAGACGCTTGATCAGGTCTTTCATGCCGCGCGATTCAAGCTGGAATACCGCGGTGGTTTCCGAGCGTTGCAGCATGTCAAAACTTTTCTTGTCATCCAGCGGGATCGCGGCGATATCCAGCGGCGGCTCACCATTCTTCTCCCGCCGCTTATTGATCATCTCCAGCGCCCAGTTGATGATGGTGAGCGTACGCAGGCCAAGGAAGTCAAATTTCACCAACCCGGCGTATTCAACGTCGCTTTTATCAAACTGGGTGACCGGATGTTTACCCTCTTCATCGCAATAAAGCGGCGCAAAATCGGTAATTTTGGTCGGTGCAATAACCACCCCACCAGCATGTTTACCGGCGTTACGGGTAACCCCTTCCAGTTTGCGCGCCATGTCGATCAGCGCCTTAACTTCTTCATCCGCTTCATAGATTTCCGGCAGCTGCGGCTCTGCTTCAAACGCTTTCGCCAGCGTCATCCCCGGATCGGGCGGGATCAGTTTCGAGATACGATCAACAAAGCCGTACGGATGCCCCAGCACGCGGCCTACGTCGCGGATCACCGCTTTTGCCGCCATCGTACCGAAGGTGATAATCTGCGATACCGCATCGCGACCGTACATGTCCGCCACGTGTTCGATAACCTGGTCGCGTTTCTCCATACAGAAGTCAACGTCAAAGTCAGGCATGGAGACACGTTCCGGGTTAAGGAAACGTTCGAACAGCAGGTCAAACTCCAGCGGATCGAGGTCGGTAATTTTTAGCGCGTAGGCCACCAGTGACCCCGCACCTGAACCACGGCCCGGTCCTACCGGTACGCCGTTATCCTTCGACCACTGGATAAATTCCATTACGATAAGGAAGTAGCCGGGGAACCCCATCTGGTTGATAACCTGGAGTTCAGTATCCAGACGTACGTCATATTCCGGGCGCCGCTTAAGACGTTCTTCCTCGTCAGGGAATAAAAATGCCAGACGCTCTTCCAGCCCTTCTTTTGCACGTTTGATCAAATAATCTTCGGTGCTCATGTCCCCGGTCGGGAACTGCGGCAGGAAGTATTCACCAAGACGCACGGTCACGTTACAACGTTTGGCAATCTCAACGGTGTTGGCAAGGGCTTCGGGGATGTCAGCAAACAGCTCGCACATCTCCTCTTCGCTGCGCATATATTGCTGCGGCGAATAGTTACGCGGGCGTTTGGGATCGTCGAGAGTAAATCCATCATGAATGGCGACGCGAATTTCGTGCGCGTCAAAGTCGCTGCTGTCGATAAAACGCACGTCGTTGGTCGCCACGACAGGCAAACCGCGCGCTTCCGCCAGTTCCACCGCCGCGTGCAGATAGCTTTCTTCGTCCGGCCTGCCAGTGCGAATCAGTTCGAGAAAATAACGATCCGGGAAATGTTCTTCATAAAAGGCGACACACTCATCTACCAGCGCACTGTTGCCACGCAAAAGGCTGCGACCAACGTCGCCCATGCGTCCACCGGAAAGAAGGATCAGTCCTTCGTTTAATTCGATAAGCCAGTCGCGATCGATGATTGGCCCGGCAGCACCATACCCGCGCTGATACGCTTTTGAGATCAGCAATGTCAGATTCTGATAGCCGGTATTGTTCGCAGCCAGCACTGTCAGGTGGGTTAACTCATCACCCAGCGGTTCGCTCTGGACGTTAAAATCCGCCCCGACGATGGGTTTAATCCCTGCACCATGTCCCGCTCCGTAGAACTTCACCAGACCGCAAAGGTTGGTGAAATCGGTGATCGCCAGTGCAGGCATACCCAACGCCGCCGCCTTTTTTACCAGCGGCGCGGTTTTGGCCAGGCCATCGATCATCGAGTAGTCGCTGTGCACCCGCAGGTGTACGAAACGTGGTTCAGACATCTTCAGATTCCGGTTTACTTAATCTCGACACAAGAATCAGGACGCAAGTCCCAGTGCGCGTTTGACAGGCCCAAAACTGCGCCGATGATGCTCAGTCGCACCGTATTCAGCCAGTTTTTCCAGATGAAAAGCCGTTGGATACCCTTTATGCTGGGCAAAACCATATTGCGGATATACGGTGTCCAGCGCTGCCATTTCAGCGTCACGCGTTACTTTCGCCAGAATAGACGCGGCGCTGATTTCCGGCACGCGGCTATCGCCTTTAACTACTGCCATCGACGGCACAGGCAATTTCGGACAGCGATTCCCATCAATCAATACATATTCCGGCGCAATATGTAGCCCAGCGACGGCACGCTGCATCGCCAGCATGGTCGCGTGTAAAATATTCAGCTCGTCGATTTCATGAGGCTCTGCGCGGCCCAGACTCCAGCTTAGCGCTTTTTCTTTGATCTCTTCGTACAGCGCCAGACGGCGTTTTTCGCTCAGCTTTTTGGAATCATTCAACCCGGTAATCGGACGCGCCGGATCGAGGATCACGGCAGCAGTAACAACCGCGCCAACCAACGGCCCACGCCCGACCTCATCCACACCCGCAACCAGGTTCGTGTGCGGATAAACAAATTCGATCATTGTGCTAACTCCAGAACGGCCTGTGCCGCCTGCTCATCGGCATTGCAGCGGATCTGCTGATGCAGTTCGCGGAAGGTGTCGTGCATCGTGTGACTGGTTTTACCATTTGCCAACAGCGGCAACAGCGCCGCAGCCAGTTTTTGCGGCTCACACTCTTCCTGCAATAACTCTTTGACTAACTCTCTTCCCGCCAGCAAGTTAGGCAGCGAGACATAATCTGTTTTTACCAGTCGCTTCGCCAGCCAGAAGGTGAAAGGCTTCATACGATAGCCCACCACCATCGGGCATTTCGCCAGCATACACTCCAGTGCCGCCGTCCCCGATGCCAGCAGTGCCGCGTCGCTGGCGATCATCGCCTCGCGGCCCATCCCATCCAGCAGATGAACCGAAAGATCCGGTGCGACTTCTGCTTTGATACGCTCAAATTGCTCGCGGCGTTTAGCATTTACCAGCGGCACCACGATCTCAAGATCAGGATACGTCTGGCGCAAAAGCTGAGCGGTTTTCAGGAAATCGGCGCTGAGCATCTCCACTTCCGCACCACGGCTGCCCGGTAACAATGCCAGACAGTGGGCATCATGAGGGAGCCCCAACGCATCACGCGCGGCGTTTTTATCAGGATCTAACGGCATGGCATCAGCCATGGTGTGACCGATAAAACGACACGGCACATTATATTTGTCATAAAACGCTTTTTCGAAAGGCAGAAAAGCAAGCACCAGATCGGTGGCTCTGCCTATTTTGAAAACGCGTTTCTGTCGCCACGCCCAAACGGACGGACTGACATAATGAATAGTTTTGATACCCTGCTTTTTGAGATTGCCTTCGAGGGTAATATTGAAGTCAGGCGCATCAATGCCGACAAAAACATCTGGCTTCAGTTCGCCAAAACGCTTTGTCAGATCAGCACGAATATGCAGCAAACGACGCAGGCGACCGAGCACTTCAACAATGCCCATCACCGCCAGCTCTTCCATTTCGTACCAGGCTTCGCAGCCCTCAGCCTGCATCCGCGGCCCGGCAACCCCCACAAAACGAGCGTTGGGCACACGTTCTTTCAGGGCACGGATTAAACCGGCGCCCAGAATATCGCCGGAGGTTTCTCCGGCGACCAGGGCAATCGTTAATGGACGCTGCTCAGCCATTAACGAATCAGACCGCGCGTTGAGCGAGCAAAGAAATCGGCAAAGGCTTTCACTTCCGGCCATGTTTCCGCCAGTTCAGCAATTTCCGGTTTCACTTCATCGAGCGTTTTACCGCTGCGATAAATCAGCTTGTACGCATTACGGATAGCGGTAATCGCCTCACGGCTAAATCCACGACGCTTTAACCCTTCGATGTTGACACCAAACGGCGTTGCGTGGTTACCCTGCGCAATAACATAAGGAGGGACGTCCTGTGCCACGCCGGAACAACCGCCAACCATCACGTGCGCACCAATGATGCAGAACTGATGGACTGCTGTCATACCGCCGATGATCGCAAAGTCGTCTACTGATACGTGCCCTGCCAGCGTTGCATTGTTGGCGAGGATGCAGCGGTTACCTACCGTACAATCGTGCGCGATATGCGCATTGATCATCAGTAAGTTGTCGCTGCCCACCTTCGTCAATCCACCGCCCTGGACTGTACCACGATGAATGGTGACGCTTTCGCGAATGCGGTTACGATCGCCGATTTCCACACGGGTCGGTTCGCCAGCATATTTCAGATCCTGGTTAACTTCGCCGATGGAGGCGAACTGATAAATCTCATTGTCGCGGCCAATTTTAGTATGACCATTCACGACAACATGAGATTTCAGTACGGTACCCTCACCAATTTCGACATGGGGTCCAACGATACAAAAAGGACCAATGTGGACGTTGGCGCCAATCGTCGCACCCTCTTCCACAATGGCGGTTGGATGCACAAAGGCGGAGTTATCAATCACGTATCAGGCCTCCCGGCTACGAGCACACATCATCGTTGCTTCGCAAACTACTTTACCGTCGACCAGAGCAACCCCTTTAAAACGGGTCAGGCCGCGGCGCGTTTTTTCGAAAGTGACTTCCATGATCATTTGATCGCCAGGCACGACCGGGCGCTTGAAACGCGCTTCGTCAATACCGGCGAAGTAGTACAGCTCGCCCGGTTCCAGTTTTCCTACGCTTTTAAACGCCAGAATCCCCGTTGCCTGTGCCATAGCTTCCAGAATCAGCACGCCCGGGAAAATCGGTTTCCCAGGGAAATGGCCCTGGAAGAATGGCTCATTGACAGAGACATTTTTTACCGCGCGCAGAAAACGACCTTCTTCAAAATCCAGCACACGATCTACCAGTAAGAACGGAAAACGGTGCGGTAAAAGTTCTAAAATCTCTTCAATCTGCAGAGTATGAGTGTTAGTAGTCAAGATACTCTTCCTGTCAAAATATAAGAAACGACAATAATAACACGGCCTGCCACAATCGTAAGAATGAGACAGGCCGTAAAGCTTGGCGAACAAAAGATGGAACGTTAGTCTTGCTGATTAACTTTGCGCTCAAGCGCTTTCAGACGCTTGCTCATGTCATCAATGTTCATCACCAGTGCAGCGGTTTTGCGCCAGACTTTGTTGGGTTGCAGCGGAATGCCTGAGGAATAGACGCCAGGTTCTGTGATGGGACGCATCACCATACCCATGCCCGTAACCGTTACCTTATCGCATATTTCCATATGCCCGTTGATTACGCTGGCACCGCCAATCATGCAGTAACGACCAATTTTCAGGCTGCCCGCCATAATGACGCCACCGGCAACCGCCGTATTGTCGCCAATCACGACGTTATGTGCAATCTGACACTGGTTATCAATGATCACGCCATTGCCGATCACCGTGTCATCCAACGCGCCACGATCGATAGTGGTACATGCGCCGATCTCCACGCGATCGCCAATAATTACGCGACCAATTTGTGGGATCTTCACCCAGTTGCCACGATCGTTGGCATAACCAAAACCGTCCGCGCCTATCACAGTTCCTGACTGGATCAGGCAATTTTGGCCGATCTGGATTTCATGGTAAATGGTGACGTTTGCCCAAAGACGCGAGCCTGCGCCAATCTTACTGTTCTTACCAACGAAACAGCCAGCGCCGATAATCACGTTATCGCCTAACTCAACGCCGGACTCAATTACCGCGTTAGCGCCAACTGAGACATTGCTACCCAGCTTTGCCGTCGCGTCGATCACTGCACTGGGTGCGATGTTCTGCGCGGGCTGCGGCGTGGTATCTAAAATTTGCGCCATGCGCGCATAAGTCAGGTAGGGATTCTTCACTACCAGCGCGGCACTTTTCGCGAAAGGGAGATCGTCCTGGGTCATCACAACCGCAGACGCCTGGCACAAGCCTAAATGCTCACGGTATTTAGGATTAACCATGAACGTGATGTGACCTGTTTGTGCAGATTGCATGGACGCAACGCCGGTGATGACAATATCGCCATCACCGTGTAGTTCTGCATCCAACTGCTGCGCTAAATCAGCCAGTCGAATTGAAGGCATTACTTATTTAACCTGTTTCAGTACGTCGGCAGTGATGTCTTTTACATCGCTGCTGTTGTAAGCAACGGCGTTTGCATCAACAACCAGATCGATGCTCTGGCTGCTGGCAACGGATTTCACAGCAGTCTGGATACGAGTAACCAGTTTGCCGCGTTCTTCGTTGGAACGACGTGCGCGATCTTGCTCAAAGGCCTGTGCTTTCTGAGCAAAAGCCTGACGCTGAGCCATCACGTCTTTTTCCAGCTTAGTACGATCGCTGCCTGCTTTCATGGATTGCAGCTTTTTCATTTTAGCCTGTAGATCAGTTTCCATACGCTGCAGTTCGCTGGCACGGCCTTTGAACTCATTTTCCAGCGTGTTGGAAACTCCGGTTTTCTGTGCTACCTGCTGGAACAGGCTGCCCATATTGACGATTGCAATTTTGTCAGCCGCCTGAGCAGAAGTTGCCAGTGCTAAACCGAGACCTGCAGCTAATAACCACTTTTTCACAATAAACTCCTTACCATCCCATTTGCACCGGAAGGTGCAGTTCTTTGCGTGGCCCGGCGATCTTACACAAGATCGCCTAAAGTCATCGCTACACTACCACTACATTCCTTTGTGGAGAACACTTACCAGGTTTTACCGATGTTAAACTGGAACTGTTCTGCCTTGTCTCCATCGTACTTTTTGAACGGCTGGGCGTAGGAGAACACCAACGGCCCCAATGGGGACATCCATTGTAACGCGACACCCGCAGACATACGGATATTGCCTGGATCACTATAGTCCGGATATCCAGAATATTGGCTGGAATCCCAGTTTGTATCCCAAACAGTCCCCATATCCCAGAAGAAGGAGGTACGGACCGAGTTGGCATACTTGTCGCTAATGAACGGCGTCGGGGTAATGAATTCGAGGCTGGCAACCGCCATGGCGTTACCCCCTACGGCATCATTAGATTTACACAGGTCTTTCGCTCCGTCCTGTGTCGCACATTCGTAGTCGTAGTCTGGATCATAGTTACTGGCCTGATGCGGGAAGTAGACCGCTTTTGGACCAATGGTGTTAGACTGGAAGCCACGCACGGTGCTGGAGCCACCGGCATAGAAGTTCTCATAGAACGGCATCTCTTTACCGCCTAAACCATCACCATAGCCCCAGCGAGTACGTCCCAGAACAACCCATTTGTGATCATCGTCGATCGGTACATAGGTCGCCGTATCTAACGTCACTTTGTAGTATTCGTTATCCGATCCAGGAATGGTTACTTTACCCGTCAGGTTGACGCGCGAACCATCGGTCGGGAAGTAACCACGGTCGAGCTTGTTATAGGTCCACCCATAGTTGAACGTAAAGTCGTCTGTTTTGAAGCTGTTATCCTGGTTAGCGGTGCTCGGATGTTCACCCATGGAGTAGAGATAACGCCACATCGCAACCTGCGGCTGCATATTGGACAAGGAGTTATGTACATAACCCAGACCCGCACGCAGGGAGTTATATTCGTTAATCGGGAAGCCCAGCGTTACATCTGTACCATAACTCTTGTTGGTATAGTCGGACAGGTCGGCGTCATCTGCCTGGAAGTCATTGTAGAAGAGACGACCGCCAAGGCTTACGCCATCTACAGTGAAGTATGGGTTAGTTACCGACAGTTCAGCATAGGTCTGGTAATCATTTTTAGTACCGTTGATACCTACAGCATAACCCGTACCTAACCAGTTATCCTGCTGCACGCCAGCCTGGAAACTCACGCCACTTTCTGTGCCGTAGCCAATACCAAAGTTGAAGCTACCGGTGTTACGTTCTTTCACTTTGTAGACCACGTCAACCTGGTCCGGGCTACCCGGAACACGCTGAGTGTCTGTATCAACAGTTTCAAAGAAGCCCAGACGATTCAGACGCTCTTTACCCTGATCGACCAGATCGCTACCCAACCAGGCACCTTCCATCTGGCGCATTTCACGGCGCAGAACAGCATCTTTGGATGTATCGTTGCCTTCAAAGCGGATCTTACGAACGTAGAAGCGGTTACCCGCATCAACATTCACATGTAATTTAACGGTTTTGTCAGCATCGTTAATTTCAGGCTGCGACTGTACACGTGGGTAGGCATAACCATAGCGACCAAGAAGCTTTTTAATATCATCTTCCATTTTGGTCACTTTGGTGCCGTTATACAGCTCACCCGGCTCGATCTTAGTTAGCTGCTCAATTTCCGCAGAGTGTCCGGCAAGGTTGCCGCTTACTTCAACGCCAGAGAGCTTGTATTGATCGCCTTCGGTGATGTTGACCGTGACGTAAATACCTTTTTTATCCGGGGTCAAACTGACCTGGGTCGAGTCGATGTTGAAACGTGCATAACCGCGATCCAGATAGTAACTACGCAGGGTCTCAAGGTCCCCCGCCAGTTTCTGTTTCTGGTATTTACGATCGCCTACCACGTTCCACCACGGCACTTCGTCACGCAACTGGAAATGAGAGATCAGTTCATCGGTAGTGAAAGCATGGTTACCAACGATATTGATTTGCTGGATTTCCGCTGACACACCTTCCTGGAACACCAGTTTAAGGTCAACACGGTTACGCGGCAGAGGGGTCACGACAGCCTTAACGCTGGCGCTATATTTACCGACGCTGTAGTAGAAGTCTTCCAGACCTTTTTCGATATCAGCAATGGTGGTGCGATCGAGAGATTCGCCCACACGCACGCCAGAAGCCTCGAGGTTTTGCTTCAGCATGTCATCTTTCACCGATTTGTTACCGGAGAAAGTGATGCTGGCAATGGTCGGGCGTTCTTTTACCTGAACCAGGAGGGTATCACCATCACGAAGGACGCGAACATCCTCAAAGTTGCCGGTAGCAAACAGAGCGCGAATGGTATTACTGATATCTTCATCATTAACCGTGTCGCCTGTGCGCACCGGCATACTGAGGAGGGCCGCACCAACGGCGACACGCTGAAGGCCTTCGAAATGAATGTCTTTCACTACGAACCCTTCAGCACCGTATACGGTGGCGCTGCTAAACAGCAGCGACGCTATGAGCAACTTTTTCATCGCCATCGTTATTATGCGTTCTTCCTAACTAACTCTCATAACCGAGAGAAATCATTGAAAAGTGCAAGCCCCATTAACAGCACCAGCAGAATCGAGCCGATGCGATAACAAAAGTCTTGAACCCGCTCGGATACCGGTCCGCCCTTGATCTTTTCGATCGCAAGGAACAGCAGATGCCCCCCGTCAAGCACGGGCAACGGAAACAGGTTGATTATCCCTAAGTTCACGCTAATAAGCGCAAGAAACGGCAGGTAATAAACAACCCCGAGTTCCGCTGTCATCCCAGCCCCCTTGGCGATAGAGATCGGCCCACTGAGGTTGTTCAGCTTCACATCACCGGTGATCAATTTTCCCAGCATACTGACCGTCAGCTTCATCAGCTGCCACGTTTTATCCGTGGCTTCGACGACAGCGTTGAACGGCCCATACTGGCGTACAACTTTATACTCATCTGGCAAAGGAATGACTTTCGGTTCAATGCCGACAAAACCAATCGCCTTACCATTACCCGGTTTGCTCTCCGGGACTAATGTCAAAGACAAGGGACTCCCCTGCCTTTCGATATCCAATGCCAGAGGTTTGCCCGGGTTATCCCGGACAAGCATCACAAACGCCACCCATTGTGTTAATGGCTGACCATCGACTTTAACGATCCTGTCGCCTGCTTGCAAACCGGCCTTACTTGCCGCTGAGTTTGGCTGCACATTTTCCAGTACAGGTTCAATTTGCGGCCCACGAGGACGAATCCCTAGCGAAGATACCGGATCTTCTTTGTCTGGCTCAAACGCCCACTGACGTAAATCGAGCTTTACATCCCGCCGCTGGTCGCTGCCAAATGGCGCGACCGTGATAGTGGTACTTTCATCGCCAATTTTATCGACCAGTTGCAAACGCACGGCATCCCAATCAGGCGTTTCGATACCATCGATGGCTTTTAGTTCCGTACCAGGTGCAATTTGTGCTTGCGCAGCTATCGAGTTGGGCGATATTTCGCCAACTACCGGACGAACGCCGGGCACGCCAAGGATAAAAACCAACCAGTAGGCAAAGATAGCAAAAATGAAGTTTGCAACCGGACCTGCGGCAATAATCGCCGCACGTTGACCGACAGATTTATTATTGAAAGCCTGGTGGCGAAACTCTGGAGCGACCGGTTCTGCCCGCTCATCCAGCATTTTGACATAACCGCCCAAAGGGATCAGGGCGATGACATACTCGGTGCCAAGTTTGTCAGTACGGCGCCAGAGCGCCTTACCAAAACCTATTGAGAAACGCTCAACGCGAACACCACAACGCCGGGCAACCCAGAAATGACCAAATTCATGCACGGTGATAAGTACACCCAGCGCAACAATGAACGAAGCCAAATCCCAGAGAAAACTCAGCATAATACCTTCCGTTAAAGCGTCTTGAATACCAACAACAACAGGCAAGCAAAGACCGGCACCGCAGCCGTCAGGCTATCAATACGATCTAAAATACCGCCGTGTCCTGGAATTAAATGACCGCTGTCCTTGATTCCTGCTTCACGCTTAAACATGCTCTCGGTCAAATCACCGAGCACAGAGGCTAACGCTGCGACAATGGAGCAAATGAGCAAGGTGACAGGCGCAACATCGAGATTCGCCCACATCCCATAACCCCATGAGATGACTGCTGCGGTAGCAAGTCCACCGATAAAGCCCTGCCAGGTTTTGCCCGGAGAAACCTTCGGCGCCAGCTTATGTTTGCCAAATAATTTGCCAAACATATATGCCCCGGAGTCAGCCCCCCAAACCAGGATCATGACATAGAGCAGCCATATCGCGCCACTGTAATGATTTTCGTCATAGTGCCAGGCCCGTAATGCCAGCATGCCCCAAAAGAAGGGAACAATGGTTAATATGCCAAAGATAATGCGCAACGTTCTGGAGTTACGCCAGATCGCCGCGGAACCGGGATAGAATAACACCAACAGTAATGCGACACCCCACCAGCCAAGCGATGCCCAAAGCGAGGCTTCAACCAGCGGTTGATGAATATTTCGGTGATATTCCGGCAACAGAAAAAGCATCAGCGCCAGTAATAAACCGCACAACAACGCCAGCCAAACTCGCTGCGAGCGAGTGGTAAAACCGCTAAGCTGTCCCCATTCCCATGCCGCCAACATACTGACAACCAACGTAACAATGGCGAACCCCACCGGCGGCAACAGAAACAACGCCGCGATGACAACGGGTATTAAAACAAAAGCAGAAATCAGGCGATACTTCAGCAAAAGCGACCCCCATCAGGCTGTTTCATCACCGGGCTCGGTGCCGCCGAAACGACGCTCTCGATTAGCAAAGGCATTTAACGCCCCTTCAAAGTCTTGTTCATCGAAATCGGGCCAGAGAACATCCGTAAAGTAAAGTTCGGCATAGGCAATTTGCCAAAGCAAAAAGTTACTAATGCGATGTTCTCCCCCAGTCCTAATTACTAAATCTACAGGGGCCAGTTCATGCATACAGACATGCTGGTTGAGCATATCTTCATCTATCTGAGCCGGTTGCAGGTTTCCTTGCTGCACCTTTTCAGCCAGTTGCCTGACTCCCTGGACGATATCCCAGCGTCCACCGTAGTTCGCTGCAATATTCAGCGTCAGGCCCGTATTCCCGGCAGTTAACGCTTCAGATTTACGAATACGTTCTTGCAAACGCGAGTTAAAACGACTGGTATCGCCAATAATACGCAGACGCACGTTATGTCTGTGCAGGCTTTTTACTTCGCTATCGAGCGCCCACACAAACAGTTCCATTAACGCACTGACTTCCTGCGCTGGTCGGTTCCAGTTTTCACTACTAAAGGCATACAGCGTTAGCGCCTCAATACCGTTGTTGGCCGCAAAAGAGACAGCCCGGCGGACGGATTTTGCCCCGGCCTTATGCCCAAAGGCACGAATCTTCCCTTGCTTTTTTGCCCAGCGACCATTGCCATCCATAATGATCGCAACATGACGACAGCCATGAGCTGGCATTTTTTCGCTAAGTGGTTGAGTAGCAGACAACATCACGCGTTTCTTATTCCCTGACAGGGTTTACGGTACTCAGGAATACTGAAGCCTATACAAAAAAAAGCCGTGTCAAACCACGGCATATCTGATCTTATAAAGCCGACTAATTAGGATCAGATGGCGCAGACTATATCACTGAAGCCCTACGCTAACAAATAGCACGACTCTCTGTAGCCGGATTATCCTCAGCTTGCGAGACGCATCACCTCTTTTCTGGCGACATCACGCGCACTGGCATCGACAGACAACACATCTTCCACACATTGCGGTTCGCGCAGATCCATTTTTTCCAGAACGGATAAATTCAACGCAGCGATATCCGTAAAGCGGATTTGTTGCGCAAGAAATGCTGCAACGGTGATTTCGTTTGCGGCATTTAATGCGGTGGTCGCTGCCTGGCCTTGTTCAAACGCTTCCATAGCCAGTTTCAGGCACGGATAACGCTCATAATCCGGTGCGGCAAATGTCAATGCGCTCAGCTTGCAAAAATCGAGCGGCTTCACGCCAGAATTCACACGATTCGGCCATGCCATGGTGTGGGCAATTGGCGTGCGCATGTCAGGTTCTCCCAGTTGCGCCAGAACACTACCATCCTGATAACGCACCATAGAGTGAATCACTGACTGCGGGTGAAGCAGCACTTCCATCTGGCTGGCGCTGGCGTTAAACAACCAACGCGCTTCAATGTACTCGAGACCTTTGTTCATCATGGTCGCCGAATCGACGGAGATTTTACGTCCCATCGACCAGTTTGGATGACGGCAGGCTTGATCGGGCGTCATTGTTGCCAGTTCGCACAATAGCGTCTCACGGAAAGGGCCACCAGACCCGGTAAGTAAAATGGACACCACCCCATTTTGCGCAAGGTCAGCGTATCCCAGATTATGCTGGATAGGTTGCGGTAAACTCTGAAAAATAGCGTTATGTTCGCTATCGACAGGCAAAAGTTGAGCTTTACATTGTTTTACCGCGTCCATAAACAGACGTCCGCAGGTAACCAATGATTCCTTGTTTGCCAGCAAAATAGTTTTACCCGCGCGGATGGCTGCAAGTGTAGGAAGTAATCCCGCTGCGCCAACAATCGCCGCCATCACTTGATCAACATCCTCAAGCGCCGCCATATCGCAGGCTGCTTGCTGGCCGCTTAAGACTTCGGTGCGGCTACCGTGTTGTCGGAGCGTCGTTTTGAGAAGATTTGCACTCGCCTCATCATCCATTACGGCATAGCGCGGAGAGAATTCCAGGCACTGTTCTACCATACGAGTGACATTTTTGCCTGCCACCAGCGCAACTACGCGGAAGTGTTCGGGATTATGGCGCACCACGTCCAGCGTGCTGCAACCAATCGAGCCGGTTGAGCCCAGAATGGTGAGTTGCTTCATGAAACATCCAACGTTGAGACAGAATAAAAAGCAAAACGCCGCCAGCCGATCCGCAAGGATCTACTGAGCGGCGTTTTTGTCGTGTAAGAAATCAGAACTGCATCAGTTCTGCTTCTTTGTCTGCCAGCGCCGCTTCAATTTTCTTGATTGCAGCATCAGTCAGTTTCTGTACATCATCCTGAGAACGGCGATCGTCATCTTCGCTGATCTCTTTTTCTTTCAACAGTGCTTTCACTTTGTCGTTCGCGTCACGGCGCACGTTACGGACTGCAACACGCGCTTGTTCTGCTTCACCACGAACGATTTTGGTCAGATCTTTACGACGTTCTTCCGTCAGCGGCGGCAGCGGAACACGAATGTCGCTACCCGCAGAGTTCGGGTTCAGGCCGAGATCGGACGCCATAATCGCTTTTTCAACGGCCGCAGACATTGAACGATCAAACACGTTGATTTTCAGAGTACGGGAATCTTCTACCGTTACGCTTGCCAGCTGACGCAGCGGCGTCGGCGTGCCGTAATATTCCACGACAATGCCATCCAGCAGGCTGGGAGAAGCACGACCCGTGCGTATTTTGCTGATTTGGGTTTTGAACGCTTCTACGCATTTGTCCATGCGTACTTCAGCATCTTTTCTGATATCGCTAATCACGTTACGAATCCTTGAAAACTTGTCTCAGTCAGACCAGACAGTCACACACAGTGGAAGTGTGCTAAGTATAGCCCTGATTAAACATATTACGGGTAATCGTCTGGATTATTAGGCTATTTTATTTGCCATTTTGGCCCCAGGCTGTGCTCGCACAAAACGCTTAAGAATGTTGAACGCCCTTCAGGGCGACCCGAAGAACGCATAATCCTCACGTACTTTTGTTTGCTGCGCGCTGGCCGTGACCAAACTGCCTGCAACAATAACACCTTATAATCAGACTTACGCCCCGCGATACTTACGCGGAATCTTACCCTTATTTATCCATCACGGGAATTATTCCGTGATTAAAGTCCCTTCTTTTTCACCCATTACCACACGGCGCAGCGCACCCGGTTTATTCATGTTGAAAACACGAATCGGCAATTTGTGGTCACGAGCCAGCGTAAAGGCAGCCAGGTCCATCACTTTCAGCTCTTTTTCCAGCACTTCGCTGTAGGTCAACTGCTCGTACATAGTTGCAGTTGGATCTTTCGCCGGGTCAGCGGTAAACACGCCATCAACTTTGGTCGCTTTCAGTACCACGTCGGCTTCAATTTCAATACCACGCAGACAAGCAGCAGAGTCGGTGGTAAAGAATGGGTTGCCCGTACCGGCGGAGAGAATCACCACACGGTTGTTACGCAACAGGCTGATGGCTTCTGCCCAGCTATAGCTGTCGCACACGCCATTCAATGGAATAGCAGACATCAGACGAGCGTTCACATAGGCGCGGTGCAGCGCATCACGCATTGCCAGACCGTTCATAACAGTAGCCAGCATGCCCATGTGGTCGCCCACAACGCGGTTCATACCCGCTTTCGCCAGACCAGCGCCACGGAACAGGTTACCCCCACCAATCACCACACCAACCTGAACACCCAGTTCAACCAGTTCTTTGATTTCCTGAGCCATGCGATCCAGTATGCTTGCATCAATACCGAAGCCTTCCGTGCCCTGCAGAGCTTCGCCACTCAACTTAAGCAGAATGCGTTTATAGACGGGTTTTGCATTGGTAGCCATGTTTCTTTCCTGAGACTGTCAACGATTGAAATGAATTAATACCGACGACATTGTATGTCGCTTTTCAGCGCTGCCCCATAAGGGTTAGCTGAATTTACAAGATGGGCGCAAAAAGAAGCCGCCCTCAGGCGGCTCCTTTTCGATAATTAAGACTGCTTGGACATCGCAGCAACTTCTGCTGCAAAGTCAGTCTCAACTTTCTCGATGCCTTCACCCACTTCGAAGCGGATGAAACCAGTCACTTCAGCGTTATGCTCTTTCAGCAGCTGACCAACAGTTTTTGCCGGTTCCATAACGAACGGCTGACCGGTCAGAGAAACTTCGCCGGTGAATTTCTTCATGCGGCCTTCAACCATTTTCTCTGCGATTTCTTTCGGCTTACCAGACTGCATCGCGATGTCCAGCTGAACCTGGTATTCTTTCTCTACCACTTCAGCGGATACGTCTTCCGGCTTGATGAATTCTGGCTTGCTGGCAGCAACGTGCATAGCGATGTGTTTAACCAGCTCTTCGTCAGCGCCTTTAGCAGCAACCAGAACGCCGATACGCGCACCGTGCTGATAAGACCCCAGAACATCGCCTTCCAGTGCAGCAACACGGCGAATGTTGATGTTTTCACCGATTTTCGCAACCAGTGCAACACGCTCTTCTTCGAACTGAGCTTTCAGAACTTCAACGTCTGTAATTTTGCCAGCAACAGCTGCGTCCAGAACTTTGTCTGCGAACGCCTGGAAACCAGCGTCTTTTGCTACGAAGTCAGTCTGGCAGTTCACTTCCAGAATGATGCCGTAGTTGCCGTCGATTTTGGTTTTGATCACGCCGTCAGCAGCAACGTTGCCTGCTTTTTTCGCTGCTTTAATAGCACCGGACTTACGCATGTTTTCGATTGCCAGCTCGATGTCGCCGTTAGCTTCAGTCAGTGCTTTTTTGCAATCCATCATGCCTGCGCCAGTACGCTCACGCAGCTCTTTTACCAGGGATGCGGTAATTTCAGCCATTCTAAAATCCTCGGAGATGTGATCTGCCCGGCATTAAACCGCACAGATATAAAAGTGAAAAAGGGGGCCATATGCAGGCCCCCTAACCAAACGTGTACTACCTGGTCTATAAGGGCTCTCCCCCTTCATCTTTCGCGCCGCAGATACGTTGTCTTCGCTCGCTCATCCCGCTCACTTACTGATGTAAGCTCCCGGGAATTCTCGAGCCTGCCGCCTTTCTGCAACTCGAACTATTTTGGGGGAGTTATCAAGCCTTATTACTCAGCTTCTACGAAGCTTTCTTCCGCCTGAGAAGCCAGATCCTGAGAACGGCCTTCACGTACGGTTGCAGCAACAGCGCCCAGGTACAGGGTCACAGCACGGATTGCGTCGTCGTTACCCGGGATAACGAAGTCAACACCGTCCGGATCAGAGTTGGTATCAACGATAGCAAATACAGGAATACCCAGGTTGTTTGCTTCTTTGATAGCAATGTGTTCGTGGTCAGCATCGATTACAAACAGAGCGTCCGGCAGACCGCCCATGTCTTTGATACCGCCCAGGCTGTTTTCCAGTTTCTCCAGCTCACGAGTGCGCATCAGCGCTTCTTTCTTGGTCAGCTTGTCGAAAGTACCGTCCTGAGACTGAGTTTCCAGGTCTTTCAGACGTTTGATGGACTGACGAACGGTTTTCCAGTTAGTCAGCATACCGCCCAGCCAGCGATGGTTCACGAAGAACTGGTCGCAGCTCAGAGCAGCGTCTTTCACCGCTTCGCTTGCAGCGCGTTTAGTACCAACGAAAAGGATTTTACCTTTGCGAGAAGCAATCTTGTTCAGTTCAGCCAGAGCTTCGTTGAACATCGGTACAGTTTTCTCAAGGTTGATGATGTGAACTTTGTTACGCGCACCGAAGATGAACGGCTTCATTTTCGGGTTCCAGTAACGAGTCTGGTGACCGAAGTGAACACCAGCCTTGAGCATGTCGCGCATGGAAACAGTTGCCATGATTAAAACCTCTATATAAAAGTTGGGGTTATGCCTCCACGTATCCCATATTACCGACCCCAAAGGGCACCCCGGAATATGTGCCGATACGTGTGTGTTGTTACACAAAGTGAGATTGTCGCTTCCGTCCAGTCTGTGTATACGAAATAGATCGGAAGTCCGGCGCGCTTTATACCACAAATACGCCGCGGACTCCAATAATTGTTGGCGTGGTGTACAGCATCAGATGGTGAACTTTCTATTATAGAAAACGTTCAGTGGCACGTTTGGCGAAATTCAGAATGATTCTCAATTTGCCCGGGTGTGATACCATTGACGGCACTTACATATATATTGTCGGTATCACCGACGCTGATGGACAGAATTAATGGCTATCTCAATCAAGACCCCTGAAGATATCGAAAAAATGCGCGTCGCTGGCCGCCTGGCTGCCGAAGTGCTGGAGATGATCGAACCATACGTTAAACCGGGCATCAGCACCGGCGAGCTGGATCGCATCTGTAATGATTACATTGTTAATGAACAACACGCGGTTTCTGCCTGCCTCGGCTACCACGGTTATCCGAAATCCGTGTGCATCTCTATTAATGAAGTGGTATGCCACGGTATCCCGGACGACGCCAAACTGCTGAAAGATGGCGATATCGTTAACATCGACGTTACCGTAATCAAAGATGGTTTCCATGGCGACACCTCGAAAATGTTTATCGTCGGTAAGCCGACCATCATGGGCGAACGCCTGTGTCGCGTGACGCAAGAAAGCCTGTACCTGGCACTGCGAATGGTGAAACCAGGCATCAATCTGCGCGAAATCGGTGCGGCGATTCAGAAATTTGTCGAAGCTGAAGGTTTCTCCGTCGTTCGTGAATATTGCGGACACGGTATTGGTCGCGGCTTCCACGAAGAACCGCAGGTGCTGCACTATGACTCTCCAGAAACCAACGTCGTGCTGAAACCGGGGATGACGTTCACCATCGAGCCAATGGTCAACGCGGGTAAAAAAGAGATCCGCACCATGAAAGATGGCTGGACGGTAAAAACCAAAGATCGCAGCTTGTCTGCACAATACGAGCATACTATTGTGGTGACCGATAACGGCTGCGAAATTCTGACACTACGCAAGGATGACACCATCCCGGCGATAATCTCGCACAACGAATAAGAGGAAGCCGGCAAATGCCGGCTTTTTTAATGCGATAATTTAATCTTATGGGTGGCGCACGATGAATACCCTTCCAGAACAGCACGCAAACACCGCTCTCCCCACCCTTCCCGGCCAACCGCAGAATCCGTGTGTCTGGCCTCGTGACGAATTAACCGTTTGTGGGATAAAAGCCCGTATCGATACTTTTCAGCGTTGGCTGGGCGAGGCTTTTAACAGCGGTATCTCCGCAGAACAGTTAATTGAAGCGCGTACTGAATTTATCGACCAACTCCTGCAACGGTTGTGGATTGAAGCAGGGTTCAGTCAAATTGCCGATCTGGCGCTGGTCGCCGTCGGTGGCTATGGTCGTGGCGAGCTGCATCCGCTTTCAGACGTCGATTTGCTAATTTTGAGCCGTAAGAGACTCCCGGATGAGCAGGCGCAAAAAGTGGGCGAGCTGTTAACGCTGCTGTGGGATGTAAAGCTGGAAGTCGGTCATAGCGTGCGCACGCTTGAAGAGTGCATGCTGGAAGGGTTATCGGATTTAACCGTCGCCACAAACTTAATTGAATCTCGCTTATTAATTGGCGATGTTGCGTTATTCCTCGAACTGCAAAAACATATTTTCAGCGAAGGATTCTGGCCTTCCGACAAGTTCTACGCAGCGAAAGTTGAAGAACAGAACCAGCGCCATCAGCGTTACCACGGCACCAGCTACAACCTTGAGCCAGACATCAAAAGCAGCCCCGGCGGCTTGCGCGATATCCACACTCTGCAATGGGTTGCCCGCCGTCATTTTGGCGCGACCTCGCTGGATGAGATGGTTGGATTTGGCTTCTTAACCTCAGCGGAACGGGCGGAATTAAACGAGTGTCTACATATCTTGTGGCGTATTCGCTTTGCCCTGCATCTGGTCGTCAGTCGTTACGATAATCGCCTGTTATTCGATCGCCAGCTTAGCGTCGCCCAGCGCCTGAATTACAGTGGTGAAGGCAACGAACCAGTCGAGCGGATGATGAAGGATTACTTCCGTGTTACGCGTCGCGTCAGCGAGCTCAACCAAATGCTGCTGCAACTGTTCGATGAAGCTATTCTCGCGCTCCCCGCTGACGAAAAACCCCGTCCGATTGACGATGAATTTCAGCTACGCGGTACACTTATCGACCTGCGCGATGAAACGCTGTTTATGCGCCAGCCGGAAGCCATCCTGCGAATGTTCTATACCATGGTGCGCAATAGTGCGATCACCGGTATTTACTCCACTACACTGCGCCAGTTACGCCATGCCCGTCGCCATCTGCAACAACCGCTTTGCCATATTCCAGAAGCGCGAAAACTGTTTTTAAGCATTCTTCGTCACCCCGGCGCGGTGCGTCGCGGGCTGTTGCCGATGCATCGTCACAGCGTATTAGGCGCTTATATGCCGCAATGGTCACATATTGTCGGGCAAATGCAGTTTGACCTGTTTCACGCGTACACGGTGGATGAACATACTGTTCGCGTGATGTTGAAACTGGAGACTTTTGCCAGTGAAGAAACGCGCCAGCGCCATCCGTTGTGTGTGGATGTCTGGCCACGCCTGCCGTCGCCGGAGCTGATTTTCATTGCTGCATTGTTTCACGATATCGCCAAAGGGCGCGGCGGCGACCATTCCATTCTCGGGGCGCAAGATGTAGTGAATTTTGCCGAACTGCACGGTCTGAACTCGCGTGAAACGCAACTGGTTGCCTGGCTGGTTCGCCAGCACTTGCTGATGTCCGTAACCGCCCAACGTCGCGATATCCAGGACCCGGAAGTGATTAAACAGTTCGCCAAAGAAATGCAAACGGAAAATCGTCTGCGTTATCTGGTATGCCTGACGGTAGCCGATATATGCGCCACCAACGAAACATTGTGGAATAGCTGGAAACAGAGTCTGTTACGCGAACTCTATTTCGCCACTGAAAAACAACTACGACGCGGAATGCAAAACACGCCGGATATGCGCGAACGGGTTCGCCATCATCAGTTACAGGCACTGGCGTTGCTGCGTATGGATAACATCGACGAAGAGGCGCTACATCAAATCTGGTCACGCTGTCGCGCTAACTATTTTGTCCGTCATAGCCCAAATCAACTGGCCTGGCACGCACGCCATTTATTGCAGCATGATTTAAGCAAACCGCTGGTACTGCTTAGCCCGCAGGCTACGCGTGGAGGCACCGAGATTTTTATCTGGAGCCCGGACCGCCCCTATCTGTTTGCCGCTGTATGCGCCGAGTTAGACCGCCGTAACTTAAGCGTTCACGACGCGCAAATATTCACTACCCGTGACGGCATGGCGATGGATACCTTCATTGTTCTTGAGCCGGATGGCAGCCCGCTGTCCACCGATCGCCATGACGTTATTCGTTATGGACTTGAGCAGGTACTGACACAAAGCACCTGGCAACCACCGCAGCCGCGTCGCCAGCCCGCTAAATTACGTCACTTTACTGTAGAAACTGAAGTAACGTTTTTGCCGACGCATACCGAGCGAAAATCCTTCCTCGAATTGATTGCGCTTGATCAGCCAGGCTTACTGGCACGGGTGGGGAAAATTTTTGCCGATCTGGGAATTTCGCTTCATGGCGCCCGAATTACAACCATTGGCGAACGAGTAGAAGATTTATTCATAATTGCTACCGCTGACCGGCGTGCGCTTAATAACGAGTTGCAGCAGGAAGTGCATCAGCGGTTGACAGAGGCCCTCAATCCAAACGATAAAGGGTAATGTGTTTACTGATATGAAAAGAGTTTAACAATGCAGCAGTTACAGAACATTATTGAAACCGCTTTTGAACGCCGTGCCGAAATCACGCCAGCTAACGCAGACACCGTTACCCGCGAGGCGGTAAATCAGGTGATCGCCATGCTGGATTCCGGCGCACTGCGTGTTGCGGAAAAAATCGACGGTCAGTGGGTGACGCATCAGTGGTTGAAAAAAGCGGTGCTGCTCTCTTTCCGTATAAATGATAATCAGATGATCGAGGGAGCAGAAAGCCGCTACTTCGATAAAGTGCCGATGAAATTCGCTAACTACGACGAAGCGCGTTTCCAGAAAGAAGGTTTCCGCGTAGTACCGCCAGCGGCAGTGCGTCAGGGGGCATTTATCGCCCGTAACACCGTACTGATGCCGTCTTACGTGAACATTGGCGCTTACGTTGATGAAGGCACCATGGTTGATACCTGGGCCACCGTCGGTTCCTGTGCGCAAATCGGTAAAAACGTTCATCTCTCTGGCGGCGTTGGCATTGGTGGCGTACTGGAGCCGCTGCAGGCTAACCCAACCATCATTGAAGATAACTGTTTCATCGGCGCGCGCTCTGAAGTCGTTGAAGGCGTGATCGTCGAAGAAGGCTCCGTCATTTCCATGGGCGTATATATCGGTCAAAGCACCCGTATTTACGACCGTGAAACTGGCGAAATCCATTACGGCCGCGTTCCAGCGGGTTCTGTGGTTGTTTCTGGCAATCTGCCATCGAAAGATGGTAAATACAGCCTCTATTGTGCGGTTATCGTTAAGAAAGTTGACGCGAAAACCCGCGGCAAAGTCGGCATCAACGAACTGCTGCGTACCATCGACTAAAAAGATAAACACGGGCAGCACGACGCTGCCCGATTTTTTACAGGGACAGATAATGATTTCACGCCGACGTTTGTTGCAGGTTGCCGCCGCGACGTTAGCTGCGGGATCTGGTTTCGGTTATATACATTACATGGAACCAGGCTGGCTTGAATTAACCCATCACCGCATCGCCTTTTTTAAAGACAAATCTCAGTCTTTTAAAATTCTTTTTCTTGCCGACCTCCATTATTCCCGCTTTGTTCCGCTGACCTTAATTTCAGAAGCCATTAACCTTGGCATAGCACAAAAACCTGACTTGATTTTGCTGGGCGGCGATTACGTATTATTTGATATGCCGCTGAATTTTCCAGCGTTCAGTGACGTACTCTCGCCATTAGCCAAGCGTGCACCCACGTTCGCTATTTATGGCAACCACGATCACCCCGTGGGAACGGAGAAAAATCGCGTAATTGGCGAGGCGTTAAAATCGGCGGGGATCACGGTGTTATTTAACGAAGCTACGCTAATCTCCGCTCAGAAGCAGCAATTTGAACTGGTTGGCACTGGTGATTTATGGGCCGGACAATGCAAACCGCCTCCCACCAGCGAAGCTGGTCTGTCACGACTGGTGCTGGCGCATAATCCAGATAGCAAAGAAGTCATGCGTGATGAAGCGTGGGATCTGATGCTCTGCGGTCATACTCACGGCGGTCAGATACACATACCGTTGGTTGGCGAACCTTTTGCGCCCGTAGAAGATAAACGCTACACCGCTGGTTTAAACGCCTTTGGTGAGCGACAAATTTACACGACTCGGGGTGTCGGAAGTTTGTATGGCTTGCGTCTGAATTGCCGCCCGGAAGTAACGATACTGGAGCTGGTGTAGAAAGCGAATTCTCTTATCAGAATAAAGCAGGTAATTTTTTAATTTTTACGCCATGATAGAAGTCTGGAAAAAGGCTTTCTGCGATCGCCGTCGAGCCGGTCGGGCCAGGACAAATGCTAAGATAAGCACAATTTACTGACTCATTTTGAGGTAACGCTATGTACGACAATCTGAAAAGTCTGGGTATTACCAATCCTGAAGAAATTGATCGTTACAGCCTCCGGCAGGAAGCCAACAACGATATTCTGAAAATCTATTTCCAGAAAGACAAAGGCGAGTTTTTCGCTAAGAGCGTGAAGTTTAAATATCCGCGCCAGCGCAAAACGGTGGTCGCCGATGGCGTGGGTCAGGGTTATAAGGAGGTTCAGGAGATCAGCCCGAATCTGCGATATATCATTGATGAGCTTGATCAAATCTGCCAGCGCGACCGAAGCGAAGTTGATCTAAAACGTAAAATCCTCGACGATTTACGCCATCTTGAATCGGTAGTAACCAATAAGATCAGCGAGATTGAAGCCGATCTGGAAAAACTGACGCGTAAATGATGTCATTCCAGGAGCCGGGTAACATATCACCCGGCTTAAATTCTGTCATGGACCTACTGCTCTTCATCCAGTTGTAACGCCACATACAGCAACAGTCTGTCATCAAAATTGCCCAAATCCAGCCTGGTCAGTTCCGAGATACGATTAAGCCGATACTCCAGGGTATTACGATGGATAAACAGCGCCTTTGAGGTTGCCGACGGTTGCACATTATGACGAAACCATGCTGCCAATGTCCGCCGCAACAAGCCGTTATTATCCATTGCTTTTAGCCGGGCCAGAGGGCGAGCCAATTCATTGGCCTGCCAGTCGCCACGCAAACTATCGAGCAACACTGGTAACATCAGATCCTGATAAAAATAGCAGCGGTTTTCCGGCATCCGGTGTTTGCCCACCATCATCGTTGTTTTCGCCGTACGATAAGAGCGTGCAATACTGCCTGCACCGGTAAAATAATTGCCCAGTGACACGCGAAAACGCAGCGGGCCATACTCTTTCATGCGGATGATAAGTTGTTCTACTCGCTTACGATGCTCCTCCGCATCCCAGCGACCAAACTGATTCAACGCCGGTTTCAGCACCACCATTTCAGTCAGCGAGACTATCGCCACCAGATTATTGCGTTCCGGTGTGGTTAACGCATTTTGCAACTGCTGTAACTCCGCCATTGCGCTGTCCACGCCGAGCTGACCGCTATCGACCTCGACAATCGCCACCACGCGCGGTTGGTTAAGATCAATGCCCAGGCGCTGTGACCATTCAGTTAACGCTGGCGTATTCTCTTCAGCCTGAATCAGATGCATCACCAATTCTTCACGCAAACGGCTATCCTGTGCGAGAAGGTGCATCAGTCGCGACTGCTCCAGCATCATTTCCGCTGTCATACAGACCAGCTCGCCATACTTGCGCCAATGCTCCGGTTCGCCAGTCAGGCCGATCACACCGACAATCTCGCCTTCCAACCGCAACGGCAGATTAATCCCCTGTCGCACACCATGAAGATGCCGCGCCACCGCATCGTCAATATCAACCACCCGCCCCTGAGAAAGGACCAACAAAGCCCCTTCGTGCAATTCACCAATACGCTCACGATCGCCGCTGCCGATAATGCGCCCACGTGCGTCCATCACGTTAATATTGGTATCGATAATGCGCATGGTGCGCGCCACGATATCCTGCGCCATTTTGGTATCAAGATGCCAGCCAGCCATAAGCCCTCCGTTGTGCATGGCTTAGCATAAGGAAGTATGGAATGCGCGGCATTGTGCAAACGCCCAAAGGACGACGAAGATATATGGAGTTGTGGAGAAGTTCACAGATTATAAGGAGAACCCCTTCCCTGAACAGGAAGGGGTTGAGAGTGATTACTGCATTAACAGATAGATAGTGCTGTCGCCACGCTGAATATTCAGCGCCAGAACAGACGGTTTGCTGTCGAGAACTTTACGCAGTTCAGCGATGTTTTTTACTGCCTGCTGGTTCGCGCCAATAATCACATCACCTTTCTTCAGGCCGATCTGCGCAGCCGGAGTGCCCGTTTTCACGTTGTTCACCACCACGCCCTGATCTTTGCCTTTGTTGCTCATCTCAGCGCCTTCAATGCCGTTGAAGATGGTGCTGGAATCAACCTGATTCTGGCTGCTCTGCTGAAGTTCCAGGTTCACGTTAACCTGCTTCCCGTCGCGCAGTAAGCCCAGGGTCAGTTTGCTGCCTACCGGCATAGTGCCCACCTGAGCACGCAGTGCGGCAAAGCTGCTGATTGGCTTACCGTTCAGTGAGGTGATCACATCACCCGCTTTAATACCCGCTTTCGCGGCGGAAGAGTTCGGCAGAACCTGGCTTACGAAAGCACCGCGCTGGGCGTCAACTTTCATCGCTTTCGCCAGATCGGAGTTCAGCTCAGTGCCCATAATACCCAATTCACCACGTTTCACCTGGCCGTATTCCACCATCTGCGAGGTCAGGTTTTTCACCATGTTGCTCGGGATAGCAAAACCGATACCGATGTTACCGCCGTCCGGTGCAAGGATCGCGGTGTTGATACCGATCAGTTCACCATTCAGATTAACCAGCGCGCCGCCGGAGTTACCCCGGTTGATAGCCGCATCCGTCTGGATGAAGTTTTCGTAGTTTTCTGCGTTCAGGCCGCTACGTCCCAGCGCAGAGACAATCCCGGAAGTTACTGTCTCGCCCAGGCCGAACGGGTTACCAATTGCTACGGTGTAATCACCGACACGCAGTGCATCAGAATCCGCCATCTTAATTGCGGTCAGGTTTTTCGGGTTCTGGATCTGGATCAGCGCGATATCAGAGCGCGGATCTTTGCCCACCATCTTCGCGTCAAACTTACGACCATCGCTAAGCTGAACTTTAATTACCGTCGCGTTATCAACAACATGGTTGTTAGTGACGACATAGCCTTTATCGGCATCAATGATAACGCCAGAGCCCAGCGCCATAAATTTCTGTTGTTGGCTGCCGCCATTACCGCCTTGACCGCCCTGGCAGAACGGAGAGCTCTGGAATGGAGAACCGTCCTGACAGAACGGGGAATCATCACCGAAGAACTGCTGGAAATTACGCGGCATACGCGGCGTATTCACGGTTGTGCTACCTTCTACGTTAATGCTGACCACCGAAGGCATCACCTTTTCGAGCATCGGTGCAAGGCTCGGCATTTGCTGGGCTGACGTTGCAGAAGATGTCTCCGCGGCTGTCGCAGAGAGCGGAGATAACGCCAAACCTAAACTCAGAGCAAGGGCACTCAATGCTAATGTGGTTTTTTTCATGTATTTCAGTCTCGATTAACAGATAACGCAAAATTGCTGTGTTCTTCAGATTCGTTTTATAGCGCGAAGTTCCGAACTAAAGTTTCTGCAAAAAGTAAAAATTTATTGTTCGTCTTTACAAAAGCCTGGTTATTGTTCTACCGCCATCAGACGTCGGTATTCATCCCACGCATAGAGGTCGGTCATACCGCTAATATAATCCTGTAGCAGACGACAACGGTAATAATATTCCCATAGCGGATACTCAGGAGAATCTGGCGGTAATTTACTCACGGCCTCCACATAGGCCAGTCGATGGCGCGTTGAGAGCTTATGGAATAAACGCGATTCAATTGGAAAGCGTTTCACCCGTTCTTTTTCGACCAGTTCGCAAAAATCTGATAACGACATACTTAACAAAGGTCGATATATCTCTAATAAACCACTAATTACCCGGTAGCCTTGCAACTCAAGTTGCTCAACGTCTGGATGGCTAAACACATGTTTTACAGCGACATTTTTGTATAACTTCAGAAGATCGCTACATTCGCTGGCATCCTCCAGTAGTGCATGATTAAAGGTTCCGGCAAATATCTCTGGCAAATTATCGATAAATCGTTGCGCAGCATAGGGCACCAGTTTATTTAAGCTATTCACCCGTAAATACATAAAAAACTGATCTTCCGTGCTGTGGCTTAAGCTATTTGAACGTGATTTTTCCCAGGCATTTTCCACCACCTGCGCAAAGAGCGAACCTTTCTCATGCTGGCCCCACGCCTCATGCAAATGATGATAAAGCTGCTCGACGGTGAATATTCTTTTCTCTACCGCATCTTCAAGGTCGGCGACACAATAAGAGATGTCGTCAGCGGCTTCCATAATCCATGTTAATGGGAAACGACTGTAAAGCGCCAAATTAAGTTCTTTACGTAAACGAGTAATATAGCGTTCTTCAGAAAGGTAATAGCCCGGCTTTTTCATTAAATAGTTATGCGTCGCAGGTGTATCGCCACGCCACCACGCCGGGCGGGTATATTTTAAAATACCGCCAACCTGCGCCCAGGTGAGATTCATCCGCATCAGTGTATGCACCAGACGAATACCTTGCGCATTGCCTTCAAAATGACACAAATCCTGACGAATTTTTCGTCGCAGTTCGTTGAGAGGATCTTCCCCTTCCCTCAATCTCAACGCGGCTACACTACAACGATCGTCGGTCAACGGCTGGCTTTCGGCATCGCCAGGAAATAAACGCTGGCGAAACCAGTCATTAATAGCCGCTTCACCAAAATGACCGAACGGAGGATTGCCGATATCGTGCATCAAACATGACATCTCGACAATACTTTCAAAGGGGCCAGTCAGTTCATCCAGCCCATACGCCTCCAGCAATTTAAGCTCTTTCAGTCGGCTTAAAATCTCTTTGGCGATATAACGCCCCACCTGCTGTACTTCCATAGAGTGAGTAAGACGCGTGCGCACAGCAGCATTGCGCTCGAGCGGAAAAACCTGGGTCTTTTGTTGCAAACGACGAATTGCCGGGGAGTTGATAATACGTCCACGATCGCTTTCAAAGATTCGCAGAATTTCATGTTCCGTTTTAATACCTTGCGGCGAACGATAACGACGATGCCAGTTTATTTTTTTTCGGAAATCAATCTGTGCCATGTCCTCTCCCGCGTGAGAAATACGCTTCCCCTTAAGCGCATGGTAAACTATGCCTTCAAATCGGGCTTATCGCGAGTAAATCTATGAAAATCGGCATCATTGGTGCAATGGAAGAAGAAGTTACGCTACTGCGTGACAAAATCGAAAACCGTCAAACTCTCAGCCTGGGCGGTTGCGAAATCTACACCGGCCAACTGAATGGAACCGAGGTTGCATTACTTAAATCAGGCATTGGTAAAGTCGCTGCGGCACTGGGCGCGACTCTGCTACTGGAGCACTGCAAGCCAGATGTGATTATTAACACGGGCTCCGCTGGTGGTCTGGCGCCAACACTGAAAGTGGGCGATATCGTTGTCTCTGACGAAACACGTTACCACGATGCAGATGTTACGGCGTTTGGCTATGAATACGGTCAGTTACCTGGCTGTCCGGCTGGCTTCAAGGCCGATGATAAACTGATCGCGGCAGCCGAGTCGTGCATTGCCGACCTGAATCTTAACGCCGTGCGCGGTCTGATTGTCAGCGGCGACGCTTTCATCAACGGCTCCGTAGCGCTGGCGAAAATCCGCCACAACTTCCCACAGGCCATTGCGGTGGAGATGGAAGCAACAGCTATTGCCCACGTCTGCCACAATTTTAACGTGCCGTTTGTGGTGGTACGCGCCATCTCCGACGTAGCCGATCAGCAGTCTCATCTCAGCTTCGATGAGTTCCTGGCGGTTGCCGCTAAACAGTCCAGCCTGATGGTTGAGTCGCTGGTGCAGAAACTGGCTCATGGCTAAGTCACTGTTCAGGGCGCTGGTCGCCCTGTCTTTTCTCGTACCGCTGTGGCTCAACGCCGCGCCGCGCGTCATCACGCTTTCCCCCGCTAACACTGAACTGGCCTTTGCCGCCGGGATCACCCCGGTGGGAGTCAGTAGCTATTCCGACTATCCACCAGAAGCGCAGAAAATTGAGCAAGTTTCCACCTGGCAGGGGATGAATCTGGAACGCATTGTCGCGCTGAAACCCGATCTGGTGATTGCCTGGCGTGGAGGTAATGCCGAGCGGCAGGTTGACCAGCTGGCTTCGCTGGGCATAAAAGTGATGTGGGTCGATGCAACAAGCGTTGAGCAAATTGCCGATGCATTACGCCAACTGGCTTCCTGGAGTCCACAACCAGACAAAGCCAGGAAAGCCGCGCAAACGTTGCTGGAACAATATGCGCAACTGAAAGCACAATACGCTGATAAACCTAAAAAACGTGTTTTCTTACAGTTCGGCATTAATCCACCATTTACCAGCGGAAAAGAGTCGATTCAGAATCAGATTCTGGATGTTTGCGGCGGAGAAAACATCTTTAAAGACAGCCGGGTTCCCTGGCCGCAGGTTAGCCGGGAACAAGTATTAGCACGCGCCCCGCAAGCCATTGTCATCGCTGGCGGAGTGGAGCAAATTCCTAAAATCAAACAATACTGGGGCGAACAGCTCAAAATTCCGGTCATACCTCTTACAAGCGACTGGTTTGAACGTGCAAGCCCACGTATTATCCTCGCTGCACAACAACTCTGTAATGCGCTTTCACAGGTGGATTAGCGCCTGACCTTTTCAGGTGCTCAGTGGGGATTGAACAATGCTCGTCTATTGGCTGGATATAGTCGGCACAGCGGTATTTGCCATCTCCGGCGTTTTACTGGCCGGAAAATTGCGTATGGACCCTTTTGGCGTCCTGGTATTAGGCGTGGTTACCGCAGTAGGCGGCGGGACAATTCGCGACATGGCGCTGGATCACGGCCCGGTATTTTGGGTGAAAGATCCCACCGATCTGGTCGTCGCAATGGTGACCAGCATGTTGACTATCGTTCTGGTGCGCCAGCCAAGACGTTTACCAAAATGGATGTTGCCAGTGCTGGACGCCGTTGGTCTGGCGGTGTTCGTCGGTATTGGCGTCAACAAAGCCTTTAATGCCGAAGCCGGGCCGTTGATCGCGGTTTGTATGGGCGTCATTACGGGCGTCGGCGGCGGGATTATCCGCGATGTGCTGGCGCGTGAAATCCCGATGATTTTCCGCACAGAGATCTACGCAACGGCCTGTATTATCGGCGGCATTGTCCACGCTACGGCTTATTACACATTTTCCGTGCCGTTAGACACAGCCAGTATGATGGGAATGGTGGTGACGCTGTTGATTCGTCTGGCGGCTATCCGCTGGCGCCTGAAATTGCCGACATTTGCGCTGGATGATAACGGACGTTAAAGAAAGAAAATATGCCGACCAGATTGGCCGGCATATTAATCAGTAGGTTAAATGCTGAAGGAAGAACCACAACCGCAGGTACTTTTCGCATTCGGGTTGTTCACGATGAAGCGCGAACCTTCCAAACCTTCGGTGTAGTCAACGGAACCACCCACCAGATATTGCAGGCTCATTGGGTCAACCACCAGGCCAACGCCCTGTTTCTCGATAGTCATATCGCCTTCATTCACCTGATCATCAAAGGTGAAACCGTACTGGAAGCCGCTACAACCACCACCGGTGATATACACGCGTAACTTCAGATTCGGGTTATCTTCATCAGCGATCAGACTCTTAACTTTGTTGGCTGCTGCGTCGGTAAACTCCAGCGGCAGTGCTACGTCATCACTCATATTTTGCTCCAAACGACATCGGCAATTGGGCAAATTCTAACCCAATAATATTCGCCATTATCTAATACCCTGGTATTTCGTTCAAGTATTCTCGCCGGCAGGTGCAGCCTTGTTGCGCGCCAACTGTTCCACTTCCTGTTTTGCCAGCGTACGGGCAAGAATTGCCGAGTATAGCGGTTTCCCGCCGGTAAATTGTGCTAATAGTGTTGCGCCAAGCCCCGTAATAATCATTGGCAAAATGAGCTGATAATTATCGGTCATCTCAAGTACCAATATAATGCCGGTCAACGGTGCGCGGACAGATGCCGCCAGTAGCGCCCCCATTCCGGCAACCGCAAACGTTCCTGCTTCAAGGTGATATTGCGGGAACATTTCTACGGCGGCCATACCGAATGCCGTCCCCAGCACCGTACCTAACGCCAACATCGGCGCGAAAATGCCCCCCGGCGCACCTGAAGAGAAGCAAAGTAAGGTAGTGATTACGCGCGCTACGAAGATGAATATCAACATTCCCACGCTGAAATTCCCCGCTGTCGCGATTGGAATCAGGGTAAAGCCGCCGCCCGAGGTTACAGGTGCGATAAAACCAAGCAGTCCGCACAGTCCGCCAATCACACCGCCCATTAGCACCCATTTGGTAATATTGCCGCCGTGTACACGGTGCAGCAAATCCTGCATCCCCAGCACCCATTTATTAAAAACAGGGCCGAAGATGCCAAAAATAATCCCGAGGATCAGATAAAGCCAAAGCGTATTGAGCGGAGCATCAGAAAGCTTCCCCACGTCAATCAGAGCCGTTTCGTGATTAAAAATACGGTACATAATGGTCGACATAATGACACCAATAAATACCGCTTTAATTGAAATCAGCGTATAGCGAAACTGCGGACGCATCTCTTCGATAATAAACAAGATACCCGCCAGCGGTGCGTTAAAGGCCGCCGCCAGCCCCGCTGCTGCACCGGTTGCCAGCAAGGTGTGACGCGCTTCATCACCTTTCATGCGGAAAATATCAAGCACCATGCGACCAATGTTACCGCCAATCTGCACGGTTGGCCCTTCTCGCCCCAGCACCATACCGCCGCCCAGCGTTCCCAGCCCCCCGAAGAATTTCACCGGCAATACGCGCCACCAGCGAACGGGGCGTTGATCTTCCAGCGCCCCTTCAATTTCTGGGATACCCGAACCGCCAGCTTCCGGCGCGTATTTACGTACCAGAAAATAGCCGAACATTGCCAGCACTGCCGAACCAAGAAAAGCGACAGTCAACAAAAGAGGATAATTATCGGCAGCATGTACCAACGCCCCCATACGTTGGTTCTGCAACCAGGCAACACCTTTGTCAAACGCAACCGCCGCCAGCCCGACAAGCGTGCCGACGACCGCCGCCATAAACAAAATGGCTAATGGTGTTTTATCGCGTTCAAGAAGTTGACGAATCAGCTGTCTGCGTCGCAGACGTGCAGCCTGCGGTATTTCATAAGAGGGAGTATCAGTTTTCATCCAATGATCACTTATTAGTCATACAAATAAGATGACGGCATTTTACTCGCACGCTCAATGAAAATCCTTTGCAAAGCGTAATGTTTCAAACGTGCAAAACTTTTATACTCTTAGGAATCCGGGTTGCAGCAGCACTGGCAACCTGAGATTTGACGAGTATTTAACTTGTTATGAATAACATAGAATAGCAGCCATTCACTTTTTCTACGAATCAGGAACCTTCCATGAGTAAGTCTGAAAATCTTTACAGCGCAGCGCGCGAGCTAATCCCTGGCGGTGTGAACTCTCCTGTTCGCGCCTTTACTGGCGTGGGCGGCACTCCGTTATTTATCGAAAAAGCGGACGGCGCTTATCTGTACGATGTTGATGGCAAAGCGTATATCGACTATGTCGGTTCCTGGGGGCCGATGGTGCTGGGCCATAACCATCCGGCAATCCGCAATGCGGTAATTGAAGCCGCAGAACGCGGTCTGAGTTTTGGTGCGCCAACCGAAATGGAAGTGAAAATGGCAGCACTGGTCACCGAACTGGTGCCGACCATGGATATGGTACGCATGGTGAACTCCGGTACCGAAGCGACAATGAGCGCCATCCGCCTGGCCCGTGGTTTTACTGGCCGCGACAAAATCATTAAATTCGAAGGTTGTTACCACGGTCACGCTGACTGCCTGCTGGTGAAAGCCGGTTCTGGCGCACTCACTTTAGGTCAACCAAACTCACCGGGCGTTCCGGCAGATTTCGCCAAACATACATTAACCTGTACTTATAACGATCTGGCGTCTGTACGCGCCGCGTTCGAACAGTACCCGCAAGATATTGCCTGTATTATCGTCGAACCGGTGGCAGGCAATATGAACTGTGTTCCGCCGCTGCCAGAGTTCCTGCCGGGTCTGCGCGCGCTGTGCGATGAATTTGGCGCGTTGCTGATCATCGATGAAGTCATGACCGGCTTCCGTGTGGCGTTAGCTGGCGCGCAGGATTATTACGGCGTGGTGCCGGATTTAACCTGCCTGGGCAAAATTATCGGCGGCGGAATGCCGGTAGGCGCGTTTGGCGGTCGTCGTGATGTAATGGATGCGCTGGCCCCAACCGGTCCGGTGTACCAGGCGGGTACGCTTTCCGGCAACCCGATTGCGATGGCTGCAGGTTTCGCTTGTCTGAATGAAGTGGCGCAGCCGGGCGTTCACGAAACGCTGGATGAGCTGACAACACGTCTGGCAGAAGGTCTGCTGGAAGCGGCGAAAGAAGCGGGAATTCCGCTGGTTGTGAATCACGTTGGCGGCATGTTCGGTATTTTCTTTACTGACGCCGAGTCGGTGACGTGTTATCAGGACGTAATGGCCTGTGACGTGGAACGCTTTAAGCGTTTCTTCCATATGATGCTGGATGAAGGTGTTTACCTGGCGCCGTCGGCGTTTGAAGCGGGCTTTATGTCCGTGGCGCACAGCATGGAAGATATCAATAACACCATCGATGCTGCACGTCGGGTGTTTGCCAAATTGTAATCCTGCACTGCTTGCCGGATGCGGCGTAAACGCCTTATCCGGCCTACTGTTCAGAACCGTTTGTAGGCCCGATAAGACGCGCCAGCGTCGCATCGGGCATCGTTTGCCAGCAAGCAAACTAACGGCTTTGCTTTCTCAACAAATAGATAAAATACGGCGCGCCAATAAACGTCGACAGCAGCCCCGCCGGGATCTGGAATGGAAACAATACCATCCGCCCACACCAGTCAGCGAACACCAGCAGTAATCCTCCCACCAGCGCCGAAATTACGATGTGCGGCATCGTCCGTCGAAAGCCCATCATCCGCGCGATATGCGGCGCCATCAGACCAACAAAACTCAACGGTCCAATAGTCATCGTCGCGGTCGCTGTCAGACAGGCCGCTAACATCAGCAACGCAATTCGTGTCGGCGTCAGCGCCATTCCCACAGCCCGTGCGGTATCACCGCCCAGCGGTAAAATGGTCAGCCAGCGGCGGCACAACGGGGTAATCGACAGCAAAATCACCATCACAATTCCGGTGCGCCAGACCTGCGCATCGGTGGCGTTGTAGGTCGAACCGGAAATCCAGGTCAGCACTTGCGCCATTCGCGGGTCGCCGCTCGCCTGCAACATCATCAAAAGCATGGTGAACGCGGTGCTTAACGCCATCCCCGCCAGTAACATGCGATGTGGGGAAAATCCACCGCGCCCGGCGGCGATCATAATGATCAACAAGGTCACCGCCGCACCGATACTTCCCGCAGGCAACAACCAACCGAAGGCATTGCCTGGCACTAAAAACAACATCAACACCACGCCAAACGCCGCGCCAGAGCTAATCCCTAACACTTCCGGGCTTGCCATTGGATTTCCGGTCAGCCGCTGAATAATACATCCCGCTACCGCCAGCATGACGCCCGCAAACAGCGCCGCCATAATTCGCGGCCAGCGCCACGGCATTAAATCCTCAAGTAGCGCACCACTCGCCCACGTCCAGCCTTGCGAGTCACGACCAAACGACAGCGCCACCACTACGGCAATCAGCAACAGCACGCCGCCAGCGAGGGCAAACGCCAACACATGTTGACGTTCAGTCGCAACCCGATCGTTAACCTTCATATCCGGCGCGCTAATACTGCGTAGACGGGGTAGCAACCACAACAGCAGCGGCGCACCAATCAGTGCAGTGACCGAACCAGTGGAAACTTCCATCCACACGCGAGTCAGCCAGAGGATGATTTGATCGGAAAGCCAGAGAATTAACGCCCCAATCAGCGACGCCAGCATCAGCCGTGGCAGCAGTCGCCGCGCCCCCAGCATTTTTGCCAGCAGTGGCGCGAACAACCCGATAAAACCGATAATCCCCACCGCGTTCACCAGCAGCGCACTGATGACTATCGCCAGCGACAGCACCGCCAGACGCGCCAGCGACAAGGCCAGCCCCAGATTGCGCGCCACGCCATCATCAAGCCCCATCAGGGTTAACGGGCGAAGTAGCAGTAACGTCAGCATCACGCCGCCCAGCAACTGCGGCCATAAACGCTCAACGCCGCCCCAGTCGGTTTGCGTCAGCGTTCCGGTGCTCCACAGGAACATGCTTTGTAACTGATCATGGTGGAAAATAACCAGTAACTGATTGATTGCGCCGCAATAAAGGCTCACTACCAGCCCCGCGAGGATCAGCGTTACCGGCGAAAGCCGTTTCCCCCACGCGACGCCAAAGACGATTAAGCCAACGACACAAGCCCCCGCCAGCGCGGCAAACTGGCTCGCCATCGCGCCGGGGATCGCCCAGAGCGTCGTGACGGTAATCCCCAGTTGCGCCCCTGTTGCCACGCCCAGTGTCGTCGGTTCCGCCAGCGGGTTACGCAGCACTTGCTGAAACAGTACGCCCGCCAGTCCCAGGCCTGCGCCAACCAGCAACGAAATCGCCAGACGCGGCAGCAAGCTGTAGTGAAAAATCATCTGCTCAATAGCATCGATATCCGGCGACCAGATGGCCTGCGCCCACTGGCTACGCGGCAGCGCCTGTGAGAAGTTCACCCAGGTTAACGCCGCAGCGGTAATCACCAATATTGCCAACAATAACGCCGGGAAAAGCGCAATTCGCTTACTCACGCTTTACCTCCAATGGCGTTATCCAGAATACGCACAAAGTGCATAGCCGAGAACGTCGCGCCATAGAACCAGACTGCCGGAACGCGCTGAAAACGACCTGCACGGACAAACGGCATCGCCTGCCACAGCGGCGTCGCCATTAACGCCTCCATGTCCTTATTGTTACCGTGATCAAAACACAACATATCAACATCTTTATACGCCGCCAGACGATCGATACTGACGGCAGTGCTACCCCAGAAGTTAGTTTCCCCTTGCCAGGCATTTGGGATGCCGTACTCATCGAGAATTTCCTGGAACAAGCTGTTTGGACCGAAGACCAGCATATGGCGCGGATCGAGAAGCGACGTCAGCAATAATGGGCGCGCACCACGCTTCACAAAACGGGGTTTCATGCTGCGGATGAAGTCTTCATAGTGCGCTAAATGCGTTTCTGCTGCGCTTTGCAGGTTAAGCAAATCCGCCATTTCCGTCAGTGATTTACGCGCCATCGCCAACGGCTGTTTACCGTCACTGAAGTTAAATCCGCGTCCCGGTGCAATGCGCGCCAGCATTTCTGGCGAAGGGCCGTAACCTGCCGACCAGACCATAAATGACGGTTTCATTTCGGTCAGCAGTTCAAGATTCGGTTCTGTGCGCAAACCGACGTCAATCACTGAGTCCGGCAGCGGAGGTTCGCTGACCCACAGTCGATAGTTGATGGTATCCGCCACACCGTAAGGCACGATGCCGAGCGCCAGCAGTAATTCCACCGGCAACCACTCCAGCGCCACAATACGATGCGGATCGATAGCCGCTGCGCGGGCGGTATTCATCTGCCATAACAACGGAGAAAGCGCCATCGCCGTTAACAGTCGGCGGCGCGAAATAAGAGGTAAGCCGCTCATCAATAGACAAAACTCACAGGTGCGGCACCCGCCGGATGCGGCAAAATCCCCATCGGGATGCCATAAATCATTTCGAGGGTTTCGCCGCGCATAATTTCCGCTGGCGTTCCCTGAGCAATCATTTCGCCACCGCGCAGGGCAACCAGGTAATCACAGTAGCGCGCCGCCATATTGATATCGTGCAGCACAGCAATGACCGTCAGACCACGCTCCTGACTTAAACGATGCACCAGCGCCAGCACATCAACCTGGTGGGCGATATCCAGCGCCGAGGTCGGTTCGTCGAGCAACAGACAACGGCTATCCTGTGCTACCAGCATAGCGATCCACGCCCGCTGGCGTTCGCCGCCAGAGAGGCTATCGACCAGCCGATGCGCCAGTGGTTTTAAGCCAACCAGCGAGATAGCTTCCTCGACCTTTTCGCGATCAGCCGCGCCAAAGCGCCCCAGCGCGCCATGCCACGGGTAGCGACCAATCGCCACCAGTTCACGCACGGTCATCCCTTCTGCCGGAGGAAGTTGCTGCGGTAAATACGCGACTTTGCGGGCAAATGCTTTGCTACTCCAGTTTTCCAGCGGCTGAGCGTCGAGAAGAATCTCGCCTTCCGACGGTGGCTGATGGCGTCCCAGCATTTTGAGTAGTGTGGATTTACCAGAACCGTTGTGACCAATCAGGCCGGTCACTTTCCCGGCGGGAAAAGTTAATGACAGCGGATGCAAAAGCGTGCGCCCGGGCACACGAAAGGAGATATTACGCAGTGCAAAAGTGGTATCGGAATGATTCGTGTATTCCTGCATAACAGCCAACTTGTGAAACGGGCACGGAAATCCGTGCCCAAAGAGAAATTAGAAACGGAAGGTTGCGGTTGCAACGACCTGACGTTCTGCGCCCCAGAAGCAGCCATAGGTGTTAAAGCAGCTAGCGACGTATTCGCGATCGAACAGGTTGTTAACATGCAGCGCCACGTTGGAGCCAGCCATACCGACTCGCGCCAGATCATAACGCACTAACGCATCCACGACCGTATAACTTCCCACTTTGAAGGAGTTAGCCGCATCGCCATAGCTGGAACCCGTATAACGACCGCCAGTGCCCAGCGTCAGACCGGAAAGCGGACCATCAAAGAAGGTGTAGTCAGCCCACAGAGAAGCCATGTGTTTTGGCACCTGCGCAGGCGTGTTGCCTTTGTAGGTCGTATCGGTGGTGTATTCCGCATCGGTATAGGTATAAGAACCGACTACATTAACACTCGCTGACAGCGCCGCTTTCGCTTCGATTTCTACGCCACGAGCGCGGATCTCACCGCCTTCAATCGAGAAATTGGGATTATTCGGATCCGCCATCAGGTTGTTGGTTTTAGTGAGATTATACAACGCACCAGTGACAACAATTGGGCGATCTTCCGGCACGTATTTCACGCCGACTTCATACTGCTTACCTTTAGACGGTGCGAAAATATTACCATCCTTCCCAACTTGCGAAGAAGGTTCAAACGATTCGCTATAGCTGAAGTACGGCGTTACACCGTTATCAAACAGATAGTTAACGCCACCACGCCAGGTAAACTGTCTGTCATCACGTTTGTCCGTCGTTCCGGCAACACGGTTGAGCGACTCCTGGTCTGCCCAGTCATAGCGCCCGCCCAGAGTCACCAGCACTTTATCCCACTGCGCCTGATCCTGAACATAAATCCCTGTTTGCTTCTGCTTATTCAGAATACGGTAAGGGCCGGAGTTATCCGGGTCTTTCGTGTTGAAGTCAAAGTCGGTATATACCGGATTGTACAGATTCAACAGCGGCACAGAGTCGTCATAACCAAACCAGGCGTTGATGTCATTACGCATACGCATAAAATCGACGCCCGTCAGCAGGGTGTGGTCGATATCGCCAGTGGCAAATTTGCTCTGTAACTGGGTATCTACAGAGAAGTTTTGCAGTTTCTCATCATCAACGACGTATTTACGCGCCAGATAATGGCCTTTATCCGCTGGCGCCAGAGCGGCACATTGTTTGCTATCAGCATTCGCCGGATCGGAGCAAACACCGTAGCCATATACACTGTTTTGCGAAGTTTTATTTTCGGCAAAACGCAAGTTCTGACGCACGGTAAAGGTGTCATTAAATTCGTGGTCGAAGCTATAACCCACCATCTTCTCATTACGAGAATAGGTGTTGTTCTTCGCACCTTCGTTGAAGTCAGTCGGCAGACGCTTACCATTTGGCAGCGGCTCGACGGTTCCCTCTTTCGGCAACCAGCCGTAATAACCGGTTTCCGGCTCGTTCTGGAAGTAAGAAAGGAAGGTGAAATTAGTTTTATCATCCGGGCGCCAGGTGAACGCCGGAGCAATAGCATAACGCTGCTCTTCCGCCCCTTTCTGCTGGGCATTTGCAGAACGAGCAAGACCAGTCAGACGATAAGAGTAAACGCCGTCATCGTCCAGCGCATCGCTGAAATCAAAACCCGTCTGGAACAGGCTATCAGTACCTGCTTTAAACTGAACTTCTTTCAGTGGTTCGGTAGTCGGACGCTTGCTGACCATATTCAACAAACCGCCAGGGCTGCTTTTCCCGTAAAGCACAGATACCGGGCCACGCATAATTTCTGCGCGTTCCAGCATATACGGATCGATAACCGCATCGTTATAGAAGTTGCCCTGTAATTTCAGCCCGTTAAGGTAGTTATTCTGGCTTTGACCTTCTGCGGCAAAACCGCGAATGATCAGGTGGTCATAGGTATTAGACGCGCCACGCGTACCCACTGAAACACCCGGCGTGTAGCTAAGCGCTTCTTTTACGGACTTCGGCTGATGCAACGCCATCTCTTCAGCGGTGACAACAGAAATGGACTGCGGCACTTTTTGAATTGGCGTATCTGTTTTAGTACCGGTAGCAGATTGTCTCGCCGCAATGGTTGCAGCCGGCCCCCATGCGCTTTCTTGCGGCGCTGGTGCGGCAGTAACAGTGATAGTGTCTTCTTTCGGTTCAACCGCCGCCTGTGCATAAACAGACATGCCGCTAACCGCTGTGGCGACTACGACTGCGATTTTACGCAGCGAGTGTTTTGGCAGAGCAGTTTTGGAACGCGCCATTGGTATTTCTCTGGTGTAAAGTGAATAGTAATGTAAACGAGAATGATTATTATAAAGATAAGATAATATTCGAAACGCTGGCGGGTTCGCAAGTGATATGCGCTCTGTGCGTCCATGAAGGGGCGAGAATCAATCAGATGAATCAAAAATGTTAATATTTGCACCGTAAACCATAAAAATGCGCTTACCAAAAATTAACATTTTATGACGAAGGGAAAAGCTTATCGGTAATATACTTCGAAGGTGGCAACAGAATTAACCCGACCACTTTTGACGCTACCCGTTTTGATGTAGCGTGCTTTTAATGGAATAGTAATATTTTGATTTAACGTCGTTTTTTGAACAGCCGTATAGTCTGTATCAAATACCATCACATTGTTGTTACTGTCGAGGATCTGCAGACCAACGCCTTCCGCCATTCCTGAACCAGATTCAATATTAAGAATATTATTACCCGTTACCCCAGTAGAACCTGATGAGGTAAAGCGGTAATCAACTTTTACATCCTGAGAACATTTTTCAATCTGAATTTTAAACCGATCATCGGAAACTACAGGTGACACATTGTTAACATCAAAATCATCTGTGCCAATATCGTTGAGCGGAACGGTAATATTTTTTTCTATAAGGTCGCATGTGCCCGGTTGAATATTGACCGGAACGGAACTAAAACGAAGCTCTCCAATAACACGATTGTCATACTTCCAGTCAGCAATCAGTTTGCTGGTATCAATGGTCCCATTACCGACAGGTCCTGTGACAATAAACTGAATAGCTGCATGTATTGTAATCGGATAAACATATCCTTTAATCACTGTTGACGAGCCTTTATGCCAGGGCGTCATTAAATATCCGGCGGTGAGTTGCGCACTGGTGTTATTCGCCCACGCCGCACGAAAACCGATTCCTGGCACATTAGTCTGAAACACATCTGGAAGTGGGTTATCAGTACGCATATCGCCGTTTGTCAATACGGTATATCCTTGCCAGATCTCACCATTTGCCGTACAGGAAACTGAAATTGAAGGACTGTTCGCATTTACTGTCGCAATAATCGTTCCAGGAGCAGCGTCACTATTAACAACTAACGCAGGCACGGAGAATTGTATTGTTGCCGGATTTCCTCCATTTCCAGAAATATTGCAACTGGCGAAAACCGCAGGAATGACGCCCCAGCTAAGAAATATTATGGTCAATAATGCTCGTATATAAGAGGCAAATCCTGGCTTCATTATTTGTTCCTGTCTTATTTGTTATCGACAATCCATTGTGGCTTTATAGATACCCGTGGTGTATTTTTCTGGTACAGTGATAACTCCTGTACATTGCTGGTTAATCTCTTTTCCCCACTGTACCGTAAATGTCATTGATTCTTGCACACCAGTAATATAAACCTCTCCATCTTCACCAACAATCGCTGTACTATTCCCTAATGTCAGCAATGCCCCAAAGGGGACGCGTTCTTTATTATGGACTAATGTCAATAAGGCTCGCATTCCGCTACGTGCATCAAAATCGACACCGACAACAGCCCCTTTCGAAGGAATAACATCTTGTGTGGCATCAGAAATATCAAGACTATTGTGCCCCTGAGTATTCACAGTAATAGCGTTATGTCGATAATTCGTCATATTGGGAACAATCGCGTTTCCCCAATAATCAGTATAAACGCCTTGCGCATTTTGTACTTTTACATTGGCACCCTCATTAATATGCACGATCGCGAATGAATCCTGCACTGATTGCCCCAATGTTACTCCATGAGCATGAGCAACCACCGCACCTTGCGCACTGTAATTCCACTGACGACTATTTTTATCATAGCTATATCCCAGACCGAATTCCCCCACTGAGCTACGATAACGTCCATTCATGCTGGCACCATAACCCACATTATTATCAGTATAACTTTGCTGTAAATTATAACTCAGGTTGTTATCTTGCAGAGCAGTACCGCCAATTCCCAATTGATGTGATGTATTACTTTTATCGGAACGGTTTACGTTATACATCGCCCATGAATCTGGCAGCCAGCGAGAGAGAGGAATATTGAGTGTTAATGAAAATTGCTGCTCGCCAGCCATTCCTGGCGTTTTCGTTAGTGTGTAATTAACAGACCAGTTAATATTATTCCAGGTCGTACTGTACCCCATTCCTATACTGCGTTCGGCCCCATGCATTCCCCAATAATCCTGTTGATAACCATTAAGGTAGACCGAGCCCCAACGACCAATATTTTGTGAAAGATTAATTTGTAAACGATTACGCCGATTATTTGTCTGCCGATAACTGTAAATACCCTTGTCATCAGGTGTATCACGTTGATCAAGTGCTTCCTGGAAAGTGTAAAATTGTGATGTGGAATAACGATAACTTGCCAGAGTTACTGTCGTATCAGTGTCTGGAAAATCTTTCGCATACTGTGCACGCCATGACAGCCCTGTTGCATCATCACGCCCATCATCAAACTTCGTTTTTGCTGCGGTGATATCAACAGATACCGACCCCAGACGGCCTAAATCAGCGCCAATCCCTGTCACACCAGAATGATACATTGAGGCACCCAGTATGCCGCCATAAATCGTTATTCCATAGGGCAAGCCATATATCGCGGTTGCAACACCAAAAACAGGTGTCTCAGCATGATTATCATTGTCACGGTATTTTCCAGTTGCAAGACTATATTTTAATGCGCCTTCTCGCTGTAGAATTGGAACCGTTGAACTGGCCTGAATAAAACTGTGTTCTTGCCCGTTAGTTTCTTTGATGGTGACTTCCAGATCGGCTCCCGCCGTTACCTGGCTTAAGTCTTTAATTTCAAATGGCCCTGCCGATACCCACGTTTGGTAAATGACATAGCCGTTTTGTTTAATCACAACTTGTGCATCGCTGTTGGCAATACCACGAACCACAGGCGCAAAGCCTTGTTCGCTGTCAGGCAGCATACTGGTATCCGTTTCAAGCTTTATACCTGTCATTTGCACACTGTCAAAAAGATCGCCATTTGTGAACGTCTGCCCGACTTCCATCTGGCTTCTTAATGCTTTGATATCGCGTTGCAAACTGGTGCTGATCGACTCCCAACTGGAGTCACTGTAAACGGTATTATTTCGTAGCCGCCATACGCCTAAATTAATCCCTGAATTTAAATTCAACCAATTTGAATTCAGGTTATCGCCATCACTGTTTTGCCGGGAACCACTGGCGTAATAACTTAACCACGCCGCACTCTCACCATCATTCCAGTATTTCGGTGAAATACTCCCTGCGGCCCGCGCATTCTGATAGATTTGCGGGATCCGCAGACACAGCGTTTGGCTATCTAACTGGAAATCATAACGTGCGCCATCAATAATCTGAGCAATATCACCAACCTCAGTGTCGTCATCAATTACTTGTAACGCTGGAATGTCGTCAACTTTAAGACCAAATTCACGGAGATCCGCCTTTGTAAAACGAGGGATAAGACTTTTTTTATCCGAAGACAGAATGAAGGTAATATTTCTCTTATCAAGATACTCTTGCCCCCACATAACAGAGGTAAGATACACTCCCGGAGTTAAATTATTATTATTAACAAAATCCTCCAGTACTTGTGTATTTTCAAGTGGGCTATCCAGCTCCAGGATACGAAGGTTAAATTCATCTCGTGCATAGCTCAATGAATACACTGCCGATAATGCAAATGTTATCCCAGTTAAGACAAATGTGCGATGCAATGGTAGCGGCATAAATTCCCTTGCGCCCGTAATATTATAAATACAGATCGGTTATTTATAGTAATACACTTCGGTGATTTATAGCTTTTGTTGTCGTTTTCCAGAACTTGACCCGTAGTCAGTTATCACCGACCACTCAACAATATTTCCCGCTCCGGCAGGAAGACTAAACCGCTGCTCAGAAAATGGCCCTACCATCATCAATAATGCGCCAGGTTCAGATTTAGTCTCGGTAGGAACAATATTTTTTCCCGATACAGTCAGATCACTGAACGAGATATAAAAAGGCGTTGGATTTTTTACTATGAGCTTTCCCGCTTCTTTATGGAACTTAAGTTTTTCCCATGCAGTGAGAGCATCACTATTATCCAGAGAAGCTGGCCGCCAAAACAACTTAAGCCGGGCTTTCATTGCAAATTGCAAGGTATTTTTATCTTTTAGCTCTTCTGGCATCGCAGAAACAGATTTTATGTTTGCCAGAAACAAACTTTCCCTATCCTGAGGAAGTTTGTTTTTATCACCTGTAAATACAATATGGAGTAATGTTTGCCGATTTTCTTCAAGTTTATAAACTGGAGGCGTAATGAGAAAGGGGGCTTTAGAGCCATCAATATTACTTACCCAGCTTTGCACCAAATAACGTGCATATGCATCTTTATTTTTTAATGCGATTTGAACTTCATTTTGATTTGAAGGATAGATAATACGTGTACCGCCAAGAACAATACTTGCCTGTACTTGCAATGCCGTAAGAAGAAATGTAAAACCTAAACAAACTCGAGAAAAAACTGACATAAATAACCCTCCGTGGTCAAATAGTCCTTTCAAACACTATGAATATTAGCGATAAAATACTTCGAACGTCGCAGATGAGGCATACTTACCCGCAGTCGGCGCGTTATTACCAACCTGAATAACATTGGCTGTGTAATTGAATATTGTTGGAGTAATGCTCCCGGCATTATCAACATCAGTGGATGCATCGGGAACTGAACCATCAAATTTCACATCGTTAGCCCCGCCATTTTTATTTGTCACCGTAATACCCACATTTGTTGCACTGCCGGCACCAGCTTCGCTATTTTCCAGACGCAGGAAACCAGCATCCGTTGTCGTTCCAGAAAATGTCAGGTTTAGTTTGTCCACCAACGGATCGCATTTTATTAATTCAATTTTAAAATCTTTTGACGTTCCAATACTACCGTCTCCAGAATAGTCCGCTGGGTAAGTATCTGCAAAAGTGACTGTTCCCGTTGTACTGGCAGACTCGTTTACATTAATTTCGCAAGTATCGGCAACAATTTTACCGTTAAAGTTAACCACTCCGGTATCAGCAGCAAATACACTGGTACTTACTGCAGCGATGAGACTTCCTGACACTAACAGAGAAAGCAATTTTTTATTCATAAAAATCCCTTAATTATGAGATGACACACATGATTCCATTCCAGAGCGACTGGTCAGGGCTCGATAAATATTGATATTAGAAATATATTCACCAAAGAATATTATTTTTAGATTAGAGCAAAAAACACATTGCCTGTCTATACAAGCTGCAGTAATAAAACAATAACCACATGAATTTTAAAGTGTTATTTTTGGTTTTTTATTTTAAGAGTTTAAGGTAATAAAATATAACATAAACTAAAAATATATATTGATGGTCGTGTATTCATTAAATAAATATTTATTTAATTTATCTAAATGATTTCATTACGCTCTCCGCATAAGCGGAGAGCAATTACGTTATTAATTACTACCAAACATCTCCTTGATCCAACCAGCCACGCCGTCGCTGTCTTTCTGCTCCTGTTGAGCAGGTTGCTGTTGCGGCTGTTGCTGCGGCTGAGAAGACTGATCAAACGGATTGCCTGACGGTTGCTGCGGCATCTCACTCGGCTGGCACAGCGAATTCGGGTCGCTGGTCCAGACCGGCAAAGTACGCATACCGCCGCTGCAAACAAAGTTACCGTTGTAGTCCACGCCCATATCCACAATATCTTCTGGCGGAACAAGATTCAGCGGCGTTGGCGTCTGATTAGCCAGATAACGCTGGTAAATCGACATTGCGCCACTGGCGCCATACAGTTTTGTCGGCTGGTTGTTATCACGGCCTACCCAGGTAATGGTCACCGTGCTGCCATCAATCCCGGCAAACCAGGTATCAACGTTGTTGTTGGTGGTACCCGTTTTCCCTGCCAGATGCAGATTGGGATATTTCGCGCCAAGCTGACGACCCGTACCGCGTTGTACAACCTGCTGCATGGTCCACAGCGTCAGATACGCCGCCTGCGCCGGAACAGCACGTTCCGCCTGCGGGAAGCTCTGATACAGCACCTTGCCGTCTTCCGCGATTACCGAACGCAGCGCAGAAAGCGGTGCGCGGTTACCGCCGCTGGCGATGGTCTGGAACGCTTGCGCCACTTCAATTGGCGTCAGGTTCAGCGCCCCCAGTAACATAGCCGGAACTGGATTTAGCTGATCTTTCGGCACCCCCAGTTTGATCCAGGTCTCCGTAACCGCAGGCAGCCCCAGCGCCATCCCCAGATTCACCGTCGGCACGTTCATCGAACGGGTCAGCGCATCCACCAGCATCACTCTGCCGCTTTCGCTATAGCGACGGTCATCATTCTGTGGTGACCAGACCTGACCATTCGACAGACGCAGTGCAATCGGTGCATCAGCAATCCACGTATTCAGGCGATAAATTTTCGGCTGACTTAATGCTGTCAGATAAGTCGCCGGTTTTGCCAGTGAACCAATCGAACGACGCGCCTGCATCGCACGGTTGTAACCCGCAAACTGCGGTTCCGAACCACCGACCATCGCGCGAACTTCACCGCTAAAACGGTCGACGACCACAATCGCGGTTTCCAGATCGCTCAACTTACGCTGTTTCTTCAGCGCCGGAATACCTTCCACGGCGGCTTTTTCTGCCGCGTCCTGTGCGACAGAGTCAAAGGTAGTGAAGATCTTCACGCCAGAGAGATCTTTCACCTTATCGCCCAGTTTCGCCTGTAGCTCCTGACGCACCAGTTGCATAAAGGCTGGCTGTGGAGAAATCACCCCGCCACGCGGCTGTACGCCCAGTGGACGCGCACTCAGCATGTCGTAGAGTTCTTGATCAATAATTTGTTGCTGTTGCAGCAAACGCAGCACAAGGTTACGTCGCTCCAGCGCCAGTTTCGGGTTACGCCACGGGTTATAGATCGACGCGCCTTTCACCATGCCGACTAACAGCGCCTGCTGATCAAGACTCAACTCTTCTACCGGACGGCCAAAGTAGTACAGGCTTGCCAGTGGGAAGCCACGGATTTCGTTGTCGCCGCTCTGACCGAGATACACCTCGTTCATATACAGCTCAAGAATGCGGTCCTTGCTATAACGCGCATCCATGATCAACGCCATGTAGGCTTCATTCGCTTTACGCCAGTAAGAACGCTCGCTGGACAGAAACAGGTTTTTCACCAGTTGCTGGGTCAGCGTACTCGCCCCTTGCACTGTGCGTCCGGCAGTCAGGTTTGCCAGCACCGCACGCCCGATGGAGTAGAGGCTGATGCCATCATGCTCGTAGAAATGACGGTCTTCTGTCGCCAGCAAGGTATCTACCAGCAGATCCGGGAAACCACTGCGCGGCACAAACAAGCGCTGTTCGCCGTTTGGCGAGGAGATCATGGTGATCAGGCGTGGATCAAGACGGAAGAAACCGAACTGACGGTTGTTCTCCATATTGACGATAGTCGCCAGATGATCGCCATCAAAGGTCAGACGCGCGCGCACCTGCCCTTCTTTACTGTCCGGGAAATCAAACGGACGGCGGATCATCTCAATGCTGTTTGCCTGCACGGTAAACTCGCCAGGACGGGTCATTTTCGACACCTGACGATACTGCGTGGCTTCCAGCAGTTTCACCATCTCATTCTTGCTGATGGTCATATCTGGCTCAAGGTTGACCATCCGGCCATAAACCGCAGCAGGCAATTGCCAGACTTTGCCATCAATTCGGCTGCGAATTTTTTGATCGAGATAAACACCGTAAATGGCAATCAGCACGGCAAAAACGATAGCCAGTTTTAGCAACAGCCATAACCAGCCGCGTTTGCCACGAGGCTTACGCCCTTTGCCTTTGCCCTTACCTTTGCGCGGCATCGGTTCTTCATCCTCATAGTCATCATAATCGTCGTAATCATCGTCATCTTCGTAACGACGACGGCTTACCTTTTGTTTGACTGGACGCGTCGGTTTTCCTTTGCGTCCAATTGGCTCGCGGTCATTCCCGGCCATGCTTTTTCTCCGCAATATTCAGGCGCAAAAGCCCGATTTTCCATTCTCCTGTGACAAAACAGAAGAAGATATCTCTCAAATTCGGTTTGGTTTTCACGAATACTTTTTCGTCCGTCGCGTCGGTGCGGTATTTGCCGGGTCATCCGGCCAGACGTGTTTGGGATAGCGTCCTTTCATCTCTTTTTGCACCTCGCGGTACGCTCCCTGCCAGAAAGCGCTTAAATCACGCGTGATCTGCAACGGCCTTTGCGCGGGTGAAAGTAGTTCCAGCACCAACGGCACGCGCCCCTGGGCGATAGTCGGATTAGTCGCCTCGCCAAACATCTCCTGCATTCTCACCGCCAGCGCTGGCGGGTTATCTTCATGATAACGAATGGCGATCCGGCTTCCCGTCGGCACAGTGTAATGCGCAGGCAATTCACTATCCAGACGTTGCTGCATACCCCAATCGAGCAATCCGCGCAGGGCCTGGTAAACATCAAGCGATTTCAAACCACGCAATGAATGTACGCCGCTCATATGCGGCAACAACCACGTTTCCAGCAATGCCAGTAAACTCGCGTCATCGACCATTGGCCAGTTATATTCCGGTAACCATTTCGCTGCACACATCAAACGCAAGCGTAGCTGTTCCGCCTCAGGCGTCCAGTTAAGCACGCTTAATCCTTTGTCACGAATACCGTTGAGTATCGCCTGATGCAGCTCATCTTCCGAAGGTTTTGCCAACGGTTGCACTTTTACCGTGAGCTGACCAATCTGTTGTCGCCGCCAGGCTTTCAGCGTACCTTGCACGTCGTCCCACTCAACGGTATCGGATTGCTGTATTAATTGTGGACAGCGTTGCACCAACTCATCTATGTCGACAGGCAGCGCCAGTAAAATCCGCGCATCCGGCGAGGCGCTACCCTGCAATAATAACGGCGCAATCAGCCATTCGTAGCGGTTTAACGCATCGTCGGCGTCCAGCATCGCCCCCATGCCATTTGCCAGTTGATAGCGACCATCTTGTCCACGGCGACGGGCAATACGGTCGGCAAATGCCTGGGCAAGTAGCGGGGCGATAAGCGAACTGTCGGCCTCGCCGTCGCGTACATTTAAACGCTTTAATAGTTGCTGACTGCGTTGCTGCCAGGAAGGTTGATTACGTGAGAATAGCGCCCCCAGATCGCAACTTCCCATCCGTGGCGGCTCTTCGAGAATGGCGGCAATTTTTGCGGCGGTAGCCGCTTCGTCGTCGCTCTTCGCGCTCACCAACATTGCCGCTAAACGCGGATCGTTACCCAGCGTCGCCATTTTTTGCCCCCTGACGCTCAGCCGTTCGCCGTCCAGCGCCCCCAGCATCCGTAACAGACGTTTTGCGGCCTGTAAATTCACCGCAGGCGGTTGATCCAGCCAGTTCATCTGTGTCGGATCGTGACATCCCCATTGCAGCAGCTCTAGCAGCAGGCCGGAAAGATCGCTTTGTAAGATCTCCGGTTCACTTTGCGCGGCGGCGCGTTCTGCTTGTTCTTTGGCGATTAAATGCAGGCAAATACCGGGCTCCAGACGCCCGGCGCGCCCGGCACGTTGTGTCATCGACGCCTGACTGACTCGCTGGGTAATTAATCGGGTAAGACCGGTACGCGAGTCAAAGCGCGCTACCCGTTCCAGAGCGCAGTCCACCACCAGACGGATGCCTTCAATGGTTAAACTGGTTTCGGCAATATTGGTCGCCAGCACCACTTTGCGCATTCCTTGCGGTGCAGGAAGAATCGCTTTTCGCTGATCGTTCAGCGACAACGCGCCATACAGCGGGCAAAGCAGCACATCACTGCCGATGCGCGAGGCCAGTTGCTCCTGAACGCGCTGTATTTCCCCGACGCCGGGTAGAAACAGCAACAGCGATCCCTCTTCCTGACGCAGTAATTCGGCGGTAGCGGCCGCGACAGCTTCGTCAAAACGTTGATGGGCAGGCAGCGATAAATAGCGGCGTTCCACCGGATACGAACGCCCTTCGGAAACAACAACGGGCGCTTCTGGCAGCATCTGTTGCAAGCGGTCGTTATCCAGCGTAGCCGACATAATCAGCAGCTTTAAGTCATCGCGCAGACCTTGTTGCACATCGAGTAACAGCGCCAGCGCCAAATCTGCCTGCAAACTGCGCTCATGAAATTCATCGAGGATCACCAGACCGACACCGTTCAGTTCCGGGTCGCGCTGGATCATGCGCGTCAGCACGCCTTCGGTGACCACTTCCAGACGAGTATTCGGCCCGACGCAGTTTTGCGCACGCATCCGGTAGCCAACTGTGTCGCCGGGCTTTTCGTTAAGCAGCTCCGCCAGGCGTTGCGCAACGTTACGCGCCGCCAGTCGACGTGGCTCCAGCAAAATGATTTTCCCGTCAATGTCGGAATATGCCAGCAGTTGCAGCGGCAGCCAAGTTGATTTCCCGGCCCCGGTCGGCGCACTTAATAACACCTGCGGCGCACAATCGAGGGCAGCAAGTAACTCAGGTAAGACGGCAGCAACGGGCAACGACGACACAAAACGCTCCAGAGGGTTAACATTCTTCGCGTCACATTGTAGCATCGCGATAATTCATAACCGAGTGTCTCACATGTCTGAACCGCAACGGCTATTCTTTGCTATCGATTTACCTGCTGAAGTCCGCGAGCAAATAATCCACTGGCGCGCCGCACAGTTTCCGCCAGACGCAGGGCGTCCGGTTGCCGCCGAGAATTTGCATCTGACGTTGCCGTTTTTAGGCGAGGTGAGCGCAGAGAAAGAGAAAGCGCTGTCGTTACTGGCCGGACGGATCCGTCAACCGGGTTTTACATTAACGCTGGATGATGCAGGCCAATGGTTGCGTTCACGCGTGGTGTGGTTGGGCATGCGCCAGCCGCCGCGCGGCTTAATTCAACTGGCGAATATGCTCCGTTCGCAAGCAGCACGCAGTGGTTGTTTTCAAAGCAATCGCCCTTTTCATCCACATATCACCTTATTGCGCGATGCCAGCGAAGCGGTGACCATTCCGCCGCCAAGCTTTAACTGGTCGTATACGGTGACAGAGTTCACCCTTTATGCCTCCTCGTTTGCTCGTGGGCGCACACGCTACACGCCGCTAAAACGCTGGACTCTGGCGCAATAACAAGGATTGTCGCAATGGAATTTTCCCCTCCACTACAACGCGCTACGCTAATCCGGCGTTACAAACGCTTTTTAGCCGATGTGATCACACCCGATGGTCGTGAGTTAACGCTACACTGCCCGAATACTGGCGCAATGACCGGTTGTGCGACGCCAGGCGATACTGTCTGGTATTCAACTTCCGACAATACAAAACGGAAATACCCGCACACCTGGGAATTAACCCAAAGCCAAAGCGGTGCATTTATTTGCGTTAATACGCTGTGGGCCAACAGGTTGACGAAAGAGGCTATCCTTGATGGGAAAATTTCGGAGCTGTCAGACTATAGCTCGCTGAAAAGCGAAGTAAAATACGGCGCCGAACGCAGCCGCATTGATTTCATGTTAAAGGCGGATTCGCGTCCAGACTGCTATATTGAAGTGAAATCGGTTACGTTAGCGGAGAATGAACAGGGATTCTTTCCCGATGCGGTCACTGAAAGAGGTCAGAAACACCTTCGGGAGTTGATGAACGTAGCGGCTGAAGGCCAGCGAGCGGTTATCTTTTTTGCCGTGCTGCATTCAGCCATTACACGGTTTTCACCCGCGCGCCACATCGATGAGAAATACGCGCAACTATTGTCAGAAGCTCAACAGAAGGGGGTAGAAATTCTGGCTTATAAAGCGGAACTTTCTGCCAAAGGTATGGCTCTTAAAAAATCACTGCCCGTTACACTGTAGTAGAGTAAGTAACTGGTTAATTTACATTCTGGTCGCGTGCGCAAATACGCTTTTCCTCACACAGTTGTCAAGTGTTACGTTTAGATAATTGCTATCCGGAAAAGCATCTGCTATTTATAGCGGCCTCATTTTTCCCCCGAACATGGGGATCGATAGTGCGTGTTAAGGAGAAGCAACATGCAAGAAGGGCAAAACCGTAAAACATCGTCCCTGAGTATTCTCGCCATCGCTGGGGTGGAGCCATATCAGGAGAAGCCGGGCGAAGAGTATATGAACGAAGCCCAGCTGGCGCACTTCCGTCGTATTCTGGAAGCATGGCGTAATCAACTCAGGGATGAAGTCGATCGCACCGTTACACATATGCAGGATGAAGCGGCCAACTTCCCGGACCCGGTAGACCGTGCAGCCCAGGAAGAAGAGTTCAGCCTCGAACTGCGTAACCGCGATCGTGAGCGCAAGCTGATCAAAAAGATCGAAAAGACGCTGAAAAAAGTGGAAGACGAAGATTTCGGCTACTGCGAATCCTGTGGTGTCGAAATTGGTATTCGTCGTCTGGAAGCGCGTCCGACAGCCGATCTGTGCATCGACTGCAAAACGCTGGCTGAAATTCGCGAAAAACAGATGGCTGGCTAATTACAGCCGTTTCATCACGTTTACCACAGGCGGGAAATGCTCCCGCCTTATTTTTTGTTCAAAGAGATGACTGACACACACTATATTGGCCGCTTCGCTCCCTCTCCTTCCGGCGAGCTCCATTTTGGTTCTCTGATTGCCGCACTCGGCAGCTATTTGCAGGCACGCGCGCAAAAAGGTCGCTGGCTGGTACGCATTGAAGATATCGACCCGCCTCGTGAAGTTCCCGGTGCCGCAGAAACTATTCTGCGCCAGCTGGAACATTACGGTCTGCTCTGGGACGGCGACGTTCTTTGGCAATCCCAGCGTCACGATGCCTATCGCGAAGCACTCGTCTGGCTACACGAGCAAGGGCTAAGTTATTACTGCACCTGTACACGAGCGCGAATTCACAGTATTGGCGGTATTTACGATGGTCATTGCCGTGAATTACATCATGACCCAGAAAACGCGGCTGTACGCATTCGGCAATTACATCCGGTTACGCAGTTTACCGATCAGTTGCGCGGTATCATCCACGCCGACGAAAAACTGGCACGGGAAGACTTCATTATCCATCGCCGTGATGGTTTGTTTGCCTATAACCTGGCGGTGGTTGTTGACGATCACTTTCAGGGCGTGACAGAAATTGTCCGTGGTGCGGATTTGATTGAACCAACGGTACGGCAAATCTCGCTGTACCAGCTTTTTGGCTGGCAAGTGCCGGATTACATTCATTTACCGCTGGCGCTTAACGCACAAGGCGCTAAACTTTCCAAGCAGAATCATGCGCCTGCGTTGCCAAAAGGCGATCCGCGCCCGGTGCTAATTGAAGCGCTACGGTTTCTGGGTCAACAGACACAAGCACATTGGCAGGATTACAGCGTTGAGCAAATCCTCCAGTCAGCCGTCAAAAACTGGGCGCTGACTGCGGTGCCGGAGTCGGCAATTGTAAATTCAACATTCTCAAATGCGTCATGCTGAGCTATGATTAGCCGCTATTTTTTTGTCCTGAATGATGTTTGACACTACCGAGGTGTACTATTTTTACCCGAGTCGCTAATTTTTGCCGCAAGGTGCTAAGCCGCGAGGAGAGCGAGGCTGAACAGGCAGTCGCCCGTCCACAGGTGACGGTGATCCCGCGTGAGCAGCATGCTATTTCCCGCAAAGATATCAGTGAAAACGCCCTGAAGGTAATGTACAGGCTCAATAAAGCGGGATACGAAGCCTGGCTGGTTGGCGGCGGCGTACGCGACCTGTTACTTGGCAAAAAGCCGAAAGATTTTGACGTGACCACTAACGCCACGCCAGAGCAGGTACGCAAACTGTTCCGTAACTGTCGTCTGGTAGGTCGCCGTTTCCGTCTCGCCCACGTGATGTTTGGCCCGGAAATTATCGAAGTTGCCACTTTCCGCGGACATCACGAAGGCAACGTCAGCGATCGCACCACCTCCCAGCGCGGGCAAAATGGTATGTTGCTGCGCGACAACATTTTCGGTTCCATCGAAGAAGACGCCCAGCGCCGCGATTTCACTATCAACAGCCTGTATTACAGCGTGGCGGATTTTACCGTTCGCGATTACGTTGGCGGCATGAAGGATCTGAAAGACGGCGTTATCCGTCTGATTGGTAACCCGGAAACGCGCTACCGTGAAGATCCGGTACGGATGCTGCGCGCGGTACGTTTTGCCGCCAAGCTGCACATGCGCATTAGCCCGGAAACCGCAGAGCCGATCCCACGCCTGGCTACCCTGCTGAACGATATTCCTCCAGCGCGTCTGTTTGAAGAGTCACTCAAACTGTTGCAAGCGGGTTATGGTTACGAAACCTATAAACTGCTGTGTGAATATCATCTGTTCCAGCCACTGTTCCCGACCATTACCCGTTACTTTACGGAAAATGGCGACAGTCCAATGGAGCGAATCATTGAGCAGGTCCTGAAAAACACCGATACGCGTATTCATAATGATATGCGCGTTAATCCGGCGTTCCTGTTTGCCGCCATGTTCTGGTATCCACTGCTGGAAACGGCACAGAAAATCGCCCAGGAAAGCGGCCTGACTTATCATGACGCTTTCGCGCTGGCGATGAACGATGTGCTGGACGAAGCCTGCCGTTCGCTGGCGATACCGAAACGTCTGACTACGCTAACCCGCGATATCTGGCAGCTGCAATTGCGTATGTCCCGCCGTCAGGGTAAACGCGCCTGGAAATTACTGGAACATCCGAAGTTCCGCGCGGCTTACGATCTACTGGCACTGCGTGCTGAAGTGGAGCGTAACGCTGAATTACAACGCCTGGCGAAATGGTGGGGTGAGTTCCAGGTCTCCGCGCCGCCAGACCAGAAAGGGATGCTCAACGAGCTGGATGAAGAACCGTCACCACGTCGTCGTACTCGTCGTCCGCGCAGACGCGCGCCACGTCGCGAGGGCACCGCATGACGGTGGCTTATATTGCCATTGGCAGCAATCTGGCCTCTCCGCTGGAGCAGGTCAATGCTGCCGTAAAAGCATTAGCTGATATTCCCGAAAGTCGCATTCTCGCCGTCTCTTCGTTTTACCGCACCCCCCCTCTGGGTCCGCAGGATCAACCCGATTATCTGAACGCAGCCGTAGCGCTGGAAACCACTCTCGCACCAGAAGAGTTACTTAACCATACACAGCGTATTGAGCTACAGCAGGGACGTGTGCGCAAAGCCGAACGCTGGGGGCCGCGTACGCTCGATCTCGACATTATGCTGTTTGGTGATGCAGTGATAGATACCGAACGCCTGACTGTTCCGCATTACGATATGAAGAATCGCGGTTTTATGCTGTGGCCGCTGTTTGAGATTGCGCCTGAGCTGGTGTTTCCTGACGGTGATTCTTTACAGAAGATACTTATTGAGTCAGATGCTTCCAGACCTGAACTTTGGTAAAGCGCGGTATAACAGAACAATCTAATCATACTCCACGTTGCTTATGATGCTGATACAACGTGTCCATATATACAAATCTCAAGTGATATCTTCGGGATAAATAAGATTCTCGTCTCAATCAGACTCAATAACTAAAACGTCTCTTCAAGAAACTTATCTTTGTTTTAACATTTCTTGCATCTGACACCGTCAATTCCATTAACAGCCACAAAAAAGTTATTTGTTATAATAACTTAAAAATCAAACCATTCCACGTTATATATTCTTAATTCGCCTTTTAAAAAATATAAATTGACACAACAAATAATAATCACAACATATGAATTATCTATTTTTTTCGCCATATTTAAATCATAAAACCAAAAACCAATAAAATTAATTCATATATTCACACCAACAATAATCGCCCCCCCTCTTACATTACATCAATACTTTCAGTAATGTTCCTCCGCCGAATTAATACTTCAATTTTTTGTAAGGATACGTTTCATGAAAAAAACACTGCTCGCAGCCGTCCTGGTTTTGTCTTCCGGTTCAGCCCTGGCTGTTGATGGCGGCCATATCGATTTTAACGGTATGGTACAGTCCGGCACCTGTAAAGTCGGTGTAGTTGATACAGGTATGCACGGCATCAGCACTGATGGCGTAGTTACTCTGGATACTGCGAACGTAACGGATAACTTTGCTGAAGTAAGCGCAACAGCTGTCGGCTTATTGCCGAAAGAGTTCATGATTGCTGTTGATTGTGTACCAGGTAAGACCACCGCGGCTTTGACCATGGGTTCAGCTAGCTATGCGAACACCAGCGGTACTCTGAATAACAATACAAACATCACTATTAACGATATTCAGCCGGCTAAGAACGTGAATATTGCTGTTCATAATATGAAAAATAACTCTGGCGCTGCTGAAATTAAACAAATCCATATGAACAATTCTTCTGAAGTCCAGGAATTAACATTGGATGCAGATGGTAACGGTCAGTATGTGTTTAACGCCTCTTATGTTAAAGCACCAAACAGCCCGGCGGTTACTGAAGGTCATGTAACAACTAACGCACTGTACACTATTACTTATCCTTAATTAATGGTGAGTTGAGTATAAGGTTTGCCATCGGGCAAACCTTATTTTCACTAATTTTATTTTCCCACTAACAGCAAGGAGTGCTTATGTTTCCCTTGGTAAAAAAAACGATTAGTGCATTATTTATTAGTACTCTGTTAACCAGTGCTCCGGCATTCGCTGACATTATTATTTCCGGGACTCGTATCATCTATAACTCTGATAAAAAAGATGTCAACGTTCGTCTTGAAAATAAAGGGAACCGTCCTTTACTGATTCAGAACTGGTTGGATACTGGCGATGACAATGCCGATCCCAGCCAGATTAAAGTCCCGTTTACCGCTACGCCACCTGTTTCACGCGTTGAGCCAAAACGTGGGCAAACCGTAAAAGTGATGTTTACCGGTGCAACAGATCTCCCTAAAGACCGGGAAAGCGTCTACTGGTTTAACGTGCTGGAAGTGCCCCCCAAGCCAAAAGATGCTCAGACCGACAAAAACTTATTACAACTGGCTTTCCGCACCCGCATCAAACTCTTTTATCGCCCGAGCGGCTTACAGGGCGAACCTGCTGAAGCGCCAGCGAAAATCACCTGGAAATTAAATAACGCGCAATTGCTGGCGAATAATCCAACGCCTTATTACGTATCGTTTAATGACATCACTCTGGAAAGCGCCGGCAAGAACTACAAAGTCGATTCCAGTATGGTCGCTCCTTTCAGCCAGGCAAGCTTTAGTGTAACCGGTCAGCCAGGAAGCGTTTCATCAGGAAAAGTGAACTACAAAGCGATTAACGACTTTGGCGGCAACATCGACGGTTCCGCAACATTCTAAAAATAAACGGATTTTCTTTAACATTGCCAGGAATGCAACCTTGTACCAGTTTACTCATCAAAAAAGTCGTATACCGAAAAAAACGCTACTTGCGGCCTGTTGTGCCCTCTTTTATAGCAACTGCGGTGCAGCAGCAGATACTGTGGAATATGACAGCTCCTTTTTAATGGGATCTGGCGCATCAACTATTGATGTTAAACGTTACGCTCAAGGTAACCCGACACCACCGGGCCTCTATAATGCTCGCGTATTTGTAAACGGCCAACCCATATCCAGTTTAGAAATTCCGTTTGTGGATATTGGTGAAAACAGCGCGGCGGCCTGTATTACCCACAAAAATCTGGCACAGTTACACATTAAGCAACCAGAACACCCTGTCACCTTGCTTGCAAGAGAAGGTGATGAGGAAGATTGTTTGAACCTGGAGAAATCATTCGCTCAGGCTGACATTCGCTTTGATGGAAGCGACCAGTTTCTCAATCTAACAATTCCTCAGGCCTATGTCCTGAAGAACTATGGCGGTTATGTCGATCCCTCGTTGTGGGAGTCGGGGATTAACGCAGCCACGCTGTCATATTCACTGAATGCCTATCACACAAGTTCAGATGACAACGACAATGACAGTGTCTATGGTGCTTTAAACTCGGGTATCAATTTAGGTGCCTGGCACTTTCGTGCACGCGGTAACTATAACTGGACGAAAGAGAGTGGCAGTCATTTCGATTTCCAGGATCGTTACTTACAACGAGACATTCCGGCAATGCGTTCACAGGTAATCATGGGGGACTCCTATACTACCGGTGAAACATTTGACTCTGTCAACGTTCGTGGTATTCGCCTGTACAGTGATAGCCGGATGCTGCCTTCCGCACTGGCCAGTTACGCCCCAACCATACGTGGAGTAGCAAACTCCAACGCCAAAGTCACGGTGACTCAGAGCGGGTATAAAATCTATGAAACCACCGTTCCACCCGGTGAGTTTGTTATAGACGATGTCAGCCCATCAGGTTTTGGTAGTGAGCTAATTGTAACTATCGAAGAAGCTGATGGTTCAAAACGCACGTTTACTCAACCCTTCTCCTCCGTTGTACAAATGCAACGCCCTGGAGTGGGCCGTTGGGACTTCAGTGCCGGTAAAGTCATTGATGATGGTCTGCGTTCCGAACCCAACATGGGGCAAGCCTCTTTTTACTATGGCTTGAACAACTTTTTCACGGGTTATACCGGCATTCAGTTCACTGATAATGACTATATCGCCGGATTGCTGGGTCTTGGTATTAACACTGGCATCGGTGCCTTTGCCGTTGACGTTACCCATTCCCGTACTCAAATCCCGGATGATAAAACCTATCAGGGGCAAAGTTATCGCGTCACCTGGAACAAGCTCTTTGAAGATACCGGAACGTCATTTAACCTCGCAGCTTACCGCTACTCCACCCAGGATTATCTGGGTCTACATGATGCGTTAGTTCTGATTGATGACGCCAAACATTTGTCTGCCGATGAAGAAAAAAACACCATGCAGACATACTCGCGTATGAAGAACCAGTTTACCGTCAGTATTAACCAGCCGCTGAATATCGCTTATGAGGACTATGGTTCGTTATTTATTTCCGGTAGCTGGACGGATTATTGGGCCGCAAACGATAGCAGAACAGAATATAACATTGGCTACAGTAAAAGTGTTTCGTGGGGTAGCTTCAGCGTCAACCTACAGCGTAGCTGGAATGAAAATGGCGATAAAGATGACGCAATGTATATCAGCGTTAGCGTTCCTATTGAAAATATTTTCGGTGGTAAACGTAAGTCTTCCGGTTTCCGTAATGTAAATACTCAGCTCAATACCGATTTTGATGGCTCACATCAGTTAAATATTAATAGTTCAGGTAGTAGCGAAAGTAATCTCGTGAATTACAGCGTCAATACCGGTTATAGTCTGGATAAAAACACCAGTGATATAGCCTCCGTAGGTGGCTATATCAATTATGAATCTGGATTAGGCGGCCTTTCCGCTTCGGCCTCTGCCACTTCCGATAATAGTCAACAGTATTCTATTTCAACTGATGGCGGCTTTATATTACATGGCGGTGGACTGACGTTCACTAACAACAGTTTCAGCAATAACGATACGTTGGTATTAATTAAAGCTCCAGGAGCGAAAGGTGCGCGACTCAATAACAGTAATAATGAAATCGATCGCTGGGGATATGCAGTGACATCCTCTGTCAGTCCATACCGTGAAAACAGGGTTGGTCTGAACATTGAAACAATGGAAAACGATGTAGAACTCAAAAGTACCAGTGCTACCACCGTACCTCGTAGCGGCTCCATTGTTCTAACCCGTTTTGAAACGGATCAGGGACGCTCAGCCGTGTTGAATATTACTGCCAATAATGGCAAAGCGATTCCATTTGCCGCAGAGGTTTACCAGAATGAAATAATGATAGGCAGTATGGGACAAGGTGGCCAGGCATTTGTACGTGGTATTAACGATAATGGGGAATTAACAGTTAGCTGGTTTGAAAACAATCAAACCACGCACTGCAAATTACATTATCAGCTCCCTGTCCAGCCACAAACATTGGGAAATACAAATACCTTATTACTTAACGATCTTATCTGTCAGGTAGCAAATCATTAATATGGAAAATTCTATGAAAAGGATAATAATAACATCCGCATTAATCGGCCTGGTTTTTCCCATGGTTAGTACTGCAACAAATCTTGATGTCGATTTTACAGCCACCGTATTAGCCACCACCTGTACGATAGCCATTGAACAAGATGGCGGCCCTGTAGTGACCAATGGTGGGAACGATGAATATAGCCTGATAATTCCTGATGTTGGACTTGATAAAGTTGTTACGGGTGCCCCCTCCGCTGAAGCCAACTTTAAATTAGTCGCCACCGGTTGTAGTAATGAACTCTCAAAAATTTATACAAGGCTAACAGGAACAACTATTTCAGGTAAGTTGATTGTTAATGAAGCAAACGCTGGCGCTGCCGGTATTGGCATGGGAATTAAGCGTAGAGGTACAGCTGATTCAACCTTCTTCTCTCCCAATAATACCGACAGATTTGAATGGAGCAACGATGAGAAGTCTCACGGTGTGCCACTGACCGTCGCACTACGTGAAACAACGGTGGGATCGGGACGCACCGGTACATTTCAGGCTAAAGCCACCTTTAACTTCACCTATGAATAGCAGGGACAGCCACCATGAAATTAAAAGCCATAGCTACACTAATTGCGATTGTTGCAGTGGGCACAAACTTTCGTATCAATTTCACTTATGCAGGTACACCTTCAACCTCTTTAACCGTTAACAGTAACCTTACCATGGGCACCTGCACTGCTAAGATACTCAATTCCAGCGATACTGAGATTAATATCGTTGCCTTTAACGATGTTTATATTTCTGAGCTGGCAGCTAAAAGCAAAGTACAAAAATTTAAAATTCGCTTTAGCAATTGTTCCGGTCTTCCACAAAATAGTGCCCAGGTAGTATTAGCTCCCAGAGGGATAAACTGCGCGGGTTCTAACTCCAATTCTTCTGGTTTCGCCAACAAACTCTCCGGTACAGGAGCCGCTGGCAGAACCGCAGTGGAAGTATGGACAACCGATACGCCAGAAGGGAATGGCAGTGCACAGTTCAATTGTTATCTCAGAAACGTGATGACAGTCAATCTTCCAACAGACACCACGACACAGCCATTTGACTACAAGTTAAGTGCACGGATGACTGTTGCTGAAGGCAGAACAACTGCTGATGTCACGCCGGGTGAGTTTCTCTCTCCCACAACTTTTACGATAACTTACCAATAAGTGCAGATAAGGATATTAGAATGCTATGCAGGCATCATAAATTCATACGCCTTTTGGGTCTGGCAACCGTCTTTATTACACCTTTCAGCAATGCCGGTCAGGATATCGATCTTACCGCACAGATTGTGGCTAGCACCTGTCAGGTTGAAATCAGTAACAATGGCGTGGTGGATCTCGGTACTGTGACGCTGGACTATTTTGCTGACAATGTTACACCGACGACAGATTATAGCGGCGGCAAAACATTTAACGTGAATATTGTCTCTTGCGATAATATTCAGACTACGCAATCGCAAATAAAATTAGATTTTCAGCCGCAGTCGGGTTCACTCGCGCAAGTGAATAATCAAATCTTCAGCAATGAATATGAACAACAATCTACCGGAGCTAAAAACGTCGGTATTGTGATATTTTCGACACAATCCAATGAACAAACATTTAATGTGAGGAAAACTGACGGAAGTTCGCAAGCTATCTATTCGGTAGCCTCGGGTAATCTTATTCCTTCAATCTGGACATTCTATTCCCGAATGCAGCGAGTTAATAATGCCCTTCCTCCCGAATCGGGCATGGTGAGAAGCCAGGTTATTGTTAACGTCTCTTACGAATAATAAGGATAGTTATGCAAAAGAAAAACAACAGACTGTTAATTAACTTATGCAGTATAATACTGTTATTTTTTATATCGTCACGGTATACGTTAGCTAATGAATGTTACATAGAGCGTAATGCTTCAGGGCCATATGAAATGACGATAACCCCAACTCCCTTCAATATACAAACACAAATGGTTACGACACCATCAGAAATAGCCTTTGCGGTCTGGGATGTCCATATTGACCTTCGGGGCGATAAGATTGGATGTAAATCCTTAGGCAGTGGCACAAGTTCGGTACATTTTATTAATACTGCGGAAGCCAATCTTTTATCAACATATACTACAAGTAATGGCTATGGACTACTAAAAACAACCGTTCCTGGTATTGTTTACTCAGTAGAATTAGTATGTATCAGTTGTGGGGCTGCGGATGAACTTGATTTGCATCTTCCCGGACAAAGTAACGGAGATAGCCATACAGATAACGCCAGCACCAGGTGGGCTTATGAATACAGTGACAATAGCTGGTATTTACGATTCCGTTTCTTCTGGACTCCTGAGTTCAAACCTCAAAATGGAGTTTCTGAAGGATTTGCAATACCAGGGAAAATAGCCTCCTGGTATATAGGTAATAGCAACCAACCCTGGATAGATTTTTTCGTTACAGCAAACTCCGTGCATTTTTACGTTGACGAACCAACCTGTGCAATGATTGCCCTGGCACAGGATGGAGGAAATGTCAGCGGCAACGAAATCAAGTTAGGCAATAATTATATTTCTGAAGTAAACAGCGGTAATACAGCGGTGGTTCCTTTTTCCATTCGAGCTGAATACTGTTACGCCAGCAAGATTACGGCTAAGTTAAAGGCTGCAAATGCTGCAAGTGATGCTAATCTTGTTGGTAAAACTTCCGGCTCCGCCTCAGGTGTGGCCGTAAAAGTCCATTCAACTTATAATGATAGTAAGGTGTTATTAAAACCTGATGGTGTCGCTGCAATAGATTATAACTTCCCGGTCTGGTTGAATAACCTGCTTTATTTCCCCTTTACAGCACAACTCGTACCAGATGGCAGTGGAACGGTCATCAGTACGGGAACGTTTTCAGGTAATGCAACCTTCTCCTTTACCTATGAATAAATAAACGTTACTCCCTTCTCAACGCACCAGCGTTCTGCTCTGGTGCGAACTTTTCTTCACACTAAAAACCATTGCCCACCTGATTTCGACTGCTAGAATGCAATCAGATCTGACTTTAGCCATCAGGATACGTTATGAAACCTACCACTATTGCTTCATTGCAGAAATATAAGCAGGAAAAAAAACGTTTCGCTACCATTACCGCCTACGACTACAGCTTCGCGAAACTCTTTGCTGATGAAGGACTTAACGTCATGCTGGTCGGCGACTCGCTGGGCATGACCGTGCAAGGACATGATTCCACCCTTCCCGTTACCGTTGAAGATATCGCTTATCACACCGCCGCCGTGCGTCGCGGCGCCCCAAACTGCCTGCTACTGGCTGACCTGCCGTTTATGGCTTACGCCACACCGGAACAGGCGTTTGAAAATGCTGCAACGGTAATGCGTGCCGGTGCGAATATGGTCAAAATTGAAGGCGGCGCATGGCTGGTAGAGACCGTGCAAATGCTTACCGAACGCGCTGTACCAGTGTGCGGTCACTTAGGGTTAACGCCGCAGTCAGTGAATATTTTCGGTGGTTATAAAGTCCAGGGGCGCGGCGATGAGGCTGGCGATCAACTGCTTAGCGATGCATTAGCCTTAGAAGCGGCAGGCGCGCAATTGTTGGTGCTGGAATGTGTCCCGGTTGAACTGGCAAAACGTATTACCGAAGCGCTGGCGATTCCGGTTATCGGCATTGGCGCAGGTAACGTTACCGATGGGCAGATCCTCGTGATGCACGATGCGTTCGGCATTACCGGCGGTCACATTCCTAAATTCGCCAAAAATTTCCTCGCTGAAACGGGCGACATCCGCGCTGCTGTGCGGCAGTATATGGCTGAAGTCGAGTCCGGCATTTATCCGGGCGAAGAACACAGTTTCCATTAAGGAGTCACGTTGTGTTAATTATCGAAACCCTGCCGCTGCTGCGTCAGCAAATTCGTCGCCTGCGTATGGAAGGCAAGCGCGTGGCGCTGGTGCCGACAATGGGCAACCTGCACGATGGTCATATGAAACTGGTCGATGAAGCCAAAACGCGGGCCGATGTGGTGGTGGTCAGCATTTTCGTTAACCCGATGCAGTTCGATCGCCCGGAAGATCTGGCGCGTTATCCACGCACGTTGCAGGAAGACTGTGAGAAGCTGAACAAGCGCAAAGTCGATCTGGTTTTCGCACCATCCGTAAAAGATATCTATCCGAATGGTACTGAAACCCACACCTATGTCGATGTTCCTGGACTTTCAACCATGCTGGAAGGCGCCAGCCGTCCAGGGCATTTTCGCGGTGTTTCAACCATCGTCAGCAAGTTGTTCAACCTGGTCCAGCCAGACATCGCCTGCTTCGGAGAAAAGGATTTTCAACAACTGGCGCTGATCCGCAAAATGGTTGCCGATATGGGTTTTGATATTGAGATTGTCGGCGTGCCGATTATGCGGGCAAAAGACGGTCTGGCGCTCAGTTCCCGCAATGGTTATCTGACCGCAGAACAACGTAAAATTGCACCGGGTCTGTACAAAGTTTTAAGTTCGATTGCCGACAAATTGCAGGCTGGAGAACGGGATCTCGATGAGATTATTACCATTGCGGGGCAAGAGCTCAATGAAAAAGGCTTCCGCGCCGATGATATTCAGATTCGCGATGCCGACACGCTGCTGGAAGTCTCTGAAAACAGCAAACGGGTAGTGATTCTGGTCGCCGCCTGGCTTGGCGATGCTCGCCTGATCGACAACAAAATCGTCGAACTGGCGTAATACTTATACTCTAAATAATTCAAGTTGCAGGAAGGCGGCAAGCGAGTGAATCCCCAGGAGCTTACATAAGTAAGTGACTGGAGTGAGCGAACGCAGGCGCAGCACATGCAACTTGAAGTATGACGAGTATAACTGGCGCTACGGCTGATGGCGCCAATTATTGATTTGCCCCACATCATGGCAATAGCATCTGTAAGCGATTATTCATATCGCAGACAACTTAGTTAATCAGCTTATCAATCTCGGCAAGAGATAAATTTGTCACCTCTGCAACGTCTTCCCGAGACATCCCTTTACTCAGAAAACGCAGGGCGAATTCCTGACTTACCTCTTGTCGTGCCTCCTGTCTCCCTTCCTGTCTTCCCAGCTGAATCCCCTTTTCAATCCCTTTCTCTTCAAACCATTGCGCCAACGTCATCATAGACTCCCCTCCTGATTCCCTGTCTCTCACCACACCGTAAAACAAATCCGCTTGTTCAGTATGACCGCGTTGCAGCATATAGTTTTGCATAGCAACTAACTGACTTCCGCTAGTGTACCCTTCGTCAATCAGTGTGACCAGTTGCTCCAGCAATAACATTAAGTCGCGTTGGCGAATATGTTTTTGCAGCAGTTCGAGAATCGCAATCCGCCGATGTTGCATGATTTCGTCATCCGGCGTGATGGTAATATCCACCAGCGGGAAAGGATTGTTATAGACATGCCGCGCCAGCTCCGGCGAGTAAAACATATCAAACCAGCACATAGAGAGTGGATAAGGCGTGGCCTCGCCCTGATAAAACAGAATCGGCACCACCAGCGGCAGCTTATCGTGGTCAGCCTCCAGATGTCGGTGCATGGCAGCAATGGAATAGCGCATCATGCGAAAAGCCATTTTTTTATCCGGTTTGCTTTGATGCTCAATCACAACATGCAGATAGCCGGGATTCCCCTGCATTTGCACGGAATAGAGCACGTCCGTGCTATGTCCTTTCAGGCTCTCTTCGATAAAACTCCCCGACTCAAGATGCAGCGTATCGAGGTCGCACAGTTCGCGTAATTCCGCTGGCAAATGGATATCCAGGAAGTCGCGAGCCGTCTCCGCATGCATTAAAAATTGTTTAAACACCGCATCATGCGGTGTGGTACTCGGTGCATCCATCTTCCCTGCCTTCCGTGTTGTCTTGCGTAAAGGCAGTATCCAGTCAATGATCGCCGCCGTCAGCCTTCGCTTTGTTGTTTACCGAGCAGCGTTCAGAGAAATTTCAATTAGTTACAAACATTGCATGGCACGTTTCGACGCAGTACGCAAACTGCTGATGCAAATGACGTCAGATGAGTAGACACCCATCAAAAATCGGGCAATACTGCGTGAGAATTTCCTCAAAGCAGGCACCGTCTGCTTCGTTAACGACAGGGTAGAAAGGTAGAAGTTATGATTCGCACGATGCTGCAGGGCAAACTCCACCGCGTAAAAGTGACTCATGCGGACCTGCACTATGAAGGTTCTTGCGCCATTGACCAGGATTTTCTTGACGCAGCCGGTATTCTCGAAAACGAAGCTATTGATATCTGGAATGTTACCAACGGCAAGCGCTTCTCCACCTATGCCATCGCAGCAGAACGCGGTTCGAGAATTATTTCTGTCAACGGCGCGGCGGCTCACTGCGCCAGCGTCGGCGATATTGTCATTATCGCCAGCTTCGTCACCATGCCAGATGAAGAAGCTCGCGCCTGGCGACCAAAAGTCGCCTACTTTGAAGGTGATAACGAAATGAAACGTACCGCGAAAGCGATTCCGGTTCAGGTTGCCTGATAATCACCCCTGCGGCTGGTTACTCACCAGCCGCGACATCGTCTCCAGCGAATCCGTTCTTAAGATATAAAGCCGTTTTAACAACAACGGATTATCCCCCGGTTTAACTTTGCCTTTCATGGTCGTCACTGCCAGGTGAAATCCGGCATCATTTGCCGCCTTCACCGCTTTGTCATTAAATCCGCCAAATGGATAAGAAAGATACAAAACATGTGGATTAAATTGCGCCAGTGCCCGACGTGAACGTTCAAAATCAAACAGAATATTGTGCTCACTACGGCTCAGTAATATAGGCCGACGGTAACCATCTATCCGATGCAAAAAATGAGTATGTGACTGGAAATCAAATACATCACGAATTTCATTGAGCTCCGCAACGCTCATAAACTGTAGCGATTTCGGGTCCCATTTCTGCGGATGACGTTTGATGCGCGAGGTGATAATAAACGCCGTTGCTTTCATACCATATTGTTTCAAAACTGGATAAGCATAACGACTCACCGATTTAAGGCCATCATCAAAGGTAATCACCACGGCTCGCGCAGGCAGGTTAACGCTGTTTTTCACATAGCCTTCCAGCTGCGCCATACTCAGCGTGGCGTAGTCCCTGTCACGTAACCAGGTCATCTGGTTATTAAATGCACGTACCGAAGTAGTGGTCGAAGTGTGGCGAAAACGGGTATTTTCTTCATCGCGTAAAATGTGGTGATAAGTCAGCACCGGCAAACCGTTATCTGGCTGCGCATCCAGCGCGCTAATATAGGCCAGGCGATCGCCAATGCGGATCTGATACCAGGTCTGATTCAATCTGTCTTTTAGTTTATTCAGAATGGGATAACGCAAATTTTCCGCCAGTACGCCAAATGGCGCACTGCCCACACTCGGCGCGTTATAGACCGGCGTGTCTTTCCAGGTAATGAGATTCTGATTACTCAGCGGTTTGTTAAGGTCACCAAGGCCATCTTCGACTTTTTGGCGGCCCTGTACCGGCTCAAGATGGCCTTTATCGATGAACCCTTTGCCGAAACCAAAATTAAACTCGTAGTAACTGGCGGCCCCTGGTTCTACAGCGAGGATTTGTCCGGCCCGGATATTCCCTACTGCCACCGTTTTGTCGCCAACCTGCGCCCAGATGGCGGCATCTTCGATAGTTTGCATATAACGAGCGGGTAATGCAGCACTGACGCTTACCGTAAACAGCATCAACAGGAGAATAACAGCTTGTTTATACATGAAAAATAACCAGGGCGTGAAACAACGCGTTTATTGTAGCAAAGCGCAGTCACGATTGCGGGCTAATACTCATACAAATTATGCTTTAGAACGAACGGCGGATTTTTTTGTTGTTGGTGCCACAAACTACTCACTTCCGGTGCGCCCAGTTCCACCATGCGATGGCGAAACTCCGCACTGGTCATTGTTTCGCGACAAGCCATCATCTGTTCAATTAACGGCAACGTAACACCAGAAATCACTTCACAGCGGGAGTGTTTGTGGCTTAGTAATGATGCGACGCGGTACGGCGGCGCTCCGGCAATATCGGTTAAAAAAATAACGCCATCACCCGAGTCTGTTTCATGTAACGCATCACACATCATGCGGCTTAACATATTGGAACTTAATCCGTGCCAGAAATTGACTGCACAGCACTGGACCAGCGCTCCGTATTTTTTTTCCAGCGCGTCCAGTATCTCTTGCGCCCGGTCATCATGACAGGTAATTACCCAACCTAACATTGCCTTCCTCCTTAGCCTAAAATCAGTCTACCCTGACAATTGTTGTTAAAGGGTGATAATCGTCAAAACTCCTCTCCCCTTGCCAGAGGAGAGGACATTGCCTCAGCTACGCAGCCCGCGTCCGCGCTGAATCAGCGACCAGCAGATCAGGTAAAATGCGACAATAAAGACAACCAACACGCTAAAGGTTGTCACCAGCGGTACATCATTTATACCGAGAAAGCCGTAACGGAAACCACTAATCATATAGACGATCGGATTCAGGCGAGACAACCCTTGCCAAAACGGCGGCAATAAGGTCAGAGAGTAAAATACCCCGCCAAGATAGGTCAGCGGCGTCAGTACAAAGGTCGGAACCAGACTGATATCATCAAACGTCTTCGCAAAAACACCATTCAGCAGTCCAGCCAAAGAGAACAACACCGCCGTAAGCACCAGCGTTAAGGCAACGAATACCCACGAATGCACCTGAAATGGCACAAAGAACAGCGAAATCGCCGTCACCAGAATACCAACGAACAACCCACGCGCCACGCCACCGCCAACATATCCGGCAATAATTACGTGCGTTGGCACCGGAGCCACCAGCAGCTCTTCAATATTGCGCTGGAACTTGGCGCCGAAAAATGAGGATGCGACGTTGGCGTAGGCATTGGTGATCACCGACATCATGATCAGCCCCGGCACGATAAACTGCATATAGCTAAAGCCATGCATATCGCCAATGCGCGAACCAATCAGGTTGCCGAAGATAATAAAGTAAAGGGTCATGGTGATGACCGGCGGCACCAGCGTCTGCACCCAGATACGCATAAAGCGATGAATTTCTTTCGCCCAGATGCTTTTTAGTGCCACCCAGTAAAGATGCATCATGCGCGATCTCCTTGTTTTTCGTTAACCAGTGAAACAAACAACTCTTCCAGTCGGTTAGCTTTGTTACGCATACTTAATACCTGAACGCCCTGCTCGCTTAACTGTGTGAACACACTGTTGATGCCCTGCTCGCGCAGGACTTCAACTTCCAGCGTGGCGGTATCGACCAGTCGATACTGGTAGCCATCGAGCTTCGGTAATGGGCTTTTCGGTGCGAGATCGAGAATAAAGGTTTCCGATTTCAACTTCGCCAACAGCGCCTTCATCGAGGTATTTTCCACCAGCTCACCGTGTTGAATAATGCCGATATTGCGGCACAGCATTTCTGCTTCTTCCAGGTAGTGCGTGGTGAGAATTATCGTGGTGCCTTTGTCGTTTAAATCCTTCAAAAATCCCCACATTGAGCGGCGAAGTTCAATATCCACGCCGGCGGTCGGTTCGTCGAGAATCAGCAGCTTAGGTTCATGCATTAACGCACGAGCGATCATTAAACGGCGTTTCATCCCGCCTGATAACATCCTCGCACGTTCGTTACGTTTCTCCCATAAATCGAGCTGTTTAAGATACTTTTCGCTGCGAATGTACGCTTCTTTGCGCTCTACACCGTAGTACCCCGCCTGATTCACCACAATTTGCTGCACGGTTTCAAACGGGTTGAAGTTAAATTCCTGCGGCACCAGTCCCAACTGACGTTTAGCGTTCACGACATCTTTCTCGAGATCGTAACCAAATACGCTGACCCGCCCGGAGGTTTTATTGACCAGTGAGCTGATAATACCAATAGTGGTCGATTTCCCGGCCCCGTTCGGCCCGAGAAGCGCATAAAAATCTCCCGCTTCGACCTGCAAATCTATTCCACGAAGCGCCTGAACGCCGCCTGGATAGGTTTTTTTAAGCTGTTGAAGTTCCAGTGCAATGGTCATAAATTTTTACTTACCTTACGTTCTTACACTTTATCTGTGGTTTAAATCGTCCCGGAGTTGCCCTATATTAGCCAAACGTAATTATTTGGTTACAGGTCGTTAACCTCCATGAAAGACATAGATACACTCATCAGCAACAATGCACTATGGTCAAAAATGCTGGTGGAAGAAGATCCCGGGTTTTTTGAGAAACTGGCACAAGCGCAAAAACCGCGCTTTCTATGGATTGGATGTTCCGACAGTCGCGTTCCTGCAGAACGTTTAACCGGTCTTGAGCCGGGCGAACTCTTTGTTCACCGTAATGTTGCTAACCTGGTCATTCACACCGATCTCAACTGCCTCTCCGTGGTTCAGTATGCAGTGGATGTTCTCGAAGTTGAACACATTATTATCTGTGGCCACTATGGTTGCGGCGGTGTGCAGGCTGCTGTTGAAAACCCGGAACTGGGGCTTATCAACAACTGGCTGTTGCACATCCGCGATATCTGGTTCAAACATAGCTCATTGCTCGGCGAAATGCCGCCAGAACGTCGTCTGGATACGCTGTGCGAACTGAACGTCATGGAACAAGTGTATAACCTGGGCCACTCTACCATTATGCAGTCAGCGTGGAAGCGCGGGCAGAAAGTGACCATTCATGGCTGGGCCTACGGCATTCACGATGGTTTACTGCGTGACCTGGATGTCACCGCCACTAACCGCGAAACCCTGGAGCAACGTTACCGCCACGGGATTTCCAACCTCAAGCTGAAGCACATCAATCACAAATAAATTCGCCATGCCGGATGCGATACATCCGGCATATCCGCACTTACTCGTCCAGCAGCACCACTTTGCCGATGTACGGCAGATGGCGGTAACGCTGAGCGTAATCAATACCGTAACCCACCACAAATTCATCCGGGATCGAGAAACCGATAAATTCTACGGGGACGTTCACTTCACGACGGGACGGTTTATCCAGCAGCGTACAAATCGCCAGCGATTTCGGTTCGCGCAGGCTTAAGATTTCACGCACTTTCGACAGTGTATTACCCGAGTCGATGATATCTTCAACAATCAACACGTCCTTGCCACGGATATCTTCATCCAGATCTTTGAGGATTTTCACATCACGGGTGGTGGACATGCCGCTACCGTAGCTGGAGGCGGTCATAAAATCGACTTCATGAGATACCTGAACTTCACGGCACAGGTCCGCCATAAACATAAATGAGCCACGCAGCAGACCAACCAGCACCATATCGCTGCCGCTGTCTTTGTAACGCTCAGTAATCTGACGACCCAGTTCGGCGATACGCGCTTTAATCTCCGCTTCGGGGATCATTACTTCTACAGTATGTTTCATATCTCTAACCATATGATTTAAAAACAAATCACTTCGCACGGGCGGGTTTCGGCACCGCAACAAAGCGCAAGACATGCAGTATACCAGCAAAACTATTCATAAGCGGAATCCGTTAATAAAGTTCAATTTGTGAAAAGAAACGCATTGGTACGCCGCAGGACAGCATGTCGTTCCCGATGCCCGTTCCGGTACCGTTCAATATGGGAATGCCGATGCTGGGCGGGCCGATCTCTACTGCGGGTAATGTGCTGTTTATCGCCGCTACGGCAGATAACTACCTGCGCGATTACAACATGAGCAACGGTGAAAAATTGTGGCAGGCGCGTTTACCCGCAGGGGGCCAGACAACGTGCGCTTTGTTCATGCCGGATGCGGCGTGAACGCCTTATTCGGCCTACAAAACCTGCAAATTCAATATATTGTGCGTAGGCCTGATAAGCGTAGCGCATCAGGCAGTTTTGCGTTTGTCATCAATCTCATGCCCGGAGAGATCCGGGCATATTCTCGGATACAGCATTTTTATACCGTAAATCCTAACATCATCCCGGTATCTTCATGCTCCAGCAGGTGGCAGTGCGCCATATAAGCATGTTCTTTCGGCGCATCGTGGTTGAATTTCACTAATACTTCACTGACGCCACCTTCAACCCTCACCGTATCTTTCCAGCCTGCACGATGCGTCGCTGGCGGTTTGCCATTTTCCGACAAGATACGGAACTGCGTACCATGGATATGGAACGGATGCAGCATCATGTCACCCACGCCAGAAATAACCCAACGTTCGTATTGCCCTTTCGCCGCCGCAAACATCGGCTTGTTCATATCAAACGCCTGACCGTTGATTTTATTGGCATGATGGAAATCGAACTTACCGCCGTGGTTCATATGATTCATATTACCGTGCCCCATATGGCCCATCATCTGGCTGTGATCCATCTCGGTCATCGCCTGATCGCCATATTTCTCCATCAGCATCTGCATACCCATCATATCGAGCATCGGGTCCATAGAGAGTTGCAGCTTACGTACCGTCAGCCCTTCCAGCGAAGGTAACGCCGGCAGACTACTTAATGTGTCTGGCAAAGCACCAGAGGCACTAATGGCAATCGGCTGAATCCGCATTACCGGATGCGGCTTGTCAAACGGCGCAATCGCCATCCCCATCTGGCTGACCGGCAGTGTGACCAGATCAAACGGTTTATTGTCGTTAACCTCCACCAGCACTTCAAAACGCTCGCCCATCAGCACCGGCAGCTCGCTTACCTTCACCGGTTCAGGCAGCAAACCACCATCACTGGCAATGACATACAGTGGACGATTGTCGCTGGTAGCGAAATTGAGCGAGCGGGCGTTACAGCCATTGAGCAAACGCAGACGCAGCCAGCCACGCGGCGCAGCGTGTTGTGGGTAGATAACGCCGTTGGTCAGCAACGTATCGCCAAACCAGCCAACAGCGGCGGTCATCACATCCAGTTGATAATCAATCTGCCCGTCGGCGCTAAATTTTTTATCCTGAACGATCACCGGGACATCATCGATACCCCACTGTTTCGGCAGCATTAATTTCAGGATCTCGTCATCTTCAATGACAACCAGACCAGCCAGCCCCATCGCCACCTGACGTCCGGTTTTACCGTGTTGATGTGGATGGAACCAGCAGGTAGCGGCAGGTTGATCGACGTTCAGCGTCACCGTGCGTTTGCCGCCAGGCGGGATAATCCCCTGCGGGCCGCCGTCCACTTCTCCCGGCACTTCCAGCCCGTGCCAGTGCAACGTCGTCTCTTCCGCCAGTTGGTTATAAATATCAACTGTCACCGCTTTGCCACGCTGTAATTTCACTGCTGGCCCTAACAAATTGCCGTTATACCCCCAGGTCGTCGCCGTTTTCCCGGCGAAAGTGGACTGGCCTGCGCCAATGGTCAACTGGATGCGATTACGGGCATCAGTGGCGAGCAAATCAGGGATCGGTAATGTGGGGCGTTCGGCGGCAAAAACTGCGCGGCTCCACAACGGCAAAGCCGAAGCCACGCCCAAAGCGACAGAATATTTTAAGAAATCACGACGTTGCATAGTTATTTCCTTATTCTCAAGCAGGCGAAACAAAATTAAACGTTGAGGATAGTCCTTCCCCTTACGGGAAGGTCAAGCCGCAGACACACAATTTAATCGACAATAATGGTCGTCGCCTCGCTCGCAGTGTGCTAACGTTTACTCTCTTTAAGCCCCTGGTAGAAGCAATGAAGACGTTTTTCAGAACAGTGTTATTCGGCAGCCTGATGGCTGTATGCGCAAATAGTTACGCGCTCAGCGAATCTGAAGCCGAAGATATGGCCGACTTAACGGCAGTTTTTGTTTTTCTGAAGAACGATTGTGGTTACCAGAACTTACCTAACGGGCAGATTCGTCGCGCACTGGTCTTTTTTGCCCAGCAAAACCAGTGGGATCTCAGCAACTACGACAACTTCGATATGAAAGCCCTCGGTGAAGATAGCTATCGCGATCTCAGCGGTATCGGCATTCCTGTCGCCAAAAAGTGTAAAGCCCTGGCCCGCGATTCCTTAAGCCTGCTTGCCTACGTAAAATAATTCCTGATACCTTTTTGTAGAAACATTGACCGTGCATCCACGGTTAATGTTAGCTATTATGTTGCGCCCTTTTTTTACGGGTGTTAACAAAGGAGGTATCAACCCATGGCCGAAAAGAAACGGTGGCATGAAACGCTACACGACCAGTTTGGGCAGTACTTTGCTGTAGATAACGTTCTGTATCATGAAAAGACCGATCTTCAGGATCTGATCATTTTTGAAAACGCCGCATTTGGTCGCGTGATGGCGCTGGATGGTGTAGTACAAACCACCGAGCGCGACGAGTTTATCTATCATGAGATGATGACCCACGTGCCGCTACTGGCCCACGGCCACGCGAAGCATGTGCTAATCATCGGCGGCGGCGACGGCGCCATGCTGCGTGAAGTGACCCGACACAAAAACGTTGAGTCAATCACGATGGTGGAAATCGACGCGGGTGTCGTGTCGTTCTGCCGTCAGTATCTGCCTAACCATAACGCCGGTAGCTACGACGATCCGCGCTTTAAACTGGTGATCGACGATGGTGTCAACTTCGTTAATCAAACCAACCAAACCTTTGATGTGATCATCTCCGACTGTACCGATCCCATCGGCCCCGGCGAAAGTCTGTTCACTTCTGCATTTTATGAAGGTTGCAAACGCTGCCTGAATCCTGGCGGTATCTTCGTCGCGCAGAACGGCGTCTGCTTTTTACAGCAGGAAGAAGCCATCGGCAGCCATCGTAAACTCAGCCATTACTTCGACGATGTTGGCTTTTATCAGGCCGCAATCCCGACCTATTACGGCGGCATCATGACCTTTGCATGGGCAACCGATAACGACGCATTACGCCATCTCTCAACCGAAATTATTCAGGCACGTTTTCTCGCCTCTGGTCTGAAATGTCGTTATTACAATCCGGCAATCCACACGGCAGCTTTTGCCTTACCCCAGTATCTGCAAGACGCACTGGTTTCACAGGCGTCCTAAGGAGAAGATAAGAAATTGAAAAAACTAAAACTGCATGGCTTTAATAATCTGACCAAAAGTCTGAGTTTTTGTATTTACGATATCTGCTACGCCAAAACCGCAGAAGAGCGCGACGGTTATATTGCTTATATTGATGAACTCTATAATGCCAACCGCCTGACCGAAATCCTGTCAGAAACGTGTTCCATTATCGGGGCCAATATTCTTAACATAGCCCGCCAGGATTACGAACCACAGGGTGCCAGCGTGACGATTCTGGTGAGCGAAGAACCCGTCGACCCGAAACTTATCGACACAACGGAACATCCCGGCCCATTGCCAGAAGCCGTCGTCGCCCATCTCGATAAAAGCCATATTTGCGTACATACCTACCCGGAAAGCCATCCTGAAGGCGGATTATGTACCTTCCGCGCCGATATTGAAGTCTCCACCTGCGGCGTAATTTCCCCACTGAAGGCGCTGAATTACCTGATCCACCAGCTTGAATCCGATATCGTGACCATTGATTATCGCGTGCGTGGATTTACCCGCGATATTAACGGCATGAAACACTTTATCGATCATGAGATTAATTCAATTCAGAACTTTATGTCTGATGATATAAAGGCGCTGTATGACATGGTGGATGTAAACGTCTATCAGGAAAATATTTTCCATACCAAGATGCTGCTTAAAGAATTCGATCTTAAGCATTATATGTTCCACACCAAACCGGAAGATTTAACCGCCGACGAGCGCGAAGAAATTACCGCTGCGCTGTGGAAAGAAATGCGCGAGATTTATTACGGGCGCAATATGCCAGCCATTTAACGGCTCTGGCGGAGCACGGAAGCTCCGCCAAATTTATCTACTTCTGCTGAACGAAATTACGGTAAGCCGCCACCACCTGAAGAAAATCCTCAACGCCGCACAGCGACAAGCTTTCTTCGTCGTAGTAGTTCATCCCTTCTTCCATCTCATCGCCAGCGAATTCCAGTTGATTGGCGCGAACCATGACCTCTTCGCCATCCATCCACAGGGTGTATTCGTGCCCTGCCCGCTGCCAGGAACGTTCGCTGCCTTTCAGTGCATGCGCCGCTTGTTCCACTTCATCAAGCAAAGCCAGGTTTTCTTTCACCTCTTCATTAAACCAGTGCCCAACCACTTCATGCCCCATGGACATACGCACCTTTACCACTCCGGTAATATCGCGCAGAAATTCGTAATCCATAGTGTGTTCCTCAGCTCCCGGCAATGCGCCGAAATCGCATTGCGCCATTGATGTAATTATCGCAGCCTTACAGGAGAAAAACAGCGTAACGGCGGTGGTTTAGAGATAAAAAATGGTGAAGAAAGCGCCCCTACTGCAATGCCCAGAAATTTCGCCATTTTCGACGACGATCTTTTAACCATGGATCATTTACTTAATTCCTTTAAGCGGAAAATATTATCCAGCAGTAGCGGCGTATGGTGTGCGGTACTTAATGCAAGAAATATATCGCCGCTCATCTGCACTTTCTTCCCAGGTAGATCTTTCAACAGCTCTTTTTCCTGCCTGGTGAGCACTAGCTGCATCCTCTGATTCCAGCCAGCCTGGCTTATGTCGACATCGCGCACGCAAGCCAACGGCGTATCCGGCGTTACTGTCCACTCTTCGCCTTGTTGTTGCAGTGTTCCGGTGATATTGACCGTATCGCCTTCCACAAAGCAAACCTGCGCCAGTTGCGCTAAATCCTGTTCCCGCAACATGCCGTAATAGTAATATCCAACGGCATCCACTTTCGCTTGCTGTGTCAACAGACGCCCTTCCGGCATTAGATGCCACGCGCCATCAGCGGATTTTTTCAGGATCACATCCAGCCTGGTAAACTCATCGCCATCATGGTGATACACACTCTCAGCGTCATCCGTCGGCTCCCCCATAAAATGGGCGTAGTTTTCCGTAGCGCAAAGCTCGTCGACCTTAAATTTCACCGTCGGCAGCGGGCCGTTCAGCGTCAGGCGATTGCTATCGCCCACATAATTGCGGCGTAAGTCGTTGAGAATTTCGCTTCTGAGCGGCTCATCAGCCTTTACCGGCTGGCATAGCGTTTTACGCCCTTGCGACGCCACGGTGGCTTCCAGTCGCATTACCTGTAACGCCACCTCTTTGCCGTAGAAGCAGTGGACGTCCTGCGGCGAGTCGATTTCACGGTCAAAACGTACCGCGCTAATCCATGTGCCCTTGTAACCCCACATCATAATCCGGTCATAAAGATGATATTGATTGTGCTCATCCGGCAGGAAATTATCGTTTTTATCTTTCATCAGGCCGCAAACATAAGCAATAGACGAACTCGCCTCAATCCGCCGAAGATTAAATAGCGCATTTTGCAAGCCCTCTTCATTACGTAAATCTTGCGCAATACCTTTACGCCAGTCATCGCCTTGCAGTAACGGTCTTATTTCTTCGGCAAATATATTTCCGCCAAACATCATTAATAAAAATATAAAATAACGCATTCCCCACTCCCTCGAAAAATTGCGATAACAGGATTATGATAGTGATTATTTTTCGGACATGGAATCTTCGTTCATGAGAAAATTACTCTCTCTGTTATTTTTTATCAGTTCCGTTGTTCTGGCTAATGATTCTGCGGTCGGTGAAGATAACGGCACCCTGATTTTTTTAAAACAAAATAATATCAGCATGGCTAAGGAACGGCTGCTAATAGCGAAAGACAGAATTAACGTTGATTATGTGTTTATTAACCATTCTCCTCAGGACATTACCGTACCTGTGGCATTTCCTATGCCAGCACTTGGGGAAAACAATGTGGGAGACCGCTCTGTCGGCATTGCAAACTTTAAGCTCAGCGTTAATGGCAAGCCAGTAAAAACGCAATCCCGCTGGCTGGCGAAGCGGCTTAACGGGCAGAACAAAATCCAGGAGGATGTGACGGAAATATTGCTCCATAGCGGATGGACAATGGCACAATGGCACAATGGCTGGATTATGTACACGGTATTCGTGATCCCAGCGAGACGCCCCCTTTGCCGCCAGAATGGTTTAAAAATGGTTATCTACAAATAGAGATTCAGCAATACTTTATCTGGCAACAGTATTTCCCGGCTGGAAAGGAGATCATTATTCATCATTCGTATACGCCCAGCGCTTCCGGCGGCGTACCAAATAACCTTGAAAGTATTTTAAGTAATGAGAATTACGGTGATAAATGTCTGACACCTGCAACACGTAAAGCATTAAAACAACTGGATGTGGGAATAAAAGACAGAAATGAAGACGGTAGCGCGGATATAGACTGGAATAATCTGAGCTATATACTGAAAACTGGCGCCAACTGGAAAGATGGCATAATTGGCGATTTCACTCTGCGTATCCACAAAAACAGTGAAAGCGAAGTCATTGTCCCTTGTTTTAGCTCGCCATTAAAACAAATCGATCCACTGACGCTGGAGTTTACGCAAAAAAACTTCAAGCCCACTGAAAATCTGGATATCCATTTTTATTACGATGATTCGCGGTAAAAACTGGCCCGGAAATCCGGGCCAGAACCATTTAAACCGCAGTCTGGAAAATCACTCCGTCCGCTTTCTCGGTGTACTGAGAAAGCTGGTTGAAGTTCAGATAACGGTAAGTATCAACGGCTGTTTTATCTACCTGCGCCACGTAGGTCTGGTACTCTTCCGGCGTTGGCAGTTTGCCAATCAGCGCCGCAACAGCCGCCAGTTCCGCAGAAGCCAGGAAGACGTTCGCGCCCGTCCCCAGACGGTTCGGGAAGTTACGGGTAGAGGTGGAAACCACCGTCGCACCGTCTGCTACACGCGCCTGGTTACCCATACACAGGGAACAGCCAGGAATTTCGATACGTGCGCCACTCTTACCGAACACGCTGTAGTAGCCCTCTTCGGTTAGTTGCGCGGCGTCCATACGCGTTGGCGGCGCCACCCACAAACGGGTCGGTAACTGGCCTTTGTGCGCATCCAACAGTTTACCGGCGGCACGGAAGTGACCGATGTTAGTCATGCAGGAACCGATAAACACTTCGTCGATTTTCTCGCCCTGTACCGCAGACAGCGGACGTGCGTCGTCAGGATCGTTCGGTGCACAAAGGATCGGCTCTTTAATATCCGCCAGATCGATATCGATCACTGCCGCATATTCCGCATCTGCATCGGCTTCCAGCAGCTCAGGATTCGCCAGCCATTTTTCCATGCCCTGAATACGACGCTCCAGAGTACGACGATCGCCGTAACCTTCCGCGATCATCCACTTCAGCAGGATGATGTTGGAGTTCAGGTATTCAATGATCGGTTCTTTGTTCAGCTTGATAGTACAACCAGCGGCAGAACGCTCGGCGGACGCATCGGTCAGCTCAAATGCCTGCTCAACTTTCAGATCCGGCAGACCTTCGATTTCGAGGATGCGACCAGAGAAAATGTTTTTCTTACCTTTCTTCTCAACAGTCAGCAGGCCTTGTTTGATGGCGTACAGCGGGATGGCGTGTACCAGATCGCGCAGGGTGATGCCCGGCTGCATTTTGCCTTTAAAGCGTACCAGAACGGATTCCGGCATATCCAGCGGCATCACGCCAGTCGCGGCAGCAAACGCCACCAGACCGGAGCCCGCCGGGAAGGAGATACCGATCGGGAAACGGGTATGGGAGTCACCGCCAGTACCCACGGTATCCGGCAACAGCATACGGTTCAGCCAGGAGTGGATTACGCCGTCACCAGGACGTAAAGACACACCACCACGGTTCATGATGAAATCTGGCAGCGTGTGGTGGGTGGTGACGTCGATCGGCTTCGGATACGCCGCGGTGTGACAGAAGGACTGCATCACCAGGTCAGCCGAGAAGCCCAGGCACGCCAGGTCTTTCAGTTCATCACGGGTCATTGGGCCGGTGGTATCCTGAGAACCGACAGAAGTCATTTTCGGTTCGCAGTAAGCGCCCGGACGAATGCCTTTCACGCCACAAGCACGCCCCACCATTTTCTGCGCCAGCGAGAAGCCACGATTGCTTTCCGCAACATCTTTCGCCTGACGGAACACATCGCTGTGCGGCAGACCAAGTGCTTCACGCGCTTTGGTCGTCAGACCGCGACCGATAATCAGCGGAATACGACCACCAGCACGAACTTCATCAATTAGCACGTCGGTCTTCAGTTCGAAGGTCGCCAGCAGTTCGTTGGTTTCGTGGTTACGCACTTCACCTTTGTATGGGTAAACGTCAATCACGTCCCCCATATTCAGGTTAGAGACGTCCACTTCAATGGGCAGCGCACCGGCGTCTTCCATCGTGTTAAAGAAGATTGGCGCAATTTTGCCGCCAAGGCACAGACCACCACCGCGTTTGTTCGGTACATGTGGAATATCGTCGCCCATAAACCACAGTACGGAGTTAGTGGCAGATTTACGCGAAGAACCCGTACCCACAACGTCGCCGACATACGCCAGCGGGAAACCTTTCTGTTGCAGGGCTTCAATCTGTTTGATCGGGCCAACAACACCCGGCTGGTCTGGTTCGATCCCTTCGCGAGCATTTTTCAGCATCGCCAGGGCGTGCAATGGGATATCCGGGCGCGACCACGCATCCGGTGCCGGAGAGAGATCATCGGTGTTGGTTTCGCCAGTCACTTTAAAGACGGTAACGGTCAGTTTTTCAGCCAGTGCCGGGCGATTCAGGAACCATTCGGCATCAGCCCAGGACTGCATGACCTGCTTCGCATATTTATTGCCGGCTTTGGCCTTTTCTTCTACGTCATAGAAGTTATCGAACATCAGCAGCGTATGGGACAGGGCTTTAGCTGCGATCGGCGCCAGTGCAGTGTCGTCCAGCGCATCGATCAGCGGATGAATGTTGTAACCACCCTGCATGGTACCCAGCAACTCAATAGCTTTTTCCGGGGTCAACAGTGGGGATTTGGCTTCACCTTTCGCGACAGCAGCCAGGAAGCCAGCTTTGACATAGGCAGCTTCATCGACGCCAGGGGGAACACGGTTGGTTAACAGATCTAACAGGAATTCTTCTTCGCCCGCGGGCGGGTTTTTCAGCAGCTCGACGAGCGCGGCCATTTGGTTTGCATCCAGGGGTTTGGGCGCAATCCCCTCAGCGGCACGCTCAGCTACGTGCTTACGGTATTCTTCTAGCACGACGGTTCTCCTCGCTCTCATTGTCATAGTGCGGCAGGCGATTCTCTTCACGCTCCTGTGAGACAGCAGTTTGTAGGGTAAATGCCCATTACCGCAGCGGGCAGAATAGCAGGATTTTGACGATGTGTTAATCTGTTTACAAAAAAGCAACATAAAAAAGTCGCTAAATCGTTAAGGATGGTCCAGAGATTGTTTCCCTCCGTAAAAACTTCGTTAATTCGCATGATGATAATCACCTTTCTCAATGAATCCCAAGATTAGTCAAAATTTAAACTACCGCCTCTTTATACTCGGATTCACAGCACCTGCGGGTGGCAGTTCGTCGACCCTTGTGATTTCCTTGAGATCAGGACTATGAAAATAACTTTGCCGTTTAAACCCCATGTGCTGGCGCTAATTTGCAGTGCCGGGCTTTGTGCCATTTCCGGTACGTTGTATGTAAAAAGCCGCACAGTGGAAACGCAAGTGGCACCACAAGCAGCGCCTGACGTCGTTGCCGTTACGCTTCCCGCAACAGTTTCAGCGCCGCCCGTAACGCCTGCCGTCGTCAAAAGTGCCTTCAGCACTGCGCAAATCGATCAATGGGTTGCTCCTGTCGCACTGTATCCCGACGCCTTGCTTTCACAAGTGCTGATGGCATCGACCTATCCGGCAAATGTCGCCCAGGCCGTGCAGTGGTCACACGATAACCCGCTCAAACAAGGTGATGCCGCTATTCAGGCGGTATCTGATCAACCGTGGGACGCCAGCGTCAAATCGCTGGTGGCTTTTCCACAGTTAATGGCATTGATGGGCGAGAATCCTGAGTGGGTACAAAATCTGGGGGATGCTTTTCTGGCACAACCACAAGAGGTGATGGATTCGGTACAGCGCTTGCGTAAACTGGCGCAACAAACTGGATCACTGAAGTCGTCGGTGGAGCAAAAGATCATCACAACAACGAAAAAAGCCGTACCGACAAATCAAACTGCTACCACCCCCATCACACAATCCAATACCGTTTCTACATCCAGCCCCGTCATTGCAGAGCCAGCACAAACCGTTATTTCGATTGAACCCGCCAACCCAGATGTCGTTTACATTCCGAACTACAACCCAACTGTTGTTTACGGTAGCTGGGGCAATACCGCCTATCCGCCAGTTTACCTTCCGCCACCTGCGGGGGAACCGTTTGTCGACAGTTTCGTGCGCGGATTCGGCTACAGCATGGGCGTCGCCACGACATACGCGTTATTCAGCAACATCGACTGGGATGATGACGATCATGACCATCATCATCATGACGATGATGACAACCATCACCACGACGGCGGTCATCATGACAGTAATGGCTGGCAACACAACGGTGACAACATCAATATCAACGTCGACAATTTCAACCGTATTACTGGTGAGCATCTTACTGACAAGAATATGGCATGGCAGCACAATCCAAACTACCGCGATGGTGTGCCTTATCATGATCAGGATATGGCTAAGCGCTTTCATCAAACCGATGTTAAAGGCGGTATGAGCGCCACACAGCTTCCTGCACCGACACGTGATAGCCAGCGTCAGGCGGCAGCAAGTCAGTTTCAACAACGAACACATTCCGCACCAGCGACCATGCAAGAGACTCAACGTCAGGCTGCAGCACAGAAGTTTAATGAAGCTGAACACTATGGCAATTATGACGACTTCCGCGAGTTCAGCCATCACCAGTCTCCGACCCAGCAACAAAAGGACGCCGCTCGTCAACGTTACCAGTCCGCCACGCCTGAACAACGCCAGGCGTTTCGCGAGAAAATGAACGAACACCCATTAAGCCAGCAACAAAGAGATTCGGTTCGTCAGCGTATTCAGTCCGCCACGCCCGAACAGCGGCAGGCGTTTCGCAATAAAATGCAGACGAATCCGCAGAATCAGCAACAGCGTGATAACGCCCGTCAGCGCATTCAATCAGCTACGCCTGAGCAGCGTCAAACTTTCCGGCAAAATGTGCAGAAAAATAACCCGAATCTGTTTAACAACAATCACAATCGGACTAACGGACAAGAACAAAATTTACTGCGCAATGAAGGTAGCAGTCGAACCGGCAAGTTGAATGATGAACAACGATCGGCAATACGCGAACGCGTGGCGGAACGCCCGATAAGACATTTTGCAAGGTAGTGTTCAGGAGTAAAAAACGATCAGGATCGCCGCTTGAGACTGATGACAAATGCCTGATTGCCCGATGCGCAAGGTTATCTTGCCTACAGCCAAATGGATTTGCAGCAGATAATGAGTTAAGGCAAACACATTGAGATCAATAAAACCAGACAACGCTGGTCTTATTGATGACTCAATTGCGCGACCATTACTAATGCGCGGCAACAGCAGACCTTGTACTACTCAGCGCCGCTTCATCCGCGCTGATACTGCCGGAGTTAGTGGCCCAAACCCCTTCCTGAGTTTTGGTGATCGCCTGATGTTGCGAATTCAAATCCTGTCCCATAGCAGCGATATGGGTGCTTTCCGTCCCTCCGCTATTGGTCGCCCATGGGATCACCGGATCAGCAGCAACAGCCATGCCTGAAAATACGGCTGCGGTTAATACAACGGTAGTCAGAAACGCTTTCATCTTACACCTCACGAATGGCTTATATTTTCAAATAATTTTCACACTATAAGTTTAGTTTGTTATTACCAACCAAATATCGACAAGATGTAGCGATTTATTTCTCTGAAACAATGACCAGCAATGCGTTATTGCTTTGCTCAATTTCATCCATAAAAAAAGCGGCTGCTTTAGCCGCTTCAGATTGCAGACAAAATGCCCACACTATTTTGTCGGATGACGATATCTTTATTATCCGGTCTACAATCCCCTGAAAATTTAATAAATTAGGGCAGCGTTATAGACCGGATAACGCGATTATTTCTTCTTCGCTTTCGGGTTTGGCAGGTCGGTGATGCTGCCTTCGAACACTTCTGCCGCCAGGCCCACAGACTCATGCAGAGTCGGGTGCGCGTGGATGGTCAGCGCGATATCTTCAGCGTCGCAACCCATTTCAATTGCCAGACCGATTTCACCCAACAGCTCGCCGCCGTTGGTACCGACAATTGCGCCACCAATCACACGGTGAGATTCTTTGTCGAAAATCAGCTTGGTCATACCGTCTGCACAGTCGGAAGCGATAGCACGACCAGAAGCAGCCCACGGGAAGGTGGCGGTTTCATAGCTGATGCCTTTCTCTTTCGCTTCTTTCTCAGTCAGGCCCACCCATGCAACTTCTGGTTCGGTATAGGCGATAGACGGGATAACTTTCGGATCGAAGTAATGTTTCTTACCGGCGATAACTTCAGCGGCAACGTGACCTTCATGAACACCTTTGTGCGCCAGCATCGGCTGACCGACGATATCGCCGATAGCAAAGATGTGCGGTACGTTGGTACGCAATTGTTTATCCACGCGGATAAAGCCACGATCGTCCACCTCTACGCCAGCTTTGCCCGCATCGATGTTTTTACCGTTCGGCACACGACCAATCGCGACCAGCACGGCGTCGTAACGCTGCGGTTCTGCCGGGGCTTTTTTGCCTTCCATCGTCACGTAGATACCGTCTTCTTTCGCTTCAACGGCGGTAACTTTGGTTTCCAGCATCAGGTTGAATTTCTTGCTGATACGCTTGGTGAAGACTTTAACGATGTCTTTGTCAGCTGCCGGGATAACCTGGTCGAACATTTCAACCACATCAATCTGTGAACCCAGCGCGTGGTATACGGTACCCATTTCCAGACCGATGATACCACCGCCCATAACCAGCAGGCGTTCTGGTACTTCTTTCAGTTCCAGCGCATCGGTGGAGTCCCAGATACGCGGATCTTCGTGCGGAATAAATGGCAGTTGGATCGGGCGAGAACCCGCTGCGATGATCGCGTTGTCGAAGTTAATGACGGTTTTACCGTTCTCACCTTCAACTTCCAGGGTGTTAGCCCCGGTGAATTTACCCAGACCGTTGACCACTTTGACTTTGCGGCCTTTCGCCATACCAGCCAGACCACCGGTCAGCTGAGTGATCACTTTCTCTTTCCAGGTACGAATCTTGTCGATATCGGTTTTCGGCTCGCCGAAGACGATACCGTGTTCAGCCAGCGCTTTGGCTTCTTCGATAACTTTTGCTACGTGCAGCAGTGCTTTAGAAGGGATACAGCCGACGTTCAGGCAAACACCGCCGAGGGTGTTGTAGCGTTCTACGATTACGGTTTCCAGACCTAAATCAGCGCAACGGAAGGCAGCAGAGTAACCTGCGGGGCCTGCCCCAAGTACCACGACCTGAGTTTTGATTTCAGTACTCATCATGACCTCTATATATTTATCTCCGGCGGTCATACCCGTCGTCTTTCAGGCCGCAGCGGCGTTAGCTTCACGCCCTCACCCCAGTCACTTACTTATGTAAGCTCCTGGGGATTCTGGCGCTTGCTACCCTGCTGCACCCAGAAATCCATAGGGTATGTGAAGTAATACCCTAACCACCACCGGGTCGTTCTATCCGTCGGTATTTTACAAAATTGTTAACAATTTTTAAACAACAAACGGCAACCGATTTGTCTATTCGCTAATAATCTCAATACATTCATGAGATTACCAGAAAAAAGCCGGCCGTTGGGCCGGCTCTTTTTTACATCACCAGACGGCGAATATCAGACAACGTGTTGTTAATGATGGTAATGAAACGGGCACCATCAGCACCGTCGATCACGCGGTGGTCGAAGGAGAGAGAAATCGGCAGCATCAGACGCGGCACGAACTCTTTACCATTCCACACCGGCTCTATCGCGGACTTAGAAACGCCGAGGATAGCCACTTCCGGCGCGTTCACAATCGGCGCGAAATGGGTAGTACCCAGGCCGCCGATGCTGGAGATGGTGAAGCAACCGCCCTGCATTTCGCCCGCAGTCAGCTTACCGTCACGCGCTTTCTTGGAAATAGTCATCAACTCGCGAGACAGCTCGATGATGCCTTTCTTGTTGACGTCTTTGAATACAGGAACAACCAGACCGTTCGGGGTATCCACCGCCACACCGATGTTGATGTATTTCTTCAGGGTCAGACGCTGACCGTCTTCCGACAGGGAACTGTTGAAGCGAGGCATCTGCTCAAGCGCTGCAGCAACGGCTTTCATGATGAAGACAACCGGGGTTATCTTCACATCCAGCTTACGTTTTGCTGCTTCTTCGTTCTGCTGTTTACGGAACGCTTCCAGCTCGGTGATATCAGTTTTATCAAAGTGAGTAACATGCGGGATCATCACCCAGTTACGGCTCAGGTTAGCACCAGAGATTTTCTGGATGCGACCCAGTTCCACTTCTTCGATTTCACCAAACTTGCTGAAGTCCACCTTCGGCCACGGCAACATGCCAGGGATACCACCGCCAGTCGCTGCCGGGGCCGCTTCTGCACGTTTGATAGCCTCTTTCACGTAAGCCTGAACGTCTTCGCGCAGGATACGACCTTTACGGCCTGTGCCCTTCACTTTCGCCAGGTTAACGCCAAACTCGCGCGCCAGACGGCGGATCAGCGGAGTCGCGTGAACGTAAGCGTCGTTTTCAGCAAATTCAGATTTGCCTTCGACTTTCGCCGCCGGAGCTGCTGCCGGGGCTTCAACTTTTGCTGCCGGAGCCGGCGCTGCCGCTTCCTGTTTCGCCGGAGCTGCCGCAGGCGCTGCACCTTCAACTTCGAAGATCATAATCAGCGAGCCAGTTTTCACTTTATCGCCAACGTTGACTTTCAGTTCCTTCACGACGCCTGCAAACGGAGCCGGAACTTCCATAGAAGCTTTGTCGCCTTCTACGGTGATCAGTGACTGCTCAGCGGCAACTTTGTCGCCCACTTTCACCATCACTTCGGTCACTTCAACTTCATCACCGCCGATATCAGGAACGTTAACTTCTTTCACGCCCGCGGCTGCCGCAGGTGCTACTGCCGGAGCGGCTTCCTGTTTCGCTGCCGGTGCTGCCGCGCCCGCCACTTCGAAGACCATGATCAGCGAGCCAGTAGACACTTTGTCGCCAACATTCACTTTGATCTCTTTCACAGTGCCTGCAAACGGCGCCGGAACTTCCATAGAGGCTTTATCGCCTTCTACAGTGATCAGCGACTGTTCAGCTTCAACTTTATCGCCCACTTTCACCAGGATTTCGGTCACTTCGACTTCGTCGCTGCCGATATCTGGAACGTTAACATCTTTTGCCGCCGCAGCCACTGGCGCTGCTGCCGGAGCTGCTTCTTTCTTCTCTTCTGCCTGAGCAGGTGCAGCGTCAGCTGCACCGCCGGCGGAATCGAAAATCATAATCAGGGCGCCCGTCTGGGTTTTATCGCCAACAGAGACTTTGATCTCTTTAACGATACCCGCCTGCGGAGACGGAACTTCCATAGAGGCTTTGTCGCCTTCTACGGTGATCAGCGACTGTTCGGCTTCAACTTTGTCGCCCACTTTGACCAGGATCTCGGTGATTTCAACTTCATCAGCCCCGATGTCCGGTACTTTGATTTCGATAGCCATTATTCTTTTACCTCTTACGCCAGACGCGGGTTAACTTTATCTGCATCGATATTGAATTTGGCGATTGCGTCAGCAACCACTTTCTTATCGATTTCGCCACGTTTAGCCAGTTCGCCCAGCGCCGCAACCACAACATAAGAAGCATCAACCTCGAAGTGGTGACGCAGGTTCTCACGGCTGTCGGAACGACCGAAGCCATCAGTACCCAGTACGCGGTAGTCGTCAGCCGGTACATAAGTACGGACCTGCTCAGCGAACAGTTTCATATAGTCGGTAGATGCCACAGCCGGCGCATCGTTCATCACCTGAGTAATGTACGGAACGCGCGGAGTTTCCAGCGGGTGCAGCATGTTCCAGCGTTCACAATCCTGACCATCACGCGCCAGCTCGGTGAAAGAGGTCACGCTATAGACGTCAGAACCTACGCCGTAATCTTTCGCCAGGATCTGTGCTGCTTCACGGACATGACGCAGGATAGAACCGGAGCCCAGCAGCTGAACTTTACCTTTGCTACCTTCGAGGGTTTCGAGTTTGTAGATACCTTTACGGATACCTTCCTCGGCACCTTCCGGCATAGCCGGCATGTGGTAGTTTTCGTTCAGCGTGGTGATGTAGTAGTAAACGTTCTCTTGTTTTTCACCGTACATACGCTCCAGACCGTCATGCATGATGACAGCGACTTCGTAAGCGTAAGCCGGGTCGTAAGAGATACAGTTCGGGATAGTCAGCGACTGAATGTGGCTGTGACCATCTTCGTGCTGCAGACCTTCGCCGTTCAGGGTGGTACGACCGGAAGTACCGCCGATCAGGAAGCCACGCGCCTGCTGGTCGCCAGCCGCCCAGCACAGATCGCCGATACGCTGGAAGCCGAACATCGAGTAATAGATGTAGAACGGAATCATCGGCAGATTGTTGGTGCTGTAAGAGGTCGCCGCTGCCAGCCAGGAACACCCTGCGCCCAGCTCGTTGATCCCTTCCTGCAGAATCTGACCTTTCTCGTCTTCTTTATAGTAAGCAACCTGCTCGCGGTCCTGCGGGGTGTACTGCTGACCGTTCGGGCTGTAAATACCAATCTGACGGAACAGACCTTCCATACCGAAAGTACGCGCTTCGTCGGCGATGATCGGCACCAGCCTGTCTTTAATCGACTTGTTCTTCAGCATCACGTTCAGGGCACGAACGAAAGCGATAGTGGTAGAGATCTCTTTGCTCTGCTCTTCCAGCAGCGCGCCGAAGTCTTGTAGGCTCGGCAGCTCAAGCTTCTCGGTGAAGTTCGGCTGACGGCTTGGCAGATAACCGTGCAGTTTCTGACGCTGAGCGTGCAGATAGGTATGCTCTTCAGAACCTTCCGGGAAGGTGATGTACGGCAGTTTTTCGATATCGGCATCAGACACCGGCACATTGAAACGGTCGCGGATGTGACGCACGCCGTCCATGTTCATTTTCTTAACCTGGTGCGCGATGTTTTTACCTTCAGCCGCGTCGCCCATGCCGTAACCTTTAATGGTATGAGCAAGGATTACTGTCGCTTTGCCTTTGGTTTCCTGCGCTTTCTTGAATGCCGCGTAGATTTTCTTCGGATCGTGACCACCACGGTTCAGTGCCCAGATCTGCTCGTCAGTCCAGTCAGCAACCAGTGCTGCGGTTTCAGGATATTTACCGAAGAAGTGTTCACGAACATACGCACCATCTTTCGATTTGAAGGTCTGGTAGTCGCCGTCAACGGTTTCGTTCATCAGCTGGATCAGTTTACCGCTGGTATCTTTACGCAGCAGTTCATCCCAACGGCTACCCCACATCACTTTGATTACGTTCCAGCCAGCACCTTCGAAGATGCCTTCCAGTTCGTTAATGATCTTGCCGTTACCGGTGACCGGGCCGTCAAGACGCTGCAGGTTACAGTTGATAACGAAAACCAGGTTATCCAGTTTTTCACGGGTAGCGATGGTGATCGCACCTTTGGATTCTGGTTCGTCCATCTCGCCGTCGCCGAGGAAGGCGTAAACGGTCTGTTTAGAGGTATCTTTCAGGCCACGGTGTTCCAGATATTTCAGGAACTTAGCCTGGTAGATAGCACCAATCGGCCCCAGCCCCATAGATACGGTCGGGAACTGCCAGAATTCCGGCATCAGTTTCGGGTGCGGATAGGAAGAGAGGCCATTGCCGTGAACTTCCTGACGGAAGTTATCCATCTGCTCTTGCGTCAGACGACCTTCCAGGAAGGCGCGTGCGTAGATGCCCGGAGAGATGTGGCCCTGGAAGTAAACCAAGTCGCCGCCATCCTGTTCATTGCGCGCACGGAAGAAATGGTTAAAGCAGACATCATAAATGGTCGCAGAAGACTGGAAGGACGCCATATGGCCACCCAGTTCAAGGTCTTTTTTCGACGCGCGCAGAACCGTCATGATGGCGTTCCAGCGGATAGCTGAACGAATACGGCGTTCCAGTTCCAGATTGCCCGGATACTCCGGTTGTTCTTCAACGGGAATGGTGTTGATGTAGTTGCTGATGCCGGTACCTGCGGCTACTTTCACACCGCCTTTGCGGGCTTCAGCAAGCAGTTGGTCGATCAGATACTGAGCACGCTCAACACCTTCTTCACGGATGACCGATTCGATCGCCTGGAGCCAGTCGCGAGTTTCGATCGGATCCACGTCATTTTGGAAACGTTCTGACATGGGTTATTCCTTATCTATCTAATAACGTTGAGTTTTCTGGAACCTGTCCCATTGAACTCTCGCCGGAAAGCTCAATAAGACAGGTTCTACGTTTAGTTGCCGCGCTTTTATATGCGCTTGATTTACAACATCTTCTGGTTAATTTTCACCAGAAAAATCACTAATTCTTACGTTGCTCCAGACGACGCAGAGAACGCTCACGGCGACTCTCTTCACGGCTTCTGTCGAGCAAAATTTCTTCGATAAAGGCCAGATGGCGATGCGATGCTTCGCGCGCGTCTTCCGGCTTACCGGCCATAATCGCTTCGAATATGCGGGTGCGGTGGCTACTCACCAGCGGCAGCATCTCGCGCCGCGAATAAAGCAATTCGAAGTTCTGACGGACATTCTGGGCCAACATCGGCTCCATACACCTTAGCAGATGAAGCAAAACCACATTGTGGGCCGCTTCGGTAACGGCAATCTGATACTGGAGTACGGCGTTTGATTCCGCGTCCAGATCGCCAGACTGCTGCGCCAGCTCTATGGCGTGGTGGAGTTCACGGATACGTTCCTTGTCTTCATCGGTACTACGCAGCGCGGCGTAATAAGCGGCGATACCTTCCAGGGCGTGTCGTGTTTCGAGCAAGTCATACTGAGATTCAGGATGGTCGGAGAGCAGCTCCACCAGCGGATCGCTGAAGCTTTGCCAGAGGCTGCTCTGAACAAAGGTGCCGCCACCCTGGCGACGAAGCAACAACCCCTTCGCTTCGAGACGTTGAATCGCCTCGCGCAAGGAGGGACGGGAGACGTCGAACTGTTTCGCCAGTTCGCGTTCCGGTGGGAGTTTTTCGCCCGGGCGGAGTGTGCCTTCGAGGATCAAAAACTCCAGTTGCTGCTCAATCACATCGGAGAGTTTTGGTTGGCGGATTTTGCTGTAGGCCATGAGTTCCTGTCTTAAGCCACTTGCCGAAGTCAATTGGTCTTACCAATTTCATACCTGTGACGCTAAAGTAACAAAGTATTCACCTTATGTCCATACAGGTTTTGATTGAAATCATAAAACCGCGCACATTTTAACAACTCGACACATATAACGTTTCAAAGTTGCAACCACGAACAAATGTAAACTTTACGTTGGCAAGCGTCTTTTTAACGATTATTAAACTATAAAAATCCGAATTGAACCGATTCACTTACCAACTTATTGTTTTTTGATGCATATAAAGTGAATTTAAATTCACTTTATATGTGGGGGGGGTAATTGGAGGCGGGTCTTTACAAACGGTTTCTTTTTAGACAACTCATCTTCAACGATGCATAAAGCGGGTGCATTCCCAGCTGCATACCATTATTCTTGATCTGACGGAAGTCTTTTTGTAACAATTAAAAAGTCATCAATGTAAACAAATCAATACAACAAACGGAATTGTAAACTTACACACGCATCACTGCGTAAATCAAAAAAACAATCACCGCACGAGGTTTCATGATGGAAGGTCAACAGCACGGCGAGCAGCTAAAGCGCGGCCTTAAAAACCGCCATATTCAGCTTATCGCGCTGGGTGGCGCGATAGGGACTGGGCTATTCCTGGGAAGCGCCTCCGTAATACAGTCTGCAGGGCCAGGCATTATCCTGGGTTACGCTATTGCCGGTTTTATCGCCTTTCTGATCATGCGTCAGTTGGGTGAAATGGTGGTCGAAGAACCCGTCGCAGGCTCATTCAGCCACTTTGCTTATAAATACTGGGGCAGCTTTGCCGGTTTTGCCTCTGGCTGGAACTACTGGGTTCTGTACGTTTTAGTTGCCATGGCAGAGCTTACCGCCGTCGGCAAATACATTCAGTTCTGGTACCCAGAAATCCCAACCTGGGCTTCTGCCGCCGTGTTCTTTGTGGTGATCAACGCCATCAACCTGACCAACGTTAAAGTATTTGGCGAGATGGAGTTCTGGTTTGCCATCATCAAAGTTATCGCGGTGGTGGCGATGATCCTGTTCGGCGGCTGGCTGTTGTTCAGCGGTAACGGCGGCCCGCAGGCAACCGTGCGCAACCTGTGGGAACAGGGTGGCTTCCTGCCGCATGGTTTCACCGGGCTGGTAATGATGATGGCAATTATCATGTTCTCGTTCGGTGGACTGGAACTGGTGGGGATCACCGCTGCAGAAGCAGATAACCCGGAGCAAAGCATTCCGAAAGCAACTAATCAGGTTATCTACCGCATCCTGATTTTCTACATTGGTTCGTTAGCTGTTCTGCTCTCGCTAATGCCGTGGACACGCGTTACCGCCGATACCAGCCCATTTGTGCTCATCTTCCATGAACTGGGCGATACCTTTGTGGCGAATGCGTTAAATATCGTGGTACTGACGGCAGCCCTTTCGGTTTACAACAGTTGCGTCTACTGCAACAGCCGTATGCTGTTCGGTCTGGCACAACAAGGGAATGCGCCAAAAGCGCTGGTCGCTGTCGATAAACGCGGCGTACCGGTAAACACCATTCTGGTATCTGCGCTGGTCACAGCCTTGTGCGTACTGATCAACTATCTCGCACCAGAGTCTGCATTCGGTCTGTTAATGGCGCTGGTCGTTTCTGCGCTGGTAATTAACTGGGCGATGATTAGCCTGGCGCACATGAAATTCCGTCGCGCCAAACAAGAACAAGGCGTGGTAACTCGCTTCCCTGCCTTGCTCTATCCACTGGGTAACTGGATCTGTCTGCTGTTTATGGCGGCGGTACTGGTGATTATGCTGATGACGCCGGGGATGGCGATTTCGGTTTACCTGATTCCAGTATGGCTGGTCGTGTTAGGTATCGGCTATCTGTTCAAAGAGAAAACCGCAAAAGCTGTAAAAGCGCATTGATCTCTGTTGCCCTCACCTTCTCCTGGTGAGGGCAACAATCTTTACACTAACGCCCCGTAAATCGTCAGTAGCGCAATCACCACCACAACCACGAACGAGGTTTTCTTCGCCATTGAAACCGCGGCCTTCGGCGTCTCTACCTTATCGACATGCGGTTCACGCGCCAGTGAGAACTGTGCCAGACGCGTTAACACCTGATATTGAGAAGTGTGAAAGTCCCCCAGCGAAGCAAACCAGGCCGGTAACGCTTTTTCACCATGACCAATCAGTGCATAAACCACGCCTGCAAGACGAACCGGTACCCAATCCAGCACATGCAGTATCACATCAATCCCCGACTGTAGACGATGATGGGGTGTCTGGTAACGCGCCAGCCAGGACTGCCACGCCCGTAAAAACGCATAGCCCATCAGAGTAACCGGTCCCCAGGTTCCCCCCACAATCAACCAGAATAGCGGTGCAAGGTAAAAACGAAAGTTGGTCCACAACAACGCATTTTGCAGCTCACGCAAGTACTCACGTTCATCGCAGCCCGCGGGGATGCCGTGAATCATGGTTAACTCGCCAGCCATCGTGGAACGGGCATGGCTATCGTTACGTGCAGCGGCAGTCAGATAGGCATGATAATGAAGACGAACTTTACCGGCGCCAATGCATAGCAAACCGATCAACAACCATACCAGCAGCGTCGGAACGTTGAACAATATCCCCTGCAACGCGCGCAATAGTATAAAAGTCACGCCCATTACAATAATGGTCATCGCCAACGTGCGCCCCAACGAAAAATGTTTTACCCGCCGAAAAAACGCCTCAACACGATGATCAAGCTGCCAGTGTTCGCCTAACTTAAACAGGCGCTCAAAAATTAACACCAGTAAGGTTGTGAACAGCGTCATGTTGTCTCCTTGCTGACCAGGGCGCGAAACCGCACCCAGTCAAATGCGGGGCCGGGATCAGTTTTACGCTCTGGCGCAATATCGCAATGCCCTGTCATATTACTGGCAATAGCCGGATAGTGATTAATCAGCGCGCGCGTAACGGCCGCCAGTTGCTGATACTGCGCATCGGTATAAGCCAGCGTATCAGTGCCTTCCAGCTCAATCCCAATAGAGAAATCATTACAGCGTTCGCGCCCCTGGTACTGAGATACCCCCGCATGCCAGGCGCGTTTATCAAAAGGAACATACTGAACAATTTCACCATCACGGCGAATCAAACAGTGAGCAGAGACGCGCAAATGAGCGATCCCGGCAAAGAAGGGATGAGCCTGCGGATCGATAGTTCCTGTGAATAATGCATCAATCCACGGGCCGCCAAATTCACCTGGCGGCAGGCTAATATTGTGCACCACCAGCAAGGTGGGAATTTCGTTATCCGGGCGACAATCGTAATGCGGTGAGGGAACGCGGCGCGCGCCGGCTAGCCACCCCTGTTCTAACAACATGCAGGATCTCCTTATATGTGGTGCTAATACCCGGTTCAGAGTAGCATGTTTCTACCTTATGATTCGTTAGCTATCTGGAGTTTTAACATGCCGCCTCGCCGCTATAACCCTGACACCCGACGTGACGAGCTGCTGGAACGCATTAATCTCGATATTCCCGGCGCGGTGGCCCAGGCGCTGCGGGAGGATTTGGGCGGAACAGTCGATGCCAACAATGATATTACGGCAAAACTTTTACCGGAAAATTCTCGCTCTCACGCCACGGTTATCACTCGCGAAAACGGCGTCTTTTGTGGTAAACGCTGGGTTGAAGAGGTATTTATTCAACTGGCTGGCGACGACGTCACTCTTACCTGGCATGTAGATGACGGCGATATCATTAAAGCCAATCAACTGCTATTTGAACTGGAAGGGCCATCCCGCGTGCTGTTGACGGGCGAACGCACTGCACTCAATTTTGTGCAAACCCTCTCCGGCGTTGCCAGTAAGGTTCGTCATTATGTCGGGCTGTTGGAAGGCACCGACACCCAACTGCTGGATACGCGAAAAACCTTGCCAGGTCTGCGTTCTGCCCTGAAATACGCGGTACTTTGCGGCGGCGGCGCTAACCACCGCCTGGGCCTTTCCGACGCCTTCCTGATCAAAGAAAACCATATTATTGCTTCCGGCTCGGTGCGGCAGGCAGTCGAAAAAGCGTCCTGGCTGCACCCGGATGCGCCAGTAGAAGTCGAAGTAGAGAATCTGGAAGAACTTGATGAAGCCCTGAAAGCAGGTGCCGATATCATCATGCTGGATAACTTCGAAACAGAACAGATGCGCGAAGCCGTCAAACGCACCAATGGCAAAGCGCTGCTGGAAGTCTCAGGCAATGTCACCGACAAAACTCTGCGTGAGTTTGCCGAAACGGGCGTGGACTTTATCTCCGTCGGTGCGCTAACTAAACACGTACAGGCACTCGACCTTTCAATGCGTTTTCGCTAACTGCTGACACGTTTATCCGCTCCATCGCGGGCGGATATTCTTCCCTCCTTTCTTCGTTGCGCCTCGCAAATTCCTTGTCTTACGCTGCAACATAATAAAAAACCTCTGAAGCCGCCTTCCCGTTTCGTTTTTTGCCTCTCGCCAGTGCCAATGACGTTTGCCAGAGTAGCGACAATCAAATCAAGGAGAAAAAAACAGATGGACAAACAACGCGGCTTTACACTTATCGAACTGATGGTTGTTATCGGCATCATTGCCATTTTAAGCGCCATCGGCATTCCCGCATATCAGAACTACCTGCGCAAAGCTGCGCTCACCGACATGCTGCAAGCCTTTGTGCCTTACCGTACCGCCGTAGAATTGTGTGCGCTGGAACATGGTGGGTTGAACACCTGTGACGGCGGCAGCAATGGCATCCCCTCGCCCACTACGACGCGTTATGTCTCCGCCATGAGTGTGGCAAAAGGTGTAGTATCGCTGACCGGGCAAGAGAGTCTCAATGGGCTAAGCGTCATCATGACACCCGGTTGGGATAACGCTAACGGCGTCACCGGCTGGACGCGCAACTGCAATATTCAAAACGATAGCGCGTTGCAGCAAGCCTGCACAGACGTCTTCCGCTTTGATAACACCAACTAAGGAGCGGCGATGAATATTTCACAGCTCACCGCTCTGTGTCTGCGTTACCAGGGGGTCTTACTGGATGCCAGCGAAGAGGTGGTTCATGTTGCGGTGGTCGATGCGCCCTCGCATGAGCTGCTGGATGCTTTGCATTTTGCGACCACTAAACGTATTGACATCACCTGCTGGACGCGCCAGCAGATGGAGGGTCACGCCACCCGCTCGCAACAAGTCTTATCGGTCACGGCCCCGGAGAAGCATCAGCACAAAGTTGAGTTACTGATTCAAACATTACAATCTGCACTGGAACAACGCGCTTCTGATATTCATATCGAACCAGCAGATAATGCCTATCGCATCCGCTTGCGTATCGACGGCGTGCTGCACCCTTTGCCTGATATTACGCTGGATGCCGGAGTCGCATTAACCGCCAGATTAAAAGTGTTGGGAAGCCTGGATATTGCGGAACATCGCCTGCCGCAAGATGGGCAATTCACTGTCGAACTGGCAGGCAACACCGTCTCATTTCGTATAGCTACCCTGCCATGTCGGGGGGGCGAAAAGGTAGTATTACGCTTGTTACAACAGGTAAACCAGAGGCTAGATATCAACGCGTTAGGAATGCAGCCGTCACAACTGGTGGAATTTGCCCATGCATTGCAGCAACCACAGGGACTGGTGTTGGTTACCGGCCCAACCGGTAGCGGCAAAACAGTCACACTTTATAGCGCGCTGCAAACGCTGAATACCGTCGATATTAATATTTGCAGCGTGGAAGATCCGGTAGAGATCCCCATCACCGGGCTAAACCAGACACAAATCCATTCGCGTGCTGGTCTTACCTTTCAGGGGGTTTTACGCGCGTTATTACGCCAGGATCCCGACGTGATTATGGTGGGCGAAATTCGCGATGGAGAAACGGCGGAAATCGCAATTAAAGCCGCGCAAACCGGTCATCTGGTGTTGTCCACGCTGCACACCAACTCCACCTGTGAAACGCTGGTGCGCTTACAGCAAATGGGCGTTGCCCGCTGGATGCTCTCATCGGCGCTCACGCTGGTGATAGCCCAACGCCTGCTCCGTAAACTTTGTCCGCATTGCCGCCAACAGCAAGGGGCACCAATCCATCTTCCAGGCAATTTATGGTCATCACCACTGCCCCGCTGGCAAGCATCGGGTTGTGAACATTGCTACCACGGTTTCTATGGTCGCACAGCCTTATTTGAAGTTCTGCCCATTACGCCAGCAATAAGCCAGCTTATTGCCGCAAATACTGACGCGGAATTGCTGGAAACACATGCCCGGCAGACGGGAATGTGCACACTTTTTGAAAACGGCTGCCTTGCTGTGGAGCAAGGCTTAACCACCTTTGAAGAAATGATTCGTGTATTAGGAATGCCGCATGGCGAGTAAGCAACTCTGGCACTGGCAGGGCGTTACCCACGAAGGCCACGCGCAAGATGGAACGCTCTGGGCGGAAAGTCGTGCCTTGTTGCTTTTGGCTCTACAGCAACAAAGGGTGACGCCACTGCACCTGAAGCGAATCGCCATCAATCCTGCACAGTGGCGTGGAGACAAAAGTGCGGAAGTCATTCATCAACTGGCGACACTACTCAAAGCCGGGTTAACGCTTTCAGAAAGTCTGGCGTTACTGGCAGAGCAACATCCCAGCAAACAATGGCAAGCGTTGTTGCAATCGCTGGCGCACGATCTCGAACAGGGTATTGCTTTCTCCAATGCTTTATTGCCCTGGGCAGAGGTTTTTCCACCGCTTTATCAGGCGATGATCCGTACTGGCGAATTGACAGGTAAGCTGGATGAATGCTGCTTTGAACTGGCTCGCCAGCAAAAAGCCCAGCGTCAGTTAACCGATAAAGTGAAATCAGCCTTGCGTTATCCCGTCATTATTTTAGCGATGGCAATTATGGTAGTTGTGGCAATGCTGCATTTTGTTCTGCCGGAGTTTGCTGCCATCTATAAAACCTTTAACACTCCACTACCCGCATTGACGCAGGGAATCATAACGCTGGCTGACTTCAGTAGTCATTGGGGCTGGTTACTAATTCTGTTCGGTTTTTTGCTGGTAGTAGCGAACAAACTGCTAATGCGTCGCTCAACCTGGCTTATCGTGCGGCAGAAGTTACTGCTACGCATTCCAGTTATGGGAGCTCTGATTCGGGGCCAAAAGCTCACGCAGATTTTTACGATTCTGGCGCTGACGCAAAGCGCGGGGATTACTTTTTTGCAGGGAGTAGAAAGTGTCAGAGAAACAATGCGTTGCCCATACTGGGCACAACTTATGACACAAATCCAGCTCGATATCAGCAACGGGCAGCCCATCTGGCTGGCGCTAAAAAATGCCGATGAGTTTAGCCCGCTCTGTTTGCAGTTGGTGAGAACGGGAGAAGCATCCGGTTCACTCGATCTCATGCTGGATAATCTCGCCCATCATCACCGGGATAATACGTTTGCGCTGGCAGATAATCTTGCCGCCTTGCTGGAACCAGCGCTGCTGGTTATTACTGGAGGGATTATCGGCACGCTGGTGGTGGCAATGTATTTGCCAATTTTCCATTTAGGCGACGCAATGAGTGGGATGGGGTAACGCTGGCACGATGAACCACGCCAGCGCTGTACGATTACAGGTTATTGAAGATACGGTTTTCTTGTTCCTGAACGCGAATAAACGTGGTGCGCTTGGTCAGCTCTTTCAGGCGTGAAGCCCCAACGTAAGTACAAGCGGAACGCAAACCACCGAGAATATCGCGAGCTGTGTTTTCTACCGGGCCACGAAGCGGCAACTTAACGGTTTTACCTTCTGCAGCACGATATTCCGCAACGCCGCCAACGTGACGTTTCATCGCAGACTCGGAGCTCATGCCGTAGAACAGCATAAATTTCTCGCCGTTCTCTTCGACAATGCGACCACCGCTCTCTTCGTGACCTGCCAGCATACCGCCCAGCATCACGAAATCGGCACCGCCGCCAAAGGCTTTAGCCACATCGCCCGGCATGGTGCAACCGCCATCACTGACGATCATCCCCCCCAGACCGTGCGCGGCATCGGCACATTCGATCACTGCAGAAAGCTGCGGATAACCGACGCCCGTTTTCACGCGAGTTGTACAAACAGAGCCAGGGCCAATGCCAACTTTAACGATATCGGCACCGGAAAGAATCAACTCTTCACACATTTCGCCAGTTACTACATTACCAGCACAAATGGTTTTGGTCGGCCAGGTTTCACGCGCTTTTGCAACGAACTGTACAAAGTGCTCAGAGTAACCATTCGCCACATCAATACAAACGAAGTTTAATGCCGGGTTCAGGTCGAGAATTTGTTTCGTTTTTTCGAAATCCGCATCAGACGTACCAGTAGAAACCATCACATGTTTCAGTACATCTGCGGAAGAGTTATTGATAAATGCCTGCCACTCTTCAACAGAATAGTGTTTATGCACCGCAGTCAAAATATCAAAAGAAGCCAGCGCAGAGGCCATGGAAAAAGTGCCGACAGTGTCCATATTCGCGGCGATAATTGGCACACCGGACCAGCTTTGACCTGAGTGTTTAAAGGTGAATTGACGTTCCAGTTCAACATCAGAACGGCTTTTAAGGGTGGAGCGTTTAGGGCGGATGAGGACGTCTTTAAAACCTAACTTCAGATCTTCTTCAATACGCATGTGCGGATTCCTGGGGTTAATGGCTATAAGGGTAAGAGCGCAACTCCAGTGACGCTATCATACGCACTAATCGATACTGCGCAAGACTGCGAAATTGTCTTTTTTTACGCTACAATCCCATAAATTTACCTGGTAAATAGTGGGCGAACGTTTCAGCAATTTCGCTTTCGCACGCTCATTTTTAACATTTTGATAATCATGATGAATTCCCGGGAATATAAATTATGAGGTATACGGTTGCCCTGACGGGCGGCATTGGCAGTGGCAAGAGCACCGTTGCAAATGCATTTGCTGACCTCGGAATTAACGTCATTGATGCCGATATTATTGCGCGTCAGGTGGTTGAACCTGGTAGCCCTGCGTTACGCGCTATCGCTGAGCACTTTGGTGCTGACATGATTGCAGCTGACGGAACATTGCAACGCCGGGCGTTACGCAAACGGATCTTCGCTGTCCCGGAAGAAAAAAACTGGCTTAACGCCCTGCTACATCCACTGATTCAGCAGGAAACACAACGCCAGATCCAGCAGGCAACCTCACCTTACGTGCTGTGGGTTGTGCCATTGTTGATAGAAAACTCACTGCATAAAAAAGCGAATCGTGTGCTGGTGGTGGATGTCAGCCCAGAAACGCAACTTAAGCGCACTATGCGACGTGACGATGTTTCTCGCGAACATGTCGAACAAATTCTTGCTGCCCAGGCTACGCGCGAAGCCCGTCTTGCCGTAGCAGATGACGTCATTGATAATAATGGCGCACCGGATGCCATTGCATCGGATGTTGCCCGCTTGCACGCACACTATTTGCAGCTCGCGTCGCAGTTTGTCTCACAGGAAAAACCGTAATGCAGACCCAGGTCCTTTTTGAACATCCACTAAATGAAAAAATGCGCACATGGCTGCGTATTGAGTTTTTGATTCAACAACTCACCGTTAATTTACCCATCGCTGACCACGCTGGCGCTCTGCATTTCTTCCGTAATGTTAGTGAATTGCTGGACGTGCTTGAGCGTGGCGAAGTACGCACTGAGCTGTTGAAAGAACTTGACCGCCAGCAGCGTAAACTCCAGGCCTGGATTGGTGTACCTGGTGTGGATCAGAGCCGCATTGAAACATTAATTCAGCAGTTGAAAGCGGCGGGTAGCGTGTTAATTTCCGCGCCGCGTATCGGACAGTTTTTGCGTGAAGATCGCCTGATTGCGCTTGTGCGTCAGCGCCTGAGTATCCCTGGCGGCTGTTGTAGCTTTGATTTGCCCACATTGCATATCTGGCTACATTTATCTCAGGCACAGCGCGACTCTCAGGTTGAAACCTGGATTGCCAGCCTGAATCCGCTAACGCAGGCCCTTACGATGGTGCTGGATTTAATTCGCCAGTCAGCGCCGTTCCGTAAACAAACCAGCCTGAATGGCTTTTATCAGGATAATGGCGAAGACGCCGATTTGCTGCGTCTGAATCTTGCCCTCGATTCACAACTTTATCCGCAAATATCCGGTCATAAGAGTCGTTTTGCCATTCGCTTTATGCCACTGGACAGTGAGAGCGGACAGGTGCCGGAGCGTCTGGACTTTGAACTGGCCTGTTGCTAAGGAGTAAAAATGTCAGAAACTATTACGGTGAATTGCCCAACCTGTGGGAAAACAGTGGTATGGGGTGAAGTCAGCCCGTTTCGGCCATTTTGTTCCAAACGTTGTCAGTTGATAGACCTCGGAGAGTGGGCCGCAGAGGAGAAACGAATCCCCAGCAGCGGCGATCTTTCCGAAAGCGATGACTGGAGCGAAGAGCCAAAGCAGTAACTTTTTGTCTGATGCCACACGCAAGCCTGATAAGACGCACCAGCGTCGCATCAGGCATCATGTGCAAATGTCGGATGCGGCGTGAACGCCTTATCCGACCTACAAGACCTTGCATATCAATGAGTTAATAAACCATGTGGGCCTGATAAGACGCACCAGCGCCGCATCAGGCATCATGTGCAAATGTCGGATGCGGCGTGAACGCCTTATCCGACCTACAAGACCTTGCATATCAATGAGTTAATAAACCATGTAGGCCTGATAAGACGCGACAGCGCCGCATCAGGCATCATGTGTAAATGTCGGATGCGGCGTGACGCCTTATCTGACCTACAAGACCTTGCATATCAATGAGTTAATAAACCATGTAGGCCTGATAAGACGCACCAGCGTCGCATCAGGCATCGTGTGCAAATGTCGGATGCGGCGTGAACGCCTTATCCGACCTACATACGCTTAAGCTTCGCAATTACCGGCTCATTGGCTGGCGGAAAATCATCGGCATTCAGACCAACCAGCGACATCCACTCACCGGGTTGCCCTTCTTTACCCCACGGCTTCCCTTCCCAGCTTTCGACCAGCCAGAACCACAGTGTTATATGCCTGTCCGGGAATTCATATTCCAGCTTTTCAAATAGCGAAAAATGTTGTGGGGTAATCCCAACCTCTTCCTGAAGCTCCCGCACCAACGCCTGTTCTGGTGTTTCACCCACTTCAATTTTACCGCCAGGAAACTCCAGCTTATTCGCCATGTGCGCATCTGCGGCGCGGCGGGTTATAAAGATTTCATTGTTCTTGTTGCGAATAATACCGACGGCAATATGCAGCTTTTTCATTGTCTTAAACCTGTAAAAAAGGCGCAGATTCCTGCGCCTTTGTTTTATTGATTAGTTTTTATTGCAGGCGACCATGGCACTGCTTGTATTTTTTCCCCGAACCACACGGACAGGGGTCGTTACGACCAACTTTACGCTCACCCGTTTGTGCAGCCAGCGCAGCGGCGGCGGCAGAGTCATCATCCTGATGGCTAAGCTGCTGCATTTGCGCTAAACGCTCGGCCTCTTCCCGGCGCTGCATTTCCAGAGCTTCAACCTCTTCCGGCATGCGTACCTGAACTTTGCTCAACGTACTAACCACTTCATATTTTAGCGATTCCAGCATTGCTGCAAACATGGAGAAGGACTCACGCTTGTACTCCTGCTTTGGATCTTTCTGTGCGTAACCACGCAGGTGGATACCCTGACGCAGATAATCCATCGCTGCCAGGTGCTCTTTCCACAGAGAATCGAGCGTCTGCAGCATCACGCCTTTCTCGAAGTGACGCATCATCTCAGCACCAACCACCTCTTCTTTACGCTGATACACTTCGATGGATTGCGCCAGAATACGCTCACGTAGTGTCTCTTCGTGCAGTTCAGGCTCTTTATCCAGCCACTCGGCAATCGGCAACTCAAGATCAAAATCGTTTTTCAGACGTTCCTGCAGCCCCGGAATGTCCCACATTTCTTCCAGAGACTGTGGCGGAATATAAGCATCAATGGTCGCTTTGAACACATCCTCACGAATGCTGTTGATGGTTTCACTCACATCGCTGACATCCAGCAGTTCGTTACGCTGGGAGTAAATGGCACGACGCTGATCGTTAGCCACATCATCATATTCCAGCAATTGCTTACGAATATCGAAGTTACGGCTTTCAACTTTACGTTGGGCGTTAGCAATCGCTTTAGTCACCCACGGGTGCTCAATGGCTTCGCCTGGCTTCATCCCCAGTTTACGCATCATGCCGGACACGCGGTCAGAAGCAAAAATACGCATCAACGCATCTTCCATCGACAGGTAGAAGCGGGAAGAACCGGCATCCCCCTGGCGACCAGAACGACCACGCAACTGGTTATCGATACGACGGGATTCGTGACGTTCTGTACCGATGATATGCAAACCACCTGCCGCCAGCACCGCGTCGTGACGCACCTGCCAGTCGGCTTTAATTTTTTCAATTTGCTCTGCAGTCGGATTTTCCAGCGCGGCAACTTCTGCCTGCCAGCTACCGCCAAGCACAATGTCAGTACCACGACCCGCCATGTTGGTTGCGATAGTCACGGCAGCAGGATACCCCGCCTGAGCAACAATCGCCGCTTCGTTGGCGTGGAATTTAGCGTTCAGGACGTTGTGTTTGATACCCGCTTTGGTCAATTCATTTGACACCAGCTCCGATTTCTCGATCGAGATAGTCCCCACCAGCACCGGCTGTCCTTTCGCAGTACGCTCTTTGATATCCTCAATGATCGCCTGAATTTTTTCTGCTTCGGTCATGTAGACCAGGTCTGGCAGATCTTTACGAATCATCGGTCGGTTGGTTGGTACAACGACAGTATCCAGTTTGTAGATAGAGCTAAATTCAAACGCTTCAGTATCGGCAGTACCGGTCATCCCAGCCAGTTTTTCATACAGGCGGAAGTAGTTCTGGAAGGTGATCGAAGCCAGCGTCTGGTTTTCGTTCTGGATCTGTACACCTTCTTTCGCTTCCACAGCCTGGTGCAAACCATCAGACCAGCGTCGGCCCTGCATGGTACGACCAGTATGTTCGTCAACGATGATAACTTCACCATCTTTAACGATGTAATCAACGTCGCGGGTAAACAGGGCATGGGCACGCAGCGCTGCGGTTACATGGTGCATCAGCATAATATTAGCCGGAGAGTACAGAGACTCGCCTTCATCCATAATGCCTTCTTTTACCAGCAATTCTTCAATCAGCACCAGACCACGTTCGGTCAGGTTTACCTGACGAGATTTTTCGTCAACTGAGAAGTGACCTTCACCCTGGAAGGTTTCAGAGTCTTCTTTTTCCTGACGAATCAGATGCGGAATAATTTTGTTTACTCGCTTATACATTTCCGAGCTATCTTCTGCCGGGCCGGAAATGATTAGCGGCGTACGCGCCTCATCGATCAGAATGGAGTCAACTTCGTCCACCAGCGCATAATGCAGTTTACGCTGTACACGCTCTTCAGGGCTAAACGCCATGTTATCGCGCAGGTAGTCAAAGCCATACTCGTTGTTTGTACCGTAAGTGATGTCAGCCGCGTAGGCTTCACGTTTGGCTGGCGCAGGCATACCTGGCAAGTTGATGCCGACAGTCATACCGAGAAATTCGAACAACGGACGGTTGTTTTCAGCGTCACGCTGCGCCAGATAATCGTTGACGGTAACAACGTGCACCCCCTTACCGCTTAATGCGTTCAGGTAAGCAGGCAGCGTTGCGGTCAGCGTTTTACCTTCACCAGTACGCATTTCCGCAATGCAACGTTCATTGAGGACCATACCACCAAGTAACTGAACGTCGAAATGACGCATACCGAAGACACGCTTACTTGCTTCACGTACGACTGCAAAGGCTTCCGGGATTAAATTTTCCAGCACTTCGCCTTTTTCCAGACGTGCGCGAAACTCTGCCGTTTTCCCTTTCAGCTCTTCGTCGGAGAGTTTTTCCATCTCCGGTTCCATGGCATTGATCATGTTGACGACTTTGCGCATCCGGCGCAGGGTACGATCGTTACGACTACCGAAAACTTTAGTTAATAATTTGATTAGCATAATAAAATCTCAAACGCCCCGCGTTGCGGAGTTAATAAAATGAAGTAAAGGTTTATTGTTGTTAGCTAAGGCGTTGAGGACCAGCGCGAATACCTTGCGCCTGGCTTATCCAGACGGGCGTGCTGAATGTCGCTTGTGGACTAAAATGCACATAGTCAATGCGATAGACATTCTCGGACGGCGAGCCTTCCTGAGTCAGCAGCGCGCTGAGGGTATCCAGTAACGCAAGATGTTGCGCCTGGAGAGGTAAAGTTTCTTCGGCAACAGGCAACGTTTGTGGTGCCATTGCGAAGGAAAGATGACGGATTACCGTACGAATGGCATGTTGATGCCAGTAATCAACGGAGTAATTCGAGCTCGGGCGGCGCGTGTTTGCTTCCAGCAAGGCCAACTGACCAAAGTTAACTTTGGCGGAAGGTTCGTGATTACGGGTTGTCGCTTTTGCTGGCGCATTTGACTCGGCTGCGTTGCTGAGTACAGGCAGACCTAAACTCGCCGCGACCATCCCTAATAAGAGATGCGGCCAGAAGTAGCGTCTACCAAACTGTCGCCAGCGCGTCAGTATTCCACTCACGTTATTGCCATCCCGATCGTATTCAACGTTTTTAGCGCACAAATCTTATCATTAAAGCCTGAAATCCACAGCAGGAATGAAGATAAGTTGTGCGTAAAACAGCTTAAGAAAACAGCGATTGTGCAGTTTATTTTGCGATGGTGATAAAAAACCAAAAAAAACGACTGGTTCACCTGGCCGGAGAGAGTGCCAGATTTGCCAGTCGAATTTTATACGACAGTATAGATGTCGTTATGCCAGTACAGTCGAAGGCGCTTTGAAAGCCAACGGCAGTTCTGCGTCGTCCTGGAAGGTCACGTATTCCCAGGCTTCCTGTTTCGCCAGGACAGCTTGCAACAATTTGTTATTTAGTGCATGACCAGATTTATAAGCGGTAAATGCACCAATAATGTTGTGACCACACATAAACAAGTCACCGATCGCGTCGAGCATTTTGTGACGCACAAACTCGTCTTCAAAACGCAGGCCGTCTTCGTTCAGTACGCGATAATCGTCAACAACGATGGCACAATCGAAGCTGCCGCCCAGGCACAGGCCACGGGACTGCAGATATTCGATATCACGCATGAAACCGAACGTACGCGCACGGCTGATCTGGCGCATAAACGCATCAGCAGAGAAGTTCATCGCATAGCGCTGGTTGCTGGAGTCGATAGCCGGATGATTGAAATCGATGGTGAAATCCAGCGAAAAACCATTGTACGGCCTGAATTCAGCCCACTTATCGCCATCTTCGACACGAACGGTCTCTTTGATGCGTACAAATTTCTTGGCGCAGTTTAGCTCGTCAATACCGGCATCAAGCAGCAGGTATACAAACGGAGCAGCACTGCCGTCCATGATCGGGATTTCCGGCGCATTAACTTCGATAACAATGTTATCAATACCCAAGCCCGCCAAAGCAGCGTTCAGATGCTCAACGGTTGAAATCCGTACATCATGCTCATTGACCAGACACGTGCAAAGCATGGTATCACGCACAGATTTGGCATCAGCCGGGAAATCTACCGGTGGATTCAAGTCGGTGCGACGATAGATGACCCCGGTGTTGGCCGGCGCAGGGCGTAACGTCAGGGTGACTTTCTTGCCGGTGTGTAAACCGACACCCGTCGCCTGAACGATACGTTTAAGTGTCCTTTGTTTGATCATCGTATTATCTCGCCAAATTACCTATCCAACCGAAGTGTACTATACATTCGGCGGGCCAGTTTAGCACAAAGAGCCTCGAAACCCAAATTCCAGCCAATTCTTAATCAGCTTGCTTACGCAGGAATGCCGGGATATCCAGATAATCCGGCTCTTTAGCCGCTTGCGGCGTATTATCGTTCACGACTTTAGCTACCGGTTTCTGCTCTTGTGTCAACGGCGACATACCGTGTTGCTGGTAGCGATCCATCACCGGCTGCTGAACTTGTTTGTTCGTCACCAGAGTGATTTCAGGACGTTTGTCCATGCCGATACCCGTTGCAACCACAGTTACACGCAGTTCATCGTTCATATCCGGGTCAAGAGAAGTACCAATAACCACAGTAGCGTTATCCGAAGCAAACGCACGAATGGTGTTACCTACAGTCTCGAATTCATCCAGACGCAGGTCGAAGCCCGCCGTGATGTTGACCAGCACACCACGTGCACCAGACAGGTCGATATCTTCCAGCAGCGGAGAAGAAATTGCCATTTCAGCCGCTTCTTCCGCACGGTCTTCACCGCTCGCCACGCCAGAACCCATCATTGCGTAACCCATTTCAGACATTACAGTACGTACGTCAGCAAAGTCGACGTTCATCAGGCCCGGACGAGTAATCAGTTCGGCGATACCCTGAACAGCGCCTTTCAGTACATCATTCGCTGCGCCGAACGCATCCAGCAGGGAGATGCCGCGGCCCAGAACTTTCAGCAGTTTGTCGTTCGGGATGGTGATCAGTGAGTCCACATGCTTGGACAGTTCGGTGATCCCCTGCTCCGCAAATGCCATACGTTTCTTGCCTTCAAAGTTGAAAGGCTTCGTTACGACAGCAACGGTCAGGATCCCCAAATCTTTTGCCACTTCAGCAACGACCGGCGCAGCACCTGTACCAGTACCACCGCCCATACCCGCTGCAATAAAGACCATGTCTGCACCTTCCAGCGCCGCACGCAGTGCATCGCGATCCTCGTCAGCCGCATTACGACCAACTTCTGGATTAGCGCCAGCTCCCAATCCTTTGGTTATACCACTACCGATCTGAATCGTCTGCCCAACCGCTGTTTTACGCAGCGCCTGTGCATCGGTATTTACCGCGAAAAATTCAACACCCTCAATGCGCTCGCGCACCATGTGTTCAACAGCATTACCGCCGCCGCCGCCGACGCCGATGACTTTAATCACCGCGTCGTTGGTAAGTTCCATTGGTTCAAACATAGTTTCTCTCCGATTTGTGCCTGTCGCCTGAGGCCGTAATCACCGTCGACCTCATAAAAATTAAAACTCTTTTCGCAGCCAACTATTGAGTCGCTTAATCCACGAGCCAACTGATGCTGTAACACGTTTTTCTACTTCCGCCTCACCGCTAAGATGTGACTCTTTCCCGTAGTGAAGCAATCCCACCGCCGTTGAATAATACGGCTCCTGAGCATAATCCGTTAGACCGGTGATATTCAGCGGCGCGCCGATACGTACCTGCGTATGAAACACGCGCTGAGCACAGGCGGCAAGACCTTCTATCTGTGCCGCACCACCCGTTAATACAATCCCTGCCGCCAGGTGATGTTTCACCCCCTGTTGGCGAAGCTTTTCCTGTAGCTGCAATATTTCTTCGTTGACCAGGTTGAGCAACTCGGTATACCGCGGCTCAATCACTTCCGCCAGAGTCTGACGTTGCAGACTACGTGGCGGGCGGCCGCCTACACTTGGTACTTCAACGCTCTCATCTTTACCGACGATCGAGCCAAGCGCGCAGCCATGGCGAACTTTAATCGCTTCGGCGTCGCTTGGCGGCGTACCAAAGGCGTAGGCGATATCACTGGTCACAACATTGCCAGCATAAGGAATTACCTTAGTGTGGCGCAATGCTCCGCCGGTATAAACGGCGATATCCATTGTACCACCACCGATATCAACGACGCAGACTCCCAGTTCACGTTCGTCTTCCGTCAATACCGAATAACTTGATGCCAGTCCGGCAAATATCAGTTGGTCAACTTTCAGGCCACAACGTTCAACCGCTTTGACGATGTTCTTCGCCATATCATTGTGACATGTGATCAGGTGCACTTTTGCCTGCATCCGCACGCCAGAAAGCCCTACCGGATTCTTAATCCCTTCCTGATAGTCAATCGCATACTCTTGTGGGATCACATGCAGCACACGATGTTCATCGCGCACACGCACCGATTTCGCAGTATGGACGACGTTTTCCACATCTTCTTGCGTCACTTCTTCTTCAGAAATGGGCACCATACCAATTTCATTCTGGCAACTGATGTGCTTACCAGAAAGCGCCAGATATACCGAAGAGATCTGGCAATCCGCCATCAATTCTGCCTGGTCAATCGCACGCTGTACGCACTTGACTACGGACTCAAGGTCGTTGACACCGCCTTTATCCATACCACGCGACGGGCAACTGCCCACGCCGATGATATTGACCATACCGTCGGGCAGAACTTCCCCTACTAAAGCGGCAACCTTCGCGGTACCAATCTCCAGTCCAACTACCAGTTTTCTGTCCGTCGCCTTGATCATTGTTGTTCTGCCTGTGCCTGATTTTGTTGCTGAGTAGATTCCTCCGGCGGCAAAGGCGCCCAGCCTACTGCCGCACCAGAGTCATAACGCAAATCAACGTAGCTAATCCGTTTGCCATCGGTTTGCGCCTGCTGCTGTAAAACCGGATAAAGTTCTACAAAGCGAGCCAAACGTTTCATCGTATCGCCCCGGCCAAGGTTGAGCTTAATACCGTTATTCAGCGTCAACTGCCAGGAACGACGCGCGGTCATCGCCGCTTCCTTCAGAGTAAATCTGTCCTTTGCCAGCATCTGCCCCATTTCGCGATAGCCCTGCAGCACTTCATTGGCGCTGCCTTCCGGGCCATACAACATCGGAAGCACCTGCTTGCTGGTCCGATCCGGCGGCACGCTGAAGGTATTTCCTTCTGCGTCGACCATATGTTGATCATTCCAACGCGCAATCGGCACATATTCAACCAGATGAATCTTCAATTCATCAGGCCACTGCTTTCTGACGCTCACCTGCTTAATCCACGGCAAGCGTTGTTCAATTTGCGTCTGGATGATGTTTACATCCTGGGTCATAAAAGTACCTGGCTCACCCAACGCCAGGATCGACTGCCGGATGTCGTCATTACGCGTGTAATGGCGTTCTCCGGTCAACACCAGCTTTGAGAGCGGCAGGCGTTGTGCATCTTCCATCCAGCCCAACACGACCCAGCCGCTCACCAACACCGTCGTCAAAACGGTCAGCAGGAACAGAATTCCCGCCAGACGCGTTCCATTATTGCGGCGAGAAGAGATTTCTTCTTCGCTATTTCGCGTGTTCAGAGCAGCCTGCGACATATTAGTCCGCCAGTTCCAGAATTCGTACTACCAACTGCGAGAAGCTTAACCCCGCCTGACGGGCCGCCATCGGCACCAGGCTGTGGCTGGTCATACCCGGTGAGGTATTAGCCTCCAGCAGATAAAACTGTCCATCACTATCCAGCATGACGTCAATACGTCCCCAGCCTTTGCAACCTAAAGTCATCCATGCTTTCAGCACTAATGCCTGTAAATTGGCCTCTTGTGACGCTTCCAGACCTGACGGGCAGAAATACTGTGTCTCATCAGACAGATACTTCGCCTCATAATCATAGAAGGTTCCAGCAGGTTGAATACGTATTGACGGTAAAATTTCTTCACCGAGTATCGCAACCGTGAACTCTGGCCCACTTAGCCATTTTTCAATCAATACTTCCTCATCATGCTGAAATGCCAATCTTAATGCATCTTGCAGAGTATTTTCTGCTACTACTTTTGACATTCCAACACTTGAACCTTCACGGCTCGGTTTAACGATGAGCGGCAAACCTAAGGCAGAAATATCTGCAATCTGCTCATCACTAAGGCCTTTTTCAAACTCTGCGCGAGTTAACGCCACCCAGGGGGCAACGGGTAAACCGGCACCTTGCCACAGCAGTTTGCTGCGTAGTTTATCCATTGACAGCGCAGATGCCATCACTCCGCTGCCGGTATAGGGCAGGCCCATCAGTTCGAGCATCCCCTGCAAGGTGCCATCTTCACCACCACGCCCATGCAAAGCGATAAATACTTTCTGAAAGCCCATAGACTTCAGCTGCGTCACATCAATCTCTTTCGGATCGACAGGATATGCATCGATGCCGCCCTCACGCAGCCCGGCTAACACAGCCGCGCCAGAATTCAGAGACACTTCCCGCTCTGCAGAGGTTCCGCCCAACAGGACCGCGATTTTATCAGTCATGTTGTTCTTCCTCTGGAGTTTGCGGCTTCAGTTTGATTTCAGCTAAAGAACGAGCAATTTTTCCAATATTACCCGCCCCCTGAACAAGAATCAGATCGTTGCCGGTTAAAACCGGTGCTAACATCTCGGCGACCTGCGCCGGATCCGGCACCAGAATGGGATCAATTTTCCCACGTCCACGAATAGTGCGACACAACGAGCGGCTGTCCGCTCCCGGAATCGGCGCTTCTCCTGCCGGATAAACTTCCAGCATCAGCAGGGTATCAACCTGCGTCAGCACATTGGCGAAATCGTCATACAGGTCACGGGTTCGGGTAAAACGGTGCGGCTGAAACAGCATCACCAGATTTTTATCCGGCCAGCCAGCGCGCGCAGCTTTAATGGTCGCATCTACTTCGGTGGGATGGTGACCATAGTCATCAACCAACATTGCGGTACCGCTTTTACCGTTCACCGGCTCCAACGGGAATTCACCAAGGAAATCAAAGCGACGACCAGTTCCCTGGAAGCTCTCCAACGCACGCAGAATAGCATTGTCGTCAATCCCTTCTTCCGTCGCCACCGCAACCGCAGCAGCAGCATTCAGAGCGTTATGACGGCCCGGCGCATTCAGGGTTACGCGCATCGGCTCTTTATCCTGACGTAACAGCGTAAAGTGTCCCTGTGGGCCAATCTGCTGATAATCTTCCACACGAACATCAGCATCTTTGCTGAAGCCATAAGTAGTGATCTGACGACCGACCCGCGGCAACAACTCGCGGATCACCGGATCATCAACGCACATCACCGCACGTCCATAAAACGGCAAGTTGTGCAGAAAATTAATAAAGGTCTGTTTTAAATTCTCGAAGTCGCCCTGGTAAGTATCCATGTGATCGGCTTCGATATTAGTAACAATAGCCACCATTGGTTGCAGATGCAGGAACGACGCATCGCTTTCATCGGCTTCGGCAATCAGATAACGACCATGACCTAAACGCGCGTGCACACCCGCCGCTTTCACCAGGCCGCCGTTAACAAAAGTAGGGTCGAGGCCTGCTTCCGCATAAATACTGGAAACCATCGCGGTGGTGGTGGTTTTACCATGCGTCCCGGCAATGGCGATACCGTGACGAAAACGCATCAACTCGGCCAACATTTCAGCACGACGGATCACCGGGATACGTGCTTCATGGGCAGCAACAATTTCCGGGTTATCGGCAGAAATCGCGCTGGAAACCACCACAACGCTGGCATCACGCACGTTTTCCGGGCGATGGTTAAAATAAATCGTCGCTCCCAGATTCGTTAACTGTTGCGTAACCGGATTTGGCGCTAAATCGGAACCACTGATCTGATACCCTTCATTGGCCAGAACTTCGGCAATACCGCCCATACCGGCACCACCGATGCCGACAAAGTGAATGTGCCGAACGCGACGCATTTCAGGCACGATGGAACGCAGTTTTGCCAATTGTTGTGTATTCATTCTTTACGCCATTAACTTCTCAAATTCATGCGATGCAAAAGGCACCGCCACAATTAATTACGCCCGGCAGCCCGGCTCACTTCATTTGCCACTCGCTCGGTGGCATCTGGAATAGATGCAGCACGGGCGCGCTCTGCCATGGTTAATAAGGTTTCTCGCGACCACCCAGCCAGAGTGTTGGCGACGGCATCCACAGTAAGTTGTGGCTGCTCGATAATCTTAGCTGCGCCGGCTTTTTCCAGCGGCAACGCATTCCAGTACTGCTGCCTGTCTTTGTGCTGAAACGGCACAAACAACGCCGGTAACCCCGCCGCGGCGATTTCACTTACCGTTAACGCGCCGGATCGGCAAACGACGACATCCGCCCACGCATAGGCTGCTGACATGTCATCAATAAATTCCGTCACTTTATGCTGCGGTTGTCCCGCCCCCGCATAAGCCTGCTCAACAGTTTGTTGCGCACCTTTACCGCTCTGATGCCAGATAGTTACCGTATCGCCCAACTTTGCCGCGACCTGCGGCATTGTCTGGTTAAGAATGCGCGCGCCTTGAGAACCGCCCACAACCAGCACACGAATCGGACCTTCACGACCAGCCATACGTTGCTGCGGCAACGGCAGCGCCAGCACATCAGTGCGCACCGGGTTACCGACCACTTCCGCATCAGGGAAGGCGCCCGGAAACGCCTGCATTACTTTGGTAGCAATCTTTGCCAGCCATTTATTGGTTAAGCCCGCAATACCATTTTGTTCATGTAGTACGACCGGGATACCTAATGACCACGCAGCCAGACCACCGGGTCCTGAAACGTAGCCGCCCATACCGAGCACTACATCAGGTTTATAAGCTTTCATAATCGCCCGCGCCTGACGCCAGGCGTTAAAGATACGCAGCGGGGCTGCGAGCAGAGCTTTAACACCTTTGCCGCGTAGGCCAGAGATGCGAATAAAGTCGATTTCGATGCCGTGCTTCGGCACTAAGTCCGCTTCCATACGATCGGCGGTGCCCAGCCAGCGGACTTGCCATCCCTGAGCCATTAAATGGTGCGCAACCGCCAGCCCCGGGAACACATGTCCACCAGTACCGCCTGCCATCACCATTAATCGCTTCCCTTGACCACTCATCGTGAACCTCGTGCAAACGCCTGCGCTTTCTCCAGACGCGTTTCATAATCAATACGCAACAGCATCATGATAGCTGTCGACATAATCAGTAAACTCGAACCACCGTAGCTGATCAGCGGTAATGTCAGACCTTTGGTCGGTAACATCCCCGCCGCCGCGCCTACGTTAACCAGAGCCTGGAAACTAAACCAGATACCAATCGAACAGGCGAGAAAACCGGAAAAACGGTGGTCAATTTCTAACGCTTTGCGGCCAATCGACATCGCGCGAAAAGCGACGAAGAATACCATTAAAAGCGCCAATACCACACCGACATAACCCAGTTCTTCGCCGATAATGGCGAAAATAAAGTCAGTGTGCGCTTCCGGCAGGTACTCCAGTTTTTGTACCGAGTTACCTAAACCTTGCCCCCACAGTTCGCCGCGACCAAACGCCATCAACGATTGCGTTAGCTGATAGCCGCTACCGAAGGGATCTTCCCACGGGTTCCAGAACGCGGTAACACGGCGGATACGGTACGGTTCGGCGAGGATCAACAGCACGACCGCTGAAATCCCCATGCCGATAATGGCAATGAACTGCCACAATTTCGCGCCAGCCAGGAACAACATCGCCAACGTGGTCACAAACAGCACCACCACCGTACCAAGATCGGGCTGCGCCAGCAGCAACACTGCCAGCACCAGAATCACGCCCATCGGTTTCAGGAAGCCGCGCAGGTTGTTACGTACTTCATCGCCTTTGCGCACCAGATAGTTGGCGATATAGCAAAACAGCGACAGCTTCGTCAGCTCTGCAGGCTGAATACGCAGTAGACCGAGATCGATCCAACGCGATGCCCCTTTAACCGAGCTCCCCACCACCAGCACAATCATCAGCAGGATGATTGACCCCAGCAGCATAGTCGCGCTGTAGCGCTGCCAGAACTCCATCGGCAAACGCAGCGTAATGATCGACAGAATGAACGCCATGATCAGATAGACGCCATCACGCTTGGCAAAGAAGAACGGATCGTTGGTTAAACGCTGCCCAATAGGCATCGACGCCGAAGTCACCATGATAAAGCCGATCGCTGCAAGACCAAAGGTCAACCACAGCAAGGTGCGATCGTACATGATTAGGCTGTCGGTATCTTTTTCCCGCGAGCCCATCACCCAGCCTTTCAGCGCCGTAAAAATCCATGCCAGAATGCTGAATCCCGGAAGGCGCGGCATTTTCAGGCGAGGGAGAGATAAACGCATCAACCGAACTCCTTCGCCAGACGGGCAAATTCATTGCCTCGTTGTTCAAAGTTCTTGAACTGATCGAGGCTGGCACAGGCCGGAGAAAGCAGAACCATATCTCCCGGCTGCACGCGCGGCGCCAATAGACGCATCGCCTGCTCCATGGTTTCGGTTTGTTCTGCCACGTCCGGGCGCAGCGCTGCCAACTGCGCGCCGTCACGACCAAAGCAATACAGGCGTACGTTATCGCCATTCAGATAGCGCGCCAGCGGGCTGAAGTCTGCCGATTTACCATCGCCTCCCAACAACAAATGCAGCGTACCGTCTACCTGCAAACCGTTCAGCGCCGCTTCCGTACTCCCCACATTGGTGGCTTTCGAATCGTTAATCCAGCGCACGCCGTTGTGCTCCAGCACCACTTCAAAGCGATGCGGCAGACCGGTAAAAGTCGTCAGTGCTTTCAGGCTGCTGGCGCGTGGCAAGCCTGCGGCGTCAGCCAGCGCCAGCGCCGCCAGGGCATTGGTATAGTTATGTTGCCCGGAAAGCTTCATCTCTTTCACGTTCAACACCTTCTCACCTTTCACCCGTAGCCAGGTTTCGCCCTGCTGATGATTCAGGTGATAGTCGCCCATATTGACACCAAAGCTAACGCAGCGTTCATCCGCGCCGCGAATTGGCATCGTTAAGGCATCATCGGCATTGACTACGCAAACTTTCGCATTGTCGTAAATACGCAGTTTTGCTGTGCGATATTGCTGCAAACCAAACGGATAGCGATCCATATGATCTTCAGTCACGTTCAAAATGGTCGCCGCCACTGCCTGCAAGCTGGAAGTGGTTTCCAGTTGGAAGCTCGACAGTTCCAGCACGTACAATTCGCACTCATCATCCAACAGCATCAACGCTGGCAGGCCGATGTTGCCGCCCACGCCAACGTTAACGCCCGCCGCTTTCGCCATTTCACCCACTAAAGTGGTGACGGTGCTTTTACCGTTAGAACCGGTGATCGCCACAATCGGCGCTTGTGCTTCGCGGCAGAACAGCTCGATATCGCCAACGATTTCGATTCCGGCATCGGCAGCAGCGCTTAAGGAAGGATGCGCCAGCGCAATACCAGGGCTTGCGACAATCAGATCGGCTGCCATTAACCATTCATCATTGAGACCGCCAGTATAGCGCTCTACCGTTTCGGGTAATTTATCCAGGCCGGGCGGCGTCATCCGCGTATCCATAACGCGCGGCGTCACGCCACGAGCAAGGAAAAAATCCACGCAGGAAAGCCCGGTGAGGCCCAGGCCGATAATAACGACATTTTTACCCTGGTAATCAGCCATGATTAACGTACCTTCAGCGTTGCCAGGCCAATCAGGACCAGCATCAGCGAAATAATCCAGAAACGCACGATGACGCGCGGTTCCGGCCAACCTTTCAGTTCATAGTGGTGATGAATCGGCGCCATACGGAAAATACGTTGTCCGCGCAGTTTGAAAGAGCCGACCTGCAGGATGACGGACAGCGTTTCTACCACAAATACACCGCCCATAATCACCAGAAGAAACTCCTGACGTAGCAATACAGCGATAATGCCCAAAGCACCACCTAATGCCAGTGAACCGACATCGCCCATAAAGACCTGCGCCGGGTAGGTGTTAAACCACAGGAAACCCAGCCCAGCCCCAACAATCGCGGTGCAGACGATAACCAGTTCCCCGGCGTGTCGCAGATACGGTATGTGCAAATAGCTGGCAAAGTTCATGTTGCCGGTCGCCCAGGCCACCAGAGCAAAACCGCCAGCAACAAATACGGTCGGCATAATCGCCAGACCATCAAGGCCATCAGTCAGGTTTACTGCGTTGCCGGTGCCGACAATCACGAAGTAAGCCAACAGGATGTAGAACAGTCCCAGTTGCGGCATCACATCTTTAAAGAACGGCACCACAAGCTGTGTTGCTGGCGTATCGTTTCCGGCAAGGTACAGCGCGAAAGCAACGCCCAGCGCAATCACCGACATCCAGAAATATTTCCAGCGCGCGATCAAACCTTTTGTGTCTTTACGCACCACTTTGCGATAATCATCAACAAAGCCAATGATGCCGTAACCCACCAATACCACCAGCACGCACCAGACGTACGGATTAGAGGGATAAGCCCACAACAATACGGAGATGACAATCGCCGTCAGGATCATAATCCCGCCCATGGTCGGCGTACCGCGCTTGCTAAAGTGCGATTCCGGGCCATCGTTACGAACAACCTGACCAAAGGAAAGTTTTTGCAAATGAGCAATCATGCGCGGCCCCATCCACAACGAGATGAACAGCGCGGTCAGCAGGCTGACGATGGCTCGAAACGTCAGATAAGAAAAGACGTTAAAGCCAGAATAATATTTGACCAAATGTTCGGCCAGCCAAACTAACATGTTCCATTCTCCTGTAAAGCGCGTACTACCTCTTCCATGGCGGCACTACGTGAACCTTTAACTAAAATCGTAATCACCTGTTGCTCAGCAATCAGGGTTTTAAGATGCGCAATCAACGCAGTTTTATCGGCAAAATGTTCGCCAACGCCACTCGCAGCGCCAATAGCATGGCTTTGCTTACCCACGCTTAATACGCGGTCAATGCCTGCTGCTTTCGCTGCTTCACCCACCTGTACATGACAGGCTTCGCTTTCAGCCCCCAACTCTGCCATATCGCCAACGACCAGCACGCGGTAACCCGGCATTTCGGCCAGTACCTGTACGGCAGCAGTCATTGAACCGACATTGGCGTTGTAGGAGTCATCAAGCAACAACTGGTTTTCCGCCAGTTGAATGGGGAACAGACGGCCAGGAACAGCTTTCAGATTTGCCAGCCCTGCTTTGATAGCATCACGCGTTGCGCCCACGGACATGGCGAGCGCGGCGGCTGCCAACGCATTCGCAATATTGTGACGTCCGGGCAGCGGTAGCAAAACATCGACGCTACCCGTTGGGGTTTGCAGCGTGAATTCAGTACCGTGCGAAGTCACATGAATATTGGTGGCGGTAAAATCGCTGTTGGCGGCATTCGGAGAGAAGCGCCATACTTTGCGTGAGCCAATCACACTCTGCCAGTTCAGACAGTCGTTGTTATCCGCATTCATGATGGCGATGCCGTTTTCCGGCAGGCCAGTAAAGATTTCGCCTTTCGCTTTCGCGACCCCCGCAAGAGAACCGAAACCTTCCAGATGCGCTGCTGCCAGATTGTTGACCAGCGCGGCTTCCGGGCGAGTCAGACTAACGGTCCAGGCAATTTCACCCTGATGATTCGCGCCAAGTTCAATCACCGCGTAATCGTACTCCGGCGTTAAACGCAGCAGCGTCATCGGCACACCGATGTCGTTGTTGAGATTACCCGCTGTATAAAGCGTGTTGCCGCACTGACTTAAAATCGCCGCGGTCATTTCCTTAACGGACGTTTTGCCGGAAGACCCTGTCAGGGCAACCACTCGCGCCGGAACTTGCTGGCGAACCCATGCAGCCAGTTGGCCAAACGCCAGACGCGTATCCTTGACGATTAACTGTGGCAAGTCGATATCCAGCGGGCGGCTGACCAGCAGCGCGCCCGCACCACCCGCTTTCGCCTGGTCGGCAAAATCATGGGCATCGAAACGTTCGCCTTTCAGCGCGACAAACAGACAACCAGGCGTCAGTTTACGAGTGTCGGTGGTTACAGCATCCAGGGCGATATCAGCCCCTTTCAGCTCGCCGTTGAGAATATCGGTAAGTCGGCTAAGGGTTACGCTAATCATGCGATTACCCCCAGCAGCCGCGCCACCGTGACGCGATCGGAGTAGTCCAGACGCTGATTGCCGACAATCTGGTAATCTTCATGGCCTTTGCCAGCGACCAGTACGACATCATTTTCTTTAGCCTGCATAACAGCGCAAGTCACAGCTTCGGCGCGACCTTCCATTACTTTGGCATGTCCGGCATCTAACATCCCCGCCAGAATATCGTTGATGATGGCTCTCGGCTCTTCGGTACGCGGGTTATCGTCCGTTACTACCGCCACATCAGCAAACTCTTCAGCAATCGCCCCCATTAGTGGGCGCTTACCTTTATCGCGATCGCCGCCGCAGCCGAAGACGCACCACAGCTTACCCGCACAGTGCAGGCGCGCTGCCTGTAAGGCTTTTTCCAGCGCATCCGGGGTGTGAGCGTAATCGACCACCACTGTCGGTTTGCCTGGCGCAGTGAACACTTCCATTCGTCCGCAAACCGGTTGCAGACGAGCTGCTGTTTTCAGCAGCTCGGCCAGCGGGTAACCGAGCGCCAGCAGCGTCGCCAGCGCCAGCAGTAGGTTACTGACGTTGAATGCGCCCATCAGATGGCTTTCAATTTCGCCATCGCCCCAACTTGAGCTAAAGCGAATGGTCGCTCCACTGTCGTGATAGTTCACCTCGGTCGCTTTCAACCAACGACCATGACAGTTTGAATTAATATGATCTTCCATTGATACCGCAACCGCGTCCGGCAGTTTTGCCAGCCAGCGGCGGCCCACTTCATCGTCGGCGTTAACAATCGCCTGACCGCAATGATGTGTGGAATAAAGCAGCCATTTCGCTGCTTCGTAGTGTTCCATATCACCATGATAATCAAGGTGATCGCGGCTTAAATTGGTAAAGACGGAGGCTGCAAATTTCAATGCCGCCACACGGTGCTGTACCAGCCCGTGGGAGGAAACTTCCATCGCGCAAAAGGTTGCGCCCTGATCCACCAGTCCCGCCAGCTCATGCTGCACGTCAACTGCCGAACCGGTTGTATTTTCTGTCGGAATGACTTTACCCAGCAGACCGTTACCTACAGTCCCCATCACTGCGCTGGTTTCGCCAAGCAGCTGGCTCCACTGCGCCAGAAGCTGGGTCGTCGTGGTTTTACCGTTAGTGCCCGTTACGCCCACGAGACGTAAATTATCTGAGGGTTCATGGTAAAAGCGGCCCGCCAGTGCCGATAAACGCTCATTAAGCTGGCTAAGATAGATGACCGGCACGCCGTGCATTTCACGGATTTCACCGTCGGTCGCCTCATCTTTCGCCTCTGCAATAATGGCAGCCACACCTTGCGCTATCGCCTGCGGGATATATCGACGCCCGTCCGCCTGATGACCTACTACAGCTACAAAGAGATCGCCCGACGCAGCCACACGGCTGTCGAGTGTCATCTCTCGCAGTGCTCGCGAAGGTGCACCGGGCACCCACGGAGCAAGAAGGTCGCGCAAATTACGATCTGCCACCTGTTCCCTCGCCTTGATTAATCACAAATTCATTTTTATCACCCGTTGTCAGCGCATCCGGTTCGATGTTCATGGTGCGCAATACGCCGCCCATGATGGCACCAAAGACCGGCGCGGAAACGGCGCCGCCGTAGTATTTACCCGCCTGCGGATCGTTGATAACAACAACCAGCGCGAAGCGCGGCTGACTCGCAGGCGCAACGCCTGCGGTATAAGCAATATATTTATTGATATAGCGACCGTCCGGCCCGACCTTCTTCGCAGTACCGGTTTTAATGGCGATGCGATAGCCTTTAATTGCCGCCTTCACGCCGCCACCGCCCGGTAGCGCCACGCTTTCCATCATATGCACCACGGTGCGGACAATGGACTCCGGGAAGACGCGTTCACCGGGAACCGGAGGATCAACTTTGGTAATCGACAGCGGGCGATAGATGCCGTAGCTACCGATTGTTGCGTAGACTCGCGCTAACTGTAACGGCGTTACCATTAGCCCGTAGCCGAAAGAGAAGGTGGCCCTCTCTATGTCAGACCACCGTTGTTTTTGAGGATATAAGCCACTGCGTTCTCCGACCAACCCCAAATTGGTCGCTTTTCCCAGTCCAAAACGTGAGTAAGTATCTACTAACGCTGAGGACGGCATCGCTAACGCCAGCTTGGAAACACCGACGTTACTCGACTTCTGTAATACCCCGGTCAGGGTTAATTCACTGTAGCGCGCCACGTCTTTGATTTCGTGGCCGTTAATTCGATAAGGAACGGTGTTCAGCACTGAGTTTTCCCGCACCACGCCGCGCTGCAACGCAGTCATCACCACCATCGGTTTAACAGTAGAACCGGGTTCAAAAACGTCGGTGATGGTACGGTTACGCATCGCCTCTTTTGGCGTACCGCTGAGATTGTTTGGGTTGTAAGACGGGCTATTAGCCATCGCCAGCACTTCTCCAGTGTTGACATCCACCAGCACAGCACTACCGGATTCCGCCTTGTTAAAGGCCACCGCATTGTTCAGTTCGCGATAAACCAGCGCCTGCAGACGTTCATCAATGCTTAACGTAAGGTTGTGCGCCGCCTGGCTGTCAGTAGAAGAGATATCTTCAATTACGCGACCATAGCGATCTTTACGCACAATACGTTCGCCCGGCTGCCCGGTAAGCCACTTATCAAAACTCTTCTCAACGCCCTCAATCCCCTGGCTATCGACGTTAGTAAAGCCGATGAGGTGAGCAGTCACTTCGCCGGACGGATAGTAACGACGAGATTCTTCGCGCAGATGAATTCCCGGCAGTTTCAGTTTTTTGATGTAGTCCGCCATGTCAGGGTTAACCTGACGCGCAAGGTAGATAAACCGCCCTTTCGGGTTAGCGTTAATACGTGCGGAAAGTTGATCCAGTGGAATGTTGAGTGCATTGGCAAGCGCTTTCCAGCGGTCACCAACGCTGATGCCGCCAGCGTCATGCACCTCTTTTGGGTCGGCCCAAATGGCTTTTACCGGCACGCTCACCGCCAACGGGCGACCGGAACGGTCGGTAATCATGCCGCGGGAGGTGGAAACTTGCTGAACGCGAAGAGAACGCATGTCGCCTTCTTTCACCAGCATATCCGGGGAGATAACCTGCAACCATGCTACGCGCCCGAGCAGAAAAGCCAGTGCCAGCAAAATACAACCGCATAACAACGCAAAACGCCAACTAATAAAGTTGGCCTGTTCTTCCTGACGTTTTGGTTTCTGCGTTTTCGCCGCTGCTTTCATGCGTCGCGTTTATCCTTATTTTTGTACTACGATATTTTCTTGTGACGGATCAACATGCTGCATTTGCAGCTTCTCCGTGGCGATCCTTTCTACCCGGCTATGATCGCCTAGCGCATTCTCCTCAAGGATCAGGTTACGCCATTCAATATCTAAAGCATCTCGCTCCAGCACGAGCTGTTCACGCTGAGCGGTCAGCAAACGGGTATGATGCGCCGTGGTTACCACCGTCACCGCCGTCAAAATAATGCAAATGAACAAGCAGAGTGGCAGCTTCCCAAATCGCAAAAGATCGTCACCGATAACGCCAGGCAAGGCATGGCGCTCGTGGCTTCCCATCGATCCTTTAACTTTGCTTAGAGCTTCTGTCACTCTGCTGATCATGCGTTCGTCCTCTCTGCAATACGCAGAACTGAACTACGGGCACGAGGATTCTCTGCTACCTCTTCTTCGCCCGGCATCAACTTGCCTAATGCTCGCAACTGGCGGCCTCCCAATTTTTTGAGCTGCTCTTCAGTCATCGGTAACCCTGCCGGAACCTGCGGTCCACGGCTGTTTTCACGCATGAAGCGTTTCACAATACGATCTTCCAGCGAATGAAAACTGATGACAGAAAGCCGCCCTCCCGGGGCCAATACGCTGAGCGAGCTTTTTAGCGCCTGCTCTATCTCCTCCAGTTCACTGTTCACCCAAATGCGCACCGCCTGGAAGGTACGGGTCGCGGGATGTTTGAATTTGTCTTTCACCGGCGTTGCCGCCGCGACCACTTCCGCCAGTTCTTTAGTGCGGGTCATCGGCTGTTCGCGGTTACGCTCGACAATGGCGCGTGCTATACGTTTGGCAAAACGTTCTTCGCCATAGGTTTTCAATACCCAGGTAATGTCCGCTTCCTCTGCCGTTTGCAGCCACTCAGCAGCAGACTGACCGCGAGTCGGGTCCATGCGCATGTCCAGTGGGCCGTCACGCATAAAGGAGAAACCACGCTCAGCGTCATCAAGTTGCGGAGAAGAAACGCCAAGATCAAGGAGAATACCGTCTATCTTGCCGATAAGATCACGCTCGGCGACGTATTCGCCCAGCGCAGAGAAAGGTCCATGAATGATGGAGAAGCGCGGATCATCAATAGTCTTCGCAACGGCAATAGCCTGCGGGTCGCGATCAATTGCCAACAAACGCCCCTCTTCGCTAAGCTGCGAGAGGATCAAACGTGAATGACCACCGCGACCAAAAGTCCCATCAATGTAAATGCCGTCAGGACGAATATTCAGACCGTTAACGGCTTCATCCAGCAGCACCGTAGTATGTTTATAGTTTTCCATCATTTTATAGAGACAAGTCCTGCAATCGCTCCGATAAGCTGTCGGTAGCCAACTGCTCTGCGTCGATATCCTCCTTGACTTGTTGATGCCAGGTCGTTTCATCCCACAGCTCAAACTTATTGAACTGTCCAACCAGCATCACTTCTTTCGTCAGCCCGGCATGTTGCCGCAGGACAGGTGCGACCAGTAAGCGACCAGCACTGTCCATCTGACATTCGCTAGCATGTCCTAACAGGAGGCGCTGTACACGGCGCTCAACCGGATTCATGCTCGACAGACGCGATAATTTTTGCTCGATAATTTCCCATTCAGGCAGGGGGTAAAGCAGCAGGCACGGGTGATGAATGTCAATGGTGCAAACCATTTGACCGGTAGCGTTCTCGAGCAGCTGCTCCCGGTATCGGGTGGGCACTGATAAGCGCCCTTTGCTGTCGAGATTGACTAACGTTGCTCCCCGGAACATGCCAATCTCACCCCTTATTACCACTTTGCCCCACAATTTCCCACTAAAAGGAGTTTACGGAGCGGAGGAAAAGCTTGTCAAGCCAGTCACAAAGCATACCGAGGTAAAAAACCCAATGTTTACGGCTAATATCAGCGTTGTTTATTTTACGTCCAGCGTGCAAAGCAAATTAACGTTATGAATAGCTGTAAGAAAAAACTCCTCACCACCATCATTGTTTTAAAATGACTAAATATTTTCCGCAGAAAATATAAAGTGTCAGTTTGCGACGCGAGCGGCATTTTAGGACATATCTCCCCTGGATAACAGTCCCTGTTGCGCCTGCGCCACGCCTGATGTCAGTGAGTTTGCGCAAAAGAAGAGAAAAGTGTTTGTTAAATCGACAATTGCTCGCTGGCATGTAACAAAATAATGCCAAAGCAAGCCATCGTTGCCACTTAATTATTGTTAAACGCTGCAAAGAAAGTTAATTCGCGGGGTATTTAGAAGGATTTATCGATAATAGCCAGGAATTGTCTTATTTACATTAAGGATATTGATGTCCAATTACGTACTCGACGCGCCAGCAGAAAATTCCCCTGACGCGTATTTTTCATCTCGACTCAACTGCGGCTAAGTATGCCACGGCGATAGAGATTACGCTTAATGCGCGTTAAACCGGGTTTAGGCTTGCGGGGCTCGTCCAGGCTCGCCAGGACAATTTCCAGCACGCGTTCAGCCACATCGCGGTGACGCTGAGCCACAGCCAGTACCGGGCATTGTAAGAAGTCGAGCAGTTCATTATCGCCAAAAGTGGCTATCGCCAGATCAGAGGGTAATTTACCATCACGGCGCAGCGTAACATCCATTACCCCCTGCAACAGCGCAAACGAAGTAGTGAACAGCGCCTGCGGCATCGGATGCGTTTCCAGCCATTTTTCGAATAGCTGGGCGGCAGTTTCCCGCTCATAGCTGTTGGCATAGAGGAAATGCACTTCGCGCGGATCATCCTTCCAGGCTGTACGGAAGCCCTGCTCACGCAGGAAGCTGACCGAAAGCTCCGGCAATGCGCCAAGATAAAGCACCGTCTCGGCAGGAAATTTGCGTAACTCTTCCGCCAGCATTTCAGCATCGTCCTGGTCAGCACCTACGACACTGGTGAAGTGTTCACGATCGAGGGCGCGGTCTAACGCGACAATCGGAAACGGATCATTGGCCCAGCGTTGATAAAAAGGATGCTCTGGCGGCAGCGAAGTCGAAACAATGATTGCATCGACCTGGCGCTGTAAAAGATGCTCAATACAACGCATTTCGTTGTCTGGCTGATCTTCAGAACAGGCAATCAGCAGTTGATAACCACGTTGCCGCGCCTGACGTTCAAGGTAGTTTGCAATACGGGTGTAGCTTGTGTTCTCCAAATCGGGGATCACAAGGCCAATAGAACGAGTGCGTCCGGCACGAAGCCCAGCCGCCACGGCGTTCGGGTGGTAATTGTGCTCACGCACCACAGCCATGACTTTTTCAACGGTTTTGTCGCTCACACGGTATTGCTTCGCTTTGCCGTTAATAACATAGCTTGCAGTGGTCCGCGACACTCCCGCCAGCCGAGCGATTTCATCCAGTTTCACAATTGCCCCTTGCGTAAAATGTAAAAACCATAACCATTGTACTGGTATGGGTTAAATTCATTAACATCTAAACGCAGAAAATTAACTGCGGCAACTGCTTTTATTCCAGGTTACCACTGAATTCGCAAAAAAAGCCCAACGTGGCATATTGGGCTGCAAATTGCGCATTGAGATCATTCTCAACGCATTATTTTATCGCCGCGCGAAAGTCCGACGACACCGGAGCGAGCGACTTCCACTATTTTCGCCACATCACGAATCGATGCTAAAAACGCATCAAGTTTATCGCTGGTGCCCGCCAGTTGGACGGTATAAAGCGACGGCGTGACATCAATAATTTGCCCACGGAATATTTCCGTATTGCGCTTTACTTCGTCACGCCCATAACCACTGGCCTGAATTTTTACCAGCATGATTTCTCGCTCAACGTGCGCCCCCTGCCCCAGTTCGCTGACGCGCAAGACATCGACCAGTTTATGCAATTGCTTTTCGATCTGCTCAAGTACTTTTTCATCGCCCACGGTCTGGATAGTCATGCGCGATAATGTCGGATCGTCGGTCGGCGCAACGGTCAGACTTTCAATGTTGTAGCCTCGCTGGGAAAAAAGGCCAATCACGCGGGATAACGCGCCTGATTCATTTTCGAGTAATACTGATAATATCCGGCGCATAATCAGGTTCTCTCCGTTTTGCTTAACCACATTTCATCCATTCCGCCCCCGCGAATCTGCATCGGGTAGACGTGCTCACTGCCATCGACGGTGACATCGACAAACACCAGGCGATTATTACGGACTTGCTCCAGCGCCTCGCTAAGCTTGCTTTCCAGATCTTGTGGATGGGAAATCTGAATACCGACATGACCATAGGCTTCCGCCAGACGGACGAAATCCGGTAGTGACTGCATATAAGATTGTGAATGACGACCAGAATAGATCATGTCCTGCCACTGCTTCACCATCCCCAGATAACGGTTATTGAGATTGACTACCAGCACCGGCAATTCATATTGCAAAGCAGTAGACAGTTCCTGAATATTCATTTGAATACTGCCGTCGCCAGTAACGCAGACCACCGTTTCTTCCGGTAGCGCCATTTTGACGCCCAGTGCCGCAGGTAAACCAAAGCCCATAGTGCCGAGACCACCGGAGTTGATCCAACGGCGAGGTCTGTCAAAAGGATAATAAAGCGCAGCGAACATCTGGTGCTGGCCTACATCAGACGTTACATAAGCTTCGCCCTTCGTCAGTCTCCAGAGCGCCTCGATCACCGCCTGTGGTTTAATCTTTTCACTGCGGGTGTCATATTTCAGACACTGACGCGCACGCCAATGCTCAATCTGCTGCCACCAGTCACGGATCTCATCCAATGGTTGATGAGCTGTTTCTTGCGGTAACAACTCCAGCATTTGATCCAGCACCAGCCGCGCATCGCCAACGATCGGAATATCGGCAGTAACAGTTTTTGAGATTGAAGTCGGATCGATATCGATATGTAAAACCGTCGCATTCGGACAGTACTTTGCCAGATTGTTAGTCGTACGATCATCAAAACGTACGCCGACCGCAAAAATGACATCAGCATTATGCATCGTCATATTGGCTTCGTAAGTACCATGCATACCCAGCATCCCCAGCGCCTGACGATGTGTTGCCGGAAACGCGCCGAGTCCCATTAATGATGAGACGACCGGGAGATTCAGTTGCTCAATAATTTGCCTGAGTTGCGCATGGCACCCCGCGGTCACAGCACCACCACCGACGTAAACCACCGGTTTTTTCGCTGCTGCCAGAGTTTGCAGCGCACGTTTAATTTGCCCTTTGTGACCCAGCGTTGTCGGGTTATAAGAACGCATACAGACCGACTCCGGCCAGACATACGGTAATTTGTTCGCCGGATTAAGAATGTCTTTAGGTAAATCAACCACAACCGGCCCCGGGCGACCACTTGCCGCCAGCCAGAAAGCTTTTTTCAACACCTGAGGAATGTCTTCCGTTTGTTTCACCAGAAAACTGTGTTTAACCACCGGGCGGGAAATCCCCACCATGTCACACTCCTGAAAAGCGTCATAGCCTATCAGTGAGGTTGCAACCTGACCGGAAAGGATAACCAATGGAATGGAATCCATATAAGCAGTGGCAATGCCAGTAATAGCGTTAGTTGCTCCCGGCCCGGACGTCACCAGCACGACACCGACTTCCCCTGTCGCACGCGCCAGGCCATCAGCCATATGCACCGCGGCCTGTTCATGGCGAACTAATACGTGATCGATACCCCCCACGGTATGCAATGCATCGTAAATATCAAGGACTGCGCCTCCGGGATAACCGAATACTTGTTTAACGCCCTGATCGATAAGCGATCGGACGACCATCTCGGCTCCAGACAACATCTCCATGGCTTGCCTCACTGTTTAACAGAAAAAATGTGTAAAACACATTAACCGTCCGATATTGCTTAAGCAATTAGCAGGTAGAGCCACAAACGTGAAGGAAAAAGAATAAACAGGAGGCAAGGCGAAAAGAAACGGTAAAATACTCCAGAATGGAGGACTAAATTAACAATAAATCGGCTGAATCTTGCAGCTTACAGCAATTTCTCTATTTTTTTCATTATTCTTAAAACCAACAGAATACATATTCAGAATAAAATTCTGCGTTTAATAAAAAAATCAGAACAAACCAGATAATAACATCTGGTCTATTCTGCATTCAGTTAGCGCTTGCAAATAGAAGCTAATTGCTCTTCCATCCACTGATGACCTTTATCGCGCCCGGCGGCTTCATGCCAGGAGAGATAACAAGTTCTGCTATTTTGTTTTAACGGCAACGGTAATACCTGTAACTCTAAGGATTCAGCGAACTCTTCAGCCAGCCAGCGAGGCGCAATAGCGACGAGATGAGTTTGAGAGACCACACTCAGGACGCTCATCATCGCCATTCCCTGATAAGCAATACTGGCTTGTTTATCGACTGTGTCATACCACGGCTGACTGAACGAAGCGAAACGATCCAGCGAAACTGCCGCATGCTGTTCGTTATAAACATCGTGTTTCAGTAATGGCCCTTTAATACTCGGATGATTCTTGCTGGCGACTAACACCATTTCATCTTTAAATAAAGGGATACTGGTAAATTCAGGGCGATGAAAATCTTCATAACTAATGACGAACTCTGTTTCCTGATAACGTAACTGATGTTCAGTGTTCTGATTTAAAGAGGACTTGAATACAACATGAATATTCGGCGCAACTTGTTCGATGTGATTATAAATCAACGAAGTCAGAATGCTGTCTAACGGACTGCAAACACAAAGATGGAATACGCGTTCACTGCTGGCAGGTTCGAATCCTGAGCCCGGTAACTCATTTTGCACGAGTTGCAGCGCCTGGCGCACAGAACCAAAAAGTTGAAATGCACGAGAAGTCGGTTGAATACCACGACCATAACGGACGAACAGCTCATCGTTAAACATCACCTTCAGGCGTGCAACTGCGTTACTGACCGCGGGCTGCGACATTCCCAGAACATGAGCGGCACGGGTAATGTTCTGCTCCTGCATCACAGCATCGAAAACAGTTAATAAGTTTAAATCGACCATGCGCAACTGCGGCTTGCTTAACTCTGCTAACTCTGGATGTTCTGTTTTTAGCTCTGACATACTTAACTCCACTGTCACACTTAACTCCCTTTCCCTTATTGGAATGCAGAGAAATAATCCTGGAAAATATGATTTACCATGCATATAAAATAAGAAAAAGTAAAATGCGTAAAATTAGGAAAACATAAAGATACGGGTTCTGATAAAAACAGAATCCACCACTGTGTAGAGAGTCATTCACCACAGCACGATAATCCATAATACTTTTGTTGCGAAAACAATCTAATCATAAGTCTCACGAATACTCAATAATCCGCAAAATGGATTAAATGTGCGTATTTAATAAATAATTTATATGTTTAATACGCTAATTTTTAACATTAATTGATCAATAATATTCGCCAGATGAATATAGAAATATTCATGAGATATATAATTCGATACAGATCATCAGGATAACGAAGGTAGCGAGCACGTTTTATCCTCTTTTGTTCCCTTGATAAAATGCAATAAATTATCCCGAAGTATGTCAAACAGTAAAAACGCATACGGTTAAACAGAAATTAATATCGGTGACTATCGTGTGCACAGCACAATTAGCTAATTTCCTGAGTACAAAATTCTTGCTGGCATGGCGTTTTTCTTTCTGCAGGGTTGACATCCATTTTGGTATCCAGTAACTCTAAAAGCATATCGCATTCATCTGGAGCTGATTTAATGACTCACATCGTTCGCTTTATCGGTCTACTACTACTAAACGCATCTTCTTTGCGCGGTAGACGAGTGAGCGGCATTCAGCATTAAGCCAGCACGCAGTCAAACAAAAAACCCGCGCCATTGCGCGGGTTTTTTTATGCCCGAAGCGAGGCGCTCAATAAGAGACAAGGACCTAAACCATGAGCCAGCAAGTCATTATTTTCGATACCACATTGCGCGACGGTGAACAGGCGTTACAGGCAAGCTTGAGTGTGAAAGAAAAACTGCAAATTGCGCTGGCCCTTGAGCGTATGGGTGTTGACGTGATGGAAGTCGGTTTCCCCGTCTCTTCGCCGGGCGATTTCGAATCGGTGCAAACCATCGCTCGCCAGGTCAAAAATAGCCGCGTATGCGCGTTAGCCCGCTGCGTGGAAAAAGATATCGACGTCGCGGCTGAATCTCTGAAAGTCGCCGAAGCCTTCCGTATTCATACCTTTATTGCTACCTCCCCAATGCACATCGCTACCAAGCTGCGCAGCACGCTGGATGAAGTGATCGAACGCGCTGTTTATATGGTGAAACGCGCACGCAATTACACAGATGACGTTGAATTCTCTTGCGAAGATGCCGGGCGTACACCGATTGCCGATCTGGCACGGGTAGTAGAGGCGGCGATTAACGCCGGAGCCACCACCATCAACATCCCGGACACTGTAGGCTACACCATGCCGTTTGAGTTCGCCGGAATCATCCGCGGTCTGTATGAACGCGTGCCCAACATTGATAACGCCATTATTTCCGTTCATACCCACGACGATTTAGGTCTGGCGGTAGGCAACTCGCTGGCGGCGGTACACGCCGGAGCGCGGCAGGTGGAAGGCGCAATGAACGGGATCGGCGAGCGTGCCGGTAACTGTTCGCTGGAAGAAGTGATCATGGCGATCAAAGTTCGCAAGGATATCCTGAATGTACATACCGCCATTAATCACCAGGAGATATGGCGCACCAGCCAGTTAGTTAGCCAGATTTGTAATATGCCGATCCCGGCAAACAAAGCCATTGTTGGCAGCGGCGCCTTCGCACACTCCTCCGGTATTCACCAGGATGGCGTACTGAAAAACCGCGAAAACTACGAAATCATGACGCCAGAATCTATTGGTCTGAACCAAATCCAGCTGAATCTGACCTCCCGTTCGGGCCGTGCGGCAGTAAAACATCGCATGGATGAGATGGGATATAAAGAAAATGAATACAATCTGGACAATCTGTACGACGCTTTCCTGAAGCTGGCGGATAAAAAAGGCCAAGTGTTCGATTACGACCTGGAGGCGCTGGCCTTCATCGGTAAGCAGCAAGAAGAACCGGAACATTTTCGTCTGGACTATTTCAGCGTGCAGTCTGGTTCTAATGATATCGCCACTGCCGCCGTCAAACTGGTGTGCGGCGAAGAAGTTAAAGCAGAAGCCGCCAACGGTAACGGCCCGGTGGATGCTGTCTATCAAGCCATTAACCGCATCACCGACTATAACGTCGAGCTGGTGAAATACAGCCTGACCGCCAAAGGTCACGGCAAAGATGCGCTGGGCCAGGTGGATATCGTCGCCAACTGCAACGGTCGCCGCTTCCACGGCGTCGGCCTGGCCACCGATATTGTCGAGTCCTCCGCCAAAGCCATGGTGCACGTACTGAACAATATCTGGCGTGCCGCAGAAGTCGAAAAAGAGTTGCAACGCAAAGCTCAACACAACGAAAACAACAAGGAAACCGTGTGATGTCGAAGAATTACCATATTGCCGTATTGCCGGGAGACGGTATTGGCCCGGAAGTAATGAACCAGGCGCTGAAAGTGTTGGACGCCGTGCGCAACCGCTTTGCAATGCGCATCACCACCAGCCATCACGATGTTGGCGGCGCAGCCATTGATAACCACGGGCAACCACTGCCGCCTGCGACGGTTGAAGGTTGTGAGCAAGCCGATGCCGTGCTGTTTGGCTCGGTAGGCGGTCCGAAGTGGGAACATTTACCACCAGACCAGCAACCAGAACGCGGCGCGCTGTTGCCTCTGCGTAAGCACTTCAAATTATTCAGCAACCTGCGTCCGGCAAAACTGTATCAGGGGCTGGAAGCGTTCTGTCCGTTGCGTGCTGACATTGCCGCTAACGGTTTCGACATCCTGTGCGTGCGCGAACTGACCGGCGGCATCTATTTCGGTCAGCCAAAAGGTCGCGAAGGCAGCGGACAATATGAAAAAGCGTTTGATACCGAGGTGTACCACCGTTTTGAGATCGAACGTATCGCCCGCATCGCGTTTGAATCTGCCCGCAAGCGTCGCCACAAAGTCACCTCAATCGACAAAGCCAACGTGCTGCAATCTTCTATCTTATGGCGGGAGATCGTTAATGAGATCGCCACCGAATACCCGGATGTCGAACTGGCGCATATGTACATCGACAACGCCACCATGCAGCTGATTAAAGATCCATCACAGTTTGACGTTCTGCTGTGCTCCAACCTGTTTGGCGACATTCTGTCTGATGAGTGCGCAATGATCACTGGCTCGATGGGCATGTTGCCTTCCGCCAGCCTGAACGAACAAGGTTTTGGGCTGTATGAACCGGCGGGCGGCTCGGCGCCGGATATCGCAGGCAAGAACATTGCCAACCCGATTGCGCAAATTCTGTCGCTGGCGTTGCTGCTGCGCTACAGCCTGGATGCCGATGATGCGGCTTCCGCCATTGAACGCGCCATTAACCGCGCATTAGAAGAAGGCATTCGCACCAGCGATTTAGCCCGTGGCGCTGCCGCCGTTAGTACCGATGAAATGGGCGATATCATTGCCCGCTATGTGGCAGAAGGGGTGTAATCATGGCTAAGACGTTATACGAAAAATTGTTCGACGCTCACGTAGTGTACGAAGCCGAAAACGAAACCCCGCTGTTATATATTGACCGCCACCTGGTGCATGAAGTGACCTCACCGCAGGCGTTCGATGGTCTGCGCGCCCACGGTCGCCCGGTGCGTCAGCCGGGGAAAACCTTCGCCACCATGGATCACAACGTCTCTACCCAGACCAAAGACATTAATGCCTGCGGTGAAATGGCGCGCATTCAGATGCAGGAGCTGATCAAAAACTGCAAAGAGTTTGGCGTCGAACTGTATGACCTGAATCACCCGTATCAGGGGATCGTCCACGTAATGGGACCAGAACAGGGCGTGACCTTACCAGGAATGACCATTGTCTGCGGCGACTCGCATACCGCCACCCACGGCGCGTTTGGTGCACTGGCCTTTGGTATCGGCACTTCCGAGGTTGAACACGTGCTGGCAACGCAAACCCTGAAACAGAGCCGCGCGAAGACCATGAAAATTGAAGTCCGGGGCAAAGCCGCGCCGGGTATTACCGCAAAAGATATTGTGCTGGCAATTATCGGTAAAACTGGCAGCGCAGGCGGCACCGGGCATGTGGTGGAGTTTTGCGGCGAAGCAATCCGTGATTTAAGCATGGAAGGTCGTATGACTCTGTGCAATATGGCAATCGAAATGGGCGCGAAAGCCGGTCTGGTTGCGCCTGACGAAACCACCTTTAACTATGTCAAAGGTCGTCTGCATGCGCCGAAAGGCAAGAATTTCGACGATGCCGTTGCCTACTGGAAAACTCTGCAAACCGACGAAGGCGCAACTTTCGATACCGTTGTCACTCTGCAAGCAGAGGCGATTTCGCCGCAGGTCACCTGGGGCACCAATCCAGGCCAGGTGATTTCCGTGAACGACAAAATTCCCGATCCGGCTTCGTTTGCCGATCCGGTTGAACGTGCCTCAGCAGAAAAAGCTCTGGCCTATATGGGGCTGAAACCGGGCATTCCGCTGACCGAAGTGGCTATCGACAAAGTGTTTATCGGTTCCTGCACCAACTCACGCATTGAAGATTTACGTGCGGCGGCGGAAATCGCCAAAGGTCGGAAAGTCGCGCCAGGCGTGCAGGCACTGGTGGTTCCCGGCTCTGGTCCGGTAAAAGCCCAGGCGGAAGCGGAAGGTCTGGACAAAATCTTTATTGAAGCCGGTTTTGAGTGGCGCTTACCCGGTTGCTCAATGTGTCTGGCGATGAATAACGACCGTCTGAATCCGGGCGAACGTTGTGCCTCCACCAGCAACCGTAACTTTGAAGGCCGCCAGGGGCGCGGCGGGCGCACGCATCTGGTCAGCCCGGCAATGGCTGCCGCCGCGGCTGTGACCGGACATTTCGCCGACATTCGCAATATTAAATAAGGAGCACACCATGGCAGAGAAATTTATCAAACACACAGGCCTGGTGGTTCCACTGGATGCCGCCAATGTTGATACTGATGCAATCATCCCGAAACAGTTTTTGCAGAAAGTGACCCGTACAGGTTTTGGCGCGCATCTGTTTAATGACTGGCGTTTTCTCGATGAAAAAGGCCAGCAGCCAAACCCGAACTTCGTGCTGAACTTCCCGCAATATCAGGGAGCTTCCATTTTGCTGGCACGAGAAAACTTCGGCTGCGGTTCCTCGCGTGAGCACGCGCCGTGGGCATTGACCGATTACGGTTTTAAAGTGGTGATTGCGCCGAGTTTCGCTGACATCTTCTATGGCAACAGCTTTAACAACCAACTGCTGCCAGTGAAATTAAGCGATGCCGAAGTGGATGAACTGTTTGCGCTGGTACAAGCCAATCCAGGGATCCATTTCGATGTGGACCTGGAGGCGCAAGAGGTGAAAGCGGGTGAGAAAACCTATCGCTTTACCATTGATGCCTTCCGCCGCCACTGCATGATGAACGGCCTGGACAGCATCGGCCTGACCTTGCAGCATGACGACGCGATCGCCGCTTATGAGGCGAAACAACCAGCGTTTATGCGTTAGTTTGTACGCCGCTCGACTCAATCGTCAAAAAGAAAAAAGCCAGCAGGTATTCACTGCTGGCGTGGCGATTAACACCAATACTCAGTCACACATGATGTCCGCAAATCAGTAGTCAGAATCACTCCCCTCCCACTGCATCAGTTCCTCAAGCATGGATAAGCGTTGTGGAGCGCTTAACCAACGCAACCAGCACACCTTCGCAGTCGCGGTAAAATAGTGCTGATAAAACTGGCGCATGGGACACCTCCTTGCTTCATCAATCAGAATTATTGACTTAATATAGGGAAAATAAAATTGCTGGATTTTACGCGGGAGTTCCCCTTTTATGCCTTCTGGTCGTCTGCAACAACAGTTCATTCGCCTGTGGCAATGCTGCGAGGGTAAATCGCAGGACACGACGCTCAATGAACTGGCGGAGTTATTGAGCTGTTCCCGTCGTCATATGCGCACCCTGCTCAACACGATGCAGGAACGCGGCTGGCTGACGTGGGAAGCAGAAGTTGGACGCGGTAAACGCTCGCGTTTAACTTTCCTCTATACCGGGCTGGCGCTCCAGCAACAGCGGGCGGAAGACCTACTGGAGCAGGATCGCATCGACCAACTGGTGCAACTCGTTGGTGATAAAACCGCCGTGCGGCAAATGCTGATTTCCCATCTGGGGCGCAGCTTTCGCCGGGGCCGGCACATCCTGCGCGTCCTCTATTATCGCCCGTTGCGCAATCTGCTGCCTGGCAGCGCATTGCGCCGCTCCGAAACCCATATCGCCCGGCAAATCTTCAGTTCGCTAACGCGCGTAAATGAGGAAAATGGGGAACTGGAAGCGGACATCGCCCACCACTGGCAGCAAATTTCACCGCTTCACTGGCGCTTCTTTTTGCGCCCCGGGATCCATTTCCACCACGGACGCGAACTGGAAATGGACGACGTAATCGCTTCCCTAAAAAGGATCAATACGCTCCCACTCTATTCCCACATTGCAGACATCGTTTCACCAACACCCTGGACGCTGGACATTCATCTCACGCAGCCGGATCGCTGGTTACCGTTACTGCTAGGGCAAGTTCCGGCAATGATCCTGCCGCGCGAATGGGAAACACTCAGCAACTTTGCCAGCCATCCCATTGGCACCGGGCCGTATGCGGTGATCCGTAACTCCACTAATCAGTTGAAAATTCAGGCATTCGATGATTTTTTTGGCTATCGGGCACTAATTGACGAGGTTAATGTCTGGGTATTGCCGGAAATTGCCGACGAGCCTGCTGGCGGTCTGATGCTGCAAGGGCCGCAAGGTGAAGAAAAAGAGATTGAAAGCCGACTGGAAGAAGGTTGCTACTATTTACTGTTTGACAGCCGCACCCATCGCGGGGCAAATCAAGCGGTCAGAGAGTGGGTAAGTTACGTTCTTTCTCCAACCAATCTGGTCTATTTCGCCGAGGAACAATACCAGCAACTGTGGTTCCCGGCATATGGCCTACTCCCCCGCTGGCATCATGCCCGCCCCACCCATTGTGAAAAACCCGCCGGGCTGGAAAACCTCACGCTAACCTTTTACCAGGATCATATTGAGCATCGGGTAATTGCCAGGATCATGCAAAAGATTCTCGCGAGTCATCAGGTCACCTTGAACATCAACGAGATCGACTACGATCAGTGGCATGAAGGAGAGATCGAAAGCGATATCTGGCTTAACAGCGCCAACTTTACGCTGCCGCTGGATTTTTCGCTGTTCGCGCACTTGTGTGAAGTGCCGCTGCTACAACGCTGTATTCCGCTCGACTGGCAAGCCGACGCCGCCCGCTGGCGCAATGGCGAGATGAATCTGGCGAACTGGTGCCAACAACTGGTTGCCAGCAAAGCGATAGTGCCGCTTATCCATCACTGGCTGATTATTCAGGGGCAACGCAGTATGCGCGGCCTGCGCATGAACACTCTTGGTTGGTTTGATTTTAAATCAGCCTGGTTTGCTCCGCCGGATCCATGATTGCTGCTTGATAACAAACTCACTACACTAACGCCGTTCTCAACGGGGTGCCTGCGCTAACGCGCAAGCTGAGAAAATACCCGTCGAACCTGATCCGGATAACGCCGGCGAAGGGATTTGAGGCTCCTTCTCAAGTCCTTTGCCACTCTTCTTTGAGGTGCAAAGTGTTAAAAAAATGTCTTCCCCTGCTGTTGCTATGCACAGCGCCCGTTTTCGCAAAACCCGTTCTGACTGTTTATACCTACGACTCCTTCGCCGCCGACTGGGGGCCTGGTCCGGTGGTCAAAAAAGCCTTTGAAGCCGACTGCAATTGCGAACTGAAATTTGTGGCGCTGGAAGATGGCGTCTCACTGCTGAACCGTCTGCGGATGGAAGGCAAAAACAGCAAAGCTGATGTGGTGCTGGGGCTGGATAACAATCTGTTAGACGCCGCCAGCAAAACCGGGTTGTTTGCCAAAAGCGGCGTAGCGACAGAGGCTATAAACGTTCCCGGCGGCTGGAATAATGACACCTTTGTGCCGTTTGACTATGGCTATTTCGCCTTCGTTTACGACAAGAACAAACTGAAAAATCCGCCGCAAAGTCTGAAAGAACTGGTTGAGAGCGATCAGAACTGGCGGGTGATTTATGAAGATCCGCGCACCAGTACTCCTGGTCTGGGCCTGCTGCTATGGATGCAAAAAATCTATGGCAATGACGCCCCACAGGCCTGGCAGAAGCTGGCGAAGAAAACCGTCACGGTCACCAAAGGCTGGAGTGAAGCCTATGGCCTGTTTTTGAAAGGTGAAAGCGATCTGGTACTGAGCTACACCACCTCCCCGGCTTATCACATTCTCGAAGAGAAGAAAGATAACTACGCCGCCGCTAACTTTAGCGAAGGCCACTATCTGCAAGTGGAAGTTGCCGCCCGCACCGCTGCCAGCAAGCAGCCGGAGCTGGCGCAAAAATTCCTCCAGTTTATGGTTTCTCCGGCTTTTCAGAATGCGATCCCAACCGGCAACTGGATGTATCCGGTAGCAAACGTCGCGCTGCCTGCCGGTTTTGCACAACTGACCAAACCTGCCACCACGCTGGAGTTCACGCCAGCCGAAGTGGCGGCACAACGTCAGGCATGGATTAGCGAATGGCAACGCGCCGTCAGTCATTAATTCCCGGCTGGTTAATCCCAGGATTAAGCGCCGCCACGCTGGTAGTGGCGGTTGCACTGGCGGCGTTTCTCGCCCTGTGGTGGAACGCACCGCAGGGTGACTGGACGGCCATCTGGCAGGACAGCTACCTGTGGCATGTGGTGCGCTTCTCCTTCTGGCAGGCGTTTCTCTCGGCGCTGCTCTCTGTCGTTCCCGCAATATTCCTCGCCCGCGCGCTCTATCGCAGGCGCTTTCCGGGGCGACTAGCGCTGCTGCGTCTGTGCGCAATGACCTTGATCCTCCCGGTGTTGGTCGCCGTTTTCGGCATTCTTAGCGTCTATGGTCGTCGGGGCTGGCTGGCCTCGCTCTGGCATTCGCTTGGTCTGGAGTGGACCTTTTCGCCCTACGGCCTGCAAGGCATTTTGCTGGCACACGTATTTTTTAATCTGCCGATGGCAAGCCGCTTATTCCTCCAGGCGCTGGAAAGCATTCCCGGCGAGCAGCGCCAGCTTGCCGCCCAGCTTGGGATGCGCGGCTGGCATTTTTTCCGCTTCATCGAATGGCCGTGGCTACGGCGACAAATCCCGCCAGTTGCTGCGCTTATCTTTATGCTCTGTTTCGCCAGCTTCGCTACCGTGCTGTCGCTGGGCGGCGGTCCGCAGGCGACCACTATCGAGTTGGCTATTTATCAGGCGCTAAGTTACGACTACGATCCTGCCCGCGCAGCGATGCTGGCGCTGATCCAGATGGTGTGCTGTCTCGGGCTGGTGCTGTTGAGTCAGCGACTAAGTAAAGCCATTGCCCCCGGTACCACGCTGCTGCAAGGCTGGCGCGACCCGGACGATCGTCTGCATAGCCGCATTTGCGACACAGTATTAATTGCGCTGGCGTTGCTGTTATTACTGCCACCGTTACTGGCGGTGATCGTCGATGGAGTAAACCTCCAGTTGCCAGAAGTTCTGTCGCAACCGGTGTTGTGGCAGGCACTGTGGACCTCATTGCGTATTGCACTGGCAGCAGGCGTATTGTGCGTGGTGCTGACCATGATGCTGCTATGGAGCAGCCGCGAACTGCGGGCGCGGCAAAAAATGCTGGCGGGTCAGGCGCTGGAGATGAGCGGCATGTTGATCCTCGCCATGCCGGGCATTGTGCTGGCAACGGGCTTCTTTTTGTTGCTCAACAACACTATCGGCCTGCCGCAATCTTCTGACGGCATTGTGATTTTCACCAACGCGTTAATGGCGATCCCTTATGCGCTGAAAGTGCTGGAAAACCCGATGCGCGATATCACTGCCCGCTACAGCATGCTGTGCCAGTCGCTGGGTATTGAAGGCTGGTCGCACTTAAAAGTGGTGGAACTGCGCGCCCTGAAACGCCCACTGGCGCAGGCGCTGGCCTTTGCCTGCGTGCTGTCGATTGGTGATTTTGGCGTGGTGGCGTTGTTCGGTAACGATGATTTCCGCACCCTGCCGTTTTATCTCTACCAGCAAATCGGTTCTTATCGCAGCCAGGACGGCGCAGTCACCGCGTTAATTCTGCTACTGCTCTGTTTTATGCTATTTACCGTGATTGAAAAACTACCGGGGCGAAATGTTAAAACTGACTGATATCACCTGGCTTTACCACCATTTGCCAATGCGTTTTAGCTTAACGGTGGAACGCGGCGAGCAGGTGGCAATCCTCGGGCCAAGCGGCGCAGGGAAAAGTACTCTGCTGAATTTGATCGCCGGTTTTCTGACGCCAGCCAGCGGTTCGCTGACTATCGATGGCGTTGATCACACCACAACGCCGCCGTCACGCCGTCCGGTGTCGATGCTGTTTCAGGAGAACAACCTTTTCAGTCACCTGACGGTCGCGCAGAACATCGGGCTGGGGCTTAATCCCGGATTGAAACTGAACGCGGCACAGCAGGAGAAAATGCACGCTATCGCCCGTCAGATGGGAATTGATCATTTAATGGTACGGTTGCCGGGCGAGCTTTCCGGTGGTCAGCGACAACGTGTGGCTCTGGCGCGTTGTCTGGTGCGCGAACAGCCCATTTTATTACTTGATGAACCGTTCTCCGCGCTCGATCCGGCACTACGCCAGGAGATGCTGACGCTGGTGAGCACGAGCTGCCAGCAGCAAAAAATGACGCTATTGATGGTGTCACATAGCGTGGAAGATGCGGCGAGGATCGCCACGCGTTCGGTGGTCGTCGCCGACGGGCGCATCGCCTGGCAGGGTAAGACCGATGAGTTGTTGAGCGGTAAGGCGAGTGCTTCGGCGCTATTGGGGATTATGGGTTAGTATGCACTGTCGGATGCGGCGTGAACGCCTTATCCGACCTACGGGTATGCATTTTATAGGCCCAATAAGACGCGGCAAGCGTCGCATCAGGCCTACAAAACGATGCTCTAAACCCCAACCACTTTGCGCAAGATATCGATATATACCGGCATCAGCGGATGGCGAATTAACACCACCAGCGCCACGACACCAATGGCAGAAATCAGCGGCGTCAGCCACAACAAACGGCCCCGCGACAAATAATGACTTAAACGATCGGTTGATTTGCCGCTGCGCCATAAGCGCCAGCACAGCCAGCCACCGACCCACAAAAACACCGCCGTCGCCAGCAGCAGCCATTTAAATTCACCACTTTGCATTCCGCCAGGAATATCAATCGCCGCCCCCGCCAGAATCCCCGGCAGGAAGTAGAACGGCGGCCACAGCAGGCAACCGATAATATTTGGCGTGATAAATTTCACCACCGGCAGATCCAGCATCCCTGCGACCATCGGTACCAGCGGACGCGTCGGCCCGACAAAGCGCCCGACCAGAATGGTAAACATGCTGTGTTGATGCAACGCATGCTCAGTTTTGTCGAGCAACGCTTTATTCTTTTTCAGAAATGACCAGCGATGCAGCGGCTTTTTAAACCGCCAGCCCAGCCAGAAGGAGATCCAATCCCCCATCAGGCAACCAGCAATCCCCGCCAGCCAGGCATGCCAGAAACTTAACTCTCCACTGCCAATCAGCGCCCCCAGTCCCGCCATCAGCACCGTACCAGGCAGAATCAAGCCGACTAACGCCAGCGACTCAAGAAAGGCCACCAATACCACCGCCATCAGCGAATACACGGTAGATTGAGTAATAAAGTGTTCCAGCAATGCTTGCATAATGTGCCTGTAAAATGGACGAAGCAGGGATTCTGCAAACCCATTGCCACTCCGTCAAGCCGTCAATTATCTGATTCGTTACCAATTATGACAACTTGACGGCTACATCATTCACTTTTTCTTCACAACCTGCTCTAAACTCACTCGGGCTCGCTCCGGTACATTTTTTAAATACTCGCGAAAAATAGAGCTGATCGTCAAAACCGACATTACGCCCAACTGTGGCGATAGGCATCCGGGTGGTACTCAATAACAGCTTCGCCTGACTGATACGCTGATCTTCACGCCAGCTTAAAACGCTAATCCCTAGCTGCTGGCGGAACAGGTGTGACAAACGCGACGGTGAAAGGCACACATGTTGCGCCACTCTGGCCACATCAAAATGACTGTCCGCAAGATGATCACTGATGTACTGGCAGGCCTCGCGTACCCGATTATCCATCGGCGGGTGCAACGACTCATTGATAGCCTCCATACGTCGCAGTAATAATTGCTCAAGAAGGTTTATCGCCAGTAATTCTGAATAACGACCTTCTCCTTGCCCGGCATTGATGATTTGCCCAAACAGATCGTTGAAATGAGGTAGCCAGGCATCATCCGGGCGAAAGAAACCGGTATTAGCAAAAATAGCGGGCCAGTTTAGCCACTCCTGCCAGTAGGCGCGGGGGCGAAAATAGACCCACTGGTGATACCACTCACTGGCATCCGGGTGCCGCCCATAGTGGTGGATCTCGCCTGGTGGAAAGAGCAAAATGTCGCCCGGTCGGCAGACAAATTCTTTCCCATTATTTTTCACCACGCCCTTACCCCGAATGGTGAGGTTGAGAATGTATCCCTTCATTCCCAGTGGCCTGTCGATAAAAAAATCGAGATAACCATTCGCTTCGATTGGCGTTAAACCGGCTACCAGATGAGCGTTGAACGAGTAGCCCGGCAGCAGTGGATCATTTTGTGCTTCAGCCATACTTTTCATACTCCTGCCAATCAGAGGAGAAACCAATTGTCCATATTGCACTAAACATCACCTGCTATGCGTCTCTGACAGGCCATCTTCAAAAAGCCAACCGACAAACCCGCTTGTCAAAAGCACTTTGTTGACAGGATATGCATCAGGTATGACAAAAACGCGTAACAAAAGTGTCTATAATTACGACAAAAAAGTCCACATTGAATATTTGCACGACGTCACACTTTGCTATGCCATAGCATTTTTATCCATAAGATTAGCGGATCCTGCCTGACGCTTTTTATCGCAACTCTCTACTGTTTCTCCATACCCGTTTTTTTGGATGGAGTGAAACGATGGCGATTGCAATTGGCCTCGATTTTGGCAGTGATTCTGTACGAGCGTTGGCGGTGGAATGCGCCACCGGTGAAGAGCTCGCCACCAGCGTAGAGTGGTATCCCCGTTGGCAGGAAGGGCAATTTTGCGATGCCCCGAATAACCAGTTCCGTCATCATCCGCGCGACTATATCGAGTCAATGGAAGCGGCGCTAAAAACCGTGCTTGCAGAGCTTAGCGCCGAACAGCGCGCGGACGTGGTCGGCATTGGCGTCGACAGTACCGGCTCCACACCTGCGCCAATCGATGCCGACGGCAATGTGCTGGCGCTACGCCCGGAATTCGCCGAAAACCCAAACGCGATGTTTGTATTATGGAAAGATCACACCGCGGTCGAAGAAGCGGAAGAGATCACCCGCCTGTGTCACGCACCGGGCAACGTTGACTACTCCCGCTATATTGGCGGTATTTATTCCAGTGAATGGTTCTGGGCAAAAATTCTGCATGTGACTCGTCAGGACAGCGCCGTGGCGCAATCTGCCGCATCGTGGATTGAGCTGTGCGACTGGGTGCCCGCCCTGCTCTCCGGCACCACCCGCCCGCAGGATATCCGTCGCGGACGTTGCAGCGCCGGGCATAAATCGCTGTGGCACGAAAGCTGGGGCGGTTTGCCGCCAGCCAGTTTCTTTGATGAACTGGACCCGATCCTCAATCGCCATTTGCCTTCCCCACTATTCACTGACACCTGGACCGCAGATATTCCGGTTGGCACTTTATGCCCGGAATGGGCGCAACGTCTCGGTCTGCCAGAAAGCGTAGTGATTTCCGGCGGCGCGTTTGACTGCCATATGGGCGCGGTCGGCGCGGGCGCACAGCCTAACGCACTGGTAAAAGTTATTGGTACTTCCACCTGCGACATTCTGATTGCCGACAAACAGAGCGTTGGCGAGCGGGCAGTAAAAGGCATTTGCGGTCAGGTTGACGGCAGCGTGGTACCGGGATTTATTGGTCTGGAAGCCGGTCAGTCGGCATTTGGCGATATCTATGCCTGGTTTGGTCGCGTACTCGGCTGGCCGCTGGAACAACTTGCCGCCCAGCATCCTGAACTGAAAGAGCAAATCAAAGTCAGCCAGAAGCAACTGCTACCTGCACTCACCGAAGCATGGGCCAAAAATCCGTCTCTTGATCACCTGCCAGTGGTGCTCGACTGGTTTAATGGCCGCCGCACGCCAAACGCTAACCAACGCCTGAAAGGGGTAATTACCGATCTGAATCTCGCTACCGACGCACCACTGTTGTTCGGCGGTTTGATTGCCGCCACCGCTTTTGGCGCACGCGCAATTCAGGAGTGCTTCACCAACCAGGGGATCGCCGTAAACAACGTGATGGCGCTGGGCGGCATCGCGCGAAAAAACCCGGTCATTATGCAGGCCTGCTGCGACGTGCTTAATCGTCCGCTGCAAATCGTCGCTTCTGACCAGTGTTGCGCGCTCGGTGCAGCGATTTTCGCGGCCGTCGCCGCAAAAGTACACGCAGACATTCCATCAGCGCAGCAAAAAATGGCCAGTGCGGTAGAGAAAACTTTGCAACCGAGCACAACACAGGCTCAACGCTTTGAACAGCTTTATCACCGCTATCAGCAATGGGCGATGAGCGCAGAACAACACTACTTTCCAACTTCCGATCCGGCGCTGGCTGACCAGGCCGTTCCGACTCTATAAGGACACGACAATGACGATTTTTGATAATTATGAAGTGTGGTTTGTAATTGGCAGCCAGCATCTGTATGGCCCGGAAACCCTGCGTCAGGTCACCCAACATGCTGAACACGTTGTTAAGGCGCTGAATACGGAAGCCAAACTGCCCTGTAAACTGGTACTGAAACCGTTGGGCACCACGCCAGACGAAATCACCGCTATTTGCCGTGACGCCAATTACGACGATCGTTGCGCCGGCCTGGTAGTGTGGCTGCACACCTTCTCCCCGGCCAAAATGTGGATCAACGGCCTGACCATGCTCAACAAACCGTTGTTGCAATTCCACACCCAGTTCAACGCGGCGCTGCCGTGGGACAGTATCGACATGGACTTTATGAACCTGAACCAGACCGCGCACGGCGGCCGCGAGTTCGGTTTCATCGGCGCGCGTATGCGTCAGCAACATGCCGTCGTTACCGGTCACTGGCAGGATAAACAAGCACATGAGCGTATCGGCGCCTGGATGCGCCAGGCGGTATCTAAACAGGATACCCGTCATCTGAAAGTCTGCCGTTTTGGCGATAACATGCGTGAAGTGGCAGTCACTGACGGCGATAAAGTCGCCGCGCAGATTAAGTTCGGTTTCTCCGTCAATACCTGGGCGGTTGGCGATCTGGTACAGGTGGTGAACTCCATCAGCGATGGTGATGTTAACGCGCTGGTCGATGAGTATGAAAGCAGCTACATCCTGACACCTGCGACACAAATCCACGGCGAGAAGCGGCAGAACGTGCTGGAAGCGGCGCGTATTGAGCTGGGGATGAAGCGTTTCCTGGAACAAGGCGGCTTCCACGCGTTCACCACCACCTTTGAAGACTTGCACGGCCTGAAACAGCTTCCAGGTCTTGCTGTACAGCGTCTGATGCAGCAGGGTTACGGCTTTGCAGGCGAAGGCGACTGGAAAACCGCGGCCCTGCTTCGCATCATGAAAGTGATGTCAACCGGTCTGCAGGGCGGCACCTCCTTTATGGAGGACTATACCTACCACTTCGAGAAAGGTAATGATCTGGTGCTCGGCTCCCACATGCTGGAAGTCTGCCCGTCGATCGCTGTAGAAGATAAACCGATCCTCGACGTTCAGCAGCTTGGTATTGGTGGTAAAGAAGATCCGGCGCGTCTGATCTTCAATACTCAAACTGGTCCAGCGATTGTCGCCAGCCTGATTGATCTCGGCGATCGTTACCGTCTGCTGGTTAACTGCATCGACACGGTGAAAACACTACACGCCCTGCCGAAACTGCCGGTGGCAAATGCGCTGTGGAAAGCCCAGCCAGACCTGCCAACCGCTTCTGAAGCGTGGATCCTCGCCGGTGGCGCGCACCATACCGTCTTCAGCCATGCGCTGAACCTCAACGATATGCGCCAGTTTGCCGAGATGCACAACATTGAAATCACGGTGATTGATAACGACACCCGCCTGCCAGCGTTTAAAGACGCGCTGCGCTGGAACGAAGTGTATTACGGATTTCGTCGCTAATTAGCCGCATCCGGCATTCAGCGCCTGATGCGACGCTGGCGCGTCTTATCAGGCCTACGCGTTCCGGGCTTGCAGGCCGGATAAGCAAAGCGCATCCGGCACGAAGGAGTCAACATGTTAGAAGATCTCAAACGCCAGGTATTAGAAGCCAACCTGGCGCTGCCAAAACACAACCTGGTCACGCTGACCTGGGGAAACGTCAGTGCCGTTGATCGCGAGCGCGGCGTCTTTGTGATCAAGCCTTCCGGCGTCGATTACAGCGTCATGACCGCCGATGATATGGTCGTAGTCAACATCGAAACTGGCGAGGTCGTCGAAGGTACGAAAAAACCCTCCTCCGACACCCCAACTCACCGGCTACTCTATCAGGCATTCCCGTCCATTGGCGGCATTGTGCACACCCACTCGCGCCACGCCACCATCTGGGCGCAGGCAGGTCAGTCGATTCCGGCAACCGGCACCACCCACGCCGACTATTTCTACGGCACCATTCCCTGCACCCGCAAAATGACCGATGCGGAAATCAACGGCGAATATGAATGGGAAACGGGCAAAGTGATCGTCGAAACCTTCAAAAAACAGGGTATCGACGCGGCGCAAATGCCTGGTGTACTGGTGCATTCTCACGGCCCGTTTGCATGGGGTAAAAACGCCGAAGATGCGGTGCATAACGCCATCGTGCTGGAAGAAGTCGCTTATATGGGGATTTTCTGCCGCCAGTTAGCCCCGCAGTTACCGGATATGCAGCAAACGTTATTGGATAAGCACTACCTGCGTAAGCATGGTGCGAAGGCGTATTACGGGCAGTGATAACTGTATAAAACCACAGCCAATCAACTGAAACCAGGCTATAATCGAGTCTGGTTTTTTATTGGATTTTCAGCGTGACACTGGCAGGTTTTATCTTAACCCGACACTGGCGGGACACCCCGCAAGGGACCGAAGTTTCCTTCTGGCTGGCGACGGACAACGGGCCGTTGCAGGTTACCCTTACGCCGCAAGAATCCGTGGCGTTTATTCCTGCCGATCAAGTTCCCCGCGCTCAGCACATTTTGCACGGTGAACAAGGCTTTCGTCTGACGCCATTGGCATTGAAGGATTTTCATCGCCAGCCGGTATATGGCCTTTACTGTCGCGCCCATCGCCAGTTGATGAATTACGAAAAGCGCCTGCGTGAAGGTGGCGTTACCGTTTACGAAGCCGATGTGCGACCGCCGGAACGCTACCTGATGGAACGGTTTATCACCTCACCGGTGTGGGTCGAGGGTGATTTGCGCAATGGCGCCATCATCAACGCACGACTAAAGCCCAATCCTGACTATCGCCCGCCGCTCAAGTGGGTTTCTATTGATATTGAAACCACCCGCCACGGTGAACTGTACTGCATCGGCCTGGAAGGCTGCGGGCAGCGCATCGTTTATATGCTGGGGCCGGAGAATGGCGACGCCTCCGCGCTTGATTTTGAACTGGAATACGTCGCCAGCCGCCCGCAGCTACTGGAAAAACTCAACGCCTGGTTTGCGACTCACGATCCCGATGTGATCATCGGCTGGAACGTGGTGCAGTTTGATCTGCGAATGCTGCAAAAACTTGCCGAGCGTTACCGTATTCCACTGCGTCTGGGGCGCGATAACAGCGAACTGGAGTGGCGCGAGCATGGTTTTAAAAACGGTGTCTTTTTTGCCCAGGCCAAAGGGCGGCTGATTATTGATGGTATTGAGGCACTAAAATCCGCATTCTGGAATTTCTCGTCGTTCTCACTAGAAACCGTCGCCCAGGAGCTGTTAGGCGAAGGCAAATCTATCGATAACCCGTGGGATCGGATGGACGAAATTGACCGCCGTTTCGCCGAAGATAAACCCGCGCTGGCGACTTATAACCTGAAAGATTGCGAACTGGTGACGCAAATCTTCCACAAAACCGAAATCATGCCATTTTTACTCGAACGGGCGACGGTGAACGGTCTGCCAGTGGATCGGCATGGGGGGTCGGTGGCGGCGTTTGGCCATCTCTATTTTCCCCGAATGCACCGCGCTGGTTATGTTGCACCGAATCTCGGCGAAGTGCCGCCACACGCAAGCCCTGGCGGCTACGTGATGGATTCGCGACCTGGACTTTATGATTCTGTGCTGGTGCTGGACTACAAAAGCCTGTATCCGTCGATCATCCGCACGTTTCTGATTGATCCCGTCGGACTGGTGGAAGGCATGGCACAGCCCGATCCTGAACACTGCACCGAAGGCTTTCTCGATGCCTGGTTCTCACGGGAAAAACATTGCCTGCCGGAGATTGTGACTAACATCTGGCACGGGCGCGATGAAGCCAAACGCCAGGGTAATAAGCCGCTGTCGCAGGCGCTGAAGATCATCATGAATGCCTTTTATGGCGTGCTTGGCACCACTGCCTGTCGCTTCTTCGATCCGCGCCTGGCGTCGTCGATCACCATGCGTGGTCATCAGATCATGCGGCAAACCAAAGCGTTGATTGAAGCGCAGGGCTATGACGTGATTTATGGCGATACCGACTCAACGTTTGTCTGGCTGAAAGGCGCACATTCAGAAGAAGAGGCGGCGAAAATCGGTCGTGCACTGGTGCGACACGTTAACGCCTGGTGGGCGGAAACACTGCAAAAACAACGGCTGACCAGCGCACTGGAACTGGAGTATGAAACCCATTACTGCCGTTTTCTGATGCCAACCATTCGCGGAGCCGATACCGGCAGCAAAAAGCGCTACGCCGGGCTGATTCAGGAAGGTGACAAACAGCGGATGGTGTTTAAAGGGCTGGAAACCGTGCGTACCGACTGGACGCCGCTGGCCCAGCAATTTCAGCAGGAGCTATATCTGCGCATCTTCCGCAACGAGCCATATCAGGAGTACGTGCGCGAAACTATCGACAAGCTGATGGCCGGCGAACTGGATGCGCGGCTGGTTTACCGTAAACGACTTCGCCGTCCGCTGAGCGAATATCAGCGTAATGTGCCGCCTCATGTACGCGCCGCACGCCTTGCCGATGAAGAAAACCACAAGCGTGGTCGCCCCTTGCAATATCAAAACCGCGGCACCATTAAGTACGTCTGGACCATCAACGGCCCGGAGCCGCTTGACTACCAACGTTCACCACTGGATTACGAACACTATCTGACCCGTCAACTGCAACCCGTGGCGGAGGGAATACTCCCTTTTATTGAGGATAATTTTGCTACACTTATGACCGGGCAACTTGGGCTATTTTGAGCAAAAAAAGAGTTCGCCAGAGACCATTTTGATGCGTGACGAATGCTTTGCCATCCAGTACCATAGCGCCCTTTCCATTCCTGGACCTGAATAACGCCACTACCACATTAGTCTGGTAGCGGGTGGTTATTGCCTGCAATTGAAGATATAGAGCCAAACACATATGCCTTTTACACTTGGTCAACGCTGGATCAGCGATACAGAAAGCGAATTAGGACTTGGAACCGTTGTCGCGGTGGATGCGCGAACTGTCACTTTACTTTTCCCATCTACTGGTGAAAACCGTCTGTACGCACGCAGTGATTCTCCCGTGACCCGCGTGATGTTCAATCCTGGTGATACCATTACCAGCCATGACGGCTGGCAGATGCAAGTCGAAGAAGTAAAAGAAGAAAATGGCCTGCTGACCTATATCGGTACTCGCCTGGATACTGAAGAGTCCGGCGTAGCCCTGCGTGAAGTTTTCCTTGATAGCAAATTGGTGTTCAGCAAACCACAGGACCGCCTGTTTGCCGGACAGATCGACCGTATGGACCGCTTTGCGTTGCGTTATCGCGCACGTAAGTATTCCAGCGAACAGTTCCGTATGCCGTACAGCGGCCTGCGCGGTCAGCGTACCAGCCTGATCCCACACCAGCTCAACATCGCACATGATGTTGGTCGCCGCCACGCGCCGCGCGTCCTGCTGGCTGACGAAGTAGGTTTAGGGAAAACCATTGAAGCCGGGATGATCCTGCATCAACAACTGCTCTCTGGCGCGGCTGAACGTGTGCTGATTATCGTCCCGGAAACTTTACAGCATCAGTGGCTGGTAGAAATGCTGCGCCGTTTCAACCTGCGTTTTGCGCTGTTTGATGACGAGCGTTACGCCGAAGCTCAGCACGATGCTTACAACCCGTTCGACACCGAACAGCTGGTGATTTGCTCACTGGATTTTGCCCGTCGTAGCAAACAGCGTCTGGAACACTTGTGTGAAGCCGAGTGGGATCTGCTGGTCGTCGATGAAGCGCACCACCTGGTGTGGAGCGAAGAGGCGCCGAGCCGTGAATATCAGACCATTGAACAACTGGCAGAGCATGTGCCTGGCGTTCTGCTGCTGACCGCAACCCCGGAACAACTGGGGATGGAAAGCCACTTCGCCCGCCTGCGCCTGCTGGACCCGAATCGTTTCCACGATTTCGCACAATTCGTTGAAGAACAGAAGAATTATCGTCCGGTCGCCGACGCCGTTGCCATGCTGCTGGCAGGTAACAAACTGAGCAATGACGAACTGAACATGCTCGGTGAGATGATCGGCGAGCAGGATATCGAGCCGCTTTTGCAGGTGGCAAACAGCGACAGCGAAGATGCCCAGAGCGCGCGTCAGGAACTGGTTTCCATGCTGATGGACCGTCACGGCACCAGCCGCGTACTGTTCCGTAACACGCGTAACGGCGTTAAAGGCTTCCCGAAACGCGAGCTGCACACTATTAAGCTGCCGCTGCCGACGCAGTATCAGACGGCAATTAAAGTGTCCGGCATTATGGGCGCACGTAAAAGTGCGGAAGATCGCGCCCGCGATATGCTCTACCCGGAGCGTATTTATCAGGAATTTGAAGGCGATAACGCCACCTGGTGGAACTTTGACCCGCGCGTTGAGTGGCTGATGGGCTACCTGACCAGCCATCGCTCTCAGAAAGTATTGGTGATCTGCGCCAAAGCCGCTACCGCGCTGCAACTGGAGCAAGTACTGCGCGAACGTGAAGGTATCCGCGCCGCGGTGTTCCACGAAGGTATGTCGATTATCGAGCGTGACCGCGCAGCCGCCTGGTTCGCCGAAGAAGATACCGGCGCGCAGGTGCTGCTGTGTTCGGAAATCGGTTCTGAAGGGCGTAACTTCCAGTTCGCCAGCCATATGGTGATGTTCGATCTGCCGTTCAACCCGGATCTGCTGGAGCAGCGTATTGGTCGTCTGGACCGTATCGGCCAGGCGCACGATATTCAGATCCATGTGCCTTATCTGGAGAAAACCGCTCAGTCGGTGCTGGTACGCTGGTATCACGAAGGTCTGGACGCATTCGAGCACACCTGCCCGACTGGACGCACTATTTACGATAGCGTTTACAACGATCTGATTAACTATCTGGCTTCACCGGACCAAACCGAAGGCTTTGACGATCTGATCAAAAACTGCCGCGAGCAGCATGAAGCCCTGAAAGCACAGCTGGAACAGGGTCGTGACCGCCTGCTGGAAATCCATTCCAACGGCGGCGAAAAAGCCCAGGCACTGGCAGAAAGCATTGAAGAGCAGGATGACGATACCAACCTGATCGCCTTCGCCATGAACCTGTTCGATATTATCGGTATCAATCAGGACGATCGCGGCGACAACCTGATCGTCCTGACGCCGTCCGATCATATGCTGGTGCCGGACTTCCCGGGTCTGTCGGAAGATGGCATCACCATCACCTTCGATCGTGAAGTGGCGCTGGCGCGTGAAGATGCACAGTTTATTACCTGGGAGCATCCGCTGATCCGCAACGGCCTGGACCTGATCCTTTCTGGCGATACCGGCAGCAGCACGATTTCGCTGTTGAAAAACAAAGCGTTGCCGGTAGGTACTCTGTTACTGGAACTGATTTACGTGGTTGAAGCTCAGGCGCCGAAGCAGTTGCAACTTAACCGCTTCCTGCCGCCGACACCGGTGCGTATGCTGTTGGATAAAAACGGCAACAACCTGGCGGCACAGGTGGAGTTTGAAACCTTCAACCGTCAGCTTAACGCAGTCAACCGTCATACCGGCAGTAAACTGGTTAACGCCGTGCAGCAGGATGTTCACGCTATCCTCCAGTTGGGTGAAGCGCAGATTGAGAAGTCTGCCCGTGCACTGATTGACGCGGCACGTAACGAAGCCGACGAAAAACTGTCTGCCGAACTGTCGCGTCTGGAAGCGCTGCGCGCGGTGAACCCGAACATCCGTGACGACGAACTGACTGCCATTGAGAGCAACCGTCAGCAGGTGATGGAAAGCCTGGATCAGGCGGGCTGGCGTCTGGATGCCCTACGTTTGATCGTTGTGACGCATCAATAACGGAGCTGAAAATGGGGATGGAAAACTACAATCCGCCGCAGGAACCCTGGCTGGTTGTCCTGTATCAGGATGACCACATTATGGTGGTCAACAAGCCGAGTGGTTTGTTGTCTGTGCCGGGGCGTCTGGAAGAGCACAAAGACAGCGTGATGACGCGCATTCAGCGTGATTATCCGCAGGCGGAATCGGTGCATCGCCTGGATATGGCCACCAGCGGCGTGATTGTAGTGGCGCTGACCAAAGCCGCGGAGCGGGAATTAAAACGCCAGTTCCGCGAGCGCGAGCCGAAAAAGCAGTATGTGGCCCGCGTCTGGGGGCATCCATCCCCCGCCGAAGGCCTGGTAGATCTACCGCTGATTTGCGACTGGCCCAACCGCCCGAAACAGAAAGTCTGTTACGAAACGGGTAAACCTGCGCAGACGGAATATGAAGTGGTGGAGTATGCGGCGGATAACACGGCAAGAGTGGTGTTAAAGCCGATTACCGGGCGTTCGCATCAGTTGCGTGTGCATATGCTGGCGCTGGGTCATCCGATTCTCGGCGATCGTTTTTATGCATCACCAGAAGCGAGAGCAATGGCGCCACGATTATTGTTGCATGCAGAAATGTTGACGATTACCCATCCGGCGTATGGCAATAGTATGACGTTTAAAGCGCCAGCGGATTTTTGATAGTCACGCTGGCGCGATTCGGTAGGCTAGATAAGGCGTTTACGCCGCATCCGGCAATTTTGCGCCGATTACCTGATGCGACGCGGGCCGCGTCTTATCAGGCCTACAGTTTGAAACTTATTTAAATCCTTTCTGCTGCTTAATCAGTTCATACGCCTGCTGAATTTCCTGCGCTTTCTGCTTCGCCATCTCCATCATCTCTGGCGGCAAACCTTTCGCTACCAGCTTATCCGGGTGGTGCTCGCTCATCAGCTTACGGTAGGCACGTTTAATCGTTGTCGCGTCATCCGTCGGCTTCACGCCCAACACATTACAGGCATCTTCCAGCGTCGGGCCGCGCTGCGCTTGCTGCCAGTGACCACCGCCAGACTGCTGCTGATAACCGCCGCCAAACTGCGCCCCGCCCTGCATCATACGCAGGAACTGGTCAAACTGAGCGCGCGAAATCCCTAACTCTTCAGCAATGACATACAGTACAGCCCGTTCATTAGGATGCAGCGAACCATCGGCAAACGCCGCCTGAATCTGGATCTCCAGAAACATACGAATTAAGTCAAAACGACCAAAGCAGACACTACGAAACTGACGCATTTTTTCACGTAGTGGGTAATTGTCTGATTTTCCCACCCGGAAAGCATTTTGCGCCGCAGTACGGGAAGCGCCATGCAGATTCATTCTGTCCATCAGTTGGCTGGCGATATGAATATCAGCCTCGGTAACACGACCTTTGGATTTGGTTAAATGCCCCATCACTTCAAAAGTGGTGGCAAAAAACAGCGCCTGACGCTCGCGCTGGTTGGCAAACCACGCCATTTTACGGCTACGGGCTTTATCAAACATGTGGCCAATTAACAGCCCCAACACTACGCCCCAAAAGCCGCCGCCCATTATTAAGGCCATGGCCACGCCAATGATTTTTCCCCAATACTGCATATATTCCCCAAATCGACACACGGATATCAGGGCTATCTCCCACAATATAAAGGTGCTTTTACCGTTTTCCGGCTGCGGTCAATTGTGGGACATCGCCTATAATTTGCATTATCATACCTGTCATTCAATGCCGTGCCTAACACCACTGACGCTATTCGGACAGGATTAACACTAGCGTAGAGATGACGAGTACGTTAGTCTCTGACCGTTTGTCACGCGCAACGTTACCGATGATGGAACAATAAAATCAACGTATGAAAAAACGTATCCCCACTCTTCTGGCCACCATGATTGCCACCGCCCTTTATAGTCAACAGGGACTGGCAGCCGATCTCGCCTCACAGTGTATGTTGGGCGTGCCAAGCTATGACCGTCCTCTGGTACAGGGCGATACTAACGACTTACCCGTGACGATTAATGCTGACCACGCAAAGGGAAATTACCCCGATGACGCCGTGTTTACCGGCAGCGTGGATATCATGCAGGGTAACAGCCGCCTGCAGGCCGATGAAGTTCAGCTCCATCAAAAAGAGGCCCCCGGACAAGCGGAACCGGTACGTACCGTTGATGCGCTCGGTAACGTTCATTACGACGATAACCAGGTGATCCTCAAAGGACCGAAAGGCTGGGCGAATCTGAACACCAAAGACACCAACGTCTGGAAAGGTGATTACCAGATGGTGGGCCGTCAGGGACGTGGTAAAGCCGACCTAATGAAACAACGTGGCGAAAACCGCTACACCATTCTGGATAACGGTAGCTTTACCTCCTGTTTGCCTGGTTCTGATACCTGGAGCGTGGTAGGTAGCGAAATTATTCATGACCGCGAAGAACAAGTCGCGGAAATCTGGAACGCCCGCTTTAAAGTCGGTCCGGTGCCGATTTTTTACAGCCCCTATTTGCAGTTGCCAGTGGGTGATAAACGTCGCTCAGGTTTCTTGATCCCGAACGCCAAGTACACCACCACCAACTACTTTGAGTTCTATCTTCCGTATTACTGGAATATTGCGCCAAATATGGATGCCACCATCACGCCGCATTATATGCATCGTCGTGGCAACATTATGTGGGAGAACGAGTTCCGTTATCTCACTCAGGCTGGCGCTGGCTTGATGGAACTTGACTATCTGCCTTCAGATAAAGTCTATGAAGATGAACATCCGAAGGATGATAGCTCACGTCGTTGGTTGTTCTACTGGCAACACTCCGGGGTAATGGATCAGGTGTGGCGTTTCAACGTCGACTACACCAAAGTCAGCGATCCTAGCTACTTCAATGACTTCGATAACAAATACGGCTCCAGTACCGACGGTTATGCAACGCAAAAATTCAGCGTTGGCTATGCGGTACAAAACTTCAATGCCACCGTTTCAACCAAGCAGTTCCAGGTCTTCAACGAACAGAACACCAGTAGCTACTCGGCAGAACCGCAGTTAGACGTTAATTACTATCAAAACGATGTTGGCCCTTTTGATACGCGAATTTACGGTCAGGCTGTGCACTTTGTTAACACCAGAGATGACATGCCAGAGGCGACTCGTGTTCACCTGGAGCCGACCATCAATCTGCCGCTCTCTAATAACTGGGGCAGTATCAATACTGAAGCAAAGTTGCTGGCGACGCATTATCAGCAAACCAATCTTGACTGGTATAACAGCAACCCCAAAAACACCAAACTGGCAGACTCCGCTAACCGCGTGATGCCGCAGTTCAAAGTAGACGGCAGAATGGTCTTCGAGCGCGATATGGAAATGCTGGCGCCAGGCTATACCCAGACGCTGGAACCACGCGCACAGTATCTGTATGTACCGTATCGCGATCAGAGCAAAATCTATAACTACGACTCTTCACTGCTGCAGTCTGACTACTCTGGCCTGTTCCGGGACCGGACTTACGGCGGTCTTGACCGTATTGCTTCCGCGAACCAGATAACGACCGGTGTCACATCTCGCGTATATGATGATGCTGCCGTTGAACGTTTTAATATTTCCGTTGGTCAAATCTACTATTTCACGGAGTCTCGCACTGGCGATGACAACATAACATGGGAGAATAACGACAAAACGGGCTCACTGGTATGGGCAGGCGATACTTACTGGCGTATCTCTGAGCGTTGGGGACTGCGTGGCGGGATTCAGTACGATACCCGTCTGGATAACGTAGCCACCAGTAACTCCAGCATTGAATACCGTCGGGATGAAGACCGTCTGATACAACTGAACTACCGTTACGCCAGCCCGGAATACATTCAGGCGACATTGCCTAAGTACTATTCCACTGCCGAGCAGTATAAAAACGGAATTTCGCAGGTAGGTACGGTTGCCAGTTGGCCAATTGCCGATCGTTGGTCAATTGTCGGGGCCTACTACTACGATACCAATGCGAACAAGCAGGCAGACTCAATGTTAGGAGTGCAATACAGCTCCTGCTGCTATGCGATTCGCGTCGGTTACGAGCGTAAGCTGAACGGTTGGGATAGCAATAAACAACATGCGATATATGACAACGCAATCGGCTTTAACATCGAACTTCGCGGCCTGAGCTCTAACTACGGTCTGGGTACGCAAGAGATGCTGCGTTCGAACATTCTGCCGTATCAAAACTCTTTGTGATTTGTTGATTTACCACGTAATCCGCAGTGCGGTTAATTGAAATGGAAAAAGTATGAAGAACTGGAAAACGCTGCTTCTCGGTATCGCGATGATCGCGAATACCAGTTTCGCTGCCCCCCAGGTAGTTGATAAAGTCGCAGCCGTCGTCAATAACGGCGTCGTGCTGGAAAGCGACGTTGATGGATTAATGCAGTCGGTAAAACTGAACGCCGCCCAGGCAAGGCAACAGCTTCCTGATGACGCTACGCTGCGCCACCAAATCATGGAGCGTTTGATCATGGATCAAATCATCCTGCAGATGGGGCAGAAAATGGGAGTGAAAATCTCCGATGAGCAGCTCGATCAGGCAATTGCCAACATTGCCAAACAGAACAACATGACGCTGGATCAAATGCGCAGTCGTCTGGCTTACGATGGTCTGAACTACAACACCTATCGTAACCAGATCCGCAAAGAGATGATTATCTCTGAAGTGCGTAACAACGAAGTGCGTCGCCGCATTACCATCCTGCCGCAGGAAGTCGAAGCTCTGGCGCAGCAGGTCGGTAACCAAAACGATGCCAGCACTGAACTGAATTTAAGCCACATCCTGATCCCGCTGCCGGAAAACCCGACTTCAGATCAAGTGAACGAAGCGGAAAGCCAGGCGCGCGCCATTGTCGCTCAAGCGCGTAACGGCGCTGATTTTGGTAAACTGGCTATCGCTCACTCTGCCGATCAGCAAGCACTGAATGGCGGTCAGATGGGCTGGGGCCGGATTCAGGAACTGCCGGGGATCTTCGCCCAGGCATTAAGCACCGCGAAAAAAGGCGATGTTGTTGGCCCGATCCGTTCCGGCGTCGGCTTCCATATTCTGAAAGTTAACGACCTGCGCGGTGAAAGCAAAAATATCTCGGTGACCGAGGTTCATGCTCGACATATTCTGCTAAAACCGTCGCCGATCATGACTGACGAGCAAGCTCGCGTGAAACTGGAACAGATTGCTGCGGATATCAAGAGCGGTAAAACCACGTTTGCTGCGGCAGCGAAAGAGTTCTCTCAGGATCCAGGCTCTGCTAACCAGGGCGGCGATCTTGGCTGGGCTACGCCAGACATTTTCGATCCGGCCTTCCGTGACGCGCTGACCCGCCTGAACAAAGGCCAAATGAGCGCTCCGGTTCACTCTTCATTCGGCTGGCATCTGATCGAACTGCTGGATACCCGTAATGTTGATAAAACCGACGCGGCGCAAAAAGATCGTGCGTACCGCATGCTGATGAACCGTAAGTTCTCGGAAGAAGCAGCAAGCTGGATGCAGGAACAACGTGCCAGCGCTTATGTGAAAATTTTGAGCAACTAATGGTTAAAACCCAACGTGTTGTGATCACTCCCGGCGAACCCGCCGGGATTGGCCCGGACTTAGTTGTCCAACTCGCACAGCGTGAGTGGCCGGTCGAACTGGTTGTTTGTGCCGATGCCACTCTCCTTACCGACCGGGCAGCGATGCTCGGTTTGCCGCTTACCCTCCGCCCTTATTCCCCTAATTCCCCTGCCCAACCGCAAACTGCGGGCACATTAACGCTACTTCCTGTCGCACTACGCGCGCCTGTCACGGCGGGGAAACTGACGGTTGAAAATGGGCATTATGTGGTGGAGACGCTGGCGCGAGCGTGCGATGGCTGCCTGAGCGGTGAATTTGCCGCGCTAATTACCGGCCCCGTACATAAAGGCGTCATTAACGACGCAGGCATTCCATTTACCGGTCATACCGAGTTTTTCGAAGAGCGTTCGCAGGCGAAAAAAGTGGTGATGATGCTGGCAACCGAAGAACTTCGCGTGGCGCTGGCAACGACGCATTTACCGCTGCGTGAAATTGCAGATGCCATTACCCAGCCACTACTGCATGAAGTGATCGGTATTTTGCATCACGATTTGCGGACCAAATTTGGCATCGCTGAACCGCGCATTCTGGTCTGCGGGCTGAATCCACACGCAGGCGAAGGCGGTCATATGGGTACGGAAGAGATAGACACCATTATTCCGGTGCTCGACGAGCTGCGGGCGCAGGGGATGAAACTCAACGGACCGCTGCCTGCCGATACCTTGTTTCAGCCTAAATATCTCGACAACGCCGACGCCGTACTGGCGATGTACCACGATCAGGGTCTTCCCGTGCTAAAATACCAGGGCTTCGGGCGCGGTGTGAACATTACGCTGGGCCTGCCCTTTATTCGCACATCAGTGGACCACGGCACCGCGCTTGAACTGGCGGGACGTGGCAAAGCCGATGTCGGCAGTTTTATTACGGCGCTTAATCTCGCCATCAAAATGATTGTTAACACCCAATGAATAATCGAGTCCACCAGGGCCATTTAGCCCGTAAACGCTTCGGGCAAAACTTTCTCAACGATCAGTTCGTGATCGACAGCATTGTTTCTGCCATTAACCCGCAAAAAGGCCAGGCGATGGTCGAAATCGGCCCCGGTCTGGCGGCATTGACCGAACCGGTCGGTGAACGTCTGGATCAGCTCACCGTCATCGAACTTGACCGCGATCTGGCGGCACGCCTGCAAACGCATCCATTTTTAGGCCCAAAACTGACAATTTATCAGCAGGATGCGATGACCTTTAACTTTGGTGAGCTGGCAGAAAAAATGGGCCAGCCGCTGCGTGTTTTCGGCAACCTGCCGTATAACATCTCCACGCCGTTGATGTTCCATCTGTTTAGCTATACTGATGCCATTGCCGACATGCATTTCATGTTGCAAAAAGAGGTGGTGAATCGTCTGGTTGCAGGACCGAACAGCAAGGCGTATGGTCGATTAAGCGTCATGGCGCAATATTATTGCAACGTGATCCCGGTGCTGGAAGTACCTCCATCCGCCTTTACGCCACCACCAAAAGTGGATTCCGCCGTCGTACGTCTGGTTCCTCACACGACGATGCCTTATCCGGTTAAAGATATTCGCGTGTTGAGTCGCATCACTACCGAAGCCTTTAACCAGCGTCGTAAAACCATTCGGAACAGCCTCGGCAACCTGTTTAGCGCCGAAGCGCTAACGGAAATGGGGATCGACCCGGCGATGCGAGCGGAAAATATCTCTGTCGCGCAATATTGCCAGATGGCGAACTATCTGGCGGAGAACGCGCCTTTGCAGGAGAGTTAACGATGATCAATTCGCCCCGAGTGTGTATTCAGGTTCAAAGCGTCTACATTGAGGCCCAATCTTCACCTGATAATGAACGTTACGTTTTTGCTTATACCGTAACCATACGCAATCTGGGGCGAGCGCCAGTGCAGTTGTTGGGACGTTACTGGCTGATCACTAACGGCAATGGCCGCGAAACCGAAGTCCAGGGTGAAGGTGTGGTGGGCGTCCAACCGCATATCGCCCCTGGTGAAGAATACCAATACACCAGCGGCGCAATCATTGAAACGCCGCTGGGCACCATGCAGGGTCACTACGAAATGATCGATGAGAATGGCGTTCCCTTTAGCATCGACATTCCCGTATTTCGACTCGCCGTTCCAATACTCATTCATTAATAAATATGGCGACATACCTTATTGGCGATGTTCACGGTTGTTACGATGAACTGATCGCATTGCTGCATAAAGTGGAATTTACTCCCGGTAAAGATATCCTCTGGCTGACGGGCGACCTGGTCGCGCGCGGCCCGGGTTCGCTGGATGTCCTGCGTTATGTAAAGTCTTTAGGCGATAACGTACGTCTGGTGCTGGGGAATCACGATCTGCATCTGCTGGCGGTCTTTGCCGGGATCAGCCGTAATAAACCGAAAGATCACCTTACGCCGTTGTTGGAAGCGCCTGACGCCGACGAACTGCTTAACTGGTTGCGCCGCCAGCCTCTGATGCAAATCGACGAAGAGAAAAAGCTGGTGATGACCCACGCGGGGATCACGCCACAGTGGGATCTCCAGACAGCCAAAGAGTGCGCACGCGACGTAGAAGCGGTACTGTCGAGCGATTCCTACCCCTTCTTCCTCGACGCTATGTACGGCGATATGCCAAACAACTGGTCGCCGGAATTACGTGGGTTAGGAAGACTGCGTTTTATCACCAACGCCTTTACTCGTATGCGTTTCTGTTTTCCGAACGGTCAACTGGATATGTATAGCAAAGAGTCGCCGGAAGAAGCGCCAGCACCACTGAAACCGTGGTTTGCGATTCCTGGCCCCGTCAGTGAAGAGTACAGCATCGCCTTTGGTCACTGGGCATCACTGGAAGGCAAAGGCACGCCGGAAGGGATTTACGCGCTGGATACCGGCTGCTGCTGGGGTGGTACATTAACCTGCCTGCGCTGGGAAGATAAACAGTATTTTGTCCAGCCGTCGAACCGGCATAAGGATTTGGGTGAGGGAGAGGCGGTCGCGTCTTAAATCCCGTCGAGCATAAAATTTAATCCCCCTTTAATCAACGTTCGGTGCGCGCTGGCATCACAAAATTTCGTTCCCAGCGCGTTAACTGGAACAGTTGCAGTCTCATGCGTCATGAGCACATATTCTCTTCCATCCACCAGTAAAAGGATTGGGTTAAGTCGTTCTGGTGGGTAATTACGGCTAAATCGTTCAATAAGTGTTAATGGAATAACGATACGGCGATTAATCTCACCAATAATGTCGCTGGTAACATTGATAACAAAGGGAAATGCGGCGTTCCTGCCGCGACTGCGGTATACCGTAAATGGTATCTCTGGAAGCGATGGTACTCATCAGAAAAACATCCGATTTCATCAGCCAATTGATTTAACGCAGCGATAGCTTCTGCGTTCTCTTCACGCCAACGTGTTGCTGCATGTTTTTTAAGTTCAGCATTGAGCGCAACCGTAAGGGTAGCGCTCATATTTAAGCCAGCATCGCGAGCGCGATTGACTAACTCACGGTCGACGGTGACGGCCACACTTTGTGTGGTACGTTTTGCAGTCATGATATCGTGCTCCTGTACAATTTATACGTCTGGTATACACGGATATCTGCACGTATCAGCGATGCCGGGATTCTAATAGACAAACTTACCGCCGTTCCAGAATCTCAAAACAATAGCTGTGAGAGTTCTGCGCATCGGCGTCGTGGAATTCGCTGAATACCGATTCCCAGTCATCTGGATCGTAATCCGGGAAATGAGTGTCGCCTTCCACATCTGCGTCAATATGCGTCAGATACAGTTTTTGCGCTTTCGGCAGGAACTGCTCGTATACGCGCCCACCGCCAATCACCATGATTTCTGGTACGTCACCGCACGCCGCGATGGCTTCATCCACCGACTTCACCCATGTTACGCGATCGTCCGTACCCGGCTGGCTGCTGATGACGATATTCTTACGCCCTGGCAGCGGGCGACCAATGGATTCCCAGGTATGGCGTCCCATAATCACAGGTTTATTTAAGGTGTTGCGTTTAAACCAGGCGAGATCGGCAGGCAGGTTCCACGGCATGGCATTTTCCATGCCGATAACGCGATCTACCGCTAACGCCGCAATCAGACTGATCATTGAGATTTCCCGATAAAAAAAATTGTCGCCACTATACGTAAAGCGTAAACCTTCGTCGACTGGCGAGAGGATGATGTTGAGGAAAATTTTATATTCTGCTGGCGAGCCCACGCTATGCCGCTGGACTCGCCCTATTACAATTACATAAAAACAAACAGTTAGTTGTAAAGCGTGCGTGATATCACTCTTTATGATTACGAGGGTTTGGTTTCTGGCTCATCGGTCATATTGCCAGTATGTTTCCCTTCTTCAGTACCTTGCCAGCCGTGCCGTTGAATTAATGACAGATGTTCGCGATCTTCGCTGATTATCTCACTTAACATCGCGTTGGTACGTTTATAAACCGCAGCCCGGGCTTTGGTATCGTTCTCACTCATCGCCATCTCTTCCAGCATCTGAATATTAAAGCGACGGAACAAATCGGCTCGTTCCCGCGCTTCATACGCCCCCAGACCTAAACTTTCCAGTGCCAGGCGTCCGGTTTTGAGCGCCCCTTCAAAGGTTTCACGCTCCGGCTTTTCCACACCTGCCTGACGCAAACGAATGTAGTGATCAACATCACGCGCGCGAGCAATGATCTGCAAATGCGGGAAATGTTCTTTCACCATCTCCGTCAGTTGCAGGTTGGTTTGCGGATCGTCAATTGTGTTAATCAACACTTCCGCTTTCGCCGCTCCGGCAGATTCCAGTAAATCCATCCGCGTGGCATCGCCGTAAAACACTTTCATGCCGAATTTGCGCAAAGTTTCTATATGGTCAGGATCGTGATCGAGTACCACCATTCTCACCCCGCTGGAGAGCAGTAAACGCCCGGTGATCTGACCAAAACGACCGAATCCGGCAACAATTACCCGCGGTTGTTCTTCGTCGATCTCATCAGCTTCGCGCGCCTCTTCAGTGGAAGATTGTTCAAGGCGATTGAGGATCACCAACAGAATCGGCGTTGCCGCCATCGACAATGCCACCGCCAACGTCAGCGACTTCGCCCACTCTGGTTCCAGTACATTTGCCATTTGCGCTGCGCCAAACACCACAAAGGCAAACTCACTACCCTGCCCTAACAACACCGCAAACCAGCGACGTTGTTTATTCGGCACCTGTAATGGTCGGGCAATCAGCCACAGCATGGCAATTTTGATGATGAGGAAACCAGTCAGCAGGATGACTATACGCAACGGATTTTCAAGCAGCGTACCAAAGTCTATCGACATGCCAACACCGATGAAAAACAGCCCCAGCAGCAAACCTTTAAATGGTTCGATATCGCTTTCCAGCGCATGACGGTATTCCGAGCTTGCCAGCAACACGCCTGCCAGAAACGCGCCCATCGCCATCGACAAGCCGACCTCTTCGAGCAGCAAACCAAAGCCAAACACGAGGAATAAAGCTACGGCACTGAACACTTCCCGCAAGCCAGAACGGGCAACAAAGCGCAGCGCCGGACGCGTAACATAGCGCCCCAGCAATACCACCAGCGCCAGCGCGCCCGCCACTTTTAACGCCGAGAGAGCAAATGCGCCCATCGTCGTTGAGGCACTGCTCGCTGCCAGTAGCGGGATCATCGCCACTAATGGGATCGCCGCGATATCCTGAAATAATAGTACGGCAAAGGCACTGCGCCCCATCTGCGTTACCGTCAGGTTACGTTCATTCATTGCCTGCATGGCAATCGCTGTTGAGGAGAGCGCCAGCGTCATGCCAATTAATCCCGCGACTTGCCAGCGCATACCGAGGAGCATACAGAACAGCCCCAGCAGGCCGCCACAGCTCACCATCTGCAATACGCCACCGCCGAATACTGCCGCGCGCAGTTTCCATAATCGCTGTGGATCAAGCTCCAGACCGATAATAAATAACATCAGCACCACGCCAATTTCGGCAAAGTGCAGGATAGATTCGGCATCGGTCACCAACCGCAGTCCCCACGGGCCAATAATGCAGCCTGCAATCAGGTAACCAAGGACCGAGCCCAGACCGAGGCGTACCGCAATGGGTACAATCAGCGCCGCCGAACCGAGATAGATCAGCGCCTGGACCAGCGTATGACTATCCATGATGTGCCTCCTGCCATTCCAGCAGACGTTGCTTATAGTGACGCGCCTGCCCTTCGAGGGTTTCGTCGTCACAAATAAAGGTGCAGTGCATGGCAAACGGCGGTAGCCAGTTCAGCCCACAGTAGATTGCCGTCGCCTGTAGCGGCTGCGACAGCACATCAAAGCCCGGATGCGCACCGATCTCAAAATGGCTTTCCCCGCCGCCGGTCGTCACCGCCCACAGCAAATGCTTGCCATGCAGCGCCGTGCCGCCGTGACCATAAGCCCAGCCGTGCGAGAAAACTTTATCGATCCAAAGTTTAAGGAGCGGTGGAATGCTGTACCACTGCATTGGGTGCTGCCAGACGATCAGATCGGCGCGAGACAGCGCCTCCTGTTCGGCGGCAATGTCGATATTGAAGTCAGGATAAAGTTGATAAAGAGAGCGAATTTCAACGCCTTCCAGCGTCCTTGCCTGTTCAAGCATCCGTTTATTCGCATGGGAATGATGCGGATACGGATGCGCATAAATGATTAGAATCATAGTTAGCCTGCGCAATTACACCTTTGTTTTCTCACAAAGTGTAGTCATATATTTACGCGGCTTATAGTCAATAATATTGATTCAAAAAAGGGAGAAATCTGAATAAGTTACCCCGCTCGCTGCCTGCGAATCGTCATATTACTGGTCTGCGCCAGTGACATTCCGCGCGTTTCCGGGGCAAACGCCACAGAAATCAGTAAACCAAACAGCGAAATCCCCGCGCCCATCAGCATCGTATTGCTGATGCCATAATTATTAATAAAGATCGGCAGCGCCCAGGTCGAAACAATGGTGCCAATACGGCTTAGGGACATAATAACACCCACAGCAGAGGCGCGGATATCCGTCGGGAAGAGCTCATTAGGATAGAGCCATTGCAAATTACCCGGCCCACCAGAGAAAAAGGCATACACCGCGAACGCCATCACCACCAGCCAAATCCCCATATCCGGGATCAGTCCCAAAACAGCCAGCGCCAATGTCATCATGGCAAAGCTGCCAATCAACAATGGACGCCGTCCGGCAGTATTAAGCCATAACATCGGCGGAATACAGCCGAGCATAAAGAACAGGCTAATCACCACGTTCCCCAGCGCCGCATTTTTTCCGACCCCCAACCCCAGCAAACCAACGATTTGTGGGCCAAAGGTGTAAATGGCGAACATCGGGATCACCTGGCAGGTCCAGATGGCGGCAACAAACAGAACAAAAGGAAAATGGCGGCGATTAAACAGATCGCGAAAACGGGTTTGCTGCGGTTGCTCTTCGTCGAAAGCCACCGGTTCGCCAAACAGTTTGATCATCATCTCTTCACACTCTTTCACTCGCCCTTTGCGTAGTAACCAACGGGGAGATTCAGGCAGTTCCAATCGACCAATCAAAATCAACAAACAGGGGATCGCCGCGCTGCCCAGCATCCAGCGCCAGCCGCCTTCCATATCATAAAGCCAGTAGCCAACCAGATCGGCACAGGTCGCGCCGACATACCACATGGCGGCAATAAAGCTGATGGAAAACGCTCGCTGACGGGTGCTGGAGAACTCGGTAATCATCGAGGTGGCGATGGGATAATCCGCGCCGATGACAATGCCGATGAGGACCCGCATCACCAGCAATTCGACGGGGGATGAGACAAACATCGTCGCCACCGATATCACGCCGATGGCGATAATATCGATCAGAAACATTTTGCGCCGTCCGACTTTATCGGAAATATAGCCAAACAGCGATGTTCCGACGAATAGCCCGGCGAGCGTTCCCGCGCCCAGCAAGCCAATCCAGTCAGCGTCCAGCTTCAGCGCCGGAGTCAGTTGCTCCAGCGCCACACCAATCATTACCAGTACATAACCATCCAGAAACGGGCCACCGCTTCCCCACAGTAAAATGCGACGGTGAATGGAGGAGAATTTGAGATCGTCAAAGTTTCTGGACGGTTGCATGGGTTATTCCTGTTTTTTTGCAATGAGAGTCAGTACGGCGTTATTTCAGGCAACGGTTGCATGCCTCCTTCCTGGCTGGATAAGGTGCGTTAGCATCGCATCCGACAACAACCGCCGGATGCGGCATAAACGCCTTATCCGGCCTGACGTTACGCATCATAAAAACCAACATCAGCCGTAACGGAACTCCACACCAAAGGTGCCGCGCGGGTATTCCCACTGTTCCAGCGCCGACCCCAGCCCCAGAATGCGGCAGGTGCCGCACTCCAGACATCCGGCGTAATCAAAACGCACGCTGCCATCATCCTGCTTTTTATACAGACCCGCCGGGCACGCTTTCACCAGCAACTCCAGCGCCTGTTTATCGGCATCAGACTTCACAACGATGTGCGGATGCTCTTCATCGACATTGAATTTATTGACGCCCAGTTTGACGTCCACATTGACGGGAGAAGTCATAAAACAGTCACTCCTTTCATGCCATCCTTGATCAGATTGATGAAGCCTACTTTCTTCGCGTGGCGGAGGATTTTCTTACGCATCAGTTCCGGCGCGCTGCCGTCAATGGTGAACAGGTCACGCGCCACGCCTACCGCCAGTTCCGGGTAGCCGCTAAACATGCGCGGATTATCAAGAAACGCCGGTAGCTTCTGGTACATGCGCATATCGCGCAGTGGGCCGCTCTCCAGATGCTGACGATATTCCGCCAGTTTCTGCTTACTGAAATCGTCGTTTTTCATCGCTGAAAGCACGGTTTTCGCTGCCGCTTCCCCGGCGGCAATCGCCAGATCCATACCGCGAATGGTAAAACCGAGGTTCATACACATTCCGGCGGCGTCACCGGCAATCAGCACGCCGTCACCGACCAGCTCCGGCAGCATGTTGATACCCGCTTCCGGCACCACGTGAGCGGAATATTCCACCAGCTTTCCGCCTGCGATCAGCGGTGCGACTGCCGGATGCTGTTTGAAATCTTCCAGCATTTGCGGCACCGATTTTTTCGCGTCATGCAGATGATGCAGACCACAAACCAGCCCCAACGACAGGGTGTTTTCATTGGTATAAAGGAAGCCACCGCCCATCAGGCCATCGGTGGGCGAACCCGCAAACAGACAGGCCGCGCCCTGATTACCCTGCAACTGAAAACGATCTTCGATAACCGACTTCGGTAACTCGATCAATTCCTTCACGCCAACCGCCACATCCGTCGGTTTAACACGTTTCGCCATCCCGAGCTTTTCGGCAAGAATGGAGTTCACCCCGTCAGCCAGGATCACCGTTTTCGCTTCAATCACATCGCCATCGGCTTCTACGCCGACGACTTTGCCATCGCGCTGTACGAGGTTATCGACGCGAATACCGGTAATTAACTGCGCGCCCGCTTCTTCGGCCTGCTCCATCAGCCAGGCATCAAATTTACTGCGCAAAACGGAGTAAGAACGCTGGGATGGCGAGGTTTCGTCGCCATTGCAGTAGTCCATAGTCATCGCTGACCTTTCCGTCATAAAAGCGAGTTTTTCATGGGTGATCAGGCGTTCTACGGGGGCGGAATCGGCGAAACCAGGAATAATGTGTTCCAGACTGTGGGCATAGAGACGCCCGCCGGTGACATTCTTGGCACCTGCGGAATTGCCACGCTCGATAACTAACACTTGTGCCCCTTCGCGAGCGAGCACCAGTGCGGCAACCGAACCGGCAAGCCCTGCCCCGACGATGATGGCATCAAAGATATCTTCGGACATAAGAGCTCCCTGTCAGCGGCAGGGCCAAAATGCAGCCCTGCCTGAATAGATCAACGCGCTAACGCTGCGGTCAGCGCCGGAAGGATCTTCACGGCGTCGCCAACAATGCCGTAATCCGCGTACTGGAAAATCGGCGCATTTTTATCTTTATTGATGGCAAAAATAGTTTGCGATGCATTAGCGCCAACCATGTGCTGGATCTGCCCGGAGATCCCCACCGCCAGGTACAGATCGGGTTTCAGCATCAGGTTGGAGATACCGACATAGCGTTCGTGCTCCATCCATTTCTCGTTTTCCGCCACCGGACGAGAACAGGCCAGCTCCGCACCAATCGCCTGACAAAGTTGTTCTGCCAGCGCAATGTTCTCTTTACTGCCAATGCCGCGGCCGACGCTGACCACCAGACGGGCTTTATCGAGATCGACGCTGTTGCTCTGGCGCGCCTGCGTTGCCGTGCGGGTAATCGCCACAGCCGGAGCCTGCCACTCCACGGTGTGCGTTTCGCCAGTGCGTGATGCGTCTGGCTGAGCCGCATCGAACGTGCCGCTGCTGATGGTCAGTACCGCATATGGCGTGGCAATACGTTCTTCGCCAATCGCCAGGCCACCGTAAACCATGTGTTTCACCGTCGCTTTGCCGTCCTGCACACTGACGGTGCTGACATCGTTAGACACCGCCGCTTTAAGGCGATAACCCAGTTTCGCCGCCAGTAATTTTCCGCGACGAGTGTTAGGCAGCAACACCAGACCGTCTGCACCGTGCTGGCGAATGGTGTCCACCATCACTCCAGCGTAATCTTCGATCATCCGATCGTCCGGCTTGCCACTTAATTTCCAGACATGATTAGCGCCGAGCTGGATTGCCAGTACACCGTCGGCATCATTGAGGACAAATGTGTTGATTTGACTCGCTAAAGCCTGCGCACCGTTCATCAGTTCCGGCAGACGAGAAGGGGTATCGCTGAATACCCAGACTTGAGAAAACGTGTTCATAGCATCCCCTGTAATTAAATGACTTTGCGAAGATTTTCAGCAAATGCGGCGATCTGTTCTTCGCCGTCGCCTTCAATCACGATGCGCTGACGTTCGCGCTGTTTCGGCGCGGCAACCTGTTGTTCAGACCAGGCCGCCTCCGCGTTAAAGCCGATATCCGCCGCCGACCACACCTGGACTGGCTTTTTCGCCGCGCCGAGAATGGCTTTCATCGAAGGAATTTGTGGGGAGTTGATATCCGTAGAAACAGCAACGACCGCAGGCAGTGGAATGCTTAACGTTTCTGTTTCATCTTCCAGTTCGCGTTCAACGGTCAGAGTATCTGCTGTCAGGGAGAGGATTTTGCTGACGCCGTTAACTGCCGGAATATTAAGGATTTCGCCGACCAGCAGGCCAACCTGTTGAGCATAAAGGTCGGAAGAACCATCGCCGCAGAGGATCAGATCAAAGCCTGCTTTCTGGGCGGCGGCAGCCAGTGCAGTCGCCGTTTGTTGCGGCAGTGCCTGCTCGAACTGGTCATCAATCACCACAATCAATTCATCCGGGCCGCGCGACAACACATCTTTGCGCCCTTTGGCGTTGGTCAGAGCTTTACCGCCCACACTTAAGGCCGTCACCTGCGCCTCTGGTGCCTGCTGTTTTAACTGGCAAGCCGCTTCAATAGCGTTCAGATCGTATTGGCTTATTTTCGCATCGGCTTTGCTGAAGTCTAATGAACCATCAGCATTATTGACCGCAATATCCTGTTCATCAGGCACGCACTTATAGCAAGTAATAATCTTCATTGCATCTCCAGAAATCATGAAGGAAACGTCGTTCATATCGGTGGTGTTAATTACAGATATCACGTCCTTTAATTCGGGAATAAAACTTTAATCACCAATATTGAAAATGTCACACGCAGATAAATCCAACTTTCAATATTGTTAAGTACTTCACCAATATTGAAACCAGACCGTGGCAAAGAGAAATTTTCAATATTGTTTTATGGATCACCAATATTGAAAGTCAGGTGTTAGTTTTTCCATCAAAACAAACATCATCACATTGATTTACAAAGAATAAATCACTAAAAACACCAGACATTCACCCAATAATAAAATGTGATTCACATCACAGAACACAGCCAATTGTATACCCATTATGGGTTAGCCATTAACGCGTCCACGAGGTTAAAAATAATCAAGTTAAATGTTAACAAAAATAAACAAAAAGAAAACAAACGGGACCGCAAAATAAATATTTATTTTTACAGTGGAATTAACTCATGAAAGATGAAAAGAGAAAAACGGGAATAGAACCGAAGGTGTTCTTTCCGCCGTTAATAATCGTTGGCATACTTTGTTGGCTTACAGTCAGAGATCTGGATGCGGCGAATGTCGTTATTAATGCCGTATTCAGCTACGTCACCAATGTATGGGGATGGGCGTTTGAATGGTATATGGTGGTGATGCTTTTCGGCTGGTTCTGGCTGGTGTTTGGCCCGTATGCCAAAAAGCGTTTAGGTAACGAACCACCGGAATTTAGCACCGCCAGTTGGATCTTTATGATGTTCGCCTCCTGTACGTCGGCTGCCGTACTGTTCTGGGGATCAATTGAGATCTACTACTACATTTCTACCCCGCCGTTTGGCTTAGAACCGAACTCAACAGGCGCGAAAGAGTTGGGACTGGCTTACAGCTTGTTCCACTGGGGGCCGCTACCGTGGGCCACTTACAGCTTCCTTTCTGTCGCCTTCGCTTACTTCTTCTTTGTCCGCAAAATGGAAGTCATTCGCCCCAGTTCCACCCTGGTGCCGCTGGTAGGTGAAAAACACGCCAAAGGGTTGTTCGGCACTATCGTCGACAACTTCTATCTCGTCGCCTTGATCTTCGCAATGGGCACCAGTCTCGGCCTTGCCACACCACTGGTGACTGAGTGTATGCAGTGGTTGTTTGGCATTCCGCATACCCTGCAACTGGATGCCATCATCATTACCTGCTGGATCATCCTCAACGCCATTTGCGTCGCCTGCGGTCTGCAAAAAGGGGTGCGTATCGCCAGCGACGTACGTAGCTACCTGAGCTTCCTGATGCTGGGTTGGGTATTCATCGTCAGCGGCGCCAGCTTCATCATGAACTACTTCACCGACTCGGTGGGGATGTTGCTGATGTATCTGCCGCGCATGTTGTTCTATACCGATCCCATCGCCAAAGGCGGCTTCCCGCAGGGTTGGACCGTATTCTACTGGGCATGGTGGGTGATTTACGCCATCCAGATGAGCATTTTCCTCGCCCGTATCTCCCGTGGTCGTACCGTGCGTGAACTGTGTTTCGGCATGGTGCTGGGCCTGACGGCTTCCACCTGGATCCTGTGGACCGTACTCGGCAGTAACACTTTGCTGTTGATAGATAAAAACATCATCAACATTCCGCATCTGATTGAACAGTACGGCGTGGCGCGCGCCATTATCGAAACCTGGGCCGCACTGCCGCTTAGCACCGCCACTATGTGGGGCTTCTTCATTCTCTGCTTTATTGCCACCGTTACGCTGGTTAACGCCTGCTCTTATACCCTGGCGATGTCCACCTGCCGCGAAGTGCGTGACGGCGAAGAACCCCCGCTGCTGGTGCGCATTGGTTGGTCAGTTCTGGTTGGCATTATCGGCATTGTTCTGCTGGCGCTCGGCGGCCTGAAACCGATTCAAACCGCCATTATCGCCGGAGGATGCCCGCTGTTCTTCGTCAACATCATGGTGACGCTCTCCTTTATTAAAGACGCGAAACAGAACTGGAAAGATTAATTAACCCCCAAAATATCAAGAGGTTGAAAGATGGATTTTAATTTAAATGATGAGCAGGAACTGTTTGTCGCCGGTATCCGCGAACTGATGGCCAGCGAAAACTGGGAAGCTTATTTTGCCGAGTGTGACCGTGACAGCGTTTACCCGGAGCGTTTTGTCAAAGCCCTGGCGGATATGGGTATCGACAGCCTGCTGATCCCGGAAGAACACGGTGGTCTGGACGCGGGGTTTGTTACCCTCGCCGCCGTGTGGATGGAACTGGGTCGTCTGGGGGCGCCAACTTACGTGCTGTATCAGTTACCGGGCGGGTTTAACACCTTCCTGCGTGAAGGTACGCAAGAGCAGATCGACAAGATCATGGCTTTCCGCGGCACCGGTAAGCAGATGTGGAACTCAGCAATTACCGAACCGGGCGCTGGCTCCGACGTAGGTAGCCTGAAAACGACTTATACCCGTAGAAATGGTAAGATTTATCTTAATGGTAGTAAGTGTTTTATTACCAGCAGCGCCTACACCCCGTACATCGTGGTGATGGCGCGCGACGGCGCTTCTCCAGACAAACCTGTCTACACCGAATGGTTTGTTGATATGAGCAAACCGGGCATCAAAGTAACCAAACTTGAGAAGCTCGGCCTGCGTATGGATAGCTGCTGTGAAATCACCTTTGACGATGTGGAACTGGACGAGAAAGACATGTTCGGTCGGGAAGGTAACGGCTTTAACCGTGTGAAAGAAGAGTTCGATCACGAACGTTTCCTGGTGGCCCTCACCAACTACGGTACAGCGATGTGCGCCTTTGAAGATGCGGCGCGTTACGCCAACCAACGCGTACAGTTTGGTGAAACGATTGGTCGCTTCCAGTTAATCCAGGAAAAATTCGCCCATATGGCGATCAAATTAAACTCCATGAAAAACATGCTCTATGAAGCAGCGTGGAAAGCGGACAACGGCACCATCACCTCTGGTGATGCGGCGATGTGCAAATACTTCTGCGCCAATGCGGCATTTGAAGTGGTGGATAGCGCAATGCAGGTGCTGGGCGGCGTCGGGATTGCGGGCAACCACCGCATCAGCCGCTTCTGGCGTGACCTGCGTGTAGACCGCGTCTCCGGTGGATCTGACGAAATGCAGATCCTGACGCTGGGTCGTGCGGTGCTGAAGCAATACCGCTAATTCAGTGCGCTGCCTGATGCGACGCTGACGCGTCTTATCAGGCCTACGGTAGGCCGGATAAGGCATTTATGCCGCATCCAGCAAGCATGCGCCGTTGCCTGATGCGCTTCGCTTATCAGGCCTACAGTAGGCCGGATAAGGCGTTTACGCCGCATCCGGCAATCATGCGCTACACACATTTTTCAGGAGCTAATAATGGATCATCTACCGATGCCGAAATTCGGGCCGCTGGCCGGATTACGCGTTGTCTTCTCCGGTATCGAAATCGCCGGGCCGTTCGCCGGGCAAATGTTCGCGGAATGGGGGGCGGAAGTTATCTGGATCGAAAACGTTGCCTGGGCCGACACCATTCGCGTTCAACCGAACTACCCACAGCTTTCTCGCCGCAACCTGCACGCGCTGTCGTTAAATATCTTCAAAGATGAAGGCCGCGAAGCGTTTCTGAAATTAATGGAAACCACCGATATCTTCATCGAAGCCAGTAAAGGCCCAGCCTTTGCCCGCCGCGGCATTACCGATGAAGTGCTGTGGCAGCACAACCCGAAACTGGTTATCGCTCACTTGTCCGGTTTCGGTCAGTACGGCACCGAGGAGTACACCAATCTCCCTGCCTATAACACCATCGCCCAGGCCTTCAGTGGCTACCTGATTCAGAACGGCGACGTTGACCAGCCAATGCCTGCTTTCCCCTATACCGCCGACTACTTTTCTGGCCTGACCGCCACCACGGCGGCGCTGGCAGCACTGCATAAAGTGCGCGAAACCGGCAAAGGCGAAAGTATCGACATCGCCATGTATGAAGTGATGCTGCGTATGGGCCAGTACTTCATGATGGATTACTTCAACGGCGGTGAAATGTGCCCTCGCATGACCAAAGGGAAAGATCCCTACTACGCCGGTTGCGGCCTGTACAAATGCGCCGACGGCTACATCGTGATGGAACTGGTAGGCATTACCCAAATTGAAGAATGCTTTAAAGATATTGGCCTCGCGCACCTGCTCGGCACGCCAGAAATCCCGGAAGGCACCCAGCTTATCCACCGTATCGAATGTCCTTACGGTCCGCTGGTAGAAGAGAAACTCGATGCCTGGCTGGCAGCGCACACTATCGCTGAAGTGAAAGAACGCTTTGCGGAACTGAATATCGCCTGTGCCAAAGTGCTGACCGTACCGGAGCTGGAAAACAATCCACAGTATATCGCTCGCGAGTCGATCACCCAGTGGCAAACGATGGACGGACGCACCTGCAAAGGGCCGAACGTGATGCCGAAATTCAAAAATAACCCAGGCCAAATCTGGCGCGGTATGCCATCACACGGCATGGACACCGCCGCCATTTTGAAAAATATCGGCTACAGCGAAAACGACATCCAGGAGTTGGTCAACAAAGGTCTGGCCAAAGTTGAGGATTAAACGCGCGGCGCGCGTCGATTTGCCCGACGCGCGCCCGCCCAATCACAAACGAACAAAATGGATAGAGGTGCAATGGATATCATTGGCGGACAACATCTACGTCAAATGTGGGACGATCTGGCGGACGTTTACGGTCATAAAACGGCGCTAATTTGTGAATCCAGTAGTGGGAACGTCAACCGGTATAGTTATCTTGAGTTAAATCAGGAAATTAACCGCACGGCAAACCTGTTTTATACGCTGGGAATTCGCAAAGGCGACAAGGTTGCACTACATCTCGACAACTGCCCGGAATTTATCTTTTGCTGGTTCGGACTGGCAAAAATCGGCGCGATTATGGTGCCGATTAACGCTCGCCTGCTGCGCGAAGAGAGCGCGTGGATCCTGCAAAACAGCCAGGCGTGTCTGCTGGTAACCAGCGCACAATTTTATCCTATGTATCAGCAGATTCAGCAGGAAGACGAAACACAGCTACGGCATATCTGTCTGACAGATGTGGAGATTCCCGCTGATGACGGCATAAGTTCGTTTACTCAACTAAAAAATCAACAACCAGCCACCTTGTGCTATGCACCGCCGCTATCGACCGACGATACGGCGGAAATTCTTTTTACCTCCGGTACAACCTCTCGCCCGAAAGGGGTGGTAATTACCCATTACAATCTGCGCTTTGCCGGATATTACTCCGCCTGGCAGTGCGCACTGCGTGATGATGACATCTATCTGACGGTAATGCCTGCATTTCATATCGATTGCCAGTGTACTGCGGCAATGGCGGCATTTTCTGCCGGGGCCACCTTTGTGCTGGTCGAGAAATACAGCGTCCGCGCCTTCTGGGGACAGGTACAGAAGTACCGTGCCACCGTTACCGAATGTATTCCGATGATGATCCGTACCCTGATGGTACAACCACCTTCTGCGAATGACAGGCAACACTGCCTGCGGGAAGTGATGTTTTATCTCAACCTGTCAGAGCAGGAAAAAGACGCTTTTTGTGAACGCTTCGGCGTCCGCTTGCTGACGTCTTACGGGATGACGGAAACCATTGTGGGCATTATCGGCGATCGCCCCGGCGATAAACGTCGCTGGCCGTCGATTGGTCGGGCGGGATTTTGCTACGAAGCGGAGATCCGCGACGATCACAATCGCCCGCTCCCGGCAGGTGAAATCGGAGAAATCTGCATAAAAGGCGAACCAGGGAAAACCATCTTCAAAGAATATTTTCTCAATCCGCAGGCCACCGCCAGAGTCCTGGAAGCCGATGGCTGGTTGCATACCGGCGATACGGGATACCGCGACGAAGAGGGCTTTTTTTACTTCGTCGATCGCCGCTGCAATATGATTAAGCGCGGCGGAGAGAACGTCTCCTGTGTGGAGCTGGAAAATATTATCTCCACGCATCCGAAAATTCAGGACATTGTGGTTGTAGGTATTAAAGACGCTATTCGCGATGAAGCCATCAAAGCATTTGTCGTGCTGAATGAGGGTGAAACATTAAGTGAAGAAGAATTCTTCTGTTTCTGCGAGCAAAATATGGCGAAATTTAAGGTGCCGTCTTATCTGGAGATCAGAACCGATCTGCCGCGTAATTGCTCGGGGAAAATAATCAGAAAGAATCTGAAATAAATGAAACGGCAGGGAACTACCCTGCCAACTAATAATCACGTTCTAAAAATAATATGCATTCTTTGCAGGGGCGTTATCGTCCCTGAAAAAGCCAAAATGGAGAAAAGGAATGAGTGAATCATTACATCTGACCCGCAATGGATCAATTCTGGAAATTACCCTTGATCGTCCAAAAGCGAATGCCATTGATGCAAAAACCAGCTTTGAAATGGGCGAAGTATTTCTTAATTTCCGTGACGATCCGCAATTGCGCGTCGCCATCATTACCGGTGCCGGAGAGAAATTCTTTTCCGCAGGCTGGGATTTAAAAGCGGCAGCGGAAGGCGAAGTGCCGGATGCTGATTTCGGTCCGGGGGGTTTTGCGGGTTTAACCGAAATTTTTAATCTCGACAAACCGGTCATCGCCGCCGTGAACGGATATGCCTTTGGCGGCGGCTTTGAACTGGCGCTGGCCGCAGATTTTATTGTCTGCGCGGATAACGCCAGCTTCGCCCTGCCGGAAGCCAAACTGGGCATCGTTCCAGACAGCGGCGGCGTGCTGCGTCTGCCGAAGATCCTACCACCTGCCATCGTTAATGAAATGATAATGACCGGCAGAAGAATGGGCGCAGAAGAGGCGCTGCGTTGGGGGGTAGTCAACCGCGTGGTTAGCCAGGCGGAGCTGATGGATAACGCCCGCGAACTGGCACAACAACTGGTTAACAGCGCCCCGCTGGCAATTGCGGCGCTGAAAGAGATCTACCGCGCCACCAGTGAAATGCCCGTGGAGGAAGCATATCGTTATATTCGCAGCGGCGTACTGAAACACTATCCATCGGTTCTGCATTCGGAAGATGCCATTGAAGGGCCGCTGGCGTTTGCCGAGAAGCGCGATCCGGTATGGAAAGGGCGTTAACAATAGATGAGCTACTACGCCTTCGAAGGATTAATTCCTGTGGTTCATCCTACGGCGTTTGTCCATCCCAGCGCGGTATTGATTGGTGATGTGATTGTGGGAGCCGGTGTTTACATCGGTCCCCTCGCCTCACTGCGCGGTGATTACGGGCGGTTGATCGTGCAAGCGGGGGCCAATATTCAGGATGGTTGCATCATGCACGGCTACTGCGATACCGACACCATTGTGGGGGAGAACGGCCATATCGGTCATGGTGCTATTCTGCATGGCTGTGTGATTGGTCGTGATGCATTGGTCGGGATGAACAGCGTAATTATGGATGGCGCAGTCATTGGCGAAGAAAGCATTGTTGCCGCCATGAGCTTTGTCAAAGCGGGTTTTAGTGGCGAGAAACGCCAGTTATTGATGGGCACGCCAGCCCGCGCGGTACGCAGTGTTCGTGATGACGAGTTGCACTGGAAGCGGTTGAATACCAAAGAGTACCAGGATTTGGTTGGACGCTGCCATACAGCGTTACGAGAAACACAGCCATTGACACAAATGGAGGAAAATCGTCCCCGTTTGCAGGGGACGACGGATGTTGCGCCAAAACGATAACACCGCCGGATACCCCGTAGGCCGGATAAGATGGGCCAGCATCGCATCCGGCAACCAGGCCGCACGGTATCAACGAAATTAAATTAACGACGCATACTCTTCGACAACATCATCTGCCACTTCTGCTCGCGATTCAGCTCCGTAAGCGGAACGGCTGGAATACGCGGCGTCTTTCTCAGAGCCACTAATTTTTCCCGACTGTTATGCCGCAGACGCGCATAGATTTGCGCATCAATCTCAACCACTTTTACTAACCGCTGACACTGGCATCCCCGCCCTTCCAGCTTATTAGGGATCATCTTAACTTCGCAGCTTATTTCTGCGACTTCCGACAGAATATAAGTCAGGGTATTAATCGCCTTGCTGTGTTCAATATCGAAATGGATAGAAATCTCTCTTGCTGTCACCCACCGGTTTTCAGCCATCATCCATTCGGCGATTAACAAATAGAGTGGTTTTTCAACATATCCTTCACACATACAAACTCCAGTTTCACAAATTAAAAATCTGGCTATGACTTGTTCGGAATGAATAAAACAAGGCCATATTAAAATTGTGGATATATCGATAGTATGCAACTTAACTGTGGATTAGTGTGAGCTAAATCCTGCTTATGCCATCAAAAATATAAATTCCAAGAAAGATTTGCTTTATAGGCAACAAAACGGTCCTCAGCAGAGAACCGTATTCGTTATTCGATCAAAATAGCGGATAAAAAATATCCGCCATAACACATTATTATTTGATCTGTGCGTGCATTTCCTGTACCGAAATAACTTTTTCGGTCGCATCGGCATTCAGCGCCATCGCAGTGGCAAAACCACCGTTCAGGGTGGTGTCATAATGCACTTTATATTGCAGCGCACTACGACGAATCACGCGGGAATCTTCAATTGCGCGGCGACCTGAGGTGGTGTTGATGATGTAGGTATATTCGCCATTCTTGATACGGTCCTGAATGTGCGGACGACCTTCATGCACCTTGTTTACCAGACGCGGATTGATGCCCGCTTCGCCCAGCACAATCGCCGTACCGTGGGTCGCATCCAGTTCAAAGCCCTGTTTCAGCAGTTTTGCCGCCAGGTCCACCACGCGCTCTTTGTCACCTTCACGCACAGAGAGCAGCGCACGACCGTGTTTCTTCATGGTGGAGTTGCTACCCAGTTGTGCTTTGGCAAACGCTTCAGCAAAAGTGCGACCCACGCCCATCACTTCCCCGGTAGAACGCATTTCTGGTCCTAACAGCGGGTCAACGCCAGGGAATTTGTTGAACGGCAGCACCACTTCTTTCACCGAGTAATACGGCGGGATAACTTCTTTGGTCACGCCCTGCTCAGCCAGCGTTTTACCTGCCATCACGCGCGCCGCCACTTTCGCCAGCGGTACACCGGTCGCTTTGGAGACGAACGGAACGGTACGCGCTGCACGCGGGTTAACTTCAATCAGGTAGACTTCGTTGTTTTTCACCGCAAACTGCACGTTCATCAGGCCGCGCACCTGCAATTCGAAGGCTAGTTTCTGCACCTGTTGGCGCATCACATCCTGTATTTCCTGGCTTAAGGTGTACGCTGGCAGAGAACATGCGGAGTCACCGGAGTGCACGCCCGCCTGTTCGATATGTTCCATGATGCCGCCAATCAGCACCATTTCGCCGTCGCAGATGGCGTCCACATCGACTTCTACCGCGTCATCGAGGAAGTGGTCCAGCAATACCGGCGCATCGTTAGACACGCTGACCGCCGTCTGGAAGTAGCGGCGCAGGTCGGCTTCGTCGTAAACGATTTCCATCGCGCGACCGCCGAGAACGTAAGACGGGCGCACCACCAGCGGGTAACCAATCTCTTTCGCCTTCTCTACCGCCATTTCAATGGTGGTCACGGTGGCGTTCGCCGGTTGTTTCAGTTTCAGACGGTCAACCGCGTGCTGGAAGCGTTCACGGTCTTCCGCACGGTCGATGGCATCCGGGCTGGTACCGATAACCGGTACGCCAGCAGCTTCCAGCGCGCGCGCCAGTTTCAGCGGGGTCTGACCGCCGTACTGCACGATAACGCCTTTCGGCTTCTCAATACGCACAATTTCCAGCACGTCTTCCAGGGTTACCGGCTCGAAGTAGAGACGGTCGGAAGTGTCGTAATCGGTGGAAACGGTTTCCGGGTTACAGTTAACCATGATGGTTTCATAACCGTCTTCACGCAGCGCCAGCGAGGCGTGTACGCAGCAGTAGTCGAACTCGATACCCTGACCGATACGGTTCGGACCGCCACCCAGCACCATAATTTTTTCACGGTCGGTAGACGGATTCGCTTCGCACTCTTCTTCATAGGTGGAGTACATGTACGCGGTGTCAGTGGCGAACTCTGCCGCACAAGTATCCACGCGCTTGTAGACCGGGTGCAGGTCATACTGGTCACGCAGCTTGCGAATTTCCGCTTCGCGTACGCCCGCCAGTTTTGCCAGACGCGCATCGGCAAAGCCTTTACGTTTCAACTGGCGCAGGAAGTCAGCGTTCAGGCCAGTGATACCCACTTCTGCCACTTTCTCTTCCAGACGCACCAGTTCTTCGATTTGTACCAGGAACCAGCGATCGATGTTAGTCAGATTAAACACGCCATCCACAGACAGGCCTGCGCGGAAGGCATCGGCGATGTACCAGATACGCTCTGCGCCAGCGTCTTTCAGTTCACGGCGGATTTTAGTCAGCGCTTCCGGGTCATCAAGGCTGACTTTCGGGTCGAAACCCGTCGCGCCAACTTCGAGGCCGCGCAGGGCTTTTTGCAGCGATTCCTGCTGGGTGCGACCAATCGCCATCACTTCGCCAACCGATTTCATCTGGGTGGTCAGACGGTCATTAGCCCCGGCAAATTTCTCGAAGTTGAAGCGAGGAATTTTCGTCACAACGTAATCGATAGACGGTTCGAAGGAAGCCGGAGTGCGACCGCCAGTGATGTCATTCATCAGTTCGTCGAGGGTATAACCGACCGCCAGTTTCGCTGCCACTTTGGCAATCGGGAAGCCGGTGGCTTTCGACGCCAGCGCCGAAGAACGGGATACACGCGGGTTCATTTCGATAACAATCAGACGACCGTTTTTTGGGTTAACCGCAAACTGGACGTTAGAACCGCCGGTTTCAACGCCGATTTCACGCAGTACCGCCATCGAGGCGTTACGCATGATTTGGTATTCTTTGTCGGTCAGCGTTTGCGCTGGCGCTACAGTGATGGAATCACCAGTATGGATGCCCATCGCGTCGAAGTTTTCGATAGAGCAGACGATGATGCAGTTGTCGTTTTTATCACGCACCACTTCCATCTCGTACTCTTTCCAGCCTATCAACGACTCATCAATCAGCAGCTCTTTGGTCGGGGAGAGATCCAGACCGCGGGCACAAATTTCTTCAAATTCTTCGCGGTTATAAGCGATACCGCCACCGCTACCGCCCATGGTAAAGGATGGGCGAATAATGCACGGGAAACCCACTTCAGCGGCAACCGCCAGCGCTTCTTCCATTGAGTGTGCGATGCCGGAGCGCGCAGTTTCCAGACCGATTTTCTTCATCGCCACGTCGAAACGGCGACGGTCTTCTGCTTTATCTATCGCGTCAGCGGTGGCACCAATCATAGTGACGCCGAACTCTTCCAGCACGCCCTGACGTTCCAGCTCCAGCGCACAGTTCAGCGCCGTCTGACCCCCCATCGTCGGCAGCACTGCATCCGGGCGCTCTTTTTCAATAATCTTGCGTACCACTTCCCAGTGAATCGGCTCGATGTAGGTTGCATCGGCCATTTCCGGGTCGGTCATGATGGTCGCTGGGTTAGAGTTCACCAGAATGACGCGGTAACCCTCTTCGCGCAGGGCTTTACATGCTTGCGCGCCAGAGTAGTCAAACTCACACGCCTGACCGATAACAATCGGGCCCGCACCCAGAATCAGGATACTTTTTATATCTGTACGTTTTGGCATGGCTCTTTTACTCCTGATTACTTAGCGGTTTTACGGTACTGCTCAATTAACTCGATAAAGCGGTCGAACAACGGCGCGGCGTCGTGCGGACCGGGGCTGGCCTCAGGGTGGCCCTGGAAGCTGAATGCCGGTTTATCGGTGCGATGAATCCCCTGTAACGTACCGTCGAACAGGGATTTGTGTGTCACGCGCAGGTTTGCAGGCAATGTTGCTTCATCCACCGCAAAACCGTGGTTCTGGGCGGTAATCATCACCACGTTTTTCTCCACATCTTTAACCGGATGGTTGCCGCCGTGGTGACCAAATTTCATTTTGATGGTCTTCGCACCACTGGCCAGCGCCAGCAACTGATGGCCGAGGCAGATACCAAATACCGGAATATCGGTTTCGAGGAATTTCTGGATGGCGGTAATAGCGTAATCACATGGTGCCGGGTCGCCAGGACCGTTGGAGAGGAAGATGCCGTCTGGATTCATTTTCAGCACATCTTCAGCCGGGGTTTGCGCCGGAACGATGGTCAGGCGACAGCCTCTGTCCACCAGCATACGCAGGATATTGCGTTTGGCGCCGAAATCATAAGCCACCACATGGAACGGCAGCTCGTCTTCTTTTTTCGCTTCTGGCAGGCCGCCGGTCAGCGTCCAGCTCCCTTGTGTCCAGCTATAGGTTTCTGCGGTGGTCACATCTTTTGCCAGATCCATACCGTTCAGACCTGGGAACGCGCGGGCTTTTTCTAATGCCAGCACCGCATCCGGGTTATCGCCCGCGATGATGCAACCATTCTGTGCGCCCTTTTCACGCAGCAAACGCGTCAGCTTACGGGTATCGATATCGGCAATCGCCACGATGTTATGGCGTTTCAGGTAAGAAGAGAGGTCTTCGGTATTACGGAAGTTGCTGGCAATCAGCGGCAGGTCGCGAATCACCAGACCTTGGGCATGTACCTGAGAGGATTCTTCATCGGCTTCATTGGTGCCGACATTACCGATATGAGGATAAGTAAGAGTGACGATTTGGCGAGAATAAGAAGGATCAGTGAGGATTTCTTGATAACCGGTCATTGAAGTATTGAAAACGACTTCCCCAACCGCCGAACCTGTTGCCCCTATGGCCCGACCGTGAAACTGGGTTCCGTCTTCCAGAACCAATAGCGCTGACTTAATCAAAACACCCTCCAGAGAATATTCACTCACTTTATTTGCATATTAATTCACAATGATGACGTGAATCAATGCAAATCTGCTTACCGACGAATTTCTGGCAAACGGCGGCATTCTGGAGATAAGTGGGTTAAATGTCAACTTAATGACGGGATTTTTTATATCATTTCGCGGCTCATGCATGTTTTACAGGCATTAAGCGATAAAAATATCACATAACATTGTCTGGAAAACGCTTGCGTAACGAGAAGATTGCATGAAATAAAAACACGTAGAAAAAAGTGGACCAAATGGTCAAAATTTACATTAAAACAACAAAAACAGAAGGTAAAAGAGGTTATTTTTAGCACTTACTGAAAATTTTAAAACATAACGACAAAAATAAAAGGGCTAAAAACAAAAGCCCTTTGCAATCATGCATATACAACTATTGTTTTTGTGCAAAAACAATAGTTTTGCTATTAAAAACCATTGAGTTTAAGCACATCTCGCATATCAAAAAGACCACTTTTCTTGCCATTTAGCCACAATGCCGATCTTATCGCACCGTTAGCAAAGGTCATACGGCTGGAAGCTTTATGGGTAATCTCCAGGCGCTCGCCGATATCAGCAAACATGGCAGTGTGTTCACCAACGATGTCCCCCGCCCGTACAGTTGCAAAACCAATAGTACCTGGCACACGTTCACCGGTATGGCCTTCACGACTGTAAACGGCGCAATCTTGCAGCTCTTTATCCAGAGCGTGGGCAATCGCCTCTCCCATTGCCAACGCAGTACCTGATGGCGCATCCACTTTATGCCGATGATGTGCTTCAATAATTTCGATATCGGTATAGTCCCCCATCACTTTCGCCGCTTTCTCCAGCAACTTAAGCATGACGTTAACACCGACACTAAAGTTGGCGGCAAAGACAATCGCAATATCTTCAGCGGCATTACGAATCGCCAGTTTTCCTGCTTCGTCAAAACCTGTCGTGCCAATCACCATCCCTTTACCGTGCTGGCGGCAAAAAGCCAAATGGTTCAGCGTACCTTCCGGGCGGGTAAAATCGATAAATACATCGAAATCATCTTTTACCGCATCGAGGCTGCTTTGCACGATAACACCGGTTTTTCCGGCTCCTGCCAGTTCGCCTGCATCGCTGCCCAATAAAGAAGATCCTTCACGCTCCAGCGCCGCACCAAGCTGCACGCCTTCTAATGCCAGCGCCGCCTGAATCAACTGGCGGCCCATACGTCCTCCGGCTCCCGCGATGGCAACGCGGATGTTTGCATCATGCATAGCTATTCTCTTTTGTTAATTGCATAGATCGTTTTCAGAGTAACCAGCGCATTGCTACGCCGCCAGCCAAAAACGCCGATAATTAGAATTTAATGATAAACAGGGAGGGATATCAGTGGAAGGCATGACGCAAAAACGGCCACGTCATGCCCTCTGGCATTATGCCTGGTTTTGTGATTTTGACGGCAGGCAGCACATTATTAGCAGAAATATGCCCGTAAAAGGGATCAACACGACAATAGCAAACCACCACCCCGAATGCCCGATATCGTGCATCCTTCTGACGACTAACGCTATCGCTGGTACAGCAAAAATCAACGTTAAGAGAAATGAAACGGGCAGCGCATAAAAAAGGAAAACACCGTAATCACGGTCAATTGTTGCCGCACACCACCAGCATAAAAGCGGCAGCAAGCAGATAGCGACACTACCACTCATAAACGACCAGAACTCAGAGCGGGTGGCAACGCCTTTATAATTAAAGATATTCTTCCACCCCGCTAAATACGCTTCTCCATACGTCATTAAGCACCTCCTTGCTCTGCAATTACTTTGCCAGGGCTAAGACCTCAGCGACCCACTGGCGAAAGCCGTTCACGTCCAGATCCAGCGCCACCCGAACGTTGGCGGGTTTACCCATGCGACCTTCAATATCCACAACCGTAGTACCGGAGGTAAATTCGCCCTGAGTTTCCACCGCAACAAAACACGGTTTGAGAGTGAACAAGTCCGGGCGCACCAGCCAGGCGATGGCACAGAGATCATGCATTCGCAGACCGCTTTGCATACTGCCGCTGCGATAGTGGCTAAACAGCGCGTGGAGCATTTTTCCGGTGCGATTTAATTCAGGCAACGTGGAGAGATACTCCGGGGTTAACATCGCCTGATTGGTGACGTCCAGACCACACATCACAATATCCAGCCCACTCTGGAAGACCTGAGCAGCAGCTTCAGGATCGACAGCAATATTAAACTCGGCATTTGGTGTTAAATTACCACGCCCCGCTGACCCCCCCATGATCACCAGGCGACGAATATTCGGTTTGCATTCCGGGCATTGCGAGAGCAGTAACGCAATATTGGTCAACGGGCCAATTGCCACCAGCGTAATAGGCTCTGGAGCTGTCATTAACGCATCCCGAATAGCAAGAAAGGCTGGTTTCTCTAATGGTTTTCGGTTGTGCTCAACGAAGTCGTAACCTTCCATGCCTGATTCGCCGTGAACATGCGATGCATCGCGCGGCGCACGCACCAACGGCACGGCAGCCCCCTGAGCGAGAGGGATATCCGCATTCCAGAAATGCAACAGTTGCAGCGCGTTTCGGGTAGTTTTCTGTACGGAAACATTGCCTCCAACGGTAGTCATTAGCTGAAGATCCAGCTCAGGGGCAAAAAGCGCGGCGGCAATTGCCGCAGCATCGTCGATACCGGGATCGGTATCTAAAAAAATTGGCAAACGCATATTTTCTCCATAAAAAATGCCGGTAACAAGACCGGCATTCTCGCATAACTTAGGCTGCTAATGACTTAATCGACTTCACGAATATCCACACGCAGTTCTTTCGGCACTTCGAAAACGATGTTTTCTTCGCGGCCTTCCAGCGGAATAGCTTCGCCGCCGCCAAGCTGCTGTAAACGTGCAACCACATTCTGCACCAGAATATCCGGGGCCGATGCGCCGGCGGTCACGCCAACACAATTGACGCCTTTCACCCACTCTTCCTGGATGTCTGCTGCATCGTCAATCAAAAATGCGTGTCTACCCATGCGCTGCGCCAGTTCTGCCAGGCGGTTGGAGTTGGAAGAGTTTTTCGACCCCACCACTAACACCACTTCCGCCTGCTCCGCCAGAGCGCGTACCGCTTCCTGACGGTTGGTGGTGGCATAGCAAATATCATCTTTACGCGGCCCGACGATTTTCGGGAAGCGTTTACGCAACGCGTCGATCACATCGGATGTGTCATCCACCGACAGGGTGGTCTGGGTCATAAAAGAAAGCTTCCCTTCATTTTTGACTGTCAGTTTCCACACATCTTCCGGCGATTCGACCAGATACATTCCCCCTTCCGGGTTGCTGTACTGGCCCATCGTACCTTCTACTTCCGGGTGACCGGCGTGACCGATGAGAATTGACTCTTCACCACGGCGACTGGCGCGGGCGACTTCCATATGCACTTTGGTCACCAGCGGACAGGTCGCGTCGAATACCGTCAGATCGCGGCTTTTCGCTTCATTGCGTACCGCCTGAGAAACACCGTGCGCGGAGAAAATCAGAATCGCGCCGTCCGGCACTTCACTAATCTGCTCAATAAAGATAGCGCCACGCTCGCGCAGGCTATCGACCACGTAGCGGTTATGCACCACTTCGTGGCGGACATATATCGGTGCGCCGTAAATGGCCAGCGCGTTTTCAACAATGCTGATAGCGCGGTCTACCCCGGCACAAAAACCACGTGGGTTGGCCAACAGGATCTGCATGTTACGCCTCCAGTGCCGGATCGATTTCCAGCACTTCAATATCAAAATGAACGGTCTGCCCGGCCAGCGGATGGTTGAAATCAACGGTAATAGAATCGCCGTTAATTTCGCGGATCACGCCAGGCATCTCACTGCCATCCATTGCGGTAAAAAGCATTATTGCGCCAATTTCTGGCTCGCCTGCCTCCATAAACTCCCGACGGGAGAAGTACTGAATCAGGTCCGGTGACGGCACGCCAAACGCCGCATCAGGCTCCAGCGAAAAGGTAGTTTTGTCGCCCACTCTCAGCCCCAGCAGGTGTTGCTCCAGCCCTTCGGAAAGAGAAGCATCACCCAGGCGAAACAGCGCCGGTTTACCGTTGTTGCGAGTAGACTCGGCGGTAGTGCCATCGTCGAGTTTTAGCGTGAAGTGCACCAGGACGGCGCTATTGCTCTGTACAGATTCAGACATGCAGGTTTGCTCTTGTATTTTGAGGATTTTTGCCGGATGCGGCGTAAACGCTTTATCCGGCCTACAATTTCGCAACAATCTGTAGGCCGGATAAGATGCGCTAGCATCGCATCCGGCAGGGTTTATTATTGTTTTTTCGCTTTAGAAGGCAAAAAACCTTCCAGCACAATCAGTGCCGCACCGACACAAATTGCAGTATCGGCGAGGTTGAAGGTGGCAAAGTGCCAGTCGCCGACGTAGAAGTCGATCATATCGACAACGAAGCCGTGCCACAGACGGTCGAACAGGTTGCCCAGCGCGCCGCCAATAATCAGCGCGTAAGCGATATTGTTTAGTTTCTGCGTCGCCTTCGAGCGATACATCATCACCGTCAGGATCACGCTAATACCAATCGCAATACCGGCAAAGAACCAACGCTGCCAGCCGCCGCTATCGGCAAGGAAACTAAACGCCGCGCCATAGTTACGCGCATAATGCAGATTAAGCGACGGGAACAGCGAAACTGTATCCCCCAGAGCAAAATTCTGGAGGATCAGGTATTTGCTGCCCAGATCGATAATCAGCACGACGACTACCAGCCACAGCCAGCGTAGTCCTGTTGAACAGATCGATTGACTCATCAGGCAAACTTACGTTTTTCACCGTCACCGGCGACGTTGCTGACACAGCGGCCGCAGATTTCTGCGTGTTCCGCCACCTTGCCGATATCCTGAGTGTAGTGCCAGCAGCGTGGGCACTTCTCACCTTCGGCTTTACTCAACGCGATTTTCAGCCCTTTGAGAACTTCGCTCTGCTGAGCATCAGCAGGAGCGTCATTGTAATCTGCAACGACAGCGCCAGAGGTCAACAGGACAAATCGTAATTCATCGCCCAGCGCGGTCAATTTCGCCGCCAGCTCCGGTTCTGCATACAGCGTCACTGCCGCTTCCAGCGACCCGCCCACTTTCTTGTCGGCGCGCGCCTGCTCAATGACTTTGTTCACTTCGCCGCGTACTTGCAACAGTTCGTCCCAGAACGCATCGTTCATCGCTTCGCTGTCTGCCAGACCAAACAGGTCTTCGTACCACTCTCCAGTGAAGACGTATTTTTCACGTTCGCCCGGCAGATAGCCCCACACTTCATCAGAGGTGAAGGAAAGAATCGGCGCCATCCAGCGAACCAGCGCTTCTGCGATGTGATACAGCGCAGTCTGGCAGCTACGACGCGCCACGCTGTCTGCTTTGGCGGTGTACTGACGGTCTTTGATGATGTCGAGGTAGAAGGACCCCATCTCAACGGAGCAGAAACGCATCAAGCGCTGTACTACTTCGTGGAAATCGTACGCTTCGTAAGCCTTGAGGATGTCTTCCTGCGCGGCTTTCGCACAGCCCACGGCCCAGCGATCCAGTACCACCATATCTTCCGGTTTCACCATATCTTTTGCCGGATCGAAACCATTGAGGTTTGCCAGCAGGAAGCGTGCAGTGTTACGGATACGACGATAGCTGTCGGCAGCACGTTTCAGGATCTCGTCAGAAACGGCCATTTCACCGGTGTAATCAGTTGATGCCACCCACAGACGCAGAATATCCGCGCCCAGTTTGTTCATCACATCCTGCGGCGAAACGGTGTTGCCGATGGATTTGGACATCTTACGACCCTGACCATCCACGGTGAAGCCATGAGTCAGTACCTGACGATACGGCGCTTTGCCTTTCATCGCGGTGGAGATCATCAAAGAAGACATGAACCAGCCACGGTGCTGGTCAGAACCTTCCAGATACATGTCAGCAGCGTGACCGGCAAATTCCGGGCGCACGTCGACAACGGAAGAGTGGGTAGACCCGGAGTCAAACCACACGTCCAGCGTATCCGGCACTTTCACGTACTGGTCAGCGTCGTCGCCGAGGAGCTCTTTCGCATCGAGATCCCACCACGCCTGGATACCGTCAACTTCAACGCGTTTCGCCACTTCCTCCATCAGTTCGAGGGTACGCGGATGCAGCTCTTCAGTGTCTTTATGCACGAACAGTGACATCGGTACGCCCCAGGTGCGCTGACGGGAAATACACCAGTCAGGACGGTTAGCAACCATTGATTCAATACGCGCCTGGCCCCAGTCCGGGATCCACTGTACGCCTTTAATCTCTTTCAGCGACTGCGCACGTAGACCTTTCTGGTCCATGCTGACAAACCACTGAGGTGTCGCGCGGAAAATGATCGGCGTTTTGTGACGCCAGCAGCACGGGTAGCTGTGTTGCATTTTCTCAACGTGCAACAGCGCACCTTTTTCCTGCAACAATGCAATGACAATATCGTTCGCTTTGAAAACGTTAACGCCATCCAGAGTCGGGTAAGTGCCTGGCAGATAAGTGCCGTCCGGGCCAACCGGGTTAGCGGTTTCCAGACCGTATTTCTGACCGATCACATAGTCATCCGGGCCGTGACCAGGCGCGGTATGAACGGCACCGGTACCAGCATCCAGCGTAACGTGATCACCGAGAATTGCCGGAACATCGAAGTCCATAAACGGATGGGTAAAGCGCAGCAACTCCAGCTCGGCACCTTTCACCGTGCCAAGAATGGTGTAATCGGTAACGCCGATACGCTGCATTACGCTTTCTACCAGATCTTTCGCCAGAATCACGGCCTGGCCGTCGATCTGCACCAGCGCATAGTCGAAATCAGGTGCAATGGAGATTGCACGGTTAGCAGGCAGTGTCCACGGCGTGGTGGTCCAGATAACCAGCGAAATGGGGCCGTTAACGTTGCTTGCGCCAAATTTTGCTTTCAGCGCATCCTGATCGACCGCCTGGAAAGCGACGTCGATGGACGGAGAAGTTTTGTCGTAATACTCAACTTCCGCTTCAGCCAGCGCAGAACGGCAGTCAACACACCAGTGCACCGGCTTAGCGCCTTTGTGCAGATGACCGTTGCCAATGATTTTACCCAGCGCGCGGATGATGTTGGCTTCCGTTTTGAAGTCCATGGTCAGGTACGGGTGCGACCAGTCGCCCAGCACGCCCAGACGGATAAAGTCTTTGCGCTGACCGTCAACCTGGGTAGCCGCGTATTCACGGCACTTAGCGCGGAACTCAGCAGCGGTGAATTTCTCACCTGGCTTACCGTATTCTTGCTCTACTTTCAGCTCGATCGGCAGACCATGGCAGTCCCAACCGGGCACATACGGCGAGTCATACCCAGAAAGCCCTTTGGACTTAATGATAATGTCTTTCAGAATCTTGTTAACCGAGTGACCAATATGAATGCTGCCATTCGCATAAGGAGGGCCATCATGCAAAATGAAGGTTTTTTTGCCTTTTTTAGCCGCACGGATGATGCCGTACAGATCATCATCAGTCCAACGCGCCAGCATTCCCGGTTCGCGCTTGGCGAGATCGCCACGCATCGGGAACCCTGTTTCCGGCAAATTCAGGGTTGATTTATAGTCACTCATCAGATTCTCAGTTCCGTATTTCGGTTTGATTACATAACAGGCTTAAGCCGGTTTTGTTAGCCCAAAAAATTCGCGGGCGGTTAATTCATCACGCGCAATCTGCGCTTTCAGTTCGTCCAGCGACGCAAATCGCTGCTCATTGCGTATTTTTTTACGCAGCACTACTTGTATATGGCGACCGTAAAGGTCCATTACAACATCTAATAAATGCACTTCCAGTTGCTGGCGAATACCTGCAACCGTTGGGCGCGTTCCGATGTTTGCGACACCAGGCAACGGCTTTTCGCCGAGGCCCAGCACTTCCACCGCATAAACCCCTTTAACCGGGGAAACCTGACGACGCAGCGGCACATTCGCCGTCGGGAAACCAATAGTGCGCCCTAGCTCATCACCGTGAACAACACGCCCGGAGATGGCAAACGGGTGCCCCAGTAAACTTTCGGCCAGGACCAGATTGTCATCCGCCAGTGCCTGACGCACGGCGGTGCTGCTGATACGCACACCACCTTCGCAGAAAGTTTGCGTGCTGGTGATGTCGAAGCCATATTCAGCGCCAGCTTTCTGTAATAACAAGAAATCGCCTTCACGACCAGCGCCAAAGCGGAAATCATCGCCGACAGCAAGAAATTTTACCCGCAAATGCTTCACCAGAAGATCACTGATGAAATTTTGCGCTGTCAGCGCCGCAAAGCGTCTGTCAAAACGCACGCACAGCACGTAATCCACGCCGCACTCAGCGAGGTAACGCAGTTTTTCCCGCATCCTGGTCAGGCGTGCCGGGGCTTTATCAGTCGCAAACAGCTCCAGCGGTTGAGGCTCAAAAATCATCACCATCACTGGCAAACTGCGTTTGCGCCCTTCTTCCTGCAAGCCCTGCAACAGCGCGCGATGGCCGCGATGCACGCCGTCAAAATTACCAATAGTCAGCACACACCCCTCCTGTGGGGCCTGGCTGAGATTATGTATGCCGCGTATCAGCTTCATGTCTGGCTCAAAACAGTGAAAATCGTCCGAGTATACCTTGTACAGCGGTCAAGGTTAACCGGCGATTGGGTACCGAAATCAGAAAGAAGTGGCTTTTCATTGCTATGGCGCAAATCACGGGAAGAAACTGACCGCCTGCTGCAATTTTTATCGTGGAAAAGCTGTATTCGCACCACGCAAGCTGGTAGAATCCTGCGCCATCACTACGTAACGAGCGTCGGCACATTAACGGCGCTTATTTGCACAAATCCATTGACAAAAGAAGGCTAAAAGGGCATATTCCTCGGCCTTTGAATTGTCCATATAGAACACATTTGGGAGTTGGACCTTGGCTAATATCAAATCAGCTAAGAAGCGCGCCATTCAGTCTGAAAAGGCTCGTAAGCACAACGCAAGCCGTCGCTCTATGATGCGTACTTTCATCAAGAAAGTATACGCAGCTATCGAAGCTGGCGACAAAGCTGCTGCACAGAAAGCATTTAACGAAATGCAACCGATCGTGGACCGTCAGGCTGCTAAAGGTCTGATCCACAAAAACAAAGCTGCACGTCATAAGGCTAACCTGACTGCACAGATCAACAAACTGGCTTAATCGCCAATTTGCTGAAGCTTTGTGAAAAAGCCCGCGCAAGCGGGTTTTTTTATGCCTGTCGTTTTTGTGAGAACACAAAGCCGATTGACAGAGTCTCAACGGCTGCGAGTTCATGCAAAGCTCCCGCTATGATTACCCACTAAATCCGCACTCTTTGTGGGTTCACAATACGACTCGACTGATGCAGTCTGAATAAGATTCTCTACTCAATCTAAAAGTTTCGATAAAAATTGGGAAGGTTGGTGCAAAATGAGGAATTAAACTCAAGGCGGATCTATTTCTGAATTAATTTTTCATATACTTTAACCATCTATAAATATCTGCTTATTAAATCTTATAAATCACCAACAATATTCAACATATATTAAACATTCATTTCTCTTGCTTTTATTAAAAAGAATGAGCGATTTTTGATAGTAGTCGTATTTACTCTTAAAATAAAGTGTAAAAAATTATTCACCTTCAAGGAATGATAATGACAGATGGTATCTATACTTCGCCACATTACCTTTATAAATCAAATACAGCAGAAGATATGTTAGTAAAAAAACAAGAAAATATGAGCTATTAAAAATATTTTGCGATTATAAAGCTGAGTTCATAATATTATTTGACGATTTTTACAGAAGCCAACATTTACCTACACCATCGCCGGCTATTCATGTTTTTTTTCAACACACTCATCTGATAGACGCACATTTTTATAGATGTAAACTCATAGAACACACTGTTCAATTTTCTTTTTTACAACATCAGAATATTACATTACTTAGTCTGTATGTTTTTGATGACAGGACAAATAAATATATTTCTGATAATATTAAGATATCCCATGATTGCTATCTAAAATTCATTAATTTCTTAAAGATAAACTTCAATCAGGAAATATACTCAAATTTATATACGCCTGAAACATTTTATGAGGCCTGCAACAATCTCCAGTCATTTTATGAACGCCTGGAGATATCGCAAAACGGGAAGCACCGGGAAATAGACAAATATAAAGGCCATCTTAGTCAGGAAATTAAAAAATACCTTCAAGCTATCAACGAATGTATAACCCTGATGAAAAGTATTGCTCATTAGAGACGTAAATATCATTATAACGGGATAATCATTGAGTGTGCGGAGTCACAACATACAAAAAATACCATTAAAGTTCATTCCCAAATCGCGGTTATATGCAACTAACCCGTCTCCCCCATTTTGCCTTTGGGGGAGCTACCGATTAACGCGCCGCTGGGCTAAAAAGCGCAGAGTAATCCGTATTACAAATACGCTGTACCGCCGGATGCTGAATCATCCGTTCAGCAAATATGGCATGGTACTCTTCCATCACATTCTCAACGCGACCAATTTCGACAATAGCCTCATCTGCGTAGAAGTCCTGTGCGTAAAGCGTCGGCGCCACAAAAATCGCATTGTGCATTGCACCAAATGCTTTCATCAATGCGGCATCATCAAACTCGCCAAGAATCTCGACATTTAATCCCTGGGAGTTGAACCAGTTAAGCAATTTGCGCCCCAGCATAGAGCGGCGCCCTGGAATCAATAACCGCCGTTCCTCCAGACAAGCAGGGAACGGTTTTTCCGGTGGTGGATTTGTACACCAGAAGCTCACGCCGCATTCCCCAATTCTCACGGAAAACAGCCCTTCCTGCTGCGTGGAGTCTATCGGACAATCGGAAATTATCATGTCCAGTTTATGCTGACTTAACTGTTCCAGTAGCATCTCGTGGGTAGATTCAAAGCAACGAAGATGAATTGCCTCTCCTTCTACCACTGCGGCATTCAGCACGCGACTAACCAAACGTTTGGAAAGCGCATCGGCCACACCAACATCAAACAGCAAATTGGACTCTTTGCGATAATTCACAATATCCAGCATTTCCTGGCTCAATGTGAACATTTTATCGGCATAGCGATAAACCAGTTCGCCCAATTCGCTGGGCTCCAGCCCCCGTCCTTTGCGCTTAAATAATTTCCCTTGCAAACGCTCTTCCAGCGCCCTGATTTGCCCGGTGATGGTTTGTGGCGTTAAATAAAGCGCTTCCGCTGCACCAACCACGGAACCTTCTTTGTAGACATGCCAGAAGTAATACAAGTGGTTGTAATTGATATGAGACATGCTCATTTCTCTCCCTGATAAGAATAAAAAGGGAGCCGTTTATGGCTCCCCGGTACATAGTCCTGTCAAACTGATGGACGTAAACGAACACGTAACCAGCTATATCCAATTACTGCCGAAGAGATCGAGCCCACCAGAATGCCTAATTTTGCCCAGTTAATCAGTTCTGGATCTACGCTACCAAAGGCCAGGCTGGCAATAAAGATAGACATAGTAAAACCGATACCGCACAGGATCCCAACCGCCATAATTTGCGGGTAAGTCGTTCCTTCCGGCAAATGCGCCACTTTCAAACGCAACGCCAGCCAGCAGAACAGGCTAATACCCAGCGGCTTGCCAATCAGCAACCCCGCGATAATCCCCAACGGCAGAATGGAGGCCAGACCATCCAACGTAACCCCCTGTAAAGAGACGCCGGCATTAGCAAATGCAAACAGAGGCAAAATCAGATACGCCACCCACGGATGTAATACATGCTCCAGACGCTTAGCTGGGGAACGCCCATGCTTCTCTTTCAACGGAATAAAGAAGCCGACAATGACGCCTGCCAGCGTTGCATGGACTCCCGACTTCAATACCGCAGTCCACAGCACCACGCCAACCAGAATATAAATTCCCGTACGGCGTACGCCACAAATATTCAATGCGGCGAGTACGGCTATCGCGACAGCCGCAACGCCGAGCGAGGCCATTGACAGATCATTCGTGTAGAACAAGGCGATAATGATGATAGCGCCCAGATCGTCGATAATCGCCAGCGCCATCAAGAAGATCTTCAGAGCCAACGGTACACGGCTTCCCAGCAGTGCCAGGACTCCCAGCGCAAAGGCGATATCAGTTGCAGCCGGAATCGCCCATCCCTCGCGAGTGATGGGATCGGCATAGTTAAAGGCCAGATAGAGCAATGCCGGAACGATCATTCCGCCGATGGCGGCGATAACCGGAAACGCAGCCTGACGCAGACTCGCCAACGAACCTTGCATTAACTCACGCTTAACTTCCAGACCGACCAGCAGGAAAAATACTGCCATCAGAGCGTCATTTATCCATAACAGCATGTTTTTGTTGATCTCAAGCGAACCAACCCGGAGCTGAACTGGCGTCTCAAGGAAGTCATGATACCATCCGCTGGTTGCGCCGCTGTTGGCCATAATCATCGCCAGAACAGCGGCAATAATGAGAATAATGCCTCCCGAGGCATCACTGCTAAAGAATCGATGCAGGTGTTTCACTTTTTATTACTCTTTAAGGTGAATAGATCGTTTTTACTATCTTACTCTGCAGGAATCATCGTTAAAATCAGATTATATAGTAGGAATTACTCGTTTTTTACGAATCATTCAAAGGATAGTGACATCCACAATGATGAGGTTTTTTGACCACCAGGAAGGGTTGCAGGTGATCTTAAGCAAAATTAATCATAGCCTAATGTCACGTTTTCATGATGTTTTATTCAGAAAAGTCATCATTAAATCGTGGGTTATGACAGTTGTCTGTTCCAGAGATGCTTCAGATAATCTAACGTTGAGGCAACGTTAGCTGGTGACATGCGGTTTATCGATGGCAGAAAAGGATGACGTTCCACGTAATTTATAAAACCACTGGCGCTTTTCAACGTCGCTCGTTTCATATCGTTAATCTTCTTACTCCCGGTAAGGTTGCAAACAGCCATGGAATAGTCACGGGTAGAAAATGCGCGCCAGACATTGTTTCGCACACCACCGCTAAGAAACAATCGTGATACGGCCTCCAGACATACTGGCGCAGTCCCGCGTTCTTTCACAAAAGAAATATGGCACCGACCATGGCGTATATCCTGAAGGTTAGCCATCAAACAGCCGCCTAATATGAAACACTCTTGATCAAGATAATGCTGAACATTTAGGGTGTGCTCATGGGTCAGTATTCTGACCAGTTCAAAATGGCGATAAGCGGGAAGTACAGGCTTTACCAACATCCCTGGATCGTTTTGATGTAAAACAGCAGGACCATAATCAATATCAAATAATGTTTCACGCCGCATAGTGAGTAACTCTTTGCGTTGCACGTGATGTACCAGCGTGCCGGGAGGCATACGTTCTTCATAGCTTGATGTATATTGATAATGTTGCTCTACGGCAAGTGGAGAGTAATTGGTTGAAATAGCAACAACTCTACCGCTTTGTTCTTCTGCGGTAACCAGTATATAAAGATAGTTATTGCTACCATTATACTTTACACGAAAGGCACGGGTACTAAGGGAAATATCAAAAGCAGAGATGAACTGCCGGCTTTCTTTATAATTTGCTTCCCGCGCTAATTTTATTAATTCACGGTTAAGTCCGGTACTATTAAGCAATAATGAGTTTCTGATATCTGTAAGTGAAACGCCTTGCTCAATCATCAATGCCAGTTGAGTTCTCCGCGGAGTTGTATTTATATGTTCCAGACTAATAAATGTTTTATCGCAATGATGACAATACATTCTTCGCTGGCCCTGTGCTGAATAACCATATTTTTTCAGAGATGTGCTCCCGCAAGCAGGACACTGTTGAATCACGCCTCGCCATGAATGATTAACGATATTACGATAAAGATTCAGAGAGCGTTCAGATATCACTGGAAACAAATAGCCACACTCCCGACATAAAATATTTTTCCCCTGCGCAATATAATCCACGCTATTCAGCACCCCCAGATTTTTACAACCCAGTGTTTTGCAGCAATCGACATTTACGTTGGAAAACATATCCACTCCCTGTGAATTGTTGCCAGATGTTTGTATTCTTCAGTCTGTTCGGGATAGTCCGGTTGCCAGGAAAAGAACCTGATTCAGTGCATGCACTGAATCAGGCGGGCACTGCCCTAAATGGCATACTTCACATTAGTTATAATTATTAGATTAACCCCAGGTCACCGCTTCTGGTTTATCGCCTCGGGCTTTCATTAATGAATCATTATCAATATCAGATTTGTATTTTAAGAATTTACCATACATTTGTTTTTCAATATCTGCTTTTTTGCCTATCAGATTCATAGTTTCAAAACGATCGGTTTTAAGGTTGTATAAATACTTCGGTTTATTATTACGGTCGATGATCATTTTCCAGTCACCATCACGGATTGCCCATTCATCTGTCGGATCATCCTGAAATGGCATGTCAATTCCGAAGATTAGCGGTTTCTCACGTTTTAGCGTTTTGTTCTCAAGGACAGGAACTAATGATTCACCATCGAAGGTACGATCGGCTGGCAGTTTAAAATTCATCATTTTCGCCAGGGTAGGCATCCAGTCGAGACCATAAACAGGCGTATCTGAAACCATTCCCTGTGGAAGATGTTTACCATATTTAATAATAGCCGGGACACGGATCCCGCCTTCCCAAAGATTATCTTTACGACCGCGTAATCCATCCGTTTCCCCTGCCAGGTTCAGCTCATAGACCTTACGTGCTTCACGTGTGACCGGGCCATTGTCACTGGTAAAAATAACGATTGTGTTGTCTTCTTCACCCATCGCTTTGATTTTATCCAGTACCTTTCCGACCTGTGCATCCAGATAACTGATATTGGCATAATATTCCCCTGTACCACGCCAGGGTTTGTCTGCCCAATCACCATAAAATAAATCAGGATGCTGCTTCTGATACGCACTCATATATTGTGAGTACATATCGAGGTACTGTTTTGGCGAAGCCAGCGGGCTGTGTACTTCAGTAAAAGCGACATAGAGGAAGAAAGGGTTGCTATCCTTTTTATTATCCAACCAATTGACAACTTCTGAACTGACATACTCTCCGCTCATTTTATCGGCTCGCGGAGTAGGTTGCCCGTTACGCAGCCAGCCAGTCGGGTAGACCATGCCATAACGCGGTCGCTCCTTAGCATTATCCAGCGTCGCATCTGTGACAAATCCAGCCGTATTGACCAGCGAATAATCAAACCCCATATCTTTAGCTTGTGGCTGATCAAGTCGATCGCCACCAGCATTAAGATGTAGTTTACCCATCATCGCCGTGTCGTATCCTTGCGCTTTTAGCAAATTAGCAATGGTTAATTCATTACGCCCCAGCGCCACATCTTTTCCCGCTGGGATCCATGAGCGAATGCCTGTACGAAATGGCATCCGGCCTGTTAATAGCCCTGCGCGTGAAGGTGAACTTAAGGGAGCAGGAGCATAGTAGTCAGTAAATTTGACCCCTTCCTGAGCAAGCCTGTCGATATTAGGGGTTTTAACAATCTGATGACCATAGGTTGCCAAATCACCATAGCCTAAATCATCAGCCATAATGATGACTAAGTTAGGTTGTTTAGTTTCTGCTGCTAACGCAGGGTTAAAAACATTTCCTGTGCAAACTGCAAGGCCGATCAAACTGGCCATTAATGTTTTCTTCATAATAATTCCCTGATAAAAAATTAGAAATCATAACCAAGCATATAAATCATTTGATCGCCAAAACCATCGTAGCCCAATTTATTATCAAAATAACGCCACGTCACACTGGCTTTCCAACGAGGATAAAATTTCCAGGCTAATGTTAAACCGCCATTCAGCCCATTACGGCCAAATTGTTGCTCCGTATAGGCATCATTTCTGTCCAGTTCTATTTCATTCCAGTTAGATAAAACAAATTTCTCGTCAAATAACGTAAAAGGTAATACTGCTGTCCAGCCAACAACATAACCATTCCAGCCATTCGTTTGACCATATTTAGCTGATACATAGTCTCCAGATTGGTTATGTAATCCAATATACGGTTTAAAAAATCCCCATTCACCATTCCAGCCGAGGTAGCCTAAACCGTAAAACATATCCAGATCGTCACTCCATGAGTTATCCCATTGGCCATAAATCTTGCCAAAGAATGTCATATCGGAGTCAAAGAGTCTGACATGCGTCATTGCAGAAACCGTATGATTTCGCCCTGCTACAGCATGGTTAAGCACATTACTTTCATAAAAGGAGTAAAACTCTGCTTCTTTGAAGTTAACCCCAAAGTCCGCAGTCACTTTCCATACTTCACCACGATGGGTGTTTACAAATCCGCTATTCCAGTCGGCATAACCCGCATTTATTGAGCCGAAAGCACCTTTATATTCTAATGAAGAATATGCCGGGAAATGGCAGATAGCCGTTGTCAGGGCACATGCAATAAGAACTCGTCTTCTGGCTGACATATAAAATACTCTCCATTCATTGTTTTTATGATTCCATCGAAACTAATACATCAGATAATTCATTTTTATTAAGAACAACCAGGAAAGTATATTTAAAGCCAGGAGTCGAAGCGTGATGGAGATCGCAGAATACTTTGCAATCAAGTGAAGAACTATCGTGTTTCAAAAAATGTGTCTATTTTTTAAATCACCCTTTGATTTATAGGCATATTTTAATCATGAAATGACAATTCAGTTTCAGTATTGCGTATTTATCATTAGTGAAAGCGATTACGTCCTCAAGTAATAACTCTCCATTCAGGTACAGCATAAATTTAAGATTTGTTTTACACGCTCCTTTTTGTAAATTAAAAGACATCAGAAAGTTAAAATCAGTGATACGCTAAAAATTAATTCTACAAAAATGCGAGACGTCTTCAGAAAAATAATTGATAAAACAGAAGTTAATTAAATGCGAAGTATAATAACGGTGGGTGCTTGAGGCTGTCTGTCTCAGGCATTAGCTGGATGGCAGATAGAGAAAAGCCCCGAGTGATATTTTACCATCAACCCGAGGCCCCCTATATGCTGAACACATGTAGAGTGCCTCTTACTGACCGTAAGGTCAAGGAGAAGAGAGCAATGAAGCAGCATAAGGCGATGATTGTCGCCCTGATCGTCATCTGTATCACCGCCGTAGTGGCGGCGCTGGTAACGAGAAAAGACCTCTGTGAGGTTCACATCCGAACTGGCCAGACGGAGGTTGCTGTTTTCACGGCTTACGAATCCGAGTAAGAGCAACGGCGGGGAGTGATCCCCGCCACTTTACAGGTGCTCGCTCGCATATCTTCAACGCACCCTATTTTTACCCTGGCCTGCCCACGGGCAGGCTTTTGGGGAGGTTAGCGAGTCAGATCGTCGAAAAACTTCTTCACGCCATCAAAGAAGCTCTTCGAACGCGGGCTGTTGTGTTCGCCGGTTGGGCCACCGAAGCTTTCTTGCAGCTCTTGTAACAACTGTTTCTGCTTCTCGTTCAGGCCTACCGGTGTTTCGACAACTACGCGACACAGCAGATCGCCCTGTGCGCCGCCACGGACAGACTTCACGCCTTTACCGCGCATACGGAACAGCTTGCCGGTCTGGGTTTCGCCAGGCACTTTCAGTTTGACGCGACCATCAAGGGTCGGGACTTCGATTTCGCCACCAAGTGCAGCCATAGCAAAGTTGATTGGTACTTCGCAATACAGGTTGTTGCCTTCACGCTCGAAAATCGGGTGCTGTTTAACCTGAACCTGAACATACAAATCGCCTGCTGGTGCGCCGTGTTCGCCCGCTTCACCTTCGCCCGCAAGACGGATGCGGTCACCTGTATCCACCCCTGCCGGGATTTTAACGGACAGCGTTTTACTGCGCTCAACACGACCATGACCATGACATTTGTTGCACGGATCTTTGATCAGCGTACCGCGGCCCTGACAGTGTGGACAGGTCTGCTGTACGGCGAAGAAACCCTGGCGCATCTGCACCTGACCAGAACCATGACAGGTCGGACAGGTCTGCGGCTGCGTGCCTGGTTTTGCACCGCTACCGTGGCAAACATCACACTCTTCCAGAGTCGGAATGCGGATCTCTTTGGTCACGCCACGTACAGCTTCTTCGAGGGTGAGCTCCATGTTATAGCGTAAATCAGCACCACGTGCCGCACGTTGACGACCACGTCCGCCGCCAAAAATATCGCCGAAAACGTCACCAAAAATATCGCTGAAGTCTGCGCCGCCGCCAAAACCGCCGCCGCCCATGCCGCCTTGCTCAAACGCCGCATGACCATACTGATCGTATGCCGCGCGTTTTTGCGAATCGGTCAGAACTTCATAAGCTTCCTTGATCTCTTTAAATTTCGCTTCGGCCTCTTTATCACCCTGGTTACGGTCCGGGTGATATTTCATGGCCAGGCGTTTGTAGGCCTTTTTGATTTCACGCTCTTCCGCTGATTTGGAAACGCCTAAAATCTCGTAATAGTCTTGCTTAGCCATCTCTTTTTATTTGCCCCTGGATGAATGCACGGGCGGAGAGGAAAATCCCCTTCGCCCGTGTCAGTATAATTACCCGTTTATAGAGCGATTATTTTTTGTCTTTGACTTCTTCAAACTCGGCGTCGACAACATCGTCATCTTTCGCGTTGTTTGCAGAAGCATCAGCACCGGCAGTCTGCTGCTGGGCATGTTGCTGCTGGGCGATTTCCATCAGTTTCTGAGAAACCTGCGCCAGTTCCTGCATTTTCGCTTCGATAGCGGCTTTGTCTTCACCTTTCAGAGCGGTTTCCAGTGCAGTCAGCGCAGATTCGATAGCAGTTTTGTCGTCAGCCGGCAGTTTGTCGCCTGCTTCTTCAACCTGCTTACGAGTGCTGTGCAGCAGATGGTCGCCCTGGTTACGGGTCTGTACCAGCTCTTCAAACTTACGGTCAGCTTCAGCATTCGCTTCCGCGTCACGTACCATTTTCTGGATTTCATCTTCGTTCAGACCAGAAGAAGCTTTGATGGTGATCTTCTGCTCTTTACCGCTGTTTTTATCTTTCGCGGAAACGTGCAGGATACCGTCAGCATCGATATCGAAGGTCACTTCGATCTGCGGCATGCCGCGCGGTGCCGGGTTGATACCATCCAGGTTGAACTGACCCAGAGATTTGTTATCAGCCGCACGTTTACGTTCACCCTGCAGCACGTGGATGGTTACCGCAGACTGGTTGTCTTCAGCGGTAGAGAACACCTGGCTGTGCTTGGTCGGGATAGTGGTGTTTTTCGCGATAAGCGTCGTCATTACACCGCCCATGGTTTCGATACCCAGAGACAGCGGGGTAACGTCCAGCAGCAGTACGTCTTTTACGTCACCAGTCAGAACACCACCCTGAACAGCAGCACCGATGGCTACAGCTTCGTCCGGGTTAACGTCTTTACGCGGCTCTTTACCAAAGAACTCAGCAACTTTCTTCTGAACCATTGGCATACGAGTCTGACCACCAACGAGGATAACGTCGTCGATATCAGATACGGACAGGCCAGCGTCCTGCAGTGCAACTTTCAGCGGCTCGATGGAACGGTTCACCAGGTCTTCCACCAGGCTTTCCAGTTTTGCGCGAGTCACTTTGATGTTCATGTGTTTCGGACCGGTCGCGTCTGCAGTGATGTACGGCAGGTTAACGTCGGTCTGCTGAGCGGAAGAAAGTTCGATTTTCGCTTTTTCTGCCGCTTCTTTCAGGCGCTGCATTGCCAGCGGATCGTTGCGCAGGTCAATGCCCTGATCTTTCTTGAATTCTTCAACCAGGTAGTTGATCAGACGGCTGTCGAAGTCTTCACCACCCAGGTGGGTATCACCGTTGGTTGCCAGAACTTCGAAGGTTTTTTCGCCATCAACTTCGTCGATTTCGATAATAGAAATATCGAAAGTACCACCACCCAGGTCATAAACCGCGATAGTACGGTTGCCAGTACCTTTGTCCAGACCGTAAGCCAGCGCAGCTGCGGTCGGTTCGTTGATGATACGTTTTACTTCCAGACCAGCGATACGGCCTGCGTCTTTTGTTGCCTGACGCTGAGCATCGTTAAAGTATGCCGGTACGGTAATAACAGCTTCAGTTACCGGTTCGCCCAGGTAATCTTCAGCGGTTTTCTTCATTTTTTTCAGCACTTCAGCAGAAATCTGCGGCGGTGCCATTTTCTGGCCTTTAACTTCGACCCAAGCGTCACCGTTATCAGCAGCAATAATTTTGAACGGCATGATGGAAACATCACGCTGTACTTCTTCGTCCTGGAAGCGGCGGCCAATCAGGCGTTTAATCGCAAACAGGGTGTTTTGCGGGTTTGTCACTGCCTGACGTTTAGCCGGCTGACCAACCAGAGTTTCACCATCCTGGGTATAGGCAATGATAGAAGGTGTGGTGCGATCGCCTTCGGCGTTCTCCAGCACACGCGGAGTGGTGCCATCCATAATCGCTACACAAGAGTTGGTAGTACCCAGGTCGATACCAATAATTTTACCCATCTAAACGTCTCCACTTTATATTCGGTCATCATGTGGTTGTGAGTCTGTAATAGGGGCGAAACATCTGGTTTCAACTGCCCAATTTCATTTTTTTGCAGACTCACTCACTGCGGTTGACTACTAAATGGGGTCGTAACCCACGTCATCAAGGGGGAGATGCAAAAATTTTTTGTGCTTTTACGCAGAAACTTCGCGATATGCAGGAAAAGGGGAAGAAACAGGGAATTATTGCATTCACAAAATAGATAATTAACGCTTTTATATTCATGGAAAAATTGTAATAAAAAGAAAAGATTACGCGCCTGAATCTTTTTCCTGCCAGCGGTAAAATGGACCATTCATTCCCCTACCGCTCTCCGCTAAGAGAATCTCTCATGAAATCCGCGTTGAAGATTTCCACCTGTCTGGCGCTTGGCCTGATGTTGTGCAATACCGCACAGGCCAATGACCATAAAATACTCGGCGTTATTGCCATGCCACGTAACGAAACCAACGATCTGGCACTAAAGCTGCCTGTTTGCCGCGTTGTTAAACGTATACAACTCACCGCTGATCACGGTGATTTACAGCTGAGCGGTGCATCGGTTTATTTCAAGGCTGCCCGTAGCGCCAGCCAAAGCCTGAGCGTGCCTTCTGAAATCAAAGAGGGGCAAACAACCAACTGGATCAACATCAACAGCGACAACGACAACAAACGCTGCGTGTCAAAAATCACCTTTTCCGGTCATACGGTAAATTCGTCCGATATGGCCACGCTGAAAGTTATCGGCGACGACTAACCTTTTAATACAGAAGCCACAATGACATGAACGTCAACTACCTACATGACTCAGATTTAGATTTTCTACAACATTGCAGCGAAGAACAGTTGGCAAACTTCGCCCGATTACTTACTCATAACGATAAAGGTAAAACTCGTCTGTCCAGCGTGTTGATGCGCAACGAATTGTTTAAATCGATGGAAGGACATCCCGAGCAACATCGCCGCAACTGGCAGTTGATTGCCGGAGAATTACAACATTTTGGCGGTGATAGCATCGCCAATAAACTTCGCGGACACGGTAAATTGTACCGGGTCATTTTGTTGGATGTCTCAAAACGGCTGAAACTGAAAGCCGATAAAGAGATGTCCACCTTTGAAATTGAACAACAGTTACTCGAACAATTTCTGCGCAATACCTGGAAGAAAATGGATGAGGGACATAAGCAGGAATTTCTGCAAGCGGTCGATGCAAGGGTTAATGAGCTGGAAGAACTGCTGCCATTACTGATGAAAGACAAACTGCTGGCAAAAGGCGTATCGCATCTGCTTTCCAGCCAACTGACCCGCATTTTGCGTACCCACGCGGCAATGAGTGTGCTTGGACATGGTCTGCTGCGTGGCGCGGGCCTTGGCGGCCCGGTCGGTGCAGCCTTAAACGGTGTTAAAGCCATCAGCGGTAGCGCTTACCGCGTCACTATTCCTGCCGTGTTGCAAATTGCCTGCCTGCGCCGGATGGTTATCGCCACTCAGGTCTAATACCGGACACCGGGGAAAATTTTTATTTTCCCCTCAAAAGATCGTAGACACTGCCCCATCGGCTGATTATTATGCCGCGCCCTGAAATCACTACAGTTATTCAGGGAAATTATTTCACCATTCATTCAATGATGATTTTGAGGAATTATGGGCAACACTAAGTTGGCTAATCCGGCACCGCTGGGCCTGATGGGCTTCGGCATGACCACCATTCTGCTTAACCTGCACAACGTGGGTTATTTTGCTCTGGACGGTATTATTCTTGCCATGGGCATCTTCTACGGCGGCATCGCGCAAATCTTTGCTGGTCTGCTGGAATATAAAAAAGGCAACACGTTCGGTTTAACCGCCTTTACCTCCTACGGTTCTTTCTGGCTGACGCTGGTTGCTATTTTGTTGATGCCAAAAATGGGTCTGACCGACGCGCCAAATGCGCAGTTCCTCGGTGTTTATCTGGGACTGTGGGGCGTATTTACGCTGTTTATGTTCTTTGGTACGTTGAAAAGCGCGCGCGTTCTGCAATTCGTTTTCTTCAGCCTGACCGTGCTATTTGCTCTGCTGGCTATCGGTAACATTGCCGGTAACGAAGCGATCATCCACTTTGCAGGTTGGATTGGTCTGATCTGCGGCGCCAGCGCAATCTATCTGGCGATGGGGGAAGTGCTGAACGAGCAGTTTGGCCGCACCGTTCTGCCGATTGGTGAATCCCACTAATTGTTTGAGCTCCCCCGCTCAGGGGGAGCTCAGATTGTTAATAACGTGCGCTTTATTCATGCCGGATGCGGCGTGAACGCCTTATCCGGCCTACATAGTCATGCAAATTCAATATATTGCAGAAATCACGCAGGCCTGATAAGCGTAGCGCATCAAGCAATTTTATGTTTTCCATCAGTATCAGCGTCCCCCGCATGGGGAGATTTTTTATTCGCTAACTTCTCGTCTTGCGCTCTTTGGTCTGAATGCCGCAACCACTTCCGGTGCCGTTTCAACGTATGGTCCTTCCAGCAACTGAATACAGTAAGGTACGCTGGCAAAAATACCGTGCACCACAACGTTACCTTCGGCGTCCTTCACCCCTTCCAGCGTCTCTTTAATGGATTTCGGCTGACCAGGCAAATTAAGGATCACTGCCTGTTTACGAATCACCCCCACCTGACGCGAAAGGATCGCGGTTGGTACAAAATGCAGGCTAATCTGGCGCATCTGTTCACCAAATCCCGGCATCTCGCGATCGGCCACTGCCAGCGTCGCATCAGGCGTCACATCACGACGCGCCGGGCCAGTTCCGCCCGTTGTGAGCACCAGATGACAACTCATTTCATCTACCAGCTCACACAACGTTTGCTCAATGATCGCTTGCTCATCGGGGATTAAGCGGGTTTCCAGTTCAAATGGCGTGGTCAGTGCCGATGTCAGCCATTCTTCCAGCGCAGGAATGCCTTTATCCTGATAAACGCCGCTGGATGCGCGATCAGAGATGGAAACTAAGCCAATACGTAAAGTATTCATCACGATTTTTCCGTTTAAACAGTCTCGTTAAACAGAATGATACACTGCGAAGAGAGTGACAGACAGGCTTCAGAAGAGGTAGCGTGACCGACTTCCCGGTCACGCTAAGAATGATTACAGCAGATCGCCGATCATTTTTTCCAGTTTTTCCTGGTCAACAGCAAACTTACGGATACCTTCCGCCAGTTTATCTACTGCCATCGGATCCTGGTTATGCTGCCACAAGAACTCGGACTCGGTGATACGCGCCGGACGCGCTTTCACTTCGCCGGTGTAAGACAGTTTACGTTCAACAACACCTTCGCTCTCAGCCAGCTCTTTCAGCAGTGCCGGTGCGATAGTCAGGCGGTCGCAGCCTGCCAGTTCCAGAATTTCGCCGATGTTACGGAAGCTTGCGCCCATAACCACGGTTTCATAACCATGCTCTTTGTAATACTGGTAGATTTCCGACACGGAAATCACGCCCGGATCTTCTGCCGGAGCATATTCTTTCTTATCGGTATTTGCTTTGTACCAGTCAAGAATACGTCCAACAAATGGAGAGATCAGGAACACGCCGGCTTCTGCACAAGCGCGCGCCTGAGCGAATGAGAACAGCAGAGTCAGGTTACAGTTGATACCTTCTTTCTCCAGTTGTTCTGCAGCACGGATGCCCTGCCAGGTAGACGCCAGTTTAATCAGAATACGATCGTTGCTGATGCCAGCATCGTTGTAGAGTTTAATCAGGCGTTTTGCTTTCGCAATTGACGCTTCAGTATCATAGGAAAGACGCGCATCAACTTCAGTTGAAATACGACCCGGAACCAGTTTCAGAATTTCCAGGCCAATGTTCACCGCCAGCTTATCAGTGGCATCAACGATCTGCTGTGCGCGATCGTTGCTCTGCTGTTTCGCCCAGGCAACAGCATCATCAATCAACTTACGGTATTCCGGGATTTGCGCTGCGTTAAGAATGAGAGAAGGGTTGGTTGTCGCATCCTGCGGTTGATACAGCTTCATTGCCGCGATGTCCCCAGTGTCGGCCACTACAGTGGTGTACTGACGAAGGGAGGTCAATTTGTCCGTCATAATAGTATTTCTCTTTAAACAGCTTGTTAGGGGGGATGTAACCGGTCTGCCCTGATGATATCACGACGCAACGACAGCGCAACCGCCGACGAGAGGGTTAGCAACAGGCAAGACTGTTTCGGATTTCTGACACTGCGTTGATATTGCTCGCCATTCTTAAACAAAATCCCATGTATGCTACGCAAGCATTATTAATCCATGCCCGTCGTATATAATTCTTAATCAATGAGTAACGCTAACACAGGAAAGTCATCGCGCACCGGCGATAAGAGGGATATGCATGCCAGATTTTTTTTCCTTTATTAACAGCGTCCTCTGGGGTTCGGTGATGATTTACCTGCTCTTTGGCGCAGGCTGCTGGTTTACTTTTCGCACCGGGCTTGTTCAATTTCGCTATATTCGCCAGTTTGGCAAAAGTCTGAAAATAAGCATTCATCCACAACCGGGCGGTTTAACCTCTTTTCAATCATTATGTACCAGTCTTGCCGCGCGCGTGGGTAGCGGTAATCTGGCTGGTGTTGCGCTGGCTATTACCGCCGGTGGACCTGGAGCTGTCTTCTGGATGTGGGTTGCCGCGTTTATCGGCATGGCGACCTCTTTTGCTGAATGCTCCCTCGCCCAGCTTTATAAAGAACGCGATGCCAATGGGCAGTTCCGCGGCGGTCCGGCATGGTATATGGCGCGCGGACTTGGGATGCGCTGGATGGGAGTGCTGTTCGCTATCTTTCTGCTCATTGCTTACGGTTTAATTTTCAGCGGCGTCCAGGCAAACTCCGTTGCCCGCGCCCTGAGTTTTTCGTTTAATTTTCCACCATTGATGACTGGCATCATACTCGCCTCTTTCGCCCTGCTGGTGATAACCCGCGGTATTTGTGGCGTCGCCAGACTGATGCAATGGTTTATCCCAATGATGGCATTAATCTGGGTACTCACCAGTCTGGTTATTTGCGCAATGCACATTGGGCAGCTTCCTCACATCATTTTATCCATTTTTGAGAGTGCCTTTGGCTGGCAGGAAGCGGCTGGCGGCGCGGCAGGATATACCCTAAGTCAGGCGATTACTAACGGCTTTCAGCGCAGTATGTTTTCCAATGAAGCGGGGATGGGTTCTACGCCAAACGCGGCCGCGACAGCAGCTTCCTGGCCTCCGCATCCGGCGGCGCAGGGGATTGTCCAGATGATCGGCATTTTTATCGACACGCTGGTCATCTGTACGGCAAGCGCCATGCTGATATTGCTGGCCGGAAACGGCGTAACCTACATGCCTCTGGAAGGTATTCAGCTTATCCAGAAAGCGATGCGGGTATTAATGGGGCCATGGGGAGCGGAGTTTGTCACAGTAGTGATTATTCTGTTCGCCTTCAGTTCTATCGTCGCCAACTACATTTATGCCGAAAATAACCTCTTTTTTTTACGCCTGAACAATCCCAAAGCGCTCTGGTGCCTGCGTATCTGCACCTTTGCTACGGTAATTGGCAGCACGCTACTTAGCCTTCCTCTAATGTGGCAACTGGCTGATATTATTATGGCGTGTATGGCTATCACTAATCTGACCGCGATTTTACTGCTCTCTCCGGTGGTTCATACCATTGCCAGCGATTATCTACGCCAGCGTAAGCTTGGAGTGCGCCCGGTATTTGATCCCCTGCGCTATCCAGATATCAGTCGCCAGCTCTCCCCTGACGCATGGGATGATGTTTCACGGGAGTAATCACAACTATCGATCAATTCATCCTCTTTTTTTGCTACAGTCGCAGTAAATTTCCTGCAAGGACTGGATATGCTGATATTGATTTCACCTGCAAAAACGCTTGATTACCAAAGCCCGTTAGCCACTACGCGCTATACGCTGCCAGAGCTGTTAGACAACACCCAGCAACTGATTCATGAAGCGCGAAAACTGACGCCTCCGCAAATTAGCACGCTAATGCGCATCAGTGACAAACTGGCGGGTCTCAACGCCGCCCGCTTTCATGACTGGCAGCCAGATTTCACGCCGGAGAATGCCCGACAGGCAATTCTGGCGTTTAAAGGTGATGTCTACACCGGTTTGCAGGCCGAAACCTTCAACGAAGACGATTTCGACTTTGCCCAACAGCATTTGCGGATGCTTTCCGGCCTGTACGGCGTACTGCGCCCACTCGATTTAATGCAGCCTTATCGTCTGGAAATGGGGATCCGTCTTGAGAACGCCAGAGGAAAAGATTTGTACCAGTTCTGGGGCGATATCATCACCAACAAGCTGAACGAGGCGCTCGAAGCGCAAGGCGATCGCGTAGTGATTAATCTGGCGTCAGATGAGTATTTTAAGTCGGTTAAACCAAAGAAACTGAATGCTGAGATTATTAAGCCGGTTTTCCTCGATGAGAAAAACGGCAAGTTCAAAGTTATTAGTTTTTATGCCAAAAAAGCGCGCGGCCTGATGAGCCGTTTTATTATTGAAAATCGCCTGACCAAACCAGAACAACTGACTGGCTTTAATAGCGAAGGCTATTTCTTTGACGAAGCCTCGTCCAGCAATGACGAACTGGTGTTTAAACGTTACGAACTACGTTAAGTTTGTAGTCAATGCCGGATGCGGCGTGAACGCCTTATCCGGTCTACAAAAGTATGCATGCAGAATTCACGTAGGCCTGATAAAACGCGCCAGCGTCGCATCAGGCGCTGAATGCCGGATTGTTACCCGGCATTTGTCATTTAGCGGTGATGTTTGCCTGCACCATGACCACCGTGATGATCATGATGCGCTTTCTTATGGTGACGCGGCGGTGGCGGCGGCCCATGTGGGTGCCAGCGATTACCTCGCCACTCATAATGTTTGTTCCACCAGCAGTGGTCCCGCCAGTGACCGCCATCCCAGTAATAGCCGCGATTATCACGATCGCCAATCTGTAATTTTACTGACGGGACTAACGTAATTTCCGCAGCCTGCACTGCCATGGGAGCGACCAGAACCAGGGAAAGTGCGAGAACAATGGATTGCATCTTTTTCACAGGTTACTCCTTTTATCATTGCCCGTTATGGGTCGATATAAGGAGATTACGGTAAGAGAACGATCGTTGTTATCCTCTGCAATCCTAATCTCTAACTTACCGCATTTATTGAGAATTTCTCCTTTTTCCCTGTCGATTTTCTCCATATTTTCTCCACAAAAAAGCCGGACTGCATAAACGCAAGCCCGGCTTTTTTAGATAATCAATAGATATTACTGATGATTCATCATCAGTTTACGCAGCGCAGCAAAATCGGCGGGAAGGTTATGCGAAAGTAATGGCAAATCAGCACGTTCTGCCAGTTCTTTTGGCAGTTCGAGCGTTTCACCGAGAATCGCTTCCACGCTCTCTTTAAATTTCGCCGGATGTGCGGTGCCGAGGAACAGGCCGTATTCGCCAGGATGCAACTGATCGCGCAACGCACGGTAAGCTACGGCAGCGTGCGGTTCCGAGATATATCCCAGCGCTTTTAACTCGCGCATCGTCTGTTGAGTGGTTTCATCATCCACCGCGGCATACCCCAGCTCTTTAAGTTGCCAGATTTTGCGGCGGAACAACTCTTCCACGCGCGGCCAGTTGTTTGGCTGGCTAACATCCATCGCATTGGATAACGTTGCCTGAGTCGCTTTTGGTGACCACTGCCCATCGCGGAGAAAACGAGGCACCGTATCGTTAACGTTAGTGGCAGCGATAAAACGCTTCACCGGTAAGCCGAGTGATTTTGCCAGCAGCCCCGCCGTCAAATCACCGAAGTTTCCGCTCGGCACCGAGACAACCAACTGGTTACGAGCTTCCTGCGGCAACTGCGCTACAGCCTCAAAGTAATAACAAATCTGCGCCAGTAAGCGGCTGATGTTGATAGAGTTAGCGGAGTTCAGCCCCAGCGTTACTTTCAGTTCCTCATCATCAAAGGCCTGCTTCACCAGCGCCTGACAGGCATCGAAATCGCCGTCAATAGCAACGGTTTCAATGTTGCCCCCCAGCGTACAAAACAGTTTTTCTTGCAGTGGGCTGATTTTGCCGCGCGGATAAAGGATGACCACGTTAACGTTCGGTAAACCGTAGAAAGCGTGAGCTACTGCCGCTCCGGTATCGCCGGAAGTCGCAGTCAGAATGGTCACTGGCTTATCGCCCGCAATATGGGTCAGCACTTGCGCCATAAAGCGACCGCCGAAATCTTTAAATGCCAGCGTCGGTCCGTGAAACAGTTCCAGACAACCGATGTCGCCTTCAACTTTGGCAACTGGAGCCGGGAACGCAAACGCCGCGCGTACGCGCTCTTCCAGTACGTTCTGCGGGATCTCATCACCAATAAACGCGGAGAGGATCTTTGCGCTGCGGGTGACAAAATCCAGCTTCAGCATCTCATCAATTTCAGTCAGGCTGAATTCCGGTAGGTCGTGCGGAAAAAACAGCCCCTGATTTTTGCCCAATCCCTGAGTTACGGCTTGCGCAAAGCTGACCTGCTCGTTGTGATCTTTCAGATTATAGAGTTTCATTTAGTTTTCCAGTACTCGTGCGCCCGCCGTATCCAGCCGGCAAATATGAACAAAACCTTCCTGATTTTGCAGGTAGTTATTACCCAGCCAATCAGCAACGCGCCGGGCGGTATCCGGTTTGTCACACAGTGCGAACAACGTCGGGCCTGAGCCGGAGATACCACTCGCCACCGCGCCAATTTCCGCTACCGCCTGCCGTGCCTGCCTGAAGCCCGGCAACAAACGCTCACGATACGGTTCCGCGATAACATCTTTCATCAGCTTCGCGGCTAGTTCAGGCTGGCGGGAATAGCAGGCATGAATGAAGCCCGCCAGATGCCGCCCATGAGCAATGCAATCCTGGCGGCGATACTGCGCCGGTAAAATGGCCCGCGCTTCTGCCGTCGAGACTTTAATTCCCGGATACGCCAACACCCATAGCCACTCATCAAACCCTGGTACCTGCTGACTGATGATGCCGTTTTCTTCGATCATCAACTGCATACCGCCAAGAAAACACGGTGCCACGTTGTCGTAATGAATGCTGCCGGAGATACGCCCTTCCAGCTCGCCCATCAAGGCCAGCAGGCGGATATCATCGAGCGGCTTACCGCAGTGTTCATTCATCGCCACCAGCGCCGCGACCACCGAACAGGCGCTGGAACCTAAGCCAGAACCGATCGGCATATTCTTTTCCAGAGTCATCGCCACCGGAATTTGCTTACCCAGTTCCTGGCAAAAACGTTCCCAGCACTGATAAACGATATTTTCTCGTGGGGACGACGGCAGCTTATCGGCAAACCGTCCGAGGTTATTGAGGCTGAAATGCTCTGCCGCTTCAACCGTCACGACATCCCCCAACAAGGAACCATCAACAGGCGTCACTGCCGCTCCAAGCACATCAAACCCGACGCTCATATTGGCACTGGACGCCGGAGCATAAACTTTAACCATGTCAGACTCCTAACTTCCATGAAAGAGTGCGTAGCAGATCGGCAAAGACGCCGGCAGCCGTAACGTCATTGCCCGCGCCATAACCGCGGAGAACCAGCGGCAGCGGCTGATAATAGTGACTATAGAAGGCCAATGCGTTTTCGCCGTTTTTCACTTTAAACAGCGGATCGTTACCGTCGACTTCAGCAATCTTCACGCGGCAGACGCCATCTTCATCAATATTGCCAACATAGCGCAATACTTTGCCTTCATCGCGCGCCTTTGCCACGCGCGCGGCAAAGAGAGCATCCAGTCGCACCAGATTCGCCATAAATGCCGCAACATCACCTTCCGCGTTAAAGTCGGCTGGCAGCACAGGTTCAATCTCGATATCCGACAGCTCCAGTTCCCGCCCGGTTTCACGGGCGAGAATCAACAATTTGCGCGCCACATCCATACCGGAAAGATCATCTCGCGGGTCCGGTTCGGTATAGCCCATTTCCCGGGCCAGGGCGGTCGCCTCAGAGAAACTCATACCTTCATCTAATTTACCGAAGATAAATGAGAGCGAGCCCGAAAGAATGCCGGAGAATTTCATCAATTCATCGCCAGCACTGAGCAAGTTTTGCAGGTTCTCAATAACCGGCAATCCCGCGCCGACGTTGGTGTCGTAGAGGAATTTACGCCGCGACTTTTCCGCCGCATGACGCAACAGATGGTAGTAATCCATCGACGAGGTGTTGGCCTTTTTGTTCGGCGTAACAACGTGGAAACCTTCGCGCAGGAAGTCGGCATATTGATCCGCTACTGCCTGGCTGGAGGTGCAGTCAACAATGACCGGGTTCAACAAATGATATTCTTTCACCAGGCGAATTAAGCGCCCAAGGTTAAACGGCTCTTTGGCTTGTGCAAGCTCTTCCTGCCAGTTTTCCAGATTGAGGCCATGTACATTAGTCAGCAACGCCTTCGAGTTAGCGACGCCGCAAACGCGTAAGTCGATATGTTTGTTCTTAAGCCAGCTTTGCTGACGCTTCAGTTGCTCCAGCAACGCCCCGCCCACGCCACCGACGCCAATGACAAACACTTCAATAACCTGATCGGTATTGAATAGCATCTGGTGGGTAACGCGCACACCAGTAGTTGCGTCATCGTTATTTACCACTACGGAGATAGAACGTTCGGAAGATCCCTGAGCAATGGCAACAATATTGATATTAGCGCGCGCCAGCGCAGCAAAAAATTTCGCTGAGATGCCACGCAACGTACGCATACCATCGCCCACTACTGAGATAATCGCCAGCCGTTCAGTGACTGCCAGCGGCTCCAGCAGACCTTCTTTCAGTTCAAGATAGAACTCTTCCTGCATCGCCCGTTCAGCTCGCACACAGTCGCTTTGTGGTACGCAGAAACTGATACTGTATTCGGAAGACGATTGCGTAATCAGCACCACTGAAATACGGGCGCGTGACATCGCTGCAAAGACGCGCGCCGCCATGCCGACCATTCCTTTCATTCCCGGACCGGAAACGCTAAACATCGCCATGTTATTCAGGTTGGAAATTCCCTTCACCGGCAACTCATCTTCATCACGACTGGCGCCAATGAGCGTACCCGGCGCTTGAGGGTTTCCGGTATTTTTTATCAGGCAAGGGATCTGGAACTGGGCGATGGGGGTAATGGTGCGGGGGTGAAGAACTTTAGCGCCGAAGTAGGAAAGCTCCATCGCTTCCTGGTAGGACATCGACTTCAACAACCTCGCATCGGGCACCTGACGCGGGTCACAGGTATAAACGCCATCAACGTCAGTCCAGATCTCACAACAATCGGCGCGTAAACAAGCTGCCAGTACGGCTGCAGAGTAGTCAGAACCGTTACGCCCCAGCACCACCAGTTCGCCTTTTTCGTTACCGGCTGTGAAACCGGCCATCAGCACCATGTGGTCAGCAGGAATGCGACTTGCGGCAATACGGCGGGTAGACTCAGTAATATCAACGGTAGATTCGAGGTAATGACCAACTGCCAACAGTTTTTCAACTGGATCGATAACCGTAACGTTGTGGCCACGCGCTTCCAGCACACCCGCCATAATGGCAATCGACATTTTTTCGCCACGGCAAATCAGCGCGGCATTAATGCTATCCGGGCACTGCCCTAACAGACTGATGCCATGCAGAACATGTTTTATTTGAGCGAATTCCAGATCGACGAAAGTTTTCAGTTGCGCCAGTGGAAATCCCGGCTGGGCGTCGGCGAGTCCAGTCAGAAGTTCGGCAAAAATACGTTCGGCATCGCTGATATTGGGTAAAGCATCCTGGCCGCTAATGGTTTTTTCAATCATCGCCACCAGATGGTTGGTGATTTTGGCGGGGGCAGAGAGGACGGTCGCCACCTGCCCCTGCCTGGCATTGCTCTCCAGAATATCGGCAACCCGCAGAAAACGTTCTGCATTTGCCACTGATGTACCGCCGAACTTCAACACTCGCATGGTTGTTACCTCGTTACCTTTGGTCGAAAAAAAAGCCCGCACTGTCAGGTGCGGGCTTTTTTCTGTGTTTCCTGTACGCGTCAGCCCGCACCGTTACCTGTAGTAATGGTGATGGTGGTGGTAATGGTGGTGCTGATGCGTTTCATGGATGTTGTGTACTCTGTAATTTTTATCTGTCTGTGCGCTATGCCTATATTGGTTAAAGTATTTAGTGACCTAAGTCAATAAAATTTTAATTTACTCACGGCAGGCAATAAGTTCATAAGCTGCTACCAGGCACTCTTTTTTTAATCTGCACAGGAACATATTGCCCGTTGCAGTCAGAATGAAAATCTGAAAATAACCTTCATTGTAATTTTTTATTTGGTGATATTTTTTTCAATATCATGCAGCAAACGATGCAACATTGCGGTATCACGCTGTTCTAAACGCCCGATACGTTGTTGTATCCAGTCCACCAGTTTTGTGTCATCTGCCACCGCTAACGTCGTTAACAACGACATAACGCGTTCGCGTAAAGCACGCAATTGGTATTGATCTGCCGATGCGTCACTTTTCGTCGGTTGTTGTATTAATGTTGCTAATTGATAGCAATAGACCATCACAGCCTGCCCCAGATTAAGCGAAGGATAATCCGCCACCATCGGTACGCCGGTAAGAATATCAGCCAGCGCCAGTTCCTCGTTGGTCAGACCGGAATCTTCCCTGCCAAACACCAGTGCAATATGGTTCATCCACGCCGATTTTTCTGCCAGCAACGGCACCAGCTCCACAGGCGTGGCGTAATAATGATATTTTGCCCGGCTACGTGCGGTGGTGGCGACGGTGAAATCCACGTCCTGCAACGCTTCTTCAAGTGTTGAGAAAACAGCAATATTATCAATGATATCACCAGAGCCATGAGCAACCCAACGCGTAGCTGGTTCCAGATACGCCTGGCTATCGACAATACGCAGTTCGCTAAATCCCATCGTTTTCATTGCCCGCGCCGCTGCACCAATATTTTCTGCTCTGGCTGGAGCAACCAGAATAATCGTTATACGCATGTTGCCACTCTTCTTGACCAAATAACCACGAATAAGATGATTAATGTCAACTTATTACGCGGAGCGAATTTACAAAATATTAACGTAAGTCGCAGAAAAAGCCCTCTACTTAGCTTAAAAAAAGCTAAACTATTTCCTGACCGTACTAATGATTGAATTGTTAAAAAATACTACATATCCTTCTGTTTACTTAGGATAATTTTATAAAAAATAAATCTCGACAATTGGATTCACCACGTTTATTAGTTGTATGATGCAACTAGTTGGATTATTAAAATAATGTGACGAAAGCTAGCATTTAGATACGATGATTTCATCAAACTGTTAACGTGCTACAATTGAACTTGATATATGTCAACGAAGCGTAGTTTTATTGGGTGTCCGGCACGTCTTAGCCTGTTATGTTGCTGTTAAAATGGTTAGGATGACAGCCGTTTTTGACACTGTCGGGTCCTGAGGGAAAGTACCCACGACCAAGCTAATGATGTTGTTGACGTTGATGGAAAGTGCATCAAGAACGCAATTACGTACTTTAGTCATGTTAAGCCGATCATGTTAATTTGCAGCATGCATCAGGCAGGTCAGGGACTTTTGTACTTCCTGTTTCGATTTAGTTGGCAATTTAGGTAGCAAACATGCAGACCCCGCACATTCTTATCGTTGAAGACGAGTTGGTAACACGCAACACGTTGAAAAGTATTTTCGAAGCGGAAGGCTATGATGTTTTCGAAGCGACAGATGGCGCGGAAATGCATCAGATCCTCTCCGAATATGACATCAACCTGGTGATCATGGATATCAATCTGCCGGGTAAGAACGGCCTTCTGTTAGCGCGTGAACTGCGCGAACAGGCGAATGTTGCGTTGATGTTCCTGACTGGCCGTGACAACGAAGTCGATAAAATTCTCGGCCTCGAAATTGGCGCAGATGACTACATCACCAAACCGTTCAACCCGCGTGAACTGACTATCCGTGCACGCAACCTGCTGTCCCGTACCATGAATCTGGGCACTGTCAGCGAAGAACGTCGTAGCGTTGAAAGCTATAAGTTCAATGGTTGGGAACTGGACATCAACAGCCGTTCATTGATCGGCCCTGATGGCGAGCAGTACAAACTGCCACGCAGTGAGTTCCGCGCCATGCTTCACTTCTGCGAAAACCCAGGCAAAATTCAGTCTCGTGCTGAACTGCTGAAGAAAATGACCGGTCGTGAGCTGAAGCCACATGACCGTACCGTAGACGTGACAATCCGTCGTATTCGTAAACACTTCGAATCTACGCCGGATACGCCGGAAATCATCGCCACCATTCACGGTGAAGGTTATCGTTTCTGCGGTGATCTGGAAGATTAATCGGCTTTACCACCGTCCAAAAAACGGCGCTTTTTAGCGCCGTTTTTTATTGCTGTGCCCCGTTCTGAATGGCGCGAACGCCTTATCCGGCTTACAAAATCGTACAAATGCAATATATTGCACCATCCTCGTAGGCCTGATAAGCGTGGCGCATCAGGCAAATTTACGTTCCTCATCAATTTCAAACGGCGCCTTTTATTTCCAGATACGTAACTCATCGTCCATTGTGACTTCTTTGCTGGCTTTCATTTTCGGCAGTGAAAATGCATACCAGTCGATATTTCGCGTTACAAACATCATACCTGCCAGCGCCGCCACCAGCACACTCGTCCCCAACAGAAGCGCACTATCAGCAGAATTCAGCAGTCCCCACATCACACCATTCAGCACCAACAGTGCCACGGTAAACAATATGCTGTTACGCCAGCCTTTTAATACCGCCTGTAAATACACACCGTTTATTACCGCGCCCACCAGACTGGCAATTATCCATGCCAACGTAAAACCAATATGTTCAGAAAGCGCCAGCAAGAGTAAATAAAACATCACCAAAGACAATCCCACCAGCAAATACTGCATTGGGTGTAAACGTTGCGCGGTTAACGTTTCAAAGATAAAAAAGGCCATAAAAGTCAGGGCTATTAATAAGATGGCATATTTAGTCGCACGATCCGTTAATTGATACTGATCGGCGGGCGTAGTTACCGCAACACTAAACGCCGGGAAATCGTCCCAGCTGTTATCATTGTCTGTAGCAAAACGTTCTCCGAGGTTATTGGCGAACCAACTACTTTGCCACTGAGCCTGAAAACCTGACGCGCTAATTTCCCGCTTCGCCGGCAAAAAATCACCTAAAAAACTGGGATGCGGCCAGTTACTGGTTAAGGTCATCTCGCTATTACGCCCCGTCGGCACCACGGAAAAATCACCCGTACCGCTTAAATTCAGCGCCATATTTAACTTCAGGTTCTGCTTTAGCCAGTTCCCTTCGGATAAAGGAATATGTACGCCCTGCCCGCCTTGCCCTAATCCCGTTCCGGGCTCAATGACCAGCGCCGTTCCGTTAAGCTCAGGCGTTTTCACCACACCAATCCCACGCGCATCGCCAACGCTAATGACAATAAAGGGCTCACCCAGAGTGAGATTAGGGGTATTCAATTCACTCAGGCGCGAAACATCGAAATCGGCTTTCAACATTAAATCACTGTGCCAGACCTGACCGGTATAAATGCCGATCTTGCGTTCTTCCACGTTCTGATTGCCATCAACCATCAACGATTCCGGTAACCAAAAATGGATAAAACTTCGCTTTCGCTCAACAGTTTTCCCCTCTTCCTGCACCGTATAAAGTTCAGTTACAGGAATAGCGATGAGCGGCCCAATCAACTTTTGCGGCCCGCTGGTGCTTTGCCGAATCGCATCTTCAACATTGCTATGATAATCGGCACGTTCGACGATCACCTGCCGAATCAGCATTAATGGAATCAACAACAGTAATACAGCGCCAAACAGGGTAGCTATCTTCCAGAACAGGGGGGATTTCAACATAGTCTTCTCCTTTGCAATAGCGACAGTTTACGAAGGCTATGTGGGAAGAATTTGAAGTTATGTGAAGTGACGGTGAAGTCGAAGCGAGGCCAGCACGCCGCCTTCCGGCACGTTGTGCAGCGTAACTTCGCCATTAAGCAAGCGGGCGACTTCACTGACGAACGCCAGCCCCAGACCGCTGCTTTTTTGCCCATTCTCGCGCGGCAAAGAGTAAAAACGCTCAAAAATACGCGAAAGCGCGTAGTCAGGGATGCCACTACCGGTATCCTGAACATTAAGCGTTACATGTTCCTGTTCAACGTGGGCGCTAAGCGTAATGCAGCCATTACCGGGAGTAAAATCGATGGCGTTATCCAGTAAATTTCCTAACGCCTGTTCCAGCAACGCAGGATCAGCGGCAACCTTAACCTCTGAGGAAATAACACTCAGAGTAATATTTTTTTCTGTCAGTTGTACTGCGCGCGCCTCGCTGACATTTCTAAACAGCATAGAAATATCCACTGGCAACAGTGCCACTTCCTGACGATTCTCCAGCCTTGCCTGCCGTAACAATCTTTCAACCAATGCCTGCATACGTACATTCTGCGCCAGAATATTGTCGGTGAAACGTGCCACCACTTCCGGCGGCGGACCTTCGCGTAAAATTTCCGCCGCCCCCCGAATTGCCGCCAGTGGACTTTTCAGCTCATGGGTTAACGCATAGACATACTGCTCAATATAGTTTTTCCCCTCCAGCTTCACGCGCATACTTTCCAGCGCCTGCGCGAGCTTTCGCAGCTCACTACTACCGAGATTGGGGAGAGAAACGGGCTTATTGTCCGTAACGGAATCAGCATAACGGGTGAGTCGGGCAATAGAGCGGTTGATCCACCACACCATTCCTGCACCAATCACCAACGCAATTCCCAGCAAAATAGCGCTGGCCCATAAAATTCGCCGCTCGCTACGTTTAATCACCGGCGCCATCGCCGCATTCGGCTTACCCACGCTCAGGACGCCGATAAGCCGTGAGCCGTCCATAATGGGGGCGGCGACATACATCACCGAACTTTCGGGGTCAGCAGGGTTTTGCAACGTGCTGCGCGCGCCATACTGACCACGCAACGTTAGCCAGACATCGTTCCAGCGAGAGTAGTCTTGCCCGACGGCTTTATTTGCCGAATCGAACAATACCTTCCCCTGCGCATCAGTCATATAGATATGGTATTCATTGCGGACTTTGTTGATTCCGCCGATATTGGCGCGAAACGGGCGATTTTGCAGTTGGTTAAACGCCTGCGCCAGTTGTCCATGCGCAGGATCGCCAGAGAGCAAATCATGACGCGCCAGCTCCGCCAGCAACGTTGCCGTGTCGATCAACGTCCCTTCCGTCGCCCTTCTAACGCCCGGTTTAACTTCTTTGACAAAAATTGCCAGCACGAACCAGGCCGCTACCGCCACCAGTAAAAAATAGCCCAGCAACAGCCGCATGCCGATGCGCATTACAGGCTCCTCAAGCTGTATCCCATACCGCGATGGGTATTGATCGGTGAAAGCTCGGGGTTGATGGCGCGCAACTTGGCACGCAGCGTTTTAATATGGGTATCGACAGTACGATCGTAGGTATCCTGAGCATCTTCCCAGACACAATCCATCAATTGCTGCCGGGACCAGACGCGACCAGGCGATTTGAGTAATGTTTTCAACAGTAAAAATTCGTACCGTGTCAGCGTTAAGGGCGTATCAAACCAGCTAATTTGTGCCGCTGGCTCATTCAACTCAAAATGTCCAGTACGAAGAACGGGAGGCGGCGTCGAGAACTTTTTCACCCGCCGCAGTAAAGTGCGCACTCTGGCGCACACTTCACGAGGGGAAAAAGGTTTAGCCACGTAGTCATCAGCGCCTATCTCCAGCCCAAGCAGACGATCCACCTCTTCACTACGAGCGGTCAGAAACAGCACCGGCAGCGCCGGATGGATAGCCAACAACTGGCGACACAATTCAAAGCCGCTGATATCAGGTAAGCCAACATCGAGAATGATGACGTCGGGAGCCTGCTGGCGCGCTTTGTCCAGCACTGGCAAGCCCCGTTCGAAAACGTCGACGCTAAAACCTTCCAGCTGCAACATGTAGACCAGCGTGTCGGCTATTCCCTGCTCGTCTTCCACTAACCAGACTGTTTCCCGTTTCATATATCGCCCCTGTTATTGCCGCCACGGCATGACAGGTACGGCGCTGATCGCATTTTTAGGTGAACCGTCAACCACTTTATCGGAGTAGGCTAGGTAAGCGAGCGCATTTCGTTTGGCATCATAGAAACGCACGACCTGTAATGACTTGAAAACCAGCGACGTACGTTTTTTGAATACCACTTCACCCTGAGCTTTGCCGTTCTTAATACGCTCGGTTAGCTCAATTGGCCCCACCTGCTGGCAAGAAATAGCCGCGTCGGAAGTATCTTCCGCCAGACCTAATCCGCCTTTAATTCCTCCCGTTTTCGCTCTGCTCACATAGCAAGTGACATTTTTCACATCGGGATCATCAAAAGCCTCAACGACAATTTTGTGATCCGGGCCAATCATTTTAAATACGGTATCGACAGAACCAATTTCTTCCGCATGTGCCAACGGTCCCAGCATTATAAGGCTTAAAGACAGGATCAAATGCTTGTATTTCATATTGTTACCACTTTTATAAGTTACACTGAGTAATTAGTTCGCTATAATAAATAACATATTGATTAAGAACAAAATTTCAATATTTTTATTTCCGTCAAGACCTAAAACATACTCTATTAAGAAAAAAACACTGAATGCTAAAACAGCAAAAAATGCTATTATCCAATTACCTGATGTCAGGTGCTCGTTGTTGAAAGGATGAGGATATTTTATGGATCAGGCCGGCATTATTCGCGACCTTTTAATCTGGCTGGAAGGTCATCTGGATCAGCCCCTGTCGCTCGACAATGTAGCGGCGAAAGCAGGTTATTCCAAGTGGCACCTGCAGAGAATGTTTAAAGATGTCACTGGCCATGCTATTGGCGCGTATATTCGTGCTCGTCGTTTGTCGAAATCAGCGGTTGCGCTACGCCTGACCGCGCGTCCGATTCTGGATATTGCGCTGCAATACCGCTTCGACTCTCAACAAACATTTACCCGAGCGTTCAAAAAGCAGTTTGCCCAGACTCCCGCGCTTTACCGTCGTTCTCCAGAATGGAGCGCCTTTGGCATTCGCCCACCGCTGCGTTTGGGTGAGTTCTCTATACCAGAGCACAAATTTGTCACGCTGGAAGATACGCCGCTGATTGGTGTAACGCAGAGCTACTCCTGCTCGCTGGAGCAAATCTCTGACTTCCGCCACGAAATGCGCTACCAGTTCTGGCATGATTTTCTCGGCAACGCACCGACAATCCCACCGGTACTTTACGGCCTGAACGAAACGCGCCCAAGTCAGGATAAAGACGACGAACAAGAAGTGTTCTACACCACCGCACTAGCCCAGGATCAGGCCGATGGTTATGTATTGACAGGGCATCCCGTGCTGTTGCAAGGCGGCGAATATGTAATGTTTACCTACGAAGGTCTGGGAACCGGCGTGCAAGAATTTATCCTGACGGTGTACGGTACGTGCATGCCAATGCTTAACCTGACGCGCCGTAAAGGTCAGGACATTGAGCGATACTACCCGGCAGAAGATGCCAAAGCGGGAGATCGCCCAATTAATCTGCGCTGCGAGCTGCTGATTCCGATCCGTCGTTAACGCTGCAGTTCATCTAATGCAGGGGCATCCAGATGCGAGATGTCCCCTGCGGTTTCCACCACCCACCCCAATGCCAGCCACGGACTTTCCTGGTAATCCACGCGCGAAATAGAACAGTTACGCAGACGCAAGCGGCGTTCTGCCCACGCCGGTAAGCCCAGGATGGTACTCACCAGACACCCCAGCGCAATCCCGTGGCTCACCAGCAGCGGGCGACTTCCAGGAGGTAAATCCCGACAAGATTCCAGCGCGGCATTGACGCGTTCACTGAGTTCCTGCATTGATTCGCCTTCAGGAATACGCCCATCCACCGTGCCGTTCACCAGCTGGCGACGCCAGTTCTCCTCCTCTTCAGTCAGAGAATCAATGTGTCTTTTTTCCAGCACGCCCATATTCAACTCACGCAGGCGGGAATCAAAGATGATGTCACAGCCGCAAGCCTGGGCGATGATTTCTGCCGTACGTCGGGTGCGGCCTAAATCGCTACTGATGATATGTGTAATACCAAGCTCTTTGGCCCGCATCGCCACCTGCATCGCCTGTTGCTCACCTTTTGCGGTCAGCGGGCTGTCAGACTGGCCCTGAATACGTCGTTCGGCGTTCCACTGCGTTTCACCGTGGCGGACAAGATATACCTGTAACATGCTTTTTTTCCGTATACTGCTTTAACGTTAATTTTCTGAGTAATCCTGATTATGCACCAAGTTGTCTGTGCGACCACCAATCCCGCTAAAATTCAGGCCATCCTGCAGGCATTTCACGAGATCTTCGGCGAAGGATCCTGCCATATTGCGTCTGTCGCCGTCGAGAGCGGCGTACCGGAACAACCTTTTGGCAGTGAGGAAACGCGCGCTGGCGCACGAAATCGGGTAGCAAATGCCCGCTGTTTACATCCAGAGGCTGATTTTTGGGTGGCGATTGAAGCGGGGATTGATGGCGACAGCACCTTTAGTTGGGTGGTGATTGAAAACGCCAGCCAACGTGGCGAAGCGCGTTCGGCAACTCTGCCGTTGCCTGCGGTGATTCTGGAGAAAGTACGTGAAGGCGAGGCGCTTGGCCCCGTAATGTCGCGCTATACCGGCATTGATGAGATTGGTCGTAAAGAAGGAGCAATCGGCGTGTTTACCGCCGGGAAACTCACTCGCGCCAGCGTCTATTACCAGGCGGTGATCCTGGCACTGAGTCCGTTTCATAATGCGGTGTATTAAGCGCCTGATGCGACGCTGACGCATCTTATCAGGCCTACAAAATCAATCGCTTTTTAGCAACACGTCTTCCAGCCACTGACGCAGCTCGACAGGCGCGGCTTTCAGGCTGTTAGATCCACGCGTAATGGTGGCAATGCCTGCGCCGAGTTCATTTTTTAACTCGCGCTGGCTCATTTCACCGCGCAACAACTCTTCGACGATACGCACGCGAGTCCCCAATGCTTCTCGTTCATCCGGCGTCAGCATCAGGTTTAGCAGTGGTAAATGGAGATCGTTTTGGTAGGCATTCTTAAGCAAGTCGACAAAGCGTAACCACTCCTGGTGACGCTGTTCTGCCATCGCTGCTGAATAGGGTGATTGTTGAGCCATAGTGTGTCGCCATTGTTAGCGGGGGAAGTCAAATGCCTCCCCCGGTTGTACTCGCTAAAGAGTACGATAGCATATCATAAACGGACAGATCAGTAACGACGCCCCCATTCTGTGGCGCTCATCAAGGTTGGCTTTTCGCCCATGAAATAGCGATAGTACGCGTCATAAGCCAGCACGTTCTTCACATAACCGCGTGTTTCGGAGAATGGAATGCTCTCGACAAACGCCACCGCGTCGATACGCCCCGCGCTGTTGCCAAGCCAGGTGCGTACCCGCCCTGGGCCGGCATTATAGGCTGCCGAGGAGAAAATGCGGTTATTGCCAAACTGCTGATAAACATATTGCAGGTAGCTGGTGCCGATGTTGATGTTCGTTTCTGGATCTAACAATTGCCCAGGGCTGCTGTAACCAGGAATAGAAAACATCTTCACCGTATGGGTCGCCGTACCAGGCATAATCTGCATCAGCCCGCTGGCCCCGACCGGTGACTTCACTTTCGGATTCCAGGCGCTCTCCTGACGAGCAATCGCCATCGCATAGCTTTGCGGGATCTCTTTACCGCTGGTGTAGCGTTTGAAAAGATCGTTGTAGGCCAGCGGGAATCGCTCCTCCAGATGATCCCAAAGTTTTCCGGCGATCGTCGCCTGAACGCTGAGATCCCACCAGTGATTGTTGAAAGCATACCGTGCCAGTTGCGCCTGCTCGACTTTCGACCTGCTCTTCACCAGATTAGCCCACTCGCTACGCGCGGTATTATCGAGATTCCAGTACATCAGCTCGCGCACGCGCGCCATCTCCGGCCCCTGAATCAGAGCACTGTCGACATTCTGCGACGCTTTATCAATCTTCAGTTGATACTCTTCGCCAAGGCGCTGAGCAGCAACCATCGGGTAGAAACCACGCTGCTGCATTAACTGATGTAAAATCTCTTTCGCTTCAGTGTCACGCCCACGTTCCAGCAATAAATCCGCCTGCCAGTAACGCCATTCATCTTTCTCTTTCGCTTCCATCGGCAAGCGTGCCAGCCAAGTATTCAGGCCCCGACGATCGCCAGTACCCAGCGCCATCCGTACGCGGCGTTCAATCAACGACGTGGATTGCGAGCGCATAATGGCGTCATCGCGCCATTTTGCTTGTTCGTCAGTGACATCGTTGCCCATCAAACGCCAGGCAACGATATCGCGCAGTTCCTGAATCTGATCTTCATTAAGCTGCTGCGCCTGAGCAAGCGAAGGGATCATCAGCCGTGCGTTTTCTGCATCCTGGCGCGCGACGCTGGCAAAGGCTACTGCCGCCATCTGACGGGTAAAATCGGTCGCTCCAGTTGTACGCGCAAAGGTCAGCACCGTATTAGGGTTGTTCGCCAGTGAAATGATTGCCGAAGCGATAGTCTGGTAATCGGCTGGCATCTGCCCTGCCAGCACGGTCACCAGACCTGTGTTACCCGCTTTCATCGCCAGGCGGATACGCTCTAAATACGCCAGCGGATCTTGTTTGCCTGACGCGCGCCAGACGCTAAATAATTTGTCACAAGCATTAGGCTGGCTCTTGCCGGTTAGCCACAGCTCTTTCGCCCCTTGCCAGGCTTCTTCACTCTGCCCGGTGTTCCATTTTGCATAGTAGTAATTACATTGCGCTTCGGTAGTCGCAGGCTTTTCCGGGCTAAACGCTAACAAGCCACGCCAGTCTTCGCGTCTCGCCAGTTCATTGACGAAACGTGATTGCAGCGTACGAGCCGGAGGAAGCGTAGGGTTGGCACGAACAAAGTTAGTGACCGTGATCGCCGGTTGATTCATTAAATCATCAGTGATCTGGCGATATTCCAGATAGGGGTAAAGCGGATAATCCTTCAGGGATGGCATCATTTGTTCGACCACATCCATTTGTCGATTATCCCAGGCCTGCTTAATTTGCGCGTAGCGGCTACGCTGCTCATCCAGTGAGTCGGCTCGCGCCACGCTGCTGACGGTCAGCAGACAGACACCGGCAGCCAACAGCCGCCAGGTAACTTGTTTGGCTTTTTCCACAAGCGCATCCTCTAAGTGTCAATACATCAATGCAGCATCATGCCGCGTAATAGATTTATGCTAACCAGTCATTGCCGTTTGCGCCACGTTACGGACACTTTTTTACTTTTACGGAGTGATCGACTGGCTGGGATTAGACAGGGAAACAGGCTACACTTCGCCTTTGAAAACTCATTATCACGATAAACATAGAGGCGAAGTCCAACGTGGCTCAATTCGTTTATACCATGCATCGTGTCGGCAAAGTTGTTCCGCCGAAACGTCATATTTTGAAAAACATCTCTCTGAGTTTCTTCCCTGGGGCAAAAATCGGCGTCCTGGGTCTGAACGGCGCGGGTAAATCTACCCTGCTGCGCATTATGGCGGGCATTGATAAAGACATCGAAGGCGAAGCTCGCCCGCAGCCAGATATTAAGATTGGTTATTTGCCGCAGGAACCGCAACTGAACCCGGAACACACGGTGCGTGAATCCGTGGAAGAAGCGCTTTCTGAAGTGGTTAATGCGCTGAAACGTCTGGACGAAGTGTATGCGCTGTATGCCGATCCAGATGCTGATTTTGACAAACTGGCTGCTGAGCAGGGCCGTCTGGAAGAAATCATTCAGGCTCACGACGGTCATAACCTGAACGTGCAACTGGAGCGCGCGGCGGATGCGCTGCGTCTGCCGGACTGGGAGGCAAAAATCGCTAACCTCTCCGGTGGTGAGCGTCGTCGCGTGGCGTTGTGCCGCCTGCTGTTAGAAAAACCAGACATGCTGCTGCTCGACGAACCGACCAACCACCTGGATGCGGAATCCGTGGCATGGCTGGAGCGCTTCCTGCACGACTTCGAAGGCACCGTGGTGGCGATTACCCACGACCGTTACTTCCTCGATAACGTCGCTGGCTGGATCCTCGAACTTGACCGTGGTGAAGGTATTCCGTGGGAAGGCAACTACTCCTCCTGGCTGGAGCAGAAAGATCAGCGTCTGGCGCAAGAAGCTTCACAAGAAGCAGCGCGTCGTAAATCGATTGAGAAAGAGCTGGAATGGGTGCGTCAGGGCACAAAAGGCCGTCAGTCGAAAGGCAAAGCGCGTCTGGCACGCTTTGAAGAGCTGAACAGCACCGAATATCAGAAACGTAACGAAACCAACGAACTGTTTATTCCACCTGGACCACGTCTGGGCGATAAAGTGCTGGAAGTCAGCAACCTGCGTAAATCCTACGGCGATCGCCTGCTGATTGATGACCTGAGCTTCTCGATCCCGAAAGGGGCAATCGTTGGGATCATCGGTCCGAACGGCGCGGGTAAATCGACACTGTTCCGTATGATCTCCGGTCAGGAACAGCCGGACAGCGGCACCATCACTTTGGGTGAAACAGTAAAACTGGCATCGGTTGATCAGTTCCGTGACTCAATGGATAACAGCAAAACCGTATGGGAAGAAGTTTCCGGCGGGCTGGATATCATGAAAATCGGCAACACCGAGATGCCAAGTCGCGCCTACGTTGGCCGCTTTAACTTCAAAGGGGTTGATCAGGGTAAACACGTTGGCGAACTCTCCGGTGGTGAGCGCGGTCGTCTGCACCTGGCGAAATTGCTGCAAGTTGGCGGCAACATGCTGCTGCTCGACGAACCGACCAACGACCTGGATATCGAAACCCTGCGCGCGCTGGAAAACGCCCTGCTGGAGTTCCCGGGCTGCGCGATGGTTATCTCGCACGACCGTTGGTTCCTCGACCGTATCGCCACGCACATTCTGGACTACCAGGATGAAGGTAAAGTTGAGTTCTTCGAAGGTAACTTTACCGAGTACGAAGAGTATAAGAAACGCACGCTGGGTGCAGACGCGCTGGAGCCGAAGCGTATCAAGTACAAGCGTATTGCGAAGTAATGCGTAAAATGCCGGATGCGGCGTGAACGCCTTATCCGGCCTACAAAACCAGCGATTTCAATACGTTGTGAAACCGTAGGCCTGATAAGACGCGGTAAGCATCGCATCGGGCATTGGGTCTTATCTCTGCTCCCCCATCATCTCCCGCACCAGCTCCACGCAGCGCAGGAAACGGCTGTCGTAATCGTCCTCTTCAACTCGCACGAATTCGATATTGTTCTCTTCCAGCATCTCCACCAGCAAATTCTGGAACTCTTTACGATCCACCGAACTACCGAGGCTGCGTAAACCATCCGCCACCCACGGAGTGTTATTCTCCAGCAGGATCACCAGATCAAAACGATATTCATCGATCAGCGCCTGTACGAACGGATGTTCACGCCCTTCGTACTTTTTGCAGAACGCCTGGGTAGTGACAAAATCGGTGTCGATAAACGCCACTTTATTAGCATATTTCACTGCAAAATCAATATATTGCGCGTGACCCAGCGCGATTTTATCGTAGTCGGAATACTGCAACGCAATCTCATCGCCGCCCAGATGTGAAAAAACATAATCGCGACCATATTCCCACGCGCTGGTAGTGTTGAAAATATTGGCAAGTTTGTTTACCAGGGTGGATTTACCGCTCGATTCACCACCGAGGATCGCCACAGTACGCACAAAAAACGGCTTCACTTCGGTAGGAATATATTCCCAGTAGCGGAACGGGTTTTCGCGGATCTGCGCACCGCTGATATTCATAAAAGTGCGTTTCGGATCGACCAGCACCGTCTTGATCCCCAGATGTTCCATATACTGCGGCGCGTCGGCTTCTTCCGAGGTGTAGATCAAGTCCGGCTGGATCCCCTTCTCGACCATAAACTTTTTGATGCCGTTGCTCCACACATCCCAGCCGTGCGGATACGGCTCCATGCCCTCTTCGTTGAAAGCATGAATACGGATATTTTTCTGATACTTAAAGGTTTGCAATAACCAACGCAGACGATCCGGCACCGTTGGCTGCTGCGACATAGCGCTGTCCTCAAACAACGCGCGGTCACGGGTATCATCAAAGCCCATAATGATATGCAGCTCGTCAACCTGGCTACAGGCGCGCTGGATTAGATAGATATGTCCAGTATGCAGCGGGTAAAACTTACCGAATACAACGCCGATCGTTTTCTTCTGGCGGGGAAACTCCAGCCCCAAAAAACGGTGTAACGCCTCCAGCTTTTGCGCACTGGGGCTTTTAATTTTGGCATTCAGTAACTGGCTTAAATACCCTTTGGTCATACCGCTGGCATCGGCTACCTGCTGTAGCGTGCAGCCCTGTTGCTTGATGGCAGTTTTCAGGTAATCAAATGACGACATATCTCCCTCCGTATCTCTCATTATAAGTCGTCAAACACGCTGAGCGCGTCGGAGAGTTTTTTAACGCCAAAAATCTGCATCCCTTCCGGCGCTTTTTTCGGTACGTTGGCTGCCGGAACAATCGCCCGGCGAAAACCGTGTTTCGCCGCTTCAGAGATTCGTTCCTGACCGCTGGGCACCGGACGGATCTCACCTGCCAGCCCCACTTCACCAAACACCACCAGATCCTGCGGCAGCGGCCTGTCGCGCAGGCTGGAAACCATCGCCAGCAGTAATGCTAAGTCGGCACTGGTTTCGGTCACCTTCACACCGCCGACCACGTTTACAAACACATCCTGATCGGCCATTTGCAGACCACCGTGACGGTGCAGTACCGCCAGCAGGATCGCCAGTCGGTTTTGCTCCAGCCCAACCGCCACGCGGCGTGGATTCGCCATCATCGAGTGATCGACCAGCGCCTGGATCTCAACCAGCAGCGGGCGCGTTCCTTCCCACACCACCATAACCGAACTGCCGGAGGTCACTTCATCGCCACGGCTTAAGAAGATGGCGGAAGGATTGCTGACTTCACGCAGCCCCTGTTCGGTCATCGCGAAAACGCCCAGCTCATTCACCGCACCGAAGCGGTTTTTATGGCTGCGTAAGGTACGAAAACGGGAGTCGGCATCGCCATCCAGAAGCACCGAACAGTCGATACAGTGTTCCAGCACTTTAGGGCCAGCCAGCGAGCCATCTTTAGTGACGTGACCCACCATGACAATCGCCACACCGCGCGTTTTGGCGAAGCGCGTCAGGTAAGCCGCCGTTTCACGCACCTGCGCCACGCTGCCTGGCGAAGACTGCACATCAGCCATGTGCATCACCTGGATAGAGTCGATCACCATCAGCTTCGGTTGCTCTTCTTCGGCAATCAGGCAGATCTGTTCGATGCTGGTTTCTGACAGCATATTCAGGTTATCAGTCGGCAGGCCGAGACGGTGAGCACGCATCGCCACCTGTTGCAGCGACTCTTCGCCGGTGACATACAGCGTTTTCATCTGCTGCGCCAGTTTGCACAATGTTTGCAGCAACAGCGTGGATTTCCCGGCACCGGGGTTACCGCCAATCAGAATGGCACTTCCCGGCACAACGCCGCCGCCTAACACGCGGTCAAATTCTTTAAATCCGGTGGAAAAACGCGGCAGCTCTTCAAGACTGATATCGGAGAGTTTCTGGACTTTCGCCACCCCGGCGCTACCGGCATAGCCACTGAGACGCTCGTTACGCGCCACCGTTGGCGACGCGGCAAGACGCACCTCGGTGATGGTATTCCAGGCATGGCAGGCGCTGCACTGTCCCTGCCAGCGCGGATAATCTGCCCCACATTCATTACAAACAAAGGCGCGTTTTGGAGCTTTTGCCACGGTGTACCTCGTTAATGCTGTGCCGCCCGCAGAATGACGGGCGTACAATTACTTCTGATTCAGACTGCCAGAGAGGATGCAGAATACGCCCATCAGGTCGGCGTGACGGATGGTCACTTCCGTCTTTTCATTCACTTTTGGCTTGGCATGGTAGGCAATTCCCAGCCCCGCTGCTTTGATCATCGGCAGGTCGTTGGCGCCATCGCCAATCGCCACTGTCTGCGCCAACGGGATTTCATACTCCTGCGCCAGGCGAGTCAGTGTTTTCGCTTTGTACTGTGCATCTACAATGTCGCCGATCACATTGCCGGTAAATTTACCGTCCATGATCTCCAGTTCATTGGCTACCACGGCGGTTAATCGCAGCTTGTCGCGCAGATATTCAGCAAAGAAGGTAAACCCGCCGGAGGCAATCGCCACTTTCCAGCCCAGCGTTTCCAACTTGAGCACCAGTTGCGTTAATCCTGGCATCAGCGGCAGATTTTCACGCACCTGTAGCAAAATGTTCGCGTCAGCGCCTTTCAGCGTCGCCACGCGACTGCGCAGACTGGCGGTAAAATCGAGTTCCCCGCGCATCGCCCGTTCGGTCACTTCCGCCACCATCTCGCCCGTTCCGGCCAGCCTGGCAATTTCATCAATACATTCAATCTGGATGGCGGTGGAGTCCATATCCATCACCAACAGCCCCGGCGTACGCAAATGTGGAATTTTCCCCAACGGCGCGACATCCAGTTGCGCTTCATGGGCCAGACGCGTTGCTCGCGCGGTGAGCGAACCTGCCAGACGAATCACCTGATAATCTTCCACACACCAGGCGGCGACAATCACCATCGCCGCGCCAAGTTTGCTCTGGTACTGGGTCAGACGTTGTTTATCCAGCCCTCGACCATACAGCAGCCAGCCGCTACGACCTGCGTGGTAATCCAGTGGCATGACTTCATCACCACTTAATGAAAGAGGCAGACCTGGCCATAAAGAGACATCTTCAGGCAGATCGCACCAGGTAATGTTAGGCATTAAGGCTCCTGTAAAATCGTTCGAAGCAGGGAAAATAACGCATGAGGCTACCTTGTATCCATTGCTTCTGGCAACATTAAGTCTCAAATTTTCAAAGGGTGGAACATGGCTCGCACAAAACTGAAATTCCGGCTGCATCGGGCAGTGATTGTCCTGTTCTGTCTTGCCTTGCTGGTCGCCCTGATGCAAGGTGCGTCCTGGTTTAGTCAAAACCACCAACGGCAGCGCAATCCACAGCTGGAAGAACTGGCCCGCACCCTGGCGCGGCAGGTAACGCTGAACGTTGCGCCGCTGATGCGCACCGACTCGCCGGATGAAAAACGCATTCAGACCATACTCAACCAGTTAACACATGAAAGCCGCATTCTCGACGCGGGCGTATACGATGAACAAGGCGATCTTATCGCTCGCGCAGGAGAAAGCGTAGAAGTACGCGATCGACTGGCGCTCAACGGGAAAAAAGCCGGCAGCTATTTTAATCAGCAAATTGTCGAACCTATCGAGGGGAAAAATGGCCCGCTCGGCTATCTGCGTCTGACGCTGGACACCCATACGCTCGCCACCGAAGCCAAACAGGTTGATAACACCACCAATATTTTACGCCTGATGTTGCTGCTCGCACTGGCGATCGGCGTGGTGCTGACTCGCACGCTATTGCAGGGTAAGCGCACCCGCTGGCAGCAATCGCCCTTCCTTTTAACCGCCAACAACTCGGTACCGGAAGAGGAAGAAAACGAGCCAAAAGAGTGACCCATTACTACAAGAAAGGAAATCGTTATGACCACATTACGCCTGCTTATCTCTGACTCTTACGACCCGTGGTTTAATCTGGCGGTAGAAGAGTGTATTTTTCGCCAGATGCCCGCCACGCAGCGCGTACTGTTTCTCTGGCGCAATGCCGACACGGTAGTGATTGGTCGCGCGCAGAACCCGTGGAAAGAGTGCAATACCCGGCGGATGGAAGAAGATAACGTCCGCCTGGCGCGACGCAGTAGCGGCGGCGGCGCGGTGTTCCACGACCTCGGTAATACCTGCTTTACCTTTATGGCTGGCAAGCCGGAGTACGATAAAACCATCTCCACGGCGATTGTACTCAACGCGCTGAATACGCTTGGCGTCACCGCAGAAGCTTCCGGGCGCAACGACCTGGTGGTGAAAACAGCCGAAGGCGATCGCAAAGTCTCTGGCTCAGCCTATCGCGAAACCAAAGATCGCGGCTTCCACCACGGCACCTTGCTACTCAATGCCGATCTCAGCCGCCTGGCAAACTATCTCAACCCGGATAAAAAGAAACTGGCAGCGAAAGGCATTACTTCGGTACGTTCTCGCGTGACCAATCTGACTGAATTGCAGCCTGGGATCACCCATGAACAGGTTTGCGAGGCGATTCGTGAAGCCTTTTTCGCCCATTATGGCGAGCGTGTAGAAGCGGAAATTATCTCCCCGGACAAAACGCCAGACTTGCCAAATTTCGCTGAAACCTTTGCCCGTCAGAGTAGCTGGGAGTGGAACTTCGGTCAGGCTCCGGCGTTTTCACATCTGCTGGATGAACGCTTTAACTGGGGCGGCGTGGAGCTACACTTCGACGTTGAAAAAGGCCATATTACCCGCGCCCAGGTGTTTACCGACAGCCTCAACCCCGCGCCGCTGGAAGCCCTGGCTGAGCAACTGCAAGGTTGCCTGTACCGCGCGGATATGCTGCAACAAGAGTGTGAAGCTCTGTTGATTGATTTTCCGGGACAGGAAAAAGAGCTACGGGAATTGTCGGCATGGTTAGCGGGGGCGGTACGGTAGTTAATTGATGAATTAAAAAGCCGGAGCAGTCTCCCGCTCCGGCTTCACACGACAATCGCCTTTCAGCGAAACACAATTACTCTTTATCGCCCAGCAGAACGGATTCCAGCGCGATTTTGATCATGTCATTGAAGGTAGTCTGACGCTCTTCGGCAGTGGTCTGCTCGTGAGTACGGATGTGGTCAGATACGGTGCAGATAGCCAGCGCTTTCGCGCCAAATTCTGCAGCCACACCATAAATACCTGCCGCTTCCATTTCTACGCCGAGGATGCCGTATTTTTCCATCACGTCGAACATTTCGCCATCCGGGGAGTAGAACAGATCAGCGGAGAACAGGTTACCAACGCGAGCATCAACGCCCAGTGCTTTAGCCGCGTCCACTGCGTTACGCACCATGTCAAAGTCAGCGATAGCGGCGAAGTCATGGTCTTTAAAACGGATACGGTTAACTTTGGAGTCGGTGCAGGCACCCATACCGATCACCACGTCACGCAGTTTTACGTGCGGCAGAACTGCGCCACAGGAACCCACGCGGATGATTTTCTTCACGCCGAAATCGGTGATCAGTTCTTTGGTGTAGATGGAGCAGGACGGGATACCCATACCGTGACCCATTACGGAAATTTTGCGGCCCTTGTAAGTACCGGTAAAGCCCAGCATACCGCGAACGTTGTTCACTTCACGGACATCTTCAAGAAAGTTTTCAGCAATATATTTTGCACGCAGCGGGTCGCCTGGCATCAAAACTACGTCAGCGAAATCGCCCATTTCTGCATTAATGTGTGGGGTAGCCATCGTTTTATCCTTTTTGTGACATAACAAAGGCGGAGTCAACGCTCCGCCCAAATCCATCAGAACATGGCTTTGCCATATTCCATATCAGAAGTACCAAAATATTTTGCCAGCGTCTGGCCGATATCCGCAAAGGTTTCACGGTGACCCAGCGAACCAGGTTTCACTTTCGGGCCATACACCAGTACCGGAATGTGTTCACGCGTATGGTCAGTACCGGTCCAGGTCGGATCACAACCGTGGTCAGCGGTGAGGATCAGGATGTCGTCATCACGCAGCAGAGACATCAGCTCCGGCAAACGGCGGTCGAACAGTTCCAGACCTGCGGCATAACCCGCAACGTCGCGACGGTGGCCCCAGGAAGAGTCGAAGTCAACGAAGTTGGTGAAGACGATGGTGTTGTCACCCGCTTCCTTCATCTCTTTGATGGTGGCGTCAAACAGCGCGTCCAGGCCAGTCGCTTTCACTTTCTTGGTGATGCCGCAGTTAGCGTAGATGTCCGCAATTTTACCGACAGAAACCACCTGACCGTGTTTTTCATCAACCAGTTTCTGCAGCACGGTCGGTGCTGGCGGTTCAACTGCCAGGTCGTGACGGTTACCGGTGCGCTGGAAGTTACCGGCTTTGTCGCCGATAAACGGACGGGCGATAACGCGACCGATGTTGTAGCCGCCGTTGGTCAGCTCTTCACGGGCGATTTCGCACAGTTCGTAGAGTTTATCCAGACCAAAGGTTTCTTCGTGGCAAGCAATCTGGAACACGGAGTCAGCGGAGGTATAGAAAATCGGCTTGCCGGTTTTCATGTGCTCTTCGCCCAGTTGATCCAGAATGACCGTACCGGAAGAGTGGCAGTTACCGAGGTAACCCGGCAGATTAGCGCGTTCAACCAGTTTATCCAGCAGCTCTTGCGGGAAGCTGTTTTCGTGATCGGAGAAATATCCCCACTCAAACAGAACCGGGACACCGGCGATTTCCCAGTGACCAGACGGGGTGTCTTTACCGGATGACATTTCGTGCGCCCATGCGTACGCGCCGATAACTTCAGCGTTGCCGTCCATTCCCGCCGGAATGAAACCGGTAGAACCTTCGTGTGCTTTCGCCAGCCCCAGACGGGTCAGATTTGGCAGATTGAGCGGGCCTTTACGACCGTTATCAGCTTCGCCTTTGGCGCAAGCTTCTGCGATATGACCCAGGGTGTCGGCCCCGACGTCACCAAAGCGTTCTGCATCTTCTGTAGCGCCGATGCCGAATGAGTCCAGCACCATAATAAATGCACGTTTCATATGTTCTCCGTACTCAGTGCTTCAAATTTAAATGATCAGATCAGTATACCGTTATTCGCTGATACGGCGATAGACAGTTGGTGTGCTTTCCGGTGCTTTATCGGCAAGTTTAATTGCCGCTTTCACCGCTTTTGCCGCTTCCTGCCAGGTGGTTTCGTCTTTCGCGTGGATAACCGCCAGCGGACGCTGGCCGTCTACCTGGTCGCCCAGACGCGCCATATCAGTGAAGCCGACGCTATAATCGATGGAGTCAGATGCCTGACGGCGACCGCCGCCCATTGCAACCACAGCCATTCCCAGCGCGCGGGTATCCATTTCACTGACAAAACCTTCGGTATCAGCATAGACTGCTTTCGTCAGCATCGCTGTCGGCAGATACTTCGCGTAGTTCTCAACGAAGTCGGTCGGGCCTTTTTGTGCTGCCACCATACGACCAAAGACTTCTGCCGCTTTACCGTTATCCAGCACCGCCTGCAATTTCGCGCGCGCTTCGGCGTCATCTTTCGCCAGTTTGCCGGAGATAAGCATCTCCACGCACAGCGCCATCGTGACATCAAACAGACGCGGGTTACGATACTCACCGGTCAGGAACTGCACCGCTTCACGCACTTCAACCGCGTTACCGGCACTGGAGGCCAGCACCTGATTCATATCAGTGAGCAACGCGGTGGTGCGCACACCAGCGCCGTTAGCCACACCAACAATCGCTTCGGCAAGGGCTTCAGAGAGTTCGTAGGTCGGCATAAACGCGCCGCTACCCACTTTCACGTCCATCACCAGCGCATCCAGACCTTCCGCCAGTTTCTTCGCCAGAATAGAGGCGGTAATCAACGGGATAGAGTCCACGGTTGCGGTAATATCGCGGGTCGCGTAGAAACGTTTGTCCGCCGGAGCCAGTGAGCTGGTCTGGCCGATAATCGCCACACCGACATCTTTAATAATTTCGCGGAAACGGTTGTCATCCGGGAAGATATCGAAGCCAGGGATGGATTCCAGTTTGTCGAGCGTGCCGCCAGTATGACCGAGGCCGCGACCGGAGATCATCGGAATATAGCCGCCGCAGGCAGCGACCATTGGCCCCAACATCAGCGAAGTCACATCGCCGACGCCGCCGGTCGAGTGTTTATCAACAATCGGGCCATTCAGATGTAGGCTTTTCCAGTCGAGAACGGTTCCTGAATCTCGCATCGCCATGGTCAGCGAGACACGCTCCGGCATCGTCATATCGTGGAAGAAAATGGTCATCGCGAGGGCGGCAATTTGCCCTTCGGAGATAGTGTTGTCGCGAATGCCGTTGATAAAAAAACGAATTTCTTCATCGCTCAACGCATGACCATCACGTTTTTTACGAATAATTTCTTGTGCGAGAAACAAGGTAACCTCCCGAGGAAAAGAGTATGAGGCGGCTTTTGCCGGATGCGTCTACGCCTTATCCGGCCTACGAGACGTATCTCCCCGTAGGCCTGATAAGCGCAGCGCATCAGGCGCAAAGCATCTTACTTAGTAGCTGCTGGCGCTCTTACCGTCGCCGTGGCCCAGTGCTTTCAGCAGGCTTGCCAGCAGGCTGGAAGCGCCAAAGCGATAGTGACGCGCATCTGCCCAGTCAGCGCCGAACAGTTCATCTGCGATAGCGAGATATTTCTGCGCATCTTCCGCAGTACGCACGCCGCCCGCCGGTTTGAAACCAACGGTTTTTTCTACGCCCATATCCTTGATGACTTCCATCATGATGCGCGCGCTTTCTGGGGTCGCGTTCACCGCCACTTTACCGGTAGAGGTTTTGATGAAGTCAGCACCGGCTTTGATGGAGATTTCAGACGCTTTGCGGATCAACGCTTCGTCTTTCAGTTCGCCGGTTTCGATGATCACTTTCAGCAGTACGTTCGCTGCTGCGCAAGCCTCTTTACAGGCTTTCACCAGATCAAAACCAACCTGCTCGTTACCCGCCATCAGCGCACGGTACGGGAACACCACGTCAACTTCATCAGCACCGTAGGCGATTGCCGCACGGGTTTCCGCCAGTGCAATTTCGATGTCGTCGTTACCGTGTGGGAAGTTAGTTACCGTAGCAATACGGATTTCCGGGGTGCCCTGCTCTTTCAGGGTTTTGCGAGCAATCGGGATAAAGCGAGGATAGATACAGATAGCGGCGGTATTGCCGACCGGAGTTTTAGCCTGATGACACAGAGCGATCACTTTCTCATCGGTGTCGTCGTCATTCAGGGTAGTCAGGTCCATCAATTTCAGTGCACGCAGGCTGCTTGCTTTCAGATCAGTCATTTCATTCTCCTGGCTTGTCGCCAATAAAATTCACCTTGCGAGTTTGTTAGTATTCTAACATCGACTCCGCAACACACTTCGATATACATCACAATTAAGGAAATCTACTTACAAATTTGCACTACTGTAATGCGATCTGGTTCAAATAATTCACTTTCAAACGAATGCGTCATTGGTGACAAACGCATCAGGATCAAAGTGAACACGACGAAACTTCTTACAATGGCGCATCACCTTCGGCATAAAAGGAAAAGAAGATGCCCACTTCTCATGAAATTGCACTGCAACAACGTTGCCAGCAAATTGTCACCAGTCCGGTGCTTAGCCCGGAACAGAAACGCCATTTCCTGGCGCTGGAAGCAGAAAACAATCTGCCTTACCCGGAGCTACCTGCCGAAGCCCGTCGAGCGCTGGATGAAGGCGTAATCTGCGATATGTTTGAAGGCCATGCGCCGTACAAACCGCGCTATGTCTTACCCGATTACGCCCGTTTTCTGGCGAACGGTTCTGAATGGCTGGAGCTGGAAGGCGCGAAAGATCTTGATGATGCACTCTCTCTGCTGACCATTCTTTACCACCACGTACCGTCGGTCACATCGATGCCGGTCTACCTGGGGCAACTGGATGCGTTGTTGCAACCATATGTTAGAATTCTAACACAAGACGAGATCGATATTCGAATAAAACGTTTCTGGCGTTATCTCGACAGAACCTTGCCAGACGCCTTCATGCACGCCAATATCGGCCCGGCTGATTCGCCCATCACTCGCGCAATATTACGTGCAGATGCTGAACTTAAGCAGGTTTCACCAAACCTGACCTTTATCTACGATCCTGAAATCACTCCTGATGATCTGCTACTGGAAGTAGCAAAAAACATCTGTGAATGTAGCAAGCCGCACATCGCCAACGGTCCGGTACATGATAAAATTTTCACAAAAGGCGGCTACGGGATCGTGAGCTGTTACAACTCACTGCCGCTGGCGGGTGGTGGCAGCACGCTGGTGCGCCTTAACCTGAAAGCCATTGCCGAACGCAGTGAATCGCTGGATGACTTCTTTACGCGCGCTCTACCGCACTACTGCCAGCAGCAGATCGCCATCATCGATGCGCGGTGTGAATTCCTCTATCAACAATCACACTTCTTTGAGAATAGCTTCCTGGTGAAAGAAGGGCTGATTAGCCCTGAACGTTTTGTGCCAATGTTTGGCATGTATGGGCTGGCAGAAGCGGTCAACCTGCTGTGCGAGAAAGAAGGGATTGCCGCACGCTACGGTAAAGAAGCCGCCGCAAATGAAGTGGGTTATCGCATCAGCGCGCAACTGGCGGAGTTTGTCGCCAACACGCCAGTGAAATATGGCTGGCAAAAACGTGCAATGTTACACGCACAGTCGGGGATCAGTTCTGATATCGGCACCACGCCGGGCGCGCGCTTGCCGTATGGCGATGAGCCAGATCCCATCACCCATCTGCAAACCGTCGCCCCGCATCATGCTTATTATTATTCCGGCATCAGTGACATCCTGACGCTCGACGAAACCATCAAACGTAATCCGCAGGCGCTGGTACAGCTTTGCCTCGGCGCCTTTAAAGCCGGCATGCGTGAATTTACCGCCAATGTCAGCGGTAACGATCTGGTTCGCGTTACTGGTTATATGGTGCGTTTGTCGGATCTGGAAAAATATCGTGCCGAAGGCTCACGTACCAACACCACCTGGCTGGGGGAAGAAGCCGCACGCAACACTCGTATTCTGGAACGCCAGCCACGCGTGATAAGCCATGAACAGCAGATGCGCTTTAGTCAGTAAGATTATCCCCTTCACCTGTGTTGACGGGCCAGGTAGTCGTCTGGCTCTGTTTTTGCAGGGCTGCAATCTGCGCTGCAAAAACTGTCACAATCCGTGGACAATGGGGCGCTGTAATGATTGCGGTGAGTGCGTGCCACAGTGCCCACATCAAGCGTTGCAGATTGTCGGCGGCAAAGTGGCGTGGAACGCGGCGCTCTGCGAGCAGTGTGATACCTGCCTGAAGATGTGTCCTCAACATGCCACACCGATGGCGCAATCCATGAGTGTGGATGAGGTGCTTAGCCATATCCGCAAAGCGGTGCTGTTTATTGAAGGGATAACGGTGAGCGGCGGTGAAGCCACAACTCAACTCCCGTTTGTGGTGGCGCTGTTTACTGCTATCAAAAATGATCCGCAACTGCGTCACCTCACCTGTCTGGTGGACAGCAACGGCATGTTGAGCGAAACCGGCTGGGAAAAACTGCTTCCGGTGTGCGACGGCGCAATGCTCGACCTAAAAGCGTGGGGGAGCGAGTGCCATCAACAATTAACCGGACGCGATAATCAGCAGATTAAGCGCAGCATCAGTCTGCTTGCAGAGCGCGGTAAGCTGACGGAACTGCGTTTACTGGTGATCCCAGGACAGGTGGATTATTTGCAACACATCGATGAGCTGGCGGCGTTTATCAAGAGACTTGGCGCTGTTCCAGTACGCCTGAACGCGTTTCATGCCCACGGCGTGTATGGCGAAGCGCAAAGCTGGCCGAGCGCCACGCCGGAAGACGTTGAGAGGTTGGCTGATGCATTACGGGAGCGCGGAGTGAGCAGGTTGATATTTCCGGCGCTGTATCTTTGATATGCCGGATGCGGCGTAAACGCCTTATCCGGCCTACGGTTCGGCACAGGCCTGTAGGCATGATAAGACGCGTCAGCCTCGCATCAGGCATTGTGCGCCGACTGCCGGATGCGGCGTGAACGCCTTATCCGGCCTGCGAAAGACAAACTACCCACGAACGTTAAACACCGTATACGTGTTATTAAGCAACACTTCCGCAATCTCATCCGCCGGTTCCGGGCGTAGCTCGCCCAGCACAGCAAACACCCGAGCTGCTTGTTCCGGTCGATTGGGTTGCCCCTGAAAACCGTTGAGTGGCATATCCGGCGCGTCGGTTTCCAGCAACAACGATGCCAGCGGTAATTTTGCGATGACATCGCGTGTTTTACTGGCGCGTAGATAGGTGATAGTACCGCCTACGCCAATTTTGTAGCCCAGTTGCACAAACCGTTCGGCCTGTTGCAGGCTGCCAGAAAATCCGTGGACAACGCCCGCACGCGGCAAATTGTGGCGCTTAAGATGCATCGCCAGCTTGTCATGCGTGCGCCGTGAATGAAGGATCACCGGGAGATCGTAGCGTTTCGCCAGTTTCAGTTGTTCGTCGAGCAACCACTGTTGCCTCTCAAACTGTGGATCATCGCCAAAGAGATCCAGACCGATCTCCCCCACAGCTACCACCTTCGCAGGACGCCTTTCCAGCGCCTGCTGTAACTGATCCAGCGACGCCTCGGTGTGTTTTTCCAACATCCCCGGATGCAACCCTAAGGCGGCATACAGCGGCTGAAAATTTTCCGCCAACGCCTGCACGCGGGCAAAATTTGCCGCCTCAGTTGCCGGAACAATGATCTTGCCGACACCCGCTTGTGCCGCGCGTTGCAGGCTCGTAGTTTCATCACCGCAAAACGGCGGAAAATCAAAATGGCAATGGGTGTCGATAAAACGGCAAATCAAGCCAGATCCTCGTTGTTAAATGTCGGGTCATTCGCCTGCGGAGCGTCGCTCACTCCAGCAACCAGCGTATCGTTGGCGACGGGCGCTGGCGGAATGACAAGCGATTCCGCTGTCGCTACAGGCGCCAGATGACGGGCGAGCGGCGGTTTTTCGGTGAGTATTTTACCGAGCGTCGCCAGGAAATAGCGACCGCATAAACGCCCAAGCTTATAGTCTTCACGCAGCGCGGGAAGTCGGCTACCGAGCGCAATGCTATGCAACGGTTTCGGCGGATAAATTTCCAAAATCCGCAGCTTGCCCGGCGGCTTTTCAATGAATTGCTGGATGGCGCGATAGCTGGTTTCATGGTGGTGCACCAAATTAACCAACGGCTGCAGGCTGCTGTCACCTAACCAGCGTTCCATACGTTTAAACCACTGCGGCGTATAGTACATTTGCGACGGCACGGTACGGATCACCACCAGCGTTTTCGCCCCTCGCTTTGCGGCTTCCTTGACCGGAATAGCATCGCTGATCCCACCATCAAGATAGTTAACGCCGTCCAGTGATACCCCTGTGCGGTAAAATCCAGGAATCGCACTGGAAGCGCGAATGACATCCAGCCAGTTTTGCCTGGTCGGTAAAAAGTAATTCGGCGAGTAATCATCCTGACGACAGGCGCACATATAAAAAGATTTTCCGCTATCGAATAGCCGTTCGGCGGTGTCCATCTGCAACGGCATCTGGCTTGCAGTCGACTCCACCAACCAGTCAAGATCGATAAGATTGCCGCCACGAACAAAACGCAATGGATCGAAAAATTCGCGTTTTGTGGTATAGCGCATAATGACTTTGCGCGCGTAACCTGGCTGGTTGCAGATATACGCCGACAGATTTTGCGCCCCGGCGGACGTGCCGAAATAAAGATCGAAAGGGTTAAACTGTGCACGCATAAACTCGTCCAGCACGCCAGCCGTGAAGATTCCGCGCTGCCCACCGCCTTCGCATACCAGCGCAATTCGTCCGGGCTGGAACGGCCTTAGCGACAACGGCGCAATATTACCAAGCGTTACAGGTATTCGCTGCCCCACCTCTGCCTTCCTGTTTTTCATTGTGAAAGACTGACAAAGTAACGCAATTTATTATTCGCTAAAACCGTAAAAGCCAGTCCACTGGACTGGCTTTGTATAAAATTTTCTTAATAGTCTGAAATCTAGGGGCGTTTTCGGCCCATAAACAAACTCACCAGGAACAGAATAATTCCAACGACAAAAACGATTTTTGCTGCACCTGCCGCAGTACCTGCCAGCCCACCAAAGCCAAGTGCGGCGGCGATTAACGCGATAACCAGAAATATGATGCCCCAACGAAACATAAGCGTCCCCTTTACCATAGTTAGTGTTACCGCTGGATATGAGCATACAAATCACTCAATGCGATATTTTTAGTGTGGTGTACATCGTGCCTCCCGACAAAGCTCGGGAGGACGAATTACGACGAATTACTTAGTTTTCAGATCATTTTTAACGCTTTTCACACCATCTACCGCTTTGGCGATACTTTCAGCACGGTCACTTTGTGCCTGAGAATCTACGGTACCGGAGAGCTGAACAACGCCATCGGTGGTTTCAACGTTTACGTGGCGAGAAGGGACAGTGTCGTCCGCCAGAAGTTTGGCTTTGATTTCACTGGTGATGGCGGTATCACCCGCGTAACCCTTTACAGAGCTTTCTTTACTGTCACGAACGTGTAGTTTGTCGCTGACAGAGGTCACGCCTTCAACGCTTTTCGCCGCTTTCACTGCCTCTTCGGCCTGTGCCTGACTTTCAACAAATCCGCTTAATGTCACGACTTTTTGATCGGTTTTGACAGAGATATCGGTGCTCTTGATGTTGTCATGATCCACCAGCGCTGCCTTCACTTTCGCGGTGATGGCGCTGTCATCCATGAAATTACCGACTTTACTCATAGAGCTATCGACTTTTTGCCCTGCAGTTTCAGCACCAGTCTGCACATTGTTATCTGCAAAAGCAGATCCAGTCGCTATGGCAGAGGTCAACATTACAGCCAGCAGAGTTTTCGAAATCTTCAGTCTTGTCATAGTCATCGATGTATTCCTGTATGTTTGCTCGTAATTTGAGCCAGGCAACACGAGGTTGCATTGCTGAAAGGGAGAGGCTTCACCCTGTGCAGAAGTCCATGGTCGCCGTCACAAAAATGACAAGCGATGAATAACGACCATTTCTGTCTCTGATTCAGTTATTTATATCAATGCGATGACAACTAACGGTTTTAAATACTGATATCCACAAATTGAACAGTGTTTAAAACCAACCAAAATGTCATCACTTTGTTAAATATAGATCACAATTTTGAAACCGCCCGGCACATCGTCTAAAAAACAGGTAAAAGCGAATGTTTTAAGAACATTCCGCAAGCGGCTAATAAGGAAGGGAAATTGACAGGGCGCAGCGGTTGCCGCGCCCTTAAGGCAAGAATTAATGTTCGCGAGTCTGGTGGAACTGAACGTCTGGATAACGTTCCTGCGCCAGGCGCAGGTTGACCATACTGGTAGCGATGTAAGCGAGGTTGTCACCGCCATCCAGCGCCAGTTGGCTTTCGTTCTTACGCTTGAACTCTTCGAATTTCTTCGCATCCGCGCATTCTACCCAACGAGCGGTAGCGACGTTGACCGATTCATACACCGCTTCGACGTTGTATTCACTCTTCAGACGCGACACCACCACATCGAACTGCAGCACACCAACCGCACCGACAATCAGGTCGTTGTTAGAGATAGGACGGAACACCTGCACCGCGCCCTCTTCGGAAAGCTGTACCAGCCCTTTGAGCAACTGTTTTTGCTTCAGCGGATCTTTCAGGCGGATACGACGGAACAGTTCCGGTGCGAAGTTCGGAATACCGGTGAACTTCATCATCTCGCCCTGGGTAAAGGTATCGCCGATCTGAATGGTGCCGTGGTTGTGCAGACCGAGAATGTCGCCCGGATATGCTTCTTCAACGTGCGAACGGTCACCCGCCATAAAGGTCAGCGCATCGGAGATCACCACATCTTTCGCAGTACGCACCTGACGCAGTTTCATGCCTTTTTCATATTTACCGGACACCACACGCATAAATGCCACGCGGTCGCGGTGTTTCGGGTCCATGTTGGCCTGAATTTTAAACACGAAGCCGGTAAATTTGTCTTCGCTCGCTTCTACGGTACGGGTATCGGTCTGACGCGGCATCGGCGCAGGCGCCCACTCCACCAGGCCATCCAGCATATGATCGACGCCGAAGTTACCCAGCGCAGTACCAAAGAATACAGGGGTGATTTCACCTGCGAGGAACAGATCTTTATCGAATTCGTTAGAGGCGCCTTTCACCAGTTCCAGTTCATCGCGCAATTGTTGCGCCAGATCTTCACCGACAGCGGCATCGAGATCCGGGTTGTTCAGCCCTTTAACAATGCGGACCTCCTGAATGGTGTGACCTTGACCGCTCTGATAGAGATAGGTTTCATCTTTATAAAGGTGGTAAACGCCTTTAAACAGCTTGCCGCAGCCAATCGGCCAGGTGATCGGCGCGCAACCGATTTTCAGCTCGTTCTCAACTTCATCGAGCAATTCCATCGGGTCGCGGATATCACGGTCAAGTTTGTTCATAAAGGTGAGGATCGGCGTATCGCGCAGACGGGTTACTTCCATCAGTTTACGGGTACGATCTTCAACACCTTTTGCAGCGTCGATAACCATCAGGCAGCAGTCCACCGCGGTCAGGGTACGATAGGTATCTTCCGAGAAGTCTTCGTGCCCTGGGGTGTCGAGCAGGTTAACCAGGCAGTCGTGATACGGAAACTGCATCACAGACGTGGTAATGGAGATCCCACGCTGCTTTTCCATCTCCATCCAGTCCGACTTAGCGTGCTGGTTGGAACCACGGCCTTTTACTGTACCGGCGGTCTGAATGGCCTGTCCGAACAGCAGCACCTTCTCGGTGATGGTGGTTTTACCGGCATCCGGGTGAGAAATAATGGCAAAAGTGCGGCGCTTCGCCACCTCTTGCAAATAAGGAGACAACGTCATAATTCTTTCTTCTTGAGTAAGCGGCATCGCGCCGCGCTTGTTGAAAACGAAAAATTGCGGCTATTTTACCCATCAACGGGGGGGAGGCAATCAGTGTTTACACAGGAGCTGCTCCAGTTCGTGCAACGAAGAAACGGTCCAGGTGGGCGCGATGCCTTCTGGTTGCTCGCGATTGTGCGCATTCAGCCAGCAGGTCGCAAGCCCGGCGTTGATGCCACCGAGGATATCAGACTCGGCAGTGTCGCCAACCATCAGCACGCGTGAACGCTCAGGATTGCCCGCCAGTTCCAGCGCATAATCGAATATTTTCTTATTCGGTTTAGCAACGCCAACTTCTTCAGAAACCACCAGCAGATCGAAATAGTCACGCAAGCCCGTGCGTTCCAGACGCACTTGCTGCAGGGCGCTAAAGCCGTTAGTGATGATACCGATTTTGGCATTGCCGCGAATGGTGTTAAGCAGGGAAACCGCCCCCGGCAACGGCGTGCAAATTTCCGCCATTGCATTAATAAAGGCTTCATTGAGTTTACCCGGCTCGACATTCAGCCGTTCGGCCCAGCTTGCAAAACGCCCGTGCTGAAGCTGTAATGAAGTGATCGCACCGTTTTGATAATCCACCCACAGGGGCTTGTTAACGGCCTGATAGTCCTGAAAATCTTCAGCGGTAAAGGTGACGCTGTAATCAAGAAACATCCGCTGCAGGCCGGTGAACGAGTCAAAGGTAAACAGCGTTTCATCGGCGTCAAAGAAAACCCAGTCCCACTTCATTATTCCACCTTGTCTTACATACTGATTGGCAACGCCATGATGATGGCGTCTTCGCGACCGTCCGTGGTGGGGTAGTAATTGCGGCGAATCGTCGCCTCGTTAAAGCCTAAACTTTCGTACAGAGCAATGGCAGCAGCATTTGAGGCGCGGACTTCCAGCCATAGGGTCGCCACGCCGCGTTTTTCCAGTTCGTCGATCAAATGTTCCAGCAGCGCCCTTCCCAGTCCCTGACGCTGATAGTCGGGATCGACCGCGATATTGAACAAGGTAGCTTCATCCAGCACCACTTGCGTAATCGCAAACGCTGCCATTTTGCCGTTTTGCGTTAACTGAAAATTGAGATAACGCTCGCCCTGATTGCTGGCAAAGGTTTTTTCGCTCCACGGAAAGGCGTGGGCGCGTTGTTCAATGTGAAAAGCCGCAGGTAAATCAGTCGTTTCGAGGGAAGAAATCGTGTTCATATGTGCAAATTTGTTGCCATAATGCGGCGCGTGCCGTTGGGTTTGCCCGTAATTCGGTGAGCGTCGGTGATACCACCTGAGCGCCTTCCAGTGACAGCGGTTCATCAGTACCCAACCGCCAGCTGTTGCAGCGACTGCCTTGCGGCAGCATCGCGATCCTTTCAGGCGTCAGTTGCAGCACTTGATCGGGGCTGACGGTTAATGCACGCAGAACGTCGCTCACCAGGGGATCGGTCAGGGCGGGAAGATCGTTTGCCACCATCACCAGACGAACGTGTGCCGGGATCGCAATGGCAATCTCCCCCTGCAACGCGCCAGGGCGACGCAGCGACCACTGGGTAATGCCCAGCTGCTGTAACTGCCAGTCTCGTCGGGATGTCATAGCGAATCGCTCCTGTTGTCAGGGGCGCAAATATAGCAAATTCGTCGATACCGCGCCAACATATGGCTATAATCGCCGCCAGTATCAATTGAGGAGCATTCCATGTCTGCATTTACCCCGGCAAGTGAAGTCTTGCTGCGTCACAGTGATGATTTCGAAAAAAGCCGTATTCTGTTTGCCGGAGACTTACAGGATGACCTGCCCGCGCGTTTAGATACCGCGGCCAGCCGTGCTCATACCCAGCAATTCCACCACTGGCAGGTGTTAAGCCGCCAGATGGGAGATAACGCCCGTTTTAGCCTGGTGGCAACGGCGGATGACGTCGCAGATTGCGATACGCTGATTTACTACTGGCCGAAGAACAAACCGGAAGCTCAGTTCCAGTTGATGAATTTACTTTCTCTGCTGCCGGTGGGCACTGACATTTTCGTCGTTGGCGAGAACCGCAGCGGCGTGCGCAGCGCCGAGCAGATGCTGGCCGATTATGCGCCGTTGAATAAGGTAGACAGCGCCCGTCGCTGTGGCCTCTATTTTGGTCGTCTGGAAAAGCAGCCGGTGTTTGATGCCGATAAATTCTGGGGCGAATACAGTGTTGATGGCCTGACCATTAAAACGCTGCCAGGCGTATTTAGCCGTGACGGTCTGGATGCCGGCAGCCAGTTACTGCTCTCGACATTAACCCCGCACACGAAAGGCAAAGTACTGGATATCGGTTGTGGCACAGGAGTGCTTTCGGTTGCCTTTGCACGCCATTCGCCGAAGATTCGTCTCACCTTATGCGATGTCTCTGCGCCAGCGGTAGAAGCCAGCCGCGCAACGCTTGTTGCTAACGGCATTGAAGGTGAGGTCTTTGCCAGCAACGTCTTTTCCGAGGTGAAAGGTCGTTTTGATATGATCATCTCCAACCCGCCATTCCACGACGGGATGCAAACCAGCCTTGATGCAGCGCAAACGCTGATTCGCGGCGCGGTGCGCCATCTTAACAGCGGCGGCGAGTTGCGAATTGTGGCAAACGCCTTCCTGCCTTACCCGGACGTACTGGATGAAACATTTGGTTTCCACGAAGTGATCGCGCAAACCGGGCGCTTCAAGGTGTATCGCGCCATTATGACCCGCCAGGCGAAGAAAGGTTAAGAATCACGCCGCAATCCTTGTTGGATGCGGCGTGAACGTCTTATCCAACCTACAAACCTGTACGTTAGCCTATCGTAAGCCAGATAAAACGCGCCAGCGTCGCATCTGACATCTGCACCCGCATACCGTGTCGGATGCGGCGTGAACGCCTTATCCGACCAACCAAACCCGCACGTTAGCCTCCTGATGACCATTTTTCCAACAATCACGCATCAGGCGATAATTAACTATTGACGAATAGCTGAAAACCACTAGAATGCGCCTCCGTGGTAGCAATTCTTTTTAAGAATTGATGGTATGCGAAGGTGGCGGAATTGGTAGACGCGCTAGCTTCAGGTGTTAGTGTCCTTACGGACGTGGGGGTTCAAGTCCCCCCCCTCGCACCAAAAACCACGTTGATATTGCTCGCACTGGGCGAAGGTGGCGGAATTGGTAGACGCGCTAGCTTCAGGTGTTAGTGTTCTTACGGACGTGGGGGTTCAAGTCCCCCCCCTCGCACCAACGAGGCGATATCAAAAAAGTAAGATGACTGTGCGAAGGTGGCGGAATTGGTAGACGCGCTAGCTTCAGGTGTTAGTGTCCTTACGGACGTGGGGGTTCAAGTCCCCCCCCTCGCACCAATTATCTTTACTTCCTCTCTTGTTTCTTCTTTGCTTTTTCATCCCTGATTCCCGTTCATTATCATCAGCATGACGCCAGAAATAAGCGCCAGGCACGATGGCAGCAAAACGTAATGCCGTAATTGTTTGTGATACAGCATCACCGGCGTCAACACTAATCCCATCAGAATCACAATCCGCCACTGATCCGGCGATAAATCAGCATACGCCAGACCTGCAATCAACAACCCCGGCAAAAATACTCCCCAACCACTACCCAGCATACGTTGCAACATGGTTTTATCTCTCACATCGATAATGATAATAAATATCATATGGTAATTTTTATCATTTACAAGCACGAGAAACCCCTTGCTATCGGATAAACCTATAGATAGTATTAGCAATCATTATCATTTAGATTGCTATCACGATTATGTCCTATCGTTCCGCACCGCTTTTTGAAGATGTTATCTGGCGAACGCATCTCAAACCGCAAGATCCAACGCTTGCACAAGCGGTACGTGCGACGATCGCCGAACATCGTGAACATCTGCTGGAATTTATCCGTCTGGATGAACCCGCCCCGCTTAACGCCATGACGCTGGCGCAATGGTCATCGCCGAATGCGCTAAGTTCTCTACTGGCGGTCTATTCCGATCATATCTACCGCAACCAACCGATGATGATCCGCGAGAACAAGCCGCTGCTCTCACTGTGGGCGCAATGGTATATCGGCCTGATGACGCCACCATTAATGCTGGCGCTGCTAACGCAGGAAAAAGCGTTAGACCTTTCCCCGGAACATTTCCACGTTGAGTTTCACGAAACTGGACGCGCCGCCTGTTTCTGGGTCGATGTGTGTGAAGACAAGAATGCAGCCATATATTCACCGCGGCAGCGAATGGAAAAGTTGATCACGACAGCGTTGATCCCGGTTGTGCAGGCACTAGAAGCCACTGACGAAATCAACGGTAAACTCATCTGGAGTAACACTGGCTATTTGATCAACTGGTATCTGACAGAGATGAAAAAACTAATCGGTGAATCAACCGTTGAATCGCTCCGCCATGCCCTGTTCTTTGAGAAAACGCTCTCCAGCGGAGAAGATAATCCATTATGGCGCACAGTCGTGCTACGCGACGGTTTATTAGTTCGTCGAACCTGTTGCCAGCGTTACCGCCTGCCAGATGTGCAACAGTGCGGCGACTGTACGCTGAAATAAAAAAACGCAGCCGGGACGATTAACCCGGCGTTCATCGTTTTAAAAAGGATGTAGTACATGAATTGCGTCTGAAATCCGCATACACAACAAAATATCTGCGGCTTCCAGTAACCCTGCATCGGAGTTGACGCCCAGTTTCGACATCACATTAAACTTATGCGCGCGAATCGTTTTAATATTTCGCTTAAGCTGCTCGGCAATTTGTGTCATTGAGTAGCCACGCGACATAAAGCGCAATATTTCTCTCTCTGTTGGGCTTAACGTGCGACTTTGATTAATGTACCACTGGTTGTTAAGACGATCGGTCGCCTGACGTACACCATTTAATGACAGAAAAAGTTCCTGGTAAAACACGTCTAATGTTGAGGCTTTGCTTAGCACTCCATCTAAAGGCGATGGCGACAATGATCCTATCAATCGTGCTTCGATATCATCATCTGCAATAACCAAACGTCGGGTACGCGGAAACTTAATTGCCAGTTCATTCAAACAGGATAATCCCTCTCTGCGCTCCGTTCTCATGGCAGAAAACGAGAATATAACCGCCGTAAATGAGACTCGTGACATAGCATCCTGGAACGCCTCCCGGCTAGTGTAGATATGGAGTTTATAGGGGTTACCCGCAAACTTTCTGAATAAACTCTCAATCCCGATACTGCTCATGACGCATTTTTCTATAAGTGCGACATTTCTCTTCTTAATTCGGTTGTGTTCCATTCCGCGGCATCTCCATAAACAGAAGGCAAGTTAAGTTCTCTTGCACCCTGTGCGCTATTTATCCATGCATACATTTCCGCGTTGCTGTGAATTGACAGACGACGCATCGCACTGTTCTTTTGTGCGCTAATGGTTTTATTACTTTTTTTAAGCAATGACGCTATCTGGTTGATGCCCCATCCTTTACCTAACAACCGCAGAACCTTACGTTCAGAAATGGTCAAAACGACAGACTGATAATTTGAATCTTGCGTTTCCGACATCACAGGAGAAGTCAGCATAGCGCTGATTCGGTCTGCATGGGCATTACCGGAACGAACGGTCTTGACCAGACTATCAATGGGTTCGAGATCGGATAATAATGTCGCGGTGGGACACATCAGCAACTCTACCGCCAGGGTATACCAGGCGCGCGACACCATAAAAATCCAGTGAATCTCCCGATATTGCGAGATTAACGAATAATAATGCTCACAAACGGCTCGCGGGTGTTCAATTTGTCCGGCTAAATCAACAATCACTAACCCAGCACGGCGTAATTGTAATAAGGTAAGCTCCTCTGCAGAGGCGCTGGATGTCATATCATATTCAGGGAAATGGGTCTTTATAACCTCTTTCAGCCCTGCTTGCATGACGGGTATTTTACTGATAACAATTCCATTTTTGCAGCATCCTGGCAACATATTTCCTCCACATCCACTGTCTAAAAATCATAATGGCTTTTCAGAATATTCATTCCTTAAATAAATCCAACAGATTAATAGACTAAGCGAATAAATTATCCTTAGCATTCACTTTCATATCAGTTGCTCCTGCACACAAAAGCCCTTTGTATGTTTCAGGAGAATAGCCTCAAATAATAACCTGGTGAAATAGCTTTGACACATTTAAAATATCTAAATTATGTTGTTAGAAATACTTAATGATGGGTCTGGAATTCAATTACTTTTTTATATAATTAAAAAGGCGAACAATGCCGCCATGCGAGCATTTCCGCCAGAAAAACGAGAAAAAAGTAATAAAATCTAACTAGTTATTTTTATTCACTCACTTAAAGTACATACCATCGGAAATTAACTGAACACGTAAAAGAAAAAATCATTAATTCATTGAAATGATAATATTCATACAATAATTTACTTCATGACAAATACAAACTTCGGTCCAACACCGGACTCACCATAGGGATCAGGACTAATCAGCGCAATTTTGATCTTAACCAACGTCAAAACAACCGCGCTTCATGATACAAAAGGGATCTCATTATTTGGACAATCTGCAACACGTCTAATGACACAGGGCGAGTCATGCAAGAAGAGCAACAGCGGGCCATCACACGGCTATGTATCCAGTGCGGGCTTTTTTTATTACAACACGGAGCGGAAAGCGCGGTGGTTGATGAACTATCTTCGCGACTTGGTCGGGCGCTGGGAATGGACAGCGTTGAAAGCGCCATTTCTTCCAATGCCATCGTGCTTACCACCATTAAAGACGGGCAATGCCTGACATCAACGCGCAAAAATCACGATCGCGGCATTAATATGCACGTAGTTACCGAAGTACAGCACATTGTCATTCTGGCAGAACATCAACTGTTAGATTACAAAGGCGTTGAGAAACGTTTTAGCCAAATACGTCCACTGCGCTATCCACGCTGGCTGGTTGCCTTGATGGTTGGGCTTTCCTGCGCCTGTTTCTGCAAGCTGAATAACGGTGGATGGGACGGCGCTGTTATCACCTTCTTCGCCAGCATGATCGCCATGTATATCCGTCAGCTACTGGCACAACGCCACCTTCACCCACAGATCAACTTTTGCATCACAGCATTTGCCGCCACCACCATTTCTGGACTGCTTTTGCAACTCCCCACCTTCAGCAATACGCCCAGCGTGGCGATGGCGGCCAGCGTTTTACTACTGGTGCCGGGTTTTCCACTCATTAATGCCGTCGCCGATATGTTTAAGGGCCACATTAATACCGGGCTGGCACGTTGGGCGATCGCCAGTCTGTTGACCCTGGCGACCTGCGTTGGTGTGGTGATGGCATTAACCATATGGGGGCTACGCGGATGGGTGTAATCGAATTTCTGTTGGCGCTGGCACAGGATATGATCCTCGCGGCTATACCGGCGGTCGGTTTCGCCATGGTGTTCAACGTCCCCATTAGGGCATTACGCTGGTGTGCGCTACTTGGCGCCATGGGTCATGGTACACGGATGATCTTAATGACTACCGGGCTGAATATCGAATGGTCGACATTCATAGCTTCTCTGTTGGTCGGCACCATTGGCATCCAGTGGTCACGCTGGTATCTGGCGCATCCGAAAGTCTTCACCGTGGCGGCGGTGATCCCCATGTTCCCGGGTATTCCCGCCTACACTGCGATGATTTCAGCGGTAAAAATCAGCCAGTTAGGATACAGCGAACCGTTGATGATTGCCCTGTTAACCAACTTTCTTACGGCTTCATCAATTGTTGGCGCATTATCCATTGGCCTTTCCGTTCCTGGATTATGGTTGTACCGCAAGCGTCCCCGCGTATAGAATTGCCTCGCTTAAGCACACGGATGAGAGACAGCCTCCTCTCATCCGTGTGTTACTATAAAAGTAATCTCCCTTCTCGTTCATCGTTCCATATTGAGAAACAGTATGTCTTCCAGAGTTTTGACCCCGGACGTCGTTGGTATTGACGCCCTGGTACACGATCACCAAACCGTTCTGGCAAAAGCTGAAAGCGGTGTGGTTGCCGTATTTGCTAACAACGCCCCGGCCTTTTATGCCGTCACGCCCGCGCGCCTGGCTGAACTGCTGGCGCTGGAAGAAAAGCTGGCACGTCCGGGAAGCGATGTTGCTCTGGACGATCAACTCTATCAGGAACCACAAGCCGCTCCCGTTGCCGTACCAATGGGTAAATTCGCCATGTACCCAGACTGGCAGCCCGATGCCGACTTTATCCGCCAGGCCGCGTTATGGGGCGTGGCGCTAAGAGAGCCGGTAACAGCCGAAGAGTTGGCCTCATTCATTGCCTACTGGCAGGCGGAAGGCAAAGTTTTTCACCATGTACAATGGCAACAAAAACTGGCGCGCAGTCTGCAAATCGGTCGCGCCAGCAGCGGCGGATTAGCCAAACGAGATGTGAACACGGTCAGTGAACCTGACAGCCAAATTCCACCGGGATTCAGAGGATAACGATGAAAAACGTTGGCGACCTGATGCAGCGCCTGCAAAAAATGATGCCTGCTCATATCAAACCCGCCTTCAAAACGGGTGAAGAACTATTAGCCTGGCAGAAAGAACAAGGAGCCATCCGCTCCGCCGCCCTTGAACGCGAGAATCGGGCGATGAAAATGCAGCGCACCTTTAATCGCTCCGGCATTCGTCCGCTACATCAAAATTGCTCCTTCGAGAACTATCGCGTTGAGTGCGAAGGCCAGATGAATGCGTTAAGCAAAGCACGCCAGTATGTGGAAGAGTTCGACGGCAACATTGCCAGCTTTATCTTTTCTGGCAAGCCTGGAACTGGCAAAAACCATCTGGCGGCGGCGATCTGCAACGAACTGCTGCTACGCGGTAAATCAGTCCTGATTATTACCGTGGCCGATATTATGTCGGCGATGAAAGATACCTTCAGAAATAACAGCACCAGTGAAGAGCAGCTACTGAACGATTTGAGTAATGTTGATCTGCTGGTAATCGATGAGATCGGCGTTCAAACCGAATCCAAATATGAAAAAGTGATCATCAACCAGATCGTCGATCGTCGTTCCTCTTCCAAGCGCCCAACCGGGATGCTGACCAACAGCAACATGGAAGAAATGACGAAATTACTGGGTGAGCGAGTGATGGATCGTATGCGGTTAGGTAACAGTCTGTGGGTGATCTTCAACTGGGATAGTTATCGCAGCCGGGTCACGGGCAAAGAATATTAAGACAATTCCGCCCGGCCCTGACGCTATACTGCGACAAAATGCCACTATGAGTAATTATGATGAAAACTGTTAAATACCTTCTGTGCTGTGCAATTACCGCCAGCGCGCTAGTTTCTGCCGGAACACACGCCGCCTCCTGGAAAGAGACGCTCACCAGCGCTGCCAGCGGACTTAGTAACCAGAACAGCACAACACAGGAAGGCGGTTGGTCGCTCTCTTCCTTAACGAGCCTGCTTGGCAGCGGCAATCAAGCGTTAAGCGCAGACAACATGAACAATGCCGCGGGTATTTTGCAATATTGCGCGAAGCAAAAGCTGGCTTCAGTAACCGATGCCGAAAATGTGAAAAACCAGGTGCTGGAAAAATTGGGCCTGAACAGCGAAAAACAGAAAGAAGACACCAACTATCTGGATGGCATTCAGGGTCTGTTAAAGACCAAAGATGGTCAACAGCTCAATCTGGATAATATCGGTACTACTCCGCTAGCAGAGAAAGTGAAAACCAAAGCTTGCGATCTGGTATTAAAACAAGGGCTGAACTTTATCTCCTGATCCACGTAATGCCGCGTTTTAGCTGTTAATTGGCTGACGCGGCAATTCCCTTCTCCTTTTTCCAGTTGTAACGCTCTCATCCCCCGTTATGCGCGAGATTGCCTCTGTCAAAAAAGTCTGTTTATAAACTAATTCCTAACAACATCGCATTTTTTTGACACTAGAATTGCAGCAATATGGCCGCGCCATTACATTGTGCTTCTCAAAAAGCTTAAACATCGGCTACATGGACTGGTTTAGTGAGGATCGCCCGTTGTCAGAACTATTCTCTTTCGCCCTGTTTCTCGCTTCCGTGCTGATCTACGCATGGAAAGCGGGACGTAATACCTGGTGGTTTGCCGCCACATTAACGGTACTGGGACTATTTGTTGTTTTAAACATCACCCTGTTTGCCAGCGACTATTTTACCGGCGACGGCATTAACGACGCGGTGCTCTACACCTTAACGAACAGCCTGACCGGAGCAGGCGTTAGTAAATATATTCTGCCCGGTATTGGGATCGTACTCGCGCTGACTGCCGTTTTCAGCGCGCTGGGCTGGATACTACGCCGACGCCGCCATCATCCTCACCATTTTGGCTACAGCCTGCTGGCGCTATTACTGGCACTGGGTTCAGTGGACGCCAGCCCGGCATTTCGTCAGATAACGGAACTGGTGAAATCCCAGTCACGCGACGGCGATCCTGACTTTGCGGCCTATTACAAAGAACCATCCAAAACCATTCCCAATCCAAAACTCAATCTGGTCTATATCTACGGTGAAAGTCTCGAGAGAACCTATTTTGACAACGACGCTTTTCCAGATCTCACTCCCGAACTGGGCGCACTAAAAAATGAAGGGCTGGATTTCAGCCACACGCAGCAACTGCCGGGAACAGATTACACAATCGCGGGCATGGTGGCTTCCCAGTGCGGCATTCCGCTGTTTGCCCCGTTTGAAGGCAACGCTTCCGCTTCGGTTTCCAGCTTTTTCCCACAGAACATTTGTCTGGGCGATATCCTGAAAAATTCGGGTTATCAGAACTATTTCGTTCAGGGAGCTAACCTGCGTTTTGCAGGCAAAGACGTATTCCTGAAATCGCACGGTTTTGACCATTTATATGGCTCGGAAGAACTGAAAAGCGTGGTGGCGGACCCGCATTATCGCAACGACTGGGGATTCTACGACGATACCGTGCTGGATGAAGCATGGAAAAAATTTGAAGAACTGTCTCGCTCCGGTCAACGATTCTCACTGTTTACCCTGACGGTCGATACCCATCACCCGGATGGTTTTATCTCTCGCACCTGTAACCGCAAAAAATATGATTTTGACGGCAAACCGAACCAGTCATTCAGCGCGGTAAGTTGCAGCCAGGAAAATATCGCGACGTTTATCAACAAAATCAAAGCGTCACCGTGGTTTAAAGATACCGTCATCGTCGTCTCTTCCGACCATCTGGCGATGAACAACACGGCGTGGAAATACCTCAATAAACAGGATCGTAATAACCTGTTTTTCGTCATTCGCGGCGACAAACCACAACAAGAGACGCTGGCAGTAAAGCGTAACACTATGGATAACGGCGCTACGGTGCTGGATATTCTCGGGGGCGATAACTTCCTCGGCCTTGGGCGCAGCAGCTTGTCCGGGCAGTCGATGTCAGAAGTGTTCCTCAACATTAAAGAGAAAGTACTGGCATGGAAGCCGGATATCATCCGCTTATGGAAGTTTCCTACCGAGATGAAAAAGTTCACCATCGACCAGCAGAAAAACATGATTGCCTTCTCGGGTAGCCATTTCCGTTTGCCGCTGCTGTTGCGGGTTTCAGACAAGCGCGTGGAACCCCTGCCGGAAAGTGAGTACTCCGCACCACTGCGTTTCCAGTTGGCTGATTTCGCCCCACGCGACAATTTCGTCTGGGTTGACCGCTGTTACAAGATGGCGCAACTGTGGGCGCCGGAGCTGGCGCTCTCCACCGACTGGTGCGTCTCACAAGGTCAACTTGGCGGGCAACAAATTGTGCAGCATGTTGATAAACCTGAATGGAAAGGCAAAACGGCGTTTAAAGATACCGTCATCGACATGAAACGCTACAAAGAGAATGTGGATACGCTGAAAATTGTCGATAACGACATTCGCTACAAAGCCGACAGCTTCATCTTTAACGTCGCCGGCGCGCCAGAAGAGGTGAAACAGTTTAGCGGTATTTCACGTCCAGAGTCGTGGGGCCGCTGGTCCAACGCGCAGTTGGGCGATGAAGTGAAAATCGAGTATAAACATCCACTGCCGAAGAAGTTTGATCTGGTGATTACCGCTAAAGCGTACGGCAACAACGCCAGCCGACCGATTCCGGTACGAGTAGGAAAAGAAGAGCAAACGATGGTGCTGGGCAACGAGGTGACCACCACGACGTTGCATTTCGATAACCCAACCGATGCCGATACGCTGGTCATTGTGCCGCCAGAACCAGTCTCAACTAACGAAGGAAACATTCTCGGACACTCTCCGCGTAAGCTCGGCATTGGTATGGTAGAAATCAAAGTAGTTGAGCGTGATGGGTAATTATTGACCGACTTGTCGGTCGTATAAGACGCGCAAGCGTCGCATCCGGCATTGAGTACATAATGCCGGATGCGGCGTAAACGCCTTATCCGGTCTATAAAGCATGACTGAAAAGCAGAAAAAGACAGCGCCCAACACTTCCCCGGACGCTGCATGGCAACTTTAGCTATCTCTCATTATCAGAAAGTAATAACCCCTTTAATCAACTCACGATTGTTAATCACATCGCGCTCGTAAGTTTCTGCCAGCGTGGCGAACGGGTAGCAATGAGTTAACATCATGCCCGCAGTAATTTTTCCTTCCGCCATCAGCCGCCCAACTTTAGCAAAATCCTCCGGCGTAGCGTTACGGCTGCCCATCATTGTGGTCTCTTTTTTGTGGAATTCTGGATCAGAGAACTGCAACTCGCCTTTAAACAGACCGACAAATACCACCGTACCGCCGTGGCGAATCAAATTTACGGTGTTATTCATCGCATGTTGATTACCTGTCGCATCGATCACCTTCTGCGCCAGGGAACCGCCAAACTGTTTACGCAACTGGGCATCAAAATCTTCTGCTGACGGGTCCAGAACCGGTAACTCCAGATACGTAGCCACATGTTCGCGCCGGGTCGGGCTGGTATCCGCCACGACCACCTGAGCTCCGTCCGCTTTTGCAATCGCCGCGGCTCCCAGACCAATTGGCCCTGCACCAACCACCAGCACCTGTTCACCAGGGGCAATCGCTGCGCGACGCACCGCATGAGCGCTAATCGCAAAAGGCTCAATCAACGCCGCTGCTTGTGGGTCAATACCGTCGGCAGGCAAAATATTCGCTACCGGCACACTCAGATACTCACTAAAACCACCGTCCTGATGCACACCAATGACTGAAATTTTTTCACAACAATTGGTGCGACCACTTTTACATGCAGGGCATTCCTGGCAGGCAACATAAGGGATAACGGCAACTTGCTGACCATTTTTTAAATCATGTATATTTTTACCCAGCCCAACAATCTCTCCACATATTTCATGGCCCAGAACACGTGGGTAGTTAAAAAACGGTTGATTTCCTCCCCAGGCATGAATATCAGTCCCACAAATCCCGACAGACTTAATTTTTATTAATGCTTCACTGTCACCTGGAATAGGTATCTCACGCTGTTTCCAGACTAATTCTTTCGGTTTCTGACAAATTAATACATTCATCGTAGACATGATTCTGCTCTCCATTTTTTGTTGTCTTAGATATCGATGAAAATGAAAAATGCCAGCGAAATAGAAAATCTATTTTGTGAAAACCTACGCATAAAAATGTTTTAAATCGGGTTTTAATGGCGCAACAAGGAGGAAAGTATGAGTCGTTCGCAAAATTTACGCCACAATGTAATTAATCAGGTTATTGATGATATGGCTCGTGGTCATATCCCTTCCCCGCTCCCATCGCAAAGCGCGCTGGCGGAGATGTATAACATCAGTCGCACCACCGTGCGCCATATTCTCAGCCACTTGCGCGAATGCAATGTTCTGACTCAGGTCGGAAATGACTACGTCATCTCGCGTAAACCCGACCACAATGACGGTTTTGCCTGTACTACCGCATCAATGGCTGAACAAAACAAGATCTTCGAGCAGGCTTTTTTCTCCATGATAAATCAGCGTCAACTACGCCCTGGCGAAACATTCTCTGAACTACAACTGGCGCGGGCAGCGGGCGTGAGCCCGGTCGTGGTAAGAGAATATCTTTTAAAATTCGGGCGTTATAATCTGATTCAGAGTGAAAAACGCGGTCAATGGAGCATGAAGCAATTTGATCAATCCTACGCTGAGCAACTTTTTGAACTGCGCGAAATGCTGGAAACGCACTCGCTACAGCACTTTCTTAACCTGCCAGATGACGATCCTCGTTGGTTACAAGCGAAAACCCTCCTCGAACGCCATCGAATGCTACGTGACAACATCGGCAGCAGCTTTCGCATGTTCTCGCAACTGGATCGCGACTTTCACTCATTGCTTTTATCAGCCGCTGACAACATCTTTTTTAATCAATCACTTGAAATCATCTCTGTCATCTTTCATTTTCACTATCAATGGGACGAAAGCGATCTCAAACAACGAAATATCATCGCTGTCGATGAGCATATGACTATTCTCAGCGCTTTGATTTGCCATAGCGATCTGGATGCGACTCTGGCACTACGTAACCATTTGAATTCAGCCAAACAATCGATGATTCGTTCAATTAATGAAAACAAACGGCATGCTCATTAAGTACAGATTAAAAACAGCAAACTATTAACGGGTGCACGATTTCATCAAAATATAAATACCGGGAAAAATCCATATATCTATGCTCACAATCAGTCGGCTGTAATCGTGTTTTTTTGTGAGCGGTAGTGAAGCTATAAAATTTTCACCTGCCGTTAATATCAACCTTGCGTAACACTCAATTACGCAAATATTAAAATTATAAATACAGGAGTCCGGCGTGGAAAAAGAAAACATCACCCTCGATCCGCGTTCTTCGTTTGGTTCATCTTCGTCGGCAGATATCCCCGTGCCGCCTGATGGATTAGTTCAACGTAGTACCCGAATTAAACGCATTCAAACAACCGCCATGTTGTTATTATTTTTTGCGGCAGTAATAAATTATCTCGATCGCAGCTCGCTGTCGGTAGCGAATTTAACCATTCGGGAAGAACTTGGGTTAAGCGCCACTGAAATCGGTGCTTTGCTATCAGTGTTCTCGCTGGCTTATGGAATAGCACAACTGCCTTGCGGCCCGCTACTTGATCGTAAAGGCCCGCGCATTATGCTGGGTCTGGGGATGTTCTTCTGGTCGCTGTTCCAGGCAATGTCTGGCATGGTGCACAACTTTACACAATTCGTACTGGTACGCATTGGTATGGGAATCGGTGAAGCGCCAATGAACCCGTGCGGCGTTAAGGTAATTAACGACTGGTTCAACATCAAAGAGCGCGGGCGCCCAATGGGGTTCTTCAACGCAGCCTCAACCATTGGTGTTGCCGTTAGTCCACCAATTCTGGCAGCAATGATGCTGGTAATGGGCTGGCGCGGGATGTTTATTACCATTGGCATATTAGGTATTTTTCTCGCCATCGGCTGGTATATGCTTTATCGCAACCGCGAACACGTGGAGCTAACTGCCGTTGAACAAGCCTATCTCAATGCCGGTAGCGTCAATGCCCGTCGCGATCCGCTCAGTTTTGCTGAATGGCGCAGCCTGTTCCGTAACCGCACAATGTGGGGAATGATGCTCGGATTCAGTGGTATCAACTACACTGCGTGGCTGTATCTGGCCTGGCTGCCAGGTTACCTGCAAACAGCCTATAACCTGGATTTAAAAAGCACAGGATTGATGGCAGCTATCCCTTTCCTGTTTGGAGCGGCCGGGATGCTGGTCAACGGTTACGTAACCGACTGGCTGGTCAAAGTAGGAATGGCGCCAATCAAGAGCCGTAAGATCTGTATTATCGCCGGGATGTTCTGTTCTGCCGCCTTTACTCTGGTGGTACCACAAGCGACAACATCCATGACGGCAGTTCTGCTGATTGGCATGGCGCTATTCTGTATTCACTTTGCCGGTACATCCTGTTGGGGATTGATTCACGTGGCGGTAGCTTCTCGTATGACTGCGTCGGTGGGCAGTATCCAGAACTTTGCCAGTTTTATCTGTGCCTCTTTCGCGCCGATCATTACCGGTTTTATTGTCGATACCACCCACTCGTTCCGCCTGGCATTAATCATCTGCGGTTGCGTTACCGCAGCAGGTGCGTTGGCGTACATATTCCTGGTTCGCCAGCCGATCAACGACCCACGTAAAGAGTAATCACCTTATTGCCCGATAACTTATGGCTTATCGGGCATTTTCTTTGCAATTAAAACGTTTCCCAATTTTCTCCGTTATCAGCCATAACCACTTTACGCGGCGCAACTGACGTGACAGTTTTTACTACTGCCGATGCTTCACATTGACGTTGTTGTTCCTGCTGAATATGGAACACCGCCACGGCTTCTGCCAGTGTCGATCCGGCGGCAACGCTTCGTAATCCGTCCAGTTCTTCTCCGCCTGTTTGAGCGAAATACTGGCACTTTGCATCAGTTCTGTAACCGTAGAGTCGCTGCCAATATTGTTTTCATCATGTAGCGGATACCCGCACGGTCGAGGGTATTACGTGTCTGCAACAACGCCACTCAGCTACCATTCAGCATGGATTGCTGTTAGCGAATAGTTTTTAAAACGGTGAAATTTTCTTTGTCATTCTTTACAGAATTAAAAAACAGACCGCCTGATATCAGTTGTAAAAGGCCGAAAACAGCCAAAACCAGCAGCGATCCTGATACTTTTAAACATCGTTTCTCTTTCCTGTTGACCGATGGCAGAATTTTCGGCCTGTAAAGCGGAAACTTTACGAATATTCGGCGAAGATTACGCGGAATAAATTTATTGATGTCCTGAATTTAAAACTCAATTATTTCCGTAAATTATTCACAATATAAATACGTGATATAAATCACATATTTACTGTCGCTTAAACCACCTCTTTGCCGCTCATCTGCAAAACTGACCGCTTACTTCTCTATATAACCACTCAGTTATTTACCTTACTTTACGCGCGCGTAACTCTGGCAACATCACTTCAGGATAGCGGTCAATTTACCTCCTCAAACGCAACGCAAACCTAGAACGGCTTCGGCCTATGATTAACAAACTACTCTATGGATTTTGGTTTGCAGGAAGGCAGCAAGTGAGTGAATCCCCGGGAGCTTACAACAGTAAGTGACAGGGGTGAACGAACGCAGCTGCCGCACCTGTAAGCCAAAAGACGACGAGTAAAATGCCAGGTTTTACTATGGATACTAAAAAGATATTCAAGCACATACCCTGGGTGATTCTTGGAATCATCGGTGCATTCTGCCTCGCGGTAGTTGCATTACGTCGGGGGGAGCATGTCAGCGCCCTGTGGATTGTGGTCGCCTCTGTGTCGGTGTATCTGGTGGCTTATCGCTACTACAGTCTGTACATCGCCCAGAAGGTGATGAAACTCGACCCCACGCGCTCGACGCCTGCGGTTATTAACAACGACGGTCTGAACTATGTGCCAACCAACCGTTACGTGTTGTTTGGTCACCACTTCGCCGCTATCGCCGGCGCGGGTCCGCTGGTCGGTCCGGTTCTCGCCGCGCAGATGGGCTACCTGCCTGGTACGCTGTGGCTGCTGGCGGGGGTCGTGCTGGCCGGTGCGGTACAGGACTTTATGGTGCTGTTTATCTCCTCTCGCCGTAACGGCGCATCTCTCGGTGAGATGATCAAAGAAGAGATGGGGCCAGTACCGGGGACTATCGCGCTGTTTGGCTGTTTCTTAATCATGATCATCATCCTCGCCGTCCTGGCGCTGATTGTGGTTAAAGCCCTGGCCGAAAGTCCGTGGGGTGTCTTCACCGTTTGCTCAACCGTACCGATTGCGCTGTTTATGGGTATCTACATGCGCTTTATCCGTCCGGGGCGTGTGGGTGAAGTCTCTGTCATTGGTATCGTGCTGCTGGTTGCCTCTATCTACTTCGGTGGCGTGATTGCTCACGATCCGTACTGGGGTCCGGCACTGACCTTTAAAGACACCACCATTACCTTCGCGCTGATTGGCTATGCGTTTATTTCCGCACTGCTGCCGGTGTGGCTGATCCTTGCCCCGCGCGACTATCTGGCAACCTTCCTGAAAATCGGCGTTATCGTCGGTCTGGCGCTGGGTATCGTGGTGCTGAACCCGGAACTGAAAATGCCTGCGATGACCCAGTACATTGACGGTACTGGCCCGCTGTGGAAAGGCGCTCTGTTCCCGTTCCTGTTCATCACCATCGCCTGTGGTGCGGTGTCTGGCTTCCACGCGCTGATCTCTTCCGGTACGACGCCGAAACTGCTGGCTAACGAAACCGACGCGCGTTTCATTGGCTACGGCGCAATGCTGATGGAGTCCTTCGTGGCGATTATGGCGCTGGTTGCTGCGTCCATCATCGAACCGGGTCTTTACTTCGCGATGAACACCCCGCCTGCGGGCCTTGGCATCACCATGCCTAACCTGCATGAAATGGGTGGCGAGAACGCGCCGATCATCATGGCGCAGCTGAAAGACGTTACCGCACACGCGGCAGCGACTGTCAGCTCCTGGGGCTTCGTGATTTCGCCAGAGCAGATCCTGCAAACCGCAAAAGACATTGGTGAGCCTTCTGTCCTGAACCGTGCAGGTGGTGCGCCGACGCTGGCGGTAGGTATCGCGCACGTGTTCCACAAAGTGCTGCCGATGGCTGACATGGGCTTCTGGTATCACTTCGGTATTCTGTTCGAAGCCCTGTTCATTCTGACCGCGCTGGATGCCGGTACCCGTTCTGGCCGCTTTATGCTGCAAGACCTGTTGGGTAACTTCGTGCCGTTCCTGAAAAAAACCGACTCTCTGGTTGCCGGTATCATCGGTACTGCGGGCTGTGTCGGTCTGTGGGGCTATCTGCTGTATCAGGGCGTGGTTGACCCGCTAGGCGGCGTTAAGAGCCTGTGGCCGCTGTTCGGTATCTCCAACCAGATGCTGGCAGCCGTGGCGCTGGTACTGGGCACCGTTGTGCTGATTAAGATGAAGCGCACCCAATACATCTGGGTAACTGTTGTTCCGGCTGTATGGCTGCTTATCTGCACCACCTGGGCGCTGGGCCTGAAACTGTTCAGCAGCAACCCGCAGATGGAAGGCTTCTTCTACATGGCAAGCCAGTACAAAGAGAAGATTGCTAACGGTACTGACTTGACGGCGCAACAGATTGCCAACATGAACCACATCGTTGTGAACAACTACACCAACGCGGGCCTGAGTATTCTGTTCCTGATTGTGGTGTACAGCATCATCTTCTACGGTTTCAAAACCTGGCTTGCGGTGCGTAACAGCGACAAACGTACTGACAAAGAAACTCCGTACGTTCCAATCCCGGAAGGCGGCGTGAAGATCTCTTCGCACCACTAATCGGTTGCCTTATCCGGCTTACAAAATGTCTATCGTAGGCCGGATAAAGCGTTTACGCCGCATCCGGCAAATCCCCGGCCCGGAGACCTTCCGGGCTTTACGCATATCTGGAAGGCAAAATGTTTGGTAACTTAGGACAGGCAAAAAAATATCTCGGCCAGGCGGCGAAGATGTTGATTGGCATTCCAGACTACGACAACTACGTCGAGCATATGAAGACCAACCATCCCGACAAGCCGTACATGAGCTATGAAGAATTCTTCCGCGAGCGCCAGAACGCGCGCTACGGCGGCGATGGTAAAGGCGGTATGCGCTGTTGTTAATGGAGAGAGCATGAACCCGATTGCAGTTACCCTACTCACCGGTTTTTTAGGCGCGGGCAAAACCACCCTGCTGCGCCATATTCTTAACGAACAGCACGGCTACAAGATTGCCGTAATTGAAAACGAATTTGGCGAAGTCTCCGTTGACGATCAATTAATTGGCGACCGCGCCACGCAAATCAAAACGCTGACCAACGGCTGCATCTGCTGTTCGCGCTCCAACGAGCTGGAGGACGCGCTACTCGACCTGCTGGATAATCTCGACAAGGGCAATATTCAGTTCGATCGTCTGGTGATCGAATGTACGGGCATGGCCGATCCCGGCCCGATTATTCAGACTTTTTTCTCCCATGAGATTTTATGCCAGCGTTACCTGCTGGACGGCGTGATTGCACTGGTCGATGCAGTACATGCCGATGAGCAGATGAACCAGTTCACCATCGCCCAGTCACAGGTTGGCTACGCCGATCGTATTCTGCTGACTAAAACCGACGTCGCAGGCGAAGCAGAAAAACTGCGTGAACGCCTGGCGCGCATCAACGCCCGTGCCCCGATCTACACCGTTACCCACGGCGACATCGATCTGGGCCTGCTGTTCAACACCAACGGTTTTATGCTGGAAGAGAACGTCGTCAGCGCCAAACCGCGTTTCCACTTTATCGCGGATAAACAAAACGATATTTCGTCGATTGTGGTGGAACTGGATTACCCGGTAGATATCAGTGAAGTTTCCCGGGTGATGGAAAACCTGCTGCTGGAATCAGCAGATAAACTGCTGCGTTACAAAGGGATGCTGTGGATTGACGGCGAACCTAACCGCCTGCTGTTCCAGGGCGTCCAGCGCCTCTACAGCGCCGACTGGGACCGCCCGTGGGGCGATGAAAAACCGCATAGCACGATGGTGTTTATCGGGATTCAACTGCCGGAGGATGAGATAAGGGCAGCGTTTGCGGGGTTGAGGAAGTAGGTTTTATGGGCCGGATAAGGCGCAGCCGCATCCGGCGTCTACTCAGAGCTGATAGCACGCCACCAAAAACGCCATCATCTCCGTCGCGTCTTTGCTGTGATAAAAGCGTACCATTTTGCTGTTAAATTCCAGTGCCTTCGCTGCTGGAATACTGATTGGATTATAGCCATGCATCATTAACCAGCCATTCATCATATGGCGGCTGGTGCGCTTGTTACCGTCGAAGAAAAACTGATAGTAGGCACCGAAAAGGAACATCGCCAGCGCGCCTTCAAACGGGGGAAGCATTTTAATATGCGCGACACCCTGCGCAAAAATACGGTTCAGCTCTGGTGCACCCGCTTCGGTAGCAGGAGGGAAATGGGTGCCCAACTCGCCGAGATAAACGCGCGCATTGTAATGCAACTCTTCACCTTCGCCGCGAAAAATGCCCCACTCCAGCGCCTCGTTGCGGGCAATAATGCCGTACAATAACGTGAACGTTTTTTTATCGAGATCAAAACGGCCTGACTGCACAAGCTCGATCAACTTTTTCGCACTGTCCGCCAGGTTTAGCACCTGCTCAGTATCACTGACCTTGTGCCCGCCAACGGTGACGCCATCGAGCAGCGTTTTAACTTCAACAAAGGTATAAGGGTTATTTTCCAGTTGCGCGGCATCCCAGACAAAACCCGCCATATGCGTTTTGAAGGTAAACAATGCCGCGCGCGTACCGACAATTTGCATCGCCGGGATGGCATTTGCATTCCAGCTCAGGTCCAGTAGTTTGGTTGTCATTAGAGGATCCTTGATTGCATGGTTCACTATTTTTTACTCAAAATAATCCAGCTTCAGCACCTTCAAAAAACGTAAAGAAACACCGGCCAGAAAAACGAGTCGTTATTGCGACTACTATAGCACTACAAAAATAGACGAACACGTTAGAAATGAGTCAGTTGCTGTGACTCCGGTCATTGCCCGGAAAGGTACAGAAAGCTAAGATAGGGCGTTATGGGCCTTAAATATTTGGACAGGCCCACACAGCAATGGATTAATAACAATGATGAATAAATCCAACTTCGAATTCCTGAAGGGCGTCAACGACTTCACTTATGCCATCGCCTGTGCGGCGGAAAATAACTACCCGGATGATCCCAACACGACGCTGATTAAAATGCGTATGTTTGGCGAAGCCACAGCGAAACATCTTGGTCTGTTACTCAATATCCCCCCTTGTGAGAATCAACACGTTCTCCTGCGCGAACTTGGCAAAATCGCCTTCGTTGATGACAACATTCTCTCTGTATTCCACAAATTACGCCGCATTGGTAACCAGGCGGTACACGAATATCATAACGATCTCGACGATGCCCAGATGTGCCTGCGGCTCGGCTTCCGTCTGGCTGTCTGGTACTACCGTCTGGTCACCAAAGATTATGACTTCCCGGTGCCGGTGTTTGTGTTGCCGGAACGTGGTGAAAACCTCTATCACCAGGAAGTGCTGACGCTAAAACAACAGCTTGAACAGCAGGCGCGAGAAAAAGCGCAGACTCAGGCAGAAGTCGAAGCGCAACAGCAGAAGCTGGTTGCCCTGAACGGCTATATTGCCATTCTGGAAGGCAAACAGCAGGAAACCGAAGCGCAAACCCAGGCTCGCCTTGCTGCACTGGAAGCGCAGCTCGCCGAGAAGAACGCGGAACTGGCAAAACAGACCGAACAGGAACGTAAGGCTTACCACAAAGAAATTACCGATCAGGCCATCAAGCGCACACTCAACCTTAGCGAAGAAGAGAGTCGCTTCCTGATTGACGCGCAACTGCGTAAAGCAGGCTGGCAGGCCGATAGCAAAACCCTGCGCTTCTCCAAAGGCGCACGCCCAGAACCCGGCGTCAATAAAGCCATTGCCGAATGGCCGACCGGGAAAGATGAAACGGGTAATCAGGGCTTTGCGGATTATGTGCTGTTTGTCGGCCTCAAGCCCATCGCGGTGGTAGAGGCGAAACGTAAAAATATCGACGTTCCCGCAAAGCTCAATGAGTCGTATCGCTACAGTAAATGCTTCGATAATGGCTTCCTGCGGGAAACCTTGCTTGAGCATTACTCACCGGATGAAGTGCATGAAGCGGTGCCGGAGTATGAAACCAGCTGGCAGGACACCTGCGGCCAACAACGGTTTAAAATCCCCTTCTGCTACTCGACCAACGGGCGCGAATACCGCGCAGCGATGAAGACTAAAAGCGGCATCTGGTATCGCGACGTGCGTGATACCCGCAATATGTCGAAAGCCTTACCTGAGTGGCATCGCCCGGAAGAGCTGCTGGAAATGCTCGGCAGTGAACCGCAAAAACAGAATCAGTGGTTTGCCGATAACCCTGGCATGAGCGAGCTGGGCCTGCGTTATTACCAGGAAGATGCCGTCCGCGCGGTTGAAAAAGCAATCGTCAAGGGGCAACAAGAGATCCTGCTGGCGATGGCGACCGGTACAGGTAAAACCCGTACGGCAATCGCCATGATGTTCCGCCTGATCCAGTCCCAGCGTTTTAAACGCATTCTCTTCCTTGTCGATCGCCGTTCTCTTGGCGAGCAGGCGCTGGGGGCGTTTGAAGATACGCGTATTAACGGCGACACCTTCAACAGCATTTTCGACATTAAAGGGCTGACGGATAAATTCCCGGAAGACAGCACCAAAATTCACGTTGCCACCGTACAGTCGCTGGTGAAACGCACCCTACAATCAGATGAACCGATGCCGGTGGCCCGTTACGACTGTATCGTCGTCGATGAAGCGCATCGCGGCTATATTCTCGATAAAGAGCAGACCGAAGGCGAACTGCAGTTCCGCAGCCAACTGGATTACGTTTCTGCCTATCGTCGCATTCTCGATCACTTCGATGCGGTAAAAATCGCTCTCACCGCTACCCCGGCGCTGCATACGGTGCAGATTTTCGGCGAGCCGGTTTACCGTTACACCTACCGTACCGCGGTTATTGACGGTTTTTTGATCGACCAGGACCCGCCGATCCAAATCACCACCCGCAACGCCCAGGAAGGTGTTTACCTCGCCAAAGGCGAGCAGGTAGAGCGCATCAGCCCGCAGGGAGAAGTGATCAACGACACCCTGGAAGACGATCAGGATTTTGAGGTCGCCGACTTTAACCGTGGTCTGGTGATCCCGGCGTTTAACCGCGCCGTCTGTAACGAACTCACCAATTACCTTGACCCGACCGGCTCGCAAAAAACGCTGGTCTTCTGCGTCACCAATGCCCATGCCGATATGGTGGTGGAAGAGCTGCGTACCGCGTTCAAGAAAAAGTATCCGCAACTGGAGCACGACGCGATCATCAAGATCACCGGTGATGCCGATAAAGACGCGCGCAAAGTGCAGACCATGATCACCCGTTTCAATAAAGAGCGGCTGCCTAATATCGTGGTGACCGTCGACCTGCTGACCACCGGCGTCGATATTCCGTCGATCTGTAACATCGTGTTCCTGCGTAAAGTACGCAGCCGCATTCTGTACGAGCAAATGAAAGGTCGCGCCACGCGCTTATGCCCGGAGGTGAATAAAACCAGCTTTAAGATTTTCGACTGCGTCGATATCTACAGCACGCTGGAGAGCGTCGACACCATGCGTCCGGTGGTGGTGCGCCCGAAAGTGGAACTGCAAACGCTGGTCAACGAAATTACCGATTCAGAAACCTATAAAATCACCGAAGCGGATGGCCGCAGTTTTGCCGAGCACAGCCATGAACAACTGGTGGCGAAGCTCCAGCGCATCATCGGCCTGGCCACGTTTAACCGTGACCGCAGCGAAACGATAGATAAACAGGTGCGTCGTCTGGATGAGCTATGCCAGGACGCGGCGGGCGTGAACTTTAACGGCTTCGCCTCGCGCCTGCGGGAAAAAGGGCCGCACTGGAGCGCCGAAGTCTTTAACAAACTGCCTGGCTTTATCGCCCGTCTGGAAAAGCTGAAAACCGACATCAACAACCTGAATGATGTGCCGATCTTCCTCGATATCGACGATGAAGTGGTGAGCGTTAAATCGCTGTACGGTGATTACGACACGCCGCAGGATTTCCTCGAAGCCTTTGACTCGCTGGTGCAACGTTCCCCGAACGCACAACCGGCATTGCAGGCGGTGATCAATCGCCCGCGCGATCTCACCCGTAAAGGGCTGGTCGAGCTCCAGGAGTGGTTTGACCGCCAGCACTTTGAGGAATCTTCCCTGCGCAAAGCGTGGAAAGAGACGCGTAATGAAGATATTGCCGCCCGGCTGATTGGTCATATTCGCCGTGCTGCGGTAGGCGATGCGCTGAAACCGTTTGAGGAACGTGTCGATCACGCGCTGACGCGCATTAAGGGCGAAAACGACTGGAGCAGCGAGCAATTAAGCTGGCTCGATCGTTTAGCGCAGGCGCTGAAAGAGAAAGTGGTGCTCGACGACGATGTCTTCAAAACCGGCAACTTCCACCGTCGCGGCGGGAAGGCGATGCTGCAAAGAACCTTTGACGATAATCTCGATACCCTGCTGGGCAAATTCAGCGATTACATCTGGGACGAGCTGGCCTGACACGTATACACTTCATCCTTCAGGTTGCCTCTGCGTTGGCTGCGCTCGTTCACCCCGGTCACTTGCCGCCTTGATGCAACCTGAATGATTTTGTGTATATTACCCTCGGCAATTTCTTCTTCTGTGGCCCCAAACAATGCGGGCCGCTGCTTAATTTACGGAACTCACAATGAACAATAATGATCTGGTCGCGAAGCTGTGGAAGCTGTGCGACAACCTGCGCGATGGCGGCGTTTCCTATCAAAACTACGTCAATGAACTCGCCTCGCTGCTGTTTTTGAAAATGTGTAAAGAGACCGGGCAGGAAGCGGAGTACCTGCCGGAAGGCTACCGCTGGGATGACCTGAAATCCCGCATCGGCCAGGATCAATTGCAGTTTTACCGTAACCTGCTGGTACATCTGGGCGCCGACAATCAAAAGCTGGTGCAGGCGGTGTTCCAGAACGTCAACACCACCATTACCCAGCCGAAACAGTTGACCGAACTGGTCAGCAATATGGATTCACTGGACTGGTACAACGGTGCGCACGGTAAGTCGCGCGATGACTTCGGCGATATGTACGAAGGGTTGTTGCAGAAGAACGCGAATGAAACCAAGTCTGGCGCAGGCCAGTACTTCACCCCGCGTCCGCTGATTAAAACCATTATTCATCTGCTGAAACCGCAGCCGCGTGAAGTGGTACAGGACCCGGCAGCAGGTACGGCGGGCTTTTTGATTGAAGCCGACCGCTACGTTAAGTCGCAAACCAATGATCTGGACGACCTTGATGGCGACACGCAGGATTTCCAGATCCACCGCGCGTTTATCGGCCTCGAACTGGTGCCCGGCACCCGTCGTCTGGCGCTGATGAACTGCCTGCTGCACGATATTGAAGGCAACCTCGACCACGGCGGCGCAATCCGTCTGGGCAACACCCTGGGTAGCGACGGCGAAAACCTGCCGAAGGCGCATATTGTCGCCACTAACCCGCCGTTTGGCAGCGCCGCAGGCACCAACATTACCCGCACCTTTGTTCACCCGACCAGCAACAAACAGTTGTGCTTTATGCAGCATATTATCGAAACGCTGCACCCCGGCGGTCGTGCGGCGGTGGTGGTGCCGGATAACGTGCTGTTTGAAGGCGGCAAAGGCACCGACATCCGTCGTGACCTGATGGATAAGTGTCATCTGCACACCATTCTGCGTCTGCCGACCGGTATTTTTTACGCTCAGGGTGTGAAAACCAACGTGCTGTTCTTTACCAAAGGGACGGTGGCGAACCCGCATCAAGATAAGAACTGCACCGATGACGTGTGGGTGTATGACCTGCGTACCAATATGCCGAACTTCGGCAAGCGCACGCCGTTTACCGACGAACATCTGCAGCCGTTTGAACGCGTGTTTGGCGAAGACCCGCACGGTTTAAGCCCGCGCACTGAAGGTGAATGGAGTTTTAACGCCGAAGAGACGGAAGTTGCCGACAGCGAAGAGAACAAAAACACCGATCAGCATCTTGCTACCAGCCGCTGGCGCAAGTTCAGCCGTGAGTGGATCCGCACCGCGAAATCCGATTCGCTGGATATCTCCTGGCTGAAAGATAAAGACAGCATTGATGCCGACAACCTGCCGGAGCCGGATGTTTTAACGGCAGAAGCGATGGGTGAACTGGTACAGGCGCTGGGTGAACTGGATGCGCTGATGCGTGAACTGGGGGCGAGTGATGAGGCGGATGCACAGCGTCAGTTGCTGGAAGAAGCGTTTGGTGGGGTGAAGGAATGAGTGTGGGGAAATTGCCGGAGGGGTGGGTTGAAACCTACCTTTCTGAAATATGTAGTAAACCACAATATGGTTATACAACTAAGTCGAGCTTTACAGGTAATGTAAAATTTTTAAGAACTACAGATATTACTAAAGGTACTGTGGATTGGTCCACTGTACCTTATTGTTTGCAAAATCCTGATGATATACTTAAATATCAGCTTCAAGATCGAGATATTGTTATATCCCGGGCTGGTTCCGTAGGTTTTAGTTTTTTAGTAAAAAACCCACCGAATAATGCTGTCTTTGCTTCGTACCTGATCAGATTCAAACCTTTTGATAATATTTCAGAGCTTTACTTGAAGCGTTTTTTAGAGTCCGGCAACTATTGGGTTCAGCTTGCCTCTATGTCGGCTGGAAATGCATTACAAAATGTAAATGCTCAAAAATTATCCACGCTTATAGTACCAATTCCTCCACTTGCCGAACAAAAAATCATCGCTGAAAAACTCGATACGCTGCTGGCGCAGGTAGAGAGCACCAAAGCACGTCTTGAGCAAATCCCACAAATCCTGAAACGTTTTCGTCAGGCGGTATTGGCTGCTGCTGTAAGTGGAAAACTCGTTAATAATGAAAATAATAAAGCTATATTAACTACACTAGGAAGCATTGCAGAAGACATTAGATATGGAACATCTAAGAAATGTTCTGAATCTGAAGGTCACACTCCAGTTTTGCGCATTCCTAACATTGGACCTGGTTACATAATCAATAACAATCTGAAATATGCCAACTTCGACTCTAAAGAATTATCAGCATTAACTTTAAAGGAAGGCGATTTACTTTTGATACGTTCCAATGGAAGCGTCGATTTAGTTGGCAAGGTTGCCGTAATTTCAGAAAATGATACGCAGTATTTATATGCAGGATATCTTATTCGAGTAAGATTATGCTTAGAAAAAGCTGTGCCAAAATATATTTCGTATTGCGTGCAAAGCCCCCAGTTAAGACAAATTATAGAAAACATCGCACGTTCGACATCTGGAGTTAATAACATAAACAGCAAGGAACTGGCATCATTGGAATTGCCACTCCCTCCAATCCCTGAACAACACGAAATCGTCCGCCGCGTCGAGCAGCTTTTCGCCTACGCCGACACCATAGAAAAACAGGTCAACAACGCCCTGGCCCGCGTCAGTAGCCTGACGCAATCCATCCTGGCAAAAGCGTTCCGTGGTGAACTTACCGCCCAGTGGCGGGCCGAAAACCCGGAATTAATCAGCGGAGAAAACAGCGCCGCCGCGTTGCTGGAAAAAATCAAAGCTGAACGCGCAGCCAGCGGGGGTAAAAAAGCCTCGCGTAAAAAATCCTGATCATTATTTTCTGGCGCACCTTTCCGGTGCGCTTTTTATTATTTCATGCCAATCATAACTCACATAAATATATTTAAATCATTCCAGAAACTGCCCATTTTATTCTATTTTTAGCTGGACTTTCCCTGTATTTACTGATGATATATCCAGGTATTTAGCGCGGTGCGGATGTGCGCCAACACACCCGCACCGCTCATCACAATCACTATTATCGGAGAATAGCAGTTATGACTGACACGCATTCTATTGCACAACCGTTCGAAGCAGAAGTCTCCCCGGCAAATAACCGTAAATTAACCGTAAGTTATGCGAGTCGCTACCCGGATTACAGCCGTATTCCCGCCATCACCCTGAAAGGTCAGTGGCTGGAAGCCGCCGGTTTTGCCACCGGCACGGTGGTAGATGTCAAAGTGATGGAAGGCTGTATTGTCCTCACCACCCAACCACCCGCCACCGAAGAGAGCGAACTGATGCAGTCGCTGCGCCAGGTGTGCAAGCTGTCGGCGCGTAAACAAAAGCAGGTGCAGGAGTTTATTGGGGTAATTACAGGTAAACAGAAAGTCGCCTGATACATTGACCCGGTAGCGCCAGTGCTACCGGGTATTATTCGCCGCGTTATACCAACACGCTCTCCATCTGTTTTTCAAATGCCTGACGAATTAATCCCATAATGTAAGGTAGTTGTGCGAGGTCGCTGAAACCAATTTCCACATCACCATTGCCCCAGCGCCCAACATTTGTCACATCTTTGGCAATACCTTTCGGATCGACCAGTTCATGAAACTGCATATTAAGCGACAATCGCAGTCGGCTTTTTTGCGGCACAACATCAACAAAATTCGTTTCAGCTTTGAACGCAATATATAGCTTTAAAACTTCCTGTGTGATCCCTGCATCCAGGCGCATAACTTCATCGCGAAGATGCTCGAATAACACCCGGCTATACGAACCATCAGCAAGGAAAGGATAATCACTCAGGCTGTAACTGTTTTTGTTCTCCGGCTGCCTCCGATAAACAGCTAATACCTCTTCAGGAAGAGCAGGCGCTTGCCAAACCTGAACCGCAAGCTCCGCCAGACGATCGGCACGGGCATGAATAGCGGCTTCATCCCATTTTTCACATTGCCCCAGCCCAACATTCAGATATAACGGACTATGTTTAAACCCCTCTTTCATGTCGCGCTTTTCAGCGAACGGTCTGTCGCTATAGCGAGAGTTGTAACCCGTTAAGGTCAGATTCCCCAACGTATGCAATAGTTCTTTATGAATACGTTGCCAGTCACTTCCCAGCTCCTCGCGCCATTTAGCCGACAGATTTTCGTTCTGTGGCATGATGTGTTCAATCGTAAACTCATCGTCCACGCGTTCCTTGCGCTTATCGTTCTCCAGTCGTCGTAACCAGTAGCTGCGACTGCGGATATTATAGAGATCGCGAATTTTTAATTCTCGTTTAAACTCATCATCGTTGGGGAAACGACGATATGAAGGCAGATTCAGAAAATGTACCTGAATGCTTTCCAGATATTTTTCTTTATTAATGACCTTATAAAAAGTGGCAAACGTCTTGTTTAAAGAATTTGTCGGAATCGCACATACTGCACGGCGGAAAACATAAGATTCAATTAAACGAATTATGCTCAGGAAATTTTCGTGAGACAATTTTTTATTTTTATAGTCATGATAAAGCACCAGTAAAAATGGATATGCCACATCAACTTTTAACTCGCGCAAATCCTGAAAAGCCGTGGCAAGCAGTTTGTCACTTTCTTTGCCCAATGCCATTGCACAGTAATACTCCGCGTAGATGTGTATATCTTCAACCAGTCGATCCACACCTTTTTCGGCAACACTCTGGCTGCGGGCATGCAGTTTAAATGCCTCATAGACTTCATCTGTCCGCGGGATCTCCCCCGTTTTTACCGTCAGATAATGACGCATAAAACTGTCAAAATATTCGCTGTAACCTTGCTGACCAAAAGCGACTTCCATTGGACGCCAGTGATCTTCATACAACCGGGTTTGATGCTCTGGTTCGAGGCCCATCAGAATAAAATTGCGCACCAGATCGGCCTGACTTAACGCCTTACCGGTGGAGTTCATACTTTCAAAAATCAGTTGCGGATTATCCTGACCACGATTAAGCGCCACATCGACAATTAATAACTTTGCTAACCCACGACATAAGGGGATCAAGTCATCACCGAGTTTAGCAATTTGCTCATCAAAGAAAGTAAAATTTTCCATTATTCGGTGGGAATAGTTTTCTGGCATTGGTCTTTGTTTTATTAACGCCAGCAAACTGTCTTTATCAGTCTCGGTCAGCAGTAATTTAAATCCTTTCTCGCCGGACTCATAAGGATTGAGCAAATAATAATTACGCAATTTCACTGCCGAAAAGCCATCAAACACTTCTTCTTCGCCAAGATGGCGCGATAAAGCCTCAATCAGCAACATTGCGGTCGTCAGCCTCTGCTGACCATCAATGACCAGTAGCGGAGAAATACCAGAAACCTGATATAACCCCTGCTCAATATAAACAACTGAGCCGATAAAATGTGCAGATATATCGTCACGCTTTCCGGCACGAATGATGTCGTCCCAAAGTTGCCGACATTGTTGTTCTGTCCATGAATAAGTTCGTTGATAAATGGGAATAACAAACTGCTGTGAACATTTTAAAAAATCGAGTAAACGGGCTTCTGTTGCTTTCATTCTGACGTCTTTCCGTGAAGCTATGATTTAGCAATAATAACTACTTATCTGACGAGTTGATATATAAATCCCATAATTATGTGAAGAACGGCCTTCATTACGCCATATTCTTCCTGCGTAACCCAATATTCTCTAATCATTCATCTCTCACCAGCAGTAACACGCACCGGGTCTGCATTTGCTGCCACCAGCAGCTTTAATGTACCGTCTGCGAAAATGGCGCTTTTACCTGCTGGACACGGGAGTATTTTCCCTGCGTAATTTGTATTACGCGCCCGAAAGACAGATTTTTGCTGTGGATAGAATTGCCTGAACAGGTCGATATGGTCTGCGCAGCGCGGCAGCTGTACCGCATGAAAATCCAGGTGGCAGCAGGCTCGATTTTCTCGGCTTCCGGCATAGCTTAGGCAAAGCGCTTTGTTCATGCCGGATGCCATGTGAACGCCTTACCATGTCTACAAAATATTTAAATTTCAATATCTTGGATGGGTTATGTAGACCTGATAAACGTAGCGCATCAGGCAGCTTTGCGTTTGCCATCCGTCTCTGGTTAGCTCTTGAGCCATGAATAGCGCTCGCGCTCAGGCAAGGGCTGCCTTAATGCCTGCATTTGCTCTGCCGAAAGTCCGGTATATCGTTGTATCCATTCAGGATCCGCCCCATTCTGCAACAGCAATCGAAGAATGTGCTGTTCCCCTTCTTCCCTTCCCAACAGCCATCCATCATTATGAATTCGCTCTGCAATTGTCATTATTCGCTCCCTTTGTTGTGGCATTCGACGGGTAAGTTCGCTGATAAACTTCTTAAAACGCGCTTCATCGCCAGTCAGTAAAATGTAATTTAACAGCGCAGTTATCTGGCTGTCATTAGCACACTCTGTAACCAGTAATACTACCAGTTGATCGATAAGCCCCATCAGATCGCGCTGGCGAATATGTTTTTGGATTAACTCCAGTAAGGCGACTCTGCGATGCTGCACAATCTCGTCGTCTGGCACCACGGTGATATCCACCAGCGGGAACGCATCGGTATAAAGCTTCCGTGCGATAAGTGGGTCGGCAAATTCGTCCAGCCAGCACAGGGACCAGGGATAAGGACTACGGCTACCGTGATAAAACAGCATCGGGATGACCAGCGGTAGCGGCTGGCGTTTGTCATGCTCTATATGGCGCTGCATCACCGCCATGGAATATCGCATCAGGCGAAACGCCACATGGATATCCTCGCGGCTCTGATGTTCAATCACCACATAGATATAGCCATCTCCTTCGCGGGTCTTTACCGACCACAGAATATCGGAATGTAGCGCCCGCAAATTTTCATCGACAAAGCTGGCGGATTCCAGTTTTAAGGTGTCGAGCTCGCACAGTTCACGTAAGCCTTTTGGTAAATGAATCTCCATAAAATCCCGCGCAGTATCAGGGTGCGTGAGAAAGGTTTTAAATAATGCATCATGCGGCGTGCTGGTCGTGAAGTTTGTCATGGCGATCCGTCACCTGTTGAAAAAGATGGCCTGACTTTAGCGACTAACAAAACCATTCTCACCCGGCAATTTCCCATTCCCCGAGGGGCTTTCCAGGCTATTTTTATTCTTCCGCAAGCGATACATTTTTATGGAAGATATCTCGATTTTTACGCACCCCCGGCACCAGGCTCTATTCTTAATGTTATGAATAAACTCATTGAACTTCGACGCGCCAAAATGTTGGCACTCTCTTTGCTGCTTATCGCCGCTGCTACCTTTGTCGTTACGCTGTTTTTACCGCCTAATTTTTGGGTAAACGGCGTGAAGGCGATTGCCGAAGCGGCGATGGTGGGCGCGCTGGCGGACTGGTTTGCGGTGGTGGCGCTGTTTCGCCGCGTGCCGATACCGATTATTTCTCGCCATACAGCAATTATTCCGCGTAATAAAGACCGAATTGGCGAAAATCTCGGCCAGTTCGTGCAGGAAAAATTTCTTGATACCCAATCGCTGGTGGCATTGATTCGGCGCCATGAACCGGCGTTGTTGATCGGCAACTGGTTCAGCCAGCCGGAGAACGCCCGCCGTGTCGGCCAGCATCTGTTGCAGATCATGAGCGGTTTTATCGAACTGACCGATGACGCGCGTATTCAACGGCTGCTTAAGCGCGCGGTGCATAAGGCGATCGATAAAGTGGATCTTTCCGGCACCAGTGCATTGATGCTGGAGAGCATGACCAAAAACAATCGTCATCAGGTGCTTCTGGACACATTGATCACACAACTGATCGCCCTGCTCCAGCGCGATAAATCACGCAAGTTTATTGCTCAGCAAATTGTCCACTGGCTGGAGAGCGAGCATCCGCTAAAAGCTAAAATTTTGCCTACGGAATGGCTGGGCGAACACAGTGCAGAGTGGGTTTCCGACGCGGTTAATTCGTTGCTTGATGATATCAGCCGCGATCGCACGCATCAGATCCGCCATACGTTTGATCGCGCCACTTTTGCGCTGATCGACAAACTGAAAAACGATCCTGAAATGGCAGCGCGGGCCGATGCCGTGAAGAACTATCTGAAAAAAGATGAGGCCTTTAACCGCTATCTCGGTGAATTGTGGGGAGATTTGCGGGAATGGCTAAAAACGGATATCAACGCCGAAAATTCTCACGTGAAGGAACGCATCGCGCAGGCGGGGCAATGGTTTGGCGAAACGTTAATTGCCGATGACGCCTTGCGGGCGTCGTTAAATGGTCACCTGGAACAGGCTGCGCACCGCGTCGCGCCGGAGTTTGCGGCATTTCTGACTCGCCACATCAGCGATACGGTGAAAAGCTGGGATGCGCGCGATATGTCGCGGCAAATCGAGTTAAACATCGGCAAAGATTTACAGTTTATCCGCGTCAACGGCACGCTGGTCGGTGGCTGTATTGGGCTGATTTTATATTTATTGTCGCAAATTCCGTCCTTATTACCCTTTAGCAATTTTTAGGAATCCACGAAAAATGAGCTAAATGGCTAACCGCGAGAGAGATCAAATAAACCACACTAAAAACATGGTAATACTGTGACCTCTTTTCATTGTCTCCCGTGGAACGGGGAAGGAAAATCATGTCACTTGTCACCGATCTACCCGCCATTTTCGATCAGTTCTCCGAAGCTCGCCAGAAAGGCTTTCTCACTGTCATGGATCTCAAGGAGCGCGGCATTCCGCTGGTTGGCACCTATTGTACGTTTATGCCGCAAGAGATCCCGATGGCTGCCGGGGCGGTTGTAGTCTCGCTCTGTTCAACCTCCGATGAAACCATCGAAGAAGCGGAGAAAGATCTGCCGCGCAACCTTTGTCCGCTAATCAAAAGCAGCTACGGTTTCGGCAAAACGGATAAATGTCCCTACTTCTACTTTTCTGATCTGGTGGTCGGCGAAACCACCTGCGACGGCAAAAAGAAAATGTACGAATATATGGCAGAGTTTAAGCCCGTTCATGTAATGCAACTGCCGAACAGCGTGCAGGACGACGCCTCTCGCGCATTGTGGAAAGCGGAAATGTTGCGCTTGCAGAAAGCCGTTGAAGAACGTTTCGGGAAAGCAATCACAGAAGACACATTACGCGATGCCATTGCGTTAAAAAACCGTGAACGCCGCGCACTGGCCAATTTCTATCATCTGGGGCAGCTAAATCCTCCGGCACTTAGCGGTAGCGACATTCTGAAAGTGGTTTATGGCGCAACGTTCCGGTTCGATAAAGACGCGTTGATCAATGAGCTGGACATGATGACTGCTCGCGTTCGTCAGCAGTGGGAAGATGGCCAGCGACTGGACCCGCGTCCACGAATTTTAATTACCGGTTGCCCAATTGGCGGCGCGGCAGAGAAAGTCGTGCGCGCAATTGAAGAGAACGGCGGCTGGGTAGTCGGTTATGAAAACTGCACCGGGGCGAAAGCCACCGAACAGTGCGTGACAGAAACGGGCGATGTGTATGACGCTCTTGCTGATAAATATCTGGCGATTGGCTGTTCCTGTGTTTCGCCGAACGATCAGCGCCTGAAAATGCTCAGTCAGATGGTGGAGGAATATCAGGTCGATGGCGTGGTGGATGTAATTTTGCAGGCCTGTCATACCTATGCGGTGGAATCACTGGCGATTAAACGCCACGTGCGCCAACAGCACAACATTCCTTATATCGCCATTGAAACGGACTACTCTACTTCGGATATCGGGCAACTCAGCACCCGCGTCGCGGCCTTTATTGAGATGTTGTAAGGGATAGCTGTGAGATATTCGATAGGCATTGATTCCGGCTCTACCGCCACTAAAGGGATCTTACTGGCAGACGGCGTGATCACGCGCCGTTTTCTCGTTCCAACGCCATTTCGTCCGGCAACAGCAATTACTGAAGCCTGGGAAACTCTGCGCGAAGGGTTAGAGGCAACGCCGTTTTTAACGCTCACCGGCTACGGGCGGCAACTGGTGGATTTTGCCGATAAGCAGGTAACAGAAATTTCCTGTCACGGACTCGGCGCACGGTTTCTTGCGCCAGCAACGCGTGCGGTAATCGACATCGGCGGTCAGGACAGCAAAGTGATTCAGCTCGATAGCGACGGCAACCTGTGCGACTTCCTGATGAATGACAAATGCGCGGCAGGCACCGGGCGTTTTCTGGAAGTCATTTCCCGCACATTGGGCGCCAGCGTCGAGGAACTCGACAATATCACCGAAAATGTGCAGCCACACGCCATCAGCAGCATGTGTACCGTGTTTGCCGAATCGGAAGTGATCAGCCTGCGTTCTGCGGGTGTACCAGCGGAAGCGATTCTCGCCGGGGTAATTAACGCGATGGCGCGACGCAGCGCCAATTTCATTGGCCGTCTCTCCTGTAAAGCGCCGATTCTGTTTACAGGCGGCGTCAGTCATTGCCGGGCATTTACCCGTATGCTGGAAACGCATCTGAAAATGCCAGTATATACGCATCCAGATGCACAATTTGCAGGCGCTATCGGCGCGGCGTTAATGGGTCAACGACAAGGAAAACGCCTGTGACGGAATTCTTATTTTTATTTCACTCAACGGTTGGCGTCGTGCAAACCCGCAAGGCCCTGCAGGCTGCGGGTATGACCTTTCGCGTCGCCGATATTCCCCGTGATTTACGTGGTGGCTGTGGGTTATGCATCTGGTTGACCTGCCCGCCAGGCGAAGAAATGCAGTGGGTAATTCCGGGTCAAACTGAATCTATTTACTGCCAGCTAGATGGCGGCTGGAAATGCATTGCACATTACGGTGCGGCAACAACCAATATTTAATAAGATATTTAAAAGTAACACCAGGATTAATCGCTATATAATACTGGTGATGTGACTTTATCCACACCAGACATTATCTGTCCAACAAATGAGCGATTTTTGATAGTATCCCGGTCGTTAGTCCTTAAACTATTATCAGTTATTATATTAATCAAACATGCGTGTCAAGTTATATTAAAGAGGCTGAATCATGATTGATGGAAAATATTCGCAAATATAAATTCCTTATCTAATTTTATATTTATCAATACATCCAGAAATTATTTTTAAATTTCCATAAAAACTTCACATATAAAGGGTAAAAGAATATGCCACAATCAATAATTACAGACAAATACAATATGCACTCAAACTATAACGCAACTACCCATGAAGTCTTTAATTCAGATACTCATATCGGTGTTGAAAGCCTACTTAAACAAATCAGTTATGATATCAAACATCAAAATGATAACTTTATTAAGCGCGCACTAGTTCTTATTATGCATTTCATTTTAAATCCCGACGATCTCGAATTAACACTGGACAGGTACTCATCAACAACAGAGAAAATATTTTCCAATGCGAAAAGAAATGGGCAATATGAGTTTGAATTCGCCGATATTAAAGTAAACTTCATGCCGCAGAATGAGAAAGATGGTATATTAACAGTCAGCAGCAATAACATGAACCATAGTGGTCGCGCAGAAATTAGTCAAATAAATGAATTAATCAAAACAATAGAACAAAAAGGTCAACTGCCAATTTATATTGACATGCAAAACTTTAAAGAGAGTGTTATAAATATTTCGCGTAGTGAAGCACAAGAATTACCTGAAGAACAACATTTGCCATTTGATAAATTTTTAACCTATGCCTACAAAGAAACAAATTCATTTAATGTTGTTTTAGATGCAAACCAACAATACCGTCATCTGGATAATTTCATGATTTATTATGATCCAATAGATAAACAACTAACCATTCGGGATAATAAAAACACAGTAGACATGATTCCATTAACAAACTTACAATGGGAAAACCTACTTAAATACGCTTCAAAAGGCCACCAACAATCAAACACAATTGATTCAAACGATAGTAAAAATATTAAAGAATATATCTCTTCGCCTCAAGTCAGTGATTATTTCATTCCTGAAGTGAAGGACAGCATCGTAGAAGATCTTTATAGTATTGCAAATTATTCCCCGGACAAGACAAGAACCAATGATGAGAACTGGAAGAGACTTTGTCAGGTATGTGATCAATACAATATTATTAAGAAGAATACAACCGATAGTAATAGTAAACTTCTAACGCGTGATATGACTATCTCCGACACTAAAATAAAAATGACTTTCCATATTGGTGATTATGTTATAAACACTGTTGAGCAAGCTATTCCTAAAGACGACATGGGCCAGCTATCCCTCGAAGGTTTGGATTTATCGGGCATGAATTTATCCAGGTTTAATTTTTCTGGAATGAATCTTAGAAATGTCAATTTTCAGGACAGCATCCTTAAAAGAGCTATTTTCAATAATGCTACTCTTGACGGTGCTATACTTTTAGATTGTGACATCAATCATGCAGATTTTACTGACGCGTCATTAATGAAGGTCGATTTTGAATATGTTAACAATATGAAAGGAGTGATATTCTTAAGGGCTAATCTTCGGGAGTGCAATTTCAAGGGGCATGATTTCTCTGGTGTCAATTTTACCCAGGCAGACCTTCGAAACGCTAACCTCGAATATGTATTTTTTATAAACACGGTTCTCGATAAAACTCTTCTTGCTGGAGCCGTACTTAACTATTCCAATCTTTCAGGGAAGGATCTCTCAGGCTACGATCTCACTGGAGTCAAATTAAATCATACTATTTTAACAAAAACTATTTTAAATAAAGCCATCCTTGATGGTGCAGAGTTTAATTTTTCCACTCTAACCGAAACTGTTCTAACCGAAGCGACTGGTTCCAATATTAATTTTAATAGAGCCAGGATTACTAACGTAATATTCGACAAGGCAAATTTAAACAACGTCAGTTTCCACAGAGCATGGGGAAAATATGTTTCTTTTTACAAAACAAAAATGAACGAGATAGATTTCACGAACGCCAACTTTAACAACTTTATTTTCAATAATTCTGAAGCTGAATCGATAAATTTTTCCAAGGCTAAACTTGAAAACTGTTTTTTCATTGAGACTAACTGGTCTAATGTTAATTTTTCCGAAAGTAATATTCTGCACTCATCATTTTATAAGGCAATCTTCCAGGAAAAAGTTTATTTCGACAAAGCTACTTTTAAAAATGTTAACTTTAATAACGCCCAAATTCCTGAATCTCATTTTAATGGGGTTAAGTCGATTAATGTTTCCTTTCTCAATTCGAATCTTCATTTAGCAACTTTTGAAAACGTTAAAACGATTAATTCAATAAATACAGATGATGACTATTATGTGCGTACACCAAATGACGAGAGTGATATCACAATACAAATCTTTGAAATGAGACCTTCATCATCCCTGGATAAGTAACGTTGTCAGCCTAAGTAAATGATAAAAATCCTGCTGCCTAACAAAACGCCGTAGTAAGCTACCTGCGGCGTTTGTCATAAATTTATCCCACGTAAAATATTCATATCGTTTACCCTCACATCGACGCCTTAACAGATTAGCCCGGTGCGCTCCTGTGCGGCGCAACAGAGCTTCTGGCGACAGCCCTTATCAGCGGAGCGCAGTTACTCAAGCGTAAACACTTACGTTACGTTGCCGACGAATAATTACCTCCACTATGCAAAAAACGCATAGCCAGAAACATACTTGCATTTTCCCCATACCCACATGGCTGATAAGGTTTTTTGGCTCCAGGAATTTTCCTGGCAGTCACAACACACATGCACAAAAAACAATGGGGATTGTTATGACACAACAAGGGGATGCTGTGGCCGGAAAGCTGGCGACACAAAAAGTAGGTATTAAAGGGTATCTGGCATTTTTTCTCACCATTATCTTTTTTTCCGGCGTTTTTTCCGGGACAGACAGTTGGTGGCGCGTTTTTGATTTTTCCGTTCTGAACGGATCGTTTGGACAACTGCCTGGTGCGAATGGAGCGACCACCTCGTTTCGCGGTGCTGGCGGCACTGGGGCCAAAGATGGCTTCCTCTTCGCGCTGGAACTGGCACCTTCAGTAATCCTTTCTCTGGGGATTATCTCTATTACCGATGGTCTTGGTGGGCTGCGTGCTGCACAGCAACTAATGACGCCTGTACTAAAACCTCTGTTGGGCATTCCGGGCATCTGTTCGCTGGCGCTGATAGCCAACCTACAAAACACTGATGCTGCCGCCGGTATGACCAAAGAACTGGCGCAGGAAGGGGAAATTACCGAGCGCGATAAAGTGATTTTTGCCGCATATCAAACCAGCGGTAGCGCCATCATCACCAACTACTTTTCTTCCGGTGTCGCCGTGTTTGCCTTTCTGGGAACATCTGTAATCGTACCTTTAGCCGTCATCCTGGTGTTTAAATTTATCGGCGCCAATATTTTACGCGTCTGGCTTAACGTTGAAGAACGTCGCAACCCCACGCAAGGAGCACAAGCATGACGACTCAAGTCCGTAAAAATGTCATGGATATGTTTATCGATGGCGCACGCCGTGGCTTTACTATTGCCACCACTAACCTGTTGCCGAATGTGGTGATGGCATTTGTTATCATCCAGGCACTGAAAATTACCGGACTGCTCGACTGGGTAGGCCATATCTGCGAACCCGTGATGGCGCTGTGGGGATTACCGGGCGAAGCGGCAACCGTCCTGTTAGCCGCATTGATGAGTATGGGCGGCGCAGTCGGTGTCGCCGCCAGTCTGGCGACTGCCGGGGCTCTGACCGGTCATGATGTTACCGTTTTGCTCCCCGCGATGTATTTGATGGGTAACCCGGTGCAAAATGTCGGGCGCTGCCTGGGGACAGCCGAAGTGAATGCCAAATACTATCCGCATATCATTACGGTCTGCGTTATTAACGCACTGCTGTCGATCTGGGTCATGCAGATTATTATTTAACAAGGAGTTACCATGATTGATTTTTCCGCAGCTGGTTTTACCCTACTACAGGGAGCGCATCTGTATGCGCCTGAAGATCGGGGAATCTGTGATCTCCTCATCGCTAATGGCAAGATTATTGCGGTTGCCGACAACATCCCCGCAGACATCGTACCAGACTGTACCGTTGTTGATCTCAGTGGGCAGCTCCTCTGCCCAGGGTTCATTGATCAGCACGTCCATTTGATTGGCGGCGGCGGCGAAGCCGGCCCGACCACACGGACACCGGAAGTGGCGCTCAGCCGTCTGACGGAAGCCGGCGTCACATCCGTGGTCGGTCTGCTGGGCACCGATTCTATCTCTCGCCACCCGGAGTCACTGCTCGCCAAGACCCGGGCGCTCAATGAAGAAGGCATCAGCGCCTGGATGCTAACCGGCGCATATCATGTGCCTTCCCGCACCATTACGGGCTCTGTAGAAAAAGATGTGGCGATTATTGAGCGTGTGATTGGCGTAAAATGTGCTATCTCAGACCACCGCTCAGCCGCACCGGACGTTTATCATCTGGCCAATATGGCGGCAGAATCCCGCGTTGGTGGTCTACTCGGCGGTAAACCTGGCGTCACCGTGTTCCACATGGGCGATAGCAAAAAAGCATTGCAGCCAATCTACGATATTCTTGAAAACTGCGATGTTCCCATCAGCAAGTTGCTGCCGACACACGTTAACCGCAATATTCCGTTGTTTGAACAGGCACTGGAATTCGCGCGCAAAGGCGGCACCATCGACATCACCAGTAGCATTGACGAACCGGTTGCCCCTGCCGAAGGTATCGCTCGCGCCGTTCAGGCCGGTATTCCACTGGCACGCGTCACCCTCAGTTCCGACGGCAATGGCAGTCAGCCATTCTTTGACGACGAAGGGAATTTGACGCACATCGGCGTTGCCGGTTTTGAAACGTTGCTGGAAACTGTGCAAGTGCTGGTCAAGGACTACGGATTCAGCCTCAGCGACGCCCTGCGCCCTCTCACCAGTAGCGTAGCCGATTTCCTCAACCTGACCGGGAAAGGCGAAATCCTGCCAGGCAACGATGCTGATCTGCTGGTCATGACACCGGAACTGAGCATTGAACAGGTGTACGCCCGCGGGAAGCTGATGGTCAAAGACGGTAAAGCGTGCGTGAAAGGAACGTTCGAATCAGCATAAGCCATTGCCAGCCGCCCGAACAGGCATAGACCCCCGCACGGGCGGCTGACAAAGAATAATGTAGGTTTGAAATTGTCTGGCTGCCCAAAGATGCCATTCAGCGAAAATTTCGCGGTAAGCGATTCTGAAAATAACGCCGGATAGTAATTAAACCATCCGGCAAACATATTTATTATCCTGAATAACTCAGGCTTTTGCTTCATTAAAGCGCAGTAAACGGAAACCTGTAGAAGCATAGATCAATGCAAATATCATCGAGCAGAAACAGAATACACAGTACGGCAGGTAACTAAACGTCGGAACGCCTAGTGTCGTTGCCATATACAATCCGGCAGCTGACCACGGAATAATTGGTGCACTCATAGTGCCAAAATCTTCCAGCGTCCTCGCTAAAACTAACGGTGATAAATTAAGATCTTCGAATTTCTTCATCATCAACTCAGAAATAACAATCTTATTTAAACCATCGGAACCGGTAAGCAAGTTAATGATAATCGCCAAAACACCACTTGCCAGGATAGCGCCAAAGGCACTTTTTATTTTGTTTGCCGCACTTTGTAACGTGACATCCATCATTCCTGTTCCCGTCAGAATGCCCGCAAACATCATGGCGCAGATAATAAATGACAGAAATCCTCCCTGATTATTAAGACCGCCCTGCTCAAGCAGTTCTTTCACAGAAGGTAACAGCGTCGTTGAATCAGTGATCATTGTCAGACGGAAACCACTCATTGTAGCTTTAATACCTTCCGCCAGCGGGAAACCTTGATATAGCCATCCAACCAGTACTGCCACAAATGCGCTACTTAATAATGCCGGTACTGTGGGCAAACGCAAAAAGGTAAAGCACAGGACAATAAGCATAGGTAATAGCGGCAACAAACCAAAATCATATAACTCTTTAAGCTGTACCAGCATCTGCATACTTTCTGGCGAGATAGAACCTGTAGATGTATGGATCATTCCTAGCCAGGTAAAAAACAGCAGACTAATAATCGTCGATGGAATGGTCGTCCATAGCAGATATTTGATCAAATCATAGAGTTTAGTTTTGGTGACTGCAGACGTCAGATTAGTGGTATCACTTAATGGTGAAAGTTTGTCGCCAAAATAAGCCCCAGTAACAATAGCTGCCGCCAGAATCGGAAGATCGGCATGTAAACCAGAACCAATGCCCATTAATGCAACACCAATAGAAGCTACAGATCCCCATGATGCCCCAGAAACATAGGACAATACGGCGTTCAGAAAGAACGCTATGGCATAAAGCCATGCGGGCGCAACCAGTAACATACCGTAATAAACCAGCATCGGCAGTGTACCCGCATAGCTCCATGTGGCGACCATAAAGCCAACGAAAATAACGATAAGCACCGGTGCCATCACCGCCGAAATCTTATCAATAATAAATCCCTGGATTTCATCCCAGGTATATTTCAGCTTAGCCATCGCAATAATGCAGGAAAACGCCGCTGAAATTAATAAACAAACACTGGCGGGCCAGCCCATAACACCGATGCCAACAACTAACACGATCATCATAAAAATGATCGGAGTCAGCGCAACATAAAAACTGGGTTTTTCTCTCATAATTTTATTCCCTGTCAAAATACTTTAACGCCATTTTGCTGTAAGCGCTCCTGTACAGCCTGAATATCTACCGATGAAACAGTAGTGTTATTTTTAATAGCGACGGCTGCAGCAGTCCCAGCCCCCTCTCCGGTGACAATACAACACCCCATATTACGGATTGTCGCGTAGGCGAAATTATCTGCATCGATAGCCCGTCCGCAAACCAACAGATTTTCAACTTGCTGCGGAACCATTACGCCATAAGGAATTTGAAAATAATGCGCTTCAAGAGGTAATTTAAGATGACCATTGCCATCTATAAATTCAGGAAATATACCGATAGAATCAGTATGGCGTCCCTCATTACAAATATCATTCTCAATAAGTTTAGCGTGTCCAATAATATGTCTGGACTCTCGAGTTCCAACGGTCATACCGAAGTTTTTTAATTGTGCCTGTTCAAATCCAGGCTGGAACTGACGTAACGCCTCAATTGCCTGCATGGCTTGCTTGCGCCCTTCTATTTCCGCTCTCGTCAGATCAAAAACATCCGTACAATCAACCGACGGAATACTAACAACGTTCAAATAATTTGCATCACCATATTCAGTTACCGTACTCCAGGACCCACCTAACGTAACGTCTTTTGGAATAATTCCCGCCGATTTTCCTTTCGCAAAAACTTTACCTAAATAAGGGCTGAACATATCACGACAAGACTCATGTACATCATAAGACCAGTTTTTATTTTCTTCGTCCGCCCCCCAGTCACCGTATTTAGGTTGCGTGGTTTTAATATTCTTCATGAACGCATCTTTATTCACATTTGCGCAGCTAAAAACGGTCGTCATGCACATCAGTTCTTCACGTTCACGTTTAATGAATGGCGCTCCGGCAAGCCATGCAATATCTGCATCACCAGTACAATCAATAATAACATTTGCTAAAATTGCCTGACGGCCTGATTTACTCTCTGTTATTACTCCCAGTAAATTATTTTCCTGTTTAATGACATCAACAGCGGTAATATGCAGTACGCGACGCACACCGGCTTGTTCAAGCATTGCATCAGCAACCAATTTGAAACGTTCGGCATTTATGGCCTGGCTATTCGATTGCGGCTCGGGGCTGGTAGCGCCCATTAGTCTGGCTGTCTCTTCTATTTCTCTCGCAATTCCTCCTGATTCAACGGTATTTTCATGACGCCACCAGGCTATTGACTCAACGCCAGCCGTCGTCATCATACCGCCGAAGCAACCGAAACGCTCAATTAGCATAGTTGCCGCGCCTTCACGAGCGGCACTTATTGCTGCGGCAATACCTGACGGTCCTCCACCGACAACTAATACTTCCGTAGTCGCCAGAATGGGTATATTACGGGCTGGTTCCAGATAAAAATCCATACTTTATCTCCATATTCAATAATTGAGTAAAATAATCCCCACGCTAATATGAGCGCGTTGATATTTTTAATTATTAACAAGCAAAGTCATGCTAATACAGATAAACAAGGAGATCATCTCCCTTGGCCTGTTTTTTATTATTTCAGGAGTACACACACAATTTAGAATCCCCAGAAGCATCATCTAAATGATATTTATGAAACACATCACAATATTACAAATCGCTGCTATCGTCTTTCCAATATGAAACACCGCAATACTAAAGCCTTTTCAGTTTGAAAAGAGTCAGTCAACATTCTCTGTACCTGGATAAAGATTATAATTTTTAAGCTTGCGCCATAATGTTGTACGACCAATTTTTAATACTTCTGCGGCCTTAGTCAGGTTCCATTCGCAGACCCGGCATGTATGTTCGATGGCTTGCATCTCCAGTTCTGCCAGTGAGGTGAGATGAGGAATATCATCTTCAGCACTACTGTTATTTTGTCGTATATCTAAAGGAATATTTTCTAAACCGAGGACAAGTCGATTACAGTTAATAAATATCTTCTCCATTCTATTTTTAAATTCAGAGAAGTTCCCCGGCCAACGGTACTCAAGTAAAACAGAGTTGGCATCAGGAGTGATTGTCATTTTCTTTTTGGTACGTTCCTGATATTTATCAACAATATCTTCAATCATTTGTTTAAGGTCCTCCCGCCGTTTACGCAGTGGCGGGATCTCAATTTCACTCATAGAAATTTCGTAATATAGCTGGCGGCTGAACGCACCTTGCTGAACATAATCACGTAAAAAGCTACTGGTACAGGTAATTAGACGAAAACGCACCGGGATCAAGCGATGACTGTCTGAACGCGTAACAAGCCCGGTTTTCAATACTTTTAATAAGACACTTTGAACTTCACCGGAAAGATATTCCACTTTATCCAGATACAGCGTGCCATTATGTGCCAATTCAAATTTCGATGGGGAAGGGCCAACATCGGAGCCCAGAAGTTCATGTAAAATGTTTTCTGGTGATAGCATCTGACAATCAACAGAAATAAACGGCCCATCACGCTGCTCGCTCTCATTATGTATTGCCATTGCCAGACTCAATTTCCCTACGCCTTCTTCACCATTGATCAGAATCGGAGAGATAGTCTTAATTGCTCGACGGGCGATAATCAGAACCTGCTTCATGCCACTCGATGCTGCATGTAAACTATCAAAGGTAAAATTTGCATTAGTGCTTATTTGTTGTTGGGCTATTTTCCTGATTTTATCTAATGGATGGAGAAAAAGTAGAAATGAACCATCGCTCAAAGGACGAAGGGTAACCATCAGTTCAATGAACTCCCCACGACATTCAAGAACAATTTGCTTTTGTGATAGTTTATTTCGTTGTGTAATCGCCTCATTTAGAATTGGTGGAAAAACAAATCCTTTTCTGATGTTTTGACCAATTAAACTTTTTTTATCAATATTCAATAAAGTCTGCGCCTGAGGATTCACCATCGTAATTAATGAGTGACTATCCCAGCAAATAAAACCATCATCCATACATTCAATTACTGCATTATGTTGGCAAAGCACTTTATTTATAAGTTTTTGTTCGTTTTCAATATAAATATAATTGGCAATTTCTGTCGCACATGAATATGAGATTTTCAATTTAACAAGTTCTGCTGTGGACTCAATTATGCATAAAATATAGCCGTGGATATTACCATAATGATCTATAACCGGAGTTGCACTCATTGCATAACAATGCAACTGTTCACTAAAATGTTCTGCACCTTCCAGTTGAGTATATATATTTGTTTCCCGACAAAGGCCATATACATTTGTTCCAATGCCATCTTCTGCCCATGACATGCCAGATTCTATCCCTAAATCTTGCAATTGTCGGGAGTAACCTTCTGCTGCATATAACGATAGTACCCAACCGTGAGGATCAATAATTAAAAATGCCAATCGTTCGTCATTAGCCAGAGTAAAATGATCTTCAACAACTCTTCGTGAGATTCTAATAAACTCTTCATTACGAGAAAAAATCATCTGTAATGTTTGCCCTGAGGCCTTAACAGGCATTTTCCAGCGCCGGGGATCACAATGTTTTAGACATTTTTGCCATGATCGCAACATCACCTGATTCGTCGGGTTTGTCGCAACCCAGCCATGCTTAACAAACATTTTCCATTTATTTTTTAGATCACTATGATACGACTCTTTATTCATTATAAGAATATCCATTCAAGTCACGTTTAGAACTTGTATCAGAATGTCATGCAAGTAAGCTTGATCAAACGCAATAATATCTGGCCTACGTCTTTACAAAAACGGACTCAATCAACAAGGTAATAACATATACATTAGAGAGAATAACCTTTAAAACAATAAAAAACGTACAATACATTAGATAAATTCTAAAATTGCCAGCAGCATCTGAAATATTTGCGTTTGATATTTATAATCATCCAAACTGAAACGACACAGGAGTCATAGCCGTTTCATTATGAAACAACACGTCGAAATTTGTTCTACCCTTTTATTTCCTCAAAGATATTTCATCGTTAAATTCCAACATTGGCTGACTATTCTAATCAGCGTAAATATCAGGAGAAATAATGTATGGCGAGGATGCGTGCAATTGAAGCCGCGGTAGAAATACTGAAAAAAGAAGGCATTAGCGTCGCTTTTGGTGTACCCGGCGCAGCAATAAATCCACTCTATGCCGCGATGAAAAAATCAGGCGGAATTGATCACATTCTGGCCCGTCATGTCGAGGGCGCTTCGCATATGGCTGAAGGTTACACACGCAGCCATAATGGCAATATTGGTGTTTGTATCGGCACATCGGGACCTGCAGGTACGGACATGATCACCGGGCTTTATTCCGCTTCTGCTGATTCAATTCCTATTCTCTGTATAACTGGTCAGGCCCCTGTAGGAAAACTTCATAAAGAAGATTTTCAGGCTGTTGATATTGAGGCTATCGCCACACCTGTCACTAAAATGGCACGAACAATTCTCGAAGCTGGTCAGTTACCAGGAATATTTCAGAAAGCCTTTTGGGAAATGCGTTCAGGTCGCCCCGGTCCGGTTCTTTTGGATCTCCCTTTTGATGTTCAGATGGCCGAAATTGAGTTTGATATCGATCTCTACCAGCCATTAACTCCCTGGCAACCTCAGGCAACTCTGGCCCAGGCAGAACGCGCATTGAAAATGCTAAACAGCGCCGAAAAACCGGTAATCGTAGCTGGCGGTGGCATTATTAATGCCGAAGCGAGCGAACTGTTGCGCGAATTTGTTGAGTTAACCGGCGTTCCCGTCATTCAAACATTACGCGGTTGGGGCGCATTATCAGACGATCACCCTTTAATGATTGGCCGCATGGGATGTCAGGCTGGCCACCGCTATGGCAACGCCAGTTATCTGGCCTCTGATTTTGTTTTTGGCATCGGCAACCGTTGGGCTAATCGCCATACCGGAGCGATTGAAACCTATACCGCAGGTCGCAAATTCATTCATGTTGATATCGAACCAGCGCAAATTGGTCGGATTTTTGCGCCAGATCTGGGCATTGTTTCTGATGCTCATAGTGCTTTGACTCTATTTATTCAGGTTGCTCGCGATATGAAAGCACGCGGCGAGCTAAAAGATCACGGTCACTGGGTTGCCGAATGTGCCGAACGCAAACGCAGTATGTTACGCCGTTCCGACTTTGATAGTACGCCCATCAAGCCACAGCGCGTTTATCATGAAATGAATAAGGTTTTCGGACCGGAGACGCGCTATATCTCAACAATTGGTCTGGCGCAAATTGCCGCTAACCAATTTTTGCATGTTTACCGCCCACGCCACTGGATTAATGCCTGTCAGGCTGGGCCGCTAGGCTGGACAATGCCCGCGGCACTGGGCGCGGTAAAAGCTGATCCGTCTGTTCCCGTTGTGGCAATATCCGGCGACTACGATTTTCAATTCTTAATTGAAGAGTTAGCAGTCGGGGCGCAATTTAACCTTCCTTATATCCATATTTTACTGAACAACGCTTATCTTGGATTAATTCGCCAGTCACAGCGTGCATTCGATATTGACTATTGTGTTCAACTGTCATTTGAAAATATTAATGCTCCAGAAGTTAACGGTTATGGTGTTGATCATAAATCGGTAGTTGAAGGATTAGGTTGTAAAGCGATTCGTGTTTTCGCCCCGCAAGATATCGAACCGGCACTGCAAGAAGCTCAGCGCTTGCGCGATGAATTTCGCGTACCTGTGGTCGTGGAAATTATTACCGAACGTGTGACTAATATCGCTATGGGACCTGACATTAATAAAGTCACCGAATTTGAAGAAATTCTCGATTTATAAGGAGCAAGGATTATGGCAAAATTTGCAGCAAATTTATCTATGCTCTTTACCGAGCATCCATTTATTGAACGTTTTGCACAGGCAAGTCACGCAGGATTCCATGGCGTTGAATATCTTTTTCCCTATGACTTCTCCGCCGATAAGTTAGCTTCGCAATTGCATCAGCATAATCTGATACAAGTTCTGTTTAATCTTCCAGCGGGTAACTGGCAGGATGGCGAGCGAGGCATCGCATGTCATCCTGGTCGAGTAAAAGAATTTCAGGAAGGCGTGTTCAAAGCAATAGAGTATGCACAACTTCTTGATTGCAAACAAATTAATTGTCTTGCAGGCAAACATCCCGGTGGTTATTCGCACGAGCAATGCCATGAAACACTGGTCGAAAATTTACGTTATGCAGCAGAAAGACTGTCCTCTCATGGGATAAAACTGGTTCTTGAAGCCATTAATACCAAAGATATCCCCGGTTTTTTTGTTAACAACACCCAACAAGCTCTCAATATCATTCATGATGTAAACCATCCTAATTTGCGCTATCAATATGATATTTATCATATGCAAATTATGGAAGGGAATATTGCCATAACACTTAAAAACAATCTGGAGAGTATTGGACACATTCAATTAGCTGATAACCCTAGACGCCATGAACCGGGTACTGGTGAGATTAATTACCCATGGTTGCTAAATTATATTGACCAGATAGGTTATCAGGGCTGGATTGGTTGTGAATATATACCATCAACAACTACTACAGAAAGTTTAAGCTGGATTAAATAATACTCACATTTAATTTATGAGGATATTCAGTATGAATATTGGATTTATCGGTACAGGTATAATGGGTAAACCAATGGCTTATAATTTACAACAAGCCGGACATACTCTCTATTTTTCGACACATTTCGAACCCGCACCGCAAGAACTTATTGGGGAGCATGGCATTGTTTGTGCCACTCCCCATGAAGTCACGCAGAAATGTGAGATTATCATCACCATGCTTCCTGACACACCTCATGTTGAGGATGTTTTTTTTCATTCCCGGTATGGCGTAATACACGGTTTAAGCCACGGGAAAATTGTCATCGATATGAGTTCAATTTCTCCGGTCGCCACAAAAGCATTTGCGCAACGTATTATCGCAACAGGTGCGGAATATATTGATGCGCCAGTCTCTGGTGGCGAAGTAGGTGCAAAAGCCGGAACGCTTTCCATTATGGTCGGCGGGCCTGAAGACGTGTATTTGCAAATCAAACCAATTCTGGAATTGATGGGCAAAAATATCACCCTGGTCGGTAATGTAGGCGATGGTCAAACGTGTAAAGTCGCTAACCAAATCATTGTCGCATTGAATATTGAAGCGGTAGCTGAAGCCCTGCTATTTGCCAGTAAATCAGGTGCCGATCCCGCTCGTGTACGTGAAGCTCTGATGGGCGGTTTCGCTTCCTCTCGTGTGTTGGAAGTTCACGGTGAGCGGATGATCAAAGGAACATTTGAACCCGGTTTTCGTATTAGCCTGCATCAAAAGGATCTGAATCTGGCGCTGGAGAATGCACGCCTGTTAAACACACCGCTTCCTAATACGGCGACAACGCAACAGCTATTTAGCACCTGCGCCGCGCTTGGCGGTAAAGAATGGGATCATTCCGCTTTAATCCGGGCGCTTGAAACGCAAGCTAATTACACCATCCGTAAATAATAAATAAAGGGAGCCGCAGGTTCCCTTTGTTCACTCGTTGCACTCCCCCTATTTTGAGAGACCAGCTATGAAGATAGTCATCTCCCCCGACTCCTTTAAAGAATGCCTTCCCGCCTGGAAAGTTGCCGAAGCGTTGGCAACTGGCTGGCGTAAGGTTCTGCCAGGCAGCCAACTGGTGTGTTTGCCCGTGGCTGATGGCGGCGAAGGAACACTCGAAACACTCATTCATGCAACTCATGGAACGTTTTACACTAAAACGGTCACCGGACCACTTGGCGAATCAAGACATGCGCAATACGGTATCTTAGGCAACCAAACTACCGCAGTGATAGAAATAGCGCAGGCTTCTGGACTGGAACTGCTTTCTCCGGTCCAGCGTTCCCCTCTTTATACGACGTCGTTTGGAACCGGAGAACTTATTCTCGCCGCACTGGAACACAATATTGATACCGTTATTCTGTGCCTTGGCGGCAGTGCCACCAATGATGGCGGTATTGGGTTGATGTCGGCACTGGGTGCGCTGTTCACCGATGCTGATGGAAACTCGGTTTCGGTGAATGGTATGGGACTGTCAGCTATCCACCAAATTGACTTACAGCACCTCGATCCGCGATTGAAAAATGTGAAATTTATTGCGGCCTGTGATGTCACCAATCCACTAACTGGTGAGAACGGCGCAACCCGAGTTTTCGGCCAGCAAAAAGGGGCCAGCGCTGATGACCTCGAGCAGCTGGAGCAGGGAATGCAAAATTATGCCGATTGCATCCGTCGCTGTTGCGGTAAAGACATCAATGCGATCCCAGGAACCGGGGCAGCTGGCGGTGTTGGCGCAGCATTAATGGCTTTTTTGGATGCTCGCCTACAACCGGGTATTTCGCTCGTGCTGGAAGCTATTCAATATACCCAGCATTTAAAATACGCGGCGTTAGCGATTGTTGGCGAAGGTAAATTAGACAGCCAAAGCCTGAATGGAAAAGCGCCTGTTGGCGCAGCCAAAATTGCCCACATGATGGGAGTTCCGGTGGTTGCTATAGCGGGATATATCGACAATCAGCTTGATCTTAATGAACTCCGTCAATGCGGGATTGACGCCTGTTTTTCTGTCATCAACGGTCCTTGTGATTTACCAACCGCGCTGAGTCAGGGGGAAGATAATCTAATTCGTCTTGGGGAAAATTTGGCGGGATATTTTCGCGCGGTCTTGAGCTAATTTCCGGCCGGGAAAATGCCCGATAAAGTAAACTATCGGGCATACCTGAACACTATCATTCACCTATCTCGTTTTTCTCTTCAACCGCAAGCTGCATCAAAAAACTCTTCAATAAAATAAACACTACGCCGCAAAGCGGTAGTCCGGCCAGAATAGAGACCGTTTGTAACGGTTGCAGACTCTGCGCATCAAGAAGATAGAGTGTGATTGCGACCACTCCGGTTATTATCAACCAAAATGCCACATTCCAGAATGCAGGCTCGCTCTCACAATCTGCTCGCTTTTGCGTCGCAAAGCCGAGGGCATAACCGACAGTACAATGCCCGGTAATATATGAAATTAACGCAATTGCGCCAAAAGCGACCAAAAATACCTGACTAACAGGGAGTTGTTCCAGTAAGCGAGAAACCACAACACCACGCCCCTGCTCGTTGAGTATGGGAACAAAATCAATAATATGAGTTGTCTGCAAAGATAAGCCGAAATTAGCCAGCACCATGTAGAAAACCATACATCCCAATGAACCGGCCAGAATCCCACATACTATCAATTGCCGAATTGTTCTTCCTTTTGAAATACGGGCAATAAATAAACCGAATGGGATGGCATACACAACCCACCATGAGAAATAAAATACAGTCCACATCTGTGGAAATCCGCTACGACCGATGGCGTCGGTACTTAAACTCATCGCGACAAAGTTTTGCAGCATCAGGCCGAGACCATCAATAGATTGATTAAGAATAAACGCCGTCGGACCGCAAACCAGGATCGCCAGTAGCATTAATATATCTGCACGAATATTCCAGTTACTGGCCCAGGCCATACCTTTTTTAAGGCCAAAAAAGAGAATTAATAATGGTACAAGAGTCCAGACAAAAATAACCATAACATTAATAAACCACCCGGAGGGATCCAGATGGAACACATGACAAAATACGGCAGAAATCATCGGAGTTCCCAGCGCCAGAGAGGTAACCGCACCGCCGAGCAAACCAAACATATAGAAGAAATTAATTAAATGTCCGTAAAAACCGTCTGCATGCGCTCCCAGATATCCGCGACATAAATCACTCACTTTTAGCGATGTTGTTTTCTTTACATGCATAAACCAACCAATGGGAACAGCACAAATCAGATACCATGCCCATGCAGATGGTCCCCAATGGAACATACCGTAAGCAGAAGCCCAACGAGCAGCCTGATCGCTTCCTGCTGCCGCACCAAAAGGCGGTTGCTGAATGATCCAAATCCACTCTACAGAGGCCAGATATAACAGACTTCCACCGGTTCCTGAGGTAAAAATGAGTCCAAGCCAGGTCAGTAAACTAAAATCAGGTTTCTCACCTGGAGTGCCTAACAAAATATTGCCATAACGAGAAAAAGCTAACCACAAGCAGCATAACACCACCAGAAAGGTCATGACTAAAAAAATGCCGCCCATTTCCCATGTCAAATAGTGATGCATTTTATTAATATAAAAGCTGGTCTCTTGTGGAAATATAGTCAAACACATGATAACTCCGGCAATAAATAGTATTGCCGGAATAAACACATTCAGTTCAATAAGCGAAAATCTTTTTTTAATATATTGCATGTTAGCCGCCTGAATGATCTCATTCAACGAGTACGAATATTTCGCCGCTCTTTCTTCATTTTTTGTAATTGTCGGGAAAGACACAGAGAAAAGAAGGCGAAAAGCAGCGAGAGAGCACCAATACAATACAGTGTGATTCCGTGTTGATGTTGTCGCAGCATAAAGAAAAATATCCCTAAAAAGAGACCGCAGAGAATTGTGACTATCCAGTAATTAGCACTTAAATGCTCCAGCTCATCATCCCTCATGGTATTTCTCCTGCAAGGCGCAGAGAACTTTCGGCTCTCTGCACCCCATGGTTATGCCAGACGTACGCCCTGCTGTTGCAGCGTATTTTGCAAATCGGGAATCGCAACCTGGCGTACGGTGCAATGTTGCTGTAGTGAAACCGCCGCGGCAGTACCAGCGGCCTCACCGGTGACAGCACAACACATCATGTTGCGCATGGAGGTATGTGCAACCACGCCTGCCGAAATGCAGCGACCGGCGACCAGAAGGTTTTCTACTTTTTGCGGCACCAGACAGCCGTAAGGGATCTGAAAGAAACGCCCGGTCGTTGGCAAAATGAGATAACCAGACCCATCAATGAATTCCGGGAAGATCCCTACGCTATCTGCGCATCGCCCCTGGTTCAGGACATAATCATCGGCAATACGAATTTCCCCCTCAATAAGTCGTGATTCTCGTGTTCCCAGCGTAGCGCCAAAATTGCGTAACCGTACATTTTCAAAACCCGGAACATAGTGACGTAAAGCGTCAATCGCCCATAATGCTTGCTGCCTTCCAGCAATCTCTGCTTTGGTTAAATCGAAGACATCTGTACAGTCAAAACCAAAGGCGTACACCATATTCATCTGGAAAGCCTCGCCGCTTTCAGAAAAGGTTGACCAGGTTCCTGCAATCGCCTGCGCGTCGCCTGGAATAACACCATCTTGTTGCGCGCGGGTAAAAATATCCTCCATATAAGGGCTGAACATCTGGTCTTCTTTACCTGTGGTTTGAATCGTCCAGTTCTTCCCCCAATCCGCATAGGTCGGCTTAAGTTCTTCCTCAACAAAACGATTAAAGCGTGCCACATCAACACCTGCGCAACTGAACATCACCGTGACGCCCATCAGTTGGTCCTTGCTCCGTTTCGTCCAGGGTGCACCTGCGCGAGCAGCAACGTCAGCATCTCCCGTACAATCGACGATTCTTTCCGCCAGAATTGCCCCACGACCTGATTTATTCTCGACGATCACACCGCGTAACGTATCACCTTCCTTTATCACATCCACGACCCAGGAGTGATATAGCGGTTCAACGCCAGCTTCTGTGATCATTTGATCGGCGACAACTTTAAACCCTTCTGTATCAATAACTTCGCTAATGGACTGCGGTTCTGGCCGTGTGAAACCCAGCGCACGCGCCCGGCTTTCATATTCACGACAGATCCCTTCACAATCTTCCGTCCCCGGATGACGATACCAGGCAAAACTTTCCACCCCGACCTGCGTCAGTACACCGCCGAGCGAACCATAACGCTCAACGATCATAGTCCTGGCGCCTAACCGCCCTGCCGCAATGGCTGCGGATAATCCTGCCGGACCGCCACCGATCACCAAAACATCTGTTTGTACAATGACTGGCGTTTGCCGTGCATTCTCATAAATCATGTCCACTATTTGTTCTCCCTATACCCGAACTCAGGATGTGCAATCCGCATTGCTTTGAGTAATTTCATTACCTTGATTTTTACTTTTACGATTCACTCGCTGGAGAACCAGCGCGGCAATAAGGCCGATGAACGCACAAACCAACATGAACAGGAAGACATCCTGGTAACCGGCAATCCCCGGTTTACGGTCGACCATATTTCCCACCATCGTGTAGCAGTAGATTTCTGGAAAATAGGTTAGTAAAGAGATCAAGCCAGCAGCGGTCCCTGTGACTTTTGCCGGGATCCGTACTTCATCAATAATTGAGAAGAACACTGCATTCGCGGAGTAAATAAACACGCCAAGCGCAACCATATTCGCCAACGCAATGGTAATGTAACGAGATTCGCCGGGCAGGAAGAAATAAACGGTAGTAAAGACAATCATGCCGATGAAGGCGTAGATCATAAAACGCGTACGTGATGCGCAACGGTCAGCCAGTTGTCCGCCAATTAACCCGCCCATCGCAAATAACACATAGGCACGCAGAATACTGGCAACCGCTACTTCCGATTCTCCCATATGTAGGATCTGTGTAAGATACGGGGTCACCATGCCAAAACCGATATAAATTGACCACATGCAGAAGGTCACAATTCCGGCTAACCAAACCGTCGGCATTTTCAGCACGAAGGCCATATCCGCCAGGCGAAAATTCGCTTTATCTTCGCTGTGCGTTTCATCCTGACAAACAAACCAGGCTAAAACCCCGGTCAGAATAGTTACCACAGAATAGAAGATAATTGTTGCCCGTAACCCATCGACACCCTCGCCAAATTTGGCAAATACCGGTACAGAAAGAAAACCCAGTACAATGGAGGTTAATCCCTTACCAAGAAACCAGTAACCATATAAACGCCCCTGTTCTTCACTGGAACCCAAAGTGCGAATGATACGTACACATACAGCCCAAAACGTAAATACGGTTGTCACGGCCCAAAGCGCATGTAACAGACAGATCATGGTATACGAGGGGAATGTCGCATAATAAAATCCGCTTATCCCGGTGGAAATTAATGAAAAGGTCATTAATTTACGAGCAGAAAATCTATCGGCTGCCCAGCCGCCAGGTAAATATAATACAAAGTTAACCAAGCCATACGCTGTCATTAAAAAACCAAGTTCAGCGTTGGTTGCTCCGGTAGCCTGTTGCATCGCATCGTAATAGGTTTCCCGAAGATAAGGTAATTTATATATTGCACTTCCGGCAATACCGCATAACGCCAGCGTGATCCAACGTTTCCAGTTATTGGTCATATTCATTCCCGAATGAAGTATTAAAAATGCCACCAGCGGCCTGCTTTGCACAGGCCGTTTTATTTTTTAAAGTCCTAAATGATGCGCGGTCAGAATTGCGGAAAGAACGTCCTGCGCAGTTACCACAAATGGCATATTATGGATAGTTTCCCCTTCAGCAGTGGCTGCTTCAGCAACTGCCAGTAATTTATCTTTATTAATTTCTTTCACTCCCAACATATGGAGATTGGTTGGCAAGCCAACACTGCGACAGAAACTCAATACAGTATCAATTTCTTGCTGTGGCGCATTTTCCAGCACTAACTGTACCAGGACGCCAAATGCTACTTTTTCACCATGATAGCAATGGTGACATTCGTCCAGTTGTGTCATGCCATTATGGATGGCATGGGCCGCAGCCAGACCACTACTTTCAAAACCAATACCGCTAAGATAGGTATTAGCTTCAATAATATTCTCGACTGCTTTGGTGCTAACGCCTTGTTCAACAGCGATTTTTGCCTTATAGCCATCTTCCAGCAACGTGGTATAACAGAGCCGGGCAATAGCCAATGCCGCCAGTGTCGATGCCCCACCTGCCATCGTGGCTTTTCCAGATATCTGATTTGCTCGCGCTTCAAACCAGGTCGACAATGCATCACCCATACCGGAAACCAGCAAACGCACTGGCGCGGCAGAAATAACGCCAGTATCCATAATCACCATATCGGGATTTTTCGGGAAAAACAGATATTCGCTAAACTGACCTTCCGGGGTATAAATTACCGCCAGTGAACTGGTTGGCGCATCTGTGGAAGCAATTGTTGGCACAACGACTACAGGAACTTTTTGGTAATATGCCACAGCTTTTGCTGTGTCCAGCGTTTTACCACCGCCAATACCAATAACGACATTATATTTGCGCTGATCAAATTTCCCACGGATTCGTGAAATTTCATTTTGCGAACACTCACCACAAAAAAGGTCAAAATCCGCAGTGATATTCTCTTTTGCAAAGCTCTTGTTAACCCTGTCACTCACCAGACCGGTAACGAATCCATCTGCAATAATTAATGGTTCAGTTCCTAAACTTGCCGCATATGTAGCAATATTATCCAGAGAACCATTCCCTTGAATATATTTACCCGGACTTATAATAATCTTATCCATGTCTTTCCTCGCGTAACTTGTTTTGCCTCACCGTTAACCTACTCGTTGCATCCAGTGACGGCAAATGTTTCATTCGCGAAAAATTATGTTTTATGATCACGCTGTAAAAAACATCATCCACGGATGATAATAAAAAATATTTTTTATGCTTTAATCACAATCCCCCAATCCTGTCACTGTTATCATTTCATTTTGAAACAGCGCTATGAATTAACTGTTTCATTATGAATCTTATTATCGAGTAGTTTGTTTTATCGCACTGGAGAATTAATCTCGCAAACATATTTAGCGCGATTTACGTAATTTATCAGAACAGGAATGACTATGAAGAAATTAATTAACCAGATTGATTCTGTTGTCACAGAACAAATGGAAGGACTCATCGCCACCTGGCCACATCTGCAGGCAAATTATGCTCCCCGGTATGTGTGGTGCAAACAAAACGATAATGCAGTGGCGCTGATTTCAGGCGGCGGCTCCGGCCACGAACCGCTACATGCAGGTTTTGTCGGCATGGGGATGTTAACCGGAGCTTGCCCCGGAGAAGTCTTCACGTCGCCAACGCCTGATCAAATGATCGAATGCGCCAAAGCGGTTGATAATGGTTCTGGCGTCCTGTTCTTCATCAAAAATTACACTGGCGATATTCTTAATTTCGAAACAGCAGTCGAGATGCTTCACGATGAAGGTATCGCTGTTGGCACAGTTATTATTGACGATGACGTGGCAGTAAAAGACAGCTTGTATACCGCCGGACGTCGCGGTGTTGCAGGCACGGTTTTTGTCGAGAAAATTGTCGGCGCGGCTGCGCTTCAGGGATATAACCTGGGACAATGCGAACAACTTGGCAAGGACGTCAACAATGCCACTCGCTCTTTTGGCGTTGCACTGTCGGCCTGTACCGTTCCCGCTGCCGGAAAACCCTCGTTTGAACTGGCGGATAATGAAATTGAATTTGGTGTCGGGATCCACGGAGAACCCGGTATTGAGCGCCGAACCTTACAAGATCTGAATGCTTTAATCGACAGCGTGATAGGGCAATTACTGGATAACACTCCCTGGCGACGCACGTTGCGCCATTGGGATCGCCACGCCGGAGTGTGGATTGACACATCCTCAATGAATGAGTCATTCGATAAAAATGCGGAATACATTGTATTAATTAACGGACTTGGCAGCACACCAGAATCAGAGTTATATGGTGTAACCAGGGGATTTATGCGCGCAGCACAGCGCCAGGGACTCAAAATTACGCGCCAGTTGGTCGGTAATTATTGCACTTCACTGGATATGGCAGGCTTTTCCATCAGTCTGCTGAAATGCACTCCAGAATTTTTGCAACTTTGGGATGCACCGGTCAATACACCTGCTCTTCGATGGGGATGTTAATAAGGATATTTTATGAAAATTCAAAGCAGACATATTATCGCCTGGCTTGGGAGTTGTGCAGCTCATTTCACTGAACAGCAAGACTTTTTAACCGCACTCGACAGAGATATTGGTGACGCCGACCACGGCCTCAATATGAATCGTGGTTTCAGTGCGGTCAAAGCAACCTTACCCGATATTGAACGTCAGCATATTGACAACATCCTGAAAAATACCGGCATGAAACTGCTTTCCAGCGTCGGCGGTGCCAGCGGTCCTCTTTATGGGACGTTATTTATTCGCACTTCTGCGGCGATCGGAGCCAGAACGGAATTAAGTCTGGAAGAGTGGTTAGCATGTCTGGAAGAAGGTATTGCCGGGGTAATCGCCCGAGGAAAGGCTGAACAAGGAGACAAAACACTGTGTGATGTCTGGGTTCCGGTTCTCAACGAAGCCAAAAAAAACCTGCAGGCTGGAATGTCGCCTTCCCTTCTGCTGAATACGATGGTGCAAGATGCTGCAACAGCAGTCGATAACACCATCAATATGCAGGCGAAAAAAGGACGAGCCAGCTACCTTGGCGCTCGTAGTGTAGGCCATCAGGATCCAGGCGCGACCTCTTCCTGGCTGATGATTAAGGCTATGCAGGAAGGATTCGCGGAATAAATTATGGTTGCCATTGTTATTGTTTCTCATAGTCTACGCCTGGCCCAGGGAATCGAAGAGTTAGCACAGCAGATGTCCGGTGGTGTCGTTCCTCTGGCCATTGCTGCAGGTATTGATGATCCGCAAAATCCGATTGGCACTGATGCCATTGCGATTATGTCTGCGATTGAATCAGTCTGGTCACCGGAAGGCGTTCTGGTACTCATGGATATGGGGAGTGCACTTCTTAGCACCGGGATGGCACTGGAATTGCTTTCTGAAGAGCAGAGAGGCGCTATCTATCTGCTGGCGGCACCGGTGGTGGAAGGCACCATGTCTGCGGTGACATCTGCCGCGGCGGGACTTTCGGTGACGGAGATTATCGCCGAAGTGGATCTTGCGCTGTGCGCTAAACAGCAGCAGCTCACGCCATTCTCTCCTGCGGGCGAAGTTGTGCCAACGGTATCACCAGTCAATCATTCCGATGAATGGCAAACCTTTTGCTGGACGATACGTAATCCCCACGGCATTCATGCCCGTCCGGCAGCCAGCATCCTGAAAGTATCAGCACAATATTCGGCAAACATTATCGTCATCAGAGGAGATAAACGCGCCAGCGCCCGCAGTCTCAATGAACTGGCGATGCTGGGTGCTCGCTGTGGCGATGAAATCACCTTCAAGGCGGAAGGTGTCGATGCCAGTGACGCTCTCAAGGCAATTGAAACGTTGGCGAAAAATCATTTTGGCGAAGCTCACTTGCTCGCTTCTTCAGAGATTCCGATAACGGCAACGCCTGTGGCCAGCTCCCCTGTCGATGGCGCAATCACAGGTTTGTCAGTACAAAATGGTATCGCTACTGGCCCGGTTAAATGGTTTACCTGCGAGATACCGGAAATTACACATCGAACCCCCGATTCTCCACAGGAAGAACTGTCGCAAATTGAGTTTGCAATCGACGTTGTGGTTCACCAACTTGCCGATAAAGCGGCAGGGTCTGAAGGTGATATTTTTGCCGCCCATAAGATGATGCTTGAAGATCCAGAGATTAACCGGCAATTACAACGAAGCCTGGCAAAGGGTAAACAGGCTGAATTCGCATGGTTAGAAGTCATGGAAGCGCTGACAGAACAATATTGTCAGGCGGAGACACTCTATTTACGTGAACGCGAGGCAGATATCCGCGACCTTTCGCGTCAGGTACTGAACCAACTTTGCGGGGTAAGTGAGCAACACTTTATAACTACCGCGCCCTGCATTTTGTTAGCTAACGATCTTTTGCCATCACAGATAGCCAGCCTGAATAAAGCGCACATTCTTGGTATCTGTCTTCATAACGGCGGAACAACTTCACACACGGCGATTCTGGCCAGAGCAATGGGTATTCCTGCCATTGTGAAGGCAAATATCACCCCGCAAACCGTCCGCGATAACGAAACGGTCATTCTTGATGGTGAAACAGGGCGTTTATGGCTACAGCCGGATGAGGTTACCCGTCTGGATTTACTGCAACGTGCCGAAGCATGGCAACAGCAAAGGGAGAGTCAGTTAGCCGATGCCATGATGCCTGCAACTACACAGGGTGGTCGTAAAATTAGCGTGCTGGCGAACATCGGAGACCTGCAAGACATTGATGCCGCGCTATCTCACGGGGCTGAGGGCGTTGGTTTGTTGCGCACAGAGTTTTTATTTCATGAGGCTGCAACGTTACCCGACGAAGAAGAGCAGTTCCGCGTGTATTGTTCTGTTGCCTGTGCTTTTGGCGATAAACCTGTCACTATCCGTACTCTGGATATTGGCGGTGACAAGCCATTACCTTCATATCCTTTACCCGCAGAGGACAACCCATTCCTTGGCCTTCGTGGTATCCGGTTATGCCTGGCGCATCCGCAAATATTTATTCCGCAATTACGCGCACTTCTTCGGGCCGGGAAAGAATATCCAACTCTACAAATTATGCTGCCGATGGTTTCAACGCTACAAGAGGTCAACGCCGTCAAAAAGTTGATACAAGAACAAGCAAAATTGTTGGGGATCCCGACAGAAAATCTCCCTGCCCTGGGAATTATGATTGAAGTTCCTGCCGCAGTGATGATTGCAGACAAATTAGCTTGCGAGGTCGATTTCTTCTCCATCGGCACTAACGATCTGACGCAATATATTATGGCGGCTGACAGGGGAAATAGTGCCGTCGCGGAACTGGTTGATTATCGTAATGACGCAGTCATTAAGGCTATTGATCTGGTGTGTCAGGCCGGACGTAACAATGAAATTCCGGTTAGTATGTGTGGCGAAATGGCCGGAGATACCCAGCAAACCGCAATTCTGCTCAACATGGGAATTGATAAGCTTAGTGCCAGTTCATCCCGACTTCCGGCATTAAAAGCGACCATCAGAACATCCCGCTAATGTGTTGCCCAACGCGATACGTCTGTACGTATCGCGTTTCTTATCGTTCACCCCTGCCCCAAACTCTGCCAGCTGCCATTTCGCCAGATCAGATCAAACGTTAATGGCTCATCGTCGTGGAATAGCATCATCTCCAGGCTGATCGCCAGATCGCGGCAATACGCCTCTTTAAGACTCACCTGCAAAGCGGCAATTCTTGGTTCATGAAATAAAAGCGCGGAACGCAACTGGCGGCAATACCAATTCTGGAGACATTTGTCGCTCTGGTTATGCCCTTGCCACTCGGGCATACCTGAAACCAGTAATGTTGGTAACGGTGAATGGGGGGAGTTAAAAAGTTGAAAGAGATCCCGGCATACGGAATCACGTAGCGATGATGTATTGTTTCCTGTGCTTTCAGGTAATACTGTCTGAAGTGATTGGCGCATCATTTTGCGCACTCCTGACGTCTGGCAATATATGCGGCTTGCCCTGAATATCGGGTACCACAGTATTGATGCTCATTTCCCATAACCATCCCTTTGTTCATTACATCCATGACAACCTGATACAGGCATAGCTTTTGCCCACAAAATATAAAACCTTACTTGCCAATGAATATCTACTGACTTTTCAAGAAAAAAAGCATGGTTTGATGGAGGTCATCAAACATAAAAAAATTTTACTAATATATTCCGAATAATTACGTAGATGAAAAATTTCGTGTTACTTAAATTTAATTTCAATGCGTTATTATTTGCTTTTATATAGTTTACTACATTCCATTGAGACATCTGCTTTTAATGAACGCTAACAACAAAAAGAACATCCCCAATACACCAGGCGAAAATAGCATTAAAGCTGACAACAATATAATAACAATAAATGTTATCTGGCTATAAGATATTTCTTCTTGAACAGTTTGAATGACTAAAAATGAGCGTTTTTTTATATTTCTTATCATCAATGTATTTTAGCATCGTTGTATTGACTTCATATACCTGCAACTAAAATATGTGATGATATGTTCTCACGCTTTATTTAAGGAATAAATTACACATTCTTTTCTGAACATAAATGAAATTTCTTTAACAGGATACAATACTATGTCTATACCTGGCAGCAATTCCATTCACAACCTTATTTCTACAACAAATCATTTCGCCCCGCATCCAGAAATCGACAACGAGCTACTATGCAGATATAAGCATGCGCGTCTAAATACAGAAAATATCTATGTTACGCCTCTTGAACGTGGAGATAACCATAATTACGATGGAGGAAGTGTCGTCGAAATTAGAAAACTTATGTTTGGTAATCAGGGATTCTGGCCATTTAATTACGTAACTGATGCGTGTCAAAAAGCTGATGGTGTTACAGTCAGAGGCAGAGTTGTCAGTCGTGAATGGGAAATCACATCAGAATTAGACGAAATATACGGTGGGAAATGTGAAAAAACACATGTAGCCGCAGAGTTAAACGCGGGTCTACGGCAGAACATAATTCTGGATTCCATTGTCGACTATACCATACATGAAATAACACTGGGCCCGGGTTGCAATATTCCAGGTTATGCAGGAACCACTATAGGATACATTGTAACTCTTCCCGTTGAACGAGCCCCAGAGTGGTCAAATGAACAGCCCCAAATTGATATCTATATTGATCAGATAATGACAGTGACAGGGGTATCAAATTCATCTGGATTCGTCTACGCAGCATTACTTAATGCCAATCCTCAGACTGGAATTAACCCAACAATCGGTCTGAATGCCTATCCAGACACCGCACCAGTCCACTCACGAATGGGATATGAGGTTATACCTGGAGACGAGAATATGGAGGTCAAACGCATGACTCTGCGCCCCGCGAATCATCCAGAACTGTTTGAATTAAACAACGGTGAATGGAAGTACATTGGTCAGTGATGATTAGAAAGTTAATCATCACCGAAATACCGTATGATTTATTTATCAAAATAAGCGCAAGATACATTTAAGCTTGCGCATATAATAATATCAGACGTCGACTTTATCCAACGGCCAGGAATCGAATAGATAGCCATCAAAATAAATATCATCAACGTTGGAAAACTCCAGCAGACGCTGTTTCACATTTTCCAGATGCTGCCACATTGCCAGTTTAGCCGCACGGGCGTCTTTTTTGATTAATGCTGCAAGGATCTGTTTATGATCGCCCAACCACTCTTTGCGATATAAGCTGTCATCCAGATGGCTGTGTAACTGGATCCACATTGGGTTATTTTCCCGCCACTGCCAGGACTGGCGAAACAACTCTACCAACATGCTGTTATGGGTAGCTTCAGCAATAGCAAGATGAAATTGCATATCGCCGCTTTCACTGCTGCCCGGCGCGCTGGAGGCCAGTTCGCGTTCTTCAAGCTGCAGTGCCTGGCGCATTTTCACAATATCTTCACGAGTGGCCTGCAAAGCAGCAAACTCGGCGATATTACTCTCAAGCAACTGGCGCGCCTGCAACAACTCAAAAGGCCCGGCATCGTTGCAGACGTTGGTATCTGCGCTCTCTGCACTCTGACGGGTTAAGCTGTCGAGAACATAAATACCTGCACCACGGCGTACTTCCACCAGCCCCTGGATTTCTAGCATGATCAACGCTTCGCGGACTACTGTACGCGTGACATCAAGCATTTCTGCGATTTCACGCTCCGGCGGCAGCCGTTCGCCAGGATTGTAAGGCGTCGTTATGATCAGATCGCGGATCATCGCCCCGACTTCCTGGTAAGGTCTTTGCGCAGAGGTGGCAGATTTCATGATGTTATGTCCGTTAAATGCGGTTAATCAAATTATTGCCGGATGCGGCGTAAACCTCTTATCCGGCTTATAAAGAGTGCGTATTCAAGAAATTGCGATTGACCTGTAGGCCCGATAAGTTTGTGTATCAGGCAATCTTATGTTGACCGTCAATTTAAAACTATACCATTTGCACAGGAAGTTGGCACGTACAGGCGGGCAAAAAAGCGAAAACTGGTCAACCAAATATTTATTTGATTGACCAGTAACTCTGTTGGGTAATCAGTTAGTTACAGAGCAGCAACACTCGCGCGGGCACCGCGCTCACACAGTTGCTGATACGCAGTCGTCACCGCGCCAACAAAGTCTGCATTCTGCGGCAGATCATCGGCAAAAATACCGCTCAGGCCCAGCAGCGCTTTCACGCGTTCTGCGCCCTGATACTGTGCGTTGATCTTCTGGAACTCCGCCAGCATCGGGTCTACCACGTCAATGGCATTACCTTGCTCATCCACACCCTGGGTATAACGCATCCAGCCAGCCACGCCAAGTGCCAGATGACGCCAGCTACCGCCGTTTTTCAGGTGCAAACGTACCGGGTCCAGCAGACGCTGCGGCAACTTCTGGCTGCCATCCATCGCGATCTGCCAGGTACGGTGACGCAGAGACGGGTTGCTGAAACGTTCGATCAACAGCGTCGCATACGCGTTCAGGTCAGTTCCTTCCGGCATCGACAGCGTTGGCGCTTGTTCCTGCATCATCAGAGCGAAAGCTGCTTTGCGATAATCCTCGTTAGTCATGGTGTCGGCAATAGTTTCATAACCGCCGAGGTAGCCGAGGTATGCCAGGAAAGAGTGGCTGCCGTTAAGCATACGCAGTTTCATCATTTCGAACGGAACAACGTCCGCAACGAACTGTGCGCCCACTTTATCCCAGTCCGGGCGACCATTAACAAAGTTGTCTTCAATTACCCACTGACGGAACGGTTCACAGGCAATGGCGCACGGATCGTAAACGCCCAGTTGATCGGCAATTTCCTGTAAGGTTTCAGGCGTCGCCGCCGGAACAATACGGTCAACCATGGTGCACGGGAAGGTGACGTTCTCTTCAATCCATGCCGCCAGTTGCGGGTCGCGCGCCTGAGCCAACCCGAGAACGGCAACTTTCGCTACATGACCGTTTTCACGCACGTTGTCGCAGGACATTACCGTAAACGCTTTCAGCCCTTTCTCACGACGCAGACGCAGCGCTTCTACGATGTAACCAATTGCGGATTTCGGCGTGGTCGGGTTTTCCAGATCGTGCTTAATCAACGGGTTATTGAGATCCAGTTGACCACTTGCCGCATCAGCGCAGTAACCTTTTTCCGTTACGGTCAGAGAGACAATCGCCGTCTGCGGACGCGCCATCGCATTGAGGATACCTTCACAACCGTCGATTTCCGGGTGCAGTGCTTCTTTCATCGAACCGATAATTTTCAGCTCGGTGCTTTCTGCGCCTTTTTCCGCCACGGTGTACAGCAGTTGCTGTTTTTTCAGGTTTTCGATCAGCACGCGATCGTTACCTGGCATCAGGTTAACTTCGCAGATCCCCCAATCGCTGTCGGTACTTTCCAGCAGGTGATGAGTGTACAGCGCCTGATGCGCGCGGTGAAACGCCCCGCAACCGAGGTGCACAATGCGTGATTCCAGACGAGAATGATCCCATGACGGGCGGGCAACCGGCAGATTGCTGTCAACAATAGTAGTCATCGTAAACTCCAGAATCCGTCTTCAGAGAGTGACGGCAAGGAAGAAGGAACCGGCACGGCGCGCAGCCATGCCGGTGGATATTAACGGCTAAAGAAAGCGCGCTGGATCGCCATTTCGACGCCGCGAACTTCGGCCAGGCCTTTCAGACGACCAATCGCAGAATAACCTGGGTTGGTTTTCTTCTTCAGGTCGTCCAGCATCTGATGACCGTGGTCCGGGCGCATCGGGATCAGGTCTTCTTTGCCTTCCGCTTTACGACGGTGTTCTTCTTCAACAATCGCTTTCACCACTTCGTACATATCAACGTCACCGTTCAGGTGCGCCGCTTCGTGGAAGGTTTTCGGGTTTTCTTCACGCATGGTGGAGCGCAGATGGGTGAAGTAAATGCGTGGACCAAACTGCTTGATCATATCAACCAGATCGTTGTCTGCACGCACACCGTAAGAACCGGTGCACATAGTGAAACCGTTCGCCATGCTATTTACGGTATCAACCATCCACTGCATATCTTCAATGGTGGAGACGATACGCGGCAGGCCGAGGATCGGGCGCGGCGGATCATCCGGGTGAACCGCCATACGCACGCCAACTTCTTCGGCAACCGGAATAATCGCTTTCAGGAAAACCGCAAAGTTTTCGCGCAGTTTGGCTTTGTCGATATCTTTGTACAGCTCCAGGTGCTTACGGAACTGATCGAGAGTGTAGCCTTCTTCCGCGCCTGGCAGACCGGCAATGATGTTACGGGTCAGACGTGCTTTGTCTTCGTCGCTCATGGTAGCGAAGCGTTCTGCAGCCTGAGCAATTTCTTCTTCGGTGTAATCCGCTTCTGCGCCTGGACGCTTCAGGATATGCATTTCAAACGCGGCGAATTCAATTTGGTCGAAACGCAGTGCTTTGGAACCGTCCGGCAGTACATATTCGAGGTCGGTACGGGTCCAGTCGAGCACCGGCATGAAGTTGTAGCACACGGTGCGAATGCCGCACTGCGCCAGGTTGCGCAGGGTCTGCTGATAGTTAGCGATCCACTGTTCGTAGTTACCGGTATGAGTTTTGATATCTTCGTGAATAGGCACGCTTTCCACGACGGACCACACCAGGCCCGCGTCTTCAACGATAGCCTTGCGTTTGAGGATCTCTTCGACGGACCACACTTCCCCATTCGGGATATGGTGCAGCGCGGTAACCACGCCAGTTGCGCCCGCCTGGCGGACATCAGCTAAAGAAACCGGATCGTTAGGGCCGTACCAGCGCCAGGTCTGTTCCATGGTTTTTCCTCTTTCACATAGTGGGTTCAACAGCGAAGAGACGCGGAACCCCGGAGTTGTTTAGGTATCCGAATGCATACCCCGCCACAGCCATGACGTTGCATCGGATGAGATGGCGTATAAGTTCTACCTTTTGGTAATACATGTCAACCCGAAATCTAAAATTGGTTAACCACATCACAAGAAATGCAGTCTCTGACTCTTTGCTGCAAATTGCAACAAAGAGTAATCCACGGTGATTAATCAGGGGATGTGATATTCATCGCAACAATGGTTGACCAATTTACATAACATGTCGCCCAAAATAACAATGGCTCAACCAGGTAAGGTAAAACTTTATGCATGTGCTTAACATTCTCTGGGTAGTATTCGGCATCGGCCTGATGCTGGTACTGAATTTGAAGTTTAAGATCAACTCGATGGTGGCTTTGCTGGTAGCGGCGTTGTCCGTCGGGATGCTTGCCGGTATGGATTTGATGTCGCTGCTGCATACCATGAAAGCAGGCTTCGGCAACACGCTGGGAGAACTGGCAATCATCGTGGTGTTCGGTGCGGTCATAGGTAAATTGATGGTCGACTCCGGCGCAGCTCATCAAATAGCGCATACACTATTAGCACGCCTCGGCCTGCGCTACGTTCAGATATCGGTGATCATCATCGGCCTGATTTTCGGTCTGGCGATGTTCTATGAAGTGGCCTTTATCATGCTGGCGCCGCTGGTGATCGTGATTGCCGCCGAAGCCAAAATCCCGTTCCTGAAACTGGCTATTCCGGCAGTAGCAGCAGCTACCACCGCGCATTCGCTGTTCCCACCGCAACCGGGTCCGGTGGCACTGGTAAATGCGTATGGTGCGGACATGGGGATGGTTTATATCTATGGTGTGCTGGTGACTATCCCCAGCGTAATCTGCGCTGGCCTGATCCTGCCGAAGTTCCTCGGTAATCTTGAACGCCCAACGCCGTCATTCCTGAAAGCGGATCAACCGGTCGATATGAATAATCTGCCCTCTTTCGGCATTTCGATTCTGGTTCCGCTGATCCCGGCGATCATTATGATATCCACGACCATCGCCAACATCTGGCTGGTCAAAGACACACCGGCGTGGGAAGTGGTTAACTTTATTGGCTCTTCGCCGATTGCCATGTTTATCGCTATGGTCGTGGCGTTCGTGCTGTTCGGCACCGCACGCGGTCACGATATGCAATGGGTAATGAATGCCTTTGAAAGCGCAGTAAAAAGCATTGCGATGGTAATTCTGATCATCGGTGCGGGCGGCGTGCTGAAACAAACCATCATTGACACCGGCATTGGCGACACCATCGGTATGCTGATGTCGCACGGCAACATTTCACCCTACATCATGGCATGGCTGATCACCGTACTGATTCGCCTGGCGACCGGTCAGGGGGTTGTTTCAGCAATGACTGCCGCCGGGATTATTAGCGCAGCAATCCTTGATCCAGCAACAGGGCAACTGGTTGGCGTGAACCCGGCGCTGCTGGTGCTGGCGACGGCGGCGGGTTCCAACACCCTCACTCATATTAACGATGCCTCCTTCTGGCTGTTCAAAGGCTACTTTGATCTGTCAGTCAAAGACACGCTGAAGACCTGGGGACTGCTGGAACTGGTCAACTCCGTGGTTGGGCTGATTATTGTGTTGATTATCAGCATGGTCGCGTAAAGGAACATTAGAGCCTGCTATTGGCAGGCTCAGTTCGGATTGTTGGCAAAGTACGCCTTGTTTATGCCAGATGCGACACTGGCGCATTTTATCTGGCCTGCAAAAGACTCACCGTGCAGGTTTTGTAGGCCTGACAAGCGTTGCGCATCAGGCGATATTGCGCACCAGCATTGGCAAGTTCTGTTATTTATTGATAAACAAAAGTCACACCAATAATCGACTGCACATTCCCTGCAGTTACCTGTCCTCCGGTACGAGCATAATTTGCCGTTAACCCAAGACTAACCGCCGAAGTCCCTACAGCCCCTAATGACACCGTGCTATTCGCCGGAATAACCGCGCCATTACGCGTCAACTGCACGCCGACTCCCTGTGCTGGCGAAAACGACGCCGTATTGGTGAAAATCGAGTGGCCCGCATCTGCGGTTGTGCCTGAAAGGTAATACCCCAGGTTTTGGCTCTTCGCACAATAAACGGTGAGAGGAATCGACACTGAACCGGGATAGTCAGGCAGTGTAACGGTGACATCACGAGCGGAAACATCACAGCCGCCAGTGGGGACCACCACATCGTTATTGGCATAAATATTCCAGACGAACTGAAAATCGTCGCCGTTATAGTTATTCGTCTGGCGCAAAATAAGCACGGCAATTAATGACCCGGCCTTAATCGCGACACCACCCGCACTGCTGACCGGCGTCAGATAAAGAGCAACAGGCCAGGGTTTATCCGCTCGCGAATCATAAACAATGCGCGGCGTTTCGCTGGTCGTAGGGAAAGGATAGCTATTGCCATTATATTTCACGGTCCCGGAAAAATTGGCTAATACGCCGCCATAAGCCGACCCTTGCCGCAGCGTTACATAATCGGTAATCGTTTCCGGGTAATCGTTATGACAAAAGATCTGCGTCGAAAGATCCACGACCAGGTTTTGCCCTACATTTACGGCGGGCGTAAGGTTTACATAGACATTGGCGCTACCGCCGCCAATAGGAATAGCCGTACCATTGGCGGTTTTACAGGCGAATGACCAGGCATTTACAGACCACCCCATCAGTACTGCGGCAAGCAAGGTGATAACTCTTTTCATTACAATGCTCTCTTCTGGTTTAGCTGTAGGTATAAGTGATGTTAATCACTGCCTGAATGGTTCCTTGCGTGGCGCCACCGTTTACTGTCAATGCTCTGACCTGCAACGGGAAATGCGCTGATTGTGTAGCGTCGTCCACCTGAACGGTTTTGGTCGCGCCGGTATTTAATGTGTTACCACTGGCATCCTGTAGCTCTAACTGGATGTTTTGTGCAGTCCCCTGATTTTTATAATACCCGGTACTGTCGGCTGTCCCACTGAAGCTGGCGGTGACTCTGGAGGTCCCTACCGGACAATGACTCAACTCAAGTGCAACATCGTGCCAGGCCGATGCCGCCCCGGCAGATATCAGACTGAAAGAATAAAGATCGCCGAGATCGACCGTAGCATTCGTAGTGGACACTGTGCACGGCTTTGCAACGACCTTACCGTTTACGGTGATAGTGACATCGGCAGCACGCGCCGCCATGCACGAAAAAGCCAGCATTACCGCCCAAAACCAGCCGTATTGGCTCCATTTCATGAGTATCTCCAGTTACTGATATTCAAGAGTGAATGTTGCCGTGGCATTGATATGCCCCGCCGTGACGGGCATCTGTGTGGCCATCAGTCGAGCGTAAAAATTCAGCGTATTTGGTTTTCCCGGCGTCAGGGTCGTCCACGAAATCCCGGACGATGGCGCATTAAGCGGTATCTGATTTTGTTGCTCATTCAGAAGCTGTATCCCCACCCCTGCGGCGGACGACGAATGACTTTCTAATGCAAGCAGATTGGCATTGTTGCCATCCGCAACACCGGTAAACCCGACTTTTACGGCAGTAACGGCATTCCCGCAGGGCGACAGCAAAATACGAAATGGAACGACCGGAGTCGTCGCCCCAATGTTATTAAATTGCTTCGCCGCGTTTTCCATCAGATCAACGGTAAAATTTGTTGATTCAGCAGCCACAAAACAGCCGTTATCTCTGACATAGCCGCGGATAGTAATCGTGCTATCCGCGGCTAAAGCGCTACTTGCCACCAGCCACAAAAAAGCACACTGAAGATAAAAAGATTTGCCTCCCATCATGCCTCCCTAACGACATTCGGCTGATAGCTGGGTTAATAACTGGTGCTGACTCTCTGGCGGTAGCTTGTAATCGGCAACACAGTGGGCATTCTCTCCTTCCCCCCATTTCACCTGAACTTTTCCCGCTAAGGGCATCCCGCTGAGGTAGACCTGGCCATTATCCGCAACAATGCCGCTACTCTGGCTACTGTCCGATGTGACCATCGCGCCAAACGGCAGTGGCTTATTATTACGGGTCAGCGTCATTAGCAATTTCATTCCAACACGCGCTTTAAACTCCGCACGCACAATTGCCCCGCGCGTCGGGACAACATTCGCAACGGCATTATCCAGATCGACGTTATCAGCCAGACTATTGGTATCCAGCGCTACCCTGTTTTCCCGATATTCTGTGGCATAAGGCAATACAGCATAGCCGCGCCAGTCGGTACGAACTCCCGTCTGGTTTTCCACTTTCGCATCTTTCGCGCCGGGCGCTTTAATAAGCACAGCGGTGTCGTTCAACGGTTGCCCCAACGTCACGCCATCGGCGTGCGCCAATACGCCACCGCTGATACCGTAATAAAACTGTTTAATATCATCACTATGGCTATAACCAATATTGGCATTGCCATAGCCGCCGCGATAATTCAGCGCCGCATAGCCAGAATTGCCATTACTTCCTTCACCACCACCGGCATAACCTGTTTGCACGCTATAACTAAGGTTGTTGTCTTCAAGCAACGTACCGTATAAACCTGCAAGATTGGTCATACGCCCCTTAAGATCGTGCGACATGCTGTAGCTGGCATTGGCATGCCGCCACAACGATTTACTGTCGGAACGCAGCCAGTGACTGAAAGGAATATTGACATTAAGCGCCAACATTCTGTCTCGTCCTTTTTGCCAGGCATTTTTGGTCAGGCTATAGCTGAGCGTCCAGTTGATATCCTCAAACGCGGTATTCAGGCCGGCCTGTAATTGCTCATCAATATTATTTGTTCCCCAATAAGTCTGATGACTACCGCTCAAATAAAGTGTTGATGTGCGCCCGAGTTGTTGAGTCACACTGAATTGTAATTTCCCACGTTTGTTATAAGCGAGGTTGTAATAGTCGGTGAATTTCGGCTTTACCTGAATAACGCCATCCTGTGTCTCAATATTGTAGCCGCTCATCCGTTTATATGTCGTATCAGCGAAGTTGAAATATCCACTGGTTGAATAGCGATACCCTACTAGCTGAATATTCGTTCCAGATTCATTAAGTGATTTATTATAGAGAAAACGTACCGATTGCCCCTCATGTTCACTGTCATCAGGGAGTGTGGCATTGGCCTGAGTCATATCTACGGACAGAGCCCCCAGCGCGCCCATGTTTTTCCCGACTCCGAAATTAAAAGCGCGATAACGATCTGCCAGTTGCATACCGCCATATATTGTCCAGCCAGCCGGGAGACCATGAAGTAACGTGCTCTGGAAAAAGCGAGGCTTTTCCTGTTGCGCATTACCACTACGATATTCTCCGGCTGTAATGGAATAACGGGTATGCCCTTCACGTTGTAAAAGCGGTACTGACGAATACGGTACGGTAAAGATCTGCGTGCTGCCGTCAGCCTCTTTAATCGTTACCTGTAAGTCACCACTATTACCTGCAGCATAGAGATCGTTGATTGTAAAAGGCCCCGGTGGCACCGTACTATTATAAATGTCATACCCATTTTGCTTAATAGATACCTGTGCAGTACCACGGGCAATACCATGGATCACCGGGGCAAATCCTCTCTGGCTGTCGGGTAGCATATTGTCATCTGAAGCCAACTCCGCACCGCGAAAGTTGATGCCATCGAAAATATCCCCTTGAGTATAACCATCGCCCAGCGTCAGCCGGGAACGCAATGGGATAATATCCCGCTCAAGCCATGTATTAATATGCTGCCATTTATTTTTACTGCCTGAAGAATTTGCACCACTGCTATAGCTCCAGGTCGTATTGTCTCGTAAACGCCATGCGCCAATATTTAACCCACTCTGCAGGTTTAAATATGCATAATGACTGTCGCCGCCAATGCTATTCTGCACGCTATTCCCGGTGAAGTTATAATTGAGCAATCCGGCATTAATCCCTGAATCCCACAATTCTGGAGGGATATATCCTCGTGCGTGATTGCTCATAAATGCCTGAGGAATCGTCAGATTTAGCCGTTGTTGACCAACATCCAGATGAGACGTCGCCTCGTTGATCATCGATGTCAACGGCACGCAGGCGTCAGCAGCCAGCAGATTCATGCCGGGAACAGAAGCCGTATTCAGCCCCATACTGGCCAGTTGCGCGCGCGTCAGACAAGGAACAATGCCTTGTTCGCTATCGCCGGCATTAAAAGTGACATCACGCGTCGCCATATAGCCATTATTCAGATAAATATCGACACGATAAGTCCCTGGAGGTAATTCTTGTCCATTTTCAAAATTCGACAAATCAGCAACTGCCTGGGGATCATCCGCCAAAAAACGCGGATTGAAATAGAGATCGGCATATGAAAAAGGTGCCTGTGCAGCAAAAACACAGGCAACAGAGAGCCGGACAAAAAAACCAGCCAAACGAAGCTTACGATTATGCAAACATTGTGTGTTTCGCTGGTAAACGCTTAAATTCAGATATGACATTATTCCTCCGGTTCAAAATCACCCGGCAGTCAATTCTTTTTATTCAGGCGAAAAAATCCCCCTGCGTTATTCCATTACGCCCTTCATTTTGGGGGTAAGTGCGCCATAATCATTTATTGTTCGATAAGTAATGTTGCTTCCTGCATCAGAAGGTAATTTAACCGTGCTTTCGCCCATCGGCGGCACTAAAGCATTATCAAGAATCCGGGTTCCGGCATTGAGTTCTGTTACCGTCAGGTAATACGGAGTCGGGTTAATAAGGGTCAGAGAGCTCCCACTGCGACGAAATCTTAATTTTTCTGCAGCCTGATCTGGCGGCAATGCTAATTTCGCCGGACGATAATACAGTTTAATGCGACTGATTATCGCCAACTGTAGCGTATTTTCGTTTAATTTCGCTTTATCCATTGATGGGATCGCTTTGACATTCATCCAGAACAAACTTTCCCGATCCTGCGGTAATTGGTTATTCGTGGCATCAAGAATACGCAGGGTATTCTCTTTTTTCCCCTTCATCGCAAACAGAGGCGGCGTCACGACAAAACGTCCATCTTTTACACCATCGGCATTTTCTACCCAGGATTGAATTAAGTAAGTACTATTCTCATCATTATTTGTAACAGCCAGTTGGACCTGCTTTTGATCCGCCGGATAAATAACCCGAGTCGCACCTAATGCCACCCCGGCCTCAGCACGTCCGGCAACCAGCATTATTATCATCAAGATACCTGCCAGTAAGCAGTATGTTTTTTCCTGTGATGCTCTTAGATTGACGCTTTTTTTTATCACTGTCCTGTTCCTGTTTTCACTCTATCTGCTGTTCAATTACTGGTAGGTTAAGGAGAACCAGGCCTGGGCATTAGCCACACCGCCTGTAACGCTGCGTCCGGTAGAACGATATTTGGCGACGAAATGTAGCGTAGTGGAGCCGGAATAAAGTCGAGCCCAATGTTCAGGTGGACGATTCACAGGAAGCAGATTTCCTTTGTCATCAAACAGCGCAATACCAATATTGGTTGCGATCCCCGGCCCCTCACCAACGGAAAGTACATCCGGGTTTTTGCCATCAGCTACACCGTGAAACGTCACGCCAACACGCTCACTCACTACCGTGTTACATTCCCGTAAATGAATAACAAAAGGTACTGGATCGCTATCTTCCCCCACCGCATGAAACCGGTTACTGCTAATTTGTCCCATATTGACGGTCATTTGCCTGTCACCTGCTTCAATACGACAGGTTTCCGCAATAATGACGCCCCGGAATTGCATATTTCCCCCGGGCAAAGTGGCAGTCCATTTATTTCCAGCCAGTGCAAACGCGGGTAGCAACGACACCAATAGAAATAATTTCATCCTTTTCATCGTTATTCTTATCGCACAGGGAGCGGGCATCCCTGCCCAAAATATTTCCTTAAAATCGAACTCGATTATTGATACTGAACCTTGAAGGTTGCATCCGCGTTAGCTGCACCAGGGGTGGCAACACCCGTTGCATAATAACGCGCCTGGAACGGAATGGTGTTGGTACCGTTATTCAGGGTCGTTGGTGTACTGAATGTCGCCCCATCCAGCGCCAGCACGTTACCTGTTCTGTCCAGGATCTGCACGCCAACGTTAGTTGCGCTACCTGCAGCAGAACTCTGTAGCGCCAGCACTTTAGAATTATTGCTGTCAATCGCCGTGCCTAAAAAGGCAACCGCGGCTGTGCTTGCAACGGTGGTATCGCAATCATTCAGTTGAATGTTAAAACCGACGGCAGAGCTGGTTGCTCCAGCCTGCTTTAGAGTGGCAGTACGAACCTGGCCCAGCTGAACGGTTTGATCAACAGATCCCGCATCGACCGCACAAGCGGCATTAACGATTTCCCCTTTAAAGTGGACTTTCCCGCCATTTACCGTCGTGGGAGTTGTTTCGGCCAAAGCCGCTGTAGAACTCAAAGACAGAGCCGACAGAACAACAATTGCCAGAGTTTTAATTTTCATGCTGCTTTCCTTTCAAAAAACTATTTCTAAATCGACATGGGCAGTCGTTCTGTACGCTTTGTTCAGACAAATAGTTTGACTGCCAACACTGCACAGTTTTCCCCCAAAGAATGAAACATTTGGGGCCATTTTGACTCATAGAGAAAAGCATCGCCCACACGTTAATTCAGTCTTCACTTTGGTTTTATGTACTAAATTTTGTTGTTTATTTAGTTTTTTATGTTGGCAATAATGATTTAAAGAGGGAGAGATGAGGATAGTGGGTTCGAGAGTCAGGAACCTTACCAGTATGGAATCCTGGAGATAGAGTGCAATTAGTTTACAAGATAAATTATTTGCATATCAAATGGTTAACAGATTACTATCGATTTTTTATGAATTTATGCTTGAGAAAAAACACGAAATTTTTTTATGATATGGACAGTTTGGCCCCAATTGTCTTGTAATTATTTATTTTTCTGTTTAATTATCAATTAATTATATTAACTTTCTTCTCTTTTTAAATTTTCGTTTATTAGATTACTTCTTTCCCATAATCCGGCAAACCGTGCAGCATTACTGGCTGTATAACGCACAGTATGACGAATATTTCGATGTCCCAGGTAATCCTGAATTAAACGGGTATCCGCACCACGTTCCGCAAGTTCATAACCGCAAGCATGTCTTAACATATGGGGATGAGTCTGTGTCACAGTACCCGCTTCAATACCAGCATCACGAATGATGCGATAGGCCTGCTGGCGAGAAAGTCGGCTTCCACGACGAGAAATAAATATGGCGTCGGTCTGATCAGACCCTTTCCAGTTAGCTCGTTCCCGAGTCCAGCGTTCTACCGCTTCACGCTCATCAAAGCGTAACGGATGAACAGTGGAAAATCCGTTCTTCAATCGGCGAATATTTATCCGGCCTTCGTTGAGGTCAAGATCCTGGTAATGAAGGTCAAGAAGCTCACTGATACGCATTCCATGCCGAAATGCCAGTAAAATAAGGCAATAATCTCGCAGCCCCGTTGGTCCATAGCAAACCGCCTGCATCATAGCCTGAACTTCTTTACCGGTAAGATAACGACGTTTACTCACAATAGTAGTACTCCTGAACTGAGTTATATTTGAATAGATACCTATAGGAAACCTCAATCGGTCAAAATTAGCCCAATAGATAAAAAGATAATCACACACAAATTTGTGTGACTATCAGGCAATTGCATTAAATATGCGTACAAAAAATAAAATATCACTGATGTGACAGCGGCTATTTTCATTGATTTTATACTATATAACAATAGAGCGAATCGGGTTAGCGGTCAGCTACCTGGAAAACCAAGAAAAAAGCACATTAAGATAAGAATTTAGATGATATGTAAATTTATGAATGCTTTTGTTTTTTTATTTTGAAGGAAATGAATCATTGTGATTTGTATGGATATAGTTAAGTCGATGTTTTTTATGATCATTGAGAATTGCAGTTATAATAACATTAATTAATAAATGGTTAATTGTTATTGATGAGTCGTAAGAATAATGTAATTTCAACGCCATCCCTGGCATATGTTCCGTTTTATAAAACAGCGTTACGCTGTCTTCCTCTGGTGCTATCCCAGATTCCGTAAAAGCGTCCTGCATTACTGGCAGTATACCAGACAGTATGACGAATATTACGATGCCCAAGATAATCCTGAATGAGCCGTGTATCTATTCCCATATTTGCTAAAGCAAAACCGCACGAATGGCGTAACATGTGAGGATGAATCTCCAGTGACAGGCCAGCATTATCACCTGCCGTTGAGATAATTTGATAAAACTGCTGACGGGAGAGCGGATTCCCCTTGCGGGATAAAAAAACCCACTCGCTGTCGGAATATGGGTAAGGACGACGGATATTGAACCAATTTTTTAAAGCCTGAACTTCTTTATTCAATAATGGATGCGTTGTTGAAAAACCTTTTTTTAGTCGGTGGATATATATACATTTTGCCTTGAGATCAATATCTGAAATTCTCAGACGGCAAATTTCACTCGCCCTAAAACCATGAATAAAACAAAGTAAAGTCAGACAATAATTACGTGCAGCATGTGGTCCAGTATTTGCTGCTTTAAGGAGTGACTCAATTTCACTTTGGGTCAGGAAGTTCCTTTTTTTGTTATTAGCCTTATTTTTCATCATGTTCCCTTACTGTCGCAGACACGCACTAGCTGTGCTGGGTTATCATTAATCCAACATTTCAAGCCTTATTTTTCTTATAGTAGCAAACGTTTGTTTAATGATTATCGTAAACGGACTTGCTCATCTATACTGGATTAAAATAAATAGCGATAGTTATTTATATTAATCATATGATGCAATTACAATATGTTCTTGCATGCTATATATATTTATATATTCATCAATCTAAAAGTAAATTCAATAATAAACCTCGGGCTCAATGCAGTTAATCCTGACTACTTTATATATCATGTGATAACGTATGTAACAAGTATAAACGTCATAAAAAGTTCAGTAAATTTCCACATTAGTTTCTACGGTAATCTCACATAAAAGATTATTAGTCAACTCACTTTTTATGCATAATTATTATTCCACCAAAATGGAAGATTTTAAGTTTTATTAACACACTAATTCTTAGTGCGCTATTTATCATCACCTTTACATTTATTCTTTATGGCATTTAGATTATTTCATTGTCTTTTATTGCCCGGTGATACAAAACAACAAACTTGATGGGTCTTTTTTCATATACATTCGTTGTTAAATATAGCCGCTATCACAACGACTTGTGCCGATTTATCGAACCAACAAAACATATTTTACTGCAAGAATTATACGACACCTTGTTACAGACAGAGGCTCATTTTCACCATACCACTGACGTTAAAGTTCAAATGACCTCAACGACAAAGAAAAACCATAGAAAAGCAATAAAAACATAATGTTAAAAAATTAAATCATGATTAAGACGCTGACTTATGAAGGAAATCACAGCTTCCCATCGGGCTTCGCATAGCATCGTCATCTTTTAAGAATATCGACATAATTTGTGACACAAATTACAAAACTGATTTTGTTGTATGGATTGTTTGTTTTTTGTTCTGGTATGACAGGTATAAAGGCATACACTACAAAACAATGGTAGACCGGAGAGAGTCTCAATGAATAAAACAATAACAGCACTTGTTATCATGGGCACATCATTTGCCGCAAATGCCTCTGTACTACCCGAAACCCCAGTGCCATTTAAAAGTGGTACAGGGGTGATTGATAACAACACGGTCTACATCGGTTTAGGTAGTGCAGGCACGGCATGGTACAAACTGGATACACAGGCCAGGAATAAAAAATGGACAGTTCTGGCAGAATTCCCTGGCGGCCCGAGAGATCAGGCAACTTCCGCATTTATTGACGACAACCTCTATGTATTTGGCGGCATCGGTAAAAATCAACAAGGTTTGCCCCAGGTATTCAACGACGTGTATAAATATGATCCCAGAACCAATATCTGGATTAAATTAATGTCGCACGCACCGATAGGCATGGCAGGCCACATAACGTTTGTACACAATGGTAAAGCCTATATTACTGGCGGTGTAAATCAGAATATCTTCAATGGTTATTTTGAGGATCTCAACGAGGCCGAAAAAAATTCAGCAGCTATAGATAAAATAAACGATCACTATTTTGATAAAAAAGCAGAAGATTATTTCTTCAATAAGTTTCTGCTGTCTTTTGAACCTTCAACACGGCAATGGAGTTACGCAGGCGAATCCCCCTGGTTCGGAACGGCTGGTGCGGCAGTAGTAAACGAGGGCAATAAAATCTGGCTTATTAATGGTGAGGTAAAACCAGGACTACGGACTGATGCCGTATTTCAACTTGATCTTACCGGCAATGATATAAAATGGAATAAACTCCCTCCGGTATCATCACCAGATGGCGTGGCTGGCGGTTTTGCGGGTATCAGCGATGGCAATCTTATATTTGCCGGAGGTGCCGGATTTAAAGGTTCGCGAAAAAATTACCAAAACGGTAAGCACTATGCACATGAGGGCCTGAAAAAATCCTACAGCGCTGATATTCATCTTTGGCATAACGGAAAATGGGATAAATCTGGCGAACTATCGGAAGGCCGGGCCTATGGCGTATCATTACCCTGGAATAACGGTTTATTGATTATTGGCGGAGAAACCACGGGCGGTAACGCTGTTGCGGATTCGGTGTTGATCTCTGTAAAAGATAATAAAGTAACGGTGCAAAACTAACTTACCCAGGCTCCTTTAAAGGAGCCCGTTATTAATTTGCCATTTTAATTACGCGAAATTTATATGAACACAATACGGTAGTTGGGCAGGCACTGTATATTTCGCGGAAATTACTGCCCTCCATTCCCGATAACGCTGGCGTTCTCATCGTTCCATACTGCCGTGGTGGATCTTCTTTTACTCCAGGCCTCGCAAGAACGTATTCAGAACAACATGGAGCCAGCCATGATGCATGTCGCAGGGGAACGAATACCCCGCTGCATCAGGATTTGGTCAGCAGAACGCAAATTGCGCGATCCATTATGTTCAGGGAATCTGGCATCAAGAGCGCGGTAGCCTTTTTTAATATTTCATTTTCCATTTCAATTTGTTGTCGATTTTTCTTTATCTCACGTATTTCGATTTGTGCAGGAGCTATCGGTGAGACTTTTGGTGTTTTGCTATCAGTTGCCATAGCTGGAACGAAAAATATCTCAACCAGAGTAAGTTCTGAGGCAGCAGATATATTTTTATTTCAATCACTTACACTACACTATAACTTGAGGACTTATCGATAATAAACACTGATAAATCAACTACAAATATAGCTTAATTATTAGTCTAATTTTGCTAAAAATGAGGCTTTTTTTCTTTATACATACAGTAAACTTAAAAGAAAGAGAAGAGATATCATTAGTTATGTTTAATGATATAAAAAGCATTTGTTAGATGTGAGAGGTCTGGTTGTTTGTTGAGGTGAACCAGAGAGTTCAAAGAAAACGCCTTTATATAGATACGTCCTACTTTAACTTTTACTGTTAACAATCGAAAACATTTAAAAATTTAGTATGGTATATATTGGAGATAGTATGTTGAAGAAAACCTTAGTTGTATTGATGTTCCCTTTTTTTTCATATGCAAATGAATTGAGCGTTGAGCAAGCGAAAAACATGCATGAAGAACTCAATACCGACATGCGGATAATGCAAGAAAAAATGCACGCTGGCATGATGAGTAATGATCCTGATGTTGCTTTTGCTGCTGGAATGTTACCTCATCATTTAGGTGCAGTTGAAATGGCAGAAGTTGAACTTAAATATGGAAAAAATCCTGAAATGATTAAGCTGGCAAAAAATATTATATTAGAGCAAAAAAAGGAGATAAAAGAGATGCAGGCATGGTTAAAGGAAAATAAAAAATAAATATCGCTGATGCATTTTTAGAATGTAACCATATAGTTAATAGCATATGTTAACTATATGGTTTAAAGAACAAAGTCAGCATAATAAACCATGACAGTCTCTTATATAAAAAGAGAACATTGATTTACATTAAAAAGAATCATGAAAAACAAAATCAGACACATCGCCCATGACATATTAAGCAACTACAAAAATATATTACATATAAATAAAGAGGAGTATAACTTACAAAAATCACTGAACTATATAAAATGCGATAGAAAAATTAGAGCAGCCAGGGATCTAAATGTCGATGTGGTTTTTGGAACATCCTTCGATCTATGTTCTGTGCTTGTATTCTCCTCTTATGAATTTGTACATGAGAGTGTGAATATTAAAATCACCCCTGTTACTAGCGATAATATAAAAATTAGAGTTAGTGGATATAAACACCATACTTTTTATATACCCCCATTCAGTTATAACATATTAGGTGTTTGTCACTCTATAAAAAATGATATTCTTACGAGAGCATTTGAAAGTCGCATGAAGTTGAAATAAAACAATTAAAGCAGGCTCGGATGAGCAAGAACAATGAGTGTTTCCTGATAACAGGTTTACATAACTAACAAAATGAGTGAATTGTAAACTCTGCATTCTTTAATAATATACAAAGACTTCCACCATCAGGATACTTGTTCATATTTATTCAGCATGGGTAATTTTTCCACTTCTGATTTATACATCATGTTTTCTTCTTTATTTTATCTGATACGCCATACTCTATGATTATTGTAATGAGTTTACTGTTCTGGAATCTGCACCAGACTCTCTGAACCCGGAACTGATAGTTCTTGCCTGGTTTTCATGCTCAGCTACTGTTGTTCTCCCATTACTACTGGCACCTGCTGTTCTTTTATAAAAACTACCGTTGATATTATCATGGATAACTGACTTTTTTCAGTGAATACCGAAGAGATACTCAGAGTTGTTATTTTAATAGGGCACATTGTTGGTATGTGCAATGCGCCCATCAGGTATAAATCAGAACAGAGGGAATATGTAATACTGTTTATATAGTGCTTGTATTATATACTGCTCTCCAGGATCTTATTATAATATTCGTTATATCCTCTAACAAAATTGCAATTACTATTAAACTGTTTTTCTAAAGCCGCAACACGAGCTTCGGTTTTTCCATTACCTAATAATTTATTCAGAATCCCACTTCCCACTCCCACAGACTGAACACAAAACCCGTCAAGAGATTTGACATGCTGAACAGTATAATTTCGGCCGCCAACACTTATATGTGCAATACCTCCAGTTCTGGCTGTTGCCTGAACTGTATTGATAAAAGCTGCAGATAGTTGAGGAACTCGCCCGCTGAACAAATTAATAAGGGACATATAAACTCCTTGAAATACATATACAACGTCCTTAACAAAATAAAAGTACCATATCTTATCGGGCTATACAACAACACAAGATTGTATCCTGGCGCATATAATAAATAAAAACATTTTATTAAAATAAAAAACAATACCACTTTCAGTTAAAAAACAAATAAACATAATTAGGCATTCATTTTTTTGATAAATCACATAATTTTTACGTTGTAATAGCCTTTGACTTCCAGTTTTTCAGATTCAGAAATTACTTGTAAAAAAGGGACAGCCAGTAGCTGTCCCTTATGTCTGCTAATTTCAGAACGAATAACGAATATTGGCGTTTATCGCATCATCTGTGTTGTATTTACCAAACGCAGAGCGTTCAGCTTCCAGACCAAGACGAATATTGTCGCCAAACCGGGCATTTAACCCCACGCCATACAGCATACGACCGTCTTTTCTGCCATTAATCTGGTGTTCTCCGGCCGCATCCTTCAGATGAACGTCAGCACTGTCCGTCAGATCGAACTCATAATGCAGCCCTGCCCGGGCTGTCAGCCTCCAGTCCTTACCGCTGAAGGTTTTACCGGATACAACCCCTGTTCTTCCCACCAGAGGGTTGACACCGTCGCGACGCATTGAGACATCCATTCCACTGTCGTTCCAGTTAAATGTCTGGCCCTGCAGTCTTCCCCAGACAAGCTCAGCCTGGGGCTCCACAAACGTCGTGTCTGTCAGATGATAACGGTATCCGACCTCTGCACCTGCATACAGCGAATGTGTACTGAAGTTCTGCTTACCCGCACCGGCAAAGTTCAGATCATATTTGTTTTCATTGTGAATATACTTGGCAATCAAATCAAAGTAGGCCCCGGACGGGAACAGGCCACTGGCATAGAGTCCACCGCCCCATGATTTTGTTTTACCACTGTACAGACCCGCTGACGCATCAGTATCAGTGTAGGTGGCCATCACACCGGTAAACAGATCCATACTCCCCAGCTCATGTTTACGGTCTGCCCCCATCTGCAGCAGGGTGTAGTGGTCACTGAAACCGCCATCGGCAGAGCCGGAACCATTCAGCAGGCGAACCCAGGTACCGGCTTCGCCGTTGATGTCCCGCAAATCCCCCATGCGTTTGTTCAGATTGTTAACTTCAGTGATAAAGTTGTTATAGCTGATATGCATGAAGGTGGCAGCAGCCTTGCTCTGACCGTCATTGCGTGCAACCTGATAACCATCGAGGACCCACTCTTTTTTCCCGTCACCTTTTCTGACACTGAGGGTTGGGGTGACATTACTGAATCCCACAACCCGTGTTGATGCCCTGAACAGATTATCAGCTGCCGTTTCTGGTGCGCTGACCAGTGGGATATCAAGCGTGTCCTTATCGGACGGTTTTTTCAGGAAGTTAACCCAGATGCTGTTGTCATGACCCGTCGCAGATTTGTTTATCACCAGATTATCTGCCTTATTAAGGTCCGTACGCATAACAAATGCAGACTGAACCGCATCCAGATTATCCGTCGTCAGTGTCGTAAACGGCGACGTTCCTCCGTTAAAACCGATTATCGTCCGGTTAAGTTTCAGGTGTCCTGCCGTGGAGTCTCCGTTCATTGACCACCGGGTGTCGGCCATGCTGACACTGGCATCAGGTGCGTGCAGACTCCCGTCCCAGGTGTTCCGGTAGTCGTTGAACAGACTGTAAAACATTTTATCCTGTAACGTCAGTTCAGGACTCAGCTCTCCTTCGCCTCCGATGGTGACGGAGCCTTTATCCTGAACGGTGATATTACCTGACAGCATACTGAAAGGCCCCACGTTCAGGCGGGCATTATCTCCCTTCAGGTTCCATGACCCCGCACTACTGTAAACGGGTAAAAGTGTGTGGGATATTTCACCAGGATGACTGTTCAGACTCAGAGTGGCATCTGAAATATTCACAGGACCGTCAGAAATAAAGCTCTGGCTGAGCAGTGCCCGTGCACCTTTGTTCAGGTTCAGCGCGGTATCGGTCAGTGTTGAGTTTTCCAGCACGGCATCAGCAGAGGAAATATTTACCGTACTGTGATTAGCCTGTATTCCGCCGCTGAATTTCTCATTAATATTCAGTACTGACTTGTTGTCCAGGCTGACGGTGCCGTTGAAAACACTTTTATCGCTATCTTTAACGGCAACAGATGTTCCTTCTTCCAGGGTGAAGGCTGTTCCCTTACCGTCGTTTTTGTCGATAAATACCCGACTGTCGCCCAGCGTGACACTGGAGTTATCAGCCAGGATGTGTGTGTTCAGTGTGGCATTGCGTCCCAGACCAAAGTCCGTATCCTTTAATACCAGTGAACCAAAACTGAACGTTCTGTTCTCCCAGTCATCCTGAGTGAATGAGGTGGGCCGTGTCAGAACGGAATTGTCGCCCAGGGACGCGACTGTATTTGCAACACTCTGAGAGGTTGATGCATGGATAACCGGGTGTCCCTGAATGGTCAGACGGCCATTTTCCTGGCTGAAAGAGCCCCGAATGTTTGCAGAGCCATCCAGAACCAGCGCTCCTGTTGTATCCGGGAGTACTTTATTTGAAACATTAATATTTCCCAGCAACCTGCCGTGATACAGATATCCTTTGCTGTTAGTTCTGTCTGCAAGCAACGTCTGTGCGCTGCTCTGGTCATGACCGATATATTCCCAGTGTTCATTACTGACCTGTCCGGTCGGGAACCAGCCATAGTCGTTTGTCTTCAGGATAAAATAATCGACGGTATGTGTGTAAGGGTTGTTATAAACATATAATGCCCCTGCAGTACCTTTTTTGGATGATGACCATTCGTTAATTTTCACGTCTGCCGGATGCATCTGATAATCCAGCGTGATACTGGCCATTTTATCACTGCTGTTACCCAGCACGGCGCCGTAATCAGCCGCATTCAGTTTATGAAATGTCAGGTCATTACCGTTAACATCCAGAACACCGCCCCGGTATCCCCAGGAAATATTGTCCGGATTAACCTGCCGGTTATCTGCCAACACGACTGTCGGGCGGCCACTGGCAATATTCACACTACTGAATGCCTGAACCTGTCCTGAGCTGTCTGCCTGCTGATTCAGGACAACGGTACCATCCCCGACTTTCAGGCCGCCCTCATTAACACCGGTCCCCTGTACAACCAGGGTTCCCTCGCCGATTTTATGCAGATTGTCGCCTTTTACACCATTAACCTGCCAGTTTACGGAGACATCCTTATCCACAATAATACCGGCGCCAGTCCAGGTACTTCCGTTTGAGGTGGTTACAGTGTAGTCATCATGGAATGTCAGGGAGCCGGCGCCCTGTGAGACTGAATTATCCAGAACAATCTGACCATCATGCCCAAGGAATGTCAGGTTCTTGCCTGCGTTCAGGTCAGAGCCTTTTTGCCCATGAATGGCATATTCAGTGGAGCCCTGTGTCAGGCTGCCACTGCCGGTGCTGCTATCAAATTTCCAGTGCAGGGGAGAGCCGACCGAAGGATTAAAAAATACAGGGGCGTCATTGTCCTCTGAATAAATCTGTGAGAGAAAGTTCTGAGGGATCAGCTGATATATCATATTTGTCCCTCCCCCTACGGCCGAGTAAACGCCGATCAGCTCCCACTGACTCCTGGTGGTATTCCAGCCAAATAATGGTGAACCACTGTCTCCGGCCTGACCGAAAGAGGGCATAACGCTATGATCATTAATATTCCCCCCCATATATGCCTGAATACCGCCTGCACCATGAGTAAAAAATGATGTGGGAAGTAATCCCCCGGTCAGATAGCCATATGCGCCACTTACCCAGTTCCACTTTCCCTGAGCATCCTGAATATACTGACTTCCTGATCCCATCCGATAGAGTGCCGAGAACTTTGATGGATCCAGTATTTCAGCCTGTGATGCACCTGTTACCATAGCTGGTGCAATCTCGGTAACGAGTTTATTCAGTCTGGGCGCATGAAAATCCGCTGAACCATGTTCATTACGGTCCACAATATTGTAGCGATTCTCACCATCACCGAAACTGACTCCCTGATATCCCCTGTTATGCTTTACACTGGCCACATATTGTGGATTTATTAATGTTGCAACGCCTGGGTTTGACCCCACATTGACGCTGCTGAAATCAATCATAGGGGCCTTATCAAGTCGCCCGACTAAATCTCCGTTTTTATTAAAGATGGGGATATTAGTTGTGCCGGCCTGAAACTGTCCTTTATTTTCCGCAAAGTCGCGATATGTTTGATAGGGAATATTTCCACTGACTACTGATGCCATACTAACAGCAGGAAATAATGCAGCCAGAGTCAAAGATGAAATAGCAGAGAGTCTCCTGCCTCTGCGAGCACTTCCCTTACACACTCTTCGTGCCAGTTCTGAAACCACTTTTATTGTATTGGTAATATGACAATATTTTAGAGAATATATTTTGTTCATTGTAAATAATTCCGAAATAACCATCCCACGAAAGCTACATTAGCAACATTTGTAGCCTGAAATGAAAAACATTTAGGTTGCTTGTGAATTATTAACACTAAATGTAACAATGATTGTGATATTTATCACAATTATTGGCGCAAAAAATAATGAAAGTTGGTAGTTGCAACATTAAAACGTTTGTGATCCATTTTATATTGATGAGCTGCGGGTGATGTTTCCTGACGAAGGTTAAAATAAGAGGTATAAATTAACTTCATTTAAAGTAATCTATCTGAATTATTTCCTTATGAAATAATAAACGACGCGCTCGAAATAAATATTTTTTAATAAAGCAATGCTAATGCCTATTTGTTTATAACGTGTTTATAATTTATTTTATTTAAAAAATAGCTATTAATCTATTTAATATAACAGTTACTGAATTTGTTGCTGCTATAGTATCTGTGACTGAGCGCCAGAATAGTTTCAGCAGAGAATGATATCTGTTGCATAAGAACAGGCGAATTCGCCAGGTCAGATCTGGAGAAACGGAGCTTTACCTTTAAGAGCCTGTCGCCGGAAAAACCGATTTTAGCCTCGGGTGCAATACCATGCCGAGCACCACACTCGAAGCAAATGACCTGGCAATCACACTTGGTACAGTCGAGTTTCTGGCAGTGGGAAAGCATGTTATATCCTTTACCGTTGCGTACATTTTTTAATAACGATACTTCATTGTGAGAGGTATCTTCATCAAAATGATGGGGTGCGATCCAATATTATTTTTATTATTGGTATTCTTTAAAGAATGAAATAGAATTAATTTCAGGCAATTTGTCCCTCCCTCCCCTAAGTGGCTGACCTTCTCTCCTCAATTTGAGCAAGTCTATTATTCATATATTTCATATAACTATCTATTTCCTCCGACGCATAGCCAAAGATCTCTCCCATTTCACGTGCAATAATTATTTCAGATTTTACAGCCTTTAACTCTGGGGATTCATAATTTAATTCCTGCATAATGCCTCTTTTTATATTATATAATTCTATAAATCTATTTGCCCGTTGTTCTCCCAGAGGGCTGTCATTTCTGTACACAACAACTATATACAAAAAATCATTTTTTTCTTTAGGGAAGATCTTGCAACGAATATCCGGAAGCTCACACAATGCATGTAAGTCAGGATGGTATAAACTATCTACAGAAAACTGTCCCATTGGGCGTTTTCCAGATATAACTGTTAGCCAGCTTCCTTCCGATGTACTGGCTTCATTTCTGGAAATAGGTTGAAACTCTTCTGGACATACAGAATACATTGCCTGCATATAAGTAAGCCGTCTGGCTTTCTCGTTAATAAATTCTTCCTGTTTTAGTTCAGCTACACCTCTGGTTATGCCAGATATATACTTCTTATCATATATATTGGGTGGTTCATTAAAGTAGTTATGTTCAATTTCCTGGTAAATATTTTTCACTACATGTTCAGCATGTTTAGTATTTATAGAGGGCACGCTCTGAGCATTAGTGACAGGATTAATCATCTATATCTCCATAACAATATTTTCAACAGAAAACTTACCATGAACTACTGGTATACATACTGGTGTTCGGTATAATATTTTTATGCTTAAATTCAATAAAATCACAAAAAGCATTATAATCCTGTAATGATGAATAGTTAAAATGTCGCTTGAGCCCCTTTCCAACGCCATCATAATATGGATGTGCATCAACTTTACTCTTCATAATATCGAGGCCAGCAAGTAATGCCGGATGATTACTACGATTGACAACTATTGCACCATTTTCAAGACTTTTTCTATTATCCTTACAATCCACATACACAGCGATACCATCAGGAGCATACAGGACACCTAATTTATCGGTAATAATCATATCTGCATCAAGATATATACATCCGCCACTGGGTGATATGTTATGACATCCAGTTTTACCCGTCTCTGTAAACAAACTCCCCCCCTTCAATACAGCCAAATTCCTAAAAAAATCAAACCAAGTATGTTCTCTTTTTTCTGCATATGATTCAATCAAAGAGTCCTTCCCTTCTGGAATATTTTTTAACTCCTCTCTTAATAACTCCAACAGATAATTATCTCTCTCATTCGCTGGATATGATTCTTGTTCATGAATGTTTTCAAGATAAATATCAGAGAGTTTTTTATCATACATACTGAAATCAACATCTGTCCGATAGATTATCTTTATATTTTGATATTCATTTTCAAGGCTGAGAAATTCTTTTCTCTGCTCATAAGTAAAGTCTCCATCTACCAGCACTCCTATTATGCGCTCATTTTCTATTTTTGCAGTATTTATAATATTATTTAAATACGGATGTTCTTTGGTATTCAATATTGGCACCTCTCCTTTTCCATATCGTTCTGGTCTTGCTTCGAACCACTGAAAAAGAATGGGAGTCTTTTCATCAATAGGTTCCAGAGAATATTCTTTTCCAGCAAAAGAGGCAGTCTGGAGAGGGGTACTATCTGATACAGCAGTCTCTCCTCTGAAGTTAGATTGAAGGATATTTAATGGAGGTAACATAAAATTCCCCTTAGTCTAATCATGTTAATATCGTACTCTCATTTAGACGGAATACTACGTCTGCTTAATTGTTTTTCTACCATAGATACAGAACATTGTTGACCTTAACAAAAATTCTGATTAACAATGACATCCTTTCCTCCCATTATTTTATTATATAAAATCGTGATCCTGAATGTTGGTTGGATTTTAACAATCAGCAAAGCAATGTTGTCAATAAAAAAGTTGTCCATTAGTAACATCTACTGGTGATGTTGGTAAAATATTGCTGATTGCTGTTCACATTTTATATTGATAACAACCACCTTGTCAGTTCTCGTTCAGGAGCTCAGAGGCCATGTGGTTCTGTATTAGTGTCCCCGATAGTAGACAGTTTCTAACATTCAGATCTCCTGCTTGAGCATGTTTGCCATTCTGTGTACATACCTATTCTCAAAAGTGACCGCCAGGGCCCCCACAAAACTCGATTAAATATCTTTTAAAAGTATTGAAAAATATTATAAATCTATTTTTTATATATAAATATCTCCCCTCTCTGAGCAGGTCAAATAGAGGGAGCGTATGATGCTAATGTTATACGCTGCTCTCTAATAACTTATTCATGTACTTATTATAAGTTTTAACAGGTTTACAATTCTTATTGAACTATTTTTCTAAAGCAGCAAAACGTGCTTTGACTTTGCTACTGCACAGTAATTTATTCAACCTCCCATCTCTTACAGACTGAATACAAAATCCACCAAGTGACCTGATATGCTGAACAGCATACCTTCGTCCATAGATGTCTGTTATAATCAATAGATTCGGTTCAGGCTGCTGTCTGCGCTGTATTGATAAATACAGCAGATAATTGATGACCCTTCTCGCTGAGCAAATTTATAAGAAACATATAACATTCGTCAAACACATATCAATTCCCCAGTCTGGATAAAGATAACGAACCTTATTACGCTATGCAATCATGTTGTTCTGTATCTTTAGAACATCTTAAAATTGTTGACAAAATTAGCCGCAACCTCTCGAATGTAATTTCAACAATTATTACAGTTCCTCCTGATACAAACTTAAGCACATATTTTTACAGAATATATAATTCTACTTGAAGTAATAAGCATGTGACTCATATATTTCAGGTAAAAAAGAGTTATACATGAAGTCCTCTAACTCAAAAGGAGGTTCATAGTCACCTTGTGAATTATATCGTTCACTTTGCGGTGCTATTGTTTCCAAAGTGAAATCTCTTTCCTTATCCCCTTTCCAGTGATAATCAATCCATATTTCTTCACTCGTAATTGCACATAAATCTGGACCTCCAATATAAGGATCGATTACCAGCCGCTTTCCTGAGTCATCTTTAATAGTTAAATAAACATGATACTGTCCTGACCATCTTTCGTTCTCCTCATCTATAGGATGACGAGATAGATTACCATTAAGTGATTTTATTACTCTAACTTCCAGCTTATCTTTGCAAGCCATCCACAATACATTGTTACGTTTTATTACGCTTATGACCTCCTGTATCTTCGCATCACAAAAGCTGTACTTTCTGGCAGCCTCTTCAATTTGACATTTCATTTCCATCAGATTTTTAATTACATTACCTTGCTCCGTTGGAAAAGATGTAGGGGGGCAATTGTTGATTGTCAGCATATATTACTCCTGAAGTTTATAAAAAATTACCGCACTAATTTTCTATTAGTAATATTGAAAATGTGTTTATTTGACAAAAATTTTAACAGAAAGCAAGTCCAGGTTGTCAATACGGGGAGTAACAGTTATTTCAGTTGTGTATGAATATACAGGCTAAAATATTATATAGATTAATATTAATCTTCCACAGGCACTAAGGAAGGTGACCTGATGAAAATGCTATGAACTGACAGCAGCGAAATGGCCCCATCATTAAACAGAAGAAATAGCTGAAGCGCTGAGTGAGTAATATGAATCGGTGTAGCTATCACCCCTACGCCAGCTTTCTGTTCATAAATCGTTACCTGTCTCACTTCCTCCTGAGGCGAGAGCCATCCAACGGGAAGATGATGACTTTTTTGCAGCCCCCATTTCAGCAAGCTGTGCAAAACCTTGTCCCAGTCCAGAAAGCAACTCTTTTGATTTGGTATCAGTGCCAATATGTTCTACTTTGACAATGAGTGATTCCAACTCATTGATTTCTGCCTGAAGCGCATTTGAATCTACAGCCTTGCACTCTGTATCTAAAGCTACTGATTCAGCATCTTCAAGATCGTCATCCATTATGATCTGTTGGATGATGTCCATATCATCTTCAGCGATGCCTTCTAGCTTTAACCTTTCTAAACGATTCTTAAGGATCTGCAAGTTATTCAATACGGCTTTCGTACTTGAGGAAAGTAGCTTTCTGAGAATAAGCCCCGTCAGATGCCGGTGTCGTTTTGGTAAGGCATAACTACCCTCACGTTCAAGCAATTTTTGTACGCGTTCATAAAGCTCCTGCTCCTGTTCGCTCGGATAGAAAGGAATAGTGATAAGTATACTCACAAGCCTGTTGATGTGGGTTGAGTCAAGTTGGTTTCAGTTGAGGGGAAAAGCTGGAAAAGCCTTGTGTAGCGCGGATTTCAGGCATAAAAAAAGACCTCAATTGAGGTCTATTTACATACTTTTGGTGCGAAGGCCGCACCGCGATTTTCGACGTAACCAACTGAAATAATTGAAATTTAAAAATAAGAGAACCGACGCATATACTCACATGTATACTCAACGCAATTCTCTGAGATCTTAGCTAGCTCAAAAATTACTCTTCATCATCTTCCACAGGTTCTAACGCGTCAAGCGCGACCCGCACCATAGCGATAGAACCAATACGAATAAAAGCATCTTCTCCATCTTCGTCGGTTATCATAAAACGATCCGTGGTTTCAGGCTCGCAATCCAGCGTGTCAAAAAAAGCATTCAACTGGCCGATATCACCCGTCTCTTCGTTTTGCGGCGCATCAGGCTCAATACTCAGTGGAATCACTGGTCCGCCGTTTACCAGCGTGATATGGACATTAAAATAATCGTCTTCGTAGGCATCATCCTCTTCGTCAACGATTGGCCGCAGACCATCAGAAAGAAACTGATGAAATACCACTTCACGCATATTTAACGCATAACGATACCCGGAAGAATCAAAAACGAAGAAGCGTTCTATATTTGGGGTGTTTTTTTCCTGAAAATAATAATAAAACCTCCGCTTATCCGCTGCTGAAATGGGCAACAGCAAATAGTCCCGCTGCCCCTGTAGCCAAAGTTTTACGGTCCAGAGACCGCTATCCATTTCAATGCCGCTTGTGGCTATAGCCTCAAGATCTTCATCAGTTTTACGACGCTTTTTGCGGAAGTTGTTTATCAACCGATCGCTTTCCGGGAACACTACGTTTAGAGGCTTATCCAGAGCATTGCATATTGCCTGTGCGAGACCCAGCTTTGCAGCAACCTTCCCGGTTTCGATACGCTGAATTTGTTGCTGGCTGGTGCCGACCATAAACGCCAGCTCGCGCTGGGTGATAGATAGCTGGGTACGGAGCTGTTTGATGTTGTTCTGTAACATGGCATCCATCCTTCAGAAGGAGTAGAAAGTGCCATTAAAACACAAAATTGAGTATAAACACATAATCGTGTTTACACTCACTAATCAACACCCTTGAACGAAAAGAAAATCTCTTCATCGTTCTTCTCTGGTATGCCAGAGATCGACTATATAAATGTCATTGTCACGAAGTTCGTAGTGAACCTCATAGTCATCAAATAACACTTTTCGGACTTCCCGAGGTTCATACCGAGTCTGCTGTACGCCAATAGCCGGATGCGCTGTAAGACCAGCACAGCCAGTAATCAGGCGATCCAAAACGTCATCGGCGTGCTGGCGGCTGTACTGAAGGGCAAAACGGTAGATACGTTCCAGGTCATCCTGAGCTTTAAGCGTCCAGTAAATTTCCATTTATCAGGATTTCTTTAAGCGATTAGCAAAATCCACCATGTCCGAGTGGCTCACCACGCGACCGGCATCCACATCCGCAAGACCGGCCTGGATGCTCTGGTGACGCCGTTCTCTTTCGGCCAGCATACTGGTCAACGCTTCCTTAATAATCCAGCTTTTAGAACGATCTAACTCAATTGCCAGATTCTCAACAGCAGCGGCCAATTCAATAGGTATCTGCGCGCTGATGGTTTGTTTAGTAAGCGAACCCATAGGGATTACCTCGTTTAATAACATTTAATAACTCCTATTAATATTAGCATAGAGGTGCTTATAAAAACATCAATCTCATTTCGCAGGCAACATCCCCGGAAAGTGCTTCGCCACGATATCATTCATCTTCTCCACCAGATCCAGGCGTTTGAAAGTGATATGCCCACTGCCCTTCTGAAAGTAGCGAATAGTGAACAACTCATCTTCGAAAATCTGCTGATGCGGATTATCGCGCACAAAATCCATAAACCGGATGGAGACATCATGCCGGTTATCGGGAATGGTCTTCCCATCCAGCAGGTAGAACATCCGTTCCAGCATCGGCAAGCTGATCTCGCCGCCAGCCCCAGTTCAGGCTGTAGCCCCATCTGTCATGCTTCACCAGATTGTTAACGATAATCTTCTTACCGAAATAACAGGGATTATTGGTTTTGTAGTCCCAGCTCAATCCCTTAAATACATTGATAATCCCACGTTCGAAAACGTCCTGCTTATTGTGGTGGAGTTGTTCAAAGGTACTCAGGATGTTGGCTTCGCTAATCGCCGGGAGATCGCCCTCCTCCAGGTTCTTTGCCCACTGACTGCGGGCTTCGGCATCCATCAGAGTCAACATCCCGGACTTCAGCATGAGATCGCGCCAGATGCTGCGATCGATATTGCGGGTGATCACCGGCATCGCTTTGTCGGTTGGCTGCATCAGCCAGCAATCAAAGGCATATCCATTCCGCATTGCCCAGGTTCCAGCCACATCACCGCCAATACTGGATGTCAGGCTGGAGATATCATCAAGTTTTTGGATTAACGTCGTTATCTGGTTCAGTGCACTATCACGCCCCGTCACAATACGCTCAATACTGGTCGAGCATATTAGTTCGTTATGATCGGTTAAGACTTCAGCTTCTGTTTGCATAATCTTTTGTCCGTATTAAAGCAAATGCGCCAGCCATGAACTGTAGGCGCATTATGCAGGGAGATATGAGGGAAGTAATTTTGGCGATGTAAATCGGGAAGACGGCTCGCAGATTCACCGTGTCGCCGTGTTATGGCAGCGGCGCAGCAGACCTGTAGCCTGCCGCGCCCGTAAAATATCGACCGCACGAAGATAAGGCGTCTGTTCCTGCCAGCTAAATCCTTTCCTGTCGATACGGATCAATTGGTACTTCTCCACCAAAAAATTGATGGCATCAACCAAAGTGATTCCGGCATCTATGTGTTCCTGAATCACCTTTTCATTGTTGAATGGTGTGTCATTAAGATTCAGCCCGTAGTGCTGCTCCAGCAGGCGGGCCAGTAATGTTTGCCAGACCACGACAGGCGACAGATATGACGTCGTCGCCCGCAGCGTCGTTGCAGGTATAATTTTCATAACAATGTTCCGTATTAAGGAGGTTAAAACTCAGCGTTGAATGGGATAAATAGCGATATAGACGTAACCACAGGAACCCAGCGTATCGGCTTCGCAGGTCAGCCCTTTGGCGTGTAGCGTGACGGTACGTTGTTGGCAGGGGGAGAGTTCACCGTCAGCCAGTTTCAGCTCCCGTTGTTTCATCAGCACCGGGAAAGCCTGGTCGATATGCAGCAGATCCGGGGAGCTGAATTTCCCGGTGATTGCGGCCCGATCAGCCAGGTAATTCAGGTTATGTCTTTCCTGTACCAGTCGTGCAGTGAAGCGTGGTGTAACGGTACAGGGAAGCCCCCATTCTTGTTGCATGACCTTGTCCTTTTGCAGCATTACAGCCAGCCCTGTTCGGCAAAAGAGAAGACATCACCCGCCCCAATAATGAAATGATCCAGCACCCTCACATTCACCAAATCCAGTGTCTTAACAATATTCGTTGTAATAAGTCTGTCGGCCCGACTGGGTTCCGTCACGCCGGAGGGATGGTTATGCGCAAGGATCACTGCTGCGGCATTGTGCCGTAGCGCAGATTTCACAATCTCACGGGGATGTACTTCTGTGCTGTTAATCGTGCCGAGAAATAGCGTTTCGTGTTCCAGCAGTCGGTTCTGGTTATCGAGGTAGAGCACAACAAACATTTCCCGCTCCTGTCGTGCCAGATGCAGTTGCAGCCAGGTTTTTGTGGCGTCAGAGGAAAGAAAAGATTCGCCAGGATTGCGTTGATATTTCTCCAGCAGACGCATCGCACGGCGAATAACACGTTGTTCACTCACCGAAAATACCGGTGTTAGCATCAGTTCAGACATCGTATTTCCTTTACTATTAATAGCGTTGTTTATGAGGCCAGTTGCAACATGTTTTCAGCCATCACCCACAGGGCGCGGTTGAGCCTGACATCGCCGTCGATGCCTTTAATGGCGCGGGTGTGCGTACGACCACCTTTTGCCGTGCGCCCGTTTAAACCACCTTTGATCAGGTTCTCCTGAATACGCTGGTAGGTCGTCCACAAATCGCCGGATTCATCCTGCCAGCGGCGGGGAGCCAGCAACTGGGATTCCGTCACCGGCTGGTACTCTTCGCCAAAGCGATAAGTCAGCGCCGCCTTTGCCAGCGCCTGTTGCGCAGGGGCAGGCTGCATCAGAGACTGCATGGCATCGCGTTTCTCTTCAACCTGGTCAAAAACACTGAGGACTTCATAAGCGCCTTCAATCACTTTCTCCACCACATTGCCTTTATGCGGTACCCGTACTTCACCAAACGACTCGCCGCAGACCAGTCCGTTACAACAAACAGAACGGAACAGCCCTGGCAGCATCTGATAAGAACTGGAACCATCATGGCTGTTGAGCAGAATAATTTCCGGCACCTGGTTGCGATTGATCTGGTCTTCCCGGCGAAGACGCAGCATGTGTTTTGTATGCTCACGTTTACCCACATCACGAACGCGGGTCTGGCAGGCAAAGAAAGGTTGAAATCCTTCACGCTGGAGGTTATTGAGCAGGGTAATGGTGGGAATATAGGTATAGCGTTCGCTGCGTGATTCGTGCTTATTTTCCCCGAATACGCTGGGGACATACTGCATCAGTTCGTCATGCGTTAATGGGCGATCGCGACGGATTTGATTTACGCGACCAAAGCGGCTGGCTAATTTCATGGTAAATTCCTTAATAAAGAATATAAAAAAACAGACCGCATCTTCTGAAAAATTGCGGCTAATTTAATGCGTGATTAAGACGGATGGTAGTATGGACAGGATAAAATAATAGGTGCGTGCAGATATTAAATTACATTCCGGCAGTGCATATATGAGCGTGATATAGTGATGAAATAATACATATCTGAATTCTCCCGGTAACTATCACCGGGAGAATTTAAGTTTGAAATGACACCTCAACCACGGGATAATCTTGTTTCTATTCCCTGAACCCTTTCGTCTATTAGTCTTTCAATAACGGATATTTTATCTGACTTGTAAAATTTAACCAGAAAATCCAGACGTTCTTTATGCGTATCACTGATAGACTCCCGTTCCCGTTTTTCAGAAAGTTTACGTCTGAAGCTTTTTTGGTAAAACGCTTTATTTATTTTCTTTACCGCTTTCTGCTGTATGTCATCATCCGCTGACCATAAATCCAGCATGGCATAAATGGCGTGATAGGTTTCTACGCTATTCAGTGGTTCCGGGATCTGAACGGGGTCTAAACGGTTTCCTGTATTACCGCCGTGCTCTTTCTGGAATTTATTAATGTAATTATAAGCCCAGGTACAGACTTCGCTATTATCCTCAGTAAGCCAGCGTAATTTTATTTTCTGATGTTCACTTTTCCTCCAGAATACAAGCCTCTCATATAGCCACTGTCTCATCAACGGTGCCTGATTAGTCTCAATATTGATATAGTCCAGTAATGCAACGATGATTGAGTGTCTTTCGTTATGGCTTGCAGGAGAATCTGTTATTCCGGCTTTCTGATACCAGTTAATGTTTAAATTTGTGCCCAGCTTTTCGTTAATTGACTCCATACAGCGGTAATCAAGACACATCACGCCCCATAGCCAGAACGTCGCTCTTTCATTTTCTTTTAACCAACTAAAATATTTCTCCGGCAAAAGCGTCGTATTTATCGCCAGCTCCAGTGAGCGAATAAAATTACTCCGCTGAATGGGGTCGGGATACCCGGCCTCGAGGGCTGTATTAATAATTCGTTCTGAAAGAGATGTATCTGGATTGTTCCCGTCAAACGCAAATTGATTTGCCCCCTGAATGTTTTTCCTGATGTAACAGAAAAGGAACCTGCTGGTTCGGATGTCCTTCACTGCTATTGATGAGCGTACATTAACGACCATTGTTCTACCTCGTCATCCTTATTAAATCAGTCGAAATCAATAGCGTAATTATGACGTATTTTCGAAGTAAAACCGTAGCAACAAATCAATAAAAGTGGAAAATACGTAGTAATATCGTGTTATTCCATAGTAATAAAGCACCATCAACGTAGTTTTTTATTTATCACCATACTCACAAATTCCGCCTGTAGAAAACGGCTGGATAGTCTTAAATTTTTTCCACTTGTAGCCCTGCTAACTTCACGGATTAAACCTCCCATGACAACGAGTTGACGTCAGAAAGACTCATTCATAAACACCAATTCATAGCCTGGGTCAATGTATTGGTCATAACTTAAGAGTGAAATTCTTTATCTTCAGGAACAGATAACTAACTACAAACACCTGTAAATACCGGGCTTCCACTCTTTTTATCACCCTTTTTTATGAATCAACCTTGCCGGTATTAATATTATGTTTATCACTCATTCATTAGATTCAGCATATAAAGGGATAACACCAGAGACTGGGAAAAGTAATCCAGATCGGCATAGTTCAGTGAAAAGTTACTACAGCACTTATGGATATGTAACCAACCACAAGGAACTTAACATGAAATTAAATGAACGATATGGCAAGCCTGATGCACACTATATGAAACGTCTGGAAGAGATTACTCGCTATGCGATGGATGATTACGCCAGAATACTGGCTTTCAGAGTAGATTTATTACTGCCAGTAGATAATAGCCATAATGGGTATGATTCAGCGGTTATTACGCGTTTTATAGCCTCACTGAAAGCACAGATAGCCGCATATTTACAACGGCGCAGGAGAGACGGTAAACGTGTTTACCCCTGTAAGCTGCGATATGCATGGGTAAGAGAATTTGGCGAACTGAATGGCAACAAGCATTATCACATGCTGTTGCTGGTTAATCGGGAAGTATTCAGGAACACCATGCTGAATACGGAGAATTCAGCGCAACCTCGCGGATTGCTGGTGGGAATGGTGGCGCGAGCATGGGCTGTGGCACTTAGACGTACCGGAGATATGGCAAATAAAGTCCCCTTTCATTTACCGGGCGTCTCTTATGAACTGGATCGCAGAAATGGCACAAATACGGACTTTTTCCGCAGCTACATATACCACATCAGTTATCTGGCGAAGGAGTACACCAAAAACCACGATGATGGTGAACGTAACTTTGGTTGTAGTCAGGGATAAGTAATTTATTACCGGAGAAGTGATTGTAATGGCGGAGTATGCAACATCATCTTAAATCAATTGGTTAGTGTTGCTGCTCCTGTCTTTTATCAACGTAAAGACAGAAGGACAATCGTCATGAACAATCAACTGAATACCGATACTGACCTGATGAATGACAAACTGGTGACGATGGCATTTATTACCACGTTTACTGGCCTGACCGACAAATGGTTTTATAAACTGATTAGTGAAGGCAAGTTTCCAAAGCCTGTCAAACTGGGGCGTAGTTCCCGCTGGCGGGAAAGCTGAAGTTAAACGCTGGCTGACAGAACGTATTGAAGAATCCCGCCATTAACGCCCCAGAGTCCCTCTCCACGCGTTTTATCCGTAAATATTAACCAACTACTCACTATGTCAGTGAAACGCCTGACAGGGCTGCTGCTGCCTGTTATCGGGTAAGGAATCAATGATGAAAAAAATAAAGACTGTTAAATCAGCAGGATTAGCCACGCGCTGGATCTGTACGCAGTGCCATCGACAATATTGCGGAACAAAGTCTTGCCCGTTCTGCCGTAGCGCAGTTAATAGCGTTGCTGCTGGTTAAAGTAGAGATATATGCCCGGCTATTGTTTACCGGGCATCTTTACCTATAATTAATACCTTAACTATTAATTAAGGATTCAGTGTCCAGTCGCCCTGATTTGTTTTAACAATGACTTCCACCACATCACAGCGTTGTGAATTGATAGTAAAGCTGTAACTCACTGTACGTCCATAAGGTAACTTAAACGCTTTACTCGGATTACCCACACTGCCAGAACACTGATCGCGATTAACAATAACCCGATTAATAACCAAATTATCTGTAACACTGATAATATTAACCGTTCTATATACCGTTTTCATTGTGCTGTATTGTGATACTCGCTGACCAATACTTATTTTAACCGGAGATGTTTTGGGGATTGCCTGTGGCTCAGGTTCAGCAACGGGTTGAGATGGTGCTTGTGCCTTATTAATTCCTGCAATTCCCTGTTTAGTCAGATTAACGCTGGCTTTAACTGTTCCCGGTTCACAACTGAGATTAGATGTTTCATTCCCCATCGTATTCATTGTACTGAAATAAGCATTTGGAACGCCATCATACTCTTCATATACGACAGCAACAGCACCATCGATATCCTCATCAGTACCACGAAGGGTAAATGAGGCTGTACCTACATTCGGGTTGGATGTAATAGTCTGTTGTGCGCTACCGGAAGGAATATCCAGTTTAATAACTGAGCCACCTTCATCGGGATCGCCCTTCGCCCCTAAAAATTCAATATAAACAGTGCTGCTGTTATGACTGACCGTCATTTGGTCGCCGTTATCCAGCGTACATTTCAGGTCATAATTTTCATTTGCATAAACAGGGGCTGTAGCAAATAGCGAAACTAATAATAAGTATGAAGATAGTTTTTTCACATTCGTCGTCCGTTGGTTAATTAAAAAGGTCGTCCCGGAGAGCGCTCGCCCACTCAATAGATTTATCCTTACACCTGCGAGCAATCCCTTAAGCGCGTCAGGTAGCGGTGAAACGTCAGTCACCTGACGAAGGCCAGATTTTTTGTGATCTTTTCAGGAAGGTTGAAGGGAGTAAAATTGTTAATACCGATCGAAATTGCGGAATTGATCTGTTATATCTATTGATATTGACGATGAATAGACAAATATTCATTCATGAAATCTATTGTTATGTGGCAATTGATCGACGGCACGGATCAATCAGTGAGGGAGAGACAAACAAAATAGAGATGTAACGATTACATGATCAAGAAGGATAAACAATAAATATCAATGTAATCAATCAAATGTGTGTTCGCAGTTCCGACATTCATACCGATCAAACAGTACGCCATCCACAGCTGAACCTGTAACAGCTCCGGCCGTTGTCCCTGCGACAAACCGCCCCAGCAATGCACCAATAACCGCGCCTGTCGTTGTTCCCACCACTGGCACAGCAGAGCCAATCGCAGCCCCCATTCCAGCACCACTGAGAGCACCAGCCACGCCCCCGGCAATACTTCCTGTTTTCCTGCCTATATGACGTTCACTTACGCGGTCAGAACCACATTGCGGGCATATCGTAGTCATTTTATAATTCTCCTGATTTCAGTTTGTTAAAAAGCAAAAAACTTCAAACGTTGCTTTGTAGAGAGTAGATAACCAACCCCATTGAACTTAAAGGTTTTTTCTAGCATTTGTATGCACTACATGCCGGCAAGAGCCAACGAGGTCGTCGCCCTTATGCCACTGCTCCGGCGTTATGTAGCCGATACCGCAGTGACGATGTCCTGCGTTATACCACCGAATAAAAATCTCTGAAGGCTGATAACACCAGATGATCTTATATCTCTGGTCTAGTTGTGATAGACACTTGTAGGTAGCAGACAACAATTCTAAATTTACTCAGCGGATCAGAGGCATTTAGACTGCACCAATTGGAAAACTTTTGTATAATGCACTGTTCTAAAAACAAGAGATTGATATGATATATCTTTGCGAAAAATTAATGGGGTGTCTGAAGTGGATAAATTAAGGGAACTAGTTAGTCGTGCATCTAAGCTTTATAATCGAAATCTTGATCACCTTCCAGCAACATTAGAATTAATTGAACATTCAATGTTCCTTTTAAAGGAGAATGCAAAATATGATTATTTCGGCCCATTTAAAGGAAAAGAAGAAATAGGATACTATGCCTTCTTTGGCAATAATGAGATTTCTAGACCCATCCGAGATGATTTATATATCAGAGACATAAATAATTATAAGAAATCAAGCAATAATGTGCTTATAGATTTAAAAAACATTAACACTAACTGGGACTCAGATAAATCAAATTTAGCAAATAAAGTTATATATACTTCAATTATGTCAATAGCTTGTGCTTTCGATTTGTGGAAGAAAGGTAGCAGAAAAACACCAGGCACAGTTTTTGAAATTTATATCGCGGCTCTCTTGAAAGTAATGCTCCCTAATGAAATTTTCTCAAAACATATTCCACTGATTGATCAGATAAACTCTGATGAAGAACTTACAGATCCAGCAAGTGTTTCCACCGATATAGTAATTAAAAGTGGCACAAATGTGAACCGAGGAGTTGTTATCCCATTGAAAATAACAACAAGGGAAAGAATCGTTCAACCATTTGCCCAGCAACGAATCTTAGATTCATATTTCGGCAATGGTATTTTTAATTCTTTCTTAGCATGTATTAGTGAAACACAGCAAGATAAAACCCATCGAAAAGTAAATCATATATGTGTACCTGGAACTATACGACTGTATCAAAAATACCTTTCAAATGTTGCTGGAATGTATTATTGCGATATACCTGAAAGATATTTACAAGCTGATTTGACCGATATTATACCGGTCAAATCAATGGGTGAATTTTTGTTAGATATAAATAATTTTTTTATGAGAACAGCTCAATTTGCTCCTCATCAGAGTTCTCAATAGGGCTTTGATAACTACTGTTTTCAGTGCTCTGATTATTAAGACATTTAATAATTGCTGTTCCTGCAGCTTTAGCTACTGGAGGCGGAACAGCATTCCCAATTTGCAATCTTATAGCATCCCTCTTACCGTAAAACCGGTAGTCGATGGGGAATCCTTGCAACATAGCCCCCTCTCTAAGAGTTATGGCTCTATTTTGAGATGGATGCCCATATCTACCTCTAGTGAAACTATCAAATCCTGCGGTAATTGTTGGACATTGTTTATCCCACTCAAGCCGCCCGTATACATCAGGCCATCCCCCAGAGTTGGTATCGACATTTTGATGACATTTTAGCCTCAAATGATGTGGAATATCTTTCCATCCACCGCCTGGAGGAACATGAGAAAACCTTTCTTCATTAAGTTTTGTTATTTTACACTTAATATGATTAGGTATCTCACTATGCTCAGTATAATCTTCAGGAGGTGGAGGAAGATTGCCAATAACATCTTTAATAGTAAGCACGCTGTCTGTTCTTTCGAGCTTTGGATAGTCACTATTCTCAGATTTATCTATTCCGATCATAATAAAACGCCCTCTTTTCTGGGCAACACCAAAATCTGAGGAACAAATAAAAAAGGTAAATATATTATATCTAAATAACCTTTCTTTTATCTCATCAATTAAGTCCCGACCTCTTTTCTGTCCAAAAATCTCGACATTTTCAAACAAAAAAGCTCTTGGATTTAATTCATTCACCAGCCTAGAATATTCAAGGACTAACTTATTTCTTTCATCATTTAATAGATGAGCACCTTTTCTTTGTTTAGAAAATCCCTGACATGGAGGTCCGCCACTAAAAAGGTCTAACCTAGAAGTTATCCCAGCTTTTTCTAAGAGAAACTTACCGCTAATAGTAGAGGCATCTAATTGAAGGCAATGTTCTCCAAGATTATTATTATACGTTTTTACAGCATCCTCATTGATATCAAATGCTAATTTGATATCAAAACCGGCCTGCTTAAGCCCAAGGGACATTCCTCCCGCGCCACAGAACCCCTCAATACATGTAAGTTTTTGAACACTATCACGATCACTCATATAAACTCACTTAACGATCACTAATCTTTCTATTATAATGTTATTTATCAAGCAAAACCATAAAAATAATCAAGTCAAAAAACAAACATTAGCTCAATAAAAACGAGTGAAACACCTAATTAATATGAATGTATCAATTTTAATATCCATTCTTTCCATACTCAAATGGGCTATGTAATTTATTTCGATTTGCATCCAAAAAATCCGCCCACCACTGCAACATCAGCTTGCGTTCGTCAAGATGTTCCGCTTTATGGATATACGCCGCCCTCACCGAATTGCGTTCCATATGGCTCATCTGCCTTTCCACCGCATCCTTCGACCATAGCCCTGACTCAATCAACGAACTACAAGCCATTGTGCGGAAGCCGTGACCGCAAACCTCAACTTTAGTGTCATATCCCATCACCCGTAGCGCACTATTTACGGTGTTTTCACTCATGGGCTTACGCGGATCGTGATCGCCAATAAAAATCAGCTCATGTTCGCCACAGAACTGTTTTATCTGTTTCAGGATCGCTAGCGCCTGCTTTGAAAGCGGCACCAGATGAGGTGTGCGCATCTTTGATCCTCGCTGAGAATGTTTCACACCGGGAATCGGTTCTCGCTCAGGCGGGATAGTCCACATTGACGTTTCAAAATCGATTTCTGACCAGCGAGCAAAACGCAGCTCACTGGAGCGAATAAAGATAAGCAGAGTAAGTTCGGTTGCCCAACGGGTTAGTGGCCTGCCGGTGTATTCATCGATTTTCTGAAGTAACTCCGGGATACGCTTTAACTCCAGCGCCGGACGATGCTGCCGATTACTGGAAGCTACCGCCCCCGCCATCTCTTGCGCCGGGTTGTAATCTATTAACCCGCTTTGCACTGCATAGCGCATGATAGCCGTGGTGCGCTGTTGAAGGCGTGAAGCCACCTCAAGACGTCCAGATGTCTCTACGGCTTTAATAGGAATTAACAGATCGCGGGTACCCAGTTCAGCAATATCGCGAGCACCAATTGCCGGGAAGATATTGTCCTCCAGGCTCTTTTTTACACGATTAGCATGATCTTCCGACCATTTTTGGTTGGTTACGAGCCACTCTCTGGCAACCTTCTCGAAAGTAATAATCTCTTTCGCCTGCTCTTCTTTCACAGCACGCTTATGCTCACGAGGATCGATACCAGCAGCTACCAGCTTTCTGGCCTCTTCCCTTTTCTTCCTGGCATCTGCCAGCGAAACATCCGGGTAAACGCCGAACGCCATCAAATGTTGTTTACCGCCAAAACGGAAACGAAATCGCCAATACTTTGAACCGCCAGGTTTTACAAGTAAGGACATGCCGTCGCCGTCAACAAGTGAATACTCTTTCTCCTCAGGTTTCGCAGAACGAACTTTAGTATCCGTTAGGGCCATAATGGTCTTCCTTCCATTGATATCTCGTGAGTATACAAGCAATATCGAATCGGCAAATATACTCATTAGTATACTCACAAGCCTGTTGATGTGGGTTGAGTCAGGTTGACTTCAGTTGAGGAGAAAAGCTGGAAAAGCCTTGTGTGGCGCGGATTTCAGGCATAAAAAAAGACCTCAGTTGAGGTCTATTTACATACTTTTGGTGCCGAAGGCCGGACTCGAACCGGCACGTATTTCTACGGTTGATTTTGAATCAACTGCGTCTACCGATTTCGCCACTTCGGCACTGAAGAGGTATGCGGAAAACGCTGTGAATTATACCTGTCACGCGCCACCATGCAAGCGCCAGCTTGCATCTGCCTTGCTAAGTGCTGAAAATTTCAGCATTGTCTTCGGCGATGTGTAATCTTTATCACACTCCAGGCGCCCCGCCCGACCATACTCTACACTTCCCAGACAACACCAGAGAAGGACAAAACCATGTCGATGATAAAAAGCTATGCCGCAAAAGAGGCTGGCGGCGAACTGGAAGTTTATGAATACGATCCCGGTGAACTGAAGCCACAAGATGTCGAAGTGCAGGTGGATTACTGCGGGATTTGCCATTCCGATCTGTCGATGATCGATAACGAATGGGGATTTTCACAATACCCGTTGGTTGCCGGGCATGAGGTGATTGGGCGCGTGGTTGCATTAGGTAGCGCCGCGCAAAATAAAGGCTTGCAGATTGGTCAGCGAGTCGGGATTGGCTGGACGGCACGTAGCTGTGGTCACTGTGATGCCTGTATTAGCGGCAATCAGATCAACTGCGAGCAAGGCGTGGTGCCGACGATTATGAATCACGGCGGCTTTGCCGAGAAGTTGCGTGCGGACTGGCAATGGGTGATTCCGCTGCCGGAAAATATCGATATCGAGTCAGCCGGGCCGCTGTTGTGCGGTGGCATCACGGTCTTTAAACCGCTGTTAATGCACCATATTACCGCCACCAGCCGCGTCGGGGTGATTGGCATTGGCGGGCTGGGGCATATCGCCATTAAGCTTTTGCACGCGATGGGATGTGAGGTGACCGCCTTTAGTTCAAACCCAGCAAAAGAGCAGGAAGTGCTGGCAATGGGCGCTGATAAAGTAGTGAACAGCCGCGATCCTCAGGCACTGAAAGCTCTGGCGGGTCAGTTCGATCTCATTATCAACACCGTCAATGTTAGCCTCGACTGGCAGCCTTATTTTGAGGCGCTGACCTATGGCGGCAATTTTCACACGGTCGGTGCGGTGCTGACGCCGCTGTCTGTTCCGGCCTTTACATTGATTGTAGGCGATCGCAGTGTCTCTGGTTCAGCTACCGGCACGCCTTACGAACTGCGTAAGCTGATGCGCTTCGCCGCCCGCAGTAAGGTTGCGCCAACTATCGAACTGTTCCCGATGTCAAAAATTAACGATGCCATACAGCATGTACGCGACGGTAAGGCACGTTATCGGGTGGTGTTGAAAGCCGACTTCTAATCCCTTTGCCGGGTGTCTGCCGCCCGGCGATAAAATCTCTTTGGAAGGCGTCTCGCAATCTGCTGAATTTACCGGTGAAGAGTGCACAGCCGTTGCCTATACTCCAGGCAGGAAACTGGAGGAAATCTCATGAGCGAACCCCTGTTAATTGCCCGCACGCCGGACACAGAACTGTTTTTACTGCCGGGAATGGCTAACCGTCACGGGCTGATTACTGGCGCAACGGGGACGGGCAAAACCGTTACGCTGCAAAAACTGGCGGAGTCACTGTCGGAAATCGGCGTTCCGGTGTTTATGGCCGATGTGAAAGGTGATTTAACGGGAGTAGCGGAGGAAGGTACATCTTCGGAAAAACTGCTCGCAAGGCTGAAAAATATCGGCGTCAATAACTGGCAACCGCATGCCAATCCGGTGGTGGTGTGGGATATCTTTGGCGAGAAAGGCCATCCGGTACGCGCGACGGTCTCGGATCTGGGGCCGCTATTGCTGGCGCGGCTGTTAAATCTCAACGATGTGCAATCCGGCGTGCTGAATATTATCTTCCGCATTGCCGACGATCAGGGATTGTTGCTGCTCGACTTTAAAGATCTGCGGGCAATTACTCAGTACATCGGCGATAACGCCAAATCCTTCCAGAATCAGTATGGGAATATCAGTAGCGCATCGATTGGCGCAATCCAGCGCGGGCTGCTGTCGCTGGAACAGCAAGGCGCCGCGCACTTCTTTGGCGAGCCGATGCTGGACATCAAAGACTGGATACGTACCGATGCCAACGGAAAAGGGGTCATCAATATCCTCAGCGCAGAAAAGCTTTATCAGATGCCGAAACTGTACGCCACCAGTCTGCTATGGACGCTCTCGGAGTTGTATGAGCAACTACCGGAAGCGGGCGATCTGGAGAAACCGAAACTGGTGTTTTTCTTCGATGAAGCACACCTGCTGTTTAACGATGCTCCGCAGGTGCTGCTGGATAAGATTGAGCAAGTGATACGACTTATCCGCTCGAAAGGCGTAGGCGTCTGGTTCATCTCGCAAAATCCGTCCGATATTCCTGATAATGTACTTGGGCAGTTGGGAAACCGTGTTCAGCACGCCCTTCGCGCTTTTACGCCGAAAGATCAAAAAGCAGTGAAAGCGGCGGCGCAAACAATGCGTGCCAATCCGGCATTTGATACCGAAAAGGCGATTCAGGAGCTGGGGACCGGCGAGGCATTAATCTCGCTTCTGGATGCAAAAGGAAGTCCGTCGGTGGTAGAGCGGGCGATGGTGATTGCGCCATGTTCGCGGATGGGACCAGTGACGGAAGATGAGCGAAATGACCTGATTAACCACTCTCCGGTGTATGGCAAGTATGAAGATGGCGTGGATCGGGAATCCGCGTATGAGATGCTGCAAAAAGGCGTGCAGGCGAATACCGGGCAGCAAAATAATCCTCCTGCCAAAGGGAAAGAAATGGCAGTGGATAACGGTATTCTTAGTGGATTAAAAGATATTTTATTTGGCACGACCGGGCCGCGCGGCGGGAAGAAAGACGGTGTGGTACAAACGATGGCAAAAAGCGCCGCCCGCCAGGTGACAAATCAGATTGTGCGCGGTGTGCTGGGGAGTTTGCTCGGGGGGAGAAAAAAGTAAGCCAGGTGCGTTTTGTCTTTGCCTGATGCGACGCTGACGCCTCTTATCAGGCCGACGCCACTGCAATATATTAAATTTGCATGTTTTTGTGAACTGGACAAGGCGTTCACGCCGCATTCGGCATGAACAAATCGCACTTTGCTAACAATAATAAAGGGAGCTTTCGCTCCCTTTATTCGGTCATCCGTTTACGATTTTCTCATTAACAGCCACAGGCTGATTACGAAGAAGCTGGCACTTGGCAGCAATGCGCCAATGATCGGCGGAATACCGTAAACCAGCGTTAGTGGGCCAAAGATCTGGTCCAGTACGTAGAACACGAAGCCAAAGCTGATACCGGTGACCACACGCACCCCCATCGGTACGCTACGCAGTGGGCCGAAAATGAACGACAGCGCCATCAGCATCATCACCGCCACAGAAAGCGGCTGGAATATTTTGCTCCACATGTTGAGCTGATAACGCCCGGCGTCCTGGCCGCTAGATTTCAGATACTTCACATAGTTGTGCAAACCGCTGATAGAGAGCGCATCCGGGTCCAGAGCCACCACGCCCAGTTTGTCTGGCGTGAGATTAGTTTTCCAGGTGCCGCTCACAGTCTGTGAACCAGTTATCTGTTTTGGATTAGTCAGATCAGATTCATCAACCTGCGACAGGCGCCAGACTTTATGCTCGGGATCAAACTTCGCAGAGGCAGCATAGCGTACTGATTGCAAACGACGATTTTCGTTAAAGGCATAAATACTGATACCGCCTAACTCTTCATCGCCTTTTACCCGCTCGATATAAACAAAATTGTTGCCATCTTTCGCCCATAAACCTTGCTGAGTAGAGAGCAACGAGCCGCCGTACATTGCCTGCGCACGGTAATTACGCGCCATCTGTTCACCCTGCGGCGCGATCCACTCACCCATCGCCATCGTCAGCAATACCAGTGGAATAGCGGTTTTCATTACCGACAGCGCCACCTGCATACGAGTAAAACCAGAAGCCTGCATCACCACCAGTTCACTACGTTGAGCCAACATCCCCAACCCGAGCAACGCGCCTAGCAAAGCCGCCATCGGAAAGAAGATTTGTACATCTTTCGGCACGCTAAGCAGGGTATACATCCCGGCGCCTAATGCGTCGTAGCTCCCCTGCCCGGCTTTTTTCAACTGATCGACAAACTTGATAATGCCGGAGAGCGACACCAGCATGAACAGCGTCATCATGATGGTGGTGAAAATGGTTTTACCGATATAGCGGTCAAGTACGCCAAAAGCTTGCATCACACCGCTCCTTTACGCGAAAAACTGGCGCGCAGACGGCGGACCGGCACCGTATCCCAAAGGTTCAGAACAATCGCCAGCGCCAGATAAATCAGGTTAACGGTCCACATCCACAGCGTCGGGTCCAGCTTGCCCTTGCCGCCGTTAGATTTCAGAGACGTTTGGATCAGGAAGAACAGCAGATACAGCAACATCGCTGGCAGCATTGACAGGACACGCCCCTGACGCGGATTAACCACACTCAGCGGCACAACCATCAGCGCCATCATAAATACAGTAAATATCAACGTGATGCGCCAGTTCAGCTCCGCGCGAGCACGCGTAGTATCGGTGTTCCACAGCGTGCGCATGTCCATCTGGTCGGTATCGTTTGGATCCAGCGCCACCGCCTGGTGGCCAATGATTGCCTGATAATCCTGAAAGTCCGTAATGCGGAAATCACGCAGTAGCGCGGTTCCTTCGAAACGGGTTCCCTGATTGAGGGTAACGACCTGGGAACCATCGCGCAGTTGGGTTAAATGCCCGGAATCTGCCACTACCACAGAAGGGCGTGCATTGCCTTTTGGGCGAATTTGCGCGAGGAACACATCTTTGAAATTGCTACCGTCAACGCTTTCAATAAACAGTACCGAACTACCGTTAGTCGCCTGCTGGAATTGCCCTTGCGCCAGCGCCGCCATACCCGGGTTAGCTTTCGCCTCCGCCAGAACTTCGTCCTGATGGCGCGATGACCACGGCCCGGCCCACATAACGTTAACCGCCGCAACAATCGCTGTGAACACTGCGAGGATCATCGCCGCTTTCACCAGAACCGCTTTGCTTAGGCCGCAGGCATGCATTACCGTAATTTCACTTTCGGTATACAGTTTGCCCAACGTCATCAATAGCCCGAGAAACAGGCTTAGTGGCAGGATAAGCTGCGCCATTTCCGGCACGCCCAGTCCGAGAAGGGAGAGCACCAGATTCGCTGGAATATCGCCGTCAACCGCTGCGCCGAGGATCCTCACTAACTTTTGACAGAAGAAGATCAAAAGCAAGATGAAGAGTATCGCCAGCTGGCTTTTGAGCGTCTCCCGTACCAGATATCTTATGATTATCACTTTAAATACGCCCGTAAAAACTCGTCTTTTGCAGGATTTTAGCTTGTTTCATGGCTTAAACGTCATTTATTCTCTTGAGTCGTCGAAATCGTCGCTAAGATAATTATACTCAACGGAATCACCTCTCAGATTTTGTTCTGACGTGCCAATGCCGTAATAACGTTAAGATTAACACGAAGTCATCGCAACAGCGGACATGAGTTACGAAAGCTTGCAATTCTATCTGTAGCCACCGCCGTTGTCTTTAAGATTCAGGAGCGTAGTGCATGGAGTTTAGTGTAAAAAGCGGTAGCCCGGAGAAACAGCGGAGTGCCTGCATCGTCGTGGGCGTCTTCGAACCACGTCGCCTTTCTCCGATTGCAGAACAGCTCGATAAGATCAGTGATGGGTACATCAGCGCCCTGCTGCGTCGGGGCGAACTGGAAGGAAAACCTGGGCAGACGCTGTTGCTGCATCACGTACCAAACGTACTTTCCGAGCGCATCCTCCTTATTGGCTGCGGTAAAGAACGTGAGCTTGATGAGCGCCAGTATAAGCAGGTCATTCAAAAAACCATTAATACGCTGAATGATACCGGTTCAATGGAAGCGGTCTGCTTTCTGACTGAATTACACGTCAAAGGCCGCAATAACTACTGGAAAGTACGCCAGGCGGTCGAGACGGCAAAAGAAACGCTCTACAGCTTTGATCAACTGAAAACCAACAAGAGCGAACCGCGTCGTCCACTGCGTAAAATGGTGTTCAACGTGCCGACCCGTCGTGAGCTGACCAGCGGCGAGCGTGCGATCCAACACGGTCTGGCGATTGCGGCAGGCATTAAAGCTGCGAAAGATCTCGGCAATATGCCGCCGAATATCTGTAACGCCGCCTACCTCGCCTCTCAGGCGCGCCAGTTGGCTGACAGCTACAGTAAGAATGTCATTACCCGCGTTATCGGCGAGCAGCAGATGAAAGAGCTGGGAATGCACTCTTATCTGGCGGTCGGTCAGGGCTCGCAAAACGAATCGCTGATGTCGGTTATTGAGTACAAGGGCAACGCGTCGGAAGATGCGCGCCCGATTGTGCTGGTGGGTAAAGGTTTAACCTTCGACTCTGGCGGTATCTCTATCAAGCCTTCAGAAGGCATGGATGAGATGAAGTACGATATGTGCGGTGCGGCAGCGGTTTACGGCGTGATGCGCATGGTCGCGGAGCTGCAACTGCCGATTAACGTTATCGGCGTGCTGGCAGGCTGCGAAAATATGCCTGGCGGGCGTGCCTATCGTCCGGGCGATGTGTTAACCACCATGTCCGGTCAAACCGTAGAAGTGCTAAACACCGACGCCGAAGGCCGCCTGGTACTGTGCGACGTGTTAACCTATGTTGAGCGTTTTGAGCCGGAAGCGGTGATTGACGTCGCCACATTGACTGGCGCTTGCGTTATCGCGCTGGGCCATCACATCACAGGTCTGATGGCAAACCATAACCCGCTGGCCCATGAGCTGATTGCTGCGTCTGAACAATCCGGTGACCGCGCATGGCGTTTACCACTGGGTGATGAGTATCAGGAGCAACTGGAGTCCAATTTTGCCGATATGGCGAATATTGGCGGACGTCCAGGCGGGGCGATTACCGCGGGTTGTTTCCTGTCGCGCTTTACCCGTAAGTACAACTGGGCGCACCTGGATATCGCCGGAACCGCCTGGCGTTCTGGCAAGGCAAAAGGCGCAACCGGTCGTCCAGTAGCGTTGCTGGCACAGTTCCTGCTAAACCGCGCCGGATTTAACGGCGAAGAGTAATTGCATCAGGCATTGTTATTGTCGGATGCGGCGTAAACGCCTTATCCGACCTACACAGCACTGAACTCGTAAGCCTGATAAGACGCGATAGCGTCGCATCAGGCAATGTTATCATTGTCGGGTGCGCCCTGAACGCCTTATCCGGCCTACACAGAGCACTGAACTCGTAGGCCTGATAAGACGCGACAGCGTCGCATCAGGCAATACGGTGTTTACCTGATGTGTATTTAAATCCACCACAAGAAGCCCCATATATGAAAAACGCAACGTTCTACCTTCTGGACAATGACACCACCGTCGATGGCTTAAGCGCCGTTGAGCAGTTGGTGTGTGAAATTGCCGCAGAACGTTGGCGCAGTGGTAAGCGCGTACTCATCGCCTGTGAAGATGAAAAGCAGGCTTACAGACTGGATGAAGCCCTGTGGGCGCGTCCGGCAGAAAGCTTTGTTCCGCATAATTTAGCGGGAGAAGGACCGCGCGGCGGTGCGCCGGTGGAGATCGCCTGGCCGCAAAAGCGCAGCAGCAGCCCGCGCGATATATTGATTAGTCTGCGAACAATCTTTGCAGATTTTGCCACCGCTTTCACAGAAGTGGTAGACTTCGTTCCTTATGAAGATTCTCTGAAACAACTGGCGCGCGAACGCTATAAAGCCTACCGCGTGGCTGGTTTCAACCTGAATACGGCAACCTGGAAATAATGGAAAAGACATATAACCCACAAGATATCGAACAGCCGCTTTACGAGCACTGGGAAAAGCAGGGCTACTTTAAGCCTAATGGCGATGAAAGCCAGGAAAGTTTCTGCATCATGATCCCGCCGCCGAACGTCACCGGCAGTTTGCATATGGGTCACGCCTTCCAGCAAACCATCATGGATACCATGATCCGCTATCAGCGCATGCAGGGTAAAAACACCCTGTGGCAGGTCGGTACTGACCACGCCGGGATCGCTACCCAGATGGTCGTTGAGCGCAAGATTGCCGCAGAAGAAGGTAAAACCCGTCACGACTATGGCCGCGAAGCCTTTATCGACAAAATCTGGGAATGGAAAGCGGAATCCGGCGGCACCATTACCCGCCAGATGCGTCGTCTCGGCAACTCCGTCGACTGGGATCGTGAGCGCTTCACGATGGACGAAGGTCTGTCCAATGCGGTGAAAGAAGTTTTCGTTCGTCTGTATAAAGAAGACCTGATTTACCGTGGCAAGCGCCTGGTAAACTGGGACCCGAAACTGCGTACCGCTATCTCCGACCTGGAAGTGGAAAACCGCGAATCGAAAGGTTCTATGTGGCACATCCGCTATCCGCTGGCTGACGGCGCGAAAACCGCAGACGGTAAAGATTATCTGGTGGTTGCGACCACCCGCCCAGAAACCCTGCTGGGCGATACCGGCGTGGCCGTTAACCCGGAAGATCCGCGTTACAAAGATCTGATTGGCAAATATGTCATTCTGCCGCTGGTTAACCGCCGTATTCCGATCGTTGGCGATGAACACGCCGACATGGAAAAAGGCACCGGCTGCGTGAAGATCACTCCGGCGCACGACTTTAACGACTATGAAGTCGGTAAACGTCATAGCCTGCCAATGATCAACATTCTGACCTTTGACGGTGATATCCGTGAAAGCGCTCAGGTGTTCGATACCAAAGGTAATGAATCCGACGTTTATTCCAGCGAAATCCCGGCTGAATTCCAGAAACTGGAGCGTTTTGCCGCACGTAAAGCGATCGTTGCTGCGGTTGACGCACTCGGCCTGCTGGAAGAAATTAAACCGCACGACCTGACCGTTCCTTACGGCGACCGTGGCGGCGTGGTTATCGAACCGATGCTGACCGACCAGTGGTACGTGCGTGCCGATGTACTGGCGAAACCGGCAGTTGAAGCGGTTGAGAATGGCGACATTCAGTTCGTACCGAAGCAGTACGAAAACATGTATTTCTCCTGGATGCGCGATATTCAGGACTGGTGTATCTCTCGTCAGCTGTGGTGGGGCCACCGTATCCCGGCATGGTACGACGAAGCAGGTAACGTTTATGTTGGTCGCAATGAAGACGAAGTGCGTCAGGAAAATAACCTCGGTGCCGACGTTGCCCTGCGTCAGGATGAAGACGTTCTCGACACTTGGTTCTCCTCCGCGCTGTGGACCTTCTCCACGCTCGGCTGGCCGGAAAACACCGACGCCCTGCGTCAGTTCCACCCAACCAGCGTGATGGTATCCGGCTTCGACATCATCTTCTTCTGGATTGCCCGCATGATCATGATGACCATGCACTTCATCAAAGATGAAAATGGCAAGCCGCAGGTGCCGTTCCACACCGTTTACATGACCGGTCTGATTCGTGACGACGAAGGCCAGAAGATGTCTAAATCCAAGGGTAACGTTATCGACCCGCTGGATATGGTTGACGGTATTTCGCTGCCAGAACTGCTGGAAAAACGTACCGGCAATATGATGCAGCCGCAGCTGGCGGACAAAATCCGTAAGCGCACCGAGAAGCAGTTCCCGAACGGCATTGAGCCGCACGGTACTGACGCTCTGCGCTTCACCCTGGCGGCGCTGGCTTCTACCGGTCGTGACATCAACTGGGATATGAAGCGCCTGGAAGGTTACCGTAACTTCTGTAACAAGCTGTGGAACGCCAGCCGCTTTGTACTGATGAACACTGAAGGTCAGGATTGCGGCTTCAACGGCGGCGAAATGACGCTGTCGCTGGCGGACCGCTGGATTCTGGCGGAGTTCAACCAGACTATCAAAGCGTACCGCGAAGCGCTGGACAGCTTCCGCTTCGATATCGCCGCAGGCATTCTGTATGAATTCACCTGGAACCAATTCTGCGACTGGTATCTGGAACTGACCAAGCCAGTAATGAACGGTGGCACCGAAGCCGAACTGCGCGGTACTCGCCATACGCTGGTGACCGTGCTGGAAGGTCTGCTGCGCCTCGCACATCCGATCATTCCGTTCATCACCGAAACCATCTGGCAGCGTGTGAAAGTGCTTTGCGGCATCACTGCTGACACCATCATGCTGCAACCGTTCCCGCAGTACGATGCGTCTCAGGTTGATGAAGCGGCACTGGCTGACACCGAGTGGCTGAAGCAGGCGATCGTTGCGGTACGTAATATTCGCGCGGAAATGAACATCGCCCCGGGTAAACCGCTGGAGCTGCTGTTGCGTGGTTGCAGCGCGGATGCAGAGCGTCGTGTAAACGAAAACCGTGGCTTCCTGCAAACGCTGGCTCGCCTGGAAAGCATCACCGTGCTGCCTGCCGATGACAAAGGTCCGGTTTCCGTTACTAAGATCGTCGACGGCGCAGAACTGCTAATCCCGATGGCGGGTCTCATCAACAAAGAAGATGAGCTGGCACGTCTGGCGAAAGAAGTGGCGAAGATTGAAGGTGAAATCAGCCGCATCGAGAACAAGTTGGCGAATGAAGGCTTTGTGTCCCGCGCGCCGGAAGCAGTTATCGCGAAAGAGCGTGAAAAGCTGGAAGGCTATGCGGAAGCAAAAGCGAAACTGATTGAGCAGCAGGCAGTTATCGCCGCGCTGTAATATTCGCTATACAAACGAAGGCCGGAGCATGCTCCGGCCTTTTTATTTAAATAAACGGAACATACAGCATAATACCGCGAGATATCCACATTAACGGACCGCTATCCTGCGGTTTGTCATCATTGGTTAACTCCAGCGAATCAAGGTCACCTTGAACGTGGGTATTGTTGGCAATCCAGCTAACCATCCACATTTTTAGCCAGGGATAAGCCAGGCCACAGGTGACTGAGGAACCTATTAATACAGCAAACATGCGCAGAAGTATACCGAACGTGGTAATGGACGAATGAAAACGGATTGTTCCATTTGCCAGCGCCAGATTATTCAGAAACAGATTGCGTAACGTGGCATAGAGATAACTGGCAAAAACAAGAATCGCGACGAAATAAAGGAAATAGGAAGCCATGATCTGCGAGTAATATTGCATAATGAGCTCGCCACCTGCATCAGTTCGTCCCAACATGCTCATCATCATTAACTGCTGGAATACTGGCGCAATCATAATACCGATCACAACAATGAACGGAACCAGGGTTAATATTGCAAGCATACATCCTTTAACACAATCTTTGACGCTTACCTTAATGGAAAATTGATGAACGCCAAATTTTGAGTTATTACCTAACAATGGCATCCATTTACTATAGGTAACACCATGAATAACGCCCAGCCCGACGACAGAAAGTAAACTTAACATCACTAAGTTAAAGAATAATCCTCCTATCGATGTCGTTACTTGCGCAATAAGATACAGAATGAACCAAAAAGCTAACGCCAACAGAACAGGCAGCCCTAACATAACCCACCATGCACGGAGCATAGAGCAGTTAAAGCCAAAGCGAATGCCATTTAGTGAGGTCATGTTCGCCTGATACTGCAGACTCTTTACTGCCATACATGGAATACCGCAGATCAAGAGCGCAAACAGGAGTCCCCCCAGCGCAAAGTGTTGACTTGAAAAACAAAAAACACTTAGAAAATAAACCACCATAAGGAATAAAAAACTAATAAAAATAGCACCTCCAGTACCTTTATAACTAAAGGATTGCCCCTTGAGCGTCACGTGTTGATAAATATAACGATGGCATTTCACCAATGCCCATGGCCCATAGATACCCAGAGTAATAATTGTCAGTAAAAAATTCACAAGACAAATAAGAAAATACTCACCACCTTTACCGGTGAATACAAATGAGTGACGAGAGTTATCTTTCCCGATGGTTACATCATTCATGAATCATATCCCTAAAATAAATTCCATTCATATAGATAATAATTCCAGCACTGTAGTACTGGTCTGTCTAGAATACGCTTTCTTAAAGAGATCTATGCTTAATATTTTCTGATTTATCTTCTTCTTGCACCACATAAGTTAGGGTGGTATTAAAGTGAGCTATAAATCATACATTTTAAATTGAGCTATGCTATGAATGTCGTCATTTCGCCCACACTCCGTTTACGCAAACTTACTGCTGCCGATAATGCAGCCATCGCCAGCGTCATCCGCCAGGTTTCTGCAGAGTATGGCCTTACCGCTGATAAAGGCTACACCGTCGCCGATCCGAATCTCGACGAGTTGTATCAAATGTATAGCCAGCCGGGTCACGCTTATTGGGTGGTTGAACATGATGGTCAAGTCGCAGGCGGTGGTGGAATTGCGCCACTAACGGGTAGTGAATCGGACATTTGCGAACTGCAAAAAATGTATTTTCTTCCAGACATTCGCGGTAAAGGGCTGGCGAAAAAACTGGCTTTAATGGCGATGGAGCAGGCGCGAGAAATGGGCTTCAAACGCTGCTATCTGGAAACAACAGCTTTTCTGACAGACGCTATTGCTCTGTATGAACATTTAGGTTTTCAACATATCGACTACGCGCTTGGCTGTACGGGCCATGTGGATTGTGAAGTGCGGATGCTGCGCAAACTCTAAAAAAATGCCCGCCAGTTCATACTATCGGGCATCCGATCAATAACAATGTACTTTTTGTGTATGCCGGATGCGGCGTGAACGTCTTATCCGGCATACAAATTCAATAGATTGCAGGAACCTCGTAGACCTGATAAGCGTAGCGCATCAGGTAATTTTGCATTTGTCGTCAACGCTTAATTAGTGGCGGACGCCGTCATCATCTTCGTCGACAAAATCTTCATCGTCGCCGTCTTCACCATCAGGATCTTCAAAGTAAGTCCCCCAACCGTCGTACTCAACGTCGAATTTCTCCGCCAGTGTCATCAGTTGCTCAACCTGAGCGTCAATCAGCTCGGCATTCAAAGCGCATTCGCTGAGAATGTCACAGCAAATCACGATATCGCCATCTTCTACTTCCAGCTCTTCTGGATCGGTCACTTCATAACCCAGTTTAAATGCTTCAACCGCGGCTTTTTCCAGTGTTTCCAGATCGTCTGCGGAAAGGTGGTGCTCAATGGTATATAGCGCGTCTGGATCGCTACCATCTTCCAGTAATTCTTCGATAATCAAACGCGTTTCTTCACGTTGTTCTTCCAGTTGTTCCGGGTTTGCCATGGCTTATTCCTCTTAAATGTCCTGCCGATACTCTTATTGTCACACACCACTGACATTGCCTCCACCTTTGTGACAAAGATTTATGTATCAGGCTTGCAAATGAATAATAATACATATAAAGTGAATTTTAATTCACCACAGCGTCAGCCACAGGAGGGACCTATGTCCGGGTTTTATCATAAGCATTTCCTGAAATTACTTGATTTCACGCCAGCGGAACTCAATAGCCTGCTCCAGTTAGCCGCGAAACTGAAAGCTGATAAGAAAAACGGCAAAGAAGAAGCCAAACTCACGGGTAAAAATATCGCGCTCATCTTCGAAAAAGACTCGACCCGTACTCGATGCTCTTTCGAAGTTGCCGCATATGACCAGGGTGCTCGCGTTACTTATCTCGGCCCAAGCGGCAGCCAGATTGGTCACAAAGAGTCGATTAAAGACACTGCCCGCGTGCTTGGTCGGATGTATGACGGTATTCAGTATCGCGGCTATGGTCAGGAGATTGTCGAAACGCTGGCGGAATACGCTGGTGTGCCAGTATGGAACGGCCTGACCAATGAGTTCCACCCCACGCAGCTGCTGGCGGATCTCCTCACCATGCAGGAGCATTTGCCCGGCAAAGCATTCAACGAAATGACGCTGGTCTATGCAGGTGACGCGCGTAACAACATGGGCAACTCAATGCTGGAAGCGGCGGCGCTGACTGGCCTGGATCTGCGGCTGGTCGCCCCGCAAGCGTGCTGGCCGGAAGCCTCACTGGTTACCGAATGCCGCGCGCTGGCACAGAAACATGGCGGAAATATCACCCTGACGGAAGACGTTGCGGCAGGCGTTAAAGATGCCGACTTTATCTACACGGATGTGTGGGTGTCGATGGGAGAAGCGAAAGAGAAATGGGCTGAACGCATCACGTTACTGCGTGATTATCAAGTGAATAGCAAGATGCTGCAGCTCACCGGTAACCCGCAGGTTAAATTTCTGCACTGCCTGCCCGCCTTTCATGACGATCAAACAACGCAGGGCAAAAAGATGGCTGAAGAATTTGGTCTGCATGGTGGAATGGAAGTCACTGATGAAGTTTTTGAATCCGCCGCCAGTATTGTCTTTGATCAGGCGGAAAACCGTATGCATACCATCAAAGCAGTCATGGTCGCGACGCTCAGCAAATAATGGATATGACGATGCCGGGAAATACAACGTTATCCCGGCATCACATTATTCCAGACAATGATAATTTATTTCTTCCATCCATATTTTTGTATTGTATCTCTTAAATTTTCTGGGTAATTAAATGCATTCAACTGCTCTTCATCAATAAACATTGATATATCACAATTTGATTTTAAAATGGTCAACATAAGGCACTTTCTGAGTGTTAACTCATCAAGTGAAAGCTGGTTAAAAAATTGCCAATAATGCGATTGATTTTGTATACCAGTTTTATTTTTCTCTAAATCATCTATATGAATTTCTATTTTATCCAGTTCGCTCTTACAGAGTTGATACTGCTCAAGCAAATGAGGAAAATACCAGGAAAACATATTAGAATTATTGATAAAAAAATCATTTAAAAAAATTCCATTCGTCAATACAGAGGCAGGTATTGTTTTAAACAGTGACTTAGCATTATTAAAATAAACTTGTATTAAATTAAATTTCTCTTGAGAACTTAACTCAAAGACATCAATATTCTTAATGACTTCACCCCAAATAAGATCATGTATTGACTCATTATTTCTATACGCATCCTTACTTAGAATTGAAAGCAATAACCCAGCTATTTTAGGCTGCTCACGACCACAATCAATTTTATTAACCATTTCGCATGCATATTTTATTTTTGATTCATCATTCATGTATTTCAGACTTTTATTAAAACACCACTCCAGTATCTTTACGTCATTAATATATGGCAAATCTGAAAAATCTTCTAACATCGATATCAGGACCGGAGAGAGGTCAACTTTCGCATTGTCTAAGTAATCGATAAGTATATGAGAGAGAGTAATTTTGACACGATTAATTTCATCATTTATTTTTTCTTTGCTGGTTCCCTCTGAGATGCCATGATATTCAATATCATTAATTTTTTTAAGTATATCGTCTTTTTCATTCAGTAAGTGAGGAAGAATTTCATCATTCAGATAAGGTATTACTAACAAATGTCCGCACTCTATTTGTGGTGACATTCTATTTAATATATTATCCGCTATTTCTTTATAAATAACCTCATCTTCACCATTTTTATTGAGGTTGTTTATCTCTATCGCAGTTTGATTATTAATATCACGCTGATAATACTCAAAAACTTTGTTAGCTATCAGGAGCAACGAGCTATTATCTTTTCTTTCGAACGAGTTTCCCTCATAACGAATACTCGATCCGTCAGGTTGTTGATGTATAATAGCTGTATGCCCTCGCGGGATCCCATCATAAGAAGACGTATCAAATTTAATTTCTATAATTACCTCTGATAAACCACTCCCATTCCCCTCTGAATTTATCGTGTGAAACTGCATTATTTCATCACCATTATCATCTTTAAAATGATTAGTAGCAGTTACATTCGCCATCATTTTTTTCCCCGCCTCGTGGCGGATTTCGTTAAAATTCACATGCCCCAACGTAAATACCCATACCAGAAACTCTAAAAAAGCTTTGGGTGAGCGAATATTTCCAGTGTTATTTTGTCCTCCAGCAATACTGGCAAGATGATTAATTCCTGTCTGTAAGGTATTTAAGTCTTTTTTATTCAGGAGGAGATTGTCGGCATTTAGTATACCAGGATAATTATTCGAAACTGAGGTATTGAAACTTCCCATGACGCGCTCCTTGAGTTAGTGAGAACGTCCGATTGTTACGACTTTATCTAGCAAAAAAATATCAGAAAACGCTCTTTTCACGCAGTTCGCCGTAAACCTGGAGTTATTTACGGCGAAAGGCCATCACGCCATCAGCATTTTCACAACGGCTTTGCGAACCCTCGCTGGCGCGCCTACCGCACACAACGGCTTGTGAACTTCACCCGGATAGAACACAACAAAATCGCCTTCATTAAGGATAACGGTCTTCTCCTCAACGCCTTCCGGTAAAAAGGCGATGTCTTTATCAGCCAACCAGTCGGTTTCCGGCGCCCCCGCAGATTGTGTACTGAAGGTCATACCTTCCTGCCCTTTTAACACAATCTGGATGTCGAGATAGCGGGCGTGGTACTCCGCACGACGCTCCTCAAACGGCTCGGTCATATCTTCAGAGATAAGATAAAACAGACGGTTGCCTTCGATATCGTGCTTACCTTTTGGCGTTTCTGCCGTTACATGCGCTTTGATGTGCTCTATTGCCTGGCGAAACTCTTCTGGCAGCCATGGCTGGAGATTATGAATATTTCCGATGATCATCTTTTATTTCCCTCAATTAAAACATCGTTTCATTTATCTCGTTATACGTAATTCCTTACTGCCATACCAGCATTTTTTATCGCCAGATTGCGCTGGCGCATGTTTTTCTCCCCATTACACTTGAAAACACAATGCGTTATAAATTCAATTTTAAGACATATAAATTCACTACAATCGTTTACTTTCGGAAATTATTGCATTAACTGCTTGATCCCACTTTCTGGCTGAGTATAATGCCGGACAATTTGCCGGGAGGATGTATGGTTCAGTGTGTTCGACATTTTGTCTTACCGCGTCTGAAAAAAGACGCTGGCCTGCCGTTTTTCTTCCCGTTGATCACCCGTTCCCAGCCCCTCAATCGAGGGGCTTTTTTTTGCCCAGGCGTCAGGAGATAAACATGGCTAACCCGCTATATCAGAAACATATCATTTCCATAAACGACCTTAGTCGCGATGACCTCAATCTGGTGCTGGCGACAGCGGCGAAACTGAAAGCTAACCCACAACCGGAGCTGCTAAAGCATAAAGTGATTGCCAGTTGCTTCTTCGAAGCTTCAACCCGTACCCGCCTCTCTTTCGAAACCTCCATGCACCGCCTGGGCGCCAGCGTGGTGGGCTTCTCCGACAGCGCCAACACGTCACTGGGTAAAAAAGGGGAAACGTTGGCCGACACCATTTCGGTTATCAGCACATATGTTGATGCGATTGTGATGCGCCATCCGCAGGAAGGCGCGGCGCGTCTGGCTACTGAGTTTTCTGGCAATGTACCGGTGCTGAATGCCGGTGATGGCTCCAACCAGCATCCGACGCAAACTCTGTTGGATCTGTTCACTATTCAGGAAACCCAGGGACGCCTGGACAATCTTCGCGTTGCGATGGTCGGTGACCTGAAATATGGCCGTACCGTTCACTCTCTGACTCAGGCGCTGGCGAAATTTGACGGCAACCGTTTTTACTTCATCGCCCCGGATGCACTGGCAATGCCGCAGTACATTCTGGATATGCTCGATGAAAAAGGTATCTCCTGGAGCCTACACAGCGCCATTGAAGAAGTCATGGCAGAAGTGGATATTTTGTACATGACTCGCGTGCAAAAAGAGCGCCTGGACCCGTCCGAATACGCCAACGTGAAAGCGCAGTTTGTTCTACGCGCCAGCGATCTCCACAACGCCAAAGCCAATATGAAAGTGCTGCATCCGCTGCCGCGTGTTGATGAGATTGCCACCGATGTTGATAAAACGCCGCACGCCTGGTACTTCCAGCAGGCAGGTAATGGGATTTTCGCTCGCCAGGCGTTACTGGCACTGGTTCTGAATCGCGATCTGGTACTGTAAGGGGAAAAAGAGATGACACACGATAATAAATTGCAGGTTGAAGCGATTAAACGCGGCACGGTAATCGACCATATCCCCGCCCAGATCGGTTTTAAACTGTTGAGTTTGTTCAAGCTGACCGAAACAGATCAACGTATTACCATCGGCCTGAATCTGCCTTCTGGTGAGTTGGGGCGTAAGGATCTGATAAAAATCGAAAATACCTTCCTGACCGACGCTCAGGTTAATCAACTGGCCCTGTACGCCCCACAAGCCACGGTAAATCGTATCGACAACTATGAAGTCGTTGGCAAATCGCGCCCCAGCTTGCCGGAACGTATTGATAATGTGTTGGTCTGCCCGAACAGCAACTGTATCAGCCATGCCGAACCGGTTTCTTCCAGCTTTGCAGTGAGAAAACGCGCCAATGATATCGCGCTCAAATGTAAATACTGCGAAAAAGAGTTTTCGCATAATGTGGTGCTGGCCAATTAATTGCGGTTGGTAATAAAAGTCTGTCTCCCTATAATGAACCAGACTTTTTACCGCTGTAATAAAGGAGAAATCATGAGCAAAACTATCGCGACGGAAAATGCACCCGCAGCCATCGGTCCTTATGTTCAGGGCGTTGATCTGGGCAGTATGATCATCACCTCCGGTCAGATCCCGGTAAACCCAAAAACTGGCGAAGTACCGGCAGACGTAGCTGCACAGGCGCGTCAGTCGCTGGATAACGTGAAAGCTATCGTGGAAGCGGCTGGCCTGAAAGTGGGCGACATCGTTAAAACCACCGTGTTTGTAAAAGATCTGAACGACTTCGCAACCGTGAACGCCACTTACGAAGCCTTCTTCACCGAACACAATGCGACCTTCCCGGCACGTTCTTGTGTTGAAGTTGCCCGTCTGCCGAAAGACGTGAAGATTGAGATCGAAGCGATCGCTGTTCGTCGCTAATCTCTTTCAAAAAGATAATCCAGGTTTCGCGCCTGGATTATCTGATTCAACCACGGAGGGTTGAAGATGGCTAAAGCCCGTTTCACTGATGAACAAATTGCTGAAATTTTACAGCAGTCAAAAAAGGGTGCGCCTAATAAAGAATTATGTGAACACTATCAATTTAGTGTTAGTACACTGCGGCGCTGGCAAGAACAGCACGCAGAAGGCGTAAGAAGTGAATTAAAAAAAATAGAATCCAAAGCGCAAATCGTCTTTCTGCTTTTCTTTGCTGTCTCCATTATACTCACGCTTATATTTGGCAAACCTACAGGTGGATGGGTAATACCGCCTTTATTACTTTATTGTGTTTATTATATTCGCCTGTATCGCAACATCTCCGCCAGACACATTAAAAAAGAAGACATCTATCTCTCTCGTTCTGTAAATAATAGCTACAGCGCCCTTTATAATTTGAGCTGGACGTTTATTTGTTTTTTTATTTTTGCAGTAATCTATTTTTTTGTTCAGGTCTTTGCATAAACGGCTGACCTGAAAGAGTATTTCAGGTCAGTTTCATCACGTGTTTACTGCCAACCGTAGCGGCGGCTATAAAACCCTTTCACCAGTTGCGTTAGCGTCATATATCCTGCCAGAATCGCAACCAGCCACGGGAAATAGCTTAATGGCAGCGCCTGCAGTTGCAGATAACTTGCCAGTGGCGAAAACGGCAATGCGATCCCCACGATCATTACGATCACCGTCATGATCATTAACGGCCAGGAAGCACGGCTCTGAATAAACGGGATCCGACGGGTGCGGATCATATGCACAATCAACGTTTGCGACAATAATCCCACCACAAACCAGCCCGACTGAAATAGCGTTTGCGTTTCCGGCGTGTTGGCATGGAATACCCACCACATCAGACAAAACGTCAGAATATCGAAAATAGAGCTGATCGGTCCGAAGAAGATCATAAAGCGCCCCAGATCCGCCGGCTTCCAGCGTTGCGGCTTTTGAATTTGCTCATCGTCGACGTTATCAAACGGGATCGCCACCTGCGACACATCATACAGCAGGTTCTGGATCAGTAAGTGCAATGGCAGCATCGGCAAGAAGGGCAAGAAAGCACTCGCCACCAGCACACTAAACACATTACCGAAGTTAGAACTCGCCGTCATTTTGATGTATTTCAGCATGTTGGCGAAAGTACGACGCCCTTCAATGACCCCTTCTTCCAGCACCATCAGGCTTTTCTCCAGCAGAATAATATCTGCCGCTTCACGGGCAATATCCACCGCGCCATCCACGGAAATACCGATATCCGCGGCACGTAAAGCGGGCGCGTCATTAATACCATCGCCCATAAAGCCAACCACATGTCCTTCGCGCTTCAGCAAGGTCACAATGCGTTCTTTATGCATCGGCGTCAGACGGGCAAACAGCGTGGTACGTTGTGCCAGGCTTGCCAGTTCGTCGTCAGATAACGTTTCAATATCACTGCCGATGACCACCTCTCCCGCATCCAACCCCACTTCGTGGCACACCTTCGCCGCCACCAGTTCGCTGTCGCCGGTAAGGATTTTCACGGTGATGCCACTCGCCTTTAACGCTCGTAGTGCCGGCGCCGTTGTCTCTTTAGGCGGATCAAGAAAGGCGATGTAGCCTTCAAGGATCAAGTCGGATTCATCAATCCGCTGGTAATCCCCTTCACGCGCTGGCAGATATTTCGTCGCTACCGCAACAATGCGCAATCCCTGACGATTCAGCGTATCAGTCACCCGTTTAATACGCCGCAGCATGGTGTCATCAAGCGGAACAATCTCGCCATTGTGGCGCACCTGCGAACACACATTGAGGATCTCCTGCAATGCCCCTTTACAAACCAGTTGATGATGTTCAGCATTCTCCGCCACCACTACCGACATCCGACGGCGTTCGAAATCAAACGGAATTTCATCCACTTTCTGCCAACGGCTCGCCAACTGGCGCGCAGACTCTTCGTCTATCCCTTCCAGCACTGCTGTATCAAGCAGGTTTTTAAGTCCGGTCTGATAATGACTGTTCAGCCACGCGCTATGCAGCACGCGATCGCTGGTTTTACCTGAGATATCGGTATGATTTTCCAGCACAATTTTATCTTGTGTCAGGGTGCCGGTTTTATCAGTGCAAAGAATATCCATTGCGCCAAAGTTCTGAATAGCATCCAGGTGTTTGACGATCACTTTCTGTTTCGACAGCTTTACCGCGCCACGCGCCAGCGTCGAGGTAACAATCATCGGCAACATTTCTGGCGTTAAACCCACAGCAACCGAAAGCGCAAACAGCGCCGCTTCCCACCAGTCGCCTTTGGTATAACCATTGATGAACAGCACCACGGGCGCCATTACCAGCATAAAGCGAATCAACAAAATACTGACGCGACTGATCCCTTGCTGGAAAGCATTTGGTTCACTCTCCTGTTCACTAACGCGTCCCGCCAGTTGACCAAACCAGGTATTTGCGCCAGTGGCAATCACCATCGCCTGTGCCGTACCACTAACCACCGTGGTGCCCATAAAACACAGAGTGTCGCACTCCAGCGGATTACTGTGCTCTGCCTGCCGGGTGGTTGCTGCTTTTTCAACGGGTAGAGACTCGCCGGTTAACGACGCCTGGGCGACGAACAGATCCCGAGCCTGCAAAATACGTAAATCAGCCGGGATCATATCTCCTGCTGCCAGTTTAATAATATCGCCGGGCACTAACTGGTCGATCGGGATCTCCAGCCAACCATTTTCACCTTTATCGTTAATTACCCGCAGCACCGTCGCGGTATTGCTGACCATCGCTTTCAGGGCGTCTGCCGCTTTGGTGGAGCGCGCTTCCTGAATAAAATTCAGCAATGTAGAAATACCTACCATCAATGCAATCACGCCTGCGGCAAATAAATCTTCCGTCGCGTAGGAAATCCCACCGAGAATAGTGAGCAAAATATTAAATGGGTTGCGATAACAAACCCACAAATGTACCCACCACGGTGACGGTTGTTGCGCGGGCAATTTATTCTCGCCATGTTTTTCGCGGGCAGATTCCACTTCCGCCTGATTTAACCCTTCTGGATGCGTGCCGAAGGTTTTCCATAATTCGTCCTCTGGCATATTCGCCATTTTCAGACAATGCGCGCTTAAGGAAGGCGGAATCGGAGTATTCGCTGTCTGCTGCACGCCAGGCAGCGGGTCGCGATGGACCAGACGAGAAGGTAAATGGCGAATTAGCCGGGTAAAAATTTCTTTAAACATAGGAAGTCCCTCCGCACCCTGTAAGCATGGTGCAGAAAATATCTTCAGGCGTAGTAAAACCTTACCTGAAGGTAATAAAAATGAGCAGGGACGTTAAAACGTCACGGCCTTACGCATCCGGTAACGCCGTGAAAAGACGGGCTTACCGGAAAAGTTTTAATCTCCATCGAGGGAGAGGCGTGGGATCAGGTTCCATATAACCTCCGGTAAGTGAAAAAATAGCGCCACGAATAATAAGGAGAATCTAATAATATTCGTAGCATTTATGGCGATATAATACTCGCTGACAACTAAACCAACGATAAACCAGACTTTGCTCATTGCCATATGCGCAGGTAAAGTTAGTCTCAAATAATTAAACGCACGTTACGGGATAACAGGATGCAAAATCGGCTGACCATCAAAGACATCGCACGCTTAAGCGGCGTGGGAAAATCCACTGTCTCCCGGGTACTGAATAACGAAAGCGGCGTGAGCCAGCGCACACGTGAGCGCGTGGAAGCCGTGATGAATCAGCATGGATTTTCCCCTTCCCGTTCCGCACGTGCCATGCGTGGACAAAGCGATAAAGTCGTCGCCATTATCGTTACCCGTCTGGATTCGTTATCAGAAAACCTCGCCGTTCAGACCATGCTGCCTGCATTTTATGAACAGGGTTACGACCCAATTATGATGGAAAGCCAGTTTTCCCCGCAATTAGTTGCCGAGCATCTGGGCGTCCTGAAACGCCGTAATATTGACGGCGTAGTGCTATTTGGTTTTACCGGTATAACGGAAGACATGTTAGCCCACTGGCAGTCATCGCTGGTTCTGCTGGCACGCGACGCCAAAGGTTTTGCTTCAGTTTGCTATGACGATGAAGGAGCGATCAACATCCTGATGCAACGGCTACTCGAGTTGGGGCATCGCAATATCAGTTATCTCGGCGTGCCGCACAGTGACGTAACAACCGGTAAGCGGCGTCACGAAGCCTATCTGGCATTCTGCAACACACATAAACTGCATCCCGTTGCCGCTCTGCCAGGCCTTGCTATGAAGCAAGGTTATGAGAACGTAGCAAAAGTGATTACGCCTGAGACCACCGCTTTACTGTGTGCGACTGACACGCTGGCGCTTGGCGCGAGTAAGTACCTACAAGAACAGCACATCAACACTTTGCAACTGGCGAGCGTTGGTAATACGCCGCTCATGAAGTTCCTCCACCCGGAGATCATCACCGTGGATCCCGGATACGCGGAAGCCGGGCGACAGGCCGCCAGCCAGTTGATCGAGCAGATCAACGGACGTTGCGCCCCCCAGCAGATCATCATTCCCGCCACTCTTTCCTGATCGTTTCCTGAACGATAATTTGTGATCTTCGCTACGTTTCGGGAACGTTCCCATTTTTTAATTGTTCCCGACAATATATTCTGCAGCCAACCAAATATGTCATCTGCCACGGGGCTTTATGATGAGCAAAGTTAATCAAGCGGATATTGATCAGTTAATAGAACTGGTTGGTGGGCGCGGCAATATCGCAACGGTAAGTCACTGTATTACCCGCCTGCGCTTTGTCCTCAACCAACCGGGCAATGCCAGACCGAAAGAAATCGAGCAACTGCCGATGGTGAAAGGCTGCTTCACCAATGCCGGGCAATTTCAGGTCGTCATTGGCACCAACGTTGGCGATTACTATCAAGCGCTGATAGCGACGACCGGCCAGGCGCAGGTCGATAAAGAGCAGGTGAAAAAAGCCGCCCGGCAGAATATGAAATGGCATGAGCAGTTGATCTCTCATTTCGCAGAGATCTTCTTCCCGTTACTCCCGGCATTGATTAGCGGCGGTTTGATCCTCGGCTTTCGTAATGTGATCGGCGATCTGCCCATGAGCAACGGTCAGACGCTGGCGCAAATGTACCCTTCCCTGCAAACGATCTACGATTTTCTGTGGTTGATCGGTGAGGCCATCTTCTTCTACCTGCCGGTCGGGATTTGCTGGTCAGCGGTGAAAAAAATGGGCGGCACGCCGATCCTCGGTATCGTACTGGGCGTGACGCTGGTTTCTCCGCAACTGATGAACGCCTATCTGCTCGGGCAGCAGGTGCCGGAAGTATGGAACTTTGGCATGTTTAGCATCGCTAAAGTGGGCTATCAGGCACAGGTGATTCCGGCCCTGTTAGCTGGGCTGGCGCTGGGCGTTATTGAAACTCGCCTTAAGCGCATCGTGCCGGATTACCTTTATCTGGTCGTGGTTCCGGTCTTTTCGCTGATCCTCGCCGTATTCCTCGCTCATGCGCTGATTGGTCCATTTGGTCGCATGATCGGTGATGGCGTTGCCTTTGCGGTTCGCCACCTGATGACCGGCAGCTTTGCCCCCATTGGCGCAGCATTGTTTGGCTTCCTTTACGCGCCGCTGGTGATCACCGGCGTACACCAGACCACGCTTGCTATTGATATGCAGATGATTCAAAGCATGGGCGGCACACCTGTCTGGCCGCTGATTGCCCTCTCAAATATTGCTCAGGGCTCCGCCGTGATGGGCATTATCATCTCCAGTCGCAAGAACAATGAACGCGAGATCTCCGTGCCTGCCGCTATCTCTGCCTGGCTTGGAGTCACTGAGCCTGCAATGTACGGCATCAACCTGAAATATCGCTTTCCGATGCTGTGCGCGATGGTAGGTTCTGGCCTGGCAGGATTGTTGTGCGGCCTGAACGGCGTCATGGCAAACGGCATTGGTGTTGGTGGTCTGCCGGGCATTCTCTCGATTCAACCGAGCTACTGGCAGGTATTTGCGCTGGCAATGGCTGTCGCCATCATCGTTCCGATTGTGCTCACCTCGTTTATCTACCAGCGTAAACACCGCCTGGGCACGCTTGAAATTGTTTAATTTTCTTCGGGGCGTCATTGCGCCCCTCGCATTTGCAGGAAATACGTAATGACTCATCTTCCCCACTGGTGGCAAAACGGTGTTATCTACCAGATCTATCCAAAGAGCTTTCAGGACACCACGGGCAGCGGCACCGGCGATTTACGTGGCGTTATCCAACGCCTGGACTATCTGCAAAAACTGGGCGTCGATGCTATCTGGTTGACGCCTTTTTATGTCTCTCCCCAGGTCGATAATGGTTATGACGTAGCGAACTACACGGCGATTGATCCCACTTACGGCACGCTGGATGATTTTGACGAACTGGTGACACAGGCAAAATCGCGCGGCATTCGTGTCATTCTCGACATGGTGTTTAACCATACCTCTACCCAACATGCCTGGTTTCACGAGGCGCTGAAGAAAGAAAGTCCTTATCGTCAGTTTTATATCTGGCGTGATGGCGAACCGGGTATCCCCCCGAACAACTGGCGTTCTAAATTCGGCGGCAATGCCTGGCGTTGGCACGCAGAAAGCGGACAGTACTATTTACATCTGTTTGCACCAGAACAGGCGGACCTCAACTGGGAGAACCCGGAGGTACGCGCGGAACTGAAGAAAGTCTGTGAGTTCTGGGCCGATCGTGGCGTCGACGGGCTGCGTCTGGATGTGGTGAATCTGATTTCTAAGGACCAGAACTTCCCTAACGATCTGGATGGCGATGGGCGCCGCTTTTATACAGACGGGCCACGTGTACACGAGTTTTTGCACGAAATGAACCGTGATGTGTTTACGCCACGCGGGTTAATGACCGTAGGCGAAATGTCTTCCACCAGCCTTGAACATTGCCAGCGATACGCAGCGTTAACAGGCAGTGAATTGTCGATGACCTTTAATTTTCACCACCTGAAAGTCGATTATCCCGATGGTGAAAAATGGACGCTGGCTAAACCCGACTTTGTGGCACTGAAAACGTTGTTCCGCTACTGGCAACAGGGAATGCACAACATCGCGTGGAATGCCTTGTTCTGGTGTAACCATGACCAGCCACGCATTGTTTCTCGTTTTGGCGATGAAGACCAATACCGCGAGCCAGCAGCTAAAATGCTGGCGATGGTGCTGCATGGTATGCAGGGAACACCGTATATCTACCAGGGTGAAGAGATTGGTATGACCAACCCGCATTTCACGCGCATTACCGACTATCGCGACGTTGAAAGTCTCAATATGTTTGCTGAATTGCGTAGCAATGGGCGTGATGCCGACGAGTTATTAGCAATCCTTGCCAGTAAATCTCGCGACAACAGTCGTACGCCGATGCAGTGGAACAATGACGATAACGCAGGATTTACTACTGGTAAGCCGTGGATTGGCCTGTGCGATAACTATCAGGAAATCAACGTGGAAACCGCGCTGGCCGATGAATCCTCGGTGTTTTACACCTATCAGAAGTTAATTGCACTACGCAAACAAGAACCCATTCTGACATGGGGTAATTATCAGGATCTGCTGCCAATCAGCCCTGCATTGTGGTGTTATCGTCGTGAATGGCAGGGACAAAGTCTATTGGTGATTGCCAACCTGAGCCGTGACGTACAATCCTGGCAGCCAACGCAAATTCGCGGTGACTGGCAGCTTCTGATGCATAACTATGAAGAAGCGTCACCACAACCATGCGCCATGACATTACGGCCTTTTGAGGCTGTCTGGTGGTTGCAGCGATAACTCTTCACCATGCCCCGGTAAAACAAATATTTCCGGGGCCTGCCTCGACAAGCATCTTGTTTTTGTTGATTTTCCAGTCAGAAAATCATTAGAAAATTTACATATCTCTGTAGCGCCCGCCATCCGTACACTCTGCTTTTTACTTTGAGCTACATCAAAAAAACCTCAAACATCCTTGATGCAAAGCACTATATATAGACTTTAAAATGCCCACCAACCCAATATGTTGTATTAATCGGCTATAATTGCTACTACAGCTTTCCTTTAAGAAGGTATGGAGTTGTGGATAAGCGGATGGTGATTGTGGAAAGCGCCGGAAAACGAAACGAAAAAACCGGAAAACACCTTTCCCAATTTCTGTGGATAACCTGTTCTTAAAAATATGGAGCGATCATGACACCGCATGTGATGAAACGAGACGGCTGCAAAGTGCCGTTTAAATCAGAGCGCATCAAAGAAGCCATTCTGCGTGCAGCTAAAGCAGCGGAAGTCGATGATGCTGATTATTGCGCCACTGTTGCCGCTATTGTCAGCGAGCAGATGCAGGGCCGCAGCCAGGTAGATATCAATGAGATCCAGACCGCGGTTGAAAACCAGCTAATGTCTGGCCCGTACAAACAACTGGCCCGTGCTTACATCGAGTACCGTCACGATCGCGACATTGAACGTGAAAAACGCGGTCGCCTGAACCAGGAGATTCGCGGCCTGGTCGAGCAGACCAACTCTTCGTTGCTCAATGAAAACGCTAACAAAGACAGCAAAGTGATTCCAACCCAGCGCGACCTGCTGGCCGGGATTGTTGCTAAACACTATGCGCGTCAGCACCTGCTGCCGCGTGATGTGGTGCAGGCGCATGAGCGCGGCGATATTCACTACCACGATCTCGATTACTCGCCGTTCTTCCCGATGTTCAACTGTATGCTGATCGACCTGAAAGGCATGCTGACCCAGGGCTTTAAGATGGGGAATGCCGAGATCGAGCCGCCGAAATCGATCTCTACGGCTACCGCAGTGACTGCGCAAATTATTGCTCAGGTCGCCAGCCATATTTATGGCGGCACCACCATTAACCGTATTGATGAAGTGCTGGCGCCGTTTGTTACCGCCAGCTACAACAAACACCGTAAAACAGCCGAAGAGTGGAATATCCCGGACGCCGAAGGCTACGCTAACTCTCGTACCATCAAAGAGTGCTACGACGCCTTCCAGTCGCTGGAATATGAAGTGAATACCCTGCACACCGCCAACGGTCAGACGCCGTTTGTAACCTTTGGCTTTGGCTTGGGCACCAGTTGGGAATCGCGCCTGATTCAGGAATCTATCCTGCGTAATCGTATCGCGGGCCTCGGCAAAAACCGTAAAACTGCGGTGTTCCCGAAACTGGTGTTTGCGATTCGCGATGGCCTGAACCATAAGCCCGGCGATCCGAACTACGACATCAAGCAACTGGCGCTGGAGTGCGCAAGCAAGCGCATGTACCCGGACATTCTGAACTACGATCAGGTAGTGAAAGTAACCGGTTCGTTTAAAACGCCGATGGGCTGCCGCAGCTTCCTTGGCGTGTGGGAAAACGAAAACGGCGAACAGATCCACGATGGCCGCAACAACCTTGGCGTCATCAGTCTGAACTTGCCGCGTATTGCACTGGAAGCGAAAGGCGATGAGACCACCTTCTGGAAGCTGCTGGATGAGCGTCTGGTGCTGGCGCGTAAAGCGCTGATGACCCGTATCGCCCGTCTGGAAGGCGTGAAAGCACGCGTGGCTCCGATCCTTTATATGGAAGGTGCCTGCGGCGTACGTCTGAATGCCGACGATGACGTTTCTGAAATTTTCAAAAACGGTCGTGCGTCTATATCGTTGGGCTACATCGGTATCCACGAAACCATTAACGCGCTGTTCGGCGGCGAGCATGTTTATGATAACGAACAACTTCGCGCAAAAGGTATTGCGATTGTCGAACGCCTGCGTCAGGCAGTCGATCAGTGGAAAGAAGAAACTGGCTACGGTTTCAGCCTGTACAGTACGCCGAGTGAAAACCTGTGCGACCGTTTCTGCCGTCTCGATACCGCTGAGTTTGGCGTGGTGCCGGGCGTAACTGACAAAGGCTACTACACCAACAGCTTCCACCTCGATGTGGAGAAAAAGGTAAATCCGTACGACAAAATCGACTTTGAAGCACCTTACCCGCCGCTGGCGAACGGTGGTTTCATTTGCTACGGCGAGTATCCAAACATTCAGCATAACCTGAAGGCGCTGGAAGATGTCTGGGACTACAGCTATCAGCATGTACCGTATTACGGCACTAACACGCCAATCGATGAGTGCTACGAGTGTGGTTTTACCGGCGAGTTTGAATGTACCAGCAAAGGATTCACTTGCCCGAAATGTGGTAACCATGACACCTCCCGTGTGTCGGTGACTCGCCGCGTGTGCGGATATTTAGGTAGCCCTGATGCTCGCCCGTTTAACGCCGGTAAGCAGGAAGAAGTTAAGCGCCGCGTTAAACATTTGGGGAATGGGCAAATAGGTTGATCCCCACTCTGCGGTAAGCAAATGCCGGATGCGGCGTAAACGCCTTATCCGGCCTACACGCGGACTGATAAGCCAGGCGAAATATGAACTTCCATCAATACTATCCTGTCGACATCGTCAACGGCCCCGGCACTCGCTGCACCTTGTTTGTCTCAGGGTGCGTTCATGAGTGCCCCGGCTGCTATAACAAAAGCACCTGGCGGTTAAATTCCGGTCAGCCATTTACCAAGGCAATGGAAGACCAGATCATCAACGATCTGAACGACACCCGCATTAAACGTCAGGGAATTTCTCTTTCCGGCGGCGATCCGCTGCATCCGCAAAACGTGCCGGACATTTTAAAACTGGTGCAACGCATCCGCGCCGAGTGTCCGGGTAAAGACATCTGGGTATGGACAGGCTATAAACTCGATGAACTCAACGCTGCGCAAATGCAGGTTGTTGATTTGATTAATGTGCTGGTCGATGGCAAATTTGTACAGGATTTAAAAGATCCTTCCCTGATCTGGCGCGGTAGCAGCAACCAGGTGGTGCATCATTTGCGTTAGTCACTCATCCAGCCGTTTTGTCGCGTCTTCATAAACGGCTGAGTACTCTCTCTTACCAATAGCTATCACCAACACGAGCAACTCTTTATCATTGACCTGATAGACCAGGCGATATCCCAGTGTGCGAAGCTTAATTTTGTAGCAGTCCGGCGAATCCCATAGTTTAGTCGATGGATTGCGCAGCCTTTTCAGCACATCCTCAAGCCTTTTTTAAATTGTTCCCGGACTGTCACGTCCAGTTTTTGCCACTCTTTCAGCGCCCGCGGCTCAAAAGCCAGCTCATAGTTCATCCAGTCGGACCTTAATGGCCTCTTGTGGGTTGGTCAGTCGTTCCCTGACTGTGCGTATAATGGGGATATACACAGGGAAATAGCCGTGTTGAAAGTAAATTCTGCGGGGAAGTGATGAAAGGAGAAGAGCATTGGGCGGTAACGTTTCACCGCCCAATAAGGAATTAACGATACTTCTTGTGATAGGCGTTGCGGGTTGTTTTCAGTTGCTCTGCGACGGCCTGTGCTTCTTTCACTTTGCCTTCGTCTGCCAACTTCAGCGCATCGTCAATCTGACCAACCAGAATGTCAAAACCATGGCGGTAGTCTTTCATCTCGGGACTGTCCGATGATTTGCCTTCCAGCTTCGGCGGCGTCGCTTTTTGCGCATCCAGTGCCGCGACACGCATTTTGGTTAGCGCATCTTTGACTTGCGCCGCGTTATCCGCTTTTTCTACCACTTTTAAATTGTCGTTAAGGGTTTCCATATTGTCTTCCAGCCCAGCGGCAAACGACGCCGAACTGAATACTAATGAAGAGACAGCAAGAATAGCTAACAGGCTTTTACGCATTGCACACTTCCTTCCATTTTTCCTTATTAAGATTTGACGCGGCAGGTCGCGCCAGTTTGTTTACTGCCCGGCGATTTTCATCTCCGGTAACAGAACAGAACCACACTGTATGTTACTGCGCGTTTCAATATCATTACCAACAGCAACGATATCGCGCCACATATTTTTTAAATTACCTGCGATGGTGATTTCACTCACCGGATACTGGATTTCGCCGTTCTCTACCCAGAAGCCCGCCGCGCCACGGGAATAATCACCGGTGATCGCGCTCACGCCCTGACCCATCAGCTCCGTCACCACCAGCCCGGTGCCCATCTCTTTGAGCATTTGTTCGAAGCTGAACCCTTGTCCAGCAATGCGCCAGTTGTGAATACCGCCCGCGTGTCCGGTACTTTTCAGCCCCAGCTTGCGCGCAGAATAGCTGGTCAACAACCACTGGGTCAGGATGCCATCTTTGACGATATCGCGGCGCTCGGTACGCACACCTTCACTGTCAAACGGCGTGGATGCCAGTCCTTTCAGTAGATGCGGATGTTCTTCAATGGTCAGCCAGTCCGGTAGAATTTGTTTACCTAGCGAGTCGAGCAGGAAGGTCGATTTACGGTAGACCGCGCCACCAGCAATCGCGCCAACCAAGTGACCAAACAGACCCGTGGCAACTTCATTGGCAAAAATTACCGGCGCTTTCATAGTGGAGAGTTTACGCGGCGCCAGTCGCGATAGAGTTCGGCGAGCGCACTCTGCCCCAACCCACTCTGGCGTTTGTAAATCGCTCATCGCGCGACCAATGGTGTAGGCGTAATCACGCTCCATATCGCCATTTTCTTCCGCAATAACACAACTGGAGAGCGAATGACGCGTTGAGCAGTACCCCTGCAACATACCGTGGCTGTTGCCGAAAACTTTTACGCCGTAGTGGCTGTTAAAGCTGCCGCCTTCGGTATTGGTGATACGTTTGTCCGCCTGCAATGCCGCCTGTTCCGCGCGTGCAGCCAGTTCAATAGCTTCATCCGGGGAAACTTCCGCTGGGTGGAACAAGTCAAGATCCGGTGCATCAAAAGCCAGCAGTTCTTTGTCTGCCACGCCTGCATAGGGATCTGGCGAAGTGTAACGCGCAATATCCAGCGCCGCCTGTACGGTGCGGGCAATGGCCTGTGGGCTTAAATCAGTGGATGATGCGCTACCTTTACGGTTCTGGTGATACACGGTGATCCCCAGCGCACCATCGCTATTGAACTCGACATTCTCCACTTCACCATAACGCGTGCTTACACTAATGCCGGTAGTCTTGCTGACGGAAACTTCCGCACCGTCCGATTTGCCTGAGGCTAACTCCAGCGCAGTCGAAACTGCTTCTTCCAGAATCTTGCGCTGCGCTTCAACTTGAGAGATTACTTTCATTGCAAGTGCCATAATGTAGAGAGTTTCTCTGAAGTCTAACAGAGAACCGTTTTTCAGTGCGCATCTTAACTGGTAACATTAGCCTCTTTTTTTAAGGAGCCTGACATGACTAAGCAGCCCGAAGACTGGCTCGACGACGTTCCCGGTGATGACATCGAAGACGAAGACGATGAAATTATCTGGGTCAGTAAAAGTGAAATTAAACGTGATGCCGAAGAGCTAAAACGCCTGGGCGCGGAAATTGTTGATCTGGGGAAAAACGCGCTGGATAAGATCCCATTAGATGAGGATCTGCGTGCAGCCATCGAGTTAGCCCAGCGTATTAAGATGGAAGGTCGCCGCCGCCAGTTGCAGCTCATCGGTAAGATGCTGCGCCAGCGTGATGTAGAACCGATCCGTCAGGCGCTGGATAAGCTAAAAAACCGCCATAACCAGCAGGTGGTGCTGTTCCATAAACTGGAAAATCTGCGCGATCGTTTAATTGATCACGGTGATGACGCCATCGCCGAAGTATTGAATCTGTGGCCAGATGCCGATCGCCAGCAACTACGTACTCTGATCCGCAACGCGAAGAAAGAGAAAGAAGGAAATAAACCGCCGAAATCCGCGCGACAGATTTTCCAGTATCTGCGCGAATTAGCGGAAAACGACGGGTAATTTTCGTTGTTGATGTGAGTATGGTTTGCCGGATGCGGCGGACCTCCAGGCCTGATAAGGCGCGTCAAGCGTCGCATCAGGCACTTTGCTCAAACGCCGGATGCGGCGTAAACGCCTTATCCGGCCTACATAAGCATGCAAGGCTGCAGAATTACTGAGCAGCTTCCGCTTTCTTCGCCAGACCATCCAGCAGTTTCTGATGAATCCCACCAAAACCGCCATTGCTCATCACCAGAATATGGTCGCCAGGCTGGGCGGTTTTCACCACCATATCCGCCAGTGCATCAACATCGCCACTCCAGTGTGCAGGCTGAACGCAGGCTTCTGCTACTTCAGCGACCTGCCACGGAATGTGAGGCGGTTGCAGCAGAAAGACTTCATCGGCACGGCCTAATGACGGCGCCAGGTCGTCTTTGCAGATCCCCATCTTCATCGTGTTAGAGCGCGGTTCCAGCACAGCAATGATACGCGCCGTACCACCAACTTTGCCGCGCAGTGCCGCCAGGGTTGCCAGAATCGCCGTTGGGTGATGGGCAAAATCGTCATATACCGTCACGCCATTCGCCTCACCGCGCAATTCCAGACGACGACGGGCGTTAATGAACGAACCCAACGCATTAGCGGCATCTGCCGGAGAAACGCCAACATGACGGGCCGCGGCAATCGCCATCAGGCCGTTGTGCATGTTATGTTCGCCGACCAGCGACCATTTCACATCACCCACTTTTTCGCCATCCAGCCACACTTCCCACTCGGAAGCGTCAGTGGTCAGCTTTTTCGCCTGCCAGTGACCTTGCTCGCCCACCAGCTCCTGCTCACTCCAGCAGCCCATTGCCATGGTCTGCTTCAGGTTGATGTCGTTTTCCGGCCAAATAATACGGCCCTGACCCGGAACGATACGCACCAAATGGTGGAACTGTTTCTGGATCGCTTTTAGATCGTCGAAGATATCGGCGTGATCGAACTCAAGGTTGTTGAGGATCAGCGTACGCGGGCAGTAATGAACAAACTTGGAGCGTTTGTCGAAGAAGGCGCAGTCGTATTCGTCCGCTTCGATAACAAAGAAGTCGCTTTCGCCCAAACGTGCAGAAACCTCAAAGTTCCCCGGTACGCCGCCAATCACAAAACCCGGTTTATAGCCGCACTGCTCCAGAATCCAGGTCGCCATCCCCGCCGTGGTTGTTTTGCCATGGGTACCGGCAACGGCCAGTACCCAACGATCGCGCAGTACGAAATCGTGTAACCACTGTGGGCCGGACACATAAGGGATGTTTTTCTCCAGTACCGCTTCCACACACGGATTTCCACGGGTCATGGCGTTGCCAATGATCACCAGATCCGGCTGTGGGTCGAGCTGACTGGCATCGTAACCCTGAATCAGTTCGATGCCTTGCTTCTCAAGTAAGGTGCTCATCGGCGGATACACATTGGCATCCGAACCCGTTACTTCATGGCCCAACTGGCGCGCCAGCATCGCCAGACCGCCCATAAACGTGCCACAAATTCCTAAAATATGAATGCGCATACGTCACTATCCTTTTTTAATCTGCCGCTCATTTTACGCATATGTCGGGCAACTGAGAAACGCATTTCAGGATAAACCGTAATTTGCTGGCGCGATTCACCTGAGCGCAACATTCGGATTATTTGTTAAGATTGTTGCGGTCGCTTTACTCCATAAACATTGCAGGGAAAGTTTTATGAAAACGTTAGGTGAATTTATTGTCGAAAAGCAGCACGAGTTTTCTCATGCTACCGGTGAGCTCACTGCTTTGCTGTCGGCAATAAAACTGGGCGCCAAGATTATCCATCGTGATATTAACAAAGCTGGACTGGTTGATATCCTGGGTGCCAGCGGTGCTGAGAACGTACAGGGTGAGGTTCAGCAAAAACTCGACTTGTTCGCTAATGAAAAACTGAAAGCCGCACTGAAAGCGCGCGATATCGTTGCAGGCATTGCATCCGAAGAAGAAGATGGAATTGTCGTCTTTGACGGGTGTGAACACGCAAAATACGTTGTGCTGATGGACCCACTGGATGGCTCGTCCAACATCGATGTTAACGTCTCTGTCGGTACCATTTTCTCCATTTACCGCCGCGTTACGCCCGTCGGCACGCCGGTAACGGAAGAAGATTTCCTCCAGCCTGGAAACAAACAGGTTGCTGCTGGTTACGTGGTATACGGTTCCTCTACCATGCTGGTTTACACCACGGGATGTGGTGTTCACGCCTTTACCTATGACCCTTCACTTGGCGTTTTCTGCCTGTGCCAGGAACGAATGCGCTTCCCGGAGAAAGGAAACACCTACTCCATCAACGAAGGAAACTACATTAAGTTTCCTAACGGAGTGAAGAAGTACATTAAATTCTGCCAGGAAGAAGATAAGTCCACCAACCGCCCGTATACCTCACGTTATATCGGTTCACTGGTCGCGGATTTCCACCGTAATCTGCTGAAGGGCGGTATTTATCTCTACCCAAGCACCGCCAGCCACCCGGACGGTAAACTGCGTTTGCTGTATGAATGCAACCCGATGGCGTTCCTGGCGGAACAAGCAGGCGGTAAAGCGAGTGATGGTAAAGAGCGTATTCTGGATATCATCCCGGAAACGCTGCACCAGCGCCGTTCGTTCTTCGTCGGCAACGATCATATGGTTGAAGACGTCGAACGCTTTATCCGTGAGTTCCCGGACGCGTAACGGTCTAAAAACGCCGGAGCAATCCGGCGTTTTTAATTATCAATTAACGAAGGTTAATTTGACACGCTTAGATAAGCGGAAGTAAGGGATCCAGATTGCAAGATGGATGATGCTTTTCAGCAGCTCCCATGCATCCTTCAGGTCAAAAGAAACGCCGATTAATGTCACTGTTCCCCAAATATCAGCAACATTAAATGCAAAAAGCGCCAGAAGAAGGGCAATATAGTATTGTGGAAGTTGTCGTTTTTTCTTAAAAAACAGATAAGTAGTATAACTTACCAGCAGAAATAAAATGGCAAATCCAGCCGTTTCCAGAAAAAGAACTGTCCTGAGCGGTTCTTCCTGAATTGCCTGAGCAAGCTTCCAGGTGCGTACAGTTGAATAAATGTTCGCAATAATACCAAGTACTAAACCAATAGCAGGAAAATACAGCCAACCTCCAATTCCCGTAAGCTTTTTATCAGTACAACTTTTGCAATAATCGTCAGGCGGTAAAACACTCACACCGCAGCTTTTGCACGTTGCCTTTAATTCCTCGCCTTCCTTTACCCACATTTATAACATCCTTATATATCAGTAAATTCTACTCTTTTTGTATACTTTCTGAACTTACTCTCATTACTGGCGAACTCTGACGATTTTCCCATAGCACCGTTAATCCACGCTGTAAGGCAATAAAAATGAATAACAAAATGCCAATAGCGATTTTCGTCCACCACGAACTGAGCAAACCATCAAAATTAATATAGGTCTGGATCAACCCTTGAATTGCCACACCGAATAGCGTTCCGAGCACTGTCCCGACGCCACCGCTTAAAAGTGTACCGCCAATCACCACTGAGGCGATAGCGTCCAGTTCCACACCTACGCCCGCCAGCGCATATCCGGCCTGGGTATAAATAGAGAAAACAATCCCCGCCAGCGTTGCCAGCCCGGTGGAGAGCATATAAATGCGAATAGTGGTGCTGCGGGTGGAAATTCCCATCAGATTCGCCGACGTCGCGTTGCCGCCAATGGCATAAACCTGATTCCCAAAACGGGTACGATGCGCGAGGAATATGCCGATAACTACCACCGCCAGCATCAGCAGCCCCATCGCACTTAAGCGGCCGCCGCCAGGGATTTTCCACGCAAGGCTTGAGAGCGTGTCATAAACAGGATGGTTAATCGGGATCGATTCTTCCGAAACGAGATAGCTAACGCCGCGCAAAAAGAACATCCCCGCCAGGGTAATGATGAACGCATGGATCTTCAGGGCGTCGATCAAAAGCCCCATAAATGCGCCGAAGGCACAGCCCATCATCAGCACCAGCGGAAACGCCAGCAGCGGCGAGAGGCCGAAATCGCCAATCACTTTTGCCAGAAACACGCCAGTAAAGGCGATCACCGAACCAACGGAGAGATCGATCCCACCGGAGAGGATCACAAAGGTCATGCCAACGGCAATGATCCCAAGAAAGGCATTATCGGTCAGGATATTGCAGATCACTCTTGTGGAAGCAAAACCGGGAAACTGCATCAGGCAATAGAGATAGCCCAACACAAAAACGCCGATGGTGATCATCAGTGGCAAGTTACGTTTTATCACGGCTACGCACTCCTTTAATCAGACTGATAAAGCGTTGCGACTGAACAATCAGCACGCAAAGCACCACCACGGCTTTCACCACCTGATTCATCTCTGGCGGAAAGCCAGAAAGTAAAATCCCGGTGTTCATTCCCTGAATAATCAGCGCCCCTACCACTGAGAGCAGCAGGTTAAAGCGCCCGCCCATCAGCGCTCCGCCGCCAATCACCACCGCAAGAATGGCATCCAGCTCCAGCCATAATCCGGCGTTGTTGGCATCGGCGCCGCGAATATCCGCCGTCACGATAATGCCCGCAATTGCCGCACACAATCCGCTCAACATGTAGGTGAGCATAACGATGATCCGCGTGTTTACGCCGGCATTTTTTGCCGCCCGAATATTGATACCAACGGCTTCGATAAACATCCCCAGCGCCGTTTTGCGGGTCAACAACCAGAACAGGAGAAGCGTCAGCACCGCGATAATGACTGGCGTTGGCAAGAACAACAGCGATCCGCTGCCGAACCATGAGAGATCCGGCGAGTTAAACGTGACGATCTGCCCGGAGGTGATCAGTTGCGCTACGCCGCGCCCGGCGACCATCAGGATCAGGGTAGCGACAAACGGCTGAATTTTGAGGATCACTACCAGTATACCGTTCCACAATCCCGCCAGGATGCCGGTGCCCAGGGCGCTTAACAAAACAATTGGCAGGCTGAACCCCGCGACCGTCATCGCAGCCGTTGTGGCTCCGGCGATGGCCATCACCGCCCCTACGGAGAGATCAATCCCACCCGTAGCGATCACCAGCGTCATGCCAATCGCCAGTAGCGCAACCGGGGCAGCGCGATTAAGAATGTCGATGGGGCTACCGAACAAACGCCCATCCTGGAGCACCACCTGCCAGAAATGCGGGGCCACCAGGCTATCGATCAGCAGCACCAGAAACAGCGCCGCCAGTTGCGGCATTCCCGTTGGCCAACGAAAGCGCCTTTTCGACGGCGTAGTGTCCGGGAGAGATTGAGGCATCACACTGTTCTCCTTACGCCGCAATGGCGTTCATGATCGCCGGAACAGAAAGCTCTGCCAGCGGGATCTCTGCCACCTGTTTGCGATCGCGCATGATGATCACCCGATCGGCATAGCCCACCAGCTCTTCCAGTTCGGAAGAGATCACCAGTAGTGCCAGACCATCGGCGCACAGCGTTTCGATCAGGCGAATAATCTCGGCATGGGCGCCAACGTCAATGCCACGGGTTGGCTCGTCGAGGATCAGAAATTGCGGCCGGGTCAGTAGCCAGCGTGAGAGCAGCACTTTTTGCTGATTGCCACCGGAGAGAAACTCAATCGGCTGTTCGCTGGAAGGTGTGCGAATGCCAAGCTGGCGGATAAAGCGTTCGGCAATCTCTTGCTGTTCTTTGCGCGAAATCGGCCGTAACCAGCCGCGCTGGGCCTGGAGAGCGAGGATGATATTTTCCCGCACTGAGGCTGCGGCGATGATGCCATCAGTTTTCCTGTCTTCCGGGCAAAAGCCGATGCCCAGTACCGAAGCCTGATGTGGCGATCGTAGCGTTTGCGGTTTGCCTTTGATCAGCGCCGTGCCGCTATCGGCGGGTTTGATGCCGAAGATCACTTCAGCGGTTTCGGTACGCCCGGATCCCAGCAGGCCTGCCAGGCCGACGATCTCGCCAGGGCGCACTTCGAGATTAAACGGCGCGATGGTCCCTTTTTTGCCATAATTTTTAAACGCGGCAACGGGTTTGTCGCTCAGCAATGTTCGCCCGGCACGCTGTAGCGCGTGGGTATCCAGTTCGCGCCCCAGCATCATTTTCACCAGTTCGATCTGCGGTAGCTCGCGGGTTTCCCGACAGCCTACGCAACTGCCGTTGCGTAATACGGTGATCCGATCGCTGACCTGATACACCTGATCGAGAAAATGAGTGACGAAGATCAGGCTAACACCGCGATCGCGAAGCTGACGCATCAGGCCAAACAGGAGTTCCACTTCCTGAGTGTCGAGGCTGGCAGTGGGTTCATCGAGGATCAGCACTTTGGCAGATAGGTCAATCGCCCGGCAAATAGCGACGATTTGCTGCATCGCTACCGAAAAACGGTTGAGAGGTTCACGCACGTCGAGGGAAAAACCGTAGGATGCCATCAGTTCGGTGGCGCGCTTTTCCATCTCTTTACGCCGTAGCAGGCCGAAACGTTTAGGCTCGCGACCTATGAATAGATTGTCGGCGACCGACATGTTGGGCAGCAAGTTAACTTCCTGATAGACAGTGCCTATACCAAGCTGCTGCGCGTGGGCGGTGTTTTTCGGTGAGATAGCCTGACCGTCCAGCCAGATGGTGCCGCGATCGGCATGGTAAACGCCAGTTAATGCTTTGATTAACGTCGATTTTCCTGCCCCGTTTTCACCGAGCAGCGCCATGATTTCGCCACGGCGCAGGCTGAAATCAACATTGTCTAACGCTTTAACGCCGGGGAAAAATTTGCTTAATCCTTCGGTGCGGAGGATTTCCTGGTGTTGGTCGGTAGTCATGGTTTCCCCCTTAGCCACACTCTAAAAGCCTGGGAATAGATCGTGCACGGTGTTAAGTTCTGTACTGCACAACCGCCGGATGCGGCGTGAACGCCTTATCCGGCCTACACAGAGTATCGAACTCGTAGGCATGATAAGACGCGCCAGCGTCGCATCAGGCATCCGTGCACAACCGCCGGATGCGGCGTGAACGCCTTATCCGGCCTGCACAGTGTATCGAACTCGTAGGCATGATAAGACGCGGTAAGCGTCGCATCAGGCATCCGTGCACAATCGCCGGATGCGGCGTGAGCGCCTTATCCGGCCTGCACAAAGTATCGAACTCGTAGGCATGATAAGACGCGGTAAGCGTCGCATCGGGCATCCGTGCACAACTGCCGGATGCGGCGTAAACGCCTTATCCGGCCTGCACAGAGCATCGAACTCGTAGGCCTGATAAGACGCGGTAAGCGTCGCATCAGGCATCCGTGCACAACCGCCGGATGCGGCGTAAACGCCTTATCCGGCCCACACAGAGTATCGAACTCGTAGGCCTGATAAGACGCGGTAAGCGTCGCATCAGGCATCCGCGCACAACTGCCGGATGCGGCGTGAACGCCTTATCCGGCCTACACAAAGTATCGAACTCGTAGGCATGATAAGACGCGCCAGCGTCGCATCAGGCATCCGCGCACAACTGCCGGATGCGGCGTAAACGCCTTATCCGGCCTGCACAAAGTATCGAACTCGTAGGCCTGATAAGACGCGGTAAGCGTCGCATCAGGCATCCGTGCACAATCGCCGGATGCGGCGTGAACGCCTTATCCGGCGGCCCACAAATCGGCATCAGATATTGATGCCCCTCAATACCCCATATCTTTTTTCTTCTCTAACTCTTCTTTTGCGGTATCAGGCAGGTACAGGGTAGATTTGGTAAGCGTCAGCTTTTCAGGCAGGGTGCCGTCTTTTTTGTATTTTTCCAGCGCGTCAAAGGCCGGGCCAGCCATGTTTGGCGTCAGTTCAACGCTGGCGTTCGCCTCGCCATCCATCATCGCTTTGTAAATGTCCGGCACACCGTCAATGGAACCTGTGAGGATATCTTTACCCGGTTTCAGACCCGCTTCTTTAATTGCCTGAATGGCGCCGATTACCATGTCGTCGTTATGGGCGTAAACCATGCAGATATTTTTGCCGTTGTTTTCCGCTTTGATAAAACTTTCCATCACTTCTTTGCCTTTACTGCGAGTGAAGTCCCCGGACTGCGAGCGGATAATCTTGATGTTTGGCGCATTCTTGATGGCTTCGGCAAAGCCTTTCTTACGATCAATGGCCACGCTTGCTCCAACAGTGCCTTGCAACTCAACCACATTACACGGCTTGCCGTTGACCTCTTTCACCAGCCAGTCGCCGATCAACTTGCCTTCCAGAATGTTGTTGGCGGTCACGGTTGTCATATAGAGAGATTTGTCTTTCACATCGATGGAACGATCGAGCAAAAAGACGGGAATACCGGCATCTTTCACCTCTTTCAAAACCGGTTCCCACCCCGTCGCCACGACCGGTGCGATAAAGATCGCATCTACGCCTTGTGCAACAAAAGAACGCACAGCTTTAATCTGGTTTTCTTGCTTTTGCTGACCATCGGCAATTTTCAGCGTGATTCCGCGTTTTTCGGCCTCACTTTTCGCCACACTGGTTTCTGCGGCACGCCAGCCGGATTCAGACCCGACCTGTGAAAATCCTACGGTTAAAGGCGCGGCCAACGCCATAGACGACATGGCTGCCGAGACTGCAGAGACTACAAGTAAGCGTTTCCACATAGGGTTGTCCTCGTCGGGAGATTATTATTGGTGAAAAGATGTTCGCGAAAAAACTATAGACAATCGGTTATGTAACGAATTGCGTTACATCACACTTCAAAAAAGTAAATAAAACGTTAATCACAAGTTTGTAATCGCTTTCATACCACTATGAATAATGCAGCTACGGTTATGGATTTTCCTGCTTCATGAACCGTCTTAAAACTGGCGAAAAAGGAAAACGAGGGCGAAAACAAGCGAAGACATTCGGCGCGAGTTGGCTATAATACTCGGCACTTGTTTGCCACATATTTTTAAAGGAAACAGACATGAGCTTACTCAACGTCCCTGCGGGTAAAGATCTGCCGGAAGACATCTACGTTGTTATCGAAATCCCGGCTAACGCAGATCCAATCAAATACGAAATCGACAAAGAGAGCGGCGCACTGTTCGTTGACCGCTTCATGTCCACTGCGATGTTCTATCCGTGCAACTACGGTTACATCAACCACACCCTGTCTCTGGACGGTGACCCGGTTGACGTGCTGGTCCCGACTCCGTACCCGCTGCAGCCGGGTTCTGTGATCCGTTGCCGTCCGGTTGGCGTTCTGAAAATGACCGATGAAGCCGGTGAAGATGCGAAACTGATTGCCGTTCCGCACAGCAAGCTGAGCAAAGAATATGATCACATTAAAGACGTTAATGACCTGCCGGAACTGCTGAAAGCGCAGATCGCTCACTTCTTCGAGCACTACAAAGACCTCGAAAAAGGTAAGTGGGTTAAAGTTGAAGGCTGGGATAACGCTGAAGCTGCTAAAGCTGAAATCGTTGCTTCCTTCGAGCGCGCAAAGAATAAATAAGTTCTTCTGACGCAATAACCCTGAACGCCGGGCTTCGGTTAGTAAGGGTTTTTTTATGCCCGCGATAAATACACTATCTATTCCGCCATCATTATTCTCAATGGTTAAAAAGCTTGAACGGTGAGAACAAACAAACCCGACCATCACTTTGCTGTTCATAGCCGCTTGCTGGAAGTTAGCCAACCTTACTCATTCTCACCGTTCAAAGCGTGCATCCGTTTTACCCCTGCGCATTTGTGAACACCAGCAGAGTTTTTTATGCGTTAACAGATATGGAAGGCGGCTCGGGGAGAAAAGCAAAAAGCGGGAAAATTACAAAACAGATTGCGAGATACATCGCATAAAACAACGCCACCCGAAGGTGGCGTGTTTATATCATGACTTATCCCTGTCTAACCAGTCGCCGCTTGCAATCAGCTTTAATCCTTCGACGGGCCGTTGATAAACGTACATCCATGCACTCCCGTACGGCGTCTGTATCAACTGGCGCGCGTATTCACCGCCCCTGGTGCGCAAAGCATCAAGTTCGGCCAGCGTGGCGTTGTCAATACGATAAACTTCACCATGTACCGTTCCATTTCCCGGAACTGCGCCTGGATAGTGGCCCAGACTATACAACTGATAGTTATCGATACTGAAATCGCCCAGCAACTGGGCATTCGTCATCCAGTGGCTGTTGCCTTGTTTGTGGCGTAAACTGCCGTAGACAAATATTCGCATTGCTAAAACTCGAACTGATAGAGCAAATCCAGTGCCTGATCTACACCAGACACAGCTTCCAGATATAGCTTAGGCATCAGGCGATAACGTAACGTGAGTGTTGCTATAGAGTCAAATATACCCACGCCATATTTCACTTGTAGACCCGGCAATACATAGCCGCTGACCACCACCTGGGAAGAGTCGCCTACCCCCTGGGTGTCGAGCGCTAAATTGCTTACGCCAAACGTCTCGCCGATTTTACCCACAATTTGACCGCTTTGTGCAACCCCCAGACCAATCAGCATAGAGGTCATCGCCGCACTGTCGCTTTGGTCGCTCTCCAGCCCTTGTCCACGCAACAAGTAAGATAATGCAGCCTGTTGTGACATCGCCGGGTCAGAGAAGATCTCAGCTTTAGGCTCATCTGCCAGCCCAGTGACACGAACTCCGGCGATTACGTCGTCTTCTGTCGCATCCGGGTTACGAATCGCTTCGATATTGAGATATGGTTGATCTGGCGGACCAGAGAACAGCAGCTCCCCCTTACGCACAATCAGATCCTGCCCATAAGCATGGAAGCGCCCATCAGGAATGTTGATCTGCCCATTCAGCCCCAGACCTTGCTTGTCCTGTACGACGTTGAGATCGCCCGTCAACCGCGCTTTCAGACCAAAAGCGTCAATGCGTACGTTGTTGCCGACGTGAACAATAAGGTTGCTGTTAATCGGTATTGATGCGGTTTTCTGCTCTTCCGGTTGCAGATTATCGTTAAGCATCACCACATCGCTGGAGACGCCGACTGCGCTTTCCGGCAAATCATGCACCACGATGCGCGCCCACGGCACATCCACGCGGCCATCCAGAGTGAACAGATTTGGCGTGGCCTCAAACACTACGTCCGGCGACACGTTCATTCGCACCATCGGCGGCACAGTGATACGTACATTACTGCCCTTCGCCGTCACTCGCGCCCGCCAGTTTTCAATCTGGCTCCAGTCGGCATCGCCATTCAGATAGATTTCCCCCTGCTGAGTCCGCACGGTGCCTGCAAGTGTCGAACGCATACCGTTAAAGTTGACTGCAAGCTGGCTCGGCTGCATATCAAACGGCATAAAGTTACCGTCGATATCCACGCCAGTAACTTGTAGCTGACCAAACAACTGCGGGCTTTGCACATCACCGCCGAGGCGTAAGTTGGCGTTCACCGTCCCTGCTGCTTTTTCCCCACGGGTAAAGATGGGGTTTACCATCGCGAGGTTAAAGTTACGGATATTCACGTTACCACCGAGATTACGCCGCCCTTGAGGATCGGTCACCTGCACCTGACCATCAAACTGACCGTTATTGGTCAGACGGATAGTCCAGCCCAGTTCAGCACGGTTATTCCGCAACTCCGCCGTCAGGTTCAACGTCTGAAACGCCACTGGCAAGGCCGCATCATTGACGGTTTGCGTCACCTGCACGTTACGACCAGAAAGCGTGATACTGCCTTGCGGCAGTCCTTCTTTAGTGGCGTCCCAAGCAACATCCGCCTTACCTGTAAAGATGCCGCTTGCCTGAGTGCTTTCCGGCATAAACGGTTTCAGCATCGCGAGGTCAAAACGGTTGAGATTGACCACCGCATGTCCTTCTGCTCCGGCATCAATGGTTTGCGGTACGCACAATTCTGCATTCGGGTTAAGCCAGCAGTGTGGCCCGATGCTGATTTTTTGTTCCTGATTGCGGTAATCCAGCGCAACATCGCGCGTCAACGTCCACGGCCCAACTGGCGTCTGGAAGCGGGTATCACTCAGCGTTCCCTTCCAGCGTTCTTCTTTGCGATCAAAGCTTCCCGCCAGATTTAGCTGCCCGGAAATCGGTTCGCCCTGAATCCGCAGTTGTAATTCGTGCTGCTTTTCGCTGCCTTTCGCATTGAGGGTAACGAGGTTTATATTCACATCCGGCTGCGAGATTTGCTCAACGCGCACGTCGAGTTTACCCGCAATCTGATCGGTGGATTTGATATCGCCTTCCACGCGAACTTGCGCCACGGAGAGTTCCTGCCAGCGCAAGCCACGCGCGGTGATATCTGCCAGCAACTGCGGCGCATCTACCGTGCCTCGCACTTTCACCAGCCCTTTCGCTGTACCGCCAAGCCCCGGCAGCGCGTTATCCAGCCCCGGCGCGTTGATGGCGGCGTCAAGATTGAGATCTTTCACCCCCAACTCACCTTTCACTTCGGCACTGTTTGGCCCCAGTTCCAGATGCAGACCCGGAATCGTCCACTGCATATAGCTGTTGCCTTTCAGCGTTCCGTCAACGTTCACTTTGTTTTGTTTAACGTTGCCAGTCAGCTTCAGTTCCGGCACGTCCATCTGCCAGGTGCCGCCGTACAGGCTGCCGCTCGTTTTGATTAAACCATTGAGTTTCGACGGCCACTCCGGGAACTCTTTGACGGTGTTAATGCCGTTAAGCGTTAGCTCACCGCGCCAGCTAATTGCCTGTTGCCAGTCGAGTAGCGCCTTGAGTTCCGTTTTCCCTTCCAGCGCCGCAACGGTGAGTTTGTCGAGATTAACCTGCTGTTCATTACCTTTGGCATCAAGGGTAATGGTGGCTGGCGGGATCTCCTGACCTTTGACTGCCGTGCGCATAGACAGCGTGTAATCAGTCATTTTGCCGGAAAGTTTCAGTTTCAGATCATCTGCCTGATACTGTTTCTCGCCAGTGAACGGCCAGTAAAGCTGCTTGCTGTTCACTTCCACATTGAGCGGTAATCCAGCTTCTGCCAATTGAGTCTGGGCGCGCAGGTCCATATCCACCGGGCCAGAAAGGTTAACGCCAATCTCAAGCTGTTCGCGCAGCGCCCCGCCCACTTTCAGCTTCACTTTTTCACCTTTCAACGGCTCCACGTTGAGCGTACTGTTGAGGGTGATATCTACCGGCCAGTTATCGGATAGTTGCGCTGTGCCGCTGGCATTGACGATTCCCTGGTTAGAGTCGATATCCAGCGCATCCAGTTTGGTATTGCCATCGATGCTGCTCACTTTCAGCAACATGGTGCGCACGGTGATGTCCGTGCCGCCCGTCACGCGCAGTTGCTCGCCCTTAAACTCTTCAATGTTCAGGTTGAGCGGCAAGTGCACGTCGGTCATTTCCGGCAATACCGGGCGAGAAAAGAGATCTTTCAGCGTTTCGCCAAGCGGCTTTTCCTCCGGTTGCGGATTTTCGATCTTCGGTTCGACGACCTCTTCCTGTGCTACTTCAGCGACTTTCGGCAGAGCAATCAGCAAACCTTTTAACAACGTCGGTTTCAGGGTCAGATTTTTCTCCTGCCAGCTCAAGCCTGAGGTGAAATCCATTACCGACACTGTAGTGTCATCAATCTTGATATTGACGTTATCCAGCGCCACCCGCGCCAAAGTGATAGGGTACGGCGTGGAGAGATCCAGCGGGCCGCTATCTTCCTCTTCGGTTACCTGTTCGGAAGGCGGCATTTTTTGACTATCGATATTGACCTGAATGTCTTTCAGCGTCAGGTCATTAATGCAAACGCTGCTGTTCCACAGACAATCCAGCCCAACCGCCAGATGTAGATTGCCCGCTTTTACCGCCACGCCTGGCTGCTCATAACGAACGTCAGATAAGGTAAGATCGCGCCATCCGCCAGTAACCTTGCCTATGTCCAGCCCTGGCACCCAACGATCTGCCGCTTTAAATAGCAAATGCAGGCCGCTGGTCGTGCCGACCAGAAACGCAACCGATCCCAGCAGCAACAGGAGGGTGATAACGACGCCGAGGCTGATTTTTTTCCACAAACTCATAATTCTGGCCCCAGACCGATGTAAAACTGTAAACCGTGCTCATCTTTATCAGCAACCGGTACGGCGAAATCGAGCTTGATTGGCCCGACGGGCGATTCCCAGCGCACGCCAACACCGGTACCGGTTTTGAAGTCGCTGCGACGGATATCGCTTACGGCTTCACCGCTATCCACAAACATCGCGCCCCACCATTTTCCGGTCACGTTGTACTGGTATTCCAGCGATCCGGTAATCAGTTTCGAGGCCCCTTTCAGGTCGCCGTCAGGGTATTTCGGTGCGATAGATTTGTACTTATAGCCACGAATACTACGATCGCCCCCGGCGAAGAAACGCAGATCCGGCGGTACTTTGTCAAAATCTCCCGTTTCAATCCAACCCAGCGTGCCGCGCGTGACAAAGCGATGACGATCGTACAGTGTGCGGATCCAGACGTTTTGCGCCTGAAACACCGAGAAATCGACGTCCGATCCCCAGGCGGTATTAGAGTAGTCGATAGAGTAACGCTGCGAGTCGCCCCAGGTAGGCATCAAACCACCGCGCGAACGCGTCCGGCTGATCATCACTCCCGGATAAAACAGCATGGTGGTGTTAGTTATTTCGCCCTGGGTAAAGTGGTCGAGACTCCAGCGCAGGTTAATGGCGCGCTGCCAACCGCTGGAGAGATCCCAGTAACGGGAAGCCACAAGCGTAGTGGAGTCAGATTCGGTATCGTTAAGATCGGTACGCTTAAATCCCCCCTGCACCAAATAATATTGTTCCAGCGGGTTCTTCAGCAGCGGCATTTTATAGCTGAAATCGAGTGTCTGTTCCGGCGATGAAACACTGACGCTGGTCGTCAAACTATGACCGTAAGAGTTCATCCACGGCTTTTTCCACGTCGCCTTAACGCGCGGCCCAACGTCCGTTGAGTAACCAACACCAGTTTCGATGGTGTTTTCCGTGCGTGGCGAAACCACGCCAGTCAGCGGCAACACCTTCGTTTCTCGCGCCTTATCAAATTGTGGCGCCACTACCACCGAATTAAACCAGCCGGTGGCAGAGAGACGGCGGTTCAGTTCCGCCAGATCTTTGGATTCGTACTCATCGCCTTCTTTAAACGGCACCAGATGTTGCAGATATTCGTCGCGGATCTGCGATCCTTCAAAGGTCACATGACCGAAGCGATAGCGTTCGCCGCTGTTGTAATCAATATCCCAGTAGGCTTTATGCAGGCCGAGCGCAATACCTAGCTGCGCTTTGGTAAATTCACTATCGAAATAGCCTTTACGTAACGCAATACTGGTTAAGGACTTTTTGAAATTTTCATAATCTCCCTGATTCAGTACCGTACCAATGGCCGGACGAGTATCAAGCAATTTCAAATAGTCTTTATCGGTCCGTGCGCCGCCACGCAAGACCACATCGGTGCCGCCAATCAACACAGGCACACCAGGCGTCACTTTGGCGATCAATACCTGCCGCCCTTTCTTTGGCGGTGGCCGGAGATCAAATTCTATCGTCGGCTGGTAATAACCCAGAGCCTTCAGACCTTCGCGGATGGCATCATCGACGCGCGCGCGAAAGCGACGGTCTGGCGTCACTTCATCACTTTCAATTGTAGAAAGCTGCGCACGGACGTTTTTTTCCAGCGCCCCCGATAATCCTTCGACCTGTAGACGGACGTTCGCGGCGATGGCAGATCCGCTTAAGCAGAGTAAGCTTACACAGCATAACTGTCGGATATAGCGCACATTTTCTCCTGAATATCCTTTATTCCTGCCCCTGGAACGCCGTTAAACGGCTTAACAAAAATCCAGCAATATGGATTAAAAAGCAGACTAAACCCCAAATATTTCTTATGTTTTACTTTAGACGCATTCACGGAGGTTATTGTGTGCAAATACGCGCCTTGTTACAACCTTAACGCCAATGAGCGAATTTCGGGAGAACGACACCATGAGTTTATTTGATAAAAAGCATCTGGTTTCCCCCGCCGATGCTCTTGTCGGGCGTAATACCCCGATGCCTGTAGCCACGTTGCATGCAGTCAACGGTCACTCAATGACCAATGTGCCTGACGGAATGGAGATCGCTATTTTTGCGATGGGGTGCTTTTGGGGCGTGGAACGCCTTTTCTGGCAACTTCCTGGCGTTTACAGCACCGCTGCAGGCTATACCGGTGGTTATACGCCAAATCCAACCTATCGGGAGGTCTGTTCCGGTGATACCGGTCACGCCGAAGCGGTGCGCGTGGTATACGATCCTTCAGTTCTCAGCTATGAGCAACTGTTGCAAGTATTCTGGGAGAATCACGATCCCGCGCAGGGAATGCGTCAGGGCAATGACCATGGCACGCAGTATCGCTCCGCAATTTACCCACTGACGCCTGAGCAAGATACCGCCGCCCGCGCCAGTCTGAATCGTTTTCAAGCTGCGATGCTCGCTGCCGATGATGATCGTAAAATCACCACGGAAATCGCTAATGCCACACCGTTTTATTATGCTGAAGACGATCATCAACAGTATTTGCATAAAAATCCGTACGGCTATTGTGGCATTGGTGGAATTGGGGTCTGTCTACCACCTGAGGTGTAATAATAAAAGGCAGGATCAAAGTAAAAAAGAGGTAAAAATTTAACCCTCTGGCGACTTTACAGCACCTTACGCTATACTAGCCACTGAAAATGCCGGTTCACTCTCTTCAGACCGGCTTTCAATGTGTATTTCGCACAAATTAATCAACGTCCCCTTCCGAGGATCTGACCTGAACGGTCGGATAAGATATGTTAAACAGTATTTTCGTCATACTCTGTTTGATCGCTGTGAGTGCGTTCTTCTCTATATCGGAGATTTCACTTGCCGCTTCGCGCAAAATCAAACTTAAACTGCTGGCAGATGAGGGTAATATTAATGCCCAGCGGGTGCTGGATATGCAGGCCAACCCTGGAATGTTCTTCACCGTTGTGCAAATTGGTCTGAACGCGGTCGCCATTCTTGGTGGTATCGTGGGTGATGCGGCGTTTTCTCCGGCGTTTCACAGCTTGTTTTCTGGCTATATGCCTGAGGAACTCTCCGAGCAACTGAGCTTTATTCTCTCTTTCTCGTTAGTGACTGGCCTTTTTATCCTGTTTGCGGATTTAACCCCGAAACGCATCGGTATGGTTGCGCCAGAAGCTGTCGCTTTGCGTATCATCAACCCGATGCGCTTCTGCCTGCTAATCTTCACACCGCTAGTATGGTTCTTCAACGGACTGGCAAATATTATCTTCCGCATCTTTAAACTCCCGATGGTGCGTAAAGATGACATCACTTCCGATGATATTTATGCGGTGGTAGAAGCGGGTGCGCTGGCGGGAGTGTTGCGTAAGCAGGAGCACGAACTGATCGAAAACGTGTTCGAACTGGAATCCCGTACTGTGCCTTCTTCCATGACGCCACGCGAAAATGTCGTTTGGTTTGATCTTCATGAAGATGAGCAAAGCCTGAAGAATAAAGTGGCGGAACATCCGCACTCAAAATTCCTCGTCTGTAATGAAGATATTGATCACATCATCGGCTACGTCGATTCAAAAGATCTGCTTAACCGCGTACTGGCTAACCAAAGTCTGGCCCTGAACAGCGGTGTACAAATCTGCAATACCTTGATTGTTCCTGATACGCTTACTCTTTCCGAAGCGCTGGAAAGTTTTAAAGCCGCGGGTGAAGACTTTGCAGTAATCATGAATGAATACGCGCTGGTCGTGGGGATCATTACGCTGAATGATGTGATGACAACACTGATGGGCGATCTGGTCGGTCAGGGTCTGGAAGAGCAGATTGTGGCACGTGATGAAAACTCATGGTTGATTGATGGCGGTACCCCCATTGACGACGTGATGCGCGTGCTGGATATCGATGAGTTTCCGCAGTCAGACAACTACGAAACCATCGGCGGCTTTATGATGTTTATGCTGCGTAAGATCCCGAAACGCACTGATTCGGTGAAGTTCTCCGGCTACAAATTCGAAGTGGTGGATATTGATAACTACCGCATCGACCAGTTGCTGGTAACACGCATCGACAATAAAGCCAGCGCACTTTCACCAAAACTGCCTGACGCTAAAGATAAAGAAGACAGCGTCGCATAACCCCAGAAACATCAACGGCTCCTGAATCAGGAGCCGTCTTATTACTGCATAGCACTTCGGTTAAGCCATCTCTGTTTGCAGACGCATAACCTGACGATTAACTTCAGACATCACTGACAAATGCAGCTTATCTTTCACTTTTGGGATAAGAATCTTACCCTTATCAAATTCAAAAGCGCCAACGTTCTTGATGTATAACCGTCCACGGAACAGGATCTTCACGTACTTCGCCACCTGCAATGGGTTGTACCGTTGGAAAATTTTCATTGTTGTCTCCTGCTGAGTATTACGCCTTGCGGTGCCACATTCGGCCCAACTATTATGAGGCGCAAATTTTAATGCTTAGTGACTATAGACTATCCAGACAATGTTTCCAGCACGTATAACTTTTCTTACCTAAAGGTTACAATTATTCAGAATTATCTTTCTATCGAAACACTAACCTCAGTATAACCATTCATATTTCCTATGATTTGTGCGCTTGTCCGCAAACTGGCATCGCCCTCACGGGTGTTTCGATAAATAGCACATATGATTAAAAGTCTGGCCTAAGTGGTCGGATCACCTGCCTACGATAAGAAGGAAACACCATGACTCTATGCAAGATTCTCGCGCTAACCTGCCTGTTGCTGCCGATGATGGCCTCAGCACACAAATTTGAAACCGGTCAGCGAGTGCCGCCAATTGGCATCACCGATCGTGGTGAGTTGGTTCTTGATAAAGATCAGTTTAGCTATAAAACCTGGAACAGCGCGCAGTTAGCGGGAAAAGTACGAGTGCTGCAACATATCGCTGGTCGCACTTCTGCAAAAGAGAAAAATGCTGCTCTGATTGAAGCGATTAAATCGGCGAAGTTCCCACACGATCGCTACCAGACCACCACCATTGTCAACACCGACGACGCAATTCCAGGATCCGGCATGTTTGTACGCAGTAGCCTGGAAAGCAACAAAAAGCGCTATCCATGGTCACAATTTATTGTCGATAGTGATGGTGTCGCGCGCAGTGCCTGGCAACTGAATGAAGGAAGTTCAGCTATTGTGGTGCTGGATAAAGATGGTCGCGTGCGATGGGCGAAGGACGGAGCACTAACCCAACAAGAGGTGCAGCAAGTAATGGATTTGCTGCATAAACTACTTACTTAAGCGGCTTAATTTTTAAATCAACCAACGCAATAAGAATACTCACTGGACTGTAGAAAAGCGATAATGATGCTGTTCACAGTCCGTATTTACAAAGAAACTCCCTCTCTATAGCTGATACTAACATTATGAGTATGATGAATAAAACAAATGAGCGATTTTTGATAGTGCGAATAACAAACCTACCATAAATTTACCTGCCTAATATTAGCCATTCAAATAAGCTGGTAATATACGCTATGATCTCTCGAACAAATAACAATATCTACTATGGCACACCACCAGTAAAGAATGAAAACAATGACAGTATAAATGAAAGAAAAAATTATTCAGAAAAAACACGACTTCTGAATGTCTCTCCTGAAATAAGAGAAATAACCTATAGAAGCATAACAACTCAAGAGCATTACATATCGCAATTTACAAATTGTTTAACTTATCTTCTCAATCATGAAGATAGCAACACCTCGATTCAGAATCCACGTATCTTCAGAATCATGGCGAGTTCAATTACCTCTTACTCCTTCCCGGTTTACAGTAATAGAACCTGTACATTAGGTATTTCATTTACTATAGATAATAATATTAATCTGTATTCAACAATCACTCTCCAGTGGACAGAAGATTTTTCCGATCTGACATGCACAATAAGATCAATGACTCAGGATAAAATTTCGAGTTCGCCTCAAACTATTTTTAGCATTAACCATAAAATAGGCGCAGTCAATTTATTAATTAACATAAAAGAGTTTTTTGAAAAACACCAAATACTTTTTCGCTCAAATCCCTATCTATTTGTTATGTCAGATGCCAACCCTGCGATGGAGAATATTAATTTGTCGGGGTTAAGGTTGCGTCATAGCAATTTTAAAAATTATAACTTTTCAAAGAGCATTTTAAATAGAACAGATCTTTCTTTTAGTAACTTCAGCAATACCGATATGACAGGTTCGAATTTATCATTAATAAATATTATTGGTACAAACTTCACGAAGGCTAAATTTGATAATATAATCATCAGTTCACCTCTTCTGTGGTTGCCCGCAAAATGGACGTCTGGACATTTATTTTATTGGTTCAAAAGAGGAAATAATACAGAAAAATCCGCCCTTTATAAAATACAACACCAACACCCACGACTTGATATTTATTCATCAAACCCGAGAATATCAAATGATAAGTCCGATGAACGATATAATTTCCTGGATGCCATCAGTAGTATTAGCGATGAGTATCCATTGCTCAAAGTGACTATGATGCAAGAGATATTGCACTCATTTATAACTCAAAAAACAAATATTTTAGAGGCAAAAGATAATATTGCTAATCTTCTTAATCTTCCGCCCTATTGTATCAACAGCAAAATAAAACAGTACAGACGACAGCTTTGCATATAACTTGATAAAGTTACCTTTTAGATATGTCATAGTGGCAAATATTATCAAATAATATCCGTTTTAATTCAGGAATTGCGGCACCAGCAATTCCTGAACTATTTTTAGCAAAATTAATAAATAGAAACTCTGAATCCTGGATTCAGGAACGATTCACGCGGGGTGTAATCCAGCGTTTTGCCCAACCAGTCGTGCACATGCGCTCCGGCTGCGGCTGCAACCGCGTGACCAGCCGCAGTATCCCAAATATTAGTTGGCCCAAAGCGAGGGTAAAGCTGAGCCTGCCCTTCCGCTACCAGGCAAAACTTCAGCGAAGAACCAATGGATGTCGTCTGGTGCTCGCCAAGCTGTTGCAAGTACTCTTTCAGCTCTTCGTCTACGTGAGACCGGCTGATGACGACCAACGGCGGGCGAGCATCACTTACCTGAATTTGCTTGCGTACGCCGCACTCCTCTTTCCAGGCTTTCCCTTCCGCTGCGCTGTACATCACGTTCATTACTGGCGCATACACCACACCTAAAATCGGTTTACCCTTGTCGATGAGTGCAATGTTAACGGTAAATTCGCCATTACGTTTAATAAACTCTTTAGTGCCATCTAACGGGTCCACCAGCCAATAACGCTGCCAGTGCTGGCGAACTTCCCAGCCGGGAGGATCTTCTTCAGAAAGGACCGGAATATCCGGCGTCAGCGTACGTAAACCGTCCATGATTACGGTATGTGCGGCAATGTCCGCCGCTGTCACTGGAGAGTTATCCGCTTTGCTGACGACGTCCATCGGCTTGATCCCGTCGTAGACCTGCATAATGGCATCGCCTGCATTCCGTGCAAGCTGGCATACTTGATCTAACATTCTCCACCTCGTCTCTGTGAACGGTGTTAACCTATTGTTTTACTTATACCCTATCGTTAAAGAATGCGCCAACTGTGATAGTGTCATCATTTTTAATTGTTTAAAATATGGCATTCTTCGCTGTTCTATAAGCAAGATGAGGCTGATGACAAACGCTAAATTGCCTGATGCGCTACGCTTATCTGGCCTACATGGAAGTTGCAATATATTGAGTTTGCAAGATTTTGTAGATCCTATAACGCGTTCACACCGCATCCAGCATGAAATAAAAAGCGCTTTGCCAACAGCCTGAAGATGGTTGTTCTCCCTTTTCTTTCGTATTTCCGATGATAAAAGGATGTCTCTGATGATTAAGTTTAGCGCAACGCTCCTGGCCACGCTGATTGCCGCCAGTGTGAATGCAGCGACGGTCGATCTGCGTATTATGGAAACCACTGATTTGCATAGTAACATGATGGATTTCGATTATTACAAAGATACCGCAACAGAAAAATTTGGACTGGTACGCACCGCAAGCCTGATTAACGATGCTCGCAATGAAGTAAAAAACAGCGTGCTGGTCGATAACGGTGACTTAATCCAGGGGAGTCCACTGGCAGATTACATGTCGGCGAAAGGATTAAAAGAAGGTGATGTTCATCCAGTCTATAAGGCGCTGAATACGCTGGATTATACTGTTGGCACGCTCGGCAACCATGAATTTAACTACGGTCTGGATTACCTGAAACATGCACTGGCTGGGGCGAAATTCCCTTATGTAAACGCCAACGTCATTGACGCCAAAACCCAACAGCCGATGTTTACGCCGTATCTGATTAAAGACACTGAAGTGGTCGATAAAGACGGCAAGAAACAGACGCTGAAAATAGGTTATATTGGCGTCGTGCCGCCACAGATCATGGGCTGGGATAAAGCCAATTTATCCGGCAAAGTCACCGTTAACGATATCACTGAAACGGTGCGCAAGTACGTGCCAGAAATGCGTGAGAAAGGCGCCGATGTGGTAGTGGTACTGGCGCATTCTGGACTGTCTGCCGATCCGTATAAAGTCATGGCGGAAAACTCGGTCTATTATCTCAGTGAAATTCCAGGCGTTGACGCCATTATGTTTGGTCATGCTCACGCCGTTTTCCCGAGTAAAGATTTTGCGGATATCAAAGGGGCTGATATCGCCAAAGGCACACTTAACGGCGTTCCGGCAGTGATGCCCGGAATGTGGGGCGATCATCTGGGCGTGGTCGATCTGCAACTCAATAATGACAGCGGGAAATGGCAGGTCACACAGGCGAAAGCAGAAGCGCGACCAATTTACGATATCGCCAATAAAAAATCCCTCGCAGCAGAAGACAGCAAGCTGGTAGAAACACTTAAAGCCGATCACGATGCCACCCGCCAGTTTGTCAGCAAACCCATCGGTAAATCTGCCGACAATATGTATAGCTATCTGGCGCTAGTGCAGGACGATCCGACCGTACAGGTTGTGAATAACGCGCAAAAAGCGTATGTCGAACATTACATCCAGGGCGATCCCGATCTGGCAAAACTCCCGGTGCTCTCTGCCGCCGCGCCGTTTAAAGTCGGCGGTCGCAAAAATGACCCTGCCAGTTATGTGGAAGTGGAAAAAGGTCAGTTAACCTTCCGTAATGCCGCCGATCTCTATCTCTATCCCAATACGCTGATTGTGGTGAAAGCCAGCGGTAAAGAAGTGAAAGAGTGGCTGGAATGCTCTGCCGGGCAGTTTAACCAGATTGATCCCAACAGCACTAAACCGCAGTCTTTAATCAACTGGGAGGGTTTCCGCACCTATAACTTTGATGTTATTGATGGCGTGAATTATCAGATTGATGTTACCCAGCCCGCACGCTATGACGGCGAATGTCAGATGATCAATGCCAATGCGCAAAGGATTAAGAACCTGACCTTTAACGGCAAACCGATTGATCCAAACGCCATGTTCCTGGTTGCCACCAATAACTATCGTGCTTACGGCGGCAAATTTGCCGGCACGGGCGACAGCCATATCGCCTTTGCTTCGCCGGATGAAAACCGCTCGGTACTGGCAGCGTGGATTGCTGAAGAGTCGAAGCGTGCGGGGGAAATTCACCCGGCAGCGGATAACAACTGGCGTTTGGCACCAATTGCTGGCGATAAGAAACTGGATATCCGTTTCGAAACCTCTCCGTCAGATAAAGCCGCGGCGTTTATTAAAGAGAAAGGGCAATATCCGATGAATAAAGTCGCGACCGATGATATCGGGTTTGCAATTTATCAGGTGGATTTGAGTAAGTAATACATATCTTTTCCGGCCTACGAATCATCAGCCGCATCCGGCAATTATTGTCGGATGCGATGCTGGCGCATCTTATCCGCCCTACAAGCCATGAACCGTAGGCCGGATAAGCGCAGCGCATCCGGCAGTTATGCTGTACATTCATCCCACACCGCCAGCACCTCAGGTAAATTCAACTCAATCCAGTCCGCCTGTGCCGCAACCTTTTCACTGACCTGCTTGCCCAGCGGCGTAAGGCTATATTCCACATGCGGTGGCGTTACCAGCGATGCCCGGTTAATGTTAATAACTAGTTAATTAAGGTGGCACCCTCCCGCATCCTCTCTGATAATGACGTGATGCGGGGAACGACTACGGTTGTTCCCTGAATGTTTCTTCTGACAGACCAATGGATGCCAGTAATGATTAGCGGCGTGCTGTATGCCCTGTTAGCAGGGTTGATGTGGGGGCTTATTTTTGTCGGGCCGTTGATCGTGCCGGAATACCCGGCGATGTTGCAGTCGATGGGGCGTTATCTGGCGTTAGGATTAATTGCGCTGCCCATTGCCTGGCTGGGGCGCGTGCGTCTGCGCCAGTTGGCGCGTCGCGACTGGCTTACCGCGCTAATGCTCACCATGATGGGCAACCTCATCTATTACTTCTGCCTCGCCAGCGCCATACAACGTACTGGCGCACCTGTTTCTACGATGATTATCGGCACCCTGCCAGTGGTGATACCCGTCTTTGCCAATCTGCTTTATAGCCAGCGCGACGGCAAACTCGCGTGGGGGAAACTGGCCCCGGCGCTGGTTTGTATTGGCATCGGTCTTACGTGTGTAAACATTGCTGAGTTAAACCACGGACTCCCCGATTTTGACTGGGCACATTATGCCTCAGGCATTGTGCTGGCATTAGTCTCCGTGGTTTGCTGGGCATGGTATGCCCTGCGCAACGCCCGCTGGCTGCGGGAAAATCCCGACAAACATCCGATGATGTGGGCAACGGCGCAGGCGCTGGTCACGCTGCCGGTTTCGCTCATCGGTTATCTCGTCGCCTGTTACTGGCTGAATACGCAAACGCCAGACTTCTCGCTACCTTTTGGCCCCCGTCCGCTGGTATTCATTAGCCTGATGATTGCTATCGCCGTGCTTTGCTCATGGGTCGGCGCACTTTGCTGGAACATCGCCAGCCAGCGATTACCAACGGTTATTCTCGGGCCGCTGATTGTTTTCGAAACGCTGGCAGGTTTGCTGTACACCTTTTTACTCCGCCAGCAAATGCCACCGCTAATGACGCTGAGCGGTATCGCGCTGTTAGTGGTCGGCGTGGTGATTGCAGTCAGAGCAAAACCGGAAAAAACCTTAACTGAATCTGTCTCTGAAAGTTGACACGCCGGCAGTGAGTTAAATAAGCCTCTGCTACGTAAGGGTTATAGCTTTCAACATAAAGATGCATTTAAAATACATCTTATCTAATCAAGAATGAGGTATCAGCTATGGCTTATCGCGACCAACCTTTAGGTGAACTGGCGCTCTCTATTCCTCGCGCTTCGGCTCTGTTTCGCAAATATGATATGGATTACTGCTGCGGTGGTAAGCAGACACTGGCGCGCGCGGCGGCACGTAAAGAGCTGGATGTTGACGTCATTGAAGCTGAGCTGGCAAAACTGGCTGAACAACCGATTGAGAAAGACTGGCGTAGCGCCCCACTGGCGGAAATCATCGACCACATCATTGTGCGCTACCACGATCGCCATCGCGAGCAACTACCGGAGCTGATCCTACAAGCCACCAAAGTAGAGCGCGTTCACGCCGACAAACCGAGCGTGCCAAAAGGGCTGACAAAATACCTGACTATGCTGCATGAAGAGCTTTCCAGCCACATGATGAAAGAAGAGCAAATTCTCTTCCCGATGATCAAACAAGGTATGGGTAGCCAGGCGATGGGGCCAATCAGCGTGATGGAAAGCGAGCACGATGAAGCAGGCGAACTGCTGGAGGTTATCAAGCACACCACTAATAACGTCACACCGCCGCCAGAAGCCTGCACTACCTGGAAAGCGATGTATAACGGCATTAATGAACTGATTGATGATCTGATGGAGCACATCAGTCTGGAAAATAATGTGCTGTTCCCGCGCGCGCTGGCGGGTGAGTGATTTGTTCGATCAACGCACCTGACTGACACGCCAGGTGCGTTAATGATCATCTTACTTTGAATTATTCTCTATAGTGGAATATTCTTTTATATGTTTTATGCGGAAAAAATTCATTATTACTCCAGTAGTAAACCCCTTCCACAGTCACCAGATCATTATTATTAATGTAAGCATCACCCATCGACCGGGTTTCGTTACGCCGCCGTCCACCGTTAACAAGAGAGGCGTCCAAAAAGTAAATATATTTATCATCATGAGCAAAAATATCGGTAAAATTACCATCAGGGGTTTTAAACCATGTTAACTTCCCTTTCATCACAAATTTAGTAATAGAACCATCGCCGATGAAATACATATATCGATCGTCAAATGCTACACGTTTTGATAACCCACCATCCGCATTTTTAAACCACTGCCATTGTCCGTTAATATCAAAAATATTCACATCATCGCGCGCAATGAAATAAACTTTACTCCCGACGATATTAACACCTTCCTGTAATTCTTGTTGCGGGTCGGGCAAATGAATAACTGACAGCGTTTTTTCTACCGCAGAAACATACTTCACCAGATAGAGCGAATCTTTATATTGCGCCACATTCTGCGTCAGCGGGCGAAAATACTCCGGGTCGACATCAGGAATGACCGCCACCCGGCAGTCATTGCCGTGCCAGGAAGCATCACGCGTCAACCATGTTACTTTATCCCGTTGTAGGTCAAATGTACTCCGGCAATCTTTCCCAAACGCATAACGTTTCTCACCGTCTTTATCACGATAAATCAGCAGGGAGCCGGCTATCCAGCGCACAATATGAAAGGTATTAGGATCGGCGTTGATGGCATCTCCGTTCACAAAGACCTGCGATTTTGTCCGCCAGATAGTATCCCATGGTCCAGGGTTACTTTTGCTTTCACAGCTATTAGGTGAATAAAGAATGGAACGACGTGTCCAGGATTTAATGCCAAGAATAGAATACCCTTGCGCACTCCCCAACCAGCGCCCCTGAAAGTAAAGATTACGACGGTCTTTCAGCACATCCGCGGAATCCATTGAATCCATCCTCCCCCCCACCTGTTGCAGCGAATCCATATCAACCTGTTTTTCGCCGTGATTATCATCCGTGCGTTCGCCATCAAAATAGAGGCTGTCTTTATCGGCGGCAAAACGGCCCCAGGCATGGAATGTTGCGGCATCAACTTTCGGTGTTCCCGGTGGGTTCTGGACTATTTTCCCTGCCCATAAAATATGGCGACCATCAGTCAACCAGTCGAAACGCCAGCCGCCGTTAGTTCTGATATAAGCGCCCCCATCCACTTGCACAAAATCATTATTGATATTATCCGGGGAATCATATTCATCATCAGTGCCATTAGCTACGCGGCGCAGTTTTTTGAACTTCACCTGCGGCAGATGAATATCTGGAAAATTGATACCATAATCGTCGCTATCTTCAACAATATATTTTGTTCCTTGCCCCCACGGTTGGTAATAAAAAGAGGCAGAGGGTACGCCGGAGCAGGCTATTGAATTGATTGAAAATAAAGCCAGAACGAGACAAACGGATTTAATTGGCAACATAGCATCATCCTGATACTGGTAACGTGAGGAGGTTATTTAAATAAAGGTTTAAGTCCGCTCGGAGGTTGCTTCACCGATGACCATTCTGCTGAAATAGGGTTGTAACGCAGCCATTCACGACTAAATCTATTGCTGTAGAGTTGCCCATCTCCTGATAAATACATGCCAGTAGATCCCCAACCGCTACCTGGTCCAAATGAGTCCGAAACATCCTCTGGTTTGAGATTAATCAACGCCCCTTCTCCCAGAGCATTGGTTGTGACTTTATAAATTTGGTTCTTATATAAACCAATATCCCTAACAAACAGATAAAAATATTCCGGATCAACTCCCGCCAGCGTTTCATAAACACAATCACTGCCCGCCGGAGTGGCTTCTTGTTTAAGCCAGGACACATTCTGCAAACCAATTTTAAATGACGCACAACTGTGACCAATATCTTTAAGCTCATAGTCATGCTCGCCGCTTTTATCGCGGTAAACCAACAACTCTCCGGGCATCCAACGGATAATCTGAAAAGTTTTACTATCAGCAGGTAGCGACGTGCCGTTAACAATTACCTGCGAATCAGTCAGCACAACAAATTGCAGGGCTGAATCATGCCGTAATATTTGAAATCCATCAGCATGACCCAGCCAGCGACCTTTATGCCAAAGGCTATTTTTATCACGCAGTAAATTCCAGATTTCGGTCTCTGCCAGCGATGACATATCCACCTGCTTATCACCGCTATTATCATCGGTACGCTGACCGTCAAAATAGATACTGTGTTTATCAGCAGCGAAAGCGCCGAATGCCTGAAAACTGGCGGCATCAACATTAGGTTTACCGGACGGATTTTTCAGGACTTTGCCAGCCCACAGGACAGAGCGTCCATCAGTTAACCAGGTATGCTGGCAATCTCCCTCACCATCACAATCGAACTTATCGGGATTAAAATCGGACAGTAAGCGACAATCTTGTTTATTGGCTAAATTGGCAATACGCCAGAGGCGGGAAAAATTAACGTCCGGTAGTTCGGAGAGGCGCTCATCTTTTTCACCCTTCTGTTCGGCAACGTAAACCGTGCCTTTCTCCTGTTGGCGGTAATAAAAATCTGCGCCCCAGGAAGGTGAAATGGAGAACGGTAGTGCGGCGATTAATAACCAACTGCGCGTAACCATAGTGAACTCTGCAACAAGTGGCAAAGATCCACGGTAAGCCCGCGCCTGAGGGTTGTCGATAACGGGAAATATTTTTAGGAATGTATAAAGACAAAGGAGATTGCTGACAAAGTGTGCTTTGTTCATGCCGGATGCGGCGTAAACGCCTTATCCGGCCTACAAAAGCACGCAAACTCAATATATTGCAGAGGTTCTGTAGGCCTGATAAGCGTAGCGCATCAGGCAATTTTGCAGCCTGAAAGACACCCGCAGGTGTCTTAGCGGCATTACTTCGCCATGCGCTTTTTACCAATAAACAACCAGCCCAGCCCCAGCGCGATAAACCACAGCGGGGTCACCAGCAGCGCCTGACGGGTATCATCTTCCAGCGTCAGCAACACCAGAACAAACACAAAGAACGCCATGCATACCCAGCACATCAACTTGCCGAGCGGCATCTTGTAGATAGATTTCTCATGCAGGTGCGGACGTTGTTTGCGATACACCAGGTATGAGCAGAGGATGATCGTCCAGACGAACATAAACAGAATCGCCGAAACGGTCGTGATCATCGTGAACGCGCCAATCACGCTTGGATTCACATACAACATCACCACACCGCCGAGCAGACAGATACAAGAGAAGGTCAGCCCTTTCGCGGGTACTGCACGTTTCGAGAGTTTAGCGAACGCTTTCGGCGCAACGCCTTCCTGCGCCAGACCAAACAACATACGGCTGGTAGAGAAAACGCCACTGTTCGCAGAAGAAGCCGCAGAGGTCAGAACCACAAAGTTAATCACGCTTGCCGCTGCAGGCAGTCCCACCAGCACAAACAGTTCAACAAACGGACTTTTCTCCGGGACGACAGAACTCCACGGCGTCACGGACATAATCACAATCAGCGCGAAGACGTAGAACATGATGATGCGAACAGGAATGGAGTTGATCGCGCGCGGCAGTGATTTCTCTGGATCTTTGGTTTCCGCAGCCGTTGTACCGACCAGCTCAATCCCCACAAAAGCGAAAACCGCTATCTGGAATCCGGCAAAGAAGCCGCTTAAGCCTTTCGGGAACCAGCCGCCGTCATTCCACAAATGCGCAAACGACGCCTCCACGCCGGTCGGTGACTGGAAGTGCATCATTACCATAATCAGGCCGACGACAATCAGCGACACGATGGCGACGATTTTGATCATCGCAAACCAGAACTCCATCTCACCGAACATTTTCACGGTGGCAAGGTTCAGCGTCAGCAACAGCACAATCACCGCCAGCGAGGCAACCCAGTCTGAGAGCTCAGGGAACCAGAATTGGGCATAGGCGGTGATGGCGACGACGTCCGCCATTCCAGTAACCACCCAGCAGAACCAGTAGGTCCAGCCAGTGAAATAGCCTGCCCAGGGGCCCAGTAGATCGGATGCGAAATCACTAAAAGACTTGTATTCCAGATTTGAAAGCAGCAATTCCCCCATTGCCCGCATCACGAAAAAAAGCATAAAACCGATGATCATATAAACGAAAATGATCGACGGCCCGGCAAGACTGATAGTTTTACCAGAGCCCATAAACAGTCCCGTACCAATGGCGCCGCCAATGGCTATAAGCTGAATATGTCGGTTTGTAAGATTGCGCCGTAGCGACTGTTCAGCCGGTGCCTGATCATCGGCAACGACTTTTACCTGATCTACCATGTTTTTTCTTCCTGTACCTGTCTGTGTTGTTCAGGCTCTACGGCCTTTTGTCGGTTTATGATACGACGATTCTGTATCGGGACTCATCGATATTAGGTAAGAATAAGCGGGATGAATACTAAGATTTAGATCTAATGTTAATTTTATGTTTAAAGTGGGTGTCATATCACGATGATAATGCGAAACAACTCACAAAAATACACCCTTACGTGGTGTTTGCAACATAAAATAGCGCTATCTGGCAAATGGAAGGGGTTATTACTGAATACTTGTTCCCCTCTGCGGTGAGGGGAACAGAATGCGCTGCTTAGAGAATTTCCAGCAGTTCGACTTCAAACACCAGGGTGCTGAATGGAGGAATGGACGCACCAGCGCCACGCTCGCCATAAGCCAGTTCCTGCGGGATAGTCAGTTCCCATTTCGAACCAACTGGCATCAGGGTCAATGCTTCAATCCAGCCGGGAATCACGCCATTCACCGGGAATTCAGCCGGCTCGCCGCGAGCAACGGAGCTGTCAAATACAGTACCGTCGATAAGTTTACCAGTGTAATGAACACGAACGCGGTCGGTACGTGCCGGAATGGCACCTTCGCCCTGGTTAATCACGCGGAATTGCAGGCCAGATTCAGTGCTGTTAACACCTTCTTTTTTGGCGTTTTCTTCAAGATATTTCACACCTTCGGCAGCCATCGCCTGGAAACGCTGGCGACGAACGGCATCAGCACGTTCGTGGATTTCACGCAGCGCGCGGTGCACTACATCAACCGGAACAGCCGGATGTTTACCTTCCAGCGCATCGGTAATGCCTGCAACCAGCGCTTCTGGCAGCAGCCCTTCCAGACCAGATTCACTCAGTTGTTGCCCTACCTGCAAACCAATGCCGTAACTTGCCTGCGCTTCGATAGTGTCAAAAGTTGGGGTGGTCATCGTATTTCCTTTCTTAGGGTATAAAGTAGCGGGCAGCATATCAGCCACACTTCTTCGGGTAAAACTTTGTCGCGGGAATGATGACAAATCACGGGGAAAAAGAAACAATAGCAATATCCCGTATGAATATAATAAAGGCGGGTTTACCACGGACATCATAGCGTTAGCTTATTCATAGGCTATGATTGAGGAACAAGACGCGGAGCAGGAGGAAACCATGCCCGGGCGCTTTGAACTAAAACCAACCCTGGAGAAAGTCTGGCACGCGCCGGACAACTTTCGCTTCATGGACCCGCTGCCACCGATGCATCGCCGGGGGATCATTATTGCCGCCATTGTTTTAGCGGTCGGTTTTCTGCTCCCATCTGATGATACGCCCAATGCGCCGGTGGTGACGCGTGAAGCACAACTGGATATTCAGTCGCAATCACAACCGCCGACGGAAGAGCAGCTACGGGCACAACAGGTCACCCCACAGAACGATCCAGATCAAGTGGCTCCGGTCGCCCCTGAACCAATACAGGAAGGTCAACCGGAAGAGCAGCCGCAAACCACACAGACGCAACCATTCCAGTCAGACAGCGGCATTGACAATCAATGGCGCTCTTATCGTGTGGAACCTGGCAAAACACTCGCCCAATTGTTCCGCGATCACGGGCTACCGCCTACCGATGTGTATGCCATGGCGCAGGTAGAAGGCGCGGGCAAGCCGCTAAGTAATTTGCAAAATGGGCAGATGGTGAAAATCCGCCAGAACGCCAGCGGCGTGGTGACGGGCTTAACCATTGATACGGGGAATAATCAACAGGTCCTGTTTACCCGCCAGCCGGATGGCAGTTTTATTCGTGCGCGGTAGATGAAGGGTCAACCAGAAGCCAGCTAAGGATCGTTTCTTTGATGACCTTACGTCTGGCTTCCAGTGCCTGCGCTGAAACCATACTGATGTGATAAACCTGGCCAAGCGTATGTTGGTTGATCAAATAATACCCCCCAAGCGCGGCAATATTAATATTCACCTGTAATGGGTCAATATCTGATTTAAAAATATTACGTTTCTTTCCTTCAGCTAATAAGGATTCCATTAGCTGTAAGTGCGCATGATTAATATCCTGAAGGCGCTGAGATTTTGCATAATGCACACCTTTACTTTGGTTTTCACTATGTACAATTTTTAAAAACCAGGGATTGTCAATATAATAATCCCAGGTGAAATCGATGATTTTCTCAATGGCTTTTTGTGGCGGGAGTCCTGAGACATCAAGGGATTTTTCTTTTTGTCGAATATCATTCCAGGTATATTCCAGCACTTCGATAAATAAATTTTCTTTATTACCAAAATGATGATAAACCGTTTGTTTACTGCACTCCGCAGCCTTTACGATATTATCGACTCTTGCCCCTTCATAACCATACTCGGCAAATTCATTAACCGCACATAACAACAGCTTTTCCTTCAGGCTTTGTACGTTGCTGGTATCAAGATACATAACGTTTCCCCACGCTTTCTTCATGATGACTATCATAACCGTATTTGATTTCAGCGACAGCAAAAAGGCAAAAACATTGTCTTTCATCGAGTTATCAAATGCCTTGTGATCACCATCGCAGTTCAACCAACCAGATGGTTGATCTTTTTATTAACTAGTCGCAAGCTAACCATCACTTAAGGAAACAATATTCAAAAAAGAGGGTTAATGAATGAAATCCACTCGTCCTGTTGCTGTCATCACTGGAGCCGCACGCGGCATTGGAAAGGGTTGTGCACTGGAGCTTGCCCGTAGCGGATTTAACCTGTTGATTAACGATCGTCCTGATGCCGACAGCGTTGAAAAACTGCATGCCACGCAACAGGAATGTATGACAGAAGGCGTGGAAGTTATTTGCTTTCCTGCCGATGTTGGCGATCTTTCCCTGCATGAAGAGATGCTCAACGCGGCGCAAAATCAGTGGGGGCGTCTGGACTGTTTACTCAACAACGCCGGAATTTCCGTGAAAAAACGCGGCGATATTCTCGACCTGGAACCAGACAGCTTCGACCAAAACATTGCCATCAACACTCGCGCGCCATTCTTTCTCGCCCAGGCTTTCAGCAAGCGCCTGTTGGCACAACCCAAACCAGAATCGGAACTGCCGCACCGTTCGATTATTTTTGTCAGCTCCATTAACGCCATCATGCTGGCGATGAATCGCGGCGAATACACCATAGCCAAAACCGCCGTCTCAGCTGCCGCCCGCCTGTTTGCCGCTCGCCTTTGTGAAGAACAGATTGGCGTTTATGAAATCCGTCCTGGTTTAATCAAAACCGATATGACGATTCCGGCAACCGCCTATTACGACGAATTGATTGCCAAAGGTCTGGTGCCATGGGGGCGTTGGGGCTATCCGGCTGATATTGCCTCCACCGTGCGAGCGATGGCAGAAGGCAAACTGATTTACACCTGTGGTCAGGCGGTCGCCATCGACGGCGGCTTAAGTATGCCGCGCTTCTGAGGCTGAATCATGAGAGATCTTTTGCAACGCCCGGATTTATTCAGCATCAATACTGCGACACTGGGCTATAAAACGCCGTTGCCCGCCATCATTGATGCCTGCGCCGCACGCGGTATAGGCGCGATCGCCCCCTGGCGCAGAGAGTTGCAGGGCGAAAATATCCAACAGATCGCTCGCCAGCTTAGCGCCAGCAATATGGACGTTTCCGGGTTGTGCCGCAGCACCTACTACACTGCGCCGACGCTGGCAGAGCGCAAGCAGGCGGTTGACGATAACCGCCGGGCGCTGGACGACGCCGCGGCACTGAACGCTGCCTGTTACATGCAGGTGGTTGGCGGTCTGCCAACGGGCACTAAAGATCTGTATGAAGCGCGGGAACAGGTGAAACAAGGGATTCGCCAGTTGCTGCCACATTCGAAAGAGGTCGGCGTGCCAATTGCACTGGAGCCACTGCACCCGATGACTGCTGCCGATCGTTCTTGTCTGTGCACATTACGTCAGGCGCTGGACTGGTGTGATGAACTCGATCCCGATGGCGAATTTGGCCTCGGCGTGGCGGTAGATGTCTACCATGTCTGGTGGGACCCGGATCTCGCCAGTCAGATCCTGCGTGCCGGAAAACGTATTCTCGCGTTTCATGTTTCCGACTGGCTGGTGCCGACCACCGATCTGGTCAATGACCGGGGAATGCCGGGGGATGGCGTTATTAATATTCCGTCGATTCGTCGGTTAGTCGAAAACGCCGGATTTAATGGCGCTATTGAACTGGAAATATTCTCACCGTACTGGTGGCAGCAAAATATTAACCGCACGCTGGATATTAGCGTCGATCGCATCGCGCATTATTGTTAAGGAATGATCATGAGTGACCAACCCGTTCTGTTCAGCAGAGCGGCGGCTTCCTGCCGCCTGACATTGAACCGTGAAGATAAATGTCATGCTATTAATGAAGAAATGATCGAATCTCTCGACCATTATTTAAATGAAATTGAAAACGACACCACATTACGATTAGTCGAATTAACTGCAACCGGCGATAAATTCTTTTGTGCGGGCGGCGATATCAAATCGTGGTCAGCCTATTCGCCATTAGATATGGGTAGAAAATGGATTAAACGCGGTAATGACGTTTTTAATCGCCTGCGCAATTTGCCCCAATTAACGGTTGCGAATCTCAACGGACACACCATCGGTGGCGGTATTGAACTTGCTTTGTGCTGCGATATTCGTATCGCTCGCCCCCACGCGAAATTCTCTAATCCTGAAGTGATCCTCGGCATGGTGCCAGGTTGGATGGGCATTGAGCGCGTGCTTAATCAGGTTGGCCCGGTGGTTGGTCGCCAGATGCTGATGCTGGGTAAACGCCTGACGGCGCAGGAAGCTCAGGCAGCGAATTTAATTGATGAAGTGGTGGAAAAAGAACAGGTGGAAAGCTGGATGGCGAACCAGTTCGCCCAGCTGGAAAAATGTGGTCCGGTGGCGCTGGCACACATCAAGCAACTGATTCTGGCCCTGGAAAATAAACACGCCGATTACTCCCACCAGTTACTGGCAGGGTTAATGTCCGCTACTCAGGATTGCCAGCAGGCGACGCGCGCATTTGCCGAAAAAAGCAGCGTAAGCTTCCATAATCAATAAGGAAATTGTATGCGTAAGATATCAACCGCCGAGGCACTGGCGGCGCAAATTCAGGACGGCGCAACCATTGCCATTAGCGGTAACGGCGGCGGCATGGTGGAAGCTGACCATATTCTGGCAGCTATTGAAGCTCGTTTTCTACAAACCGGACACCCGCGTGACCTGACGCTGATCCATTCTTTGGGTATTGGCGATCGCGACAGCAAAGGTACGAACCGCTTCGCTCATGCAGATATGCTCAAACGCATCATTGCCGGGCACTTTACCTGGTCACCCAAAATGCAGGAACTGGTGAAAAACAATGCCATTGAAGCCTACTGCTTCCCGGGCGGCGTGATTCAGGCATTGCTGCGGGAAATCGGCGCCGGACGTCCAGGGCTGTTTACCCACGTTGGGCTGGGATCGTTTGTAGATCCGCGCAATGGCGGCGGAAAGTCGAATGAATGCACCATCGACGATCTGGTAGAACTGATTGAAATTGATGGTGAAACCAAACTCCGCTATCGCCCATTCAAAGTGGACTACGCCATTTTACGCGGCACTTATGCCGATCCGCGTGGCAACGTCAGCCTCGAAGAAGAAGCTATTGATATGGATAGCTATTCGATGGCGCTGGCAGCACACAACAGCGGCGGCAAAGTATTCGTACAGGTCCGCGATGTGCTGGAAGCTGGCGCTATTGAACCTCGCAAGGTCAAGCTACCGGGGATTCTGGTCGATGGTATCGTTGAACACCGCGAACAACCGCAAACCTATCTTGGCGGTTACGACCTGACCATCAGCGGTCAGCATCGCCGTCTGAGCTCTAACGACGCTATCGAACTCGTCAGTCATCCGGTGCGTCGCCTGATTGCTCGCCGGGCAGCACGCGAACTGGTGGCTGGCGCTTCAACCAACTTTGGTTTCGGTATTCCAGGCGGTATTCCTGGGGTTGCGCTGCGCGAAGGCGTGCCTTATCAAAGTTTATGGCTGAGCGTAGAACAGGGCGTACATAACGGTATGATGCTGGATGATGCCCTGTTTGGTTGTGCCCGTAACGCCGATGCCATTATTCCATCACTCGATCAATTCGAGTTCTACAGCGGTGGCGGCATCGACATTACTTTCCTCGGCATGGGCGAGATGGATCAGCACGGTAATGTCAACGTCTCACATCTCAATGGCAATCTGATCGGCCCTGGCGGATTTCTCGAAATTGCGCAAAACGCCCGTAAAGTGGTGTTCTGCGGTACGTTTGACGCCAAAGGCAGCAAGATTGATGTAACACCTGATGGCTTGCATATCGCCCAGTCAGGTCAAATCCCTAAACTGGTTACCCAGGTGGAAAAAATCACCTTTAGCGCCGCCTACGCACAGCAAAGCGGCCAGGAAGTGCTGTACATCACCGAACGTGCAGTATTCCGGTTAACGACAGAAGGCGTTGAATTAATTGAGATCGCCCCTGGCGTGGACATTGACCGCGACATTTTACCGTTCATGGCCTTCCGTCCGATTATCAGGCAACCACGTCTGATGGAAAGCAGCCTGTTTACGCCAATGGAGGATGCATGAGCCAGCTTGATGACGCCATCCTCGATTCGCTGACGCATGTCACTTTCCCAAAGGGTTTTGCGCAGGCAGAGCCAACCGTGGTTGTTGCGGTGGACGGTGTAGATTATCCACTCTGGCAAGTTGATACCCTGGTGGTTGGTAGCGGCGCTGCCGGGCTACGAGCGGCTGTCGAACTAAAGCGTCGTCAGCAAAATGTGCTGATCGCCACCGCCGGGTTATATATGGGGACATCGGCATGTTCTGGCTCCGATAAACAAACACTGTTTACCGCCGCTACCGCGGGCAACGGTGACAACTTCACCAAACTGGCAGAGGCACTGGCGAGCGGTGGGGCGATGGATCACGACACCGCTTATGTCGAGGCGGTCGGTTCTCTGCACACTCTTGGCGGGTTGCAATATCTTGGTCTGGAATTGCCGGAAGATCGCTATGGCGCGATTCTTCGTTATCAAACCGACCATGACGAAGCCGGGCGTGCAACCTCCTGTGGGCCGCGCACATCTCGTCTGATGGTGAAAGTGCTGTTGGAAGAAGTACAGCGCCTCGCCATTCCACTACTGACCAGTGCAACGGTGATTAAGCTCCTGCATCAGTGCGGAGAGAATGGCGAAGATCGCGTGGCAGGAGCTATTCTCGCAACTGGTTCCCGCACCCATAACCCGTGGGGACTGGCAATTGTGACTGCGCCCAATGTGGTACTGGCAACGGGCGGACCAGGCGAACTTTATCGTGACAGTGTTTATCCACATAAATGTTTCGGCTCGCTGGGACTGGCACTGGAAGAAGGTTTGACGCTAACCAATCTGACCGAAAGCCAGTTTGGTATTGGCACGCCGCGCAGCACGTTTCCGTGGAATTTGTCCGGCACCTATGTACAGGTGATCCCATATATCTATTCCGTAGATGCCGAGGGCAACGAGTATAACTTCCTCGCGGATGACTATCGCACCACCCAGGAACTGGCTTCAAACATCTTCCGTAAAGGCTATCAGTGGCCGTTCCACGCCACACGAGTGATGGATTTTGGTTCAAGCTTGCTGGATATGGCGGTAGCGCAGGAACAACAACGCGGTCGCCAGGTTTTTATGGATTTCAATCGCAATCCTGAAACAGTGCCAGGTGATTTGCCGTTCTCATTAGAGCGACTGGACGACGACGTTCGCGCATATCTGGAAAATAACGACGCACTGGCACCATCACCCATCGAACGCCTGCAACGAATGAATCCGCTGTCTATCTCGCTGTATAAGATGCACGGTTACGATCTCACCGCACAGCCATTGCAATTCGCGATGAACAATCAGCACATGAATGGCGGCATTGAGGTGGATATCTGGGGGCAAACCTCCCTGCCCGGTTGTTTTGCGGTGGGAGAAGTGGCCGGAACTCACGGCGTTACCCGACCTGGTGGCGCAGCACTGAATGCCGGACAGGTTTTTGCTGTTCGTCTGGCGCGTTTTATTGGTTGCACACAAAAGCGGTCTGTTAATGGGGACATTGCACAACTGGCAGCCTCGCCGTTGTCTACTGTCAGAGAGATCATTACTCAGGCGCTGGCAAACGAGAACGGAATGGCACTGGCGACAGTGAAAGAAAAAATCCAGGCACGAATGTCTGATTACGCTGGATTTATTTGTCATGCCGATAAAGTTCGTCACGCCAACCGCGACGCTCTGCTACTAAGTGAATTCGTCCAACAAAATGGTTTATCGATCCGCCATGTGGGGGAAATTGCCGAACTGTTTATGTGGCGGCATATGTCTCTTACTTCGGCTGCCGTATTAACACAATTGACGCATTATATTGATGCTGGTGGCGGTAGTCGCGGGGCGCGGATGGTTATTGATCCACAAGGTGAATGTCTACCACAAACTCGTCGCGGCGCAATAGAAGAATGGCGTTTTCGCTCTGAACTCGCTGAAGACAAAAATCACAAATTAACGATTCAATATTCGCAAGGTTTTTTTATTACCGAAGTGAAATCTTTACGTGAACAACCGCGTATTAATGGTATTTACTTTGAAAAAAACTGGCCAGACTTTTTAAAGGGAGAAATTTACACACAATAATTTTCAATATTTCCTCTGCACTTGATTTTTATTACCTATTACACGGAATTACCAACAACCAGGGTTTATTAATATAATTAAAAGGGTTAAACATGAATAAAATAAAGAATTACCGGTGGCATATGATTGCCCTCGTATGCTTTATCACTGTAATCAATTATCTGGACAGAACGGCGTTAGGTATTGCGGCTCCAACGATTATGGAGACAACCGGAATAACTAAAGAGCAATATTCATGGATTGTCAGTGCATTCCAGCTGGCCTATACATTAGGGCAACCGGTAATGGGCTTCTTTATTGATACCGTGGGTCTGAAGTTAAGTTTTGCGATATGTGCCGCAATTTGGGGCCTGGCGACAATGGGCCATGCACTGACCGGAACATGGTCAGGTCTGGCATTTATGCGTGCCCTGATGGGTTTCAGCGAAGCGTCAGCAATTCCAGCGGGTGTTAAAACAGCATCTACATGGTTCCCGGCAAAAGAGCGTGGCGTGGCGACAGGTGTTTTCAATATGGGCACCTCACTCGGCGCGATGCTTGCACCACCGCTAATTGCCTGGTGCATTATGTTTCATAGCTGGCAATTTGCGTTTATTGTCTCAGGTAGCCTTGCTTTGCTCGCGGCTTTATTTTGGTTCTTTTGTTATAAAGATCCGAAAGATGCCAAACGCCTTTCTGATGAAGAGCGCCAGTATATTGAATCAGGACAAGAACAGCATCTTAAAACAGATAAGAAAGAAAAAACCTCAATCAAGCATATCCTCAGCCAACGTAATTTCTGGGGGATTGGCATCGCGCGTTTTCTCGCTGACCCGGCATGGGGAACCATTAACTTCTGGGTGCCAATTTTCTTCGTCGAAACGCTGCATTTTAGCCTGAAAGAAATTGCCATGTTCGTCTGGCTACCTTTCCTGCTGGGCGATCTCGGCTGTTTAGCCAGTGGTTTTGTCGCGAAGTTCTTCCACGATCGCGGCGTGAGTTTAATTAACTCACGAAGAATAACCTTCACTATCGCAGCCGTTATTATGATGACTATTGGTCTGGTGAGTATTGTAGAAAATCCCTACATTGCTGTGTTATTGATTAGTATTGGCGCGTTCTCGCATCAATGTCTTTCTACTGTTGCAGCAACTCTGGGCGGCGATCTGTTCAAAAAAGACGAAGTGGCTACCGCTGTGGGTATGGCTGGAGCCTGTGCATGGAGCGGTCAGTTGATTTTCAACCTGTTCATCGGGGCATTCGTTCACATTATCGGCTTCGCACCGTTCTTTATTGCGCTGGCTTTCTTTGACATTATTGGTGCCATTGCACTGTGGACGCTTATCAAAGTTAAAGATGAAGAACCGCACGTACAGTTAGCAACAAGCTAATTGATAGATATCAGGGCGTTATACTGCCAGCTGTAACGCTTTCTCTATAAAGCAAAACGCCGACACAAGGTCGGCGTTTTTACGTCTCGTTGAATAACGAATTATTCAGCGACTACGTTTACGATCACTTTCGCGAATACTTCGCTGTGAACCTGGAAGCTCACTTCGTGTTCGCCAGTGGTACGCAGAACGCCGTTCGGCAGACGAACTTCGCTCTTAGCCACTTCAACGCCAGCTGCAGTTACAGCGTCAGCGATGTCGCGAGTACCGATGGAACCGAACAGTTTACCTTCGTCGCCAGCTTTAGACGCGATAGTAACAGTTTCCAGTGCATTGATTTTCTCAGCGCGAGCATTAGCTGCTGCCAGAACTTCAGCCAGTTTAGCTTCCAGCTCAGCGCGACGTGCTTCGAAGAATTCAATGTTTTTCTTGGTAGCTGGAACAGCTTTACCCTGCGGTACCAGGAAGTTACGAGCATAGCCCGCTTTAACGTTTACCTGATCACCCAGGCTACCCAGGTTTGCTACTTTATCAAGCAGAATAACTTGCATTACCTTATCCTCTCAAAGTCGTATTAATGGACCGTGACCGATTACTGATGGCGATCAGTGTACGGCAGCAGGGACAGGTAGCGAGCGCGTTTGATAGCGCGAGCCAGCTGACGCTGGTATTTTGCACGGGTACCGGTGATACGGCTTGGGACAATCTTACCGCTTTCGGTGATGTAGTTTTTCAGCGTAGCGATATCTTTATAGTCGATCTCTTGAACGCCTTCCGCGGTGAAACGGCAGAACTTGCGACGACGGAAATAACGTGCCATATGGCTAGTCTCCAGAATCTATCAATTCAATCTGCTCGGCATGCAAAACCATTTTGCTCAGACCGTTCTTTGCCTTGTGGCATGAAATGAACCCCTGAACGGTTATGCGACTGCCGACCGTTATACTGTGAGTAATGGCCTGGTTTTCGTGTCCGCTAACAATAACGGGCATTTGGCACCACGCCTGCCGGTGAAAACCGGCTTCCTCCTGCACAGAACGATGCTCAAGCACGAACTGGCAGTGAGGAATTCCTGATGGACTGACCTTTCGAAGGGGCATCCTGCACACGGTGCCGGACAACGCCAGACGGTTGGTCATCAGAAATTACTCTTCAGAATCCCCAGCTTCAGCATCATCTGCGGTTTCGTTTGCGAAATCATCGCGACGCTCGCGGCGCTCGTCTTTCGCTTTAACCATCGGAGATGCTTCGGTAACAGCGTGCTTGGTACGCATAACCATGCTGCGGATAACGGCATCGTTGAAGCGGAAGGTAGTTTCCAGCTCATCGATCACTTCCTGCGGCGCTTCAACGTTCATCAGAACGTAGTGTGCTTTGTGCAGTTTGTTGATCGGGTAAGCCAGCTGACGGCGGCCCCAGTCTTCCAGACGGTGGATCTTGCCTTCTGCACCAGTGATGGCAGCAGTGTAGCGCTCGATCATGCCCGGAACCTGTTCGCTCTGGTCAGGATGGACCATAAAAACGATTTCGTAATGACGCATCGAATTGCTCCTTACGGATTATTCAGCCTCCTGTCTGGGTCAGCCGAATCCCGGGGAGGCAAGGAACGTGTTAAAGGTCGGCTGAAAAATGACGCGTTATAGTACTGACATACCCCGCCAAACTCAAGGCCAGCCGACAAATAAATCTGATCTTTCACTAAACAGGACTAACTCGCTGATTTGAAGTTCATCACATCTCATTAAGGTGTTTTTTTGAACAACTGCATCAGAAATGGTCACCATCACCTCTGTCATCAGTGGTTAAAATTAAATCAGAAGATCGCTAAAGAGGAGAGCACACAGAGACAGCCGTCGAGGAGGTATCTATGTTCAGCCGTGTTTTAGCCCTTCTGGCTGTGCTTTTGCTAAGTGCGAATGCATCGGCAGCCATTGAAATTAATAACCACCAGGCCAGAAATATGGATGATGTACAGAGCTTAGGCGTGATTTATATCAATCATAACTTCGCCACTGAAAGCGAAGCGCGTCAGGCACTGAACGAAGAGACAGATGCGCGAGGCGCAACGTACTACCACGTGATTCTGATGCGGGAACCGGGGAGCAACGGCAACATGCACGCCAGCGCGGATATTTATCGCTAGCACCAGGTATAACCAACGAAACATTGCCATAGTTTGCATTGCCCCCTTCACCGGGGGCTTTTTTTGAAAAACGGCTGCGGAATCAGACCAGTTATCTCCCGAAAAAGGAAATTTCCGCAGCGCGTGTTTTACTTTTGCCCGTAATAAGCGTTGGGTCCGTGCTTACGCATGAAGTGTTTATTCATCAAATAGCTATTGATGGGATTAAGCTGCGGGTTAATGCCGCGCGCAATCCACGCCATTTTCGCCACTTCTTCCATCACCACCGCATTATGCACCGCTTCGTGGGCATCTTTCCCCCAGGCGAACGGCCCGTGCTGATACACCACAATTCCCGGCGTATGCAGCGGCTCGGCGTCGCCCAGCGTTTCGATAATTACTTTGCCGGTGTTCAGTTCGTACTCGCCCTGCACTTCTTCTTCGCTTAATCCACGCGTACACGGAATGTCGCCAAAGAAGTAGTCGGCATGTGTAGTACCTAACGCCGGGATCGCCAGCCCCGCCTGCGCCCATGCGGTAGCATGAGTGGAGTGAGTATGAACAATGCCGCCAAGCGACGGGTAACGACGGTAGAGTTCGAGATGTGTCGCGGTGTCGGAAGACGGACGATACTCCCCGTCCACCACCTTGCCGCTCATATCAACCACCACCATATCGTCCGCTTTCATGGTTTCATAAGCGACGCCGCTGGGCTTGATCCCCACCAGCCCGCGTTCGCGGTCAATAGCGCTGACGTTGCCCCAGGTAAAAGTCACCAGCCCGTAACGCGGCAGATCCATGTTGGCTTCAAACACCTGCTGTTTCAGCTTTTGCATTATGCCGCCTCCACCATGCCTGCTTTGACCATGCGCGCTTTCACCCAATCACGCGCTTTCGCCACTTCTGCCGCCGGGTCTTCCGCCGTTTCGCTCCACATCTCAATCAGGTACGGCCCGCAATAGCCACTCTGTTTGAGCGTTTCAAAACAACGTTCGAAATCCACCACGCCTTCGCCAAACGGCACGTTTTTAAAGACGCCAGGTTTGGTGTCTTTCACATGCACCGCGACGATATGCCCGATTCCAGCCTGCAACTCCATCTGCACGTCGTTGTCCCACGCCGATAAGTTGCCGATATCCGGGTAGAGCTGGAACCACGGGTTGTTAAGATAGTGTGCGTAGCCCAGCGCCTTGCTGATGGAATTCATCAACGGATAATCCATGATCTCCATCGCCAGCGTCACCTGCGCACGACTTGCCATCTCAACGCTCTCTTTCAGACCGTCACGGAAACGACGGCGCGTTTCGTTATTGGCTTCCTGGTAGTAAACGTCATAGCCCGCCAGCTGGATCACGCGAATGCCGACGTCCTGGGCGAACTGAATGGCTTTACGCATAATCTCCAGCCCCTGTGCCCGCACCGCGTCATCTTCGCTGCCCAGCGGGAAACGGCGATGGGCGGAAAGGCACATAGACGGCACGCGCACGCCAGTTTCGACAATGGCGCTTACCAGCGCCAGACGCTGCTCGCGGCTCCAGTCGAGGCGCGAAAGGCGCTCGTCAGTTTCATCTACCGACATCTCAACAAAATCGAAGCCTAACGTTTTTGCCAGTTGCAGCCGTTCCAGCCAGCACTCCCCGGCGGGGAGCGCTTTTTCGTAGATGCCAAGCGGGATTTGTTTAGACAACATATCCGCTCCTTAGCCCCACAATTCAGCGATGGAGCGTTTGAACTGACGTGCGGCTTCGACCGGAGATGCCGCATCACGGATGCTGCGACCCGCAATAAAGACGTGAATCGGAATCCCTTTGAACAGCGGCAGATCTTCCAGCGCCAGACCACCAGTAATGGTGACTTTGAAACCCATATCAGAAAGACGCTTAATAGCCGTAATATCCGCCTCGCCCCAACCCACACCTGCCGCCTGCGCATCGCGGCTGCGATGATAAACCACCTGCTGAATGCCCGCTTCGCGCCACGCCTGCGCCTGTTCCCATGTCCAGAACCCTGTCAGCTCAATCTGTACATCGCCTTTAAATTCATGGGCGACTTCCAGTGCACCTTTCGCGGTGTTGATATCCGCGCAACAAATCACAGTGACCCAATCCGCATTGGCTTCAAAACACATGCGAGAAAGAATTTTTCCCGCATCAGCGATTTTGGCATCAGCCAGTACGATTTTGTGCGGATAGAGCGCTTTCAGATCGCGAACCGCACGCACGCCTTCCCCCATACAAAGGATGGTTCCCACTTCGATAATATCGACTTCTTCGGCGATCAGACGTGTGGTTTCATACGCGTGAGACATCGTTTGGTTGTCCAGCGCGACTTGCAGCATTGGTAATGACATGTTCAATTCCTTCTTAAGCAGCCGCGTTGGTGCGGTCAATTAAATCAAGCACTTCCTGCTCGGTGCGGCAGGCGCGCAAACGGTCAAAATTCTCTTCATCTTCAAACAGATTGACGATCTGCATGATGCCCACTTCCTGATGCGTGTTGGCATCGACCGCCGCCATGGTGATGAGGATGTCCACTGGATCGTTATCATCGTGGTTGAACGTCAGCGGTTTTTTCAGCGTGACGAGAGCAAATCCAGTTTTTTTGACTCCCTCTTCTGGCCGTCCGTGCGGCATCGCCAGCCCCGGAGCGATAACGAAATAAGGGCCGAACTGTTCAACGCCATCCAGAATCGCCTGGTAATAACGTGGCTCTACCACATCTGCCGCCACCAGCAGGTCAACGCCGATTTTCACCGCCTCCTGCCAGCTTTCAGCTTCGGCCTGCAGACGGATGGATTTATTTTCAGCCAGCGAATCACGTAATTTCATGGCGCGTCCTTACTTCACGTCCTGCGGGAAATGCTCTTTGATCACTTCCAGCAGTTTTGGACCAAAGTCAGCAGGCGAGAGCATGTTGCGCACCCCCACCACATATTTGTTGCCGGTCACGGTGATTTCGCCTGCGATATGGGTAGAAGCGATGATGATATCCGCACCGCTCAACTCGCTTTTGTACTCGCCAACCGCGCAGCTATTTACCGTGTGGTCAATGTTTGATTGGGTTAAAAACTGGTCCACTTTCATTTTCATGATCATGGAACTGCCTTGTCCGTTGCCACACACAGCCAGAATACGTACGGTCATAATCAAAACTCCTTGTTAAGCAGAATGCTCTGCCAGTTGTTTTTCTGCCTCTTCTTCTGCACGCAGCGCGCGACCAGCGAAGAACATATACGCCAGGGCAATAACGATGATGACGGCCATAAAAGCAATACCGACGGAGAAGAAGCCCTGCATCATCGGCGGAGCCAGAATTGACCAGTCCGCCATGCCCATCCAGGCACTCATACCAGTGAGTTTCACCGCCCAGACACAGCCAAAGATTTCGATCATCCCCATCACCAGACAAATCTTGATCGCTGCCCGCCAGCCGCCGAAATGGTTAGCGAATACACCAATGGTGGCGTTGGAGAAGAACATCGGGATAAAGCCAGGAATAATCAGAATGGAAGAGCCGCAAGCGACCAGGATACCGACCGCAATTAGCTGCCCGATAGTGCCCCACATAAAGCCCCAGACTACGGCGTTCGGCGCGAAGCTATAAATTGCCGCACAGTCAATCGCCAGAACCGCGCCGGGGATAAGACGCTGGGAAATACCGTTGAACGCTTCAGAGAGTTCCGCCACAAACATGCGTACGCCCTGAGTAATGATGAAGATCGCGACCGCAAAGGAGAAACCCGTTTGCAGGATATAGATAGTCCAGTGCACTTTGCCTGCCATCGCCTGAACGGTATCAATACCGAACGAGAGCAGGATGGCGCCAAAGAAAATGGTCATCACAATCGCCGTGGAGACGATATTGTCATGGAAAATATTCAGCCAGCCCGGCAGTTTGAGATCTTCAACGCTTTCCTCTTTTTTTCCCAGGTAAGGCGCAATTTTATAAGCGATCCACGAAGCAAATTGCTGCTGGTGACCAATGGAGAAACCGCAGCCATCCGTCACTTCCTGAGTCGGCTTGTACATCATGTTGGAGGTAATCCCCCAGTAGAGTGAAACCAAAACTGCGGTGCAGATAATGGTTGTCCACATGGAGTAGCCAAAAATAAACAGCGTGACGGCGATAAGCCCCGCTTGCTGAAACATGATATGGCCCGTCAGCATAATGGTGCGAATACCAGTAATACGACGCAACAGCACGTAACAGATATTCAGCGCCAGTGCCAACAGCACTGCATAACCTACCCAGCTATAGGCGTCGCCCATACGCTCGATGGTTGCCATCATTGATGCGTAAGTATCTGAGATAGCGCCGTTGATGCCGTAAACTTCCGACATTTTCGCCACCACCGGTTTGAAGGTGCTGGTCAGGATCCCAGATCCCGCCTGTAACAACATGAAACCGATAATGGTTTTTATCGTACCTTTGATAATAACGCTGACACTTTTGCGCAGCAGGATGTAACCCAGACAGGTCACAATACCCAGCAGTAATGGGGCATTGGTCATGACCTGGTTAAAAAACACGGTAAAGATGCTGTAGAGGATCTCCATCACGATCTCCTGAAGAAGAGGTAGCTGAGTATTCCGCACACCCAGAATGTTGTGTCCTCACTCTAATTTTCAGAAGTAATCACAACAAGATTAAATATGATTAATTGTGACGCGACACGCAAATAATTCCATCGTAAAAGTATGGAACTCACACAACGTCAAATTTATTCATTTAAATTCATTTGGTTAAACATTTTCTCTACTCCATTAAATCTTACATTGCCCAAAATCAGCAACAACTCTTCTGGCAAAAACCCAAAAAACGGTCATTGCCTTCCTGAAAGAATAGTGTCAGGATTAATCAAAACCAATCATAAGCTGATTCAAATTGAACAACCATGAAGGTAAATGGCGATGAGTAAAGTGAAAAGTATCACCCGTGAATCCTGGATCCTGAGCACCTTCCCGGAGTGGGGTAGCTGGCTGAACGAAGAAATTGAACAGGAGCAGGTTGCACCAGGCACATTTGCGATGTGGTGGCTCGGTTGTACCGGGATCTGGTTGAAATCAGAAGGCGGCACCAATGTGTGCGTCGATTTCTGGTGCGGCACCGGCAAACAAAGTCACGGTAACCCGCTGATGAAACAGGGCCATCAGATGCAACGCATGGCCGGCGTGAAAAAACTGCAACCAAACCTGCGTACTACACCGTTTGTCCTTGATCCGTTTGCGATTCGCCAGATCGACGCCGTACTGGCTACTCACGATCACAATGATCATATTGACGTGAACGTTGCTGCCGCCGTGATGCAAAACTGCGCTGACGACGTACCGTTCATCGGTCCGAAAACCTGCGTGGATCTGTGGATTGGCTGGGGCGTACCGAAAGAACGCTGCATCGTGGTGAAACCCGGCGATGTGGTTAAAGTGAAAGATATCGAAATTCATGCACTTGACGCATTTGACCGTACTGCATTGATCACCCTGCCTGCGGATCAAAAAGCGGCTGGCGTCCTGCCGGATGGCATGGACGATCGCGCAGTGAACTATCTGTTCAAAACGCCAGGCGGCTCCCTGTATCACAGTGGCGACTCTCACTATTCCAACTACTACGCGAAACATGGCAACGAACATCAGATCGACGTGGCTTTAGGATCTTACGGTGAAAACCCGCGCGGTATTACTGACAAAATGACCAGCGCCGATATCCTGCGCATGGCAGAAGCGCTGAATACGAAAGTGGTGATCCCATTCCATCACGATATCTGGTCAAACTTCCAGGCCGATCCGCAAGAGATCCGCGTGCTGTGGGAGATGAAAAAAGATCGTCTGAAGTATGGCTTCAAGCCGTTTATCTGGCAGGTTGGCGGCAAATTTACCTGGCCGTTAGATAAAGATAACCTCGAGTATCACTATCCGCGTGGTTTCGATGATTGCTTCACCATTGAACCGGATCTGCCGTTCAAATCGTTCCTGTAATTTGTTGTTTATGCCGGGTAGCACGGCGTTATCCGGCGTAGTATTTCCTGGCTATTTCAAATATCATCTAAAAAAATCAAATTTTATCGGAATAGCTCATGACTGAAGCACAAAGACATCAAATCCTCCTGGAAATGCTCGCACAATTGGGCTTTGTGACCGTAGAGAAAGTCGTTGAGCGTCTGGGGATTTCGCCTGCTACCGCGCGACGCGACATCAATAAACTCGACGAAAGCGGCAAACTGAAAAAAGTGCGCAACGGCGCAGAAGCCATTACTCAACAGCGCCCGCGCTGGACGCCAATGAATCTACACCAGGCGCAAAACCACGACGAAAAAGTTCGTATCGCCAAAACAGCTTCACAACTGGTGAATCCGGGCGAAAGCGTGGTCATCAACTGCGGTTCTACTGCGTTCCTGCTCGGGCGAGAAATGTGCGGCAAGCCAGTGCAAATCATCACTAATTATCTACCGTTGGCGAATTATCTGATCGATCAGGAACACGACAGCGTGATCATCATGGGCGGGCAATACAACAAAAGTCAGTCCATCACTTTAAGTCCGCAGGGTAGCGAAAATAGCCTCTACGCCGGGCACTGGATGTTCACCAGCGGCAAAGGGTTGACCGCTGAAGGGTTGTATAAAACCGATATGCTGACGGCGATGGCAGAACAGAAGATGCTGAGCGTGGTAGGAAAACTGGTCGTACTGGTCGATAGCAGCAAGATTGGTGAACGCGCGGGTATGCTCTTTAGCCGCGCCGATCAAATCGATATGTTGATCACCGGCAAAAATGCTAACCCGGAAATCCTGCAACAACTGGAAGCGCAAGGGGTCAGCATTCTGCGCGTTTAAAGATGCTGGCGGAAAAATATCACAGCAGCCTCCAGCGCCTCAGGCGTAATGCGGTGACGTACGCCTGGCTGCCACGAACAGGTCAATTGTTTATCTCGTCCCGTTTCTCTTAATGCCTGCTGCAAACGTAGTGATTCCTCGGCAGGCACAACATCATCGTCAAGGCCATGCCATAACAGCAGTGGCCTGCTTCCCAGTTCGTCCAGGCGGTTTGTCGCTTCCCACTCTGCCAGTGGAGCAATAGTGTTATTAAATTCATTTTGCTGTGCTGGCGTTTCAGGCTGCAACGGTGGAAACAGAGAACGGGCAAGCGATGTGAAATAGCCAGATCCCATCATACTGGCAGTACATTTCACAGATGGATAGCAAGCTGCAATCCCAAGCGCCGTCATCGCTCCCATCGACGCGCCACTGACCGCCAGACGTTCATCAAGCAGCAAGTTTTCTTCAATAATTGCCGCACGTAACGCAGTGAACTCATGCATATTTTGCAGCAAAATTTGCCAGAATTGTTTGAGTCGTCGCGATGCATCACCACTAAAACGGATACCATGATCGGGCGCATCCGGCATTATTACCCGTAAGCCAGCCTGCGCCAGTGCGACAGCAAAATAGCTATAAACCAGGCTGGATGAAGTAAAGCCGTGATAAAAAATCACACATGGTAGCGGTGTCTCTTTTTGCCCGGCAGGACAAGCATGAAGAACAGGAATATCTGCCAGTACTCGTGATTCTAATTCAATCATCTGTCTCTCCTTTTAGTCTGGTATGACATGAAGAAATCCTTAGTACAAGTTTCTGCCGACAGTATTGATTCATAATGTTGAGATATAGGTTACGCTTTCGCCACGTTTTCATTCGAAAATCGCGTACCAGGTAACAATTCGGGAACATTCCCCCAAAGTTAAATTAATAAGGCACTACACTATGGTTAGCAGGAAACGTAATAGCGTTATTTACCGGTTTACCAGTTTATTATTGGTATTGATGTTAAGTGCCTGTAGCGCACTGCAAGGTACGCCACAGCCAGCACCGCCAGTAACGGACCATCCGCAAGAAATTCGCCGCGACCAGACGCAAGGGCTACAGCGAATAGGTACGGTAACCACGATGGTTCGAGGTTCTCCAGATGACGCATTAGCAGAAATCAGAGCGAAAGCTGCCGCAGCCAAAGCTGATTATTACGTTGTCGTCATGGTGGACGAAACCATCGTGACAGGACAGTGGTATTCACAAGCCATTTTATATCGTAAATAAATCAGACAACTTACATAGTCAGCTTTACATTGCTTTGCGTCCCTATGCGTTTACCTGTGCACAATAAACTACCAGCGGGAAGCCCGGGCGTTTATTACCGCGATGGAATGCCCTGCAACATGCGGGGAAACGAAAAATGGAGCTGACGATGAAACAATTACTTGCCTCACCCTCGCTGCAATTAGTGACTTATCCCGCGAGCGCCATGGCACAGTCTGCCGAATTCGCCAGTGCTGACTGCGTGACGGGCCTGAATGAAATAGGTCAGATCTCGGTTAGCAATATTTCAGGGGATCCGCAGGATGTGGAACGTATCGTGGCGTTAAAAGCCGATGAACAAGGCGCATCATGGTATCGCATTATTACCATGTATGAAGACCAGCAGCCTGATAACTGGCGCGTACAGGCGATACTGTATGCGTAAGTGTCATCAACTGCGAACAATGCCGGATGCGGCGCAAGCGCCTTATCCGGCCTACAGATCCTGAAATTTCATGGCATTAGTACAGAATACTGCTGTAGGCATGAGAAGACGTGCCAGCGTTGACACTTACAAACACACGCCGCCTGTCGCCCGCAGCAATAAATCATTCTGGATCTGCTCTGACAACCGCACGCCACCGCGCGTATCAAACATCATCTGACACCACGCCTGCGCCATTGGTGGAGAGGCATATTTCAACATTTGCGCACCACAGCCCAGTAAGAATAGCTGATGAGTGATCTCTCGCCCCAGTTCTTCAGCCGGTTTGCGCAATTGTTGCTGCAAACGGCGAACCGCGCGATCAAAATAGCGATCCTGCCCTTTCACTTCCATAAATGCTTCCGTCAATAAATCGTATACGCCCGCTTGTTTGTTAAGAACGCGCAGAACATCCAGACACATAATGTTGCCAGAACCTTCCCAGATACTGTTCACCGGCATTTCCCGGTACAGCCGCGGCAACTCACTCTCCTCGCAATAACCAATACCACCAAGCGCTTCCATCGCTTCCGCGACAAACGGGATACCGCTTTTGCAGATTACAAACTTCGCCGCAGGCGTAAATAAGCGCGCCCACAGGGCTTCTTTAGCATCGGCACTCCGATCCCACGCCCGCGCCAGACGAAACAGCAGCGCAGTTTGTCCTTCAAGCTGGAGCGCCATGCGACTTAAGACATGACGCATTAGAGGTTGTTCAATTAACGACTTGCCAAATACATGACGTTGATGAGTATGATAAACCGCCAGCGAAAACGCGCGGCGCATCATGGCATGGCTACCCAGGGCACAATCAAAACGCGTCATCCCGCCCATTTTCAGGATCAGACGAATTCCTTCACCTTCCTGACCCAGTAACCAGCCGATGGCATCCTGAAACTCCACTTCACAGCTGGCGTTGGAGCGATTGCCCAGCTTATCTTTCAGCCGTTCCAGGCGAATCGCGTTGCGTTGCCCGTCAGGCAAAAATCGCGGCACAAAAAAACAGGACAAGCCGCCCGTGGTCTGCGCCAGCACCAGATGCGCATCACTTTGCGGCACCGAGAAAAACCATTTATGCCCCACCAGTCGATAAGAACCATCATCCAGACGTTCCGCGCGAGTGGTATTACTCATCACATCTGAGCCGCCCTGCTTTTCCGTCATTCCCATGCCAATCAACAGACCGCGTTTTTGTCCGCCGGGCAATAAGTGGGAGTCGTAGCGATCGCTCAACAGCGGCGTGGTCCAGTCCTGAAACGGCGCTGGCAGCATCTGTAACAACAATGGCGTGGCGGCAAAGGTCATGGTTATCGGACATAACGATCCGGCCTCAACCTGCGCGTGCAACATAAAACGCGCTGCCCGCGCCACAAATGCGCCGGAGCGAACATCTTCTTCCCAGGCCAGATTGTGCACCCGATTAGTACATAACGCCTGCATCAGCAGGTGCCATGCGGGATGAAAACGAACATCGTCCAGACGGCGTCCCTGGGCGTCGTAGCGTAACAACTCTGGCGGATTCACATTCGCCAGCCGCCCCAATTCAAGGGATTCAGCCGTCCCTAATTGCTGGCCAATACTGGCAAGAAAATCGCTATCCCAGCTCGCGCCTTCACGCGTTACCGCTTCGCAGAGCGCGCCATCTGACAGATATAAATTGCTGTTATTTAATGGTATCGGTTGATTAAAAACGGTGTGAGTTTGCCAGTGCACTGTGTCTCCCTCCATCAATGGCAGTCACCCTAAGTATGGTCACTGCCACGGATTCCTGACAGAAAGAGATTGCTAAAACATTCTTAGCCAGCAATGTAATGTGGGACAAAACGTGAGGTGTCTTTGGTTATCAGCGTGTTATCTTCGCGAATCCCCATACCGCACGCTTCATCATCGACAACCCAGCTACCAATCAGCGTGTAGCTATCACCAAATCGCGGTAGCGGTTGAAACGCCTGATAGATCATCGGTTCATCGGCGTAGTCACCTTCCGCATGGTCAATGACATTATTTTTACCATCAAAAATGGTGACATTACCGCCTTCGCGCGAGTAGATCGGTTTACGTACATAGCTTTCGCCAGCGGCAATCTGCGGTTTTTCGCCATCGAACCAGGACGCAAGAAGATTAGGGTGATCAGGGAAAAAACGCCATAACAGCGGCATTAATCCTTTGTTGCTCAAAATACTTTTCCATAGTGGTTCCACCCATTGCTCACGGCGCTTACGCAACAGCGGACCGTTATCATCACGCATCATCCACTCTAACGGGTAAAGCTTAAATGCGCGCTGAATAACGTTATCATCGAGATCGGTCAGCACGCCGCCAACGCCCAGGCCGAGATCTTCCATATAGATAAACCGTGACTCCTGCCCCGCCTGCTGGGCGCAGTCCTGCAAGTACAACACGGTACTCCTGTCTTCGTCGGTATCCTGACAGCAGCAAAAATAAAACGGCTCCCGGCTGTAAAGCTCGCTAAAGCGCGAAATCAAACGCTCCTGAATGGCATTATACTGATCAGCATCACGCGGAATAATGCCGTTGCGCCGGGCATCCTCCAGCCACAGCCACTGAAAATACGCCGACTCATACAATGACGTTGGCGTATCGGCGTTATATTCCAACAATTTTACTGGCGCATTGCCACACCAGGCAAAATCCATCCGACCATACAGCGAAGGATCGCGTGCGCGCCAACTTTCAGCGAGCACATCCCAGTACAGCGGTGGGATCGCCAGTTGCGTCAGGATCTGTTCATCTTTCACCGCACGATCCACCACATCCAGGCACATTTGGTGCAATTCCGCAGTGGGTTTTTCGATCTGCTCTTCAATCTGCCGAAGGGTAAAGCGGTAAGCCCGACTCTCATCCCAATAAATTTCATCATCGATGATATGAAAGTCGAAACCGTTGTCAGCGGCAATCCGGTCCAGATCCCGTCGCACAGGAACATTGTGTCTCAGCATGGTTAGCCTCCCCAATGCCCACGGGCGCTGGAAGAACGCCCATAGCCACCGCGCGAAATGGTCGACGCTTTTTTAGTGGTAAAACCACCTGTGGAGTAATACTCTTTTTTACCAGAACCGGAGCGCCAGGAGTAATCACCGGAAGTGTTGCGCCAGACGGGGCGAGAAGCAAATGAGGATCCGCCGCTGTTATAGACGAACGGTTCATCGCGATCTTTACGAATAACCCTGCTTAACAAAAATCCAGAAACGACGGGTATCCAACTCTGTTCGACGTTGTCATAGTAGCAATTTGCATACTTAGACTGGCAATTCTGCTGGGTCATATTCTTCGGTACATCGGCATAAAATGTCGCTTTGGCGTTGTTCCAGCCATGAGCGCAGATGGCTGAATTATTACCATCATCAATACAATCCTGTACCGAAGAATAAAACGTTCCATCACCGTCGTTATCCACGTCGCTACTTTCACTCCATCCCTTGAGCACTAAAAAAGCAGCACCGCCCATAATTGCCAGTGTCAGATATTTTTGCGTATAACGATTCCGCCGCGGTTCAAAAGGGTTATTGGGTCGGTCAATACGACTGATTGCCCCATGACCAATAGTTTTATTATTTCTCGATTTACGTTTTCTGGCCATGATCGTCCATTACCATGTCATACAAGCTGCGTTAAAAATACCGCCAGCCAGCGCGGCGGTTCCCATGAACATTCCTGCAGCGGTGTTGTGATTAATAATTTTTTCGCTTAATGCTGGCATATAAAGTCTGACACCAGCAAAAACGAGTAACTGAATCATCAGTGCGATCCCACCCCAGGCGAAATAATCTGGAATGCTCACCGCATTGATTGCCGCACTGGATAACGGGATCACGTAACCTAACAATGTACCGCTGAACGCCAGTGACGCTGCGATATTATTGTTTTTGATTAACTGCCATTCGTTGTGCGGTGTAATTTTAGAATAGATAAACAGAAAAATAATCACCATAGCCACACCAATAAAAAAATAGGCGCTAAAGGCAAGAAGTGAATCCAGTATATGCATTGTAAACGTCCCTGTAATTAACCAATAATATGAAGTGATGTCAATGGGATATCGACACCCAGCGCGCGTGAAAATAACCATTCCGGCTCACCGAGATCGTTAAAAGATTCCTCACCATTTAAAAGTAAATATTCGCAGGTATCTTCAGTCACCTGCCGTTGGTAGCCCATCGTAAAATTGTGTACTTCCCATTTCACATCATTTTGATTTTCTACTTTTTCCAGCATGTAGATAGGTTCGATATTTCCCGGTTCTTCGCTATTAAAAAATCGCTGCCAGCGTTTTTCTTGCCAGGTTAAGTTCATCATGCCCATCGATTTGGCGCTAATTGCATCACGCCAGTGGCTCTCTTTGCTGATACCGTAGCTCTCTTCATAAATAAAGAGCTTGATATCATCAATGTCATCAATATCTTCACCGCCAGTGGTATTAATTTGCAGAAATTCATCGCCCGAAGTGTAGTAGCGAAAAATCTGGCTACCGCCGCCCAGATCGATGTGGCTGACAGCAGCCACTGTGTATTCTTCTCCCGGCAACGCAATCAGCAATTCATCTCCCAGCAAACGAAACGCTAACGTGTCGAGCGTAAAGCCACTATTGAGATGCAGACCCATCGGGCCACGAGCGATAACAGGTTTATCATCCTTGCCAAACAGGCGCTGGAAAAAACCAGACATATTTTATCCTTAAGAGAGTTGCCAGCCTTGCTGTAAGGCTGGCAAAAAATTACTCGCCCTGTTGGCGTTGCAGTCTGGCAAGCACATCCTGGGCACTGCTTTTGTTAGTACTACCAATACCCGCTTCCGCCAGCTTTTCGTCAAGATCGCGGCCATCAGCCACTTTTTCCAGTTGCGCTGCGGCATCCAGGCGAGCCTGACGTTCGGCCTGACGCGTTTGCAGGCGTTTTAAGGATTCTGCCGCTGTCGAAACACTGGAAGATGCGCCAACCGTAGATGTTGTTACAGCCTGTTGCGCACGCTGCATGGCTTCAGTAGCTTTAACGACTTCCATTTGCTGCTCAAACTGGGCAATGCGCTGCGCTGTCGCCGTAACTGCTTTTTCTACGCCATCGCGGGAGGCTTCCAGATTCGACAATACTTGCTCTTCAGCGGTAATGAGATTCTCAAGGCGTGCGATTTCTTCGGCAACCTCGTTAATCAACGACGGGTTGACGTTCTTACTTAACGCTTCCAGCGCCCGGGTTTCCAGACTGGCTTTACGTTCGCGTAAATCTTTCAGCTTATCGTGACTTAATTTCACCCGCGCCAGCAGGTCGACGCGTGATTTTCCGGCCTTATCCAGTTCAGCCCTGGCATCGCGAATATGTTGTTCCAACATGCGTACGCCCTGATTTTCTTCAATGGACTCTTCTGCCTGTGAGATAAATGATTTACCCAGCGTAAATAAACTTTTTAAAATCCCCATAGATACCCATCCTTGTAATTAGTGTGAATATTCTTCAGTAATTTCAGCCAGATCCAACGCATTATCCACCAACGTGGTTATCTCCAGCAGAATGTCATCGAGAGACGATTTAAGCGATAGCGCACCGAAAACGATGTAATACTCTTCCTGTTGCACGCTGGATATCCCTACTGATGACAACGGCATCATCTTCTGATTTCTTAATAAGAAGGTATTAAATTCATCTGGATTACTGATACAACTTACCGGACAAATAAAGGTTTCGATAATCATCTGGCGAGAAGTAAAAAGAATATTGATTTGCAAATCGCCATAATCATTCATTTTAATAATTAATGCGTTTTCACTATTTGTTATATAAATATTTTGTTCAGGTACAGCTTGCAGCACCGTCGCCAGCGCCAACGGATTCCATGTCATATATTATTCCATATAGATTAAGTTTAAATATTAATGATATAAATATTTCAGCACGTAATTATCTTACCAGCTATAGATAAAAAAAAACCATCCAAATCTGGATGGCTTTTCATAATTCAGATGAGCTAGCTGCGCTGGCGAACCGCTTCAAATAAGCAAATTCCGGTCGCAACCGAAACATTCAGGGAAGAAACGCTTCCAGCCATTGGGATGCTGATCAACTCATCGCAATGTTCACGGGTCAGGCGACGCATACCTTCACCTTCTGCGCCCATCACCAGCGCCAGACGTCCGGTCATTTTGCTCTGATAGAGAGTATGGTCTGCTTCACCCGCCGTACCAACGATCCAGATATTCTCTTCCTGTAGCATACGCATGGTGCGCGCCAGGTTAGTCACCCGAATCAGCGGAACGCTTTCTGCTGCGCCGCAAGCGACTTTTCTCGCCGTGGCGTTAAGTTGTGCGGAGCGATCTTTCGGCACGATCACGGCGTGAACACCTGCGGCATCCGCGCTACGCAAGCACGCGCCGAGGTTATGCGGATCGGTCACGCCGTCGAGGATCAACAGGAAAGGTTGATCGAGCGAAGCAATCAGATCCGGCAGATCGTTTTCCTGATACTGACGTCCCGGCTTAACGCGGGCGATAATCCCCTGATGTACGCCACCGTCGCTTTTCTCGTCGAGATATTGGCGGTTTGCCAGCTGGATAACCACGCCATGGGACTCAAGGGCGTGAATCAGCGGCAACAGACGTTTATCTTCACGGCCTTTTAAAATAAAGACTTCCTGAAAACGTTCAGGGGCGCGCTCCAGCAGGGCCTGCACTGCGTGGATGCCGTAAATCATTTCGCTCATTAATGTACTCGTTGTTTACGTTTTGCCTGATGCGCTACGCTTATCAGGCCTACATGATTCCTGCAATATATTGAGTTTGCGTAATTATGTAGACCGGATAAGGCGTTCACGCCGCATCCGGCATGAACAAAGCGCATTTTGCCAGCAATCTGACCCTCTTCTGTTTAAAGAGGATATTGATCACTCTGCCACTTTTTTCTTCGCCGCACGCTTCGCTTTGGTCGCTGCAGCTATTTTTTGCGTTTTAGCCGAGGGCTTTTTCGCTTTTCTCGCCTCTTTCTTCGCCGCTTTCGGCTTCGCTTTTTTCTCACCGCGGAAGGCGCTGTCTGGCTCAAAGTTTACCTTTTTACCGACCTGACGACGCTTGCCGCCTTTTTTTCCTGTATCGCCTTTTTTCGCTTTCTCGCGCGCCGTTTTACCGATGTTACGCGGCGCGCGTTCGCTGGAGATCAGGCTAAAGTCGATTTTGCGCTCGTCCATATTAACCGCTTCGACGCGAACTTCCACGCGATCGCCCAGACGATAAGTCTGACCACTGGATTCGCCCATCAGACGTTGACCCACCTGGTCAAAACGATAGTAGTCGTTGTCCAGCGAAGAGACGTGAACCAGGCCATCAATAAACAGCTCGTCCAGACGGACGAAGAAACCAAATCCGGTAACGCTGGAGATGACGCCTTTAAAGACGTTGCCAACCTGGTCGAGCATAAAGTCACACTTCAGCCAGTCAGCCACATCACGCGTCGCTTCATCGGCACGGCGTTCCGCCATCGAACAGTGCTGACCCAGTTGCAGCATCTCTTCCATCGAATAATGATAACCGCCAGTTTCGGTGGTATTCCCCTGATGCCCCTGCTCTTTCGCCAGCAGATACTTAATGCCGCGGTGCAGCGTCAGATCAGGGTAACGACGAATCGGCGAAGTAAAGTGCGCATAAGACTGTAATGCCAGACCGAAGTGACCGCGGTTTTCTGGATCGTAAATCGCCTGTTTCATCGAGCGCAGCAGCATGGTTTGCAGCATTTCTGCATCAGGACGGTCGGCCACCGACTCCAGCAGCTCAGCGTAGTCACGCGGTTCCGGTTTGTTACCGCCGGGTAGTTCCAGCCCCAGCTCCGCCAGTACTGAACGGAAGGAGGTAATCGCTTCAGTGCTCGGCTTGTCGTGAATACGGAACAGTGCCGGTTCTTTCGCTTTCTCAACGAAACGCGCCGCCGAGATATTCGCCAGAATCATGCACTCTTCAATTAATTTGTGTGCATCGTTACGCTGAGTCTGTTCGATACGCTCAATACGACGTTCAGCGTTGAAAATAAACTTCGCTTCTTCGCTTTCAAATGAGATCCCGCCGCGCTCTTCACGGGCTTTATCCAGCACTTTATAGAGGTTATGCAGCTCTTCGAGATGCTTAACCAGCGGCGCGTACTGCTCGCGCAGCTCCTGATCGCCTTGCAGAATATGCCAGACTTTGGTGTAGGTCAGACGCGCGTGAGAACTCATCACCGCTTCGTAGAATTTATAGCCGGTCAATCGCCCTTTCGATGAAACCGTCATTTCGCATACCATACACAGGCGGTCTACCTGCGGGTTAAGCGAGCACAGGCCGTTAGAGAGCACTTCCGGCAACATCGGAATAACCTGCGACGGGAAGTAGACCGAAGTACCACGGTTACGCGCTTCTCTGTCCAGCGGTGTTGGCGGACGCACATAGTAACTGACGTCGGCAATTGCGACCCACAAACGCCAACCGCCGCCGCGTTTCTTCTCGCAGTAAACCGCATCGTCAAAGTCACGAGCATCTTCACCATCAATGGTAACCAATGGTAGATCGCGCAGATCAACACGGCCTGCTTTTGCCTCTTCCGGTACTTCTTCTTTCAGCCCGGCAACCTGTTGCTCAACGGCCTGCGGCCAGATGTGCGGAATTTCATGGGTACGCAGAGCGATATCGACCGCCATGCCGGTGCCCATATTATCGCCAAGCACTTCGACGATTTTACCCACCGCTTTGGTACGGCGAGTTGGACGTTGGGTCAGTTCGACCACCACCACAAAGCCCATCCTCGCGCCCATAATCTGATCGGGCGGGATTAAAATATCGAAGCTCAAACGACTGTCGTCAGGAACCACGAAGCCGACGCCCGCTTCAGTAAAGTAGCGACCGACGATCTGGCTGGTTTTGGGTACCAGCACGCGGACAATGCGCGCTTCACGACGGCCTTTGCGGTCGGCGCCCAGCGGCTGCGCCAGTACCTGATCGCCATGAATGCAGGTTTTCATCTGCTCGCTGGAGAGATACAAATCATCTTTACGCCCTTCAACCCGCAGAAAGCCGTAGCCATCACGGTGGCCAATAACGGTACCTTTCACCAGATCGAGGCGTTCCGGCAGCGCATAGCACTGACGGCGAGTGAAGACCAGTTGTCCGTCGCGCTCCATAGCGCGCAGACGGCGACGTAAAGCTTCCAGTTGCTCTTCGCCTTCGATGTGCAGTTCTACTGCCAGCTCATCACGGCTGGCTGGTTTTTCTCGTTTGGTTAAATGTTCGAGGATAAATTCCCGGCTAGGGATGGGATTCGCGTATTTTTCAGCTTCGCGTTCCTGGAAAGGATCTTGTGACATCTCGGTTCCTCCGTTGTCATCTCTGATGAAGATTTTCGTCACTCCACCAGCAATAATTTATAAAGCGGTTGATTCTCTTCAACCAAATCGGCAAGCGTGTAGTTATCCAGTTCCGTCAGAAAACTTTGCACGGCCTTAGAAAGTGCCTGTTTCAACCGACAGGCAGGTGTTATGTGGCAAAACTCACTGCTGCAATTCACCAGCGATAAGGGTTCCAGCTCACGCACCACATCACCAATACGTATAGCACTCGCCGGTTTCCCCAGACGAATGCCGCCATTTTTTCCACGAACAGCAGTCACGTAGCCGGCACGACTAAGTTGATTGATTATTTTGACCATATGATTACGGGAGACGCCGTAGACATCAGTTACTTCAGAAATACTGGTCATCCGCCCTTCCGGCAATGACGCCATATAGATCAGCGCACGTAATCCGTAATCGGTGAAACTCGTTAACTGCACATCAACCTCAAGAAAAGGGAAATCGGGAAAAATACACTTGTATTGATGATAAACCAGCCACAAGCTGTGTCGCTAATTTATTTCAGTTCGGGGAAGGAAAAAAGCGAGGATTTAACACTGTGCCGGATAGCTCTATTAGCTAACCCGACACAGTAATGTATCACATTGTTAGCCCGGCAGGCAAAATATCTGCCGGACGTGCCATAATTATGCGTCGAACGGGTCGCGCAGAATCATGGTTTCAGTACGATCCGGGCCGGTAGAGATGATATCGATCGGCACACCGGTCAGCTCTTCAATACGCTTGATGTAGTTCAGCGCTGCCTGCGGCAGACCACTACGATCTTTCACGCCGAAAGTGGATTCAGACCAACCCGGCATGGTTTCGTAAATCGGCTCTACACCTTTCCAGTCGTCTGCTGCCAGCGGAGTGGTGGTCACTTCGCGACCATCCGGCATACGGTAAGCCACGCAGAGTTTCACCTCTTTCAGACCATCCAGAACGTCCAGTTTGGTCAGGCAGAAGCCAGACAGGGAGTTCAGTTGTACCGCACGACGAACCGCAACGGTATCCAGCCAGCCGGTACGACGACGACGACCCGTCGTTGCGCCGAATTCGTTACCCTGCTTGCAGAGGAACTCGCCAGTTTCATCAAACAGTTCAGTCGGGAACGGACCTGCGCCTACACGAGTAGAGTAAGCTTTGAGGATACCCAGAACGTAATCAACATAACGTGGGCCCAGGCCGGAACCGGTCGCCACGCCGCCCGCAGTGGTGTTGGAAGAGGTTACGTACGGATAAGTACCGTGGTCGATATCCAGAAGCGTACCCTGCGCACCTTCAAACATGACGAAATCGCCACGCTGACGCGCCTGATCGAGCAGGTCAGAAACGTCAACCACCATGGAAGTCAGGATGTCGGCAACGGCCATCACATCATCCAGAACTTTCTGGTAATCAACCGCTTCAACTTTGTAGTAGTTAACCAACTGGAAGTTGTGATATTCCATCACTTCTTTCAGTTTTTCAGCGAAGGTTTCTTTGTCGAAAAGGTCGCCAACACGCAGACCGCGACGTGCCACTTTATCTTCATAAGCAGGCCCGATACCACGCCCCGTGGTGCCGATCGCTTTCGCGCCACGCGCTTTCTCACGCGCGTTATCCAGCGCAACGTGATAATCAAGGATCAGCGGACATGCTTCAGACAGCAGCAGACGCTCACGAACAGGGATGCCACGGTCTTCCAGTTCTTTCATCTCTTTCATCAGCGCGGCCGGAGACAGCACAACACCGTTACCGATGATGCTGGTTACATTCTCGCGGAGAATACCTGATGGGATAAGATGGAGAACGGTTTTTTCACCGTTGATTACGAGAGTATGGCCTGCGTTGTGACCGCCCTGGTAGCGTACAACATATTTAGCCCGTTCAGTCAGAAGATCGACGATCTTACCTTTACCTTCGTCACCCCATTGGGTGCCCAGTACGACGACGTTGTTACCCATTTTTCAAAATCACCGTTTGCTTAAAAATGGATTCTACCATCGCTTTTTCAGAGTTACAGCACTTTTTGCACTCAAAAATGACCTCGATCAGTCTGTTTTTTGTTCAGCCAATCGTTTTCCTCAACATGTAGTAGACCACAACGCCCGCAACCACAAGTCCACCGCCAAAACGACGTAAAATATTATCGGGTAAATTGGTCATCGCGGAGATCATCTTCTTCCATGCCTGTGGATAGAGCATCGGCCCTAAACCTTCCAGCACCAAAACAAGGGCAAGCGCCAGCCAGATTGTAGAATTCATTCATTATCCTTATAGAAAAAGAAAACCACCGACATCCCTGAGGATGCGGTGGCTTTTTACCTGTACCGCAATCGTTATATTAACGCGTCGTGGAGTTCGGCGTCTTCATATAGCGGAAGAAATCGCTGTCCGGGCTCATGACCATCACGTCCTGATTACCAGTGAAGCTTTTCTCATAAGCTCGCAGGCTACGGATGAATGCGTAGAAGTCTGGATCCTGACTGAATGCATCAGCAAACAGTTTAGCAGCTTCGGCATCGCCCTCACCGCGCATGATGCGCCCCTGACGCTCTGCTTCTGCCAGCGTTCTGGTGACTTCATAGTCGGCAGTCGCACGCAGTTTTTCTGCTTCTTCCTGACCTTGTGAACGGTGACGACGTGCTACCGCTTCACGCTCGGCGCGCATACGGTTGTAGATCGCTTCAGATACTTCGGTCGGCAGGTTGATCTGCTTAATTCGTACATCGACAACTTCAATACCCAGCGCCGCCATACTGTTCGGGTTAATCGCAGCAACTTTACCTTTAGTTTCAGCAGCTACGCGCTCTGCCGCTTCGGCAATGGCGTTATCCGCTGCTGGAGTAGTAACTTCGTCTTCGGTACCCGCAGAACCGGAGTTCAGCGCATCACGCACTTCCAGGGTCAAGCGACCACGGGAATCAGTGACGATGTCTTTCACGTCCAGACGACCGATTTCAGAACGTAAACGGTCAGAGAACTTACGTTTCAACAGCACTTCCGCTTGCGAAATGTCGCCGCCGCCCGTTGCCAGATAGTAACGGCTGAAATCGCTGATGCGCCATTTGATGTAAGAGTCGACGATCAGGTCTTTCTTCTCTTTGGTCACAAAGCGATCGGCCTGGTTGTCCATGGTCTGAATACGCGCGTCGAGCATTTTTACCGTTTCAATAAACGGTATCTTGAAATGCAGGCCCGGCTCATAAACCAAAGGTTTGTTATCATCGTCACGCAGTACCTTACCAAAACGCAGTGTAATGCCGCGCTCACCTTCTTTGACGACAAAGACAGACATGTAAAGCACTACCAGCACGATGATGATAATCGCGATAACTGACTTACGCATCGTTATTCCCCCTGACGCTGGTAGTCATTACGCTGCGCGTTAGCACGGCGTTGGTCCATAATATCGCCCTGACTGGTGGACGATGTGTTGCTTACGCCACTGTTCGTGGAGGAAGGCGCTGGCGGCAGGCGCAACAAGTTGCTGGCGTTGTTGTCGCTCTTCACCGCAGGCGCATTACCGCCTTTCAGCATCTGGTCTAACGGCAGAACCATCAGGTTGCCGCCTTTGTCGTTAATCAGCACTTTGCGGGTATTGCCCAACACTTTTTCCATCGTCTCGATATACAGACGCTCGCGAGTAATTTCCGGCGCGGCTTTATATTCCGGCAGAAGTTTAGCAAAGCGCGCCACTTCACCCTGAGCTTCCAGGATGGTCTGAGCCTTGTACGCACGCGCCTCTTCGAGGATACGCTGCGCCTGACCGTTCGCACGCGGCTGAACTTCGTTGGTATACGCTTCTGCTTCACGAATGTATTGCTGTTCGTTTTCACGCGCGGCAATCGCATCGTCAAACGCGGCTTTAACTTCTTCCGGCGGACGAGCTGCCTGGAAGTTGACGTCCAGCAGAGTGATCCCCATGTCATACGGGCGAATCGTCTCTTCCAGTTCGCGCTGAGTATCGCTACGAATCACAGTACGACCTTCCGTCAGAATGCGGTCCATGGTGTATTTACCGATAACCCCACGCAGGGCGCTGTCGGTAGCCTGACGCAGGCTATCGTCCGGGCTGGTCACGCTATACAGATATTTTTCTGGATTGGTGACGCGGTACTGCACGTTCATCTCAACGCGCACCACGTTTTCGTCCGACGTCAGCATCACACCAGAAGCGGCCAGTTCACGCACGGCTTCTACGTTCACCGGTTTGACTTCGTCAATAAACGTCGGTTTCCAGTTCAGACCAGGCTCAACCAGATGGCTGAATTTCCCAAAGCGTGTTACCACGCCGCGTTCGGCTTCTTTAATGGTGTAGAAACCACTGGCCGCCCAGATAATGACAATCGCTGCCGCTGCGATGGTAACGACACGACCGCCAAGCTGCGGGCGCGGGCCTTGCGATGAACTACTACCGCCAGATCCGGTGCCTTTACCGCCGCCCAGACCACCGAGCTTTTTGCTCAGTTTGCGGAAGATATCATCTAAATCAGGTGGCCCTTGATCACGACCGCCTTTGTTTCCATTTCCCTCAGAGTTGCCGCCAGGTTTGCTGCTTCCCCACGGGTCGCGGTCTTGTCCGTTATTACCGGGCTGATTCCACGCCATGTTTGTGCTCCATATTTGTTATGCGGTGATCCCTGTAGTCTTTCGACGCCAGAGGATATGACTCCACGCTTCAGACGATCGCCGGTTAGATCAGGTAATCGATCAACGCCGGTTCTTGTTTACAGAGGCGACGCCAGTCAACGATCGGCATACGAACTTGCAGACTTACGCTGCCGTCTTCCTCCATCCACTCTTTTTCTATTGCCTGAAGCTGATAAAAACGACTTCTCAGACGCCCTTCCTGCGGCGGCAAACGCAATGTATGCTGCGCCACCTCACCGGAAAGTCGCTCCGTCAAAGCCTGAAAAAGCTGTGGTATCCCCGCTCCGGTCTGCGCGGAAAGCCAGACACGGATCGGTTTGTTTTCTTCATCTCTGTCAATACGCGGTTCGAAATCGTCCAGCATATCGATCTTGTTCATCACCAGCAGAGTTGGGATCTCGTGAGCATCGATCTCTTCAAGAACCGTATTCACCGCTTCGATGTTTTCTTGTACACGCACATCTGCCGCATCAATCACATGCAACAGCAGCGTGGCTTGCCGCGTCTCTTGCAACGTGGCTTTAAACGCCGCCACCAGATCGTGAGGCAAATGGCGAATAAACCCAACGGTATCCGCCAGCACGGTTTCACCGACATCCGCGACGTCAATACGCCGCAACGTCGGGTCGAGGGTGGCAAACAACTGGTCTGCCGCGTAGACCCGCGCTTCGGTGATGCGATTGAAAAGGGTGGATTTACCGGCGTTGGTATATCCCACCAGCGAAACAGTAGGAACGTCGGCTTTGATACGCGATTGCCGCCCCTGCTCACGCTGCTTTTCAACTTTTTCCAGGCGCGACTGTATCTGCACGATGCGATTACGCAACAAACGACGGTCGGTTTCGAGCTGGGTTTCACCCGGGCCACGTAAACCTATCCCGCCTTTCTGTCTTTCAAGGTGGGTCCAGCCACGCACCAGGCGCGTAGCCAGATGGCGCAGCTGCGCCAGCTCAACCTGCAACTTACCTTCATGGGTACGCGCACGTTGGGCAAAAATATCTAAAATAAGACCAGTGCGGTCGATAACACGACACTCGCACAAACGCTCAAGGTTACGCTCCTGTGCCGGGCTTAATGCATGGTCAAAAAGAACGACCGAAGCACCCGTCGCTTTTACAGCTTCCGCAATTTCAACGGCTTTACCTTCACCAACAAAATACTTTGGGTGCGGCGCTTTACGGCTACCGGTAATCACCTGCAATGCTTCGACACCGGCGGAAGAGACCAGAGATTCAAACTCCTGGAGGTCTTCCATATCTTTGTCTTGCGTAAAATAGATGTGTACCAGTACCGCCTGCTCACCAGCATCATAACGGTCAAACAAGCGTATAACCCTCTAAATAGATCAGCGGGGAACGCAGGATCGCTGGCTCCCCGTGTAAAAAAACAGCCTGAAACCTTATTCGGTTTCTTCGCTGTCCTGTTGCGCGGAAGTATTCTGCGCGCTGCTACCGTGATGGTAGTTACTGCTGGTACCGCCACCGGCATTGTTACTGTGATGAGAAACCGGGCGAGACGGGACAACAGTTGAAATCGCGTGTTTGTAAACCATCTGGCTGACCGTGTTTTTCAACAGGATCACGAACTGATCAAAAGACTCGATTTGACCTTGCAGCTTAATACCATTCACCAAATAAATAGAAACTGGAACACGTTCCCGACGCAGTGCGTTCAGGAACGGATCTTGTAAAGATTGCCCCTTAGCCATTCTCTCTTTTCCTTATATGCTTATTTGTACTTTGAACCTTTCGATTCTGAAAAAATTGCGCACGATACGCCTCAATTGTACACATTCAGCCTGCGATAGCACCAACAACCTGTAATACTTCGTCACGCGCTTGTTCTGGTTTTTCACTGTCAAGCCAGTGAACCCCTTCCCAACCACGCAACCAGGTTATTTGCCGCTTCGCCAACTGTCTCGTGGCGCAAACACCTCGATAAACCATTTCATCGTATGAGATTTCGCCTTCAAGGTAAGACCACATCTGGCGATACCCCACGCAACGAATGGAAGGCAAGTCCGTATGCAAATCTCCTCGGGCAAAAAGCGCCCGGACTTCTGCTTCAAAACCTGAAGCCAACATCTGATGAAAACGCTGCTCAATTCGTTGATGGAGCAGTTCACGGCTCGCCGGGGCGATGGCGAACTGATGCACCTGATACGGTAGAGCGTCTCCTGACGTTTGCGTCAGTTCCGTTAAAGTTTTACCCGAAATGAAAAAAACTTCCAGTGCCCGGGAAAGCCTTTGTGGATCATTTGGATGAATCCTTGCTGCCGCAACCGGATCAATCTCCTGAAGTTGACGATGCAATGACTCCCAACCTTGCTCTGCCGCCTGTTGCTCAATTCTGGCCCGCACTTCCGGGTCCGCCGACGGTAGCGGCGACAACCCTTCCAGCAACGCCTTGAAATACAACATCGTACCGCCCACTAACAGTGGGATGCGCCCCGCAGCCGTAATATCTGCCATTTCCGCCAACGCATCGCGGCGAAAATCAGCAGCCGAATAAGCCTGCGACGGATCGCGAATATCCAGCAATCGGTGCGGCGCGACGAGTAACTCTTCAGCATTCGGCTTCGCCGTTCCGATATCCATCCCCTTGTAAATAAGGGCAGAATCAACGCTTATCAACTCTACTGGTAAAATTTTACGCAGCTCAATGGCTAACGCCGTTTTACCGGAGGCCGTCGGCCCCATCAAAAAAATCGCCTTAGGCAGGCTCGCCTTACTGATATCACTCATCTTTCAGGGCTTTTATCGCCGGATGTAAATCAACAGATTGTAACAGACCACCCGGCGGCGTTTTCACAAGCTGCGGACATAATCGTTCGACGTCCGCCAGCAGGGTAATGGCCTGCGCCATTGACCACTGTGCATGTTCGCTCATCAGATTTCGTGCAATCCACTGCGCAATATTGCCAGGTTCGAATACGGACTGCTTCGCCAGGTAGCCTATCAGTTCAGGAATCAAGATTTGTAAATTTTGTTGGCGTAAGGGTAAAGGCACGGCCCTGATGGTCACATACTGCGCATCGGACTGAAATTCGATGCCTAATTCTGCCAGCGCCGACTGCGCTTTTTCTAATGCCGATTTTTCTTCACCTGAGACTTTTAACCGCAATGGAATGAGCAACGGCTGGGCGCAAACCGGTACTTCGCCCGGCGTCAGTTGCGCCTGACGCAACCAGCGCTCCGCCACAGGCAGAGATAGAAGTGAAATTTTTCCATCTCGCTCCAGTAATGCACAGTCAGAATGGACGATAGTCAGTACTCGACCAAAACTCTGGCTGTTCGCTGCAAGTGCAGGTTCCTGCGCTTCTGGCGCTTTTGGTTTTTGCATCGACGCGGGCGTTTGCAAAAGCTGGCGATACACTTCACCTTGCTGTTTCTGGTAGCCAGGCTGCGCATTCGGCCATGTCGCAGCCTGGCGACTGCCTGCGGCTGGCGCAGGAGAGTAGCGCGGAGCTGCAGGCTCACGAACTGCCGGTTCTGCAAAATGATTACGCCCTGCCGCCACGCGGTTTTCCGGGATGGCGCGCGGTGCAGGTTGTGGTTCATCGTCAAGCGGCAGCGGCGTTTCCAGTTGCTGTTGTAGCACGCTCAGCACGCCCTGATAGATAAAGTCATGCACCAGACGCGACTGATGAAAACGCACTTCGTGTTTTGCCGGATGGACGTTGACGTCCACCTGATGTGGGTCGATATCCAGATACAGCACAAACGCCGGTTGCTGATCGGCCCCCAGTTTGTCTTCGCAGGCCTGGCGGATCGCATGATTGATCAGGCGATCGCGCATCATTCGACCATTCACATAACAATACTGAATTTCTGCCAGCGCGGGCGTAGTGTAATTCGGATCAGCCACCCAGCCGCGTAGCGTGAGATCGCCGTGCTGCCATTCAATCGCTAGCGCTTGTTCGAGAAAAGCGGTGCCGCAAATCGCGCCTAAGCGCCGTTCTTTTTGCCCATTCTCCGGTACTGCACGGTACTGGCGTACAATTTTACCGTTATGCGACAGATTGATAGTGACGTCGAAACGTGCCAGCGCAATGCGGCGGATGATTTCATCAATATGGTTAAATTCGGTTTTCTCAGTGCGCAGGAATTTGCGCCGCGCCGGAGTGTTGTAGAACAGATCCAACACTTCCAGCGTCGTCCCCACCGGATGGGCGGCAGGTTTGACCGTCACATCCATATCGCGCCCTTCAGCATAAGCCTGCCAGGCTTCCTGCTGTTCTGCAGTGCGCGAAGTGAGCGTCAAACGGGAAACCGAACTGATACTTGCCAGCGCCTCACCGCGAAAACCCAGGCTGATAATGGCTTCGAGATCGTCCAGAGAGGCGATTTTACTGGTGGCATGGCGAGCCAGCGCCAGCGCCAGCTCGTCTTTTTTGATACCGCAACCGTTATCACGAATGCGGATAAGTTTCGCCCCGCCGCGTTCGATATCAATATCGATACGTGTCGCACCCGCATCGAGACTATTTTCCACCAGTTCTTTGACTACCGACGCAGGTCGCTCGACCACCTCACCTGCGGCAATCTGGTTCGCCAGTTGTGGCGGTAAGACCTGAATTGGCATCAATCATCCTTAGTTTGGCAGCGTGCGATCTGGTGTCGTCGCCGTACTGGCGGTTTGTGCTGTTGCACCTTGTGGCGCAGACTGCATCGGATGCGCAAGGAAATAATTGCGCAGACCGCTGTACATGGCTTCGGCCAATTGTTGTTGGTAACCGTCGCTCGCCAGCAAACGTTCTTCACTGTTGTTGCTGATAAAACCGGTTTCAACCAGTACGGATGGGATATCCGGCGAACGCAGAACGCCAAGGCTGGCGTGCTCTGGTCGGCGTTTATGAATTTCGCCAATGCGTTGCAACTGGCTGATCATACTGGTCGCCACATCATACCCTACCCGCTGAGAATGACCGAACTGTAAATCCAGCACCGCCTGGCTTAAATACGGGTCTGACTGACTGTTCGCCAGCACATCGCCCGCCCCGCCCAGTAGCTCCGACTGTTTCTCATGCTGTTCCAGCCAGTTTGCCATTTCGCTGTTCGCGCGACGGTTAGAGAGCACCCATACGGAAGCGCCGCTCGCGCTGCGATTCGGTGCGGCATCGGCGTGAATCGACACCAGGAAATTGGCGTTTTGCTTACGTGCGACGTCGCTGCGCCCCATTACCGAGATAAAGTAGTCTCCGTCACGGGTTAAAACGCCCTTAAACATCGGATCGTCATTGAGCAAAGTGCGCAATTTACGGGCGATGGCGATAGTGACATTTTTCTCCCGCGTACCGCCTGGGCCAATAGCGCCAGGGTCCTGGCCGCCGTGTCCGGCATCAATGGCGATAACAATTTTATCGCCAGTGTTAGGCGTCGTGCGGGCTGCCGGACGCGTTACCGTATTACTACTGATGACGCCAGTAGTCCGGTTGCTATCAGTTTTAAACGGATTACGCGCTGGCTCGCTTACGCGCGGTGCGACAACCGCAGGCGTTTCAACACGTTTGGCAACCACTGGCGGCGGCGGTGGCGGCACATCGGCATTAATCGTAAAGACAACGGTGTAATTGCTACCATTCTGGCGCTTCACCGCTTCGGTTTTACCATTTTCGGTGAGGTCGACCACCAGCCGCAACGTTTGTGCATCTTTTGGCGTGCCGGAACGAATAGCTTTCACCAGATTGTTGCCGCTAAACAACAACGGCAGCCCCTGTATTACGCCAGTTTGTTTGATATCCAGCGCCACAGTACGTTTGTTTTGATGACTAAACGCATAATCAGGATCGCCAATAAAACTCAACGTTATTCGCGCCTGTTGATTGCCATTAGAAACCTGAATATCAGAGAGCGTCGCGGCGCCAGCCTGCGCGCACAGCAGCAGCAACGTCGCTACCAACCAATTTCTGATGCGATACATCATCCCGCCACCTTTCAAAGGTTAACCGGCTAAACGCGCCAGCAACAATTCACCCGCTGAGGAAACCGCACTCACGCGCACCTCACGGCCTTGTGCCTGATAATCAATGTGTATTTCGACGTCCGGGTCAGGAAGAACACCTGTACCTTGTTGCGGCCACTCCACCAGGCAGATGGCGTCGTTGGCAAAATAATCGCGGATCCCCATAAACTCCAGCTCCTCGGGATCGGCAAGGCGGTACAAATCAAAGTGATAAACCATTAAGTTGTCGAGCGTATAGGGTTCGACCAGCGTATAGGTAGGGCTTTTGACATTACCCTGATGACCCAGAGCTTGTAAAAAGCCCCGGCTGAAAGTGGTTTTTCCTGCGCCTAAATCGCCATACAGATAGATTACGGTGGCGCCATCACAGGCTTTGGCTATCCGCTCGCCCAGGTCTAACGTTGCCTGCTCGTCAGGGAGCGGTATTACTCGATTCATCATGTTTTTTATCAGTCACTTCCGGGTTAACAATACGCTGTAGCGTGGAAAAGAGATCGGTTGCCAACATCCCGCGCGTCCCCAAACGCGCCGCCAGAACATCCGCCGCCGCACCGTGTGCGACACAGCCCGCGCACGCCGCATCATATGGCGACAATTTTTGCCCGAGCAATGCGCCAATAATACCAGAGAGCACATCGCCCATGCCGCCGCTCGCCATGCCTGCATTTCCGGCATCAATAATGCCTAAAGCGTCAGGATGGGCGGCGACCACGGTTCCGGCACCTTTCAGCACCGCTACGCCGCCATAACGTTGTACCAGACGTTGCGCGTAATGTAAGCGGTCACTTTCAATTTCAGCGACGGAACAACCCAACAGCCGTGCGGCCTCGCCAGGATGCGGCGTGATCACGCGATTGTGACGCTTATCGGGATTGATTGCCAGCAGGTTCAATGCATCGGCATCCCACAACATCGGTTTGCGAAAATTCTCAACTTTTTGCAGGGCTTTTTTTCCCCACTCTTGCTGGCCCAAACCAGGACCAATCACCACCACATCGGCCCATTCCAGGTTTTCGGTAAGAGAGTCCATCGTCAGTTCATGCACCATCAATTCCGGTCGTGCAGTCAGCAGCGGCGCAATGTTTTCACTGCGGGTCAGCACTCTGACTAAACCAGCGCCAGCACGCAGCGCCGCTTCCCCCGTCATGCGAATAGCCCCCGCGGTACCGTAATCGCCACCGATAATCACCAACCGCCCGTGATCGCCTTTATGCGAAGTCGGGCGACGCGGTTTTAGCCAGTAAGAAAGTTGCTCCGCCGAAAACCGCTGAATTTTCGTCTCCTGACCTGCCAGCCAGCTATCCAGCCCCAGAGAGTCAAAATGCAGATGTCCAGTAACATCCCGCGCTTTTCCGGTGAGCAAGCCTGGTTTTAGTGCAATGAAAGTGATGGTGTGATCGGCGTTGATCACCGCGCCTGGCGTAGCGCCGGTTTCAGCCAGCAGGCCGGAAGGGATATCAACCGCCACAATCGGCGCAGGGTGAGTATTAGCGTGGTCGATTAACTGACTAATGGATTCACGAGGCGCTTGCTGCAATCCGGTGCCGAGCAGCGCATCAACAATCAGATCTACCGACTCGGGCCAGACAATATTCGTCGCATGGATCTCGCCTCCCGCGTTTAACCACGCTTCACGTGCCAGAGCGGCCTCTTCCGGTAACGGTTTGCTACTTTCCAGGGCCAGCAGCGTGACCTCAATGCCGACCGCTTTGGCCAGCCGCGCGACCACGTAGCCATCGCCGCCGTTATTACCATGACCGCACAGCACCAGCCAGTGGCGGGCGTCAGGATAAGCGGTACGACATACCTGGAATGCGGCTTCGCCAGCGCGAAGCATCAGCTCATAGAGTGTGAGCCCCAGCGCATCTGCCGCCTCGCGTTCGCCGCGGCGGATATCGTCGGCGTGCCAGACGGTGTGTGGTATACTTACGGGGTTTTTCTTCATTGTATGGTCCGTCATGTCAGAGCCCCTCGATCTCAATCAGTTAGCGCAAAATATTAAACAATGGGGGCTGGAACTGGGCTTTCAGCAGGTAGGTATTACCGATACCGATCTCAGCGAGTCCGAGCCCAAACTACAGGCATGGCTGGACAAACAATACCACGGCGAAATGGACTGGATGGCGCGTCACGGTATGCTGCGCGCCCGCCCCCACGAGTTATTGCCTGGTACGCTGCGCGTGATCAGCGTGCGGATGAATTATCTGCCTGCCAACGCCGCGTTTGCCAGCACGCTGAAAAATCCCAAACTCGGCTATGTTAGCCGTTATGCACTGGGTCGTGACTATCACAAACTTCTGCGCAACCGACTCAAAAAGCTGGGCGAGATGATTCAGCAACATTGTGTTTCGCTGAATTTTAGACCGTTTGTCGATTCTGCGCCTATTCTCGAGCGCCCGTTAGCTGAAAAAGCGGGGCTGGGCTGGACAGGTAAGCACTCACTTATCCTCAATCGCGAGGCTGGTTCGTTCTTCTTTTTAGGTGAATTGCTGGTCGATATTCCGCTGCCCGTGGATCAACCGGTCGAGGAAGGATGCGGTAAATGCGTGGCCTGCATGACGATTTGCCCGACCGGCGCCATCGTCGAGCCATATACTGTCGATGCTCGCCGTTGTATTTCTTATCTGACGATTGAACTGGAAGGGGCTATCCCGGAAGAGCTGCGGCCGTTAATGGGAAATCGTATTTACGGTTGCGATGACTGCCAGCTTATCTGCCCGTGGAATCGCTATTCGCAACTCACGACAGAAGACGATTTCAGCCCGCGTAAGCCGCTACACGCACCGGAACTCATTGAGTTATTCGCCTGGAGCGAAGAGACGTTTTTAAAAGTCACGGAAGGATCGGCGATTCGCCGTATAGGTCACCTGCGTTGGCTGCGTAATATCGCCGTAGCATTAGGCAATGCCCCCTGGGATGAAACGATTTTGACAGCGCTGGAAAGCCGTAAAGGTGAGCACCCACTTCTTGATGAGCACATAGCGTGGGCGATTGCGCAGCAAATCGAGAGACGAAATGCGTGCGTAGTCGAAGTGCAATTGCCGAAAAAACAGCGTCTGGTGAGAGTGATTGAAAAGGGGTTGCCGCGTGACGCCTGATTCATCCACAGCTTGTGAATAAAAATAAAAACGCATTGCAATTCAAGCCGGAAAAAATCGTCAAGTGATCGATACGACAAAATACAATCTTAATTTTTAAGTTATATATCAATTAGTTAAAAAAATACCATTCACCGTACGAAGCTTTTCTAAAATTAAGATTTTAACCTGAACCTGTGGATAACTCTGTTTACAACAGTTTTCCAGAGACAACAAAAGCCAGCAATAACGCATCGCGTCGCTGTGGATATTTTATTGAGAGAAGAATTTGGAGCGGGAAACGAGACTCGAACTCGCGACCCCGACCTTGGCAAGGTCGTGCTCTACCAACTGAGCTATTCCCGCTTGGGTGGTCTGTGCTTCACAGCACTTTCAAATTTTGGAGCGGGAAACGAGACTCGAACTCGCGACCCCGACCTTGGCAAGGTCGTGCTCTACCAACTGAGCTATTCCCGCTTAATCTTCGTCTTTCGAACCGCTACTGCTTTGGCTGCCTTCACTCACCTTAGTCACTTACTTCTGTAAGCTCCCAAGGATTCGCTCAGTTGCCGCCTTGTCGCAATTCGAAATACTGCGATTGGGTGGTCTGTGCTTCACAGCACTTTCAAATTTTGGAGCGGGAAACGAGACTCGAACTCGCGACCCCGACCTTGGCAAGGTCGTGCTCTACCAACTGAGCTATTCCCGCGTACTACTTAATTTTTGCTTTCGTAATTTCGCATTTCTGCGTCGTTACGGGAGGCGCATTATACGAGAATTCTTTCCCTCTGCAACCCCCCCTAAAAAATTTTTTTGAGTTTTTATCTCAAGTGCTGAAATTATCAGCAAGACGTTCAATTTAGCGTCAAAACCACGCCGCCGCAAGAGAATTCCGGCGGTTATGTGACCAGGAAAAATTTTACAGCTTGATAAAATGCTCGCGATAGTAAGCCAGTTCTGCCACCGACTCACGGATATCATCCATCGCCTGATGCGTCCCCTGCTTGGTAAAACCAGCAAGAATTTCTGGCTTCCAGCGACGCGCCAGCTCTTTCAGCGTGCTGACATCAAGATAACGGTAGTGGAAGTAGGCTTCCAGCTCCGGCATGTATTTAAACAGGAAGCGACGATCCTGGCCGATGCTGTTACCGCAGATAGGTGATTTTCCCGCAGGCACCCACTGTTTTAAAAATTCGAGCGTCGCCAGTTCAGCTTCCCGATCGCCCATTGTGCTCGCTTTCACGCGCTCCACCAGCCCGCTGGCGGTATGGGTGCGCACGTTCCAGTCATCCATCAACGCCAGTTGTTCATCAGACTGATGTACTGCAATAGTCGGCCCCTCTGCCAGAATATTCAGGTTGGCATCGGTCACCAACGTGGCAATCTCAATTATGCGATCGCGCTCGGGATCCAGACCGGTCATCTCAAGATCGATCCAAATCAGGTTGTTTTCATTGGCACTCATGCTATTTTCCACCCATTCACAGTGACTATATTGATCCACAATTGCGTGTATCATAGATGTTTTGCCCATCAGGGGCGACCAGGAGTCAGTACGATTGAGTAAAAATAAACTCTCCAAAGGCCAGCAGCGCCGTGTGAACGCTAATCACCAGCGTCGTCTAAAAACGTCTAAGGAGAAGCCCGACTACGACGACAATTTGTTTGGCGAGCCCGATGAAGGCATCGTCATCAGTCGCTTTGGCATGCACGCTGATGTGGAATCTGCCGATGGCGAGGTTCACCGCTGCAATATTCGCCGAACCATCCGTTCGCTGGTAACCGGCGATCGCGTGGTCTGGCGCCCAGGTAAACCAGCGGCGGAAGGCGTAAATGTCAAAGGGATCGTGGAGGCGGTGCATGAGCGTACTTCGGTATTGACGCGCCCGGATTTCTACGACGGCGTAAAACCTATTGCCGCCAATATCGACCAGATCGTCATTGTCTCCGCTATTTTGCCGGAGCTGTCGCTCAATATTATCGACCGTTACCTGGTGGCTTGCGAAACCTTGCAGATTGAGCCGATTATTGTGCTCAACAAAATCGATCTGCTGGACGATGAAGGGATGGCGTTCGTTAACGAGCAGATGGATATCTACCGCAATATTGGTTATCGCGTATTGATGGTTTCCAGCCATACTCAGGATGGGCTGAAACCGCTGGAAGAGGCGTTGACCGGGCGCATCAGCATCTTTGCCGGGCAGTCTGGCGTCGGCAAATCCAGCCTGCTGAATGCGCTGCTGGGGCTGCAAAAAGAGATTCTGACCAATGATGTGTCTGACGTTTCCGGTCTCGGTCAGCACACTACGACTGCCGCACGGTTGTATCATTTCCCGCACGGCGGCGACGTGATCGACTCACCCGGAGTGCGTGAATTTGGCCTCTGGCACCTGGGAGCGGAACAAGTCACTCAGGGTTTTGTCGAATTCCACGACTACTTAGGCTTGTGCAAATATCGCAATTGCAAGCACGATACCGATCCGGGTTGCGCTATCCGTGAAGCGGTTGAGGAAGGGAAAATCGCGGAAACTCGTTTCGAAAACTATCACCGTATTCTGGAAAGCATGGCGCAGGTAAAAACGCGTAAAAACTTTTCTGCTACGGACGACTGACAATTAAGCTAACCGTCGTTAGAATCGTCCCCCTTTTTTTCAGGATCCGGCCTCTACGCCGGATCAGGAACGACAAAACAATGGCCTGGAGGCTACCTTGTTAAATTCATTTAAACTTTCGCTACAGTACATTCTGCCGAAACTATGGCTTACTCGCCTGGCGGGTTGGGGCGCAAGCAAGCGGGCAGGATGGCTGACAAAACTGGTTATCGATCTGTTCGTTAAATACTACAAGGTCGACATGAAAGAGGCGCAGAAGCCGGATACCGCCAGCTATCGCACGTTTAACGAATTCTTTGTCCGTCCGCTGCGTGACGAAGTACGCCCAATTAATACCGATCCGAATGTTCTGGTCATGCCTGCCGATGGCGTTATCAGCCAGTTAGGTAAAATCGAAGAAGATAAAATCCTGCAAGCCAAAGGCCATAACTACAGCCTTGAAGCCCTGCTGGCAGGTAACTACCTGATGGCGGATCTCTTCCGCAACGGTACGTTTGTGACCACTTACCTCTCCCCGCGTGATTACCACCGCGTACATATGCCATGTAACGGCATTCTGCGTGAGATGATCTACGTACCGGGCGATCTCTTCTCTGTGAACCATCTCACCGCCCAGAACGTGCCGAATTTGTTTGCCCGTAATGAGCGCGTGATCTGCCTGTTCGATACCGAATTTGGTCCGATGGCGCAGATTCTGGTCGGTGCAACCATTGTTGGCAGCATTGAAACCGTCTGGGCGGGCACCATTACGCCGCCACGCGAAGGCATCATCAAACGCTGGACCTGGCCTGCCGGGGAAAACGACGGTTCTGTGGCGCTGCTGAAAGGCCAGGAAATGGGTCGCTTTAAACTCGGTTCTACCGTGATCAACCTGTTCGCACCGGGTAAAGTGAATCTGGTAGAGCAACTGGAAAGCCTGTCGGTCACGAAAATTGGCCAGCCGCTGGCAGTATCTACCGAAACCTTTGTTGCGCCAGAAGCTGAACCGTCCTCTCTTCCTGCTGAAGAGAGCCCGGCAGAACACGACGCCAGCTCATTGGTTGACGACAAAAAAGACCAGGTCTAATTCATCAAAGGAAACGCTGACGTGCGCCTGATTATCACTTTTCTGATGGCCTGGTGCCTCAGTTGGGGGGCGTACGCTGCGACGGCCCCCGATAGTAAACAAATCTCGCAAGAACTGGAGCAGGCGAAAGCGGCGAAACCCGCACAGCCGGAAGTCGTAGAGACGCTCCAGTCCGCCTTAAATGCGCTTGAGGAACGAAAAGGTTCCCTTGAGCGCATCAAACAATATCAAGACGTTATTGATAATTATCCGAAGCTCTCTGCTGCTCTACGCGCGCAATTAAACAATATGCATGACGAGCCGCGCAGTGCGCCGTCGGGGATGTCCACCGACGCGCTAAATCAGGAAATTCTCCAGATCAGTAGCCAGTTGCTGGATAAAAGTCGCCAGGCCCAGCAGGAACAAGAACGCGCCCGTGAAATTGCAGATTCGCTTAACCAACTGCCGCAGCAGCAAACTGACACTCGCCGTCAGTTGAATGAAGTCGAGCGTCGGCTGGGTGCGCTCACCGGAAATACTCCGCTTAATCAGGCGCAAAATTTCGCTTTGCAAGCAGACTCCGCGCGTTTGAAATCATTGGTCGATGAGCTCGAACTGGCACAACTTTCTGCTAATAATCGCCAGGAATTAGCGCGTTTACGCTCAGAACTGGCAGACAAAGAGAGTCAACAACTCGATGCGTATTTGCAGACATTACGCAACCAGTTAAACAGCCAGCGCCAACTGGAGGCGGAACGGGCGCTGGAAAGCACCGAGCAACTGGCGGAAAGCAGCGCCGATTTGCCGAAAGATATCGTCGCACAGTTCAAAATTAACCGTGAACTATCGGCAGCGCTGAATCAGCAGGCACAGCGAATGGATTTAGTGGCTTCGCAACAGCGCCAGGCTGCCAGCCAGACGTTACAGGTCAGGCAGGCACTGAATACGCTGCGTGAACAGTCACAATGGCTGGGGTCATCAAACCTGCTCGGCGAAGCGTTACGGGCACAGGTAGCGCGCTTGCCGGAAATGCCCAAACCGCAACAACTGGATACCGAAATGACCCAGTTACGCGTGCAACGGTTGCGCTATGAGGATCTGCTAAACAAGCAGCCGCAACTACGACAAATCCATCAGGCCGACGGTCAGCCGCTGACCGCCGAGCAAAATCGCATTCTCGAAGCCCAACTGCGTACTCAGCGTGAATTGCTGAATTCATTGTTGCAGGGCGGCGACACGCTACTGCTCGAACTGACTAAGCTGAAAGTTTCCAACGGGCAACTGGAGGATGCACTGAAAGAGGTGAACGAAGCGACACACCGCTATCTGTTCTGGACCTCTGACGTGCGTCCAATGACCATCGCCTGGCCGCTGGAGATCGCTCAGGATCTGCGTCGTCTGATCTCACTGGACACCTTCAGTCAGTTGGGCAAAGCCAGCATCATGATGCTAACCAGCAAAGAGACGCTTTTGCCTCTGTTTGGGGCGTTGATTCTGGTCGGTTGCAGTATTTACTCACGCCGCTATTTCACTCGTTTTCTCGAACGTTCGGCAGCAAAAGTCGGCAAAGTGACTCAGGATCACTTCTGGCTGACGTTACGGACGCTTTTCTGGTCGATACTCGTTGCTTCACCGCTGCCGGTGCTGTGGATGACGTTGGGTTACGGGCTGCGCGAGGCGTGGCCTTATCCGTTAGCGGTAGCGATTGGCGATGGCGTAACGGCCACCGTGCCGCTGCTATGGGTGGTGATGATTTGCGCTGCCTTTGCCCGGCCTAACGGCTTGTTTATCGCCCATTTTGGTTGGCCGCGCGAACGGGTTTCTCGTGGGATGCGCTACTACCTGATGAGCATTGGGCTTATCGTACCGCTGATTATGGCGTTGATGATGTTCGATAATCTCAACGACCGTGAGTTTTCCGGTTCGCTGGGACGACTCTGCTTCATCCTCATCTGTGGTGCGCTGGCGGTTGTTACTCTCAGTCTGAAAAAGGCCGGGATCCCGCTGTATCTCAATAAAGAAGGCAGCGGGGACAATATTGCCAACCATATGTTATGGAACATGATGATTGGCGCGCCGCTGGTTGCCATTCTGGCATCCGCGGTCGGTTACCTGGCAACAGCGCAGGCGCTATTAGCGAGACTGGAAACCTCAGTTGCCATCTGGTTCCTGCTGTTGGTGATTTACTACGTTATCCGCCGCTGGATGTTAATCCAGCGGCGCAGATTGGCATTTGATCGCGCGAAACATCGCCGGGCAGAAATGCTGGCGCAGCGCGCGCGTGGCGAAGAAGAAGCGCATCACCACAGTAGCCCGGAAGGGGCGATTGAGGTAGATGAAAGTGAAGTCGATCTCGATGCCATCAGTGCCCAGTCCTTGCGACTGGTTCGTTCAATTCTGATGCTGATCGCCCTGCTTTCAGTCATCGTACTGTGGTCGGAAATTCATTCCGCTTTCGGCTTCCTCGAAAATATTTCGCTGTGGGATGTCACTTCAACAGTACGGGGCGTGGAAAGCCTGGAGCCGATTACCCTTGGCGCAGTGCTGATTGCCATTCTGGTGTTTATCATCACTACGCAACTGGTGCGCAACCTGCCTGCCCTGCTGGAACTGGCGATTTTGCAGCATCTGGATTTAACACCAGGTACGGGGTACGCCATCACCACCATCACCAAATATCTGCTGATGCTGATTGGCGGTCTGGTTGGCTTCTCGATGATTGGCATTGAGTGGTCGAAATTGCAGTGGCTGGTCGCCGCGCTCGGTGTTGGTCTGGGCTTTGGTTTGCAAGAGATTTTCGCCAACTTTATCTCTGGCCTGATTATCCTGTTCGAAAAACCGATTCGCATTGGCGATACTGTGACAATCCGCGATCTCACCGGTAGCGTGACGAAAATTAACACTCGCGCCACCACTATCAGCGACTGGGACCGTAAAGAGATTATCGTGCCGAACAAGGCGTTTATTACTGAGCAGTTTATCAACTGGTCACTCTCTGACTCGGTAACGCGCGTGGTGCTGACAATTCCGGCCCCTGCCGATGCCAACAGTAAAGAAGTGACGGAAATCCTGCTTACGGCAGCGCGGCGCTGCTCGCTGGTGCTCGACAATCCGGCGCCGGAAGCTTTTCTGGTGGATCTGCAACAGGGGATTCAGATTTTCGAGTTGCGTATTTACGCTGCCGAAATGGGCCACCGCATGCCGCTACGCCATGAAATCCACCAGCTAATTCTGGCGGGCTTCCACGCCCACGGTATCGATATGCCATTCCCGCCCTTCCAGATGCGTCTGGAAAGTCTGAACGGCAAGCAAACGGGAAGAACGCTGACTTCTGCAGGTAAAGGACGTCAGGTGGGAAGTTTGTAATGCGTGAAGCTGCCGGATGTGAATCTGGCAGCTTCAATCACCAACAAAATTGATAGCGCAGGAAAAATTGCCACAGCCAGTAGCTGAAAATGGTCAGCGCGGTGGCATACATAAGCCAACCGCGTTTTTTTCGCCGCAGCGTGAACCAGAGAAAGGGGAAAAAAAGCGGTAACGTCATTATCACACCAATATCGCGGGTATCGTCATTTTCAAGATATTCCAACACATCGCAGATATTTTTAACTCCCCTCTCCTCAATCATCCACTCTTTGTCCAGCGTGGACAGTATCAGAATCCAGAGAACAGATACGAAGAACCAAATGCAGCATAAAATAAACTGACGCGCACTCATGATGTTTCAATCGGCAGTTTAATTTCGCTATAACGCATGCGGAACAAATCCCCATACCCGATTAATTCCCCACGAAAAACCAGACACCTGATCAGGTAAGTGCAATAGATATCAGGCAGGTTTCCCCACCGCGAACCATCGCGATCTTTGAGGATATTAATGGTATTACCGACCACCATCGCTACTTTGCGGGTGTGGCGGGCATCGGCAAAAGAAAGGATAACGTGCTCTATTTCTGCAATGTCCTGTGCAGAAAATTGCAGCGCCCTGATTTCATCTTCGGTTATCACTGGATCCCGACTACCGTCGTCCATAACGTCTTCCTTACCAGACAACTCATCGCCGGAGAGACGATGAGTTGCAGGATTTCACATGATCAGTCCAGTGCCAGCTCAGGCTTGTTCGCCATACGGCTGCAATAGTTCTGGTAAATCGCCATCGCTAACAGCGAGAAAAAGACCGGGCCGCCAATCATCCACAATGTGCTGTCCCAGTCTCCGGCTTCAACTACCGGCTGGATGATGGTGAAGACGTTCGCAAAAGTCACCACCAGCACGACCACCACCGTCGCAATCATTGCCGACATGTGCGTTTTAAAAATAACAAACGGTCTGTCGAGATCCTGACGCGCTTTAAAAAACGGGAAAGCCAGCGCGAGGAACAGATAAGGCAGCGTCATAGACACGTTCGCCATCAGCGTCAACTTGTTAAAGAACGCCGAGGCCGTCCCCCCACCAAATGAAACCAACAGAATGAAAACAGTGACCAGAGCACACTGCATCCACATGGCGACAGATGGCATTCCCATCGCGTTCAGGCGCGTCATCGGCTCTGGCCACAACGCTTTCGGCGTCCCCTGGATAATCGCTTTTAACGGCGAATAACAGAGCGTAAAGAACGCGCCGGTGTAGGCAAGGAACATGGAAAGTCCTGTAATACGCGCAAACCATACGCCCAGCGACAACGACGTTTCAGGTGATAAATGCAACGCGTTACCCAGCGACATCCCCAGACTCTTCATCAGCACATAAGTAATATTACCGAGGTTAACAGAACCGTTACTTAATACCTGCTGCCAGTTAGTACTGACGCCCCATAAAAATATTGCCAGCGAATAACCAATTGAAATAACAATAGCGGCAAAAATAATCCCTTTAGCAAAGTTCTTTTCTGGATTTTCTGTTTTATCTACCAGCCCGCCAACGGCTTCAATTCCACCGTAAGCAAAAATAGCAAATACAACAAACGATAACATCGCCAGACCAGACTGATATCCCGGATTTGGAGATACCATAAAATTAATATCTTGCGCGAAATGACCACCATTTAATAACAAAATGATAATACTCACTAACAGTAATACTAAATTAAGACACATTACTGCAATACCGCCCACTGCGGTAATTCGGGCAATTTTATTAATTCCCTTCGAGGCAATAACAGTTACCAGAATCATCCAGGCCACCGCCAACAGACCGACTACCTGCGTTGGCTCCAGACCGGCAATGCGCCAGTGCTGAGTCATATCGCTACCGTAGAGGAAGGTAGAAAATGGTACCCATACTTTAGCGGAGGTACTCACCATCCAGATAATATAAGAGGAAAACCACATAAATGTGCCAATAAAGGCAAAACGCGGTCCGACGCTATTATTCATCCAGGAATAGATGCCGCCTTCTTCTTTACGATAAGCAGCTCCCATTTCAGCCATCATTAGGGCGAATGGAATAAAGAATAACAATGCAGAAAATATATAAAAGGGAATCGCACTATACCCCATTAAGTAATACGCTGATGGGCTATTGGCAAATCCAAATACGGAAGTAAAGATCATCAATATGAGTCCAATCAGACTCATCTTTTTTACCGAGTGAGGCATGAAACCATCCTTCATTTCAGCACGTATATTAAACGCGCCAATTGAACTGTACTACCCACCGATTGATGGGCAGCATAAAAACCAATACAGAATTGATACCCGGATGATAACAAACATCCAGTCTTAAATTGTAGGCTTTGGCAGAAAAATGAAAAAATATGCTACAGAATGGCGCCAGTTACGCCATTCTGTGTCGTTAATTCAGTGATTTTTCAGAATTATGCCCGGTCAACGCTAAAGGCAATCACTTCTGCCAGAGTCTCCGCTCCCAGCGCCAACATCACCAGGCGGTCAACGCCCAGCGCCACGCCGGAACAGTCGGGCATGCCCACTTCCAGAGCATCAATCAGATTCTTGTCGATAGGATGTTGTGGTAAACCGCGCGCCGCACGTTTACGGTTATCCTGTTCGAAGCGTTGTTGCTGTTCATGAGCATCCGTCAACTCATGGAAACCATTCGCCAGTTCAATACCTTTATAGTAAACCTCGAAGCGTTCCGCGACCCGATGATCCTCAGTACTGATTTGCGCCAGAGATGCCTGGCTGGCAGGGAAGTGATAAACAAAGGTCGGTTTCTCTTTACCTATGTTTGGCTCTACGCCAAAGGTAAATAACAGTTGTAGCAGTGTGTCGCGATCTTCTTCGGTATCGGCAACATTGCTCAAATCCAGTTTCGCCGCGGCTTCCCGCAACTGTGTTTTATCGGCAGAGAGCGGGTCAACTTCCAGATAACGCAGAAAAGCTTGTTGATAAGAAAGGCTTTCTGCGGCCGGACAATCCAACACCTGCTGCAGAAGATCATCAACCTCATTCATCAACCGGTACATATCATAATGCGGTCGATACCACTCCAGCATGGTGAATTCAGGGTTGTGATAACGCCCCATCTCTTCATTACGGAAGCTGCGGCATAACTGGAATACGGGACCACAACCTGCTACCAGCAGGCGTTTCATGTGATATTCCGGGCTGGTCATTAACCAAAGATTCATCCCCTGGGAGTGTCCGGGGCCAACGAAACGTGTCTCAAACGGGACCAGATGAATATCCGTTACCGTCGCCTGACTCATACAAGGCGTCTCCACCTCCAGCACTCCACGATCGGCAAAGAAGCGACGGATTTCCGCCATAATCGCCGCGCGTTTTAACAAGTTAGGAATAGATGCGCTCGGCTGCCAGGATGCCGTTTCGCTCATAGTGAAATCTCCAGTTTTTAACAAGGGCACGAAGTCTACTCGTAACGCGACGGAGAGACAAATTTTACGCAAGGATCAGGCCGTGATGGGGAGTGACTAAAAAAACCGCAAACTGATGGTTTAGTAATTAAATTAATCATCTTCAGTGATAATTTAGCCTCCTGGCACGCTAAAAAAATCGATCTCGTCAAATTTCAGACTTATCCATCAGACTATACTGTTGTACCTATAAAGGAGCAGTGGAATAGCGTTCGCAGTGCGTAACTTTCAGGTACTTACTCTGAAGTACGTGACTGTGGGATAAAAACAATCTGGAGGAATGTCGTGCAAACCTTTCAAGCCGATCTTGCCATTGTAGGTGCCGGTGGCGCGGGATTACGTGCTGCAATTGCTGCCGCGCAGGCAAACCCAAATGCAAAAATCGCACTAATCTCAAAAGTATACCCGATGCGCAGTCATACCGTTGCTGCAGAAGGGGGCTCCGCCGCTGTCGCGCAGGATCATGACAGCTTCGAATATCACTTTCACGATACAGTAGCAGGTGGCGACTGGTTATGTGAGCAGGATGTTGTGGATTATTTCGTCCATCACTGCCCAACCGAGATGACCCAACTGGAACTGTGGGGCTGCCCATGGAGTCGTCGCCCGGATGGTAGCGTCAACGTACGTCGCTTCGGCGGTATGAAAATCGAGCGTACCTGGTTCGCCGCCGATAAGACCGGCTTCCATATGCTTCATACTCTGTTCCAGACCTCTCTACAGTTCCCACAGATCCAGCGTTTTGACGAACACTTCGTACTGGATATTCTGGTCGATGATGGTCATGTTCGCGGCCTGGTGGCAATGAACATGATGGAAGGCACGCTGGTACAGATCCGTGCTAACGCAGTAGTTATGGCTACAGGCGGTGCGGGTCGCGTTTATCGCTACAACACTAACGGCGGTATTGTAACCGGTGACGGCATGGGTATGGCGTTGAGCCATGGTGTTCCACTGCGTGATATGGAATTCGTTCAGTATCACCCGACGGGTCTGCCAGGTTCCGGTATCCTGATGACCGAAGGTTGCCGTGGTGAAGGCGGTATTCTGGTCAACAAAAATGGCTACCGCTATCTGCAAGACTACGGCATGGGGCCAGAAACTCCGCTGGGCGAACCGAAAAACAAATATATGGAACTGGGTCCACGCGACAAAGTTTCTCAGGCCTTCTGGCACGAGTGGCGCAAAGGCAACACTATCTCTACGCCGCGTGGCGATGTGGTATACCTCGACCTGCGTCACCTGGGTGAGAAAAAACTGCACGAACGTCTGCCGTTTATCTGCGAACTGGCAAAAGCGTATGTTGGCGTCGATCCGGTTAAAGAACCGATCCCAGTACGTCCGACCGCACACTACACCATGGGCGGTATCGAAACCGATCAGAACTGCGAAACCCGCATTAAGGGTCTGTTCGCCGTGGGCGAATGTTCCTCTGTCGGTCTGCACGGCGCAAACCGTCTGGGCTCCAACTCACTGGCGGAACTGGTGGTCTTTGGTCGCCTGGCTGGTGAACAAGCGACGGAGCGTGCCGCCACGGCCGGTAACGGCAACGAAGCGGCAATCGAAGCACAAGCCGCAGCCGTTGAACAACGTCTGAAAGATCTGGTTAACCAGGATGGCGGCGAAAACTGGGCGAAGATCCGCGACGAAATGGGTCTCGCTATGGAAGAAGGTTGCGGTATCTACCGTACGCCGGAACTGATGCAGAAAACCATCGACAAGCTGGCGGAACTACAGGAACGCTTCAAGCGCGTACGTATCACCGACACTTCCAGCGTGTTCAACACCGACCTGCTCTACACCATTGAGCTGGGCCACGGTCTGAACGTTGCCGAATGTATGGCGCACTCCGCAATGGCGCGTAAAGAGTCCCGCGGCGCGCACCAGCGTCTGGACGAAGGTTGCACCGAGCGTGACGACGTCAACTTCCTCAAACATACCCTCGCCTTCCGCGATGCTGATGGCACTACTCGCCTGGAGTACAGCGACGTGAAGATTACTACGCTGCCGCCAGCCAAACGCGTTTACGGTGGCGAAGCGGATGCAGCCGATAAAGCGGAAGCAGCCAATAAGAAGGAGAAGGCGAATGGCTGAGATGAAGAACCTGAAAATTGAGGTGGTGCGCTATAACCCGGAAGTCGATACCGCACCGCATAGCGCATTCTATGAAGTGCCTTATGACGCAACCACCTCGTTGCTGGATGCGCTGGGCTATATCAAAGACAACCTGGCGCCGGACCTGAGCTACCGCTGGTCCTGCCGTATGGCGATTTGCGGTTCCTGCGGCATGATGGTTAACAACGTGCCGAAACTGGCATGTAAAACCTTCCTGCGTGACTACACCGACGGTATGAAGGTTGAAGCGTTAGCGAACTTCCCGATCGAACGCGATCTGGTTGTTGATATGACTCACTTCATCGAAAGCCTGGAAGCGATCAAACCGTACATCATCGGCAACTCCCGCACTGCGGATCAGGGTACTAACATTCAGACTCCTGCGCAGATGGCGAAGTATCACCAGTTCTCCGGTTGCATCAACTGTGGTCTGTGCTATGCCGCATGCCCGCAGTTCGGCCTGAACCCAGAGTTCATCGGTCCGGCTGCCATTACGCTGGCACATCGTTATAACGAAGATAGCCGCGACCACGGTAAGAAGGAGCGTATGGCGCAGTTAAACAGCCAGAACGGCGTATGGAGCTGTACTTTCGTGGGCTACTGCTCCGAAGTCTGCCCGAAACACGTCGATCCGGCTGCAGCCATTCAGCAGGGCAAAGTAGAAAGTTCGAAAGACTTTCTTATCGCTACCCTGAAACCACGCTAAGGAGTGCAACATGACGACTAAACGTAAACCGTATGTACGGCCAATGACGTCCACCTGGTGGAAAAAATTGCCGTTTTATCGCTTTTACATGCTGCGCGAAGGCACGGCAGTTCCGGCTGTGTGGTTCAGCATTGAACTGATTTTCGGGCTGTTTGCCCTGAAAAACGGCCCGGAAGCCTGGGCGGGATTCGTCGACTTTTTACAAAACCCGGTTATCGTGATCATTAACCTGATCACTCTGGCGGCAGCCTTGCTGCACACCAAAACCTGGTTTGAACTGGCGCCGAAAGCCGCCAATATCATTGTAAAAGACGAAAAAATGGGGCCAGAGCCGATTATCAAAGGTCTCTGGGCGGTAACCGTGGTTGCCACCATCGTAATCCTGTTTGTTGCCCTGTACTGGTAAGGAGCCTGAGATGATTAATCCAAATCCAAAGCGTTCTGACGAACCGGTATTCTGGGGCCTCTTCGGTGCAGGCGGCATGTGGGGCGCGATCATCGCACCGGTAATGGTTCTGCTCGTCGGCATTATGTTGCCGCTGGGCCTGTTCCCAGGTGATGCGCTGAGCTATGAACGCATTCTGGCGTTTGCGCAGAGCTTCATTGGTCGCGTATTCCTGTTCCTGATGATCGTCCTGCCGCTGTGGTGTGGTTTACACCGTATGCACCACGCGATGCATGACCTGAAAATCCACGTGCCTGCGGGAAAATGGGTTTTCTACGGTCTGGCTGCTATTCTGACAGTTGTCACGCTGGTCGGTATCGTTACAATCTAACGTATCGTCAATGTAAATCCGGCCCGCCTCTGGCGGGCCGTTTTGTATGGAAAACAGCTCCTATGTTCAAAACGACGCTCTGCGCCTTACTGCTCGCCATCTCTTACTCCACACTTGCCGCCTCCCACAGCGAACAACAGATCAACGAGATTGTGCATCGCACAATGACGCCACTCATTGAGCAACAGCAAATCCCCGGCATGGCTGTGGCGGTGATTTATCAGGGCAAGCCTTATTACTTTACCTGGGGCTATGCGGACGTGGAAAAAAATCGGCCCGTCACGCAGCAAACATTATTTGAGCTAGGTTCGGTGAGCAAAACATTTACCGGCGTGCTTAGTGGCGACGCTATTGCACGAGAGGAAATCACTCTAAGCGATCCCGTCACAAAATACTGGCCTGAACTTACCGCTAAACAGTGGAATAGGATCACACTATTACATCTCGCAACCTATACCGCTGGCGGCCTGCCATTGCAGGTGCCGGATGACGTTAAATCCGCAACGGACCTGCTACGTTTCTATCAAAACTGGCAGCCTGAATGGGCGCCAGGAACACAACGTTTGTACGCGAATTCCAGTATTGGTTTGTTCGGCGCACTGGTTGTGAAGCCGTCTGGTTTAAGCTTTGAACAGGCGATGCAAACTCGTGTTTTCCAGCCTCTCAAACTCACCCATACGTGGATTAATGTGCCATCAGCGGAAGAAAAGAATTATGCCTGGGGATATCGCGAAGGTAAGGCAGTACATGTTTCACCAGGGGCGTTAGATGCTGAAGCTTACGGTGTGAAATCGACGATTGAAGATATGGCCCGCTGGCTGCAAAGCAATATGAATCCCCAGGAGATCAAAGACAAAACTCTTCAGCAAGGTATCCAACTGGCGCAATCTCGCTACTGGCAATCTGGCGATATGTATCAGGGGCTGGGCTGGGAAATGCTGGACTGGCCGGTAAATCCTGACATCATCATTAACGGCAGCGACAATAAAATTGCACTGGCGGCACGTCCCGTAAAAGCGATTACGCCCCCAGCGCCTGCAGTGCGCGCATCATGGGTACATAAAACGGGGGCGACCGGCGGATTTGGTAGCTATGTCGCGTTTATCCCAGAAAAAGAGCTGGGTATTGTGATGCTGGCTAACAAAAACTATCCAAACCCTGTGAGAGTCGCCGCCGCCTGGCAGATCCTCAACGCCCTACAATAAAATTTCATCAGGTCCGAATTTTCGGACCTTTTCTCCGCTTTTCCTTGCTGTCATCTACACTTAGAAAAAAACAGTAAGGAAACGTCTATGCGTCTGCTCCCTCTCGTTGCCGTAGCGACAGCGGCATTTCTGGTCGTTGCCTGTAGTTCTCCCACACCACCACGTGGCGTGACCGTAGTAAATAATTTCGATACCAAACGCTATCTCGGTACCTGGTATGAGATTGCCCGTTTTGATCACCGCTTTGAACGCGGGCTGGAGAAAGTGACTGCGACGTATAGCCTGCGGGATGACGGCGGCCTGAATGTCATTAATAAAGGCTACAACCCGGACAGAGAGATGTGGCAGCAAAGTGAAGGAAAAGCGTACTTTACCGGAAATCCGCGTCGCGCAGCCTTGAAAGTATCGTTCTTTGGGCCATTCTACGGCGGTTATAATGTCATCGCACTTGACCGGGAGTACCGCCACGCGCTGGTTTGCGGCCCGGACCGCGACTACCTGTGGATACTCTCCCGCACACCAACCATTTCTGACAAAGTGAAACAGGAGATGCTGGCAGTTGCGACCCGGGAAGGGTTTGACGTCAGTAAATTTATTTGGGTACAGCAACCCGGTAGTTAATGAGTGCTGAGTTTCAGACCAATAATCCCCAATACGATTAACGCCAGACTCGCCAGACGCATCGGGTTAGCGGACTCGCCAAGTAACACAATACCGGTGATAGCCGCGCCAACCGCGCCAATCCCTGTCCACACGGCATAAGCCGTACCTACCGGCAGTGATTTCATCGCCCAGGCAAGTAGCGCCATACTGACGATCATCGCCGTCACGGTAATAACACTTGGCGTCAAACGACTAAAGCCGTGAGTATATTTCAGGCCAACGGCCCATACCACTTCCAGCAGACCAGCAATAACTAAGATAATCCAGGACATATCAGGCTCCGAAGAATTGGGGCCGTCCCCGATGAAAAGACGCGTTTGCAGGTCGTCCCGCAAAGCTGATAGTTGAACGGATATTTTGCCAGGTGGCAGGGGAATTTCAACTATTACCTTAGTGACTATCGCAGAAAAAACAAACGGCACGACACAGCTGTCGCACCGTTACACATTGTTGACAAAACACGCGTGGTTTATGCCGGATGCGGCGTAAACGCCTTATCCAGCCTACAAAATCGTGCAAGTTCAATATAATGTATGGGAAATGTAGGCCTGATAAGCGAAGCGCATCAGGCAGTTTTGCGTTTACCATAAGCCTCAAACGGCACGGCACAGCTGCCGCACTGTTATTGCTTATTGCTGTGCTTTTGTCGCTGCACCAGAAATTGCGCTGCCACCTTCGGAAATATCTTCACCGACGCCGCGCGTGGTGTTACAGGCGGTTAATACGGAGGAAAGCACCAGAACAGAAAAGATCGCTGCAATTGTCTTCTTAACCATAACGTCTTCCTTTTAAGTAATGTTATTTGTGTTTGCCTATAGCAAATTAATAATAGACAACATCACGAAAAATGACGGAAATACGATGTTTTTTCAGAAAAGAAGAAAAAATTAGCTGGCTGCGCGGGAAATAGAATTGCCGAGATGTTTGATATCTTCACCGAAACCGCGAGCGGTGTTACAGCCTGTAAGCAGCGTGCTGGCAAGTAAAGCAAGAAGGATAAGACGTTTCATCATATCTAACCTGAAAAGTGATGGTGCGACCAGAAGGCCGCACCACAACCGCATTACTTCACGCGAGAAACATACTCACCAGAGCGGGTATCCACTTTGATGACTTCGCCGATCTGTACGAACAGCGGAACTTTAACCACAGCGCCAGTAGACAGGGTCGCTGGTTTGCCGCCAGTACCTGCGGTATCGCCTTTCAGGCCCGGATCAGTATCAACGACTTCCAGTTCAACAAAGTTCGGCGGAGTTACGGAAATCGGCTGACCATTCCACAGGGTTACGATGCACTCTGCCTGATCCAGCAGCCATTTAGCGTTGTCGCCAATGGCTTTAGCATCAGCAGAAAGCTGTTCGAAGGTTTCGTTGTTCATGAAGTGCCAGAACTCACCATCGTTGTACAGGTAAGTCAGGTTCATATCGACAACATCAGCGCCTTCAGCGGAATCAGTAGATTTGAACGTTTTTTCTACGCGAGTCCCCGTCAGCAAACGACGCAGTTTAACGCGAGCGAATGCCTGACCTTTACCCGGTTTCACGAACTCACTGGCTTCAACCGCATAAGGTTCGCCATCTAACATGATTTTAAGACCAGCACGAAAATCGTTGCTATAGTATGTTGCCATAAGGCCCTCTGAAATTTGTTAATTGGTAGCTAAGCCACAAAATGGCGCACATTGTAACCCTAAATACCCCATCCAGAGAAGATTGGTTAACGCAACTTGCCGATGTTGTGACCGATCCCGATGAACTTCTGCGTCTTTTGAAGATAGACGCGAACGAAAAACTGTTAGCCGGTCGTAGTGCCAAAAAGCTGTTTGCCCTGCGTGTACCTCGCTCATTTATTGAACGCATGGAGAAAGGCAATCCTGATGATCCACTTTTGCGTCAGGTACTTACTTCACAAGATGAGTACATCGCCGCCCCCGGATTCTCCACCGATCCACTGGAAGAGCAGCACAGTGTGGTACCAGGATTGTTGCACAAATACCATAACCGGGCGCTACTGCTGGTCAAAGGCGGCTGCGCGGTAAATTGCCGCTATTGTTTCCGCCGCCATTTCCCGTATGCCGAGAATCAAGGCAACAAGCGTAACTGGAAGGTGGCGCTTGAGTATGTTGCTGCGCATCCAGAGCTGGACGAAATCATTTTCTCCGGCGGCGATCCGTTGATGGCGAAAGATCACGAGCTGGACTGGTTGCTCACGCAACTGGAAACCATCCCGCATATCAAGCGTCTGCGCATTCACAGCCGTCTGCCGATTGTGATTCCGGCACGCATCACAGAAGCGCTGGTTGAACGCTTTGCTCGTTCTACGCTGCAAATCTTGCTAGTGAATCATATCAACCATGCCAATGAGGTAGATGAAACGTTCCGTCAGGCGATGGCTAAATTGCGCCGGGTCGGCGTCACCCTGCTTAATCAGAGTGTTTTACTGCGTGGCGTGAACGATAACGCGCAAACACTGGCCAACCTGAGTAATGCATTGTTTGATGCGGGCGTGATGCCGTATTACCTGCATGTACTCGATAAAGTGCAGGGCGCAGCGCATTTTATGGTGAGTGATGACGAAGCACGGCAGATTATGCGTGAGTTGCTGACGCTGGTATCTGGATATCTGGTACCGAAACTGGCGCGCGAGATTGGCGGCGAACCCAGTAAAACGCCGCTGGATCTCCAGCTACGCCAGCAGTAACTGATTAGACAGGGACGTTTAATCTACGCCGTTACAGCAAACTTACGGATATCGGATAAAATTCGCTGTGATTATTCACTTGAAATGATATTTTTCATGGTTTTTATAATTGATACAAATAATTAATCATTCTTTTTTGTTTATATAGAGCGAGCCCCCTGAGTTGTGCTATTTTAACAACCATTGCTATGAAAATAATTCATCTGAATTATAAATTAAAATTAATTATTTAATTGAGAAATGGTTAGGGAGAACCTATATGGCCATAAGCATCAAGGGCGTTAATACTGGTGTTATTCGTAAGAGTAATAATTTCATTGCACTGGCGCTGAAAATTAAAGAACCTCGCAATAAAGAATCATTATTCTTCATGTCTGTTATGGAATTACGGGACTTGCTGATTGCGCTGGAAAGTCGTCTGTATCAGAAACATAAGCTCGACGCTGATGCCCGACTTCAGTATGAGCAAGCGCGCGATAAAGCTATGAAAAAGATGGCGGAAAACATCCCGGAAATTAAGGTTGATGAGCTTAGAAATGCCGATATTAATCGCCGCGTTAACACGCTGGCGCTTGCAGATAATCAGGGAGAAAACCTCACATTTGCATTAACTCTGCATGATGGCAGCAAATGTGAATTAACAGTGAATGAGTTGCAGATGGAAATGCTGGCGCGAGCAATCATTCACGCAATTAATAATGCAGAAATGCGTGAACTGGCGTTACGTATTACATCGCTGTTAGATTTTCTGCCGCTGTATGATGTCGACTGCCAGGATAATGGGAATCTGGAATATGACACCTATTCCCAACCGGAATGGAAACATAACCTGTTTACCCACTATCTGGCGGTACTTTATCGTTTTAAAGATGAGAGTGGTAAAGAGCAATTTAGCGGAGCTGTGGTAAAAACGCGTGAAGCGACGCCGGGTAAAGAAGTGGAGGCGATCACTCGCCGAATGCTTGATTTCAGCCCAAGACTGAAAAAACTTGCTGGCGTGCCATGTCAGGTTTATGTCCGTACCGTGGCTGCAAATAACGCCCAACCACTGAGTCAGGATCAATGCCTGCGCGCACTGCATCACTTACGTGTTCAGTCCATCAGCAAAGCCGCACCACAGACGAAATAATCCCATCTTTGCTAATGCGAGGCTGGAGAGCCATCCAGCCTCAGATTGCAGATAACGTGATCGTTAAGCGTGCCGGATACGCCGTAAACGCCTTATACAGCCTACGAACTCTCGAACATTCAATTAGTTGCAGTACACGATGTAGGCTTGATAAGCGAAGCGCATCAGGCAATGACACGTTTACCATCCAGCTTCTGAATCACATCAGTTCGGGCACTTATATACCTGACCGATAATCTGACTGTCAGTCGGAACAAAGCTGGACAACATACCTTGTGTCGGGCTGCTGATACCATAAATCACGTTACCGCCCATTGCTGCCGCCTGATTACGCAGATCGTTTGCCGCACCGCGCATAGAACCGCCCTCTTCACCGTGTTGCCCGGAAAGCCAGTTATTTTGCTTGCCTGTCGCGGTACCAATCAGCTGGCACTCTGCGCCTGGCTGCTCGTCCACAATGCGTACACTCTGACCAGCTGCACTCAATTCGTTGCTGGAGCTACAACCCGCCATCAGTAGCGCGGCACCAACAATCCCTGCTAAGTATTTTACGTGCATGTTATTCCCCATAATCAATGAGCTGGACGTCACTCGCGTCGTCCGTGTCTGAATCTTATACTAGAAAGATGACCAAAAGAAAAACCCCCAGACATTTCTGCCTGAGGGTTTCACTATTTCTGCGAGGTGCAGGGCAATTACATCATGCCGCCCATACCACCCATGCCGCCCATACCGCCAGCAGCGCTTAAGTCAGCTGCATCGTTTTTCGGCAGGTCGGTAACCATGCACTCGGTGGTGATCATCAGGCCAGCCACAGAAGCTGCGTACTGCAGAGCAGAACGAGTTACTTTGGTTGGATCCAGAATACCCATGTCGATCATGTTGCCATATTCTTCGGTTGCTGCGTTGTAACCGTAGTTGCCGTCGCCACCTTTAACAGTGTTAGCAACAACAGACGGTTCTTCGCCGCAGTTCAGTACGATCTGACGCAGCGGAGCTTCCATCGCACGCAGTGCAACTTTGATACCCACGTTCTGGTCTTCGTTGTGACCACGCAGGTCAGCCAGCTTAGACGCTACGCGAATCAGCGCAACACCACCACCAGCAACCACGCCTTCTTCTACCGCAGCACGGGTCGCGTGCAGGGCGTCTTCAACGCGTGCTTTTTTCTCTTTCATTTCAACTTCGGTAGCAGCACCTACTTTGATAACTGCAACGCCGCCTGCCAGTTTCGCTACTCGCTCCTGCAGTTTTTCACGGTCGTAGTCAGAAGTTGCTTCTTCAATCTGCTGACGGATCTGAGCAACACGGCCCTGGATTGCAGCTTCTTCACCCACGCCATCGATAATGGTGGTGGTGTCTTTGTTGATCACAACACGTTTAGCCTGACCCAGGTCTTCCAGAGTTGCTTTTTCCAGCTCCATACCGATCTCTTCAGAGATTACAGTACCGCCAGTCAGGGTTGCGATATCCTGCAGCATAGCTTTACGACGATCGCCGAAGCCCGGTGCTTTAACCGCAGCCACTTTCACGATGCCGCGCATGGTGTTAACAACCAGAGTTGCCAGCGCTTCGCCTTCAACATCTTCAGCGATGATCAGCAGCGGTTTGCCTGCTTTTGCAACAGCTTCCAGAACCGGCAGCATTTCGCGGATGTTGGAGATTTTCTTGTCAGCCAGCAGGATGAACGGGCTTTCCAGTTCAACAGCGCCAGTTTCCGGCTTGTTGATGAAGTAAGGAGACAGGTAGCCGCGGTCAAACTGCATACCTTCAACCACGTCCAGTTCGTCTTGCAGACCGGTACCGTCTTCAACGGTGATAACACCTTCTTTACCGACTTTGTCCATCGCTTCGGCGATCAGTTTACCTACGGTTTCGTCGGAGTTAGCGGAGATAGTACCAACCTGAGCAATCGCTTTAGAGTCAGAGCACGGTACAGACAGCGCTTTCAGTTCTTCAACTGCAGCGGAAACAGCTTTGTCGATACCACGTTTCAGGTCCATCGGGTTCATGCCCGCAGCAACAGCTTTCAGACCTTCAGTGATGATAGCCTGAGCCAGTACGGTTGCAGTGGTAGTACCGTCGCCCGCAGCGTCGTTCGCTTTAGAGGCAACTTCTTTTACCATCTGCGCCCCCATATTTTCGAACTTGTCTTCCAGTTCGATTTCACGAGCAACAGAAACACCATCTTTGGTGATGGTCGGTGCACCGAAAGATTTATCCAGAACTACGTTACGGCCTTTCGGACCGAGGGTAACTTTCACTGCATCTGCCAGTACGTTTACGCCGCGCAGCATTTTCACACGAGCGTCGTTACCGAATTTTACGTCTTTAGCTGCCATTATCTTTATTCCTTAAATTCGTATGTTCAGTGTCGTGCGCGGATTACGCTTCAACAATTGCCAGAATATCGCTTTCGGACATGATCAACACTTCTTCATTGTCGATCTTCTCAGATTTCACACCGTAGCCATCGTTGAAAATAACGATGTCGCCAACTTTCACGTCCAGCGGCTTCACTTCGCCATTTTCGAGGATACGGCCATTGCCGACAGCCAGCACTTCGCCGCGGGTAGATTTAGCCGCTGCAGAGCCGGTCAGAACGATGCCGCCAGCAGATTTAGTTTCAACTTCTTTGCGCTTGACGATCACGCGATCATGCAATGGACGAATATTCATTGATAACTCTCCTTTGAGAAAGTCCGTATCTGTTATGGGTGGCGCCGGACCTTACGTGGTTTCCCGGCTGGTGACCAGAGAAATGGGGATGAGGAATCTCCCCTTCAAGGGGGTAAAAGAAAAAAAATTCTGATCAGCACAAAATCAGGTAAAAACCCTGATTCACCTCACGTTTCCTCGCAATTTCCCCATCGCCATCATAAGCGAATCTGATTGTGCTACCATCGAAAACCTACGCAGTTGCCCAAAAAGCGGGCGAAACCGGACATCACCCCATGAGTGAACTCAAACAAGAACTGGGACTGGCCCAGGGCATTGGTCTGTTATCAACATCATTATTGGGCACTGGCGTGTTTGCTGTTCCTGCCTTAGCCGCTCTGGGGGCGGGCAATAACAGCCTGTGGGCCTGGCCCGTTCTTATCATCTTAGTTTTCCCAATCGCAATCGTGTTTGCGATTCTGGGTCGCCGCTATCCCAGCGCAGGTGGTGTCGCGCACTTCGTCGGTATGGCGTTCGGCTCGCGACTTGAGCGAGTCACCGGCTGGCTGTTTTTATCGGTCATTCCCGTGGGTTTGCCCGCTGCGCTACAAATTGCTGCCGGATTCGGCCAGGCGATGTTTGGCTGGCACAGCTGGCAGTTGCTTCTGGCGGAACTCAGCACGCTGGCGCTGGTATGGTATATCGGTACTCGCGGCGCCAGCTCCAGTGCTAATCTGCAAACGATTATTGCCGGGCTTATCGTCGCGTTGATTGCCGCCATCTGGTGGGCTGGCGATATCAAACCTGCAAATATCCCCTTCCCTGCGCCAGGTAATATCGAACTTACCGGGTTATTTTCTGCGTTATCGGTGATGTTCTGGTGCTTTGTCGGTCTGGAAGCATTTGCCCATCTCGCCTCGGAGTTTAAAAATCCAGAGCGTGATTTTCCTCGTGCTTTGATGATTGGTCTGCTGCTGGCAGGATTAGTCTACTGGGGCTGTACGGTAGTCGTCTTACACTTCGACGCCTATGGTGAAAAAATGGCGGCGGCAGCATCGCTTCCAAAAATTGTAGTGCAACTGTTCGGCGTACAGGCGCTGTGGATTGCCTGCGTGATTGGCTATCTGGCCTGCTTTGCCAGTCTCAACATTTATATACAGAGTTTCGCCCGCCTGGTCTGGTCGCAGGCGCAACATAACCCTGACCACTACCTGGCACGCCTCTCTTCTCGCCATATTCCGCATAATGCCCTTAATACCGTGCTTGGTTGTTGCGTGGCGAGTACGTTGGTGCTCCATGCTTTAGAGATCAATCTGGACGCACTTATTATTTATGCCAACGGCATCTTTATTATGATTTATCTGTTATGCATGCTGGCAGGCTGTAAATTATTACAAGGACGCTATCGGCTACTGGCGGTAACTGGCGGGCTGTTATGTGTAATGTTACTGGCGATGGTCGGCTGGAAGAGCCTGTACGCGCTGATCATGCTGGCGGGCCTGTGGTTATTCCTGCCCAAACGAAAAACGCCGGAAAGAGGCATAACACCATAATCCGGCGTTTCGATATTAATTCTGGCGATCATCTTTATGATCAAGGCGGTCGAGGTCATCATCCTTCCTCTGATACTCACCATCAAAGGTATTGCCGCCGCCAGCACTGGCGCCAAAACCGCCGCCCGGCATACGGGAAAAGCGCAGATGTGGCATCAGTTTCACAGTCAGGTGCTTCTGCACTGGCGGTAATAAAAGAAGAAGGCCAAGAAAATCGGTGAAAAATCCCGGTAATAAAAGCAACAAACCGGCAATAATCAACGAAACGCTTTTAACCATCTCCGCCGCAGGGTTTTCACCCGCCGCCATTTTTTGTTGCATCAACACAAAATTCTTAAAGCCCTGGTTACGTACCAGTGACATACCAATAACTGACGTGAATATAACCAGCACGAGAGTTAGCAATACTCCCAATACATGGGCAACCTGAATAAAGATTGAAATCTCAATATAGACATAAAGGAAAATGAGAATGAAAGGTAACCAGCGCAAAGGTTTCTCCTGTAATAGCAACCGGTTAAGCCCGGTCACCTGAAATGGGTTGCGAATCGCGTTTAGCTTATATTGTGGTCATTAGCAAAATTTCAAGACTCTTGCGCAACTATTTTTGGTAGTAATCCCAATGCGGTGATCTATTTCACAAATTAATCATTAAGGGGTAAAAACCGACAATTAAAGTGATCCAGATTACGGTAGAAATTCTCAAGCAGCATATGATCTCGGGTATTCGGCCGATGCAGGGGATAATCGTCGGTCGAAAAACATTCGAAACCACATATATTCTGTGTGTTTAAAGCAAATCATTGGCAGCTTGAAAAAGAAGGTTCACATGTCAAACAACATTCGTATCGAAGAAGATCTGTTGGGTACCAGGGAAGTTCCAGCTGATGCCTACTATGGGGTTCACACTCTGAGAGCGATTGAAAACTTCTACATCAGCAACAACAAAATCAGCGATATTCCTGAATTTGTTCGCGGTATGGTAATGGTTAAAAAAGCCGCAGCTATGGCAAACAAAGAGCTGCAAACCATTCCTAAAAGTGTAGCGAATGCCATCATTGCCGCATGTGATGAAGTCCTGAACAACGGAAAATGCATGGATCAGTTCCCGGTAGACGTCTACCAGGGCGGCGCAGGTACTTCCGTAAACATGAACACCAACGAAGTGCTGGCCAATATTGGTCTGGAACTGATGGGTCACCAGAAAGGTGAATACCAGTACCTGAATCCGAACGACCACGTTAACAAATGTCAGTCCACTAACGACGCCTACCCAACCGGTTTCCGCATCGCGGTTTACTCTTCTCTGATTAAACTGGTCGATGCCATTAACCAACTGCGTGAAGGTTTTGAGCGTAAAGCTGTCGAATTCCAGGACATCCTGAAAATGGGCCGTACTCAGCTGCAGGACGCAGTGCCGATGACCCTTGGTCAGGAATTCCGCGCTTTCAGCATCCTGCTGAAAGAAGAAGTGAAAAACATCGAACGTACTGCTGAACTGTTGCTGGAAGTTAACCTCGGTGCAACGGCAATCGGTACTGGCCTGAACACGCCGAAAGAGTACTCTCCGCTGGCAGTGAAAAAACTGGCAGAGGTCACCGGCTTCCCATGCGTACCGGCTGAAGACCTGATCGAAGCGACCTCTGACTGCGGCGCTTATGTTATGGTTCACGGCGCACTGAAACGCCTGGCTGTGAAGATGTCTAAAATCTGTAACGACCTGCGCCTGCTCTCTTCTGGCCCACGTGCCGGCCTGAACGAGATCAACCTGCCGGAACTGCAGGCGGGCTCTTCCATCATGCCAGCGAAAGTAAACCCGGTTGTTCCTGAAGTGGTTAACCAGGTCTGCTTCAAAGTTATTGGTAACGACACCACGGTCACCATGGCGGCGGAAGCTGGTCAGTTACAACTGAACGTTATGGAACCGGTCATTGGCCAGGCAATGTTTGAATCCGTTCACATTCTGACCAATGCTTGCTACAACCTGTTAGAAAAATGCATCAATGGCATCACTGCTAACAAAGAAGTGTGCGAAGGCTACGTTTACAACTCCATCGGTATCGTTACTTATCTCAACCCATTCATCGGCCACCACAACGGTGACATCGTGGGTAAAATCTGTGCCGAAACCGGTAAGAGCGTGCGTGAAGTCGTTCTGGAGCGCGGCCTGTTGACTGAAGCGGAACTAGACGATATTTTCTCCGTACAGAACCTGATGCATCCGGCTTACAAAGCAAAACGCTATACTGATGAAAGCGAACAGTAATCGTACAGGGTAGTACAAAGAAAGGCACGTCAGATGACGTGCCTTTTTTCTTGTGAGCAGTAACTAAAAAACAACAATTTAATATCAACTTGTTAAAAAACAAGGAAGGCTAATATGCTAGTTGTAGAACTCATCATCGTTTTGCTGGCGATCTTCTTGGGCGCCAGACTCGGGGGAATTGGTATTGGTTTTGCTGGCGGATTGGGGGTACTGGTTCTTGCCGCTATTGGCGTCAAACCTGGTAACATCCCGTTCGATGTCATTTCCATTATCATGGCGGTTATCGCCGCAATTTCTGCCATGCAGGTTGCTGGCGGTCTGGACTATCTGGTTCATCAGACAGAAAAGCTGCTGCGCCGTAACCCGAAATACATCACGATCCTTGCACCAATCGTGACCTATTTCCTGACTATTTTTGCAGGTACTGGCAACATTTCTTTGGCAACGCTGCCCGTTATCGCTGAAGTTGCGAAGGAACAAGGCGTTAAACCTTGTCGTCCGTTATCTACAGCGGTAGTTTCCGCACAGATTGCGATCACCGCATCGCCAATCTCTGCAGCAGTCGTTTACATGTCTTCCGTGATGGAAGGTCATGGCATCAGCTATCTCCATCTGCTCTCTGTGGTCATCCCATCCACTCTGTTGGCGGTTCTGGTGATGTCCTTCCTGGTAACCATGCTGTTCAACTCCAAACTGTCTGACGATCCGATTTATCGCAAGCGTCTGGAAGAAGGCCTGGTTGAGCTGCGCGGTGAGAAGCAGATTGAAATCAAACAAGGCGCGAAAGCATCCGTCTGGCTGTTCCTGCTGGGCGTAGTTGGCGTGGTTATCTATGCAATTGTCAACAGCCCGAGTATGGGACTGGTTGAGAAGCCGCTGATGAACACCACCAACGCAATCCTGATCATCATGCTGAGTGTTGCAACCCTGACCACCGTTCTTTGCAAAGTGGACACCGACAACATCCTCAACTCCAGCACCTTCAAAGCGGGTATGAGCGCCTGTATTTGTATCCTGGGTGTTGCGTGGCTGGGCGATACTTTCGTTTCCAACAACATCGACTGGATCAAAGATACCGCAGGTGAAGTGATTCAGGGCCATCCGTGGCTGCTGGCCGTCATCTTCTTCTTTGCTTCTGCTCTGCTGTACTCTCAGGCTGCAACCGCAAAAGCACTAATGCCGATGGCTCTGGCGCTGAATGTTTCTCCACTGACCGCTGTAGCATCTTTCGCTGCCGTATCTGGTCTGTTCATTCTGCCGACCTATCCGACGCTGGTTGCTGCGGTACAGATGGATGACACGGGTACAACCCGTATCGGTAAATTCGTCTTCAACCACCCGTTCTTTATCCCGGGAACTCTGGGTGTTGCTCTGGCCGTTTGCTTCGGCTTCCTGCTGGGCAGCGTGATGCTGTAATGACAAATCGCGGGGCATTCATGCCCCGCTTTCTTTCTCGCCGACTAACATCCTTCCTTCGTCCGTTGTATAGTGACCTCTCTTGCGGTTTCATCTGTTCTTGCGAGGTGTTTATGCTTGATGAAAAAAGTTCGAATGCCGCATCTGTCGTGGTGCTGTGTACCGCGCCTGATGAAGCGACGGCCCAGGATTTAGCCGCCAAAGCACTGGCGGAGAAACTGGCGGCCTGCGCGACCTTGATCCCCGGCGCAACCTCTCTCTATTACTGGGAAGGTAAGCTGGAACAAGAATATGAAGTGCAGATGATATTTAAAACTACCGTATCTCACCAGCAGGCGCTGCTGGAATGCCTGAAGTCTCACCATCCGTATCAAACCCCGGAGCTTCTGGTTTTACCTGTTACACTCGGAGACACAGATTACCTCTCATGGCTCAACGCATCTTTACGCTGATCCTGCTACTTTGCAGCACTTCCGTTTTTGCCGGATTATTCGACGCGCCGGGACGTTCACAATTTGTCCCTGCGGATCAAGCCTTTGCTTTTGATTTTCAGCAAAACCAACATGACCTTAATCTGACCTGGCAGATCAAAGACGGGTATTACCTCTACCGTAAACAGATCCGCATCACGCCGGAGCAGGCGAAGATTGCTGACGTGCAGTTGCCGCCGGGCGTCTGGCATGAGGATGAGTTTTACGGCAAGAGCGAGATTTACCGTAAACGGTTGACGCTCCCCGTCACGATCAACCAGGCAACACCTGGTGCAACATTAACGGTTACTTACCAGGGCTGCGCTGACGCGGGTTTCTGTTATCCGCCTGAGACCAAAACCGTACCGTTAAGCGCAGTGGTTGCCAACAGCGTGACGCCACAACCGGTATCTGTTCCGCAGCAAGAGCAAACCGCCGCGCAACTCCCCTTTTCTGCGCTCTGGGCGTTGTTGATCGGTATCGGTATCGCCTTTACGCCATGCGTGTTGCCGATGTACCCGCTGATTTCCGGCATCGTGTTGGGCGGTAAACAGCGATTATCGACCGCCAGAGCATTGGCGCTGGCCTTTATTTATGTTCAAGGGATGGCGCTAACCTACACGGCGCTGGGTCTGGTGGTTGCCGCCGCAGGATTACAGTTCCAGGCGGCGCTACAGCATCCTTATGTGCTTATCGGCCTGGCCATCGTTTTTACTTTGCTGGCGATGTCGATGTTCGGCTTATTCACCTTACAGCTCCCCTCCTCGCTACAAACGCGCCTCACGTTAATGAGCAACCGCCAACAAGGCGGCTCACCCGGCGGTGTGTTTGTTATGGGGGCAATTGCCGGATTGATCTGTTCACCGTGCACTACCGCGCCACTCAGCGCGATTCTGCTGTATATCGCCCAAAGTGGGAACATGTGGCTGGGCGGCGGCACACTTTACCTCTATGCGCTGGGCATGGGCCTGCCGCTGATGCTAATTACCGTCTTCGGCAACCGCCTGCTACCGAAAAGCGGTCCGTGGATGGAACAGGTCAAAACCGCGTTTGGTTTTGTGATCCTCGCACTGCCAGCCTTTCTGTTGGAGCGAGTGATTGGCGATGTCTGGGGATTACGCTTGTGGTCGGCGCTTGGCGTCGCATTCTTTGGCTGGGGCTTTGTCACCAGCTTACAAGCCAAACGCGGGTGGATGCGTATCGTACAAATTATCCTGCTGGCAGCGGCACTGATTAGTGTACGTCCGCTACAGGACTGGGCATTTGGCGCCACCAATACAGTGCAATCTCAGTCACATCTCAACTTTAAACAAATCAAAACAGTGGATGAGTTAAATCACGCGCTCACCGAAGCCAAAGGCAAGCCGGTGATGTTAGATCTTTATGCCGACTGGTGCGTTGCCTGTAAAGAGTTCGAGAAGTACACCTTCAGCGACCCGCAAGTGCAAAAAGCGTTGGGAGACACAGTCTTACTTCAGGCTAATGTGACCGCCAACGACGCACAAGATGTGGCGCTATTAAAGCATCTGAATGTCCTTGGCCTGCCGACAATTCTCTTTTTTGACGGACAAGGCCAGGAGCATCCACAAGCACGCGTCACGGGCTTTATGGATGCAGAAACCTTCAGCGCGCATTTGCGCGATCGCCAACCGTGAACAACACTTGCAGTGGGAAAGACGGAGGAAAATAGCGTGCAACGTGAAGATGTTCTGGGAGAAACCCTGAAATTATTAGAACTACAAGGGATTGCCAACACCACGCTGGAGATGGTTGCTGAACGTGTGGATTATCCTCTGGAGGAGATCCAGCGTTTCTGGCCGGACAAAGAGGCGATCCTCTATGACGCTCTGCGCTATCTTAGCCAACAAATCGATGCCTGGCGTCGTCAACTGATGCTGGACGAAACGCAATCCGCAGAGCAAAAACTGCTGGCACGTTACCCGGCGTTATCAGAGTGCGTGAAAAACAACCGCTATCCGGGCTGCCTGTTTATCGCTGCCTGTACGTTTTATCCCGATCCAGAGCACCCTATTCATCAACTGGCCAATCAGCAAAAAAGCGCGGCTTATGAGTTCACCCATGAACTGCTAACCACGCTGGAAGTTGATGATCCCGCAATGGTTGCGAGGCAGATGGAACTGGTGCTGGAAGGGTGTTTAAGTCGTATGCTGGTGAATCGTAGCCAGGCAGATGTCGACACCGCACACCGACTGGCGGAAGATATCCTGCGCTTCGCTCGCTGCCGCCAGGGCGGGGCATTGACCTGACCAAAACTCAGAAAACAGGCATTTTGCCGCAATCTTAAGCAGTTGAATCACTTTTTCTGAAATTAGGTTGACGAGATGTACGGATTACGGTTTAATGCGCCCCGTTGCCCGGATAGCTCAGTCGGTAGAGCAGGGGATTGAAAATCCCCGTGTCCTTGGTTCGATTCCGAGTCCGGGCACCAAATTCATAAGGCCTCGCTGCAAAGCGGGGCTTTTTTCTTTTCTGACTACGGTAGATTTCCGGTCGTTGCAACACGTTATTTGTTTGTTGTATTTCTCACCATTTTCGCCGATGTTCGTTACTTTTAGACACCCCAACATCCTATGATGTGTGCCTTTTCCTTACTCTACTACTACGGTCTTTCTACGGTTCCCTTTTCTCAGAACATTCATAATGAAGTAGAAAACACGGGGAAACAGGAGAGTTATCATTTCGCCTTAATCCGCAGGTCTTAACGTGATTTTGTCGCGGAGAATAAGGTGGGAAAATCTTCAATAACAAGCGGGAAAACCTGATACGCCATTGACATGGGGCTCTTCACCACTCCGTTCACCTGCAACAGACTCTTCTTTCCTTCTCGCTTCTTACCCTTACCAGAATCCTCTGTCCTCCACGAGATCATAAAATGATGTATCAGAAGTAATACGACTTGAACAGTACAAAATAGTGGTACATTTGGAATCGAAGTGTAAAGGTAACTTACTGTTATTTGGTGATTTCATTGCCGTGTTAATGAATCCTTAATTCGATTCCGAATCAGGCACCTGACTCATATTAACGGACCTCCACGGAGGTCCGTTTTTCGTCCATAATCGCCTTCATTTGATGCTGAGCTGAACATATCAACATCAGGCAACGGCACAATCTGTGTACAAACTCCGCCAGCCCTCAGAGTCAGAGCGGGTTTAACACATCACTGAGTAAATGGTCAGGTGTTGCTTATATTACGCCCCTCTGCATCTATTATTGCTGCCATCCACTGAGCTTCTGAGGCCGACAATTTTAGCCGTGGAGCTCGCTCCCCCGCACCAGGTGGCTTCATATCAAAACCATAAGAGCTTCTGGATATAACCGTTATACCATCCACATTACATGTTGTTGATATCAGTTCACAATTTTTAGTTGATGGCTTATCAATTATTGGATCAGATATTTCTGGTCGACGTCCTGTGTGACATGAAAAACAACTTCCGATTGACAATGGCATAATTTTATCTCCTGCCGATATTACTTTACTGATATGCACTGTCATAATAGAAGTGCATTATTTAGAGTATTCAGATATCAATCCAGAACGTTTCGGATGATAATCTTTCCATTCTGGCATGCCTAAAATTTTCTCTGCCGGAACTTCTTTCCCACGTAGATAAAACTTTATATTTTTCATTATCTGCTCATTATCCTGATTACGATAAATCCATCGCAACTCACTGGCTGTAATACTTTGCCCATAAACATCCCCCTTATTGGCTATATTTTTTAGAGTATCGACAAGCCCATCGGCACAAAAATGCACCATTTTGTTCCTTACTAATAACTGAAACTCCAGGCCAGCCTTACTGGTTTTTGCCCATAACTTGTCACGATTACACACAGAAAGATCGGCCATAGTGACATTATATTTACTATGGTTCTTCAAATACTGCTTAAAGTTAATTCCTCTATCAGACTCACTTAATGCTCTCTTGATAAGAGCGTCTTTCTTATATTTCCGAGGAGATTTATAATCCCATACAGCACTTGTTAACGTATTCTGTATTAAAATATCTTTTTTAGAAAAATCATTAACCAGTTTTATTGTATTAACAACTTTTCCTCTGGGTTCCGAAAGCCCATACACAATATCCCCTGGACGAAAATGTAAAGCCGCCTCCATGGCATAGCCCTGAAAAGTAATATTTTTTTCTTTAATCACATCTGGAGAAAGCTGTACATTCTGTAAATCAAGATCCATCCCTTCGGGAAATCCTTCAGCAACGATATTCCATGTCGTTTTCTGCTCTGTATAAATGGTTGCTGACACCATCCCTTTTGGGAGTTTTTCCGGCAACACGATATTACTGCAACCCGTCAGAGACAACATCTGCAGTGAAGGGGATATAAAATTATCGATTCTGACCTGATACTCCGGGTTATAATCCCGGATACTCAGAGAACACAACTCTGATGGTACGCCGGTAAGCGTCTCCGCAGCCCTACCCGTCAACTCAAGAGACCGGACACTATCAGGCACACCCGATACCTGACAGTGACCAAGTTTCAAATGCTCAACGCCCTCTGGAACAGTATGTACAAAAGACGAATTATTCAATTCAATACGTAGCTCTCTTACTGTCGGCGGCAGTTCACTGACTTTCAGATTCTCACAATTAATAATGGACAGGCTTTTTATATTGACCGGTAGCCCTGTAAGACCGGTCAGCTTATTACAGTTCTCTATTGTTATCGCTGTGATTTCTTCCGGTAAATGAGGCAAGAACTCCATGTCACAATTTTTTATATGCAGACAACCACTTTCCCGTGCATCTTCCAGTTGCCGGGACGTAATTTCACTTTTAAAGCTTGCGGGTGTTTCAGTAATATGATGACAGGCAGTCCCTGACAATTTTAATTGTGATGTGGAAAGCATCAATAAATTCCATTTTCAGAAAATAAATCACTATAAGGTAAGCCCCATCCGAGGAGCTTACCTGACAAATTTCATACAGAGAGCCTGTATCCAGGGTTTCCCGATGGCGAAAAGGCATCATTACAGACGCTATTTCACGCTGGAAAAGCAAGTACAGTTACTACATGTTCATTCCAGAATAAACCCAGCAATCTGACCCGGATTCTAACAACCAGCAAAATAATGTTGTCAATCGAAGACGAATAAAAAAGCAGCAGTCAGTACAACTCAGTCTGTATTAATATCCCCCACTCAAAAACGTACATCCTGCCCGGAAATGATGCAGAAACGCTGATCAGTTAGATCAAAATAACACTCCTCTCTGCCAACGATCATTTCTGGAGAAAACGCTTCACGACTGAGGGGATGAAAAACATTGTGTCGGATAGCCTCAGACAAGGCATCCTTATCGTATAAAGAACAGACTTTTGAATGCAGTGCATTTTTAACAAAAACGCCTGTTTTTGGTATACATAATGTTATCGGGCAACTCAGATGTTGCTCACAGCAAGGAAAATCTCCAGGATTGACGGTAAATGCATGAGAATTAATTCTGGTCTGCACTGCATTTCTGCCCCCTTCCAACCAGAATGGGGTTAAACGAACCTGCTCCATATATAAACTGAACGCCTGCAGGAAAGTATTGCCATGATTAAGCTGTCTCTCCAGACTCTCTGCAAGGCGACGACACCTCCCTCCAAGACGGTCAAGAAGACTGCCCTGAATCGGCTCCACACTAAAAGCATCCATAAATGAAACATGGTGCAGCCTCAGACTACGACTTCCCACAATCAGAGTATCACTCTGATTGCTTCTTGCTATATTACGCAGAGCTTCCAGTTCACTTTCAGGCAGCGCCCTTCCATCTGAGATATTTAATACGACGGGCATATTATCTCCCTCTGTAATGTATTTAGCTTATCCAGGCCAACAACAAATAAACATCCACACATAAAATAAAACAGACAAAACATTTTGGCAACATACCATCAATTATTGACTTATCATTATTTACACCAAAGCGTTGCGATACTAAAATAATTATAAACTTGCTACATTGTAAATATTGACAAATAAAAGGAATTACTATGCCAGCAAATATATCAGGAACACCCTTCAACTCATTTGGTATAAGCTTTATCCAGAAACACTCCTGCTGGAGGAAATCTGATGATATCCTGCGATGTTCAATGGGTCAGAGGACTATCAAGTTATCCACTAATACGCTGAACAACCGAATTTTGACCTCCGTCGCCCGACAAAGCACCAAAGATATTAATGCCTGGAAAAGAGATGAACAGACAGTTTACCCATCTCGCGTGATCAACCAGGGAATTGATAAATATTGTGCTGAAAATAGCAGAAACATTTCCAGTGAAGTACGGCAAAGAGTTTTTAAATTCATTGAAAAGGATTACAGTCTCAAGTTGAATATCATAGCAGCGCAAAGCTCTATCAACCATCTCATAATAGGAAATGGCCGTTTCGGTGATAAAATAAATATGCTTTGCAAGGGAGTGAGTAGAGAAGTAAAGAACCAGACAATGGATGTAATAGCCAATCAACTCGCAGACCAATTCTTCCAAAAGCATATTAGTCCAGATGTTGACATCAAACAGCTACGAGATGACATCCCCAGATATATTATGGCTGCCAGCGTCATATCGGCATAAATAGAGATACCCCTTAACGCTAACCAGAAAAAAAATACCTATAAGAGCCTGTACATAGAGTTGTGTCGTTGCCTGATGTTGATATGTCAAATCCAACATCAAATAGCGGTAAATTTATGGATAAAAAATTACAGGCTCTGGTTAACGAAACACCCCCCTCTTGCTCTATTCCCCTCTTTCATCATTTATTACAATATTTATTTCAATAAAAACCGATATTGCCAATCACATTTATCACAATGCAACTTAATATCGGTTTTTATCTTTTAACTCTCTAAACAATCAACAGTAATTAATAATTTTAAATCTACTTTTTATGCCTTTTTCGACAGTTCATAGGCAGCTAAATGATCTTTTAATGCCTGAGCAATAGGCGGTAATGGCCGGGATGCCTCGGATGCCTGTCCACTTGTCGGTGGCGGCGGTGCCGGGCGGCTTGGCTTAAGACCTGAAGTATCAAGACTTTTCGATTTTTCATAGGCAGCCAAATGATCTTTTAGCGCCTGAGCAATGGGCGGTAAAGACCGGGATGACCCAGATACCAACCCGCTTGTCGGCGGCGGCGGTGCCGGGCGGCTTGGCTTAAGGCTTGAAGTATCAAGACTTTTCGACTTTTCATAGGCAGCTAAATGATCTTTTAATGCCTGAGCAATGGGCGGTAAAGACCGGGATGCCTCGGATGCCAGCCCACTTGTCGACGGCGGTGGGGCCGGGCGGGCCGGCTTAAGGCCTGAAACCTCAAGGCTTTTCGACTTTTCATAGGCAGCCAAATGATCTTTTAGTGCCTGAGCAATGGGCGGTAAAGGGCGGGATGCCCCGGAAGCCTGTCCACTTGTCGGCGGCGGTGGGGCCGGGCGGCTTGGCTTAAGACCTGAAGCCTCAAGGCTTTTCGATTTTTCATAGGCAGCCAGGTGATCTTTTAATGCCTGTGCAATGGGCGGTAAAGGGCGGGACGCCCCGGAAGCCTGTCCACTTGTCGGCGGCGGTGGGGCCGGACGAGAGGGAGTAAATGAAGTCGCCGGGCTACTCACATTAAAAGTCGTTCTCGCATTGATATTCGACGTACCGGGAGAAAAAGGAGATTGAGCCCTAATCGGATTCAGACGAACAGCCTGAGGGGACACTGAAAAGCCAGATAACCCCGCAGAGCTTACCCGGCTTGCCGCACTAGTAATATGCCGTCCTAGTGTAGAAACAGCTTGACTAATTCCATTAAGCATAATTCATGCCTTTTTATATCTAATTAACAGGAATAATTATTGATTTATATTAAAATTAAAAATAGTTAACGACTATAAACTATTAAATCAAACACACATGGAAACATAGAAACTTTCGTACAGCTATATTTTTCATTAAGGTATTATAAATATCTCTGTTAAAATTTATAGCATACCAAAATGAAATTTATCAATTATTTAAACTCAATATGAGATTAAAACATTAGTGTCCAGCTTCTATTATTCTCGTGGACCAGGCTGCATAACAACTGGCTTGTCTCATCATCCATAAAGTCCTCCAGAGCCTTTACCGCATCATTTTTTCTATTTAATCCATATAAAATAATAAATTCTAAATGTGCAATATCTTTTTTATCGGGTATAATTTGCGGCAATACATTCAGGATTGATTCTGCATATTTGGGAAGCTTATGATTTGCCGCAGCTACAGCCGCCCACACCAGTATCTTGTTGGCAGAAACATCATTAACCATAAAAATTAAAAGCTACGGTTGGAAATGGTTGAGACCAAATCTTTTATCGTTTTCAGCATTCCACTTTCTACGTTGACATAAGCAGAATATTGCTGAACCGCGAACTGCAGCTCTAACATTTTTTCAGGGTCATTAACCAAATCGGTGCTATTAAGTAACTCTGGCACAGAATCACTCAGCGTTTTACCTACTTCACCCATTTGTTGAGTAATTTCAGATAAATTCATTAAATTTTCCTCAATAGTTAATAAAAATAAAAATTTCTAACTATTTACATTCATTACGAACCAAATTCCGTCTTCTGTTTCTTGCTGCACAGCGCCCTTTCTGATGAAGTAATTAAACAACTCTTCGCGCTTTTGACGTTCTGAATCTGAACCAATCTTAGATTTCATCGCACTGATTTTCTTAATACCCGAAAAATGGTGGTACAACTCTTCGAGCAAGCGAGTCAGTGATAAAACAGGGCTGTTAAGCCCTGTTTGGTTACGTGCTTCAAAAGAGCACAAAATCAGTTCTTGTTCATCAAGTCTGTACGCTAATGAGAAAAAAGAGGTCTCAATCCGCCATCCGATAAAAAAGGCACTGCCACAAAGAAACTCCTTCTGTATTGTGTACCCTTTTTGTTCAAGATAGTGATTAAGCACTTCATCATTAAACGTATCGACCATGATCAATTACCCAGCTAAGCGAACCGATTGACCCATACGATTCTGAAGATCAGTGAGATCGCGAGCGGCTGTTGTCATATCACGCAGACGGCTAGCGATATCATCCTGCGCTCTGCGAACTTCTTGCTTATACAGATCCAAATTACCCTGCTGGAAGTTCTCCACAGACTTATAACGCTGTTCGCTAATCTCATGGTTAGATTTGACTGATTCAGATACCGTTGTTGGTAATGTCTTCGTGCCTTCGGCAAGACTGGTAACGGCAATAAATGGTGTAGAGCCAGTAATCTTATCTACTGCAGCCATAAAGCGGCTTGCCCGACTTGCCTTCTGAGCGGCATCTGCAGCGTTTTCAGCCAGCTGAGAAGCTCTCTGAGCAGAATCGGCAATGTCATCTGCAACGTCAGATGTACGACTGGCCGCTCTCGTTGCTGTAGTCATCGCTTGCTGCATCACGCTGGATGCATCTTCAACAGCATCAGCAACGCTTTCCGTTGCCTTAGTCAACGTTTTAGTCGCAGTATCAGAAGCCGCATCAATAGCCTTAGAAGATGTAGAGGCGGTTTTTTGAGCAATATCACTCGCGCCTTTCGTAGCACTGTTAATTGCTGCAAAAGAGCCTAAGATCCCCAATACTGATGAAATAGCCCCACCAACCAGAGCGGCTGTTGCAGCGGCCTTTTTTTCATCAATGGCTTTATTCTGGCTCTCAAAAACGGCCAGTTGGATCTGATAGCTCTGCGACAACTGTTGCTGTTGGTAATCCTGCAATATACGCACCATCTTGCCCAGGAGTTTTTGAATTTCCAGCATCAGTTTAGAAACATCGACTTTACCATCGGTAAGCAAAGATGAATTAATAGCAGATGCGGTAATTGCATTAGAGCCGGTAGTATTCTCCGAAACAGAATTAACCGTCATTACTTGATTAGTATAATCAATAGTATTCATAATTAAATTCTCTTTAATAATTAAACTCGACCACTAACAATACGGCTATTTACTCGTGCTGAGTCGGATATTAACTGAGAGGCATTTTGTAAATAGCTTGCCTGGTTTCGCAACTCGGCTGCAGCTTTATCCAGCTCAACCTTCGCACTCTCACCCAGGTTTTCACTCTGTCGAGTTAAGTTTTGCACCGCATAAGCAGATAACTGAGCCAATATGCTGTATTGCGCAGAATCATTATTCAGCACAGTTGTCCCAATAGAACGTGCAGAGGTCGTAAATCCATTTGCCGTTGCCGCAACTTTTGAAACAACGTTCTCAACAAATACATCGGCCAGTTTAGTAACTGTTTTCACGATGTTTGAACCAACTTTGTTAGCGACATCGCCAACTTTAGACATAAGTGAAGACACCCCGCCAATGCCGGCTGTCAGAATACTTGCAGCAATAGATACTCCGCCAAAGACTTGCGCTGCTGTCTTTAACGCCTGCGGGGCCTTATCGCCCATTACATCAACTGCAGTTTGCAGTGCCATTGCTGTTGCGCTAACGGCAACAACAGCCCAGAGTGCCGGGTTAAAAATAGCTGCAATAGCAGTTACCGCGACGCCCAACCAACCAAAGACCTGACCAACAATTTTACTTTTTTGTGCTTTCTCTTCGGCTTTTTGTTGTTCTTCGAGCTGCTTTTTAAACTCCAGCGTTTTATTATCCAGCGCCTTATTTTGCCCATCCGTGTAGATCTCGTTGGAGTTTTTCATACTCGCAACTTTCTGCGCTGAAGCATCCAGGGATAACAGGGTGACCATCATCATCATGGCCTGAGGGTCAACGTTATTCACCTGAGAAAGATAAGGATAGCCAGAGCTTGCATTCTGAGTGCTGCGCTGTGGTTCGGTTCCCTCTGTTCGACTCCTAACTTCACCACTAATACCACCAAACAGTTTACTCAGGACATCCTCAGCAACAGAGGGCGTCACTAATGAGTGGCCTGCCGGTGGCGTTGGTAAAGCGGTACTTTCTGTCCAACTTGCTGATGGGGCCGTGGATTTAACCAGTTGTAAATCCAGCGCGGAAGTCACTTCAGGCTGATTAATACCTGAAGTAGCCGTAGCAGCGCTGGCCCCAGACCTCATCGACTGGATATCGCTATTTACATTAAGCATAGTTATCTCCGGTTATTTACCAAGGGATATTGCTGAAATAGTTCTGTATTGCAGTGACTGAATATCAGAACGTGCACTCGTTAATAGGTTTAACGTATTTGACATTTGCTGTATTTCAAGCTGGCTATTATTCACTACCGTGGTCAAGTTATTCGATTTGGCCGAAATAGCGGCCTTCACCGTTTGCAAATCACCAGCGCCTAATTCAGCATTTAGATCGCTAATACCACTTACTGTAATGTCATTGCGAGGATCATTTATATAGTCAATCACTTCTTGAGGAAGTTTGGCTTTCTTATTCTTGTCAGAACTACTCTGAACATCAGCAATTTTAGCATCCACAAGATTAGCCATTTTTTGGGCTGTGGTTGACTCCTTAGATGCCTCATTCATATCAGCAAACTTTGCAATCGACAGATCGCTTTGTGCCTGATACATATAGGCAAACATGAGAAGCGCAGCCTGAAAAACACCGACTTTATTAAATAGCTGAACTACTTCGTCTTTCGACATGCTGCCTAAGTCATAGACTGTCGATGTCGAAGTACTCGCGTTCGCACTAGCAACTGATGTTGCAGTTGATGTATCCATGTATATACCTCTTAATAATCTTTCTTAGCAAGACCAAAAACGATTAAAAAATCAATATCAAATAACATCCTCCTTATAATCAATTACTTTACCAATCATTAATAATGTATTATCTCTCTGTTCCCTATCAATAAAACAAGCGTCAGGTAATGATGCAAAAAAGTCTTTCAATAGGTGGAAATAATAAACATGTTTATCTTCGACAATCGATACCCGAGAAGGGCTTTCCAGGAGCCAGTCTTCTGTTAACCATACATGTTCAATAATAGACAATACTTCATTTAAAATGACATCTTTATCTTTATTAATAGAGATTGCAATAATATCTGTATAGTTATCAAGCGATAAAAAAATGATTACCCGGCATAAATCGCTAATAATTGAAGATGTTTTCACCTTATCTTCAAAAGAAGACATATAAGACAGATCGAACGATAGCGCCCTAATAATAACCTTTAAGTGCTTCTCACGCTCTGGAAGATCCTTAATCTCCATAAACCAGTCAAGTAAAGAGGCTCCCTTTTCAGAATCCTCATCCTTGGCCTTTTCATAAAGTTTTTTGATCTTCTGGATACCTTCCTGATTTAACTCACCCACCCCTAACCAGGAAAGCAGAGCCAACTCCCAATCATCTTCGCCTAATAAATCTAATAATAATTTGGCGTATTTCTTTTTTAATTCAATCTTAACAAATTTAGATTGTAATAAAGAAGATATAAGTGCAACAATCTCCCCTTTTGGCATATTACCAAACATAGCCAAATTAGGATCATGCTGTTCCAGCAGCCCACTGTTCTTTAATGATAGTTCTTTTAATTTATCGCTATCGGTCAGAGTAAGCAGCTCTTGCATATCATTAAGCAGCTTCTCCGTTGTCGTACCTTCCTCTTCTTTCCTTGCACTGCCTTTGCGATATCCCAGGCTTAGCCCTTCAATCGTTTCAGAAAGCGATGAACTAGTAATCATCGCTAATTCATTTTGTAAATTTAATAATGGAGAATAACTATTAGAAGAATTTTTTTGCGTTAATTGTTGAGATTCCAATTCAAAATCTAATGAATTAGAATTAAAAACAGATGCGGTGTTTTGATTAAATTCAATACCATTAGCCATTGGAAACTCACGTAATCATTAATTATGAATATTCCATTAAATAGTACTGTACAACAGCTTCCTTTCTACTCTATTCTTAGTTGATGTAAGTTCACCATATTTTTTCTCATTGTTCAACCACCAGGATGAATAAAATTTAAAAATGTTATCCTCATATAAAATAAAACTTCTCAATGGTGCGATGCATAATCGGGAATTACAACTTCCGATGGGAAACCTAACGATAGGCACAGAAGATAACGATATTGTTTATTTTCCCCTTGAACAAGGCCTCAATCAGTTTTTACTTGATATACGTGAGGAAGGTGTTTTCCTTTTATCTCCGGTTGAATTTTGGATTGATGGACAGCCCACCCCCTATGAAGCAGAACAGTCATTACCTGTCGGAAAGGTCATCGATATAGCGGGATGTTGCTTCATCATTGGTGATATTGACCACACCTTGCCATTGTCTGATGTGCCAGAAAGGTTCTCTGCCAAAAATCGACGTAAAAAGCGTCTTATCCTGGCTAGCGTGATTGGTGCTGCGATTGCGTTGTCTGGCGCCATCGGCAGTTACGTTTTGCTTTCCCCAAAAGCTGAACCCCCAGCGTTTACCAGAGCTGATGTATACCAGCAGCTAAAAGAAAACAAACTTCATGCAATCACTCTGGTATGGCATGGGAAAAATGTCGCGCTTTATGGGCGTTGCGAATCAACCACTGATTTAACTCCATTTTTTAATTACCTGAAAGAAAAAAATATTTTTTATTACAACAATATCATTTGCAATAACCAAATCATCTCCGCAATTAATGATATTTTAACGGAATACGGTTATAAGGATATCATCATTACAAAAGGTAATAAGCCTGGATTCTTCCTGTTATCGGGATACATTCCCCCTTCACCAAAATGGAGCGAAGTTGAAAATCTGTTACTGAATACGCCAGGGGTCGCTGGATGGGAAATACATAACAACAGTAACAATAAAATCAATGAACTAGCATCAGAGTTCAAAAAGAATAAATTAATAAACTATGTCAATATTTTCAAAAAGAATGATGTCATCATTGTTGCGGGGGAGGTTTCTCAACAGAACGAGAGTAAGATCCTTGCCATTATAAATGCGATGAACAAAAATAGTAACGTCAAGATACTATTTCAGAACATTCAGCCGTACATTTCAGCAGATATTTTCCCCGGAAAAATACTTAGAATCAGCGGCACGATGAAGAATCCAACAATTGCTCTTGATAACGGTACAAGCCTGGGAATTGGTAGCATACTGAAAGGAGGTTATGTCATAGACGCGATTGATCCTAAAGACGGTATCAACATCTCCCGCCCAGACGAATATATACATATTCCACTGTCTTATTAACTTATTATCACTTTCCCCCTCTTCGGAGGGTTTTTTATTTATTGTAGGGTGAAGTAATAGCAAATTTTCTAGTGAGGAACGCTGGAAAAGTAATGTGAATAGCAATCCTGTCGCTATCATAGTAACAGAGAATGTCGCCAGGGGATCAGACGTATGATAATGAGCCATTTAATTATCGAGCTCGGTTATCACAAGAATGGGCAGTTCTGAGAGAAGCATTTATACAGAATATTAAACAAGCGCAGTTGAGCAATTCAATAATGGTCTCGCCGTAAAGAAATTTACCTAAATAAGGTACAACTATTAAGGTTGAATAAATATCTATTAAGCCCAACTAAGATAACTATCTTAGTTGGGCATTAATTAATGATTATAAGATCATCTTACACAGACGGCAAAAGCGTTAGCTTTTTTCACGTCGACCTTACTATTACTTCCATTACTAGGGATTTCATTTTTGGTAACTAAATCAAATGTACTAGTCCAACCTTTAATTTTATCATCCCCTGTTTGTTGGGTCCATGCTGTTATTGTGGTTTTACCTTTATAGCCCTCATAACGATTAGCTGCCCCCCATTTATTATACACGTCCTTTAGCTCACTTGTAGATGACGGTAAGCGACCACTATTCGTGCTACATGTTGCTTCAGCAACGCTATAGATTACTTTATTTTGTGTTTCTACAGTTATAATTTTCTCAGGTGTATTAATTGTATATGTCGCGGTTTGATTATCGCCAGACACAACTTCAATTTTTGTTGTTCCTTTCTTCAGCAAAGTAACTCGACCAGTTAAAGCATCAACTGATGCAACTTTTGGATCTTGAGAGCGCCATTGATATTTCCCATCACCACCTTTAGCAGTCAATTTGAACTGACCATATTGCAACCAAATATTAGGTAAAGCGCCAGTAGCAGAGGTTCCAATAATATTAACATTACTATCAATGCTCAGAACTGAGAAGAATTTTACCTCAGGAGCCTTAACCTCTGTATTAACTTCGCTGACTTTTGCACTAACAATAGCATTACCTGCAACGCCAGATGTCAGTTTTACCGTAGCCCTACCATCTTTATCCGTTTTCACAATTTGGGTATTAGAATTTCCCCCCAGATTACCAAAGTTCGTTGAGAATGTAACAGAATGGTTTGCTTCTGGTTGGTTATTCTTCATTACTTTAACAGTATAGGTAATCGCATCAGAACCATTTGCCTTCGCTGTTGTTTTATCAGCCTTAATCTCAGTAATGCTGGCCTTGGTTTGATCAACAAATATAACCGCACTGGCATTAAGTGGCGAAGTCATCTCCGCGGTTTTAGCAGACACGACGACCTGTCCTGGCGTAGCCGACTTCAGCGTTACGGTCGCCTTACCGTTACCATCCGTTCTGGCACTATTTGCCCCAAGAGTTGCAGTCCCGGATACAATACTAAATGTTACAGGGGCATTAGCCTGAGCTACACCATTCTTTTTAACCGTCGCGGTATAAGTAATGGTATCAACGTTATCCGCTTTAGCCGATGTCTTATCAGCCGTAAAGTCCGTTACCCCAACCTGGTCCACAACCTGCCCATTCGGTAAAACGGTAATAGTGAGCTGTACATTATTAGAACTATTACCATTTCGGTCATAGGCGCGAGCGGTCACTTTATAAATATTGCTGCCACCTTGCACATAAGCAGGCAAAATAGCCTGGTAGTCTTGTACGCTTTGGCTTCCGCTATGCTGAATCTGACCGCCCTGACTGCGTAATGCACTATCATCCCAGACAATACGATCCAGACCGTATTTGCTCTTAACGATCAATTGAATCTTCTGCGTACTGTGTTCAGTGCCATTAATATCATGCGGAATATTCAGAGAAAGAATATCCTGCTTTTTGTACTCCAGAATAATATTGTTATTACGCTGAACCAGATCGTAACGGCTGCCCGATAATGTTCTTAACTCGTTAACATACTGTGGCTCGATTTGCTGAGACCACGGTTTATCAAACTGATAACGGAACTGCATTGAGTAAAGGAGATCATTTTCATTACCCGTACCATGACGGTAATCGATCCCCATCGTCACCAGAGGAATCGGAGTGTAGTTTACACCAACGGTCGCCGCACCAGGATTCGACTGCAACTTATCGGAATTAAACAAAGCAACATTATCACCATAATACTGCTCATACATCAGCTTGGCGCCTAATGCCGGATATGATGGTAGATAGCCATTAAAGCGGATATCGAAACCATTTGCCGGGCGCTCATCATAGTCTTTCTTATTGTATGACTCATGCCAGCCGCTCATGCGGAAATAGCCGTTAACGCTACTTTTAAAATAGTCTCGCCAGTATTCGCCACCAATACCTAAACGGGTATTATCACCAGAAAAATCCTGATCAATGAAGACGTTATAGCCCAACATATTTTCAGGAAGGAAAAAACGCTGGCCAGCACCTAAATTTGCCGTAAAGCGGGAGTCAATGTAACGCGCCCCGACCTGACCAAACGCCAGCATATTTTCGGAATCATAGAACGGTAATAAGAAGTCCAGTGAACTACCGTCAAAGTTATTACCGCTCTGCAGATTAACCTCTGCCGTTCCATAATGTTGTAACCAGGCCTGCAACTGTGATGAAGCCTGGCTGCTGGCCATACCAAGAGCGGTATCTTTCGCGTAATCGCCGTTCAATGAGCGCGACTGAAGCTGGCTACCAAGGCTCGCGGCCTGTTGTGCCGCATAATTTAGAGCCTTGTCATCGGTCGTGTTGCTTTTAGTCACGTCCGGGGACATTTTAGTCATTTTATTCGTATGACCAGCGACACCACCTGCAGCAACAACAGGTGCCGAACCCAAGACAGGTAAGGCACTATATTCAACAGACAGTTTTTTGAGTGGCAAAATGATCTGTTGACCAGGTCCAGCCTTCATCATTTCGCTTTCGGAACTGTATAAATGTTTATTCAGTGACCAAATTACCGATAAACTGATCCCCTGTGATTTAGAAATATTGGCAACAGTTTCACCTGTTTTTAACGTATAAAAAAGGCGATCCTGAGCGGCATTTTGAATTAACAGTTTTGAATCTGAACTCAATTTAAAATAATTTTCACCGTTTGCAAATGAATTCTGGTTAACATAAAAAAACAATCCTAAACCAGCACTAAGCATAATAAATGTTTTTTTTAGCTTATGCTTGTGCCGGGTCCGGGCATAAAAACCATGAGTAATCATGTTATGGGCTCCACCACAATGAGTTAGAATGAATAGTAAATTATATTAATAAATAATCTTTTATCTTCCGGCGTAATAATGCTTATTATCGCTTGAACTAATTTCCTCTATTTTCATATGTTCGTTTTCTAATGTTATTCCCTGATTATGTAATACCAAATACAGGTTTTCCATTGACTTAACGACGACTTCTATTTCATTCTCAAGTTTTTCAGGTGTAGCATCATCGAGCGGAAAACGTAACGCTAACAACAGCGATTGTGCTCCTGATTCATAACACAGGTATGGTCCACCATTCTCTGCAAACCATAAGTTTGCATTCAAAATCTCAAGAGCGAAGTTAGGATTATCTGTCGGGAATTTCCCACAGACGCCATAGATCATCATATATTCGTCATTAGCATCAGATAACGAAATATAATAAATCTCATCAATAGCAAAAGAACACAATCTATTTTCATTAAATGAAATAGATCCAATACCAATTTTTTCTGCAAATCTATCTAATAAAAGCTCAGATCTTGATGACATTATAATTTCTCTTAATTGAATTTATAATTACAGAAGTTCAAGAGTTGCCCATGCTGCAACTTTATTCTCTGAAACATTAATATTAGTAAAACTCCCCCCCTCCCGACCTCAACTAAATACTCACGGATATATTTAAACGAAACGTGCGGGTCCCGGCGTTGGTGCGGCATTGGCAGTACTTACTGCGCTCTCGCCCCCCCCCGTTAATCCTCCCATACCTAAACGCAATCCGCCGCTGCTTGCCAGAAGCGCATAAGTACTTTGGATACCTTGCCCTGGGGTTCCTACTAACCTTCCGGTAACTGGGCCGTTCCCTGAAAAATGTTGAATGACGCTATAATTAGGATCTGCAGCGACCTCATCATAAATAGGTTCCTCTGGAATACGAGCCAGTGAATCATTTCTGGGCATTCCAACGTCAGCATACGGATTCTCTACCGTGCCCGTGCTGGAGGTGTCAGACCAGTTCGATGCAAGGCTGGCATTCGAATTGCGCCTGCTCGCCGGGGACTCTTCTGGCCCACTTGTGTCAGTATTGCCCTGTGCAGATGCGTTATTCGTAGGCTGATTATCGACTACTGTACGTGTAGTGATTGTTTGTTCTGCCGGTTGGTTTTTCCGATGAAGAGCAGCAGTAACACCGGCACCAATTCCCCCTCCAAGAATCAGCGCCCCACTAATACCGTAGCCAACCCCCGATGAAAGAGACATTTCCTGTTCGCGTTTAGCATGCTGCTCATCATATTTTTGCTGCGCCTGAGAATTACTTTCAATAGCTTCCTGTCTGGCCTGTTCCCCCGCCGCTTTAGCTTGTTCTGCTATTTGCGCAACAACATCATCTCTTAATTCCCCTGACGGAATTGCATTTCCGTTCTCATCGATATTAACTTTTTGTTTATCTGGATCCTGGAATGCCTCCTGCGTTAACCGATCTTTTGTCGCAGCTTCAGCTGTGCTTGCTGCAGTATCAGGATCGGTAGTAGTTGGATCATCCGGCTCTGGAGTCAACGCAACAGCCTGTGCAATACCCGTCGCAGCCATCCCTATCAGACCTGCAGCAATAGTCCCCAATGACAACCAAAGTTTAGGATCTGCACGGAGGCTAGAAGTTGAGGTTGAGGTATGAATTTCAATGATTTTTCCCTCGCCACTATTTGGATCCCCTGGCTCCTTCGTCTCCTTTGTATCCTTTGGTTCTAATTTATCTATTATCCTCTGACGGGCTTCGGCGATATCTGAAGCAACCGTGACCATAGCATGCCCTGCGCCACCGCGGCCTCCAGTAAATACAAATTTGTTTTTACCTTCAGGATCAAGGGACTGTAAGCTAGAAAACTCTTGATCACTTAAAACAACAGTGGTCTCGAGGCCATTTTTTTGTCCGATAGCAACATGGCTGCCATCATCCCGAGTTTCAACACGGAATAACGAAGATCCAATAGCAGAGTTAAGAGTATCAAGCCCCCCTTTATCATGAAGAACTTCAAGCGCACCATGCAAAGATACCTCGGACGCAGCAAAGCGCAGTGGATTTGTAGGAAGTCCGGGAATATCACTGGCACGAGAATCAGCAGCATCGGCAACAGAATTCCTTATAGGCGTAAATAGCAAACGAGACCCCATCGGGCCATTTGAGTTAATGAGCTGATTACGGGCACCTCCTGCACCGTCGGTTTGTGAAGGTAATGGCGGAGCAGGTGGAATTAAAGCTCTCACATTGGGATTGTGGCCAAGATTACCAATAGGCATAAAATATCTCCTTTTTATTTTATGTAAATAGATAATAATCCTTTATATTGCTATTACATAATAATGTAATGGTATACAGTACGTAGTCGATATACGGCTGAACATAACATCGACCAAATAAATCACAGTCTGATTTTTGATGCAAGAAAATAATGCAGAAAAATACACATCAGTGTAATTAAATGAAAATAATCATGCGATATAAAAATAAATGCCACGTGAAACTTTAATAAAACATACTATAAATAAAGCTATATTTTATGTTTATCCAATTGAAGCATTAAAATTACAAAACAAATCAATTAAATAACTTTTTTCAATCTAATAAATAATGAAGTTTATAGTATATCAAGTTTCCGTATATAGCCTTTTCTTACATCAGCAAAGACTACGCTATACACCAGGAAGCTTAACTTATGCCCAACACGCATATAAACAGGTTATTCCTACAACCGAGTATCCTGTACATGCTGTGCAATCGTGCTCTGAGTCAGAGCTTTGATATCACTAACTTTCAAACCACCAAATTTCTGTTCAAAGATTTCTTGTGAGACTTGTTCTATCATCCTGGTCTGGGTGTTAAAGCGTGTAATTGGATCCACCCCTTTGCCACACTGCTCATCAACTTTTTTATTAAAGTATTTGTTGGACTGTAAGAAATGGCCAATCGACGTTTGTGCACAATTCATATCGAGAGGTTGCTTTATCGTGCTTTCAACAGCCTTGAAAATGTGGCTTTTGGTCTCCTTACCAATTACCGAATTATTACTCATGCAATAGTCATCAATAGCTCTGTTTACTGTTCTGGATATATAAGTAATTTGCTCCTGTTTGAACCATTGCTGAGTATCACCGCTACGGGTTTGTTTGGCCACGGCCTGAAGTAGCTGGTTAGTCAGTTTGCCATGATTAATCATAAAGTTCGACTGCATGGGCACGAACTTCATACCACTGGCTCCCACCCCCGCTTGTGTCGCAGCTCTGGTGACCGCAGGTCTAAGAGTTTGTGTAGCCGCCTGAGCTAACGATCTACCTACCATTGTCATTGGACTAAACATACAATAAACCTTTATATATTATATAACGATAACAAAATATTTTTCATTTTCATTAAAAACAATAATTGTTTTATATTTAAATTTTCCTCCGGCACTATCCACAAGTAGTTGCACTACATTTATCACATGCTATCATAAATATGCAACACTATTACTCGCATCTTATATTTTCGTCTTATTATTTGTGCCAGAACTCACGAGTTAATTACGTTTAAGCATCCCCTCATTGAAAGAATGACAGGACTACAATATGAATGAACAATTTCGCACAGATCTTGCACATACGTTCGGAATAACTCTTGAAGAACAAACTAACGCCCTCTCTTTCCATGATCACGATGGTCATGAATGGATACTGGAGTGTGCGCCTCAATCTGAGGTCCTGTTTTTTTATTGTTATTTATTCAATAATGAATCTTCAAAAATTGATAAAATACTAGAAATAAATAGCAATCGAGAACTACTCGGTATGTTTTTTCTATCATTAAAAGAAGATAGCGTACTTTTGAATATTGCATTCCCTGCAGATAAGGTTAACATTACAGAGTTTATCAATTTAATGGAAAACGGTTATTTATTAAAGAATGAAGTAATTAGTTTATTGTCGTAAGATGTTTTATCCTGATAAATTATGAGCTGGAAGGAATTCATCCATTCAGCTCAATCCCCTCCTCATCACAGAATCTCTGACTTCTGCCAGCCAAACTCACTCTGAATATTCATCCCATATTTTCCTAAAAACAATGTATTATCGACATAAAACAAACAGAAAAACTCCAGAATCACAATTATTCTGGAGTTAAACCAGGAGGAAAGCTCAAATGATAATCACACTACGGAGTTAGAGAAAGAGTTTGATATCATAGCATTACTATAATCAAGGTTTTCAGTAGACTGTACGCAACGTAATAAAGAAGATAATCCTCTTTCCGTTAAGACCCCCTCCAGTGGAGTTCGAGGAAACCAGGTTGGAGAAAGTGGAGTGATATGCCTCTCATTTAGTTTACTTTCCAAAGCCTTAGTCACACCGCCAGAAAGAAAGCTAAATAATCTTGAGAGACACCCACTTTCCTGAGTCATCTTTTGTACTTTGTACACATAATTATCTGTTTTGTAATCTTTAATAAAACGAACAGAATATTCTTTGCCCCGAAAGGAGACAACGGAGTAATCCGCCATTTCTGAATATACTCGATGGTGGCGTTGTTGTGTTCGGGCTTTAAGCTGAATTTCATCTACGATATCTTCATTCAATACATGAAGAGTTCTGCTAAACTTGCCCCATGACATATGGTGACTTGTCAGCGAAGTATTGAGTATTATTCCTGATAACGATGACGACATAATACATCTCCCTATATAACTTATTCCTGATTAATCACATACTAAACTAACAGTAAAATAAAAATCTTCGTTGATTTTTACAATGCTTCCGTATGCTATAGTCGTATTATTGCGTATTAACCGGCACCCACCAAAAAGATGATATCCAGTTGAATCGATAATGTCATCTTTTTTGGCATTGCGCAACATATGTATATCAACATGAATTGTTCCAATCACACAATAAATGCGATCCATTACAGCCTCATTGCTGATAGTACATAACAAATCTGCAGCCTGGACATCCGCAATAAATAAATTATTATCACAAAGTTTTACGGTTGCTAAAGGGTTATTAATAACAAGCCAACACTCTCTTTCTTTGCTGTCATCAACATGATAGAGCCTTAAACTATCACCAACAGTCAGCTCTGTAACCGGGTAATCAGTCCACCCAGGAGCAATATACCCATCAAAGAAAATGGTATTAGAATGTGGAACAAATTGCCAATTTTCATTAATTAGATATTGTAAACTCTGTACCGTTATTTCGAGTATAATTACATTAAGTCTGTTTTCTCCATTATTATTTTCTATTACCGGATAAACATCTTTATTTAGCATCGTAAATTGAACATCATCAACAGACACATCACCTTCTGGTAAAGCAGTCTGCATTACCCATAAGATCATGAGTTTTATCATATCTTCCGGTATCAGCCGGCTTTCGCTATACGGGAATAACTCCTGGCACCACTGAATGAACTGTTCTTCTGATATCCAAAAACGCCCCTCATAGCCTGAGCATGTTAACGTGAAGCGGATACCATTACCGCTGACTTCGCGAAAATATGCATGGCAAGCATGCCCTTCAGGCGTAATATAGAGGCGACCGGTTCCTATGACTGACAACAATGGCAAGTAAAAATCATTAATTTTCATATTCAATTGAGAATTCAATAGGTTCATCAGGAAAGATTTCTTTTAACTTATCACAAATATAATTCTTTTTATGGTATAAAAAAACATGATTTTTGTTATTGGGGTTCAGTGTAATAGACAGATAAATGGTTCCATTACTACATTTTATTGTTAAAACAATTCCGCGTAACTTTCCACAAATAATACTAAATGAACGCTCTCCTTGTTCAAAGTAGCGTCGCCTCTGTCCAGGAGCGTAGAACAATCGTTTCCATAAAGAAGCCATTCGTATGAACGAAGTGTCAGGTGTTCTTTTTTTTATGCGATTAAAAATATCATTAAAACTTTCTTCTCCCTGCGGCCAATCATCTGACGGCTGAAAAGAAACAGGCTCTATCAAATTTCTTTTTAGAGAAATGCTAGTCAAAGTAATGTTCCTTTATGGCAAAAGATAACTTCTCTATTGATTTATTAACATGTTGTAGATCCTCTTTTGTTCGTTTTTGTGAATCGAGCAATGAACGCTTTTCTTTAGAAAGTGAGGATTTTTTCTCATATAATCGCTGCTTTTGCTCATCAAATGCATTGTTTTTAATCTGGTATTTATACAACGACACTTTATCCAGATTCACCAGCGATGCACAATACGCCTGCTTAGAGGCAATCGACTCTTTAATGGCTTGCTCGCAGTCATCGAGTTTACCATCCACCTCTTTTATCTGAGAGTTAATCTTAGCCATTGATTCTCTCAATCGATTCGCTCTGCTTTTACGAATAGATAAAATTCTGTCCAACATATTCAGGCAACCACTTTGAATAGGCTTTCAATCGTTTTTTCGTAACTACTGATATCTTTGGTGCTTTGTTGTATAAAGCTCTGAATTGCTTTCCTGTTTTTTATTGCCTTATCCGCTTCAGGATCTTGCCCCATCGTGTACTCACCAATACGAATAAGCAGCTCAATATTTTTATAGGTTGCGATAAGCTTTTTGCATTCTGCCGCCGCACGCAAATGCTCCGATGTAACAACATTATGCATAACACGACTGGCGCTTAAACCAATATTAATTGCAGGAAAATGATTTTCCTCTGCAAGTTCTCGGGTAAGCACAATGTGCCCATCAAGAATAGAGCGGACTTCATCACCAATGGGATCATTAACATTATCGCTTTCTAACAACACCGTATAAATCGCGGTTATTGAGCCTTTTGGCGCAGGCCCCGCACGCTCTAATAATTTGGGTAACGAGGAAAAAACACTCGGAGGGAATCCCCCCCTTACATCAGGCTCTCCCGATGCAAGCCCAACATCACGCGCGGCTCGGGCATAACGAGTTACGGAATCCATCATTAATAATACATTTTTGCCCTGATCCCGGAAGAACTCTGCAATGGTTGTCGCCGTAAATGCGGCCTTCATTCTTTCCAGCGCGGGACGGTCTGACGTTGTGACGACCAGTACACATTTAGAAAGCGTGGATTGAGGTAAAAGCGCGAGGAATTCATTTACTTCGCGACCACGCTCGCCGATAAGGGCAAGGACAATAATATCCGCGGATGCGCCATTACAAATCATTCCCAAAAGCGTACTTTTACCAACGCCGGACCCCGCGAAAATACCGATGCGTTGCCCAATACCGCAAGTAAGTAAACCATCTATTGCCCTGACGCCAAGCGTAAATGGCTGATCAATAACCTGCCTTAATAAAGGATCGGGGGGTTCAGCATACAAACTGCGTTCAAACGGAAGATAAGGTGCAGTAATATTACTCCCCATTGGTCTGCCTATGCCATCAACCAGTCGCCCAAGGAGTTCGTCTCCAACACGAATCTTGAACTCATCCCCCTGATAACTTAGCCACTGGCCACAATACATGCCGGAAATATGCTCAAAAGGCAGCAGGAAAACCTCATCTTCATCAATAGCGATCACCTCAGCTAAACGTTGACTGGGTTCTATCTTGTAAAAGGCGCCAATACGCGCTTTTGGTAAACGCGCCTTGATAATCGTCCCGCCGATATTGGTAATCTTGCCTTCATATCTGGTAGACGAATTTAATGATAATGTCGGCACAGTGCTATTGAGCACTCTCTGGATACGTGGGTATCTTTCCAATACAGAATCATGCTCTGAAATCATTTACCGTTCCTAATACTTTAAGTTCGATATTATTCCCAACTTCCTGAAAAGAGAGCACGGGGACTGACGGGAACGAACCTTCAATCATTTTCTTCACATAGCGCCTGATATCTAAAGCGGTCAGAATGACGCCATTCCCCGTTGGATTCACAATATTTTTTAAGAAGCCAATAATCTGCTCACTTCGCTCCGGTGAGATATTCAAATACGAACCTGATGACGTTTGTCTGATCGACTCTCGTAGCTCATTTTCAATATCAGAGCCAATAAGCCAGACATTCAGAAGTGTACCGCGAACGCTATAGCGACCTAAAATATGCCGACGGAGGGCGATACGAACGTATTCGCACAAGATAACCACATCTTTTTCTTTTGTGGACCAAAAAATAAGCGTTTCAAAAATAGTTCGTAGATCTCTAATTGAGATATTTTCCTCTACGAGACGCTGAAGAATATCCACAATCTTGCTCAGACCAAGCTGACGCTGAAGCTCTTTCACAAGTTCGTTATATTTCCTCTCCATGATGTCCATCAGATAACGCGTTTCTTGTACGCCGATGAACTCTTTGGCATTAGACAATACAAGTTTCTTTAGCAAAAACGTTATCTTATCATTTGTTTTTGCATAAACATCCATACCTGAGACGTGAGCTAGTTGTTGGTTAGCCTCATTCGTTTTATACACGATAGAGTTAGCAGAAAGCTTTTCCTGGACAAATTCAAATGATATCTCTGCATGCCCAGCCTCAAAATAAACAGTATCATCTGTAAGAGTATCTTTGTATATTGACTCTTGATAGAGCAAAAATTCTATAGCGCTATCATTATTTTTAATTGGATTAACAATAATCTTAGGCAATGGAATTCCACTTTCCTCAAAGAAATTCCAACGCATAACCTCAATCTGCTGTGTAATATCTGAGCTATAAATATTACTACTTAAGTTTAAAATCAACGGCTCGGCACCCGGTGAGATATTTTGGCTATTAGACAAATCAGCTCCCATAGCGTCCTTATTATTGCCAGTTCCAAATGTTCTTTTCTTCTGTAATTTCCAGGCGATACCCAACAGGCAAACCGCCAGAAACAAGAAGACCAATGTAGGAAAGCCAGGAATAATCGCCATTACGATCATGAGTGCGGCACTGATTAAAAAAGGGCGACTATTAACAGAAACCTGTTGAACAATATCACCTGCAAGGTTTTCTTCTTTTTCGCTTTCACCGGGAACACGAGTAACAACAACCCCCGCAGTGACGGAAATAATAAGCGCAGGGATCTGGGCAACCAAAGCATCACCGACAGACAATACAGAAAACAGGCTAAGTGCTTCACTAAATGGCATGTCAAATTGCCACATTCCAATGAGCACGCCACCAAACAGGTTAACTAAAACAATGATGATACCGGCAATAGCGTCCCCTTTTACAAACTTCATCGCCCCGTCCATTGAACCATAAAACTGGCTTTCCTTTTGCACTCGGGAGCGAAGAACTTTTGCCTCAAGCGGGTCAATAACGCCTGCGCGCATATCACCATCAATACTCATTTGTTTTCCTGGCATACCATCAAGGGAAAAACGAGCACTCACTTCAGCAACACGCTCAGCCCCTTTTGTAATAACCATAAATTGTACAATGGTGATAATGGTAAAAATAACCAGGCCAACAACAATATTACCGCCAACAACAAAATTACCGAAGGAGTAAATAATGTCACCCGCATCGTGATGCAGCAGAATAAGTCTGGTTGTACTAACACTGAGCGACAGGCGCATCAACGTCGTAATCAACAGGATTGTAGGAAAAGAAGTTAGCTCAAGAGGATTTTTTATATAGATTGAGAGCATTAATAAAAGCAACGCTGTCGATATATTAATCGCGATAATGATATCCACCACAACTGTTGGCAATGGAATAATCATCATCATTACAGCCATAAAGAAGAAGAGAGCCAGAATAAGATCGTGATATGACTCTGCTTTTTTAAATATATTTAAGAGTTTATTCATGATGTCATCCTGCGAACTCGTTCAATAATCTGCACATGCTGCTGAAAAGTATTCATTAGAGAAAACACATCAATATTGGTTAACAAACAACTTAAGCACAATTTGTTATCGTAGACAAAAATATGTTCAATCACTCCCTGCGTCCGTTCAGGGGCAAGGGCATTGAAAAAAGAAAAAAACGCATTTTCGTTATACTCTAAGGCAAACGTAATAAACACATTACTATCAATTATTTCAATAAAAAAAGAAAAACCATTAAAATCAATTTCCACGCGATTATCAAACAAATAAAAATCATTACCTAATAATCTTAAAAATTCTTCTACATTTCTTTTAATTAAAAGATTCATATGCAGGCTCTGAAGTAAGTATATGTTTGGATATTATTGCTTGAAAAAGCGTATTGGATAATATATACAGTATATGTACTTTATGTACATTGCAACTATTTAAATAATATAATAGTTGCCCATGGGATAATTTGGTTATTGATAACCAGACAAATGTCTAAATTAGACAATGGAGAAAAGTTAATGGATGCAGCAAATTTAAGTCCTTCTGGCGGAGTATTACCACTGGCAGCCACAATCAATGGAAATGTTTCGGTGGATGAAAATACAGGAGTAATGACACCAGAAAATGGGACAAGTCGTAATATCAGAATTGTAGGCGGAATCGCACTCGCTACTACAGCCCTGGCTGCTTTAGGTACTGGCATTGCAATGGCATTTACAGATACAAGCTCACAAGAGTTCTTAGGTTTAGGCATCGCCACCGGCGTATTCGGTGGTGTTACTGCGCTTGGTAGCGGATTAGCGATGAAATATGCCTAATCATCGCATCGAATAAATAAAATAGAGAGGTCATGGATGCATTATGCCATTACCTCTCTCATGAAAAGAGACTAACCATAAATATGAACAATATTAATCAATCAGAAAATATTAATATTCATTTTAATAAAGTATCCCAAACAAATTTCGTTGATGACCATGCCCCGTTAGCACCAACGCCCTCTGCGGCTGGAGCGGCTCAGTTTCTTGATCAATTGCTTCCTAAAACAGCTGGTGTATCTTCTCCAGAGCAAGTTTTAATTGAAGAAATTAAAAAGAGACATCTTGCAACAATGAACACCGATCTCAGTTTCGATGCCCTATCTGCAGGTGGGCTCTCGCCAGAAGATGTGCTCACATTACAAAAGAATGTGCTTAACGCAAACGTCAATGTTGATGTCGTATCCAAGTTAGCAAGTCTTCTTTCAACATCGGTTACAAAACTGGTTTCAATGCAATAAAAATGAAAAAATACATTAAAAACGCCTTTTTATTTACTTTTATTTGTTTGACAGTTGCATGTAAAGAGCAATTGTATACAGGATTAACGGAAAAAGAAGCCAATCAGATGCAAGCATTGTTGTTATCCAATGATGTCAATGTATCTAAAGAAATGGACAAAAGTGGAAATGTAACAATAAGTGTGGAAAAAGAGGATTTTGTCCGTGCGATAACCATTTTAAATAACAATGGCTTCCCGAAAAAGAAATTTGCAGATATTGAAGTTATTTTTCCGCCCAGTCAGCTAGTGGCATCGCCATCACAAGAAAATGCAAAAATCAACTATCTCAAAGAACAAGATATAGAAAGGTTACTAAGTAAAATCCCCGGTGTTATCGATTGCAGCGTCTCATTAAATGTTAACAATAACGAGAATCAACCATCCTCGGCTGCTGTTTTAGTCATTAGCTCGCCAGAGGTTAACTTAGCACCATCAGTCATTCAGATAAAAAACTTAGTTAAGAATAGCGTAGACGATCTCAAACTAGAAAATATTAGTGTCGTTGTCAAGTCATCCTCAGGACAGGACGGGTAATATGTATGAACAATAATAATAGCATAGTTAAGAATGATAGTGACTGGCTAACGGCTCTTGATTTTGTAAAAGATGTCAAAGGTTCACCAAAGCATCTTACTTTTCATATCTATCAAAAAAATGCCTTCTTACACGACTTTGGAAATTACTGGGTTCTGTATATCGAGCTTAATGGCGATTTTCGCCAGGTTCCAACAGATACCTTCATCAGACTCTGTAATATTCTGGCCGTTAGTAAAGAATATAAACAAATGGGCATTTTTCAATCTAATAAAAAATGGTATCTTTGCCAACTGTTTAATAAAGATAATAATCATCGCGCAAACATGTCAAAAGCAATAATGCAACACACACTCGCCTCTTTGCTTGACAAGCAATTTGATAAGTTAGAGCAAGCATCTACATCAGATACAACGATGCCTCCAACACATTTGTTTTCTGATATAGGACGAATTGTGTAATGAAAAAAATAAGTTTTTTTATTTTTACAGCACTATTTTGCTGCAGTGCTCAGGCTGCCCCGTCCTCTCTGGAAAAAAGATTAGGCAAGAACGAGTATTTTATTATTACAAAAAGCTCTCCGGTACGTGCAATCCTCAATGATTTTGCCGCTAATTATAGCATCCCTGTTTTCATCAGTAATTCTGTGAATGATGATTTCTCTGGTGAAATAAAAAATGAAAAACCAATGAAGGTACTGGAAAAACTGTCCAGGCTCTATCATCTCACATGGTATTATGATGAGAACATTTTGTATATTTATAAAACAAATGAAATATCAAGAAGCATAATTACGCCAACATATCTGGATATTGACTCACTGTTAAAATATCTGCGTGATACAATCTCAGTAAATAAAAACTCCTGTAACGTGAGAAAAATCACAACATTTAACTCGATTGAAGTTCGTGGCGTTCCTGAATGCATAAAATACATTACATCTTTATCTGAAAGTCTTGATAAAGAAGCACAGTCTAAAGCAAAAAATAAAGATGTCGTTAGAGTATTTAAATTAAACTATGCATCAGCGACAGATATAACGTATAAATACCGCGACCAAAATGTTGTCGTGCCTGGCGTCGTCTCCATCCTGAAGACGATGGCAAGTAATGGCTCACTTCCCAGCACAGGCAAAGGCGCTGTAGAAAGAAACGGCAACCTGTTTGATAACAGTGTAAAGATTTCCGCAGATCCACGTCTTAATGCAGTTGTTGTAAAAGATCGTGAAATAACTATGGACATATATCGGCAATTAATTTCTGAGCTTGATATTGAGCAAAGACAAATTGAGATTTCTGTTTCAATTATTGATGTTGATGCAAATGATCTTCAGCAACTGGGAGTAAACTGGTCCGGTACATTAAATGCAGGGCAAGGTTCTATTGCCTTTAACAGCTCAACGGCGCAAGCTAATCTCAGTTCTTCTGTGATAAGCAACGCCAATAATTTCATGATCAGAGTGAATGCGTTACAACAGAACTCGAAAGCAAAAATACTCTCTCAGCCATCAATTATAACCTTAAATAATATGCAGGCGATTCTTGATAAAAACGTAACGTTTTATACAAAAGTTTCCGGAGAAAAGGTGGCGTCTCTGGAAAGTATTACCAGCGGAACATTGCTGAGAGTGACACCACGTATACTTGATGACAACTCGAATAGTCTTACCGGAAAACGTCGGGAACGAGTTCGTTTGTTACTTGATATTCAGGATGGCAATCAATCGACTAACCAAAGTAATGCTCAGGATGCCAGCAGCATCTTACCTGAAGTACAAAATTCAGAAATGACAACAGAAGCGACATTAAGCGCTGGAGAAAGTCTGCTGCTTGGCGGATTTATCCAGGATAAAGAGAGTTCAAGTAAAGATGGTATACCGTTGTTAAGTGATATTCCTGTTATTGGTAACTTATTCTCCAGTACGACAAAACAAAAACACAGCGTTGTTCGACTCTTTTTGATTAAAGCGACCCCGATAAAATCAGCATCTAGCGAATAATAAATGAGGCTTTATGAGCAGGAAATTTAGCTCTCTACAGGATATCTATGATTTCTACCAGGATGGTGGTACGTTAGCATCACTGACAAATTTGACGCAACAAGATCTCAATGATCTTCATTCTTATGCCTATACAGCATACCAATCTGGTGATGTTATAACCGCAAGAAATCTATTTCATCTGCTAACATATCTGGAGCACTGGAATTATGACTACACCCTATCTCTGGGGTTGTGTCATCAGCGTTTATCAAATCATGAAGATGCACAACTGTGTTTCGCTCGCTGTGCAACTTTAGTTATGCAAGATCCCAGGGCATCTTATTATTCTGGGATTAGCTACTTATTGGTCGGAAATCGGAAAATGGCCAAAAAAGCCTTTAAGGCTTGTTTAATGTGGTGTAATGAACAAGAAAAATACGCTACATATAAAGAAAATATTAAAAAATTGTTAGGTAATACAGATTAAAAACTACCATCTGCCATACCAATCCCCAGGCTGTCTGGGGATTTTCTATCGGAAATAATAAAGCTGCTTTGGTGAAGTGCGCCCAACGTTGAGCACCGACCGCTGGCAGATTTATCTACAGGTGTGGGTTACTCCATTAACCAGGATTTTATGCGCCTGAACCATCTTCTGCTGTACTCAATGTCATTTCCGCTTATAGAATAAGCAGTATATATCTTAACTTAGCATCAGAAATCTGACTGTTTCAATCATCTATAGCCCAGAGTGTATTTGTCAGGAAATGACTTTCAAACTTTGGCAGAGAAAAAGGCTTATCCTGGAAAACAAAGCCCTTGAATAGAGCTTTATTTTTATTCTTCTATAAAATATACTCAAAAAAATACGTTTAATTCTTCTTTTTCCGCCTCATGATCATTTCGTTCCAGATATTAGACTGCCCCACAATACCATTACCGACTCGGTAGGTTTTTCTTTTTGGTCCGGTTGATACCGGACTTTCTATCGGAACAGCCTCGAGGTTAACATCATAAATGAAAATCTCAAGGCGCTTATAATGCAAGTTACCATAACTAACATATCTGACACGAAATGAAATTTTTTCTTTTCTTCTCGATATATAAGTTATAATAAATGATGCTCTCCTCAGGTTTATACCGAATGCTTCGGCAATATCATTGCGAGAAATCCATTTCTCCTGCAATTTACACCAAAGAGAAACCAAGATATACAGAGGCTCACCATCGTAATTCTTTACTGAGTCAGGAATTACATAGTCGCCATTTTTATTTTTAGATTCCATTTTCCATGTTCTTTTTATTTGATAAATAAATCGGCATAAAAAACATTCATAAACAAAAATTATTTTAAATAAAACTTATGACATTTCTGTGTTTTTAATAATTAATGGTTCTATAAATCTGGCATAAACATCAACAAACAATTTTTCATTTCCTCTTACATGGCAATGTAATGTGACATTACTATCATTACTCAGTACTTTTTTAGGGATAACTAATTGATAATCTTGTTCAATGTTTAGCACCGAGGGAATTTCATGATTATAGCGATGGACATGAAGTATGATGTCCTCCTCTTCAGACAGGACCCCCTGATACACAGAAGCAATATCTCCGCCAGTGATCAAATTTCCATTTTTAATCAGTATACCTTCCCCACAGGAATCTTCATTGCTAATAAAGATAATGCTATAGATGCCATCCTTCATAATCATAACTCACTCAGTTTCATACTAACCTCACTCCTTTCAATTTGTTCTATCCATAAGCGATATCAAGAATAACGGAGACCTTTCTTTTTCTCCAGATTGCAATGTAATATATCATTAAATATACTCATATTCCAACCTGTTGTTTTCCGTGGTTGACATATTTAATTTCTGATGAATCATATTGAATATCAACATGAAAATGAAAAAAATTATATTGAGTATCATTCTCATTTCAAATTCTTGTTATGCTTCTGATTGTTTTGAAATTACTGGAAAAGCATATAATATAGACCCATTAATATTAAAAGCAATTGCATGGAACGAATCAAAAAACAAAAACGGAATAAAAAGTAAAATGAACAAAAACGGAACGTATGATATAGGTATAATGCAAATAAATTCATCTCATTTAGATTTATTAAGCAAATTTAATATATCTGAAGATGATTTATTGAATGATGCCTGTATAAACATATCTGTTGCTGGTTATATCTTAGCCTCTAACATAAAATCCAGGGGGAATACATGGGATGCAGTTGGTGCGTATAATGCAGGCTACTTTAACACACCAAATGCAGTAGAACTCAGAAGACAATATGCAATGAAAATATATAAAACATACACTAAATTAAAAAACAATGAACAAATTATCGATTAATAATCAAGATCTATTGCAATACGAATCAATTGTGCTACAGGTTCAAAAAAGTCTTCTGTTATGTATTGTCCTTTATGTATGTTCTTATAAAGACTTCTTGCCAAAGGAATATCTTCAATCACTGGAATATCATAGAGTTCAGCCAGTTTAATGATCTGTAGAGCTTTGGCATCTTTTCCTGTTTCAATAACTAAAGGCAATGGAGTCTCCCCGAGTTTATAGTATAGGCAAATCGCAATGTGAGTCGGGTTTTTGACGATCACGGTTGATTTTTTGATGTTATTAGCCAGACTTCCACTTTGTATCTCAGAATGAAGGCGACGGCGCTCCCCTTTAATTTCAGGGTTACCATCAGTATCCTTGGCTTCTCGTTTCACCTCATCTTTACTCATTTTCATTTTCTTCAGTCCCTCATGCTTCTGGAACCAGAAATCAAATACTGAAAAGAGTAGATATCCGAATAACACGCCTTTCCATAAAAGAAAAACAAAAAAGGCAACAACGACAAGAGTTTGATATGCGTTCAGTCTTGTGAAATTAGCAAACTCATTTGCATATGAATGCCCCATAAAGTAAAAAATGAGAGTAATTATCACTAACTTAAATACTGACTTAAGCAGCTCAAAAATACTCTTTACAGAAAAAATATTTTTCAGGTTATTTTTTACACTAATCTTCTGAGCCGATGGTTTTATTTTTTCAACCGCAAAGATGAATCCTGTTTGTGATACACCAGTCGTAACAGTTCCAACAAAGATAATCAAAGAAATTGGCAAAATATACAATAAAAATATGTTTAATACCGCACCTAATATTTCACGAATGGCATACAAAAACGGTCTATTTAGCGAGTCTATAGTCGTATTAACTAAACCAACAACCTCAACAAAAAAACTCGCACCATATAAAGAAAAAAATGAAAATAAGATTAATGACTGCACTGCAGCCATTACCTCTTCACTTTTTGTTACATCGCCCTTCTTTTTTAGATCCCTTAGTTTTTTAGGTGTGGGCTTTTCTGTTTTTTCACTCATTAATCATGCTCGGTAACGATCTGTCAATTATGTCAGAATGAATATTTGCCGTAATAAAATCAGGGAAAACATGAATAACTAATAACAATATAAAGATTGCTATCAAACTTTTTACCGGCAGTGATAATGTGAATACGTTTAGCTGAGGCGCTGTTTTATTGAGAAACCCAAACCCCATATCACATAAGAAGATACCGATAATCATGGGAATTGAAAATGATAACATCAGTTTAATAAATGAATCCCATAGCGAAAATAAAAAATCTACTAAAGCACGATTGAATGCAATATCGGCTTGTAATGGTAATATCTCGTAGGATAAATACAACTTATCTAGAACGCTTTGTATCCCACCATGAATAACAAAGATCACAGTGATAAATTGGTATAAAATAACACCAGTGATAGAAGATGAATCACTTATAGACGGGTTAAAAATTGAAGATATTGTTGAACCTCTTAAAGTATCAATAATCTGCCCAGCCGCATCTATTGCCCAAAAAAGAATAGTAAATGATAACCCAATGAAAAAGCCTATACTTATTTCTTTTAGCACTATGCCTGTCAACTGAAAAATTCCGGATGGTAATTTTTCCGAAAATGTATAGTTCTCTACTATAATTGGAAGTGTAAACGCAATCATAATTGAGTTGCGTATAAAGTTACTGAGCAAAACACCTGTTGAAAATATTGGTAGAATAATAAACATCCCCAGCGGCCTGAGTATACAAAAAAATGATGATACTATGACCGTCATTATTTCATTCATTAGCCATTCACCTTCGGAATCATTTCAAATATTATCGACGAGAAGTTGATGATTGTTGTTCCCATCCAGTGATAAGTCAGGGCAAGCGTAGCAAACACTGCTATTATTTTTAGCAAAAAAGGCAATGTTTGATCCTGTAACTGCGTTATAGCCTGAACCAGGCTAATAATAATGCCGACAACAGAGGCCGCTATGACTGTAGGCAGTGAGAGGATAAATATTATCCAGAGCGTTTGCACACATAATTGAACAAAATATCCAGTTTCCATCAATTCACCACCAACAGAAATTCGAATAATTTTTGCCAGCCTCCAACAAGAATGAATAACAAGATCTTAAAAGGAATCGAAATTGTTACTGGCGATACCATCATCATACCCAAGGCCAATAAGATATTGGAAATGATCAAATCTATCGCAATAAAAGGTAAATAGAGCAAAAAACCTATCTTGAATGCAGCTTCAAGCTGCCCCATCGTGAAAGCTGGTAACAGTATAAATAGAGAGTCTTTTTTTAAGATAGTTTCATTACCCAATTTTTTTTGAGCTGCACGTTCAAAAAACTCAACATTTTCTTTCTCTGTATTTTTTTCTAAAAAACCGCGGTATGGTGATAATATTTTTTCATCAACTTTTTGAAAAAAATCAGAGTCGGTGTAATTGATTGGTTCCTGAGAAATATTATCATTTATCTGTAATATTATCGGAGACATAATAAACATTGTCAGTATCAAAGATACTGATGTTAGCGCCATATTTGGTGGTACCTGTTGAATACCTAATGCGTTCTTCAGAATCCCCAATACAATCGAAATTTTCAGGAATGAAGTACCAATAACAACAAATATAGGCAGTAATGATAAAAGAAAAAATACAATAATTAAAAATATTGGCTGTGAGCCAATGGTCATTAATTGAGACATATCATCATTCCTGAATAATGCTAAGATAATTCTCTTTAAATGAATTCAATAAAATATTTATTTGTTCTAACGGATCTAAAGTTATTCTCATATATTCATTTTCTATTATTATCTTATTAAGTGGTGCGTCTGCATCATTAATAAGCTGTATATTATTAGCCTCTCCAGGATCAAGTTTAATGTCTGGGTTTTTAGTGATCTTAATAGCTCCAACAATATTGTTATGGGAAAGCGTTTCCCTTACGACTTCATTAAGTAAATCATCCCAATTAATTCTTGATGATGTGTCTAAAGAATGTAATGCATTAGTCAGTGACGAATGAACCTTATTCATTATGTCCTGCATTAAGACCAACTCGATATCCTGAATATCTTTAACCCATTTTATCGATTTGTTAACTTCTTTCTCTAATTTTATTTTATTATTTTTTCGAATCCTTTCTCTCATTGCCATCATTTTTCTGGCAATTTTTTTTCTGGATTCTGTCTTTAATTCTTTAGATCTCCTCCTTGCCCTCAGTAAATGTTCACATGTTTTTTTTCGAGCCAATTTGGCTATATCATCAGATTGAATAATTTCCAGTAACTTATCTTCTGGTATGATATCTTCCGTAAGCACTAAATCAATTTTTATATTTTTATATTCATAAAGTTTCATAAGGCAATAAAATTTTATTAAGTCTGTTAAGAAATAAATCATTAATATGGGTTGGTTTTATTTCTCCACTTTTCGGTAAAAGATATTTGACTATAGTCCATAAGGGATTATCAGAAAATAGCCATTCCAGATTTCCTGCACCGTATTTTATCAGTTCAGAACAAAACCGTTCTTCGCCATATTCTGGTTTACATTGCCCTCCCTGCCAATAGAATGATAACTGCTTCACATTTTGATATCCTATCTCTCTGATCAGAGTTTCTCGATATAATCGTGAAAAAATATAGTCAGGGCATTGAATTTCAAATAATGCACTACTCAGAGCAAGCAATCTTATTTTCCCAATTGACTGATATAAAAAACCTTCCTTATTTATATCAGATAATTCCACTCCAGAAATTTTATCTTGTATTTCCTGACGCAATATCTTATTGAGTTGATTACGAGTAGAACTACTTTCTCTTAAACGCCGAAAACTAACCTGATTGACACCGGTTAAATCACCTAGCCATTCATCATGGACCATCATAATTGGATAATTAATTAATTTATAATAGTTATAGTCTATTTTATTCAAAATCGTCATACTATTTTTCTATTATTTTTATTCCGTTGATTTTTTGTTGATTGGTTTTTAGATCTTGGAGGACTCATTGTCTCTATTAGTTTTTCAATCTTACTTAAGGCAGAATCATATAATTTTCGCTCTTCACCATATGTATACCCCTCAATTAATTTGTTTAATTTTTCTGCAGCCTGAGGATCTGTTTTTGCTTTTTCACTTAAAGCATTAACGTTTTCTTTTACGACATCAAATTCGGCGATTATTTTTTTTATCACCTCAATTTCTGATCTTATTTTTTTATCTAACAGTTCTCTATTTTTTGTTTGGCTCACAATACTCGTCCTCTATTTATTATTAATTCTGATTAGCATTATCTCTATGATCCTGATTGCCGCATCGCACGCAATGAGCAGTTCCTTTGCTTCATTGTAGGTAACTTTATCCAGGGGGTGTTTCATTTTTTCATGGATTTCGTTCTTTTTGTCGTTTATTTTTTCAATGAAAATATTTGCGGCTTCTTTATTTTTTATTATTTCATCTTCCAGTTCAGTTATCGTTATCATTTAATGATTTCATGTTAAATATTTTTCAGCGGTATTATTTCTTCTTCGGTGTCCTTCACAAGAAAATCTTCTTTCTTCATTCCATTCAACAGTGCTTCTTTAAGCCAGCGTGGCTGTCGGCCAACTCCCGACCAAGTTTGTCCTTCTTCATTGCGATAGTAAACTCCTTTCGATGAGTTCCGGCGAGCAAGGCCATCATCAGGCACATTAGTATATCCCAGCTCTTGTAGGGTTATATTGTAATAAGTAATCTGCTTTTGAATCGACTCAATTACACTTTGAATTTCCTGCTCTCGCAGTCGCTTTGCTTCCTGTTGTAACACTTCAATTTGCTCAATAAGCTGAATGTATGGGCTTGTTGTGTGCGAATTAGTTTCCATATTCATAATAAATAATCTCCGCATGCTTTAATATATTAAGCTATTAGCGATCTTATCCTTATCAGGAAGGATCAACAATTAATCGAATGATATAAATTATGTGAGATAACGTTTTATCTATCAAATTAGAACACATCTACTTCATCAAACAAAATCCTTATAAAAGTTATTAATCACCGATGTATAATGTGTAAAATACATTATCATTAAATGTCAACAAAAAAATCATATTTCTTAAAAATCATTCAAAATCAATAAAGTAGAAGAACTTCATCTCTTTAGCAAACGCCATTAACAATTGCCTTTTCATTTAGTTAATCGTTTTGTTTTCTTTAAGATTAGTCCTATTAGACAAATAGCAAAATGGAATAACTACAGCACTAAGGCGTTTCGCTATATAGCTATTACCTGTTCCCCTGACATAAGGAGCAGATATACCTCAACCCCCTATTCCCCAGTGCTGACCGGGAGCGGCGGCGGTATAAAAAGGAACAAGGAACAAATGGCAGAACAAGCAACCATGTTTGTCCCCCCCGCATAACCGTACCATTCGCATTAAGAAATATTCCCATATCTATCCCGCAAAAGAGGACCCGTCATACATCAAGTCCGTTTTACTGGGCATCAGATTATCGCCGTAATTAGCTCAGTGAAAGCCGGGTAAACGGTTAGCAAGCTCAGTGGCTCAAAAGTGCGTAGCGCTAAGATGGGCCTGGTTACACCTGCCCTTTGCTGCAGATCGTGTTGATCGGTGTGATGCCGCCACACGTTTAAGTCAATCTGGAAAACCCACAATGCGCTCTTCTATAAAGAGGACTCTTTGATAAAGTAACCCGAAAAGGGAAAGCTAACTGATATCAATGTACCACCTTAGTAATCATCCCTTATATACAGACAAAAAGAAGTTGCCTGAAAGCCAGGTATCTAAACTAATCACTAATGGTATATTTTATCAGCACAATAAAATTTTTTTCTGAATGCTATTATTAATGTAAATAATTACAATCTTTTCGTAGGCACAAAAACTATTGCTGATGAATCAATGAAAATCTATTGTTCGTCATTAGAGGAGTATTTCCTCTAATTTTAAAAAAATAACTCTCTATACATTTAAAACTCTCGCTATAAATAGCTTATATATTATTGACACTATATCATGCTATATGATATCTGTTGTCGAATCATTCATAATAAATGAGACAGGGGAATCTCTCATGATAAACGGACTTAATAATAATTCCGCATCTTTAGTTTTAGATGCTGCAATTAGAATTAATTCTGATTTTAAAAAGCAGTGGAATGATATGTCATGCGCTGAAAAATTACTAAAAGTTCTTAGTTTTGGTTTATGGAATCCAACGTATACTCGTAGTGAAAGGCAAACATTTCAAGAGTTGTTAACCGTTTTAGAACCTGTATCTCCCGCGCCTAATGAATTGGGCAGAATATATGCTAATTTTGCAGATGGCTCATCCTTAAGAATTTCCGTCACTAACAGCGAACTTGTTGAAGCCGAGATTCGCACACCAGATAATGAAAAGATTCTTATGCTCCTGGAGTCAAACGAACAAAATAGGTTATTACAATCTTTACCCATCAATCTCCACATGCCATACATTCAGGTTCATCGTGCCTTATCTAAGATGGACCTGACTGATCATAAGTCAATGCACAATCTACTTAGTTTTACGTCAAAACTATCAGCAACCTTGATTCCTCATAATACTCAAACAGATCCGCTTTCCGGGCCTACACCATTCAGCTCTATGTTTATGGATACATTTCGAGGACTCGGCAATGCAAAGCTTTCACTCAATGGTGTTGATATACCTGTAGATGCACAAAAATTGCTTCGCGATGCACTAGGACTTAAAGACACACATTCATCACTTGCCCGGAATGTTATAAATAATGGTATTTCTCGTCATCATGCAGAGCAAATAGCAAGGGAAAGCAGCGGCAGCGATAAACAGAAAGCTGAAGTTGTGGAGTTTTTATGCCACCCCGAAGCGGCAACAGCCATATGCTCGGCTTTCTATCAATCTTTCAATGTGCCAGCCTTAATGTTGACACATACAAGGATCTCTCAAGCCAGAGAATACAATGTGGAAAGATCGTTAGATGTACCTAACGCGTGCATTAACATAAGTATCTCTCAATCACCAGATGGAAGCATTCACGTTGCCAGCCATACCGGGATTCTGATAATGGCGCCAGAAGACCGCCCCAACGAGTTAGGAATGTTGACGAACAGGACCTCCTATGAAGTGCCACAAGGTGTGAAATGTGAAATCGATGAGATGGTAAGAACGCTACAACCAAGGTATGGCGCATCTGAAACATACCTGAAAAACATTTAAAAATAAAAAAATGGACACCACGCACTTTATTTATCAAAACAAACAATAACTAATCACACTCACAATTATTAATAATTTAACCTCACAGCAATCATACAAAACAAAGATATTTATTTCGCAAACCATTTATAGCGAATGGAGAAGGAATGAAAAGAAGCTTATTTATTGCATTTTTTATTGCAATGTTTGTCACGCCAATTGCATTAATATTATTTGTATTTGATTATGGTTACAAAAAATCACCACAGGAATATTCACTTTCATTTATAAAACAATTACCAAATACGGTGAACTTATCATCTCTTACGTATAATAAAGAGGATGATTTCCTGTATGCCACCCAGAATAGCCCTGCGCAGCTACTTAAAATAGCCAGAAATGGCGACATCATCGGCCGAGCCCCGCTGCCTTTTATCTCTGATGCCGAAACCATTGAGCACATACAAGGGAACATTTTTGCTGCAGTAGACGAAAAGACTTCTGAATTATTCTTTTTTACAGTTACAAAAGATATGCATATCTCCTTGCGAAATAAAATTCAGTTAGAAAAATTCAATAAAAAAAATAGAGGGTTTGAAGGACTGGCATGGAAAGCAGAAGGCCGGATGCTGTTTGTCGCTAAAGAACGACGCCCTACAGGCATGTTTGCCTATCAGCTTTCTCCAGATCTGCTGAGTGCAAAACAAGTAACGATTCCAGAGGAACTAAATGATATACGTGTTAAAGATATATCCGGCCTGGACTTTAATAATGAAAGTCTGATGATTCTGTCCGATGAATCGCGTAAGTTACTCAAGTTTAACCTGACAGAAATGTCTTTCGTTGAGATGATGGACCTGACAAAAGGAAATCATTCTCTGACCAGTGATTTGCTCCAACCTGAAGGCATTGTAACTCTGCCTGATGAAAGCATTTATGTCGCTAGTGAACCTGATATCCTCGCTAAATTTGTCCCTAATAAATAAGTCTGTCACTAGCCTTATTATTGAGCGACCAAATCTGGCAATCTCATGAAACTCGCAAAATACGAATCTAATATTAATAAAAATTTTACTCTGAAATAAACAGATTAATAGCTGAAAAGGATATCAGCTATTATCAACTAAAATATTACTCACTCCATTAGAATTATCATGAACTCACATTTAAACAAACTAAGAAGGAGGTTGTATGTTTAGTATAAGATCCCAGCTACCTATAAGCGCCAGCGTATCAATTCCGGCAGAACAATCTCAATCCATCTCCACAATTCCTGGAGGGAGAAAAATAGAAACAGTGCCAGAGAAAGAAGGATTGCTTGTGTTTTTAGGAACAAAATCCGTAGGTGAATATGCTCTTAATATTCTTGGTCAAAATGTTTCAAGAGTCACAACAGGGAAAAAACCTTATGATATATTATTCCTGCACGAAGCTACAAAACAAGATTTTGATAAAAAGAAAACAGAGTTTACCTTTCCTGGTGCAAACAGAAGTTATCTACAATCAAGTAACACCGATGTTGCTGCCGCAGCAGCTATAAGTATTGCGGCAACAGAGATGAAAACTATCCTACCAAAGGATTTAACACCAGAAAAATACAATAAAATTTATCTGCCAGGGGATGGTTCTGCTGGCCTACCTCTTCTTAAGTGTGGAGATGAATTTTTATCACCAACTGATATCGTCAATCGTCTGGTAGAACATAATCTTCATGAAGTAGAAGACATCAGATTAACATCTTGTCACTCAGCCAACATAACAAAAAACAATGATTTCTCTCCTGAAGAAATAGAAAAATCAACAAAAACCAACAGCGGCTGGTTGGCTAGTGCATTATTTGGTCAAAAGCGTTCATTAGCAGAACACGTCTATGCCGAGTTTGAAGGCCGTGGAATTAACGTTTCTGTATCCGGTTATCATGGCACTGGTGTTTTTTATGTTCCAGAGCATGGCAAACCAACAACGCATCTACGCTCCACAACAGTGCCTGCAACACCTGAACAGACGGTAAGAAGAAGCGACTACAGAGTCTCCCTTGGCAGAACTCAACCCACAGATATTGACTAATTGAGTCTGCATATAGGTTTGTATCATTACCTGATGCGCCACGCTTATCAGACCTATATTAGATCCTGCAATATGTTTAATTTATAGGCAAAATAGAGCGTTCACACCACATCGGGTATAAACAAAGTACAGCTTGCCAAAAACCTGAATAACCCCGAATTTACGGGGTTATTCCGCTTAAACATGCCCATAACATCACTTCTGATTTGTATTGCTTACGACGGATACAATTTCTCTGCTCAGCTACGAATATCATCATACTCGCGCGTTTTATCGAACTCGTGTTTCGCAAACGGACATAGCGGGATAATCTTCCGCTTCTCCCGGCGCATTTTTTCCACCACCTTCGCCACCAGCCGTTTACCAATCCCCTGCCCTTTCAGGCTTTCATCAACATCGGTATGTTCGATAATGGCCAAATGTTCTCCTGTCGGCACAAAAACAATTTCAGCAATTTGTTTTCCCTGTGCATCATTAATATAAAATTTATTATGCCCTTCATGTATTTCCATCATTCCCTCACTTATTTATGGCGATATTTCAGTGCGCCACTTGGACAGGTATCAATAACCTTTACCACAATACCGACATCGACTGTATCAGGCATAATCCACGGCTTACGTTTTAAATTAAATAGCTTGCTATTACCACGTACACAATTGCCTGAATGCTGACACATCGTAGTGTTAAAGTAGACATCAATTTTCTCGCCGGTATACACGCGATAACCAGCGTCCAACAATTCTTGATCCATAAACTGGCCTCCCACATGGGTATGATTTTCGCTATAAGCATAGCCCCGTAATCGTCAGACAACACGTGTTGTTTCAGTTTCCAGACAAAAGCCAACCCTCTTACTCCCTTTGAATTACCTACTTCATCAGGGATAATGCTTAGGAAATTTGTCACACAAGGAAGCTGATGAGACATTCACTGCCCTACCGCATGTTACGCAAACGCCCGATGAAACTCAGCACCACGGCTATCTTAATGGTCAGCGCTGTTTTGTTCTCGGTGCTGCTAGTGGTCCATCTGATTTATTTCTCACAAATCAGTGATATGACGCGTGACGGGCTGGCCAACAAAGCGCTGGCTGTGGCGCGAACCCTTGCCGATTCGCCGGAAATTCGTCAGGGCTTGCAGAAAAAACCGCAGGAGAGCGGTATCCAGGCCATCGCTGAAGCCGTACGCAAGCGTAACGATCTGTTGTTTATCGTCGTTACCAATATGCAAAGCCTTCGCTACTCGCACCCCGAAGCGCAACGCATTGGTCAGCCTTTTAAAGGGGACGATATCCTCAAGGCGCTCAATGGTGAGGAAAATGTCGCCATTAATCGCGGTTTTTTGGCGCAGGCCCTACGTGTATTTACCCCCGTCTACGATGAAAATAATAAGCAAATTGGCGTAGTGGCGATTGGTCTGGAGTTAAGCCGCGTGACCCAGCAGATCAACGACAGCCGCTGGAGCATTATCTGGTCAATTTTATTCGGCGCACTGGTCGGCGGGCTGGGAACATGGATCCTGGTCAAAGTGCTTAAGCGCATCCTGTTCGGCCTGGAACCCTATGAAATCTCTACCCTGTTTGAGCAACGCCAGGCAATGTTGCAATCGATCAAAGAAGGCGTCGTTGCCGTGGACGATCGCGGTGAAGTCACACTCATCAATGATGCCGCACAGGAACTGCTTAACTACCACAAATCGCAGGATGACGAAAAGCTGTCGACACTAAGCCAGGCATGGTCGCAGGTAGTGGATGTCTCCGAAGTATTACGCGACGGCACGCCGCGCCGTGACGAAGAGATTACCGTTAAAGATCGACTATTGCTGATCAACACCGTCCCAGTACGCAGTAATGGCGTCATCATCGGGGCCATCTCTTCCTTCCGGGATAAAACGGAAGTTCGTAAGCTGATGCAACGCCTGGATGGTCTGGTCAACTACGCTGACGCACTTCGTGAACGCTCCCACGAATTTATGAATAAATTGCACGTGATTCTCGGATTATTGCATCTGAAGAGTTATAAGCAGTTGGAAGATTACATCCTCAAAACGGCCAACAACTATCAGGAGGAGATTGGCTCTCTGCTGGGTAAAATCAAATCACCAGTCATCGCCGGTTTCTTAATCAGTAAAATTAACCGTGCAACGGATTTGGGTCATACGCTTTTGTTAAACAGCGAAAGCCAGCTACCAGACAGCGGCAGCGAGGATCAGGTTGCAGCATTAATCACCGTGTTGGGCAATCTGATAGAAAACGCCCTGGAAGCGTTAGGGTCACAACCGGGGGGCGAAATCAGCGTAACATTGCACTACCGTCACGGCTGGCTGCATTGTGAAGTTAACGATGACGGTCCAGGGATCGCGCCTGAAAAAATCGATCGCATTTTTGACAAAGGCATCTCGACAAAAGGAAGCGAGCGAGGCGTCGGTTTAGCTCTTGTCAAACAACAGGTTGAAAGTCTTGGCGGCAGCATTGCCGTAGAATCGGAACCCGGGATTTTCACACAATTTTTTGTCCAGTTACCCTGGGATGGGGAGAGGTCGAACAGATGATCAATGTATTAATTATCGATGACGACGCAATGGTGGCGGAGTTGAACCGACGCTATGTCGCACAGATTCCAGGCTTTCAGTGCTGCGGCACCGCCTCAACGCTGGAAAAAGCAAAAGAGATTATCTTTAACAGCGGCACGCCTGTCGACCTGATATTGCTCGATATCTATATGCAAAAAGAGAACGGGCTCGATTTACTGCCAGCCCTGCACAATGCCCGTTGTAAAAGCGATGTGATTGTCATCTCTTCCGCTGCTGATGCCGCAACCATAAAAGATTCGCTGCACTACGGCGTTGTGGATTACCTGATCAAACCGTTCCAGGCCTCTCGCTTTGAAGAGGCGCTAACCGGTTGGCGACAAAAGAAAATGGCGCTGGAGAAACATCAATATTACGACCAGGCCGAGTTGGATCAGTTGATCCACGGCAGCAGCGCCAACGAGCAGGATACCCGCCGCCTGCCTAAAGGATTAACGCCGCAGACTCTACGTACGTTGTGCCAGTGGATCGACGCCCATCAGGACTACGAGTTCTCAACTGATGAACTGGCCAACGAAGTTAACATCTCACGCGTTTCTTGTCGTAAGTATCTGATTTGGCTGGTTAACTGTCACATTTTATTTACCAGCATTCATTATGGCGTCACAGGTCGCCCGGTTTACCGTTACCGTATTCAGGCAGAGCATTACTCACTACTAAAACAATATTGCCAATAAACTATTATTGGTTATCTGTAAGTAACAATTATTACAGTAATGCAAAATAGCACTGGCACAAGTTACATTGTTCATCGATAAAATTTGTGCCAGATCAAATATAATTATCCCCGTCTCTGTTCCTGAAATTAATATCCCTTCGAATGAATAGTGTTTTTAATTTCAAAACGCTAACAAAAGTTAATTAACTATTATGTCACCCGCAATATGTGTATTTTTACCCACAAATAGGTAGATCAGAATAATCTATAAACTTAGCGATTTCTGCCTGTAGAACAAAACCAGACCAATAAATATCAATAAGATATCAAGCAAACAAACCATTAACATCTGCGAAGTGCAAACAACAAACCCATCGCCGGAGAGTATTTATCTCTGAAAAAATCACTTATCGCAGTGCATAAATTTACCATTGCGTAAATCGGTCAATATTCACTGTGAGGTGTTTGCTTAAGCCAGTAACGACCAAACGGATATTTAGTCAGGCTCTGAAAACAGTTCATACAAACCAGAACGTGACTGTGATCTATTCGGCAAAAATTTAAATGGGATTATCGCGAGGGTTCACACATGTTATTTACTATTCAGCTCATCATAATACTGATATGTCTGTTTTATGGTGCCAGAAAAGGCGGTATCGCGCTGGGTTTATTAGGCGGTATCGGCCTGGTCATTCTGGTATTCGTCTTCCACCTTCAGCCGGGTAAACCACCGGTTGATGTTATGCTGGTTATCATTGCGGTGGTGGCGGCATCGGCAACCTTGCAAGCCTCGGGCGGCCTTGATGTGATGCTACAAATCGCTGAGAAACTGCTGCGCCGCAACCCGAAATATGTCTCTATCGTCGCGCCTTTTGTAACCTGTACGCTGACCATTCTTTGTGGTACGGGTCACGTGGTCTACACCATTCTGCCTATCATCTACGACGTTGCTATTAAGAACAACATTCGCCCGGAGCGTCCGATGGCGGCGAGTTCTATCGGCGCGCAAATGGGGATTATCGCCAGCCCGGTATCCGTTGCCGTGGTATCGCTGGTCGCGATGCTGGGTAACGTCACCTTTGATGGGCGTCATCTTGAATTCCTCGACCTGCTTGCCATCACCATTCCATCAACCCTGATCGGTATCCTGGCGATCGGTATCTTTAGCTGGTTCCGCGGTAAAGATCTGGATAAAGATGAAGAGTTCCAGAAATTCATCTCCGTTCCAGAAAACCGCGAATATGTTTACGGTGATACCGCCACGCTGCTGGATAAAAAACTGCCAAAGAGTAACTGGCTGGCAATGTGGATCTTCCTCGCGGCAATCGCCGTGGTCGCTCTGCTCGGTGCGGATTCTGACCTGCGTCCATCTTTCGGCGGTAAACCGCTGTCGATGGTACTGGTCATTCAGATGTTTATGCTACTAACCGGGGCGCTGATCATTATCCTGACGAAAACCAATCCCGCGTCTATCTCAAAAAACGAAGTCTTCCGTTCCGGTATGATCGCCATTGTGGCGGTGTACGGTATTGCGTGGATGGCGGAAACCATGTTCGGTGCGCATATGTCTGAAATCCAGGGCGTACTGGGTGAAATGGTGAAAGAGTATCCGTGGGCTTATGCCATTGTTCTGCTACTGGTCTCCAAGTTTGTAAACTCCCAGGCCGCAGCGCTGGCGGCGATTGTTCCTGTCGCGCTGGCGATTGGCGTTGACCCTGCGTACATCGTGGCTTCAGCACCGGCTTGCTACGGTTATTACATCCTGCCGACCTATCCGAGCGACCTGGCGGCAATTCAGTTTGACCGTTCCGGCACCACCCACATCGGTCGCTTCGTGATCAACCATAGCTTCATTCTGCCAGGGTTGATTGGCGTAAGCGTATCCTGCGTCTTTGGCTGGATCTTCGCCGCAATGTACGGGTTCTTGTAATTGCACTCTGCGTGCCGCCCGTCGTTGTGCGGCACGCCATTTTCGTATAACAAATACAGAGTTACAGGCTGGAAGCTATGTCAAACAAACCGTTTATCTACCAGACGCCTTTCCCGATGGGGAAAGACAATACCGAATACTATCTGCTCACATCCGATTACGTCAGCGTTGCCGAATTCGACGGCGAAACTATCCTGAAAGTAGAACCTGAAGCGCTGACTTTGCTGGCGCAGCAAGCCTTCCACGACGCTTCTTTCATGCTTCGCCCGGCACACCAGAAACAGGTTGCTTCTATTCTTCATGACCCAGAAGCCAGTGAAAACGATAAGTATGTGGCGCTGCAATTTTTAAGAAACTCAGAAATCGCCGCCAAAGGCGTGCTGCCAACCTGCCAGGATACCGGTACCGCCATCATCGTCGGCAAAAAAGGCCAGCGCGTGTGGACCGGCGGCGGTGATGAAGAAGCGCTGTCGAAAGGCGTTTATAACACTTATATCGAAGATAACCTGCGCTATTCACAAAATGCGCCACTGGATATGTACAAAGAGGTTAACACCGGCACTAACCTGCCTGCGCAAATCGATCTGTATGCGGTAGATGGTGACGAGTACAAATTCCTCTGCGTCGCTAAAGGCGGCGGCTCTGCTAACAAAACGTATCTCTATCAGGAAACCAAAGCCCTGCTGACTCCCGGCAAGCTGAAGAATTTCCTCGTTGAGAAAATGCGGACTCTCGGCACCGCAGCCTGCCCGCCGTACCATATCGCGTTTGTGATTGGCGGTACGTCTGCAGAAACCAACCTGAAAACCGTCAAGTTAGCAAGCGCTCACTATTACGACAATTTACCGACTGAAGGTAATGAACACGGTCAGGCCTTCCGCGATGTGCAACTGGAACAGGAACTGCTGAAAGAGGCTCAGAAACTCGGCCTCGGCGCGCAGTTTGGTGGTAAATACTTTGCTCACGATATTCGCGTGATTCGTCTACCGCGTCATGGCGCATCCTGTCCGGTTGGTATGGGCGTCTCCTGCTCCGCAGACCGTAACATCAAAGCGAAAATTAACCGTGAAGGGATCTGGATCGAAAAACTGGAACACAATCCAGGCCAGTATATTCCTGAAGAGCTACGTCAGGCGGGCGAAGGCGAAGCGGTAAAAGTCGATCTCAACCGCCCAATGAAAGAGATCCTCGCCCAACTTTCGCAATATCCGGTTTCTACTCGTCTGTCACTCACCGGCACAATTATCGTGGGTCGTGATATTGCACATGCCAAACTGAAAGAACTGATTGACGAAGGTAAAGAGCTACCGCAGTACATTAAAGATCATCCGATCTACTACGCAGGCCCGGCAAAAACACCAGCCGGTTATCCTTCCGGTTCACTCGGTCCAACCACGGCAGGCCGTATGGACTCTTACGTGGATCTACTGCAATCCCACGGCGGTAGCATGATCATGCTGGCGAAAGGCAACCGCAGTCAGCAGGTTACCGACGCGTGCCATAAACACGGCGGCTTCTACCTCGGCAGCATCGGCGGCCCGGCAGCAGTGCTGGCGCAGCAGAGCATTAAGCATCTGGAATGCGTTGCTTATCCAGAACTGGGAATGGAAGCTATCTGGAAAATCGAAGTGGAAGATTTCCCGGCGTTTATCCTGGTCGATGACAAAGGCAACGACTTCTTCCAGCAAATCGTCAACAAACAGTGCGCAAACTGCACTAAATAACCTCTTCGGCCCGGCGCCTGGCGGCGTGCTGCCAGGTGATCCCCCCGGGCCACCTCTTCTGCAATTGTAATTTCATGCTTACTGGTGAATAGTCAGTACTTTTCCTGACTTGTGAACTCATCATGACCTGCACACTCAAGCCGTTAACCCTCAATACTGGCGCGCTGGCGCTAACGTTAATTCTGCTTTATACGGGTATATCGGCCCATGACAAACTCACCTGGTTGATGGAAGTAACGCCGGTGATTATCGTGGTTCCGCTACTGCTTGTTACAGCCAGACATTACCCGTTAACCCCACTGCTCTATACGCTGATTTTCTTTCACGCCATCATCCTGATGGTCGGAGGTCAGCACACCTACGCAAAAGTCCCCATCGGTTTTGAAGTTCAGGAATGGCTGGGGCTGAGCCGTAATCCGTATGACAAGCTGGGGCATTTTTTCCAGGGTCTGGTGCCTGCACTGGCGGCACGAGAAATACTTGTGCGCGGGGTATACGTTCGCGGACGCAAAATGACGGCATTTCTGGTTTGCTGTGTAGCACTGGCGATAAGCGCGATGTATGAGTTGATCGAGTGGTGGGCGGCACTGGCGATGGGCCAGGGAGCGGATGACTTTCTCGGTACTCAGGGCGATCCGTGGGATACGCAATCCGATATGTTCTGCGCGCTGCTGGGCGCATTAACCACGGTGATATTCCTCGCTCGTCTTCACTGCCGCCAGTTACGGCGTTATGGCTTAATCACCAGAACGCCAGAAGCGCTCAATCTTTAGCGGCGCAACCCGCCCGGCAGCCAGTCGCCGGGCTTCCCGGCTACAGACGATATCAGTATCAGCCAAAAAAATAGTTTTGCTGTCGATAATAAGCAATGAAATTTAATTCAAAAACAAACATAACATTTTGTTTTTTTAAAAACAAAAATACAATATCGTCCATTTTTCACGCGCTTTACAGCCTGAAATGGCCGGAAGATACTTGCCCGCAACGAAGATTCCTTCATAACCGGGTAAGCAATGATGAAAGTATTAATTGTTGAAAGCGAGTTTCTGCATCAGGACACCTGGGTCGGTAGCGCCGTAGAGCGTCTGGCGGATGCCTTAAGACAGCAAAATGTTACCGTAATTAAATCAACCGCCTTTGATGATGGTTTTGCCATTCTCTCTTCGAACGAAGCCATTGACTGCCTGATGTTCAGCTATCAAATGGAACATCCAGACGAACATAAAAACGTCAGACAATTGATCGGTAAGCTTCATGAGCGCCAACAAAACGTGCCCGTCTTCCTGTTAGGCGACCGGGAAAAAGCCCTCGCCGTCATGGATCGCTCTCTGCTGGAGCTTGTCGATGAATTCGCCTGGATTCTGGAAGATACCGCTGACTTTATTGCCGGACGCGCCGTTGCCGCAATCCGTCGCTACCGTCAGCAACTATTGCCGCCACTGTTCAGCGCGCTCATGAAATACAGCGACATCCATGAATATTCCTGGGCCGCTCCGGGTCACCAGGGCGGCGTCGGTTTCACCAAAACGCCTGCCGGACGTTTCTATCATGACTACTATGGTGAAAATCTGTTCCGCACCGACATGGGGATCGAAAGAACATCCCTCGGTTCTTTGCTTGACCATACTGGCGCATTTGGCGAAAGCGAAAAATATGCCGCGCGCGTATTTGGCGCCGATCGCTCCTGGTCGGTGGTCGTCGGTACTTCCGGCTCTAACCGCACCATCATGCAAGCCTGTATGACCGATAACGATGTCGTCGTCGTCGACCGTAACTGTCACAAATCTATTGAGCAAGGCTTAATGTTAACTGGCGCGAAACCGGTCTACATGCTGCCAAGCCGCAACCGCTACGGCATTATCGGACCAATCTATCCGCAAGAAATGCAACCTGAAACCTTGCAGAAGAAAATCAGTGAAAGCCCACTGACCAAAGATAACGTTGGGCAAAAACCCTCTTACTGCGTGGTGACCAACTGTACCTATGACGGTGTGTGTTATAACGCCAAAAAAGCACAGGATCTGCTGGAAAAAACCGCCGATCGTCTGCACTTTGACGAGGCCTGGTACGGTTATGCGCGTTTTAACCCGATCTATGCCGATCACTATGCCATGCGCGGCGAACCGGGCGATCACAGCGGCCCGACCGTTTTCGCCACTCATTCCACCCACAAATTGCTGAATGCATTGTCGCAGGCCTCTTACATTCATGTGCGTGAAGGCCGCGGTGCGATTAACTTCTCCCGCTTTAATCAGGCATATATGATGCACGCCACCACTTCCCCGCTGTATGCCATCTGCGCATCAAACGATGTGGCTGTATCAATGATGGACGGTAACAGCGGCCTGTCACTGACTCAGGAAGTGATCGATGAAGCGGTTGATTTTCGTCAGGCAATGGCGCGGTTGTATAAAGAGTTTACCGCCGAAGGCAGCTGGTTCTTTAAACCGTGGAACAAAGAAGTGGTCACCGACCCACAAACCGGCAAAACCTATGACTTTGCCGACGCACCGACTACATTGCTGACCACCGTTCAGGAGTGCTGGGTGATGCATCCGGGCGAAAGCTGGCACGGCTTTAAAGATATCCCGGATAACTGGAGCATGCTCGACCCGATAAAAGTCAGCATCCTCGCTCCGGGGATGGGGGAAGACGGTGAACTGGAAGAAACCGGAGTCCCGGCAGCGCTGGTCACCGCCTGGCTTGGTCGCCACGGTATTGTGCCCACACGCACCACCGACTTCCAGATCATGTTCTTGTTCTCGATGGGTGTAACCCGTGGGAAATGGGGAACACTGGTTAACACCCTCTGCTCCTTCAAACGCCACTATGACGCGAACACACCGCTGGCGCAGGTGATGCCGGAACTTGCAGATCAATACCCTGACACTTACGCAAACATGGGGATTCACGATCTGGGCGACCAAATGTTTGCCTGGCTGAAAGAAAATAACCCTGGCGCACGATTGAACGAAGCCTATTCCGGCCTGCCGGTGGCGGAAATCACTCCGCGCGAAGCCTACAACGCGATCGTCGATAACAACGTTGAACTGGTATCTATTGAAAACCTGCCTGGACGCATTGCTGCAAACTCGGTTATTCCGTATCCACCGGGAATTCCAATGCTGCTCTCTGGCGAAAATTTCGGCGATAAAAACAGTCCACAGGTAAGTTATTTACGCTCATTACAATCCTGGGATCACCATTTCCCTGGTTTTGAACACGAAACAGAAGGTACCGAAATTATTGATGGTATTTACCATGTAATGTGTGTGAAAGCGTAACCACTATTCCACTACAGGCGTAATTGTTTTAATAACATTACGCCGTCTGGCTGAGGCTTTTTAAGTATGGCAACGTTTTCATAAAAAATGCTGCAAACAAAAATGTCATACTTTTTGCGCGGTCCCACCCCGCGCTTTTTTTTGCCTGTTATTTATCCTTTTTAACCCTGTAAAAAATTTTGTACATAAGAAATTACTATAAAAATTTGTAATATTAGTAAAACCCGTTATTTTTATGCATGTTTTTATTCATCATACAATTATATAACCATTTCCCGGTATCGCTCTGCTATGGCGAGAATTGGTCTTTTATTTGCATCCAGGAGTACATGTATGAGGATTTGCAGCAACCAACCCTGTATTGTTTTATTGACTGAAAAAGATGTCTGGCTAAGAGTGAATGGGAAAGAACCTATTAGCCTGAAAGCTAACCATATGGCGTTATTAAGTTGTGAAAATAATATTATCGATGTCTCCTCTCTTAATAACACTTTGGTTGCTCATATTAGTCACGACATCATTAAAGATTACCTCCGTTTTCTGAATAAAGATCTCTCGCAAATCCCCGTCTGGCAGCGTAGCGCCGCTCCCTTTCTTACCTTACCATGCCTGACGCCAGACGTCTTTCGCGTCGCTGCACGATATAGCATGTTGCCCGCTGAAACAGAGTCAGAAAAAGAACGAACGCGTGCATTATTATTCACTGTGCTATCACGTTTTCTCGACAGTAAAAAATTCCTTTCGCTACTTATGTATATGTTACGTAGTTGTGTTAGCGACAGCGTTTATCAAATTATTGAAAGTGATATCCATAAAGACTGGAATCTTAGTATGGTAGCCAGTTGTTTATGCCTTAGCCCTAGCTTGTTAAAGAAAAAGCTGAAAAGTGAAAATACCAGTTATAGCCAAATAATCACCACCTGCCGGATGCGTTATGCCGTAAATGAATTAATGATGGACGGTAAAAATATCTCCCAGGTATCCCAGTCCTGCGGTTACAACAGTACGTCTTACTTTATTTCTGTTTTTAAAGACTTCTATGGTATGACGCCACTGCATTATGTCAGTCAGCACAAAGAATGTCCTGGCGCCTGATTTTTAACCTTAACGAAAAGCTATATTAATAACGGCATTAGCGATAACCCAGCCAACAATAATTCAACTCGCGGATGCAGGCGTATGATATGACGTAATTTATCGTCACGAAGCTCGCCTTCGCAGGAGTTTAATTATGTCTTCGGATGCTGATGCTCACAAAGTGGGCTTAATCCCCGTCACCCTGATGGTGTCGGGGAATATTATGGGGTCAGGTGTTTTTCTGTTACCTGCAAACCTGGCCTCCACTGGCGGGATTGCCATTTATGGATGGTTGGTGACAATTATCGGTGCGCTGGGACTCTCGATGGTATACGCCAAAATGTCGTTCCTCGACCCCAGCCCCGGCGGCTCTTACGCCTATGCCCGACGCTGCTTTGGCCCTTTCCTCGGTTATCAAACCAACGTTCTCTACTGGCTGGCCTGCTGGATCGGTAATATCGCCATGGTGGTCATTGGCGTAGGATATTTAAGTTATTTCTTCCCCATTCTGAAAGATCCATTGGTATTAACCATTACTTGCGTCGTGGTGCTGTGGATTTTCGTTCTGCTGAATATCGTCGGCCCTAAAATGATCACCCGCGTTCAGGCCGTTGCCACCGTACTGGCGCTGATCCCTATTGTCGGAATTGCCGTATTCGGTTGGTTCTGGTTTCACGGTGCAACCTATATGGCGGCCTGGAACGTCAGCGGTCTGGGTACCTTCGGCGCGATTCAAAGCACCCTTAACGTTACCCTGTGGTCATTTATTGGGGTAGAAAGTGCTTCCGTTGCGGCTGGCGTGGTGAAAAATCCCAAACGCAATGTGCCAATCGCCACCATCGGCGGGGTATTGATTGCCGCCGTTTGCTATGTGCTCTCCACCACCGCAATTATGGGGATGATACCCAACGCGGCACTGCGCGTTTCTGCCTCGCCGTTCGGTGATGCGGCGCGAATGGCGCTGGGCGACACCGCCGGCGCGATTGTCTCCTTTTGCGCGGCAGCAGGTTGCTTAGGCTCACTGGGCGGTTGGACCCTGCTGGCGGGGCAAACGGCAAAAGCCGCCGCCGATGACGGCCTGTTCCCGCCGATTTTTGCCCGCGTAAACAAAGCAGGTACACCAGTAGCAGGCCTGATTATCGTCGGCATTTTAATGACGATATTCCAGCTCAGCAGCATCTCGCCAAACGCCACTAAAGAGTTTGGACTGGTTTCTTCCGTGTCGGTTATCTTTACGCTGGTGCCATATCTTTATACCTGCGCCGCGTTACTGCTGTTAGGTCACGGCCACTTCGGCAAAGCACGTCCGGCGTATCTGGCCATTACGACTATTGCTTTTCTCTACTGCATCTGGGCGGTAGTTGGTTCTGGCGCAAAAGAAGTCATGTGGTCATTTGTCACCCTGATGGTGATCACCGCCATGTATGCGTTGAATTACAACCGGTTGCATAAAAACCCGTATCCATTAGATGCGCCAATAAGCAAAGATTAACGCCTCTTAATCCCGCAGGCAGATAAGCCAACCTTAAGAACTTAAGGTTGGCTTAATTTTGCTTTGCGAGCATATGCGCACTTTGTTTGATGGAAATACCGTGATGTTGAAGCGCCTTCTAAAAAGACCCTCTTTAAATTTATTCGCCTGGTTACTACTCGCTGCTTTTTATATCTCAGTCTGCCTGAATATCGCCTTTTTTAGACAGGTGTTGCAGGTGTTACCGCTGGATTCACTGCATAACGTTCTGGTTTTCTTGTCGATGCCGGTCGTCGCATTCAGCGTGATTAATATTGTCCTGACGCTAGGCACCTTCTTATGGCTTAACCGTCCGATAGCTTGCCTGTTTATTCTGGTCGGCGCGGCGGCACAATATTTCATCATGACCTATGGCATCGTCATCGACCGCTCAATGATCACCAATATCATTGATACGACCCCAGCGGAAAGTTATGCCCTGATGACCCCGCAAATGCTGTTAACGCTGGGATTAAGTGGCGTGTTGGCCGCGATTATTGCCTGCTGGATCAAAATCAAACCCTCCACTTCACGTTTGCGAAGCGTTCTTTTACGCGGAGCCAATATCCTGATTTCCGTGCTACTAATTCTGTTGGTTGCGGCACTGTTCTACAAAGACTATGCCTCGCTATTTCGCAATAACAAAGAGCTGGTGAAATCCTTAAGCCCGTCCAACAGCATTGTTGCCAGTTGGTCGTGGTATTCCCACCAGCGGTCGGCTAATCTGCCACTGATACGCATTGGTGAAGATGCTCGTCGCAACCCATTAATGCAAGACGGGAAACGTAAAAACCTGACCATTTTGATCGTCGGAGAAACGTCGCGCGCAGAGAACTTCTCACTGAATGGTTATCCACGCGAAACCAATCCACGTCTGGCAAAAGATAATGTGGTCTATTTCCCTGATACCGCTTCTTGCGGCACGGCAACAGCCGTCTCTGTACCATGCATGTTCTCGGATATGCCGCGCGAGCATTACAAAGAAGAGCTGGCGCAACACCAGGAAGGTGTGTTGGATATCATTCAACGGGCGGGTATTAGTGTGCTGTGGAATGACAACGATGGCGGCTGTAAAGGTGTCTGCGACCGCGTGCCTCACCAGAACGTCACCGCGCTGAACCTGCCAGGTCAGTGCATCAACGGCGAATGCTATGACGAAGTGCTGTTCCACGGGCTGGAAGAGTACATCAATAATCTGCAAGGCGATGGCCTCATTGTATTACACACCATCGGTAGCCACGGTCCGACCTATTACAACCGCTATCCGCCGCAGTTCAGGAAATTTACCCCGACCTGCGACACTAACGAAATCCAGACCTGCTCACAGGAACAACTGGTGAATACCTACGACAATACGGTGCTCTATGTCGATTATATTGTTGATAAAGCGATTAATCTGCTGAAAGAACATCAGGATAAATTCACCACCAGTCTGGTTTATCTTTCAGACCACGGCGAATCGTTAGGAGAAAACGGTATCTATCTGCACGGTCTGCCGTACGCCATCGCCCCGGACAGCCAGAAACAGGTACCGATGCTGTTGTGGCTGTCAGAGGATTATCAAAAACGTTATCAGGTTGACCAGAGTTGCCTGCAAGAACTGGCAAAAACGCAGCACTATTCACAGGACAATTTATTCTCAACCTTGTTGGGATTAACCGGCGTCGAGACGAAGTATTATCAGGCCGCGGATGATATTCTGCAGACCTGCAGGAGAAATACTCAATGAAAATTCTGATTGTTGAAGACGATACACTGTTATTGCAGGGGCTGATTCTGGCGGCGCAAACCGAAGGTTACGCCTGCGATGGCGTCTCGACAGCGCGGATGGCAGAGCAAAGCCTTGAAGCCGGGCATTATAGCCTGGTGGTGCTGGATTTAGGTTTACCCGATGAAGATGGGCTGCATTTTCTCGCCCGTATCCGGCAGAAAAAATACACTCTGCCGGTGTTAATTCTCACCGCCCGCGATACTCTTACCGACAAAATCGCCGGGCTGGATGTCGGGGCTGACGACTATCTGGTAAAACCGTTCGCGCTGGAAGAATTGCACGCCCGCATCCGTGCATTGCTGCGCCGCCATAATAATCAAGGCGAGAGCGAGCTGAATGTAGGCAACCTGACGCTAAATATGGGACGCCGTCAGGTATGGATGAGCGGTGAAGAACTGATTCTGACGCCCAAAGAGTATGCTCTGTTGTCGCGCCTGATGCTTAAAGCAGGTAGCCCGGTGCATCGGGAAATTCTCTACAACGATATATACAACTGGGACAACGAACCCTCAACCAACACTCTGGAAGTGCATATCCATAACCTACGCGACAAAGTGGGCAAAGCCCGTATCCGCACCGTGCGCGGCTTTGGTTATATGCTGGTCGCCAATGAGGAAAAGTAATTGAATCTGATGCGTTTTCTACGCCAACCAATATCACTGCGTCAGCGGTTGATATTGACCATCGGGGCTATTCTGCTGGTATTTGAGCTGATCAGCGTCTTTTGGCTATGGCATGAAAGTACCGAGCAGATTCAGCTTTTTGAACAGGCGCTGCGCGACAATCGCAACAACGATCGCCACATCATGCGTGAGATCCGCGAAGCTGTCGCCAGCCTGATTGTCCCCGGCGTCTTTATGGTCAGCCTGACGTTGTTTATCTGCTATCAGGCGCTACGGCGCATCACACGCCCGCTGGCAGAGCTGCAAAAAGAGCTGGAAGCGCGTACCGCCGACAACTTAACGCCCATCACCATTCACAGCGCCACTCTCGAAATCGAAGCGGTAGTTTCGGCGCTGAACGATCTGGTAAGCCGCCTGACCAACACGCTGGATAATGAACGCCTGTTTACCGCTGACGTCGCTCATGAACTGCGAACACCGCTGGCAGGGGTGCGTTTGCATCTGGAGTTACTGGCGAAAACACACCATATTGATGTGGCGCCGTTAGTGGCGCGGCTTGATCAAATGATGGAGAGCGTCTCCCAGTTGTTGCAACTGGCGCGCGCCGGGCAATCATTTTCTTCGGGAAATTATCAGCATGTAAAGCTGCTGGAAGATGTGATCCTGCCATCGTATGACGAACTCAGCACCATGCTCGACCAGCGTCAACAAACCTTGCTGTTGCCAGAAAGCGCCGCTGACATCACCGTTCAGGGCGACGCGACGCTACTGCGAATGTTGTTGCGTAATCTGGTCGAAAACGCCCATCGCTATAGCCCACCAAACACCAACATCATGATTAAGCTGCAAGATGATAGCGATGCGGTAATGGCTGTTGAAGATGAAGGGCCTGGTATTGATGAGAGTAAATGCGGGGAGTTAAGCAAAGCATTTGTGCGGATGGACAGCCGTTATGGCGGGATTGGTTTGGGATTAAGTATTGTCAGCCGCATCACACAATTGCATCACGGGCAATTTTTCCTGCAAAACCGGGAAGGGACATCCGGTACGCGCGCCTGGGTACGGCTGAAGAAAGATCAATACGTTGTAAACCAGATATAAAGAAAGCTGCTTACGACCAGCACGCTGAACACGGTGGTTAAACTTTCATAAATACGTTTTTTCATGGCACTCTCCTCCAGACGAATGGAGGAGAGTATGCGTATGAGAGCTTAAGTGAACCTTAAGATCCAGACATCATGCCTTACCCAATGGCAGGCCAGATAAGACGCGTCAGCGTCGCATCAGGCAACCTGCTTCAGATTACGCATCAATACGTGGATGTTGCAGCACCAGGCGAGCACGTTTCGCCTGCAATTCGGCAATTTCATGGTCGATATCATCAATTTTCTGCTCGATATTATCGTAATGCTCGCCGAGAATTTCCTTCGCTTCCTGTAAATCCGATGCCGCCGGCGTCGCGCCTTTCAGCGGACGATTTGCCGTCTCTTTCATGGTAATACCGGTAATCAAACCAATTACCGCCACCACCATCAGATAATATGCCGGCATCATCAGATTCTGCGAACTTTCTACCAGCCAGGCCGCCAGCGTTGGCGTCAGACCGGCAATCAACACCGAAATATTAAACGCTGCCGCCAGCGCGCTATAACGAATATGCGTCGGGAACATCGCTGGCAACGTAGAAGCCATCACCCCGGTAAAGCAGTTAAGGATCACAGCCAGCATCAGTAACCCGGCAAAAATCAGACCGATGATATTGCTGTTAATCAGGATAAACGCCGGGATCGCCAGTGCAAACAACGCCACACTGCCAAAGATCACAAACGGACGACGACCAAAACGGTCGCTCAGCAGCCCCATTACTGGCTGCACAAACAGCATGCCAATCATAATGGCGATGATAATCAGCACGCCGTGATCTTCCGAGTAATGCAGGTTATGCGAAAGGTAACTCGGCATATAAGTCAGCAACATGTAGTAAGTGACGTTAGTTGCAATCACCAGACCGACGCAGGCCAGCAAACTACGCCAGTGTTTAGTGGCAATCTCTTTAAATGAAACTTTCGGGCCATCCTGTAAACTTTCACGGTCGCCCTGCTCCAGTTTCTCAACATGCTGCTGAAACGCCGGGGTTTCTTCCAGGGCATGACGCAGATAAAGCCCAATAATCCCTAATGGCAGAGCGATAAAGAACGGAATGCGCCAGCCCCAGTCGAGGAATTTCTCTTCGCCGACAAGGGTCGAAATTAACACCACTACGCCTGCGCCCAATACAAATCCGGCAATGGAGCCAAAGTCCAGCCAACTGCCCATAAAGCCACGTTTACGATCGGGAGAATATTCCGCGACAAATATCGACGCTCCGGTATATTCGCCCCCCACCGAGAAGCCTTGCGCCATCTTACACAGCAACAGCAGAATCGGCGCCCAAATACCAATAGAAGCGTAGGACGGTATTAAGCCGATACAGAACGTACTGATCGACATAATCACAATGGTGATAGCGAGTATCTTCTGGCGACCATATTTATCGCCCAACATACCAAAGAAGAGTCCACCAAGCGGTCGAATCAGAAAGGGAACGGAGAAAGTGGCCAGTGCGGCAACCATCTGCACACCAGGGTCTGCGCCCGGGAAAAAGACTTTACCTAATGCGTAAGCAACAAAACCATAGACACCAAAATCGAACCACTCCATTGCATTACCCAGCGATGCCGCAGTAATGGCTTTTCGCAATTTGCCGTCATCAATAATCGTGACGTCACGAAGGGTAATCGGTTTTACTTTTTTCCTTTTCAGCATAGCTTTCCTCACAGAGTAAGCCCATTTCCGCACACGCCAGAAAATCAACGCGACGGCCGCAAAAGGAGAGCGGGAATTGCAGGATGCAATTTCTGTAACAAGCGTAGCGGGTTTACTTACACGGTCTGCTGAGGACTGTACAACCAAACCTGTTGACGCCTGAGTTGGGCAGTTAATAACCTTTTTACCCTACCAGCGTTTAAATTTGTGATCAACTTCGCATGCACATTTCGTTTGATATTCATTGATGCAACCAATTTATCACACTTGTTTTACAGAAAAGATTTCCTCTATCATCGCCTTCGCCAAACGCTGTACTGAACAGAGTCGCGGCATCCCCAACGCGACAGCCTGCCACCGCGGGGTCACTGACCAACAAACGGGATGTTTGTCCGCCTGTCTCCGCATCCCTCGTTGCACTAACCTTTTCTCTTTCCAACGACAACGGGCGGAAAACCACTCATACAAGGCGGCAATTTGCTGTGGGAGTTCCGGGAAAACAGTAACAGACGTTCCACCTCCTGACTTAACTCATATGCACATGGAAAGTTCTTCCTTAAAGTAAATTTAATTACTTTTATTTATCCAGATCGTTTTTAATCATGCTTTCGGATTTCACAATTAATATAAAAATAATCCTATATTTAATAGATTATTTTACTGGAATGAGTAATCCTCTTCCGACACATAAAATCAGAAGATAAAAATAACAATTGAATTAAAAAAAGAACAAGAAGAGCTTTAACATTAGCTTAAATAATAAATGGAGGAAAAAGATTATTTTCTTTTTACGTTGTCTTTCAAATGAAAACGATCGTCGTCTAAAATCAGCAGTACCCCCGACAAACTCAGGGATTTTGTGTATAATTGCGGCCTTTTTCGGCAATCTGCCGTTTTTTGGCGCTTTTGCCCCGCTGACTTTTGAGGAAATTCACATGTCATTACCAAACTGCCCGAAATGCAACTCCGAATACACTTACGAAGATAACGGCATGTACATCTGCCCGGAATGCGCCTACGAATGGAACGATAACGAACCTGCGCAGGAAAGCGACGAACTGATCGTTAAAGATGCGAACGGCAACCTGCTGGCTGACGGCGACAGCGTGACCATCATTAAAGATCTAAAAGTGAAAGGTAGCTCTTCAATGCTGAAGATCGGTACCAAAGTGAAAAACATCCGCCTGGTTGAAGGCGACCATAACATCGATTGCAAGATCGACGGTTTTGGTCCGATGAAGCTGAAATCTGAGTTCGTGAAAAAGAGCTGATTTCACATGCCGGGTGCAAAGCATCCGGCAACAGTGCCAAATGCCTGATGCGACGCTCACGCGTCTTATCAGGCCTACTCCCTCACTGGTATAAATTTCGAACTACACTTAACTGACTTCTCTTAACTGAGGTCATCATCATGTCGTTAAGCCCCTACCTCTCTTTTGCCGGTAACTGTGCCGACGCAATAGCCTATTATCAACGCACGTTAGGCGCGGAATTACTCTATAAAATCAGCTTCGGCGAAATGCCGAAACCAGCACAGGACAGCGCCGAAGGTTGCCCGTCAGGTATGCAATTTCCCGATACTGCCATCGCCCATGCCAATGTGCGCATCGCCGGCAGCGATATCATGATGAGCGATGCCATACCATCAGGAAAAGCCAACTACTCCGGCTTTACGCTGGTGCTCGACTCACATCAGGTCGAGGAAGGAAAACGTTGGTTTGATAACCTTGCCGCCCACGGAAAAATCGAAATGACCTGGCAGGAAACCTTCTGGGCGCATGGATTCGGCAAAGTCACCGATAAATTTGGTGTGCCATGGATGATTAATGTCGTCAAACAACAGCCAACGGAATAATCCACCAGTAGCCATATTGAACTGCTGGGCGTGGATGATGGAAAACGCGCTACCATCAGGGTTTGATGAGATGGTGATTGAGGTGACGTGAAGAGAAATACCCGCGCCTCCTATATCACCGCCTGTACTCCTCTTCCATTCTCCGCGCCTCATCTTCCAGTTGCCGACGTTCCTGATCAAGCTGGCGTTGGCGATCGTCCAGTTGTCTGCGGCGATCTTCAAACTGGCGGCGACGATCGTCATATTGCCTACGGCGATCGTCGCTCACTTCACGCTGCCAGCCGTCGCCGCGCGAATCGTCATAGTCTCGCCCACCGTCAGGGTTATAAGCGTCGTTAATCGCCTGCTGAATATTGCCAATCGTGTCGTCGATAATATCGGCCTGGGCCGGAACGGTGGTCAGCGTGAGCAGGGAGAAAAGAAAGGGCGTGGAATAAGGTTTCATAAGTCAGTCTCTGTGATGGACTGGCTTAACGTTAATCGAGTCTGGATACTGAGAGTAGCGGAGGAATCTCAAACACACTCTTACGACTTCTTGAGAAATTCTGAAAACAACATCACATCCGCCACCGCCCACGCAATGTCTGACGCCCTTTCCACGCGTACCAATACCTGTCACCCGATATGACAAACCGTGGCGGTAAAACATGTTCACTGAATGCAAATAGTAATGCCATCATCCACAACCAGTACAACAGGTTTCATGGTTTTACTTTGAGTTATTCACCTCCTCAATACGCGCGCATATTTCTTGCCGGAAGGAAAGAGTGACATAATGTATATAATAAAAATATAGAACACAGATAATCATTGATAATGATAATAAATATGCAGCATATTTTTGCCATTAGCACAAATGCCTAATAAAAATATTCCCCCGGCTCACACTTCCCCTTCTTAAACCTGCAAATTCCCAATTATGATAACGTCAGCAGCAAATAATCATTTTACGTGAATTAAATATTCACAAAACAAATGTTAAATGGAGATTTATATGAATAACTCACGGTTATTCCGTTTGAGCAGGATTGTTATTGCATTAACCGCCGCCAGCGGCATGTTAATAAATACGGCTTACGCAAAAGACGTCGCACAAGACGCCTCTCAATATACTAAAGAGATTAACCAGAATTACGCAAAATCACTGCCGTTTAGCGATCGTCAGGACTTTGAAGACGCGCAGAGAGGCTTTATCGCGCCACTAAAGGATGAAGGTATTCTGCGAGATGCCAACGGCAAAGCGTATTATCGGGCAGAAGATTATAAATTCGATATCAACGCCGCCGCCCCCGAAACCGTCAACCCCAGCCTGTGGCGTCAGTCACAGTTAAACGGTATTTCCGGTCTGTTTAAAGTCACCGACAGAATGTATCAGGTTCGCGGTCAGGACGTTTCCAATATCACCTTTATCGAAGGTGATACCGGCATTATCGTTATCGACCCGCTGGTAACCGCTAACGCGGCAAAAGCCAGCCTTGACCTCTATTACCAGAATCGCCCGCATAAACCTGTGGTTGCCGTCATCTATACCCATAGCCATACCGATCACTATGGTGGCGTAAAAGGTGTGGTTTCTGAAGAAGATGTGAAGTCCGGCAAAGTGCAAATCATTGCACCTGCTGGTTTTATGGAAGAAGCCATCAGCGAAAACGTGCTGGCGGGCAACATCATGAGCCGTCGCGCGCTTTACTCATACGGCCTGCTGCTGCCACACAATGCCCAGGGTAACGTTGGCAATGGCCTAGGCGTAACGATCGCCACAGGTAACCCAACGATCATCGCACCGACCAAAACCGTTACCAAAACCGGCGAGAAGATGGTTATCGACGGTCTGGAATTCGATTTCCTGATGGCCCCAGGTAGTGAAGCGCCAGCGGAAATGCACTTCTATATTCCAGCGCTGAAAGCGCTTTGTACCGCCGAGAACGCTACTCACACACTGCATAATTTCTACACCCTGCGCGGCGCGAAAACTCGTGACACCAGCAAGTGGACCGAGTATTTGAACGAAACACTGGACATGTGGGGCAGCCAGGCAGAAGTCCTGTTTATGCCGCATACCTGGCCGGTATGGGGTAATAAGCATATCAATGATTATATTGGTAAATATCGCGATACCATCAAGTACATTCACGATCAGACCCTGCATCTGGCAAACCAGGGTTACACCATGAATGAAATTGGCGACATGATTAAGCTGCCACCTGCGCTTGCCAATAACTGGGCCAGCCGCGGCTATTACGGTTCCGTCAGTCACAATGCGCGTGCAGTTTATAACTTCTACCTTGGTTATTTCGATGGCAATCCGGCCAACCTGCATCCGTATGGTCAGGTTGAAATGGGTAAACGTTATGTAAAAGCGCTGGGCGGTTCCGCACACGTCATCAATCTGGCGCAAGAAGCGAACAAACAAGGGGATTACCGCTGGTCAGCCGAATTGCTGAAACAGGTGATTTCCGCCAATCCGGGAGACCAGGTAGCGAAGAATCTGCAGGCGAATAACTTTGAGCAGCTTGGTTATCAGGCGGAATCGGCCACCTGGCGCGGCTTCTACCTGACTGGCGCGAAAGAACTGCGTGAAGGTGTGCATAAGTTCAGTCATGGCGCTACCGACTCTGCTGACACTATTCGCGGGATGTCCGTCGAGATGCTGTTCGATTATATGGCCGTTCGTCTCGATAGCGGAAAAGCCGCAGGGAAGGACATCAGCCTGAACTTCAATCTGGATAAAGGTGATAGCCTCAACCTGACCCTCAATGACAGCGTGCTTAATTATCGCCACACGCTGCAACCAGAAGCTAACGCGTCCTTCTATATCAGTCGCGACGACCTGCACGCAGTCCTGACCGGACAAGCGAAAATGGCTGACCTGGTGAAAGCGAAAAAAGTCAAAGTCATCGGCGATGGCGCAAAATTGGGGGAAATTATTGCTTGTCTGGATAATTTCGAACTGTGGGTTAATATCGTTACCCCGAATTAATTCACGCAGTTTCCGGGAGCCATTTGTGCTCCCGGAAGTATTTATATAACTAACAACAATATAAATAAAAAATAAATACACCAAACAAATAAGTTATGAATGCGGTCCCGGAATAAAGCTATTTTACTCCATCAGGAAAATAGCCATACTGACGCCTTCAATGGATTTTGATATTCACTCTGGATATTGTTCGCAGCAGACAGGATGTACTTTATTATGCAAACAGTTCTATCCCGTACGGTGATACAGCTAAAAAAAGCCGCATGGATAATCCCCGCCTTCCTGTTGTCGGGATGTTCGTTATCTCCGGCGATACCCTTTATTGGCGCATATTATCCCAGTTGGCTTTTTTGTGTTATCGCCAGCCTTATTGTGACCCTCATCACAAGGCGAATTATTCAGCGGGTAAATATAAATCTGGCCTTTGTCGGAATTATTTATACCGCCCTATTTGCTCTCTACGCCATGCTGTTCTGGTTGGCATTTTTCTAATCTAGTTTGAGACGCGCTCATGGAAAGTTCGCCGAAAAAAGCTCCACGCAATAAATTCCCCGCTCTGTTAGTGGTTGCGCTGGCGCTGGTTGCCCTTGTTTTCGTTATCTGGCGCGTAGACAGTGCGCCATCAACCAACGACGCTTATGCGTCAGCCGACACCATTGATGTGGTGCCAGAAGTCAGTGGTCGCATTGTGGAGCTGGCGGTTACCGATAACCAGGCCGTTAAACAGGGCGATTTACTGTTCCGCATCGACCCGCGCCCGTACGAAGCGAATCTGGCGAAAGCCGAAGCGTCCCTCGCTGCGCTGGATAAACAAATTATACTCACCCAACGTAGCGTAAACGCCCAGCAGTTCGGCGCCGACTCGGTGAATGCCACGGTAGAAAAAGCGCGTGCCGCCGCGAAACAGGCTAGCGATACATTGCATCGTACCGAGCCGCTACTGGCAGAAGGTTTTGTCTCTGCGGAGGACGTTGATCGCGCGAGAACAGCACAGCGTGCGGCAGAAGCCGATCTTAACGCCGTGTTGTTGCAGGCGCAGTCAGCCGCCAGCGCCGTCAGCGGCGTCGATGCGCTGGTGGCGCAACGTGCGGCGGTCGAAGCTGATATTGCCCTGACCAAACTGCATCTGGAAATGGCGACAGTACGTGCGCCGTTTGATGGTCGCGTTGTTTCACTGAAGACTTCGGTCGGTCAGTTTGCCTCCGCAATGCGCCCTATTTTCACACTTATCGACACTCGCCACTGGTACGTGATTGCCAACTTCCGCGAAACCGATCTGAAAAACATTCATGTCGGAACGCCAGCAACCATTCGCCTGATGAGTGACAGCGGCAAAACCTTCGAGGGTAAAGTGGATTCCATTGGTTACGGCGTGTTACCGGACGACGGCGGTCTGGTGCTTGGCGGTCTACCAAAAGTGCCTCGTTCCATTAACTGGGTTCGCGTCGCCCAGCGTTTTCCGGTCAAAATCATGGTCGATAAACCGGATCCAGAAATGTTCCGTATCGGCGCTTCGGCAACCGCTAATCTTGAGCTGCAATAATGAGCGCCATCAACTACCTGCCATTATCAGTGGTCAGGCTGCTGGCGTTCTTTCATGAAGAACTAAGCGAGCGACGACCAGGCCGCGTGCCGCAGACAGTGCAATTGTGGGTCGGCTGCCTGCTTGTAGTGTTGATCTCCATGACCTTTGAGATCCCTTTTCTGGCGCTCTCTCTGGCGGTACTGTTTTATGGCATTCAGTCCAACGCCTTCTATACCAAATTTGTAGCGATCCTCTTTGTGGTCGCTACAGTACTGGAAATTGGCAGCCTGTTTTTGATCTACAAATGGTCATACAGCTACCCACTGATCCGGCTGATCATCGCCGGACCTATCCTGATGGGCTGCATGTTTATGATGCGTACCCATCGGTTGGGACTGGTTTTCTTTGCCGTTGCCATTGTCGCTATTTACGGACAAACATTTCCCGGAATGCTCGACTACCCGGAAATTGTCGTGCGCTTAACACTATGGTGCATCGTTGTTGGTCTCTACCCGACACTGCTGATGACCTTAATTGGCGTGCTGTGGTTTCCCAGTCGGGCTATCAGCCAGATGCATCAAGCCCTTAATGACAGACTGGACGATGCCTTAAGCCATCTGGCAGAAAATCTCACGCCTTTGCCGGAAAAACAGGTTGAAAGAGAGGCGTTGGCGTTGCAAAAACTGAACGTATTTTGCCTCGCAGACGACGCAGACTGGCGAGAGAAAAGCGCATGGTGGCAAAGTTGCGTAGCGACGGTGACCTACATTTACTCTACGCTAAATCGCTACCATCCCGCCGATTTTGCCGAATCACAGGCCACGAAAGAGCTGCGACAAAAATTAGCGGCTGAAATCGAAAAACTTCAGCAAGCTATTGCGCAAGGTGAAAGTTGGCAAAGTGACTGGCGTCTTAGCGAAGAAGAAGCCGTGGCGGCCCGGGTATGCAACCTGGAGAATATCTGCCAGGCACTGATGCAACTGGGACAGATGGATCCCAACACACCGCCAACGCCTGCCGCTAAACCACCATCAATGGTGCCCGACGCCTTTACGAACCCGGACTATATGCGTTATGCGGTGAAAACGCTGCTCGCCTGTTTGATCTGTTACACCTTCTATAGCGGCGTCGACTGGGAAGGCATCCACACTTGTATGTTGACCTGCGTGATCGTCGCCAACCCGACCATCGGTTCGTCATACCAGAAGATGGCGTTGCGTTTTGGCGGAGCCTTCTGCGGGGCGATTCTGGCATTGTTATTCACGCTGCTGGTCATGCCCTGGCTGGATAATATTGTCGAATTACTGTTTGCTCTTGCTCCGATTTTCCTGTTGGGCGCGTGGATTGCCACCAGCTCCGAACGATCTTCTTATATCGGTACGCAACTGGTGGTGACCTTTGCGCTCGCCACGCTCGAAAACGTCTTTGGTCCCGTCTATGACCTGGTTGAGATCCGCGATCGCGCCTTCGGTATCATCATTGGTACCGTGGTATCTGCGGTGATCTACACCTTTGTCTGGCCAGAAAGCGAAGCTCGTGCTTTACCGTCAAAACTGGCGGCAGCGCTGGGAATGTTAAGCAAGATGATGCGTATTCCACGCCAGCATGAAACATCCACTCTGCGAAGCTATCTGCAAATTCGCATCGGTTTACATGCGGCGTTCAATGCCTGCGAAGAAATGTGTGACCGCGTAGCACTGGAACGTCAGTTGGATGCTGAAGAACGCGTTGCGCTGGTTGTACGTGCACAAAGCATCATTCGTCAGGGACGCGATATTCTGCACGCCTGGGACGTCACCTGGAACTCGGCGCAAATAATGGATAACGCGCTACAACCAGATCGCGCCAGTCAATTTGCCGATGCGCTGGAAAAATACACTGCTGGTCTGGCGACAGCCTCCAGCCGCCCTCCACAAATCACAGCGGAAGAGATAACGCCCTCGCAGGCCGCATTCTCCACCTTAGAAAAACAGGAGCAACACGTCTGCCAGCTCATCGCTCGCCTGCCAGACTGGACAGCCCCGGCATTAACGCCCGCCACGGAACAGGCACAAGGAGCCACGCAATGATCAATCATCAACTTTCACGCCTGCTGTTGTGCGGCATTCTCGGCAGCGCGACGCTGATGTCCGGCTGTGCGTTGATTCGCAAGGATTCCGCGCCTCATCAACAGCTTAAACCGGAACAAATCAAACTGGCCAATGATATTCATCTGGCCAGTTCCGGCTGGCCGCAAGCGCAATGGTGGAAACAATTTAACGATCCACAACTGGACGCCCTGATTAAACGGACGCTAAGCGGTTCACACACCCTCGCTGAAGCGAAATTGCGGGAAGAAAAAGCACAGTCGCAAGCCGATCTGTTAGATGCAGGTTCGCAATTACAGGTGGCGGCGTTAGGGATGCTCAATCGCCAGCGCGTCTCGGCGAACGGATTTTTAAGCCCTTATGCGATGGATGCGCCTGCACTGGGTATGGACGGACCGTACTACACAGAAGCCACCGTAGGGCTATTCGCTGGCCTGGATCTCGATCTGTGGGGAGTGCATCGCTCATCGGTTGCTGCCGCTATTGGCGCACATAACGCCGCGCTGGCAGAAACAGCAGCGGTTGAGTTATCGCTGACCACTGGCGTCGCACAGCTTTATTACAGCATTCAGGCCAGTTACCAGATGCTCGATCTGTTAGAGCAAACTCATGACGTTATTGATTATGCGGTGAAGGCGCACCAGAGCAAAGTCGCACACGGCCTGGAAGCGCAAGTACCTTTCCACGGCGCACGAGCGCAAATTCTGGCTGTGGAAAAACAAATTGCCGCCGTCAAAGGGCAAATTACCGAAACCCGTGAAGCCCTGCGGGCGTTAACTGGCGCAGGCGCCAGCGATATGCCAGAGATCAAATCGACGGCGCTGCCACAGGTTCAGACCGGCATTCCTGCGACGCTCTCATATGATTTACTCGCCAGACGCCCGGATCTACAAGCCATGCGCTGGTATGTTCAGGCATCGCTAAATCAGGTAGATGCAGCACGTGCACTGTTCTATCCGAGCTTTGATATCAAAGCGTTTTTCGGTCTGGATTCCATCCACCTGGATACCTTATTCAAAAACACCAGTCGACAGATTAACTTCATCCCGGGTCTGAAATTACCGCTGTTTGATGGCGGAAGGTTGAACGCGAACCTTGAAGGCACCCGCGCCACCAGCAATATGATGATTGAACGTTACAACCAGTCGGTGCTGAATGCCGTCCGTGATGTCGCAGTCAATGGTACGCGTCTGCAAACGCTCAATGAAGAACGAGAAATGCAGGCAGAGCGCGTGGAAGCAACCCGTTTTACCCAACGCGCCGCCGACGCTGCATATAAACGCGGTTTAACCAGTCGCTTGCAGGCCACTGAAGCCCAATTACCCGTGCTTTCTGAAGAGATGGCGTTACTGATGCTGGATAGTCGTCGTGTGATTCAAAGCATTCAGTTGATGAAATCGCTGGGCGGCGGGTATCAGGCAGCGCCCATCGTCGAGAAAAAATAAAACCTCTGCCGCGTGATGGCTGTCACGCGGCATTTCATTTCGTCACGTCAAAACTGACGACAGCCTGTTTTTCGTCAGAGTTTTGAATAAAGAGTGCCCGTAATATCAGGAAATAGCCCCAAATAAAATGTGGCATAAAAGATGCATACTGTAGTCGAGAGCGCGTATGCGTGATTTGATTAACTGGAGCGAGACCGATGAAAAAAGTCGTCACGGTTTGCCCATATTGCGCATCAGGTTGCAAAATCAACCTGGTCGTCGATAACGGCAAAATCGTCCGGGCGGAGGCAGCGCAGGGGAAAACCAACCAGGGAACCCTGTGTCTGAAGGGGTATTATGGCTGGGATTTCATTAACGATACCCAGATCCTGACCCCGCGCCTGAAAACCCCCATGATCCGTCGCCAGCGTGGCGGCAAACTCGAACCTGTTTCCTGGGATGAGGCACTGAATTACGTTGCCGAGCGCCTGAGCGCCATCAAAGAGAAGTACGGTCCAGATGCCATCCAGACGACCGGCTCCTCGCGCGGTACGGGTAACGAAACCAACTATGTAATGCAAAAATTTGCGCGCGCCGTTATTGGTACCAATAACGTTGACTGCTGCGCTCGCGTCTGACACGGCCCATCGGTTGCAGGTCTGCACCAATCGGTCGGTAACGGCGCAATGAGCAATGCCATTAACGAAATTGACAATACCGATTTAGTGTTCGTCTTCGGGTACAACCCGGCTGATTCCCACCCGATCGTGGCGAATCACGTGATTAACGCTAAACGTAACGGCGCGAAAATTATTGTCTGCGATCCGCGCAAAATTGAAACCGCGCGCATTGCTGACATGCACATCGCGCTGAAAAACGGCTCGAACATCGCGCTGTTGAATGCGATGGGCCATGTCATTATTGAAGAAAATCTGTACGACAAAGCATTCGTTGCTTCCCGTACGGAAGGCTTTGAAGAGTATCGCAAAATCGTTGAAGGCTACACGCCGGAGTCGGTTGAAGATATCACCGGCGTCAGCGCCAGTGAGATCCGTCAGGCGGCGAGGATGTATGCCCAGGCAGAAAGCGCATCTATCCTGTGGGGCATGGGTGTGACCCAGTTCTATCAGGGCGTGGAAACCGTGCGTTCTCTGACCAGCCTCGCGATGCTGACCGGTAACCTCGGCAAGCCGCATGCTGGTGTTAACCCGGTTCGTGGTCAGAACAACGTACAGGGCGCCTGTGATATGGGCGCGCTGCCGGATACATATCCGGGCTATCAGTACGTGAAAGATCCAGCTAACCGCGAGAAATTCGCTAAAGCCTGGGGCGTAGAAAGTCTGCCGGCCCATACCGGTTATCGCATCAGCGAACTGCCGCACCGCGCGGCGCATGGCGAAGTGCGTGCAGCGTACATTATGGGCGAAGATCCGCTGCAAACTGACGCGGAATTGTCGGCAGTACGTAAAGCGTTTGAAGATCTGGAGCTGGTCATCGTTCAGGATATCTTTATGACCAAAACCGCGTCGGCGGCGGATGTTATTTTACCGTCAACCTCGTGGGGCGAGCATGAAGGCGTGTTTACTGCGGCGGACCGTGGCTTCCAGCGCTTCTTCAAAGCGGTTGAACCGAAGTGGGATCTGAAAACGGACTGGCAGATTATCAGTGAAATCGCCACCCGTATGGGTTACCCGATGCACTACAACAACACCCAGGAAATCTGGGACGAGTTGCGTCATCTGTGCCCGGATTTCTACGGTGCGACTTACGAGAAAATGGGCGAACTGGGCTTCATTCAGTGGCCTTGCCGCGATACTTCAGATGCCGATCAGGGGACTTCTTATCTGTTTAAAGAGAAGTTTGATACCCCGAATGGTCTGGCGCAGTTCTTCACCTGCGACTGGGTAGCGCCTATCGACAAACTCACTGAAGAGTACCCGATGGTACTGTCAACGGTGCGTGAAGTCGGTCACTACTCTTGCCGTTCGATGACCGGTAACTGTGCGGCGCTGGCGGCACTGGCTGATGAACCAGGCTACGCGCAAATCAATACCGAAGACGCCAAACGTCTGGGTATTGAAGATGAGGCATTAGTTTGGGTGCACTCACGTAAAGGCAAAATTATCACCCGCGCGCAGGTCAGCGATCGTCCGAACAAAGGGGCGATTTACATGACCTACCAGTGGTGGATTGGTGCCTGTAACGAGCTGGTCACCGAGAACTTAAGCCCGATTACGAAAACGCCGGAGTACAAATACTGCGCCGTGCGCGTCGAACCGATCGCCGATCAGCGCGCCGCCGAGCAGTACGTGATTGACGAGTACAACAAGTTGAAAACTCGCCTGCGCGAAGCAGCACTGGCGTAATACCGCTTAAACTTACGTTAAAGGCGGCGGTATTACCCAATGCCTTTGTATCAATCCGGGAACGATCAGCCGTTTCCGGATTTTTTATACATACCCGTGCAGCCAAACCAGCCCATGTTGGTTATCAGCGACATCTTTTCAGTTGTTATTCCTCTCCAGTCACAATTGCAAATGAGAATTATCTTTACTCAATTCTCATCGCGGCCTAACGTAATAATACTTTACATTTGGCGATCAAAATTTCGGCAAGGTGAGAAATCATCGTCCGTCTAACACGTTCTATTCATGGGATATTCTGGCGCAACAAATGCAGTAACATCCCGGAAAATAGCATGTTTATAACCTCAAAGTAACTTCAGGGATTGGGAAGCATATGATTAAAAAACTATTACCTTTACTGGTATTAAGCGCAATTTCCGCCACCACCTTTGCCGCTACACCGCCAAATACGTTGGTTGTTGCCCAGGGACTGGATGATATTGTGAGTCTGGACCCGGCAGAAGCTAACGAACTCTCCAGTATTCAGACGGTACCAAGCCTGTATCAACGCGTAGTACAGCCGGACCGTAACGATCCCGCGAAAATCACGCCGATTCTGGCGGAAAGTTGGCAGGCTGACCCCGCAGCAAAAACGCTGACCATAAAACTCAAAAGCGATGCGAAATTTGCCTCCGGTAATCCGGTGCGCCCGGAAGATGTGATTTACTCTTATATCCGGGCAGTCACGCTGAATAAATCTGGTGCGTTTATTCTCAATGTGCTGGGCTGGCAGCCAGAAAATATCGCCAGTCAGTTAAAGAAAATCGACGATCATACCGTCCAGGTGCAATGGAGCGCTGACGTAAGCCCAGCGCTGGCGCTGAATATTCTCTCCACGCCTATCGCCTCAATTGTTGACGAGAAGCTGGTTGCGCCAAACGCCAAAAATAACGACTTTGGCAATGAATGGCTGAAGATGCATTCTGCAGGCAGCGGTGCGTTTAAAATGCGCACTTACCAACCGCATCAGGCCATCGTAATGGAAGCCAACGCGACCTCACCGACCGGCGCACCGAAGCTGAAAAGCGTCATCATCAAAAATGTCCCCGATCCGGCAACGCGCCGCCTGCTGATCCAACAAGGCGATGCTGATATGGCACGCGATCTGGGTGCCGATCAAATCGATGCGCTACAGGGTAAACCTGGCGTCAAGGTGATGAGCATTGCCTCTGCCGAACAGAACTATCTGGCCTTTAATACCGGCAACAAGGATAACCCGTTGATGGGTAATCCTGCTTTCTGGGAAGCCGCTCGCTGGTTAGTCGATTACGACGGTATCACCAAAAATCTACTGAAAGGACAATATTTTACCCATCAAAGTTTCCTGCCCGTGGGCTTTCCTGGAGCTCTGGAGGAAACACCGTTTACCTTTAATCCAGCCAAAGCCAAAGAGATCCTCGCTAAAGCCGGAATCAAAGACCCGCACTTCACGCTTGATGTCGAAAATAAACCACCATTTATTACCATCGCGCAGTCAATTCAGGCCAGCTTTGCTCAGGGCGGTGTAAAAGTTGATTTGCTGCCAGCCGCGGGGAGTCAGGTCTACTCTCGCGTTCGCGCCCACCAGCATCAGGGGGCCATTCGGATGTGGTTGCCAGATTATTTTGACGCACATTCCAACGCCAGCTCTTTCGCCTATAACGATGGCAAATCCAGCACCGTTGCTGGGTTAAATAGCTGGAAAATCCCGGAACTAAACAAAGAAACGCTGGCGGCAATTGCTGAACCGGATAACGCAAAACGTCTTGATTTGTATAAAAAGATGCAACAGGAACTGCAACGTAGTTCCCCGTATGTCTTTATTGATCAAGGCAAAACGCAAATTGTTCTGCGTGATAATGTGCAGGGTTATCAACAAGGCTTGAATGCCGATATGGTCTGGTTTGATCAGGTAACCAAATAATCCTGTATGCAACTCGCTCCCGGCTACGTTATCGGGGGCGATACCAGGGCTGGCCTGTATTGCAGGCCAGCCGCTGATTTCTCACTGTATGGAAAGATCATGTCTGCTGTTTTTTCCACTCGCATGAAATGGCGATGTAAACGTCCTCTGCTCGCACTGTTGCAGGGATTGTTTACCGTTGCTCTGACGCTGCTCGGCCTGCTGCTGATTACCTTTGCGCTTTCGGCTCTCTCACCAGTCGATCGGGCATTGCAAATCGTTGGCGATCACGCCAGCCAGTCCACCTATACTCAGGTGCGCCACCAGTTAGGGTTGGATCAGCCATTACCTGTCCAGTTCTGGCATTACCTGGTAAATCTGGCGCACGGCGATCTCGGCATCGCCAGCGCCACCGGGCAACCGGTACTCCAGGACTTGCTATCGGCGTTTCCGGCAACCATTGAGCTGGCAACGTTGGCACTTATTGTCGGTGCTACTATCGGCATCATTGCCGGTGTACTTTGCGCCCGTTATGTTGGTTCGCCGCTGGATTTCACCGTGCGAACATTAACTCTGCTGGGAAATTCCGTCCCCATTTTTTGGCTTGGTCTGCTAATGCTGGCGCTGTTCTACGCCAGACTGCAATGGAGTGCCGGACCGGGCAGGCTGGATGATATTTATCAATTCACCATTGTTCCCCGCAGCGGATTTGCACTGTTTGATACCTGGCTTTCGGGCGATTGTGAAGCATTTATCAATGCAATCAATCATCTGACGCTGCCAGTTTTGTTACTGGCGTACTTCTCGCTCGCCAGTATTACGCGCCTGACACGTTCGGCCTGTCTTGGCGAAATGAATAAAGAATATATTTTGTTGGCGCGCGCCAAAGGGGCCAGCGAGATGACCATTTTGCTACGCCATGTTTTACCAAACATTCGCGGCACCTTGCTCACCGTCATCGCCCTCGCCTATACATCAATGCTGGAAGGCGCGGTACTGACAGAAACCGTCTTTTCCTGGCCTGGTATTGGCCGCTATCTCACTACGGCGCTGTTCGCTGGCGATACCACCGCAATCATGGGCGGTACGTTACTGATTGGCATCTGCTTTGTGTTGATAAATAACCTCACCGACCTGCTGGTCAGGCTGACCGAACCGGGGTTGCGCTGATGCCGATGTTTCTCTTTTTACGCCGTTTACGTCGTTCGCCCGCCGCGTTCGGCGGGTTGATAATTATCCTGTTATTGATACTAATTGCGCTCTTCGCGCCGTTGCTGGCACCTCACGATCCTAACTGGCAGGATGCGGCGGCACGATTACAAGCGCCGAACAGTCAGCACTGGCTCGGTACGGACAGTTACGGGCGAGATCTACTTTCACGTTTAATCTACGGCAGCCGCCCGGCGCTGGGGCTGGTCGCATTGGTGACAATCATTACGCTCCCGGTTGGTCTGTTAATTGGCATTTTATCCGGGTACTACGGCGGTTGGCTGGAACGCGTACTGATGCGTTTTACTGACGTGGTAATGTCAATGCCGCGTTTGATTCTGGCCTTTGCATTTGTCGCCATGTTGGGACCGGGGCTGGTTAACGGCGCACTGGCGCTGGCGTTAACCACCTGGCCTGCTTATGCGCGCCAGGCACGGAGTGAAATTCAACGCCTACGACACAGTGATTATCTTGCCGCCGCAGAGATGATGGGTATCCGCGGCGGGCGTCTGCTGACTGGTCATATTTTGCCATTGTGCCTGCCATCCGCCATTGTCCGTCTGGCGCTGGATTTAGCGGGTATCATTCTGGCGGCTGCTGGTCTGGGCTTTCTTGGTCTTGGTGCTCGTCCGCCAATGGCAGAATGGGGAGCCATGATCGCCGACGGTATGCAGGTCATTTTTGATCAATGGTGGATTGCCGCCGCGCCCGGCGCAATTATCTTAATTGCCAGTCTGGCCTTTAATCTGTTGGGTGATGGCTTGCGCGATGTTCTGGAGCCGCAACATGACTGACTCACGTCTTGATATTAAGAATCTCTGCGTCGATTACCCGGGTTCCCGGGTCGTCAATAATGTCAGCTTTACATTAGGCAATGAGCGCCTGGCGCTGGTTGGTGAGTCGGGTTCAGGCAAATCAATGACCGCCCGCGCCCTGATGGGGCTTATTCGCAAACCCGGCAGGGTAACCGCAGACACACTTAACATTCTGGGGCGCAATGCGCTCACTCTCAATGCGCGTGGATGGCAGCAGTTGCGCGGTAACGATATCGCGATGGTATTGCAAGATCCGCGTTATGCACTTAATCCAGTGAAGACGGTAAAAGCGCAACTGGAAGAGGCAATTACGCTCCATCAACGCCTTAATCGCTGCGAAAAAGAAGAGAAAATAAATACCGCGATTCAGGCCGTCGGCCTCAATACGCGAGTGTTACAAAACTATCCCCGTGAACTCTCTGGCGGAATGGGACAGCGAGTGATGATTGCAATGGCGCTCATCAACGATCCCCAGGTGTTGATTGCCGATGAACCGACATCGGCACTGGATGTTCGCCTGCGCAATCAGATTCTGGAACTCCTGGTTACTCAATGTGAACAACGGCAGATGGCAATGTTGCTGATCAGTCACGACCTGCCATTAGTCGCACAATTTTGCCATCGGGTGATGGTGATGTATCAGGGAAATAAGATAGATGAAATGCGCGCCGACGCACTCCCCACTGCAACGCATCCTTACACACGCACACTGTGGACTTGCCGCCCGAATGCGCAAACTTACGGGCAGATATTGCCAACGCTGGACAGGACGGCGATGACGCTGGAGAAATACCATGACGGTCGTTGAAATTAATCACTTGCAGGTTACTTTTGCTGAGAAAACCGCAGTTTCCGCCGCCAGTTTTTCGGTTAATGCTGGCGAGACATTTAGTTTAATTGGCGAATCTGGCTGCGGAAAATCCACCATCTTACGCGTACTGGCTGGATTACTACGCGACTGGCACGGTCAGGTATCACTGCTTGGGCACGCCATCAAACCAGGAATGCGTTTTCAGGGCGATCTCCGCCGCAATGTGCAAATGGTGTTTCAGGATCCCTACGCCTCGCTGCATCCCAACCATACTTTGTGGCGAACACTGGCTGAACCACTCAAAATTCGTGGCGAAAGCGAAATAGAAAAACGCGTCCAGACTGTACTGGAACAGGTTGGCTTACCTTTCGACGCCGCTCGTCGCTACCCACATCAGCTTTCCGGTGGTCAGCGGCAACGCGTGGTTATCGCCCGCGCGCTGTTGTTACGGCCACAGCTTCTCCTACTGGATGAGCCCACCTCGGCGCTGGATATGTCGGTACAAGCGGAAATTCTTAATTTATTGAATCAACTGAAGCGGGAGCACCAAATGACGTATCTGCTGGTCAGCCACGATGCCGATGTCATCGCACATATGTCTGACCGTGCGGCAATGATGACCGGGGGGAAAATTCAACGATTTTTCGATCGCAACGCCCTGGAAAAAGGTGAGCATCGGATGGATTAAACACCTTACATCGCATTAAATCATTCGGCCTGCGAGTCTTTTTACAGTTGTTTTTTTGTCCAGCCGAACACTTTATACTGTCTATTCCCTACCAAACTTCATTATCAAAATGAAAAAAATTATCACTTTGATGTTGTTTTTAACATTCTTTGCCCACGCGAACGATTCCGAACCTGGCAGCCAATATGTAAAGGCGGCAGAAGCCGGAGACCGACGCGCACAATATTTTCTTGCCGACAGCTGGTTTAGCTCCGGCGATTTGAGCAAAGCCGAATATTGGGCACAGAAAGCCGCTGACAGCGGTGATGCCGATGCCTGCGCGCTGTTGGCGCAGATCAAAATCACCAATCCGGTCAGCCTGGACTATCCACAAGCAAAAGTGCTTGCCGAGAAAGCCGCGCAAGCAGGCAGTAAAGAAGGTGAAGTGACGTTGGCGCATATTCTGGTGAATACCCAGGCGGGTAAACCGGATTATCCGAAGGCGATTTCGCTGTTAGAAAACGCCTCGGAAGATCTGGAGAACGACTCTGCCGTCGATGCCCAGATGTTGCTTGGTTTGATTTACGCTAATGGCGTGGGCATTAAGGCCGACGATGACAAAGCGACCTGGTATTTCAAACGCAGCTCCGCAATTTCCCGCACCGGTTATTCCGAGTACTGGGCGGGAATGATGTTCTTAAACGGTGAAGAGGGGTTTATTGAGAAGAACAAACAAAAGGCGCTGCACTGGTTGAACCTGAGCTGTATGGAAGGGTTTGATACCGGATGTGAAGAGTTTGAGAAATTAACCAACGGTTAAAGCAGGCCTGATAAGACGCGTTATGCGTCGCATCAGGCATTGATGTCGGATGCGGCGTAAACGCCTTATCCGACCTACAAAAATCACGCTAAATCGAGCTATTGCTCAGTCTGGCGTAGGCTTGATAAGACGCGTTACGCGTCGCATCAGGCATCCACACATTGCCGGGTGGATATAATCCCCCGGCAATCTTCAATTACTGATCCGCTGTCTTATCAAATTTGCCCAGCATTTCACGCTCGTAGGCCAGCGCCTTTTTGTGGTCAAATTTGTGTTCCCACTTGGCAATCACCAGCACCGCCAGCGCATTACCTACCACATTCAGTGCCGTACGAGCCATGTCGAGGATACGGTCAACTCCGGCAATAAAGGCCAGACCTTCCAGCGGAATACCTACGCTACCCAGCGTTGCCAGCAACACCACAAACGAAACCCCCGGCACGCCAGCAATCCCTTTCGAGGTCACCATCAGCGTCAATACCAGAATGATTTCCTGCCAGATGGACAGGTCAATGCCATACAACTGGGCAATAAAGATAGCGGCAATACTTTGATACAGCGTCGAACCATCAAGGTTAAAGGAGTAACCGGTCGGCACCACGAAACTGGTGATTGACGCCGGTGCGCCATAGGCTTCCATCTTCTCGATAATTCGCGGCAGCACACTTTCAGAGCTGGCAGTGGAGTACGCCAGAATCAACTCATCTTTCAGAATACGAATCAGGATCCAGACACTTAACCCGCACAGGCGCGCCACAATCCCCAGCACGACCAGCGCGAAGAACAGAATGGCGAAATGCACCAGCAGCACCAGTTTCGCCAGTGGCCACAGAGAAGAGAAGCCAAAGTTAGCCACCGTCACCGCAATCAGCGCAAACACACCCACCGGCGCATAACGCATCACCATGTGAGTCACTTTAAACATGGTTTCAGAGATGGAGCGGAAAACGGTCACCAGCGGTTCACGATGCGTCGCGGGCAGGGATGAAAGCCCCAGACCAAACAGCACTGAGAAGAAGATGATCGGCAGCATTTCGCCTTTCGCCATCGACGCCACGATGTTCGTCGGCACCAGCGACAAAATCGTGCCCATAATGCCGTGGGAACTGCTTTGTACCGCTTCCGTAGTGCTCTGATATTTCGAGATATCGACGGTCGCCAGCTGCGACATATCCACCCCGGCACCGGGCTGGAAGACGTTCGCCAGAGTGATCCCCAAAATGATGGCGACGGTGGTGATCACCTCGAAGTAGATAATGGTTTTCGCACCAATACGCCCGAGCTGTTTGGCATCACCAACACCCGCGATACCCACCACCAGCGTGGAGATCACAATCGGCACAACAATCATTTTGATCAGATGGATGAAGATATCACCCGCCGGAGAGAGCAAATTGACGACCAGCCAGTCGCGGCTGTCGCTATGGTAGTGCAGGTAGCTTCCCAGGAGAATGCCCAGCACCATAGCAAACAGAATCTGCCAGGCCAGGCTGAATTTTATATTTTTCATATGAATGACTTCCTCAATGGAGCGCCGTTCCCCGTTCAGAAACGCGAGAACGTGACATACTGCCAGGGCATGAATTGTGTTGCGTTGGTTTGTAGATTTTTTTAACGCTTATGATCAGTATCATTTGCGCGGTATGTTGCGCAACCCTTTAACAACAGAGCTTTTCGCTGCATTAATGCATAATAACGCGAGTTTATGGCAGGATTAATGAATAACCATTTGTTATGGAAAGATTTTTATTTGTTTAATTTGCAATAATACTAATTAGTGATTATTTTTGGCATATGTTCATTCGATTATTTTTTATGCAGCTCAATGACATAATCTTCAACGCCGGATGATTAATCCGATCGTCGCTGTAGCAGTTTTGCCATATTAATCGACTCCACCAGCTGTGTTCGGTTAACTCGCGGTGAGTTTAAATCCATCACTTTTTGCCATAGTTCGATGGCTTGCGCGTAGTTCGCCTGCATAAACGCATCGGAGGCCAGCAGCATCAGAGCGGTGATTTCATTACTGTCCAGCGCGAGGGATTTGTCGATCATCGCGCGAGTCTGAGCGGTCATATGCTGCCCCTCCTGGTAATAAAGCACCGTTGCCAACGCCGCGTATAATTCAGCGTTTTCACCGCGCAGTCGTAACGCCTGGCGGTACGCCAGCAGCGCATGGCTATAATCGTTTTGCCACAGGTAATACTCGCCCAGTAACGCCCACTGTTCACTGCTTTGTGGATTGACGCGGATTTTATTCTGTAATACCTGAAGCTGTGTTTCCGGCGTTTGTTGGCTGGCAAACTGATGCAACGGATCGCGTTGACGTTGATACTCCGCACGCACTGCCGCCCATTTCGGACTTAGCAGATAACCGCCGATACAGAGAAATACCATCAAAATAGTGAGTGTTGTCAGCATTTTCACTGGTATTTGAGGCTGTTTCATTGCTTCTTCCTCACCTGCCAGAGGATCAGCGCCACCATCAGCAACAACACCACTGGCAGCGCCCATAACACCAGTGTCTGACCGGTTAACGGTGGGTTGTAGCGAACAAAATCACCGTAGCGTTCGGTCATCCAGCCAATGATTTCAGCTTCGCTTTTCCCCTCCGCCACCATGCTGTAAACCTGATGGCGCATACTGACCGCCACCGGCGCGTTGGATTCCAGTAAGTTCTGATTCTGGCACTGCGGACAACGTAACTGGCTGGCAATACTTAACGCCTGTTCCTGTTGTTGCGGATTGGCGAATTGCCAGGTGTCTACGACCTGAGCGTGTACAAAGCCAGCAAACAGCAGCAGTAACATGAGAAACCGTTTATTCATTGCGCGTTCTCCTCCGCAATCCACTTAATAACGCGCCCACAATCATCAACAATCCACCGCCCCAAATCCAACGCACACCGCTTTGTACATACAAACGAAATGCGTAACGATCCGCTCCGGTTTTCTCTCCCATGACCGCATACCAGTCATGGATGCCGTTCCAGCGAATCGACGGTTCCATCATTTGCTGACGGCGTGCCTCATAAAAGCGCCGCTCCGGCGTCAATTCGCCAATGCGTTGCTGATGGTCAAACAACGCCACGATCGCTTTTTCGCTGGTGTAATTGCCTTTAGCCTGTAGATCGAGACGCTCAAAACGGAAGGTGTAGCCTGCCAGCGTCACTTCCTGCCCCGGCTGTAAATTCAGGCTGATTTCCTGACGACTAACGCTGGAAACCACGATACCGGCGGCAAACAGCAACACACCGGAATGCGCCAGTAGCGCCGGAAGCTGTGCGCGTTTGCCAGAAACATACGCCGCCAGCACAATCACCACCAACATCAGCAAACCGAACGGCAACGTCGCACGGTTAAAATACGGCGCGCCAACGGAGAGGCGTCCCCAGCCCAGCAGGCCGTAAATCATCGGATAAAGCGTTCCCACCAGCACGATCAGTAGCACTGCGCAAAACAGCAACAGCGTAGCGAGGATTAACATTTCCCGCGATAACCCCGAAAAACGCACCGCCGGGCCACCGTCCCGCACTCGCCAGCCATACAGAGCCAGAGACGCCAGGCTAATCAGCGCAAACAGGCTGAACAACGGCACGGCACGCACGTTATCCAGCGCGAACGCATGGACTGAAACCAGAATGCCGGAACGCACAATCAACGTGCCCAGTAGCGACAGCATCAGGGTAACTATCGCCAGCAGCAGAGACCAGTGACGGAAAATTCCCCGCTGACGTGTCAAAGACAAACTGTGTAGCAACGCGGTAGATGAAAGCCAGGGTAATAACGACGCGTTTTCCACCGGATCCCAAAACCACCAACCGCCCCAGCCCAGTTCGCAATAAGCCCACCAGGAACCGAGAATGATCCCTGCGGTTAATGCGCACCAGCCAGGCAGCGCCCATCGCCAGCAAACCCGGGCACTGGCGGCATCAAAATCGCCACGCAATAAACTCGCCAACGCCACGCTCGCCGCCACCATCAAACCGCCATAGCCGAGATAAAGCAGCGGCGGATGGAAGATAAGACCTGGATGTTGCAGCATTGGGTTGAGATCGCGCCCTTCTATTGCGGGCGGAAATATCCGCACAAAAGGATCGGACCATCCGACAACAAACAGCAGCAGCGCGGCAAGTATCAGCGATAAAACCGTTAACGTGAGTGGAAATAGCGGATCGGTTTGCTGCCGATAATGCCAGGCAAACAATGCGCTCCAGGCAGAAAGCAACAGCACCCAAAGCAACAGCGAGCCTTCATGACCACCCCATACCGCCGCCAGTTTGAGTTCCCACGACAGCAGGCTGTAACTATGTTGGGCGACGTAAATGACCGAGAAATCGCTGGAGAGAAAACAAAAAGTAAGAATGGCAAACGCCAGCAGTAGCAGCGCGAACTGCGCCAGGATGCCAATGCAGGCAAGCCGCATCATACCAGGCCAGCGCAACCTCACGCCCACGGCAGTCGTCAGAGGGGTCAACACATTGACCCCAAGACTTAACAACAGCGCCAGAAAACCGACTTCAGGAAGGAATACGTCCAGAAACCACCTCTTTTCTGGCTTACGCCACCGTCAACTGCCCGGCGTAGAGAATGAAAAAGCGCAGCATCAACACCCCAACCAGGCTGGCGCCACACGCCGCCAGTACAGCAGATATGCCTGAACTGCGATTTACCCACGGTTTGAGCAACATCGGCACAATCAGTCCCAGCCCGGCGACGCCAAGCCAGAACCACCATGTCCAGAAACCGCCGCCCAATGCCGCTGCCAGCGCACGTACCTTACCGTCATCGCCCAGCGCCAGACCGACGAAAAAGGCCACCAGCAGGAAAATTTCTCCCCATACCACAGGAATTTCCATGCGGTGAACAAAGTGCGCTTCCGTGGAATGCGGATTACTGCGCTGACGTATCGCCATCGCTAACAGCGCCATCGCCGCGCCGGATGAAACCCCGGAGAACAGGAACAGCACCGGCAGGATCGGGTTATTGAGGAACGGATACGATTTCAGCGCCGACAGCAAAAAGCCGGTATACGCCCCCAGTAATACCGCCAGTACCAGCATAAACGTTTCCAGTCCACGATGCACGGGCGTCAGCAGGTTCAGAACCTTTTGAACGATCCCCAGCTTCGGCAGCCAACGTTGTTGCAGGGTAAGCAAATCGTGTTCAAAGATTTTCGCCAGCCACAGCACCAGCACTACCATGTAGAGCTGAAACAGCATCACCCCCATCGACATCACTGAGGTAAAGCTGTAATGGAACATCAGCTTCCAGAAAGTCCACGGACGTGCCAGGTGGAAAACGAGGATCAATAAACCAAGGATCACCGCGCCAGGCCCGACAATCAGCGTAGTGCGCAGTAGCGTACTGTCCGCGCCGCCTGCCTGTGGGTAGAAACGGCGCAGCAGTACCGCCAGCGTGACCAGACCGGCGGAAATACCCACTAAAAACAGATAGATGGCAATCGGCCAGTCCCATACCAACGATTCAAAATGAAATGCGGAAACCTGGGTCATTGACTCACCTCCCCGTATTTAAACGGCACGCGATACAGCTTCGGTTTGGTTCCCAGCGCCAGCTTGTAGCGGTAAGTGGGTTTCTGACGCAGCAGTTTTGAAATTTCACTGTTGGGATCGTCCAGGTTGCCAAAAGTCAGCGCTTTCGTTGGACATGCCTCAACACAGGCGGGCAGCTTACCTGCCTGCAGATTGGTTTTGCGGCAGAAGTCGCATTTGTCCACCGTCTTCGTGACCGGATGGATAAAGCGTACGCGGTATGGGCATGCAGCGATGCAATACTGGCAACCGACGCAGAGATCCGGGTTAACATCGACAATCCCGCTGGCGGCATCGCGAAAAGAAGCGCCAGTCGGGCAGACGTCAACGCACGGCGCATGGTCGCAGTGCTGACACGACTTACGGAAGAAACGGTATTTCACATCAGGAAATTCGCCCTGCGGTTCACTGCGAATAATTGTCAGCCGCGAGACACCTTCCGGCACTTTATTAACTTCCCGACAAGCATCCATACAAGCGGTACAGCCGATACATAACGACTCGTCATGCACCATGCCGTAACGCACGCCGTTAATATTCAACGTTTTCGCCACCACACGCCCTGCAGTGCCGCTGGCTGCCGCCAACACGCCGACGCCGGTGAGAAACTGGCGACGTGACAAACTCATGGCTGCTCCTTAAGCAATGGAACAGACGCCGGGTTAAAGTTCGGATTGGTACGTTGATCGCTATGGCAATCGACGCAAATCTTAATCCGTCCTTTATCACTTAACGTCTGCATCGTGTCTTGCTGAGGATGCAGGGAATGGCAGCTGGCGCACGCCACTTTGGTCACGTGAACATCGTGCGGCCAGAACGCTTTTTGCAACTGTTCCGGTAAATGGCAGGACAGACAAACGCTGTTCTGTTCCCCGACCTTGTACATCGGCTCATTAAAGCGCATCACATCTTTCACTCCCTCGCGGTGTTGTGGTGACGGCTGGCCGTGACAGTTGGTACAGGTGACCGGCAGTTTGTTATTTGGGTTGATAGCGGAAGCATGTTTGCCATGCATACCTTCAGTGTCTGGCTTATGACAGTCCAGACAGGCAGCATCCGGGTTACGCTGCTGGGTGACTTCGTAGCGATCATCAGATGCCTGTGCCGCAGGGGTAGCGGTAATTCCGTGCAGGCTCCACAACAGGCCCGACGCCAGCACCCCAGCAGTTAATAACGAACGTAATACGCTCATATTCACTCCATTGTGTTTTCCGCCCCTTACGAGGCGGAACGGGGGTTATTGGCTTAACAGACCGTTTTTACGCGCCTGCTCTTCCCACTGCGGGATCACCGTTTTGATGAAGTCCTGCTTCTCAGCCTTGATTTGCTCCATATTCAGGCCAATTGCCTGCTGGGCTTTCTCTTTGGTCGAGATATCCGGGATCTGGATTTCATGGGTGATACCTTTAGTCGCTAACAGACGCGCCAGTTTGGTACGAGCATCCGCGGCTTTATCCATTGCCGTGCCGAGCATCCGTAAACCTTCTTCCGGGGCATGCATATGAATGCCATGGGAAGCGATCGCCAGATCCCAGCGCCATTGCGCATGACGAATATCATCCTGAATCGGTTTCATTTCGGCGGCAGTCGCACCAGCATCCAGCGCCGCTTTCGCTTCGAAGTGAGCGTGAACCAGTTGATCTTCCACCTTGATTTTCAGGTCATTAATCGACTGTTTACGCTCCGCGACTACTTTTTGCAGCGTAGCTTTGTCCTGGGTATGGCAGTTCGCACAGGTCTGAGCGAAGTTATCAAACGGATTGCCAATCTTATGATCGGTATAGAGTTTGCCTTCAGCGTTTTGTACTTTCGGCATGTGGCAGTCGATGCAAGTCACGTTATTTTTGCCGTGAATGCCTGCGCTCCAGGTTTCATATTCCGGGTGCTGGGCTTTCAGCATCGGCGTTTTCGACAGGGCGTTGGTCCAGTCGGAGAAAGCAATTTTGTCGTAATACTGCTCCATATTTTCGACTTTCATACCGTTATCCCACGGGAATTTAACGGCTTTATCTTTGCCATCGAAGTAATACTCCACGTGGCACTGACCACAGACCATCGATTGCTGATCGAAGCGCCCACCTTTTTCAAACGGCTTGCCAATAGCATTCATTGCACGTTCGGCATACGGACGTGAAAGAGTTAGCTCCGGCTTGCCTTTAGCAAATTCTGGTGAAGCAGTGTTATGGCAGTCGGCACAACCTAAGTTGTTGACGATCTCCGGGCCGCCGCGCGCCCATTTACCGTGGAAATAGCCGTCTTCTCCTTCTTTCTGGATCAGACGCGCCACGTCCGGGCTTTTACAACTCCAGCAGGCCATAGGCATCGTGCCGTCTTCGGCGTTTTTTGGCGCGCCAGTACGCAGAGTTTCGCGAACATCGGTGATGGCATAAGCATGACCACGCGGCTTGTTGTAATCACGGGAGAAAGGATATCCCGCCCATAAAATCACCAGCCGGGGATCTTCCGCCAGTGCGTCAACACGCTCTGACAGTTCCGAGGTCGCTTTCCAGGAGAGATATTGATCGGGATGCTGCGGGGCGAAAGTTTCATTCTTCGCTTCCACAGTTACAGGTTTCGCGGGAGATGCCGTTTGTTCAGCGTGAACAGAAGTGAAAAAGAAAAAAGGAATCAATAAGCTGAAGAAACGGCGTGCGTTGGTTTTTATCCTTGTCATAGGGGCTTCATCCAAATTGCGCCATTAAGGCAATGGCAGTTTTTATTGTTTTTTCATGACAGTAACCGCACATACACTGCCATGACATTGCTCGCCCTTATGTGTAACAAATAACCACACTTAGAATGTTGTTTTTAATCAATTGTAAGTGCATGTAAAATACCACTTTAGAGTTAGTGATTATTATCTCCTTTTTCAAGCAGATGCATAACTGCATGTTCCTCAAAGAATTAATCAACTTTTGTTGGTGACCTTCAAAAATTCCCCTGCCTCTTATTTGCACAATTCTGCTTTTGCGTGATCTGCCGCCCAAATACTAAACAAAACTACCAATACTCCTACATTTAACTCTTATGCCACATATTATTAACATCCAACAAGGAGAACAAAAGCATGAGTCAAATTCATAAACACCCTATTCCTGCCAACATCGCAGACCATTGCCTGATAAACCCTCAGCAGTACGAGGCGATGTATCAACAATCTATTAACGCACCAGATACTTTTTGGGGCGAACAGGGAAAAATTCTCGACTGGATCAAGCCGTATCAGAAGGTGAAGAACACCTCTTTTGCCCCTGGCAATGTCTCAATTAAATGGTACGAAGACGGCTCGTTGAATCTGGCGGCCAACTGCCTTGACCGCCACCTGCAAGAAAACGGCGATCGTACCGCCATCATCTGGGAAGGCGACGACGCCAGCCAGAGCAAACATATCAGCTATAAAACACTGCACCGCGATGTATGTCGCTTCGCCAATACCCTACTCGATCTCGGCATTAAAAAAGGCGATGTGGTGGCAATTTACATGCCGATGGTACCGGAAGCCGCAGTTGCGATGCTGGCCTGCGCGCGTATTGGTGCGGTGCATTCGGTGATTTTCGGCGGCTTCTCGCCGGAAGCGGTTGCCGGGCGCATTATCGATTCCAGCTCACGATTGGTTATCACATCCGATGAAGGCGTGCGCGCCGGGCGTAGCATTCCACTGAAGAAGAACGTCGATGATGCGCTGAAAAATCCGAACGTCACCAGCGTAGAACATGTGGTGGTACTGAAGCGCACTGGCGGAAAAATCGACTGGCAGGAAGGGCGCGATCTGTGGTGGCATGACCTGATTGCGCAAGCGAGCGATCAGCACCAGGCGGAAGAGATGAACGCCGAAGATCCGCTGTTTATTCTCTATACCTCCGGTTCTACCGGTAAGCCGAAAGGCGTGCTGCACACCACCGGCGGTTATCTGGTGTACGCGGCGACCACCTTTAAATATGTCTTTGATTATCATCCTGGCGATATCTACTGGTGCACCGCCGATGTGGGCTGGGTTACCGGGCACAGTTATTTGCTTTACGGTCCGCTGGCCTGCGGCGCAACCACGTTAATGTTTGAAGGCGTGCCCAACTGGCCGACGCCTGCCCGTATGGCGCAGGTGGTGGACAAGCATCAGGTCAATATTCTCTATACCGCGCCTACAGCAATTCGCGCGCTGATGGCAGAAGGCGATAAAGCAATTGAAGGCACCGATCGCTCGTCGCTGCGTATTCTCGGTTCCGTGGGCGAGCCCATTAACCCGGAAGCGTGGGAGTGGTACTGGAAAAAGATCGGCAATGAGAAGTGCCCGGTAGTCGATACCTGGTGGCAGACCGAAACTGGCGGTTTCATGATCACACCGCTGCCTGGCGCTACCGAACTGAAAGCCGGTTCAGCGACGCGTCCGTTCTTCGGCGTACAACCTGCGCTGGTTGATAACGAAGGTAACCCGCTGGAAGGCGCTGCCGAAGGCAGTCTGGTGATCACCGATTCCTGGCCGGGTCAGGCACGTACGCTGTTTGGCGATCATGAACGCTTTGAACAGACCTATTTCTCCACCTTCAAAAATATGTACTTCAGCGGCGACGGCGCACGTCGTGATGAAGATGGTTATTACTGGATCACCGGACGTGTGGACGATGTGCTGAACGTCTCCGGTCATCGTCTGGGGACAGCGGAGATTGAGTCGGCACTGGTAGCGCATCCGAAAATTGCCGAAGCCGCCGTAGTAGGTATTCCGCACAATATTAAAGGTCAGGCGATTTACGCCTACGTCACGCTTAATCACGGGGAGGAGCCGTCACCAGAACTGTACGCAGAAGTCCGCAACTGGGTGCGTAAAGAGATTGGCCCGCTGGCGACGCCAGACGTGCTGCACTGGACCGACTCCCTGCCAAAAACCCGCTCCGGCAAAATTATGCGCCGTATTCTGCGCAAAATTGCGGCGGGCGATACCAGCAACCTGGGCGATACCTCGACGCTTGCCGATCCTGGCGTAGTCGAGAAGCTGCTTGAAGAAAAGCAGGCTATCGCAATGCCCTCATAACCCGCAATTGCCCGATGCGAGTCGGTAACGGTTTGTAGGCCTGATAAGACGCGACAGCATCGCATCAGGCATTGATTGCCGGATGCGGCGTAAACGCCTTATCCGGCCTACATTCGGCAAGGGTTACCCAAGCGTTAACCTTCTCCCATAAGGGAGCAGGAACTAAAACAATCCCTACATTACCTCTGGAGAATCTGTGATGAATGGTACGATTTATCAGCGGATAGAAGACAATGCGCATTTCAGGGAGTTAGTCGAAAAACGGCAACGGTTTGCCACCATCCTGTCGATTATTATGCTGGCAGTTTATATCAGCTTTATTTTACTGATCGCCTTTGCGCCCGGCTGGCTCGGCACTCCGCTGAATCCGAACACCAGCGTCACACGCGGTATTCCCGTCGGTGTTGGAGTGATTGTTATCTCCTTTGTACTCACTGGTATCTACATCTGGCGGGCAAATGGCGAATTCGACCGTCTTAACAACGAAGTCCTGCATGAGGTACAAGCGTCATGAAAAGAGTCCTGACGGCGCTTGCCGCCACACTCCCTTTCGCAGCTAACGCTGCGGATGCTCTTAGCGGGGCCGTTGAGCGCCAGCCAACGAACTGGCAGGCGATTATTATGTTCCTGATTTTCGTCGTGTTTACGCTCGGTATTACTTACTGGGCGTCAAAACGCGTACGTTCCCGTAGCGACTACTACACCGCAGGCGGCAATATCACCGGCTTCCAGAACGGGCTGGCGATTGCCGGTGACTATATGTCCGCCGCCTCATTTTTGGGGATCTCCGCGCTGGTATTTACTTCCGGCTATGACGGTCTGATCTACTCACTGGGCTTCCTGGTCGGTTGGCCCATCATTCTGTTCCTGATTGCCGAACGTCTACGTAATCTGGGTCGCTATACCTTTGCGGACGTAGCCTCTTATCGCCTGAAACAAGGGCCGATCCGAATTCTTTCGGCTTGCGGTTCTCTGGTAGTCGTGGCGCTTTATCTTATCGCCCAGATGGTCGGCGCGGGTAAATTGATCGAGCTACTGTTCGGTCTTAACTATCACATCGCAGTCGTGTTGGTCGGCGTACTGATGATGATGTACGTTCTGTTTGGCGGCATGTTAGCAACCACCTGGGTACAGATTATCAAAGCCGTTCTGTTGCTGTTCGGTGCCAGTTTTATGGCCTTTATGGTGATGAAACACGTCGGCTTTAGTTTCAACAATCTGTTCAGCGAAGCGATGGCGGTACACCCAAAAGGTACAGACATCATGAAACCAGGCGGTCTGGTAAAAGATCCTATCTCTGCTCTGTCGCTGGGTCTCGGTTTGATGTTTGGTACAGCAGGTTTACCGCATATTCTGATGCGCTTCTTTACGGTCAGCGATGCCCGCGAAGCGCGTAAGAGCGTGTTCTACGCCACCGGATTTATGGGCTACTTCTATATCCTGACCTTTATTATCGGTTTTGGCGCGATCATGCTGGTTGGTGCAAACCCGGAATATAAAGATGCTGCGGGTAAGTTGATTGGCGGCAATAACATGGCGGCGGTTCATCTGGCGAATGCGGTGGGCGGTAACCTGTTCCTCGGCTTTATTTCAGCCGTTGCTTTTGCCACTATCCTCGCGGTAGTTGCGGGTCTGACGCTGGCAGGCGCGTCGGCGGTTTCTCATGACCTGTATGCCAACGTCTTCAAAAAAGGCGCAACTGAACGTGAAGAACTGCGGGTATCAAAAATCACCGTGCTGATCCTCGGCGTAATTGCCATTATCCTCGGCGTGCTGTTTGAGAATCAGAATATCGCCTTCATGGTGGGTCTGGCATTTGCCATCGCGGCGAGCTGTAACTTCCCAATTATTCTGCTTTCCATGTACTGGTCGAAGCTGACGACACGTGGCGCGATGATGGGCGGCTGGTTAGGTCTGATTACAGCAGTGGTGTTGATGATCCTCGGGCCAACGATTTGGGTACAAATTCTCGGCCACGAAAAAGCCATCTTCCCGTATGAATACCCCGCGCTGTTCTCAATCAGCGTGGCATTCCTCGGCATCTGGTTCTTCTCGGCAACCGATAATTCAGAGGAAGGCGCGCGCGAGCGTGAACTATTCCGCGCGCAATTTATCCGCTCCCAGACGGGTTTTGGCGTAGAGCAAGGCCGCGCACATTAATTTCCCATCGTCCAACCGATAAAAGGTGCGATTTATCGCACCTTTTTCAGATTAAGTCGGGCAAAGTCACGTCGCTTTCGGCCTACTGATTTTCCTCAATCAGCAACGCTTCCAGTAAATCGAGATCGTGCAGCAATTTTTGCAGTGTTTCATTGCTGATCTCCCGTGTGGCGCGCAAGTGGTACAGTTCTGCGCGTTCGGAACGCAACGCCGCCAGACGGAAACGCCGCTCCAGGTTTTCTTCCAGAATTGAACTTTCGACATCGTTCCGCCCATCGGCGCGACGACGCAAGTTACCAATGACACGAGAGCTAACTTCAGTGAGCAACTGGTTGTCGATATTCTCTTCGGTGTCTGCCGCCAGTCGTTCTTCCATTTTCTGGATCGCCACAATTGCCACTTCTGCGGTTGCAGCACGCGCAATGCGCTCCTCTTTCAACTGCTGCGAATGATCCGCGACTTCAATGTGTTGCAGCAGAACAGGCAACATCACCACGCCGACAAACAGCGAGAAGAGAATGACGCCAGCCGCCAGGAAGACCAACTCATAACGCGCCGGGAAGACGTTGCCATCCGGCAACAGCAGCGGAATAGAGAGCACACCGGCCAGAGTGATCGCCCCGCGCACCCCAGCGAAAGAAGCGATCAGGATTTCTCGTGTGGTCCACGAACCAAACTCCATCGGCTTCCTCTTCAGGAAACGGTTGCTGAACTTTTTCATCGTCCACAGCCAGCCAAAACGAACCAGCATTAACGCCGCATAAATCAGGATAATGTCGGTAAACAGCATCCAGATTTCGACGTTGGGGTCGATTTCAGCCGCCATCAGCGATGTCTCCAGAATGCCAGGCAATTGCAGCCCCAACAGCAAGAACACCATGCCGTTAAAGACAAACTCCAGCATCGACCAGGTGCTGTTAGCACGCAGACGCATCGCCAGCGGCGCACGGCGCATTACGCCGGAACGAGTGATGGTCATCCCGGCGGCAACCGCCGCGAGAATGCCGGAAACGCCAATATGTTCAGCAATCAGATAAGAAGCGAACGGCAGCAGGAACAGCAGTACGATTTGCGTTGCAGGCTCATCGCCGCCCCAGCGGCTCAGGAAACGCAACGAGCGACCATACAACCAACTCACCACAAAGCCCGCGAGAATACCGCCAATCGCCACTTTCATAAATTCAACCGTCGCACCGCCGACGGTAAAGATCATGGTTCCCATCGCGACTGCCACAGCAAATTTCAGCGACACCAGACCGGAGGCGTCATTCATCAACGCTTCGCCCTGCAAAATGCCCATGATTTTTTTCGGAATGCGCCCTTCACCAACAATCCCGGAGAGCGCTACGGCATCGGTTGGAGAGAGAACGGCCGCCAGCGCAAAGGCAGGAACCAGCGGGATACCCGGCACAACCCAGTAAATAAGAAAGCCAATGCCGACGACGGTAACCACCACCAATGCCAGCGCAAGGCCGAAAATCTCCCGACCATGTTCGAGAAATTCGCGGGTCGGCGTTTTCCAGCCATCCGCAAACAGCAGCGGCGGGATAAATAAGACTAAAAAGAGTTCTGGGTCAAACTCCACATGCAAACCAAATGTCGGCCACGCCAGTAGCGCACCAATGGCGATTTGCATAAGCGGAAGCGGGATCTGAAAGGGCATGACACGAGTGACTACCCCGGACAGCGAGACCACGAGGGTCATTATCAGTATGGTGAAGAAGATTTCCATGTGTTCCCTGTTTGCGATGTTTTTTATGATCTGAGAAAGGCGTTATACCCGGATTCTCAGTTTTTCAGAATATCGCAAAAGCTCACACAATGTGCGGGGAAAATAAAAACGGGCAACACTTGTCGCCCGTTTTCAGAATCATATTAAAAATCAGATAGCCCAACCCCCTGCGTAGAAGGCCACCAGTGCCACGGCGATGACGACCGTACCGATGTTCAACTTACGCCATTCGCCGGAAACCAGACGACCAATCACCAGAGTTGCGAAACCAATCATGATGCCAGTCACGATGTTACAGGTCAGGACAATGAACACCGCCGTGACCAGTCCAGCCATCGCATCGACAAAATCAGCAAAGTCGATTTTCGCCACGTTGCTCAGCATCAGCAGGCCAACGTACATCAGCGCCGGAGCCGTTGCGTACCCCGGAACGAGGTAAGAGAGCGGAGAGAGGAACAGAATCAGCAGGAACAGCACGCCAACGGTGATAGCCGTCAAACCGGTTTTACCGCCCGCCGCCGTACCCGCCGCAGACTCGATGTATACCGCTGCCGGAGCTGCCCCCACCAGACCAGAGAAGATGCTGCTCATAGAGTCAGTGGTCAGTGCTTTCCCGCCGTCGATGATTTGCCCGTCTTTATCCAGCAAGTTAGCCTGCCCGGCTACCGCACGGATAGTCCCGGTAGCATCAAAAACCGCCGTCATCACCAGCGCCAGCACGCTTGGCAGGACTACCGGATTCAGCGCGCCCATAATATCCAGGCTACCAATCAGCGAATTGCCGTTTTCGTCGCTCAATGAAGGCATGGCGAAAATGCCGGAGAAGTGGACATTAGGATCGAAGATCAGACCGACAATCGAGATACCGATAATGGTCAACAGAATACCACCAGGCACTTTCAGTTTTTCCAGGCCGATGATCACCGCCAGGCCGACCAGCGACATCATCACCGGAAAGGTCGTGAAATCACCCAGCGCGACGGGCAGACCATCAAGCGGGTTTTTAATCACCAGGCCAACGCCATTGGCGGCAATCAGCAGCAGGAACAGGCCGATACCAATCCCTGTACCGTGCGCCACGCCATGTGGCAGGTTGCGTAAGATCCAGCTACGGATGCCCGTTGCTGAGATGACCGTAAACAGCACGCCCATCAAAAATACGGCGCCCAGCGCAACTGGAACGCTAATATGTTGTCCCAATACCAGGCTGAATGCCGTAAATGCGGTCAGGGAGATGGCGCAGCCGATTGCCAACGGCAGATTGGCCCACAGCCCCATTGCGATAGAACCCAGTCCGGCGACCAGACAGGTCGCTACGAAAACCGCTGCTGGCGGGAAACCCGCCTTACCCAACATGCCCGGAACAACGATAACCGAGTAGACCATCGCCAGAAATGTTGTTAACCCGGCAACCACTTCCTGACGGACAGTGCTTCCACGTTGTGAAATTTTAAACCAGGCGTCGAGAGAACCGCCGGTACGCGCTGATGGCGTAGACATAAGAAAACATCCCCTGAGAGTTTATTTTTCGTCAAGATGCGTGGCGGACAATCCCCTGCCAGCAAAACGTTATCTTCCTGCTTCAGGTTTGCGACAATCTGGGGCGTCGCAAAAAAAGCAAACGTTTAGCTCCGCGCATACAAAACGGGTGGTAAAAAAAAGCAAACGATTATCCGGCGATCATAGCGGCTTTTTCAACCAAAGTTTGTTGCTTTTTTCCCTTTTCTTGTATTAACGATGAAAAACCAGGCAATTGATGCGCAAACGTTATCGTCAGTGCGCAAAATGACGGCATTTACAGACGTTTTGTGGCGAAGAGTTGCAGCAAAAAATCGCGCAAGAGGGCAAAAACATTGCGGCTAAAAAGCACCGCTTTGCACTGGCGAAGAAACAAGGGTGACATACAATTAGTATATCGACACAAACCGGAACCTCCACCACGTGCTCGAATGAGGTGTGTTGACGTCGGGGGAAACCCTCCCGTGTACCAGCGGGATAGAGAGAAAGACAAAGACCGGAAACAAACTAAAGCGCCCTTGCGGCGCTTTAGTTTTGCTCGTCTTCCAACAAACGCGCGCCTGTTCCTTCCTCTCCTAAACGGTCGCCAGGGTTACGCAACGGGCAGTCACTGCGTGAAAGGCAGCCGCAACCAATACAACCATCCAGCTCATCACGCAGCGCCACCAGAGTGTGTATGCGGCGATCCAGCTCTTCTCGCCATTGCGACGAAAGTTGTTTCCACTCTTTTGCGCTCAAGGAATGCCCTTCAGGTAATACGCCGAACGCCTCGCCAATAGTCGCCAGTGGAATGCCAATGCGTTGAGCTATCTTGATGATTGCAACATATCGCAGCACATCACGCTTATATCGCCGCTGATTGCCGCTGTTACGGATACTGCTAATCAGACCTTTGCTCTCATAAAAATGCAGCGTCGATACCGCCACACCACTGCGTTTCGCAACTTCGCCTGGGGTGAGCAAGGCTTTAATGCGGGGTAATTTCTTTTCCATAAATCGCTTTACCTCAAGTTAACTTGAGGAATTATACTCCCCGACAGATGAATTAACGAACTGAACACTGAAAAGAGGCAGATTTATGTCCCATCAGAAAATTATTCAGGATCTTATTGCATGGATTGACGAACATATCGACCAGCCGCTGAACATTGACATCGTCGCGAAAAAATCAGGCTATTCAAAGTGGTACTTGCAGCGGATGTTCCGCGCGGTGACGCATCAAACGCTTGGCGATTACATTCGTCAACGCCGCCTGTTGCTGGCCGCCGTCGAGTTGCGCACCACCGAGCGCCCTATTTTTGATATCGCGATGGATCTGGGTTATGTCTCGCAGCAGACCTTTTCTCGCGTTTTCCGTCGGCAGTTTGATCGCACCCCCAGCGATTATCGCCATCGCCTGTAGTTTCACTGCCCGCGCGTTAACTCGCGCGCGGGTACTTGCTCCGCCCATGCCATAAATACCTGCGGCGGCATCGCTTTTGCAAAGAACCAGCCCTGGCAATAGCGCACGCCACGTTTACGCAACCAGTTAACCTGCTCCTCAGTTTCTACCCCTTCTGCGATCGTTTTTAGTCCCAGACTATGTGCCAGTTCAATAATATGTTCCGCAATTAAATGGCTGGTTTTGTGGGTAGTCAGCGTCTCAACAAACGATTTATCGATTTTTAAAATATCGATATTCAATGATTTAAGGTTATGCAGGTTGGAGTAACCAATGCCAAAGTCATCAATTGCCACTTCATAACCCGCCTGGCGGAAGGCCTGAATAATCGGCGTCATTTTGGTGACATCAAGAAACGCATGTTCCGTCACTTCAAATTTAATTTGCTGTGGGCGCACCGCGTATTGCTCTGTTTTTTGATTGGTTCGCGCAATCACACGTGAAGTATGAAAATCGGAAGCCGACAAGTTAATGGAAATATAGCGATCGGCATGGGTTGCCAGATACGCGCCCAGCTCACTGAATACGTTATCAATGACATAATCAGTCACCTGTTCAATCATTCCTTCTTTTTCCGCCAGAGGAATAAACTCTGCCGGGTTCATCACCTGTCCCTGATTTCCGGGCCACCGCAACAACGCTTCGGCGCCAATACATTTTTCTGTTTTAATGTCGATAATGGGTTGGTAATAAAGACAGAGTTGCCGTTTTTCGAGTGCGCGCTGTAATTTTCGTTTGGGAGAGCGGTACTCCTGGCTTATACGCAACCAGAGCAATAACAGTACAAGACTCCCCAAAATACCTGCGGGTAAAGCAAAGATAAGATGGTTATAAAAATGGGAGAGAAGACGCTGTTTTGAGGTGGCAACAATGGCGGCAATCGGACGTTTTGTTGAATGGACTATTGCATATAAGTAACCGTTCCGCTCCAGAGTTAACTCATTCTGATGAATCAGAGGTGAAAATGTTTCTGTCGAAGCCAATTTACTTAACGAGAAAAAAGCATTCGTTACCGTATCATACACGCCCCATTGCAGCGTTGGATCGTCAGACATCACCTCGCTCCAGAATAGAGGGTTGATAACTGCCACATAATTTCCCCGCTGCATATAGGTCATTTTATAACCTGAAAAAAAGAGCGTATCACGGTAATAATAAATAGAAACATTGGGAGCACGCTTATAATCTGCAGGTGCAATCATATAGCCGTTAGCAGGGGCCATAAGCGATGAGCATAAAAAATGATTATCATGGGCATATATCAGTTCATTGATATAAAGATAATTGCGAATAATATTCAACATTCGCTTTTGATGGGCGGGAGTACAAACGTGTCCCTGATAACGTTCCGCCTCATCGCTCGCCAAATCTGCCTGTTGAATAACCAACTCGGATTTATCCAGCGCCAACTGCGCAAAGGTACGAAGCTGACTATTAACTTCTGATTTCGCCCAAAGAAAAGCAATCCATAGCGACAGAATGATGGGAAGAAGTACTACAAAGACAATGCCCGGCAACGCCAGCAATTTGTGTCGTGCGCTATGACTCATTTCTATTCATTCCCTGCCTGGTTATATCTGGTCATTGCAAGGTGAAAACCCTGACTACCGACGACGTTAGATAAATCTTACGGTATAAATAGCACTTTTGCCTGATTTGAAATTGATACCTTTATGATTGTTGTTCTAATAAAAATAACTCGCTGATATCAAAAGAGCTTTCCTGAAAAAGAGAAAACTGGCAGGAAGTTACAACGTTTTGTTATTTGGCGTTCCTTCAATGCCGCTGAAAAACCACATAATAAGTACAGAAATAAAAGCGATGGCATAATCTGGCTAACAAACAATCAAGTGTGATATAGTTCACAAAAATGATGAAACAGATTTAGCGTTTCATTTTTGTGTTCTGCAAGCCCCACGATAGCCAGAGTGTACCACGCCTCCAGTGAGCAACGTCGCGCTGTCCAGGGCATCGGCTATTTTCAGAGGAATTTTTCGATGGCTACCCTCACCACTGGCGTGGTTCTTCTCCGCTGGCAACTTCTTAGCGCCGTACTGATGTTTCTGGCCAGTACGCTCAACATTCGTTTTCGTCGCTCTGATTACATCGGGCTTGCAGTAATCAGCAGTGGTCTGGGGGTCGTTTCCGCCTGTTGGTTCGCGATGGGATTGCTTGGCATCACAATGGCGGATATTACCGCCATCTGGAGCAATATTGAGTCCGTGATGGTGGAAGGAATGAATCAGGCGCCACCACAGTGGCCGATGATTTTGACCTGATAAACAGAAGTCTCCGCAAAGAGAAGCTTCTGGGACTGATAACAAACGCAAAATAGCCTGATGCGCTGCGCTTATCAGGCCTACACAATCTCTGCAATATATTAAATTTTCATGCTTTTGTAGGACGGATAAGGCGTTCACGCCGCATCCGGCATGAACAAATCGCACTTTGTCAATAATCTGAGGCCGCGGAGAAAGCGGCCTCAGAATGATAGCAAACGCAAAATAGCCTGGTGCGCTGCGCTTATCAGGCCTACACAATCTTTGCAATGTATTAAATTTTCATGCTTTTGTAGGACGGATAAGGCGTTCACGCCGCATCCGGCATGAACAAATCGCACTTTGTCAGCAAATCTGAGAAGCCTCCGCAAAGGAGGCTTCTTTTTATGGTTGACGGAGCTTTAATTTCCCGCCTTAAGAAAACATAACCTGTTTTCTTAATGGCAAATCAGAACGGGATATCGTCATCAAAGTCCATCGGCGGTTCGTTAGACGGCGCTGCCGGAGCGGACTGCTGCGGACGAGACTGCGCGCCGCCGCTGAACTGATTGCCACCCTGCGGCTGCTGAGGCTGACCCCAACCCCCCTGCGGCTGACCGCCACCGATATTGCCGCCAGCCGGAGCGCCACCACTCTGACGCCCCCCCAACATCTGCATAGTGCCGCCGACGTTTACGACAACTTCTGTCGTGTAGCGATCCTGGCCGGACTGATCGGTCCATTTGCGGGTACGCAGCTGACCTTCGATATAAACCTGGGAACCTTTACGCAGATATTCGCTGGCCACTTCAGCCAGTTTGCCAAACAGCACAACACGGTGCCATTCAGTCTGCTCTTTCATCTCGCCGGTCGCTTTATCACGCCAGGATTCGGAAGTAGCCAGCGTAATGTTGGCAACTGCGCCACCATTTGGCATGTAGCGTACTTCCGGGTCCTGACCCAGATTACCAACGAGAATAACCTTGTTTACGCCTCTGCTGGCCATGTTCGTGTCTCCTGAAAAAAACGTTCTAATAAGTGTAAACGCGCGATTGTACCATTACCAATAGCGCTTTTACCACGATGTGACCTCGGTTCCGGTAAACAAACATGGCCCGACATTGTTACACTGTATTGTGGGTTTTGCATTCCAATACTGTATATTCATTCAGGTCAATTTGTGTCATAATTAACCGTTTGTGACCGCCGGTAGCGCCATGCCGCCGGGCAAGAAAGTGTTTAATCCGGGAAAGGTGAATGGATAAGATCGAAGTTCGGGGCGCCCGCACCCATAATCTCAAAAATATCAACCTCGTTATCCCCCGCGACAAACTGATTGTCGTGACCGGGCTTTCGGGTTCTGGCAAATCCTCGCTCGCTTTCGACACCTTATATGCCGAAGGGCAGCGTCGTTACGTTGAATCCCTTTCTGCCTATGCGCGGCAGTTTCTGTCACTGATGGAAAAGCCGGACGTCGATCATATTGAGGGGCTTTCACCCGCCATCTCAATTGAACAGAAATCGACGTCTCATAACCCGCGCTCCACGGTGGGGACAATCACCGAAATCCACGACTATTTGCGACTGCTGTACGCCCGCGTCGGCGAGCCGCGCTGCCCAGACCACGATGTTCCGCTGGCGGCGCAAACCGTCAGCCAGATGGTGGACAACGTGCTGTCGCAGCCGGAAGGTAAACGTCTGATGCTGCTTGCGCCAATCATTAAAGAGCGCAAAGGCGAACACATCAAAACGCTGGAGAATCTGGCTAGTCAGGGGTATATCCGCGCGCGCATTGATGGCGAAGTCTGCGATCTTTCCGATCCGCCAAAACTGGAACTGCAAAAGAAACACACTATTGAAGTCGTGGTTGATCGCTTCAAAGTGCGTGACGATCTTACCCAGCGTCTGGCGGAGTCGTTTGAAACTGCGCTGGAGCTTTCCGGCGGCACGGCGGTCGTCGCCGATATGGACGACCCGAAAGCGGAAGAGCTGCTGTTTTCTGCGAATTTCGCCTGCCCGATCTGCGGCTACAGTATGCGCGAACTGGAACCGCGTCTGTTCTCGTTTAACAACCCGGCGGGCGCCTGTCCGACCTGTGACGGTCTTGGCGTACAGCAATATTTCGATCCCGATCGTGTGATCCAAAACCCTGAGCTGTCGCTGGCAGGCGGCGCGATCCGCGGCTGGGATCGGCGTAATTTCTACTACTTCCAGATGCTGAAATCACTGGCAGATCACTATAAATTCGACGTCGAAGCGCCGTGGGGCAGCCTGAGCGCGAACGTGCAAAAAGTGGTGCTGTACGGTTCCGGCAAAGAAAATATCGAATTCAAGTACATGAACGATCGTGGCGATACCTCTATCCGTCGTCATCCGTTCGAAGGCGTGCTGCACAATATGGAGCGCCGTTATAAAGAGACGGAATCCAGCGCGGTACGCGAAGAGTTGGCCAAATTTATCAGCAATCGTCCATGCGCCAGTTGCGAAGGGACGCGTCTGCGTCGTGAAGCGCGCCACGTCTATGTCGAGAATACGCCGCTGCCCGCTATCTCCGATATGAGCATCGGTCATGCGATGGAGTTCTTCAACAATCTCAAACTCGCCGGCCAGCGAGCAAAAATTGCGGAAAAAATCCTTAAAGAGATTGGCGATCGCCTGAAATTCCTCGTTAACGTCGGGCTGAATTACCTGACTCTTTCCCGCTCGGCAGAAACACTTTCCGGCGGCGAAGCCCAGCGTATCCGTCTGGCAAGCCAGATTGGCGCAGGCCTTGTTGGCGTTATGTATGTTCTGGATGAACCCTCCATCGGCTTGCATCAGCGCGATAACGAACGTCTGTTGGGAACGCTTATCCACCTGCGCGATCTCGGTAATACCGTAATTGTAGTGGAGCACGACGAAGACGCCATTCGCGCGGCTGACCATGTGATCGACATCGGCCCGGGCGCGGGTGTTCACGGCGGTGAAGTGGTCGCGGAAGGTCCGCTGGAAGCGATTATGGCTGTGCCGGAGTCATTGACCGGGCAGTACATGAGCGGTAAACGCAAGATTGAAGTGCCGAAGAAACGCGTACCTGCGAATCCAGAAAAAGTGCTAAAACTGACGGGCGCGCGCGGCAACAACCTGAAAGACGTGACGTTAACGCTGCCGGTTGGCCTGTTCACCTGCATCACCGGGGTTTCTGGTTCCGGTAAATCCACGCTGATTAACGATACGCTATTCCCGATAGCGCAACGCCAGTTGAATGGCGCAACCATCGCGGAACCAGCACCGTATCGCGATATTCAGGGGCTGGAGCATTTCGATAAAGTGATCGATATCGACCAAAGCCCGATTGGTCGAACTCCGCGTTCTAACCCGGCGACCTATACCGGCGTATTTACGCCCGTGCGTGAACTGTTCGCTGGCGTACCGGAATCCCGTGCGCGCGGTTATACGCCCGGACGTTTCAGCTTTAACGTCCGTGGTGGACGCTGTGAAGCCTGCCAGGGCGATGGCGTTATCAAAGTGGAGATGCACTTCCTGCCGGATATTTACGTACCGTGCGACCAGTGCAAAGGTAAACGCTATAACCGCGAAACGCTGGAGATTAAGTACAAAGGTAAAACCATCCACGAAGTGCTGGATATGACCATCGAAGAGGCGCGTGAGTTCTTTGATGCCGTTCCGGCGCTGGCGCGTAAACTGCAAACGCTGATAGATGTTGGCCTGACGTACATTCGTCTGGGTCAGTCCGCCACCACACTTTCCGGCGGTGAAGCCCAGCGTGTGAAGCTGGCGCGTGAGCTGTCAAAACGCGGCACCGGGCAGACGCTGTATATTCTCGACGAGCCAACCACCGGCCTGCACTTTGCCGATATTCAGCAGCTGCTCGACGTACTGCATAAACTGCGCGATCAGGGCAACACCATTGTGGTGATTGAGCACAACCTCGACGTGATTAAAACCGCTGACTGGATTGTCGACCTGGGACCGGAAGGTGGTAGCGGCGGCGGTGAGATCCTCGTCTCCGGCACGCCAGAAACTGTCGCAGAGTGCGAAGCTTCACATACAGCGCGCTTCCTCAAGCCGCTGCTGTAGTCGCTAAGGCCGCTTTCTGAGCGGCCTCAGATTATTGACAAAGTGCGCTTTGTTCTTGCCGGATGCGGCGTGAACGCCTTATCCAGCCTACAAAAACATGCAGTTTCAATATATTGCAGAGATCACGTAGGCCTGATAAGCGTAGCGCATCAGGCTATTTTGCGTTTGTCATCATTCTCAGGCCGCTTTCTGAGCGGCCTCTGATTATTGACAAAATACGCTCTGTTCTTGCCGGATGCGGCGTGAACGCCTTATCCAGCCTACAAAAACATGCAGTTTCAATATATTGCAGAGATCATGCAGGCCTGATAAGCGTAGCGCATCAGGCAATTTTGCGTTTGTCATCATTCTCAGGCCGCTTTCTGAGCGGCCTTTATCTTCAGAGTTGCACCAACAGCTTACGTTTCTCTTCCGGCAGCAAATTCACTGCCTGCTGATAAGACGCATCCACCAGATAATAAATTTGCGAATCAGGCAACGAGCCGTCGAGATAAACGGTGCTCCAGTGCGCTTTATTCAGGTGGCGACTGGGACGCACATCGCTGTGCTGCTGACGCAATAATTCCGCCAGCGCCGGGCTGGTTTTCAGAGAAACGGCCGGACGCCCTTCTACCTCTTTCACCATTGCAAAAAGGACATCTTCAACTTTGATCTGCGTTGCTTTCCAGTCACTATGCACACTCTGTTCTGCGCCTGGTTTTGCCATGCAATATTGTAGCAACTCCGAAATGGTCATTTTTTACTCCCCTTGTAGTGTCACGATGATGCGACGCGATCCGCCGTGGATGCGATGTTCCCCCAGCCAGATACCCTGCCAGGTGCCGGTCTGAATACGCCCTTTATGTACTGGCAATACGAGCGATACCCCCAGCATTGAGGATTTAATATGAGAAGGCATATCGTCTGCCCCTTCATAGTCATGCTCATAGTTTCCGTTATCGGGAACCGCGCGGAGGAAAAAACGCTCCATGTCATAGCGTACAGTGGGGTCACAATTCTCATTGAGTGTCAGAGAGGCGGAGGTATGTTGCAACAACAGGTGTAGTAAACCGACGTTAACACGCGGCATATCAGCCAGTTGATTCAGGATTTCATCCGTTACCAGATGAAATCCACGAGATTTGGCACTAAGCGTGAGCGTCTTTTGATACCACATATGCTGCTCCTTGATAAAACTCTCTTAATCAGTTTGCAGCAAGATAGTAAAAGGATAAAGGTGTGATTAAAAAAACAGCACCAGAGAGAAACTAACACTTTCTCACTCTATCAGTATTCTGAATTGACGATCACCTCTTCACCGAAAGCGCCCGCTTGTGGCAAGGGTTTATAGGTAGAATTGGAGGCTCGCAAAATACGGATACCACGGATGCCGACATCACGCGCTGCGGTGATATCGTTGTCCGAATCACCATAAAACATTCGGATATTTTTATCCTGCAACCACTGCGTTTTTGTGTTTTGTCCCGGCTTATCGCCTGCAAAAATTACCGGATTCATACTGGTTGCCGGAATATGGAAATCATCGGCTAACGTTTTTGAAACCGTTTCTGTTTTCGTCGGACTACGGCCCGTCACAAAGAAGATAGCGTCTCCGCGGCGCACGTGCATATCAATCAACTGGCGTGCGACCTCTTTTGGAATACTGAACTCATCCCAACCATTGTTCATTTTTTCCCAGAATGCGGGGTTTTTTAGATAATCCTCACTTTCCGGCGAGAAGATTTTCTTACCTCGCCAGAATCCGGGACTGGAAAACAGAACGGTGTCATCAATATCAAACCCAACCGCCATCGGCGGACGTCCTGCGAGACTATTTTCAATTTGTGCGACTGAAACCCAATGAATGGGCGCCTGTTCAGCAAGTTGGGCAACGTTAGTGCCAGGATTAAGCGGTGAAGGTGAAGAGGCCAGAGCAACAGCGGAACTGTTTAGAGCGAACAATAAGCAAACAGCACTCAATGCCTGTGTGATCTTGCGCATATTTTTCCCTAAATAGTCAGTATATTAAAACGTTTTATTGTGAGATTTGTTGAAAAAACCATCTGACCATAACGCCAGTTGTAGGGGAAAGGAAGGATTATCTGCGGCTTTGTTACAGAAAAAGAGCACGATCACATTTGGAATACCTGTGCGATAAACCGCACATCGGTGCCGCTATTCTGCTTACACATTCACACAATGACACTCTTTTGGTTCTCGCAAGCCTTGTTCAGGGAATATACTGAAGATAAATATAAATACATTCAATGGATGATGAATGAAAATACCATGTGCTTATATATTTAAGAACAAATGGCGATTTCATATTACAAGTATTTCTCTTTTACTGTTCAGTTTCGCCGTTTCAATCATCTTTTTGCACTTTCGTTTTATTACGTTATCCGCTACCGATAAAATGCGGCTTGAGATGTATAAGTCCACATTATATTCCACCATTGAACAATTTTATGTTTTACCCTATATGCTCTCAACAGATCATATCATCCGTCAGGCCGTTATTGCCCCATCAGACATGACGTCCAGCGAACTTAATCAGCGAATTGCGCATTTCAATACACAACTCAAAACCGCAGCAATATTTATTCTTGATACGCAAGGAAAGGCTATCGCTTCCAGCAACTGGCAGGCCCCCGGCAGCTATGTAGGGCAAAACTATAGTTACCGTCCTTATTATAAACAGGCAATGGCTGGTTTAAATGGCCGTTTTTACGGTATTGGCAGCACCACAAATACACCGGGATTTTTTCTCTCAACCAGTATTAAAGATAAAGGGAAAGTCGTTGGTGTAGTGGTTGTAAAAATAAGTCTTAATGAAATTGAAAAGGCCTGGTCTGAAGGACCAGAAAACATTATCGTCAATGATGAACACGGGATTATATTTTTAAGCTCAAAATCTCTCTGGCGAATGCGTACCCTGCAACCGTTACCTATACAGGCAAAACAAAAGCTACAATCTACACGTCAGTACAGCCTCGATAACCTGCTGCCTGCCGATTACTATCCTTGTTACACTTTAAACAATTTTCTTTTCTTAAAAGAAAAGAAAGAACAATTTTGCTTATTCCCTAAATATTATACACAGCAAATTGCCATCCCAGAGTTTAACTGGAAAATGACGATTATGGTGCCCTTAGATAATCTATACTTGTCATGGGCTATTTCTCTGGTCGTCACATTAATTATCTATTTGCTATTTCTATTATTTATTAAATACTGGCGAATACGCTCTCATGCACAACAATTATTAACACAGGCCAATGAGACTTTAGAAAAACAGGTAAAAGAACGCACCTCAGCGCTGGAATTGATCAATCAAAAACTACTGCAGGAGATAAAAGAACGTAGCCAGGCCGAGCAAGTGTTGCAAATCACGCGCAGTGAACTGGCAGAATCCAGCAAACTGGCTGCACTCGGGCAAATGGCGACCGAAATTGCTCATGAGCAAAATCAACCATTAGCGGCTATTCATGCACTCACCGATAATGCACGTATTATGCTGAAAAAAGAGATGTATCCACAGGTTGAACAAAATCTGAAGCACATTATTTCAGTGATTGAGCGAATGACACAACTCATCTCTGAACTTAAAGCATTTGCTTCGCGTCACCGTGTACCAAAAGGATCTGCCGATGTCATCAAAGTGATGTATAGCGCCGTGTCATTGCTAAATCACAGTATGGAGAAAAATAATGTTGAGAGACGAATTAAAGCCGCCTCCATGCCGCTATTTGTGAATTGCGATGAACTCGGCCTTGAGCAGATATTCAGTAATTTAATTAGCAACGCTTTAGACTCTATGGAAGGGTGTTCTTATAAAAGGCTGGATATCGCTATCCGCCAGACCGATAACAAGGTCATTATTACAATTAAAGACAGTGGCGCCGGGTTTGCTCCGCAAGTTATCGATCGCATATTTGAACCTTTTTTTACCACTAAACGCAGAGGAATGGGACTGGGGTTGGCGATCGTCAGCGAAATTGTCCGTAATTCGAACGGTACTCTCCACGCCAGTAATCATCCTGAAGGCGGCGCGGTGATGACATTAACCTGGCCAGAATGGAGAGAAGATCATGGAAAATAAGCCTGATGAAATTACAATTATTTATATTGAAGACAGCGACGATGTTCGTTTTGCCTGTGAACAAACGCTTACGTTAGCGGGTTATCGCGTCATTTCCTGTTGCGATGCGGAACACAGTCTCCCTTTGATTCAAAGTCTGCAGAATATTATTGTACTAACTGATGTCAGACTACCCGGAATATCGGGACTGGAGCTACTCAATTACATCAGTGAGATGGATAACAAAATTCCGGTTATTTTAATTACCGGGCACGGTGACGTAGAAATGGCCGTTGAAGCAATGCGCAATGGCGCATTTGATTTTATTGAGAAACCCAGCAGTTCAGATAAATTACTTAGCATTATTGCCAGAGCAGTGGAAAAACGACGACTGATTTTAGAGAATCAACAGTTACTGGTGAATCTGCAACAGGAAAATGGTCCGGTACTGATTGGTCGCAGCCCACAAATACAGCAACTGAGAAAGATGATCCTCAACGTTGCAGATACCGATGCCGATGTGCTTATTTACGGTGAAACAGGCTGTGGCAAAGAAGTTGTCGCCAGAATGTTGCATCACTGGAGCACTCGTCGTCAGGGGCAGTTTGTTGCTTTAAACTGCGCAGGATTACCCGAAACGCTTTTTGAAAGTGAAATATTTGGGCATGAAGCGGGGGCATTTACCGGGGCGGTCAAAAAACGTATCGGTAAAATAGAACATGCGAATGGCGGCACATTATTTCTCGATGAAATAGAGGGGATGCCATCAGGTATGCAGGTCAAACTGCTACGTGTGCTGCAGGAAAGAAGCATCGAAAGATTAGGCGCCAATCAATTAATTCCCGTTAATTGTCGTGTCATCGCCGCCACTAAAGAAGATTTACTACGTCGCAGTGAAGAACATCTGTTTCGCCTCGATCTCTATTATCGTCTGAATGTAGTCAGTCTGAATATTCCCCCTCTTCGCCAGCGGCGAGAAGATATTCCTGAGCTATTTTACTGGTTCGCCAGTCAGGCGGCGCAAAAATACAATCGCCCCCTACCCGATATTTCTCCTATGTTGCTGGCCTGGCTACAATCACAAAGCTGGCCTGGAAATGTACGTGAACTCAAACATAACGCTGAACGCTTCGTGCTCGGTTTACTGACTCAGCATCAGCCAGTACCGATGACACAGCAAGAAGAAAGCGGCCTTACCGCCTGCCTTGACGCATTCGAGAAAAAGTTAATCGAAGATATGCTACGGCAAACAGAAGGCCAGGTCAGTTTGACTGCGCGGCTATTACAACTGCCGCGCAAGACGTTATACGACAAACTCAACAAGCATCAAATTCAGCCGCAGGTTTATCGTCTGGAATCATCCAGCTAATGCGGATTCTTGTGTATGCAGGCCCAGATTGATGCCTTTACGGGCGTAATGTTCAACCACCCAGGACCAGAATGACACCGGGATCGTAATCATTGTCGCATTGCGTTCCCTATTAGCCGCTTCCGGCATCCCGGGGTAAATCACCGGGTGACCGCCCGGCTGAGGCTGCGTGGCTAATAGATAATCCGCAAAGAACTGCCCTTTCTCCCCCGCCAGATCGGTAAATTGATCAGGATCGAGCACCAAAGCAAAAAGATGATTATGTGCCGATCCATCCGCCTGGTGATCTTCGGCGATCGTGTCGCCACCAGATAAGATCCCCGCCATCATCTCAATCATCAGCGCCAGGCCAAATCCTTTATGTTCACCAAAGGGCAATAACGCACCTGGCGGATTGCTGAATAGCACTCCAGGATCGATACTCGGATTTCCCTGTGCATCGATCAATTGTCCCGGCGCAGCCTGCTTTCCGGCGGACGACATTACCCGTGCTTTATTTAGCGCCATGCTACTGGTGGCAAAATCGACCAGAATCGGCGGACGCCCATCACTGAACGGCCAGGCAAAACAGAAAGGGTTAGTGGTCATACGCGGTTCTGCACCGCCCCACGGGGCGACCAGTGCCGGACGCCCCGTGACGTTACTCATGGCCAGCATCGCCAGGCCTTGATCAGCAACCATTTGCCCGTAATGCCCCATACGCCCTAAATGATGCGCATGGCACAATGTTAACAGGCAAAAACCGCGGTGTTTTGCTTGTTCAATGGCAGCATTTACCGCCACTTTTCCCGCATGTTGACCAAAGCCATTGTGGGCATGAAAACGCTGTAAATTACCTTCACTTGTTAAGCATTCCGGGCGGGCATTCGCGGTTACATCGCCACGAGCGATATTTTCCAGATACTTCGGTAGCAGCGTGACGCCGTGGCTGGCAAAGCCATAACGTTCCGCTTCAATCATATGTTCCGCCACATCCTGAGCGATATCGGCATCACAGCCATTCAGTTCCAGCAGCCCGGCAGCTAACCAACGCACTTTTTCCACGGCAATTTGTAATGACATCGTTGGCTTCCTCACATCAGACCTAAAATTTTCCACCAGGTGGCGGCAAACAACAGTAACAACAGGTAGCCAATCACCGTCAGGTACAGCCCGACACGGGTAAACTGGCGCGGCGTGAAGGTATCCGTGCCCATGCAGACCATATTTTGTGGCGCATTAATCGGCAGAATGAAGCCGAAACTAACACTGAAAGCCAGCAAAATAGTCATACCGACCGGGTTAACACCGAGTTCAGGCGGCAGACTACTTAACAGACTAATCAGGATAGGCAGCAATGCAGCCGTTAGCGCAGTAGCGCTGGCAAAGCCCAGGTGAATGATGATTAAAAAAGCGGCGAGAATCGCGAAGATGGCTAATGATGGCAAGCCGTCGAGACCAAAACCTTTCACCACATAGTTCGCCATCCATGAAGCTGCCTGTGTATCAAGCAGCGTGGACCCCAGGCTGATACCAATACCAAACATCAGCAACGTTCCCCACTGCACACGTTTTTCAACGTCTTTCCAGCTCATAACGCCAATCCCCGGCAGCAGCATAATCGCCAGTCCGGCAAGGGTGACAGAGGTGGTATCAATGCTGTGTAATTTTCCGCCCGTAGACCAAAAGAACAGCAGCAGCAGCGAAATACCGATCAGGCGTTTCTCTTTCCCGGTGGTTGGCCCTAACTCTGCAAGTGCTTTTTTAATGGCTTCGCTACCGCCTTCAACGGCTTCTGTTTCGGGTGGCAATAATTTACGTGCGAGGAAATAGAGGATAACCGACATAGCGAGGCTCCAGGGGGCGCCCGCTAACAGCCAATCCAGCCAACTAACAGAATGCCCGGCGCCGAAAGTTTTATTGATAAAACCGATAGAAAGCAGGTTTTGCGCCGCCGAGGTTTGAATACCAACGTTCCAGATACTGGTCGCCTGGGCGATAACAATCATCATTGATGCCGCTAAACGTGAATGTTTATCTACCTTAAATGCCGCGATGACGCCCATCATAATCGGCACCACACAGGCCGTGCGGGCGGTGGCACTGGGTACGACCAGACTCAGGACGATGGTGACCACAATGGCGCCGATAATAATGCTGCGACTGCTGGCACCTATTTTCGACATGGTAAACAGCGCAATACGTTTATCCAGTCCGGTAATAGTCATGGCCGCGGCGATAAACATTGCCGCCGCCACCAGCGCCAGAGCAGAGTTGGAAAAACCCGACAGAGTCATTTTCAGCGCCTTCGCGGTGCCGAGAATAGTTTCCGGGTGATTCATATCTGGGGCAAAGCCAACCATAAAGATAATCAGTGCGGAAATCACAATTGCACTGGCGGTGTAATCCATCGCTTCGCTGATCCAGACAATAATGGCGAACACCAGAATGGCGATCATATTTTGTCCAGCGACGGGCAATGTATCGCCTAACGGCAGAAGGGTAATAATAATTCCGGCAATGATCGCCAACCACAAGCCGGGGTTAGGAATAATTCGGCGCTTTTGCGGCGCGTCGTTAGATATTGATGACATATTCACCTCATTGTGAAAAATAAAAAACCTGCCGGGCTATTGCAGGAGCTATGCCATCTTTAATTTTTTAATAACACTTTGTTATTTAATGATTTTATTATTTATTCTTTTTATTTTGTGCGCGGTTTTCCGCACAGTAAATAAAAGGTGATTCCCTTACCACACAGATAAAAAAAGGGAGCGATATGCTCCCTTGATATTCATTTATGGATTATTTAATAACATTCCATAATGTATCGCCAAGTAATGCTGGATTTCGTGTCCATGCCATGCCTGCTTTATCGAACGCCCGGAATTTATCCTCCGCACTGCCGCTACCGCCAGAAATAATGGCTCCGGCGTGCCCCATACGTTTTCCTTTTGGTGCAGTAACACCGGCAATATAACCTACGACGGGTTTAGTCATTTCATGGCGAATAAATTCTGCAGCGCGTTCTTCTGCATTTCCGCCAATTTCACCAATCATAATTACCGCGTCTGTTTGCGGATCATTTTCGAATAAACGCAGCGCATCAATAAAGTTTGTGCCTGGAACCGGATCGCCGCCAATACCAATACAGGTGGATTGCCCAAGCCCCAGCGCGGTAGTTTGCGCTACAGCTTCGTAGGTTAATGTACCGGAGCGGGAAACAATCCCGATACGCCCTGGGCGGTGGATTTCACCGGGCATAATGCCGATTTTGCACTCGCCAGGCGTAATGATTCCTGGGCAGTTTGGCCCAATCAGCCGCACATCCGGGTGGCAGTCAAGCAGCCGACGCACTTTCACCATATCCAGTGTCGGCACACCTTCGGTAATCACCACAATCAATTTGACACCAGACTCAACAGCCTCAACGACAGAATCCAGCACAAACGGCGCAGGCACATAAATCACGCTGGCATCGGCCTCTGTTTGTCGCATCGCATCTTTCATTGAATCAAAAACCGGGCGATCCAGATGCCGTTGTCCGCCCTTGCCTGGCGTCACCCCACCCACAATCTGCGTGCCATACGCAATAGCCTGCTCTGTATGAAATGTGCCGTTTTTCCCGGTAATGCCCTGCACCAGTACCCGCGTGTGTTTGTTGATCAAAACGCTCATCTTAACCTCCTGTTAGTTCAGTAACGCAATGATGCGTTTCGCGGCATCATCCAGAGAATCGACGGCATCTACCGCCAGACCACTTTCTGCCAGTAACCGCTGCCCTTCGGCAGCATTATTACCGGAGAGACGCACCACGACAGGCAGGGTGATGCTGGCCTCATTCAGAGCATGAATAATGGCTCTGGCGATCATGTCACAACGGACAATCCCACCAAAAATATTAACCAGAATGGCTTTCACTTTGCTGTCGGAAACAATCAGCCGAAAGGCTTCACTGACGCGCTCCTGGGTTGCGCCACCGCCAACATCCAGGAAGTTTGCCGGTTGTTCACCGTACAGTTTGATGATGTCCATCGTCGCCATCGCCAGTCCGGCCCCGTTGACCATACAGCCAATGTTACCGTCCAGTGAGACATAGTTAAGATCAAGCTTTGCCGCCTGGCTTTCGCGCGGATCTTCCTGAGTTTCATCGCGTAGCGCCTGGAGTTCCGGGTGGCGATACAGCGCGTTATCATCCAGCGATACTTTCGCGTCTGCGCACACAAATTCGCCCGTTTCCCGCAACACCAGAGGGTTAATTTCCAGCAGGGCAAAATCCAGTTCGTTAAAGGCTTTCCACGCCTGATTAACCAGACGACTAAAGGCGGCAAATAGCCCGTGTTCCAGTTGCAGAACGGCAAACATTTCGCGGATATGGCAAGGCTGCACGCCAGTCAGTGGATCAATGCTGACGCTGCTGATTTTCTCCGGTGTCTCATGGGCGACTTTTTCAATCTCCACGCCACCTTCCGGGCTGACAATAAACGTAACGCGCTGGCTTTCACGATCCACCACCATGCCAAAATAGAGTTCCTGGCGTACCGGATAAATGTTTTCGCACAGCAAAATACTGCTGACATATTGTCCTTCTGGCCCGGTCTGATAAGTCACCAGTTGCGACCCCAGCATGTGTTGTGCAAAAGCCTGCGCTTCCGGCAGTTGTTTAAGCACTTTTACGCCGCCAGCTTTACCGCGTCCACCAGCATGAACCTGCGCTTTCAGTACCGCGCCTTTGCTGGGGCAGGCAATATGTTGCCAGGCCTCTGTTAATTGCGAAATCTGTTGAATGGCAATCTCTTTTGGGCACGGCATCCCCATGCCAGCCAGTAGTGCTTTGGCCTGATACTCATGTAAATTCATATATTCCCTCGGTGGTGTGTGTTATCCGTGTAATGCTTTGTTATTCAATGCCATTGCCGCTTCGTGGATGACTTCGCTTAATGTCGGGTGGGCATGGATTGCACAGGCAATATCCTCGCCAGAGGCGCTAAAATTCATCGCCAGCGCAATTTCATTAATCAGTTCCGATGCCTGTGGGCCAACTATCGCGCCACCAAGTACTCGGTCGGTGTGTTTATCGCTGTATAACGTGCAACGCCCACCTTCCTGACCTAATGCTAAGGCGCGACCATTACCTGCAAACAGAGAATTCCCTTTGTTAAAAGCTCTGCCAGAGGCTTTCAGCGAGGCCTCATTTTCTCCTACCCACGCGACTTCCGGCTGGGTGTAAATTACCGAAGGGATCAGCGCGAAATTAACCGGCTCTACCGTCAGTCCGGCAATTTGATCAGCAACTACCACACCTTCGGCCATCGCTTTATGCGCCAGCATCGGCCCTCGTACAACATCGCCAATCGCCCATAGCCCCGCCTTCCCAGTACGGCATAAGTTATCGACGGCAATACCGCCACGGTTGTCGGATTCCAGACCGAGTTGCATGAGATCAACGCCTGAAAGACGTGGTACGCGCCCAATCGCGATAATTAATTTATCGAAACGGCTTTCTTCTTGATTCTCTCCCTGCCGCCAGCGCACATGGACACCGTCATTCCGTTGTTCAATAGTCTCAATCTCAACTGCCAGTTGTATTTTCATCCCACTGGCAATCATTGCTTTACGGACTTCATTGGACAAACGAGCTTCCAGTGCAGGCAAGAACGTTGGCGCCATCTCCAGCAACGTGACGTCTGAGCCGACCCGATTCCACACCGAACCTAATTCCAGACCGATGACTCCAGCGCCAATCACACCGAGACGCGGCGGAACTTCGGTTAACGCCAGCGCCCCACGGTTATCGAGGATCTGCTGATTATCAATGGCAATGTCAGACATCTGACGCGGCTGAGAACCCGTTGCAATCACGACATTACGAGCGAGGATTTGTTGATCGTTTACACGTAATTGCCAAATCTCATCCTGGGCGCGTTCCAACGTTGCAAGGCCGCAAAGGTGCTTCACGTTATTTTTCTTAAATAGCAGGCCAATCCCCATCGTCAGACGACCAACAATAGCGTCTTTACGCTGAATCATGGCGGCGGCATTGAAAGTTACGCCTTCAACGTTAACGCCATGAATGCTCGCCTCATGCTGGATTTGCGCGTATAGCTCAGAAGATTGCAGCAGTGATTTCGACGGGATACAGCCGACATTGAGGCACGTACCGCCCGGCGATGGCTCGCCCCGGGCATTAACACCATCATCGATACACACCACGGAAAGCCCATTCTGCGCAGCTCGCAGCGCCGCTACATAACCACCTGGCCCACCACCCATTACTGCCACATCGAAAATCGTACTCATCGGCGCTCTCCTTAAAGATCCAGCAACAGTTGTTCCGGTGACTCCAGTAGCTCGCGTATTGCCACCAGCGTCTGCACGGCTTCCTGACCGTCGATAATGCGATGGTCATAGCTGAGAGCAAGGTACATCATTGGTCGAATAACAACCTGACCGTTTTCTGCGACCGGACGCGGTGTGATGGCATGCATTCCAAGAATGGCCGACTGCGGCGGGTTAATAATTGGCGTCGACATCATCGAGCCAAAAGTACCGCCGTTGGTGATAGAGAACGTGCCGCCCTGTAATGCTTCCAGTGGCAACTTGCCACTGCGCGCCAGTGTGGCGTATTCGGCAATTTGCCGTTCAATTTCCACTAAAGAGAGTGATTGCGCATTGCGTAACACGGGCACCACCAGCCCCCGGTTGCTGCTAACCGCAATGCCGATATCGCAGTAATCACGCCAGATAATATCGTTGCCATCGACGCTGGCATTAACCACCGGAAAACGTTCCAGCGCACGGGTTACCGCTTTCACAAAGAAGGACATAAAGCCCAGTTTCACACCGTGTTTTTCTACAAAGCGGTCTTTCCAGCGAGCGCGTAAATCCATCACGCTTTGCATGTTCACTTCGTTAAACGTGGTAAGAATGGCGTTGTTTTGTTGAGAGGCCAGCAGACGTTCCGCAATGCGCTGACGCAGACGTGACATCGGTTCGCGGCGCTCCAGACGTACACCGGGCGTCAGCGGTCTGGCAGGCGGAATTTCAGCAACAGCCCCGGTTTGCAGAACAGGCGCAGGTATAAAACGCAGCACATCCTCTTTCAGAATGCGTCCATTTCTCCCACTCCCGGCAACATCAGACAATTCGACACCACTACGCTGCGCCTCCAGCCGTGCAGCAGGCATCACCGGAGTTTCCACTGCGTGTATAACCGTTTCTTCTTTTGCAGCCTGCGGCTTAAGATGCGCCAACAGTTGTGCAGACGTGACCGTGCTACCTTCACTGACGATAATATTGCTTAATACGCCATCCTGTGGGGCCGGGATTTCCAGAATCACTTTATCGGTTTCCAGTTCAGCAATCACTTCATCACGTTTTACGTGCTCGCCTTCTTGTTTACACCACGCACTCAGCGTGCCTTCCGTGACAGACTCGGGTAATACAGGGACAGTAATTTCGATCATAAAATGTTCTCCTTGTTATTTTTGTGTGCCTTTCATAGCTGGATATCTGCAAATGCAGCAGCAAGGAATTCATCGATTTGTTGTTTATGCACGCGACCATAACCCGTCGCCGGAGCTGCCGCCGCCGGGCGACCTGCGTAATGCCAGTAAGGATGGTTGATTTTCAGTGCCGCCAGCTCATGGCGAATCTGCCGCCACGCCCCCTGGTTTTCCGGTTCTTCCTGCAACCAGATCCACTCGTTGCATTCTGGCCAGTTTGCCAGCACATCATTAAGTTCTGCCGCTGGAAACGGGTAGAGTTGCTCCACGCGGACAATCGCCACATCGTCATCCAGCCCACGTTGTTTACGGGCGTCCAGCACGTCGTAATAGACCTGACCACTGCACAAAATAACGCGCTTAATCTGGCTGGCGTTTTGCGGCTGTGGCTCGGTAATAACTGGTTTAAACGCACCATCAGTGAAAGCGGAAAGCTCACTCATCGCACCTTTGAAGCGAAGTAACCGCTTACTCATAACCACCACTAACGGTTTGCGCATCGGACGCAACACCTGACCGCGCAACAAATGGAACATTTGTGCCGACTCACTGGGCATCACCACTTGCATATTGTTTTCAGCGCACAGTTGCAGCCAGCGTTCAGGACGTGCGGAAGAGTGCTCCGGCCCTTGCCCGTCATAGCCATGCGGCAGAAGAATGGTTAAACCGCTATAGCGATCCCACTTGGTTTCGCCAGAACAGATAAACTGATCGATGGCAACCTGAGCACCGTTAGCAAAGTCACCAAACTGCGCTTCCCAGATAACCAGTTGCTGCGGTGCAGACGTTGAATAACCATATTCAAACGCCAGCAGAGCTTCTTCGTTAAGCACCGAATCATAAACATCAAAAGATGCCTGACCGGAGCGAATATGTTGCAAAGGAAGATAGCGACGGGCCTCGGTTTGATGATGCACCACAGCATGGCGATGGCTGAATGTACCGCGCCCGGAATCCTCACCAGAGAGACGCACACCGAAACCCGCATCCACCAGCGAAGCGTAAGCCAGCATTTCCGCCATTCCCCAGTCTACAGGCTGAGTTCCTGCGGCCATTTCCTGACGTAATGCCAGTTGCCGTTTAATAGTGGGATGCGCGACCACGTCGGGTGGCAGCGTAGAGATGATTTCGCCATACGCTTCCAGCATTTGGCGAGGTAATACCGTAGATACCGGAGAGCTCCAGCGAGGGTTGGTCAGCCCGTTCCAGTTAGCGCTAAAGGGATGAATCGCAGGTTTGAGAGGCTGCGGGTCGCGTTTCTGGCAACTATCCAGCCAGCCGCGATAGCGGCTAATCATCTCATCTTGCTGCGTCTGACTTAACAGACCGCGACGAGCGAGACATTCACCGTAGCGCGTGCGCGTACCGGGGTGAGCATCCACGGCCTGATACATTTGTGGCTGAGTCAGGCGCGGCTCATCGCTTTCGTTGTGCCCGTGCTTACGGAAACAGCAAATATCGATGATGATGTCGCGCCGGAAGGTGTTTCGCCAGTCGCACGCCAACTCTATTGCCTGGCAAACTGCATCGACATCATCACCATTAACATGGATAACCGGAGCCGCCACCATTTTGGCAATATCCGTGCAGTAGCGTGATGACCGCATATCCTGCAAGCGGGAAGTGGTAAAACCAATCTGGTTGTTAATCACCAGATGCAGCGTGCCGCCCGTACCGTAGCCCTGAGTCTGCGATAAGTTAAACGTGGTTTGGTTGACGCCGAGGCCGCCCAACGCGGAATCCCCATGAATAAGTACGCCCACCACTGTTGCCTGACCATCCTCACCACGGCGTTCCTGCCTGGCTCGCACCTGGCCCAACACCACCGGATTCACAATCTCTAAATGTGAGGGGTTATACGCCAGCGCCACATGCAGCGAACCGGCTGGTGTTTCCAGATTACTGGAATACCCCATGTGGTATTTCACATCGCCAGAACCATTACCGATAGTCTGTTTACCTTCAAACTCGGCAAACAGTTGTGCCGGGTCTTTATTCAGTAAATTCACCAGCACATTAAGCCTTCCCCGATGTGCCATACCGATGACCACTTCCTCGACACCTTGCGCACGCAGGCATTTTGTCAGCGTATCGAGCGCCGGGATCGCGCTTTCGCCTCCTTCCAGAGAAAACCGTTTCTGCCCGACATAACGGGTATGCAGATAACGCTCTAACGTCTCTGCCGCCATCAGTTTTTCAAAACGGGCAATGCAGGTTTGAGCATCAGCTTGTGGTGCATTGCTGCTTTCAATCCGTGATAACAACCAGTTGATTTCTTCACGGTTTTCCAGATGAGCAATTTCATAAGCCTGGCTACCGGCCCAGGCTTGCTCCAGTAAGTTAATCAACTGCTTAAGCGGCATTTGCGTAGTGTGTGAGCCGAAGGTGACGCTAAATTCCTGCAACAGGTCTTCTTCGCTTAATCCCCAAAAGCCTGGCTGGAGAGAGGGAACGTCGGCGGGAGTATTCAGGCCAAGTGGATCAAGCTTTGCGCGCAGATGCCCCTGAGTGCGCCAGGCATTGATCAGTTGCATTACCGCAGCCTGTTTTTTTAACGTCGCGCTGCTAACGTTGCTATCACCAGATGCACTTTGGGCAGTCAGTTCAGGTGAAAGAAAAAAACGCCGCCAGTCTTCCGGGAGTTGGTCTGGCGTACGCAACCAGGTCTGGTAGTTATCTTCAAGCCAGGTCGCGTTATCTCCGCTAAGCAGCGTGCCGGGCGAGGTCATGTTCTCCATGTTTTTCTCCTGATGGTCATAGACGGCTGCGCTATTGCATAATCCATACCAATAGTGAAAAACATGACTTTTCAAAAAGTTATATAAAACAGAACATATAAAAGTGGGCGAAAAAAGGGACAGGACAGGAGGTAGTGGCTGGAGTCAGGAACAGGCGGAAGAGCGCTCCGCCTGTTGATTAAAATTACATCACTGCTGCAAACGCCTTTGCCACACGTTGTACATTTGCAGAATTGAGTCCTGCAACGCACATGCGTCCGCTGGCTATCAGGTAGACGCCAAACTCATCACGCAGGCGATCGACCTGTGCCGCACTCAGTCCGGTGTAACTGAACATGCCGCGTTGCTTGAGCAGATAATCGAAATTGCGTCCCGGCATTTCTGCGCTTAATACCTTCACCAGTTGCTGGCGCATCGCCAGAATACGGGTGCGCATTTCCTCCACTTCTGCCAGCCAACGGGCTTTTAGCGCTTCATCGTTCAATACCGTAGCCACCACCTGCGCACCAAAATTCGGTGGGCTGGAATAAATACGGCGCACCGTCGCTTTCAGTTGCCCCAATACACGGCCTGCCGTTTCAGCATCTTCACAAATCACCGAAAGACCACCAACGCGCTCGCCGTACAGGGAGAAAATTTTCGAGAACGAATTACTGACCAGGGCAGGTAATCCGGCGCTGGCAATGGCGCGAATGGCATAAGCGTCATCCTCCATCCCCGCACCAAATCCCTGATAGGCGATGTCGAGGAACGGGATCAGATCGCACGCTTTAAGAATTTCAATGACGGCATCCCACTGTTCGTGAGAAAGATCCGCACCAGTTGGGTTATGACAGCACGGATGCAGCAGCACAATACTGCGGGCAGGCAATGTTTTCAGCGTCGCCAGGAGGTCATTAAAACGCACGCCGTTAGTCGCTTCATCATACCAGGGGTAAGTGCTTACTTCGAATCCTGCTCCAGCGAATATTGCCACGTGGTTTTCCCAGGTCGGATCACTGACCCAGACACCAGACTCCGGGAAATAGCGTTTCAGAAAGTCAGCGCCCACTTTCAATGCACCAGAACCGCCAAGCGTTTGAATAGTTGCCACGCGCTGTTGTTGCAGCACTGGATGGTCTGTACCAAACAGCAGCGGCGCAATGGCATAGCGATAGCTGTTAAGCCCTTCCATTGGCAAGTAAAGCGAAGCGCCATGAGGTTGCGCATTCAGACGCGCTTCCGCTTCTGCGACGGCTTTTAGTTGCGGAATAACCCCGTCTTCGTTGTAGTACAGGCCGATGCTCAAATTCACTTTGTCGCTGCGAGGGTCTTCTTTGAAACGCTCCATAAGCGAAAGAATCGGGTCGCCAGCATAGGCGTCAACTTTTTGAAACACGCTATGGTTCTCCAGGTTTACAGGCAGGTGGTTAAAACACAATAAACCGGAAAAAGGCGAAGATCGAGAGGATGTTCAGCGATGGACGGCAATTAGCAACGTTGTGAGACTAAGCAGCAAGGTAAAATTGCCTGACGCGCTACGCTTACCAGTCCGAGGAGAGAATAGCAGTATGTTGAATTTGCATGATTTTACAGGCCGGATAAAGCGTTCACGCCGTATCCGGCACAGACAATCAGGTATTACAGGACGATCAATCGACGTATTTCATCGCCACCCTTGACGTCAGGCGGGTTATAAGTTCGTAAGCACTCACTTTTGTCATTTCAGCGATACGTTCTACGGGCAAACCTTCGCCCCATAAAATGACCGGGTCTCCGGCTTTATCCTGCGACTGTGGACCTAAATCTACGCAGATCATATCCATCGCCACACGCCCTACAATGGGCACTTCGCGGCCATTGACCAGCACTGGCGTACCGGACGGCGCGGCGCGCGGATAACCATCGCCATAGCCCATCGCCACCACGCCAAGACGGGTATCGCGCTCGCTGACCCAGGTGCCGCCATAACCGACAGGCTCTCCGGCTTTATGCTCACGCACGGCAATCAGGCTGGAGGTCAGCGACATCACTGGCTGGCAACCGAAATCGGCACCGGTAGAGCGATCTTCCAGTGGCGACACGCCGTAAAGAATGATGCCAGGACGCACCCAGTCAAAATGCGACTGTGGCCACAGCAGAATGCCACCAGACGCAGCAATCGAGCGCTGACCCGGCTTGCCTTCGCAAAAAGTGTTGAAGATATCGAGCTGTTTCTCGGTTGCACCGCATGTGGGCTCATCAGCGCGGGCAAAGTGGCTGACGATATTTACCGGCTGACGCACGTTTTTACATTGGGTCAGACGATGATAAAACGCCCCAGCTTGTTCTGGCCTGACGCCCAGACGGTGCATACCGGTATCGAGTTTCATCCAGACGGTAACCGGTTCATCCAGGTCAGCCTCTTCCAGAGCCGCAAGTTGTTCTTCGTTATGTACGGCAGTATGAAAATGCTGCGCGGAAATGGTCGGCAAGTCTCTGGCGTCAAAAAAACCTTCGAGTAGCAGCACAGGTTTGGTGATCCCTCCCGCCCGAAGTCGTAAGGCTTCTTCGAGACGGGCAACGCCGAAGGCGTCAGCATCGGGGAGCGTTCGCGCGGTCTCAAGAAGACCGTGGCCGTAAGCGTTCGCTTTCACCACCGCAACCAGTTTACTGGCAGGAGCCAGTTCACGAAGACGTTGCAGGTTGTGTCGCAGAGCGCGGCGGTTAATCACAACAGTTGCCGCTTGCATTTGTGTTCCTTGATAAGTGTTTGCTTTGATTACCTAATTCATAAAATAATTATTATTCGTCGTCGTACTGCGGCCCCGCGTAGTTGTCGAAGCGCGACCATTGACCGTTAAAGGTCAGACGTACCGTCCCGATAGGGCCGTTACGTTGTTTACCGATAATAATTTCCGCGATGCCTTTTAAATCACTGTTTTCGTGATACACCTCATCACGATAGATAAACATGATCAAGTCCGCATCCTGCTCGATGGAGCCGGATTCACGCAGGTCGGAGTTGACCGGGCGTTTGTCGGCACGTTGTTCCAGAGAACGGTTCAACTGGGACAGCGCCACCACCGGCACGTTCAATTCTTTCGCCAGCGCTTTTAACGAGCGAGAGATCTCGGCAATTTCCAGTGTACGGTTATCTGAAAGCGCCGGCACACGCATCAGTTGCAGGTAATCGATCATGATAAGTCCGATGCCGCCATGTTCACGAGCGATACGGCGCGCGCGGGAACGCACTTCCGTTGGCGTCAGACCAGAGGAGTCATCAATATAGATATTACGTTTTTCGAGCAAAATACCCATGGTGCCGGAAATACGCGCCCAGTCTTCATCATCCAGTTGTCCGGTACGGATTTTGGTCTGGTCAACGCGCGACAGCGACGCCAGAGAACGCATCATAATTTGTTCCGATGGCATCTCCAGCGAGAAGATAAGTACCGGTTTATCCTGCAACATCGCCGCGTTTTCGACGAGGTTCATCGCAAATGTCGTTTTCCCCATCGACGGACGCGCCGCGACGATAATCAAGTCCGACGGCTGCAAACCCGCGGTTTTTTTGTTGAGATCGTCATAGCCAGTGTTTACCCCAGTTACACCATCGTGCGGCTGCTGGAACAGTTGCTCAATACGCGCCACGGTGGCGTCGAGCACATCGGCGATATTCTTCGGCCCTTCGTCTTTGTTCGCACGACTTTCGGCTATTTTAAAGACGCGGGATTCAGCAAGATCGAGCAAATCTTCACTGGTACGCCCTTGTGGATCAAAACCGGCTTCGGCAATTTCGTTAGCAACAGAAATCATCTCACGAACAACAGCACGTTCGCGTACGATGTCGGCATATGCACTGATGTTCGCCGCACTTGGCGTATTTTTTGACAGTTCTGCCAGATAAGCAAAACCGCCGACGCTATCAAGCTGCCCCTGACGCTCCAACGACTCAGCCAGAGTAATCAGGTCAATGGGGCTACCGCTTTCCTGCAAACGCGCCATTTCGGTAAAGATATGGCGGTGAGGACGGGTGTAGAAATCGTCTGCCACCACACGTTCAGCAACATCGTCCCAGCGTTCATTATCCAGCATTAAACCGCCCAACACCGACTGCTCCGCTTCGATCGAATGCGGAGGCACTTTTATCCCGGCAACTTGTGGATCGCGTTCACGGGGTTCAGCCTGCTGTTTGTTGAAGGGTTTATTTCCTGCCATAACGAATGGTGTTACCTGCTGTTGAACGGGGGACAAGAGAGTATAGCGAGAAACAGTTTCTCGCTACAGCATTTAACGCCCCCGCTTTCCGGTGGAAGCGCGAATTTGCAGGGTCGGGCGATAGACGTAATGGCTGAGCGGTGCATCTGGCTGCGCAATGCGTCGTAAAATTTGCTGCGCCGCCTGTTTCCCCAGAGCCAATGGTTCTACCGCAATTGTGGTTAACGGCGGATTACTGTAAGCACAAGCCGCCACGCCATCATTACCAATCAACGAAATATCTTTTCCGGCAAATAATCCTCTTTCACCTAACGCCGACTCCGCGCCAAAAGCCATTAAATCGTTATAACAAATCACCGCTGTTGGTGGCGAAGGCATATCCAACAGCTGTTGCATCAACTGGTAGCCGTTGGCCTGAGTCGGCTCAGCACGCAGCGAAAAAACATCAGTACTCCACGGCTGTAAACCATGGTGATTCATCGCCTCAAGGTATCCCTGATAACGCATATGGTGCGTAAGACCACCAATAAACACGATATCCCTGTGCCCTTGTTGAATAAGATATTCCGTCGCTTCCCGTACACCTGCGTGGCTGTCCACGCCAACGTAATCGACAGGTAATTGCTGCCAATCCAGAGGGCGCATCGTGATTAATAAGGGTGTGGAACTGTTGGCATAACGCTGTAAATCGGCTTCTGAGGTACTGTTCACTGGACAGAGGACAATGCCCGCGACGTGGTGTTCCAGCAAGGTATCAAGTACCTGTTTTTGCCGATCGCTACGCTGGGAGGTATTAGACATTACGGTGATAAAACCGTGCTCCGCCAGCGTTATCTCAAGGCCCATTGTAAATTCAGCGAAAAAAGGGTTGGTCAAATCATCAATCACCACGCCGATAGTCAGCGATTTTTGCGAACGTAGATTGGCAGCAAAACGGTTATAGACATAGCCTAATTGCTCAATGGCTTGCTGGACTTTTTGTTGAGTCTCTTTTTTGATCAACGGACTGTCGTTGAGTACCAGCGACACGGTCGATTTCGAAACGCCAGCCGCACGCGCAACATCGGTTAATGTTACCCGCTTTCTTCCAGTATCCGACTTCGCCATGACTACTCCAAATCCCCATAAGATCAAGGCATTTACTTTATCATAATCTCCTTTTACTCATGTGATCCGTTAATGCAAGGGATCGCAGAAGATCGTCGCTTCGATCACAGATTCGCACTTCCCTTGTTGTGTTTTTTGCACGCCAATCGTACAAATTACGCATAAATTAGATCGTTCCAATTAATTTATAACCATTATCTCTTTGTTTTAAAGCAATATTTTAAATTATTTTTACATCGAAATAAGGAAATTATTATGTGCTCTGTACGCACGATCACTGCACCGGAAGCTGCAGATTTGATTGTTGATGGCGCAGTTGTCACCGTCTCCTCTTCCAGTGGAATGGGTTGCCCGGATGCCGTGCTGGCAGCAATAGGTGAACGCTTTCAACGTGTGGGACATCCGCAAAACATCACCACCATCCACCCTATCGCCGCAGGTGATATGTATGGCGTTAAAGGCGTCGATCATCTGGCACAACCGGGATTACTGGCAAAAGTGATCGCCGGCTCCTACCCCTCCGGGCCATCATCAATGCCACCTCCGTTAATCTGGCAAATGATCAATGACAACGTGCTCCCTGCCTGGAATCTGCCTTCCGGGATCTTATTTGATATGCACCGGGAAGCGGCGGCTCATCGTCCTGGCGTGTTAACACAAACAGGTATGGATACCTACGTGGATCCCCTGTTGCAGGGCGGTGCAATGAATGAAAAAGCGGCGCAACAATCTCTGGTTGAACGTGTTCGATTTGCTAACGACGACTGGCTGTTTTTCCCCAGTATTGTGCCGCAGGTGGCAATCATTCGCGCTACCACTGCTGATGAACGCGGCAACCTGACTTATGAACATGAAGGGGCTTATCTGGGGCCACTGGAACAGGCCACTGCTGTCCGCAATAACGGTGGCATCATAATTGCGCAAGTAAAACGACAAGTTGCCGCCGGAAGTCTGAAACCAAAAGAGGTGCGTATTCCGGGTGTACTGGTGGATTACATCGTGATTGCGCCGGAACAAACACAAACGACACAAACGCAATATGAACCTGCCATTTCCGGCGAAATCAGTCGTCCGCTGTCAGCCTTTCGTTATATGGAACATGGCCCGGCGCGAGTTATTGCCCAACGAGTCGCGCAAGAACTACACAGTGGTGATGCGGTAAATATTGGCTTTGGTATTTCTGCCAACGTGCCGCGTATTTTGCTGGAACAAGGTCGCCACGGTGACGTCACCTGGCTGCTGGAACAGGGCGCGATTGGCGGAGTTCCACTACTGGAATTTCAGTTCGGCTGCGCCTCTAATGCAGAAGCTTTTTTGCCTTCTCCCCAGCAGTTCACCTATTTCCAGGGCGGTGGCTTTGATCTCACTCTGATGTCATTTTTGCAAATCGGCGCAGATGGCTCAGTGAACGTCTCACATCTCCCCGCTCGTCCACATGTGACTGCCGGATGTGGTGGGTTTATTGATATTACTTCACATGCGAAGCGAATCATTTTCTCTGGCTTTTTCAATGCAGGAGCACAGCTGCAACTGGAAGAGGGTCAACTGCGTATCCTTAAAGAAGGCAAAGCCAAAAAGCTGGTACAAGAAGTCGCCCACGTAACGTTCTCCGGCAAACGCGCGATGGCACGTGGGCGACAAGTGCAGTACGTCACTGAACGCTGCGTTCTGGAATTAACACCAGACGGGCTACTGGTCACAGAAATTGCCCCAGGTATCGATCCTGAACGCGACATTCTCGCCCAAAGCGATGCCCCACTCCGTCTGGCGGACGATCTCAAGCTAATGAATCCCCTCTATTTTCAACAAGGACGTCACTATGAATAACGGCACCATTGACCTCCAGCGCAACGGTTTCATTGCCACTCTGGTGATTAATCGCCCGGCGAAACTCAATGCATTAACCCCGGAGATGCTCGAACAACTGCTGGCGCATTGCCACACGCTGGAAACTGATTCGGAGATCCGCGTAGTACTGCTGACCAGTGCCAGTGAAAAAGCGTTTTGTGTCGGCGCGGATATTCATCGCTGGACCTCTCTTTCTGCACTCGATATGTGGCGCAACTGGATCCGCCGCGGTCATCAGGCATTTGATGCTCTGGCACAACTGCCACAGCCCGTAATCGCCCTGTTGCACGGCCTGGCTTATGGCGGTGGTCTGGAACTGGCTGCTACCGCCGATATCCGTATTTGTAGCGCCGAAGCACAAATGGCACTACCAGAAACCGGGCTGGCGACAGTGCCTGGCTGGTCAGGAACGCAGCGGCTGACGGCACTGCTTGGGCGCTCACTGGTGAAAGAACTGGTATTTACCGGTGAACCACTGGATGCACAGCGGGCACTGTCCTGCGGGCTGGTGAATCGCGTTGTCGCCAGGGAGGCGTTACACGACGCCGGACTGCAACTGGCACAACGTATCGCCCAACGTGCTCCCGTTGCAGTGCAGATCGCCAAGCAGGTTATTGATGCCGGAGAAGGTATTGCTGTGGCCTCGACGCTTGAAGCACTGGCTGGCGCTTTTTCCGCCACGACTGAAGATGCTCATGAAGGCAGTCAGGCATTTACTGAGAAGCGTCAACCGCACTTTAGTGCTCGATAACTTAGCATTTCATTTTGGATTTTAATAATAACGCAAGAATCCCATTGATTTTAGGCGGATTTCTTTTATCCGTCTGAAAGGAGACACATCATGCAACCTTCACAACCAGCAGAGAAAGCGAATGTTTCATCGGCAGATCTGCGTCGCGCGGCGTGGACCTGCTCTCTCGGCAGCGCACTGGAATACTACGATTTCGCACTTTACAGCCTGGCATCCGCCATTATTTTTGGTCCACTCTTTTTTCCTAATCAGGAACCGGGAATGGCGCTGATCGCCAGTTTTGGCACCTACTTTCTCGGATTTGCCGTCAGACCTGTAGGCGGAATTCTCTTCGGCTCATTAGGTGATCGTTTGGGCCGTAAGTTCGTCCTGTTAGCAACGGTGTTGTTAATGGGAATCGCCAGCACGTTGATCGGGGTATTACCCACTTACGAAACAGCGGGAATCTGGGCGCCAATTATGCTTATTGCATTACGCCTGCTGCAAGGGCTTGGTGCTGGGGCTGAACAGGCGGGAGCCGCCGTACTGATGACCGAATATGCTCCTGACGGCAAACGGGGTTATTACGCCGCGCTGCCGTTCCTCGGAATCCAGATTGGTACGTTTATGGCATCTGCTGTTTACTTCATCCTGCTGCATAATGTGACAAATCTTGCCGAAACCTGGTGGTGGCGCTTGCCCTTCCTCTCCAGCGTGGTGATTATCGCGGTGGCTATTTATATTCGACTGCATCTTAAAGAATCGCCATCATTCGCAAAACTCGAAGCTCGTCAACAAGTTACAGAATCACCCTTACGAAATTTGCTGAAAACATCACGCCGTAATGTCTTCGTCGGGATTGGCTTACGTCTGGCAGAAAACGGCGGCTCGTCGATTTATCAGGCTTTAGCGATCAGTTATATCGTTGGTGTGGTTGGGCTGGACAAATCAGTTGGTACGCTATGCCTGATGTCTGCGGTAGTAGTCGGTGCAATTATGGTGCCTATTGCCGGTTGGCTGACCGATCGCTTCGGCAGGGTTCTTGTCTATCGTAGTCTGGCGATTTTTCAGTTGTTGATTACCTTTCCGGTGTGGTGGTCTTTCAGCCACGGTAATGTTCCTGTCACTATTGTCTCTCTTTCTCTGGCCTTAGGGATTGGAGCCTGGGGTATGTTTGGCGCACAAGGTGCTTTTCTGCCTGAACTCTTTGGTGCTCGCCATCGTTATATTGGCGTCGCACTGGCAAGGGAAGTTTCTGCCGTTATTGCCGGAGGGATCGCGCCACTGGTTGGTTCTGCAATCATTTCCTGGGTGATCCACACTAACGATCCCAGTGGTATTGCTGCCTGGATGCCAATCGCTATTTACCTTAGTCTGCTGACCGTTGGTACGATTATTGCAACTTTCTTTGCTCCAGAAACACGCGATCGTGATCTTGATGATCTTGCCGATGCTGAAACGATCAGCGTTTCCCAACATAACCAGACTACGGGCACCTACCATGACGCATAATGTCTCTGAATCTATTATCGATTCCCTGACAGACGTGAAAATGCCCCATTACGCACCGCTGGCTCAAGCCAGCGGTAGTATCGACCTTAACGGTACCATTTTACCAGAGTACCGCTGCAACACGCTGGTTCTGGGCAGTGGCGCGGCAGGATGGCGAGCTGCCGTCGAGCTGAAACGGCAAAATGTCGATGTAATGATCGCCTCCAGCAAAGCCTTCTGGGGCACTTCCGCCTGTTCTGGTTCCGATAAACAAACGCTTCACACCGCGAATACGCGTGCAAATGGTGACCATTTTCTGACATTAAGTAACACCCTGGCGGCAGGTGGTGCGATGGATCATGACACCGCATATGTTGAGGCGGTCGGATCAGTGAACACCTGTGAAGTACTGAAATATCTGGGTCTGGATCTGCCTGAAGATCTCTTTGGCGCAACGTTGCGTTATCAAACCGATCACGATGAATTTGGCCGTGCCACTAGCTGCGGTCCTCGAACATCGCGCCTGATGGTGAAGGTGCTGGCCCAGGAGGCAATGCGCCTTAATATTCCTCTTAGCGATCACACAACGGCGATTCATATCCTGACCAGTGGTGAAGGGGAAAATCGACGAGTCGTAGGGGTGATCGCCATCGATAAATCCTGTCGGGATAATCCCTGGCGAATGGTAGTGATTCGCTGCCAGCATTTGGTTTTAGCCACGGGCGGGCCTGGTGAACTTTATCGTGACAGTGTTTATCCGGTGAACTGTTTTAGTGCGTTGGGCATGGCGCTGGAAGCAGGTATAACTCTGGTTAATCTTACGGAAAGTCAGTTTGGTATCGGTACACCGCGCAACCAGTTTCCGTGGAATCTTTCTGGTACTTACATGCAGGCGATGCCGCGCATCTACTCGCAGGACCACTCCGGGCGTCAGTATAATTTTCTGGCAGCTTATTACCCCACAACTCGTATGCTGGCCTCCGCGATATTTCGCAAAGGTTACCAGTGGCCGTTTCACGCGGAACGAATGCTGGAATATGGCTCCAGCCTGCTGGATGTCGCGGTGTATGAGGAGACACAAAAAGGGCGCGATGTTTTTCTCGATTTTCTGCGGGAACCGGAACCCGCAGCGGACGGAACGCCATTCAACCTGCAGGAACTAGATGATGATGTCATCGACTATCTGCAACAAAATCATGCCCTGCTGGCACAACCGCTGGCACGATTAACACAAATGAATCCACTGGCTGTTCGTTTGTATCAGATGCACGGTCATGATCTTACCGCCTCACCGCTCAAGTTTACGCTAAATAATCAACATCTTAATGGAGGTATTGATGTTGATATTTGGGGGCGCACATCGTTAGTTGGCTGTTACGCTATCGGAGAAAATGCCGGAACACATGGTGTTACGCGCCCTGGTGGGGCGGCGCTCAATGCCGGGCAAGTTTTCGCCCGTCGCTGTGCATTGCATATTGCTCATCAGAAAAGTCAGGACCTCCCTCTCGAGAGGCAACAAATTCTCAGCACGATTAATGAGGCGCAACAGTACCTGAATCAGGGGCTGCTACACGACGACGTGCGAGAAACGATACAAAATACCATGAGCCACCATGCCGCAATTTTGTGTCATACACAGGGGATCAACACTGCCGCGCAAACCATAGCAACACTTTGTGAAGATATTCGCCGGGAAGGCATTCAAAGCGATGAAAACAGTCTCGCCCAGTCTTTCCAGTGGCGGCAAAGTGCGCAACTGGCGCTGGCTGTACTGCGCTCTTTACAATGCTATATCGAAAACGGTGGCGGGAGTCGTGGCGCCAGGGCTGTCTATGATGGCGAAGCAGGCATCGCACCGCAAACGCCAGATGGGCCACTCCTGACCTGGCGTTTTCGACCAGAAAATCAGGATGCCAGGCAATATATGATTTGCATTTGCCAGGATGTTAAAGATTACCAAACCTGGACGCGCCCGTGCCGTGAGCGAGGCGTGTTAACGCTCACCCATTTTGAGCGCCAGTGGCAAAACTGGATTGCGGCGACGCTGTTTCAATACTGACCAGAGATATTCCGGGTTGTGACCACAGCCCGGAAAAAATCCCCGCGCGGTCTGGTGACTACTGTTAGGCTTAAAACAGATATGTCGCTCAGTAAAGGAGTTTAAATGGCAACGCGCATCGAATTTCACAAGCACGGTGGCCCGGAAGTACTTCAGGCCGTGGAGTTTACTCCTGCCGATCCGGCAGAGAATGAAATCCAGGTCGAAAATAAAGCCATTGGCATCAATTTTATCGACACATATATTCGTAGCGGTCTTTATCCCCCACCATCGCTGCCCTGTGGGTTAGGCACGGAAGCGGCTGGCATAGTGACAAAAGTCGGCAGTAGCGTGAAACATATTAAAGCCGGCGATCGCGTGGTTTATGCTCAGTCAGCACTGGGCGCATACAGCTCTGTACATAACGTTAATGCCGATAAAGCCGCGATTCTGCCAGCAGCAATTTCTTTTGAACAAGCCGCCGCATCATTCCTGAAAGGTTTAACGGTTTATTATCTACTGCGCAAAACGTATGAAATCAAACCTGACGAACAATTCCTGTTCCATGCAGCCGCTGGCGGCGTTGGCTTAATTGCTTGTCAGTGGGCGAAAGCCCTGGGCGCGAAACTTATCGGCACCGTGGGAACGGCGCAAAAAGCGCAAAGTGCGTTAAAAGCAGGGGCGTGGCAGGTGATTAACTATCGCGAAGAAAATCTGGTCGAGCGGTTAAAAGAGATCACCGGCGGCAAAAAAGTGCGCGTGGTGTACGATTCCGTAGGCAGAGACACCTGGGAATGGTCACTGGATTGCCTGCAACGTCGCGGTTTAATGGTCAGTTTTGGTAACTCATCAGGCGCAGTGACGGGTGTGAACTTAGGCATTCTTAATCAAAAAGGCTCGCTGTATGTAACACGTCCTTCCCTGCAAGGCTACATCACCACGCGGGAGGAGTTAACTGAAGCCAGTAATGAACTGTTTTCATTGATTGCCAGCGGCGTCATTAAGGTGGATGTCACGGAGCAACAGAAATATCCGCTGAAGGATGCGCGACGTGCGCATGAGATTCTGGAAAGCCGGGCGACGCAGGGTTCCAGCTTATTGATTCCCTAAAAGAAATCGGGCTTCCACCCGGGAAGCCCTTTCTTTTATAGTTCGGCTGTATGTAGGGTACAGCACGATGAATTTGTTTGACGTGCAATAATGACAGATTTGATTATCAATTCCTATTTTGTTCTAAGGATAAAACCTTAGGTTGTGATCATCCGCACAATCCCTTAGTAGCGCCAGCGGTCATAACGCTGATATTTCGGCACTTTTGGCGCTTTAATCGCCTTAATCACCCACACTACCGCAATCGCCAATAACAGCCATGGCAGCAACTTAATCATCAACGCCAGCATGCCGCCGAGGAACATAATTGCCGTCGCGATGACCAGCGCGGCGATAATACCCAACAGCGAGACGCCGGTGACCATCAGCATGACAAAAAAGCCAATCACAAAAAGTAGTTCCAGCATGATGTTCTCCCCAAAATGAAATCTGCTACTGGTATTACAAGAATCATGCCAAAAGATAATTTGCTGATTTATCAGCAAAACGCCCCGCGACAATGCGCGGGGCGTGGTGAATTTAACTACTTTGTGGTGAAAAATTAACGCTTATCCGCCACCAGTTTGAGCGCGTGTTCCAGCACATTAATGTCTGCACCCGCTTTATGGGCATTTTCACTTAAATAACGCCGCCAATGACGCGCACCAGGGATCCCCTGGAACAACCCCAGCATATGGCGGGTAATATGACCCAGATACGTCCCCTGGCTAAGCTCACGTTCAATGTACGGATACATGGCCCGTACCACCGCCACCGGATCGGCATCGGTATCCGAGGAACCAAAAATCTCACGATCCACCGCCGCCAGAATACCTGGATTTTGATACGCCTCGCGCCCGACCATCACGCCATCCATATATTGCAGATGCGCTTTGGCCTCTTCCAGAGACTTAATGCCGCCGTTAATCGCCATGGTCAGATGCGGAAAATCTCGCTTCAGTTGATAGACACGCGGGTAATCGAGCGGCGGGATCTCACGGTTTTCTTTCGGACTTAACCCAGAAAGCCAGGCTTTACGTGCGTGGATGATGAACATCTCACACTCACCTTTGCCGGAAACGGTGTTGATGAAATCGCAGAGAAATTCATAGCTGTCCTGATCATCGATGCCAATACGCATTTTCACCGTCACCGGAATCGACACCACATCGCGCATCGCTTTCACGCAGTCGGCAACCAGCTGCGCATTACCCATCAGACACGCACCAAACATGCCGTTCTGCACCCGGTCAGACGGGCAGCCGACATTCAGGTTGATCTCATCGTATCCACGTGCTTCTGCCAGCTTCGCACACTGCGCCAGCGCCGCGGGATCGCTACCGCCTAGCTGCAACGCGACTGGATGTTCTTCTTCGCTGTATGCCAGATAATCACCTTTACCGTGAATAATCGCGCCTGTGGTTACCATTTCGGTATAAAGCAACGTATTGCGGGAAAGCAGACGCAGGAAGTAACGGCAGTGTCTGTCCGTCCAGTCGAGCATCGGAGCAATCGAGAAACGGTAAGCGGGATAAACAGTTTGTGATTCTTCTGGCATGGCGACTTTTTAAGCATCTGGTAAATTGGGGGCGATACTATAGCATAACGAATATGCGATCAGGCAATGTGACGGTCATGCCTCCCAGCTCTCGGCGTTTAAGTGAGAACTATGGTAAAGTAAGGACATTCTTAACCCTACTGTCGAGGTGTCCAATGGAAAAGACCACAACGCAGGAGTTATTAGCACAGGCTGAAAAACTCTGTACGCAGCGTAATGTGCGCCTGACTCCACAACGTCTCGAAGTGTTGCGTCTGATGAGTCTGCAGGAAGGGGCTATCAGCGCCTACGATCTCCTTGATTTACTGCGTGAAGCCGAACCGCAAGCCAAGCCGCCAACAGTTTATCGCGCGCTCGATTTTCTGCTTGAGCAGGGTTTTGTGCATAAAGTTGAGTCCACTAACAGCTACGTGCTCTGTCATCTGTTCGATCAGCCAACCCATACTTCCGCAATGTTTATTTGCGATCGTTGCGGCGCGGTAAAAGAAGAGTGTGCGGAAGGTGTTGAAGACATCATGCATACTCTGGCGGCAAAAATGGGGTTTGCCCTGCGGCATAATGTGATTGAAGCTCATGGACTCTGTGCGGCATGTGTGGAAGTGGAAGCGTGTCGTCATCCTGAACAGTGCCATCATGACCACTCTATTCCGATGAAAAAAAAATCACGCTAAGCGATGTACGTCCTTGTACACGTCAGGCAGGAGGGATTAATTACCAGCGGTAATCATTGCGTTTTTCCCAGCGATCAACCTCTTTTTCTGCCTGCTCTTTCTGATAACCGTAACGCTCCTGGATTTTCCCCACTAGCTGATCACGTTTACCTTCAATGACCGTCATATCATCGTCGGTCAGCTTGCCCCATTGCTCTTTCACTTTACCTTTGAACTGTTTCCAGTTACCACCGACTTCGTCTTTGTTCATATTCAAGTCCTCATCGTTAGGTGGTGAATAAGAGTACGTTCACTTTTCTGCTAAACGTGGGACTAAGTGTAGTCAGGCATCTGGCTCCGGGTTATTTATTCGGAATTTTTAACCATTATGTTGCGGAAAACCAGGTGCCGTTGCGCCAGTGACGCCGCCAGATAACCGCCAGAGAAAGCCCACGCAACGCCAGAAAGACAGTTAATGCCAACCATAACCCATGATTGCCCAGCCATGGCAATGTGAGTAGCGTGAACGCAAAACCGGCTGCTGCCACCGCCATACTATTACGCATTTCGGCGGCGCGCGTTGCGCCAATGAACATGCCGTCCAGCAGATAACACCAGACGCCCACCAGCGGCAAAATCACCAGCCAGATAAGGTAGCGATCGGCCAGTTGTTGGATCTGAGTTAACGAAGTCAATAACGCGATAATGTGTTCACCAGACAGCCAATAAACCACGGAAAACAGCAACGCTACGATCCCCGCCTGACGACACGCTGCCCGCCAGACATCCAATAGCTGACTGCCGTCACGCGCGCCGTATGCCTGACCAGAATGCGCTTCAACAGCATAAGCGAAACCATCCAGCGCGTAAGCGGTAAAAGTGAGCAGCGTCATCAGGACAGCGTTGACGGCGATAATATCGCTCCCCTGTCGCGCGCCAAGCACCGTGATTGCACCAAAACAGAGTTGCAGCAACAACGAGCGCAACATAATGTCACGGTTAAGCGCCAGCAAACGGCGAAAGTTTCCTCGCCAGGCGTTTTTCAGCATTTCGACGGAGATCCCCCGTAAATGAAGGATTTTACGCACCATGAGCAAACCGATCAGCAACGTCGCGTATTCAGCAAGAACCGTCGCTAACGCAGCTCCCTGGACATTCATATGCAGCCCCATCACCAGCCAGACATCCAGAGCAATGTTAAGAATGTTGCCAACGACTAACAGGACAACGGGCGCACGGGCATATTGCACGCCAAGCAGCCAGCCGAGTAACACCAGATTTGCCAGCGACGCCGGCGCGCTTAGCCAGCGAATTTCAAGGAAACGACGCGCCTGTTCCAGCACCGCTTCACTGCCGCCGACAATATGCAGCGCCAGATCGATAATTGGTGTGCGCAGTAGAATAATTAATGCCCCAGCCCCTAATGCCAGCAATAGCGGCTGCATCAGCGCACGCGCTAATGCCAGGGGGTTTTTGGCGCCATACGCCTGCGCAGTAAGTCCGGTAGTGCTCATGCGCAAAAACAGCAACAGCATAAAGAGAAAGCTGGTCGCCGTTGCGCCAACCGCCACGCCGCCCAGGTACACCGGGCTATCAAGATGACCAATAACTGCCGTATCAACCAGCCCTAACAAAGGAACGGTGATATTGGAGAAAATCATGGGTAAGGCGAGATGCCAGAGTGCTTTATCAGATGAAGTGAGGAATGCCATGCCGACAAGCCTGATGAACGGAGTTGAAAAACAAACCGCGACGCCAGACGCATCGCGGTATCAGAGAGATATGATTACAGCCAGTCGCCGTTGCGAATAACTCCAACAGCCAGCCCTTCAATGGTGAAGCTCTGCTGACGCAGATCGACAACAATGGGTTTAAACTCACTGTTTTCAGGCAACAACTCGACTTTATTACCCTGTTTTTTCAAACGCTTAACGGTAACTTCGTCATCGATGCGTGCAACAACGACCTGCCCATTACGCACATCCTGGGTTTTATGCACCGCCAGCAAATCGCCATCCATAATGCCGATATCTTTCATCGACATCCCACTCACGCGTAGCAGGAAATCAGCATTTGGCTTAAACAGGGATGGATCGACCTGATAATGACCTTCAATATGCTGCTGCGCCAGAAGCGGCTCACCGGCTGCCACACGACCGACCAGCGGCAACCCTTCTTCCTCTTCCTGCAACAGACGAATCCCGCGCGATGCGCCGGAAACAATTTCAATAACACCTTTGCGCGCCAGCGCCTTCAGATGTTCTTCAGCCGCGTTTGGGGAACGGAACCCCAAACGCTGCGCGATTTCCGCACGCGTCGGCGGCATACCTGTCTGGCTGATGTGATCACGAATGAGATCAAACACCTCTTGCTGCCTGGCCGTTAACGCTTTCATTCCGCCCCCTGGGTGTATATACAGTTATGCTGTGAGTATATACAGCAAAAGGTGATTTTGGAACCATAAACTGCACAATAAACCAGAGATTTATCGAATTCTGGAAGGGTTATCCAAAATGTGACCATAACAGAATGACCCAGGTTGCCACTGCGACGATAATTGCGATCAGCACTGCGGCGGACCCCATATCTTTCGCCCGTCCAGAAAGTTCATGGTATTCGGAACCAATACGGTCAACCACCGCTTCGATGGCGCTATTAAGGATTTCTACAATCATCACCAGCATGACGGAGCTAATAAGCAGCACGCGGGTAATCGCGTCCACGTCCAGCCAGCAGGCGATGATCACCGCCAACAATACCGCAACGCCCTCCTGACGGAAGGCCGCTTCGTTAATCCATGCTGCGCGCAAGCCTTTCCAGGAATAGCCAGCGGCTTTGATAATTCGGGTGAGTCCAGTGGTATTATTGGCCATCAAAAGAACCTTTTTACATTATGAGCGTCAATACAGTGTACCGTTAAATCCGATGATTCGGGTTAGCGTAACGCCGCGCGAAACATGGGCAGATACCACAGAATTTCCCATGACTTTCTGCTATCCTTGCCGCGCATTTGCATTATTAACCAGAGGCTTTACATCGTTTATGTCCGGCTGGCCACGAATTTACTACAAATTACTGAATTTACCATTAAGCATCCTGGTAAAAAGCAAGTCTATTCCGGCGGATCCTGCCCCGGAACTTGGACTGGATACCTCTCGTCCAATTATGTACGTTTTACCGTACAACTCAAAAGCGGATTTGCTGACGTTGCGCGCCCAGTGTCTGGCGCACGACCTGCCTGACCCATTAGAGCCGCTGGAAATAGACGGTACGCTGCTGCCGCGCTACGTGTTTATTCACGGCGGGCCGCGTGTTTTCACTTATTACACGCCGAAAGAAGAGTCCATTAAGCTGTTCCACGATTATCTCGATCTGCACCGCAGCAATCCGAATCTGGACGTGCAAATGGTGCCGGTATCGGTGATGTTTGGTCGCGCGCCGGGGCGCGAAAAAGGTGAAGTAAATCCGCCGTTGCGTATGCTCAACGGCGTGCAGAAGTTTTTCGCCGTACTGTGGCTGGGGCGTGACAGCTTTGTGCGCTTCTCGCCATCGGTTTCACTGCGCCGCATGGCTGATGAGCACGGTACGGATAAAACCATCGCTCAAAAACTGGCGCGCGTGGCGCGTATGCACTTTGCCCGCCAGCGTCTGGCTGCCGTGGGCCCGCGCTTACCCGCCCGTCAGGATCTGTTTAATAAACTGCTCTCCTCTCGCGCGATTGCTAAAGCGGTAGAAGATGAAGCGCGTAGCAAAAAAATCTCTCATGAAAAAGCGCAGCAGAACGCGATTGCGCTGATGGAAGAGATTGCAGCGAACTTCTCTTACGAGATGATCCGTCTGACCGACCGTATTCTGGGCTTCACCTGGAACCGGCTTTATCAGGGCATCAACGTCCACAACGCCGAACGCGTTCGCCAGTTGGCCCACGACGGTCATGAGCTGGTGTATGTGCCATGTCACCGTAGCCATATGGACTATCTGCTGCTTTCTTATGTGTTGTATCACCAGGGGCTGGTGCCGCCGCATATCGCTGCCGGGATCAACCTGAACTTCTGGCCTGCCGGGCCGATTTTCCGCCGTCTGGGCGCGTTCTTTATTCGCCGTACTTTTAAAGGCAATAAACTCTATTCCACTGTTTTCCGTGAGTATCTCGGCGAACTGTTTAGCCGTGGTTATTCCGTGGAATATTTTGTGGAAGGCGGTCGTTCCCGTACGGGGCGTTTGTTGGATCCGAAAACCGGTACGCTGTCGATGACCATTCAGGCGATGTTGCGTGGCGGTACACGTCCGATTACGTTAATCCCGATCTACATCGGTTATGAGCACGTAATGGAAGTGGGTACTTACGCTAAAGAACTGCGCGGCGCGACGAAAGAAAAAGAAAGTCTAGCGCAGATGCTGCGCGGCTTAAGCAAGCTGCGTAATCTCGGTCAAGGATACGTCAATTTCGGTGAGCCGATGCCGTTGATGACCTATCTCAACCAGCACGTGCCAGACTGGCGTGAATCGATTGATCCCATTGAAGCCGTGCGCCCGGCCTGGCTAACGCCGACGGTCAATAACATTGCTGCCGATCTGATGGTACGTATTAACAACGCAGGTGCGGCGAACGCCATGAACCTGTGCTGTACTGCGTTGCTGGCATCACGTCAGCGTTCACTCACTCGCGAACAGTTGACTGAGCAACTCAACTGCTACCTCGATTTAATGCGCAACGTACCTTACTCCCCGGACTCAACGGTGCCTTCAGCCAGCGCCAGTGAACTTATTGATCACGCGCTGCAGATGAACAAGTTTGAAGTTGAGAAAGATACCATCGGCGACATTATCATCCTGCCGCGTGAACAAGCGGTGTTGATGACCTACTATCGCAACAACATTGCACATATGTTGGTTCTGCCTTCGCTGATGGCGGCGATTGTGACTCAACATCGCCAAATTTCTCGCGAAGAGTTGATGAAGCATGTCAATGTGCTGTATCCAATGCTGAAAGCAGAGTTGTTCCTGCGCTGGGATCGCGACGAGTTGCCGGGCGTTATTGATGCGTTGGCGAATGAAATGCAGCGTCAGGAGTTGATTACTCTGCAAAATGATGAGTTGCATATCAATCCAGCGCATTCCCGCACGCTTCAGTTGCTGGCCGCCGGCGCGCGCGAAACGTTACAACGCTATGCAATTACCTTCTGGCTGCTGAGCGCTAACCCGTCGATCAACCGCAGCACGCTGGAGAAAGAAAGCCGTACCGTAGCGCAACGTCTCTCCGTGCTGCACGGCATCAACGCGCCGGAATTCTTCGACAAAGCCGTGTTCAGTACTCTGGTGCTGACGCTGCGCGATGAAGGATATATCAGCGACAGCGGTGACGCCGAACCGGCAGAGACGATGAAGGTGTATCAGTTGCTGGCGGAATTGATAACGTCCGATGTGCGTTTGACGATTGAGAGTGCGACGCAGGGCGAGGCGTAATCGGTGAGAATTGCCGGATGCGGCGAAACGCCTTATCCGGCCTACTATGACCTGAAAATCCAATAAATTGTGACTCACCGGGTAGGCCTGATAAGCGAAGCGCATCAGGCAATTTTTCCCCTGACAAAAAAGCCGGAGGCTCCTCCGGCTTTTTCACATCATCAGAAATGCCAGTAACTCATCGCCAGCCCTAAAAACAACACCAGGCCCACATAGTTATTATTCATAAACGCTTTAAAGCAGGCTTCACGCTCGCGGTTGGCAATCAGTTTTTGTTGATAAACAAACAACGCGCCAGCCGCCAGTATTGACCCATAATATCCCCAGCCCAGGCCATTTAACTCACCGATTATCGCCATCAGCGCCAGTACGCCAATCTGCAAAATACCAATAATCAATTTGTCGTATTGACCAAACAGGATCGCCGTAGACTTAATACCAATCTTCACGTCGTCGTCCCGGTCAACCATCGCATACTGCGTGTCGTAGGCCACCGCCCAGAAAATATTGGCAAGGAACATCAACCAGCAACTTAGCGGTACTGATTCACTAACGGCAGCAAAAGCCATTGGAATCGACCAACCAAACGCCGCGCCCAGCACCACTTGCGGTAAATGGGTGTAACGCTTCATAAACGGGTAAACCCACGCCAGCGCTAGCGCGGCAATCGACAACAGAATAGTCATCGTATTCAGCGTCAGCACCAGTAAGAATGAAATCAGCACCAGCACCACAAACAACGTGCGCGCCTCTTTCTCCGAGACCTCGCCGCTGGGAAGTGGTCGGTTTGCCGTGCGCTTAACATGACCATCAAACTTACGGTCAGCATAATCATTCACCACACATCCGGCAGCGCGCATCAACCAGACGCCGGCAACAAACACCGCCAGAATCCAGAGTTGGGGGACGCCTGGCGTCGCCACCCACAGCGCCCACAAAGTTGGCCAGAGCAGCAGTAACGCGCCAATTGGCTTATCCGTACGCATTAAGCGGTGAAATGCCAGCAGCTTATTCTGCGTCAGACTCCACTCCATATTTTTTTTCCTCTTAGTACAACGGTGATGCCGGTAAAAACAGTTCAGTCAGCAATAGCGGCTTACCGCTTAATCGCAGGCGGGAACGGCGCCCCCACAATCCAGCATCACGGCCTATCTCAATAAAGTCCCGAGTCAATGTCGATGAAGTAAACAGATAACGGCCTAACGGCGTTTTCCCCAGATTGCGCAACGCCAGCTCGGGACCGCTTAACGTCGACGCAGGAACGACAGTACGCCCGGCAAGCCAGGGTTCTTCATCGGCACATAACAAAATTTCACGTAACCAGTAACGAGACTCTTTCGGCAACAGCGGTAATTCTTCAGGGATTTCATTCTGGTCGACAAACCCTTCGCGGATCATCGTCACGCTCACCGTTTTTCCCTGCTGTTCAAAACGTTTCGTCATGGAATCTTCCAGTAACAGCCAGTCGAGTTGTTGTGGGTCCAGGTCAGGGATCTCTTCAAAGTAGCGCAGCGCACGCAATTGCGTTAACGCAGGGTGTGACATGCCGAACTCTCCGTTACATAACGTAAAGGCATTGTATCGCAGAAAAACGTTTACGGGAGGAGTAAAGCAAATTAAGTGATCTAATGCGCAACAAAAACGCAACAATGGCACAGGAGAAGAAAAAAAGGTGCGCCAGGAGACGCACCAGTTGTTGCAAAATCAGCACTGTGGAGCGTAATTACCCCTTGCCTTTTACACTGCTGATAAAGGTGGAACGGGCAGATGTCGATCCCAGACGTTCGGCTTCATCAAGCAGCTTTAACGCCTTATCAACATCCCCCTTCGCGACAGCATTTTTGATCGCAGTATTAAAATAACTTTCCGTATCGTTGAGCATTGGTTCGCTTTTCTTCGCCGGTGCCGGAGCTGGTGCAGCCACGGCAGGTGCCGCCGTGTTACCTACCGTAACCGGAGCTGGAGCGGAAGAACCAAATAACGGCCCTACCAGTACGCTGGAACTGGAATTGTTTTTCACTTTCAGTTTCAGCAAACCATCAGTGGTGTGACGGGCAATCGGGTCTGGAATATCCGGCACCGAGTTACCGACGCCTTTGGCATACGCTTTTGCCGGGTCAAGCAATTGGGTCGTCTGTTGAAGATCTTTTTCGGTGGTAAAGACCAGTACATAGAGTTTCTGTTGCCCCAGCGCCGGAGTCAGACGCATTACCCCTTCCAGACGGTCAGCGCTTATTACTCCAGGTTCCTGATAGGTAAAGTAACTACCAGGGAAATAAGCCGATGGCGTCATGTTCTGATCAAGAATTAACACATTCGGCGCAAATACGCTGGTTTGCTTGTTAACTTCGCTGGTCAGCGTCAGCGTCAACTCACCGATATTCGCAGGCACACTGTATGCCGCGACCGGGCCACGGATGCCAGGGACGTTCAGTTGTTGTCCATCGGTTGCCAGATGAGTGGTCTGGGTTTTGGATTGATCGACCGGTGTCCAGGTTAATTGTTGCAGCGCGGCGGAAGGAATAGCGGGCGCGTCGCTGGTATTTTGCGGTACATAGTTGACGTCGGCGAGGCTGATTCCAGGCGCGCTCGCCAGTAGCCCTGCGGATAAACAGAGGGCGATGAGACGTTTATTCATTTTCATTGTTTTCACCTCAAAATCTGGAGTTCAGCGGTAGCCAGGCAATAGCGCGCTTAACCCGATAATCAGAGGGGCTTACGCCCCTTAAACCTGTTTTTATGCCGGATGCAGCGTGAACGCTTTATCCGGCCTACATTCGGCAACAGTTGTAGGCCTGATAAGACGCGACTGCGTCGCATCAGGCGTTGATTGCCGGATGCGGCGTGAACGCCTTATCCGGTCAACGCTTTGCTATTACCACCAGATTTCCATCTGGGCGCCGAAGGTCCACTCGTCGCTGTCGCCACGACCGAAGCTACCACCATTGAAATCAGCCGAAACGGCCTTGCCGTAGTACGGGTTGTTTGTGGAGTTCCCCGTGTAGTCATAACCCCATTTCTCATCCCACTTGGCATAGGTTGCGAAGACACGAATAGCCGGACGTGACCAAATGCTGTCGCCCGCCTGCCATTGTTGTGCGAGGGTGATTTTGTACTGATTGTTCTTGTCGCCAGTGCGCTGGGATTCGACATTGTCGTAACCCACTTCCAGCAAGGTACTCATGATAGGCGTCCACTTGTACATCGGGCGAATACCGACGGTCCACCACTTGGTGCCGTTATCGTTATCCCAGTTGATGTCCTGGTACATACCGACGTACATCATGTCCCAGTTATCGCCCATGGAGATCGCACCATGGTCGAGGATACGCAACATGTGACCGTTGTTGTTGATATTGTAAGCAAAGTGTTCATTATCAAACGCAACGCCAGAGCCCTGCGACAGACCTTTACCCTGCGAGGTCATCGAGTCAGTAGCGTACTGAACAACAAACTTGTTAAAGCCCTTCAGGACGCTCTGAGTATGCTCGGCAGTGAATAACCAACCGTCTTTCGATGCACCATCAACCAGACGATAGTTATCACGCAGGTTGGCACGACCGTAGTCGACGCCCAGCTCTAATGTGCCGCCCGGGTTAATTTCCATCTGCGCCAAACGCACGTCGAAGACATCGTTCGCAGTTTCGTTGGTATAGTCATAAATATTGTTGCTGGCGAAAGAGGAAGAACCACCAGCTTCAGAGGAGCGGGTTGCTGCCAGAGACAGCTTACCGAAGCCAACATCGATGTTTTCCAGACCGGCGCCAGGACCAGAAATATCCCAGTAGTAGAAGTCGATCATATGAACGTCATGACGTTGGTAGAAACGCTTACCCGCCCAGATAGTGGAACCAGGCAGCCATTCAATCAGGTTTTTACCCTGCACGTTCGCTTCACGGAAGGCCGGATCGGTGGCTTCCCAGTCATTCTGTTGCGCTACGGAATAGGCCACGTTCGTGTCGAAATAGAAGCTCTTGTCGCCCTCTTTCCACACTTCCTGACCCAATTTTAATTCAGCATAAGTTTCACATTCGTTGCCAAGACGGTATTTACTTTGAGCGCCAGTGGTCTGGAAACACTGTTGTTCACCGCCGCTCCCTGTCCAGCCGATACCGGAACGCGCGTAACCGTGGAAATCCACAGCCATTGCCTGAGCAGACATTACGCCCGCTGCGACGGCAACCGCCAGAGGAAGTTTGCGCAGAGTAATCATCATTCTATCTCCTGAGTCATTGCTTTTCTTTTTCACATCACCTGTCACAGGTTTTGTGTCTTTTGTAGGGTGCTTAAACGCCCGGCTCCTGATGCAGTCGACGACATGCAGTGCCATCCTCACGGAACAGATGGCAACGCTCTGGCGGCAGGCCGATAGCGAATGTGGCACCTTCTTCTACCAACACCACGTCAGACTGGCGATACACCAGGTTTTGACGAATGGAAGGGATCTGGATATGGATTTGCGTTTCGTTGCCAAGCTGCTCGACCACCTGAACTTCACCCTCAAGGATGACGTCAGCGATATCGCTTGGCAGTAGATGTTCCGGGCGAATGCCCAGCGACATGTTGGCCCCGACCTGAACATCGCGGCTTTCAACCGGTAGCCAGACTTGCTGGCGATTTGGCATCGGCAACTCAACCTGAACTTGATCAATGGCAGTGGCGGTCACTTTTACCGGCAGGAAGTTCATCTTTGGTGAACCGATAAATCCGGCGACAAAACGGTCTGCGGGATAGTGGTACAGCTCGAGCGGTTTCCCAACCTGCGCCACGCGACCGGCGTCCAGCACCACGATTTTGTCGGCCAGCGTCATTGCTTCGACCTGATCGTGGGTGACGTAAATCATCGTGCGGCCCAGCCGTTTATGCAGACGAGAGATTTCAATACGCATCTGCACGCGCAGCGCAGCATCGAGGTTAGAGAGCGGTTCATCGAGCAAAAACACGCTGGGCTCAGCTACCAGCGTACGACCTATCGCCACACGCTGACGCTGACCACCGGAGAGCGCTTTCGGTTTACGATCCAGCAAATGTGCCAGTTGCAGCACTTCCGCCACCTGGTTAACGCGTTGGTTAATTACCTCTTTTTTCGCGCCAGCCAGTTTCAGACCAAACGACATGTTTTCTGCTACAGACAGGTGGGGATAGAGCGCGTAAGACTGAAACACCATACCAACGCCGCGTTCTGCCGGCGGAGTATCGTTCATTCGTTTGTCGCCGATATACAGGTCGCCGCTGGTAATCGTCTCAAGCCCGGCAATCATGCGTAGTAAAGTCGATTTACCGCAGCCGGACGGACCGACAAACACCACGAACTCGCCTTCGTGGATGTCGAGATTGATATCTTTCGATACCACCACCTCGCCCCAGGCTTTCGTTACATTTTGCAGCTGTACGCTCACCATGCCCTTCTCCCTTCGTTACAACCTGTCATCGACAGCAACATTCATGATGGGCTGACTATGCGTCATAAGAAGATGGCTTGAATCCTCCGCCCCCAGGCTTTTTTATGGGGGAGGAGGCGGGAGGATGAGAACGCGGCGTCTGCAAGCTAAGTTGAGACAAAGTAAGGAATTTCGTGATGTTGCTTGCAAAAATCGTGGCGATTTTATGTGCGCATCTCCACATTACCGCCAATTCTGTAACAGAGATCACATAAAGCAGCGGTGGGGCGTAGGGGCAAGGAGGATGGAAAGAGGTTGCCGTATAAAGAAACTGGAGTCCGTTTAGGTGTTTTCACGAGCACTTCACCAACAAGGACCATAGATGATGAAAATAAAAACAGGTGCACGCATCCTCGCATTATCCGCATTAGCGACGATGATGTTTTCTGCCTCGGCTCTCGCCAAAATCGAAGAAGGTAAACTGGTTATCTGGATTAACGGCGATAAAGGCTATAACGGCCTCGCTGAAGTGGGTAAGAAATTCGAGAAAGATACCGGAATTAAAGTCACCATCGAGCACCCGGATAAACTGGAAGAAAAATTCCCTCAGGTTGCAGCAACTGGCGATGGTCCTGACATCATCTTCTGGGCGCACGACCGCTTTGGCGGCTATGCGCAGTCTGGCCTGCTGGCTGAAATCACCCCGGATAAATCATTCCAGGACAAGCTGTATCCGTTCACCTGGGATGCCGTACGTTACAACGGTAAGCTGATTGCTTACCCGATTGCTGTTGAAGCGTTATCGCTGATTTATAACAAAGACCTGCTGCCGAACCCGCCAAAAACCTGGGAAGAGATCCCGGCGCTGGATAAAGAACTGAAAGCGAAAGGTAAGAGCGCGCTGATGTTCAACCTGCAAGAACCGTACTTCACCTGGCCGCTGATTGCCGCTGACGGGGGTTATGCGTTCAAGTATGAAAACGGCAAGTACGACATTAAAGACGTTGGCGTGGATAACGCTGGCGCGAAAGCGGGTCTGACCTTCCTGGTTGATCTGATTAAAAACAAACACATGAACGCGGACACCGATTACTCCATCGCAGAAGCAGCCTTTAACAAAGGCGAAACAGCGATGACCATCAACGGCCCGTGGGCATGGTCCAACATCGACACCAGCAAAGTGAACTACGGCGTGACGCTGCTGCCGACCTTCAAAGGGCATCCTTCTAAACCGTTCGTTGGCGTGCTGAGCGCGGGTATTAACGCCGCCAGCCCGAACAAAGAGCTGGCGAAAGAGCTCCTCGAAAACTATCTGTTGACTGACGAGGGACTGGAAGCCGTCAATAAAGACAAACCGCTAGGTGCAGTGGCGCTGAAGTCCTATCAGGATGAGCTGGCAAAAGATCCTCGCATCGCCGCCACCATGGATAACGCCCAGAAAGGTGAAATCATGCCAAACATCCCACAGATGTCCGCCTTCTGGTATGCCGTTCGTACCGCAGTAATCAACGCCGCCAGCGGTCGTCAGACTGTCGATGCCGCCCTGAAAGATGCACAGACTCGTATCACCAGGTAATGCGATGAAATGCCGGATGCGGCGTGAACGCCTTATCCGGCCTACGAAATCGAAACGTATGCAGGCCTGATAAGACGCGTCAGCGTTGCATCAGGCAGTTGTTGCCGGATGCGGCGTGAACGCCCTGTCCGGCCTACAAAACCGAAACGTATGTAGGCCTGATAAGACGCGTCAGCGTCGCATCAGGCAGTTATTGTCGGATGCGGCGTGAACGCCCTGTCCGGCCTACAAAACCGAAACGTATGTAGGTCTGATAAGACGCGTCAGTGTCGCATCAGGCCGTTGTTGTCGAATACGGCGTGAACGCCTTATCCGGCCTACGAAATCGAAACGTATGTAGGCCTGATAAGACGCGTCAGTGTCGCATCAGGCCGTTGTTGCCGGATGCGGCGTGAACGCCCTGTCCGACCTACAAAACCAAAACGTATGTAGGCCTGATAAGGCGCGCCAGCGTCGCATCAGGCAGTTGTTGTCGGATACGGCGTCATCGTTTATCCGTCCTGGAATGAGGAAAAACCCCATGGATGTCATTAAAAAGAAACATTGGTGGCAAAGCGACGCGCTGAAATGGTCAGTGTTAGGTCTGCTCGGCCTGCTGGTGGGTTACCTTGTAGTTTTAATGTACGCACAAGGGGAGTACCTGTTCGCTATTACCACGCTGATTTTGAGCTCTGCGGGACTGTATATTTTCGCCAATCGTAAAGCCTACGCCTGGCGCTATGTTTATCCAGGAATGGCCGGGATGGGGCTATTCGTCCTCTTCCCTCTGGTTTGTACCATCGCCATTGCCTTTACCAACTACAGCAGCACCAACCAACTGACTTTTGAACGCGCCCAGGAAGTGTTGTTGGATAGATCCTGGCAAGCGGGCAAAACCTATAACTTCGGTCTTTATCCGGCAGGTAATGAGTGGCAACTGGCACTCACCGACGGCGAAAGCGGCAAGAATTATCTCTCAGACGCTTTTAAATTTGGCGGCGAGCACAAACTGCAACTGAAAGAAAGCGCCACCCTGCCTGAAGGCGAGCGCGCGAATCTGCGCGTGATAACCCAGAATCGTCAGGCGCTGAGCGACATTACCGCCATTCTGCCGGATGGCAACAAAGTGATTATGAGTTCCCTGCGCCAGTTCTCTGGTACACAACCACTCTATATCCTCGGCGAGGATGGTACGCTGACCAATAACCAGAGCGGCGTGAAATATCGTCCGAATAACCGAATTGGTTTTTACCAGCCTATTACCGCCGACGGTCACTGGGGTGATGAAAAGCTAAGCCCGGGCTACACCGTGACCACCGGCTGGAAAAACTTTACCCGAGTCTTTACCGACGAAGGCATTCAGAAACCGTTCCTCGCCATTTTCGTCTGGACCGTAGTGTTTTCGCTGATCACCGTCTTTTTAACGGTGGCGGTCGGCATGGTTCTGGCCTGTCTGGTGCAGTGGGAAGCGTTACGCGGCAAAGCGGTCTATCGCGTCCTGCTGATTCTGCCCTATGCCGTGCCATCGTTTATTTCCATTTTGATTTTCAAGGGATTGTTCAACCAGAGCTTCGGTGAAATCAACATGATGTTGAGCACGCTGTTTGGCGTAAAACCCGCCTGGTTCAGCGATCCAACCACTGCACGGACGATGCTGATTATCGTCAACACCTGGCTGGGTTATCCGTACATGATGATCCTCTGCATGGGCTTGCTGAAAGCGATTCCTGACGATCTGTATGAAGCCTCAGCGATGGATGGCGCAGGTCCCTTGCAGAACTTCTTTAAGATTACACTGCCGCTGCTGATTAAGCCGCTGACGCCGCTGATGATCGCCAGCTTCGCCTTTAACTTTAACAACTTCGTACTGATTCAACTGTTGACCAACGGCGGCCCGGATCGTCTTGGCACGACCACGCCAGCCGGTTATACCGACCTGCTCGTTAACTACACCTACCGTATCGCGTTTGAAGGCGGCGGTGGTCAGGACTTCGGTCTGGCGGCGGCGATTGCCACACTGATCTTCTTGCTGGTGGGTGCGCTGGCGATAGTGAACCTGAAAGCCACGCGAATGAAGTTTGATTAAGGGAGATAACGAAAATGGCAATGGTCCAACCAAAATCGCAAAAAGCACGATTGTTTATTACTCACCTGCTACTACTGCTTTTCATCGCGGCAATTATGTTTCCGCTGCTGATGGTCATCGCTATCTCGCTGCGTCAGGGAAACTTCGCCACCGGTAGCCTGATCCCGGAGCAAATCTCCTGGGATCACTGGAAACTGGCGTTAGGTTTTAGTGTGGAACAGGCTGATGGTCGCATTACGCCACCGCCATTCCCGGTACTGCTGTGGCTGTGGAACTCGGTAAAGGTCGCCGGGATTTCCGCGATTGGCATTGTGGCGCTCTCCACCACCTGCGCCTACGCTTTCGCCCGTATGCGCTTTCCAGGCAAAGCGACATTACTGAAGGGGATGCTGATTTTCCAGATGTTCCCGGCGGTGCTCTCACTGGTGGCGTTGTATGCGTTGTTTGACCGTCTGGGTGAGTACATTCCCTTCATCGGTCTGAATACGCATGGCGGCGTTATCTTCGCTTACCTGGGCGGAATTGCGCTGCACGTCTGGACGATTAAAGGTTATTTCGAAACGATCGACGGCTCGCTGGAAGAAGCGGCAGCGCTGGATGGCGCAACGCCGTGGCAGGCTTTCCGCCTTGTCCTGTTGCCATTATCAGTACCGATTCTGGCGGTAGTGTTCATCCTGTCGTTTATTGCCGCAATTACCGAAGTTCCGGTCGCGTCGCTGTTACTGCGTGACGTGAACAGCTACACCCTGGCCGTGGGTATGCAGCAATACCTCAACCCGCAAAACTACCTGTGGGGCGACTTTGCCGCCGCTGCCGTGATGTCTGCCTTACCAATCACCATCGTCTTCTTGCTGGCTCAGCGCTGGCTGGTCAACGGTCTGACGGCAGGTGGTGTGAAAGGTTAAAGATGTTGTTCTGTCAATGTTATGCCGCTGCACCCTCAACTTACGTTATCCCAACTTGTGACTGTTATTCGGCGCTCTTCGGAGCGCCTTTTTTTACTCCCGCTTCAGCCGTTTCGAATTACACAGCCACAGAGTGATCACCAGCAGCAGGATCGCCGCCGAGTAGATCAACACATCCAGTGGCGATTTATGATCGACGATGATCAAGCGCACAATGGCAGTGATCCCGATATAGACAAAGTAACGTAAGGGAAAATGAAAACCGGACTGAAAGTACTTCACAATCAGTGCGATAAATTCGAAATAGAGAAAGTAAACCACCAGCCCTTCCACCAGCTCATATTTGCTGGTCTGTTCTGGCGCGAATAACACATCAGCCAGATGCACCGTTTCTTTGCCGAGGAAGACGATCAAAATCAGGCCGAGACACAACAGGCCAAGATTAAGTACGGATTGCAAAATAGTGGAGATAAACTCCACGCGAGGACGAGTGAGCGACGTCATAGCAGCAACTCCTTCTCAGTGGCGAGCTTCCTGTATAACGCAAAAATGTGACGGGGATCTATATTTTTTGTGTATGTTTTGTTCAACCTAGATTCAGTGGGCATCTCCCAACCAACACCGGATGCGGCGTGAACGCCTTATCCGTCCTACCCGTAGGCCGGATAAGCCGCGTCTGGCGGCGCATCCTGCAAGACAAACCGCACCATAGCCTGTACTGCAAAAATCACCCATTCGGGTGATTCCCAGCCACCAGTAATGCGCGAAAAATCGACCATGTTCCTCTGGAACAAATGAAACGCAACCTGATAAAGGTGGTAAAAATGAAGCCTTATTTTGCTGCTTTGTTGTTATCAGTCTCTGTTCTTCCTGCTTTTGCTGGTCCACTCGGTACTGCTGATAAAGCCGCTCTTCCGCAAAGCAATGTCTCCAGCCCAATGATGGCCCAGTCGCTCAGGCAACCAGACCTGCAACCGATATCGACGGACAGGAAAACAGAATGTTTTCGCCTTTACACGCCAGATCGCAAACCGGGGGTAAACTGCATTCCTGATGGCTCAACAGGCCATTAAGAATAAAGGTGTCAGTGGTTACACATACTGGCACCTTTTCCATGACTTCACAGAAATTAACGCGACGGTCATGGGGCACGCCATACAACTGGAACTCCCGCCCCGATACACCAAACATCATGTCGAAATAGCCGCCGTAAATCTGTCCGTAAAAGCTATTGCCAGAACTCATTATTTTTTATTTATCGACAAGAAAATTTAAATAAAAAAATGCCGACATAACGTCGGCATTTTTACAGAAGGTTATTTAATCAACCGCGCCAGGCTTTATAACGGTTAATCAGGCCATTAGTCGAGCTGTCGTGGCTGCTGATGGCTTTATCATCTTTCAGCTCCGGCAGAATACGATTAGCCAGTTGTTTACCCAGCTCAACGCCCCACTGGTCGAAGGTGAAGATGTTCAGGATAACGCCCTGAGTAAAGATTTTGTGCTCATACAGCGCAATCAACGCACCGAGGCTGAACGGAGTGATTTCGCGCAGCAGAATAGAGTTGGTTGGACGGTTGCCTTCGAACACTTTGAACGGCACCACGTAGTCAAGCGTTGCCGGATCTTTACCCTGATCGCGATATTCCTGCTCAACCACTTCGCGGGATTTACCAAACGCCAGTGCTTCAGTCTGAGCAAAGAAGTTAGACAGCAGTTTCTGGTGGTGGTCAGAGAGTGGGTTATGAGTGATAGCCGGGGCGATGAAATCGCACGGCACCATTTTGGTTCCCTGGTGGATCAGCTGATAGAACGCGTGCTGACCGTTAGTACCTGGCTCACCCCAGATAATCGGACCAGTCTGGTAATTCACTACATTACCGTTACGGTCAACGTACTTACCGTTGGACTCCATATTGCCCTGCTGGAAGTACGCCGCGAAACGGTGCATATACTGGTCATACGGCAGAATCGCTTCAGTTTCCGCACCAAAGAAATTGTTGTACCAGATGCCGATCAGCGCCAGCAGTACAGGCAGGTTCTTCTCCGCCGGCGTGGTGGAGAAGTGCTTGTCCATGGCGTGTGCGCCGGAAAGCAGTTCAACAAAGTTATCAAAACCAATGGAGAGAACAATCGACAGGCCAATCGCAGACCACAGAGAGTAGCGACCACCGACCCAGTCCCAGAACTCGAACATGTTGGCAGTATCAATACCAAACTCGCCGACGGCTTTCGCATTGGTGGAGAGCGCTGCAAAGTGTTTCGCAACGTGTTTTTCATCACCTGCGGCTTTCAGGAACCAATCACGCGCGCTGTGGGCGTTGGTCATGGTTTCCTGAGTGGTGAAGGTTTTAGAGGCTACCAGGAACAGAGTCGTTTCCGGGTTTACTTTTTTCAACACTTCCGCGATGTGAGTCCCATCGACATTAGAAACAAAGTGCATGTTCAGGTGATTTTTGTACGGACGCAGAGCTTCAGTCACCATGTACGGACCAAGGTCAGAACCGCCGATACCGATGTTCACCACGTCAGTGATTGCTTTGCCGGTATAGCCTTTCCACTCACCAGAAATAATCGCTTCCGAGAAGGTTTTCATCTTCTCGAGCACGGCGTTGACTTCCGGCATCACATCTTTGCCATCAACCAGAATCGGAGTATTGCTACGGTTACGCAACGCGACGTGCAGCACAGCGCGGTTTTCGGTGCGGTTGATCTTCTCACCAGAGAACATCGACTTAATCGCGCCCGTCAGATCGCACTCTTTCGCCAGATCTTGTAATTTCGCCAGCGTCTCTTCAGTAATGCGGTTTTTGGAATAATCCACCAGCATCTGATCGTCGAAAGTTGCGGAGAACTTAGAAAAACGATCGCCGTCTTTAGCAAAAAGATCGGCGATCGTAACGTCTTTCATTTCATCGAAGTGTTTCTGTAGTGCCTGCCAGGCAGCGGTCTGCGTCGGATTAATGTTTTTCATTAGCAATACTCTTCTGATTTGAGAATTGTGACTGTGGAAGATTGTAGCGCCAGTCTCAGAAAAATGTGATTGTTTTAGTGCCGTTAGCGTTATGTTGAGTGTAAACCCTTAGCGCGGTGAAGCTTTTATTAGCTCAACTACTGACCGCCAGAAGTGAATGAAAAATCCGCATGACCCCATCGTTGACAACCGCCACGCTCACCCTTTATTTATAACTGTACAGCCTGCGCTTGCGCAGGTTTGTATTACCAAAACATTTTGCGCCACAGCAAAGCGGCAAGTGAATGACGCCAGTGACGCGGTTGCGCGAAAATCAAAGGTAATAGCCAGAAGAGGTGCGTTGCCCAGGTAACGGTGTTGGAGGAACCAGTCCTGTGATAACACCTGAGGGGGAGCATCGCCGAGGTGATTGAACGGCTGGTTACGTTCATCATCGGCTACAGGAGCTGAATCCCCTGGGCTGTCACCAGAAACGTTCGCAGTCGGGCGTTTCGCAAGTGGTGGAGCACTTCTGGGTGAAAATAGTAGCGTTTATCGCTCTGCGCCCACCCGTCTTCCGCTCTTCCCTTGTGCCAAGGCTGAAAATGGATCCCCTGACACGAGGTAGTTATGTCTGAAATTATTGTTTCCAAATTTGGCGGTACTAGCGTAGCTGATTTTGACGCTATGAACCGTAGCGCTGACATTGTGCTTTCTGATACCAATGTGCGTTTAGTCGTCCTCTCGGCGTCTGCCGGAATCACCAATCTTCTGGTCGCGTTGGCTGAAGGGTTGGAGCCAGCCGAGCGATTCGAAAAACTCGATGCCATTCGTAATATTCAGTTCGCCATTCTGGAACGTCTGCGTTACCCGAATGTCATTCGAGAAGAGATTGAACGTCTGCTGGAGAATATTACTGTTCTGGCAGAAGCCGCGGCGCTGGCAACGTCTCCGGCGCTAACGGATGAGCTGGTCAGCCACGGCGAATTAATGTCCACGCTACTATTTGTTGAAATCCTGCGTGAACGCGAAGTTCAGGCGCAGTGGTTTGATGTGCGTAAAGTGATGCGTACCAACGATCGTTTTGGTCGTGCGGAGCCAGATGTTGCCGCGCTGGCAGAACTTGCAACGCAACAACTTATCCCACGTCTCAACGAAGGCTTAGTGATCACCCAGGGATTTATCGGTAGTGAAAGTAAAGGTCGCACTACGACACTGGGGCGCGGCGGTAGTGATTACACAGCAGCGCTATTAGCAGAAGCGCTCAACGCTGCTCGCGTCGACATCTGGACTGATGTCCCCGGCATTTACACTACCGATCCACGCGTGGTGCCAGAGGCCAGACGCATTGATGAAATCGCCTTTGCAGAAGCCGCCGAAATGGCGACCTTTGGCGCGAAAGTGCTGCATCCAGCGACATTACTACCCGCCGTACGCAGTGATATTCCGGTGTTTGTCGGCTCCAGCAAAGATCCTCGCGCTGGTGGTACTCTGGTATGTAATAAAACCGAAAATCCGCCACTGTTCCGTGCACTGGCCCTGCGCCGTAAACAAACGCTATTAACTTTGCATAGCCTGAATATGCTGCATTCCCGTGGTTTTCTCGCAGAGGTTTTCGGCATCCTCGCGCGGCATAATATTTCGGTGGATCTCATCACGACCTCCGAAGTGAGCGTTGCGTTAACTCTCGACACCACCGGCTCGACCTCCACCGACGACACATTACTGACGCAATCTCTGCTGATGGAACTTTCGGCATTGTGCCGGGTAGAAGTGGAAGAAAGCCTTGCACTGGTGGCGCTGATTGGTAATAACCTGTTAAAAGCCTGCGGCGTCGGCAAAGAAGTGTTCGGCGTGCTGGAACCGTTCAACATCCGCATGATCTGCTACGGCGCTTCCAGCCATAACTTGTGCTTCCTGGTGCCTGGCGCTGATGCAGAGCAGGTTGTGCAGAAGTTACATAGCAATTTGTTTGAGTAAAAGCAGTACGGCCCGGATGATACCTCCCGGGCCGTCTTTATTTCTCTGTCACTGCCACCATCAATACTCGCTCCGGGCCCTGACACCTCCCCCTACACTCCAGCCGCTTTCCTCTTACACCGAAGAAATGTTGTGGCTTCTAACGTTTCCAGTTCTTTTAAACACAACATGGCTGGACTATTTTCTATGGCCTTAGCGATATTCAACAACGATGTGTAGCAGCAAGATTAACTCACAAATTAACCTTATCTTTTGTGTATTGCAGATCGAGCGCTATCCGCCTGTTCCGTATTCCCGTACACTGACCTCTCTGGCTAACTGAGGGCACCATCATGGCACTCCCCCGCATTACCCAAAAAGAGATGACTGAGCGCGAACAACGCGAACTGAAGACGCTACTGGATCGGGCGCGTATTGCGCATGGTCGCGTGTTGACCAACTCGGAAACCAACAGCATTAAAAAAGAGTACATTGATAAGCTGATGGTTGAACGAGAAGCGGAAGCGAAAAAAGCCCGCCAGTTGAAGAAAAAGCAGGCTTATAAACCAGATCCCGAGGCGTCATTTAGCTGGTCAGCAAATACGTCGACGCGTGGCAGACGCTAATTAACGCCCTTTCTTTTTACGCCCCGGCGAGGTGAAACGTTTACCATTTGACGCCGGGCGACTACCTTTTTCCGCCTTTTTTTCCATCTTCACCACCGGGCGCTTGATACCTGTCGTTTTCGGTTTGGCCTTTGCTTTGGGCTTCGTCCCGGAAGATGAATTTTCAATGAGCTTAAAGAGCTCGATGAGTTCGTCGTCAGTTAAATCGCGCCACTCCCCCAACGGAATACCGCTTAAGCTGACGTTCATAATGCGTGTACGTTCCAGCTTTTTCACTTCATAGCCAAAGTATTCGCACATGCGACGGATCTGCCGATTCAACCCCTGTACCAGCGTAATACGAAAGACAAACGGCGCTTCTTTTTTTACTTTGCACTTTTTAGTTACCGTACCGAGGATCGGTACACCTGCCGCCATGCCGGTGACAAACTCATCTGTCACCGGTTTATCCACTGTCACCAGATACTCTTTTTCATGATCGTTTCCGGCACGCAGGATCTTATTGACCAGATCGCCGTGGTTAGTGAGGAAAATCAGCCCCTGAGAATCTTTATCCAGACGACCAATCGGGAACACGCGTTTGCTATGGTTGACGAAATTGACAATGTTGTCGCGCTCACCATCTTCGGTGGTGCTGACAATGCCCACAGGCTTGTTCAGGGCGATAAGCACCAAATCTTCAGCTTCCCGTGGCTCAATCAACTGACCGTTTACTTTTACAACGTCGCCGGGATTTACCTGATCGCCAATGGTGGCACGCTTGCCATTAAGGAACACATTGCCTTGCTCGATATAGCGATCCGCTTCGCGGCGTGAGCAAATTCCGCTTTCGCTGATGTATTTATTTAAACGGACTGATGAGTCGGGCAGCATAAATTCTCCTGTAAACCGCGGAATATACTCCGACTCAGACTCAGGAAAAACAGCGATTCGCCATAATGATGAAATTAATTGTGATCCGACACACTTTTCTACACAAAATTCCACAACGATAGTTCCTGTTGGAACCTCCATAAATATACATAAATATCAATAAATTAAATATCGATGCACATCTGTGCTTACCTGCAACATGCACAAAATCAAATGTGCATAATTAACCCCACATTTTTTACAGATAAATAGTGAAAAATTCTTTTGAAACGCCTTATTGATGAGGTTATATCAGATCAAGCGGCAAAAAATGAGATTTGCACAAATGTGCAGGAGGCCAAAATGGCGGTGGATAATGGTGATGATATTCGCCTGATCGTGAAAATCGCGCAGCTTTATTACGATCAGGAAATGACTCAGGCGCAAATCGCCCGCGAGTTAGGTATTTATCGCACGACCATCAGTCGCCTGCTAAAACGCGGCCGTGAACTGGGCGTGGTGAGCATCTCTATCAATTACAACTACAACGAGAACTTGTGGCTGGAACAACAGTTAAAGCACAAATTTGGCCTGAAAGAAGCGGTAGTGGTGCCCTGCCAACATGAACAAGAAGAAGAGCAACTGGCAATGCTGGGTGTACAAGGGGCGCAAATGTTGGAGCGGCTGCTGGAACCCGGCGATATCATCGGTTTTTCCTGGGGGCGTGCAGTGCGGGCGATGGTTGAAGGGCTTTCGACCACCAACCAGTCACGCCAGCATATTTGTGTGCCTATCATTGGCGGCCCCTCGGGAAAACTGGAAAGCCGTTACCATGTGAATACCCTCACCTACGGCGCGGCGGCAAAACTAAAAGGGGAGTCTCATCTCGCCGATTTTCCAGCATTACTGGATAATGCTTTGATTCGTAACGGCATTATGCAATCACAACATTTTCGCACTATTGCGGATTACTGGAATAATATTGATATCGCGTTAGTTGGGATTGGTTCGCCCGCAATACGCGACGGTGCGAACTGGCACGCCTTTTATGGTCGGGAAGAGAGTGACGATTTATACGCAGGGCAAATTGCGGGCGATATCTGTTCCCGCTTTTATGATATTAATGGTGTAACCGTAGAGACTCAGATAAACGAAAAAACATTATCTATCGAAATCCATAAATTAAAGAACGCACGTTACTCGATTGGCATAGCCATGGGAGAAGAAAAGCTGAGTGGAATTCTTGGCGCGTTACGCGGTAAATATATTAATTGCTTAGTTACCAATTGCCAAACAGCCGAATTACTGTTGCAATAAACACTATTTATTCTGATTCGACATAATTCATTTTATGGGGGATCACTTTATCTACATGGAGAGAAAATGATGCAAACATGGTTAAATTTAGCAGGCAAGATAATTATTGTGACCGGTGGAACATCGGGAATTGGTTATGCCATTGTTGAGGAGTTATTAGCACAAGGTGCGAATGTCCAGGTTGTGGATATTCATGCTGGCGAACATAACCATGACTATCAATTCTGGCCAACAGATATTTCTTGTGCTCAACAAGTAAATAACACTGTTGCACAAATAATTCAGCGCTTTGGGCGGATTGATGGTCTGGTCAATAACGCTGGTGTGAACTTTCCACGTCTTTTAGTGGATGAAAAAGCCCCGGCAGGAAAGTATGAACTCAACGAGGCTGCATTCGAAAAAATGGTCAATATCAACCAGAAAGGTGTGTTCTTGATGTCGCAAGCAGTGGCACGCCAGATGGTAAAACAGCGGGATGGCGTGATTGTAAACGTCTCTTCCGAAAGTGGTCTGGAAGGCTCCGAAGGCCAAAGTTGCTACGCCGCGACCAAAGCCGCACTGAACAGTTTTACCCGCTCATGGGCAAAAGAACTGGGTAAGCATGGTATCCGTGTGGTCGGTATTGCGCCGGGGATTCTGGAAAAAACCGGACTACGTACCCCCGAATATGAAGAAGCGCTGGCATGGACACGTAATATCACTGTCGAACAACTCCGCGAAGGCTACAGCAAGAACTCAATTCCCATCGGGCGTTCAGGACGACTCGCCGAAGTGGCTGATTTCGTGTGTTATCTGTTGTCTGAACGTGCCAGTTATATTACCGGAGTGACCACTAACATTGCGGGCGGCAAAACACGCGGTTAAGGAGGCAATATGGTTAATGCAATCTTCTGCGCCCACGGCAAATTGGCCTGTGCCATGCTCGAATCGGTCCAGATGGTGTACGGCGATGTCAGGGTCGAAGCCGTTGAATTTATCCCCGGCGAAAACGCCAGTGATATCGTGACGAAGCTTGAAAAGTTAGTAAGCACACACACTCAAGATGAGTGGCTGATTGCCGTGGACTTACAGTGCGGCAGCCCGTGGAATGCGGCTGCCACGCTGGCAATGCAAAATCCACGTCTACGCGTAATTAGCGGTTTATCACTACCTCTGGCGCTCGAACTGGTAGACAACCAAAGCAGTATGAACGTTGATGAATTGTGTGAACACCTGACACAAATCGCCTCACAAACCTGTGTTGTCTGGCAGCAACCAACAACAACTGAGGAGGAGTTCTGATGAAGATTACTCTTGCCCGTATTGATGACCGCCTGATCCACGGTCAGGTCACTACCGTCTGGTCGAAAGTCGCAAATGCCCAGCGGATTATCATCTGTAATGACGATGTTTTTAACGATGAAGTACGCCGGACATTATTACGCCAGGCCGCCCCACCGGGAATGAAAGTGAATGTCGTAAATATCGAAAAAGCCGTCGCGGTTTACCATAACCCACAATATAAAGACGAAACGGTTTTTTATCTTTTTACCAATCCACAAGATGCTCTGACGATGGTTAAACAAGGCGTCAAAATTGATGTGTTAAATATTGGAGGGATGGCCTGGCGACCTGGGAAAAAACAGTTAACCAAAGCGGTGTCATTAGATGAAGATGATATTAACGCATTTAATGAACTGGATAAATCAGGCGTGAAATTAGATTTACGTGTAGTCGCGTCCGATCCATCAATTAATATCATTGATAAATTAAAAGAATATACAACCACTGAATAAAAAATAGTGCCTGTGTATTTATGCTTTAACAGGCAGGGATGATCACACTTATAAGGTGAAAAATTATGGAAATTAGTACCCTACAAATTATCGCCATATTTTTATTTTCCTGTATTGCCGGAATGGGCAGCGTACTGGATGAATTTCAGACTCACCGTCCACTTATCGCCTGTACGGTGATTGGTTTAATTCTCGGTGATTTAAAAACCGGAATTATGCTCGGCGGCACGCTGGAATTGATAGCCCTTGGCTGGATGAACGTCGGTGCGGCGCAATCTCCTGATTCAGCGCTCGCCAGCATTATCTCCGCCATTCTGGTTATTGTTGGTCAACAAAGCATCGCCACCGGCATCGCTATCGCACTGCCTGTAGCGGCTGCGGGTCAGGTACTGACCGTGTTTGCCCGTACCATCACTGTGGTGTTTCAACATGCGGCAGACAAAGCCGCAGAAGACGCGCGCTTTCGCACTATCGACATTCTGCATGTCTCTGCGCTTGGGGTTCAGGCATTACGCGTCGCGATTCCGGCGCTCATAGTCTCTCTGTTCGTCAGCGCCGATATGGTAAGCAATATGTTGAATGCCATTCCTGAATTTGTAACCCGTGGATTACAGATTGCTGGCGGTTTTATCGTGGTGGTCGGTTACGCCATGGTACTACGCATGATGGGCGTGAAATATTTAATGCCTTTCTTCTTCCTCGGCTTCCTGGCAGGTGGCTATCTCGATCTCAGCCTGCTGGCTTTCGGTGGCGTCGGCGTGATCATGGCCCTGGTCTACATCCAGCTAAATCCGCAGTGGCGTAAAGCCGAACCGCAAACACAAGCCGCTTCCCCTACCGCTCTTGACCAACTTGACGATTAACGGAGCCATCATGGAACAGAGAAAAATTACACGCAGCGATCTGGTGAGCATGTTTCTGCGCTCCAACCTGCAACAGGCATCATTTAACTTTGAACGTATTCACGGGCTGGGTTTTTGCTACGACATGATCCCCGCCATCAAGCGACTCTACCCATTAAAAGAAGATCAGGTTGCAGCGCTCAGGCGACACCTGGTGTTCTTCAACACCACGCCAGCCGTGTGTGGCCCGGTCATCGGCGTCACTGCCGCCATGGAAGAGGCGCGGGCCAATGGTGCAGAAATTGATGACGGCACCATTAACGGCATCAAAGTCGGCCTGATGGGGCCGCTGGCAGGGGTTGGCGATCCGCTGGTCTGGGGAACGCTGCGCCCGATTACCGCAGCGCTCGGCGCATCGCTGGCGCTGTCCGGCAACATTCTCGGCCCGCTACTGTTTTTCTTTATTTTCAATGCAGTTCGTCTGGCCATGAAATGGTATGGGCTGCAACTGGGCTTTCGTAAAGGAGTAAATATCGTCAGCGACATGGGCGGTAATTTGCTGCAAAAACTCACCGAAGGCGCCTCAATTCTTGGTCTGTTTGTGATGGGCGTGCTGGTCACTAAATGGACGTCGATCAGCGTGCCGCTGGTGGTTTCACAAACGCCTGGCGCTGATGGCTCCACCATCACCATGACCGTGCAAAACATCCTCGACCAGCTCTGTCCCGGCCTGCTGGCACTGGGGCTGACGCTGCTGATGGTACGTCTGCTCAACAAAAAAATTAACCCGGTATGGCTGATCTTCGCCCTGTTTGGCTTAGGGATTATCGGTAATGCGCTGGGCTTCCTGTCCTGATTCTTCGCCCCGACGTAACCGTCGGGGCCATCGCTCAACATGAGGTGGTTTATGAAAACAACAGCTCTGCGTCTTTATGGTAAACGTGATTTACGCCTGGAAACCTTTGATCTTCCTGAAATGCAGGAGGATGAAATCCTTGCTACGGTGGTCACCGACAGCCTGTGCCTCTCTTCCTGGAAAGAGGCCAATCTGGGTGAAGACCATAAAAAAGTGCCCAACGATGTGGCGACCCATCCCATCATTATCGGCCATGAATTTTGCGGCGACATTATCGCTGTAGGTAAAAAGTGGCAGCACAAATTTCAACCAGGCCAGCGCTATGTGATTCAGGCTAACCTGCAACTGCCGGACAGCCCGGACTGCCCCGGTTATTCCTTTCCGTGGGTGGGTGGCGAAGCAACGCATGTAGTTATCCCAAATGAGGTCATGGCACAGGATTGCCTGCTGGCATATGAAGGCGAAACTTACTTTGAAGGCTCGCTGGTTGAACCGCTTTCCTGCGTGATTGGCGCGTTCAACGCCAACTATCATCTTCAGGAAGGCACCTATAACCACACGATGGGGATTCGCCCGCAAGGACGCACGCTAATCCTCGGCGGCACCGGCCCGATGGGGCTGCTGGCGATAGACTACGCGTTGCATGGACCGATTAACCCATCACTGCTGATTGTCACCGATATTAATAACGACAAACTGAACTACGCTCGCAAGCATTACCCTTCAGAGCCACAAACACTGATTCACTACCTCAATGCCGCTGATACTTCGTACGAGACATTAATGGCGCTGAGCGGTGGTCACGGCTTTGATGATATTTTTGTCTTTGTGCCGAACGAACAGCTTGTCACCCTCGCCTCTTCCTTACTGGCGGCTGATGGCTGTATGAATTTCTTCGCCGGACCGCAGGATAAACACTTCAGCGCGCCGATTAATTTCTACGATGTACATTATGCCTTTACCCATTATGTAGGCACGTCGGGCGGCAATACCGATGACATGCGCGCCGCGGTCAAACTGATCGAAGAGAAAAAAGTGCAGGCCGCAAAAGTGGTGACACATATTCTTGGGCTGAATGCCGCGGGCGAAACCACGCTTGAATTGCCTGCCGTCGGCGGCGGGAAAAAACTGGTGTATACCGGAAAAAACCTGCCGCTGACCTCACTCACACAAATACAGGATGAAGCACTGGCAGCGATCCTGGCGCGTCATCGGGGAGTCTGGTCCGGTGAGGCGGAACAATATCTGCTCGCCCATGCCGAGGCGATTTCCCATGATTAATCGCGATACTCAACTCTGTATGTCGCTGGCTGGGCGACCCGGCAACTTCGGCACGCGTTTTCACAATTATCTGTATGAAAAGCTGGGGCTGAATTTCATCTACAAAGCGTTCACCACCCAGGATATTGAGGCGGCGGTGAAAGGTGTTCGCGCATTAGGTATTCGCGGCTGTGCCGTGTCGATGCCGTTTAAAGAAAGCTGTATGTCCTTTCTCGATGCTATCGATCCCTCGGCAAAGGTCATTGATTCTGTGAATACCATCGTGAATGACAACGGCAAGCTGATCGGGTTTAACACTGACTACATCGCGGTGAAAAGCCTGATTATTCACCACCAGCTCAATACCACCAAACGGGTGATGATTCGTGGTAGCGGCGGCATGGGCAAAGCGGTAATTGCCGCCTTTCGCGACGCGGGGTTTTCCGATGTCATCATTGCTGCCCGCAACCACGAGAGCGGCCCGGCGCTGGCAAAGCAGTATGGCTTTCAGTGGCAACCACAGCCAGAAGGAATCGACTGCGATATTCTGGTTAACGTGACCCCTGTCGGCATGAGCGGTGGTAAAGAGAGTCATGAGCTGGCCTTCAGCGAGGCGATGGTCTCTGCGGCAAGCGTCGTTTTTGACGTTGTGGCATTACCACCGGAAACGCCGCTGATTCGCCTGGCGCAGCAGCTTGATAAGCAGACGATCAGCGGTGCAGAGGTGATAGCCTTACAGGCCGTCGAGCAATTTGCGATGTATACCGGCGTGCGGCCCGATACGCAGTTGATTGCTGAAGCTGCACAATTTGCACGAAAAGGATAGAAACATCAGCGCCTTAACCGGCGCTCAGGTTGTTGGCAAAATACGCGTTGTTCATGCCGGATGCGGCGTCAACGCCTTATCCGGCCTACATAATCCTGATAATTCAATATATTGCAATTACCGTGTAGGCCTGATAAGCGTAGCGCATCAGGCAATTTGATGTTTATCACCAGTCTCAACGCCTTGTCTGCCAACCATCCTCAGAACGGCTGGTGCAATGCGCGACATCGTGAGCCATATCATTAAGCGATTAAAATCAGAGTGGTAGCATGCCTCCCGTGTTTTCTTACGAACCGGAGAAGTAATGGAACTGCTTTTATTGAGTAACTCGACGCTGCCGGGCAAGGCCTGGCTGGAACATGCGCTGCCGCTGATTGCTGAACAGTTGCAAGGTCGCCATTCCGCGGTGTTTATTCCTTTCGCTGGCGTTACGCAAACCTGGGATGATTACACAGCCAAAACGGCTGAAGTTCTCGCTCCGCTGGGTGTTTCTGTCACCGGTATTCATAGCGTTGCCGATCCTGTTGCCGCCATTGAAAATGCGGAGATCGTCATTGTTGGCGGCGGCAATACTTTTCAGTTGCTGAAACAGTGCCGCGAGCGCGGGCTGCTGGCCCCCATTACTGACGTGGTTAAACGTGGCGCGCTGTATATTGGCTGGAGCGCAGGCGCTAACCTTGCTTGCCCAACCATTCGTACCACCAACGATATGCCGATTGTCGATCCGCAAGGTTTCGATGCGCTGAATCTGTTCCCGCTGCAAATTAACCCACACTTCACCAATGCCTTGCCGGAAGGCCATAAAGGTGAAACCCGTGAGCAGCGTATTCGTGAACTGCTGGTGGTCGCGCCAGAACTGACGATTATTGGTCTGCCGGAAGGTAACTGGATTACGGTGAGCAAAGGTCAGGCGACGCTGGGTGGCCCAAATACCACCTACGTGTTTAAGGCTGGAGAAGAAGCGGTTCCGCTGGAAGCTGGACACCGTTTTTAAGTAAATTGCCGGATGCATGATCCGGCATTTTGTACACAGTGCCTGATGCGACGCTTTATGCGTCTTATCAGGCTTACAGAGTCACGGTATTAATACTCGTCCCGTCCTTCATCTTCATCTGGTTGTTCCAGCACACTGTAAGCGACCGAACAAAACAGCGAGTTCAGACGCTGCATATCTCCCAGCAAGCCTAAATGCAACGAACTGGTTTCAATACTTTGCACGTTTTGTTGATGCAAACGATCAACGTGAGCATGGGAATAGCGGCGATTAAGAATGCGAAAACGATGCTTGCTGCGGCGTAAACGACGGGCGCTGGTGACATCGCCAGAGAAGAAAACCGACATTGCCAGTTTTAAATTACTGAGCAATTGCTCATAGAGCGCGTCCAGTTCTTTCAACCCATCAATCGAAAATGCCCGCCGCGCTGCCAGCGATTTGTCGGCGATTTCACTCCCCATGCGCTCGACAATATCGGAGGCCTGCTCAAGGTTGAGCGCCATCTCAATAATCTCCGCCCAGCGGCGCGACTCCTCCTCAGCCAGTTCTTCCTTCGGCATCCGCGCCAGATAGAGCTTAATAGCGGTATAGAGCACGTTGATATCATCCGCCAGCTTACGCAGTTCTTTCTCTTCACGCGGCTCGCCGTGCATCACTTTATTCAACCCTTCCATCATCTGTTCCATCGCGTCACCGATACGCAGTGTTTCACGGGCGGCATTCGCCAGAGCAAGAGTCGGCGTGTCCAGTGCGCTAACGTCCAGATGTTTCGGCCTTAGTTGGGTATCCAGTTCCGGTTCATCGCGAATAATGGTTTTACAGAATCGCGCCATCGGGTCAACAAACGGCAGCATGACCAGGCAACGAACGAGGTTGTAGAAGACATGAAAATAGATAACCAGTTCCGCTTTTGGCAAAGGCAGTTTATCCATTGATTCAGCCAGAACATGGACAAACGGCAGGATAATCAAGCTACCCACCAGCTTGAACAACAGGCTACCCAACGCAACACGGCGCGCGGCAGCATTGGCGGCGCTGTTGTTGAGCATTGCCAGCAGACCGGAGCCGAGGTTAGCGCCAATCACCAGACAGAGCGCCACCGGGAACGAGATAATCCCCGCAGTAGTCAGGGTGGCCGTCAGCAGCACAGCGGCAAGGCTGGAATAACTGATAATCGCGAACATCGCGCCAATTAGCGCATCCAGTAAAATATCGCCAGTCAGCGAGGCAAAGATCACCTGAACGCCATTAGCCTGAGTGATTGGCGTGACGGCCTGCACAATCAACTCCAGTGCCAGCAAAATCAGCCCAAGACCAATACCGACGCGCCCCAGTTGTCCGGCGCGTGACTGCTTGCGTCCGAGGAAAAAAATCACGCCGATAAAAATGAGTAGCGGCGACAGCCAGGATAAATCGAAGGTGAGGACCCGAGCCATTAGCGCCGTTCCGACATCGGCCCCCAGCACAATCACCAGCGCAGGCGCGAGAGCGACCAGATCCTGGGCGACGAACGAGGTGACCAGCATAGTGGTGGCATTACTGCTCTGCACCAGTGCGGTAACGCCGATCCCCGCGCAGAAGGCGAGCGACTTTTTCTCAACACTTCGGCTAAGCACAGTTCGCAACCGAGCGCCAAAGACGCGCATCACGCCCGTTCGAACAATATGCGTTCCCCAAACCAACAGGGCGACGGCAGAAAGCAGGTGAAGCAGTGTTAACACGAGTTCAGGTTCTCCTTATCGTTATATGTTCCTGAAACCAATAGATAACCCCAGGTCTGGAAACGCATCACCACCATAAACCGTCATCTTTGTTGTGACTTTTGGTGTCCGTTTTCCGACTAAGATAATTCCAGTATAAGTGTTTCATATTAATAAAGAGACAGGGCACTCAGTGAGTACCCTGTTTGTTGTAAGGAAAAGTGACAGATTTGTGAATCAGTCCGCGTCATACCCCAGATTTGGCGCTAGCCAGCGTTCAACATCTGAGACACTCATGCCTTTACGGCGGGCGTAGTCTTCAACCTGGTCGCGCTGAATTTGTGCTACCGCGTAATACTTGCTGTCCGGGTGGCTGAAGTACCAACCCGAAACCGACGCCCCGGGCCACATGGCGAAAGATTCTGTGAGCTTCATGCCAGTATGTTTTTCCACTTCCAGCAGCTCCCAGATTGTGGCTTTTTCCGTATGTTCCGGGCAGGCCGGGTAGCCTGGTGCCGGGCGGATGCCCTGATAGTTTTCGCGGATCAGCTCTTCGTTGCTGAGGTTCTCGTTCGGTGCATAGCCCCAGTAAACTTTTCGCACGCGCTCATGGAGATATTCCGCAAAGGCTTCGGCTAAACGGTCGGCAAGGGCTTTCACCATGATTTTGTTGTAATCATCGTGCTGTGCTTCGAAGGCATCAGCCAGTGCGTCCTCTTCCAGCCCGCCAGTCACGGCAAATGCGCCGATGTAATCTGCTTTACCAGAAAGCTTCGGCGCAACGAAATCAGCGAGGCAGTAGTTAGCGAAGCCGGTTTTTTCGGTCTGTTGGCGTAGATGGTGGCTGACGTTGATCACATGGGTACGCGTTTCGTCACGGTAGATTTCAATGTCGTCACCCACGCGGTTTGCCGGGAACAGGCCCACCACGCCACGCGGATTGAGCGTTTTCTCGGCGCTTAATTTATCCAGCATGTCGTTGGCGTCTTTAAACAGCCGCTTCGCCTCAACGCCTACCACTTCATCTTCCAGAATGCGCGGATACTTCCCGGCCAGCGACCAGGTCATAAAGAACGGTGTCCAGTCGATGTAATTACGCAGCGTTTCGATGCTGGCTTCCACTTCCTGCACACCGAGACGGTGCGCCGCCGGCGGCGTGTAAGCCTGCCAGTCAAAAGCGAAGTCGTTATCACGCGCCGCTTCCAGCGTGACCGGTGGTGTGCGTGGTTTCTTTCGTCCGTGCTGAATACGCACGGTTTCGTACTCCTTGCGGGTACGAGCAACGAAATCATCGCGCTGAGTGTCCGAAAGCAGTGCCGCCACCACACCAACGGTGCGCGAGGCGTTCTGCACATACACCGTCGGACCACTGTAGTTCTGCTCGATTTTCACCGCCGTGTGCGCTTTTGAGGTGGTCGCGCCGCCAATCAATAGCGGGATGGTGAAGCCCTGACGTTCCATCTCTTTCGCCACGTTGACCATTTCGTCCAACGACGGCGTGATCAGCCCCGAAAGGCCAATCAAATCAGCATTCACTTCTTTGGCGGTACGGAGAATTTTTTCCGCAGGCACCATCACGCCGAGATCGACAATTTCGTAGTTATTGCATTGCAGCACCACGCCAACGATATTTTTACCGATATCGTGCACATCGCCCTTCACGGTGGCGATCACCATCTTACCGTTGGTTTTACCCTGCTCTTTGCTGGCTTCAATAAACGGTTCGAGATACGCCACCGCCTGTTTCATGACGCGCGCCGATTTCACTACCTGCGGCAGGAACATTTTGCCTTCGCCAAACAGATCGCCAACCACATTCATGCCATCCATCAGCGGACCTTCAATCACTTCGATAGGGCGCGTAGCCTGTTGGCGGGCTTCTTCGGTGTCCTGTTCGATAAATTCGGTAATGCCTTTAACCAGCGAATATTCCAGACGTTTATTCACTTCCCATGAGCGCCACTCCGCCTGCTGGGCGTTGGCGGTGTCATCAGTTTTGCTGCCGCGATATTTCTCGGCAAGTTCCAGTAAACGCTCGGTGCCATCGTCGCGACGGTTGAGGATCACATCTTCTACCGCCTCGCGCAGCTCGGCAGGCAGATCGTCGTAAATGGCCAGTTGCCCTGCGTTGACGATCCCCATATCCATACCGTTACGGATGGCATAGTAGAGGAACACCGCGTGAATGGCTTCGCGCACCGGGTCGTTACCACGAAACGAGAACGACACGTTAGATACGCCACCGGAGATCAGCGCGTGCGGCAGTTCGCGTTTGATGTCTTCACACGCACCAATAAAATCCTGCGCGTAGTTGTTGTGCTCTTCAATGCCAGTTGCGACCGCGAAGATGTTCGGGTCGAAGATGATATCTTCAGCCGGGAAGCCAACCTCTTCGGTGAGGATTTTGTACGCCCGACGGCAAATCTTGATTTTCCGTGCGCGGGTATCGGCCTGGCCCTGTTCGTCAAAAGCCATTACCACGACTGCCGCACCGTAGCGACGCAACAGTTTCGCGTGATGGATAAAGGCGTCGACGCCCTCTTTCATCGAGATAGAGTTAACAATGCCTTTGCCCTGGATACACTTCAGACCTTTTTCAATAACGTCCCATTTTGAGGAGTCGATCATTATCGGCACGCGAGCGATATCCGGTTCACCGGCAATCAGATTGAGAAAACGCACCATCGCCGCTTCGGCGTCGAGCATCCCCTCGTCCATGTTGATATCAATAATTTGTGCACCGTTTTCCACCTGTTGACGCGCTACATCCAGCGCTTCGTTGTACTTCTCTTCTTTGATCAGGCGTTTGAATTTGGCGGAACCAGTGACGTTGGTACGCTCACCGACGTTAACAAACAGGCTGTCGTCGCCAATATTCAGCGGCTCCAGGCCGGACAAACGGCAGGCGACGGGAATTTCCGGCAGTTTGCGCGGCGCTAATCCTTCCACTGCACGACTCATCGCTGCAATATGTTGCGGCGTGGTGCCGCAGCAACCACCGACGATATTGAGAAAGCCTGCTTCTGCCCATTCACGTATCTGTTTTGCCATCGTGTCGGCGTCGAGATCGTATTCACCAAAAGCGTTAGGCAGCCCGGCGTTCGGGTGCGCGGTGACGTAACATTCGGCAATACGCGACAGCTCCTGCACATACTGGCGCAGTTCATCTGGCCCCAGCGCACAGTTCAGGCCAAAAGTCAGCGCGTCGGCGTGGCGCAATGAGTTATAAAATGCTTCGGTTGTCTGGCCGGAGAGCGTGCGCCCGGAGGCGTCGGTGATGGTGCCGGAGATCATAATCGGCAGCTCAACGCCCAATGCTTCGAACTCCGTTTTCACCGCAAAGACCGCCGCCTTGGCGTTGAGGGTGTCGAAGACGGTTTCAATCAGAATCAGGTCGACACCACCTTCGACCAATGCTTTGGTGGATTCGCGATAGGCTGCAACCAGTTGGTCAAAGGTGATATTGCGAAATGCCGGATCGTTTACATCTGGCGAAATAGACGCCGTGCGGTTGGTTGGGCCAAGAACACCGGCAACATAGCGCGGTTTCTCCGGCGTGCGCGCGGTCCACTCGTCAGCACAGGCACGTGCCAGTTTCGCCGCCGCAAAGTTGATTTCCGCCGACAGGGATTCCATCTGGTAATCCGCCATCGCAATAGTCGTAGAGTTGAAGGTGTTGGTTTCGATGATATCCGCGCCCGCTTCAAAGTAAGCGTTGTGGATTGCGGAGATCACATCCGGCTTGCTCAACACCAGCAGGTCGTTGTTACCTTTGAGGTCGCACGGCCAGTCGGCAAAACGCTCGCCGCGAAAATCGGCTTCGCTCAGACGATAACTCTGGATCATGGTGCCCATACCGCCGTCCAGCACCAGAATTCGTTCATTTAACTGCGCACGCAGTTGTTCAACTTTGCTGCTCACACTTGCTCCCGACACGCTCAACCCAGATTTAATAAAAATTCAACAAACCATACTGGCATAAACGCATCAGTGGTAAAAGCGACCACCAGGCAACATGAGATTTGTTCAACTTGTACTCATCGGAGCAGTGCGACAACTATTGCAATAACCAGAGATAAAAATGAAAATAATTTCCATGATACAGAAAAAGGAGTCTGTTATGGTCACCCCCATTCCTGCAAAACGCGGCAGAAAACCTACCGTTGCCACCGCCCCCGCGACTGGACAGGTTCAGTCTTTAACGCGTGGCCTGAAATTACTGGAGTGGATTGCCGAATCCAATGGCAGTGTGGCGTTGACCGAATTAGCACAGCAAGCGGGCTTACCCAACTCGACCACTCATCGATTGCTGACCACTATGCAACAATTGGGCTTTGTCCGTCAGGTTGGCGAACTGGGCCACTGGGCGGTAGGCGCACATGCTTTCATGGTGGGTAGTAGCTTTCTCCAGAGCCGTAATTTGTTAGCCATTGTCCACCCTATTCTGCGTAATTTAATGGAAGAGTCTGGCGAAACAGTAAACATGGCGGTTCTTGATCAGAGCGATTACGAAGCCATTATTATCGATCAGGTGCAGTGTACCCACTTGATGCGTATGTCCGCCCCTATTGGCGGTAAATTGCCAATGCACGCTTCTGGTGTGGGTAAAGCCTTTTTGGCCCAACTAAGTGAAGACCAGGTGACGAAGTTACTGCACCGTAAAGGCTTACATGCCTATACCCACGCGACGCTGGTCTCGCCAGTCCATCTGAAGGACGATCTCGCCCAGACGCGTAAACGTGGCTATTCATTTGACGATGAAGAACATGCACTTGGACTGCGTTGCCTCGCGGCGTGTATTTTCGATGAACATCGCGAACCATTTGCCGCAATTTCGATTTCCGGGCCGATTTCACGTATAACCGACGACCGCGTGACCGAGTTTGGCGCGATGGTGATTAAAGCGGCGAAGGAAGTGACGCTGGCGTACGGTGGAATACGCTGACTTTTTCGCCTCTGATTTATACGAATCGAACGCTAAACCGCTGCCTGCGCCGATACGCATAAACATCTTCCACATGCCCTTCACGTATGCGGTTTTGTAGTGCGCGCCAGTAGTCGGCGTGAAACAAATCGGCGTGCATCTCTTCGAATAGCGGACCAATGCGCGGATCGGCGCATAGCCAGTGGCGGAACTCTTCCGGGAAAACATCGCCCGGCGAGACGCTGTACCACGGTTCGCTGGCAAGTTCGTCTTCCGGGTAGCGCGGCGGCGGGATGTCACGGAAATTCACTTCCGTCATGTAGCAAATTTCATCGTAATCATAAAACACCACACGACCATGACGAGTAACGCCAAAGTTTTTAAACAGCATGTCACCAGGGAAAATGTTGGCGGCGGCAAGCTGGCGAATGGCGTTGCCGTACTCTTCAATGGCATCACGCAGCTGCTGGCCTTCTACTTGTTCCAGCCAGATATTGAGCGGCACCATCCGCCGTTCGATGTAAAGATGGCGAATCACAATCTGTTCGCCGAGATCGGTGATTTTTTCCGGCGCTTCCTGGAGCAGTAATTCCATTAATGCCGGAGCAATTTGCCGCTTCTCCAGCACAAAGTTTTCAAATTCCTGGGTGTCCGCCATTCGACCCACGCGGTCGTGCTCTTTCACCAGTTGATAGCAGGCGCGAACATGAGCGGCTGACATCTCTTTCTGCGGCGCAAACTTGTCTTTAATCACTTTAAATACCCGGTCAAAGCCCGGCAGCGTAAACACCAGCATCACCATTCCACGAATACCCGGCGCTTCAATGAACTGCTCATGACAGCCCTGTAAATAAACGAGATATTCACGGTAACTTTCGGTTTTGGCGTGCTTCTGGCAGCCGATAGCCATATACAATTCTGCGGTCGTTTTGCCCGGCAGAATTTCCCGTAACCACTCAACCAGCGCACCAGGCAGCGGTGCATAAACCATAAAATAGGAGCGCGCGAAGCCAAAGACAATGCTCGCTTCGGCGGTGGTCGTCAGGCAGGTATCAATAAACAGCTCGCCGTCGTCCGTCTGATGGATCGGCAGCAAAAAGGGCAACGTGCCGGAAGGTGTTATTAGTTTACCCACCAGCCAGGCAGCTTTATTGCGGTAAAACAGTTCGTTCGCCACCTGTAAATGGCTTTCCGCGAGGTTGTCTGTCCCCAACATTTCTGTCAGATGGCGAATGATGTAATGAATGTCACGGCTTTTATTTTGCCAGCGCAGACGCAGCGGCAGGTCGCTGAGAACGCGCATCAGCAGTGAGTCCCAGCCGTGATCGGGGTAAAAGTCTTTCGCCAGCGGGCGTGGAATGGTACGAAAACGACGCTCTGGCTGGGAGCTGAAGATAAAAAGCCGCTCGGGAGTAAGCGAGCGGTGGTCAAATAACCGACAGTACACGGAGTTGAAAAAGCTCTCCGCAATCTCGAAGCGCGGGTACTCCGGCAACAGCCGCGTGTAGTGCTCTTTGACGCGCAGTAAAAATGCCGCGTCCGTGCTTTTGCCGTTGGTGATACAGCGCAGTTGCTCCACGACCAGCCCCACGTGATGATCGTAAAGATGGATGCGGCTTTTCATCGCCTGCTGGACAGCATGCCAGTCGGCTTGTTCGAAACGCTGCTGTGCCCCAGAAGTCACTTCGAGGAATCGACCATACTGAGCGTCGAAGCCTTGCAAAATGGTTTGTGCAATCAGTAATTCCAGGCCACGCGACATTAGGTGCCCTCATCGAAAACAGAGAATTGCCGGATTCGGCGTAAACGCCTTATCCGGCCTACATTCGGCAACGGCTGTAGGTTGCTTAGAACTGCGATTCTTCGGTGGAGCCGGTCAGCGCAGTAACTGAAGACGTGCCGCCCTGAATAATGGTCGTCACCTTATCGAAGTAGCCAGTACCCACTTCCTGCTGGTGAGAAACAAAGGTGTAGCCATCTTTCGCGGCGGCGAATTCCGGTTGCTGGACTTTCTCAACGTAATGCTTCATGCCCTCGCCCTGGGCATAGGCGTTTGCCAGGTCGAACATGTTGAACCACATGCTGTGGATACCCGCCAGGGTGATGAACTGGAACTTGTAGCCCATATCCGACAGCTGCTGCTGAAAGCTGGCAATAGTTTTATCGTCGAGGTTCTTCTGCCAGTTGAACGACGGCGAGCAGTTATAAGCCAGCAGTTTGCCCGGATATTTCGCGTGAATGGCTTGTGCAAAGCGACGCGCCAGTTCCAGATCCGGCGTGGAGGTTTCACACCAAACCAGGTCAGCATACGGCGCGTACGCCAGGCCACGGCTGATTGCTTGTTCAATACCTGCATGAGTACGGAAAAAGCCTTCGTTAGTACGCTCACCGGTAATAAATTCGCTGTCATACGGGTCGCAATCGGAGGTGATTAGATCCGCCGCATCGGCATCGGTACGTGCAACCAGCAGGGTTGGAACGCCTGTCACGTCAGCGGCCAGACGCGCGGCAACCAGTTTCTGAATAGCTTCCTGAGTGGGCACCAAAACTTTGCCGCCCATGTGACCGCATTTCTTCACTGACGCCAGCTGATCTTCGAAGTGAACTGCCGCTACACCGGCTTCAATCATCGCTTTCATCAGTTCAAAGGCATTCAGTACACCGCCAAAACCGGCCTCCGCATCGGCGACGATCGGCAGGAAGTAATCGACATAGCGCGGATCGCCAGGCTCAATACCGGAAGACCACTGGATCTGATCGGCACGGCGGAAAGTGTTGTTGATCCTTTCCACTACTGCTGGCACTGAGTTCGCCGGATACAACGACTGGTCAGGGTACATACTGGCCGCGAGGTTAGCGTCCGCCGCTACCTGCCAGCCAGACAGATAGACCGCTTCAATACCCGCTTTCGCCTGTTGCAACGCCTGACCGCCAGTCAGTGCACCGAGGCTGTTGATATAACCTTTTTTCGATTCACCGTGCAGCAGTCGCCACATTTTCGCCGCGCCCAGTTGCGCCAGCGTGCATTCTGGATTGACCGAACCGCGTAATTTCACCACATCCTCCGCGCTATACGGGCGGGTAATGCCTTCCCAGCGCGGTTGAGTCCACTCTTTCTGTAATTCTTCGATTTGTTGTGTACGGGTTTTCATGTGCAGATGCTCCATAGTTATGTGGTGGTTTACGCTAACAGGCGGTAGCCTGGCAGGGTCAGGAAATCAATTAACTCATCAGATGTGGTGATCTGTTCCATCAGGCGTGCGGCATCCTCGAAGCGTCCGTTATTGAAACGTTGTTCGCCCAATTCACTGGCAATCACTTTCATCTCTTCCGCAAGCATCTGGCGGAACAGAGCTTTAGTAACCGGTTTGCCATTGCTCAACGTTTTTCGATGATGGATCCACTGCCAGATAGAGGTACGCGAGATTTCAGCCGTCGCCGCATCTTCCATCAGGCCATAAATCGGCACGCAGCCGTTGCCGGAAATCCACGCTTCGATGTACTGCACAGCCACGCGAATATTGGCGCGCATCCCTTCTTCGGTGCGTTCACCGTCACAAGGTGCCAGCAGTTGATCGGCTGTAATCGGGGCGTCTTGTTCGCGCATCACCTTAAGCTGGTTTTTACGGGAGCCGAGAATGTCGTTGAATACCGCCATTGCCGTGTCCGCAAGGCCTGGATGTGCGATCCATGTGCCATCGTGACCGTTATTGGCTTCCAGCGATTTATCCGCTTTCACTTTGTTGAGCACCTGGTTATTGCGCTCTTCATCTTTGCTCGGAATAAACGCCGCCATGCCGCCCATCGCAAAAGCACCACGTTTATGGCAGGTTTTAATCAACAGGCGTGAGTAAGCATTCAGGAAGGGTTTTTCCATCGTCACTGCCTGTCTGTCTGGCAGGACGCGATCGGGATAGTTTTTCAATGTCTTGATATAGCTGAAGATGTAATCCCAGCGACCACAGTTCAGACCGACAATATGGTCGCGCAGCGCGTGAAGGATTTCGTCCATCTGGAACACGGCGGGCAGCGTTTCAATCAGCAACGTCGCCTTGATGGTGCCACGCGGTAGGTTAAAGCGATCTTCGGCATAGCTGAAAACGTCGCTCCACCATGCCGCTTCCTGCCATGACTGGGTTTTTGGCAGATAGAAATAGGGACCGCTGCCCTTTGCCAGTAAGGCCTGGTAGTTGTGGAAGAAATAGAGCGCAAAATCAAACAGGCTGCCAGGAGTCGCTTCGCCGCGCCAGATGACATGTTTTTCCGGCAAGTGCAGACCGCGTACCCGACAAATCAAAACCGCTGGATTGGGCTTGAGCTGATAAATTTTGCCTGCTTCATTGGTGTAACTGATGGTGCCGTTAACCGCATCGCGCAGGTTAATTTGCCCGTCGATCACTTTGTTCCAGTCCGGGGCCAGTGAATCTTCGAAATCGGCCATAAAGACTTTCACATTGGCGTTCAGTGCGTTGATCACCATCTTGCGCTCAACGGGCCCGGTAATCTCTACGCGGCGGTCTTGTAAGTCCGCAGGAATCCCGCGAATTTTCCAGCCGCTTTCACGAATGGAAGCTGTTTCCGAAATGAAATCAGGCAACGTTCCGTTATCGATATCCTGCTGCTGCTGAATGCGCGCTGCCAGAAGTTTATTGCGTTGTGGCGTAAAATGCGTCACCAGCTCAGTCAGAAATTCTACCGCTTCGGCAGTAAGAATTTGCTTCTCCTGCTCGCCATACGGCCTTGTGAAAGCCAGTTCATCGGTTGTTGTTGCCTGTTCAGTCATCGTGCAGCTCCCCGTCATGGATCCGAAAACTTCCCCACTGTGAACGAAGGATCGTTGTGTGCTTTTCGTTCAGCACAACTAAGACTACTCATTTAAAACGCAAAATCAAAAACAATTTCCATTTTAAACAAAAATACAACTTAACCTATTGATAACAACACAAATAAAATTTATTTACTTGGTGAGGTGTATTTCGGAAATAAAAAAGCACCCGAAGGTGCCCGAGATAAGGTGCTGAATCGCTTAACGATCGACTATCACAGAAGATTAATCCAGCGTTGGATTCATGTGCCGTAGATCATATGGCGTGATCTGGTAGACGTAATAGTTGAGCCAGTTGGTAAACAGCAAATTACCATGACTACGCCAGCTTGCTCGCGGTGTATTTTGTGGATTGTTATGCGGGAAATAGTTATACGGTACATCTGGATTCAATCCGGCTTCCACATCGCGGAAATATTCCTGCGCCAGAGTTTGCGCATCATATTCGGGATGGCCCGTCACAAAGGCTATACGCTTATCTTTGCTGGCGAACAGGTAGGCGTCTCCTTGTTCCGTCTCCGCCAGAATTTCCAGATCGGTGTAATCACGAATCAACGCTGCCGGAAAGTCAGCGTAGCGCGAATGCGGTGCCAGGAATGAATCATCAAAGCCACGCGTCAGGAGCGCATGAGGATGGAGAATGTGATGCTCATAAACGCCAGAGAGTTTGTCAGTACGGGTTTGTTTAGGAATGCCGTAGAGGATATTGAGCGCAGCTTGTACCGCCCAACAGACAAAAAGTGTTGAGGTGACGTGATCTTTCGACCATTCCAGCACCTGTTTGATCTGCGGCCAGTATGCGACGTCATTAAACTCAACCAGGCCCAGCGGCGCGCCGGTGACTATCAAGCCGTCAAAGTTCTGTTCCTGTATGTCTTCAAAGTTGCAGTAGAAGTTGTTCAGATGCTCTGCGGGCGTGTTGCGCGACTCACGGGAATCAATGCGTAACAGTTGGATATCAACCTGCAAAGGCGAGTTTGAAAGCAGGCGCAGAAACTGATTTTCAGTTTCGATCTTCTTCGGCATCAGGTTAAGGATAAGCACCTTTAGCGGACGAATTTCCTGACCAGAAGCGCGAGAAGTTGTCATCACAAAGACGTTTTCTTCACGCAAGAAATTGACGGCGGGTAGCTCGTCCGGCACACGAATCGGCATAACCTGATTACCTCACTACATACGCTTATACGTTTAGACATCCAGACAGCTGAAGATACCCAGAAAATTTACCAATGTCGAGCCTGCATGTTGAAGGTGAGAAAGTTTCAAGGAAAAGGCTACGTTAGAATATAAGAATGGCTAAAAGGAGTGAAAATGGTTATGAGTATTCGCCGCTCACGGCATGAGGAAGGGGAGGAACTCGTTGCGATTTGGTGTCGTTCTGTCGATGCCACTCACGATTTTTTATCCGCAGAGTATCGGGCCGAGCTGGAAGAGCTGGTGCATTCCTTTCTGCCGGAAGCACCGTTGTGGGTCGCGGTTAATGAGCGGGATCAGCCGGTTGGGTTTATGTTGCTAAGTGGGCAGCATGTGGATGCGCTGTTTATCGATCCTGATGTGCGCGGCTGCGGTGTGGGTCGGATGTTGGTCGAGCACGCACTCTCAATGGTTTCGGAACTGACAACCAATGTTAATGAGCAAAATGAGCAGGCGGTTGGGTTCTATAAGAAGATGGGTTTTAAGGTTACAGGGCGCTCTGAGGTGGACGATTTGGGGAAACCGTATCCGTTGCTGAATCTGGCGTATGTGAGGGAATGATGCGAAGTATGGCCCTGCGTAGGCTGGATAAGACGCGCCAGCGTCGCATCCGGCATTTTTTGCCCCAGCGCAAAAAGGCCATCCTTATGGATGGCCTTCTGTTTAATTTGATGCCTGGCAGTTCCCTACTCTCGCATGGGGAAGCCCCACACTACCATCGGCGCTACGGCGTTTCACTTCTGAGTTCGGCATGGGGTCAGGTGGGACCACCGCGCTATCTCCGCCAGGCAAATTCTTTGTGCTCTGTCCTGTGTCTTTTCCACTGATACTGCGCCGGCTGCATTCCCGAAAGTCAGTCACATACTTCAGTATGCTCCTTCCTTCGCTTCATTTGCCGCCTTGTCTCAGCGTAAAACCCTTCGGACTCTGAATCTGAGCTGAAAATCTTCTCTCAATCCGCCAAAACACCTTCGGCGTTGTAAGGTTAAGCCTCACGGTTCATTAGTACCGGTTAGCTCAACGCATCGCTGCGCTTACACACCCGGCCTATCAACGTCGTCGTCTTCAACGTTCCTTCAGGAGACTCTAAGTCTCAGGGAGAACTCATCTCGGGGCAAGTTTCGTGCTTAGATGCTTTCAGCACTTATCTCTTCCGCATTTAGCTACCGGGCAGTGCCATTGGCATGACAACCCGAACACCAGTGATGCGTCCACTCCGGTCCTCTCGTACTAGGAGCAGCCCCCCTCAGTTCTCCAGCGCCCACGGCAGATAGGGACCGAACTGTCTCACGACGTTCTAAACCCAGCTCGCGTACCACTTTAAATGGCGAACAGCCATACCCTTGGGACCTACTTCAGCCCCAGGATGTGATGAGCCGACATCGAGGTGCCAAACACCGCCGTCGATATGAACTCTTGGGCGGTATCAGCCTGTTATCCCCGGAGTACCTTTTATCCGTTGAGCGATGGCCCTTCCATTCAGAACCACCGGATCACTATGACCTGCTTTCGCACCTGCTCGCGCCGTCACGCTCGCAGTCAAGCTGGCTTATGCCATTGCACTAACCTCCTGATGTCCGACCAGGATTAGCCAACCTTCGTGCTCCTCCGTTACTCTTTAGGAGGAGACCGCCCCAGTCAAACTACCCACCAGACACTGTCCGCAACCCCGATAAGGGGCCAACGTTAGAACACCAGCCATTAAAGGGTGGTATTTCAAGGACGGCTCCATGCAGACTGGCGTCCACACTTCAAAGCCTCCCACCTATCCTACACATCAAGGACCAGTGTTCAGTGTCAAGCTATAGTAAAGGTTCACGGGGTCTTTCCGTCTTGCCGCGGGTACACTGCATCTTCACAGCGAGTTCAATTTCACTGAGTCTCGGGTGGAGACAGCCTGGCCATCATTACGCCATTCGTGCAGGTCGGAACTTACCCGACAAGGAATTTCGCTACCTTAGGACCGTTATAGTTACGGCCGCCGTTTACCGGGGCTTCGATCAAGAGCTTCGCTTGCGCTGACCCCATCAATTAACCTTCCGGCACCGGGCAGGCGTCACACCGTATACGTCCACTTTCGTGTTTGCACAGTGCTGTGTTTTTAATAAACAGTTGCAGCCAGCTGGTATCTTCGACTGATTTCAGCTCCACGAGCAAGTCGCTTCACCTACCATCAGCGTGCCTTCTCCCGAAGTTACGGCACCATTTTGCCTAGTTCCTTCACCCGAGTTCTCTCAAGCGCCTTGGTATTCTCTACCTGACCACCTGTGTCGGTTTGGGGTACGATTTGATGCTACCTGATGCTTAGAGGCTTTTCCTGGAAGCAGGGCATTTGTTGCTTCAGCACCGTAGTGCCTCGTCATCACGCCTCAGCCTTGATTCTCCGGATTTGCCTGGAAAACCAGCCTACACGCTTAAACCGGGACAACCGTCGCCCGGCCAACATAGCCTTCTCCGTCCCCCCTTCGCAGTAACACCAAGTACAGGAATATTAACCTGTTTCCCATCGACTACGCCTTTCGGCCTCGCCTTAGGGGTCGACTCACCCTGCCCCGATTAACGTTGGACAGGAACCCTTGGTCTTCCGGCGAGCGGGCTTTTCACCCGCTTTATCGTTACTTATGTCAGCATTCGCACTTCTGATACCTCCAGCATGCCTCACAGCACACCTTCACAGGCTTACAGAACGCTCCCCTACCCAACAACGCATCAGCGTCGCTGCCGCAGCTTCGGTGCATGGTTTAGCCCCGTTACATCTTCCGCGCAGGCCGACTCGACCAGTGAGCTATTACGCTTTCTTTAAATGATGGCTGCTTCTAAGCCAACATCCTGGCTGTCTGGGCCTTCCCACATCGTTTCCCACTTAACCATGACTTTGGGACCTTAGCTGGCGGTCTGGGTTGTTTCCCTCTTCACGACGGACGTTAGCACCCGCCGTGTGTCTCCCGTGATAACATTCTCCGGTATTCGCAGTTTGCATCGGGTTGGTAAGTCGGGATGACCCCCTTGCCGAAACAGTGCTCTACCCCCGGAGATGAATTCACGAGGCGCTACCTAAATAGCTTTCGGGGAGAACCAGCTATCTCCCGGTTTGATTGGCCTTTCACCCCCAGCCACAAGTCATCCGCTAATTTTTCAACATTAGTCGGTTCGGTCCTCCAGTTAGTGTTACCCAACCTTCAACCTGCCCATGGCTAGATCACCGGGTTTCGGGTCTATACCCTGCAACTTAACGCCCAGTTAAGACTCGGTTTCCCTCCGGCTCCCCTATTCGGTTAACCTTGCTACAGAATATAAGTCGCTGACCCATTATACAAAAGGTACGCAGTCACCCCATTAAGAGGCTCCCACTGCTTGTACGTACACGGTTTCAGGTTCTTTTTCACTCCCCTCGCCGGGGTTCTTTTCGCCTTTCCCTCACGGTACTGGTTCACTATCGGTCAGTCAGGAGTATTTAGCCTTGGAGGATGGTCCCCCCATATTCAGACAGGATACCACGTGTCCCGCCCTACTCTTCGAGCTCACAGCATGTGCATTTTTGTGTACGGGGCTGTCACCCTGTATCGCGCGCCTTTCCAGACGCTTCCACTAACACACACACTGATTCAGGCTCTGGGCTCCTCCCCGTTCGCTCGCCGCTACTGGGGGAATCTCGGTTGATTTCTTTTCCTCGGGGTACTTAGATGTTTCAGTTCCCCCGGTTCGCCTCATTAACCTATGGATTCAGTTAATGATAGTGTGTCGGAACACACTGGGTTTCCCCATTCGGACATCGCCGGTTATAACGGTTCATATCACCTTACCGACGCTTTTCGCAGATTAGCACGTCCTTCATCGCCTCTGACTGCCAGGGCATCCACCGTGTACGCTTAGTCGCTTAACCTCACAACCCGAAGATGTTTCTTTCGATTCATCACCGTGTTGCGAAAATTTGAGAGACTCACGAATAATCTTTCGACTATTCAGTGTTTCAATTTTCAGCTTGATCCAGATTTTTAAAGAGCAAATATCTCAAACTTCACCCGAAGATGAGTTTTGAGATATTAAGGCAGGTGACTTTCACTCACAAACCAGCAAGTGGCGTCCCCTAGGGGATTCGAACCCCTGTTACCGCCGTGAAAGGGCGGTGTCCTGGGCCTCTAGACGAAGGGGACGTATCAGTCTGCTTCGCAAGACGCCTTGCTTTTCACTTTTCATCAGACAATCTGTGTGAGCACTGCAAAGTACAGTTCTTTCAGGTAAGGAGGTGATCCAACCGCAGGTTCCCCTACGGTTACCTTGTTACGACTTCACCCCAGTCATGAATCACAAAGTGGTAAGCGCCCTCCCGAAGGTTAAGCTACCTACTTCTTTTGCAACCCACTCCCATGGTGTGACGGGCGGTGTGTACAAGGCCCGGGAACGTATTCACCGTGGCATTCTGATCCACGATTACTAGCGATTCCGACTTCATGGAGTCGAGTTGCAGACTCCAATCCGGACTACGACGCACTTTATGAGGTCCGCTTGCTCTCGCGAGGTCGCTTCTCTTTGTATGCGCCATTGTAGCACGTGTGTAGCCCTGGTCGTAAGGGCCATGATGACTTGACGTCATCCCCACCTTCCTCCAGTTTATCACTGGCAGTCTCCTTTGAGTTCCCGGCCTAACCGCTGGCAACAAAGGATAAGGGTTGCGCTCGTTGCGGGACTTAACCCAACATTTCACAACACGAGCTGACGACAGCCATGCAGCACCTGTCTCACGGTTCCCGAAGGCACATTCTCATCTCTGAAAAGTTCCGTGGATGTCAAGACCAGGTAAGGTTCTTCGCGTTGCATCGAATTAAACCACATGCTCCACCGCTTGTGCGGGCCCCCGTCAATTCATTTGAGTTTTAACCTTGCGGCCGTACTCCCCAGGCGGTCGACTTAACGCGTTAGCTCCGGAAGCCACGCCTCAAGGGCACAACCTCCAAGTCGACATCGTTTACGGCGTGGACTACCAGGGTATCTAATCCTGTTTGCTCCCCACGCTTTCGCACCTGAGCGTCAGTCTTCGTCCAGGGGGCCGCCTTCGCCACCGGTATTCCTCCAGATCTCTACGCATTTCACCGCTACACCTGGAATTCTACCCCCCTCTACGAGACTCAAGCTTGCCAGTATCAGATGCAGTTCCCAGGTTGAGCCCGGGGATTTCACATCTGACTTAACAAACCGCCTGCGTGCGCTTTACGCCCAGTAATTCCGATTAACGCTTGCACCCTCCGTATTACCGCGGCTGCTGGCACGGAGTTAGCCGGTGCTTCTTCTGCGGGTAACGTCAATGAGCAAAGGTATTAACTTTACTCCCTTCCTCCCCGCTGAAAGTACTTTACAACCCGAAGGCCTTCTTCATACACGCGGCATGGCTGCATCAGGCTTGCGCCCATTGTGCAATATTCCCCACTGCTGCCTCCCGTAGGAGTCTGGACCGTGTCTCAGTTCCAGTGTGGCTGGTCATCCTCTCAGACCAGCTAGGGATCGTCGCCTTGGTGAGCCGTTACCTCACCAACAAGCTAATCCCATCTGGGCACATCCGATGGCAAGAGGCCCGAAGGTCCCCCTCTTTGGTCTTGCGACGTTATGCGGTATTAGCTACCGTTTCCAGTAGTTATCCCCCTCCATCGGGCAGTTTCCCAGACATTACTCACCCGTCCGCCACTCGTCAGCAAAGAAGCAAGCTTCTTCCTGTTACCGTTCGACTTGCATGTGTTAGGCCTGCCGCCAGCGTTCAATCTGAGCCATGATCAAACTCTTCAATTTAAAAGTTTGATGCTCAAAGAATTAAACTTCGTAATGAATTACGTGTTCACTCTTGAGACTTGGTATTCATTTTCGTCCGAGGACGTTAAGAATCCGTATCTTCGAGTGCCCACACAGATTGTCTGATAAATTGTTAAAGAGCAGTTGCGACGCGGCTTTCAGCTCACTGTCGCGAGGTGGCGTATATTACGCTTTCCTCTTTCAGAGTCAACCCCGAATTTCAGGATTTTTCTCTTCAACCGAACCGGCTGTTTGTGTGAAGTGATTCACATCCGCCGTGTCGATGGAGGCGCATTATAGGGAGTTCCCGCGCATCCGCAATAGAAAAATTGCAGAAAAATGACTGACTGCTGCATTCCCCAGCAAAACCCCGCTTTATACCTTTTTACGCACAGAGTTATCCACAATCATCAATGTAATTTCTGTATTTTCCCCCACGGTAACCTCTGTCAAAATTGTGATCACCATTGAAAGAGAAAAATTCGCGAGCGTTGCGCAAACGTTTTCGTTACAATGCGGGCGAAAAATAAGGATGCCCCGTTAGGGGCGTTAGCTGAGTTTTTCGCGAAAAATTCAGCTAACGCTCTCTGTAATAGTCAAATCCAGGGGATTTACCATGCAACAACGTCGTCCAGTCCGCCGCGCTCTGCTCAGTGTTTCTGACAAAGCCGGTATCGTCGAATTCGCCCAGGCACTTTCCGCACGCGGTGTGGAGTTGCTGTCTACAGGGGGCACTGCCCGTCTGTTAGCAGAAAAGGGTCTGCCAGTGACCGAAGTTTCCGATTACACCGGTTTCCCGGAGATGATGGATGGACGCGTGAAGACCCTGCATCCGAAAGTGCATGGTGGCATTCTGGGCCGTCGCGGCCAGGACGATGCCATTATGGAAGAACATCAGATCCAACCTATCGATATGGTGGTTGTTAACCTGTATCCGTTCGCCCAGACCGTTGCTCGTGAAGGCTGCTCGCTGGAAGATGCGGTTGAGAACATCGATATCGGCGGCCCAACCATGGTGCGCTCCGCCGCCAAGAACCATAAAGATGTCGCTATCGTGGTGAAGAGCAGCGACTACGACGCCATTATTAAAGAGATGGATGACAACGAAGGATCGCTGACGCTTGCAACCCGTTTCGACCTCGCCATCAAAGCCTTCGAACATACCGCCGCCTACGACAGCATGATTGCCAACTACTTCGGCAGCATGGTTCCGGCTTACCACGGTGAAAGCAAAGAAGCCGCCGGTCGCTTCCCACGCACGTTGAACCTGAACTTCATTAAGAAGCAGGATATGCGTTACGGTGAGAACAGCCACCAGCAGGCGGCCTTCTATATAGAAGAGAACGTGAAAGAAGCCTCTGTTGCCACCGCAACCCAGGTTCAGGGTAAAGCCCTCTCTTATAACAACATCGCCGATACCGATGCGGCGCTGGAGTGCGTGAAAGAGTTCGCCGAGCCAGCATGTGTGATTGTGAAGCACGCCAACCCTTGCGGCGTGGCTATCGGCAATTCCCTTCTTGATGCTTACGATCGCGCGTACAAAACCGACCCAACCTCCGCATTCGGCGGCATTATTGCCTTTAACCGCGAGCTGGATGCTGAAACCGCACAGGCCATCATTTCTCGTCAGTTTGTCGAAGTGATCATTGCACCGTCCGCCAGCGAAGAAGCCCTGAAAATCACCGCCGCCAAGCAGAACGTACGCGTTCTGACCTGCGGTCAGTGGGGCGAACGTGTTCCGGGCCTTGATTTCAAACGCGTTAACGGCGGTCTGCTGGTTCAGGATCGTGACCTGGGGATGGTTGGTGCAGAAGAACTGCGCGTTGTCACCAAACGCCAGCCGACCGAACAGGAACTGCGTGATGCGCTATTCTGCTGGAAGGTAGCGAAGTTCGTTAAGTCTAACGCCATCGTCTATGCCAAAAACAATATGACCATCGGGATTGGCGCGGGCCAGATGAGCCGCGTGTACTCCGCAAAAATCGCCGGTATTAAAGCGGCCGATGAAGGTCTGGAAGTGAAAGGTTCCTCGATGGCCTCTGACGCGTTCTTCCCGTTCCGCGACGGTATTGATGCCGCCGCCGCTGCGGGCGTGACTTGTGTTATCCAGCCTGGTGGTTCTATCCGTGATGACGAAGTGATTGCCGCTGCCGACGAGCACGGTATTGCGATGCTCTTCACCGACATGCGCCACTTCCGCCATTAATGGAGCAATAGATGAAAGTATTAGTGATTGGTAACGGCGGGCGCGAGCACGCGCTGGCCTGGAAAGCGGCGCAGTCGCCGCTGGTTGAGACTGTGTTTGTTGCTCCGGGTAACGCAGGCACTGCACTGGAGCCCGCGCTGCAAAACGTTGCTATCAGCGTGACCGATATCCCGGCACTGCTGGATTTCGCGCAAAACGAAAAGGTAGATCTAACCATCGTCGGCCCGGAAGCGCCGCTGGTGAAAGGCGTGGTTGATACCTTCCGCGCCGCCGGGCTGCAAATCTTCGGCCCAACCGCAGGTGCCGCGCAACTTGAAGGTTCGAAAGCGTTTACCAAAGATTTCCTGGCCCGCCATAAAATCCCTACGGCGGAATACCAGAACTTCACCGAGGTAGAACCTGCGCTGGCGTATCTGCGTGAGAAAGGCGCGCCAATCGTCATTAAAGCTGACGGTCTGGCTGCCGGGAAAGGCGTGATCGTGGCGATGACGCTGGAAGAAGCTGAAGCCGCCGTGCACGACATGCTGGCGGGCAACGCTTTTGGCGACGCGGGTCATCGCATTGTTATCGAAGAGTTCCTCGACGGCGAAGAAGCGAGCTTTATCGTGATGGTGGACGGCGAGCATGTGCTGCCGATGGCCACCAGCCAGGATCACAAACGCGTAGGCGATAAAGATACCGGACCAAACACGGGCGGGATGGGCGCTTACTCCCCTGCCCCGGTAGTGACCGATGACGTTCATCAGCGCACCATGGAACGTATCATTTGGCCAACCGTGAAAGGCATGGCGGCGGAAGGCAACACCTACACCGGTTTTCTCTACGCGGGCCTGATGATCGACAAACAGGGCAATCCGAAGGTTATCGAATTTAACTGCCGCTTTGGCGACCCGGAAACCCAGCCGATTATGCTGCGCATGAAGTCCGATCTGGTTGAACTCTGCCTGGCGGCCTGTGAAGGGAAGCTGGACGAGAAAACGTCCGAGTGGGATGAACGTGCTTCTCTCGGCGTGGTGATGGCTGCGGGTGGATATCCGGGTGATTATCGCACCGGCGATGTGATCCACGGCCTGCCGCTGGAAGAAGTGGCAGGCGGCAAAGTGTTCCATGCGGGCACAAAACTGGCGGATGACGAGCAGGTGGTGACCAGCGGCGGACGCGTACTGTGCGTCACCGCGCTGGGTCATACCGTAGCTGAAGCGCAGAAACGTGCTTATACCTTAATGACCGATATCCACTGGGACGATTGCTTCTGCCGGAAAGATATCGGCTGGCGCGCCATCGAACGCGAACAGAACTAACGCGACAGTTTTGCCAACAGCGTTTTACGCGTAATTCCTAACTGACGGGCGGCTTCGGTTTTGTTACCGCCCGTTTTCTCCAGCGCCGCCAGAATCACCTCTTTTTCCACTTCCACTAGCGGCTGAATATCCTGACTTTGCGCCATCGGGATCGGCGTACCGGCAATCGCCAGCGGCAGCTCGCGTTCGGAAATATATTCCCCGGTCAGCAACACCACCGCCCGTTCCATCGCGTTTTCCAGTTCACGAATATTCCCCGGCCAGTCGTAGTGAATCAACAGATCCATCGCCTGGGGCGTAAAACCTTTTACCGCCTTGCGATTACGTTCGGCAAACCGCTGAAGAAAATGGTCAGCCAGCAGGGGAATATCTTCCCGCCGTTGCCGTAGCGACGGTACTTCAATTGCCACTACGTTCAGGCGATAGTAGAGATCCTGGCGAAAACGCCCGGCATTCACCTCCTCGGCAAGATCGCGATGGGTCGCCGCAATCAGCCGGACATCAACCGGGATAGTCTGGTTGCTACCGACACGTTGCACTTCGCGCTCCTGAATGGCACGCAGCAGGCGAACCTGCATCATCGGCGAGATATCGCCAATTTCATCGAGAAACAGCGTGCCGCCATCTGCCTCAACAAAGCGCCCTTCCCGCCGTTTGTCGGCGCCGGTAAACGCCCCTTTTTCGTGACCAAACAATTCGGATTCCAGTAAGGATTCGTTGAGCGCCGCGCAGTTAAGTGCCACCAGAGGCTTTTCGCGACGGGCGCTACTGGCGTGAATCGCTCTGGCAACCAGCTCTTTGCCCGTGCCGGAATCGCCGTGGATCAACACTGTGGCTTCTGATGGCGCGACGAGGGCAATTTCACTGAGCAGGTGCTGCATCGCCGCGCTTTTGCCAACCATACCGAACTGGCTGGCAGACACCGCAGGCATTTCAGCGTCAACACAGTGCGTATGCGCGAGCGCCTTTTCCAGCGTCGCCTGCAAGTTATCGAAATCCAGCGGCTTAATGAGATAATCCAGCGCCCCGGTTTTCAACGCCTCTACCGCCGTCTCAACGCTGGAGTACGCAGTCATAATCAGTACCGGAATCGCCGGATTTAACGCTTTGATCTCTTTCAGCGTGGCAATACCGTCCATCTCTGCCATTCGCACATCGCAAAGCACGAGATCAAAAACCTGCTCCCGCACCTGTGCCAGCGCCTGTCGCCCGCTGTTCGCCAGCGCGACGTTATAGCCCCAGCCGCGCAGCAATGCCTGCAAGATAGTGCAGTGGCTAATGTCATCATCCACCACCAGAATATCGATATTATCGTGCGTCATCCTTGTGGGTCCTTATGCGTAATATTGACCGGAAGCCAGAGGGTGAACGTAGCGCCTTTGCCCTCCAGGCTTGCGACCTGAATTGTACCACCGTGTTGTTCAACAATATTATGTACGACCGCCAGCCCCAACCCGGTACCTTCGGCTTTGGTGGTGAAATACGGGGTGAAGATGGCTTCAAGCTGATCCGCCGCAATTCCCTTACCGCTGTCGGTAACGCTGATTTTCACGCCCGCTCCGCTTTCATTTGCCACAACGCTAATCACGCCATGCTGACCAATAGCCTGAATGGCATTGAGATAGAGATTCAACAGGACCTGAGTCAGCCGGTCCGGGTCGGCCTGAATCTCCGGTAATGTGTCGTTGGCGGTAAAGCGTAACTGGATCTCCCGGCTGTTTGCATCCTGGCTTACCAGCTGTAATGAGTGGTTAATCAGAGTATTGGGATCCACCGTCTGCAAAGCCAGATGCGTTGGCTTAACTAACTCCAGCAGCTCACTTACCACACGATTCAAACGGTCGGCTTCTTTCGCCATCACCTGCGCCAGTTGATGCGCTTCGCCACCCGCAGGCGCGCGCTCGGCGAAGTATTTCGCCAGCCCTTTAATGGATGAAAGCGGGTTACGGATTTCGTGGGCGACACCTGCTGCCAGATGCCCCAACGCCACCAGCTTCTCTTTGCGTTTCATCTCATCCTGCAGAAGCTGGCGCGAACGCAAATATCGACGATACCAGAAGAAAGACAACACGCTTGCCAGCAGTACTGTCGCCAGCGCGAAGATAATAATCAGGGTATTGCGTTTTTCTCCTGCCTGAGTAGCTACCAGATCGCTGGCATCAACAGCGATAAAAATAACCTGTTGTGCCTCTCCCAATGGCGCACCTTCGTTGTTGCAGCGCGGCATATTATGCATGCCGTGGCGCCAGGAAGCCGACATTGGCTGGAATAAGCGATAAACCTCAAGTGCAGGTTCATTTCCTGTGTTATCCATCAGTCTCCAGCGAGCGTTTTCCTCTGGCTTTAACTGCTTCATTTCGTCGGATGTATACAGAGGGCGTCCAATCATATTGGGATTGCTATGAAGAACGATAATCCCCTGCGCATTAGTCACGGCAAACCACAACACTCCCGGTTGCCCTGCCATCTCTTCCAGCAATGCCTGTTGCTGCACATGATGCATACGCATACCCATGCCCACGCGGCTTCCTGATTCCAGAGCGCGAATGAGTACATTTCCTTTTTCCAGTAATGCCTGCCGATCGGCCTCGCTCGCCCGGCCATAATCCCGAATGACGGTTACCGCAAACAACCCTACCAGCACCAGAATCGCCACCGGAAGAATCGTGCTGAGCCATTTCGCTAAGGTATCTTTTGGTCGCTGCATAAAACGATCTGCTCTTTGCTTAGTCATTCCTTCTGAACAGCAGAAATCATGCCATCTTTTATCGACTGTGACCCTGCGCTGAAACACAAAGGCTTGTGTTTCAATGAGTAAAAACGACTCACTCTCCACGACTGGCGAGTCATTTTTACTCGCTTGCCGCAACAGAAAGCCCATCAGACCTGTTTTTTTTAGTTGGCACGGAAAATGCAAATACCCGAAGAAAACAACCACATGAGGATGAGTCATGAAACGGAACACGAAAATTGCCCTGGTCATGATGGCGCTTTCAGCAATGACAATGGGAGCAACACCGGCATTCGCCCACGGCGGACACGGCATGTGGCAGCAAAACGCCGCCCCCTTGACCAGCGAACAACAGACAGTCTGGCAAAAAATTCATAATGACTTTTACGCCCAAAGCAGCGTGCTGCAACAAAAACTGGTGACGAAGCGTTATGAATACAACGCGTTGTTAGCCGCGAACCCACCGGATAGCAGCAAAATCAATGCCGTTGCTAAAGAGATGGAAACGCTGCGTCAATCATTAGACGAGTTACGGGTTAAACGCGATATTGCGTTGGCTGAAGCGGGTATCCCGCGCGGTTACGGTATGGGTTACGGTGGTTGCGATGGTGGCGGTCATATGGGCATGGGCCACTGGTAAATCAAAACGTCTTCTCGTTGGGTTGCCAACGGCAGAAATCAGAGTTTGCCACTAACAGTAATTGCGAACCCTCGGGCGCTTCCAGCCATGCCACGCTCACATCAACAGATGAGCGGCTCTGGCGGCGCTCGATATGCGCTATCGCCTGCGCATCTAAATCAGGTTTAATGGTTTGCCCTTCACAGGTGGTTACTGTCTGCTCCATTGCATGCCAGCGTCCCTGACGCAGCACGACTCTCCCCTGGCGTAAGGCATCGCTAATCTCGCGGATCTGCGCGGCACGATAACGGTATAAATCGATCTGATCATTGGAAAGCTGCTGCTTTTGCCCGTCGGATTCACGTTGCATAAAGCTCAAGTCACCGCGATCGTCAAAACGCGCCCGGATGTTTACCGGCGGTTTGCTGTAAACGTTGATATTGATAAGTGTGAGGTTATCGCCCTGCCAGCGATACTCTCGCGTCGTGGTATCGCCATTGCGCCACGGGCTAAACACGGCAAGCAAATGGACATTATCGCCGCTGTCTTTTCGCCAGATGCGGACCGCGCCCTGATCTTCAGCAAATCCACTGGCGGTAAAGGGAGGAAGTGAAGCGTTGTGGCTACAGGCAGTGAGAAACAGAGCGCCAGCCAGCATCAATGATCGACGCCAGAAAGACAAAAGGGGTGAAACCACCCCTTCGTTAAAACTGTTCACTGCCACGCAATCTTACTTAACTGCGTCTTTCAGTGCCTTGCCAGAAACAAACGCCGGTACGTTAGCTGCGGCAATTTTGATTTCTTTACCGGTCTGCGGGTTGCGGCCAGTACGCTCAGCGCGGTGGTTCACTTTGAAGGTACCGAAACCAACCAGTTGTACAGCATCGCCTTCTTTCAGAGACTCAGTAATTGCAGCCAGAGTGGACTCCAGAGCAGCTTTAGCCTGGGTTTTGGACAGTTCTGCTTTCTCTGCAATTACATCAATCAGTTGAGTCTTGTTCATAAGTTATCCTTACAATGTGTTTATCGCTTGCTAAGCATCGAGTGCGACGGAAATGCCAGAATAGCACTCTCCTGCATACACGCACCGATAGCCACTTTTTTTCGCCCCCCAAATGTAGACCAGACGGGGGGCGAAAGGGAAGACTCCAGGTACGACAAATCAGGCGTTAAATCACGTTTTCTGGTCTTATTGCTGAAAAATTATACCAATATTGCTCTCACCCGCCTCACGCAGGTCCGCTCTCAACCCTTTTATCAGATCGATATCGCGTTCTTCGCAATCGGCTAAAAGTCGGAAAATTTCCCACTGAATGTCCCATTCTTGCTCTACAGCTGGGTTTTCCTTGAGCTCTTCATCGCTCATTTCGCGACCAGCCTGAGTCATTTCCAGCATCGCGACAGTGGTGATGGAAGTCTTACTCACTTCCACCGCGTGTTCGAGCGTTTCGCCACTCAAACGCGAATGGACCAGTTCACTTAACGCCACGCAGGCGTCGATTGCTGGATAAACGCCGTACAGATCGAAATCGTCTGCAGAAGGAATCGCTTCTTCAAACTTCTCCAGCTGGCTGTCGAAATTTACTTTTGCGTCTTTGACGGTCAGCGTTTCCCAGATGAGATCGAGAATACGGCGGTAAATTTGCCCATCACCAAAACCTGTCTGCTGGCAGAACATGGCGTAGTTGGGGTACATGCGTTCGCATAAGCAAGCCATGAAAGTGACGTGCTGCCAGCTTTCCAGGCGCTCCAGACGCAGATGAATCGGGTTTTGTAACATGTTGAGTTCTCAGATACGAAAATTATCCGCAGTTTACCTGAATTAGGGCTGATTTGCTGTAAAGCGCACGAACGCCGGACGTTCCGAGGCCACCGCGTCCGCCCAGCGCGTTGGCTCCGGCAGACGATAGCCTTTCATGCAGCGTTGTACCCACGCCAGCGCGCTGTCCACGCTGACCCGATGGCCGGTAGAAATAAACAACGGGTTACAGCGCGCTTTGCTGCGCCAGACCCAGGCCAGCTGCTCGCCTTTATCCATCAGCGGGGCCAGTGCGCCCGGTTCGCTGGAGAGCGGTTCGAATTTACCGCATAGTCGTTTTTTCGCTACGCCAATGGTCGGCACATCCACCAGCAAACCAAAATGGCTGGCGACGCCAAGACGGCGAGGATGCGAGATCCCATGACCATCGACAAACACTAAATCCGGTTTTTGCGACAGCATGTCCCACGCGGTAAGCAGCGCAGGATACTCACGGAAGGAAAGAAAACCAGGAATGTAAGGCATGGTGGTGGCGATACGTGCCACTTTATACTCCACCAGCTCAAGCGAGGGGTATTTCAGCAGCACCATCGCCGCTCGCGTCACTTCTCCGCCTTGCTCAAACCCGACATCGGCTCCGGCGATCAGATCCGGGGGATCTTTATCGAGTCGATCCTCGCGGATCACAGAAGAAGCCAGTTCGATTTGTTGAGCGCGTAATGACGCGAGATCCATAATCACTCCTTAGCGGTGATATTGTTCAGACAAGCGATGCACTGCCTCGACAAACACGCCAGCATGTTCTGGCGGCACATCCTGATGAATTCCATGGCCGAGGTTAAAGACATGGCCTTCGCCGTGACCAAAACCGGCAAGAATTGTCGCCACTTCTTCTTCAATGCGTGCTGGCGGTGCATACAACATTGATGGGTCCATGTTGCCCTGCAACGCGACTTTATCACCCACACGACGGCGCGCATCGGCGATGTCCGTTGTCCAGTCGAGGCCCAGCGCATCGCAACCGGTTTCTGCCATCGCTTCCAGCCACTGTCCGCCGCCTTTGGTAAACAGCGTGACCGGCACGCGGCGACCGTCGTTTTCACGCAGTAAACCATCAACAATTTTATGCATGTAATAGAGCGAGAACTGTTGATAATCGCGCCCGGTAAGCACGCCGCCCCAGGTGTCGAAAATCATCACTGCCTGGGCGCCAGCTTTGATCTGTGCATTCAGATACAACGTGACGCTTTTCGCCAGTTTATCGAGCAGCGCGTGCAGCGCCTGCGGATCGGCATACATCATTTTTTTGATCACGGTGAACGCTTTGCTGCTACCGCCTTCCACCATGTAAGTCGCCAGCGTCCACGGGCTGCCGGAAAAACCAATCAGCGGCGCTTCGCCTTTCAGTTCGCGGCGAATGGTACGCACCGCGTTCATCACGTAACCCAGCTCATCTTCCGGGTCCGGGATTGGCAGTTTATCGACATCGGCTTTACAGGTGACTGGCGAGGTGAATCGCGGACCTTCTCCGGCTTCAAAATAAAGCCCTAGCCCCATCGCATCCGGGACAGTCAGAATGTCAGAGAAAAGAATCGCCGCATCCAGCGGATAGCGACGCAGCGGTTGCAAAGTCACTTCGCACGCCAGCTCGGCATTTTTGCACAGCGACATAAAATCACCCGCCTGAGCGCGCGTGGCTTTATATTCCGGTAGATAGCGACCCGCCTGGCGCATCATCCATACTGGAGTGACATCAACGGGCTGGCGCAGCAGCGCCCGCAGATAACGATCGTTTTTAAGTTCGGTCATTTTGGCTGTTCCTTAGTGCGTCAGGCGGTCAGTGTATCATCACTCATACTCTGCCCGACACATCGCCACTGTATCTTCTATCAGACGACGCGCCACGGTACCGGGCGGCGGCAGTAACGGCAAATCGTCGTAGCGATACCAGTTCGCCTCCAGCAATTCTTTCGGGTCGATCACGATGTCGCCGCTGTCATATTCCGCCATAAACGCGGTCATTAAAGACTGGGGAAACGGCCACGGTTGGGAAGTCACGTAACGCAAGTTTTTAACTTTAATTCCGCTCTCTTCCATCACTTCACGCGCGACTGCCTGCTCGAGGGTTTCGCCCACTTCGACAAATCCGGCAAGTACCGTATGGACACCATTGCGATGGCGGGTATGTTGAGCGAGGAGGATCGAATCATCACGCCGGATAGCAACGATAATACAGGGGGCGATTTGTGGATAGTAACGCTCGCGGCAGTGACTGCACAGCATCGCCCATTCGGTTTTGCTCGGATACATTTCATGCCCGCAATATCCGCAGTATTTATGCGAACGGTAAAACTCCGCCAGTTGCACGCCGCGTCCAGCCAGTTGAAACAGCCCGACATCCAGATCAATGACCTGACGCACCGATCCCATATCGTGACGACGCTGCTGTTGTACTAACCAAACGGGTTCTCCCTGCCATTCGCCGATGTGTAGTGCGCGCTGGCCCACAAGATCGAAATTTACCGCTTCGCCATAGGGTAATTCACCCTTCGGCAACCATAATTTTTGTTCATGACTGACGACCCACCAGCCGTGATCTAATTTTTCAATTATACGATCCATAGCTCTTGCACTACCTTTGCATCACTGGCATGTTTAACATGGTTTTTACATTTCTCACTGAGCAGTTTTTGAATTCAAACTTGCGGAGTCAATCATGCTTAACCAGCTCGATAACCTGACGGAGCACGTCAGAGGAAGTAACAAACTGGTTGATCGCTGGCTACATGTACGTAAGCATCTGCTCGTGGCTTACTACAATCTGGTTGGCATTAAGCCTGGTAAAGAATCGTACATGAGGCTAAATGAAAAAGCCCTTGATGATTTTTGCCAGAGCCTGGTCGATTACTTGTCTGCCGGACATTTCAGTATTTATGAACGCATTCTTCATAAGCTGGAAGGCAACGGACAACTCGCTCGCGCCACGAAGATTTGGCCCCAGCTTGAAGCCAATACCCAACAGATTATGGATTACTACGATTCCAGCCTGGAAACCGCCATCGATCACGATAATTACCTTGAGTTTCAACAGGTTTTATCTGACATCGGCGAGGCGCTGGAAGCGCGCTTTGTGCTGGAAGATAAGCTGATTCTGCTGGTGCTTGATGCCGCTCGCGTCAAACATCCTGCTTGAGTTCTGCGCGGTTAACGCGTAATTTACAGCCAACGCCCCGTCTGCGGGGCTAATTTCTTGTCGGAGTGCCTTAACTGGCTGAGACCGTTCATTCGGGATCCGCGGAACCTGATCAGGCTAATACCTGCGAAGGGAACAAGAGTTAATCTGCTATCGCATCGCCTTTGCGGCGATCGTCTCTTGCTTCATCCGTCGTCTGACAAGCCACGTCCTTAACTTTTGGAATGAGCTATGTCTGCAACAAAACTGACCCGCCGCGAACAACGCGCCCAGGCCCAACATTTTATCGATACTCTGGAGGGCACCGCTTTTCCGAACTCAAAACGCATTTACATCACCGGCACACACCCCGGCGTGCGCGTGCCAATGCGTGAGATCCAGCTTAGCCCGACGCTAATCGGCGGTAGCAAAGAACAGCCGCAGTACGAAGAAAACGAAGCGATTCCGGTCTATGACACCTCCGGCCCGTATGGCGACCCACAGATCGCCATTAACGTGCAGCAAGGGCTGGCAAAACTGCGCCAGCCGTGGATCGATGCACGCGGCGATACCGAAGAACTTACCGTGCGCAGTTCCGATTACACAAAAGCGCGGCTGGCAGATGATGGCCTCGACGAGCTGCGTTTTAGTGGCGTATTAACGCCAAAACGCGCCAAAGCAGGCCGCCGCGTCACACAGTTACACTATGCCCGCCAGGGTATCATCACGCCGGAGATGGAGTTCATCGCCATCCGCGAGAATATGGGCCGCGAGCGCATACGTAGCGAAGTTTTACGCCACCAGCATCCGGGAATGAGTTTTGGCGCACGCTTGCCGGAAAATATCACCGCGGAATTCGTCCGTGATGAGGTCGCTGCCGGACGCGCGATTATCCCCGCCAACATTAATCATCCTGAATCAGAACCGATGATTATTGGTCGCAATTTCCTGGTAAAAGTTAACGCCAATATCGGCAACTCGGCGGTCACCTCTTCCATCGAAGAAGAAGTGGAAAAGCTGGTATGGTCCACGCGCTGGGGAGCAGATACCGTGATGGATCTTTCCACCGGTCGCTATATTCACGAAACCCGCGAGTGGATTTTGCGTAACAGCCCGGCGCCGATCGGCACTGTGCCGATCTACCAGGCGCTGGAGAAAGTGAACGGGATCGCTGAAGATCTTACCTGGGAAGTCTTCCGTGACACGCTGCTGGAACAGGCCGAGCAAGGTGTGGATTACTTCACTATCCATGCGGGCGTGCTGCTGCGCTACGTACCGATGACCGCGAAACGCCTGACCGGCATCGTCTCTCGCGGCGGTTCGATTATGGCGAAATGGTGCCTCTCCCATCATCAGGAAAATTTCCTCTATCAACACTTCCGCGAAATTTGTGAAATCTGTGCCGCTTATGATGTTTCGCTGTCGCTGGGCGACGGCCTGCGCCCCGGTTCTGTTCAGGACGCCAACGATGAAGCGCAGTTTGCCGAGCTGCATACGCTGGGCGAACTGACCAAAATCGCCTGGGAATATGACGTACAGGTGATGATTGAAGGCCCCGGGCATGTGCCGATGCAGATGATTCGCCGCAATATGACCGAGGAGTTAGAGCACTGCCACGAAGCGCCATTTTACACTCTCGGGCCGCTGACCACCGATATTGCGCCAGGTTATGACCACTTCACGTCGGGGATTGGTGCAGCGATGATCGGCTGGTTTGGCTGTGCGATGCTCTGCTACGTAACGCCAAAAGAGCACCTGGGTCTGCCCAATAAAGAAGACGTTAAGCAAGGTCTTATCACCTACAAGATTGCCGCCCACGCTGCCGACCTGGCAAAAGGGCATCCGGGCGCGCAAATTCGCGATAACGCGATGTCGAAAGCCCGCTTCGAATTTCGCTGGGAGGACCAGTTTAATCTGGCTCTCGACCCGTTTACCGCCCGCGCTTATCACGATGAAACTCTGCCGCAAGAGTCCGGCAAGGTCGCCCATTTTTGCTCCATGTGTGGGCCGAAATTCTGCTCGATGAAAATCAGTCAGGAAGTGCGCGATTACGCTGCCGCACAAACCATTGAAGCGGGAATGGCGGATATGTCGGAGAACTTCCGCGCCAGAGGCGGAGAAATCTACCTGCGTAAGGAGGAAGCGTGATGTATCAGCCTGATTTTCCTCCTGTGCCCTTTCGTTTAGGACTGTACCCGGTGGTGGACAGCGTACAGTGGATCGAACGCCTGCTGGATGCAGGCGTGCGCACCCTCCAGCTACGCATCAAAGATCGGCGCGATGAAGAGGTTGAAGCCGATGTTGTGGCGGCAATTGCGCTGGGCCGCCGCTATAACGCACGACTGTTTATCAACGATTACTGGCGACTGGCGATCAAACATCAGGCCTATGGCGTCCATCTGGGGCAGGAAGATTTGCAGGCCACCGATCTCAGCGCCATCCGCGCGGCAGGTCTGCGGCTGGGCGTTTCGACCCATGATGATATGGAAATCGACGTCGCGCTGGCTGCACGCCCTTCTTATATCGCGCTGGGACATGTGTTCCCGACACAAACCAAGCAGATGCCTTCCGCACCACAGGGGCTGGAACAGCTGGCACGGCATGTTGAGCGCCTGGCTGATTATCCCACCGTGGCGATTGGCGGTATCAGTCTGGCGCGCGCGCCTGCGGTGATGACGACGGGTGTCGGCAGTATCGCCGTCGTCAGCGCCATTACTCAAGCCGCAGACTGGCGTTTGGCAACGGCACAGCTGCTGGAAATTGCAGGAGTTGGCGATGAATGACCGTGACTTTATGCGTTATAGCCGCCAAATCCTGCTCGACGATATCGCTCTGGACGGGCAGCAAAAACTGCTCGACAGCCAGGTGCTGATTATTGGTCTTGGCGGGCTGGGTACACCTGCTGCGCTATACCTGGCGGGCGCAGGCGTCGGGACGCTGATACTGGCAGATGACGACGATGTGCATTTAAGCAATCTACAACGACAAATCCTCTTTACCACTGAAGATATCAACAGCCCGAAATCGCAGGTCAGCCAACAGCGACTGACACAGTTGAATCCCGACATTCAACTGACGGCATTGCAACAACGATTAACAGGTGAGGCGTTAAAAGATGCGGTTGCACAAGCCGATGTGGTGCTCGACTGTACCGACAATATGGCGACTCGCCAGGAGATTAATGCCGCCTGCGTGGCACTCAACACGCCGCTAATCACCGCCAGCGCGGTCGGATTTGGCGGTCAGTTGATGGTACTGACGCCGCCCTGGGAGCGGGGGTGTTACCGCTGCCTGTGGCCAGATAACCAGGAACCTGAACGCAACTGCCGCACGGCGGGCGTGGTTGGCCCGGTGGTCGGGGTTATGGGCACGTTGCAGGCACTGGAAGCAATTAAGTTATTAAGCGGTATAGAGACGCCTGCGGGAGAACTCCGACTGTTCGACGGTAAGTCGAGCCAGTGGCGCAGCCTGGCGTTGCGCCGCGCCAGTGGTTGCCCGGTATGTGGAGGATGCAATGCAGATCCTGTTTAACGATCAACCGATGCAATGCGCCGCCGGACAAACCGTTCACGAGCTGCTGGAGCAACTCAATCAACAACAAGCGGGTGCGGCGCTGGCGATTAATCAGCAAATCATCCCGCGCGAACAGTGGGCGCAACATATCGTGCAGGATGGCGACCAGATCCTGCTTTTTCAGGTTATTGCAGGGGGTTGAGATGTTACGTATTGCGGACAAAACGTTTGATTCACATCTGTTTACCGGCACCGGGAAATTCGCCTCTTCACAACTGATGGTGGAGTCTATTCGCGCTTCCGGCAGTCAACTGGTGACGCTGGCAATGAAACGCGTCAACTTGCGCCAGCACAACGACGCTATCCTCGAACCGCTTATCACGGCGGGTGTGACCCTGCTGCCGAATACTTCCGGGGCGAAAACGGCAGAGGAAGCGATCTTCGCCGCCCATCTGGCACGTGAAGCGTTAGGCACAAACTGGCTAAAATTAGAGATTCACCCTGACGCCCGCTGGCTGTTGCCCGATCCTATCGAAACCCTGAAAGCCGCCGAAACGCTGGTGCAACAGGGATTTGTCGTGCTGCCTTACTGCGGTGCCGATCCGGTGTTGTGCAAACGTCTGGAAGACGTCGGCTGTGCAGCGGTGATGCCGCTCGGCGCGCCGATTGGCTCTAATCAGGGGCTGGAAACCCGCGCCATGCTGGAGATTATTATCCAGCAAACTACGGTTCCGGTGGTTGTCGATGCTGGCATCGGCGTTCCCAGCCATGCCACGCAGGCGCTGGAAATGGGGGCCGATGCAGTGTTAGTGAATACGGCGATTGCCGTCGCGGACGATCCCATCAACATGGCGAAGGCATTTCGTCTGGCGGTTGAAGCGGGCCTGCTGGCACGTCAGGCCGGACCGGGCAGCCGCAGTCATTTTGCTCATGCCACCAGCCCACTGACCGGATTTCTGGAGGCATCGGCATGAAAACCTTCAGCGATCGCTGGCGACAACTGGACTGGGACGATATCCACCTGCGTATCAACAGCAAAACGGCTGCTGACGTAGAGCGAGCGCTAAATGCCTCGCAACTCACCCGCGACGATATGATGGCGCTGTTATCACCTGCCGCCAGTGACTATCTGGAACCCCTGGCCCAGCGAGCGCAGCGTCTGACTCGCCAGCGATTTGGCAACATCGTCAGCTTCTACGTCCCGCTCTATCTTTCTAATCTTTGCGCTAACGACTGCACCTATTGTGGATTTTCCATGAGCAACCGCATCAAGCGCAAAACGCTGGATGAAGCGGATATCGCCAGAGAAAGCGCCGCTATCCGGGAGATGGGCTTTGAACATTTGTTGCTGGTCACCGGTGAACATCAGGCGAAAGTGGGGATGGATTACTTTCGTCGTCATCTCCCTGCTCTGCGTGAGCAGTTCTCTTCACTACAGATGGAAGTGCAACCGCTGGCGGAAGCAGAATACGCCGAGTTAAAGCAACTTGGTCTCGATGGAGTGATGGTTTATCAGGAGACGTATCACGAGGCGACATACACCCTCCATCATCTGAAAGGCAAAAAACAGGACTTTCTCTGGCGTCTGGAAACACCGGATCGGCTGGGCCGTGCGGGGATTGATAAGATAGGCCTCGGCGCGCTAATTGGCCTTTCCGACAGCTGGCGCGTTGACTGCTATATGGTTGCAGAACATTTGCTATGGCTGCAACAGCATTACTGGCAAAGCCGCTACTCTGTCTCCTTCCCACGCCTGCGTCCATGTACTGGCGGCATTGAGCCTGCGTCGATTATGGATGAACGCCAGTTAGTGCAAACCATCTGCGCCTTCCGGCTGCTTGCGCCGGAGATTGAACTGTCACTCTCCACGCGGGAATCACCGTGGTTTCGCGATCGCGTTATTCCGCTGGCAATTAATAACGTCAGCGCTTTTTCGAAAACGCAGCCAGGTGGTTATGCCGACAATCACCCCGAGCTGGAACAGTTCACACCGCACGACGATCGCAGACCTGAAGCGGTTGCCGCCGCATTAACCGCTCAGGGTTTGCAGCCAGTATGGAAAGACTGGGACAGTTATCTGGGACGCGCCTCGCAAAAGCTATGAGACGGAATGTAACAACATAAATTTATTCCGAGCCGCTACGGAAGATGAAAAACGCAAGGTTGTTGAAAGCGTTGTGTTTTTTATGGTAGTGCCGTCAGCAGGAATGTTGTCCAGGGCGAAAAGCTTCTTCCTCGTTTCGCCCTGCCTTTCTTAAAATAACGTCTCAGTACGCTATTTCATAATTGCCAGAAGAAATAACCATTTCAATAAGACAACTATTTTAACGGACACGACATAAAGTTTTAATTGCAAAGCAAGAGCGCCGTCAAAAAAAGAGAATGCAATAACAGGATATAATAATTTTACCCTCACCAAAATATGGTCAAGAATATCATGTCAGTTTACCCCAAAAAGGCGTTATCGATTCATAGTGATGAATTTCACTTATACGGAAACGTAATTTCTGTAATAAATGTAGATTCATTGCTTAAATACCTTAAAGATGAAATTTCTGTACCAGCGGATCAGGTGGCGTATGTCAGAAGCGATGAGCGCTTAAACCGATACTCCGCCGTGAGCGACATTCAGTGCCAAATCTATGGTGAAATGCCCGTTCAGGCTGGGTATGTTTGCGGGGTAAATACCACCCAGAATGGCTTTGAATATCACCAGGGGAGTGAAGTCATTATCGCCGCCAGCGACTTTTTCCTGTTTTTAGGTAAACGAGGGTTGATGCAGGGAGACACGTTTAATGGTGAACTTGCAGAGCCATTTTTCATTCCGGCAAAATCGGTGATTGAACTTTATAGCACAACGCTACATTACTGCCCTATTAGTATCAATGCACAACCTTTTAGCGCAGCGATTATTCTTCTTGATGGAACTAATGAAGATATTGATGGCAAGAAAAAACCCACAATATTGAGCAAGCGAAATACCTGGTTTATCGCTCATGAAAGTTTCACTGAGCATCCTTGCCCATTATTAAAAGGGCCGCATCTTTGCGTTAATGATATTATTCAGGTGTGAAAATGGCGAAGATTTCTCTTCGCCTCCTCTTTACCCGGCAATTACCGCCACGCTGTCTTTTGTTCGCACGCGTGGTGGCATGGTCAAACCGCAGCGATCCCACTCATTCCCCTGCCATGCACTCGCAGAATAATAATGATTCGCAGCCGATGGGTAGACTACTACCGCCAGTTCATTACGCTTTTTCAGCAAAGACTGTGGCAAGGTGAAGCGATATTCCGGCCAGCCCTTTTCGGCAATTAACGTATCGTTAAGCCAGATAGCAACGCTTCCCTGCACTTGCGGTAAATAAAGCTCAATATCGTCGGTAATCGTCTCCAGCGCAAAGTGTAACTGATAACGTCCCGGACCACACCACGTCTCCATCCCCTGCTGCTCCCACCCTTTTGTTACCTCAATGGGGCGGGAAACGTTATCCACCAGCAGCTGCCAGCGCTTATCCAGCACCACCTCGTGGCGACTTTCCGCTACCTGTAATGAGAAACAACGGGCCTGCCAGGGTTCGATTTGTAGCGGATAACTTCCCATGAGATGCTCTTCCAGCACTGAAACCTCTCCCGTTGCAAGATGCCACTCCGACAACTGCCCGCTGAGGCCCGGAAAATGTAGCCAGCCGTAGAGCGGGGTATCACCGTCGTTAAATACGCTGACGTAACGTGATGTGTCATCCTGCGTAATTCGCGTCCAGACGGCAGTTTTCCGAGGGGGACACTCAACAAAGGGACGATCGTTTTTCAGCGTGTCGGCTAACGTGCTGCACTGCGGTTGCGCCTCAATCAGTTTTTGCAGCCTTTCGGTGAGAGAACGGTCTTCACCTTTTTCCTCGCTATATGCCGCAAGCTCACCGGCGATCAGAAGCTGACCGCCAGCGGCGACAAAGTGCTCCAGTTGGCTGAGCGTGGCGGCTGATTTCACCACCTTAACGTCCGCTAACAGAAGCGCCGGGAAATTCATGCCGTTAATGCGCGTTCCATCAGCCTGGAGCAAATTCTCTTCATCAATAAAGAAATATTCAAATCCCTGAGCGCTGAGTTGTTTTGCCCAATATTCGCCTGACTGCCCTTCGTTGCCATCCACGCCACAGTGCCAGAAAGTCCGTTTGGGGTAGAGTACGCCAACATCAACATACGGCTCCCCCTGCTCAAGAAATTCGGCAAGGCGACCAGATTCCTGAGCAAACCCGGCGTGGAAGGCGTACCAAGGCTGGAAGTTAACGCCCGGCGCAAAATCAAAACGCGGGTTACTTAATACGTCGTCATTTGCCTCCCCATCCGTCAGCCAGAACGCATGCATCAAAAATTGCCGCGCACCAAGGAGGTGATGGCGCAATGCCTGCAACCGGATGTCATGCAGCGAAATTTCCCACTGCCCGGCGGCAAAATGCGTGTCTGGCTTCACCCGCGCATAATATTGCTCAACAATGCACCCTTTCCGCCCGTGAGCGCGCGCCACGGAGTCACCAACCTTCGCCGCCATCTGCGGCTCGCTATTTCGCGAATCGACAGCCGTAATATCCCGCCAGCCATCGAGAGCAAAGTAATCCATAGCAAAATTACACCGGTTATCTTCGGTGATGATTTTACTGGCGAAATTCCAGCTACTGACGTGACCTAATACTTCATGACCACTTAGCTGTATTCCCTGCTGGTGCGCCCATTCTGACAACGTACCAAAAAAGGCCCGCATCGCCTGGCTGGAATAACAGGAAAACAGCTCGCAGCGCCGACGTGCGGTACGACTGCCAATATCCATAACTAAGGACATCAGGTTTTCTGCCAGGCAGTAAGGTGCCTGTTGCAATGCATCAACGAACCTTTTTTCATACATTAAGGAGGATTTGACTGCGCCAGTATGTTCATTCCATTGCCAAAAACAGGCATGCGGCTGGTCGAAAAAAAGATACGCCACCGTCTTACCAAAATGATCGCCAAAAGCGCGGGCGTAAGGTTCGTAGCCAACACGAATAAAATTTTCTGCCGCCTCGGGCATCAGGTAATTAATCATCCGTGAGGTCAGGCAACGTGCCGCGGCAAAGAGCGTAATCACCGTGTCCGCTCCCCAGGGCAGATCGCTTCCCGTAAAGGTGACCTCAAATTCCTCTGTGGTTGCTTTGGTGATGCGGGCTAATGAAGAAACATCAACGATTTCATCCACATTGCACTGACCTGATGAAGAGGTGGCATACGCGGCGACAATTTCCCATTCATCCCACGCCGGTTTACCGCCAGCAAAAATCCACTCCATTCCACACTGCTGTAGCGCCTGCGCATCCGCAGAGCGGATCCCGGAAAGACGACATGTCAGTACATCTCCAGACCGGCTGGACTGGCTCCAGAAAAGATGGCGCTCACGCAGCTCGTCTCTCCCTTCAACAGTCCTTCCCCCGGCGTGCCCGGAAAGCCAGTTGTAATCATCGTAGATACCCATCATCAGTCCCATACTGGCAGCTTTATCAGCCGTGTAGCGGCAGGCTGCCAGCCACTGCTCACTGAGATAACTCTCCAGCGGAAGGCTCAAACGTGCGGCTATCTGAAATGAACCATACCCTCCCGCCTGCAATTGCCTCAGTTGGCTGTCGATCTGCTCTTTGCCTGGAATGGTATGCCAGAACCAGTAGGTTGCAGGTAGGTGCCATACATCAGGGTTTTTAAAGTTTTGGCGTGCCTGTGCTAACGAATCATTCATGACTTTCCCCCTTCTTAATCGGCGGAACATCACAATGGCAAATGTATGTCAAAATGGCATACAGCGCTGCGCCCACCAGCATCGCCACCACCACGCCAATATTTGCTGTCGCAAACACGCTGGTTTTGGTTTCTGCCGTCAGTAAGAAGCCGACCAGGTGAGCAATCCACGGATCGCCAGAGGTGATGGTCCCCATGCCGATAACCGAGGCAACAAACAGCGATAATAATGCCGTCCAGCGACCGTTACGTCCGCCAAGCCCGGCGGGCTGCGCCATATCAGTGTTCCAGTGCAAGCGCTTTTGCCGGGCAAAGTCGACAAGCTGGATCGCGCCCATCGATCCCAATACGACGGATACCGTCGCCAGGAATGACTGAAAGGTTGCGAGGAACGAGTCAGAAACAAACAATAAGTAGAAAGCACCGAATGCGATAATGACCGCATTGATCGCGGTAGTGGTTGAACGACTGGCTGGAACGCCCATTGCCAGCAATGCGAGGCCCGAGCTGTAAACACCTGTAATGGCTGCCGCCAGCAGGGAGATGATGATCACAATTGAAAACGGCACATAGAACCAAAACGGCAGGAACGAGGTTAAGGCCGCAATCGGTTCGGACGCTGCGGCTCCGCTCAGTTCCGGGTTACTGTCGGCCAGCAGGGCACCTAAAATTAGCAAGATGGAAACCGGAAACGAAATCCCAAGAGACGTCCAGAAAATCACTTTCCCGGCAGCGATTTTGCGCGGCAGATAGCGGGCGAAATCACCGCCATAGTTGAGAAAGCCCAGCCCAACCATCGTCATTGCCATAACCATGCCGCCGATAAACGTTAAAAACCCGGCATCAGGCGCGGCTCCCGCCTGCGACCAGTGAATATGCGGCAAGATCAGGATAATAAAGATGATGCTCATTCCGCCCGTTAACCATGCAATATACTTTTCTACCTTCATGATGAGCTGGTGGCCGTAGATGGCAACGGACATGGTCAATGCTAAGGTCACCACGAACCAGCCCAACAGGCACCCTAGGGTAGGGTGACCGTTTTCTGCGGCAAATACGGTTGGCCATAACCGTGCAAAGAGGGCGGCACCCGTGGTCGAGGACAGCGTAATAATGGTGATTTTCCAGCCCATATTGGAAATATAGGCAAATAATGTGGGGATCTTATTCCCATGATAACCAAAGGCAAATCGGGTCTGCGTTAAGGTAGGCAGCCCAGTGCGTGGCCCGCCAACGGCCAGAACCCCCACCAGCGTGCTTGATAAAAAATAACCCACAACACCGGCAACAATCGCCTGCCAGAGGCTTAACCCCAGTGAGTAAACATAAATCCCATAGGTAATACCGAGGATAGAGACATTCCATGAAAACCAGATCGGGAAAAGTCCGGCTGGCGAACCATAACGTTCGTTATCACTAACCGGGTTTACCCCATTGGTTTCGACCTTCATCGTACCTGAAACATCAGACGGGTTCTGGACTTGGCTCGTCATTTTATTTCCTCTCATATTGAGCAAGACGTGATAGTACGGCTTCATACTCAGGCATGTTCGATGCGCCTTCCCGCTCAACTGCCAGAGAAGCAAACGCAGAGGCAAATTTTGCTGAACTGAGCAACGACTGGCCCTGCGCAATCGCGGCAGCAAACGCACCGTTAAACGCATCCCCCGCACCGGTGGTGTCAATACTTACTGCTTTTAGCGCTGGAATATGGGTAAATTGTTCACCGTCATAAATCAGCGCCCCCTGAGAACCCATCGTAATAATGATGTTTTTTGCCCCCAAGGATTTTATGATTTGCGCCGCTTCTTTCGCGCTCTCGACATCATTAATTTCGACACCGGACATCAGCGACGCTTCTGTTTCATTCGGGGTCAGATAATCAACATACTGCAGGCATTCTTTTGCCCGGTCAGAATAAGGGGCCGGGTTAAGGATAGTTTTCACGCCCGACCGATGCGCCATATTTAATGCCAGCACAGTTGCTTCAAAGTTATTTTCCAGCTGCGTCAGAAATATTTTGGCATCCGTCAACTCGCCCGCAATACTGGCGACTTCCGCTTCAGTGATATATTGATTGGCGCCAGAATAAATCGCAATTTTATTTTCACCCGCAGGCTCTGAAACATATATTATGGCGCTTCCTGTTTTATGCTCTCCATCCTGGTAGAGGGTAAAACTGCGTATGTCGGATGAAGAGAGATGGTCATGCGCCATCTGGCCGAAATGGTCGTTGCCAACTTTGCCGACAAAGTGTACCTGCACGGGGCATTTACTGGCTGCCATCGCCTGGTTTGCGCCCTTACCGCCTGGTCCGATAATGGTATTGCTGGCAAGAATTGACTCGCCGCTTTTAGGGAAGCGATCAACCTTGGCAATAATATCGACATTAAAAGATCCTAATATACAAACTTTGCTTATCATTATTTTCCCTTTCTTGTTTGTCATCGAATTCTTTCGCCGGTTGACCTGATTGAGGAACTTTTCAATAGAGGTTCCAACGTTATTAACGGGCTGCGAATGGAAAATACGACGTAATATTATTGCTCCGCCGTGACAACGCTCAACAACCCCTTGCTCCGCTAATAAATTTAAGTCATTACGGATCGTTTCTTTACTGACAGAGAATAAGATGGCGAGTTGATTAACCGTAGCCCGCTCATGCTTATTCAAATATGCCAATATTTGACGTTGCCTTTCTTTTCCAAACATGATTTCACCTCACGTAACGTTTATATCTTTTGTAATTTTCTGATTCCATGAATCCTTTCACACTACCATCACGAAAACAAAAACAAACGGGAAATTTTTCGGGAAAGGGATTTTTATTCAACGGGATAGGAGTGGTGGGTGGGGAATGTTGTTTTGAAAGAAGAAACTCGAAAATGCGTGGGAAAGCGCTTTCAATCGTAACCGGAATGCCAAATAAATATCCTCCGGCATAGCCGGAGGTTTTTCAAATGCGCCTGTAAGGCTCTCTTACCAGCCGCGCCCTAACAGGCGCACACGATCTGACATTTGCATCCAACTTCCTTACTTACGGCCCGTAAACGGGCTGCCCGGATAGGGAATCGATAACTGCTCTCCCATTTTATCCTCTTCAAGCTGGTGCTTTATGTAATCCTGTATCTTCGCCGTGTTCTTACCCACCGTATCGACGTAGTACCCTCTGCACCAGAACTCCCTGTTCCTGTATTTGAATTTCAAATCCCCAAACTGCTCGTAAAGCATCAGACTGCTTTTCCCTTTCAGATATCCCATAAAGCCGGATACGCTCATTTTGGGCGGGATCTCCACAAGCATATGGATATGATCTGCACAGCATTCAGCTTCCAGAATCCGTACGCTTTTCCACTCACACAGCTTTCTCAAAATACTGCCTATTGCTCTACGCTTCTCTCTGTAGAACACCTGTCTTCGGTATTTTGGCGCAAAAACTATGTGATATTTACAGTTCCATCGGGTGTGCGCTAAGCTCTTTTCGTTCCCCATTGGGACCCCCTTTTGATTTCTTGTTTGACACTTGCAGTTGCCAGACCGCAAGGTGTTTTAACAAATCAAAAGGGGTTTTAATAACTGGCTCAAAGCTGAAAGCTTTCCAGAACCCCCAGCCTAGCTGGGGGTTTTCTGTGCACAAAAAAGCCAGTCAGTATGACCTGACTGGCTTATTTCTTAAGAAGAGCGATTACTCGTTATCAGAACCGCCCAGACCTGCGTTCAGCAGTTCTGCCAGGCTGGCAGATGCGTCTTCTGCAGTCACCTGCGGTGCAGCCGGAGCTTCACCTGCAGCACGGCGACGCATACGATCCTGGTGGTACGCGTAACCGGTACCTGCCGGGATCAGACGACCCACAATAACGTTCTCTTTCAGACCACGCAGTTCGTCGCGTTTGCCCGCAACGGCTGCTTCGGTCAGCACGCGAGTGGTCTCCTGGAACGATGCCGCGGAGATGAAGGACTCGGTTGCCAGAGACGCTTTGGTGATACCCAGCAGATCGCGGGAGTAAGTTGCCCCCACTTTGCCGTTCGCTTCCAGTTCGCGGTTAGCGATCTTGACGCGAGAGTATTCAACCTGTTCGCCTTCCAGGAAGTCGGAGCTACCCGCATTAACGATAGTCGCTTTACGCAGCATCTGACGAACGATAACTTCGATGTGCTTATCGTTAATCTTAACGCCCTGCAGACGGTATACGTCCTGAACTTCGTTAACGATGTAACGAGTCACAGCATGAACGCCACGCAGACGCAGAATGTCATGCGGCGCTTCTGGACCGTCGGAAATTACGTCACCACGTTCTACACGTTCACCTTCGAACACGTTGAGCTGACGCCATTTCGGAATCATCTCTTCGTACGGTTCGCTGCCATCTACCGGGGTGATAACCAGACGACGTTTGCCTTTGGTTTCTTTACCGAAGGAAACAACGCCGCTGACTTCAGCCAGGATTGCCGGCTCTTTCGGACGACGCGCTTCGAACAGATCCGCAACGCGCGGCAGACCACCGGTGATATCCTTGGTACCGCCGGATTCCTGCGGAATACGCGCTAGGGTGTCACCGGAGCTTATCTGTACGCCATCTTCCAGTTGAACAATCGCTTTACCCGGCAGGAAGTACTGCGCAGGCATGTCAGTCCCTGGGATCAGAACGTCGTTACCCTGAGCATCAACGATTTTCAGCGCCGGACGCAGATCTTTACCACCTGCGGTACGTTCTGCAGAATCCAGAACCACCAGCGAAGACAGACCGGTCAGTTCATCGGTCTGACGCGTAATGGTCTGACCGTCGATCATGTCAGTAAAGCGAACAAAACCGCTTACTTCGGTGATAACCGGCATGGTGTGCGGGTCCCAGTTTGCAACGGTTTCGCCGCCAGCAACCTGTTCGCCATCGCCTTTCGCCAGTACCGCACCGTAAGGTACTTTGTAGCTTTCTTTGGTACGACCGAATTCGTCGATCAGTTTCAGTTCAGTGTTACGGGAAGTGATAACCAGTTTACCGCTGGAGTTCACAACCGACTTCACGTTGCTGAGCTTGATGCTACCTTTGTTTTTCACCTGAATACTGGATTCAGCAGCCGCACGAGATGCCGCACCACCGATGTGGAACGTACGCATGGTCAGCTGTGTACCCGGTTCACCGATGGACTGTGCCGCGATAACGCCGATAGCTTCACCTTTGTTGATGAGGTGGCCACGCGCCAGGTCACGACCATAGCAGTGCGCACATACACCAAAGTCGGTGTCACAGGATACAACGGAACGAACTTTAACCGCGTCGACAGAGTTCTCTTCCAGCAGGTCACACCACTGTTCGTGCAGCAGCGTGTTGCGCGGAACGAGAATGTCGGCAGTACCCGGCTTCAGAACGTCTTCTGCAGTTACACGACCCAGTACGCGATCGCGCAGCGGCTCTTTAACATCGCCACCCTCGATAACCGGAGTCATCAGGATACCTTCATGGGTACCACAATCGTCTTCGGTAACCACCAGGTCCTGCGCTACGTCAACCAGACGACGGGTCAGGTAACCAGAGTTCGCCGTTTTCAGTGCGGTATCCGCCAGACCTTTACGAGCACCGTGGGTAGAGATGAAGTACTGGAGTACGTTCAGACCTTCACGGAAGTTAGCGGTGATTGGCGTTTCGATGATGGAGCCATCCGGCTTCGCCATCAGACCACGCATACCAGCAAGCTGACGAATCTGTGCCGCAGAACCACGCGCACCGGAGTCGGCCATCATGTAGATGCTGTTGAAGGAAACCTGTTTCTCTTCCTGACCGTCACGGTTGATAACGGTTTCAGTTTGCAGGTTATCCATCATCGCTTTGGATACACGATCGTTCGCCGCAGCCCAGATATCGATAACTTTGTTGTAGCGTTCGCCCGCAGTTACCAGACCAGACTGGAACTGCTCCTGAATTTCAGCAACTTCTGCTTCTGCCTCGGAGATGATTTCGTGTTTCTTCTCCGGGATGACCATGTCATCGATACCAACAGATGCACCGGAACGTGCTGCATAGGCAAAGCCGGTATACATGATCTGGTCCGCAAAAATAACGGTCGGTTTCAGACCAAGAATGCGGTAGCAGGTGTTCAGCATTTTGGAGATTGCTTTTTTACCCAGCGCCTGGTTGACGATGGAGTAAGGCAGACCTTTCGGTACGATCATCCACAGAATGGCACGACCAACAGTCGTGTCTTTCAGGCTGGTTTTCGCGACTAATTCACCGTTAGCATCTTTTTCATACTCGGTGATACGCACTTTAACGCGCGCATGCAGAGAAGCCAGGCCGGAGCGATACAGACGTTCTGCTTCTTTCGGGCCAGTCAGCACCATGCCTTCGCCTTTGGCGTTAACACAGTCACGGGTCATGTAGTACAGACCCAGTACAACGTCCTGAGACGGAACGATGATTGGTTCGCCGTTCGCCGGGGACAGGATGTTGTTGGTAGACATCATCAGCGCACGCGCTTCGAGCTGGGCTTCCAGCGTCAGCGGTACGTGAACAGCCATCTGGTCACCGTCGAAGTCGGCGTTATATGCCGCACAAACCAGCGGGTGCAGCTGGATAGCTTTACCTTCGATCAGTACCGGTTCAAATGCCTGGATACCCAGACGGTGCAGAGTCGGTGCACGGTTCAGCAGTACCGGGTGTTCGCGGATAACTTCGTCCAGGATATCCCAAACGACAGCTTCTTCGCGCTCAACCATTTTCTTCGCAGCTTTAATGGTGGTAGCAAGACCACGCAGTTCCAGCTTGCCGTAGATAAACGGTTTAAACAGCTCCAGCGCCATTTTCTTCGGCAGACCACACTGATGCAGACGCAGGTATGGACCTACGGTGATAACCGAACGACCGGAGTAGTCAACACGCTTACCGAGCAGGTTCTGACGGAAACGACCCTGTTTACCTTTGATCATGTCGGCCAAAGATTTCAGCGGACGCTTGTTGGAACCGGTGATTGCACGACCACGACGACCGTTATCCAGCAGGGCGTCAACCGCTTCCTGCAACATACGTTTTTCGTTACGTACGATGATGTCCGGCGCAGCCAGATCCAGCAGGCGTTTCAGACGGTTGTTACGGTTAATAACGCGACGATACAGATCGTTCAGGTCAGACGTTGCGAAACGACCACCATCCAGCGGAACCAGCGGACGCAGATCTGGCGGCAGTACCGGCAGAACGGTCAGGATCATCCACTCTGGTTTGTTGCCAGACTGAACGAACGCTTCCAACAGCTTGATACGCTTGGTTAGCTTTTTACGCTTGGTTTCGGAGTTGGTTTCGTTCAGCTCTTCACGCAGCTGTTCGCACTCTTGCTCCAGATCCATGCTCTTCAGCAGGGCCTGGATTGCTTCCGCACCCATTTTTGCGTCGAATTCGTCACCGAACTCTTCCAGCGCGTCCAGATACTGCTCTTCAGTCAGGATCTGCTGACGCTCCAGGTTGGTCATACCGCCTTCGATAACCACATAGGATTCAAAGTACAGTACGCGTTCGATATCGCGCAGCGGCATATCGAGCAGCAGGCCGATACGGGACGGCAGCGATTTCAGGAACCAGATGTGCGCAGTCGGGGAAGCCAGTTCGATGTGGCCCATACGCTCACGACGTACTTTGGTCTGGGTCACTTCAACGCCGCACTTCTCACAGATGACGCCACGGTGTTTCAGGCGCTTGTACTTACCGCACAGGCACTCGTAATCTTTTACCGGCCCAAAGATACGGGCGCAGAAAAGGCCGTCACGTTCTGGTTTGAACGTACGGTAGTTGATGGTTTCCGGCTTTTTAACTTCACCGAAAGACCATGAACGGATCATGTCTGGCGAAGCCAGAGCAATTTTGATCGCATCAAACTCTTCGGTTTTAGTCTGCGCTTTCAGAAACTTTAATAAATCTTTCACGGATTTGCTCCCGTCGGAGTTAGCACAATCCGCTGCCGGGAATTATCCCGACAGCAGTGACCTGTTTGAGCGAGAATTACTCGTCTTCCAGTTCGATGTTGATACCCAGCGAACGAATCTCTTTCAACAATACGTTGAAGGATTCTGGCATGCCCGGCTCCATCTGATGGTTGCCGTCCACGATGTTTTTATACATCTTGGTACGACCGTTCACGTCATCAGACTTAACGGTGAGCATTTCCTGCAGGGTGTATGCCGCGCCATAGGCTTCCAGCGCCCACACTTCCATCTCCCCGAAACGCTGACCACCGAACTGCGCCTTACCACCCAGCGGTTGCTGAGTAACCAGGCTGTAAGAACCGGTAGAACGCGCGTGCATTTTGTCGTCGACCAGGTGGTTCAGTTTCAGCATGTACATGTAACCTACGGTTACCGGACGTTCGAACTGTTCACCTGTGCGGCCGTCGTACAGAGTGATCTGACCAGAAGTCGGCAGGTCGCCCAGTTTCAGCAGCTCTTTAATTTCTGCTTCTTTCGCACCGTCGAAGACCGGCGTTGCGATTGGCATACCTTTGCGCAGGTTTTCCGCCAGACGCATAACTTCTTCATCGCTGAAGGTACTCAGGTCAACTTTCTGACGAACGTCGGCGCCCAGATCGTACGCACGCTGGATGAATTCGCGCAGTTTCGCGACTTCTTGCTGCTGTTTCAGCATGGCGTTGATCTTGTCGCCAATACCTTTCGCAGCCATACCCAGGTGGGTTTCCAGAATCTGACCGATGTTCATACGAGACGGTACGCCCAGCGGGTTCAGTACGATGTCTACCGGCGTACCGTTTTCATCGTAAGGCATATCTTCGATCGGGTTGATCTTAGAAATTACACCCTTGTTACCGTGACGACCTGCCATCTTGTCACCAGGCTGGATACGACGTTTAACCGCCAGATATACCTTAACAATCTTCAGCACGCCCGGTGCCAGATCGTCGCCCTGGGTGATTTTGCGGCGTTTCGCTTCGAGTTTCTTCTCGAACTCGTGTTTCAGTTCGTCATACTGCTCAGCCAGTTGTTCCAGCTGATTTTGTTTCTCTTCGTCGGTCAGGCCCAGTTCAAGCCAGCGATCGCGCGGCAGTTTGTCGAGCTTCTCAGCTTCAACGCCACCGGCTACCAGTACTGCACGGATACGGCTGAACAGACCCGCTTCGAGGATCTGCAGTTCTTCAGACAGGTCTTTCTTCGCCTGTTTGAGCTGCATTTCTTCGATTTCCAGCGCACGCTTGTCTTTTTCTACGCCATCGCGAGTAAAGACCTGAACGTCGATAACCGTACCGGATACACCGTTTGGTACGCGCAGAGAAGAGTCTTTAACGTCAGACGCTTTCTCACCGAAGATCGCACGCAGCAGTTTTTCTTCTGGGGTCAGCTGGGTTTCACCTTTCGGCGTTACCTTACCCACCAGGATGTCGCCACCAGTTACTTCAGCACCAATGTAAACGATACCGGATTCATCCAGTTTGGAGAGCGCAGCTTCACCCACGTTCGGGATGTCAGCGGTGATCTCTTCCGGCCCCAGCTTGGTGTCTCGGGACACACACGCCAGTTCCTGAATGTGGATGGTGGTGAAACGGTCTTCCTGAACCACACGCTCAGAGACGAGGATGGAGTCTTCGAAGTTGTAACCATTCCACGGCATGAACGCTACGCGCATGTTCTGACCGAGCGCCAGTTCACCGAGGTCGGTGGACGGACCATCTGCCAGCACGTCGCCACGTTCTACTGGTTCACCCAGAGACACACACGGCATCTGGTTGATACAGGTGTTCTGGTTAGAACGGGTGTATTTGGTCAGGTTGTAGATGTCGATACCTGCTTCGCCCGGATACATTTCGTCTTCGTTAACTTTGATAACGATACGGGAAGCATCCACGTACTGAACGACACCACCACGTTTAGCCACCGCAGTTACACCGGAGTCAACGGCAACAGCACGTTCCATACCCGTACCAACCAGCGGCTTATCAGCACGCAGAGTCGGAACGGCCTGACGTTGCATGTTCGCACCCATCAATGCACGGTTGGCGTCATCGTGTTCAAGGAACGGGATCAGGGACGCACCGACGGATACCACCTGTTGGGTGGATACGTCCATGTAGTCAACCTGGTCGCGGCTGAACAAGCTGGATTCACCTTTACTACGACAAGTTACCAGGTCTTCAACGAAGCGGCCTTCTTCATCCAGGTTGGAGTTCGCCTGGGCAATAACGTAGTTGCCTTCTTCGATAGCAGACAGGTAGTGAATTTCGTCGGTTACCACACCATCGGTCACTTTACGATACGGAGTCTCGAGGAAGCCGTATTCGTTAGTCTGTGCGTACACGGACAGAGAGTTGATCAGACCGATGTTCGGACCTTCAGGCGTTTCGATAGGACATACGCGACCGTAGTGAGTCGGGTGTACGTCTCGAACTTCGAAGCCCGCGCGTTCACGAGTCAGACCGCCAGGGCCGAGTGCGGAGATACGACGTTTGTGCGTAATCTCAGACAGTGGGTTGTTCTGGTCCATAAACTGAGACAGCTGGCTGGAACCGAAGAACTCTTTAACTGCTGCAGAAATCGGTTTGGCGTTGATCATGTCCTGAGGCATCAGGGTATCCAGATCGCCCAGAGACAGACGCTCTTTCACCGCACGCTCTACACGTACCAGGCCAACGCGGAACTGGTTCTCCGCCATTTCGCCAACGGAACGGATACGACGGTTGCCGAGGTGGTCGATATCATCGACTTCGCCTTTACCGTTACGGATATCGATGAGCTTTTTCATAACATCAATGATGTCGTCTTTGCTCAGGATACCGGAACCTTCGATTTCTTCGCGCAGTAGAGAACGGTTGAACTTCATGCGACCAACCGCAGACAGGTCATAGCGGTCTTCAGAGAAGAACAGGTTCTCGAACAGGCTTTCGGCAGCTTCACGAGTCGGCGGCTCGCCAGGGCGCATCATACGGTAGATTTCTACCAGTGCGCTCAGACGGTCATTAGTTGGGTCGACACGTAAGGTTTCAGAGATATATGGGCCGTGATCCAGATCGTTGGTGAACAGCGTTTCGATACGCTTGTGACCAGACTGGCTCAGCTTAGCCAGCAGATCCAGGCTCAGCTCCATGTTCGCAGCACAGATCAGCTCGCCGGTAGACTCATCAATGTAGTCTTTAGCAACCACTTTACCTGCGATGTACTCAACCGGAACTTCGATCAGTTTGACGTCGTCTTTTTCCAGCTGGCGAATGTGGCGCGCAGTAATACGGCGGCCTTTTTCTACGTACACTTTACCGTTAGCTTCGATGTCGAAAGATGCGGTTTCACCACGCAGGCGTTCCGGCACCAGTTCCATCTGCAGCTTGTTGTCGCGGATTTCAAAAATAACTTTTTCAAAGAACAGGTCGAGGATCTGTTCAGTGGTGTAGTTCAGGGCACGCAGAATGATGGTCGCAGGCAGTTTACGGCGACGGTCGATACGTACGAACAGGTTGTCCTTCGGATCGAATTCGAAGTCCAGCCAGGAACCACGGTAAGGAATGATGCGCGCGTTATACAGCACTTTACCCGAAGAGTGGGTTTTACCTTTGTCGGAGTCAAAGAAGACGCCCGGACTACGGTGCAGCTGGGAAACAATAACACGCTCAGTACCGTTGATAACAAAGGTACCGTTGTCAGTCATGAGCGGAATTTCGCCCATGTAGACTTCTTGTTCTTTAATGTCTTTTACGGTGCCTTCCGGCGCTTCGCGCTCATAGATCACCAGACGCAGTTTAACGCGCAGCGGTGCGGAATAGGTCACGCCACGGATTTGACATTCCTGGACGTCAAACACCGGTTCGCCAAGGCGGTAGCTGACGTATTGCAGCTCGGAATTACCGCTGTAGCTCTGAATCGGGAACACGGAACGGAAAGCAGCTTCCAGACCATACTGCCCTTCAGGATCTTGCTCGATGAACTTCTGAAACGAGTCAAGCTGGATAGAAAGGAGATAAGGTACATCCAGAACTTGTGGACGTTTACCAAAATCCTTACGAATACGTTTTTTCTCGGTATAGGAGTAAACCATAGGGTTCCTCAGCTCGCTGACAAGTCGACCCATCTGTCCTGCGGGGGACAGTTTGTGCAACACTATTTTGTTGACCGGAAAATGGAACACTTTCCGCAATGCCTGTTGCTATCACGCTTAAACCATTTCATTGCGATTTACACAGAACGGACGTTCTGTCGCAGTATATTAAGTCGTCGATAGAAACAAGCATTGAAAGGCACAGCAGTAGTCAAACAGTGTGAAACGCTACTGGCGCCTTACAGCGCAAAAAGGCTGGTGACTAAAAAGTCACCAGCCATCAGCCTGATTTCTCAGGCTGCAACCGGAAGGGTTGGCTTATTTAACTTCAACTTCAGCGCCAGCTTCTTCCAGAGCTTTTTTCAGTGCTTCAGCGTCATCTTTGCTCACGCCTTCTTTCAGAGCAGCCGGAGCAGATTCTACCAGGTCTTTAGCTTCTTTCAGACCCAGGCCAGTTGCGCCACGTACTGCTTTGATAACAGCAACTTTGTTAGCGCCAGCCGCTTTCAGAATTACGTCGAATTCAGTTTTTTCTTCAGCAGCTTCAGCAGCCGGGCCAGCAGCTACAGCTACAGCAGCAGCAGCGGAAACACCGAATTTTTCTTCCATTGCAGAGATCAGTTCTACAACGTCCATTACAGACATAGCTGCAACTGCTTCAATGATTTGATCTTTAGTGATAGACATTTAAATTGTTCCTGAATATCAGAATAAGTTTATACGTAAGCGAATGCGTTAAAAAGATAACTGCGATTACGCAGCTTCTTTCGCATCGCGTACAGCAGCCAGAGTACGAACCAGTTTGCCAGCCGAAGCTTCTTTCATGGTTGCCATCAGGCGTGCAATTGCTTCTTCGTAGGTCGGCAGAGTTGCCAGGCGGTCGATCTGAGACGCCGGGATCAGCTCACCTTCAAAGGCAGCGGCTTTGACCTCAAATTTTGCATTCGCTTTCGCGAACTCTTTGAACAGACGAGCAGCAGCGCCCGGGTGTTCCATAGAGTATGCAATCAGGGTCGGACCAACAAACGCGTCTTTCAGGCACTCGAACGGAGTACCTTCAACAGCACGACGCAGCAGGGTGTTACGAACAACACGCATGTATACGCCAGCTTCGCGACCTGCTTTACGCAGTTCAGTCATTTTATCTACAGTTACGCCACGGGAATCCGCAACTACTGCAGACAGCGCGCCTTTGGCTACTTCGCTGACTTCAGCAACAATCGCTTGTTTGTCTTGAAGATTTAAAGCCATTAGCTTTGCTCCTGGATGTTTGCCAGAGAAAATCTCTGGAACTCACTTCACTCCTCCAAATGGAGAGAGCATCTTTAATACGGTGAGCAGAAACAAGCCAGAATATAAAAGAATAATCTTAGCGTTCTGTCACCGTCTACGCAGGGTATTAAGTCTCTTACGAAACACCTGCGGTCTTCGACGGAGGTCTGGATAGGCCAGACTCCAACGAACAAATCTTTTCTACCCGTCGCTATTCAGTTTGTAACGGCCTTGCCGCCCCTCGAATATCGCGGATATAAACCTGCTTTAAGCAGCATACGTGGGGGGTAAGATTGTAGACAAAATCACCGCCCACGTAAAGGCATTAGTTTGCAGATGCGCTCAGGCCAGCCTGGTCAACTGCAACACCTGCACCCATGGTGGTGGAGATGCTAACTTTCTTGATGTACACGCCTTTCGCCTGAGTCGGTTTTGCTTTTTTCAGCGCAACCAGCAGAGCTTCCAGGTTTTCTTTCAGTTTGTCAGCGTCAAAGTCCACTTTACCGATGGTGGTGTGGATGATGCCGTTTTTGTCGTTACGGTAACGGATCTGGCCAGCTTTAGCGTTTTTAACCGCTTCAGCAACGTTCGGCGTTACAGTACCCACTTTCGGGTTTGGCATCAGGCCGCGCGGACCCAGAACCTGGCCCAGCTGGCCAACAACGCGCATTGCATCCGGGGAAGCAATAACAACGTCAAAGTTCATTTCGCCTTTCTTGATCTGGTCAGCCAGATCTTCCATACCTACCAGTTCAGCGCCTGCAGCTTTAGCAGCTTCAGCGTTTGCACCCTGGGTAAATACGGCTACGCGAACGGAACGGCCAGTACCGTGCGGCAGTACAGTTGCGCCACGTACGTTCTGGTCAGATTTACGAGCGTCGATGCCGAGGTTAACAGCAACGTCCACGCTTTCTACGAATTTAGCAGTCGCCAGCTCTTTCAGCAGAGCGATAGCTTCGTTGATGTCGTACTGTTTGGTTGCATCAACTTTCTCGCGGATAACACGCATGCGCTTGGTCAGTTTAGCCATTTCTTAGTCCTCCACTACCAGGCCCATGGAACGTGCAGTACCTTCGATGGAGCGAGTCATCGCTTCAATGTCGGCACCAGTCATGTCGGCAGCTTTGGTCTGCGCGATTTCCTGCAGCTGAGCGCGGGAAATTTTACCCACTTTGTCTTTGTTCGGCTTACCGGAACCAGACTTGATACCAGCCGCTTTTTTCAGCAGAACTGCTGCCGGCGGAGTCTTGGTAACGAAAGTGAAAGAACGGTCAGCGTAAACAGTGATAACTACCGGGATCGGCAGACCTTTTTCGATGGAATCCGTTTTTGCGTTGAACGCTTTGCAGAATTCCATGATGTTTACGCCCTGCTGACCCAGAGCCGGACCTACTGGCGGGCTCGGGTTAGCCATACCAGCTGCAACCTGCAGCTTGACATAGGCTTGTACTTTCTTAGCCATTATAAATTCCTCAAGTTGGGTAATAGCGCCTCTGAGAGGCTCCCCGTGATATAAAAAATCGTTTTACGGGCAATGCCCATAAAAACAAAAGGCGCGAAATTGTATTCCAATCTCGCGCCTTGTGCAACGATTAAATCGCCGTTTTTTTGATCATTGAGTTAGGCTTTTTCAACCTGGCTGAAGTCCAGCTCTACCGGGGTCGCACGACCGAAGATAGAAACAGACACTTTCAGGCGAGACTTCTCGTAATCCACCTCTTCAACAACACCGTTGAAGTCAGCGAATGGACCATCATTAACACGAACCATTTCACCCGGTTCAAACAGCGTTTTCGGACGAGGCTTGTCACCAACCTGCTGTAGGCGGTTCATAATCGCATCGACCTCTTTATCGCTGATTGGCGCAGGACGATCGGAAGTACCGCCGATAAAGCCCATCACACGCGGTACGCTGCGCACCAAATGCCAGCTCGCGTCATTCATCACCATCTGAACGAGGACGTAGCCCGGGAAGAATTTGCGCTCGCTTTTGCGGCGCTGACCGCCACGGATTTCAACCACTTCTTCGGTTGGAACCATGACTTCACCAAACAACTCTTCCATGTTGTGTAATTTGATATGCTCACGCAGCGAAGTCGCTACGCGGCCTTCAAAACCGGAAAACGCCTGAACGACGTACCAGCGCTTTTTAGGAGCTTCAGACATCTCAGAACCTCAGGCCAGTGATAAAGGATACCAGGCGAACCAGAATACCATCCAGTCCCCACAGGATCAGTGACATTACTGCGGTAACCGCAGCCACAATCAGCGTGGTGTGCAATGTTTCCTGGCGAGTCGGCCAAATGACCTTACGGACTTCGGTACGCGCTTCACGGGCAAAAGCAACGGTTGCTTTACCTTTTGTCGTTAACAGCGCGACACCGCCCGCTGCAGCAATAAGAATTACTACGGCCAGCGCACGCAACGGCAACATAATGTCGCGATAAAGGTAGTTGCCTACAATTGCCACCAGGAGCAACGCAACCACAACGACCCACTTCATCGCTTCCAGGCCGCGCCCGCTTCCTTGAGCTTCGGTATTCGCACTCATAAACCAACCTGTCAGAAGTATTCTACAAACATTTTCACCCCGCGATCGCGAGGCAAACCAAATCGAAACGCGTATTAGCTTTTCGGATTATACGCCCTCAACAGAGCCTGTCTCAGCAATGATTATGACAAAGAAAATCACTGATGAGCCAGGTTCTGGTACGAAAGCGTGCAAAAAGGGCATCAAATGATGCCCTTTTATTGCGCATTGCGTCAAATGTTATCGGCAATTAGCCCAGAACTTTAGCTACAACGCCCGCGCCAACGGTACGACCGCCTTCACGGATTGCGAAACGCAGACCGTCATCCATCGCAATCGGGTGGATCAGGGTAACAACCATTTTAACGTTGTCGCCCGGCATTACCATCTCTACGCCTTCCGGCAGTTCGATGGTACCCGTCACGTCAGTAGTACGGAAGTAGAACTGCGGACGGTAGCCTTTGAAGAACGGAGTATGACGACCGCCTTCATCTTTGGACAGAATGTACACTTCAGATTCGAACTTGGTGTGCGGCTTGATGGTGCCCGGCTTAGCCAGTACCTGACCACGTTCGATTTCTTCACGTTTAATACCACGCAGCAGAACACCTACGTTCTCACCAGCACGGCCTTCGTCCAGCAGTTTGCGGAACATTTCAACGCCAGTACAGGTAGACTTCTGAGTCTCTTTGATACCAACGATTTCAACTTCTTCGCCCACTTTGATGATACCGCGTTCTACACGACCGGTAACAACGGTACCACGACCGGAGATGGAGAATACGTCTTCGATCGGCAGCAGGAACGGCTTGTCAATCGCACGCTCTGGTTCCGGAATGTAAGAATCCAGGAAGCCAGCCAGTTCCAGAATTTTCGCTTCCCACTCTGCGTCGCCTTCCAGCGCTTTCAGAGCAGAGCCACGAACGATCGGGGTGTCATCGCCCGGGAAATCATACTGGGACAGAAGTTCACGAACTTCCATTTCAACCAGTTCCAGCAGCTCTTCGTCATCAACCATGTCGCATTTGTTCAGGAACACGATGATGTACGGAACGCCTACCTGACGACCCAGCAGGATGTGCTCACGAGTCTGCGGCATCGGGCCGTCAGTCGCAGCAACAACCAGGATAGCGCCGTCCATCTGCGCAGCACCGGTGATCATGTTTTTAACATAGTCAGCGTGGCCCGGGCAGTCTACGTGTGCGTAGTGACGGGTCGGGGTGTCGTATTCAACGTGGGAAGTGTTGATGGTGATACCACGCGCTTTTTCTTCCGGCGCGTTATCGATCTGGTCGAATGCGCGAGCAGCACCGCCGTAGGTTTTAGCCAGTACGGTAGTGATTGCAGCGGTCAGCGTTGTTTTACCATGGTCAACGTGGCCGATAGTACCGACGTTAACGTGCGGTTTTGTACGTTCAAACTTTTCTTTAGACATCGATTGTCCCTCTAAGACACGGATAAATCGGTGATATCACCACATCAACCAGGCAACATGCCCGACTTGTTGAATGCAATAGACAGAAGGAAAAAACAGGGAGGAGAAAAGAAGTGGTGCTGATAGGCAGATTCGAACTGCCGACCTCACCCTTACCAAGGGTGCGCTCTACCAACTGAGCTATATCAGCACATCTTGGAGCGGGCAGCGGGAATCGAACCCGCATCATCAGCTTGGAAGGCTGAGGTAATAGCCATTATACGATGCCCGCATCCTGGAACTCGGCTACCTGATTTTCATTCTGCACTGAATATCGAGAGAAGCTCTCTTTATTCGAGCCGGTAAGCGAACTTATCGTCTCGGGCTACGCCATCGCGTGGCCGAAATTGGTGGTGGGGGAAGGATTCGAACCTTCGAAGTCTGTGACGGCAGATTTACAGTCTGCTCCCTTTGGCCGCTCGGGAACCCCACCGGACTTGATGGTGCCGACTACCGGAATCGAACTGGTGACCTACTGATTACAAGTCAGTTGCTCTACCTACTGAGCTAAGTCGGCATCAAGTAGCGCGCATTCTATGGAGACATGCGCGTTCATGCAACTAAAAAATTGCATAATTTGTTTTGTTGGTCACATTTTGCTCGAGACGATGAAGAAATCATCGAAGAAGGCGCTGATTAGCACACTTTTTCAGCACCGTTCTGCTTAACAACATACCGCCATCAAGACACAATCCTTTTTATCAGATGGAATATCTGTCACATTGCTTTTCAACGATAGCTCGCCGAAAGAGATTTTTTCTTATTATTCCTTCCCATCTGGTGTTACCCTCCTGCCCATTATCCCATTAAACTGAACTGTGACGCGCCATGGCGAATATCGCTTTGCCGATAGAGCTATGACCGCCAGAAACATGCTTATGAGTGTAAAAGAGCAAACGTTAATGACGCCTTACCTACAGTTTGACCGCAACCAGTGGGCAGCTCTGCGTGATTCCGTACCCATGACGTTAACGGAAGAAGAGATTGCCCGCCTCAAAGGTATAAATGAAGATCTCTCCTTAGAAGAAGTTGCCGAGATCTATTTGCCTCTGTCGCGTTTGCTGAACTTCTATATAAGCTCAAACCTGCGCCGTCAGGCAGTTCTGGAACAGTTTCTTGGTACCAACGGGCAACGTATTCCTTACATTATCAGCATTGCTGGTAGCGTCGCGGTGGGGAAAAGTACGACCGCCCGTGTATTACAGGCGCTATTAAGCCGTTGGCCGGAACATCGCCGTGTTGAGTTGATAACCACAGATGGTTTTCTTCACCCTAACCAGGTGCTTAAAGAGCGTGGCCTGATGAAGAAGAAAGGCTTCCCGGAATCGTATGATATGCATCGTCTGGTGAAGTTTGTTTCCGATCTCAAATCTGGCGTGCCAAACGTTACAGCTCCTGTTTACTCGCATCTTATTTATGATGTGATCCCGGATGGAGATAAAACTGTTGTTCAACCTGATATTTTAATTCTTGAAGGATTAAATGTCTTACAGAGCGGGATGGATTATCCGCACGACCCGCATCATGTTTTTGTTTCTGATTTCGTCGATTTTTCGATATATGTTGATGCCCCGGAAGACTTACTTCAGACATGGTATATCAATCGTTTCCTGAAATTCCGCGAAGGGGCTTTTACAGACCCGGATTCCTATTTTCATAACTACGCGAAATTAACTAAGGAAGAAGCTATTAAGACAGCCATGACGTTGTGGAGAGAGATCAACTGGCTGAACTTAAAGCAAAATATTCTACCTACTCGTGAGCGCGCCAGTTTAATCCTGACGAAAAGTGCTAATCATGCGGTAGAAGAGGTCAGACTACGCAAATAATTTTCAGGGGAGCTAATGCTCCCCTTTCTTATTTTTCTGCACTACGCAGGGATATTTCACCGCCCATCCAGGGTTTTATTATTCCATCTTGCTCAAGCAATAAAGCACCTTGTTTGTCTATTCCGCGTGAAATACCAAATATTTCTTTATCACCAATGATAAGTTTCACTGGGCGATTAATAAAATTATCCAGCTTTTCCCAGCGAGAAAGATAAGGTGCCAATCCTTCTTGCTCGAAGAGTTCCAGCGCCACGCGTAATTCACGTATTAGCATGGCCGCCAACGTATTACGATCGAGATTGATCCCCGCTTCCTGCAACGTGATCCACCCCTGATTAACGACACTCTCTTCAACCCGACGCATTGCCATGTTGATCCCGGCACCAATGACTATTTGCGCCGCATCGCCAGTTTTGCCAGTCAGTTCCACAAGAATACCTGCCAGCTTGCGATCCTGCAGATAGAGGTCATTCGGCCATTTAACACGAACTTTATCAGCACCCAGCTTGCGTAATACTTCCGCCATCACGATACCGATAACCAGACTTAAACCAATCGCCGCAGCCGGGCCTTGTTCCAGACGCCAGAACATCGACAAATATAAGTTTGCGCCAAAAGGCGAAAACCATTTCCGACCACGGCGACCACGACCTGCCTGCTGGTATTCTGCAACGCAGGCATCGCCCGATTTAAGCTCTCCGATACGATCAAGGAGATATTGATTTGTAGAATCAATAACCGGCAACACGGCCACACTGCCGCCATCCAGCTGACTCAATATCTGTTCTGCATTAAGTAACTGGATGGGCTCAGGCAGGCTGTATCCTTTACCCGGAACGGTAAAGACATCAACCCCCCAGTCACGCAGTGTCTGAATGTGTTTATTAATAGCCGCCCGGCTCATTCCCAGCGTTTCACCCAACTGCTCGCCAGAGTGAAATTCACCATTTGCTAACAGCGCGATTAATTTCAGTGGAACGGTATTATCCTTCATGAAATCGTCTCCACTGCGCTAACTTCACCTGATGCACCAATAAAGCGAACTTCTGGCTCAAGCCAGACATTAAATTTTTCACCCACTTTCTGTCTTACATGATGTGCCAGTTGCACGACATCTTCGCTTTTTGCATTGTCTTCATTAATGAGAACTAACGCCTGTTGACGGTGCACCGCAGCCCCACCCATTTGCATCCCTTTTAGCTGGCACTGATCGATAAGCCAACCTGCTGCCAGTTTTACTGAACCATCCGCCTGGGGGTAATTTGGTGCGGTTGGAAATTGTGCCAATAATGCTTTAGCCGTTTCGGCAGGTACAACAGGGTTTTTGAAGAAACTACCGGCATTGCCATTCACTTTTGGATCAGGGAGTTTGGTGGTGCGCATATGACACACCGCATCAAATACTTGCTGTGGCGTTACTGTTGTAGGATCCAGACGAGTTAAGTCACCATACGTTAGTACAGGTTGCCACTCTTTTGGCAGACGCAGACCTACGGCTACAATGGCGAAGCGGCCCTGGTATTCATGTTTAAAAATACTGTCGCGATAGCCAAAACGGCACTCTTTGGCAGTTAAGCGCACTTGCTTGCCTGTCGCCAGTTCAACACAGTCAACATAAGCGCAAACTCGCTGTAATTCTACGCCATAAGCACCAATATTCTGGATAGGTGATGAGCCAACACAACCAGGAATTAATGCCAGATTTTCCAGACCGGGCATACCTTCCTGCAAAGTGTATTTTACCAGGCGATGCCAGTTTTCTCCGGCTCCTACATGTAAATACCACGTATCAGGTTCATCATGAATTTCGATACCTTTGATTCGGTTGATGATCACCGTACCGCGATAGTCTTCCAGAAAAAGTACATTACTTCCTTCACCCAGAATAAGAACGGGTTGTCCTTCTGCGGTTGCATGCTGCCAGGCATTGAGTAGTTGTTGTTCGTCTTCGGCACATACAATGTGTTGAGCATTATGATCAATGCCAAATGTATTCCAGGGTTTTAAGGAGTGGTTCATAGCTGCTTTCCTGATGCAAAAACGAGGCTAGTTTACCGTATCTGCGGGGGTATGGCTTGTAGATATGATGACAGGAAGTGTTTGTAGAAACGCAAAAAGGCCATCCTTATGGATGGCCTTCTGTTTAATTTGATGCCTGGCAGTTCCCTACTCTCGCATGGGGAAGCCCCACACTACCATCGGCGCTACGGCGTTTCACTTCTGAGTTCGGCATGGGGTCAGGTGGGACCACCGCGCTATCTCCGCCAGGCAAATTCTTTGTGCTCTGTCCTGTGTCTTTTCCACTGATACTGCGCCGGCTGCATTCCCGAAAGTCAGTCACATACTTCAGTATGCTCCTTCCTTCGCTTCATTTGCCGCCTTGTCTCAGCGTAAAACCCTTCGGACTCTGAATCTGAGCTGAAAATCTTCTCTCAATCCGCCAAAACACCTTCGGCGTTGTAAGGTTAAGCCTCACGGTTCATTAGTACCGGTTAGCTCAACGCATCGCTGCGCTTACACACCCGGCCTATCAACGTCGTCGTCTTCAACGTTCCTTCAGGAGACTCTAAGTCTCAGGGAGAACTCATCTCGGGGCAAGTTTCGTGCTTAGATGCTTTCAGCACTTATCTCTTCCGCATTTAGCTACCGGGCAGTGCCATTGGCATGACAACCCGAACACCAGTGATGCGTCCACTCCGGTCCTCTCGTACTAGGAGCAGCCCCCCTCAGTTCTCCAGCGCCCACGGCAGATAGGGACCGAACTGTCTCACGACGTTCTAAACCCAGCTCGCGTACCACTTTAAATGGCGAACAGCCATACCCTTGGGACCTACTTCAGCCCCAGGATGTGATGAGCCGACATCGAGGTGCCAAACACCGCCGTCGATATGAACTCTTGGGCGGTATCAGCCTGTTATCCCCGGAGTACCTTTTATCCGTTGAGCGATGGCCCTTCCATTCAGAACCACCGGATCACTATGACCTGCTTTCGCACCTGCTCGCGCCGTCACGCTCGCAGTCAAGCTGGCTTATGCCATTGCACTAACCTCCTGATGTCCGACCAGGATTAGCCAACCTTCGTGCTCCTCCGTTACTCTTTAGGAGGAGACCGCCCCAGTCAAACTACCCACCAGACACTGTCCGCAACCCCGATAAGGGGCCAACGTTAGAACACCAGCCATTAAAGGGTGGTATTTCAAGGACGGCTCCATGCAGACTGGCGTCCACACTTCAAAGCCTCCCACCTATCCTACACATCAAGGACCAGTGTTCAGTGTCAAGCTATAGTAAAGGTTCACGGGGTCTTTCCGTCTTGCCGCGGGTACACTGCATCTTCACAGCGAGTTCAATTTCACTGAGTCTCGGGTGGAGACAGCCTGGCCATCATTACGCCATTCGTGCAGGTCGGAACTTACCCGACAAGGAATTTCGCTACCTTAGGACCGTTATAGTTACGGCCGCCGTTTACCGGGGCTTCGATCAAGAGCTTCGCTTGCGCTGACCCCATCAATTAACCTTCCGGCACCGGGCAGGCGTCACACCGTATACGTCCACTTTCGTGTTTGCACAGTGCTGTGTTTTTAATAAACAGTTGCAGCCAGCTGGTATCTTCGACTGATTTCAGCTCCACGAGCAAGTCGCTTCACCTACCATCAGCGTGCCTTCTCCCGAAGTTACGGCACCATTTTGCCTAGTTCCTTCACCCGAGTTCTCTCAAGCGCCTTGGTATTCTCTACCTGACCACCTGTGTCGGTTTGGGGTACGATTTGATGCTACCTGATGCTTAGAGGCTTTTCCTGGAAGCAGGGCATTTGTTGCTTCAGCACCGTAGTGCCTCGTCATCACGCCTCAGCCTTGATTCTCCGGATTTGCCTGGAAAACCAGCCTACACGCTTAAACCGGGACAACCGTCGCCCGGCCAACATAGCCTTCTCCGTCCCCCCTTCGCAGTAACACCAAGTACAGGAATATTAACCTGTTTCCCATCGACTACGCCTTTCGGCCTCGCCTTAGGGGTCGACTCACCCTGCCCCGATTAACGTTGGACAGGAACCCTTGGTCTTCCGGCGAGCGGGCTTTTCACCCGCTTTATCGTTACTTATGTCAGCATTCGCACTTCTGATACCTCCAGCATGCCTCACAGCACACCTTCACAGGCTTACAGAACGCTCCCCTACCCAACAACGCATCAGCGTCGCTGCCGCAGCTTCGGTGCATGGTTTAGCCCCGTTACATCTTCCGCGCAGGCCGACTCGACCAGTGAGCTATTACGCTTTCTTTAAATGATGGCTGCTTCTAAGCCAACATCCTGGCTGTCTGGGCCTTCCCACATCGTTTCCCACTTAACCATGACTTTGGGACCTTAGCTGGCGGTCTGGGTTGTTTCCCTCTTCACGACGGACGTTAGCACCCGCCGTGTGTCTCCCGTGATAACATTCTCCGGTATTCGCAGTTTGCATCGGGTTGGTAAGTCGGGATGACCCCCTTGCCGAAACAGTGCTCTACCCCCGGAGATGAATTCACGAGGCGCTACCTAAATAGCTTTCGGGGAGAACCAGCTATCTCCCGGTTTGATTGGCCTTTCACCCCCAGCCACAAGTCATCCGCTAATTTTTCAACATTAGTCGGTTCGGTCCTCCAGTTAGTGTTACCCAACCTTCAACCTGCCCATGGCTAGATCACCGGGTTTCGGGTCTATACCCTGCAACTTAACGCCCAGTTAAGACTCGGTTTCCCTCCGGCTCCCCTATTCGGTTAACCTTGCTACAGAATATAAGTCGCTGACCCATTATACAAAAGGTACGCAGTCACCCCATTAAGAGGCTCCCACTGCTTGTACGTACACGGTTTCAGGTTCTTTTTCACTCCCCTCGCCGGGGTTCTTTTCGCCTTTCCCTCACGGTACTGGTTCACTATCGGTCAGTCAGGAGTATTTAGCCTTGGAGGATGGTCCCCCCATATTCAGACAGGATACCACGTGTCCCGCCCTACTCTTCGAGCTCACAGCATGTGCATTTTTGTGTACGGGGCTGTCACCCTGTATCGCGCGCCTTTCCAGACGCTTCCACTAACACACACACTGATTCAGGCTCTGGGCTCCTCCCCGTTCGCTCGCCGCTACTGGGGGAATCTCGGTTGATTTCTTTTCCTCGGGGTACTTAGATGTTTCAGTTCCCCCGGTTCGCCTCATTAACCTATGGATTCAGTTAATGATAGTGTGTCGGAACACACTGGGTTTCCCCATTCGGACATCGCCGGTTATAACGGTTCATATCACCTTACCGACGCTTTTCGCAGATTAGCACGTCCTTCATCGCCTCTGACTGCCAGGGCATCCACCGTGTACGCTTAGTCGCTTAACCTCACAACCCGAAGATGTTTCTTTCGATTCATCATCGTGTTGCGAAAATTTGAGAGACTCACGAATAATCTTTCGACTATTCAGTGTTTCAATTTTCAGCTTGATCCAGATTTTTAAAGAGCAAAACTTCGCAGTGAACCTTTGCAGGTACACTCTGAAGTATTTTTTGTTTAATCACTACAGAGATGGTGGAGCTATGCGGGATCGAACCGCAGACCTCCTGCGTGCAAAGCAGGCGCTCTCCCAGCTGAGCTATAGCCCCATAACATGTAGTTAAAACCTCTTCAAATTTGCCGTGCAAATTTGGTAGGCCTGAGTGGACTTGAACCACCGACCTCACCCTTATCAGGGGTGCGCTCTAACCACCTGAGCTACAAGCCTGTAGAGGTTTTACTGCTCATTTTCATCAGACAATCTGTGTGAGCACTGCAAAGTACAGTTCTTTCAGGTAAGGAGGTGATCCAACCGCAGGTTCCCCTACGGTTACCTTGTTACGACTTCACCCCAGTCATGAATCACAAAGTGGTAAGCGCCCTCCCGAAGGTTAAGCTACCTACTTCTTTTGCAACCCACTCCCATGGTGTGACGGGCGGTGTGTACAAGGCCCGGGAACGTATTCACCGTGGCATTCTGATCCACGATTACTAGCGATTCCGACTTCATGGAGTCGAGTTGCAGACTCCAATCCGGACTACGACGCACTTTATGAGGTCCGCTTGCTCTCGCGAGGTCGCTTCTCTTTGTATGCGCCATTGTAGCACGTGTGTAGCCCTGGTCGTAAGGGCCATGATGACTTGACGTCATCCCCACCTTCCTCCAGTTTATCACTGGCAGTCTCCTTTGAGTTCCCGGCCTAACCGCTGGCAACAAAGGATAAGGGTTGCGCTCGTTGCGGGACTTAACCCAACATTTCACAACACGAGCTGACGACAGCCATGCAGCACCTGTCTCACGGTTCCCGAAGGCACATTCTCATCTCTGAAAACTTCCGTGGATGTCAAGACCAGGTAAGGTTCTTCGCGTTGCATCGAATTAAACCACATGCTCCACCGCTTGTGCGGGCCCCCGTCAATTCATTTGAGTTTTAACCTTGCGGCCGTACTCCCCAGGCGGTCGACTTAACGCGTTAGCTCCGGAAGCCACGCCTCAAGGGCACAACCTCCAAGTCGACATCGTTTACGGCGTGGACTACCAGGGTATCTAATCCTGTTTGCTCCCCACGCTTTCGCACCTGAGCGTCAGTCTTCGTCCAGGGGGCCGCCTTCGCCACCGGTATTCCTCCAGATCTCTACGCATTTCACCGCTACACCTGGAATTCTACCCCCCTCTACGAGACTCAAGCTGACCAGTATCAGATGCAGTTCCCAGGTTGAGCCCGGGGATTTCACATCTGACTTAATCAACCGCCTGCGTGCGCTTTACGCCCAGTAATTCCGATTAACGCTTGCACCCTCCGTATTACCGCGGCTGCTGGCACGGAGTTAGCCGGTGCTTCTTCTGCGGGTAACGTCAATGAGCAAAGGTATTAACTTTACTCCCTTCCTCCCCGCTGAAAGTACTTTACAACCCGAAGGCCTTCTTCATACACGCGGCATGGCTGCATCAGGCTTGCGCCCATTGTGCAATATTCCCCACTGCTGCCTCCCGTAGGAGTCTGGACCGTGTCTCAGTTCCAGTGTGGCTGGTCATCCTCTCAGACCAGCTAGGGATCGTCGCCTTGGTGAGCCGTTACCTCACCAACAAGCTAATCCCATCTGGGCACATCCGATGGCAAGAGGCCCGAAGGTCCCCCTCTTTGGTCTTGCGACGTTATGCGGTATTAGCTACCGTTTCCAGTAGTTATCCCCCTCCATCGGGCAGTTTCCCAGACATTACTCACCCGTCCGCCACTCGTCAGCAAAGAAGCAAGCTTCTTCCTGTTACCGTTCGACTTGCATGTGTTAGGCCTGCCGCCAGCGTTCAATCTGAGCCATGATCAAACTCTTCAATTTAAAAGTTTGATGCTCAAAGAATTAAACTTCGTAATGAATTACGTGTTCACTCTTGAGACTTGGTATTCATTTTTCGTCTTGCGACGTTAAGAATCCGTATCTTCGAGTGCCCACACAGATTGTCTGATAAATTGTTAAAGAGCAGTGCCGCTTCGCTTTTTCTCAGCGGCGCGGGGTGTGCATAATACGCTTTCCCGCTACAGAGTCAAGCATTTTTTGCTTTTCTCTGCCGAGATTCTCAGGAGAACCTCGCTGACCCGGCGGCGTGTTTGCCGTTGTTCCGTGTCAGTGGTGGCGCATTATAGGGAGTTATTCCGGCCTGACAAGAGGAAATTTAAAATAATTTTCCGAGTGCGCAACATTCAACCAAATCAGTCCGGGATTGCCAGTTTTTCGAGCGTTTTGAAGCCATAGCGCTGTAAAACAGGCAATAATTGTTCAGCTTCTGGCGTCATTGCCATGCAAAAGGCAATGTTAGCGTCGGCAGATTTTGCCTCCGGGGCTTCATGCTCTAACAACCAGGCCGTTCGGCGAGCAATCGCTGCGCCAGAGTCCACCAGTCGGGTTCCCTCTGGCAGCACTTGCAATAGCTCTTCTTGTAATAGAGGAAAGTGGGTACAGCCCAGAACAACGGTGTCTGGCGGTTCTTTCATTCTCAACCACGGACGCAAGATACGTTTTAGCGCATCCAGAGAAATGTCTTCGCCATGCAGCTTCGCTTCAGCTAATTCAACCATTTCCGCCGATCCCAGCATTTCTATCTGGCATTCATTGGCGAAACGGGCGATCAGCTCATGGGTATAAGAACGCTTCACCGTACCGCGGGTTGCCAGCAATCCAACAATGCCATTAGCAGTTAGACGCGCAGCGGGTTTAATTGCCGGCACAACACCGACAACCGGGAAAGCGAACTTTTCGCGTAATGCAGGAAGCGAAACGGTACTGGCTGTATTGCAAGCCACCACCGCCAGCGCAAGGGGATAATGCTCTTGCACCGCAGTGACAATTTCCACCACGCGCTCAACAACAAACTCTTCGCTCTTTTCGCCATACGGGAAAGCGACGTTATCGAAAGCATAAATGTAATGGAGATCCGGTAAGAGACGGCGGATCTCGTCATAGACCGACAACCCACCGACGCCGGAGTCAAACACCAGCACGGTGGGACGTGGTTCAGAAGGTGTAGCTGCCAGACAAGGTGTATTCCCGTCCTGCAGTTTGGTAGCCATAGACTGTCTCGTAATCTTTGTCGAACAGGTTGGCTATTTTACCACGAACTGTCAGGTGAGAGGTGACTGGATACGCAACCGCGAGATCCCACAAACTCACACCGCCCATTTTCACAGTTTGATACGGCCAGGAAGAGTAATCCTTATCATAACGAGTTCCTAAATACTGATAAGTAATACCCCAGTCGAAGTCATACAGTTGCCAGTCAAGCTGGTATTTCACCTGCTGTTTAGCACGACGTAACAGCGGCGTATCAGTAATCGCGTTACGCGCATCGACATAATCATAACTCACTGTATGCATCAGAGGACCGGTATCAAAATTGGCAGTCGCCTCGACACCTTTAATCCGCGCTTTCCCTTCGTTGTAATATTTCAGGGTGTGATCGTCATAATCGATCAAATCACTGACATCGTTACGATACCCAGAAATACGCCAGCTCACCCCAGCGGTTAAGCCTTCAAACGCACCTTCCCATTGTTTACTTTTCTCAGGATTCAGATTCGGATTACCGTAGAAGCCATACAGTTGCCCAAGATTAGGAGCCTTGTAAGACGTGCCATAAGAGGCGATAAAACGATACCCTTCAATGAACTCCCAACCGGCGCTGGCTTGCCAGGTGCCATGACGACCAAACTGAGAGTTATCGTCGCTGCGTGCTGCGCCTTCAAACGTAAAATCGCCGACTTGTTGCAGCCCGGTCAGATAGATACCGGTATTACGCTGATCATAACCCTCGTCAACATACCCCGTGCCCGGCGTCGTGGTCTGCTTCTGCCAGTCAACACCCGCACCAATATTACCGTGCCCAACGGTAACGTTGTTTGCCCATTGGATGGTGTACTGCTTCATCTCATCCAACGTCGCCGACGAATCATAACGACCATAATGAGGATCATAGTTGTAATCTTTGCTATGGCTGTAACTGGTAATCAGTTGTGATTTAATCAGTTCGCTGTTATAGCGCAGCCCGGCGTCCCAACTTTGGCTATAGAGTTTACGGGTATCGAGAAGCGGCGAGCCGGGAGAATAATACGCGTCATAATTGGTACGATTATCATAGCCATAGCCGCGCACAAAACCGCTCCAGACATCGGTAAAGTTATGTTCCAGCGCGCCGTAAAGCGTTTTGCTTAAGAAACCATCTTTATCTGGCTGCGCTTGCATTCCGGTATTGCCATAAGCAACAACGTCAAAGCCATGGGTATAGGCGTAATCACCCAACAGAGTTACCCGTGTTTTATCCCCCAGTTGTTGCTGTGTAGAGACATCGTAATTCTGATAACTATTACTTCCCCATCCCGCTGATATTTCCGTTCCCGGTTCATCGCGCGTCGTGATGATATTCACTACCCCGCCTATCGCATCAGAACCATAAACGGCGGATCGCGGCCCGCGGATATATTCGACACGTTGCACCAGCGCAATAGGGAATTGGCTAAGATCAGCAGAACCACTCACCCCCGCCAAATTCAGGCGTACACCATCAATTAACACCAATACATGACTGGCATTAGTACCACGAATAAAAATAGAAGAGAGTTGACCTGACCCGCCATTTTGAGTGATATCCACGCCCGGAAGACGACGCAGCACATCGTTGACCGAAGTCGATTGCCAGCGGTCAATATCCTGGCGCGTCACAACAGTCGTTGGCGCCAGCACAGTGCTACGAGGCTGTTCAAAACGGTTAGCAGTAACGACGAGAGTATCCGGGCTGGTGTCCTGTGCCCAAGCAGAAAATGCCGTGACGGAGAACGCCGTCAGCAGCGAAGCTTTTTTAATCATTGTAAAGCATCCACAATAGAAGAAGGATGCCGCAGGTTTCACCGATAGTACGCGATGATGAGAACCAGATGCGACGTTGGCCGGCAGGTCTTCGGGCTTGGAGGGGTATCCACAGGATACAAAAGAGATGATGACTTCCCACCGGATGGCAGTGTCAGCATTACGCAATCATCGCACCTTTCCTTACCGCTGCGCGTCAGCTCCAGATTTGCACTGGATTCCCTATTAACTCACAGGACCGGCGAGTGGATGCTACAGGTTGTAACAAGTTGCTGTCCAGACGTAGCTCACAAATAGGAATTCATCAAGATCTGGACATCTGATGAGCAATCCCTACAATCGCCGCGTACTTTAATTTTTCAGGATACATCATGACCCCCGAACACCTTCCAACAGAACAGTATGAAGCGCAGTTAGCCGAAAAAGTGGTGCGTTTGCAAAGTATGATGGCACCGTTTTCTGACCTGGTTCCGGAAGTGTTTCGCTCGCCGGTCAGTCATTACCGGATGCGTGCAGAGTTCCGCATCTGGCACGATGGCGATGACCTGTACCACATCATTTTCGATCAGCAAACCAAAAGCCGCATCCGCGTAGAGAGCTTTCCTGCCGCCAGTGAACTTATCAACCAGTTAATGACGGCAATGATTGCGGGCGTGCGTAATAATCCCGTTCTGCGCAACAAGCTGTTCCAGATTGATTACCTCACCACGCTAAGTAACCAGGCAGTGGTTTCCCTGCTGTATCATAAAAAGCTGGACGATGAGTGGCGTCAGCAGGCGGAAGCTCTGCGTGATGCGCTGCGCGCGCAGAATCTGAATGTACATCTGATTGGTCGGGCAACGAAAACCAAAATCGAGCTGGATCAAGATTACATCGACGAACGTCTGCCTGTAGCAGGCAAAGAGATGATCTACCGTCAGGTGGAGAATAGCTTCACCCAGCCGAACGCGGCGATGAATATTCAGATGCTGGAATGGGCGCTGGACGTCACCAAAGGATCAAAGGGCGATTTACTGGAGCTGTACTGCGGCAACGGTAACTTTTCGTTAGCGCTGGCGCGTAATTTTGATCGGGTACTCGCCACCGAAATCGCCAAGCCGTCAGTCGCCGCGGCGCAATACAACATTGCCGCTAACCATATTGATAACGTACAAATAATTCGTATGGCAGCGGAAGAGTTTACCCAGGCGATGAATGGCGTACGCGAGTTTAACCGTTTACAGGGAATCGACTTAAAGAGTTATCAGTGCGAAACCATTTTTGTCGACCCGCCGCGCAGCGGTCTGGACAGTGAAACCGAGAAAATGGTGCAGGCGTATCCGCGTATTCTGTATATCTCCTGCAACCCGGAAACACTGTGTAAGAATCTGGAAACATTAAGCCAGACGCACAAAGTTGAACGTCTGGCTCTGTTTGATCAGTTCCCTTATACACACCATATGGAGTGCGGTGTGTTACTGACTGCGAAGTAAAACCCAGGCCGGATAAGATGCGCCAGCATCGCATCCGGCATGATACCGATTACTCAGCAACGTCCTGTTTACGGTTACGCATCTTAGCGCCAATCCAGAACACCATAATGACGGACAGCACGGCCGGGAAGAAGTTAGAACCGATATCCGGGTATTCCGCTCGAACCACAGTGCTGTACAGCAGTACACCGAGAATAAAGCAGGCTGCGGCCAGTCCCGGTAAACCGACAGGCATAGTGCGATTAAGGTAACGTTGATGCAGGCAGTAAACTGTCAGTACCAGGGAAATAACAGGGAATACAGAAAATGGCACAATGGAGCTAAATAGCGCTGCAAAAGTACCATTAATCGATAAGCCAGCAATCAGTGCCAGCAGCAGCGTACCTCTGTCTTGATTTGCTTGTTTCATTACTCGTCCTTCACATTTCCCGGAATAATTGCGGTTTTATCTTGTTCACGGCGATACCAGTAATAAGCCCCTTTCGAAATCATTCGCAGTTGCAGTACCAGTCGCTCTTCTAATTGCCGACGTTGTTCAATGCCGACATCCAACGCCTCGGCGCCTGCACTGAAGACAATCGTCACCATGGCTTCAGCCTGCGCTTCAGTAAACGCACGAGGCATATGGTTTTCGAGTTCCAGATAGTCCGCAAGTTCCGCAATGAAGTGCTGAATTTCACGCGCGACGGCGGCACGAAATGCAGCGGAGGTGCCGGAGCGTTCCCGCAATAATAACCGGAAGGCATTCGGATTATTACCAATGAACTCCATAAATGTGGAGACCGAGGTACGGATCACACTCCCGCCTTTAGCAATACGCTGACGAGCCTGGCGCATTAGCTGACGCAGCATTAAGCCGCTTTCATCAACCATTGTCAGACCAAGTTCATCTACGTCGCGGAAATGCCGATAAAAAGAGGTGGGAGCGATGCCCGCTTCACGCGCCACTTCACGCAAACTCAAACTGGCGAAACTACGTTCAGCGCTTAACTGGCTAAATGCGGCTTCCACCAGCGAACGTCGGGTTTTTTCTTTTTGTTGCGCTCTTACGCCCATCACGATGTCTGAATCCTTGCCAAAAGTACCGCTGGCACTATACCAGAAGAATGAACATACTGGATTCATCCCGTGTTGTGAATGAACAGTAACGCAACCAGACAGAATTATTGCAGCTCTTTAGCCGGTTCTTTCACGAACAACAACGCCAACATCGATAACAACGTTCCCCCGCCCAGATACCACGCCGGAGCCGTCAGGCTATCCAGTAACACAATGGATTGTGTCGCAAAATATTGTGCAAAACCGCCGAAGATTGCCACACCTATGCTATAGACCAGGGCAAATCCCAGAGCGCGAATACGTTTGGGCAACAGCTCAGAGATCAGCAACATCACAGGTACGCCGCCCAACGTGGTAAAGCTGACCATCACGAAAACCACCGTCAACAACATGCCTGGGCTTGGGTAATTCACCAACAACCAGAACGAAGGCCAGCTACAGATCAACACCATCACACGCGAGATAAAAATCAGCTTTTTACGTCCGACTGAATCACACAGCATCCCCACCAGCAGCGCGCCAGCAAACGTAATTACCCCTGCCAGTAACATCGCTGCATGAGAATAGTGTTGAGGCATCCCCAGATACTTCGCCGCCCAGGTACCGTAGTAAAAGAGAGAGATATAGGTCGCAACCGTACTACCAATAGCGAGTAAAACGCCGTTGGCAAGGGTTGCTTTATGTTGCATAAGTAAAGAGAAGGCGCTTTCGTTGGCAACGACTTTTTTATTGTGCGCAGGTGCAGGCCCATCGTTTTCCAGGCTCAGGCGCAGCCAGCAACCGATGGGCGCTAATAGCACACCAATAAAAAACGGCACACGCCAGCCCCATTCCGCCATTACGGTTTCTGAACCTGTGACGAACGGCAACCATGCGCTTAAACCTAAAGCAACGACACCGCCAAAGGTTGTTGCCAGACCTTGAGTCGCCAGCGACCAACTACTGTAAAAACCACGACGATTTGCCGGAGCTGACTCTACCAGCAAAGACATTGAGGCTCCGACTTCACCACCCGCCGCAACCCCCTGAATCAGGCGCGCCAGCACCAGTGTCGCCGTTCCCCAATAGCCCGCCGTTGCATATGTCGGCGCGATACCAATCATCAGCGTCCCCAGGCTCATCAGGGCAATGGTAAACACCATCGCGGGTTTGCGGCCGAATCGATCTGCCCATGCTCCGACAATAACGCCACCAAGCGGACGCATAAAAAAGCTCACCCCGAAGGTGGCGAATGCCAGTAATAGTGCGACGTTTTTATCCGCGCTGGGAGGGAAAAACAGCGCGCTAATGTAGACGACAAAAAAGTTGTAAACACCAAAATCAAAAAATTCGAGCGCATTGCCAAACGCTGAGGCAAAAATCACCCGCTTACCGCTGGGCTTTTTCCTTACGTCCATTGTTTCATTTACGATCGCCGTCATTCCATGTTCCTTGCCATAAGAGTTGTTGTGTTTTGTGTTGTTTTTTATTTATTGCAGCCAGGTTTCTACCAGTGCGCCCCAGTAGCTGCTTGCCGGGACCAGGCTTGCATCGTTGAAGTCATAACCGGGGTTATGAACCATGCATGCCCCTTCCCCGACATCACCATTACCGAACAGCAAAAAAGCGCCTTTCGGCTGGGCTTCCAGCATGAAAGAGAAATCTTCGCTACCCATCAGTGGCTTGATGCCAAACTCGGCCCGCTCTTCACCAAACGTTTTACACGCTACCTGCCAGGCAAAGCGCGCCATCTCTTCATCGTTAACCAACACCGGAGTACCGTTAACATGCGTAACTTCAGCCGTTGCGCCAAAACTGGCTGCCTGGGCTTGTGCTAAAGCGGGGAGACGAGTCAGAAGAAGTTGTCGGGTTTCACGACTCAGGGAGCGGACGCTGATTTTCATTTCAGCGCTATCAGGGATTACGTTAGCGGCTTCACCCGCAACAATGCTGCCGACAGTTATCACTGCCGCTTCCAGTGGATCAACATTGCGCGCTACTATACTTTGCAATGCGGTGGTGATATGCGCGGCAACCACAACCGAATCAATCGCTTTGTGAGGAATCGCACCATGTCCGCCACAACCGCGAACGGTAATGTGGAATTGATCCATTGACGCCATCAGCGCCCCAGGCTGGAAATAAAACTTACCCACCGGCAAACCAGGCATGTTATGCATGCCGAAAATGACATCACAGGGGAAACGGTCGAAAAGGCCCTCTTTAACCATAATCTCACCGCCATTGATCATCTCTTCCGCTGGCTGGAAGATGAGACGCAACGTACCGTTAAAACGGCGAGTTTCAGCAAGATAACGCGCGGCTCCCAATAATATTGTGGTATGCCCGTCATGCCCGCAGGCATGCATTAAACCCGGTTGTTTACTGGCCCAGGGCTTGTCGCTATTTTCATAAATTGGCAACGCATCCATATCAGCGCGCAGACCAATACTTTTCTCTCCGTCACCCACCTTTAATGTGGCCACCACGCCAGTCGTCGCCAGCCCTTGCACTACCTCATAGCCCCACTGGCGTAGCTTTTCCGCTACCAACGTACTGGTTTTAAACTCTCGTAATCCCAGTTCAGGATTTTCATGAATCTGATGGCGGATCTCGCGCAGCTCTTCCTCAAACCCACGAATATAGTGTTCGATCATCTGCTATTCCTTTATTCACTTATAAACAGGCTAATTAATGGATTTTATTGATGGTATAAATATAAATAACTCATCAATATAAAATATTTATATATTTGTTTTATAATGATATTTCAAAAAGACAATAACAAAAAAGCACGCTTCGGCAAGATAAAACTATCAGCTATAAGAAAAAGCGATTAATAGTGAATAAATAAAATAAGAAGGGGGAAGACAAAGCCAGGGCCGCTCATGATATAGCCAGATAAATGACGGGGATCAATTGGCTTACCCGCGATAAAATGTTACCATTCTGTTGCTTTTATGTATAAGAACAGGTAAGCCCTACCATGCCACATTCCTACGATTACGATGCCATAGTAATAGGTTCCGGCCCCGGCGGCGAAGGCGCTGCAATGGGCCTGGTTAAACAAGGAGCGCGCGTCGCGGTTATTGAACGTTATCAAAACGTTGGCGGCGGCTGTACCCACTGGGGCACCATCCCATCAAAAGCCCTCCGCCACGCCGTCAGCCGTATCATTGAATTCAATCAAAACCCACTTTACAGCGACCATTCGCGACTACTCCGTTCTTCTTTTGCCGATATTCTCAATCATGCTGATAACGTGATTAATCAACAAACGCGCATGCGTCAGGGATTTTACGAACGTAATCACTGTGAAATATTGCAGGGGAACGCCCGCTTTGTTGACGAACACACGCTGGCACTGGACTGCCCGGACGGCACGGCCGAAACGCTGACCGCTGAAAAATTTGTTATTGCCTGCGGTTCACGTCCTTATCATCCAACGGATGTCGATTTCACTCATCCACGCATTTACGACAGCGACTCAATTCTTAGCATGCATCACGAACCGCGCCACGTGCTTATCTATGGCGCTGGAGTAATCGGCTGCGAATATGCGTCGATCTTCCGTGGTATGGATGTGAAAGTGGATCTGATCAACACTCGCGATCGCCTGCTGGCATTCCTTGATCAAGAGATGTCTGATTCTCTCTCCTATCACTTCTGGAACAGTGGCGTAGTGATTCGCCACAACGAAGAGTATGAGAAGATTGAAGGCTGCGATGACGGCGTGATCATGCACCTGAAGTCAGGTAAAAAACTGAAAGCAGACTGCCTGCTCTATGCCAACGGTCGCACCGGGAACACCGATTCGCTGGCATTGCAAAACATCGGTCTGCAAACTGACAGCCGTGGACAACTCAAAGTCAACAGCATGTATCAAACTGCACAGCCGCACGTTTACGCAGTAGGCGACGTGATTGGTTATCCAAGTCTGGCTTCAGCGGCCTACGACCAGGGACGCATCGCCGCACAGGCGTTGGTGAAAGGCGAAGCCACCGCGCATCTGATTGAAGATATCCCGACGGGTATCTACACCATCCCGGAAATCAGCTCCGTGGGCAAAACCGAACAACAACTCACTGCGATGAAAGTGCCGTATGAAGTGGGGCGCGCCCAGTTTAAACATCTGGCACGTGCGCAAATCGTCGGAATGAACGTGGGTACGCTGAAAATTTTGTTCCATCGGGAAACGAAAGAAATTCTGGGTATCCATTGCTTTGGTGAGCGCGCAGCCGAAATTATTCATATCGGTCAAGCGATTATGGAACAGAAAGGTGGCGGCAACACCATTGAGTACTTCGTTAACACCACCTTTAACTACCCGACGATGGCGGAAGCCTATCGGGTAGCCGCGTTAAATGGCTTAAACCGCCTCTTTTAACATTTTATCGCAGAGGCCATCCATCCTTGTGTGGATAGCCTCTGCCAGCTGCTCATAGCGGCTGCGTAGCGGCGAACCAGGACGATAAACCAGACCAATAGTACGACGGGGCTCCGGCTTAATGCATGGAAGATAGACAACGCCATCGCGTTTACGCTCTGGCGGCACAGCCAGCGCCGGTAACAAAGTAATACCGCTACCCGCCGCCACCATGTTACGCAACGTCTCCAGGCTGGTGGCACGAAAATGCGTATCTTCATCCGCCCCCGCTTCAAAACAAAAGCCCATCGCCTGATCACGCAAACAGTGACCATCTTCCAGCATTAACAGTTTTTCCCCTGCCAGATCGGCCATCGGCACACATTCGCGATTAGCCCACGGGTGATCTTCATAGACTGCCAGCAGCATGGGTTCATCAAACAACGGCACTTCAATAAAGGCTTCGCTCTCTTTCACCAACGCAAGGATCACGCAATCGAGTTTGCCACTGTCCAGTTGTGCCAGTAGCTGGTGAGTCTGCGCTTCATGGAGATACATTTCCAGTTTCGGGAAGGTCTGGTGCAGCATCGGAATAATATGCGGCAACAAGTAAGGTCCAACTGTGGGGATCAAACCAATATGCAACGGGCCGGACATGGTCTCGCCCTGCTGACTTGCCATCTCTTTGAGGACTTTCACCTCGCGCAACACGGTACGCGCCTGATCCACCAACAGCATTCCCGCCTGGGTGAACAACACTTTGCGGCTCGTCCGCTCCAGCAACATTACGCCCAGCTCATCTTCCAGCTTGCGAATTTGCCCACTCAGGGTTGGCTGGCTGACGTGGCAGGAATCTGCCGCACGGCGAAAATGGCGGTGTTCGGCCAATGCCACCAGGTACTCAAGATCACGAATATTCATTATCCATCCTCCATCGCCACGATAGTTAGCGGCGATAGGAAGCATAGCAACGAACGATTATCCCTATCAAGCTTTCTGTCTAATAATAGAGCACAGAAACGGAGCGGCACCTTTTTTAACCCTTGAAGTCACTGCCCGTTTCGAGAGTTTCTCAACTCGAATAACTAAAGCCAACGTGAACTTTTGCGGATCCCAGGATCCGCATTTTTTTTACTCAAAAAACAGCTCACGTTTGCATAAAGAAATGTGCTTACCCCAACCGCGCCTGCGCGAAAGCAATCGCCTGCGCCACCTGCTGCGGTGAGACGCCGCCTTTTGCTGCACGTTTATCGAGGCACGATTGCAGCGACAGAATCGGATAGACATCTTCGCCAATCACCGGACTGAATTTCTGCAACTCGGCCAGCGACAGCTCTTCCAGTGGTTTACCCTGACGAATAGCTTCCACCACCGCCTCACCCACGATATGGTGCGCTTCGCGGAACGGCACGCCTTTTGCGACCAGATAATCAGCCAGTTCAGTGGCATTAGCGTAACCCTGTTGTGCGGCTTCCTGGCAACGCGGACGCTTCACCTGAATGCCGTCCAGCACCAGTGCCGCCATATGCAAGCAATCCAGCCAGGTATCGAGCGCATCGAATAAACCCTCTTTGTCTTCCTGCATATCTTTGTTATAGGCCAGCGGTAAACCTTTCAGCGTCATCATCATGCCGGTTAACGCCCCCTGCACACGCCCGCATTTACCACGAATCAACTCCAGCGCATCCGGGTTTTTCTTCTGCGGCATTAATGACGAACCGGAAGTCACACGGTCAGAAAGCTCCACGAAACCGGCCTCACCGGTGTTAAAGAAAATCAGATCTTCAGCGAAACGCGACAGATGCACCATACCGATAGCGGCCGCAGAAAGCAGCTCCAGCACGTGGTCGCGGTCAGAAACGCTATCGAGACTGTTACGGGTCGCCGAGGCAAACCCCAGCCAACCTGCCAACTGTTCACGGTCGATTTCATAAGCCGTTCCCGCCAGCGCACCACAGCCTAACGGGCTGACATCCAGACGCTTGAGCGCATCCTGCAAACGGCTTTCATCACGCGCCAGCATCTCAACATAAGCCAGGCACCAGTGCGCGAACGTCACCGGCTGAGCGCGTTGTAGATGCGTATAACCCGGCATTACCGCATCCTGATTGTTTTCCGCCGTTTCCACCAGCGCCGATTGCAACTGGCGGTTAGCCGTCAGCAACTCGCTAACGGTATCTTTGCACCACAGTTTCAGGTCAGTCGCCACCTGGTCATTACGGCTACGCCCGGTATGCAGCTTTTTGCCTAACTGACCCACTTTGTCGATTAGTTTGCCTTCCACCCAGCTATGAATATCTTCAGCATCGCTTTCGAGAATTTGTTGTGGCCTGGCGCGAACTTCCTCCAGCAGCACGTTCAATGCTTCTTCCAGTTGCGCTTGCTCTTCTGCGGTCAACACACCTACCGTTACCAACGCTTTGGACCAGGCCACAGAGCCAACAATATCCTGCTCCGCCAGACGGTAATCAAAACGCAGTGAGTCATTGAATTGTTTGAACCGTTGATCTGCTGCCTGGGTAAAACGTCCGCCCCAAAGTGCCATAACTCTGTTTCCTTCTTTTGAATGCAATACCGGATAGCAACGCCTCCGGCTAACAAAACTTAAGCTAAAATCCGCGTGCCCATTGGCATACCGTTAAACAGTGCCGGAAGCTGATCCGCATGACGCCAGGAGGCGATATCCACCGGACGGCCCAGCGCGCGCGCGGCATCCAGCGCCGCGTTCACTTTCACAATCATGCCATCCGTAATAATGCCCTGCTCAATCAGTTGCTCCGCTTTCTCTGCCGTCATCTCGGCAATACGTTGCCCTTTGCCATCGAGGATGCCGCTGACATCAGAAAGCAAAATCAGATCCGCGCCCAGCGTTGCCGCCAGCGCCGTCGCCGCCTGGTCAGCATTGACGTTCATCAGTTGCCCTTCGTCGGTCACGCCAATAGAACTCACCACCGGCAGATAACCGTTTTCCAGCAATGTGTTGATGAGCTTAGGTGAACCTGGCTGCGCCAGTCCAACATGGCCTAACTCTTCATCGAGCTGGGTCACTTTTACACTATCGCCGTCACCGAGAAACAAGCCTACAGCAGCAATCTGGTGTTTCTTCGCCCACGCCAGCAGAGTTTTATTTGCCGTTCCCGCCAGCGCCCCGGTGATAATGTCTATCTGATCCGCAGGCGTCACCCGCAGGCCATTTTTCTTTTTCACCGGCAGATTCAGCCCTTTCATCAGCTCATCCACCACGCAGCCGCCGCCGTGGACAATGACCAGCGGACGCTGATGTGACTTACGATAATTCACCAGTGCACTAAACAGACGTTCCAGCGCTTCTTCGCTATCCAGCAGTACGCCGCCCAGTTTGATAATTAATGGATTCATCTTTGCATCCTTAAATAAGAGACTGCGTTTCCGCATAGCCGAAACGAATGTTGGCGCACTGGATAGCCTGTGCCGCCGCACCTTTTAATAAATTATCTTCGGTCGCCACGATAATCAGATGCTCATCCTGAACGGCAAACCCGATATCGCAGAACGGCAGCCCTATGACGTTTTTCAGCGCCGGAACGCCTTTGTCATACAACCGTACCAACGGTTTATGGGCATACGCCTGCTGCAACGCTTGCGCCACTTGCGCCTGGTTTACGCCAGGCTTAAGGCGACAGGTAATGGTTTCGAGAATACCGCGCGGGAAATTGCCCAAATGTGGAGTGAAAATCACGTCGGCGCCGAGGTGTGTGGCAATCTCAGGCTGATGGCGATGGGTAAAGACACCGTAAGGTTGCAGGCTGACTTCACAAAAGCTATTTGAAATCGACGCCTTACGTCCTGCCCCGCTCACACCGCTGGTGGCGTTGATGACCGGCCACTGAGTGAGGTCGAGGAGATCGGCGTCAATCAACGGTTTCAGCGCCAACTGTGCCGCTGTGGGATAACAACCCGGCACCGCGATCAAATTTGCGTCTTTTAATTTATTTCCGCACCACTCCGCCAGACCATAAGCTGCTTGTTCCAACAGTTCCGGGTATTGATGGGTAAAGCCGTAATATTTTTCGTAGAAGGCGACATCGTTAACACGAAACGCGCCGGAAAGGTCGAACACCACACAGCCAGCTTCAAGAAATTGCGGTGCTAAATCGTGGCTAACTTCATGGGCGGTGGCGAGAAACACCACGTCCACCCCTGGACTAAACTCGCTGATATCCGACATCGGCTGCAACGGCAGATCAACGATGCCTTTGAGCTGCGGATGCAAATCGGAGATTAACTTTCCCGCATCATTGCTTTGCGTAGAAACCGTCAAAGCGGTTATGTTCATATGCGGATGGCGATTTACATAGGCCACTAACTCTGCGCCAGCGTAACCGCTGGCCCCCACAATCAGCGTATTCAACATCGGGGCTATTCACCTTCTTATGTCTGGTTGCCTGGTTAAACGTAAAACATTCACCTTACGGCTGGTGGGTTTTATTACGCTCAACGTTAGTGTATTTTTATTCATAATTACTGCATGAATATTGATACTATCATGACCAGAGGTGTGTCAACAATGAAAAACAAATTACCGCCATTTATCGAGATTTACCGCGCCCTGATTGCCACACCTTCAATAAGCGCTACGGAAGAGGCGCTCGATCAAAGCAATGCAGATTTAATCACTCTGCTGGCGGGTTGGTTTAAAGATTTGGGCTTCAATGTGGAAGTCCAGCCCGTGCCAGAGACGCGCAATAAGTTTAATATGCTGGCCAGTTGCGGGCAGGGCGCTGGCGGCTTACTGTTGGCAGGCCATACCGATACCGTGCCGTTTGATGATGGGCGCTGGACGCGCGATCCGTTTACGCTGACAGAGCATGAGGGCAAACTTTACGGCTTAGGCACCGCCGATATGAAAGGGTTCTTTGCGTTTATCCTTGATGCATTACGCGATGTCGACGTCACAAAACTGAAAAAACCGCTCTATATTCTGGCAACCGCCGATGAAGAAACCAGCATGGCTGGGGCGCGCTATTTTGCCGAAACCACCGCTCTGCGTCCTGACTGCGCCATCATTGGCGAACCAACATCGCTACAACCGGTACGCGCACATAAAGGTCACATCTCCAATGCCATCCGAATCATGGGCCAGTCTGGGCACTCCAGCGATCCGTCGCGCGGAGTTAATGCTATCGAACTGATGCACGACGCCATCGGTCATATTTTGCAATTGCGCGATAATCTGAAAGAACGCTATCACTACGAAGCGTTTACCGTGCCATATCCCACACTCAACCTCGGGCATATTCATGGTGGCGACGCGTCTAACCGTATCTGTGCCTGCTGTGAGTTACATATGGATATTCGTCCGCTGCCGGGCATGACACTCAATGAGCTGAATGGATTACTCAACGACGCGCTGGCGCCAGTGAGCGAACGCTGGCCGGGTCGTCTGACGGTCGAAGAGTTACATCCGCCGATCCCTGGCTATGAATGCCCGCCGAACCATCAACTGGTTGAAGTGGTTGAGAAATTGCTCGGCGCGCAGACCGAAGTGGTGAACTATTGTACCGAAGCGCCTTTTATTCAGACGTTATGCCCGACGCTGGTATTAGGCCCCGGCTCAATCAATCAAGCTCATCAGCCTGATGAATATCTGGAAACACGTTTTATCAAGCCCACCCGTGAGCTGATCACTCAGGTAATTCATCATTTCTGCTGGCATTAAAACTCGGGCCGGATAAGGCGGTCACGCCGCATCCGGCACTGTTGCGAAGCTCCGGTGCTACAAATCATGTCGGATGCGATGCTTGCGCATCTTATCCGGCCTACAGTGACTCAAATGATGCCCAAACTTATCTGACCTACACCTTTGGTGTTATGTATGGCGATTTTTTAACATTTCCATAAGTTACGCTTATTTTATTCGTTGTGAATTTAATGGCGTAAATTCCGGCTATTTATTCGTTTGCTGAAGCGATTTCGCAGCATTTGACGTCACCGCGTTTACGTGGCTTTATAAAAGACGACGAAAAGCAAAGCCCGAGCATATTCGCGCCAGTGCGACGTGAAGGATACAGGGCTATCAAACGATAAGATGGGGTGTCTGGGGTCATATGAACGAACAATATTCCGCATTGCGTAGTAATGTCAGTATGCTCGGCAAAGTGCTGGGAGAAACCATCAAGGATGCGTTGGGCGAACACATTCTTGAACGCGTAGAAACTATCCGTAAGTTGTCCAAATCTTCACGCGCTGGCAATGATGCTAACCGCCAGGAGTTACTCACCACCTTACAAAATTTGTCGAACGACGAGCTGCTGCCCGTTGCACGTGCGTTTAGTCAGTTTCTGAATCTGGCCAACACCGCTGAGCAATATCATAGCATTTCGCCGAAAGGCGAGGCTGCCAGCAACCCGGAAGTCATTGCCCGCACCCTGCGTAAACTGAAAAACCAGCCAGACCTTGACGCTGCTACGATCAAAAAAGCGGTGGAATCGCTGTCGCTGGAACTGGTTCTGACCGCGCACCCGACCGAAATTACCCGTCGTACGCTGATCCACAAAATGGTGGAAGTGAACACCTGTTTGAAACAGCTCGATAACAAAGACATCGCTGACTACGAGCGAAACCAACTGATGCGCCGCCTGCGTCAGTTGATCGCTCAGTCCTGGCATACCGATGAAATCCGTAAACAGCGCCCAAGCCCGGTAGATGAAGCCAAATGGGGCTTTGCCGTGGTGGAAAACAGCCTGTGGCAAGGCGTGCCGAATTATCTGCGCGAACTGAACGAACAACTGGAAGAGAATCTCGGCTACAAACTGCCAGTGGAATTTGTTCCAGTCCGTTTTACTTCGTGGATGGGCGGCGACCGTGACGGTAACCCGAACGTTACCGCGGATATCACCCGACACGTTTTGTTGCTCAGCCGCTGGAAAGCGACCGATCTGTTCCTGAAAGATATTCAGGTTCTGGTTTCTGAACTGTCGATGGTTGACGCGACGCCTGAACTGCTGGCGCTGGTCGGCGAAGAAGGCGCCGCAGAACCGTATCGCTATCTGATGAAAAACCTGCGCTCCCGTCTGATGGCGACACAGGCCTGGCTGGAAGCACGTCTGAAAGGCGAAGAACTGCCGAAGCCAGAAGGTCTGCTGACGCAAAACGAAGAACTTTGGGAGCCGCTCTACGCTTGTTATCAGTCACTTCAGGCATGTGGCATGGGAATTATCGCCAACGGCGATCTGCTCGATACCCTGCGTCGTGTGAAATGTTTCGGCGTACCGCTGGTGCGTATTGATATCCGCCAGGAGAGCACTCGTCATACCGAAGCATTGGGCGAGCTGACCCGCTACCTCGGCATTGGCGATTACGAAAGCTGGTCTGAAGCCGACAAACAAGCATTCCTGATCCGCGAACTGAACTCTAAACGTCCATTGCTGCCGCGCAACTGGCAGCCAAGCGCCGAAACGCGTGAAGTGCTTGATACCTGTCAGGTCATTGCCGAAGCGCCACAAGGTTCGATTGCTGCCTATGTGATCTCAATGGCGAAAACGCCGTCCGACGTACTGGCCGTCCACCTGTTACTGAAAGAAGCAGGTATTGGATTTGCGATGCCAGTCGCACCGCTTTTTGAAACCCTGGATGACCTGAACAACGCTAACGATGTCATGACCCAGTTGCTGAATATCGACTGGTATCGCGGCCTGATTCAGGGCAAACAGATGGTGATGATTGGCTATTCCGACTCAGCAAAAGATGCGGGTGTGATGGCGGCATCCTGGGCGCAATATCAGGCACAAGATGCGTTAATCAAAACCTGCGAAAAAGCGGGCATTGAACTGACGCTGTTCCACGGTCGCGGCGGTTCCATTGGTCGCGGCGGCGCACCGGCCCATGCGGCACTGCTGTCGCAACCGCCGGGAAGCCTGAAAGGCGGCCTGCGTGTGACCGAACAGGGCGAGATGATCCGCTTCAAGTACGGTCTGCCAGAAATCACTGTTAGCAGCCTTTCGCTGTATACCGGGGCGATTCTGGAAGCCAACCTGCTGCCGCCACCGGAGCCGAAAGAGAGCTGGCGTCGCATTATGGATGAACTGTCTGTCATCTCTTGCGATGTCTACCGCGGCTACGTGCGTGAAAACAAAGATTTTGTACCTTACTTCCGCTCTGCCACGCCAGAGCAGGAACTCGGCAAACTGCCGTTGGGATCACGTCCGGCGAAACGTCGCCCGACCGGCGGTGTCGAATCATTGCGCGCCATTCCGTGGATTTTTGCCTGGACGCAAAACCGCCTGATGCTGCCAGCCTGGCTGGGCGCAGGTACGGCGCTGCAAAAAGTGGTGGAAGATGGCAAACAGAACGAGCTGGAAACCATGTGTCGCGACTGGCCTTTCTTCTCAACGCGCCTTGGAATGCTGGAGATGGTTTTCGCCAAAGCGGATCTGTGGCTGGCGGAATACTACGATCAGCGGCTGGTCGCAAAAGAGCTTTGGTCGCTGGGTAAAGAGTTACGCAATCTACAAGAAGAAGACATCAAAGTCGTGCTGGCGATTGCCAATGACTCCCATCTGATGGCGGATCTACCGTGGATTGCCGAGTCTATTCAGCTACGAAATATTTACACCGACCCGCTAAACGTACTGCAAGCAGAATTGTTGCACCGTTCCCGTCAGGCGGAAAAAGAAGGCCACGAACCAGATCCTCGCGTTGAACAAGCGTTAATGGTCACTATTGCCGGGATCGCGGCAGGTATGCGTAATACCGGTTAATCCTCCTCTCCTGCAAACCCTCGTGCTTTTGTGCGAGGGTTTTCTGAAATACTGCTGTTCTAATACCCTCGTTTTCAATATATTTCTGTCTGCATTTTATTCAAATCCCGGATATCCCTTCAGATATCTTTAAGGTTTTGTCGTTACATTCAGCGCTATTTTTTTCGAGACAGGTTTTTACTATGCATTCCACAGAAGTCCAGGCTAAACCCCTTTTTAGCTGGAAAGCCCTGGGTTGGGCACTGCTCTATTTTTGGTTTTTCTCCACCCTGCTACAGGCCATTATTTACATCAGCGGCTACAGCGGTACCAACGGCGTTCGCGACTCGCTGTTGTTTAGTTCGCTGTGGTTGATCCCGGTATTCCTCTTCCCAAGGCGGATTAAAATTATCGCGGCAGTAGTCGGCGTGGTGCTCTGGGCGGCCTCACTGGCCGCATTGTGCTACTACGTCATATATGGTCAGGAGTTCTCGCAAAGCGTTCTGTTCGTGATGTTTGAAACCAACACCAACGAAGCCAGTGAGTATTTAAGCCAGTATTTCAGCCTGAAGATTGTGCTTATCGCGCTGGCCTATACAGCGGTGGCTGTTCTGCTGTGGACACGCCTGCGCCCGGTCTATATTCCATCTCCGTGGCGCTATCTGGTGTCGTTTGCACTGCTGTATGGTTTGATTTTGCATCCGATGGTGGTCAATTCCGTCATCAACCATAAACCTTTCGCGAAAACGCTGAATAACCTGGCTTCACGCATGGAACCTGCGGCTCCGTGGCAGTTTATTTCCGGCTATTATCAATATCGTCAGCAACTCTCTTCACTGACCCGGTTGCTTAACGAAAACGATGCGTTACCGCCACTGGCAAACTTTAAAGATAATTCCGGCGATGCGCCGCGTACTTTAGTACTGGTGATTGGTGAATCTACCCAGCGTGGGCGTATGAGTCTGTACGGTTATCCGCGTGAAACCACGCCGGAACTGGATATGCTGCATAAAACCGATCCGAATCTGACTGTGTTTAATAACGTGGTCACTTCACGTCCGTACACCATTGAAATCCTGCAACAGGCGCTGACTTTCGCCAACGAAAAGAACCCGGATCTGTATCTGACGCAACCGTCGCTGATGAACATGATGAAACAGGCAGGTTATAAAACCTTCTGGATCACCAACCAGCAAACGATGACCGCCCGCAACACCATGCTGACGGTATTTTCGCGCCAGACCGACAAGCAGTACTACATGAATCAGCAACGCACGCAGAGTGCCCGTGAATACGACACCAACGTACTGAAGCCATTCCAGGAAGTGCTGAAGGACCCTGCGCCGAAGAAACTGATCATCGTTCATCTGCTGGGCACACATATCAAGTACAAGTACCGTTACCCGGAAGATCAGGGCAAGTTTGATGGCAATACCGATCATGTCCCGCCGGGATTGAACGCGGAAGAGCTGGAGTCGTATAACGATTACGACAACGCTAACCTGTACAACGATCACGTGGTTGCCAGCCTGATTAAAGACTTTAAAGCGACCGACCCGAACGGTTTCCTGGTTTATTTCTCTGACCACGGTGAAGAGGTTTACGACACGCCTCCGCACAAAACTCAGGGGCGCAACGAAGACAACCCGACACGCCACATGTACACCATTCCGTTCCTGCTGTGGACGTCGGACAAATGGCAGGCGACTCATCCGCGTGATTTCTCGCAGGATGTTAATCGTAAATACAGCCTGGCGGAACTGATCCACACCTGGTCAGATTTGGCTGGTTTATCTTACGACGGTTACGACCCAACCCGTTCAGTGGTGAACCCGCAGTTCAAAGAAACCACTCGCTGGATTGGTAACCCGTATAAGAAAAATGCGCTGATCGATTACGATACTCTGCCGTATGGCGATCAGGTGGGTAATCAGTAATTATCAGCCAAGTGCTCTTTGCCGGATGCGACGCTTGACGCGTCTTACCCGGTCGACAGATCGCGGCGGTAAGCCGGATTAGGCGTTTACGCCGCATCCGGCAATACAACTGCCGCAATGTTTACATCGAACTCCCATCAGGCCACGCTTTTCAGGTGGCCTTTTTTCCTAATGCCAGTTACTGTTTTCCCGTCTGCATATCGAAGGGAATAACATGTATCACGACGTCAGCTATTTGCTCTCCCGCCTGATAAACGGCCCGCTGCCGCTCCGTCAGATTTACTTTGCCAGCACTAATGGTCCGGTCCCCGATCTTGCGTATCAGGTCGATTTCCCACGGCTGGAAATTGTGCTGGAGGGTGAATTTGTCGATACCGGCGCGGGTGCGGCGTTAGTTCCGGGCGATGTACTGTACGTCCCCGCTGGCGGCTGGAATTTCCCGCAATGGCAAACACCCACCACGACTTTTAGCGTGCTGTTTGGCAAACAGCAACTCGGCTTCAGCGTCGTGCAATGGAATGGCAAGCAATATCAAAACCTGGCGAAACAGCACGTCGCCCGACGCGGCCCGCGTATTGGTTCGTTCTTACTGCAAACACTCAATGAAATGCAAATGCAGCCGCAGGAACAGCAAACGGCCAGACTTATCGTCACCAGTCTGCTTAGCCACTGCCGCGACTTACTCGGCAGCCAAATCCAGACCGCTTCGCGCAGCCAGGCGCTGTTCGAGGCTATCCGCGATTATATCGACGAACGTTATGCCTCCGCGCTGACTCGTGAATCTGTTGCGCAGGCGTTCTACATTTCACCAAACTATCTCTCTCACCTGTTTCAAAAAACAGGCGCTATTGGCTTTAACGAATATCTGAACCACACGCGGCTGGAACATGCAAAAACGTTATTGAAAGGCTATGACCTGAAGGTAAAAGAAGTGGCGCACGCCTGCGGGTTTGTCGACAGCAACTACTTTTGCCGTCTGTTTCGCAAAAATACCGAACGCTCACCGTCGGAGTATCGTCGGCAATACCACAGCCAACTGACAGAAAAACCAACTACTCCAGAATAAGATGGGTTTGTTGCGGTGCAGAAAGCACTTTGCGCACTGCGCTCATTACTCGCTGTGGTTCCCGTAAAAACGCACTAATACCGCATTGCACATAGCGACAATGCTCGAATCGCTCCGCACCAGAAAGCTCGATATCGGTAATCAGCAGCGCCACATCAGCCCGACGAATATCTTCTTCCGATAAACGATTTTCAGTTCCCAGCGCGCCCTGCGTTTCGATGCTGACGCCCCACTTTTCTTGCTGGCACAACTTTTCCAGCCGTTCTGCCGCCATATAAGTATGCGCCACGCCGCTCACGCAGGCGGTTACTGCTACCAGGTATGCCATTTTTAACCTCCCACGGTAACCTGAAACCCGGCCCGTTCTGCCATTCCACGCATCAATGCAACATCAGTTGACGATGGCGCAGAAACGTCTGTCATCGACCATGTTTTCCCCAGCAGACGGTATTTCGGCTCGCCGTACTGGTGAAACGGCAACAGGTGGATCTGCCTGATATTCAGCGGAATCAACACATCCAGCGCTTGCTGCATATTTTCTTTAGTGAGCGTGTAACCGGGAATCAGCGGCAAACGAGGAATTACGTTGACGCCTTCGCTCACCAGCAAACGCAGGTTCTCCAGCACGCGTGGCAGGTTCATCTTCACTACCTGCCGCGCCTGGTTCGGGTCCATAATCTTTAAATCAAATAACACTTCATCGCACAATTTCGCCAGCGGTAACAGCTTGCTGGCTGGCGCGTCTCCGGCAGTTTCGATGGCGCATGACACACCCCATAGCCGCAGTCGTTGCAAAAAACGGGTGGCAAACTCCGCCTGCATTAACACTTCGCCGCCAGAAAGCGTGACGCCGCCGCCGGAGGTGCGAAAGAAAATGTCATCTTTCATCACTTCCCTCTCCAGCGCATCAAGACTGATATCACGACCAATCCGCTCAAATGCTCCAGAAGGGCATTCATCCGCATCACGCAAACATTTCGCGCAATGCAGACATTTCGACTCTCTGCGCACCGTCTGGATTTTGCCGGAGATCGATTCTGGGTTAGCACACCACGGACAAAGATGCGGGCAGCCTTTAAAAAAGACCACCGTGCGGATGCCTTCGCCGTCATTCAGCGAATAGCGCTGAATGTTGAAAATACGCGCCACGTCATCGCGGCGCGTTTCCACAACATTACAACTGATGCGCTGTCCGGCGGATGATGTCATCCTGGATCTCCTTTGACAATTCGACAAAGAAGGCGCTGTATCCGGCAACTCTCACCACCAGCCCGGCATAATCTTGCGGGCGTTGCTGCGCTTCCCGCAACGTGTCGGCATTCACCACGTTAAATTGAATATGTTGCAACTTAAGCTGGGTAAATGCCCGTAAGAAGTCGGCCAGTTTGCGTAATCCCGCTTCACCTTCCAGGGTTGCCGGAGTGAATTTCACGTTCAGCAACGTCCCGTTAGAAAGCAGCGTGTTATCCAGTTTACTGACTGACTTCAGTACTGCCGTTGGCCCTTGTGCGTCCTGGCCCAGCATGGGTGACAAACCACCGTCTGCCAGTTGCTCCCCGGCAAAACGCCCGTCTGGTGTCGCGCCAACCACCGCTCCCAACGGGACGTGAGCAGAAACGGTATACGACCCCGGCGTGAAGTAACCACCACGCGGGTTCTGATATTTTTCCACTTCTTTGCAGTAATGGCGCAACAGCTCGGCGCTGATGTTATCCACCTCATCGATATCGTTACCGTATTTCTCGAAGCGGTTAATTAAGCGAGCACGGATTTTTTCGCCTTCTGGCGTGGCGAAGTTGGCTTTTAATACCGACAACAACTCGTCAAAACTTAAACGCTGTTGCTCAAAAACCATCCCTTTCAACGCATGGAGAGAATCACTCAGGTTAGCGATACCGATCCCCTGTACGCCGGAGAAGTTATAACGCGCGCCACCGTCGGTAATATCACGGCCTTTTTCCAGGCAATCGCTGATAAACGACGAGAGCAGCGGCACCGGCGCCCAGTCACGGTGACCGATATCGCAAATATTGCTGCCCTCAACCATCAGGGTGATGTAGTGACTAATCTTGGTACGAATCTGCTCCAGCAAATCTTCATAAGTCAGCACAGCATTGCCTTCATTTTCATGCAGGCAGATTTCCATCACTTTCAGCAAGTTAAACATCGCAATATCGTGCAGACCGTAGGTTCTGCCGGGAATAGATAATTCCACGCAACCCACTACGGAATAGTCGCGCGCATCTTCCAGCGAAACGCCACGGTTGAGGAACGCGGGCACTACCACTTCATCGTTGAAGATTTGCGGAATACCGGTGCCGAGGCGAATGGTTTCTGCGGTTTTCATCAGGAACGGTGTGTCTATCAAAGCATTAGTGCGCACGCCGAGGTTCGGTTGCGGTAATTGCACGCTCTGATAGGCATCGAGGCAAAGGAACGAAAGCACGTTCACCGCGCTACGTCCGTTCTCGGTTAAACCGCCGAGCAGTGCGGTATAGCCGGTTGGGAAACCTGCGAAATAACGCGCGCTGCTGGTGGAGCGCAACAGCACGATGTCGTTGCATTTCACCCATAAAGATTCGAGCAGTTCTTTCAGGAACGCCGGATCTTCGCCCTGGGTTAATGATGCCTGATAGAACGGCAACATATACTGGTCGAAGCGCCCCAACGACAGCGAGCTGGCGTTAGATTCGTATTGCAAAATGATGTTCATGTACCAGAATAACTGGCACGCCTGCCAGAAGGTCTGCGGCTTATGTTCGGCGTTATGGCGGGAGATCTCCGCAATGGTCAGTAACTCTTCGCGACGCTGAGCATCCGGGCAGTTTGCCGCCAGCGTTTCCGCCAGCCCGGCGTAACGCAAAATGTGTTTCTGCGAGGCTTTGAGCAATAACAGCGCCGCCTGATAAAAGTGATTCTCCGGCTGTTGCTGGCAATGTTGCTGCATCTGCGCCACCAGCTCACCCAGCCCGTGATTCAGCAAGCGCGGGTAATCAATAATGATGTGCCCCTGGCCTTTATCCGTCTGGTTGATGCTGAAAATCTGCGTGCTGGTCGCGGCTTTTACTTCATCCGTCATCTGACCGTTGATGAAATCTTTCATCGAACGTTTTTCCCAGTACGGGAACAACTCTTCGCGGTAGATACGTTTATCTTCTTCGCTAATAGCGAAACGGTCCTGCGGGCGCGTCGGGAACTGGTCCAGCTCTTTGAGCAGCCAGTAAGGGTCCATTTCCGGCGACATAATCCCGGCGCGCGGTTTCACCGTGCGGTTACCGGCAATCAGTTCTTCATCACGAATCGAAATTTCAACGTGTTCAAGGATATACGCTGTTGCTTTCGCCCGGCGCAATATCACCGGTTCGCCTTCGGTTTGCCGATGGCTGGCAGTATAAAGCAGCGCCCGCTCCAGTGAGATTTCACGGGTATTGGCAAACAGCGCAGTTTTAAGGCGAGAGATACGATTCGTCATGAAGAACTCCTCCAGGAAAGCGAACCCGCCCTTACGGGCGGGATAAGAACTTAAGCGGTTTGTGCCAGGTGAGCTTCAATTTTGCTCATGATGGCGTCAGCGCGTTTTACTGCGTCGCTGATGTTGACGCGCACGATGGTTTTTCCGGCAAAACGCTCTTCAAACTTAATGCCGATATCCTTAGTCAGAATCACCATATCGGCGCTCGCCACGTCTTCCGCAGTCAGCTCATTTTCCAGACCAATCGACCCCTGAGTTTCTACTTTCACTTCCCAGCCTTTGGCTTTCGCGGCGCTTTCCAGCGCTTCCGCCGCCATATAAGTATGGGCAACACCGGAAGGACACGCGGTTACTGCAATAATTTTCGTCATGGCTCGTTCCTCAATTAATTAATTTCAAAATCCAGATCCAGGTCGTCTTCTTTTTCATCAATTGAAGACCCATTTTTACGCGCCAGACTTTTCAGCACGTTTACGCAAACCGCGGTTACAACGGCGCCAACTGCGACAGCCGCGATGTAACCCAGCTTGCCTTCAACCACTGGCAACACAATCAGGCCACCCCAACCGGCATAACACTGCGCCCCCACCAGCGCTGCGGTAACCGCTCCACACACAGAACCGATCATGATGGAAGGAATAACACGCAACGGATCGGCAGCAGCAAAAGGAATCGCCCCTTCGGTGACGCCAACACAGCCCATCACCAGCGCCGCTTTACCTGCTTCACGCTCTTCGGAAGAGAAATTTTTGCGCCCAATCAACGTCGCTAGCCCCATACCCAGCGGCGGAACACAAATCCCTACAGCAGCAATGGCCACCACGGTATAAACACCCTGAGCGACGCAAATCAGCATGAAGGCATAGGCCACTTTGTTGACCGGACCGCCCATATCGAAGGCCAACATCAGGCCCATGATCACCGCCAACATCACCACGCTGCCTTGCTGCATCCCCTGTAGCCACTGGGTCAGGCTGCTGGTCAATGCCCCTACCGGCTCGCCAAGCCCCCACATCATGACGCCTGCGGTAATCAGTGTGCCGACAATGGGAATAATGAAGATGGGCATCACCGAGCGCAGAACTTTATGCACCGGTATTTTTTTCAGGTAATGCACGACGATGCCGCCAATAATCCCGGCAATTAGCGCACCGAAGAAGCCTGCGCCAAAGCTGTTACCCACCCAGGCGCCGATGGCGCACGGGGCCAGCGCAGAGCGCTCTGCAATGGAATAACCGATGTAAGCCGCAAGGAAAGGCACCATCAGCGTTAATCCAGCCACGCCGATATCAAACAATTTTTTCAGATTCGGATCGGCTACAGCATCCGGCACCGCGCCTTTGCCATACAGCATGACGGAAACCGCCAGCAAAATACCGCCCGATACCACGAAAGGAATCATGTGTGAAACGCCCGTCATTAAGTGCTGACGGGTATTTTTCAGGATCTGTACCAACTCATTCATAAGCTGCTCCCGGGCCTGCGAAAGCCCATGTCCATATTTTTGATGGGTGAAACAATAGGCAATCGCAAGCAGGGCAAACAGTGGATAAAAAGGCCATTTACTGGACTTTTGTAATATCAGTACAAAAATGCGATCAGCCTCATAACTTGCGTTAACTCGGAATTTAAACGAGGCGTCGCGTCTTGTGAGGCGTGTCTCACTTTGACGGTTACATTACATTTGTCCAGTTTTTGGCAGATTTGTCACATGGCAGGCCGTCGCCGAGCGCTCTTATCCTGTAAGCAGAAAAGCGTAATGGGAGAGAGGCAATGGCCCTGATTGTGGAATTTACTTGTGAGCTGCCAAATGGCGTACATGCACGCCCGGCAAGCCACGTTGAAACGCTGTGTAATACTTTTTCATCACAGATTGAGTGGCACAACCTACGCACTGACCGCAAGGGTAACGCCAAAAGCGCTTTGGCGCTGATCGGTACCGATACTCTGATGGGCGATAGCTGTCAGTTACTGATTTCCGGGGCAGACGAACAAACAGCACACCAGCGTTTAAGCCAATGGTTGCGCGATGAATTTCCCCACTGCGATGCACCGCTGGCGGAAGTAAAATCTGACGAGCTGGAGCCGCTACCGATTTCACTGACTAACCTGAAGCCGCGAATTATTCGCGCTCGCTCCGTGTGCAGTGGCAGCGCAGGCGGCATTCTGACGCCGATCTCTTCTTTAGATCTCAATGCGCTGGGTAATCTTCCCGCTGCCAAAGGCGTTGACGCCGAACAATCCGCACTGGAAAACGGCCTGACGCTGGTACTGAAAAACATAGAGTTTCGTCTGCTGGATAGCGACGGTGCTACCAGCGCGATTCTGGAAGCTCACCGATCATTAGCGAGCGATACCTCTTTACGTCAGCACTTACTGGCTGGCGTCAGCGCCGGATTAAGCTGTGCCGAAGCAATTATCGCCAGCGCGAATCACTTTTGTGACGAGTTTGCCCGTTCCAGCAGCAGCTACCTGCAAGAGCGTGCACTGGATGTACGCGACGTCTGCTTCCAGTTACTCCAGCAAATTTATGGCGAACAACGCTTCCCTGCCCCCGGAAAACTGACGCAACCCGCCATTTGTATGGCGGATGAGCTGACTCCCAGCCAGTTCCTCGAACTGGATAAAAATCATCTGAAAGGTCTGTTGCTGAAAAGCGGCGGCACTACCTCACACACAGTGATCCTTGCCCGTTCGTTCAATATTCCGACGCTGGTTGGCGTGGATATCGACACGCTTACTCCGTGGCAACATCAAACGATTTATATCGACGGCAACGCTGGGGCGATTGTAGTCGAACCGACAGACGCGGTAGCCCGTTATTATCAGCAAGAAGCCCGCGTGCAGGACGCCCTGCGTGAGCAACAGCGTGTCTGGCTGACCCAGCAAGCCCGTACCGCTGACGGTATCCGCATTGAAATTGCCGCGAACATCGCTCACTCCGTGGAAGCGCAGGCCGCATTCGGCAATGGTGCGGAAGGCGTCGGTTTGTTCCGTACTGAAATGCTCTATATGGATCGCGCCAGCGCTCCTGGCGAGAGCGAGCTGTACAACATTTTTTGTCAGGCGCTGGAATCCGCCAACGGTCGCAGCATTATTGTCCGCACTATGGACATTGGCGGTGACAAACCTGTTGATTATCTAAATATTCCTGCGGAAGCGAACCCGTTCCTCGGTTATCGCGCAGTACGTATTTATGAAGAATATGCGTCGCTGTTCACCACACAATTACGGTCGATCCTGCGAGCATCTGCCCACGGCAGCTTAAAGATCATGATCCCGATGATCTCCTCAATGGAAGAGATCTTATGGGTGAAAGAGAAACTGGCGGAAGCCAAACAGCAGCTGCGCAATGAACACATTCCGTTTGATGAGAAGATCCCTCTTGGCATCATGCTGGAAGTGCCATCGGTAATGTTCATCATCGATCAGTGCTGTGAAGAGATTGATTTCTTTAGTATCGGCAGTAACGACCTGACGCAATATCTGCTGGCAGTAGATCGCGATAATGCTAAGGTAACTCGTCACTACAACAGCCTGAATCCGGCATTCTTACGGGCGCTCGATTATGCCGTGCAGGCGGTGCATCGCCAGGGCAAATGGATTGGCCTGTGCGGTGAACTGGGAGCAAAGGGTTCCGTGCTGCCACTGCTGATTGGTTTAGGTCTGGATGAACTCAGCATGAGCGCGCCGTCGATTCCGGCGGCGAAAGCGCGGATGGCGCAACTTGATAGCCGCGAGTGCCGCCAGTTGCTCAACCAGGCGATGGCCTGCCGTACTTCACTGGAAGTGGAACACCTGCTGGCGCAGTTCCGCATGACACAACAGGACGCGCCGCTGGTCACCGCCGAGTGCATCACGCTGGAAAGCGACTGGCGCAACAAAGAAGAAGTGCTCAAAGGCATGACCGATAACCTGCTGCTGGCAGGGCGCTGCCGCTATCCGCGTAAACTGGAAGCCGACTTGTGGGCGCGCGAGGCCGTTTTCTCTACCGGACTGGGCTTTAGTTTTGCCATTCCACACAGCAAATCGGAACATATTGAGCAATCCACCATCAGCGTAGCACGTCTGCAAGCGCCAGTGCGCTGGGGCGATGATGAAGCGCAATTCATCATTATGTTAACCCTGAACAAACACGCCGCTGGCGATCAACATATGCGCATTTTCTCGCGCCTCGCTCGTCGTATCATGCACGAAGAATTCCGTAACGCGCTGGTTAACGCCGCCTCTGCCGACGCTATCGCCAGCCTGCTGCAACATGAACTGGAACTGTAAAAGGAAACATCATGGAACTGTATCTGGACACCGCTAACGTCGCAGAAGTCGAACGTCTGGCACGTATATTCCCGATTGCCGGGGTGACAACTAACCCGAGCATTATCGCTGCCAGCAAGGAGTCCATCTGGGAAGTGCTGCCGCGCCTGCAAAAAGCGATCGGTGATGAGGGCATTCTGTTTGCTCAGACCATGAGCCGCGACGCACAGGGCATGGTGGAAGAAGCGAAGCGCCTGCGCGACGCCATTCCGGGTATTGTGGTAAAAATCCCGGTGACTTCCGAAGGTCTGGCCGCCATTAAGATGCTGAAAAAAGAGGGTATTACTACACTTGGCACCGCTGTATATAGCGCCGCGCAAGGGTTACTGGCCGCGCTGGCAGGCGCCAAATACGTTGCTCCATATGTTAACCGCGTAGACGCTCAGGGCGGCGACGGCATTCGCACCGTGCAAGAACTGCAAGCATTACTGGAAATGCACGCGCCAGAAAGCATGGTACTGGCGGCTAGCTTTAAAACGCCGCGTCAGGCGCTGGATTGTTTGCTGGCTGGATGTGAATCCATCACCCTGCCTTTAGATGTAGCGCAACAAATGCTCAACACCCCTGCGGTAGAGTCAGCGATAGAGAAGTTCGAGCACGACTGGAATGCCGCATTTGGCACAACTCATCTTTAAAGGAGCAATTATGGACCGCATTATTCAATCCCCAGGTAAATATATCCAGGGCGCTGATGTGATTAATCGTCTGGGCGAATACCTGAAACCACTGGCAGAACGCTGGTTAGTGGTGGGTGACAAATTCGTGTTAGGTTTTGCTCAATCCACCGTTGAAAAAAGCTTTAAAGATGCCGGACTGGCGGTAGAAATAGCGCCGTTTGGCGGCGAATGTTCGCAAAATGAAATTGATCGTCTGCGCGGCATCGCGGAAACGGCTCAGTGTGGCGCCATTCTCGGTATCGGCGGCGGTAAAACCCTCGATACCGCTAAAGCGCTGGCACACTTTATGGGCGTTCCGGTAGCCATTGCCCCGACCATTGCTTCAACCGACGCGCCTTGTAGCGCACTTTCCGTTATCTACACTGATGAAGGCGAGTTTGACCGCTATCTGATGCTGCCAAACAACCCGAATATGGTTATTGTCGATACTAAAATCGTCGCGGGCGCGCCTGCGCGTCTATTAGCAGCGGGTATTGGCGACGCGCTGGCAACCTGGTTTGAAGCGCGTGCCTGTTCCCGTAGCGGCGCGACCACCATGGCGGGCGGTAAATGTACTCAGGCGGCGCTGGCACTGGCTGAACTATGCTACAACACTCTGCTGGAAGAGGCCGAAAAAGCGATGCTCGCCGCCGAACAGCATGTGGTAACCCCTGCACTGGAGCGCGTGATTGAAGCCAACACCTATTTGAGCGGCGTTGGCTTTGAAAGCGGTGGTCTGGCTGCGGCACACGCGGTGCACAATGGCCTGACTGCAATTCCAGATGCACATCACTATTATCACGGTGAAAAAGTGGCGTTCGGTACGCTGACGCAACTGGTTCTGGAAAACGCACCGATTGAAGAAATTGAAACCGTCGCTGCACTTAGCCACGCTGTTGGCCTGCCTATTACGCTGGCACAACTGGATATTAAAGAAAACGTCCCGGCGAAAATGCGGATTGTGGCAGAAGCAGCATGCGCAGAAGGTGAAACTATCCACAACATGCCTGGCGGCGCAACGCCAGATGAAGTGTATGCAGCATTGCTGGTGGCTGACCAGTACGGCCAACGTTTCCTGCAAGAGTGGGAATAACCTACGCCAAACTCCCGGCTTGTCCGGGAGTTTGAACGCAAAACTGCCTGATGCGCTACGCTCATCAGGCCTACGTAATCTCTGCAATATATTGAATTTGCATGCTTTTGTAGGCCAGATAAGGCGTTCACACCGCATTTGGCACCCTATCCAGGTAATCTGAAACGCCCACGTTGTTCGGGAGTTTTTTATCCGCTTCTGGACATTTTATCTACAGAACAATCGTTAGCCCGGAAGGTCGAATCTGTGAATACTATTTTCACGGACGAAACAGATGAAAGTTTCACTGGCGCTGGTCAGCCTTCTGATGGCATTTACCAGCCACTCCTTAAAATCCCCCGCCGTTCCACCAGCGGTGGTACAAATCCAGGCCAACACCAACCTTGCCATCGCAGACGGTGCCAGACAGCAAATTGGCAGCACGCTATTTTACGACCCCACATATGTGCAGCTTACCTATCCTGGCGGTGATGTCCCGCAGGAGCGCGGCGTATGTTCCGATGTGGTGATCCGCGCCCTACGCAACCAGAAGGTGGATTTGCAGAAACTGGTTCATGAAGATATGGCAAAGAATTTTGCCGATTATCCGCACAAGTGGCAGTTAAAGCGCCCGGACAGCAACATCGATCACCGTCGGGTTCCTAACCTGGAAACCTGGTTTACCCGCCACAACAAAACACGCCCCATCAGTAAAAATGTCGGTGACTATCAACCAGGCGATATCGTCTCCTGGCGATTAGACAACGGACTGGCGCACATTGGCGTGATTTCAGATGGTTTTGCCCGTGACGGCACGCCGCTGGTGATACATAACATCGGTGCAGGCGCGCAAGAAGAAGACGTGCTGTTTAGCTGGCGAATTGTCGGGCACTATCGCTATTTTGCTCGCTAAGCAATAGCACCCAATGGATGGCCTCTTCAGATTCTTTTTACGTTAGTAGATTCTTTTTTCTTCCGACTCACCAGCGCCAGTGCTAACACAATCAGCACGATACCGCTGCCTTCAACTGTGCCGGGATTCTCGCCGAGCAGCCACCAGGAAAAAAGCACGCCGCAAACGGGAACCGCCAGCGTACTTAAGCTGGCGATACTGGCAGGTAAGTTTTTCAAAACAAACAGCCATAAACTCCAGGCCAGCGCCGTCGCCAGAATCGCACTGTAAGCCAGCGCCCAGAATACGGTCGGTTGCCAGTCAATTTCACGTTGCGGCACCATCAATGCCACTACGCTCATCACCAGTGCCGCATAAAGCATCTGCCAGGCGGTTAAGGATAATAAATCCACACGTGGATGGCGGGCGTAAAGGCGTTTCGCGACAATGGCGCTCGCGCCCCAACTGACGCCGGAGAGGATCGCCAGGATAGCGCTTTTCATCGAAGAGAAATCAAGTTGCCACGGTTGTAACACCAGCAATAATCCAACAGCAGCAATCAAAATCGCCAAATATTGCCCACGTCGCAGTCGTTCACCGAGAAACAACGCCGCGAAAATCACTACCCAGAACGGCATGGTATAGCTAAGAATTGCCACCTTCCCCGCTCCGCCGCTCACCAGAGCCCATTGCGCCAGACCAACCATCCCACAGGTTTGTAACAGAGCAATGGCTAAGGTGTATTTAAATGGTGTTGGGCGCATTCCGCGTCCACGTAACAAAAGAACGATGAATAGAACGAGAGCGCCGAAAATGCAGCGTAAGGCCGTAAAGTCAAAGGCACCGATATAGCTGGTGACTTGCTTCATGAAAATCCAGCTATAACTCCAGATAAGCGTGAGCACAACCAGGCCACTAATTGCCAGTGGGTTGCTCTTTCCTGCGGCAGACATGAGAGATCCAGTGTGTAGTTTTCCTGCGGACACTATACGCTGGTAAAGAAACTTCAGCGACTGCCATCAAGCAGTCGCTGAAGGAGATCAGATTACAGCAGGTCGAAACGGTCAAGGTTCATCACTTTCACCCATGCCGCAACGAAGTCTTTCACAAACTTCTCGTGGGCATCGCTGCTGGCGTAAACTTCTGCCACAGCGCGCAGGACGGAGTTAGAACCAAAGACCAGATCCGCACGGCTGGCAGTGAACTTCACTTCGCCAGTTTCACGGTCACGGCCTTCGAACAGCTCTTTCGATTCGTCGGTCGCTTTCCACTCATAACGCATATCCAGCAAGTTCACAAAGAAGTCATTGCTCAATACGCCCACGCGGTCAGTGAAGACGCCGTTTTTGCTGCCATCGAAGTTGGCGCCCAGTACGCGCATCCCGCCCACCAGCGCGGTCATTTCCGGCGCGGTCAGCGTCAGTTGCTGTGCTTTATCGATCAGCAAAGATTCTGTTGTAGCTTCACCCGCACCAGCACGATAGTTACGGAAACCATCAGCGACAGGTTTGAGCAACTCAAACATTTCAATATCAGTTTGATCCTGGCGCGCATCTACACGACCCGGCGTAAATGGCACATGGATGCTGACGCCTGCCGCACTTGCCGCTTTCTCAACGCCAACCACACCTGCCAGTACGATAACATCGGCCAGAGAAGCGGTATTCGTTGATTTCTGGATTTTCTCCAGAATTGGCAGTGCACGAACCGCTGCGGCGTTAACATCCCAGTCGCGCTGCGGCGCTAATGCCAGACGTGCACCGTTGGCGCCACCGCGTTTGTCGCCACCACGGAAGGTAGAAGCAGACGCCCAGGCGACCGACACCAGCTCACTGACCGACAGACCAGAATCCGCAATAGCGAATTTCAGATTGATAATGTCTTGCTCGGTCGGATTGTAGGTCGGCTGCGGCAGCGGATCCTGCCAGATCAGATCTTCTTTCGGTACTTCCGGTCCGATGTAACGAGATTTCGGCCCCATATCTCTGTGCGTCAGTTTGAACCACGCACGGGCAAAAGCTTCGTTAAACGCTTGCGGATCATTAAGGAAGCGACGAGAGATCTTCTCGAACTCAGGATCAAAACGCAGCGTCAGGTCGGTTACCAGCATTGTCGGTTTACGTTTCTTCGACGGATCGAACGGATCCGGGATGATTTCCGGTGCGTCTACCGCCTCGAACTGGATTGCGCCAGCCGGGCTGCGGGTCTGTACCCACTCATACTTGAACAGGTTTTCGAAGAAATAGTTGCTCCACTGGGTCGGCGTTTGCGTCCAGACGACTTCCAGACCCGAGGTGATGGCGTCTGCGCCAACGCCGCTGCCAAAATCACTTTTCCAGCCTAAGCCCTGGTTTTCAATCGGCGCAGCTTCTGGATCCGGGCCAACGTGTGTTGCCGGACCTGCGCCGTGAGTTTTACCCAGCGTATGACCACCGGCGATCAGCGCCACGGTCTCTTCATCGTCCATCCCCATGTTGCCAAAGGTTGCACGAATAGCTGATGCCGCTGAAAGCGGTTCGCCGCTGGCATTTGGTCCTTCCGGGTTGACGTAAATAAGCCCCATTTCAGTTGCTGCTAACGGGCGTTTTGCCAGTTCTTCCGGGTTACGGTGAGCAAGCCAGGTTTTTTCATCACCCCAGTTCACATCGAGATCCGGTTCCCAGACATCTTCACGACCAGCACCGAAACCAAAGGTACGGAAACCGGAGTTTTCCAGTGCGACGTTACCCGCAAGGATAAACAGGTCGGCCCAGGAGATTTTCTGACCATATTTCTGTTTGATTGGCCACAGCAGGCGACGCGCTTTATCCAGGCTGACGTTATCAGGCCAGGAGTTGAGCGGAGCAAAACGTTGCTGACCACGCCCGGCGCCGCCGCGTCCGTCGATGGAACGGTAAGTACCTGCGCCGTGCCATGCCATACGAATAAACAGACCCGCATAGCTGCCCCAGTCTGCCGGCCACCACGGTTGAGATTCTGTCAGCAATGCTTTCAGATCTTTTTTCAGACCATAGTAATCTAACTTGCTGAATTCTTTGCGGTAGTCAAAGTCCTCGCCCAATGGGTTAGAACGGTTTGAATGTTGGTTTAACAGGTCAACACGGAGTTGTTTTGGCCACCAGTCATGAGTGGTTGTTCCCGCACCTGCGCTCTGATCATGACCGCCCTGATGGAACGGGCATTTGCCAGTGGCTGTTGTGTTATGGATGTCGTCTGACGTACTCATCAATGTGCTCCCCTCTACAGTGTTACCGTTACGATACACAGCGTTAGAGAGAAGTTATAATTGAATTAATCCACGGATGCGATAGTTGGGATCTTACATACCATTAGTTAAAGAGATGTAGATCAAATTGATCGTGAATAAGTTTTTTGCAATATATCCGAATACGGACAAATGCTTTATAAAAAGGGATTTTCCCGCTTTATTCTCCCTTGTCCTTCAAGGATAACGGGAGGAAAAGCGGGTCAATGATTTTGAATTTCCTGTCCTCAATACGAGGAGCTAATTTGTGCTCTGTTTAAATTTTGTGATCGCAGTGTGATTTTTACAAAAGCCAAAATATCTATACCCCCGGACGCACACCCAGCGTATGGCAAATCGCATAACTCATTTCCGCACGGTTAAGCGTATAGAAGTGGAAATCTTTCACTCCTTCACGGCTTAAAATCTTCACCATATCCATGGCAATATTCGCGCCCACCAGCTTGCGGGTTTCTGCGTCGTCGTCCAGACCATCAAACATTTGCGCCATCCACGCAGGAATGCGCACGTTGGTCATATCGGCAAACTTCTTCGCCTGTTTAAAGTTAGAAACCGGCAAAATGCCCGGAATAATTTCCACATCAATACCCGCAGAGACACAACGATCGCGAAAACGCAGGTAACTCTCGACATCAAAGAAGAACTGGGTGATAGCGCGGTTAGCTCCGGCATCCACTTTACGCTTCAGATTGAGCAGATCCGCCTGAGCACTTTTCGCCTCTGGATGTACTTCAGGATACGCCGCCACCGAGATATCGAAATCTGCCACTTCTTTTAACAGCGTCACCAGGTCTGCGGCGTACATTTCTGGCTTACCGCTTTCTGGCGGCAAGTCGCCACGCAGCGCCACAATATGGCGAATGCCGTTATTCCAGTAGTCACGGGCGATGGTGCGCAGCTCGTCGGGCGTCGCATCAATGCAGGTGAGATGCGGCGCAGCTTCCAGACCTGTGCGCTCTTTAATACCTTTAATAATACTGTGCGTACGGTCACGTTCACCGGAGTTCGCGCCATAGGTCACCGATACAAACTTCGGCTTCAGACTGCTAAGACGATCGATGGAGTTCCACAGGGTCTGCTCCATTTCACTGGTACGCGGCGGGAAAAACTCGAACGAAACGTTAATCTGTCCCTGGACTTCTGCCAGGCTCTGATTCAGGGCATCCCGCTGGCTGGCGTGAAAAAAGCTCATACCTTACCTCATCAATCGCTTGTCGTTATATGTTGTGTTGCGAACATCTATCCATTTAGACGTCCAGATGCAAAGATGAAGGAAAAGCCGAGGAGCGTCAACCAAAAAATGGGCAATGATGGTGAGGAAAAATCAGAGAAGATGAGAAAAATTCAGGATGCAGGCCAAAATCCCTCGTAATAGAAACGCCAGGATATGTTCTTTTATTAAGATAATTATTTATCTAATTACTCCCCTATTCATAGGCACAACGTATGTTAAACCGTGAGATTTTAAGATTATATCAATAGTCACTCTCATATGGATAATGATAGCTTGATAGCGTCAAACTATTTTCTGGAAGAATAACCCATGTACCTTAATACTCAAACTCAGTACAATAAGTTAAATAAAAGTGAAAAGAAAAATTTATTACTGCAAAAACTGGCATCTCTAACAGACTTTACTTTTGACAGAATAGAGACATTCTCCGCATTTGGGCAATCTACTGAAACGGGTATTTTTAAGTATAAAGATGGCAGTGAATTTGTTGTTGTCCCCGGAGATATAGCAATATTAGGTTGGGACACCAGCCTTAATGATATGGATGACCAAACAAAACAAGAATTTGAGGAGATGTTCGAACCAGAAAAATTAAATTTGAATAATTATCTCACTGATTCTTGCACACCTGTCAGAAAAGTCATTATTTCTCCAATGCTCGTTGAAAGAAACGTGCACGCTAAACTAAGCTGGAAAGAGGTTTCTCTGACTGACTCTCGCATCACAGAAAATCATATGTTACAAGAATTTCTATCTGATTACATGAAGAAAACTAACCCAGGGATTCACGAATTAAATGACACGTTGAAATTACAATATAAAGATGAAAGATTATTGGTACATATCTATGAAATAATCAGTTATCAGGAGTTGATTCAAGAAATACAAAAATCCGGCTTTGATCTTCCTGGAGAAGATGAGTGGGAATATTTATGTGGAGGCGGCTCCAGAACACTCTGGCGTTGGGGAAATAGCTTCGATTATAAAATGAAAATCCCTTTTATAACATCAGAAGAACCTACAACCTGGGATATAGAATGGCCGAATCAATTTGGATTGAAGATCGCGTTCAACCCCTATATTCAGGAAATCATTAATGACAAAGATACTCTTTTGAAAGGTGGCGATGGCGGATGTAATCTCTGCGGGGGAGCCAATATTGCATTAGGTTTCTTACCGGTAGCGACGTATTATAAAGGATACAACAAACATACAGATGAATTAGATTATATAAACGACATTGGCGGAAATTATACGTCTTATCGCCGGATAATTCGGTTGTAAATGGGAACATAATAAACAAATAAAATAAGGAGCTAACTTCCGCTAACTCCTTATTAAAGATTTTAAAGCAACTGCGCCAGACGATTAATATCCGACTGAATCGCCCCGGCGGTGACGTCGCGCCCTGCGCCAGGTCCGCGGATCACCAGCGGGTTATCGCGATACCAGCGGCTTTCGATGGCAAAGACGTTATCGCACGGCAGCAGTGATGCCAGCGGATGGTCTTCACGCACGGCTTCCACACCAACACGCGCTTTGCCGTTGGCATCAAAACGCGCCACATAGCGCAACACCAGCCCCATTTCGCGGGCCGCTTCCAGCCGTTGCACCATCTGCTCGTTCAGTTCATCGCCGTTCTCAAAGAAGTGATCGATGCTACCGCCTTCGCAATGGGCTGGCACAAGCGACTCCACGCGCACCTGGTCCGGTTCGATATCGTAACCTGCTTCACGCGCCAGAATCACCAGCTTGCGCATCACGTCTTTGCCGGAAAGGTCATCACGCGGGTCAGGCTCGGTTAAGCCCTGCTGCCATGCCTGATCCACCAGTTCGGTAAACGGTACGCTGCCGTCGAATTGCAGGAACAGCCAGGAGAGCGTGCCGGAGAAGATCCCGCTGATCGACAAAATAGTATCGCCACTGTCGATCAGATCGCGCACGGTGTGGTTGATCGGCAAACCTGCACCGACGGTGGCGTTATACAACCAGTGACGCCCGGTTTTTTCGAACGCATCGTGGATCTGGCGATATTTGTTGCTGTCGCTCGCTCCCGCCAGCTTGTTGGCACTGATGACGTGGAAACCGTGGCAGGCGAAATCGAGGTATTGATCTGCCAATTGCTGACTGGCAGTAACATCCAGCACCACTAAATCATCATACGGATGGGCACACATCCACAGGAACAGTGACTCTTCATCCTGCTCAACAGCCTCATCATTGAAGAAGGCTAACGCGCGGCTGGCGTCCAGTCCTTCATAGCTCAGCAGACTACGGCGGCTGTCCACCACACCTGCCAGCACAAATTCAAATCCGGTACGCGCCGAGAGCGTGCTCTGTTCACGAGCGAACAGCTCCAGCCAGCGGGAACCGATATTGCCTTTGCCGAACAGCACCAGACCGATGCGTTTTTCCGCGCGGAAGACGGACTGATGTAGCCCCTGAATCAGACTTGCGGTCGGACCGGTGCGCAGTACCGCCACCAGACTGATACCGTCATCCGACTGCCAGGTAAATTCGACCGGCTGACCTTTCAGTTGCTGCCAGAAACGGTGGCAATGCAGCGGATTACGGGTGACCCCTGCCCCAACCATCGCCACCAACGCCAGCCCCTGACGCAAACGCAGTTCACCAGGTAATCCTGCTTCGTCGAGGATTTTCAGTGCACTGTCGGCGACTTCTGAGGTGTAGCAAAATTGCAGCAACTGGCGGTCGTTGTGTACGCCCACTGCCAGTGGACGTACCTGCGCGCGTTTCAGGATCTGGTCGATTTCTTTATGCGCCAGTTTGAAATCCTGGCTGGCTGGCACCTGAAACTCAATCAAACAGATATCATCATGACTGGTAACAATACGCGCGCCAGTACCGGAGGCCAGCACACGTTCAATGCGCGTGGAGCCTTGATCCGGCGTGTAGCTACAGCGCAGTTGCAGATCGATTTCGCTGCCAGAAACGGGCTGTAAGGTACGGGCATGAAGAACGGGGGCCGCCAGACGCGCCAGTTCGCTGGCTTCATCAAGACGCAGCAACGGCAGCAGGCAAGCATCTTTCACTTTACGCGGGTCGGCACTATATACCCCGGCAACATCGCTCCAGATGGTTACGCGGGAAACGCCCGCCAGCGCACCAATTTGCGTTGCCGAATAGTCAGAACCGTTGCGCCCCAGCAGCACCGTTTCCCCCGCGTTGTTGCGGCTGATAAACCCGGTCACCACCAGACGTTTGCCCGGATGTTGCACCAATAATTGTTGCAGCAACGGATAAGAAAGCCCTTCATCAACCTGTGGTTGCGCGGCGCGTTCAGCGCGTAAAAATTCGCGGGCATCAAGCCAGGTCGCAGACAGTCCTTGTTGGTTAAGTACCGCAGACATCAGGCGCGCCGACCACACTTCACCGTGCCCCACCACTTCTGCATATACCGCGTCAGTGATACCGCTGTCGAGCAGCGCCGCCAGGCGCTCAAGATCGCTGACAAAGGCGCTAATGAGGCTATCGGCTTCTTCGGCGGGTAACAGGCCGCTAATCAGATCGCACTGATAACGACGTAATGTTTGTTGAACCTGATGCGCAGAGAGACGATCGGTCTGGCTGAGTTTCAACCAGTTAATCAACTGGTTAGTGGTGCTACCGGCGGCAGAAACCACCATCATATCGTCGGGCTGAGAGTACTCCGCCATAATGCCCGCGACGCGTAAATAACACTTCACATCAGCCAGACTACTGCCACCAAATTTATGCAGTTGACGACCTTTCGCCCCTGCCTGCGCAATCACACTCATTTTTACCCCTTGTTTGCAGCCCGGAAGCCATTTTCCAGGTCGGCAATTAAATCTTCGCCATCTTCAATACCGGTGGAGATACGCAGTAGCGTCTCGGAGATCCCGGCGGCAGCACGCGCTTCTGGCGCCATGCCCGCATGTGTCATGGTTGCGGCGTGAGAGATTAAACTTTCCACTCCCCCTAATGATTCCGCCAGCGTAAATAACGACAGCCCGCTCAGGAAACGACGCAGCGTCTGCTCATCGCCATCCAGTTCAAAACTCAACATTGCGCCAAAGCCTTTTTGCTGGCGCACGGCAATTTCATGCCCCTGATTTTCCGGCAGCGACGGATGATACAGTTTTTTCACCAGCGACTGGGTTTGCAGATAGTTCACAATCGCCTGCGCATTACGCTGGGCCAGTTCCATACGCGGCACCAGCGTTCGTAGACCACGCAGCAGCAAATAGCTATCAAACGCGCCGCCCGTCACGCCAATATTGTTTGCCCACCAGGCCAGTTCGGCGACCACATCCGGCTCTTTGGCAATCACCACGCCAGCCACTACATCAGAGTGACCGTTCAAATATTTAGTGCATGAATGCAACACCAGATCGGCGCCCAATGCCAGTGGATTTTGTAATGCCGGGCTTAAGAAGGTGTTATCCACCACGCTCACCGCCCCGACTTCCCTTGCCAGATGACAGATTTTCGCAATATCCACGACGCGTAACAACGGATTACTTGGGCTTTCTACCAGTACCAGTTTCGGTTTTTCCGCCAGTGCTGCCTGCAATGCCTGCTCATCACTTTGATCAACAAACAACACACGGTAACACCCGCGCTTCGCCAGGCTGTCAAACAGGCGATAGCTGCCGCCATAGCAGTCGTGCGGCGCAACCAGCAGATCGCCCGGCTTCAAAAAGACAGTGGTCACCAGGTGAATGGCTGACATGCCGGTATTCGTCAGCACCGCGCCAGCTCCGCCTTCCAGTTCTGCCAGCGCACGCTGGACCACATCGCGCGTCGGGTTGCCGCGACGCGAGTAATCATGCACGCGCGGTTCATTAAATCCGGTAAAGTTATAGGTGCTGGAAAGATGGATTGGCGGGACAACACAACCATACTGCTCGTCGTCATTTAACCCGCTACGCACTGCAATGGTGGCCTGTTTACGCGTCATTTGATGAAGTTCCCTGGGCTTTGTCGGTGAAAAGTCAGCCACCAGAGTAAACACTGCGCCAATAGACGTCAACACATCTGGACATCTAAACTTCTTTGCGTATAGATTGAGCAAATCCCAAATAGCCGTTAAAATTATATGCATTATCACGCCGACAGGCGCATTACACGATGTCACAGTGGCGCCTGTACGGTAAACTATGCGGGTTTATGGTCAGTACCCACATTAATTGGGTGGTCTGGTCTCAATTTATTGACGAAGAGGATTAAGTATCTCATGGCTGAATGGAGCGGCGAATATATCAGCCCATACGCTGAGCACGGCAAGAAGAGTGAACAAGTCAAAAAAATTACGGTTTCCATTCCTCTGAAGGTGTTAAAAATCCTCACCGATGAACGCACGCGTCGTCAGGTGAACAACCTGCGTCACGCGACCAACAGCGAGCTGCTGTGTGAAGCGTTTCTGCATGCCTTTACCGGGCAACCTCTGCCGGATGATGCCGACCTGCGTAAAGAGCGCAACGACGAAATCCCGGAAGCAGCAAAAGAGATCATGCGTGAGATGGGGATTAACCCGGAGACGTGGGAATACTAAAGCTGAAAAGAGCGGCGTGGGGTTAACCAGCCGCTGCATCTGCTGACAAAGGCAAAATCGCCTGATGCGCTACGCTTATCAGGCCTACAAAACCTGTTGAATTTACTGATTTTGTATCCCGGATAAGGCGTTCACGCCGCATCCGGCATAAACAACGAGCACGTTGTCAGCGGCTCTGCTCTAACCCACCGCTTTTTTATACATGGACGTTTAACTATGAAATACAGGCTACTCATTCTCAGCCTGCTGGTTTCCGCACCAGCCCTTGCCTGGCAACCGCAAACCGGCGACATCATCTTTCAAATTTCTCGCTCGTCGCAAAGTAAAGCGATCCAACTGGCTACCCATTCCGATTACAGCCACACCGGTATGCTGGTGATACGCAACAAACAGCCCTACGTCTTTGAAGCCGTCGGCCCGGTAAAATATACCCCGCTGAAACAGTGGATCGCCCACGGTGAAGATAGCAAGTACATCGTGCGTCGCGTTAAAGGCGGGCTAAATGCCGAGCAACAGCAAAAACTAGCGCAAACGACAAAACGTTATCTCGGTAAACCTTATGATTTCAGTTTCTCGTGGAGCGACGATCGCCAGTACTGTTCGGAAGTGGTGTGGAAGGTTTATCAGAATGCGCTGGGAATGCGTGTGGGCGAACAGCAAAAGCTGAAAGAGTTCGACCTTAGTAACCCGCAGGTTCAGGCAAAACTCAAAGAACGCTACGGTAAAAATATTCCGCTTGAGGAAACGGTGGTCTCGCCACAGGCCGTTTTCGATGCGCCACAACTCACCACAGTCGCCAAAGAGTGGCCGCTGTTTTCCTGGTGATATGACGAAATTTCAGGCACAAAAAAAGCGCCATACGGCGCTTTTTTCGGAAATCCGGTCTTATTTGCTGCCCGGGATGTTGAAACGCTTGTTGAAGCGGTCAACACGGCCACCGGTAGCAACATCACGCTGTTTGCCAGTGAAGAACGGGTGGCACTTGCTGCACACGTCGAGGTTCAGGTCATGACCAACGGTGGAGCGGATTTTCATCACATTACCGCAAGAGCAGGTTGCAGTAATTTCTTCGTATTTCGGGTGAATATCTTTTTTCATGGGAAAACCTCGGTTTAAGGCCGCGTCGCTCTTCCAGCCCTAACGCCAGACACCACGCGATGTTTAAAGTATAGTTTGACACGATCATTTCGCATCAAAGGCGCCGAATCATACAGAAATTAACCAGCGTATGCAAACTGATCCGCACTCCTCTGCGGCAATGTGTATACTGTTCCACCGAATTTCAAGCCAGGATGATGCTATGCCCGTTGCCCACGTTGCCTTGCCCGTTCCGCTTCCTCGTACCTTTGACTATCTGCTACCAGAAGGCATGACAGTTAAAGCCGGGTGTCGCGTACGCGTGCCGTTTGGCAAACAGCAGGAGCGCATCGGGATTGTGGTGTCAGTTAGCGATATCAGCGAGTTGCCGCTCAATGAACTAAAAGCGGTGGTAGACGTGCTGGACGTTGAACCGGTGTTTACTCACTCCGTCTGGCGATTACTGCTGTGGGCTGCGGATTACTATCATCATCCAATTGGCGATGTATTGTTTCATGCCTTGCCGATTTTATTGCGCCAGGGGCGGCCTGCAGCGAACGCGCCGATGTGGTACTGGTTTGCTACTGAACAAGGTCAGGCGGTGGATATTAACAGCCTGAAACGCTCGCCAAAGCAGCAACAGGCACTGGCAGCATTGCGACAAGGGAAAATCTGGCGTGACCAGGTTGCGGAACTTGAATTTAATGATGCCGCGTTGCAGGCGCTGCGCAAAAAAGGTCTGTGTGATTTAGCAAGTGAAACACCAGAGTTTAGCGACTGGCGCACAAACTATGCCGTTTCTGGTGAGCGATTGCGATTGAATACCGAACAGGCCACCGCCGTTGGCGCCATCCATAGCACGGCGGATACCTTCTCTGCCTGGCTGCTGGCGGGCGTTACCGGCTCCGGTAAAACAGAGGTTTATCTGAGCGTCCTGGAAAATGTACTCGCTCAGGGCAAACAGGCGCTGGTGATGGTGCCGGAAATCGGCCTGACGCCGCAAACTATCGCCCGTTTTCGTGAACGGTTTAATGCGCCAGTAGAAGTTCTGCATTCCGGCCTGAACGACAGCGAGCGCCTTTCGGCGTGGCTGAAAGCGAAAAATGGCGAGGCGGCGATTGTTATCGGCACCCGCTCCGCGCTGTTTACGCCATTTAAAAATCTCGGCGTGATTGTTATCGATGAAGAGCACGACAGTTCCTACAAACAACAGGAAGGCTGGCGCTATCATGCCCGCGACCTGGCGGTGTATCGTGCGCACAGCGAGCAAATCCCGATTATTCTTGGCTCCGCAACGCCCGCACTGGAAACGTTATGTAATGTACAGCAGAAAAAATACCGTCTGCTGCGCCTGACCCGTAGGGCGGGGAATGCGCGTCCGGCAATTCAACACGTGCTGGATTTAAAAGGTCAGAAGGTACAGGCGGGGCTGGCTCCGGCGTTGATCACCCGTATGCGCCAACATTTACAAGCCGACAATCAGGTCATTCTTTTTCTTAATCGTCGGGGTTTTGCGCCTGCGTTGCTGTGCCATGATTGTGGCTGGATTGCCGAATGTCCGCGCTGCGATCACTACTACACGTTGCATCAGGCACAACAGCATCTGCGCTGTCATCATTGCGATAGTCAGCGTCCGGTGCCGCGCCAGTGCCCCTCCTGCGGCTCCACGCATCTGGTGCCGGTGGGACTGGGCACCGAACAACTTGAACAGACGTTAGCGCCACTGTTCCCTGGCGTACCCATTTCACGTATCGACCGCGACACCACCAGCCGCAAAGGCGCGCTGGAACAGCAACTGGCGGAAGTACACCGCGGTGGTGCACGGATTTTGATTGGCACGCAAATGTTGGCGAAAGGCCACCACTTCCCGGATGTGACGCTGGTGGCATTACTGGACGTGGACGGTGCGCTGTTTTCTGCGGATTTCCGCTCGGCGGAACGTTTTGCCCAGCTTTACACTCAGGTCGCCGGGCGTGCCGGGCGTGCGGGTAAACAGGGCGAAGTGGTGCTGCAAACACACCATCCTGAACATCCTCTGTTGCAAACGTTGCTGTATAAAGGCTACGACGCTTTCGCTGAACAGGCGCTTGCTGAGCGACGGATGATGCAACTACCGCCGTGGACCAGCCATGTGATTGTACGCGCGGAAGATCATAACAATCAGCACGCGCCGCTGTTCTTGCAGCAACTGCGTAATCTGATCCTCTCCAGCCCGCTGGCGGATGACAAACTGTGGGTTCTCGGTCCGGTTCCGGCACTGGCCCCTAAACGAGGCGGTCGCTGGCGCTGGCAAATCTTGTTGCAGCACCCTTCCCGCGTGCGCTTGCAGCACATCATCAACGGCACATTAGCGCTTATCAATACAATACCCGATTCACGAAAAGTGAAATGGGTGCTGGATGTCGATCCTATTGAGGGTTAAATCGCTCACGATGCGAGGCGGATCGAAAAATTTAATATTCATCACACTTTTCATGAAAATTCTGTAACCGTTTTCACGCGCTATCTGCTAAAAATGTTGCCGATGTGAAAGCAACATGGAAGTACTGCGCCTGATGTGCCAGGCGAGGAGTGAGAGTGAAAGCGAAGAAGCAGGAAACTGCAGCGACGATGAAAGATGTTGCTCTGAAGGCAAAAGTCTCAACGGCCACCGTCTCCCGAGCGTTAATGAACCCCGACAAAGTCTCTCAGGCCACCCGTAGTCGGGTAGAAAAAGCGGCCCGGGAAGTGGGTTATTTTCCGCAGCCAATGGGGCGCAACATCAAACGTAATGAATCCCGAACCATTCTGGTGATTGTCCCGGATATCTGCGATCCCTTCTTTAGCGAAATTATTCGCGGTATCGAAGTCACAGCGGCAAGCCACGGATATCTGGTGCTGATTGGCGACTGCGCCCATCAGAATCAGCAGGAAAAAACCTTTATCGATTTGATCATCACCAAGCAAATTGATGGCATGTTGCTGCTGGGTTCAAGGCTACCGTTTGATGCCAGCATTGAGGAACAACGTAATCTGCCGCCGATGGTGATGGCGAACGAATTCGCACCGGAGCTGGAACTGCCTACGGTTCATATCGACAATCTGACCGCTGCTTTTAATGCAGTAAATTATCTGTATGAACAGGGACATAAACGGATTGGTTGTATTGCTGGTCCCGAAGAAATGCCGCTGTGTCATTACCGCCTGCAAGGCTACGTTCAGGCGCTGCGGCGTTGCGGCATTATGGTTGACCCGCATTATATTGCCCGGGGTGACTTCTCCTTCGAAGCCGGAAGCAAAGCTATGCAGCAATTACTCGACCTTCCACAACCGCCTACCGCAGTCTTCTGCCATAGCGATGTAATGGCACTCGGCGCACTTTCGCAGGCCAAGCGTCAGGGGCTGAAAGTCCCCGAAGACCTTTCTATAATTGGTTTCGATAACATAGACCTGACGCAATTTAGCGATCCTCCGCTAACAACCATCGCGCAACCACGTTATGAAATTGGTCGGGAGGCTATGCTGTTATTGCTTGATCAAATGCAAGGACAAATAGTCGGCAGTGGATCACGTTTAATGGACTGCGAACTTATTATCCGGGGATCAACACGCGCGTTAACTTAAAGTAAACCTTTAAGGCCTACGCGACTGGTCAAAGGCCCGCCGCTTAAGTAACATGGCGGGCTGACGAACGAATAAATACAGCGAAACGATAGTGGCACAACGAGATTATGTACGCCGCAGCCAACAGGCACCTTCGCGGCGAAAAAAGAGCACCTCACGGAAAAAGCAACGAAACATGCCTGCGGTTTCTCCCGCAATGGTCGCTATTGCTGCCGCCGTCCTTGTGACCTTTATCGGTGGTCTGTACTTCATTACGCATCACAAGAAAGAAGAGTCCGAGACGCTGCAAAGCCAGAAAGTGACCGGAAACGGGTTACCGCCGAAGCCGGAAGAGCGCTGGCGCTACATTAAAGAGCTGGAAAGTCGCCAGCCTGGTGTACGCGCGCCAACAGAACCTTCTGCGGGCGGAGAAGTAAAAAACCCGGAACAACTGACCCCGGAACAACGCCAGCTTCTTGAGCAAATGCAGGCAGATATGCGTCAGCAGCCGACTCAGTTGGTTGAGGTCCCGTGGAACGAACAAACGCCGGCACAGCGTCAGCAAACGCTGCAACGCCAGCGTCAGGCGCAGCAGTTTGCGGAACAACAACGTCTGGCCCAACAGCCGCGTACGACAGAGCAAAGCTGGCAGCAGCAGACGCGTACATCGCAAACCGCGCAGGTACAGTCGCAACCGCGTCAATCTAAACCGGCTTCCACTCAGCAGCCGTATCAGGATCTGCTGCAAACGCCTGCGCACACCACCGCCTCGCAGCCGAAACAACAGCAAGCTGCGCCTGTTGCCCGCGCCGCGGACGCACCAAAACCAACGGCAGAGAAAAAAGACGAACGCCGCTGGATGGTACAGTGCGGTTCGTTCAGAGGCGCAGAACAGGCAGAGACGGTACGTGCTCAGCTAGCGTTTGAAGGCTTTGATTCAAAAATTACCACCAACAATGGCTGGAATCGTGTGGTCATTGGCCCGGTGAAAGGCAAAGAGAACGCAGATAGCACCCTCAACCGTTTGAAGATGGCGGGTCATACAAACTGCATTCGGCTCGCCGCCGGGGGTTGAAACCCTCAAAATCTCCCCCATCTATACTCTCATTATGCCCCGCACTATTGTGCGGGGTTTGGATTCTGTATTCCTAACCAAGGGGTCTGCTCGTGACAACTATAGTAAGCGTACGCCGTAATGGCCACGTGGTAATCGCCGGTGATGGTCAGGCCACACTGGGTAACACCGTAATGAAAGGCAACGTAAAAAAAGTTCGCCGCCTGTATAACGATAAAGTGATCGCAGGCTTTGCCGGCGGCACGGCGGATGCCTTCACGTTGTTCGAACTGTTTGAACGTAAGCTGGAAATGCATCAGGGCCATCTGGTCAAAGCCGCCGTTGAGCTGGCGAAAGACTGGCGCACCGATCGCATGTTACGCAAACTTGAAGCATTACTGGCGGTCGCGGACGAAACCGCTTCGCTCATCATCACCGGTAACGGTGACGTAGTGCAGCCAGAAAACGATCTTATTGCTATCGGCTCCGGCGGTCCTTACGCCCAGGCTGCGGCGCGTGCGCTGTTAGAAAACACAGAACTTAGCGCTCGTGAAATTGCTGAAAAGGCGTTGGATATTGCAGGCGATATTTGCATCTATACCAACCATTTCCACACCATCGAAGAATTAAGCTACAAAGCGTAAGGATCTCCCATGTCTGAAATGACCCCACGCGAAATCGTCAGCGAACTGGATAAGCACATCATCGGCCAGGACAACGCCAAGCGTTCTGTGGCGATTGCACTGCGTAACCGCTGGCGCCGCATGCAGCTCAACGAAGAGTTGCGCCATGAAGTCACCCCAAAAAATATCCTGATGATCGGCCCGACCGGCGTCGGTAAAACCGAAATCGCCCGTCGTCTGGCGAAACTGGCTAATGCGCCATTCATCAAAGTCGAAGCAACCAAATTCACCGAAGTAGGCTATGTCGGTAAGGAAGTGGATTCTATTATCCGCGATCTGACTGACGCCGCAGTGAAAATGGTGCGTGTACAAGCCATCGAGAAAAACCGCTATCGCGCTGAAGAGCTGGCAGAAGAACGTATTCTCGACGTGCTGATCCCGCCAGCTAAAAACAACTGGGGACAGACCGAACAGCAGCAGGAACCTTCCGCTGCCCGTCAGGCATTCCGCAAAAAACTGCGCGAAGGCCAGCTCGATGACAAAGAAATCGAAATCGATCTTGCCGCCGCACCGATGGGCGTTGAAATTATGGCGCCTCCGGGAATGGAAGAGATGACCAGCCAGTTACAGTCCATGTTCCAGAACCTGGGCGGTCAGAAGCAAAAAGCGCGTAAGCTAAAAATCAAAGACGCCATGAAGCTGCTGATTGAAGAAGAAGCAGCGAAACTGGTGAACCCGGAAGAGCTGAAACAAGATGCTATCGACGCTGTTGAGCAGCACGGGATCGTGTTTATCGACGAAATCGACAAAATCTGTAAGCGCGGCGAATCCTCCGGCCCGGATGTTTCCCGTGAAGGCGTTCAGCGCGACCTGCTACCGCTGGTAGAAGGTTGTACCGTTTCCACCAAACACGGGATGGTCAAAACCGACCACATTCTGTTTATCGCTTCTGGCGCATTCCAGATTGCGAAGCCGTCTGACCTGATCCCGGAACTGCAAGGTCGTCTGCCGATCCGCGTTGAATTGCAGGCACTGACCACCAGCGACTTCGAACGTATTCTGACCGAGCCGAATGCGTCCATCACCGTGCAGTACAAAGCGCTGATGGCGACCGAAGGCGTGAACATCGAGTTCACTGAGTCGGGTATTAAGCGCATTGCCGAAGCCGCATGGCAGGTGAACGAATCCACCGAAAACATCGGTGCACGTCGTTTACATACCGTTCTGGAGCGTTTGATGGAAGAGATTTCCTACGACGCCAGTGATTTAAGCGGTCAAACCATCACTATTGACGCAGATTATGTGAGCAAACATCTGGATGCGTTGGTGGCAGATGAAGATCTGAGCCGTTTTATCCTATAATCGCGTTCAATCATTTTCATCATTGTTTGATGGGGCTGAAAGGCCCCATTTTTATTGGCGCGTAATATGACTGAACAACAAATTAGCCGAACTCAGGCGTGGCTGGAAAGTTTACGACCTAAAACCCTCCCTCTCGCCTTTGCTGCAATTATCGTCGGGACGACACTGGCATGGTGGCAAGGTCACTTCGATCCGCTGGTCGCTCTTCTAGCGTTAATCACCGCAGGATTGCTGCAAATTCTCTCTAACCTCGCCAATGATTACGGCGATGCCGTTAAAGGCAGCGACAAACCTGACCGTATTGGGCCGTTACGCGGCATGCAAAAAGGCGTCATTACTCAACAGCAAATGAAACGTGCGCTCATTATCACCGTGGCGCTGATCTGCCTCTCAGGGCTGGCGCTGGTGGTGGTGGCATGTCACACGTTAACCGATTTTGTCGGCTTCCTGATTCTGGGTGGACTGTCGATCATCGCCGCAATCACCTATACCGTAGGCAATCGTCCTTACGGATACATAGGTTTAGGTGATATTTCCGTACTGGTATTTTTTGGTTGGCTAAGTGTAATGGGTAGCTGGTACTTACAAGCCCATACTCTGATTCCGGCGCTTTTCCTTCCGGCAACGGCTTGTGGTCTGCTGGCCACGGCAGTACTGAACATTAACAACCTGCGCGACATCAATAGTGACCGTGAAAACGGCAAAAACACGCTGGCAGTACGCTTAGGTGAAATTAACGCCCGACGTTACCATGCCTGCCTGTTGATGGGCTCTCTGGTTTGTCTGGCGCTGTTTAATCTCTTTTCTCTGCATAGCCTGTGGGGTTGGCTGTTCCTGCTGGCGGCGCCGTTGCTGGTGAAACAAACTCGCTATGTGATGCGTGAAATGAATCCGGTGGCAATGCGCCCAATGCTGGAACGCACTGTCAAAGGCGCGTTACTGACTAACTTGCTGTTTGTTTTGGGAATATTCTTAAGCCAGTGGGTAGCATAACTGACAAATATCAATTAACAATTGATGATTTTGCCAACAACCCACATAGCGCGATATACTGAAAATTCTCGCAGCAACTGAATGTTAAGCCTATGAAATACGATACTTCCGAGCTTTGTGACATCTATCAGGAAGATGTCAACGTCGTGGAACCGCTGTTCTCCAACTTTGGCGGACGGGCGTCGTTTGGCGGACAAATCATCACGGTAAAATGTTTCGAGGACAACGGGTTGCTGTACGATCTGCTCGAACAGAATGGCCGTGGTCATGTCCTCGTCGTCGATGGCGGTGGTTCTGTTCGTCGCGCACTGGTCGATGCTGAGCTGGCACGTCTGGCAGTACAAAATGAATGGGAAGGAATGGTCATCTACGGCGCGGTACGTCAGGTTGATGATCTGGAAGAGCTGGACATCGGCATCCAGGCGATGGCCGCAATTCCGGTCGGCGCCGCAGGTGAAGGCGTTGGCGAAAGCGATGTCCGCGTCAACTTTGGCGGCGTCACTTTCTTCTCCGGCGACCATCTCTATGCCGACAATACCGGAATTATTCTTTCCGAAGATCCGCTGGATATTGAATAACTCTCTGCCATGCGTTAAAAGGGGGAATTAAATTCCCCCTTTTTTATATACTAAATACTTATAACAACTATTATGTTCCTTTGTTCGATTCATTTTAAACATCAATGCTTCACATCTAACAATATAAATTAATTATCGACACCCAATCCCCAAAAAACAATATAACATCGGAAATTAAGTTATATGGTAAATTAACTATTCCGGGAATATCGATATGAATTATCGGTAGTAGAGAGCACATTATATAATAAGGGATTGATATGAGATATGTTATCTTATTTATACTATGGATAATAACTGTTTTTCTTAGTCATCTTCAGCACAGTAACTTGCTTGCTGGAGATCCTGGCATGGTTGGCGAGTATATCGGTTCAGTATTTCTGGGGCCGTTATTACTCCCGGTGCTTGTATCTGGGATCCTGTGCGCATTCACTAAAAAAACGCGTAACTTCGCCAGTTTTACTCGCGGGTGCTGCTGGGTATTGGGAGTGCTGCTTTTATCCAATATCGGCAATATGTTTCGTATGTTCACCCCGTGGCAATATACATTTCAGAATGCTGCAATTTCCGTGACTGTCCCGAACAGACACTGGAATACGGTTTCCATTAGTACTGATAAAACCATTGATATAAGAAGTGAAGATAATAGCGTCTTTATCTCTGCTTTCCGCCTGCCCGCAGGGCGTAGCGCCGATGACTCGCTGGAAGAGTTAAAGAAGATGCAGCGAGACAATCTCAAGGATCAATACAATGAAGAAACCTTCCAGTTTCATGATTGTAATGCCAAACATTTCACCTGCAAATATCAGGATGTGCTAATAACTTTTGATGGTCAGCAGAAGAGAACTATCAGCGTTTATCTTGAAGATACCCCCAGGGCTGTGGGGCTCATTGCATTAATGGAGCCAGATACGGCAGAAAAATATCGCCAACAGGCGATGGAGATTATGTTGTCTGCTAAAAATGCAGTGAAGTGAAAAATAAGGCGCCTTGCGGCGCCTCAGTGTGAAAGAGATTAAACCTCTTCCATGCGACCCAGCAGAGCCTGCAGACGTTCCTGCCAGCCGTTTTGCTGTTCTTTCAGATGATTGTTCTCACGCTCCAGCTCCTCACGCTGATGCTGGGCATTCTGAACTTCTTGCGACAATGAGTTGTTTTTTTCTTTCAGCTCTTCGATTTCCATCTGCAACAGGGTGATGGTATCAATCGCCTGCTGTACTTTTGCTTCCAGTTTCTCAAACACTTCTAATGACATCGTCATACCTCTCCTGAATTGCAAGGCGTTGATGGATAAAAATCCTCGTCCCGATTATCGGTGACGCCTTAATAAATACGAGCGCACTTTAGTTAGCTCCGATTGTATGAAGCCGCGACATCGCTGTCCAGCGGCACGCCTTGCAGATTACGGTTTGCTACACTTTTCGTCCTTCTCCTGGTTACATACCCCACGCGAATTGCAAATGTTAATATATTTGTTACACAAATGATCTTACAAGCGTGCATCATGTACAAACATGGGAAATAGATGGCGCGATAACGCTCATTTTATGACGAAGCACACACATTTTAAGTTCGATATTTCTCGTTTTTGCTCGTTAACGATAAATTCACAGCGAACCTACAAGCATCGTGAAGGTCCGTGACTTTCACGCATACAACAAACATTAACTCTTCAGGATCCGATTATGAGTCAAACATCAACCTTGAAAGGCCAGTGCATTGCTGAATTCCTCGGTACCGGGTTGTTGATTTTTTTCGGTGTGGGTTGCGTAGCTGCACTTAAAGTCGCTGGGGCGACTTTTGGTCAGTGGGAAATCAGTGTCATTTGGGGACTGGGGGTGGCGATGGCAATCTATCTAACCGCAGGGGTTTCCGGCGCACATCTTAATCCAGCAGTCACCATCGCATTGTGGCTATTTGCCTGTTTCGACAAGCGCAAGGTTATCCCTTTTATCGTTTCACAATTTGCCGGTGCTTTCTGCGCCGCGGCATTAGTTTACGGGCTTTACTACAATTTATTCCTCGACTTCGAGCAGACTCATCACATTGTGCGCGGAAGCGTCGAAAGTGTTGATCTGGCAGGTACTTTCTCTACTTACCCTAATCCTCATATCAATTTTGTGCAGGCTTTCGCAGTTGAGATGGTGATTACCGCTATTCTGATGGGGCTGATCCTGGCGTTAACCGACGATGGCAACGGCGTACCGCGTGGGCCTCTGGCTCCGTTGTTGATTGGTTTGCTGATTGCAGTCATTGGCGCATCGATGGGCCCATTGACGGGCTTTGCCATGAACCCAGCACGTGACATCGGTCCGAAAGCCTTTGCCTGGCTTGCTGGATGGGGCAACGTCGCCTTTACCGGCGGCAGAGACATTCCTTACTTCCTGGTACCGCTTTTCGGCCCCATCGTTGGCGCAATTATAGGCGCATTTGCCTATCGCAAACTGATTGGACGCCATTTGCCGTGCGATACCTGTGTTGTGGAAGAGAAAGAGACCACTACACCTTCACAACAAAAAGCTTCGCTGTAATGTGACTACGGGACAAATAATCATGACTGAAAAAAAATATATCGTCGCGCTCGACCAGGGCACCACCAGTTCCCGCGCGGTCGTGATGGATCACGATGCCAATATCATTAGCGTGTCGCAACGCGAATTCGAGCAAATCTACCCGAAAGCAGGTTGGGTAGAACACGACCCAATGGAAATCTGGGCCACCCAAAGCTCCACGCTGGTTGAGGTGCTGGCGAAAGCAGACATCAGTTCCGATCAAATTGCGGCTATCGGTATTACCAACCAGCGTGAAACCACCATCGTCTGGGAAAAAGAAACCGGCAAGCCCATTTATAACGCCATTGTCTGGCAGTGTCGCCGTACTGCCGACATCTGCGAGCATCTAAAACGCGATGGCATGGAAGAGTACATTCGTAACAACACCGGCCTGGTCGTTGACCCGTACTTTTCCGGCACTAAAGTGAAGTGGATCCTCGACCATGTAGAGGGTTCCCGCGAGCGTGCGCGTCGTGGCGAACTGTTGTTTGGTACAGTTGATACCTGGCTTATCTGGAAAATGACCCAGGGTCGCGTTCACGTCACCGATTACACCAACGCGTCTCGTACCATGTTGTTCAACATCCATACTCTGGACTGGGACGACAAAATGCTTGATGCGCTGGATATCCCGCGCGAGATGCTGCCGGAAGTGCGTCGTTCTTCCGAAGTGTATGGTCAGACCAACATTGGCGGCAAAGGCGGCACACGTATTCCGATCGCCGGGATCGCAGGCGATCAGCAAGCGGCGCTGTTCGGTCAATTGTGCGTTAAAGAAGGGATGGCAAAAAATACCTACGGCACCGGCTGCTTTATGCTGATGAACACTGGCAAGAAGGCCGTAAAATCGGAAAACGGACTGCTGACGACCATCGCTTGCGGCCCAGGCGGAGAAGTAAATTATGCTCTGGAAGGCGCCGTATTTATGGCGGGCGCATCCATTCAGTGGCTGCGCGATGAAATGAAGCTGATCAATGACGCCTACGATTCCGAATACTTTGCCACTAAAGTGCAAAATACCAACGGCGTATATGTGGTTCCGGCCTTTACCGGGCTGGGCGCGCCATATTGGGATCCGTATGCGCGCGGGGCGATTTTCGGTTTAACTCGCGGGGTGAACTCTAACCACATTATTCGTGCAACGCTGGAATCTATCGCTTATCAGACACGTGACGTGCTGGAAGCGATGCAGGCTGACTCCGGCATTCGTCTGCACGCATTACGCGTAGATGGCGGCGCGGTGGCGAACAACTTCCTGATGCAGTTCCAGTCCGATATCCTCGGCGCTCGCGTAGAGCGCCCGGAAGTCCGCGAAGTGACTGCATTAGGTGCGGCATACCTCGCGGGTCTGGCTGTCGGCTTCTGGCAGAATCTCGACGAACTGCACGAGAAAGCGGTGATTGAGCGCGAGTTCCGTCCTGGCATCGAAACCACCGAACGTAATTACCGTTACGCTGGCTGGAAAAAAGCAGTTAAACGCGCGATGGCGTGGGAAGAACACGACGAGTAATGTCAGGCACCAGAGCTGATTGCCTGATGCAGATCGCCTGATGCGACGCTGACGCGTCTTACCTGGCCTACGAGGCGGATACATATCCGGCATCATGCAGGCGCTGAAACCGTGCGGGGGCAACCCCGCACACATCAATAATCCCTCCTTTCCCCTGTGCTACACTTCGCGCCATTCCTTACTGCTTAGAGTTTGCTATGAGACGAGAACTTGCCATCGAATTTTCCCGCGTCACCGAATCTGCGGCGCTGGCCGGCTACAAATGGTTAGGACGCGGCGATAAAAACACCGCTGACGGCGCGGCGGTTAACGCCATGCGTATTATGCTCAACCAGGTCAACATTGACGGTACTATCGTCATTGGCGAAGGTGAAATCGACGAAGCGCCAATGCTCTACATTGGTGAAAAGGTCGGGACAGGCCACGGCGATGCGGTAGATATTGCCGTTGATCCGATTGAAGGCACGCGCATGACGGCGATGGGCCAGGCAAATGCGCTGGCGGTGCTGGCTGTGGGGGATAAAGGCTGCTTCCTCAATGCGCCGGATATGTATATGGAAAAGCTGATCGTCGGGCCAGGAGCGAAAGGCGCCATTGACCTGAATCTGCCGCTGGCAGATAACCTGCGCAACGTTGCGACAGCGCTCGGCAAACCATTAAGCGAACTGACGGTAACGATTCTGGCGAAACCACGTCATGACGCGGTAATCGCCCAAATGCAACAACTTGGCGTGCGTGTGTTTGCTATTCCTGATGGTGACGTTGCCGCCTCAATTCTCACCTGTATGCCGGATAGTGAAGTAGATGTGCTGTACGGTATTGGCGGCGCGCCGGAAGGCGTAGTTTCCGCGGCAGTGATCCGCGCGTTAGATGGCGATATGAATGGTCGTCTGCTGGCGCGTCATGACGTCAAAGGCGACAACGAAGAGAATCGCCGTATTGGCGAGGGAGAGCTGGCGCGTTGTACAGCAATGGGTATCGAAGCCGGTAAAGTGCTGCGTCTGGGTGATATGGCGCGCAGCGATAACGTTATTTTCTCCGCAACCGGCATCACCAAGGGTGATCTGCTGGAAGGTATTAGCCGTAAAGGCAATATCGCCACCACTGAGACACTGCTGATTCGCGGTAAGTCACGCACCATTCGCCGCATTCAGTCGATTCACTATCTGGATCGCAAAGACCCGGAAATGCAGGTGCACATCCTCTGACCGATTTGATCGATTGAGCCTTCCAGTCCTTCGGGACTGGAATTTTTTTGTTCGGAGAACGAAGATAAGGTCAGTCAATCAAAACAGGAGAAAAACATGGCTGATTGGGTAACAGGCAAAGTTACTAAAGTGCAGAACTGGACCGACGCCCTGTTTAGTCTCACCGTTCACGCCCCCGTGCATCCGTTTACTGCCGGGCAATTCACCAAACTTGGCCTTGATATTGACGGCGAGCGTATTCAGCGCGCCTACTCCTATGTTAACTCGCCAGACAATCCCGATCTGGAGTTTTACCTGGTAACCGTTCCCGATGGCAAATTAAGTCCACGACTGGCGGCGCTAAAACCGGGTGACGAAGTACACGTTGTTAGCGAAGCGGCAGGATTCTTTGTACTGGATGAAGTGCCGAATAGTGAAACACTGTGGATGCTGGCGACGGGGACGGCGATTGGCCCCTATTTGTCTATTCTGCAACTGGGCAAAGATTTAGATCGCTTCAAAAATCTGGTACTGGTTCACGCTACGCGTTATGCCGCGGACTTAAGCTATCTGCCGCTAATGCGGGAACTGGAAAAACGTTATGAAGGGAAACTACGTATTCAAACGGTAGTCAGTCGGGAAACCGCAGAAGGGTCGCTTACCGGGCGGATACCGGCGTTGATTGAAAGCGGCGCACTGGAAAATGCCGTTGGCCTGCCGATGAACAAAGAGACCAGCCATGTAATGCTGTGCGGTAATCCACAGATGGTGCGGGACACCCAGCAACTGCTGAAAGAGACCCGGCAGATGACGAAGCATTTACGTCGTCGACCGGGTCACATGACAGCGGAGCATTATTGGTAAGCAGTTACTTGTCGATAAACGGCACGATTAGCAAATCTGCCGTCGACTTGTTGATAACGCCGCGATAAGCAGGCATCAGGCGATTGATAAATGAGTGGTGATGACCGCAAACAAGGAGGTCACACTGCTCTTTTTGCATGATATCCAGCAGTGTTTCCGGCATTTCCCCACGCTCAATACGCAGTTTCGTCTTCGGCCACTGAATATTCTTAGTCAGCTTATACAGTTTGTTATCAGACTTATCTTTCAACAGTTGAAGAATATCTTCTGTAGCAGGGAAATAGATGCCCGGATAAAACTCACTTAAGTCATCATCAATATGAATTAACGTCAGGTGAGCGTCATTATGTCTGGCGAGCTCCAGAGCTTTGTTCACCAGTAAGGCATCTTCTTCATTCCCGGAAATTGCCACGCCAATATGTTTATAAGCCATGTTTAACTCCATTAACCAAGTGAACGCAGGGATAGCTCAAAAATAATCATCTCGGCCTGACATGAGAAGGTGAAAGCCGCATCAAGCTCGACTTGCCCCTCCAGATCCTTAATCTTGTAGGCCACGCTGGCCCCTTCATCCGCAGAGGATGCAGTGGCGGCAAGCTCTTTCAGTTTCGTCATAAAGGATTCTGCTTCTTCGCGAGTGGCGAAAAAGCGCGACAGCTTGCTGGTACAGTTGTCGTTATCAATAACGGTACCGATATCAATCGCACATCCTTTAGTACTGCATTTATCTACGACATCTTTCATAGGGCACCTCTGTATATTCGCCTCTCTGTCGATTGCCACTTAAGAATAATGCGCCGTTAACAGAAGAACAAACAAGTAATGATCTTATGGATTACCATTTTTTTTGATATTGCTTAAGGTGAGGATATGAGAAGGATTTTCCGGGATCGTTATTTTCATAAAGGAATAACGATCCCGGGGGAAAATAGCAATAATAGATATATTAAAAGTTAATCACTTGATTTATTATCCGTTCTATACTTCACATCCTGAGTATCTTTACCGTATTTATTTGCCTCTTGTGACCCGACAAAAGCCCCAAGATCAATAAGCATCATCACCAGAATCAATGTTGGGATAAAACGCCCCACCGCCCATTGCCATACTCCCGGCAAAATTGCCCAGTTACCTGCCAGCAGCATCCATGCCACAATCATCAAAAGCGCCCAGGCGCCGGAACGCCCACGATCGTGCAGCCGTTTAACTGTCACCGCCGCTGTTGGCCATAACAGGCACACAAGGCAAAACGCTGCGGTCTGGATATCGAGTAAATTTTTACCTGCCAGTGAAAACAGCGCCAGCATGCCAACAAACCAGAGGCCGATCCAAATCCAGAAATCACGGCGTCCAATACGCCCTTTAAACGAGAATAACCATTGCTGTATGGTCATGTAAGTTCCTTGGTGGTTGTCTTCTCCAGGATTCTACCCTTTTGACAAGGGCGACAGATATCGTTTTAATCGAAGCCAGTCATAACAAAAGGTACTGTCGATGAAGTCAGGGTGTACGCTGTTTTTTCTCATATGTTCTGCATTAACCGTGACAACAACGGCGTATGCACAAACACAAAGTACGGCGACTACAGCGCCTTACTTGCTGGCTGGCGCCCCTACCTTCGATCTCTCTATCAGCCAGTTTCGAGAAAACTTTAACAGCCAGAACCCCAGCCTGCCACTGAACGAGTTTCGCGCTATCGACAGCAGCCCCGACAAAGCCAACCTGACTCGCGCCGCCAGTAAAATTAACGAGAACTTGTATGCCTCTACAGCGCTGGAGCGCGGCACTTTAAAAATCAAAAGCATTCAAATTACCTGGTTGCCAATCCAGGGGCCAGAGCAAAAAGCCGCCAGGGCGAAAGCCCAGGAATATATGGCCGCAGTCATTCGCACGCTCACGCCTTTGATGACTAAAGCGCAAAGCCAGAAGAAGTTACAGTCATTACTCACTGCGGGTAAAAACAAACGTTATTACACCGAGACAGAAGGCGCTCTGCGCTATGTTGTCGCGGACAACGGCGAAAAGGGGCTGACCTTCGCTGTTGAACCGATTAAGCTGGCGCTATCTGAAACGCTGGAAGGGTTGAATCAATGACAAAAAGCAAAGCCTTTATGTCGATGAATCTCTATACTGTTTCACAGACCTGCTGCCCTGCGGGGCGGCCATCTTCCTTTATTCGCTTATAAGCGTGGAGAATTAAAATGCGACATCCTTTAGTGATGGGTAACTGGAAACTGAACGGCAGCCGCCACATGGTTCACGAGCTGGTTTCTAACCTGCGTAAAGAGCTGGCAGGCGTTGCTGGCTGTGCGGTTGCAATCGCGCCACCGGAAATGTACATCGATATGGCGAAGCGTGAAGCTGAAGGCAGCCACATCATGCTGGGTGCTCAGAACGTAGATCTGAACCTGTCCGGCGCATTCACTGGTGAAACCTCTGCTGCTATGCTGAAAGACATCGGCGCACAGTACATCATCATTGGTCACTCTGAACGTCGTACTTACCACAAAGAGTCTGACGAACTGATCGCGAAAAAATTCGCTGTACTGAAAGAACAGGGTCTGACTCCGGTTCTGTGCATCGGTGAAACTGAAGCTGAAAATGAAGCAGGCAAAACTGAAGAAGTTTGCGCACGCCAGATCGATGCGGTACTGAAAACTCAGGGCGCTGCTGCATTCGAAGGTGCAGTAATCGCTTACGAACCCGTATGGGCAATCGGCACTGGCAAGTCTGCGACTCCAGCGCAGGCACAGGCTGTTCACAAATTTATCCGTGACCACATCGCTAAAGTTGACGCTAACATCGCTGAACAAGTGATCATTCAGTACGGCGGTTCTGTAAACGCGTCTAACGCTGCAGAACTGTTTGCTCAGCCGGACATCGACGGTGCGTTGGTTGGCGGTGCTTCTCTGAAAGCTGATGCTTTCGCAGTGATCGTCAAAGCTGCTGAAGCGGCTAAACAGGCTTAATGCTTTCCCCCTCTTCTTTTCTCAGGAGAGGGGTTATTTATCCTCTGGCATCAGTGAATTAAATAACGCACTGCCAATAACAACCTGATCGTGGGGTTGGTTTCTTAACAGATGAAATCGATTTTTCTGCATTCTACCGTCATAGACAACCGGTAAATCAGCAGGTATATCCTGGGCTTTGTGCAACATCTCCGGTATAAATTCACCACCGCCCGCAGGTGCACTCAATATCAATATACCGTCCGCTTCTGCAATTAATGGCTGCACATCCACCATTGACAGCGATGTACTTATCGCCAGATATCCCTTCGCACCCCGTTGCCGAATCGCACGTAATAATGAAACAGGGTCGCGGCAACTCTCTGGATGAACAGCAATATACCTCGCCCCCATTTGCGCGAAAGAAAGTGCCCATTCTTCTGGATTCGTCACCATTAAATGGACGTCGATCGGCAGGTCGAAATTTTCCTTTAATTGCTGAAATAAGGTGATATTTAAGCCATAAGCAGGAACGAAATGCCCATCCATAACATCAAAATGCAGGGATTCAATGTCAGGCAACAACGCCGTAATCTGACTGTTGATATACAGAGGATTGGCGGCATAAACACTGGCAGAAATATTCATTTCACCGCCTCCCCTTCACTCCAGGCCGCCTTACGCAATAGCGCAGGCGTTAACTGCTGTGCAGGGATCGCTACGCCATCACAGACTCCCTGACGGAATACAACGATATTATCGGCAACCTCAAGCAATTCCTCTTCTTCGCTGGAAACCATTAAGACACAGCAACCAGCTTCAGCCAGCTGATAAATTATTTTGTAAATGTCGGCTTTAGCACCAATATCAACACCTTTAGTCGGTTCATCAAGCAAGACCAGTTCCGCTTTTTGACCAATGACTCTGGCAAACAAAACCTTTTGTTGATTCCCACCCGACAATGATTTAATTGGTCCTGTCAGGGTTCCTCGCGTGTTCATCTGGCGCAAAATTTCAGAGGCGGATTCCTCCGCTTGCATGTGATTAACCAATCCTGAAGACCGAAAACGTTGCAATATAGGTAGCGTTGCATTCACAAAGCTGGACATATTTGGAATGAAACCATCCTTTTTGCGCTCTTCCGTTAAATAGGCAATGTTATTTTTAATTGCCCATCCAGGAGAAGATGGATGGTACTGTTGATTATTCATCAGGATCTCACCGCCAGTTTGCGGTTCAAGACCATACAGCGTCCGGCAAAATCGCGTCCGCCCCGCCCCCGCCAGACCATAAATACCGAGAATTTCTCCTTTCCTGGCAGTTAAATTAATCTCTTTCAAACGCGGCGTTGTCAGGTGATTAACCTGTAAAAATAAGGGTAGAGATAAAGCAGAAATATCTCGCTTCTCTTCAGATGCCTGATAAACGGCAGCATCTCCGACTATCGCATCAACGATAGCGTCTTTACTCAGCGTCTCTTTATCGGCATGGTAAATGACTTTGCCGCCGCACATCACCGTTGCTTTATCGCAAACACCCAGAACCTCATCCAGTTTGTGAGATACCAGCACCACGCCGATACTTTTTTCTCTTGCAATACGCTGTACTGCATTCAGCAACTCTTTTGCCTGATGTCCTTCCAGCGCAGTAGTGGGTTCATCGAGAAAGAGAAAACGAGCATCGCGGTCGAGATTCGCAATCACTTCAAGCATTTGTTTATCGGGATGCGATAAATCCTTAACTAAATCATTCGCATGAAAACTAAGACCATATTCCTCAATAATCTTTACGGTATGATCTCGCATGGTAATTTCATCAAGAAAACCATTTTTTCTTATTTCACGCCCAAGAAATAAATTTTGCCATACACTCATTCCGGGGATCAGTCGGAGTTCCTGATAAACACAGGCGATCCCTTTATTTAGCGCATCACGAGGTGACGAAAGACGAATAACGTTATTGCCCAACCGGAGTTCTCCCGAGTCATGAGGGTTAACTCCGGCCAGTATTTTGAGCAATGTTGATTTACCTGCACCATTATGACCAAATAGACCATGAATCTCTCCAGGCTTAACGCAAAAATCTACGCCGTGAAGTACCTGAACACCAGAGAATGCTATTTTAATTTGTCGAGCGGTATAATCCATTTTAGTTTCGCCTTTCGTCATCATTACTTATCAATACGCAGAATTGATAACTTCGCCAGCATTATCTTTATTGACCAGCAGTGGCGGGCTATTCAGCATCTCAGGTACTTTTTCACCAGAAAAATGTTTTTTCACACTCTCAACTAACAATTTTGCTAATTTTACGGGCTCCTGAATGGCACCAGCTTTTAGCACTTTGTTGTCGGTAATTTTCTTGACACCCTCTTTATCAACAAAGCTATATAACTGTACTGTACCGCTTTTACCGAGCTGCTCAATTGCTGCAGTAGCCCCCAGCGCAGCGGGTTCTGTATCGGAAAAAACGATGGTCATATCAGGATTCCCTTGCAACATTTCAGTCGTGACTTTCAGGGACGTCGTTTCTTCAACTTTGCCGTTAACTAATGCCACGACTTTTAAACCTGGATTGCTGGCTATCGCTTCTTTAAACCCATCGTCGCGTGCATTTGCGGAAATAGAGGTCGGTTCACCGACAATACCAATAACCGCTTTCGCGTCAGGACCTAAATCTTTAACTAACTGCTGACCGATATATTTCCCCCCTTCACGCTGATCGGTCTGAACACCTTGCACCATACTTACGCCTTGCTGCTTCATGCCATTGGTATCAGGCATAATGTTAATAGCAAATGCGGGAATATTGGCTTTATTCAGTTCACCAATAACCGATACGCAAGGCCCAGAGGAGACACAGTTTACGGCAACAGCATCAACTTTTTGTTGGATAAAACTTTGCACTTGTGAAAGTTGTTTTGCATCATCGTTATCGGCAATAGAAACTTTGACGTTAAAGCCTTGCGCTTTCCCGTTTTCCTCAAAGCTTTTTTTCATCGCCACATAATAAGGATTCGTCAAATTTGGCAATGTTACGCCTAATGTTTTTGTATCTGATCTGCCTGCTGTTTCCGCCGCCTCTTCTCTATTACAACCAGCTAACGCAGTAGCTATTAGCACTACTGATGTTGCCAGAATAAACTTTTTACCAAGTTGCATGACCGTCTCCTTTGGTAGGGTACATGATGTTCTTATAATCGGTTCGTTGAATTACGTTTTTTTAACCATGGAATAGTTAATTTCTTTGTACTTCTTAACGTGTCGAATGTCACACCAAACAAAATAATCAAACCGATAACCAATGGCTGCCAGTAGGCGCTGACATTCATTACATTCATCAGGTTTGAAATCGCGGCAATAAGCATGGCACCAATCATGGCCCCAATAATACTTCCCGTACCGCCGAATAAACTCACACCGCCAACAACTGCGCCAGCAATCGAGAAAAATAATTCGTCACCGCGCCCCGCTGTGGGATATCCGGTCATTAAGCGTGAACCGTAAATTAACCCACCGCATGCTGCACACAAACCGGAGATGGCATAAACCAGCAACGTTATGCGCGGAATACTAATTCCCGATAAACGCGCAGCGTCGACATTACCGCCAACAGCATAAATATGTGTGCCTGTGACCGTTCTGCGTAAAAATATCACCGCTATCACAATGGCTAATACCAAAGCAATGACCGGAAAAGGAATACCTAATGGTTTCGATTGACCAATCAGGCTATAACCTATTTGTGTTACCCGAATGGACTCTGCACCAGTAATAATCTGTGGAATCGAAGCAGCAACACCCATCATGGCAAAAGTTACGATAAAAGGTGGCACACCCGTTCTTTCAATGATTAACCCATTGATAAACCCAGTTAATGCACCAACTACCAGTACCACAGGAACTGCGATTTGCCAGGGTAGGCCGAACTTTTCCATTAGCAATGCCGCAACCACACAGGTCATCGCCACAATTGAACCGCAAGAAAGATCAATGCCGCCCGTCAGCAGAACAAAAGATTGCCCAAGACACAAAAATCCAATTACTGCGCCGTTCAGTAACAGCACCATCAGGTTTGATACTGTCAGGAAATTAGGAGAAGCGATAAATCCCCCCAACATAACCAGCATAAACACGACGGCAATCCCGGTTTCAACCGGAACTTTGATGGGTTTTTTCGCTGGATGAATATCAATTTGACTCATGGTTAATCTCCCGGAATACCTTTGCCCGCGCGGCATACTGCTGCATGACAAATCGACCATCGCTTCGCGGCTCGGCAACCTGACGAAGCGCCACGTCCCAGCGCGCAGCCATTTCAACATTGCCGCAACCATAAACAATCGCGGCTGCCTGAACTGCGGCGCCAGCGGCGGCAGTTTCATCAACCGCACTAACCCATACCGTTTCACCCGTTAAATCTGCGAGGATCTGTCGATAAGCGAGTGAACGACTTCCGCCGCCCGTTAACAGCAAACGCCCGCCACTTTGTGCATTAAACCCTGCGCCAAAAAGCGTCTCCCGCCCCATCAATAACCCACAGAGCACGCCTTCAATAACCGCTCTGGCAATATGCGCGTCAGTGGTTGTGGAACGAATACCCGACAGCTGCCCTTGTGCAGAAGGAAGGTTCGGCGTTCTTTCGCCATCAAGATAAGGGATTAACGTTACGCCTTCTGCGCCAGCTGGACTGGACAGCGCCAGTTGATCAAATTCATCGGTGGTGACGCGTAATATTCGACGAAAAGTATCCGTAACTTTGGCGGCATTCAGCGTAGTGACCATCGGCATAAACCGTTCGCCTGCATCGGCGTAACCATTTAAGGTCCCTGTCGGATCGACAATGCCTTGTAGTGAAATGCCATACAGTGTGCCGCTGGTACCGATTGAAATAGCAATGTCTCCAGGCTGAAGATTCATTCCCAGCGCCGCTGACATATTATCACCAGTACCGACACCGACCAGCGCGCCAGTCAGTTCCGCAAAACCAGCACTGGCTTGCACTGTCCCAGCCGTCTGGCTCGAAGGAATGATGCGGGGAAACAAAGGCAGCCAGTCAATTTTCGATGTAATCAATGCAGTAAGCTGCGGTTGCCAGGTATTATTGAAAGGATTGAAGTAACCAGTACCGGATGCCCCTCCACGCTCGGTGACAAAAGCGCCAGATAAACGCCAGACCAGGTAATCAAAAGGCAACATAATGCGACGAATTTTCGGCAGAATGTCGGGATGATGCTCCGCAGTCCAGGCCAGTTTAGAAATGGTTAATGCCGGCCCAGGCACTGACCCTGTCGCGCAAGCCCACTCCTGCCCGGACAACATGGCGCAAAGTGCTCTTGCCTGTGGGCCTGACTCAGTATCGTTCCACAATTTAGCCGGACGTAACGGTTGATCATGTTCATCCAGCATAACCAGACCGTGGCCTTGTCCGCCCACAGCCAGTGCAGCAATCCGCGGCCAATATGCTTTCAGCTCTTCCAGGGCAACACACAAGGCTTGCCACCATGACTCTGGCTCCTGCTCACTGCAGGGCGGCGTAGTCGGGGGATGCGGCGCGCGAGCTTGCGCAATCACCTCTCCAGAAGCCAGATCCCGTAGTAACACGGTGCAAGACTGGGTTGAAGAATCAATGCCAGCAACAATATCGCGCGCCATGTTACTTACCCCTGCTCGCTATTATGTAAACGTTTCAGGCTATCTTCGGCGTGCTTCCCAACGGCGCCCGCTGGATGCGTATAGAAAAATGACTCCCACTCATAGCCACGCATTCTGCGGGTAAGTTCAACCAACACATCGGTCAGCGCGGAGAACGACAGCGTACAACCGGTAGCAATTACTCCGCCCAGATCACAATCTTTTTCCAGGGGAATATTGAGGACATAATCTGCTTGCTGACTTAACGCGGAATCTGGATTCGCAGTGACAACAACCAGATGATTTGCCAACGTACGTCCACGCGCACAAAAATCATTTAGCTCAAGTGAGCTGCCACCTTTGGAAAACGCGAGGATGACATCGTGTTCGGTTAAGACGCCAAGGCCACCGTGTAAACCATCGCCAGGAGAGAGATGAAATGCTGGCGTTCCGCATACAGACAGCAAATGTGCAGTTCGCGCGGCAACCGCACCACACGTTCCACACCCCGTCACCAGGACCTTTCCCTGACAATTCGCCAGTAGATCCGCAACATCGCTAAGCACTTGTTGAGAAAAAAGGTCTTTGATCGCAGCGACCGCTCTTATTTCAGCGTCAGTGACCTGAGATGCGACCTCACTGATACTAAAATTATTTATATTGCTCATTTGTATTTATGCTCCGCTCATTTGTTTGTCTAAATTTACAACAACAAGCAACTTGAGCAATGAGAATCTGCTTTAGATCGATCATTGATCACAAAATTTCGCTAAAAACAGCCAGTAAAGCCTTAAAAAGCGCAATGAGAAGAGTTAACAAACGATAAGAGAAATGATGCATGCGCTCATTTGAGCGCACAGTGTGGAATTATAAAGAAAGGAGGTATCGGGCAGTACCTGCATCAGTAATGAGTGTTGTTACCCAGCGCCCTTTAAGCGCCGCTGCAATCGCGGCATGTTTTTCCTGTCCGCCAGCAATGGCAATGATCTCAGGAATTTTGCGTATCTGTTCCGGTTTTATAGAAAGACTTAACTGATCTAAAGGAGATGGAACAAGATTTCCTTCTTCATCAATCAATGCTGTACAGAGATCGGCGCATACCCCATTTTTTAATACCTGTTGCCGCCACGCTTCCGGAAATGTGTTGAACATACAAGATTCTGGTTGGGTCCATGAACCAATACCGGTAATGAGTACATCGAGGTGGTTATAACGTTCATGCACTGCGGCCACGCTCGGTTCGCGCAACAGATTTTGTGCCGTCTCCGGGCTATCAACCCACATCGGAATATAAATAGGATGCGCTTTTCCTTCTCCAACCTGAGCAATTCGGTGGACTAATTCAATCGAATTATGGGAAAACTCCATCCCGGGTAACGCGCCAGTCGCCTGTACAACATCCAAAAATGGCAGATGTTTTAATGCGTCAGCCATGGCGGAAAGCACGCGCCCGGAAGCAATGCCAACATTCATACCAGACGTCAACAACTCTTCAACAACGGAAGCACCGAGCGCCCCTAGTTGTGGGATCAATGTTCTGGCAGCAGCATTTGGGCCACTTAAAACAACTACTTGCCTGATGGCAAATTTTTTAGCCAGTCGTTGTGAAAGGTCACTATCAATTTCGTCTTGTTCAGCAATAACAAACTTGATCAAGCCACTTTCTATTGCTTCGTCGAGTATCCGCGCGACACGAAAGCGTGAAATCCCCAACTCATCGGCAATCTGGCTTTTCGTTTTGCGCTCAATGAAATAAGCTTTGACGACGGCAATAGCCTGTATTTTTTGTAGGGGCTGAATAGACATGCATAGTCTCCTGACCCGTTGAAATGGTAGGTATATGAGTAAATGTTACCATATCACCTGATGAGGTGCTCATCTCAAATGAGCACAGGTAAACATGCCTTTCAGCTCCCGCCTCTGACTACGCCAACGCTCTTCGATTAACGCAAAATCTCACACTGATGATCCTGAATTTCCTCGGCTGAAGCACGATTCAACATCAGCAAATTACGTTGTGTCGCCAGCAATACAAACGAGTTATCACTTTGCCGCACCATCGCCAGCGCGTAGCTTCCCATATGCTCCCGCGCTTCAGGCACTTCTTCCGCCAGCATCATAAACGGACTGCGTTGTACCAGTTCGCTTTCAGTTACCCGACGCGCCAGGTATTCATGCCCACGCAAACCACCAGGCAGCGGCAACCAGCGGCTGCTGATATTCGCCAGATTATTGTCCAGTTGTTCGCGCACATCAGGACGAATACAAGAAATATGAATATGGAAATGGTTTTGCGTACGCCCGGTTCGGGAGTTTATCGCCAGAGATACCGCGCGATCGGGAACAGGCTGACCGTATTCTTTACTCATAAAATCACGCGCCTGCCAGGCTAACCAGAAAAAATTAGGTGTCGACGGATCGGTTAACAATGGACTTTCAGTACCGTTAATACGGTACGTTGGCATCAGCAAATATTGCAGTGGGCCATTACGATCTTTAAAAACCACGTATCCGGCGTTGGGTTTGACTTCCGCACATGGCGACGGATTTTGGTTTTCCTGCTGGTTGGGCAGACATTGCTCAAGAACAATCTTACGTAACGTGTCCGACTCTTCGCCGGTCAATTTCCAGTAGCCGATACCCGTAGCTACAACGGCAATAACCATCATCACCAAAAAAAGAAGACCCGCTTTTTTCATCTTTTTTTCCCTGTACCTCAAAGAGATGCAAGGGTAACGCAAAATCGCGACAAATAAAAAACCCGATCGTGCAATACGATCGGGTGTGGTGATTATCCAGGAGATTAGCGTTTGCTGATTTGGTCAAACGTACCGCCATTAGAGAAATGCGCTTTTTGCGCTTTCGCCCAACCGCCAAACTCTTCATCAATGGTGAATAACTTCAGCTTCGGAAACGCATTTTCGTACTTTTTTGCCACGTCAGGATCGCGCGGGCGATAATGGTTTTGGGCCGCAATCTCCTGACCCTCTGGTGAGTAGAGATACTTCAGATAGGCTTCCGCCACCTCTTTAGTCCCTTTTTCCTCTACCACTTTATCAACCACCGACACGGTTGGTTCTGCAAGAATAGACTCACTCGGCGTAACGATTTCGAATTTATCTTTCCCCAGCTCATTCGCCGCCAACAGTGCTTCGTTTTCCCAGGCAATCAGCACATCGCCAATACCGCGCTCGACAAAAGTATTCGTGGAACCGCGTGCGCCGGAGTCCAGCACTTCAACGTTTCTATACAGTGACTGCACGAAATCCTGCGCTTTTGCCTGATCGTTATTATTGTGATGCAGCGCGTATCCCCAGGCAGCCAGATAGTTCCAGCGAGCGCCGCCAGAGCTTTTTGGGTTTGGCGTAATCACTGAAACACCCGATTTAACCAAATCGTTCCAGTCGTGAATTTGCTTCGGATTGCCCTTGCGCACCAGAAATACAATGGTGGAAGTGTATGGCGCAGAGTTATCTGGCAGGCGCTTGATCCAGTTTTTATCAATACGACCACGTTCTGCAATGGCATCCACGTCATAAGCCAGCGCCAGCGTGACGACATCTGCATCGATACCATTAATTACCGACGTCGCTTGCTTACCTGAACCACCGTGCGACTGGCGAATTACCACGTTATCGCCAGTTTGCTGTTTCCAGTGGGCGCTGAACGCTTTGTTGTACTGCTCATACAACTCGCGTGTTGGATCATACGAAACGTTAAGAAGCTGAATATCCTTTGCCATAACGCTGGTCGCTGCCAGCAAAAATGTTAACCCTACGCCCCACGTGTTCATCGCCCGGCTCTCTTATGTTGTGTTGTGATGATCAAAGCGTGCCAGAAAGGGCATAAAACATTAAAGAATAAAAAAAGATTGGCTATAACTTGTAGGTATATATCGGGGGGGTTAAAAAGGCGGAAGAAATCCGCCTCATATTGCTGACAAAATGCGCTTTGTCCATGCCGGATGCGGCGTCAACGCCTTATCAGGCCTACAAAATCTTGCAAATTCAATAAATTGCAGAATTCATGTAGGCCTGATAAGCGAAATGCATCAGGCATTTTTGCTTCTGTCATCGGTTTCAGGCTAAAGAAATCTGCCTTTTTCCGAAATCATTAATACAGTTTTTTCGCGCAGTCCAGCCAGTCGCCTTTGAACGGACGCTTCATGTTTTCGATAGCGTCAATGATGTCATGGTGAACCAGTTGCTCGTTCTGAATACCTACGCAGCGACCGCCATAACCAGCCAGCAGTAGCTCAATCGCATAAGCGCCCATACGGGAAGCCAGAATACGGTCATAAGGTACCGGGGAACCGCCGCGCTGAATGTGGCCCAGTACAGTTGCACGAGTTTCACGACCGGTTTCTTTTTCGATAAAGTGCGCCAGTTCGTCGACATCGCACATGTGTTCGGTAATCGCCACAATCGCGTGTTTTTTACCTTTCGCGATACCCGCTTTGATTTCATTTACCAGGTCGTCACGGCTGAATTCAACTTCTGGAACCACAACGAATTCACAACCACCAGCAATAGCCGCAGCCAGCGTCAGATCGCCACAGTAACGACCCATCACTTCCACCACGGAAATACGCTGGTGAGAAGAAGAGGTATCACGCAAACGGTCGATAGCTTCTACAACAGTGCTCAGCGCAGTGAAGAAACCGATGGTGTAGTCAGTGCCTTTGATATCGTTATCGATGGTGCCCGGCAGACCGATGCACGGGAAGCCCATTTCGGTCAGACGCATTGCCCCCATATAGGAACCATCACCACCAATAACGACCAGTGCATCAATTCCACGTTTTTTCAGGTTTTCGATAGCCACGGCGCGGATGTTCTCGTCGCGGAATTCCGGGAAGCGTGCAGAACCGAGGAACGTACCGCCACGGTTGATCATGTCAGACACGCTGTAACGGTCTAGCTGTACCATGCGGTCTTCATACAGACCCAGATAGCCGTCATAAATGCCCATAACTTCCAGACCTTCTGTCAGCGCAGAACGAACAACCCCGCGAATTGCGGCGTTCATGCCTGGCGCATCACCGCCGCTTGTCAACACACCGATTTTCTTAATCATGACTACCTCTGAACTTTGGAATGCAAAATGAAATCTGTTGCCGGAAGTCTTCTTGCACATCGAAGTGATCCAACGAATGTACAAATAGTATAACAATCACTTCCTGCTGAATTGATTCAGGTCAGGCCAAATGGCGGTATTTTATACACAAAATGCGAGTCTGGCTCTCTTTTTATACCGATCATGAAAGCGTAGACTTTTTACTCTCCCTGGGTACGACGGAGCAAGGATCCTGATGGATAATCACATCCGATCCCGGAAAACGCCGTAAAATAGCCTGCTCTACCTGATCCGCCACCATATGTGCCTGAACCAAAGGCAGAGAGTCTTCCATTTCCAAATGAATCTGAATAAAGCGAGTCGGCCCTGACTGCCGCGTGCGAAGATCGTGAGCACCGCTAACTCCCGGCCAGGAAGTCACGATATCAAAAATTTCCTGTCGCTCCTCATCGGGCAGCGCGCGATCCAGCAATGACTGTATCGCCTCATACCCCATGCGTAACGCGCTATATAAAATATAGATGCCGATTCCCAAAGCAAACAAGGCATCAGCACGATGCCAGCCATACCAGGACAAACCCAGCGCCAGCAAAATCGCGCCGTTCATCATAACATCAGACTGATAATGTAGCATATCTGCCCGCACAGCCTGACTTTGCGTCCTGCGCACGACCCAACGCTGAAACGAGACAAGTATGATCGTGCAGATTAACGCCACGATAGTCACGATAACTCCAACCCCAGGATCTGTCATCGGCGTTGGAGAAACCAAGTGCTGAATGCCAGTCAAAAACAAAAACAGCGCCGAACCGGAGATAAACATGCTTTGCGCCAGCGCCGCGAGGGACTCAGCTTTACCGTGGCCAAACGAGTGATTGTCGTCGGCAGGCTGCAGCGAATATCGCACCACCAGCAAATTCGTCAGCGACGCGCCGATATCAACTAACGAATCGACCAACGCGGCAAGAATACTCACCGAACCGGTATACCACCATGCAAAAATTTTAATCAGCAATAGCAGCGAAGCCATCGCCGTCGCAGCAACTGCCGCCCGACTGACCAGCCGTCCATAAGATTGATTCATAAATACTCCCGCTATCAACTGACGGTAGTATAACGGATGCAAATCATCTGCAATGCATTAAGCAACAGGCAAATTAAGGATAAAAAAAACCCCCACATCATGTGGGGGAAGACAGGGATGGTGTCACAAAAAAGCACCTAACCTGATGATATAAATGGATTTATATCAAGCACTGTCCACATAGCGTCCACATCGACCATAAATAAAGCCCCTCAACTGAGGGGCTATTTTTGTGATCACATCCACATAATTTGCTGCCCTGACGGCAACGGGTGCGGCCTCACGGCGTGGACTTCTCCCGGCTTCACGATGTATCGCTGTACCGACTCATAAGTGATGAACGTGGCGCTGCAATTCACATTCTGGCACTGGTGATAACGCTCTTTTGTCGTGTCAGTGATATAGCGACTTGTACGCGCATGTGCGGCATGCTGGCATAAAGGACAATGAAACATCGCGAGCACCTCTTCCGGTTTTGTTGATGGTGCCATTTTATTTAATTTATCCTTATAAAACAAACAGATAAAATAAAAACATCACTCATCATCTTCTGTTTCGTACTCCACATCAGAAAGCCTGACCTCAAGCTCTAAGGACGTCGTGAAGCCGCTATTATTCAGAAAATGTGTCACCTTAGTGATTGTCCAGTCCTGCTCGTCTATGACGCGCTTAAAGCCTGACACTTTGACCGGCGTTTCCGTGTAAATATCTGCCCGACCAGTAGCCAGACTGATGGAGAACTCCGCAACGCCTCGTTGCAGCTTATCCCACTTTGCCTGAGCGGCGCGCATGGCCTGCGCTTTTGTGGCATATACCGTAGTCAGGGCAAAAACGTTGTCAGCTTCACCGGCCATGTATTCACCTTCGCGCGCTTCCGGTACTTTTGGCGCTTTCTTCTGCGTGACCGGTTTCGCTTTGGGGTGCTCCAGTGCGCGCAGGTGTTTCTCTTTCTTTTTGCGTTTCAGTTTTACCTTCTGCTTTTGCGGCTTCGGGTCTTTGGTGTGTAACCACTTTGCCGTTACGCCGGTGTAAGCTCCACGGTCAGCAATCGCAAAATGATGACGGTCGCCGTCGCTGCGGGTGATGGTAATCTGCGGGATTTTTTTACCGCTGGCCGTCACCCCCTGCCCCGCTTTGAGAAACAGCAGTTTTCCCATTTTTACCGACACCTCACCGCCGTTGCGTTCAGCAAGGCGGGTCAGGAATTTCGCATCAGACTCCTGCGACTGGTCGATGTGCGGAATTTTAATTCCGGCCAGTGACGGAGCGACACTGGCTTCCAGCCTGTTACGGGAGGCTATCGCCTCAACAATCGCGCCGAGCGTGGTGTCATGCCAGGAGCCTTCCCGGCGGGAATTAAGCGTCCCGCGGAAATCTGCACTCCGGGCGCGGATGGTAACCACATCCGGCGCGCCCCGGTGTTCAACCTCATCAACGGTAAATTTCCCTTTGCATACCAGGGCAAAACCTTTCCAGCCGATATACACCGTCAGGACAGCGCCACGAATCGGTAGCCCGACCTGCCCGTCGGCGTCGTTCAGTTCAATATCAAGCTGGTCAGCCTCAAAGCCCCGGTTATCCGTCAGGGTCATACTCATCAGACGGTCGCTGATATTGCCGGTAATATCCCTGCTGTCGAGCATCAGCATGTAATCCGGCGTCAGCGTACTGCCTGCATCAAATGTCAGCGCATCCAGCATTATCCCGCCCCCGTCATACCCGTGAATCTGGTCGCCATACTGCCAGCCTTACCGATGAGCGATTCCGCCTGTTTACCGATATCGCCATAAAGCGCGGCCAGTGATTCATCAACGCGGGTGAGCGACAGCGTAAAATCAATTTTCCGGGGTGTGCCGTCTGCAAAGAAAATACTCCCTGTTTCACTCACCCTGCTGATGACATACATGCCGTAAATCATGCCGGTACCATCCAGCAACGGCCACGCCCGGCCTTCCTCTGCCATCAGTCTGAGCGTGGTCATCGTCAGCTTGCCGCCGGTAAGTTCGGGATAAAGCACACCGGCAAGCGTCATGTTTTCCTCACCAACACCGAGAAACTGGTAGGCATCCCGTTTACCGATACGGGAATTTGACGGCCAGCGATAATCTGATTCACGCTGCATGGTCTGGTGTGGCAGCGTCTGGCGCATAAAAACAAACATACCTAACGCGAGCATCATTTTTCGTCACCTCCTTAACCGTCATGCATCATGCTGGCACGGGCGCGCGCACGCTTATCCCGCTCGTATTTTTCGAGCGCATCCTGTAACTGGCGGTCGAGCTGTGTCCCCGGCGCAGTACCACCCGTCAGGCTGATGTGATATTCGTTTTTACTCTGGTCTACATAAGAGCGGCCAGCCGGTGCCGTGACCGGCTGATAAGCCTGATAGCTTGCATAAGAGCTGGTCGCCGGAATATAACCACCGCTGCCATACGTGGCGGCTTGAGTTCTGGCGGCGGTCTGGTCAAGTGTGTCTGACTCTTTGTTGATAACACCGAGTTTTTCCAGTACCCAGTCAATACCACTGCGCAGTTTGTTGAACGCATTAAGCGGCAGCATCAGCGCGTCAGCCAGTGCCTGCCCGAACATGACGCCCGTGTCACGGCAACGGTTCAGGGTGTCCTGGGTGGCTTTGACCGGGGCAATCAGGTTTTTAAACCACTGCCACGCGGCCTGTAACTTTTCGCCCAGCCAGTCAAACACCGGCTTCAGTGGCGTGAACAGTTCCCCCACCGGCGCAAATGCCGCTTTCAGCCCTTCAACCACACCGCCAAAGAATGCGCTGACAGGCTCCCAGTATTTACGGATAAGCAACGCCCCGGCGACAATGGCGGCCACCACGGCCACAACCGGCCAGCTAATCGCCCCGATGGCCGTCATAACAGCACTGCCAACCGTCGTGAAGATTGCCCCCATTGCGCCTGCTGCCGCGATGATGGCATTGATGCCGGTGATAACCGGCCAGGCAACAAGACCAATTGCACCGATGATGCCAGTAAGCGCCAGCGCGCCACCGGCAATGAGGCCAATGGTTGACGCCAGTGATTTGTTTTTCTGTATCCAGCCGTCGAGTTTTAACACATACTTTGTGGCCGTCTGCGTGAGCTTACGCAGCGCGCCTTCCTGCTGGTCAAACAGGTCTGTCCCCACCGCCTCATAAGCGGACTGAAACTCCTTAAAGTCACCGCCGAGGTTGTCCTGCATGATATTTACCAGCTCGGCGGTCTTCCCGTCTGAGGCTTTAAACGCAGCGGTCAGTTTGTCCAGCTTTCCGGTTGAGGCGGCAGTCATCAGCACGGCGGCGGCTGAGCTGGCCTCCTCCCCGAAAATGGTTTTCATGTATTCAGCCTGCTGGGCAGTACCGAGCCGGTTTTTCTCAAAACTGGCCTGCATTTCTTTCAGAATGGTAAATACTGGTCGGGTATTCCCCTTACTGTCTGAGGTTTTCACGCCAAGCTCTTTGAGTGCATCCCATGCTTTTCCCGTCGGTGCCTGCAGGCGACTTAACACGGCACGGCTTCCCGTCCCCGCCATTGAGCCTGTGATTTTTGCATCATGCAGCGCCCCGACCATTGCGGCGGTTTCTTCAATGCTGACACCGGCATTTTTTGCCACAGGTGCGGCATAGGTCAGCGCATCGCTCATGCCGTCAAAATCGGCGGCGGTTTTGTTCATCGTCATGGAGAGAACATCCCCGATATGAGCGACCTTATCGTTTGAAAGCTGAAAGGCGGATTTCATCCCCATCAGCAGGGCAGCGTTTTCTTCCATCGTACGACGGTTTGCCAGCGCCATATTCAGCGTGACCGGCGTTGCCGCCTGAATGGCATCAACATCCCCACCGGCTTTCGCAATAATAATCTGCGCACCGGCTGCATCGTCCGCCGAGGCGGCGGTGTTGTCGCCGAGCTGGCGCGCCTGTTTGCGGAGCGCGGCCATTTCGGCGGAGTCTTTTGCCACTCCGAGCACAGCCTGTAATTCTGAGTTTTTCTGCGCAAACTCATAACCGGGCATCAGCAGCTTAACTCCGGCCATCGTTCCCGCCGCCGCAATCCCCACACCGGCAGCGCCTACCGAGGCCATATTTCCGGCCAGTTCCTTGCCTGCCTGATAACGCTGTTTTACTGCGTTAAGTTTTGCCTGTTGCGCACTGACACGCGCCAGCGCGTCACGCTGACGGTTAAGCTGTGCGGTGGTTTCACTGATACGGTTTTTCAGCCCTCGTTCATCATGCGCCAGATTACGGGTATTAATACCCGCCTGACTCAACTCCTGACGCTGTCGCTGTACCGACAATCTCAGGCTGTTATATTTCGCCTGTAACTCAGACGCATTTTTACGCGCGGCTTCCATTGCCTTTGCCTGTGCATTTGTCGGTCGTTCAGTATTTTTAAACTGGACAGCCAGAGCTGCGGCTTCCTGTCTGGCTTTTTTCAGTTCCTGACCAGTCACGGCGAGCTGTGCACTGGTCTTGCGGAATCCCTCAATACGGGATGCGTGACCGTTCAGCTCGCGCAGTGATTTTTGTGTTTCCCGGATATCCCCCGACAGCGACTTGCTCGCTGTGCGGATGGATTTAAACGGGCGGGATGCCTGGTCAACAGCCCTGAGCAATACCTGTAATTTTACATTGTTACTCATTCGTGTTTCCGCTTCGTTGGAGCGCCTTTTCGCGCCATGTGATGAGTTCGGTCAGGCTCATGGGATACAGTTCTGATGGCGGCCAGTGAAATATCACTGCCACATCCGCCATCAGGTCATCGACCGAGAGATTTTTCGGGAACGTCACTGCACCGAGTTCGGCGACAAAAAACCGACCACCTTACCGGCCAGTTCCACAAGGTCAGGCAGTTCCAGCGCGGCGACTTCCTGCTCGGTCAGCATCGGTGCCGTCATGCGCGGCAGCACCTTAATAAGTGCATCGACTTCGGAGTGTGCGACCGAAGCCAGACTGACACCGCGAAGCGTCCCGGCATTAGGTTTCATCAGCGTGACCTGTTTGATAACCTGCTCACCACGTTTGACCGGATTTTCCAGGGTAATCACATTTTCTTTGTTCATGGTTTTCTCACTTCTGAATCAGGGTTAACCGGTCAGCCTGGCTGACCGGATGAAAATCACAGGCCGATATTACGGCGGTGTTGCTCCAGCCGGTCGACGCCGTTCACCTTCTCAATCATGTTGATGGTGTCGATTTCGACCAGCTCCTTACCGTCCATCGTCAGCCGGAAATAGGTGCAGACCACGGAGATTTTCGACTCAGTGTCTTCTCCCTGTTTCCCCTCGCCGGTGTCGATTTCTTTCTGACGTCCACGCATGACCACCTCGACGGCCACCGTTTCGCCGGTATCGTCGCGCTGGTAAGAGCCAGCAAAACGAATCGGTACGGCATCCACACCGGTTGCGGCGTAAAGCTCCCAGATAACCGAATCCGGGAAGCCCCCGAGCGACCACTCCATTGACAGCGCATCGTCATCAAGGCCGAGGTCTACCGGTGCGCTGCCGTTCATCCCCGCACCGCGATAGTTTTCTAGCTTACGGGTCAGTTTTGGCAGCGTGACGGACTTTGCAACGCCCTGATAGCTGTAGCCGTTCAGAAAGACGTTCATTAACTTGAGTTTGCGCGGCATTGCCATCGGTCAGGCTCCTTAATTGCTGTTAACCGAGGTGACCAGATTCGCCAGGTATTTATCGGTAATACGCTGGCGCAGGGTCAGGTTTTCGAGAGGAGGCGCCGGTGTATAGTCGTAGTCGATATACAGTTTTCCGGCCTTGAGGGTTTCCGCATCGTTGGATTCTTCGCTGAACCAGCATGAGCCATCCACGATATAGCCGTTTGTTTTCAGCTCGCGGAATTTGGCATTGATGCCGTCAACGATGTCGCGAATCAGCGTTGCGGTGATGGGCTTATCCACCGCCCACATGTGCGCCTCAGCCATCGTGTCGGCCAGCACCTGAGCGGTGCGGGTGTAGTTTTCAAAGAGGAACAGCGGGTCATCAGAGCAGGTACGGTTACCCCAGAAGCGGAAACCGTCGCGGCGAATCAGCGTAGTGACGCCTGACTCGTTAAGCAGGTCAGCATCGGTGCCGGACTCCTGCAAATCCCAGAATACAGATGCGCTGATGCCGGTAACACCGTTCACCCCGACATTGGACAGCGTTTTATGCCAGCCCTGCTCCTGGTCGATTTTGGCACGCAGCCCCAGTGCACGGGCGGTGGCATACGCGGTGGAGGTGGTACTGGTGACCGTATCCCATGCGAGGAAATCCGGCCAGATGACCATCAGCTCACGCTGGCTGAAATTCTGGCGGTAGGCTTTCACCTCGGAAATGGTTTTACAGCCCCATGCGCTGATATACCCGAAAGCGCGCAGCTTCTGACAGACGGATGCCAGTGCAACAGCCACCTCTTTGGTGTCCAGTCCCGGCACACCGAGAATACGCGGTTTAACACCGGTTACCGACTCCGCCGCCAGCAGGGCTTTCAGTCCGGTGTACTGACCGTTTTCGTCGGTGGTGCCAATGATATTGGAAACGGTCTGCGCGAGTTTCGTTTCTTCGTCGTCGCCGGTGCCGTCTTCTACGCGCACGACAACGGTGACCGGTTTTGACTGGTCAGCGATGGCCTGCAACGACGCCGCCAGCGTGCCTTTTTTACCGGCCTTTGCAATTGCGCTCTGCACATTGGTAATCAGCACCGGTTTATTGAGGGGGAAGGTTTCCGCATCCGCATCGCTGGCCGTGCAGACCATGCCGACAATGGCAGTGGATACGGTGGAAATGACGCGGGTGCCGTCGTTAATCTCCAGCACCTGCACGCCGTGATGATAGTCACTCATCCGTTTAACTCCGTGGTTAATGGGTGCAACTATTGTCTGTTGTGCAGAGCATGAGACGCTATTTGGCCTGGATGGTCAGTGGATGAAACAACAGATAAAGAAAAGGCGGGCAATCAGCCCGCCTGTGTTTATTGCGGTAGTTCCGGCCATTCTATATTCGGAGCATCTTCCGGCTGAACGCGGTTAAGTAATACCCGGTATTTTTTCCATTTTGTCAGACTTAATTTTTCTTCTTCGGTAGCCATATCTAAATCGACTGCATCCTGCAAAGTGGCAATAATTTCGCCTGCATATGCGGTCTGCTCTTTCTTCTGAGACTCAGCCTCCCTGACAAGCGCATCACGCTCTGCGCTCTCATCGTCCACCCACACATTCCCGTTCCATTTCTGATAGTTGCCGGTCGGGGAAATTGTTGTTACATCAGATGGTAATGAGCCAAGTTCAGAAATATAAATGGCTGCTCCTGTTTTTGTTTCATAGACAGTCTTTCCGCGATGGTCTTCCATCAGTTCCCATTTCATTTCGTCTGCATTGAAAACGGCAGCATAGCCAGCCGGAATATCTGGAGGTGCAATGTCTGTACTGTTTGCAGGAAGACCTGTATACGGTGGAATATATGCATCGCTTTCGCCAATAAATTCATTGCTTCCATCCAGTAAATTGAATACGCGAATAGTTTGTGCCTCTGCACTCATTCTGAAAGTCATTATGCCAGCCTCACAATATAGTTATACGCAACGTTTTTGACGGTGTTCTCTGAATTACCTGTGGCACTTACAGTGACGGTATGACTATGCGCGCCAATCGCAATGGAATGGCTGTGAGCACCAATGCCAACCGTGTGATTATGCTGACCAATGTCGACTGTATGGGCGTGTGCTCCCGCAGAGCTTGACACCTGGTTGGTTCCTGATACCTGTACGCGTTGTTTACCCCCGATGGAGTCACCACCGTAACGACCACCGACAGTGTGTGTATGCGCTCCCGTATTGTTTGTCGTTTTTGTGCCGTGGTTAAACGTGCTGACCGTTTTTGTCCCGTAATCAAACGAACTGGTTGTTTTCGTCCCTAAATCCGTACTGGATGCACTGGCACTGTGGGTATGTGATTTAATTCCGTCCTGTTCCTGTGATAATACGGCGCGACCACTGGCGGGTTTGCCCTTAATCGTCCAGCCACGCATATCAGGAATAACGCCTGACGGATAAGCCGCTGCAAGTTTCGGGTATGCAGATTTGTCAAAAGTCTGCCCCTGCATCAGGGCATAGCCAGACGGAACGGTATCTGATGGCCACGGGATTGGTGCGCCAGGCGGATAAAACTGCTCTGATGGCGTATAGAGTGAATAAACTGTACCGTCCGTTAACCCTTCCGGCTTATTAGCAGAATATGCTGGTGACGTATGAATCGTCACGCTGGCATTACTGGTATAATCCCATTGAATATTTACACCAGTCGCATAATTTCCGATTGCAACGTAAATATCGTAAGTATCACCAGATGTATTGACCCAGGCAAAATTTGTAAACCCTGTCGATGTGCGCTGCCATAAAGCACCAGTAATCCCCTTCGGATTACCATTACCTGCACGCAAAACAAGTTCAGATATACCTGCCTGTTGAGGTGAACCGACGTTATATCCAGCGCCACCAATCAACGTAATTGAAACAACAGAACTCTCCTGTGGCATGGTTACCGTTGCTAATTTGAACCAACCAGCACCACCGATGAATGACATAGTTGTTGAGTTAAGCGTACCGATATCCTTCGGCGTCAGTGTTATATCCTCTGAAAGTGCCTTACCATTCACCTTGCGGACAGAAGGCACCCGCCCATTCGCATTGTCATTCGCAGCTTTCACCGCTTTCGGCGTTGCCGCAAGCGTTTCAGAGTCACTGTTAGTGGCGCTGCTTAACTGAACAATCCCTTTTCGTGCCGCGGTGGCGTCCTGTGCAGTGTATTTGCCATTAGCAAGGTCATATGCTGTCTTAACCGCCTTTGGCGTTGCTGCGAGCGTCTCAGATTCGCTGTTGATGGCACTACTTAGCTGAACAAGACCTTTTCGCCCCGTGCTGGCGTCCTGTGCGGTATATTTCCCGTTAGCAAGGTCATAGGCGTCCTTTACCGCTTTCGGTGTTGCGGCCAGTGTTTCAGACGTGCTGTTGGTCGCGCTGCTTAACTGAGTAAAACCTTTTGCGGTCAGCGAGGCGTCCGGGTGACGTCGTGACTGTTCGTGCTCTGCAATTTTGTCATCAACGTAATCCTGCGTCGCCATCACCGTTGTGGTGTCAATGGTCAGTTCCACTGAGGCCACACTGCTGACGATGATGACCATGCGACAGGTCTGCGAACGCCCTGAGCCTTCGGCAAGGGCTGGCTTATAACTTTCGGCCATGTTCGCCACGGCAATTAACGTTCCCGCATCATCGTACAGGCCAAGCTCACGCATCCAGAAACCGCCCACCTCCGGCGGGATAACCAGCTCTGCGATAATATAATTACTGTGTCGATTGTCCTGACTGATTTTATTCAGGGTATGTCGCCAGACCTCATTAACAAGTTTTGTCTGTCCGGCATCCGGGACAGGCAATTTACCACCACCATCCCCGACGGCCATCGTGGTAATGTTGACCTTCCGCCCTCCCGGCGCGGTTGCCGCTGCCAGCTTTGCTGCACCGGCAGTGGTGATAACGGTTTTGAATTTTGTGCTCATTATTCCTCACTTATCCGGGGTAAACCGTAATGACATCGCCGTCGTAAGCCACACCACCGGCGAACAGGTGGCCGGGAATGTCCTGGGTAATGTTCAGACCAATAAGGTGACGGCTTGCAGGTTTGGCATCAGCAATCAGCCTCTCCATTTCCAGATACATTTCCTCTGTGATGCCACTTTCCAGTACACCAATATCAAGCCGGAAGGTGCCGGGCGGGTCACTGTTTTCCCACCACTCCGTCACGTTGATGAGATAGCCGAGCGGCTCCACCACACGCCGGATTGCACCTATAGTGCCTTTATGACAGTGGATGAAATAGGCATCGCGGATAACAGCGCGTTTTGTCGCTTCCGGCCACTTTTCATCCCACCTGTCGACCGAAAACGCCCACGCCAGCCACGGCAGCAGATTTGCCGGACAGGCGTCCGGGTTCCACAGCTCACGAATACTGACCGGCGTTTTTTCAATTTCCGCACAGGCTTTTGCGGCGGCGACTTCAAGCGGTGATGAGCCGGTCGGCAGCAGTCGCGAATCACTCATCCGAGCCTCCGGTCACGACGCGGTATTCGGTACAGAAAGACGCCTGCGTACTGTTGAGCACGATGTCAGCCAGAGGTGCAGTCAGTTCGACACGCTGCACACCTTCCACATGCAAAGCGGCATAAATGGCAGACAGACGGATGTCGCGCCCAAGCCGGTGCTGTGCCGTGATGTACGCTTCCAGTTTTTTCACGGCAGCAGCGCGGATGGGTTCGCTTTCGGGACCTGGGTAAAGGTAAAGCGTGGCGTTTATCTGATATTCAACAATGGCGGCAGACTGCACGGTCACGCGGTCGGCCACCGGCCTGACGTCCTCGCCATTAAGGGCGTTACGCACCACGGCCAGCAGGTCTTCGGATGCAACACCGTTATTTTCACGTGACAGCACGGAGATGGTGACGCAGGCCGGAGACGGACTGGTGACAGAGATATCTGCGACGCGCCCGTCGGCACTGCGACCATGATACTGATAGGCACCCACCGACCCGGCAACGCTTAAACCTTCAAACGCCTGCTGAATACGCAGCCGATAATCGGTGTCAGATTCCATCACTGCCGGTGTCGGCGGGATGGTCGAATCGTCTGCCGGGGTGATAGTCAGGCGCGTGGTGTTGTAATTGGCACCAATCACATCAAGGTCATTACCGGCCGCACAGGCCAGCATCACCGCCCGTGCAGCCTCATTCACACGCTGACGCCAGATAAGCTCACGATAAGCATTTTCCTCCAGCAGTTTGACGAGAGGCTCAGATTCCAGCGTCAGGGTACGGGCGACCGCCTCCTGCTGGTCTTCCGGGTAAAGGGAAATCAGTGTCGCCTTGCGTTCAGCGAGAATGGTTTCAAAGTCCAGCTCCTCGACCACATCCGGTGCGGGTAGCTGGTTCAGGTCGATAATCGGCATGGTTTCAACTCACAGGGATGGTTAACGAAAGTGGCTGGCCGGTGTCGTTGTGTTGGCCGGTTAACGTGACCGTCATTCGCCCGTCAAAACTGCGCGCCGTGGTGACAGATGACAGCGTGACGCGGGGTTCCCATTTCAGCACCGCCATGTAACAGGCGACCTTAATCTGCAACTCAAGCGCCGGGGTCTGCGGCTGGTCAATCATTGACACCAGCAACGAGCCGTAATCACGACGCATCACCCGTGAGCCGACCGGTGTGCGCAGGATATCGCCAATACTCTGGCTGATATGCTCAAGGTCGGTGACAGTCAGGCCATCACTGCGATTCATTCCGAGATAACGCGCAGTCATAGAGGACTCCCGGTTGTGCCGCCGCTGTCGCCGGGGTGTTTATGGGTATGCAGTACCTTACCGTTTGATGAGAGTTCACCGCCGGTGTGTTCAATGTTGCCGCGCATCGTCCCGCCCTTCTGCACTTCCAGCGTGCCGGTAATCAGCCTGTTGGTGCAGACCACCTCCGGCGTGTCCAGGGTGACGCGGGTTGATGCTTTCACCATGACCACCGGCACCGTGGCGGTAACAGAATCAGAAGCCGTCACGCTGGCCGTTTTAATTCCGCTTACCGTGAGTGCACTGGTTTCGGGTTCATACTCAATCACCGCCCCGTCAGGGAAACGGATATGCAGGGCATCCGCCGACGCAGACGGCGCAGGGTTATCGCCGGAATAAATCCCCGGCAGAACGAATGCCGTGTCGAGTTCACCGCCCACGGCCAGAATCAGCACCTGCTCCCCCACGGAAGGTGCCCACCATGTGCGCGAACGTCCGGCGCGATGGGTCAGCCACTGAAGCCAGTCGGTGCACATGCCGCCGGTCTGCACACGGCAGCGACCGGCTTTAAGGTTGGTTTCGACGACAAGGCCGGTACGAATCATGTTGCGCAGTGCGCGCGCAAGTTCCTGAATATTTGCGAGAGTGTTCATAACGGGAAGGATGCCGCCGGGTCATACCGGCGGCAATGTGACGATGAGGTGTCGGGGATGGCACAACTAACGCTCAAGGTGAGCCAGGATAATCTCTTCAATCATCTGCACATCCTCACCGGTAAAGCCGAGCAGAGGACGCGCCGGATAATCAATTTTCTTACCGTCTTTCCGGTTTTCTTCCGACAGACCAAACTGATGCACACTGGCGATTTTCGGCGACTTCCCGCCGTAAAATTCCATTGATGCCTGCTCCGGGCTGGCGCGGATATGCAAAAAACGACTGGTGATAAGTTTCGCAAACATTTTTCGCTTAACACGACCGGTCTTTTTTCTGGCGCTCTGCTGCTGGCGTGGCGCGTAGGGTGTGCCGTCCGGGGCTTTCTGTGCCATCACCCGACGCTGCTGACTCTGCCGCAGACGTTTTGCCAGTTCGGCACTCAGTCGCCGACGCCCTGACGGTGACAGCGACTCAATCAGTCCGGTCAGCCGGTCTTCAAAACGCTTAAACTCATTCATCCCACTTGCTCACCAGTTCGCCATTGATATAAAGCTCCATCGGGCGGGTGACCGACTCCGGCGGCGGAGGTTCCGGGATATTCTTCACATGCAGCGCACCGTCCACCTCACTGACCAGCGTGCGCTCGGTCAGCATCAGGCTGATGCTGATATCAAAGCTGCTGTCATTGTTGATGTCTGCATAAAACGTGAAGCCCTTTTTCTGGCCTGCGTCGGTGGTCATGATGTCGGGCTGATTTTCCCGCAGCCACGCCAGCACCGGCACGATGAGCAGGTCAAAATCACCGGTAAAGTCGGTCACAATCACATTGAGCGTGTAACGCTTTTCGAATGACAACGACGCCGCCAGTGTGGAGGCAATACTCCCGTTATCCACGAATATCCGCAGCATATCGGGGTTAGTTTTCAGCACCGTGACGGCATCAGTCAGCGCCCTGCGCAGGCTGTCGGGTTTGAGCATCGTTTTCGTCCTGACAGTGTTTAATCATTTTTACCTGGCTGGCACAGCGTGCCAGCGCGTTCTCAAGCTGCCGGATATCAGCACTTAAATCGCCGTTCGTCTCCGGGTCACTGCCCGGCATCGGGCAAAGGCTCACTTTCGGGCAGGCGTTGTGGACAATCACTGGCGTCGGTGCAGGCGGGGCGCTGGTGCAACCGGCGCACAGCATCAGGCAGGTCAGCACCGTACCAGCGGCGAAAATCTTCGTTTTCATTCAGTAACCTCGTGATGGTTTTCTCGCGCTGTGCTTCACGCTTCGCGGCGTTCTCCAGTTCCTGACGCAGTGCCACCTGCGCCAGCTCGTTTTTGTCTGCCCTGGTGAGTGCAACATGAAGCTGGTTTTTCAGCATGGTGATGGTCGTCTGCTGCCCGCTGGCGACGTTGTTCGCCCTGTCCAGCGAGGCGCGCAGGCTGGCGTTTTCATGCTTCGCCAGAAACAGCCCCGCCACCGCCAGCGATAACAACACAACCATCACAATCATCAGCTTTGACATGGTTCCCGCCCCTCAAAACGCTGACGGCAGGCCGTACGTATCAGCCGGAAGAACACCGACGCCACGAGGTAAATCAGCGCAGTAAAAATCCACCCGGCAGCGACCAGCGAGATAAACGTCGCCACCATCACCACCAGAGCCGCTGCCCGCCTGCGCCACGGCACCGGCTGCAAAAACAGCGACGTGACAATCTTCACGGCCAGCGATTCCGGCGGCAGCTCCCGCCCGTAGCGTTCCAGCACATACTCAGTGGCATACCCCCCGACACCACCGGCAACCACACAGATAACCGTCTCCAGAATCGCCCAGGCGGCGACAAAACTGACGGCCACGCTCTGCGGGTAAATCAGGGACAGTGCCAGCATCAGCGCCAGCGACACGTTCAGCATCAGTGAAAGGGATAATTTCTTCATGGTGTTTACTCCGTTTAAGCCGGTACGCCGCCAGCGGTACGCCAGACGGTGACCAGTTTTTCCAGTGAATGCTCACGCTGACCGTAACCGGCACCCGGCAGGGACGCCCAGATATTGCGACAGCGTGAAATGGCGCGCTCAATGCGTCCCGCCCGGATGTCATCCAGTGCACCGCGTTCGCGGATCAACTGAATGGCGAGCCTGTCCTGTGACAACGGACTGAAATCCGGCAGGGCAAGCTGTTTGCGGTAGTGCGGCCAGAACAGGTAAAGCTGCTGATAGCGACCGGAGGCCGTGGATTTTTCACCGCGACGGTTAAACACCTTCGCCGGTCGGCCATGTGCGAACGGGTGGTCACTGTAGTCGGTGAAAATTTCCGGCTTCCCGTCCAGTCCGGTGACTATCACGTCATAGCCCCGGTTTTTCGTCAGCGGATGATTCGCCGTCCCTTCGGACACGGCCAGCATGTCGAGAAAGGCAGCGATATTCTGATGCGTGTTAATTACCGGCATTACTGTTTCCCCCTGCCCTTAAAACGGCGCTGAATGGCAATCTCAATCACCTGATAACCGGCGATACCCAGCATGGAGCCGATGCCGCACACCGCAGGCAGCGACAGGTCAGGAAACTGCACCAGAACAACACCGGCAACCATCGATACAAAACCACCGAGCAACATGCGCCCGATAAACAGACGCGGGGTGATGGGTTCACCACCGGCAAGCACCTTGCCGACAACAATCAGCACCCCAATCATGAAAAGCGACAGGACGCTTTTTTCTTCTGCTGTCATGCGTTACTCCCACAGATTGACAGTTTCAGCCACGGGCGCGGTCTGAACGTCGGGCAGTTCGACGGCGGTGCCGTGCGGCAGCACCGCACCCAGTTCAGCCAGTCCCGGATTTGCGGCGAGCACGTTCTCAACCACGCCCTCAGTGCGCCCGTAATACCGGACACAAATGGCGTCGAGCGTGTCGCCCTGTAGCGCAAAGGTCTTCATCAGATTTGACTCACGATGCAGCGCGGCTTGTCCTGGATGCGCGCCACTGCCCAGCGCATATCCCGCCACAGCTCATCAATGGTGCTGTCAATGCTGTCGGCCTTCTTGTCGCCTTTCGCACTGGCATCCACGCCGCGGTAACGCTCATAAAGCGACGCGGTCGCCATCGCACACACGGCGCGCTCGTAGTAAAAAACTTTGATGCTTTCACCGTCGATGTCGTCCGCCGGAACGTCCGCCAGACGCGTAAAACCGGCGGCAATTTTCTGTTCGCGGTACTCGTACAGCTCCGCATTCGTCTCCGCCATGCCTGACTTGATGGCCTCACGCAGACGGGCGGGGGCGACGGTCTGCTCAAGGCGCATACGTTCCCGGACGCGCTTCGGGTCGATATCGGGAAAAAAGAACGTGTTTTTAATCACCGGCTCGTCGTCTGCCGGTTGCGGGATGACCACCGTACCCTCACCGGACACGGGAGCCTCCTTTCGCGGAATAATCAGCGTCATCATGACTACCTCTGAAAAGTCGGGCGGTGGACGCCGGTACAGCGTCAGGTGATTCACCCTCACTGACCGGCGTGCCGCCCTGGCGCGGGGCGCATTCGGTTGTTAACTGGCTTTCTTTTTCTGGCGTCCACGTTTTGCCGGTGTCACGCTCCGGGTCTTACGCGGGGTACGGGTGGCCGCTTTGGGCTGCGGCTCCGGCTTCGGTTTCAGCTCCCGCTCCAGTCGTTCAATCTCTTTTTTGACGCCTGCCTGACAGTCGAGCTGTGTCGCACGCTGCAGGTGAGCCAGCGCACCGGCGGCATCACCACCGTCACGCAGAAACAGACCGGTGATTTTGTGCAGCTTTGCGCGCACTTCATCAGGCATGTCAGCCGTGGCGGTCAGTTCAAGGGTCTCCGTCAGCAGGCGGGTATCCACAGACTCACCGGCAGCGTGGGCACGCATGGCCGCAAGCGCCACCTCCTCGGTGAACATGTACGGCGGGGTGCGGCGGTGTTTACCCGGCATGGTCAGACCGTACTTCAGGGCATAACGGGCAATCTCCAGCGCACCGGCAATATCGCCGGTATCCAGACGCCACAGCATGACCGTCATCAGAATGTCATCCTGTGCACCTTTGCCCTGCTCCAGCACGCCGTTCACCCACGGCAACCAGAACGGCAGCAGTTCGCGCTTTTTCGCGGCCTTCAGCTCTTTTGAATAAATCGCTTTCAGTGTGCGCTGGTCTGCGGCGAGCTTAACCAGCATCTGCTCATAGACAGTTGCATGTCGCAGCGGGGCGGCTTCCCGCTGCGCGGTCATTGCTGCCGAGACCCGCATCATGTGGCGCTGTGCGGGACTCGTCATCGGTTACGCTCCCGGCTCTGCGGTCGCTTTAGCCGGTGTGGAGAAATCACCGACCTTAATTTTTTCCACCAGACAACCGGCGGCGTAGTCCTCCACCACGTAATCAATGTTCATTGACTCGTAGTTCTCCACGCGGTCGAGTTTCGGGTTTTCCTCAATCACGCGGCGATGGCTGTCATCCATGTAGTAGATGGACAGGTTTTCCAGCTTCGTGATGAGCATCGCATCCGCCGGGAAGTACGGGACGCGTACCGCTGGCAGGTTGCCGATGCGTTTCTGGCTGATGATGACGTCAGCGGCCAGCATTTCGCTGTTGTCCTGCTCCTTGTTGACGATGGGAAAATACTTGTCCGCCAGTAGCTGACGTCCCACAATCACCACAAGGTCAGGGTCTTCCTGATACCACGGCTCAATCAGGTTGTTGGTCGCATCCATCACCAGTGCATCAAGGCTGGCATAATCACCGCCCTTACCCACGCGGATGACCTCAGAGGTGGTGTGCCCTTCCTCGTCAGTGACCTTGCTCATCACGCGCGCCGGGGCTTCATTGCGGTATTTCTGCAGCCAGCCGACCGCCACATCCTGCAGCATCGGATTGCTGCTGCGGTCAGAGGTTTCGGCACGCTTCACGCCGTTAAAACCGGCCATGATGAAATCAAGGGACTGGCGTTTGATAATGGCGTTACGGATACGGAGCTGGAAATCCTGATAACGCGCCCACAGGTCCAGCGTTTTGTAGCGGATATAAAAATCGAAGTTAATCTGGTCGCATTCGTACTTGTTAGACGCCAGCTTCGAGAAGTCCTTCGGCTGACGCTCGGTGCCACCGGCGGTGTCGGTGGTGCTGGCGATGGAGCCGGTGACACCGATACCAATTTTTTCCCCTTTCATTTCGCTGACCGGCACAATATTGATGCGGGTCAGAAAGTCAGAGGACTCCTGCATGGTGTTCATCAGGGTCTGGGTGACCGACGGTTCAACGGTGAATTTTTTCGACACATCACCGGCATCGATGCCGTTCAGCTCGGCAACACGGGACAGGTAGGCATTAAATTTAAAGCGGGTTTCCTGGCGCATAGTTTTTCCTGAAATTAAGGGTTAATCGTGAAGGTTTTCCCGGACTGACTGACGCCGGTCAGCAGTTCGTCATCAGGGCGTCACCGCCACCGCCGGTGGCCTTGCTGCGGCGCGGCTGGGTCAGACTTTCGGTGTGGTCGAGACTGTTTTTCAGGCGGGTGAATGCCTGGCTGGTTTCATCCGCCCTGTCAGTCACATCCTGCTTAAGTGCGGAAAAGGCGGTTTCCATCTCAGCGAGGCGCTGCTCAGTGGCGCTCAGTTTTTCCTGCACATGTTCAGCAACAGCGGTCACCGCTTCATGCACGTCATTCAGACGGGCGTCATCGCTGGCCTGTTTGCGGCCAAAAATGGATTTCACCTTTTCGGTCAGGGCGGTGAACACGGTTTCAGGCAGGTCTTCAAATTCCAGCTCAACGGGCGTTGCCACTGAAATCAGGTTTTCAGGGCTTAATTTGAAGCGGTTCAGGGGGTTGTGTTTTGCCGTGCGGCAGAATTCCAGGTATTCCGTGCCGAGGCTTGCCGGGTCATCGGTGACGGCCAGCCCCACCAGATAACATTTGCCGGTGTTGGCAAAGTTCGGCTGAATTTCCATTGAGGTGTAGACCTTCTGCGCGGCCTTGTTCATCGCGATAAGGTCATCGGTCGGGGTGATTTTCGCAAACAGCGCCCATTTGCCTTTCAGCGCCGAATCATCGTCAATCTTTTCGGCCTTCAGTTCGGCCACATCGCCATAACGTTTAAAAATACCGTCAGGCAGGATGCCGCGCAGATGTTCCAGGTTAATGCGGCAACCATAGACTCGCGGGTCAAAGGTTTCGGCCATTTCCTGAATATCCTGCGCACTGATGACACGCCCGTCACAGGTGTCACCCTCAACGCCGATACGAAAGAATTTTGAGACTTTTTTTGCCATTGTCAGGAGTCCTGAATAGTGATTAGAGGAGTCACATGTCGGCATCAGTTTCCCGACGATGCGCATCCTCCGCCATCAGTCCCGGATGGCTTATCACTGACACAACAGCACCTTAGCGAATCGCGGGGCGCGACTCAGTAGCCTTGCCGTGTATTCATCACGGCGAGGTATTCATGACCATCACCACAGACACCACTCTTTTGCACGACCCGCGTCGTCAGGCGGCGCTGCTGTACTGGCAGGGGTTTTCCGTGCCGCAGATTGCCGCCATGTTGCAGATGAAACGCCCGACGGTGCAGAGCTGGAAACAGCGCGACGGCTGGGACAGCGTTGCCCCCATCAGCCGTGTCGAAATGAGTCTGGAAGCGCGGCTGACCCAGCTCATCATCAAACCGCAGAAAACCGGCGGTGACTTCAAGGAAATTGACCTGCTGGGACGCCAGATTGAACGACTGGCACGGGTCAACCGTTACAGTCAGACCGGCAACGAGGCAGACCTTAATCCGAACGTCGCTAACCGCAACAAAGGCGGGCGCCGCAAACCGAAAAAGAATTTTTTCAGCGACGAAGCCATCGAAAAGCTGGAGCAGATTTTCTTTGAGCAGTCTTTCGACTATCAGTTGCACTGGTATCGCGCCGGGCTTGAGCACCGCATCCGCGATATTCTGAAATCCCGCCAGATTGGCGCGACGTTTTATTTTTCCCGCGAGGCGCTGCTGCGCGCCCTGAAAACCGGTCATAACCAGATTTTTCTGTCGGCCAGTAAAACGCAGGCGTATGTGTTCCGCGAATACATCATCGCCTTTGCCCGGCTGGTTGACGTTGACCTGACCGGTGACCCGATTGTCCTGGGCAATAACGGCGCAAAACTGATTTTTCTCGGCACCAACTCCAACACCGCACAGAGCCATAACGGCGACCTGTACGTCGACGAGATTTTCTGGATCCCGAATTTTCAGGTACTGCGTAAGGTGGCATCAGGTATGGCCTCACAGAGCCACCTGCGCTCGACCTATTTCTCCACCCCGTCCACGCTGGCGCACGACGCCTACCCGTTCTGGTCGGGTGAACTGTTTAACCGGGGACGCGCCAGCGCCGCCGAACGCGTGGAAATCGACGTCAGTCATAACGCCCTTGCCGGTGGGCTTCTCTGTGCGGACGGCCAGTGGCGACAGATTGTCACCATTGAGGACGCCCTGAAAGGTGGCTGCACGCTGTTCGACATTGAGCAGCTCAAACGCGAAAACAGCGCCGACGATTTTAAAAACCTGTTCATGTGTGAATTTGTTGACGACAAGGCGTCGGTGTTCCCGTTCGAGGAGCTGCAACGCTGCATGGTCGACACGCTGGAAGAATGGGAAGACTATGCACCCTTTGCCGCCAATCCGTTCGGCTCCCGCCCGGTATGGATTGGTTACGACCCGTCACACCGTGGCGACAGTGCCGGATGCGTGGTGCTGGCACCGCCGGTGGTGGCCGGTGGCAAATTCAGAATACTTGAGCGTCACCAGTGGAAAGGCATGGACTTTGCCACTCAGGCGGAATCCATCCGCAAACTCACCGAAAAATACAACGTCGAATACATCGGTATTGATGCCACCGGCCTCGGTGTCGGCGTGTTCCAGCTCGTGCGCTCGTTCTATCCCGCCGCGCGTGATATCCGCTACACGCCGGAAATGAAAACCGCAATGGTGCTCAAGGCAAAAGACGTTATCCGCCGTGGCTGTCTGGAATACGACGTCAGCGCCACCGACATCACCAGCTCGTTTATGGCTATCCGCAAGACCATGACCAGCAGCGGACGCAGCGCCACCTATGAGGCCAGCCGCAGCGAGGAAGCCAGCCACGCCGACCTCGCCTGGGCAACCATGCACGCCCTGTTAAATGAGCCACTCACCGCCGGTATCAGCACCCCGCTGACATCCACCATTCTGGAGTTTTACTGATGAGCAAGAAAAAAGGGAAAACACCGCAACCTGCGGCAAAAACAATGACCGCCAGCGCCCCGAAAATGGAAGCATTCACCTTTGGTGAGCCGGTGCCGGTACTCGACCGCCGTGACATTCTGGATTACGTCGAGTGCATCAGTAACGGCAGATGGTATGAGCCGCCGGTCAGCTTTACCGGTCTGGCAAAAAGCCTGCGTGCTGCCGTGCATCACAGCTCCCCGATTTACGTCAAACGCAATATTCTGGCCTCGACATTTATCCCGCATCCGTGGCTTTCCCAGCAGGATTTCAGCCGCTTTGTACTGGATTTTCTGGTGTTCGGTAATGCGTTTCTGGAAAAGCGTTACAGCACCACCGGTAAGGTCATCAGACTGGAAACCTCACCGGCAAAATATACCCGCCGTGGTGTGGAAGAGGATGTTTACTGGTGGGTGCCGTCCTTCAACGAGCCGACAGCCTTCGCGCCCGGCTCCGTGTTTCACCTGCTGGAGCCGGATATTAATCAGGAGCTGTACGGCCTGCCGGAATATCTCAGCGCCCTTAACTCTGCCTGGCTGAATGAGTCGGCCACGCTGTTCCGCCGCAAGTATTACGAAAACGGCGCTCATGCCGGATACATCATGTATATCACCGACGCATTGCAGGATCGCGATTACATTGACTCACTCCGCGAAAACATGGCTAATTCGAAAGGCCGCAATAACTTTAAAAATCTGTTTCTCTATGCCCCACAGGGAAAACCAGACGGCATCAAAATTATCCCGCTCAGTGAAGTGGCGACAAAGGACGATTTTTTTAATATCAAAAAATCCAGCGCCGCTGACCTGCTGGACGCGCACCGCATCCCCTTTCAGTTGATGGGCGGCAAGCCGGAGAACGTCGGGTCGCTGGGCGATATTGAGAAAGTGGCAAAGGTCTTTGTCCGCAATGAGCTTATCCCGTTACAGGACAGGATCCGCGAGATAAACGGCTGGCTCGGTCAGGAGGTCATCCGCTTTAAAAACTACTCACTGGACACTGACAACGGCTGAACATCGCCGCCTGCGGGCGGCTTTTTTACACCCCGTCATCACGCCCTCACCACCGCACAAAACACCCCGCAGACACACCAACGCCCCGGCGCACAATATAAACGTCATCACGACGCGCTCAGACGCTGAAAAAATAAAATCAGCACCACCGCCAGCGCGCAGTGCTTTCCCCGCCTCGCCCGCCCGCTTCATGTTGCGGTTTTAATGCAAGTGCATAAACACGTGGAAACAGCACCAGTATTGACGTAGTTGGCAAAGGGCATGAAATCAAAACACATGCAATTTAATGCAATAACGTCAGTATTACCAAGGACAACATAAACTAAGGTAATATCGCATAAAAAACCGACGAATCATGCCGTAGATTCAACTTTATCAGGCAGTTTTCACCGGTAGTACACAATTAAGTCTGACGTCTTGTTCCTATTGAGTAGATTAAGATCTCGAATCTTCTTGACACTGATGCGCTCATCCTTATTCTGCCAAAACATATGTCGCTTTTTGAAAGTCTGTTTGAAGTTTTATCTGCTATTTGGTTGTATAGAGATAACGATGATCAACTTCGAGAATTAATATGGAAATCAAAGAATTTGTCAGCCAGTACAAAAACCACCCTGTTCTTTTTATAGGTACAGGTTTTAGTCTAAGATATCTGCAAAACTCATTCAGTTGGGATGGGTTATTGATGAAAATTGCCGTTGATTTAACTGGCAATCCTGAATTTTATTATGATCTTAAATCGGAAAGTATTGAAGGTGACGAATACAGATACGACATTCTTGCAACAAAATTAGAGAATATCTTCAATAAGAAACTCGCCGAAGACAGAAACGGAAAGTTTGAAAGCATCAATGATATTTTCTACGAGAACATGAGTCATGGAAAAAAACTTAGCCGGTTCAAAATATACCTAACATCAATATTAAAAGACTCACCTCTCAAAGAAGATTTAAGAGATGAGATTAATAGCTTAATAAAAACAAGAAAGAATATTGGCTCAATTATTACCACCAATTACGATCAACTTATCGAAAATTTATTCGATTTCTCCCCGCTTATTGGCAACAATATATTACTAAGCAATCCATATGGCTCGGTATATAAAATACACGGTTGTGTTAGTGACCCCAACAACATAATCATAACATCTGATGATTATAATAACTTTAATGACAAATATGAGTTAATACGTGCTCAACTATTATCTATATTCATTCACAACCCCATTATTTTTTTAGGATATAGCATCAGTGATAAGAATATTAAATACCTCCTGCAGACAATATTTTCATATGTAGATCTAAATACTGAACTAGCAAAAAAAATAAAAGACAACTTTCTCCTTGTTGAATATGATGAGGGGAACATGTCTACAACTATTTCTGAACATGATATTAATATTGAAGGTTTATCCATTATAAGAATTAACAAAATCAAAACAGACAATTACAAAGCCGTTTACGATGCCATATCTAATTTAATTCTCCCTGTTTCCGCAATGGATATAAGAAAAGTACAAAAAGTCTGGAATACAATAAAAAGTGGCGGTGAAATCAAGGTAAAAATCACGGAAAACCTCGATGAATTACGGAATGAAGAAATGGTAATCGCTGTAGGCTCAGAAAGAACTGTTACCTACGAATACCAGACAAAATCTGAAATGATTCAAAATTACTTTAAAATTGTCGATGAAGCTAACGCACAACTCATTGCACTTTTGAATAAACAAACTATCACAAATCATGAGCACTTTCCAATTTACGCATTTAGTTCTGTATGCCCTGAATTAGAAAACGTTAAGCTATACAAAGACAGACAACTGGATAAGATAATAAATCAACTCACTAGAATTAAAGCGTGCAGATGTGATGCAACAACAATAGATGAGATATTAGAAACAACAAAAGAATATAAAGTAGCCAATACAATCATGTATTGTGTACTTAATGACACCATTTCCTTAGCACAACTCAGAAAATATCTTATCTCTATATCACACAAAATAGATACTCATTACCGTAAATTATTGTGCCTGTATGATTTTCTATCATACTAAGCATAAAAATATATAAACCGTCAGAATGAACTGACGGTTTATATTTATTACATAGCCCCATATGTACAGAACGCTATTCCCCTTATTCACAACTAATAAAAACCGAAGATTCTCAGTAATGTTCACTACTGAACGCCATAAAGTTGGAGAATCCCGGCCACTCATCAGCAACCGGATACGTGAATTGTTTCCCGTCATAATTTACGGTCGCGCCACGCGCCAGCGCCTCAAGCTCCCATCGCTGCGGCCTGATACCGTTCTGAGCGAGATCAACGCGGATACGGGTAATTTGCAATCGTTCCGACCGGGTCAGTCTGGCCGACGGTGCTATTTCATGTGGTTTTAACGGGCTTCCGTTTCTTTGCTGACGATTTGGTGTTTTCAGGCCGTGTTTTAATGCACCCCTGAGCGTCCTCACGACCTCCGGGTCATTCCATTCGATAACACCGTCATCAACCAGATTTAGCACTGCTGCGGCGTGCTCAGAAGGTGTGGGAGCCGGTAACGAAGCATCACCACCAGTGAGCTTTCCACAGTTATTGACAGGACTCCGAGGCGCGGCGATGCCGCTTTTTAAAGTCAAAGGCTCAACGACCGGAACTTTCGGCACAATGCGCCAGTCCGTCGTTCTGGTGATATGAATATGACGCGCGCCGAGATGCGGCGCGTAAATGCCGACCACTCTCTCGACTTCTTCCTCGTACTCGTTGACGTCATCCGACGGGCTACGGGCAACCCTGACAGTCTGACAATCGCGCGGGACATTTGCCCCACCCTGCGCGCTGATATACAACGCAAAATCACCACTGTCTGCGGCAGCGCGAGCAGCCTCGACGCGTTCGTCAAACTCATCAGCAATACTGACGCCGCGAGGCAATTTGCGTAGTTCACGGTAAGCCCCCATTGTCGGTAGTCCAACCGTTTTAAATTGCGGGATGCGCCACGTTGACGCCCATGCGGTAACAGCCGCGGCAGTATCTTTAAGCGGCTTACCGGTATCGTTATCGAGCTGACCATCCAGTGCATAGCCGTCGATATTTTTTGAAATGTATTTCGCGATATATCCCGCAGCACCGCCCCGGTTAAGGTGCTTTGCCTGAAAACGGTTTCGCGCGGCTCCTCTTTCGTCACCATCCTCTTTGAGCGCATAGCGACGCATGATTTCGATAATCTGGTTACGCTGGCGTGGATTACAAAAAAGCATCATATGCCAGTGCGGCGTTCCGTCGTGGTGTGGCTCGACGACACGCAAACCGTAGACCTGTAAATCATTATCCTTGAATGCCGTGCGCATCAGGCTCCAGATACGGCAGAGATAACGCTGCGCATCCTTTGGATTAAATGCCTCATCATTCCAGCCGTGATTAAGCTGGACGGTTTTACTTTCGCCTTTTCCGACCTGACGTGTCGGGTGATACTTTGACGGCGTGGTCAGCGTGATAAACATCCCCACATCACCCTCTGCGGCGGCGTAACGCTCAATACCGGCAATGGTGTTCATCAGCTCCATCCGGCGAATTTCAGGATTAGAAATACTGCCCATCACCTTACTGATAAGGTCGATGCGCTCGCCGGTTTCCCTGTTTTCAAGGTCACACGATTTAAGAAATTCCAGATTTGCCTGGCGGCGTGCACGCACATCACGAATGGCATGTTTACTGGCATAAGGAGAACGGTCTTTATTCACCTCCCCGACAGCAATCAGTAACGCCTCATGCCAGCGCATACGCTGGCCTTTAAGCTGATGAGTCCACCACTCATCGTTAAACAGACGGGCAATGGCAGAATATGCCTGCCTCGTGGTCATCTGTCCTTTACGGTATTTTTTCCAGTAGAGAGGGGAAATATTGAAAGCACGTGCAGCGCCAGCAACATGACCATAGAGGTGAGCCTGCGCCTCATCCGTAAACAGCGATTCTTTTTCGCCATGCGCATCCACCCAGGCATCGCTGAGTTCCTCATACATCATGAAAAGCTGCGATGAGATACGGGCAGCAAACTTTTTCAGCTCCTTGTCATTCATTCCCGGCAGGCGCGCATAGTGGTCACGCTCTGCCAGAAACAGTAACGACGCGTCGGTGTTCATTTCATGGCGCTGATTCACACGCTCAATGCGCGGCCATAAACGACGCTGAAAAGTGGATGTGAGGAAATAAAACCCGTGCACCGGGCTTTTATTGCGCCGGATGTAGTCATAGCGTGAAGTAAACAGCGAGCGCAAAAAGTAAGGCAGGCGGTTAATCGTGGATAAAACACCTTGCACCTGACGCATCTCGTCACGTGTAAGGGGTCTTTCGCGCCCGACGGCCTCGCGTGGCGCGTTCCATGCGTAAGCACCGGTAAACGCCTTACCGGTGCCTGCGGCAAATGCTGACGGAGGGACAAAACGCCCGGAGGCTTTAACGGCCATATGAGCCAAAAGCCTCTGAACAACGCCTGCTGAGTTGCTCAACCTGCGCGTTTAAATCAGCAAAAGACTTTGCGCTTCCGGTCAGAATATCGTGATGCATCAGGCCGGAAACGAGCTGGCTTAATTTCGGGTAATAACCAACCACCGCCAGCCATTCCTGACCGGCGTTTTTACCGCTTTCAGCTCTCTTTTTCTCGTGGAGAATAAACTGAAAGCTGTCACTGGTAACGACATAACGTTCGCCAATTTCAATACGAATACTCATGCCGTTCTCCGGTAATGTTTGTTTTTTGCTTCAAAGACTGACTGACAGGAAACACAACGCGTGGCTGACGGATAAGCCGCACGACGGGCAGCAGGTATTGGCGCGTCACACTCTTCGCAAACCAGCGCAGAAGCACCGCAATGTTTTACCCTTGCCGCGTTAATCTGGCGCTCCAGTAATTCAGCCTGTTGTTCCTGAATAAAATCTACGTTGTCCGGCATTACCAGCTCCTTTTGTCGTTCAGTTTCTTAAATTCATCAGCGCAATAGCTGGTGACTTCTGTCGTTAATTTTGTCAGTCCATCCACGGAGGAAATTTGCTTGTGAAATACAGCGCGTTTAACAAGTAAATTGACCACATCAGACAGGAGATTTAATTTATCCGCATAAATGGCTATAGTTGATTCCACCATATCCCCAGTGTTTTTATCGCGTTTAATATCAGCTAGCGACAAATCACCGTTTTTCATAACTGAAATCTTCAGCCAGTTATTAAGCAATATATTTTTCATTCGCTGTATGCCCTCTCCGCAGAATCAATCATTCCCCGGCCATTATCGGTAATACAGAAACCTTCTCTTGATTTGGTCACAAGCCCCCATTTCTCCATTGCCATAAATGCTTTTTCCACACGACTAGGCCAGGAGAGGAAGACATCGCTTGAAGGATGTAGTGGAGTCTTGTCATCTAATTTTTTAAGTAATGAAAGTTGATAATCTGTTAAGCGTTTCCTGAACCATTTTGTCTTTGTCATCTCCAACTTTCCTGTTATTTATTGAGTCCTAGATTATGGAATTTGGCAGACTCCTGACTGAGCAACTCGACTATCTCCACGCGGGATAACTCCGCCTTTGTGATGTGGCGAATCATGGCGTCAAGATGAGAAGAAAAACGCGTCGCAGCGTCGGCCTGTGCTTCGGTTCTGGCCTGTTGCAGCAGTAATGCGTATTTACCGCACTGATTTTCAGAAACTGTATGCATGACTTTCTCCAGGCAAAAAGAAGCCCCGCACAATTAAGTGCGTTAAAAACTCTGGTTAATTACTTAATGCAGATATTGCTCTGGTTTTACCGACGTCAAAATTGTCGGTGCATACTCAAACAGGCTGAATAATTCACGTAATGCACGGAATAAAGCATCACGCCAGTAACATGACTCTTCATTAATTCGCCAGTATGGCTGGTTAAATTCTTTTTCTGTAAGTCGTGCGTGCATAAATAAAGTACGACGCTGACTGACTGTTAAAAAACTAATATATGCATACTCACTTGCGCCAACCTGACGGCGTTTTGAGAATGCGCCACGCAATTCATCAATTGCACATACCAGTCGTTCACGTTCGACGTCGTTCATTTCTTCAAAACGCATCGTTGCGTGACGCTGTTTTAACTGAGCATGGAAGCAAACCGTTAGCCGTTCGCGCTCCATCATCTGATTATAATAATCACATGTCTCCTGCCAGCGAGGGACTGCAAGATGCTTACCAATTATCCGGCGCATAGTTGCTGGTTGTTTTTCAACGAGATTGAGCGTCATCACTGTCATTTCCATACCCTCCGGCTTTTCAGAAAGGTCAGAGCCTTCTTTAACGGACTCTGTTTTTTGGTGCGAATAATGATGCCTTTGCGCCCCTTCCCATGGGTGATGGTGAAGTCAATCGCCCTGGGGCTTTCGTTACGCAATAACTGAGCAATACAACGAGGTTCCTGCATAACTCCTCCTGAAACAGAGCCGGTTTTTAGCCATGTCCGGCACATGGTCTTGTGATATGCTCCAAACGCTACACTCCACATGTATGCAATTAGTTAATAACACAAGGGAAAAAATCATGAATAATGAAGAAAAGGTAAAATTTCTCTTTGAGCAAACTTGCGTGGTAATCAGCTCCTCCATACCTCACATGAACCCCAACGTTACGCTGGATAAGCACACTCAACGTCTCTTTGACTCGATTTATCCAGTATTGGAAAAAAAGCTCGAGGAGAAATTAGCCTCCAGTTAATGCATCATTCGTCATAAGACAGAAAATCAATGACGCCAGCGATAACGCTGATATCTTTGCCGGACACCTGTTTATCTAAGCGTCCGGCCTCTTCTTTAATGAAATCCCCGATTTTTACCGCCAGTTCTAAAATTTCTCTCTGCGTCAGTGCCTTATCTGTGCCGCACTGGTTCGCACTATTTTTATTCGCCATGACTTTCCCCTTATGCCGTCCGCCCCGTTGCCGACAGCCTGATTTAGCAATGATTTAAAGCCCCATCCACAGCAGCCACGCGTCGCGCTGTTCAACAGGTCGGTTGTAGAATGCCTCACGCACAGCACGATTAAACTCTGGAATGAAAACCCACTTCTCACCGACACGAGCGTTCGGCTTACTTGGATCCCGAAGCTCAATAACTGGCAATTTATTTTCTTTTACCATCTTGACTACCGCCGTTTCTGGCTTACCAAGTAACTCTGCAAACTTAACCGTATGTACCGCATCAAGCGGGTACTGAATCACATAGTCATTGACTCCCATTGGTTAGCCCCTTTTTGCTTTCGTGTTACCCTTGTTAGTTCCAGTCCCTTACAAGTCACTCCTGTCCTTACTAGGGGCTGGTTTACGTGCCTTAAAAGGTTTCCATTCGGATACCTTTTGGGAGAAATATAGTCTCCATAAGGAAACCATGTCAAATGAAAATATCCGAGAAGCTACGAGCAATCCGCAAAGCCGAAGGTTTAACTCAAAAAATGTTCTGTGAAATTAGTGGGATAGCTCTTAGCTCACTGAAAAATTATGAAGGTGGACATAAGGAACCCGGAATTCAAATTGTGACTCAAGTAGTTAACACACCACAGCTCAAAAAATACACTCTTTGGATAATGACTGATGAGACAGCTCCGCAAGCTGGTCAGATAGCACCGGCTCTCGCACACATTGGGCGAGAACCAACAGAATCAGACCGCTCCGAGAAACAGACTGGTTAACTCTCTATAAACATTACATTTTCACCATTTGTTACCAAGATGGTGAGTACAGCGCCGGAGGGCTTTCTTATGTCAATTAAGAAGCTCGATGATGGTCGCTATGAAGTGGACATTAGACCTCGCGGTCGCGACGGAAAACGCATCCGCAGGAAGTTTGAAAGAAAAGCTGAGGCGGTGGCATTTGAGCGGTACACAATCGCCAACGCCAGCCAGAAAGAATGGGCAGGCCAGCGAACAGACCGCCGCTCCCTGTCAGAGCTGTTAGAGGCATGGTGGAAGTATCACGGCCAGAATCACGAACACGGAGAAAAAGAGCGAGGGCATTTGCGCAAAACCATCAGCGGATTGGGTGACATACAGGTCAGCAGGTTAAATAAAAAATGCCTGATGGATTACCGCTCTGCTCGTCTACGCGATGGCATCAGCGCGGCGACGATAAATCGTGACATGTACCGCTTATCGGGCATGTTCACCAAGCTAATCCAGCTAGATGAGTTTTCCGGGCAACATCCGATTCACGGACTGCCGCCACTGGCGGAAGCCAACCCGGAAATGACGTTCCTGGAAAAAGCAGAAATCAAAAAACTGTTAAATGTTTTGACTGGTGATGACTTACTTGTCGCGCTTTTATGTCTGAGCACTGGAGGAAGATGGACGGAAGTTGCCACGCTAAAACCAGCACAGATTACAAATTGTAGGGTTACCTTCCTGAAAACCAAAAACGGTAAAAAGCGAACCGTGCCGATTTCTGAGGAACTGGAGAAGAAAGTTAAAGAGGAGGCCAGCGCTAAATTGTTCAAGGTCGATTATGAGAAGTTTTGTGGAATTTTACGCAGAGTAAAACCTGATATCCCACCCAATCAGGCAACCCATATCCTGCGCCATACCTTCGCAAGCCATTTCATGATGAACGGGGGCAATATTATTGCGTTGCAACAGATTCTCGGACACGCAAGCATTCAGCAGACGATGGCCTACGCGCACCTTGCACCTGATTACCTGCAAAACGCAGTAGCATTAAACCCGCTAAAGGGAGGTTTAACGGTTTGATAACTAATCATGCAGCATAGTCCGTTTGCTATCGACCAAGACGATAAGCGCACCTTGCGATGTAACGTCGTCCTGATAGACGTCAAAGCTTAACCCGTCGGCCTGCGCTTTCCCAGCAGGTCTGAATTTAAGCGACCAGTTGTAACCACAGAGGATGGTCATAACACCTTTAAAAAGTGGGATGACCAGTTTAATGCGTTTACGCAAAGGGAGTTTTGAAGAAATGACAAACAGTTCCATAAACAAGATCCATTGCAGAGCCAGCGGCAGAAATATTGCCTATTTAGCCAAAGAGCTTGACACCGTGGCCGTTCCTTATCAACGAGGGCCAATGTGTTTCGGTGCTGGAACAACGGAATATATCAACATCCTGCTACCGTTCGGCACTGCTGCCATTGGCGCAGTTGCCGGTGTGTTAGCCGCTTATCTTAAAAAAGATAAAAAATTGCGGCTTGTTCTCGATGATGGAAAGTTGAAAGAAATTGATGCTTCCAATTACAAGCCAGATGAGCTTATTGCAGCCGTACAAAAAATCAGAGAACTCGACATACTCGATTAGGGAATTAGACCGACCGAGTGTCCACATAGTGTCCACACTTGGAGAACTTTGTAGCCCTTCCAGTCCCTTATAGGTTTTCTTAAGTTGCTGTTTTCTTAAGGGAACCGATGTAAGTGATTGATAAAAAAAACCCCCACATCATGTGGGGGAAGACAGGGATGGTGTCTATGGCAAGGAAAACAGGGTTTACTACTGGGAACGTGAGTTGCTACTACTCAATAGCTTCAACGATGAACTTTTTTGCCATTGCGTCACGTCGCGCAACTGTTCCATTCGTTGTTGATGTTTCTCATTTAAAACCGCTTGCTGCTCTGGCGTTAGCAGGCGATACATTTGGTTGCGGACTTTAGCCATTTCAACCTGACGAGCGATCTGCTCTTTCGCCATTTTTTCTGCCTGAGCGCGCACAGCGTTTTCATCAAAATTTTCTGCAGTGACAAGGCGATGCATTGTCTCCATTTCGCTAACATTAACAGGAGGCTGTTCATGTCGGGCCTGCTGCATAAGATCTCGCATCTGCTGACGCTGATGTTCGGTTAAACTTATGCCGTCGAACATATGGCTCTGCGTACTGCGCTGCGCAAGTTCTTCGCCCGGATGCCAGTTATCGCCTGAACCGACTTCAGCAGCGTGGCTTAATGAACTGACTGCCAGCGTTGAGGCCATGACGGCAGCGGTAACTATGCGCATCATTTGCTCCCAAAATCTTTCTGTCGCGATTCAACGATAGAGAGTTTACGATTCAGGCTGCAAACATGCGTCAGGGGGTGTAAAACAACGTAAAGTCATGGATCAGCGACGTCTGATGACGTAATTTCTGCCTCGGAGGTATTTAAACAATGAATAAAATCCTGTTAGTTGATGATGACCGAGAGCTGACTTCCCTGTTAAAGGAGCTGCTCGAAATGGAAGGCTTCAACGTGATTGTTGCCCACGACGGGGAACAAGCGCTTGAGCTTCTGGACGACAGCATTGATTTACTTTTGCTTGATGTAATGATGCCGAAGAAAAATGGCATCGATACGCTAAAAACACTTCGCCAGACACACCAGACGCCTGTCATTATGTTGACGGCACGCGGTAGTGAACTTGATCGCGTTCTCGGCCTTGAGCTGGGCGCAGATGACTATCTTCCAAAACCATTTAATGACCGTGAGCTGGTCGCCCGTATTCGCGCGATTCTGCGCCGTTCGCACTGGAGCGAGCAGCAACAGCAAAACAACGACAACGGTTCTCCGACACTGGAAGTCGATGCGTTAGTACTGAATCCGGGGCGTCAGGAAGCCAGCTTCGACGGGCAAACGCTGGAGTTAACCGGCACCGAATTTACCCTGCTCTATTTATTGGCGCAGCATCTGGGTCAGGTCGTTTCACGCGAACATTTAAGCCAGGAAGTGCTGGGCAAACGCCTGACGCCTTTCGACCGCGCTATCGATATGCATATCTCCAACCTGCGTCGTAAATTGCCAGATCGTAAAGACGGTCATCCGTGGTTTAAAACGTTGCGTGGTCGCGGCTATCTGATGGTCTCCGCTTCATGATAGGCAGCTTAACCGCGCGTATCTTCGCCATCTTCTGGCTGACGCTGGCGCTGGTGTTGATGTTGGTCTTGATGTTACCTAAGCTCGATTCACGCCAGATGACCGAGCTTCTGGATAGCGAGCAGCGTCAGGGGCTGATGATTGAGCAGCATGTCGAAGCAGAGCTGGCGAACGATCCGCCCAACGATTTAATGTGGTGGCGTCGCCTGTTCCGTGCCATTGATAAGTGGGCGCCTCCGGGCCAGCGTTTATTACTGGTAACCACCGAAGGGCGCGTGATCGGTGCTGAACGCAACGAAATGCAGATCATTCGCAACTTTATTGGTCAGGCAGATAACGCCGATCACCCGCAGAAGAAAAAGTATGGTCGCGTGGAACTTGTCGGGCCATTCTCCGTGCGCGACGGCGAAGATAATTACCAACTCTATCTGATCCGCCCGGCCAGCAGTTCTCAATCCGATTTTATTAACTTACTGTTCGACCGTCCTCTATTACTGCTTATTGTCACCATGTTGGTCAGTTCACCGCTGCTGTTGTGGTTGGCCTGGAGTCTGGCGAAACCGGCGCGTAAGCTAAAAAACGCTGCCGATGAGGTCGCCCAGGGGAACTTACGCCAGCACCCGGAACTGGAAGCAGGGCCGCAAGAATTCCTTGCCGCAGGCGCCAGTTTTAACCAGATGGTCACCGCACTGGAGCGCATGATGACCTCCCAGCAGCGCTTGCTCTCTGACATTTCTCACGAACTACGCACGCCGTTGACGCGCCTGCAACTGGGTACGGCGTTACTGCGTCGTCGTAGCGGCGAAAGCAAGGAACTGGAACGTATTGAAACCGAAGCCCAACGACTGGATAGCATGATCAACGACCTGTTGGTGATGTCACGTAATCAGCAAAAGAACGCGCTGGTGAGCGAGACCATCAAAGCCAACCAGTTATGGAGTGAAGTGCTGGATAATGCGGCGTTCGAGGCAGAACAAATGGGCAAATCGTTTACGGTTAATTTCCCGCCAGGGCCATGGCCGCTGTACGGTAACCCGAATGCTCTGGAAAGTGCGCTGGAAAACATCGTTCGCAACGCGCTGCGTTATTCTCATACGAAGATTGAAGTGGGCTTCGCGGTAGATAAAGACGGTATCACCATTACGGTGGATGACGATGGCCCGGGCGTTAGCCCGGCAGATCGCGAGCAGATTTTCCGTCCATTCTATCGTACTGACGAAGCGCGCGATCGCGAATCTGGCGGTACGGGCCTGGGTCTGGCGATTGTTGAAACCGCCATTCAGCAGCACCGTGGTTGGGTGAAAGCCGACGATAGCCCGCTGGGCGGTTTACGACTGGTGATTTGGCTGCCGTTGTATAAGCGGAGTTAAACTCCGCATTTGTAGGCAGGATAAGGCGTTTACGCCGCATCCGGCATTTGAGCAGGATGCCTGATGCGACGCTGATAGCGTCTTATTAGGCCTACACTCCGGGGTTATTTTCCCCACAACCGCCGGGAAAAATCTTCAATCTTGCCGCTAAGACGCCGCTTCTGCATCGTCCGCGTCCAGCTTTTCGATAGCCCGGCGGCGGACAGTAAACGGTGATACTGATCGTCATCAAACGGCATATGCCATGCGATGGCGGCAGCCTCCTGCACGGTGACATCACTGACACGCGAGACCAGCTCCAGCGGCGCATCGGCAGACACCTTTCCTGGCGCTATCACACTATACAGCCAGCCAATTTTCCCGGCATTCTGCATCAACTGCGCCATATCGCTAATACCGAAATGATAATTGAGTTTAAAACATGGCGAACGCGGCTGGGTGACCTGAATCAGCGCCTCTCCCCAGCGAAAAATATCACCAATATAGACATTACTCTCGGTCAGGCCTTCGGTTGACAAGTTTTCCCCAAAGGCTGGAGCCACAAACAGATCCGCCTGCTCCGGGAATTCCCGCGCCCAATAAAGATAATGTTCACGAGGATAGTGACACAGCGCCCTGTCTGGCCCGCCGTGGATTTTTTTCTCTGCCTGCTCATCGCCTTCCAGGCCCAGTTCCGTCAGCACCAGTTCGCCATCGACCTGGATTTTCGCAATCGCACTGGGGCGACTTTGCGGATAATCCTGAATTTTGCCTGTGTATACATCAACGGGATAATGCATCTGTTTTCTCCTTCGCAGATACAAAAAAGCGAGCCATCAGACTCGCTTCTCACAGGCGTTTATGCAACCTTATTTTTTCGCCGCGAAACGTGCCGCAGCTTCATCCCAGTTCACCACGTTCCAGAACTCTTTGATGTAGTCCGGGCGACGGTTCTGGAATTTCAGGTAGTAAGCGTGTTCCCAAACGTCCAGCCCCAGAATCGGGAAGCCGGAAGCGCCAGAAATGGCTTCACCCATCAGCGGGGAGTCCTGGTTAGCAGTAGAAACTACCGCCAGTTTATCGCCTTTTTGCACCAGCCATGCCCAGCCGGAACCAAAGCGGGAAGCCGCCGCTTTTTCAAATTCTGCTTTGAAATTATCGACGGAACCGAAATCACGTTCGATAGCCGCTTTCAGATCACCCTGCAGAGTGGTGCCTTTTTTCAGACCTTTCCAGAACAGGCTATGGTTAGCGTGACCGCCCGCGTTATTGCGCAGCACGGTTTTCTTGTCTGCTGGCAGCTGTTCCAGTTTGGTAATCAACTCTTCAACCGACAGATTGGCGAACTCTGGCAGACTTTCCAGCGCCGCGTTGGCGTTGTTGACGTAGGCCTGATGATGTTTGGTGTGATGGATTTCCATGGTCTGCTTATCGAAGTGCGGTTCCAGGGCATCGTAAGCATACGGCAGGGATGGCAGGGTATAGCTCATTTTCATCTCCAGTATTGTCGGGCGGCCGATTGTTAATGCCGCGTAAGCAGTTGGTTCATTATAGTTAATTAAATGATATTGAAAATGATTATCAATGCCGCACTTTTCATAAGGATATGGTTTTGCAGGGAAATGCCTGAGATATGCGCCAAATCATCTACTTAATGTCATGAGACTAACGGAATAGCGTCACTCCGCCAGTGAGGGAATATTATCGGATGCGTCGCATCCGACATTACAACGCTAATCCAAAAAACAAACTCTTATCGCAGACGGTTATAATCGCCGACCATTTCATTGTATTCGTTTAATGCCGCCGGGTAAGAGGCTTCTACCATCCAACTTGAGCCTGGATCCTGAAGCAGCTCTTTATCCCCTTCAGAATACGGGACGTTATCTCTGACGCGGCGAACATATTTCTTAGCCGCAAGTTGATATTCGCCTGCCGAGTTAATAAAAGGAAAATTCATGCCGCCTTTATCTGCTTCCTTGACCTGCGCGACCAATGTTTCCAGTTCGGCAACTTTCTTCATTGCCATTTCCGTATCAAACTTTTCTTGTGAAATTAACCCATTAATTTTTTTAGCTGAAATCATGACAGCCAGTGAATAGTAGTGGAAATTCTTCCCTTCTCGTTGCTCAATATTTTTCAGTTCAGCAAGCTGGCGCCGATCATTAATTTCTTCAATAGCCGTACGATAAGACTCCGCAACTGGCTGGAAGGCTTCGATATTCTTCAACAACGTCTGGTGAAGAATTTTCCCTTTAGCAAACGCGTCGTCTTTATAATTTTCCTGAGTGTAATATTTATCCATTTCATTAATGGTATTACCCAACGCTACAGCAGCATTAATATAGTCCAACGCAACACCATCAATAGGTTCAAGCGCCGGTGTTAATGCCTCAACACGCTTCATCCCTTTTTCACAGCCAGTAAGGCTTATTTCACTGATACTATAGATCCCATAAACAATGCTCTCTTTACCTGTCGGCCCCTGTTTAAAATCTTTTAACCAATCAGCGTAACGCGACAGACTACGTTGTACAGGAAGCTGTAATTCATTGAAACATTTGATGTAGACAGCCATCTTCTCATCATACACAGCTTGCTCATCGACCACAGGTTGCGCAGACGCCTCCGATTTAGCCTCAGCTTTTGCTGCCGGTTTTTCAGTCGGTTTTGATTCAGTTGTGGGAGCGGCGGGTTGATTATTGGCGGACGGAGAGCTTTCTGTTTCAGCTTTTTTATCATCACATCCAGTGACACTGAGGGCCATTACGGCGACAATAATAGCCGAAGATAATAAATTCCTTTTCATTTAATTGCCTTATAAATAGATGAATAAGAGTGCGAATATGATAAAGGGAAAAAGGAAATACCACTACGCAAGATTTATTTATAAATAAATCGATAAAATTCACAAAATGAATAAGTCCTGCAATGCAATATACAATTGCAGGACTTAATTTAATTAACACTTCAACCTTTGGGGATGGGTATAAACCGTCGCCCGACCCGGCTTACAAAAGCCCACCAGCGTCAGATTACAGCGCTCAGCTACTTCTACGGCAAGCGTGGTCGCAGCAGACACCGCAAACAAAATCTCTACGCCGCACATCGCCGACTTTTGCACCATTTCATAACTGGCCCGGCTGGAAACCAGCACTGCGCCTTGCTGCCAGTTTTCACCTTCTTGCGCCCGACGACCTAGTAATTTATCCAGCGCCACATGGCGGCCCACGTCTTCATGTCCACCCGCCAGCTCACCGGAAGGTAATATCCAGGCCGCAGCGTGAGTACAACCGGTCAGTTGCCCCACGGGCTGGAAATCGTTGAGATGGCGTAACGCGTCATCCAGTTTGTTGAGATCAAACGTCTGAGTGAATGGCAGCGGCTGCACCGGTTTACCGATGTCATTAAGCTGCTCTACGCCACAGACGCCACAGCCCGTGCGCCCGGCCAGTGCCCGACGGCGCTCCTTCAGTCCCATAAAGCGGCGGCTGGAAAGCTCGATTTGCACTTCCAGGCCGTTACAGGAAGGAACGACGTCCATGCCGAAGATATCGCGCGGACTTTCGATAATCCCTTCGGAAAGCGAAAAACCAAGCGCAAAGCGTTCAAGGTCTTTGGGCGAGGCCATCATCACCACGTGCGAAATGCCGTTGTAGACCAGCGCAACAGGAACTTCTTCCGCCACTTCATCAAGTCGCGGATGTTGTAAATCATCACGCCGCCATACCTCAATTTGGCGAACGCCTGTGACATTTGTCACATTTATGATTTCTTTTTGCTGTGTTTTTTTCACTTTCTTTTAACCAGATGAGAACACACACACCAACATTATGGTATTCTGTTACAAACCCTTCCTGGACGGAGGGAAATTGCGCCAATTCTGGACCTTTGCGGCCCCTTCCGCAAAGAAAAATAACTCCCACTCCCTGCACACGCAGCACGCGAATGTAAATGGGACGTGACAATGTCGAAACAAGGAGCAATCCATGCAGGTCAGCAGAAGGCAGTTCTTTAAGATCTGCGCTGGCGGTATGGCAGGCACCACGGCAGCCGCACTGGGTTTTGCACCCAGCGTAGCACTCGCAGAAACAAGGCAGTATAAACTGCTGCGTACCCGCGAAACCCGTAATACCTGCACCTATTGTTCTGTTGGTTGTGGGCTGCTGATGTACAGCCTCGGTGACGGAGCAAAAAACGCCAAAGCATCTATCTTCCATATCGAAGGTGACCCGGATCACCCGGTCAACCGCGGTGCACTTTGTCCGAAAGGCGCTGGCCTGGTGGATTTCATCCACTCCGAAAGCCGTCTGAAGTTCCCGGAATACCGTGCCCCTGGTTCTGATAAATGGCAGCAAATCAGTTGGGAAGAAGCGTTTGATCGCATCGCCAAACTGATGAAAGAAGACCGCGATGCTAACTACATTGCACAAAACGCCGAAGGCGTGACGGTTAACCGTTGGCTCTCCACCGGAATGCTGTGTGCTTCCGCGTCGAGTAACGAAACCGGCTATTTAACGCAAAAATTCTCCCGCGCGCTGGGTATGCTCGCGGTCGACAACCAGGCGCGTGTCTGACACGGACCAACGGTAGCAAGTCTTGCTCCAACATTTGGTCGCGGTGCGATGACCAACCACTGGGTCGACATCAAGAACGCCAACCTCGTCGTGGTGATGGGCGGTAACGCCGCTGAAGCTCACCCGGTCGGGTTCCGCTGGGCGATGGAAGCCAAAATTCACAACGGCGCGAAGCTGATTGTGATCGATCCTCGCTTTACGCGTACGGCGGCGGTGGCTGACTACTATGCCCCTATCCGTTCCGGTACTGACATTGCTTTCCTGTCAGGCGTATTGCTGTATCTGCTGAACAATGAAAAATTCAACCGCGAATACACCGAAGCCTATACCAACGCCAGCCTGATCGTGCGTGCGGATTACGGCTTTGAAGATGGTTTGTTCACCGGCTACGACGCGGAAAAACGCCAGTACGATAAATCCACCTGGACTTACGAACTGGACGAAAACGGCTTCGCCAAACGCGATACCACGCTGCAACATCCGCGCTGCGTGTGGAACTTGCTGAAACAGCACGTTTCCCGTTATACGCCAGATGTGGTTGAAAACATCTGTGGTACGCCAAAAGACGCGTTCCTGAAAGTCTGCGAATACATCGCCGAAACCAGTGCTCACGATAAAACCGCCTCGTTCCTCTACGCGCTTGGCTGGACGCAACACTCCGTTGGTGTGCAGAACATTCGTACGATGGCGATGATCCAGCTACTGCTCGGCAATATGGGGATGGCAGGCGGCGGCGTTAACGCCCTGCGCGGTCACTCCAACATTCAGGGGCTGACGGACCTGGGGCTGCTGTCGCAGAGCCTGCCAGGTTACATGACACTGCCAAGCGAGAAGCAGACCGATCTGCAAACCTACCTCACCGCCAACACGCCGAAACCGCTGCTGGAAGGCCAGGTTAACTACTGGGGCAACTACCCAAAATTCTTCGTCTCCATGATGAAGGCCTTCTTTGGTGATAAAGCGACGGCGGAAAATAGCTGGGGCTTTGACTGGTTGCCGAAGTGGGATAAAGGCTACGACGTCCTGCAATACTTCGAGATGATGAAAGAAGGCAAGGTCAATGGCTATATCTGCCAGGGCTTTAACCCGGTCGCCTCATTCCCGAACAAAAACAAAGTGATCGGCTGTCTGTCGAAACTGAAGTTCCTCGTCACCATCGACCCGCTGAACACTGAAACCTCCAACTTCTGGCAGAACCACGGCGAGATGAACGACGTGGATCCGACGAAGATCCAGACCGAAGTGTTCCGTCTGCCATCGACCTGCTTCGCGGAAGAGAACGGTTCAATCGTTAACTCCGGTCGCTGGTTGCAGTGGCACTGGAAAGGTGCGGACGCCCCGGGGATTGCGCTGACTGACGGCGAGATCCTCTCCGGTATCTTCCTGCGCTTGCGCAAGATGTATGCCGAACAAGGTGGCGCGAACCCCGACCAGGTGCTGAACATGACCTGGAACTACGCCATCCCGCATGAGCCGAAGTCTGAGGAAGTGGCGATGGAGAGCAACGGTAAGGCGCTGGCCGATATTACCGATCCGGCAACTGGGGCGGTTATCGTCAAGAAAGGCCAACAACTTAGCTCGTTCGCCCAACTGCGCGATGACGGTACAACCTCCTGTGGCTGCTGGATTTTCGCCGGTAGCTGGACGCCGGAAGGTAACCAGATGGCACGCCGTGATAACGCCGATCCGTCTGGCCTCGGTAACACGCTGGGCTGGGCATGGGCATGGCCGCTTAACCGCCGCATTCTGTATAACCGCGCCTCCGCAGATCCGCAGGGTAACCCGTGGGATCCGAAGCGTCAGTTACTGAAATGGGATGGCACTAAGTGGACCGGCTGGGATATCCCGGACTACAGCGCAGCGCCTCCGGGCAGCGGCGTCGGGCCGTTTATCATGCAGCAGGAAGGCATGGGGCGTCTGTTTGCCCTCGATAAGATGGCGGAAGGTCCGTTCCCGGAACACTACGAGCCGTTTGAAACGCCGCTGGGGACTAACCCACTGCATCCAAACGTTATCTCAAACCCGGCTGCACGTATCTTTAAAGACGACGCCGAAGCATTGGGTAAAGCCGATAAGTTCCCGTATGTCGGAACCACCTATCGTCTGACCGAGCACTTCCACTACTGGACCAAACACGCGCTGTTGAACGCGATTTTGCAGCCAGAGCAGTTTGTGGAAATCGGCGAGTCGCTGGCGAATAAACTGGGCATTGCTCAGGGCGATACCGTGAAAGTCTCCTCTAACCGTGGCTATATCAAAGCCAAAGCGGTGGTGACCAAACGTATTCGCACGCTGAAAGCGAACGGCAAAGATATCGATACCATCGGTATTCCAATTCACTGGGGCTATGAAGGCGTTGCGAAAAAAGGCTTTATTGCCAACACGTTAACGCCATTCGTCGGTGATGCAAACACGCAGACGCCGGAGTTTAAGTCCTTCCTTGTGAATGTGGAAAAGGTATAACGGAGACGACATATGGCTTATCAATCGCAAGACATTATTCGTCGCTCCGCGACTAACGGTCTGACCCCCGCGCCTCAGGCGCGGGACTTCCAGGAAGAAGTAGCGAAGCTCATCGACGTCACCACCTGTATCGGCTGTAAAGCCTGTCAGGTGGCATGTTCAGAGTGGAATGACATTCGCGATACTGTCGGCAATAACGTTGGGGTGTACGACAACCCCAATGATTTAAGCGCCAAATCGTGGACAGTAATGCGCTTCTCGGAAGTGGAGCAGGACGACAAACTGGAATGGCTGATCCGCAAAGACGGCTGTATGCACTGTTCCGATCCAGGCTGCCTGAAAGCGTGCCCGGCGGAAGGAGCTATCATTCAGTATGCTAACGGCATTGTCGATTTCCAGTCCGAGCAGTGTATCGGCTGCGGTTATTGCATCGCCGGGTGTCCGTTCAACGTGCCGCGCCTCAACCCGGAAGACAACCGGGTTTACAAATGTACGCTGTGCGTTGACCGTGTGGTGGTTGGGCAAGAACCGGCCTGCGTGAAGACCTGCCCGACGGGCGCGATTCACTTCGGTACGAAAGAATCGATGAAAACGCTGGCAAGCGAGCGTGTGGCTGAGCTGAAAACTCGTGGTTACGACAACGCGGGTCTGTACGATCCGGCAGGCGTCGGTGGTACACACGTCATGTACGTGCTGCACCATGCTGACAAGCCGAATCTGTATCATGGCTTGCCGGAGAACCCGGAAATCAGTGAAACCGTGAAATTCTGGAAAGGCATCTGGAAACCGCTCGCGGCTGTTGGCTTTGCGGCTACCTTTGCGGCCAGTATCTTCCACTACGTGGGTGTCGGTCCGAACCGTGCGGATGAGGAAGAGAATAATCTGCATGAAGAGAAAGACGAGGAGCGCAAATGAAACGACGTGACACCATCGTGCGCTACACCGCGCCGGAACGTATCAACCACTGGATCACCGCCTTCTGCTTCATCCTGGCGGCGGTGAGCGGAATGGGCTTTTTGTTCCCCTCCTTCAACTGGTTGATGCAAATCATGGGCACACCGCAACTGGCGCGTATTCTGCACCCGTTTGTCGGCGTGGTTATGTTTGCCTCGTTCATCATCATGTTTTTCCGTTACTGGCACCACAACCTAATCAATCGGGATGATATCTTTTGGGCGAAGAATATTCGTAAGATCGTCGTCAACGAGGAAGTAGGTGACACCGGGCGTTATAACTTCGGTCAGAAATGCGTTTTCTGGGCGGCGATTATTTTCCTGGTGCTGCTGCTGGTGAGCGGCGTGATTATCTGGCGTCCTTATTTCGCGCCTGCTTTCTCAATCCCGGTGATCCGATTCGCGTTAATGCTGCATTCATTTGCCGCAGTGGCGTTAATTGTGGTTATCATGGTGCATATCTACGCTGCCCTTTGGGTAAAAGGCACGATTACCGCCATGGTGGAAGGATGGGTTACCAACGCATGGGCGAAGAAACATCACCCGCGCTGGTACCGTGAGGTCCGCAAGACAACGGAAAAGAAAGCTGAATGAGTATTCGCATAATCCCGCAAGATGAGCTGGGTTCGAGCGAGAAACGTACGGCGGATATGATTCCGCCGTTATTGTTCCCTCGACTCAAGAATTTATACAACCGCCGCGCCGAGCGTCTGCGCGAACTGGCCGAAAATAATCCGCTGGGCGATTATCTGCGCTTTGCTGCGCTTATCGCCCACGCCCAGGAAGTGGTGCTGTACGACCATCCGCTGGAGATGGACCTGACTGCGCGCATTAAAGAAGCCAGCGCACAAGGCAAGCCACCGCTGGATATTCACGTTCTGCCGCGTGATAAGCACTGGCAAAAGCTGCTGATGGCGCTGATTGCTGAGCTGAAACCTGAAATGAGCGGCCCGGCGCTGGCAGTGATTGAGAATCTGGAGAAGGCATCGACTCAGGAGCTGGAAGATATGGCCAGCGCACTGTTTGCCTCTGATTTCTCGTCCGTCAGCAGCGATAAAGCGCCGTTTATCTGGGCTGCGCTGTCGCTCTACTGGGCGCAAATGGCCAACCTGATCCCCGGTAAAGCCCGCGCAGAATACGGCGAACAGCGTCAATATTGCCCGGTCTGTGGTTCTATGCCGGTGTCCAGTATGGTGCAAATTGGTACCACTCAGGGGCTGCGTTACCTGCACTGCAACCTGTGTGAAACCGAATGGCACGTGGTGCGTGTAAAATGCAGCAACTGCGAACAGAGCGGCAAACTGCACTACTGGTCACTGGATGACGAACAAGCCGCAATTAAAGCCGAAAGCTGTGATGACTGCGGCACTTACCTGAAGATTTTTTATCAGGAAAAAGATCCAAAAGTTGAAGCCGTAGCGGATGACCTCGCGTCTCTGGTGCTGGACGCGCGAATGGAGCAAGAAGGCTACGCCCGCAGTTCCATCAACCCGTTCCTGTTTCCGGGGGAAGGGGAGTAATCTCTGATGTTTTCCGGGTGGCGCAGGTCGCCCGGATTACGGTTGATAGGGTGTGATTACACCATCTCTCGTATTTCGCGTTATCCATTCAAGACCATGCCGCCAGTGCTTGTTTGGCCTCGTTCTTCCCTCCAACACATCAATAAGGTTATTGGTATGTCACTGATGACAAGCGTAAGATTGCCTGATGCGCTGCGCTTATCAAGCCTACCAATAAACTACAATATATTGAGCTTTCAAGGCTTTGTAGGCTGGATAAGGCGTTCACGCCGCATCCGGCATACTTTGCCAGATGCCAGAAACACGGGATATTGCTGTTTGCGATTGATTTTCCATATATTGTTCTATCGCTTCTCGTAATAGGTCTGCACATGGAAGATTGCGCAGCACCTTGAGATCATCAAGTCACTTAATCACCTCATCGGATAACTCGAGTAAAATTCTGCCCATATCCATACCTGCCAGAGGATTCATAATTATTTCACCAATATTATTTTTGAATCTATGTTATCATCTACAACCCGGTAACCAATGACCAAACTATATATGGAAAGATGATATAAGTGATATTGCACGGTTTCCGCTCCCCTCTCTTCCGCTTACATTTACAGCTAACCAACCCACATTTAATTCCAGAGAGTTAGTGGATAAATTATTTTAAAGGCGTAGATATTGTTTCCCTGAATTTTTACGCGGTAATGAAGATTTCAGGTTATATAGCATGATCCTCTGGTGTGGAAAAATTATACTTCCTCAACGATCACGTTATATTTAAATATCAATAGCACACATTCATACTTATTAATATATTCATAACTTAAATGAGTTTATACTTTGACAACCTGACCTGCCATTTGCTATTTTTATTACAATATAATTTATAGAGTTATAATTATGAAAATAAATAAATTTATCTCACATAAAAAAATGAGGCTTTTTTTTGCTCAAGAGATAAAAGCAATTAGCCGCTGGCCATACGGCACAGAAGGTATCGAGTTGAGCCGACTCCCTGGCGATGTTCGCTATAACCTCATTCCACCAGAGGCGCCATGGCACATAGACGTTAACGATGACTACATGGAGTTCAGGCGCTCACCTTTTTGGATGGTATCGGGAGAAGTATTTATGGGATTTATTCTTTCCCTACTGTCAATATCTTTCCTGTTAGTGACCGTAAGTTCATTTTTTGCATTAGGTTATAGTCCTCATTTATTTTTCGCTTATATTGTCACTGCGTTTTTTTGCATTGCTGTCTTACCCAGCGCGGCAAAAATCGCATTTTTAACCCCACATTATCTTCCCATCCGATTTAACAGAAAAACGCAAAAAATTTATGTTGCCGACCTAAAGATAGAAGGTGGTATATTTTTCCGCAAGATAAAATTAACCTTTAGGGAGATGGACTGGAAGGATGTGGAGGCCTGGTCGGTAAGTCGACGTTTTGCTAAAAACTCACCTTATTTTGGGCTTCATCTTGTTGAAAACACCTCGAATGAGATCAGCCTATTAAAACAAACGCGCATGTATGCAACCCGAGCGCCGTGGACAAATGAAGAATGGGAAAGACAAAGAAGTTATATTCCCAAAATCTGGAGCTACTGCCAGCATTACATGGCCTTTATGCCTGTTCCTGATGAATCGACCAAACCGAAGCCATTTGTTTTTTTGAGAAATAATTGGCTATTTAAATGGCCGGAAGAGATGGATGCGCGTTCCAAAAGTTCGGGGGATACGGTTTAGTTATCATGCTCATTCTCCAGCAATAACACCTAAAGAGAAAGTTTACCATCCTGAATGACACAAAAAAGAGTTACATATATTTAGATAAGGAGATACAAACATGATTGAACTGATATCAGATAAACAATCCGACATATTCAATCACAAAGATACCTAATATTTATGATCGTACAATAGTATAGACCAGTTCACACACCATATATATAACAAAGCAAATAAAAGCAAGAGAACATAAAATTTCAATCAAAAATAACACAGTTTCAATTAATAATGCAATTATTCTTATAATCTCCTGTAGATAAACAAGAAGGCAGCCAACTATAAATGCGGGAACACCAATAAAGGCGATCCTGATAATATAGTTCAAGTCAATTGACAGAATTTTATTCATCATAAAAACTGTTACAACAAAACCAACAATAAACAAGCCAAAAGACCAGATTTCCTCATCAGGTTTTGGCGGTGAATATTTTGATAAACGGAGTATCTTCATATACCACCAATCATTCATAGAATAAATATATCGAAGTTTGATGATATAGTATAACCATCAGGTTATAAGCAAGATGTGAATCTAATCTCATTATCAATGTGGCGCTTTCAAACGATAGTTATTTTTATTATTCGATTATATGAGTTCTGAACGCTGGCGCTTTCTGTATACACCCTAACGCAACATGTTTTGCAAATCATTGGCAATCGCTCGCAACAGAGCCTTTGCAGGCTCGGTTGTAGAATTCTGATAACTCCAACGAATATTAATTATCAATTACTCATCGACCCAGTATATGCGTTTGATTTATGGATAAAATCAACATTTTTAAAAAACGAATCTTGTAAAACATCGGTATTTATGTTCCCTTCCAACCCTACATTGAATTTATTGGCAATATGAAGGATACGAATATCAAAAAGATCTTTTAACATCACTAATTCTTCAGTTGTGAGTGATTCACAACTGAAATAACCCTCTTTGTCAAAGAGAGTTTCTATTGTTGTATGCTCAGCGAGGCGCTTTTCAATCAATGTCTGTAACAGAGAGTTGCCAAGAACAACAGAAGTGGTGCGATCTTTCGCAGATTTACACCCCATCATAACAACAACGTTCGTATCACCATTATGACTTTGATTTATCGCCGTAGCTAAAATATTAGTCAATGAGGCAAACGGAACGGAATTCCTTTCATAATTCAATTCCCCCACCATTTCATTCCATTTACGGAAAATCGGGAGATATTTTTCCCGCGCAACATTATCCATCTGGTTAAACAGATCAGCCATGCGGCTTTTAACCATCTCTATTTCCGGTGAACTGGACATGCTCCGCGCATAATATGGGCCTGATGATGTGGCATACATTAATGCCGCACCCACACCTGTCGCCATGATGGGGGCAGCCACGGTTTTGGCAAAGGCGACACTACGGTGGCTATGTGCTTCACAATGTAAAGGTATGTATTCTACTGGCTGCGATAATTCTTCGCATGCCTCTCTTATCATTTCAGTATGTTTTACAAATAACGGTTTTTCACTTCCCGAAACAACCATCTGCTTAATTGCACTAAGAAAACGTAAATCAAGAAGAACCGTTTTGGGTTTATTATTTTTCGGCAGATTTTTCATTATCCCTCCCATAACCTGCCTGGCCGTATATTGATCTTGTTGTACAGCACATAAAATAATTGTTGAAACTTTCTCTACTGCACTATTAATGTTAAACTGCGCCTGCCATACGTTGACGGGCAGATCGAGAATGTCAGAACCAACTTCTCCGGCGGGATATTTATTCGTAATCGACGGACGTGAATCTACGAGAAATTTTAGCTGCAATCTGTGCTCAATATTACCGGCTGTTTTCGTCGTGTGATCAAACATAAAAGCATTACTTCTCATATCATCACACATTTTCTGAATTTTTTCGCGTCTTTCTTGTGGTGATGTAGCTTCAACTTTGAACTGATTATTTTTACCTGTACATTCCGCGACAACAGAGGGAACGTTATCTAAAGTGTCATATAAAATCGTAATGTCACTGATACTTTTGTCATGCAGATAAGTTTGATTAACACTCGAAGTATTTACAAAAAGGTCAATATCATAATTATTTTTAATTTCACCGACATCAAGTAAATAATGCTTACTCTGGAGAACTCCCTCCTTATTTAGTTGGGCATCAATCAGTATTTCTCCCGATTTTGTCACCATATCCTTTCCATAAACCATTTGCATAGCCATTTCGAGGAGGTCTTTATCCAATTGACCACAATCGTTGAGTAATCGGCTACCAAATAATTTATATACGGTTCCCGTCATTGCCAAAGCAGCACTTTCCGGCACTGTTCGTTTCCACAGTGAACCTTCTCTATTTTTGAATAAACTATATTCATTGTTACTCGACAGTCCATGTTTTAGTTCATTTACACAACTGCTCAGTTGCTCCTGAGCATCCATTTTAAGGCGATGAGAAAAATCATTTAATAGCGTTTGCTTCTGTGATTCATTGCTCGAACGCAATTTTTCTAAATTAATTACAGAATAATATTTTTGTTTAATAAGATTAATATCAACAACCATTTTAGCCTCCTGCACATGATTTAATCACAAACGTATAATAGCTTATAACAATTCAGGATAATAAATTGATGATACTAACATGATGACAATCTATTATTTTCACTAATACAAATTACGAAGTCATTTTTTATGATTTTCTGACACTCCATATAAATATCTTAATCAGCAAATATTTTTATATTACTTGCTTGATACCGATTTAAATGGCTATTATGTGGAAAATACTCCATCTGAGCGTACTCCAACTATCAAAAAACGCTCAAATCTGAAGTTATATGATAAATTAAGCATTATCTACGATGATTGTGCAATCATAAGAATTTCCACAAATGATACACATGGACGTTTTTACTGTAATTAATGTTTAGATAAAACTGGAAGAAATAGTCAAAAGCTAACAAATACGTTAGATGTAAATAACCTGAATGGATGAGAGAGGCTTCACCGCCCCCTCCCCCCTCTACTCCTCTTCATTCCCGCCCTCTTCATACGGGCCAAATGGCTTCGCGGGCAGAACGATATACGTACCTTCAAACACCGCACCCGGCGTCTCGTCGCCAAAGATTTCGACCTGCATTTGCACCCGTGCTTTTCGTCCGCGCGCCAGACGGTCGAGATCGCCACTTAACGCACCGAGGTCGGCTACCGCATGGGGTTTTCCGCTAATCGGCTTGCTGTAGCGGATATGCGCATCGGCAAGAATAATCGTTCCGCCGAGGTGGCGTTCGCGCAGCATCAGCCAGATAAGCCCCCAACCGGTGAGCGTTGCCAGCGAGAATAAACTCCCGGCAAACAGCGTATGGTGCGGATTCTGATTGCCGGTTTCCGGCATGGTGGTGATAAATTTTTGCCCGGTATATTGCTGAATGCGCACACCCATTTTTTCGCTTAACGGGATATGTTCATACCACGCTTGCTGGAGCTGGGCGCACCAGTCGCCGCGATGAAGAATATCATCCAGAGTAGCGACAGGTTTAATCATCAGAAAATGGCGAATCGGCGTGGTGGTAGGCGTGGTGATTTCTCCCTGATTGACAAACCCCAGCTTGGCGAAAAACTCCACCGCGTCTTCACGAGCGCTACAAGTCACGCGCTTAACACCTTCCTGGCGCGCTACCGACTCCAGAGTCATCGCCATCAGCGTTCCTAATCCTTTGTCCTGCACGTCGGGATGAACAGCCATAAAGCGAATGGACGCTTCGTTATCGGCATTAATATACAGCCGACCGACCGCCACCAGATTTCCCTGCTCGTCGACGACCATCTGGTGATGCGCCATCGCATCCCAGGCGTCGCGTTCAGAACCTTTCGGTTGATGCAGGGGCTTACGCAACATCTCCCAACGGAACTGATAGTAGCGCTCTAATTCTTCTTCTGTTTGTGGAACCCGAAGGTGATACATAGCGATACTCTCTCTTGTAACCCGTGACAACCCCGGAAGCTGGCTCATACCTGCAACCAGAATGTCACGGGACCGTCATTGACCAGCGATACCTGCATATCCGCAGCAAAGCATCCTGTTTGCGTGTTCATCTCCTGCTGGCGACAGCGTTCGACGAAATAGTCATATAACGCCTCTGCGCGATCTGGCGGAGCCCCTTTGGAGAAGCTGGGGCGCATCCCCCGTTCGGTATCTGCGGCAAGGGTAAACTGGGAAACCACCAGCACACTGCCGCCCGCCTGTTGTACGTTGAGATTCATCTTGCCTTCGGCATCGCTGAAAATACGATAGCCGAGCACGCGCTCGCACAGACGGTTTGCTTTCTGTTCGTCATCATCCTTTTCGACACCCAATAACACCAAAAGTCCCGCGCCGATTTCGCCCGTCACTTCTCCCTCCACGGTGACGCTGGCACAGGTTACGCGTTGAATTAATGCAATCATGGTTCGTCGTCTTCTTCTTGTTCAGCAGCTTGCTTTAGTTTGCGGTATTCCCCGAGAGTGACAGTAATTTCCGCGCCAAGCAAGACGATACACCATGTCCAGTAGACCCAGACGAAGAGAATGGGGATCACCGCCAGCACGCCGTAAATAAGCTGATATGACGGGAACATGGTGATATATAGCGCGAAACCTTTCTTTCCTGCTTCGAACAGGAGTGCGGCGACAAACGCACCGACAATCGCGTCGCGGTTGGGGACGCGGATGGTAGGAACAATGCTGTACAGCAGCCAGAAGGAGATCCACGACAACAGCAGCGGAAAAATACGCAGCACATTGTCGATAACGGTATTGAGATCGCTCGCCCAGCGCAGGGAAAGCAAATAGGAACTGATCGCCAGACTGGCCCCCGCCAGCAGCGGCCCCAGCGTCAGGATCATCCAGTACACCGCAAACGAGTAAATTTTGGGTCGCGCCCGTTTACTTCGCCAGATGGCATTCAACGCACTATCGATGGAATACATCAACAATAACGCCGTGACGATCAGGCCACATGCCCCAACGGCGGTCATCTTGTTGGAATTGGCGACAAACTGTTCGATATATCGCTGAATAACATCGCCAGTAGCAGGCAGAAAGTTGGCGAAGATAAAGTGACGCAGCTGAATGCTGACGTCGGAAAACATGGGAAAAGCGGCGAAAAGCGCAAAAACAACGGCAACCAGCGGCACTAATGAGAGTAACGACACATAGGCAAGATTACCTGCCAGGGTTGTCATGTTGTCCTCATCAATGCGTTGCCAGAGTAGTTTCAGCCAGGCCCATAGCGGACGGGTATGATGCCTGGCTTTATCCTGAATGTTTTTTAGCATAACACCTTCGCGAAATAGTCCGGGATGGTGGTTTTATCTTTCACCAGAATGCTGGTAATGCCCAGTTGATTAGCCCCTTCTATATTATCGGCGTTATCGTCAAAAAAGACCGTATCGTCAGGTGAAAATCCTTCTGCCTGTAAAACATGCTGGTAAATTCGCGCTTCGGGTTTGCGCATACCCAATTCTTGCGACAGATAGATATGGTCGGCAGCATCACGGATTTCCGGGTATTCTTCTGGCCAGAAGGTAGTATGCAGGCGGTTAGTATTGGAAAGCACCACTACGCGATGCCCCTGCTCACGCAGTTTATGCATGATAGCGATCACTTCCGGGCGTAGCGCGACAAATACCGCCTGCCAACCGTGGGAGAACTGCTCATAGCTTAGCGGTAGAGCCATCTCATGACACAGCGCCTCTGCGAACGCTTCGTCACTGATCTCCCCGCGCTCATGCTGATGAAATGCCTCGCCCATATGAAAACTCTTCTTAAGCGTAGCCAGCGGTATACGCGTTAAATCGCTCCACGTTCCCAGCACACGGTTGAAGTCGATATCGACAATCACATTACCTAAATCAAAGATATAGAGCATTTTTGCCTCCTTTCTCGCCACAAGAAATTAACTGTAGCGGGAAAGGATGAGTTTGGCTATGAGGTCAGGCGCGAAGCCAGGTTAACGGTCACAAAAATCTATGCATCGTCCTGGGGAAGGATGATTTCGATTTGGCTGTCCTGTAAGCGCGATTTTAAGGCGGCAGGCGGTTCCTCGTCGGTAAAAAGCGCGGTGACCTGCGCCACATTACCAATCTCTACCGCTGCGGAAGCGTGATACTTCGTATGATCGGCGACCAACAGAATATTTCTGGCGTGCGCCATCATCGTTTTCACCACGTTGGCTTCATTCACATCGAACTCCATCAACGCGCCATCACTCTCAATCGCACCCACGCTTGCCACCAGATAATCCGCGCGAAAATCAGCAACAAACGACGCTGCAGAAGGGCCAATGATCCCGCTATTATGCGAACGCAATATGCCGCCAGGCACCATCACTTCAAAGCGCGGGTTATGATAAAGAATATGCGCCACACGCAGGCTGTTAGTAATAATCCGCAGATGGTTATGGTTAAGTAACGCTCGGGCTACGTGCTCCACCGTGGTGCCGATAGTGATAAAAATTGTCGAACCATCAGGAATATAGTCGGCCACCGCTTCGGCAATGGCTTTTTTTTCCTCTGTCTGCGAAACCTCTCGCTGTTCGAATGCCATGTTGACGACGCTGGAGGCCCGACCCGCACCACCATGATGGCGCGTAATCAGTCCTTGTTCGCTCAATTTACGAATATCCCGGCGGACCGTCTGCGTGGAAACATCCAACAGATTCGCCAGCTCATCGATATTCATATACCCACGCTCCGCAATCAGCATGAGAAGTTGGTCGTGCCGCGGGTTACCGGTCAATTCGGTAAGACTCATGGGAATTCCTCGAAAAACCATCACCCTGGCATTTTATACAAAAAGTGACAAAAAAGATCGGGTTTGATCACAGTCAGGGATCCCAGCTCTGCCACCAGGACGCGTACATTTCAGCGCTGCAACGCCGCTGGCAAACCGGACTGACTCCGCTAACGTCCCGCCAGTCGCCAGCGCCACCGCTAATGCGCCGTGAAAAACATCACCTGCGCCAGTGGTATCCACAACATCAACACTGAATGCGGGTTGATGCTGACGACCGCCGTTTTCCAGCCAGTCGCACCCTGCGCTTCCTTTGGTAACATAAACATGACCATTTGTGAGCATTTGCGCTTGTTTTAGCGCACTCGCCATCTCGTTCACGCCCGTTAAGCGCACCAGTCCCGGTTCTGAGAAAGCCGCGTGATCGCTTAACGCCACCAGCTCGCTGATATTCTGCGGCGTAATATCACCATCCAGTACAGTTATCACGCCTGCCTGCCGCGCCAGGGTGAACGCTTTTTTCGCCCCGTCATGCCAACGCACATCCGCCAGCACAACATCCCACTGAGAAAAATCGATATCCACTAGCCACTCAGCGTCAGAAAGCAGATCTGGGCTTGGGTAGTTAATAATTATCCGCTCGCCTTTGGCATCTACCATGATGGCGGACTGCGAGGATTTCGCCTGCCGATACCGTTTGGTGTAACGGGTGTTAACTCCCCAGGATTCCAGCTCTACCAGTAAGCTGTTGCCGATATCGTCATCACCGACGCGACCAATAAAATCAACCTGCGCTCCCAGTCTGGCCGCCGCAACCGCTGCCGTAGCCGCTGGCCCGCCGCCCACTTCCTGATAATTTCTCGCCACATATTTACCGCTCTCTGTCGGTAACCCTTCCACGTAATAGATGCGATCCATCACGGTAATACCTACACAAGCAATACGAATCATGGTCATTCCTTAATCACTTTTGAATGTATTCATTTTAATTTCACCAATTGTTTAAAAAGTGACGACTGTCAATTTTTTGACCATAAATTACAAATACGATCAAAAACAGACAGTCATTACGCGTCATAAATGACATAAATTGACAAGATCGTCATCAGGAGAGGGTTATGGCAGCAATCGCATTTATCGGCTTAGGGCAAATGGGTTCGCCTATGGCGAGCAATTTACTGCAGCAGGGACACCAGCTTCGCGTATTCGATGTCAACCCAGAGGCCGTACAGCATCTGGTAGAAAAAGGGGCAACTCCTGCCGCCAATCCAGCGCAAGCAGCGATCGATGCTGAATTTATCATCACTATGTTGCCGAATGGCGATCTGGTACGCAGCGTACTATTTGGGGAAAACGGCGTTTGCGAGAGTTTATCTGCCAATGCGCTGGTCATTGATATGTCAACCATCCACCCGCTGCAAACCGATAAATTAATTGCTGATATGCATGCCAGAGGCTTCAGCCTGATGGATGTGCCAGTAGGTCGAACTTCCGCGAATGCTATTACCGGCACTCTGCTGCTGCTCGCTGGCGGCACCGCTGAACAAGTTGAGCGCGCTACACCCGTGCTGATGGCGATGGGCAGCGAGCTGATCAACACGGGCGGTCCGGGCATGGGGATCCGCGTCAAACTGATCAACAACTACATGAGCATCGCGCTCAATGCGCTGTCGGCTGAAGCCGCCGTACTGTGTGAAGCCCTGAATCTTTCCTTCGATGTTGCCGTCAAGGTGATGAGCGGCACCGCCGCTGGAAAAGGCCACTTCACCACCAGTTGGCCGAACAAAGTCCTGAGCGGGGATCTTTCTCCCGCTTTCATGATCGATCTCGCCCATAAGGATCTTGGTATCGCCCTTGATGTCGCTAACCAGTTGCATGTGCCGATGCCACTGGGGGCCGCTTCACGGGAGGTTTATAGCCAGGCGCGCGCAGCAGGTCGTGGTCGCCAGGACTGGTCCGCCATTCTGGAACAGGTCCGTGTCAGCGCCGGGATGACTGCCAACGTAAAAATGTAACGACTGGATAAAGGAAAAAATGAATGAATAAGTACACCATCAACGACATTACGCGTGCATCAGGCGGTTTTGCCATGCTGGCGGTCGATCAGCGTGAAGCCATGCGCATGATGTTTGCTGCGGCAGGCGAAAAATCGCCGGTGGCCGACAGCGTACTGACCAATTTCAAAGTTAACGCCGCAAAAACGCTTTCGCCTTATGCCTCAGCCATTCTGGTGGATCAACAGTTCTGCTATCGCCAGGTGGTTGAGCAAAACGCGATTGCCAAAAATTGCGCCATGATTGTCGCCGCCGATGAGTTTATTCCAGGCAACGGTATTCCGGTGGATAGCGTGGTGATTGACCGCAAAATCAACCCATTACAGATCAAACAGGACGGCGGCAAAGCTCTGAAACTGCTGGTGCTCTGGCGTAGTGATGAAGATGCACAACAACGCCTGGAGATGGTGAAAGAGTTCAACGAACTGTGTCATTCACACGGTCTGGTGAGCATCATTGAGCCCGTCGTCCGCCCACCGCGTCGTGGCGATAAATTCGATCGCGAACAAGCAATCATCAATGCCGCAAAAGAGCTTGGCGACAGCGGCGCCGATCTCTACAAAGTCGAAATGCCGCTTTATGGCAAAGGTCCGCAACAAGAGCTTCTTACCGCTTCACAACGTCTGAACGAGCATATCAATATGCCCTGGGTGATCCTCTCTTCCGGCGTGGACGAAAAACTGTTCCCGCGCGCCGTGCGTGTAGCAATGACGGCGGGCGCATCTGGATTCCTGGCAGGTCGTGCAGTGTGGGCATCCGTCGTTGGTTTACCAGATAGTGAGTTAATGCTACGTGACGTTTGTGCACCGAAATTGCAACAACTTGGCAATATCGTCGACGAAATGATGGCTAAACGCCGTTAATATGAGGATAAAGGAATGAAATGGTTTAATACCTTGAGCCACAACCGTTGGCTGGAACAGGAAACCGATCGCATCTTTGATTTTGGTAAACATGCCGTAGTACCAACCGGCTTTGGCTGGCTGGGTAATAAAGGTCAAATCAAAGAAGAAATGGGCACGCATTTATGGATCACCGTCCGTATGCTTCACGTCTATTCCGTTGCTGCCGCGATGGGCCGCCCTGGCGCTTATTCACTGGTTGATCACGGTATCAAAGCGATGAACGGCGCACTGCGCGATAAAAAATATGGCGGCTGGTATGCCTGCGTGAATGATGAAGGCGTAGTGGATGCTTCCAAACAGGGTTATCAACACTTTTTTGCTCTGCTGGGGGCTGCCAGCGCCGTCACAACAGGCCACCCGGAAGCCCGTAAACTGCTCGATTACACCATTGAGATCATCGAGAAATATTTCTGGAGTGAAGAAGAGCAGATGTGCCTTGAGTCCTGGGACGAAGCCTTCAGTAAAACCGAAGAGTATCGCGGCGGCAATGCCAACATGCATGCAGTGGAAGCCTTCCTGATTGTTTATGACGTCACCCACGACAAAAAATGGCTGGATCGTGCGATTCGCGTGGCTTCCGTCATTATTCACGACGTCGCCAGAAATAATCATTACCGCGTCAACGAACACTTCGATACGCAGTGGAAACCTATTCCTGATTACAACAAAGATAACCCTGCTCACCGCTTCCGCGCGTTCGGTGGTACGCCGGGACACTGGATTGAGTGGGGCCGCTTGATGCTGCATATCCATGCCGCACTGGAAGCCCGCTGCGAACAGCCTCCAGCCTGGCTGCTGGAAGATGCCAAAGGCCTGTTCAATGCCACCATCCGCGACGCCTGGGCGCCCGATGGCGCAGACGGAATTGTTTATACCGTTGACTGGGAAGGCAAACCGGTTGTCCGCGAACGTGTGCGTTGGCCTATCGTCGAAGCGATGGGTACGGCTTACGCGCTCTACACCGTCACCGGCGATCGCCAGTACGAAACCTGGTATCAGACATGGTGGGAGTACTGCATTAAGTATCTGATGGACTATGAAAATGGTTCGTGGTGGCAGGAGCTGGACGCAGACAATAAGGTCACCACCAAAGTCTGGGACGGTAAACAGGATATCTACCACCTGCTGCACTGCCTGGTGATCCCACGTATCCCGTTAGCGCCAGGTCTGGCTCCAGCAGTTGCGGCGGGTCTGCTGGACGTGAATGCCAAATAACTGATCTGAAAAACGGCATACCAAACTGCGTGTCGGATATGCCGTTATTTAATAAGGCGTCTCGTATGCGAATAACCAATATGCATAGTAGCGGGCAGACAATTTCACTCATCGCCGGGGATTATCACGCGACTATCGTGACTGTCGGAGCAGGTCTGGCTGAATTAACCTTTCAGGGCTGCCATTTAGTGCTCCCACACAAACCCGAAGAGATGCCGCTCGCGCATCTGGGGAAAGTGCTTATTCCGTGGCCCAATCGGATTGCCAACGGCTGTTATCGCTATCAAGGACAGGAATATCAGTTACCTATTAATGAACACGCGTCACAGGCTTCTATTCACGGTTTGCTTGCCTGGCGTGACTGGCAAATCAGCGAGTTAACCGCCACCAGCGTCACCTTGACGGCTTTTCTGCCGCCCAGTTATGGCTATCCGTTTATGCTGGCTTCACAGGTTGTCTATTCGCTTAATGCACAAAGCGGCCTTGCTGTGGAAATTGCCAGCCAGAATATCGGCAGCCAGTCAGCGCCTTACGGTGTGGGTATTCATCCCTATTTGACCTGCAACTTAATGCCTGTTGATGACTATTTATTCCAGCTACCGGCAAATCAGGTTTATGCCGTTGATAAGCACGCCAATCCGACAACGCTTCACCACGTTGACGAGCTAAATTTAAATTTCACGCAGGCGAAAAAAATAGCCGATACACAAATTGACCACACTTTCAAAACCATTAATGACCAATGGGAAATGACTATTACTCATCCACAGCAGGCGCTTTCAGTCAGCCTCCGTTCCGATCAGCCCTGGGTACAGGTTTATAGTGGTGAAAAACTACAGCGTCAGGGATTAGCAGTAGAACCCATGAGTTGCCCGCCGAACGCCTTTAACTCTGGCACCGATTTACTATTACTGGAACCCGGAAAAACACATCGCCTGTTTTTTAATATTCACGGAAAGCGACGTTAATTTTATTAAGAGAAGAACAATATCGTTGTTAATAGTTATATTAACGTAACAGGAAACATTATGGACTTTTTTACTTTATTTACGCCGGATGGGGTCATGGTGGAAACCAACGTGGTATGCATTGTTATCGCGTTAATGTTTCTTTATACCTTTGTCGGCATCTGCGCAGGGTTCGGCGGTGGTTTAACGACCATGCCGCTGGTCACATTAATGCTGCCCGTTAAAATGGCGACGCCGCTCTCAGTGATTGTCGGCACGGCTACTGCGTTGTACGCCACCTGGCTGTCACGCAAAGAAACAGACTGGCGCTCGGCAATAGTGCTGATTATTTTCTCATTTCTGGGAATACCAGTCGGGTTATACGCGTTGTCGTATTTACCCGACCATTTTATGAAGGTGGGCTTAGGCGGATTCCTGATCCTTTATTCGTTCTACAGCATGTTTATTCCACGCTTGCCGATTTATGACCGCAACTGGATTGCCGCCCCCATCGGGGCTGTTGCCGGTGCATTAGGCGCAGCGTTCTCAACCAACGGACCACCGATGGTTATCTACGGCATGTTGCGTAACTTGGGTCCGGCCGCATTTCGCGGCACGCTGAACGCTTTCTTCACCGCGAACAACATTGCGGTCATTGGCGGGCTGGCCACCAGTGGAATTTTAACTGTCTCCATTTTTAAACTGGTGATCTTTTGTATTCCCACCATGATCCTCGGTTCGCTGGTTGGACAATATGTACATAAACGCATTTCCGTTAAGGTCTTCCGCGTGATGGTCTTCTTATTGCTAATAGCCTCCGGCTCTATGTTAATAAAAGGCGCGCTGAGCATCCCTGCGGCTGCCGCGCTTCTGCCTCCATTTGCCTTGTTAGCCATATTGCAACTGGCATTTGGTAAAAAAGTAGCGGAAATTCGCCGGGCTGAAGAAAGTAAATAATAATTCGTGCGGGCATTAATTTTATATCCGCACAGCAACTTTGAATTAAACCTGTAATAACAGGATGGCATGAATATTACCTTTATACTCTATGGAGATTATTTATGGATACGCCACGCCAGCAGTTATTAGATTTTCAATTTCACCAAAATAGCGACAATTTTACGCTACATTTTCAACAACGTCTTATTTTAACACACAGCAAAGATAATCCTTGTTTATGGATTGGCTCAGGTATTGCGGATATTGATATGTTCCGCGGCAATTTCAGCATTAAAGATAAATTGCAGGAAAAGATTGCGCTCACCCATACCGCTGTCAGTCAGTCGCCGGATGGCTGGTTAATCCATTTCAGCCGCGGTTCTGACATTAGCGCCACATTGCGTATCTCCGCCGACGATCAGGGTCGTTTAGTGCTGAAACTGCAAAATGACGACGTTAACCACAATCGCATCTGGTTACGTCTTGCCGCGCAGCCAGAAGACCATATCTACGGCTGCGGCGAGCAATTCTCGTACTTTGATCTGCGCGGAAAACCATTCCCGCTGTGGACCAGCGAGCAAGGTGTTGGGCGTAATAAACAAAGCTATGTTACCTGGCAGGCCGATTGCAAAGAGAACGCCGGAGGTGACTACTACTGGACCTTCTTCCCACAACCCACGTTCGTCAGCACGCAGAAGTATTACTGCCATGTCGACAACAGTTGCTACATGAACTTCGACTTTAGCGCACCGGAATACCATGAGCTGGCGCTGTGGGAAGACAAAGCCACTCTGCGTTTTGAATGTGCGGATACGTACATCTCCTTGCTGGAAAAATTAACCGCTCTGCTGGGACGCCAGCCAGAACTGCCGGACTGGGTTTATGACGGGGTGACGCTCGGCATTCAGGGCGGCACCGAGGTTTGTCAGCAAAAGCTGGATGTTATGCGCAACGCAGGCGTCAAAGTGAATGGTATCTGGGCGCAGGACTGGTCCGGTGTCCGTATGACCTCCTTTGGTAAACGCGTGATGTGGAACTGGAAATGGAATAGCGAAAACTATCCGCAACTGGATTCGCGTATTAAGCAATGGAATAAAGAAGGCGTGCAGTTCCTCGCCTATATCAACCCGTATGTTGCCAGCGATAAGGACCTCTGCGCAGAAGCGGCAAAGCGCGGCTATCTGGCAAAAGATGCCTCCGGCGGCGATTATCTGGTGGAGTTCGGTGAGTTCTACGGCGGCGTGGTTGACCTGACTAACCCTGAAGCCTACGCCTAGTTTAAAGAAGTCATCAAAAAGAACATGATTGAACTCGGCTGCGGCGGCTGGATGGCCGACTTCGGCGAGTATCTGCCCACCGACACTTACCTGCATAACGGCATCAGCGCTGAAATTATGCATAACGCCTGGCCTGCGCTGTGGGCAAAATGTAACTACGAAGCCCTTCAGGAAGCAGACAAGCTCGGCGAGATTCTCTTCTTTATGCGCGCCGGTTCTACCGGTAGCCAGAAATATTCCACCATGATGTGGGCGGGCGACCAGAACGTGGACTGGAGTCTGGATGATGGCCTGGCCTCGGTCGTTCCGGCGGCGCTATCGCTGGCCATGACCGGACACGGCCTGCATCACAGTGATATTGGCGGCTACACCACGCTATTTGAAATGAAACGCAGCAAAGAACTGCTGCTGCGCTGGTGTGACTTCAGCGCCTTTACACCAATGATGCGCACCCATGAAGGCAACCGCCCGGGCGACAACTGGCAGTTCGATGGCGACGCGGAAACCATTGCGCATTTTGCCCGCATGACGACCGTCTTCACCACCCTGAAGCCTTATCTGAAAGAGGCCGTTGCCCACAATGCGAAGTCCGGTCTGCCAGTCATGCGCCCACTGTTCCTGCATTACGAAGACGATGCGCATACCTACGCCCTGAAATACCAGTATCTGTTGGGTCGCGACATTCTGGTTGCTCCAGTGCATGAGCAAGGACGTAGCGACTGGACGCTCTATCTGCCAGACGATAACTGGATCCATGCCTGGACCGGAGAAACCTTCTGCGGTGGAGAAATTACCGTCGATGCTCCCATCGGTAAGCCGCCAGTCTTTTATCGTGCTGATAGCGAATGGGCTGCACTGTTCGCTGCGTTAAAAAATATCTAATCACGCCCGCCCGTGGGGTAACTCACGGGCAAATGGAGAACGACGATGAGTCACATCACAACGGAAGATCCGGCTACTCTACGTTTGCCGTTTAAAGAAAAACTCTCTTACGGTATCGGCGACCTGGCCTCCAACATTCTGCTGGATATCGGCACGCTTTATCTTTTGAAGTTTTATACCGACGTTCTGGGGCTGCCCGGCACCTATGGCGGCATTATCTTTTTTATTTCTAAATTCTTCACAGCATTTACCGATATCGGTACCGGCATCATGCTCGATTCCCGGCGAAAAATCGGTCCGAAGGGTAAATTCCGCCCATTTATTCTGTATGCCTCTTTTCCTGTCACCTTACTGGCAATCGCCAACTTTGTCGGTACGCCGTTCGACGTTACCGGCAAAACGGTCGTCGCCACCATTTTGTTCATGCTGTACGGGCTGTTCTTCAGCATGATGAACTGCTCCTATGGCGCAATGGTCCCGGCTATCACTAAAAACCCGAACGAACGCGCGTCGCTGGCGGCATGGCGTCAGGGCGGCGCCACGCTGGGCCTGCTGCTGTGTACGGTGGGGTTCGTGCCAGTGATGAATCTTATCGAGGGTAATCCACAACTCAGCTACGTGTTCGCCGCCACGCTGTTTTCGCTCTTCGGTCTGCTGTTTATGTGGGTCTGTTACTCGGGCGTGAAAGAACGTTATGTCGAAACACAGCCTGCAAATCCGGCACAAAAACCGGGCCTGTTGCAGTCTTTCCGCGCCATCGCCGGTAACCGCCCGCTGTTCATTCTGTGCATTGCCAACCTCTGCACGTTAGGGGCGTTTAACGTCAAGCTCGCTATACAGGTCTATTACACCCAGTACGTGCTTAATGATCCTATTTTGTTGTCGTATATGGGATTTTTCAGCATGGGTTGCATCTTCATCGGCGTATTCCTGATGCCTGGCGCGGTCAGACGTTTCGGTAAGAAGAAAGTCTATATCGGCGGCCTGCTGATCTGGATACTGGGTGATTTACTCAACTATTTCTGTGGCGGCGGTTCGGTCAGTTTTGTCGCCTTCTCTTGTCTGGCGTTCTTCGGTTCGGCGTTTGTAAACAGCCTGAACTGGGCGTTGGTTTCCGACACCGTGGAATATGGCGAATGGCGTACTGGCGTGCGTTCGGAAGGCACGGTGTACACCGGCTTTACCTTCTTTCGCAAGGTGTCCCAGGCACTGGCAGGCTTCTTCCCTGGCTGGATGCTCACGCAAATCGGCTATGTACCAAACGTGGCGCAGGCCGACCATACCATCGAAGGTTTACGTCAGTTGATCTTCATCTACCCAAGCGCGCTGGCGGTAATAACCATTGTTGCAATGGGCTGTTTTTACAGCCTGAACGAGAAAATGTACGTCCGTATTGTTGAAGAAATAGAAGCCCGTAAACGTACGGCTTAATAATGATAATAAACGACGCCCTACGGGGCGTTATAAGGAGTGATTATGTTTGACCATAATCCACTGACATTAAAACTGAATCTGCGGGAAAAAATCGCCTATGGCATGGGTGACGTCGGTTCTAATTTAATGTTGTGCATCGGCACTCTGTATCTTCTCAAATTTTATACCGATGAACTAGGGATGCCTGCTTACTATGGCGGAATTATCTTTCTGGTAGCGAAGTTCTTTACCGCATTTACCGATATGCTCACTGGATTTTTACTCGATTCCCGAAAACATATTGGGCCAAAAGGAAAATTCCGCCCCTTTATTTTATACGCTGCGGTTCCGGCTGCATTCATTGCGACATTACAGTTTATTGCTACCACCTTTAGTTTGCCGGTTAAAACGACGATTGCCACCGCGCTGTTTATGATGTTTGGGTTGTCTTATAGTCTGATGAATTGTTCCTATGGCGCAATGATCCCGGCGATCACTAAAAACCCGAATGAACGCGCACAACTTGCGGCTTATCGTCAGGGTGGCGCAACTATCGGGCTATTAATTTGTACGGTCGCATTTATTCCGTTGCAGTCGCTTTTCTCTGACTCCACGGTCGGTTATGCCTGTGCGGCGCTGATATTTTCCATTGGCGGTTTTATTTTTATGATGCTCTGCTACAGAGGTGTCAAAGAACATTATGTCGATACCACGCCAACCGGACATAAAGCCAGTATTCTCAAATCATTTTGCGCGATATTCTGTAACCCACCATTACTGGTATTATGTATTGCTAACCTTTGTACGTTGGCGGCATTTAATATCAAACTGGCCATTCAGGTGTATTACACTCAATATGTACTGAATGATATCCACTTATTATCGTGGATGGGATTTTTCAGTATGGGATGCATTCTCGTCGGCGTATTACTGGTGCCACTAACCGTAAAATATTTTGGCAAAAAACAGGTTTATTTATCCGGCATGGTACTGTGGGCCGTGGGTGATATGCTGAACTTTTTCTGGGGCAGTAATTCATTTACCTTCGTTATGTTCTCTTGTGTCGCCTTTTTTGGTACCGCCTTTGTGAACAGCCTGAACTGGGCGCTGGTGCCTGACACCGTGGACTACGGAGAATGGAAAACCGGTATCCGCGCCGAAGGCTCTGTTTATACCGGTTATACCTTCTTTCGTAAAATTTCTGCCGCACTTGCTGGCTTCTTGCCAGGCATTATGCTGACGCAAATCGGCTATGTTCCCAACATCGCGCAAAGCGATGCAACATTGCAGGGTTTGCGTCAGCTCATTTTTATCTGGCCTTGTGCGCTGGCTATTATTGCCGCTCTGACAATGGGATTCTTTTACACGCTCAATGAAAAACGTTTTGCGTTAATTATTGAGGAAATAAACCAACGTAAAAACCAAGAGAGTGTTACAGAAGAAAAGACCGCTTCCGTAACGTTATAAAGTCGATAGCCGCTATTTCATCCTGATGGATGGCGGCCTCCCTACGCTTAAAAAATGGACTTATTATGAAAAAGTTAAAATCATTAATATTGCTCTCCTCTGTGATCTCGACTTCCGTATTTGCTGGAGCGTATGTCGAAAACAGGGAGGCATATAATCTCGCCTCCGATCAGGGCGAGGTTATGCTACGTGTGGGTTATAACTTCGATATGGGCGCGGGTATTATGTTAACCAATACCTATAACTTTCAGAGAAAAGATGAACTAAAGCACGGCTATAATGAAATTGAAGGTTGGTATCCATTATTTAAACCAACCGATAAATTAACCATTCAACCCGGAGGCTTAATCAATGATAAAAGTATTGGCTCCGGTGGTGCTGTGTATCTGGACGTCAATTACAAATTTATGCCGTGGTTTAACCTGACAGTGCGAAATCGCTATAACCATAACAACTACAGTTCCACTGATTTAAATGGTGAACTGGATAATAATGACAGCTACGAGATTGGTAACTACTGGAACTTTATTATTACTGATAAATTCTCTTATACCTTTGAACCGCACTATTTTTATAACCTGAATGATTTCAACAGTAGCAATGGTACGAAGCACCACTGGGAAATCACTAACACTTTCCGTTACCGCATTAACGAACACTGGCTGCCCTATATTGAATTACGCTGGTTAGACCGTAACGTCGAACCGTATCACCGCGAGCAAAATCAGATTCGTATTGGCGCGAAGTATTTCTTCTGATGTGAAACTGCCGGATGCGGCGTAAACGCCTTATCCGGCCTACGGTTGATACGGTTTTCGTTGGCCGGATTAAACACATCCGGCCATTAATTAAGCTTCAGCCGCCAGCATCTCTTTCTTACGTTGGCTAATTCGCTTAACCAGCATTACAGAAACCACCGCACCACAGAATGCGAAGCAGGCCATAATGCCAAACACAATTTTGTAGCCAATAATTCCCGGATTTAAATCCAGAATGTAACCATACAGACTGAAGCAGAACATCGCCGGGGCATAACCAATAAAACTCCCCAACGCCATCGCCGCACCTGTTTTATTTTCAGCAATTTTCGCTTCGCCAATGGGCGCAAAGAATACAGCTCGCTGCGTAAAGACAATCGCGCCAAAGCCCAATGTACATGCCATCCCTAAATAAACCGGCATACTTTCGTGCGGCAGCATAATCAACAGTACGAGTGCAGCGGTGCTGATAAGAAAAGTGTAGCACAGGTATTTACTCGGTGATTTCAGGAGCTTATCTGAAATCATGCCACCAATCGGTCCACCGATCATTTTCAGACAGTATTGGTTAATGATGCCGTAAGCACCCACCAGCGCAACGGGCAGCAGATAGATGTTTTTCAGGAATGGAATGAAGAATGTCAGGCCACAGTAAACCGCGTAAACGAAGAAGACGTTAAAAGCGATAAGCCAGATGGTTTTGTCTTTCAGCACCGAGGTCATACTGGTGTTTTGCGATGCTTGTTCGTCTTTTTTCTCATCAACGGAAGGCGCTTCTTCTTTGTCATTCAGTACAAAGAAAATGGTAATACCCACGACGATCACAATGAGGGAATAGAACCAAATACCTGCTTTAAAGCCTAATAAACCACTGCCAAACCAGGTAAATACTGCCAGAGCAGAAAATGCTACCACGGTATCAACAATGCCACGCCCCGTTTCAAAGAAACCAAACAAACGACCTTGTTGTTCGCTATTACCCAACCGGCTCACCGACTTAAGCAAGACAGGCCAGTTCATCATGTCGCAGGTAACGCCAAATAGCGCCCAGACAAAAAGGATGCCCCAATAGCCCGGCATTGTCGTCAAATAAACACCCAGTAATCCAGTCGCAATAAGGGAAAACGACATAGTGTATCTGCGCGGTAATTTATCGGCAAAATAAATAGACAGAAAAAATCCCACCGTCGTAACAAATGAGTTTACTGACATGGCATTGCCAATTTGACCATTGGTCAAATGAAAATACTCCTGCATCGGGATATAAAACGCATCTTTCAATGACGGTAATTTATAAATTGTGCCGCCACACAGTGTTAATAGACTAAATAACGCCCATTTCTTTTTCGTGAGCATAACATCCCCTAAGCGATTTTTAAAATCACTATTTTAAAGGTAATAGGATACCGGCCATTTTATTGAATGGTTTTTATTAACTATATATGTGTTGAAACTTATTAGTGATTTAGAAGATAGCTTGCCTCTTGTTTGATTTGTTGTAGTACATTACGGACATGATTTATCTGATTAATCGCATCCTCTTTTTCTTTACGCAACCTCTCATCCAGCAAATGTTCTTCTGGCAATGGCGTTTCACTCATCTGGCGATAAGGAATCCATGGATTATCCCCCTCATCTTCAAAGCGGAAGGCTGGGGCATAATAATCAACCTCTTCTTCCAGGCCATACGCAGTCACCTGCGGTTCTTCATCTCCCAGGCAAATAAGCTGCGTCAATAATGACTTGAACGGCATATCACCCTGACCTGAAATACAAGCTTTATGACCCAGACCACGCTCTTCTTTGACGATCAATGCATCTTTAATATGCGCCTGTGTGATATGTGGCGCCATGATTTCTAAAGCATCCAGTGGGTGCTCGTTTGCATTGATCATGTTTGCAAAATCAAACAGTAAGGAGAGAGTGTCCATCTCACTTTCTTTGACCAGCGACACCAGTTCATGGCTTTTTAAATCTTCATGTTGTTCGATCGTAAAGGTCAGGCCGCTGTCCTGATAAGTTTCCCGTATATAGGCAATGTCGTTAGCGATGATCGATAATACGTCGCGCAAATTGCCTTCATAACGCGGATAAAAGCGCACGGACGATGCCCCAGTTTTCAACGCAATGGCGACGGCTTCATCAATCGACGCCTTATCTGAGGCACTGGTTTCAATATGAATATCAAGGTTCAGGCGGTGGGCTTTATCACCAAAGGCAGAGAGTTCGTTATCGTCCATATTACTAAGAGAAAAACGCTCGCCGTCCAGAACATGGATTTTGACGCCTCTCAGATTATTTTCATTCGCAATATCAAGTAAATCAGCAGGCAATACTCTTTCCAGCCGCATATTTAAATGAAAAGCATAGGCATGCAAATAAAGAGGAAGAACATCGACACGTTGTAGAATCTTTCTTGCGTTATTTATTGTCACCATAAAGCACCTACAGATTAATGATGAGATCCACAGCCTCAAATCGCCAATATTCAATATCTATCTGGACAATATTCCCTTGCTGGTCAGCACGATGTTTTTCAATTAAGATCGCAGGCATACCTGCTGAGCCGCCAAGAAACTTACTGATATCGCCTGGCATTCTGACAGGTTTGAAAATCAATTTTTTCACTACCGTCTCTTTTTGGTAGCATTTTTCCCATACTGAAGAAAATGAATGGTTTTCAAGTTGCTCAATAAAACCTGGGGCAACCTCAGTATTAATATATGTTTCATGATAGAAAACTTTATGCCCTTCCAGCGCCCCCCAACCAGTAATGCGGTAGAGTTCGGTTGATGGCGTAACTGCAATCAGTGGCATGAGCGTTTCGGGAATATTGTGGGTACGATTTTTCTCGGTAAATCCCCAGGAAGGTTCCCGCCCTTGTTCAATAGCAGCCCGCTGAAAACTCGCCGACTGTTCCGGGCTGTAATTAAATCGCGGTTGAGTCACGAACCAACCTTTACGATCCTTACGAAAGATTTTGGATTCTGCCTCAAGATTAAGCAACGCCTGGCGCAACGTCATACGTTTAATGCCCAGCAATTCTCCCAACTCTCTTTCCGAAGGGAGTTTTCCCCCCGGCGTGGTGATGCCATCTTTTAACCACCGATCCAGTTTCTCTTTTGCATTTTCTACGGTGGATTGATTCCCTATCATTGTTTAACCCTTTTGGTTTAAACCAGATGAGGCATCTTACGCCTACGCCAAAAAAGAAAGCAATTAACGGCGCATGACTTTGCAGATAATTGTGACAAAGCTCTCTATTGCAGTAACCACAGACTTGCAAGGGAGATACTTATGCTGGCGAGAACTTATGACAGGCCAAAAAAAACCTGCCATCTCTGGCAGGTTTTTCATGACTAAAAAACGAAATTAATCGTCTTTCGATGCGCGGTTGGCACGACGACGATCGTTTTCCGTCAGGTGACGTTTACGAATACGGATAGAGGTCGGAGTCACTTCTACCAGTTCGTCATCATCGATAAACTCCAGCGCTTGTTCCAGAGTCATGCGGATAGGCGGAACCAGAACAACAGCTTCGTCAGTACCGGAAGCACGCATGTTGGTCAGTTTCTTACCGGTCAGGCAGTTTACAGTCAGGTCGTTAGAGCGGCTGTGAATACCGATAATCTGACCTTCATAAACTTCTGCACCGTGACCGAGGAACAGCTTACCGCGATCCTGCAGACCGAACAGCGCGAACGCCACCGCTTTACCCTGACCGTTAGAGATCAATACGCCGTTCTGACGCTGACCCACTTCACCCGGACGAACGTCGTCGTAGTGGCTGAAGGTGGAGTACAGCAGACCCGTACCAGAAGTCATGGTCATGAACTCAGAACGGAAACCAATCAGACCACGGCTCGGGATCACGTAGTCGAGACGTACGCGGCCTTTACCGTCTGGGTTCATGTTTTTCAGCTCGCCTTTACGTTCGCCCAGCGCCTGCATGACAGAACCCTGATGCTGCTCTTCAACGTCTAGAGTCACGTTTTCGAACGGCTCTTGTTTACGGCCATCGATTTCACGGAAGATGACTTTCGGACGGGATACCGCCAGCTCGAAACCTTCACGACGCATGTTTTCGATAAGAACGGACAGGTGCAGTTCACCACGACCAGAAACGCGGAACGCATCGGCGTCTTCGGTTTCTTCTACACGCAGCGCAACGTTGTGTACCAGTTCTTTGTTCAGACGATCCAGGATCTGACGAGAAGTAACGAATTTACCTTCTTTGCCGCAGAACGGCGAGGTGTTAACGCAGAAGAACATGGAAACGGTCGGCTCATCAACGGAGAGTGCCGGCAGCGCTTCAACGTTTTGCGTATCGCAAACGGTGTCAGAAATGTTCAGTTCGCCAAGGCCGGTGATGGCCACGATATCGCCAGCTTCCGCCACTTCGGTTTCGATACGTTCCAGACCGAGGTGGCCCAGCACTTTACCGACTTTCGCGTTACGGGTTTTGCCTTCGCTATCAATGATAGTCACCTGCTGGTTCGGCTTCACTTTACCGCGCTTGATGCGGCCAATACCGATAACGCCAACATAGCTGTTGTAATCGAGCTGGGAAATCTGCATCTGGAACGGACCGTCAAGGTCTACGTCCGGCGCTGGCACGTGGTCAACAATCGCCTGGTAGAGCGGAGTCATGTCTTCCGCCATGTCTTCGTGGTCCAGACCCGCAATACCGTTCAGCGCAGAAGCGTAAACGATCGGGAAATCCAGCTGCTCGTCAGTCGCGTCGAGGTTAACGAACAGGTCGAATACCTGATCCACAACCCAGTCAGGACGCGCACCAGGACGGTCAACTTTGTTAATAACCACAATGGGTTTCAAGCCGTAGGCAAACGCTTTTTTGGTCACGAAGCGCGTTTGCGGCATCGGGCCGTCAAATGCGTCAACCACCAGCAGCACTGAGTCTACCATGGACATGACACGTTCAACTTCACCACCGAAGTCGGCGTGCCCCGGGGTATCAACGATGTTGATACGGTAATCATTCCATTTGATAGCGGTGTTTTTCGCGAGGATAGTAATCCCACGCTCTTTCTCCAAATCGTTGGAGTCCATCACGCGCTCTTGAGTTTCGGCACGAGAGTCGAACGTACCGGATTGTTGGAGCAGCTTGTCTACCAGGGTGGTTTTACCATGGTCTACGTGCGCGATGATGGCGATATTACGCAATTTTTCGATCACAACTTTGCCTCAGGCATTAGAAATAGCGCGTTATTGTACACGGATTAATCGCACTACAAAACAGGATCACAAACATCCTCCGCAAACAAGTATTGCAGAGTTGCTTTGTGATCGCTTTCACGGAGCATAAAAAGGGTTATCCAAAGGTCATTGCACCAATATGGTGCTTAATGTTCCCATTAAAGCACTATATTGGTGCAACATTCGCATCATGGTGCAGCCCTTTTGCACGATGATGCTCATGATAACGCCTTTTAGGGGAAATTTAAAAGTTGGCACAGATTTCGCTTTATCTTTTTTATGGCGACACGGCCCATTTAATTGCAGATTTCGTTACCACGACGACAATGACCAATCCAGGAGAGTTAAAGTATGTCCGCTGAACACGTACTGACGATGCTGAACGAGCACGAAGTGAAGTTTGTTGATTTGCGCTTCACTGATACCAAAGGTAAAGAACAGCACGTCACTATCCCTGCTCATCAGGTGAATGCTGAATTCTTCGAAGAAGGCAAAATGTTTGACGGCTCCTCGATTGGCGGCTGGAAAGGCATTAACGAATCCGACATGGTGCTGATGCCAGACGCGTCCACCGCAGTCATTGACCCATTCTTCGCAGATACTACCCTGATTATCCGTTGCGATATCCTTGAACCTGGCACCCTGCAAGGCTATGACCGTGACCCGCGCTCCATTGCGAAGCGCGCCGAAGATTACCTGCGCTCTACTGGCATCGCCGACACCGTCCTGTTCGGGCCAGAACCAGAATTCTTCCTGTTCGATGATATCCGTTTCGGGACTTCTATCTCCGGTTCTCACGTTGCCATCGACGATATCGAAGGCGCATGGAACTCCTCCACCCAGTACGAAGGTGGTAACAAAGGTCACCGTCCGGCAGTGAAAGGCGGTTACTTCCCGGTTCCGCCGGTAGACTCTGCTCAGGACATCCGTTCTGAAATGTGTCTGGTGATGGAACAGATGGGCCTGGTGGTTGAAGCACATCACCACGAAGTGGCGACCGCGGGTCAGAACGAAGTGGCTACCCGCTTCAATACCATGACCAAAAAAGCTGACGAAATTCAGATCTACAAATATGTCGTGCACAACGTGGCGCACCGCTTCGGTAAAACCGCGACCTTTATGCCAAAACCGATGTTCGGTGATAACGGTTCCGGTATGCACTGCCACATGTCGCTGTCTAAGAATGGCGTCAACCTGTTCGCAGGCGACAAATACGCAGGTCTGTCTGAACAGGCGCTGTACTACATTGGCGGCGTAATCAAACACGCTAAAGCGATTAACGCCCTGGCAAACCCGACCACCAACTCTTACAAGCGTCTGGTCCCGGGCTACGAAGCGCCGGTAATGCTGGCTTACTCTGCGCGTAACCGTTCTGCGTCTATCCGTATTCCGGTGGTTTCTTCTCCGAAAGCACGTCGTATTGAAGTCCGTTTCCCGGACCCGGCGGCTAACCCGTACCTGTGCTTTGCTGCCCTGCTGATGGCCGGTCTTGATGGTATCAAGAACAAGATCCATCCGGGCGAAGCCATGGACAAAAACCTGTATGACCTGCCTCCAGAAGAAGCGAAAGAGATCCCACAGGTTGCAGGTTCTCTGGAAGAAGCACTGAACGAACTGGATCTGGACCGCGAGTTCCTGAAAGCCGGTGGCGTGTTCACTGATGAAGCAATCGATGCGTATATCGCCCTGCGTCGCGAAGAAGATGACCGCGTGCGTATGACTCCGCACCCGGTAGAGTTTGAGCTGTACTACAGCGTCTAAGTGTTTTAGTTGCCGTGGAAACTTTTCGCCTGTCCCTGGCAGGCTTGAGATCGATGGCAAGCACGTCATGCCGGATACGACGCAAATTGCATCTTATCCGGCCTACACAGTGATTATGCGGTAGGCCGGAACAGGTGAAGTCGCTCTCCGAAGTGAAGTTTGTCAGCTATCTGTAGCCCATCTCTGCATGGGCTTTTTTCTCCGTAACTTCTCTAATGCTTCGCGCTTTTTATCCGTAAAAAGCTATAATGCACTAAAATGGTGCAACCTCTTCAGGAGACTGCTTAATGGCAACAGGCATGCAGCCCGATGCTGGGCAGATCCTCAACTCTCTGATTAACAGCATTCTGCTGGTCGATGACGACCTGGCAGTGCATTACGCCAATCCCGCCGCGCAACAACTGCTTGCCCAAAGCTCCCGCAAACTATTTGGTACGCCGTTACCGGAACTGCTGAGCTACTTCTCATTAAATATCGGGCTGATGCAAGAAAGCCTGGAGGCGGGGCAAGGTTTTACCGATAACGAAGTGACGCTGGTGATCGACAGTCGCTCGCATATCCTTTCTGTGACGGCCCAGCGTATGCCAGACGGCATGATCCTGCTGGAGATGGCGCCGATGGATAACCAGCGCCGTTTAAGTCAGGAACAGCTACAACACGCCCAGCAGGTTGCTGCCCGTGATTTAGTGCGCGGCCTGGCGCATGAGATTAAAAATCCACTTGGCGGTTTACGTGGTGCAGCGCAGCTACTCAGCAAAGCATTACCTGACCCGTCACTGCTGGAATATACCAAAGTGATTATCGAACAGGCGGACCGGCTGCGAAATCTGGTCGATCGCCTGTTGGGGCCGCAACTGCCCGGAACGCGCGTTACCGAAAGCATTCACAAAGTCGCAGAGCGTGTGGTGACGCTGGTATCAATGGAATTACCGGACAACGTGCGGTTGATTCGTGATTACGACCCCAGCCTGCCGGAGCTGGCGCACGACCCGGAGCAGATAGAACAGGTATTGCTGAATATTGTGCGCAATGCGCTACAGGCGCTGGGGCCGGAGGGCGGCGAAATCATTCTGCGTACCCGCACCGCGTTTCAACTGACCTTACATGGCGAGCGCTATCGACTGACGGCGCGGATTGATGTGGAAGATAACGGACCAGGCATTCCGCCTCATTTGCAGGATACGCTGTTTTACCCGATGGTCAGCGGCCGCGAAGGTGGCACCGGGCTTGGCTTATCCATCGCCCGTAATTTGATTGATCAGCATTCAGGCAAAATTGAATTTACCAGTTGGCCAGGGCATACCGAGTTCTCGGTTTACCTGCCTATCAGGAAATAAAGGTGACGTTTATGCAACGAGGGATAGTCTGGGTAGTCGATGACGATAGTTCCATCCGTTGGGTGCTTGAACGTGCGCTCGCTGGGGCGGGGTTAACCTGTACGACGTTTGAGAACGGCGCGGAGGTGCTGGAGGCGCTGGCGAGCAAAACGCCGGATGTGCTGCTTTCGGATATCCGTATGCCGGGCATGGACGGGCTGGCGCTGCTTAAACAGATTAAACAGCGTCATCCGATGCTTCCGGTCATCATTATGACCGCGCATTCCGATCTGGATGCCGCTGTCAGCGCCTATCAACAAGGGGCGTTTGATTATCTGCCCAAACCGTTTGATATCTACGAGGCCGTGGCGCTGGTTGAGCGCGCCATCAGCCATTACCAGGAACAGCAACAGCCGCGCAATATCCAGCTTAACGGTCCAACGACCGATATCATCGGCGAAGCGCCGGCCATGCAGGATGTGTTCCGTATTATCGGTCGGCTTTCGCGCTCTTCGATTAGCGTGTTGATCAACGGTGAGTCCGGTACCGGTAAAGAACTGGTCGCTCATGCTCTGCATCGCCATAGCCCGCGAGCCAAAGCGCCGTTTATCGCGCTGAATATGGCGGCAATACCGAAAGATTTGATCGAATCAGAGCTGTTTGGGCATGAGAAAGGCGCGTTTACTGGCGCGAATACCGTTCGCCAGGGGCGCTTTGAACAGGCCGATGGCGGTACGTTATTCCTTGATGAAATTGGCGATATGCCGCTGGATGTGCAGACCCGTTTACTGCGCGTGCTGGCAGACGGTCAGTTTTATCGCGTTGGCGGCTATGCGCCGGTGAAAGTGGATGTGCGGATTATCGCTGCCACTCACCAGAATCTGGAGCTACGCGTACAGGAAGGCAAGTTCCGTGAGGATCTGTTCCACCGCCTGAACGTTATCCGCGTTCATCTGCCGCCGCTGCGCGAGCGTCGGGAAGATATTCCCCGTCTGGCGCGCCATTTTCTGCAAGTTGCCGCGCACGAGCTGGGCGTAGAAGCAAAGTTGCTACATCCAGAAACTGAAATCGCTCTGACGCGTCTGGCATGGCCAGGCAACGTGCGTCAGCTGGAAAACACCTGTCGTTGGCTAACTGTGATGGCCGCCGGGCAGGAAGTGCTGATTCAGGATTTACCTGCTGAACTGTTCGAATCAACCGTTGCGGAAACCCCTTCCACTATTCACCCGGACAATTGGGCAACGTTGTTAGCGCAATGGGCGGATAAAGCACTGCGTTCCGGTCATCAAAACTTGCTTTCTGAAGCACAGCCAGAGCTGGAGCGGACATTACTGACCACCGCATTGCGGCATACGCAAGGACATAAACAGGAAGCGGCGCGACTGCTTGGTTGGGGACGTAACACCCTGACGCGTAAGTTAAAAGAGCTGGGGATGGAGTGATTCCGCTTTGCTGTGTAAAGATTGTTTATTGAGCTCAAATAGCTGTTATTTTGCGCTTTACTGTTCTGGTAAGTTCAGTATGATCGTGCCCGGAAAACGGGGAGAGTCATTATGCTGGAATCAATAATTAATCTGGTATCGAGTGGCGCAGTTGACAGCCACACACCACAAACAGCCGTTGCTGCCGTGCTATGTGCGGCGATGATAGGGCTGTTTAGTTGAGTTTCAGATTGCTGATGAAGCGCTCATTGTTCATGCCAGATACGGCGTGAACGTCTTATCCGGCCTACAAAAGCAATAATTTCAACAGGTTTTGTAGATCTGATAAGCGTTGTGCATCAGGCAATCTTGTTCTCAGCACATTGATGGCGCTTTCGTTTTCTACCAGGTAAACGAAGCGCCATTCACTCTTTAAATCACCCGAGAGAACTGCTGCATTCGCGCTTTCTGGCGCAAGTAAGTATCAAAGCACATGCAAATGTTGCGGATCAGCAGACGACCTTTCGCCGTCACCTGAATCCCCTTCTCACTCACATCCACCAGCCCGTCTTTTGCTAACGGGGCCAGCAGCTTAAGATCTTCCGCAAAGTAATCAGCGAAGTGCAAATCCCACTGTTGTTCAACAGGTGCGTAATCCAGACGGAAGTTGCAGATCAGCGATTTAATCACATCGCGGCGAATGCAATCATCACGCGTTAACGCAATACCACGCCACAGCGCATTGCCTTGTTCATCCACCTGCTGGTAGTAGCGCTTTAACTCTTTCTGGTTCTGCGCATAGCAGTCGCCAATCATGCTGATGGCGGAAACGCCCATCCCCAGCAGATCGGTATCGCCCTGGGTGGTGTAGCCCTGGAAATTACGATGCAGCACGCCTTCACGCTGGGCCACCGCCAGCTCGTCATCCGGGCGAGCAAAGTGATCCATACCGATAAACTGATAGCCCAATTGCGTCAGGAAGGCGATGGTTTCCTGCAGGATATCGAGTTTTTGCTGCGGACTCGGCAAGTCAGCATCTTTGATTTTGCGCTGGGCGGCAAAAATGGTCGGCAGATGCGCGTAGTTAAAGACGCTCAGACGATCAGGGTTCAGTTCCGCCACGCGTTTCAGGGTAAAGGAAAAACTTTCCGGCGTCTGTTTCGGCAGACCGTAAATGAGGTCAATATTGGTGGAAGTAAAGCCAATTTCACGCGCATGGTGAAGCAACGCGAAGATGAACTCTTCATCCTGCTCACGGTTGACCAGACGTTGTACTTCTTTGTTGAAGTCCTGCACGCCCATACTCAGACGATTAAAGCCTTCGGCGCGTAAATGATCGAGTACATCCAGCTCGATTTCACGCGGATCGACTTCGATCGAGATCTCCGCATCAACATTAAACTGGAAGTTTTCGCGCAGTAACTTCATCAGGCGGCTGATTTGCGCTTTGTTCAGGTATGTTGGCGTACCGCCGCCCCAGTGCAATTGGCTGACTTTCCGCCCGGCGAACAGCGGCGCGCGATGGATAATTTCTTGCTCCAGTGCGTCCAGATACTGATCGGCCTTGTGCTGCTGGCGAGTGACAATCTTATTGCAACCGCAGAAGTAACAAAGTTTATGACAGAACGGGATATGTACGTAGAGAGATAAGGGACGCTCAGGGTATCGCGCCACGGCTTGTAAAAACGCCTGTTCACCGAAGTCTTCTGAAAACTCCAGTGCGGTCGGGTACGAGGTGTATCGTGGCCCGGAATAGTTATATTTCTGGATCAGGGCCAGGTCCCAGTCGATTTGCTGTACAGACATGCTCACTCCTTCCGATGGCGTCTCTGGCGGCTACGGCGTACCGGATGATGCCCGTTTCGGATCATCAGCCGGTTGCGCAGCCACTTTTGTCGCCGCGACAACCGCTGTAGTTTAACGAATAACCACACCAGATAACATATAACCGGAAGGGTTATCAGCAGAACAGGAAGGCCCACGGCGGCAATTCGTTAGTTGCCCCGCAACAGACGCATCATATCTTCTTGCTTCTCGTCTTCTTCCTCTTCTTCATCGTCGTCATAAGAAAGGCCGAGTTTCTGCATCAGCTCATCGATACGATCCAATTTGGCATCAACCCAGGATTGCTCTTCGGCGCTCAGGGTTTCGCCTGCTTCCAGACGTTCCAGCAGCGCATCCAGACGCTCATCCGTTTCCAGTAACTCCAACTCAGCCTGCGGTGAAAGCATAGGTTTCTCACTCTTCGGTTTATGCTGTTTGGTGACTTTTTCAGTCACGCCCAATGGAATAGGGGTTTTACTGCCGATACGTGGATCTTTCGGTGTACTCTGACCTTTGCTGCCAGAAGTAACGTTACCGCCATTTGCACGGCTGCCAGGCGCATGGCCACGGCGTTTTTTCTGACGCTTGCGGTCACGAGCTTCCTGATTCAGCTCTTCGCGCGTTTTACGACGCGCTTTTGCGTGACCTTTGCCGCGTGAGTTTGAAGATGATGGTTTCATAGTGATTCGTCTTTTAGCCGTTTTATTCAGTATAGATTTGCGGCGGAATCTAACAGAAAGCGAGCAAAGAAAAAAGGCGACAGATTACTCTGTCACCTTTTTTCCTGACTCATAACCCTTAACGGGTCTTACAATCCTTGCAGGCCGCCAACACACCCTGTTTTTCCATCAGCCGGAACATTCCATGTTGATTCCATTTCCCTTTAGTTACGTCTCCGACGTTTGTCTTCCTGACAATCCTCTGTCTTCGCCTCCTGGCGCTCCTGACCCTCATCCTGAGTCATCGTTCCTGTTCGCGTCCTCGCTCTATGGGGGCTACTTTACGCTTCTGCGTTAAACAAACAATCAACCACCACCAGTATGGTTTTATTTTCAGATTATTACATAAAAGCAATCAACTGATTTATTTAGCTTATTTGACATGTGTCGCAGAATTTACTCCTAAATTTCGCATAAAGGTTATCGGCAATGTCTCACAAAGCGTATGGCTTTTACTTACACGGTTCACGCCGAAAAATCCGCCTTTTATTGTGGTTCAGGTATAATCGCCGCAAAGCTTTGACTGACGGAGACGACCGCTTTGACTAATTTGAATTATCAACAGACGCATTTTGTGATGAGTGCGCCTGATATTCGCCACTTACCTTCCGATACTGGAATTGAAGTGGCTTTTGCAGGCCGTTCCAACGCAGGTAAATCCAGCGCGCTGAACACGCTGACTAATCAGAAAAGTCTGGCAAGGACTTCAAAAACCCCGGGCCGTACCCAGCTTATTAACCTGTTTGAAGTGGCTAACGGTAAGCGCCTGGTCGACCTGCCCGGCTATGGCTATGCGGAAGTTCCCGAAGAGATGAAGCGCAAATGGCAACGCGCGCTCGGCGAATATCTCGAAAAGCGCCAGAGTCTGCAAGGTCTGGTGGTGCTGATGGATATTCGCCATCCGCTGAAAGATCTTGATCAGCAAATGATTGAGTGGGCGGTAGACAGCAATATCGCTGTGCTGGTGCTGTTGACAAAGGCAGACAAACTAGCGAGCGGCGCACGTAAAGCGCAATTGAATATGGTGCGTGAAGCGGTTCTGGCGTTTAACGGTGATGTGCAAGTTGAAACCTTCTCTTCGCTGAAGAAGCAAGGTGTGGATAAACTGCGCCAGAAGCTGGATACCTGGTTTAGCGAGATGCAGCCCGTCGAAGAAACGCAGGACGGCGAATAATTTTCTTGCTCTGATGCATGGGCCGGATATCACGTATCCGACCCATAAAATCATGCAAATTTAATAAATTACAATTATACCGTGGGCCTGGTTAACATCGCGCATCAGGCATCACGCATCTTTTCTTTCGTCCAATAAAAAACGCCCCAGTCATTACTGACTGGGGCGGCTAAAATATTCAGCCAAATCCGATTACGTGAAGTAAAAGGTCTGAAAGATAGAACATCTTACCTCTGTACCCTACGCGAGTAACTTTACTCTTTTTTGTTCAGTTCAGAAAGCATTTTTTGTAATTTTTTTTCAGTTGTTGCATAGGAATTTCTAATACCCATCACAAAACATTGCTACTTATGTTGCTTACTTACGAAAAAAAGGCTTGTTCGGGAGAATCTTAGTGCGCCTGATCCCAGTTTTCTCCGCTACCGACTTCCACCAGCAACGGCACATCCAGACGAGTACAGTTTTCCATCAGTTGATGGATCTTCTTCGCCACCACATCGAGATCGTCTTTGTGAACTTCAAACACCAGTTCATCGTGTACCTGCATAATCATGCGCACGCGCGGTTTCTCGGCTTGTAGCCAGGCATCAACGGCAATCATCGCCCGTTTAATAATGTCAGCGGCGGTTCCCTGCATTGGTGCGTTAATTGCCGCACGTTCCGCTCCTGCACGACGTGCGGCATTGCTGGACTTAATATCCGGCAGATACAGACGACGGCCTTCCAGCGTTTCAACATAACCTTGTTCTTTCGCCTGAGCACGAGTGCGCTCCATATACTCCAGCACGCCCGGATAGCGTTCGAAGTAAAGGTCCATGTACTTCTGCGCCTCTTTGCGTGGAATATTCAGTTGGCGCGCCAGGCCGAAAGCACTCATGCCGTAAATCAAACCAAAGTTGATGGCTTTTGCGCTACGACGTTGTTCGCTGCTGACAGTCTCCAGCGGCAAACCAAACACTTCTGCCGCCGTAGCCCGATGGATATCTTTTCCTTCGGCGAACGCCGTCAGCAACCCCTTGTCACGCGAGAGATGCGCCATGATACGCAGTTCAATCTGCGAGTAGTCCGCCGAAACAATCACGTGATCCTGCGGCGCAATAAACGCCTGGCGGATACGGCGGCCTTCTTCGTTACGTACCGGAATGTTTTGCAGGTTAGGATCCGTTGACGACAAACGTCCTGTTGCCGTCACCGCCTGGTGGTACGACGTATGCACGCGCCCGGTTTTCGGGTTGATCATCAACGGCAGCTTGTCGGTGTAAGTCGACTTCAGCTTCGCCAGACCTCGATACTCCAGAATGACTTTCGGCAACGGATAATCCAGCGCCAGCTCTTCCAGCACTTCTTCCGACGTTGACGGCGCGCCACCCGGTGTTTTCTTCAGCGGCTTAATTCCCTGTTTTTCAAACAGAATAGTTTGTAACTGCTTGGTAGAAGAAAGATTAAACTCTTCCCCGGCAATCTCGTGCGCTTTCTTTTCCAGCTCCGCCAGACGCAGAGTGAGCTCTTCAGAATGATTGTGCAGTACTTTCGGATCGATCTTCACGCCGTTACGTTCAATGCGTGAAATCACCGGCACCAGCGGCATTTCGATGTTCTCAAAGACGTTCAACGGACCTTTATGTTTTTGCAGCTCTGACCACATTTTCAGATGCAACTGTAAGGTGACATCCGCATCTTCAGCAGCATAACGTCCGGCCTCTTCCAGAGCTATCTGATTAAAGGTGAGTTGATTTTTGCCTTTACCCGCAATCTCTTCAAAAGTAATGGTTTTGTGCTTCAACCAACGTTCCGCGAGGCTGTCCATGTCATGACGTCCGGCAACGCTATTGAGAATGTAGGACTCCAGCATGGTATCAAACGCAATACCGCGTAGTTCAATGTCGTAGTTCGCCAGGATACCGCGATCGTATTTCAGGTTTTGCCCGACCTTCAGCGCCTTCTCATCTTCCAGCAGCGGTTTTAGCAGTTCCAACACGCGTTCGCGCGATATCTGCTCGGGCGCATCAAGATAATCATGAGCAACCGGAACATATGCCGCTACGCCCGGCTCGATAGCAAAAGAAAGCCCAACCAGATTGGCTGAGATGTTATCGAGGCTGTCGGTTTCAGTATCAAAAGCAAACACCGGCGCTTTCTCCAGCCTGGTAATCCACGCTTTCAACGTGTCTTCGTCCAGGATAGTGACATAATTGTCATAGGATATCGTCGTCGCATTCACTTTCGGTGTTTCGTCGGTAACGAGAGTTTCTTGCGGCTTAGTGACAGGTTTCGCCCCTTTAGCCTGCAGCCATTTACCTGCTTCTACATCGGCAGTCCAGCGTTTGAACTCATACTTCTTAAACAGTCCCAGCAACTCTTCCGCCGCAGGTTGCTGCACTTCCAGTTGCTCACAAGTTAACTCCAGCTCAACATCGGTTTTAATCGTCGCCAGTTGATATGAGAGATAAGCCACTTCTTTATTTTGCTCGAGCTTTGCCGCCATTGTTTTGGCGCCACGGAAGCTCAGTCCGGCGATTTTTTCTGGCTCGGCATACAGCGTATCCAGCCCACCAAGACCTTGTAGCAGTGCCTGCGCAGTTTTTTCACCTACACCCGGTACGCCCGGAATGTTATCGGAGGAATCGCCCATCAACGCCAGGAAATCGATAATCAATTCTGGCGGTACGCCGTATTTGTTCACAACTTCATCCGGGCCGAGGATGGTATTCGTCATGGTATTGATCAGAGTGATATTAGGCGTCACCAGTTGCGCCATATCTTTATCACCGGTGCTGATCAGCACTGGACGCCCAGCTTTTTCTGCTTCGCGCGCCAGAGTGCCGATAACATCGTCCGCTTCTACGCCAGAAACGGCCAGCAGCGGTAGGCCCATCGCTTTTACCATCGCATGCAAGGGCTCGATCTGCGCTCGCAGATCGTCCGGCATCGGCGGGCGATGTGATTTGTAATGTTCAAACAGTTCATCACGAAAGGTTTTTCCCTTGGCGTCAAAGACCACCGCAGCGTGCGTCGGTTTATATTGCATGATCAGACTGCGCAGCATGTTGAGGACACCGTACATCGCACCTGTCGGTTCGCCTGCACTGTTGGTCAGCGGCGGAAACGCGTGATATGCGCGATAAAGATAAGATGAACCATCTACAAGGATAAGTGGGTTTTGGGGGATCTGAACCATAATGTCCGTACCTGTTTATCAGATTATGAGTAAAGGATGCCACAGACAGGATGAAAACATGAGTTTTTCACCACTTCTGGCGAGAATCTTTTGTAGATCTTCTGGATCGCTCGCAAATCACCATGTGGATAACTTTGTGCATAAATTATTTACATCGTTTTTAATTTATTATCATGCTTTTTACAGAATAATATTTGTTGTTGTTTTTCATATGGTTAAAATTAAATTCCTTGCTAATAATTAGGAGGGAGGGATTTTTTCTAATGTGGATAGATATAATTTGTTTTTCTATTTAAGGATCATCCGTTATTTGTACCGTTTTCTGATAAAATCTGCGCCTTGCGCGTCTTTCGCGCACTGTCTATGGCTAACTTTTTGAATAAATTAATTATGACGAGAATACTCGCTGCGATAACCCTTTTGCTGAGTATCGTATTGACCATCCTGGTCACTATATTTTGTTCTGTCCCGATCATCATTGCCGGGATCGTAAAGCTATTGTTCCCTGTGCCAATAATTTGGCGAAAGGTGTCGAGTTTCTGTGATTTTATGATGTTTTGTTGGTGTGAAGGGCTGGCGCTATTGCTGCATCTTAATCCACATCTACAATGGGAAGTTCATGGGCTGGAAGGGTTAAGTAAAAAGAACTGGTATCTGCTTATTTGTAACCACCGTAGCTGGGCAGATATTGTTGTACTGTGCGTGCTGTTTCGTAAGCACATTCCGATGAATAAATATTTTCTCAAACAGCAGCTAGCCTGGGTGCCTTTTCTTGGTCTGGCATGCTGGGCACTGGATATGCCGTTTATGAGGCGCTATTCCCGCGCTTATTTACTGCGCCACCCGGAACGACGCGGTAAGGACGTGGAAACCACCCGGCGCTCATGTGAGAAGTTTCGCCTGCATCCCACCACAATTGTTAATTTTGTCGAAGGCTCCCGCTTCACTGAAGAAAAACATCTGCAAACACGTTCCCCCTATAAAAATCTGTTGCCACCAAAAGCGGCGGGGATTGCAATGGCATTGAATGTGCTGGGCAAACAATTTGATAAATTGCTTAATGTCACGCTCTGTTATCCAGAAAACAATCGTCAGCCCTTTTTCGATATGTTAAGTGGCAAGTTAACGCGAATTGTTGTAAAGGTTGAGCTGCAGCCCATTGCTGATGAATTACATGGCGATTATGTGAACGATAAGGCATTTAAGCGTCGATTTCAGTTATGGCTAAACACTCTCTGGCAAGAGAAAGATCAGTACCTGAACACGCTTATTTCTTCCCATCGGCAAGATTGAGTAGCGTTGCTCGCCCCGGAAATTCCCGGGGCGAGCAACAGATATCACGGCATCAAACGTGCCATACGCATAAAAAACGCCATGTCTGTCATTTCATTACCGTTAAAATTCACTTTTCCCTGTTCATAGTGAAGTTGTAGTGAAGCTGTATTATCATTAAACTTAAATAAATCAAGTTGTTGCCCCGTATCCTTAAATTCTGCGAGCGCTTGTTCTGCCATTCGCTGTGCAGTCTCGGTGTTTTTACCTTCTGATAAATTGATCTGTTTCTCCAATTCACCAATAACATTAAATGGCAGAAAAATATTCAGGCCCAACGACTTTATACTATTATCAACAGATCGAGCATCAGCCGTAGCAATATTCAGGTGCCCCTTCAATTCCCCAACAGTATTTTTCCATTTAACAGGGATCTGAATAACAGGTTCACTTTTTAACAAAATGGGCAAACTTTCTCCCAGTACCCCAACCCGGAGATCATCCATCGCATTTTCATCTTTTATTAAATCAGAATTATTTGCCAACTGATTGCGTAATGAAGTATTGTAGTATTCAATAAATGCTCTGAAAGCGTTGGGATCAATAGCATTAAATTGTAATAACATATCGCCACCACCAAAGTTCTGATCGCCCTTTTTTAAAGTGTCAATAGCGTAGGAAAAATTAGCATTTATATATTTCTTATCCTTTGTGCGTTCAAGTATTGTTTTGGCAGTAAAAGCATTAATTTTAGCAATATCGTTATCAAGTACCTGAAGCCTAACCTTATTAAATTTTAAATCACTTATTCCCACTGGATATCTCATTTCCTCCATATGAGATAATGCGTTAACAGTCATCGAATTTGCTGTAAGTTTAGTTATGGAGTCCAGATTTACGATAACATTATTCAGGTATCCAGTTACTGCCATATTTGACGGTGAACTATCATCACCACGAAACATGAACTTACCATCTTCATAAGAGATATCCTGAAATTTTGCTGGTGTTATATTCACCTCTGTGGTTAGCGCTCCACCAAATGCAGCCACAATATCAGCAGCGAACGGTGTCTTACCTTTCGTTGCAGTGTAGTAGGATTGTGTAACCTCATTCTTGGCCAGAGATACCTTTGTCGTTGCTATAGTTGGCTTTATATTACCCTTTGAAAGCTGGCTCAGCGGAAAGGGGCCATGATCAACATTGATATTCAGTACAATACTCTGACCGGATTTAATTTCACTCTCTGTAATACCATTATTAAAGGTCAGAGCAATCTGGAAAGATGAACTAAAAAATCCCCTTTTATAATTTTTATAGCTCAGCGTCATATCATGAGTGCTATTGCTATTTTTATTGGCTTTATTAAAACCGTTAATAATATGCTCCACAGTGGTTTGCGTTTTCATACCAGAAAACCATGTACCACTACCCAGAATGACAACGACAGCAATAACCAAACCGGCGATTGATTTACGTATCATAAATTTATCCCTGAAGAAGAGTAACGCGATTAAGTATATCGCTACGCGAATATCCTCTACAGGATTCATATTATCCAGCAACGAGATGAATTATCAGAAAGTATTTATATTTATTCTAATAACTAAAAAGCCCGTGAATATTCACGGGCTTTTTATAATATGAGAAAGCTTATTTCTTCTCGGACAGATATTTCACCGTATCAGCATATTGCTGAACAAAAACATCCATATTACTGGTGTCCATACCCTGCGGGTTCAGCTGATATTTGCCGTTAACGAACATCGCCGGAACCCCCTGCAATTGCAGATCGGCTGCCGCTTTTTCTTGCTGTGCGACCAGGGATTTAACAACAAAGCTGTTCCATGCCGCGTCGTACTCTTCACCTTTAATACCCGCGTTGATAAAGACATCACGGATATCAGCCGCAGAGCGAATAGTTTGCGTTTTCTGTACGCCTTCAAACAGCGGAACAGTCACTTTATTTTCTACACCCAGAGCCATCGCTACAGCCCATGCCTGAGTCAGATCTTTGCCCAGGTCCCCGCCCATGAAACTGACGTGGTATTTAGTCATCTTCACGCCTTCCGGCAGTTTTTTCTTCACGTTATCTGAAATATGCAGAACTTCTTCAAACTGATAGCAGTGTGGGCAGAAGAAAGAGAAAAACTCCAGCACTTGCGGCGCGCCAGCAACCGGTTTTTCCAGAGTGGTGTACTGTTTACCATCTTCATACTGCGCCGCCGATACGCTAAACGCTAAAACTAAACCAGCCAGCGCCAGCCAAATCTTTTTCATGATCTACTCTCTCCGATTAATACATAGGTGTTAATTGCAAAGGGGGTTCTTGTAGAACTTTTACCTGCTCTATAAAGGTCGCTGTCTGCCGCCGCCAGTAATCTTCCCCGACTAACCACGGGAAATTTTTCGGGAACGCGGGATCAGCCCAACGCCGCATTAGCCAGGCAAGATAATAAACCAAACGCATAGCGCGTAAAGGTTCAATAAGTCCAATTTCAGCGGTGTCGAAATCGCTAAACTCTTCATAAGCTTCAATAATGGTTTCCAGCTGCATCCTTTGCTCGGCTTTATCGCCATTCAGCAACATCCAAAGATCCTGTACAGCTGGGCCATTACGTGCATCGTCTAAATCGACAAACAGGGGTCCATCACGCCAGAGAATATTCCCGGCATGGCAGTCTCCATGTAACCGCAGAACGGTAAAATCTTCCCGCCAGTGTGCTGTAACGGCAGCGATCAACTCATCTGTCGCTTTCAAGAATGCCGCTTTCAACCCGGAAGGTATCAGTGTAGCGTCCTCAAACAGTTTGCGTGGCTCAATGAGATATTCATTCAAACCGATGGTCGGACGATGGATAAAAAGCTGTTTGCGCCCCGTCTGGTGCATACGCCCTAAATAACGCCCAACCGCTTCCATCTGATCGATATTATCAGCTTCGAACTGACGACCACCGACACTTGGAAAAACGGCGAAATAAAATCCCTGATGACGCAATAAAGTCTGACCATTAAAGACCACAGGCGCTGCGACCGGAACTTCATCGTTTACTAACTGCAACGCAAATTGATGTTCTTCGAGGATTTGCTCGGCTGTCCAACGTTCAGGGCGATAGAATTTGACGACAAAGCGTCGGCGATCTTCGTCCTGAAATTGATAGACACGGTTTTCATAGCTGTTAAGCGGGGTAAGACCGGAATCCACCCGGATCCCTTGCTCAAACAGAGCATCCATGATGGTATCCGGGTGTAGTGTCTGGAAAGTAAATGCGTTGTTATTCATCCCATCATCCGGAAAACATTACGAATGATGAAGGATATCATTTCGCGATGATTTTGTTGGCGGCGCTTACAAGCTTTTACTCTTTAATTACGCCACGTGCACGTAACAGCGCCGTTTTGAAATCTTCTTCATAATCTTTCTGTAAACCAGGGATCACCGCGTCTTTCGCGGAATCACGCATTTTCAGATGATAGATCAGAATATCATCCGTCAAATCCGCCAGTTCACCATCAAAACCTGACTCTTTCGCCAATTTTTGCAAAAATTGCAGCAGGTTAAGATCCGGCTCTTTTTGCCAGGCTGGCTGGAGGAGTTCAATAACTTCATTCAGACGTTTACATTTCATGGTAATGCTCCTTACTCTTGAGACAGACACGTTAGCAGGGTCAATCCCACAATAAAAGAGGCGATATCGGTGAATCTGATGACGACGATAACAGGCGTAGTACTGGCGGGCGGTAAGGCCAGACGGATGGGCGGCGCGGATAAAGGATTGCTTGAATTAAACGGCAAACCGTTATGGCAACATGTCGCTGACGCGCTTATGACGCAGCTCTCTCACGTCGTGGTTAATGCCAATCGCCATCAGGAAATCTATCAGGCAAGCGGCCTGAAAGTGATAGCGGATTCTCTGGCGGATTACCCAGGCCCTCTGGCAGGAATGCTTTCAGTAATGCAGCAGGAAGCGGGTGAGTGGTTTTTGTTTTGTCCGTGCGATACGCCTTACATTCCCCATGCTTTAGCCTCCCGGCTTAATCATCAGCGCAAAAAAGATGCGCCTGTCGTGTGGGTCCACGACGGTGAACGCGATCACCCGACTATTGCTCTGGTAAACCGCGCTATTGAACCGTTATTACTGGAATATCTGCAAGCAGGAGAACGCCGGGTAATGGCATTTATGCGGCTGGCTGGCGGTCATGCGGTTGATTTCAGCGATCATAAAGATGCATTTGTAAACGTGAATACGCCAGAGGAGCTTGCCCGATGGCAGGAAAAACGATGATACCGTTACTCGCCTTTGCCGCGTGGAGTGGCACCGGAAAAACTACGCTACTGAAAAAACTCATCCCAGCATTATGCGCCAGAGGGATCCGTCCGGGGCTGATTAAGCATACACACCATGATATGGATGTTGATAAACCGGGCAAAGATAGCTATGAGCTGCGCAAGGCTGGCGCGGCGCAAACCATCGTTGCCAGCCAGCAGCGATGGGCCTTGATGACGGAAACACCAGACGAAGAAGAGCTGGATCTACATTTTCTCGCAAGTCGGATGGATACCTCAAAGCTGGATTTGATTCTGGTCGAAGGGTTTAAGCATGAAGAGATCGCAAAGATTGTGCTATTTCGCGATGGAGCCGGACATCGACCGGAAGAGCTGGTGATGGACGAGCATGTTATTGCTGTGGCCAGCGATGTACCGCTAAATATTGATGTCGCCTTACTGGATATTAATGATGTTGAGGGGCTGGCTGATTTTGTGGTGGAGTGGATGCAAAAGCAGGACGGATAAGTAAAAGTAGGCTGGATAAGACGCGCCAGCGTCGCATCCGGCATTTTTTGCCCCAGCGCAAAAAGGCCATCCTTATGGATGGCCTTCTGTTTAATTTGATGCCTGGCAGTTCCCTACTCTCGCATGGGGAAGCCCCACACTACCATCGGCGCTACGGCGTTTCACTTCTGAGTTCGGCATGGGGTCAGGTGGGACCACCGCGCTATCTCCGCCAGGCAAATTCTTTGTGCTCTGTCCTGTGTCTTTTCCACTGATACTGCGCCGGCTGCATTCCCGAAAGTCAGTCACATACTTCAGTATGCTCCTTCCTTCGCTTCATTTGCCGCCTTGTCTCAGCGTAAAACCCTTCGGACTCTGAATCTGAGCTGAAAATCTTCTCTCAATCCGCCAAAACACCTTCGGCGTTGTAAGGTTAAGCCTCACGGTTCATTAGTACCGGTTAGCTCAACGCATCGCTGCGCTTACACACCCGGCCTATCAACGTCGTCGTCTTCAACGTTCCTTCAGGAGACTCTAAGTCTCAGGGAGAACTCATCTCGGGGCAAGTTTCGTGCTTAGATGCTTTCAGCACTTATCTCTTCCGCATTTAGCTACCGGGCAGTGCCATTGGCATGACAACCCGAACACCAGTGATGCGTCCACTCCGGTCCTCTCGTACTAGGAGCAGCCCCCCTCAGTTCTCCAGCGCCCACGGCAGATAGGGACCGAACTGTCTCACGACGTTCTAAACCCAGCTCGCGTACCACTTTAAATGGCGAACAGCCATACCCTTGGGACCTACTTCAGCCCCAGGATGTGATGAGCCGACATCGAGGTGCCAAACACCGCCGTCGATATGAACTCTTGGGCGGTATCAGCCTGTTATCCCCGGAGTACCTTTTATCCGTTGAGCGATGGCCCTTCCATTCAGAACCACCGGATCACTATGACCTGCTTTCGCACCTGCTCGCGCCGTCACGCTCGCAGTCAAGCTGGCTTATGCCATTGCACTAACCTCCTGATGTCCGACCAGGATTAGCCAACCTTCGTGCTCCTCCGTTACTCTTTAGGAGGAGACCGCCCCAGTCAAACTACCCACCAGACACTGTCCGCAACCCCGATAAGGGGCCAACGTTAGAACACCAGCCATTAAAGGGTGGTATTTCAAGGACGGCTCCATGCAGACTGGCGTCCACACTTCAAAGCCTCCCACCTATCCTACACATCAAGGACCAGTGTTCAGTGTCAAGCTATAGTAAAGGTTCACGGGGTCTTTCCGTCTTGCCGCGGGTACACTGCATCTTCACAGCGAGTTCAATTTCACTGAGTCTCGGGTGGAGACAGCCTGGCCATCATTACGCCATTCGTGCAGGTCGGAACTTACCCGACAAGGAATTTCGCTACCTTAGGACCGTTATAGTTACGGCCGCCGTTTACCGGGGCTTCGATCAAGAGCTTCGCTTGCGCTGACCCCATCAATTAACCTTCCGGCACCGGGCAGGCGTCACACCGTATACGTCCACTTTCGTGTTTGCACAGTGCTGTGTTTTTAATAAACAGTTGCAGCCAGCTGGTATCTTCGACTGATTTCAGCTCCACGAGCAAGTCGCTTCACCTACCATCAGCGTGCCTTCTCCCGAAGTTACGGCACCATTTTGCCTAGTTCCTTCACCCGAGTTCTCTCAAGCGCCTTGGTATTCTCTACCTGACCACCTGTGTCGGTTTGGGGTACGATTTGATGCTACCTGATGCTTAGAGGCTTTTCCTGGAAGCAGGGCATTTGTTGCTTCAGCACCGTAGTGCCTCGTCATCACGCCTCAGCCTTGATTCTCCGGATTTGCCTGGAAAACCAGCCTACACGCTTAAACCGGGACAACCGTCGCCCGGCCAACATAGCCTTCTCCGTCCCCCCTTCGCAGTAACACCAAGTACAGGAATATTAACCTGTTTCCCATCGACTACGCCTTTCGGCCTCGCCTTAGGGGTCGACTCACCCTGCCCCGATTAACGTTGGACAGGAACCCTTGGTCTTCCGGCGAGCGGGCTTTTCACCCGCTTTATCGTTACTTATGTCAGCATTCGCACTTCTGATACCTCCAGCATGCCTCACAGCACACCTTCACAGGCTTACAGAACGCTCCCCTACCCAACAACGCATCAGCGTCGCTGCCGCAGCTTCGGTGCATGGTTTAGCCCCGTTACATCTTCCGCGCAGGCCGACTCGACCAGTGAGCTATTACGCTTTCTTTAAATGATGGCTGCTTCTAAGCCAACATCCTGGCTGTCTGGGCCTTCCCACATCGTTTCCCACTTAACCATGACTTTGGGACCTTAGCTGGCGGTCTGGGTTGTTTCCCTCTTCACGACGGACGTTAGCACCCGCCGTGTGTCTCCCGTGATAACATTCTCCGGTATTCGCAGTTTGCATCGGGTTGGTAAGTCGGGATGACCCCCTTGCCGAAACAGTGCTCTACCCCCGGAGATGAATTCACGAGGCGCTACCTAAATAGCTTTCGGGGAGAACCAGCTATCTCCCGGTTTGATTGGCCTTTCACCCCCAGCCACAAGTCATCCGCTAATTTTTCAACATTAGTCGGTTCGGTCCTCCAGTTAGTGTTACCCAACCTTCAACCTGCCCATGGCTAGATCACCGGGTTTCGGGTCTATACCCTGCAACTTAACGCCCAGTTAAGACTCGGTTTCCCTCCGGCTCCCCTATTCGGTTAACCTTGCTACAGAATATAAGTCGCTGACCCATTATACAAAAGGTACGCAGTCACCCCATTAAGAGGCTCCCACTGCTTGTACGTACACGGTTTCAGGTTCTTTTTCACTCCCCTCGCCGGGGTTCTTTTCGCCTTTCCCTCACGGTACTGGTTCACTATCGGTCAGTCAGGAGTATTTAGCCTTGGAGGATGGTCCCCCCATATTCAGACAGGATACCACGTGTCCCGCCCTACTCTTCGAGCTCACAGCATGTGCATTTTTGTGTACGGGGCTGTCACCCTGTATCGCGCGCCTTTCCAGACGCTTCCACTAACACACACACTGATTCAGGCTCTGGGCTCCTCCCCGTTCGCTCGCCGCTACTGGGGGAATCTCGGTTGATTTCTTTTCCTCGGGGTACTTAGATGTTTCAGTTCCCCCGGTTCGCCTCATTAACCTATGGATTCAGTTAATGATAGTGTGTCGGAACACACTGGGTTTCCCCATTCGGACATCGCCGGTTATAACGGTTCATATCACCTTACCGACGCTTTTCGCAGATTAGCACGTCCTTCATCGCCTCTGACTGCCAGGGCATCCACCGTGTACGCTTAGTCGCTTAACCTCACAACCCGAAGATGTTTCTTTCGATTCATCACCGTGTTGCGAAAATTTGAGAGACTCACGAATAATCTTTCGACTATTCAGTGTTTCAATTTTCAGCTTGATCCAGATTTTTAAAGAGCAAATATCTCAAACTTCACCCGAAGATGAGTTTTGAGATATTAAGGCAGGTGACTTTCACTCACAAACCAGCAAGTGGCGTCCCCTAGGGGATTCGAACCCCTGTTACCGCCGTGAAAGGGCGGTGTCCTGGGCCTCTAGACGAAGGGGACGTATCAGTCTGCTTCGCAAGACGCCTTGCTTTTCACTTTTCATCAGACAATCTGTGTGAGCACTGCAAAGTACAGTTCTTTCAGGTAAGGAGGTGATCCAACCGCAGGTTCCCCTACGGTTACCTTGTTACGACTTCACCCCAGTCATGAATCACAAAGTGGTAAGCGCCCTCCCGAAGGTTAAGCTACCTACTTCTTTTGCAACCCACTCCCATGGTGTGACGGGCGGTGTGTACAAGGCCCGGGAACGTATTCACCGTGGCATTCTGATCCACGATTACTAGCGATTCCGACTTCATGGAGTCGAGTTGCAGACTCCAATCCGGACTACGACGCACTTTATGAGGTCCGCTTGCTCTCGCGAGGTCGCTTCTCTTTGTATGCGCCATTGTAGCACGTGTGTAGCCCTGGTCGTAAGGGCCATGATGACTTGACGTCATCCCCACCTTCCTCCAGTTTATCACTGGCAGTCTCCTTTGAGTTCCCGGCCTAACCGCTGGCAACAAAGGATAAGGGTTGCGCTCGTTGCGGGACTTAACCCAACATTTCACAACACGAGCTGACGACAGCCATGCAGCACCTGTCTCACAGTTCCCGAAGGCACCAATCCATCTCTGGAAAGTTCTGTGGATGTCAAGACCAGGTAAGGTTCTTCGCGTTGCATCGAATTAAACCACATGCTCCACCGCTTGTGCGGGCCCCCGTCAATTCATTTGAGTTTTAACCTTGCGGCCGTACTCCCCAGGCGGTCGACTTAACGCGTTAGCTCCGGAAGCCACGCCTCAAGGGCACAACCTCCAAGTCGACATCGTTTACGGCGTGGACTACCAGGGTATCTAATCCTGTTTGCTCCCCACGCTTTCGCACCTGAGCGTCAGTCTTCGTCCAGGGGGCCGCCTTCGCCACCGGTATTCCTCCAGATCTCTACGCATTTCACCGCTACACCTGGAATTCTACCCCCCTCTACGAGACTCAAGCTTGCCAGTATCAGATGCAGTTCCCAGGTTGAGCCCGGGGATTTCACATCTGACTTAACAAACCGCCTGCGTGCGCTTTACGCCCAGTAATTCCGATTAACGCTTGCACCCTCCGTATTACCGCGGCTGCTGGCACGGAGTTAGCCGGTGCTTCTTCTGCGGGTAACGTCAATGAGCAAAGGTATTAACTTTACTCCCTTCCTCCCCGCTGAAAGTACTTTACAACCCGAAGGCCTTCTTCATACACGCGGCATGGCTGCATCAGGCTTGCGCCCATTGTGCAATATTCCCCACTGCTGCCTCCCGTAGGAGTCTGGACCGTGTCTCAGTTCCAGTGTGGCTGGTCATCCTCTCAGACCAGCTAGGGATCGTCGCCTTGGTGAGCCGTTACCTCACCAACAAGCTAATCCCATCTGGGCACATCCGATGGCAAGAGGCCCGAAGGTCCCCCTCTTTGGTCTTGCGACGTTATGCGGTATTAGCTACCGTTTCCAGTAGTTATCCCCCTCCATCGGGCAGTTTCCCAGACATTACTCACCCGTCCGCCACTCGTCAGCAAAGAAGCAAGCTTCTTCCTGTTACCGTTCGACTTGCATGTGTTAGGCCTGCCGCCAGCGTTCAATCTGAGCCATGATCAAACTCTTCAATTTAAAAGTTTGATGCTCAAAGAATTAAACTTCGTAATGAATTACGTGTTCACTCTTGAGACTTGGTATTCATTTTCGTCTTGCGACGTTAAGAATCCGTATCTTCGAGTGCCCACACAGATTGTCTGATAAGTTGTTAAAGAGCAGTGCCGCTTCGCTTTTTCTCAGCGGCGCGGGGTGTGCATAATACGCTTTCCCGCTACAGAGTCAAGCATTTTTTGCTTTTCTCTGCCGAGATTCTCAGGAGAACCTCGCTGACCCGGCGGCGTGTTTGCCGTTGTTCCGTGTCAGTGGTGGCGCATTATAGGGAGTTATTCCGGCCTGACAAGAGGAAATTTAAAATAATTTTCTGACCGCGCATTTTTTATTCTTTATGCTTATTTCAGCGTCGGTTTGTCGGTTAAATGGGCGATTTCTCGGGCGAAATTCGCTACTTGCTCCCAATCGGTATAGACAACTTCTTTGCGCGTGTCCGTTTCTCCGCCTGACATTTTCATAATCAGCTTGATCATAAAGCGGTCATACCAGCGGTAACGTGGATAACGCAGCGCCCCGGCAATGACGGCACAGCGATCGGGACGCCATTGCGAACTCATCAGAAACTTCCGCGCGTAGCTGTTGGTCTGTGGAGTACGCTTCTCCGGTTTGCGCGCCACCAGGTTTACGGAGTAAAAGGCGCTCGGCATTGAATTCAGCCGCGTCGCATGCTTTTTAACAAATTCCTGGAACGCTGAATGGTAATGTCCATAGCGAATAGAAGCGCCAATGACCACGCGATCGTAGTTTTCCCACTGCGGTTCTTCAGTGCGGTGCACATTAGCGACATCCGCCTGGATCCCCAGTTCTTTCAGTTCCGAAGCCAGATAGGAGGCAATCTCGCGCGTTTGTCCGTCCCTTGTTGAGAAAAGAATTAATGTTTTCACGTATCACTCCATCATTCACGCCAGAAAGTCGGGGTAAAGAGTACAAGCAATGTAAAGACCTCAAGACGACCAAACAGCATGTTGGCAATCAGGATCCATTTAGCCACCGGGTTCATGCTGGTAAAGTTATCAGCCACCACGCCAAGCCCTGGTCCCAGGTTATTCAAGGTCGCAACAACCGACGCGAAGGCTGAAAAGTCATCCACGCCCGTGGCGATAATCGCCAGCATACTGACAATAAACACCAATGCATAGGCGGAGAAAAATCCCCACACAGCTTCGAGGATACGTTCCGGCAGTGCGCGGTTCCCCAGCTTAATGCTATAGACGGCGTTCGGGTGCACCAGTCGTTTCAGCTCACGGTTCCCCTGCTTGAACAGCAACAGGATACGAATCACTTTCAGGCCACCGCCCGTTGACCCGGCGCAACCGCCGATAAAAGCAGAACATAACAGCAGTACTGGCAAGAAGAGCGGCCAGCGGGCAATGCTGTCAGTCGTAAACCCGGCGGTTGTCGCCATCGACACCACCTGGAAAAACGCCTGATTAATTGTCATCAGCGCCGAACTGTAGACATTATGAAACCACAGTACGAGGGTACAAATAACCACCAGCGAAAACTGCACGCCGATAAACATGCGAAATTCTGGATCCCGCCAATAGACCTTAAGGCTACGTCCACTCAGCAACGAGAAATGCAGGCCGTAGTTACAGCCAGAAATCAGCAGGAAGATAGCAATAATGGTATTAATGGTCGGACTGTCAAAATAGCCAACGCTGGCATCATGGGTCGAGAAGCCGCCAATAGCAATCGTTGCGAAGCTATGACCAATAGCATCAAAGGCGGACATCCCGGCAAACCACAACGCCAGCGCACAGGCGACGGTCAGCAAGACATAAATCAACCACAGGGTTTTCGCCGTTTCCGCAATTCGCGGGCGCATTTTGTTATCTTTCAGCGGGCCGGGCATTTCCGCGCGATAGAGCTGCATCCCACCCACGCCGAGGATAGGCAGTATCGCGACCGCCAACACGATGATCCCCATCCCGCCAAACCATTGCAGCATCTGGCGATAAAAGAGGATGGCGTGAGGAAGCGAATCCAGCCCCACCAGCGTAGTTGCCCCCGTGGTAGTCAGACCGGAGAAAGATTCAAAAAACGCATCGGTAATCGTGAGGTTCGGGCTTTCCGAGAAGATAAAAGGGAGCGCACCGACGCTACCCAGCACAGTCCAGAACAGCACCACTATCAGAAACCCTTCACGGGATTTCAGTTCGCCCTTCTCTTTACGGTTCGGCCACCACAGCATAGAGCCAATGGCGAGGGCAACAAAAAAGGTCTGGGTAAAAGCGCGGCCCGCCCCATCCCGGTAAATGAGTGCTACCAGCCCAGGGATAATCATGGTCCCTGAAAATAAGATGACCAGTAGTCCAACGATTCGGGTAATGGCGCGAAAATGCATCTCTGCCGCTTCCTTAGTTCTGCAAAACGAAGTGGGGATTATTCTTCAATCGCTAACAATTGCAATGAACCACGGCTAAAATCCGCCAGTTTTGCGGAAAACTCAGCCACTTTCGCTGCCGGAAGCGCCACCCGCAGCAGGACGAATGCCTGATAATCACTGTTGATAATCTTGCCGTCACACTGTCCCAGCAACGCTTCAATGCCGGTTAACTGACTATATTCACACTGCAAAGTATATTCGGTTAATGGCGTCTTGCGTTGGGTCGTAAGCTGGCGCAGCGCCTGATTTACACCGCCGCCGTAAGCCTTCACTAACCCGCCAGTGCCCAGCAATATACCGCCATAGTAGCGCACCACCACAGCGGTAATTTCCCCGACGCCGCTGCCCATCAGTTGGGCGAGCATCGGTTTACCTGCCGTTCCCGCCGGTTCTCCGTCGTCAGAGAAACCCAGTTGCTGAGAATCATCCGGTGCGCCAGCTACCCACGCCACGCAATGGTGTCGGGCATCGGGGTGTTCTGCCCGCACCGATTCAACAAACGCTTTCGCCGCCTCGACGCCATCGGTATGCGCCAACAGCGTAATGAAGCGGCTCTTTTTGATCTCTTCAACAACCGTGACCGGCGCCGCAGGAATTAACCAGCTTTCCATCACGCCAGTTTCAGATCCCGGGTCATGTTTTCCACGTTGTTTTCGTGGATCACCACGTTGTCTTCGATACGAATACCGCCGAACGGTTTCAGTGCTTCAATCTTCTGCCAGTTGAAGTGTTTACTGAACTGCCCTTCACGCCACGGCGCCAACAGCGATTCGATGAAGTAGATACCCGGTTCGATGGTTAACACCATGCCCGGCTGGAGAATACGGGTGCAGCGCAGGTACGGATATTTTGTCGGTGCCGCGAGGTGCGTACCGCTATCATCCTGCATAAAACCAGCTACGTCATGCACCTGCAGCCCCAGCGGATGGCCGATACCATGCGGCATAAACGGACCGGTGAGATCGTTTTCAACCATCGCCTCTTCACTCATATCGGTGATGATTTGATGTTTACGCAGCAGTTTGGCGATGCGCTGATGGAACTGGATGTGGTAATCCACATAGCTGACGCCCGCCTTCATGGTAGCGATCAACGCCAGTTGCTCATCATTAACGTCCTTCACTAGTTGCGCGTAGTCGTTGTCGCTTTTTGCCGACCAGGTACGGGTCAGGTCAGCCGCATAGCCGTTATATTCGGCCCCGGCATCCAGCAGGAAGCTGCGCATCTCTTCCGGTGCCTGATGATCCAGTTTGGTGTAATGCAACACCGCAGCGTGTTCGTTAAGCGCCACAATGTTGCTGTAAGGTACGTCGGTATCACGATGGCCGGTCGCGGTCAGATAGGCAATGTTGATATCGAACTCACTCATGCCAGAACGGAACGCTTCTTCTGCCGCGCGATGACCGTTGACCGCCATTTTCTGCGCTTCACGCATACAGGCCAGTTCGTACTCAGTTTTGAAGGAGCGATAGTAATGCAGGTAGTCGATAACCCCTTTCGGGTTGATGTTGCTGGCCTCAATACCCAGTTGCAGCGCACGTTCCGGCACCGGGCCAATATAGCCAATATTGCCGCGCGCAGCAGGCAACAAGCTACCAATGCCATCGGCTTTCGGCAGCGCAATTACTTCTACGTCCTCAGTCCAGAAGGAAGTCGGCAGCGGTTCGACGTTGTGCCAATAATCAACCGGCAGATAGAACCACAGTTTCGGCTTGTTCACGCCATCCACCAGCAACCAGCAGTTTGGCACCTGAGTTACCGGCACCCACGCTTTGAATTGTGGGTTCACTTTAAACGGATAGGGATGATCGTCGAGAAAAACGTTGAACAGTTCGCCGGAGTGAATAAGTAACGCATCCAGTTTGAAGCGCGCCAGCGCATCGCGAGTCCGTTCCTGTAAGGTAGCTATATGATTTTTATAGAGCGAGGCCAGTGATTCCATTTTTTACCCTTCTGTTTTTTTGACCTTAAGTCTCCGCATCTTAGCACATCGTTCATCCAGAGCGTGATTTCTGCCGAGCGTGATCAGACTGGCATTTCTTTAATCTTTTATTTGCATATTTTTAACACAAAACACACACTTCGATGCATCTGGTACGACCAGATCACCTTGCGGATTCAGGAGACTGACATGCTTTACAAAGGCGACACCCTGTACCTTGACTGGCTGGAAGATGGCATTGCCGAACTGGTATTTGATGCCTCAGGTTCAGTTAATAAACTCGACACTGCGACCGTCGCCAGCCTCGGCGAGGCCATCGGCGTGCTGGAACAGCAATCAGATCTAAAAGGGCTGCTGCTGCGTTCGAACAAAGCAGCCTTTATCGTCGGTGCTGATATCACCGAATTCTTGTCCCTGTTCCTCGTTCCTGAAGAACAGTTAAGCCAGTGGCTGCATTTTGCCAATAGCGTGTTTAATCGCCTGGAAGATCTGCCGGTGCCGACCATTGCCGCCGTCAACGGCTATGCGCTGGGCGGTGGCTGCGAATGCGTACTGGCGACCGATTATCGTCTGGCGACGCCGGATCTGCGCATCGGTCTGCCGGAAACCAAACTGGGCATCATGCCGGGCTTTGGCGGTTCTGTACGTATGCCACGTATGCTGGGCGCTGACAGTGCGCTGGAAATCATTGCCGCCGGTAAAGATGTCGGCGCGGATCAGGCGCTGAAAATCGGTCTGGTGGATGGCGTAGTCAAAGCAGAAAAACTGATTGAAGGCGCGATAGCGATTTTACGTCAGGCTATTAACGGCGACCTCGACTGGAAAGCGAAACGTCAGCCGAAGCTGGAACCGCTAAAACTGAGCAAGATTGAAGCCACCATGAGCTTCACCATCGCTAAAGGGATGGTCGCGCAAACGGCAGGAAAACATTATCCAGCCCCCATCACCGCCGTAAAAACCATTGAGGCCGCGGCCCGTTTTGGTCGTGAAGAAGCCTTAAACCTGGAAAACAAAAGCTTTGTCCCGCTGGCGCACACCAACGAAGCCCGCGCACTGGTCGGCATTTTCCTTAACGATCAATATGTAAAAAGCAAAGCGAAGAAACTCGCCAAAGACGTTGAAACCCCGAAACAGGCCGCTGTGCTGGGCGCAGGCATCATGGGTGGCGGCATCGCTTACCAGTCTGCGTGGAAAGGCGTACCGGTTGTCATGAAAGATATCAACGACAAGTCGTTAACCCTCGGTATGACTGAAGCCGCAAAACTGCTGAACAAGCAGCTTGAGCGCGGCAAGATCGATGGTCTGAAACTGGCTGGCGTGATCTCCACGATTCATCCAACGCTCGACTACGCCGGATTTGACCGCGTGGATGTTGTGGTAGAAGCGGTGGTTGAAAACCCGAAAGTGAAAAAAGCTGTGCTGGCAGAAACCGAGCAGAAAGTACGCCCGGATACCGTGCTGGCGTCTAACACGTCAACCATTCCTATCAGCGAACTGGCCAACGCGCTGGAACGCCCGGAAAACTTCTGCGGGATGCATTTCTTTAACCCAGTGCACCGGATGCCGTTGGTGGAAATTATTCGCGGTGAGAAAAGCTCCGACGAAACCATCGCGAAAGTTGTCGCATGGGCGAGCAAGATGGGTAAAACGCCAATTGTGGTTAATGACTGCCCCGGCTTCTTTGTTAACCGCGTGCTGTTCCCCTACTTTGCTGGTTTCAGCCAGTTGCTGCGCGACGGCGCGGATTTCCGCAAGATCGACAAAGTAATGGAAAAACAGTTCGGCTGGCCGATGGGTCCGGCATATCTGCTGGACGTCGTGGGGATTGATACCGCGCATCACGCCCAGGCAGTCATGGCAGCGGGCTTCCCGCAGCGGATGCAGAAAGATTATCGCGATGCCATCGACGCGCTGTTTGATGCCAACCGCTTTGGTCAGAAGAACGGCCTCGGTTTCTGGCGTTATAAAGAAGACAGCAAAGGTAAGCCGAAGAAAGAAGAAGACGCTGTCGTTGACGACCTGCTGGCAGAAGTGAGCCAGCCGAAGCGCGATTTTAGCGAGGAAGAGATTATCGCCCGCATGATGATCCCAATGGTCAACGAAGTAGTGCGCTGTCTGGAAGAAGGCATTATCGCCACTCCGGCAGAAGCGGATATGGCGCTGGTCTACGGCCTGGGCTTCCCTCCGTTCCACGGCGGCGCGTTCCGCTGGCTGGACACCCTCGGCAGCGCAAAATACCTCGATATGGCACAGCAATATCAGCACCTCGGCCCGCTGTATGAAGTGCCGGAAGGTCTGCGTAATAAAGCACGTCATAACGAACCGTACTATCCCCCGGTTGAGCCAGCCCGTCCGGTTGGCGACCTGAAAACGGCTTAAGGAGTCACAATGGAACAGGTTGTCATTGTCGATGCAATTCGCACCCCGATGGGCCGTTCGAAGGGCGGTGCTTTTCGTCACGTGCGTGCGGAAGATCTCTCCGCTCATTTAATGCGTAGCCTGCTGGCACGTAACCCGGCGCTGGAAGCAGCGGCCCTCGACGATATTTACTGGGGTTGTGTGCAGCAAACGCTGGAGCAAGGTTTTAACATCGCCCGTAACGCGGCGCTGTTGGCAGAAGTACCACACTCTGTCCCAGCGGTGACCGTCAATCGCTTGTGTGGTTCATCCATGCAGGCACTGCATGACGCAGCACGGATGATTATGACTGGCGATGCGCAGGCATGTCTGGTTGGCGGCGTGGAGCATATGGGCCATGTGCCAATGAGCCACGGTGTCGATTTTCACCCCGGCCTGAGCCGCAATGTCGCCAAAGCAGCGGGCATGATGGGCTTAACGGCAGAAATGCTGGCGCGTATGCACGGTATCAGCCGTGAAATGCAGGATGCCTTTGCCGCGCGATCACATGCTCGCGCCTGGGCCGCCACGCAATCAGGCGCATTTAAAAATGAAATTATCCCGACCGGTGGTCACGATGCCGACGGCGTCCTGAAGCAGTTTAATTACGACGAAGTGATTCGCCCGGAAACCACCGTGGAAGCCCTCGCCACGCTGCGTCCGGCGTTCGATCCCGTCAGCGGTACGGTAACGGCGGGTACATCTTCTGCGCTTTCCGATGGCGCGGCTGCCATGCTGGTGATGAGTGAAAGCCGCGCTCGTGAATTAGGCCTTCAGCCGCGCGCCCGTGTGCGTTCGATGGCGGTCGTTGGTTGTGATCCGTCGATTATGGGTTACGGCCCGGTTCCGGCCTCAAAACTGGCGCTGAAAAAAGTGGGACTTTCTGCCAGCGATATCGGCGTATTCGAGATGAACGAAGCTTTTGCCGCGCAGATCCTGCCGTGCATTAAAGATCTGGGGCTAATGGAGCAGATTGACGAGAAGATCAACCTCAATGGTGGTGCGATCGCGCTGGGTCATCCGCTGGGGTGTTCCGGTGCGCGTATCAGCACCACGCTGCTGAATCTGATGGAACGCAAAGACGTTCAGTTTGGTCTGGCGACGATGTGCATCGGTCTGGGTCAGGGTATTGCGACGGTGTTTGAGCGGGTATAAACACTTGCCGGATGCGGCGTAAACGCCTTATCCGACCTACGGTTCAAAACTCCGGTAGGCACGATAAGACGCGCCAGCGTCACATCGGGCATTGTTTGCCGGATGCGGCGTAAACGCCTTATCCGGCCTACGGTTCAAAACTCCGGTAGGCACGATAAGACGCGACTGCGTCGCATCGGGCATTGTTTGCCAGATGCGACGTAGAGTAATGCCACTGTATAAAGTTTTAGTTGCCGTTTTTCCCGCCTGTCAGGGGCGGGTTTTTTATGGCTCAGATAAACTCAAATGCATCGCCAAACAGGCGATCTTCCCGCGCACTACGCTCATTGCAGAACAGGTCACGAGCGATTTTTGCCATCTCAAAACGCCCGGCGATATAAATATCATGCTCCGCCAGCGTACCGTGATCCTGCAACACCGCGGTTAACACTGTGCCAGTACGACCACGCCAGCCCGCTTCCGGTTGTTCGACCACCGGCACCACTTGCAGACCAGAATGCTTAAGCGAAAGCGCCTCAAGTTCGGAGAGATCATAAAGATGCTGCTCTTCACGCCCGCCCCAGTAAATGGTGATATCACGATTAGGGTTACGCGCCAGCGCCGTCAGCAAAATCGAACGGGCATAAGAGAACCCTGTACCGCCCGCGATAAGAATCATTGGACGCTCGTCATCATCGCGCAACCAGGCTTCACCGTGAGGAATATCCACCACGATTTGGTGATCTTTAAGGATGCGATCCATGACGGCTTTTGCGTAAAGATTGATTTCAGAAGCACCTATATGCAGCTCAATGAAACCTTTTTCATCCGGCGTCGAGGCCATCGAAAACGGGCGTTTATCGCGCTCATCCATCACTACCATCAAATACTGACCAGCACGAAAAGAAAAGGCCGCGTCTGGCACAATTCGAACGCGGTACACGGTATCCGTAATAGCTTCTACCGAGGTCACTTTACAGCTTAAGGTTGTCATGCGCTTTCTCTGTCGGATCGATAAATAGGGCAAAACAAACGCGCATCAGGCGCTTTTACCGTTGTTAAAAATAGCCAGCTCATCCCAGATTGCATCAACACGCGCGACGACATCCGAATCTTTTTTGATGGGACGTCCCCACTCACGCTGGGTTTCCCCCGGCCATTTATTTGTGGCATCCAGCCCCATTTTTGAGCCCAGCCCAGAAACAGGCGAAGCAAAATCCAGATAATCAATGGGCATGTTTTCAACCAGTACCGTGTCCCGCGCGGGGTCCATTCGGGTGGTAATCGCCCAAATCACATCGTTCCAGTCGCGTGCGTTGACGTCATCATCGCAAACGATCACAAATTTAGTGTACATAAACTGACGTAAGAACGACCAGACGCCCATCATGACGCGCTTTGCGTGTCCGGCGTACTGTTTTTTGATCGTCACGACGGCCAGGCGGTACGAGCAGCCTTCCGGCGGCAGATAAAAATCGACGATTTCCGGGAACTGCTTTTGCAGAATCGGCACGAACACTTCGTTCAATGCCACGCCCAGCACCGCAGGTTCATCCGGCGGACGCCCGGTGTAGGTAGAGTGATAAATAGCGTCTTCACGCTGGGTAATATGCGTCACGGTAAAGACAGGGAAGCGGTCTACTTCATTGTAGTACCCCGTGTGGTCGCCATACGGCCCTTCCGGCGCCATCTCGCCCGGCTCAATATAGCCCTCCAGCACAATCTCCGCGCTGGCTGGCACTTCCAGATCATTAGAAATGCACTTCACCACTTCAGTTTTGGTGCCGCGTAACAATCCGGCAAATGCATATTCTGAGAGAGTATCTGGAATGGGCGTTACCGCACCAAGAATTGTTGCCGGATCGGCTCCCAGCGCCACAGAAACCGGGAAACGTTCGCCCGGATGCGCCGCGCACCACTCCTGATAATCCAGCGCGCCGCCGCGATGCGACAGCCAGCGCATAATCAGCTTGTTTTTACCAATCAACTGCTGGCGATAAATCCCCAGATTCTGCCGATCTTTATGCGGACCGCGCGTCACGGTCAACCCCCAGGTAATCAGCGGCGCGGCATCTTCCGGCCAGCAGGTCATGATGGGAATGCGGTTGAGATCGACATCATCACCGGAGACGATTTTTTGTTGGCAGGGCGCACCGCGCAGTCGTTTCGTCGGCATGTTTAATATCTGCTTAAACTGCGGCAGTTTATCAAACAGATCGCGAAATCCCTTTGGCGGCTCAGGTTCTTTCAGAAACGCTAATAATTTACCGACTTCACGCAGTGCCGAAACATCTTCTTGCCCCATGCCCATTGCCACGCGCTTTGGCGTACCAAACAGGTTACACAGCACCGGCATTGAATAACCCTTCGGGTTTTCGAACAACAGCGCAGGACCACCGGCACGCAACGTGCGGTCGGCAATTTCAGTGATTTCCAGATGCGGGTCCACCGGAAGCGTAATACGTTTTAACTCACCTTGCTGTTCAAGCAGCGTCAAGAAGTCGCGTAAGTCGTTATATTTCATGGCGTCCATTGTAGCCTCTTAATCTGCGCCCATTATACGGCGTTCATCTGCGCGATGCTGTAAATTTGTTAAATTAGCGTGAACTCTGACGGTATAACTCAAACCGGGGAATATAATTAACTTAGCGTAAAGCTTTTGCTATCCTTTCGCCCCGATTAAACGGATAAGAGTCATTATGCAAGCCTGGTATTTACTGTACTGCAAGCGCGGGCAACTTCAACGTGCCCAGGAACACCTCGAAAGACAGGCGGTTAATTGCCTGGCGCCGATGATCACTCTGGAGAAAATCGTGCGTGGCAAACGTACCGCAGTCAGTGAACCGTTGTTCCCCAACTACCTGTTTGTAGAATTCGATCCAGAAGTGATTCATACCACGACCATCAGTGCCACTCGCGGCGTCAGCCACTTCGTGCGCTTTGGTCCGTCGCCAGCGATAGTTCCATCTGCCGTAATTCATCAGTTATCGATATATAAACCGGAAGATATTGTCGATCCATCAACGCCGTATCCTGGTGATAAAGTAATTATCACTGAAGGCGCATTCGAAGGTTTTCAGGCCATTTTTACCGAGCCCGACGGTGAAGCGCGTTCCATGCTACTCCTTAATCTGATCAATAAAGAGATTAAGCACAGTGTGAAGAACACCGAGTTCCGTAAGCTCTAAAACGCGATCCCAAACAGCGTTTTAACGTTGTTATCTGTGGTTGCCGCCAGCCACGCAGCATCTTCCCCACGCCAGTGCGCAATGCGTTGCAGAATATGGGGAAGATTCGCGGGTTCATTGCGCCGTGACGATGGCTTCGGAGTGAGATCGCGTGGGAGCAAATACGGCGCATCAGTCTCAACCAGTAATTTCTCCGCCGGAATCAACGGCAACAGTTCCCGCAGTTCCAGTCCACGTCGTTCGTCGCAAACCCAACCGGTAATGCCGATATAAATCCCACGCGCCACGCACTCCTGCATCTCTTCGCACGTACCGGTAAAACAGTGCAACACTGCGCCAGGCAGTTTATCCAGCCACGGCTCCAGCAACGTCATAAATCGCTCGTGGGCATCACGACAGTGCATAAATACCGGCATATTTAACTCTGCAGCAATGCGCAACTGGGCGACAAAGGCTCGTTCTTGCTCTTCCGGCGTGGAAAAGTTGCGGTTAAAGTCGAGGCCGCACTCGCCAATCGCCACTACTTCTGGCTGCGAGGCCAGCTCAATGATCGCTTCTTCGGTCGCAGCTTGCCATTGACTGCTGTCATGAGGATGCACGCCCGCCGTTGACCAACAGCGCGGATAGTGCCGCGCCAGCTTTTGCGCCTGCTGGCTTTCGCGCAAGTTAGTACCGGTGATGAGCAGCCCATTAACCCCCGCAGCAAAAGCACGCGTTACGATATCATCACGATCTTTCGCAAATTGTGAGCTGGTCAAATTAACGCCAATATCAAACATCCTGCCCCCCATATGACAACCGCCCTGACGGGCGGTTGAATTTATTCTTTAGTTTTTTCGCTTTCTGCTTCAGCGTCATTTTCTTCTTCCCGGTTTCGACCTTTACCAACGTAAAAGCGTGAGAAGAAAACACCGATTTCAAACAGAAAATACATCGGAACTGCCAGCAGCGTTTGCGAGAAGACATCCGGCGGCGTCAACAACATCCCGACGACGAATGCGCCGACCAGTACATACGGCCGTTTTTTGCGCAAATCTTCTGGTGTGGTAATCCCCATCCAGCACAGAAGTACAATCGCCACCGGCACTTCGAACGAAACGCCGAACGCCATAAACAGCGCCATCACGAAGCTTAAATAGCTGGCGATGTCGGTAGATACCTGTACTCCTTCCGGTGCGGTATTGGCGAGAAAACCAAACGCCAACGGAAAAACCACAAAATAGGCGAACGCCATACCGATATAAAATAGCAGAGAACTGGAGACCAGCAGCGGCACCACCAGGCGACGTTCGTGCTTATACAGTGCGGGGGCAATAAACGCCCACACCTGGTAGAGAATCACTGGCGCTGACAAAATCAGCGACACCATAAAGGTCAGCTTGATCGGCGTAAAGAACGGCGACGCCACGTCAGTGGCAATCATCGTTGAACCTTGCGGCAGCTGCTTAATCAACGGCGCAGAGACCAGGTGATAGATGTCATTGGCAAAATAGACCAGACACAGGAATATCACGATCACCGCGATAATGCAGTTCAGCAGACGCTTACGCAGCTCAATCAGATGCGTGATAAGCGGTTGAGTATCTTCTACAGACATGTTTACGGTTTATCACTCGACGAAGGGGAAGGTGCAGCGGTTTTCGGCTCAGCGTCCGCAGCAGGTTTTACCACCGGTTCTGGCGTAGTCTCCGGTTTTTGTTCCGGCGAACTAACCTGTGTTTCGGCAGCAGCAGGGATTACTCCCTCATGCGCAGACTCATTGCCTTTCACCACCGGATTATGGATGGTGTGCGCTTCATCGCTTGCCTTTTCAGGATCATTCGCAACGTAAGAACGTTTCATCGACTCCGCAGCCTGGCGCAGTTCATCCATTGACGCTTTCAGCTCTGGCGTCAGGTTAGTCAGGCTCGCTTTTTCAACCTTTTTCAGGCTGTCCTGAAACTCCTGGAGTTTTAACTCCTGGGTCAGTTCGTTCTGCACCGTTGTCGCCAGTGAGCGCAACGCACGAATCCAGCCCGCTACCGTTTTTACCGCCACAGGCAGTCGTTGCGGCCCCAAAACAACGAGGCCGATAATGAATACCAATAGCAGTTCGCTAAAACCGATATCAAACACGGATTACACCTGCTCTTTATCGTGGCGCTTTGCGTCTTCTGTTTTAGCCTGTTCCTGATTCACGTCCGCCTGCTTATCGGCGATAGTTTTTGCAGTAAAATCAGCATCCTGACTGGTTTTATCCTGCTTAGGTTCATCATCGCTCATTGCTTTTTTAAAGCCTTTGATCGACGCACCAAGATCGGAACCGATGGAGCCGAGCTTTTTGGTGCCAAAAAGCAGTACAACGATGACGGCAATAATCAATAACTGCCAAATACTGATACCACCCATACATGTTCCTCTGTGGTAGATGATGATTGAATAAGGCCACATTATACGTTATGCAGCCCGCCTTGAGCGATGAAAAAATCAGCGCATTTTGCGCCAGCCGACAAACCAGGCCACCAGGCCAGCCGCCATTAACCAACCCGGCATCAGCCCCCATTCAGGTCGGCTGACCAGCAAGAATGTGCCACTTAACACTAACGTCGCCCCAATCCCCAATAAATAACGGGATTGCCCCTGACGCACATGGTTAGACTGTAACTCGCGCGCAATCTTATCAACACTGTGCTGTAAATACTTGCCCTGGCGCAAACTGTCATAAACCAGTTCAGGCAGTTCTGGCATTTTTTCGATCCAGAATGGCGCTTTTTCCTTAAATGCCCTCACCAGCGCGGGGATGCCGACCTGCTCTTTAATCCACGACTCAAGGAAAGGTTTTGCAGTTTTCCATAAATCAAGCTGCGGATAAAGCTGCCGTCCTACCCCTTCAACATAGAGCAGGGTTTTCTGAAGTAACACCAGTTGCGGCTGTACTTCCATATTAAAGCGACGTGCCGTATTAAACAGATTTAACAGCACATGTCCAAACGAAATTTCGGCCAGCGGTTTTTCAAAGATAGGCTCGCAGACAGTACGAATGGCAAATTCGAACTCTTCAACGTTAGTATCTGGAGGAACCCAGCCGGAATCGACATGCAGTTCTGCCACTTTGCGGTAGTCACGGTTAAAGAAGGCGATAAAGTTCTCTGCCAGATAGCGTTTATCTTCTTTGTTTAGCGAACCGACAATACCGCAATCAATACCGATATATTTCGGGTTTTCCGGGTGTTCATAGCTTACGAAAATGTTGCCTGGGTGCATATCGGCATGAAAAAAGCTGTCACGAAAAACCTGAGTAAAGAACACCTGCACGCCGCGTTCTGCCAGCAATTTCATGTTGGTGCCGTTTTTCTCCAGGGCTGCGACATCAGAAACGGGTATGCCGTAAATACGCTCCATCACCATCATCCCTTCACTGCAATAGTCAGGGTAAACTTCCGGGATGTAGAGCATCGGGCTATTTTCAAAATTGCGCCGAAGCTGAATGGCGTTAGCAGATTCCCGCAGCAAATTCAGTTCATCTATCAGCGTTTTTTCATACTCACGCACCACTTCGGTTGGACGCAGACGGCGACCATCCGGCAGCAAACGCGGTACCCAACGGGCCAGGCGGTAGATAAGTTTCAGATCCGCTTTAATAACCGGCAAAATATCCGGGCGGATGACTTTAATCACCACCTCTTTGCCATTCGATTTCAATCGCGCGGTATGAACCTGAGCGATAGAGGCCGACGCCAGCGGCTTGATTTCAAAATCGTCAAACCACGCTTCCACCGGCAGGCCACCCATTGCAGTTTCAATCTGTTGCTTCGCCAGTTCGCCATCAAAAGGCGCAACTTTATCCTGTAAGAGCGCCAGTTGGTCAGCAATATGCGGCGGGAAAAGGTCACGGCGCGTCGACAGCATCTGCCCGAACTTGATCCATACCGGACCCAGTTCTTGCAGCGCCAGCCGAAGCCGTTCACCTAACGGTTTGTCTTTGTGCCGATTCGGCATCCAGAATAATGAATATCGCCACAACCGTAGCGGCAGGGTGATACGCATTTTAGGAATCAGTTCATCAAGTCCGTAGCTTAAAAAAGTGCGAATGATGAAATACAGGCGCCGTACTTCACCTGGCGTCATTAAACTGCCTCCAGTTTTTCCAACCGTTTGGCCAGGGCATCTACAGCACGCTCAACGGCAGCCGTCTCTTCCGCAAACCAGGCGACTTCCAGCGGACCCGGCGCCATACGCCACTCTTCAGTAATCGCTTCCGCCGCATAACGTTGCTGGCGCTGAATGCCATGATATAGAAACTTTGCACCACCACGCAGCGCTTTGCTGATACCTTCGGCAGCAATATCACCGGTATAAGGCGCCAGCAATTCCGCAGGATCAAACTCAGCCAAATCAGCCAACGCCACGAAGTTCTGTACGACCTGAATATCGCCCTGCACTTCCAGCTCGCCACTACGGATCAGCGCGGCAAGCTGCTGACGATCGCGGAGTTTCGGCAACACGCTGGCGTAAGCGATCACAGTGCAATCAGCATCACCCGCCCATTCACCGAGCACATCGACCTGGCGTTCACTGAATACCAAAATCAGCGACGTAGAAAAGCCTTTTACCTCCACGCGCAGCACTTTACCCAGCAGACGCGAACGGGCCGTTTTCAGCGCGGGTGAGCGATACAGGAAGGTGTTGAGCAGACGTTCAATTCCTGCCGTCACTAAAGGTTTAAAAGGCATAGTCGTACTCCTGTCAGAACTTATAACCACGATGCAGCGCCACAACACCTGCCGTCAGGTTGTAATAGTCGACACTTTCAAATCCGGCATCCTGCATCATGGCTTTCAAAGTATCCTGATCGGGATGCATACGGATAGATTCTGCCAGATAACGGTAGCTATCGGCGTCGTTCGCCACCAGCGAACCAATACGCGGCAGCACATGGAAGGAGTAAGCATCATAGGCTTTACTTAGCGGCTCGATAATCGGCTTCGAGAACTCAAGTACCAACAGACGACCGCCGGGTTTCAGCACGCGATACATCGAACGTAGCGCTTTATCTTTGTCGGTGACGTTACGCAGACCAAACGAAATAGTGATGCAGTCAAAGGTGTTATCCGGGAACGGCAGCGCCTCAGCGTTCGCCTGAACATACTCAACATTGCCAATCACACCGATATTACGCAGCTTCTCGCGACCCATTTTGAGCATGGATTCATTGATATCAGCGAGCACGACTTTGCCAGTTTCGCCGACCAGACGGGAGAATTTCGCTGTCAGGTCGCCAGTACCGCCAGCCAGATCCAGCACGGTCTGCCCACGGCGTACGCCGCTACAATCGATCGTGAATCGCTTCCATAAACGATGAATACCAAATGACATCAAATCATTCATGACATCGTATTTTGATGCCACGGAATGGAAAACATGGGCGACCATATCCGCTTTTTGTTCCTTCGCGACGGTCTGAAAACCAAAGTGCGTCGTTTCTTGTGACTTATCCACCATCTCAATGCCTGCTCATCAAAAAATTGTTCCAGAAGTGTAACAGATTGGGCGTCGTTGCCCTAGATTTCTACCCGGTGCAACTACCCCTAATGGGCTAGTTCGATTGCTGATTATATTCATCATCGCGTTGATAAGCTTCATCATTCGGCTGCTCTGGAACTGATCGCAGTCGATATTCTTCATCCTGACTCACCGCTTGTTCCGCCAAATCTGGATTAATCTCGCGTTTAATTTCTACCCCTAAACCGCGAAACGCTTCTGCCTGCGCCAGCACATTTCCGCGACCTGAAGAAAGTTTTTTCATTGCCTGACGATAGTTATCCTGCGCTTTGTCCAGGCTTTGACCAATCGCAGACATATCATCGACAAACAGACGCATCTTGTCGTACAGCTTGCTGGCGCGGTCGGCGATTTGCTGAGCGTTGCGGCTTTGATGCTCATAACGCCACAGGTTGGCGATAGTACGCAACGCCACCAGCAGCGTGGTGGGACTAACCAGCATTATGTTGTTCTTTAACGCCTCGGTAATTAACTCCGGCTGACGGTCCAGCGCCAGTAGAAATGCCGGTTCCACAGGAATAAACATCAGCACGTAATCCAGAGTTCGCAGCCCCGGCAGCTGTTGATAATCTTTGCGTCCCAGCAAGCGAATGTGATTACGCACCGAGGCGATATGCTCCTGCAGCGCGCTTTCGCGGGTATAGTCATCTTCCGCGTTGAAGTAGCGCTCATACGCGACCAACGTCATTTTGGCGTCGATCACCACATCTTTCCCCTGTGGCAACCGTACGATAACATCTGGCTGCATCCGCGAACGCGCATCGTTTTCTATGCTGACCTGGGTTTCATATTCATACCCTTCACGCAAGCCAGATGCCTCCAGCACGCGCGTTAACACCACCTCGCCCCAGTTCCCCTGTGTTTTATTATCGCCTTTCAGCGCGCGAGTCAGGTTGATCGCTTCCTGGGCCATTTGCGCGTTGAGTTGCTGTAGATTACGAATTTCGTGAGTCAGGGTATGGCGTTCTTGTGCTTCTTTACCAAAACTGTCCTGTACCTGGCGGCGAAAGCCATCCAGTTGCTCCCGTAGCGGCGATAGCAAGCTGTTCAAACTCTGACGATTTTGTTCATCAACACGACGATTACTGTGCTCAAAAATTCGATTGGCGAGATTTTCAAACTGTTCACTGAGCCGCTGTTCGCTGTTGATCATCTGGCGAATCTTATCGTCAGCATGTTGCTGTGCAGCTTCCATCCGCGTGGTCACTTCACGCAGATCCGCCTCCAGAGAGGTATTGATACTTTGTAGGCTACGCACTTCGTTATTGAGCAATTCACACTCTGTGCGCCAGTGCTCACTTTGGGTAATTTGTTGTTTTGCCGCACTTAACTCCGCGACCATCTCTTCACGTTCAGCTAATTGCTCGGCTTTTTGCTGTGCATGCTGATAACTGGCAAACAGCCAGCCAATGGCCACACTAACCAGCGCAATAATGGCATAAACAATGATTGAGAAATCCACAAAGCCTCCTGACGCAACAACTTACCCGCACAAAATAGAATTGTGCTGTACAAACGTCCAGTTGGAAAGGCATTTCCTGCGAGGCGCTCCGCAAAACGATCGTTAATTTACGCAAACCAATCCCACTATATGAGATTGATTTTATATTGTGGGAACAATCACCTTTTCCGTACTTCATTCTGTGGAAAACTTCAGCAACATCATCAGGAGAAACTTATGGCAAAAACCACGCTAAATACCACCGGCGCACAAACGTTATTACGTGGGCTGGAGGTTCTCAACGCTGTTTATAACGGCTGCCATGACCTGAAAAGCATCGGTGAGTTTACGGGAACTACCCGTAGTACAACCCACCGTTTAGTCACTGTTCTGGTAGAACAACGCTATCTGCGTCATGTCCCGACGCAAGGCTACCAACTCGGCGCGAAACTAATCGAATTCGGCGCCCGTGCTCTGGAAAGCACCTCACTGTATGAAGTAGCGCAACCCATTTTGCAGCGTCTTGCTCGCTATACCCTCGATACGGTGCATCTGGGGGTCGTTGACGACAACGCAGTACTTTATCTGGAAAAGATCAACAGTCAGCGCGGGTTAGAAATGCGCTCACGTCCCGGGCATCGCATGCCGCTGGCAATCACGGGAATTGGTAAAGCATTGATTCTCAACCGAACGGAAGAGGAGTGGCGCACGTTGTTTTTGACTTGCGGTGATGAAACGAAACTGGGCGCATTTATACAAAACATGCGCCGTTATGCCGCCTGTGGTTTTGCTTTTGATCTGGAAGAGAATGAGCCGACTATCCGTTGCGTTGCAGCCCCCATTTACAACGCCCGGGATGAAATTGTGGCGGCCATTTCTGTCGCCAGTACCACCACATATATGTCCCTGACACGTCTTGAAGAACTGGCACCTTACGTCAAATCCTGTGCAGAAGAGATATCCGCTGAACTGGGCTGGGGTAAGCACATCCGCAAAGATAATTAAACCATGACTAAAGGAAACGACTAATGTCGGAAGCACCCTCATTTATTGCCCTGGACTGGGGAACATCATCGCTTCGTGCATGGCGTTTTGGCGACTCACCAAATCCACAAGAAAAACGTGAATTCCCCTGGGGGATCATGAAATTACCTTCCCAGACAGCAACACGTGAGGAAGCTTTCCACAATACGTTTTTACGTGTCTGCGGCGACTGGCTGGCGCAATCCCCATGCCAGGTTCTGGCTTGCGGCATGATCGGCAGTGCGCAAGGATGGCAACCAGCGGCTTATTTACCTTGCCCGGTCACTGTCGATAGTCTGGCAAAGCAGCTGACGCCTGTTATCCACCAGCAGCAGACAATGCTGCACATCATTCCCGGTGTGATTAAAGAAGGTGAAATGCCCGAAGTAATGCGTGGCGAAGAGACGCAAATCTTCGGTGCCATCGCAATAGAACCGGTCATGCAAGATGCTATTCGTAAAAATGTGCCGGTGCTGATTGGCTTACCTGGCACACATGCGAAATGGGCAATCATTGAAAACAACACCATTACCGATTTCCGAACTTTTATGACGGGCGAGTTATTTGATGTTTTATCCCGCCATTCGATTCTCGGTGCCACCATGCGTCCAGGAGATGAACCATACTGGGACGCCTTTGCTCTTGGGTTGGAGGCTGCACGTGAACATCATCAGACCGGATTATTATCGACACTGTTTTCGACTCGTTCGCGCCTGCTGACCGATAATCTCACACCGTCCTCACAGGGCGATTACCTTTCCGGGTTACTGATAGGTCATGAATTATGTGGCCTGGCATCCAGTTTGCTGCGCGATTTACCCGCCACAACACCGATCGCCTTAATCGGTAGCGCCACTCTGAACAGCCGCTATTCACGAGCATTCAGCCACATTTTTCCCGACAGACAGCTACACACCATTCCTAATGCCACTGAACAGGGATTATGGCAAATCGCTCACGCTGCCGGGCTACTCATCACCAACGCCAGGGAATGTACCCATGCCATTTAATACGCTTTTACAAAAAACCGGGTTAGTCGCCATTTTACGCGGCGTGAAACCGGATGAGGTTGTCGCCATCGGCGAAAAGCTGTACGCCGCCGGATTTCGTTTAATGGAGATCCCCATGAACTCGCCGGAGCCGTTGCAAAGTATCAGTTTACTGCGTGACGCCCTGCCTAAGGACGGTCTGGTTGGCGCCGGAACTGTGCTTTCGGTAGAGCAGGTGGTCGCGGTTAAAGAAGCAGGAGGCCAGATTATCGTGATGCCACATTGCGATACTGCGGTGATCCGTCGCGCCCGTGCACTGGGTATGTATTGTGCGCCAGGTGTCGCTACGCCCACCGAAGCTTTTGCTGCCATTGAACATGGCGCCAATGCCATCAAGCTGTTCCCGGCTGAACAAATTACGCCAGAAGTCACCAAAGCCTGGCGTGCGGTTATTCCTCAATCCATTCCGATGTTACCGGTTGGCGGTATCACACCGGAAACAATGGCGCGTTACCTGAACCACGGCGCAAACGGCTTTGGCCTCGGTTCTGCGCTATATCGCCCCGGCATGACGCCGGAGCAAGTTTATGAAAATGCAGTGCAGTTTGTGAACACATGGAACAATTTGAATAACAACTAACTGATAAATAAGGATATGAAATAATGATAAAGCATCTTACCTTACCCCAAAAAATAGCAGCTCTGGCACTTCTTGCAGGCGTTACACTCAGCACTGCGCCTGTACAGGCTGCTTCCTACCCAACGAAACAGATCGAACTCATCGTGCCCTATGCTGCCGGAGGCGGTACAGACCTTGTTGCTCGCGCCTTTGCTGATGCCGCCAAAAACCATTTACCTGTCAGCGTCGGGGTTATCAATAAACCTGGCGGCGGCGGTGCTATCGGCCTGAGTGAAATCGCGGCTGCCCGCCCTAACGGATACAAAATCGGTTTAGGCACGGTTGAACTGACCACCCTTCCCAGCCTCGGAATGGTGCGTTTTAAAACCAGCGACTTCAAACCCATCGCCCGTCTGAATGCTGATCCAGCGGCTATCACCGTCCGTGCTGACGCACCGTGGAATAGCTATGACGAATTTATGACTTACGCCAAAGCGAATCCCGGAAAAGTACGCATTGGCAACTCAGGCACCGGGGCTATCTGGCATCTGGCGGCGGCTGCGCTGGAAGACAAAACGGGCGCGAAGTTTTCTCATGTCCCTTATGACGGCGCAGCGCCTGCAATTACAGGTCTGTTAGGCGGACATATTGAAGCGGTTGCTGTTAGCCCTGGCGAAGTTATCAACCATGTGAAGGGCGGCAAGCTTAAGACATTGGTGGTGATGGCTGATGAACGCGTGAAAACCATGCCTGACGTACCGACGTTAAAAGAGAAAGGCGTTGATCTCTCCATCGGCACCTGGCGCGGCCTGATTGTGTCGCAAAAAACACCGCAAGATGTTGTTGAGGTTCTATCGAAGGCAGCAAAAGAGACGGCTGAAGAGCCCGCATTCCAGGATTCACTGCAAAAGCTGAATCTCAACTATGCATGGCTTGACGGTGCCAGCTTCCAGACGCAAATCAGCGCTCAGGAACAGTACTTTGATGAATTACTGACTCGCCTGGGTCTGAAAAAATAACCACAAGGTACGGTAGATGAACACAAAACAGTCTGTTGCTCAACTTGCCGTGCCGCACCGCAAACGCCTCTCATCCACCGTGGTGGTGGCGTTGTTACTTTGTGTGGTTGCTGGAACGGTTATTTTTAATGCCGCTGATTTTCCAGCAACCGCCATTGAAACAGATCCCGGTGCAAGCGCCTTCCCTACCTTTTATGCCTGCGCCCTGATTGTGCTCGCTATCTTGTTGGTGATACGTAATTCAATGCTGACAACATCTGAATCCCCTCTCCTCCCACAGGAAAAACCGGCATTCAGGAAAACAACAGCGGGAATTGCGACAACCGCTTTTTATATTGTGGCGATGAGTTACTGCGGTTATCTCATTACCACACCTGTTTTTCTCATCATCATTATGACGTTGATGGGCTACAGACGATGGCTACTCACACCCGTTATTGCGCTACTGTTGACAGCGATCCTCTGGTTGCTGTTTGTCGAAGCGTTACAGGTTCCCTTACCCGTCGGCACATTTTTCGAATAACAGGGGCCAGCAATGTTTGAAAGTGAACTTTTAGCTCAGGGTTTATCGACGCTGTTCAGCCATCCTCAGGCGCTGCTGTTTGCCACTTTTGGGGTGATGCTGGGCATTGTGATTGGCGCCTTGCCCGGTCTGACAGCGACCATGGGAGTGGCGATTTTGCTGCCTTTCACCTACGGCATGGAGCCTGTGTCTGGTTTGTTGATGATTTGCGGCGTCTTTTTTGGCGGCGTATATGGCGGTTCCATAACTGCGATTTTGCTCAAAATTCCAGGAACGCCTGCCGCAGCAGCCACTGCAATTGACGGTTATGAACTGACGAAGCAGGGAAAAGCCGGGCTGGCATTGAGCACTGCCACCTTCTCTTCCTTTAGTGGCGGAACGATCAGCATTATCGTGTTGATGTTTCTCTCTCCACTACTTGCAAGTTGGGCGTTGAAATTTAGTGCCTCGGAGTCTTTCGCCCTGGCAACTTTCGGACTGAGCATTATTGCCAGTATTTCCGGTGAGTCGTTGATTAAAGGGCTGATTGCCGGGGTTGGTGGATTGCTGATCGCAACGATAGGCCTTGATCCAATGGGCGGTTTTCCACGCTTCACGGACGGATTTGTGGAACTGATGAATGTGCCATTTATCCCAGTGATGATTGGTTTATTCGCGGCTTCAGAAGCATTCCGCTCTATGGAGCAAAATCAGCAAATTCGTCAGGGTGCGAAAGTGGTTATCGGCAGTCTGCTACTGCCCTGGCAAACACTACGCCGTATCGCACTCACCATTTTGCGCTCATCAGGATTAGGGGTTTTTATCGGCATGATCCCCGGTGCGGGGGCAGATATTGCAGCTTTTGTTGCCTATAACGAAACACGTCGTTTCAGTAATACACCAGAAAACTTTGGTAAGGGTGAAATTAAAGCTGTGGCCTCCTGTGAGGCAGGCGCGAATGGCTGCACCGGTGGCGCATTGTTACCTATGCTGACGCTGGGGATCCCTGGCGATGCGGTAACCGCCATCATGCTGGGCGCGTTAACGTTACAGGGAATGCAACCAGGCCCGCTGATGTTTACCGACCACGGCGATATGGTTTATACGCTGTTTGTCGGCATGATCTTCTGTTACTTCATGCTGCTGGTTCTTGGACTGCTCTCTTTGAAAGTCATCGGCAACGTGGTGAAAATTCCCGGTAATATTCTCACGCCGATGATTCTCGCGCTTTGTGTTGTCGGGACTTATGCACTGAACAATAGCCTGTTTGATGTCGGCATTATGCTGATTGCGGGCGTAGTGGGCTATTTCATGCAGAAAGGGGGATATCCGGCGTCACCCGTAGTACTGGCATTGATTATGGGGCCAATGGCGGAAAGTAATTTTCGCCGCGCGTTGTCGCTTTCAGGGGGGTCACTCGACTTTCTGTATACCCGACCGATCACACTGGCATTACTGACACTGGCAGCCTTTACGCTACTGACGCCAATAATCCGCAAAATTATGCGCTTACGGCGTCAGTAATTGATATCGCTCCCTGATGTTGGGAAATGTGAGACTGATGGCAAACGCTAAATTGCCTGATGCGCTGCGCTTATCAGGCCTACCACAGAAATGCAATGTATTGAATTTGCATACTTTTGTAGGCCGGATAAGGCGTCCATGCCGCATCCGGCATGAACAAAGCGCATGTTATCAACCATCTGAATGCTCCCCAAAGTCGGGGGCGTTTTTTACTTCAGCAGACGACGCGCCGCTTCCACTACGATTTTCACCGCATGGCTTTCGGTTTGTTTCATCGTCTCAGCATTCGGGATCTCTTGTTGGGTGCGGTTAACGATAACGCCCGCCACCATACCGGCGCGCAGGCCCTGACTTGCACACATGGTCAGCAGAGTTGCAGATTCCATTTCATAGTTCATCACGCCCATTGCCTGCCACTCTTCCATCGAACCTTTAAAGTGACGCACAACGCGACCGGAATAGGTGTCGTAACGTTCCTGGCCTGGGTAGAAGGTATCAGAAGAGGCGGTTACGCCAACGTGAGTGGTTGCGCCAATAGATTTCGCGGCTTCGACCAGCGCAGTCGTACATTCAAAATCAGCAACAGCCGGGAACTCCAGCGGTGCGAAGTGCAGGCTCGCGCCATCCAGACGAACAGACGCCGTGGTAACCAGTACATCACCAACATTAATATGCGGCTGGATAGCGCCAGTTGTACCGATACGCAGGAAGGTGCGAATGCCCAGTTGTGCCAGCTCTTCAACAGCAATAGAAGTAGACGGGCCGCCGATACCGGTAGAGCAGACGATAACAGGTTTACCATCCAGCTCCGCGCGCCAGGTGGTGAATTCGCGGTGAGATGCCAGTTTAACCGGCTTATCCATCAGCACGGCGATCTTTTCCACACGATCCGGGTCGCCAGGGACGATGGCAAGCGTAGCCCCTTGTAAATCGTTTTTAGTGAGGCCGAGATGAAAAACATCAGACTTGGACATATACAACTCCTCTGTGAATCGGTTTAGTCAGAAGAAGCAAAAAGACACTTTACCGAAGGATTTAACATTTTTTCGTGACACTCATCACCATGATGCAAATGTGTTGCATAAATTTACTCATCAAAAGTGACGTAAATCACACAATTAACTCTTAATTCAGTAACACTGCTTAAAAGATGAACCATTTGAGGCAATGTGAATTGTTGCACGCTGTCTATAGTTAACATTGCGCAAATTTTTATAAGGGTACGGAGAGTCCCATGACAACAACACAACAATCTGGATTTGCACCTGCTGCATCACCTCTCGCTTCGACCATCGTTCAGACCCCGGACGACGCGATTGTGGCAGGCTTCACCTCTATCCCTTCACAAGGGGATAACATGCCTGCTTACCACGCCAGACCAAAGCAAAGCGATGGCCCGCTGCCTGTGGTCATTGTAGTGCAAGAAATTTTTGGCGTGCATGAACATATCCGCGATATTTGTCGCCGTCTGGCGCTGGAGGGGTATCTGGCTATCGCACCAGAACTTTACTTCCGCGAAGGCGATCCGAATGATTTCGCCGATATCCCCACACTACTAAGCAGTCTGGTGGCGAAAGTGCCTGACTCACAAGTGCTGGCCGATCTCGATCATGTCGCCAGTTGGGCGTCACGCAACGGCGGCGATGTTCATCGCTTAATGATCACCGGATTTTGCTGGGGTGGACGTATCACCTGGCTGTATGCCGCGCACAACCCACAGCTGAAAGCGGCGGTAGCGTGGTACGGCAAGCTGACAGGCGATAAGTCGCTGAACTCACCGAAACAACCGGTTGATATCGCAACCGATCTTAACGCGCCGGTTCTTGGCTTATATGGCGGTCAGGATAACAGCATTCCGCAGGAGAGCGTCGAAACCATGCGTCAGGCGCTGCGGGCTGCTAATGCGAAAGCAGAAATTATTGTTTACCCGGATGCCGGGCATGCGTTCAATGCGGATTATCGCCCGAGCTATCACGCCGAGTCGGCGAAAGATGGCTGGCAGCGAATGCTGGAATGGTTTACGCAGTATGGTGGGAAGAAGTCGCTGTAATGAGAAAAACGGGTGGCGTTGCCACCCGACAGATTGTTTGCAAAGTGCACGTTGTTCATGCCGGATGCGGCGTGAACGCCTTATCCGGCCTACAAAAATGCGCAAATTCAATATATTGCAGGAACTTCGTAGGCCTGATAAGCGTAGCGCATCAGGCAGTTTTGCGTTTGTCAGCAATCTCACGGGTGGTGTTACCACCCGATTTGTATTTACCCCCGACGCAAATTCTGAGCCGCCTGCACCATGTTCGCCAGCGCCGCGCGGGTTTCTGGCCAGCCGCGCGTTTTCAGACCGCAGTCCGGGTTGACCCACAGGCGCTCTGCCGGAATACGTTGTGCTGCTTTCTTCAGCAGGGATTCAATCCATTCCACACTCGGTACGTTCGGCGAGTGAATGTCATAGACGCCAGGGCCAATTTCATTCGGATAATCAAACTCTTCAAACGACTCCAGCAACTCCATGTCGGAACGCGAGGTTTCGATTGTGATGACGTCTGCGTCCAGCGCCGCAATAGAATCCATGATGTCGTTGAACTCGCAGTAACACATGTGAGTATGGATTTGCGTGTCATCTTTCGCTACGGCAGCGTTGATACGGAAAGCCTCCACGCCCCACTGGAGATAGGCATCCCAGTCGCTGCGACGCAGCGGTAAACCTTCGCGTAGCGCCGGTTCATCAATCTGGATGATGCCAATTCCAGCCGCTTCCAGATCGGCCACTTCATCACGAAGCGCCAGCGCAATTTGTTTGGCGATGGTTTCACGGCTGACATCTTCACGCGGGAACGACCAGCAGAGAATGGTCACCGGGCCAGTCAGCATCCCTTTCACCGGTTTGTCGGTCAGCGATTGCGCATACTTCGCCCACTCCACAGTAATCGGTGCCGGGCGGCTAACGTCACCAATGACAATCGGTGGCTTCACGCAGCGGGAACCGTAGCTCTGTACCCAACCGTTTTGCGTAAAGACAAAGCCATCCAGGTGCTCGCCAAAGTATTCCACCATGTCATTACGCTCGGCCTCACCATGCACCAGCACATCCAGACCTAGACGTTCTTGCTCAACAATGGCCTGCTTGATATGTTCTGCAATGCCCGTACGATAGTTGTTGGCGTCGAGATTACCCTTTTTGAAATCCAGACGCAGGGTACGGATTTCTGTGGTTTGCGGGAAAGAGCCAATCGTGGTGGTCGGCCAGGCTGGCAGTTTAAAACGCGCACGCTGGGCTTCAGCACGCACTTCATAAACGTTCGCACGCTGACTGTCCTGCGCGGTGATCGCTGCCAGACGCTTTTCTACTGCCGGATTATGGACGCGGGTAGAGTGACGACGCGCCTGAATCGGGGCGCTCCACTCTGCCAGAGCAGCCGTGTCACCACTGTTCAGCGCATCGCGCAGCAGTGCCAGTTCATGGCATTTTTGTAGGGCGAAGGCAAACCAGCTTTTCACTTCTGCATCAAGACGCGTTTCCACGCTCAGGTCGATGGGGCTGTGCAGCAGTGAGCAGGAAGATGCCACCCACAAATCACGTTTGCCGACAATGTCCTTAATTTGCACATATTTCTCGGTAAGATCGGCGCGCCAGACGTTACGACCATTGATAAGACCAGCAGATAGCAGCCAGTCAGAAGGCAGACGCTTGTGCAGTTCAGCAACGTCATCTTTACCATGTACGAGATCGACATGCAGACCCTGAACAGGCAGCGCAGTAATGGTGTCGAGATTTGGCGTTACGCCTTCAAAATAGGTGGTCAGCAGCAGTTTCACCTGTCCCTGGAGGGCGTCGTAAGCGGGTTTGTATGCGTCCAGCCACGCCTGCGGCAGTTCCAGTACCAGAGCCGGTTCGTCGATCTGTACCCACTCAATGCCGCGTTTTGCCAGTTCTGCCAACACTTGCTGATAAACCGGCAGAATGTCGTTCAGCAGGCTCAGGCGATCAAACTGTTCACCTTTCACTTTACCCAGCCACAGGTAGGTAACCGGCCCCAGCAGCACGGGCTTGACCTTGTGGCCCAGCGCCAGCGCCTCGTCCACTTCCTCCAACAGCTGCGTCCAGGTCAGTTTGAACTGTTGGCCTTTAACGAACTCCGGCACCATGTAGTGATAGTTGGTGTTAAACCATTTGGTCATTTCCGCTGCCGCCGCAGGTTCGCCAGTCGGTGCACGTCCACGACCAATACGGAACAGGGTGTCGATATCTACCGAACCATCTTTGTTCTGGTGACGCGCCGGAACGTTACCCAGCAGCAGGCTGGTGGTCAGGACATGATCGTACCAGGCAAAATCACCCACCGGCAGCAGGTCGATACCCGCCTGCTTTTGTTGATCCCAGTGACGAGCACGCAATTCACGCCCTACTGCCAGCAGTTCTTCACGCGTGGAGTTCCCCGCCCAATAACTCTCTTGCGCTTTTTTCAGCTCGCGACGCAGGCCAACGCGAGGGAAACCGAGGGTGTGATTAAGAATTGTCATTATATGCCCCTTGTGGAATTTTTGGTATTTAGACGTCCAGATGTTTACACATCCATATTTGCCAGTTACTGTATATTCCTCAAGCGCAAATTATTCATGCCGAAGTGAAGGACTTTCATGATCGAAGTAAAACACCTGAAAACGCTACAAGCGTTGCGGAACTGCGGCTCGCTCGCAGCCGCTGCGGCGACATTGCATCAGACGCAATCCGCCCTGTCTCACCAGTTTAGCGATCTGGAACAACGCCTTGGCTTCCGGCTATTTGTGCGTAAAAGCCAGCCGCTACGCTTTACACCGCAGGGAGAAATCCTGTTGCAACTGGCAAACCAGGTACTGCCGCAAATCAGTCAGGCACTGCAAGCCTGCAATGAACCACAGCAGACACGCTTGCGCATTGCCATCGAGTGCCATAGCTGTATTCAGTGGCTGACGCCCGCGTTAGAAAATTTCCACAAGAACTGGCCACAGGTGGAGATGGATTTTAAATCGGGCGTGACGTTTGACCCGCAGCCCGCGTTGCAACAGGGCGAGCTGGATCTGGTGATGACCTCTGATATTCTGCCGCGCAGTGGCCTGCATTATTCACCGATGTTCGATTATGAAGTCCGCCTGGTGTTAGCACCTGATCATCCGCTGGCGGCGAAAACGCGAATCACGCCGGAAGATCTCGCCAGCGAGACGCTGTTGATTTATCCGGTACAGCGTAGCCGACTGGACGTCTGGCGGCATTTTCTTCAGCCAGCAGGCGTTAGCCCGTCGCTGAAAAGCGTCGATAACACCTTATTGTTGATCCAGATGGTTGCCGCACGGATGGGCATTGCCGCACTGCCGCATTGGGTAGTAGAGAGTTTTGAGCGCCAGGGTCTGGTGGTCACCAAAACCCTGGGCGAGGGATTGTGGAGCCGACTGTACGCCGCCGTACGCGATGGCGAGCAGCGTCAGCCGATTACGGAAGCGTTTATTCGCTCAGCGCGCAATCACGCTTGTGACCATCTGCCGTTTGTGAAGAGCGCGGAGCGACCCACTTTCGATGAACCCACAGTGAGGTCAGGATCACCAGCGCGCCTGTCATAAACGTTGGCCAGTGCGGCTGTTGATGCCAGATTGCCAGATTAACCAACAGCCCCGCCGGAACATGCATATTGTTCATAATGCCCAGCGTTCCGGCGTCTACCTGAGTCGCGCCGTAGTTCCACATAAAGTAGCCAATCCCGGAAGCCACCACGCCAAGAAATACCAGAATGCTCCATTGCAGTGTGGTTTGCGGCATTTTCTGCGCATTTCCCAGCAAGAACCATGCAATCACCGCCACCAGAAATGCGCCAAGATAGAACCACGCAAAGGCGTTGTGCTGTGGCATCGGGCGGGTTTCCATCAGGCGTTTATAGCCCACCATGCCAATGGCAAAACTGATATTAGAAAGCTGCACCAGCAGCAGACCCGTCCAGAAATGGTCGGTGACCTGATCGTAGCGGATAATCCCGGCGCCAATCACCGCTAACAAGGCGCTAAAAGCATACCCCCAGCGCAGACGGCGCTTACTCATGATGTCATAAATCAGCGTGATATAGAGCGGTGTCAGGACGGTAAATAACAGCAACTCGGAAACCGTCAGATAAAGGTACGCGCGGAAACTCAACATATACATAATGCCAAGCTGCATCGCACCCACCAGCATATACAGGCCAATGGTTTTCAGACTGTTGCCGCGGGTACGCAGGAACGGCAGAAAAACGAGCGCCGCCAGGCCAACGCGCACCAGCACCGCAAAATAGCTATCGACGTGCCCCGCAAGGTACTCGCCATAAAAGCTAAAGGAGAAGGCCCACAGAATCGTGGTGATGATAAGTAGCGCCACAATGGAAAACTCTTTGATTAACGAGTATCCATTGTAGCGAAGTATCAGGTTGACAACTGGCTAAATAGAGAACGATTACGATAAATAGAGCTTACGCAGATAGTGCGGTACCGCGTCTTCGGCGTTAGTGCCAATCACTTCCAGTTCTGGATGCAGATCTTTCAGGCGCTGATGCGCGCTGCCCATAATGCAGCCTTTACCCGCCATCGACAGCATTTCGGCATCATTCATACCATCGCCAAAGGCAATGCAGTCCTTCAGGCTGTAGCCCAGTTTTTTCGCCACCGCTTCCAGCGCATGGCCTTTTGAAACACCGCCCGCCATCACTTCCAGACAGGTTAAGGTGGAGAAACTCACGTTAACGCGGTCACCCCAGCGGGCGTTGATCGCCTGCTCCAGCGGCAACAGTTTTTCATGGGAATCACAGGTGAAGAACACTTTGCTGACGCCTTCCGGCTCCAGTAATCCCGGCTCGTACAGGGCATATTTGAACACCGCTTCTTTGAAAAAGCGCATCTCTTCCGGGCGGTGGCGGTTCATAAACCATTCATCGTCGCGATAAACATTAGTAATGATGTCAGGGTTATCATTGACCACGCCAAACAGGTCGCTGGCAATATCACGATCCAGGTTATGGGCGAAAATCAAATTGCCATTCAGATCATGAACGCGCGCGCCATTGGAGGTAATCATGTAAGACTTAATCTCAAGATTATCGCGAATTTGGCCCACATCGACATGGTGGCGTCCGGTCGCAAACACAAAGTTGATACCGCGCGCGGTGAGCAGTTTCAGGGTTTCTTTGGCATAAGGAGATAGCGTATGGTCGGGGGAAAGTAACGTGCCATCTAAATCAGACGCAACAACCTGGTACATAAGAAATTTAAACCTCTATAGAGCGGTTTCCGCTGGGTAAGTTATGCCTGTTGAAAAATTCAACGATGGCGTGGAGCGCGACTGAGCGCATAGCGTCCTTTTCAAAAAGGATCTCATGGTATGCGCCTTTAATCACCTGCGGTCGCCCTCCTTCTACAGGGTGGCCCGCGGCAGCGCGGAGTTCACAAAAACGGTCGTGCATACGGTTATCGACCACTCGCTCTTCTTCAGCCTGCAAGAGGAGCGTTGGCGTGGCGTCATCACCCGCGCCAGCTAACACCTGTTCGCCGGCCAGAATACTTTCGCGCACCCAATGGTAGGTTGGTCCGCCGACGCGAATCGTTGGGTCATCGGCATAAAAGCGTAAATTGCGCCGATATCGCTGCCGACTATGGGTAAGTACGTTGACAGAAAACGGCAACGCGCGCCAGCGACCCGTGCCCATAGCATAGCCATCTCGAAAACGTGGGTGCGCATCCGCCCAGTCGAGGATCTGCCGCGCCATAAATGATGGCATGCGAATCACAATCCCGAACATCGGCGCAGTGAGCGCAATGGCATCGCACACGCCCGGATGACGCTGCAAAAATAGTGTGGAGATCGCCCCGCCCATCGAATGTGCCAGTATATAGCGTTTACGCCACGGACCTGGCTGGACCTCTTGTTGCCAGAACGCCGCCAGGTCATCAACATAATCATTAAACTGGTTCACATGCCCGAGATGTGGATCGTCCAGCAGGCGACCGGAACGCCCCTGTCCACGATGGTCGATGATCAACACATCAAACCCCAGATGGAACAGATCGTAGGCCAGTTCCGCATACTTTACGTAACTCTCAATACGTCCAGGACAGATGACGACGACCCGGTCGTGTTGCGGCGCGCGAAAACGGACAAAACGTACCGGAATGTCATCAACGCCGATAAACTCTGCTTCATCTCGCTGGTGCCAGAAGTCAGTCAGTGGTCCCATGGTAAAAGCAGCGAATGCATTTTCTCTTGTTTTCCACTCTTTTTGCTGCTGAAACATCGGGTAATCTGCCTCTTAAACCACGTAAAATCATTTTTTAAGCGTGCCTGACACAACGTCGCGACAGTAGCGTATTGTGGCACAAAAATGGACAATTCGGGAAACTCCCATGACGCCTGAATGGTGGTTTGCTTACCTGCTGACATCAATCCTTTTAAGCCTCTCACCAGGCTCTGGCGCAATCAACACCATGACCACTTCACTCAATTATGGATACAGATGAAGGCGTTGAATAAGATTTTTGGCTCGTTGTTTATGCTGGTAGGAGCACCGTTAGCATCGGCGAGGCACTCATGAAAATCGTGTCGGGGCGTAAACGCCTTATCCGACCTACTCTGTCATCAACGCGAAATAATCAAATGGATGCCAAATCCGGCAAATAACGCCCCGGCAAAACCGTCGATCCACTTCGCCAGACGTTGATAACCACGGCGCATTTGCGGCAGAGCAAACAGGCTGGCAACGACGGAAAACCACGCCAGCGTTTCGACAATAATCAACGCGAAAATACCCCAGCGCGCGGTGGTGCCGACGTTATCACCGACAAACAGCGAGAACACCGAACCAAAGTAGATAATCGCTTTAGGGTTTGCGAGATTGGTCAGTAAGCCTTTCAGGAAACTACGCCCGCTTTTCGCCAATTCGACTTGTGGCGCAGGGGCAGAAATAACCTCTTTTTTCAGCGCTCCGCGTAGCATCTGGTAGCCCATCCAGCAAAGATACAGGCCGCCGCCCACCATAATCAGCGTATGCAGCCAGGCCATTTTTTCGATAATCAAATGCAGGCCAAGCAGCGCGATCCCTGCCCAGACCATTACGCCACAGGTGATACCCAACACCCCCATCATCGCTTCTTTACGGGAACGACTAACGGCAGTCTGAGAGACGAAAAAGAAATCGGGGCCGGGACTCATAAGCGCCACAATGTGCACCATGGCAACGGTGAGAAATAACATCAACATACATTTGACTCGCGGGGAAAACGTTTACGGAATGTTCATCCTGGCACTTTTTTATGCTGCTGACTACTCTTCGTCATCACCGTCGACATGCGCGCGGATAAGCGTCATAAACGGTTTACCAAACCGTTCCAGCTTGCGCATCCCAACACCGTTGACGCTCAACATTTCGCTGGCGGTGATCGGCATCTGTTCCGCCATCTCAATCAAGGTAGCGTCGTTAAACACCACATATGGCGGGATATTTTCTTCATCGGCGATGGCTTTACGCAGCTTGCGTAATTTGGCGAACAGTTTGCGATCATAATTACCGCCGAACGATTTCTGCATCACTTTCGGTTTGAGCGCCACAATTCGCGGCACAGCGAGTTGCAAAGAAGACTCGCCACGCAGCACCGGGCGTGCGGCTTCTGTCAGTTGTAATGCAGAATGCTGGGCGATGTTTTGCGTCACCAAACCGAGATGAATCAATTGACGAATCACGCTTACCCAGTGTTCATGGCTTTTGTCCCGGCCCATGCCGTAAACCTTGAGTTTGTCGTGACCAAATTCGCGGATACGCTGGTTATTAGCGCCACGAATCACTTCTACTACATAGCCCATACCAAAACGCTGGTTGACGCGACCTATGGTAGAAAGCGCGATTTGCGCATCAGTCGAAGCATCATACTGCTTCGGCGGATCGAGGCAGATATCGCAGTTACCGCACGGTTCCTGGCGACCTTCGCCAAAATAGTTCAACAGCACCAGACGGCGGCAGGTCTGCGCCTCGGCAAAGGCGCCCATCGCATTGAGTTTATGCCGCTCGATATCCTGCAATTGCCCTTGCGGCTTCTCTTCCAGACAACGGCGCAGCCACGCCATATCTGCCGGATCGTAAAACAGCATCGCTTCTGCTGGCAGGCCATCACGCCCGGCGCGCCCGGTTTCCTGATAATAGGATTCGATATTGCGCGGAATATCAAAATGCACCACGAAGCGGACGTTAGGTTTATTAATGCCCATGCCAAACGCCACGGTCGCCACCACTATTTGCAGGTCATCGCGCTGAAATTTTTCCTGCACATCGGCACGGACATCATTTTCCAGCCCTGCATGATAAGCCGCTGCGCTAATACCCCGACTTTGCAAGCGCGCGGCGGTGTCTTCCACTTTCGCCCGGCTGTTGCAGTAAATAATGCCCGACTTACCGCGTTGTTCCTGCACATAACGCATTAGCTGATCAAGCGGTTTGAATTTCTCCATCAGCATGTAGCGAATATTCGGGCGGTCAAAACTGCTGATTTGGATCAGCGGATCGTTTAACCCCAGCAGACGCACGATATCCTGGCGCGTGGTGTCGTCGGCAGTAGCGGTCAGCGCCATAAACGGCAGTGTCGGGAAGCGTTGGCGCAACTGACCGAGCGCGGCGTATTCCGGGCGGAAATCATGGCCCCACTGGGAGATACAGTGTGCTTCATCAACAGCTAATAACGCCGGGTTCCAGTGCGCCAGATGCTCAAGAAAGTTATCCAGCATCAGGCGTTCCGGGGCGATATACAGCAGACGAATTTGCCCGGTGCGACAGCCCGTCATCACGTCAAGCTGCTGCTCGCGGGTTTGCGTCGAGTTAAGGCATGCTGCCGCCACGCCGTTGGCCTGTAGCTGATCCACCTGATCTTTCATCAACGAAATCAGCGGTGAAACAACCACAGTAAGGCCGTTTAGCAATAAGGCAGGGATTTGATAGCAAAGGGATTTGCCGCCGCCAGTAGGCATGACGACTAGGCAATCGCGGCCAGAAAGCACGGTGTCGATAATTTCTTCCTGACCAGGGCGAAACTGTTGGTAGCCAAAGGTTTCTTGTAAAACCTGTTTAGCTCCGAACTCCAGATTCAACACTTCCGCCTGCGCCACATTCACCCCAATTGCCTGAAATAAAAACAGGCGCTATTTTCAGCGCCTGCGCGAGAAACTGCAATGCTTTTAGTCTCTGAGAGGGGAATCCTGGATGCTGGATTCCAGTTTTGCCTTTCAACTAACTCGCATTAGAACAAGTCGTTTAGCATAACCCCCACACCGACGCGGGTCTGGTTGAAGTTATAGTCGATGAGCGATTCGCCGTAACCGCTGTAAAGCTGGGTATAAAGCCGTACATGTTTGGTGATCGGGTAACTTAATCCTAGCTCCGCGCCACCGTAACCGGTATTCCAGTTGTACTGTCCTTTTGCACTCAGAACTGCATCACCAAGGTGATAGCCAATTTTAAGCTGGTAGTACCCCATGTATTTGGTGATATCCGGGTTATCGTCGGTGTTGCCAATGACATACCACGGTTTCACCTCTAACAGCCAGTTGCCATTTTCAGCCATCAGGCGAGTATACAATCGGTTCCAGCTACGTGAAGTTGGGTCAGATCGCCCGTTAGAATCGTGGTTATACCCCATTTCTACGTCGCGTAGCGTCCAGCCAGCAAAACGGTAGTCTGTAGCAAAACCGAGGAACAATTGCGGTTCATAGTTGGTCTCACGAAATGGCGATGACTCTTCGCTATTAGAAAGCTGCCACCAGGATTTTTGGGTATAGGAAGCGCCCAACACCGAGTTAGGTCCCAAAATCCCACGCCACAACGGAAACGCCAGACTCAACTGGAACTTCACTTCATCTTTACGCGCATTTTTCGACCAATCGTAACTCGCGATCGCTTCCTTGTTCATATCGCTGGTTTGGGTGTAGATCACGTAGTTGGTGTCATACGGATAAAGGGTGAAAGGATTATCGTGCTCCAGCAACATATTGGCGATAATGCTGCCGCGCACCGCAGGTGCATCATGCACCTCTTTCACTGTTGCCTCTTGCGCATATACTGCCATCGGCAGCATACCCACAGACAACAACCAGCCCAGAAGAGTCCGCATTGGTCATGTTCTCCGTAACGAATAATTGATTCAGTAAATATGCGGGGTATTTTACATACTTACCTCAATTGCCGTTAGTTATCCCTTCTTAAAGTAGAAAACAACAATAAAGAAGCATAAAATCAACATTTCATTAACCAATGAAATGTAAGGATGATATGTCTGCCGTACTGACCGCCGAACAAGCCCTGAAATTAGTGGGTGAGATGTTTGTTTATCACATGCCGTTTAACCGTGCGTTGGGGATGGAACTGGAGCGTTACGAAAAAGAATTCGCGCAACTGGCCTTTAATAATCAGCCAATGATGGTAGGCAACTGGGCGCAAAGTATATTGCACGGCGGGGTCATTGCATCGGCGCTTGACGTTGCCGCCGGGCTGGTTTGCGTTGGCAGCACCTTAACTCGCCATGAAACCATCAATGAAGATGAACTACGCCAGCGGCTGTCGCGGATGGGCACAATTGATCTTCGCGTGGATTACCTGCGCCCAGGCAGAGGAGAGCGTTTTACTGCCACCAGCAGCCTGTTGCGTGCGGGCAATAAAGTCGCCGTTGCCCGTGTTGAACTGCACAATGAAGAACAGCTTTATATTGCCAGTGCTACCGCCACCTATATGGTAGGTTGAAAACGTAAAAGCAGGTAAACTGCTTTTACCCATAAAAAATGAGTTTTTCCGATGGATACGAAACAAACGCGGCAGGGCGTATTACTCGCTCTTGCCGCTTATTTTATTTGGGGTATTGCACCCGCGTACTTCAAGCTGATTTATTACGTACCTGCTGATGAGATCCTGACGCATCGCGTTATCTGGTCGTTTTTCTTTATGGTGGTGCTGATGAGTATCAGCCGCCAGTGGTCCTATTTAAAAACACTGATTCAGACGCCAAAGAAAATTCTGATGCTGGCGGTCTCCGCCGTGTTGATTGGCGGCAACTGGCTACTGTTTATCTGGGCGGTGAACAATCATCATATGCTGGAAGCGAGTCTGGGATACTTTATCAATCCGCTGGTTAACATATTGCTGGGGATGATTTTCCTCGGCGAACGCTTTCGCCGGATGCAATGGCTGGCGGTGATTCTGGCAATTTGTGGCGTGCTGGTCCAACTCTGGACTTTTGGTTCATTGCCGATCATCGCGCTGGGGCTGGCGTTTAGCTTTGCCTTCTACGGTCTGGTGCGCAAAAAGATTGCGGTAGAAGCACAAACCGGCATGTTAATCGAAACAATGTGGCTACTGCCCGTGGCGGCGATTTACCTGTTTGCGATTGCCGACAGCTCAACCAGCCATATGGGACAAAATCCAATGTCGCTGAATTTATTGTTAATTGCCGCTGGTATTGTCACCACCGTACCGCTGTTGTGTTTTACCGCAGCAGCTACACGCCTGCGTCTCTCCACGTTAGGCTTTTTCCAGTATATTGGTCCGACGCTGATGTTCCTGCTGGCAGTAACGTTTTATGGCGAAAAACCGGGTGCCGATAAAATGGTGACTTTTGCCTTTATCTGGGTGGCGCTGGCGATTTTTGTGATGGATGCGATTTATACGCAGCGTAGAATTTCCAAATAAAAAATAAATATATTCTGAAAAAATATGCCTGCTCTTGCATAAGAGCGGGCATATTGCCATGCTAACGAAATTCTTACACAAGGATGTAAAATTAATGTTGCGTATATTTATTCCAACATCTAAAGGCAGAATTTCCAGACGCCGCTATATATTTTCATTTATTTTTACAAATCTAATTTGTATCTTACTTATTTCTTTTTTTTCCAATGCCGGGGCTGGTTTCTTTGTTATAACATCTACCATTCTTTTACATTATCTCGTTATCAACATGAATTGCCAACGACTCCGGGATAGTGGTTTCACCTATATAAAAACTTATATTTTTAGTACATTAGTAGTCTATATCATTTCTTTCATCATTATGGTTGCTGAGCATTTTGACTGTTCTGGCAATGGTTCGATGATTTTTTTGATTTGTTATTTTTCCACCTTTGGCATGTTAGTTCTTGCCCCCACTGATTCCCCCCGTAAATAATTAATGGAGATTTTATGAGTAAGGATTATATGGCAGATGGCTCATTAACTGAAAAGTGGAAGTACCGCTTTTCTTTTTATGATGAACATGGCTTCCCTGGATTTTGGGGTGCAAGCCCAGAATATAAGCAAGCATTAAAAGGATTAAACACAAGGCAAAAGATAACAATTAGAACAAATGTTATTGCTTTTTTCTTCTCGTGGGTTTATTTATTTGTATTGGGTTTATGGAAGAAGGCTATTGTTGTTCTATTCCTGGCGATATTTTCTTTAATTTTTGGTTACATGATTGGCTATAATGTATTTGGATTCATTATCGCCGCTTATGTTTCATACAATACCAACAGATGGTTCTATGAAAAAGAAGTAAAAGGTATTCATACCTGGAGCCTTTAAATAATCGGTGGCTTAGCCAGGCTAAACCACCGTTCTCATTTTTACAGCCAGTTCTTCCGCTTAAAGTACAGATACGGCGCCAGACCCGCGAGGATCATAAAGATAATCGCGCCAGGGTAGCCGAAGGTCCATTTCAGTTCCGGCATAAACTCGAAGTTCATCCCGTAGCTGGAAGCAACCAGCGTTGGCGGCAGGAACACGACGGATACCACTGAGAAGATTTTGATGATGCGGTTCTGCTCAATGTTGATAAAGCCCATCGCCGCCTGCATCAGGAAGTTCACCTTCTGGAACAGAGATTCGTTATGCGGCAGCAGGGACTCGATATCTCGCAGGATTTCACGCGCCTGCTCCAGTTGCCCACCCGGTAAACGCGCTTTGCGCACCAGGAAGTTGAGCGCACGCTGGGTATCCATCAGACACAGGCGAACTTTCCAGCCGATATCTTCCAGTTCAGCCAACGTAGAGAGCGCCTCGTCGTACTCATCGCCCTGATGCCCTTCCATAATCACGCGGCTAAGCTGTTCCAAATCGCTGTAGATATTTTCAATTTCATCCGCCAACTGTTCGATTTTGGTTTCGAACAAATCCAACAGCAGTTCATAGGCGTTACCGTCAACCATTGACTGGCTACGGGCGCGCATACGGTAGAGTCGGAATGCAGGCAGCTCGCGCTCACGCAGGGTAAACAGGCGACCATCACGGATGGTAAATGCCACGGTAGAGTTCCCCGCGTGATCTTCCGCATCTTCAAAGAAGAAGAAGGAGTGAATATGCAAGCCGTCTTCGTCTTCAAAGAAACGTGCCGATGCTTCAATGTCTTCCAGTTCCGGGCGGGTTGCCAGGCTCTGACCTAATTCAGATTGTACGCGCAGTCGCTCGTCGTCATCCGGTTCGACAAGATCAATCCATACTGCATTTACAAGGGGTTGTGACTCTTCGACTTCCAGCCGGGTCAGTCGGTTATTTTCCAGTTGAAATGCGCTCAGCATGACCGGGACTCCCAATGCTTAAAATATCGGACAGTTCGGTGGGCACACAGAAACAAATTGGGTTTCAGACCATTAAACAGCCTGACTCAGCGCGACGGGAAAAATTGAGGTCGCTGACAACCGCTAAGGCTATCAGCAAAAAGGGATAGCCTTAGGAGTTGATCCTGGATGACAGGATAGTGAGCCAGTATCTACTGGGTGTGTCCAAGGCGAATGTCCTCTTAGAGTGATCGTGCGCGCATGTTACGCCAGCAAAATTTTGCCGTCAACACGCAACGGAACACCACAGAACAATAGTTGAACTTCGCGCTTTTTAGTATTCATCAAGGTCGCTAACAGGATAAAAAAATCCCACATCCAGGGCCTATAATGGCGCATCGGCTACTCATTGGTAAAGGAATGATCACCTTGAATCTCAAACGGATTTTACCCATCCTCGTCTTACTCCCCTTATTTGCTGTTGCGGCTGATGACTGCGCACTCTCTGATCCAACGCTGACCGTGCAGGCGTATACCGTTAATCCTCAAACCGAACGGGTAAAAATGTACTGGCAAAAGGCCAATGGCGAAGCGTGGGGAACATTACATTCACTGCTGGCTGATATTGATGACAAAGGACAGGTTCAGATGGCGATGAACGGCGGTATTTATGGTGAAAACTATGCGCCGCTCGGTTTGTACATCGAAAACGGTCAGCAGAAAGTGGCGTTAAATCGCGCCTCAGGGGAAGGGAATTTCTTTATTCGTCCTGGCGGCGTGTTTTATGTCGCGGGAGATAAAGTCGGCATCGTTCGTCTGGATGCATTCAAAACCAGTAAAGAGATTCAGTTTGCGGTGCAGTCAGGGCCATTATTGCTGGAAAACGGCGTCATTAATCCGCGTATTCTCCCCAACGTCGCCTCACGCAAAATTCGTAATGGAGTAGGAATTAATAAACAAGGGAACGCCGTGTTTTTACTTAGCCAGCAAGGGACAAACTTTTATGATTTTGCCTGCTATGCCAAAGCGAAACTGGACGTCGAGCAGCTGCTTTATCTTGATGGCACGATTTCACATATGTATGTGAAAGGCGGGGCAATCCCGTGGCAACGTTATCCTTTTGTCACCATGATTTCCGTCGAGCGGAAAAGTTAGAACGATGGTTTTATGCCAGATACAGAATATGGTGCAGATGCCGGATGCGGCGTAAACGCCTTATCCGGCCTACCTGGTGCCATTTCTGTAGGCCGGATAAGGTGCGAAATTACACCGTCTCCAGACGAGCGTAAGCCGCCACCAGCCATTTAATCCCCTGGCCCTGGAATGCCACCTGCAAACGGCTATGTTCGCCACTGCCTTCCATATTGACGATAGTCCCTTCGCCAAACTTAGCGTGGCGCACGCGCTGACCGAGTTTGTAACCGCTGTCGTTCTCGACCATCGGTGTCCCCATACGCTGATGGCTGACCGGGCGGCTTACCGTGGCACGCAGGCGCACCTCTTCCACACACTCTTCCGGCAACTCACCGATAAAGCGCGACGGGCGATGGTAAACCTCTTTGCCATACAGACGGCGGGTTTCGGCGTAGGTCAGCGTCAGTTTCTGCATCGCGCGGGTTACGCCGACATAGGCCAGACGGCGTTCTTCTTCCAGACGTCCGCCTTCATCCAGCGACATTTGGCTTGGGAACATGCCCTCTTCCATACCGACAATAAACACCTGCGGGAACTCCAGGCCTTTCGCCGAGTGCAGCGTCATCAACTGTACCGCATCCTGCCAGGTATCTGCCTGTCCTTCACCCGCTTCCAGTGCCGCGTGAGAAAGGAATGCCTGCAACGGCATTAAATCTTCGTCTTCTTCGTTGTAGCTGAACTGACGCGTCGCCGTCACCAGTTCCTCTAAGTTTTCGATACGCGTCTGACCTTTTTCGCCTTTCTCCTGCTCGTACATGGTGCGCAGGCCGGAGTCTTTAATGACCCGGTCAGTCTGTACATGCAGCGGCATATCGGCAGTTTCCTGCGCTAAGGCGTCGATCAGCTCCATAAAACGCTGTAAGGCGCTGGCAGCACGTCCGGCGAGCGCTTTTTCCTGCAACAGTTCACGACATGCCTGCCAGAGAGTTAACTGGCGATCGCGCGATGTCTGACGCACCACGTCCAGCGTCCGGTCACCAATACCCCGCGTTGGCGTATTGACCACGCGCTCAAACGCCGCGTCGTCGTTGCGATTGGCAATCAGGCGCAGATACGAGAGCGCATCTTTGATTTCCTGACGCTCGAAGAAGCGCATCCCGCCGTAAATACGGTACGGCATACTCGCCTGTAGCAGCGCCTCTTCCAGTACACGCGACTGAGCGTTGCTGCGGTAGAGAATGGCGCACTCTGCGAGCGCCCCGCCGTTGTCCTGCCAGGTTTTGATGCGATTAACCACAAAACGCGCTTCGTCGAGTTCATTAAAGGCGCAATAGAGAGAAATCGGCTCACCGTCCGCACCATCGGTCCACAATTTTTTACCCAGGCGCCCGTTGTTGTTTTCAATCAGGGCGTTCGCGGCGCTCAGAATGTTGCTGGTGGAACGATAGTTCTGCTCCAGACGAATAGTTTCGGCACCGGGGAAATCATTGAGGAAACGCTGAATATTCTCCACCTGCGCACCGCGCCAGCCGTAGATTGACTGGTCGTCATCGCCAACAATCATTACTTTGCCGGTATCGCCCGCCAGCAGGCGGATCCACGCGTACTGAATGTTGTTGGTATCCTGGAATTCGTCTACCAGGATATTGGTAAAACGTTCACGATAGTGTTGCAGGATATGCGGCTTGTTAAGCCACAGTTCGTGAGCGCGCAGCAGCAGTTCGGCAAAGTCCACCAGGCCCGCGCGGTCGCACGCTTCCTGATACGCCTGATACACCTTCTGCCAGGTTTGCTCCACCGGATTACCGTAGCTTTGAATATGATGCGGACGCAGCCCTTCATCTTTCTGGCTGTTGATGTACCACATTGCCTGGCGCGGCGGCCATTGCTTTTCGTCGAGATTCATCGCCTTGATCAGACGCTTAAGCAGGCGCAGCTGGTCCTCGCTATCGAGGATCTGGAAATCCTGCGGCAGATTGGCGTCCATATGGTGCGCACGCAGCAGGCGGTGTGCCAGCCCGTGAAAGGTGCCTACCCACATGCCGCCCTGGCTGGTGCCCATCAGTTGCCCGATACGATGGCGCATTTCCGCCGCGGCTTTGTTGGTAAACGTCACCGCCATAATCGAGTATGGTGAACAGTTTTCCACACTCATCAGCCAGGCGATACGATGCACCAGTACGCGCGTCTTACCACTGCCCGCCCCCGCCAGCACCAGAATGTTGCTGCGTGGCGCGGCCACCGCTTCGCGCTGTTTGTCATTAAGGCTATCGAGCAGGTAAGAAACGTCCATTAGCACCGCCGCGTAAAAATAGGTTGGGCGAAGAAGCGTCACGTCCTCCGCCAAAAAGCTGGGTATATATACAGATTTGCTGATTATATCAGCGAGGTCAGAGATGCCAACCGGGAAATTTCTATATGCGGCAGTAAACGACTGTCCCAGATTTGCATCAGGTCGCCATTTTCCGGTCTGATCCAACAGGCCTGCATTCCACAACGGATCGCCCCGCCAACGTCGGTAGTGAGATCGTCTCCCACATGTAAGATCTCACCGATCGGCACATTGAGTTTTTCCGCCGCCAGTAAGTACATGTCGCTGAACGGTTTCGAACGCCCGTGCGGACCAGCGCGCAACACGAACTCAAAATAGTCGCCCAGACCAAACAGTTCCGGCTGGGCGTTACCGTTGGTGATCGCCACCAGCGGCCATTTCTTTTTCAGTTGTTTTAAGGTGTCGTGCGTTTGCTGCGGCACCTCAATCCGGCTACGCCATTTGGCAAAGTTGATCATTGCCGCGTGTGCGCCTGCACTGGCTTCTTCGGCACTCAGCCCGGCGTCGAGCATCGCTTGTTCAATCGAACGAAAACGCCAGCGCGTCACGTCGTGATAAATCTCGGGTTCCGCTTCCCGTACCGCCTGGCGCAGACGTTGCAGATCTTCATTCTGGAAGCTGCGCAGCGCCGGATGATAATTTTGCACAAAGATAAGAGCTTCTTGCTCGGTACGTTGGATCACCGGACGGTTATCGTAAAGGGTATCATCCAGGTCAAAGGTGAGCGCCGAGATGCGCCCCAAAGGCCGGTAAAAACGCATTATTTCCCCCGTTTGGCGCGTGGATGCGCCGCATCGTACACCGAGGCAAGGTGTTGAAAATCAAGATGAGTATAGATTTGTGTGGTGGAGAGGTTGGCATGACCTAACAACTCTTGCACACCACGAAGATCGCCGCTCGACTCCAGCATATGGGTGGCGAACGAGTGACGTAATTTATGCGGGTGAACGTGATTATTCAGCCCTTGTTTTATGCCCCATTCAGCAAAGCGTTTCTGCACATTACGCGCGGAGATACGCTTGCCCAGTTTCGACAGGAAAAGCGCATCGTCTTCGCTACCAAACAGGTCGCGCAAATCAAGCCAGTGCTCAATCCACGCCACGGCGTTGCGACCAATCGGCAGGCGGCGCTCTTTGCTGCCTTTTCCCATCACCCACACTTCGCCGGACTCCAGGTCGAGGTGTTTGATATCCAGCCCCACCAGTTCTGAAAGACGTAATCCCGCGCCGTACATTACTTCCAGCATTGCACGGTCGCGCACGGCGAGGGGATCGTTGATATCAATATCCAGCAGCCGATTTATATCATCGACGTCGATATTCTTAGGCAGATGGCGCGGCGCTTTCGGTGCCGAAACACCTTTTGCCGGGTTAGCTTTGAGTTCGTTCTGACTGACCAGCCAGTCAAAAAAACTACGTAGCGCAGAGAGGCGTAATGCGAGGCTTGCCGCTCCCAGCCCCTTGCGACGACTGCGTACAGCAAAATTGCGCACCATCGCGGCATCACATTGTTGCCAACTTTGCAGGCCGTTTTCGCTGGCAAAATTAATGATCGCCTCAAGCTGGCGCTGGTAGTTAAGCAGGGTTATCGGGCTAAGCTGACGCTCCACGCTCAGATAACGTAGGTAGCGTTCTACATCGGTGTGTAAATCGGTCATACGCGTTCAATCCAACGCTCCAGAAGCTCTGGCAACATCAGCGCAATTTCATGAAGTAACTGCGTTCCCTGCCCTTGTTGATAGTGGCTGGCATCGCGGCTGGTGAACAGCACGACCCCCAAGTCAGCATCGCTTCCCAGCATCGACATCGCCACCGATCCCACCGCTTTCGCTTCCGGTAGCACCACCAGCAACTCCGGCCCGTTAAGCGGCCCCAGATAGTGCTGATCCTGCCTCAGACGCTGAATACGCAGTGGTTCAAAAGCCTGACGGCTTAGTGCCAGATGAGTATGGTTCGACGGCGCGCCTAAACGCCAGCGGTCCGGGAACAGGCGCAGACTTGCGCCTGCCAGGCCAAGATCGCGCGCCCAGCGGTGAAAACGCATCAGCATATCGTCGAGACTGCTGGCGGCGGTGAGACTACGCTGCAAGTAGAGCAAGCGATAAAACAGACCTTCATTAGCGATAGCCTGTTCCATCAACAGCGACATGTTCTCTTCCAGAACATGAATATGGTTACGTGCACGAGCCATATGCCATTCAATGAGCGAAACCGTACCACGTACCGGGTGCGGTACGCGAATTGCCTCTACCGCACGCGCATTGCGGATAAAAAACTCAGGATTCTTAATTAGATAATCGACAACCGCCCGGTCATCAAGCTCCATGAATGTTTCCTGCAGTTCTTCCCCTGGTTGCTTCATAGATGAATAAATCCGTCGTAGACATGTACCGCCGGCCCCGTCATATATAACGGATGGCCCGGACCTTTCCAGGCGATATCAAGGCGACCGCCGGGAAGTTCCACGCGGACTTCTTCGGCCAGCAAACCTTGCTGAATCCCTACCGCCACCGCCGCACACGCGCCACTGCCGCAGGCTTGAGTTTCTCCTGCCCCACGCTCATAAACGCGCAAACGAATATGCTCACGCTTAACCACCTGCATAAAACCGATGTTAGCGCGCTCCGGGAAACGCTCGTGGCTTTCCAGAACAGGCCCCAACGTTTCTACCGCTGCGGTATCAACATCATCGACCTGAATCACACAGTGCGGATTTCCCATCGACACCACGCCGCATAAGATTGTCTGCTCAGCGGCGCGCATAATATAGGTTTTTTCCGCTTTATTAGCGCGAAATGGCACGGCGGATGGTTCGAAATTGGGTTCCCCCATATTGACCCGCACCAGATCGTCATCGGTGACGGTCAGCACCATCCGTCCATTGGCAGTACTGACGCGGATATCACGCTTATTGATCAGCCCTTTCAGACGCACAAAGCGGGCAAAGCAACGCGCACCGTTACCGCACTGTGCCACTTCACTGCCATCGGCATTAAAAATGCGGTAGTGGAAATCCAGTTCAGGATCATAAGGCGGTTCGACCACCAGTAACTGATCAAAACCCACACCCAGATGCCGATCCGCCAGGCGACGAATCAGTTCCGGTGAAAAAAAGACATTCTGCGTTACCGCGTCGACGACCATAAAATCGTTGCCAAGGCCATGCATTTTCGAGAACTGCATCATTTACTCCATTCACGCGGGTACAGAAACTGGCTTTTAGTAATTCACCTGAGATGGGCCGTCACCTGTGGCGCGGTCGTTTTTATCCGGCACCGTGGATTGCGTTTGTGTGTCTACCGGTTTAGTCGGCGGCGGCGCGTTTTTATCTGCGGGCGGAAAATAGAGCGGACCTTTCAAACCACAGCCTGTCAGGCTGAAGAGAGTAAGAAGAACTGCAAGTGCCTTAAACACGTTTTTCATTATAGATTGCCTGTAAAGTTCATCGCTTTCTGCTTTCTATCATCGCAGGAGAAGATGTAAAAGCAAGCGTTTAGCGACTCTTTATGAAGTCTGAAAAGTGAGGAATTGCTGCGAGTATAACGCTTACACGTGGGGATTTATGTTTTGCTGGTAGTTTCGTGATCAACACCGCGCGCCAGGATGGCTTTATGCACTATCGCAATGTGGTTTGTTTGTTGTCTTATTCGTTGTTCTTATCGTCTGCATGGGGATGCCGGCTTGATGAGCCTGAACACAATGTTTACCAGAAACAGGGCAAAGGCGTGGTGTACCTGCGCCCTTATGAAGAAACAAACCTTTTTCTATCTGGCGTGAATTACAAGAGATTACGTCGGTTACCCAATTTATTGATAGACCCAAAAACACTAGACGAATGGGATGAAATACCGCCTCTGACCGATCTGACAACCGACTACCTCTATGAAGGCGCACAGGCCTGGTTTCCGCATTATGCTTACCATAGCGATGGTCGCTATATCCTCTACGCGGGTAAAGTTGTGCAAAACCCTCCCGACAAACCACTCGTCGATGTCGCCTCGTTCAAGGCATGGGGTGATTTTGCCGCAGATAAAAACAGTCTCTATTTCGAAGGCAAGCGCGCCGATAGCAATGGCGGGGAAAATAGCCTGGATATTAAAACACTGCATCAGGTGAAATTTCCTCATCCATGGAAGCCTGACTTCCTTGGGCTGATATTGCGTGACGCTAAATTCTTGTATGTCGATGGTCATCGCCTCGCAGATCCCGATAGTTTCCGCGTGCTGGCACAAAAGTCATGGGATCAGCGAGGAAAGTTTTCCACCGAGTTTAATCCCTGCGTTGCCGTACCATTTGGCCCCTGGGATACGCTAGCCCGCACACAGACGAAAATCATGATCAATGGCGAACAACTTAATGCCGACCCAGAGACATTCACCGTTGTACGCTGGATGCCCGGTTCGTTATTGAGTTGGCGAGATAAAAGCGGCCTGCACCGAAAGGTGTTGAATCAGGGGAATCTGGATAAAGATATGGCAAAGAACTGTGCAACGTTCGGTGTACAGGAACACGACGTTTCATGGCGTAAAGGGCCAAAATGCCAGCAAGAAATACTACCCGGTCTCGATCCAGAACAATTTCACCCTCTGAGTAAAACTGTCGCGCAGTATCAGGACAAGCTGTACGTCATAAAAAAAACGGAATTTGGTGAAAACAAGCTGGATATCGTTACGCTGGATAACCCTAATCTGGTGATAGATAAACGTTTTAACGCGGGAAGAACCCACGGCTATTTACTGACCAAATTACCAGTTGATGGTGAAGAAGAAGATAGCCTTCAGGTGTTTGAGTCTTCCGGGCCGCTTATCCTGCTGGATTATCGTGTTCCCGGCGAACGTGAAGCTCACCTTGGCGATAGCCCCCATTACAAGAAATGGTATGCACACGACGATCGTTATGTTTACGCATTCGATGGCTCACAGCTCTGGCGCTACCCAACGCCCAATACCAAAGCCGTGCGGGTGAAATGGAAAACCGAACATTCAGGTTATGGCTATTGGGCAGACTATCGTAGTGGTGAACTGGACGGCAGGCTTTTGGAAAACGGTACGTTTATTCCAACGGGAATTCCCTATGACTCATCCGTTAACATTGCTCAATATTCTGCTGGCGAGAGCGCTTTTCTCGTCGGCGAAACCGATGTTAGCTGGCATAAGCTTCGCTCTACAGACCAGGAATGGAGTCAATGGGAGAAACTCCCCGATATTGACCCAAAAGAATTTCATCCCATCACCGATCGTGTCGCGCAGTACAAAAATAGTCTGTACATTGCGAAATTATCTCCTTTTGGTGAAGACTATCTGGAAACGATAGAGCTGGACTCTCCCATCTCCTTCCTGGAGCAACGAATTAACGCCGGGGAAAATTACGGCTACTTTATGCGTTCCTCCCGATTACGCGATGATATTCAGGTTTTTGCCATTGATGGACCATTGAAGACCACCAAACGCTTTGCTTATGACAATCACTATGTCTATACGTGGATTGGCAGCCAACTTTATCGAACCGCATCGCCCTGTCCGGCAAAGACCCGTAATCTGGATCAGAACATGTTTTCATCTAATGATGACATCATCATCTTGAAGACGGGGGAAGAGTGCCGAAAGACAGCAGACGGGCAAACTTTGAAGCCCTGACCCCATATCGCTATACTGCCGCCATCACCTAAAAACAGGAAACTACAATGAACGATAGTGAATTTCATCGTCTGGCGGATCAACTGTGGCTGACCATTGAAGAGCGTCTGGACGACTGGGATGGCGACAGCGATATCGACTGCGAAATCAACGGCGGTGTACTAACCATTACCTTTGAAAACGGCAGCAAAATCATTATCAACCGCCAGGAACCGCTGCACCAGGTGTGGCTGGCAACCAAACAGGGCGGCTACCATTTTGATCTGAAAGGCGACGAGTGGATTTGCGATCGTAGCGGTGAAACCTTCTGGGATCTGCTGGAGCAAGCAGCTACACAGCAGGCAGGTGAAACGGTGCGTTTTCGCTAAGATTGCATGCCGGATAAGCCTTGCTTTCCGGCATTAGCATCACGAAAAATACTGCTGCAACAGCGGCGCGTCATGCTCCTGATTGGCAGGCGGCATGTTGCCGATAGATTTGGTGCGAAACGGCATGACCTGTTCACGACCATCAACCTTCACAATCTGATAGAACTGCGGCAGGTTAAAGTTGATGAAACTGGAACCGTAGGTAAAACGGTCGTGCGATGACGAATAAAAACGGCTAACGTCACGCACCAGCTCTTCTTTGCTGCCTTCACAATGGTGGTACACCTCGACCCGGTTACTTTCATCAAGGATGTAGATATTAAAACCGTTTTCATCATTCGTTTCTTCGAAGAAGAACTGGATGATCCCTTCGCTGGCAAAGCCATCTACAACCGCCGGTAATTTAACGTGGTTAGTCTCAACCTGTACTGACAAACCATGCAGTTTGTTATGGGAAATCGCGCCATAAAACTCGATGGCATTTTCCAGTTTTTGTACCGAGACATTCAGACGTTCGAAGAACAAGCCCCAGGTTTGACCGGAGACACGCAGCGCCTTGAAGCGTCCGGTTTCCTGGCGAGTACTGGAAAGACGCAATTCAATGCACTCAGAAACCAGTTGTTGCACGCGAGTACGAATCAAACCGCGCAGATGCTGGCTATAACAGAACACTTCCACGCTATCTGGCGGGGCGGCGTCCTGGTGCATTTTTCCGAGGATGGTTTTCAATGCTTCAATAATCGACTGCTCGCCGTTGAAATGTAGCGTACGCACTTCATTCCACGAGTTGCGATACAGCAGGTCAACGCTCCCCACCAGACAATTTTGATTCTCTCCAAAGCTGAAAACATCCAGCTTACGGAAGTCAAAATGCACAACCTGATTACGGAACGCCGTCGTCGGGTCATATTCCAGGTTCACAATAATCGCCAGATGGCGAATCTCACACGGACTGTAGAGCGCCTTCGGTGTCGGAGCGGGTAAGCGTAGCGGGAAATGATGTGAAACATCAGCCACCATTTCTTGCAACTTCGGCAAATCAACAATGCCATTGCCCTTAATATACAGGCGAGTACGTGACGTCAGCAGGCCATTAAACCATGCCCATGCCACCAGCTTATTCAGATAACGGTTATATTCCAGCGGCTGATGGCTGATGATCGATTCAATATTTGGCGCGCGGTTATACAGATACCAACCAGAGCGGTTCACACGGCCCGGCGGCACATAAATAAAGGTCAGGTTCGGTTCGGAAAGGTCTGGCGAAATCTGCGGGTTTACCAGCGTCACTTTACCCGGCAATGCTTCAAACGCCGCGTACAGTTTACGCGTCAGCACGCCGATATCCTGCGGGCTGGCGGAGACGCTAAGGTTATTACGACGAGCGAAGCGAATAAGATTACGGTAGCTCTGCATCATCGCGTCGAGCAACTCGTTGTGCGCTTCACGCACCTGATCAATCTTCCAGTTGGCGCGGTTATCAAGCATTGCCAGGCGAGCTTCGTCCCAGCCCCACTCTTTCACCAATTGGCTTAGCACTTCGCGACGCCAGCCTACACAAGCGCGTTCGCGGCTGAGTTTTTCGCATACTTTCAAATAGAAGCAGCGGCGTACTAAATCCAGACGGGTGAAATCTTCGATCGCCGTCAGATATTCAGTAACACGCTCCAGCATCATGCAATACGGGTCGAGGCCAAACGACACGATTTCGCCGTCGTGCAAACGCTGTTTAATATCTTTCGCCAGCAGGCGCGGATTCGGGTATTCCCAGGAATAGGCTTCCAGCAGCAGAGTTTTCAGCACTGCTTTATATGGAGAATCGATACTTTTATAGAGTTGCCAAAGGCTGGCGCCAAAATATTCTTCAGCAGAAAGTGAGCTTAAGCCGCCGAGATCCAGCCATTCATTAGGCGTCAGTACGCCCTGTGCGTAGAGCGTCATCACGTAGTCATCGTAATGTTCTTCTTCATCACACGGCACCATATTCCACAGAATACGTTTACCGGCGAGACGCACGGCGGTACGGTAAAACTCGTCAAGCAGCAGGATATGTTGAGTAGAGCCGCAATCCTCGCCCCCCAGACTACCGCTTTCATTATGACGGAAACGGTTTTCATCAATCAGGAAAAAGCTGACTTCTACCCCCAGCGAGGCAGCCCAGCTTTCCAGCAAGCTACATTTACGTTGTAATAATTGGCGCTCTTCGCTATCGAGCCAGGATTGATGGCAGACCCAGATATCCAAATCAGAGGAACAGCTTTGCCCTACGGACGAGGTGCTGCCCATGGTGTATACGCCAGTAATCGGAAGCTCGCCTTTTGGCGGTTCCTGTACAGACATTCCACGATACAGTTCCAGTTCGTTCAGGTAGTGGCGTTGAGTTTCATCAGGCGTGTAAAGGCAAATGCCTTTGGGAACGTTACCATCAAGGTAACCCGGCATCAGCGGATGGTGATAGTGCAATAATGTCGGCAGTAGACTGTAGACCTGTTGGAATGCAGGCCCCATAGCGGCAAGCGCGCGATCCACGCGCAATTGATTTATGGCATCCAGTCTCTGTTTCAGAGTCTCAATATAGAGGTACAAGACGTATCGCCTGATTTCGCTACCCGTCATATCTGTGATTCCGCCAACATCAACGGAAACACGCGGCATTCGGGATATTTCGTATGTCAAAGGTAACCGTTACCACTTTTCGCGCCTGGTTTTTTTAGTTTCACGACGAAAAAATGGTCTAAAACGTGATCAATTTAACACCTTGCTGATTGACCGTAAAGAAAGATGCGCTACATACAAGTGTAGCACCGTTTATTCTGTGTAAATTCCTTATTACGAGGGCTCAAAGCGTCAATCAGGATCCACAACCAGGCAATATTTTACGGTTTATGCCGGCCTCTACGTTTCACCATAACACTGACATCGCTCTGACAAGGATGTTAGGATGGACCACGGATGATAATGACGGTAACAAGCATGTTAGACAATGTTTTAAGAATTGCCACACGCCAAAGCCCACTTGCACTCTGGCAGGCACACTATGTCAAAGATAAGTTGATGACGAGCCACCCCGGACTGGTGGTTGAACTGGTGCCAATGGTGACGCGTGGCGATGTGATTCTTGATACGCCGCTGGCGAAAGTAGGCGGAAAAGGTTTATTTGTGAAAGAGCTGGAAGTCGCCCTTCTGGAAAATCGCGCTGATATCGCCGTTCACTCAATGAAAGATGTGCCCGTTGAATTCCCGCAAGGTCTGGGATTGGTCACCATTTGCGAGCGTGAAGATCCTCGCGATGCCTTTGTGTCCAACACCTATGACAGTCTGGATGCGTTACCCGCAGGCAGCATCGTCGGAACGTCCAGCTTACGCCGCCAGTGCCAGTTGGCTGAACGCCGCCCGGATCTGATTATTCGTTCATTGCGCGGCAACGTCGGCACACGCCTTAGCAAGCTGGATAACGGCGAATACGATGCCATTATTCTTGCCGTAGCCGGATTAAAACGTTTAGGACTGGAATCACGTATTCGCGCCGCACTACCGCCTGAAGTTTCTCTTCCGGCAGTAGGACAAGGCGCTGTGGGCATTGAATGCCGCCTTAATGATACGCGTACTCGCGCGCTGCTCGCCGCACTGAATCATAACGAAACAGCACTGCGTGTCACGGCTGAACGCGCCATGAATACCCGTCTGGAAGGCGGTTGTCAGGTCCCCATTGGCAGCTATGCAGAACTGGTTGACGGCGAAATCTGGTTACGGGCGCTGGTTGGCGCGCCGGATGGTTCGCAGATTATTCGCGGTGAGCGCCGTGGTTCGCCGCAGGATGCCGAGCAAATGGGTATTTCGCTGGCGGAAGAGTTGTTGAATAACGGCGCGCGCGAGATTCTCGCCGAAGTCTACAACGGAGACGTGCCAGCATGAGTATCCTGGTCACCCGCCCGTCTCCCGCTGGAGAAGAGTTAGTGAGCCGTCTGCGCGCACTGGGGCAGGTGGCCTGGCATTTTCCGCTGATCGAGTTTTCCCCGGGTCGGCAATTACCACAACTTGCCGACCAGCTGACAGCGCTTGGTGAAGGCGATCTACTGTTTGCGCTTTCGCAACATGCCGTCGCTTTTGCCCAATCACAGTTGCATCAGCAAAGCCTTGAGTGGCCCACGCTTCCCGCCTATTTTGCCATTGGCCGCACCACTGCGCTGGCGCTGCATACCGTAAGCGGACACAACGTTCGTTACCCACAGGATCGGGAAATTAGTGAAGTCTTGCTACAATTACCTGAATTACAAAATATTGTAGGCAAACGTGCGCTAGTCTTGCGTGGTAACGGTGGTCGTGAGCTGATCGGGGAAACCCTGACAGCACGCGGCGCCGAAGTCGTTTTTTGTGAATGTTATCAACGATGCGCAATCCATTACGATGGTGCAGAAGAAGCGATACGCTGGCAATCCCGCGGAGTGACAACGATTGTTGTTACCAGCGGTGAAATGTTGCAACAGCTCTGGACGCTAATCCCGCAATGGTATCGTGAACACTGGTTACTTTGCTGTCGGCTATTGGTCGTCAGTGAGCGTCTGGCGAAACTCGCCCGGGAACTGGGCTGGAAAGATATTAAGGTCGCCGATAACGCCGACAACGATGCGCTATTACGGGCATTACAATAACTCTCATAACAGGAAGCCATAATGACGGAACAAGAAAAAACCTCCGCCGTGGTTGAAGAGACCAGGGAGACCGTGGATACCACGCCACAGTCTGCCACTGTAGAAAAAAAGAGTAAGAACAGTACTGCTCTAATTTTAGGTGCGGTGGCTATCGCTATTGCTCTGGCTACAGGTGTCGGTTTGTATGGCTGGGGTAAACAACAGGCCGTTAATCAGACGGCTACCAGTGATGCTCTGGCTAACCAACTCGCAGCTCTACAAAAAGCCCAGGAGAGCCAAAAAGCGGAGCTGGAAGATATCATCAAGCAACAAACTGTGCAGTTAGAACAGGCGAATCGCCAACAAGAAACGCTGGCAAAACAACTGGATGAAGTTCAACAGAAGGTCGCCACCATTTCCGGCAGCGATGCCAAAACCTGGCTGCTGGCACAGGCTGATTTTCTGGTGAAACTTGCCGGACGGAAATTGTGGAGCGATCAGGACGTCACCACTGCCGCTGCGCTACTGAAAAGTGCGGACGCCAGTCTGGCCGACATGAATGACCCAAGCCTTATCGCCGTTCGTCGTGCGATTACTGATGACATCGCCGGCCTTTCTGCAATATCGCAGGTAGATTATGACGGCATCATCCTCAAACTGAATCAGCTTTCTAATCAGGTGGATAACCTGCGCCTGGCCGATAATGACAGCGACGGCTCGCCGATGGATTCTGATGGTGAAGAACTTTCCAGTTCTATCAGCGAGTGGCGCATCAATCTGCAAAAGAGCTGGCAGAACTTTATGGACAACTTCATTACGATTCGCCGTCGTGATGATACCGCCGTACCGCTGTTGGCGCCGAATCAGGATATCTACCTGCGCGAGAATATTCGTTCCCGTCTGCTGGTCGCAGCCCAGGCTGTGCCACGTCATCAGGAAGAAACCTACCGCCAGGCACTGGAGAATGTCTCTACATGGGTTCGTGCTTATTACGACACTAACGATGCTACCACCAAAGCGTTCCTCGACGAGGTGGATCAGCTAAGCCAACAGAATATTTCGATGGATCTCCCGGAAACGCTGCAAAGTCAGGCGATGCTGGAAAAATTGATGCAGACCCGAGTGCGCAATCTGCTGGCACAACCGGCGGCACCGGCAACAGAAGCTAAACCTGCACCTGCACCTGCACCTGCACCTGCACCTGCACCTGCACCTGCACCTGCACCTGCACCTGCACCGCAAGCTGATACTCCGGCAGCTGCGCCGCAAGGAGAATAACCATGCTAAAAGTGTTATTGCTCTTTGTTCTGCTGATTGCGGGGATTGTGGTTGGTCCAATGATCGCCGGACATCAAGGTTACGTACTTATCCAGACCGATAACTACAATATCGAAACCAGCGTCACGGGCCTGGCGATCATCTTTATTCTGGCGATGGTGGTGCTGTTTGCGATCGAGTGGTTATTACGGCGTATTTTCCGCACCGGCGCGCACACTCGCGGGTGGTTTGTCGGGCGTAAGCGTCGCCGCGCGCGTAAGCAGACCGAACAAGCATTACTGAAACTGGCGGAAGGCGATTATCAGCAAGTTGAAAAGCTGATGGCGAAAAATGCCGATCACGCTGAACAGCCAGTAGTGAACTATCTGCTGGCTGCCGAAGCCGCACAACAACGCGGTGATGAAGCTCGCGCCAACCAACATCTGGAACGCGCAGCGGAGCTGGCGGGCAACGACACCATTCCGGTAGAAATCACCCGTGTACGCCTGCAACTTGCCCGTAATGAAAACCATGCCGCTCGCCACGGCGTGGACAAATTGCTGGAAGTCACGCCACGCCATCCTGAAGTACTGCGTCTGGCGGAGCAGGCTTATATCCGCACCGGCGCGTGGAGTTCGCTGTTGGACATTATCCCGTCGATGGCAAAAGCTCACGTTGGTGATGAAGAACACCGTGCGGCGCTGGAACAACAGGCATGGATTGGCCTGATGGATCAGGCGCGAGCCAATGACGGTAGCGAAGGCTTGCGTAACTGGTGGAAAAACCAAAGCCGGAAAACGCGCCATCAGGTAGCGTTGCAGGTAGCAATGGCGGAACATCTTATTGAGTGTGACGATCATGATACAGCCCAGCAAATTATCATCGATGGCCTGAAGCGTCAGTATGATGATCGCCTGCTGCTGCCAATCCCGCGCCTGAAAACCAATAACCCAGAACAACTGGAAAAAGTGCTACGTCAGCAGATCAAAAACGTCGGCGATCGCCCGTTATTATGGAGCACGCTGGGGCAATCGCTGATGAAGCACGGCGAATGGCAGGAAGCGTCAATCGCCTTCCGCGCAGCACTGAAGCAACGTCCTGACGCCTACGATTATGCATGGCTTGCCGACGCTCTGGACAGGCTGCACAAGCCGGAAGAAGCCGCAGCGATGCGCCGCGACGGCTTGATGTTAACGCTGCAGAACAACCCACCGCAGTAGTTTCTTCACACCCGGAGATAAGTATCTCCGGGGCTTTTCTCAAGGTATAAAAAAACGCCTGCTCTTCTTACGGAGCAGGCGTTAAAACAGGTCTGTATGACAACAAGTGGGTGCTTCACTCAACGTTGTGTCCATGGTGTCTGATGAGGCATAAGCGACATCTGTCAGTGGACGATAAGCACCGTAAACGGCTCTGCGTCATTCCTGAGTTTATGAGGCACTAAGGCGAACATAAGAGATGGAATGAGCATCTACCCGCTTATTATGCCACAGCGGTCAGGGAAATAACATCCTTTAACACTTATAATAAGATAATTCTGCAACCTCTTTTCCCTTCACACACAATAGTTTCCTGAGCAAATATTCCCTGGCAACTGAATTTTTTTCATGGATATAATGAATAATTAAAATCATTCAATTAACAATATATATATTAATCACACATCAAACTAAAAACAGCATCAATAATCAACGCGATATAATAAACCAGCCTTACATATCTCTCGCACCAGAGGTAGGATTGAAAACGCTCTCCTGATGTTCCAATTCATTTATAGGATAAATAAATAATTTATTTTCATCATAGTTATTTATATAGCCATCCTGTCAGAGAGAGGGACCTCAATTATCAATGCTTAATTACGACATCAATTTGATGTCATGAAACCGGAGCATTTTGCATGGAAATTTCGTTTTCACCCAAACTTCTTGTAGTCGCAGTCGCTGCCGCCATTCCTTTACTCGCCAACGCTGCAGATACCCCGTCAACCGCCACTGCGCGCAAGGGTTTTGCTGGTTACGATCACCCAAATCAATATCTGGTTAAACCGGCAACCACAATTGCCGACAACATGATGCCGGTGATGCAGCATCCTGCACAGGATAAAGAAACTCAGCAGAAGCTGGCAGAACTGGAGAAAAAAACCGGCAAGAAACCGAACGTGGTTATTTTCTTACTGGATGATGTGGGCTGGATGGATGTTGGCTTTAACGGCGGCGGCGTGGCGGTGGGCAATCCAACGCCAGACATTGACTCAGTTGCCAGTCAGGGGCTGATTTTAACCTCTGCATATTCACAACCAAGTTCTTCTCCGACCCGCGCCACTATTCTCACCGGACAATACTCAATTCACCACGGTATTCTGATGCCACCGATGTACGGGCAACCAGGAGGCTTACAAGGCTTAACGACTCTGCCGCAATTGCTGCACGATCAAGGCTATGTAACCCAGGCTATCGGTAAATGGCATATGGGTGAAAACAAAGAATCCCAACCGCAGAACGTCGGTTTTGATGATTTCCGCGGTTTTAACTCTGTCTCTGATATGTATACCGAATGGCGCGATGTTCACGTCAACCCAGAGGTCGCCCTGAGCCCGGACCGTTCTGAATACATCAAACAATTACCGTTCAGCAAAGATGATGTTCATGCCGTACGTGGTAGCGAACAGCAAGCCATTGCCGACATTACACCGAAATATATGGAAGACCTGGATCAACGCTGGATGGAATATGGCGTTAAGTTCCTCGATAAGATGGCGAAGAGCGATAAGCCTTTCTTCCTCTATTATGGCACTCGCGGCTGCCACTTTGATAACTACCCGAACGCGAAGTATGCCGGTAGCTCCCCAGCACGTACCTCTTATGGCGATTGTATGGTGGAAATGAACGATATCTTCGCCAACCTGTACAAAACGCTGGAGAAAAACGGCCAGTTGGATAACACGCTGATTGTCTTTACTTCCGATAACGGACCAGAAGCCGAAGTACCGCCGCACGGTCGTACTCCGTTCCGTGGCGCTAAAGGTTCGACCTGGGAAGGCGGCGTTCGCGTACCGACTTTCGTTTACTGGAAAGGCATGATCCAACCGCGTAAATCTGACGGTATTGTTGATCTGGCGGATCTCTTCCCAACCGCGCTGGATCTGGCAGGTCATCCTGGAGCGAAAGTGGCGAAACTGGTGCCGAAAACAACCTTTATTGATGGTGTGGACCAGACATCTTTCTTCCTGGGAACAAATGGTCAGTCTAACCGTAAGGCGGAGCACTACTTCCTCAACGGCAAACTTTCTGCTGTACGTATGGATGAGTTCAAGTATCACGTGCTGATTCAGCAGCCATATGCGTATACCCAGAGCGGATACCAGGGAGGGTTCTCGGGTACGGTAATGCAAACTGCGGGGTCTGCGGTATTTAATTTGTATACCGATCCGCAGGAAAGCGACTCCATCGGGGTGCGCCATATCCCAATGGGTGTGCCGCTACAGACAGAAATGCACGCGTATATGGATATCCTGAAAAAATATCCGCCACGCGCGCAGATTAAATCTGATTAATTCAGCGCTATCGCTGTATTGGACAGCGCTGCCATTGCCGGATGCGGCATGAACGCCTTATCCGGCCTACCAGATCGTACAAATTCAATATATTGCAGCGTTATGTAGGCCGGATAAGATGCGCCAGCATCGCATCCGGCGCTATCGCTACATCGGGCTGCGCTGCCATTGCCGGATGCGGCGTGAACGCCTTATCCGGCCTACCAGATCGTACAAATTCAATATATTGCAGCGTTCTGTAGGTCGGATAAGATGCACCAGCATCGCATCCGGCAATCAACCACTTTTTACTTATTCACCACCATCAAATGCGCCTGCATTATGTCGCTGGCCGGGCGACCATGCGCCAGCAAATCAGCCATCGCTTTCAGATACGGCGGTAGATGGCGGAAATAACGCTGATACCCGGCACACAAATAATTCAGCCCCGGTTTACCGCCGGCATCGAGCATGAAGCGATGTTTCGGGCAACCTCCCCAACATGCTTTTAACACGTTGCAACTGCGGCACTGCATCGGTAACTGCTTAAATTTATCTTCACCAAATGCCTGCTGTTGTGAGGAATCGACCATTTCTGCAACCGTCTGCTTATGCATATTCCCCAGTCGATATTGCGGATAAACATAGTGATCGCAGGCATAAACGTCGCCGTTATGCTCAACAATCACCGAGCGTCCGCAGGTCGGCTGATGGTGGCAAACCGCGCCCGGTGCGCCGACAAAATTGGCAAACGCCCATTCGATATTCATTACGAAAATCTTGCCGACGTCGCGTTTGATCCAGTGGTCAAAAATTGCCACCAGAAACTCACCGAACTCATCGGGGCGCACCGACCATTCTGTCAGTTCCCCCTGAATATCACCAGGCGCATGTAATTTCAGTCCATTGCGGGCAGCTGTTTCATCAGCCAGGCGCTCGACCACCGGAATAAACTGGATGAACTCCACGCCTGCATCACGCAAAAACGCATATACCTGCAACGGTTGCTGCGCGCTGGTGCGGTTGACGCAGGTCAGCACGTTATAGTCGACATGATGTTTTTGCAGGAGCGTCAGGGCACGCATCACCAACTTATGCGTGGGTCTACCGCCTTTGGTCACGCGATATTGATTGTGGATCTCAGCCGGACCGTCCAGCGATAACCCAACAAGAAAATGGTTTTCTGCCAGAAATGCACACCATTCGTCATCCAGCAGCACGCCGTTAGTCTGGAAGCTATTACTTATCCGCCTGCCAGCGCCATATTTCACCTGTAACGCTACGGCACGACGGTAAAAATCCAGTCCGAGTAACGTTGGTTCGCCGCCCTGCCAGGTAAAAGCCACTTCGTTTTGTGGTTCGCTGGCGGCGATATAGTGGCGGACATACGCTTCCAGCGTGTCATCGTCCATATGCGTGACTGGCTTTTCGTGGTAAAGGGATTGTTTTTCAAGATAAAAACAGTAGTCACAGTTCAGATTACAATCAGAACCGCTCGGCTTCGCCATAATATGAAAAGCACGCGTCGGAACCTGTTGCAGCATGGTCGCTCCTTGTCTGAAGTCGTCCTTCGATGAGTGTAAGGACGAAATCATACTGCGCGGCAAAACATTACTACGGGCGTTTATTGCGAAGGGGAAGTGATGGAATACACAGAAAACAAAAAACCCCGCCGAAGCGGGGTTCAAAATTGGTCGGCGAGAGAGGATTCGAACCTCCGACCCACTGGTCCCAAACCAGTTGCGCTACCAAGCTGCGCTACTCGCCGAAATACTGCTTTTTGAATTTTAGTTCAACTCTTTAAGTCGTGGTGCGAGGGGGGGGACTTGAACCCCCACGTCCGTAAGGACACTAACACCTGAAGCTAGCGCGTCTACCAATTCCGCCACCTTCGCATTGTCACAACTTCTAATAATGGGGTGGCTAATGGGATTCGAACCCACGACAACTGGAATCACAATCCAGGGCTCTACCAACTGAGCTATAGCCACCACTACAAATCTTGTTACGCGGTATTACTACCACCGCAGCTCAAGCGCCGGGACTAAATGGCGCGCCCGACAGGATTCGAACCTGAGACCTCTGCCTCCGGAGGGCAGCGCTCTATCCAGCTGAGCTACGGGCGCTTAGCGCCGTTGCGGGGGTGGATAATACGGACTTCCCGCCCCTCTGTCTAGTCCCTTTTTAAATAAAATGCGCGTTTGGTTACGGTTTATGCGTTTTGTTGCTTATTCCTCCAGTTTATGCGCTTTACCGTGGCGATTAAGGCCAAAAATTTTATAAATCGCCGTCACCGCCAGCATAAAGATGATGCCGACAAACAGCGACATACGGGTATCTTCATTAAAGTACATGCCGATCAAAACGCAAATCAGGAACACCATTGTTACGTAGTTGGCCCACGGGAACAGAATGGAGCGGAACGGATGACCGGCAATCGCCGCTTTGTGTGCACGACGAAAACGCAACTGGCTTATCAAAATCACAAACCACGGCACCATCCCTGGAAGCACGCTGGCACTGTAGACGTAGACAAACACACGCTGTGGATTGGGGATGATATAGTTCAGGCACGAGCCAATTAGCAGAATAGCAATTGAGACCGCTACCCCCGCAACCGGTACGCCGTGACGGGAAACTTTCGCCATCGCCGCCGGTAACTGACGGTTTTTCGCCAGTGCGTAGAGCATACGTCCACAACTGTACATGCCGCTGTTACAGCCAGAAAGCGCTGCCGTCAGCACCACAAAGTTGATAATACCCGCCGCTGCGGTAATACCGATTTTGGCAAAAGTCAGTACGAACGGGCTGCCGTTGCTGCCTATTTCATTCCACGGGAAGATGGTAACGATAACGAAAATCGCGCCAACGTAGAAAATCAGGATCCGCCACAGCACTTTACCTACCGCACTACGTAGCGTGACCTGTGGATTTTTTGCTTCACCAGCGGTGATGCCAATCAGCTCCACGCCCTGGTAGGACGCCACCACAATACACAATGCGGTCAGGAACCCTTTCCAGCCACCTGCAAAGAAACCGCCATGCTCTGTGAGATTGCTAAAACCAATCGACTGCCCGCCGTTGCCAAAACCAAAGAAAATCACGCCCAGGCCAATGACAATCATCACGATAATCGTGGTAACTTTGATCATTGCGAACCAGAACTCGATTTCGCCGTACAACCGCACCGCCGCCAGATTCGCCAGCGCCACCAGCGCAACAGCAATCAACGCGGGTATCCACTGCGCCATCTCCGGGAACCAGAACTGAACGTAAACGCCGATAGCGGTGATTTCCGAGATCCCCACCGCCATCCACATAAACCAGTAAGACCAGGCGGTGAGATAGCCAAAGAACGGGCTCATATAACGATGTGCATAGACGGCGAATGAACCGGTAACCGGCTCAAGAAACAACATTTCACCCATTGAGCGCATGATGAAAAAGACGAACAGCCCGGCGATGACATAGGCCAGTAGCACCGATGGTCCTGCCCATTTCAGGGTACTGGCGGCTCCCATAAACAGACCAACGCCAATGGTGCCCCCCAGGGCAATGAGTTCAATATGTCGAGCTTCCAGCCCACGCTGTAGCTCTGGTTTGTTATCAGCCATAAATCCTCGTGTTGTGTTTGCATGTTTTCCGGTGTTACCGGTTATCGTTATGGGTACATCGAGTGTTGCAAATGTTTTCGTAATTCAGGAGAAATGGCAAATGAAGCATTAAAAAATTGAATGCTTTGTGTAATAAAACAGCAGAAGGGCGACGGAGTGAGCACCTACGTCGCTTACAGAGGAGAGAATCAGAGATTACCAGTGTAATGCCAGCGTAAATAACGCAGTAAACGCAATTGACGCTTGATACGACTCGGCTGTGATAGCAGGCGATAAAGCCACTCCAGCCCCAGTTTTTGCCAGGCCTCTGGCGCTCGTTTCACATGACCGGTAAAGACATCGTAAGTCCCGCCAACGCCCATATACAGCGCATCCGGGTGCACCAGACGGCAATCGCGCATAAAGATCTCCTGCTTTGGCGATCCCATCGCGACGGTGACGATTTGCGCTCCGCTGGCATGGATACGCTCAAACAACGCCTGCCGCTGCTCGGGTTTAAAATAACCGTCCTGGCTGCCAACGATATTCACATTCCACAGGTCGCGCAGTTTTGCTTCGGTTTGCGCCAGCACCTCCGGTTTACCACCGACAAGAAATACCGGCGTCCCTTCCTTGCCTGCGCGCGCCATCAGCTCTTCCCAGAGATCGGCCCCGGCGACGCGGGAAACCTGCGCCTGCGGGTACTTTTTACGCACTGAACGTACAACGCTGATACCATCAGCATATTTAAATTCGGCAGCGTTAATTAACTCCCTGACCTCAGCATTATCTTCAATGGTCAGCATTTTTTCAGCATTGATGGCTACCAGCGTTCCCTGCTTCAGTTGCCCGTCGGCGAACAGATAATCGAGGGCATGCTGCATATCACGCCAACCAATTAACTGTAAGCCACGCAGCGTATAGGTCGGTGCCGTGGTGGTGTTATTCATTGTTATCCTTCAACTTTGTGACCGGAGCGATGATTTTGTGCGTTTATGAATGAGTCCGGCGCTTTCAAAAAGCCAGTACAACAGTTTTGCGATCATCAGACTTGCGCCGAAGACCACGATAAAAAAGACGACGCGTGAAACAAACGAATCCAGCCCTTCACGCGCCAGCACGATCATATTGAAGATCGCCCCGAAGCAGAAGCTGTGCAAAATCGCCGCTTTATAGCGATTGGTTTCGCGGTTGCCCAGTTCATACAACCAGTCAAACCATTTGATGATCAGCCCAACCACAATCGCCCCCAACGGAATAAACAGTACGCCGCCCATGACAATCAGCGAACCAATAAGCGTAGGCGAGATCGCCAGCCCGGAGTGGTTATTCAGCACTTCCCAGGTGAAATAGTTGGCAGAGTTCAGCACCATACTCGGGCGCCCCGGCCACAGCCAGGAAGGGATAAAGACATAGAAATCACGGACAATCGGCGCCAGCCCCTGGAAGTCGATGTTGTCGTAGTTCTGCAACAACAACGCCAGATTCTCCCACGGCGAAAAGGTATCGCGGGTGAGATAGAGAAACGTATAGAACGCTTCATCGCCGCTCACATTCATTCCATAGCGTTTTAGCGCCAGCCAGAACATGCCAACAATCCCCAGCACGCCCGCCACCGCCAGCATCCACAACGAAATCCAGCCACGAATAATGCCGATAAACAAGAAGATAGCGAATGCGATGATGATATTGGCGCGAGTGCCGCCGACAATCATATAAGTCAACAAACCAAACGCGACGGTGCTGACAAGAAAAAACAGCCACGCTTTGCTGTCCTGGCGCAGAAAGTAGACCACCAGCATCGCCGGGATGAAAAAGTAAAAGAAGCGTTTTAACGCCACACCGGAGACTTCGCTGGAAAAGATTTGACTGTAAGAGTTAAGCCGGAACAGCAAAAAGCCGTTGTGCATGAAGAAGATGCCGACACTCACCAGCGCGATGCCCATCAGAATCCCCCACGTGAGATTGGTCTCCACGCGATTCATGGTAAACAGCGGACGGCGCGGTACATCGACAACGCGTTTGCGTAGGCGAGTTTTGTAGGTGACATAGTAAACCGCATAGAAGCAGCCCGCAGAAAGCAACGCCTGCAACAAGATTTCCGGCGGTGCGACGCTAACATCAAAGCGAAACACCAACACGCTGGTCAGCGGGAAGCCAAAGAAAAAAGTGAGCAAAAACAGCAATGAAAAGAAGACATTGAAGTTAAAGCGCACACGGCGGAATTCAAACCAGGTCAGCGTGGCAATAAACAGCGTGCAAAGCAGCCAGACAACAAACAGGCCACTGAATTGCAGCAGACTCATGCGACCTCCCCGGCGGCAATAGCCAGCGCCCGTTGCCAGCCTTGCAGATAGTTCGGGCTAAAGAAGGCAATGGTGTTTTTATCCACCGACGCCAACTGGCGCTGCGCTTCACGCACAATATCCTCGTTGAGATCGTCGGTAGTAAACAACACCGGCAAATGCTGTTCCGTCATATCCTGCCAGAACGGATTTTCCCGGTTAAGCACACAAGGAATACCCGCCTGAATCAGTAAGCACAGCGTACCAATGCCCTGTTGGCGGGCAAAAATAAAGTAGCCGAGATCGCACTGGCGAAGTAGCGCCAGATAAGCGTCAAACTCCAGTTTTTCGCTCAGAACTTGCAGATTTTCTTCGCTGAATAATTCCAGCCCCACCTGGCGAACGTCGTTGATGTACGCTTCGTTATTAGGCGGATAGCCCATCGGCACCACCACTTTTACCGTATCGCCAAACTGCCGATGAACAGCGCGCAGAGCGGCGATATGCTCATTGCTACGATCGCCGGAGTTCCCCACAAGGATGGTCATTTTCCCTTCACGTTGCCGATCGTTCACCATCGTATTGAGAGAAGGGTCCATCCGCGTCGGGAAGTACAACAGTTCGCCCCGCACCTTTGGATGCGTTTTGGCAAAAAAGCTCAAATCACCGCGAGTGGCAAATACGCAGCCGACCCGCTTTTGCGCCAAACGACGAATGGGATAAAACAGTCTAAATTTCAACCCACTGGAGACTTCATATAAATCTGCCCCCCAGATATGCCAGTAAAACTGACTGGGCTTAATGCCACCGCTAAGCAACGCCAGCCACAGTGCGGTGTTGAACTGACCGTGGAAGAAAAACCGCTGATTGCGATCAGCTTTTGCTTTAGCAATTACCGCTTCTGCCAGCGATTTTTTACCTGGATAAAATTTCACAGAAAGCGCCGGGCAGTTGTCACTTAAGCCGTCGTCCTTACCAGCAACCATAAACTCGCGCGCGTGCTCACTCGTCGCGGCCAGCGCGTCGTTGAAAAACCGCAAAACGGTTCGATTATGGTGAGGGATATCCGATCCCAGAACGTGAATCAGTACAGTCATGCCCGCCTACGCCAGAGTAAAAACACGCCACAACAAAGAGAAAAATAGACGATATAGGTTGCCATATAGGCCTGCGCCGCGCCCAGTGCGCCATGCACGGGGATCAGCCAGTGGGCAAATATCATCAATAAAGTGAACTGGCTAACTTCCGCCAGAATATAAAGCCGTAGCGACGCTTTGGCGATCACCAGATAACCAAAGACATAAGCGCCCACTTTCAACACATCACCCACCAACTGCCAGGCAAAGAGATCGCGCATGGCGGTAAATTTATTCGACAACAGCAGCCAGATGGCAAAATCACGTAACAGCCAGACGGTAAAACTCGCCGCCGCTACCGCCGGTAAGACGAATTTCAGCGATTTAACCACTTCCCGGGTGATATCGCGCTTTTCCGTTAGCCGCGACAACGTGGGCAGTAAATATACGCTGAATGATGCCGTAATAAATTGCAGGTAGGCGTCGGAAATACTGCTCACCCCTTGCCAGATACCCACTTCATCCCAGCTATACTGCGCCGCCAGTAGCTTACGCATCATGATGTACGCAACGGGCAAGGTCACCGACGTAATCAACGCCATAAGCGTAAACTTGCTCAACTGCCCTGCCAGACCGTTATCCCAGCTGGGTTTCAGATAGCTTAACGGGATAACGCCACGCTTCATCAGCATGATGACGGCAGGAATCACCACCAGCGCGGGAATCAACGCCAGCCCCAGCAACGCACCTTCATAACCGCCCAAACGGTAACTGACGTAATAAGCGATGACGCCAATCAAGCTGCCGACCATCAGCGATAACGCATTACCTGCGGCATCGCGAAAGCCTTTCATCAACGCCAGCAACAGGTTGCCCCAGGCAATCCCCATTTGCACCAGCGCCACTAAACGCACCAGTCCCTGATAGTCGATATTACCAAACAATCCCTGGCTGATTGGCGCAGCTGCCAGCACAAAAACCAGCGCCATCAGCGTGGAGAAGCCAAGCACCATTGCAGATGAAGTACCAACCACGCGGCGCAGCTGCTGCGGATTATCATGGTGCTGGGCAACGTACTTAGTTACACCGTTAAAGATACCCGCTCCCGCCAGTACGCCGAGCACGGTAATCAACTGGCGGAAATTCGCCGCCAACCCCAGTCCAGCCGGACCAAATGACACCGCCAGTAATTTACCAACCAGTAACCCGGCACCAATCTTGACCAGCGTACTGGCCGCCGTCCACAAAGACGCTTTTGCCAGTGACATATCAGGAGAAGTAGTTCAATAAGGTCGCAATTACCGTGCGCTGATTGACGGGCGACAGGTTATAGAACAGCGGCAGGCGCAGCAAACGCTCACTCTCTTTGGTGGTGTAACGATCTTCGCCATGGAATTCACCAAAGTGTTCACCCGCCGGGCTTGCGTGTAGCGGAATATAGTGGAACACCGCCATGATTTCCGCTTCTTTCAGGAAGTTTATCAACGCGCTCCGGTCATCAATATCCCGCAGTTTAATGTAGAACATATGCGCATTCTGCACGCAACCATCGGGAATAGACGGCAGTTCGATACGCCCAGCTTTCGCCAGAGGTGTTAACGCATCGTAGTAGTTTTGCCACAGCGCCAGGCGCTGCTGGTTGATGCGATCCGCCGCTTCCAGTTGCGCCCACAGGTACGCCGCTTGCAGATCGGACATCAAATAGCTGGAACCGATATCGCGCCAGGTATATTTATCAACCTGCCCACGGAAGAACTGGCTGCGGTTAGTACCTTTTTCACGGATGATCTCCGCTCGCTCGATCAACGCGTTATCGTTAATCAGCGTCGCACCGCCTTCACCGCCCGCCGTGTAGTTTTTGGTTTCATGGAAGCTAAAGCAGCCAATATGACCAATGGTTCCCAGCGCACGCCCCTTGTAAGTGGACATCACGCCCTGAGCGGCATCTTCCACCACAAACAGATTATGCTTTTTCGCCAGCGCCATTATAGTGTCCATTTCACAGGCCACCCCCGCGTAATGCACCGGCACAATAACGCGCGTTTTGTCGGTGATCGCCGCTTCAATCAGCGTTTCGTCGATGTTCATGGTATCCGGGCGAATATCGACAAAGACGATTTTTGCCCCACGCAGTACAAAAGCGTTAGCGGTGGAGACAAAAGTGTAGCTCGGCATGATCACTTCATCGCCCGGCTGAATATCCAGCAACAGCGCCGCCATCTCCAGAGAAGCGGTACAGGAAGGCGTTAACAACACTTTGGCACTGCCAAAACGTTGTTCCAGCCACTGCTGACAGCGACGGGTAAAACCACCATCGCCGCACAGTTTGCCGCTGCCCATAGCCGACTGCATATAGTCGAGTTCGGTTCCCACCACCGGCGGAGCGTTAAATGGAATCATGTGATCACCTGTATAACCAGTATGCAGTGCTTTCTACATTCGCACCGCTTTGTATGTATCGTTTAAGCGCGGCGGTGTTGCCCATCTGGGTCGCCACCCGCAAAGTTGTTTTACCGCGAGCATACGCCCAGTTTAGCGCCGCCTGCATCAACTGTTCACCTGCTCCACGCCCTGCCAACAAACCAATTCGCACATCGGTGGCGTTCAACTCCCGCAGGGAAACATAGCCGCGAATAGCGCCAGACGCCGAACGTAAAACCAGACATTGATGATCAAAGGTGCCGCGCACGGCATTTTCAATCCACTGCGCATAAAAGCGACCGCTGGCGTCAGGCGCATACCACGGCGCACGAAAACGGCTTTGCACAAATGCAGCACTGGCTAACTGACGTAATGCGGGAATATCAGTCTCTTGTGCCACTTCCGCATTGCTTTCACCAACATTAGTCACCGGTAACGCCAAATCGATTTCACCTTCCACCAGTATGAATCCCAACTGTTGCAGAGCATCCAGCTCAGCGGTGTTTAATGCGGCAATTTTGGCCTGCACCCGCGACCACGGCGCTAACGCGTCTGGCGTCAAGAGAGGCGCTTCAGCACTGATGCGCACAATGGCGCTGTTAACGCCAAAGAAGGCATTTTCCCAGATGAGTGGTTCAATACTGGCGCGGACGGGCACGGAGTAACTCCAGCAGATATTGGCCGTAACCGGTTTTCGCCAGCGAACTTGCGGCGCGCTTCACGCCTTCGTCGTCGAGCCAGCCGTTGCGCCAGGCGATCTCTTCCAGACAGGCAATCTTAAAGCCCTGGCGTTTTTCCACCGTCTGTACAAAGGTACTGGCTTCAATCAGGCTGTCGTGAGTGCCGGTGTCCAGCCAGGCAAATCCGCGCCCCAGTAGTTCAACGGTCAGGTTACCTGCCTCCAGATACATTTGATTAATGGAGGTTATTTCCAACTCACCGCGTTCCGACGGCTTCACCTGCTTCGCGTACTCCACCACGCTGCTGTCGTAGAAATAAAGTCCGGTTACCGCCCAGTTTGATTTCGGCTGCTTTGGCTTTTCTTCCAGTGAAATGGCGCGGAAATTATCGTCAAACTCCACGACGCCGAAGCGTTCTGGATCCATCACCTGATAGCCAAAAATCGTCGCGCCTTCCGTACGCGCCGCAACATGCCGCAGTTTCGGGCTGAAACCCTGACCAAAAAAGATATTATCGCCCAGCACCAGGCAGGAAGGTTCACCGTTAAGGAAGGTTTCACCGATGATAAACGCCTGCGCCAGGCCGTCCGGGCTGGGCTGTTCTGCATATTCCAGATGGATACCGAACTCGCTGCCATCGCCCAGCAGGCGCTGAAAATAACCTTTATCTTCCGGCGTGGTGATGATGAGAATTTCGCGGATACCCGCCAGCATCAGCACCGACAACGGATAGTAAATCATTGGTTTATCGTAAATCGGCAGTAGCTGCTTCGACACACCGCGCGTAATCGGGTGCAGGCGAGTGCCAGAACCGCCCGCCAGGATAATCCCTTTCATGTCTGCTTACCCCTTCAGCCCCAAACGTTCGCCCTGATAGCTGCCGTCCTGTACCTGCTTCCACCAGCTTTCATTGGTCAGATACCACTGCACTGTTTTACGCATACCACTTTCAAAAGTTTCCTGCGGCAGCCAGCCAAGTTCACGGGCAATTTTCGAGGCATCGATGGCATAACGTAAATCATGCCCAGGACGATCGGCAACAAAGGTGATCAGGTCACGATAGTGCGCCACACCCTGCGGTTTGTTTGGTGCCAGTTCTTCCAGCAGTTCGCAAATGGTTTCCACCACATCGAGATTCTTACGCTCGTTGTGACCACCAATATTATAGGTTTCACCGATTTTTCCGGTGGTCGCCACGCAATACAGCGCGCGAGCGTGGTCTTCGACATACAGCCAGTCACGGATTTGCTGCCCGTTGCCATATACCGGTAGCGGTTTACCCGCCAGCGCGTTGAGGATCATCAGCGGGATCAGTTTTTCCGGGAAGTGATAAGGGCCGTAGTTATTCGAGCAGTTGGTGATAAGCGTCGGCAGACCGTAGGTACGCAACCAGGCGCGGACCAGATGATCGCTGCTGGCTTTTGACGCGGAATAAGGACTACTCGGCGCATACGGCGTGGTTTCGGTGAAGAAATCATCCGTAGAGTGCAGGTCGCCATACACTTCGTCGGTAGAGATATGGTGGAAACGGAAAGCCGATTTTTTATCATCCGCCAGCGTATTCCAGTAAGCCCGCGCCGCTTCAAGAAGTGTGTAAGTACCCACAATGTTGGTTTCGATAAATGCCGCCGGACCGTCGATAGAACGGTCAACGTGACTTTCCGCCGCCAGATGCATCACACAGTCAGGTTGATGCCGGGCAAAAACGCGCGCCAACTCTGCCCGATCACAAACATCAACTTTCTCAAAGGCAAAGCGATCGCTCTGTGCGACCGGTGCCAGCGACATTAAGTTTCCAGCGTAGGTCAGTTTATCGACAACCACTACCGCATCACGGGTTTCGTTGATGATATAACGCACCAGCGCCGAGCCAATAAACCCGGCACCACCTGTCACCAGAATTTTTCTCATCAGCGCCAGACTCCTTTAACATCAACAATATATTGCTGACGAACGTTGTCGCCATTGATAACTTTGAACTGACTATGATCGACCAGCATCACCAACACATCAGCCGTCGCCAGCGCGTCATCAAGCTGCGCCAGCGTGCAAAGCCCGGTCAGTTTTTTCGGCAACTGGTGAATGTTCGGTTCGACAACCAGCGTTTCACCACTGTGCCATTGCGCGATCAGTTCAGCGATTTCCATCGCCGGACTTTCGCGCAGGTCATCAATATTCGGCTTAAACGCCAGCCCAAAGCAGGCAATTTTTAGCTCGCTGGCGCGTTTATCAGTGGCGGCCAGACAATCAGCTACCGTCGCTTTCACCTGATCAATTACCCAAAAAGGTTTGTGATCATTCACTTCCCGGGCAGTACGAATAAGGCGAGCCTGCTGCGGGTTCTGCGCCACAATAAACCACGGATCAACAGCGATGCAGTGACCGCCCACGCCCGGACCAGGCTGCAGAATATTGACGCGAGGGTGACGATTGGCCAGACGAATCAATTCCCAGACGTTAATTCCCTGATCGGCGCAAATCAGCGACAGTTCATTAGCGAAGGCAATATTCACATCGCGGAAGCTGTTTTCGGTCAGCTTACACATTTCCGCCGTCCGCGAGTTAGTGACGACACACTCACCTTCAAGGAAGATTTTGTACAATTCGCTGGCGCGCGCCGAGCAAACTGGCGTCATACCGCCAATCACGCGATCATTTTTAATCAGCTCAACCATCACCTGTCCTGGCAGCACGCGCTCCGGGCAGTAGGCAATATTCACGTCCGCCTGCTCGCCGACTTGCTGCGGAAAGGTCAAGTCCGGGCGCATCTCTGCTAACCATTCTGCCATTTTCTCGGTTGCCCCTACCGGAGAGGTGGATTCAAGGATCACCAGCGCGCCTTTTTTCAGTACTGGCGCGATGGAACGGGCAGCCGATTCAACATAGGCCATATCCGGCTCATGATCGCCTTTAAACGGCGTCGGTACAGCAATCAGCCAGGCATCGGCCTCAACGGGCATGGTACTCGCTCGCAAAAAACCCTCTTCCACGGCAGTTTTTACCACGCTCGCCAAATCAGGTTCGACGATATGGATTTCGCCACGATTGATGGTATCAACCGTCTGTTGGTTGATATCGACGCCAATCACCTGTTTTTGTCGGGAGGCAAACGCCGCCGCCGTCGGCAGCCCAATGTAACCCAATCCAATGACAGAAATGGTCGCAAAACTCATAGTGATATCCGATTATTTTTTAACGCTTCCAAAATGCGAGAGCATGCCTGACCATCACCATATGGGTTATGGGCGCGGCTCATGGTTTGATATTCGTTTTCGTCTTCTAAAAGACGCGTCACTTCCTCGACAATCCGCTGCTTATCCGTGCCAACCAGACGCACCGTACCCGCTGTTACCGCTTCCGGGCGCTCAGTGGTATCGCGCATCACCAGTACCGGTTTCCCCAGCGATGGCGCTTCTTCCTGAATGCCGCCGGAATCGGTCAAAATCAGCCAGGCGTGGTTCATCAGCCAGACAAACGGTAAATACTCTTGCGGATCGATCAGAATAACGTTTTTCACGTGCCCCAGAATGCGATTGACCGGTTCTCTGACATTCGGATTGAGATGTACCGGATAGACAATCTGGATGTCCTGGTGAGTCGTGGCGATTTCCGCCAGCGCATGGCAGATCTCCTCAAAGCCGCGACCGAAACTTTCGCGTCGGTGACCGGTCACCAGAATCATTCTTTTATCAGGGTCGATAAACGGGTAATTCGCCGCCAGCGCTGTTCGTTGCGCGTTGCTGTTCATAACCTGATCGCGCACCCACAACAAGGCGTCGATGACCGTATTACCGGTAATGAAGATTCGACTATCAGCGACGTTCTCACGCAGCAGGTTTTGCCGCGACGTTTCGGTAGGGGAAAAGTGATACATCGCCAGATGCCCGGTCAACGTGCGGTTAGCCTCTTCCGGCCACGGCGAGTAGAGATCGCCCGTGCGCAACCCCGCCTCAACGTGACCAACCGGAATACGCTGATAAAACGCTGCCAGACTGGTAGCCAGCGTGGTGGTGGTATCGCCGTGCACCAGCACCACATCAGGTTTGAACTCGGCAAGAATAGGTTTTAGCCCTTCCAGGATCCGACAGGTTATTTCAGTCAGTCCCTGTCCCGGCTGCATTATGTTGAGATCGTAGTCAGGTACAATGGAAAAGAGTTTTAGCACCTGATCGAGCATCTCCCGATGCTGCGCAGTGACGCAAACTTTAGCCTCAAAAAAAGGATCTTTTGCCAACGCATGCACCAACGGCGCCATCTTAATGGCTTCCGGGCGCGTGCCAAATACAGTCAGTACTTTCACATCGATTCTCTTCGAAAAAGCGGCGAGCTCTCAGGCGCTCGCCGCAGCAGTGTTGCTATTTCGAGCAACGGCGGGTTAATGCGACACCAGCCCCGATCAGCCCCCCGACAATGCCCCACATAATCATCAGGAAGGCCCGACGCGGGCTATCGCGTTTTACCGGTTCTTCCGGCGTACGCAAATAGCGATAGGTCTGAAAACGCGGATCCAGGGTTGGACCAACATTAAGGGTGTTCAACATAGCCCGATTCTGATCATAGTCGAGATCAAAGGCCGGGCCGACGGCCTGTAAATTTTCTAACCGCGCCTGCAGCATAGGGCGCCCAAGCAGAAACATTTCTGAATCAGGCAATTCATCCGCAGGAACGTCTGTCGCACTGCGAGAGATATTATGTTGTTCGGCAATTTTGAGCGCCTGCTCAATGCTGTTTACCCGGCGGTCGTAGATCGCTTTCGCAACCTCTTCCTGACGCTTTACCTGAGCTTTCGTCTGGATGGTGCGCGCAGCCCATGCGCCTTTCAGCTCATCATTCAAATGGCTGGCCGCGCGCTGACTCGCGAATGCGACATACTGACGCAGCAGGTTATTAGCATCGGGGGCGGTTTCGGCAATCAATTTCACGTTGTCATTGATTGCACGGGCAGAATCACCGGGAATAAACTGGATGTTGTTGATCATTTCATCCAGCAACGCTGCATCGGCTTTACTGTTACCGACCATCCGCTGTTTATAATAGTCCGTCTGCAGCCAGAAATCGCGGCGGGTATCCCACGACGCCAGTTGCATAACAAACTCTTTATAGGCTTCGTCCATTACCGATGGCTGATCGGCAGGTGTCGTACCGGCGCGCTCATCCAGGTTACGCAGAAACTGCTGTTGCGAGTAGTATCCCCCCAACATATTCACCGTTGGACGATCGGTAATCGCCGTCGCGCTCCACTCCTGACGGGCAAAAAATGTATATGCCAGCGCGATTAAAGCAAACGCCAGTCCCATGCCTACAATCCACAGCTTCCCAGCCCACAAGGTACGAAACAACCCACGAATATCCAGTTCATTTTCAGCATTTTCGGCTGGTTTCCCAGGCATTGGTTGCGTCATTACATCCTCGTTTATTTGGTTAAGTTGGGGCTGCCACCACGATTTCTGCGCAGTCGGCGTTTCACACGCTTAATAAAGCGAGCAACCTTCCAGGCACGCTTAATACAATAGCCATAGAGGAAGAATGCTAGCAAAAAGAGCACCAGCATGACCCATTCAGGGACAAAATGCGTATATTCAGCTAGTACGCCTATTGCCGCAAGTATGGATGCAGCAAACGTAATGAGAACAAATGCCTGGCGGGAAGTAAACCCGGCGCGCATGATCAAATGATGAATGTGTTGACGATCAGGTGAAAAAGGACTCATTCCTTTTCGCAAGCGACGGTACATAATCGCCACCATATCCATCAACGGTATAGCAATAATCCATAAAGCAGTCACCGGATTAATCGGATGCGTTTTGCCCTGGGTGGTTTCCAGCAGGATCCAGATAACGGTGAAACCGATCAATGTACTGCCAGCATCCCCCATAAAGACTTTGTAGCGACGACCCAGAATACCGAGATTTAACATGATATAAGGCAGGATGGCAGCAATCATCGCAAAGCACCAGATCGCGAGACTGATTTGTCCATCAAACCACATAATAGTGCCAATTGCTGCAAATGAAACACAGGATAATCCTCCAAGCAGGCCATCTATACCATCGACCATATTAAAGGCGTTAATCGCGGCCCAAACAGCAAACAAGGTCAGAAAATAACCGAACGGCCCTAACTCCATCTCCCAAAAACCAAAGATATATCCAAGGCTACTAAGGTAAAGCTTACCTTTTACTATCATCAAAATAGCAATGGCGGCCTGAACGATCGCTCGGATTTTAACGCTGATATCAAAACGATCATCCAGCGCCCCAACAAAGACGAGTACACCTGCGCTGAGGAGGTATAAAGAAGCATGAGGTATATAAGCATTTGAAAATAAAAACATAAAAGAGATTCCTGCAAACACAGAAATCCCACCAACCAAAGGAACCGCCCCATGGTGACGTTTACGAAAGTTAGGTTTATCCACTAACCCAATTTTTATTGCAGCTTTGCGTGCTAAAAAAATAAAAATGGTTGTGAATAAAAAAATAGAGATCAACTCAGACAAAATTGCAAGTAAGTTCACAATACTTGTGCTCTTAGCATGTATTTAATTTCCTTAAAGTATAATGTTCTACCGTTACTTTTCGGAAGATGTATTCTACTTTTACATTGCTTAGGGGGCTTACCCTATTCCCCCAACGCGTTACATATCAATTACAGCATGAATAAGCTTACCTGAAAATACACATAAGATGAGTAGTAAAAGCAAAACGCCACGTAAACACGTGGCGTTTTTGGCATAAGACAAATTTATGAGCGTTTCATCATCTCGAAGAAATCGTCATTGGTCTTGGTCATCGCCAGTTTATTGATGAGGAACTCCATTGCATCGATTTCACCCATCGGGTGAATGATTTTACGCAGGATCCACATTTTCTGCAGCTCTTCCTGGGTAGTGAGCAGCTCTTCTTTACGCGTACCGGAACGGTTGTAGTCGATAGCCGGGAAGACGCGTTTTTCAGCGATCTTACGAGAGAGGTGCAGCTCCATGTTGCCTGTACCTTTAAACTCTTCGTAGATAACTTCGTCCATTTTGGAACCCGTGTCGATCAGCGCCGTTGCGATGATCGTCAGACTACCGCCCTCTTCCACGTTACGCGCAGCGCCGAAGAAGCGTTTCGGACGATGCAGAGCGTTAGCATCCACACCACCAGTCAGCACTTTACCAGACGCCGGAACTACGGTGTTGTAGGCGCGCGCCAGACGGGTGATGGAGTCGAGCAGGATGATAACGTCTTTTTTGTGCTCAACCAGGCGTTTTGCCTTCTCGATCACCATTTCCGCAACCTGAACGTGGCGAGATGCCGGTTCATCAAAGGTAGAAGCCACAACCTCACCTTTCACCAGACGCTGCATCTCGGTCACTTCTTCTGGACGTTCGTCGATCAACAGAACCATCAGTACACAGTCTGGATGGTTGTAGGCAATGCTCTGGGCGATATTCTGCAGCAGCATGGTTTTACCCGCTTTCGGCGGCGCCACTATCAGACCACGTTGACCACGACCGATCGGCGATGCCAGATCCAGTACGCGCGCCGTTAAATCTTCAGTAGAACCGTTACCGCGTTCCATACGCAGACGAGAATTTGCGTGCAGCGGGGTTAAGTTCTCAAAGAGGATTTTGTTGCGGGCGTTTTCAGGTTTGTCGAAGTTAACTTCGTTAACTTTCAGCAGCGCAAAATAGCGTTCACCTTCTTTCGGCGGGCGAATCTTACCAGAGATGGTATCACCAGTGCGGAGGTTAAAACGGCGGATTTGGCTGGGGGAAACGTAGATGTCATCAGGGCCGGCGAGGTAGGAGCTGTCTGCGGAACGGAGGAAACCAAATCCATCCTGCAATATCTCCAGTACGCCATCACCAAAGATATCTTCGCCACTCTTTGCGTGCTGCTTCAGGATGGCAAAAATAATGTCCTGCTTACGCATACGAGCCAGATTTTCCAGCCCCATATTTTCGCCGAGAGTGATCAGCTCAGAAACCGGCGTATTCTTTAATTCGGTAAGATTCATAGTGGTGTGAGTTCTTAAACTTGGGGTAAATCTCGAACTTAATGTTGTGAATGGTATGGCAGGATCATCCATGCCTGTTTACGGTTATCAGCTCATGTCTTTTCGCTGTCTGGTCACAAGAGAGTACGCAGAACTGAAACGACAAGACGGATTGAGTGACAAACCAGAAATCTGTTCACTTCGCATTAGATAAAAACGGGAAGCGTTGGATATTACAAGATTCAAACTTAATAAGGTAAGTTTAATACGAAGTCAACATTAAGTTAGCATGGCTCACGCCGGGCGTCCAGTTTTTAGCGACGGGGCACCCGAACATGACGTTCCCTTATGCCAGGTTGGCGTCGAGGAACTCTTTAAGTTGGCCTTTAGACAGAGCGCCCACTTTGGTTGCCGCCACTTCACCGTTTTTGAACAGCAGCAGAGTCGGAATGCCACGGATGCCATATTTCGGCGCAGTGCCAGGATTCTGATCGATGTTCAGTTTTGCAACGGTCAGTTTGCCCTGATATTCGTCAGCGATTTCATCCAGAATCGGGGCGATCATTTTGCACGGACCGCACCACTCTGCCCAGAAATCGACGAGGATCGCCCCGTCCGCTTTGAGTACATCCGTGTCAAAACTGTCGTCAGTCAGGTGAATAATTTTATCGCTCATATATAACTCCACAGGAATAAGCCTGGCGTGTTGGTTTCGTTGTTGGTGTAACATTAACCAACTAAAGGTTGACTTTATTTCACCGGATACGCTTTCGTAAAGCAATAGTAAGCTGATATTCTATCACACTATGAGCAAAACACATTTAACAGAACAGAAGTTTTCCGACTTCGCCCTGCATCCGAAGGTTGTAGAAGCCCTTGAAAAAAAAGGGTTTCATAACTGCACGCCCATTCAGGCACTGGCCCTTCCGCTGACGCTGGCGGGTCGTGACGTAGCCGGGCAGGCGCAAACCGGTACCGGGAAAACGATGGCGTTTCTTACGTCTTCTTTTCATTATCTTCTCTCTCATCCCGCGATTGCCGATCGCAAGGTGAACCAGCCACGTGCCTTAATTATGGCACCGACGCGTGAACTTGCCGTGCAGATCCACGCCGATGCGGAACCGCTGGCGCAGGCAACCGGCCTGAAGCTGGGGCTGGCTTACGGTGGCGATGGCTACGACAAACAGCTGAAAGTGCTGGAAAGCGGCGTTGACATTCTGATTGGCACCACGGGGCGTTTGATTGACTACGCCAAGCAGAACCACATTAACCTCGGCGCCATTCAAGTAGTCGTGCTGGACGAAGCAGATCGTATGTACGATCTGGGCTTTATTAAAGATATCCGCTGGCTGTTCCGCCGCATGCCGCCTGCGAATCAGCGCCTCAACATGCTGTTCTCCGCCACGCTTTCGTACCGGGTACGTGAACTGGCGTTCGAGCAGATGAACAACGCCGAATACATCGAAGTGGAACCGGAACAGAAAACGGGCCACCGCATTAAAGAAGAGCTTTTCTACCCTTCTAACGAAGAAAAAATGCGTTTGCTGCAAACGCTGATCGAAGAAGAGTGGCCAGACAGAGCGATTATTTTCGCTAACACTAAACATCGTTGTGAAGATATCTGGGGTCACCTGGCTGCAGATGGTCATCGTGTCGGTTTGTTAACTGGCGATGTAGCACAGAAAAAACGCCTGCGCATTCTCGAAGAATTTACCCGCGGCGATCTGGATATTTTAGTTGCCACCGACGTTGCCGCGCGTGGTTTGCATATCCCGGCCGTGACACACGTCTTTAACTACGATTTACCTGATGACTGTGAAGATTACGTTCACCGTATCGGTCGTACCGGGCGCGCAGGAGCAAGTGGTCACTCCATTAGCCTGGCGTGTGAAGAATATGCGTTGAATTTGCCTGCAATTGAAACCTATATTGGTCACTCAATTCCGGTAAGCAAATACAATCCAGACGCATTGATGACCGATCTGCCAAAACCGCTGCGCCTGACACGCACGCGCCCAGGTAATGGTCCGCGTCGTACTGGCGCTCCGCGTAATCGTCGTCGTTCGGGTTAAATAAACAATGCCATACTCAAAATCATTCAAACTGCATCAAGATGGCAAGAAAATGAGTCCCGATGGGCTTACTGTAGCGCAGTCAATGCAGAGACAAATTGAAGGATGAAGAGCATGGATTCCACCTCGTCGCTATATGCCGCTATTGATCTCGGTTCGAATAGTTTTCATATGCTGGTTGTGCGCGAGGTGGCTGGCAGTATCCAGACGCTGACGCGAATAAAACGCAAAGTGCGTCTGGCTGCTGGCCTGAACAGCGAAAATGCCCTCTCTAATGAAGCAATGGAGCGCGGCTGGCAATGTCTGCGCCTGTTTGCTGAACGTCTGCAAGATATCCCACCCTCGCAAATTCGCGTTGTCGCCACGGCGACGTTACGTCTTGCCGTCAATGCCTGTGATTTTATCGCTACAGCACAGGAAATCCTCGGTTGTCCGGTACAAGTTATCAGCGGTGAGGAGGAAGCTCGCCTGATTTATCAGGGTGTTGCTCATACCACTGGCGGTGCCGATCAGCGACTGGTGGTTGATATCGGTGGAGCCAGTACCGAACTGGTAACCGGCACAGGTGCGCAAACCACCGCCTTGTTCAGCCTGTCGATGGGCTGCGTTACCTGGCTGGAACGTTATTTTGCTAATCGTCATCTGGGACAAGAAAACTTTGTCGCTGCCGAGCAAGCCGCGCGCGAAGTGTTACGTCCGGTTGCTGATGAATTGCGGCATCACGGCTGGAAAGTGTGCGTTGGCGCTTCCGGCACCGTGCAGGCCTTGCAAGAAATCATGATGGCGCAGGGGATGGATGAACGCATTACCCTGGAGAAATTGCAGCAACTGAAACAGCGCGCCATTCATTGCGGTCGTCTGGAAGAGCTGGAGATTGATGGGTTAACGCTGGAGCGCGCGTTAGTCTTCCCAAGTGGTCTGGCGATTCTCATCGCCATTTTTACCGAGCTGAATATTCAGTGTATGACGCTGGCGGGCGGTGCGCTACGTGAAGGCCTGGTCTACGGTATGTTGCATCTGACCGTCGAACAGGATATTCGCAGCCGTACACTGCGTAATATTCAACGTCGCTTTATGATTGATATCGATCAAGCGCAGCGGGTAGCTAAAGTTGCCGCTAACTTCTTCGAACAAGTAGAAAATGAGTGGCATCTGGAAGCAATTAGCCGCGATTTGCTGATCAGCGCCTGTCAGCTTCATGAAATTGGTCTGAGCGTCGATTTCAAGCAAGCGCCGCAACATGCCGCTTATTTGGTACGTAATCTGGATCTTCCAGGGTTTACTCCCGCACAGAAAAAACTGCTGGCGACACTGTTGCTCAACCAGACTAACCCTATCGATCTCTCGTCTCTTCATCAGCAAAATGCCGTACCGCCGCGCGTCGCAGAACAACTCTGCCGTTTACTACGTCTGGCAATTATTTTTGCCAGCCGTCGCCGTGATGATTTAGTGCCGGAAATTAAATTACAGGCCAACCATGAACAGTTAACGTTAACGCTTCCGCAAGGTTGGCTGGAGCAGCATCCGCTGGGCAAAGAGATTATTGATCAAGAAAGCCAGTGGCAGAGCTACGTCCACTGGCCGTTGGAAGTGCATTAACGTGTAAGGTGCCGGATACGATGCTGACATCTTATCCGGCGTTTCCAGGGAGTGATTATTTCCCTCGTTTTGCCGCCATCATCGCTTTCAGATTTGCCAGATGGCTTTGTCCTTTCTGCATCCGTTCTTCGGCGCTGATCACTTTACGCTCCTGTTCCCAAATCAGATCATCCTGCGGCAACTCCAGCAGGAAACGGCTCGGCTCCGGGCGCACCAGTTCGCCATACTGGCGTCGCTCTTTACACAGCGTAAAGGTCAATTCCTTCTGAGCGCGAGTGATACCGACATAGGCTAACCGCCGCTCCTCATCAATATTATCTTCATCAATGCTGCTTTGGTGCGGTAGAAATCCTTCTTCCATACCGACCATGTAAACATAAGGAAACTCCAGTCCTTTTGACGCGTGCAGGGTCATCAGTTGCACCTGATCCAGCTCTTCTTCACTCTCACCACGCTCCATCATGTCGCGCAGAGTAAAGCGCGTTACCACCTGAGTGAGGGTCATCGGCTCATCCAGTTCACTGCCTTCCAGCATCTCCGTCATCCAGCTAAATAACTGGTTAACGTTCTTCATGCGCATTTCGGCGGCTTTCGGGCTGGGCGATGTTTCGTACAGCCAGGATTCATAATCCATGCCGTGGATCAGATCGCGCACCGCGGCAATCGGCTCCCGCTCTGCCAGACGCTGGATTTCCGCCAGCCAGTGGGTAAAACGTGTCAACGCCTCATAACCGCGTCCACTAAGTGTCTGACTCAGACCCATATCAAAACTGGCGGTGAACAAGCTTTTATTGCGCGTCATCGCCCACTCGCCCAGTTTTTTCAGCGTCGCCGGACCAATCTCCCGTTTCGGTGTATTGACGATACGCAGAAATGCGCTGTCATCGTCTGGATTGGTTAACACGCGCAGATAAGCCAGCAAATCTTTGATTTCCGGGCGAGAGAAGAATGAAGTGCCGCCGGATATTTTGTACGGGATGCGGTTTTGCATCAGGAATTTTTCAAACACCCGCGACTGATGGTTACCGCGATAGAGAATGGCGTAATCTTTGTACTGTGTTTTGTTGACGAAGTGATGCGCTATCAGCTCGCCAGTAACGCGCTCGGCCTCATGTTCTTCGTTATTCGCACTTAATACTTTTAGCTCCGCACCGTAGCCCAGTTCGGAGAACAGACGCTTTTCAAAGACGTGCGGGTTATTGGCGATCAGGATGTTCGCCGCTTTCAAAATACGCCCGGAAGAACGGTAGTTCTGTTCGAGTTTAATCACCTTCAACGCCGGGAAATCCTGACTCAACAGCACCAGGTTTTGCGGACGGGCACCGCGCCAGGAGTAGATCGACTGGTCATCGTCTCCCACCACGGTAAAGCGCGCACGACTCCCCACCAGCAGTTTCACCAGCTCATACTGACTGGTGTTGGTGTCCTGATACTCATCCACCAACAGATAACGAATTTTATTCTGCCAACGTTCGCGAACGTCTTCATTGCGTTGTAGCAGCAACGTCGGTAATAAAATCAGATCGTCGAAGTCGAGAACGTTGCACGCTTTCAGGTGCGCATCATACAGCCCATAACAATGGGCAAAAATACGATCCCGCTCGCCTTTTGCCTCTGCCGCCGCCTGCGCCGGAGTTTTAAGATCGTTCTTCCAGTTAGAGATGGTCGAAATTAGCTGTTGCAGGAGAACTTTGTCATCTTCAATCAGCCCCTCAGTCAGCTCTTTGAGCAACGCCAGCTGATCGGTGTCGTCAAACAGCGAAAAGTTCGCTTTCATCCCCAAAGCTGCATACTCACGTTTGATGATATCCAGCCCCAACGTATGGAAAGTGGAGATCATCAACCCACGCGCCTCTTTGCGCCCCAGCGTCTGGCCGACACGCTCTTTCATTTCACGCGCCGCTTTATTGGTAAAGGTCACCGCCGCAATGTGCCGCGCCTGATAACCGCAACCGCGGATCAGATGGGCGATTTTATTGGTAATAACACGAGTTTTACCGGAACCCGCGCCCGCCAGTACCAGGCAGGGGCCGGTAACGAATTCGACAGCTTGTTGTTGGCCGGGGTTTAGACGCATAGAAAAATCGCTCAATGAAAGTCGGGAGGGGAAAATAACAGCGTGGTAGTATAGCCAGCCTCATCCTTACCACTCAAGGCACGATCATGGCAAAAACAGCGGCAGCACTGCATATCCTTGTAAAAGAAGAGAAACTGGCTCTGGAACTTCTGGAGCAGATTAAGAACGGCGCTGATTTCGGCAAGCTGGCGAAGAAACACTCCATTTGCCCGTCAGGCAAACGCGGCGGTGATTTAGGTGAATTCCGCCAGGGTCAGATGGTTCCGGCGTTCGATAAAGTGGTTTTCTCCTGCCCGGTGCTGGAGCCAACCGGACCGCTGCATACCCAATTCGGTTACCACATCATTAAGGTGCTGTACCGTAACTAACAAAAAACCCGGTGCTTCTGAACACCGGGTTTTTGCCTGATGGCGCTGCGCTTATCAGGCCTACGAATCGTGCACTTTTTGTTGGCTGGATAAGGCGTTTACGCCGCTATCCGGCACTGCATGTGGCAGCTTATCCTGCAACTGCAATACGCTTCATATCCGTCATATAGCCGCGCAGTTTCTTACCTACCTGCTCAATCGCATGGCTGCGAATCGCGTCATTCACATCACGCAGTTGCGCGTTATCTACCGCCCCTTCCGGGATAGCTTTACCCAGATCGCCTGGCTGCAATTCTGCCATAAACGGTTTCAGCAGCGGCACACAAGCATATGAGAATAGATAGTTTCCGTACTCGGCGGTATCCGAGATAACCACGTTCATTTCATACAGACGCTTACGGGCAATGGTGTTAGCAATCAGCGGCAGTTCGTGCAGTGATTCGTAGTAAGCCGACTCTTCGATGATGCCGGAAGCCACCATGGTTTCGAACGCCAGCTCAACGCCCGCTTTCACCATCGCGATCATCAGTACGCCTTTATCGAAGTACTCCTGCTCGCCGATTTTGCCTTCATACTGCGGCGCGGTTTCGAACGCGGTTTTGCCGGTCTCTTCACGCCAGGTCAGCAGTTTCTTATCGTCATTGGCCCAGTCCGCCATCATGCCGGAGGAAAATTCGCCAGAGATAATGTCGTCCATATGTTTCTGGAACAGCGGCGCCATGATCTCTTTTAGTTGTTCAGACAGCGCGTAAGCACGCAATTTCGCTGGGTTAGAGAGACGGTCCATCATCAGGGTGATGCCACCCTGTTTCAGTGCTTCGGTGATGGTTTCCCAACCGAACTGAATCAGTTTTTCGGCATATGCCGGATCGGTGCCTTCTTCCACCAGCTTGTCGAAGCACAGCAGAGAACCCGCCTGCAACATACCGCACAGGATGGTTTGCTCGCCCATCAGGTCAGATTTCACTTCCGCCACGAAGGAAGACTCCAGCACGCCAGCACGATGACCGCCAGTTGCGGCCGCCCACGCTTTAGCGATCGCCATTCCTTCGCCTTTCGGATCGTTTTCCGGGTGAACGGCAATCAGCGTCGGTACACCGAATCCACGTTTGTACTCTTCACGCACTTCGGTGCCCGGGCATTTCGGCGCAACCATCACCACGGTGATATCTTTACGGATCTGCTCGCCCACTTCCACAATGTTGAAACCGTGCGAATAGCCCAGCGCCGCGCCATCTTTCATCAGCGGCTGTACAGCGCGCACCACGTCGGAGTGCTGCTTGTCTGGCGTCAGGTTAACCACCAAATCCGCCTGCGGGATCAGCTCTTCATAAGTGCCAACCTTAAAACCATTTTCAGTCGCTTTACGCCACGACGCGCGTTTCTCGGCAATTGCTTCTTTACGCAGAGCGTAGGAGATATCGAGACCAGAATCACGCATGTTCAGGCCCTGGTTCAGACCCTGTGCTCCACAGCCGACGATGACCACTTTTTTACCCTGAAGGTAGCTCGCGCCATCGGCGAATTCGTCGCGCCCCATAAAGCGACATTTGCCCAACTGTGCCAGCTGCTGGCGCAGATTCAGTGTATTGAAGTAGTTAGCCATGGTGATTCCTCGTGATGTTGTGCTTGTTATTGTTCGGTTCGCATTGGCGAGATTGAATTCACTATATGACAGGAAACTTATTGCGGAAATTGATATATTCACAACGTCACATTGCAATTCCTGCAACGTCAAAATCGGGAGTCTGAGCGGTGGATTTACGCGATCTGAAAACCTTCCTGCATCTGGCGGAAAGCCGCCATTTTGGCCGCAGCGCGCGGGCGATGCATGTCAGCCCGTCTACGCTTTCGCGACAGATTCAGCGCCTGGAAGAAGATCTCGGCCAGCCGCTGTTTGTGCGCGATAATCGCACGGTAACGCTGACCGAAGCGGGGGAAGAACTGCGCGTTTTCGCCCAACAAACGTTATTGCAGTACCAGCAGTTGCGCCACACTATCGACCAACAAGGGCCGTCGCTCTCTGGCGAGCTACATATTTTCTGCTCGGTGACTGCCGCTTACAGCCATCTGCCACCGATTCTCGACCGCTTCCGCGCCGAGCATCCATCGGTGGAGATTAAGCTCACTACCGGAGATGCGGCGGATGCAATGGAAAAGGTGGTCACGGGCGAAGCAGATTTGGCGATTGCCGGTAAGCCAGAGACATTGCCCGGCGCGGTGGCATTTTCGATGCTGGAGAATCTGGCGGTGGTGTTGATTGCGCCTGCGCTGCCCTGCCCGGTGCGTAACCAGGTATCCGTTGAAAAGCCCGACTGGTCAACAGTGCCGTTTATCATGGCCGATCAGGGACCGGTACGCCGCCGCATCGAATTGTGGTTTCGACGCAACAAAATCAGCAACCCGCTGATTTACGCCACAGTCGGCGGACATGAAGCGATGGTATCAATGGTGGCGCTCGGCTGTGGCGTGGCGCTGCTGCCGGAAGTGGTGCTGGAAAACAGCCCGGAACCGGTGCGTAACCGCGTGATGATTCTGGAGCGCAGCGATGAGAAAACACCTTTTGAACTGGGCGTCTGTGCGCAGAAAAAGCGGCTGCATGAGCCGCTGATTGAGGCGTTCTGGAAGATTTTGCCGAATTAACAAAGGAAAGCCTAATGAAAACAAGGATGCTGCTGTTATCCCTGATGTTAGTCGTCAGTTATGGCGTGCAGGCTAAACAGAAAGGAATCTCTGTCCCGGATGTGAAGTACCTGGCGCTGAAGGAGTGTTTAACGTCTCATTATCGCGAACGCACGCCAGCGGATGCCTTTTTCGCCCCGGGTCATGACCACTCATTTCTGGTTGAGAGATATGCTTTAGATAATGCTGGAAAGTGGAATGCTTTACGGAAATTTGTCGCCAAAGAGACGAAGGGTTTTGACAAGTTAACCATGTCTCTCTACCCCGATAGCGCCAAAGACGGTAATAATGTACTGATTCTGTGCATGAAATTTTATGAGTCTGAGAAGCTGGATAAATTTGCGCACAATTTATTTAAATAACAGACAAACGATTTGAAGGTCAGCCACATTCGGCTGCGATAACGTGATTTATCCTGCGAGAAACGGGGGGCGCGGTGAATACGCGACAGCGTTTTACCAATAGTGGCGCGGGATTCCAGAAGCGGATCAATCTCCAGCATGGTCGGTGCTAAGTCGTCCACCAGCGCGCGAAACGGTGCCAGAATGCTGCGCTCATAGATAAAACGGTGCTCGTCGAACCACGTTTTGTTATTTTCAATACGCACCTGTTGAAGAAAATTAAGACCTTCCTGCGCAAATCCGTTGAAGCGACTCATCATATTCATTCCCTGCAAAGTGGCGCTGCCGCACAGTATTACTTTCACTACTGCGCACATACTGACGCCATCATGAGCCAGCCAGGGAAAAAAGCAATGGATACGCTCTTACTCTATGACACCGCCTGCCCCGAATCCCTTCACAAAAAAATAGCGCATCTCATTGGAGGTGAAGGCATTACATTCAGTAGCGACGTCTTAGACGCCCGCCATATTCGTCCTTGCGCGGGGTGCTTTAAATGCTGGATCAAAACGCCTGGAGAGTGTCACCTCACCCGCGATGGCACCAATGCATTAAGCGCCAATTTTGTCCGCTCCCGTACTGCCATATTGCTAACGCGCGTCACCTGGGGAGGCTACAGCGTCGATACGAAAGCGTTTATCGATCGCTGCATTCCACACCTTTCGCCGTTTTTCGCCACTCTCCACGGCGAAATGCATCACGCGTCTCGCTATCGCCGCTACCCGAACTGGATAGTGATTGGCTATCAGGCGGTTAACGTGAGTGAACAGGAGACGTTTCTTCAGCTTATACAACGTAATGCCATCAATTTTTTTGCGCCGAAGGCCGCCGGATTATGCCTTACCGGCGATATCCTGGACGCTGAAAACGCAGCCCGATTTAGCCGACTTTTACGGGGTGAAAACGTATGAAACGTATCGTTATCATCAACGGTAGCCCGAAAAAAACAGCGAGCGCGACAGACAAGCTCGCCAGTGAAATGCAGGTATTATTACCGACGGAATATGTCTGTCACACGATGAATGCGCTTCAGCTCAGCGTTTCTCGCGGGGCGGCGCACACGGAAGGAGGATATCAACAAATTTGCCGTGCTGATGTGTTGCTATTTATTTTTCCGGTCTATGCCGATGCGCTTCCCGCCAGTCTGTTACAGATGATGCACCAGATAACGCCCCCTGCCAGCCCGACTCCGCCGCAGGTTTATGCGATTACGCAGTGCGGCTTTTATGAATCCGAACATACACGCACCGCATTACGCATCATGGCGCATTTTTGCGCGCAGTACGGTTTTTGTTGGCAGGGGGGCGTGGGTATCGGCGGTGGTGCGATGATCAAGAGCGATAAATCGCTGGCGAAGCCCCCAACACAAAATATTCATCATGCACTGTGCGCGCTGGCCCGGCGGATCGTAGCCGGGGAAAATGAAGTACATATTGATTTCATCACCCCCAGCGTACCGCGCTGGCTGTACCGGATGATGGGAAGCCTGGCCTGGCTACCCGCAGCGCGCCGTCATGGCGTGCTGCGGCAACTTATTTTATCGTACTGGAAAAAACCTGAACATCATTGACGCGCCTTAAACTTCCGCGCCGCGCAAATCGGAGAGAAGAATCGTCGACAGCGGATCGTGATAAATATCGGTGGTAAAACGCAGTTATTCGACGGGAAGCTGTGGCAATAACTCTCCAGTGCTCTGGTGAATATCGACCTTTGCAAAAACAGACACGCCGACACGTAGCAGATAACTCGAAATATCATTTAGCCCATACGCTATCGAAACGCTAAAGGGAGCGGGAATTTTTCTATTATGTTCGATGAAAATATGAAATTTATGCGAGTTCAATGACATAGAGATTAAAAAATTCAAACCGAAACACGGTTTGGGAACATAACAACCTCCACGTCAATTTCTGTTAAATTATTTAAATTGATTTCCAGTTTTAACTCTGAATGTTCGTTAATTGCCATCAAAATATCATTGCTAACAGAAATAAAGCTTATTGTGTTAGTCTGGGTAAAAAAGAATCCCCAGACAAAATTATTATCAGCATCTATATATACCAACGATCCCTCGTTTCCCATCACTCCATCGCCGCCGTAGATTTTCCCGCCTTTATACTCAACAAAGCTCCAGGAATCGACGGGAACCCAGCAATCAGAATCGTATTTTCCAATGCTGGAGAAGGATGTATCACACAAAGGAGTACACCAGGCTTTCTTCTCTTTCGTGTGATTATCGAAAGACTCCCGCCAGTCTAAAAGGATGACAGCCCCATTAGCAAAAGTCAGGCTATCGATTCCCGGTAACTCTTTTTTCTCTTCCCAGCGTTTAAACATGACGATAAATCCTTTTATTTCATCACATAGTATAACTCCCTAATGAAGACGTTCATTAGGGAGCCATGTGTTTAACCCGCCAAAAAGAACCTGAACGCCGGGTTATTGGTTTCGTCGTGGCAATCGTAACCCAGCTCATTCAACCGGGTTTCAAAATCCGGCTCATGATCGCCAAGCTCAAACGCCGCCAGTACGCGCCCGTAATCGGTGCCATGACTGCGATAATGGAACAAAGAGATATTCCAGTGCGTACCCAGCGTGTTGAGGAAGCGCAGCAACGCGCCCGGTGATTCCGGGAATTCGAAGCTGTAGAGGCGTTCCTGCAACGGATGCGATGGACGCCCGCCGACCATATAGCGCACATGTAGTTTCGCCATTTCATCGTCGGAGAGATCAACCACGCTGTAGCCGCCATCGCTGAGCATCTGCAAAATTTCTTTGCGCTCTTCGAGGCCGCGGCTCAGGCGCACGCCGACAAAAATGCAGGCATCTTTGGCGTCAGCAAAGCGATAGTTGAACTCGGTGACCGAGCGCCCGCCAAGCAGCTGACAGAACTTCAGGAAGCTGCCTTTTTCTTCCGGGATGGTCACCGCCAGTAGCGCTTCACGCTGTTCGCCCAGTTCGCAGCGTTCCGAGACGTAGCGCAGGCCGTGGAAATTGACGTTCGCCCCCGAAAGCACATGCGCCAGCCGCTCACCGCGAATGTTGTGCAGGGCGATATATTTTTTCATTCCCGCCAGAGCCAGCGCGCCAGACGGCTCCGCCACCGCGCGCACATCTTCGAACAGGTCTTTCATCGCCGCGCAGATGGCATCGCTATCGACGGTGATGATGTCGTCGAGATACTCCTGGCATAAACGGAAGGTTTCATCGCCGATGCGTTTTACCGCAACACCTTCGGCAAACAGCCCTACACGCGGCAAATCAACCGGATGACCCGCATCCAGCGCCGCTTTCAGGCAGGCGGAATCTTCCGCTTCTACGGCGATCACTTTGATTTGTGGCATCAGTTGTTTGAGAAGTACCGCTACGCCCGCCGCCAGACCGCCGCCGCCGACCGGTACAAATACGCGGTCGAGATGGGCGTCCTGCTGGAGCAGTTCCAGCGCCAGCGTGCCTTGCCCGGCGATCACCATCGGATGATCGAACGGCGGCACCCAGGTGAAGCCCTGCTGCTGCGACAGTTCGATCGCTTTCGCTTTCGCTTCGTCAAAGTTCGCGCCATGAAGCAGCACTTCGCCGCCGAATCCACGTACCGCATCAACTTTGATATCGGCGGTAGCGGTTGGCATGACGATCAACGCCTTCACGCCTAACCGCGCAGAAGAAAACGCCACACCCTGCGCGTGGTTGCCCGCAGAAGCGGTGATCACGCCGTGCGCTTTTTGTTCTTCCGTCAGGCCCGCCATCATGGCGTATGCGCCGCGCAGCTTGAAGCTGTGCACTGGCTGGCGATCTTCGCGCTTCACCAGAATCACGTTATCAAGACGCGACGAGAGCTTTTCCATTTTCTGTAGTGGCGTAACCTGCGCCGCTTCGTAGACCGGCGCGCGCAGCACCGCTCTTAAATATTCGGCGCCTTCCGGGGCGCCGGAGAGAGGTTGTGAGTCAGCCATCATTAACCCCCCAGTTTCGATTTATCGCGCACCGCACCTTTGTCGGCGCTGGTTGCCAGGCTGGCGTAGGCGCGCAACGCAAAGGAGACCTGACGTTCGCGATTTTTCGGCGTCCAGGCTTTGTCGCCACGGGCTTCCTGCGCTTCACGACGCGCCGCCAGTTCGGCATCGCTTACCTGTAACTGAATGCTACGGTTCGGAATGTCGATGGCGATCAGATCGCCGTCTTCAATCAGTCCAATGCTGCCGCCGCTTGCCGCTTCCGGCGAGACGTGGCCGATGGAAAGACCAGAGGTGCCGCCGGAGAAGCGTCCATCGGTGATCAGCGCACAGGCTTTGCCGAGGCCCATCGATTTCAGGAAGCTGGTTGGGTAAAGCATTTCCTGCATCCCCGGACCGCCTTTCGGGCCTTCGTAACGGATAACGACGACATCGCCCGCCACGACTTTGCCACCGAGAATCGCTTCTACCGCATCGTCCTGGCTTTCGTACACTTTCGCCGGGCCGGTGAACTTAAGGATGCTGTCATCGACGCCCGCGGTTTTCACGATGCAGCCGTTTTCTGCGAAATTACCGTAGAGCACCGCCAGGCCGCCGTCTTTGCTGTAGGCGTGTTCCAGAGAGCGGATACAGCCGTTCGCGCGATCGTCATCGAGAGAATCCCAACGGCAATCCTGCGAGAATGCCTGGGTAGTACGAATGCCCGCCGGGCCAGCGCGGAACATATTTTTTACCGCGTCATCCTGGGTCAGCATAACGTCGTATTGTTCCAGCGTTTGCGGCAACGTCAGGCCAAGTACGTTTTTCACATCACGGTTCAGTAACCCCGCACGATCCAGCTCGCCGAGAATACCGATAACACCACCAGCACGGTGAACATCTTCCATATGGTATTTCTGGGTGCTCGGCGCAACTTTGCACAACTGCGGAACCTTGCGGGAAAGCTTATCGATATCACTCATGGTGAAGTCGATTTCCGCTTCTTGTGCCGCAGCCAGCAGATGAAGAACCGTATTGGTAGAACCGCCCATCGCGATATCCAGCGTCATGGCGTTTTCAAATGCCGCCTTACTGGCGATGTTACGCGGCAGTGCACTTTCGTCGTTTTGCTCGTAGTAACGTTTAGTCAGTTCAACAATGCGTTTACCGGCATTGAGGAACAGTTGTTTACGAGCGGCATGGGTCGCCAGCAATGAACCGTTGCCCGGCTGCGACAAACCCAGCGCTTCGGTCAGGCAATTCATCGAGTTAGCGGTGAACATCCCGGAGCACGATCCACAGGTCGGACAGGCGGAACGTTCAACCTGATCGCTCTGGGAGTCAGAAACTTTCGGGTCTGCGCCCTGGATCATCGCATCTACCAGATCGAGTTTGATTATCTGATCGGACAGTTTGGTTTTCCCGGCTTCCATCGGGCCGCCGGAAACAAAGATCACCGGAATGTTTAATCGCAGAGAAGCCATCAGCATCCCCGGGGTGATTTTGTCGCAGTTAGAGATGCAGACCATGGCGTCGGCGCAGTGGGCGTTGACCATATACTCAACGGAATCAGCGATCAGTTCACGAGATGGCAGTGAATAAAGCATCCCCCCGTGGCCCATAGCGATCCCATCATCTACCGCAATGGTGTTGAACTCTTTGGCAACGCCGCCAGCCGCTTCAATTTGCTCAGCAACCAGTTTACCAAGGTCGCGCAGGTGAACGTGGCCTGGCACGAACTGGGTAAACGAGTTCACGACGGCGATAATCGGCTTACCAAAATCGGCGTCGGTCATTCCGGTGGCGCGCCACAGCGCACGAGCACCCGCCATATTACGGCCATGAGTGGTGGTGGCGGAACGGTACTTAGGCATACGTGATTTACTCCCCGTGTCTGTCTCGTAAATGGGACGGTGCGTGCCGTCCCATTTTTTGTATTTATTGATTAACTTGATCTAACCAGCCCCATTTATCTTCGGTTTCGCCAGTGAAGAGGCCGAAGAAGGCTTGCTGGATGCGTTTGGTAACCGGGCCGCAACGGCCTTCACCAACCTGAATACCGTCTACACTGCGCACTGGCGTGATTTCTGCCGCCGTACCGGACATAAACACTTCATCCGCCAGGTACAGGGATTCGCGCGACAGCACCTGCTCACGCACTTCAATTCCCAGCTCTTTCGCCAGTTTGATGATGGCATCACGGGTAATACCCGGCAGCGCGGATGAGGTGAACGGTGGAGTGAACAGCACGCCGTCTTTCACTTCAAACAGGTTTTCGCCTGCGCCTTCAGAGATGTAACCATTCACATCCAGCGCGATACCTTCCTGATAACCGTGGCGACGCGCTTCGCTACCCACCAGCAGGGAAGAGAGGTAATTACCACCGGCTTTCGCCGCGGTTGGGATAGTGTTCGGTGCTGCGCGATTCCAGGAAGAAACCATCGCATCGATCCCCTGCTCCAGCGCCTCTGCGCCCAGATACGCCCCCCACGGGAAAGCGGCGATAATCACATCGGTGGTGTATCCCGCTGGCGGGTTTACGCCCATGCCAACATCACCGACGAAGATCAGCGGACGGATATAGGCGCTGGTGAGATTGTTTTTGCGGATCACGTCACGACAAGCGTCCATCAGCTCATCAATGCTCTGTGAAACCGGAAAGCGATAGATTTTGGCGGAGTCATGCAGACGTTGCATATGCTCACGATGGCGGAATACAACCGGTCCTTTGTGCGAGTCGTAGCAACGGATGCCTTCAAAAACCGAGGTGCCATAGTGCAGCGCGTGCGACATCACATGCACCTTCGCGTCTTCCCAGCGAACCATCTCTCCATTGAACCAAATGTAATCAGCTTTCTTCGTGGTCATTTTTATATTCCTTTTGCGCTCAGGCGCGGATTTGTTGTGATGTGGTTGTGCTCTGGCAGATGGCAACGTGTGCGACGTCCACCAGTTTATTTAACTGACTAAACAGTAAGTCGACCGACCGCGGGCTGGCAACGGTCAATTCGATATTTATATTTTGTGCATCGCTGGTAGCAGCCATATTCATTGAGCAGACGTGGAAACCACGATGACGCACCACGCGTAAAACACGTTCTAAGGTTTCCGGGTTGAAGCGAGCCGATACATTGACCTGATGTTGCATCATGATAATTTCTCCAACATTTCTGAATTACTGGCGCCAGGCGGCACCAGCGGCCAGACGTTCTCAAATTCGTCGATTGAGACATGAAGCAGGTATGGCCCATCACTGTTCAGCATGGTGTCGAGTGCCGCTTCAACCTGGTCTTTACGGGTGATATGTTGGCCAGGAATGCCGAAGGCGCTGGCTAACATGAGGAAATCGGGGTTATCGGTAAGGGTGGTTTCGCTATATCGTTCCTGGAAAAACAGTTGCTGCCATTGTCGAACCATCCCTAACCGTTGGTTATCGAGTAAGACGATTTTCAACGGTAACTGCTTGCGTTTTACGGTGCCCAGCTCTTGCACATTCATCATGAAAGAGCCGTCACCAGAGATACAGACGACGGTATCGTTCGGTCGTGCGACTTGTGCGCCAACCGCCGCCGGTAAACCAAAACCCATAGTGCCTAAGCCGCTTGAAGTGATGAAATTTTCCGGGCGAGTGTGGGCGATGTGCTGCGCGGCCCACATCTGGTGCTGCCCCACATCTGTGGTCACAACGCAATCCGCAGGTTTACGATCCGACAGTTGTTTTAACAACAACGGCGCGTAGATAGCGTCTCCGGGATGGTCGTAACGCCAGGCATGTTCACTACACAGCTGCGCGCAGTGCTGCTGCCAGTCATTGATATTTAACGGCTGTTGTAATGCCGGTAACAGAGCATTTAAATCACCCAGTAATTCCACATGCACCTGACGCAGCTTGTTCATTTCTGCCGGGTCGATATCCATATGGATAACGCTGGCGTGCGGTGCGAAGGTGTTTAGTTTGCCGGTCACCCGATCATCAAAACGTGCACCCACAGCGATCAGCAGGTCACATTCCTGCACCGCAAAGTTCGCCGCTTTGGTGCCGTGCATCCCAAGCATCCCCAGATAGTACGGATAATCCGCTTCAACTGCGCCCAGCCCTTTCAGCGTGCAGGTGGCAGGCATTTTTGTGGCAGCGAGAAATTCACGCAAAGCCGGAACTGCCTGCGCCATACCTACGCCGCCGCCAACATACAGCATCGGCTTTTGCGCTTTTGCCAGCATCTGGCGCGCTTGCTCGACTTCGGCATGTGGAAAAGTTACTTCGTTTTCAACGGTGGTGAACCACGGTTCCAGATCGCCGCTGGCTAACTGGATATCTTTTGGGATATCGACCAGAACCGGACCAGGACGGCCTGAGCGGGCAACGTCGAATGCTTCAGCCATGATGCGCGGCAACTCTTCCAGCGACTGTACCAGGAAGCTGTGTTTGGTACAGGCTAACGACAATCCCAGGACATCAACCTCCTGAAATGCGTCGGTGCCGATGAACGGTGCGGACACCTGACCGGTGATGGCAACGACAGGGATGGAATCTAACAGCGCGTCCGCAAGCCCGGTTATCAGGTTGGTTGCACCCGGACCAGACGTGGCGATACATACGCCGGTTTTGCCAGTAGCACGGGCATAGCCAATTGCCGCCATTGCCGCGCCCTGCTCATGTCGGCACAGCAAGTGTTCCACGCCGCCGTCATACAATGCATCGTAAACCGGCATAATTGCGCCTCCCGGATAACCGAAAACGGTGTTCACATCCTGTGCCCGCAACGCATGTACCACCCACTGTGCGCCATTCATAGTTAGTTCCCCGTCCTGAATCTTGAGAAACAGAATTTTGTGCTGTTATTCATTGCCTGCTCCTCGGTTATGTTTTTAAGGTCAAAAAAAACCCCCGGACCTTTCGGTGCGGGGGTCTTAGTTCGTTAAGGCTTGATCTCTAAGCCTTTCCTCGTCCAAGTGCAGCCCCGCACGGTGGGATAATAATCACCACCACGCTAATCACGACCAGGCTAATCACTCGTAGAAGGGCTGTCATTTTGTCTTTTCTTGCATCTTGTTCGAAGGAATGTCTAAAGAGGTACCATAGATTTTGCGAATAACACAAGATATTTTTTGGCCGATTTTTATGATGCACATAATAATTTCGATAGAAATCATTGTTTTTTATATAAAAAAAGAAGAGTGAAAAAAATTCAATTTCCGTATGTTTCTTGTTCTCCACAAAACAGCACAATATTTGTCCGCAGCATTTTTGCGAGCATCATTCCATCACCAATACAACTCAATATCGATTGCAAAAATAAACAGGAATCAGCCGCTAAAAGTCGTAATTTTGCTGGCTACAGCAGCGAATGATTGTGTTCATAATGGTGACTCAAGGAGGACTTATGTCACTATCAATTGTTCATACTCGCGCAGCTCTGGGAGTAAATGCTCCGCCGATCACTGTTGAGGTACATATCAGCAAAGGTCTACCCGGATTAACAATGGTGGGCTTACCAGAAACGACGGTAAAGGAAGCGCGTGATCGCGTACGCAGCGCCATTATCAATAGCGGATATGAATATCCGGCGAAAAAAATCACTATTAACCTTGCACCTGCCGATCTGCCGAAAGAAGGAGGGCGATATGATTTACCTATCGCTATTGCTTTGCTGGCGGCCTCTGAACAGCTTACAGCCAATAAGTTACATGAATATGAATTAGTCGGTGAACTGGCACTTACAGGAGCTTTGCGTGGCGTTCCCGGCGCAATTTCCAGTGCAACTGAAGCCATTAAGTCGGGCAGAAAGATTATCGTCGCGAAAGATAACGAAGCTGAAGTAGGGTTAATTAGTGGCGAAGGGTGCCTGATAGCTGATCATCTACAAACTGTCTGTGCATTTCTGGAAGGTAAACATGCTCTCGAACGTCCTAAACCAACTGATGCTGAATCCTGGATAGTACAACATGATCTCAGTGATGTTGTCGGCCAGGAACAAGGAAAGCGAGGACTGGAAATTACCGCCGCTGGCGGGCACAACCTTTTACTGATTGGGCCGCCGGGAACAGGTAAAACAATGCTCGCCAGCCGTATTAATGGCCTGTTGCCAGATTTAAGCAATGAAGAGGCGCTGGAGAGTGCCGCGATATTAAGCCTGGTAAATGCTGAATCAGTACAAAAACAATGGCGGCAGCGTCCGTTCCGCTCACCGCATCACAGTGCGTCGTTAACTGCGATGGTGGGCGGTGGCGCAATTCCTGGGCCTGGTGAAATTTCGCTGGCGCATAACGGCGTGCTTTTTCTTGATGAACTCCCTGAATTTGAACGACGTACATTGGATGCCTTGCGGGAACCCATAGAGTCAGGACAGATCCATCTTTCACGCACACGAGCAAAAATAACTTATCCAGCCCGTTTCCAGCTTGTCGCGGCGATGAATCCCAGCCCAACCGGACATTATCAGGGGAACCATAACCGCTGCACGCCAGAACAAACATTACGTTATCTCAACCGACTTTCTGGTCCCTTTCTCGACCGCTTCGATCTCTCACTGGAGATCCCACTACCACCACCCGGTATTTTAAGTAAAGCGGTAGTTCAGGGGGAAAATAGCGCCACCGTTAAACAACGCGTCATAGCCGCCAGAGAGCGCCAATTTAAGCGGCAGAATAAGCTGAACGCCAGGCTGGATAGCCCGGAGATACGCCAATACTGCAAACTTAAAAGCAACGATGCACAGTGGCTGGAGGAAACGTTGATACACCTGGGATTATCGATTCGTGCCTGGCAACGACTACTGAAGGTATCAAGAACTATTGCTGATATTGAGCAATCTGACGTCATTACTCGCCAGCATTTACAGGAGGCGGTGAGCTATCGGGCTATCGACCGCCTGCTCATCCATTTGCAAAAACTGCTGACGTAAAAAAAGGGCATTCAGCCCTTTTTTATTAATCGTCGGAATCCGTATAGTCTTCAGCACCTTCAACCTGCGGTTTACCGCCGGAAAGAGTGTGAAAACGTTTTGGACGCTTGATACGCGCCATATACTTAGACCACACGCGTTCTGCTTCTGTCACTGGTTCACGTTCACCACGACATACTGCGACGAAGAGTTTCTCTTCTTCGGTAACCGGCTCGCGTTTGCCGAGATCCAGCTCATTGAAGGCATAACCATGACGTTCAAGCAGTTGTGCCTCTTTGATGGTGAAATCACCATGACGAGAGAATCCACGTGGATAATGTTTATTGTCGAAATATCGATTAGTCGTCGTAAAGCTTTCCGCCATCCTGCACGCTCCTAATTCTTTGACCGAGCTAGTTATGGCGCGGAGTATTAGTTACGCTTGACAGAGTGTAAAACAAAACATTTAAATCATAACGACAAATAATTTTGCGGAGAGCAATGTGGATACGGAATTGTTAAAAACTTTCCTGGAAGTTAGCCGAACGCGTCACTTTGGTCGTGCGGCTGAATCGCTCTATCTGACCCAATCAGCCGTAAGTTTTCGGATCAGACAACTGGAAAATCAACTGGGTGTGAATCTTTTCACCCGCCACAGAAACAATATCCGTTTAACTGCTGCCGGAGAGAAGCTTCTGCCTTACGCAGAAACTCTCATGAATACCTGGCAGGCCGCCCGTAAGGAGGTGGCGCATACATCACGGCATAATGAGTTTTCTATCGGTGCCAGCGCCTCTCTGTGGGAGTGTATGCTTAATCAATGGCTGGGACGGCTGTACCAAAATCAGGATACTCATACAGGTTTGCAGTTTGAAGCGCGAATCGCCCAACGTCAGTCACTGGTAAAACAGCTGCACGAACGCCAGCTTGATCTTCTTATTACTACTGAAGCGCCAAAAATGGACGAATTTAGTAGCCAGCTGTTGGGGCATTTCACTTTAGCACTCTATACCAGCGCTCCTTCCAAGTTAAAAGGCGATCTCAACTATCTGCGTCTGGAATGGGGGCCGGATTTTCAACAACATGAGGCAGGCTTGATCGGTGCGGATGAAGTTCCTGTTCTGACAACCAGCTCGGCAGAACTGGTACTGCAACAGATTACAATGCTTAATGGTTGTACCTGGTTGCCTATGAGTTGGGCGCGTAAAAAAGGTGGCCTGCACACTGTTGTTGATAGTACAACGCTTTCTCGCCCCCTCTATGCTATCTGGCTGCAAAATAGCGATAAACACGCATTGATCCGCGATCTATTGAAAATTAATGTTCTGGATGAAGTGTATTAATCAGAATATCAGGCAAGGATGCCGGGAAGGTTAATTTTAGGGGATATACAAACAAAAAAAATCCTTAGCTTTCGCTAAGGATGATTTCTGGCAGGGGCGGAGAGACTCGAACTCCCAACACCCGGTTTTGGAGACCGGTGCTCTACCAATTGAACTACGCCCCTAATTAGGGTGGCGGAACGGACGGGACTCGAACCCGCGACCCCCTGCGTGACAGGCAGGTATTCTAACCGACTGAACTACCGCTCCACCGAATTCTTTTACAACCACCAGTTTTATGACCGGCTTACTGCTAAATTTGATGCCTGGCAGTTCCCTACTCTCGCATGGGGAAGCCCCACACTACCATCGGCGCTACGGCGTTTCACTTCTGAGTTCGGCATGGGGTCAGGTGGGACCACCGCGCTATCTCCGCCAGGCAAATTCTGTTTTATCAACACGTCTCATTCCGACATGTCAATTTAATCTGTTATCAAGCTTACTTATCAATCTCTCATCCGCCAAAACACCTTCGGCGTTGTAAGGTTAAGCCTCACGGTTCATTAGTACCGGTTAGCTCAACGCATCGCTGCGCTTACACACCCGGCCTATCAACGTCGTCGTCTTCAACGTTCCTTCAGGAGACTCTAAGTCTCAGGGAGAACTCATCTCGGGGCAAGTTTCGTGCTTAGATGCTTTCAGCACTTATCTCTTCCGCATTTAGCTACCGGGCAGTGCCATTGGCATGACAACCCGAACACCAGTGATGCGTCCACTCCGGTCCTCTCGTACTAGGAGCAGCCCCCCTCAGTTCTCCAGCGCCCACGGCAGATAGGGACCGAACTGTCTCACGACGTTCTAAACCCAGCTCGCGTACCACTTTAAATGGCGAACAGCCATACCCTTGGGACCTACTTCAGCCCCAGGATGTGATGAGCCGACATCGAGGTGCCAAACACCGCCGTCGATATGAACTCTTGGGCGGTATCAGCCTGTTATCCCCGGAGTACCTTTTATCCGTTGAGCGATGGCCCTTCCATTCAGAACCACCGGATCACTATGACCTGCTTTCGCACCTGCTCGCGCCGTCACGCTCGCAGTCAAGCTGGCTTATGCCATTGCACTAACCTCCTGATGTCCGACCAGGATTAGCCAACCTTCGTGCTCCTCCGTTACTCTTTAGGAGGAGACCGCCCCAGTCAAACTACCCACCAGACACTGTCCGCAACCCCGATAAGGGGCCAACGTTAGAACACCAGCCATTAAAGGGTGGTATTTCAAGGACGGCTCCATGCAGACTGGCGTCCACACTTCAAAGCCTCCCACCTATCCTACACATCAAGGACCAGTGTTCAGTGTCAAGCTATAGTAAAGGTTCACGGGGTCTTTCCGTCTTGCCGCGGGTACACTGCATCTTCACAGCGAGTTCAATTTCACTGAGTCTCGGGTGGAGACAGCCTGGCCATCATTACGCCATTCGTGCAGGTCGGAACTTACCCGACAAGGAATTTCGCTACCTTAGGACCGTTATAGTTACGGCCGCCGTTTACCGGGGCTTCGATCAAGAGCTTCGCTTGCGCTGACCCCATCAATTAACCTTCCGGCACCGGGCAGGCGTCACACCGTATACGTCCACTTTCGTGTTTGCACAGTGCTGTGTTTTTAATAAACAGTTGCAGCCAGCTGGTATCTTCGACTGATTTCAGCTCCACGAGCAAGTCGCTTCACCTACCATCAGCGTGCCTTCTCCCGAAGTTACGGCACCATTTTGCCTAGTTCCTTCACCCGAGTTCTCTCAAGCGCCTTGGTATTCTCTACCTGACCACCTGTGTCGGTTTGGGGTACGATTTGATGCTACCTGATGCTTAGAGGCTTTTCCTGGAAGCAGGGCATTTGTTGCTTCAGCACCGTAGTGCCTCGTCATCACGCCTCAGCCTTGATTCTCCGGATTTGCCTGGAAAACCAGCCTACACGCTTAAACCGGGACAACCGTCGCCCGGCCAACATAGCCTTCTCCGTCCCCCCTTCGCAGTAACACCAAGTACAGGAATATTAACCTGTTTCCCATCGACTACGCCTTTCGGCCTCGCCTTAGGGGTCGACTCACCCTGCCCCGATTAACGTTGGACAGGAACCCTTGGTCTTCCGGCGAGCGGGCTTTTCACCCGCTTTATCGTTACTTATGTCAGCATTCGCACTTCTGATACCTCCAGCATGCCTCACAGCACACCTTCACAGGCTTACAGAACGCTCCCCTACCCAACAACGCATCAGCGTCGCTGCCGCAGCTTCGGTGCATGGTTTAGCCCCGTTACATCTTCCGCGCAGGCCGACTCGACCAGTGAGCTATTACGCTTTCTTTAAATGATGGCTGCTTCTAAGCCAACATCCTGGCTGTCTGGGCCTTCCCACATCGTTTCCCACTTAACCATGACTTTGGGACCTTAGCTGGCGGTCTGGGTTGTTTCCCTCTTCACGACGGACGTTAGCACCCGCCGTGTGTCTCCCGTGATAACATTCTCCGGTATTCGCAGTTTGCATCGGGTTGGTAAGTCGGGATGACCCCCTTGCCGAAACAGTGCTCTACCCCCGGAGATGAATTCACGAGGCGCTACCTAAATAGCTTTCGGGGAGAACCAGCTATCTCCCGGTTTGATTGGCCTTTCACCCCCAGCCACAAGTCATCCGCTAATTTTTCAACATTAGTCGGTTCGGTCCTCCAGTTAGTGTTACCCAACCTTCAACCTGCCCATGGCTAGATCACCGGGTTTCGGGTCTATACCCTGCAACTTAACGCCCAGTTAAGACTCGGTTTCCCTCCGGCTCCCCTATTCGGTTAACCTTGCTACAGAATATAAGTCGCTGACCCATTATACAAAAGGTACGCAGTCACCCCATTAAGAGGCTCCCACTGCTTGTACGTACACGGTTTCAGGTTCTTTTTCACTCCCCTCGCCGGGGTTCTTTTCGCCTTTCCCTCACGGTACTGGTTCACTATCGGTCAGTCAGGAGTATTTAGCCTTGGAGGATGGTCCCCCCATATTCAGACAGGATACCACGTGTCCCGCCCTACTCTTCGAGCTCACAGCATGTGCATTTTTGTGTACGGGGCTGTCACCCTGTATCGCGCGCCTTTCCAGACGCTTCCACTAACACACACACTGATTCAGGCTCTGGGCTCCTCCCCGTTCGCTCGCCGCTACTGGGGGAATCTCGGTTGATTTCTTTTCCTCGGGGTACTTAGATGTTTCAGTTCCCCCGGTTCGCCTCATTAACCTATGGATTCAGTTAATGATAGTGTGTCGGAACACACTGGGTTTCCCCATTCGGACATCGCCGGTTATAACGGTTCATATCACCTTACCGACGCTTTTCGCAGATTAGCACGTCCTTCATCGCCTCTGACTGCCAGGGCATCCACCGTGTACGCTTAGTCGCTTAACCTCACAACCCGAAGATGTTTCTTTCGATTCATCATCGTGTTGCGAAAATTTGAGAGACTCACGAATAATCTTTCGACTATTCAGTGTTTCAATTTTCAGCTTGATCCAGATTTTTAAAGAGCAAAACTTCGCAGTGAACCTTTGCAGGTACACTCTGAAGTATTTTTTGTTTAATCACTACAGAGATGGTGGAGCTATGCGGGATCGAACCGCAGACCTCCTGCGTGCAAAGCAGGCGCTCTCCCAGCTGAGCTATAGCCCCATAACATGTAGTTAAAACCTCTTCAAATTTGCCGTGCAAATTTGGTAGGCCTGAGTGGACTTGAACCACCGACCTCACCCTTATCAGGGGTGCGCTCTAACCACCTGAGCTACAAGCCTGTAGAGGTTTTACTGCTCATTTTCATCAGACAATCTGTGTGAGCACTGCAAAGTACAGTTCTTTCAGGTAAGGAGGTGATCCAACCGCAGGTTCCCCTACGGTTACCTTGTTACGACTTCACCCCAGTCATGAATCACAAAGTGGTAAGCGCCCTCCCGAAGGTTAAGCTACCTACTTCTTTTGCAACCCACTCCCATGGTGTGACGGGCGGTGTGTACAAGGCCCGGGAACGTATTCACCGTGGCATTCTGATCCACGATTACTAGCGATTCCGACTTCATGGAGTCGAGTTGCAGACTCCAATCCGGACTACGACGCACTTTATGAGGTCCGCTTGCTCTCGCGAGGTCGCTTCTCTTTGTATGCGCCATTGTAGCACGTGTGTAGCCCTGGTCGTAAGGGCCATGATGACTTGACGTCATCCCCACCTTCCTCCAGTTTATCACTGGCAGTCTCCTTTGAGTTCCCGGCCTAACCGCTGGCAACAAAGGATAAGGGTTGCGCTCGTTGCGGGACTTAACCCAACATTTCACAACACGAGCTGACGACAGCCATGCAGCACCTGTCTCACGGTTCCCGAAGGCACATTCTCATCTCTGAAAACTTCCGTGGATGTCAAGACCAGGTAAGGTTCTTCGCGTTGCATCGAATTAAACCACATGCTCCACCGCTTGTGCGGGCCCCCGTCAATTCATTTGAGTTTTAACCTTGCGGCCGTACTCCCCAGGCGGTCGACTTAACGCGTTAGCTCCGGAAGCCACGCCTCAAGGGCACAACCTCCAAGTCGACATCGTTTACGGCGTGGACTACCAGGGTATCTAATCCTGTTTGCTCCCCACGCTTTCGCACCTGAGCGTCAGTCTTCGTCCAGGGGGCCGCCTTCGCCACCGGTATTCCTCCAGATCTCTACGCATTTCACCGCTACACCTGGAATTCTACCCCCCTCTACGAGACTCAAGCTGACCAGTATCAGATGCAGTTCCCAGGTTGAGCCCGGGGATTTCACATCTGACTTAATCAACCGCCTGCGTGCGCTTTACGCCCAGTAATTCCGATTAACGCTTGCACCCTCCGTATTACCGCGGCTGCTGGCACGGAGTTAGCCGGTGCTTCTTCTGCGGGTAACGTCAATGAGCAAAGGTATTAACTTTACTCCCTTCCTCCCCGCTGAAAGTACTTTACAACCCGAAGGCCTTCTTCATACACGCGGCATGGCTGCATCAGGCTTGCGCCCATTGTGCAATATTCCCCACTGCTGCCTCCCGTAGGAGTCTGGACCGTGTCTCAGTTCCAGTGTGGCTGGTCATCCTCTCAGACCAGCTAGGGATCGTCGCCTTGGTGAGCCGTTACCTCACCAACAAGCTAATCCCATCTGGGCACATCCGATGGCAAGAGGCCCGAAGGTCCCCCTCTTTGGTCTTGCGACGTTATGCGGTATTAGCTACCGTTTCCAGTAGTTATCCCCCTCCATCGGGCAGTTTCCCAGACATTACTCACCCGTCCGCCACTCGTCAGCAAAGAAGCAAGCTTCTTCCTGTTACCGTTCGACTTGCATGTGTTAGGCCTGCCGCCAGCGTTCAATCTGAGCCATGATCAAACTCTTCAATTTAAAAGTTTGATGCTCAAAGAATTAAACTTCGTAATGAATTACGTGTTCACTCCTGAGACTTGGTATTCATTTTCGTCCGAAGACGTTAAGAATCCGTATCTTCGAGTGCCCACACAGATTGTCTGATAAATTGTTAAAGAGCAGTGCCGCTTCGCTTTTTCTCAGCGGCGCGGGGTGTGCATAATACACTTTCCCGCTACAGAGTCAAGCATTTTTTGCTTTTCTCTGTCAGGACTCTCAGGAGAATCCTGCTGACCCGGCGGCGTGTTTGCCGTTGTTCCGTGTCAGTGGTGGCGCATTATAGGGAGTTATTCCGGCCTGACAAGAGGAAATTTAAAATAATTTTCCAACCGCGCGTTTTTTCATCAAAACACTCGTTAATGTGCCATAAAACAAGCAATTTGCCGTTTTTGCAACCGCAATCACAATTCCTGATGGCATACTAAGGAGGAATAAAAAGAAAAAGGAAGATAAGTAATGCCTTTAAGCGCACAACAGTTAGCTGCACAGAAAAACCTTTCGTATGTTCTGGCTGAGAAGCTGGCGCAACGGATCTTAAAAGGTGAATATGCACCCGGCACTATTCTGCCCGGTGAAATAGAGCTGGGTGAACAATTTGGAGTGAGTCGTACCGCAGTGCGGGAAGCGGTCAAGACGTTGACAGCAAAAGGAATGGTTTTGCCACGTCCACGAATTGGCACCCGCGTAATGCCTCAATCCAACTGGAACTTTCTTGATCAGGAATTGCTCACCTGGTGGATGACGGAAGATAACTTTCATCAGGTCATTGATCACTTTCTGGTTATGCGTATCTGTCTGGAGCCGCAAGCCTGTTTACTGGCTGCAACGATTGGCACCGCAGAACAGAAGGCGCATCTCAATACGTTAATGGCCGAGATGGCGGCGTTAAAAGAACATTTCCGCCGGGAACGTTGGATTGAGATCGATATGGCCTGGCATGAACACATTTATAAAATGAGCGCCAATCCATTTTTGACTTCTTTCGCCTCACTATTTCATTCGGTTTATCACACTTACTTTACGTCGATAACCAGCAACACCGTGATAAAACTGGATCAGCATCAGGCGATTGTCGATGCAATAATCCAAAGTGACGGCGACGCGGCTTTCAAAGCGTGTCAGAGGCTTTTACTCACCTCCGAGAAGTAATACAACCTAACGGAACATTGAATGAGCGAGAGAAAAAAGCGCAGTATGGCGGGATTACCGTGGATTGCGGCAATGGCCTTCTTTATGCAGGCTCTTGATGCCACCATTCTGAATACCGCCTTACCCGCTATCGCTCATAGTCTCAATCGTTCACCTCTTGCCATGCAATCGGCCATCATCAGTTATACGCTGACTGTAGCAATGCTTATTCCGGTAAGTGGATGGTTGGCCGATCGCTTTGGCACGCGCCGTGTTTTCACCATTGCCGTGAGTCTGTTCACCGTAGGTTCTCTGGCCTGCGCACTTTCTAACTCGCTGCCACAATTGGTTGTCTTTCGTGTTATTCAAGGAGTAGGCGGCGCAATGATGATGCCAGTCGCTCGCCTGACTCTACTGCGTGCTTATCCCCGCAATGAACTTCTCCCAGTATTGAATTTTGTCGCTATGCCCGGTCTGGTGGGGCCTATTTTAGGGCCAGTTCTTGGCGGGGTACTGGTTACCTGGGCGACATGGCACTGGATCTTCTTAATCAATATCCCCATTGGTATTGCGGGTCTTCTCTATGCCCGCAAACATATGCCCAACTTCACCACCGCACGACGTAAGTTTGATATCAGCGGTTTCTTACTCTTTGGTTTTAGCCTTGTTCTCTTCTCAAGCGGAATAGAGCTGTTCGGGGAAAAGATTGTCGCCAGTTGGATTGCCTTGACAGTGATTGTCGTCAGCATAGGGTTACTGCTTCTTTATATTCTTCATGCTCGCCGAACGCCAACCCCATTAATTTCATTAGAACTGTTTAAAACTCGTACTTTCTCAATTGGTATCGTAGGTAATATCGCAACCCGTCTGGGGACTGGCTGTGTTCCGTTTCTGATGCCATTGATGTTACAGGTTGGTTTTGGCTATCAGGCATTTATTGCCGGCTGTATGATGGCGCCAACGGCGTTAGGTTCCATTATTGCGAAATCGATGGTTACACAGATTTTACGGCGTCTGGGTTATCGCCATACGCTAGTGGGGATCACGGTGATTATTGGACTGATGATAGCCCAGTTCTCTTTGCAATCTCCGTCGATGGCAATATGGATGTTGATTCTGCCGTTGTTCATTTTAGGGATGGCCATGTCGACGCAATTCACCGCCATGAACACCATTACGCTTGCCGATTTGACGGATGATAATGCCAGCAGTGGTAACAGCGTTCTGGCGGTCACACAACAACTGTCGATTAGTTTAGGCGTTGCTGTTAGTGCGGCCGTTCTGCGCGTTTATGAAGGGATGGAAAGCACAACGACTGTTGAACAATTCCACTATACGTTCATCACGATGGGGATTATTACTGTTGCTTCCGCAGCAATATTCATGCTTCTGAAAGCAACGGATGGTAATAATTTAATTAAAAGACAGCGCAAATCTAAGCCGAGCCACGCGCCATCAGAACCGGAGTAAGTTGTAACCGTTGTTGCTGCAATGTCGGCTGAGCCATCCGATGGATTAATACATCAATCGCCAGCTCCCCCAGTTCATCTTTGGGTTGATGGATAGTCGTGAGCGGCGGCGTCATAAAACTTGCCAGTTCAATATCGTCATAACCAATCACCGCAATATCCTGTGGGATACGTAACCCCGACTGATATAACGCCTGATACACGCCAACGGCCATGGCATCGTTTCCGGTAAAAACCGCCTGTGGACGCTGCGAGTGTGATAGCAATGCTTGCATTGCTTCAAATCCACCATTGAACTCGAAATCGCCAGTGACTTCATAGCCGACTGGAATCTCCAGTCCGGCGCGTTTCATTGCCGTACGATAACCTTCTAACCGTAAACGCGCAGGTGTTTTATCCAGCGGCCCCGTAATGCAGGCGATGCGAGTATAGCCTCTGTCAATAAGATGTTGAGTTGCTAAGTCTCCGCCCAGCAAGGAATTATCCTGAATGAGATCGCTATCGCCATCAAAGGGCGCCCAGTCCATCATCACAGTAGGGACTGTCGGATAACGTTGCATGATTTCGCGCGAAGGCTGGTGTGTTTCGGTGCAGAGTAACAGCAAGCCATCAACACGCTTTTGCATCAACGTTTCCAGATTGCGATTCATTCGCTGCTCATCGCCTTCAGTATTACAAAGGACAAGACTGTAGCCACGTTCAAAGCAACTGCGTTCAACGCCACGGACCAGTTCAGAGTAGAAAGGATTGGTACTGGCAGTAATCAACATGCCAATAGTTCGTGTCTGATTAAGTTTGAGGCTACGCGCCAGTGCTGAAGGCGCGTAATTGAGTTCTTTAATCGCCATTTCCACTTTGGCGGTAATCGCTTCACTGACGAAGCGATCTTTATTGATGACGTGAGAAACCGTTGAAGTGGAAACACCCGCCAGGCGAGCAACATCCTTCATCGTAGCCAATCGTCACCTCTGCCTGTCTAAAAACGCATCGATCTCTTCCCGCCATGGTACAGAAGGTTGTGCGCCTGTCCGCGTCACGGCAATCGCAGCAGCAGCATGAGCAAAACGAATCGCCTCTGCCAGTGTTTTTTCTTCCAGCAATGCCGTGATTAACGCACCATTAAAAGTATCTCCGGCAGCAATGGTATCGACAGCCTGAACCCGGAATCCGGGAACGCGCTGACCTTCGCCATTCACGCTAGCCCACACGCCACGACTTCCTAAGGTAATCAGTACGGTATGGATACCTTTATCATGCAGAACCTGTGCCGCCTTCGCCGCATCTTCATCATTTTCAACACGAATCCCGGTGAGTTTTTCGGCTTCCGTTTCGTTTGGCGTAATAATGTCCACCAGCGTCAACAGTTCGTCAGGAAGTTCACGAGCCGGAGCGGGGTTAAGCGCAACGATAGTCTTATTTTGATGGGCTATTTTCGCCGCTGCCATCACACTTTCGAGTGGTGATTCCAGTTGCATTAATAATGCCGACGCGTTGGCAATGCGTTCACGTTGCGCTTCCACCAGCGTCGGGGAAAGGGCCGCGTTGGCGCCGGCATGAATACCAATGACATTCTCTCCTTCGCCATTAACAAAAATCAGCGCCACGCCCGTTGATTCACCTTTGATCACACTTATCGGAGAAATATCGATGTTATCAGTAGCGAGTTGCTGACGTACGCTCTCGCCGATGCTGTCATCGCCCGTGCAGGCGATAAACGCGATATTCGCACCGCTACGCCCTGCAGCCACAGCCTGGTTCGCGCCTTTGCCGCCAAATGCGACTTGATAGTGGTGACCGGTTACGGTTTCGCCAGGAGTAGGAAAAGATTGAAGATTAAGGATATGGTCAGCATTAATGCTGCCAAGAACGACGAGGCTGCCTGCGTTTTGCATATTTGGAATGTCCATAAAATGCGCCACCGGATTAGGGTGGCGCGTGCCCTGCTTTTCTTTATATTACACGTTCATCTATCGATGACGTATTGGTGTCACCATCAGTTCATAACGCCTGATTCAAGACTACTGCTTAACAACCAGTTTCAGCTCAACCGGATATTTAGCCTGAACTTTCTCGCCTTTCAGCACTTTATCGGCGGTTTCGACGCCTTTCGCGCCAATCTGATCGGGTAGCTGAGCGATAGTCGCTGCCAGTTTGCCATCATTCACCGCTTTTTCGCCATCGGGTGTACCGTCAAATCCGACAACCATCACATCCGATTTACCGGCAGTTTGCAGTGCGCGCAGTGCGCCCAGCGCCATTTCATCGTTCTGTGCAAATACAGCCTGCACATCTGGATGAGCGGTCAGCAAATTCTGCATCACGTTCAAACCTTTGGTGCGGTCGAAATCTGCCGGCTGGCTGGCAAGGACGTTAAATTTGTGAGCAGCAACGGCCTGCTGGAAGCCTTCGCCGCGTTCACGAGCCGCGGATGTTCCGGCAATACCTTGCAGTTCGATAACTTTGGCACCTTCACCTGCTTTTTTCGCGATGTAATCGCCCGCAATTTTACCGCCCAGTACGTTATCGGAAGCAATGTGGCTCACGACTTCACCTTTCGTGGCCTGGCGGTCAAGAGTGATAACCGGGATGTTCGCCTGGTTAGCCATCTTCACAGCATTACCCACTGCGTCAGAATCCGTCGGGTTAATCAACAGAATTTTGGTGCCGCGAACGGTTAAATCCTGCACGTTCGCCAGTTCTTTTGCCGGGTTATTCTGGGAGTCCAACACCACCAGGTTATAGCCGAGTTTATCCGCCTCTTTCTGCGCGCCATCTTTCAGGGAAACAAAGAACGGGTTATTAAGCGTGGAAACCACCAGCGCGATGGTGTCTTTTGCCATCGCATTCGCACTGACGGTGGCGCTTAGCGCAACAGCGGAAACCAGGGTAGCCAGTTTTTTCATGTTCATATTCAAGATGTCCTGTAGTCGTTATTACTGTTTTTTGTTGTCTACCAGCACCGCCAGCAAAATCACCACCGCTTTGACGATCATCTGGTAATAGGAGGAAACACCTAACAAATTCAAACCATTATTAAGGAAGCCAAGAATTAATGCGCCGATCAACGTCCCAACAATGCGACCTTTACCGCCCGCCAGACTTGTACCGCCCAGAACCACCGCCGCAATAGCATCCAGTTCATAGCCCGTCCCCGCCGTCGGTTGCGCAGAGGAAAGACGCGCCACTTCAATGATCCCGGCCAGTGACGCCAGCAGACCACAAAGAGAATAGACGATGATTTTGATTTTATTGACGTTGATACCAGAAAGGCGCGTTGCGGCTTCGTTACCGCCCAACGCGTAGATGTAACGCCCCAGACGCGTGTGATGCAGCATGTACCAGGCTGCGAGGAAGACAATCCCCATAATCCACACTGGCGTCGGTACGCCCAGCGGACGACCAATACCAAACCAGCCAAACAGGTCGGCATTCTCGGTAAAGCCGGTGTTTACCGGGCTACCGTTGGTGTAAACCATCGTTACGCCGCGCAGTAACAACATCATCACGAGGGTAGCGATAAATGCCTGAACACGGCCTTTCGCCACAATCACTCCGGTTACCGCGCCAATTGCAGCCCCTAATGCCAACGCCGCAGCAACAGCCACCAGCGCGTTGACTTCAATGCCGACGATAGATGCAGCCACTGCGCCGGTCAGCGCCAACAGAGAACCGACGGACAAGTCTATTCCTGACGTCAGGATCACCAGCGTCATCCCGACCGCCATAATGGCGTTCACCGAGGTTTGCTGGAGAATATTGAATAAGTTATTGATGGTGAAAAAGTTTGGGCTTAACGTCGAGACAATCGCGATCAGCACCAGCAGAGCGATAAGCGATTTCTGCTCCATCAGCCACGCTTTCGTGAAATAACGGCGACCAGAGGCAGTCTGGGTTGTCATTTTTTTACTCCTGATTCACGCGATTTAGCTTGCCCACAGCGGCAGCCATTAACACTTCCTGGGTGGCCTGCTCACGAGTAAATTCCCCGCTGAGATGCCCTTCATGCATAACGATGATGCGATCGCTCATGCCTAATACTTCAGGCATCTCCGATGACACCAGAATGATGCTCAAACCATCGGCTTTGAACTGGTTAATCAGTTGATAAATTTCTTTTTTCGCACCGACATCCACGCCGCGGGTAGGCTCATCAAGGATCAATACTTTTGGGCGTGTCATCAGACCGCGGGCAATAGCCACTTTTTGCTGATTACCGCCAGAGAGCAGACCAATCGCCTGTTCCATCGACGGTGTTTTTACATTGAACAGGCGAATAAAATCACTCACCGCCTGCTGTTCATCAGTATGCTTCAGACTGCCGCCAGTACGGCTGAAGTAACGCAGCGCAGTCAGCGACATGTTCTCTTTTACTGACATGCCCAGCACTAAACCATCACGTTTACGGTCTTCGGAGATATACACAATGCCATTCGCCAGGCCATCCTGCGGTGAACGGGTAACGACTTCATGCCCATCCAGGGTGACGTAACCGCTGGTGCGCGGCAGTGCGCCGTAGAGCACTTTCATCAGTTCGGTACGCCCAGCGCCCATCAAACCAGAGACGCCAAGAATTTCGCCTTTGCGTAAGGTAAAAGAGACATCGTTAACGCCAGGTCCGCAGAGATTATCGACTTTCAGGCGGATATCTCCCGGCGCTTTGTCCAGATGTGGATACTGATCTTCCAGCTTGCGGCCCACCATCATCTCAATCAGCGAATCTTCGGTCAGTGATGCCACTTCGCGCTCAGCAATAAATTGCCCGTCACGGAAAACGGTAACGTCATCGCAAATCTCGAAAATTTCTTTCATGCGGTGGGAGATATAGACAATACCGCGGCCTTGCGATTTCAACTCGCGGATGACGCGGAACAAGGATTCAGTTTCGGTATCGGTCAGCGCATCAGTCGGTTCATCCATAATGATGACTTTCGACTCAAAGCTCAGCACTTTGGCGATTTCAACCATCTGCTGATCACCGATGGAAAGATCGCCCACCAGCTTGTCGCTTTTAAAGCGCAGGTTAAGTTTGGCTAACAGTTTATCCGCTTCGGCATACATGGTTTTCCAGTCAATTTTGCCAAAGCGATTGACAAACTCACGACCAAGAAAAATGTTTTCCGCAATGGTCAACTGTGGGATTAAGTTCAGTTCCTGGTGGATAATGCCGATCCCAGCTTCCTGAGAGGATTTAGGTCCATTAAAGGTGGTCTCTTTACCCAACCATAAAAGCGTACCGGCATCGCGAGTATAGATACCCGTAAGCACTTTCATCATGGTGGATTTACCCGCGCCGTTTTCGCCCACCAGCGCCATTACACGCCCCGGATAGACATTTAACGCGGCGCCCGAGAGGGCTTTTACGCCCGGGAACGCTTTATCGATACCTATAAGCTGTAGTAACGCTTCCATGACGGCCTCAGAACGTCACGCCAGCACAGAGAATGATATTCGCATACGGAGAACATTCTCCGCTGCGAATTACCGCCTGACTTTCTGCGGTTTGTTGTTTGAATTGTTCATGCGTGGTGTAACGAATTTCAATGGTATTTCCCTGGTGTTTTTGCAGCTGCTCAAGGTGAGTGAGCAACGTTTCGTGGAGTTGCGGATTATGTTGTTTGATCTCTTCCGCGATAATGGCTGCCTCGACCTGCATTTCGCTTGTCACAACGCCCAGCACCTGCATAAAAGAAGGTACGCCCTGGGTTAATGCCATATCGATACGTGTTGTATTTTTAGGGATGGGTAAACCCGCATCACACACCACCAGCGTATCGGTATGCCCCAGACGGGAGATCGCCGACGAAATGTCAGAATTAAGAACGACGCCTTTTTTCATTTTTTTCTCCATCAGCGAAACGTTTCGCTGACCCGCAGTTTAATCCTGACTGAACAGGAAAAACTATCGCGACGTTACAGAAATGTGATCAACATCGAAACGTTTTACATCGTGAGTAAACATGAAAATAAAAACGCCTCCTTTTATGAAAAAAGGAGGCGTTTAGGGTTAAATCTCTACTTGAGTACCCAGTTCAATAACCCGGTTTGGTGGAATTTCAAACTGATCCGGCGCGCGCAGTGCATTACGTTGCAGCAGCAGATACAGTTTGCCGCGCAGACGTAAGTACCACGGTCGTTTACCGAGGATGAGAGATTCATGTGACATAAAGAAGGAAGTTTCCATCATTCGGCAACTTAACCCTTCCAGGCCACAGCGATGGAAGACTTCTTCCACATTTGGCGTCTCTCGCCAACCGTAACTTGCCACCACACGCCAGAAGGTCGGCGAAAGCTGTTCAATCTGTACCCGACGGACGTTATGGACATATGGCGCGTCTTCGGTGCGCAGAGTTAACAGAATAACCCGCTCATGCAATACCTTGTTATGTTTCAGGTTATGCATCAGCGCAAAGGGAATAACGTTGATTGCACGCGACATATACACCGCGGTCCCGGGCACGCGAACGGGCGGTGATTTCTCCAGCGAAGCAATCATCGCTTCCAGAGAGTTGCCATGTTCGTGCATCCGTCGCAGCAGGCGGAAACGCTCACTCTTCCAGGTAGTCATCACGATAAACATCACCGTCCCGAGACTCAGAGGCAACCAGCCACCGGAGAGCAGTTTATCGAGGTTAGCGGTAAACAGTGGAATATCCACACACAGGAAGGCAATCAGGATCAGCGCGACAAAGTACTTATTCCAGTGCCAATTGTGGCGCGCCACGGTGGTCGAAAGAATAGAGGTCAGAACCATTGTTCCGGTCACCGCAATCCCGTACGCCGCCGCCAGGTTGCTGGAGTGCTTAAAGCTGACAATCACAATAACGACAGCGGCATAAAGCAACCAGTTAATAAACGGAATATAGATTTGCCCGGACTCTCTCTCTGAAGTGTGAATAATGCGCATGGGCGACAAATATCCCAGACGTACCGCCTGACGCGTGAGCGAAAAAACACCAGAAATCACCGCCTGCGAGGCAATTACTGTCGCCAGTGCGGCGATAATCAGCAGCGGGATCAGCGCCCAGTCCGGCGCCAGCAGGAAGAAGGGATTCTTAATTGCTTCTGGATTCTTTAACAGCAGCGCCCCCTGCCCGAAGTAGTTGAGCGTTAAAGACGGTAATACAACGGTGAACCACGCCAGGCGAATCGGAAACTTGCCAAAGTGCCCCATATCCGCATACAACGCCTCAACGCCGGTGATTGACAGCACTACCGCACCTAATGCAATGAAAGAGACGGTTTTATACTCAAGGAAGAAATGAACCGCCCACATTGGGTTTAAGGCATGCAGCACTTCTGGATTGGCAATAATACCGCGCAAGCCCAGCCCTGCCAGAATCAAAAACCAGGTCAGCATGATCGGCGCAAACAGCTTACCAACCATGGCGGTGCCATGTTTTTGAATCATAAACAGTAAAGTGAGAACGATAATTGAGAGGGGAACTATCCAGGTATCCAGTTGCGGGGCGATGATTTCCAGACCTTCGATAGCGGACATCACCGAAATAGCGGGTGTTATGACGACTTCACCGTAGAAAAAACTGCCGCCAATTAACCCCATAATCACCAACAATGAGGTCGTTCGCGCCGATGTATTACGCCCGGCAAGCGACATCAACGTCAGAATTCCCCCTTCTCCGGCATTATCCGCACGCATGACGAAGGTGAGATATTTAATGGAAACCACAAAGATTAGCAGCCAGAAGATCAGCGATAAAAAGCCAAACACGGCATCGCGTTCAACGCCAAAACCAAACTGACCGGACAAACATTCACGAAGCGTATATAGAGGGCTGGTACCAATATCGCCGTAGACAACTCCAATCGCCGCGAGGGTTATCGCGGGCAACGATTGCTTATTATCAGTGCTCATAGACTAGTCTTTCGTTGAAATATGAAATGTGTGCGTAGTCCCTTGGCCCACAAAAAAGCGCACAGTATGCACGATTAATAGCAAAATCGTACACCTAAATGCGGGCACATTAACCTGGCTCAAAGAAAAATAGCCCTCCTTTGAGACTCTTTTAGCCACCAACAAGAAACGTCTATACTCGCAGTTTACACAGAACTTTTGGCGAAAGGACACAACTTCATTATGGCTCACCCTCATTTATTAGCGGAAAGAATTTCCCGTCTAAGCAGTGCGCTGGAAAAGGGACTTTATGAACGTAGCCACGCCATCCGCCTGTGTTTATTAGCGGCATTAAGCGGCGAAAGCGTGTTCCTGCTCGGCCCGCCAGGTATTGCAAAAAGTCTGATTGCCCGGCGTTTAAAATTCGCTTTCCAGAATGCGCGCGCTTTTGAATATCTGATGACCCGTTTCTCCACCCCGGAAGAAGTTTTTGGTCCGCTTTCTATTCAGGCATTAAAAGATGAAGGTCGCTATGAGCGTTTAACCTGCGGATACCTGCCGGAAGCGGAAATCGTCTTTCTTGATGAGATCTGGAAAGCGGGTCCGGCGATACTTAACACTCTTCTGACAGCCATTAATGAACGTCACTTCCGCAATGGCGCCCATGTTGAAAAAATTCCTATGCGCCTGCTGATGGCTGCTTCCAACGAACTGCCAGAAGCAGACAGCAGCCTGGAAGCATTGTATGACCGTATGCTGATTCGTCTGTGGTTAGATAAAGTGCAGGATAAAGCGAATTTCCGCTCCATGCTGACTGGCCAACAGGATGAAAACGACAATCCGGTTCCACCTGCATTGCAAGTTACGGACGAAGAGTATGAACGCTGGCAAAAAGAGATTAGTGAAATTACGCTGCCCGATCATGTATTTGAGCTGATTTTTATGCTGCGCCAGCAACTGGATAAATTGCCGGATGCCCCTTACATTTCCGATCGTCGCTGGAAAAAAGCGATCCGTTTACTACAAGCCAGCGCCTTTTTTAGCGATCGTAATGCGGTTGCCCCGGTTGATCTCATCTTGCTGAAAGATTGCCTGTGGTATGACGCCCAAAGCCTGAATTTGATTCAACAACAAATTGACGTATTGATGACCGGTCACGCATGGCAGCAACAAGGCATGTTGACGCGGCTGGGTGCGATTGTACAGCGCCACCTGCAACTCCAGCAGCAACAAAGAGATAAAACAGCCTTTACGGTAATTCGTCTGGGCGGCATATTCAGTCGTCGTCCGCAGTATCAACTTCCTGTCGACGTTACGGCGCCCACTCTGACCCTGCTACTGCAAAAACCGCTAAAACTGCATGATATGGAAGTCGTACATATCGCTTTTGAGCGCAGCGCGCTGGAACAGTGGCTGAACAAAGGCGGCGAGATTCGCGGCAAATTAAATGGTATCGGATTTGCCCAGAAGCTGAATATGGAAGTAGATAGCGCCCAGCATCTTGTTGTACGTGATGTGAGTTTACAGGGGAGTACGCTGGCGCTACCCGGCACATCCGCGGAAGGTCTACCGGACGAAATCAAACAACAACTGGAAGAACTTGAAAGCGACTGGCATAAGCAACGCGCCCTGTTCAACGATCAACAAAAATGTCTGTTTATCCATAATGACTGGTTAGGCCGTATCGAAGCCAGCCTACAGGATGTCGGCACCCAGATTCGCCAGGCGCTACAATAATGCTGAACCTGGATACACTCAATGTAATGCTGGCCGTCAGCGAAGAAGGATTGCTCGAAGATATGATCATCGCGTTGCTGGCCTCACCACAGCTAGTGGTCTTTTTCGAAAAATTCCCGCGGCTGAAGGCGGCAATTACGGATGATATTCCCCGCTGGCGTGAGACGTTGCGTCGTCGTCTGAAGGACGCAACCGTCCCAGCAGAGCTCACCGAAGAGGTGATGTGCTATCAACAAAGCCAGCTTCTTTCCACACCGCAGTTTATTGTGCAACTACCGCAGATTCTGGGCTTACTGCATCGCCTGCACTCTCCCTGGGCCGGGCAAGCCCAGCAGTTGGTTGATACTAACAGCACTATCACTCCAGCATTACACACACTTTTTCTCCAGCGTTGGCGCTTAAACCTGATCGTGCAAGCAACGGCCTTAAATCAGCAGTTGTTAGAAGAAGAGCGCGAACAACTGTTGAGCGAAGTTCAGGAACGAATGACGCTAAGCGGCCAGCTTGAACCGGTTCTGGCAGAAAACAACACCGCAGCCGGTCGCCTGTGGGATATGAGTGCCGGACAACTCAAACGCGGCGACTATCAGTTGATTGTGAAATATGGTGAATTTCTTAACGAACAGCCGGAACTGAAACGTCTGGCAGAACAACTCGGTCGCTCGCGGGAGGCAAAATCGATACCGCGTAATGACGCACAAATGGAAACCTTCCGTACAATGGTGCGCGAACCGGCGACCGTCCCTGAACAGGTTGATGGCCTGCAACAAAGCGATGATATTTTACGGTTACTTCCGCCAGAACTGGCGACGCTGGGGATCACCGAACTGGAATATGAATTTTACCGTCGGCTGGTGGAAAAGCAGTTGCTCACCTATCGCCTGCATGGTGAATCATGGCGCGAGAAAGTTATTGAACGTCCGGTGGTTCATAAAGATTACGACGAACAGCCGCGCGGGCCGTTTATCGTCTGTGTCGATACATCCGGCTCAATGGGCGGCTTTAACGAACAATGTGCGAAGGCGTTTTGTCTGGCGCTAATGCGCATTGCCCTCGCTGAAAATCGTCGCTGCTTTATTATGTTATTTTCCACCGAAATAGTCCGTTATGAACTATCAGGCCCGCAAGGCATCGAACAAGCGATCCGTTTTTTAAGTCAGCAGTTTCGTGGCGGCACCGATCTTGCCAGTTGTTTTCGCGCCATAATGGAACGCTTACAAAGTCGGGAATGGTTTGACGCCGATGCGGTAGTGATTTCTGATTTTATCGCCCAGCGATTGCCTGACGACGTGATGAGTAAAGTGAAAGAGTTGCAGCGGGTACATCAGCATCGCTTTCATGCTGTAGCTATGTCGGCGCACGGCAAACCCGGCATCATGCGCATTTTCGATCATATCTGGCGCTTTGATACCGGGATACGTAGCCGCCTGCTCAGACGCTGGCGGCGATAAAATTACAGCAGGGAAGGAACGCTTTCACGGACCTGCGTTGGCCAGACACCGCACTGAACCTGGCCGATATGCGGCAGTTGCAGCAGTAGCATGGTTAAACGAGACTGGCCGATCCCACCGCCGATAGTCTGCGGCATTTCACCGCGCAACAGCGCCTGATGCCACTCCAGCTCCAGGCGATCTTCGTCACCGGTCAGCGCCAGTTGATGTTTCAGCGTGTCGGCATCCACGCGAATCCCCATTGAAGAAAGCTCAAACGCATCTTCCAGTACCGGGTTCCAGACCAGAATATCGCCGTTCAGACCCGCATACCCCAGCTCAGAAGGGGTGCTCCAGTCATCATAATCCGGTGCACGCACATCGTGACGGTGACCATCACTCAACTTGCCGCCAATCCCGACAAGGAATACCGCGCCAAGATCTTTTGCAATTGCACGTTCACGCCCTTTGGCATCAAGACCCGGGTAACGAGACAGTAACTCCTGGCTGTGTACGAAGTGGATCTGATCCGGCAAGAACGGCGCCAGACCAAACTCTTCGCTAACAGCAGCTTCGGTTGCTTTAATTCCCGCCCAGATCGCCTCTACCGTGCTTTTCAAGGTGGAAAATTGACGCTCATCGTCGCCCATTACGCGTTCCCAGTCCCACTGGTCAACATAGACCGAGTGCAGCGGGGAAAGACGGTCTTCATCGGGGCGAAGGGCTTTCATATGCGTGTACAGCCCTTCGCCCGCGCTGAAGTCGTGTTGCCCTAAGGTCTGACGTTTCCACTTCGCCAGTGAATGAACCACTTCGAACTGGGCATCAGGCAGCGCTTTCACTTTTACCTGCACCGCTTTTTCACAGCCTGACAAGTTATCCTGCGTGCCATCTCCTACACGACTAAGGATTGGCGCCTGGACTTCAATCAGCCCTAAGCGTTCTTCCAGTTGGCGAGAAAAGTGAGATTTCACGAAGCTAATTTGACGTTGTTTGGCAATGTAAGCGGTTTTCATTTTTTATACTCCTGCGTCCTGTTGCTTATGATTAAGCAACAAAAAATGGCTCATACGCAATAACCATTCAATAAAAAGCTTTACTTACTTTTGATTCATCAAAAAACAAAGCTAAAATAGAAAGAATCATCAATATACATAAGAAAATCCTATGGAAAATTATCAAATCGACAATCTGGATCGCGGTATCCTGGAAGCATTGATGGGCAATGCGCGTACTGCTTACGCTGAACTGGCGAAACAATTCGGCGTAAGCCCTGGAACCATTCACGTTCGTGTAGAGAAAATGAAGCAGGCGGGGATCATTACCGGCGCGCGTATTGATGTTAGCCCTAAACAACTCGGTTACGACGTAGGTTGCTTTATCGGCATTATATTAAAGAGCGCCAAAGACTATCCTTCCGCACTGGCAAAACTGGAAAGCCTCGATGAAGTTACCGAAGCCTATTACACCACCGGCCACTACAGCATCTTTATTAAAGTAATGTGTCGCTCAATCGACGCCCTTCAGCATGTACTTATCAACAAGATCCAAACAATTGATGAAATTCAATCCACCGAGACTCTGATCGTTCTGCAGAACCCAATCATGCGTACTATCAAGCCATGATCGGCTTTTTTAATCCCATACTTTTCCACAGGTAGATCCCAGCGCGTTCACAGCGTACAATACGCCACTCTTAATATAAGGTGGCGGTTTATGGCGGATATCACTCTTATCAGCGGCAGCACCCTCGGCGGTGCCGAATATGTAGCAGAACACCTGGCTGAAAAGCTGGAAGAGGCAGGTTTTACCACCGAAACGCTACATGGCCCGCTACTAGAAGAGTTATCTGCCGCCGGGATCTGGTTGGTTATCAGTTCTACCCACGGTGCCGGAGATATTCCAGACAACCTTTCTCCTTTCTATAAAGCGTTGCAGGAACAGAATCCCGATCTTTCTGCAGTACGCTTTGGCGCAATCGGCATTGGCAGTCGCGAATACGACACTTTTTGTGGAGCGATCGATAAACTTGACGCTGAACTCAAAAATGCAGGTGCGAAACAGATAGGTGAAACACTGAAGATCAACATCCTTGATCATGACATTCCGGAAGATCCGGCAGAAGAATGGCTGGGATCGTGGATTAATTTACTCAAATAAGTATACAGATCGTGCGATCGCATGTGGATAACTCTGGTAGGAAGCTTGGATCAACCGGTAGTTATCCAAAGAACAACGTCTGTTCAGTTTTTGAGTTGTGCATAACCCCTCATTCTGATCCCAGCTTATACGGACCAGGATCACCGATCATTCACAGCTAATGATCCTTACCAGGTTGTTGATCTTAAAAGTCAGATCCTTGTTATCCACAGGGTACTGCGATCCTAATAAGAGATCACAATAGAACAGATCTCTAAATAAAAAGATCTTCTTTTTAATACCCAGGATCCCGGGTCTTTCTCAAGCCGACAAAGTTGAGTAGAATCCACGGCCCGGGCTTCAATCCATTTTCATACCGCGTTATGCGAGGCAATCACCATGTTTTATCCGGATCCTTTTGACGTCATCATCATTGGCGGGGGTCATGCAGGCACCGAGGCCGCGATGGCTGCGGCGCGTATGGGTCAACAGACTCTGCTTTTGACACACAATATCGACACTCTGGGGCAGATGAGCTGCAACCCGGCGATCGGCGGTATTGGGAAGGGACATCTGGTAAAAGAAGTGGATGCGCTCGGCGGTTTGATGGCGAAAGCAATCGATCAGGCAGGTATTCAGTTTAGGATACTAAACGCCAGCAAAGGCCCGGCGGTTCGCGCCACTCGGGCACAAGCAGATCGTGTACTGTATCGCCAGGCAGTACGCACAGCACTGGAGAACCAGCCGAACCTGATGATCTTCCAACAGGCGGTCGAAGATCTGATTGTCGAAAATGATCGTGTGGTTGGCGCTGTTACCCAGATGGGGCTGAAATTCCGAGCCAAAGCGGTTGTGCTTACTGTCGGGACTTTCCTTGACGGTAAAATTCATATCGGTCTGGATAACTACAGCGGAGGCCGTGCTGGCGATCCGCCGTCCATTCCGCTCTCTCGTCGTTTACGCGAACTGCCGCTGCGCGTTGGTCGTCTGAAAACCGGTACACCACCGCGCATTGATGCTCGTACTATCGACTTTAGCGTGCTTGCGCAACAGCATGGCGATAATCCAATGCCAGTGTTTTCGTTCATGGGCAATGTAGCGCAACATCCGCAACAGGTACCGTGCTATATCACTTATACCAACGAGAAAACCCATGACGTGATCCGCAGTAACCTCGATCGTAGCCCGATGTATGCTGGCGTGATCGAAGGTGTTGGTCCTCGTTACTGTCCATCGATCGAAGATAAAGTCATGCGTTTCGCTGACAGAAATCAACATCAAATCTTCCTCGAGCCGGAAGGGTTGACCTCTAACGAAATATATCCAAATGGTATCTCCACCAGCCTGCCGTTCGATGTGCAGATGCAAATCGTCCGTTCCATGAAGGGAATGGAAAACGCGAAGATTGTGCGTCCGGGTTATGCCATTGAGTATGATTTCTTCGACCCGCGTGATCTGAAACCGACGCTGGAGAGTAAGTTTATCGAAGGCTTGTTCTTTGCAGGTCAGATTAACGGCACTACCGGTTATGAAGAAGCTGCTGCACAAGGTTTGCTGGCTGGCCTGAACGCCGCCCGCTTGTCTGCTGATAAAGAAGGTTGGGCGCCGGCGCGTTCCCAGGCTTACCTCGGCGTACTGGTGGACGACCTTTGTACTCTTGGGACGAAAGAACCGTATCGTATGTTTACCTCGCGTGCGGAATATCGCCTGATGCTGCGCGAAGATAACGCCGACCTGCGTCTGACTGAAATGGGTCGCGAGCTGGGTCTGGTTGATGACGAACGTTGGGCGCGATTTAATGAGAAACTTGAGAACATTGAGCGTGAGCGTCAGCGTCTGAAGTCAACCTGGGTGACGCCATCAGCAGAAGCCGCAGCCGAAGTGAATGCTCACCTGACGACACCGCTTTCCCGTGAAGCCAGCGGTGAAGATCTGCTGCGCCGCCCGGAAATGACCTATGAAAAATTAACCAGCCTGGTACCGTTTGCTCCTGCGTTAAGAGATGAGCAGGCGGCGGAGCAGGTTGAGATTCAGGTGAAATACGAAGGTTATATTGCTCGTCAGCAAGATGAGATCGAAAAGCAGCAGCGAAACGAGAACACGCTACTGCCTGCGACGCTGGATTATCGTCAGGTTTCCGGTTTGTCTAACGAAGTGATCGCCAAACTTAATGATCACAAACCTGCTTCTATCGGTCAGGCTTCGCGTATTTCCGGCATCACGCCTGCTGCTATCTCCATTCTGCTGGTATGGCTGAAAAAACAAGGTATGCTGCGTCGTAGCGCATAACGCATTAAAAAATGCCTGATAAGTAAGTGCTTATCAGGCAACGCATCAAGAACAGGTAATCACCGTGCTCAATAAACTCTCATCTCTGCTGAAAGACGCAGGAATTTCGCTTACCGATCACCAGAAAAACCAGCTTATTGCCTATGTGAATATGCTGCATAAATGGAATAAGGCGTACAACCTGACCTCGGTACGCGATCCTAACGAGATGCTGGTACGCCATATTCTCGACAGCATTGTCGTGGCGCCGTATCTACAAGGTGAACGTTTTATCGATGTCGGTACCGGACCGGGGTTGCCTGGCATACCGCTTTCCATTGTGCGTCCTGAAGCCCATTTCACGCTGCTGGATAGTCTCGGTAAACGCGTGCGTTTCCTTCGTCAGGTTCAACATGAACTTAAGCTGGAGAATATTGCGCCGGTACAAAGCCGGGTTGAAGAGTTCCCATCAGAGCCGCCGTTTGATGGCGTAATTAGCCGGGCTTTTGCTTCATTGAACGATATGGTGAGTTGGTGTCACCATCTTCCGGGCGAGAAGGGCCGTTTCTATGCGCTGAAAGGCCAAATGCCGGAAGATGAAATTGCGCTGTTGCCAGCAGAATATCAGGTCGAATCAGTGATTAAACTTCAGGTTCCCGCTCTGGACGGTGAACGCCACCTGGTGGTGATTAAACCAAATAAAATTTAATTTTTATCAAAAAAATCATAAAAATTTTGCTGGTTAGTCTGTTAACAACAGACAGGTTTTTTACTGATATAACTGGTAACATTTAACGCCACGTTCACTTTTTTACATCAACGAAGTAACGTGGCTTTTTTGGGTAAACAGGAAATGAGTTTCCGGTGAAAATATCAGTCTGCTAAAAATTGGCGCTAAGAACCATAATTGACTGTTAAGGTACTATTAAGAATGTCAATGGGTGGTTTTTGTTGTGTAAATGTCATTTATAAAAACAGTGTCTATTTTTAGACTGAAATATCAGAAACTTGCAATGGCACCATTTGCCAAGTAAATAAATATGCTACGCGCGAACATGCTCGATATGTGATCTGAAGCACGCTTTATTGCCAGTGTTTCCACGTTATTTACAGTTTTCTATGATCCATCACGGTTAGCCGAAAAGTCGCAATTGTATACACTGGAAAAATATTTAAACATTTATTCACCTTTTGGCTACTTATTGTTTGAAATCACCGGGGCGCACCGTATAATTTGACCGCTTTTTGATGCTTGACTCTAAGCCTTAAAGAAAGTTTTATACGACACGCGGCATACCTCGAAGGGAGCAGGAGTGAAAAACGTGATGCCTGTGTCGCTCTTGAGTCGAAACGTTGCTCGGAAGCTTCTGCTCGTTCAGTTACTGGCGGCGATAGCAAGTGGATTGCTGTTCAGCCTCAAAGACCCCTTCTGGGGCGTCTCTGCGTTAAGCGGAGGCCTGGCAGTCTTTCTGCCTAATGTTTTGTTTATGATATTTGCCTGGCGTCACCAGGCGCATACACCAGCGAAAGGCCGGGTGGCCTGGACATTCGCTTTCGGCGAAGCTTGCAAAGTTTTGGCGATGTTGGTTTTACTTGTGGTGGCGTTGGCTGTTTTGAAGGCGGTATTCTTGCCGCTGATCGTTACGTGGGTTTTGGTGCTGGTGGTTCAGATACTGGCGCCGGCTGTAATTAACAACAAAGGGTAAAAGGCATCATGGCTTCAGAAAATATGACGCCGCAGGATTACATAGGACACCACCTGAACAACCTTCAGCTGGACCTGCGTACATTCTCGCTGGTGGATCCGCATAACCCCCCAGCCACCTTCTGGACAATTAATATTGACTCCATGTTCTTCTCGGTGGTGCTGGGTCTGTTGTTCCTGGTTTTATTCCGTAGCGTAGCCAGAAAGGCGACCAGCGGCGTACCGGGTAAGTTTCAGACCGCGATTGAGCTGGTAATCGGCTTTGTTAATGGTAGCGTGAAAGATATGTACCATGGCAAAAGCAAGCTGATTGCTCCGCTGGCCCTGACGATTTTCGTCTGGGTATTCCTGATGAACCTGATGGATTTACTGCCTATCGATCTGCTGCCGTACATTGCTGAGCATGTACTGGGGCTGCCGGCACTGCGTGTGGTTCCGTCTGCTGACGTGAACGTAACGCTGTCTATGGCACTGGGCGTATTTATCCTGATTCTGTTCTACAGCATCAAAATGAAAGGCATCGGCGGCTTCACGAAAGAGTTGACGCTGCAGCCGTTCAATCACTGGGCGTTCATCCCTGTCAACTTAATCCTTGAAGGGGTAAGCCTGCTGTCCAAACCTGTTTCACTCGGTTTGCGACTGTTCGGTAACATGTACGCGGGTGAGCTGATTTTCATTCTGATTGCTGGTCTGTTGCCGTGGTGGTCACAGTGGGTTCTGAATGTGCCGTGGGCCATTTTCCACATCCTGATTATTACGCTGCAAGCCTTCATCTTCATGGTTCTGACGATTGTCTATCTGTCGATGGCGTCTGAAGAGCATTAATTTACCAACACTACTACGTTTTAACTGAAACAAACTGGAGACTGTCATGGAAAACCTGAATATGGATCTGCTGTACATGGCTGCCGCTGTGATGATGGGTCTGGCGGCAATCGGTGCTGCGATCGGTATCGGCATCCTCGGGGGTAAATTCCTGGAAGGCGCAGCGCGTCAACCTGATCTGATTCCTCTGCTGCGTACTCAGTTCTTTATCGTTATGGGTCTGGTGGATGCTATCCCGATGATCGCTGTAGGTCTGGGTCTGTACGTGATGTTCGCTGTCGCGTAGTAAGCGTTGCTTTTATTTAAAGAGCAATATCAGAACGTTAACTAAATAGAGGCATTGTGCTGTGAATCTTAACGCAACAATCCTCGGCCAGGCCATCGCGTTTGTCCTGTTCGTTCTGTTCTGCATGAAGTATGTATGGCCGCCATTAATGGCTGCCATCGAAAAACGTCAAAAAGAAATTGCTGACGGTCTTGCTTCTGCTGAACGAGCTAAAAAGGATTTGGACCTTGCACAGGCCAACGCGACCGACCAGCTGAAAAAAGCGAAAGCTGAAGCCCAGGTAATCATTGAGCAGGCGAACAAACGTCGCTCTCAGATTCTGGACGAAGCAAAAGCTGAAGCAGAACAGGAACGTACTAAAATCGTGGCCCAGGCGCAGGCGGAAATTGAAGCCGAGCGTAAACGTGCCCGTGAAGAGCTGCGTAAGCAAGTTGCTATCCTGGCTGTTGCTGGCGCCGAGAAGATCATCGAACGTTCCGTGGATGAAGCTGCTAACAGCGACATCGTGGATAAACTTGTCGCTGAACTGTAAGGAGGGAGGGGCTGATGTCTGAATTTATTACGGTAGCTCGCCCCTACGCCAAAGCAGCTTTTGACTTTGCCGTCGAACACCAAAGTGTAGAGCGCTGGCAGGACATGCTGGCGTTTGCCGCCGAGGTAACCAAAAACGAACAAATGGCAGAGCTTCTCTCTGGCGCACTGGCGCCAGAAACGCTCGCCGAGTCGTTTATCGCAGTCTGTGGTGAGCAACTGGACGAACACGGTCAGAACCTGATTCGGGTGATGGCTGAAAATGGTCGTCTGAAAGTGCTTCCGGAAGTTCTGGAACAGTTTATTCACCTACGCGCCGCGAGTGAGGCTACCGCCGAGGTAGACGTCATTTCTGCTACCGCGCTAAGTGAACAACAGCTCGCGAAAATTTCTGCTGCGATGGAAAAACGTCTGTCACGCAAAGTTAAGCTGAATTGCAAAATCGATAAGTCTGTAATGGCAGGCGTTATCATCCGGGCGGGTGATATGGTCATTGATGGCAGCGTACGCGGTCGTCTTGAGCGCCTTGCAGACGTCTTGCAGTCTTAAGGGGACTGGAGCATGCAACTGAATTCCACCGAAATCAGCGAACTGATCAAGCAGCGCATTGCTCAGTTCAATGTTGTGAGTGAAGCTCACAACGAAGGTACTATTGTTTCTGTAAGTGACGGTGTTATCCGCATCCACGGCCTGGCCGATTGTATGCAGGGTGAAATGATCTCCCTGCCGGGTAACCGTTATGCTATCGCACTGAACCTTGAGCGCGACTCTGTAGGTGCGGTCGTTATGGGTCCGTACGCTGACCTTGCCGAAGGCATGAAAGTTAAGTGTACTGGCCGTATCCTGGAAGTTCCGGTTGGCCGAGGCCTGCTGGGCCGTGTGGTTAACACGCTGGGTGCGCCAATCGACGGTAAGGGTCCGCTGGATCACGACGGCTTCTCTGCTGTAGAAGCTATCGCTCCGGGCGTTATCGAACGTCAGTCCGTAGATCAGCCGGTACAGACCGGTTATAAAGCCGTTGACTCCATGATCCCAATCGGTCGTGGTCAGCGTGAATTGATCATCGGTGACCGTCAGACCGGTAAAACCGCACTGGCTATCGATGCCATCATCAATCAGCGCGATTCCGGTATCAAATGTATCTATGTCGCTATCGGCCAGAAAGCGTCCACCATTTCTAATGTGGTACGTAAACTGGAAGAGCACGGCGCACTGGCTAACACCATCGTTGTGGTAGCAACCGCGTCTGAATCCGCTGCACTGCAATACCTGGCACCGTACGCTGGTTGCGCAATGGGCGAATACTTCCGTGACCGCGGTGAAGATGCGCTGATCATTTACGATGACCTGTCTAAACAGGCTGTTGCTTACCGTCAGATCTCCCTGCTGCTCCGTCGTCCGCCAGGACGTGAAGCATTCCCGGGCGACGTATTCTACCTCCACTCTCGTCTGCTGGAGCGTGCTGCGCGTGTTAACGCCGAATACGTTGAAGCCTTCACCAAAGGTGAAGTGAAAGGGAAAACCGGTTCTCTGACCGCGCTGCCGATTATCGAAACTCAGGCGGGTGACGTTTCTGCGTTCGTTCCGACCAACGTAATCTCCATTACCGATGGTCAGATCTTCCTTGAAACCAACCTGTTCAACGCCGGTATTCGTCCTGCGGTTAACCCGGGTATTTCCGTATCCCGTGTTGGTGGTGCAGCACAGACCAAGATCATGAAAAAACTGTCCGGTGGTATCCGTACCGCGCTGGCGCAGTATCGTGAACTGGCAGCGTTCTCTCAGTTTGCATCCGACCTTGACGATGCAACGCGTAAGCAGCTTGACCACGGTCAGAAAGTGACCGAACTGCTGAAACAGAAACAGTATGCGCCGATGTCCGTTGCGCAACAGTCTCTGGTTCTGTTCGCAGCAGAACGTGGCTACCTGGCGGATGTTGAACTGTCGAAAATCGGCAGCTTCGAAGCCGCTCTGCTGGCTTACGTCGACCGTGATCACGCTCCGTTGATGCAAGAGATCAACCAGACCGGTGGCTACAACGACGAAATCGAAGGCAAGCTGAAAGGCATCCTCGATTCCTTCAAAGCAACCCAATCCTGGTAACGTCTGGCGGCTTGCCTTAGGGCAGGCCGCAAGGCATTGAGGAGAAGCTCATGGCCGGCGCAAAAGAGATACGTAGTAAGATCGCAAGCGTCCAGAACACGCAAAAGATCACTAAAGCGATGGAGATGGTCGCCGCTTCCAAAATGCGTAAATCGCAGGATCGCATGGCGGCCAGCCGTCCTTATGCAGAGACCATGCGCAAAGTGATTGGTCACCTTGCACACGGTAATCTGGAATATAAGCACCCTTACCTGGAAGAACGCGACGTTAAACGCGTGGGCTACCTGGTGGTGTCGACCGACCGTGGTTTGTGCGGTGGTTTGAACATTAATCTGTTCAAAAAACTGTTGGCGGAAATGAAGACCTGGACCGACAAAGGCGTTCAATGCGACCTCGCAATGATCGGCTCGAAAGGCGTGTCGTTCTTCAACTCCGTGGGCGGCAATGTTGTTGCCCAGGTCACCGGCATGGGGGATAACCCTTCCCTGTCCGAACTGATCGGTCCGGTAAAAGTGATGTTGCAGGCCTACGACGAAGGCCGTCTGGACAAGCTTTACATTGTCAGCAACAAATTTATTAACACCATGTCTCAGGTTCCGACCATCAGCCAGCTGCTGCCGTTACCGGCGTCAGATGATGATGATCTGAAGCATAAATCCTGGGATTACCTGTACGAACCCGATCCGAAGGCGTTGCTGGATACCCTGCTGCGTCGTTATGTCGAATCTCAGGTTTATCAGGGCGTGGTTGAAAACCTGGCCAGCGAGCAGGCCGCCCGTATGGTGGCGATGAAAGCCGCGACCGACAATGGCGGCAGCCTGATTAAAGAGCTGCAGTTGGTATACAACAAAGCTCGTCAGGCCAGCATTACTCAGGAACTCACCGAGATCGTCTCGGGGGCCGCCGCGGTTTAAACAGGTTATTTCGTAGAGGATTTAAGATGGCTACTGGAAAGATTGTCCAGGTAATCGGCGCCGTAGTTGACGTCGAATTCCCTCAGGATGCCGTACCGCGCGTGTACGATGCTCTTGAGGTGCAAAATGGTAATGAGCGTCTGGTGCTGGAAGTTCAGCAGCAGCTCGGCGGCGGTATCGTGCGTACCATCGCAATGGGTTCCTCCGACGGTCTGCGTCGCGGTCTGGATGTAAAAGACCTCGAACACCCGATCGAAGTCCCGGTAGGTAAAGCGACTCTGGGCCGTATCATGAACGTACTGGGCGAACCGGTCGACATGAAAGGCGAAATCGGTGAAGAAGAGCGTTGGGCGATTCACCGCGCAGCACCTTCCTACGAAGAGCTGTCAAACTCTCAGGAACTGCTGGAAACCGGTATCAAAGTTATCGACCTGATGTGTCCGTTCGCTAAGGGCGGTAAAGTCGGTCTGTTCGGTGGTGCGGGTGTAGGTAAAACCGTAAACATGATGGAGCTTATTCGTAACATCGCGATCGAGCACTCCGGTTATTCAGTGTTTGCGGGCGTAGGTGAACGTACTCGTGAGGGTAACGACTTCTACCACGAAATGACCGACTCCAACGTTATCGACAAAGTATCCCTGGTGTATGGCCAGATGAACGAGCCGCCGGGAAACCGTCTGCGCGTTGCTCTGACCGGCCTGACCATGGCTGAGAAATTCCGTGACGAAGGTCGTGACGTTCTGCTGTTCGTTGACAACATCTATCGTTACACCCTGGCCGGTACGGAAGTATCCGCACTGCTGGGTCGTATGCCTTCAGCGGTAGGTTATCAGCCGACCCTGGCGGAAGAGATGGGCGTTCTGCAGGAACGTATCACCTCCACCAAAACCGGTTCTATCACCTCCGTACAGGCGGTATACGTACCTGCGGATGACTTGACTGACCCGTCTCCGGCAACCACCTTTGCGCACCTTGACGCAACCGTGGTACTGAGCCGTCAGATCGCGTCTCTGGGTATCTACCCGGCCGTTGACCCGCTGGACTCCACCAGCCGTCAGCTGGACCCGCTGGTGGTTGGTCAGGAACACTACGACACCGCGCGTGGTGTACAGTCCATCCTGCAACGTTATCAGGAACTGAAAGATATCATCGCCATCCTGGGTATGGATGAACTGTCTGAAGAAGACAAACTGGTGGTAGCACGCGCTCGTAAGATCCAGCGCTTCCTGTCCCAGCCGTTCTTCGTGGCAGAAGTATTCACCGGTTCTCCGGGTAAATACGTCTCCCTGAAAGACACCATCCGTGGCTTTAAAGGCATCATGGAAGGCGAATACGATCACCTGCCGGAGCAGGCGTTCTACATGGTCGGTTCCATCGAAGAAGCTGTGGAAAAAGCCAAAAAACTTTAACGCCTTAATCGGAGGGTGATATGGCAATGACTTACCACCTGGACGTCGTCAGCGCAGAGCAACAAATGTTCTCTGGTCTGGTCGAGAAAATCCAGGTAACGGGTAGCGAAGGTGAACTGGGAATTTATCCGGGCCACGCGCCGCTGCTCACCGCCATTAAGCCTGGTATGATTCGCATCGTGAAACAGCACGGTCACGAAGAGTTTATCTATCTGTCTGGCGGCATTCTTGAAGTGCAGCCCGGCAACGTGACCGTTCTGGCCGACACTGCAATTCGCGGCCAGGATCTCGACGAAGCGCGAGCCATGGAAGCGAAACGCAAAGCGGAAGAGCACATTAACAGCTCTCACGGCGACGTAGATTACGCTCAGGCGTCTGCGGAACTGGCCAAAGCGATCGCGCAGTTGCGCGTTATCGAGTTGACTAAAAAAGCGATGTAACACCGGCTTGAAAAACACAAAAGCCAGTCTGGAAACAGGCTGGCTTTTTTAATGATGAATCACGCAAAAATATATAAATTTTTTATCAATTTTCAAAAGATTAGTGTCTTTTCTGGTCGTTAATTGTCTCCCTTTCTGCATAGTGATATTGTCCCTCTTGTTACTATTTTTGTTGTAATTATATGAGGGATCATAAACATGTCTTTTAAACCATCTTTTGAATGGATCCAACCGGTTGAGATAACCGATCGCGCCACCTTTATCCGCCGGGCCTATCTGCATCTTGCTGGCGCGGTAGTGGGATTCATCTTCCTGAGTGCATTATTCCTGTTTAGCGGTATCAGCAAAATGCTGCTCAGGATCTTGATGAATGGAGGTCAGTTTGGCTGGCTGGTGGTTCTTGGCGCTTTCATTGTGGTCAGCATGCTGGCGACTCGTCTGGCGGATAATGTGGAGTCGAATCGGACGCAGTTACTTGGTCTGGGGATTTACGTTTTAGCGGAAGCGTTAATATTTGCTCCCTTGTTGAGACTGGCTGTATATATTGACCCGGCAATTATTGGTGCGGCGAGCATTACCACAGGGCTGCTGGTGGGCGGCTTGACATTTACAGCCTTTACGACCAAAAAAGATTTCTCTTTCATGCGCTCTTTTTTAACTATGGCGGGCTTTATCGCTTTCGGGGCTATTATTGCCAGCATCATTTGTGGTTTCTCACTGGGCGTCTGGTTCTCTGCGGCAATGGTGCTGTTGTGTGCCGGGTTCGTGCTGTATGACACATCCAACATTATTCATCATTACCCCACCGATCGTCCGGCAGGCGCGGCGCTACATCTCTTTGCTTCTATCGCTACCATGTTCTGGTATGTCCTGCGTATTTTCATGTCTCGCAATTAAACCTGTCTGTATAAACCAGCGAAATCATTCGCTGGTTTTCCCGTTTATTCATTGATCGAAATAAGAGCAAAAACATCAGCCTGACGCTTAAATGAAGGCCGTGCCTTATTTTTCTGAAGACAAAAGGCGTGGCGATAGCCGAAAATGGCTCTTTTGCAGGCGGGGATAATCCAGTATTGAACAATTTATCCCCTGTCCATTTCACGATGAAAAAAATGTAGTTTTTTCAATGTGAAGCGGTTTAAATTCGTTCTCAAATTACAGTCAGGACGCGTATGTTGAATAATGCTATGAGCGTAGTGATCCTTGCCGCGGGCAAAGGCACTCGCATGTATTCCGATCTTCCGAAAGTGCTGCACACCCTTGCCGGGAAAGCAATGGTGCAGCATGTCATTGATGCTGCGAATGAATTAGGTGCAGCGCATGTTCACCTGGTGTACGGCCACGGCGGCGATCTGCTTAAACAGACGCTAAAAGATGACAACCTGAACTGGGTGCTTCAGGCAGAGCAATTGGGTACTGGCCATGCAATGCAGCAAGCCGCGCCTTTCTTTGCCGATGATGAAGACATTTTAATGCTCTATGGCGATGTGCCGCTGATCTCTGTCGAAACACTCCAGCGCCTGCGTGACGCTAAACCACAGGGCGGTATTGGTCTTCTGACGGTGAAACTCGACGATCCGACCGGCTATGGTCGCATCACGCGTGAAAACGGCAAAGTTACCGGCATTGTTGAGCATAAAGATGCCACCGACGAGCAGCGTCAGATTCAGGAGATCAACACCGGTATTCTGATCGCCAACGGTGCGGATATGAAACGCTGGCTGGCGAAGTTGACCAACAATAACGCGCAGGGCGAATACTACATCACCGACATTATTGCGTTGGCGTATCAGGAAGGGCGTGAAATTGTTGCTGTTCATCCGCAACGTTTAAGCGAAGTTGAAGGCGTGAATAACCGCCTGCAGCTCTCTCGTCTGGAGCGCGTTTACCAGTCTGAGCAGGCTGAAAAACTGCTACTGGCTGGTGTTATGCTGCGCGATCCGGCGCGTTTTGATCTGCGTGGTTCGCTTACTCACGGGCGTGATGTTGAAATTGATACTAACGTTATCATCGAAGGCAATGTCACTCTCGGCAATCGTGTGAAAATCGGCACCGGTTGCGTGATTAAAAACAGCGTGATTGGCGATGATTGCGAAATTAGCCCATATACCGTCGTGGAAGATGCGAATCTGGCGGCGGCCTGTACTATTGGCCCGTTTGCCCGTCTGCGTCCTGGCGCTGAGTTACTGGAGGGCGCACACGTCGGTAACTTCGTTGAGATGAAAAAAGCGCGTTTGGGTAAAGGCTCTAAAGCCGGTCATCTGACTTACCTGGGCGATGCTGAAATTGGTGATAACGTTAACATTGGCGCGGGTACCATTACCTGCAACTACGACGGCGCGAACAAATTTAAGACCATTATCGGCGACGATGTGTTTGTCGGTTCTGATACACAACTGGTTGCTCCGGTAACGGTGGGTAAAGGCGCAACGATTGCCGCTGGCACCACCGTCACGCGCAATGTCGGTGAAAATGCCCTGGCAATCAGCCGTGTGCCGCAGGCACAAAAAGAAGGCTGGCGTCGTCCGGTTAAGAAAAAGTAATTGAGATCGGGTAATCCGATCTTTTCGGGATGAGGAGATAACATAATCTCCCACCTACAGGCAGTAACGATAAAAATAACCCCACTCTCTACAAGGCTCGGGGCGCCCGAAAAAACGGGCATACAGGTTGACCGACAACGATATCAATCGGAATCAAAAAATATGTGTGGAATTGTTGGCGCGATAGCGCAACGTGATGTAGCTGAAATCCTTCTTGAAGGTTTACGTCGTCTGGAATACCGCGGTTATGATTCCGCTGGTCTGGCAGTGGTTGATGCAGAAGGTCATATGACTCGTTTGCGTCGCCTCGGTAAAGTACAGATGCTGGCCCAGGCCGCGGAAGAACATCCTTTGCATGGCGGCACCGGTATTGCTCACACTCGCTGGGCGACCCACGGCGAACCTTCAGAAGCGAATGCGCATCCGCATGTTTCTGAACACATTGTGGTGGTGCATAACGGCATCATCGAAAACCATGAACCACTGCGTGAAGAGTTAAAAGCGCGTGGTTATACCTTCGTTTCTGAAACCGACACCGAAGTAATTGCACACCTGGTGAACTGGGAACTGAAACAGGGCGGCACTCTACGTGAAGCTGTTCTGCGTGCCATCCCGCAACTGCGTGGCGCGTACGGTACGGTAATCATGGACTCCCGCCACCCGGATACCCTGCTGGCGGCACGTTCTGGTAGCCCGCTGGTGATTGGTCTCGGTATGGGCGAAAACTTTATCGCTTCTGACCAGCTGGCGCTGTTGCCAGTGACCCGTCGCTTTATCTTCCTTGAAGAGGGCGATATTGCGGAAATTACTCGTCGTTCGGTAAACATCTTCGATAAATCTGGCGCGGAAGTGAAACGTCAGGATGTCGAATCTAATCTGCAATATGACGCAGGTGATAAAGGTATCTATCGCCACTATATGCAGAAAGAGATCTATGAACAGCCGAACGCGATCAAAAACACCCTTACCGGGCGTATCAATCACGGTCAGGTGGATTTTAGCGAGCTGGGCCCGAAAGCAGACGAGTTGTTGTCGAAGGTTGAGCATATTCAGATCCTCGCCTGCGGTACTTCGTACAACTCCGGTATGGTGTCCCGCTACTGGTTTGAATCGCTGGCGGGCATTCCATGCGATGTTGAAATCGCTTCTGAATTCCGCTATCGCAAATCCGCTGTACGCCGCAATAGCCTGATGATCACTCTGTCACAGTCTGGCGAAACGGCGGATACCCTGGCAGGTCTGCGTCTGTCGAAAGAACTGGGATATCTGGGCTCGCTGGCTATCTGTAACGTGCCTGGTTCCTCTCTGGTACGTGAATCCGATCTGGCGCTGATGACCAATGCTGGCACGGAAATCGGTGTGGCATCGACCAAAGCGTTCACTACCCAGCTCACCGTACTGTTGATGCTGGTGGCGAAACTGTCTCGTCTGAAAGGCCTCGATGCTTCTATTGAGCACGATATTGTTCACGGTCTGCAGGCGCTGCCAAACCGTATTGAGCAGATGCTGTCTCAGGACAAACGTATCGAAGCCCTGGCGGAAGATTTCTCTGACAAACATCACGCGCTGTTCCTGGGCCGTGGCGATCAGTACCCCATCGCGCTGGAAGGCGCATTGAAGCTGAAAGAGATCTCTTACATTCATGCTGAAGCCTACGCTGCGGGTGAACTGAAACACGGTCCGCTGGCGTTGATTGACGCCGATATGCCGGTTATCGTTGTTGCACCGAATAACGAACTGTTGGAAAAACTGAAATCCAACATTGAAGAAGTTCGTGCGCGTGGCGGTCAGTTGTATGTCTTCGCCGATCAGGACGCTGGTTTTGTCAGCAGCGATAACATGCACATCATCGAGATGCCGCATGTGGAAGAGGTGATTGCACCGATCTTCTACACCGTTCCGCTGCAGCTACTGGCTTACCACGTCGCGCTGATTAAAGGCACCGACGTTGATCAGCCGCGTAACCTGGCGAAATCGGTTACGGTTGAGTAATTAACAGATGCCCTGCGTAAGCGGGGCATGTGACTGCTGACAAACGCAAAACTGTCTGATGTGCTACGCTTATCAGGCCTACGAGGTTACTGCAATATATTGAATTTGTACGATTTTGTAGGCCGGATAAGGCGTTCACGCCGCATCCGGCATGAACAACGCGCGCTTTGTCAACAATCTGATGCCCTGCTTTCGCAGGGCATTTTTCTATCCCCTCTCTCATCTTCAGCTATTTTTAAACTGTCACAGAAAGAAAATTTTTCTGCCAGGCTATTGTTACTTTCACTTCTAACTTATTGATTTTTCACAAGGTGAAAAGAGTTTTCTTTCGTGTCATAAAACTGTCATAAACCTTACATATAACTGTCACCTGTTTGTCCTATTTTGCTTCTCGTAGCCAACAAACAATGCTTTATGAATCCTCCCAGGAGACATTATGAAAGTTATGCGTACCACCGTCGCAACTGTTGTCGCCGCGACCTTATCGATGAGCGCTTTCTCTGTTTTTGCAGAAGCGAGCCTGACAGGCGCAGGTGCAACATTCCCTGCGCCGGTGTATGCCAAATGGGCTGACACTTACCAGAAAGAAACCGGTAATAAAGTTAACTACCAGGGTATCGGTTCTTCCGGTGGCGTAAAACAGATTATCGCTAACACCGTAGATTTTGGTGCGTCTGATGCGCCACTGTCTGACGAAAAACTGGCCCAGGAAGGTCTGTTCCAGTTCCCGACCGTGATTGGCGGCGTGGTGCTGGCGGTTAATCTGCCGGGTCTGAAATCTGGTGAACTGGTGCTGGATGGTAAAACCCTCGGCGATATCTATCTGGGTAAAATCAAAAAGTGGGATGATGAAGCTATCGTCAAATTGAACCCGGGTCTGAAACTGCCTTCACAGAACATTGCTGTGGTGCGCCGCGCTGATGGCTCCGGTACATCCTTCGTCTTCACCAGCTATCTGGCAAAAGTGAACGAAGAGTGGAAAAACAAAGTCGGTTCTGGCTCTACCGTAAACTGGCCGACGGGACTGGGTGGTAAAGGTAACGATGGTATCGCTGCGTTTGTTCAGCGTCTGCCTGGGGCGATTGGTTACGTTGAATATGCTTACGCCAAGCAGAACAATCTCGCCTACACCAAACTGATCTCCGCTGATGGTAAACCTGTCGCCCCGACTGAAGAAAACTTCGCGAATGCGGCAAAAGGCGCAGACTGGAGCAAAACATTTGCTCAGGATCTGACTAACCAGAAAGGCGAAGATGCGTGGCCTATCACCTCTACCACGTTCATTCTGGTCCACAAAGATCAGAAGAAACCAGAGCAGGGCGTAGAAGTGCTGAAGTTCTTCGACTGGGCGTACAAAACCGGGGCTAAACAGGCGAACGACCTGGATTATGCCAGCCTGCCGGAGAGCGTCGTTGAACAGGTTCGCGCTGCGTGGAAGACCAATATTAAAGACAGTAGCGGTAAGCCGCTGTACTAATAAAACACCTGGCCGGATAAGGCGTTAACGCCGCATCCGGCATTACAAAATGACTTTGTAAACGCGTTTAACTGAAGAGTAACTTATGGCTGCAACCAAGCCTGCTTTTAACCCACCGGGTAAAAAGGGCGACATAATTTTCAGCGTGCTGGTAAAACTGGCGGCGCTGATTGTGCTATTGATGTTGGGTGGCATTATTGTCTCTCTGATCATCTCCTCCTGGCCGAGCATTCAGAAATTTGGTCTGGCTTTCCTGTGGACCAAAGAGTGGGATGCGCCGAACGATATTTACGGGGCGCTGGTGCCAATCTACGGTACGCTGGTGACCTCGTTTATTGCGCTGTTGATTGCCGTTCCGGTGAGTTTCGGCATCGCCCTGTTCCTGACTGAGCTTGCGCCAGGCTGGTTGAAGCGCCCGCTGGGTATCGCCATTGAACTGCTGGCAGCCATTCCAAGTATCGTGTACGGCATGTGGGGCCTGTTTATCTTTGCGCCGCTGTTCGCCGTTTACTTCCAGGAGCCGGTCGGCAATATCATGTCGAATATCCCGATTGTCGGCGCGCTGTTCTCCGGCCCGGCCTTTGGCATCGGTATCCTTGCGGCAGGCGTGATCCTCGCCATCATGATCATTCCGTACATTGCGGCGGTAATGCGCGATGTATTCGAACAAACCCCGGTGATGATGAAAGAGTCGGCCTACGGTATTGGCTGCACCACCTGGGAAGTTATCTGGCGTATCGTTCTTCCGTTCACCAAAAATGGCGTTATCGGCGGCATTATGCTGGGTCTGGGGCGCGCGCTCGGTGAAACCATGGCGGTGACCTTTATCATCGGTAACACCTACCAGCTCGACAGCGCCTCGCTGTACATGCCGGGCAACAGTATCACCTCTGCGCTGGCGAACGAATTTGCCGAGGCAGAATCTGGTCTGCACGTGGCTGCTCTGATGGAACTGGGTCTGATCCTGTTTGTGATTACCTTCATCGTCCTCGCCGCATCGAAGTTGATGATTATGCGCCTGGCTAAGAATGAGGGGGCACGCTAATGGCTATGGTTGAAATGCAAACCACTGCGGCGCTGGCGGAATCCCGCCGCAAAATGCAAGCGCGTCGCCGCCTCAAAAACCGTATTGCGTTGACGCTCTCAATGGCGACGATGGCCTTCGGCCTGTTCTGGCTGATCTGGATTTTAATGTCCACCATCACCCGCGGTATTGACGGTATGTCGCTGGCGCTATTCACCGAAATGACACCACCGCCCAATACAGAAGGCGGTGGTCTGGCGAACGCCCTGGCGGGTAGCGGTCTGTTAATTTTGTGGGCCACCGTATTCGGTACGCCGCTGGGCATTATGGCGGGGATTTATCTGGCGGAATATGGCCGTAAATCCTGGCTGGCAGAAGTGATTCGCTTCATTAACGACATTTTGCTCTCCGCGCCGTCGATTGTGGTTGGTCTGTTTGTCTACACCATCGTGGTGGCGCAGATGGAGCACTTCTCCGGTTGGGCGGGCGTGATTGCGCTGGCGCTGTTGCAGGTGCCGATTGTTATCCGCACCACCGAGAACATGCTGAAACTGGTGCCGGACAGCCTGCGTGAAGCGGCTTATGCGCTGGGCACGCCGAAATGGAAGATGATCTCCGCGATTACGCTGAAAGCGTCGGTGTCCGGGATTATGACTGGTATCCTGCTGGCGATTGCCCGTATTGCTGGTGAAACCGCGCCACTGCTGTTTACCGCGCTTTCCAACCAGTTCTGGAGCACGGACATGATGCAGCCGATCGCCAACCTGCCGGTGACGATCTTTAAGTTTGCGATGAGCCCGTTTGCGGAATGGCAGCAACTGGCCTGGGCCGGGGTGTTGATTATTACCCTGTGCGTCCTGCTGCTGAACATTCTGGCGCGCGTTGTTTTTGCCAAGAAGAAACACGGTTAACACTTTGCCGGATGTGGCGTGAACGTCTTATCCGGCCTACGGTAAGCCTGATTCGCGAAGTGCATCAGGCACGATGAGGAAAAGATTGCAATGAGTATGGTTGAAACTGCCCCGAGTAAAATTCAGGTTCGTAATTTGAACTTCTACTACGGCAAATTCCATGCCCTGAAAAACATCAACCTGGATATCGCCAAAAACCAGGTTACGGCGTTTATCGGGCCGTCCGGCTGCGGTAAATCGACGCTGCTGCGTACTTTCAACAAAATGTTTGAACTGTATCCAGAGCAGCGTGCGGAAGGTGAAATTTTGCTCGATGGCGACAATATTCTGACCAACACTCAGGATATCGCCCTGCTGCGTGCGAAAGTAGGCATGGTGTTCCAGAAACCGACGCCGTTCCCGATGTCCATCTATGACAACATCGCTTTTGGCGTGCGTCTGTTTGAGAAACTCTCCCGTGCTGATATGGACGAGCGCGTGCAGTGGGCATTGACCAAAGCCGCATTGTGGAACGAAACCAAAGATAAATTGCACCAGAGTGGTTACTCTCTCTCTGGGGGGCAGCAACAGCGTCTGTGTATTGCGCGTGGTATCGCCATTCGCCCGGAAGTGTTGCTGCTTGACGAACCGTGTTCGGCGCTCGACCCTATATCTACCGGGCGTATTGAAGAGCTGATTACCGAACTGAAGCAGGATTACACCGTGGTGATCGTCACCCACAACATGCAGCAAGCTGCGCGTTGTTCCGATCACACGGCGTTTATGTACCTGGGCGAGTTGATTGAGTTCAGCAACACGGACGATCTGTTCACCAAGCCCGCGAAGAAACAAACAGAAGACTACATCACCGGTCGTTACGGTTGATTCAGGAGTGCGTTATGGACAGTCTCAATCTTAATAAACATATTTCCGGCCAGTTCAACGCCGAACTGGAAAGCATCCGCACGCAGGTGATGACCATGGGCGGCATGGTGGAGCAGCAGCTTTCTGATGCCATCACCGCGATGCATAACCAGGACAGTGAGCTGGCGAAGCGAGTCATCGAAGGCGACAAAAACGTCAACATGATGGAAGTGGCGATCGATGAAGCCTGCGTGCGCATTATCGCTAAACGTCAGCCGACGGCGAGCGACCTGCGTCTGGTGATGGTAATCAGTAAAACCATTGCCGAGCTGGAGCGTATTGGTGACGTGGCGGATAAAATCTGCCGTACTGCGCTGGAGAAATTCTCCCAGCAGCATCAGCCATTGCTGGTAAGTCTGGAGTCGCTGGGCCGTCATACTATTCAGATGCTGCACGACGTGCTGGATGCGTTCGCGCGCATGGACATTGACGAAGCCGTACGAATCTATCGTGAAGATAAAAAAGTCGATCAGGAGTACGAAGGGATTGTTCGTCAGTTGATGACCTACATGATGGAAGATTCACGGACCATTCCGAGCGTACTTACCGCGCTGTTCTGTGCGCGCTCTATCGAACGTATCGGCGACCGCTGCCAGAATATCTGCGAATACATTTTCTACTACGTGAAGGGACAGGATTTCCGTCACGTTGGTGGTGATGAGCTGGATAAGCTGCTGGCGGGGAAAGATCCGAAAGAGTAACGCGAATCGTAGGCCGGATAAGGCGTTACGCCGCATCCGGCAATGTGTCCAGTATATTTACCGGGCTTTATAGTCTTACGAAAAATCTCCCCATAGTCTCAGCTTGCCGCAGTGGAGACAGCGGAAGAGATAACCCTGACAATGGCCGCCGTTTTGCAGGCATTTCGCCAGATCCAAGCTTCTAATTCCGAAATTTTCACAATTTTCTTCAAGGTTGGCGAATTCATCAAGGCGGTTTTTTATCTCATCCCAGCCCACATAGCCGATAAAAGCACAGAAATCGCCACAATGTGCCAGCCAGAATTCCTGCTGCCATCCATGATAGCCAGGCGTGCGTTCAACCAACTCTTTCAGCATTTCAGCAGGATATGTGTCCTTAATACCGGCAAATTCGTCCTCTTCATCATACTCAAATTCAACGCCTTCGATGCTTGTATCATCCTGAAAACTACCTGCAAACTTTTCTGCCGCAGAACCGTCCGCAATGCACCAGGGGCAGAGATATTCAATTTCATCAACGCAATAAAACGGGCTGGAGTAATAAACAGATGTTTCTTGTTCACAGCAATCGCACTCTACGGTCTTATCCTGCTTAAATGCACCTGTTTCCAGTGGTTGCGGATGATATTTGAAAATGGGTAACGGTCTGGTGTTATGAGTCATAAAACGTCCTGTCTGCTCGTGGAAATTAAAAACAAAATAGAGCGTGACGGTTAATTTAAAAAGTCTGTTTTCGAATGATAGCGACCAAAACTCCTACGGCCCTGAAAACGCAAAATACAATGCGTGATGTCAAACTCCCTTTGCTTACCTTTGAACGCCAGATTAAGCGGGTAAGTGAAGGGAGAGAGAAACGTTATGTGGTAATATCCCAGCCCCGCGCCTTCCAGAGCGCAGGCAACTGCGCCAAATCGGTAAAGGTAGTGACTTTCGGATGAACGATCGGCTTATTGTGCGGGTCGGCGCAGAAGTAGAACACTTCCATACCTGCGTCGATACCAGATTGTGCACCGGCAACTGAGTCATCGACCAGAATGCAGTTTTCAACATTCACATTCATTGCTTTCGCAGCATGGAACATTAATGCTGGATCAGGTTTCCAACGCTGAATGTCGTAGCCGCTGAACAGTTTTTCCGGGAAGTAGTGCAGCATGTTGAGTTTGCCAAGTGAATGCTGCATTTTGTTAACCGGACCGTTTGAGACGACGCACATCGGCACTTTTACGCTTTCCAGCAAATCATTTGCTCCCGCAATCATCTCCAGTTCTGTATCAAACAGACGCGCTACCTCTGCGCGATAAACGCGTTCGGCATCAGCACGGACCATTTCTACGCCCTGTTCTTTACTGATGATTTCAATAATTTCGTAGAGCTTTACGCCTTTAAAGCGGGTGAAAATCTCTTCAAAGGAGACGCTAATACCGAATTCTTTGAACATCGTGACATAGGCGCGAGAGCAAATGATCTCGCTATCGACCAGCGTACCGTCGCAGTCGAAAAATACTGCTTCTATCTGTGACATGTCTTTCCTTTATCGTTAGTTTAACGTTTTCGTCATGCTGATTTGCGTGACGCAATCGTTGCCGTATAAGCAAATACAATGAAAAAAAGTTATCTTCAAACGTCCCTATTGTCTCATTTTGGTATACGATAGCGACGGATTTTCCCTCCTTGTTCGGAAATAGATAATGAGTCAACAACACACTACCCAGACTTCTGGTCAGGGGATGCTGGAACGCGTGTTTAAACTACGCGAACATGGCACGACGGCACGGACCGAAGTGATCGCTGGTTTTACCACCTTCCTGACGATGGTTTACATCGTTTTTGTTAACCCGCAAATTCTGGGCGTCGCTGGCATGGACACCAGCGCCGTCTTCGTCACGACCTGTCTGATTGCTGCATTTGGCAGCATCCTGATGGGGGTGTTTGCAAACCTGCCCGTTGCGCTTGCCCCGGCAATGGGCCTCAATGCGTTCTTCGCTTTTGTTGTCGTGCAGGCTATGGGGCTGCCGTGGCAAGTCGGGATGGGTGCAATCTTCTGGGGCGCGATGGGGCTACTGCTGCTGACGATTTTCCGCGTTCGCTACTGGATGATTGCCAACATTCCGGTGAGTCTGCGTGTGGGCATTACCAGCGGTATCGGCCTGTTCATTGGCATGATGGGGTTGAAAAACGCGGGCGTGATTGTCGCTAACCCGGAAACGCTGGTGAGTATCGGTAACCTGACTTCCCACAGCGTGCTGCTGGGGATCCTCGGTTTCTTCATCATTGCGATTCTGGCCTCGCGAAATATCCACGCGGCAGTGCTGGTTTCCATTGTGGTGACGACGTTGCTGGGCTGGATGTTGGGAGACGTGCACTACAACGGCATTGTCTCTGCGCCGCCGAGCGTGATGACAGTTGTGGGTCATGTAGATTTAGCCGGGTCATTCAACCTGGGCCTGGCAGGAGTAATTTTCTCTTTCATGCTGGTCAACTTGTTTGACTCTTCGGGGACGTTGATTGGTGTAACCGATAAAGCCGGGCTGGCGGATGAGAAAGGTAAATTCCCGCGCATGAAGCAGGCACTGTATGTTGACAGTATCTCCTCGGTAACAGGTTCGTTTATCGGTACTTCTTCCGTTACTGCGTATATTGAGTCCTCTTCCGGCGTTTCCGTTGGCGGACGTACCGGTCTGACGGCAGTGGTTGTCGGCCTGCTGTTCCTGCTGGTTATTTTCTTATCTCCGCTGGCGGGAATGGTGCCTGGCTACGCCGCGGCGGGGGCGTTGATTTACGTTGGCGTACTGATGACTTCAAGTCTTGCTCGCGTGAAATGGCAGGATCTCACTGAATCTGTTCCGGCGTTTATTACCGCGGTGATGATGCCGTTCAGCTTCTCGATTACCGAAGGTATCGCGTTGGGCTTTATCTCCTACTGCGTAATGAAAATCGGCACCGGGCGTCTGCGTGACCTTAGTCCGTGCGTCGTCGTAGTTGCTCTGCTGTTTGTGCTGAAGATTGTGTTTATTGACGCACATTAAAATCGACAGGACGCTAAAAACCCGCCATGTGTTATTGCTGGCGGGTTTTTTATTTAGTTTTTCACCCGCTGAATAAACTCACCAAATGCGGTCAATTGCCCGGCCAGATGATCCAGCGTTCCCTGATCAATCACTTCGCCCGTCTGTGGATCAACTTTGTTCTGAATCACGCCGCCCATAAATTCTGGCTTGTTCATCACCATTGCATCGAGGAAGACCAGAATCTGACGTAAGTGGTACTGACAACGTGCGCCGCCAATCACGCCCATTGAACAGGTCTGAATCAACACCGGTTTACCGGCTAATGGCTGGTCCGGCAGGCGGGAAAGCCAGTCGATGGCATTTTTCAGCCCTCCGGGTACTGAGTAGTTATATTCCGGCGTCACGATGACGACACCATCGGCCTGACGTATCTGTTCCGCCAGAGCTTCAACTGTCGCTGGAAAACCGTCTTCCTGCTGTACGTCTGCGTCATACAAGGGAATATCAGCAATGGAAGGCAATGCATTAACCTCCATACTTGCCGGAGCAATTTTCGGCAGCGTACGTGCAACCATGCCATTAAATGAACCTTTGCGCAGGCTCCCCAGTAATGTAACCACCTTCAATTTTTCAGACATAATAACTCCTGTGGTTGTCTATCAATTTGGTGAAAAAGACTTCACGGTAGAGAGCTGGGCAAAGCGCATCAGACGTCCGGTTGGGTTATTGGCGCGGCTATGTATGTCAGGCAATGTTTTCCAACCGAGCTTGCCATCGAACTGCCAGACATTAAGTTTTTCGATCGCGGGGGTCGCCGCAACAGACCACACCAGTACGTCCTCTGCGTCGCATAACGCTTCTACATGATTTACATGAGCACATTTCAGGCGTCCCGCAATAGGCATCAATTGCAGATCGCGCGGATCGTCATTCAATACATCACCGGTAAGTTTTAGCACGCTTCGGCGCAAAGTGATGAGTTGCGCTCGCGCTTCGTTAGGATCGTTTTGCTTACTGATCCACAGCGTTTCGTTGCTGGAAAAAATAGGGTTATCGGGAGCGTGAGGACTATGAAAACTGCGGGTCGCTCGCTGTAACTCCATATCGAGGCCACATTCCCCCTCTGTTGCGAGCGCCACGCCAATCATATTTCCGGCATAGGAAATTGAAAATGCAGGCAAGTTGCTATCGCGAAAAACCGGCTTTCCCTTATTCTGAATGACGATTTCCGGTAATTCGCTAATGCCATATAGCATGAACATCAGTTCTGCGAGTAAACCTCTGGATGCCAGAAAACGACTTTGACGATGAGGGGGAAGATTCCGGGCTTCTTGATGACACTGGGAGGGGAGACGAACAGAGATCAGGTGTCCTTCCGTTAAAATCCCTCGGGCAAAATGAGTTGCCATTTTTCGCTCCATGCTTAATGGTCCATTATGAATACAAGAGTAATCATTTACAGGAACAATGGACAGGCGAAAGCGGCAAAAAGTTCGATTCAGACAATGTTATTACATGATTTTTACATTTTGCTGCGGAAAATGGTTGCGTCCCATCAGGCAAAATTAGCGCATTGAGATGTAAAGATCTTTAATGGTTTCGCGTAACCAGACAATCTTCGGGTTATGGCTGTTCCGTTTGTGCCACAGTAGAGTAAACGGCACTTCCAGCTTTTTTTGCTGGGCTTCGTCAAACGGGAGAGGAAGGGCAACCAACGGTAGTTGATGGAGCTGGTTGTAGTACTGGCAATAGCGTGGCGCGGTCGCCAGCAGTAGGTTATCGGGTTGTGCAGCCATAAACAGCGACTGCTCGAATTCTGGCAGACTCATGGCAATTGTGCGTTCGCGTCCTGACTCCTGCAATACATTGTCCAGCGCCCAGGTGTCGCTCTGTTCCCAACAAATGCTGATATGTGGATATCGCAGAAAGGTATCCAGATTCCACTCTTCGTCCAGTGCCGGATGATCTTCCCGTAGCCAGACACAGGGTGAGTCAGTGAATAATACTTCATAATCAATAGATAACGGCAACAGGCTGAGCTGTTCCCGCGAACGTGGATGACTTTCCCGACCAGAAAAACCAATATCCACTTCGCCACGAATAATGGCATCCAGAGAGTCGTAACCCCAGTTACGCAGTTTGATGGTTGCCTGAGGGTAACGCTGGTAGATCTGCTGAGACAAAGCATTAAGCATAATCATCATCAACGGCGACTCCGCCGCCAGCTCAAATTTCAGGCCGTATGGCATTTCGTGGTGTGGTTTATCCAACAACTGGTTGCTCATTTGCATCCACTCCGCCAGATTCTGCTCCATGCTGATCATCAGCGGCGTCGGCGTCAGTCCGAGCGGTGAATTGATAAATAAAGGATCATCAAACCACGCTCGTAGTTTTGCTAATGATTTGCTCGCCGCCGAAGGGGTGACATTCATTCGCTTTGCTGCTTTGGTCACACTGCGCTCCTGCATCAGCAGTTGCAGACAAAGCAGCAAATTGAGATCAAGCGTGGTGATGGATTTCTTCATGAGCGGCAACGGTGCGTCCAGGCGCGACGAGCATAATCAGCAACAGGCTCACTATGCTACAGGCAATCAGAATCCCGATCAGCATATTCCATGCGCCGACGCCAACCACGGCCGCCAGCCATATCCACAGTGACGAACCACAAACTTGCGCAATGCCTAACGTCGAGCTGGCTACGCCAGCCCGTAGTGAAAACGGTCCTAATGCCTGACTCATTGCGACGCCAAAACCTACCGAGAAACCGGCGCAAATCAGCGTGATACCAAACAGAGAAACCGCATGGGAAGGTGAAACGGCAAGGGTGATCCCCGCCGCCAGGAATAACACCTGCGAGGCGATCATCAGCGTGCGCGGCTTAAATATTCCCAATGCAAATGGTGTGGAGAACGATACGGTCATGCTGACGCCTGCGGTCAGCGCCATAATTGTGGCATATTCTCCGCGTTTGAAACCCATTATCTCCATCAACAATACCGGTGATGTGTTCACAAAGGTGAGAATGACTGAAACACTTAACGTCGTGATGAGCACCCGGCTGAGGAAAAAACGGTTAAGCAACGACTCGGTATTTTCTTGTGGTTTGTTCGACGTTGCAGGTGCGGCAGGGCGCGTTTCTTTTAAAATAAACAAAGACAACATGAGAACTGCAACGCCCATTATTGTCATCGTCCAGAACAGGCTCTGCCATGGGAATTTAAGCATAATCAGGTGTCCGAGCACTGGTGCTAACACCGGAATGATGCAGGTAATACCATTAAGTAATGACAACACTTTTGCCCGACGTCGATCGTCCAGCGTGTCGCGTAAAATCGCGAATGCTACCACGTAACAACAGCCCGCGCCGAGCCCCTGCAGAAATCGCCCTGCAAGAAATAACGTGCTGGTTTCAGCCAGTGAGCAGAATATCGAGGCGATAATAAATAGCGCCGCGCCGGGTATAGCGACAGGTTTTCTCCCTGAGCGATCGGCCACTTTACCGGCAAACAACATTGCTGTCGCCATCCCTGTCAGATAAACCGAGAACGCAATATGCAACTGCGCTTCGCTGGCGTTGAGATCGGCGGCGATGCGCGGTAAGCCGACCAGATACATATCAATACCTGCGGGATAGAGTAAAACCAGGGCAAAACTACAAATCAAAAAGCGGGACATGGGCTAAAGCGTCCTGATGGAAAAGTGATGCAAAGCATACGTGGTGCAGGAGAATCAGGCGAGTTGCCATTTGGACAAAAGAGATTTCCTGGCAGGCAAGAAGCCAGCGAATGGCTGGCTTCTTGAAGGGGTCAGCCAAATTTAGGTAACACGTTAAAGACGTTACCAAACCAGCACAAAATTACGGTTATGCCAAAGAGAATAACAATCGCCGGAATAACATTACCGCCCCAAACAGTGAACATCTGGTTAGGAAACTTCTTGCGGGCTTTGATTGCCAGTACAGCGGGGATAATTACTGCCCAGATAGTGGCGCACAGCCCGGCACCGCCAATCCCGTAAATAAAGCCATTTGGGAAGATAAGATACAACAAAGCGGGTGGCAGGAAGGTTAACAGTACGGTTTTGAAACGCCCGGCGTGGGAGTTATCAATCTTAAACAGATCCGCCAGATAATCGAACAATCCCAGCGTGACGCCAAAGAACGAACTGGCAACCGCTAAGTTTGAGAACACCAACAAACAAAACTCGATAATGCCACGCTGTTTGGTGCCGAGGAACGATTTTACCAGCGAATCGACGTTGCCGCCTGAAGAGATAATCGCTTTAAAGCTTTCACGCGGAATATTCCCCATTGTGCAGTACAACCAGAAGAGATAAATCACCAACGCCAGCAGCGAACCAAGCACCACGCTTTTGATTAACTTATCTTTACGTTTTCCATAGCAAATAATCAGGCTGGGTATATTGCCGTGGAAACCGAATGACGCCAGACACACCGGCAAAGCCATAAATATATACGGGAAGTAAGACGTTCCCGCAGTGGTGCTGGTGGAATCGCGCAGAATGGAATAATCAACCTGGAAGAAGAAAGAACCAAACACGATCACAAAGGAGATAATCTTCAGCCCGAGGAACAATGAGGTTATACGGCTGGCGGCTAACGAACTTATCCACAGTACGCAGGCGACGAAAATGGCTGTGCAGATCCCGACAATGCGTGGATTTGCGTGATAGTCTAAATTCATCGATATTGTTTCGCTAATGATTGCGCCATTAGCAGAGATATAAGCGTAAGTGAGAATATAGAGAACGAAGGCAACGGTTATACCGCTAATAATGTTCCAGGTGTTGCCGATTAAATCTTTGGTGATGGTGTTAAAACTGGATCCGACGGGATAATTTAAATTCGCTTCTAATAACAATAACCCGGAATGAAGCATTGAAAACCAGGCAATGATAAGGATAAAGGCACCCCAAAAGAACCAGGCGCCGGCAAGATCAACAGGTAAAGCAAACATACCTCCACCGATTACTGTACCTGCTATAACCATAACACCCCAAAATGCAGAGTGCTTTTTTTCTGCTTGATCAGTCATAATGCCACCTTTAGAGGAAGGCTATTTTTGTTATTGAGGATGTAGGGAATGAGAGTGGCTAACATCCTTATAGCCACTCTGAATGTATTAATTAAACTTCTTTTAGTTTTGCGGTGAAGTGACGCAATACTTTCGGTTCGTAAGTAAAGGTTAACCCTTTAATATTCGCCGCGTTCTCTTTCACATGCTTAAAGGCTTCAATAATGAAGTCCATATGCGTTTGAGTGTAAGTCGCACGTGGAATAGTTAAACGCAGCAGTTCAGCCGGGCACGGCAATTGTTTACCGGTTTTCGGATCGCGACCTAACAGGAAAGAGCCAATTTCTACCGCACGGATACCGGCGACTTTATACAGCTCGCACGCCAGCGCCTGTGCCGGGAACTGGTCTGCCGGGATATGCGGCAACAGTTTTCCAGCATCAACGAATGCCGCGTGACCGCCAGCCTGCTGGCAAACAACGCCAATCTCTTCCAGACCATCGACCAGATACTGCACTTGCGCAATGCGATAGGCCAGCCAGTCAAGGTTCATACCGTCATACAAGCCAACGGCCAGACGCTCCATTGCACCGCCTTCCAGGCCGCCGTAAGTCGGGAAGCCTTCCTGAACCACGCAAAGGGTTCTGCACTCGGTATAGACATCAAAGAAGCTGTCATCTTTCACGCACAACAAGCCGCCCATCGGCACCATCGCATCTTTCTTGGCGGACATTGCCAGCATATCGGCATATTTGTAGGTTTCGCGAGTGATCTGCTCGATAGTCCAGTCTTTGTATTCTGCTTCACGCTGCTTGATGAAATAGGCGTTTTCGGCGAAGCGTGCGGAGTCCATCACCACCGGAATGTCATATTTCTTCGCGATACTGTACATCGCTTTCATGTTCGCCAGTGAAACCGGCTGACCGCCTGCGGAGTTACTGGTAATGGTGGCGACAATATATGGCACGTTATTCGGACCAACTTCTTCAATACCGCGTTTTAATCCTTCGAGGTCAAAGTTGCCTTTAAAGTCGTAACGTACGCCGGTATCAAACGCTTCTTTGATATAGACGTTACGCACGGTACAACCATTGATCTGGCTATGGCCCTGAGTGGTATCAAAGAAATAGTTAGAGAACGCCACCATTTTGCTGCGATCCAGGCCTTTTTCCTGCTCGCGCTTTTTAATCAGCACCGGAATATAGATTTGCTCGGCGCCGCGGCCCTGGTGAGTTGGAATAGTGTATTGATAGCCAAAAATATTTTTTACTGATTCAGCTAACGCGTAGTAACTGCGGCTACCGCTGTAAGCTTCGTCGCCGCGCATCATCGCTGCCTGCATGTTCTGCGTCACTGCCCCGGTACCACTGTCGGTCAGTAAATCGATAAATACATCTTCGCTATCCAGCAGGAAGGGATTCATACCGGATTTAATAATTGCTTCTTCACGGTAAGCACGGGTTGTGCGTTTTACTGGTTCGATAACACGAATGCGGAACGGTTCAGGGAGATGTTTAAAGTTTTCCATTACATAATCCTTCATTTATTTTAATTACAGTGTTCCCTGTGAATATTGAGTCTGCAATATCCATTGATTTGCCATTTATATATATACAAGTGTACCTATTCACGTGAAATAGTAATTAAACCAGTAACAACCTGTATAAATGACAAAATAAAGACGTAGCAAACTAATAGATCACATTGAATCTAATCGGTTTGGCGCTGGTGATGGTTATAGAAGGGCAAATCAAGGGCGATGATCAACAATCTTGTTGTCGATATTGAACCATTTTGAGGTCACACATATATGTAAGATATTCATAATGCACTTATCCTCGAAAGACACGACGCTACAGTATAATACTCAAGGTTTTTGTCTATTCTGAAATTGTTTAAATGTGAATCGAATCACAAACGATCGCGATACAATATTAAACACCAGTTTAAGGATAATAAATTGCGGGAGATTTTTAATTTTTATCAAAATAATAGTACATACAAAAAACGAAGCCGCATCAGGCAATCAGGATGCGGCTTCGTATGTGGGGGTTACTTACCGATACAGAAGCTGGAGAAAATCCGCCCCAGCAGGTCGTCAGAAGTAAATTCCCCGGTGATTTCGCTTAAGTTCTGCTGCGCCAGGCGCAACTCTTCCGCCAGCAGCTCGCCAGCCCAGGCACCTAACAGTTGCGCTTTACCCTGTTGCAGATGCTCTGCCGCCTGTTCCAGCGCCTGTAAGTGACGACGACGCGCCAGGAAGCCGCCTTCCATGTTGGTGTCAAAGCCCATGCTCTGTTTGAGATGGTTACGCAACACGTCCACACCTTCGCCAGTCCGTGCCGAAAGACGAATTAACGCGTGACCGTTCACTTCACTCATCCCCAGCGTTTCGCCGGTGATATCGGCTTTATTGCGCACGACGGTGATCGGCAGTTTTGCAGGCAGGCGGGCGATAAATTCCGGCCAGATCTCTGCTGGATCAACGGCGTCCGTGGTGGTGCCATCAACCATAAACAGAACGCGATCGGCTTGTTCAATTTCTTGCCACGCCCGCTCGATACCAATGCGTTCTACTTCATCGCTGGCTTCACGTAGCCCGGCGGTATCGATGATATGCAGCGGCATCCCGTCAATGTGGATATGCTCACGCAGCACGTCACGCGTGGTTCCGGCGATATCGGTTACGATTGCCGCTTCACGGCCTGCCAGCGCGTTTAACAGGCTCGATTTACCCGCGTTTGGACGCCCGGCAATCACGACTTTCATCCCTTCGCGCAACAGGCTGCCCTGACGCGCTTCTGCGCGTACCGCGTCGAGATCGGCAATCACATCATTGAGTTGGGCTTCAATTTTGCCGTCGGAGAGGAAATCGATCTCTTCATCAGGGAAATCAATTGCCGCTTCGACGTAAATGCGCAAGTGGGTGAGGGCTTCCACCAGATGGTTAACTCGCGCGGAGAACGCGCCTTGCAGCGAGTTTAGCGCCGAGCGGGCCGCCTGTTCCGAGCTGGCGTCGATAAGATCGGCGATTGCTTCGGCCTGGGCCAAATCGAGTTTATCGTTAAGAAACGCGCGTTCGGAAAACTCACCGGGGCGGGCAATTCGCAGGCCAGGAATGGTCAAAATGCGTTTTAACAGCAGGTCGAGGATCACCGGACCGCCATGACCTTGCAGTTCCAGTACATCTTCACCGGTAAATGAATTTGGGCCAGGGAACCATAGCGCAATCCCCTGATCGAGCACGCTGTCGTCGGCGTCTTTAAACGGAAGATAATCGGCGTAGCGCGGCTTAGGCAGTTTACCCAGCACGGTTTCGGCAACTTCACGGGCTTTGAGGCCGGAAATGCGCAGGATGCCAACGCCGCCACGTCCCGGAGGCGTGGCCTGGGCTACGATAGTGTCATTATCGCTCATGATGTTCCTGTTGCTTTGTGTGGCGGATGCGCGGTGCTTATCCGCCCTACGAAAAGAAAAAAGGCGGTCAACTGACCGCCCTTATTTTAGCGAAAACTTACCGAATCAGGATTTTTTCTTCTCGCGGCTATGCAGACCACGTTTTTCCAGACCACGGTAAATCAGCTGCTGCTGAATAATGGTAACCAGGTTGCTGACGATATAGTACAGCACCAGACCTGACGGGAACCACAGGAAGAACACGGTGAAGATGACCGGCATAAAGGTCATGATCTTCTGCTGCATCGGGTCGGTTACGGTGGTCGGCGACATCTTCTGAATGAAGAACATCGTTACGCCCATCAGGATCGGCAGGATGTAGTACGGGTCCTGTGCTGACAGGTCGTGGATCCACAGTGCAAACGGCGCCTGGCGCAGTTCAACGGAACCCATCAGCATGTAGTACAACGCCAGGAAGATGGGCATCTGAATCAGCAGCGGGAAGCAGCCGCCCAGCGGGTTAACCTTCTCAGCTTTGTACAGCGCCATCATTTCCTGGCTGATTCGCTGTTTGTCATCGCCCAGACGCTCGCGCATCGCCTGAATCTTCGGCTGCAGCATACGCATCTTCGCCATGGAGGTGTACTGCGCTTTGGTCAGCGGGTACATGATGCCACGAACGATAAAGGTGATGATGATAATGGAGAAGCCCCAGTTACCCACAAAGCTATGGATCCATTTCAGTAATTTGAACAGCGGCTGAGAGATGAACCACAACCAACCGTAATCCACGGTCAGATCCAGGTGCGGAGCAACGGCTGCCATTTTATCCTGAATTTCCGGGCCAACCCACAGGGTGCTGTTCATCGCGCCAGTCTGACCCGGCTGAACCAGTACCGGCTGAGATTTATAGCCGATAGCAGCGATGCCGTTGCCCAGATTAGCGGTGTAGAAGTTGTTAGTACCGTCGTTATGCGGGATCCACGCAGTCGCGAAATACTGTTGCAGCATCGCTACCCAACCCCCTTTCGAAGAGATGTTCAGGTTTTCGTTATCAGCAATAGTATCGAACTTGTATTTCTCGTACTTCTCGTCAGGCGTGGAGTATGCTGCGCCACGGAAGGTGTGCAGTGCAAAGTTGCTGCTTCCAGTGTCGAGATGCGGCGGTAGATTGATGGATTGCTTCAACTGACCAAAGGTGGAGATCTCCAGCGGTTTTTCGCCAGCGTTCTGCACGTTGTAGTTGACGTTGACAGCGTAATCACCACGTTTCAGGACAAACGTTTTGGTAAACGTGTTGCCTGCCGCGTCGGTATACGTCATCGGCACCTGCAATTCATTTTGGCCATCAGCCAGTACATAAGCATCTTTTTCGACGTTATACAGCGGACGCGGGCCGTTAGCCGGGTTATCCGGGCCATCACGACCGGTCAGACCGCTCTGAGCCTGATAAATAAACTGCGGTGAGGTTTCCAGCAGCTGGAATGGCTGGGTAGAGTTCAGCTCTTTCGGGTAAGCCGGCAGCAGGGCCTGCTCAACATCACCACCACGGGTGTTGATGGTCAGATCAAGCACATCGGTTTTAACCGAGATCAGTTTCCCCTGGCCACTGGCCGGTACGCCCTGGTCGGCGGCGCTACCCGCTGCGGTGGTCGTTGTCTGCGTGGTCTGTTGGACCTGAGGTTGCGGGTTTTTATCCTGCTCCCAGGCTTGCCAGATCATGAAAGACACGAACAGCAAAGCGATGACTAAAAGATTGCGTTGCGAATCCATCGTTAGTGTTCTCTGGTATCAAATGGTCCGGGCGGGACGGGATCGTCACCACCAGGGTGTAAAGGGTGGCATTTTAATACGCGTTTCACCGTCAACCAACTGCCTTTTATCACTCCAAACCTGCGCAATGCCTCAATTCCGTAGCTTGAACAGGTTGGAGTGAAACGACAATGCGGCCCGAGTAGCGGACTAATCAGGCGTTGATAGACCCGAATGAGGGCTATCAGGACCCGCGAGCCAGGCGACAGTGGCGGCGCCATAATTTTTCCAACGCTTCCGAGAGAGCACGGTTATCGAGGTCGGCAACCCCTTTTTTCGCCACCACCACGAAATCCATAGCCGGAAGTTCATGTTGGCGCAGACGGAAGCTTTCACGCGTCAGACGTTTAATCCGATTGCGTTCATGCGCACGTCGAACGTTTTTCTTGGCGACTGTAAGACCGATACGGGGATGCCCCAGCGAATTCAGGCGGCCGAGAATAGTAATTTGCGGCGTGCCAGCCCGTTGTGGCTGCTGGAAGACGAATGTGAATTGACTGGGAGTTAACAAGCGTAACTCCCTGGGAAATGCGAGCTTAACCACTCAGGGGTTAGCTTTATTACTTAGAAACGGTCAGACGAGCACGGCCTTTAGCACGACGACGTGCCAGTACCTGACGACCATTTTTAGTAGCCATACGAGCACGGAAGCCGTGAGAACGGTTGCGCTTCAGTACAGACGGTTGAAAAGTGCGTTTCATGGCGATTTCTACCTAAACTTGAATAAATTCAATGGCTTTATTGGATATCCGAACGAAAATGAAACGCTGGACACCGAAGCCATGGGTGATTAAAGAGGCCGGATTGTAATAATTGTACACTCCGGAGTCAATTCTCTTTCCTTATTTACCGCGCTTTTCCGCACCTTTTCACGGGGAAAAAGTACGGGCTCATACCAGTTAAAACCAGCATTGTGCGCCGGGTGGAGGATTATACGGGCTGGAGGGTAAAGCGCAAGGATCGTCCAGGATCTTTATTAGATCGATTAAGCCAATTTTTGTCTGTGGTCATTAAATTTTCCAATATGCGGCGTAAATCGTGCCCGTCTGGCGTCAGGATCGTTTACACTTAGCGGGTTCTGGAAAGCCCTGTGGATAAATCGGGAAAATCTGTGAGAAACAGAAGATCTCTTGCGCAGTTTAGGCTATGATCCGCGGTCCCGATCGTTTTGCAGGATCTTGATCGGGCATATAACCGCAGACAGCGGTTCGTGCGTCACCCTTATGTAGGGTCTTTTCGACGTACGTCAACAATCATGAATGTTTCAGCCTTAGTCATTATCGACTTTTGTTCGAGTGGAGTCCGCCGTGTCACTTTCGCTTTGGCAGCAGTGTCTTGCCCGATTGCAGGATGAGTTACCAGCCACAGAATTCAGTATGTGGATACGCCCGTTGCAGGCGGAACTGAGCGATAACACGCTGGCCTTGTACGCGCCAAATCGTTTTGTCCTCGATTGGGTACGGGACAAGTACCTTAATAATATCAATGGACTGCTAACCAGTTTCTGCGGAGCGGATGCCCCACAGCTGCGTTTTGAAGTGGGCACAAAGCCCGTAACACAAACACTGAAAGCTGCAGCCAGCAATACAGTTGCACCTGCTCAGGCAGCTCAGGTGCAGCCGCAACGTGCTGCGCCTTCTACGCGTTCCGGTTGGGATAACGTTCCTGCTCCGGCGGAACCGACCTATCGTTCCAACGTCAACGTCAAACATACGTTTGATAACTTCGTCGAAGGTAAATCTAACCAACTGGCGCGCGCGGCGGCTCGCCAGGTGGCGGATAACCCCGGTGGCGCTTATAACCCGCTGTTCCTTTATGGCGGCACGGGTCTGGGTAAAACTCACCTGTTGCATGCGGTGGGCAACGGCATTATGGCGCGCAAGCCCAATGCCAAAGTGGTCTATATGCACTCCGAGCGCTTTGTTCAGGACATGGTAAAAGCCCTGCAAAACAACGCGATCGAAGAGTTTAAACGCTACTACCGTTCCGTAGATGCGCTGCTGATCGACGATATTCAATTCTTTGCTAATAAAGAACGATCCCAGGAAGAATTTTTCCACACGTTCAACGCCCTGTTGGAAGGTAACCAGCAGATCATTCTCACGTCGGATCGCTATCCGAAAGAGATCAACGGCGTTGAGGATCGTTTGAAATCCCGCTTCGGCTGGGGACTGACTGTGGCGATCGAACCGCCAGAGTTAGAAACCCGCGTGGCGATCCTGATGAAAAAGGCCGACGAAAACGACATTCGTCTGCCGGGTGAAGTGGCGTTCTTTATCGCCAAGCGTCTACGCTCTAATGTACGTGAGCTGGAAGGGGCGCTGAATCGCGTCATTGCCAACGCTAATTTTACCGGCAGAGCGATCACCATCGATTTCGTGCGTGAAGCGCTGCGCGATCTGTTAGCGCTGCAGGAAAAGCTGGTCACCATCGACAATATCCAAAAGACGGTGGCGGAGTATTACAAGATTAAAGTCGCGGATCTCCTTTCTAAGCGTCGATCTCGCTCCGTAGCGCGTCCGCGCCAGATGGCGATGGCGTTGGCAAAAGAGCTGACTAACCATAGTCTACCGGAGATTGGCGATGCGTTTGGTGGTCGTGACCATACAACGGTGCTTCATGCCTGTCGTAAAATTGAGCAGTTGCGTGAAGAGAGCCATGATATCAAAGAAGATTTTTCAAATTTAATCAGAACATTGTCATCGTAATCCTATGAAATTTACCGTAGAACGTGAGCATTTATTAAAACCGCTACAACAGGTAAGCGGTCCGTTAGGTGGTCGTCCTACGCTACCGATTCTCGGTAATCTGCTGTTACAGGTTGCTGACGGTACGTTGTCGCTGACCGGTACTGATCTCGAGATGGAAATGGTGGCACGTGTTGCGCTTATTCAGCCGCACGAACCAGGGGCGACGACAGTTCCGGCGCGCAAATTCTTTGATATCTGCCGTGGCCTGCCTGAAGGCGCGGAAATCGCCGTCCAACTGGAAGGTGAACGGATGCTGGTGCGCTCCGGGCGTAGCCGTTTCTCGCTTTCTACCTTACCAGCGGCGGATTTCCCGAACCTCGATGACTGGCAGAGTGAAGTGGAATTCACGCTGCCGCAGGCAACAATGAAGCGCCTGATTGAAGCGACCCAGTTTTCCATGGCGCATCAGGACGTTCGCTATTACTTAAACGGTATGCTGTTCGAAACTGAAGGCGAAGAACTGCGTACCGTGGCGACCGACGGGCACCGTCTGGCGGTCTGTTCAATGCCAATTGGTCAGTCTTTGCCGAGCCATTCGGTGATCGTGCCGCGTAAAGGTGTGATTGAACTGATGCGCATGCTCGACGGCGGTGACAATCCGCTGCGCGTGCAGATTGGCAGCAACAACATTCGCGCCCACGTTGGCGACTTTATCTTCACCTCCAAACTGGTGGATGGTCGTTTCCCGGATTACCGCCGCGTATTGCCGAAGAACCCGGACAAGCATCTGGAAGCTGGTTGCGATCTCCTTAAACAGGCGTTTGCCCGTGCGGCAATTCTCTCTAACGAGAAATTCCGCGGCGTGCGTCTGTATGTCAGCGAAAATCAGCTGAAAATTACCGCCAACAACCCGGAACAGGAAGAAGCGGAAGAGATCCTTGATGTCACCTACAGTGGCGCGGAGATGGAAATCGGCTTCAACGTCAGCTATGTACTGGATGTTCTGAACGCGCTGAAATGCGAAAACGTTCGCATGATGCTGACCGATTCGGTTTCCAGCGTGCAGATTGAAGATGCAGCCAGCCAGAGCGCGGCTTATGTTGTCATGCCAATGAGACTGTAATGTCCCTCACCCGCTTGTTGATTCGCGATTTCCGCAACATTGAAACCGCGGATCTCGCTTTATCTCCCGGCTTTAACTTTCTGGTGGGCGCCAACGGCAGTGGCAAAACCAGTGTGCTGGAAGCCATCTATACGCTCGGCCATGGTCGGGCGTTTCGCAGTTTGCAGGTGGGGCGAGTGATTCGCCATGAGCAGGAGGCGTTTGTTCTCCACGGGCGTTTACAGGGCGAAGAGCGCGAGACGGCGATTGGCTTAACCAAAGACAAACAGGGCGACAGCAAAGTCCGCATCGACGGTACTGATGGGCATAAGGTCGCGGAGCTGGCGCACCTGATGCCGATGCAGCTGATAACGCCGGAGGGGTTTACTTTACTCAACGGCGGCCCCAAATACAGAAGAGCATTCCTCGACTGGGGATGCTTTCACAACGAACCTGGATTTTTCACTGCCTGGAGCAATCTCAAACGGTTGCTCAAGCAGCGCAATGCGGCGTTGCGCCAGGTGACACGTTACGAACAGTTACGTCCGTGGGATAAAGAATTAATCCCGCTGGCGGAACAAATCAGCACCTGGCGCGCGGAGTACAGCGCCGGTATCGCGGCTGATATGGCCGATACCTGTAAGCAATTTCTCCCTGAGTTTTCTCTGACTTTCTCCTTCCAGCGCGGCTGGGAGAAAGAGACAGATTACGCTGAGGTGCTGGAACGTAATTTTGAACGCGATCGCCAGCTAACCTACACCGCGCACGGCCCGCACAAAGCGGACTTACGCATTCGCGCCGACGGGGCGCCGGTGGAAGATACCTTATCGCGTGGGCAGCTTAAGCTGTTGATGTGCGCCTTACGTCTGGCGCAAGGAGAGTTCCTCACCCGTGAAAGTGGGCGGCGGTGTCTCTACCTGATAGATGATTTTGCCTCGGAGCTTGATGATGAGCGTCGCGGACTGCTTGCCAGCCGCTTAAAAGCGACGCAATCGCAAGTTTTTGTCAGCGCGATCAGTGCTGAACACGTTATAGACATGTCGGACGAAAATTCGAAGATGTTTACCGTGGAAAAGGGTAAAATAACGGATTAACCCAAGTATAAATGAGCGAGAAACGTTGATGTCGAATTCTTATGACTCCTCCAGTATCAAAGTCCTGAAAGGGCTGGATGCGGTGCGTAAGCGCCCGGGTATGTATATCGGCGACACGGATGACGGCACCGGTCTGCACCACATGGTATTCGAGGTGGTAGATAACGCTATCGACGAAGCGCTCGCGGGTCACTGTAAAGAAATTATCGTCACCATTCACGCCGACAACTCTGTCTCCGTACAGGATGACGGGCGCGGCATTCCGACCGGTATTCACCCGGAAGAGGGCGTATCGGCAGCGGAGGTGATCATGACCGTGCTGCACGCAGGCGGTAAATTTGACGATAATTCCTATAAAGTGTCCGGCGGTCTGCACGGCGTTGGTGTTTCGGTAGTAAACGCCCTGTCGCAAAAACTGGAGCTGGTTATTCAGCGCGAGGGTAAAATTCACCGTCAGATCTACGAACACGGTGTTCCGCAGGCACCGCTGGCGGTTACTGGTGACACCGACAAAACCGGCACCATGGTGCGTTTCTGGCCAAGCCTTGAAACTTTCACCAATGTGACCGAGTTCGAATACGATATTCTGGCGAAGCGTCTGCGTGAGCTGTCCTTCCTCAACTCCGGCGTGTCTATTCGTCTGAAAGACAAACGCGACGGCAAAGAAGACCACTTCCACTATGAAGGCGGCATTAAGGCGTTCGTTGAATATCTGAACAAGAACAAAACGCCGATTCACCCGAACATCTTCTACTTCTCCACCGAAAAAGACGGTATCGGCGTTGAAGTTGCGTTGCAGTGGAACGATGGCTTCCAGGAAAACATCTACTGTTTTACCAACAATATTCCGCAGCGTGACGGCGGTACTCACCTGGCGGGCTTCCGTGCGGCGATGACCCGTACCCTGAATGCCTACATGGATAAAGAAGGCTACAGTAAGAAAGCGAAAGTTAGCGCCACTGGTGACGATGCGCGTGAAGGCCTGATTGCTGTTGTTTCCGTGAAAGTGCCGGACCCGAAATTCTCCTCCCAGACCAAAGACAAACTGGTTTCTTCTGAGGTGAAATCGGCGGTAGAACAGCAGATGAACGAACTGCTGGCGGAATACCTGCTGGAAAACCCGACCGACGCGAAAATCGTGGTGGGTAAAATCATTGATGCTGCTCGTGCGCGTGAAGCCGCGCGTAAAGCCCGTGAAATGACCCGCCGTAAGGGCGCACTGGATTTAGCTGGCCTGCCAGGCAAACTGGCGGACTGTCAGGAACGCGACCCTGCGTTGTCCGAACTGTACCTTGTGGAAGGGGACTCTGCGGGCGGTTCTGCAAAGCAGGGCCGTAACCGCAAGAACCAGGCGATTCTGCCGCTGAAGGGTAAAATCCTCAACGTCGAGAAAGCGCGCTTCGATAAGATGCTCTCTTCTCAGGAAGTGGCGACGCTGATCACTGCGCTTGGCTGCGGCATCGGTCGCGACGAGTACAACCCGGACAAACTGCGTTATCACAACATCATCATCATGACCGATGCGGACGTCGACGGCTCGCACATTCGTACGCTGCTGTTGACTTTCTTCTATCGTCAGATGCCGGAAATCGTTGAACGCGGTCACGTTTATATTGCTCAGCCGCCGCTGTACAAAGTGAAGAAAGGCAAGCAAGAACAGTACATTAAAGATGACGAAGCGATGGATCAGTATCAAATTTCCATCGCGCTGGATGGCGCAACGTTGCACACCAATGCCAGTGCACCAGCGCTGGCTGGCGAAGCACTAGAGAAACTGGTGTCTGAGTACAACGCGACCCAGAAGATGATCAACCGTATGGAACGCCGTTATCCGAAAGCGCTGCTGAAAGAGCTTATCTATCAGCCGACGCTGGCGGAAGCCGATCTTTCTAACGAGCAGACCGTTACCCGTTGGGTGAACGCCCTGGTCAGCGAACTGAACGACAAAGAACAGCACGGCAGCCAGTGGAAGTTTGATGTCCATGCCAATGCCGAGAAAAACCTGTTCGAGCCGATTATTCGCGTGCGTACTCACGGCGTGGATACTGACTATCCGCTGGATCACGAGTTTATCACCGGTGGCGAATATCGTCGTATCTGTACGCTGGGCGAGAAACTGCGTGGCCTTCTGGAAGAAGATGCGTTTATTGAACGTGGCGAGCGTCGTCAGCCGGTAGCCAGCTTTGAGCAGGCGCTGGACTGGCTGGTGAAAGAGTCCCGTCGCGGCCTCTCCATCCAGCGTTATAAAGGTCTGGGCGAGATGAACCCGGAGCAGTTGTGGGAAACCACCATGGACCCGGAAAGTCGTCGTATGCTGCGCGTTACCGTTAAAGATGCGATTGCCGCCGACCAGTTGTTCACCACACTGATGGGTGACGCTGTTGAACCGCGTCGTGCGTTTATCGAAGAGAACGCTCTGAAAGCGGCAAATATCGATATTTAATGGCATTAACAATGTGACCGTGCCTGATGCGCTACGCTTATCAGGCCTACGAGACTCCTGCAATATATTGAATTTGCAATGTTTTGTAGGCCGGATAAGGCGTTCACGCCGCATCCGGCAAGAAGCTATAAGAAAAGGGCTGAGATCTTCTCCGCCCTTTTTATTTTGGCAATCCGCAATTATCATCTCGCAGAACTATACTTTTTGAGTCAACACGTAACGCTTTACAGGTGATTATCATGGGGCTTTTTGATGAAGTTGTCGGCGCCTTTCTGAAAGGCGATGCGGGGAAATATCAGGCTATTTTAAATTGGGTTGAGGAGCAGGGCGGCATTCAGGTGCTGCTGGAAAAACTGCAAAGCGGCGGCTTAGGCGCCATTCTGTCAACCTGGTTGAGTAATCAGCAAACCAATCAGTCGGTGAGCGGCGAGCAACTGGAATCGGCGCTCGGCACCAACGCGATATCCGATCTCGGGCAAAAACTCGGCGTAGATACCAGTGCGGCTTCCAGTTTACTGGCAGAACAATTGCCGAAGATTATTGATGCTCTCTCACCGCAGGGTGAAGTGTCATCACAAACTAATAACGATCTACTTTCCGCTGGTATGGAACTGCTGAAAGGTAAACTTTTCAGTTAAGCAAAAGGGGAGCACGCCATGCGCGTTGCATCCCCCTTTTCCCTCGGGTGTTGTACTGATTTTTGAGCGGAATCGCGTTAGCATGGGTCAGGATCTAATCTACCTGGGGAACTCATGGCTATCAAACTCATTGCTATCGATATGGATGGCACTCTTCTGCTACCCGATCACACCATTTCTCCTGGCGTTAAAAACGCGATTGCCGCGGCTCGTGCCCGCGGTGTGAATGTCGTGCTGACGACGGGCCGCCCTTATGCCGGCGTTCACAGCTACCTGAAAGAGCTACATATGGAACAGCCGGGCGACTACTGCATTACTTACAATGGCGCGTTGGTGCAGAAGGCTGCCGATGGCAGCACCGTGGCGCAAACCGCTCTTAGCTATGACGATTACCGTTTCCTGGAAAAACTCTCTCGCGAAGTGGGTTCTCATTTCCACGCGCTGGACCGCACCACGCTGTACACCGCCAACCGTGATATCAGCTACTACACGGTGCATGAATCTTTCGTTGCCACCATTCCGCTGGTGTTCTGCGAAGCGGAGAAAATGGACCCCAATACTCAGTTCCTGAAAGTGATGATGATTGATGAACCTGCCGTCCTTGACCAGGCCATCGCGCGCATCCCGCAGGAAGTGAAAGACAAATATACCGTGCTGAAAAGTGCGCCGTACTTCCTCGAAATCCTCGATAAACGCGTCAATAAAGGTACGGGCGTGAAATCACTGGCTGATGTGTTGGGCATTAAGCCGGAAGAAATCATGGCGATTGGCGATCAGGAAAACGACATTGCGATGATTGAATATGCAGGCGTCGGTGTGGCGATGGATAACGCTATTCCTTCGGTGAAAGAAGTGGCGAACTTTGTCACCAAATCCAACCTTGAAGATGGCGTGGCGTTTGCTATTGAAAAGTATGTGCTGAATTAATCAGTTGGCGGGCAAACAGCACGAACGTGTTTGCCCGCTGCGATTAACAATTTCTGGTCGTGCATAAAATCAGGAACTGCAGTGGTGACGTTACTATATCCAGCGTAAGAGTGACTGGCAGCAGCGCATTAGCGAGGCCGCGCGGGACGCCACCTGTTGCTTTGTACTTATAAAATCCCACCGTAAAGGGTTGATGGAAAACCATCACGTTTGAGTAATCCGCTTTTTTATTTTTTTGATGAATAGATCCTTTCAAGCCGTCAAGTACCCAGGTACAACGCCGGGTATCACAAATAAAACCATATTGTGTCGCCAGTGCTTTATCCTCCTCATTATCCCAGTCGTAATAGAGCGTTATTGAACCAGAAAAATTAGTATCACTGCTGCTTAAAATAAATTTCGCGTTATCGGAAACGGTGATTCTTTCGCCATGAATTGCCGGATCGTTCAGCATTTTAACTACATCACCACCGCCGGTGGTCAACAGATAGTCCAGCGATTCACCAACAAAAACATAGCCTTTCGTACCGTTGCTGTCTTCAGCCAGCGATAAGCCCTTAATCGTGTCTGATCGCCATTGCTCGGCATGTGGAGGGCTTGCGGTATTAGAAACCAGTCCTGCGGTGATACATCCGGTCAACGCAAATGCCAAAGAACACAAACTGGCAGCCTTGAAAAATCCCTTAAGATTCAACTTCATGATTAATCCTTTAAACAAGAGTGCTAAGCCGTTGAAAGCATACTCTTCTTTCCCCCCAGTTTAGCGCCTGATCTCCCTTTTCAGATTTTTGCCCGACGTAGAACATTTTCTTATCTATTGTTCTTTTTGTGATCTAAATTGTAGTACAACTACATAAATTTGTACTACATTAGGCGCACAGCAAACGCGAACGTCATCACGCTGGTACTACAAAATTGCCGCGTTATGCATCGATCGGGGTAAAGTAGAGAAGAACATACAGAGCACAAGGACTCTCCATGACTCTCAATAAAACCGATCGCATCGTTATTACGCTGGGTAAACAGATCGTTCACGGCAAATACGTGCCAGGCTCGCCGCTTCCGGCTGAGGCAGAACTCTGTGAGGAGTTTGCAACCTCGCGCAACATCATCCGTGAGGTATTTCGTTCGCTGATGGCGAAGCGGCTGATTGAAATGAAACGTTATCGCGGGGCGTTTGTGGCTCCGCGTAACCAGTGGAATTACCTCGACACTGACGTACTGCAATGGGTGCTGGAAAACGACTATGACCCACGGCTTATCAGTGCAATGAGCGAAGTGCGAAACCTGGTAGAGCCGGCTATTGCCCGTTGGGCAGCAGAACGCGCGACCTCCAGCGATCTGGCGCAGATTGAATCGGCGCTGAACGAGATGATTGCTAACAATCAGGACCGCGAAGCGTTTAACGAAGCGGATATTCGCTACCACGAGGCGGTGCTGCAGTCGGTGCATAACCCGGTGTTACAGCAACTGAGCATTGCGATCAGTTCGCTGCAGCGGGCGGTTTTTGAACGAACCTGGATGGGCGATGAGGCCAACATGCCGCAAACGCTCCAGGAACATAAGGCGCTGTTCGATGCGATAAGGCATCAGGACGGCGATGCGGCAGAGCAGGCGGCGCTTACCATGATCGCCAGCTCGACACGAAGGTTAAAGGAAATCACATGACAGCTCGCTACATCGCAATTGACTGGGGATCGACCAATCTGCGCGCCTGGCTTTATCAGGGCGACCACTGCCTGGACAGCAGGCAATCAGAAGCAGGCGTCACGCGCCTGAACGGAAAATCTCCGGCTGCGGTGTTAGCAGAAGTGACGACCGATTGGCGTGAAGAGAATACGCCAGTGGTAATGGCAGGAATGGTCGGCAGCAATGTCGGCTGGAAAGTTGCGCCGTATTTATCTGTTCCTGCCTGTTTTTCGTCTATTGGTGAACAATTAACGTCCGTTGGCGACAATATCTGGATTATTCCCGGATTATGCGTCTCTCATGACGATAACCACAATGTGATGCGCGGCGAAGAAACACAATTGATCGGCGCGCGTGCTCTGGCGCCTTCCTCTCTTTATGTCATGCCCGGTACGCATTGCAAATGGGTGCAGGCCGATAGCCAGCAAATCAACGATTTTCGTACCGTGATGACCGGTGAATTACATCATTTACTGTTAAATCACTCATTGATTGGCGCAGGTTTACCGCCGCAGGAAAACTCTGCCGATGCCTTCGCGGCTGGCCTTGAGCGCGGTCTTAATGCGCCTGCCATATTGCCGCAGCTTTTTGAAGTTCGTGCCTCGCATGTGCTGGGAACACTTCCCCGCGAACAGGTCAGCGAATTTCTCTCTGGTTTGTTGATTGGCGCAGAGGTCGCCAGTATGCGCGACTACGTGGCCCATCAACATGCCATTACCCTTGTCGCCGGAACATCGCTGACCGCGCGCTACCAGCAAGCCTTTCAGGCGATGGGTTGCGACGTGACGGTGGTGGCGGGCGACACGGCATTTCAGGCTGGTATAAGGAGCATCGCTCATGCAGTGGCAAACTAAACTCCCGCTGATCGCCATTTTGCGCGGCATTACGCCCGACGAGGCGCTGGCGCATGTTGGCGCGGTGATTGACGCCGGGTTCGACGCGGTTGAAATCCCGCTGAATTCTCCACAATGGGAGCAGAGCATTCCCGCCATCGTTGATGCGTACGGCGATAAGGCGTTGATTGGCGCAGGTACGGTACTGAAACCTGAACAGGTCGATGCGCTCGCCAGGATGGGCTGCCAGCTCATCGTTACGCCCAATATCCATAGTGAAGTGATCCGCCGTGCGGTGGGCTACGGCATGACCGTCTGCCCCGGCTGCGCGACGGCGACCGAAGCCTTTACCGCGCTCGAAGCGGGCGCGCAGGCGCTGAAAATATTCCCGTCATCGGCTTTTGGTCCGCAATACATCAAAGCGTTAAAAGCGGTGTTACCACCGGACATCGCAGTCTTTGCCGTTGGCGGCGTGACGCCAGAAAACCTGGCGCAGTGGATAGACGCAGGTTGTGTTGGGGTGGGCTTAGGCAGCGATCTCTATCGCGCCGGGCAATCCGTAGAACGTACCGCGCAGCAGGCAGCAGTATTTGTTAAGGCGTATCGAGAGGCAGTGCAATGAAAATCACCAAAATTACCACGTATCGTTTACCTCCCCGCTGGATGTTCCTGAAAATTGAAACCGATGAAGGCGTGGTCGGCTGGGGCGAGCCAGTGATTGAAGGCCGCGCCCGCACGGTGGAAGCGGCAGTTCACGAACTGAGCGACTATTTGATTGGTCAGGATCCATCGCGCATCAATGATTTATGGCAAGTGATGTATCGCGCCGGTTTTTATCGCGGCGGTCCAATCCTGATGAGCGCTATCGCCGGGATTGACCAGGCATTATGGGATATCAAAGGCAAAGTGCTGAATGCGCCGGTCTGGCAACTGATGGGCGGCCTGGTCCGTGACAAAATCAAAGCCTACAGTTGGGTCGGCGGCGATCGTCCGGCGGATGTTATCGACGGCATTAAAACGCTACGCGAAATCGGCTTCGATACCTTCAAACTGAACGGGTGTGAAGAACTGGGGCTGATTGATAACTCCCGCGCGGTGGATGCGGCGGTCAACACTGTGGCACAAATTCGTGAAGCCTTTGGCAATCAGATTGAGTTTGGCCTTGATTTCCACGGTCGCGTCAGTGCGCCGATGGCGAAAGTGCTGATTAAAGAACTGGAACCGTATCGCCCGCTGTTTATTGAAGAGCCGGTGCTAGCGGAACAAGCCGAATACTACCCGAAACTGGCGGCACAAACGCATATTCCACTGGCGGCGGGTGAACGCATGTTCTCACGCTTCGATTTTAAACGCGTGCTGGAGGCAGGCGGTATTTCGATTCTGCAACCCGATCTTTCCCACGCAGGAGGTATTACCGAATGCTACAAAATTGCCGGAATGGCGGAAGCCTATGACGTGACTCTTGCGCCGCACTGTCCGCTCGGACCGATTGCACTGGCGGCTTGCCTGCATATCGACTTTGTTTCCTATAACGCCGTCCTTCAGGAACAAAGTATGGGCATTCATTACAACAAAGGCGCGGAGTTACTCGACTTTGTGAAAAACAAAGAAGACTTCAGCATGGTTGGCGGCTTCTTTAAACCGCTAACGAAACCGGGCTTAGGCGTGGAAATCGACGAAGCTAAAGTTATTGAGTTCAGTAAAAATGCCCCGGACTGGCGTAATCCGCTCTGGCGTCATGAAGATAACAGCGTAGCAGAGTGGTAATTCCTGCCACGTAAGCCCCTCATCGGGCACTAAAACAGCAATACAAAAATATAACCCTCTGTAAATTACAGGGCATGGTGAGCGGCTTCGCTATGCCCAAAATCTGGAGAAAGCTCGCTATGGATATTCCCGTTAATGCAGCAAAGCCGGGGCGTCGGCGTTATCTGACGCTGGTGATGATCTTTATTACGGTGGTCATTTGTTATGTTGACCGCGCTAACCTGGCCGTGGCTTCTGCCCATATTCAGGAAGAGTTTGGTATTACTAAAGCGCAAATGGGCTATGTATTTTCGGCCTTCGCCTGGCTTTATACGCTATGTCAGATCCCCGGCGGTTGGTTTTTAGATCGCGTAGGTTCACGCGTGACTTATTTTATTGCGATATTTGGCTGGTCAGTGGCGACTTTATTCCAGGGCTTTGCCACGGGCTTAATGTCATTAATTGGTCTGCGCGCGATAACCGGTATTTTCGAAGCGCCCGCGTTCCCGACCAATAACCGGATGGTAACCAGTTGGTTCCCGGAACATGAACGCGCTTCTGCCGTTGGTTTTTATACGTCTGGTCAGTTTGTCGGTCTGGCGTTTCTGACTCCGTTGCTGATCTGGATTCAGGAGATGTTGAGCTGGCACTGGGTGTTCATTGTCACCGGTGGTATCGGCATTATCTGGTCGCTGATTTGGTTTAAGGTTTATCAGCCGCCGCGTCTGACCAAAGGCATCAGCAAAGCTGAACTGGATTACATTCGTGATGGCGGCGGTCTGGTGGATGGCGATGCGCCGGTGAAAAAAGAGGCGCGTCAGCCGTTAACAGCCAAAGACTGGAAACTGGTGTTCCATCGTAAACTGATCGGTGTCTATCTTGGGCAATTTGCGGTGGCTTCTACACTGTGGTTTTTCTTAACCTGGTTCCCGAACTATTTAACCCAGGAAAAAGGAATCACAGCGCTGAAAGCAGGCTTTATGACCACGGTGCCATTCCTCGCGGCGTTTATTGGCGTCCTGCTCTCTGGCTGGGTCGCGGATCTGCTGGTACGTAAGGGCTTTTCACTGGGCTTTGCGCGTAAAACGCCGATTATCTGCGGCTTGCTGATCTCCACCTGCATTATGGGCGCTAACTACACTAACGATCCGATGATGATTATGTGCCTGATGGCGCTGGCATTCTTCGGCAACGGTTTTGCTTCGATTACCTGGTCGCTGGTTTCTTCTCTGGCGCCGATGCGCCTGATTGGTTTAACCGGCGGCGTGTTTAACTTTGCCGGTGGTCTGGGCGGCATCACTGTTCCGCTGGTGGTGGGGTACCTGGCGCAGGGTTACGGTTTCGCGCCTGCACTGGTTTATATCTCTGCCGTCGCGTTGATTGGTGCGCTCTCTTACATCCTGCTGGTGGGCGATGTGAAGCGCGTTGGATAATCTCTCAACTGAGGAATATGCGCCACACCACTGCGCATAATCCACTTTCGTAAAGCCGGTGCGGTCAGGCATCGGCTTTTTACTATTTTGCCGAAGAGTTTTAAACGCAGTTTGCGGGTGGCACGCCAGTAGGCTGCGTTGCTCTTCTCCGGCTGCTTCGGTAATACCGAACGAAGAATCTCAGCGCTATCCAGCGCATAGCTAATTCCCTCCAGCGAGCTGGCGCTGATAAACCCCGCCGCTTCGCCAATGAGAAACGCATTGTCTTTACCGCAGACAAAATCCTGCCAGCGTGAGGGGAACAATACGGTGCATTTTTCACTTTTCACCGCTTTGCCAAACTGGAACTGAAAGGCATTCATTTTCTCTTTCAGCGCCGTGAAACGCGCCTGACCGTCTTTCATCGGATAAGCTCCACCAAAGATAAAATAACCGTCTTTGCTGATGCTCCATGAATAACAATCTGTTATCTCGTTATCAAAAATGCAGGAGTAGAACGGCACCGGATGCTTTTCTGCGAACCACTGCTGGATAGCGACGTATTTACGAATCTGATGATTCGGGTAGAGATGTCGCCGCACCATCGAGTTTGCACCATCGGCACCGACCAGATAGTGGGCGGTAATATGCTGTTCCCAGCCGTCTGCGCGAAAAATGACATGCCATTTATCATCCTCACGCCAGATTTTTCGACACAGGCTGTCGTGGTAAACCTCAACGCTGGCGGGGATCAGCGACTTCATCCACAAGTCGAAAGCGTGGCGATTAATATTGATATAGCTCCGCGGGTAGTTACGCGTGAGCGATGCGGCGACATCGACGGTTTTGACGCTGAAAATCTGCGGACTGGCAATCACATCGACAGGGAGTGTTAGTCCATCGCGAATAAAAGAACGCTGCGCGTCCGGTGCCAGCAGACCGCCACAAGGCTTGTTGAAACCTTCAGTACCGCACTGGTGCTTTTTATCCAGCGCAATCACCTGCATTTTGCCTGCTAACTGCCGCGCCAGCGCTGAACCTGCCGGGCCAAGACCGATAATCGCTACGTCGAAATGTTCCATCTTTTCACTCACATTCATCACGATGGCAAAAGACTATTGTCTGAAAGTGAAGTCCTTGTGAAGTATGATGGCGGGAACCGTTTTGGATCAGGACCACGCCATGAAACAGATAACCTTTGCTCCCCGTAATCACCTGCTCACCAATACCAATATCTGGACGCCCGACAGCCAGTGGCTGGTGTTTGACGTTCGTCCCTCTGGCGCGTCGTTTACCGGAGAGACCATTGAGCGCGTGAATATCCATACCGGCGAGGTCGAGGAGATCTATCGAGCGTCACACGGAGCGCACGTTGGCGTGGTGACCGTTCATCCAAAGAAAGAAAAATATGTCTTTATTCACGGGCCTGAAAACCCAGATGAAACATGGCATTACGATTTCCATCACCGTCGTGGGGTGATTGCCGAACAAGGGGAAATCACTAATCTGGATGCAATGGATATTACCGTTCCGTACACACCAGGAGCGCTACGCGGCGGCAGTCATGTGCATGTTTTTAGTCCGAACGGTGAAATGGTGAGTTTTACCTATAACGACCATGTAATGCATGAACTTGATTCGGCGCTGGATTTGCGAAACGTCGGGGTTGCGGCGCCGTTTGGCCCGGTCAACGTACAAAAGCAGCATCCGCGTGAATACAGCGGTAGCCACTGGTGCGTGCTGGTGAGTAAAACCACGCCCACGCCGCAGCCAGGCAGTGATGAAATCAATCGCGCTTATGAAGAGGGATGGGTTGGAAATCACGCGCTGGCGTTCATTGGCGATACGCTTTCGCTGAAGGGCGAGAAAGTGCCGGAGCTGTTTATTGTAGAGTTACCGCAAGATGAAAACGGCTGGAAAGTGGCTGGTGATGGGCCGTTAAGCGGGACGGAGTCGGCCTTACCCGCACCGCCGCGCGGCGTTGTGCAACGTCGTTTGACCTTTACGCATCATCGCGCATTTCCTGGTCTGGTAAATATTCCGCGCCACTGGGTGCGCTGTAACCCGCAAGGCACGCAAATTGCGTTTTTAATGCGTGATGACAATGGCGTGGTGCAATTATGGCTTATCTCTCCACAGGGGGGCGAACCACGCCAGTTGACGTATAACAAAACAGATATTCAGTCGGCATTTAACTGGCATCCGTCAGGCGAATGGCTGGGCTTTGTGCTGAATAATCGTATTGCCTGCGCACATGTACAAAGCGGTAAAATTGATTATTTAACCGAGGGCCACGCCAACCCACCTTCGGCAGATGCCGTGGTTTTCTCGCCCGATGGCAAATGGCTGGCGTGGATGGAAGCCGGTCAGTTGTGGATCACCGAAACTGACCGCTAGCTCAGTTTGCAGGCATTCTGGCCGGGGGAATGACGTCATTGGTTGCTTGCGCGTTGGCTTCGCTTTTTTCAACGCGTGAGCGTACCGAGCTGTCTTTGCGGAACACATCCCACGGCAGCAAGATGGTGTCCATGACTGCGGTAAATGGCATGTCGAGTATCGCCAGCGATTTTGTGCCCCAGTTTGTCTCGTCATCGCCAATCATCGTGGCGCTGGCGCGCGTGCCTGGATAGGTCCCCTCTTTGCCCCCTGTATGAGACATCACGCTGGAACATCCTCCCAGCAACGCCATCCCGCTGCACATCATGAGTGCTAACAACACATTTTTTATCATAATAAATTCATCTGTTGATCGTTGGTGTTGGCATGATGAGTTATAGCGATCCCTTGCTGAAAATAACATCATCATCTCGTCGCACTGTGGCGGCTATCGCACTTTAAACGTTTCGTGCTGTCACCCAGTCTATGCAATAGACCATAAACTGCAAAAAAAAGTCCGCATAAAAGGCTTGAAAAGTTTATATCCAGACCCATTTTTACACTGTAGTCGATGAGAACGCGCCTGATGGGTGTTCTGGCTACCAGATCTGTCCATTGTGGAAGGTCTTATATTCTCGCTGATTTCAGGAGCTATTGATTATGCGTAACTTTGATTTATCTCCGCTTTATCGTTCTGCTATTGGGTTTGACCGTTTGTTTAATCATTTAGAAAACAACCAGAGCCAGAGTAATGGCGGCTATCCTCCGTATAACGTTGAACTGGTAGACGAAAACCATTACCGCATTGCCATCGCTGTGGCTGGCTTTGCCGAAAGTGAACTGGAAATTACCGCCCAGGACAATCTGCTGGTGGTGAAAGGTGCTCACGCCGACGAACAAAAAGAGCGCACCTATCTGTACCAGGGCATCGCTGAACGCAACTTTGAACGTAAATTCCAGTTAGCCGAAAACATTCATGTTCGTGGCGCTAACCTGGTGAACGGTTTGCTGTATATCGATCTTGAACGCGTAATTCCAGAAGCGAAAAAACCGCGTCGTATCGAAATCAACTAATTCCCACAGGTCGCTGGGCGCGGCCTGATATTTGATGCTCGCCGTCAGGGAGCATATGCGAATCCACGGATTTGCAGGTACTTACTCGCTTCTTAGAAGGAGAAATGACTATGCCTAACTTCGATTTATCCCCGCTGATGCGTCAATGGATCGGTTTTGACAAACTGGCCAACGCGCTGCAAAACGTCGGTGAAAGCCAGAGTTTCCCGCCGTACAACATTGAGAAAAGCGACGATAACCACTACCGCATCACCCTTGCGCTGGCGGGTTTCCGTCGGGAAGATTTAGATATTCAACTGGAAGGTACGCGCCTGATTGTAAAAGGCACGCCTGAGCAGCCAAAAGAAGAGAAAAAATGGTTGCATCAAGGGCTTATGAATCAACCATTTAGCCTGAGTTTTACGCTGGCTGAAAATATGGAAGTCTCCGGTGCGACCTTCGTGAACGGTTTACTACACATTGACCTGATTCGTAATGAGCCTGAACCCATCGCAGCGCAACGTATCGCCATCAGCGAACGTTCCGCGTTAAATAGCTAATTAGCTATTCTTTTTGCCCCGCCGTCAGGTGGGGTTTTTTTTATCTGCAGCCTTCAACAATGCGTTAATTTTCGCAAGTTTAAGATATTTCGCTCCCCGCTTTCCCATAATAATGTGCGCTATAAGGCAAATCTGCTTCACCGATTCAGCCATAATCCTTACCAATTAAAATGTTATTTCAAGAGAAATGGATGATGAGTGATATAGCATTAACAGTCAGTATCCTGGCTTTAGTGGCTGTCGTTGGGTTATTTATCGGCAATGTTAAATTCCGTGGCGTTGGGTTGGGTATCGGAGGCGTGCTGTTCGGCGGAATTATTGTCGGTCACTTTGTTTCCCAGGCCGGGATGACGTTAAGTAGCGATATGTTGCATGTCATTCAGGAGTTTGGCCTGATCTTGTTCGTTTATACCATTGGGATTCAGGTGGGGCCGGGGTTCTTTGCTTCGCTGCGCGTATCTGGATTACGCCTCAATTTATTTGCCATTCTGATTGTTGTCATCGGTGGCCTGGTCACTGCTCTTTTGCATAAATTATTCAATATTCCGCTTCCCGTTGTATTGGGGATTTTCTCTGGCGCGGTTACCAACACGCCTGCACTGGGGGCCGGGCAGCAAATCTTGCGTGATCTTGGTACGCCGATGGAGATGGTTGATCAGATGGGGATGAGCTACGCAATGGCGTACCCATTTGGTATTTGCGGCATCTTGTTCACTATGTGGCTATTGCGGGTCATGTTCCGCGTGAACGTTGAAACGGAAGCGCAGCAGCATGAGTCCACGCGAACCAACGGCGGTGCGCTGATCAAAACCATCAATATTCGCGTAGATAACCCTAATCTGCACGATTTAGCCATTAAAGATGTGCCTATTCTCAATGGCGACAAAATCATTTGCTCGCGACTGAAACGAGAAGAAACTCTGAAAGTGCCTTCGCCGGAAACGCTCATTCAGTTGGGTGATTTACTGCATCTGGTGGGGCAGCCAGCGGATTTGCATAATGCACAACTGGTGATTGGTCAGGAGGTCGACACCTCACTGTCGACGAAAGGCACCGATTTGCGTGTCGAGCGTGTGGTGGTTACCAATGAAAATGTGCTTGGTAAGCGTATTCGTGATCTGCACTTTAAGGAACGCTATGACGTTGTTATCTCGCGCCTGAATCGCGCCGGGGTTGAGTTGGTCGCCAGCAGCGACATCAGTCTGCAATTCGGCGATATTCTCAACCTGGTGGGCCGTCCCTCCGCGATTGATGCCGTCGCCAATGTGCTGGGAAATGCACAGCAAAAACTGCAACAGGTCCAGATGCTGCCGGTGTTTATTGGAATCGGGCTTGGCGTACTGTTAGGTTCTATCCCGGTATTTGTTCCGGGATTTCCGGCAGCGTTGAAACTGGGACTGGCGGGAGGACCGCTGATTATGGCGTTGATCCTCGGGCGTATCGGCAGTATTGGCAAGCTTTACTGGTTTATGCCGCCAAGCGCCAACCTCGCGCTACGCGAGCTGGGTATCGTGTTGTTCCTCTCGGTAGTTGGTTTGAAATCCGGCGGGGATTTTGTCAATACTCTGGTCAATGGCGAGGGGTTAAGCTGGATTGGTTATGGTGCCCTGATCACCGCAGTTCCGCTGATGACTGTCGGCATCCTGGCGCGGATGTTAGCCAAAATGAATTACCTGGCCATGTGTGGAATGCTGGCAGGCTCCATGACCGATCCTCCTGCGCTGGCGTTTGCTAACAACCTGCATGCAACCAGCGGTGCGGCGGCGCTCTCTTATGCCACCGTCTATCCGCTCGTGATGTTCCTGCGTATTATCACGCCACAATTGCTGGCTGTGCTTTTCTGGAGCATTGGTTAACTCTTTTCCGGGTGGAGTCGCCGTAAATGGTACTCCACCTGGTACTCACTGGCGTTTCTGAACATCACCGAATAATTCAAAAATTCCCCGTTCTCGCTGTATGACAATGATGTGATCCGTAGCAGCGGCGTGTGCTCCGCTACCTTCATTTGTTGCGCCAGCAGTTTATCGGCAAGAACTGGCGTCAGGCTTTCATAATTACCGCCGATGAGAATCCCGCACTCTTTTTCAATATATTCAAACTTCGACCCTTCCAGATGTTGCAACGAAAGATTGCGGAACAGTTTCACTGGCATATAACTGTCTTCCAGCATCAACGGTTTTCCCTCCACAAAGCGAACGCGACGGGAGAAGTAGATCTGCTCGTTGATCTGAATTCGTAACTGGCTGGCAATGGCGGGAGGCGCCGGCATGATTTCAAAAATCAGCACCTGGCTGGTAACCGTTTTTCCCTGACGTTTTAGTACTTCCACCAGCCCCGTCAGGCTGGCGGTCTGATGCAGTACATCTTTGCGCACCAGGTAAGTACCGCTGCCGTGGCGACGGACCACAAGACCCCATGCTACCAGCAGGTCAATGGCTTTCCTGATGGTCATCCGTGATACCGCAAACTCCTCCGCCAGTTTCTTTTCGCCGGGAAGAAGGCTATTAAGATTGAAGTCTGTGGAATTCAGGCGAATTCTCAAACGTTCCGCAATAGATTTGTAGATCATCCGTAGATCTCTTTTTCCAGCAAAAGCCTGTATTTTTTACCGTTGCTCAATATGTAACACATTGAAAATAAGATATTTTTCAATGTTGGTTTTACACATCACTTAATGCAAACCGGAAATGTCCACTATTTCGTCAAAATGTAGATCTCAGTGACCTGATGAAAAGCATGAAAGCGATCACGATTCACGCTGGAGCGTCATGTTCTGCCGATTGCATCTTCCTATCCTCGCTCCAGGCCTGGCGTATAACCAATCAGGCTTCCTACTTACTGATTTGATAAAAGAGGATGTGGAATGCTCAGTCAAATTCAACGCTTTGGCGGCGCGATGTTCACGCCGGTACTGCTGTTTCCCTTTGCCGGGATTGTGGTTGGCCTCGCCATCTTGCTGCAAAACCCGATGTTCGTGGGGGAATCATTAACCGACCCGAACAGTTTATTCGCGCAAATCGTACACATTATTGAGGAAGGAGGCTGGACCGTATTTCGCAATATGCCGCTGATTTTTGCGGTCAGTTTACCTATCGGTTTGGCGAAGCAGGCGCAGGGGCGCGCCTGTCTGGCTGTACTGGTAAGTTTCCTGACCTGGAACTATTTCATTAACGCCATGGGGATGACCTGGGGAAATTATTTCGGCGTCGATTTCACCCAGGATGCTGTTGCAGGAAGCGGTCTGACGATGATGGCGGGAATTAAAACTCTCGATACCAGCATTATCGGTGCGATTATCATTTCAGGGATTGTTACCGCGCTACACAACCGCTTATTCGATAAAAAACTGCCGATTTTTCTGGGGATCTTTCAGGGAACATCGTATGTGGTCATTATCGCCTTCCTGGTGATGATTCCTTGCGCCTGGTTGACGCTGCTTGGCTGGCCGAAAGTTCAAATGGGCATTGAATCACTGCAAGCGTTCCTGCGTTCGGCGGGGGCATTGGGGGTGTGGATCTACACCTTCCTCGAACGTATTTTGATCCCAACCGGTTTACACCACTTTATCTATGGGCCGTTTATTTTTGGCCCGGCAGCCGTTGAAGGCGGAATTCAGATGTACTGGGCGCAGCATCTACAAGAGTTCAGCCAGAGCACTGAATCGTTGAAATCTCTGTTCCCGGAAGGCGGCTTCGCGCTGCACGGCAACTCAAAAATCTTTGGCGCCATCGGGATTTCACTGGCTATGTACTTTACCGCCGCACCGGAAAATCGGGTGAAGGTCGCTGGTTTGCTCATACCCGCAACCTTAACCGCTGTGCTGGTAGGGATTACCGAACCGTTAGAGTTCACCTTCCTGTTTATCTCGCCGTTACTGTTTGCCGTTCACGCTGTGCTGGCCGCATCGATGTCAACGGTGATGTATCTCTTTGGCGTGGTAGGCAATATGGGCGGCGGCCTGATAGACCAGGTCTTGCCGCAAAACTGGATCCCGATGTTCAGCAATCACGCCGACATGATGCTGACCCAAATCGCCGTTGGCTTGTGCTTTACCGTTCTGTATTTCGTCGTCTTCCGCACGCTGATCCTCCATTTCAATCTCTGTACGCCGGGACGTGAAGATGCCGAAGTGAAGCTCTACTCGAAAGCGGAATACAAAGCGGCGCGCGGAAAAACAATGGCTGCTGAGCCAGATGCGAAACTGGGGCAGGCTGCCGGGATCCTGCAAGCACTTGGCGGAGTAACCAATATTTCCAGCATCAATAATTGTGCGACGCGCCTGCGTATTGCCTTGCATGACATGACGCAAACGCTTGACGATGAAGTCTTTAAAAAACTGGGGGCGCACGGTGTTTTTCGTAGTGGTGATGCTATCCAGGTGATCATTGGTCTGCATGTTTCCCAGTTACGCGAGCAGCTCGATAGCTTAATCAGCTCCCATCAATCGCCAGAAAATATCCCCGTTACGGAGGCCGTATAATGACCAAATTCTCAGTGGTAGTCGCAGGTGGAGGAAGCACCTTTACGCCCGGTATCGTGTTGATGCTGCTGGCGAACCAGGACCGCTTCCCACTTCGTGCACTGAAATTTTATGATAACGATGGCGCCCGGCAGGAAGTGATTGCCGAGGCCTGCAAAATCATCCTCAAAGAGAAAGCGCCGGAAATTGAGTTTAGTTACACCACCGATCCTGAAGCAGCGTTCAGCGACGTTGATTTTGTCATGGCGCACATTCGTGTCGGCAAATACCCGATGCGCGAACTGGATGAAAAAATCCCGCTGCGCCACGGCGTTGTTGGTCAGGAGACCTGCGGACCCGGCGGAATAGCGTACGGCATGCGGTCCATTGGCGGCGTCCTGGAACTGGTGGACTATATGGAAAAATATTCACCAAATGCCTGGATGCTCAACTACTCCAACCCGGCGGCGATTGTGGCTGAAGCGACGCGTCGGTTACGACCGAATGCGAAAATCCTCAACATTTGTGACATGCCAATCGGCATTGAAAGTCGGATGGCGCAAATTGTTGGTCTGAAAGACCGCAAACAGATGCGCGTGCGTTATTACGGGCTTAATCACTTTGGCTGGTGGACGTCTATTGAGGATTTGCAGGGCAATGACCTGATGCCGCAGTTGCGACAATATGTCTCGAAGCACGGTTATATTCCGCCGCTGAAAGATACTCATACCGAAATGAGCTGGAACGATACCTATGCTAAAGCGCGAGATGTGCAGACGCTGGACCCGGATACGTTGCCAAACACCTATCTGAAATATTATCTCTTCCCGGATTATGTTGTTCAGCATTCCAACCCTGAACATACCCGCGCGAATGAGGTAATGGAACATCGCGAAAAACAGGTATTCGACGCTTGTCGGGCTATTACGAAGGCGGGCAACTCTGCGGCAGCCAGTCTGGAAATTGATGAGCATGCGTCATACATCGTCGATTTGGCGACGGCTATCGCCTTCAACACCCAGGAGAGGATGCTGCTGATTGTGCCGAACAACGGTGCTATCCATAACTTTGATGATGAAGCGATGGTGGAGATCCCTTGTCTGGTTGGTCACAACGGACCGGAGCCACTGGTGGTCGGCGACATCCCGCAGTTTCAGAAAGGGCTAATGAGTCAGCAAGTGGCGGTGGAAAAACTGGTGGTTGATGCCTGGGAACAGCGTTCATATCAACGCCTGTGGCAGGCGATAACACTATCAAAAACCGTGCCGAGTGCATCAGTCGCCAAAGCCATTTTGGATGAGTTGCTGGAGGCCAACAAAGCGTATTGGCCTGAACTGCATTAATTGTGCGGACCGGTATCCATTGGATGCTGGTCCGTATTCTTCAGCACGGCTGATGGCGCATAACCAAATTTATGCTTAAAGGCTTTGCTGAAATGGAAGGAGTCGAAGAAGTTAAGCATATCTGCCACTTCGCCAACCGAGTTTCCTTGTTGCTTTAATAGCGATAACGCCAGCTCCAGGCGATGGCTGGTGTTCAGCTGGTATTATTCGTGTTGCTTATATCGGCGATCCTCCGGTCAGGAAGGAAAAGATCAGCAGTAGTAGAAGAATGCCGCACACGATACCGATCCCAAAGAGCACGGCATGGAAAACCAGTGTCCCGCCGCCAAAAAACAGCGCGCCGCTGATACTCCAGTTACTTTCTTTACGCATACCGCCAACAAATGCGCAGAGTAGCGCAGCAATGGCCAGCGCTATGCCGCCTTGCTTGAGGATTTTATCGACATCCGGCGCCTCTTTTTTCTCTACCATGGTAATTTTTTCACCTTTAATTCCGGCGAGAAGACCTCTTTTTATTTCAGCCGTTTTTTCCGCAACGACGCTTTCCAGCGTTGGCGGCGGCGCAGAGAATGGGCCGAATGAAAAGTGGATAATGCCCATTATTAGCGCGATGGTGCCGAATAGCATACCCAATGAGCTGATTTTATTTTGCGCTATGATACCCATCTGACCTCCTTGTAACGAATGGTAAAAGCTTATCAGGAAAGGGGCGGACGAAATTCTTAAAAATAGCTGTACAAGGCAGAGCGTTAGTGAAATTGCAAAGGAGTCACAATGAAAATTTCTCGCCTCGGTGAAGCGCCCGATTACCGCTTCTCGCTGGCCAATGAACGTACCTTTCTCGCATGGATCCGTACTGCGCTTGGGTTTCTGGCGGCGGGCGTGGGGCTGGACCAGCTAGCGCCGGATTTCGCCACGCCCGTTATTCGTGAACTGCTGGCATTATTGTTGTGCTTGTTTTCCGGCGGGTTAGCGATGTACGGCTACTTGCGCTGGTTACGCAATGAAAAAGCGATGCGTTTGAAAGAAGATCTGCCCTATACCAACAGCTTATTAATCATCAGCTTAATATTGATGATCGTGGCGGTGATCGTTATGGGACTGGTGCTGTATGCCGGATAGTCGCAAAGCCAGGCGGATTGCTGATCCCGGGCTTCAACCGGAGCGCACATCGCTGGCGTGGTTTCGTACCATGCTGGGCTACGGCGCGTTGATGGCGTTGGCTATCAAACATAATTGGCACCAGGCTGGCATGTTATTCTGGATTTCGATTGGCGTCCTCGCCATCGTGGCGCTGATCCTCTGGCACTACACCCGTAATCGCAATTTAATGGATGTCACAAATAGCGATTTTTCCCAATTTCGCGTAGTCCGTGACAAATTTATGATCTCTCTCGCGGTGTTATCTCTCGCAATACTGTTTGCTGTAACGCATGTACATCAACTTATCGTATTTATTGAGAGAGTCACATGACAGGAAGTCTGGTCATGAATGCTGAAGAGGACTGGCACCAACTGGTTGTAGAGCATAAAGATACTCTGCAACCTGCCGATTTTTATCAGGATTTCAAACTGCGGGGCATTCGCTCCGTGCAACTTATTCCCCATATTGAATTTGATGACCGGGGCGAGCTGACGGCTGCTTCGGTAACAGCGGAGCTGTGGGGGCGATTTTTAATCACACTGTTCGAGTGTTGGGCGCGTGCAGATATCAGTCGTATATCAATCGAACTTTTTGACGTCACATTACAAAAGTGGTGCAAAAGTGAAAACCCGCAACCATGGAAGGGTTGCCAGGGGTGTGACTGGCATCGTTTATGTCCGTATGCCCGAGAGCATCAGCCGGACAAAGTGCTTTGCGCTGGCTATAAAGCGTTTTACTCCTACACAGCGCCATACATGCGGGTAATGCGCGATTTGATAAAGCAGCATCGTTCACCCATGGAGTTGATGACGATGCTGCGCTGATGTGAACTTAAACAGCCTGCCCCTGGTGAGATATCCGCGTCGCCAGCGGCAGCCAGCACAGCACAATTAATAATCCCATCAAGGTCATCAGCAACCCCAGGCTTCCCTGGCCGGTTTGTGGCAGCATTGCAGAGAGCGAGGCCAGTACGCCGGAACCGATATTTTGCAGGCCGCCGACCAGCGCGCCGGCGGTGCCAGCCAGGAAGGGGAATGGCTCCATCGCGCCGCTGGTCGCCAGCGGAAACAGCATCCCGGCACCAAAAAAGAAAAGTGCTGCGGGAACGAGCAGCGTCCAGACATTCATAATGCCGAACCAGCCGGGGATCCACATCATCAACCCAGCCAGCAGACAGCAGATAACCGACTGCCACATCAACGTCGAGAAGCGTTTATTCGGACGTCCGGCAAACCATGCGCCGAAGAATGCTGCCGGGATCGGCAGAATAAACAAAATACTGACCGTCATGCTGTTCAGCCCTAACACCGCGCCCATCAAAACCCCGGAGCAGGCTTCGAAAGCGGCGATTCCGGCCAGGCCGCCAATTAGCATTAACAAATAACAGTTAAAACCGCCATTGCCGAAAAGGGTTTTATAACTGGTAAGCAGTCGCGTACGCGGCGCGTCAGCAGGGCGCGTTTCCGGCATCCAGCGTGCCATACTGAACGTTACACCCGCACAGAGCACCAGCAAAAAAAGATAGCAGGCACGCCAGTTCCACATAGTATCCAGCAGACCGCCGATCAACGGTGCAAGCAACGGACTGACAAGAATCCCCATATTTAACAGACTATTAGCGTGACGCAATTGTGTCCGTTCATACAAATCACGCGGCAGCGTACGCGCCATTACACCACCGACGCCGGTTCCCATCCCCTGCATCGCGCTGGCGGCAATCAACACCGTCAGGCTGGAGGTGGTGACTGCAATTAGCGTAGCCAGCATAAAAATGGACATCCCGACGAGGATCACCGGGCGACGACCGACTCTGTCGGAAATCGGACCGTAAAACAGTTGTGAGACACCGTAGGTCAGCAGATAAGCGCCCATCACGCTCTGGACCGCGCCTTCGCGGACGTTGAGATCGCGCGCCATATCAGCAATTGCAGGAATATAAATGGTTTGCGCCATCTGACCGACGGCCACGAGTAATACCAACATCAATAACAAATTGACGTTTCTATGCCTTTTCATTATCACGGATGCTTTTATAAAAATAATTAGAATAAGTTGCTATGCATTCCCATAAATGCGGGAGAGGAATCTATCACATTGATGAATGTTAGCCAGATATGTGTCAGGAATGGCTAAAAGCAAAACGGCAGAATATGTAAACAAAAGCGGCAATAAATGTTGCCGGAAGCAGCGAGGGTACGGTTAGTCGGGTAAGGTACTTATGCCGAATTTGGCATGAATAAGACGCATTCTGTCAACAATCTGAGCGCTTCTTCAGATGACGATTCTTTATTGCCTGAGTTTCAGTTCAAAGTGTGATCTGTTACGTATTTTTGTCCTGATGAAAAATTTTCCATTGTCTCCCCTGTAAAGCTATGCTTGTATAAATATTGTTAAACACAAAACAGACAAGGTCCCCAATGACTCCTTCCATGCTGAACGCAAAACTACTACCTACTGCGCCATCCGCCGCAGTGGTTGTCGTGCGTGTGGTGGTCGTCGTCGGCAGTGCGCCGTAGGGACTGGAACAACACACGATTCCAAAACCCCGCCGGCGTAAACCGGGCGGGGTTTTTCGTTTCAGTCCCCCTCCCGGAGCGTCGGCCCAGAAGAAAAGGACTGGAGCATGGCAAGTTCGGGCACGACATCGACACGTAAGCGCTTTACCGGCGCAGAGTTTATCGTTCACTTCCTGGAACAACAGGGTATTAAGATTGTGACGGGGATTCCTGGCGGTTCGATTCTGCCTGTTTACGACGCCTTAAGCCAAAGTAGGCAAATCCGCCATATTCTGGCGCGTCACGAACAGGGGGCGGGATTCATCGCCCAGGGAATGGCGCGCACCGACGGCAAACCGGCGGTCTGTATGGCCTGTAGCGGGCCAGGCGCGACAAATCTGGTGACTGCAATTGCCGACGCGCGGCTGGATTCCATCCCGCTGATTTGCATCACTGGTCAGGTTCCCGCCTCGATGATCGGCACTGACGCCTTCCAGGAAGTGGACACCTACGGCATCTCTATCCCCATCACCAAACACAACTATCTGGTCAGACATATCGAAGAACTCCCGCAGGTCATGAGCGATGCCTTCCGCATTGCACAATCAGGCCGCCCTGGCCCGGTGTGGATAGACATTCCTAAGGATGTGCAGACGGCAGTATTTGAAATTGAAGAATTGTCCGCCCCAGTAGAAAAAGCCGTCCCGCCAGTCTTTAGCGAAGAAAGTATTCGTGAAGCGGCAGCGATGATTAATGCCGCCAAACGCCCGGTGCTTTATCTGGGCGGTGGTGTTATTAATGCGCCTGTACGGGTGCGTGAACTGGCGGAAAAAGCGCAACTGCCGACGACCATGACTTTGATGGCGTTGGGTATGTTGCCAAAAGCACATCCGCTGTCGTTGGGTATGTTGGGGATGCACGGCGTGCGCAGCACCAACTATATTTTGCAGGAGGCGGATCTGCTGATTGTTCTTGGTGCGCGTTTTGATGACCGGGCGATTGGCAAAACAGAGGAGTTCTGCCCGCACGCCAAAATTATTCATGTCGATATCGACCGCGCAGAGCTGGGTAAAATCAAGCAACCACATGTGGCGATTCAGGCGGATGTCGATGAGGTGCTGGCGCAGTTGATCCCGCTGGTGGAAGCGCAACCGCGTGCAGATTGGCACCAGTCGGTAGCGGATTTGCAGCGCGAATTCCCGTGTCCAATCCCGAAAGCGTGCGATCCGTTAAGCCATTACGGACTGATTAACGCTGTTGCCGCCTGTGTCGATGACAATGCGATTATCACCACCGACGTGGGTCAGCATCAAATGTGGACGGCGCAGGCCTATCCGCTCAATCGTCCGCGTCAGTGGCTGACCTCCGGCGGGCTGGGAACGATGGGCTTTGGCCTTCCTGCCGCGATTGGCGCGGCGCTGGCGAACCCGGATCGCAAAGTGTTGTGTTTCTCCGGCGACGGCAGCCTGATGATGAATATTCAGGAGATGGCGACCGCCAGCGAAAACCAGCTAGATGTCAAAATCATTCTGATGAATAACGAAGCGCTGGGGCTGGTGCATCAGCAACAGAGTCTGTTTTACAAGCAGGGCGTTTTTGCCGCCACCTATCCGGGAAAAATCAACTTTATGCAAATTGCTGCCGGATTTGGCCTTGAAACCTGTGATTTAAATAATGAAACCGATCCACAGGCCGCGTTGCAGGAGATTATCAATCGTCCGGGGCCGGCGTTGATCCACGTACGCATTGATGCCGAAGAAAAAGTTTACCCAATGGTGCCGCCAGGTGCGGCGAATACTGAAATGGTGGGGGAATAAGCCATGCAAAACACAACTCATGACAACGTGATTCTCGAACTCACCGTTCGCAACCATCCGGGTGTAATGACCCACGTTTGTGGGCTTTTTGCCCGCCGCGCTTTTAACGTTGAGGGTATTCTCTGCCTGCCGATCCAGGACAGCGACAAAAGCCACATCTGGCTACTGGTCAATGACGATCAGCGACTGGAACAAATGATAAGCCAGATAGACAAACTGGAGGATGTGGTGAAAGTGCAGCGTAATCAGTCCGATCCGACGATGTTTAACAAGATTGCGGTGTTTTTTCAGTAACCGCTCAAGGCTTGAACAGCGGCGCGCTTATCGTTAAGGTAAGCGCGTTTTTTTACCCGTCAGGACAAGACCATGATCACCGTTGCCCTTATAGACGATCACCTTATCGTCCGCTCCGGCTTTGCGCAGTTGCTGGGGCTGGAACCTGATTTACAGGTAGTTGCCGAGTTTGGTTCGGGGCGCGAGGCGCTGGCTGGGTTACCGGGGCGTGGCGTCCAGGTGTGCATTTGCGATATCTCGATGCCGGATATCTCTGGTCTGGCGTTGTTAAGTCATCTCCCGAAAGGCATGGCGACGATCATGCTTTCTGTCCACGATAGCCCGGCACTGGTAGAACAGGCGCTTAATGCGGGTGCGCGAGGTTTTCTCTCTAAACGCTGTAGTCCAGATGAGTTGATCGCCGCCGTGCATACGGTTGCTGCTGGTGGGTGTTACCTGACACCGGATATCGCCGTTAAACTGGCATCCGGTCGCCAGGACCCTCTGACTAAACGTGAACGCCAGGTAGCGGAAAAACTGGCGCAAGGAATGGCGGTAAAAGAGATTGCCGCTGAACTTGGCTTATCACCGAAAACTGTGCACGTGCATCGTGCCAATCTGATGGAAAAACTGGGCGTCAGTAACGACGTTGAACTGGCGCGCCGCATGTTTGATGGTTGGTGATGAACAGGTTTTTTTCCCGTTTAATGACTATTATTGCCTGCTTTTTTATCTTCTCTGCCGCGTGGTTTTGTCTGTGGAGTATCAGCCTGCATCTGGTTGAGCGGCCTGAGTTGGCTGTTTTACTGTTCCCGTTTGGTTTGCGGTTGGGGTTGATGCTGCAATGCCCGCGTGGTTACTGGTCTGTGTTGCTGGGGGCGGAATGGTTGCTGATTTACTGGTTGGCGCAGACAGTAGGGTTAACCCATTTCCCCTTTTTAATGATTGGTAGTGTGCTGACGTTGTTGCCTGTGGCGTTGATCTCCCGCTATCGGCATCAGCGTGACTGGCGCACCTTGCTGTTACAAGGTGCTGCGCTGACGGCGGCGGCATTGTTACAGTCTCTACCCTGGATTTGGCACGGGAAAGAGTCGTGGAACGCGCTGTTGCTAACGTTAACTGGTGGCCTGACGCTGGCCCCCATTTGCCTGGTGTTCTGGCATTATCTCGCCAGTAATACCTGGTTGCCGCTCGGTCCTTCATTGGTTTCCCAGCCGATCAACTGGCGCGGTCGGCATCTGATCTGGTATTTGCTGCTGTTTGTCATCAGTCTGTGGCTCCAACTGGGGCTGCCGAACGAACTGTCGCGCTTTACGCCATTCTGTCTGGCATTGCCGATTATTGCTCTGGCCTGGCACTATGGCTGGCAGGGCGCGTTGATTGCGACGCTGATGAACGCCATTGCGCTGATTGCCAGCCAGACCTGGCACGATCATCCGGTAGATTTATTGCTCTCGTTGTTGGTGCAAAGTTTGACCGGATTGTTGCTTGGCGCAGGTATCCAGCGCCTGCGTGAACTTAATCAGTCGTTGCAAAACGAACTGGCGCGCAATCAGCATTTGGCTGAGCGACTCCTGGAAACCGAAGAGAGCGTGCGTCGCGATGTGGCGCGTGAACTGCATGATGATATCGGTCAGACCATTACCGCTATTCGTACCCAGGCGGGTATTGTCCAGCGACTGGCGGCGGATAACGCCAGTGTGAAACAGAGTGGACAGTTAATCGAACAACTGTCGCTGGGGGTTTACGATGCGGTACGTCGTTTGTTAGGGCGGTTACGTCCGCGCCAGTTGGACGATCTTACGCTGGAGCAGGCTATCCGTTCGTTGATGAGAGAAATGGAGCTGGAAGGCCGTGGTATTGTCAGCCATCTTGAATGGCGGATTGATGAATCAGCGTTAAGCGAAAATCAGCGCGTGACGCTGTTTCGCGTTTGCCAGGAAGGGCTGAATAACATTGTGAAACATGCCGATGCCAGTGCGGTCACGTTGCAAGGTTGGCAGCAGGGTGAACGGTTAATGCTGGTGATTGAAGACGATGGCAGCGGCCTGCCGCCGGGATTCGAGCAACAGGGATTCGGTCTTACCGGAATGCGTGAGCGGGTAACGGCACTGGGCGGCACGTTGACGATTTCCTGTCTGCACGGTACACGCGTCAGTGTTTCTTTACCCCAACGTTATGTGTAAGGCTTGATGATGTTGCAGTTTCTGAAAGCGCCTGCCGATGCGCCGCAGATTAGCGATAAACATGAAATTGATGTTCGTTACCGCTACTGGCGTCGACATATTCTGCTGACCATCTGGCTGGGCTATGCGCTATTTTACTTTACCCGCAAGAGTTTCAACTCCGCCGTGCCGGAAATCCTTGCCAGCGGCGTACTAAGCCGTAGCGATATTGGCCTGTTAGCGACGCTTTTTTATGTGACCTATGGTTTGTCGAAGTTTGTTTCCGGCATCGTTAGCGACCGATCAAATGCCCGTTATTTTATGGGGATCGGCCTTATCGCTACTGGCATCATTAATATTCTGTTTGGTTTTTCCACTTCTCTGTGGACGTTTGCCGTTCTCTGGGTGTTGAACGCATTCTTCCAGGGCTGGGGTTCTCCGGTGTGCGCCCGTCTGTTAACCGCCTGGTATTCGCGTACCGAGCGCGGCGGCTGGTGGGCGTTATGGAACACGGCGCATAACGTCGGGGGAGCGTTGATCCCTATTATTATGGCCGCATCCGCACTGCATTACGGCTGGCGTGTCGGGATGATGATTGCTGGTTGGATGGCCATTGTGGTGGGAATTTTTCTCTGTTGGCGATTGCGCGATCGTCCACAGTCGCTGGGGTTACCCGCAATTGGCGACTGGCGGCACGATACGCTGGAAATGACTCAGCAACAAGAAGGGGCAGGATTGACGCGTAAGGAAATCCTCACTAAATATGTGTTGCTGAACCCGTACATTTGGCTACTTTCCTTCTGCTATGTGCTGGTTTACGTGGTTCGTGCGGCGATCAACGACTGGGGCAATCTGTATATGTCCGAGACGCTGGGGGTTGATCTGGTGACGGCGAATACCGCAGTGACGATGTTTGAGCTGGGCGGATTTATCGGTGCGCTGGTCGCCGGTTGGGGCTCGGATAAACTGTTTAACGGCAACCGCGGGCCGATGAATTTAATTTTCGCCGCCGGGATTTTGCTGTCAGTCGGCTCGCTGTGGTTAATGCCGTTTGCCAGTTACGTGATGCAGGCGACTTGTTTTTTTACTATCGGCTTTTTTGTTTTTGGCCCACAAATGTTAATCGGCATGGCGGCGGCAGAGTGTTCTCACAAAGAGGCGGCAGGTGCGGCGACGGGATTTGTCGGTTTGTTTGCGTATCTGGGGGCATCGCTTGCCGGTTGGCCGCTGGCGAAAGTGCTTGATACCTGGCACTGGAGTGGTTTTTTTGTGGTCATTGCTATCGCCGCCGGGATTTCAGCGCTGCTGTTACTGCCTTTTTTGAACGCTCAGACACCACGCGAAGCGTGATGCATCTCACTTTTTTACCTCATATTCGGCAAAACTAAGAAATTTTCCAGGTTTTGCCTGGACGCTATCCCAGGCCTGCTTTGCTGCTGATTTTTACAATGAATACCTTACTCAGGTATTCATTTCAGGAGCAACCCCGCCATGCTGGCCTTCCTTAATCAAGTGCGCAAGCCGACACTGGACCTTCCTGTCGAAGTGCGGCGCAAAATGTGGTTCAAACCGTTCATGCAATCCTACCTGGTGGTCTTTATCGGCTACCTGACGATGTACCTGATTCGCAAGAACTTTAACATCGCCCAGAACGACATGATCTCCACCTACGGGCTGAGCATGACGCAACTGGGGATGATTGGCCTGGGTTTCTCCATCACTTATGGCGTGGGTAAAACACTGGTTTCCTATTACGCCGACGGCAAAAATACCAAACAGTTCCTGCCGTTTATGCTGATCCTCTCCGCCATTTGTATGTTGGGCTTTAGCGCCAGTATGGGTAGCGGTTCGGTAAGCCTGTTCCTGATGATTACCTTCTACGCCTTAAGCGGTTTTTTCCAGAGTACCGGTGGTTCGTGTAGTTATTCCACCATCACCAAATGGACGCCGCGTCGTAAGCGTGGGACTTTCCTCGGTTTCTGGAATATTTCACATAATCTCGGCGGTGCAGGCGCGGCAGGCGTAGCGTTGTTCGGGGCGAATTATCTGTTCGATGGTCACGTCATCGGGATGTTTATCTTTCCATCGATTATCGCGTTGATTGTCGGTTTTATCGGCCTGCGTTATGGCAGTGACTCCCCGGAATCTTATGGTCTCGGTAAAGCTGAAGAACTGTTTGGCGAAGAGATCAGCGAAGAGGACAAAGAGACAGAATCCACGGATATGACCAAGTGGCAGATCTTTGTCGAATATGTACTGAAAAACAAAGTGATCTGGCTGCTGTGCTTCGCCAACATCTTCCTGTACGTGGTGCGCATTGGTATCGATCAGTGGTCAACCGTGTACGCTTTTCAGGAGCTGAAACTTTCCAAAGAAGTGGCGATTCAGGGTTTTACGCTGTTTGAAGCAGGCGCGCTGGTTGGCACGCTGTTGTGGGGCTGGCTCTCTGACCTGGCGAATGGCCGTCGCGCGCTGGTGGCTTGTATTGCGCTGGGGCTGATTATCGCCACACTCGGTGTCTATCAGCACGCCAGCAACCAGTATGTCTATCTGGCTTCTCTCTTCGCATTAGGTTTCCTGGTCTTTGGTCCACAATTGTTGATTGGCGTAGCGGCAGTTGGCTTTGTACCGAAAAAAGCGATCGGCGCGGCTGACGGGATCAAAGGCACTTTCGCCTATCTGATTGGCGACAGCTTTGCAAAATTAGGTCTGGGAATGATTGCCGATGGCACGCCAGTATTTGGTCTCACTGGTTGGGCCGGTACTTTCGCCGCGCTGGATACTGCCGCAATTGGTTGTATCTGCCTGATGGCGATGGTAGCGGTCATGGAAGAACGTAAAATTCGCCGTGAGAAAAAGGTTCAGCAGTTGACAGTGGCATAAACGTAACTGGTGACTTTTGCCCGGCCTTGCGCCGGGCTTTTTTTTACTTATTCCGCGATTTCCAGTGTGGTAAAAGCAAACTTTTCGCCATCAAACAGACCCTGACTGGTGAGTTTCAGCGCCGGGATCACGGGCAGGGAGAGAAATGCCATCTGAATGAACGGTTCATCCGGTAACGGTCCACATTTACGGGCGGCGACTTTCAATGCGTCAATTTGCTCCGCCAGCGACTGCGCCGTGTCGGTGCTCATTAGCCCGGCAATGGGGAGCGGGAGATGACACTGGACCTGATCGTTATGTACTACGCACAACCCGCCGCCATCCTGAATCACTTGATTTACCGCCATCGCCATCTCTTCCGCGCTGTGACCGATCACCACAATATTGTGGCTGTCATGACTGACCGTTGCAGCCAGCGCGCCTTCCTTCAGGCCAAAGCCGCCGAGCAAACCACAGGCCGGGGCCAGTCGCTGACCGTAACGCTCAAGTACGGCGATAAAACAGACATCATCGCGATCAAAACCGTTTTCGCTGTAGACGCAGGAGTGAGAGTGCGTAATCAGTTCGTTATGGATAACGTCAATGACCCGATAGCGTTTTCCGGGAGTAAATTGCAGGGCAAAGTCGCTGGCGGAAACTGGCTGACGGACAATGGTATTGCCGTACGGCGGGGCGGATTGCGCCAGTCTTGCTGGTTCTTCCGCCTGCAAGGTTTGCGCGTCAATCGGTTCGCCTTTCACCAGTACCTGTTGCACTGTAACCTTACGTGCGTCGCTTAACAGGACAATATCGGCCTGTTTTCCGGGAGCCAGTAAACCAAGATGATTCAGACCAAAATGACGCGCCGTCGACCAACTGGCTACGCGATATGCCACATGCAACGGCACATTGTGCTGTTCGATCAGGCGACGAATTAAGGCGTCGATATGGCCTTCGTGGGCAATTTCCCACGGGTTACGGTCATCGGTGCAGAGCATGCATTGCGGGCTGTTAAATTCATTGATCAACGGCGCCAGCGCGTTGAGATTACGGGCAGCGGAGCCTTCGCGGATCATTAACGACATGCCGAGTTGTAATTTTCGGCGACCTTCTTCCAGCAGATAACTTTCGTGGTCGTTTTCGATTCCGGCGGCAATATAGGCGTTAAGTTCTTTACCGCCTAAACCGGGACAGTGACCGTCCAGCGTCAGATGGCGAAATGCGTCCAGTTTATCGAGCAGCGAATCCTGACCGCTGATCACACCTGGGTAGTCCATCATTTCCGCCAGACCAGTTACTTGCGGATGGTCTCGCCAGGCAACCATTTGCTTGAGGGTAAAACTGGCGCCGTTAACATCGCAGCCTTCCAGTGCAGGGACGCAAGAGCTGACCTGTAAATATTGATTCTGCTTTGCTTGTTCCGCACAGCGAGCAAACCAGGCAAACCCAGCTTCGCCCATGACGTTGACGATTTCATGAGGATCGCAAATGACGGTCGTCAGGCCGCGCGGTAGTGTGGCGGTTTCAAAGGTGACGGGGGTCATCATGCTGGATTCAATATGTAGATGCGCATCGATAAATCCGGGTACCGCCGTTGCGCCGCACGCATCAATTCGGTGCCGGGCTGGGGCATCGGCGTATTCTGCGCCAATACCGGCAATGTAGCGTCCTTTAATCACAATAGGGCCGGAAATTTCTCCACCATTGATCAGATCCAGAACAGAAACATTATCAATAATATAATCGGCAACGGCTTCGCCACGGGAAACGGCTAACAATTCCTGGTATTCAGCTCTGCTAATGTGATGAAATTTATAGTTAATAGAGTTATTCATATTTTTCTCATTTTGATTTTATCAATTTGATTATTATTTATCATAAAGAAACGTCGCGAGATTATTAAAGAATATCCATTAATCTGCAATTGAAATGTGATAATTATCACTGAACCGTTGTTGTCATTTGCTTTACAAAAGCAAGGGATTAAATCTCCTCCAATGGACAAAAAAAATGAATAATGACAATACCGATTATGTGAGTAATGAATCAGGGACGCTTTCGCGATTATTTAAACTTCCTCAGCATGGAACAACTGTACGTACAGAATTGATTGCGGGTATGACCACCTTTTTAACCATGGTGTACATCGTTTTTGTTAACCCGCAAATTCTTGGTGCAGCGCAAATGGACCCTAAAGTGGTGTTCGTTACAACCTGTTTGATTGCGGGAATTGGCAGTATTGCGATGGGGATATTTGCTAACTTACCCGTGGCGTTGGCACCCGCGATGGGGCTGAACGCCTTCTTCGCGTTTGTCGTGGTCGGGGCGATGGGGATCTCCTGGCAGACCGGGATGGGCGCCATATTTTGGGGCGCAATCGGGCTGTTTTTGCTGACCCTTTTTCGTATCCGGTACTGGATGATCTCCAACATTCCGTTAAGTCTACGTATTGGCATCACCAGCGGAATCGGATTATTTATTGCCTTAATGGGATTAAAAAATACGGGGGTTATTGTCGCTAATAAAGACACGCTGGTGATGATTGGCGATTTAAGTTCACATGGCGTGTTGTTAGGCATTTTAGGCTTTTTTATTATAACTGTGTTGTCATCTCGTAATTTTCATGCGGCGGTACTGGTTTCTATCGTGGTGACTTCCTGCTGCGGATTATTTTTTGGCGATGTTCATTTCAGTGGTGTCTATTCCATTCCACCCGATATTAGCGGTGTTATTGGTGAAGTTGATTTAAGTGGCGCATTATCGCTTGAGCTTGCCGGTATTATTTTCTCCTTTATGTTGATCAACCTATTTGATTCATCAGGGACATTAATTGGCGTAACTGATAAAGCTGGCTTAATAGATAGTAACGGTAAATTCCCCAATATGAATAAGGCGCTGTATGTTGATAGCATCAGTTCGGTTGCCGGGGCGTTTATTGGAACTTCATCGGTGACGGCCTACATTGAAAGTACTTCCGGCGTGGCGGTAGGCGGTCGCACAGGGCTGACTGCTGTGGTTGTTGGCGTTATGTTCCTGCTGGTTATGTTCTTCTCGCCGCTGGTGGCGATGGTTCCCCCTTATGCAACCGCCGGGGCGTTAATCTTCGTTGGCGTGTTAATGACTTCAAGCCTGGCACGTGTTAACTGGGATGATTTTACCGAATCAGTACCGGCATTTATTACTACGGTGATGATGCCTTTTACTTTCTCGATCACGGAAGGTATTGCGCTGGGCTTTATGTCGTACTGCATTATGAAAGTGTGCACTGGACGCTGGCGTGAGCTGAACCTGTGTGTGGTAGTGGTGGCGGCGCTGTTTGCGCTGAAAATCATCCTGGTGGATTAGTATCTGACAAGAATTTCCAGATATCATGAGTGTCGGTTACGCAGGAGAACTCATGATCTGGATAATATTCGCCACTCTGGCGGTGGTATTTGTGGTTGGTTTTCGGGTGTTGACATCCGGTGCCCGAAAAGCGATTCGTCGACTGAGCGAGCGGCTGAATATCGATGTTGTGCCCGTTGAATCGATGATCGATCAGATGGGAAAGTCAGCGGGCGATGAATTTTTACGTTATCTGCATCGCCCTGATGAATCGCACCTGCAAAACGCTGCGCAGGTGCTACTCATCTGGCAAATTGTGATTGTTGATGGTAGTGAACAGAACCTACAGCAGTGGCATCGGATTTTGCAAAAAGCCCGCCTCGCCGCGCCGATTTCTGATGCGCAGGTACGTCTGGCGCTGGGCTTTCTGCGAGAAATAGAGCCTGAAATGCAGGACATGAATGCTTTCCAGATGCGCTATAACGCATTATTTCAGCCAGCAGAGGGCGTTTACTGGCTACATTAAAGCTGCTTTGCCTGATGCAATGCTGGCGGGTTTTCCCCTTGAAACATACCTGGGGTTGCATCATGAGTGAATATATCGAATAAATCGGCGGCGATACGCTGGATAATATTGTTCAGCGATAAACGTTGATCAGATATTGTTCTTATCTTATTGATATTTTCCTTCTTCTTTCTGCATTTATCATATCCCTATCAGGAATCATCACTTTCTCTCGTGTACAACAAACGTCATTTAATCTGAACGCTTAGTGGCAGGGATGACGAGATGACAAGGAAGGGACAAGAGAGCGGTAATTGTCGTGGCGATAATACCGTATGTGGATTTGGTGCCCGTTTACGGCGACTGACTGCCGGTATTTGTTTGATTACTCAGACAATATTCCCGGTTATGGCTGCTGCACCAACGCACATAAAAGACAACACACACCAGAGTGTTTCCACGCCATCCACCCAGCCTAATGTCAGAACAACTCCTTATATGCTGGGTGTGCTGGAGTCACCTCAAACTGTTGCAGCGCGATTTGGCATCACTGTTGATGAATTACGACGTCTGAATCAGTTCCGCACTTTTGCTCGCGGCTTTGATAATGTTCGTCAGGGCGATGAGCTGGACGTTCCGCTCATGGCGAACAATCTGGCAGGCCGCAATCTCAAAGAAATGCAGGCGGAACGTGACGGTAAGGATCCACAATTGCAGGTTGCTGAAGTGGCGCAACGAGGCGGGTCGTTACTTTCTCAGGAGATAAATAGCGATTATGCCGAGGATATGGCCCGCGGATGGGTTGCTTCTTCTGCCTCTGCACAGGCTTCAGACTGGCTTAGTCGCTGGGGAACGGCCCAGGTTTCTCTTGGCATTGATGAGGATTTCAGTCTTAAAAGCTCTTCGGTTGATTTTCTCCATCCCTGGTATGAGACGCCGAATAATCTGGTGTTCAGCCAGCATACATTGCACCGGACAGATGACCGCACTCAGACTAACCACGGTATTGGCTGGCGTTACTTCGCTTCGGACTGGATGTCCGGGGCTAACTTGTTTATTGATCATGACTTGACGCGTTATCACACCCGTACCGGGATGGGTATCGAGTACTGGCGTGATTATCTGAAACTGGGCGGTAACGCCTATCTGCGCCTGAGCAACTGGCGCAGTGCGCCGGAACTGGATAATGACTATGAAGCACGCCCGGCAAACGGCTGGGATCTTCGTGCTGAAGGATGGCTACCAGTCTGGCCACAACTCGGCGGTAAACTGGTGTTTGAGCAATATTACGGTGATGAAGTGGCACTGTTTGGTAAGGATGAACGGCAAAATGATCCTTATTCCATCACTGCGGGATTAAGCTACACACCAGTTCCGCTCATCTCTTTTAGCGCGGAGCAGCGGCAGGGTAAGCAGGGAGAAAATGATACCAAAATTGGCATGGAGCTGACGCTGCAAACCGGTCATTCGTTGCAAAAACAGTTGGACCCGGATGAAGTTGCTGCCCGGCGTAGTCTGGTGGGGAGTCGCTATGACCTGGTCGATCGCAATAACAATATTATCCTTGAGTATCGCAAGAAAGAGTTGATACGCCTGACGCTGACCGATCCGCTGAAAGGCAATCCGGGTGAAGTCAAATCGCTCGTTTCGTCGCTCCAGACGAAATACGCTTTGAAGGCTTATGGCATTGACGCGGCGATCCTGCAATCGGCTGGTGGGGAAGTGGTCGTCTCAGGGAAGGATATTCAGGTTACCATCCCTCCTTATCGCTTCACGGCAACGCCGGAAACCGATAACGCCTTTCCGATAGCCGTTACCGCTGAAGATACAAAAGGCAACTACTCGCGGCGCGAAGAAAGTATGGTGGTGGTGGCCAGGCCACAACTGAGTCTGACGAGTTCAATGCTTACCGTCGATCCGCAAACGTTGCTTGCTGATGAAAAATCAATGGCAACGCTGACCTATTCTGCCCGCGATGCCAACAATCATCCGATTCCCGGAATGACATTAAAAACCGTCATAAAGGGGGGGCAGGATGTTGCGCTAAGCGAATGGAAAGATAACGGCGATGGCACTTACACCCAGGTCATTACTGCCGGAAAAACATCGGGTTCTTTGTCGCTAATGCCGCAATTTAATGGTGAAGATGTTGCGAAGATGCCCGTAATGATTGGCATTGTGGCGAATGGAGCGTCACGCGATACCTCTACCATTGAGACGGATCAGTCTAATTACATCGCCGGTAAGCCGATTCTCGTTACGGTGACCTTGAAGGACGATAAAGGCAATCTGGTGTCGGGAAGTAAAGATCTTCTCAATAATGCAGTCATGGTGGATAACACCAAATCAGAAACAAGCCGCGTCTGGATTGAAGAAAGTGACGGTATCTATAAAGGAAACTATACGGCGGATCTTTCTGGCGATGCGTTAACGGCGCAACTGACGTTGCCGGGCTGGAAAACTAAGCATTCTGATAAGTTCAATATAGCAGCGGATAAAACATCGGCCAAAATCAGTGATATGCGGGTTATGACCGTCAATGTGGTGGCGGATACACTGGATATGCATACCGTTCAGGTGACGGTAAATGATGAACACGGAAATATCGTCAAGCAAAGTGCGGTCTCATTTAAAGTGACGGCTGGCGCAGCTCTGTTTGTCAACGGGATGCAACAAATTACCGTTGATACAGATGAAAACGGTATTGCTGCGGTTAATCTGACCAGCAATGAGGCGAAACTCAACACCGTTGAGGCTGAGATCAATGGTATCAGTCAGTCTGTTGATGTGAACTTTAATCATGGCAACGCGGTAGCACAGAACTCCGCCATCACACTGGACCGGACGGAATATGCTGCCGGAGAGCCCATTACGGTGACGGTGACGCTGAGGGATGCGCAGGGGAATGCGGTGCCGGACGGTGCGGCATTACTGTCCGGCAGCAGCGTGACGGTGGAAGGCGCGGACGGCCCGTCCGGCAGCTGGACGGGAACGGACGGAACATACACCGCCACCTGGCGTGCGAAGACGGCGGGCGATGACTATCACGCCGCGCTGAAACTGGCGGGCTGGAGCGAGAATAAATGGTCGGACGCGTATATCATCCGTGCCAGTGAGGCCGTGAGCCTTAACTCCGCCATCACGCTGGACCGGACGGAATATGCTGCCGGAGAGCCCATTACGGTGACGGTGACGCTGAGGGATGCGCAGGGGAATGCGGTGCCGGACGGTGCGGCATTACTGTCCGGCAGCAGCGTGACGGTGGAAGGCGCGGACGGCCCGTCCGGCAGCTGGACGGGAACGGACGGAACATACACCGCCACCTGGCGTGCGAAGACGGCGGGCGATGACTATCACGCCACGCTGAAACTGGCGGGCTGGAGCGAGAATAAACGGTCGGACACGTATATCATCCGTGCCAGTGAGGCCGTGAGCCTTAACTCCGCCATCACGCTGGACCGGACGGAATATGCTGCCGGAGAGCCCATTACGGTGACGGTGACGCTGAGGGATGCGCAGGGGAATGCGGTGCCGGACGGTGCGGCATTACTGTCCGGCAGCAGCGTGACGGTGGAAGGCGCGGACGGCCCGTCCGGCAGCTGGACGGGAACGGACGGAACATACACCGCCACCTGGCGTGCGAAGACGGCGGGCGATGACTATCACGCCACGCTGAAACTGGCGGGCTGGAGCGAGAATAAACGGTCGGACACGTATATCATCCGTGCCAGTGAGGCCGTGAGCCTTAACTCCGCCATCACACTGGACCGGACGGAATATGCTGCCGGAGAGCCCATTACGGTGACGGTAACGCTGAGGGATGCGCAGGGGAATGCGGTGCCGGACGGTGCGGCATTACTGTCCGGCAGCAGCGTGACGGTGGAAGGCGCGGACGGCCCGTCCGGCAGCTGGACGGGAACGGACGGAACGTACACCGCCACCTGGCGCACGCAGACGGCGGGCGATGACTATCACGCCACGCTGAAACTGGCGGGCTGGAGCGAGAATAAACGGTCGGACACGTATATCATCCGCGCCAATGAGCCAGTGAAGATTAATTCCACCATCAGGACGGATAAAACCGGATACACTGTTGGTGAGAAAATTATTGTTACCGTAATGTTCCGGGATGAGTATGGCAACCCAGTGCCTGGGCTGGCAGCAAAATTAGCCGGATCGTATTTAGAAACCTACGAAGTCGGTGGAGTCGACGTGCCCGATTCAGATGGATGGGCTGACCATAATAATGGCGAATATACTATGATCTGGACTGCGAAGTTCGCTCAGGAAAATCTGGTGGCCAAACTGAAATTAATAACATGGGATGGAGAGATTACATCTTCACTCTATAAAATAATATCTGGTGTGGCGGCATATATTAATTCGAACATTGTCACGGATGCGACTGTTTATACCGCTGGCGATCGTGTTATGGTGACGATAAATCTTTTCGATGAATTCGGTAATGCTATTGTTGATGGTGGTGCTCAACTGGATGACAATTCAGTGAAGGTCAATAATACTGATACTCTTGCAGGAGAAAACTGGAGTTATGTTTCTAATGGGAAATACCAAAGAAACTATAGGGCTCATACGGCAGGGGGAAGTATAAAAGCTGAGCTGAAAATGTCGGGCTGGAGTGAATCACAATATTCCAACAATTATACCATTAATCCTGGTGAAGCAAGTCCATTCACGTCGCAACTGCGTATTAGAAATTTATGGACTGTTGTTGATGGTGATTTAATTGTTGATGCTTATCTGTTCGATGCTTTTAATAATCCACTCACCAATCATTTTTATTTATTAACTGAAGGTTCTGTCTTGTTGCAAAATGCTTTTCCGAAGGGCGGGGGTAAATGGGTTTATGCCGGCGATGGACAATATGAACGTATATATACGGCACAAAGAGATGGAACTAATTTGCAATCCAGGTTGGAACTTCCTGGCGGAACTGTGAATGGACAGCCTTATTATGATATTCTTCCGTATGTTCGTGTTGAAGCCTTGCGTGTTAATGGGAAAACTTTTTCATCATTAACTGGCTTTCCAAAGACAGGGTTTGATGGTGCTAGATTTACTCTTATTTTAGATAACAATGCGTCTAATACAGATTATAACTGGAAAGCAGATGTTAACTGGATAACTGTGAGTAGTGGCGGAGAGGTGCTGTTTAAATCAGCAGGTATACCTGGATGGAAGGCTACTATTACAGGAACACCGAAGAATGGGCGAGGAAATAATGTTACTTTTTCAGTTACGCTGGAAAAATGGTTCCAGAGTGGTGGTTCTGCATTACAGCGTTCCTGGAGTGATATTAAGTCACAGTGCTCAAGTGGTGGGCATAACCTGCCAGATGCAGTAGCCGATTTAGCGAGTTATCCAAGTGGTGGAGTTGTTCCTCGTGAAGTAGGAAAGTTGTGGGGAGAATATGGTGATCTAACCTCTTATAACTCGATATTTACCAGTCCTGATTATTGGACAAATACGATGTATGAGAAATTTGATCCCAAAACTGGGATGACATCATATGCTGGCGCACAATCATCATCATTATTGTGTATGGAAAAATAGGTTAAAATATGTTGCCCTGTATTGGCAGGGCAACGACAAACTTTAATGGTTAATCGACGCTGTGTGCAACTTCAATCTGTTTAAGCTGGTGTTTCATACTGGCGAAACGTGGATCATTAATTAAGACATGTGACCAAATATCATTGTCTTTTATTAGTTGTTGCCAACGCTTGTCGAATTCCTTTTTTCCATAAGCCGTAAGAATTAAAGGGAGTATGATTCCATTCACACTACTTACGTTGACATTGGTCAGAAATTTCATAATGTCTGCTTTAATTGAATCGCCATAGAGTAAGTATTTTGTGTAAAGTGTGTTTGCAGATATATAATCAGAGTTGGAATTCGTGTCAAATTTGACTAATAGACTTTTGGCTTTATCTTTATGTCCCTTTAACGCCATAAGCAAAGCTATCATGGCTGAAACAATGGGATTACTACCATTGTTTTGATTAATCAATGTTAATGCAAAAGAAATTGTCTCATCGAGAGTAGCTTTATAATATAAAATGAAGAGTTTAAGCACGCTAATTCCCATTTTGTTGGGAGCGAGGTTGAGACTTTTATCTATTAAAGTTAGTGCCTTGCCTATATCTCCTTTCAAGAAACAAAAAAGAGCGTTGTAATAATAAATATCTGGTGAATTTGGTTTTAGTAAATGTGCTTGTTTAAATAGAACAACGGCGATGGAGTGTTTGTTTTTCAGACCGCTAATCAATCCTAATAATCCAAGTGCCTGAGAGTTTGATGGGTTAATATCGAGAGCTGTTTCTACAGCAGTCATTGCTGCTGTAATTGCTTGTTTTTGGTTGTATAGGCCGAGAAATGCTAATGAAATATAACATTCAGCCAGACAACAATATGGCATGGTATTCTGTGGTTGTATACTAACACAATCCATAAATATGGCCATCGCACGTCTCAGGCTGTCAGGGGTATAACAATACATCTCCATCCTGCCATTCATGTACATTACAGCAGAATCCAGCGATGGCATTTGTTGCATGTTTATGGACTGTAGATTTATATTGGGTATTTTCTCAATGAGAATATTAATAAGCTGAGATAATAAGATGGATAATGGATTTTCAGGGTTGAAATCAATACTTTGGTGTTCAATAAGTTTATGCGTTTTGGCATGGACAAGTTCAACAAATAATCTCCAGTTTTGGCCATAGTGAATAACCTGTCCCATAATATAGTATTCAGGGCTGGTTTGATTAATAAATTGATGAATACTGGAAAAGTCAATCACTTCGTTAGTAACGGATGCCGGTAAAATATCTAAGCCACAAAAGGCATATTTTGATAATCCTTGTACCAGTTCGTAGTGCAGTTTTACTATATTTATAGAACCTTCAGTACGAAAAGGAAACACAGCTAGGGTGGTTGATGATTTTACCGGTTCGTTATCGGTAACAACTACAATGGGAACAGTAAAACGGTAACCGCGGCCATAGACTGTTTCTATATACTTACATTGTTTATTTTCATGTAATAGTTTTCTTAACGCATAAATACATCGCGTCAGAGATTCATCGCTGGCAACACTGGAGCTCCAGACTTTATCGATGATCTCCTCTTTGCTAACTATTTCACCATCGGCATTAAGCAATAAAATAATTACCCCAAGTTCTTTTGGGGGAATATGATGCTCTTTGTTTTTGAATAATAAAACACCATTGTTTTTTAATATAAAATCGCCAAAGATGTATTGGAATGAATCGTTTTTTCCATAATGTTCTTGCATCAGATCGCTCCTTCCGTTTTTAGTGATGTGGTTTAAAATAAACATGGATAAAATAACGAAATGGAAAAGGCACACTATCAAAAAATGCTCATTTTTTGCGATTCTGATGAAAATGATGACAGGAAGTTGATGTTGAAATAAAAATCCTGGTCCAGAAATACAAGACCAGGAATATTAATTAGAAGTTTAAATATCCTTTTGCTGAGTCGAATAGTGCTGTGATAGTAGAAGATAATAGTTTTATAACCAGATCATAAGTGGAGTTTGCTGTGCTGTACCTTGATGTCAGGATCTGAACATCAGTTTTTATATTTTCTATTTCTGTATTAAATGCCGTTTGCCAGGCCTGATATTCAGCGGTAGATATTTTGTATCCGTGATTATCTTTATCTGGTTTTTTCGCTTTGTTTTTATTATCATATTTGAGAGCATCGGCAGAATTAGATAACTGCATAATAATTTTAGGATCGGGTATGATTATATAAAGCCCACTTCCTGGTGGCTCTTCAATAATAGGGGAATATGTTGGTTTTGTGTTATTTGGTGGTATTGGCTGCAAACCAAATGCTGAACACCATTTCATCGCTTCATCGAGTGGAACGCCAATAGGCGTCTCTGGTGGTGGTGTCGGTTGTGGAGGGTATAATATATAATCATGACAATAATGATATACATATGTCTGGTTTTTTTGGTCCCAGGTACAAGAATAGAAGTTCTTCAATGCTTTTTGAAATTCGTCAACGTTAAAATAAATATCCTCTTTGTCTGCATGTGTCCAGTTAGCAAGATTTCCCTGTATTTGATTACTGAAATCTTTCCAGTACCTCGTCATTGCTGATACTGCGTATTCGTATATTCCAAGATAATCAGTATCTAAAATAGTCATTAAATCAGCAATTTCATTGCATAATTGCATGTCGGAAATCATAGAGCTGTTGCTATTTGTGCTAACATCATTGCTGCCACTTACACTACTGTCTGGTGCATAAGTGTTCATTGAAATCTGATTTATTTTATTAATACATTGCTGTACTACAAATTTCTCTGCGTGAGAAAGATTTTTTGTTTCAGTTAAACTATTCAGCTTTGTTAGTATAGATAAGAAACAACTTTTAATTACTTGTTTACCACTTTCAGAGAATATATCGTTATTAAGGCCACTTAATATGTTCAACAGGCTGTTATTGGTCAACTGCCGGGAAAAGCTATTTTCTAAGATTTTTTCGAGAGATTTAATACTTTCGAAGATAAATTTAAGTTGTTGGTTGATGGTAGTAATTAATCCTTTCTGCTCAGGAGTAAGTGATACATTCACAGCGCTGTTGCTTAGATGGAATTGGGCCCCATCAAATTGTAAAGACAATTCAGGGAGTGACATTTTTAATTTAATATCAAGCTTGTTTAGTAAGTTTCTGCTGCCATTCAGTTCTTGTAATAATTTTTCAATTTCTGGAGTGATAATCGAACGAGCATGCTCTACTTTAATATCTTGCATAGATGACATTCTTTGATACTTTTCAAATGCAGTGGTGGTATTTGGGAGTGATTTTTTATCCTCTTTTTGTAAGAGTGAATCAGTCTTTGGTATATTTACGATGTGTTCAAAATGTATTGTTTCGTTGCTCATGATCCTCTCCTGTCGAAAAATAATATTATTATATATTATGACTTGCGCATATTGTCTACCAGCGTCTGATCGGTATTGAGAATAGTATTAACAATAGAGTTCATCATCTCCAGCATGCTAGTTTTAGCTTGTACTGAACTGCTTATTTGTGATTCTAATGTTTGCTCTGAAGTGTGGGCGTTGTTTTTATTAACTTCCTTTATGTCTTTTTCAGATCTTATATATTCTTCGCCTGTTTTTCCTAGTGCAATAATTGCTTGATTGATCACGTGAGAATGAATAGATATACCTTCCATCATTGTGGATACAGCAAGCCATCTGTTCTGGTTTGTTGCTTTATAATCGTCATGGGATTGTTTTTCTTCTTCTTTTTTGTTCTGTGGCTCTTCTTCAACTTTTTTACATTGTTCACCCATTTCACCCATTTCACCCGTTTCACCCGTTTCGATACCATTTTCTTTAGTTTCACTCATATTTTCTTTGATATCTACTTCCTGATTTTTTATATATTCTTTCGGCTCGTTTGTTTTTTGTTCACTTATTTTCTGAGGTGCAGGTGTTGTTGCAGATTTTTTCATTGTACTGACAGCCGAAAGGACCTGAATGCCGACGGTTATACTACAGGCAGCAATCGATGTTACCAGAGAAATGGCTGCGGCCACTCTTGTCTTATGTGCCTGCTCTTTTATCAATTCCTGATACAGTCCACTCATAGATGTCACCAGTTTTGATGTTGAGATATTCATATCATTATAAACTCGCAGACATAATTCCATTATAATTTGCTGCCGTGGCGTCATATTATCTAATATGTTAAGGATATTGAATTTTTCTTTTTGACTATTAACGTATATAGCTTCACCAGCGTTGTTAAATTCAATTTTGTCATCGCCGATTTGTACACTTTTATCTGTGAATTTAATTTTATCTTCTTTAAAGGATTGCTCCGTATTTTGTGTGATAAGGTACATTTTTTCTAATAGTTTTTCTTTGTTGTCAGCGGTAATTTCTTGCTCAGGTTTTATCAGTTTTTGTTTATTGCTTCCTTGATTGTTGTTTTCTGGAGAATAAATCGGTAGTCCAAATTCATTTAATGCTATATTTTTTTTGATGTCAGCTTTTTCGGGTAGGTTATCCAGATATACCGGCTTTGATAACGTAACTGTTGTCTTGCTGATTGGTTCCATTTTTATTACTCCTTTTAAGCTAAAGTATTCATACTGGATTGTAATGCTCTGTAGCGGTCTTGCAGTATGTTGCTTAATGAGGCCACCATTTCATTGATCGCTTTTTCAAGTGACTCCATAATCTGCAAAATGCCCTTATTAACTTCTTGTTCAACCTGAATGTTTTCTCTTGCTATATCAGCGCTAGCTATATTATTTTGATATCCGACGTTAACAACTGCATTACATAATGAAAAAAATGCAATATCCAGTGCATGAATTTTCACCGTTGCGCCAATTATTTTTAATGTGATTTTTTTCCCAAGACCTTTCGCGACATTTTCTGCTATCTTCTCCACTGTTTTTTCAGCTGCCTTCTCTGCTGTCTCTTCTGTCGCTTTCTCTACAGTCTTCTCTACTACCTGTTCTGCTGTTTGCTCTGCCGTTTTCATTGCTGCAGTTGACGCTGCTTCTGCGGCATCGGCGGTAAAGGTGGCAACCAATTGTTTACATATTACAAATGTAGCGACGGCTATGATAAGAGTAACTATAATCACCTCGATAATTGCATAGACATCATTAAACATATCGATTTGATCATTGTTAAAACCAACGGCCTCCATGATCTTGTCGATAATTTTTAATTTCAGATCGTAATGTTCTACCAGCCATGTTGTGCCTTCAAAAAATTTTTGCATGACCCATGAGACCGGCGAAACATCGAAAAATAATTGACCAAAAACATCAATAGCAACTAAAGACAGGCCAATTAAGCCGCTGGCAATAGATACTGCGGCAAAGAAGGTGAGGCCACCAGAAAAAATAGCTGTTGCTACTCCACCGATAACAATTGCAACACTTAATAATACTGAACTGGCGGTAATTACATAATTGATAATCTTCATGATGTGTGACAATTTTTTGGAAGTTTTTGCCATATCATTCATCCTGGCTTCACGTGCACGATTTATTTCTTTCATAACATCAGACTGGCTTTGTAATGACTCAATAGACGTATCTCCCATTACTTCCAGCAACGATGTCATTAGTAATATAAATTGTGATGTATTGCTTTTATTTTCATGCACTTCTGTAGATAAGCAAAGGTTGGTTGAGAAGGCGTTATTTTTTTCTTGTTCACTTAACTCATCATAAACGGCCATTGTTTGTGACAGTAGCGCATCTTGTACAATTACGGAACACCCTAATGATTTGTCTGCAGTTTTCTTTTTTTCTATTGCCAGATCAAGGTTTTTTCCTGTGAGGGCAAGTTTTTGCTCAAGCTCATGACGTTCTGGATTATGTTCAGGTAATACTATTATCTGGTTTAGTAAATTATTTCTTTTTTTTAACTGAGATCTAACCTGTTTATCTGCATTGTCGAAGTATTTCTTTGCATGTACCATTTTGTCATTAGCTTGTTTACTTGAATTCACCAGACTAGAGTATTTACGGGTTGCATTTCGGTAGTTATCAAGCTTACTTTCGTATACTGGAATTAATTTATTGATGTTATTTCGTATGCTGTCATTATCTGGCGCGGATTGCATACTGTTCATAACATTTAAAAGTTTAGATAAGTTAATATCTTTAGTATTTATCGATGGTTTGCCCAGACTGGGTCTTTCACCAATAAAAGAAGCATCGTTTTTATCAATTCTTTCAGCATTTTTATTAAGACTGTCGGGAAATGCTTGCAGCATGTTTTTATTAATACGTAGCATTTCCTCATCAGAATATGACCTTCCTTCAATGCGATGTATTTTATCTTGCTGCGAAATTATAGTTGTAATACTTGAATTTCCGCTCATAGTGTTTTCCTTTTTCTTTCGCTATTGTGGGTATAGAAAGGAAATCAGTTGTTACTAACGTCTTGATAACTTTTGTAGCGCGTGCATAGTTTCTGCCGCTGGAGATTGTATGGGTTTTATAAGCTCTGGTATTAAACTCAATGTCTCCCCTGAACTGTTAAAATTTATATGTCCGGCAAGAAATTCATTGATAATGGGGAGCTTATACTTTTCTTGCCTGAGTGGTTCCACAGAACTGGAATGAGCTACCTTATTTATACTGTTCACTCTGTAGACTCCTTATTTCCTGTGGCCTCTTTTTTATGCATGTCTAACAATTCAAGCCAGGTGCTGGCCATCCCTTTTATTTTTTCATTGGAACTATATTCTACGACAGATTTAAAACATTCGATTGCGATGGCGATGTTGTTTAGTCCCATCTGACATTGTCCCATATAGTAAACAGTCGAGAAGTCATCGTTGGGGCAAAGTATCAGGCAGACGTTATAGATATCATACGCTTTTTGATATTGTTTCTTTAACTGACATACTGCTGCATAACCTTTTAGATAGTTATAATTCTGGAAGTCATAAATACAGAGGAATTTAAAAAATAATTCAGCTTCATCCAGCCGTCCCTTTTCATAAAAGTCATATGCATATGCATATATTCCTTCCAGTGTGTCAGGGGTGACACCATGCAACTCAGCAAGTGACGCGCCCATGCCCAATGCTTTTGCAAGCCCTAATACCATTTCCTGGCTTTCAGCTAAATCCAGATCTGCGCTTTCCATCTCTTGCTTCTCCATATAAACATTCTATGAACAGAGTTCACCATCTTTCCCTGGAGGGGCGATATCAAAATTCGCTCATTTTTAAACCCATTACTATACCTACTGAGTTATGAGAGAAAAATAGATAAATTTCAATTGATTGCTGGGATATGTGTAATTCGATAAATGTAATGTAAAAGGGAATGTGATCATAATCCTGATGGAAGTGTTCATTTTTACGAGGGAGGTGAAGATAATAAACGAGGGTTTACGTCTGACAGGAAAGAAAGATGAACAGGAATCAGATATAAGATCCCCGTTCTTGTCTATTTTTCAGAATAGTCACGTAATTACATATCCGGGCACTCTACTTTTCCTAGCGCTTCCCAGTAATTATTCTGATTATTTCTCTCCATTGCTACGATGGCTTCACGTATATGTTGTTGATTATTTTTATCGGATAGCATCATTTTTTCCCATGCATCGTCAGATAATGATGCCTCCGGGGTACAAAGTTTGCGTAAATCCTGCAATACGACTTTTTTTTCTTTTGCCGACTGTAGCGAACTGAACGGTGACTCCGCCTGCACAATGGTGGGGAGAATGAGGCAAATGGCGATAAAAAAGAGTGTCAGTGATTTCATGGCTTCAGCCTCTGTAGATATAGGTCGTATAAAGCGTAAGTGTAGTCAAATTCCTCCGCTATCATTAGCTTGTGCTAAACGTATCTTATGCGTTCAGCAAGAAGTGCCAGTTCAGGCCGAATACAGATGGGATGTGAAAATATTAATTATAAGCCTAACGTCAGACCCGGACGCGATGACGCAACCGGGTTGCTAACAGGCGATGATATCGTACCAGACGCCTATATTTTTTTGGTGCGACGGCGGGAGTCCATTGAAATCAATATCACTGATGAAAGAATCAACAGCGTTCCCAACCAGTCCGGTAGGGTAAACGTGATGCCGAGTAACAATAAAGAGAGTAGTGCACTGCTTAGCGGTTCTGCACAACTCAATATACTGGCCTTCGGCCCGCCAATTAACTGTGCACCTTTCAGATACAGACTAAACGTCAGCGATGTGCCGATGACGACGAGATAGAAAAATGCCAGGATTAAGCTGCCGTTAACCACAAAGTTTGTTCCTTGCCTGGCATAAAAAGGGAGCAGGATAAGACCACCAATCAACATACTCCAGCCGACGATGGGCAGCGTACCGTAGCGAGAAATGAGCGTAGAGGGGTAAGTGGTGTAGAACGCAGCAGCAAAAGCCGAGGCGATTCCCCAGAAGAGTGCTGCGGGAGAAATCGAGAGTGAGGTGGGATTTCCGTGAGTCACCAGCAAAAAAGTACCGATAAGCGACGTCATGATCGCGGCGAATACCAGAATTCCTGGGCGCGATTTACGAACCAGCGAGAACCACGCCACAATAATTGTTGGCGAGAGGAACTGTAGTACCGTTGCCGTAGCCGCATTTGATTTTTCTATGGTTAGTAAGAAGGTCAGTTGTACTGTCAGCGCACCAAGCACGGAAAAAATCAGCAAGCTGATGGCGTCTTTATGATTTTTTACTATCGAGAAGACTTTATCGCCGTGAAAAAATGAGAGCGTCAGCAGAATAAAGCCAGCAAATATCAGACGTGTCATTGTCAGAAACTGCGACGACATCTGGCTTTGTTCCATGATGTATTGTGCGCAGACACCGGAACTCCCCCATAATACGGCGGCAATCAAAACGTTCAGCATCCCCTTTCTGGTGGAACCCATTTTTCCCCTCTGCATTCAATTTTGTCGTTTATGTTTACGAACATAATAGCAAAATTGACGACTATGGCCCGGCGTTGTCTCCGTTGTATCAATCTCATTTCTGGCTACGCCAGTTCTGGCGAATCCTGAAAATAGCAACAGTTGTCATGATCATAGAAGTAAAGGAAATCATGATAACGCGCAAAAAGAGAATGGTGTTGTAGTGGCTGCAATTATTAATGCATATCTATATGAGGAAGGGCGCGCTGTCAGTGTTGATGACGGAGCATCTTGTTTTAGTTTTAAACAGTTAAGCGTCTTTAATAAACAGCAGACATATCATTGCGATGCTCAGCATACCTATCGCCAGCCAGAACAAGGAATGATAACTCCAGATTTCGACCATGATACCGTCGAGTGAACCGGCTATTATCCAGCCCACGCGTGAGGTGTTGGCATATAGTGTAGTGGCGAAGCCAATTTTTTCGGGTATCAGGTCCTGAAAGTAAAGCATACCAATACCGCAGAGAATACCCAGGAATATTGCATTGAGTATTTGTAATTCCAGCTCTACGGTAGGGGTCGTTGCCATCAATACACTGGCATAAAAACAGATACCGCTTACGATGGCAATCAGCATTAAAAAACGCTTTCCAATGCGTTTTATAAAGTAACCCGCAATGAGCATTGCCGGAATTTCCAGCCCGGCGGCAATGCCGATCATTTCACCAGCTAATCTGTCGGTGAAATGTAATTCATCAATAATAAATAACGGCATATTGATAATGTAAAGATTATTAGCACCCCACATCATTGTACAAACCACGAAAAGTAACCAGGTATCTCGTCGGCTGTGAGAGGTCGTGGACATATCTACGGGGCGGGTCGTGGCAGGAATGCTTTTCTGTATTGATGGTAGAAAGAGCCAGACTATCAGGCCGCAGAGAACAAATGCGATGGCCGCAGTGAGATACATCACCTTAAAGCTAAATCCCATTGCCAGTTCATAGGCGAGTGGTGGGCCAATGACCCAGGCGAGAGATATCTGGGCACGCAAAAAAGTACTGAACATCACCGTTTCACGGCCGTTCATATCGGCGTGTTCACGGGCGAGAGCAAACATTTGTGGATTAGCAGTGGACGCAAAACTACTCAACAATATGCCTGTAGATAACAGGATGAAATAATTACGATTCCATGCGAAAAGGGTACAGGCCATCACGCCAAACAGGCAGCATAACAGAATTAATAATTTTCGGTTGCCTTGCTTATCGGAGTGTCTGGCTAAAAACTGACTTACCAGAATCCCCATAATCGCATTGCCGGTAAAAAAGAATCCAACCATAATTGGTCGGGCCTTTAATTCATCCGCGAGGAATATACTGAGTGTTGGTGTTTGTAGCGCTCCAGCAATCCCTGTAAGAAAAGCAACAATTAAAAATGCTGCTGCCGTAATGTCTAATATCTTTGAAGGCGTTGTGGCCGTTTTTTGCATGCTTGTGTATCACTGCAATAAAGGAATTGCGGGAAATTCCGCATTTCAATAAGTCGTAAACCTAATTAAGGGCCTGTTAAGTATGCTGACGCTAGCGGAATCCATACTACCGCAACCCAAAATAATCAGCAATTAAGATTATTGCAAAAATAAGAATGATATAAAGTGAATATGTTTAAGAATATTTGATACAGATGCTACATATATTGCTATATGCTGTGTATATTAATAATTTAAATGGCGATTTTTGATGATGAAATAACAATCAGGTTGTCAGTGGTTATTTTCTTATATAGATAATATGAAATCTTACTAGTAGGAATAACCAATTTGGTACTTGGTTGGAGAGACCTGTCGCCTTTATAGTCATCAACGGTTAGAATGCTTTGATAAAACCGATTGAATCGCGAGCAGAAGAAAGTGTACCGTTTTAACGGTATAGCAAGGGATTGATAAATACCAGCAGAGGCATTTGGGCGATTACAGGAGTCGCATTTGATTTTTAACTCATTGATTTTAAGTTTATGCTGGATAAATGAGTAACCCCCATAAGCCCCCCCAAATGATTTTGCGTGTGGAGTTTGAGGGCATTCTGAGTTACTTTTTAGCCTCTTTTTTCCACTGTAGCAAAGCGGCAATATCCTTTTCGCCTTCGGCTTCTTTTAAGCGCCGTTGTTGTTCAGCAAACTGACTATATTCCGCCTGCGCTTTTTCATCGGCCATTTTCTTGCTGACTTTACCTGCGCCCTGCAGAACCTCGCGGTCGTTAAATTGCAGAAACTGATCCAGCTTATCCTGCCAGTCGCGCAAAAAGACCTGCTGACGACGACGGGCCTGATCCTCGGCAAAGTCCAGCCACATATTAACCACGCGATTAAGTTCGCTGACTTCATCCTGGGTGAGATAATTTTTTGCCACCGTCACGTCGCCCTTACGCACCTCTTCACCTTTATAACTGGTCAAACCCATGTGCGGCTGGCTGGCATTGGCACGCTTGTGGATGAGTTCAGCAGCGGTATGCCCGGTACAGGCAAAATGCAGCTTGTTCTGGATGGTTTGAAAAAACTGCGTGGTCTCTTTTAGCGATGGCTGATAGTCGGCAGCTAACGCAAAGATCTCCCGCACCCGCAAATAAACCCGACGCTCGCTGGCGCGAATATCGCGGATGCGTTCGAGCATCTCATCAAAATAGTCGGGCACAACCGATGAACCGACAGGTGGATTTTTCAGCCGCTCATCGTCCATCACAAAACCTTTGATCAGGTATTCCTGAAGCGTCTGGGTGGCCCACTGGCGGAATTGCGTGCCGCGAGGCGAGCGAACACGATAGCCAACGGCGAGAATGACGGGCAGGCTGTAGTGAAGCATATTGCGGCTTACCTGACGATTTCCTTCCTGTTGAACTTGTAAGTAAGACTTACAGGTTGCATTTTGTTCAAGTTCGCCTTCTTCGTAGATAGCTTTAATGTGTTGCGTAATGGCCTGGGGAGTAACCTGATAAAGGTTAGCAATAGTTGCCTGGGGCAACCAGAGTGTTTCTTGCTCAAAGCGGCATTCAACGCGTACCTCACCGTCATCGCTGGCAAACATAACAAATTCGCCTGCCGGGGACTGGGTTAAGTCTTTGTCTGACATGTCGCCTCCGTTTAAATAAAATCCGTAATGCTATAACCCACGTAGTATGCCAGAGAACTGTATATGAACAGTGTTATTTTGCTGATAACGCTGACGGAAAGTGCTTCGCCACGATATCATTCATCTTCTCCACCAGAAGACTTCGTTACAACGCTGGCGAACTTTGCACATTTTTTCTAAAGCGCTGCGTTTTTCAAGGCGACGAAGAATCCCAAGCCAGTCCATCGGCTTTATATCGACAATAGGACGTCTTCCCGTATAAGGATCTTTCTCAAAGGTGTCGATGATTTCATCATGATAGCGTAATGACCACCGATCGGCTTTTGATGAATCCATCCTCCTGGGGGGATTTCCGCCAGTAACCAACCTGATACCCCTAATGCCCTCCCGAAAACAACTTGATATGGGTTGAAGTTGGGTGACCTCAGGATACAAAGAAAGCCTGATATATAAGGGATTAGACGGGGTTTTGTTGACATCGGGAGAGTTCAGAAGAGGAACTTTGGCGGAAGATCACAGGAGTCAAAATTGCCATATAACCATTTGATTCAAATCGTTTATATTTTTCTATTATAATTCATTTATACACATCCTTATACATATAATATCTATCGATTAATTTTTACACGTATCTTCACGCATGTTAACTCAGGAAAAAAATTTTTTTTCGAAAGAACTGTTCACACTGTTCACCTTTCTGTTTTCTCCTTTTATTTCAGAGTGATAGGTGGTGAATAATGGGTGAAGGGTGAACATTCGATTCTTCACCTCCGGCATTCTGCCGGTGTGACTCATACCGGTGATTAATCCCCCGAACTGAAATCACACAGGGAGAAAAAAGTTTTTTTTTGATTTGATTGTTCACACTGTTCACCTTTCATTTTTCTCTTTAAATTTCAGTGTGATAACGGGTGAATATACGGTGAAGGGTGAACAGTGGATTGTTCACCTTCGGGGAATTCAGGGATAAAAAAAGACCGGCAGATGCCGGTCAGGTGGGTCAGGCTGTCGCAGGGTCGTCACATTTTGGCAGCCAGTCGCCGTAGCTTTCCTCTTTCAGCGTCAGGTTGGTCTGTATCCCCTGTTTGGTATGGCGCTTCTCGTAATTCAGTCCGTATTCCTTCAGCATCACCGGCAGCCCCAGCCCGAACATTTTCAGACTGAGTACATTCCGGTAGCCGTTTGCCTCCATGTAGGCCAGATAGGCGTGATAGAGGTATTTACGGTAATTACGCGGGATGATACTGGCGTTCCCCATATACATGCCGCTGGTCTGCGGCAGGGTTTCCAGATAGCCGATAAAATCAAACGTCGGGTCGGCATCCCGTTTGATGTTCAGTGCCTCGTCTGAGTTCTGCTGGGACTGAAGCAGTGACCGGGCGAGCATCGGGTCGCTGAACTTCTGCATCAGGTGACGCACGATGACCGCCAGCTCGCGGGTGATTTTGTCCTTAAGCTGCGGGTCGCGCTCCTGCGGGGCTATCTGTTCCGGGAAGTGAATAATCACCCGCCGGCGTGACACGCCGCCGCTGCGGTCGGTGAAGCGCATCGGGTTATTGTTCACGGCCAGAATCACCGCCGGGATATGCGTGGAGTACGCATCCCGGTATTTCGGGTCCACGGACACCGCATCGCCGCCGGTGATGGCCTTGAGTCCGGCACCGTCGCCGCTCCATTTTTCCTGGTCCGGCAGGCGTATCAGTGAGAAGCCAGTTAACGCGGCACGTTCACGCGGGGATTCCAGCGTCTCAATGGTGGCCGACGTGGCGTTATCCTCCCCGGCCAGCAGGGTGGCTATTTCGGCCATGATACTTTTGCCGCTGCCGCCGGGACCGGTCACCTCCAGAAAGAGCTGCCAGTCGTAGCGGTTTGCCAGCACCATAAACAGTGCGGCCAGAATCACGTCGCGTTTTTCCGCACGGCCACCGGCGGCACGGTCAAGCCAGCGCCAGAACGCGGGGGCGTGGGTCTCCAGCGTTTCACCGTCCACCGGCGGGGTGAAATCCACATCGCACAGGGTGCGCATCCAGTGTAACGGACTGTGCGGGTGGAACGTGCCGTTCTGCGTGTCGAGCACGCCGTTACGAAAGCCAATCAGGCGGCGGGAGGGGGCTTCCTGCTGTGGAATAATCAGCTTCAGGGTGTCCACCACGGAGGCCACCTTCCCGGAGGAGAACGGCGCGCGCAGACGCTGAAACAGCCCGGCCACATCCCGGGCAAAGTCCTGTGGCGGCAGCACCTTCCAGACACCATTTTCATAGCGGGACAGAAGCTGGCCGTTGGCATCGACCGCGAGCGCCTCACCGTAATGCTCATAGATACGCATGGCCTTTTCGCTGGTACTCATGGCGGAAAACTCTGCTTCGCTCATGGTGTCGAACGGGCTTTCAGCCGGTGGCCGGATGGCATCGTAAATGGCCTTACGGGTGGCCTCCCCGCCGTACTGCGTGAAGGCATCATTCCAGTCACCGAAGACCGGCGGCAGGGCAACAACGCCCTCACACGCATCTGCGGCTGCGGCGGCTTTTTTCTGGCCGTCACCGCTGAGGTCACGGTCTGCGGCAAGGACAATCTGACAGGCCGGATGCTTCTGCCGGGCAAGGCTGGCCAGAGAAAGGAGGTTCACGGAAGAAAGCGCCACCATCACCGTTTCACCGGTCAGGTGATGCACGGTAAGTGCGGTCGCGTATCCCTCCGCTATCCACAGACGTTTTCCGGCCTGATTCTGTCCTTCAAGGGTGTGACAGGTGCCCCTGACCTGTCCGCCTTTCAGGGTGCGCTTACGGCCGTCAGCACTGATTAACTGAAGGTTAACCAGTTCGCCGCTGTCGTCATACAGTGGCACCACAAGGTCACCGGCACGCCAGCTCACGCCACCGGCTCTGTGTGTGCCGGTCAGCATCCGGCATTCCCGGCCGGGAAAGCCCTTGCGGGTCAGGTAGGCGTTACCGGTTCCGGGACGGGTTTTTGCCATCAGGGTTTGTGCCAGTGCGGCAGCGTTCTTCCGGGCAGCTTCTGTTTCAGCAACGGCGGCAGCCGTCACTGCCGGGTCAGCCGGGGGCAGGCTGCCGGTCACGGCAGCCACCTTTGCGGCCGCGTCGGACGGGGAGACACCAAACACCTTTTCAACCAGTTTCAGGCCGTCACCGGCACCACACTGATTGCAGTACCAGGTGCCGCGCCCCTCCCTGTCATCAAAACGGAAGCGGTCACTCCCGCCACAGACCGGACAGGGCTGATGACGGTTTTTCAGCACCTGAATCCCCAGCGCCGGGAGAATACGCGGCCAGTGGCCGAGCGCATGGCTGACGGTGGCGGTTACGTTCATTTTCATGGTGTTGTTCTCCTTCAGTGCAGTACCGGCGCTTTTATGTGACGGGCACAGAGTTCATCCATCACAACCAGCCCGAGAAAGGACAGCGACGGCGCGGCCTTCAGGGGGCCGGATTCCATTAAATCTTCCAGCAGGGCACAGGCTATCTGACGCCCTTTTTCCTCACCGTGCTGGCGCAGATAAAAGCCTTCCAGCTCAGCGGCGATGGCCGCCTCCAGTGACTCAAGGGTGAGATGCGGGTAGCGGTGCTGACGTTCGCACACGGTCAGCCAGGCACAGGCGACAGCGCGACGGTAAAGGGCAGCGCGTAAGACGGGCGGTAAGGGTGTTTTCATTTGCTTTCCTCCCTGTGACAGATGACTGCATTCCGTGCCGGTTGCATTAACTGATAAGGCATATCTGCGTCTCCTGAAGACGTGCGTATCCCTGCGCGAATACGCACATTTAATTTTTCGGGTGTCGTTTTTTAATTACAGATAATTGCGGTAACTGTTATCCGGGGTGGTTTCCGGGTCAGGCTCCGTGCGGGGAATTTCCCGCCATTCCCGCGCTACCGGTGCTGCCCGGCTGACCGGAACAGTGTCCTGCGGGTAAATATCCAGATATTTCTCCCGCCATTTCTGTAATTCCGGGTCTCCGGCCATTTCTTTCAGTACCGCATGCCGGTTTACGGGGCTGCGTTTAAACAGGTCAGGACGGTCACAGGTAAATTCCCGCAGAAAACGCCCCAGCGGGATGTCTGTGGTGCGCCCGTCGGCGAGGATACGCACAAGGATACTGAATTTACGGCGGTACGGATTCCAGACAATGTCCGGGCAGCGGTACGGCATTTCCCACGGAATACCGTCTTCCAGAATGCCGACCACGGCCACATCGGGAAAACCGGCAGAACGGTAAATCTCACCGGGCTGGGGAAAATCAAACATGCGTCCTGTCTCCCCGGTCTTTCTGCTGGGCGAGAAAATCGCGGCACAGGCCTTTGGCTTTCAGCTCATTCAGCACAAAATCAATATCTTCATTCAGGTAGCTGAAAATATGCGGAATGTAGAGCTGATGCAGGCCGGAGAGTTCACGGTGAATCAAATCACCCCCAACAAACTGGGATACGGCGCTGGCGCGGTTGAGCTTATGGTAAGCCTCAATGCTGAGGTGTTCACGGGCGTCATGACGCGCTGAGACGGTCTGAGGGGCTTTTTTATTACGCATGGGACACCTCCACCACCGGCAGACGGGCAGCAAGGGAGAGCACATAGTCACGGACAAGGGAACGGCGGGCGCTGCGTTCATCACCGGCGACGGTGCGAAGCATACAGATACGGGGATGACGGTCTGCGCGACGGACAGCCGCAAACACAAAGACAAATTCAGGGTGTGAGGGGGTAAGGGTCGTAGCCATAAGGCAACCTCCGATAACAGCGTAAATGACGCTATCGCCGGAGTTCTCACGCTCGATGGCGATAGCCCAGACGGGGGTGAGAATACCGGCGTTATCGGAAACCGGCCAGCCCGGAGGCTGCCCCGCCTGAGCTACCATTGACTCAGTGGCATAACATGCGATTGCGAACAGGATCATACCTGCACGGCAAACCACACGCCACACCATAATCTGGTGCTCTGTGGCGTTGATTGCGACACAAAAAAAGACGCATGGCGCGTCATATGTCGCCGATAACATACTCGGGTTCTCACGCCCGGCTGCCGATTTTGCGGCAGCGGAAAAACTATATCCGCAAATGCCGGAAAAAGGCAAGCCAGAAAAAGGGAGTTTTTGCAGAGCGGGCATCATCATGCGTCGTACCCCCGTTTGCGTCCGGCAATGCGTCCGGCCATCCATGCGGTGACTTCAGAGTGCAGCCAGGCCACATTTTTACCGCCAAGACTCACCTGCGGCGGAAATTCCCCCTTACGGATGAGTTCATAGATGGTCGAGCGTGACAGGCCGCACAGGTGCATCACTTCCGGCAGACGTAAAAAACGCTCCTGCGTGATGTCCGGCAGCGGCATCAGTGGCGTCACAGGGGCGGGAGACGGGGAAGAAAAAACAGCTTGCATCGGGCTACCTCGTTAATGTCCATACAGCACCGGATAAGTCCGTCCGGCTTCGGGTAGCGCTTTATTTTGTGAATATTTTTGGCAGACGCAACAGGGGGGATTTGTTCCGGCAGCCTTACAATGACTGTGTGTTTTTTGTTCATTCCCACTTAAAGTCATTTAAAGCCACTTAAAGCAATTCGTAATTTTTATAGTGAAATACAAATCGTTTCTTCTTATTCATTCACAGCGAATTAATAAAAACAAACAGTAGTAAACAGCACAAAAAGTCCATGAGCGGGTGAACAGTGGTGAACAGACGGTGAACAGTCATTACTGCGATTGTTCACCATTTAACTTACTGTATTACTTATCTTTTTTCTTATGGTGAACAGAGGTGAACAGTAAAATATAAAAAAACAAACAGTAAGCCGGTTTTTCCTGCGACCTTTTCCTGGCTTGCCGGTCTGAGGATGAGTCTCCTGTGTCAGGACTGGCACATCTGCAATGCGTCGTGTTGTTGTCCGGTGTACGTCACAATTTTCTTAATCTGAAGTGACGAGGAGCCGGAAAATGTCTGACAACACCATCCCTGAATATCTGCAACCCGCACTGGCACAACTGGAAAAGGCCAGAGCCGCTCATCTTGAGAACGCCCGACTGATGGATGAGACCGTCAAGGCCATTGAACGGGCAGAGCAGGAAAAAAATGCGCTGGCGCAGGCCGACGGAAATGACGCTGATGACTGGCGCACAGCCTTTCGTGCAGCCGGTGGTGTCCTGAGCGACGAGCTGAAACAGCGCCACATTGAGCGCGTGGCACGCCGGGAGCTGGTACAGGAATATGACAATCTGGCCGTGGTGCTGAATTTTGAACGTGAACGCCTGAAAGGGGCGTGTGACAGCACGGCCACCGCCTACCGGAAGGCACATCATCACCTGCTGAGTCTGTATGCAGAGCATGAGCTGGAACACGCCCTGAATGAAACCTGTGAGGCGCTTGTCCGGGCAATGCATCTGAGCATTCTGGTACAGGAAAATCCGCTCGCCAACACCACCGGCCATCAGGGCTACGTCGCACCGGAAAAGGCTGTCATGCAGCAGGTGAAATCATCGCTGGAACAGAAAATAAAACAGATGCAAATCAGCCTCACCGGTGAGCCGGTTCTCCGGCTGACCGGACTGTCAGCGGCAACACTCCCGCACATGGATTATGAGGTGGCAGGCACACCGGCACAGCGCAAGGTGTGGCAGGACAAAATAGACCAGCAGGGAGCAGAGCTTAAGGCCAGAGGACTGCTGTCATGATTTACTGCCCGTCGTGTGGACATGTTGCTCACACCCGTCGCGCACATTTCATGGACGATGGCACCAAGATAATGATTGCACAGTGCCGGAATATTTATTGCTCTGCGACATTTGAAGCGAGTGAAAGCTTTTTCTCTGACAGTAAAGATTCAGGAATGGAATACATTTCAGGCAAACAGAGATACCGCGATTCACTGACGTCAGCCTCCGGCAGTATGAAACGCCCGAAAAGAATGCTTGTTACCGGATATTGTTGTCGGAGATGTAAAGGCCTTGCACTGTCAAGAACATCGAGGCGTCTGTCTCAGGAAGTCACCGAGCGTTTTTATGTGTGCACGGATCCGGGCTGTGGTCTGGTGTTTAAAACGCTTCAGACCATCAACCGTTTCATTGTCCGCCCGGTCACGCCGGACGAACTGGCAGAAAGCCTGCATGAAAAACAGGAACTGCCGCCAGTACGCTTAAAAACACAATCATATTCGCTGCGTCTGGAATGAGGGCTGCCGGTTAACACCGGCCGTCGCCGCACACCGTATTTTTATTCTTCAGCATGATGAGAAAGAGATAACGATGGAAAGCACAGCCTTACAGCAGGCCTTTGACACCTGTCAGAATAACAAAGCAGCATGGCTGCAACGCAAAAATGAGCTGGCAGCGGCCGAACAGGAATATCTGCGGCTTCTGTCAGGAGAAGGCAGAAACGTCAGTCGCCTGGACGAATTACGCAATATTATCGAAGTCAGAAAATGGCAGGTGAATCAGGCCGCTGGTCGTTATATTCGTTCGCATGAAGCCGTTCAGCACATCAGCATCCGCGACCGGCTGAATGATTTTATGCAGCAGCACGGCACAGCACTGGCGGCGGCACTGGCACCGGAGCTGATGGGCTACAGTGAGCTGACGGCCATTGCCCGAAACTGTGCCATACAGCGTGCCACAGATGCCCTGCGTGAAGCCCTTCTGTCCTGGCTTGCGAAGGGTGAAAAAATTAATTATTCCGTACAGGATAGCGACATTTTAACGGCCATCGGATTCAGGCCTGACGCGGCTTCGGTGGATGACAGCCGTGAAAAATTCACCCCTGCGCAGAACATGATTTTTTCGCGTAAAAGTGCGCAACTGGCATCACGTCAGTCTGTGTAAAATTCCCCGAAAATCCGCCCGTTTTTACTGAAAAAAGCCATGCATCGATAAGGTGCATGGCTTTGCATGCGTTTCCCTGCCTCATTTTCTGCAAACCGCGCCATTCCCGGCGCGGTCTGAGCGTGTCAGTGCAACTGCATTAAAACCGCCCCGCAAAGCGGGCGGGCGAGGCGGGGAAAGCACTGCGCGCCAGTGTATATTTATATTATTCATAATGTGGAGGTAAAACGGTTTTTATAGATTACATTGAGTTTGGATATATTTGCATTGAAAAAAAGGCACCAAATGGTGCCTTCAGTGAAATTATAACTTAGCTAACAAGCTTTAGCCTTGGAGGTAAGGAGTAACTTGCATCAATAGGTATATTTTCTAAAATTGTCTGATAGACCTCGTCTCTTTTCTGATATGGAAGTTCAGAAAGTTGATTTATTATATATTTCTTCAGTGCGTCATTTCTGTCCCACTGGGTATGATAACGTCCATTGTTTAGCTTTTGTTCTATTTTTATAAGTGATTTATTCTCGTCATAAATATAACGCATAGAAATAAATGTTTCATCATCATCAATTTTTTCGGAGTAATCCATGATGAAATAAATAAGACAATTGACCTTGTATGTTTCAATTTTTTTATATTCTTTTTCAAATATAGCGGTCACAAGTTCATCAGGTTGAACTCCCTTGACTGAACAAAAGGCAGCTAAATTTTTCAAAATTTGAGCTACATTAATCATTTTAACATCCTCGACACTTCAGCTAAGATCTCAGGTATTGAATTAATTGAGTTCTGTAAAGTTTGGTTGTCTCGATCTTTTACAGGACCAAACTGTCTATACAATTTACCCAAAATGAATTTTACAATAATAGCATCATTTGCATCGGTTGTCTGTAGATTCCTAAGATGTGGTGAAAAAATAGGTTGCAGTTCTTGTCCTTTCTCATCGAGGCCATTTATTATCAGAAGGTTAGAAGCCTCTTCTTTAATCTTAGCGGTTAAGATCTCTCTCATTTTTTTACGAGCAAGATGCGGCCTTTTTTCTACTAGATCTTGATCTATTTCTCCAGCAGCTTTCCTAGATTCTTGTTCAATTAAGTCTCTTTTAAACAATTTCAGAGTGTCATCAGGTAACGTTAATCCTGCATCAAGACTTGCCTTCCTGAATATTTCTAATTGTTCATCAACTTTTTTGTTTATTTCAGCTCTTTTTTCTTCGAATAAAGAGTTAAAATCAACATCTTCTAAATAAGAATCTTGATCACTGACGTAAGCCCCATCACTTGCGACACCAGCCAAAAAGTTTTCTCTTTCTCTATAATAATCATCAGTAAATGTATATTCTCGATTGATGGTTCTTTTGGCTCTATCTACTTCGCTCTGGAATTTTTCCCACATTGGATTTAATCCAATTTCTTCATGAAAAATCACAATTCCATTATTATCTATTTCAAATGCAGTAATCTCGTTTTCAGGAATCGCACGTAGAATTCTGCCAACAACTTGAGCAAATGCATTAAGGCTCCTGTAAGGTCTGAAGATTGCCAAAATGCTTAAATACTTATGGTCATAGCCCTCCATTAACATATTTACCGATATAACAACATCGGCGTTATGATTTTCAATGTTAAGGAAAGCGTCTGCTTTTACTTCATCATCCATTTCACTATGAATTATAACTACACGTAGACCTTTTGCTTCATACCATTTAGCTAGATCTTCGGCATGAGTAATGCTACATCCTACAGCGAGAATTTTATGTGGGACTTTAGGTGATGCTTCTTTAAGTATATTTAGTTTTAAAATACTATGCTCAATCACATCATTTGAACACTCCGGAGATAGGGCAATGCTTTTTTCAATCCATTCTTTATCTTTAAATTCTAAAATATCTTCTTTAGTTAGTTTTTTGTTAGGTATATCTGGAGTTGTGAAGTACAACTCATGAGCATTAACAGTTTCTTTTCTTAACCATTTTACATATTTTGCTCTCATCACTTCTGACAATGGTGTTTCATGAATTATTTCTCCCGGGATTTCTTGAGCATCACCACGATAAGGGGTTCCTGTGACATGTAAAACTTTTGCTTTAGAGAAATATTTAAGAGCATCACGCCAGCTTTGGGCTGGTGCATGATGTGCTTCATCAACGATAATAAAATCAAAGAAATCTTCTGGAACTCTATTAATTAGTGCGCTTTTTCTATTTCCAGATATACGTTGTATATTAGAAAATATAATGTGGCTTTGTTCTAAGTGTTCAGAAGATATATCTGGTGTATATTCACTAACTACAGGAATATCTTTACTGCTGAAGACAATGTCATAATTTATCCAAAAGTTATCTTCTAATACTTCTTGTGTCTTTCTAATACTATCTTTGGTAACAAGACCTGGTGTAATAATCAAAACTCTTTTTTGAGATACACCGTATGGTGCAATAGAAATTAACCCACTTTTACCTGTGCCTGTAGGTAGAATCACAAGAGCTTCACGGTGCTCAGGGTCGCTGAAAAACTCCCTTATTTTTATATAGGCCTCGATTTGAGGAGTTCTTAACTTTCTGTTTCCTTCGATATTTACTGCTGTGTTAGTAAAATAAGTCATATTTTCTCCTTACATTAAAAAATCAGCATACCACTGAAGCATTTCTTTCCGTTGTAAGAGGTACTGTGCATGGTTGTAAGTGCCTCTTATGCTGTTTTTATCAACATGTGCTAGTTGTAGCTCTATCCAATTGCTGTTATAGCCTTTCTCATGCAAGATTGTCGATAAACTATGTCTAAAACCGTGTCCTGTAACTCTTCCTTTATACCCGAGGAGTTCAATTACTTGATTTACACTTTCCTTACTGATAGGTTTTCTGCGGTTGTTCCTTCCTATGAAGATGTATGGGTAGTGTCCTGTAATTGGTTTTAGTTGGTTGAAAAGATCGATTACCTGCGTTGACAAAGGGACAAGGTGAGGACGACGCATTTTCATACGTTCTGCAGGTATTTCCCATATCCCTTTTTCTAAATCAACTTCTTCCCAAGTGGCAAAGCGCATTTCCTGTGTTCTTACACCTGTAAGCATCACAATCTTGGTCGCATTTTTAGTGATGATACTGCCCGTGTAAGCTTCAAGATCTCTGACGAAGTAAGGTAATTCTTCTGCAGTGAGAAAAGGATGATGTTTTTGCTTTGGAGCGGCTAACGCTATAGCTAAATCAGGTGCCGGGTTGTATTCAGCGCGGCCAGTGATGATCGCGTAACGAAACACTTCTCCGCATCTTTGTCGTACTTTTCTTGTTTTCTCCAATGCCCCACGTTTTTCTATACGCTTAAGTACTTCAAGCAACTCTAGCGGTTTAATTTCAGATATTGGTCGTTTACCAATAAAAGGAAAAACATCATGTTCAAACGTCCTAATGATTTCTTCGCGATAGGCAACTGTCCAGCGGTCTGCTTTTGCTGCATACCATTCTCTGCTAACGGCCTCAAAAGAGTTTTCAGTTGATAATTTCTGAGCAAGTTTCTGAGCCTTACGTTCTTCTACTGGGTCAATGCCGTTTGCAACCTGTTTACGTGCCGTATCGCGTTTCTCACGTGCTTCCGCGAGGCTTACAAGATCATAACTACCAAATGACATTAGCCGCGCTTTGCCTGCAAAACGAAAACGGAAGCGCCATCCCTTTGAGCCGTCTGGGTTGATGAGTAATGACAAGCCTTGCCCATCATTCAATGTATATGGTTTGTCTTGTGGTTTTGCGCGTTTGATTTGTATATCGGTTAGAGCCATATGTATAACTAAAAACTGCGTATAAAAATTCTATACACATTACTATACATATTTTTCGCGGATTCAGGGAGACGTTCTCGGACTATTACGGATAAGATGATTATTCATCATATTGAATATAAAGGGTTTTATGGAGTATCTCGGAACTGGCTGGATGAGGTTTGGCGGAAGATCACAGGAGTCGAACCTGCCCGGGACCGCTGGCGGCCCCAACTGGATTTGAAGTCCAGCCGCCTCACCGGAGACGACGATCTTCCGCGCCTCGATTGCTACATGGAGGCGGGGCGCATTATAGCTACTTCCTTGCCTTATCACATCCCCCATCACACTTTTTTCAGACTTGTTTTGCTTTGCTATGATCTATTTCACATAAATATCCATTAAATCAATGTGTTGTACTTCTTCGCTGTACGAGCATAGAAAACAAGAAATGTCAGTTAATAACAAAAAACACATTCTCAAGAATGGGTCACACAGCAAGTCAGAGTATCAGTCGACCTGACGGGAGCGGGGAAAGCGAAGAACTGGGCACAATATTGCGAAAGTAAACGGCGAAAGCTGAAGGTGGGCAAGGGAATGAACTGGCAATGATGCTGTAATGTATGGAGAAATGCCGGGTACGAAGAGTCTGTGTCGCACCCGGCAAGATTGATTTTTACTGCGCTGGCTCCGTTGACGTGACTTCACCGCTGGAAACCACACCAGCATTCATGGTTTGAGTCACTTGCTGCTTTTCAGCATTCACGGCATGAAGCTGTCCGTTTACTGTAGGTTTTAGCGGCGCATCGGCCTGAATATCGCCGCTGGCAGTGAGTTGGATATTACCATCGCCGGTAATGGGTAACTCTGGCCAGCCCCACTGCTGCAGAATATTTACCGGCACACCGCGTCCGTTCAGGCTGATATGGGTTTGACGCTGCGGCGTTTGCGAAACGCTGGCAGTGGCTTCCAGGATGCCTTTCTCGGTAAACGCGCTAAGTTCGCTGATATTCACCGTGCTGCTGTTGGCAGCCAGCGCCAGAGACGGACGACGCACGTCAACGCGATTGAACGTCGCAGCGGCGGCATTCAGATTTGCCGAGCCACTCCAGACGCCCCATTTATGATCGGCAACCAGCGTCAGATTCGCGCCATAACCATCGAGCGCGGTGAGCTGCCACGGGAAGTCTGGATCGATATCAATGATCAGGTTGCGGCTGGCGCTGAATTTTTTCAGTTGCAGAGTATTTAGCCAGCCAGGCGTCGTTTCCATCCACAACTGCTGCCAGTTTTTCGGCAGGGTATATTCCAGTCCAACAATTGCCAGATCATCAAGGGTCAGCGTTTTCCCGTCGCGTTGCCAGTTGCCTGACGTCCTGACCATGCCTCCTTCCCAGCGACTGGTGAACTGACGCAACGCCACGCCCTGCGGAGAAAACTCCGCATTTATGATCGGGTCAAATAAATGCAGCGAACCGTAAATAAACTCGCTGGCATTCATCGACAGCTTACCTTCTTGCGCCTGCCAGTCATCTTTACTGAAAGTCATGTTGCGCAAGCTGAGATCGAAGTCAGTCACAGCCCAGTCCGGGCCTTGCAGACGAGCGTCGATGACTTCCAGACGACCAATCTGCAATGACGGAACAGAGCGCAATGGCGCAAAGAAGTCGATAAGCGAGTTTTCGCTTTGTAGACGGATATCCGCCAGGCGCAGATTTTCCACCTGCCAGCTCCCGTCGGCATTACGCTGTGCATTTCCGGTTAATGTACCGCGAGCGATGTCGGCGCCCAGATTAGTCAGTGTAACGCGATCGTTATCAATACTGCCTTCAATTAGCACATTGGTGGCAGGAACATCATTAAGCGACAGTGAACCGGCGCTAAACTGAATTTGTGCTTTTGTACCAAGGGCTTTACCGGCCTCTGGCAACCACGGAATGACGCCGCCATTTACTTGCTGCGCGCTAAGCTTCCATTCGCCATTGGGGCTATTGAGTACCATATCGCGTAGTTGCAGGCGATCGGCTTTGAACGGTAGCGGCGCCGTCTCGTTGGTGAGATTCAGTGTCCCGTTTTCCAGCAAGATGGTATCGACATGGCGTGGTTCGGTCAGTTGTCGACTACTTAAGGCGATATCGATACTTTTTGCCACCAGAGTTGCGGGGCGACCGTCGCGACCGAACGTGACGTTCTTCAGTACGATATGAGACGGCGCGGAAAATCGGTGATCCATCGCATCGAAGGCCAGATGATAGCCGCTATTCTCAGAAACCCATGCACTGACATGTTCCGCCCCCCAGCGAGTTTGCAGGAGAAAATAGAGGCCAGCGATCACCACGAATAACGTGATGAGAATATAGAGAACCAGCTTCCCAATAAATTTCATGGTCTTCCATCCCGTGAAATGCACATAAGGGAGTTATGCACGATTTACGCGCATTCCTCAAGACGGGAATAGTGAAAGAGAGTGGCTGCAGCGGTAAAGAAGTTTACCGCCGCGAGTGGGTTACTGTTTTTCCGGTGGAAAAATCAGGTTCAATACAATGGCTGTGATGCCGCCAGCGGCAATCCCGGAAGAGAGCAGGTTTTTCAGCCAGTCAGGGGCAAACTGTAAAATCAGCGGTTGCTGGGAAACGCCCAGACCGACCGCCAGCGACAGCGCAATAATCAGTATTGCCCGACGGTTTAACGGTTCCCGGGAGACGATACGCACGCCAGAGGCGGCGATGGTGCCAAACATCACAAGCGTAGCACCGCCCAGAACAGGTTCTGGAATATGTTGCACAAAACCGCTCACTGCCGGGAACAGGCCCAGCACGATTAACATCAGCGCCACGACAAAGCCAACGTAGCGGCTGGCAACACCGGTTAACTGGATCACACCGTTGTTTTGCCCGAAACAGGAGTTCGGGAAAGTGTTAAATACTGCCGACACAAATGAGTTCAGGCCATTTGCCAGCACGCCGCCTTTCAGGCGTTTCATGTACAACGGACCGGAAACCGGCTGTTCAGAAACGTCAGAGGTAGCGGTGATGTCGCCAATCGTTTCCAGCGAGGTAATCATAAAGACCAGCATCAGCGGCAGCAGCAGGCTCCACTCAATGCCAAGGCCATAATAAAGCGGTGTTGGCACCATAATCAGTTCTTGCGCCATCGGTTCGTTGCTCTCTGGCAACATGCCCATGAACCACGCCAGCGCATAACCTGCCGCCATAGCAATCACCAGCGAGGCGACGCGCAGATACGGGTTGCGTTGACGGTTAAGCAGGATGATTAAAACTAATACCACGCCCGCCAGCAGCAGATTTTTTGGCGCACCGAAGGTGTTATCGCTCATGGCTGCATAGCCGCCGCCAATGGACGTTAGCCCTACCTGAATCAGCGAGAGGCCGATAATCATCACCACAACGCCAGAAACCAGCGGTGTAATAATGCGGCGCGCCAGGTGCAGAACGCGGGAGATAATCATCTCGGTACAGCTTGCCAGCATTAGCGTGCCGAACAGCGCCGCCATCATTGTCGGAACATCGGCACCACCGGTCTTTAGTGCTGTTCCGCCCATAATCAGCGGCGCAACAAAGTTGAAGCTGGTGCCCTGAATTGACAGCAGTCCTGAACCGACAGGTCCCCAGGCTTTAATCTGAATAATCGATGCCACACCAGAGGCAAACAGCGACATACTAATAATGTGTTGTGTGTCCTGTGCTGGTAAACCTAATGCCTGGCAAATTAACAGTGCTGGCGTGATCACCGCGACAAACATTGCCAGCAGGTGCTGACAGGCGGCAAATAAGGTTTGAGGAAGCGGCGGACGATCTTCAAGACGATAAATCAGTTCGCTGTTTTGAGTCTGCGCAACCGGTTGCGCATTTTCGGACTCGAGGGTGGAAACAGACATCGAAAACAATCCCGTGGTAGCAAAGCGGGCATTTTAGCTGACCGAAAGATAAAAGCAAACGTTTGCCAGGTGTTCTTCTAAATATTTAAATGTGATAAATGTACTTTTTTATATAACTTTTGGTTGTTTTCTGCTTAAAATCCATGCCATTTTTTTATTTTCGGCTGAGAATTTGAACCCGGAAAGCATGACCTTGATACTCGTCATATTTCGCCTTGCAGTAAGGGCATGAGGAGGTATGACGAGTATGGAAGAGTGATGCGGACACAAAGGAGTAACTATGTTTCATCTCGATACTTTAGCAACGCTTGTTGCCGCGACGCTGACGTTGCTGCTCGGGCGCAAGTTGGTCCATTCCGTCTCCTTTTTGAAGAAATACACCATACCGGAACCTGTTGCGGGTGGTTTGTTAGTGGCGCTGGCGCTGCTGGTATTGAAAAAAAGCATGGGTTGGGAAGTCAACTTTGATATGTCCCTGCGCGATCCGTTGATGCTGGCTTTCTTCGCTACCATTGGTCTGAACGCCAACCTTGCCAGTTTGCGTGCCGGTGGGCGTGTGGTAGGGGTTTTCCTGATTGTGGTTGTTGGTCTGTTGGTGATGCAAAATGCCATTGGCATTGGTATGGCCAGCCTGTTAGGACTCGATCCGCTTATGGGACTGTTGGCGGGGTCTATTACGCTTTCTGGCGGTCATGGGACCGGCGCGGCGTGGAGTAAATTATTCATTGAACGCTACGGTTTTACTAACGCGACGGAAGTGGCGATGGCCTGTGCGACGTTCGGTCTGGTGTTGGGCGGACTGATTGGCGGCCCTGTGGCCCGGTATCTGGTAAAACATTCCACCACGCCAAACGGTATCCCTGATGACCAGGAAGTCCCAACCGCGTTCGAAAAACCGGATGTGGGGCGCATGATCACCTCGCTGGTGCTGATTGAAACCATTGCGCTGATCGCTATCTGCCTGACAGTGGGGAAAATCGTTGCCCAGTTACTGGCTGGAACCGCTTTTGAATTGCCAACCTTCGTTTGTGTGCTGTTTGTTGGCGTGATTTTAAGCAATGGCTTGTCAATGATGGGCTTTTACCGCGTCTTCGAGCGTGCGGTATCCGTTCTGGGTAACGTGAGCCTGTCGCTGTTCCTGGCGATGGCGCTGATGGGGCTGAAACTGTGGGAACTGGCTTCGCTGGCGCTGCCGATGCTGGCGATTCTGGTGGCGCAGACCATCTTCATGGCGTTGTACGCTATCTTTGTCACCTGGCGCATGATGGGGAAAAACTACGATGCGGCGGTGCTGGCTGCGGGTCACTGTGGTTTTGGTCTTGGCGCAACGCCAACAGCAATCGCCAATATGCAGGCGATCACTGAACGCTTTGGTCCATCTCATATGGCGTTCCTGGTGGTGCCGATGGTTGGTGCGTTCTTTATCGATATCGTCAACGCACTGGTGATTAAGCTGTATTTGATGCTGCCTATTTTTGCAGGTTAATTGATGAAGCGGCGGTGTAAGTGCCGCCGCAACAAAGACAAGTGCCTGATGCGCTTCGCTTATCAGGCCTACGTATTGATTCACAATTTATTGAGTTCGTAAGTTTCTGTAGGCTGGATAAGGCGTTCACGCCGCATCCGGCAAGAAGGTAGGGCAACCTGAAACGACGGTCTTCTCACCGCCGTCTTTTATGCGTTGGAGTAACGTTCCGTTTCCGGCATCCAGCGTTCTATCAGCGCTTTTGCCCGTTGTGGGTAACGTTCGTGAATATGCCGTGCCAGGCGCTGAACTTCCGGGATCATGGCTTGATCGCGCAGTAAGTCGGCCACTTTAAATTCGGCATTACCCGTTTGACGGGTACCTAACAATTCACCCGGTCCGCGAATTTCTAAATCTTTCTGTGCAATCACAAATCCATCGTTGCTGTCGCGCAGCACTTGCAGGCGGATTTGCGCCGTTTTGGAGAGCGGCGTTTTGTAGAGCAGCACGCAGTGAGAAGCCACCGCGCCACGGCCCACGCGACCACGTAACTGGTGCAACTGCGCCAGACCCAGACGTTCCGGGTTTTCGATAATCATCAGACTGGCGTTAGGTACATCAACACCGACTTCAATGACGGTAGTGGCAACCAACAGGTGCAGCTCGCCCTGTTTAAACGATGCCATCACCGCCTGTTTCTCGGCAGGTTTCATCCGCCCATGCACCAGACCGATGTTCAGTTCCGGCAAGGCCAGTTTCAACTCTTCCCACGTTGCTTCTGCCGCTTGCGCTTCCAGTAATTCTGACTCTTCAATCAGCGTACAAACCCAATACGCCTGACGACCTTCAGTCATACAGGCATGACGCACGCGAGCGATAATGTCGTTACGGCGTGTATCCGGGATAGCAACAGTCGTCACTGGCGTACGACCAGGCGGTAATTCATCAATAACCGAGGTATCGAGATCGGCATAGGCGGTCATCGCCAGCGTGCGTGGGATCGGCGTGGCAGTCATGATCAACTGATGAGGATGGAAACCCTGTTGCTGGCCTTTCTCCCATAATGCCAGACGCTGATGTACGCCAAAGCGGTGTTGTTCATCGATAATCACCAGCGCCAGACCATTAAACTGCACCTGCTCCTGGAAGATGGCGTGGGTACCGACAATCATCTGCACCTGACCGCTGGCGATGGCTTCTTGCTGAGCCAGTCGTGCTTTGCCTTTCTGTTTGCCAGCCAGCCAACCCACTTCGATACCCAACGGTTCAAACCAGTTGCGGAAGTTATTGGCGTGCTGCTCTGCCAGCAGTTCTGTCGGCGCCATCAATGCCACTTGTTTACCGTGTGCAATAGCACGCAGTGCGGCGAGGGCGGCAACCAGCGTTTTACCGGAGCCTACATCGCCCTGCACCAGACGCATCATTGGAACATCCAGTGCCATATCGCGCTCGATCTCCGCCACCACGCGAGCCTGAGCGCCCGTCGGCTTGAACGGCAGCGCGGCAAGGAGTTTATTCTTCAGCGCGTCATTGGCGCTAAGCGGCTGGGCATGGAAACGTTGCGCTCCGGCGCGTAACGCTAACATGCTGAGGTTGTGCGCCAGCAACTCTTCCAGAATCAACCGGCGCTGTGCCGGATGCTGCCCGGTTTCCAGATCGCTAAGCTGGAGCGTTGGCGGCGGACGATGCAGGGTACGTAAGGCTTCCGGTAGCGTCATCATGCCTTGTGACAGTTCAGGAGGCAGTAGCTCTTCAATGGCACAGGTTTCGAGTAGCTCCAGCGCCTGATCGGTCAATTTACGCAACGTCGCCTGCTTTACGCCTTCCGTTGTTGGGTAAACCGGCGTGAGCGTTTCTTGTAACTCCGGTGTGCTGAGATCGCCCTGCACGCGGTATTCCGGGTGGATCATTTCCGCGCCATATTTACCGCGTTTTGCTTCCCCATAGGCCAGCACGCGCCGTCCTGTCGCCAGGCTGTTTTTCATCGCCGCATTAAAATTGAAAAAGCGCATGGTGAGAATGCCGGAACCATCGCTGATCTGGCAGGTCATCATCCGCCGACCACCGAAGGTGATATTGCAGTTCAACACCTCGCCTTCTACCGTGGCATAGATACCCGGCAGTAGTTCGCCGATGGGGTAGAGATGGGTGCGGTCTTCGTAGCGCAGGGGAAGATGCAGCAGCAAGTCCTGCACGGTATGCAAGTTGATTTTTGCCAGCTTGTTACTTTGCGCTGCACCAACGCCCGTTAGGGAACTGAGCGGGACAGCATCTAACAGGCGACCTTTCATCGCGCTTACCCTGCCGCTTGCATGGTGGCCCACCAGTTATCATCGGCTTCAATTTCGCCCTGCTGGTTGACGTGGGGGTAGGGAAGACCTTTACGTTTTGCGACTTTTGCCAGCACCGGATAACCGCCTTCAAACAGCAGGCGTTGTTGTTCTGCCTCCGGCAACATGCTGTTTTCACGCAGATACATGCCTGCGTTTTGTCGCTGACGTTGAGCTTCATAAAGAATAAGGGCGGAGGCGACGGAGACGTTCAGTGACTGCACCATACCGACCATCGGGATGATGATATCCTGATCCGCCAGTTCTAACGCTTCCTTCGTGATACCCGTTTTCTCCTGGCCCATTAAAATACAGGTCGGGCGGGTGTAATCAATTTCGCGGAAATCGACAGCGTTGTCAGAAAGATGCGTTGCCAGAATCTGCATGCCCCGGCCTTTCAAATGGGCAACGGCATCGCCAATAGTGCGGTGCGTTTTCACCTGTACCCAGCTGTTGCTGCCTGCCGCGGTTGAAGCCATGGTGCGCATTCGGCTACCCGGCCAGATAGCGTGAACTTCGTGTACGCCAACGGCATCTGCGGTACGAATGATCGCAGAAACGTTATGGGGCTTGTGAACCTGTTCCATGCAGACAGTCAGATCAGGCTGTCGCCTGGCGAGCATTTCGCAGATACGCGCATAACGTTGTGCATTCATAGGACTAGTTTCGGTTTCGGGTAACTTTAATTACGTCCGGCATCACGCGAATTTTGCGCATGATATTCGCCAGATGTACACGGTCGCGCGCAGTCAGGCGAATAAAGGCGCTGTAGACACGACCATCTTTTTCTTCCGTATTCAGACTTTGAATATTGGAATTGGTGGTATTGATCGCCGCCGTCAGGTTTGCCAGTGCGCCCTGATGGTTGAACATCTCCACCTTGATTTCGGTGATGAACTCCTGCGCCGTCTCTTTATCCCATTCTACAGCCATAAACTTCTCAGGCTCTTTCTGGTAACCACGGATGTTACGGCAGGATTCATGGTGAATCACCAGACCTTTACCGGGGCTGACATGAGCAATAATGGGATCGCCAGGAATCGGACGGCAACATTTCGCAAAAGTGATCAACACACCATCGGCACCTTTAATCGGCAGATGACCATGGGCCAATGTTGCCGGAGGAACAGGCGCATCCCCGTACTGAAGATTCTTCGCCACTACTACGCTCATCGCGTTGCCAAGACCGATTTCCGCCAGCAGATCATCCAGCGTCGCCAGCTTCATACGATCCAGCTCGCGCTGAATATTCTCTTGCGGGATTTCATTGAGCTTACGACTGCCGCCTAACGCATGATTGAGCAGACGACGGCCAAGGCTCACGGAATCATCACGTTTGAGGTTTTTCAGCAGCTGGCGAATTTTAGCGCGCGCTTTCGAACTGACGACAAAGTTCAGCCATGCAGCGTTTGGACGAGCGCCTGGTGCGGTAATGATTTCAACGGTTTGACCGCTGGAGAGTGGCTGCGATAGTGGATATGGCTGGCGGTCGACGCGTGCGCCCACGCAGGCGTGACCAATGTCGGTGTGCACCGCATAGGCGAAATCGACGGGTGTGGCGCCAGCCGGTAGTTCGACAATGCGCCCTTCCGGTGTGAAAACGTAAATCTCATCCGGGAAGAGATCGGATTTAACGCTCTCGATAAATTCAAACGAGCTACCGGCACTCTGCTGAAGTTCCAGCAGGCTTTGCATCCAACGCTGGGCGCGGATTTGTGCAGTCGTGCTGGTTTCGCCGTGTTCTTTATACGCCCAGTGAGCGGCAACACCCATCTCCGCCATCTGGTCCATATCCTCAGTACGGATCTGGACTTCAACCGGTACGCCGTGCGGACCAATCATTGAGGTGTGTAAAGACTGATAGCCGTTTGCTTTTGGAATGGCGATATAGTCTTTTACACGTCCCGGACGCGGTTTGTACAGGCTGTGCATCTGACCGAGCACGCGATAACAAGTATCGGCATCATGGACGATCACGCGGAACGCGTAGATATCCATTATTGAGTGAAAACGCTGCTCTTTGAGCACCATTTTGCAGTAGATCGAATAAAGATGCTTCTCACGTCCACTGACGCGGCACGGGATTCCCGCTTCCTGCAAGCGCCCTTCGATTTCTGAGAGGATTTTTTGAATCATCTCTTTACGGTTGCCGCGCGCGGCTTTCACCACTTCTTTAATCACGCGGTAACGGTTTGGATACAGCGCTTCAAAACCCAGCTCTTCGAGTTCGGTTTTAATATGGTGAATACCTAAACGGTGTGCCAGCGGACTGTAGATTTCCAGCGTTTCGCGCGCGATGCGGCGGCGTTTATCCGGGCGTAGTGCGCCCAGTGTGCGCATGTTGTGGGTGCGGTCAGCGAGTTTGATGAGAATGACGCGGATATCCTGCACCATCGCCATAATCATCTTGCGAAAGTTTTCGGCCTGCGCCTCTTTCTTATCGCGGAACTTGAGTTTATCAAGCTTCGATACACCTTCTACCAGTTCGGCGACGCTTTTACCAAAAAGCTGTTCCATGTCCTGGTAGGTGGCCGGGGTATCTTCAATCACGTCATGCAGTAGCGCCGCCATGAGCGTTTCATAGTCGAGTTTCATCTCGGCCAGAATGCAAGCAACCGCTACCGGATGCGTGATATAGGGTTCACCGCTTGAACGTGTCTGCCCCTCGTGAGCGTCACGTGCAACGAGATACGCCTGCCGCAGACGTTTAATTTGGTCTTCCGGCAGGTAGTTTTGAATCAGTTGATTCAGGCTTTCAAACAGATACAAGGGCGACCCGCTTTGTGATTAACGACGACCTTCAGCAATAGCGGCAACGGCATTAATTTCAGCGGCTTCCTGCTCTTGCTGTTCCTGACGATCGCGAGCATCGAGGATCTGATTGTTAATCAGACCTTCTTCGATTTCGCGAAGCGCAATTACTGTGGTTTTATCGTTTTCTTCCGGTACCAGCGGATCCTTTCCGCCTACCTGCATCTGACGAGCGCGACGCGCGGCGACCAGTACCAGGTCAAAACGGTTACCAATTTTCTCTACAGCGTCCTGAACAGTTACGCGTGCCATACTTAAAAAGCTCCACAGGTGAAGAAATGACTGGGCATGATACTGAAAGAAGATTCAGTCTGCCAATAATTTGCTGATTAAAGCGTCATGACGCTGCTTTTGGCGGCTCATGCGCAAACGTTCGGCGCGAATAATGGTCTTCAAATCGGTCAATGCGGTATCGAAGTCATCATTCACAATCAGGTAATCATATTCGGCGTAATGGCTCATTTCTGCAACAGCTTGCGCCATACGCTTTGCAATGACCTCTTCGCTGTCCTGACCGCGACCACGCAGACGGCGGTCCAGTTCGATTTTGGACGGCGGTAAAATAAAGATGCTCCGTGCATGGGGCATTTTCTGGCGGATTTGCTGCGCACCTTGCCAGTCAATGTCCAGGAAGACATCTACGCCAGTCGCCAACACTTGTTCGATGGCCTCGCGTGACGTTCCATAGTAATTACCGAACACTTCTGCGTGCTCGAGGAACGCATCTCTGCTAATCATTTCTTTAAATTCATCATGATTAACAAAGAAGTAGTGCTCACCATGTACTTCACCCGGACGCGGCGCGCGCGTGGTGTGTGAAACAGAAACCTGGGTGTCATACAACGGTTGAGTTTTCAATAAAGCCTGAATCAGGCTGGATTTCCCCGCACCACTGGGGGCAGAAACAATATAAAGCGTGCCTTGAGCCATGAGTATTTTACGTATGTGATTAGCGAAATTAAACGTACATACGGGCTTATTATACACATTGCGGCTAGCTGACGCAGTCCTCGCTCACACTTTTTGTACAATGTGGTTGCGTTTTGCGTACCTGCTTCCGAAGTTTTCTGTCATTTACTGCAACAGAGAAGATTCTCTGGAATCGTTATTCCACGCTTCATTTTTGCCCCTCGGTTTTGTTTTCACTACGTTGTATACCTGCCTGACAACGTACAGCGGAGGTGAAGATGAAAGTATGGATTGCAATCTTAATCAGTATCCTGTGCTGGCAATCGTCGGCGCAGGCGGCCTGCCCGGCATGGTCGCCAGTCAAAGCACATGACGAAATTTCCCGCCTGCAACAGCAAATAAAGCAGTGGGACGATGATTACTGGAAAGAAGGGCAAAGTACTATTGAAGACAGTATTTACGATCAGTTAAGCGCCCGCCTTGCCCAGTGGCAACGCTGTTTTGGCGAAGAGACAAATCGTGATGCTATAGCACCGCCGTTACACGGCACCGTTATGCATCCTGTCGCTCATACCGGCGTGCGTAAACTGACCGATAAGAATGCGGTAAGCCAATGGATGCGTGGGCGCGGCGATCTTTGGGTGCAACCGAAAGTAGATGGTGTCGCGGTAACTCTGGTCTATCGCGATGGAAAACTCAGTCAGGTGATCAGTCGTGGTAATGGTCTGAAAGGTGAGGACTGGACGCAGAAAGTACGTCAGATTTCTTCTGTGCCGCACTCTGTAAGCGGACCTTTAGCCAATAGCACGCTTCAGGGCGAAATCTTTCTCCAGCGTGAGAGTCATATCCAACAGCAAATGGGCGGGATGAATGCTCGTTCAAAAGTGGCTGGCCTGATGATGCGACAGGATAACGCTGACACGCTAAATTCTCTGGGCGTATTTATCTGGGCGTGGCCGGATGGACCGCAGTCAATGACTGATCGATTGCATTTGCTTGCGACAGCCGGGTTTGCGTTAACGCAGAGATATACCCGTGCGGTGAAAAATGCAGATGAGGTTGAATGCGCACGCAATGAGTGGTGGAAAGCAAAGTTACCCTTTGTCACCGATGGCGTGGTTGTGCGAGGGGCTAAAGAACCGGAATCCAGCCACTGGCTGCCGGGGCAGGCGGACTGGCTGGCGGCGTGGAAATATCAGCCGGTGGCTCAGGTTGCCGAAGTGAACGCCATTCAGTTTGCCGTGGGTAAGAGTGGAAAAATCTCGGTAGTGGCGTCGCTCGCGCCAGTTATGCTGGACGATAAACGGGTTCAGCGGGTGAACATTGGTTCTGTCAGACGCTGGCAGGAGTGGGACATTGCACCTGGCGATCAAATTCTTATCAGCCTTGCAGGTCAGGGCATTCCTCGTATTGACGATGTGGTGTGGCGTGGTGCTGAACGCACTAAGCCTATGCCGCCAGAAAACCGCTTTAACTCGTTGACGTGCTACTTTGCTTCTGATGTTTGCCGGGAACAATTCATTTCACGCTTAGTCTGGCTGGGTTCAAAACAGGTTTTGGGGCTGGAGGGAATTGGCGAGGCTGGCTGGCGTACGCTGCACCAGACTCATCGCTTTGAACATCTCTTTTCCTGGCTTTCATTAACGCCAGATCAATTACATAACACACCGGGAATAGCGAAAAGTAAAAGCGAACAGCTATGGCATCAGTTTAACCTTGCGCGCAAACAACCTTTTACCCGCTGGGTGATGGCAATGGGAATACCGTTAACTCAGGCGGCTCTTAACGCCAGTGATGAACGGTCCTGGGAGCAACTTTTGCAGAGAACTGAACAATATTGGCAGCAGCTGCCGGGTACAGGAGCACGGCGTGCCAGCAAAGTGATGGAATGGAAAGATAATGCGCAAATCAAGATGCTGGGCAACTGGCTGGCTGCCCAGCAGATCACAGGCTTTGTGCCTTAGTGACCTTCGTGGCTGTAATAAAAAACCGGTAATCCCAGTTTAAGACGCAGTGCCAGCAAACGGGCAAAAAAACCAAATGCCAGAGTGGAGATAATCACTACATCATGGTTAGAGACGTAGTGTTGCAGCACGATATACAGCACGGCGGAAGCAAACGAAACGCCGGCGTACAGCTCTTTTTGAAAGACCAGGGGAATACGTTTACAGAACATATCGCGCAATACGCCGCCAAATACGCCGGTAGTTACAGCGGCGACGACGGCAATGATTGGGCCGTGGCCCATATCCAGCGCAACCTGCGCGCCAATGATAGAAAATACCACCAATCCGAGCGCATCCAGCACCAGAAAGACTTTTCGCAAGTAAGGCATTACAGGGGCGACGATAGTGGTGAGAACCGCAGCGGTGGCGACGATAATCACATATTCAGGATGTTTGACCCAGCCGAGCGGATAGTGTCCTAAGAGGATATCGCGCACTGAACCGCCACCGATTGCAGTAGCTGTCGCAATGATAATTACGCCAAATGTATCCATGCGCCGCCGTCCGGCCGCCAGCGCCCCCGTCATGGCTTCGGCAGTAATGCCAACCAAATACAAAATGTGTAACAGCATGGCTCCCTCCCTAAAAATCTGCCTGGCAGGGTAGCGATTTATGCACGTTGTCACGATTGAGATTTTTTAAGGTGAGACTAAATTGATAAGTTGTGATTATGTGGGGTTGAGGTTTTCTGTAGTATGCATGCATTTTTCTGGTGTCACGCTAAGAAAAACGCATTAGAAAAAGTATGGTAAACGGTCGTTTTCTGACAGCTTTTCCACTAAGTAAAATGCTGCCCGCCTGAGCGGGCAGCATTACATATCTCTTGAATTAAAGCGGAACTTATTTCTGCGGACGCATAGCCGGGAAAAGAATAACGTCGCGGATCGTATGGCTGTTAGTAAACAACATGATCATTCGGTCGATACCAATACCCAGACCCGCAGTTGGCGGCAAACCATATTCCAGTGCGGTGACGTAATCTTCGTCGTAGAACATGGCTTCGTCGTCACCTGCAGCTTTGGCGTTAACCTGCTCCTGGAAACGTTCGGCCTGATCTTCTGCGTCGTTTAATTCGCTAAAACCATTACCGATTTCACGACCGCCGATAAAGAATTCAAAGCGGTCGGTGATTTCCGGGTTAACATCATTACGGCGCGCCAGCGGCGACACTTCTGCCGGATATTCAGTAATAAAGGTCGGCTGAATCAGATGTGCTTCTGCCACTTCATCAAAGATTTCGGTGACAATACGCCCCAGTCCCCAGCTTTTCTCTACTGTAATACCGATAGATTCAGCTAACGCTTTAGCAGCATCAAAATTATCCAGATCAGCCATATCGGTTTCTGGACGATATTTTTTGATTGCTTCACGCATGGTCAGTTTTTCAAACGGTTTACCGAAATCAAACACATGCTCGCCATAAGTGACTTTAGTGGTACCCAGTACATCTTGTGCCAGTGTACGGAACAGCGATTCTGTAAGTTCAATCAAATCGTGGTAATCCGCATACGCCATGTAGAGCTCCATCATCGTGAACTCAGGATTATGGCGAACAGAAATACCTTCGTTACGGAAGTTACGGTTGATTTCAAATACCCGCTCAAAACCACCCACAACCAGGCGTTTCAGATACAGCTCCGGCGCGATACGCAGATACATATCCAAATCCAGAGCATTATGATGGGTAATAAACGGGCGAGCAGATGCCCCACCTGGAATTACCTGCATCATCGGCGTTTCGACTTCCATAAAGCCGCGAGCAACCATGAACTGGCGAATAGCCGCCAGAATTTTTGAGCGCACAACAAAAGTTTGGCGGGATTTATCGTTAGCGATCAGGTCCAGATAACGTTGGCGATAACGTACTTCCTGATCCTGAAGACCATGGAATTTATCCGGCAAAGGACGCAGTGCCTTAGTCAGCAGACGCAACTCAGTACAATGAATGGAAAGCTCGCCAGTTTGCGTCTTAAACAGCGTACCACGTGCGCCGATAATGTCGCCCAGATCCCATTTTTTAAACTGATCGTTATAAACACCTTCTGGCAGGCTATCTCGTGCAACATACAGTTGAATACGACCGCCCACATCCTGCAACGTTACAAAGGAAGCTTTCCCCATGATACGGCGGGTCATCATTCGGCCAGCAACCGAGACTTCAATGTTTAAGGATTCCAGTTCCTGGTTATCCTTCGCATCAAACTCTTCGTGCAACTGGTCAGAGGTATGGTCACGGCGGAAATCATTGGGAAACGCCACACCTTGCTGACGCAGTGCTGCCAGTTTTTCGCGACGATTTCTCAATTCATCGTTAAAATCAATAGCCTCATTGGCTCCCTGTGTTTCTCGTTCAGACATTTTGGTTCCTCTAAATCCAGCGTTCAATTTAGCGTAGATAAAGAGACAGATTGGTATACCGTATTATCTGCCTCGACTATAAATAACTCAGTTTATCTTATCGAAACCAGCACTCACCTCAAGCTGATATCACTAATAAATAACCAATAAAATGGTTTAAATGACTTACACGTCTCGATTTATTAGTGTGTTAAACTGAAAAATATCAACTTATAACTAATTGTTTCTCCGATAATTAATCGCGAGTCTCCTGTATCATATTGGTAGGCGTGCTAAACAGAAATCGGGCAGCAAGGGCCAATACCACGATGATCGCCACACAACCCAACGTCCACTCTCCCATCTGAGAAAAGAATCGCTGGTAAGCCGCAATTGCCATACCGCTAATTTGCGACTCTGTTGTTTGCTGTGCTACTACGCCGGCCAGCCAGTTGGCGACCGCCCCGGTTGCCAGCATATAAATCCCGGTTAATACGCCAGACATTTTCAGACGTGTGATTTGCGCAATCGCCACCGGATCAATAAAGAGTTCGGCAAAGCCCATTAGTGCCAGCCCGGCTATCATCACGCTCATTGACGCCTGACCGCCAGTCGCGGCGTGCCGGGCATCAAATGCCAGCAACATAAAGCCACAAGCCATCAGCAGTAAGCCAAAGGCAAACTTCAGCCAGACGCGTAATGTTGAGTTGCCGTGGCTTTCCGGCGATGCCAGCCAGGCAAGTACAATCCCGGCAAGCATTACCGCAATTGCATTCACTGACTGGAATAGCGCAGTAGGTACTTCAATATTGAATGCCTGACGATTCACAAAGCGATCGATAAACAAGCTGATGGTACTGCCGCCCTGTTGTGCCAGCACCCAGAACAGCGTTCCGACAAACATCAACAATACGATTTGCCAAAGAGCGCGACGGTGTTCAGGGTATTTGATCATCAGGCGTGCAATGATTTGTGCAGCAATAAGGCAAACGATCGCCAGCAAATAGCCGGACCAGTCATTCTCCAGCAGCAGAGTAAAAAATACTGGGGCAAAACAGAGCATCACCATCAACCACCCCCATACCGGTAAGGCAAACTTCACGGTAGTGAGCGCTTTTTTATCCATGCCACGCGTGGACTGAAAATGACGACGACCACTTAAGAAAATCAACAAGCCGATAAACATGCCGCCCCCCGCCAGGGCAAAGCCAACATGCCATCCATACCACTGTGCAGCCAGACCACAGGCGATGGGGGCGGCGATAGAGCCGATATTGCCCGCTGCATACAGCAGCGAAAAACCGCCATCACGACGATGATCGTCCGCGTCATAGAGCTCGCCAAGCAAACAACTGATGTTTGATTTGAATAAACCGTAACCACAAATAATGATTGCCAGCGCCAGATACAGGCTAAAGGTTGAATTTGAATCAATGCCCAGCACCACATGGCCAAGAGTCATTAATAGCGCGCCGGCAATTACTGCAGTGCGGTTGCCGAGCAGGCGGTCGGCAAGCCAGCCGCCGAGAATAGGGGTAACGTAAACCAGGGATGCATATGCGCTGAACAGGCTAATGGCATGGTTATCATCAAAACCAAGCTGATGGGTGAGATAGAGAATGAGTAAGGCACGCATGCCGTAAAAACTGAAGTACTCCCAGATCTGGATCGCCACGATATAGTATATCGCGCGCGGCTGTGAGGGTGTTTTCATGTGTTCTCCTTATGAGCAAAAAAGGGAAGTGGCAAGCCACTTCCCTTGTACTAGCTAATTATTTTTTGCTTTCTTCTTTCAATACCTTAACGGTATAGCGGCCATCAGCCTGACGATATGCGCCGTGAATATCGGTTTCAAAGCCCGGATAGTGAGCGCCGATTTCACACAGCATCTGCAGGAACTCCAGAACCGGACGGCTTTCTTCAGTGATCATTTCACCCGGCATTACCAGAGGAACTCCCGGCGGATACGGAAGGATCATATTAGCGTTAATACGACCTACCATTTCGTCGATGTAAACTTCTTCGGTCATACCGTGCAGCTCTTTCTGGAACGCAGCATACGGAGTCATCACCATGGTCGGCAGAACTTCAAATGCGCGATACATCAGATCCGGCAGATTGTGCTGAACAATCAGTTTGTGGATATTCTGAGCCAGTTCCTGAATACGCATGTTTTCATAGAATTCAGGATCTTCACGATACAGAGACGGCAGCATGTTTTTCACACGCAGGTTCAGGTCGAACGCGCGTTTGAAGTCGGTCAGAGCACGCAGCAGGCTCAGTGCCTTGGTCTTATCGATACCGATGCTGAACAGGAACAGCAGGTTATACGGACCGGTTTTCTCAACAATGATGCCATGTTCGTCGAGGTATTTCGCCACGATGCTGGCCGGAATACCGAACTCGCTCATTGTGCCGTCTTTTTCCATCCCCGGAGTCAACAGAGTGACTTTGATCGGGTCAAGATACATGTGCTCGTTATCGATGTTTTTGAAGCCGTGCCAGGTGCTGTCAGAGCGCAGCGGCCAGCATTCAGTCGTATCGATGTGATCTGGCTGCCATACATCAAAGAACCAGCCATCAGATTCCGTTCTCAGACGTTTGATCTCTTTACGGAACTTGATCGCACGTTCGATGGAACCGTCGATCAGACGTTTACCGGCATTACCTTTCATCATCGCCGCAGCGGTTTCAGTGGAAGCCACGATACCGTAATGCGGAGAAGTGGTGGTGTGCATCATGTAGGCTTCGTTAAAGGTTTCTTCGTTTACATCGCCTTTAACGTGGATCATGGAAGCCTGAGAGAACGCCGCCAGCAGTTTGTGAGTGGACTGGGTTTCGTAAATCACTTTCCCTTCTACACGGCCACCGCTCATACCGCATTTACCTTCGTAAATCGGTGAGAAGTTGGTGTAAGGCACCCATGCGGAGTCAAAGTGGATGGATTTCACATCCAGCGTTTTCTTGATGAAGTCGGTGTTGTACAGCAGACCGTCATAGGTAGAGTTAGTAATTACGGCATGTACCGGCCAGGTTGCGTTTGGTGTTTCTTTAACGCGTTTAGCAATGGTAGCGTGCTGGAATTCACTCTGTGGGATACCGCCAAGAATACCGTAAGCGTTACGGGTTGGGCGGAAATAGATTGGCGTAACATCGCTCATCATCATCAGGTGGGTCAGCGATTTGTGACAGTTACGGTCAATCAGAATGGTGCTGCCTGCCGGAGCAGAGTACATACCAACAATCTTGTTCGCAGTGGAAGTACCGTTGGTTACCATGTAGCTGCGGTCTGCGTTAAATACGCGGGCGATATACTGTTCTGCTTCTTTGTGCGGACCACTGTGATCCAGCAGAGAACCCAGTTCAGATACTGAAATGGAAATATCAGATTTCATGGTGTTTGGACCAAAGAAATCATAGAACAGGCTACCTACCGGGCTTTTCTGGAATGCAGTACCGCCCATGTGGCCAGGAGTACAGAAAGTATATTTACCTTCACGTACATATTTAAACAGCGCTTTGGTCAGTGGCGGCAGAATAGTATTGATATATTCGTCAGTGGTCTGCTTGATCTTGTTAGCAATATCATCGGCAGCACCCAGCGCATATTCAAAGAAACTAATCTGTAAACGCAGATCGTTCAGGCTTACATCGAGTGTGGAATAAGTATTAGCGAACGCGTACAACGGCAGGTTCTCGTTCATTTTGCTAATTTCTTCGCACAACTCGAGATTGTATTTATCCCAGTCAAAAATAACACCGCACAGACGCGCATTGTTTTCGATCAGTTTTAATAAGTCGTCACGGTCGTTCGGGTAAACAATCTGGAAGTTCAGACGTTCAAGCGCGCGATGAAGTTCACGGATGGGTTCTTCTTTAAAATAAACCCCCATGTGATTCAATATTGCAATAACGTTCATAGTCATATCTCCAGGTAAAGAAAGCCCCTCCCAACACATGGGACAAATGAAAGGAGGAGCTTCGGAAAATACTTTTAATTAATGTGCGTTAGACGCTGTGTGGTTATCCATTGAGTGGCTCTGGCGCTCGTGCATTTTGCGAGCGTAGAACATCAGGATAATCAGGCTGACGATGAAGGTACCTGCCAGCTCGAAGGAGCTTGCGCCCATCAGAGCGATGAAGCAGAACACGCAACCCAGTACAGAGCAGATCAGGCTGGCAAAGTTGCGGATGTTAACGCCTTCAAAACGAATCAGGTCAACGCAAGAGTAGAAGTACGGCAGCATGGTCAGCAGTACTGCGATACCCGTCAGTTCACCGAACAGGTCAGATGCTTTGCCACCGGCAGAGTTCATCAGAGTGATAAGGATCATCAGGGCAGTCATTTTCACTGCAGCCAGCAGCAGACCTTTTTTCGGAATACCGTTGCTGTCGACTTCACCATAAACTTTCGGGAAGTTACCGTCGTTAGCGGCACGCACACCTGCCTGGCCTACCAGCATCATCCAGGAGCCCAGAGAAGTCAGGCACGCAAATGCGGTGAATGCAGAAACCATCGGCGCAGCCCAGTCACCCAGAATAGTGGAAGCACTGATTGCAAACGGAGCACCGGAACCTGCCATTACAGAAGACGGATACATACCGGAAAGAACCTGGGTCGCAGCAATGTAGACAATACCTGCTAAACCAGTACCCAGCATGGTTGCCAGTGGAACAGTACGTTTCGGGTTTTTAACCATACCAGTACTTACTGCTGCAGATTCCACACCTACGAAGGCCCACAGGCAGAGCAGAATACTTTTAATGATTGCATGACCATCAGTGGTACCCGCAGTATTCCAGTTAGCTGCATAAGTCGCAGAATCAAACCAGTGCCAGCCAACAATAGCAGTCATAACTACCGGAATAAGAACCAGCACCAGACCAATAGTGGTTAAACGGCTTACCCAGGTACCGCCGAGCATATTTACAAAGGTAAATACCCAGACGATAGCAATACAGGCGATACCAGCCGGAACAGGATCATTTAATACCGGGAAGAAGGTTGAAAGATAAGATACAGCGGTAATACCAATCGCCAGGTTACCAATCCAGTTAGCGTGATAATAAAGAACACCTGTCTGGAAACCAAATGCAGGAGAAATTTCCCCGGCATAAGCAATTGGGCCACCTTGCTGCGGGTTTTTGGTTGCCAGTCGGGCATATACATAAGCCAGCGACATTGCACCAATAATAGAGATAATCCAACCCCAGATAGCAATACCACCGATACTTGCAAGGTTCGCAGGTAATAATGCAATACCGCTCCCCATCATATTACCGGCAACTACACCGGTACAGGCAAATAGCCCGATCTTCTTGGCAGAACTCATGCTTTTCTCCTAAGTTCATTTTAGAATTTGGAGTCCGGATCATGATGTATAACTATTTATTGACCAGACCAAACTGGCGACAAGACTACTCAAAAAAAAAGGATTAATCCTAAAGATTAGGTGAAATAATACAAAAGTTTCTGTAAGTGAGGTCTTGAGCTCTCCATTAACAGATCAGAATAGCAGGTAGATATCATGAAAAGATAAACATTCAATAATTACAATAAGTTACGTAAATTCTGATGGTTAAATATATGTAATAAAAATTATGCGGCAAATAAATTGCCGCAACATATTAAACAATAAGAAAACATAAAAATTCAACAATAAGTGTTCCCGTGAATGAATATGCACGGGATTTTACTTATTCCGAAGAGAGAAATTTGTCAAGGTAAGGAACAACGTAAGGGACAGAGGTCTGGAATACGCCATTTTCAATCCAGTAAAGAGTATTTTCACCTGGACGTAAATTAAAGGCAGTGAGATATGCATCAGCAGCTTCCCTGTTCATCCCCTTCATTTCATAAACCTTGCCAAGCAACACATAATTTAGCCAGGACATTTCAAGGTCAATGCCAGTATTTATCGCCTGATACGCGTCGTCTATTTTCCCTTTTTCTAAAGCACTGACTGTTTTTATTTGATAAAAAATGGACAGGTTATTCACACCCGGCATTGTACCAATGTTATCAATTTCTGTATTCAGAGCTGCTAATTGTTTTTCATCTAAAGGATGCTGAGAATGACGCACTATATCAACTAAGGCTTTCTCTGCTCTCGCATAGATAAAATCAGGCGATGATTCAAGAATCTCACCTAATAACTCACTGGCACGATTCAATGATTTATCATCACCATGCATTAAATAATCGTGTGCCTGGTAAAAATTAGTTAATAAAGCGCCGCGATGAGGTAAAAATTGTTGAAACATCTCCTGCATTCGTTGTGGCCACGGTTGATTCAACGCCTTTGACAGGCTTTCCAGTAAATCATTTTGAATTGCCAGTTGGTTACCGTTGGTGATGACGTAACGTTTATCCAACATGGTTGAACCATCTGCATTATCTACCAATTTCACCGACATAAAGCACTGTTGAGCGCGATATTGGCGCTGATTAACAAACGCAATAGATAGCGTTTTACCGGAGCTGCTCGGTTCATCAATGTTGTAGTTAGTTTTGTCATGCACCATAAAGGTGGAGAAGGTATTAAGTGACGTAGCCACTAAATCGCCCACCCCTATTGCGTAAGAGCGCTGATATGGAGAAGTCCAGTTGTTACAACTCTTATTCACCATATGAATGTCAATATCGCGTGGATTGAGCAAAATACGCGATTTACTCATAGGAAGACGCGTTTCAAAACTGGACAATGCCACGAGTACTACACAGATACCTAACGACAACAGGAAAAAAAACCATACCCAAAAAGTAGTTAATCGTTTGCTTCTAACTGGGGAGTGTTCGGGAGGTGTTGGAGTGTATTGGATGTTAAGGTTGTGGACGGGAGAAGCTGTATCAGGAATCGTCTCTGGTATAGAGGTTGGCGAAGATAACATCATTTCTTCCCCCTCCTCTGCGCTGTACCAGATAACCGGTACCATTAATTTATAACCGCGCTTCGGGACAGTAGCGATATAGACAGGACTATCTTCATCATTATCTTTTAATGACTTACGTAGTTCTGAGATACTCTGCGTCACAACGTGATTGGTGACGATACTCCTCTTCCAGACATTATCGATAAGTTCATCTCTGCTAAGTACTTCGCCACTATGTTGGGCAAAGAAAACCAGAAGATCGATTAACCGCGGCTCCAGGGTAAGTTGACGCCCATTGCGACTTATTTGGTTTATGGACGGAGTAACAAGCCATTCGCCAACGCGAACTACAGGTTGTTGCATAATAGAAACTCATTCGAAAAGGGACTGGTTCAATGATAATTGCCATAACCTATTTTTACCATCTATAGACATTCAGCAATCAATTCATATAAATGTTATTTAATCCATTTATGCATCATTTTCTAAATATATAGGTGAAGGTTTAAACATATCCGTGAATTGCTTTACCCAACAAGACTATATCATAAAAAACACATAACGATGATCACAGTTTATTTACATTTACGATGTTTGAAAAAGTGACCTGACAAAATGTATGTTTTATGGTGGGCGACGAGGTTCTTACAGATCGTGTAAAAGCCTGTACATCGTTTTGGTATTTTGCATGAATCCAAACGTTGAAAACGGGGTGTACTCAAACTGTCGTATTCAAAATGCAATGTATATACAGTTGCAAAAAAGCCCGAAATATCGGGCTCTTAGGTATCTTTAATTTTTTCTGAAGGCGAACAAATCGTTACTCAATATTGGATCTGTTTGTAGAGTATTGGCTTCAATGCCGCATTGTAGCTGGTTTCTTCCTAATGCGATTTTTGATTATGTACACCCTTATGTACACGGTTTTTTCGGGTGCTTTGGTCAGAAGCCATTGCCTACATCCCTCACGATCGAGGTGTGTAACCATGTTCAGGCTTGTTGTCCTGCGCGCGCGTATTGCTCGTGAAATTGCTTTACCCAATAGTGATGTCCGAAAAAACCTCCGTTCTCACATGAAACAGCCATATGCAACTGGTAACTGAACAGACTGGTAGACCGTTCGTTCAGTAAATACCTGATATTTTCGCCAACGAGAAATTGCGTTGGCTGGCAGGGTGCAAATTTGCACGATGGACTAACCCATTGATTCTTTCGAAAACCCCCATTGGGGGAAAAGCCTAACTCATTGGTTTTCCCACAATCCTCAATTTGAGGAATGTACCTAAAACCATTTTTATAGCTCCGATCCCTTCAAAGTGAGGGGTAATTTGCCAAAACAGAGAGAGCATTACTGTCTCTGGCAATCTTTATCGCGATAACGCCTGAAGTACCCTCTCGCTTCCTCATCCATACCAAGAGCCGAATGAGTCCGCTTAACTGCCTGTCTTAAATCTCCGAATCTGTCTGTAGTTGCTGGTGGGCGTGCCGCCTTACGGATACATTCAGAGCGTCTGTTTGCTGCATGTTCACGTTCTTTATCGCCATCTGCCAGCATCATGACTTCTGCCCATCGTGCGGCAGCTCTCCGGTATAGCCCTTTTGACTCCAGCTCTTCAGCTTTCCTGTCCCTTATCATTTCTGCCTCTCAGATTATATAGATAAGCAAAAAGGTGTTGGTTCAGTTGGTTCAGTTGGTTCAATTTGTAAAGATCGTTGTTTTTATTATGTTTTTTCTAAAATATTGAACCAACATCAACTCATTTTGAACCAACACAGCCCAGCTCTGAACCAACAACACAGCGATAGCTTTGTGATTGGCCCGTTATTTTCTGGCTGATATTTGAGCGTATAACAGTGTTATACAGTGATATACTGTATGGATATTACTCACTGATATGGTCTTTGCAATGAGCAAATCTAATCTGGTCGCGTTCCGCATCCCATCTGAATTGCAGGATGAGTTTAATCGGTCTGTTCTCGCTTCTGGAGGGGATAAAACCTCCTGGCTTGTTGATGCGATTCGCATGAAGCTGGGACAGCCGGAAAAGTCTATTGATTCACGAATGCTTGGGCTGGTGGAGCGCATGGAAAAAGCTGCTGCGTCGCTTATTGCCGGAAAGCCGAACATCCCACCAAAGCCATATAACGAAACGGCAGTTATAAAGATCATTGCCGATACCATCCGACAGGGATTTGATAATGGGCGTGTGATAGCTGAACGGATCAATGAAGCAGGCTATCAAACAAAAGCTGGTAAAGCGTGGGATAAAGATATTTACAGCGCGTGGAAGCGTCAGGGAAGCAATGCTGAAAAGTTAAAAGCGGTGATTGATTGTAAGGTCAGCGTATAAACATGAGTGCCCATTGGAAAGCTGCTTGGGCCAATACCTTTATACACCAGCAGGTGGTGACGATAGGTGAGGATCAGGAATGAAAGGCAGAACGCCACACATTGAACATCAAGCCAACCACTTCTCGGATGTTCGCAATGAGATGATTGCCATTCGCGGTGATATGCACGGCTTGGAGCGTCGAATTATTGATAAGATTGATGAAAATAGAGATAAGGCCAGTGAAAATCAAAAGTGGATCATCGGCCTGTTGATTTTATCAATTCTTATCCCGCTACTTATCGCATTGGTCACAAAATGAATATCCAATGTGTATGCTGTCGATGCTACGCGCGCGTACTTGTCGCAAAATATCAGGCAAAGGCCAGATTCAGAACGTCGTGATAACCACCAGCACAACATGAGATGTCATGTAACGCGATTTATCACGTCAGATACATGTGATTGGTGTACCCGCATAAAACATTGTCATAGCGCGTCCTGTGCGCATATACGCCGATAATCAACACATCACCACCACTCTGTCTCATGTAGAGAACACTTTTATGGTATCCCCCGCCATCGTGTGCGTACTGGTCGGACGCAGTTGCAAAAAATTTTGCAACTGATACCCCTCGCGCGCGTACTTGTCTCGAAATTGGTGTTTTGCTGTGGCAGTGATATCAGAAAAATCTTCCTGTTTCACATAAAGCGGATATGCGCGTACTGTAACGGCCCCATCAACTGGGAGCGGATTTGAGCCCCGAATGTGTAGGCAATGTCACTTAACGTTTGTCGCATACCTTCCAGAAAAAGCGATTCATGAATAATAGGGGCATGAATGCCCGGCGTACCGGGCTTATTAGTTAATTTGGTGCTTTAGGGTCAACATTAAAAGTTATATCACCTTCTGTATTTTTCCCGGCATAGCTAGCGGCTATTCTCGCCAACCCTTTGTAATCAGCAATTCCATCAGACTGTTGCGAGACGACTGAGCTACCAACTTTCCATAACATATTAATCTGCCGATTATTGAGATAAGCCTTGGCATCAAACGACTGGAGTATCACCCCTGCGCCGTAGAACGTGTCCGTCACAGTTGTGTTATACGCGCCAGTAATTCCATAAGTAGGCGTATAAACTGTTGTTGCCGTTCCAGTGGTATTAGCTGTACCGTAGCCACCACCATAACTATTGAACGTGGTGTTCGAGTTTCCGTACGTTGTTGCTGAGCTCACACCAGTTTGCCCGTATATTGGGATGGTTACATTACGAGTATTTGAAATGGCCCCGCTTCTCAAAAAGTTCAAGAGAATTACCTGGTCAGCCAATTTTTCATCTTTAACTTGTGTATATCCTTGGCTTGATAAACTGGCGGCTACTACCGTAGCTATTTGAGTGTATTCAATCTGTTTGGTGTTCCAAAGTTCTTGGCTTGCGGGGATGATCAAGAACTTCTTACCGACAGATTGCCCGGAAGATAAAGCATTGACCGTTACTAACGGTTTTTGTACGCATCCAGCCAATAATGACAGGGATAATATTAAAAGAAGATTTTTAATCATGATAATCTCACCTAAGAATTGCGTGGTTATAAATTATCATCACTGTAAGCGAATGTAAGCCACAGGCTCGTAATGTGATATGGAATTTTGATAGTTGGCTCAATATCAGTATGCCGTCCTTGGCTATTATGGTTTTGTTAGTTAGAGCGTCTATTCCCATTCGCTAACATCTTTCATGCCACTGAGGGTAGCTACAATCCCGGCCCTTGTCAGTTTCACGAATTCTTCAGCCCCAACGGCATCACGAATTGCTTTCATGGCAATTTTATTGGCCGAAAATCGTTTCTCTGCTGCGGCGATCGCTGCTGGTGATGCCCCTGCGCGCACTGCTTTTGTAGCTTCCTGAACGGCTTTCTCTATCGCATATCGACCACTTCTTGTCGCCCCAATCTTAGCCACAGCATTTCTTAGCGCGCCACCAGCAACCAAACCACTAATCGAACCAATTACACCACCGCCAAAGCCTCCAGCGATCGCACCTGACTGTTGAACACCGTTCATAATCACGCCGACGATCTTTGGAAGGCCTGAATCGAGCGTTTTGAGAGCCTCAGTTGTTCTTCCCGTGCGCTCTACGTATCGCTGCGGTCTGGTACTGGCTTTAGCGAGTACACCGAACTCTTTCATCATTCTACCGAGATCTGGCGCATGACGACTGATGGCGTTTACATTCTGCTGGGTCATGAGCTTGGCAAAATACTGGATACCTGACTCTTCACCGATTCCTCCCTTCTCTCCCTGCGCCACAGCATGCTGAAGAATAGATGCTATTGCAGGTTGGCGTTCTGCTTCCGGCAGCGCGGAGATAAGACGGTGAAAAGCTCCCGTTCCAGTGTTTGCGGATGCCTTAAGCGTATCGGCACCTTTTCTTACCATAGCGTCTGATGCGAGATCTCGACCAAAAACAGATTCGGCATTTTGTTTGGCGATAATGTAACTTTTAGAGAGATCGTTAGCTTTCTGCCATTCTGTGAGGAAGTTTCCTTTTTCAGCCATGATGCGCATGTCATCAGTGATAGCTCTGCGCATTTCTCCGGCAATCCGGGCGGCATTGGCCTTACCTGCCCGGGTGTTTGCTTGTTCAGCATCAGCAAACTTAGCACGCCATGCCTTCATCCCGTCGAAGGTTATGCCGCCACCTTGGTTGTTGGCAGCCTGAAACTGTTTCATCTCCGGGCTGAGTGGAACATTGGCTGCTTTTTCTGCTTGGACGACAGCCATCCCATTACTCATTTTCATCCTTTCGCGTGGCATCGTGCTTCGCAGTTCTGCCCATGCCATATTCTCTGCTGTTTTCATATCACTGAGGCTCGCGATGATGCGCTCTTTAATTGCTGCGCTTTTTTCTGATGCGCTTCCAGACTCAGCACCGAAATCAGACAACTGCTTATTCAACTTTGAGGATATTTCATTGAAGGCCGTAAGGTGAGCATCCTGAACATTCCCAGGAGTTGATGCCAGAACACCTTCTGCTTGGGCAATTCCACGACTACCTGAGCGCATTCCAGGCGTCAGGGTGTTGATATTAATACCAGTGATTTTCGCCGCCTTAGCGACATCATCTCTGACGTTTGATGCCTGCGATGCGATATGCTCTCGGCCTACGGCAGAACGCGCTGCTTTCGATACATCATTGGCGGTTTCCAGAGTATTTGCTGCCCCTAACACATGGCCTGATTGATTTGTATTACTCCGCAATACATCTCGCATTACGTCACTGGCTGTCTGTCCGCTCTTTATTAAAGCGCGTGCTCCTAGCGATCCTGCTAGGCCAATACCTGTCTCTTTTGCTAGGTCTTCTGGGCTGATCTGCCCGTTCTTTTGGGCGTTCACCAATGTACCTGGCAGGTTTTCTGCCAACATACTAGCCACCTTTGTGGCCGCACGTTCAGCACGTGGAGCGTTGGCAACTGAAGAAGCTGCGGTAGCTGCCTTTCCTGCACCTAATCCTGTAATAAGGTAAGGTGCTAGCTGCTCACCAGCCTGCGCGTATGGATCTGTAGGTTGGTCTACTGGGCGAAAGACAGGTGATATGGGCGTGTATGTGCCATCACCCACACCAAGCTTCTGAGCTGCCCATGCTCCGGCTGATTGCGCCGCATTGACTACCCCCACGCCTGCGTCCATTACATCAAACGGTATATTAGCAATCCCTCTGGCCATCTGCTCTGGCGCAGCTTTCAGTCCTGGCGAAAGATATTCCATCTCAGGATTAAGGTTAGACTTGGCTACTTGCTGCTGCGGTTCCCCGGCATTTTCATCGGCGAGAAACTGAGCTCTTTTCTGCTCCCATGAACTGGCTGTTGGTAGTCCTGCTTCTATGTTCTTAAATTGCTGACGTTTTGCTTCCCATGCAGAAATATCTCCCACCTGAGATATTTCTTTATCAAGCTCTGAGTAGTCAGGCTGCTGAAGATTGCGATGTTGACTGGTTTGTGCAAACTGCAAGATTTCACTGTCATCAGGGATTATTCCGGCATCTGCAAATTTACTTACGTAATTAGCCGTTTCATCTGGCAGTGTAGATTTACCGTTTCTGACGGCATTAATACGAGCATAGCCAGAATTATACCCAGCCAATGCCATACCTATATCACCAAATCGCTTCATTCCTTTATTGAGATGGTTTGCTGCGATATCCATTTGCTTTTCAAATGGCAGTGAGCGCGGATCTGTTCCACGATAACCAGCATCACTCATTACTGAGGGCATCAGTTGAGCAAATCCTCTAGCTCCTTTCGGTGACTCGGCACTTCCGTTACCACTAGATTCATTGCCAACTAATGTTTCCATCGTCCCTGATGGGAAACCATATTTTTCATCGAGATGACGGGAATAGGCTTTCTGTTTTTCTGTCAGTTGTGCCATCATTGCCATCCCTTAAGTTTTGCCTGATAGTAACTTTCCGGCAGATAGCCATGTGCGGTCACATAATCCTTAACCAGTGAAGGATCCTGCAACAGCATTTTGGTATCAGTTTCTTCGTCCTTAGATTTGGTTACAGGAATACCGAGCCCGGCAATCTGTCGTTTCTGCATTCGAATAATTACGTCCTGCGCTTTATTCAACTCTCGCAAAAATGCCTCATTGCTGGTTGCTGACTTAATGCCATTTTGAGATTGCATAAGGGCAGCCCTTTCCCCTTCGGTTGGGTTAGAGCCAAAAGTCCCTTTGAGGCTAGGCAGAATAACCTTTAGGTTGTATTCATCAGCTTTGGCGCGTAGGCTTCGTGTGTCTTCTGCTACATCAGGAAGGAATCCAAACCCCAGCGTCAGGGGGTTATAGTTCTGCGAGCGGGTAACGGCCGAAGGATGTTTCCCTACAATTCCCGCCAGTTCATGACCCACTTCAAGCGCAGAGTTCAAGGAGTCGATGTTACCTGCAACAGTATTAATTTTATCGTTCATCTTCTCCACTTTCGCCTGCTGTATCTTGCTCAGTTCAGCATTGAGCTTGTCTCTCTCGATGTCATTTTGAGCACGTCCAAGTCGTGCTTTCAGAACCATTTCTCTCGTGCGTAGTTGGTTATCGGATAGGACTTTGAACTGCTCCATATCGAGACGTCGATTACCCTGTTCCGCATTAACCTGAGCATTATATGCGGATGTATCTGCGTTCTGCTGTGCAATGCTCTGCCCTTGCTGCTTCTCTTGAACACTAAAGTAACTATTTGGATCAGCATGGAGGTGGATGAGGTCAGTGATTCTGTTGAATTCCTGTGGGTCATTCTGCCAAGACTGATAAACCTCTTCAGCAGGAAGACCAAATCGCTGTAATACTGGATTTGCCTGCTGAATGGCCTTCTGCATGGTCAGTGGATCTCCAGTTTGTGACGCAAGACGCAGATTCATGGCAGCGTCAGCGGTCTGTCGATTTTGCTCAGCATCAATGAATCCCATCTGTTTTTGAGAATCAGCCATAAACTGGGGATACTGGGCCATTAACTTCTGCACGCCAACACGATCATTATTAGCTACCGCACTACCCAACCGTGCCTGATATTCTTTTAACTGCTGGGAAATTTGCGCCTGCTGATTAATCTCAGCAACGCCTCTTAGCCCCTGTAGCGCCATTAAACCTACGTTTGGCTGCTGCTGATACTGCACAGGCTGAGGAACGGAAGAACGAGGAGCATTATCATTTTGCGGTGCCATGCTAGGCAGCCCGCCAAGTTGCCATGTCGCCATTAGAATCCAAGCCCCCCAACAAGACCAATAAGCCCACCACCAATAGCGCCGGCCGCAGTTCCTATTCCAGGAACAACGGAACCAAGTTGCGCACCCGCTAAAGCGCCTGATGCTGCCCCACCAATACCACGCGCAAGACTGGATGGCTGCTGCGCCTGACCTGCACGAATAGCGCCAAGCCCCTGCAAGAGTTGTCCGGTATTATTGGCGTAGTTTTGCCCTGCCGTTGCCTGCCCTGATGCCGCATTCATCCCGACATTTAGCAGGTTTCCATAATTTTGCATTTGCCCACTGAGCCAATTGTTATAAAGCATGGGCGCAATGGAAGATAACTGGTTACTGGTAGCTGTTGAGCCAAGCCCCCCGGTAGCTTCTGCTGAGACAAGGTTCTGATAACGGGCCTGATCTGCCTGTGTTTTATATAAACCAGAACCAAAGAAATCATTCGCGGCTTTATTCTGCCCTTCCAGAGTCATCAGTCCTTGTAGTTGTTGTAAAGCAGGCAATCCGACTTCTGCATACGGCTTGAGATTATTCATCACCGTATTCCACTGCTCGCGCTGCAAATCAATTGCCTGCTGCTGGGCCTTCGCCTGAGCTTTAGAGGCACCACCATCACCGCCTTTTTCGTATACGGCACGATTGAGATGTTTATGAGCTATGTGGGTAATTAACATTCGCTGAATTCCTTATATTGTTGCCGAGTTAACTGATAAAGCGTTACGCCGACGGGTTTACCACATCTGATATAAGCATCATCAAGGTGACCAACACGGGTAGCGCCAAGCAAACGGATAATTGCCCGTCCGTATTTGGTGGTGTCAGGAACCATGGTAATGCTGTTAAGGAATGGTGAGTTTTCGAGAAGCCATTTGCAGAATAATCGATGCCCTTGCAGTGCATATTCACCACGGAATCCGGGGTCGTACACCGCATGGCATTCAACAACGCTATGCCAGAAGTTACGCACTTCATGAACGCCAGCCAGCACTAATCCTTCGTAGATGCCGAGATATACCGCATCAGGCTTGATGTAGTACGTGTGCCCCGGCTCAACAATATTTTCGGTATTGCCTGGCTCGTTAAGAAAGGCCTGTAATCGCACAGGGTTATCAATAAATTTTAGTTCCATGCGATGCCATCCATTTTCACATACAGCCTGCCAGCGCCTTATCTATTAACCCTCGTGCAATTTCATGCAGAGTTGGCGCTACTCCAATTCCTGATTTTTTACGCTGCTCTTCCTGAATTTTCTTTATCGCTTCCATTTGCTTCTCACTTATCAATACCGGCTTTACTGAAATAGCCATAACGCCCCCTTAGAACTGTATAAAACAACAGTTATTATAGTTTCACAAATCGCAATATTCATCATCGTAATTGCAAAATATGAAACAAATAGCACAAAAAAATGCCACCGCTCAGTAGCTGGTGGCATCGTTCTGTGTGTCAGGTTTTGACAGGTTTTTTATGGACTCTAAAAACTATATTTATGGTGTCGCATTACTCTTCACGGCAGGCGCTTTTCAGTTCTGCCCTTGCTTCTGGCTCCATTGGTAATTTGATTCGCGATCAGCTATGCGGATGGTTTGCTGAACAGGCATAACAACTTCTCAGAGGCTGTTTTCTGAACTACGAAAATTTCGTAGTGCTCACTTTCAAAAACGTCACGCCCTTGTACACAGGATTTTACGAAAGTCTCGTAAAACACTCTCTGATGCCAGCCAGGTGTTGTGCGCATCAATTCAGTCACATTGTGTTGGTTCAAAATACCGTGTTGTTGGTTCAGTGTTGGTTCAATAAAAAGAATAAAATCCTTATAAAACAATACTCTTTACAAATTGAACCAACTGAACCAACTGAACCAACACCTTTTCTACGCACATGAAGAAGCTCATTCTTCAGATGAGTTATAATCTCCTGGCTGGTAATTGAGTACATAAACGTTTATTTGTCGTCCCTGAATACGTGGTGATTTTCTTTGGTATCCACGACCGCTGTTTGGTGGGGTTAGCATCCCGGCTTTTTTCAACACTTCAGCAAACTGTTTTGCGTTGAAACCACATGCGATCTCCTTTTCAAATGTGGCCGGGAATGTGTAGAAAATCATTGGGCTTTCGTCATGTTCTCCACGCTGACGGTATCCGGCTAAATCTTTGATGGGCAAATCTGCCGGGCTGTATGGAAATGGTGCAAAACGGCTAAGCCCATAGGCATTAAGAAATGCCTCCGTTTGTTCAATAATCTGCTGATGCTCTTTGTTACCTGTGCCGAACTCGCGCAACCATGCGTTATAGCTGTGCTGTATCGCATCACGGCATGTCTGAGCATCCCAGCCTGTTACAACCTCGCCTAACAACAATGCGGCCTCCAGAATGGCAAATCGCGCGGCTACACGGTGAACCTGCTCACCATAATCGGATGGGATCAGGCTTCTCCATCTGCTTTCGCAGTCACGAACGGTTTTAATAGCCTGTTGCTGGTGGTCTGCCAGCCATTTAATCCACTCACGCCCGGACGCGCCGTGGTGATGCTGGTAAGCGTCTTTCAGTGCGTCTGCGTGCTGTTTTCCGTTCTGGTAATCGTGAAAGCGTACTGCTTTACTCAACGGAATATTCAGCAGTCGCACCAGTTGCCCGGCTTTGGTTTTTCGCCCGGAAGTAGCGATAAATGTTTCTAAATCCATTTCTCCGGTGCTGATTGCCACTGTACGCCAGCGTTTTAGATCCCGGTTTCCACCATCTTTAGCGCCTTGCAGTTTCCCTACACCGTTAAATAACGCATAGGCAGACTGTGAAACGCTGACAGGATCAGCGCCCTGACCAACTTCATCAAGCGGCATTAGTCCGTCATTGTGGGCGGCGGCCTCATTTGCCAGCCCCAGCGCGGTTCCGTACCACGTCAGCCGCAGTAAATCAGGGTTGCCGTATAAGCTGCTCGCCACGTTTGCCGTGGTGGTCTTACCTGCGCTCGACTGCTCATAGAAATGAATGCCGAACCCGTCAGCGCCCACCAGCCCAATCAATGGCGCTGCCAGTGCTGCGCCGATCCCGGTCATCATTGAATAGTTACCAAAGGCCAGACGCGCCACGTTATCACGCCAGCTTTTCGCGCTCCCTGAGACGGTATATCCGGCTGCGGCTGAGCTTCTCCCGCTGAACAGCACAGGATTTTCAGGTGTTCCGATGATTTCCCCATCAGGCATGATGTACGCTCCGCATTGCCAGCCAGTGGCATGAGCAACACGCCACAATTCACGAGAGCCACTGCGTTGTAGCCAGTCTGCCAGTATTGCTCTGAGGCTGCTTTTGGTCGTGACATTTACCCCACCAGCTTTAAGTGTGCGCCATCCTTCACGTTCACCAATATCAGCCAGTGGAATGGCAGCGGTTGTCGGCGTTTCAGAACCAAACGACAGCCAGCGAAGAATGAGATACTGGTCTTTATCGTCTCTGCCAGTACCGATAACGCTTAACGGAGAACATAACCAGCTTTCGTTATTGATGATTTCTCCACTCTGGCTGTCAGCTCTCGGAGATACCCAATAAATACCATCCTCGCGGCTTTCTATTCTTGGTTTCAGTGGGTCGGTATCCATAACCTTAAAATCGCTTCCCTCAATGGTCTGTGGCTCCTGTTTCACGCCATTACCCTGTGGTTGGTACATTGACTTATTGAACGCTTCTGTGGCGCATTTAATGCCGTGTTTTTGGTGGTAATCATTCCAGTCTGCTTTGTGATCTGTCGGGGGTAATGCCACCCATCCAGAAACAGATAAAGCTGCTTTTTCTGCTGCTATTCTCCCCGTGTTTTGTCTTCCTTCGCTGTGGTCGTTATCCGCAGCAATGATGATTTGTGCTGAAGGAAATTTATCCCGCAGTACCTGGGCGACATATAACAGGTTCCCGGCATCAATCGCCGCCACTGTCAGCGCCTCTGGACGAATTAAATGGGCAGATAATGCCGTTGCCAGCCCTTCTGTAATTAAGATGCTCTGTGTTGTTTCTGGCGCGTTTATGGCGTGATATGCCCCCCGCTTTGCTGAACCTCTCAGGAGTCTTTTTTCACCATGTGAGGTAATAGTCTGTGCTGCTGTGACTGCGCCGGATTTATCCACCAGCGCCAGCAACAGAGATCCATCGGGCAACACGGGGAATGTAAAATCACCTACCCCTTTCGCAACCAGATAATCAGATTTGCCGTTTACAGCCTTTCTGCGCATGTCATCAAACTGACGGGAAAACGTATCCCGTCTTTGTTGTTCGTCCTTCTCTGCCCTTTTCAGGCGCTCCTGTTCGCGTCGCTGGCGCTCGGTTTCCAGTTGTTCCCGTTTCTGGCTGGTGGCTTCTGGTGTTTCCGTTGTCCGGTAATCAATACCCAGAACATCAGCGGCAAGAAGCGCCGCCTCTGTTGTGTCGCAGTTATTTACGCGTTTAATTAAATCCAGCCCATCACCAGCGCCGCACTGATTACAGATGAAGCTACCGCGCCCGTTGTCATCGAACCGGAATCGATCTTTGCCCCCACATGCAGGGCAGGGAGCATGACGGCGCGGAGAGTCAGGGACATTTATGTTCAGGCAGCCCAGCACATGAGGCCAGTTGTTTTCAGACGCACTGATAACCTGACGGATAAGATCAATGTTTCGCATCACCGTACCCCACGTGGTCTATAGCGTTTGCGATATGGCTAACCAGCATCTGCCACTTGGTTATTCCGTAATCAGTCAGCATGCCATCATTGTTTAGCCACATATCAAATTCAGCGGTTGTCGCAAGTTTCCACTTATCGCCGTGGACAGTCCTCATTGCTGGGTACATGAATGCGCAAATCAGATCACAAACATCTGACGGCTTCAGAGATGTAGTAATGGTGCGTCCCTCTGGCGTCTGAATTGCCATTTTCTCTTCACCAGTAGAATGAAGGTTATGAATCCACACAGCACCAGCAATCTTTGCCACCTGCTCTCCGATTGCGGAGCTAAGCGCCATTTCTGCATTTTCACGCATGAGAACCTCCCGCTACAGTTGCGCCCATGTCATTAACCATGCTTTGCCATATCTCACGCCCGACGTCAGTCAATCCGTCCTTAGTGACGCAACGCTCAAGAAGCTCGATCCCCACGGTTTCCCACTGCGGGTAGAACACTTTCATGGCTGCCAGTGTGTAGCTATCGATCAGGCTGCGAACGCCTTTTACTCCATTGACGATTTCCACACGTACGGCCTCGCCGTCCGCATCAACCATGAAATAGTCCCCGCCGCTGGTGGAGGTAATGTGGTTATACAGTGCCGACGCATACTTATTTGCCAGCGCATTCAGTCGGAAATTTTTAGTAATCATGGCTCCATCCTCAGTGCGTCACTGGTTCCGCTGGCATGCCGTTTTCATTCAGTTCAGCTATAAAGCTGTTGTGAAGTTCAGCAAGCGTTTCACGACCAAATGGAGTCAGTGCTCCTTGTTCCACATCCATCATGGCTCTGTAGAAAATGATGGCGCGTTCTGTGCCAGACTCGATGCCAAAACGTTCTATCATCGCGCCCTCAATGTTGTTTGCCATAGCGAGGCGCTCTGCTACTGGATACAGCGGCATGGCGACGATGCCGTTGGAATAAACAGCCACTTCGGAAGGATTGCCAGTATCATCAATGATGCTGACAGTGCCGTTTTCCTCTCTCATTTCCAGCATGAATACTGTTGCGATCAGCCATCTCCACATAATGACGTTATGCTGTGATGTGTAATCGAAATATCCCTGGTTGCCGCCATCGGCAATAGCGAGATGTATTGACATACCTTCATCTGGTTTATCGTCATAATCCCCGGCATCCAGACGATTTACGGCATCAATATATGAAACGGCCTCAACGCGTTCTGTCATGCCATCGTTGCTGCGGTACATGATGTTTACGCCGTCAGGCGTTGCTTCTGCATGGAAAGTTAAGAAATTATTCATGTTTCGCCTCGCCTGAATGATTCTGTAACTCATATTTGCCCAACAATTCGTCTGCTTCCTGAATAGCTTCTGGTACGCCATTGAGCAGTGACATAACCGCGCCAATCATTAACTTGTCTCTGTTGCTGGGGCTGGCCCCTTCAAGCCAGAACCCTAAAACAGTCTGAACCTGTTCGATACGACATTGCGCTTCAATGAGCTGGATGTTGGTCATTTCGCACTCTCCGCATCGATTAAACTGATATCTATCAGAGAGGTAACTTTTTGTAGCCAGCTAGTGATTACTGTCGCCTGTTCCCCTCCCACCGATGGAAGAATCTCATTCATCACATGAACCAGACCTGTGCGCGCTCTGGTAAGCCGTTCAGTCGTGCGATCTGCAAGAGTGAATGTGTCTGGATATGGCTCTTCACGGCTCAGCAATGATTCAATTTCCAGCTCACACGGATGACGATAAATTAAGTTGATATTCATTTTTCACCCCCAAGAATTACCAGCTCTGCACGGGCATCGTTAACCAAAGATGAGCACGCTTTAATCGCATCCACGACATCAGTAGCGTCCATTTCTTCAGCCGAAAGACTGACAGCAACCAGGACAGCCGCTGCTTGCTCGATTAATTGAAGTGCGGACGTAAGGCGAGGGGTATTAATTGAGTTATTCATTGGTTTCCCCCGTTTTTACTGGCATTTCGCCACCTTCCAGCAGGAAATGAACGTCACGAACGGCGAGATCCAATATCGCGAGTAACGCCTTCAGTCTTTCGTCTCGTGAGGGAGAGTTGCTCACCAGAATGTCGTTAATCACTTCTGTCAGTGTGATGATCTGGCTTGTGCGTTCGAGGGGATCCATATGCACATCGTAGGTTTTAATCATGTGCCACCTCCATGCGGATACGACCAGCAAAAAAGCAGACGTGATCGCGCACCAGAGAACGGCGAGCATCGCGTTCAGACTCGGCAGCAATATGATGAATTTTGGCGGTAATTGTCGGGCAATCGCGGCGAACTGCGGCGATAATCCAGATAAATTGCGGTTTTTGGGTAGGGGTAGTAGCCAGCATGTGGCAGCCTCCATTCGATAGCATGTAACGCTACCACCGGAAACGCCAATTTCGCTGGTGGTAGCCCAGACAGGGTTGGCGTAACCGGCTCGAATGGATACCGGCGCTTCCGAAGAAGCCCCTGCCTGAGCCACCATTGATTGACAAAGGCGCTGGATTATACACCAACGCCCAAAAAATGGGTGAGTCAGACCTACGACATAAAAAAAGACGCTCGGCGCGTCATATGTCGCCATTCGATTTACCAGGACGCCAATCCCGGCACCCGTTTTATGAGGTGCCTTATAACCATAAACCGTGTTGCCGCATAACGGCAAGCTCTTTTTTATGGACTCCGAAAACTCACTATTGGAAGAACCAGAAGCACAGTACATCGCGCTCATTTCGTTAACGTCACGCGCGTGGACGAAGGTTTTTGTGGAGTCACTACGCGAGCAGAGAAAGCCATCTACGACCAGAAATTCTCTGGCGCAGCCGCTGACCTTCTCAACGCTAACACCATCGACCGTAATTTCTGACATAGTTAAGGCATCCGCTCCTACCACCAGCAAATGATAAACTTTGCTTGTATCTGCTGTATTAATGCCTGACTTTGCTGTCATATTGCTGGATTTTGGCGACATACCAGCCAGTGAAAATGTCTTCTTCTGGGCGGTTAGCATTTGTTAACCTCCGCGAACTCCTTCATGAAACGTGCCAGCGGTTGTACGCATGGCGATTGATACCCGTCGCGATAAAACGTCACTCGGTTGTGAGACACGCTTTCGACAGTAACGAGTGCTCCGTGGGCATCTTTGTAGCGTTTTTGAGGTTGTGGTGTTCCTGTCGGCTTAAACATGGACCGCCTCCAGACGCTTAGCGAGCCAGCGTTGCGACAGGCGGGTGAGTTCTCCTTTGCGCTGCTCATATTCCATGCCCATATCAATTAACGTGATATTGGTGCTTTCGAGATATGAGAGGTGCTCAAGCTGTTCTGCGTTCATATGGTCGCGAGGTTCGCCAGAATAGCCATTTATCCGCGCCCACTGCTTAGCAGTTAGCCCACCAAGAACGATACGAGAAATCATATTGCTCTCGTTTGTGTAGTGGTGTTGCTGCGTCGTTTTCCCCATCTCGGCACGGGCCATATTCAGCGCATCGCACATTGGCTTAAAGTTGTTTGCGGCACTGATACGGGCTTTTAGCTGGCGACGATAGCGGGCGGCGATTTCAGGCACGCTACGCTGTAATTCTTCCTCGCACTGGATGAAATAACGGCGGATAGCGCGCCCCTGATCATTGCGTTCGATCATTGCCAGTTCTTTCGCCATTCCGACACTTAACAGATAGTCTTTGCCGGGTCTGCCAGAGTGCTTAATCTTGCTGTAAGCCGTGCCATTCGGGCTTTTCCCCAAATTTGGGGAAATTGTTTTATGGACTGAGTAATCGTGCCCAATGGTGAAGTCATATTCAGAGATGCGATCAGTGATCCATGTAGAGAAGTCTTTTCCCACGCCCAACGCTTTGTGTAACGCTTTTGCGCTAACAATATTGGTTTCACGCCCACCGATATGACCAGGAATAACCTGGACAATTGCGGCAAATTCATTACCGTTAATTGTGCCCAGAGAGGCGTTCAGATGAGGGGCGGCCTCAGAAATTAATCTGCTTTTTTCGATGTTCATTTTCAGTCTCCGTTAGGCGGCGTTAAACGCGTTCGGGTAGAGTTTCAGAATGTCGGCAATTTCCTGCTGAGAAAGTCCGTTGTGATCATTTATGTTCGCAAGATGGTTAACATGAGTGATCACTTTCAGAACATCACCACGGCAGGAGAAACGGTAGCGAAGGTGTGTTCCGATACCATCAGGATTCTTTTCGTCGATACGCTCCAGAGTGATTCCAAGCTGGCGTTCTAACTCTGTTGCATAGTTACGACCAGAAGACAGACGGCAGTAGCGAAGAATGTCATTTTCTGTCCATCCCTCTATACCAGTACGCAGCATATAGACTCTGGCACGATGCTTTTTCGGTGTGCGCTTTGGTTCTTGAAGGGATTTTGTAAGGGGCGTAACATCAGATACGCGAATATCTGAATTAGCCGCCTGTAATGGGCGGTTTTTCTTTTCCATCAGGCCACCTTCCCGCGGCGTTCTGCCAGCCAGTTGTGAATCTCAACCGCATCAAACGCAGTTATTTTTTCTCCCAGCTTTACCGGACGTGGTAGTGAACCGTTTCTTACTTTACGGTCGATGGTGGATACACTAACGCCCAGCAATTCAGCCAGGCGGAAGCGTCTGATATAGCCTTTTGTAGGAATAGTGTCGGTGTTCATGCTTCCCGTAACCTCTTAGCGATAGTTGTTGCTTCGTTACGGGAGGAAGTATCTGTACATATATGAACAATAAAAAGGCACAGTAATGATACTGTGCCTGAATAGTTAGCTACTCTACCCCTTACCGTTGGCGGCAGCACGTAAGTGTCTCAAAATCACATCTTCATTTGTGATTGCTAACGGTGGAATTTCGTCTTTATGAGCCACTATGCAATCCCGCCACTTCTCAGGGCTTATTTCTTTCTTTTTGCCACGGCATTCATCAGGATACTTTGACAAAAGATATATTGCTGATTTGAAAAGTTTTTCCCTGTTTTCAGCATGTCTCTCGGCATTATGGTTGCTATTTTTTATTTCAGGTATTAGTTCCTGTTCTACCGCCATTTCGTATCGTTTTTTGCTCTTAGCTGCGTCAAAACTTCCATTAACCTTTGCGTCGTGAAGATATTCTAAATCAGCCTTTGTTATATAAATGTTTTTATCTGACAGGCTACTCAGGTGAATCTGGGAACTTTGCATTTTGAATTTATATAGATCACAATCAAATGTTGCTTCAAGTCGCACATATGGCTCTCCACATTCTTGTGAATGATAATGTCGTGTTGTACTACCGCGTACACGCAACAATCCGCATGCAATTGATTTTCTTACAATAAAAGAGTTTTTGCCAATTTGTTCAAAAACATTTTTATTGTCTCTGTCTTCAACTGTCAGTGGTTTATGTGCATAAAATAGCTCATAAGCACCGCTTTCAGATGCTGGGATATAAACTTCGTTGCTTGCGCTGGTAATAAGAAAAGGAAATGTAAACCTTACTTCTTCTGGGTACATAAGTAATAAATCAGTTATAAAATCAGCATCTTTTTTGAAGTGGATGGCGGCATCAGCTTCAATGAAATCAAGAAAGTCAGCATAGACATAAAAGTCTATATGTAGTCTATCTTTCCAATGCCATATATCATCAATTTCACAATTTAATAATTTTGATGCTCGCTCTATCGTGCAGTAGTCCAAAGGTGGAATACCTGATTCCTGCCATAAATTTCTATGCACCGCAGTTGTTTCATGAGAGTCGTTCATTGCGTCACCTTTTACGCTGCGCCTTATTTTGTGATTGAGCCAGGCGGTAAGGCTTCCCGCTTTTCGCCCCGTCGAGCTAGGCTCAATCTATTCAGTTAGTTCGCCCTTCTGAGAGGCGTTACGTTGTAGTCTTTTCCGCTTTCCAGTGCCACCAGCAGATCAGCCCACTGTGCCAGTGCTGCTTTACGCTCATCAAAATACTGATGGCGGTTATAAATCCCCTCTACGCCCTTAATGCGATGATTGAGGCATCGTTCCGCCACAACAGGATCAACACCCAACGCTGCTAAATGAGTACGTGCGGTGCGTCGGAAGTCGTGAATCGTGAAATTAGGCACATCCGGCATTTCGGCGCGAACCTTAGCCAGTGCTACGGGTAAAGTGCTTTCCTGAATATGTGGGATCATTCTGTTTTGCATCTTCCTGGCCGGAAGCACCCATGCGCTATTACATGAAAAGGTGTGTAGCTCTCTCAACCATTCAACGGCTGGGGAAGGTAGAGGTATATCAATAGGGTCTCCGTTTTTGCTGCGTTCTTCCGGCAAATGCCATACCGCACCATCTAAATCAAACTCTTCCCATCGTGCGGCGCATAACTCCATCTTACGAACGCATAGTGCCAGCAATAGCTTAAATGTCAGTTCGTTCTGGCGGCTGAATCCTTTTGCGGTGCGCATAGCCTCGAATAGCCTGATAAGCTCATCGCGAGTTAGCCAACGGTCGCGGGAAACCTCTTTACCACCAGCATCAGATACTTCAAACGCTGAACAAGGGTTTATCTCCAGAGCGTGGCGTTTTATCCCATAGTCAAAGATACGGCGTGTCCAGCGTAATACATCTGTTGCTATCGTTGGTGCTCCTCGGTCAACGATACCTTTCAACATGTCGTCAATGTGGCGTGGCTTAACGTCCTCTACCTTCATATGCCCAATGCAGGGGTTAATATCCTTATCAATTCTCCGGCGAAGGATATCGGGATGTTTCCATCTCGGAAGTATCTGGCGCTCGAAGTATTCGGAGGCCAGATCTGAAACACGCATGGCGTTTTTCTCAGCCTCCATTTTTGCCAGTGCTTCAGCTTTTCGTTCCTGTTTCTCTGCTGCTACGTCATAGCCAAGAGCAACTCTGGCTGACAGCTCTTTTGCTGTTTCTCTGGCTTTTGATAGTGACAGTTCGGAGTAAGAGCCTATAACCATAGCCCGCTGCTTTCCTGCGAGCTTATAGCGGAATCGCCAGAACGGGACTGTGTAGTTTTTGGGGTAGCAAATATAAAGGCCGTTGCCGTCTGCCTTGCCATCAAATCTGTCTCCCGCCTTTATCCATGCGCGGATCTGCATATCTGTGAGTTTTGGCATTGCGAATACCTGAATATCGAATATGGGTGTGTACATAAAGCAATGTACATGAAAGTCATTATGTACACCTCTATGTACACGCATATTGTGCGCTTTGTTGCGTCGTTATGATAGCTCATGATAACAAAAAAGCCCGACATTTCGCGGGCTTTGTGTTTTTTTGCTGCTTGGTGATTTTTACTGATGGCTTATTCGATATTCTGGATCTGTTCGCGCATTTGCTCGATCAACACCTTCAGCTCAATGGCGGAGTTTGTTACTTCGGCATTGATAGACTTCGAGGCCAGAGTGTTCGACTCGCGGTTGAACTCCTGCATCATAAAGTCCAGGCGGCGGCCAACCGCTTCTTTCTTCTTCAGAATGTTGTAGGTCTCTTTGACATGCGCTTCCAGCCGGTCCAGCTCTTCGGCAACGTCAATACGCTGCGCCAGCAGAACCAGCTCCTGTTCCAGACGGTTGTTCTCCAACTGTACCTGGGCATCTTCCAGTTTCGCGACCAGGCGTTCACGCTGCCATTGCAGAATTTCAGGCATATGGGCACGGACCTTAGCCACTTCGGCAGTGACGCCCTCCAGGCGCTGCTCGATCAACGCTTTTAGCGCCTGACCTTCGGTTTCACGGGCGACGATAAAGTCGTCCAGGGCGCCGTCCAGCGCAGCGAGAATTTCGGCGGCGATGGCGTCGAGATCCTGCTCCTGGGCGGCCATTACACCCGGCCAGCGGAGAATATCAACCGGGTTGATTTCCCCTTCGTCACTCTGCATTTTTACCCAGTTCGCGGCGGTTACCAGCTGTTTTGCCAGTTTTTCGTTGAGAATCAGTTCACCCTGTGCGCTGACATCTGGCTCATAGCGCAAAGTACATTCCACTTTCCCTCGTGTCAGACGAGAGCGAATACGCTCGCGAACGACAGGTTCAAGGCTACGGAACTGCTCCGGCAGACGAAAGTAAGTTTCCAGATAACGCTGGTTTACCGAGCGCATTTCCCATGTTGCGCTCCCCCATTCACCCTTGATTTCACGCCGGGCGTAGGCGGTCATACTGCGGATCATAGACGTTCCTGTTTTTGAAAGGAGAGGTGGAAGGATTATAGCCATCGATGTCTTGTCAGGATAGGAATAACCGCCGGAAGTCCGTATAATGCGCAGCCACATTTGTTTCAAGCCGGAGATTTCAATATGCGTCCAGCAGGCCGTAGCAATAATCAGGTGCGTCCCGTTACCTTGACTCGTAACTATACAAAACATGCAGAAGGCTCGGTGCTGGTCGAATTTGGCGATACGAAAGTACTGTGTACTGCCTCTATTGAAGAAGGCGTGCCGCGTTTCCTGAAAGGTCAGGGGCAGGGCTGGATCACCGCAGAATACGGTATGCTGCCGCGTTCCACGCACACTCGCAACGCCCGTGAAGCAGCGAAAGGTAAGCAGGGCGGACGCACAATGGAAATCCAGCGTCTGATTGCCCGGGCATTGCGTGCCGCGGTGGATTTGAAAGCGCTTGGTGAATTCACCATTACGCTGGACTGCGACGTGTTGCAGGCGGATGGCGGCACGCGCACCGCGTCGATTACTGGCGCATGTGTCGCACTGGCAGATGCGCTGAATAAACTGGTTGAGAATGGCAAGCTGAAAACCAATCCGATGAAAGGGATGGTGGCTGCGGTTTCTGTCGGAATTGTGAACGGCGAAGCGATTTGCGATCTGGAATACGTTGAAGACTCAGCCGCTGAAACAGACATGAACGTGGTGATGACCGAAGACGGGCGCATCATTGAAGTGCAGGGGACGGCAGAAGGCGAGCCGTTCACCCATGAAGAGCTACTCACCTTGTTGGCGCTGGCCCGAGGGGGAATCGAATCCATTGTAGCGACGCAGAAGGCGGCGCTGGCAAACTGATTTTTAAGGCGACTGATGAGTCGCCTTTTTTTTGTCCGTAAAAAAGTAAGATGAGGAGCGAAGGCATGAAACCATATCAGCGCCAGTTTATTGAATTTGCGCTTGGCAAGCAGGTATTAAAGTTTGGCGAGTTTACGCTGAAATCCGGGCGCAAGAGCCCCTATTTCTTCAACGCCGGACTGTTTAATACCGGGCGCGACCTGGCGCTGTTAGGCCGTTTTTACGCTGAAGCGTTGGTGGATTCTGGCATTGAGTTCGATCTGCTGTTTGGCCCTGCTTACAAAGGGATCCCGATTGCGACCACAACCGCTGTGGCGCTGGCGGAACATCATGACCGCGACCTGCCGTACTGCTTTAACCGCAAAGAAGCAAAAGACCACGGTGAAGGCGGCAATCTGGTGGGTAGCGCGTTACAAGGACGCGTAATGCTGGTGGATGATGTGATCACCGCCGGAACAGCGATTCGCGAGTCGATGGAAATTATTCAGGCCAATGGTGCGACGCTTGCTGGCGTGTTGATTTCGCTCGATCGCCAGGAACGGGGTCGTGGCGAGATTTCGGCGATTCAGGAAGTTGAGCGTGATTACAACTGCAAGGTGATCTCTATCATCACCCTGAACGATCTGATTGCTTATCTGGAAGAGAAGCCGGAAATGGCGGAACACCTGGCGGCGGTTAAGGCTTATCGCGAAGAGTTCGGGGTTTAAAGAAACTCGCCGGATGGAAAGTCATCCGGCGTCATATTACTGCAACTGCGCGGCAATCAGCGGCCAGCGGGCGTCAAAATCGTCTGTCGGACGGTATTTAAACTCGCTGCGGACAAAGCGTGACAGCATACCTTCACAAAACGCCAGCAATTGGCTCGCCAGTAGCGTTTCATCGGTAGTGTAGCCCTCACCTTCACGCATCTTCTTTTCACGCAATACCTGACGTAACTGCGCTTCAATACGCTCGAACAGTTGGTTGATGCGCCCTTGCAGGCGGTCTTGTTCAAACATCAGCGCGTGCCCGGTGAGGATACGGGTCAGGCCAGGATTACGCTCGCCAAAGCCGAGGATCAGCAACACAATCAGACGCAGTCGCGCAGTCGTGTCCTTCTCATCTTTCAGAATCAGGTTGATGCGGGTAATCAGACTATCTTCGATAAACTCAATCAGGCTATCGAACATGCGGGTCTTGCTGGGGAAGTGGCGATACAGTGCCGCTTCGGAAACGCCGACAGAGGCGGCCAGTTTTGCCGTCGTGATACGCTGGCTTCCATCACTGGATTCCAGCATCAGCGCCAGAGACTGAAGTATTTCTTCGCGACGGTTCCTTTTCGCAGTTTGTTTTTCTGCCATGTTACAAAATACCCCTGAAAATAAGCACTTGCCAGGCGGCACCCACGTTATGACCGCAAACGAAATGTTTGCGGCAATGTTATGACATTATTTGGATGCGTATGTGTTACTGACGACCAGAGTGACCAAATCCGCCTTCACCGCGGTCGGTGGCGTCAAATTCTTCAACCAGATTAAATTCAGCCTGTACCACAGGAACAAAAATCATCTGCGCAATACGTTCGCCAGGTTGAATGATGAAGCTGTCCTGACCGCGGTTCCATACGGAGATCATCAACTGGCCCTGGTAATCGGAGTCGATCAATCCAACCAGGTTGCCAAGCACGATACCGTGTTTATGGCCCAGCCCGGAACGCGGCAACATCATCGCCGCCAGTGAAGGGTCGGCAATATGAATCGCCAGCCCGGTCGGTACCAGGGTGGTGTCGCCCGGCGCCAGTTCTACGGCGTCGTCGAGACAGGCGCGCAGGTCAAGTCCGGCAGAACCAGAGGTGGCATAAGTCGGGAGCGGAAATTCCTTCCCAATGCGCGGGTCCAGAATCTTAACGTCGATTTTTTTCATCATAACGGGTCACGATCTCGTCGAGTAATAATTGGCCAAGGAGCTCTTTTCGCTCAAGCGGTAAGACTTTGTCTCCATCCTGCCAGAAAAGGTGTAGTGCATTACTGTCGCTATTAAATCCTTGAGTTGGCTGTGAAACATCGTTCGCGCAGATCAAATCAAGGTTTTTACGGATTCGTTTTTGCCGGGCGTATTCTTCCACATTATTTGTTTCGGCGGCAAATCCAACGACGTACGGTCGATGGTCTTTTAGTGCGGCAACACCGGCGACAATATCAGGGTTTTTAACCATTTTTATTGTTAATTCATCGCCCTGCGTAGCCTGCTTTTTGATTTTTTCACGGGCCACGGTAGCAGCGCGATAATCCGCCACAGCGGCGCAACCAATAAAAATATTTTGCTGCTGTACTGAAGCCTTCACGGCAGCTTCCATCTCCAGCGCGGTCATCACATCAATACGTTGCACAAACGGCGGCGTCGGTAGTGAAACCGGGCCAGATACCAGCGTAACGTTCGCTCCACGACGAGCAGCGGCGGCGGCGATGGCAAAACCCATCTTGCCGGAGCTGTGATTGGAGATATAACGCACCGGATCGAGCGGTTCACGCGTTGGACCGGCGGTAATCATAATGTTCAGATGTTTCAGGTCGTTGACGGGTGAGAAATGGGCCACCGCCATCTCCACAATGGTTAACGGATCGAGCATTCGCCCGGGGCCGATATCACCACAAGCCTGACTGCCGCTATCGGGTCCCCAGATAAGCAAACCACGAGAGGCAAGCACCTCCAAATTATGCTGGGTAGCCGCAGCACGGAACATCTGCTGGTTCATGGCGGGTAGCACGGCAACAGGCGCAGGCGTAGCCAGGCAAATCGTCGACACCAGATCATTCGCCATACCGGCAGCAACGCGGGCAATTAAATCCGCCGTGGCAGGAGCGAGAATCACTAAATCAGCCCATTTACCCAGCTCAATATGGCCCATAGCGGCTTCGGCAGCCGGGTCAAGCAGACTGTCGGAAACGGGATAACCAGAAACCGCCTGTAAGCTAAGTGGAGTGATAAAGGCTTTTGCCGCTTCGGTCATTGCCACGCGGACGTCGGCCCCGCGATCGCGCAAACGACGCACCAGTTCAGGGGTTTTATAGGCAGCAATACCGCCGCTGACACCGAGAACGATTTTTTTACCGGCCAGGCTCATGATGATTTTTCCTGTTGGGTGACACCAGAAGTTGGCGATTTTATCACAATACTTTTGTTGTCGTGCTTTCACCTGAGAATCACTTTGCGAGGCGCTTTCCAGGATTGAAAACAGGCCGTCGATTTAACCGGGCGACTATGACAGGATGCGCCCTCCACAAAGGAGGTGAAGGTGAAGAGCAATACAGAATTGTTGATGCCGCGCGAAAAAATGCTGAGGCTGGGTATTAGCTCACTAACGGATGTTGAACTGCTGGCGCTGTTTCTGCGTACCGGAACGCGCGGCAAAGATGTGCTAACGCTGTCGAAAGAAATGCTGGAGAATTTTGGTTCTCTCTACGGCTTGTTATCCTCTGAATACGAACAATTTAGCGGCGTTCATGGCATTGGTGTGGCGAAATTCGCCCAGCTAAAAGGGATTGCTGAACTGGCGCGGCGTTACTACAACGTGCGAATGCGTGAAGAAAGCCCGCTACTTAGCCCAGAGATGACGCGTGAATTTTTACAAAGCCAATTGACTGGCGAAGAACGCGAGATCTTTATGGTGATCTTTCTCGACTCTCAGCATAGAGTCCTTACCCATAGCCGGCTGTTTTCCGGCACGCTAAACCATGTGGAAGTGCATCCCCGGGAGATCGTTCGCGAAGCGATAAAAATAAACGCGTCGGCGCTGATCCTTGCCCATAATCACCCTTCGGGTTGTGCTGAGCCCAGTAAAGCGGATAAACTCATTACCGAACGGATAATAAAGAGTTGTCAGTTCATGGAATTACGCGTGCTCGACCATATCGTGATTGGGCGTGGAGAATATGTTTCTTTTGCCGAACGCGGCTGGATTTAATCCGCTATGCGCGATCCTTCGGGATCTTTGTCTGTTCGGGACTTGAGCACATCGCCGAGTCAGCGTATACTACGCCACCTTTGAGAATCTCGGGTTTGGCATTTGGGCCTGGCAATCGAGAGTTCACATAGAACTGCGATGACCGGGCTGTAAAGCCTGACGAGGCGCCAATACCCCATACGAAGCTCGAGCTAATTTGATTTTTGGAGAATAGACATGTCCCGAGTCTGCCAAGTTACTGGCAAGCGTCCGGTGACCGGTAACAACCGTTCCCACGCACTGAACGCGACTAAACGCCGTTTCCTGCCTAACCTGCACTCTCACCGTTTCTGGGTTGAGAGCGAGAAGCGTTTTGTCACCCTGCGTGTATCTGCTAAAGGTATGCGTGTAATCGATAAAAAAGGCATCGATACAGTTCTGGCTGAACTGCGTGCCCGTGGCGAAAAGTACTAAGTACTTAGAGGAAATAAATCATGGCTAAAGGTATTCGTGAGAAAATCAAGCTGGTTTCTTCTGCTGGTACTGGTCACTTCTATACCACTACGAAGAACAAACGTACTAAGCCGGAAAAACTGGAACTGAAAAAATTCGATCCAGTTGTTCGCCAGCACGTGATCTACAAAGAAGCGAAAATCAAATAATTCTCGCTTTGTTGTGACAAAAAACCTCGCTCCGGCGGGGTTTTTTGTTATCTGCCTGTCCCCATATTATTTGCATCTGTTCATTCCCGGAGATGCTATGCCTGAATTACCCGAAGTTGAAACCAGTCGTCGCGGCATTGAACCACACCTCGTTGGCGCGACCATCCTTCATGCAGTTGTGCGCAACGGTCGTTTGCGCTGGCCGGTTTCGGAAGAAATCTACCGTTTAAGCGATCAGCCCGTACTTAGCGTGCAGCGCCGCGCTAAATATCTGCTGCTGGAGCTGCCAGAGGGCTGGATTATCATCCATCTGGGGATGTCTGGCAGCTTGCGCATCCTTCCTGAAGAACGTCCCCCTGAAAAGCATGATCACGTTGATTTGGTGATGAGCAACGGCAAAGTGCTGCGCTACACCGATCCCCGCCGCTTTGGCGCCTGGCTGTGGACCAGGGCGCTGGAAGGGCATAATGTGTTGGCCCATCTTGGGCCGGAACCGCTTAGCGATGATTTTAACGGTGAATACCTGCATCAAAAGTGCGCCAAGAAAAAGACAGCGATTAAACCCTGGTTGATGGATAACAAACTGGTAGTGGGCGTGGGAAATATCTACGCCAGTGAATCGCTGTTTGCGGCGGGGATCCATCCTGATCGGCTGGCATCATCGCTGTCATTGGCAGAATGTGAACTTCTGGTGCGGATGATTAAAACGGTGCTGTTGCGGTCGATTGAGCAAGGCGGCACCACGCTGAAGGATTTTCTGCAAAGCGACGGTAAACCGGGGTATTTTGCGCAGGAATTACAGGTTTACGGACGTAAAGGTGAGCCGTGTCGGGTATGCGGTACGCCGATTGTAGCGACTAAACACGCGCAGCGGGCAACGTTTTATTGCAGGCAGTGTCAGAAGTGATTGGTGCGGGCCGGATGGTCATGCCATCCGGCATAAAGGCTACGCTAATTTCGCCATCAGCGCCTGATGGACATTCTCTGGCAGGAAATGGGTGACATCGCCCTGATGACGAGCCACCTCTTTGACCAGTGAAGAAGAGATAAATGACCACTCTTTCGAAGGCATCAGAAAGACGCTTTCCAGTTCCGGCATCAGATGGCGATTCATATGCGCCAGTTGCATTTCATATTCAAAATCTGCAACTGCCCGCAAGCCACGAATCAGCACCGTGGCTTGTTGCTTACGTGCGAAGTTCGCCATCAAATCACTGAAACCGACCACCTCAACGTTGCTCAGATGTGCAGTGGCTTGCTGCGCCAGCGCCACGCGCTCTTCGAGGCTAAACATCGGTTTTTTGCTGGGGCTGGCGGCAATTGCCAGAATAACGTGATCGAACATCTGCGTGGCGCGCGTCACGATATCGATATGACCATTGGTAATGGGATCGAAAGTCCCCGGATAAATCGCCCGTTTTTGCATAACAACCTCAATGCGTTTTCGGTGGCAGGTAAGGTTCCAGCAGTTGAAGCAGACGCTGCAACGCGCCCTGGTTTTGATACAGTACTTCAACGGCATGGCGGCCATAGAAACTACGGTAGTCGGCGTCGGTGAGTAAAGAGGAGACCTCTTTTGCCAGTGACGTGGCATCAGTGACGGTAATCAGTCCGTTTGCTTGTTCCAGCCGTGCGCAGATATCTTTAAAGTTAAAGGTATGTGGCCCCATCAGTACCGGAATAGCGTGCGCAGCGGCTTCCAGCGGATTATGCCCGCCGCGTTCGACCAGTGAACCGCCAACAAAAGCGAGATCGGCAATGCCGTACAGCAACATCAGCTCACCCATCGTATCACCTACCACAACCTGCGTGCTGGTGGAGGGGACTTCGCCTGAAGAGCGTGTGATATAGCTTAGACCAGCCTGGCGAACAAGGTTAATCGCATCCGGGAAGCGTTCTGGATGACGCGGAACAAGAATGAGCAATAAATTCGGGAACTGTTGCAACAGCGCCTGATGCGCGGCAATCACTACGCTCTCTTCGCCATCGTGAGTGCTGGTGGCAATCCATACTGGACGATGCGGCGCCCATTGACGGCGCAACGTAACGGCTTTAGCAGCTAACTGTGGCGTTACAGAAATATCAAACTTCAGGCTACCGGTAACGGTCACCTGATTATTTTTTGCGCCCAGGGCGACAAAACGTGCACCATCTTCTTCATTTTGCGCAGCAATCAATGTAATACGGCGCAACAAGCGGCGAACAAATTTACCCAGTCTGGCGTAACCTGCGGCAGAGCGCGCAGAGAGTCGCGCGTTGGCGATAACCAACGGAATTTTGCGTTTATGCAAAGCTGCTATCAGGTTTGGCCATAGCTCGGTTTCCATAATCAACACCAGTTTAGGGTCGACTTTATTGAGGAAACGGTTGAGCGCATCGGGCAAGTCGTAAGGCAGATAGACGTGCTGAACATCTTTACCGAAAGCCGACAGTACGCGCTCCGAGCCGGTTGGCGTCATGGTTGTGACGGTAATCGGCAAATCAGGATAACGATGACGTAGCGCGCGCACTAATGGGATCGCCGCCAGTGTTTCACCGACGGAAACAGAGTGCAGCATAATGCCGCCTGGCTTTAGCGGATGGCGGTAAAATCCGTAACGTTCACCCCAGCGTTTTCGATAGGCCGGAGCCTTACGTCCGCGCACCCAAAGTCGTATCCAGATCAGCGGCTGAATAAGGTAGAGAAGGGCGGTGTAAAGCAATTCGAGCATAATAAATAGCTGACTTATGGATGTGCTGGGGATTCTATGTATTTAGCTGTGGCTTTACCATTACTTTTCCCGCTTTTGACTGAAATAGCTGCTGTTTGGTCTAATCCGCCGCTACATCTTCAGTTTTTTTGTATTTTTATGCGATTCATTGAAAATCGACCAGATTTGTAATCTTCAGGTTAATAGCTTAGGAATTATCGGCATCAAGGTGTCAAATTATCTGTATGATTTTATTTATTAAAACATATATTGTGTATAAAAATCATTCGGATCGGATTGCAGCGAAAGAAATGATACACTAGCGCGTCAAAGAAAGTGCGTTATCAGTATTCAGGTAGCTGTTGAGCCTGGGGCGGTAGCGTGCTTTGTTCTGCTTAACTTAACCAGACAATCACAACAAAAGAGCCGCTAGTGGAAAAGCCATTTCTGAAAATCCTGGTCATAAAGATGCGATATCATGGAGATATGTTACTCACTACTCCTGTCATCAGTACGCTCAAGCAGAATTATCCCGACGCAAAAATCGATATGCTGCTTTATCAGGACACAATCCCTATTTTATCGGAAAATCCAGAAATTAATGCACTCTACGGTATAAGTAATAAAGGCGCAGGAACATTCGATAAAATCAAAAATGCGCTTTCGTTGATAAAAACTCTGCGTGCGAATAATTACGACCTGGTCATTAATCTCACCGATCAGTGGATGGTGGCATTGTTGGTGCGTTTTTTACCTGCACGTATGAAAATATCGCAACTTTATGGTCACCGACAGCATGGCATCTGGAAAAAAAGCTTTACACATTTAGCGCCAATACACGGCACACATATTGTTGAGCGTAATTTATCGGTCCTTGAACCATTAGGTATTACCGATTTCTACACTGACACAACAATGAGTTATGCCGAAGATTGTTGGAAGAAGATGCGTCAGGAATTAGACGCACTGGGCGTAAAAGATCATTATGTTGTTATCCAACCGACCGCCCGTCAGATATTCAAATGTTGGGACAACGATAAATTTTCTATGGTGATTGATGCCTTGCAACGGCGTGGCTATCAGGTTGTACTGACCTGTGGGCCTTCGGCAGATGATCTCGCTTGCGTCGATGAAATTGCGAGAGGTTGTCAAACGAAACCTATTACCGGTCTTGCAGGTAAAACACGTTTTCCTGAACTAGGGGCGTTAATTGATCATGCAGTACTTTTTATTGGTGTAGATTCTGCGCCAGGACATATTGCTGCGGCAGTGAAAACCCCCGTCATTAGTCTATTTGGTGCAACTGATCACGTATTCTGGCGTCCATGGACCGATAATATTATTCAATTCTGGGCAGGGAATTATCAGAAAATGCCAACCCGACATGAACTTGATCGCAACAAAAAATATCTTTCTGTTATTCCAGCGGAAGATGTGATTGCCGCGACGGAAAAGTTGTTGCCGGAAGATGCCCCTGTGGCTGACAGGAATGTACAATTATGATCGTGGCGTTTTGTTTATATAAGTATTTTCCTTTTGGTGGGCTACAACGCGACTTTATGCGTATTGCATCAACAGTTGCAGCACGAGGTCACCATGTTCGGGTATATACGCAATCGTGGGAAGGCGATTGTCCGAAAGCATTTGAACTCATTCGCGTACCGGTTAAGTCTCATACTAACCATGGGCGTAATGCAGAATATTATGCCTGGGTACAAGAACATCTGAAGACACATCCCGCCGATCGCGTTGTCGGCTTTAATAAGATGCCGGGGCTGGATGTCTATTTTGCCGCCGATGTCTGTTACGCCGAGAAAGTGGCACAGGAAAAAGGTTTTTTCTATCGCCTGACATCACGCTATCGCCATTATGCTGCATTTGAGCGAGCGACTTTCGAGCAGGGCAAATCGACGAAACTTATGATGCTGACCGATAAGCAAATCGCCGATTTCCAGAAACATTACCAAACCGAACCGGAACGTTTTCAAATTCTTCCTCCCGGTATCTATCCAGACAGAAAATACAGTGAGCAAATTCCAGGCAGTCGCGAAATTTATCGCCAGAAAAATGGTATAAACGAGCAACAAAACTTATTGCTGCAGGTTGGATCAGATTTTGTTCGCAAAGGTGTAGATCGCTCAATTGAAGCGTTAGCATCGTTACCGGAATCATTACGCCACAATACACTTTTGTTTGTTGTCGGTCAGGATAAACCGCGGAAATTTGAAGCGTTGGCAGAAAAACTTGGCGTGCGTAGCAATGTGCGTTTCTTTTCCGGTCGCAACGATGTGTCGGAATTAATGGCTGCAGCAGATCTATTACTGCATCCCGCTTATCAGGAAGCTGCCGGTATCGTTCTTCTTGAAGCGATCGCTGCAGGATTACCTGTTTTGGTCACATCGGTATGTGGATACGCGCATTATATTGCAGATGCTAATTGTGGAACGGTCATTGCCGAACCTTTCTGCCAGGAACAATTAAATGAGGTTTTACGTAAAGCGTTAACACAGTCTCCCCTGCGAGCGGCCTGGGCGGAGAATGCTCGCCACTATGCCGATACTCAGGATTTGTATAGCCTGCCAGAGAAAGCTGCGGATATTATTACAGGTGGTTTAGATGGTTGAATTAAAAGAACCGCTTGCCACACTTTGGCGCGGTAAAGATGCTTTTACCGAGGTTAAAAAACTAAATGGTGAAGTCTTCCGGGAACTGGAGACTCGTCGCACATTACGCTTTGAACTGTCCGGGAAAAGCTATTTCCTCAAATGGCACAAAGGGACGACATTAAAAGAGATTATAAAAAATCTGCTCTCGTTGCGAATGCCTGTTTTAGGGGCAGACAGAGAATGGAATGCTATTCATCGGTTGCGTGATGTCGGCGTTGATACGATGTACGGTGTTGGATTTGGTGAAAGAGGGCTAAATCCATTAACCCGCACGTCATTTATTATTACAGAAGATCTCACCCCCACTATTAGCCTTGAAGATTATTGTGCAGACTGGGCGGTCAATCCACCTGATATACGTGTTAAGCGTATGCTGATTACACGAGTGGCAACCATGGTGCGTAAAATGCACACCGCAGGAATAAATCACCGCGATTGCTACATCTGCCATTTTTTGCTTCACCTGCCTTTTACTGGTCGGGAAGATGAGCTAAAAATTTCGATAATCGACCTGCATCGAGCACAGATACGTGCAAAAGTACCGCGTCGCTGGCGAGATAAGGATTTGATTGGCTTGTATTTTTCATCGATGAATATTGGCCTGACGCAGAGAGACATATGGCGGTTTATGAAGGTTTATTTTGGGAAGTCTTTACGTGCAATAGTCTATCTTGAACGAAATTTATTAAACATGGCAAGCGTTAAGGCAGAGCGTATTAAAGAGCGAACACAACGCAAAGGTTTATAAAAATATTTATCAGTATGTACTGGAACTAACTTCATTATGACTATTTATTTTATAAATTGGGTTGCAGATTATGAATTAAAAATGATCCAGTACCTGAAAAAAAAGTACAAGATAAAAAATGTAACAACGCCCAAAAAATACAACTGGATAAATAAGAAATTTTCAAAAATAGGGATAGATAATACATGGCTAGGGAGATTATTCATCAAACATTATCTCAATGACATTAAAAAAAATGATGTAATTATCTTTAATGATAGTGTGATTAATAAAGGTATCAATAAGCAAATCCTAAAAAATATTAATTGTCATAAAGTTTTGCTTCTAAGAAATACTGTTAGCGAAGATTTTATTTTTGATAACGGCAATTATTTCGATGTTATATATGATTTTGAGCATAGATTTATAGGGAATGAAAAAGTTAAAGCAATAGAACAATTTTTCCCTATAGGGATGGAAGAGGTTATAGATTATAATTTATCTGACAAAAATAACAGCCAGCCAATATGTTTCTTTCTTGGTCGTGATAAAGGACGTCATCAAATAATTAATGCGTTAGCCGATAAACTAACAACACTAGGATGTAAGTTAGATTTTAATGTTGTCAAAGATAAGACATCATCCCCGGCTTCAAAGTATTTGATTGAAAAACAGATACCTTATGAAGAGAATATTAGAAGAACATTGAACGCTAATATAATTGTTGACATAACTAAAGAAAACCAATCTGGCTGGACTCTGCGTATACTTGAGGCATTATTTTTCAATAAAAAATTAATTACTAATAATATAAATATACTTGGTTCAGAAATCTATAATGAATCTCGTTTTTTTATAATAGGCCATGATGATTGGAATAAGTTAGAGTATTTTATTAACTCATCTGTTGAACCAATGGACTATGATAGTTTATATAAATTCAGTCCCGATAAGATGATGTCAAAAATTGTTGCTGATTTTATAGACAAATAAAACCGTTAGAACAGTGAGTTTTACTCAATTAATGAGAATTTCTATGAAAATAGCGTTTATCGGCGAAGCAGTTTCTGGATTCGGCGGCATGGAAACAGTGATCCGTGATGTCATTACTACTTTCAGACAACAACATATCCAAAGTGAAATGTTTTTCCTCTGCCGTAATGACAAAATGAATAAGGAATGGCTGGAAGGGATTAAATACTCGTGTTCATTTTCCAATATTCGTTTAGGCTTTTTGCGTCGGGCAAAACATATTCATGCTTTGAGTAAATGGCTTCAGGATTATCAGCCGGATGTCGTTATCTGTATTGATGTGATCTCTTGTTTGTATGCCGCAAAGGCGCGTAAAAAGTCAGGTATCAATGTGCCAGTATTTTCATGGCCGCATTTCTCTTTAGATCATAAAAAGCATGCTGAATATATTACCTGCGCAGACTACCATTTAGCGATCAGTACCGGCATTAAACAGCAAATGATTAACAGGGGGGTGCCAGAGTCCACGATAAACGTTATTTTTAACCCTGTTGAAACTAAAGACTCGATCATTCCAGCGCCAGCAGAAGGTGAAACGGCAACATTCATTTATGTTGGGCGCATGAAATTTGAAGGCCAGAAACGAATAAAAGACCTGCTTGATGGCTTATCGCAAGCTCAAGGTGACTGGAAACTTCATGTATTAGGTGACGGCTCTGATTTTGAAAAATGTCAGGCATATGGTAGGGAACTAAATATTAATGATCGAATTATCTGGCATGGCTGGCAAAAACAGCCATGGGAGGTAGTGCGCCAGGACATTAAAAAGGTCAGTGCATTGCTATTAACCTCATCTTTTGAAGGTTTTCCTATGACCCTGCTTGAAGCGATGTCGTGGGGTATTCCGTGTATCAGCGCAGATTGTGTCTCCGGTCCTGGTGATATGATTCAGCCGGGTGTTAATGGCCATTTATATCAACCGGGTGAGCTAACAGGTTTTATCAATCTTCTTGATAAATATATCTCAGGTGAAATTAGCCTGGCACATAATGTTATTCCCACATCTATCGGTAAGTTTTATCAACCGATATATTACGACAGATTGCAAAAAATAATTGTTTCTGCTATTTCCCGGAGGAAATAATGCAGCAGGTTTTTTTCAAAGAAACTGAATTTCTCAATTCAGTTATTGATTATAATCATAAAGAAGAAACAGAAAATCTTTGTCTGGATATTGCTTATGGTACTGACAAAAATTTTCTTTTTGGTTGCGGTATTTCCATTGCCTCAGTATTAAAATATAATGAAGGGAGTCGATTGTGCTTCCATGTTTTCACTGATTATTTTGGTGATGACGATCGCAAATATTTTGATGCTCTGGCACATCAGTATAAAACCAGAATTAAAATATATCTAATTAATGGTAATCGACTCCGTTCATTACCAAGTACCAAGAACTGGACATACGCAATCTATTTTCGCTTTGTCATTGCAGATTATTTCGTTGATAAAGCACCTAAAGTTCTCTACCTGGATGCAGACATTATTTGCCAGGGGTCAATAGAACCGTTAATCAATTTCTCATTTCCAGATCATAAAGTCGCAATGGTTGTGGCGGAAGGAAAAAATGACTGGTGGGAGAAGCGTGCGTATTCGTTAGGTGTCGCTGGTATTGCTAATGGGTATTTTAACTCTGGTTTTTTATTAATTAATGTTAATCAATGGGCAGTAGAACAAGTTTCTGCACGAGCCATTGAAATGCTAAATGATCCAGAAATAGTAAAAAAAATAACGCATCCCGATCAGGATGTATTGAATATGCTATTAGCAGATAAACTTATTTTTGCTGATATAAAATATAATACTCAGTTTAGTTTAAACTATCAGCTGAAAGAAAGTTTCAAAAACCCTGTAACCAAAGATACTATTTTTATTCATTATATTGGGCCAACCAAACCCTGGCATGACTGGGCCTGGGATTATCCTGTATCACAAGCCTTTATGGAGGCCAAAAATGCCTCTCCATGGAAGAATACTGCGTTGCTGAAACCAAACAATAGTAATCAGTTGAGATATAGTGCCAAACATATGCTGAAAAAGCATAGATACCTAAAGGGATTTAGTAATTATCTTTTGTATTTTATAAAAAAGATAAAGCATTAAAACCTGGAAACTATAAAGTAATGATATAAGGGTAGCCTTGTGGACTCATTTTCTGCCATAGAGATAGATAAAGTTAAATCCTGGGATTTTCGGCTAGCTGATATAAATACGTCTGAAAGTTTAAATGTTGCCTATGGTGTCGATGCTAATTATCTTGATGGTGTAGGTGTTTCCATCACATCAATTGTCCTGAATAATCGACATATTAATCTTGATTTTTATATTATTGCTGATGTTTATAATGATGCTTTTTTTCAAAAAACCGAAAATCTTGCAAAACAATATCAATTAAGGATCACGCTTTATAAAATCAATACTGATAATCTCCAGTGCTTGCCTTGTACGCAGGTCTGGTCGAGAGCAATGTATTTCCGTTTATTTGCATTTCAATTTTTGGGTTTAACTCTTGATCGTTTGCTTTATCTTGATGCGGATGTCGTTTGTAAGGGAGATATCAGTCAACTATTGCATCTGGATTTAAACGGAGCGGTGGCTGCCGTTGTCAAAGACGTCGAGCCAATGCAGGAAAAGGCAGTGGTCAGATTGTCTGATCCTGAATTGCGAGGGCAATATTTCAATTCTGGTGTTGTTTATTTAGATTTAAAAAAATGGGCTGATGCAAAACTGACAGAAAAAGCATTATCTATTCTTATGAGCAAAGATAATGTCTACAAATATCCTGATCAAGATGTAATGAACGTCTTATTGAAGGGGCTGACAATATTTTTACCTCGTGAATTCAACACTATTTATACCATTAAAAGTGAATTAAAAGATAAAACTCATCAAAACTATAAAAAAATAATTACAGAAAATACGCTTCTTATTCATTATACAGGTGCTACTAAACCATGGCACAAATGGGCAATTTATCCATCTGTAAAATATTTTAAAATAGCTTTAGATAATTCGCCATGGAAAAATGATTCACCCAGAGAAGCAAAATCAGTTATTGAATTTAAGAAAAGATATAAACATTTGTTAGTACAACATCATTACTTTACCGGAATCATTGCAGGAGTCCGTTATCTTTACCGTAAATATTATCGTAAATAAAATTTAATTGGTTTATTATGATTCAGAAAAATAAGATCAAAGATTGGGTAGTTTTTACTGATGACAGAAATTCAAAATATCTCAATATATTAAATGATTTCTTGTCTTATAACATAAATATCATCAAAGTTTTTCGCTCTATTGATGATACAAAAGTTATGCTTATTGATACCGATTACGGTAAATTGATACTTAAGGTTTTCTCTCCAAAAATTAAGCGCAATGAGCGTTTTTTTAAATCTCTAATAAAAGGAGATTACTACGAACGCCTTTTTGAGCAAACTCAAAAAGTGCGCAGTGAAGGGTTGCACACGCTCAATGACTTTTATTTATTGGCGGAGAGAAAAACTTTACGATTTGTTCATACTTATATCATGATCATTGAGTATATTGATGGCGTAGAGTTGTGTGATATACCCGATATTGATAATGAATTAAAAAATAAAATCCAACAATCAATTAATTCCTTGCATCAACATGGTATGGTATCTGGTGATCCTCACCGCGGTAACTTCATTATTAAAAATGGTGAAGTTAGAATTATTGACCTCTCAGGGAAACGCGCTTCGGCACAACGAAAGGCAAAAGATCGTATTGATTTAGAACGTCATTACGGCATTAAAAATGAGATTAAAGATCTTGGTTATTATCTTTTAGTTTATCGTAAAAAAATGCGCAACGTTATGCGACGCTTGAAAGGAAAACCCGCGCGTTAGAACAGACATATATCATAAATACACATCTTCGTCAGGTCATTTCTACGCGGAGTTATTTATTTTACAGGTTGATCATGAAGAATATTAGATACATTGACAAAAAAGATGTCGAAAACCTGATTGAAAATAAAACATCTGATGATGTTATTATTTTTCTATCCGGCCCTACATCACAAAAGACACCCTTGTCAGTATTACGGACAAAGGATGTTATTGCTGTCAATGGTTCTGCGCAATATTTGTTGAGTCATAATATCGTCCCTTTTATTTATGTTCTTACAGATGTTCGCTTTTTACATCAGCGTCGTGATGATTTTTATAAATTTAGCCAGAGAAGCCGTTATACCATCGTAAACATTGACGTTTATAAATATGCCTCCGAAGAAGATAAACAATATATCCTTCAGAATTGCCTTGTGCTACGGTCATTTTACCGCAGGGAAAAAGGTGGATTTATAAAGAAGATTAAACTTAATATTTTGAGTCAAATTCATAAAGAACTGCTGATCTCTGTACCTTTATCTAAGAGAGGCCGGCTGGTTGGATTTTGTAAGGACATTAGCCTTGGTTATTGTTCATGCCATACTATTGCCTTTGCTGCAATCCAAATAGCCTATTCACTGAAATACGCTCGGATTATTTGTTCCGGTCTGGATTTAACAGGGAGTTGTTCGCGTTTTTATGATGAAAATAAGAATCCTATGCCCTCGGAGTTGAGTCGGGATTTTTACAAAATATTGCCATTCTTTCGTTTCATGCGTGATAATGTAAAAGATATCAATATTTATAACTTGTCCGATGATACTGCAATTCAATATGATATTATTCCATTTATGAAAATATCAGAGATTGAAGAATCTTGCGGTTATGAAAAAATAAGATAATATTTTCTATGCTTTTATATCGTATTATAAAAATATTGGAGTTGGCTATTAATGATTAAGAAAATAATATTTACCGTCACACCAATATTTTCTATACCGCCAAAAGGAGCAGCAGCGGTCGAAACATGGATTTATCAGGTGGCAAAAAGGCTTTCTATACCAACAACTATCGCCTGTATTCGAAACGATGGCTATCCGACCTACACAAGAGTCAATGATAATTGCGATATTCATTATATTGGTTTTAGTCGTCTCTATAAGCGAATTTTTCAGAAATGGACTCGACTTGATCCCGTACCGTATTCTCAGCGTATTTTAAATACCCAACCTAAAAATACCAATCCAAAAGAATCTGTTATTGTTATTCATAATAGTATGAAACTGTATAAACAGATTCGTGAGAGAAATCCCCAGGCACAGCTGGTAATGCATTTTCATAATGCTTTCGAACCAGATCAGTTAGACAAAAATGCAAAGATAATCGTACCGAGCCAGTTTCTTTTTGATTTCTACTCAGAAAAAATGCCTGACGCAAATATCGCTATTGTGCCTAATGGCTTTTGCTCTGAATTATATTCACAAACTAATATAGCAGATTTAAGGAAAAAGCTTAATATTGGCACAAATGATATCGTGCTACTATTTGCAGGAAGAATATCGCCAGATAAAGGCTGTTTGAAGCTTATGAATGCTTTTAATAAACTACGTAAGAAGCAAGATAATCTTAAATTGGTTATCGTTGGCGATCCTTTTGCCAGTAAAAAAGGTGAAAAAGCTGAATATCAGAAAAAAGTTCTGGATGAGGCGAAAGCCATCGGCGCGCAATGTATTATGGCAGGTGGGCAGCCACCGGAGCAGATGCATAATTACTACCATTTAGCCGATCTGGTGGTTGTTCCTTCTCAGGTAGAAGAAGCTTTTTGCATGGTCGCCGTCGAAGCAATGGCGGCCGGTAAACCTGTTCTTGCCAGTCAAAAAGGTGGTATTAGCGAGTTTGTTCTGGAGGGGATAACGGGCTATCACCTTGCTGAACCGATGACATCTGAAAGTATTCTCGCTGACATTAGCCGGGTTTTAGCTGATAGTAATAGAACGCAGATTGCCGAAAATGCCCAAAAATTCGTTTTCTCAAAATATAGTTGGGAACATGTAACTCAGCGTTTTGAAACTCAGATGCAAGACTGGTTTGGCTAAAGATTATTTGATTAAAAAAGCCTGCCTGGTTTTAATATCAGGCAGGCTTTTTTATTATTTATTTCGCATTGCTAACAGCAATCCAACAATCAGGCCAATGGGTTTGAGATCAACTTCTTCGAAGTTCCCACGAATAATATAAAAGCCTACAAGGGTTAAAAATAGCAGTAATTGACCATTGTAAGGCGAGACGGCTACTTTTTGGAATGTTGCATTGGCTGTTTCTTTGATAATCGAACCATAGAGATAAAGTAAAGCCAGAAACCCAGCCAGACCTGCTGCAAACCAAATTGACAGAATAATATTATGCGGTCCAATGGATTGTTTGAATGTCCAGGATGGAAAATCTACAACGCGTTTATTATAAATACTATGATAAATATCATCTCCGTATCCATATCCCTTAAGCGGATTTTCCATTATTAATGTCCAGGCCGTACCCTGAGTACCATTAGTGTAACGATAAGAACTGTCAGTTTGTTGAAGTTTATAAATTAATCTGTCTCTATGGATGTGATCAGTTTTATAGGTAAATACGCAAGCGGATGCGACGGTAATAATTATGGAGGTCAGCATTAGTAATTTCCACTGGCGATTTAAGATTAACCACAGTAGAGTAACAATAAGCACTGCTAACCATGCACCTCGGGAGAGTGTTCCTAATAGCAGAAACAGGAAAATAGCACTGAAAATTATAAAACCTATTTTATAAGATGTTTTTTTGATAAACCAAAGATTTAATAATGCTGGAAATAAAAATACCATCGAATCTGAAATGCTACGATGTTCAGAGGTCGTAAATGGCATTATTCCTTTATTATAATCCTGAATATAAAGGACGATTTCAACAAGACAACGTAATCCAAGTCCGGTAACTAATGAATATAGTATGATTTTACCGATACTTTCATTGTCCTCATCTTTTAGTAATGCGGGTATAAGTAAACTATATGCTAAAAATCCTTTAAGCACTGTGTTACTGAATTCTTTAAAACTTATCTTCAGGTCGGGCGAGATAAAAATAGCATATAAAAGAATGAGTGATAGTGCTATGACACTATAAAAAAGATTGTTTTTATAGAGTGCTGTGAATGTTTTGGGTGCACGAGAGATTTGATAAATTACCGTAATAATCATTAGCACTGAAATGATATGTTTATAACGGGTAATACCATCAAGGAAAAAGGTTGTCAGAAAAAGAAATACCAACGCCTTATTCCAGTATGGTTTCCAGTTTTCTCTATTACGCAGCGCTAATGAGGCTGTTAACATTGCTTCTCCACCATTTTTAATATAAAACGCGTTAATTAGAAGTTTATTTTTTCAAATACTGTTATTGCAGGCAGATGAGCAAGATCTTTATCTGCTGCCCGACAAACCACCTGGTTCTTCCCATACCCGCCAATTAATCCCGGATCTGTAGGTCCATAAACCGTAATATTCGGCTTGTCCAGCGCTGCTGTTAAATGGCTTAATCCTGTATCCACCGACACCACAAATTTCGCCCCAGCTAACACGCGGGCAACGCCCTCCAGACTCATCTTCGGCAATACGTCGACATAAGCAAATCCTTCTGCCAGCCTTTTCGCCCGAGCTTCTTCATGCGGTGCGCCCCACGGTAATTTAATACGAATTCCCGAATCTGCCAGCAAGCCAATTAATTCTCGCCAGTGCGCTTCCGGCCAGTGTTTATCATCACGGGTTGTCGCGTGGAGAAATACAGCATATTCGCCAGCATCAGGCAGTGGGTTAGTCAGGAAATGTTGTGCAATGGCATAATCGCCCTGGGTTTGCGGTTTGCTATAGCCCAGACTTTTGGCGAACAGTTCACGGGTGCGTTCGACAGCGTGCTGCTGTTTTGCAATATGGTGCTTGCGATTGTAAAACAGGCTTGCCAGCGGTTCACGAGCCGTTTGCCAGTCCATTCCATGCTTAACGCCATGCGCCAGACGCGTTACCAACGCCGCGCTTTTTACCAGTCCCTGGGCGTCGATAATCGCATCATAGTTTTTTGCCTGAAGGGCTTCACGAAATGTTTTCCGCTCCGCCTTAATGGGCGCAGAAAACCATGCTTTGCGCCAGCGGCGTATTGCCACCGGAATCACCTGCTCAACGGCGTCGTGCCAGGAAGGAATCTGTGCGAAACCTTCTTCCACTACCCAGTCAAATGTAATGCCCGGGATTGCCTGCCGGGCATCAGTGAGCGCGGGCAGCGTGTGGAGGACATCGCCCATTGACGATGTTTTGACGATCAGAACCCGCATTCGTCAGGCTTCCTCTTGTAACAACAGCGTATTGAGTTCTTCCAGTACGCGCTGAGGCGTAATGTCGATCAAACTCTGGTGATACCCTTCCGCAGCATCGCCTTTACGCACTTTGTGATAGCCGCTAATCAGGCGGATGACTCGCGCTTTATGGGAAAGCGGTGGGGTGAAATCCGGGCTACTCGGACCATACAGGGCAACCAGCGGACGATTGAGGGCCGCAGCAACGTGCATCAGACCAGAGTCGTTAGTGACAATGGCCTTACAGGCTGCAATCAGGATAACGGCTTGCTCAAGTTGTGTCTCGCCAGCCAGATTCCGACACCACGCCTGCTGCTCGTTATTCAGAGCGGCAAGAATCTCATTGCCCGCTTCATGATCTTTTGTCGAGCCAAACAGAACCACCTGGTAGCCTTCATCAATCAACTGTTTTGCCAGTTCCGCGTAGTGGTAGTGCGGCCAGCGTTTCGCCGGGCCAAACTCCGCGCCTGGGCAAAAGCCAATCATCGGGCGTTCTGACGAGAGCGAAAATTGATTGCAGGCGTACGATTTTTCGCCTTCGCTCACCTGCAATTGCGGCCATAACAATGGCTGCGGCAGATCTTGTGCGGTGCGCATCACGCCTTTGTCATAGGCCAGTGCGACATAGCGTTCCACCATCAGCGGCCAGGCTTCTTTATCAAGTACGCGCACATCGTTGAGTAAACCGTAGCGCATTTCGCCGCGCCAGCCGGTGCGATGAGGAATTCCCGCGAAGAAAGGCACCAGTGCGGATTTAAAAGAGTTCGGTAAGACGTAGGCGCGGTCGTAACGTTTTTCGCGCAGGCTCTGACCTAGCTTGCGGCGTTCGCCAATTTCCAGCGCTCCGTGACCGAGAGGCATGGGAATCGCTTCGTTGACTTCCGGCATCCGCGACAATAACGGACGGCACCATGCCGGTGCCATCACGTCAATTATCGCCTGGGGATAGCGCGCCTGGAGCGTGCGATAGAGACTTTGCGACATCATCATGTCGCCAACCCAAGACGGGCCGATCACCAGTATTTTCATGCAGTGCTCTTATGCGTCGCGATTCAGCCAGGCCATATATTCCGTTACGCCTTCGGCAACGGTCTTGAATGGTTTGTCGTAACCCGCAGCGCGCAAATTAGTCAGATCCGCCTGAGTGAACTTCTGATAACGGCCTTTCAGTTTATCCGGGAATGGAATGTATTCGATCTGACCTTTCTTGTGGTAAGCCAGCGTCGCGTCTGCCACTGCCTGGAAGGATTCTGCACGACCTGTTCCAAGGTTGAAGATGCCGGAAACGCCATTTTCCAGGAACCACAGGTTGACATCAGCCACGTCGCCTACATAAACGAAGTCGCGTTTAAAGTTCTCGCTGCCTTCGAACAATTTCGGTGATTCACCGTTGTTAAGCTGGGTGTTGAGATGGAAAGCCACGCTCGCCATGCTGCCCTTATGGCCTTCACGTGGTCCATAAACGTTGAAGTAACGGAAGCCGACAATCTGTGAATTTGCTTCTGGCAGGATTTTACGAACGTATTCATCAAACAGGAATTTTGAGTAACCGTAGACGTTCAGCGGTTTTTCGTATTCACGGGATTCGATAAAGTCGGAAGTGCGCCCGCCGTAGGTCGATGCGGAAGAAGCGTACAGGAACGGGATTTCGCGCTCCAGGCAGTAGTGCAGCAGTTCTTTAGAGTATTGATAGTTGTTATCCATCATATACTTGCCGTCCCACTCGGTGGTGGAAGAACACGCGCCTTCGTGGAAAATTGCTTCAACATCGCCAAACTCTTCGCCTGCCATAACCTGGATCAGGAAGTCTTCCTTATCCATATAGTCTGCGATATTCAGGTCAACCAGGTTCACAAACTTGGTGCCGTCTTTCAGGTTGTCCACCACCAGGATATCGGTGATGCCTTTATCATTCAGGGCCTTAACGATGTTGCTGCCGATAAAGCCCGCGCCGCCGGTAACGATGATCATAACTGTAACCTTCGAATTATGGAGTCAGAGACAATCTCAGACACGAATGCTTCTATCATATCACTACATGGCGTTGGCTTCAGCCATTCGCCGAAAGTGAGGGAGATGGGGGTTATTTATCCTGAATTTTGCAGAAGTGTTAAGGCCTCATCTCGTCGCAACCTATAAGTTTGGGTAATATGTGCTGGAAATTGCCCTGTCTGGAGAACCGCAATGCGTGGAGAATTTTATCAGCAATTAACTAACGATCTGGAAGCCGCAAAGGCGGAAGGGTTGTTTAAAGAAGAGCGCATTATCACGTCTGCGCAGCAAGCAGACATCACTGTGGCTGATGGAAGCCACGTTATTAACTTTTGCGCCAATAACTATCTCGGACTGGCAAATCATCCAGAGCTGATTGCGGCGGCAAAAGCGGGAATGGACTCTCATGGTTTTGGGATGGCTTCGGTGCGCTTTATCTGCGGCACCCAGGATAGCCATAAAGAGCTTGAGCAGAAACTGGCTGCATTCCTGGGAATGGAAGATGCGATTCTCTACTCTTCTTGTTTTGACGCGAACGGCGGCCTGTTTGAAACGCTGCTGGGTGCGGAAGACGCCATTATTTCCGACGCGCTAAATCACGCCTCGATCATTGACGGTGTGCGTCTGTGTAAAGCCAAACGCTATCGTTACGCCAACAACGATATGCAGGAACTGGAAGCACGTCTGAAAGAGGCGCGTGAAGCCGGGGCGCGCCATGTGCTGATCGCCACCGATGGCGTGTTCTCTATGGACGGCGTGATTGCCAACCTGAAAGGGGTTTGCGATCTCGCGGATAAATACGACGCTTTGGTGATGGTCGATGACTCTCACGCCGTCGGTTTTGTCGGTGAAAACGGTCGCGGCTCCCATGAATACTGCGATGTGATGGGCCGGGTCGATATCATCACCGGCACACTCGGTAAAGCCTTAGGCGGCGCTTCTGGTGGTTACACCGCGGCGCGTAAAGAAGTCGTTGAGTGGCTACGTCAGCGTTCTCGTCCGTATTTGTTCTCTAACTCGCTGGCACCGGCCATTGTTGCGGCTTCCATCAAAGTCCTGGAGATGGTTGAGACGGGTAGCGAACTGCGCGATCGCCTGTGGGCCAACGCGCGTCAGTTCCGTGAGCAGATGTCAGCCGCAGGTTTTACCCTGGCAGGTGCTGACCACGCGATTATCCCGGTCATGCTTGGCGATGCGGTCGTTGCGCAGAAATTTGCCCGTGAACTGCAAAAAGAGGGCATTTACGTCACCGGTTTCTTCTATCCGGTCGTCCCGAAAGGTCAGGCGCGTATTCGTACCCAGATGTCTGCGGCGCATACTCCTGAGCAAATTACGCGTGCGGTAGAAGCGTTCACGCGTATTGGTAAACAACTGGGCGTAATTGCCTGAATGAGGATGTGAGATGAAAGCGTTATCCAAACTGAAAGCGGAAGAAGGCATCTGGATGACCGACGTTCCTGAACCGGAACTCGGGCATAACGATTTGCTAATTAAAATCCGTAAAACAGCCATCTGCGGGACTGACGTTCACATCTATAACTGGGATGAGTGGTCGCAAAAAACCATCCCGGTACCGATGGTCGTAGGCCACGAATATGTTGGTGAAGTAGTGGCTATTGGTCAGGATGTGAAAGGCTTCAAGATTGGCGATCGCGTGTCTGGCGAAGGTCATATCACCTGTGGACATTGCCGCAACTGTCGCGGCGGTCGTACCCATCTGTGCCGCAATACTATTGGTGTTGGCGTTAATCGCCCTGGTTGTTTTGCTGAATATCTGGTGATCCCGGCATTCAACGCCTTCAAAATCCCTGACAATATTTCCGACGACTTAGCCGCAATTTTCGACCCGTTCGGTAATGCGGTACATACGGCGCTGTCGTTTGATTTGGTAGGCGAAGATGTACTGGTTTCTGGCGCAGGCCCAATCGGTATTATGGCGGCGGCGGTGGCAAAACACGTCGGCGCACGCAATGTGGTGATCACCGACGTTAACGAATATCGCCTTGAGCTGGCGCGTAAAATGGGGATCACTCATGCGGTTAATGTCGCGCAAGAAAATCTCAGTGACGTGATGACCGAACTGGGTATGACTGAAGGCTTTGATGTCGGTCTGGAGATGTCTGGCGCTCCGGCAGCATTCCGCACCATGCTGGATACCATGAACCATGGCGGTCGCATTGCAATGCTGGGTATTCCTCCGTCTGATATGTCCATCGACTGGACGAAAGTGATCTTTAAGGGCTTGTTCATTAAAGGCATTTACGGCCGTGAGATGTTTGAAACCTGGTACAAAATGGCGGCATTGATTCAGTCTGGTCTGGATCTCTCGCCGATTATCACTCATCGTTTTTCCATCGATGATTTCCAGAAAGGCTTTGACGCCATGCGTTCAGGCCAGTCCGGTAAAGTTATTCTGAGCTGGGATTAAAACGAACAAGGGCTGGAATACCAGCCCTTGAAGCTGATGGTAAACACAAAATAGCCTGATGCGCTACGCTTATCAGGCCTACATAATTTCTGCAATATATTGAATCTGGAAGGCTTTGTAGGCCGGATAAGGCGTTTACGCGCATCCGGCATAAACAAAACGCACTTGGTCTACAATCTGAAAATTCAAAATTCCAGCCCTTTTCCCTGAGGATAAGCCGTTAAATATGTAAAATCCTGTCAGTGTAATAAAGCGTTCGTAATTGCGCTGTTATCTTATATTACTGTTTTCATTATCTCTCTGGCCTGAAGTTACTCGCTCCCCCGTAAAAATAATATCTCACAGGCTTAATAGTTTCTTAATACAAAGCCTGTAAAACGTCAGGGTAACTTCAGACGTAGTCGGTAATTTATGATGAACAATGCAAATAAACTAAGTGTTATTATCCCATTATATAATGCGGGTGATGATTTCAACGCTTGCATGGAATCTTTAATCGCGCAGACCTGGACTGCTCTGGAAATTATTATTATCAACGATGGTTCAACGGATAATTCTGTTGAAATAGCAAAGCATTATGCAGAAAACTATCCGCATGTGCGCTTGCTGCATCAGGCGAATGCTGGCGCATCGGTAGCGCGTAATCGCGGAATCGAAGCGGCAACCGGCAAATATGTCGCTTTTGTCGATGCGGATGATGAAGTTTATCCTACCATGTACGAAACGCTGATGACTATGGCGTTAGAGGATGATCTCGACGTGGCGCAGTGCAATGCTGATTGGTGTTTCCGCGAAACGGGGGAAACCTGGCAGTCTATTCCTACCGATCGTATCCGTTCAACAGGCGTATTAACTGGCCCGGATTGGTTGCGGATGGGGCTTTCTTCCCGCCGCTGGACCCACGTTGTATGGATGGGCGTTTATCGCCGCGATATCATTATAAAAAATAACATTAAATTTATTGTCGGACTGCATCATCAGGATATTGTCTGGACAACAGAGTTTATGTTTAACACATTACGTGCGCGATATACCGAACAATCGTTATATAAATATTATCTGCATAATACGTCAGTGAGCCGGTTGAATAGACAAGGGAATAAAAACCTTAATTATCAACGTCACTATATTAAGATTACTCGCCTGCTGGAAAAATTAAATCGCGATTACGCAGACAAAATTGTGATTTATCCTGAATTTCACCAACAAATAACTTATGAAGCATTGCGAGTTTGTCATGCAGTGCGTAAAGAGCCGGATATTGTCACTCGCCAGCAGATGATCGCTGAGATATTCACTTCCGGTATGTATAAGCGCCTGATAACCAATGTGCGCAGCGTGAAGGTGGGGTATCAGGCGTTACTGTGGTCTTTCCGCTTATGGCAATGGCGCGACAAAACACAGTCGCACCATCGCATCACGCGCAGCGCTTTTAATTTACGCTAGCGTTAGCCTTCGTCGCTTCAGGCTGTTTACCCCAGCCTTGCCACTGATGCTGGAAGTAAACGATCAACGTGCTCTGGCTGATACTTTCGCTTAATACTTCAAAGAAGCGATTAGCATAAACCGGCGCCAGTGGTTTCTTCGGTTTACATAGCTTCACGCCACGGAACGGATTACGCGGTGCGTCAGGCGCCGTGTTTTTCGGCGGCGTAGAGGTGTCGACCTGCGGTTCATTGAGCAGACTGCTGGCTTTCACCAGCGTAATATCTGGTGGCAGGTTATAAACCATCTGCTGCAACACACGTACCGTTGAAGGATGAGGATGACCAATGGCAATGGTTGAACCGTTACGACGGGCCAGGTCAATGGCGCGATTAAACTGCACGCGAATGTCCGCTTCATTTTGCGAATCATCGAGGAACACTTTTCGTTTAATCACTTTTACGCCGGTGCCTTGCGCGGCACGCATCGCCTGGGTATTGCCGATGGTTACGCTGTCGAGAAAATAGAGATTGTAACGCGCCAGTGCTTGCATCACTTTCTGCATACCAAACAGATTTGAGGTCATTTTGCTGCCCATGTGGTTGTTGATCCCCACGGCATAGGGCACGTTATTGACCGCACTGCGAATGATGCGCTCAATTTCGTCGCTGCTCATCTCCGGGCGCAGCGTGTTTTTCTCCAGCGGCTGTTTGCTCAACGGCGCCATTGGTAGATGAATCAGTACTTCATGACCGCTGTTATGCGCTTTGGTCGCCATCTCTCTGGCGTGTGGCGAGTCGGGTAATACCGCGACGGAGATGGCGGATGGCATCGCCAGCACCTGATTTTCGTTATGCGGACGATAACCAAAATCATCGATGACGATGGCAAGTTTGCCAGCGAGTACAGGGGTAGAGAGCGCCAGCAGAGCGGCAAATGAAAGAATGTTACGACGAAATGGAAACAAAACTTATCTTCCCAACCACGGCTGTGGATTGACCGCCTGACCCTGGCGGCGAATTTCGAAATAGAGTGAAGGACGACCCTGACCGCCACTGCTGCCCACCAGTGCAATGGGCTGGCCCGCGCGAACTTGCGAACCAACGCTCACCAGTGCGCTCTGATTATAGCCGTAAAGGCTCATATCGCCTTTACCGTGTTCAACCACGACCACCAGACCATAACCTTGCAGCCAGTCAGCCAGAATCACCCGACCATCGGCAATGGCTTTAACCTCAGTACCTTCAGAGGCACCGATAACCATCCCTTTCCAGCGCAGTTCGCCCTGCAATTGTTCGCCATAGCGATGTAGCGTTGGTCCGCGTACAGGCCAGAATGCCTGGCCGCGCGGCGCGCCCAGACCGCCGGTTCGGGACATCAGCGATTTTTCGCTTTCCGTTGGTTTGTAGGTAGTGCCCTTACGCGTCGCTTCTTTCTGTCTGTCGCGTACTGCCTGGGCTTCACGTGCTTCACGTTCAGCGCGCGCTCTTGCTGCCGCTTCCGCACGGGCGATGCTATTACGCAGACGGGATTCGTTAGCGCGCAGTTCACTTAGCTGTTGCTGACCTTGTTGAATGGATGACTCCAGTCCGGCCAGCGTCTTCTTACGCTCGTTCAGCGCCTGAGTCAGCTTCGCTTGCTGGGCGCGTTGTTCGTATAACAGCGTTTGTTGCTCGCTCTGTTTCTCTTCCAGTTCAGCACGCTGCATGGCGACTTCTTCACGCGTTTGCTTCAACTGGGCGATAGTTTCTTGTCGCGCCTGGTTGAGATAGCCGAAATAAGCCTGCAAACGCTGACCGCGCTGGCTTTCTTCACCGCTGAGAATGAGCTGAATACCGGTATGTTCACCCTGACGAAACGCGGCGTCCAGTTGCGCGGCGAGATTGCGTTCCTGGGCGGCTTTTTGCTGTTCCAGTTTGGCAATTGACGCATTCATCTCATCAATCTGTTTATTCAGTTGATTGAGTGTGTTTTGCGTTTCACGCAACTTACGGGTGGCTTCGGAGATCGCCTCTTCCTGCTTTTTCAACTGGGCAAGCAGGCTTGAGCGTTGTTGCTGTTGTTGGCGTACCGCGCGTTCTTTTGCAGCGATATCGGCCTGAATCGACTTGAGTTGGTCGCGGTCATCCGCGTGGGCGGAAAAAGTGCACAACAATACGCCAGCGCTAAGAACGCTGGCGTAGATGATGGGCCTGATTGCAAACCTGCGCGGTTTTATGGCCCGTGTCATGGTATTAATCGCCTTTCCCCTCATGGGGAGGGATTATTCCACGATGAACAGCGGCTTACCAGTCATCTCTTGCGGGATTTCCATACCCATTAGCGACAACATGGTCGGCGCGATGTCAGAAAGCTTGCCGCCTTCGACGGCTTTTACCTGCTTATCACCAACGTAAATCAGCGGAACTGGCAGGTTGGTGTGTGCCGTATGCGCCTGACCAGTAGCAGGATCGCGCATCTGTTCAGCGTTACCGTGGTCAGCGGTGATCAGCAGTTGACCGCCAACAGATTCAACGGCTTTTGCAACTTCATTCACGCAGTGATCCAGGGCCTCAACCGCTTTAACTGCGGCTTCCATCACCCCGGTGTGACCGACCATATCGCCGTTCGGGTAGTTACAGATGATGGCGTCGTATTTGCCGCTCTTGATAGCTGCAACCAGTTTTTCGGTTAACTCTGCGGAGCTCATTTCCGGCTGCAGGTCGTAGGTAGCGACTTTCGGTGAATCGATCAGAATACGATCTTCGCCTTTGAAAGACTCTTCTACGCCACCGTTGAAGAAGAACGTGACGTGGGCATATTTCTCGGTTTCGGAAATACGCAACTGGGTTTTGTCGTTTTTCGCCATCCACTCGCCAAAGGTGTTAACCAGAGACGCTGGTGGATAAGCAACCGCAGTTTTGATATCGGCGGCGTATTCGGTCAGCATGACGAAATCGACGTTAACGACTTTCTTACGCGCGAAACCGTTGAAATCAGCATTTACAAACGCACGCGTGATTTCACGCGCGCGGTCAGCACGGAAGTTCATGAAAATCAGCGCGTCGCCGTCTTCCATTGCGGCATCTGGCTGGCCTTCTGCACGGATAACGGTCGCTTTCACAAATTCGTCGTTTTCGTCGCGAGCATAAGCAGCCTGCAAACCGGCAACGGCGGTATCGGCCTGGAATTCGCCCTGCGCCAGAGTCAGCAGGTCATAAGCTTTTTCAACGCGATCCCAGCGATTGTCGCGGTCCATTGCGTAGTAACGACCAATGATGGACGCTACGCGGCCTTTATCCAGCGCGGCAAATTTCTCTTCGAATTTTTTCAGTGAGGATTCAGCACTGCGCGGCGGGGTGTCGCGACCGTCAAGGAATGCGTGCAGGTAGATTTTTTCCGCGCCGCGTTCAGCTGCCAGTTCTACCATCGCCATGATGTGATCTTCGTGGCTGTGTACGCCGCCTGCGGAGAGCAGACCCATAATGTGCACTGCTTTGCCCGCGTTTTTCGCTTTATCTACCGCGCCAGTCAGCACCGGGTTAGCGAAGAACGCGCGATCTTTGATTTCGACGTCCAGACGAGTCAGATCCTGATAGACGATGCGACCCGCGCCCAGGTTAACGTGACCTACCTCGGAGTTACCCATCTGACGGTCAGGCAGACCGACTTCCAGACCGGAAGCGTCGATCAGGGTATGCGGACGATTGGCCCACAGCGCATCCATTACCGGGGTTTTAGCACTATAAATGGCGTTATCCTGCTGTTCTTCGCGATAGCCGTAGCCATCCAGAATCACCAGTACCATAGGTTTTTTAGAAACCGACATTGCGACAACCTCATACTCAAGAGTCAAAATTTGCGTAATTTTACTACAGCTGAATCGATAAAATAGCCTCTGAAGATCAAATTATGGCGCCGCGCAGTGAAAGCGGGAGGCTGAATTGCGATTTTTTTTTCGTAGCGCCCCGCAAAATTGCATTCCCGTGCACGCGCTGGCTGTATTTGCCGCAACGCGCAGGTATACTCCTTTCCTGGTTTTTTTAATCACTACGTCGGGAGTTGTTACCCCCCATGCAAGAAATTATGCAATTTGTCGGCCGCCATCCCATGCTGAGTATCGCCTGGATCGCGTTACTGGTGGCGGTTCTGGTTACTACGTTTAAAAGCCTGACCTCGAAAGTGAAGGTGATTACTCGTGGTGAAGCGACGCGTCTTATCAACAAAGAAGACGCCGTAGTTGTGGATTTACGTCAGCGTGATGACTTCCGTAAGGGCCATATTGCAGGCTCTATCAATCTGTTGCCGAGCGAAATCAAAGCCAACAATGTTGGTGAACTTGATAAGCACAAAGACAAACCGGTTATCGTGGTAGACGGTTCTGGCATGCAGTGCCAGGAGCCAGCAAACGCGCTGACGAAAGCTGGATTTGCACAAGTATTCGTACTGAAAGAGGGCATCGCGGGCTGGGCTGGCGAGAACTTGCCTCTGGTGCGCGGCAAATAATTTACCTGTCATTTTTCATGGCGCAGGCGATTGGCTGCAATTATGCCCCCAGTCACTTATTGATATAAGCTTCAGGGGATAATCCAAATTGTCGCCTTCCTGCAACATGAAACTGCAGGGGAAAAAAACAGGAGCTAAGTTATGGCCAATGTTGAAATCTATACCAAAGAAACCTGTCCCTATTGCCATCGTGCGAAAGCGCTGCTGAGCAGCAAGGGTGTGAATTTTCAGGAACTGCCGATTGATGGTAATGCTGCCCGGCGTGAAGAGATGATCAAACGCAGTGGCCGTACGACGGTTCCACAGATTTTTATTGACGCACAGCACATTGGCGGCTGTGATGACTTGTATGCATTGGATGCACGTGGTGGACTGGATCCCCTGCTGAAATAACGTGTGAACGTTGGCATTACATTGCGCAGTATTTAAGGACAACACTTAAGGGTTTTCTACACATGTCAGAACAAAACAACACTGAAATGACTTTCCAGATCCAGCGTATTTATACCAAGGATATCTCTTTTGAAGCGCCGAACGCGCCGCACGTTTTCCAGAAAGATTGGCAGCCAGAAGTTAAACTTGATCTGGATACGGCATCTACTCAACTGGCAGATGACGTTTACGAAGTGGTACTGCGTGTTACCGTAACGGCATCCCTGGGCGAAGAAACTGCGTTCCTGTGTGAAGTTCAGCAGGGCGGTATTTTCTCCATCGCGGGTATCGAAGGCACCCAGATGGCGCACTGCCTGGGCGCATACTGCCCGAACATTCTGTTCCCATATGCTCGTGAATGCATCACCAGCATGGTATCCCGCGGTACATTCCCGCAACTGAACCTTGCGCCGGTTAACTTCGATGCGCTGTTCATGAACTATTTGCAGCAGCAGGCTGGCGAAGGTACTGAAGAACATCAGGATGCCTGATGAACCAACGTAATGCTTCAATGACTGTGATCGGTGCCGGCTCGTACGGCACCGCTCTTGCCATCACCCTGGCAAGAAATGGCCACGAGGTTGTCCTCTGGGGCCATGACCCTGAACATATCGCTACCCTTGAACGCGATCGTTGCAACGCCGCGTTTCTTCCCGATGTGCCTTTTCCCGACACGCTCCATCTTGAAAGCGATCTCGCCACCGCGCTGGCAGCCAGCCGTAATATTCTTGTCGTCGTGCCAAGCCATGTTTTTGGCGAAGTGTTGCGTCAGATTAAACCGCTGATGCGTCCTGATGCGCGTCTGGTGTGGGCGACCAAAGGGCTGGAAGCAGAAACCGGGCGCCTGTTGCAGGACGTGGCGCGCGAGGCGTTAGGCGATCAAATTCCGCTGGCGGTTATCTCCGGCCCGACTTTCGCGAAAGAACTGGCGGCAGGGTTACCGACGGCTATTTCGCTGGCCTCTACCGATCAAACCTTTGCTGATGACCTCCAGCAACTGCTGCATTGCGGAAAAAGTTTCCGCGTTTACAGCAACCCGGATTTCATTGGCGTGCAGCTTGGCGGCGCGGTGAAAAACGTCATTGCCATTGGTGCAGGGATGTCCGACGGTATCGGTTTTGGCGCGAATGCGCGTACGGCGCTGATCACCCGTGGTCTGGCTGAAATGTCGCGTCTGGGGGCGGCGCTGGGGGCCGATCCTGCCACCTTTATGGGCATGGCGGGGCTGGGCGATCTGGTGCTTACCTGTACTGACAACCAGTCGCGTAACCGCCGTTTTGGCATGATGCTCGGTCAGGGCATGGATGTACAAAACGCGCAGGAGAAGATTGGTCAGGTGGTTGAAGGCTACCGCAATACGAAAGAAGTCCGCGAACTGGCGCATCGCTTCGGCGTTGAAATGCCAATAACCGAGGAAATTTATCAAGTATTATATTGCGGAAAAAACGCGCGCGAGGCAGCATTGACTTTATTAGGTCGTGCACGCAAGGACGAGCGCAGTAGCCACTAAACCCAGGAATCTTTGTTACCGCTATGACCCGGCCCGCACAGAACGGGCCGGTCATTATCTCATCGTGTGGAGTAAGCAATGTCGTGTGAAGAACTGGAAATTGTCTGGAACAATATTAAAGCGGAAGCCAGAGCGCTGGCGGACTGTGAGCCAATGCTGGCCAGTTTTTACCACGCAACATTACTCAAGCACGAAAACCTCGGCAGCGCGTTAAGCTATATGCTGGCGAATAAACTGGCATCGCCGATTATGCCTGCTATTGCGATTCGTGAAGTGGTGGAAGAAGCCTACGCCGCTGACCCGGAAATGATCGCTTCTGCGGCGTGTGATATTCAGGCGGTACGTACCCGCGACCCGGCAGTCGATAAATACTCAACTCCCTTGTTATACCTGAAAGGTTTTCATGCCTTGCAGGCCTATCGCATTGGTCACTGGCTGTGGAATCAGGGGCGTCGCGCACTGGCTATTTTTCTGCAAAACCAGGTTTCTGTGACGTTCCAGGTCGATATTCACCCGGCAGCCAAAATTGGTCGCGGTATTATGCTTGACCACGCGACGGGCATCGTCGTCGGTGAAACGGCGGTGATTGAAAATGACGTATCTATTCTGCAATCTGTGACGCTTGGCGGTACGGGGAAAACCAGCGGTGACCGTCACCCGAAAATTCGTGAAGGCGTGATGATTGGCGCGGGCGCGAAAATTCTCGGTAATATTGAAGTTGGACGCGGTGCGAAAATTGGCGCGGGGTCTGTGGTGCTGCAACCGGTGCCGCCGCACACTACCGCCGCTGGCGTACCGGCACGCATCGTTGGTAAACCAGACAGCGATAAGCCATCAATGGATATGGATCAGCATTTCAACGGTATTAACCATACGTTTGAATATGGCGATGGGATCTGACGTCCTGTGATCGTGCCGGATGCGGCGTGAACGCCTTATCCGGCCTACCGCATCTTAATCTCTCAATACCGCTCCTGGATACCCCAACTGGCGCCAGGCTTCATACACCACTACCGACACCGCATTAGACAGGTTCATACTGCGGCTGTCCGGCACCATTGGAATACGAATTTTTTGGTCAGCGGGCAGGGCGTCAAGAATGGTCGCTGGCAAGCCGCGTGTTTCCGGGCCGAACATCAGATAGTCGCCATCCTGATAGCTTACGGCGCTGTGCGCGGGCGTGCCTTTCGTGGTGAGGGCAAACAGGCGCTGGGGATTCTCCGCTTCGAGGAACGCACTATAGTCATGATGACGCGTGACGGCGGTAAATTCATGGTAGTCCAGCCCCGCGCGGCGCAGACGCTTATCGTCCCAGGCGAATCCCATCGGTTCGATGATATGCAGACGAAAGCCGGTGTTGGCGCAAAGACGGATGATATTGCCAGTGTTTGGCGGAATTTCTGGTTCGTAAAGTACGATGTTTAGCATACTGCCCCCTTAGTGCGGGGGCAGGATAGCAGATATTGATCTAACCCTTAAGCTGCATTCCCTTTCGCCATCGAAGCCAGTGCCGCTGGCAGCTCTTTGCCCAGCTCCTGTACCAGCGAATCTCCGGTGATTTCTTTAATCGACTTCGCGCCCGTCAGCGTCATCGCCACTTTCATCTCTTTTTCAATCAGACTCAGCAGATTAGCGACGCCCGCCTGGCCCGCCGTTGCCAGCGCATACAGGAACGCACGACCCAGCAGTACGGTGTCGGCGCCCAATGCAATCATGCGCACCACGTCCAGCCCGTTACGAATACCGCTATCCGCCAGAATCGCAATATCGCCTTTTACCGCATCCGCAATAGCAGGTAGCGCACGGGCGGAGGAGAGCACGCCATCTAACTGGCGACCACCGTGGTTAGAAACCACAATCCCGTCGGCGCCAAAACGAACGGCATCACGTGCATCTTCTGGATCGAGGATCCCTTTGATCACCATCGGACCATCCCAGAAATCGCGGATCCACTCGAGGTCTTTCCATGAAATTGAAGGATCGAAGTTATTCCCCAGCCAGCCGATGTAATCTTCCAGTCCGGTTGGTTTGCCGAGATAAGCCGAGATATTGCCTAAATCATGCGGATGACCGTTGAGGCCCACATCCCACGCCCATTGTGGATGCGTCACCGCCTGCCAGTAGCGGCGCATTGCGGCGTTCGGGCCGCTCATACCTGAGTGCGCATCACGATAGCGCGCGCCCGGTGTTGGCATATCCACGGTGAAAACCAGCGTCGAACAACCCGCCGCTTTTGCACGCTCCAGCGCGTTACGCATAAAACCGCGATCGCGCAGTACGTAAAGCTGGAACCACATTGGGCGCTTGATGGCGGGCGCCACTTCTTCAATTGGGCAAACGGAAACCGTCGAGAGCGTAAATGGAATGCCATGTGCATCTGCCGCTTTTGCTGCCTGAACCTCGCCGCGGCGTGCATACATACCGCACAATCCCACCGGGGCCAGCGCTACCGGCATCGATAATTTCTCATTAAACAGCGTCGTTTCCAGACTTAGGTTAGACATGTTTTTCAGAATACGCTGGCGCAGCGCCACGTCTGATAAATCTTCCACGTTGCGGCGCAGGGTGTATTCAGAATATGCGCCGCCGTCCATATAGTGGAACAGGAACGGCGGCAGAATGCGTTGTGCTGCGGCGCGATAATCGCTGGCTGCGGAAATAATCATGCGTTTTTCTCCCTCGGATGCTCATTATGGTCACCGGGCAGACGGGTAATGCGTGCGCGGCGTGCCTGATCTTCATCGAATCGTTTTATGGTGGTGTGGACAAAACTAAGATGCGCCATCATCGCCTTACGCGCCCCGTCGGCATCACCAATAAAAATAGCGTCAATGACTGCCTGGTGCTGTTCGGTTAGCTGAGAAAAGACGGGCGGCACCAGGTACATCCGTTGGCGGCTTTGCATCACTGAGGATTGCAGAACATCGAAGAAACCGCGCATGGTTTGCAGCAGCACGATGTTATGTGAGGCTTCGGCAATGGCCAGATGAAAGCGAACGTCCGCTTGTGAGGCGAGGTCCGGGTCGTCGCTGAGCGTTGCGTCAAAGCAAAGCTGAATCTTTTCTTTATCGGCTTGTGTGGCGCGCATTGCCGCATGCCAGGCGGTGCTGGCCTCAATAGCGTAGCGAGCTTCCAGAATATCGAAACTGTAATCCGGGTCATCGGCCATCAGCGTTTTCAATGGCTGGACGATGTTTTGCTCCGACCATGCGTCATGGCGCCAGCGAATAAACGTGCCGCCGCCGCGACGACTGAGCAGCACGCCTTCGCTCACCAGCTTCGCCAGCGCTTCGCGCAGTGAATTTCGCGACACGCCGAGCTGCATCGCCAACTGGCGTTCAGCGGGCAACTTCATGCCCGCCTCCAGTTGTTTTTCATCAATCAGCGCCCGCACACGGTCAGCTACCTCGTCTGACAGGCGTCTGGGTATAACCATCATTAAGGAATCATCCACGTTAAGACATAGGCCTGAAGGGTGGTGATCACGCCCACCATACAGGTGAAAATCAGGCTGTGTTTGACAGTAAAACGGAACAGATCTGACTCTTTCCCTACCAGTCCTACCGCCGCGCAGGCGATAGCGATAGATTGCGGGGAGATCATCTTGCCAGTGACGCCGCCGGTGGTGTTGGCGGCAACCAGTAACAGATCGGAGACGCCAATTTGTTGAGCCGCGGTGGCTTGCAGTGCGGCGAACAGGGCGTTAGATGATGTATCCGACCCCGTCAGGAATACCCCCAACCAGCCGAGGAACGGCGAGAAGAAGGTGAAAGCATGGCCGGTGTGCGCCAGTGCCAGCGCCAGTGTTGATGACAGCCCGGAATAGTTCGAGATAAAGGCGAACGCCAGCACCATGCCGATAGAGTAGATAGGCAGGGCCAGTTCTTTCAGCGTACTGCCGAAGGTGCTGATAGCATCAGACGGTTTCATCTTCAGCCACACGACAGAGAGCAGCGCCGCAAATAGAATGGCAGTGCCGGTGGCAGAGAACCAGTCGAACTTAAACACGGCGGCGTAAGCGGTAGCTTCGCTGACCACTGGCGGCATACGGGCAACCAGTTTGTCGAGGTACGGCACCGGAATGTTGATCACCCACTCATACAGCGCGCCGCCTGAAGCGAACAGGGCTTTAAACGGTGGAATACTCCACAGTGTTACGGTGGCGGTCAGGAACAGGAACGGCGTCCAGGCACGCAATACCTGACCCGCTGTGTATCCGGTGTGGGCCAGCGTCATATCAACCTGTGAAGCCCCCAGATCGCCGAAGCGGAAAACGCGTACCGGCTGCCAGCGTTTGAGGAACAGTGTCAGGCAGAGCAGCGATACCAGCGAGGAAATAATGTCCGGCAACTCTGGCCCAATGAAGTTAGAGCTGAGGTATTGCGCAATGGCAAACGAGCCGCCTGCGACCACGACCGCAGGCCAGGTTTCTTTGATACCGCGCCAGCCGTCCATAATCGCCATGATCCAGAACAGGACGATAATGGTCATAAACGGTAGCTGACGTCCAACCATCTGACCAATTTCAAAACTGTCGATGCCTGTCACCTGCCCGGCAACCAGAATTGGGATCCCCATCGCGCCAAATGCTACGGGAGCGGTGTTAACAATCAGGCACAGTCCGGCTGCGTACAACGGTTTAAAGCCCAGGCCGACCAGCAATGCAGCAGTAATCGCCACTGGTGCGCCGAAGCCTGCGGCCCCTTCGAGAAATGCGCCGAAACAGAAACCGACGATCAGCATTTGCAGGCGCTGGTCAGGCGTTATCGAAAGAATAGACGAGCGGATGATGTCGAATTGCCCGGTTTTTACCGAGATCTTATAAACGAACACCGCCGCAATAATAATCCAGGCAATGGGCCACAAACCGTAGAAGAAGCCATAAATCACGGAGGCCAGCGCGTTGGCGACCGGCATTTTATAAAACAGCAAAGCGACTGCCAGAGCGATGGCGACCGTCCAGGACGCGGCGACATAGCCTTTGAGTTTGAGCTTAATCAGCGCAAAGAAGAAAAACAGAATGGGAAGCGACGCTATCAGGCTGGAAAGCCAGATATTCCCGGCGGGATCGTAGTTTTGTTGCCAGAGATTCATTGCAGGTCTCCAGGAGGCCACGTACATCGTGTAATGAGTCTGTTGCTCATCTCTTGGTCACACGTTGTGTAAAAGTGGCACTGCCAATTTTGTTGTGTAGGGATAATGACAATGAATAGTTAACTAAATGTTATATATTGGCAACGTTAATGTGAGTTTAATTGGGGAACTGTGAACCAGAGGTCAGATAAGCCAGGAATTGGTAGGGCCAATTTTTTGAGAGGGGAGATTTTGGGTAAAGAAAAGGGCAATTCCCATCAGAGAATTGCCCTTAGACTGTTGATCCGGTGCGCCTTATCTTGCCGGAGGCGGCGTGAACGCCTTATCCGGCCTACAAGAATTTTCAGAATCCCCCTGTAGGCCTGATAAGCGCATCAGGCAATTTGGCGTTTACCCATTCGTTAATGGATCATTACCACTGAATACCCGCGCCGACGGCTGCGGAGTATTCACCCTGGCTATTGGTACTACCTTGTAATTTGTAGACCCAACGACCGTTGGCGCTCACCATCGACACACCTAACGCAACAGCCGATTCACCGTTGTAAGTACCGCCGCCAATGGAGGTCATGCTGGCGCCCGGCGTGTAAGCCTGCGGCAGACCGGTCATCGCCATTGCAGAAGCGATACCACCGCTCAACTTGCTTTCGGTTTTAGACAGTTTGTTATCCATCTCAACCATGCGCTGATCGGTGTATTGCTTCGTTTCCTGCACGCTTTGCTTCAACTGCGCGTAGTTCACTGCGTCGTTGTTGTTGACGCCAGCGGAAACGTTGCTGATGCGAGTCGTACCGCCTTTACCATCACCAAGATTCATGGTGGTGTAATTGATGGAACCATCTTCGTTGGTGGCATAGCGCACGCTTCCTGCTTCGGAAGATTTCAGTTGCGCCACGTTAACGGCATCGGTGTCATTTTTACCTGCGGCGACGTTGGTGATACGGCGCTGATTGGTGGAAGAACCGACGGAGACCGTATTTTCCTCGTTTGCTTCGGAACCCGTACCCAGCGCAACGCTGTTGTCTGCGGCGGCAATAGAACCGGAGCCAATTGCGACACTATCTTTGCCCTGCGCGTTGGCGTCTACACCATCGGTGTTGGTCTTGAAGTATTTGGTGCTACCCGTGGTGATGATATCGCCCATCCCATTTTCCAGTGTGCTTACGCGCGTATCCAGATTACCTACCTGAGTATTCAGGTTAGTGATGCTTTGGGTATTTTGCGCGACCTGAGCATCGGTCACTTTCAACTGACCCACGTTAACGGCATCAGTATCTTGTGAACCGGCGGCGACGTTAGTGATCTGACGTTGACCGTCCTCACTGCCGACGGAAAACTCACCGACAGAGTTCTGCGGCGCGTCCATGTTGTAGGCGGTGTAGCCAGTCTGAGCGCCACGCGTAGTCTCAGAGCCATTACCCATCGCAATACTGTTTGCATGGTTTGCGTGGGCATTGCTGCCGATGGCGATACCGTTGATGGCATCTGCCAGGACCAGAGTGTTCAGGCCGATACCAATACCTGCATCACCATTGACGATGGTTTTCGCCCCTATTGCCAGAGAATCTTCACCAACAGCCAGTGAATCTTCTGCCGTTGAGTTGGCGTGGTAGTATTTGGTTGGCGTGGTTGCTACGGAACCAATGGCGTTTTGCAACTGGCGCACGGTAACGGCGTCGTGAGCTTCAGAACCATCCGCGACGTTGATGATTTGACGATATTTGCCATCATCACCAATCGACAACGCACCAAGCAGCTCACCGTCAGTGGTGTCATAACCAATCACCACGCCATTTCCTGTTACGCTGGTATTGCGCGAGCCTTTTACGATAACGCGGTCAGAAACGGAACCGCTGCCTAATGCAACCCCAGACTCGACATTGCTCCTGCTGTCCTGACCAATGGCGACGCTGCCAGTAGCAGAAGCCACAGAATTGTAGCCTACAGCCGTGGCGCCAATGCCAGAGGCCATAGCGTCTTCGAAGACTAAACCTGTATCGTTGGTACGAATGTAGTTCACTCCCGCCCCGTGCTCTTCAACATACGTGTTGCTGGTATTGCCGGCTATCTGGGTGATCATCTGATTTGTGGTAAAAAGCTGAGATCCATTGACGGCATCGGTACTATTTGCATCCACTAGGCCGTTGGCCACATTAGTGATTTTGCTGGCGGTATCGGTGCCATGCGCTGCGCTGAATGCGCCTGCGCTGGCATCCCAGAGCAGAGAATCATCCAGTGATGCGTCAATTGCACTCAGTGCGTCGCCGATGTTGCTGTAGTCGGTATTGGCGATACTGTAAGTTGGCGCATTGATGGTGCCGTCAGCATTCATCGTCGAGCCGCCGCCCAGCGCATCAACTACAGAATTGCTGACGCCATAGAGTTGGCTGCCGTTCACCGCATCGGTACTGGTTGCGCTAAGTGCGCCTGCTGCGACGTTGGTGATCTTGCTGGTTACTCCAGCGCGGCTGGCGCTGTATGACTTGCTGGAGTCATCCCACATCAGCGCATCACCCAGTGAAGTGCCCACAGAAGCGTTAATTGCAGTTAGCGCATCTCCCAGGTTGTCGTAGTCAGTGCCGCCAATGGTATAGGTCGGCGCACTAAACATGCCGTCGGCCCCAACGGTTGAACCGCCGCCTAAAGTGTCAGCAATTGCGCTGCTGAAATCATAGAGCTGTGAGCCGTTAATCGCATCGGTGCTGGCGGCGGTTAGAGCCCCGGCGGTGACATTGGTGATTTTGCTGGTGGTGCTGGTGCCGTGGCTGGCGCTGAAGGCGGTTTTACCGCTGTCCCACTGCAGGGCATCGTCGCCGAGACCGTCCACAGCGTCCTGCAGATTGGTGATATTGGTGGTGTTGTCGGCAACATCGTTGCTCAGGTTGGTGATGCTTGTTGTGTTGGCAGCAACATCATCTTTGGTGGCTTTTAACTGCGCGCCGTTAACGGCGTCGGTGCTGTCAGCGGTCAAGTCCCCGGCAGTGACATCGGTGATTTTGCTCGTGCTTGAACTGTAACCGTAACTGGCGCTGAAGGCGTTGCTGCCATTCCATTGCAGGGTGTTTTCGTCGAGTCCGCTGAGTGCTGCTCCAACACTATTATAAGTACCATATCTTAACTTGTACCTTGGTGCGCTGATGGTACCATCGTCATTTACGCCAGAGCCACCTCCCAGCCTGGTGGCAACGGACTCGCTAATAGCAAAAAGCTGCGAGCCATTGATCGCCTCAGTACTGTCATCTGAGATCTCACCTGCCGCCATATTGACGATTTTGCTGGTAGCGCTGGAACCGTGGGCGGCGCTGAAGGCGGTTTTACCGCTGTCCCATTGCAATGCATCATCGCCGAGACCGTCCACAGCGTCCTGCAGGTTAGTGATATTGGTGGTGTTGTCGGCAACATCGTTGCCCAGGTTGGTGATGCTTGTTGTGTTGGCAGCAACATCATCTTTGGTGGCTTTTAACTGCGCGCCGTTAACGGCATCGGTACTGGTGGCGGTTAAGTCCCCGGCAGTGACGTTGGTGATTTTGCTGGTTGTGCTGGCACCGTGGGCGGCGCTGAAGGCGGTTTTACCGTTGTCCCACTGCAATGCATCGTCGCCGAGACCGTCCACAGCGTCCTGCAGATTGGTGATATTGGTGGTGTTGTCGGCAACATCGTTACTCAGGTTGGTGATGCTTGTTGTGTTGGCAGCAACATCGTCTTTGGTGGCTTGTAACTGCGAGCCGTTAACGGCATCGGTACTGGTGGCGGTTAAGTCCCCGGCAGCGATATCGGTGATTTTGCTGGTTGTGCTTGAACCGTGACTGGCGCTGAAGGCGTTCCTGCCATTCCATTGCAGGGTGTTGTTGTCGAGTCCGGTGAGTGCTGATCCAACATTATTATAGGTACCATTTTTTAGCACATAGCTTGGTGCGTTGACGGTGCCATCGCTATTTACGCCAGAGCCACCTCCCAACCTGGTGGCAACGGACTCGCTAATAGCAAAAAGCTGCGAGCCATTGATTGCCTCAGTACTGTCATCTGAGATCTTACCTGCCGCCATATTGACGATTTTACGTTTTAAGGAATCATTACCCACAGAAACAGTTTTATCTGCTTTGGCTTCGGAGCCAGCACCGAGTGCGACGGAGTTAACGCCATCTGACGTGCTCCCGTTACCCAACGCGATCGCGTTATCTTTGCTTGTTTTACTGTTGTATCCTATCGCGAGTGAATACAGTCCAGTGGCGTTGGTATCCTTGCCCAGCGCCATCGCATAATCACTGTTAGCTTGAGCGGTATTCCCCAGTGCAATGGTAAAATCTTTGGTCGCCTTCGCCGCACTTCCTATTGCTATTGCTCGACTGCCAGTCGCGACCGTTACTTGCCCTAAAGCGACTGATCTTTCTCCTGTCGCATTGCTCTTGTAACCTAGTGCGGTACTTCCCAGTCCAGAGTTGGCTTCTTGCCCGACCGCAACACTCGATGTTCCACTTCCCGGGGCTCCTGCCGTTGCGACAGAGCCCTTACCAATGGCAATCCAGCCATCAGTTAGCGGGGTACCGCCAGCAGCTTCTTCAGCGCTTTTACCACCATCTCCTGTAAAAGCAGCATATGCCCCAAACGATGACAACAATCCCCCCGCAACCAGCGCAGAAATTAACAACTTACTACGCCCGCTCTTCTTCCCACGGCTCTTCGCTGTTTCGCTGGCGACGCTGTAACTGCCCGTCGCCGGGTTCCAGATAACTTTAAATATTTTGTTCATTATTGATGTTCTCTATTCCTTGATATAAGCGCAGAGGCTACATTTATTTTTTGATTTTTTTCTGCTGAGGGTCAGCAGGTTGAAGAGTGTCGAACTGAATATTGTCCATGTTGATAGACAATTTCAGATACTTCAGGTTGTTGGGGGATACCCCTTTTAGCGTCAGATTAATGTCTTGCCATTGACCTGGTAATAATTCCAGCGTGGAGTTCATTGATGTGCTAAATAATAACTGTTGCCATTTTGCGTAGGCTTTAGCATCAGACGGTTTTTCGCCGCCCCACGTGGCATAAAAACCCATGTTTGATACAGGAACGCTTAATAAATTGACTAACGCTATATGGATGACGCTACCATTATCTGCAGGTTCTATAGATATAATCCGTCCTGCTAATCCGACAGAACCGTTATTTAAAATAAAGTATTTGGTTTGCGTAGGGTTAAATTCGGTGAAGAGAAATGTATCCTGTTGATCTTTAATGCTCTTGATGACGGTAGCAAGCATTTTTGTACTGTTTATGATGTTAACTTGTTGTTTTTCAAGGAGAGCTATTTTCTCATTTTGCTGTTCTTGTTGTTTTGTTAGCTCATCAATGACTTTGATTTTTTCAATATAGTCGCAACCTGTTAACGAGCTAAGCAGTGAAACGATGAGTCCGCGTAATAATATGTTTTTAATATTCATATAAGTATGTCCTTGCCATCCCTCAAACCAGGCTGTTAAACGAGGGAGATCCCTGTTTATTAACTTACGTGTTACCGGCGTTTTTATTCACAGTAGATATAAATATTTAATAATATCGCCAAATATATTCACATTGAAAATGTATGCTTAAATATTAAATTGTTTCAGTTTGTGGCGAATGATATTAAAACGCGAATTCTAATGATGAATGACAATAAAAGTCAAACGTGAAAACAGTAAACAAGTGTATAGCGATAAAGATATATTCATATAAATGATGTATTTGATGTGAAGTTATGTTTTTTGACAAAAAACTATCGTTTTTCAGAATGGTTTGAGGAATGTGACCGCGTTAATTATTATCAACGCTAATAAGTGAATATTATTTTGTGGAGTGATTTTTCAGAATTGTGCTCAATGATTTCATTGCGGCATTGATGGTGAGAACCCCGTATGCCCGCGAACGCAGGCAAAAACGGGGACTACGGGCGATAGATAGCTTAGAACGCGGTTTTTGAAAATCCAGTCATCTCGTTCAGGCCCATTTCACGGCCCAGCGCAGTCATCGGGTGAACCACCACCAGTCCGCGAACGCTCTTCTTCAGCTTGCCCATATCGGCCTGCTCTTTTTTGGTAATCGCGCGTTGGAAAGGCATCTTCATCAGCTTTTGCGCTTCCTTGCTGAGTTTCTGGCTGTGAACTTCGCGCAAACGAGCAATTTCTGCTTCCAGCGTCGCTTTTTCTTTCTCCAGTTCAGCGTATTTGTCTGCGGCTTCAACCAGCGACAGATCGGCCTGTTGATGACGGATGGCGTCCAGGCGATCGCTAAGACGTTTGATTTCGTTTTTTTCGACTTCTTTCATGAGATAACTTCTGATAGAGATAAATTATTAGATCGTAGTATGCGCGACCAGACGGTTCATTCACAACTGATGGCAATGCAATAGTTGTATTTTGACATTGTTAACATTATTGAAAAGCGTGTAATTGCTTGATTGAGTAAGAAATTTGAAGAATAAAGATAGCCTTCATCAAAAGGTAATCATTGAGGATTAAGCACGTTTTCCTTAATCTCATCTTTATCGGGAGCCTACACTAAAATTGGCGGCCGCGCATTCCCGGCGCGGGGTAATACGGAGATATCATCATGGGCAAAATAGGTGAAAACGTTCCGCTTCTTATCGATAAAGCCGTAGATTTTATGGCCTCAAGCCAGGCGTTTCGGGAGTATTTGAAAAAACTTCCCCCCCGTAATGCGATTCCGTCCGATATCCCCCCGGATAGCGTGCCGTTGTATCTCAAACGACTGGAATATTATCGCCAGCTTTATCGGCCGAAGCAGGTTGAGGAGCAGTAAGCGGTAATCGCTTACTTTTGAAAGGCTTTTTTTAAGCTGATTTTGGAAATCAGCTCTGTCAGTGAAAGGACCATTGTTGAACGCACAGCCTGTTGGTAACGCTGAATTTGCATTGCATACAAACTGGAGTCGGTTGGTTCAAATTGTGGCGGCGGAGGGATCGCCGCCACGCAGTGCAGCTCGCCAAATGGCCCAAGAATTTCATCATCCGTAAAGGCATATTCGTTGCCGTCGTGATTCAGCTCTTCCCGCAGTGCCATCAACAATTCCGCATCTTCGTATTCATGGCGGCTAATTACGCCAAGCCCATAAATCAGTTTTAAACGTACGGAAAGATCGCCCAGCGGACCATCGCCGTCGAGTAACGGTTCTACAGCATACTTCACCGCGTAATCGTCTTTGCGGAATACCTGAAGCACCAGAAGATTTACCGCCTCGGTCAGGAGATCGACGGCGGTGATCAGAAAGCTTCGCACGGTTTTGCCAGCATTCAGACGCTCAAGCACACGGTTTTCAAAGGCCTGGGTTTGTTCCATTGTTGCCTGCATATCTGACAATCTGTTATTCGGGCGCAGGGATTCCTGCGCCAGGTCCACCATTATTGCATTGCGTTATAAGCGGTTACGGCTTCGGTGACAACCTCGCTGTTGGCATCAAGCCCGGAAATGTGCGCCAGCGCAGCCTGCGGACCTTTATCGGCAATCAGTGCCGCCAGCTCTTGTGCCTGCGGATCATCTTCACTGCGGAAATGCATTGCTGCGGCAATGCCCTGAATCAGGTTTTTATGCGGCAGGCCGTATTCCAGCGTACCCAGCAGCGGTTTTACCAGACGGTCGCCCGCGCTCAGTTTACGCAGCGGCTGACGGCCTACGCGCTCCACATCATCTTTCAGGTATGGATTTTCAAAACGGCCGAGGATTTTCTGGATATATGCCGCGTGTTTGTCAGCGTCAAAACCATAGCGTTTAATCAGAACCGCACCGCTTTCTTCCATCGCGCCTTTTACCACCGCGCGGATTTTCTCGTCGAGGATCGCGTCACGAATGGTCTGGTGACCGGCCAATTTCCCGAGGTACGCGGTTATAGCATGGCCGGTGTTCAGGGTGAAGAGTTTACGCTCGACAAAGGCCATCAGGTTATCGGTTAGCTCCATGCCAGGGATGTTCGGCAGCGCGCCTTTGAATTGGGTTTTATCGACAATCCATTCGCTGAAGGTTTCTACCGTCACTTCCAGCGGATCGTTAGTTGCAGACGCGGAAGGCGGCACGATGCGGTCAACGGCGGAATCAACAAAGCCAACGTGCGCTTCGACCCACGCTTTGGCGTCTTCCGGCAGAGCGTTCATCACATGGCCTTTCAGTTGCGTGGTACCGCGCACCATGTTTTCACAGGCGATGATGTTCAGCGGGGATTCATTACCTTGCTCTTTACGTTTCACCAGCCCTTTGGCGATTGCCGGAGCAATACGTTCCAGCACGACCGGGCCGACTGCGGTGGTGACTAAATCAACCTGAGCGATTAAATCCACTACGTCGTCGCCGATGCTGCTGACGGCATTTACACCGGAGACGGTATCCACTTGCTCGGTTTCGCCAACCACGTGAACCTGGTAGCTATGACGGGCATTCAGGGCATCAAGTACCACCTGATTGACATCGGCAAACGTCAGTTGGATACCTGCGTCCGCCAGCAGTTTACCGATAAAACCACGACCGATATTACCTGCGCCAAAATGTAATGCTTTCATAGTATTAACCTTCATCAATGTTTTTACCCAAGAGGGCTGGGGTGAGGCTTTTCCCTCACCCAAACCCTCTCCATGAGGAGAGGGACTTTTTGCCGGATGCGGCGTAAACGCCTTATCCGGCCTACGTGTTTGGCACAGACCTGTAGGCCTGATAAGACGCGTCAGCATCGCATCAGGCATTGTGCACCGACCGCCGGATGCGGCGTAAACGCCTTATCCGGCCTACGTGTTTGGCACCGTCCTGTAGGCCTGATAAGCAAAGCGCATCAGACAATTAGCCCCACCTCCTCCATGTAGAGAAGGTGGGACAGGGATTACTTACGACCCGCCAGCAATTCCAGCACTTCATCCACGCTGGTGGTGTGTGCCAGACGCTCGATGACGGACTCATCATCCAGTGCGTTGGTCAGGCTGGTGATCACCTGAATGTGCTCGTTGTTACGGGCAGCAATACCAATGACCAGACGGGCAATGTCATCTTCTTCTTCACCAAAGCGTACGCCTTCCGGGTACTGGCAGAACACCACGCCCGTTTTCAGTACGCGATCTTTCGCTTCAACCGTGCCGTGCGGTACTGCGATAGACTCACCCAGATAGGTCGGGGTCAGTTTTTCACGATCCAGCATCGCCTGCACATATTCTGGCTCAACGTAACCGCCTTTCACCAGTTGCTCGCCTGCAAAACGAATCGCCTCTTCTTTGGTTGCCGCTTTGCGACCGAGGAAGATGTTCTCCGCGCCGAGTTTGAACAGATTGGTACTGGAATCGTCGAAGCTATCTTTCAGGCTATCTTTTACTTTCTCTTCGTTTTCGGTGTGGCGCTGGGCAGCAACCAGACGTTCAGTCAGGCTGGTGTACAGACCGCTGTCGAGGAAGTTGGTCAGCGAAATATGCTGTGCCTGTGGAACCTGGCGCATAGCGCGTTCGGTCAGATCACGGTGAGTGATGACCAGATCCACATCCGGCGGCAGGTTGTTAATCGCGCTGTTGGTAACAGAAATCTGCGACAGACCCGCATCCTGAATTTTCTTACGCAGTACGCCTGCGCCCATTGCACTGGACCCCATACCGGCGTCACAGGCCACGATGATTTTACGTACATGACTCAGGTCGTTGGTTACATCGCCAGCAGCCAGCGGGGAAGCACCTTTAGACTCTGCTTTCATTTCCTGAACGCGACGTGCAGCCGCTTCAATATCCTCATCTTCTTTCACTTTGCTGGTTTTCAGCAGAATGGCAGAGACAACGAAGGAAACCGCCATCGCCGCACACACACCTGCGATGTTAGCGAAGTAAGCCCCTTTCGGCGTCATCGCCAGCACAGCAAGGATAGACCCTGGAGAGGCCGGAGAAACCAGACCACCGCCAAGGATAGTCAGGGTGAACACGCCAGTCATACCGCCGAGGATAACGGCCAGAATCAGACGCGGATTCATCAGCACATACGGGAAGTAAATTTCGTGGATACCGCCCAGGAAGTGGATGATTGCCGCACCGCCCGCAGATTGTTTAGCGCTACCACGACCAAAGAACATGTACGCCAGCAGAACGCCCATACCCGGACCTGGGTTAGCTTCAATCAGGAAGAAGATGGATTTGCCCAGTTCATGGGACTGCTGAATACCCAGCGGCGAGAAGATACCGTGGTTAATGGCGTTGTTAAGGAACAGGATTTTCGCCGGTTCAACAAAGATAGACGCCAGCGGCAGCATGTCATGGACAACCATGAAGTTAACGCCAGCCGCCAGCATTTTGGACAGGGCTTCAACAATCGGACCGATGCCGAGGAATGCCAGAATGGCGAGGATCATCCCGATAATGCCAGCGGAGAAGTTGTTCACCAGCATTTCGAAACCGGATTTGATCTTACCGTCTACCCAGCGGTCAAAATGCTTAATGCACCAACCGCCCAACGGGCCTGCAATCATCGCACCGAGGAACATCGGCATATCAGCACCGACGATAACGCCCATCGTAGTGATGGCGCCCACGACACCGCCACGATCGCCGCCAACCAGACGACCGCCGGTAAAACCGATCAGCAGCGGCAGGAGATAGGTGATCATTGGCCCGACCAGCTTCGCCAGCGTTTCGTTCGGTAACCATCCTGTTGGAATAAATAACGCGGTGATGATACCCCACGCGATAAACGCGCCGATATTTGGCATCACCATGTTGCTGAGGAAACGACCAAAGCTTTGCACTTTGATCTTAATATCGGATGACATAAAAACACCCCTTCTTATGTTTGCTGTCGCGCAGGCTGGAAGCCCGAGGTTTTTTGTTAATGTGGCGGCAGAGGTAGCCGGACCTTGTAGATATTGCGAAATCTGGCACTGAATCGGTTAACTGTCCAGTCGTCGATTTTTTATGTGATATTGATCACATAAATATAGGGGGTAGAGAGGTAATTGACGTGACTCATGTCACAAAAACTCAGTGTAAAAAAACAACAAGAGCATAGATTTCGCTAAAAATGGCATTTAAATGTGATTGTTGTCACATTTTTGTTTTGATGGTTTGTTGAATTTTTGTGACTTAAATCACGAAATATTTTTGCGTGGAATTATCCTAGTGTGATCTATAGCATATTCTGGCTTTGCCTTAAGACTGTTGTGTAATTGAGCAACCTGTCGCTTTCTAAATTTATCCATCGGTGTGATGGCGGGATTTGCAAACCCGGATTATTGTCAAATAATCAGCCTGATTCCCATCCGGCTGCCAGCCCATAACAACTCTGATAAGCGTGAATTCGAGGCAGCTATGTTTCTAAACTATTTCGCGTTGGGAGTGCTGATTTTTGTCTTTCTGGTGATTTTTTATGGAATCATCGCGATACATGACATTCCCTATCTGATTGCCAAAAAGCGCAACCATCCTCATGCCGACGCGATTCATACCGCAGGGTGGGTCAGTCTGTTTACGCTACATATTATCTGGCCGTTTCTGTGGATCTGGGCCACGCTTTACCAACCGGAACGCGGCTGGGGTATGCAGTCGCATGTTACGCCGCAAGAGAAAACGACTGACGCGGAAATTGCCGCGCTTTCTGACCGCATTTCCCGGCTGGAGCACCAACTTGCCGCTGAGAAAAAAACTGATTATTCCACGTTCCCGGAGATTTAATCATGGATCTGTTGATTGTCTTAACTTACGTGGCGCTGGCGTGGGCGGTATTTAAAATCTTCCGTATTCCCGTGAATCAATGGACGCTGGCGACGGCGGCGCTCGGTGGCGTGTTTTTGGTGAGCGGTTTGATTCTATTGATGAACTACAACCATCCTTACACGTTTACGGCGCAGAAGGCGGTGGTGTCTATTCCCATTACACCACAGGTGACGGGGATCGTCAGCGAAGTAACGGACAAAAATAATCAGCTTATTCAAAAAGGCGAGGTGCTTTTTAAACTCGACCCAGTGCGTTATCAGGCGCGCGTGGCGCGGTTACAGGCCGATCTGATGACGGCAACGCATAACGTTAAAACGCTGAGAGCACAGTTAGCCGAAGCGCAGGCTAATACAACTCAGGTCTCGGCAGAGCGCGATCGTCTGTTTAAAAACTATCAGCGCTACCTGAAAGGCAGCCAGGCCGCCGTTAATCCATTTTCAGAACGTGATATCGATGATGCCCGGCAAAATTTTCTCGCGCAGGATGCGCTGGTAAAAGGTTCGATAGCGGAGCAAGCGCAAATTCAAAGTCAGTTAGACAGTATGGTCAACGGTGAGCAGTCACAAATTGTCAGCCTGCGAGCACAACTGACGGAGGCGGAATATAACCTGGCGCAAACCATCGTGCGGGCGCCAAGTAATGGATATGTCACTCAGGTCTTGATTCGCCCCGGCACCTACGCAGCGGCTTTGCCGTTACGTCCGGTGATGGTGTTTATTCCTGAGCAGAAGCGGCAAATTGTCGCCCAGTTCCGGCAAAATTCGCTGCTACGTCTGGAAGCCGGCGATGAAGCGGAAGTCGTCTTTAATGCGTTGCCGGGGCAGGTCTTTCGGGGGAAACTGACCAGCATTTTACCTGTCGTGCCGGGCGGCTCGTATCAGGCTCAGGGCGTACTGCAATCGCTGACCGTTACGCCAGGAACCGACGGCGTACTCGCGCTAATTGACCTTGAACCCAATGCTGAGGTCGATGCCTTGCCGGACGGCATCTACGCACAAGTGGCGGTTTACTCTGACCATTTCAGCCATGTTTCTGTGATGCGTAAAGTGTTGTTGAGGATGACCAGTTGGATGCATTACTTGTATTTAGATCATTAGGACAATTGATACGAGTTTCTTCATTATTTTGACTTCTCTGTGAGCCGGGTAATAGTTACTGCCGTTTCTTTATTCAGAGCTGGAAGCGAAATATTGTTAGGTATATAACGATGGCGACGTTGTATTACCTAATTCCGGGTATAAGGAGAGATGACATGCTTCCAGACTTTCAGGTAACACTGCAAACGCTTCTTGGTAATCAGCTTCAGGCTGATGGTTCGCAACGCAAGGTCGTATTAACGGGGCGTGTTTATCTCACTCCTCATGGATTACAGGCGGAAAACGGGATTAGTGAAAATTTTAAGGATCCTGATTGCGCATTAATGCACTATGCGCTGGAACACTACGTTTTCTGGCGCACGCATTACCCCGCCCTGGCAGAACAACTTCGCCATCCTGGTTTGTTTGGCGAGAATTTTTCTACTCTCGGTATGACGGAAGAAAATGTTTGTCCTGGCGACGTGTTTCGCCTGGGGAGTGCTGAAATTCAGGTTTCGTGGGGGCGAGTCGCCTGTGCAACGATGGCGGGTCGACTACAGGATGAACGTGCGCCAGAGATTATGCATCAACAATCACGTAACGGCTGGTTTTATCGGGTACTGACACCCGGAGAAACTGCCAGCGGCGATAAATTTATCTTGTTAGATCGTCCTGTTAAGTCGTGGCCGCTTACCCGCCTGCAACGCATTATTTTCTCTGATGAAGGTACTGCTGAAGAGTTGGCCGCCGTTGCGGATATGCCATTCCTTGCTCAAGTCTGGCGGGATCAGGCGAAATCACGTTTGCAGACAACAACGGTATAAGCTGCTTTTTTTCACCGCCAGGCCATACTGATATTTTCCTCGTACAAAGGACCCGGCATGAAACTCATCGGTAGCTACACCAGCCCGTTTGTTCGCAAACTTTCTATTTTGTTATTAGAAAAGGGCATTACATTCGAATTTATTAACGAATTGCCCTATAACGCAGATAACGGCGTGGCGCAATTTAACCCGTTAGGGAAAGTTCCCGTGCTGGTGAGCGAAGAGGGCGAATGCTGGTTTGATTCGCCGATTATCGCCGAATATATCGAGTTAATGAATGTCGCTCCGCCGATGTTGCCGGGCGATCCGCTGGAGTCGTTGCGAGTACGCAAAATTGAGGCGCTCGCCGATGGCATTATGGACGCGGCGCTGGCGTCGGTACGCGAACAGGCGCGTCCGGCAGCGCAGCAGTCGGAAACGGAACTGTTGCGTCAACGGGAGAAAATTAACCGTGGCCTGGATGCGCTGGAAGGGTATCTGGTCGATGGCACGCTCAACACCGATACGATTAATCTGGCGACTATCGCTATTGCCTGTGCGGCGGGATATCTCAATTTCCGCCGTGTCGCGCCGGGTTGGTGCGTGGAGCGCCCTAACCTGGTCAAACTGGTCGAAAACCTCTTTAGCCGCGAAAGTTTCGCCCGCACCGAACCGCCAAAGGCTTGATGCGCGATATGTCCTCCTGACGCTTCTCACGTTACAATTCGTGGTTATGTTAAACGCCCTTCTCCGTGCGAGAGGGCCTTGATCAGCCAGGTTTCCTATGACAACCGAAACGCGTTCCCTCTATAGCCAGCTTCCTGCTATTGATCGCTTATTGCGCGATAGTTCTTTCCTTTCTTTACGTGATACTTATGGTCACACCCGCGTGGTGGAGTTACTGCGTCAAATGCTCGACGAAGCGCGGGAAGTGATTCGTGACAGTCAGTCGCTGCCTGCGTGGTGTGCAAACTGGGCGCAGGAGGTCGACGCCCGGCTGGCGAAAGAGGCGCAAAGCGCTCTGCGTCCGGTTATCAATCTGACGGGAACCGTACTGCATACCAACCTCGGACGAGCGTTGCAGGCGGAAGCCGCGGTTGAGGCCGTTGCGCAAGTCATGCGATCACCGGTGACGCTGGAGTACGATCTGGATGATGCCGGACGTGGGCATCGCGATCGTGCGTTAGCCCAGCTCCTGTGTCGCATTACCGGCGCGGAAGATGCCTGCATCGTTAATAACAATGCGGCGGCGGTACTGCTGATGCTGGCTGCTACAGCCAGTGGTAAAGAAGTGGTGGTGTCGCGTGGCGAACTGGTAGAAATCGGCGGCGCGTTTCGAATTCCTGACGTGATGCGTCAGGCCGGATGTACGCTGCATGAAGTGGGAACCACCAACCGCACTCACGCCAATGATTATCGTCAGGCGGTAAACGAAAATACTGCGCTGTTGATGAAGGTACATACCAGCAATTACAGCATTCAGGGTTTCACCAAAGCGGTCGATGAAGCGGAGCTGGTGGCGCTCGGCAAAGAGCTGGATGTTCCGGTAATCACTGACTTAGGCAGTGGCTCGCTGGTGGATCTTAGCCAGTATGGTTTGCCGAAAGAGCCGATGCCGCAGGAGTTGATTGCCGCTGGCGTCAGCCTGGTCAGCTTCTCTGGCGACAAGCTGCTTGGCGGACCGCAGGCAGGAATTATCGTCGGTAAAAAAGAGATGATCGCCTGCTTACAGAACCATCCGCTGAAACGCGCGTTACGCGCCGATAAAATGACTCTCGCCGCGCTGGAAGCGACGTTGCGCCTCTATTTACACCCCGAAGCGTTGACCGAAAAATTGCCGACGCTGCGTCTGCTTACCCGCAGTGCAGAGGTCATTCAAATCCAGGCCCAGCGCCTGCAAGCCCCGCTTGCCGAACATTATGGCGCGGAGTTTGCCGTACAAGTTATGCCATGCCTTTCACAGATTGGTAGTGGTTCTCTGCCGGTTGATCGTCTGCCGAGCGCAGCGTTAACCTTCACCCCCCATGATGGACGCGGCAGCCACCTTGAAGCATTAGCCGCTCGTTGGCGTGAATTGCCAGTGCCGGTTATCGGTCGCATTTACGACGGACGTCTGTGGCTGGATTTACGCTGCCTTGAAGATGAGCAACGGTTTTTGGAGATGTTGTTGAAATGATTATTGCGACTGCCGGACACGTTGACCACGGCAAAACGACATTATTGCAGGCGATTACGGGAGTGAATGCCGATCGTCTGCCGGAAGAAAAGAAGCGCGGGATGACCATCGATCTTGGTTATGCCTACTGGCCACAGCCGGATGGTCGCGTACCCGGATTCATTGATGTTCCCGGTCATGAAAAATTTCTCTCCAACATGCTGGCAGGGGTTGGCGGTATCGATCATGCGTTGCTGGTAGTCGCCTGCGATGACGGCGTAATGGCGCAGACTCGTGAGCATCTGGCGATTTTACAGCTTACGGGTAATCCGATGCTTACCGTGGCGTTGACCAAGGCCGATCGCGTGGATGATGCGCGTGTGCAGGAGGTCGAACATCAGGTAAAGGCGGTACTGCGGGAATACGGTTTTGCTGAGGCAAAACTGTTTGTTACCGCAGCGACTGAAGGACGAGGTATTGATGCTCTGCGTGAACATCTGCTTCAGTTGCCGGAGCGCGAACATGCCAGTCAGCACAGTTTTCGCCTTGCTATCGACCGAGCCTTTACCGTAAAGGGCGCGGGGCTGGTGGTGACCGGCACGGCGTTAAGTGGGGAAGTGAAGGTTGGCGACACGCTATGGCTGACGGGCGTCAACAAACCTATGCGCGTGCGTGCGCTACATGCGCAGAATCAGCCAACAGAAACCGCCCATGCCGGGCAGCGTATCGCGCTTAATATTGCTGGTGACGCCGAGAAAGAACAGATTAACCGCGGTGACTGGCTGTTGGCGGATATACCGCCAGAGCCGTTCACGCGGGTCATTGTCGCATTGCAAACTCACGTGCCGCTGACTCAGTGGCAGCCGTTGCATATTCACCATGCCGCCAGTCATGTTACCGGACGTGTTTCACTGCTGGAGGATAATCTGGCAGAGCTGGTATTCGACACGCCGTTATGGCTGGCGGATAACGATCGCTTAGTGTTGCGCGATATCTCCGCTCGCAATACGCTGGCGGGAGCGCGTGTGGTGATGTTGAACCCACCGCGTCGTGGTAAACGTAAGCCGGAGTATCTGCAATGGCTGGCTTCGCTTGCGCAGGCGCAGAGCGATGCAGAGGCATTAACCGTTCATCTTGAGCGCGGTGCGGTTAATCTCGTGGATTTCGCCTGGGCGCGCCAACTTAACGGCGAAGGAATTCGCGAATTGCTGCAACAGCCGGGTTATATTCAGGCTGGTTATAGCTTACTGAATGCCCCGGTTGCCGCACGCTGGCAGAGAAAAATCCTCGACACGTTGGCGACTTACCATGAGCAGCATCGTGACGAACCTGGACCGGGGCGCGAACGTCTGCGACGTATGGCGTTGCCAATGGAAGATGAAGCGCTGGTGTTGTTGCTGATTGAAAAGATGCGCGAAAGCGGCGACATCCTCAGTCACCACGGTTGGTTGCATCTGCCGGATCACAAAGCCGGATTCAGCGAAGAACAACAGGCAATCTGGCAAAAAGTGGAACCGCTGTTTGGTGACGAGCCGTGGTGGGTACGAGATCTGGCAAAAGAGACGGGGACCGACGAACAGGCAATGCGTCTGACGCTACGGCAGGCTGCGCAGCAGGGGATTATTACGGCGATCGTTAAAGATCGTTACTACCGTAATGATCGGATTGTTGAATTTGCCAATATGATCCGCGGCCTCGATCAGGAGTGCGGATCGACGTGCGCGGCGGATTTTCGCGATCGTTTAGGCGTTGGTCGAAAACTGGCAATTCAAATTCTGGAATATTTTGACCGGATTGGTTTTACGCGTCGTCGGGGGAATGATCATTTATTACGTGATGCATTATTATTTCCAGAAAAGTAATAGAATTATTAATTAATGTTAATCATGAATTAATATAAAATTATTATACATATAAAGAAAGTACATTGTTTTATGAATATAATGTGCTTTCTTTGAAATATATTTTGCTAAAAAATAATTTCGATCATGTTTTCGAATGAAAATCGTCTGTAAGCTGCCCATCCTTTTTTAGTTGTTCAGGAGTATGTTATGGCAGCTTCAACCTTTTTTATTCCTTCCGTTAATGTCATTGGTGCTGATTCATTAGACAGTGCGATGAATATGATGGCGGAATATGGTTTTCGCCGTACATTGATCGTAACTGACAGTATGTTGACGCAATTAGGCATGGCGGGTGATGTGCAAAAAGCACTGGAAGAACGCAATATTTTCAGCGTTATTTATGATGGCACCCAACCTAATCCAACCACGGAAAACGTCGCCGCAGGTCTCAAACTGCTGAAAGAAAATGATTGCGATAGCGTGATTTCCTTAGGTGGTGGTTCTCCACACGACTGCGCAAAAGGTATTGCGCTGGTGGCCGCCAACGGTGGTGATATCCGTGATTATGAAGGCGTTGACCGCTCTGCAAAACCGCAGCTGCCGATGATTGCCATCAATACCACTGCGGGTACTGCATCAGAAATGACTCGTTTCTGCATCATCACCGATGAAGCGCGTCATATCAAAATGGCGATTGTTGATAAGCACGTTACCCCGCTGCTTTCTGTCAATGACTCCTCTCTGATGATTGGTATGCCGAAGTCACTGACCGCTGCCACTGGTATGGATGCTTTGACTCATGCTATTGAAGCGTATGTGTCTACCGCTGCCACGCCGATCACCGATGCTTGCGCGCTAAAAGCCGTTGCCATGATTGCCGAAAACCTGCCGCTGGCCGTTGAAGATGGCAGCAACGCCAAAGCGCGTGAAGCAATGGCTTACGCTCAATTCCTCGCGGGTATGGCATTCAACAACGCATCTCTGGGTTATGTTCATGCGATGGCGCACCAGTTAGGCGGTTTCTACAACCTGCCGCACGGGGTATGTAATGCTGTTCTGCTGCCTCATGTTCAGGCATTCAACAGCAAAGTTGCCGCAGCCCGTCTGCGCGACTGCGCGGCTGCAATGGGCGTGAACGTGACAGGAAAAAATGATGCGGAAGGTGCAGAAGCCTGCATTAATGCCATCCGTGAGCTGGCGAAGAAAGTGAATATTCCGGCAGGTCTGCGCGACCTGAACGTGAAAGAAGAAGATTTCGCGGTGCTGGCTACCAACGCCCTGAAAGATGCCTGCGGCTTTACTAACCCGATCCAGGCAACTCACGAAGAAATTGTGGCGATTTATCGCGCGGCAATGTAATTCCCTTCTTCCTGCGGCTGGCGTATTGCCAGCCGTTTTTTATCAACTATCTCAAAATTTTCGATTTTTGAGATAGTTTCTTTGGTCTGCTATACACTATCTCAATATTGCGCTTTTTTGAGATAAGCAAATGGCTATCAAACCACCTCCCAGGCTGATTTCTTTATCACACTTAACGGGTGAGGAACTTCAGGCTCATCTGCGCTTTAACCGGGTCATCGATGAAAAAGGACGTTATCTACCTTTTGATGAGTTGCAGTATCGCATAAAAAAAGGAGAAAACGTCGAAGTGGCGTGGACGCTTACCCGGCTGGCGCGCAACGCGGCGATCCAGCGAATCAATTACTGCAATGAAGCAGGCGAACAGGCCGGATTCAACATTACGCCTGTGATTGCAGAAGTTTGTGAGCTTGTCGATAAACATGCCACTGCGTTGGCGCTGAAAGATCAGACTGAACGGTTGCGCGGGGCGGGCGCTGAGTTAAGCCAGTTACGCCTGGAAGAGCCGATCACCAGCTCCCAACTGGAGGGTGCGAATACCACGACGCTGGTGGCGAGAAACATGCTGGAAACAGGGCGGGCGCCACGCACTGAAGACGAGCATATGATTGCGGGCAACGCCCGGTTGATGGCAGAAATTCCGCACTTACTCGCAGAACCGCTAACACCTGCGCTTATTCGTCAGTTACATGCTATTGGCATGGGGGGAATAAACGACGCGAAATATCGACCGGGCGAATTTCGTGAAACAGATGATGTTGTGATCGCCGACTATGACAGCAATATAGTGCATCAACCGCCCGCAGCGGCGTTGTTGCCGGAACGGCTGGAAAAAGTTTGCCAGTGGTTAAATAGCCGTGAGGGATATATTCATCCGTTAGTCCGCTCCTGCATTCTGCATTTTATGCTGGCCCATGAACATCCCTTTCGCGATGGCAACGGGCGCACCAGTCGGGCGCTGTTTTACTGGTATATGCTGAAATCGGGCTACGATGTTTTTAAATATATTTCCATCAGCCGTTTGCTTTATGCCGCGCCAGTAAAATATGCCGCCAGCTACCAGTACACTGAATCAGACGGTATGGATCTGACTTATTTCCTTGAATATCAGGCCGGTGTCATTAAACGTGCTTTGCAAAACTGGCAGCAGCATATTGATGAAATTATGCAACGAAGCGCAAAACTCGATAGGGTGCTGTTTAGCTCTGGCGTGCTTAAACGCCTGAATCCGCGCCAGGTAACGCTCCTGAATGTGATGCTCGCCAATCCGGGAAAAGAGTACACAGTTGCTGAAATTAGTGTGAGTCTGGGCGTCTCGGATAATACGGCGCGGACCGATTTACGGACGATTGTTAAAGAAGGATTCGCGCAAGAGAAAAGAATTAATAACCAGCAAGCAGTGTACGTTGCACACTACCCGCTGTAGCTTTTGCCCGTAAATTCGTGATAGCCGTCGTAAAGCTGTTACCGACTGGCGAAGATTTCGCCAGTCACGTCTACCCTTGTTATACCTCACACAGCAAGGAGACGATCATGACCAATAATCCCCCTTCAGCACGTGTTCAGCCCGGCGAGTATGGTTTTCCTCTTAAGTTAAAAGCACGCTACGACAACTTTATTGGCGGCGAATGGGTCGCGCCTGCCGACGGCGAGTATTACCAGAACCTGACGCCGGTGACCGGGCAGCTGCTGTGCGAAGTGGCGTCTTCGGGTAAACGCGATATCGATCTGGCGCTGGATGCTGCGCATAAAGTAAAAGATAAATGGGCGCATACCTCGGTGCAGGATCGCGCGGCGATTCTGTTTAAAATTGCCGATCGGATGGAGCAAAACCTTGAGCTGTTAGCGACGGCAGAAACCTGGGATAACGGCAAACCCATCCGCGAAACCAGCGCCGCCGACGTGCCATTGGCGATTGACCATTTCCGCTATTTCGCCTCGTGTATTCGGGCACAGGAAGGCGGTATCAGCGAAGTTGATAGCGAAACTGTGGCTTATCATTTCCACGAACCGTTAGGCGTGGTGGGGCAGATTATCCCGTGGAACTTTCCGCTGCTGATGGCGAGCTGGAAAATGGCGCCTGCGCTGGCAGCGGGTAACTGTGTGGTGCTAAAACCCGCCCGACTTACCCCGCTTTCGGTGCTTTTGCTGATGGAAATCGTCGGGGATTTACTGCCGCCAGGCGTCGTAAACGTGGTGAATGGCGCAGGCGGGGAAATTGGCGAATATCTGGCGACTTCAAAACGTATTGCTAAAGTGGCGTTTACCGGCTCAACGGAAGTGGGCCAACAAATTATGCAGTACGCCACGCAAAACATTATTCCGGTAACCCTGGAGCTGGGCGGCAAGTCGCCAAATATCTTCTTTGCTGATGTGATGGATGAAGAAGATGCCTTTTTCGATAAAGCGCTGGAAGGCTTTGCACTGTTTGCCTTTAACCAGGGCGAAGTTTGCACCTGCCCAAGTCGTGCTTTAGTGCAGGAGTCTATCTACGAACGCTTTATGGAGCGCGCTATTCGCCGAGTCGAAAGCATTCGCAGCGGTAACCCGCTCGATAGCGTGACGCAAATGGGGGCACAGGTTTCGCACGGGCAACTGGAAACCATCCTCAATTACATCGATATCGGTAAAAAAGAGGGTGCAGACGTGCTTACCGGCGGGCGGCGCAAGCTGCTGGAAGGCGAACTGAAAGACGGTTATTACCTCGAACCGACGATTCTGTTTGGTCAGAACAATATGCGCGTTTTCCAGGAGGAGATTTTTGGCCCGGTGCTGGCGGTGACGACGTTTAAAACGATGGATGAAGCGCTGGAGATTGCCAACGATACACAATATGGCCTGGGCGCAGGCGTCTGGAGTCGTAACGGTAATCTGGCCTATAAAATGGGCCGCGGCATTCAGGCTGGGCGCGTGTGGACCAACTGTTATCACGCCTACCCGGCACATGCGGCGTTTGGTGGTTACAAACAATCAGGCATTGGCCGTGAAACCCACAAGATGATGCTGGAGCATTACCAGCAAACCAAGTGCCTGCTGGTGAGTTACTCGGATAAACCATTGGGGCTGTTCTGATGTAAGAAGCTGCCCGGCGTGTATTGCCGGGCACATTCAGGCATGGCTACTGCCCGTAATAGGCATTAGCCCCATGCTTACGCAGGTAGTGCTTATCTAACAGTTCATTTTGCATCGCAGGGAGTTGCGGTGCGAGCTGACGTGAGAACAGGCCCATGTATGCGCACTCTTCCAGCACTACGGCATTATGCACGGCATCGGCGGCGTTTTTACCCCATGCGAACGGGCCGTGAGAATGCACCAGTACCGCCGGGATTTGTGCCGGGTTCAACCCACGCTCTTCGAAGGTTTTAATGATCACTTCGCCGGTCTGGTATTCATACTCGCCGTTGATCTCTTCTGCGGTCATCAGGCGCGTGCAGGGGATGGCTCCGTAAAAATAATCGGCGTGAGTAGTGCCCCAGGCGGGGAGATCAAGTCCGGCCTGCGACCAGATGGTGGCGTGGCGCGAGTGGGTATGCACTATGCCGCCAATCTCCGCAAAGCGACGGTAAAGCGCCAGATGCGTTGGCGTGTCGGACGAGGGCTTTTTGCTGCCTTCCACCACCTTGCCGCTGGCTATCTCAACCACCACCATATCCTCAGCGGTCATTACCTCATACTCGACGCCGGAAGGCTTAATCACCATCCATTGCCGCGTCTTGTCTACCGCGCTGACATTGCCCCAGGTGAACGTCACCAGATGATGAGCGGGAAGCGCCAGATTCGCCGCCAGCACGTCGGCTTTCAGTTGCTCTAACATATAAATCCCGCCTCCTGCATACGTGCTTCAATCCAGCGCCGCGCCTGAATTATTTCCAGCACCGGTTCTTTGGCTTTTTCGGTCCACATCTCAATCAGGAATGAACCGCGATAGTTCAGTTGATGCAGCGTTTTGAAGATGCCGACAAAATCGACACAGCCTTCGCCAAACGGCACGTCGCGGAACTGTCCAGGGCTATGCTCGGTGACTGGCTGGGTGTCTTTCAGGTGGATGGCGGCGATACGGTCGATGCCCAGTTTCAGTTCGGCGGGAACATCATTGCCCCAGGCGCTGAGGTTGCCGACGTCCGGGTAGACAGTGAACCACGGCGAGGCGAGCATTTCGTCCCACTTTTTCCATTTGCTGATGGAGTTCATAAACGCGGTATCCATAATCTCCACCGCCAGCATGACTTGTGATGCCGCCGCCTGTTCGACCGCCCACGCCAGCCCTTCAGCAAAACGTTGCTGGGTGCCTTCGTCATGCTCTTCGTAATAGACGTCGTAACCCGCCAGTTGAATGGTGCGAATGCCGAGATCGCGCGCTAGGCGAATCGCTTTGCTCATGATTTCCCGTGCTCGCTGGCGTACCGCGTCGTCACGGCTACCAAAAGGAAAGCGACGATGGGCGGACAGGCACATCGACGGGATCCCAACACCCGTTTCGATCATCGCGGCAACCAGTGAAGCCCTTTGTGCGGCGCTCCAGTCAAGGCGCGACAGACGCTCGTCAGTTTCATCCACCGACATTTCGACAAAATCAAAGCCACAGCTTTTTGCCAGCACCAGCCGCTCCGGCCAGGAGAGATCTTTCGCCAGCGCTTTTTCATAAATACCTAACGGATGGTTACGCACGAGAACCTCCCCAGATGGCATCAATTTGCGCATGGAAATCAGCGGCGACCTGCGCCGGATTTACCGCGCCTGCCAGCGCTCGCCCGGCAATAAATGCCTTCACGCGAATGTCTTTAAACAGTGGCAGGTCGGCAGGCGTAATTCCGCCGGTAATCGAAAGCTCAAGACCGATATCGGAAAGCGCTTTCATGCGTGCCAGATCGGCCTCGCCCCACTGTTGCCCGCTGGCCTGCGCGTCACGACCACGATGATAAATCGCCTGTCGTACGCCAATACGATGCCAGTCGCGGGCGTCGTCCAGCGTCCAGTTACCAAAAAGCTCTATCTGGATTTCACCGCCACAGTTCTGTGCCATCGCGTGGCCTTTTTCTACCGTCGCGAGCGGTGCGGCGCAGATGATAGTCATCCAGTTAGCACCAGCGCCAAACGCCTGTTGCGCGAGCGTTTCTCCGGCGTCGGCGACCTTCCAGTCGGCAACGATGATTTTGTCTGGGCACTGTTCGCGCAAGGCTTTCACCGCGCCAAGCCCTTCGTTTAAACAGAGAATGGTGCCCGCTTCGACGATATCGACGCTGTCTTTTAACAGCGTAACGTCGCGCTGTGCGGCTTCAAGTGATGAGTGGTCGAGGGCCAGTTGCAGAAGTGGTCTGCTCATAATGTGTGATCCTTGATGTGAGCGTGATAGCCCTGAAGTGCGGCAATGAGATGCTGATAACGTTGGTATTTTTGTTGGTAAAGTTGATGCGCGGTCATATCCGGTAGCAGGGTACGCACCGGATGTTGCAAGTTGCGCTGGGCTTCGCTGAAGTTGCGATAAACGCCTGTACCGACGCGGGCGGCAAGCGCTGCGCCAAAACAGCCGGTTTCTTCCACCTGCGGCAACTCGATACGCAGGCCGCTGACGTCCGCCAGCATCTGCATCCAGACATCGGAGTGCGCCGGGCCGCCAGTGACGCGCAGGGTGTGTACATCAGTAAAACGTTCGCGCATCCGGTTGAGGTGGGTCATATGGCTGAACACCACGCCTTCATAGATGGCCTGTAACAGGTGCGCGCGGGTGTGAATGGCCTGCATCCCGTAGAAACCGCTGGTCATCTCGAGTCCGGCGTTGCTACCGTACAGGAACGGCAGGAAAAAGAGATCGCCACCGGCTTTCGGCAAACTGGCAATGGCCTGGTTGATCTCGGCAAACGAGATTTCTCCCCACTGTGCGGTAAACCATTCGAGATTGCCGGAAGATGTCGGGCTGGCTTCGTGAACGATAAATTCACTGTCGTTAACATAGCGACCATAGACATACGGATGTGCTTCATCGTCGCGCAGACCGCGGGTTATGCCGCTGGTCACCGCCCAGGTGCCCATCACTGCGTTGAGGGTATGTTCGTCTTCGATTCCGGCGCAGAGTGCCGTGGAAACAACATCAAACAAACCGCCGACAACGGGCGTACCCGCTTTCAGACCGGTCAGCGCGGCTGTTTGCGCGGTAATTTCCCCGCAGATTTCGGCAGAACCAACGACAGGCGGCAGGGTGTGATTGATTTCACTAATCCCCAGCTCGTCAGTAAGACACGAGTCATACTGCCCGCTATTCATATTGTAGAGATTGGACTCGGAAATATTGCTCTCTTCACAACCTTTGACGCTGGTTAAACACCAGCGCAGGTAGTCGTGCGTCATCATCACACAACCAATCTGTGCATAACGCTCAGGCTCGTGCTCCTTTAGCCAGCGTAAAAGCGATACCGGATGTCCGGTCCATAGTGTTTGTCGGGTCAGCGGGTAGAGTTTTTCCGGGATGCCATCTTTCTGCCAGCGACGAACGATTTCCATCGCCCGGCGATCCGAGGACAAAATGGCGTTACCGAGCGGCTTGTCGTTTTTATCCAGTAAAAACAAGCCTTTTCCCTGCGCCGAGATGCCAATACCGACAATTTGTTCTCCGCTGACGCCGGAATAGGTAAGCAGGTTGCGAATGACAGCCATGCAGCATTGCCACAGTTCTGCCATATCGCGCTCTGCCCAGCCTGGCTGCGGGCTTAAAGCACACAGCGGCAGGCGTTGTACACCTGCCTCCCGGCCTTCGCGGTCATACAGTCCGGCTTTCAGCCAGCTACCGCCACAATCTAACCCCAGCCAGTATTGCGTCATGGTTTATTGCACCTCATCCACGGCTTTCAGCAGCTCGGCGCCCTGCGGAACATCTTTAACGAACATGTCGCGGACCTGAGTACCCAGCGCGTCGCTAAAGGCTTTGCGGTCGAGATCGGTAATTACTTCCACGCCCGCTTCTTTCATGCCATTGATAATTTTTTGCTGATCTTCGGCAACCAGTTTGCGCTGGTAGTTGCCTGCCTCTTGTGCAGATGAAATTAGCGCTTGCTGGAATTCAGGCGTTAAGCCATCAAACTTCGCTTTGTTGATCACCACCAGAAGCGGCGAATAGGCGTGGTGCGTCAGAGAAAGGTACTTTTGTACTTCATAAAATTTTGCTGACCAGACGACGTTGATCGGGTGTTCCTGAGCGTCGATAGTGCGGGTTTCCAGCCCGGTATACACTTCGGCAAACGGCATCGGGATGGGATTAGCGCCAAAAATTTTAAACGCCGCAATGTTCATCGGACTGTTATTGGTGCGGATTTTCAGACCTTTCAGATCGGCAGGTGTTTTGACCGGTGCGCGTGAGTTGGTAACATCACGCCAGCCGTTTTCCCAGTACGCCAGTACTTTCAGGCCTTTTCCGTCCAGGGATGCTTTCAGTTCATCGCCGACTTTACCATCCAGCGTTTTATGCGCGTGGGCGGTATCGCGGAACAGGAAAGGTACGTCCAGTAGATTTATTATCGGCGAAAGTCCCGTAAAGTTATTGGAACCGGACATCTCCATATCAATAGTGCCGCCACGTACACCGCTGATCATTGCCTGCGCGTTGCCGAGGGTGCTGTCAGGAAATAGCTTTAATTTCAGTTCACCTTTGGTCTTTTCCTGCAATAATTCATTGAATTTTTTCGCTGCAATATGTTGTGAGTCGGTTTGTGAGGTTTCATAACCGAAACGTAAAGATTGCGCCGCCAGAGACGAGGTGCTGAACGCCGCCAGCCCGGTAATAAATAATGCGTAGGTTACAGAACGTATTTTCATTATGCTTTCCTTTTAACTCATCCATTTAAGAGGAGCAGTAATTAGCTCCGGGATAAAAATAAATAATGCTAACAACATGAATAAAACCATGACGTAGGGCGCAACGCCTTTTACCGCATCGTCAAATTTGAGTTTCGCAACTCCGCATACGACGTTAAGGACGTTACCAACCGGGGGAGTAATGAGTGATATCGAACAGTTGATAATAAACATGATGCCAAAATAGATAGGGTCTATTCCCGCTTCTTTCACTAATGGCATTAATACAGGTGTAAGAATTAATACGGTAGGTGTTAAGTCCATTACCGTACTTATCATCATAATGGCGAGCATAATTACGATGAATAATAAACGCGGTGAATCCACTAAAGGCTGTAAGAGATCCGAGACCATCATCGGCAGTTCAGCAATGGTAATTAGCCATGCAGATACCGCTGCGGAGGCTACCAGGAACATCACCACGGAGGTCGTTTTCGCTGCGTTTACCAATACATGGTAAAGCGTGGCGAATGTCATTTCGCGATAGACCACCACCGAGACGAACAAGGCGTAGAACGCAGCGACAGCACCCGCTTCCGTTGGCGTGAATAAACCTGAGCGGAAACCGCCAATAATAATCACGGGTAAAAACAGCGCCCAGATACCGGAAACGAGAGATTGCCAGACTTCCTGCACAGACGCTTTTGGTTGGCGAGGCAGATTAAGACGTTTTGCCTGCCACCACCAGGTTACCATCAGCGTAACGCCCATCATGATGCCTGGCGCAATCCCGGCCATAAACAGTTTGCTGATGGAGAGTCCGCTGGAGACGCCGAAGATGATGAGCGGAATGGAAGGAGGGATAATGGCCGCAATGATTCCGCCAGAACCGATAAGTCCGGCGGCGCGGTTTACCGGATAGTTAGCCTGGCGCATCATTGGTACAAGTAACGCTGCGACGGCAGCAGTATCGGCAACGGCAGAACCGGAAAGGCTTGCCATGATCATTGCAGCAAGGACGCCGACGTAACCCAGTCCCCCTGCTCTGTGGCCTACCAGTTTCATTGGCAAGTCGACAATACGTTGCGACAAGCCACCGGCATTCATGATTTCACCAGCCAGCACAAAGAAGGGGATGGCGAGTAGTGAAAAACTGTCCGCGCCATTGACCAGCGTTTGCGCCAGAATCTGCACATCAAAAATATCCATCCAGAACATCAAGGCTACGCCGCAAAGCAATAATGACCAGGCGATGGGAATACCAATAGCGATTGCACCTAACAGGCTGACAAGAAAGATAAGGACCGTCATCGTCAGACTCCTTGTTGTTTATGGCTGGGATGGTTTGTTAATTGCCGGTACAGATGACGCATTTCCAAAAATGCGATGATCAAGCTGGTGGGAATCGCAGCGGCATACATTAAGCCAACAGGTACTTCGAGAATGGGAGATAGGTTGCTCCAGTCCTGGGAGGTTTTGACTATGGCGCCCCACGCAAGACCCAGGCACAACAATAAAATGAGCGTGTGGGTTAGCAGCGACAGTCGTTGTTGATTGGCGGGTGAAAGTTTTTCGACTAAAAATGTCACCTGCACATGGCTGTGGTCCATAAAAGCAACGATAGTGCCGATAAAGGTTAACCAAATAAATAAAAGGCGAGATAATTCATCAATAGATAATATACTTGTGTGGAATCCATATCTGAGAATTATATTTATAAATATAATGCAAGACAGTATTGCGATAATGATCGCAAGTATGCCCTCGAGTATTCGCTTCATAACACATCCTTCTTGTTATGCAATCTATTGTCATAGATAAATGTGGTGAGTATTTGTCGTCGTTATTGAAAAATAGATAATTAGAGTTCGCTTATGAATTAAGGACGTTGCCAGGATTCATCCATTGAATGAATGCCATTGCGTAATATTTTGATGCGATGCTGAACACTTGCTGTAGCATGAATTTCTAATAATTTGATACCAGAAAATTGCAATCTTGATGGTTCTGCCACAGTAAATAATTCACGTACATGATCTATCGTCATCAGACTTTCTGCACAGAAAGGAGCAAACGGCGCGTGTAGGTCCTGCCATTCGCCATATTCGCCGTTTAGTGCAGTACCAGAGAACATCAAGGCATCAAGCTTTCCGACCTGTTTTGCCATTTGAGCATGGATGAGCGGTAATGTGGTATTGCGGCCTTCAATAGCGGAACGCGCCCAGTTGATGCAGACACTGATGTCATAATCGGCAATGACTTCCAGCACATTTTCTAAAGGCAGAAAACCTTTTCGGGGGGCGGCAGACGTCATGGCGTCGCAGTGTTCCAGCACCAGTTTGCACGGCCAGTCCCAACGGGTGATTTCTTTCAGTGAACGGGAGAAAGCGTCGGTCGCCTGCATGACATTGGGATTACTTGCCAGTGGTGCGGCGTGAAGTTCAAGCGCAATAACTTTATCTGCCTGAAGCGCATTGATTTTATTTATTTTTTGTAAAAGATGACGATAGTACGCCACACAAGCCTGGCGTTGTTCTTCATCACTGGAGGCGAGACCAAATCCGTTGTTTTCGCCACGACGACGCATAGTTTCCATCACTGCCGTTACGACAAATTTCCAGCTTTCCGGCGTATGGCGTAACAGCCATTCGTCACCTAGCGGGTGGAAGTTTTCCAGACAGGGTTGTTCCAGTCCTCGAATCTCTGGGGTATCAGATAATTGTCGCCAGAAATCTTTCTCTTCCTCTTCACTTCTTTGGTGAAAAGAAGGTGCACAGGGATATGCACCGATAATATAACCGGCATTATTCGCTTTCATTATGTGCTCCAGTAATAATTTTTTATAAAGCAGCGAGGGCCACTTTAACCACGATTTTGCGTATTGCCGTAGTGGCATTTTTATTACATGCCGGTCGATGTACATCCTGTGGGAAGAAAATAGCGTAGCTGCCCGGTATCATTTCTATAAATGATTCATGTTCACTATCGTGATAAAAAATAATATCGCGCTGCTCTAATAGTGACTCGCTGATTTTGTTATTTCCTGTATCAATAGCGATGCCGATTTTCTCTTCGCCCCATGCCAGAAACTGAATATCGATATAGCGACGATGCACTTCCGGGCGGTTTTCCGGCACCTCGCGTGTGGTTAAATCGATAATTTGCGCAAAAATATTCTTGCCGTCGATTTCGACAACGCCCGGTTCCAGGGAGCTAAAGTCGGTAGCGCGCAGAAAATCGAGCGCCTTTTCAATGGCTACGGGTAAACGACACGGATTGGGCTGCGCGATATGTCCGAAGATCATGGCTTTTTCCTTATAACGCCTGAATTTTTGCCCACACGCTATCATCTACGGTGATGCCGTTACGGCGGTTCTCAGCCAGTAAGGTTGTAAATTCGTGGCCAGGTAAACGAATGGCCTGGTTTTCATCAGCGCGTTCAGCGGTAGTAACGTAATCCATGATGCGTTGCAGTTTGGCGTCGCGGGTCGCGCCGTCGATAAGCTTGTCTACTTCAATGGCGATAAAGATTTGCGAAATACCGTACTCGTCGCTGTTATCTTCGGTAACTTCGGCAACGGATGCTCCGTCGGAAAGCAGGGTGGCGATCATATCCAGCACAATCGACATGCCAGAACCTTTCCAGTAACCCATCGGTAAAATGCGACGATTTTTTTCGATTACAGCAGGTTCTTTGGTGAGGTTGCCTTCATTGTCAAAGCCGCCATCGACCGGTAACTGACGACCTGCCAGGCGGTTAACTTCTAACATGCCGTAAGAGAACATCGACATCGACATATCGACCATGGTGATTGGAGTTGAAGGAATGGCGACGATCAGCGGGTTAGTGCCGATGCGGCACTCTTTGGCGCCCCACGGCGGCATAACGGCGATGGAGTTAGTCCAGCAGATGCCGATATAGCCTTTTTCCGCCGCTTGCCAACCGTAGCTGCCGCCGCGCATCCAGTGGTTAGCATTGCGTAATGCGACCAGACCAATCCCGTGATTCGCCGCCAGTTCAATGGCGCGATCCATCATTTTTTTCGCCGTCAGGTTACCGATTGAACGCTGGGCATCCCACTGTTCTATGGCGCCGAGGCTGGTTATACGTTTAGGTTGGGCGTCAGGAATGATATCGCCGTTATCCAGTTGTTGAATGAAGCGTGGGAAGCGGTTTACGCCGTGAGAATAAACACCGGACTCGGTGGTGCGAGCAAACATTTCTGCACAGGCATCAGCGGTTTCACTATCAACGCCGCGAGAAAGTAATACCCGATTGAAGGCTGCTTTTAATTGTTCAAATGTGACTTTCATCCCTGGACTCCTTGTTTTTTTTTGATCGCTTTTTTGTCTTTAAATTTCAATATGCGAAACTTGATTTCAAATATATCGATCGCTTTTTAACAAAGCAATCTGATCGATGTTTTTAAAATTTCATTTAAATCAATTTGTTACGAATTATCTGTCGAGATCGTGAACTACGACACACTTTGCGTTACCATCAGAGCGCGACAAAAAGGGGAAGGAAACGATGGGAAAAAAAGAGAACGAGATGACGCAGGAAAAAGAACGCCCGGCCGGAAGTCAGAGCTTATTTCGGGGTTTGATGTTGATTGAGATTTTGAGTAATTATCCCAACGGTTGCCCACTGGCGTATCTCTCGGAACTTGCTGGTTTGAATAAAAGCACAGTCCATCGTTTATTGCAGGGATTACAATCCTGCGGCTATGTGACGACCGCGCCTGCAGCGGGTAGTTATCGCCTGACCACTAAATTTATTGCTGTCGGGCAAAAAGCATTGTCGTCGCTGAATATTATTCATATCGCCGCGCCACATCTTGAGGCGCTCAATATTGCGACTGGAGAAACCATTAATTTCTCCAGCCGTGAAGATGACCACGCTATTTTGATTTATAAACTCGAACCTACCACCGGTATGCTGCGGACTCGCGCGTATATTGGTCAGCATATGCCGCTTTACTGTTCGGCGATGGGTAAGGTTTATATGGCGTTCGGTCACCCGGACTATGTGAAATCGTATTGGGAAAATCATCAGAATGAGATCCAGCCGCTAACTCGCAATACAATTACTGGTCTGCCTGCGATGTACGATGAACTGGCGCAAATTCGTGAAAGCGGTATGGCAATGGACAGAGAAGAGAATGAACTCGGTGTGTCTTGTATTGCTGTTCCGGTGTTTGATATTCATGGGCGAGTGCCGTATGCCGTGTCTATTTCTCTTTCTACGTCGCGTTTAAAGCAGGTTGGAGAAAAAAATCTCCTGAAACCACTGCGTGAAACTGCGCAGGCTATCTCTAATGAGTTGGGTTTTACCGTTCGGGAATAGGGGGCGATCACACAAAGCATGGGACAGGAGGCAAAACCGTAACATTTCCTTTGTTGGATCAAAGCAATAATGACGCACTCTCTGGCACGCTGCTGTTTTAGTTCAAAGGAGCGATCATGAACCGGTTTATTATTGCAGATGCGACGAAATGTATTGGTTGCCGTACCTGTGAAGTGGCCTGCGCCGTGTCGCATCAGGAAAATCAGGATTGCGCGGCGCTATCGCCTGACGAGTTTATGTCGCGTATTCGGGTGATTAAAGATCATACCTGGACCACGGCAGTTGCCTGCCATCAGTGTGAAGATGCCCCATGCGCGAATGTCTGTCCTGTGGGCGCTATTCGCCGCGAACATGAACATATCTTCGTTGAACAATCGCGCTGTATTGGCTGTAAAAGCTGTATGTTGGCTTGCCCGTTTGGCGCAATGGAGGTCGTTTCATTGCGCACAAAAGCGAGGGCGATTAAGTGTGATCTCTGCTGGCATCGGGCGGCGGGACCTGCTTGTGTTGAAGCCTGCCCGACGCATGCATTGCAGTGTGTGGATGTTGAGAAAGTGCAGCGGAATCGGCTACGACAGCAGCCTGTCTGAAACGTTTTTCCGGCGTTTTTTTAACGCAGGAATTGTGTGCTTTGTTTATGCCGGATGCGGCGTAAATGCCTTATCCGGCCTACAAAGTCTTCCAGATTCAATATATTGCAGAAATTATGTAGGCCTGATAAGCGTAGCGCATCAGGCCATTTTTAATGGCTTTCAGCCCAGGCGCGTTCAATCTCTTCCGCCAGAATCTTCACGCCTGCTTCAATTTTCTCCGTCTCTGGGACGTAGTTCATGCGCATACATTGATGCGTGTGCGGCCACGGTTTATCCAGACCTGGGAAGAAATTGTGCCCCGGTACCATTAGCACGCCGCGCGCTTTCAGGCGCTGATAGAGTTGCTCGGTGGTAATGGGCAAATCTTTAAACCATAGCCAGAGGAAAATTGCCCCTTCGGGTTTATGAATCAGGCAGCGATCTTCCGGTAAATAGCGGCGAATGATGGCGATAGTTTCCTGAACACGTTGGTAATAGAACGGCTTGATGACCGTTTCAGACAGGCGCAGTAGATCGTTTCGCTTAATCATTTCACACATCATCGCCGGACCAATACCGCCGGGTGCCAGGCTGATAATACCGTTCATATTGGTGATGGCGGTGATGATTTTTTCATTGGCGATAATAATGCCGCAGCGCGAACCTGGCAGGCCCAGCTTGGAAAGACTCATGCACAGCACTATGTTGGGATTCCACAGCGGACGTGCTTTGCTGAAAATGATGCCGGGAAACGGTACGCCATAGGCATTATCAATCACCAGCGGAATACCGTGTTGATTCGCCAGCGCATCCAGCTTCAGCAACTCTTCGTCAGTAATCACATTTCCCGTTGGGTTAGTTGGTCTGGAAACGCAAATCATCCCCGTTTCTTCGCCAATGTGCAGATGCTCAAAATCGACGTGATACTTAAACTGGCCTTCTGGCAGCAGTTCAATATTCGGGCGCGCAGAGACGAACAGATCCTCTTCCAGTCCGGCATCTGCGTAGCCGATGTATTCCGGCGCCAACGGGAACAACACCTTCTTGATGCTACCGTCGGCGCGGCGTCCGGCAAACAGATTAAATAAGTAGAAAAACGCACTCTGGCTGCCGTTTGTTAGTGCAATATTTTGTGGTTCGATATCCCAGCCCAGCTTCTCACGTAGCATTCCTGCAAGCAGCGACAGTAGCTCAGTCTTCCCCTGCGGGCCGTCATAATTACACAGCGCATCCGTTGCTTTGCCGCTTTCCAGCATGTCGGTCAGTAGCGTCTGGAAGTAATCCTGCATTTCCAGGATCTGCGCCGGGTTTCCGCCGCCAAGCATAATCGCGCCGGGAGTGCGTAAACCGTCGTTCAGATCTTCCATCAACAGCGTAATGCCGGAGCGGCGGGTAAATTTGTCACCAAAAAGGGAGAATGTCATAGCGGGATATCATTCGAACTCTGAAGCAAGGAAGGTAACAATAACGCTACATTTGCCGGGGTGCAAATTCGGCTATTGCAGAGGCATTGACGCGTTATGCTAAGGATTTTTCCGTGCCTGGTATTTTATTCTGACAGCGGCTTCCTGACGTACTGATATGCAGGAAGCCGGAAAAGCTATTGTTGCCCTGCTTCAACAAGTGCGGCGCTGGCCTGGTTTTTTCGTTGTGCATGGCTGACAAAGGTTCCCGCTCCCCCTTCGTCAAAGGCGGGAAACCTCAGGGAACTCCAACTGGCAGCAATGGTAAAACTGGGCAGAAGTGCCAGAAAACAGGCGGCAAGCTTCATTGCGAATGAGTCCTTATGCTGCGATTTCAGTTAGTTTGCCAGTGATCGGTCGGACAAAACTTATCCCTAAGCGATGAGCCAGCAGGGTGAGAAGTAAGGATGAGTACACATATACAAAAAACGGCTGATTTTTGCGATAAACCGCGCATTTTCTGCGATTTAGCGCCATTATGAATCGTTAATGCGTGACATAGTTTCAGATTTGGACTATTCCTTGAGGGTGCTCTTGATAGGTATTTTTGATATGATTTGAGATTCAACTCTCAAATTTGAGAAAAATATAAGGTGTTGGAATGATTAAATCCGACCAGGAGACCTGATGATTTTGACTCCCATACGACGATATGGGGCGATGATTCTTATGTTACTCACTCTGGTGTTTTCGAGTGAGGTGTTAGCGAAGACGCACACATCAACAACGAATCATAAGTCCCACATAACGAAGACCAGTAGTAAACAGGTAAGCAGTAAAGAAGAGTATTCTCGCAATAGTGCAAAGAGCAGTTCACTTCCTGATTTGCGAAAATACCCTTCCGGAACACCAAGGAAAAAGGCGTTTCTCCGGACTGTAATGCCCTATATTACCAGCCAAAATGCTGCTATCACGGAGGAGCGTAACTGGCTGATTTCAAAACAGTACCAGGGCCAATGGTCGCCTGCGGAACGTGCGCGTCTGCAAGACATCGCCAGGCGTTACAAGGTGAAGTGGTCTGGTAATACGCGAAAAATCCCATGGAATACGCTGCTTGAACGCGTAGACATTATTCCTACCAGTATGGTGGCGACGATGGCTGCGGCAGAAAGTGGTTGGGGTACGTCTAAGCTGGCACGTAACAACAACAATCTGTTCGGCATGAAGTGCATGAAAGGGCGCTGCCCCAATACGCCGGGTAAGGTGAAGGGTTACTCTCAGTTTAGTTCTGTACAAGAATCGGTGAGTGCTTACGTCACTAACCTGAATACGCATCCGGCTTACGCGTCTTTCCGCAAATCACGCGCGCAACTGCGTAAAGCGGATCAGGAAATTACCGCTACAGCGATGATTCATAAGCTGAAAGGTTATTCAACGAAGGGACAGAGTTATAACAACTACCTGTTCGCGATGTACCAGGATAACCAGCGCTTGATCGCTGCACATATGTAATTGCATTCCCTTGAGCCTTATTCGACTTGTTGGTCGGATAAGGCTTTTGCTCTCATCAGGCAGCCGTGTTGCGTTGCCAGATGTGTCTTAATATCCCTTTCCCTGGTTGAGTAGAGAATAATTACCATCTATATAAATTGATGATTCATTAATTTTTAATATGAATTTATTCTGAAAATCATTTGTTAATGGTGTTTTTCAGTTTTGTCTTTCGTTGGTTACTCGTAATGTATCTCTGATGGATAGGGAGATCGTTATGAAAACGTCAAAGAGTGTGGCAAAGCTATTATTTGTTGTTGGGGCATTCGTTTACATGGTTGGGTTATGGAGCTCATGCCCGCTGTTAAGTGGTAAGGGCTATTTTCTCGGTGTGCTGATGACCGGGACATTTGCGACTTATGCTTATCTTCGTTCGGAAAAATTAGGGCAATTAGATGAATTATTTACGCGTATTTGTCATTTGATTGCATTGCTTACTATTGGATTGTTATTCATTGGTGTGTTAAATGCGCCAATCAATGCATTCGAAATGGTGATATATCCTATTGCTTTCTTTGTTTGCTTGTTTGGTCAGGTTCAGTTAATGCGCTCGGCATAATCAGTAAGCCTGAAAGGAAAAATCTGATCAGGCTTATGGTGACTAACTGACGAGTCTTCGGCGATCAATCTTCTGCAAAAGAACTGAAAACAATAAACTGATTATCAGCGTTACATTAAATATCCAAAGAATATCCAGGAGAGGCCATTGTTTTAATTCCACACCATTGGTGCGTAAAGCGTGAATAATTAATGCATGAAAACCATATATTCCTAACGAATGGCGTGATATCAACTCCAGGCCCGGAATCATACGGACGTTAAGGGTATTTTTTACCAGAGTCAGTAACGCGATTGCGCAAATAAAAACTACTGGTCCACAGTAAAGATACCAGGTATCGGCAAAATTTCCGCGCCAGTGTAATTCATATAATGTTCCGCGAGAGATAATAAATACTCCCGTCACAAACAGTGAGACGCTTACCCACGATAGTGATTTTCGTTGTGTGTCCATTATCCCAATCGCGCGGCCCAGTATGCCATACAGGATGTAGTAAAAAGTATCGCCATTGATATATAAGTTAATCGGTAACCATTCAACACCGCCAATTTTCTGTGGCACCGTGTTGGGATTGGCGATGATGCCAATCACTACCATTAACACCAGCAATATTTTACCGTTGACGTTCTTTACCTGAATCAGTGGTGAAATCAGATAAATTACTGCAATCGCAAAGAAAAACCATAAGTGATAAAACACCGGCTTTTGCAGCAGGTTTTTCAGCGATAACTCCACATTGATAGAGGTAAACAGCGCAATGTAGATCAGCGCAACGATGCTATAAAACAGCAGGCACATGCCTATACGTAAGAAATGACGCGGCTGGGCACTCCGTTCGCCGAAAAAGAGATAGCCGGAAATCATGAAAAATAGCGGTACGCTGACACGAGATGCAGAGTTTAAAACATTCGCGATATCCCAGCTCAGAGAACTAACGCTATGGGCATTCGTCACATACCAACTGGTCGTGTGAATCATCACCACCATTAAACAGGCTATCCCTCGCAGGTTATCAATCCAGTAGATTTTGGGTTGCATCAGTATCTCTGTATCTGGTTAAAAAAGTCTGGCCGATAAATCATTCGGCTGGCGCACTGGAATAATCCGAGTTTTGTCACTACAGCTTATAGAGGCTTGAGGAAATTCGTAAGATTCCGCCACTATACCGATCTTAATAATAAGACTCACCTGCAAACCAGACGGTAATTTAATGATGATGAAGGATTTCTTTCCAGCAATGGCGCTCATTGTGCTAGTGGGATGTTCGACACCGCCACCCGAACAGAAAGCACAACGGGTAAAAGTTGATCCACTGCGTTCGTTGAACATGGAAGCGTTGTGCAAAGGTCAGGCGACAAAACGGTATAACACCGGTGAGCAAAAAATCGACGTCACCGTGTTTGAACAGTTCCAGGGGAGCTACGAAATGCGCGGCTATACCTTTCGGAAAGAGCAGTTTGTCTGTTCTTTTGACGCGGATGGCCATTTTTTGCATCTTTCCATGCGTTAAGACCTGCCTTTTTCCCGTTTCGTACTGTATATCTTCCATCCAGCGGGTATACTGATCCCTTCCTTTAAATCCACACGTATCCAGCACGAAATAATATGCAAAAGTTTGATACCAGGACCTTCCAGGGCTTGATCCTGACCTTACAGGATTACTGGGCTCGCCAGGGCTGTACCATTGTTCAACCATTGGACATGGAAGTCGGCGCGGGAACCTCTCACCCAATGACCTGTCTGCGCGCGCTGGGGCCAGAACCGATGGCGGCTGCTTATGTTCAGCCTTCTCGTCGTCCGACCGACGGTCGCTATGGCGAAAACCCCAACCGTTTACAGCACTACTATCAGTTCCAGGTGGTGATTAAGCCATCGCCGGATAACATTCAGGAACTGTATTTGGGTTCTTTGAAAGAGCTGGGCATGGACCCGACTATTCACGACATTCGTTTCGTAGAAGATAACTGGGAAAACCCGACATTGGGCGCCTGGGGTCTGGGCTGGGAAGTGTGGCTGAACGGCATGGAAGTGACCCAATTCACGTACTTCCAGCAAGTTGGCGGTCTGGAGTGTAAACCCGTTACCGGTGAAATCACCTACGGTCTGGAACGTCTGGCGATGTACATTCAGGGCGTAGACAGCGTTTACGACCTGGTCTGGAGCGACGGCCCGCTGGGTAAAACCACCTACGGCGACGTGTTCCATCAGAACGAAGTGGAGCAATCCACCTATAACTTCGAATATGCGGATGTGGACTTCCTGTTCACCTGCTTCGAGCAGTACGAGAAAGAGGCGCAGCAACTGCTGGCGCTGGAAAATCCGCTGCCGTTGCCAGCCTACGAGCGTATTCTGAAAGCCGCCCACAGCTTCAACCTGCTGGATGCGCGTAAAGCCATCTCCGTCACCGAGCGTCAGCGCTACATTCTGCGCATTCGCACCCTGACCAAAGCAGTGGCAGAAGCATACTACGCTTCCCGTGAAGCCCTCGGCTTCCCGATGTGCAACAAAGATAAGTAAGAGGCGGCCATGTCTGAGAAAACTTTTCTGGTGGAAATCGGCACTGAAGAGCTGCCACCAAAAGCACTACGCAGCCTGGCTGAGTCCTTTGCTGCGAACTTTACTGCGGAGCTGGATAACGCTGGCCTCGCACACGGCACCGTTCAATGGTTTGCTGCTCCGCGTCGTCTGGCGCTGAAAGTGGCTAATCTGGCGCAAGCACAGCCCGATCGCGAAATCGAAAAACGCGGCCCGGCGATTGCCCAGGCATTCGACGCTGAAGGTAATCCGACCAAAGCAGCAGAAGGTTGGGCGCGTGGCTGTGGGATCACCGTAGATCAGGCCGAGCGCCTGACCACTGACAAAGGCGAATGGCTGTTGTATCGCGCCCATGTGAAGGGTGAAAGCACTGAAGCGCTGGTGCCGAACATGGTCGCTACCTCGCTGGCAAAACTGCCGATCCCGAAACTGATGCGTTGGGGCGCATCTGACGTGCATTTTGTGCGTCCGGTGCATACCGTAACTTTGCTGCTGGGCGATAAAGTTATTCCGGCAACCATTCTGGGGATTCAGGCCGATCGCGTGATTCGTGGTCATCGCTTTATGGGCGAGCCGGAATTCACTATCGACAACGCCGATCAGTATCCAGAAATTCTGCGTGAGCGCGGTAAAGTCATCGCTGATTACGAAGAACGTAAGGCGAAGATCAAAGCCGATGCCGAAGAAGCGGCGCGTAATATTGGCGGTAACGCTGACTTAAGCGAAAGCCTGCTGGAAGAGGTGGCTTCGCTGGTGGAATGGCCGGTTGTATTGACGGCGAAATTCGAAGAGAAATTCCTCGCAGTGCCGTCTGAAGCACTGGTTTACACCATGAAAGGCGACCAGAAATACTTCCCGGTGTATGCGAACGACGGCAAACTGCTGCCGAATTTTATCTTCGTTGCCAACATCGAATCGAAAGATCCGCAGCAAATTATCTCTGGTAACGAGAAGGTTGTTCGCCCACGTCTGGCAGATGCCGAGTTCTTCTTTAATACCGACCGTAAAAAACGTCTGGAAGATAATCTGCCGCGTCTGCAAACCGTACTGTTCCAGCAACAGTTGGGGACACTACGCGACAAGACCGATCGCATCCAGGCGCTGGCGGGCTGGATTGCCGAACAGATTGGTGCCGATGTTAATCACGCTACCCGCGCGGGCCTGCTCTCCAAGTGCGACCTGATGACCAACATGGTCTTCGAGTTCACCGACACTCAGGGCGTAATGGGGATGCACTACGCACGTCACGATGGCGAAGCGGAAGATGTGGCAGTGGCGTTAAATGAGCAGTATCAACCACGTTTTGCTGGTGATGCTCTGCCCTCTAACCCGGTAGCTTGCGCTTTGGCGATTGCTGACAAGATGGACACCCTGGCGGGCATATTCGGCATCGGCCAGCATCCGAAAGGCGACAAAGACCCGTTTGCGCTGCGTCGTGCGGCACTTGGCGTGTTGCGTATTATCGTCGAGAAGAACCTCAATCTTGACCTGCAAACGCTGACCGAAGAAGCGGTGCGCTTGTACGGTGATAAGCTGACCAACGCCAACGTGGTTGATGATGTTATCGACTTTATGCTCGGTCGTTTCCGTGCCTGGTATCAGGATGAAGGTTACACTGTTGATACCATTCAGGCCGTTCTGGCGCGTCGTCCGACTCGTCCGGCAGATTTCGATGCCCGTATGAAGGCGGTATCGCACTTCCGTACTCTGGACGCGGCGGCAGCACTGGCGGCGGCGAATAAGCGTGTCTCCAACATTCTGGCGAAATCAGACGAAGTGCTGAGCGATCGTGTGAACGCCTCTACCCTGAAAGAGCCGGAAGAAATTAAACTGGCGATGCAGGTGGTTGTACTGCGCGACAAGCTGGAGCCGTACTTCGCGGAAGGTCGTTACCAGGATGCACTGGTCGAGCTGGCTGAACTGCGTGAGCCGGTTGATGCTTTCTTCGATAAAGTGATGGTTATGGTTGATGACAAGGAACTGCGTATCAACCGTCTGACCATGCTGGAAAAACTGCGCGAATTATTCCTGCGCGTTGCGGATATTTCGCTGTTGCAGTAATAACGCCGTTATTAAATAGCCTGCCATCTGGCAGGCTTTTTTATCGCTAAATAATACAGCAACCTTTAATAATCTTCTGCTGAATAAAGATTATCTCATATATTAATTTTATGCGATTTTTTTAGGATTATATCAAGGAGAAGAAACGAGCTTATTAAGCTAGAATAGCCACGGGTGCTTGAGACTGTTTGTCTCAGGTATCACCGAAAGGCAGACAGAGAAAAGCCCCACCTGACTATAAATCAAAGTGAGGCTACCCTATGCCTGAACACCATAAGGTTAGCCTCTTACTCGTTGGAAATCAACACAGGGGGCTGGGAATGCCGCAGAAATATAGATTGCTTTCTTTAATAGTGATTTGTTTCACGCTTTTATTTTTCACCTGGATGATAAGAGATTCACTGTGTGAATTGCATATTAAACAGGGGAGTTATGAGCTGGCGGCGTTTTTAGCCTGCAATTTGAAAGAGTAAGAGTCTTCGGCGGGAAGTTATTCCCGCCTTTCTTGCGGTGTGATGCATTTTCAATGCACCCTTTATCATTAAGAATGATAGTTAATCCAATCAGGGAAGTTATACCATCATGTTTTCCAGAGCCTCATTGTTATCACGCCTATCAGGAATAATGCTTGCACTGTTCTCCTCGACGGTAACAGCTCACTTACCGCCTGCACTGGCACCGCATTATCAGTTAGTTCCATCCCGACAACATAAGCTGCCAGCCACTGCCTGGTCGAGAGTGGATAATCCCGGCTTTATTTATTATGTCTGTCTGAGAGACCCTTCCAGGCCCAGGCCGGATGTTGTGGTGATGTGCGGAGTTGGTGATGATAAGCATCGAGCTGGCGGCAATTCTGGGTATTTTGATATATGGTATTTGAAAGGTGATAACGTGATTGTGTCAGCCAGTGTTAAAAGTGGTGGGCGGTATGGTGCATCCGGCGAGGCCAGCCCCCTCTACATAGGAAAACATTCCGCGGTCAGACTCGAAGAGCGCTATAACTGGCAGGGAGTCCAACAACTACTTTACCGCTATTATTTGCCAATTAAGAATGAGTTGGTTGAAGTCGCATCGCTACCTGTTTTTTCGAACAATGAGGCTCTTTGTGAAGATTCGCAGAGTGAATGCCTGATAGACAATCTCCGGACTGATGTCACCTTTAATGGCAGGAGCTCAGCCAGTTACCCTGAGATGAATATCCACACCACAGGCATTTTGGCGGGTAAAAAGATAGATAAACGCTGGGTTGTAAATTTTGACTCTACGACGCACCGTTATACGGTACCGAAAGAAATCCATCTCTCTTATTAAGAAGGCAAATCGCAGGCAAAAAAATCCCCGCCCGAGGGCAGGGATTCGAATTCTTAGCGGCTTAAACTTACAGAGAAGTTACGTTACCAGCTGCCGGGCCTTTAGCGCCGCTTTCGATGGTGAAGGACACTTTCTGACCTTCGTCCAGAGATTTGTAACCATCGTTCTGGATAGCAGAGAAGTGTACGAACACGTCTTTAGAGCCATCGTCAGGAGTGATGAAGCCGAAGCCTTTGTCAGCGTTGAACCATTTTACGATACCAGTCATTTTACCGGACATAGTGTATTACCTTTAATAATTAAGTGTGCCTTTCGGCGATATGGCGTGCTTTACAGATTTTTGAAGCGTTAAAGGAAATGTGCACTACGAGGGGTATCAACGATAACTCTTGAAGGGACTTGCCTTACTACACTGCTTTAATGGTCTGTACGTCAAACCGTTGATGTGCATTAAGCCACGCATCGGAGGGTTATGCAACATTTATTTTTCAAATCTATGATTAATTGGTCGGAAAGCGGCCCTGTCATCAGGACCGTTATCATCAAAAAATGAAATAAAAGTCTATTCCATCAATTGCTTACTTAATGCTGGATTGGCTTGAATCAGGCGCATAAGTTTTAGTTCGGCACTGGAAGGCTTCACGCGTCTGGATTCCCATTCCTTCACCATGGCGACTGATACACCCAAAACCCGGGCGAAATCATCAATCTTTAGCCCTGTTCCTTTACGTAGTTGCTCAATCTCGGTACACGGCGTTGGTCTGTGTGTCAGGGTAATCTTCTGTGTTTCATCTTTAAAAACAATATGTTCAAGGCTGCTTAACAGCTCATGCATTGGATCTTTGTATTCCATTGAAAACTCCTCAAATCACACTGCGGGATCGTGAATTTCATCGAAGCTCATTAAGAATAGCCGGGAAAAACAGGCGAGGTGGTGGAAAATTAAGCGTGGGAGCGCCACGATTCGATTCAGCCCGATAGCAACAGTGATGAGTCGTGTCCTAACGATCTGAAAAGTGCGGCTATCTCTACCTGAGCAAATCCGATTGTAAAGATTTCGAAATATTATATTCGACGGCTAGAGAGTGCCCGGAAGCAGAATAACCTGATGTTTTTAACAATAAATAAACAAATAATGTTTCTGCGACATGTCATGTAATTTTCCCTGGAAGATTATGCAGAAAGGGTATCCTGCAAGCCTGTCCTGGACTATCCTTGTCACGTCAGACACGCGTGTGTCGTTGTGCGCTTTTTTTGGGTGAAAGGAGTAAGAAAATGGCGACAGGAAAGTCCTGCTCTCGCTGGTTTGCGCCTCTTGCGGCGTTATTAATGGTAGTTAGCCTGAGTGGGTGTTTTGATAAAGAAGGCGATCAGCGCAAAGCGTTTATCGACTTCCTGCAGAATACAGTGATGCGTAGCGGCGAACGTCTACCAACCCTGACTGCCGATCAGAAAAAACAATTTGGTCCTTTTGTCTCTGATTACGCGATTCTGTATGGCTATTCTCAGCAGGTGAATCAGGCGATGGATTCCGGTCTGCGTCCGGTTGTAGACAGCGTTAACGCAATTCGCGTACCGCAGGATTACGTTACACAAAGTGGCCCACTGCGTGAAATGAACGGTTCGTTAGGCGTGCTGGCGCAGCAGCTGCAAAATGCGAAGTTACAGGCAGACGCCGCGCATTCCGCGTTGAAACAGGCTGATGATCTGAAACCCGTGTTTGATCAGGCATTCACCAAAGTGGTGACAACCCCGGCAGATGCTTTGCAGCCGTTGATTCCGGCGGCACAAACCTTCACACAACAACTGGTGATGGTTGGGGATTATATTTCCCAGCAAGGCACTCAGGTGAGTTTTGTATCAAATGGCATCCAGTTCCCGACGTCTCAGCAGGCAAGTGAATATAACAAACTGATTGCGCCATTACCGGCACAGCATCAGGCGTTTAATCAGGCCTGGACCGCAGCCGTCACTGCAACGCAATAAAAATAGTAAAAGCCCGAGAAAATTATCGGGCTTTTACTCATACGGTCGCGGTTTACCCCGCGACGTGCGGATTCACACAGTTCTTTTCAACCTTTCCTTGTAACGCATTAATCAAATTATCCACGGCACATGCCGCCATGCCATAGCGCGTCTCATGAGTGGCAGATCCAATGTGTGGAACTGCGACAACATTTGCCATAGAGAGCAATGGAGAATCAATTGGTAGCGGCTCCTGTTCAAAAACATCCAGTCCGGCGGCATGAATTTCTCCATTCTGTAACGCCGCGATTAGCGCATTTTCGTCAACGACCGGACCGCGGCCTGCGTTAATGAAGATGGCAGAGGGTTTCATTTTGGCGAATTGTTCAGCGCCAAACAGGTGATGGGTTTCTTCCGTTAGCGGCAGAATCAGGCAGACGAAATCTGATTCTTGTAACAGAGTATCCAGACCGCAATAGCGGGCGTTAAAGCGTTCTTCCGCTTCTTTATGGTGGCGACGCGCGTTATAGAGAATCGGCATATTGAAGCCAAAATGCGCTCGCTGCGCCAGCGCCATGCCAATCCGTCCCATTCCGACAATGCCCAGTGTTTTATGGTGAACGTCGGTGCCGTACCAGTCCGGGCCAATATTTGCGGTCCATTCGCCAGCTTTTACGCGTTCTGCGACTTCCACAACCCGACGTGCTGTGCACAGTACTAGCGCCATGAGTGTATCGGCTACCGTTTCTGTTAATACGGTTGGCGTATGCATTAGCAGGATTTTACGGGCGTTAAGCGCATCGACATCGAAATTGTCATAGCCTACGGAGATCGTTGAGGCGGCACGCAGTTTCGGCATCTTTTCCAGCAATGCAGCATCAACATTTTCGTTTGAACCCAGTAAACCTTCGGCTTCGGCAAAAATCTCTGCATTTTGTTTGATAGTCTGCGGATTGAGGTTTGCCACCTGGTGAACGGTGAAATGCTCTTGCAGGCGATGCAGTAAATCATCAGGTAAGGCTTTGTAGAGGATAACGGACGGCTTCATGTTTCTCTCCATTCGCTGAGAAGGCCTTCACCTTAGCCTGGAAAATGAAGCAGGAAAACTGAAGAATACCGGGTGATTAAACCACCACCCGGCATGAAAGGGATTACAGCGGGCTCAAGGTAATTTCTACGCGACGGTTTTGCGCTTTACCTTCTGCAGTGCTGTTGCTGGCAATTGGGTTCGCCGGGCCAAGACCCTGAGTACGGATACGGCTGGCGTCCACGCCCTGGGTGATCAGCGCGCTGGCGACGGAATCTGCACGCTGCTGGGACAGACGCATGTTCAGGTCGTGACCGCCAGTGCTGTCAGTGTAGCCAATCACGTTAACCGCAGTTTTCGGGTACTCTTTCAGCACCATCGCAACACCGGTCAGCGTGTTAGCGCCCGCAGGTTTCAGGGTAGCGCTGCTGCTGTCGAAGGTGACGTTATTCGGCATGTTGAGGATAATGTTATCCCCACTGCGGGTTACGCTAACGCCGGTACCGCGCATTTTGTCGCGCAATTTCGCTTCTTGCACATCCATGTAATAACCTACGCCGCCGCCCAGCGCTGCACCAGCCGCTGCGCCAATCAGCGCACCTTTACCGCGATCTTTCTTAGAAGAAGAGAGCGCGCCAATGCCTGCGCCAACGAGAGAGCCCAGACCTGCGCCGATAGCGGATTTACCCGCTTCGCGTTCGCCGGTGTAAGGGTTAGTGGTACAGCCAGATACCGCCAGAGCGCCGCTCACAACGGCGGCAATCAGATAAACACGTTTCTTCATTGTTAATCCTTAATGACCTTTTTATTCTTTGTCACGGGTTCCGTGGCGGGAGATTATGCCGTGTGAACATGAAGATTATTCCTGGGAATACTCGGAAATTTGTAAGTAATATTTAACTGCTCAATATATCTAACCTTTCAGGAGCCTCCGGTTTGGCCAACTCATCCTCACGTTATTCTGTTCTTACTGCTGCCCATTGGGGGCCAATGGTGGTTGAAACTGACGGCGAAACGGTCTTCAGCTCACGTGGCGTGTTAACGACAAAAATAGAAAATTCCTTGCAGAGCGCGGTTCGTGACCAGGTTCATAGCAACACGCGGGTGCGGTTTCCGATGGTACGTAAAGGTTTTCTTACATCGCCGGAAAAACCACAAGGTGTAAGGGGACAGGATGAATTTGTGCGCGTCAGTTGGAATGAAGCACTGGATCTTATTCACCAACAACATAAACGTATTCGTGAGGCTTATGGTCCAGCGTCGATTTTTGCCGGCTCCTACGGCTGGCGTTCAAACGGCGTGCTGCATAAAGCGTCAACCTTGTTACAACGCTATATGGCGCTGGCAGGTGGTTACACCGGGCATCTGGGAGATTATTCGACAGGTGCGGCGCAGGCCATCATGCCGTATGTGGTTGGCGGGAATGAAGTTTATCAACAACAGACTAGTTGGCCACTGGTTCTGGAACATAGTGATGTGGTGGTGTTGTGGAGCGCCAATCCGCTAAATACGCTGAAAATTGCGTGGAATGCGTCTGATGAGCAAGGGCTTGCTTACTTTTCCGCACTGCGCGATAGCGGGAAAAAGCTGATCTGCATTGATCCAATGCGATCGGAAACCGTCGATTTCTTTGGCGGTAAAATGGAATGGATCGCACCGCATATGGGCACTGACGTTGCGCTGATGTTAGGCATTGCTCATACGCTGGTGGAAAACGGCTGGCATGACGAGGCATTTTTGGCGCGTTATACCACGGGTTACGACATCTTTGCTTCTTACCTGCTGGGTGAAAACGATGGCGTAGCGAAGAGCGCTGAATGGGCGGCGACTATTTGTGGCGTTTCAGCAGAGAAAATCCGCGAACTGGCAGCTATTTTCCATCAAAACACCACGATGCTGATGGCGGGATGGGGAATGCAGCGCCAGCAGTTTGGCGAGCAAAAACACTGGATGATTGTCACGCTGGCGGCCATGCTCGGGCAAATTGGCACGCCTGGTGGCGGTTTTGGTCTTTCTTACCATTTTGCCAATGGCGGCAACCCGACCCGCCGCTCTGCGGTGCTTTCATCCATGCAGAGCTGTTTACCGGGCGGTACGGATGCGGTGGATAAAATTCCTGTCGCCCGCATCGTTGAAGCGTTAGAAAACCCGGGCGGCGCATACCAACACAACGGCATGAATCGCCATTTCCCGGATATTCGCCTTATCTGGTGGGCGGGCGGTGCTAACTTTACCCATCATCAGGATACTCATCGCCTGATTCGCGCCTGGCAAAAACCGGAGCTGGTGGTGATATCCGAATGTTTCTGGACGGCGGCGGCGAAACACGCCGATATCGTCCTGCCAGCGACCACGTCGTTTGAACGTAACGATCTCACCATGACCGGTGATTACAGCAACCAGCATCTGGTACCGATGAAACAAGTGGTGCCGCCGCGTGGTGAAGCGCGTAATGATTTCGATATCTTTGCTCAATTAAGTGAGCGCTGGGAAAAGGGCGGTTATGCGCGCTTTACAGAAGGAAAAAGTGAGCTGCAATGGCTGGAAACGTTTTATAACGTCGCCCGACAACGTGGGGCACATCAGCAGGTTGAATTGCCGCCGTTTGATGCGTTCTGGGAAGCCAACCAGTTAATTGAGATGCCGGAAAATCCAGCCAGCAAACAGTTTATCCGTTTTGCCGATTTCCGTCGTGACCCGCAGGCGCATCCGTTAAAAACGGCCAGCGGTAAGATTGAAATCTTCTCACAACGTATTGCCGATTACGCTTACCCGGATTGCCCAGGGCATCCGATGTGGCTGGAGCCGGATGAGTGGCAGGGCAATGCCGAACCGGAACAACTGCAAGTCGTTTCTGCCCATCCGGCGCATCGTCTGCACAGTCAACTGAATTACAGTTCACTTCGCGAATTGTACGCGGTGGCAAACCGCGAGCCTGTCACCATTCATCCCGAAGATGCACAGGCGCGCGGCATACAAGATGGTGACACGGTACGGGTATGGAATTCGCGCGGACAGATCCTTGCCGGAGCGGTGATTAGCGAAGGTATCAAACCCGGCGTTATTTGTATTCATGAAGGAGCATGGCCGGATCTGGATATAACCGCTGGCGGTATTTGTAAAAACGGCGCGGTGAACGTGTTGACTAAAGACCTCCCCAGCTCGCGGCTGGGGAATGGCTGTGCGGGGAATACAGCGTTGGCGTGGCTGGAGAAATACACCGGCCCGGTATTGCCGCTTACGGCGTTTGATCCGCCGGCCAACTCATAATCCAGGTGGGGAGCTGGGTTTCATCCTGCCATGCACAGTCGACAATGTGAAAACCCTGAGCATGGTAAAAATCTATCGCTGGCTGGTTTTTCTGGTAAACCTCCAGTAATAAGTGGGGATAGCGCTGTTGTACATGTAGCATCAGCGCTTTACCGATACCACGTCTGACGGCTTTCGGTGCGACAAACATCGCAGCCAGAAATCGTCCTTCCATAATGCTGACAAAACCGAGAAATTCACCGTCTTCTTCCCACACCCAGTTTTGCGCATTGGCGAGATAGGCATCACGCACCAGCGGAATGCAGTCATGCCAGTAGTTTGCTTTTATAAAGGGATGTCCCCAGGTTGTACTTTCCAGCCACAACTCGAGGATTGCAGGCAGTTCCGAACGTTGCGCTTCTCGTATCATGCTTTGCTCCCGGGATGGCAACAACAGCTAACAATATGATCATTCACCAAACCGCATGCTTGCATAAAGGAGTAACAAATTGTCGTGCCAACAAACTTAAAGCCGCGCTTTTTTAAGGCCTTAGAGAGCGCATCGGAGGCGGGAGTTGACGTAGGGATTTCGCTCAACGTTGTAGCATTCGTCACTTGTGGTTGATGGTTTACAAACGACCAGACAAAGTCAGCAAACGGTTCGCCGTTCTGTTCCATTTGCAGATATGCCCGCGCATTACCAATAATCGCCTGGATTTTCCCTCGATGGCGAATAATCCCGGCATTTTGCAGCAGCTTTTCGACATCTTCCTCCTGCATTGCCGCGACCTTGACCGGATCAAACTGATGAAAACAGGCGCGATAATTTTCACGTTTTTTGAGGACGGTAATCCAGGATAATCCTGCCTGTTGTCCTTCAAGGCAGATCATTTCGAACAGTTTTTTACCGTCGGTTTCCGGCACGCCCCATTCTTCATCGTGATAGGCGATGTAAAGTGGGTCCTGACTTACCCAACCGCAACGTTCCATATTTTTCCTCGCTATGTGCTCTATCGTAAAAATTCTACCTGCTTTTCTTGACGCAACGGTGAAAGAGTCAATATTTAATACAGGGCTGATTTGCCCGACATCCTTCGTACAATGACAATAATATTGCCGAATTCGGCTCTTCCCTGGAGTCGTGTTAATGATCATAAAAAAATGCGTTGGCTGCCAGGCGCTAAGTCTTCTGACGAGCGTGGTAACCAGTTTCCTTTTTCTAAACACAGCATACGCCTGGCAACAAGAATATATCGCTGATACGCAGCCAGGACATACCACTGAGCGTTATACCTGGGATAGCGATCACCAACCTGATTACAACGATATTTTGTCGCAACGTATTCAAAGTAGCCAAAATGCGCTGGGGTTGGCGGTAAATTTGGCAGAAGAGTCGCCCACTGATGCAACCAGCAGTATGAGTATGGGCTGGAATTTTCCTTTATATGAGCAGGTTACAACGGGGCCTGTGGCCGCATTACATTACGATGGCACAACGACCTCGATGTATAACGAGTTTGGCGACAGCAATGCAACGCTGACCGATCCGTTACTACATGCCAGCGTCAGTACGTTAGGCTGGCGGGTTGATTCCCGGTTTGGCGATCTCCGTCCCTGGGCGCAAATCAGCTATCACCAGCAATTTGGCGAGAATATCTGGAAGTCGCAATCGGGATTAAGCCGGATAACGGCAACAAATCAGAACGGCAACTGGCTGGATGTGACGGTGGGGGCGGATATGCTACTTAACCAAAATATTGCAGCCTATGCTGCGTTATCCCAGGCCGAGAACAGCGCCACTAACAGCGACTATCTGTACACCATGGGCGTTAGCGCCAGATTTTAATGATTTGATTATAATTTAAACGCAATATTAACAATGGCTGTGATGATAGTGGGTACTAACTCACCAAGTAATAATGTTGATGAATATTTGTCACGTCATTCATTCCTGAACTGAGGCATTTCATTCCGTTTTGATGGCATTTCATGCCGTTTTTCCCCAGGCATAAAGTGCACTTCGTTATGGTTGTTGGCAGAGATTTTTCCTTTTTATTAATGCAGGAATACTGCCATGACACCTTCCAATTATCAGCGTACCCGCTGGCTGACACTCATCGGCACCATCATTACCCAGTTTGCGCTGGGATCGGTTTATACCTGGAGCCTGTTTAACGGCGCGCTTTCTGCCAAGCTGGATGCGCCAGTGAGTCAGGTCGCTTTTTCCTTCGGCCTGCTGAGTCTGGGACTGGCAATTTCTTCTTCTGTGGCTGGCAAGCTGCAGGAACGCTTTGGTGTAAAACGCGTCACCATGGCCTCCGGTATTTTGCTGGGACTGGGGTTCTTCCTTACTGCGCACTCCAACAATCTGATGATGCTGTGGTTGAGCGCTGGCGTGCTGGTTGGGCTGGCGGATGGCGCAGGTTATCTGCTGACGCTTTCTAACTGCGTAAAATGGTTCCCGGAGCGTAAAGGTTTGATCTCTGCCTTTGCCATCGGTTCTTATGGTCTTGGCAGTCTGGGCTTTAAATTTATCGATACCCAGCTACTGGAAACGGTAGGCCTGGAAAAGACCTTTGTGATTTGGGGCGCAATTGTACTGGTGATGATTGTCTTTGGCGCCACATTAATGAAAGACGCGCCGAAACAGGAAGTGAAAACCAGCAACGGTGTGGTGGAAAAAGACTACACCCTGGCGGAGTCGATGCGTAAACCGCAATACTGGATGTTGGCAGTGATGTTCCTGACAGCATGTATGAGTGGCCTGTATGTGATTGGTGTAGCGAAAGATATCGCCCAGACTCTGGCACATCTTGATGCAGTTTCCGCCGCTAACGCAGTGACGGTTATTTCTATTGCTAACCTGTCTGGTCGTCTGGTGCTGGGTATTCTGTCGGACAAGATCGCTCGTATCCGCGTTATCACTATTGGACAGGTTATTTCGTTGGTGGGGATGGCGGCCCTGTTGTTTGCACCATTAAATGCAGTGACATTCTTTGCTGCGATTGCCTGTGTGGCATTTAACTTCGGCGGCACGATTACCGTCTTCCCGTCACTGGTTAGTGAGTTCTTTGGTCTTAATAACCTGGCGAAAAACTACGGTGTGATTTACCTCGGCTTCGGTATCGGCAGTATTTGCGGTTCGATTATTGCCTCTCTGTTTGGCGGCTTCTACGTCACTTTCTACGTGATTTTTGCTCTGTTGATTCTGTCTCTGGCACTCTCAACGACGATTCGCCAGCCTGAACAGAAGATGTATCATGAAGCACATATATAAAGAAAATTGCGGTTATTAAGCTAAAAAAAGGGGAGGAAACTCCTCTTTTTTGTATGTTGTAGAAAAAGAGATGATTTTTTCATCAAATATTCATGTTGTGAATTATTTTGCACTTAAAATATAGATATTTTGTATTAATTTATTCCTAAAAAAATCCAATAGCTTTTTATGACAAAAACTAACCTTATGATTTATATTATGTTTTACATTCTTTCATTAATTTAATATTTTATTTGATTTAATTTATTTTCTTGCCTATCTCCTGTCTCTCCGTATAATCCGGCCTTCGAAATTGATGCATGTTTAATGCATTAATATCTATTATTTAATGTGATTTTTATAATAAATGGAGTTTTTAATGAAAAAGGTCGTTTTTGCCTTATCCGCACTCGCATTAACTTCTGGTTCCGTATTTGCAGCAGATTCTGGCGACGGTACTGTTAAATTTACTGGTGAGATCGTTGATACACCTTGTGTGCTGTCTGTTGATTCTCAGAAACAAGAAGTTGTACTGGGTCAGGTACAAAAATCTGTATTCACCGCAGCAGGAGCAAAATCTCCGTCTAAACCTTTCGAAATCAAATTAGAAGATTGTGATACCGGTTCTGGTAAAACAAAAGTGAAAGTCGGCTTTAACGGTGTGGGTGATAGCGATAGCAACGGTGAATTAGTTTCCGTTAGCACCGAAGCAGGCGCTGCAACAGGTGTGGGCATTGGTATTTATGATAATACCAATACACTGATTAAATTGAATTCTGGTGAAGCGGAAACTACGCTAAAAGACGGTCAAACCGTTCTGTATTTTACTGCTAATTATGTTTCTACCAAAGACACCGTTACCACTGGTTACGGTAATGCGGAAGTAGACTTCAACCTGTCTTACGAATAATCGCATATTGTTTCATCATGGCAGTGAGACATCACTGCCATGTATTTTCAACAAGTTATGGAACGAGTGATGAAAAATACCTGTTTAGCTCTGGTGTTCTCTGTTTGTTTTTCATCGTCATGTCTGGCGGGTGGAATAGCATTAAGCTCTACCAGAGTCATTTATGATGGTAATAAAAAGGAAACATCGCTGACAGTTAATAACAATAATAAGACAGAAGAGTTTCTGATCCAGTCCTGGGTTGATGATGCAAGTGGGAACAAAAAAACGCCGTTTATTATTACGCCGCCACTGTTCAAACTCGATCCTGATAAAAATAATATTTTACGTATTGTGAATATCACACCTTCATTGCCGCAGGATCGTGAATCTGTTTATTGGGTAAACGTGAAAGCCATTCCGTCTAAAAGTGAAGGCAGTGAAGAAAAAAATGTTTTACAGATAGCTGTCCGTACACGGATAAAACTGTTTTATCGTCCAGCCGGATTAAAAGGCGACGTAAAGGCGGCACCAGGCGAGTTACGTTTTACGCGTACGGGTAATCAAATTCGTGTTGATAATCCCTCTGTCTTCAACATTACGTTTAATCAATTTTTTGTAAATGGCCGGGAAATAGAAAAATCAGGCATGGTACCGGCGAAAGGGTCACTTAATATTTCGTTGCCGGCAGGAGTCAATGCCGTATCTCAGGTGAAATATAACACTATTAACGACTTCGGGGCGTCAGCAGAAATGTTGAGCCGGGACGTCAATTGATCGATACCTTGCTCGGGGAAATTGCGTAATGTCACGGAAGGCTGTCTCTCGCTCATTCTCATCTGTTCCTTTTTCCTTCTCCATGCTAACTCTCATGGTTGCCAGTTCATTTCCTGCAACCGCTGGAAAGTTTAACCCGCGTTTTCTGGAAGATGTGGAAGGGGTGAGCCAGCACATCGATCTTGCTATGTATGAGTCGGGGCGCGAGGAACAACTGCCCGGGACATATCGCGTTTCCTTGTTCGTGAATGATCAAAAAATGGAAACACGTACGCTGGAATTTAAAGCGGCGACGGAATCCCAACGCAAGGTGATGGGCGAAGCATTAGTGCCCTGTTTGAGTCGAACGCAACTGGCGGATATGGGGGTGCGGGTAGAGAGTTTTCCGGCATTGAATCTTGTTCCGGCAGAAGCATGTGTGGCCTTTGATGACATTATTCCCCAATCCTCCAGCCACTTTGATTTTAGCGAACAAAAGCTGGTGATGAGCTTTCCACAAGCGGCAATGCATCAGGTAGCGCGCGGCACGGTGCCCGAATCTGAGTGGGATGAAGGGATCCCCGCATTGCTTCTTGATTACAGTTTCAGTGGAAGTAATAGCAAATATGATTCCGCCAGTACGGATACCCGCTATGTCGATCAAAACGGTATCGAACAACACGACAGCAGTGACAAACAACAAAAAAGCGACAGCTATTATCTTAACTTGCGTAGTGGATTAAATATTGGCCCCTGGCGTTTGCGTAACTATGGTACGTGGAGTCACTCCGATGGTCAGGCTCAATGGACGAATATTGGCACTCATTTGACCCGCGCGATTATTCCTTTAAAAGCCCAGATCACATTAGGCGATACCGCGACGCCATCGGACATTTTTGACAGTGTACAGATGCGCGGAGCATTGCTCTCATCTGATGACGACATGTTACCTGACAGCCAGAGAGGGTTTGCGCCGGTTGTTCGCGGCATTGCGAAAAGCAATGCTGAGGTGAGCATTGAGCAGAATGGTTACGTTATCTATCGCACTTTTGTACAGCCCGGCGCATTTGAAATTAATGACCTCTACCCTACAGCAAACAGCGGTGATCTGACGGTCATTATTAAAGAGGCTGATGGTAGTGAGCAGAAATTTGTGCAACCTTTCTCGGCGGTAGCGATTTTCCAGCGCGAAGGCCACCTGAAATACAGCCTGGCGGCAGGAGAATATCGCGCCGGGAACTACAACAGCGGTAATCCGAAGTTTGGTCAGGCGGACGCTATTTACGGCCTCCCTTTAGGCATGACTGCCTATGGCGGCACATTGCTGTCTGAAAACTACAGTGCATTTGCTCTGGGGTTAGGCAAAAACTTTGGTTCCATCGGTGCCGTGTCAGTTGACATTACGCAGGCAAAAAGCGACCTGGCGCATGGTGATTCCAGTCAGGGGCAGTCTTACCGATTCCTCTATTCCAAAAGCTTTGAAAGCGGCATGGATTTTCGTCTGGTGGGATACAAATACTCAACCAGCGGTTTCTATACTTTCCAGGAAGCGACGGATGTCCGCAGCGGTGCTGATAGTGACTACAGCCGTTATCACAAGCGCAGCGAAATTCAGGGCAACCTGACGCAACAACTGGGGGCTTATGGGTCGGTGTATTTCAATATGACCCAACAGGACTACTGGAATAATGATGGGAAACAGCTCTCGCTTTCAACCGGTTATAACGGGCGTATTGGCCGTGTGAACTACAGCCTGGCTTATAGCTGGAATAAAAACCCCGGTTGGGATGGCAGCGATCGTTTGTGGTCGCTCAACTTCTCCATTCCACTAGGGCGCGCCTGGAGCAATTACCGTCTGACGACTGACCAGGATGGACGCACGACACAGCAACTGGGCGTCAGTGGGACGCTACTTGAGGAGAGAAATCTGAGCTACAACGTGCAGGAGGGGTATTCCAGTAACGGCACGGGGAACAGCGGCAATGCGAGCATGGGTTATCAGGGCGGTTCCGGCGATATTGATGTCGGATACAGCTACGGCAAAGATTATCAACAACTGAGTTATAACCTGCGGGGGGGAATTATTGCTCACAGCGAGGGGATTACCCTTTCGCAACCGTTGGGAGAAACCATGACGCTGATTTCTGTACCGGGAGCCAGCAATGCGCATGTGGAGAATAATGGCGGCGTCCAGGTTGACTGGTTCGGCAATGCGGTGGTGCCTTATGCCATGCCATATCGTGAAAATGAAGTGTCCCTGCGTAGCGACACGTTAGGCGACGATGTGGATGTTGTGGATGCTTTCCAGAGAGTGGTGCCTACCCGCGGCGCCGTGGTGCGGGCGCGTTTCGATACCCGAGTGGGGTATCGCGTATTGATGACGTTGCAGCGTTCAGGCGCTCAACCTGTGCCATTCGGCGCAACCGCGACGTTAATTACCGATAACAAAACCGACGTGAGCAGCATTGTGGGCGAAGAAGGTCAGCTTTATATCAGCGGAATGCCGGAAGAAGGCCGCGTTCAGGTGAAATGGGGTAAAGAGGAATCGCAGCAATGCATCGCACAATATGTTTTGTCTGTTGAGATGAAACAGGCGGGCATTATTCCCGTTTCAGCGAAGTGCCAGTGAGCAAGGAGAGCGAAAGATGAGCAACAAAATAACGTTATTTCTACTGTGCGGGATATTGGGGGGATTTTCTGGAAATGCGCTTGCTGCTGGGGTTTGGGGACCATGTAAACCCGCGGATAATGGCACAACTTACAACTATAACGTGGTAGTCGATGTTGGGATCCCTGATGCTAAAAAGAACGTAGCGAATACGGTTTTGCCCGATGTTATGAACTGGTCGAATGGCACGAAGGTTTCTCTTGAATGTGAATGCCCGACACCAGATTCCTACACCAAGGAAAAGGATACCGTAATACAGGGGGTCAGTGCTATTTCGAAAAAAAACCGACAAGTGAGCGGCTTTCAATATTACTACTTAACTGACCAACTTGAAGTTGCAAGCAAAATCCGTGTTAGTGCAGGTGTGTATGGGTTTGTTCCCTTTAAAAACCAACAAGCCCTTGAAGTGACCGGCTGTAACAAAAAAATCACCACGCCTTATATGGGGGGAGCGGGCTTATTGTCTTTTGTGGTAACCAAGCCCTTTATTGGCGATGCAGATATCCCGTGGACATCGATTGCACTGCTGTATGCTTCCAAGACTAATCAGAATTACGGTGACGTAGCGATTTCGTCAGTCTCTATTGAGGGGACAGTGACTATTACACAAGGTTGTGAAGTGAAGCCCGGAACCGTTCTGGATGTTCCTTTTGGCGAGTTTCCTGCTTCCGCGTTCAAGAACGGGAAAGGGCAAATGCCTGAGGGCGGAACAAAGAAAGAAATTAACCTTGGGTTTGACTGCAACAATATCTCTGACGGCATCAAGGTTTCGTTAAGGCTTGAAGGAGCGACTAACGCAGCCGACTCTCGAGCGGTGGATATGGGAGATCCTAATATCGGCGTCCTGGTGACGGATACTGCGGGTAATGTCCTGAAACCCAACGATACAAACAGCACAACATTGCTGACGTTGAGCGCTCTGGACTCTACTACGCACCGTAATGCCGCTATTCAGCTATTTGCGTCGCCTGTCAGCACCACAAACAGTCTCCCGGAAGCGGGGACGTTTGAAGGGGTGACGACTGTGCTGCTGGATATGGAGTAACAGGATGAACAGAAACCGTATGTTTCAGGGCGGGCTCTTATTCCTTGCTCTTATCAATTGCTCAGATGCGTTAGCAGAGAAAGTGTCTTTGGGACCGGTTGGGCAGTTACATTTTTCAATCACCATCGTCAATAAAAGCTGTGAGTTTGAAAAGGCTGACCTGGAAGTGGATATGGGGACAATGACGCTGCAAAAACCGATAGCAGTGGGCAGAGTTCTGAGCAAGCGTGATTTTACCATCGCCCTGAAAGATTGCGGCAGTATCTCTAAGGCCAGCGTAACGATGGACAGCGTACCCGATGGCGACGATGACAGTCTCTTTGCGCTGGATACCGGCGGCGCAACCGGCGTGGCGTTGAAAATTGAGGATGACAAAGGCACGCAGCAAATCCCGAAAACCGCTGGCGGAACGGCAATGGACTGGCCGATCAGTGGTACAACCGCAAAGCTAAATTATCGTGCCAGTTATGTTGTAGTGAATGACAGTCCCACAAGCGGTGCTGCTAATGCAATGATCAATTTTTCTGTTGAATATGAGTAAAGTTTAAGGTCAGCAGGTAACCCTCTGACCATGGCGCAGGTATATATTTGCCTCGATTATCATTTAGCCACGATATATTTGTAAATTCCTATTGCGATAGTTCTCTTTCCTGATACTTTTTTTCCTCACTGTGGTCTACTTAGACACACGTACAGATTTTCCTTAATCTGACGACTTCCGTATTTTTACCTGCCTGGTCATGATGACGATTGCGCAGGCTTTTTTTCCCTCGATTTTCAGGGCTTGTTTGCATGAGACACATCAAAACGATAACGCAGCAAAAGTTAAGTTTTTTGCTCGCTGTCTATATCGGTCTGTTTATGAATTGCGCAGTTTATTTCCGTCGGTTTGACGGCTACGCGCAGAACTTCACTTTTCTTAATGGCATCTCGATGGTTATCGAACTGGCAGGAACAGTTCTGGCAACCTTCTTCTTTTTACGCTTAATTTCACTCTTTGGTAGAACGATCTGGAAAGTGCTGGCCTCGTTGCTGGTGCTGATTTCTGCCGGGGCCAGCTACTACATGACGTTTATGAATGTCATGATCGGTTACGGAATTGTCGCTTCGGTAATGACCACCGACATCGACCTGTCGAAAGAAGTGGTTGGCTGGACGCTCATTGCATGGGTTGTGCTGGTAAGTATTATCCCGTTGATATTTATCTGGATGAACCGTTCGCAAGACACCTTCTGGCGCCAACTTTGTACTCCGAAAACACGCTGGCGTAGTGCGCTTACCGTGTTGCTGGCTGGCTTGCTGGTTTGGGGGCCGATCCGTCTGATTGATGTAGCTCATAAGCGTGCCGATCGTATAGCCGGCGTGGATATGCCAAGTTATGGCGGGGTGCTGGCGAACACTTATTTACCTTCGAACTGGCTTTCTGCCCTGGGACTATACGTCTGGGCGCAAGTGGATGAATCTTCAGACAATCGGTCGCTGATGAATCCGGCGAAAAAATTTACCTATACCCCGACGCAAAATCTCGACGACACCTACGTGGTGTTTATTATTGGCGAAACTACGCGTTGGGATCATATGGGGATGCTGGGCTACGAGCGTGATACTACGCCGAAGCTGGCAAAAGAGAAAAACCTGGTGATGTACCGTGGCTATTCTTGCGACACAGCAACCAAACTATCGCTACGCTGTATGTTTGTGCGTGAAGGTGGAACGGAAAATAACCCACAACGAACACTAAAAGAGCAGAACGTATTTGCGGTTCTCAAGCAGTTGGGCTTTAGCTCCGATTTATACGCCATGCAGAGTGAGATGTGGTTCTACAGCAACACCATGGCTGACAACATTGCCTATCGCGAACAGATCGCTGCCGAGCCGCGTAACCGTGGGAAAGCAGTGGACGATATGTTACTGGTCAATGAAATCGAGCGCTCTCTGGAGAAAAAACCAGAAGGTAAACATCTGATTGTGTTGCATACCAAAGGGTCGCACTACAACTATACGCAGCGTTATCCGCGTGAATTTGCTCAGTGGCAGCCAGAGTGTTATGCGGTTGATCGTAAATGCCCGCGAGAGCCAATGATTAACTCATACGATAACTCCATCACCTATGTTGATCATTTTATTGACACGGTAATCGACAAGTTCCGCGATAAGAAAGCCATTATTTTCTATGCGGCGGACCACGGTGAGTCAATTAACGAGCGCGAGCACTTGCACGGTACGCCGCGTAAATATGCGCCGCCGGAGCAGTTTCGCGTGCCGATGATGATCTGGATGTCAGATAAATATCTGGAAAATCCGGTCAACGCGCAGGCATTTGCGCAGTTGAAAAAAGAGGCGGATATGAAAGTGCCGCGCCGCCATGTGGAGCTGTATGACACCATCATGGGTTGCCTGGGTTACACTTCGCCGGACGGCGGCATTAACGAAAACAACAACTGGTGTCACATCCCGCGGGAGAAGGACGCTGTGGCTAATTAAATGGCCTGCTGACTTTCTCGCCGATCAAAAGGCATTTTACGATTAAGGGATTGACGAGGGCGTATCTGCGCAGTAAGATGCGCCCCGCATTCGGTGATTGGCGCAGCCTGGTAGCGCACTTCGTTCGGGACGAAGGGGTCGGAGGTTCGAATCCTCTATCACCGACCAAATTCAAAAAGCCTGCTCAACGAGCAGGCTTTTTTGCATCTGTAGCCCACGAGGGTGAGAACCTCCGGGGGCAGGGAGGTTCGACTCGAGCAAAGCGAGAGAACGTTGCGGCAGCAACGGCCCGCAGGGCGAGCCACGGAGTGGCGAGTAATCCTCTATCACCGACCAAATTCAAAAAGCCTGCTCAATGAGCAGGCTTTTTTGCATCTGTAGCCCACGAGGATGAGAACCTCCGGGGGCAGGGAGGTTCGACTCGACGTAGGCCTGATAAGACGCGGCAGCGTCGCATCAGGCAACGGCACCGCACTTATTGTCGGATGCGGCGTGAACGCCTTATCCGACCTACATACCACACATTTCCCTGCCAGATTTGCGCCCCACATCTCACTATCCATTAACGATTCTGTGACACATTCCATTGTCTTTTTTTATATTTGCCTAAGTCTTTTTTTGCGTTACTTATTGCTGACGCTGGCATTTTCCGCTGTGCGTATAAATGTTCATGATATTAATCGCTCAGATATACGTCACTTCATCAGATATTTTTCAATAAATGCATAAAACTTAACCACTGATTGTTGCTAAATATTAAGATTATTGTTCTGGTTATGTTGGCGTAGCACAAATTTCTCTGCTGCAAATAGCCGTTTGAAGTTTTTTTAATCTTTGTTTGTGGAATCTCACCGTTGGCGTAAATCCCGGTTGGCTGTATTGACGTTTTCACAATCTGTTGACAGATTGTAGGTCACGAGGGGCATTTTATGGAGGATCCGCACTGTTACACTGATGTTAATTAATACGGTATCCCCACCTCATAACGTTGACCCGACCGGGCAAAAAACAAAAAAGGTCAGGCAGCGACAACCCACTGCAAAGGGTTAAAACAACAAACATCACAATTGGAGCAGAATAATGCGTATTTCCTTGAAAAAGTCAGGGATGCTTAAGCTTGGTCTCAGCCTGGTGGCTATGACCGTCGCAGCAAGTGTTCAGGCTAAAACTCTGGTTTATTGTTCAGAAGGTTCCCCGGAGGGGTTTAACCCACAACTGTTTACCTCCGGTACCACCTATGATGCTTCTTCCGTACCTCTCTATAACCGCCTGGTTGAATTTAAAATCGGTACTACCGAAGTAATTCCTGGTCTCGCTGAAAAGTGGGAAGTCAGCGAAGACGGTAAAACCTATACCTTCCATCTGCGTAAAGGTGTGAAGTGGCACGACAACAAAGAATTTAAACCGACGCGTGAACTGAATGCCGATGACGTGGTGTTCTCGTTCGATCGTCAGAAAAACGCCCAGAACCCGTATCATAAAGTTTCTGGCGGCAGCTACGAATACTTCGAAGGCATGGGCTTGCCGGAGCTGATCAGCGAAGTGAAAAAGGTGGATGACAACACCGTTCAGTTTGTGCTGACTCGCCCGGAAGCGCCGTTCCTCGCTGACCTGGCAATGGACTTCGCTTCTATTCTGTCAAAAGAATATGCTGACGCGATGATGAAAGCCGGTACGCCGGAAAAACTGGACCTCAACCCAATCGGCACTGGCCCGTTCCAGTTACAGCAGTATCAAAAAGACTCCCGTATTCGCTACAAAGCGTTTGATGGCTACTGGGGCACCAAACCGAAGATTGATACGCTGGTCTTCTCTATTACCCCTGATGCTTCCGTGCGTTACGCGAAATTGCAGAAAAATGAATGCCAGGTGATGCCGTACCCGAACCCGGCAGACATCGCCCGCATGAAGCAGGATAAATCCATCAACCTGATGGAAATGCCGGGGCTGAACGTCGGCTATCTCTCGTATAACGTGCAGAAAAAACCACTGGATGACGTGAAAGTTCGCCAGGCGCTAACCTACGCAGTGAACAAAGATGCGATCATCAAAGCGGTTTATCAGGGCGCGGGCGTGGCAGCGAAAAACCTGATCCCGCCAACCATGTGGGGCTATAACGACGACGTTCAGGATTACACCTACGATCCAGAAAAAGCGAAAGCCTTGCTGAAAGAAGCAGGTCTGGAAAAAGGTTTCTCCATCGACCTGTGGGCCATGCCAGTACAGCGTCCATATAACCCGAACGCTCGCCGCATGGCGGAGATGATTCAGGCTGACTGGGCGAAAGTGGGCGTACAGGCCAAAATCGTCACTTACGAATGGGGTGAGTACCTCAAGCGAGCGAAAGATGGCGAGCACCAGACGGTAATGATGGGCTGGACTGGCGACAACGGGGACCCGGATAACTTCTTCGCCACCCTGTTCAGTTGCGCCGCCTCTGAACAGGGCTCTAACTACTCAAAATGGTGCTACAAACCGTTTGAAGATCTGATTCAACCGGCACGTGCTACCGACGACCACAACAAGCGCGTTGAACTGTACAAACAGGCGCAGGTGGTAATGCACGATCAGGCTCCGGCACTGATCATCGCGCACTCCACCGTATTTGAACCGGTACGCAAAGAAGTTAAAGGCTATGTGGTTGATCCATTAGGCAAACATCACTTCGAAAACGTCTCTATTGAATAATTAAAAGCCATACAAGACTGATGGCAAAGGCAAAACTGCCTGATGCGCTCCGCTTATCAGGCCTACGAAAATTCTGCAATGTATTGAATTTGCACGATTTTGTAGGCCAGATAAGGCGTTAACGCCGTATCCGGCATGAAAGAAGCGCACTTTGCCAGCAATCTGCATACCCGGTAGCGCTGTGCCTCTGCGTGCAGCGCCATCCGGCAGCAATACTTCATTCCCTGTCCGGCACGGGCAGGAATTGATTTGTGAGCAATACAGACACGCAGTTCCAGGCTGTGGGTCACTACAGAGAATCCGGGTTATGTTGCAGTTTATTCTCCGACGTTTGGGACTCGTCATCCCCACGTTTATCGGTATTACCCTTCTCACATTTGCCTTTGTCCACATGATCCCGGGCGATCCGGTGATGATCATGGCGGGCGAGCGTGGGATCTCCCCAGAACGTCACGCACAATTGCTGGCTGAACTCGGTTTGGATAAACCGATGTGGCAGCAGTACCTCCATTACATTTGGGGCGTTATGCACGGTGATTTAGGCATTTCGATGAAAAGCCGCATCCCGGTTTGGGAAGAGTTCGTGCCGCGTTTCCAGGCCACGCTGGAGCTTGGTGTCTGCGCGATGATTTTTGCGACCGCGGTCGGCATTCCGGTTGGCGTGCTGGCTGCGGTTAAACGCGGTTCTATTTTCGATCACACCGCGGTTGGCCTGGCGCTGACAGGTTATTCAATGCCTATCTTCTGGTGGGGCATGATGTTGATCATGCTGGTTTCGGTGCACTGGAACCTGACGCCTGTCTCCGGTCGCGTGAGCGACATGGTGTTCCTCGATGATTCCAATCCGTTAACCGGTTTTATGCTGATCGACACCGCTATCTGGGGTGAAGACGGCAACTTTATTGATGCTGTCGTCCATATGATCTTGCCCGCCATTGTACTGGGTACGATACCGCTGGCAGTCATTGTGCGTATGACGCGCTCCTCGATGCTGGAAGTGCTGGGCGAAGATTACATCCGCACCGCCCGCGCCAAAGGTCTTACCCGGATGCGGGTGATTATCGTCCATGCGCTGCGTAACGCGATGCTGCCGGTGGTGACCGTTATCGGCCTGCAGGTGGGAACATTGCTGGCGGGGGCGATTCTGACTGAAACCATCTTCTCGTGGCCCGGTCTGGGGCGCTGGTTGATTGACGCACTGCAACGCCGCGATTATCCGGTGGTACAGGGCGGCGTATTGCTGGTGGCGACGATGATTATCCTCGTCAACCTGCTGGTCGATCTGCTGTACGGCGTGGTGAACCCGCGTATTCGTCATAAGAAATAAGGGGGCACCATGTCACAGATTACTGAAAATAAAGTGATTAACGCACCGGTGCCGATGACCCCGTTACAGGAGTTCTGGCACTATTTTAAACGCAATAAAGGCGCGGTTGTCGGACTGGTTTATGTTGTCATCGTGCTGTTTATCGCGATCTTTGCCAACTGGATTGCACCCTATAACCCGGCGGAACAGTTCCGCGATGCGCTGCTCGCGCCGCCAGCCTGGCAGGAAGGCGGCAGCATGGCGCACTTGCTCGGTACTGACGACGTAGGGCGCGATGTGCTGTCGCGTCTGATGTACGGTGCGCGCTTGTCGCTGCTGGTTGGCTGTCTGGTGGTGGTGTTATCACTGATTATGGGCGTTATTCTCGGCCTGATCGCCGGTTACTTTGGCGGCCTGGTCGATAACATCATCATGCGCGTGGTCGATATCATGCTGGCGCTGCCAAGTCTGCTGCTGGCGCTGGTGCTGGTGGCGATTTTTGGCCCGTCGATTGGTAACGCCGCGCTGGCATTGACCTTCGTTGCGCTACCGCACTATGTCCGCTTAACCCGCGCCGCCGTGCTGGTGGAGGTGAATCGCGATTACGTCACCGCTTCTCGCGTGGCGGGTGCCGGGGCGATGCGCCAGATGTTTATTAACATCTTCCCGAACTGCCTTGCGCCGCTGATTGTTCAGGCATCGCTCGGTTTCTCTAACGCCATTCTCGATATGGCCGCTCTTGGCTTCCTCGGTATGGGCGCGCAACCGCCAACGCCGGAGTGGGGCACCATGCTCTCCGACGTGTTGCAGTTCGCGCAAAGCGCCTGGTGGGTCGTGACCTTCCCGGGTCTGGCGATCCTGCTGACGGTGCTGGCATTTAACCTGATGGGTGACGGTCTGCGTGACGCGCTCGATCCCAAACTGAAGCAGTAAGAGGTTCGAGATGGCGTTATTAAATGTAGATAAATTATCGGTGCATTTCGGCGACGAAAGCGCACCGTTCCGCGCCGTAGACCGCATCAGCTACAGCGTAAAACAGGGCGAAGTGGTCGGGATTGTGGGTGAGTCCGGCTCTGGTAAATCGGTCAGTTCGCTGGCGATTATGGGGTTGATTGATTATCCGGGCCGCGTGATGGCGGAAAAGCTGGAATTTAACGGCCAGGATTTGCAGCGTATTTCGGAAAAAGAGCGCCGCAACCTGGTGGGCGCCGAAGTGGCGATGATCTTCCAGGACCCGATGACCAGCCTTAACCCGTGCTACACCGTCGGTTTCCAGATTATGGAAGCGATTAAGGTGCATCAGGGCGGTAATAAGAGCACTCGCCGTCAGCGGGCGATTGACCTGTTGAATCAGGTCGGTATTCCCGATCCGGCTTCGCGTCTGGATGTTTACCCGCATCAGCTTTCCGGCGGCATGAGCCAGCGCGTGATGATCGCCATGGCGATTGCCTGTCGGCCAAAACTGCTGATTGCCGATGAACCGACCACGGCGCTCGACGTGACCATCCAGGCGCAAATCATCGAACTGCTGCTGGAGTTGCAGCAAAAAGAGAACATGGCGCTGGTGTTGATTACCCATGATCTGGCGCTGGTGGCGGAAGCGGCGCATAAAATCATCGTGATGTATGCCGGTCAGGTGGTGGAAACCGGGGCGGCCCACGACATTTTTCGCGCGCCGCGCCACCCATACACTCAGGCGTTGCTACGCGCGCTGCCGGAATTTGCACAGGACAAAGCACGTCTGGCTTCGTTGCCCGGCGTGGTGCCCGGAAAATACGATCGCCCGAACGGCTGCCTGCTTAACCCACGCTGCCCCTATGCCACTGACAAATGTCGCGCTGAAGAACCGACGCTGAATATGCTTGCAGACGGGCGTCAGTCCAAATGCCACTATCCACTCGATGATGCCGGGAGGCCCACACTATGAGTACGCAAGAGGCCACCTCGCAACAGCCGTTGTTGCAGGCGATAGATCTGAAAAAACATTACCCGGTTAAGAAGGGCATGTTCGCGCCAGAACGTCTGGTGAAGGCGCTGGACGGCGTTTCGTTTACCCTTGAACGGGGCAAAACGCTGGCGGTGGTCGGTGAATCCGGCTGCGGTAAATCGACCCTGGGTCGGCTGCTGACGATGATTGAAACGCCCACCGGTGGCGAGCTGTATTATCAGGGGCAGGATCTGCTCAAGCACGATCCGCAGGCGCAGAAGCTGCGTCGACAGAAAATCCAGATCGTCTTCCAGAACCCCTACGGTTCGCTAAATCCGCGTAAAAAAGTCGGGCAAATTCTTGAAGAGCCGTTGCTGATTAATACCCGTTTAAGCAAAGAACAGCGTCGGGAAAAAGCGTTGTCGATGATGGCGAAAGTCGGGCTGAAAACCGAGCATTACGACCGCTATCCGCATATGTTTTCCGGTGGTCAGCGTCAGCGTATCGCCATCGCCCGTGGTCTGATGCTTGACCCGGACGTGGTGATTGCCGATGAGCCGGTTTCCGCGCTGGACGTCTCGGTGCGTGCGCAGGTGCTCAACCTGATGATGGATTTGCAGCAGGAACTGGGGCTGTCTTATGTCTTTATCTCCCACGACCTGTCGGTGGTGGAGCACATTGCCGATGAAGTGATGGTGATGTATCTGGGCCGCTGCGTGGAGAAGGGAACGAAGGACCAAATCTTCAATAACCCGCGTCATCCGTACACCCAGGCGCTACTCTCCGCGACGCCACGCCTGAACCCAGACGATCGCCGCGAGCGCATCAAACTCACTGGCGAACTGCCAAGCCCGCTGAATCCACCGCCAGGCTGCGCCTTTAACGCTCGCTGTCGTCGACGTTTTGGCACCTGCACCCAGTTGCAGCCGCAGCTAAAAGACTACGGCGGTCAACTGGTCGCCTGCTTCGCTGTTGAGCAGGATGAAAATCCACAGCGTTAACTTACAAAACCGGGGCCATGCGCTCCGGTTTACTCAATCAGCTTTAACAGTGGTGAAAAGCACAACAATACGCCATACAACAGAATCAGCCAGGTTTTCAGCCCACGCAATTTTTCCAGTTGTGAAACTTTATAGATCAGGAAAAACGGAATGATGCACGACACAATGCCGTACAGCGGACTTCCCAATTGAAAGAACACTAATACGGATACGCGAAACGAAACCCAAATTGTCAACGTAATCACGATAAAGGCGCAAATCGCCAGCGTGAGCAGACGTGAATTAATTTTCTGAGTATCAATAATTCGGCTTAACAGATTGAGAATTATGCCTTTAATGGCTTCATGGAAGCCGAGATAAATACCAAAGAAAGCCGTCAGTACGGCAAAGATATTCAGCACTGTAGAGGTGATATGGATGATATGTCCAGGGATCACTTGTGCGGCAAGCGCCAGCGCTGAGATATTTTGCTCAAAGGCAGAAACTGCCTCTTCATGGCTAATCGAAAAGGTAAATGAAAAGGCAAAAAACAAGATCACCGCAATAAGCGTAATATAACTAATCCGGTGGGTACGCAGCGCGAGTCGTGTTGCCAGTACTTTATCCGTTTCTCGTTTACGATAGGCAATATTCATCGGGTTTAGCACCTGAATAAATACCGCAGAAAAGAAACAAAATGGAATGGTAAGCAAGACGTCGCGGAAAAAGATCGATGCTTGTGGGAAAGCGGTTATATTGGCGAAGTTCCAGTGCGGGATCATCGCAAAGCCGAACACCACAATGATCCCTACTTTGACCACCACCATTGGCCCGGAGATCTTAAACAGCAACCGTTCACCACCAGACGCAATTGCCACCAGTATGGCGAAAATAGCCACTTTATAGAGTAGTGATTGCGAAAGATCGGTATCGGTTAAACCGAAGGTTTTCAGATACGAGGCACTGTCAAAAACTACGGAGAGGGAATAGATAAAAATACCGTGAATAATCATCAAAAAGTAGATGACGCCGAGGAATATTCCCCAATTCTTCCCCAGATAATGACTGATAATATCGGTGTAGTCATTACAGGAGTCGCTTTCTGAAAGAGTCTTTAAATAAATATCCTGTACGACCCAGGTTGCCGGGTAAGCAATAATGGCGGCGGTAATAAATACCCAAATCCCCTTCAGGCCAATTTGTACTGGCATCAGTACGGTTCCGGCACCAATAGCCATGCCAATACATAATAAGACCCAGCCAAAGTCATAACGGGTAAACGGCAATTTCTGAGTTAATGAGCGGGGCTGCGGTTTCTGATCGCGTAATGGTAATGTGTTGTCCTGCATAAAGTCCTGTCCAGATAGATGTCAGCCTCGTAGTGATAAATTAGCCCAGTTTCTCTTGCGCAACAGGTGGAGAAGTTGAATACGCCGCGTGCTAAAAATGAGGCAACAGATTCACTGGGGAGAATCGCGAGGAGGCGCAATTCTACAAAATTGCACATTTCACTGCCAGTCTGACGTCAGAGTGTTGATTGAATAACGTCAATGCGGTGCAAACACTGCAAATATGTAAATAGGCTGGAATGCATCGCGCAAAGTCGGGAACAGGTAGATGTCAGGGCAAGAAAGCGTCCGTAGAATCAGCATCAAGCCGGAGTCTTCCGGTGAGGCGCAATGTTGCGGGGGCTTGATCCCCGGCGGCATTGGTTGCTGGAAAGAGAAAACCCCCGCACGTTGTAGGTATTCACCTGACAACATCACGGGGCTAATCTTGAACCCAAACAACTCAAGGATAGCCGCGAAATGGTGTCATTACAACACAGGCGGCTATATGACGCTCTAAAATGCCCGTAGTGCTGTCGACCTTTACGGAGGCTACACATGGCTTTATTGTAGCCCCTTCAGTATGCTGAAAAACTACCCGGTATTTATCTCTTTCAACCTGAGAAATTATGTCAGTGAGAAACCATGCAACACACTGAACTAAATGCTCAGGGATCCCTCTTGCTTCTTTTTGAAATGCCGCCACAAGCTCTGACCGTGTCATCTCACCATATGCCCCAGACCAAAGCCCAACGTAGTGCGATGTCAGTAAATCACTTGAGAAAAAGAGAGAGGCAGGTTCAGCCTTGTTGGGATTAATTGACAGGATTGACCACTCCTGTTCAAAATTTCAAGGTCAGTGGCGAAAACCTGTGGGCTAATGTTTTCCTTCATTCTCACAATCTGCTCCGAGGACAGTCCTAAATTGCGATCGATACCGCTGCATGGCGTTTGTGCCCAGAGCGGATTCAATGGCGCTATCAGCCAAAACAGAATTAACCCTCTGCTCATTTTTCTGCCCTTTATTAAAAAACATTAGCATCACGAATAATGGACTCCTTACCCTGAAGCTTTCCGTGCTTATCAATGTATTCGTTGTCCACACGACATATTTCCGTAGCATACCCTCCCCATGCGGAAGTCGCCGATTTGTCGTTCGTCACCTGCACATTTAGCGTGAAGTGATAGTTGTCGTAAAATGTTTGAATCGTACTGCCAGGAACAAAATCGACAATATCCAGCACCACTTTCATTCCACGAACATGAAATTCACGGCGATGCCCGTACCAGCGATGATCGCGACAGCCGCCAATGACATCGGATTCATAAAAACGGGCACGAGTGACAGTGCTGCCCCAATGCTCAGTTGGCTGAAGGATATCGGTATCATCGGTTAAATCGCGAAGTTTACATTGAAACATTCCCGAAAAATTGCCCCAGTCTCCCTGATAGATATCGGCCTGTTTTTGATGCATGCATCCCAACACATAGCGTTTTTCTCCCGTTGCTAACAAAATCGGTTGCTCAAGAAGAAGGCTGTCAGCGGTTTGCGGAAAGCGTTGATACACTTCCTGGATAGTGGGCCATGCAGCCGTTGCAGCCTCGGGAAGTATCAGATATAAACAGATCGCGTTGACTGATTTCATCGATCTCACCAGTCTTCATCATTACAAACAATGCCATCGCGTATACCCGCGATAATGTCTGCTTTTTTTAAACGGATGTTCTTTTCACTTCGGCAGATATAATCCACGTTATCACTGGACTTTAAACCATACTTTCTGCCATTGAACTCAGCGACACATTTCTGCCGTAACGCTGCTGGGTCCATCTGCTCAAGATAGGGTAGAATCGCGTTTCCTTTACTCAACAGGTAACAGGTATACGACTCCCCCTGCCCGGCATCCATTCCTCGCTGCCAGCGAACAAGCTCAGTCAGAAATTGTAATGATTGAGGATCATTACCCTCACCAATCACATCCAACCCTAATTCCGGCTCCGCACCTTTTCCCTGCACAATCGCATGTTCAGCAAATTCCAGCATTTGCTGTTGATGACCCGATATTTCAGCCTGTACAAACAGAGGCATTAGCAAAATACCGACCGCCAGAAATCCGCGTCCATTTATCATTTTCCCTCCCTGAAAGTACAAAGTGTATCGTCGCCTGCAAAACCTTCATGCACAAAAAAAGCCTTAGTCCAAAACGATATGGCGTGAGAAAAAAGTAATGACTGGTATTCGGAGAATACCCCTCAGAAGTGCGAGCAGGTATGGAAGATTTGGCGAAAGGGATGCAAAAGAGAATGAAACATCAGAAAGCATCTCGCATCGCGCGCATTCTGAGAATGAAGTAAGTAAGACCGAAGACGTAGAATCAGCACCAAGCCGGAGTCTTCCGGCGAGGCGCAATGTTGCGGGGGCTTGATCCCCGGCGGCGTTGGTTGCTGGAAAGAGAAAACCCCCGCACGTTGTAAGGCGTAAACCTGACAACATTACGGGGGCCATTCTTGAACCACAACAATTCAAGGATAGCCGCGAAACGTTGTCATTACAACACAGGCGGCTATATGACGCTCGCGCAGTTAGGCATGGCCTTCTGGCACGATTTAGCGGCTCCGGTCATTGCTGGCATTCTCGCCAGCCTGATCGTGAACTGGTTGAATCAGCGGAAGTAATGTGTCACGCGGGCGTCAGGCTGCCGTAATGGCAATATGCGCCCGGACCAGGCCGCAGAGGTAAATTCTGCGGCCTTTTTCGCTCTTACTGCGGATAAGGCACCCAGTCGCCGCCATTTAAACGAACATAGGACTTGTTCTGGTATTGGATGACTACCGCATTTGAGTTTTCGGATACTGGTGCTGTCTGCGGTAATCCACTGGTGAGTTTTTTCCAGTCGACATTATCTTCAGTAAAAATCTTGCCATCGAGAACGCGAACTACCAGTTCGGAGATTGCCAGGAAACTACTGGGTTGATCGATGACAATCGGCGCGCCTTGATGCGGTGACTTCATACCGAAGAATTTCACACCAACGGGAACGTCAGTAATTGATGGGCTCGGAATATCGCGCAGACCAGACACCTGCATTCTGTCGCCTTTCAGCGCGCCGCCGTGCTCTGGCACTACGACGACCATCACTTTACGGCCAGATTTTTCCAGCTCGGTAAAGAACGCATCCAGTTCATCAAAGAACTTCTGCGCCCGCGCTTTGTAATCTGCGGTTTTGCTGACGCCCGGATAATGGTTGCCGTCATGCAGTGGAAGCGTGTTGTAGAACGTGGCGCTGCGAGTGTTTTTATCTTTTTCGGTGACGTCCAGCCAGCGGTTGAGTACGGCGGCATCGTCATAGACTGGCGAACCATCAAAGCCCAGCAGAATAACCGGAAGATGGGTTTGATCCATCAATTCCGCCTGCATACCACCGTTTTCGCGGACTTCTTTCAGAAAGCCGCCGAACTGGCCGTTATGCCCCAGCATCAAATGCTGGGTGAAGCCAAGTTTTGAAAGGTTATCAAATAGGTAACAGTCATTGTTTGCCGGTTGATACAGATTGGTATGCGATGTCTGACCACAACTGGCGCGCAGCAAACGAATTGCTGCCGGACCACTGTACGAGGTTGCAGAGTTGAAGTTTTTAAACTCAATATCGAAATGCGACCATAACGGATGCGACATCAGCCCGGCAGTTTCAATATCTGACCAGGAGAGAGAGCAAATGTTAATGACCAGAAGCTCAAATGGCTGGGCGTCAGCCGGAAGCGTAGACGGGAAAGGCGTCTTGCGTTTCGCTTCGGCGTTATAGAAATTATTCAGCCAGGCATTGAGGTTCGCGGTTGTCGGTGGGGCGGTTTGTGCAGGAATATCACCGACCACCGGCGTGCCGCCTGCGGCTGCGATAGTTGCTGCTGCGTTACCCCCTGTCGTCGTCACTGTGGTGGTGGGTTGACCTGCAGGCCACAGAGAGAAACTTGGTCCCGCCAGGGTAAGTACGTTTAGCCACACCAGAATAGCGACCACAAAAATGGTGACGCGAATCCACTGCGACAGAAATAACCAGGCCACAAACAGTACAAAAACGGCGCCGATCATCTGCCAGTTAATAAAGCGAGTGATAAGGTCGATTAAATAATCGGCGCTGAAACCCGCTACCTGCGATCCCTGACTCATTATGCTTTCCGGGCCGGGCAGCCACGTGTCATGCCAGAACAAGGCAAAGCCGATCGGTAGGGCTATCCAGTGGCGCAAGCGATGCAGGTTGTAGCGTGGAATCGGCATCAGCAGAAATGCAGCAAACACCAGATTAAGCAGCGGATGGAAGTTCAGATATCCCGCCCACAACAGGCCGAACTTGACCAGAAAATAGAAGTTCCAGCCAGAAAGTCCGCGCCAGTATTGCCACAGGGAAGAAGGCATGGCGGTATTTGGGGTAAATTGAGTCATTTTTGGGTTGCCCTGGCTTTTTTCGCGCGGCGTAACGTACCGACCGGTTTAACATAACGAGGTTTAGCAAATAACAGACGTAGAGTGTCACGAATACGTCGCATTGAGTGTCGCGCCAGATAGCCCAGAGGGAAAAATATCAGCGCACAAACGATAATAATTTCAATGATATCGCTGATAGTCATCATGATGAATGCTCCACTGCATCACCTAATAGCCGCAGAGGTTCCGGTTTGCGTCGCCAGTTGCGACCGTCGTGCTCGGCATTGATTACTGGGGTGGAACTCTGTGTTAAAGGCAGCGGTATGCCCCATTGTTCCGGGGCCAGTAAACGCATTTGTACCAGTTCAGCGCTGATTTGATCATCTTCAAACCAGACCATACGGTTAGAGAAAATGTCACCGGTAGGTAGTGGGAAAATATGATTCAACGCGGTATCCAGATCGTTAATCCGGCAGAACGAGAGGAATAGCACCAGCCGATTGCCGCCAATCGTCATGATATCGCCTGTGCGATTTGGACGGCACAGCGTCAGGGCTTGCTCAACACGAATGCCTGGAACCGGTCGTAGAGCGACCAGCACCCCTTTACCATGAGCAGGCAATAACGTGTTATTCATCATGTTATTGACCGCATCACAGAACACATCCCACTTCAGAAAACCGCGTAGTTTCAGCGGCTGGGTCATTGACAGCAGGGTGGTGATATCTTCAGGCACATAACGGCTGAATTTCTGCCCTTGCACGCTTTCAATCATTGTCAGGCAACGAGAGAGTGGGGCGTTCCACGGGATCACCATGTTAGCGCCGCAGGCCAGCAACAGGCGTTCATCGGTAGCGCGCAGGCTGGCAATGTTTTCCCGTACGAGGATTTTCATCGCGCTGCCGCGCTGACGACGCAGGGTATGAATGCTGCGAGCCAGAGATTCGATTTGTCTGTTTTGCTGCAAAGAGAACACCACCGTCGCCGCCTGAGCGGTACGAGCTTCATTAAACAGCGCTTCGTTATTATCAAATAACTTCCAGTGTTCCGATAGCGGCGGCGCGCCTTCCAGTACGGCAATATTACTAAGAATACGTTTTTCGTCGCTGCGCGGCTGGATCTCCGCCTCTTCGCGCTGCACTAATGTCCAGATGTTATTTTGTCGCTGGACGGTAAGTTGCTGGCGAGCGCTGACGCCTTTTTCGTTGCACCAGAAGGCAATATCCAACAGATGTTGGTCCCCCTGAAAACGCAAGCTGGCGAGTCCAAAAAGCGAACGGTACTCCTCCAGCAACAATGAAAATTGTTTATCGTTATTATTTCCCGGGTTAATTACCAGCAGTGAGCAATGGTTTAATCTGCTCCACTTATTCATTTTTTCCAGCCACGAGCGAAGTCGTTCGGCAGGAATGTTTTGCCATGCGTTATTTGTGCAAACAAGAATGAAAAGGTAATTTTGAGGATCAATGGAGCACTGTAAATCACGAGGCAAATAGTATAGACCCTTCTCATAATTTAGCATCGAAAATAATTTTATTTTTTCTGGGCCTTGAGAATCATCTAATTTGAAGTCTTTTTCAGGATCGTTGCCCATGCTAATGACCGCAACTTTCGCGGTTTCAGCCTGAGATGCAATAGTTTGATTCACCAGACTGATAGCATCTTCATGGCGATCAACGTTAAACCACCAGGTGCCGCCTGCTGGCATATGTCGTAGTTCATCCCATAACGATGAGATACCGATAGAGAATACAGGGTCCACAATGTCCCTCATGTCACCATTTTGTCTGATTACCAGTTTACTAGCGAAAGCAAAGAAATAAACCTACCATTGAAATTAAAACTTATCAGATTTAGCATGTGAATCAATTTAGCAAGCCGGAAGCCTTGTGATACCAGCCTTTTCGTTTTTTACTTTTTGCCGTTGCGTAACGGAAAGTCAAAAAATGAACAAATTCCGTATTGTTGTTTAACAATGATCGTGTGAAATTCAGTTTGTTAGAACTGTCTTATTTGCATAAATCCTATTTCATAGAGATCGACCATAATGAATAACAACGAACCAGATGCTCTGCCTGATCCCGCATTAGGCTATATTTTTCAGAACGATATTCTGGCGTTAAAACAGGCATTTTCACTGCCTGATATTGATTATGCCGATATTTCCCAACGCGAACAGTTAGCCGCAGCATTAAAGCGTTGGCCGTTACTGAATGAGTTTGCGCAACAAAAGTAGGGGAGCGGTAAATGGCCGTACTGGGATTGCAAGGGGTGCGGGGAGGCGTGGGTACTACAACCATTACTGCTGCGTTAGCCTGGTCATTGCAAATGTTGGGAGAAAACGTGCTGGTGGTCGACGCCAGCTCGGATAATTTACTGCGCTTGTCATTCAACGTTGATTTTGCTCATCGTCTGGGGTGGGCCAGAGCTATGCTGGACGGTCAGGACTGGCGTGACGCCGGGCTACGTTATACCTCGCAGCTCGATCTACTGCCTTTTGGCCAGTTATCCATTGAAGAACAAGGAAATCCCCAGCACTGGCAATGCCGATTGGGCGAGATCTGCTCCGGCCTTCAGCAACTGAAGGCTAGCGGACGCTATCAATGGATTTTGCTCGATTTACCGCACGACGCCTCGCAAATCACTCATCAGTTGCTGAGTCTGTGCGATCACATCCTGGCGATTGTCAAAGTGGACGCTAATTGCCATATTCGGCTGCATCAGCAAGCACTGCCCGCCAATGCACATATTTTGATTAATGATTTCCGCGTTGGCAGCCAGATTCAGGATGATATTTACCAGCTTTGGTTACAAAGCCAACGGCGTCTGTTGCCGATGCTCATCCATCGCGATGAAGCGATGGCTGAATGTCTGGCGGCGAAACAGCCATTGGGCGAATACCGCAGTGATGCGCTGGCGGCAGAAGAAATATTGACGCTGGCAAACTGGTGTCTGTTGAACTATTCCGGGCTGAAAACGCCGGTCGGGGGCGCATCATGAGTATCCTGACCCGGTGGTTGCTTATTCCGCCGGTTAATGCGCGGCTTATCGGACATTATCGGGATTATCGTCGCCACGGCGCGTCGGCTTTCAGCGCGACGCTCGGGTGTTTTTGGTTGATCCTCGCCTGGATATTTATCCCGTTGGAGCATCCGCGTTGGCAGCGTATTCGCGCACAACATAAAATCCTGTTCCCCCATATCAACGCCTCACGTCCGCGTCCATTGGACCCGATCCGTTATGCTATTCAGACCGGCTGGTTGCTGATCAGCGCGTCACACAGAGAAACGCCGAAACCGCGCTGGCGGGCATTCTCAGGTCTACAGAATATCCGTGAGCGTTACCATCAATGGATGGATGAGCTTCCGGGACGCTTCAGCCATAACACGCAACATCTTGATGAGAAAAAAGAACTCGGCCATCTGAGTGCTGGAGCCCGGCGTTTTATTCTTGGCATTATCGTCACCTTCTCGCTGATTCTGGCGCTGATTTGCGTCACCCAGCCGTTTAATCCGCTATCACAATTTATCTTCCTGATGTTGCTGTGGGGCGTAGCGCTAATTGTACGGCGGATGCCGGGGCGTTTCTCCGCGCTGATGTTGATTGTGCTGTCACTCACCGTCTCTTGCCGCTATATCTGGTGGCGCTACACCTCCACGCTGAACTGGGACGATCCGGTTAGCCTGGTGTGCGGGTTAATCCTGCTGTTTGCTGAAACCTATGCGTGGATTGTGCTGGTACTCGGTTACTTCCAGGTCGTATGGCCGTTGAATCGTCAGCCAGTACCGCTGCCGAAAGATATGTCGCTGTGGCCATCGGTGGATATTTTTGTGCCGACCTACAACGAAGATCTTAATGTGGTGAAAAACACCATTTACGCCTCGCTGGGCCTCGACTGGCCGAAAGATAAGTTAACTATCTGGATCCTCGATGATGGCGGTAGGGAAGAGTTTCGCCAGTTTGCACAAAACGTGGGGGTGAAATATATCGCCCGTACCACCCATGAACATGCGAAAGCAGGCAACATCAATAACGCGTTGAAATATGCCAAAGGTGAGTTCGTGTCGATTTTCGACTGCGACCACGTACCCACACGTTCGTTTTTGCAAATGACCATGGGCTGGTTCCTGAAAGAGAAGCAATTGGCGATGATGCAGACGCCGCACCATTTCTTCTCACCGGACCCGTTTGAACGCAATCTTGGGCGTTTTCGTAAGACGCCGAACGAAGGCACGCTGTTCTACGGTCTGGTGCAAGACGGTAACGATATGTGGGATGCCACTTTCTTCTGCGGTTCCTGTGCGGTGATTCGTCGTAAGCCGCTGGATGAGATAGGCGGCATTGCTGTTGAAACCGTAACCGAGGATGCGCACACGTCGTTGCGTTTACACCGTCGTGGCTATACCTCCGCATATATGCGTATTCCGCAGGCGGCAGGGCTGGCGACCGAAAGCCTTTCGGCACATATCGGTCAACGTATTCGCTGGGCGCGCGGGATGGTGCAAATCTTCCGTCTTGATAACCCACTTACCGGTAAAGGGCTGAAGTTCGCGCAACGGCTGTGCTACGTCAACGCCATGTTCCACTTTTTGTCGGGTATTCCACGGCTGATCTTTCTGACCGCACCGTTGGCGTTTCTGCTGCTTCATGCCTACATCATCTATGCGCCTGCGTTGATGATCGCTCTGTTTGTACTGCCGCATATGATTCACGCCAGCCTGACCAACTCGAAGATTCAGGGTAAATATCGTCACTCCTTCTGGAGTGAAATCTACGAAACGGTGCTGGCGTGGTATATCGCGCCGCCAACGCTGGTGGCGCTGATAAATCCGCATAAAGGCAAATTTAACGTCACCGCCAAAGGCGGGCTGGTGGAGGAAGAGTATGTCGACTGGGTGATTTCACGCCCATACATCTTCCTCGTACTGCTCAACCTGGTGGGTGTCGCTGTCGGCATCTGGCGTTACTTCTATGGTCCGCCGACGGAAATGCTCACTGTTATCGTTAGTATGGTGTGGGTTTTTTACAACCTGATTATTCTCGGCGGTGCGGTGGCGGTATCGGTAGAAAGCAAGCAGGTCCGTCGTTCACACCGTGTAGAAATGACGATGCCAGCGGCGATTGCCCGGGAAGATGGACACCTCTTCTCTTGCACCGTTCAGGACTTTTCTGACGGTGGACTGGGGGTCAAGATCAACGGTCAGGCGCAGATTCTGGAAGGACAGAAGGTGAATTTGCTGCTCAAACGCGGACAGCAAGAATATGTCTTCCCGACGCAGGTGGCGCGTGTAATGGGGCATGAAGTTGGGTTGCAATTGATGCCGCTGACTACCCAACAACATATTGATTTTGTGCAGTGTACGTTTGCCCGTGCGGATACATGGGCGCTCTGGCAGGACAGCTACCCGGAAGATAAGCCGCTGGAAAGTCTGCTGGATATTCTGAAGCTCGGCTTCCGTGGTTATCGCCACCTGGCGGAGTTTGCTCCGTCTTCGGTGAAAGGCATTTTCCGCGTGCTGACTTCTCTGGTTTCCTGGGTTGTATCGTTCATTCCACACCGCCCGGAACGGAGTGAAACGGAACAACCATCGGATCAGGCTTTGGCTCAACAATGATGATAACGCGATGAAAAGAAAACTATTCTGGATTTGTGCAGTGGCAATGGGGATGAGTGCGTTCCCCTCTTTTATGACGCAGGCGACGCCAGCAACGCAACCACTGATCAATGCTGAGCCAGCCGTGCCTGCCCAGGCGGAGCAAAGCCCGCAGGTGGGCCAGGTGATGCCTGGCGTACAGGGAGCGAATGCGCCAATTGTGGCGCAGAACGGTCCTTCGCGGGATGTGAAGCTGACTTTTGCGCAAATCGCGCCGCCGCCGGGCAGCATGGTGCTACGTGGTATCAACCCGAACGGCAGTATTGAGTTCGGCATGCGCAGTGATGAAGTGGTGACGAAAGCGATGCTCAACCTCGAATACACGCCATCGCCATCGTTACTGCCTGTCCAGTCGCAGTTAAAGGTTTATCTCAATGATGAACTGATGGGCGTGCTGCCCGTGACCAAAGAACAGTTGGGTAAAAAAACGTTGGCACAGATGCCGATTAACCCACTGTTTATCACCGATTTCAACCGCGTGCGGCTGGAGTTCGTTGGTCATTATCAGAATGTTTGTGAAAACCCCGCCAGTTCTACGCTCTGGCTTGACGTCGGGCGCAATAGCGGATTAGCGCTGACTTACCAGACGTTAAATCTGCAGAATGATCTGTCGCACTTCCCGATTCCGTTCTTCGATCCACGAGATAACCGCACGAATACGCTGCCAATGGTTTTTGCTGGTTCGCCGGATACGGATTTGCAACAGGCTTCGGCAATTGTGGCTTCCTGGTTTGGTTCGCGCTCTGGCTGGCGTGGTCAGCACTTCCCGGTGCTCTATAATCAACTGCCGGATCGTAATGCGATTGTTTTTGCTACTAACGACAAACGCCCGGACTTCCTGCGCGATCATCCGGCGGTAAAAGCCCCGGTGATTGAGATGATCAACCATCCGCAAAATCCCTACGTCAAACTGCTGGTGGTATTTGGTCGTGATGACAAAGACCTGTTGCAGGCGGCAAAAGGCATCGCTCAGGGCAATATTCTGTTCCGTGGTGAAAGTGTGGTAGTGAATGAAGTGAAACCACTGCTACCGCGTAAGCCGTACGATGCGCCGAACTGGGTGCGTACAGATCGTCCGGTTACTTTTGGTGAACTGAAAACCTATGAAGAGCAATTACAGTCCAGCGGGCTGGAGCCCGCGGCAATTAACATTTCGCTGAACCTGCCGCCGGATCTCTATCTGATGCGTAGCACGGGCATCGATATGGATATCAACTATCGCTACACCATGCCGTCGGTGAAAGACAGTTCACGGATGGATATCAGCCTGAATAATCAGTTCCTGCAATCTTTCAACCTGAGCAGCAAACAGGAGGCGAACCGCTTGCTGTTGCGTATTCCGGTGTTACAAGGTTTGCTGGATGGTAAAATGGATGTCTCTATTCCGGCGTTGAAGTTGGGAGCGACCAACCAGTTGCGCTTCGACTTTGAATATATGAATCCGATGCCGAGCGGTTCGGTGGATAACTGTATTACCTTCCAGCCAGTGCAGAATCACGTAGTTATTGGCGACGATTCCACCATCGACTTCTCGAAGTATTACCACTTCATTCCGATGCCGGATCTGCGGGCCTTTGCTAACGCGGGTTTTCCGTTCAGTCGGATGGCGGATTTGTCACAAACCATCACAGTGATGCCGAAAACGCCAAATGAAGCGCAGATGGAAACGCTGCTGAATACCGTTGGTTTTATCGGCGCGCAAACGGGTTTCCCGGCGATTAATCTGACCGTAACCGACGATGGCAGCGCTATTCAGGGGAAAGATGCCGATATCATGATTATCGGCGGTATCCCGGAAAAACTGAAAGACGACAAGCAGATCGATATGCTGGTGCAGGCCACGGAAAGTTGGGTGAAAACACCGATGCGTCAGACGCCGTTCCCCGGCATTGTGCCTGATGAAAACGACCGCGCGGCAGAAACACAGTCAACGCTGACCTCTTCCGGCGCGATGGCGGCGGTAATTGGCTTCCAGTCGCCATATAACGACCAGCGCAGTGTGGTTGCGCTGCTGGCAGACAGCCCGCGTGGTTATGAGATGCTTAACGATGCGGTGAATGACAGCGGAAAACGCGCCACTATGTTTGGTTCCGTCGCGGTGATCCGCGAATCGGGCATTAACAGCCTGCGGGTGGGTGATATCTATTACGTCGGTCATTTGCCGTGGTTTGAGCGCCTGTGGTACGCACTGGCGAACCATCCGATTCTGCTGGCGGTACTGGCGGCAATCAGCGTGGTATTGCTGGCCTGGGTACTGTGGCGTCTGCTGCGAATTATCAGCCGTCGTCGTCTTAACCCGGATAACGAGTAATTGATGATGAATGTTCTGCGTAATGGAATCGTGACGATGTTGCTGCTGGCTGCCTTTAGCGTGCAGGCAGCCTGCAACTGGCCTGCCTGGGAGCAGTTTAAAGAGGATTATATCAGTCAGGAAGGACGCGTTATTGATCCCAGCGACGCGCGTAAAATCACCACCTCCGAAGGGCAAAGCTACGGTATGTTCTTTGCCCTGGCGGCTAACGACCGTGCTGCTTTCGATAACCTTCTCGACTGGACGCAGAACAATCTCGCCCAGGGATCATTAAAAGAACATTTGCCCGCCTGGCTGTGGGGAAAGAAAGAGAATACAAAATGGGAAGTGCTGGACAGTAACTCGGCCTCTGATGGCGATATCTGGATGGCCTGGTCATTGCTGGAAGCGGGACGATTGTGGAAAGAGCAACGCTATACCGACATTGGCAGTGCGTTGCTAAAACGCATCGCGCAAGAAGAGGTTGTGACGGTTCCTGGGCTGGGCTCTATGCTGTTACCAGGCAAAGTCGGCTTTGTCGAGGATAACTCCTGGCGCTTTAACCCGAGTTATCTGCCACCGACGCTGGCACACTACTTCACCCGCTTCGGCGCGCCGTGGACCACGCTGAGAGAAACCAATCAGCGTTTATTGCTGGAAACTGCGCCGAAAGGGTTTTCGCCAGACTGGGTACGCTATGAGAAAGACAAAGGCTGGCAGCTAAAAGCCGAAAAAACGCTGATCAGCAGCTACGATGCTATTCGGGTTTATATGTGGGTCGGCATGATGCCTGATAGCGATCCGCAAAAAGCGCGGCTGCTTAGCCGTTTTAAACCGATGGCGACATTCACCGAGAAAAACGGCTATCCACCGGAAAAAGTGGATGTTGCCACGGGGAAAGCACAAGGAACAGGGCCGGAGGGATTTTCTGCCGCCATGCTGCCATTTCTGCAAAACCGTGATGCGCAGGCCGTACAGCGCCAGCGTGTTGCCGATAACCTCCCCGGCAGCGATGCCTATTACAACTCTGTGCTGACCTTGTTTGGACAAGGCTGGGATCAACACCGTTTCCGTTTTTCGACAAAAGGTGAGTTATTACCTGACTGGGGCCAGGAATGCGCAAATTCACACTAAATATACTCACACTTTCTCTCGGGCTGGCAGTGATGCCGATGGTCGAGGCGGCGCCAACTGCTCAGCAACAGCTACTGGAGCAAGTCCGGCTGGGTGAAGCGACGCATCGTGAGGATCTGGTACAACAGTCGCTTTATCGTCTGGAACTGATTGATCCCAATAACCCGGAGGTTGTCGCCGCCCGTTTCCGCTCTCTGTTACGTCAGGGCGATGTGGATGGCGCACAAAAACAACTCAACCGATTAGCGCAATTAGCACCGAGTTCAAACGCCTATAAGTCGTCGCGTACCATCATGCTGCTTTCCACGCCAGAGGGTCGTCAGGCGCTGCAACAAGCGCGTCTCCTGGCGACCACCGGACATGCTGAAGAGGCGGTGGCGGGATACGACAAACTGTTTAACGGTACGCTGCCGGAAGGAGATATGGCGGTGGAATACTGGAGTACCGTGGCGAAAATTCCGGCCCGCCGCGGTGAAGCGATTAATCAGCTAAAACGTATTAATGCGGATACACCAGGCAACACCGGGTTGCAAAATAATTTGGCCTTATTGCTGTTCAGCAGCGACCGTCGCGATGAAGGTTTTGCCGTGCTGGAGCAGATGGCAAAATCCGACGCCGGGCGCGATGGCGCCTCTCAGATCTGGTATTCACAGATTAAAGACATGCCTGTCAGTGATGCCAGCGTGCAGGCGCTGAAAAAATATCTCTCTGTTTTCAGCGATGGCGATAGCGTGGCTGCCGCGCAGTCGCAACTGGCGGAACAACAAAAACAACTGGCCGATCCCACTTTTCGTGCTCGTGCGCAAGGTTTAGCGGCGGTGGATTCTGGCATGGCAGGTAAAGCCATTCCTGAATTGCAACAGGCCGTTCGGGCGAATCCGAAAGACAGTGAAGCGCTAGGGGCGCTGGGCCAGGCGTATTCCCAGAAAGGCGATCGCGCGAATGCGGTAGCGAATCTGGAAAAAGCCCTCGCGCTGGACCCGCACAGCAGCAACAACGACAAATGGAACAGTTTGCTGAAAGTGAACCGTTATTGGCTGGCGATCCAACAGGGTGATGCCGCACTGAAAGCGAACAATCCTGATCAGGCGGAACGCCTGTTCCAGCAGGCACGCAATGTCGATAACACCGACAGCTATGCGGTGCTGGGGCTGGGCGATGTGGCAATGGCGCGAAAAGATTACCCCGCCGCCGAACGTTATTATCAGCAGACCCTGCGCATGGACAGCAGCAACACCAACGCCGTGCGTGGACTGGCGAACATTTATCGGCAGCAATCGCCAGAAAAAGCCGAAGCGTTTATTGCATTGCTCTCTGCCAGCCAACGGCGCAGCATTGATGATATTGAACGCAGTCTGCAAAACGATCGCTTATCACAACAGGCGGAGGCACTGGAAAATCAGGGGAAATGGGCGCAGGCGGCAGCACTTCAGCGGCAACGACTGGCGCTGGACCCCGGCAGTGTGTGGGTAACTTACCGGCTCTCGCAGGATCTCTGGCAGGCCGGACAACGCACCCAGGCTGATACGTTAATGCGTAACCTGGCGCAACAGAAGCCGAATGACCCGGACCAGGTTTACGCTTACGGACTGTATCTCTCCGGTCACGATCAGGAACGGGCAGCGCTGGCGCATATCAACAATCTGCCGCGCGCCCAGTGGAACGGCAACATTCAGGAACTGGTGAATCGCCTGCAAAGCGATCAGGTACTGGAAACGGCTAATCGTCTACGTGACAGCGGCAAAGAACAGGATGCGGAGGCGATGCTACGCCAGCAACCGCCTTCCACGCGCATTGATCTTACGCTGGCTGACTGGGCGCAACAGCGACGCGATGACACCGCCGCCCGCGCGGCATATCAGAATGTGCTGGCGCGGGAGCCGAATAACGCCGATGCCATTCTTGGCCTGACGGAAGTCGATATTGCCGCAGGCGACAAAGCGGCGGCGCGCAGCCAACTGGCGAAACTTCCCGCCACCGATAACGCCTCGCTGAACACTCAGCGGCGCGTGGCGCTGGTGCAGGCGCAGCTTGGCGATACCGCAGCAGCGCAGCGGACATTTAATACGTTGATCCCGCAGGCAAAATCTCAGCCGCCGTCGATGGAAAGCGCGATGATACTGCGCGATGGCGCAAAATTTGAGGCGCAGGCAGGTGAACCACAACAGGCGCTGGAAACCTACAAAGACGCGATGATCGCTTCCGGTGTGACGACGACGCGTCCGCAGGATAACGACACCTTTACCCGCCTTACCCGTAATGACGAGAAAGACGATTGGCTGAAACGCGGCGTACGCAGCGATGCGGCAGATCTTTATCGTCAGCAGGATCTTAACGTCACTCTTGAGCATGATTACTGGGGCTCAAGCGGTACTGGCGGTTACTCCGATCTGAAAGCCCATACCACCATGTTGCAGGTGGATGCGCCGTATTCTGACGGGCGAATGTTCTTTCGCAGTGATTTCGTCAATATGAACGTCGGCAGTTTCTCCACTAATGCCGATGGTAAATGGGATGATAACTGGGGAACCTGTACGTTGCAGGACTGTAGCGGCAATCGCAGTCAGTCAGATTCTGGCGCCAGCGTTGCGGTTGGCTGGCGTAACGATACCTGGAGCTGGGATATTGGCACCACGCCGATGGGGTTCAACGTGGTAGATGTGGTTGGCGGTATTAGCTACAGCGATGATATCGGTCCGCTTGGCTATACCGTTGACGCGCATCGTCGACCTGTCTCCAGTTCAATGCTGGCCTTCGGCGGGCAAAAAGACTCTCCGAGTAATACCGGGAAAAAATGGGGCGGCGTGCGTGCCGATGGCGCAGGGATAAGCCTGAGCTATGACAGAGGCGAGGCGAACGGTGTCTGGGCATCACTTAGCGGCGATCGGTTAACCGGTAAAAACGTCGAAGATAACTGGCGCGTGCGCTGGATGACGGGCTATTACTATAAAATCATCAACGAGAATAATCGCCGTGTGACCATTGGTCTTAACAATATGATCTGGCATTACGACAAAGACCTGAGTGGGTACTCACTGGGTCAGGGCGGCTACTACAGCCCGCAGGAATACCTGTCGTTTGCGGTGCCGGTGATGTGGCGGGAACGGACGGAAAACTGGTCGTGGGAGCTGGGCGCTTCAGGCTCATGGTCGCACTCACGGACCAAAACCATGCTGCGTTATCCGCTGATGAACCTGATCCCGACCGACTGGCAGGAAGAAGCAGCGCAGCAATCCAACAGTGGTAGCAGCAGCCAGGGCTTTGGTTACACGGCGCGAGCGTTACTTGAACGGCGCGTCACGTCTAACTGGTTTGTTGGTACGGCGATTGATATCCAGAAAGCGAAGGATTATGCACCAAGCCATTTCCAGCTTTATGTACGGTATTCCGCTGCTGGATGGCAAGGTGATATGGATTTACCGCCGCAGCCGCTAATACCTTACGCCGACTGGTAAGTTTTCAGATAGCGCCTCTCTTAATGCCGCCGCGATCGGGTATACTCGGGCGGCAATCTGGGATTTCCGGGGGGAGACAATTTGCGCGTAAGTCGCTCGTTAACAATCAAGCAGATGGCAATGGTGGCAGCCGTTGTCCTGGTGTTCGTTTTTATCTTTTGCACCGTTTTGCTGTTCCATCTGGTGCAGCAGAATCGCTATAACACGGCTACGCAACTGGAAAGCATTGCTCGCTCTGTCCGCGAACCCTTATCTTCCGCCATTTTGAAAGGGGATATTCCCCAGGCGGAAGCGATTCTTGCCAGCATTAAACCGGCGGGCGTGGTCAGCCGCGCCGATGTTGTGTTACCTAACCAGTTTCAGGCGTTGCGTAAAAGTTTCATACCAGAGCGTCCGGTGCCGGTGATGGTCACCCGACTGTTTGAGCTACCGGTACAAATCTCGCTGGGCGTCTATTCACTGGAACGACCGGCAAATCCACAGCCGATTGCCTATCTGGTGCTTCAGTCGGACTCTTTTCGCATGTACAAGTTCGTGATGAGTACCCTTTCTACGTTAGTGACCATTTACTTACTATTGTCATTAATTCTGACAGTAGCGATTAGCTGGTGCATTAACCGACTGATTTTGCATCCATTACGCAATATCGCCCGTGAACTTAACGCGATCCCTCCACAGGAGATTATCGGTCATCAACTGGCTCTGCCGCGTCTGCACCAGGATGATGAAATCGGTATGCTGGTGCGCAGTTATAACCTCAATCAGCAATTGTTACAGCGCCATTATGAAGAACAGAATGAGAATGCGATGCGCTACCCGGTTTCAGATCTACCGAATAAAGCATTGCTGATGGAGATGCTGGAACAGGTGGTGGCACGTAAACAAACCACTGCGTTGATGATCATCACCTGCGAGACTCTGCGCGATACTGCGGGCGTGCTGGAAGAGGCGCAGCGGGAAATCCTGCTGCTGACGCTGGTGGAGAAACTCAAATCGGTACTGTCGCCACGTATGATCCTCGCACAGGTCAGTGGTTACGACTTTGCTGTTATCGCCAATGGCGTGCAGGAACCGTGGCACGCTATTACTTTAGGTCAGCAAGTGCTCACTATTATGTGTGAGCGCTTGCCGATTGAACGTATTCAACTGCGTCCGCACTGTAGTATCGGCGTGGCGATGTACTATGGCGATCTCACCGCCGAACAACTTTATAGCCGCGCTATTTCTGCGGCGTTTACTGCGCGACATAAAGGCAAGAACCAGATTCAGTTCTACGATCCGCAACAGATGGAGGCCGCTCAGCAACGGCTGACTGAAGAGAGCGACATCCTTAATGCGCTGGAAAATCATAAGTTTGCTGTCTGGTTGCAGCCGCAGGTGGAGATGACCAGCGGCAAGATAGTCAGTGCGGAAGTGCTACTGCGTATCCAGCAACCGGATGGTCGTTGGGAATTACCGGATGGACTAATCGATCGTATTGAATCCTGTGGGCTGATGGTGACCGTCGGTCATTGGGTGCTGGAGGAGTCTTGTCGACTGCTTGCTGCCTGGCAGGAACGCGGCTTTATGCTGCCGCTGTCGGTGAATCTCTCGGCCTTACAGCTTATGCATCCGAATATGGTGCCGGATATGCTGGAGCTGCTGACCCGTTATCGCATTCAGCCTGGGACACTGATTCTGGAAGTCACAGAAAGTCGACGTATTGATGACCCGCATGCGGCAGTGGCGATCCTTCGCCCACTACGTAACGCAGGCGTTCAGGTGGCGCTGGATGATTTCGGCATGGGTTATGCAGGGCTGCGTCAGTTGCAGCATATGAAATCGTTGCCGATCGACGTGCTGAAAATCGACAAAATGTTTGTCGATGGTTTACCGGAAGATAGCAGCATGATTGCCGCAATCATCATGCTGGCCAAAAGCCTGAATCTGCAAATTATTGCTGAAGGCGTGGAAACAGAAGCGCAACGTGACTGGCTGGCAAAAGCGGGCGTCGGCATTGCTCAGGGCTTCCTGTTTGCGCGTCCACTCCCTATCGAAATCTTCGAAGAGAGTTACCTGGAAGAAAAGTAGTTACCTCAAACTGATTACAAAACTTTAAAAAGTGCTGGTTTGTGCGAGCCAGCTCAAACTTTTTAACATTATTGTTTCAATTATGATCCAGGTACATTTCTGCGATGTTGTCTGGGTGTTATTTTAAGGCCGCAGGTACCCCATAACCTTACAAGACCTGTGGTTTTACTAAAGGACACCCTATGAAAACCTCTCTGTTTAAAAGCCTTTACTTTCAGGTCCTGACAGCGATAGCCATTGGTATTCTCCTTGGCCATTTCTATCCTGAAATAGGCGAGCAAATGAAACCGCTTGGCGACGGGTTCGTTAAGCTCATTAAGATGATCATCGCTCCTGTCATCTTTTGTACTGTTGTAACTGGCATTGCGGGCATGGAAAGCATGAAGGCGGTCGGTCGTACCGGTGCCGTTGCTCTGCTTTACTTTGAGATAGTCAGTACTATCGCGCTGATTATTGGCCTTATCATCGTTAACGTCGTCCAGCCCGGCGCTGGGATGAACGTCGATCCGGCGAGTCTTGATGCGAAAGCGGTAGCCGTTTACGCCGCGCAGGCGAAAGACCAGGGCATTGTCGCCTTCATTATGGATGTCATTCCGGCGAGCGTCATTGGCGCGTTTGCCAGCGGTAATATCCTGCAGGTGCTGCTGTTTGCCGTATTGTTTGGCTTTGCGCTCCACCGTCTGGGCAGCAAAGGCCAACTGATTTTTAACGTTATCGAAAGTTTCTCGCAGGTCATCTTCGGCATCATCAATATGATCATGCGTCTGGCGCCCATTGGCGCGTTCGGGGCGATGGCGTTTACCATCGGTAAATACGGCGTCGGAACACTGGTGCAACTGGGGCAGCTCATTATCTGCTTCTACATCACCTGTATTCTGTTCGTGGTGCTGGTACTGGGTTCTATTGCCAAAGCGACCGGCTTCAGCATTTTCAAATTTATCCGTTACATTCGTGAAGAGTTGCTGATTGTACTGGGGACCTCTTCTTCCGAATCGGCGCTGCCGCGTATGCTCGACAAAATGGAGAAACTCGGCTGCCGGAAATCGGTGGTGGGGTTAGTTATCCCAACTGGCTATTCGTTTAACCTCGATGGGACATCGATATACCTGACGATGGCGGCAGTGTTTATCGCTCAGGCGACTAACAGTCAGATGGATATCGTCCACCAAATCACGTTGTTAATCGTGTTGCTGCTGTCTTCCAAAGGGGCTGCCGGGGTAACGGGCAGTGGCTTTATCGTGCTGGCGGCAACGCTTTCTGCTGTAGGCCATTTGCCAGTGGCGGGTCTGGCGCTAATCCTCGGCATTGACCGCTTTATGTCAGAAGCTCGTGCGCTGACTAACCTGGTCGGTAACGGCGTGGCGACTATTGTGGTCGCGAAATGGGTTAAAGAACTGGACCACAAAAAACTGGATGATGTGCTGAATAATCGTGCGCCAGATGGCAAAACGCACGAATTATCCTCTTAATCTCACTACTTATGCCCGCACTCCCTTCCCCGAGTGCGGGTGTTTGCGCATAATTGACCCCTGTGCCCGAACTTACCTCCTGGGTGAGATCGGGTTTATTTCACTTCTTCCGTGACATTTCCATGTTCTTGCGGTCTAAAACGAAGTGTTTTTAACGTCATTTAGATTGTCCGATAACGGGCAGTCTTTTATTACCAGGATAGTTGATCAGGGGTTCACATGCAGGGCACAAAAATTCGACTTTTAGCGGGCGGTTTGCTGGTGATGGCCACTGCTGGCTATGTGCAGGCAGATGCGCTCCAGCCTGATCCAGCATGGCAACAGGGGACGCTCTCCAACGGATTACAGTGGCAAGTTCTGACCACGCCTCAGCGTCCCAGCGATCGTGTTGAAATTCGCCTGCTGGTTAATACCGGTTCGCTCGCCGAGAGTACACAACAGAGCGGTTACAGCCACGCGATTCCCCGTATTGCGCTAACGCAAAGCGGTGGTCTGGAAGCGGCGCAGGCGCGCTCATTATGGCAACAGGGAATTGACCCTAAGCGTCCGATGCCGCCGGTGATCGTCTCTTATGACACCACGCTATTTAATCTTAGTCTGCCAAATAATCGTAATGACTTGCTGAAAGAAGCGCTCTCTTATCTGGCGAATAGCTCTGGCAAGCTGACCATCACGCCAGAAACGGTTAACCATGCGCTGCAAAGTCAGGACATGGTGGCAACCTGGCCTGTCGATACCAAAGAAGGCTGGTGGCGTTATCGCCTGAAAGGATCGACCTTGTTAGGTCATGATCCTGCCGATCCGCTGAAACGGCCTGTGGAAGCGGAAAAGATTAAAGACTTCTACCAGAAATGGTACACCCCGGACGCAATGACGCTGTTGGTGGTGGGGAACGTCGATGCGCGTTCGGTTATCGACCAAATCAACAAAACGTTCGGTGAGCTGAAAGGCAAACGCGAAACACCGGCTCCGGTGCCAACCCTTTCTCCACTGCGTGCGGAAGCGGTTAGCATTATGACCGACGCGGTGCGCCAGGATCGGTTATCCATTATGTGGGATAACCCGTGGCAGCCGATTCGTGAGTCAGCCGCATTGTTGCGCTACTGGCGCGCTGATCTGGCCCGTGAGGCGCTGTTCTGGCACGTTCAGCAAACGTTAAGCGCCAATAACAGCAAAGATATCGGTCTTGGATTTGATTGTCGCGTGCTGTATTTACGTGCGCAATGCGCTATTAACATTGAATCGCCGAATGACAAGCTGAACAGCAACCTTAATCTGGTGGCGCGTGAACTGGCGAAAGTTCGTGATAAAGGTCTGCCGGAAGAAGAGTTCAACGCTCTGGTTGCACAAAAGAAACTGGAGTTACAGAAACTGTTTGCCGCTTATGCTCGTGCTGATACCGATATTCTGATGGGACAACGGATGCGTTCGTTGCAAAATCAGGTAGTCGATATCGCGCCGGAGCAATATCAGAAGCTGCGTCAGGATTTCCTCAATAGTCTGACAGTCGAAATGTTGAATCAGGATCTGCGCCAGCAACTGTCGAACGATATGGCGTTAATTCTGCTGCAGCCGAAAGGCGAGCCGGAATTTAACATGAAAGATTTGCAGGCTACCTGGGAGCAGATCATGGCGCCATCTACCGCCGCTGCAGCGACGTCTGTCGCCACGGATGATGTGCATCCCGAAGTTACGGATATTCCACCCGTACAGTAATAGAGAGTCAGCCTGATGGTAATGAGTTAGCGCTGCCATCAGGCGTTTCTGGAAGAGCTGGATAGAGGCCTGACACGTTATCCAGCTTTTTGCATACGTCGTTTTTACGCTGGCATTGCTTCACGCGGGATAATCGCGCCGCGATACTGAATAACGGTGCTTGCGGTCAGATGTCCGCGTTTCGCGGCGTCTTCTGCATTGCCGCCAGTCAGGCGTACCGCCAGATAACCGGCACTGAAAGAGTCGCCAGCTGCGGTGGTGTCGATCACTTTCTCTTTCGGCAATTTCACTGCAGGAACATCCACTAACTCTTCGCCAGCAATGGACACCAGGCAAGAATCTGCCCCGCGTTTCACTACCACTTCTTTCACGCCCGCGTTATGGGTACGCGCAATGACGTCTTCCACTGGCTGTTGGCCCCACAGCGCGTCTTCGTCGTCCAGCGTCAGGAAGGCGATATCTGTGCATTCCAGCATCTGCTGGTACACCTGTTGCGTTTCTTCTTTACTTGCCCACAGGCGCGGACGGTAGTTATTGTCGAAAATAACCTTCCCGCCGTTGGCGCGGCATTCGCGCAGTAGGGAAAGGAGTTTCTCACGACTGGTTGGACTCAGGATCGCCAGGCTAATGCCACTAAGATAGAGGTAATCGAAATTCGCTAACTCTGCACAAATTGCCGCAGATTGCTCGCTCTCCAGCCAGAATTTTGCGGCCGCTTCGTTACGCCAGTAGTAGAAAGTACGCTCGCCAGTGCTGTCGGTTTCAATGTAGTAAAGGCCCGGCAGACGATTTTCCATCCGTTGAGTCAGGGAAGTATCGATGTTTTCAGCGTGCCAGGTATCCAGCATCTGTTGGCTAAAACTGTCCGTTCCCAGCGCAGTTACGTAATGAACCGTTAACTCCTCAGGGACGACCTGACGGGCAATATAAACGGAAGTATTCAGGGTATCGCCGCCGAAACCGCGCTTAACGTCTGCGCCTTTCTCGGAAAGCTCAATCATGCATTCGCCAATCACGGCAATCTTTTTGGACATAGTCGTGAACCCGATTTGTAAAAATTAGCGTTAGTTTGCGCTGTGGTGGTTTGCTGGTCAACTATATTAAAACGCTGTTCCATTATTTTTTTGAACCAGAACGTGTTCCTGGATGATTATGCCGTTGTGCGGGTAAATTTAGCGGCATCAGGCGGTAAAGTTCTGGTACTACGCGCCGATAATCTTTGTCGAGTCCGGGCTGTATCACTCTTAAACACAGGACATCTTCGATGATAAGGCAGGTTATCCAGCGAATAAGCAACCCTGAAGCCAGTATCGAAAGCTTGCAGGAACGGCGTTTTTGGTTGCAGTGTGAGCTTGCTTACACCTGGCAGCCGATTTATCAGGTTTCCGGGCGGTTGATGGCCGTGGAGTTGTTGACCGTGGTTACACATCCCGATAACCCTTCGCAACGGCTGCCGCCCGATCGCTATTTTGCTGAAATTACCATCAGCCACCGTATGGACGTTGTGAGGGCACAGGTCGAATTGTTGGCAAAAAAAGCCGATTTTTTTGCCCAGCACGATCTTCTGGCTTCGGTCAATATTGATGGGCCTACACTTATCGCCCTGCGCCAGCAGCCGGAAATTTTGCGCCTGATTGAATGCCTTCCCTGGCTGCGATTCGAACTGGTGGAACACATTCGCCTGCCGAAAGGTTCCACTTTTGCATCAATATGCGAATTTGGTCCGTTGTGGCTGGATGATTTCGGCACCGGGATGGCTAATTTCTCTGCGCTAAGTGAAGTGCGTTATGACTACATCAAAATCGCCCGCGAATTATTTGTGATGCTGCGTCAATCGCCGGAAGGCCGCACGCTCTTTTCTCAGCTCATGCACTTGATGAATCGCTATTGTCGTGGGGTGATCGTCGAAGGCGTGGAGACAGAGGAGGAGTGGAGCGATGTTCAGAATTCACCTGCCTTCGCCGCACAAGGCTGGTTTCTTTCACGCCCGGCGCCGATAGAAACACTGGATACGGTGGTGCTGGCGCTGTAAGTTGCCGGATGCCAGGCACCCGGCAAATACATTATAACGACTGGTGCCTTGTCTCATGCGTCAACAGCAGGGCGATTAGCGTCAATCCAGCCATCGCCGCCAGATATAACCCAACCGCGCCTAACCCATAATGAGCTTGTAACCAGGCCGCGATATACGGTGCAACGGAAGCACCGAGAATCGACGACACGTTATAAGAGAACGATGCACCGGTGTAACGCACTTCTGTCGGGAACAGCTCCGGCAACAACGCGCCCATCGGCCCGAAGGTCAGCCCCATCAGGCTTAACCCCAGTAACAGGAAGGCAAAAACCAGAATCGGATTGCCTGAACCAAGCAGCGGATTAAAGGCGAACAGCGCGAACAGGATGATAAGCGAGGTGATGATCACCATGCTTTTACGACGACCAAAGGCATCTGCCAGCAAACCGGCTACCGGCACCATCACGCCAAAACCAATGACTGCCAGCATCAGCATCCACAACACTTCGTTACGCGGCAAGCCAAGCCCGACTGGCGCGCTGGCGGTGCTGAAGGTCATTGAATAGACAGTCATGATGTAAAACAGCGTGTAGGTTGCCAGCATGATGAAGGTGCCAAGTACCGTGACGCGTACGTGTTTGGTCAGCAACGTACCCAGCGGGATCTTTACCTGCTTTTTCGCTTTCGCCACTTTTTCAAACACCGGCGACTCATGCAGCGATACGCGGACATACAGACCGATAATTACCAATATCGCCGAGAAGATAAACGGTACGCGCCAGCCCCAGCTCATAAACTGCTCGTCCGTCAGCAACCAGGAAAGCAGCAGGAAAGTGCCGTTGGCGAAGAAGAAGCCGATTGGTGCGCCTAATTGTGGGAAGGAGCCGTACAGCGCACGTTTGCGAGGTGGTGCGTTCTCGGTTGCCAACAGCGCCGCGCCTCCCCATTCACCGCCTAAGCCGAGACCCTGACCAAATCGAGCCAGCGCTAACAGCAGCGGAGCAAAAATACCAATTGTGGCGTAGCCTGGCAGCAGACCAATCACTACTGTCGAAATCCCCATCGTGAGCAATGAGGCAACCAGCGTGGTTTTACGTCCAATGCGATCGCCGAAATGACCGAATACGGCAGAACCGATTGGGCGTGCGACAAAGGCGATAGCGAAAGTGGCGAGCGACTGTAGCGTTGCTGCTGTCGGATCGCCCTGCGGGAAGAAGATATGCGGGAATACAATTACGGCTGCGGTGGCGTAAATGTAGAAGTCGAAGAACTCAATGGCTGTGCCAATGAGGGAGGCGACCAGCACTTTATTTCGTGAGTTTATCGGCGTGTATTCTTGCTCGTGGTCGAGTGTTGTAGCGGTTGCTTGCATAATCTTTTCTTATTTTTTGGCTAACGAATAGCCATATTACGCATAGCAAAAGTGATATTTCAATCTGTAACAAATCATGAAAGTGTCCAAAAAACAGGCAAAAAGTGAATAATGTTTATGCCGGTAATTTTTCTTCTATGAAATGCTTCACACAATTTCATAAATGGTCGATAAAACTGGTTTTAGGTTAAATAAAAGTTACTAACTGGATTTATATGCTGAGGTTATGAGTCGGAATGAAATTGTTTGCTCTTTAAGAGATGGCTGAAGAGGATCTGGGAAAGCGTTTCAAGTGGTTATGTGCGCATTATAGCCGGATGCGATGCTGGCGCATCTTATCCGGCCTACGGGGAGCCAGGCCGAATAAATTCGTAGGCCGGATAAGGCGTTTTCGCCGCATCCGGCACAATGGTAAGTCGGATATGCTTATCCGACCCGGCATCGGACATATTTTACCGCTGCGTTTTTCCCGGCATTCGCGGATCGTCTTTGTACTCGGCAGTGGCAATCCACGCCGCGCAAAACAACGTCAGACGGGCGAAGAAATAGAAAAACGCCATCAGTCCCAGCACTGAGCCAAATGCCGCGCCAGAGGGGGATTTCATCAACGACGGCAAGGTGTAGGTCATCACGATTTTAATCACTTCAAAACCAATAGCGGCAAGGAGTGTCCCGCGGATCAGCGCCTTTTTACGTGGTCGGTGGCGAGGCAGTCGCCAGAAAATCCAGAAGAAAAGCAAATAGTTAGCAAAGATAGAAATCGCCAGACCAATCAATCGCCATGTCGGTTTCAGCCACTCAATACTGTTGAGATGCAGCGCGGTAATAATCATCTGCTGTGCAGAACCGGCGACAGAGGTAATCGAAAGGGTGACTATCAGCGCAATCAGCAAGCCAATCAGTGAAATAAAATCACGCAGATATTTAACCCAGAATTTTTCCTGATCTTGCGGCGAACGTTCCCAGACATCCCGTGATTGGGCACGAATAGCCTCACGCAAGTTTCCCGTCCAGTTAATGCCAGAATAAAGCGCCACAGCCAGACCGACGAGTCCCACGGTGGTGCGTTGTTGAACAGCGGTATTGATCGTGTTTTTTAATGTGGCGGCCAGCGTCGGATCGCTGATGTTTTGCAGAATTTTGTCGAAGATATTCTGTAATAGCATGGGATGGGATGCCAGGATAAAACCGGCGGCGGCAAATGACACCATCAAAATTGGGATCATCGACAAAAACGAAAAATAGGTGATAGCCGCGCCAAACTGGTTGCCCAGCCGATCATTAAAGCGCTCTGTCGCACGAATCAGGTGCGCGATGACAGGTTGACGTTGGACTTTTTCGGCGGTGGTAGTGACGGTTTCCAGCGCCAGACTGACTTTATTGCCCTTGTCGCTATTTTTCAGGTGGTTAATTGGATCCTGAGGGGGACGTTTGATCTCGTTTTCCTGAGTCATCCGCTCTTTAGTCCTTCTGTTGTTGTCTTTTTTAAAAAGTATAGTCGGTCAGTTCAGGTGTTCTTTCATTACGCCGGCCAGCCACTGCATAAACAGGTTTACACGGCGGGAAAGCTCCCGGCGTTGCGGGTAAAGCAGAGAAATGAGCAGTGGTTCAGCGCGGTAGCCGGGTAGTACTTCGATAAGCCGCCCGGCGCGCAGGGCTTCGCGTACTATCACGCGTGGTATCTGGATTATGCCAAGCCCGGCCAGTCCGGCGGCGAGATAGGTTTCGCTGCTGTTTACAGTCAACATACCGCCGGATTTTACCCACTGGACGCCATTGTCGCTGGCGACTTCGAAACCTAACGGATGCACCGCTAAATTCGGGGTGTAATGCACCAGTGCGTGTGAGGTGAGATCGTCCAGGTTTTCCGGGTAGCCAAAACGTGTCAGGTAGTGTGGACTGGCACAGTTGACCATCGTCAACTTGCCGAGCGGACGGGTGATCATTCCGTCGTCGGGCAATGTGCCAATGCGTACGACACAATCAAAGCCATCGCGAAGAATATCCACCGGATGGTCGCTGCTGCTCAACTCCAGTTCGATGCCAGGATACTGATACAGGAAATCGGGTAAATGTGGCAGGAACAAATTTTTCGCGATTCCGGGCGGAATATCGACGCGCAATTTGCCGCTGATACTGGTGACGTCGTGTTGAAACAGACCGTCCAGTTCGTTGAGGTTACTCAATATGTCTTTTGCCCGTTGGTAATAGGTCATCCCATCCGGGGTTAACCGAACCCGACGCGTGGTACGTTGCAGCAACTGAGTGCCGAGCTGGTTTTCCAGCGCCTGTATCTGACGCGAGACACTTCCTTTGGGCAAAGCAAAGAAATCTGCCGCGCGGGAAAAACTTTCCAGCTCTGCAACTTTAATGAACAACTGCATTGCATGAATTTTATCCATTTATTTGACCGATTGTTGTTCATAGAGAAACAGTAATGCGTATATCGCATTGTTTATTGTTTTTTCTAACATCTAACACGTGATTTCACAACGTTGTAACGGTGAAATCACGTATTTTTCAGAAGGAAAGGGCGTAATAGCGTATAGAGTCAGGAAAATAGCAGGGTAACGGTGGCTATTTTCATTCATTTCTTTAAATGCGAAGTTGCTGCATAGGCTAATTGTGCGCAAGTTGAGCATTTTTTTCGTGATGGAAAAATATAGCGTAATAAACGACATCATTGATGTTGTTTGAAGAAGATACAGAAATATAAGGATATCCTTAAAAATGTTTTAAATAGTGCCCTCGACATGTAATTTCAGACGTTTAGCTGTAACTATTTATATCAGTAACTCTTTTCCTCCCTTTGTATCTGTAGAATGGCTACCGCCAAATGGCGAATTCTTATTTGGTCTCTCGGGTAATACCCTTCCACTACTTAAGGCTTTTAACGTATCCAGGTGGAGATTCAGTAATGCAAATAGTCATGTTTGACAGGCAGTCAATATTTATTCATGGAATGAAAGTCAGTTTACAGCAGCGTATTCCAGGAGTGAGTATTCAGGGGGTCAGTCAGGCAGACGAGTTATGGCAAAAGCTGGAAAGTTATCCCGAAGCCTTAGTTATGCTTGATGGCGATCAGGATGGCGAGTTTTGCTACTGGTTGCTGCAAAAAACCGTGGTGCAATTTCCTGATGTTAAGGTGTTGATAACGGCGACGGACTGTAACAAACAATGGTTACAGGAAGTTATCCATTTTAATGTGATGGCCATTGTGCCGCGTGATTCAGGCGTCGAAACATTCGCATTGGCGGTAAATAGCACGGCGATGGGGATGATGTTTCTGCCAGGAGACTGGCGAACTACGCCGGAAAAAGACATGAAAGATCTGAAATCGTTAAGCGCCCGTCAGCGGGAAATTTTAACTATGCTGGCAGCCGGCGAATCAAATAAAGAGATTGGCCGGGCGTTAAATATCAGTACCGGAACGGTAAAAGCGCATCTGGAATCGCTCTATCGGCGTCTGGAAGTGAAAAATCGCACTCAGGCGGCAATGATGTTAAATATCTCCTCCTGAAGGGGATAATTTTACAGCCAGCAGGGTGTTTGCGGCTGGCTGTAAAAATATTACGGTTCGCCGTACAAACTCATTAATCGCCGTACCACGCCATTAGTCCAGCCAAATCCATCCTGTAATGGGTATTCGCCGCCGCCGCCTTCCCGAGGGATATCGTCGGCAATATGGTATTTCTCGATCAGTTTGTGGTGCTTAAGGTAGAACTGATTCACCGTTTTTAGCCAATTACACGCAATCTCATCGCCCAGATGGTCATCACCGTACATTTTGAACCCCTGAATCGCCATCCATTGTAACGGTGCCCAGCCGTTCGGTTTATCCCATTGTTCGCCCGTTTCATACTCGCTCGCCAGAATGCCGCCAGGCGTCAGTAATCGGCTACGCACGGCATTTGCCAGACGATCGGCCTGTTCATGGCTTGCCATGCCGACATATAACGGCACAATAGCGGCAGCGGTAAACAGGGCTAACTGCTCACGTCGCCAGTCGTAATCACGGTAGATGCCGTTTTCATCATCCCAGAGATAACGGTTTACTGCATTACGGCGAGCGTTGGCATTCTGGCGAAACAGGGTTTCTGCCTCCTTATCGCCCTTCAATGCTGAGATATTGGCGATGACGCTTTCCAGTTTGAACAGGAAAGCATTAAGGTCCACGGGGATAAATTGAGTGGTGCGAATACTGGCCAGACGGCCTGCATCACGCAGCCAGCGGGAGGAATAATCCCAGCCAGAAGCCGCCCCCGCACGTAAATCGCGATATACCTCGTTCGGCGGGCGACCAGAGTGCTTCGCCGTTTCCACATCTTCCAGCCAGGATTCGTCGCGCGGCGTGTCACGGTCGTCCCAGTAGCGGTTGAGCAGAGAACCGTCCGGCATTCGCACTACGTGGCGGTAAGCCTGGTTGGGAATCAGCGATTGTGCGCCGTCCATCCAGAAGGCATATTCCATTTTCAGATGGGAAAGATAACGGCGCGCGCCGCGTACGCCATCTTCTTCAAACAGTTCCACCATCAGCGCAAAAACGGGCGGCTGTGAGCGGCTCAAATAATAAGTGCGGTTGCCGTTGGGAATGTGACCATAGTTTTCGATCATCCAGGCGAAGTTATCGGCCATGCATTTCAGCAAATCTTCGCGCCCGCTTTCCGCCAGCCCCAGCATAGTGAAATAGGAATCCCAGTAGTAGGTCTCGCTAAAACGTCCCCCAGGCACAATGTACGATTGCGGCAGCGCCAGCAGAGACGACCACGGGATATGGGCCTGTGGCTCGCGGGTTAATACCGGCCATAGCTGGTCGATATGCTCTTTTAGCGAATTTTGCGGGTCCGATACATACTCGCTGGCGTAGACTTTCGGCAGCCAGAAATGATTTTCAACGAACTGGCGTAAGTCAAAATCCCGATGACGGCGCACTTTTCGATAGCGAATTAATATATCCAGCGGGTCCATTTTGGGCGCACAGTCGGGGAAAGTTTTGCTGTCCGGGAAAATTTTCGCGCCCTGGACATGCTCGAACAACTCAAGATAGCGATCGGCTGGTGTTAATGCGTCTGAGGCGGGCAGTCCCTCAATCATTTCGGGTTCCGGTTCCGCTTCAATCATCTCATCCAGTTTTAATTCATACGGATCCAGTTCATAACAGAGATTGACCTCGATCGTCAGTTTGTCTGGATTAGGATTTTGAATTTTCTGATTGAGCATAAGGATCCAGCCTCCGAAATTTATCTCTAATAATTGAGCTTTCCTTTAAGGATAGTCATTCGTTCCGGTAGGTGGACAACATAGCGTGCGGTAGATTTCGTTTATTCGCTTACCAAAAAAATATAACGTTATAATATCAATAAGTTTTATAAAAATAATGTTTTCTTATTGTTTTTTGTTTTCGGAATATTCAATTTTATATTCGTACAAGTCGTGATATGCCATACCGAACACCGATAATAGGCACAGACTATCTTATTGATAGCTTATATTTATATGATAGATTGATTCCTATCAAAAAAACATATATTCCTGTTTTTTTATGATGTCTTTGTCTCGCAGAGATTTTTGCTGCTATCTGGAGAATTTTCTGGCTCACCATAACTCACCACCGTGAGGGAAGAATAATGAGAATGGTCTCACGTATTACCGCGATCGGCATCGCTGGCGTCGCGATTTGTTATTTAGGATTATCTGGTTACGTGTGGTACCACGATAATAAACGCAGTAAACAGGTCGATGTTCAGGCATCAACTGTTGGCGAAAATAATAAAGTTCTGGGTTTTCTCAGCGAGAAGGGATGCGATTATTGTCATACGCCTTCAGCAGAATTACCTGTCTATTATTATATTCCTGGTGCAAAACAGTTGATGGATTACGACATCAGGCTGGGATATAAATCTTTCAACTTAGAAGCGGTCCGTGCGGCATTGTTGGCCGATAAACCTGTTTCGCAAAGCGATCTGAATAAGATTGAATGGGTAATGCAATACGAAACGATGCCGCCAACACGTTATACCGCGCTGCACTGGGCGGGTAAGGTGAGTGATGAAGAGCGTGCGGAAATTCTCGCGTGGGTTGCGAAGCAACGTGCAGAATATTACACCAGCGCTGACACAGCGCCAGAGCATCGTAATGAGCCGGTACAGCCTATCCCGCAAAAATTGCCTACTGATGCGCAAAAAGTGGCGCTGGGCTTTGCGCTGTATCACGATCCCCGTTTATCAAGTGATAACACGATTTCCTGTGCGCATTGCCATGCGTTAAACGCGGGTGGCGTCGATGGCAGAAAAACCTCGATTGGCGTTGGTGGCGCAGTTGGCCCTATTAATGCACCGACAGTGTTTAACTCGGTGTTTAACGTTGAGCAGTTCTGGGACGGGCGCGCCGCAACGTTGCAGGATCAGGCTGGTGGGCCACCGTTGAACCCGATTGAAATGGCGTCAAAATCCTGGGACGAAATCATCGCGAAGCTGGAAAAAGATCCGGCGCTGAAAGCGCAGTTCCTCGCGGTATATCCACAAGGTTTTAGCGGTGAAAGTATTACTGATGCAATTGCTGAGTTTGAGAAAACATTAATTACGCCAGATTCACCGTTTGATAAATGGTTGCGTGGTGATGAAAATGCGCTGACGGCACAACAGAAAAAAGGTTATCAGTTATTTAAAGATAATAAATGTGCGACTTGTCATGGCGGTATTATTCTCGGCGGACGTTCCTTTGAACCGTTGGGCCTGAAAAAAGACTTTAACTTTGGTGAAATTACTGCGGCGGATATTGGTCGTATGAATGTCACTAAAGAGGAACGCGATAAATTGCGCCAAAAAGTACCGGGTCTGCGTAACGTTGCGCTGACGGCGCCATACTTCCACCGTGGCGACGTGCCGACGCTGGATGGGGCGGTAAAATTGATGCTGCGCTATCAGGTTGGTAAAGAGCTGCCGCAGGAAGATGTGGATGATATTGTTGCTTTCCTGCACAGTCTGAATGGGGTTTACACACCCTATATGCAAGATAAACAATAATTAATTTAATCGCCCGAAGTAAAATATTCGGGCGATTTTTATTTTCAATAAAACCTGTTTTTATATTGTCGGCGCGAATCTTTATATAATAATAAGACTTTTTTCTGCTTAGGATTTTGTTATTTAAATTATATTCGTAACTCCTTGCGTCCCCTTCTGATTAATCCTACTTTTTTTATTGCCTTCAAATCAATTTAAGGAGTTCGAAATGGAACAGAAGTTGTTAACGGATTTCCGCTCAGAACTACTCGATTCACGCTTTGGCACAAAGGCTATTTCCACTATCGCGGAGTCTAAACGTTTTCCGCTGCATGAAATGCGAGAAGATGTCGCATTCCAAATTATCAATGATGAATTATATCTGGATGGTAATGCCCGACAGAACCTCGCTACATTTTGTCAGACCTGGGACGACGAAAATGTGCATAAATTGATGGATCTGTCGATTAATAAGAACTGGATCGATAAAGAAGAATATCCACAATCTGCCGCCATTGATCTGCGTTGTGTAAACATGGTTGCCGACCTGTGGCATGCGCCTGCGCCGAAAAATGGTCAGGCCGTTGGCACCAACACCATTGGTTCTTCCGAAGCCTGTATGCTCGGCGGCATGGCGATGAAATGGCGTTGGCGCAAACGTATGGAAGCTGCGGGTAAACCAACGGATAAACCCAACCTGGTGTGCGGCCCGGTACAAATCTGCTGGCATAAATTCGCCCGCTACTGGGATGTGGAACTGCGCGAGATCCCTATGCGTCCCGGTCAACTATTTATGGATCCGAAACGCATGATTGAAGCCTGCGACGAAAACACCATCGGCGTGGTGCCGACCTTCGGCGTGACTTACACCGGTAATTATGAATTCCCGCAACCGCTGCATGATGCGCTGGATAAATTCCAGGCCGATACCGGTATTGATATCGACATGCATATCGACGCCGCCAGCGGAGGCTTCCTTGCGCCGTTTGTCGCCCCGGATATCGTCTGGGACTTCCGTCTGCCGCGTGTGAAATCCATCAGCGCTTCGGGCCATAAATTCGGCCTTGCCCCACTGGGCTGCGGCTGGGTTATCTGGCGTGATGAAGAGGCGCTGCCGAAAGAACTGGTGTTCAACGTTGACTATCTCGGCGGTCAGATTGGGACTTTCGCCATCAACTTCTCCCGCCCGGCGGGTCAGGTGATTGCCCAGTACTATGAATTTCTGCGCCTCGGCCGTGAAGGTTACACCAAAGTGCAGAATGCCTCTTATCAGGTTGCCACCTACCTGGCGGATGAAATAGCCAAACTGGGGCCGTATGAGTTCATCTGCACCGGTCGCCCGGATGAAGGTATTCCGGCGGTCTGCTTCAGGCTGAAAGACGGAGAAGATCCGGGGTATACCCTGTATGACCTTTCTGAACGTCTGCGCCTGCGCGGCTGGCAGGTTCCGGCCTTCGCCCTCAGCGGTGAAGCCTCTGACATCGTGGTGATGCGCATTATGTGCCGTCGTGGTTTCGAAATGGACTTTGCTGAGCTGTTGCTGGAAGACTACAAGGCTTCTCTGAAATACCTCAGCGATCACCCGAAACTGCAGGGTATTGCGCAACAGAACAGCTTTAAACATACCTGATAACGGGGAGTGTCTGCATACTCAGAATGCAGGTAGACCGATTTAAAGCTTTACTGGATAAAAGAAAATATATCCCACAAAAGAAGAGCTGTGGCGTAATGACCAGGGTAGAAATATTCTGGTCATTTTTTATGAGAAAACTTCAGCTTATTAGATGGTTCTTTCACATTCGGAAAATATTAAATGTGTCGTGATAGAGTTTATTGCGTTGTTCTATTCTTAACGATGCAGCAATAATGTGAACTGGGGCGAAATATGTAGTTTCTTAGGAAGCTATTATTTTTGTTGTTTACGATTTGTTTGATTAATAATTTGACACAGGAGGAAAGCGTGCTACATTAAAATATAGTTACATGTTTTGTTAAAGTGTATCTATTATGCAATCACCATGTGGAAATTGTTTAATTGCGTACGCAAAACATAAATGTATTCTCACCACGGTTAATGGCGAGCATCACCGTCTTTACGGTAATGATTTAGTCTTTGCAGATGCAAATCAGGTCTCTGTTCCTGAGTATGTTGAGAACGTAGTATTTATCACGAAGGAAACACTTTCATTATTTCTCCCGATGCTCAAGGAGGAGGCATTAAATCTTCATACGCATAAAAAAGCACCTTCGCTAATCGTTCATCACTGTACCAGAGATATTCCGATTTTTCAGGAGATAACGCGACTGTCGCAGAATAAACATCTCCGTTATAGTGAGATTCTGCGTAAAAGAGCATTGATATTTGCGTTATTATCTCTTTTTCTTGAAGATAAACAGTTTATACCGCTGCTTATGAATATATTGCAGCCGAGTATGCGAGTGCGGGTGTGTACGGTAATCAACAATAATATCGCTCGTGAATGGTCATTAGCACAGATTGCCAGTGAGTTATTGATGAGTCCGAGTTTGTTGAAGAAAAAACTGCATGAAGAAGGGACGTCTTATTCACAGCTACTTACCGAATGTAGAATGCAGCGAGCGTTACAACTGATTGTTATGCCGGAGTTTTCTATAAAAAGAACGGCGTTATCTTGTGGTTATAACAGTGTGTCATATTTTATTTATGTTTTTCGAAATTACTATGGGCTGACACCGACAGAGTATCAGGAACGAGTTACTAAAAGAGTGTTTAATAACCATCTGATAACGGACATTACTGCGCAAGAGAGTTTTTGTCACCATGAAGTAACGATAAGGTTATAATTGCTGTTTTAAACATAAAAAAAATCCCGGCATAGGGGAACCGGGAAGAAAATAGTCTGCCGTCTCCAGACTAATAAACCGTTATAACACTCCTTGTTGGTACGGAAACTTTGTGCCCTCAGTAAGGAAAATATAACTTTCACTGGGGATAAGATCAGCCAATTTTCCATAAACATAAGCTACATGTTTTTTTAAATATATAGTTGAAACATTTGCTTATTAACAATTAACTGGTTAAGCATATTGTGCTATGGTCAACTTTTTGGTCCTACTAATTTTGGCAGTTTGGGTTTCTGGAGTAAGTCATGCATTATTTAATTTGTATACTGAATGGTAGTGTTTGTAGTAATAGAATATAAGGGCTTGTCATGGCACATGTTTGTTCGGTGATCCTCACCTGTCGCTCATTTGACATATACCATGAGCAGCAGAAACTATCTTTGCACAAAGATAGTATTCTATTGATGGATAAAAATATGGTGGAGAGTTTAGAGTTTAATGAATCAAATGTCCGCAATCTGGATATAGATGAACGCATCATCACTCATTATTTGCACAATATTCGCCTACCGGCTCAGTATTTAGGATTGCATGGTAAAAAAAAGTTGTTGGTTAATCCAGCGCCACCGATGCCGCTCGTAACGGCGATATTCGATAGTTTTGCTAAAGAAGATGTTATCTCCACAACATTAAGTAACATGCTCTATTTCTCCTGTCTTTCGATGTTTTCTCGAAATAAGGAGTTGATTCCTTTTCTTCTTAATAGCATTAGTACGGTTTCAGGAAAGGTTGAACGCATTATTAGCTTTGATATTGCCAGGCGCTGGTACCTGCGTGATATCGCAGAAAAGATGTACACCAGTGAAAGTTTAATCAAAAAGAAGTTAAAGGATGAAAACACCTGTTTTAGCAAAATATTATTGACCTCGAGAATGTCTATGGCCAGACGATTACTCGAGTTACGACAGATTCCGCTGCCGATGATCGCAGAAAAATGCGGCTATAGCAGCACGTCGTACTTTATTAATACTTTCCGCCAGTATTATGGCATAACACCGCATCAGTTTGCGCAACAGTCAACGGGGATGCTCTCCTGACGGTATTTCTCATTCGAAAGTTGGTCAGGATCTGCCTCCAGCTTCGTGTGAGAATCTTTTCCCATTCATCTCTGCCGGGGATACTGGCAAGTTATCTTTCGCAGTTTGCAAATAGATAAAGGCATTTTCAGGAGGAAAATAAACGGTATGTTTGGGATTATCAGGCTTACAATTCATACAATTACGTTCATGTGGGTTAGCATTGTTTTGTTTAAATTGATGACTAACGGCTGGAGTGGTTTTTACTTTCAATGCTGTTTGCTAAGCCTGGTATTTCTGATGGTGAGTTGGTTGTTGAGTGGCGAGTGGTTGACAGAAAAGAGCAAGGCAGAACATTCACGTTCAGCCTTACTCTTATTCACACGTTACGCTTTTTTAAAGCGGGCAAAGAGATGTTCCACGACGACGAAAAAGACAGGCACGAAGTAAATAGCCAGCACCGTTGCTGCAAACATCCCCCCCATAACCCCGGTACCTACCGCATTTTGTGCGCCAGAACCTGCGCCATGACTGATAACCAGCGGCAGGACGCCAAGAATAAAGGCCAGAGATGTCATCAGGATTGGACGTAAACGCATCCGGGCCGCTTCGATAATCGCCTCTACAGGTGTTTTCCCTTCTTTCTGCATCATCTCAACCGCAAATTCGACGATCAGGATGGCGTTTTTGGCGGAAAGCCCGATGGTTGTCAGTAACCCTACCTGGAAGTAGACGTCATTACTTAAACCGCGCAGGTCTGTTGCCAGTAATGCGCCAATGACGCCCAATGGGACAACTAACATTACCGAGAAGGGGATTGACCAGCTTTCATACAACGCGGCGAGAGCGAGGAACACGACGACCAGTGAAATGGCATACAGCGCAGGCGCCTGGTTGGACGATAACGCTTCCTGGTATGACAGCCCGGTCCAGGAGTAACCGACGCCAGCCGGAAGTTTAGCCACCAGTTCCGCCATAAATTTCATCGCGTCACCGGTACTTTTTCCTGCCGCCGCTTCCCCTAAAATTTCCATCGCCGGGATACCATTGTAGCGTTCCAGTCGTGGCGAACCGTAGGTCCATTCAGTAGAGGAATAGGCAGAAAGCGGCGCCATGGTGCCGGATGCGTTGCGCACATACCATTGGTTGATGTTATCTGGCAGCATACGGAACGGCGTTCCCGCCTGGACATACACTTTTTTCACACGGCCCTGATTGAGGAAGTCGTTAACGTAGCTACTCCCAAAGGCTGTAGAGATAGTTTGATTGATGTCAGACAACGCGACGCCCATCGCCTCGGCTTTTGCGGCGTTGACGTTCACTTTGAACATCGGTGTATCTTCCAGGCCGTTTGGGCGTACGCCGATGACCTGATTTGGCGATTGCGCTGCCAGTGATAGCAGTTCGTTGCGCGCCTGGGTCAGTTTTTCGTGCCCCAGATTACCGTTGTCCAGCAGCTCCATATCAAAACCTGATGCTGTTCCCAGTTCTGCCACCGCAGGTAAGTTGAACGGGAAGACGACCGCTTTGTTAATGCGGCTCAGGGCGATCATTGCTCGCTGAATGATCGCGGTAACTGAATTTTCTTCGCCAACACGTTCGGACCACGGTTTAAGACTGATAAATGCCAGACCGTTGTTTTGCCCCTGACCGCTAAAGCCGAAGCCGCCCACGGTAAATACTGACTCGACATTTTTTTTCTCTTTTGTCAGATAGTAGTCAGTGACCTGTTGCAGCACTTTCGTGGTGTTAACCATCGTAGAACCTGACGGTAACTGCGCGGTGGTCATAAACACCCCCTGATCCTCTTCCGGTAAGAAAGAGGTTGGTGTGCGCAGGAACAGCACCGCCATTCCGGCGCCAATCAGCAGGTAAACCACCATATAACGCCCGGTGCAGCGCAGCAGCGAACGGGTACTGTCGGTATAGTGCTGAGTCGATTGTTCAAACAGATGGTTGAAGCGAGCGAATAACGCGTTCGGTTTGTGGCCGCCTTCTGGCGTGGCTTTCAAAATGGTGGCGCAAAGGGCAGGAGTCAGGCTCATCGCGACAAATACCGAAAGCAGCATGGATGAGATCAGCGTAATAGAGAACTGACGGTAAATCTCGCCGGTTGCCCCACTCATAAAGGCCATCGGCATAAACACTGCAGACAGAACAACGGCAATCCCGACCAGTGCACGCTGGATTTGTCCCATCGATTTATGCGTCGCTTCCCTCGGCGGCAGTTTATCTTCCGCCATCACACGCTCGACGTTCTCTACCACTACGATGGCGTCATCCACCAAAAGCCCTATCGCCAGCACCATCCCAAACATGGTGAGCGTGTTGATGGTGAAACCAACCGCGGACAAGATAGCGAACGTTCCGAGAATAACGACCGGCACGGCGATAGTAGGGATAATAGTGGCACGGATATTCTGTAAAAACAGATACATGACCAGGAAGACGAGGATGATAGCTTCAACCAGCGTTTTGAAGACTTCCTGAATCGAGATTTTGATAAACGGCGTAGTGTCGTACGGATAAACCGTCTTCAGACTGGCGGGGAAATACGCCGATAAGTGGTTGAGTTCATCTTTTACTGCGCGTGCGGTCTCCAGCGCGTTTGCTCCGGCAGCCAGTTTGATGGCGATCCCGGCGGCAGGTTTGCCGTTATAACGCGCCACCGTGGAATAGTCTTCCGCACCCAACTCAACGCGAGCAACGTCGCGCAATAATACTTGCGAACCATCCTGCTGAACTTTTAGCAGGATTTTGCCAAATTCTTCCGGCGTTTGTAGACGCGTCTGCACAATGATTGAGGCGTTCAGTTGCTGGTCTGCCGCCTGTGGCATTCCCCCCAGTTGACCACCGGATATCTGGTTATTCTGTACCTTGATTTGGGAAATGACATCGGAAGGAACAAGGTTGTATTTATTGAGTTTTTGCGGATCCAGCCAGATACGCATGGCGTACTCGGAACCAAAAAGCTGCACGCTACCGACACCTGCGGTACGGCTTAATGGGTCCTGAATATTAGAAGCCACATAATCTGCAATATCGTACTGGTTGAGGCTGCCGTTTTCAGAGATAAACGCCGCCACCATCAGGATGCTGCTACTCGACTTATTGACGCTGATCCCTTGTTGTTGAACTTCTTCGGGTAGCGATGGCATGGCAAGCTGCAGTTTATTCTGTACCTGGACCTGCGCGATATCGGGTGATGTTCCTGTCTCGAAGGTCAGGGTGATAGAAGCATTACCTGCTGCGTCACTGGTCGATGACATATACATCAGGCCATCAAGTCCATTCATATTTTGCTCAATCACCTGAGTGACAGAATTTTCTACCGTTTGGGCATCGGCACCCGGATAGGTGGCGCTGATAGTGATAGTTGGCGGTGCAATTTGCGGATATTGCGCTATCGGTAAGTTCATGATCGCCAGGCCACCTGCGAGCATCAAAATAATGGCAAGAACCCAGGCAAAAACCGGGCGATCAATAAAATAGTTAGCCATGAAAGTCCCCTTAAGCCTGCAACGTTATTGTTTCGATTCGGTGCTGGCGTTTTCCTGGCTGGAGGAAATAGCGCGTGCCTTGATGCCCGGATGAATGCGTTGCAAACCCGAGACGATCACCCGGTCACCGGCCTGCAATCCGGCAGTGACGATCCATTGATTGCCAATGGCTTTGGTCGCATTAATTTCGCGTAACTGTACGACATCATCTTTATCTAAAATGAGCGCTGTCGCTTTACCCTGGGCGTTATGTGTGACTCCTTCTTGCGGCACTAACAACACGTTCTGACGGCTGCCTTCATCCACTAACGCCGTGACGTACATACCCGGTAGCAGGTCGCCATTTGGGTTAGGGAAAATCGCCCGCAAAGTCACTGAACCTGTGGTTTCATCGACCGTCGGATCAGAAAATTTCAGTGTTCCGGTCTGGCTGTAACGTTTGCCATTTTCCAGATTAAGTTGCACTGGCGTACTGCCCTGAACCTGTTTGATTTGTCCGCTGGCGACTTCCTCTTTCATACGCAGAAAATCCTGCACTGACTGGGTGAGATCGACATAAATCGGATCAAGGCGCTGCACGGTCACCAGCGCATCTCCCTGGTTAGCAGTAACCAGAGCGCCGACGGTGACTGACGATTTTCCGCTGACGCCTGTAATCGGCGAGGTAACATTGGCGTATTGCAGGTTGATGGTTGCCTGCTCAACCGCTGCTTTGGCAACGGTGACATTGGCTTCCGCTTCATTTAGCTGGGTACGTGCGGTGTCATAATCCTGTCGGCTGACATAGTTCGTTTTCAGCAACGAGGCCTGGCGGTTGAAGGTGATGCGGGCATTACTGGCGGTGGACAGCGCTTTCGCCAACGAACCTTTGGCGGAGTTCAATTCTGCCTGTAAGGGCGCGGGATCAATCTGATACAGTGAATCGCCCTGATTCACTTTATCGCCTTCGATAAAGTTGCGCTTAATGATAATGCCACCCACCTGGGGGCGAATCTCGGCAACCTCATAAGGTACAGTTCTGCCGGGTAATTCGCTCATCACATTGACTGAACCGGGCGAGAGTGTCACTACGCCCACTTCCGGCGTCATGGCGGCAGCGTTTTCCGTTGATTTGTCATCGCAAGCAGTGAGCATCGCGCTGCAGAATAACAACGGTATTAACAGTTTTCTTTTTCTGTTCATTTTAGTCCCTGAAAATTTGTGAGAAATAACGGAGCGTTGAATTGTGTACGAGGAGATATATGAGGGATTTACAGACCAGCGGCATAGTGCAAGTCATGGCGTGGTTGTCAGCCAGCAAGGGCACATGCAGGCAGAGAACCTCGTAGGGGGATGCCAACAGTAAAAAAAATGTTGCCGTTCTGCAGGCAGCCTTTGCCAGCATCCGGGCAACGAAGGTCTCTACTGGTGGATACATAAACCAGGGGAATAAATTCGTTTTTGCCTCTCCTGCGGTCATTACCGGGAGTAATGGAATCAGCATTTGCATCCCTCGTCATGCCAGCCATCAATTTCAGGCAATCAGACCCTGACTAAAAATAAGAAGAGATACCCAGGGTTACGATATCGCTCATGCGCCTAAGTTTGAGCTTGTACATAATGTTGAATTTCTGGATCTTTAACGTTTGTTGCGAAATATTCAGCGTTGACGTGATATTGCTTTCATTTTTGTTTTTCAGAATCAGTTGCATAATTTTGAATTGATTATGCGAAAAACATAATTGCGAGTTCTTATGAGGCAAGTGTTTGCCATAAGTAATATCAAGGAGTTTTTTTATACTTTCTTTTCGGCTGACAAAATAAATAGGTGATCTGGCTTTAAGTTTACTGATGTGATAGGGGGCCAGGACAATAATTCTCTCTGCATCTAATGTTTCAAGAAACTTAATCGCCTCTTCATCAAGTATATGATTATGATAGGTATCAATGATCACCTTGAATGATTTGTTGTCTACGCTTTTGAGCTCTGACAGGGAATTGATTTTTATCATTTCGTGATTATCTTTCAACTGCAAAAAGCCCTGTAAAAGAAAAGAATCTTTCGTCATGAGAAAAATCATAACTTGCTCCTTAGCCGTTATCGTTTCGAACATGTCATCCTTTTCATTATTTACATCCATGCCCTGACGTGGTGTTCAATATAGTAAACGCCTATAAGAACCTTGCCCTTCGTGAACTAATACGTCTATTAACACTAATCAAAACTTCAGATTTATCCATCACGTATTCCATATATTAGTCCTGGGTAACATTCCTGGTTGTTATCACTTTGTGTTTATTAAACAAAACACTAACATTTGCAGATATCTGTTCAGGAATAAGTTATCAATTACCCATTTGTGATCTCTGAAGAATATAACTAAAGTAAAAATGTAATCCGTAAATATCGAGTCTCCTTGTTTCGACTTAGGCTGGCAATTGGATTGCCAGCTTTCTTTTAATATTTGGATTTTTATGCAACGTAACGTTCACCTGTTGCAGAAAAATGAATGGCAACGTTTTTATTCATTTAATCAACGCCACCGAACCTTTAGTTACTTTCCCACAGCACTTTAAAAACATTAAACCTGACAACGAAAAATATCAGCCATGATAATGTTTGAAATGGCTAATTTGATATGTAATATATGTAAATTTTAGAAATATCATTGGCTTAATTTAATCTTCATGCGACGGTTATTTCAGCGAAAATATGTGATTTATCAGAGTGGTCATACTGTGACGGGAGTATGATGCGCCTCATAGTCACTACAAGTGATTATGAGGCGGGAAGGAAAATAGGGTGATGATGCGCCTGATGTCCGTTATTTTTTCACGAACAAACTGGCGAAGCTAAACAAACTGGCAGCACTAAATATCAGCTCGATCCCTACCAGAGTTGAAACCAGCGTTACAGAAACCATGGGGGTCGCGCCAAGAAATATCCAGGCAATGATGATATCCAGCACACCAATGACGAATTGTAGCCAGCTACCTTTAGCTGAACGCTGGCGATACCAGCTCATCAGACGAATAATCCCCGCTACACAGAACAACCCTGCGATAAATGCTGCAATAGCAAAAATGCCCAGTTCTGGCGCACGGATGAAAAAATAGCCGATGAGTAAATAGGCGACAGCAACGAGGAAACCTGATAATACCGGCCAAAAATTATGGCTACGGTTGTTGAATAAACCAACAATCAGCGCAATTCCCGAGCAGATCAATAATGCGCCGACGGCCGTGCTAAGGATATCTCCAGAAATGAACGGAAAACTGATACACAGTAAACCGACAATAAACAGCAGCACCGCAATAAACTGGATTGCTCTCCGATGTTTTTTAAGCATATCCAGATCAAATTTCAAAATAGTTGCCTTGTCTATATATAACATAGAACCACCCCTACGAATTTAAGAAGAAAACCCCTGCTATCAATCTATGCCAAAAATGCATCTAAGAATGCAGTCGATTTAATAAAAATTTCCTAATTAATGTATCTGGCGTCTATGTAACTCTTTGTATTAAAATAAAAATATCTGATTTTGATATTTTGTCTTAACATGACATACCCAGAAAACCAGGTTATAACCTCAGTGTCGAAATTGATTCGTGACGGCTCTTTCACTTTATAGTTGAGGATATTACGATGAAAAAAGCATTAGGCGTTATTCTTGGTGGCCTGCTTCTTCTGCCAGTTGTGAGCAATGCAGCGGATGCGCAAAAAGCAGCTGTTGATAACAAAAAACCTGTCAACTCCTGGACCTGTGAAGATTTCCTGGCTGTGGACGAATCCTTCCAGCCAACCGCTGTCGGTTATGCTGAAGCATTAAACAATAAAGATAAACCAGAAGATGCGGTTTTAGATGTTCAGGGTATTGCCACGGCAACGCCTGCTATTATCCAGGCTTGTAACCAGGATAAAAAAGCTAACTTTAAAGATAAAGTTAAAGGCGAATGGGACAAGATTAAGAAAGATATGTAATCCTGGGAATGCATAAAGCCGTATTTCCTTATGTGTTAAACAACAGAGGATTGCTTTTCCAAATATAAGTAATCCTCCTGTTCGTACATATATGCGTTGACGAATAGGTTGCAAAATGAATATTTCATCTCTACGTAAAGCCATTGTTTTTATTGGCGCTGTAGCAGCATTGTCACTGGCTAATGCGCAATCAGTACTGGCTGCTAATGAATCCGCTAAAGATATGACCTGCCAGGAGTTTATTGACCTGAATCCAAAAGCGATGACGCCTGTTGCATGGTGGATGCTGCATGAAGAAACGGTTTATAAAGGCGGCGATACTGTAACCCTAAATGAAACTGACCTGACTCAGATCCCCAAAGTGATCGAATATTGTAAGAAAAACCCGCAGAAAAATTTGTATTCCTTCAAAGATAATTTGGCCAATGTCCTGCCAAATTAATAGAAATGAAACCAAAGGGAGCAGCAAGTTGAGACATCTTGTTGCTCCTTTTGTATTTAACGATCGAGAATGATCAGCGGCGAATCATTGGCGGAATCGCTTAATACCGTAATATCCGCGCCATAGAGCATTGTTAGTGTTTGCTGGGTCAACACATCCTGTGGTTTACCCTCTGCGACAACCCTGCCTTTTTGCATCAATACAACACGGTCAGCATAACGGGCGGCGAGATTAAGATCGTGCAATACGCAGCAAACATTAAACTGTCGCTCGTGAACTAACTGGCGTAATAAACGAAACAGATGCTGTTGATGGTGAATATCCAGTGCCGATGTCGGTTCATCAAGAAATAACCATTTCGGTGAGGGAGTGGGTTCCCAGAGTTGCACCAGCAGGCGCGCCAATTGTACACGCTGTTGTTCACCGCCAGATAATTGCCGGTAGTCGCGGTGTGCCAGCGCCTGACAGTCGCATAACGCCATTATCTGCGTAGTTTCGTCACGCTGAACATCCGTACGATGCGGATGCCGCCCCATCTGGATCACTTCCTGTACGCTGAATGGAAATGCCATATGGCTATTCTGACGCATCACGGCCCGGTGTTTTGCCAGTTCAGTGATTGACCATTCATTTAATGGCTTATTAAACAACCGACATTCACCGCTATCCGGTTGAAGATAGCCGGTTAACTGGCGAAGCAGCGTAGATTTTCCCGCGCCATTAGGGCCGAGAATGGCAACAATTTCCCCGCCGGGAAAAGTCAGCGAGACATTATCAGTCAGACGCCGCCCCTGAAGGCTATAAACCAGATTCCTGGCGCTGATCATGACGTCCTCCGGTTGCGCAGAATCAACCACATAAAATACGGGCCGCCAAGCAGGCTGGTTAAGAGTCCCACGGGCATTTCTGCTGGCTGTACCAGCGTGCGGGCGAGTGTGTCTGCCATCAGCAATAAACAGGCTCCGGCGAGGGCGGAGCAAGGGATTAGCCAGCGGTGATTTGCCCCGGTAGTCATGCGAATCAGATGCGGGATCACCAGGCCAATAAAGCCGATAATTCCGCTTACCGATACGGCAGCGCCAACGAGCAGTGAGCTCACTAACAGTAATTGCTGGCGTTTACGTTTAACGTTCACGCCGAGGTAGTGGGCTTCTTCATCACCAAGCTGGAGTAAATTCAGCGTTCCGGCGAGACAGGTTGTCGCCATAATCGCTGGCAGAATGAATGAGCTGGCGACCAGTAATGTTGGCCATTGCGCCTGGCCGAGATTACCCATCATCCACAACGTCAGTTGCCGCAGTTGCTGCTCATCGCCTATATAACTCAGCACGCCGATCGCCGCGCCGCACAGAGCATTGATAGCAATACCGGTCAGTAACAATTGCATCATGCTGCCATCGCGATGGCGCTGCGTAATGAGAAAAATGATGGTACAGACAACTAAACTTCCGGCGATGGCAAAAACCATCTGTTCATACAGCACCAGCACTACCGGAAAAGAAAAAGGCAGCACAATTGCCACGCCAACCATTAATGCAGAACCGCTGCTGACGCCGAGTAAGCCCGGGTCAGCCATTGGGTTGCGAAAAAGCCCCTGCATAATCACCCCGGCAGTTGCCAACGCCGCGCCTACCAGCACCGCCAGTAAAACCCGAGGCAGACGAATATTGAGCCAGATATCGCGATATTCCTCATCAAACAGGGCGTTAAAACTGATTTTTAATGCTCCCTGACTGGCGCCGAACAGCACCAGGGCAAGCAATAATAGTGATAGCCCCATCAAGACCCTGGCGGAAGAGAGTGAATCCTTGAGCACGCAAAACTCCACTATGACGTTGCGGCACGGAGCTTCCGCGCCGCATGGCATTACGCCGGTTTCAGGCCTGGTTCAATCAGACTGTAGATCTGCTTGTTGAGTGCTGGCGCGTTTGCCAGTTCATGAATATGCATGGCGACATCGGCACGGCGGACAAAACCATGACATTCCTGATTTTGTATGCGTAGCGCCTTGCCCGTTGCCGCACCATCAAGCAGGCCTCCGGGACGGAGAATCGCATAGTCAAGCTGGCTGGTTTGCAACCAGCTTTCCGCCAGAGTTTTTTCCCGTACCGCCTGACCAAACGCGGCTTTAGCGCGATCCGATAAAAATGACCAGCTATCGCCACAGCCCAGTGACGTCACCAGAATCATGCGTGTGATGCCTGCTTTTTCGGCCTCATCGATCACCGTTCTGTGGGCCAGATAATCCTGAGCGCCGCCCATTGTTGAGATGACAAGCGCTTGCGGGCCAGCCGCACGGCAGGCCGCCGCGACCACGCTGGCATCACAGGCGTCGCCAGTAAAAACCTGCACGCCTTGTTGCGCCAGTTTCGTCGCGGTATCGGCATGGCGAACGACAGCAGCGAGCGGGCGTTGTTCCGTCAGCGCCAGCTCAAGGGTTCTGGCGCCGACGCCTTTTCCACCTGCGCCAAAGAGTAGCCACGGTGCCATCAGGCTTCTTCCTTCAGAGACGCAGCCAGCGAATGGAAAGCGTTAACTTGATCATTCAGCAGTTGGCGATGGTCATCGCGGCCAAGGAAAATTTTTAGCATCGCGCTGCCTTCTTTGTTGAAAAAGAGAATGGATGCGGTGTCCATACCCATAAATTTACGTTCGACCAGGGCAATATGCGTGCAATTTTCTGCCTTGATATGCCCGGACATGCCATGTTTTCCACGCAGGTTGAAATAGCCGTGGCGATGAAAACCTGAAGGCAGTTCGCCGCTAAATTCGAGGATCACATCGGCAGTATGCACCAGCGTGGTGACCTTGCCCCATTCGCAGACGGTATCCCAGATGGTGTCGAATTTATCGCCAGACACTACGGTAGAGGAGGGGAGATGTTTCACTACCTCCAGCAATGTGGTGTTGTATTGTTCGGCAACCGCTTCCAGCGTACCGTCCGGTTCCGTTTTCAAAAATTCCTGTAACGAGACATGGCTCATAAATTACTCCTGTTATGGTTTTTCATGCGCAATGGCTGGCGCATTAAGTACCTGAATCAGTTCATTAAGAGACTGCAAAATATTGCTTGCCCAGAAACGACCTTCATTGGTCAACCGCAGGCAAGTTGAAGCATCGCGGCTTAAGCCTTTTTGGTGCCATTGGGTCAGTAACGGGGCGAGTTTTTCGGCATGTGGCGTAAGTTCATCCAGCGGTACACGCGCGGTTTCAATACCCGACTGCAAAGTGTGACGCCACTGCGCATTACGTTCGGCGGCGCGCATCATCATCATCAACGGTTTTTGGCCTGCCGCGACGGATTCATGCCAGCTCTGCAGGTTGCGCTCATTCATCCAGGAGTAACCATTAATCGAACCGCCAGCGCCGGAACCAAAGGCCAGACAATCGGCTCCTTGTTTAATCAGCAGGTTATAGAGATTGCGTTCGCGTGTGGTACGGCCCCAGTGGCTGTTACTGATACAACGCCAGCCGGCATCGTCCATAAAATCACACCCTTGCAGGTAGAGATCGCGACGTTCTGCCGGAGAGGGCACGATAGTGCGCCCATTTTCCACGGCTTTGCCCAGTGGCGTATTGGGAAGGACATTGAGCGCGTAGAGATCAACACCGTCGAGACCGATATCGCGAGCGATAGCCAGATCCTCTCCCCAGGTTTGCGCATCCTGACCAGGCAAACCGAACAGCAGATCGCACACCACCGCAGCCCGGTCACGTTTGACCAGGCTTTCCATAAACGCAATGGCTGTTGGGCCATCCGAGGTGCGTGCCATTTTCTTGCGAATTTTGCTGTTAAAGGACTGAATACCAATCGAGAAGCGGTTTGCTCCCGCATCAAGGCAAGCGTCTATTCGCTCAGCGTCAAAATTCAGTACCCGGCCTTCAATGGTGATTTCGCAATCCGGCGCCAGCGGTAGCTTTTCTCGTAAGGTGGTGATGATTCTTGCCAAATCGCGTGCCGAGAGCGCGGAAGGCGTGCCGCCGCCGAAATAGACCGCGTGGATAGGGGCGGACTGATGTAATACGCTGTCTGCTTCCAGCTCGATTTCACGAATCAGGGCGTCGGTATAATGAGCGCACGCATCTTCATTAAAACGGTTTTGATAAAAACCGCAAAACGTGCAGTGCGTCGCGCAAAAAGGAATGTGCAAATAAACCAGTCGCTTACGCGGTGAGATCGTTTGATTGATCATCTCTTGCCAGGTCTGTGCCAGTTGCTCTTTGGCGACCGGAATGGCTCCGCGAAACGGCATCATAGCGCGTCTGTCTTTAAATGGCTGGTCACCGTCTAACGCAAAATGTGGCGTGAGATCCAGGATGTTATTTGTGTTCATTCGTCTGATTTAAATCCATTTATTGCGGCCAAAGCTGCTGGTGTAAAGACTCAACGACATCAGCAATACGTGGACCCATTCCCAGAATCAGGTTTTGATCAACGGTGATAATGCGCTGGTTTTTCCATGCGGCAGTGTGGGTAATTCCGGCAATAGAACGCAGACGATTAATATCGCCATCGATCATTTGTGAGGTCACGACAATCACTTCTGGGTTCGCTGCAATCAGCGATTCCGCGCTGTAGCTTTTGTACTGTTGGTGAGTTGCGACGTTTTCTGCTCCGGCAAGCGACAAAATGGCATCCGCGACGCTGCCTTTACCCGCAACCTGCGGCGCGCTTCCGCCTGCAGAGAGTATAAACATGGCTTTAACCGGGGTATTTTTTGCCGCCACGCTTTGCTGAACTCGCTCCAGACGTTGATTGATTTGTGTCACCAGTGCGTCGCCTTGTTCAGGGACCTGTAACGTTTTTGCCAGTTGGCGAATGTTGGCGTACATCTGCTCAAGGGTTGCCGGTACACGTGGCAAGGTAACAACGTTGACCTTTTGCGCCCGTAGCTGATCCAGCACAATTTGCGGACCGGCATCCTGCCAGGTAATTACGCTATCCGGGCGAAGTGACAAAATGCCTTCGCTGCTCAGTTGCTTCCAGTAGCCAATATGAGGCAGTTGGGCGGTTTCCGGGGGGTAAGATGTCGTTTCATCGACGCCAACTATGCGCTCGCCAGCGCCCATCGCGTAGATCAACTCCGTCAGTGATCCTCCTGCGACCACAATACGTTCGGCTGCCGTTGCGCTAAAGGCCCAGCTAAGCGCCAGTACAGCCGTAAACAGCTTTTTCATGGGCTGAGGTTTTACCGCGCTCTTCGCGGCGGCGGTTATCACTGAAATACATAACGTCAACGGGGAAAAAAGAAACTGCCGGTTGGTGATCCTTGGCATCATATGAGAGCTCTTATCAAATTGAGAATGAACATGATTATCATTTAGGTTATATATAAAACACGACAACGGGTTCAATATGCAAGAGGGAGCAAGAACGAATTTTTTGATTTTTATCAAAATGCTTCGTTAGCTAACGCATTTTGCAATGGCTAAATGTCAGGGGGGTAAAAAGGTGTAATCCCAGAGCTGTCGCGGATTACAGAGCAAAGAGATGGAAAAATTATGGCGGCTAACGACAGCGTTTCGTGACAATGTTGTGGCGGTGAGTCATCGCAAGAACGCAGTGGTTGACGAGGTATAAACAGGTTTTATAACCCCCTGTTTATTGTGCTAATAGCGGTTAAAAAAAAGCTTGATCATAAAAAAATGATCGATAATAATTCTCATTATCACGTTTGCTTTAACAAAACATGCCCATATGAATAACAAAATAATAGCTTTTGCCAGGGATAATACACAGCACTCTTCACTCCAGACGTGGCATGTCACTTTGCCTGACAAAAAAAGGCGAGCTTTTGCTTAATTGTCAGAAATAACAGGCGATATCACGGAATATAAACGCCAGTTAATTCTCGTAATTAAATCTATCGCGTTGAATCGTATATAAATTTATTTTCGCCAGCCGCCCCGGTTTTTACCCCGGTAGCCAGCATTTTTTATTTTCCTCATGGAGAATCGCTATGTCACGTCCGCAATTTACCTCGTTGCGTTGGAGTTTGTTGTCTCTGGCTATTTCCGCCACCTTGCCGATGAGTGCTTTTGCCACTGAAACAATGACCGTTACTGCGACAGGGAATGCCCGAAGTTCCTTCGAAGCGCCAATGATGGTCAGCGTTATCGACTCTTCTACTCCCGAAAACCAAACTGCGACTTCAGCCACCGATTTATTGCGCTCTGTCCCCGGGATTACCCTTGACGGCACCGGGCGGACGAACGGCCAGGATGTGAACATGCGTGGCTATGACCATCGCGGCGTGCTGATTCTTGTTGACGGCGTTCGTCAGGGAACAGATACCGGACACTTGAATGGAACTTTCCTCGACCCGGCGCTGATCAAACGCGTTGAGATTGTTCGTGGACCTTCGGCATTACTCTATGGCAGTGGCGCGCTGGGGGGGGTGATCTCCTACGATACAGTCGATGCAAAAGATTTATTGCAGGAAGGGCAAAATAGCGGTTTTCGTGTCTTTGGTACTGGCGGCACCGGCGATCACAGCCTGGGGTTAGGCGCCAGTGCTTTTGGGCGAACTGAAAATCTGGATGGTATTGTGGCCTGGTCTAGCCGCGATAGAGGGAATTTACGCCAGAGCGACGGAGAGACGGCACCGAATGACGAGGCCATCAATAACATGCTGGCGAAAGGGACCTGGCAAATTGATTCAGCCCAGGCCCTGAGCGGTTCCGTGCGTTATTACAATAACGACGCGCGTGAACCGAAAAATCCGCAGACCGTTGAGGCTTCTGACAGCAGTAATCCGCTGGTCAATCGTTCAACGATTCAACGCGATGCGCAACTTTCTTATAAACTCGCCCCACAGGATAACGACTGGTTAAATGCTGATGCAAAAATTTACTGGTCAGAAGTCCGTATTAATGCGCAAAACACGGGGAGTTCCAGCGAATATCGGGAACAGACGACAAAAGGCGGTAAGCTGGAAAACCGCTCTACTCTGTTTGCTGACAGTTTCGCTTCTCACTTACTGACGTATGGCGGCGAGTATTATCGTCAGGAACAGCATCCGGGCGGCGCGACGACGGGGTTCCCTCAGGCAAAAATCGATTTTAGCTCTGGCTGGCTACAGGATGAGATCACTTTACGCGATCTGCCTGTTACCCTGCTTGGCGGAACTCGTTATGACAGCTATCGCGGTAGTAGCGACGGTTACAAAGATGTTGATGCCGACAAATGGTCGTCTCGTGCGGGGCTGACTATCAGCCCGACCGACTGGCTGATGATGTTTGGCTCATATGCGCAGGCATTCCGCGCCCCGACGATGGGAGAAATGTATAACGACTCTAAGCACTTCTCGATTGGTCGTTTCTATACCAACTATTGGGTGCCAAACCCGAACTTACGCCCGGAAACTAACGAAACGCAGGAGTACGGCTTTGGACTGCGTTTTGATGACCTGATGTTGCCTAATGATGCCCTGGAATTTAAAGCCAGCTACTTCGATACCAAAGCGAAAGACTATATCTCCACGACCGTCGATTTCGCGGCGGCGACAACCATGTCTTATAACGTTCCGAACGCCAAAATCTGGGGTTGGGATGTGATGACGAAATATACCGCAGATCTGTTTAGCCTTGATGTGGCTTATAACCGTACTCGCGGCAAAGACACTGATACCGGGGAATATATCTCTACTATTAACCCGGATACCGTCACCAGTACCCTGAATATTCCAATCGCCCACAGTGGCTTCTCTGTCGGTTGGGTCGGAACGTTTGCCGATCGTTCAACGCATATCAGCAGCAGTTACAGCAAACAACCGGGCTACGGCGTGAATGATTTCTACGTCAGTTATCAAGGACAGCAGGCGCTCAAAGGCATGACCACCACTTTGGTGTTGGGTAACGCTTTCGACAAAGAGTACTGGTCGCCGCAGGGTATCCCGCAGGATGGCCGTAACGGAAAAATCTTCGTGAGTTATCAATGGTAAGAAGCGGCCCCGTTAATTCGGGGCATTAATCTGGAAGGAAGAGAGACAATGAATTACTACACACGCTGGCTTGAGTTAAAAGAACAAAATCCCGGAAAGTACGCGCGTGACATCGCAGGCTTAATGAATATCAGTGAAGCTGAACTGGCATTTGCCCGCGTAACTCATGATGCGTGGCGGATGCGCGGTGATATTCGCGAGATTCTGGCGGCGCTGGAAAGCGTTGGTGAAACCAAATGCATTTGCCGTAACGAATATGCCGTCCATGAGCAAGTGGGAGCGTTCACGAACCAACATCTGAACGGACATGCCGGATTGATCCTCAACCCGCGTGCGCTGGATCTGCGTCTGTTTCTCAATCAGTGGGCCAGTGTTTTCCACGTCAAAGAAAACACGGCTCGCGGTGAGCGCCAGAGTATTCAGTTCTTTGATCATCAGGGCGATGCATTACTAAAAGTTTATGCCACCGACAGCACCGATATGGCGGCATGGAGTGAGCTTTTGGCGCGCTTTATCGTCGAGGAAAATACGCCCCTTGAGCTACAGGCTGTTGATGCGCCAGTTGAGAAAACACAAGTCGACGCCAGTGTAGTCGAACAAGAGTGGCGGGCGATGACTGATGTTCATCAGTTTTTTACGCTGCTCAAGCGACATAATCTGACGCGTCAGCAGGCTTTTAATCTGGTGGCAGATGATTTGGCCTGCAAAGTCTCCAACAGCGCACTGGCGCAGATTCTGGATTCTGCCCGGCAAGATGGTAATGAGATCATGGTGTTTGTTGGTAACCGTGGCTGTGTACAGATTTTCACTGGTGTGGTTGAAAAAGTGGTGCCGATGAAAGGCTGGCTGAATATTTTCAACCCAACATTTACTCTTCATTTGCTGGCGGAGAGCATTGCCGAAACCTGGGTAACACGCAAGCCTGCCAGTGATGGCTATGTGACTAGCCTGGAACTGTTTGCTCATGATGGTACGCAGATTGCGCAACTCTATGGTCAGCGTACTGAAGGGGAACAGGAACAAGCGCAGTGGCGTAAACAGATTGCAGCGCTGACGCAGGAAGATGTTGCGGCATAAGGCGCATTTACCCGGAGGTCCGGCGGTAGCCGGGCCCCTGTAGTATTCATGACCCGCGTCGGGTAGATGATTTAAACCAGATAATGAATATGTTGATGGCGAACCAGCTCATTGATCCGTCGGAGATGAAGGATCATCATGATATTGTGTTTGTGGCAGTAAAATGTTTTGAGCGATATTTTTAACTTCTCCAGAATATCTTCCGTTGTCATTTCTGTAGCAATGCAAGTCAGTACCTGATGCTGTTTTCGTGACAGTAAGACATCAGCTTCTGGCGCAGAGCAGTAACTGCCATTGATTAGCGCGACAAAATCAATGATGGTAATATTTCTTTGTACAAATGTGACCGGAGTTTTCCCCAGACAGCGTTTAATATTAAATGGTGAGAAAATAATGACATGGAACGGCCTCAGACGCTCAATTTTCGTGAGCATCGCCGAATGAAAAACATTATTCATTAATGTATCAATAATGACTAAGGCGTTCTGATGCAACGTTAAGTCGATATCTTCTTCATTCTGTATATGAACGACATTACCTTTATTTAGAATGTTCTTCATGGCAATAAAGAACATCGTATCTCTGGTAATAACAAGAAACATAGCCGACTCCTGCTGCGAATATTAACTTTATATCAGGTAGCCAAAGGTAATTAACTGGGCTGGAATTATTATTATATTTATCTGCTTACTGTATATTAGTGTCGAAGAAGCAGGTATCTTAAAAATACCTGCTTCTTCAGGCTAAATCATTTCACCAGTTCAGGTGTTACCTGGCTAACTGCATTGGTATAGTACGGCGCACCCCAACCCGGTTCTGGCCAGAAAGCGCCGTAACCGTAATCCCACAAGTTGTAGGTGGTGTTAACCACTTCTCTTAAATGCCATACCTGGATCCCTTGTACATTTACGTCAACGAAGTTGTACGGGACTTTATTGATAAAACCCGGCTGTTCGCCCTGAATTGTGCCGAGGATGGTGACAAAGTGATTGCGGTAGTTCACCGGGTCAAGGAAGCCATTTTGTCTGGCGAGCAGGCGGCCCTGATAGTTAGCTTCAATATCGGGTTTGGCATAGCTATCCAGCGGTAATACGGCGATTTCTAACAGCGTATCTGTTTTGCCGTTAATGACGTTGATAACCTTACCGCCAAAGCGTGCTTGTTGACCGATATATAAACCTGGTTGGTTATGAACAGCAACAAAACTTTTTTGAATATCTGGTTGGTTGTTGCCTTTGATATTCTGCGGAATCGAACTACATGCGGCAAGCAAAAATGAAAGGCTGAGGATGAGTGCACCTTTTGTCTTGTTCATGTTACTATCCTTATCAACAAATATTAAAAATATAATAGATATTTATTTATGATTTTCATCTGCTTGCCTGGAGATATACCTGATAGTAACGTAAACCTGTCTGATATTTATATGCTTCAGCTATGCTTCTTGATGGATGTCATTGGCGGGGGTAATGTTATTATATTATGTCTCATAACACCGTCTATTTCAAAATAGACAGTGTTATTTTTATACTCACGGTAATATCTGTGCAAAAATATTATGTAGATTAATTTTTTCACCATTTATAAAATGTAATGTAGTTGTATTGTTATTTGTATTTTGTTCATGTCGTGGGCGCGGTGGAAGCAAATTATTCCCATCTTCACGACTCAACATTAGCCTGCACAGGCAATTCGGTGACATTCACCTCGTTGATGCGCAGGGTAGGTACATTTTCTGCATTTTCCGGGGTGTTCATTTCTGGTTCGTTATCGAACATCGGTTCGACCGCACGCAGTGCGTGCGTCCTCATAATCCTGTTCTGTACGGATAGGTTTAATGTTCATTAATTCCAAAAAAAAGCCCACTTTTTGAGTGGGCTTTTTGTCTGTGTTTTACAATATCAGGCTGCTTTTTTATTCAGATTCCGCTGAGAAATAAATTCTTCAGCAGTAGTGATACGGCTTAACTCTTCCTGAACGCGCATATCATTTTCAACTTCCCACAGGTCTACTGCGGTCTGAAGATTAATCCAAAAATCTACAGAAGTATCGAATGCTTTTGCCAGGCGATATGCCATATCCATCGTTAGCTTACGATTATTATTAACAAGAGCACTTACGGTGTTGCGATGAACATGAAGTATTTCTGCTAACTCGTTGATCTTAAGCTCTAACGGCTCCAGGTATTCGTACAGCAGGATATCACCTACAGTCGTCGGTTTTCTGGTTGCCTGTTTCATTTTTTGCCCTTACTAGCGTGCGTATTAAGTGGACTCTGGTCAGTACCCGGTCCATCCGCCGGGTATTTGTTTTAGTATTTGTGAGGGTCGAGATACAAGTCCTCGGCCTTTCCGTTAACCCACTTAAAAATTAACCTATATTGATTATTCACCCTTATTGATGAATAGCAGTTTAGCTTCCCTGACAATTCCTCATACCGATTACCTGGTGGTGATCTCAAGTCCTTCCAGGTCGTTGCGGCATTGATAATATCCAGCTTCCGCAACAATGTAATATGAATATCAGAAGGTATCTTTTTGTGTGGTGTTGAAAATTCAAAAAAATCATCAAGCCACGCATCCCTGAAATCCTTTATGTTAATTTTTTTTGGTCATTGGTCATTTTATCCTCCATGATGATTAATGAATGTCACAATGATAGTGCACCACTGCACTGTGCGCAAGTGCATATCACAACAATTCCCCGCCTCCATCCAAAATCACAGTCTCCCGAAAATCTTCCTTTCGATACCTGATAAATCGACCTTTGAGGACGCTTATGGGCCGTTTTGACGAATGGTTTGCTGATGATGCAAGCCTGATGAGAAAGGGAACAGAACATGACAGCACGCAGAGAGAAGAGACAACGACGGTTGAAGCGAATGAAGGAAGTACAACGGAAAATGGGAAGGTCAGTACAGGGCCATTCAGTATTCTGGAAGAACACGCCGCCACCGAAGCTGATAGCCATGATAATTGGCCTGATAATACTGGTGACTCTGTTACGGAAGTGATTGAACCTGACATCGCAGCCCTACCGGCATCGCTCGCTAACAGAGAACCAAACCAGCAGCTTAAAACCCGATATAACGGGCACAAAGCATTAACGCATGGTCATGAATTCTTTCGCCTCGAACTCCTGAGCATTGTACCTGATTGCCGCCGTACTAAATTTTGTCCGAATCAGGACGTAAAAAAACCGACTTTACGTCGGTTTTTTTACTTTTCAGCCCTGAGTTGGTGGCTCTGGCTGGAGTGAGATAGTCATCATCTAACGCATCAATGCTAATACCATACTGAAACTATTGCAAGGACGTGCTGGTTTTATGACCTGCACATACTGTATGATTATCCAGTTAGCTCTGAGGCATTTTCACTCTGGCAATGCGCATAAACGCTTTCAAAGTCCTGATCAGTGGTACGGGTGGTGCCGTTAACTGATGCTCTGGCCGGAGTGAGATAGTCGTCATCTAACAATGAGACACGCACCGTGACAGGCAGTGGATGAGTAAGCGGATGCATTCTCACTCCATCGCATGGAGAAAACGGGTGATTGATAAAGCAATCATCGTTCTTGGGGCGTTAATTGCGCTACTGGAACTGATCCGCTTTCTGCTTCAGCTTCTGAACTGATAGCGGAAACGTAATTAAGGGCAAAGAGCACACCACTCTTTGCCCTTTAACATTTAACGCATGGTCACGAACTCTTCTGCCGCCGTCGGGTGAATGGCAACCGTGTTGTCAAAGTCTTTCTTGGTTGCGCCCATCTTCAACGCCACCGCGAAGCCCTGCAACATTTCGTCCATACCAAAACCAATGCCATGAATACCGACAATCTTCTCTTCTGGCCCAACGCATACCAGTTTCATGCGGCACGGCTGGCGGTGAGTGGTGACGGCGGTATACATCGCAGTGAAAGAGGATTTATACACTTTCACCTGATCGTCGCCATACTGCTCGCGTGCCTGAGGTTCCGTTAGACCAACAGTACCAATCGGCGGATGGCTGAAGACCACGGTCGGAATGTTGCTGTAATCCAGATGTTCATCCGGCTTGTTATTAAACAGGCGTTCAGAGAGACGGCGGCCTGCCGCCACAGCCACTGGGGTCAGCTCCACTGCACCCGTGTTATCGCCCACCGCGTAAATACCTTCAACGTTGGTATTTTGATATTTATCGACGACGATATAGCCTTTTTCGTTGGTTTTAACGCCCGCGGCTTCGAGGTTGATGTTGTCATTGGCAGGCTCACGACCAATTGCCCAAATCAGGCAATCCACCGTTTCACTGCGCCCATCTTCCAGCTCCAGCGTCAGGCTACCATCGGCATTTTTCACCACCGCTTTCGGGATGGCGTGAGTATGCAATGTGGGGCCTTCGGTATTCATCACTTCGACCAGAGTTTCAGTGATCATCGGGTCAAAGCTGCGCAGTGGTGCGTGTTTACGCACAAACAGATGCGTCTTCGCGCCGAGGCCGTTAATCACGCCAGCCAGTTCAACGGCGATGTAACCCGCGCCAACCACTGCCACACGCTCAGGCAATGCGGGAAGGGCAAAGAAACCATCGGAATCAATACCGTATTCCACGCCTGGAATATTCGGGTGGCTCGGACGACCGCCGGTGGCGATCAGAATATGATCGGCAGTAATCGTTTCGCCGTTAACCTCCAGCGTTTTGGCATCAACGAAGCGGGCAAAGCCCTTGATTACATCAACGTTATTTTTACCGAGCACGTTTTCATAGGAGGTATGAATACGGTCGATATAAGCGGTACGGCTGGCGATCAACGTTTCCCAATTGAATTTGTTGATGGTGGTATCAAAGCCGTAATCCGGGCCGTACATGTGGATCGCTTCGCGGATTTGCGCCGCGTGCCACATTACTTTTTTCGGCACGCAGCCAACGTTCACACAGGTGCCGCCCAGCTCTTTGGCCTCAATCAGCGCGCATTTCTGGCCGTACATAGCTGCGCGGTTGATGGAGGCGATACCGCCGCTGCCGCCGCCGATGGCGATGTAATCATAGTGTTTAGTCATGACAGAGTGTCCTTATCGTTGATTACCGCGATTGTAGCGCGAGACGTAAAAGGTGCCAGCAATGGCTGCAATTACTCCGGCACGATCCAGCTTACAGTGGCGTGCCCGGTGCCTGCCGGAACCAGCTTGCTGTGCAGCCACGGCAGCACGTTATTCATCTGCTGTTCCAGCTTCCATGGCGGGTTAATCACAATCATGCCGGAAGCGGTCATGCCACGGCGATCGCTGTCTGGCAGTACCGCCAGTTCAATCTGCATGATCTTACGGATACCGGTCGCTTCCAGCTCGTGGATCATGCGCTTGATTTGTTGGCGCAATACCACCGGATACCACAGCGCATAGACGCCCGTAGCAAAACGTTTATACCCCTCATTAATGCCGCTGACCACCGCCTGATAGTCGGTTTTCATTTCATATGGCGGATCGATAAGGATTAAACCACGGCGAGAAACCGGCGGCAGTTTGGCCTTAAGCTGCTGGAAACCGTCGGCTTTTTCGACGCGCGCACGGCTGTCTTTCTGAAATTCAGAACGTAGCAACGGGTAATCGCTCGGGTGCAGTTCAGTCAGTTGCAGGCTGTCCTGTTCACGCAGTAACTGACGAGCAATCAATGGCGAACCGGGGTAGTAACGCAACTGACCGCTACGGTTGAAGTGTTCCACCACGCTGATGTACGGCTCCAGTTCTGCTGGCAGGTCGTCCTGCTGCCAGATACGGGCGATGCCTTCGAGATATTCGCCAGTACGTTCGGCATGTTCGCTGCCTAACTGATATCGCCCGGCACCTGCGTGGGTGTCGAGATAGAGAAACGGTTTATCTTTCTCTTTCAGCGACTCGATGATCAGGCTCTGAACGGTATGTTTAAGGACGTCGGCGTGGTTGCCAGCGTGGAAGCTGTGGCGATAACTGAGCATGGATAAAGGTGTTCCGGTAAGTAAAAATCGGCCCGTATTCGGGGCGCACAAAAGCGTATCTGGACAGTATACCGAAAAGAGGCCGCCGCCGCGAAAGCGTAACGTTTCTCATTGAAATTCACTACACTTAACCCCATGCTACAGACATTATGTAAAGCGCCTGTGAGCGTTTCGTTCCCCCTATTTAACCAGGACTGTACCTATGACGAATCCGTTACTGACTCCCTTTGAACTACCACCATTTTCTAAAATCCTGCCAGAGCATGTTGTTCCCGCTGTAACCAAAGCGTTGAGCGATTGCCGCGAAAATGTGGAGCGCGTGGTAGCGCAGGGTGCGCCGTACACCTGGGAAAATCTCTGCCAGCCGCTTGCGGAAGTGGACGATGTGCTGGGGCGTATTTTCTCCCCGGTCAGCCACCTGAACTCGGTGAAAAATAGCCCGGAACTGCGTGAAGCCTACGAACAAACTCTGCCGCTGCTGTCGGAATACAGCACCTGGGTCGGGCAACATGAAGGGCTGTATAAAGCGTACCGTGACCTGCGCGATGGCGATAACTACGCCACGCTGAACACGGCGCAGAAGAAAGCGGTTGATAACGCACTGCGTGATTTTGAACTGTCTGGTATCGGCCTGCCGAAAGAGAAACAGCAGCGTTACGGAGAGATTGCCACCCGTCTTTCTGAACTGGGCAACCAGTACAGCAACAATGTCCTTGATGCGACGATGGGCTGGACCAAACTCGTTACCGACGAAGAGGAACTGGCGGGGATGCCAGAGAGCGCACTGGCTGCGGCAAAAGCCCAGGCCGAAGCGAAAGAACTGGAAGGCTACTTGCTGACGCTGGATATCCCAAGCTATCTGCCGGTTATGACCTACTGCGACAACCAGGCCCTGCGTGAAGAGATGTATCGCGCTTACAGCACTCGCGCTTCTGATCAAGGCCCGAACGCCGGTAAGTGGGACAACAGCAAGGTGATGGAAGAGATCCTCGTTCTGCGTCACGAACTGGCGCAACTGCTGGGCTTTGAAAACTACGCATTTAAATCGCTGGCAACAAAAATGGCAGAGAGCCCGCAGCAGGTGCTTGATTTCTTAACCGATCTGGCAAAACGTGCGCGTCCGCAGGGCGAAAAAGAGCTGGCGCAACTGCGCGCCTTCGCCAAAGCCGAATTTGGCGTGGATGAGTTGCAGCCGTGGGATATCGCGTACTACAGCGAAAAACAAAAACAGCATCTCTACAGCATCAGTGACGAGCAACTGCGTCCGTACTTCCCGGAAAACAAAGCGGTTAACGGCCTGTTTGAAGTGGTGAAACGTATTTACGGCATCACCGCTAAAGAGCGTAAAGATGTTGATGTCTGGCATCCAGATGTCCGTTTCTTCGAACTGTATGACGAGAACAACGAACTGCGTGGCAGCTTCTACCTCGATCTGTATGCCCGTGAGAACAAACGCGGCGGGGCGTGGATGGATGACTGCGTAGGCCAGATGCGTAAAGCCGACGGTTCGCTGCAAAAACCGGTCGCGTATCTGACCTGTAACTTCAACCGCCCGGTGAATGGTAAACCGGCGCTGTTTACCCATGACGAAGTGATCACGTTGTTCCACGAGTTCGGTCACGGACTGCATCATATGCTGACCCGCATCGAAACAGCGGGTGTTTCTGGTATTAATGGTGTGCCGTGGGATGCGGTCGAACTGCCGAGTCAGTTTATGGAAAACTGGTGCTGGGAGCCGGAGGCGCTGGCGTTTATCTCCGGTCACTATGAAACTGGCGAACCGTTGCCGAAGGAGCTGCTGGATAAAATGCTGGCGGCGAAGAACTATCAGGCGGCGCTGTTTATCCTGCGTCAGCTGGAGTTCGGCCTGTTCGATTTCCGCCTCCATGCCGAGTTCCGCCCGGATCAGGGAGCGAAAATCCTCGAAACCCTGGCAGAAATCAAGAAACTGGTCGCCGTGGTACCGTCCCCGTCCTGGGGGCGCTTCCCGCACGCTTTCAGCCATATTTTCGCCGGTGGTTATGCCGCAGGTTACTACAGCTACCTGTGGGCCGATGTGCTGGCGGCAGATGCCTTCTCGCGCTTTGAGGAAGAGGGTATTTTTAACCGTGAAACCGGGCAGTCGTTCCTCGACAACATTCTGAGTCGTGGCGGTTCGGAAGAACCGATGGATCTGTTCAAACGCTTCCGTGGTCGTGAACCGCAACTGGATGCGATGCTGGAGCATTACGGCATTAAGGGCTGATCATTCGGTGAAAATCTGCTTAATTGATGAAACAGGCGCCGGAGACGGCGCCTTATCTGTTCTGGCGACCCGTTGGGGGCTGGAACACGATGAAGACAACCTGATGGCGCTGGTGTTAACGCCGGATCATCTGGAACTGCGCAAGCGCGATGAACCGAAGCTGGGCGGCATTTACGTTGATTTTGTTGGTGGGGCGATGGCGCACCGTCGCAAATTTGGCGGCGGACGCGGTGAGGCGGTAGCAAAAGCGGTGGGCATTAAAGGCGATTATCTGCCGGATGTGGTAGATGCGACCGCAGGTTTAGGGCGCGATGCTTTTGTACTGGCTTCGGTCGGCTGCCGCGTGCGGATGCTGGAACGTAATCCGGTGGTTGCCGCATTGCTCGACGACGGCCTGGCGCGTGGTTATGCGGATGCGGAAATCGGCGGCTGGCTGCAGGAGCGTTTGCAGTTAATTCACGCCTCCAGCCTGACGGCGCTGACTGATATTACCCCGCGCCCGCAGGTGGTCTATCTCGATCCGATGTTCCCGCATAAGCAGAAAAGCGCGCTGGTGAAAAAAGAAATGCGTGTCTTTCAATCGTTGGTGGGGCCGGATCTTGATGCCGATGGATTGCTGGAGCCTGCGCGGTTGCTGGCGACCAAACGCGTGGTGGTGAAGCGCCCGGACTACGCGCCGCCGCTGGCGAATGTCGCCACGCCAAACGCGGTTGTCACCAAAGGGCATCGTTTTGATATTTATGCTGGTACGCCAGTGTAAAAGTAAAAGCGGGTAGCATTATTGCTACCCGCTTTTACTGTGTTCGTACCGGATGCGGCGCGAACGCCTTATTCGGCCTACAAAGTCGCGAAAATTCAATGTGTTGATATTCTCTTGTAGGCCTGATAAGCATAGCACATCAGGCAATCTTACATTTATCATCATTATCAAACTGGGTAGTGTAATTGCTATCCAGTTTTCTGCGACAAAGATTAATGGCTTTCCGGCGTCTCAATCATCCGTTTCAGCCATGGCACCATCAACAGCATCACTACTGCAACGCCCAGCGTGACCAGACCGATCTTACCAAACACGTTGGTATAAACAGGCAGCGTCTCAAGCGGATCGGTAATGTTGTCCGGTACCGCCGTGAATGTTGCCACATAGCCACCCAGCAAGAATGCGGCAGCCTGCGTCAGGAACCACATCCCGAGAATAAAGCCCATTAAATGTTGCGGCACCAGCGCGGCAATCATCGCCAGGCCCAGGGCGCTAATCAGCAGTTCACCTAAACTCTGGAACAAGTAAACCAACACGATAAACCACGGCGACGTCAGCCCTTGTGCATCAGCAAACCACATTCCTGCCGCGGCAGCCGTCAGAAAGCCCAGTGAGCACATAAACATGCCGAGGGTAAATTTCATCGGCATGGAGAGATCTTTACCTTTGTTTCCAAGATGCGTGTAAATACCGGCCAGAACCGGGCTGGCGAGTACGACCCAGAACGGGTTCAGCGCCTGGAAGCTGACCGGGTTGATGGAAAAACCAAGAATTTCATGATGCACGTTGTTGATAGCAAAGAAGTTCAGTGACGTCGGCATCTGAGCGTAAAGGATATAAAACACCACCGCTTCAAGCATCAGGATAAAGGCGACAAACATTTTATTGCGCCCGGTTTTATCCAACTTGAATGCCTGACGGAAGAAGATAATCGTCACCACAATGGAGAGAATAATCAGTACCAGGTTGGCGATTTCTACGTTGTGCATCAGCCATGCACAAACGAAGATCATCACCACGCTGCCGAACAACACGTACAGTAGTTTGCTGAAGCTCATTGGCCGGAAATCGGGTTCAGAACCAATGTATTCCACCATTCCGCGACAGGCGATGTAGACCAGGAGTGCGACAATTAATCCGGCGCCGCACAAGTTATAGGTGACGGAATAGCCGAATTTGTCGGCAATAACCGGCGCCAATGACAACGCCACTAACGAACCGATATTGATCGACATGTAAAACAGGGTGAAAGCGCCATCGAGACGCGGATCTTTCGGGGGATAGCACTTCGAAAGCAGGCTTGCCGGGTTTGCTTTAAACAAGCCGTTACCGACGGCAATTGTTCCCAGTGCGATAAAGATGAGATCCGGCTTGAGTAGGGACATTCCCGTCATGAAGTAACCAATTGCCAGCACAATTGCCCCGAGGACAATAGTGCGTTTGGTCCCCAACAGATGATCGCCAACATAGCCACCGATCGAGATAAGCCCATAGACCAGCGCAGCAAAAGCGCCGAAGGTGACAAAGGCCTGCTCTTGTGAGAATCCGAGCTGTTTAACGAAGAAAACCGCCAGTACGCCCTGCACGCCGTAGTAGCCGAATCGCTCCCATAACTCGACAAAAAAGATCATGAAAAATGGGCGAGGTTGCCGCAGCATCCCCGTGGGTGTTGTTGTATTCATATTTATTAACCTTCCAATACCATCCTGAAAAGTATGAACGCGTAAGGGGTAACGCGCGAAAAAGTTTACCTCTGTCAGGGATCCTTAATATTGATGCAATGAATAGATTAATACACTATTACAACAGAAAATAACCAGATGATCACACTAATGATGAAGATTATGATGGTGTTAAATTTTGAATTTGGCAGAGATTTTGATTGCGTACGTTGACCGTAGGCCAGATAAGGCGTTTACGCCGCATCTGGCAACAAGACGCGCCAAAAAGCAAAACGCCCGCAAAAGCGGGCGTTCAGGAGCGATTCGAAGAGGGGGGATTATTCTTCTTCGTCACGCAGTGGAACAATCAGCATATCCACGTGAACGGTGTTGATAAGCTGGCGTGCGGAAGACATCAGCTTGCTCCAGAAGTCCTGGTGGTGACCACAAACCACCAGATCCATATCGTATTTCTTGATTGCATCAACCAGAACCTGGCCCAGATCGCCGCTGCCGCTAAGAGTTTCAGTGATGGGATAACCTGCGTTGGTGGAGAGTTCGCTCAGAGCGTGATGAGTCTCTTCAGAGATGCGTTTCTGCATGTCGCCCAGATTCACATCAATAAGCCCGGTGTATAGGTCAGAGTAGTTCACATCTACGTGGATCAGAGAAACTTTCGCATTGTAGGGGCGGGCCATAGAAACCGCTTTCTCTACCAGTACTTTGCTTTCCGGGGAGAGATCAACCGCGATGAGAATGTGTTTATAAGCCATAGTGTTACTCCTTCCATAAAGTTGTCGATGACTGGCCAGCTAGCGTTTCTTGTGCCGTTACGTCACCCGCGTCCTGCGAACTCCATGCGCGGGGCTAACCCAGCCGTAAAGATTCAGTTTAAGACCATCCTTACCTTATAGCGACCCGGATGATCCGTCAATCCGCCTCGCTTACCAGGTAGATAAACAAATTTTCGACATGAATGTATTGATAGTGGTTAACCTTATGGAAAAAAAACAACCTGATCTCCTACACTATCTATAGAGCCGCTCTGATGTTCGTCACGACAAAAGCGGTTTCTCCAGGACCTGGTGTTAACTGATTGGCAGCGTATCGGGAGCGGTAGCCCCGGAGTGGAACTCCGCGGGCAGGTCGCCGGGGAGGAGGTATGATAAGCACCGTCGCATTATTTTGGGCTTTATGTGTCGTTTGCATTGTTAACATGGCGCGCTATTTCTCATCACTACGCGCGTTGTTAGTGGTACTGCGTAATTGCGATCCATTGCTCTATCAATATGTAGATGGAGGGGGCTTTTTTACCTCACATGGTCAACCTAACAAACAGGTGCGTCTCGTTTGGTATATCTATGCGCAACGGTATCGCGATCATCACGATGATGAGTTTATCCGTCGCTGTGAGCGCGTACGTCGGCAGTTTATCCTGACCAGCGCATTGTGTGGTCTGGTGGTGGTTAGTCTGATTGCGTTGATGATTTGGCATTAAACGCCATAGAGATAACACATAAAAAAGCGGGCCAGTTTACTGACCCGCTCGTTTTGGTGCGTGTAATTACAGGAACTGCAAGGAGATCCAGTAGAGCGCGCCGGAGAGCAGTACCGCAGCTGGCAGGGTGAATACCCAGGCCATCAGAATGCTGGTCACCGTTTTGCGCTGTAAGCCGCCGCCATCAACGACCATCGTCCCCGCAACAGAAGAGGAGAGCACGTGGGTGGTAGAAACCGGCATCCCGGTATAACTCGCCAGGCCGATAGAAACTGCCGCCGTCATCTGGGCAGACATACCCTGAGCATAGGTCATGCCTTTCTTACCGATTTTCTCACCGATAGTCGTTGCCACGCGACGCCAGCCGATCATTGTACCGATACCCAACGCCAGTGCGACCGCCATGATTATCCAAATCGGCGCGTACTCAATAGTGCTGAGCATATCGGACTTCAGTTTCTTCAACAGACGCTGATCATCCGCAGTAACGCCAGGCATTTTCACCACTTTGTCGATGGTGTCAGAAACGCACAGCATAATGCGGCGCATCTGGCTACGCTGATCAAGCGACAGCTTGTCGTAGCTTTCCACATCGGCGGTCAACATGCCCTTCAGGCGATTAAGTGCGTTAATGGTATTCGCTGGATGGCAGTGGAACTCAACGGGTTGCGTTGCGTCCACCTTCGGCGTTGGCGCTAACTGATCAGCACCGGTTGCCTGTTTCAACAGTGCAGGGTGTTGCTCAAAGTAAGCTTCCACGTTGTTGATTGCATCGCGGGTACGGGTGATTTCGTAGCCTGAGGCATTCATGTTAACCACAAATCCCGCAGGCGCCACACCAATCAGTACCAACATAACCAGACCAATGCCTTTCTGACCATCGTTCGCGCCGTGGGAAAACGCCACGCCGATGGCGGAAAGGATCAGCGCGATACGCGTCCAGAACGGCGGCTTTTTCTTGCCGTCTTTCTTTTCACGTTCCGCTGGGGTCAGGTGGATACGAGCGCGTTTCTTGGTGCCGCTCCAGTAGCGACGCAGCAAGAAAATCAGACCGCCAGCAAACACCAGGCCGACAATAGGGGAAACGATCAGAGAGGCGAAAATACTTAATACTTTCGGGATATTGAGTGCATCCACCACTGATGTTCCGTTCATCAATGCATTGGTTAAACCAATACCGATGATTGCGCCAATCAGCGTATGGGAGCTGGATGCAGGCAAACCAAAGTACCAGGTACCCAGGTTCCAGATAATCGCCGCCAGCAACATAGAGAACACCATAGCAAGGCCATGGGACGATCCCATATTAAGCAGCAGATCTGTCGGCAGCATATGCACAATGGCATAGGCAACACTCAGACCACCCAGCAAAACACCCAGAAAATTGAACACTGCCGCCATAACCACAGCGAGCTGGGAACGCATCGCGCGGGTATAGATGACAGTTGCCACGGCGTTGGCTGTGTCATGGAAACCATTGATGGCTTCGTAGAACAGCACAAAAGCCAGTGCAAGCAATAATAACAGCCCGGTATGCAAATCCAGGCCAGCAAACAAATGTAGCATAGGACGTTACGCCATTTTGAGGACATGAACGCGGCGCATTATCAGTGACTTTCGCGGCGCGGGCAAAGTGAAATATAGACTTTTTTTGATTTGCCTCCTGTATGGATTTCACTCAAAAAATAATTATCTTATATAATTCAGGCAAATACTTCCTTTTAGTAATATTGACGCTGGTGCGACCACTGAGGAATCTTTACAATTCACGCCCGTTTTTTCTAAGAGGAGCGCAACGTGGAAAGGTTTGATGCCATTATTATAGGCGCTGGTGCGGCAGGCATGTTCTGTTCTGCGCTGGCAGGTCAGGCGGGACGCCGGATTCTGCTGATCGATAATGGTAAAAAACCAGGGCGCAAAATCCTCATGTCTGGCGGTGGACGTTGCAACTTTACCAACCTTTATGTTGAACCGGGGGCTTATCTGAGCCAGAACCCGCATTTTTGTAAGTCTGCCCTCGCCCGGTTTACCCAGTGGGATTTCATTGATCTGGTCAATAAGCACGGCATCGCCTGGCACGAGAAAACGTTAGGGCAACTCTTCTGTGATGACTCTGCTCAGCAGATTGTCGACATGCTGGTGACGGAGTGCGAGAAGGGCAATGTGACCTTCAGATTGCGTAGCGAAGTGCTGAGTGTGGCGAAAGATGAAACGGGCTTCTCGCTTGAGCTGAACGGCATGGCTGTCGGTTGTGAAAAGCTGGTTATTGCGACCGGTGGACTCTCAATGCCAGGGCTCGGAGCGTCTCCGTTTGGCTATAAGATTGCCGAACAATTTGGCCTCAACGTATTGCCGACGCGCGCTGGTCTGGTGCCATTTACCTTGCATAAACCGTTGCTGGAAGAGTTACAGGCGCTGGCGGGCGTGGCGGTGCCTTCAGTAATAACCGCCGAAAACGGCACTGTATTTCGTGAGAACCTACTCTTCACTCATCGTGGCTTGTCTGGTCCTGCGGTGTTGCAGATTTCCAGTTACTGGCAACCCGGTGAGTTTGTCAGCATTAACCTGCTACCGGATGTCGATCTGGATACCTTCCTTAATGAACAGCGTAACGCACATCCGAATCAAAGCCTGAAGAACACACTGGCGATTCATCTGCCGAAACGGTTGGTTGAACGGCTGCAACAACTCGGGCAAATCCCGGATGTGACGCTGAAACAGCTCAACGTGCGGGACCAACAGACACTCATTGCCACGCTGACCGAATGGCGCGTACAACCCAACGGCACTGAAGGTTATCGCACTGCTGAAGTGACGCTCGGCGGCGTGGACACCAACGAGCTTTCTTCACGAACGATGGAAGCGCGCAAAGTGCCTGGCCTGTACTTCATCGGTGAAGTCATGGATGTCACCGGCTGGCTGGGGGGCTATAACTTCCAGTGGGCGTGGTCGAGTGCCTGGGCTTGTGCGCAGGATTTGGCGGCAGAGTAATACGTAAAATGCGCCTTCGTTTTCGCAGTGGTGTCAGGGAAGTTAACCTGAATAAAGCTCAGATAAGACGCTCATCGCCTTATCTGAAGTCTTTTTTATTATTTCTTTGCTGAACCTGCTTCTAATATCGAAACAATGGAGAACAGGGTAAAACACACCGCTCCTAAACCGACCAGCACTCGTGAGGGAATAAAATACGCCATATTGATTTGCGCAATTTCCGCAAGGAATGCGGCAAGGAACAGGCAAAACAGGCAGGTAAATACCGGAATCATGGGGATTCTGTTGGCTAACGAACAGGTGCGTCGCCATACCAGCGCCAGCAACCACACTTTGGAGAAAATACTGTAGCAGATCATTCCCAGACAAATGAGAATAATGCCGGGAGCCAGACGGGTGCTTGCATCTGAACTGACTAATACGTAGATGCCCTGAATAACGGTAAGTGAGCCGAGCAAAATAACCCAATAGCACCACAGCCAATGCTCTTTCACTGAGAACGTATTTCTCGTTTGATGGACAATAGTGGCGACAAGGCCAATAAGACAAGCGCAAATTGCCGTTAACCCCAGCAGTACGTGACCAGCAACATAATGTGGTGTGATATTTGCACTACGTAACAGCGCGACTGACCAAATGAAACCAAAGAGAGTAAGCAGAAGGGGAACGGCAATTAAGCAATTACCAATTGTTGAAGAATAAGCCTGCAACGGCGTACCATCACTCTTACTCCCCGAGGCGTTTTTGGGAATTAGCAGAAAATGCCCGGAAGACGCCGCCACGGTTGATACGCAGGCGGCAATCATCCCAACACCAAAAATAACATGTCCGGCAACAAATTCATCGGCCATGACATTATCACTTGCCAGCAGTGACCATCCCCAAATCATAGTTGCAATAGACCCAGCGTAACCAATAACAGGGAAAAGTGTGTTATAGGGCTTATTCACACCATGCGTTAACTGCGAAATAATAATAAATGCGGTAGTAAACAATGCCAGACATATTGCGGAAAGAGATATCAGAACATGCCCTGCAACGAAATATTCACTTTGCCCAGAACCTGCTAATACAAACCCACCTAATGCGATGCATATTATACCCATCAGCAAAGGGATTAATTTAAATAACCATCCGATATATATATTCATTTCAAACTCCATATGTATTTTCTGCTACGCCTTGAAAAACATATAAGTGGTATTTTTAGTCAGTTAAATATAACAATAAGATGCCACTAGATATAAAAAGTAACTTTACTATAGCCGGATTTATTGTCCTGAGCGTCAAATTTTAGAGGTGAGTTAATGCTGACAAATAAATATTTATCCTAAGATGAATTCTGAATTAATATCTTATTTTTATATTGTTGTGTTAAACGACGTTGTTCGGGATTGTATTTATTTAATACATAAGCCTTTATCATCGTTCATCTTTTCACAAAAATTATTTCACTTTCGGTAACTATTTGCACTTCGGGCGATAATAACGCTATGTGATAGTCATCGGATTTTCTGTTACGGAAACCTACGCAGCGGCACCTGAGAACCTGTGCAGAAGATTTTTGGTAAAAAACGCTATCGAACAGAAGAATATCGCGATGTATCACAAACTGATAGTAATCAAATAGACAGCATGAATATAACTGTTAGTATTTAATTTGTTTCATTTATGAGTATGCGTGTTTCATTTACGGCCAGGAATGCTGATGATGACAACATTACTACCCGTTTTCACTAAGCCTTCCTCATTGGCGTTCATTTTTCTGCGCCCTGGTCGTATCTGCCGTTTCCTACTTATCCCGGATGGAAGAATTCGCTGAACGTTGTTCGGCGGCTGCTGTGACACGCGTCGTTTGCTTACAGGGATTATGGCGGGTCAATTATGGATAAGAGTAAGCGCCATCTGGCGTGGTGGGTTGTCGGGTTACTGGCGGTGGCTGCCGTTGTGGCGTGGTGGCTGTTGCGTCCGGCAGGTGTGCCGGAAGGCTTTGCTGTCAGTAATGGACGCATTGAAGCAACGGAAGTGGATATCGCCAGCAAAATTGCCGGGCGTATCGACACGATTCTGGTGAAAGAAGGTCAGTTTGTTCGTGAAGGTGAAGTGCTGGCGAAGATGGATACTCGCGTGTTGCAGGAGCAGCGACTGGAAGCTATCGCGCAAATTAAAGAAGCCCAAAGCGCCGTTGCTGCCGCGCAGGCTTTGCTGGAACAGCGGCAAAGCGAAACTCGCGCCGCACAGTCGCTGGTGAATCAACGCCAGGCCGAACTGGACTCCGTAGCCAAACGTCATACGCGTTCTCGCTCGCTGGCCCAACGAGGGGCGATTTCTGCGCAACAACTGGATGACGATCGCGCCGCTGCCGAAAGTGCTCGTGCTGCGCTGGAATCGGCAAAAGCTCAGGTTTCGGCCTCTAAAGCGGCGATAGAAGCGGCACGTACCAATATCATTCAGGCGCAAACGCGCGTCGAAGCCGCGCAAGCCACTGAACGGCGCATTGTCGCAGATATCGATGACAGCGAACTGAAAGCCCCGCGTGACGGACGCGTGCAGTATCGGGTTGCCGAGCCAGGCGAAGTGCTGGCGGCAGGCGGTCGGGTGCTGAATATGGTCGATCTCAGCGACGTCTATATGACCTTCTTCCTGCCAACCGAACAGGCGGGCACGCTGAAACTGGGCGGCGAAGCCCGGCTGATCCTCGATGCCGCGCCAGATCTGCGTATTCCTGCGACCATCAGTTTTGTCGCCAGCGTTGCCCAGTTCACGCCAAAAACCGTTGAAACCAGCGATGAACGGCTGAAACTGATGTTTCGCGTTAAAGCGCGTATTCCACCGGAATTACTTCAGCAACACCTGGAATATGTCAAAACGGGCTTGCCGGGCGTGGCGTGGGTACGGGTGAACGAACAACTTCCGTGGCCTGAAGGCCTGGCAGTGAGGTTGCCGCAATGACGTATCTGGAACGGGCTTCCGCTCCGCCAGTCGCGCAACTGGCGGGGGTGAGCCTGCATTATGGAAAAAACGTTGCGCTGGACAATATTACCCTTGATATTCCGGCCCGCCGCATGGTCGGGCTGATTGGCCCGGACGGCGTCGGGAAGTCGAGTTTGTTGGCGTTGATTTCTGGCGCCCGCGTCATTGAGCAAGGTAATGTGATGGTGCTGGGGGGCGATATGCGTGACCCAAAGCATCGCCGCGATGTCTGTCCGCGTATTGCCTGGATGCCGCAAGGGCTAGGCAAAAATCTCTACCACACCTTGTCGGTGTATGAAAACGTCGATTTTTTCGCCCGCCTGTTCGGTCACGACAAAGCGGAGCGGGAAGTTCGAATTAATGAGCTGCTGACCAGCACTGGGTTAGCACCGTTTCGCGATCGCCCGGCCGGGAAACTCTCCGGCGGGATGAAGCAAAAACTTGGGTTGTGCTGTGCGTTAATCCACGACCCGGAACTGTTGATTCTTGATGAGCCAACAACGGGGGTCGACCCGCTCTCCCGCGCCCAGTTCTGGGAGCTGATCGACAGCATTCGCCAGCGACAAAGCAACATGAGTGTGCTGGTCGCCACCGCCTATATGGAAGAAGCGGAACGCTTCGACTGGCTGGTAGCGATGAATGCCGGAGAAGTGCTGGCGACCGGTAGCGCCGAAGAACTGCGGCAGCAAACGCAAAGTGCCACGCTGGAAGAAGCGTTTATTAATCTGTTGCCGCAAGCGCAACGTCAGGCGCATCAGGCGGTAGTGATCCCACCGTATCAACCGGAAAACGCAGAGATTGCCATCGAAGCGCGTGATCTGACCATGCGTTTTGGTTCCTTTGTCGCCGTTGACCACGTCAATTTTCGCATTCCACGCGGGGAGATTTTTGGTTTCCTCGGTTCGAACGGCTGCGGTAAATCCACCACCATGAAAATGCTCACCGGACTGTTGCCTGCCAGCGAAGGTGAGGCGTGGCTGTTTGGGCAACCGGTTGATCCAAAAGATATCGATACGCGTCGCCGGGTGGGCTATATGTCGCAGGCATTTTCGCTGTATAACGAGCTCACCGTGCGGCAAAACCTGGAGTTACATGCCCGTTTGTTTCACATCCCGGAAGCGGAAATTCCCGCGCGAGTGGCTGAAATGAGCGAGCGTTTTAAGCTCAATGACGTTGAAGATGTATTGCCTGAATCGCTGCCGCTCGGCATTCGCCAGCGGCTTTCGTTGGCGGTGGCGGTGATTCATCGCCCGGAAATGTTAATCCTCGATGAACCTACTTCTGGTGTCGATCCGGTGGCGAGGGATATGTTCTGGCAGTTGATGGTGGATTTGTCGCGTCAGGACAAAGTGACCATTTTCATCTCCACCCACTTTATGAACGAAGCGGAACGCTGCGACCGTATCTCACTGATGCACGCCGGAAAAGTGCTCGCCAGCGGTACACCGCAGGAGCTGGTTGAGAAACGCGGAGCTGCCAGTCTGGAAGAGGCATTTATCGCCTGTTTGCAGGAGGCGGCAGGGCAGAGCAACGAAGCCGAAGCACCGCCAGTGGTACATGACACCACCCACGCGCCGCGGCAGGGATTTAGCCTGCGCCGTCTGTTTAGCTATAGTCGCCGCGAAGCACTGGAACTGCGCCGCGATCCGGTACGTTCGACGCTGGCGCTGATGGGAACGGTGATCCTGATGCTGATAATGGGTTACGGCATCAGTATGGATGTGGAAAACCTGCGCTTTGCGGTGCTCGACCGCGACCAGACCGTCAGCAGTCAGGCGTGGACGCTCAATCTCTCCGGTTCCCGTTACTTTATCGAACAATCGCCGCTCACCAGTTATGACGAGCTTGATCGCCGGATGCGTGCGGGCGATATCACCGTGGCGATTGAGATCCCACCCAATTTCGGCCGCGATATCGCGCGTGGTACGCCCGTGGAACTCGGTGTCTGGATCGACGGTGCGATGCCGAGCCGCGCCGAAACGGTAAAAGGCTACGTGCAGGCTATGCACCAGAGCTGGTTACAGGATGTGGCGAGCCGACAATCGACGTCCGCCAGCCAAAGCGGGCTGATGAATATTGAGACGCGCTATCGCTACAACCCGGATGTCAAAAGCCTGCCAGCGATTGTTCCGGCGGTGATTCCGCTTCTGCTGATGATGATTCCGTCGATGTTAAGCGCCCTTAGCGTGGTACGGGAAAAAGAGCTGGGGTCGATTATCAACCTTTACGTGACCCCCACTACCCGCAGCGAATTTTTACTCGGCAAACAGCTACCGTACATTGCGCTGGGGATGCTGAACTTTTTCCTGCTCTGCGCTTTGTCGGTGTTTGTGTTTGGCGTGCCGCATAAAGGCAGTTTCCTGACGCTTACTCTGGCGGCGCTGCTGTATATCATCATCGCCACCGGAATGGGGCTACTGATCTCCACCTTTATGAAAAGCCAGATTGCCGCCATTTTCGGTACGGCGATTATCACGCTGATTCCGGCGACGCAGTTTTCCGGGATGATCGATCCGGTAGCTTCGCTGGAAGGTCCAGGACGTTGGATCGGCGAGGTTTACCCGACCAGTCATTTTCTGACTATCGCCCGCGGAACGTTCTCGAAAGCGCTGGATCTGACTGATTTGTGGCAACTTTTTATCCCGTTGCTGATAGCCATACCGCTGGTGATGGGCTTAAGCATCCTGCTGCTGAAAAAACAGGAGGGATGATGCGCCATTTACGCAATATTTTTAATCTGGGTATCAAAGAGTTGCGCAGTCTGCTCGGTGATAAAGCGATGCTGACGCTGATTGTCTTCTCGTTTACGGTGTCGGTGTATTCGTCAGCGACCGTTACGCCAGGATCGTTGAACCTCGCGCCGATCGCCATTGCTGATATGGATCAATCGCAGTTATCGAACCGGATCGTTAACAGCTTCTACCGCCCGTGGTTTTTGCCCCCGGAGATGATCACCGCCGATGAGATGGATGCCGGGCTGGACGCCGGGCGCTATACCTTCGCGATAAATATTCCGCCTGATTTTCAGCGTGATGTCCTCGCAGGACGTCAGCCGGATATTCAGGTGAACGTCGATGCCACGCGCATGAGCCAGGCATTCACTGGCAACGGTTATATCCAGAATATTATCAACGGTGAAGTGAACAGCTTTGTCGCGCGCTACCGTGATAACAGCGAACCGTTGGTATCGCTGGAAACCCGCATGCGCTTTAATCCGAACCTCGATCCCGCGTGGTTTGGCGGGGTGATGGCGATCATCAACAACATTACCATGCTGGCGATTGTGCTGACCGGATCAGCGCTGATCCGCGAGCGTGAACACGGCACGGTGGAACACTTACTGGTGATGCCGATAACGCCGTTTGAGATCATGATGGCAAAGGTCTGGTCTATGGGGCTGGTGGTGCTGGTGGTATCGGGATTATCGCTGGTGCTGATGGTAAAAGGCGTGCTGGGCGTACCGATAGAAGGCTCTATCCCGCTGTTTATGCTGGGCGTGGCGCTCAGTCTGTTTGCCACTACGTCAATCGGCATTTTTATGGGGACGATAGCGCGTTCGATGCCACAGCTTGGGCTGTTGGTGATTCTGGTGCTGCTGCCGCTGCAAATGCTTTCCGGTGGCTCCACGCCGCGCGAAAGTATGCCGCAGATGGTGCAGGACATTATGCTGACCATGCCGACGACACACTTTGTTAGCCTTGCGCAGGCCATCCTCTACCGGGGTGCCGGATTCGAAATCGTCTGGCCGCAGTTCCTGACGTTGATGGCAATTGGCGGCGCGTTTTTCACCATCGCACTGCTGCGATTCAGGAAGACGATTGGGACAATGGCGTAAATACAGTTGCCCGATGCGTAAGCTTATAGGGTCTACGCATCGGTACAATTTATTGAATTGTAGTTGTTTTACGCCGCATCCGGCGAGGATTTACTTAACCAACCGATGACCCTCATTCATCATCAGGATTTTGCTATACACATCTTCCTCGACGGCGTTTTTTGCTGATGCCATCACTCGTGCCAGATTCGCCTCGTTGTGATTATTCACATACGCTTTGCCGACGGCGGTGATAAACGCTTTGCGCAGATCGCTGGCGATATTTACTTTAGCGACGCGATAATTAACAAAGCTGCGCAATATCTCCGGGGCGATACCGGAGCCGCCGTGAATAACCAGCGGCACCGGGCAGACTTCGGCAATGCGCTTCAGCAGGGGGATATCGATACGCGGTATATCGTCCAGGCCATGAACGTTGCCAATAGAAACTGCCAGCATGTCGCAACCGGTGCGCTCGACAAAGGTCTTCACCTTTTCCGGTTCCGTTTTGCAATCGGCTTCGCTGACGTGATCATCTTCTTTGCCGAGAATCGCCCCCAGCTCCGCTTCAACCGGTACGCCATAGGATTTACAGAAATCGACAGCTTCCTGGGTGAAAGCGATATTCTCTTCAAAAGAGAATGCGGCACCGTCAATCATGACCGAGGTAAAGCCCGCGCGCACCGCCTGTTTAACATCCTCCTGAGTTTTCCCGTGATCCAGATGAAGACTGACCGGAACATCCATTTTATCGGCGTGACGTTTCACGATTTCATAAATGTAATCGTATCCCGAGAGTTGTGCATTGGTGGGCGCAATCTGAATGAAGTTGGGTAATCCTGAACGCTCAATGGCGTTTAAAATTGAAATCGTCGTCTCCAGATTGGTGGTATTAAACGCGCCCGCTAATACCCGTTTTTCCTGAATGCGGTCGAGCAGTATCCGTCCATTAACTAATGGCATTTGAAAACCTCATCTTTTAATATCAGTTAATTATTCAGCTTCACCGAAGCGGTCACGAAATAAGGCGGTGAGAGTTTGTATTGCCTCATTTTCATCATCGCCTTCGCAGCGTATTTCCACCGTTTTGCCGCCTTTTATTCCGGCGCGCATAATATTCATCATGCTGGTGGCATTAATATCATTACCCTCATAATGCAGCGTCACTTTACAGCTAAACTTTTTGGCGGCTTTCACCAGACAAGCTGCCGGACGTGCATGCAGGCCAGTACTGTTTCTGACCTCCACGGTTTTACTCAACATAGTGCTCCTCCCGATGGTGTAATGGCATCACGCCTTCTTGCTGTAATTTCAACTGATACCAGCTTTTCCATTTGTGCTGATAACGCTGTAATTGATGGTATCTCGCCCGATTCGGTAACAAACGTTGGGCTATGGTAACTTGCGGCGGTGGAATATCCGGTGCGGCAGTTAATAATGCTCCGACAGAAACCGCCTCGTTAAATGCAATTGCCTCAACCGGACGCTGTAAAATATCCGCCTTTAATTGCAGCCAAAGGGGATTATGGGTTGCCGGGCCGATTACTTTTAACGCGCTGGTGCCAGGCACATTAAAACAGGCGAAGCAGTTGGCAAATTCCATGGTTAATCCCAGTGAGACGCTGGCAATTAACATGTCAATATTTAACGTATCGCTAAGCCCATAAAATAATCCACGGGTATGGCGATTTTTATAGGGCGAACCCGAACCGCGAAGATGTGGAATAAAGAGGGGAATGTCATCGAGCGACCAGTTCCCCGCCAGGTAATCCGCATGTCCGCGAGTAAGTGATGCGGCGATCTCCTCATCGGTTAGCCGGAACGTGTTACGCAGCCACTCCAGAGCGAAACCGCCCACGGGCAGCGACGCAAACAGGGTGAACTGGTTTGCAAGCGAATAACAGCCGTTTGCCAGCTTGTCACGTTTGGCCTGTTCATCCAGCGTCGGTTGTGTATCCAGTTGCAGAATGCCTTCTGTGGTCCCCGTCGAGTTAAGGATATCGCCCGGCATCATCTGCAACGCCCGCGCGCCCACCATATGGTCATGCCCGGCCAGCGTCACGCTGACCGATTGTGTGAATCCCAGCGTTTTGCAGAGTGACTTGCTGACCCATCCGGCGTGTTCACCTGGTTGCACTAATGGCGCAAATGCCGAACAGGGGATATGTAACAATGCCGCTGCTTTCGCTGACCATTCACCTTTGCGCACGTCCAGACACAGTGTACGGCTGGCTAAGGTGATATCCGTACGTTGTTCGCCAGTTAGTCGCCAGAGCAGCACTTCAGGGGCATGTAGCCAGCGCAGGCCGCGGCGATTACGCAGCGGGTAATGCTCCAGTAACCAACGCATTTTGAAGGCAGAGTAATTGCTGTGTAGCGGTAGCCCGCAGATGTCATAAAGTGCCGCACTGTCTGCCTCGCTAAGTGTTGCCAGATACTCTTCACCGCGACGGTCATACCATGCCAGCATTGGCGTCAGGATCTCGCCGTGTTCGTCAAGGAACACGCCTGATTCGCCAAAACTGGCAATGCTGATCCGCCTGACCGGCAGCGGCGAAGCGGCGTTCAGTTGCGTTATCGCCTGACGGACCTCTTGCCAGAGGGCGTCGATATCGAAATCGACATCCCCCTGTGGGGAGATCTGTTTTGCCGTTGCGAATTTGAACGCACCTAACGTCGTTGCGTCCCGGCAGGAAAAACAGGTGACTTTGCAATTGGTGGTGCCAATATCGATAACGATAGTTGTGCTGTTATCTGGCATAAACCGTGCTCCGCGTCATTCGGAAAATGCCATACAGTACCAGGGCGATAATCGGTACCAGACCAATGGCGATGATATTGCCGTTGAAGATTTCCAGCAGCCAGAAGCGGAACGGGTTACCGCCATCAAGGAAACTGGAAACCTGGCCGCTGGAACCTTCGGCAAATTTGAAATTAACGTCTTTCGCCATTCCGGTAATAAACGGCGCGATTTTGGTGGCAATCCACAGGTCGGCAATAATCACCGGGATCGCGGCAAGAACGGTGCGGAAAATATTGCCACGGCTGGCTAAAGCGATCATCGACGCCATTACCGCCAGGTTGGCAAGGTCGCCAAGCGGCAGGACTTTATTACCCGGAAGAACAAAAGCGATAAAGACCGAGATTGGCGTCAGCAGCAGGGCGGTGGAGATAATTGCCGGGTTACCTACGGCAACGGCGATATCCAGACCAATATAAAGATCGTCACGGTCAGGGTATTTGGCGTTGAGATACTTTTTAATGGCTTCAGACAGCGGTAATAAACCTTCCATCAGGATGCGAACCATGCGTGGCAGGATGAACATCACACCGCCAATACTGATGCCAAGAAGCAAGACTTTTTTGAAATCGTATCCGGCAATTACGCCGAGCAGAATGCCCAGAATGGTACCGACCATCATCGGTTCGCCGAAAATGCCAAACTTTTTCTGCACGGTTTCCGGGTCGATATGAATGCGGTTGAGGCCAGGGATATGGTCGATGATTTTGTCGACCAGCAGACCGACCGGGAAGAACACCACCGAAGAGAGCGTCGGCAATGAGATCCCTTCCAGGCCAAAGTATTTTTGTACCAGTGGCGCAGACCAGTCGGCGAGCTTCAGCACCACCACCGCAGCAATTGCCGCTGCCAGCAAACCAAAGAACAGGCTGCCGGTGCTGTAATAAACCAGCGTACCGGCAAGGGCAAAATGCCAGTAGTTCCACATATCTACATCGACGGTGCGAGTTTTATTTAACGCCAGCATTGCGACGTTAATCAGAATGGTCAGAGGAATAACAAACGGGGCAATGGGTGACCCCCAGGTAATAGCAGAAAGCGGCGGCCAGCCTAAATCTACCACCGGTAAATTAATCCCGGTACGTTCCACCATCGCCTGAGCCGCCGGCCCGACGTTACTGGTAAGGATATCAAAAATGGCATAAATGCCGACAAAGCCAATGCCAACAGTTAATGATGAGCGTAAGGCTTTAGCGGGTTTTACTTTAAAACAGAGAGCAAGAATAAATAATACCAGCGGTAACATTACCGTCGGGCCAAATCCCAATATATATTGCACAATATTATAGAGGGTATGCGCGATATCGTTCATAATAAACCTCTTTTTCAGGCGAGAGCGCACCTCGCGTTAGCGCCTGATGGAGTGTGTTGAAATTAATTATTATTAATTACTTTTTAAGGATAGAAATAATTTGCGCCAGCACTTTCTCTTCGCCAATCCCTGTAATAATTGGCAAGCCATTAACCACCGGCACGTCGAGTTCATAAGGCACTTTAGTCGTTGAAACAACCAGTGCTACGCCGTCGGTATTTCCGGGTAAAGAGGCAACGTTGGTTTGGGAATAATTGACGTTAAGACCGTGCTCTTTGCAATATTCCATAACTTTTTCTGTTACCGCCGTCGATGTGGCAATACCCGTGGCGCAGACAAATAAAATGGTTTGACTCATATTTCACCTCGTTCTTTCATTTTGTTTAAGATTACTGTGTGTATTTCTGTTGTTTCCATCGTAAGCAGGGCGCACATAAAGGGCGTATCCTGAATCATCTCCATAATCCAGCCCAGGGCATTTAATTGTTTATTACTTTCGCTTAAGGCGAGCAAAAAAATCACCCTGACAGGTACGGGGTCAGGATCGCCGCCCATATCGGCAAACTCTATCGGTTCCGGCAGGATACCGACGGCAATTGCATTGTGTCTGACATGTTTATGATCCGTGTGTGGAATGGCGACGCAGGGCGGTTCAGTGGGCAGCCCTGTAGGATATGTCGCCTCACGTTCCAGTACATGATCGGCAAAATCAGGGACCACCAGTTCGGCGGCAACCAACGGTTGCGCTAACTGACGAATGATCTGTTCAACGCTTAACCCTGCCGGAAATCGTTGAATAAAATTTTCCTGAAACTGTATTCCTTGCATTTCATTTCTCATTAAAAAGGTGGTTAGCTGACTTCCCGGCGTTGCAGTACGGTGCCAAGGTAATATTTATTACCTTTTAGCCACACGTTACCAAATTCAACAGGCAACCCTCGGGAGAAAAAGACCAATTGCTCCAGATGCAAAACGGGCGCATCTTCACTGATATCTAAAAAATGACCGCGTTCATTACCAATTAATCGCGCGGCATAGCGGCTTTCTGAGTAACGAATTTTTCTTTGTGACAAATTTTCAATTGTGGGAAATAAATTATGTTGATTAAAATCGACTTCTACGATGCCGGGGCATAACTCAATATTTATTCGGTTTTCAATTAGCATTGCTTTTTCATCACCAATAGAACGTAAACGTTCGAGATAAAGAATATCTTGTCCTGGCGCTATTCTTAATTTCTCTGCCACATAACGGTTTGCTGGTTCAATACGTGACGTAATGACCTCAGTTGTAAAATTTATTTTTTGGCTTTCCAGTGACTCTGCGAATGACAATAATCCTTCGCCCAGCGGATACGCCACGTTCTCTTTTTTAACAAATGTTCCTTTCCCCTGGACTTGTATTAATATGCCTTCTTTTACCAGTTGATCGACCGCTTTTTTAACCGTTCCCCGGCTCACTTCCAGCATATCCATAATCTGGTATTCCGAGGGAATGCGATCGTCTTCCACCAGATCCCCGGTATAAATACTTTCTCTTATCCATTCCACCACTTGTTGATAGAGCGGTATTTGGGACGATTTACTTAATGATTTCATGGCGCGCACCTGAACATTTACAGTTGTCCATGGACAATCATGGACAACTTCAAGCGTATAGTAGGTGAACAGGCGAAAAAGAGGATCGAAGCGTCTCACATTTTGGGGGACCTAATCGTGATCAAAAAAATGTGATGGAAGTCGATATTCGGCAGGATTTTACCGCGCCGCCAGAAAATTACGGCGCGTAGGGAGGAGTTAATCTTCCTTCGGTAAGCACTGCAAATGCCCGTGCCGCACGCCGCGCTGGGCGATAACGTCATCGGCAAAATGCTGCACGTCGCCCATGTCGCCCTTCAGCACGGCGATTTCCAGACAGTCGTCGTGATTAATATGCACATGTAGCGTGGCGACCGAGAGATCGTGGTGATGGTGCTGTGTGGAGACGATACGGCTGGCTAAGTCGCGTTTTTCGTGTTCATACACATAAGAAAGCACCGCGAAGCCTTGCGTGCCGTGTTGCTGGGTGGCCTCCTGGGCCAGGGCGCTACGCAGAATATCGCGGATCGCTTCGGAACGGTTGTTATAACCACGACGCTGGCTCAGGCTGTCCAGTGTCTCCAGTAAATCGTCATCAAGCGTGATGGTGACTCGTTGCATTTGCGTTAAACCTTTTTTGTGGCGCGACGGCGCACGGGGAATGCGGGTAATACCGCGTTTTGTAGCACACGTCCGGCGTCAGAGGAAAAGGTTAATTTGTCTCCCACCGCTTGCGTTTCGACAATTTGCCCGTTGTCCATGACCATCACTCGCTGGCAAAAACGTTCCACCAGACGTAAGTCGTGGGTGATGAACAGGCAGGCGGTGCCAAATTGCTGTTGCAGCTTTTTCAGCAGACGAATGACGCCCGCCTGTAATACGAGGTCAAGGTTAGAAACGGCTTCATCCAGAATCAGTAGTTTCGGTTCGACCGCCAGCGCGCGCGCCAGGCAGACGCGCTGGAGCTGACCGCCGCTTAACTGCGGTGGGCGTTTGTCGAGCACGCTATCGTCGAGATCGACCGCCTTCAGCATTTCGCTGGCGCGCGCCAGTTGTTCGGATTTTTTCAGCGATAACAGGTGGCGCATCGGTTCACGCAGGATCTCGCGCACAGTTTTACGCGGGTTAACGGCGCTGATAGAGTCCTGAAATACCATCTGAATATCACGGCGGAACGCTTTACGTTGCGCGCGATTGAGTTTCGCCAGTGGTTCGCCGCGCCAGCTAATATTGCCCTGTGAGGGCGATTCTAAGCCGACCAATAGCCGCGCGAGGGTGCTTTTTCCGCAGCCGCTGCGCCCCAGCAGGGCGACGGTTTCACCGCTTTTCAGAGTCAGGGAGACATTTTTCAGCACCGCCTGGTGCTGATGTTTACCACTGAATCCGCCGTGTGCGTAGTGGTGCGAAAGGTCGGAGACGTTAAGTAAAGTCATGATGCCAGCTCCATACCATAGAGGGCGAGGTGAGCGGAAACCAGGCTGCGCGTCACCGGATGTTGCGGTGCGTTAAACAGCGTTTCGACATCGCCCTGTTCGACAATCTTACCGTGCGACATTACCGCCACGTCGTCCGCCAGACGGGCTACCACGCCCATATCATGAGTGACCAGCAACATCCCCGGCGCTTGTTTTTGCATAATGCTTTCCAGCAGATCGAGGATGCGCGCCTGCGCTACTACGTCAAGGTCTGTGGTCGGTTCGTCGGCGATGATAAACGGTGATTCACACAGCACCGCCATCGCAATCATCATCCGCTGCAACATGCCGCCGCTCATCTCGAACGGGTACAGCTTCAGCACGCGCGCGGCGTTTTCCAGCCCCACGGCTTCTATGGCGGCGGTAAGCGTAGCGTCATCGGCGGGTTTCCCTAACGCCAGGCAGGTTTCCCGCGCGTGGGTGAGCATGGTATGCAGCGGATTAAAGGCGCTGCGCGGGTTCTGCATGATGGTGGCAATTTTGATGCCGCGCAGGGTGCAGGGGGAAACCGGTTTGCCATCGGCTAAAATTTCCCCTGCCGTCTGGCGAACGCCTGCGGGCAGAATGCCCAGCGTCGCGGCGCAGGTTAATGATTTCCCGCTGCCGCTGCCGCCGACTAATGCCAACACGCGCCCACGTTTCAGCGTTAATGATACGCCGTGCACTAGCGGTTGCGCGGCCTGTAGCGCGATATTACGGAGTTCAATCTGTTGCGGCATTAGTGTGCGTGCTCCGTCGCCAGATGAGGGTCCAGATGATCGCGCAGGGCGTCACCCACCAGGTTAAAAGCCATTACGCTGATAAACAGCGCCAGCCCCGGCCAGAACATTTGCAGCGGCTGGGTCCAGATATACTGACGCGCGTCGTTAATCATCACGCCCCATTCGGCGGTCGGCGCGGTCACGCCGAGGCCGAGGAAGGACATCCCCGCGACGTGTAGCATCATATGACCGATATCCAGCGTTGCCAGTACCAGCAACGAGGGGATCACTGCGCCTGCCAGATGGTCAACAAATACCCGCACATGGCCCGCGCCGGACAGCCGCGATGCCAGCACAAACTCGCGCTGACGCAGTGAAATCACCAGGCTTCGCACCATACGCGCATACCACGCCCAGTGCGACAGGGCGATGGCGATAATCACGTTAGTCAGCCCGGTGCCGAGCACGCCGACCATAAAGAACGACAAAATCGAGGTTGGGAAGGTCATAAACATATCCGCGACGCGCATGGTGGCCTGATCAACGCGCCCGCCAATCAGCCCGGCGCTGCCGCCAATAATCAGCCCTAATGTCAGCACCAACAGCAGGCAGGCCATTACCGAGCCGAGCGACACGCGGGTCGCTGCCATCAGCCGCGAGAAAATATCGCGCCCTAAATGATCGGTGCCCAGCCAGTGCTGCGCATCCGGCGAGAGCAGGCGCGACGGCAAATCAATAGCCTGAGGGTCATACGGCAGCCACCACTGGCTGGTGAGCGCAATCAGCGCCAGCAGAGCGATAATGATCAGCGCCAGGCGTACCGACCAGCGGGAAGAGAGGAAAAAGTTCACGCGTGCGCTCCTTCATGACGACGAATGCGCGGGTCCAGCGCGGCGTTGAGCAAATCAACAATCAAATTACAGACCACAAAAACCACCACCATCATCAGCGTAAAGCACTGGATCACCGGATAGTCACGGTTAAAAATCGCCGACACCGCATAGCGCCCGACGCCCGGCCAGGCAAAGATGTTTTCGATAATCATTGTCCCGCCGATCAGTTCGCCAATGTGCATCCCCACGGCGGTGATCATCGGCAGCGAGGCATTGCGCAGAATATGGCGGCGTTCGGTCTGTTTGTCGCTCAGACCGCGTAGCCGCGCCCAGGTGACATGACGCTGACCGGCGACGTCCAGCATACTGGCGCGCAACAGGCGAGCGTTTATCGCCAGCGACATAAAGGCGATGGAAACCGCAGGTAAAATGATGTGCTGCCAGCCGCCGTAACCCATCGCGGGCAGCCATTGCAGATACACTGAAAACGCCATCACCAGCAAAAACGCCAGCCAGAAGTTAGGCATCGATACGCCGAGAAACGCGATGAAACGGACGGCGAAATCGGGCAGGCGATCGCGATGGCGCGCCGCCCAGATGCCGAGCGGCACGGAGGTGAGGAGAATTAACACCAGCGCCGCACCCGCCAGCTCCAGCGTTGCGGGCAGGAAGTTCAGCATATCGTCCAGCACCGGGCGTTGGCTGGCGAATGAGATACCAAAATCAAGATGCAACGCCTTCCACAGCCAAGTGCCGTACTGTACGTATAGCGGCTGATCCAGCCCCAGCATGGTGCGGGTAGAAGCCAGCATTTCCGGCGTCGGCGGCAGGTTAGACAGACGCAGATAATCGAGCGCCGGGTCACCGGTGCCGAGGCGCAGCATCAAAAAGATGATCACCGAGGCGGCGAGCACCATCGGGATCAGCAGCAGAAAGCGGCGTAATACGTAACGCAACATTAAGGTTTCACCGGTTTAATCTGTTCGAACGGGATTTCGGTGGCGATCGGCGCATAGGGGATGTTGCCCAGTTCCGGTTTTGATACCACCATCATTGAGATGTAGCTGATAGGCAGATAAACCGCCTCGTCATGCAGACGGGTCAGAATGTCGCGATACAGCGCCTGACGTTGCGTTTCGTCATGGGTCGCCAGCACTTCGCCGATCTCTTTATCAATCAGCGGCTTGTCGGCTAATCCTTGCTGTGCCTGGAAGTCGGCGTGCGACGGTACGCGCATCGAACTCAGGAAGGCGTGGGGATCGTACGGCGCGCCCCAGGTACGGTGGAAAATCATGCCAAAACGCCCGTCGCGCTGACGCGCGTAGATACTGCTCTCTTCTTCGCCGATTAGCGTGACATCCGCGCCAATCTGGCGCATATCAGCCTGAATGATTTCCGCCATTGATTTGCTTAACGCATCGGTGCCGATAAACGACAATTCAATGCGCAGCGGCTGACCATTTTTCTCGCGGATATCTTTGCCTGCTGGCAATGTCCAGCCTGCTTTTTCCAGCAACGCTTTCGCTTTCTGCGGATCGTACTGGCGCGGTTTCAGGCCGAGATTAGCGTAAGGCACTGAAGGGGCAAACAGAGTGTCGGCGACCTGCTGGGTGCCATACAACGCGTTATCAATAAGCGATTTTTTGTTCACCGCGTAATTAAGAGCTTCACGTACTGCCAGCTCGTTGGTGGGGGCTTTGGCGGTATTGAGCGCCAGCATAACGGTTTCGATCGGCTGTGACAGTTGAGTGTGGTAAGCCGGGTTCTGGCTAAAGCGGGCGAAGGTATCGAGCGGTAATAACCCTTCGTTTCCGTACAGCAGGTCGATATCGCCAGTTTCAAACGCCACCGCGCGGGTAGTCGGGTCTGGGATCACTTTGAAAGTGATCTTTTTAATCGCAGGTTTTTCACCCCAGTAGTTTTCGTTACGGATAAAGACATCGTATTGATTCAGTTTCGATTCCTGCAAAACCCACGGTCCGGTGCCAATCGGCGCTTTTATCCCGTTCATGGTTTCGTGATTTTTAAATTGTGACGGGGCGATAAAGCGGAAAGGACGCGGTAGGGCAAGTTCTTGCAAGAATGGGTAGTAAGCACTTTTCAGCGTGATTTGCAGCTCGTTTTTACTGAGTGCTTTGGCATCAATAATCTGATTTGCCAGTTCCAGCCAGGCGTGACGCTGACGATTATCGAGCACCGCGCGGAAGTTTTCTGCTGTGGCCTCGGCATCGAACGGCTCGCCGTTGGAGAATTTCACGCCATCACGCAGGGTGAAGGTCCAGGTTTTACCATCTTGCGAATGGGTCCAGCTTTTTGCCAGCCACGGGATCACCGAACCGTCTGCCTGGTATTTCACCAGTGGTTCATAAACCATGCTCTGAGCGAACATCTGGTTAGGCGTGTAAAGGTGCGGGTTTAATGGCCCGACGTTTACCGGCCAGGCGGTGGTGATTTCATCTGGTGCAGCGGCATGGACGATAAAAGACGCACAAGCCAGCAGCGCAAATAAAGTGCGGCGGAGTGTGGAGAACATGGTAACCCCAATGGATTAAAATAGATGGCGGAAATGAGTATGACGATTTTAATTATTCGTCATACTGATAACCTGTTCTGGATCAATAGATGGGCAGTCGGATGGGCGGATCAGTTAACTGAATCGATCCATTGCACACTATCGGCGGTGAGCGTAAAGGGAGTAGGTGTGCAGATCGCCAGACTTAAATTTTCAATCTGACAATGGCTGACCGACAGCGAGGATTGATAGGTGCTGTCTACGCTGACGATTTGCCAGGCGCTGCCGCCGCGCTGTTTAACGATGGCTTCTTTGCGAGTCCAGATGCGCCAGAATACTTCCAGTTGTTGGTCTGGATGTGCGGCATCCATTTCAGCGTGTTCCCCGAGACTGAATACCGCGTTTGCCAGCCAGCGCCAGTTTGCGCGTGGGCGAATCACTTCGATATCGCAGCCGACTTCCCCTTCATCACTCAACAGCAGGGCGATATCGTCACCGCTATGGCTTAAGTTGAACCAGAGTGGGGTGTCCGGCGTGAATGCAGGTTTGCCTTGTTCACCGTAGATAATGTCCGGCAGTGGCGAAAGTGCGCGAGAAAGTAACGCGCGTCCCGCCAGCCAGCGTTCGCGTCGTGGACCTTGCGGTACTTGCTCACGTAAAGCTGGTGACAGTGGAGCTGCGCTTAGGGTCGAAACTTTCCCCAGAACTATCCGATACATATCAGGGCCAACGTTTAATGGAAAATGAAAGTGCGTATCGTAACACTTGTCGCCTCATCCCGGTAACCGACTTTTCGGTCTGCCTGGCCCCAGTAAAATCGCCAGTTTGCTGCCGCCTTTCGTGGTTTCCATCCAGATTTTACAGACGCTGGTTAATGGCACCGAGAGCAGCATTCCGACCGGACCGAGCAGCCATCCCCAAATCAACAATGAAAGAAATACCACCAGAGTGGACATCCCCAGCCGATGGCCCATCATCCGTGGTTCTAAAATATTGCCGATAACCATATGGACAACTAAAAATAGCGCACCGACCAGAATGCATTCATAAACGCCATTAAACAGCAGTACCTGAATCATTGGCGGTACGGCGGAGAGTACCGCGCCGATATTGGGAACATAGTTGAGTAAAAATGCCAGCACCGCCCACATCAACGCGAACTGTACGCCCATCAGCGCCAGCCCCAGCCAGACGATCACGCCTGTCCATAAACTGAGTAGCGTCTTTAAAGCCAGATAATGCGAAACGCCTTTTAATGCGCGATGCAGTCCAGCGATGTGGATCTGCGGATTATTCAACGCAAAGCGCATTTTGTAAGGAACGTGGCGTACTTCAAACAGCATAAATACTACGGTCATCACCAGCAGGAGCACACTCGCCATGGCGCCAGAAAGCCCGGTCATTAATGCCGTGGTGAACGTTACCAGCTTTTCTGAGTCCATTCGCTGAAGCAGCTTTTCCGGTGACATATGTAGGTTAAGGAAAGGCAATATCTCCTGTAATTTAAAGAGTTTACGTGTCAGCTCCTGATTAAATTTCGGCAGCATAGAGATAAATTCGTTAAACGATGCCGCCAGCACGCCAACCAGCGCGGTGAGTGCGATTAGCATCACCACTACCACGATGGTAATGGCGATGGGGCGTCGGACTCCTCGACGAATAAACCAGTTGACCAGAGGGTTGAGAATGATGGCGAAAAAGAGCGCCAGTAACAATTGCACAATGATATCTGCCGCAGCGTGAATACCCGCGAGGATCACCACCAGAGAGGCCAGTTTCAGCAGAATATGCATACCCGTTTTATCGGGTTGAGGAGTATCCATCGGGGCTTCCTTGTGGCTTTTGCTATTAAGTGTAGCGGGAGTCACGCCAGCGATATTCTGATTCTTACTGCTGATTTTCACGCTAACCCGTGGTAAAAATGAAACACTGTTGCAAAAATGTGGTGATCCTCATGCCTGAACCCGTTGCCGAACCTGCGCTAAACGGATTGCGCCTTAACCTACGCATTGTCTCCATCGTCATGTTTAACTTCGCCAGCTATCTGACTATCGGGTTGCCGCTCGCCGTATTGCCGGGCTATGTCCATGATGTGATGGGCTTTAGCGCTTTCTGGGCGGGGCTGGTTATCAGTCTGCAATATTTCGCTACCTTACTGAGCCGTCCTCATGCCGGGCGTTATGCCGATTTGCTGGGGCCAAAAAAGATTGTTGTCTTTGGCTTGTGCGGCTGTTTTTTAAGTGGCCTGGGATATCTTCTGGCTGGGTTAACCGCCAGTCTACCGATTATCAGTCTGTTACTCCTTTGTCTGGGTCGCGTGATTCTGGGGATTGGTCAAAGTTTTGCCGGAACGGGATCAACGCTGTGGGGCGTTGGCGTGGTTGGTTCGTTGCATATCGGGCGGGTGATTTCGTGGAACGGTATTGTCACTTATGGGGCGATGGCGATGGGCGCACCGTTGGGCGTGCTGTTTTATCACTGGGGCGGTTTGCAGGCGCTGGCGTTAATCATTATGGGCGTGGCGCTGGTTGCCATTCTGTTGGCGATCCCGCGTCCAACGGTAAAAGCCAGCAAAGGCAAACCACTGCCGTTTCGTGCAGTGCTTGGGCGCGTCTGGTTATACGGCATGGCGCTGGCACTGGCTTCCGCCGGGTTTGGCGTCATCGCCACCTTTATCACGCTGTTTTATGACGCGAAAGGTTGGGACGGTGCGGCCTTCGCGCTGACGCTGTTTAGCTGTGCGTTTGTCGGTACGCGGCTGTTATTCCCTAACGGTATTAATCGCATCGGCGGCTTAAACGTGGCGATGCTCTGCTTTAGCGTTGAGATTATCGGCCTGCTGCTGGTCGGTGTGGCGACCTTGCCGTGGATGGCGAAAATCGGTGTCTTACTGGCGGGGGCGGGTTTTTCGCTGGTATTCCCGGCATTGGGCGTAGTGGCGGTAAAAGCCGTTCCGCAACAGAATCAGGGGGCGGCGCTGGCAACCTATACCGTGTTTATGGATTTATCGTTGGGCGTCACTGGGCCGTTGGCTGGGCTGGTGATGAGTTGGGCAGGCGTGTCGGTGATTTATCTGTCGGCGGCGGGGCTGGTGGCAATCGCGCTATTGCTGGCGTGGCGATTAAAAAAACGGCCTCCGGTGGAAGTTCCTGAGGCCGTCTCATCATCCTAAAAATTACTGAATAACCAGCGTATTAATGATGTTTTCTGCGGTAGTCTGCGCTTTTTGCTGATTGTCAGCAGGCAGCGTGATTTGCATGGTCAGCAGTTGATTGCCCACGTTACCCAGAATGACGGAAGAGTACGCCGTCTGGCCTTTCGCAGAGATAATGCTGTCTAATTGCTGCATTTTATGACCTTTCAGCTCAATGGCTTTGTTGGTCACTACTTGCAGTTGTGGATCGCGGCTACGTTGCTGGTCTTCCAGACGTTTCGCCAGCACCGCCAGATCTTCTTTCGGATCATCGCCCATAATGACAATCACTGCTTTCTGCCCAGTGGCGTCTGACCAGACGTGCATGTTATTGGCCTGCGTTCCCAGCTTACCGCTCTGGTCGGTCATATCCGCTGGCAGCGAGAAACTCAACTTGCCATCAAGCAGGTTGACGGGATTCCCGACAGCGTTACTTTCCGCGACAGTACCCTCCGCAGTAGCGTTAGTGTCTTTATCATCACAGGCCGCAAGCCCCATAACCAGCAGGCCAATTCCGACATATTTAACCAGATTGCGCATTGACTTCTTCCTTATCGATAAACGGCCATAACGGCTCATTCATCCATCTTATCACAACTCTGATAACGAACCTTTAACTCGCCTGCAAAGCGTTGATTTCGGATTTATCTGCCAGTCTTTTCAATAGCATATTGAGTAATACGCCATACATTGGCAGGAAGAAAACAATGCTGATTAACACTTTGAAACAGTAATCGACCAGCGCGATTTCCATCCAGTGTTCAGCCATAAAGGCATCCGGGCTGCGCCAGAACGCAATGAAGAAGAAGGCCAGCGTGTCGCTGACGTTACCAAACAGTGTGGAAGCCGTCGGCGCCAGCCACCAGTGGCGACTCTGGCGCAGGCGGTTAAAGACGTGCACGTCGAGGATCTGTCCCAGCGCGTAGGCCATGAAGCTGGCGGTAGCGATACGGGCAACAAACAGGTTGAAGTGGGCGAGCGCGCCGAATCCCTGCCATGAACCCATATAAAACAGCGATGAGATAACGTAGGAGATCAGCAGTGCGGGGATCATTACCGCAAAGATGATGCGACGAGCCAGCGGTGCGCCAAAAATACGCACGGTCAGGTCGGTAGCAAGAAAAATAAACGGAAAGCTAAATGCGCCCCAGGTAGTGTGAAAACCAAAAATGGAGACGGGAAGCTGAACCAGATAGTTACTGGAGGTAATCACCAGCAGGTGAAATAACGATAACCAGAACAACGCCTTATAGCGCTGAGTTTGTGAGAAAGCGTTCATATTGTACCTTTTTGATTAACCATTGGGGTGAGGGAACCCAATACGTACGACACGTCTATTATCTTAATAGAATAACGTGCTTACCCTTTTTCGAGCCGCCGCATGATACTGCTTTACGTTGACAATGCAATGGTTAATTTTCACGCAATCGTTAACCTGGTTTGCTTACAGACTCACAGGGCGTAAACTAGCGCCGTTTTTTTATATGATGAGAAGAAAATGACCGATCTCTTTTCCAGTCCCGACCATACTCTTGATGCGCTTGGCCTGCGTTGCCCGGAACCGGTGATGATGGTGCGCAAAACCGTGCGCAATATGCAGCCTGGCGAAACATTGCTGATTATTGCTGACGATCCGGCGACGACCCGCGATATTCCTGGGTTTTGTACCTTTATGGAACACGAACTGGTTGCTAAAGAGACGGACGGACTGCCTTATCGTTATTTGATTCGCAAATCGGGTTAAGGTGGATCACCGCAAGTTCCTCTTCTCAGGGGGCGAGGGGGACCGATCGCGCTCAATATTGCGGCTTGCAATCGGTTTGTAGGACGGATAAGGCGTTCACGCCGCATCCGGCGATACGGTGCGCAATGCCTGATGCGACGCTGCCGCGTCTTATCAGGCCTACGAGTTCGATGCTCTGTGTAGGACGGATAAGGCGTTTACGCCGCATCCGGCAAATAAGTGTAATGGAATACAGAAATGGATTATTTAATTCCAGTTTGTCTGGCATTGCTGGGATTAATCGCGATGTTCACCCCCAATTGGCTGCTCCCTGTTTTTATCGTCGTGGCGGGATGGTTGGGGTTACTTGCCTGGGGGGAACCCTGGCTAATGATTTTTTTACCTTTACTTAACGGCGTCGGGTTGGCTTATGCACTATGGTTGATGTTCAAAAGACCATTATTAGCATCCCGCCTGGTTGCTGCATTCAGTGTTATCTCTGTCATTCTGATGTTAGCGCTATATTATGCTTTCCTTACCATGCCGCCTTTCCCGGCCCAGCACTAAGCCTGGTATACGGAAATGATTCCAGAAGTGCCGCCGAGGGAATCCCGGCGGCAAAAGGCTTAACTTTCCCAGGTAATATCCAGTAATTCACCATGCTCGTCGAAGTTAAATACTAATAACTCATCCGAGACATCCTCTGGTACTCCATAATCCAGCGTCATTTTTAACGTACCGGGGGCAGGGGCTGCTATCCACATATGGACGCCACGTAAAGTAAGTTGGTTAGCACAAGCCTCGTGTGTAGGTGGGGTTATATTAAGCGATTGCAGTGTTTCAGTATCGAGTTCATCTAAATGAAATTCAATAAACTCATCAACAAACACATTTGTTCCTTTCTTTTGGGTAAGTACATTGCGGATAACTTCAGTACATGCAGGGAGACTATCCAGCAGGGCAATAACTTTATCGACCGGGGTATTTGGTAGAACATCGCCAAAAATATTTAGCCAGACAGTGCGTTTCTCATTGTTAAGCGCAACGGTTACGTATTCCGCGAATCCTTCTGACTCATCAACATCGAGCCTTCCACAGTACTTTGAATGTAACGTAATCATCATCCATTGATTCCATTTATATGTTATTTAGTGAGATCCCGCGAAGTCCGTATTCGATAACTTCGCAGGACTCACCGTATATCATGGTCAGGATGGCAGCAATCCGAAAAGATTAGCTCTTTTTACGCAACAATCTTAACGCATTCGCCGTTACCAGCACTGTCGCCCCCGTGTCTGCCAGCACTGCCAGCCACAGGCCGGTCATCCCTAAAAGCGTCGTGACGAGGAAAATGCCTTTCAACCCCAGCGCAATGGTGATGTTCTGGCGGATGTTGGCGTGAGTGGCACGCGCCAGTTCAATCATTTGCACCAGGCCGCGCAGGTGGTTATGCGTCAATGCCGCGTCAGCAGTTTCCAGCGCCACGTCTGTACCACTACCCATTGCAATCCCAATGGCAGCGGCTTTCATGGCTGGTGCGTCGTTAATGCCGTCACCCACCATCGCCAACGGTGCGCGCTGATTCGACGCCGTTACCGCTTTGACTTTATCTTCCGGCAATAATCCGGCTTTAAATTCCAGTCCCAGTTCCCCGGCAATCGCTGCCGCTGCGCGTGGATTATCGCCAGTGAGGATTACTCCTTTGACGCCCAGCGCATTCAGTTCACTGATGGCCGTCGCGGCATCGGCACGCAGGGTATCCTGCAAGGCAATCACGCCGAGTACCTGAGAATTGCGTACGACCAGCACCACCGTTTGCCCGGCGCTTTCCAGTTCGTTAATCAATGCGGCGAATGCGTCGGCAGGATGTTTCCCGGCAGCGCAAATCAGTACGCGCTCGCCGTTGACTTGCGCTTCAATTCCAGACCCAACCAGCGCCCGTTGTGATTCGGCGGCGGGAATGGTTAACCCGGCAACCTGCGCCTCGCGCACGATGGCTTGCGCCAGAGGATGCGTTGCGCCTTGCTCTACGGCCGCAGCCAGCGCCAGCAGTTCAGATTCGCTAACGCCCGTTGCCGGATGAATCGCGGTTACGCGCGGTTTCCCGACCGTCAGCGTCCCGGTTTTATCAAATGCGACCTGAGTGACACGACCTAACTGCTCCAGCGCCGCACCACCTTTAATCAACGCGCCACGACGCGCCGCAGCCGCCAGCCCGGAGGTAATCGCTGCTGGCGTGGAGATAACCAGCGCGCATGGGCAGCCAATCAGCAGTAACGTCAGCCCTTTATAAATCCACTCCTGCCAGCTTGCGGCAAACAGCAGCGGCGGCACCAGTGTTACCAGCAAGGCGATCGCCATAATCGCTGGCGTGTAAATGCGGCTGAAACGGTCGATAAAACGTTCAATAGGTGCGCGGCGTTCTTCGGCTTCTTCAATCAGTTTCAGAATGCGGTCAATGGCGCTGGCGCCTGGTTCTGACAGCACTTCCAGGGTAACCAGACGGTCCACGCTGGTGGCGCCCGCAGGAACCTTATCGCCAGTTGCACGCTCCACCGGAATGGACTCGCCGGTCAGGGCGCTTTCATCAAAACTGGCAAATGGCGAGAGTAGTTTACCGTCGGCAGGCAAACGCCCGCCCGCCGCAACTTCGATAACATCGCCTGGGCGCAGGCTGTTAATCGCGACTTCTTCGCGCTCACCGTTACGCAGGCGTGTGGCGGTTTCCGGTTTCAGCGCCATTAACGCGCTGACGCCCTGACGTGCTCGGTTGGCGGCCCAACCTTCCAGTCGTTCGCCAATCAAAAACAGCAATAACACCATCGCGGCTTCCGCCGTTGCTCCAATAAACAGCGCGCCGATAGCGGCTACGCTCATCAATGTTTCGATGGCAAAGTAGCTGCCGGATTTAATTAACCGCAGTGCCTGGCGAGCAATCGGATACAAACCAACCAGTGTGGTGGCGATAAATGCCAGTTGTCCGAACGGATGGTTAAATTGCTCCAGCCCCCAACTAAGCACCATCATCACAATAAGCGTAATCAGCGGCAGATTCTCTTTCAGGCGTGATGCTTGCGGTTCTTCGGCGGTCTGTTCATCGCGCAGGGAATAGCCCGCTTTTTGCACTGCAGATTCAACCTGGGCGCGAATGTCATTGTCGGCATCCACCACCAGTTTTTCGGTGGCGAACAACACCTGTACCTGGTTCACGCCAGAAAGCTGGCGCACGGCATTTTCTACTTTGCGCGCACAGGCGGCACAGTCCATACCGCTGACTTTCCAGCTATAGCGGGTGCCGGAGATGTTTTCAGCGAGCGTTGGCGTGCTGGAACATGCGCCGTCGCAGCAACATTCATTGGCGTTCTGTGCCGTGGTTAGCGGTTTGAACGTGGCAAATTGAGGGGCTTTTTTGCCGTGATGGTCGGGAGTCGACATGGCATCCTCCGGTTAAGTATTTTCTCATTAACCGAAGAATACACTCTGGAGCCGACTCCAGAGTCAAGTTTTATCAGAGATACAGTGAGCGGACGATGAGGAAATGACCAGCAAAGTAGCACGCTGCGGTAATCGCATTATCCGCACGGAAGCGGCGGCGATAATGGCTACCCAGCCAGACAACGTTACTGATAAACAGTAGCGCCGTACCCATGAAGGCAGAGAGTGCCGGAGCGGTCGGGCGGAAGAACCATAGCTCGCCTGCCAGCCACACCATCACCAGCGTCATGCCGACAAAAGTACAGATAGGCCAACGGAACTCTTCCAGACGCGTCCAGATAATCGCCAGCAACAGCGCTCCCAGTATTAGCAGCACCAACGGTAGCGGCCAGAAAAAAGAGAATGTCATCTGGCTGGCGAAATAGATGGTGTACAGCAGGTGGGAGAGGAAAAACGCGCCGATGGCGTACATCAGGCGCTGGCGTGGTAACAGGGTTAAGGCATCGCCCAACAATGACGCGCACAGCCCCGCCAGCACCAGATAGCCGATAGCGTCAAACATTGGCGCTTGCCAGGCCAGCAACAACAGGAGAAGAAGAGTTAATGGCTTAAATACCCAGCGTTGCCAGGCCGGCCCACGATACGATGCATCCACAGATAGCCATGCGGAAAGACAGACAGCGATAAACGACCAAAGCATCTTAGTTCCTTGAATTCGTTATTTTTTCGTAAGCGGAATGCTTACGGTCTTGCTTCCAGTTTAGTGGCGAGGGTGGACGGATGACAACACCATAACTGGCAGGGTATGCTTATTTCCTCATTTTCCGATGAGGGATAACGATGAGTAAATCACCTCTTTTCTTTATTGTTATCATTGGCTTAATTATTGTCGCTGCATCGTTTCGCTTTATGCAGCAGCGACGGGAAAAAGCTGATAATGATATGGCTCCGCTCCAGCAAAAGCTGGTGGTGGTGAGCAACAAGCGGGAAAAACCGATTAACGATCGCCGTTCGCGTCAGCAGGAGGTCACTCCGGCTGGAACCAGCATGCGCTATGAGGCAAGTTTCAAACCGCAAAGCGGCGGACTGGAGCAGACCTTCCGCCTTGATGCTCAGCAGTACCACGCCCTGACGGTGGGGGAGAAAGGTACGCTGAGCTATAAAGGAACGCGCTTTGTCAGCTTTGTTGGTGAGCAATAACGCTATTTTTTAACTTTAAATTTCTTCTGCCAGATCAACAGTTCAAACACGCCGAAAAGGAAAATACGCACCTTTTCGGCGGTCGTCATCTGCGGGCCATCTTTCGGTAAGGTCGATTGCAACAACGCCAGTTGCATACCATGCATCAGCACGGTAAAAATCAGCGCCACATTAACGAAAATATTCAGCGGGCGTGGGAAGGGCTGAAAAATATTAAGGATTAAAAATCCCCATACGCAGAGCATTAACAAGCGTCCAATATTAATCAGCATCACTTTCTCCTTGTGTTTCACGTTGATACAGGCGATAAGCAACCTGACCCGCCACTTTTTCGCGATATAACGACCAGTTTGCCGGAACGGTGGGCAGACCGTTTTCGACTTCGCTTTCGACATAAATCCAGGCTTCGTCAGCCAGCCAGCCGTTATCTTCCAGTAAATTAATCGTCTCTTCTAACAAGCCACGACGGAATGGCGGATCGACAAATACGATATTATGCGGCGTACCTTTTTGCGCCAGGAATGACATCGCATTACTGTTCACCACGCGTGCATTGCCTGCTTTCAGCGTCGCCAGATTTTTGATTAACTGCTGAGAAACTGTGCGCTCCATCTCAATCAGCGTAGCCCCCGCAGCGTAGCGCGACAAGGCTTCCAGCCCCAGTGCGCCGCTGCCGGCGAAACAATCCAGACATTGCGCATCAACAATGACTGGCGCCAGCCAGTTAAACAGCGTTTCACGTACGCGATCGGTGGTGGGGCGCAGACCAGGGCTATTCGGAACCGGGAGTTTACGGCCTCGCCACTGACCGCCAATAATGCGGATTTGGCCGCTGCCGGAATGATTCGGTTTTTTCATGACAATTTGCTCAATCCGCCTGTTAACACATACTTGCAGGCGGTGATGTGAATTAAGTTAAGTGATAGACTATTTCATCATTTTTATAGCTGCTATGTACATAGCGTCGTTAACGCTGTGCCATGAAGCAACAGCGAGGAGTGTAGTCGCAGATGGCGAAAGAAAAAAAACGTGGCTTTTTTTCCTGGCTGGGCTTTGGTCAAAAAGAGCAGACCCCGGAAAAAGAGACAGAAGTCCAGAACGATCAACCGGTTGTAGAAGAGACCGTTCAGGCGCAAGAGCCTGCGAAGGTCGCTGAACAGCCTACAGAAGAGCTGCCTCAGACACATACTGAAGCAGAGGCGGAAACTTTCGCTGCCGACGTCGTTCAAGTCACTGAACAGGTTGCCGAAAACGAAAAAGCGCAGCCGGAAGCGGTTAGCGAACCGGAAGTTATTGCAGAGCCGGAACCGGTAGTTGAATCTGAAGCCACACCTGTGCCTGTAGCTAGTGAGCGTGAAGAGCAACCGCTGCCGGAAGAAGTCAAAGCCGAAGAGATTTCGCCAGAAGAATGGCAGGCAGAAGCAGAAACGGTGGAGATTGTCGACGCGGCGGAAGAAGAAGCGGCAAAAGAAGAGATTGCCGACGAAGAGCTGGAAGCGCAGGCGTTGGCTGATGAAGCCGCAGAAGAGGCGGTGGAGCTTGTTCCTGCGGTAGAAGAAGAGCCGCTGGTTGAAGAAATTGCCCAGGAGCAGGAAAAACCAACCAAAGAAGGTTTCTTCGCACGCCTGAAACGCAGCCTTCTGAAGACTAAAGAAAACCTCGGTTCAGGATTTATCAGCCTGTTCCGTGGCAAAAAAATCGACGATGATCTGTTTGAAGAGCTGGAAGAACAACTGCTCATTGCCGACGTGGGTGTGGAAACTACGCGCAAAATCATCACTAATCTGACCGAAGGCGCGACCCGCAAGCAACTTCGCGATGCTGAGGCGCTCTACGGCCTGTTGAAAGAAGAGATGGGCGAGATTCTGGCAAAAGTCGATGAACCGCTTAACGTCGAAGGCAAAGCGCCGTTTGTGATCCTGATGGTAGGCGTTAACGGCGTGGGTAAAACCACCACTATCGGTAAGCTGGCGCGTCAGTTTGAGCAGCAGGGTAAATCGGTGATGCTGGCGGCGGGCGATACCTTCCGTGCGGCAGCGGTTGAACAGCTTCAGGTCTGGGGCCAGCGCAACAATATTCCGGTGATTGCTCAGCATACTGGTGCCGATTCTGCCTCTGTTATCTTCGATGCCATTCAGGCTGCGAAGGCACGTAACATCGACGTATTAATTGCCGATACCGCCGGACGTTTGCAGAACAAATCGCACCTGATGGAAGAGCTGAAGAAAATCGTCCGCGTGATGAAGAAGCTCGACGTTGAAGCCCCGCATGAAGTTATGCTGACAATTGACGCCAGCACCGGGCAGAATGCGGTAAGCCAGGCCAAACTGTTCCACGAAGCGGTTGGTTTAACCGGCATTACGTTGACGAAACTGGACGGTACAGCGAAAGGTGGGGTAATTTTCTCGGTGGCTGACCAGTTTGGTATTCCTATCCGCTACATTGGTGTCGGCGAACGTATTGAGGATTTGCGTCCGTTTAAAGCGGACGACTTTATTGAGGCACTTTTTGCCCGAGAGGATTAACAATGATTCGCTTTGAACATGTCAGCAAGGCTTATCTCGGTGGGAGGCAAGCGCTGCAGGGCGTGACGTTCCATATGCAGCCGGGTGAGATGGCGTTTCTGACCGGTCATTCCGGCGCAGGGAAAAGTACCCTCCTGAAGCTGATTTGTGGGATTGAGCGGCCCAGTGCTGGGAAAATCTGGTTTAGCGGCCATGACATCACGCGACTGAAAAATCGCGAGGTGCCATTTCTGCGTCGTCAGATCGGTATGATTTTTCAGGATCACCATCTGCTGATGGACCGTACCGTCTACGATAACGTGGCGATCCCGCTCATTATTGCCGGTGCCAGCGGTGACGACATCCGTCGCCGCGTGTCGGCTGCGCTGGATAAAGTCGGTCTACTGGACAAAGCGAAGAACTTTCCGATTCAGCTTTCCGGCGGTGAACAACAGCGTGTTGGCATTGCCCGCGCGGTGGTGAACAAGCCCGCGGTACTGCTGGCGGACGAACCGACTGGTAACCTGGATGACGCGTTGTCTGAAGGGATTTTACGGCTATTTGAAGAGTTTAACCGCGTTGGAGTAACGGTATTGATGGCAACGCACGACATCAACCTGATTGCACGGCGTTCCTATCGCATGCTGACCTTGAGCGATGGTCACTTGCATGGAGGCGTGCCCCATGAATAAACGCGATGCAATCAATCATATTCGGCAGTTTGGCGGGCGTCTGGATCGCTTCCGTAAATCAGTCGGTGGCTCTGGCGACGGTGGTCGTAACGCGCCGAAACGAGCGAAATCCTCGCCAAAACCGGTAAATCGCAAAACCAACGTTTTCAACGAACAAGTACGTTATGCGTTTCACGGCGCCTTGCAGGATCTGAAAAGCAAGCCGTTTGCCACATTTTTGACGGTGATGGTGATCGCCATCTCTCTGACGCTGCCAAGCGTTTGTTATATGGTGTACAAAAACGTTAACCAGGCGGCGACGCAGTACTACCCATCACCGCAAATTACCGTCTATCTGCAAAAAACGCTGGACGATGACGCCGCAGCGGGTGTGGTAGCGCAGTTACAGGCCGAGCAGGGCGTTGAGAAGGTCAATTACCTGTCGCGCGAGGATGCGTTAGGCGAGTTCCGTAACTGGTCTGGCTTTGGCGGCGCTCTCGATATGCTGGAGGAAAACCCACTTCCGGCGGTGGCTGTGGTGATCCCGAAACTGGATTTTCAGGGTACGGAGTCACTGAATACGCTGCGCGATCGCATCATGCAGATTAACGGAATTGATGAAGTACGAATGGACGATAGCTGGTTTGCCCGCCTGACGGCGCTAACCGGGTTGGTCGGACGTGTTTCGGCAATGATCGGCGTGCTGATGGTTGCGGCAGTGTTCCTGGTCATCGGCAACAGTGTGCGTCTGAGCATTTTTGCCCGCCGCGATTCTATTAACGTGCAGAAACTGATTGGTGCGACGGATGGTTTCATCCTCCGCCCGTTCCTTTATGGTGGCGCATTGCTGGGATTTTCCGGCGCATTGCTGTCATTAATTTTGTCGGAAATTTTGGTACTGCGTTTGTCATCGGCGGTTGCGGAAGTGGCACAGGTTTTCGGAACGAAGTTTGATATCAATGGCTTATCGTTCGATGAATGTCTGCTGTTGCTGCTGGTGTGTTCAATGATTGGCTGGGTGGCAGCGTGGCTTGCCACGGTGCAACATTTACGCCACTTTACGCCGGAATAATAAAAGCGTGCTATACTCTTTCCCTGCAATGGGTTCCGTAGCAGGGAAAGAGACCCCGTTGTCTCTTCCCGGTATTTCATCTCTATATGTCACATTTTGTGCGTAATTTATTCACAAACCAGCATTGAACTTGTGGATAAAATCACGGTCTGATAAAACTGTGAATGATAATCTCGTTGCTCTTAAGCTCTGGCACAGTTGTTGCTACCACTGAAGCGCCAGAAGATATCGATTGAGAGGATTTGAATGACTGACAAAATGCAAAGTTTAGCTTTAGCCCCTGTTGGCAACCTGGATTCTTACATCCGGGCGGCTAATGCGTGGCCGATGTTATCGGCTGACGAGGAGCGGGCGCTGGCTGAAAAGCTGCATTACCATGGCGATCTGGAAGCAGCTAAAACGCTGATCCTGTCTCACCTGCGGTTTGTTGTTCATATTGCTCGTAATTATGCGGGCTATGGCCTGCCACAGGCGGATTTAATTCAGGAAGGTAATATCGGCCTGATGAAAGCCGTGCGCCGTTTCAACCCCGAAGTGGGGGTGCGCCTGGTCTCCTTCGCCGTCCACTGGATCAAAGCAGAGATCCACGAATACGTTCTGCGTAACTGGCGTATCGTTAAAGTTGCGACCACCAAAGCGCAGCGCAAACTGTTCTTCAACCTGCGTAAAACCAAGCAGCGTTTGGGCTGGTTTAATCAGGATGAGGTTGAAATGGTGGCCCGTGAACTGGGCGTAACCAGCAAAGACGTACGTGAGATGGAATCGCGTATGGCGGCACAGGACATGACCTTTGACCTGTCTTCCGACGACGATTCCGACAGCCAGCCGATGGCTCCGGTGCTCTATCTGCAGGATAAATCATCTAACTTTGCCGATGGCATTGAAGATGATAACTGGGAAGAGCAGGCGGCAAACCGTCTGACTGATGCGATGCAAGGTCTGGACGAACGTAGCCAGGACATCATCCGCGCGCGCTGGCTGGACGAAGACAACAAATCTACGTTGCAGGAATTGGCTGACCGTTACGGTGTTTCCGCTGAGCGTGTGCGCCAGTTGGAAAAGAACGCGATGAAAAAACTTCGCGCTGCTATTGAAGCGTAATCCCACAACGCGTTGAGTTGTATCTGATAACCCCTGGATGTGAGTCCGGGGGTTTTTGTTTTTTGCGGTTTTACCGACTAAGATGTATTCGGCATTTATCCGTTACAGGAAGTTATAGCTTTTCAACATTTCCTTGATGTCTTCAATGATCGCCTCGTTTGGCATATGAATTGGTCTGCGGGTAATACCTGCCTGTACGCCCATCAGATTTAACGCTTTTTTCATTACCGCAGGTGCGGTCATTTTTTTAATGGTCATGCGCAGTGCATCCATCTTGTTACGCTCTTCCTGTGCCTTATCCAGTTCGCCAGCCATAAAGTAGTTATATAAGTCGACTTCAATAGTCGGCAGGACGTTTGACGTTGCAGCAACAGCCGCCACAGAACCTTCTTTAAAAGCATCCAGCATTAACGAATCTGAACCGTTTAATACCTTAAAGTTTTTGTGTTTAGCGATTTCCAGATACTGTTTCTGGACTTCGAATTTGCCACTGCTATCTTTGATTGCCACGATGTTTTCGATATCAGCTAAGCGGTTTGCCGTTTCGTATTCGATGCTTAATCCAGTTTGGCCTGGTAAGTTATAAAGAATGATGGGGGCTGTTGTGCTGTTTGCAATATCACGATAGTGCCGATATAAATCTTCCTGATTTGGTACCAGATAGTATGGCGTGACAACGGAAATGTAATCGGCGCCGGCATTGACAAGTCTTTTTGTTAATTCGATAGTTTGTTTTGTGCTACAACAACCTGCACCTGCACAAATGGTCACTTCGCCGCCAACCTCTTCGACAACGGCTTTGGTCAGCTCAACTTTTTCATCATCGGATAGCAAATGGAATTCACCATTAGTTCCGCAAATAAACAAGCCATGAACTCCCTTATCAACTAACCAACGCGCCATATTTTTCGCTGCCGGAATATCCATTTTTTCCGTTTCATCGAAAGGCGTCACCATCGCGGTAATAATCCCTTTAAGCTCTTTCATTATTCCTTCTCCAGTTCTTGTAGAACGTTTTTAATAGAAATTTTCATCGTATTGTGATCGGCCTCATCGGTAAATGAAGCGGCATGTGGGGTAATGGAATAGTTTTTTAAATTTTTAATTTTTTCTGAACGTTCTTTCAGTTCAATATCTTCGCTGATAAAAGCGATTTTATGATTAGTGAGAGCTATATATAAACTTTCTTCATCAATTAATCCTCCTCTGGCGGTGTTAATCAAAATAGCCGAAGGTTTCATCTTCTCAAATACAGAGCCATCAATCAGGTTACGGGTATTGTCCAGTAAAGGTAAATGAAGAGAGAGGATATCGCTACACTGATATATTTCATCCAGTGATTTAAGTATTATATAGTCAGGAATCTGGCTTTTATTAATATAGGGGTCGTAGGCAATAATGCACATTCCTAGTGTATGAGCGATGCGGGCGACGTGTTGCCCTATTGCACCGAGGCCAATTAACCCCAACGTTTTTTGATATAACTCGTGACCGACAAGTCTGACGTCATTTCCATTTCTGGCCTGATTTTCTATTTCAACATACTTCCTGGCACTGGAAAGCATCATCAGAATAGTCATCTCTGCAACGGAAATAGCATTAGCACAGAGGGCTTTATGCACAACAATATCTTTTCTATTCGCGTAATCGACATCAATATTATCTAGACCGACACCATATTTTGAAATAACTTTCAGTTTTGTTGCTTGTTCTAGAACGTCTCTGTCTAAAGGATCGTTGCCGGTGATAATGGCATCGGCATCTTTAATTTTTTCGATAAGCTCTTCTTTACTATAACGGTTTCCACTAGTATTACATTCAACGTCATAACCCGCAGATTGCAGGTTTTCAATATAAACCTTTCCTTTACCCACGAAAGGTCGTGGCGTGATAATTATTTTTTTCATTTTATAAAAAACCAAAGAAAGAGAACGCCAGACTTAAGACCAAAATGGTCACCAGGATACGTAAGAAATGTGGTCCACATTTTTGTATATAAAAATAGATGCCCAGTACGGCGACAAGCGGCAGCAAATTAGGAACAATTTTATCCAGCATATCCTGCAAGATGATAGTGTTTCCGCCGCCCGTCGTAATGTGCAATGGTGTTTTAATTTTTACATATGTTGCGGAGAGCGCTCCCATCATGAGTAGACCGAACATGCCTGCGCCTTCAATGATTCGATGAATGCTACCGGAATGTAGAATTTCCAGGATCGATTCTTTTCCCTTTTTATAACCAATATTAAGTGAAAATCGGCTGGCGAAGAACATATAAACAACCTGATAAATTAATGGCAGAAGTGCGGCAATAACGTACCCCTGAATAACAAAAGGAATACAGACGCCAATAACAATGGGACGCAATGTACCAAAGTCTAACGTGTCACCAATCCCCGATACCGGCCCCATAAGACCTGTTTTTAATCCAGTAACAAGTTGTGTTGTTGAGTCACGTTGTTCTTCTGATTCCTGAGCTGCTTTTTCCTCCAGCGCAATACTAATACCAGCGATAACCGATCCCCAGTTAGCCTGAGTGTTGAACATTGTTAAATGGCGCTGTAGGGCTTTGGCGAGATCGTTTTCATCTGGATATAGCTTCGCTAATACGCCAGTCATGGCATTGCAAAATGCCAGCGCTTGTAAACGTTCGAAGTTCAACGATGTTTCAGAGAACGCATGCCATTTTAGCCAGACAATCTGAACATCTCTTTTTGTAATAGGTGAGGATTCTGAGCATCCTGACTCAATTGTATTATCCATTTTTAGTTCCTTTTGCATTTTGTGACTGCATATATAAGAGGACGGCACAAAGTCCAAAAATAGAGACGCCAATGGTATTCAAACCTGAATAGGTCACGAGGAAAAAGCCAATAATGAACAGAGGGATATACTGTTTTTTGCCGATAACAATGATGGTTATTGCGAAGCCTAAAGCGGGTAGAATATTACCGGCAATTGCCAGGCCATTCGTTGACCAGGCGGGGAGCAGGTTTACAAAGGCGGCAATGGCATCCGGGCCATACAGGCAGGCGATGAATACCGGCACAAAACGCATCGGAAAAGCCAACAAGAGAGGATATATTGTAGCTGCGCGTTGGATACCTTTGATATCCCCTTTTTCTGCGTAGCGGTCAGCCATGTGGACAAATGTAGTATTCAGTGTTTTACGTACGTTTTCCAGAACCACGCCTAGCAATCCCAGAGGAATAGCTAAAGAGATAGCAATTTCTGGCTTAATACCTGCAGTAAGTGCGATTGGGATTGCTATACATGAGGCTAAACCTTCATCGGCAGGAGGGTTTCCGCCAGGGGCAATACTCCCGATATAGATCATCTGCAGAGTGGCCCCAACAGATAAAGCGGTTGGCATATCATTAAAGATCAGTCCCATGATAGGTGCTATCGATAATGGCATACGCATAATAGAAAAACCGTACCATACTTTTGCCTGGGATATCCAATATACCAGGGCAATGATTGCTGCTGTAAAAATAGTCATAAGTTTCTTTCCTTAATTAAGATAACTTACTTTTGATTTTTTGTAGGCTAGCAGGATCTTCTTCAGGAATAGTTTGGAAATAAACTTTTATGTTCTTATCTTCAATGATTTGAAGCTTATCGGCATCTTCGTGATTGAGTGATATTTGGTTGAAAACTATTTTTCTCCCTGGCGTATTTTCAACGCCGCCGACCTGTAATTCATCTAACATTAAACCACCTTGTATAGTTTTTAATGCAGAATCGATCGATTTAAAAAGAATTAATAACTTACCTTCATAAAAGTTATTGTTATTCCAGCGTTGTAACGTATCTTCAATGGACGTCATTATTACTTCAACACCACTTGGTGCTGCCATCTTATAGACTTCAGCCAGGAAAGAATCGCGTGACAGGGGATCATCAATGACAATTATTTTATTAGCATCACTCCTTTTTAACCATTTTGTGATGACTTGTCCGTGAATCAAACGGTAATCAATGCGGGCATGAACTATACTCATGATTTATCATCCTTTATTAAAACGATAACTTTGAATCATCTCTTTACCGGCATCATGTACATGCTGAACGAATTCTTCCAGACTAAGTTCTTCACCAGAATCCTGTAACATGTTAGCTTCAATTAACATTGCCAGATTGACACCACTGATACAGCGGATAGGAAAATCTTTGGAAAGAAGGAAGGCAATATTTGAGGGCGTCCCGCCATAAATATCGGTAAATATAACTGTTTCGGTGTCGGTCCTGAGTATGGCTTTCACTTGTTGCATAAGCGTTTCTGGCGACATTCCGGGTTGCAACGAAATTGCCGTAGAATTTGGTGTTTTACCAACAATCATCTCACTACTGGATAATAGAGCATTTCCAGCTTCGCCATGTGTCAGAATAATAATATTAAACTGGTTCAAATGATAAGTTCCTTTTATATGACATGATAGAATATATCTATTCATGTTGTGAATGATTAAATCCGTATCATTGCATTTATAAATCCTTGGTCTGTGATTTTATATTAATTCAAATTGACGAAGATGTTAGCAAGATCACAGTTGATGGTATTAGCTAAAATTGCTAATAAACTTTTTGCAATAAAAAATATGGAAAGTAATCTGTTAATCATTATCGCCGATAATGGTTTGTAGGTTTTTATATTCTTTAGATAAATATATTTCTATACGTTGGAACATAAATACAGAAAATAAAATGGGGGTATTTATTTATTACAGATATAAATAAGCAAAACTCTAAAAATTACAGTGGCGTCTTTATTGTTGTGTTTTTATTGAATTTTTGTTTCAAATTCTGAAAAATGAGGTATGTTTTAGCAGAGTATGCTGCCAAAGCACGGGTAGTCATGCATAAAACGAAATAAAGTGCTGAACAACAACATCACAACACACGTAATAACCAGAAGAATGGGGAACCACAGGATGAATATGAAGGGTAAAGCGTTACTGGCAGGATGTATCGCGCTGGCGTTCAGCAATATGGCTCTGGCGGAAGATATTAAAGTCGCGGTTGTGGGCGCGATGTCTGGCCCGGTGGCCCAGTACGGTGATCAGGAGTTTACTGGCGCAGAGCAGGCAGTTGCTGATATCAACGCCAAAGGTGGTATTAAAGGTAACAAACTGCAAATCGTAAAATATGACGATGCTTGTGACCCGAAACAGGCCGTCGCAGTGGCGAACAAAGTCGTTAACGACGGCATTAAATATGTCATTGGTCACCTCTGCTCTTCATCAACACAACCTGCGTCTGATATCTATGAAGACGAAGGCATTTTAATGATTACCCCAGCGGCAACTGCGCCAGAGCTGACTGCTCGTGGCTATAAGTTGATTTTGCGCACCACCGGCCTGGACTCAGACCAGGGACCGACGGCGGCGAAATATATTCTTGAGAAAGTGAAACCGCAGCGCATTGCTATCGTTCACGACAAACAACAGTACGGCGAAGGTCTGGCACGAGCGGTGCAGGACGGCCTGAAGAAAGGCAATGCTAACGTGGTGTTCTTTGATGGTATCACCGCCGGAGAAAAAGATTTCTCGACGCTGGTGGCGCGTTTGAAGAAAGAAAATATCGATTTCGTTTACTACGGCGGTTACCACCCGGAAATGGGGCAGATCCTGCGTCAGGCACGCGCGGCAGGACTTAAAACTCAGTTTATGGGGCCAGAAGGCGTAGCGAACGTCTCGCTGTCTAATATCGCGGGCGAGTCAGCGGAAGGGTTGCTGGTAACTAAGCCGAAGAACTACGATCAGGTTCCGGCGAACAAACCGATTGTTGACGCGATCAAAGCGAAAAAGCAGGACCCAAGCGGCGCGTTTGTCTGGACCACCTACGCGGCGCTGCAATCTTTGCAGGCAGGGTTGAATCAGTCTGACGATCCGGCTGAAATCGCCAAATACCTGAAAGCGAACTCAGTTGATACCGTGATGGGACCGCTGACCTGGGATGAGAAAGGCGACCTGAAAGGCTTTGAGTTCGGCGTATTTGACTGGCACGCCAATGGCACGGCGACCGATGCGAAGTAACGGATAGATAAATGAGAATGCCCGATGCGCTGAACTGCCATCGGGTTTTTTTGTGTTTGTCGAAATGGTTGTAGAAAGATTAAACAATCCAGGATATGCTTATTGTACGGTGATATGCCGTACATATTATATGGAGCAGGAGAGTTCACATGTCTGCTGTTAAAAAGCAGCGTATCGATCTGCGTTTAACTGACGATGACAAAAGTATGATTGAGGAAGCGGCAGCGATATCTAATCAATCCGTCAGCCAATTTATGTTGAACAGCGCTTCGCAGCGAGCTGCGGAAGTGATTGAACAGCATCGGCGGATGATTCTCAATGAGGAATCCTGGACGCGGGTGATGGATGCGCTGAGTAATCCACCGTCACCAGGTGAAAAGTTAAAACGTGCGGCAAAACGTCTTCAGGGAATGTAATAATTTATGGATGATCTGACGATAGAGATTCTGACCGATGATGCAGATTATGATCTACAGCGATTCGACTGCGGCGAGGAAGCGTTAAATCTCTTTCTGACGACACATCTGGTTCGTCAACATCGCAATAAAATTTTGCGAGCGTATATCCTTTGCCGCAACACTCCAGAACGTCAGGTCCTGGGATATTACACATTATCCGGCAGTTGTTTTGAACGAGCCGCACTGCCCTCGAAATCGAAACAGAAAAAAATTCCCTACAAAAATATTCCCAGCGTCACTCTTGGGCGTCTGGCAATTGATCGTTCATTACAGGGGCAGGGATGGGGAGCAACACTGGTTGCTCATGCCATGAAAGTCGTCTGGTCAGCCTCATTAGCGGTAGGTATTCACGGTCTTTTTGTCGAGGCTCTGAATGAAAAAGCCCATACGTTTTATCAGTCGCTGGGCTTTATCCCGTTGGTTGGAGAAAACGAAAATGCGTTATTTTTCCCAACCAAATCCATTGAACTGCTTTTTACACAGAGCGATTAACGCTTCTCCCAGCCGCCCTGTTGCGCCGTAAACCCCAGTGCCTGCATAAACGCCGCCATTACGCCGCGATCTTCCACGCCTGCATCCGCCATCCACCAGCATGAAATACCAGGATTATTACGCAGCACCTCTTCCAGCAGATATTGCCCTACACCACGACGTCGGGTGACTTCCCGCACGCGCAGAGAATCCAGTGCCCCCTCGGTGCCGCTTAAGGTCACCCGCACGGCCGCGAGCAGGCGATCGTTAAAACGCGCGGCATAGATGCGATGATTATCGTCAACCAGCAAAGAGGAAGGGGAATACTCCGGCCAGATCTTTTGCAGGTCAATTCGGTCCTGGTCGCTAAAGTTTTCTAATCGAATGATGGTCAGCTTCATGGGTAACCCGTGTAAATCACAAAAGTGGAACCAGTGTAGCGAAATAATTTAATCGGAGGCTTTCTCTTTTTTCTTTCTTTTGGCAGGTGATTAATTTTTTTTCAGCAATAATTACAAATTAAAAACAGCAGGGAATGAAAATTGTCCAGCATAATCCCCTGAATGGTAGTGAATTATTCCACCCTCTATGCCGTTATTTTATGCTGACAACGGTGCTTTTTTCTGTTTATCTATCAATAAACCCAGAATATTATCTGTTCTTAATTTACTGAAAAATAGGGATTTTAGTCGTTTTTAATACGAAATCTTGCGCTAAGCTCTTAATCAGGCAGATAAAAGCTGCGCGACATAAAAGTAGAACAGTTTGATTTTTTGACACATAAAAACAAAGCAGCACTACATCACGAATGGGGATTTTGAATAATGAAACGGAATGCGAAAACGATCATCGCAGGGATGATTGCACTGGCAATATCACACACCGCGTTGGCTGACGATATTAAAGTTGCCGTTGTCGGCGCAATGTCTGGCCCGGTTGCCCAGTGGGGCGATATGGAATTTAACGGCGCGCGCCAGGCCATTAAAGACATTAATGCCAAAGGGGGAATTAAGGGCGATAAACTGGTTGGCGTGGAATATGATGACGCCTGCGACCCGAAACAAGCCGTTGCGGTCGCCAATAAAATCGTTAACGACGGCATTAAATACGTTATTGGCCATCTGTGTTCCTCCTCTACCCAACCTGCATCAGATATCTACGAAGACGAAGGTATTCTGATGATCTCGCCGGGGGCAACCAACCCGGAACTGACCCAGCGCGGTTATCAACACATCATGCGTACTGCCGGGCTGGATTCTTACCAGGGGCCGACTGCCGCAAAGTATATTCTTGAAAAAGTGAAACCTCAGCGCATCGCCATCATTCACGATAAACAACAGTATGGCGAAGGGCTGGCGCGTTCGGTGCAGGACGAGCTGAAAGCAGCTAACGCCAACATCGTCTTCTTCGACGGCATTACCGCCGGGGAAAAAGATTTCTCCGCACTAATTGCTCGCCTGAAAAAAGAGAATATCGATTTTGTTTATTACGGCGGTTACTACCCTGAAATGGGGCAGATGCTGCGCCAGGCCCGTTCCGTCGGCCTGAAAACCCAGTTTATGGGACCAGAAGGCGTGGGTAATGCGTCGCTGTCGAATATTGCTGGCGATGCTGCCGAAGGCATGTTGGTCACCATGCCAAAACGCTATGACATGGATCCGGCAAACCAGGGCATTGTTGATGCGCTGAAAGCTGACAAGAAAGATCCGTCCGGGCCATATGTCTGGATCACCTACGCGGCGGTGCAATCTCTGGCGACTGCTCTTGAGCGTACCGGCAGCGATGAGCCGCTGGCGCTGGTGAAAGATTTAAAAGCTAACGGTGCAAATACCGTGATTGGGCCGCTGAACTGGGATGAAAAAGGCGATCTTAAGGGATTTGATTTTGGTGTCTTCCAGTGGCACGCCGACGGTTCATCCACGGCAGCCAAGTGATCATCCCGCCGCCCGTGAAAAACGGGCGGGTTTAGAAAGGTTACCTTATGTCTGAGCAGTTTTTGTATTTCTTGCAGCAGATGTTTAACGGCGTCACGCTGGGCAGTACCTACGCGCTGATAGCCATCGGCTACACCATGGTTTACGGCATTATCGGCATGATCAACTTCGCCCACGGCGAGGTTTATATGATTGGCAGCTACGTCTCTTTTATGATCATCGCCGCGCTGATGATGATGGGTATTGATACCGGGTGGCTGTTGGTGGCGGCGGGATTTGTCGGCGCAATCGTCATTGCCAGCGCCTACGGCTGGAGTATTGAACGGGTGGCCTATCGCCCGGTGCGAAACTCTAAGCGTTTGATTGCCCTGATTTCCGCAATCGGCATGTCTATCTTCCTGCAAAACTACGTCAGTCTGACCGAAGGTTCGCGCGACGTGGCGCTGCCCAGCCTGTTTAACGGTCAGTGGGTGGTGGGTCATAGCGAAAACTTCTCCGCCTCTATTACTACCATGCAGGCGGTGATCTGGATTGTCACCTTCCTTGCCATGCTGGCGCTGACGATTTTCATTCGCTACTCCCGCATGGGGCGCGCCTGTCGTGCCTGCGCAGAAGATCTGAAAATGGCGAGCCTGCTCGGTATCAACACCGACCGGGTGATTGCGCTGACTTTTGTGATTGGCGCGGCGATGGCAGCGGTGGCGGGCGTTCTGCTCGGTCAGTTCTACGGCGTAATTAACCCCTACATCGGCTTTATGGCCGGAATGAAAGCCTTTACCGCAGCGGTGCTCGGCGGAATTGGCAGTATTCCAGGGGCGATGATTGGCGGCCTGATTCTGGGGATTGCGGAGGCGCTCTCTTCTGCCTATCTGAGTACGGAATATAAAGATGTGGTCTCATTCGCCCTGCTGATTCTGGTGCTGCTGGTGATGCCGACCGGTATTCTGGGTCGCCCGGAGGTAGAGAAAGTATGAAACTGATGCATATTGCAATGGCGCTGCTCTCTGCTGCCATGTTCTTTGTCCTCGCGGGCGTCTTTATGGGCGTGCAACTGGAGCTGGACGGCACCAAACTGGTGGTCGGCAGCGCTTCGGATGTTCGTTGGGAATGGGTGTTTATTGGCACGGCGGTGGTCTTTTTCTTCCAGCTTGTGCGACCTGCTTTCCAGAAAGGGTTGAAAAGCGTTTCCGGGCCGAAGTTTATTCTGCCTGCGATTGATGGCTCCACGGTGAAACAGAAACTGTTCCTTGTAGCGCTGCTGGTTCTTGCGGTGGCGTGGCCGTTTATGGTGTCGCGTGGGACGGTGGATATCGCCACTCTGACCATGATCTACATTATTCTCGGTCTCGGGCTGAACGTGGTGGTGGGGCTTTCTGGTCTGCTGGTGCTGGGGTACGGCGGCTTTTACGCCATCGGCGCTTACACTTTTGCGCTGCTCAATCACTATTACGGTCTGGGCTTCTGGACCTGTCTGCCGATTGCCGGGTTAATGGCGGCGGCGGCAGGCTTTTTGCTCGGCTTTCCGGTACTGCGTTTGCGCGGTGACTATCTGGCGATCGTTACCCTCGGTTTCGGTGAAATTGTGCGCATATTGCTGCTTAATAACACTGAAATTACCGGCGGCCCGAATGGCATTAGTCAGATCCCGAAACCGACCTTTTTTGGCCTCGAATTTAGTCGTACTGCCCGTGAAGGCGGCTGGGATACTTTCAGCAATTTCTTTGGCCTGAAATACGATCCGTCCGATCGCGTCATCTTCCTCTACCTGGTGGCGTTGCTGCTGGTGGTGTTTTCTTTGTTCGTTATTAACCGTTTGCTGCGAATGCCGCTGGGCCGTGCGTGGGAAGCGTTGCGAGAAGACGAGATCGCCTGCCGTTCGCTGGGCTTAAGTCCGCGTCGTATCAAGCTGACCGCCTTTACCATCAGCGCCGCGTTTGCGGGTTTTGCCGGAACGTTGTTCGCGGCGCGCCAGGGTTTTGTCAGCCCGGAATCCTTCACCTTTGCCGAATCGGCGTTTGTGCTGGCGATAGTGGTGCTCGGTGGTATGGGATCGCAGTTCGCGGTGATTCTGGCGGCAATTTTGCTGGTGGTGTCGCGCGAGTTGATGCGTGATTTCAACGAATACAGCATGTTAATGCTCGGTGGTTTGATGGTGCTGATGATGATCTGGCGTCCGCAGGGCTTGCTGCCCATGACGCGCCCGCAACTCAAGCTGAAAAACGGCGCAGCGAAAGGAGAGCAGGCATGAGTCAGCCATTATTATCTGTTAACGGCCTGATGATGCGCTTCGGCGGCCTGCTGGCGGTGAACAACGTCAATCTTGAACTGTACCCGCAGGAGATCGTCTCGTTAATCGGCCCTAACGGTGCCGGAAAAACCACGGTCTTCAACTGCCTGACCGGATTCTACAAACCCACCGGCGGCACTATTTTACTGCGCGATCAGCATCTGGAAGGTTTGCCCGGCCAGCAAATCGCCCGCATGGGCGTGGTGCGCACCTTCCAGCATGTGCGTCTGTTCCGTGAAATGACGGTGATTGAAAACTTGCTGGTGGCGCAGCATCAGCAACTGAAAACCGGGCTGTTCTCTGGCCTGTTGAAAACGCCTTCTTTCCGTCGCGCCCAGAGCGAAGCCCTCGACCGCGCCGCCACCTGGCTTGAGCGCATTGGTTTGCTGGAACACGCCAACCGCCAGGCGAGCAACCTGGCCTATGGCGACCAGCGCCGTCTTGAGATTGCCCGCTGTATGGTGACGCAGCCGGAGATTTTAATGCTCGACGAACCGGCAGCAGGTCTTAACCCGAAAGAGACGAAAGAGCTGGATGAGCTGATTGCCGAACTGCGCAATCATCACAACACCACTATCTTGTTGATTGAACACGATATGAAGCTGGTGATGGGTATTTCAGACAGAATTTACGTGGTCAATCAGGGGACGCCACTGGCAAACGGTACGCCGGAGCAGATCCGTAATAACCCGGACGTGATCCGTGCCTATTTAGGTGAGGCATAAGATGGAAAAAGTCATGTTGTCCTTTGACAAAGTCAGCGCCCACTACGGCAAAATCCAGGCGCTGCATGAGGTGAGTCTGCATATCAATCAGGGCGAGATTGTCACCCTGATTGGTGCAAACGGTGCGGGGAAAACGACACTGCTGGGCACGTTATGCGGCGACCCGCGCGCCACCAGTGGGCGAATTGTGTTTGATGATAAAGACATTACCGACTGGCAGACGGCGAAAATCATGCGCGAAGCGGTGGCGATTGTCCCGGAAGGACGTCGCGTCTTCTCACGCATGACGGTGGAAGAGAACCTGGCGATGGGCGGCTTCTTTGCCGAACGTGACCAGTTCCAGGAGCGCATAAAGTGGGTCTATGAACTATTTCCACGTTTGCATGAGCGTCGTATTCAGCGAGCGGGCACTATGTCCGGTGGTGAACAGCAGATGCTGGCGATTGGTCGTGCGTTGATGAGCAATCCGCGTTTGCTACTGCTTGATGAACCCTCGCTCGGACTGGCGCCGATTATCATCCAGCAAATTTTCGACACCATCGAGCAATTGCGCGAGCAGGGGATGACCATTTTCCTCGTCGAGCAGAACGCCAACCAGGCGCTGAAGCTGGCGGATCGCGGCTACGTGCTGGAAAACGGCCACGTCGTGCTCGAAGACACCGGCGATGCGCTGCTGGCGAACGAGGCGGTCAGAAGCGCGTATTTGGGGGGATAACTGTTTACTGCCTGATGGTGTTCTGGACGGCACTGCAAAAAGCGAATCTTGATTCGGACTGATTTGCTGCTGGCTGTAGGGGTTAAATGCGCCCAGTATCGATGTCAGAAGATTTGGCTGGATGTAAGAGAATGGATTTCTTAACGGTCTTTTTAAAGCTATTTTGCTGCGCGGTTGTTTTGCGATGGAGTTCTTCAGACGAAAACGATAAATCGTGCAGCACGCTGATCGTCTATTTTAGCGCCTGGCTGTACGCAGGTTGGGTTGGAATAACATTTGAACCTTTGCGAGGGCTGGGAGTACTTATTTTCCCAGTCATTGCCTTATGGCTAGCGGATAAAAAAATAAACTTACTACTTGGTGCAAGCGTACTGCTCGTGGGCTATGCCATTGTCTTTATTCAGTCATACACCGGGGGATAGCTGTTAAATCCGGTCGTGGGCAATCAATGAACTTCGTCCGTATACAGACTTGTTTCAACGGGTCGGGAGGATTAAAACCAGACCTCATATTTTTGCCACGGAAAGGTCCCTCCCATGCATTACGCTGTTATCGTTATGCTTGAACTGCTGTGCTGTATTCACGCTTATCGTACCGGACAAGAGAGATACTGGATTTTTATCATCTTCTTTTTTCCGGTGATTGGCTGCGTGGCATATTTTGTCCTGGTGATGTTGCCAGAAACCGGAGCTGACCGTCATGGGCGTTCCTTGCTGATGCGTTTGCAGGACAAAATCAACCCGGAACGCCACCTGCGCAAATTAACCGAAGAGCTGGCGATTGCCGAGACGAATCAAAACCACTATCAACTTGCCAACGAACTGGCGCGCCTCGAACGCTACCACGAAGCTGTTCCCCATTATCAGCAGGCGTTAGGCGGGATATTCGCCCATGAAGCGGTAATGATGTTAAGTCTGGCGCAGGCGCAATTTGCCATTCAGGAGTTCGCCGCCTGTCAGCAGACGCTGGAAGATGTGATGCGCTATAACCCTGATTTTCAGTCGGCAGAAGGGCATCTGTTATTCGCCAGAGCGTTAGCGGCACAGGAAAAATATACTGATGCGGAAAGTGAGTTTGAGGTATTAATTTCTTATTACTCAGGCCCGCAGGCGCGTATTTATTATGCGGAGATGCTGGCAAAAATGAACCGACTCCGTGAAGCCAATGAGCAGTATGTTGCTGTGGTTGATACGGCTAAACGTTCAAGACCTCATTATAGAAAACACCACCGGGAATGGATTAAGACCGCCAATGAACGGCTGAAGCAGAGTGTGGTGCGATAAAAATTGTCTTTGCTGTTAGACCTGTCTGTGGGTAACCTTTTGTTAAAATTGGAAAATATCGCTCCTGTAGGCCGGATAAGGCATTTACGCCGCATCCGGCATGAAACGATAAACACGTTATCTACAATCTGTAGCGTTTGACACAGATCTTCTCTTTTTCCTGCTTATCCGTGCCCCATCTCCCATTTTCCTTTCCCCGCGTCGTCACTGCCTTGTCATCTCTCTGACACCTTACTATCTTAAAAATGTAACAAAATAGTTATTTTTCTGTAATTCGAGCATGTCATGTTACCCCGCGAGCATAAAACGCGTGAATTCACGCATTCGGTACAACAAGAGAGATAATCAATGAAACCGTTACGTTATACAGCTTCAGCACTGGCGCTCGGAGTGGCTTTAATGGCAAATGCGCAGGCAGTGACGACTATTCCGTTCTGGCATTCTATGGAAGGGGAACTGGGTAAAGAGGTGGACTCTCTGGCCCAGCGTTTTAACGCCGAAAACCCGGATTACAAAATCGTACCGACCTATAAAGGCAACTACGAACAGAATTTAAGTGCGGGGATTGCCGCATTCCGCACCGGCAACGCTCCGGCTATTTTGCAAGTTTATGAAGTTGGCACCGCCACCATGATGGCGTCGAAAGCCATTAAACCGGTGTATGACGTGTTTAAAGAGGCGGGGATTAACTTCGATGAGTCGCAGTTTGTGCCAACGATTTCCGGTTACTACTCCGACAGCAAAACCGGACACTTACTCTCCCAGCCGTTCAACAGCTCGACTCCTGTTCTCTATTACAACAAAGACGCCTTCAAGAAAGCGGGGTTAGACCCGGAACAGCCGCCGAAAACCTGGCAGGATCTGGCGGACTATGCCGCGAAACTGAAAGCCTCTGGTATGAAGTGCGGCTACGCCAGCGGCTGGCAGGGCTGGATCCAACTGGAAAACTTTAGCGCCTGGAACGGTTTGCCGTTTGCCAGCAAAAACAACGGCTTTGATGGCACAGATGCCGTGCTGGAGTTCAACAAGCCGGAGCAGGTGAAACACATCGCCATGCTCGAAGAGATGAACAAGAAGGGTGATTTCAGCTACGTCGGGCGTAAGGATGAATCCACCGAGAAGTTCTATAACGGTGATTGTGCGATGACGACCGCCTCTTCAGGTTCTCTTGCCAACATTCGTGAGTACGCCAAATTTAACTACGGTGTCGGCATGATGCCTTACGACGCGGACGCGAAAGATGCGCCGCAAAACGCCATTATCGGCGGAGCCAGTCTGTGGGTGATGCAGGGCAAAGATAAAGAAACTTACATCGGCGTGGCGAAGTTTCTCGACTTCCTCGCGAAGCCGGAAAACGCTGCCGAGTGGCATCAGAAAACCGGTTATCTGCCAATCACCAAAGCGGCTTATGACCTGACCCGTGAACAAGGCTTTTACGAGAAAAACCCAGGGGCGGATATCGCCACGCGTCAGATGCTGAACAAGCCGCCGTTGCCGTTCACCAAAGGGCTGCGTCTGGGCAACATGCCGCAAATCCGCGTGATTGTGGATGAAGAGCTGGAGAGCGTGTGGACCGGTAAGAAGACGCCACAGCAGGCGCTGGATACCGCCGTTGAGCGTGGGGATCAGTTGCTGCGCCGCTTTGAGAAATCGACGAAGTCTTAACCAGTGAAATGCCGGATGTGTTTTGCTTATCTGACCTGTCATCGCGTGTAGGCCGGATAAGCGAAGCGCATCCGGCACAGTTCAGGAATTAACCGTAATGTCATCATCCCGCCCGGTGTTTCGCTCGCGCTGGCTGCCTTATTTGCTGGTCGCGCCGCAGCTCATCATCACCGTTATCTTTTTTATCTGGCCTGCGGGCGAAGCGTTGTGGTACTCGCTGCAAAGCGTCGATCCGTTTGGTTTCTCCAGCCAGTTTGTCGGCCTGGATAATTTCGTCGCGCTGTTCCATGACAGTTACTATCTCGACGCCTTCTGGACGACGATAAAATTTAGCACCTTTGTCACCGTCAGCGGTTTGCTGGTGTCGCTGTTCTTTGCGGCGCTGGTGGAGTACATCGTGCGCGGCAGCCGTTTCTATCAAACCTTAATGCTGCTGCCATATGCCGTGGCCCCCGCCGTTGCCGCCGTATTGTGGATATTTTTGTTTAATCCCGGCCGCGGGCTGATTACCCATTTTCTCGCTGAGTTCGGCTATGACTGGAACCACGCACAAAACAGTGGTCAGGCGATGTTCCTGGTGGTGTTTGCTTCGGTGTGGAAACAAATCAGCTACAACTTTCTGTTCTTCTATGCCGCGCTGCAATCCATTCCCCGTTCGTTGATCGAAGCCGCAGCCATCGATGGTGCAGGCCCAATTCGCCGCTTCTTTAAGATTGCGCTGCCGCTTATCGCCCCGGTGAGTTTCTTCCTGTTGGTGGTGAACCTGGTATACGCCTTCTTCGATACCTTCCCGGTGATCGATGCCGCTACGTCCGGCGGGCCGGTTCAGGCCACCACGACGCTGATTTATAAGATCTACCGTGAAGGCTTTACTGGACTGGATCTGGCTTCGTCTGCCGCGCAGTCGGTAGTGTTGATGTTCCTCGTCATCGTGCTGACGGTGGTGCAGTTCCGCTATGTTGAAAGCAAGGTGCGTTACCAATGATTGAGAACCGTCCGTGGCTGACAATATTCAGCCATACCATGCTGATCCTTGGGATCGCGGTGATCCTCTTCCCGCTGTACGTGGCGTTTGTCGCGGCGACGCTGGATAAACAAGAAGTCTACGCCGCGCCGATGACGCTCATCCCCGGCACGCATCTGCTGGAAAACATCCACAACATTTGGGTAAACGGAGTCGGCACGAATAGCGCGCCGTTCTGGCGGATGTTGCTTAACAGCTTCGTGATGGCGTTCAGCATTACGCTCGGCAAAATTACCGTTTCGATGCTCTCAGCATTTGCCATTGTCTGGTTTCGTTTTCCGCTACGTAACCTCTTCTTCTGGATGATTTTTATCACCCTGATGCTGCCGGTTGAAGTGCGTATCTTCCCGACGGTGGAAGTCATCGCCAACCTGAAAATGCTCGACAGCTACGCAGGTTTAACGCTGCCGCTGATGGCCTCGGCGACCGCCACGTTTCTGTTTCGCCAGTTCTTTATGACCCTACCGGATGAACTGGTGGAAGCCGCGCGGATCGACGGCGCGTCGCCAATGCGTTTCTTTTGCGACATCGTTTTTCCGCTGTCGAAAACCAATCTGGCGGCGCTATTTGTGATCACCTTTATCTACGGCTGGAACCAGTATTTGTGGCCGTTGTTGATTATTACCGACGTGGATCTCGGTACCACCGTGGCAGGGATCAAAGGGATGATCGCTACAGGCGAAGGCACCACGGAATGGAATTCGGTGATGGCGGCAATGTTGTTAACCCTGATCCCACCAGTAGTGATTGTTTTAGTGATGCAGCGTGCCTTTGTGCGCGGCCTGGTCGATAGTGAGAAATAAGATGGCAGGACTGAAATTACAGGCAGTAACCAAAAGCTGGGATGGCAAAACCCAGGTCATTAAACCGCTGACCCTCGATGTGGCAGATGGTGAATTTATCGTGATGGTCGGGCCGTCTGGCTGCGGGAAATCCACGCTGCTGCGCATGGTCGCCGGGCTGGAGCGGGTAACGACGGGTGATATCTGGATTGACCGCAAGTGTGTCACTGAAATGGAGCCGAAAGATCGCGGGATTGCGATGGTGTTCCAGAACTACGCGCTCTATCCGCATATGAGCGTCGAAGAAAACATGGCGTGGGGGCTGAAAATTCGCGGCATGGGCAAGCAACAAATAGCCGAGCGCGTCAAAGAAGCGGCGCGAATTCTGGAGCTGGACGGCCTGCTCAAGCGCCGCCCGCGCGAGCTTTCTGGCGGTCAGCGCCAACGTGTGGCGATGGGGCGTGCGATTGTGCGCGAGCCGGCAGTGTTCCTGTTTGATGAGCCACTCTCTAACCTCGACGCTAAGCTGCGCGTGCAGATGCGCCTTGAATTACAACAATTACACCGCCGCCTGAAAACGACATCGCTCTACGTCACCCACGATCAGGTTGAGGCGATGACGCTTGCCCAACGGGTAATGGTGATGAATGGCGGCGTTGCCGAACAGATTGGCACGCCGGTTGAAGTTTACGAAAAGCCCGCCAGTCTGTTTGTGGCGAGTTTTATCGGCAGTCCGGCGATGAACCTGCTGGCAGGCCGCGTGAATAACGCAGGCACGCATTTCGAACTGGACGGCGGCATCGCGCTGCCGCTAAACGGTGGCTACCGTCAGTATGCCGGACGTAAAATGACCCTCGGCATTCGCCCGGAACATATTGCGTTAAGCTCGCAGGCAGAAGGCGGCATACCACTGGTGATGGACACGCTGGAGATCCTCGGCGCAGATAACCTGGCGCACGGGCGCTGGGGCGAACAGAAGCTGGTGGTGCGGTTGGCGCATCAGGAACGCCCGACGGCAGGCAGTACGCTGTGGCTGCATCTGCCGGAAAATCAGCTACATCTTTTTGATGGTGAAACAGGACAACGAGTATGAGTAACTGGCCTTATCCCCGCATCGTCGCCCATCGTGGCGGCGGTAAACTGGCCCCAGAAAACACCCTGGCGGCAATCGACGTGGGGGCAAAATACGGTCATAAGATGATCGAATTTGACGCGAAGTTATCGAAAGATGGTGAGATCTTCTTGCTCCATGACGACAATCTCGAACGTACCAGCAATGGCTGGGGCGTGGCGGGCGAACTGAACTGGCAGGATTTACTGCGCGTGGATGCAGGCAGTTGGTACAGCAAAGCGTTTAAAGGCGAGCCGCTGCCGTTGCTTTCGCAAGTAGCGGAACGCTGCCGTGAATACGGGATGATGGCGAATATTGAAATCAAACCCACCACCGGCACCGGGCCGTTGACGGGCAAAAGGGTGGCACTGGCGGCACGCGATCTGTGGGCTGGTATGACGCCGCCGCTGCTGTCATCGTTTGAGATTGATGCTTTAGAAGCTGCACAACAGGCAGTACCAGAACTGCCGCGCGGTTTGTTGCTTGATGAGTGGCGCGACGACTGGCGCGAACTGACTATGCGGCTGGGCTGCGTCTCCATTCATCTCAATTATAAGTTACTCGGTAAAGCGCGAGTGATGCAGTTGAAAGACGCGGGATTACGGATTCTGGTGTATACCGTCAACAAACCCCAGCGCGCGGCAGAGTTGCTGCGCTGGGGCGTGGATTGCATCTGTACTGATGCGATTGACGCGATTGGTCCGAACTTTACGGCCCAATAGTTTTCAGCGGTATGTCAGGTTGCGACGTGCTGGGCGGATTCAGCATGTCGCCGTTTCTCCTCTCTTGCAGCATATGCTGCCGGGCGGGATTTAGCTCCCCCGGCTGTGACTGCAATACCCGCTGGGAGTTGCTATTAATCTGGTTTTCTAAATGCTGTTGCTGTAACTGAGTCTGTGTTTTCAATTGCTGGTTTAGCATCCCTTTTTGCTGGATTTGTTGCGTTTGCATTTGGGTTTGCATCCGCTGCTGGCTGGGGATCTGATATCCCGGCAGGTTCGGGTTATTCAGAGTATTAATGGGCTGTGCAAAGCAGACAAACGGTAACAGTGCCGTAAGAATCAGAAGTCGTTTCATCGCGTATCCTCCTCTGAAGATATCTCTTAAGTTTACTCCTTTCCTGTAATCATCAGGATCAATTCAGAGTTATATACCAGGCTTAGCTGGGGTTGCCCCTTAATCTCTGGAGAATAACGATGATAAGACCGACGTTTTTACGCCGGGTGGCTATCGCTGCTCTGCTCTCAGGATGTTGTTTTAGTGTTATCGCTGCACCGCCTGCGCCGTCTCCCGTTTCATATGGTGTGGAAGAAGATGTTTTCCATCCTGTACGTGCGAAACAGGGGATGGTGGCGTCTGTGGATGCCACTGCCACTCAGGTGGGGGTGGATATTCTTAAGCAGGGCGGGAATGCCGTTGATGCCGCCGTGGCGGTGGGCTACGCGCTGGCGGTAACGCATCCGCAGGCGGGGAATCTGGGCGGTGGCGGTTTTATGCTGATCCGCACTAAAGATGGCAATACCACCGCTATCGATTTCCGTGAGATGGCACCCGCCAAAGCGACCCGCGATATGTTCCTTGATGATCAGGGCAACCCGGACAACAAAAAATCACTCACTTCGCATCTGGCCTCCGGCACGCCGGGCACGGTCGCGGGCTTCTCGCTGGCGCTGGATAAATATGGCACCATGCCGCTGAACAAAGTCGTGCAGCCGGCGTTTAAACTGGCACGCGATGGTTTTATTGTTAATGACGCGCTGGCTGACGATCTCAAAACCTACGGTAGCGAAGTGCTGCCAAATCACGAAAACAGCAAGGCTATCTTCTGGAAAGAGGGCGAGCCGCTGAAAAAGGGTGACAAACTGGTGCAGGCAAATCTGGCAAAGAGCCTGGAGATGATTGCCGAAAATGGCCCGGACGAATTCTACAAAGGCACGATAGCAGAGCAGATCGCCCAGGAGATGCAGAAAAACGGTGGCTTGATCACTAAGGAAGATTTAGCCGCGTATAAAGCGGTCGAACGCACACCAATAAGCGGCGATTATCGCGGGTATCAGGTTTACTCCATGCCACCGCCATCTTCCGGCGGGATTCATATCGTACAAATCCTCAATATTCTGGAAAACTTCGATATGAAGAAATACGGCTTTGGCAGTGCCGATGCGATGCAAATCATGGCTGAAGCCGAGAAACATGCCTACGCCGACCGCTCGGAATATCTTGGCGACCCGGATTTTGTCAAAGTACCGTGGCAGGCGCTGACCAATAAAGCCTATGCCAAATCTATTGCCGATCAAATCGATATCAATAAAGCGAAGCCATCCAGCGAAATTCGTCCTGGCAAGCTTGCGCCTTATGAGAGTAACCAAACTACCCATTACTCAGTGGTGGATAAAGACGGTAACGCCGTGGCGGTGACCTATACGCTGAACACCACCTTTGGTACGGGCATTGTCGCGGGCGAGAGCGGTATTTTGCTTAATAATCAGATGGATGATTTCTCCGCCAAACCAGGCGTACCGAACGTTTACGGGCTGGTGGGCGGTGATGCCAACGCCGTCGGGCCGAATAAACGTCCGCTGTCATCGATGTCACCAACCATTGTAGTGAAAGACGGTAAAACCTGGCTGGTGACCGGTAGCCCTGGCGGTAGCCGGATCATCACTACTGTGCTGCAAATGGTAGTGAACAGCATCGATTATGGTATGAATGTCGCCGAAGCGACCAATGCGCCGCGTTTCCACCATCAGTGGCTGCCGGACGAGCTGCGTGTCGAGAAGGGGTTTAGCCCGGATACGATCAAGCTGCTGGAAGCAAAAGGTCAGAAAGTGGCGCTGAAAGAGGCGATGGGCAGTACGCAAAGCATTATGGTTGGGCCGGACGGTGAGTTATACGGCGCATCCGACCCGCGCTCGGTGGATGATTTAACGGCGGGGTATTAATCTCTTAAGCCCTCTCGCCTACCGGGAGAGGGCTTAAATAACAACCTTAGATTGCAAATTCTCTATTTCATCCGCGCCATATAATACGCATCAACATATTCGCCATTACGCAATGCGTACTTCTTGCCAGTCCCTTCAATCTCAAAGCCGAATTTTTTATAGACCTTAATTGCTGGCGCGTTATCGACAAACACCGTTAGCTCAATGCGCTCTACCCGCAACCAGTTGTCGCACATTTCAATCATTTCTCGCATCAGAGCGCTGGCGACGCCGCGATTCTTCCAGCGCGAGTCAACGCAGATACCAAAATCAGCAACATGGCTACGACGTGGGCGCTGTTGCACGTCAATAGTGAGATGACCCACGACGTCTCCATCAATGCAGGCGACGAGTTGCTTGATGCCGGGACGATCGGCGAGTCGCTCCTGCCACATATGATCGGAAGGATGAGGCACCTGTAGTGTGTTGTAATACACCTCCGGCTGGGCGTGGATTTGCCGAATGGCCTCGTAATCGCGCGTTTCAGCGTGGCGTATCACAATCTCACTCATTCCTCTGTCCTCTTTGGGGTTAATGTCCCTTTCAACATCATTGACTTTCAAATAGGAGTCAACGGCATTTTTTTGCAAAAAGTGTTGGACAAGTGCGAATGAGAATGATTATTATTGTCTCGCGATCAGGAAGACCCTCGCGGAGAACCTGAAAGCACGACATTGCTCACATTGCTTCCAGTATTACTTAGCCAGCCGGGTGCTGGCTTTTTTTTGCGTGTCATTTTGTCCACGGGGAGTGCTCCTCGTGTTGAGACAAATGCGAAATCGCCTGATGCGCTACGCTTATCAGGCCTACACATCGTCCTGAACCGTAGGTCGGATAAGGCGTTCACGCCGCATCCGGCATGAACAACGCGCACTATGCCAACAATCTGACGTACTGAAGCATGAGCATAGGAACCACGTCCGCTTTGCGCTAAGGTGTAACTAACCCCCTTAAAAAGGACGAAATCATGGTCATCAACTGCGCCTTTATTGGCTTCGGCAAAAGCACCACCCGTTACCATCTGCCGTATGTACTTCACCGCAAGGATAGCTGGCATGTCGCGCATATTTTTCGCCGCCATGCAAAGCCGGAAGAACAAGCCCCCATCTATTCCCATATCCATTTCACCAGCGATCTCGACGAAGTATTAAATGATCCCGACGTTAAGCTGGTTGTCGTCTGCACTCATGCGGACAGCCACTTCGAGTACGCGAAGCGCGCACTGGAGGCCGGGAAAAATGTGCTGGTCGAAAAACCGTTCACTCCGACGCTTGCCCAGGCGAAAGAACTTTTTGCGCTGGCGAAAAGCAAAGGGCTGACCGTCACGCCATATCAGAATCGTCGTTTTGACTCCTGTTTCCTGACGGCGAAAAAAGCGATTGAAAGCGGCAAACTGGGAGAAATTGTCGAAGTGGAAAGCCATTTTGACTATTACCGCCCGGTGGCAGAAACCAAACCTGGGCTACCGCCGGATGGCGCGTTCTATGGCCTTGGTGTGCATACGATGGACCAGATTATTTCGTTGTTCGGTCGCCCGGATCATGTCGCTTATGACATCCGCAGCCTGCGTAATAAAGCCAACCCGGACGATACCTTCGAAGCGCAGCTGTTTTATGGTGACCTGAAAGCGATCGTCAAAACCAGTCATCTGGTGAAAATCGATTATCCGAAATTTATCGTTCACGGTAAGAAAGGTTCGTTTATTAAATACGGCATCGACCAGCAGGAAACCAGCCTGAAAGCTAATATTATGCCGGGCGAACCGGGATTCGCAGCGGATGATTCGGTCGGTGTGCTGGAGTATGTCAATGACGAGGGCGTGACGGTCAGAGAAGAGATGACGCCGGAGATGGGCGATTACGGGCGCGTCTACGATGCGTTGTATCAAACCATCACCAACGGTGCACCAAATTACGTCAAGGAATCTGAAGTTCTTACTAATCTGGAAATCCTTGAACGCGGTTTTGAGCAAGCGTCTCCATCCACGGTAACTCTCGCTAAGTAAGTTTGATGGCCCCTTATTTAGTTCAATTTTTTTGAACAGAGGGGTCAATTTTCACCCTCTATCATCCCAGGTAGATCGGGTCCACACTAAGCCCATCGAAATCATTCAGGGGGCGAATACAAATGATCTACTTACGCAAAGCAAATGAACGCGGTCATGCTAATCATGGCTGGCTGGACTCCTGGCATACTTTCTCTTTTGCCAATTATTACGATCCGAACTTTATGGGGTTTTCCGCACTGCGCGTGATTAACGACGACGTGATTGAAGCAGGGCAGGGCTTCGGTACTCACCCGCATAAAGATATGGAAATTTTGACCTACGTGCTGGAAGGTACTGTTGAGCACCAGGACAGCATGGGCAATAAAGAGCAGGTTCCAGCGGGCGAGTTCCAGATTATGAGTGCGGGTACGGGGATTCGTCACTCAGAGTACAACCCAAGCAGCACCGAGCGTCTGCATCTGTATCAGATCTGGATCATGCCAGAAGAAAACGGCATTACGCCGCGTTATGAACAGCGTCGCTTCGATGCCGTGCAAGGCAAACAACTGGTGCTCTCGCCGGATGCGCGTGATGGTTCGCTGAAAGTGCATCAGGATATGGAACTGTACCGCTGGGCGCTGGTGAAAGATGAGCAGTCGGTGCATCAGATTGCCGCTGAACGCCGCGTCTGGATTCAGGTGGTGAAAGGCAATGTCACCATTAACGGCGTGAAAGCTTCGACCAGCGATGGTCTGGCAATCTGGGATGAGCAGGCGATCTCCGTTCATGCTGATAGCGACAGTGAAATCCTGCTGTTCGATTTACCGCCAGTCTAAATTAATCTCACAAACCTTCCCGAGGAATCGGGAAGGTTCTTATGCGTCCGTGGTAAACTGTAGGAATCTATCCCTTTTGTACCTTTCAGGACGATGAAAAAGAAAAGACCCGTACTTCAGGATGTGGCTGACCGTGTAGGCGTGACCAAAATGACGGTCAGCCGCTTTTTGCGTAACCCGGAGCAGGTTTCCGTCGCTCTACGTGGCAAGATTGCCGCCGCTCTTGATGAACTGGGCTATATTCCCAATCGCGCGCCCGATATCCTCTCTAACGCTACCAGCCGGGCGATTGGCGTCCTGTTACCTTCCCTGACTAACCAGGTTTTCGCCGAAGTATTACGCGGCATCGAAAGTGTTACCGACGCCCACGGTTATCAAACCATGTTGGCCCACTACGGTTATAAGCCGGAAATGGAGCAGGAACGCCTCGAATCGATGCTCTCGTGGAATATCGACGGGCTGATCCTGACTGAACGTACCCATACGCCGCGTACCTTAAAAATGATTGAGGTGGCGGGGATCCCGGTGGTGGAGTTGATGGACAGCCAGTCGCCGTGTCTCGATATTGCCGTCGGTTTTAATAACTTTGAAGCGGCACGCCAGATGACCACAGCCATCATTGCCCGCGGACATCGACATGTGGCTTATCTGGGGGCGCGCCTCGACGAACGTACCATCATCAAACAGAAGGGATACGAACAGGCGATGCTGGATGCCGGCCTGGTGCCGTATAGCGTGATGGTCGAGCAATCTTCTTCATACTCATCCGGTATCGAGCTGATTCGCCAGGCGCGGCGGGAATATCCGCAACTGGATGGCGTGTTCTGTACCAACGATGACCTTGCCGTCGGCGCGGCGTTTGAATGCCAGCGTCTGGGCTTAAAAATCCCGGATGATATCGCGATTGCTGGTTTCCACGGCCACGATATTGGTCAGGTGATGGAGCCCCGTCTTGCAAGCGTACTGACGCCGCGTGAGCGAATGGGCAGCATTGGCGCTGAACGCCTGCTGGCGCGTATTCGTGGCGAAACAGTGACGCCGAAAATGTTAGATTTAGGTTTCACCTTGTCACCGGGCGGATCTATTTAAGTCCACAAATTTGAAGTAGCTCACACTTATACACTTAAGGCACGGATGGATATTGCTTCTGATTTTGTCCGGCTGGACAATGTTACCGATAACAGTTACCCGTAACATTTCTTTCTTGTACTGTAGGGGCACCACTTTGAGCACGACTAACCATGATCACCACATTTACGTTCTGATGGGCGTATCGGGCAGCGGCAAATCTGCAGTCGCCAGTGAAGTGGCGCATCAACTTCATGCCGCGTTTCTGGATGGCGATTTCCTCCATCCGCGCTGCAATATCGAAAAAATGGCGTCCGGCCAACCGCTGAATGATGACGATCGTAAGCCGTGGCTACAGGCGCTGAACGATGCCGCGTTTGCCATGCAGCGAACCAATAAAGTGTCACTGATCGTCTGTTCCGCGCTGAAAAAGCACTATCGCGACCTGCTGCGTGAAGGCAATCCAAATCTCTCTTTCATCTATCTGAAGGGCGATTTTGATGTGATTGAAAACCGTCTGAAAGCGCGCAAAGGCCATTTCTTTAAAACCCAAATGCTGGTGACGCAGTTTGAAACGCTGCAAGAACCGGGTGCGGACGAAACCGATGTACTGGTGGTAGATATCGATCAACCGCTGGAAGGTGTTGTGGCAAGCACCATTGAGGTTATTAAAAAAGGCAATAAGTAGTGAGTACATTAACGCTTGTTTTAACAGCAGTAGGGTCTGTTTTACTGCTGCTGTTTTTAGTCATGAAAGCGCGTATGCACGCTTTCCTGGCTTTGATGGTGGTGTCTATGGGGGCTGGTCTTTTTTCCGGTATGCCGCTCGATAAAATCGCAGCGACAATGGAAAAGGGGATGGGAGGCACCCTCGGCTTCCTGGCGGTCGTTGTCGCGCTGGGGGCCATGTTTGGCAAGATCTTACATGAAACCGGCGCAGTCGATCAGATTGCCGTCAAAATGCTCAAATCCTTTGGTCACAATCGCGCGCATTATGCCATTGGCCTTGCGGGCCTGGTCTGCGCGCTGCCGCTGTTCTTCGAAGTGGCCATTGTCCTGTTGATTAGCGTTGCGTTCTCAATGGCTCGCCATACCGGAACGAACCTGGTGAAGCTGGTGATCCCACTGTTTGCGGGCGTTGCAGCCGCGGCGGCATTCTTACTGCCGGGACCCGCGCCAATGCTGTTGGCATCGCAGATGAACGCCGACTTTGGCTGGATGATCCTGATTGGCCTGTGTGCGGCGATCCCGGGGATGATTATTGCGGGCCCGCTATGGGGTAACTTCATCAGCCGTTACGTTGAGCTGCATATTCCTGACGATATTACAGAGCCGCATCTTGGCGAGGGTAAAATGCCGTCTTTTGGATTCAGTCTGTCGCTGATCCTGCTGCCGCTGGTGCTGGTAGGGTTGAAGACGATTGCCGCGCGTTTTGTGCCGGAGGGCTCCACCGCTTACGAATGGTTCGAGTTTATCGGTCACCCGTTCACTGCGATTCTGGTTGCCTGTCTGGTGGCAATTTACGGTCTGGCAATGCGTCAGGGCATGCCAAAAGACAAAGTGATGGAGATTTGCGGTCACGCGCTGCAACCGGCGGGGATCATTCTGCTGGTGATTGGTGCGGGCGGCGTCTTCAAACAGGTGCTGGTTGACTCTGGCGTCGGTCCGGCACTGGGCGAAGCGTTAACCGGAATGGGCCTGCCGATTGCGATTACCTGCTTCGTGCTGGCTGCGGCGGTACGTATCATTCAGGGGTCGGCAACCGTTGCTTGCTTAACGGCGGTGGGTCTGGTGATGCCTGTGATTGAACAACTGAACTTCTCTGGTGCGCAAATGGCTGCGCTGTCGATTTGTATCGCTGGGGGTTCGATTGTTGTCAGTCACGTTAACGATGCTGGTTTCTGGTTGTTCGGTAAATTTACCGGCGCGACCGAAGCCGAAACGCTGAAAACCTGGACCATGATGGAAACCATCCTCGGCACTGTCGGCGCCATTGTCGGGATGATTGCATTTCAGTTGCTGAGTTAAGTCTGTTTGCCCGGTAGTTCTGACGCTACCGGGCGTCTTCCGGGAAACTTTTCCCGTCACCCCTTCATCCACATCCGAATGCCGTCGAGGAACATCTGGGTTGCCATCATTACCAGAATCAATCCCATCAGACGTTCCAATGCATTTACCCCTTTCTCACCCAGCAGACGTAAAAACAGCGAGGACTGTAACAGGATGATAAATGTCCCGCCCCAGGCCAGCAGCAGAGCAATCACCAGATGGCCCATCTGGTTAGGGTACTGGTGAGACAGCAACATCAGCGTGGCGAGAATAGTCGGCCCGGCGACCAGCGGAATTGCTAACGGCACGATAAACGGTTCTTCGCCTGCCGGAAGCCCACTACTATTTCCTGAGGCGCTGGGGAAAATCATCTTAATGGAAATCAGAAACAGAATGATGCCGCCAGAAATAGAGACGGTTTCTGCCCGCAAGCTAAGAAATGCCAGAATTTTCTCACCCGCAAACAGGAACACCAGCATCACCAGGAGAGCAATAAGCAACTCACGCACCATGATTGCCCTGCGTCGTTTTGGCTCTGTATGTTTCAGTACGGACATGAAAATAGGTAGGTTTCCGAGCGGATCCATAATCAGGATCAATAAAACTGCTGCAGAAATGATTTCATTCATAACTCAAATTCCCTGATAATTGCCGCGGACTTTCTGCGTGCTGACAAAGCAGGATAAGTCGCATTATTGATGGCTTCGCTATCATTGATTAATTTCACTTGCGACTTTGGCTGCTTTTTGTATGGTGAAAGATGTGCCACGAGGACACCGGCACATTTATACAGCACACATCTTTGCAGGAAAAAACGCTTATGAAAAATGTTGGTTTTATCGGCTGGCGCGGTATGGTCGGCTCTGTTCTCATGCAACGCATGGTTGAAGAGCGCGACTTCGACGCCATTCGCCCTGTCTTCTTTTCGACTTCTCAGTTTGGTCAGGCCGCGCCGTCATTTGGCGATACTGGCAGCGGCACGCTTCAGGATGCCTTTGATCTGGAGGCGCTGAAGGCCCTCGACATCATCGTAACCTGTCAGGGCGGCGATTATACCAACGAAATCTATCCAAAGCTTCGCGAAAGCGGATGGCAAGGTTACTGGATTGACGCAGCATCGTCTCTGCGCATGAAAGATGACGCCATCATCATACTTGACCCCGTCAATCAGGACGTTATTACCAACGGATTAAATAATGGCATCAGGACTTTTGTCGGCGGTAACTGTACCGTAAGCCTGATGTTGATGTCGTTGGGCGGTTTATTCGCTAATGATCTTGTTGATTGGGTCTCCGTTGCGACTTACCAGGCGGCTTCTGGTGGCGGTGCGCGACATATGCGTGAGTTGTTAACCCAGATGGGCCATCTGTATGGTCATGTGGCCGATGAACTGGCGACTCCGTCCTCTGCTATTCTCGAGATCGAACGCAAAGTCACGACCTTAACCCGTAGCGGCGAACTGCCGGTTGATAACTTTGGCGTACCGCTGGCAGGCAGCCTGATTCCGTGGATCGACAAACAACTCGATAACGGTCAGAGCCGCGAAGAGTGGAAGGGGCAGGCGGAGACTAACAAGATCCTCAACACATCTTCTGTGATTCCGGTAGATGGTTTATGTGTGCGTGTCGGTGCGCTTCGCTGCCACAGTCAGGCATTCACCATCAAATTGAAAAAAGATGTGTCGATTCCAACCGTGGAAGAACTACTGGCGGCCCATAATCCGTGGGCAAAAGTGGTGCCAAACGATCGCGAAATGACGATGCGTGAGCTAACCCCAGCCGCCGTTACTGGTACGCTGACCACGCCGGTAGGTCGCCTGCGTAAGCTGAATATGGGACCAGAGTTCCTGTCAGCCTTTACTGTCGGCGACCAACTGCTGTGGGGCGCTGCAGAGCCGCTGCGCCGGATGCTTCGTCAGCTGGCGTAATGTTTATTCATTAAATCTGGGGTGCGATGCCGCCCCGTTTCGTGCGTAATACAGGAGTAAGCGCAGATGTTTCATGATTTACCGGGAGTTAAATAGAGCATTGGCTATTCTTTAAGGGTGGCGGAATACATGCGTATTCACAGCCTTACCTGAAGTGAGGGCGACGCAGAGAGGATGCACAGAGTGCTGCGTCGTTCAGGTCAAAAAAATGTCACAACCAGATGTCAGAAAATCAGTTGGATGGGGTGACACAATAAAACAGGAAGACAAGCATGTCCGATCGTATCGATAGAGACGTGATTAACGCGCTAATTGCAGGCCATTTTGCGGATCCTTTTTCCGTACTGGGAATGCATAAAACCACAGCGGGACTGGAAGTCCGTGCCCTTTTACCCGATGCCACCGATGTTTGGGTGATTGAACCGAAAACCGGACGCAAACTCGCTAAACTGGAGTGTATCGACTCACGCGGATTCTTTAGCGGCGTCATTCCGCGACGTAAAAACTTTTTCCGTTATCAATTAGCTGTTGTCTGGCATGGCCAACAGAACCTGATAGATGATCCTTACCGTTTTGGTCCTCTAATCCAGGATATGGATGCCTGGCTGTTATCTGAAGGTACTCACCTGCGTCCCTATGAAACCTTAGGCGCACACGCAGATACCATGGATGGCATTACCGGTACGCGTTTTTCCGTCTGGGCGCCAAACGCCCGCCGAGTCTCGGTGGTTGGACAATTTAACTACTGGGATGGTCGACGTCACCCGATGCGTTTGCGCAAAGAGAGCGGCATCTGGGAACTGTTCATCCCTGGGGCGCATAATGGTCAGCTCTATAAATACGAGATGATTGATGCCAATGGCAATCTGCGTCTGAAGTCCGATCCCTATGCCTTTGAAGCACAGATGCGCCCGGAGACCGCTTCCCTTATTTGCGGGCTGCCGGAAAAGGTTGAGCAGACTGAAGAGCGCAAAAAAGCGAATCAGTTGGATGCGCCAATCTCTATCTATGAAGTTCATCTGGGTTCCTGGCGCCGTCACGCTGACAACAATTTCTGGTTAAGCTATCGCGAACTGGCAGATCAGCTGGTGCCTTATGCCAAATGGATGGGCTTTACCCACCTCGAACTGCTGCCAATTAATGAGCATCCTTTCGATGGTAGTTGGGGTTATCAGCCAACTGGCCTGTATGCGCCGACTCGTCGTTTTGGAACTCGTGATGATTTTCGTTATTTCATTGATGCTGCCCATGCCGCCGGCCTGAATGTCATTCTTGACTGGGTGCCAGGGCATTTCCCGACCGATGATTTTGCGCTTGCCGAGTTTGATGGCACAAATCTGTATGAGCACAGCGATCCGCGTGAAGGCTATCATCAGGACTGGAACACACTGATTTATAACTATGGTCGTCGTGAAGTCAGTAACTTCCTTGTGGGTAATGCGCTGTACTGGATCGAACGTTTCGGTATTGATGCGTTGCGCGTCGATGCTGTGGCTTCGATGATTTATCGCGATTACAGCCGCAAAGAGGGGGAGTGGATCCCCAATGAGTTTGGCGGTCGCGAGAATCTGGAAGCAATAGAATTTTTACGTAATACCAACCGCATTATTGGTGAGCAAGTTCCTGGCGCTGTGACGATGGCAGAGGAATCCACCGACTTCCCTAATGTTTCTCGTCCGCAGGATATTGGCGGGCTGGGTTTCTGGTACAAGTGGAACCTGGGCTGGATGCACGATACCCTGGACTACATGAAGCTGGACCCGGTTTATCGTCAGTATCATCACGATAAACTCACCTTCGGCATGCTTTACAACTACACTGAAAACTTCGTCTTGCCGTTGTCGCACGATGAAGTCGTGCACGGCAAAAAATCGATTCTCGACAGAATGCCGGGCGACGCATGGCAGAAATTCGCTAACCTGCGCGCCTACTATGCCTGGATGTGGGCATTCCCGGGTAAGAAAATGCTGTTCATGGGGAATGAATTCGCTCAGGGGCGCGAGTGGAATCACGACGCCAGCCTTGACTGGCACCTGCTGGAAGGCGGAGACAACTGGCATCACGGCGTACAGCGTCTGGTGCGCGATCTGAACCACACTTATCGTTACCACAAGGCATTGCACGAACTGGATTTTGACGCGTATGGCTTTGAATGGCTGGTGGTGGACGATCATGAACGTTCGGTGCTGATTTTTGTTCGTCGCGATAAAAACGGAAACGAAATTATCGTCGCCAGCAACTTTACGCCAGTACCGCGCTATGACTATCGCTTTGGCATTAATCAGCCGGGTAAATGGCGTGAAATCCTCAACACTGACTCCATGCACTATCACGGCAGCAATGTGGGTAACGGCGGCGCGGTACACAGCGATGAGATTGCCAGCCATGGTCGTCAGCACTCATTGAGTCTTACGCTACCGCCACTGGCCACTATTTGGCTGGTGCGGGAGGGAGAATGACACAACTCGCCATTGGCAAACCCTCTCCTCTCGGCGCGCATTACGACGGACAGGGCGTCAACTTCACGCTCTTCTCCGCTCATGCCGGGCGGGTAGAACTGTGTGTGTTTGACGCTCAGGGCATAGAACATCGGTATGACTTGCCAGGACGCAGCGGCGATATCTGGCATGGCTATCTGCCGGATGCGCGCCCGGGTTTACGTTATGGTTATCGCGTACATGGTCCCTGGCAACCTACCATGGGACATCGCTTTAACCCGGCGAAGTTGTTAATTGATCCCTGTGCGCGGCAGATTGAAGGGGATTTTAAAGATAACCCATTGCTGCACGCAGGCCACAATGAGCCTGACTATCGCGACAATGCCGCCATTGCGGCGAAATGTGTGGTAGTGGCTGATCACTATGACTGGGAAGATGATGCCCCGCCGCGTACGCCGTGGGGCAGCACTATCATTTATGAAGCCCATGTCAAAGGATTAACGTATTTACACCCGGAAATTCCAGTTGAGATCCGCGGTACTTATAAAGCACTGGGACATCCGGTGATGGTCAACTATTTAAAACAGTTGGGCATTACCGCGCTGGAACTTCTGCCGGTTGCGCAATTCGCCAGCGAACCGCGATTGCAGCGCATGGGGCTAAGCAATTACTGGGGCTACAATCCGGTGGCGTTGTTTGCGCTGCATCCGGCATATGCCAGTTCGCCTGAAACGGCGCTGGATGAGTTCCGCGATGCAGTCAAAGCTCTGCATAAAGCGGGTATTGAAGTCATTCTCGACATCGTTCTTAACCATAGTGCGGAACTGGACCTCGACGGTCCACTTTTCTCACTGCGCGGGATCGACAACCGTAGCTATTATTGGATTAGAGAAGATGGCGATTATCACAACTGGACCGGATGCGGCAATACGCTCAATTTGAGCCATCCGGCGGTGGTGGAATATGCCTGCGCCTGCCTGCGCTACTGGGTAGAAACCTTTCATATAGATGGTTTCCGCTTTGATTTGGCTGCCGTCATGGGCCGTACACCGGAGTTTCGTCAGGATGCGCCGTTGTTTACCGCTATCCAGAACTGCCCGGTGTTATCGCAGGTTAAGTTAATTGCTGAACCGTGGGATATCGCCCCAGGCGGTTATCAGGTGGGAAATTTTCCACCGCTGTTTGCCGAGTGGAACGATCATTTTCGCGACGCCTCTCGCCGTTTTTGGCTGCACTATAACCTGTCGCTGGGTGAGTTTGCCGGGCGTTTTGCCGCTTCCAGCGATGTTTTTAAACGTAATGACCGTTTGCCGAGTGCTGCGATTAATCTGGTCACCGCGCATGATGGTTTTACGCTCCGTGACTGCGTTTGTTTCAACCATAAACACAATGAAGCAAATGGAGAGGAAAATCGCGACGGGACTAACAATAATTACAGTAACAATCATGGTAAAGAAGGATTAGGTGGAACTCTGAACCTGATTGAACGGCGGCGAGACAGCATTCATGCCCTGTTGACGACATTGTTGCTTTCTCAGGGAACGCCGATGTTACTGGCGGGTGACGAACACGGTCACAGTCAGCATGGCAATAACAATGCCTATTGCCAGGATAACCAACTAACGTGGTTAGACTGGTCGCAGGCAAGCAGTGGCTTAACCGCGTTTACCGCCGCGTTAATCCATTTGCGCAAGCGTATTCCTGCTTTGGTCGAGAATCGCTGGTGGGAAGAAGGCGACGGTAATGTCCGTTGGCTGAATAGATATGCTCAACCTTTAAGCACGGATGAGTGGCAAAACGGCCCGAAGCAACTGCAAATACTGCTCTCGGATCGTTTTTTGATCGCAATAAACGCCACGCTTGAGGTAACAGAGATTGTTTTACCTGCTGGGGAGTGGCACGCCATTCCCCCATTCGCTGGAGAGGATAACCCAGTGATTACGGCTGTCTGGCAGGGACCTGCACACGGAGTGTGTGTGTTCCAGAGATGATAAAAAAGGAGTTAGTCATGGTTAGTTTAGAGAAGAACGATCGCTTAATGTTGGCGCGCCAGCTGCCATTGAAATCTGTTGCCCTTATTTTGGCGGGGGGACGCGGTACTCGCCTGAAGGATTTAACCAATAAGCGAGCAAAACCCGCCGTGCACTTTGGTGGTAAGTTCCGCATTATCGACTTTGCGTTGTCCAACTGCATCAACTCCGGGATCCGCCGTATGGGCGTGATCACCCAGTACCAGTCACATACTCTGGTGCAGCACATTCAGCGCGGCTGGTCGTTCTTCAATGAAGAAATGAACGAGTTTGTTGATTTGCTGCCCGCACAACAGAGAATGAAAGGGGAAAACTGGTATCGCGGTACGGCTGACGCAGTCACCCAAAACCTCGATATCATCCGCCGCTATAAAGCGGAATATGTGGTGATCCTGGCGGGCGACCATATTTACAAACAAGATTACTCGCGAATGCTTATCGACCACGTCGAAAAAGGCGCGCGTTGCACTGTTGCTTGTATGCCAGTACCGATTGAAGAAGCCTCTGCATTTGGCGTTATGGCGGTTGATGAAAACGATAAGATTATCGAATTTGTTGAAAAGCCAGCGAATCCGCCATCAATGCCGAACGATTCGAGTAAAGCTCTGGCAAGTATGGGAATCTACGTTTTTGACGCAGATTACCTGTATGAACTGCTGGAAGACGATGATCGTAATGAAAACTCCAGCCACGACTTTGGTAAAGATTTGATTCCCAAAATCACCGAAGAAGGGCTGGCCTATGCGCACCCGTTCCCGCTCTCTTGTGTGCAATCCGATCCAGACGCCGAACCGTACTGGCGTGATGTGGGTACGCTGGAAGCTTACTGGAAAGCAAACCTTGATTTGGCTTCTGTCGTGCCGGAACTGGATATGTACGATCGCAACTGGCCAATTCGTACCTACAATGAATCATTGCCACCCGCAAAATTCGTTCAGGATCGCTCCGGTAGCCACGGGATGACCCTTAACTCACTGGTCTCTGGCGGCTGTGTGATTTCCGGTTCGGTCGTAGTGCAGTCCGTTCTGTTCTCGCGCGTTCGTGTGAATTCATTCTGTAATATTGATTCCGCCGTATTGTTACCAGAAGTTTGGGTAGGTCGCTCGTGCCGCTTGCGCCGCTGCGTCATTGACCGTGCTTGCGTCATTCCAGAAGGCATGGTGATTGGTGAGAACGCAGAAGAAGATGCGCGTCGTTTCTATCGTTCAGAAGAAGGCATTGTGCTGGTTACGCGCGAAATGCTACGGAAGTTAGGGCATAAACAGGAGCGATAATGCAGGTTTTACATGTATGTTCAGAGATGTTCCCGCTGCTTAAAACCGGCGGTCTGGCTGATGTTATTGGGGCGTTACCCGCAGCACAAATCGCAGACGGTGTTGACGCTCGCGTACTGTTGCCTGCATTTCCCGATATTCGCCGTGGTGTGACAGATGCACAGGTCGTATCCCGTCGTGATACCTTTGCAGGGCATTTCACGCTGTTGTTCGGTCATTACAACGGGGTTGGCATTTACCTGATTGACGCTCCGCATCTCTACGATCGTCCGGGAAGTCCGTATCACGATACCAACTTATTCGCCTATACCGACAACGTATTGCGTTTTGCGTTGTTGGGATGGGTTGGGGCAGAAATGGCCAGCGGACTTGACCCATTCTGGCGCCCTGATGTGGTGCATGCGCATGACTGGCACGCGGGCCTTGCGCCTGCGTATCTGGCTGCACACGGGCATCCGGCGAAGTCCGTGTTTACTGTGCACAACCTGGCCTATCAAGGCATGTTTTATGCACAACATATGAATGACATTCAATTGCCATGGTCATTCTTTAATATTCACGGACTGGAGTTCAACGGACAAATCTCATTCCTGAAAGCCGGTTTGTACTACGCTGACCACATTACGGCGGTGAGTCCGACTTACGCTCGCGAAATCACCGAACCGCAGTTTGCCTACGGTATGGAAGGTTTGCTGCAACAGCGCCACCGGGAAGGGCGCCTTTCCGGCGTGCTCAACGGCGTCGACGAGAAAATCTGGAATCCAGAAACAGACTTACTGTTAGCTTCTCGTTACTCCCGCGATTCGTTGGAGGAGAAAGCGGAGAATAAGCGTCAGTTACAGATTGCGATGGGACTTAAGGTTGACGATAAAGTGCCGCTTTTTGCGGTGGTGAGCCGTCTGACCAGTCAGAAAGGTCTCGACCTGGTACTGGAAGCCCTGCCGGGGCTTCTGGAGCAGGGCGGGCAACTGGCGCTGCTCGGCGCGGGTGATCCCGTATTGCAGGAAGGTTTCCTTGCGGCGGCGGCGGAATATCCCGGCCAGGTTGGTGTTCAGATTGGCTATCACGAAGCATTTTCGCATCGCATTATGGGTGGCGCGGACGTCATTCTGGTGCCAAGTCGTTTTGAACCGTGCGGCTTAACGCAACTTTATGGATTGAAGTACGGTACGCTGCCGTTGGTGCGGCGTACTGGTGGGCTTGCTGATACGGTTTCTGACAGTTCTCTTGAGAATCTGGCAGATGGCGTCGCCAGTGGGTTTGTCTTTGAAGATAGTAACGCCTGGTCGCTGTTACGGGCTATTCGACGTGCTTTCGTACTGTGGTCCCGTCCTTCGCTGTGGCGGTTTGTGCAACGTCAGGCTATGGCAATGGATTTTAGCTGGCAGGTCGCGGCGAAGTCGTACCGTGAGCTTTACTATCGCTTGAAATAGTTTTCAGGAAACGCCTATATGAATGCTCCGTTTACATATTCATCGCCCACGCTTAGCGTAGAAGCTCTTAAGCATTCTATCGCTTATAAGCTGATGTTTACGATTGGAAAGGACCCGGTTGTCGCCAATAAACATGAATGGCTGAACGCAACGCTATTTGCCGTGCGCGATCGTCTCGTGGAGCGCTGGCTGCGATCAAACCGTGCCCAGTTGTCGCAAGAAACTCGTCAGGTTTACTACCTGTCGATGGAATTTCTGATTGGTCGTACTCTCTCTAACGCCATGTTGTCGTTAGGAATTTATGAGGATGTACAAAAAGCTCTGGAAGGTATGGGGCTGGATCTCGAAGAGCTGATTGATGAAGAAAACGACCCTGGGCTTGGTAACGGTGGTCTGGGCCGTCTGGCTGCCTGTTTTCTCGATTCGCTGGCAACTTTAGGTCTGCCAGGCCGTGGTTACGGTATTCGTTACGACTATGGCATGTTCAAACAGAATATCGTTAACGGCAGTCAGAAAGAGTCGCCTGACTACTGGCTGGAATACGGTAACCCGTGGGAATTCAAACGCCACAATACGCGCTACAAGGTGCGTTTTGGCGGGCGTATTCAGCAAGAAGGTAAGAAAACACGCTGGATTGAGACCGAAGAGATTCTGGCTGTTGCTTATGATCAAATCATCCCCGGTTATGATACTGATGCGACTAACACTCTGCGTCTGTGGAGCGCGCAAGCCAGTAGTGAAATTAACCTCGGTAAATTCAATCAGGGCGATTACTTCGCGGCAGTGGAAGATAAAAACCACTCCGAGAACGTTTCTCGCGTGCTTTACCCGGACGATTCCACTTATTCCGGTCGTGAGCTGCGCCTGCGTCAGGAGTACTTCCTGGTTTCATCAACCGTTCAGGATATTTTAAGTCGCCATTATCAGTTGCATAGAACATACGATAATCTGGCGGATAAAATCGCGATTCATCTCAACGATACCCATCCGGTGCTGTCGATTCCCGAGCTGATGCGTTTGCTGATCGATGAACACAAATTTAGCTGGGACGATGCGTTTGAAGTGTGCTGCAAGGTTTTCTCTTACACCAACCACACGCTGATGAGCGAGGCGCTGGAAACCTGGCCGGTCGATATGCTGGGCAAAATTTTGCCGCGTCACTTGCAGATAATTTTTGAAATCAACGACTATTTCCTGAAAACGTTGCAGGAGCAGTATCCGAACGATACCGATCTGCTGGGGCGAGCATCGATCATTGATGAATCGAACGGACGTCGTGTGCGGATGGCCTGGCTGGCGGTTGTGGTGAGCCACAAAGTTAACGGTGTCTCGGAGCTGCACTCTAATCTGATGGTGCAATCGCTGTTCGCTGACTTTGCGAAAATCTTCCCGGGACGTTTCACCAATGTCACCAACGGCGTGACGCCACGTCGCTGGCTGGCGGTAGCAAACCCGTCACTTTCAGCCGTGCTGGATGAACACCTTGGCCGCAACTGGCGCACTGACCTTAGCTTGCTAAATGATCTGCAACAGCATTGTGATTTCCCGATGGTGAATAACGCAGTACATCAGGCAAAACTGGATAACAAAAAGCGTCTGGCGGAGTACATTGCTCAACAATTGAATGTGGTGGTGAATCCGAAAGCGCTATTCGATGTGCAGATCAAACGTATTCACGAATACAAACGTCAATTGATGAATGTATTGCACGTTATCACCCGTTATAACCGCATCAAGGCCGATCCAGATGCGAATTGGGTACCGCGTGTGAATATTTTTGGCGGTAAGGCGGCTTCGGCGTACTACATGGCGAAGCATATCATCCACTTGATCAACGATGTCGCTAAAGTGATCAACAACGATCCAGAAATTGGCGATAAGCTGAAAGTGGTGTTTATCCCGAACTACAGCGTCAGTCTGGCGCAGTTGATCATTCCAGCAGCCGATCTTTCCGAACAGATTTCGCTGGCGGGGACGGAAGCCTCCGGCACCAGTAATATGAAATTTGCCCTTAACGGCGCGCTGACCATTGGTACGCTGGACGGCGCAAACGTCGAAATGTTGGATCACGTCGGTGCTGACAATATCTTTATCTTTGGTAACACTGCGGAAGAAGTGGAAGAGCTGCGTCGTCAGGGCTACAAACCGCGTGAATACTATGAAAAAGATGAAGAATTACATCAGGTACTGACGCAAATCGGCAGCGGTGTGTTCAGCCCGGAAGATCCGGGCCGCTACCGTGATCTGGTGGATTCATTGATCAACTTTGGCGATCACTACCAGGTACTGGCGGATTATCGCAGCTATGTCGATTGCCAGGATAAAGTCGACGAGCTCTATGAGCGTCCTGAAGAGTGGACCGCTAAAGCGATGCTGAATATCGCTAATATGGGCTACTTCTCTTCTGACCGCACGATCAAAGAGTACGCGGAACATATCTGGCATATTGATCCGGTGAGATTGTAAGTTCACTAAAAAAACAGAACGGGGCCAAATTGGTCCCGTTTTTTTTGCCTTTATTTCGGAAAAGTGTCCAGAGGGAGCGAGAGTTCTCGGGGAGTATAATTTCACCATTCAGGAAGAATGGACAGAATGATGAAAAACAGAAAATGGATTTTGACCTCGCTGGTAATGACTTTTTTTGGTATTCCCATACTGACGCAATTTTTAGCAGTAGTGATTACTATCCTGGGAGCCGGGCTTTCAGTAATTATTGAGATTTGCAATTTACTCTTAACGCCAACAATCTATCTTCAACTCAACGTCTTTATGCTAACGCTGGGGGCAATAATAATATTTTTCTCTGGACGCGTGTGGGCGGGCGATAGTGCGCCAGAAAAGAGGGAAGTTGCAATCTGGCGACAGAGTCTATTTTTATTACCGGCACTATTAATACTGGCTGGCTGGATAATCACACTACATCTGGCAGACTATCAATTTCGCCAGATGGGATCGGGCTGGTTGGCAAACCTTATGCTCCCCTGGCAGGGTGTTTTGTTACTCTCATTAATCAGTGGCGACTACTGGTGGATAGTCATTATTCCCGTTGGGGCGCATATCAGTTTTTCGCTGGGATATGCCTGGCCAGCCAGATATCCTTTAACCGGCACGTCCGGGCTACGTTGTCGTAACTTACTCCTCTTTATGCTTCTCTTACTGGGTATTGTCGCCGGTTATCAGGCTTATTTATATAAACAGCTTAATCCCGGCGTCGGTGTGCGCGAAGATATTGATACCTGGGCCATGCGACCCGATAAATTTAATAATCAACTGACGCCGCTACGTGACAAACCGCAAATTCAGTTTAGGCAAAACTGGCCGCGAATCGATGGTGCTACGGCAGCGTATCCGCTTTATGCCTCTGCATTTTATGCACTAAGCGTTATACCGGAAGATTTTCATTCCTGGGAATACCTGACGAACTCTCGTACACCAGAGGCGTATAACAGGATTATTAAAGGTGACGCCGATATTATTTTCGTGGCGCAACCTTCCGGTGGGCAGAAAAAACGTGCAAAGGAATCTGGTGTCACTTTGCTGTACACCCCCTTTGCCCGTGAAGCATTTGTTTTTATCGTCAATGCTGATAATCCAGTTAATTCCCTGACTGAACAACAAGTGCGTGACATTTTTAGTGGCGCAATTACCAATTGGCGTACTGTTGGCGGTAACGATCAGGAAATCCAGACCTGGCAACGCCCGGAAGACTCTGGCAGCCAGACGGTGATGCAATCGCAGGTCATGAAAAATGTCCGTATGATCTCGCCGCAGGAAACCGAAGTGGCAAGCATGATGGGAGGAATGATTAACGTCGTTGCCGAATATCGTAATACAAACAACTCAATAGGTTACACATTCCGTTATTACGCCACGCAGATGAACGCTGATAAAAATATAAAATTGCTAGCGATTAACGGTATTGCGCCGACTGCGGAAAATATTCGTAACGGCAAATATCCTTATATTGTTGATGCATTTATGGTGACGCGTGAAAACCCTACGCCGGAAACGCAAAAATTGGTGGATTGGTTTTTAACGCCGCAGGGGCAGAGTTTGGTGGAAGATGTGGGTTATGTGCCGCTGTATCCAACAATGAAATAATCCTCTGGAGAAAGGAATCAGCGCGATGAATAAATTTATCGGTATTTTGCTATTAATCTTGGCATTGCTGGCGGGATGTGTCGACCGGGAAGGGTACTATAACAGCGTCAGGGAAGAAGAGAGCCATGGGCTGACGTCTCTGCGGGGGCAACCTGAATTACGTTACAGCGATGATTGGTCAAGATGGCCGAGAGTGTACGGTGCTACAGCCTTATATCTGCTGTATGCATCCGCGTATTATGCATTAGTACCCGAGCCAAAAGATAAGGATCGAACCTCGTTGGCCTGGCAGGCGTATAGTTTGCAACAAACCCGAACAGCTGAAGCCTACGATAGTCTGATTAAAGGTACCGCGACTGTTATTTTTGTTGCACAACCGTCGGAAGGACAGAAAAAACGTGCAGAAGAAGCGGGCGTTAAACTGAAATATACCGCTTTCGCCCGCGAAGCCTTTGTCTTTATCGTTGATATTAATAACCCGGTAAATTCTCTCTCTGAGTACCAGGTTAAAGATATTTTTAGCGGAAAAACTAGCCGCTGGAATAAAGTAGGTGGTAGTGACGAACGTATAAAAGTCTGGCAACGCCCTGAAGATTCTGGAAGCCAAACGGTTATGAAGGGGCTGGTTATGCAAGACACTCCAATGCTGTCAGCCAAAAAATCCACTGTTATTGATCTTATGGGCGGATTAATCACCGAAGTAGCCGACTACCAAAATACACCATCTTCAATCGGTTATACTTTCCATTACTATATCACGCGTATGAATAGTAATATGCTCAAGATGCGCAAGCAGATCAAATTATTAGCAATTAATGGCATCGCTCCAACCGAGAATAATATTCGTAATGGCGTTTATCCGTACATAGTCGATGTATTTATGGTAACGCGTGAAAATCCCACATCGGAAACGCAAAAATTGGTGGATTGGTTTTTAACGCCACAAGGGCAAAGTTTGGTAGAAGATGTGGGATATGTACCGATATACCCGGTGTTGAAATAAAAGGGAGGATAAATGAACACGCAATTAAAAACATTGATGTTGGCATTTATCGGTATTCCGATTATGACTCATATAGTTGCATTAGTATTGTTAACTCTGTTTGATCTGATTAACTCTATATGTAACGGAATGAACGATGAATTTAATTCACCAGAAAAATCCTTCTTGTTATGGGGAGTCTTATTATTGGGGGGCTTGATGATGTTTGTAGAGGGGGCTGTATGGGGAAAAAGATGTTCGAATTCTGCGTTAAATACCCCCTTGCGTTATTGTTTAATGTTGCTACCAGCATTATTGTTGCTAATTATATGGATAATGATTATATCGTCTGCCCATCAAAATTATTCTTATAATACGTATGCAGATTTTCTATTTCTGGCTTTTCCCTGGTGGGGAGTAAATCTGTATTTTTTGATTTCAGGATGGGCATGGGGAATGTTAATAATCCCTATCTGTTCACAAATATTATTCACTCTGGGATATTATATAACACAACATAGAAATATCTTCCCTGATAATGCCCAGCGAGGGCGTAATATCATAACTGCTGTAATCCTTGTACTTATATTAATAGCAGCCTGGCAAGCTAAATTACGGGCTGATGATATTACAAATAAGGGGGAAGATAATGGCATCAATAAACCAGAGTCAGACTTGATAAATAAATGCACAATAAAAGAGGATGAAGTATTAAAATCACGGAATAGTAATCTAAATATAGTTAGAAAGGTTGCTCTGTTGTTTATGTTATTAATAAGTACTTCCTCATTTTCTAAAAATCCATGTGCAGAACTAAAAGGCGTATTGCCTGCAGCGCAAGTCATTCCATTTAAGAGAAATATTGCAAGACAGTTAAGCTCTGAAATGAGTACGGTAGTGGATATCAATAAGTTACAAATACTGAATTATTTCGAATTGGATAAATGGTCACTTGTTTATGTATTCACGGGTGTTTCGGATGAGGCAACATTAATATATAAAGATAATATTATTAATGCTGATTATGTAACATTGTTTAGCGGAGGAGTGAGTATTGAAGATGATATGAATCAATGGATTCATCAACAAACTCCTGATATTCCCGACAGATTGGCGCAATGTTTCATATGGTTTGCTACCTATCGCACGGATTCTGAATAAGTATCACTTGTAATATGAATTTATTCTGACAGCTTTAACTGCCAGTTAATAATAAAGGATAACAAAATGGAATTAGTTGATTCGCTCTTTGCCAGTCTGGCAGGCATTGACCCTTTTACTGGCGTTGATATCACTATAGCTAACTGTAAATCAACATATTGGGATGTTGGTATTGTTCCACAACTTATAAACCAGTCTCTTGACGAAAGTGAAAAATTTGCTGGTGCTGCTGGCCTTGAGGGATTGCAGCGATATAATCTCACATTAAATATTGGGTTAATTTCCAGTAATGTATGGCCGGGGTTTACTCTTGATACCGCCACCATTAGCCGTCTTTGTGCCTGTGGTGCTGATTTTGGATTTGATCCTTATATTAGTGATGTTCCAGATGTTACATGCGACCTGAACACGACGGATGATTTCACCGTTCATTTTACGGCGATGCTAAACCCGGATGAGCGGGTGGTCATAGCAAAGCGTCCGCTTAAAAAATGTGACTCCTGGATTGAGGATATCTATATTTTTCAGCTCTTTAAAGAAGCCTGGAAATTTCATAGCGATAACAACTTACGCGGTTTCCGGGATAAGCAGGCTGAACTGAAACTCTACGCTCGGCATTACACCGTGGAAAATTGCACTGAGGAAAGCTGTCGGGATTGCAATTATTGTATTCGCCCCAGCTTTTCTCTTTCGCGTAGCGCTATTATTCGCCTGAACGCGTCGAATGCCCGCTTTGTCTATCAGCCGTTTACGTGTGACCAGCGGAAGAGGGGGTAATTATGCAACCCAGTTCTGCTATGCAGAATATTATTGCCCATGCCTGGGAGATATTTCATTTTTATCCTGCACCGCAGCAGTTCAATATTTGCGTTCCTTGCTGTGTCAGCGAAGAGACGGCGCAGGCGTTACGGCAAACACCGTTACGTCAATTAACCGTTGAAATGATATATGAATGGAACAGTAGCGCGAGGCCTTTTGAACAACAAAATGATGAGATCCGTTACCTACTTCCGAGACTGCTGGAATTACTGGCTCACGGTCATTGTCCAGCCATAAATGAAGAGTTATGCCTGAAACGTATTGGCGCTATTTCACTGGGAAGCTGGTGGCCGGAGGAGCGTGGTGTGCTTACCGATTTTTCCCGCCAGTATATTCACGATCTGCTCCTTACGCCGACATTGATCAACTTTGAATCTGCTCTCGTGATGTTTCATTTTGCCGGACTATCTATAACGGTCTTATTAGATGAGGCACTGAACACGCCTGGCTATTGGGCTATCGCTTCGCTGGCCTATTTTTTATATATCAAGCGTCCAAATGGCGAATTACGTAACGCTTTTATCTCACGCAAGCCGGATGGTGAAGTGATAACGCAACAAATTAACGCCTGGATTGCGCAATCATGCCACTCGCTGGCAGAACGTGCCGCGGCGGCGATTGAATGCTCGCCATCGCTTCCCGGAGGTGAACGCACGGAGTACAGTGTTAACCTGAGCTATCTGATTAACGAAAGTCTTTGTGCGCTTGTCGATTATCAATTGCTGTGGACGATGGACCGTAATGAATAAGGAGATTCACAATGCAACTCAGCCCCGCCATGCAGGCATTAATTGAGCAGATTTATCTCACCTTTCGTCGTTATCCAGTGCCGCAGCAATTTGTGGTTTGTTGTGAATATTGCCTGAGTCAGCAGGAACAAAAGGCATTACGGAATACATCGTTACGAGTGATCCCTTATTCCTTAATCAATGCCTGGAATAGCAGTCCAGGACCTGATCCGCAAAACAGCGATGAGGTCCGTTATTTTCTACCGCGTTTACTGGAATTTGTTGCGCAGGGGTATTTTGACAATATTCACGAAGTATTTACTCTACGCCGTATCAACCTTGCCAGTAAAGAAAATTGGCGTGCGGATGAACGGGCAATATTACAGCAATTTGCCTGCCAGTTTATGGTTGATTGGGTATCCGGCGATGAGGTTGTTGAATTACAGTACATGCTGGAAATGTTTTTCCGTACCGATATTGCACTTACACCATTACTTGATGCTGTTATTTCAGTCCCCGGTTTTTGGACGACGACTTCTCTTGCCTGTTTATTGAACAGGTATCGCGGAGATTATATTAGAGATAACCAGGACGATATCGATAAAGCCATTACCGCCCAAATTAATGCCTGGACCATCAACAATCAATCCATCCTGAAAGAACGAGCACGGCAGGCGATTGAGAACCCGCTAAAACAGCCCGAACCAATGACGAAATATCAGGTCTGGGAGGACGACTGGATGGTTGATGAGTGTTTATGTGCGATGTACGACGCCACGCTAACCTCGCCAGGACAATAAAGATGAATAAAGTCGAATTTTATATTTCTCCAGTATTTATCGGCTTTGTTATTGTGCCGTTGTTGGTATGGCCGACGGTGGTTGCGCTGGCTGTTTGTGTTATCACGCTGAGTTTTCTGGGAGAAATACTGTTTTCAATCCCGCTCATAGTCGGGCGTATTTCCCTTCTGGAATTACAGCTTTGGTTATCGGCTGAATACGCGCTTTTTTTCTGTGTCATGTGTTGCGTTGGTTGGCAATTTTCTTGCAGAACTCAATCTGAACTGAAAAGCAGACTCCATTGTTGGCTGATATTTGCACCAGTTTATTTCTGGTTGCTCCTGTGGAATATCATTTTCTATGTCGCGCCAGCGCAAATTGCTTTGCTGGAAAATATGCGCAATTTCTTTCTGACCATTGTCTGGTTACCCCTGAATTTTTCGCCATTTTGGCCTCAGCTGTGGACTGACTTTATCGGTCCGATAAGCGCTCAGCTTGGGTTTGCGTCGGGATATTACTGCCAGTGGCGTGGCAAAAATAGAAGCCAGAGGCTGAAGTGGAGCGAATTGGGAACGTGCTTAAGTTTGGCGATTTTAGCTCAGGGGCCGTTATTCATATTGTTACAGGGAATACTTTAAGGAATCAGCACACTATGGCGAAGACAAAAAAGAAAAAATTACCCAGAGATTTTGATGAAATTCTCCAGTCAGGGGATTTCGAAGCATTTAAAGCGGTCTTTGAGAGTTGCGACGTTAATGCGTATGGCGGTTACAGCAAAGAAACCGCGCTGGCAAAATGCTGGCAATGCCCGGAGAGTTGGGCGCAGTGGCTGGTAGAACAGGGGGCAGATCTCACTGCAACAGATGAATACGGTGTAACACCGCTGCATAATTGGGCGCGCTGTTGGACGCAGAATGTCGACGTTTTGCTTAAGTTAGGTGCTGATGTGAACGCCGTTTCTGGTTATAGAGGAACTTCCTTGCATAGCGCGGCAAAATCACATAAAGCGGAAAACGCCAGGAAACTTATTCAGTGGGGGGCACAGATCGATGTCTTGAATGCTGAACAGTATACGCCTTTGGAGGCAGCGCTATGTGTCTGTCGGACTATTAATATTGAAGAAATGGTGCAACTGGCAGAAATTTTGCTGGACGCTGGGGCGGAAAGAACGCCACGTATGCGCGAGTTTGTTACCCGCATTGGTGAGAAATTTGAATTTCTACGTGCAGATTACAATCCAGAAAGGGTAAATGAGGTAAGCGCGGCGCTGGATCGACTGTACCAGATTTTTGATGTTGAACCTGTACCGCGTCGATATGTTCATGACGGTGTTTCACTTATTGTGATTAATGCACAAGAAGAGAATATTTTTGCCGCATTATGGCAGCAACTCGTGCCGGGTATTGGCGCAGCCAATTCATTGCAGGGAGAAGTTATTCGTATTGCTGGAAAAATAATTTATGAACTTGACGGTAATGGCGGTATTAACTGGGATGCCGATTATAAAAAAATGGCAGATGCCTTTCTGGAATATGTCAGCCAGGGAAATGCGCTCCCGGAACAGTTGTTGGAAGAAACTCGCTTGCTTATTGCACTACTCAAGAAAAAGAAAGGCGAGTCGCACCGTCTGGTTGAATTAAGCGTTATCTGGGTAACCGCGAATTTACAGCCCATCAAGTTGGAGACAGTAAAATATAAGCGGTGACTTAAACACTGGATACTTATGCCCGATGCGCAAGCTTATCGGGCCTACATGTTGAATGTAATTCATTGAATTTGCGATATTTGTAGGTCGGATAAGGCGTTCACGCCGCATCCGACAATAAACATTGAGCACGCTGCCCGCAAAGCCTTACCTACCCGGTCGTACCTCACAACCGGGTATCATCCTTACGACGCCAGCGATAACCTCTGCTGCGTATACTCCATCAACCACTGGCTCACACGAGATTGTTGTTCCGCATTCAGCCACATACCTTGTTTTGTACGGCGCCACAGGGCATCGTCGGCGCGGCGGACCCATTCGTGGTCGACCAGATATTTCAGCTCCGCTTCGTAGAACTCATGACCAAAATCTTCACCGAGGTCACTTATCGCCCCTGCGTTGCCGAGTAATAGCTCAGTGTTGCTACCATAGGTCCGTGCGTAATGACGTGCCAGCGATTCGGTCAGGAATGGGTAACGGCGGCGCAGGCGGGCGGCGTAATCGTCGCGGTCGCCTTCGATAGCGCCACCCGGTAGCACGCTCTCTTTCGTCCACGCCGGGCCAATGCCCTGATAATACGGCGTGAGTTTTTCCAGCGCGTGTTCCGCCAGTTTGCGGTAGGTGGTCAGCTTGCCGCCGAATACCGACAGCAGCGGCGCTTTGCCGTTTTCATCATGAATATCGAGCGTGTAATCACGGGTAATGGCCTGCGGTGAATCGGATTCATCATCACACAGTGGACGCACGCCGGAATAGGTCCAGACAATATCGTCACGGCTTAACTGCTTTTTAAAGTGCGCGTTATACACATTCAGCAGGTAATTGATTTCACTCTCTTCAATCTTCACCGCTTTCGGATCGCCTTTGTACTCCACATCGGTGGTGCCGATGATGGAAAACTCGTCCATCCACGGGATCACAAAGACAATACGTTTATCTTCATTTTGCAGAATGTAGGCCTGCTTTTGGGTATGCACGCGCGGCACCACAATATGGCTGCCTTTGATCAGGCGGATGCCATAAGGCGAAGGCAAATGCATCCCGTCGTCGAAGAACTGTTTCACCCACGGTCCCGTGGCGTTAACCAGGCCGCGTGCCTGCCATGTGTATTTTTTGCCAGTATCGATATCTTCTGCTTCCACAATCCACAGACCGTTTTCGCGGCGAGCGGAAGTCGCGCGGGTACGGGTTAGCACCTCACCCCCTTTGCGCACCACCATCTGGGCATTGGCTAATACCAGACGGGCATCATCTACCCAACAGTCAGAATATTCGAATCCGCGTGTGATTTCTGGTTTTAACACCGAATTTGCGCCAAAACGCAAACCTGTTGAACCCGGTAAACTGGTACGTTTACCCAAATGATCGTACATAAAAAGACCGATACGAATCATCCATGCCGGGCGTAGATGCGGGCGATGCGGCAGACGAAAACGCATTGGGAAGGCGATATGTGGGGCCATTTTCAACAGCACTTCACGTTCTGCCAGCGCCTCGCTGACAAGGCGGAATTCATAGTGTTCAAGGTAGCGCAGGCCGCCGTGAATAAGTTTGGAACTGGCAGAAGAGGTCGCACAAGCGAGATCCTCTGCCTCCAGCATCAGCACGGATAAACCGCGTCCAGCGGCGTCTGCCGCGATACCAGCACCATTGATGCCGCCACCTATCACAATCAGATCTTTGGTTTCCATGCTGCCCTCATTCACTTTCGTTAAAGCTCATAAATGTTCGTTATCGAGCATATTAGCAAAAAAACGCGCTTTAGGTAACATTGAAAAAACATTTTAGAGTGATATGTATAACATTATGGCGTTTATCTGCCGCTTCGACGTAAACTGTGCGGTAAATTTGCCCACTTGTATGTAAAGAAAGAGAGACGCATGGATCAGTTCGAATGTATTAATGTTGCTGATGCGCACCAGAAGTTGCAGGAAAAAGAGGCGGTGCTGGTCGATATTCGCGATCCACAAAGTTTCGCTATGGGGCATGCGGCGCAGGCTTTCCATTTAACCAACGACACGCTGGGCGCATTTATGCGTGAAAATGACTTCGATACTCCCGTAATAGTGATGTGTTACCACGGCAATAGCAGCAAAGGCGCGGCACAGTATCTGCTGCAACAAGGCTACGACGTGGTTTACAGTATTGATGGCGGTTTTGACGCGTGGCAGCGACAGTTTCCCGCAGAGGTGGCTTACGGCGCGTAACGCTTTATACTGTCCTCTTTTGTGTGGAATAAGCGACAGCAACGATGTTGATGATTACCTCTTTTGCTAACCCCCGCGTGGCGCAGGCATTTGTTGATTACATGGCGACGCAGGGCGTTATCCTCACGATTCAACAACATAACCAAAGCGATGTCTGGCTGGCGGATGAATCCCAGACCGAACGCGTGCGGGCGGAGTTGGCGCGTTTTCTCGAAAACCCGGTAGACCCGCGTTACCTGGCGGCCAGTTGGCAATCCGGTCATACTGGCAGCGGGCTGCATTATCGCCGTTTTCCTTTCTTTGCCACCTTGCGTGAACGTGCCGGACCGGTAACCTGGGCCGTGATGATTGCTTGTGTGCTGGTGTTTATCGCCATGCAAATCCTCGGCGATCAGGAAGTGATGTTATGGCTGGCCTGGCCTTTTGAGCCAGCGCTGAAATTTGAGTTCTGGCGTTACTTTACTCATGCGTTAATGCACTTCTCGCTGATGCATATCCTCTTTAACCTCCTGTGGTGGTGGTATCTCGGCGGCGCGGTGGAAAAACGACTCGGCAGCGGTAAGCTAATTGTCATTACCCTCATTAGCGCCTTGTTAAGCGGCTATGTGCAGCAAAAATTCAGCGGGCCGTGGTTTGGCGGGCTTTCTGGCGTGGTATATGCGCTGATGGGTTACGTCTGGCTGCGCGGCGAGCGCGATCCACAAAGTGGCATTTACCTGCAACGTGGGTTAATCATCTTCGCGCTGATCTGGATTGTCGCCGGATGGTTTGATTTGTTTGGGATGTCGATGGCGAACGGAGCACACATCGCCGGGTTAGCCGTGGGTTTAGCAATGGCTTTTGTTGATTCGCTTAATGCGCGAAAACGAAAATAATTCCAGGGATTTATAAATGAAACAAACACAACGTCACAACGGTATTATCGAACTGGTTAAACAGCAGGGTTATGTCAGCACCGAGGAGTTGGTGGAGCATTTTTCCGTTAGCCCGCAGACTATTCGCCGCGACCTCAATGAGCTGGCGGAGCAAAACCTGATCCTGCGTCATCATGGCGGCGCGGCGCTACCTTCCAGTTCCGTTAACACGCCGTGGCACGATCGCAAGGCTACCCAGACCGCAGAAAAAGAGCGTATTGCCCGCAAAGTGGCGGAGCAAATCCCCAATGGCTCCACGCTATTTATTGATATCGGCACTACGCCGGAAGCGGTGGCGCACGCGTTGCTCAATCACAGTAATCTGCGCATTGTTACCAACAACCTCAATGTTGCTAACACGTTGATGGTAAAAGAAGATTTTCGCATTATCCTCGCCGGTGGCGAATTGCGTAGCCGCGATGGCGGGATAATCGGTGAAGCGACGCTCGATTTTATCTCTCAGTTCCGCCTCGATTTCGGCATTCTGGGGATAAGCGGCATCGACAGCGACGGCTCGCTGCTGGAGTTTGATTACCACGAAGTGCGCACTAAACGCGCCATTATCGATAACTCGCGCCACGTCATGCTGGTCGTTGACCACTCAAAATTTGGCCGTAACGCGATGGTGAATATGGGCAGCATCAGCATGGTCGATGCGGTTTACACCGACACGATGCCGCCAGCAGGCGTGATGCAGGTGCTAACGGACCACCATATTCAACTGGAGCTGTGCTGATCCTGCACGGCTTCCCACGTCAGACCAAAACGCGCCAGGTATTTGCGTAGTCGATCTGCGTCGTTGACGCTGGCTTTGCCCTGGCGCGAAACGTCAAAAAGCTGGCGTCCGGCAGCAGAAAGCGATTTTGCCTGACGACAAACGGCAATAACGTTTTCCAGTTGCATACGGTCAAAGAGATCGATGTTTTCCGCTTCCTCGCCCAGCAATGCAGTCAGCACCGCGGGGCGACTCTCCTGCCAGTTATAACGCAGACGATCAATCTCATCGTCTACCGTTTTCAGAGTAATGCGTCCGTTATCGGCAAATGTCGCCATCCGCGTGACGCTGGCTGAAAGCTCGCGAAAGTTACCACGCCATGTCGCCTGGGGAGATGTCGCAAAGGCCAGCCAGGCGCGACGTGCTTCGGTGTTAAAACGCACGCTATCGCCAGTGAGTGAGGCGTGGCGCTCCACTTCATAATCCAGGTTAGGCTCAATATCTTCCTGGCGCTGGCGTAGCCCAGGCAGAGTGAAGGTCCAGAGATTAATGCGCGCGTACAGGTCTTCGCGGAACTTGCCTTCGGCAACCAACTGGCGTAAATCGCGCACCGTACCGGCGATAAGCTGAAAATCACTGCTCACCTGGCGATCGCTGCCAAACGGGTAAAAGTTTTTCTCTTCAATGGCTTTCAGCAGCATTGCCTGTTCGTCTGTGCCCAGTTCGCCAATCTCATCGAGAAACAACATTCCGCCGTTGGCGCTACGTAGCAGCCCCTCCCGCGATTCTCGCGCCCCGGTAAACGCACCTTTTACATGACCAAACAGCGTGGACATAGCGGTATCGCCGCGCAGAGTAGCGCAGTTCACCTCAACAAACGCGCCGCTAAACTGATGTCGCGCCTGTTTTAACTCGAAGATGCGTCGCGCCAGAAACGACTTGCCCGCACCGGTTGGGCCGTTAAGCAGGATCGGTGCGCGAGATTTAATCGCCACTTTTTCGATCTGCTCAATCATGCGGTTGAAGTGGGGGTTACGCGTGGCAATGCCGGACTTAAGAAAATCGAGCGTTTGCTGACGTTCTTCGGCAAAGCGGCTGGCGATGGCGTTATAACGGCTTAAATCGAGATCGATAATGGTCACCGCACCAGGGCTATTGGGCTGTTCTTTTTTACGCGGTGGCGAAGATTGTATTAACCTGGCGGGCAGGTAACGCGCTTCTGCCAGTAGAAACCAGCAAATTTGCGCGACGTGGGTACCGGTGGTGATGTGAATTAAATAGTCTTCTTTATCAGGTTGGAATGCGTAACCACGGGCAAAATCATGCAGGCAGGCGTAAACCTCCTCGAAATCCCATGGGTTATGCAGTTCAATCTCAACGCCCACCACTTCTGTTTCTGGCGAAACATTGGCGATATCGCGTTTAAGCGTTTCAAACAGCGAGCGTGAGCGGGCGTCGTGCAACAATTCCAGTCGATCGATGACTAACGATTCTTGCTGGCATAGACAGAGTGACGGACGCCATTTCGACCATCGCTGACTGCCGCGCCCGGCATAATCCAGCACCGTTCCGACAAAGCCAAAAGCCACCGTTTTACGCATCTTAGATATCCTTATAAAAGACGATATTTCATTATCGGTAAATTGGCTTTGCGGGAAATCTCCGTTTACGGACTGGAAGATTTTATATATTTAAAAACAATGAATTAAAAAAATAAGCAGCTTATTTTATTTTCTGGCACGACGGTTGCAATTATCAAGGACATACCAACGAAAAGAGAAAAACATAATGAATTACGAATTACTGACCACTGAAAATGCCCCGGTAAAAATGTGGACCAAAGGCGTGCCGGTAGAAGCCGATGCGCGTCAGCAACTTATTAATACCGCGAAGATGCCGTTTATTTTCAAACATATTGCGGTAATGCCGGATGTACACCTGGGTAAAGGTTCCACCATTGGTAGCGTGATCCCGACCAAAGGGGCGATTATTCCGGCGGCGGTGGGTGTAGATATCGGCTGTGGAATGAACGCATTGCGCACCGCGTTAACGGCGGCGGACTTGCCCGAAAACCTGGCGGAGCTGCGTCAGGCGATAGAAACTGCCGTACCGCACGGGCGCACTACCGGGCGCTGTAAACGTGATAAAGGTGCCTGGGAAAATCCGCCTGTTAACGTCAATGCGAAATGGGCTGAGCTGGAAGCGGGTTATCAGTGGCTAACGCAAAAATATCCGCGTTTCCTTAATACCAATAACTATAAACACCTGGGAACGCTGGGAACGGGTAACCACTTTATTGAAATCTGCCTTGATGAGTCGGACCAGGTGTGGATTATGTTGCACTCCGGTTCACGCGGAATCGGTAACGCCATCGGAACTTATTTTATCGATCTGGCGCAAAAAGAGATGCAGGACCAGCTTGAAACGTTGCCGTCACGTGACCTGGCGTATTTCACGGAAGGTTCGGAATACTTTGATGATTATCTGAAAGCCGTGGCCTGGGCGCAGCTTTTTGCCAGCCTGAACCGCGATGCGATGATGGAAAACGTGGTGTCGGCGTTGCAGAGCGTTACGCAGAAAACGGTGAGACAGTCACAAACGCTGGCGATGGAAGAGATCAACTGTCACCACAACTATGTGCAAAAAGAACGGCACTTTGGCGAAGAGATCTATGTGACGCGTAAAGGCGCGGTGTCTGCGCGTGCTGGTCAATATGGAATTATTCCCGGTTCGATGGGGGCGAAAAGCTTTATCGTCCGTGGGCTGGGAAATGAAGAGTCGTTCTGTTCGTGCAGCCACGGTGCCGGGCGGGTAATGAGCCGTACTAAAGCGAAAAAACTGTTCAGCGTGGAAGATCAAATTCGTGCCACCGCGCATGTGGAATGCCGTAAAGATGCCGAAGTGATCGACGAAATTCCGATGGCGTATAAAGATATCGATGCGGTGATGGCAGCACAAAGCGATCTGGTGGAAGTTCTCTACACTCTGCGTCAGGTGGTGTGCGTAAAAGGATAAATGATGAAAAGGATGATTACGCTGGATGGCGCACAGGGCGAAGGCGGCGGGCAGATCCTGCGCTCGGCGCTGAGTCTGTCGATGATAACCGGCCAGCCATTTACCATCACCGGCATTCGTGCCGGGCGGGCGAAACCGGGGCTGTTGCGCCAGCATCTGACCGCTGTAAAGGCGGCGACAGAAATTTGCGGAGCAACGGTGGAAGGCGCGGAGCTGGGGTCGCAGCGTCTGGTCTTTCGGCCCGGCACCGTGCGCGGCGGCGATTACCGCTTTGCTATCGGTAGCGCCGGAAGTTGTACGTTGGTGCTGCAAACGGTGTTGCCCGCGCTGTGGTTTGCCGATGGGCCTTCGCGTGTTGAAGTGAGCGGCGGCACCGATAACCCGTCGGCACCGCCTGCGGACTTTATCCGCCGGGTGCTGGAGCCGCTGCTGGCGAAAATGGGAATTCATCAGCAAACCACATTATTACGCCACGGTTTTTACCCTGCCGGAGGCGGCGTGGTGGCGACGGAAGTCTCGCCTGTGGCATCGTTTAACGCCTTGCAACTTGGTGAGCGCGGGAATATTGTGCGGATGCGTGGAGAGGTGCTATTAGCTGGTGTGCCGCGCCATGTCGCTGAGCGTGAAATCGCTACGCTGGCGGCAAGTTTTTCACTGCATGAACAGGCTGTTCATAACCTGCCGCGTGACCAGGGGCCGGGCAATACCGTCTCGCTTGAAGTCGAAAGTGAAAATATCACCGAACGTTTTTTTGTCATCGGTGAAAAGCGCGTCAGCGCCGAAGTGGTCGCCGCGCAGTTGGTGAAAGAGGTGAAACGCTACCTGGCAAGCCCGGCGGCGGTGGGGGAGTATCTCGCTGACCAGATTGTGCTACCGATGGCGCTGGCGGGCGCGGGGGAATTTACGGTCGCCCATCCCTCATGCCATCTGCTGACCAATATCGCGGTGCTGGAGCGTTTCTTGCCGGTGCGGTTTTGTTTGATAGAAACAGATGGCGTAACGCGGGTGAGCATTGAATGATACAGAGATGTAAGCCGGATCTGGCGCGTTATCCGGCTAAACTTACACTCCGTATCCCATCATCTTCAACAATTGCTGGGCGTGTTGTACCGCATCCTGGCGATGGGCCACGCCGAGCTTCTGGTACAAATTACGGATATGCGTTTTGATGGTGGTTGCCGCCACTTCCAGTTCACCGGCAATTTGTTCGTTGCTGTAACCAGAATAAATTAACCCTAGCACTTGCCATTCGCGCTGGGTCAACGGGCTGGTGCGGATCAGTTCTGGTACTTCAGGATGATTTAGCAGACGTTCAACGAAATTCTCATCGAAATGGGCGAATTTATGCCGATGATGTTGATTGATTTCCCGCAGAATACGCTGGGCGCGGTGCTGTTCCAGTTCTGGCAGTGTGTTAAGTTGAATTAACTGACGTAATTGCTGCGCCATCGCTTCGCCTTCGATGACAAAATGGCTGATAAAGCCGGTGCGATTCGCCAGTTTTAATGCGTCCAGCAACGCGCGTTGGGCGTCGCTTTTCCGCCCGGATTGCCAGTACAGTTGGTTGAGCAGCAGCAAGTTACGGTTGAGATCGCTCATTAATCGTAAATTGCGGGCGTTCTCGTTGAGTTCTTCGAGGACAATTTCTGCAGGTTCAAATTCACCCAGCAAGATTTGCGCACGGGCAATGTTGCGCCATTGACCTTGCAGGAAGTGGTTATTGGCAAACTCTGGCTTCGCGGTGTGGCGCAGCCAGTTGGCGGCAGCGGCTTTATCTCCGGTCATCTGCCAGTAAATAACACGGACTTTATTGGCGTTGGAGATCCAGTCGCTGTGATATTTACCATTCCCCAGCAGGTTTTCCAGACGGTTAAGTTGACTGCGGGCGTTATCCAGATCGCCACGGGCCAGTGAGCATTGAATTAACATTGCCAGGCACTGAAGCTGCTGTTGCGGTTGATAAGAAGATAAGACCTCAATCCCGCTACGCGCCGAGGCTTCGGCTTCATCCAGCCGCGCCCATGCCCATAACAGTTGCGCACGAATACGTACCAGAAACTCATGCATTGGCAGCTGTTCCAGATGCTGCTCGTTAATCAACTGGAACGCTTTTTCTTGAGTTTCCCACGCGGTTTGTAGAAACCCTTGCGCAAACAAAATTTCGCTTTGCTGGATTAAACTCCACAAGGCGTAGTGCCAGACATCGTGCTGGCGTGCCATCTGTTCAGTTTGCTGCATTAATGTCAGTGAACGGGTCAGTTTGCCTTTACAGTGCAACACTTCCCCCAGCACAGAGGTTGCGACAATACGGCTGTAGAACCAGCCCGGAGGCAGTTCTTCCAGTGCCAGTTTTGCCAGTCGTTCGGCTTCATTCGGATTACCGTCGTTAATCGCCACCTGGGCGCGCAGAGCGTTAAATTCTGCGTGCATGGTGCCTTCTCTGATGTCCTTGATTTCATGTTCGGCACGTGCCAGCAGGGTGTTCACTTCGCCATAACGATGCTGGCTTTGCATTAGCCAGGCCTGTAACAACACCAGTTGTGGATTTTCCAGCAGACTGTCCCACGGCAGGGCTTTCAGCGACTCTTCCAGTAGAGAAAGTTCGCTATGGTTGAACAGACTCCAGGCGTGATTAAGCAGGATATCGCGCAGCATCAGCGCATCGCCTGCTGCCAGAGCATGGTGAATAGCCTCGCTGGGAAAACCTTGTGCCATCCAACTTTCAGCCGCAGCACGGTGGATTTCCGGCAGTTCAGCCGCCAGCTCCCACTGGCAGCGTTGGCGCAGGAAGTTACCAAACAGCGGGTGATAGCAGAACCATTCGCCAGTATCATCCATCCGTTGCAGAAACAGACCCTGACGCTCGATTTCTTCAAGGCGCATTTGACCGTTATCTTCGCCAGTAACACGGGAAATCAGCGCGTCATTCATGGAACGCAAAATGGCGCTTTTCAACAGAAAATGGCGCGTTGCCAGATCAACGTTATCTAAAACCTCATCGACCAGATAATCGGAAAGATGGCTGGCATTGATTCCAGCCAGGCGGCGTGCGGATTTATGAGCAGAATGGGTATTTTGCCTTGCCGAGAGCGCGATGAGTTGCAACGCGGTCGCCCAACCGGAAACATCATCGCAAATCCGGCTGCTTTCTGCTGCTTCAATCGGCGATGACAGACGGCAATCAAAAAATTGCTTAGCTTCCTGGTGAGTAAACGCCAGTTGCTGACTGCCGATTTCCAGCAGTTGATCGCGTACACGTAAATTGGCGATACCCAACTGTGGAAGGTTACGTGATAACACCACCAGAGTGAGATTTTCCGGCTGATGACGGATGAAGAAGCGCATCGATTCGTGGATCACCGGATTGGTGATCAGGTGATAATCGTCGATAACCAGATAAAGTGGGCTATGCCATTCCGCCAGTTCGATGAAAAGCTGGGCAAACAGTGACGTCAGGCTGGCATATTGCCGTTTTTGCGTCATCGTCTCACTAATGGCGCAGTGTCCGCGGGTCGCCTGTTGCACGGCGGCAATAAAATAGCTGGCGAAACGCTCTTGCTGGTTATCGCCTTCATCAAGCGAGTACCAGCCCAAATCGTTTTTTCCAGCCGCCCATTGGGAGATGAGCGTTGTCTTTCCATAACCCGCAGGACTTGTGATCAGCACCAGCCTGAAGTTGTTCGCGCCGGAAAGTTTAGCCAGCAGGCGCTCACGAACCACAGTATGGTCGAGTCGAACCGGACGACTTAATTTTGACGGAATCAGCATAGTTAATCACTTCACTGTGGAAAATGAGGAAATATTATTTTTTTTGCGCTTCGTAATTAATGGTCATAAGGTCGGACAGAAACCTTTGTAATGCAAGCGATGGTGATTTTTTATGTGTCTGAATTTGCACTCTGTCACAATTCCAAACGTTTATTAATGGTTCACCTTAAAACAACGCTGATGCAGCGTAGATGCTGGGTTTTACGGTATATTCCTTATGTTCATTGTCCCTATTTAAGCCATGATGTTCTCTCTATTCCTGATGAAATTGCTATCTGAAAAGATGATATTAATAAATCCATTAAGAATAAGATGAAGCGCCATTGATATTTCATCGCCGAAACGGTTTCACTTCTTTACTTAATTTATAGCGTTACCTTCCGCTTTTTGATAATACGCAACGGTCATTTCTTACGCTTAAAAGGCAGGTTTTTGCTCTGTATGGCACCGAACAGATGCTTTGCAGTGGATTGCACTACCTTTAAGTGGTCGAGATCACATTTCCTTGCTCATCCCCGTTACTCCTCCCTGCCTAATCCCCCGTAGGATGAGGAAGGTCAACATGGAGCCTGGCAAACTAGCGATAACGTTGTGTTTAAAATCTAAGAAAAGTGGAACTCCTATGTCACAACCTATTTTTAACGAAAAGCAATTTCAGGAAGCTCTGTCGCGCCAGTGGCAGCGTTATGGCTTAACATCTGCGGCCGAAATGACCCCTCGCCAGTGGTGGCTGGCAGTGAGCGAAGCTCTGGCTGAAATGTTACGCGCTCAGCCTTTCGCCAAACCGGCGGCGAATCAGCGCCACGTTAACTACATCTCAATGGAGTTTTTAATTGGCCGTCTGACGGGCAATAATTTGTTGAACCTCGGCTGGTATCAGGATGTACAGGCGTCGTTGAAGGCTTATGACATCAATCTGACCGATCTGCTGGAAGAGGAGATCGATCCGGCGCTGGGCAATGGCGGCCTGGGGCGACTGGCTGCGTGCTTCCTCGATTCAATGGCAACCGTTGGCCAGGCTGCTACAGGCTACGGCCTGAACTATCAATATGGTTTGTTTCGCCAGTCTTTTGTCGATGGCAAACAGGTTGAAGCGCCGGATGACTGGCATCGCGGCAATTATCCGTGGTTCCGTCATAACGAAGCACTGGATGTGCAAGTCGGTATTGGCGGTAAAGTGACAAAAGATGGACGCTGGGAACCCGAATTTACTATTACTGGTCAGGCGTGGGATCTCCCCGTTCTCGGCTACCGTAATGGTATAGCGCAACCGTTGCGTCTGTGGCAGGCAACGCATGCGCATCCGTTCGATCTGACTAAATTTAACGATGGTGATTTCCTGCGTGCCGAACAGCAGGGCATCAACGCTGAAAAACTGACCAAAGTGCTCTATCCGAACGATAACCACACCGCAGGTAAAAAACTGCGGCTGATGCAGCAGTACTTCCAGTGTGCCTGCTCGGTGGCGGATATTTTGCGTCGCCATCATCAGGCGGGCCGTAAGCTGCACGAACTGGCAGATTATGAAGTTATTCAACTGAACGACACACATCCAACCATTGCTATTCCTGAACTGTTGCGTGTATTGATTGATGAGCACCAGATGAGCTGGGATGAAGCCTGGGCGATCACCAGCAAAACTTTCGCCTACACCAACCATACCCTGATGCCGGAAGCGCTGGAGCGCTGGGATGTGAAACTGGTGAAAGCGTTGTTGCCGCGTCATATGCAGATAATCAACGAAATTAATACTCGCTTTAAAACGCTGGTGGAGAAAACCTGGCCGGGCGATGAAAAAGTGTGGGCCAAACTGGCGGTTGTGCACGATAAGCAAGTGCATATGGCAAATCTGTGCGTAGTTGGCGGTTTTGCGGTGAACGGTGTAGCGGCGTTGCATTCGGATCTGGTGGTGAAAGATCTGTTCCCGGAATATCACCAGTTGTGGCCGAATAAATTCCATAACGTCACCAACGGTATTACTCCGCGTCGCTGGATCAAACAGTGCAACCCGGCACTGGCGGCATTGTTGGATAAATCACTGAAAAAAGAGTGGGCTAACGATCTTGATCAACTGATCAATCTGGAAAAATTCGCTGATGATGCGAAATTCCGCCAGCAATATCGCGAGATCAAGCAGGCGAATAAAGCCCGCCTGGCAGAGTTTGTAAAAAATCGCACTGGCATTGCGATTAACACTCAGGCTCTGTTCGACGTCCAGATCAAACGTTTGCACGAGTACAAACGTCAGCACCTGAATCTGCTGCATATTCTGGCGTTGTACAAAGAAATTCGCGAAAACCCGCAGACTGACCGCGTGCCGCGTGTGTTTCTGTTCGGTGCGAAAGCAGCACCAGGCTATTACCTGGCGAAAAACATTATCTTTGCGATCAATAAAGTGGCTGATGTGATCAACAACGATCCACTCGTGGGTGACAAACTGAAGGTGGTATTCCTGCCAGATTATTGTGTCTCGGCGGCGGAAAAGCTGATCCCGGCGGCAGATATTTCCGAGCAAATCTCCACCGCAGGTAAAGAAGCTTCCGGTACTGGCAATATGAAGCTGGCGCTCAATGGCGCGCTTACCGTCGGTACGCTGGATGGCGCTAACGTTGAAATCGCCGAGAAAGTCGGTGAAGAAAATATCTTTATCTTTGGTCATACCGTGGAACAAGTGAAGGCCATTCTGGCTAAAGGCTACGACCCGGTGAAATGGCGGAAGAAAGATAAGGTGCTGGACGCCGTGTTGAAAGAGCTGGAAAGCGGTAAATACAGCGACGGCGATAAGCATGCCTTCGAGTCGATGCTGCACAGTATCGGCAAACAGGGGGGCGATCCGTATCTGGTCATGGCGGATTTTGCAGCCTATGTAGAGGCACAAAAGCAAGTGGATGTACTGTACCGCGACCAGGAGGCCTGGACTCGCGCGGCGATCCTCAATACCGCCCGCTGCGGTATGTTTAGCTCGGATCGCTCTATTCGCGATTACCAGGCTCGTATCTGGCAGGCAAAACGCTAAGGAAGCTCGATGGAAAGCAAACGTCTGGATAATGCCGCGCTGGCGGCGGGGATCAGCCCCAATTACATCAATGCCCACGGTAAACCGCAGTCGATTAGCGCCGAAACCAAACGGCGTTTGCTTGACGCGATGCATCAACGTACCGCCACGAAAGTGGCGGTAACGCCTGTCCCCAATGTCATGGTTTATACCGTCGGTAAAAAAATGCCGATGGCGGTGGAGGGCAACGGTGAATATAGCTGGCTGTTGACCACCGAAGAAGGAACGCAGTACAAGGGCCACGTGAGTGGAGGTAAAACATTCAACCTCCCCGCGAGGCTGCCAGAAGGGTATCACAGCCTGACGCTCACTCAGGACGAACAGCGTTCTCACTGCCGGGTGATTGTCGCGCCTAAACGTTGCTACGAACCGCAGGCGTTGCTGAATAAACAAAAGCTGTGGGGCGCTTGCGTTCAGCTTTATACACTGCGATCTGAAACAAATTGGGGAATAGGTGACTTTGGCGATCTCAAATCCATGTTGGTGGATGTGGCGAAACGCGGCGGATCGTTTATCGGCCTGAACCCGATTCATGCGCTTTACCCGGCAAATCCAGAAAGTGCCAGTCCCTATAGCCCGTCTTCTCGCCGCTGGTTGAACGTGATTTATATCGACGTTAACGGCGTTGAGGATTTTCAACTTAGCGAAGAGGCACAAGCCTGGTGGCAAATGCCAACCACTCAACGGACGCTGCAACAAGCGCGGGATGCTGACTGGGTCGATTATTCTACCGTCACCGCCTTGAAAATGACGGCGTTGCGAATGGCATGGAAAGGATTCTCGCTACGAGATGATGAGCAAATGGCGGCATTTCGTCAGTTTGTCGCAGAACAGGGAGACAGCCTGTTCTGGCAGGCCGCATTTGATGCGTTACACGCCCAGCAAGTGAAAGAAGACGAAATGCGCTGGGGCTGGCCGGCGTGGCCGCAGGCATATCAGAACGTAGACTCGCCAGAGGTGCGTCAGTTCTGCGAAGAACATCGTGATGATGTCGATTTTTATCTCTGGTTGCAGTGGCTGGCTTACAGCCAGTTTGCCGCCTGCTGGGAGATAAGCCAGGGCTATGAAATGCCGATTGGTTTGTACCGCGACCTGGCGGTTGGTGTAGCGGAAGGCGGGGCGGAAACCTGGTGTGACCGTGAACTGTATTGCCTGAAAGCATCGGTTGGCGCGCCGCCGGATATCCTCGGCCCGTTGGGGCAGAACTGGGGATTGCCGCCGATGGACCCACATATCATCACCGCGCGCGCCTATGCGCCGTTTATCGAGCTGCTGCGCGCCAATATGCAAAACTGCGGCGCGTTGCGAATTGACCATGTGATGTCGATGCTGCGTTTGTGGTGGATACCGTATGGCGAGACGGCGGATCAGGGGGCGTATGTTCACTATCCGGTGGATGATCTGCTCTCAATTCTGGCGCTTGAAAGTAAGCGTCATCGCTGCATGGTGATTGGCGAAGATCTCGGCACAGTGCCAGTAGAGATAGTCGGTAAGCTGCGAAGTAGCGGTGTTTACTCCTACAAAGTGCTCTATTTCGAAAACGATCACGAGAAGACGTTCCGCGCGCCGAAAGCGTATCCAGAGCAGTCGATGGCAGTTGCGGCGACGCATGACTTGCCAACACTGCGCGGTTATTGGGAAAGCGGAGATTTAACGCTGGGCAAAACGCTGGGTCTGTACCCGGATGACGTGGTGCTGCGTGGTTTGTATCAGGATCGTGAACTGGCGAAGCAAGGGTTGCTGGATGCGCTGCATAAATATGGCTGCCTGCCCAAACGTGCCGGGCATAAGGCATCCTTGATGTCGATGACGCCGATGCTTAGCCGTGGCTTGCAGCGTTACATCGCCGACAGTAACAGCGCCCTGTTAGGGCTACAGCCAGAAGACTGGCTGGATATGGCCGAACCGGTCAATATTCCCGGCACCAGTTACCAGTACAAAAACTGGCGACGCAAACTTTCCGTAACGCTTGAAAAGATGTTTGCCGATGATGGCGTGAACAAGTTGCTGAAGGATTTGGACAGACGGCGCAGGGCGGCAGCGAAGAAGAAGTAGAGTGCGGTTGATGCCGGATGCGGCGCATCCGGCAGTCAGTGTTATCAAATCACCATATTCAGCAGCAGACAGCCTACCAGACCGCACACTGAGATAATGGTTTCCAGCATCGACCAGGACTTGATAGTCTCGCCGATAGTCAGGTTAAAGTACTCTTTGAACAGCCAGAAGCCCGGATCGTTCACGTGAGAGAAAATTACACTACCGGAGCCGACGGCGATAACCATTAGTTCTGGGCTAACACCCGTCGTTGCAATCAGCGGTGCCGCGATACCCCCCGCAGTGATTGCCGCAACGGTTGCAGAACCCAACGCGATACGCAGTACTGCGGCAATCGACCAGGCCATCAGCAGCGGAGAAATGTTGGTTTCATGCATCATGGAGGCGATGTATTTGTCCACACCGCTGTCTACCAGCACCTGCTTGAATGCACCGCCGCCACCGATGATCAACAGCATCATCGCGATGATTTTGATGGAAGAAACCAGCGTATCGTTAATCTGATCCATCGAACGACCGCGGTTCAGACCAAAGGTGAACATCGCAATCAGCACCGCAATCAGCGTTGCCATTACCGGGTCACCTAAGAACTCTGCTACCGGCAGGAAAGCGTGGCCTTTCGGCAGGATCATTTCAGCAATGGCGCGCATCGCCATCAGCACAACGGGTACCAGAGAAGTCCAGACGCTGACGCCAAAGCTCGGCATCTCTTCTTCACTAAACGTTTTCGCGCTGTACAGACCTTCCGGGATCGGCTTATCAATACCTTTCAGCACGCGGGCATAAACCGGACCTGCAAGAATAACGGTTGGGATTGCCAGAATAGTGCCGTACAACAGGGTTTTACCCATATCGGCATTGAAAATGGTGGCAATTGCGGTCGGGCCTGGGTGTGGCGGCAGGAAACCGTGAGTAACAGACAGCGCAGCCGCCATCGGCACACCAACGTACAACAGCGGGATATTGGCGGCGGCAGCGATGGTAAACACCAGCGGCAGCATCAGCACAAAGCCCACTTCATAGAACAGAGCAAAACCGACGGTAAAACCGGTCAATACTACCGCCCACTGAATATGCTTCTTACCAAATTTGGCAATCAGTGTCGTAGCGATACGTTGTGCGCCACCACAGTCTGCCAGCATTTTGCCCAGCATTGCGCCAAAACCCATGATCAGGGCAAGACTACCGAGCGTACCACCGACACCGGCTTTGATTGAGCCAATTACTTTATCCAGCGGCATACCTTGCATTAATCCGACAGCAAGCGCCACCAGGACGAGGGCGATGAAACCGTTCATTTTGAAGCGGATCATCAGGAGTAATAACAAGATTACACCGATAGCAACAATGACTAATGGCATGATTTACCTGGCCTTTAATTTGTTATGGGTAACGTCAGGTTTCTGACGACAAATCCTGGTTGTCCCAACTGAGAACAGAGATATCACGGCACCACGGCTGATGACTCCTAAAACGAATTAGTGCCGTCAGATGTTATGAGTGTGTTTGGTGCCCACGCGAATGATACGGGTAACATTACATGCTTGAGAATCGCCAGAGTGGGGTAAATTTAAATTATGAGACGCAGGTCAAATTATCGTGGGGAAATGAAGGAATTGGATTGTTGGAGTAAAACAATGACACAGGTTTCATTCAGGCCCGACAGGACGTTTTAGCGTCGTATCGGGCAGGCGACAAAAGAGGAGAAAATTTAGTAGTAAGAGTGCTCGCCGCGCTGGTGCTCGGTGAGATCGCGTACACCTTTCAGCTCAGGGAATTCGTTCAGCAATTGCTTTTCGATGCCTTCTTTCAGGGTGACGTCTACCATTGAACAACCGTTACAGCCGCCGCCAAATTGTAGAATGGCATAACCGTCTTCGGTGATTTCCATCAGCGAAACGCGACCGCCGTGGCCTGCAAGCTGCGGGTTAATCTGCGATTGCAGCATATACTCCACGCGCTCCATTAGCGGTGCGTCGTCTGCTACTTTACGCATTTTGGCATTTGGGGCTTTCAGTGTTAATTGAGAACCTAACTGGTCGGTAACGAAGTCGATCTCTGCATCTTCCAGGTATGGTGCGCTTAACTCATCAACATACGCGGTCAGCAGGTCAAATTTCAGGGCGGTGTCGGTCGCTTCTACGGCGTCCGGCGGACAATAAGAAACACCGCATTCAGCGTTAGGCGTGCCGGGATTGATCACAAATACGCGGATTTGTGTCCCTTCTTCCTGGTTTGCCAGCAGTTTGGCAAAGTGCGCTTGTGCAGCATCGGAAATACGGATCATAGTAATGGCCTAATAGTTGACTATTTTAGTTGGTTATAATACGCCCATCATCGAGGCTCTACAAGGTTCGACAAAGGCACCAGACCTGGACAGTTGCCGCACCATTGCGTAAAAGCAACTGCGCAATCTCTGCGACGGTACTTCCGGTGGTGACGACATCATCCACAATCACCATATGGAGACCTTGCACGGGCAATTCAAGGCGAAAGGCATTTTTCAGGTTGCGCTTGCGCAGGCGGGCGTTGAGAAAATGCTGAGTTGCTGTGGCTCTTGTACGCGTGACGGCTTCGCTATCCCATTGACAGTGCAGCCAGTGCGATAACGGTTGGCAAAGCAAATCGCTCTGATTAAACCCCCGTCGCCAGTGCCGATGTCGCCACAACGGTACGCTGACGAGGCGATCCGGTAGTTGCAGCCCGCTGGTCCGGCGGGCGTGTAAGACCGCCAGTAGTAACAGACGCGAAAGCGCGCTGGCGATTTCACTGCGCTGCGAAAATTTAAGCTGATGGATGAGTGGGCTTAAGGGCGGCGTATAGCTGGATACGGTGATCAGACGCTGCCACGGCGGCGGTTTTTTCAGGCAGCGGCCACAGGGGAGAGCGATGTGTGCCGTTGGTAACCCGCACTGCGGGCACAGCATTTCATGTTTATGTGCGGCATGTGAGCAGACCGAACAAATTCCCCAATGGCCTAGCGCCAGCGGCATTCGGCATAGCCAGCATAATCCAGGTACTGTTAGCATATGTTCATCCTTGTTAGTCAAAAGAGAACAATAGCGGATGAATAACATCTGGTGGCAGACCAAAGGTCAGGGGAATGTTCATCTTGTGCTGTTGCACGGATGGGGATTGAATGCCGAAGTGTGGCGTTGCATAGACGAGGAACTTAGCTCGCATTTTACGTTGCATCTTGTTGATCTCCCCGGTTTCGGGCGCAGCCAGGGATTCGGCGCCATGTCGCTTGCCGACATGGCGGAAGTCGTGCTGCAGCAGGCACCAGATAACGCCATCTGGCTGGGCTGGAGTCTGGGCGGGCTGGTGGCAAGCCAAATTGCGTTGACCCATCCTGAGCGTGTCCAGGCACTGGTCACCGTGGCGTCGTCGCCGTGCTTCAGCGCTCGCGAAGAGTGGCCGGGGATAAAACCGGATGTGCTGGCGGGCTTCCAGCAGCAGCTCAGTGAAGATTTTCAACGGACGGTGGAACGGTTCCTTGCACTACAAACCATGGGTACAGAAACGGCACGCCAGGATGCACGAGCGCTGAAGAAAACCGTGCTGGCATTACCGATGCCGGAGGTTGAAGTACTCAATGGCGGACTGGAAATTCTGAAAATGGTCGATCTCCGTCAACCGCTGAAAAATGTACAAATGCCGTTTTTGCGATTGTATGGGTATCTTGATGGTCTGGTACCGCGCAAAGTGGTGCCGATGCTGGATGAACTCTGGCCTCACAGCGAGTCATACATCTTCGCCAAAGCGGCCCATGCACCGTTTATTTCGCATCCAGACGAGTTTTGTCAACAGTTGGTGGCGTTGAAGCAGAGGGTGTAGGCAGTATTTGAAATAGCGAGGCAAAAATCTACTGACTCGTCGCAACCAACTCGTCTTCTGACCGCCCGGTAAAGTGTATGATGCCCGCAAGAGGGACTCTGGATTGCAGCATTCTTTTGGCGATATCCAGGGTTTCCATGCGTCGGTCCAATAAATAACTAATCAGGTAACCAATAAGGTATTTCATCGACCACAACACGTCGGAATAGCTTTCACGCAGATCGTCATCAATAAAACTGCTCGACTCCAGTTTGAGTGTTTTCATCCCTGCGAGACGCCTTCAGAGGAACTTATGCTCTGCTGCAAGAGTTGCATTTTTATGGAAAGCGACACGCAAAAAAGCCCGGTAGCAAACGCATACCGGGCTTTTCAAAACAGGCGATGGAACAAGGTTAACGCAATGCCCACCACTCGCGCAGACAGGCTTTGCCTTCCGGGCAGCTTTTGCAACTGCCGGAGAGACAGCCATCAGGTTCTTCCTGAATTCGCACGGCTTTGCCCATACTTTCCAGTTGTTGCAGCATGGCGTTAATCATCGGCTGCGGGGTGTTCAGCGTCTGGCTAATCTGGGCCGCGTCCATACGGCCCCGTAACGCCAGCAAATCACGCACCTGAATGAGCGAAGCCATTGCTGTGTCCTTAGTGGCAATCGCCAGTGGTGCTGGCAGCGCAGCAACTGCTTACTGATTTGCGCGTTGCCAGCAGTTCGATATCTACCCGGCTACGCGCGCGGCGCAGCAGGCCGATGACCGCGATGTTAAACAGAACAACCGCCAGAATGCACACCAGACTGTAGGTTGGGTGCTGGCTGTAGCTGGCGACCTGATAGAACAGGGTGGCGAGTGAGTAAGCGATATTCAGCCCCCACAGAATGGAGAAGCCCATCCAGCCACGGCTGGATTCACGAGCGATAGCCCCCATCACCGAGATGCACGGAACATACAGCAGGACAAAAATCAGATAACTGTATGCTGCTGCCGCGCTGCCGAATTTCTCATCCATCACGCCCATTGCCCCGGTGCCCATTTCGCCGTCGCCTTTGCTGGCTTCAATCGGGTTCGCCAGTACGCTAAGGCTGAAGGTATCTTTCAGGCTTTGCCAGGTTTCATCTACTGCGCCTGACAGCTCTTCTCCGAGGTTAAATTCTGCTGGATTGAATTCTTCATCCTGAATATTTTCCGCGGTGTAGAGGGTATTGAGCGTACCCACCACCACTTCTTTCGCCATGGCGCCCGTAAACAGGCCAACCGTTGCCTGCCAGTTATCTTCATGTACGCCAATTGGCTTGAAGACCGGGGTAATCACACGGCTGACAGAGGCCAGCGCCGAGTCGTTAATGTTGTCGACGATTTTCCCGCTCAGTGAGAAGCTGTTGAAGGCGCTAAGGAAAACGCTGACGACGATGATCACTTTACCTGCACGCAGAACAAAGCCTTTCAGGCGCTGCCAGGTCTGGATAATCAGACTTTTAACGTGCGGTACGTGGTAGACAGGCAGTTCCATCACAAACGGCGTCGCTTCGCCGCGCATGATGGTGTATTTGAGCATCAGCCCCGTCAGCACTGCCATCACAATACCGATAACGTACAGTGAGAATACCGCCAGTGCGCCATTCTGCCCGAAGAAGGCGGCCGCAAATACCGCGAAGATGGCCAGACGCGCGCCGCAGGACATAAACGGCGCCATCATGATGGTCATCAGGCGTTCACGCGGGGCATCAAGAGTTCGTGCCCCCATCACCGACGGTACGTTACAGCCAAAACCGACGATCAACGGTACAAAGGATTTTCCCGGCAAGCCCAGCGCCTGCATCAGACGGTCCATTACAAACGCCGCACGCGCCATATACCCGGAGTCCTCAAGGAAGGAGAGGAACAGGTACATCATGCCAATCTGCGGCACCAACGGCAGCACGGTGTTAATACCGCCGCCAAGCCCCTGGGCGAGGAAGATAGTCAGCCAGTCCGGGAAGTGGAGTGTGTAGCCAATCCACTGAATACCATGTACAAACAGCGCCACAGAACCGACATCAAACAGTGGCTGTAATGCGCCGCCGATGTTGATGGCAAGCAGGAACATCAGGTACATGACGAACAGGAAAATCGGCAGACCGAGGAAACGGTTAAGCACGATTTTATCCACCGCGGTAGTAAAACGGCTGGGTTCTGCCGTCAGAGTGTTGCTTACCACATCACAGATAGCTGCAATGCACTGGTAGCGAGCATCAGCAATGTGCAATGCCGGATCGTCCATTTCATTACGCAGACGGGCGAGGGCGGCATCCAGATGCTGCGACGCTTCACCGGCATAGGCACGGCTGTAAATATCGCCTTCCAGCATTTGTAGGCCCAGCCAGTGACGGTGTTTAAGCGGGATGTCAGACGGCATCACTTTTGCCAGCGCGTCAGCTTCATTGATGAGCGGCTGAGCATAATGCACCAGCTCCACATCCTCGTTGGCTTTATAGCGATCGACCGCCAGTTTCAGTGCTTCAATTCCTCGACCACGAGTGGAGACCAGTGGGATCACCGGGCAACCAAGACGTGCTGCCAGCGCATCAATGTCAATGCGAATATTTTGCTTTTCGGCAATATCGAGCATGTTTAGCGCCACAATGCACGGAATGCCGAGTTCCAGCAGTTGCAGCGTCAGGTAAAGGTTACGCTCAAGGTTTGAAGCGTCTACCACGTTAATCAGCAGATCGGCGTCGCCGCTCAAAATGTAGTGACAGGCGATTTGCTCATCCAGTGAGGTCTGCGATGAGATAGTGGTTAGAGAGTAGGTGCCTGGTAGGTCCACCAGTGTGACCTGATGATCGGTGGTGGAGAACAGCCCCTCTTTACGTTCGACGGTCACGCCAGCCCAGTTTCCCACGCGCTGACGTGCGCCAGTGAGCTGGTTAAATAAGGTGGTCTTGCCAGAGTTTGGATTACCAATTAAGCCAATGGTTAATTTTTTCATTGTTGTTATCACCGTATTAACAGGAAACAGCTTCCACTTCTAATAAGGCCAGATCTTTTTTCCGTAATACCAGGCTCACACGACGAGTTTCGATATGAATGGGGTCGCCGAGTGGCGCGACACGCACCACATTAAAAGAAGAGCCGGGTAACATGCCAAGAGAAAGCAGCTTCTGACGATATGCCGGGCTGATTTCACGGGAAAAGCCAGTGATTTTCCACGCAGTATCTGGAGTGTATTGCATAGGTGCCTACTTGTTTCTCATTAACTGGATAACTACCTCATGGGGCGTTTGACAGCGACATGAGACCAGATGATTTGCCAACGAAGGGGAGAGATTAAATAATCAACAGCACAATGATAATGAGAATGGTTTCTATCAGCAATACTTAAAATGTGTGCGAATGTTGGTTTAGATAATAATCTGACTCAATGTTGATGTGGCTCAAGGTTATATCTGGGTAGAGATATAATTCGGATAGCGAATTATTATGGCTGTTCAATGTTTTGTTAATGTTTTAATTGTTAATGTTGTGATAAATATTGACGAAATGTTGTGTGAGTTTGGCTGTGGAATAAAAATGCCGGAGATATCAGATTGCTGACAAAGTGCGTTTTGTCCTGCCAGATGCGGCATGAACGCCTTATCGAGCCTACGATTTCGCACAAATTTAAATAACAATGATTGAACCGTAGGCCCGATAAGCTTGCGCATCGGGCAAATTTACGTTTGCCCATCAGAGCGATTAACGTTTTTTCCCCATTGCCGCTGCCAGCGCATCCATCATTGCGCTATTACCGGCAGGTTGTGCATCACGACCGCGCGGTTTGGTTGCCGGGCGGTTGTTTTGCGGGCGATCGTTACCACCGCCGCGACGGACGTTGGTTTCACCTGGTTGCTCGTCCAGACGCATGGTCAGCGCGATACGTTTACGCTGAAGATCTACCTCCAGTACTTTCACCTTCACAATATCGCCCGCTTTCACCACGGTGTGCGGATCTTCCACAAACTTATTCGACAAGGAAGAGATGTGAACCAGGCCGTCCTGATGCACGCCGATATCGACAAATGCGCCAAAGTTAGTGACGTTGGTGACTGCGCCTTCCAGAATCATGCCCGGTTGTAAGTCGTTCATCGTCTCGACGCCATCAGCAAACTGGGCTGTTTTAAATTCTGGACGCGGATCGCGACCTGGCTTTTCCAGTTCTTTGATGATGTCAGTCACCGTCGGTACACCGAACTTCTCATCGGTGAAATCCGAGGCTTTCAGGTTACGCAGTTCGCTGCTGTTGCCCATCAGATCTTTCAGCGCCTGTTGCGTTGCCGCCAGAATGCGTTCCACCACCGGATAGGCTTCCGGGTGAACGGTGGAGGCGTCCAGTGGGTTATCGCCGTGGTTAATACGCAGGAAGCCCGCACACTGTTCGAAGGCTTTTGGCCCCAGACGGCTCACTTTTAACAGTTGTTGACGGTTTTTGAATAGCCCGTTCTCATCGCGCCAGGCCACGATGTTTTGCGCCATCATACGCGTCAGGCCAGCCACGCGAGTTAACAGCGGAACGGATGCCGTGTTGAGATCGACGCCAACGGCGTTTACACAATCTTCCACTACCGCATCCAGCTTGCGGGCCAGTTGCGTCTGGCTGACGTCATGCTGGTACTGACCCACGCCGATAGATTTCGGATCGATTTTTACCAGCTCTGCCAGTGGATCCTGCAAACGGCGGGCGATAGATACTGCGCCACGCAGAGAAACATCGAGATCCGGGAATTCCTGCGCCGCCAGTTCGGAAGCGGAGTAAACTGATGCGCCTGCTTCGCTGACGATCACTTTCTGCGCAGTGACTTTCGGGAACTGTTTCTGTACGTCGAGATAGAAACGTTCTGTCTCGCGGGAAGCCGTACCGTTGCCGATCGCCACCAGTTCGACATTATGCTTTTCACACAGTGCGGCAACGGTCATCGCCGCTTTTGCGGCCTGCCCGGTGTGTGGATAAATGGTATCGGTCGCCACCAGTTTGCCGGTCGCATCGACTACCGCCACTTTGACGCCGGTACGCAGACCCGGATCGAGGCCCATTGTCGCACGCAGCCCGGCAGGAGCGGCCATCAGCAGATCGTGCAGGTTACGGGCAAAAACGTTAATCGCTTCATCTTCCGCACGTTCGCGCACGGTGCCCATCAACTCGGTTTCCAGATGCATCAGCACCTTGATGCGCCAGGTCCAGCTCACCACGCCTTTGCGCCAGCTATCTGCCGGAGCATTGTTCAGGCGCAGGCCGAGGTGATCGATGATGATTTGTTCGCAATAGCTCTCTTTCGGCGGCTCGTCGAACTGCGGATCGGCATTTAGCGAAAGCTGGAGTACGCCTTCGTTACGACCACGGAACATCGCCAGCGCGCGGTGAGAAGGCACCGTTGACAGCGGTTCGTGATGATCGAAATAATCGCGGAATTTCGCGCCTTCCTCTTCTTTACCACTCACTACAGTCGAGACGAGATGCGCGTTTTTCCATAGATAATCACGCACTTTCGCCAGCAGAGCGGCATCTTCCGCGAAGCGTTCCATCAGGATATAGCGCGCGCCGTCCAGCGCGGCTTTGGTATCTGCCACGCCTTTATCGGCATCAATAAATTGTGCGGCGGCGACTTCCGGCGTATGTGATGGATCGTTCCACAACAGGTCAGCCAGTGGTTCAAGGCCTGCTTCAATGGCGATTTGTCCACGGGTACGGCGTTTGGGTTTGTAGGGCAGATAGAGGTCTTCGAGTTCGGTTTTGCTCAAGGTGGCGTTGATGGCATTCGCCAGTTCGTTGGTGAGTTTACCTTGTTCGGAAATGGATTTGAGGATCGCCTGACGTCTCTCTTCCAGTTCGCGCAGGTAGCTCAGACGTGTTTCCAGATTACGCAATTGCGTGTCATCCAGACCGCCAGTGATTTCCTTACGATAGCGTGCGATAAACGGCACGGTATTTCCTTCGTCAAGCAGGCGAACGGCAGCGTCAACTTGTTCCGGGCGAGCCTGAATTTCACCCGCAATAATGCGGCAGAACGAATCATTCATCATGGTTTGAGTTCATCTATTCGGATCAAAAATCAGGGGATAGTTATACGGATTGGCTGGCAAAAATGCCAGCCAAAGGCAGGAGGTTAAGATTCTTCTTTACGGTTTCACGTATTCGATGGCATTAACGTACCAACTCGCCTCTCCGGCTGGGGTATTCACTATTGCCAGATCGCCCACCTCTTTTTTCAGCAACGCGCGGGCCATCGGGGAATCAATAGAGATGTAGTCCTTACGGCCAAAGATTTCATCGTAGCCAACAATACGGAAACGGTGAGTTACGCCATCGTCATTTTCAATCTCTACCCACGCGCCAAAAAAGACTTTGCCTTCCTGCTGTGGGGAGTAATCGACGATTTTGAGATTTTCCATGCATTTAGTGAGATAGCGCACACGGCGGTCGATTTCACGCAGGCGCTTTTTATTATACTGATAGTCAGCATTTTCGCTTCGGTCGCCCAGACTTGCGGCCCAGGTCACCTTCTTTGTGACCTCCGGGCGTTCTTCACGCCAGAGATAATTTAGCTCTTGTTTGAGTTTTTCATACCCTTCCCGGGTAACCAGGGGCGTTTTCATCTCGTTGATTCCCTTTGTCTGTTTGATAATGCGCACATTGGGTATAACGTGATCATATCAACAGAATCAATAATGTTTCGCCGAATAAATTGTATACTTAAGCTGCTGTTTAATATGCTTTGTAACAATTTAGGCTGAAATTCATACCAGATTTAGCTGGTGACGAACGTAAGCTTTTTTAAGAATACACGCTTACAAATTGTTGCGAACCTTTGGGAGTACAAACAATGCAAGAGAACTACAAGATTCTGGTGGTCGATGACGACATGCGCCTGCGTGCGCTGCTGGAACGTTATCTCACCGAACAAGGCTTCCAGGTTCGAAGCGTCGCTAATGCAGAACAGATGGATCGCCTGCTGACTCGTGAATCTTTCCATCTTATGGTACTGGATTTAATGTTACCTGGTGAAGATGGATTGTCGATTTGCCGACGTCTTCGTAGCCAGAGCAACCCGATGCCGATCATCATGGTGACGGCGAAAGGGGAAGAGGTTGACCGTATTGTTGGCCTGGAAATTGGTGCTGACGATTACATTCCCAAGCCGTTTAACCCCCGTGAGCTGTTGGCCCGTATCCGTGCGGTACTGCGTCGTCAGGCGAACGAGCTGCCAGGCGCGCCGTCACAGGAAGAAGCGGTGATTGCCTTCGGTAAGTTCAAACTTAACCTCGGTACGCGCGAGATGTTCCGCGACGATGAGCCGATGCCGCTTACCAGCGGTGAGTTTGCGGTACTGAAGGCGCTGGTCAGCCATCCGCGTGAGCCGCTCTCCCGCGATAAGTTAATGAACCTTGCCCGCGGTCGTGAATATTCTGCAATGGAACGTTCCATTGATGTGCAGATCTCGCGTTTGCGTCGTATGGTAGAAGAAGATCCGGCGCATCCGCGTTACATTCAGACCGTCTGGGGTCTGGGCTACGTCTTCGTACCGGACGGTTCTAAAGCATGAGGCGATTGCGCTTCTCGCCACGAAGTTCATTTGCTCGCACGTTATTGCTCATCGTCACCTTGCTGTTCGTCAGCCTGGTGACGACTTATCTGGTGGTGCTGAACTTCGCGATTTTGCCGAGCCTTCAGCAGTTTAATAAAGTCCTCGCGTACGAAGTGCGTATGTTGATGACCGATAAACTGCAACTGGAGGACGGCACGCAGTTGGTTGTGCCTCCCGCTTTCCGTCGGGAGATCTACCGTGAGCTGGGGATCTCTCTTTACTCCAACGAGGCCGCCGAAGAGGCAGGCCTGCGTTGGGCGCAACATTATGAATTCTTAAGCCATCAGATGGCGCAGCAACTGGGAGGCCCGACGGAAGTTCGTGTCGAGGTCAACAAGAGCTCGCCCGTCGTCTGGTTGAAAACTTGGCTGTCGCCCAATATCTGGGTGCGTGTGCCGCTGACCGAAATTCATCAGGGAGATTTCTCCCCGCTATTTCGCTATACATTGGCGATTATGTTGATGGCGATAGGCGGAGCGTGGTTATTTATACGTATTCAAAACCGCCCCCTGGTCGATCTCGAACATGCCGCTTTGCAGGTAGGTAAAGGGATTATTCCGCCGCCGCTACGTGAATATGGTGCATCGGAGGTGCGTTCGGTTACCCGCGCCTTTAACCATATGGCGGCTGGGGTAAAGCAACTGGCGGATGACCGTACGTTACTGATGGCGGGGGTCAGCCATGACCTGCGCACGCCGCTGACGCGTATTCGCCTGGCGACTGAAATGATGAGCGAGCAGGATGGCTATCTTGCAGAATCCATCAATAAGGATATTGAAGAGTGTAACGCCATCATTGAGCAGTTCATCGACTACCTGCGTACCGGGCAGGAGATGCCGATGGAATTGGCCGATCTTAATGCCGTGCTTGGTGAGGTGATTGCCGCTGAAAGCGGTTATGAGCGGGAAATTGAAACTGCGCTTTACCCCGGTAGCATTGAAGTGAAAATGCATCCATTGTCGATTAAACGCGCAGTGGCGAATATGGTGGTGAATGCTGCCCGTTACGGCAATGGCTGGATCAAGGTCAGCAGCGGCACCGAGCCGAATCGCGCCTGGTTCCAGGTAGAAGACGATGGTCCGGGTATTGCGCCAGAACAACGTAAGCACCTTTTCCAGCCGTTTGTCCGTGGCGACAGTGCGCGCACCATTAGCGGCACGGGGTTAGGGCTGGCGATTGTGCAGCGTATCGTGGACAACCATAACGGGATGCTGGAGCTTGGTACCAGTGAGCGGGGGGGGCTTTCCATTCGCGCCTGGCTGCCTGTGCCGGTAACGCGAGCGCAGGGCACGACAAAAGAAGGGTAAATAAAACGGGAGGCGCAGGTGCCCCCCGTTTTTAGATTGTTTTCAATTGATTGATAATGAAAGGATTCGCTTGCAAAAGCAGGAGCAATTTTCGGGGTGCTCCGGTAGGCTGACGGCGTTTGGTTTCCCAGCTTTTGACCAGGTCATAACTTACCCCTACGGCGACAGCAAAATCTTGCTGACGTAAACCCGTTGCTTCACGGATCGCTTTTACATCGATTTCGCTAAAAGTATGGACGTGCTCTGGTTCAGGCGTTTCTTCACCCTTTTCGATGCGTACCATTTCTTCTGCGCTGGCAAGAAGATCAGCAAATAATTCATCTTTCATCTGTTTCCAATGCCTCCGTTGGCGTTGCGGCCGTGATGGAATTTGTTGAGCTTCAACATTAAAGCAGCTTCTCGGACAATAGTTTCAATGCCTTTCTTTGTTCTTCTGTTAAATCATCCTGTTCATTTTTAGGATAAATCAACGCCAGATAAATTCGGCCATTGCGTGTCACATTGTAATAAATTATCCGAATACCACCCCGTTTCCCCATTCCAGAACGGTTCCAGCGAATTTTTCTGAAACTGCCTGTGCCCGCGATAATGTCACCGGCAGTGGGATCTTGAATGAGTAGTTCCTGAAAAGCCCGGAACTCATCATCAGGTAGCAATAACTGGCGGCGTTTGCTAAATCCTTGTAGTTCAATAAAGGTGAACATAATGCATCCTGCGGCCTATTGATAATTATAAGTGTACCGTGTACATATTGGTAGCTAATTAGATATAAAAAAACCCCTTATCCGTTTGGATAAGGGGTCAATGAGATATCAGCTGATTACAGCTTAGGACCAGCCGCTACCAGCGCGGCACCCGCAGGGGTGTCGGTGTATTTATCGAAGTTGTCGATAAACAGTTTCGCCAGCGTTTCGGCTTTTTCCTGCCACTGTTCCGGGGAAGCGTAGGTGTTACGCGGATCGAGGATCCTGGTGTCTACGCCCGGCAGTTCGGTTGGGATCGCCAGGTTAAACATCGGCAGAATGAAGGTTTCTGCGTTATCCAGCGAACCGTTGAGGATGGCGTCGATAATGGCGCGGGTATCTTTAATCGAAATACGTTTGCCAGTGCCGTTCCAGCCAGTGTTCACCAGATACGCCTGCGCGCCTGCGGCCTGCATACGTTTGACCAGCACTTCTGCGTACTGAGTCGGGTGCAGCGACAGGAATGCCGCGCCGAAACAGGCAGAGAAAGTTGGCGTTGGTTCGGTGATACCGCGTTCGGTGCCAGCCAGTTTGGCGGTGAAGCCAGAGAGGAAGTGGTACTGGGTTTGATCGGCAGTCAGACGAGAAACCGGCGGCAGCACACCAAAGGCGTCTGCGGTCAGGAAGATAACTTTAGTTGCGTGGCCTGCTTTGGAAACGGGCTTAACGATGTTATCGATATGGTAGATCGGATAAGAAACGCGGGTGTTCTCGGTTTTTGAACCATCATCAAAGTCGATAGTGCCATCTTCGCGCACGGTGACGTTTTCCAGCAGCGCATCGCGGCGGATAGCGTTGTAAATTTCAGGCTCCGCTTCTTTCGACAGTTTGATGGTTTTCGCGTAGCAGCCGCCTTCGAAGTTAAACACGCCGTCGTCATCCCAGCCGTGCTCGTCATCGCCAATCAGGCGGCGTTTCGGGTCGGTGGAAAGGGTGGTTTTACCAGTGCCGGAAAGACCGAAGAATACCGCAACATCACCTTTCTCGCCAACGTTGGCGGAGCAGTGCATGGAGGCAATACCTTTCAGCGGCAGCAGGTAGTTCATCATTGAGAACATCCCTTTCTTCATTTCCCCGCCGTACCAGGTGCCGCCAATCAATTGCATACGTTCGGTCAGGTTAAATGCCACGAAGTTTTCAGAGTTCAGGCCCTGCTCTTTCCACTGTGGGTTGGTGCATTTTGCACCGTTCATGACGATAAAGTCAGGTTTGAACCCTTCCAGCTCTTCATCGCTCGGGCGAATAAACATGTTTTTGACGAAATGCGCCTGCCAGGCCACTTCAGTAATAAAACGAACGGAAAGACGAGTATCCGGGTTAGCGCCACAGAAGGCATCTACAACGAACAGACGTTTGCCGGAAAGCTGTTTGGTCACCAGCCCTTTCAGATGCTGCCAGGTTTCAGGGGAGAGAGGTTTGTTGTCGTTCTTACCTTTGCCTTTGTCGGCCCACCAGAAAGTATCACGAGTGGTATCGTCACGAACGATATATTTATCTTTTGGTGAACGACCCGTGAAGATCCCAGTATCAACAGCAACAGCACCCAGATTAGTTAACACCCCGCGCTCATAACCGGTCAGGCTCGGGTCCAGCTCCTCCTGATACAGTAGATCGTAGCTTGGGTTGTAAACGATATCATGTACGTCACTGATACCATAAGCCTCGAGTTCTTGCGGGGTCAAACCATTGTTAACGCGCATTTCACTGCTCCTTAGCCAATATGTATTGCCTGAATAGTAAAGTCTTTTTGGGGGTGTTAACCGCGACAAGGCTCATAGATTTACGTATCTGGAGAAATTCATATTTGACAAAAAACTCCGTGATTCCTGTCACGAAACGGTTGATATTATCGCAGAAATGGCATTTTAGATGTAGAAAATGTTCTTAAAAGGTTAAAAAAAGGTATATTTGACGGGGATATTGTGACTGTAATCGCATTCACTAAAGAAAATCATGCAAATCAAACAGTAAACGTATCGATTCAACACGAGAAAAAAAAGCACTAAATGTGGTTTCACATTTTAGAATGTCTGGTGGGAATTTAGGAATGAGGTGGAGACGGCAAAGAATCTCCACCTTAAGGCTTCAGATAATTAGTGAACTTGCGGATCTGCTGGAGACGCGTTGTTACGAAGCTCTGCAATGTCCATGGCGTTGAACAGATAGTGGTTACCGCAGTAATCACAATGCATGTCAATTTCGCCTTCTTCAGCCAGGATGCTATCCACTTCTTCATTTGACAGCGTTTTTAGCGCGTCAGCGCAGCGCTCACGAGAACAGGTGCATTTGAACTCGACATCCTGCGGGTCGTAAACCGTTACTTCTTCTTCGTGATACAGACGCCACAAAACCTCGTTTGCCGGTAAAGTCAGCAGTTCTTCAGTTTTGATGGTTTCGGTCAGCGTTGCCAGGTGATTGAAGTCATCCTGTTGGGCATCTTGCGCTGGCATTACCTGTAACAACATACCGCCTGCAGCGGGTTTGCCGTCAACTTCGCCGGTGCGAATGAAAAGGCGTGTCGGTAGCTGTTCAGAGCGCATAAAGTAATCTTCCAGGCAGGCCGCCAGGGTATCGCCTTCCAGACCCACCACGCCCTGATAGCGTTCGCCTTCGCGCGGGGTAATCGTAATCACGACGTAACCATTCCCGACCAGTGTTTTCAGATCGGCATCTTCAGGGATCTCACCCTGTACACGCGCCACGCCGCGCATTTGTTGGTTGTTGTTACCGTTGATTACCGCCAGATTCATCGGGCCATCGCCTTGTAACTGAACGGTGATATCACCATCAAATTTCAGGGTGGCGGTCAGCAGGCTGGTCGCGACCAGCAATTCTGCCAGCACGTTTTTCACGGGTTGCGGATAATCGTGATTCTCAAGGATCTGTTGCAGGGTTTCCGAAACGGTCACCAGTTCGCCGCGTACGGCAAAGTTTTCAAACAGATAGCGATGTAATTGGTCATGTTGCGGCATAATCATCTCTCTTGCAGGTGACAGTTATTCACTGTCGCCATGTTTAAATCGTAACAGGTCGCGGCGCTCTTTTTTGTCCGGGCGTCGGTCCGGGTGCGGCATGGTTAAGGCATTAAGTTTACGTGCCAGCGCCATTTTTTCGCGTTTCTCTACACTTTCCGCAGTCTCTTCATACAGCAAGACCGCCTCGCTGGCGGGGCGACGTTGCTCAGTAATCGCCTTCACGATTACTGTTCGTTCGTCATTTCCCTGGCGCAGAGTGAGCGTGGCATTCAGCTCGACGATTTTGCTCGGCTTGCTGCGTTGCCCGTTGTAATGCACCTTACCGCCTTCAATCATTTCGCGGGCCAGCGCGCGGGTTTTATAAAAACGGGCGGCCCACAGCCATTTATCCAGTCGAACCTCAACAGCAGGTTTCTCTTTCATGGCGTCTCCTTCACATTAGCGAGGGGATCAGACGTCGGTAGTCATTCAGTGACGGATGGCGAAGATACTGTTTTTCGGCAATCCCGGAGTCGGGGTTAGTGACGCCGAGGCAGTAACGAATTCCAAATTGTGCGGCAGCATCGAGAATGGCTTCACTGTCATCGATAAACAGCGTTCTTTCTGCCTTCAGACCCGTAGCTTCGGCCACCGCATGCCATAACCGCTGATCCTCTTTCGGATAACCAAATGTGTGGGTGGAAAGTAATAAATCAAGGTGTGCGTCCAGACCGGTGTGCTCAAGTTTTACGGCCAGGTTATGCGGGTGAGCGTTGGTGAGCAAAATTCGCTGCTTACCGCTGGCTTTCAGAGCCTCCAGAAACGGAATGGTATCTTCACGCAATACGGCGCGCGGCCCCATCTCGGTGGTCATCGCACAAATATCCAGACCCAGTTGCTCACTCCAGTAATCAAGACAGTACCAGTTTAGCGTATGCTGCACGTCGTGATATTGCTGACGCATATATTCCATCGCTTCCTGTGGTGTGACGCCGTTCTGCGCCCCCCATGTTTCGGGCACCAGTTTTTGCCAGAAATAATTATCGAAGGCGAGGTCGAGTAGTGTGCCGTCCATATCCAGCAGAACGGTGTCTACGTCCTGCCAGGCAATGTTGATATGCATGGGGGAAATCTCCAGAGTGAAGCAATTTGCGCGACAGAGTAGCATAACCTGCCGCGCAAACGTGTTATTCGATGAGGCTTTCTGAAGATGTGAGTAGCTTAGGATTCAGGCAGCTTTCGTAATATTCCTGAATTTTCAGCATACGAATACGATGACGCTGGTAACGTCGCCAGGCCTGTACGCCATTATAGATAGCGCTGCCCAGCATCGTCAGTAGTAGCAATGTGGTACCGAGATAGCGCCACAGGCCGGAACGATCCGGGATAGGGTGCAAGCCGATATGCTGTGTGCCATTGGCATCGGTGAAAATGTTGGTGACGATACCCTCGGCGTTAAACGGCGTATGCATCAACATTTGCGCCAGCTTCTGGAAGGCGCTCCACTGCTCTTGCGGCGGATAGTCATAAAGCGAAACCGTGGGCCACGGCTGATCGACTAAATCGCTGCCTTCGTCACTGACAATCAGGAATCCTCCCGGAGCAGGGCTATTCAGTGATTGTGCCGCTCGTGCCGTTTCATGCGTGATAAATGGGGCCGTGGAGGTTGCCACCAGATTATCGAGTGAATCCGCGCTCACTGGACGGAGCAACACATTCACACCATCGAGTTTCCCTGCATTAGCGCGTTTCACCAGCGTGTACCAGTCTTTACTATTGCTGAGATTCACCAGGGCATTTTTCAGTCGTACGCAATCATCTTTGGCTGCACAAAGATCTGCGGTCTTCAGCACGATGTCGCCAAAGTCATCGAGCAGCACCATACCGGATTTCTGAATTGCGGAACGTAATGAGGCGCTGACGCGAGATTCATCCTCCGGTTTAGGATGCAACTGTCGGTTTACTGACTCTGTCAACGCCATGGCCTTGTTGACCAGCTCAGACTCTGGTAGCGGCAATGAACGGGCGTCATTCCAGATGATCTGTGAGCAGTCAAATGGTAAGAAAGGTGAATTGGTTTTCGCGCTCCAGCTCCCGGACGCCGGGATATTACACATACCTGTACCGCTAAGGCGTAAGGTATCTCCCACCCGTACGCCAGCGTCAGCAAGTTGTTTAACGCTGGTGGCTTCAATAGTCTGCGCGCCCTTCATCCACGAGAGTGTGAATTTCAGCGGCATATCTAATGGGATCCAGAACAGCAGCATAAACAACACCAGCAGCGAACCGACGGCGATAATCGTACTGCGTAGCCAGTGCTGCAACGGGAAATTTTTCACTTCATCGTGCAGTGAAAGATAACGTCCCTGACGGGCCACGTGGCGATCGAGGTAGATATCGATATCGGTTTGTTGGCCGAGATCCTGGGCAATATAAGGTAGCCAGTGGGCAGGATAAACCAGATCGATGATGCCGAGCGAAATGTTGTTTATCTGCTCTTGATCGTTCTCGCCAAATAAGCCCCAACGACGCGGCGTACCACGCAGGCAGTGAATCTCTCGTAGAGAGGATTTTGCCGGCGGCGCGAATATCCCCCACAGACCCGCCGCCAGCAGCAGTAAGGCACCGCCAGCCAGCCACGGAACAAATACATCGGGAGTAACCAGACAGAAAAAAAACATCAGGAAAGAGGCGACAATCAGCAATGCTTCACGCAGCCCATGCGGGCGGCTAAGCTCGTGCTCTTCGTGCGTTTCCTGACGAATGTTGAGCAACTCAATTTGCTCGCTTTCTTCGCCGCGAATCGATGCCTGCGTTGATGAGACAGGTTGTAAGGCGTAGCCGCGGGTCTCCTGCATATACTCTTGCAGCGTATGACCATTGAGTGAAATAACCAGCGGGAGCGAGTTGGTATGAATGAGTTCGACGGTGTTTTCATCGTTGATGTACTGCTCCCAGAAGGGAGGCAGATGCACTTCCACCGAATCGAGGTAATAACGCCATTTGTTGGGATCGTCAGTCGAAATACCGTATCGCGTGATGGCGTGTGTCAGCATCATCACGTTATTGCTTTTGGTGTTCAACGTCAGAGAGACCGGCGCAGTGCAGGCGCCCGTCGGTCCGGGAGCCTGCAAAATTTGCGTCAGGCTTTCAAGATAGTTTTCAACGGCGCTACGTTCTTCAGGAGTGAGTTTGCGCGTTTGTGCGTCAGCGAAGGCGCTAGTCCAGGGCAATTGTCGCCGCCGGGCGCGTATTTTGAACAGCCACCCCGCAAGTAGTGAGCAGGCCAGCAAAGCAGCTAAAAAAATGACAATGGTGCTCATGCTTTCCCCATCTTACTTAATCTGTCAGGCGTGGTAAGTTGCACCCTGGACACAAAACATAATTCTGCGGTTGGCTATCGGCAAGCGTGGAGTTGAACTTGAGCATCATTAAGCGCATCCCAGTGACCGCTGATCATAGCAAACCCTTTGAAGGCGGAATATCAGCAAATTCCTGGAGTTATTTCAACCTATTGACTTTTAATTTGATTTAAGAACTATTATTTATTGAGTTACGTAAATGTAAATAATATGCAATTCACATTGCCGAAAGTGTGTTGCGTATCGCACAATAACGGCTGATTTCACTGCAAAGATTCCACAATGAGCAAATCATTACAAAAACCCTCCATTCTGAATGTTGAAACTGTAGCCCGTTCCCGATTGTTTACTGTCGAAAGCGTGGATCTGGAGTTCAGCAATGGCGTGCGGCGTGTTTATGAAAGAATGCGTCCAACCAACCGGGAAGCGGTGATGATTGTGCCTATTGTCGACGATCACCTGATCCTTATTCGTGAGTACGCGGTAGGAACTGAATCCTACGAACTGGGATTTTCGAAAGGATTAATTGATCCTGGTGAAAGCGTCTATGAAGCTGCAAACCGCGAACTAAAAGAAGAGGTGGGATTTGGCGCGAGGGATCTGACTTTTTTGAAAAAGCTCAGCATGGCGCCGTCTTACTTTTCCAGCAAAATGAATATTGTGGTGGCGCAGGACCTCTACCCGGAATCGCTGGAAGGCGATGAGCCAGAGCCGTTGCCTCAGGTTCGCTGGCCGCTGGCGAAGATAATGGATTTACTTGAAGAGCCTGACTTTAATGAAGCGCGCAATGTTAGCGCGCTGTTCCTCGTACGCGAGTGGTTGAAGGGGCAGGGGCGGTTGTAAATCCCTGGGTTATGCAGGCTGGCGTGACTGGGCGATTTTTTCGTGAATAAACGCCAGTGCTTCCTCTTCTTTATCACTTAGCCATATAAAACTTGATTTGTTTATAACTAATACAAATATATCTTTATAGGGGATAAGGTCATTTATCTCTGACCAGACACAAAAGCTGTGGGTGCCAGATTTTTTCCAGCATTTAACACCGGTCCCATCGATTTGAAAGTTCAATCCTTCCGTTATTGCGTTTTGATTGTAGATATCAGACTGTGCTTTTTTCTGCTTATACCTTGTCCAGTAGGTCTTTACTGAAAAAAACATACCATGTAGCCAAAATACGATAATTAATACTTTGTTTTTGTTGAGGATAAACAGAAGGTCATCGGTGATGTTATTCCAGACTGATAATTCAATTTCTATATTAAATATCCCTAAAATCACGAGAGATGCAGGGAATAGCAAGAAAAACGTGACAGCAATGATGTCATAGAGAGCCGCTTTGTGTAGGCGTGGCACTTTATCGGGATGATACCTTCGTAAAACAAGGCCGGTGATGGTTAGAAAATCAGTCTGGTTAAGGCTGAATGGGGCATATTGCCGGGTGAACTGATGATTACTTTCGTTGCAATTCTCCGAAGGAGAAGGAGAGTGACTGTCCATTTTCATCGACATCTTCCATAGTAAAAGCCCGACAACATTAACGCTGCCGGGCGTCGTTTTTAGAACAATTCCTGCGCCTCGCCATTATCGATAATGGTCGTTCCTACCTCGTGTACCGCCTGTTGTGTTGGCTGCGTACCCTCAATGAAATACTCCTCGCGGCTGTTGCCGCCATTAGCCAGTTGACCGGTGCTGCGATCGATATTCACCGTCACAATACCTGGCGGCGGTGTCAGCGGCTGCTCGGGGACACCTTCCAGCACGGATTTCATATAAGCATCCCATGCTGGCTGGGCACTCTTCGCCCCGCCTTCGTAGCCAGAGATCTGATCTTTAATCGCCCCGGAAGCCGTGGTGTAGCCAAGATTGCGACGGTGATCGTCAAAGCCAATCCATACTGAGGTCACAACACCTGGACCGTAACCTGAGAACCACGCATCTTTTGAACTGTTGGTTGTCCCGGTTTTTCCACCGATATCATGGCGTTGTAAATCTCGACCAGCACGCCAGCCAGTTCCCTGCCAACCCGGTTCGCCAAAGATATTGCTGTTCAACGCGCTCTTAATCAGGAACGCCAGCGGAGTATTGATAACGTGCGGTGCGTATTCCTGTCCGCCGGTCTTCGCTACCAGTGCCTGGTTTGCCTGTTCCAGTTGCGGCATCGGAACGGAAACATTTTGTTGTTCGCGGGAGATAGCCACATCTTCAACGTCGTTGTTTTCCAGCACAGTTGATTTTTGCGTATCACCGTAAATCACTGGAATATCGCACTCCGGGCAGGCTACTTTCGGTTTCGCTTCGAAAATCACGCCGCCCTGATCGTTTTCAATTTTACTGATAAACCACGGATCGACCAGGAAGCCGCCGTTTGCCATTACCGCATAGCCGCGCGCCACCTGCATTGGTGTGAATGAGGCAGACCCCAGCGCCAGTGATTCCGTGTGAACAATGTTTTGCGCCGGGAAGCCGAAGCGTTGCAGATATTCAGCGGCGTAGTCGACACCCATTGCCCGCATGGCACGTACCATTACGACGTTTTTCGACTGCCCCAGTCCCTGACGTAAGCGAATAGGGCCGGCGTACTGCGGCGGAGAGTTTTTGGGTTGCCAGTCAGAACCTGCACCTGCATCCCAGCGGGAAATCGGCACATCGTTCAACATACTTGCCAGCGTCAGACCTTTATCCATTGCTGCGGTGTAGAGGAACGGTTTGATATTTGAACCAACCTGACGCAGTGCCTGGGTCGCTCGGTTAAACTTGCTCTGGTTGAAATCAAAGCCACCGACCAGCGCCATAACCGCGCCGTTTTGTGGATTGATAGACACCAACGCTGAGTTCACTTCCGGTACTTGCGCCAGCCACCAGACCTCGCCTACCTGACGAACCCAGATTTGCTGCCCCGTTTGTAGAACATCGGTCACTTTACGCGGCGTCGGCCCCTGTTGAGTATCGGAACGGTAAGGGCGCGCCCAGCGAACTCCCTCCATACTTAGCGTGACTGACGTTCCGTCCGCCAGCATTGCCGTTGCTTCTTGCGGGTTAGCGCTGGTGACTGCGGCAGGTAGCAGAGGTCCATAGGTCGGTAGCGCTTTCAGCGTATCGGTAATTTTGGTGCTATCCCATGCTGACTCGCCCACTTTCCACAACACATTGGCCGGGCCGCGGTAGCCGTGGCGCATGTCATAGTCCAGCACGTTATTACGCACTGCCTGCTGCGCGGCCTGCTGTACTTTGCGAGTAATGGTAGTGTAAATGCGATAACCATCTTCATAGGCGCTTTCGCCGTAACGGTTATACATCTCCTGGCGCACCATTTCGGTGAGATACGGCGCAGAGAACGCAATCTCTGGCGCGTGATAGTTAGCGTTAATCGCCTCTGTACGCGTTTGATCGTACTGTTGTTGAGTGATGTACCCTTCGTTCAGCATGCGCGATAGCACGACGTTACGCCGTGCAACGGCGCGATCCATTGAGTAGAGCGGGTTGAAGGTGGAAGGGGCTTTCGGCAGCCCGGCAATTACCGCCATCTCGTTTAGCGTCAGTTGGTCGACGGTTTTACCGAAATAGACTTGTGCAGCGGCGCCGACGCCATAGGCGCGGTAACCGAGATAAATCTTGTTCAGATAAAGCTCAAGGATCTCATCTTTAGTCAGCAACTGCTCAATACGAATCGCGAGGAAGACTTCCTTAATTTTACGCATCAGCGTGCGTTCTGGACTCAGGAAGAAGTTTCTCGCCAGTTGCTGGGTAATGGTGCTCGCCCCTTGTGATGCATGACCGGAGAACAGCGCCACGCTTGCCGCACGGAAGATCCCCACCGGGTCAATGCCGTGATGCTCGTAGAAGCGACTGTCTTCTGTCGCGATAAAGGCTTTCACCATTTCCGGCGGGATTTGATCCAGCGTAACCGGAATACGACGCTTTTCACCGTATTGAGCAATGAGCTCGCCATCGGCGCTGTATATCTGCATCGGAATTTGCAGGCGAACATCTTTTAATGTCGCCACATCCGGCAGTTGTGGCTCGATGTAGCGGTAGAGGCCATAAATCGAGCCTGCTCCCAGCAGAATGCAACAGACTGCAAGGATCAAAAAATACTTTACGAACTTCACTGGAAATTTCCCATTTAGTTTCACTTGGGCAGTTTATAAACAAACGCGCGGTAGTATAAAGGCAAGCCAGACGCATTGATATACCCGTCAGAGTGGCGGGTGATAAGGAGATCATCACAATGGCATTTAAGAGCTGGCAAATTGGTTTGCATTTACAACAACAAGACGCAGTGGCGGTTGCTATCGTGCGTGGCGCTAAAACGTGCTTTTTGCAACGTTGGTGGCGTTTGCCGCTGGCGACAGACGCTATTAAAGACGGACGTATTCTTGACACAGAACAATTGGTAAAAGCGTTGTTACCGTGGAGCCGCGAACTACCGCATCGTCACCATATTATGCTGTCATTTCCCGCCAGCCGGACGTTGCAAAGAGCGTTTGCGCGCCCGGCAATGGCCCTCGGCGAGCGGGAACAAACGGCCTGGCTGGCAGGTTCGATGGCCCGCGAACTGGATATGGATCCAGACTCTTTACGCTTCGATTACAGCGAAGACTCTCTCAGTCCCGCTTATAACGTGACCGCTGCGCAAAGCAAAGAACTGGCAGTGCTGCTTACCCTGGCAGAACGGTTGCGTGTTCACGTTAGCGCAATCACCCCGGATGCCTGCGCTCTGCAACGGCTTCTGCCTTTTTTACCCCCTCACCAACAATGTCTGGCCTGGTATGATAATGAGCAATGGCTATGGGCGACGCGGTATAGCTGGGGGAGAAAACGGGCGGTAGGGATGACGAGCGTAAATGACCTTGCAGAGGCGTTAGCTATTGACCCCGAAAGTATCGCGATATGTGGTGAAGGCGGATTTGATCCTTGGGATGCGGTTTCTGTCCGGCAATCCCCGCTACCGCCACCGGGCGGGGGCTTCGCTGTCGCACTGGGGCTGGCGCTCGGGGAGATTTTCTGATGAACCCGCCAATCAATTTTTTGCCCTGGCGGCAACAACGTCGGGCGGCCTTTCTTCGCTTCTGGTTGTTGGCGTTTGTTTCTCCTCTACTGCTGGCAGCAGGAATGATGCTGATGTTGCGTTTGGCAACTGATACTGAAGCACAGATTGAAGCTGTTTTACTCCAGGCAGAACAACAGCGCGCCAGCCTCTTAAAGGCCAGTAAGCCGCGTTTGCTGGAACGTCAACAGTTGCGCGAGCAGCATTTGCAACGTCAGCGCCAGCGACAATTGACGCGCGACTGGCAGCCGGCTCTGGAAGCACTGGCGACGTTCCTGCCAGAACAGGCGTGGCTGACGACAATGAACTGGCAACAGGAAATGTTGCAGGTAAAGGGACTGACGACAAGCATCAGCGCGTTAAATGCTCTGGAAACGGCACTTCGCCAGGATACTTCTTTTCAGCTCAACCAGCGAGGGACCACACAGCAGGATGCGCAGGGACGCTGGCAATTTGAGTATCAGTTAACAAGGAAAGTCGGCAATGAACATGCTTTTTGACAGGTGGTACACGGCTTTGCCTCACGTAAGGCTGCTTTGTTGGGCCGGTTGGTTGCTGATGTTGCTGGTCCTTCTCTTTTTCTCAGCGACACGTCAGGAAGAGAACGTCGCGATATCTCGATTGCGGGTAAGTAATCACCAGCAATGGGCTAATTTACATCGACTGGTGGACATCACTCCTGTCGACGACGAAAAAACGCTGCCTTTTTCCCCACTCGATTTTCAGTTGTCCGGTACGCAACTGGTGCATTGGCATCCATCCGCTCAGGGAGGCGAACTGGCGTTGAAAACACTCTGGGAAGCGGTGCCGTCGATATTTACCCGACTGGCAGAGCGCAACGTTAACGTGAGCCGTTTTTCGCTTGGCGTTGAAGGCAATGAACTGCTATTCACGCTGCAACTGGAGATGCCACATGAGGGCTAAACGCGGGTTGCTGGTCGTTGCCGCATTATGCTTTTTAACCGGTATGCGCGACCCTTTCAAACCGCCGGAAGATCTGTGCCGGATTAGCGAACTTACTCAGTGGCGATATCAAGGAATGGTGGGACGAGGCGATCGTGTTATTGGCGTAATAAAAGATAATCAGAATAAATGGCGACGGGTACTGCAAAACGATGTGCTGGAAAACGGCTGGACGATCTTACAGTTGACGCCTGACGCATTAACGCTGGGAACCGGGAAAGACTGCGAACCGCCACAATGGTTGTGGCAACGGCAAGGAGAAAAAAATGAAGCAATGGATAGCCGCACTACTGTTGATGATGATTCCCATCGTGCAGGCGGCAAAGCCGCAAAAAGTCACGCTAATGGTGGATGACGTTCCGGTTGCTCAGGTTTTACAGGCGCTGGCTGAACAGGAGAAGTTAAACCTGGTGGTTTCACCCGACGTCAGCGGCACGGTGTCATTGCATTTAACCGATGTCCCCTGGCGACAGGCGCTACAAACCGTAGTGAAAAGCGCCGGGTTGATAACGCGTCAGGAGGGCAACATTCTCTCGGTACATTCTATTGCCTGGCAGAATGACAATATCGCTCGTCAGGAAGCTGAGTGGGCACGGGCGCAGGCTAATCTACCGCTGGAAAATCGCAATATTACCTTGCAGTACGCAGATGCCGGAGAACTGGCAAAAGCAGGAGAGAAGCTGCTTAGCGCCAAAGGCAGTATGACTGTTGATAAGCGCACCAATCGCCTTTTATTACGCGATAACAAAGCGGCGTTAACGGCGCTGGAACAGTGGGCTGCACAAATGGATTTGCCTGTCGGGCAGGTTGAACTGTCGGCACACATTGTCACTATTAATGAAAAAAGCCTGCGGGAACTGGGGGTGAAATGGACGCTGGCCGATGCGCAACACGTTGGCAGCGTTGGGCAAGTGACCACGCTTGGCAGCGATCTCTCCGTGGCAACGGCGACAACGCATATCGGGTTTAATATTGGGCGGATTAACGGACGTTTGCTGGATCTGGAACTGTCTGCACTCGAACAAAAACAGCAACTGGATATTATCGCTAGCCCGCGGCTGTTGGCCTCGCATCTTCAGCCAGCCAGTATCAAACAAGGGAGTGAAATTCCGTATCAGGTCTCCAGTGGCGAAAGCGGTGCAACGTCGGTGGAGTTCAAAGAAGCAGTGCTGGGGATGGAAGTGACGCCCACCGTGCTACAAAAAGGCCGAATCCGACTGAAATTACACATCAGCCAGAACGTGCCTGGGCAGGTGCTACAGCAGGCCGATGGCGAAGTACTGGCGATAGATAAGCAGGAGATAGAAACGCAGGTCGAAGTTAAAAGCGGAGAAACGCTGGCGTTGGGCGGCATCTTTACCCGTAAAAATAAATCGGGTCAGGATAGCGTACCGCTACTGGGAGACATCCCCTGGTTTGGGCAATTATTTCGTCATGATGGAAAAGAAGATGAACGACGTGAGTTAGTGGTATTTATCACGCCACGGCTTGTTTCCAGTGAGTAAACTTGCCGCAAAAACAGCGAGTTTTTTATGCTGAACACGTTTCATCTATTTGACGCGCGCAGGTATTTAGCATACAAGGAGTACCGATTTGAGAGTCGGTGCTCTTCGTTGCCATGTTCCATGATGGTGATTTATCTTTCACACGGCATTTTGCTGTCTTTTTTACGCTAATCTTACCCGGTGATTTATCGCCAGAGTGGTGATAGCAAGGCAGTGCGCCTGCAGCGACCAGATATGCAGAGGGATAGGCGATTTATTCAGTTGCCAAACCCGCTGGAGTATTGAGATAATTTTCAGTCTGACTCTCGCAATATCTTATGAGGTTTCAGTTCATGTCCTGTGGCGCTCTCTGAGCGAAGCGGGTTTATCATTAACGAATAGTCTTAGTAGTACCGAAAAAATGGCAGAGAAACGCAATATCTTTCTGGTTGGGCCTATGGGTGCCGGAAAAAGCACTATTGGGCGCCAGTTAGCTCAACAACTCAATATGGAATTTTACGATTCCGATCAAGAGATTGAGAAACGAACCGGAGCTGATGTGGGCTGGGTTTTCGATTTAGAAGGCGAAGAAGGCTTCCGCGAGCGTGAAGAAAAGGTCATCAATGAGTTGACCGAAAAACAGGGTATTGTGCTGGCTACCGGCGGCGGCTCTGTGAAATCCCGTGAAACGCGTAACCGTCTTTCCGCTCGTGGCGTTGTCGTTTATCTTGAAACGACCATCGAAAAGCAACTTGCACGTACGCAGCGTGATAAAAAACGTCCGTTGCTGCACGTTGAAACACCGCCGCGTGAAGTTCTGGAAGCGTTGGCCAATGAACGCAATCCGTTGTATGAAGAGATTGCCGACGTGACCATTCGTACTGATGATCAAAGCGCTAAAGTGGTCGCAAACCAGATTATTCATATGTTAGAAAGCAACTAATTCTGGTTTTATATACACTCGTCTGCGGGTACAGTAATTAAGGTGGATGTCGCGTTATGGAGAGGATAGTCGTTACTCTCGGGGAACGTAGTTACCCAATTACCATCGCATCTGGTTTGTTTAACGAACCAGCTTCATTCTTACCGTTGAAATCGGGCGAGCAGGTGATGTTGGTTACCAACGAAACTCTGGCTCCTCTGTATCTCGATAAGGTTCGCGGTGTACTCGAACAGGCGGGTGTTAACGTTGATTGCGTTATCCTCCCTGATGGCGAGCAGTATAAAAGCCTGACGGTACTCGACACGGTCTTTACGGCGTTGTTGCAAAAGCCGCATGGTCGCGATACTACGCTGGTGGCGCTTGGCGGCGGCGTAGTCGGCGATCTTACCGGCTTTGCGGCGGCGAGCTATCAGCGCGGCGTTCGTTTCATTCAAGTCCCGACGACGTTACTGTCGCAGGTCGACTCCTCTGTTGGCGGCAAAACCGCAGTCAACCATCCCCTCGGTAAAAACATGATTGGCGCGTTCTATCAGCCAGCTTCGGTGGTGGTGGATCTCGACTGTCTGAAAACGCTTCCCCCGCGAGAGTTAGCGTCTGGGCTGGCGGAAGTTATCAAATACGGCATTATTCTTGACGGTGAGTTTTTCAACTGGCTGGAAGAGAATATGGATGCGTTACTTCGTCTGGATGGTCCAGCAATGGCGTACTGCATTCGCCGTTGTTGTGAGCTGAAAGCAGAAGTTGTCGCTGCCGACGAGCGCGAATCCGGCTTACGTGCTTTACTGAATCTGGGGCACACCTTTGGTCATGCCATTGAAACTGAAATGGGTTATGGCAATTGGTTACACGGTGAAGCGGTCGCAGCAGGTATGGTAATGGCGGCGCGGACGTCAGAACGTCTCGGGCAGTTCAGTTCTGCCGAAACGCAGCGTATTATAACCCTGCTCACGCGGGCGGGGTTACCGGTTAATGGGCCGCGCGAAATGGCTGTGCAGGCGTATTTACCGCATATGCTGCGTGATAAGAAAGTCCTTGCGGGAGAGATGCGGTTAATTCTTCCGCTGGCAATCGGTAAGAGCGAAGTTCGCGGCGGTGTGCCGCACGAACTCGTTCTTAACGCAATTGCCGATTGTCAATCAGCGTAACAACAAGAAAGGTCGGACCGCTTATCCAGCGGTCTATTAGCTTCAGGTTAATCGCAGTGTGGTAAGCATTAACCTTTTAGTGGGGTGTTAAATGGATGAATTCAAACCAGAAGACGAGCTGAAACCCGATCCCAGCGATCGTCGTACTGGTCGTTCTCGTCAATCTTCTGAGCGTTCTGAACGTACTGAACGTGGTGAACCGCAGATCAATTTTGATGATATTGAACTTGATGATGCTGACGATCGCCGCCCAACTCGCGCACAAAAAGGGCGCGATGAGGAACCGGAAGTCGAACAAGAAGATGACGAATACGAAGATGAAACCGTGGATGAAGAGCGTGTAGAACGCCGTCCGCGTAAGCGCAAAAAAGCAGCCAGCAAGCCCGCTTCTCGTCAGTATATGATGATGGGCGTCGGTATTCTGGTGCTGCTGCTGTTGATCATTGGCATCGGCTCTGCGCTTAAAGCCCCTTCGACCTCTTCCAGCGAACAAACTGCGTCTGGTGAGAAAAGTATTGATCTTGCTGGTAATACTGCCGATCAGACGAATGGCGTGCAGCCAGCGCCGGGAATCTCGTCTGCGGGCAATACTCAGCAGGATGTTTCTCTGCCGCCGATCTCTTCCACGCCGACTCAGGGGCAAACCCCGACGGCAGCGGATGGGCAGCAACGTGTTGAAGTGCAGGGCGATCTGAATAACGCACTGACTCAGCCGCAAAATCAGCAGCAGTTAAATAATGTGGCGGTCAACTCCACGCTGCCGACTGAACCCGCAACGGTGGCGCCTGTCCGTAACGGCAACGCGTCGCGTGATACGGCGAAAACGCAGGTTGTCGAACGCCCGACCACTACGCGTCCGGCTCGTCAGCAGGCGGTGATTGAACCGAAAAAACCGCAAGCAACCGTGAAAACGGAACCGAAGCCGGTAGCACAGCAGCCGAAACGCACTGAGCCGACCACGCCTGCCGCGAGCACGAAGGTACCGGCTGCGACTTCTACGCCAGCCGCAACGCCAGCGCCGAAAGAGACGGCGACTACTGCGCCAGTACAAACGGCATCTCCGGCACAAGCTACGACAACACCTGCCGCAGGGGCGAAGACTACAGGTAATGTTGGTTCGTTGAAATCGGCACCGTCCAGCCATTACACTCTGCAGCTGAGTAGTTCCTCTAACTACGACAACCTGAACGGTTGGGCGAAGAAAGAGAACCTGAAAAACTACGTTGTCTATGAAACGACGCGTAATGGTCAGCCATGGTATGTCCTGGTTTCTGGTGTGTACGCTTCGAAAGAAGAGGCGAAAAAGGCAGTGTCTACATTGCCAGCCGATGTCCAGGCCAAGAATCCGTGGGCGAAACCATTGCGCCAGGTACAGGCCGATCTGAAGTAATCAAGGCGATTTCCCGCAATGGATTACCGTTGCGGGAACTGCCTGAAGCGCTGGATGCTGTCGGAGCTTTCTCCACAGCCGGAGAAGGTGTAATTAGTTAGTCAGCATGAAGAAAAATCGCGCTTTTTTGAAGTGGGCAGGGGGTAAATATCCTCTGCTTGATGATATTAAACGGCATTTGCCCAAGGGCGAGTGTCTGGTTGAGCCTTTCGTCGGTGCCGGGTCGGTGTTTCTCAACACCGACTTTTCTCGTTATATCCTTGCTGATATCAACAATGATCTGATTAGTCTTTACAACATAGTGAAGACGCGTACGGAAGAGTACGTGCAGGCTGTTCGCGAGCTGTTTGTCCCGGAGACGAATTGTGCCGAGGTCTACTATCAGTTCCGTGAAGAGTTCAACAAAAGCCAGGATCCCTTCCGCCGGGCGGTGTTGTTTTTATATCTGAATCGCTACGGCTACAACGGTTTGTGCCGTTACAACCTGCGCGGTGAATTTAACGTGCCGTTTGGCCGCTATAAAAAGCCCTATTTCCCGGAAGCCGAGTTGTATCACTTCGCCGAAAAAGCGCAGAATGCTTTTTTCTATTGTGAGTCTTACGCCGATAGCATGGCGCGTGCGGATGATAGCTCTGTCGTCTATTGTGATCCGCCTTATGCGCCGCTTTCCGCGACCGCTAATTTTACGGCGTACCACACAAACAGTTTTACGCTTGAACAACAAGCGCATCTGGCGGAGATCGCCGAGGGACTGGTTGATCGCCAGATTCCGGTACTGATCTCCAATCACGATACGATGTTAACGCGCGAGTGGTATCAGCGCGCAAAATTGCATGTCGTCAAAGTTCGACGCAGTATAAGCAGCAACGGCGGCACACGTAAAAAGGTGGACGAACTGCTGGCTTTGTACAAACCAGGAGTCGTTTCACCCGCGAAAAAATGATTCTCAAGGAGAAGCGGATGAAACAGTATTTGATTGCCCCCTCAATTCTGTCGGCTGATTTTGCCCGTCTGGGTGAAGATACCGCAAAGGCTCTGGCAGCTGGCGCTGATGTCGTGCATTTTGACGTCATGGATAACCACTATGTTCCCAACCTGACAATTGGGCCAATGGTGCTGAAATCCTTGCGTAACTACGGCATTACCGCCCCTATCGATGTGCATTTGATGGTGAAACCGGTTGATCGCATTGTGCCGGATTTCGCCGCCGCTGGCGCCAGCATCATTACTTTTCATCCTGAAGCCTCTGAGCACGTTGACCGCACGCTGCAACTGATTAAAGAAAATGGCTGTAAAGCGGGTCTGGTATTTAACCCGGCGACACCGCTGAGCTATCTGGATTACGTAATGGACAAGCTGGATGTGATCCTGCTGATGTCTGTTAACCCAGGCTTTGGTGGTCAATCTTTCATTCCACAAACACTCGATAAACTGCGCGAAGCGCGTCGTCGCATTGACGACTCTGGCTTTGACATCCGTCTGGAAGTGGATGGTGGCGTGAAGGTGAATAACATTGGTGAAATCGCTGCAGCGGGGGCGGATATGTTCGTTGCAGGTTCGGCTATTTTCGACCAGCCAGACTATAAAAAAGTCATTGATGAAATGCGCAGTGAACTGGCAAAGGTAAGTCATGGATAAGTTTGAAGATATTCGCGGCGTCGCTTTTGATCTCGATGGTACGCTTGTTGATAGTGCTCCCGGTCTGGCTGCCGCGGTAGATATGGCGTTGTACGCGCTGGAGTTGCCTGTCGCAGGTGAAGAACGCGTTATTACCTGGATTGGTAATGGCGCAGATGTCCTGATGGAGCGAGCGCTGATCTGGGCTCGCCAGGAACGTGCGACTCTGCGTAAAACAATGGGTAAACCGCCCGTTGATGATGACGTTCCGCTACCGGAACAAGTTCGTATTTTGCGTAAGTTGTTCGATCGCTATTATGGCGAGGTTGCCGGGGAAGGGACGTTTTTGTTCCCGCACGTTGCCGATACGCTTGGCGCGTTGCAGGCTAAAGGGCTGCCGTTAGGTGTAGTCACCAATAAACCGACGCCGTTTGTTGCGCCGCTGTTGGAATCCTTAGATATTGCAAAATACTTTAGTGTGGTTATCGGCGGCGATGATGTGAAAAATAAAAAGCCGCACCCGGACCCGCTGTTACTGGTGGCTGAACGGATGGGCATTGCCCCACAACAGATGCTGTTTGTCGGTGATTCCCGCAATGATATTCAGGCAGCAAAAGCAGCCGGTTGCCCATCAGTTGGCTTAACCTACGGATATAACTACGGCGAGGCTATCGATCTCAGCCAGCCTGATGTAATTTATCACTCTATAAATGACCTTCTGCCCGCATTAGGGCTTCCGCATAGCGAAAATCAGGAATCGAAAAATGACTAAGCCCATCGTTTTTAGTGGCGCACAGCCCTCAGGTGAATTGACCATTGGTAACTACATGGGTGCGCTGCGTCAGTGGGTAAACATGCAGGATGACTACCATTGCATTTACTGTATCGTTGACCAGCATGCTATCACTGTGCGTCAGGATGCTCAGAAACTGCGTAAAGCGACGCTGGATACGCTGGCGCTGTACCTGGCTTGTGGTATCGATCCTGAGAAAAGCACCATCTTTGTTCAGTCTCATGTACCGGAACATGCGCAGTTAGGCTGGGCGCTGAACTGCTATACCTACTTCGGCGAATTGAGCCGCATGACACAGTTCAAAGATAAATCTGCGCGTTATGCCGAAAACATCAACGCCGGGCTGTTTGATTATCCGGTGCTGATGGCGGCAGATATTTTGCTGTATCAAACCAACCTGGTGCCGGTCGGTGAAGATCAGAAACAGCATCTGGAACTGAGCCGTGACATCGCCCAGCGTTTTAACGCGCTATACGGCGATATCTTTAAAGTGCCGGAGCCGTTTATTCCGAAATCTGGCGCACGCGTAATGTCGTTGCTGGAGCCGACCAAGAAGATGTCCAAGTCTGACGATAACCGCAATAACGTTATCGGCCTGTTGGAAGATCCGAAATCGGTAGTGAAGAAAATCAAACGAGCGGTCACCGACTCCGACGAGCCACCGGTGGTTCGCTACGATGTGCAGAACAAAGCGGGCGTTTCCAACCTGCTGGATATCCTTTCTGCGGTCACGGGCCAGAGCATCCCGGAACTGGAAAAACGGTTCGAAGGCAAGATGTATGGTCACCTGAAAGGCGAAGTGGCAGAAGCGGTTTCCGGTATGCTGACTGAATTGCAGGAGCGTTATCACCGTTTCCGCAATGACGAAGCTTTCCTGCAACAGGTAATGAAAGACGGCGCGGAAAAAGCCAGCGCACACGCTTCCCGCACGCTGAAAGCGGTTTACGAAGCGATTGGTTTTGTGGCGAAGCCGTAATTTAACATTGTTGGCAAAATGTGGTTTGTTCATGCCGGATGCGGCATGAACGCCTTAATCCAGTCTACAAAGTAATGCAAATTCAACATATTGCAAGGAAATGTAGACTTGATAAGCGTAGCGCATCAGGTAATTTTGCTTTTGTCATCACTCAGAAACCGGGGAAACCCGGTTTTTTTATGCCCTTATTTGCAATAATCCGAAAAAATGTGAAGTGCCTCGTCGTTTCCACATCTTGCGGTTGCTCATTATCTTCATTTTAATGAGGATACAAATATTCATTTTATTGAAAATTTACTATGCGTCGAACGTTTATCAAAAAAGAAGGCGTCGTCATCACGACGCTGGCCCGTTATTTGTTAGGTGAGAAGTGCGGTAATCGGCTGAAAACAATAGATGAACTGGCAACTGAATGCCGTTCATCGGTTGGTCTGACGCAGGCCGCGTTGAAAACGCTGGAATCTGGCGGTGCGATACGTATTGAACGTCGTGGGCGCAATGGCAGTTATCTGGTTGAGATGGATAACAAAGCGCTGCTGAGTCATGTAGATATCAACAATGTGGTATGTGCCATGCCCTTGCCCTATACCCGCTTGTACGAAGGTTTAGCGAGCGGGCTGAAAGCCCAGTTTGATGGCATTCCTTTTTACTATGCGCATATGCGCGGCGCAGATATTCGCGTGGAGTGCTTGCTTAACGGTGTCTATGACATGGCGGTGGTTTCTCGCCTGGCGGCGGAAAGTTATCTCACGCAAAAAGGCTTATGCCTCGCTCTGGAGTTAGGACCGCATACCTACGTTGGCGAGCACCAGTTGATTTTCCGCAAAGGAGAATCCTCCGCTGTGAAACGCGTGGGGCTGGATAACCGTTCGGCGGATCAGAAAATCATGACCGATGTCTTTTTTGGCAGTAGCGATGTGGAACGGGTCGATCTTTCTTATCACGAGAGTTTACAGCGCATTGTTAAAGGCGATGTCGATGCGGTGATCTGGAACGTGGTGGCGGAAAGCGAACTGGCAATGCTGGGATTAGAAGCGATGCCGCTGACGGATGACCCACGGTTTTTGCAGGCCACTGAAGCGGTAATTTTGACGCGTGCCGATGATTACCCGATGCAACAATTGCTGCATGCGGTTGTTGATAAACATGCCCTGCTTACCCATCAACAGCGTGTGGTAAGTGGGGAACAGGAACCCAGTTATTAAATGAAAGGCATCTGACATGGAAACCAGGCTAAACCTGCTTTGCGGTGCAGGGGTAATAGATAAGGACATCTGCAAAGGTATGATGCAGGTCGTGAAGATACTGGAAATTGAATGCCATCTGCCGGTGCGCAGTGAGCAGGGGACGATGGCGATGACACATATGGCGAGTGCGCTGATGCGCAGTCGTCGTGGTGAAGAAATAGAGCCGCTGGATGATGAATTGCTGACAGAGCTGGCGCAATCCAGCCACTGGTCAGCCATTTTACAATTGCATCAGGTGTTGTTGAGGGAATTCGCACTGGAAGTTAACCCGTGTGAAGAAGGCTATTTGCTGGCCAACCTTTATGGATTATGGATGGCTGCTAACGAAGAGGTTTGAAGCTCCCGGCAAATCCACGTCGCACATCTTAAATATTCAAAAAAATGAATATTTAATTCAAGGAACAGAAACGAGGCAACAAGATGTTTGTAGAAGCATTGAAACGCCAGAACCCGGCACTGATTTGCGCCGCACTAAGTTTGTGGCAACAGGGCAAGATTGCCCCGGACAGTTGGGTGATCGACGTGGATCAGGTACTGGAAAACGGCAAGCGACTGATTGAGACGGCACGGCTTTACGGTATTGAACTGTATCTGATGACCAAGCAGTTTGGTCGTAACCCGTGGCTGGCGGAAAAACTGCTGGCACTGGGCTACAGCGGCATTGTGGCGGTGGATTACAAAGAGGCGAGGGTCATGCGCCGTGCCGGTTTGCCGGTAGCGCATCAGGGACATCTGGTACAAATCCCTTGTCATCAGGTTTCTGACGCTGTTGAACAGGGTACCGACGTCATCACCGTGTTTACTCTCGACAAAGCACGGGAAGTTTCGGCGGCGGCGGTGAAAGCCGGACGAGTGCAGTCGGTACTGCTCAAAGTTTATAGTGACGATGATTTTCTTTATCCGGGGCAGGAGAGCGGTTTTGTACAGCATTCGCTGCACGAGGTGGTTGCTGAAATCCAAAAACTTCCCGGACTACATTTAGCGGGACTTACCCATTTTCCTTGCCTGCTTTGGGATGAAACCCGCGGGAAAGTTTTACCCACGCCGAATCTGCACACGCTGGTACAGGCACGGGAGCAACTGGCGAAAGCAGGTATTGCGCTTGAACAACTGAACGCGCCTTCAGCGACCAGCTGTACTTCGCTGCCATTGCTGGCGGGATACGGTGTGACTCATGCCGAACCCGGTCACGCGCTGACGGGGACGATTCCGGCAAATCAGCTGGGCGACCAGCCTGAACGTGTCGCGATACTTTGGTTGAGCGAAATTTCCCACCACTTCCATGGCGACAGCTACTGCTACGGCGGCGGTTATTACCGTCGTGGTCATGCGCAACATGCGCTGGTGTTTACGCCAGAAAATCAAAGGATTACTGAAACATACCTCAAAGCCGTGGATGACGGCAGTATTGACTATACCCTCCCGCTGGCAGGCGAGCATCCGGTAAGTAGTGCGGTGGTGCTCTGTTTTCGCACGCAGATTTTTGTTACCCGCAGCGATGTGGTGCTGGTGTCTGGTATTCAACACGGCACGGCAGAAATCGTTGGTCGTTACGATAGTCTTGGCAACCTTCTGGAGGCGTAATGGCGCGATTCGTGGTGTTAGTGATCGATAGCTTCGGCGTAGGCGCAATGAAAGATGTCACGCTGGTGCGCCCGCAAGATGCCGGGGCCAATACTTGCGGGCACATTCTTAGCGAGTTACCGCATTTACAACTGTCGACGCTGGAGAAGCTTGGGTTAATCAATGCACTGGGGTATGCACCGGGTGATATGCAGTCATCGGATTTCGCTGTCTGGGGCGTGGCAGAGCTGCAACATGAAGGTGGCGATACTTTTATGGGGCATCAGGAAATTTTAGGTACGCGCCCCGTGCCGCCGTTGCGAATGCCTTTTAGTGACGTCATTGACCGTGTTGAACGGGCGTTAATGACGGCGGGCTGGCAGGTAGAACGCCGTGGCGATGAGTTGCAGTTCCTGTGGGTAAACCAGGCGGTGGCGATTGGCGATAACCTTGAGGCAGATTTGGGGCAGGTCTATAACATCACCGCCAATCTCTCTGTGATCTCTTTTGACGATGCAATCAAAATTGGTCGTATCGTGCGTGAGCAGGTACAGGTCGGTCGGGTCATTACATTTGGCGGCTTGTTAACCGACAGCCAGCGCATTCTCGATGCAGCAGAAAGCAAAGAAGGGCGTTTTATTGGCATCAATGCGCCGCGTTCTGGCGCTTATGACAACGGCTTCCAGGTCGTGCATATGGGCTACGGTGTTGATGAAAAAGCGCAGGTGCCGCAAAAACTGTATGAAGTGGGCGTGCCAACCGTGCTGGTGGGTAAGGTGGCGGATATCGTCAGCAACCCTCATGGCGTGAGCTGGCAAAACCTGGTGGATAGCCAGCGGATTATGGACATCACTCTCGACGAGTTTAACACGCATCCGACGGCGTTTATTTGCACCAATATCCAGGAGACCGACCTCGCCGGGCACGCGGAAGACGTTGCTCGTTATGCCGAGCGTCTACAGATTGTTGACCGTAATCTTGCCCGCCTGATAGCTGCAATGCAGCCAGATGATTGCCTGATCGTCATGGCCGATCACGGTAACGACCCGACTATCGGTCACAGCCACCATACCCGCGAGGTGGTGCCGGTGCTGGTTTATCAGCACGAGTTGGTTGCCACACAACTCGGTGTTCGTACCACGCTTTCTGATGTAGGCGCCACGGTATGTGAATTTTTCCGTGCGTCGCCGCCACAAAACGGCAGCTCTTTTTTATCTTCTTTTCGCTTCCAGAGAGACACCTTATGAATATCGATCCAACGGGCTATACCCTGGCCCACGAGCATCTGCATATCGATCTCTCTGGCTTTAAAAATAATCTGGACTGCTGCCTTGATCAGTATGCGTTCATCTGTCAGGAGATGAACGGCCTGATGGCGCATGGCGTGCGTAATGTGATTGAGATGACCAACCGCTACATGGGCCGCAATGCGCAATTTATGCTCGATGTGATGCGCGAGACAGGGATCAATGTGGTGGCCTGTACCGGTTATTACCAGGACGCGTTTTTTCCTGAACATGTGGCGACCCGCAGCGCGCAGGAACTGGCGCAAGAGATGGTCGATGAAATTGAACAGGGTATTGATGGCACGGAACTGAAAGCCGGGATCATCGCAGAGATAGGCTCCAGCGAAGGCAAGATCACGCCGCTGGAAGAGAAAGTGTTCATTGCCGCCGCGCTGGCGCATAACCAGACCGGACGCCCGATCTCCACGCATACCTCTTTTAGCACCATGGGGCTGGAGCAACTGGCGCTATTGCAAGCCCAGGGAGTTGACCTTTCACGCGTTACCGTCGGGCACTGTGACCTGAAAGACAACCTCGACAACATTTTGAAGATGATCGATCTCGGCGCGTATGTGCAGTTCGACACCATTGGCAAAAACAGTTACTACCCGGATGAGAAGCGCATTGCGATGCTTCATGCGCTACGTGACCGCGGGTTGCTTAACCGCGTCATGCTGTCGATGGATATCACCCGCCGCTCCCATTTAAAAGCCAACGGTGGTTATGGCTATGACTTTTTATTGACCACCTTTATTCCACAATTGCGCCAGTCAGGATTCAGTCAGGCCGATGTGGATGTGATGTTACGTGAAAATCCCTCTCAATTTTTCCAATAAGGACAGACTCATGAAAAAGATTGGCGTTGCAGGCTTACAGCGTGAGCAGATTAAAAAAACCATTGAAGCGACGGCTCCTGGCTGTTTTGAAGTTTTTATTCACAACGACATGGAAGCTGCGATGAAAGTGAAATCCGGGCAACTGGATTACTACATAGGTGCGTGTAATACCGGCGCGGGCGCGGCATTGTCGATTGCCATCGCGGTGATTGGTTATAACAAAAGTTGCACCATCGCTAAGCCGGGAATTAAAGCGAAAGAGGAACATATCGCCAAAATGATCGCCGAAGGAAAAGTGGCGTTTGGCCTTTCCGTCGAGCATGTCGAACACGCGATTCCGATGCTGATTAACCATCTGAAATAAAAGGCGCGATTATGGATCTGTATATTCAGATTATCGTGGTGGCGTGCCTGACGGGTATGACATCGCTTCTGGCACATCGCTCGGCGGCTGTATTCCATGATGGTATTCGCCCGATCCTGCCGCAATTGATTGAAGGTTATATGAACCGTCGCGAGGCGGGGAGTATCGCTTTTGGTTTGAGTATTGGTTTTGTGGCTTCGGTGGGGATCTCCTTTACCCTTAAAACGGGATTGCTTAACTGCTGGCTGCTGTTTTTACCTACCGATATTCTTGGTGTGCTGGCGATCAACAGTGTGCTGGCGTTTGGTCTTGGCGCGATGTGGGGCGTGTTGATTCTGACCTGTCTGCTACCCGTTAATCAGCTACTGACGTCTCTTCCGGTAAATATGTTGGGCAGTTTAGGGGAATTGAGTTCGCCAGTGGTTTCTGCGTTTGCGCTCTTTCCGTTGGTCGCAATTTTTTACCAGTTTGGTTGGAAACACAGCCTGTTAGCTCTGGTTGTGGTGTTAATGGCGCGGGTGTTAGTGGTGCGTTATTTTCCGCATATTAATGCCGAATCGATTGAGATCTTTGTTGGGATGATCATGCTGCTGGCAATCGCCATTACCCATGATATTCGTCATCGCGGCGAGAATGGTATGGATGCCAGCGGGCTTTCTGTTTTTGAAGAGCGAACGTCACGGATAATTAAAAACTTGCCCTATATCGCTATCGTAGGGGCGCTAATTGCCGCCGTAGCGAGTATGAAGATTTTTGCCGGAAGCGAAGTGACCATCTTTACCCTCGAGAAAGCGTATTCCGCTGGGGTGACGCCTGAAGAGTCACAGACGCTTATCCATCAGGCTGCGTTAGCTGAATTTATGCGTGGTCTGGGGTTTGTTCCGTTAATTGCTACCACTGCGCTGGCCACAGGTGTATATGCCGTAGCTGGTTTTACCTTTGTTTATGCTGTCGGTTATCTGGCGCCGAATCCGTGGATCGCCGCCCCGTTGGGCGCGCTGGTCATTAGTGCGGAAGTGCTGTTACTGCGTTCGATCGGCAAATGGCTGGGACGCTATCCGTCGGTGCGTAATGCGTCGGATAACATCCGTAATGCTATGAATATGCTAATGGAAGTGGCGCTGTTAGTCGGCTCTATTTTCGCGGCGATTAAAATGGCGGGTTATACCGGATTCTCTATTGCCGTGGCGATTTATTTCCTCAATGAATCGCTGGGACGCCCGGTACAGAAAATGGCGGCTTCGGTGGTATCGGTCATGCTTACGGGGATTATCCTGAATATTCTTTACTGGCTCGGTTTGTTTGTTCCGGCATAAGGAGGCGCATATGGAGACGTTTCCTCTACAAAGCCTGACGTTCGCCGAGGCACAGCAAAAGCAGTTTGCGCTGGTGGACTCGATTTGCCGTCACTTTCCGGGCGCCGAGTTTCTGACCAATGGTGATTTAGGATTAATGCCGGGGCTGAATCAACCACGTATTACTCAACGTGTAGAGCAGGTGTTGGCTGATGCGTTTCATGCGCAAGCGGCAGCGCTGGTACAAGGTGCCGGCACAGGGGCGATTCGTGCCGCGCTGGCGGCTTTGCTCAAGCCGGGACAGCGTCTTCTGGTACATAACGCGCCTGTTTATCCGACGACACGGGTCATCATTGAGCAGATGGGGCTGACGCTTATTACTGCCGATTTCAATGAGCTGTCAGTGCTTAAACAGGTTGTCGAAGAGCAACAACCTGATGCCGCGTTGGTACAGCATACACGTCAGCAACCGCAGGACAGCTATGTACTGGCAGAGGTACTGGCAACATTGCGTTCAGCGGGTGTTTCAGTGCTAACCGATGACAATTATGCAGTGATGAAGGTGACGCGAATCGGCTGTGAATGCGGGGCGAATATCTCAACATTCTCCTGCTTCAAGCTGTTTGGGCCAGAGGGTGTTGGCGCGGTGGTAGGCGATTTTGATGTTATTAGCAGGGTTCGCGCCACGCTCTACTCTGGTGGCTGTCAGATCCAGGGCGCACAGGCGTTAGATGTGTTGCGTGGCCTGGTGTTTGCTCCAGTGATGCATGCGGTGCAGGCGGGAGTTTCTGAACGATTACTGGCTTTACTTAATGGTGGCGCGTTGTCGGACGTTAAAAGTGCAGTTATTGCCAATGCGCAATCGAAAGTGTTGATTGTGGAGTTTCATCAGCCGATTGCCGCCAGAGTTCTGGAAGAAGCGCAGAAACGTGGTGCGTTGCCATATCCTGTTGGTGCGGAGTCAAAATACGAAATTCCGCCGCTGTTTTACCGTCTTTCTGGAACGTTTCGTCAGGCGAATCCGCAATCAGAACATTATGCGATTCGCATTAACCCGAACCGTAGCGGTGAGGAGACAGTGCTGCGGATATTGCGCGAGAGTATTGCCAGTGTTTAATTGATGTGAATGGTAGTTTCGGCAAAAAGAAAAATACGCCCTCAGAAAATCCTGAGGGCGTTGGGTAATTAAATCGGTATTAATCTATTTCTGTCAGAGGTTTATTTTGCAGTTGGACCACAGCCACCAATGATTTTAGAAATAGAAATTGCCGGGTGCAGCAAGTAGTCATAAGAGCAGGTCTTATCACGGTTTTCAATATGACCAGTACATGCTGTTAACGTCGCCAGTACCGCACCTACCAGTGTTACCTTAATAAATTTGTTCATATACATTCCCTATGTATTATATATTAATATCCATCGATAATATGAATATAAGCAGACCGCTCACTGAAAACGATACAGGAATATCTATTATGCGTCAGTGAGGGAATAATAATATTCAGCCTGATTTTGTAATTCACTGTAACGAGAAATATAACAGGTAAAAAACAAATGACGTATGTTAAATAAAAACCTTTCTTCTGTTGAATATAAAAATGTTGTAAATAAAAAAGGCCAGAAAGATCTGGCCTTGATTGAATTTGTATAGATTAATGGTTGGAAAACCAGTTTAACTTTTCGCGCAGACCAACAACCCGCCCAATAATAATCAGCGATGGGCTATTCATTTGTTGCGCAAGTTCAGCTAATTGCATGAGCGTACCGTCAATCACGCGTTGTGTTACCGCTGTGCCGTTTTCGACAATCGCCACCGGCATTTCGCCGGGCATTCCATGTTCAATGAGTTTTTGCTGAATGGTCGCGGCCTGACTCAACCCCATGTAGAACACCAGCGTCTGTTTTTCGGCCGCCAGATTTTCCCAGTCCAGCTCGCCACCGGTTTTTAAGTGCCCGGTGATCAAACGTACGCTCTGGGCATAATCGCGATGCGTTAGCGGAATACCTGAATAAGCAGAGCAACCGGAAGCGGCGGTAATGCCCGGAACCACTGAGAACGGAATGTTTGCGTTGCACAGTGTTTCCAGCTCCTCGCCGCCGCGTCCGAAAATAAACGGATCGCCGCCTTTCAGACGCACCACGCGTTTACCTTTTTGCGCTTCCCGCAACAGGATCTGGTTAATCTCTTCCTGCGGTACGCAGTGGTATCCCGCGCGCTTGCCGACGAAAACACGATCCGCGTCGCGCCGTACCAGATTCATAATATCGTCAGAAACCAGGCGGTCGTAGACCACTACATCGGCCTGCTGAATTTGTTGCAGACCTTTCAGCGTCAGCAGCCCGGCATCGCCAGGACCTGCGCCAACCAGCACCACTTCACCGCGATGATCGAGCGGCTCGTTGAGTAACTGTTCGGTGGTTTCGGCGATGGCTTTCTGGTCGTTGTTCGCCAGCGACTGTGCCAGACGGTCATTGACGAACAGTTTTTCCCAGAAACGGCGTCGTTCCCCCATGGTGGCGAACTGTTGTTTCACCCGACGGCGTAACTGTCCGGCATATTTCGCTACCTGGCCCAGATGCAGCGGCAGGAGGGATTCCAGCTTTTCACGTAACAGTCGCGCCAGTACCGGGGAGGTGCCGCCAGAGGAGACCGCCACCATCAATGGCGAGCGGTCGATAATCGACGGCATAATGAAGCTGGCGGCTTTCGGCGCATCGACCACGTTACAGAAGATACGACGAGATTCAGCGGCCTCGCTGACGCGCTGGTTGAGCGCGTCATCATCGGTAGCTGCAATCGCCAGCCAGCAGGTGTCGAGAAGGCTTTCATCAAATGGCCCTTCGACGAGGGTTAACATGCCTGCATCTGCCCATGCGGTAAACTGCGGAATAAATGCTAATGCATTTACTGTTAGGCGAGCGCCCGCGTCCAACAGCAACCTTGCTTTGCGTTCCGCGACATCACCACCGCCGACAATCAGACAGTCGCGATCGCGTAATTGGCAAAAGATAGGCAAATGATCCACGTAAAAACCCCTTAGTGATTAACCGGCAGCCGTTTCAGTTTGATTAAATTTGTCCGCAACCGGACGATTAGCCTTCGGCGTAGCATACCAATAACCCAATCCCATGAATACGGCGCCAGATAAAGTATTACCCAGCGTCACCCACAGCAAGTTATGACCAATGCCTGCCAGGCTATAGGCTTCACTGTGGTTGCCGAACCAGGAGAGGGCGAACAGCGTCATATTGGCAACTGAGTGCTCGTAACCAGAAGCGATAAACGCCAGCAGACACCACCAGATAGCGATAAACTTCGCAGCGCCTTCAGTACGTAACGCCATCCAGATTGCCAGACAAACCAACCAGTTACACAATGCGCCTTTGAAGAACAGCACCATTGCGGGGGCGGTGGTTTTAGCCAATGCGACGGAATGAACGATGCTGGTATCTACCGGCAGAAGGCTGCCGCCGCCCCAGCTATAGAGCATGGCAACAAAGACAGAACCGACCAGGTTACCCAGCCAGGTTTGCGGCAGGATTGCCCACATTTGCCCGTGACTGATGGTGCCTGCTTTCACCCCAAAGGTGAGGAACATGGTATGCCCGGTGAACAGTTCAGAACCGGCGATAATCACCAGCGTTAAAGCGATACCAAAGGTCGCGCCCATCACCAGAGGGCGAACAGATGGATCGAGCAAATTGCCGAGCGTGAAAATCAGGATGATCCCAAGACCCACATACGCGCCCGCCATAGCGGAGCTGACCCAAAAGCCGAGCGGGTTATTTGCCGACAGGCGTGCAATGCGCGCAGCATTAGCCGCACACTTATTAATAGTGTCTGTAAACATTTGATTATCCTTAAATAATAAAAAAAACAAAAAATAAAACAAAATAAAGCTAAATAAGATCCTGCATTGTTGGTTATCACTTTGCAGGATCATGCAAAAAGGGGAGGCATTGCGCCTCCCGTTAAAACATTAACCACGTAGCTGCACTACGCCGTCTTTCACTCGTGCTTCGTAATGCTTGACGGAAAACTGTTCGTCCTCCATGCACAAGCCGTCGCTTAAGCGAAAACGCTGTTTTTTCAGCGGACTGGCCACCCACAGCTCGCCCTGGTGTTCCGCAATCAGCCCGCGTGACAGCACGCTGGATTCGAAGAACGGATCGATGTTGCTGATCGCAAACACCTGGTCGCTGTGATATGGGCGGAAAATCGCTACCTGCTCGTCGCCTAACAGTGCGCAGACGCCGGTTTCAGGCAGGATGTCATCGATTTTGCAGATGTCTTTCCACTGGCTCATGCGTTGTCCTCCACCAGAGTTACCGGGATACGTTCATACGGCGTTGCCGGACGGTGCTGTTCGCGCTCTGGCACCATCTGCACGTTCGGGTCACGCTTATCACTGTTGATGAAGTGTTTGAAGCGAGTCTGTGCGGACGGGGTATTGACCGTTTCAGTCCACTCACAAACTACCGCTTCACGCAGGCGCGCCATCTCTTCTTCCAGATGTGCATTCAGTCCCAGTTTGTCGTCAATGATTACTGATTTCAGGTAGTCGATGCCGCCTTCCAGACTTTCTAACCACGGTGCGGTACGGGTCAGTTTGTCGGCAGTACGAATGTAGAACATCATGAAACGGTCGAGATATTTGAGCAGTGTTTCACGGTCGATATCCGCCGCTAACAGATCTGCATGACGTGGTTTCATCCCGCCGTTACCGCAAACGTACAGATTCCAGCCTTTTTCAGTGGCGATGATACCCACGTCTTTGCCCTGGGCTTCAGAACATTCACGAGTACAGCCAGAAACACCGAACTTGATTTTGTGCGGCGCACGAATGCCTTTATAACGATTTTCCAGTTCCACGCCGAGGCCCACGCTGTCGCCAACACCGTAACGACACCAGGTGCTGCCCACGCAGGTTTTCGCCATACGCAGCGCTTTCGCATAGGCATGACCAGTTTCGAAACCCGCTTCAATCAGCTGACGCCAGATTTCCGGCAGATCATCTTTCTGTGCGCCGAACATGGCGAGACGCTGAGAACCGGTAATCTTGGTGTAGAGATTAAATTCACGCGCGATACGACCCACTGCCATCAATCCTTCCGGGGTGATTTCACCGCCCGGAGAACGCGGGATCACCGAGTAGGTGCCGTCTTTCTGGATATTAGCGAGGAAGTTGTCGTTAGAATCCTGCAGCGGAGTATGTTCCGGCTTCAGAATGTATTCATTCCAGCAGGAGGCCAGCAGCGAACCGACGGTCGGTTTACAAACTTCACAACCGTAACCTTTGCCGTGTTTCGCCAGCAGTTCTTCAAAGGTTTTGATGCCTTCAACGCGGATCAAATGGAACAGCTCCTGACGCGAGTACGCAAAGTGTTCGCACAGATTGTTGTTAACTTCGATACCCTGTTTCGCCAGTTCAGCATTCAGCACCTGAGTAACCAGTGGAATACAACCACCACAGCCGGTACCGGCTTTGGTTTCTGCTTTCAGCGCCGCAACGGTATGGCAGCCTTTGTTGATAGCCGCAATCAGGTCGCCTTTGGTGACGTCGAAGCAGGAGCAGATTTGTGCGCTGTCCGGCAGTTTATCAACACCGATGGACGGTTTACCGCTGCCAGAGTGCGCTGGCAGGATCAGGGAATCCGGGTTTTCCGGCAGTTCGATAGCGTTCAGCACCAGTTGCAGCAGGTTACCGTAGTCGCTGGTATCGCCCACCAGTACCGCACCGAGCAGCGTCTTGTTGTCTTCGCTGACAATCAGGCGTTTGTAGATCTCTTTGCTTTCGTCGAGGTAAACGTAGCTACGAGCGCCCGGAGTACGACCATGTGCGTCGCCAATACCGCCAACATCTACGCCCAGCAGTTTCAGTTTGGCGCTGAGATCGGCACCTTCAAAGGCGTTTTCGTTACCAAGAATATGGTCAACAGCCACCTGCGCCATTTTGTAACCCGGCGCAACCAGGCCATACACGCGGTTGTTCCAGCTTGCGCATTCGCCGATAGCGTAGATATCGGGATCGGAAGTCTGGCAGGCGTCGTTTATGACAATCCCCCCGCGCGGCGCAACATCCAGACCACATTGGGTGGCCAGTTTATCGCGTGGACGGATACCAGTAGAGAAGACGATAAAGTCAACTTCCAGCTCGCTACCATCGGCAAAGCGCATAGTTTTACGCGCTTCGACGCCTTCCTGCACAATCTCAAGGGTGTTTTTGCTGGTGTGCACATGGACACCCATGCTTTCGATTTTGCGACGTAGCTGCTCACCGCCCATCTGATCAAGCTGTTCAGCCATCAGCATAGGGGCAAATTCGATAACGTGGGTTTCGATACCTAAGTTTTTCAGCGCGCCAGCGGCTTCCAGACCTAACAGGCCGCCGCCGACAACCGCACCGCGCTTGCTGCGACGGGCGCAGGATTCAATCGCGTTGAGGTCTTCAATAGTGCGATAGACAAAGCAGTCCTGGGTATCAGAACCTTTGATTGGCGGGATCCACGGATACGATCCGGTTGCCATGATCAATTTGTCATAGTAAACGGTACGTCCGGCGCTGGAGTGGATCACTTTCTCCTGACGGTTGATGGTGATTGCGCGTTCGCCGACCAGAACTTTAATGCCGTGTTTCTCGTAAAAGCCTTCGCGCACCAGCGACAGCTCTTCGGCGGTGTGGTGAGAGAAGTAAGACGAGAGGTGTACGCGGTCATAAGCGATACGCGGTTCTTCACAGAAAACGGTAATATCAAAGTTAGCCGCATCAGATTTATCAAGAAGATCTTCGATAAAGCGATGGCCGACCATACCGTTACCGATAATTGCGAGTCTGACTTTGCTCATTTTTGCCTCGATTTCTTTTTTATTACCGCCTACCTTAACGATTCAGCTACCCCGCTTATTGATGTAAATCAAATTCACCTTTATATACTCCTTAAGTGGTATATTGCTGATTTGTATGAATTTTCTTAAGTCACGGAATTGTCTGACATTTCGTGTTTATGTAAAAAACACACAATTAGAGCGGGGATATATAGAAAGCCTGGAGATGAGGAGAGAGGTAAAAGCCGGACGACGAAAGCGGCGCCCGGCATTGGCTATTAATGAGAGGTTAAAGAACTATGCTGACGGTGACGGCTGACAAAACCTAACAGGAAGCACATCACGAATACCACAGCATACAGACCATTTGCGGTAAGCAGCGCCGCCTGTGGGCCGCTATGCTCGACAATCGGACCGGTAACCACAAAGGTCAGCATGGTGCCGATGGTGCCGCAAGTCAGGATAAAGTTAACCAGTTTTGGCGACGGTACTTTAGTCTGCTGGGAACCGAGAGTAATGATGGTGGTATAGATCGCGCTGGAGAAGAAGCCCAGCGCGAGAATGGACCACGCCATGTGCGCAGGCGTTCCGGTATTAAATACATACATCAGAATCGCAGCCAGACCTGCCAGAACGGTCAGAATACGCTGCAGGTCAAAGAAACGCAGGATAAAGCTGAAGGCCCACATGCCGACCATGTACGACATCCAGAAATTGCTCACCAGCGTACCCGCATCGTTCAGGCTCATTCCCAGACCTTTAGCATATTCCGGCACCCAGGAGATAAAGCCTAACTGACCGAGGATGTAGCACAGTGCGGCAATAGAGAGAAACAGTACGCCGATCCCCCATTTTTCTTTCGCTACCGGCGCGTCAGTTTTTGGCGCATGTTTACCCAATGCCGGGAACTCACAGCCGAAGGTCAGAATAAAAATAGCGACATACACCAGCCCGATGCAGGCATAAACCCAGTACCACTCAATGCTACGCGCCAGCAGGAACGCGGCGATCATCGGAAAAATCATCCCAGCCATACTGAAGAAAGAGTCGGTAAACAGTAGACGAGAACCGCGCTGACGCCCTTCATACATTTGTGTTATGAGGAACGTGCCGATAGACATAGTGATACCGCTAACCACCCCAAGGATGAACATCGCCGCTGAGAACAGCGCCAGACTGTGGCTAAACATCAATCCAGCAACCGCCAGCACCATCAGGAGAAAACCAAAACGTAACTGCGTTTTCAGCGGGACGATTTCCATCAGCCAGGCGTTGAGGAAGATAGAGATTAAAATGCCGGCATTGAGGAAGGTGAAGGTGTTACTCATGCTGGAAACGGGCAGATTGAAATAATCGGCGATATTTCCCATCACCATCCCGGTGACAATAACCAGCGCACCGGTCAGTGCGTAGGAAAGAAAGCTAATCCATGTGAGCTTGATGCGATTGCTGTTAGTCATGATTGGCCTGTGTTCAGAAAGATAATGGCATAGCGGCTATGCCGCGAGCGGGCGATTTTAGGTGATTTTGTGATCTGATTAAATGTTTTATTGCAATCGGTTGCTAAATTACATTGCCTGCGTGATTTTGATCACGTATTGAAAAGTGATCGTCAGGTTACATATATTTCAGGTACGTAAAATTAGGTAAAGGGATGGCCTTGTCATTGAAGGCTATTTAGAATCTCTTCACTTGCTTTTTTCTGCTCTGTAAAGGAATTTTCATGTTCAAATCGACCCTGGCAGCTATGGCCGCTGTTTTCGCTCTTTCTGCTCTCTCTCCTGCAGCGATGGCCGCGAAAGGGGATCCGCACGTATTGTTGACAACCTCTGCTGGTAACATCGAACTGGAGCTGGATAGCCAGAAAGCACCGGTGTCAGTGCAAAACTTTGTCGATTATGTGAACAGCGGTTTTTATAACAATACGACCTTTCACCGGGTGATCCCTGGTTTTATGATTCAGGGCGGTGGATTCACTGAGCAGATGCAGCAGAAAAAACCGAATCCACCGATCAAAAATGAAGCCGATAACGGCTTGCGCAACACTCGCGGCACCATCGCTATGGCGCGTACTGCCGATAAAGACAGCGCGACCAGCCAGTTCTTTATCAACGTTGCCGACAATGCCTTCCTCGACCACGGTCAGCGTGATTTCGGTTACGCCGTCTTTGGTAAAGTGGTGAAGGGTATGGACGTTGCCGATAAGATTTCCCAGGTCCCGACTCATGACGTTGGCCCGTACCGGAATGTGCCGTCAAAACCGGTAGTTATCCTTTCCGCTAAAGTCCTGCCGTAATCATTTCTCGCGCGGGCAATATTGTCCGCGCATTTGCTCTCCCGGCGTAACCCGGATTTGCCGCTTATACTTGTGGCAAACGGACACGTTCAGGGAGGCATCAAGTGAAGAAACTCACCGATAAGCAAAAGTCCCGTCTCTGGGAGCTTCAGCGTAATCGTAATTTCCAGGCCAGCCGTCGTCTTGAAGGCGTTGAGATGCCATTAGTCACTCTTACTGCCGCAGAGGCTTTGGCGCGCCTTGAAGAGCTGAGGAGGCACTATGAGCGATAAATTCGGCGAAGGGCGCGACCCGTATCTCTATCCTGGCCTCGACATCATGCGTAACCGACTGGATATCCGCCAGCAGCAGCAACTGGAGCAGGCCGCTTACGAAATGACGGCACTGCGTGCGGCGACTATCGAACTTGGTCCGCTGGTGCGTGGTTTACCGCACTTATGTGTTATTCACCGCCAGTTGTATCAGGATATTTTCGACTGGGCGGGCCAACTGCGTGAAGTCGATATTTATCAGGGAGATACACCGTTTTGCCACTTTGCTTATATCGAAAAAGAGGGGAACGGCCTGATGCAGGCTCTGGAGGCAGAAGGGTATCTGACTGGTCTTGAGAAAGAGATGTTCGTTGAGCGACTGGCGCATTATTATTGTGAAATCAACGTGCTGCATCCATTTCGTGTTGGAAGCGGTCTGGCGCAGCGCATCTTCTTCGAACAACTGGCGATTCATGCCGGATATCAACTGAGCTGGCTGGGTATCGAAAAAGAGGCCTGGAATCAGGCGAATCAGAGCGGGGCCATGGGTGATCTCACCGCATTGCAGACGATATTTAGCAAAGTGGTAAGCGAAGCCGGGGAATCTGAGTAAAATAGCGCGGTTCTTTCGTACCGGAGCTGCCATGATCCTGCTTATTGATAACTACGATTCTTTCACCTGGAACCTCTACCAGTATTTTTGCGAACTGGGAGCTGATGTGCTGGTTAAGCGTAACGATGCATTGACGCTGGCAGATATCGACGCCCTTAAACCGCAGAAAATTGTCATCTCGCCTGGCCCCTGTACGCCCGATGAAGCCGGGATCTCCCTTGACGTTATTCGCCACTATGCCGGACGTTTGCCGATTCTTGGTGTCTGCCTCGGTCATCAGGCAATGGCGCAGGCATTTGGCGGCAAAGTTGTGCGCGCCGCAAAGGTCATGCACGGCAAAACTTCACCGATTACGCATAACGGTGAGGGCGTATTTAAGGGGCTGGCAAATCCACTCACCGTGACACGCTACCATTCGCTGGTGGTGGAACCCGACTCATTACCCGCGTGTTTTGAAGTGACTGCCTGGAGCGAAACCCGTGAGATTATGGGAATTCGCCATCGCCAGTGGGATCTGGAAGGCGTACAGTTCCATCCAGAAAGTATTCTCAGCGAACAAGGGCATCAACTGCTGGCTAATTTTCTGCATCGCTGATTTGTGGTTGCTATCGGGTGATTTTTTATGCATATTTTGTGATTATAATTTCACATTGGTTTATGCGTAACAGGGTGATCATGAGATGGCAACTGAACAAACAGCAATTACACGTGCGACTTTCGATGAAGTGATCCTGCCGATTTATGCACCGGCGGAGTTTATTCCAGTAAAAGGTCAGGGCAGCCGAATTTGGGATCAGCAGGGCAAGGAGTACATCGATTTCGCGGGGGGGATTGCGGTGACGGCGTTAGGCCATTGCCATCCGGCGCTGGTGGAAGCGTTAAAAACCCAGGGGGAAACGCTATGGCATATCAGTAACGTTTTCACCAATGAACCGGCGCTGCGTCTTGGGCGTAAACTGATTGAGGCAACGTTTGCCGAACGCGTAGTGTTTATGAACTCCGGCACGGAAGCTAACGAAACAGCCTTTAAACTGGCACGCCATTACGCCTGTGTGCGCCATAGCCCGTTCAAAACCAAAATTATTGCCTTCCACAACGCTTTTCATGGTCGTTCGCTGTTTACCGTCTCGGTGGGCGGGCAGCCCAAATATTCCGACGGCTTTGGGCCAAAACCGGCAGACATCATCCACGTTCCCTTTAACGATCTCCACGCAGTAAAAGCCGTGATGGATGATCATACCTGCGCGGTCGTTGTTGAGCCGATTCAGGGAGAGGGCGGCGTGACGGCAGCGACGCCAGAATTCTTGCAAGGCTTGCGCGAGTTGTGCGATCAGCATCAGGCATTATTGGTGTTTGATGAAGTGCAGTGCGGGATGGGGCGGACCGGCGATCTGTTTGCCTATATGCACTATGGCGTGACGCCGGATATTTTGACCTCTGCGAAAGCCTTAGGCGGCGGCTTCCCGATTAGCGCCATGCTGACTACGGCAGAAATTGCTTCTGCGTTTCATCCGGGTTCTCACGGTTCAACCTACGGCGGTAATCCGCTGGCCTGTGCGGTGGCGGGCGCGGCCTTTGATATCATCAATACGCCGGAGGTGCTGGAAGGTATTCACGCGAAACGCCAGCGTTTTGTTGACCATTTGCAGAAGATAGATCAGCAGTACGATGTGTTTAGCGATATTCGCGGTATGGGGTTGTTGATTGGCGCTGAGCTGAAACCACAGTACAAAGGTCGGGCGCGTGATTTCCTGTATGCGGGCGCTGAGGCTGGCGTCATGGTGTTGAATGCCGGCCCCGATGTAATGCGCTTTGCACCGTCGCTGGTGGTGGAAGACGCTGATATCGACGAAGGGATGCAACGTTTTGCCCGCGCCATGGCGAAGGTGGTTGGGGCGTAAAACGGACCCAGGCCTGATAAGACGCAGCTTGCGTCGCATCAGACAAAAGGTGTCGGATGCGGCGTGAACGCCTTATCCGACCTACGGTTTGCTCCAGGCAATGAATTGATTACGCCTTCGAATCCCGCAACTTGCGGTTCAACCAAATCCCGTGATGCGGTCGCTGTCGCCACGCCATCGACGAAATGGTGTGCATGGTGTTCAGATGACCAATAACCCGCTGTAAATGCTGTTCCAGCGTACCTGCCGCACCTTCGTGCGGCTGCATCTCCGGCGCATCCATAATATTGGTATCGCCAGAACTTCCCGGTTCGTCATACTCCAGCCGCTGTTGACAACGCTGAATGGCAATTTCACAAGACTGCAAATATTCTTGTGCCAGCTCCGGCGGTAATGTCCGATGTTCCCGCGCCAGTGTAGTCATGGCATTAATATGCTCAACAATAAACTGACTGTGCGTTACCCACAGTTTCATATCGGCCAGGTAATGGCTGTTAAATGCGGGTTCCTGCATCGCCTGATTTAATGAGTTATAGAGGGTGTTATGCGCTTGATTCACCCGCATTCGCTGCCAGGCCAGTGGTGTAGGTTGTGGATCTTTACTCAGAATCAGACGAATCGCTTCCTGATAGGTTTCTAAAGCATCATGGGCGTTTTTCCGCAATAAGCCGCTCTGCCATTGCGGCCACAGCCAGACCGTGCCACCGAAAGCAATCAAACAACCAATAATGGTATCGATAAGACGAGGAATGATGTACTGCTCGCCGTTCAGCCACAGCAATTGCAGGGTATACACGGCGGTAATGGTAAAACCGACCGTCGCCCAGCCGTAGTTTTTGCGCAATATCAGATAGCTGGCGAGCGTGGTGAGTAGCATCAGCGTCAGGGTGTAGCCTTCCGGTATTTTGAAGTGCAGCGCCACGCCTGCAATGATTAACCCAACGACAGTTCCGACGGAACGATTCACAATCCGCAAGCGAGTCGCACCATAGCCATTTTGCGTTACCAGCAACACGGTCATCAGGATCCAGTACGATTTCGGTAAATGCAAAGCAGTTCCCATCAAGCTGGCAACGCTTAACATCACGCTCAGTCGTCCGGCATTACGCAACGCCGGAGACTTCAATGAGAGATAGCTTTTCAACGCCGGGAGTAAAGGCATCCGGCGTTGTTTATCGGCCAACAGGTCGCGAGCATAAAGCGGCCTTTGCGTACGCAACACGCGGGCAATGCGACTGAAATGCCAGTAACAGAACTGCCCTACGGGGTTATCCGGGTGCTGGCGGGCAATTTTCTCCAGTGCGCCAATTTGCTTTTCCATCGTAAAACGTGTTGGCAGGCGATGGTAAAGAATGTCATCAGCCAGTACGCGCAGACGAGTGGCGACGGTTTGCGCATTCCAGCGGATAACCTCTTCAGCATGGCTACGCTCGACCAGCTTTTGCACCTCTTCAGGTTGATGCAAACTGACCGAAATATGCTCCTGTAAGTCCAGCGCTTCCTGGAAAATACGCAGCATCCGCTTGTAATCGGTATTATTTTGCGCGGAAAGCATATGCATTTGCTGATAGCACTGGGTAATTAAATCAACGGCTTTTTGCTGGCGCACCAGCAGCGGCGGCAATGCTTTTTCAGGATCGGTATGCTGGGTAAGCAGGCTATATTTGGCTTCGCAATAATCTGCCAGTTCACGGTACAGCAAGCTAAGTGACTCGCGTAGCGGTTGTTCGCGCCAGAGCCAGAACCAAAACCAGTTGAACAGCCCGTACCAGAGCGTGCCTAATGCGTAGATAAGCAACGGTTCCCAGACTGGCATGTATCCTGCCAGACTTAAGGTAAAAATGGCAGCCAGCAGCGATGCGGGGAGTAATTTAGCGTGTAAAGGCCCCAGTTCGGCAGTGACGCCAAGCATCAGGGTTAACCCGGTCAGTAGAAAGGGTAGGGGAACATCTTTTGTCAGTAAGAGTTGCGTCAGCAAACTACAGGTAGCAAACAGAGACGCGCCAATGATTAAGCGTTTGAAAAAACGTTTGTGGGGAGTATCAAGCCCCGCGATGTTACAGCAGGCAGGAACCAGGGAGAAGAGAAGACCAAATCTTAACTCACCAAGCATTAACCCAACGGCCACGGGCAAACATAGCACCAGCGTTTGGCGTAGTGCATAGTTGATATCGGGATGATAAATCAGTCTGCGCCACATCGGGTTAAACAAAATGGCGCGCTATTCAGTAACGCGCCACTCCGACGGGATTAACGGGTGCCGTAAACGACGATGGTTTTACCGTGTGCGGAGATCAGATTTTGATCTTCCAGCATCTTCAGGATGCGCCCTACGGTTTCACGGGAACAGCCGACAATCTGACCGATTTCCTGGCGAGTAATTTTGATTTGCATACCGTCCGGGTGAGTCATGGCATCAGGCTGTTTGGCCAGATTCAGCAGCGTCTGCGCGATGCGACCTGTAACGTCAAGGAACGCCAGGTTGCCCACTTTCTCTGAAGTGACTTGCAGACGACGCGCCATCTGTGCAGAGAGACGCATCAGAATATCCGGGTTTACCTGAATCAGTTGGCGAAATTTTTTGTATGAAATTTCAGCCACTTCACAGGCTGTTTTCGCACGTACCCATGCGCTACGCTCCTGGCCTTCTTCAAACAGGCCCAGTTCGCCAATAAAATCACCCTGATTCAGATAGGAGAGGATCATTTCTTTACCCTCTTCGTCTTTGATCAGCACTGCCACAGAGCCTTTAACGATGTAGTACAGCGTTTCCGCTTTTTCACCCTGGTGAATAAGCGTGCTCTTGGATGGGTACTTATGAATGTGGCAATGAGACAAGAACCATTCGAGAGTCGGGTCTGTTTGCGGTTTGCCAAGCACCATGCGCGGTTATCCTCTGTTATAAGCTTTCTCCAGAGCCAGATAACGCCGCTGTCTCTGGATTGCCGAAATATGCTTCCCGCTACCTGGGAAGGGGCTATCAACTGTACTGCACGGTAATGTGACGTCCTTTGTATACATGCAGTACATCAATGTATTACTGTAGCATCCTGACTGTTTTAGCATAGCTTTCGCCTTGTGTCTCCTGGTGTCTCGCTTCAGCATGACCCAGGTCGCCTTCCGTTGCGCGATTTGGTCAGTACGCGTACTCTGTCAGGAAAATTGATGCAATGGAGTTCCAATTATGCAAGCGCGTGTGAAGTGGGTCGAAGGGTTAACTTTTCTGGGCGAATCCGCCTCTGGTCACCAGATTTTAATGGACGGCAATTCTGGCGATAAAGCCCCCAGTCCGATGGAAATGGTGTTGATGGCGGCAGGTGGTTGTAGTGCCATTGATGTGGTGTCTATTCTGCAAAAAGCGCGTCAGGATGTGGTCGATTGTGAAGTAAAACTGACCTCTGAACGCCGCGAAGAGGCGCCACGCCTGTTTACGCACATTAATCTGCATTTTATTGTCACTGGTCGTGACTTAAAAGACGCAGCGGTTGCGCGTGCGGTGGATCTCTCAGCCGAAAAGTATTGCTCGGTGGCGCTAATGCTGGAAAAAGCAGTGAATATTACCCATTCGTATGAAGTGGTTGACGCGTGATTTCATGATTAAAGTATGAAGCCGGATAATATTCTATCCGGCTTCAAAAGTGAGTTACTCGATTTTCTTCCCTTCCATCAAGCGTTGTACCAGCGGCAGCATAATTAACTCCATTGCCAGACCCATTTTGCCGCCTGGCACTACTAATGTATTGATGTGAGAAATGAATGAACCCTGCAACATCGCCAGCAGCCAGGGGAAATCAATACCTTCCAGATTACGGAAATGGATCACCACAAAGCTTTCATCCAGCGACGGGATACCTTTTGCCGCGAACGGATTTGAGGTGTCGACAGTGGGAACGCGCTGGAAGTTAATATGGGTGCGGGAAAACTGCGGCGTGATGTAGTTGATATAGTCTTCCATTGAACGCACAACTGAGTCCATTACCGCCTCTCGTGAGTGCCCGCGCTCGCTGGTGTCGCGAATGAGCTTTTGAATCCACTCAAGGTTAACGATAGGCACCACGCCGACCAGTAAATCCACATGTTGCGCAACGTTATGCTGTGGCGTGACTACGCCGCCGTGTAAACCTTCATAAAACAGGACATCAGTGGGTTCCGGCAGCGGTTGCCACGGAGTGAATGTCCCCGGCACCTGATTCCACGGTACCGCTTCATCGTAGGTGTGCAGATATTTACGAGATTTCCCTTTACCGCTCTGACCGTATTCAATGAAGGTCTGTTCCAGCAGGCCGAAATCGTTAGCCTCGGGGCCGAAGTAACTGATATGCCGCCCGGCATCGCGCGCTTTGCGGATCGCCATGTCCATTTCCGGGCGGGTATAGCGGTGAAAACTGTCGCCTTCCACTTCGGCTGCATGCAGATTTAACTGCGCGAATATTTTGCGAAACGCGAGGCTGGTGGTGGTGGTCCCCGCGCCGCTGGATCCTGTTACCGCAATGACCGGATGTTTGGCAGACATAGTAACTCCATGACTTAGCTATCATTATTATCTCGTCCGCCGACGGTTGCAGGTTATTCGCGAAACTGACTGCGCGGCATGATATTGACCGTTTCGTGCAGTTCCGACCACACCAGCACCGCTTCTCCGCACTGTAGCTGGCGTTTGACGTCGGCGACTTTCTGTTCAAGTGTGCGCTCATGTTCACCATAATCGGTGCCTTCACGTAACACAAAGCTTTCAATTAAATTTTCCAGCGTTTCGGGGGAGAGGTCTTGCCAGGGAATCAACATGATTTCGCCTCCAGATACGTTGATAACCAGTCAGGAATGCGTGACTCGAGCCACATTTTCGGGTGGAATAACGTACCGCCAATGAAGCCGACGTGACCGCCATGTTCAGTCAGTTGATACTCCACCTGAGGAGGTAAATTTTCCGGTTTCGGGATCACCTGATGATCCATAAACGGATCGTCTTTGGCGTGAATAATCAGCGTCGGTTTGGCTATCCGATTGAGCATCGGCATGGCGCTACATTGACGATAATAGTCGATAGCGTCAGCGTAGCCGTGAATTTTGGCGGTGATCAGATCGTCAAATTCACGAATGCGACGTACCGATTTTAACTGCGCGAGATTAATCGGTAGCGTACCGGGGTAGGCCGCCAGTTTGCGCGCAGCATTGGCTTTTAACAGGTTCAGCAAGTAACGCTGATACACGCGGGAAAAGCCCTTTTCCATATGATAACTACAGGCTTCCAGCATAAACGGCGCGGAGACAATCACTGCCGCATCAATCGGGAGATCATTGCCTTCTTTAGCCAGCAAACAGGCCAGCATATTACCACCGAGCGAATAGCCGACGGCAGCCGTTGGCGCATGACCAAACTCGCGTTGCAGCCAGCGTAAAAACCAGTTGGCGTCTTCGGTTTCTCCCGAATGGTAAATGCGGTGCATACGGTTTGGTTCACCGCTGCAGCCGCGAAAATGCATCACCACGCCCAGCCAGCCGCGCTTTTTCGCCGCCTCGACCAGACCATGCGCATAAGGGCTATTGAGGCTGCCTTCCAGCCCGTGAAACACAACCAGACGCGGTTTATATTGCGCCTGTGCGGGATCTTCACTCCACGCGAGATCGACAAAATCGCCGTCGGGCAGTTCCAGCCGCTGCCAGTACGGGGTGAATTTCACCTGACGACGAAACAGACGCGGCAGCATGGTTTGCAGATGGCAATTACTGAAACCGCGCATGGGGGTGAACTCAGCACTGCTGCTGGCGTCGTTGAGATCGGTTGCCGTTATCTGCGCCATCAGTTGCTTTGGCCTTCCTGCAGCATCTGCTCAAGTTGTTCCTGGGCTTCCAGCCACGCCATTTCACACTCTTCCAGTCTGGATTTGGCGCGGGCTTGTTGTTGCAGGCAGTCGGTCAGTTCTGCTTTACGGCTCTGGTCGTACAGTTCGCTGTCGGCAAGTTTCTCTTCCGCCTGCATCAGTTGCGTGTTTAGCGCCTCCATCTCTTTTTCCAGACGAGCAATCTCTTTACGCAGGGGCTGAGTTTGCGCACGTAATTCTGCTTCCCGACGCTTCTGATCTTTACGCGCCTGGGCGCTGTTGGCGTTCTCTTTCGGCGCTTCGTCGGTTTGAGTTTCCTGTTTTTGTACGTCGCTCAACCACTGTTGATAATCTTCCAGATCGCCGTCAAACGGTTCGACTTTACGATCGTGAACCAGATAGAGATCGTCAGTAGTGGAACGCAGCAAATGGCGGTCGTGCGAAACGACGACCAGCGCGCCTTCAAATTCGATCAACGCTTCGGTGAGTGCCTGGCGCATGTCGAGGTCGAGGTGGTTGGTCGGTTCGTCGAGCAGCAACAGATTCGGACGTTGCCAGACGATCAGCGCCAGTACCAGGCGGGCTTTTTCCCCACCGGAGAAGCGGCGCGTTTCTTCCGTTACTTTATCGCCCTGGAAACCAAAGCCGCCGAGGTAATCACGCAGTTTTTGCTCCAGCTCTTGCGGCGCTAAACGTGCCAGATGTTGAATAGGTGATTCGTCGGCGCGCAGATACTCCAGTTGATGCTGGGCGAAGTAGCCGAGTTTGATCCCTTTCGCCAGACCAATTTCACCGCTGACTGGCGCCAGCTCTCCAGCTAACAGTTTGATTAATGTTGATTTACCTGCGCCGTTGCGGCCTAACAGACCAATGCGCGAACCCGGTACCAGATTCAGTTTTATCGAATCGAGAATAATGCGATCGCCATAGCCTGCGCTGACTTTTTCCATCTTCAACAACGGATTTGGCAGGCTTTCCGGTGCGCGGAAGCTAAAGCGGAACGGGTTGTCGACGTGCGCGGGAGCAATCAACTCCATACGCTCGAGCATCTTAATGCGGCTTTGGGCCTGTTTTGCTTTAGTGGCTTTGGCGCGGAAACGATCGATGTAACTTTGCAGATGTGTCACGCGCTCTTGCTGGCTTTCGTACATCGCCTGTTGTTGCGCCAGACGGGTAGCGCGCTGTACTTCAAAGGAGCTGTAGTTACCGGTGTACTCGAACATATTTTGCTGTTCGATATGAATGATTTTATCGACGATCGGATCGAGAAAGTCACGGTCGTGGGAGATCAGGATCAATGTACCCTGATAGCTCTTCAGCCATTTTTCCAGCCAGATAACGGCATCGAGATCGAGGTGGTTTGTCGGTTCGTCGAGCAGCAGTAAGTCTGAACGGCAAATCAGCGCCTGAGCGAGGTTAAGGCGCATACGCCAGCCACCGGAGAAATCGCTCACCGGACGCTCCAGTTGCTCATTGCTGAAACCGAGGCCGTGCAGCAGGCTGGCGGCGCGGGAACGAATACTCCACGCGTCGATAGCGTCCAGCTTGCCGTGAATGGTGGCAATGGCGTGCCCGTCGTTACGTTCGTTGGCGTCGTGGAGTTGTGCTTCCAGTTGGCGATATTCGCGGTCGCCATCAATGACATATTCCAGCGCTGCTTGGGGTAGTGCAGGTGTTTCCTGATTCACCCACGCCAGTTGCCAGCTACCAGGGAAGGTGTAGCTGCCGCCGTCGGCGCTGATTTCATTTTTCAGCAATGCGAGCAGGGTAGATTTACCGCAGCCGTTTTTACCCACCAGGCCGACTTTCTGACCAGGGTTAATGGTGGCGGTGGCATTATCCAGCAGGACGCGCACGCCGCGACGAATTTGTAACGAGGAGAAAACAATCATAAGGCGCCGTATGTTCAGACTATGTTAAATTATCATTATGATAATGTAGTGTATGGGCGAGCTGCCGCACCGGGCGCAATGGTAGCCCAAAACAGCGACGCGACACAAAACACAAAACCATACCGGGAGGGGGATGATGTCTCAGCCAGCGAAAGTTTTGCTGCTGTATGCCCATCCGGAATCTCAGGACTCGGTGGCAAACCGGGTGCTGCTTAAACCGGCTACGCAGCTCAGCAATGTTACCGTGCACGACCTTTACGCGCACTATCCCGACTTTTTTATTGATATCCCCCGTGAGCAGGCATTGCTGCGCGAACACGAGGTGATTGTTTTTCAGCATCCTCTTTATACCTACAGCTGCCCGGCGTTACTGAAAGAGTGGCTGGATCGGGTGTTAAGCCGTGGTTTTGCCAGCGGGCCGGAAGGAAATCAACTGACGGGAAAGTACTGGCGCAGTGTGATCACCACCGGCGAGCCGGAAAGTGCCTATCGCTATGACGCGTTAAATCGTTATCCGATGAGCGATGTCCTGCGGCCCTTTGAATTGACGGCGGGCATGTGTCGGATGCACTGGTTAAGCCCCATCATTATTTACCGGGCGAGACGGCAAAGCGCACAGGAGCTGGCGAGTCATGCCAGAGCCTACGGTGACTGGCTGGCAAATCCGCTCCCTGCGGGAGGTCGCTGATGGAAGGTTCCGATTTTTTACTCGCGGGAGTGTTGTTTCTCTTCGCGGCGGTGGTTGCGGTGCCATTAGCATCGCGGCTGGGCATTGGCGCTGTGTTGGGATATTTGCTGGCAGGGATTGCGATTGGCCCGTGGGGGCTTGGGTTTATTAGCGACGTCGATGAGATCCTCCACTTTTCGGAGCTCGGCGTGGTGTTCCTGATGTTTATCATCGGTCTGGAGTTGAATCCCTCCAAACTTTGGCAACTACGGCGTTCGATTTTTGGCGTAGGCGCGGCACAGGTGCTGTTAAGCGCGGCGTTGCTGGCGGGATTATTGATACTGACGGATTTCTCCTGGCAGGCGGCGGCGGTGGGGGGCATTGGCCTTGCGATGTCTTCAACCGCAATGGCGTTGCAGCTGATGCGTGAGAAAGGGATGAATCGCAGCGAATCTGGACAGCTAGGTTTTTCGGTTTTGCTGTTTCAGGATCTGGCGGTGATCCCGGCACTGGCATTAGTGCCGTTGTTGGCGGGATCGGCAGATGAGCATTTCGACTGGATGAAGGTCGGTATGAAGGTGCTGGCGTTTGTCGGCATGCTGATTGGCGGGCGCTATTTGTTACGTCCGGTATTTCGTTTTATTGCGGCTTCCGGCGTGCGGGAAGTGTTCACCGCCGCGACGCTGCTGCTGGTGTTGGGGTCCGCATTGTTTATGGATGTGCTGGGGCTGTCGATGGCGCTCGGTACGTTTATTGCGGGCGTGCTGCTGGCGGAAAGTGAATATCGCCATGAACTGGAAACGGCTATCGATCCGTTTAAAGGCTTGCTGCTCGGGCTATTTTTTATCTCGGTCGGCATGTCGCTCAACCCTGGCGTACTTTATATCCATCTGTTGTGGGTAGTGATAAGCGTGGTTGTGCTGGTGGCGGTGAAAATTCTCGTGCTGTATCTGTTGGCGCGACTGTATGGCGTACGCAGTTCTGAGCGGATGCAATTTGCTGGCGTGTTGAGTCAGGGCGGCGAGTTTGCCTTTGTGCTCTTTTCTACCGCTTCTTCGCAACGCTTATTCCAGGGCGACCAGATGGCGCTGTTGCTGGTGACGGTAACGCTTTCCATGATGACCACGCCGTTGCTGATGAAGTTGGTGGATAAATGGCTATCCCGCCAGTTCAACGCCCCGGAAGAAGAGGATGAAAAACCGTGGGTTAACGATGATAAACCGCAGGTGATTGTGGTGGGCTTCGGACGTTTTGGTCAGGTCATTGGTCGTTTGCTGATGGCAAATAAAATGCGGATTACCGTGCTGGAACGGGATATCAGCGCCGTTAACCTGATGCGCAAATATGGCTACAAAGTTTATTACGGTGATGCCACGCAGGTTGACCTTTTACGCTCCGCAGGCGCAGAGGCCGCAGAGTCTATCGTTATTACCTGTAACGAACCGGAAGACACCATGAAGCTGGTGGAGGTTTGCCAGCAACATTTCCCACATTTGCATATTCTTGCGCGAGCGCGCGGACGTGTGGAGGCGCATGAGTTATTACAGGCAGGGGTGACGCAGTTTTCCCGCGAGACATTCTCCAGTGCGTTAGAGCTGGGGCGCAAGACGCTGGTTTCTTTGGGGATGCATCCGCATCAGGCACAGCGGGCGCAACTGCATTTTCGACGCCTGGATATGAGGATGCTGCGAGAGCTAATTCCTATGCATACCGATACGGTACAAATTTCTCGCGCCAGGGAAGCCCGACGCGAACTGGAAGAGATTTTCCAGCGTGAAATGCAACAAGAACGACGCCAGTTGGATGGCTGGGATGAATTTGAGTAGAGGATAACGATGGCAATCCGAAAACGTTTTATCGCTGGCGCGAAATGTCCAGCCTGTCAGGCGCAAGACGCCATGGCGATGTGGCGCGAAAATAATATTGATATTGTTGAATGCGTTAAGTGTGGATACCAGATGCGGGAAGTCGATAAAGAAGCTCGCGATCACGTTCGCAAAGATGAGCAAGTTATCGGGATTTTTCACCCGGACTAGCGATATGTGCCGAGTTTTTTTAAGCTAGTGAGTACACGGCTGCAGAATTCCGATACAATCTGCGCCACTATTCTTCCCATGCTCAGGAGATATCATGAAAGTAGCAAAAGACCTGGTGGTCAGCCTGGCCTATCAGGTACGTACAGAAGACGGTGTGTTGGTTGATGAGTCTCCGGTGAGTGCGCCGCTGGACTACCTGCATGGTCACGGTTCCCTGATCTCTGGCCTGGAAACGGCGCTGGAAGGTCATGAAGTTGGCGACAAATTTGATGTCGCTGTTGGTGCGAACGACGCTTACGGTCAGTACGACGAAAACCTGGTTCAGCGTGTTCCTAAAGACGTCTTTATGGGCGTTGACGAACTGCAAGTGGGTATGCGCTTCCTGGCTGAAACTGACCAGGGGCCAGTACCGGTTGAAATCACCGCCGTTGAAGATGATCACGTCGTGGTTGATGGTAACCACATGCTGGCGGGTCAGAATCTGAAATTCAACGTTGAAGTTGTGGCGATTCGCGAAGCGACCGAAGAAGAACTGGCTCATGGTCACGTTCATGGTGCTCACGATCATCATCACGATCATGAAGGTTGCTGCGGCGGTCACGATCATGGCCATGAACACGGCGGTGAAGGCTGCTGTGGCGGTAAGGGTAACGGCGGTTGCGGTTGCCACTAATACTGTAAAGGTATCAAAAAAGCGGGTATGTCCCGCTTTTTTTTCGCCTCAATAATGCGGCGGCGGCGTTTCTTCAGCCTGCGAAGCGATGTTTGACGGCTGGCTGGCTTTTAACTTCTCGGTCAGCAGACGCAGATGATCGCGCAGTTTCGCCATCTCCATTTCATGAGCGGTTACCGTGACGTTCAGTTCTTCAATGGTGATTTCCTGAAAAGCCAGTCGACTCTCCAGCTCTGCCAGGCGTGCTTCCATAGATAAATCCTGCATGGTTCACCTCTTGTGTCGAATAATCGCCGCGGATTCTACTTAACTTTGTTGTCAGAGACAGCATTCATTTTGCAGCATCGAAACTAATTTAAACAAAAAGAGTCTGAAAATAGATGATAATAGAGCGTGTCCGTATGTAGATTTGTTCGACAACGCTTTATAGTACCCTTCTGATAATAGTTAACCCAGGGGTGAGATGCCCCGATCCTGGAGATATGGATGAAATCACTGTTTAAAGTCACGCTGCTGGCGACCACTATGGCCGTTGCTCTGCATGCGCCAATCACCTTTGCTGCTGAAGCTGCGAAACCTGCTGCAACTGCTGACAGCAAAGCAGAGTTCAAAAATGACGATCAAAAATCAGCTTACGCACTGGGCGCTTCGCTGGGTCGTTACATGGAAAACTCTCTGAAAGAGCAAGAAAAGCTGGGCATCAAACTGGATAAAGATCAGCTGATCGCTGGTGTTCAGGATGCGTTTGCGGATAAGAGCAAGCTTTCCGATCAAGAGATCGAACAGACTTTGCAGGCATTTGAAGCACGCGTGAAGTCTGCTGCTCAGGCGAAGATGGAAAAAGACGCGGCTGATAACGAAGCGAAAGGTAAAGAATATCGCGAGAAATTTGCTAAAGAGAAAGGTGTGAAAACCTCTTCTACTGGCCTGGTTTACCAGGTAGAGAAAGCAGGCTCTGGCGAAGCGCCGAAAGACAGCGATACTGTAGTCGTAAACTACAAAGGTACGCTGATCGACGGTAAAGAGTTTGATAACTCTTACACCCGTGGCGAACCGCTCTCTTTCCGTCTGGACGGTGTGATCCCAGGCTGGACTGAAGGTCTGAAAAACATCAAGAAAGGCGGCAAGATCAAGCTGGTTATTCCACCAGAGCTGGCTTACGGCAAAGCGGGCGTTCCGGGAATTCCACCGAATTCTACGCTGGTGTTCGATGTAGAACTGCTGGATGTGAAGCCGGCGCCGAAGGCTGATGCGAAACCAGAAGCAGCGGCAGAAGCAGACGCGAAAGCAGCTAAAAAATAAGCATTGAGAACCGCCGCCTGACCAGGCGGCGGTTTTTTTATTGCAGGCCGGATATAATTAGTACTGGAAAGCGGAACCTCCGCTGTATTAATTTAGTTACCCGCATCATTAATGAGCCTGCCCTGAAAAGTTAACGACAGGTTCCTGAAAAGGAGTGTTTTTTTTCATGTCCAGGTCGCTTTTAACCAACGAAACCAGTGAGTTGGATTTACTGGACCAACGTCCTTTCGACCAGACCGATTTTGATATTCTGAAATCCTACGAAGCGGTAGTGGACGGGTTAGCGATGCTCATTGGCTCCCACTGTGAAATCGTTTTGCACTCTTTGCAGGATTTAAAATGTTCGGCCATTCGAATTGCTAACGGCGAACATACAGGCCGGAAGATTGGTTCACCGATTACCGACCTGGCGCTACGTATGCTGCATGATATGACGGGAGCGGATAGCAGTGTTTCTAAATGCTATTTTACTCGCGCCAAAAGCGGCGTATTAATGAAGTCTCTGACCATCGCCATTCGTAACCGCGAACAACGGGTGATTGGTCTGTTATGCATCAATATGAATCTTGATGTTCCTTTCTCGCAGATTATGAGCACCTTTGTGCCGCCTGAAACTCCTGACGTTGGTTCAAGCGTCAACTTTGCTTCTTCCGTTGAAGATCTGGTTACGCAAACGCTGGAGTTCACCATTGAAGAAGTGAACGCCGATCGCAATGTTTCTAATAACGCTAAAAATCGTCAGATCGTGCTAAATCTGTATGAGAAAGGCATCTTCGATATCAAAGATGCAATCAATCAGGTTGCTGACCGCCTGAACATTTCCAAACATACTGTCTATCTCTATATTCGCCAGTTCAAAAACGGCGACTTCCAGGGGCAAGATAAGTAATGCGTTTTGCTATCGTGGTGACCGGGCCGGCATACGGTACGCAGCAGGCGAGTAGTGCTTTTCAGTTTGCACAGGCGCTGATAGCAGAAGGCCATGAGCTAAGCAGCGTTTTTTTCTACCGGGAAGGTGTCTATAACGCTAATCAGTTGACCTCACCGGCGAGTGATGAATTTGATCTCGTGCGCGGCTGGCAACAATTGAATACACAGCACAACGTGGCGCTGAATATTTGCGTGGCGGCAGCATTACGCCGTGGTGTTGTCGATGAAACTGAGGCAGGAAGATTAGGTCTGACATCAGCTAACCTTCAGCCAGGCTTTACCTTAAGCGGACTTGGTGCGCTGGCGGAAGCCTCGCTGACCTGTGACAGGGTGGTACAGTTCTGATGAAACGAATTGCGTTTGTTTTTTCTACTGCGCCTCATGGTACAGCTTCAGGCCGGGAAGGATTAGATGCTTTACTCGCCACTTCCGCTTTAACTGATGAACTCGCGGTCTTCTTTATCGCCGATGGCGTTTTTCAGCTTCTGCCAGGACAAAAGCCTGATACTGTGCTGGCACGTGATTATATCGCCACCTTTAAACTGCTGGGCCTGTATGACATTGAACGGTGTTGGGTTTGTGCGGCTTCTTTGCGTGAACGTGGGTTAGCCATGCAAACTTCATTCGTGGTGGAGGTCACTCCCCTCGAACCGGAAGTACTTCGTCAGGAACTCGGCAATTATGATGTCATTTTGAGATTTTGAGACGCCTATGCTGCATACATTACATCGCTCACCCTGGCTGACGGATTTTCCTGCGCTACTGCGTCTTGTCAGTGAAGGAGATGAGTTGCTGCTATTGCAGGATGGTGTCACTGCCGCTGTTGATGGTAACCGTTTCCTTGAAAGCCTGCGTAATGCCCCCATTAAGGTCTATGCCCTTAACGAAGACCTTATTGCCCGCGGTTTGGCTGGTCAAATTTCGAACGACATCATCCCGATTGACTATACTGATTTCGTCAGACTTACGGTTAAGCACACCAGCCAGTTGGCCTGGTGATGGCGGGATCGTTGTATATTTCTTGACACCTTTTCGGCATCGCCCTAAAATTCGGCGTCCTCATATTGTGTGAGGACGTTTTATTACGTGTTTACGAAGCAAAAGCTAAAACCAGGAGCTATTTAATGGCAACAGTTAACCAGCTGGTACGCAAACCACGTGCTCGCAAAGTTGCGAAAAGCAACGTGCCTGCGCTGGAAGCATGCCCGCAAAAACGTGGCGTATGTACTCGTGTATATACTACCACTCCTAAAAAACCGAACTCCGCGCTGCGTAAAGTGTGCCGTGTTCGTCTGACTAACGGTTTCGAAGTGACTTCCTACATCGGTGGTGAAGGTCACAACCTGCAGGAGCACTCCGTGATCCTGATCCGTGGCGGTCGTGTTAAAGACCTCCCGGGTGTTCGTTACCACACCGTACGTGGTGCGCTTGACTGCTCCGGCGTTAAAGACCGTAAGCAGGCTCGTTCCAAGTATGGCGTGAAGCGTCCTAAGGCTTAATGGTTCTCCGTTAAGTAAGGCCAAACGTTTTAACTTAAATGTCAAACTAAACTCGTAGAGTTTTGGACAATCCTGAATTAACAACGGAGTATTTCCATGCCACGTCGTCGCGTCATTGGTCAGCGTAAAATTCTGCCGGATCCGAAGTTCGGATCAGAACTGCTGGCTAAATTTGTAAATATCCTGATGGTAGATGGTAAAAAATCTACTGCTGAATCTATCGTATACAGCGCGCTGGAGACCCTGGCTCAGCGCTCTGGTAAATCTGAACTGGAAGCATTCGAAGTAGCTCTCGAAAACGTGCGCCCGACTGTAGAAGTTAAGTCTCGCCGCGTTGGTGGTTCTACTTATCAGGTACCAGTTGAAGTCCGTCCGGTTCGTCGTAATGCTCTGGCAATGCGTTGGATCGTTGAAGCTGCTCGTAAACGCGGTGATAAATCCATGGCTCTGCGCCTGGCGAACGAACTTTCTGATGCTGCAGAAAACAAAGGTACTGCAGTTAAGAAACGTGAAGACGTTCACCGTATGGCCGAAGCCAACAAGGCGTTCGCACACTACCGTTGGTAATCCCTTCGGAGTTTTAGTCACCAGGCGGGCGCTTCCAGTAAGCAGCCCGCTTTGGGCTACTTAAATTGAACGCCTAAAAGATAAACGAGGAAACAAATGGCTCGTACAACACCCATCGCACGCTACCGTAACATCGGTATCAGTGCGCACATCGACGCCGGTAAAACCACTACTACCGAACGTATTCTGTTCTACACCGGTGTAAACCATAAAATCGGTGAAGTTCATGACGGCGCTGCAACCATGGACTGGATGGAGCAGGAGCAGGAACGTGGTATTACCATCACTTCCGCTGCGACTACTGCATTCTGGTCTGGTATGGCTAAGCAGTATGAGCCGCATCGCATCAACATCATCGACACCCCGGGACACGTTGACTTCACAATCGAAGTAGAACGTTCCATGCGTGTTCTCGATGGTGCGGTAATGGTTTACTGCGCAGTTGGTGGTGTTCAGCCGCAGTCTGAAACCGTATGGCGTCAGGCTAACAAATATAAAGTTCCACGCATTGCGTTCGTTAACAAAATGGACCGCATGGGTGCGAACTTCCTGAAAGTTGTTAACCAGATCAAAACCCGTCTGGGCGCGAACCCGGTTCCGCTGCAGCTGGCAATTGGTGCTGAAGAACATTTCACCGGTGTTGTTGACCTGGTGAAAATGAAAGCTATCAACTGGAACGACGCTGACCAGGGCGTAACCTTCGAATACGAAGATATCCCGGCAGACATGGTTGAACTGGCTAACGAATGGCACCAGAATCTGATCGAATCCGCAGCTGAAGCTTCTGAAGAGCTGATGGAAAAATATCTGGGTGGTGAAGAACTGACTGAAGCAGAAATCAAAGGTGCTCTGCGTCAGCGCGTTCTGAACAACGAAATCATCCTGGTAACCTGTGGTTCTGCGTTCAAGAACAAAGGTGTTCAGGCGATGCTGGATGCGGTAATTGATTACCTGCCATCCCCGGTTGACGTACCTGCGATCAACGGTATTCTGGACGACGGTAAAGACACTCCGGCTGAGCGTCACGCAAGTGATGACGAGCCGTTCTCTGCACTGGCGTTCAAAATCGCTACCGACCCGTTTGTGGGTAACCTGACCTTCTTCCGTGTGTACTCCGGTGTGGTTAACTCTGGTGATACCGTACTGAACTCCGTGAAAGCTGCACGTGAGCGTTTCGGTCGTATCGTTCAGATGCACGCTAACAAACGTGAAGAGATCAAAGAAGTTCGCGCGGGCGACATCGCAGCTGCAATCGGTCTGAAAGACGTAACCACTGGTGACACCCTGTGTGACCCGGATGCGCCGATCATTCTGGAACGTATGGAATTCCCTGAGCCGGTAATCTCCATCGCAGTTGAACCGAAAACCAAAGCTGACCAGGAAAAAATGGGTCTGGCTCTGGGCCGTCTGGCTAAAGAAGACCCGTCTTTCCGTGTATGGACTGACGAAGAATCTAACCAGACCATCATCGCGGGTATGGGCGAACTGCACCTCGACATCATCGTTGACCGTATGAAACGTGAATTCAACGTTGAAGCAAACGTCGGTAAACCGCAGGTTGCTTACCGTGAAACTATCCGCCAGAAAGTTACCGATGTTGAAGGTAAACACGCGAAACAGTCTGGTGGTCGTGGTCAGTATGGTCATGTTGTTATCGACATGTACCCGCTGGAGCCGGGTTCAAACCCGAAAGGCTACGAGTTCATCAACGACATTAAAGGTGGTGTAATCCCTGGCGAATACATCCCGGCCGTTGATAAAGGTATCCAGGAACAGTTGAAAGCAGGTCCGCTGGCAGGCTACCCGGTAGTAGACATGGGTATTCGTCTGCACTTCGGTTCTTACCATGACGTTGACTCCTCTGAACTGGCGTTTAAACTGGCTGCGTCTATCGCCTTTAAAGAAGGCTTTAAGAAAGCGAAACCCGTTCTGCTTGAGCCGATCATGAAGGTTGAAGTAGAGACTCCGGAAGAGAACACCGGTGACGTTATCGGTGACTTGAGCCGTCGTCGTGGTATGCTCAAAGGTCAGGAATCTGAAGTTACTGGCGTTAAGATCCACGCTGAAGTACCGCTGTCTGAAATGTTCGGATATGCAACTCAGCTGCGTTCTCTGACCAAAGGTCGTGCATCATACACCATGGAGTTCCTGAAGTATGATGAAGCGCCGAGTAACGTTGCTCAGGCCGTAATTGAAGCCCGTGGTAAATAAGCCTCAGGGTTAATACCAAAGTCCCGTGCTCTCTCCTGAAGGGGAGAGCACTATAGTAAGGAATATAGCCGTGTCTAAAGAAAAATTTGAACGTACAAAACCGCACGTTAACGTTGGTACTATCGGCCACGTTGACCACGGTAAAACTACTCTGACCGCTGCAATCACCACCGTACTGGCTAAAACCTACGGCGGTGCTGCTCGCGCATTCGACCAGATCGATAACGCGCCGGAAGAAAAAGCGCGTGGTATCACCATCAACACTTCCCACGTTGAATACGACACCCCGACCCGTCACTACGCACACGTAGACTGCCCGGGCCACGCTGACTATGTTAAAAACATGATCACTGGTGCTGCGCAGATGGACGGCGCTATCCTGGTTGTTGCTGCGACTGACGGCCCGATGCCGCAGACTCGTGAGCACATCCTGCTGGGTCGTCAGGTAGGCGTTCCGTACATCATCGTGTTCCTGAACAAATGCGACATGGTTGATGACGAAGAGCTGCTGGAACTGGTTGAAATGGAAGTTCGTGAACTTCTGTCTCAGTACGACTTCCCGGGCGACGACACCCCGATCGTTCGTGGTTCTGCTCTGAAAGCGCTGGAAGGCGACGCAGAGTGGGAAGCGAAAATCCTGGAACTGGCTGGCTTCCTGGATTCTTACATTCCGGAACCAGAGCGTGCGATTGACAAGCCGTTCCTGCTGCCGATCGAAGACGTATTCTCCATTTCCGGTCGTGGTACCGTTGTTACCGGTCGTGTAGAACGCGGTATCATCAAAGTGGGCGAAGAAGTTGAAATCGTTGGTATCAAAGAGACTCAGAAGTCTACCTGTACTGGCGTTGAAATGTTCCGCAAACTGCTGGACGAAGGCCGTGCTGGTGAGAACGTAGGTGTTCTGCTGCGTGGTATCAAACGTGAAGAAATCGAACGTGGTCAGGTACTGGCTAAGCCGGGCACCATCAAGCCGCACACCAAGTTCGAATCTGAAGTGTACATTCTGTCCAAAGATGAAGGCGGTCGTCATACTCCGTTCTTCAAAGGCTACCGTCCGCAGTTCTACTTCCGTACTACTGACGTGACGGGTACCATCGAACTGCCGGAAGGCGTAGAGATGGTAATGCCGGGCGACAACATCAAAATGGTTGTTACCCTGATCCACCCGATCGCGATGGACGACGGTCTGCGTTTCGCAATCCGTGAAGGCGGCCGTACCGTTGGCGCGGGCGTTGTAGCTAAAGTTCTGGGCTAATTACTCGTTAATTAGTTTTGAATTGAAAAGGGCGCTTCGGCGCCCTTTTTGCTGTCCGTGATTTTATCTGGAAATATTTAGCCGTAATTTTTGCTCGCTTACTTCAGGGGTAAATAAAACTGTGCTATTGTAATTATAACCATTCTCATTTACACTTTGCGCATAATTTGCACGGGAGCAATCATGTACATTTGTTTGTGTAATGGTGTAAGCGACAAAAAAATTCGCCAGGCAGTGCGTCAGTTTCATCCTCAATCCTTTCAACAATTACGCAAGTTTATTCCTGTTGGAAATCAATGTGGTAAGTGCATTCGTGCTGCACGTGAAGTAATGCAGGATGAGTTGTTGCAGATGCCCGAATTCAAAGAGAGCGCCTAAAGTTCCCGCTTATTTTTTGACATCCCGCTAGCCCCATCTACGCTCTAATAGTGGAAGCGGAGGGACTATAAAATGAAAGGCGATGTTAAAATCATAAATTATCTCAATAAACTATTGGGAAACGAGCTTGTTGCAATAAATCAGTATTTTCTTCATGCCCGAATGTTTAAAAACTGGGGTCTGATGCGTCTTAATGATGTCGAATACCATGAATCTATTGATGAGATGAAACACGCAGATAAATATATCGAGCGTATTTTGTTCTTAGAGGGGATCCCCAACTTACAGGATTTAGGCAAACTGGGGATTGGTGAAGATGTCGAAGAGATGCTGCAATCCGACCTGCGATTAGAGCAGGAAGGCGCTAAGGATCTCCGTGAGGCTATTGCTTATGCTGACAGTGTCCATGATTATGTCAGCCGCGATATGATGATTGAGATCCTTGGCGATGAAGAAGGTCACATCGATTGGCTCGAAACTGAACTGGATCTGATAAGTAAAATTGGGCTGCAAAATTATCTGCAATCACAAATTAAAGTTTAAGACTAACTGTCTGTCAGCAAACTATCCCAGCCAACAACGAAACCCGCAGCCGCCAGAAATGGTCCAAAAGGCAGCGGGTTTTTTAATGATTCTTTTCCTCTTATGAGTACACCAAGAGCAACAGCCCCGCAAGCAAATGAGGCAGCAAGGAAAACCAGCCGCGGCAGGAATGTCCATGTATGCCAGGCACCCAGCGCGGCGAGAAACTTCACATCTCCATAACCTAATCCTTCTTTATGTCGCAGAGTGCGGTAACCCCAGTAAATAATGGCGAATGCGCCGTAGCCGATAATTGCCCCCCATAACGCATTGGCTAAATCGGCCGGGTGACAAATTTGATAAAACAGAAGCCCTGACCAGAGCAGCGGGCAGGTAAATCTGTCGGGCAACAAACCATGCTTTGCATCATAGAAGAAAAGCAGCGTCGATAAACAAACGTATAAGCTCAGAAAGGGAAGGGTAGTATCCATAAAACATCCTCTGTAATTGACGTATCACCTTCTAATAGCGTCAGATAATCATCAACAAAGGATTTACTGCTTTGTTAACCTCGTTCCAGCGAAAAATCCTGTCTTCACAATCTTACATATTGGGTGGAATACAGCTCGCAATCTGTTCATTGCGATTAATTTCTACGCGATGCTTGCGTCAGACTCAGATTTACGTATAATGCGCGGGCTTGTCGTAGTTGACAGCAGGTTCAATCTGAACCTCAGTTAGCTGATTTTGGCTACCTAACAATGCTCCCAATCGGGGGGCTACGTAAGAACGGTTACACTCTCCCATCAATCGTAATGGGTCTGAGGAGTAATCATTTTCGTTTATAAAATAATTGGAGCTCTGGTCTCATGCAGAACCAAAGAATCCGTATCCGCCTGAAAGCGTTTGATCATCGTCTGATCGATCAAGCAACCGCGGAAATCGTCGAGACTGCCAAGCGCACTGGTGCGCAGGTCCGTGGTCCGATCCCGCTGCCGACACGCAAAGAGCGCTTCACTGTTCTGATCTCCCCGCACGTCAACAAAGACGCGCGCGATCAGTACGAAATTCGTACTCACTTGCGTCTGGTTGACATCGTTGAGCCAACCGAGAAAACCGTTGATGCTCTGATGCGTCTGGATCTGGCTGCCGGTGTAGACGTGCAGATCAGCCTGGGTTAATCAGGTCATTGAGCGATTGAGAGGTTGAAACAATGATTGGTTTAGTCGGTAAAAAAGTGGGTATGACCCGTATCTTCACAGAAGACGGCGTTTCTATCCCAGTAACCGTAATCGAAGTTGAAGCAAACCGCGTTACTCAGGTTAAAGACCTGGCTAACGATGGCTACCGTGCTATTCAGGTAACCACCGGTGCTAAAAAAGCTAACCGTGTGACCAAGCCTGAAGCTGGTCACTTCGCTAAAGCTGGCGTAGAAGCTGGTCGTGGTCTGTGGGAATTCCGCCTGGCTGAAGGCGAAGAGTTCACTGTAGGTCAGAGCATTAGCGTTGAACTGTTTGCTGACGTTAAAAAAGTTGACGTAACTGGCACCTCCAAAGGTAAAGGTTTCGCAGGTACCGTTAAGCGCTGGAACTTCCGTACCCAGGACGCTACTCACGGTAACTCCTTGTCTCACCGCGTACCGGGTTCTATCGGTCAGAACCAGACTCCGGGCAAAGTATTCAAAGGCAAGAAAATGGCAGGTCAGCTGGGTAACGAGCGTGTAACCGTTCAGAGCCTGGACGTAGTACGTGTTGACGCTGAGCGCAACCTGCTGCTGGTTAAAGGTGCAGTTCCGGGTGCTACCGGTAGCGACCTGATCGTTAAACCAGCTGTGAAGGCGTGAGGAGATAGCAATGGAATTAGTATTGAAAGACGCGCAGAGCGCGCTGACTGTTTCCGAAACTACCTTCGGTCGTGATTTCAACGAAGCGCTGGTTCACCAGGTTGTTGTTGCTTATGCAGCTGGTGCTCGTCAGGGCACTCGTGCTCAGAAGACTCGTGCTGAAGTAACTGGTTCCGGTAAAAAACCGTGGCGCCAGAAAGGTACCGGCCGTGCGCGTTCTGGTTCTATCAAGAGCCCGATCTGGCGTTCTGGTGGCGTGACCTTTGCTGCTCGTCCGCAGGACCACAGTCAAAAAGTTAACAAGAAGATGTACCGCGGCGCGCTGAAAAGCATCCTGTCCGAACTGGTACGTCAGGATCGTCTGATCGTTGTCGAGAAGTTCTCTGTAGAAGCGCCGAAAACTAAGCTGCTGGCACAGAAACTGAAAGACATGGCTCTGGAAGATGTGCTGATCATCACCGGTGAGCTGGACGAGAACCTGTTCCTGGCTGCGCGCAACCTGCACAAGGTTGACGTACGCGATGCAACTGGTATCGACCCGGTTAGCCTGATCGCCTTCGACAAAGTCGTAATGACTGCTGATGCTGTTAAGCAAGTTGAGGAGATGCTGGCATGATTCGTGAAGAACGTCTGCTGAAGGTGCTGCGTGCACCGCACGTTTCTGAAAAAGCGTCTACTGCGATGGAAAAATCCAACACCATCGTACTCAAAGTTGCTAAAGACGCGACCAAAGCAGAAATCAAAGCTGCTGTGCAGAAACTGTTTGAAGTCGAAGTCGAAGTCGTTAACACCCTGGTAGTTAAAGGGAAAGTTAAACGTCACGGACAGCGTATCGGTCGTCGTAGCGACTGGAAAAAAGCTTACGTCACCCTGAAAGAAGGCCAGAATCTGGACTTCGTTGGCGGCGCTGAGTAAGTCGGAGGAGTAATACAATGGCAGTTGTTAAATGTAAACCGACATCTCCGGGTCGTCGCCACGTAGTTAAAGTGGTTAACCCTGAGCTGCACAAGGGCAAACCTTTTGCTCCGTTGCTGGAAAAAAACAGCAAATCCGGTGGTCGTAACAACAATGGCCGTATCACCACTCGTCATATCGGTGGTGGCCACAAGCAGGCTTACCGTATTGTTGACTTCAAACGCAACAAAGACGGTATCCCGGCAGTTGTTGAACGTCTTGAGTACGATCCGAACCGTTCTGCGAACATCGCGCTGGTTCTGTACAAAGACGGTGAACGCCGTTACATCCTGGCCCCTAAAGGCCTGAAAGCTGGCGACCAGATTCAGTCTGGCGTTGATGCTGCAATCAAACCAGGCAACACCCTGCCGATGCGCAACATCCCGGTTGGTTCTACCGTTCACAACGTAGAAATGAAACCAGGTAAAGGCGGTCAGCTGGCACGTTCTGCTGGTACTTACGTTCAGATCGTTGCTCGTGATGGTGCTTATGTCACCCTGCGTCTGCGTTCTGGTGAAATGCGTAAAGTCGAAGCAGACTGCCGTGCAACCCTGGGCGAAGTTGGCAATGCTGAGCATATGCTGCGCGTTCTGGGTAAAGCTGGTGCTGCACGCTGGCGTGGTGTTCGTCCGACCGTTCGCGGTACCGCGATGAACCCGGTAGACCACCCACATGGTGGTGGTGAAGGTCGTAACTTTGGTAAGCACCCGGTAACTCCGTGGGGCGTTCAGACCAAAGGTAAGAAGACCCGCAGCAACAAGCGTACTGATAAATTTATCGTACGTCGCCGTAGCAAATAATTTTAGAGGATAAGCCATGCCACGTTCTCTCAAGAAAGGTCCTTTTATTGACCTGCACTTGCTGAAGAAGGTAGAGAAAGCGGTGGAAAGCGGAGACAAGAAGCCCCTGCGCACTTGGTCCCGTCGTTCAACGATCTTTCCTAACATGATCGGTTTGACCATCGCTGTCCATAATGGTCGTCAGCACGTTCCGGTATTTGTAACCGACGAAATGGTCGGTCACAAACTGGGTGAATTCGCACCGACTCGTACTTATCGCGGCCACGCTGCTGATAAAAAAGCGAAGAAGAAATAAGGTAGGAGGAAGAGATGGAAACTATCGCTAAACATCGCCATGCTCGTTCTTCTGCTCAGAAGGTTCGCCTTGTTGCGGACCTGATTCGCGGTAAGAAAGTGTCGCAGGCTCTGGATATTCTGACCTACACCAATAAGAAAGCGGCTGTACTGGTCAAGAAAGTTCTGGAATCTGCCATTGCTAACGCTGAACACAACGATGGCGCTGACATTGACGATCTGAAAGTTACGAAAATTTTCGTAGACGAAGGCCCGAGCATGAAGCGCATTATGCCGCGTGCAAAAGGTCGTGCAGATCGCATCCTGAAGCGCACCAGCCACATTACTGTGGTTGTGTCCGATCGCTGAGACTCTGGAGACTAGCAATGGGTCAGAAAGTACATCCTAATGGTATTCGCCTGGGTATTGTAAAACCATGGAACTCTACCTGGTTTGCGAACACCAAAGAATTCGCTGACAACCTGGACAGCGATTTTAAAGTACGTCAGTACCTGACGAAGGAACTGGCTAAAGCGTCCGTATCTCGTATCGTTATCGAGCGTCCGGCTAAGAGCATCCGTGTAACTATTCACACTGCTCGCCCGGGTATCGTTATCGGTAAAAAAGGTGAAGACGTAGAAAAACTGCGTAAGGTCGTAGCGGACATCGCTGGCGTTCCTGCACAGATCAACATCGCCGAAGTTCGTAAGCCTGAACTGGACGCAAAACTGGTTGCTGACAGCATCACTTCTCAGCTGGAACGTCGTGTTATGTTCCGTCGTGCGATGAAGCGTGCTGTACAGAACGCAATGCGTCTGGGCGCTAAAGGTATCAAAGTTGAAGTTAGCGGCCGTCTGGGCGGCGCGGAAATCGCACGTACCGAATGGTACCGCGAAGGTCGCGTACCGCTGCACACTCTGCGTGCTGATATCGACTACAACACCTCTGAAGCGCACACCACTTACGGTGTAATCGGCGTTAAAGTGTGGATCTTCAAAGGCGAGATCCTGGGTGGTATGGCTGCTGTTGAACAACCGGAAAAACCGGCTGCTCAGCCTAAAAAGCAGCAGCGTAAAGGCCGTAAATAAGGAGCGTCGCTGATGTTACAACCAAAGCGTACAAAATTCCGTAAAATGCACAAAGGCCGTAACCGCGGTCTGGCGCAGGGTACGGATGTTAGCTTCGGCAGCTTCGGTCTGAAAGCTGTTGGCCGTGGTCGTCTGACTGCCCGTCAGATCGAAGCAGCACGTCGTGCTATGACCCGTGCAGTTAAGCGTCAAGGTAAGATCTGGATCCGTGTGTTCCCGGACAAACCGATCACTGAAAAGCCGCTGGCAGTGCGTATGGGTAAAGGTAAAGGTAACGTGGAGTATTGGGTTGCCTTGATTCAGCCGGGTAAAGTCCTGTATGAAATGGACGGTGTTCCGGAAGAGCTGGCCCGTGAAGCATTCAAGCTGGCAGCAGCGAAACTGCCGATTAAAACCACCTTTGTAACTAAGACGGTGATGTAATGAAAGCAAAAGAGCTGCGTGAGAAGAGCGTTGAAGAGCTGAACACCGAGCTGCTGAACCTGCTGCGTGAGCAGTTCAACCTGCGTATGCAGGCTGCAAGTGGCCAGCTGCAACAGTCTCACCTGTTGAAGCAAGTGCGTCGTGATGTCGCACGCGTTAAGACTTTACTGACTGAGAAGGCGGGTGCGTAATGACCGATAAAATCCGTACTCTGCAAGGTCGCGTTGTTAGCGACAAAATGGAGAAATCCATTGTTGTTGCTATCGAACGTTTTGTGAAACACCCGATCTACGGTAAATTCATCAAGCGTACGACCAAACTGCACGTACATGACGAGAACAACGAATGCGGTATCGGCGACGTGGTTGAAATCCGCGAATGCCGTCCGTTGTCCAAGACTAAATCCTGGACGCTGGTTCGCGTTGTAGAGAAAGCGGTTCTGTAATACAGTACACTCTCTCGATACGAATAAACGGCTCAGTAATGAGCCGTTTATTTTTTCTACCCATATCGCTGAAGCGGTGTTATAATGCCGCGCCCTCGATATGGGGCTTTTTAACGACCTGATTTTCGGGTCTCAGTAGTAGTTGACATTAGCGGAGCACTAAAATGATCCAAGAACAGACTATGCTGAACGTCGCCGACAACTCCGGTGCACGTCGCGTAATGTGTATCAAGGTTCTGGGTGGCTCGCACCGTCGCTACGCAGGCGTAGGCGACATCATCAAGATCACCATCAAAGAAGCAATTCCGCGTGGTAAGGTCAAAAAAGGTGATGTGCTGAAGGCGGTAGTGGTGCGCACCAAGAAGGGTGTTCGTCGCCCGGACGGTTCTGTCATTCGCTTCGATGGTAATGCTTGTGTTCTTCTGAACAACAACAGCGAGCAGCCTATCGGTACGCGTATTTTTGGGCCGGTAACTCGTGAGCTTCGTAGTGAGAAGTTCATGAAAATTATCTCTCTGGCACCAGAAGTACTCTAAGGAGCGAATCATGGCAGCGAAGATCCGTCGTGATGACGAAGTTATCGTGTTAACCGGTAAAGACAAAGGTAAGCGCGGTAAAGTTAAGAATGTCCTGTCTTCCGGCAAGGTCATTGTTGAAGGTATCAACCTGGTTAAGAAACACCAGAAGCCGGTTCCGGCTCTGAATCAACCGGGTGGCATCGTTGAAAAAGAAGCCGCTATTCAGGTTTCCAACGTAGCAATCTTCAATGCGGCAACCGGCAAGGCTGACCGTGTAGGCTTTAGATTCGAAGACGGTAAAAAAGTCCGTTTCTTCAAATCTAACGGCGAAACTATCAAGTAATTTGGAGTAGTACGATGGCGAAACTGCATGATTACTACAAAGACGAAGTAGTTAAAAAACTCATGACTGAGTTTAACTACAATTCTGTCATGCAAGTCCCTCGGGTCGAGAAGATCACCCTGAACATGGGTGTTGGTGAAGCGATCGCTGACAAAAAACTGCTGGATAACGCAGCAGCAGATCTGGCAGCAATCTCCGGTCAAAAACCGCTGATCACCAAAGCACGCAAATCCGTTGCAGGCTTCAAAATCCGTCAGGGCTATCCGATCGGCTGTAAAGTAACTCTGCGTGGCGAACGCATGTGGGAGTTCTTTGAGCGCCTGATCACTATTGCTGTACCGCGTATCCGTGACTTCCGTGGCTTGTCCGCTAAGTCTTTCGACGGTCGTGGTAACTACAGCATGGGTGTCCGTGAGCAGATCATCTTCCCAGAAATCGACTACGATAAAGTCGACCGCGTTCGTGGTTTGGATATTACCATTACCACTACTGCGAAATCTGATGAAGAAGGCCGTGCTCTGCTGGCTGCCTTTGACTTCCCGTTCCGCAAGTAAGGTAGGGTTACTAAATGGCTAAGCAATCAATGAAAGCACGCGAAGTAAAACGCGTAGCTTTAGCTGATAAATACTTCGCGAAACGCGCTGAACTGAAAGCGATCATCTCTGATGTGAACGCTTCCGACGAAGATCGTTGGAACGCTGTTCTCAAGCTGCAGACTCTGCCGCGTGATTCCAGCCCGTCTCGTCAGCGTAACCGCTGCCGTCAAACAGGTCGTCCGCATGGTTTCCTGCGGAAGTTCGGGTTGAGCCGTATTAAGGTCCGTGAAGCCGCTATGCGCGGTGAAATCCCGGGTCTGAAAAAGGCTAGCTGGTAATTGTCACCAATTGAATCACGGGAGTAAAGACAGATGAGCATGCAAGATCCGATCGCGGATATGCTGACCCGTATCCGTAACGGTCAGGCCGCGAACAAAGCTGCGGTCACCATGCCTTCCTCCAAGCTGAAAGTGGCAATCGCCAACGTGCTGAAGGAAGAAGGTTTTATTGAAGATTTTAAAGTTGAAGGCGACACCAAGCCTGAACTGGAACTCACTCTTAAGTATTTCCAGGGCAAAGCTGTTGTAGAAAGCATTCAGCGTGTCAGCCGCCCAGGTCTGCGCATCTATAAACGTAAAGATGAGCTGCCGAAAGTTATGGCGGGTCTGGGTATCGCAGTTGTTTCTACCTCTAAAGGTGTTATGACTGATCGTGCAGCGCGCCAGGCTGGTCTTGGTGGCGAAATTATCTGCTACGTAGCCTAATCGGAGGAAAAAATGTCTCGTGTTGCTAAAGCACCGGTCGTTATTCCTGCCGGCGTTGATGTAAAAATCAACGGTCAGGTTATTACGATCAAAGGTAAAAACGGCGAGCTGACTCGTACTCTCAACGATGCTGTTGAAGTTAAACATGCAGATAATACCCTGACCTTCGGTCCGCGTGATGGTTACGCAGACGGTTGGGCACAGGCTGGTACCGCGCGTGCCCTGCTGAACTCAATGGTTATCGGTGTTACCGAAGGCTTCACTAAGAAGCTGCAGCTGGTTGGTGTAGGTTATCGTGCAGCGGTTAAAGGCAATGTGATTAACCTGTCCTTGGGTTTCTCTCATCCTGTTGACCATCAGCTGCCTGCGGGTATCACTGCTGAATGTCCGACTCAGACTGAAATCGTGCTGAAAGGCGCTGATAAGCAGGTGATCGGCCAGGTTGCAGCGGATCTGCGCGCCTACCGTCGTCCTGAGCCTTACAAAGGCAAGGGTGTTCGTTACGCCGACGAAGTCGTGCGTACCAAAGAGGCTAAGAAGAAGTAAGGTAACACTATGGATAAGAAATCTGCTCGTATCCGTCGTGCGACCCGCGCACGCCGCAAGCTCCAGGAGCTGGGCGCAACTCGCCTGGTGGTACATCGTACCCCGCGTCACATTTACGCACAGGTAATTGCACCGAACGGTTCTGAAGTTCTGGTAGCCGCTTCTACTGTAGAAAAAGCTATCGCTGAACAACTGAAGTACACCGGTAACAAAGACGCGGCTGCAGCTGTGGGTAAAGCTGTCGCTGAACGCGCTCTGGAAAAAGGCATCAAAGATGTATCCTTTGACCGTTCCGGGTTCCAATATCATGGTCGTGTCCAGGCACTGGCAGATGCTGCCCGTGAAGCTGGCCTTCAGTTCTAAGGTAGAGGTGTAAGATGGCTCACATCGAAAAACAAGCTGGCGAACTGCAGGAAAAGCTGATCGCGGTAAACCGCGTATCTAAAACCGTTAAAGGTGGTCGTATTTTCTCCTTCACAGCTCTGACTGTAGTTGGCGATGGTAACGGTCGCGTTGGTTTTGGTTACGGTAAAGCGCGTGAAGTTCCAGCAGCGATCCAGAAAGCGATGGAAAAAGCCCGTCGCAATATGATTAACGTCGCGCTGAATAACGGCACTCTGCAGCACCCTGTTAAAGGTGTTCACACGGGTTCTCGCGTATTCATGCAGCCGGCTTCCGAAGGTACCGGTATCATCGCCGGCGGTGCAATGCGTGCCGTTCTGGAAGTCGCTGGGGTTCATAACGTTCTGGCTAAAGCATATGGTTCCACCAACCCGATCAACGTGGTTCGTGCAACTATTGATGGCCTGGAAAATATGAGTTCTCCAGAAATGGTCGCTGCCAAGCGTGGTAAATCCGTTGAAGAAATTCTGGGGAAATAAACCATGGCAAAGACTATTAAAATTACTCAAACCCGCAGTGCAATCGGTCGTCTGCCGAAACATAAGGCAACGCTGCTTGGCCTGGGTCTGCGTCGTATTGGTCACACCGTAGAGCGCGAGGATACTCCTGCTATTCGCGGTATGATCAACGCGGTTTCCTTCATGGTTAAAGTTGAGGAGTAAGAGATGCGTTTAAATACTCTGTCTCCGGCCGAAGGCTCCAAAAAGGCGGGTAAACGCCTGGGTCGTGGTATCGGTTCTGGCCTCGGTAAAACCGGTGGTCGTGGTCACAAAGGTCAGAAATCTCGTTCTGGCGGTGGCGTACGTCGCGGTTTCGAGGGTGGTCAGATGCCACTGTACCGTCGTCTGCCGAAATTCGGCTTCACTTCTCGTAAAGCAGCGATTACAGCCGAAGTTCGTCTGTCTGACCTGGCTAAAGTAGAAGGCGGTGTTGTAGACCTGAACACGCTGAAAGCGGCTAACATTATCGGTATCCAGATCGAGTTCGCGAAAGTGATCCTGGCTGGTGAAATCACTACTCCGGTAACTGTTCGTGGTCTGCGTGTTACTAAAGGCGCTCGTGCTGCTATCGAAGCTGCTGGCGGTAAAATCGAGGAATAAGTAGCAGATGGCTAAACAACCGGGATTAGATTTTCAAAGTGCCAAAGGTGGCTTAGGCGAGCTGAAACGCAGACTGCTGTTCGTTATCGGCGCGCTGATTGTGTTCCGTATTGGCTCTTTTATTCCGATCCCTGGTATTGATGCCGCTGTACTTGCCAAACTGCTTGAGCAACAGCGAGGCACCATCATTGAAATGTTTAACATGTTCTCTGGTGGTGCCCTTAGCCGTGCTTCTATCTTTGCTCTGGGTATCATGCCGTACATTTCGGCATCAATTATTATCCAGCTGCTAACGGTGGTCCATCCAACGTTGGCAGAAATTAAGAAAGAAGGGGAGTCTGGTCGGCGTAAGATCAGCCAGTACACCCGCTACGGTACTCTGGTGCTGGCGATATTCCAGTCGATCGGTATTGCTACCGGTTTGCCGAATATGCCTGGTATGCAAGGCCTGGTAATGAACCCGGGCTTTGCATTCTATTTCACCGCTGTTGTAAGTCTGGTCACAGGAACGATGTTCCTGATGTGGTTGGGCGAACAGATCACTGAACGAGGTATCGGCAACGGTATTTCAATCATTATCTTCGCCGGTATTGTCGCGGGACTCCCGCCAGCCATTGCCCATACTATCGAGCAAGCGCGTCAAGGCGACCTGCACTTCCTCGTGTTGCTGTTGGTTGCAGTATTAGTATTTGCAGTGACGTTCTTTGTTGTATTTGTTGAGCGTGGTCAACGCCGTATTGTGGTAAACTACGCAAAACGTCAGCAGGGTCGTCGTGTCTATGCTGCACAGAGCACACATTTACCGCTGAAAGTGAATATGGCGGGGGTAATCCCGGCAATCTTCGCTTCCAGTATTATTCTGTTCCCGGCGACCATCGCGTCATGGTTCGGGGGCGGTACTGGTTGGAACTGGCTGACAACAATTTCGCTGTATTTGCAGCCTGGGCAACCGCTTTATGTGTTACTCTATGCGTCTGCAATCATCTTCTTCTGTTTCTTCTACACGGCGTTGGTCTTCAACCCGCGTGAAACAGCAGATAACCTGAAGAAGTCCGGTGCATTTGTACCAGGAATTCGTCCGGGAGAGCAAACGGCGAAGTATATCGATAAAGTAATGACCCGTCTGACTTTAGTTGGTGCGCTGTACATTACCTTTATCTGCCTGATCCCGGAGTTCATGCGTGATGCAATGAAAGTACCGTTCTACTTCGGTGGAACCTCACTGCTTATCGTTGTTGTCGTGATTATGGACTTTATGGCTCAAGTGCAAACTCTGATGATGTCCAGTCAGTATGAGTCTGCATTGAAGAAGGCGAACCTGAAAGGCTACGGCCGTTAATTGGGCGCCCGAGAAGTTACGGAGAGTAAAAATGAAAGTTCGTGCTTCCGTCAAGAAATTATGCCGTAACTGCAAAATCGTTAAGCGTGATGGTGTCATCCGTGTGATTTGCAGTGCCGAGCCGAAGCATAAACAGCGCCAAGGCTGATTTATTCGCATATTTTTCTTGCAAAGTTGGGTTGAGCTGGCTAGATTAGCCAGCCAATCTTTTGTATGTCTGTACGTTTCCATTTGAGTATCCTGAAAACGGGCTTTTCAGCATGGAACGTACATATTAAATAGTAGGAGTGCATAGTGGCCCGTATAGCAGGCATTAACATTCCTGATCATAAGCATGCCGTAATCGCATTAACTTCGATTTATGGCATCGGCAAGACCCGTTCCAAAGCCATTCTGGCTGCAGCGGGTATCGCTGAAGATGTTAAGATCAGTGAGCTGTCTGAAGGACAAATCGACACGCTGCGTGACGAAGTTGCCAAATTTGTCGTTGAAGGTGATCTGCGCCGTGAAATCAGCATGAGCATCAAGCGCCTGATGGATCTTGGTTGCTATCGCGGTTTGCGTCATCGTCGTGGTCTCCCGGTTCGCGGTCAGCGTACCAAGACCAACGCTCGTACCCGTAAGGGTCCGCGCAAACCGATCAAGAAATAATCGGGGTGATTGAATAATGGCAAAGGCACCAATTCGTGCACGTAAACGTGTAAGAAAACAAGTCTCTGACGGCGTGGCTCATATCCATGCTTCTTTCAACAACACCATCGTGACTATCACTGATCGTCAGGGTAACGCGTTGGGTTGGGCAACTGCCGGTGGTTCCGGTTTCCGTGGTTCTCGCAAATCCACTCCGTTTGCAGCTCAGGTTGCAGCAGAGCGTTGCGCTGACGCCGTGAAAGAATACGGCATCAAGAATCTGGAAGTTATGGTTAAAGGTCCGGGTCCAGGTCGCGAATCTACTATTCGTGCTCTGAATGCCGCAGGTTTCCGCATCACTAACATTACTGATGTGACTCCGATCCCTCATAACGGTTGTCGTCCGCCGAAAAAACGTCGCGTATAACGCTTCGTTTTCCAGGTTTGTTGGAGAAAGAAAATGGCAAGATATTTGGGTCCTAAGCTCAAGCTGAGCCGTCGTGAGGGCACCGACTTATTCCTTAAGTCTGGCGTTCGCGCGATCGATACCAAGTGTAAAATTGAACAAGCTCCTGGCCAGCACGGTGCGCGTAAACCGCGTCTGTCTGACTATGGTGTGCAGTTGCGTGAAAAGCAAAAAGTTCGCCGTATCTATGGTGTGCTGGAGCGTCAGTTCCGTAACTACTACAAAGAAGCAGCACGTCTGAAAGGCAACACCGGTGAAAACCTGTTGGCTCTGCTGGAAGGTCGTCTGGACAACGTTGTATACCGTATGGGCTTCGGTGCCACTCGTGCAGAAGCACGTCAGCTGGTTAGCCATAAAGCAATTATGGTAAACGGTCGTGTTGTTAACATCGCTTCTTATCAGGTTAGTCCGAATGACGTTGTAAGCATTCGTGAGAAAGCGAAGAAGCAGTCTCGCGTGAAAGCCGCTCTGGAGCTGGCTGAGCAGCGTGAAAAGCCAACCTGGCTGGAAGTTGATGCTGGCAAGATGGAAGGTACGTTTAAGCGTAAGCCGGAGCGTTCTGATCTGTCTGCGGACATTAACGAACACCTGATCGTCGAGCTTTACTCCAAGTAAAGCTTAGTACCAAAGAGAGGACACAATGCAGGGTTCTGTGACAGAGTTTCTAAAACCGCGCCTGGTTGATATCGAGCAAGTGAGTTCGACGCACGCCAAGGTGACCCTTGAGCCTTTAGAGCGTGGCTTTGGCCATACTCTGGGTAACGCACTGCGCCGTATTCTGCTCTCATCGATGCCGGGTTGCGCGGTGACCGAGGTTGAGATTGATGGTGTACTGCATGAGTACAGCACCAAAGAAGGCGTTCAGGAAGATATCCTGGAAATCCTGCTCAACCTGAAAGGGCTGGCGGTGAGAGTTCAGGGCAAAGATGAAGTTATTCTTACCTTGAATAAATCTGGCATTGGCCCTGTGACTGCAGCCGATATCACCCACGACGGTGATGTCGAAATCGTCAAGCCGCAGCACGTGATCTGCCACCTGACCGATGAGAACGCGTCTATTAGCATGCGTATCAAAGTTCAGCGCGGTCGTGGTTATGTGCCGGCTTCTAGCCGAATTCATTCGGAAGAAGATGAGCGCCCAATCGGTCGTCTGCTGGTCGACGCATGCTACAGCCCTGTAGAGCGTATTGCCTACAATGTTGAAGCAGCGCGTGTAGAACAGCGTACCGACCTGGACAAGCTGGTCATCGAAATGGAAACCAACGGCACAATCGATCCTGAAGAGGCGATTCGTCGTGCGGCAACCATTCTGGCTGAACAACTGGAAGCTTTCGTTGACTTACGTGATGTACGTCAGCCGGAAGTGAAGGAAGAGAAACCAGAGTTCGATCCGATCCTGCTGCGCCCTGTTGACGATCTGGAATTGACTGTCCGCTCTGCTAACTGCCTTAAAGCAGAAGCTATCCACTATATCGGTGATCTGGTACAGCGTACTGAGGTTGAGCTCCTTAAAACGCCTAACCTTGGTAAAAAATCTCTTACCGAGATTAAAGACGTGCTGGCTTCCCGTGGGCTGTCTCTGGGCATGCGCCTGGAAAACTGGCCACCGGCAAGCATCGCTGACGAGTAACCGGATCACAGGTTAAGGTTTTACTGAGAAGGATAAGGTCATGCGCCATCGTAAGAGTGGTCGTCAACTGAACCGCAACAGCAGCCATCGCCAGGCTATGTTCCGCAATATGGCAGGTTCACTGGTTCGTCATGAAATCATCAAGACGACTCTGCCTAAAGCGAAAGAGCTGCGCCGCGTAGTTGAGCCGCTGATTACTCTTGCCAAGACTGATAGCGTTGCTAATCGTCGTCTGGCATTCGCCCGTACTCGTGATAACGAGATCGTGGCAAAACTGTTTAACGAACTGGGCCCGCGTTTTGCGAGCCGTGCCGGTGGTTACACTCGTATTCTGAAGTGTGGCTTCCGTGCAGGCGACAACGCGCCGATGGCTTACATCGAGCTGGTTGATCGTTCAGAGAAAGCAGAAGCTGCTGCAGAGTAATCTGAAGCAACGTAAAAAAACCCGCCCCGGCGGGTTTTTTTATACCCGTAGTATCCCCACTTATCTACAATAGCCGTACTCTTTTTGTTCATCCCCTGGAGTATTTATGTGGTTACTTGACCAGTGGGCAGAGCGCCATATATCAGAAGCTCAAGCGAAAGGTGAATTTGATAACTTACCAGGTAACGGCGAACCATTGATGCTGGATGATGATTCCCATGTACCGCCGGAACTGCGTGCAGGTTATCGATTGTTGAAGAATGCAGGTTGCTTACCGCCAGAACTTGAGCAGCGAAAGGAAGCAATACTGCTTTTGGATATTCTCAAAGCTATTCGTCAGGATGATCCACAATATCAGGAGGTTAGCCGCCGGTTGTCATTACTGGAATTAAAACTGCGACAAGCTGGATTGAGTACTGACTTTTTACGCGGCGATTATGCTGACAAGTTGTTGAATAAAATCAATGATAACTAGTGGAGTATGTATGTATCGCATTGGTGAGTTGGCAAAAATGGCAGAAGTGACGCCTGACACTATTCGTTATTACGAAAAGCAACAGATGATGGATCATGAAGTACGTACCGAAGGTGGTTTTCGTCTTTATACTGAAAGTGATCTCAGACGCTTGAAGTTTATTCGTCATGCCAGACAGCTCGGTTTTAGCCTTGAGTCGATCCGCGAATTACTGTCGATCCGTATCGATCCTGAACATCATACTTGTCAGGAATCGAAAGGCATTGTGCAGGAAAGATTACAGGAAGTGGAAGCCAGGATAGCCGAATTGCAGAATATGCAGCGTTCCTTGCAACGACTTAATGATGCCTGCTGCGGCACAGCCCATAGCAGCGTTTATTGCTCGATTCTTGAAGCTCTTGAACAAGGTACGAGCGGCCTTAAGGTTGACTGTTGATTTATTGCACTGGCGAGATTACACTCGCGCCGTTAAAACAACCAACTGGAGTTTTTATGAGCCGATATCAGCATACAAAAGGGCAGATAAAGGATAATGCAGTTGAAGCATTACTGCATGACCCCTTGTTCAGACTGCGAGTAGAGAAAAACAAGAAAGGGAAAGGCAGTTATATGCGTAAAGGTAAACATGGTAATCGGGGTAACTGGGAGGCCAGTGGCAAGAAAGTAAATCACTTTTTTACCACTGGCCTTCTGCTTTTGGATATTTGTTAAGAGCGGTTATTCTGCTCTTTCAGCAAATCACGAATCTCTGTCAGTAACACTTCTTCTTTGGTCGGCGCAGGCGCGGCGATCGGTTCTTCTTTCTTACGATTCAGTTTATTGATTAGCTTTATTGCCATAAAGATAGCAAAGGCAACGATCAGGAAATCGAATACGTTTTGAATGAAGACACCATAATGCATCACAACTGCGGGTACATCTCCCTGTGCATCGCGCAGAGTAACGGCAAACTGTTTAAAGTCGATCCCACCAATTAATAACCCCAGTGGTGGCATGATGATATCGGCAACCAGTGAGGAGACAATTTTACCGAAGGCCGCACCGATAATGACACCTACCGCCAAATCCACCACATTCCCGCGCATCGCAAATTCGCGAAATTCTTTAATAATACTCATGTTGTTCCCCCTATGAAACTGACAATGATAAGTCTAACAAATGTTAAGCTATTTTCCTTTCAGGAATAAATTTAATTAAACCTTGAAGAAAAAAGGGAAATAATAAGGCGCCGTAAGACGCCTTATTAATTACAAGAAGAAAGGACTTGGCTGGAACAGTCGTTCAACGTCGGTAATAAATTTTTTATCCGTCAGGAACATAATCACGTGATCGCCCTGCTCAATGCGTAAATTGTCATTGGCGATTATGACATCATTTCCACGTACCACTGCTCCAATAATTGTTCCCGGCGGCAGTTTAATTTCATCAATAACCCTGCCTACGACACGAGAGGTACTTTCGTCACCGTGAGCAACGGCTTCAATAGCTTCTGCTACACCACGGCGAAGTGAGGAAACGCCAACAATATCCGCTTTTCGTACGTGACTGAGCAGTGCGGAGATGGTTGCTTGCTGGGGAGAAATTGCAATATCGATCACGCTTCCCTGAACCAAATCCACATAAGCGCGACGCTGGATCAAAACCATCACTTTTTTCGCGCCCATACGTTTAGCAAGCATAGCGGACATGATATTGGCTTCGTCATCATTGGTGACAGCGATAAATAGATCCACTTGATCAATGTGCTCTTCGGCTAGCAGTTCCTGATCTGAAGCATCACCAAAAAAGACGATCGTATTCTGTAATTTTTCTGCCAGCTCGGCAGCGCGTTGCTGATTACGTTCGATGAGTTTGACGCTGTAGTCTTTTTCCAGACGACGCGCCAGCCCAGCACCGATATTACCTCCGCCAACCAGCATGATCCGTTTATACGGTTTTTCCAGACGTTGTAATTCACTCATCACCGCGCGGATATGTTGCGATGCGGCAATAAAGAATACCTCATCACCCGCTTCAACGATGGTTGATCCTTGTGGGCGAATGGGGCGATCATGACGGAAAATTGCAGCGACGCGGGTGTCAATATGCGGCATATGTTCGCGCATAGTCGAAAGCGCATTACCAATCAGTGGGCCACCGTAATAGGCCTTTACCACAGCCAGACTGACTTTGCCTTCCGCAAAATTTACCACCTGTAATGCGCCAGGATATTCGATCAGGCGATAAATATTATCGATAACCAACTGCTCTGGCGCGATCAAATGGTCAATAGGTACGGCATCTGTGTGGAATAACTTGTCGGCATCGCGGACATAGTCTTGAGAACGAATACGGGCGATGCGATTTGGCGTATTGAAAAGTGAATAGGCCACCTGGCAGGCAATCATGTTTGTTTCGTCTGAACTGGTCACGGCGACCAGCATATCAGCATCGTCGGCACCGGCTTCCCGTAACACACGTGGGTGCGAGCCATGCCCTTGTACTACCCGCAGATCAAATTTATCCTGCAACGTTCGCAGACGTTCACCGTTGGTATCGACAACAGTAATATCGTTGTTTTCGCCAACCAGATTTTCAGCTAGTGTGCCGCCAACTTGTCCGGCGCCCAGAATGATAATTTTCATCAGTCGCGACCTGTTATTTCATCACTTTTTGATTAGCTTAGCGTAAAAGAAGCCGTCACCTTCTTCAGCGTCTGGCAGATTCTGCTTACCCGGTTGCTCTGGTGTTCCGGTTTCGCAAAGCATGGCATCTTCAGTACGTTGCAAAAAGGCTTTAATTTGTTGGCTATTCTCTTCCGGCAATATCGAGCAAGTGGCATACACCAACGTTCCGCCTGATTTTAAATGTGGCCAGATAGCATCGAGAATTTCAGACTGCAACTGAGCGAGTTCGGCGATATCGCGATCGCGACGCAGCCATTTAATATCGGGATGGCGACGAATCACACCGGTAGCAGAGCAAGGCGCATCTAATAAAATACGATCGAACTGTTGCTCACCACACCATTGGGAAGGGGAGCGGCCATCACCTTGTTTCACGGTTGCCTTCATCCCAAGGCGTTTTAGATTGTCATACACGCGAGACAGGCGCTGTTCGTCAATATCAACCGCCATAACTTGCGCTTCTGGAGCAACTTCAAGGATATGCGTTGTTTTACCGCCGGGGGCGGCGCAAAGATCCAGAATGTGTTCACCGTTTTGTGGAGCAAGCCAGGTCATGCAACCTTGCGCTGATGCATCCTGAACGGTAACCCATCCTTCGTCAAAACCGGGCAGCGCATGAACGGGCGCGGGTATTTCCAGGCGGACTGCATCAGGATAATTAGCATGCAGGAATCCTTTCATTCCTGCCTTTTCCAGTAAGGCAAGCCAACTGTCGCGGGAATTGTGTGTGCGGTTGACGCGCAGCCACATGGGAGGGCGCTGGTTATTGGCTTCAACGATGGATTGCCACTGCTCTGGATACGCTTTTTGCAGACGTTTTAGCAGCCAGGAGGGATGCAGATAACGTGCATCACTGGCATTAAACTCGGCTAATAACTCTTCTTGCTGACGTTGGAACTGGCGTAACACGCCGTTAATCAGCCCCTTAAGTTGTGGGCGCTTAATTGCGACAGCACCTTCAACCGTTTCAGCCAGCGCAGCATGAGGTGGAATGCGGGTATAAAGCAGTTGATACAAACCAACCATAATCAGGTAATGCACAGTACGCTGTTTGCCGGTCATCGGACGGGCCATTAACTTATTAATCAGCCAGTCTAACTGTGAAAGCGTACGCAGTACGCCAAAGCACAACTCTTGTAGAAGTGCTTTATCTTTATCAGAAACTTTTTGCTGTAGCGGTGGCAGAATGTTGCTTAATGATTGCCCTTGCTCGACGACTTGTTCAACGGCCTGGGCCGCCATGCTACGTAAATTACGTTGTTTTTTCATAAGTATAAAAATGCCCGGCAAGACCGGGCTTAGAAGAGTGGACTATCAGGCCAGACGGTTGCCCGGGACAAACCATTCCCGACGTGAATTCAGGAGGTCTTGCGCGCTCATCGCTTTCTTACCCGCAGGTTGTAACGAGAGCAGGTTCAGGATGCCATCGCCAGTTGCAACCTGGATGCCTTGTTTGTTGGCTTCAAGGATCGTTCCTGGTGCAGCTTTGGTCGCCGTATCAATGACCGACGCTTTCCAGACCTTAACCGGCTGTCCTTCAATTTCCAGCCAACTCATTGGCCATGGATTAAAAGCGCGAATGCAGCGTTCAAGCTGTGCTGCCGAAAGTGACCAGTCAATACGCGCTTCTTCTTTACTTAACTTTTCGGCGTAAGTGACAAGAGTTTCGTCCTGAACTTCTGGTTTCGCCGTCCCGTCTGCCAGTTGTTTCAACGTGGTGATAAGCCCTTGTGGGCCAAGCTCTGCCAGTTTGTCATACAACGTACCACTGGTATCTTCGGTGGTAATCGGACAGGAGAGTTTATAGAGCATGTCGCCCGTGTCCAGGCCGACATCCATTTGCATAATGGTGACACCGGTTTCTGCATCGCCCGCCCAAAGTGAGCGTTGAATCGGTGCGGCACCACGCCAGCGTGGCAGTAGTGAACCATGAACGTTGATACAGCCGAGACGCGGCATTTCCAGCACAGTTTTAGGCAGAATTAACCCATAGGCGACGACGACCATGACATCAGCCTGCAGATCGGCGATCAGTTGTTGATTTTCTTGTGGGCGCAGGGAAACAGGCTGAAAAATCGGTAACCCTTTCTCTTCTGCCAGGACTTTGACCGGGCTGGGCATCAGTTTTTTGCCGCGACCTGCTGGTCGATCCGGTTGGGTGAACACACCAACGACGTTATGTCCAGAAGACAGCAGCGCGTCCAGATGACGCGCTGCAAAGTCAGGTGTACCCGCAAAAATAATACGTAGTGATTCTGACACGTTAGTTCTTATCCTTAAGCCCGGGCTTTCAGACGATCCAGTTTTTCAACTTTCTGACGAATACGTTGTTGTTTCAGCGGTGACAGGTAATCCATAAATAGCTTGCCAACCAGGTGATCCATTTCATGCTGAATACAGATGGCTAACAGACCGTCTGCTTCCAGTTCAAATGGTTTACCGTCACGGTCCAGGGCGCGAATTTTCACTTTCTCTGCACGCGGCACTAAAGCACGCTGTTCAGGGATCGACAGGCAGCCTTCTTCAATGCCTGTTTCGCCGCTTTTTTCTAAAAGCTCCGGGTTGATTAACACCAGCCGTTCGTCACGGTTTTCCGAAACATCAATAACGATGATACGTTGATGGATATCAACCTGGGTTGCTGCCAGGCCAATACCTTCTTCTGCGTACATCGTCTCGAACATATCATCGACGATACGCTGAATTTCTGCATTCACTTCTTCTACCGGTTTAGCCACTTTGCGAAGCCGCTCGTCCGGAATATGTAACACTTGCAAAACTGACATAAATCTCCAGAGATGTGTTCAGGAGTTAGAAAGATTATTTCTTCTATTCTAGACAAATCCCCCTCTGATTGACAGCATCACTGACCAATCGCAAAGATTGCTAAAGCTGCTTATGGCAAGGGGATAAGGATGGTCGACACAGAAATTTGGCTGCGTTTGATGAGCGTGAGTACATTGTACGGCGATGATATGGTCCGTATAGCTCGCAGGTTGGCAGAACAGTCGCATATTGATGATCTTGTATTACAACAGGCGGGGCTTTCATCGCGACAGGCACATCGTTTTCTTTCATTTTCGCAGAAGAGTTTCGAAAGTTCACTCCGCTGGCTGGAACAACCAAATCACCATTTAATCCCTGCGGACAGCAAATTTTATCCTCCTCAACTTCTTGCGACGACAGATTATCCAGGCGCGCTGTTTGTTGCTGGAGAGCTGCACGCCTTGCAATCGTTTCAGCTTGCCGTCGTGGGGAGTCGGGCACATTCATGGTATGGTGAACGGTGGGGGCGCCTGTTTTGCGAATCGTTGGCGGCGTATGGCGTGACAATTACCAGCGGCCTGGCGCGTGGAATCGACGGTGTGGCGCATAAAGCGGCCTTGCAGGTCAATGGTGTCAGTATTGCTGTTCTGGGCAATGGGCTTAATACTATTCATCCTCGTCGCCATGCCCGGCTGGCCGCCGGTTTACTTGAACATGGTGGCGCTCTTGTCTCGGAATTTCCCCTTGATGCACCCCCACTGGCTTATAATTTCCCACGAAGAAATCGCATTATTAGCGGTCTAAGTAAAGGTGTGCTGGTGGTGGAGGCTGCTTTGCGTAGTGGTTCTCTGGTGACAGCGCGTTGTGCGCTTGAACAGGGGCGCGACGTTTTTGCGTTGCCTGGCCCATTAGGTAATCCGGGAAGTGAAGGACCTCACTGGTTAATAAAGCAAGGTGCGATTCTTGTGACGGAGCCAGAAGAAATTCTGGCAAATTTGCAAAACGGATTGCGATGGTTGCCTGGTGCCCCTGAAAAATCATTTTATTCACCAGATCAGGAAGACGTGGCATTGCCATTTCCTGAGCTCCTGGCTAACGTAGGAGATGAGGTAACACCTGTTGACGTCGTCGCTGAACGTGCCGGCCAACCTGTGCCAGAGGTAGTTACTCAACTACTTGAACTGGAGTTAGCAGGATGGATCGCAGCTGTACCCGGCGGCTATGTCCGATTGAGGAGGGCATGCCATGTTCGACGTACTAATGTATTTGTTTGAAACCTATATTCACACTGAAGCTGAGTTGCGTGTGGATCAAGACAAACTTGAACAGGATCTTACCGACGCAGGTTTTGAGCGAGAAGATATCTACAATGCTCTGCTTTGGCTGGAAAAGCTTGCGGATTATCAGGAAGGACTGGCAGAACCGATGCAACTGGCTTCTGATCCTCTTTCCATGCGTATTTATACGCCTGAAGAGTGTGAAAGACTGGATGCCAGCTGTCGTGGATTTTTGCTTTTCCTTGAGCAAATTCAGGTGCTCAATCTTGAAACCCGTGAAATGGTGATAGAGCGAGTGCTCGCGCTGGATACCGCAGAGTTCGACCTGGAAGACCTGAAGTGGGTGATCCTGATGGTGTTATTCAACATTCCGGGCTGCGAAAATGCGTACCAGCAAATGGAAGAATTACTCTTTGAAGTGAATGAAGGTATGCTGCATTAATCATTTCTTTAATTCAGCATAAGTTGTTATGGCGAAATCAGCACTGTTCACGGTGCGTAATAATGAGTCCTGCCCAAAGTGCGGGGCTGAACTGGTTATTCGATCCGGGAAACACGGTCCGTTTCTTGGATGCTCACAGTATCCGGCGTGTGACTACGTCCGTCCTCTGAAATCATCAGCGGACGGTCATATCGTCAAAGTTCTGGAGGGGCAAATTTGCCCTGCATGTGGGGCAAATCTGGTATTACGCCAGGGACGCTTTGGTATGTTTATTGGTTGTAGTAACTACCCTGAATGCGAACATACCGAACTTATCGATAAACCGGACGAAACCGCAATTACATGTCCCCAATGTCGGACGGGCCATCTGGTCCAGCGCCGTTCCCGTTATGGCAAAACATTTCACTCCTGTGATCGCTATCCTGAGTGTCAATTTGCTATTAACTTCAAGCCCATAGCCGGAGAGTGCCCTGAGTGTCATTATCCGCTACTCATCGAAAAGAAAACCGCGCAGGGTGTAAAACACTTTTGTGCCAGTAAACAATGTGGAAAGCCGGCTTCGGCGGAATAATAACGTGAATAATAACCTGCAAGGAGACGCTATCGCATCAGCGATAGATGTTCTCAATGAAGAACGTGTCATCGCCTATCCAACGGAAGCCGTTTTCGGTGTCGGGTGCGATCCTGATAGCGAAACAGCAGTGATGCGACTGTTGGATTTAAAACAGCGCCCGGTTGATAAGGGACTGATTTTAATCGCGGCAAATTACGAGCAGCTTAAACCCTATATTGATGACAGCATGCTGACGAAAGCGCAGCGTGAAACCATTTTTTCTCGTTGGCCTGGCCCTGTAACCTTTGTCTTTCCCGCGCCTTCGACAACACCGCGCTGGTTAACGGGGCGCTTTGATTCGCTTGCTGTACGAGTCACCGACCATCCGTTGGTGGTTGCTTTGTGCCAGGCTTATGGTAAACCTCTGGTTTCTACCAGTGCCAACTTGAGTGGATTGCCGCCTTGTCGAACAGTTGAGGAAGTTCGCGCACAATTTGGTGTGGAGTTCCCGGTTGTGCCCGGTGAAACGGGGGGGCGCTTAAATCCTTCAGAAATCCGCGATGCCCTGACGGGTGAACTGTTTCGACAGGGGTGACATAATGGAAACCTACGTTGTTTTTGGTAATCCGATAGCCCACAGCAAATCGCCATTTATTCATCAGCAATTTGCACAGCAATTGCATATTGAACATCCCTACGGTCGCGTACTGGCGCCAATCAATGATTTCATTAATACATTGAATGCGTTTTTTGCTGCGGGTGGCAAAGGTGCGAATGTTACTGTGCCTTTTAAAGAGGAAGCATTTGCCAGAGCGGACGAGCTCACGGAACGGGCGGCGTTGGCTGGAGCAGTTAATACTCTCAAGCGGTTAGAAGATGGGCGCCTGCTGGGTGACAATACTGATGGCATAGGTTTGCTAAGCGATCTGGAACGTCTGTCTTTCATTCGCTCCGGCTTACGTATTTTGTTGATCGGCGCTGGTGGAGCATCTCGCGGCGTACTACTGCCACTCCTTTCCCTGGACTGTGCGGTGACAATCACTAACCGGACGGTATCCCGCGCGGAAGAGCTGGCTAAATTGTTTGCGCACACTGGCAGTATTCAGGCGTTGGGTATGGACGAACTGGAAGGTCATGAGTTCGATCTTATTATTAACGCGACATCCAGTGGGATTAGTGGTGATATTCCGGCGATCCCGGCATCGCTCATTCATCCTGGCATTTGTTGCTATGACATGTTCTATCAGAAAGGAAAAACGCCTTTTCTGGCATGGTGTGAGCAGCAAGGCTCAAAACGTAATGCGGATGGATTGGGGATGTTAGTCGCGCAGGCTGCTCATGCCTTTCTTCTCTGGCACGGTGTTCTGCCTGACGTAGAACCAGTTATAAAGCAATTGCAGGAGGAGTTGTCCGCGTGAATCAGGCCATCCAGTTTCCAGACAGGGAAGAGTGGAACGAGAGTAAAAAATGCGTTTGTTTTCCCGCTCTTGTAAATGGTATGCAGCTCACTTGCGCTATTACTGGAGAGAGTCTGGCGAACCGCTTTGCAGGAGATACGCCAGAACAGTGGTTAGCGAATTTTCGTCAGCATCGCTGGGACCTGGAAGAAGAGGCAGAAAGCTTGATTCAGGATCAAAGCGAAGATGATCAAGGTTGGGTCTGGTTACCCTGATCCAGATACTCATCTTTCCATTTGACGTAGTTATTCGCGGAGTAGCGTAACCCAGCCTTCTCTTCATCACTTAACGGGCGGATCTGTTTAACGGGGCTACCGAGATACAGATATCCGCTCTCCAGCCGTTTATTTTGCGGTACCAGGCTACCCGCGCCGATCATCACATCATCTTCTATTACAGCGCCATCAAGTAAAATTGAGCCCATTCCAACCAGTACTCGATTACCAATAGTACAGCCATGAAGCATGACCTTGTGTCCAACCGTGACGTCTTCACCTACGATTAATGGATTACCCTGGGGATTGGTTGTCGATTTATGGGTTACATGTAAGACGCTACCATCCTGAATATTAGTGCGGGTACCGATCTGTACATAATTCACGTCACCGCGAATCACAACGAGCGGCCAAACCCCCACATCATCAGCCAGACGAACGTCACCAATCACGACACTACTATCGTCGATCATTACGCGCTGACCGATTTGTGGAAAAAGATCGCGGTATGGGCGTAAAACATCAGACATACTTACCTCAACAATAAATGATTTACTGATGACTTTGGGTGCATTATTGGCCTTGTGCAAGTCTTTTTGTATGCAAAAAAGCACCGTTTTGTGTGCGAATACAGCAAAAAGGCTGAAAAAACAACAAACGAAAAAAAAGATCAAAAAAGTACTTGTGCAAAAAATTGGGATCCCTATAATGCGCCTCCGTTGAGACGACAACGTGAAACACTTCACAAGATGGTCGTAACAATGAAGAGAAAAATCCTGAAATTCGGGGTTGACTCTGAAAGAGGAAAGCGTAATATACGCCACCTCGCGACAGTGAGCTGAAAGCCGCGTCGCAACTGCTCTTTAACAATTTATCAGACAATCTGTGTGGGCACTCGAAGATACGGATTCTTAACGTCGCAAGACGAAAAATGAATACCAAGTCTCAAGAGTGAACACGTAATTCATTACGAAGTTTAATTCTTTGAGCATCAAACTTTTAAATTGAAGAGTTTGATCATGGCTCAGATTGAACGCTGGCGGCAGGCCTAACACATGCAAGTCGAACGGTAACAGGAAGAAGCTTGCTTCTTTGCTGACGAGTGGCGGACGGGTGAGTAATGTCTGGGAAACTGCCCGATGGAGGGGGATAACTACTGGAAACGGTAGCTAATACCGCATAACGTCGCAAGACCAAAGAGGGGGACCTTCGGGCCTCTTGCCATCGGATGTGCCCAGATGGGATTAGCTTGTTGGTGAGGTAACGGCTCACCAAGGCGACGATCCCTAGCTGGTCTGAGAGGATGACCAGCCACACTGGAACTGAGACACGGTCCAGACTCCTACGGGAGGCAGCAGTGGGGAATATTGCACAATGGGCGCAAGCCTGATGCAGCCATGCCGCGTGTATGAAGAAGGCCTTCGGGTTGTAAAGTACTTTCAGCGGGGAGGAAGGGAGTAAAGTTAATACCTTTGCTCATTGACGTTACCCGCAGAAGAAGCACCGGCTAACTCCGTGCCAGCAGCCGCGGTAATACGGAGGGTGCAAGCGTTAATCGGAATTACTGGGCGTAAAGCGCACGCAGGCGGTTGATTAAGTCAGATGTGAAATCCCCGGGCTCAACCTGGGAACTGCATCTGATACTGGTCAGCTTGAGTCTCGTAGAGGGGGGTAGAATTCCAGGTGTAGCGGTGAAATGCGTAGAGATCTGGAGGAATACCGGTGGCGAAGGCGGCCCCCTGGACGAAGACTGACGCTCAGGTGCGAAAGCGTGGGGAGCAAACAGGATTAGATACCCTGGTAGTCCACGCCGTAAACGATGTCGACTTGGAGGTTGTGCCCTTGAGGCGTGGCTTCCGGAGCTAACGCGTTAAGTCGACCGCCTGGGGAGTACGGCCGCAAGGTTAAAACTCAAATGAATTGACGGGGGCCCGCACAAGCGGTGGAGCATGTGGTTTAATTCGATGCAACGCGAAGAACCTTACCTGGTCTTGACATCCACGGAAGTTTTCAGAGATGAGAATGTGCCTTCGGGAACCGTGAGACAGGTGCTGCATGGCTGTCGTCAGCTCGTGTTGTGAAATGTTGGGTTAAGTCCCGCAACGAGCGCAACCCTTATCCTTTGTTGCCAGCGGTTAGGCCGGGAACTCAAAGGAGACTGCCAGTGATAAACTGGAGGAAGGTGGGGATGACGTCAAGTCATCATGGCCCTTACGACCAGGGCTACACACGTGCTACAATGGCGCATACAAAGAGAAGCGACCTCGCGAGAGCAAGCGGACCTCATAAAGTGCGTCGTAGTCCGGATTGGAGTCTGCAACTCGACTCCATGAAGTCGGAATCGCTAGTAATCGTGGATCAGAATGCCACGGTGAATACGTTCCCGGGCCTTGTACACACCGCCCGTCACACCATGGGAGTGGGTTGCAAAAGAAGTAGGTAGCTTAACCTTCGGGAGGGCGCTTACCACTTTGTGATTCATGACTGGGGTGAAGTCGTAACAAGGTAACCGTAGGGGAACCTGCGGTTGGATCACCTCCTTACCTGAAAGAACTGTACTTTGCAGTGCTCACACAGATTGTCTGATGAAAAGTGAAAAGCAAGGCGTCTTGCGAAGCAGACTGATACGTCCCCTTCGTCTAGAGGCCCAGGACACCGCCCTTTCACGGCGGTAACAGGGGTTCGAATCCCCTAGGGGACGCCACTTGCTGGTTTGTGAGTGAAAGTCACCTGCCTTAATATCTCAAAACTCATCTTCGGGTGAAGTTTGAGATATTTGCTCTTTAAAAATCTGGATCAAGCTGAAAATTGAAACACTGAATAGTCGAAAGATTATTCGTGAGTCTCTCAAATTTTCGCAACACGGTGATGAATCGAAAGAAACATCTTCGGGTTGTGAGGTTAAGCGACTAAGCGTACACGGTGGATGCCCTGGCAGTCAGAGGCGATGAAGGACGTGCTAATCTGCGAAAAGCGTCGGTAAGGTGATATGAACCGTTATAACCGGCGATGTCCGAATGGGGAAACCCAGTGTGTTCCGACACACTATCATTAACTGAATCCATAGGTTAATGAGGCGAACCGGGGGAACTGAAACATCTAAGTACCCCGAGGAAAAGAAATCAACCGAGATTCCCCCAGTAGCGGCGAGCGAACGGGGAGGAGCCCAGAGCCTGAATCAGTGTGTGTGTTAGTGGAAGCGTCTGGAAAGGCGCGCGATACAGGGTGACAGCCCCGTACACAAAAATGCACATGCTGTGAGCTCGAAGAGTAGGGCGGGACACGTGGTATCCTGTCTGAATATGGGGGGACCATCCTCCAAGGCTAAATACTCCTGACTGACCGATAGTGAACCAGTACCGTGAGGGAAAGGCGAAAAGAACCCCGGCGAGGGGAGTGAAAAAGAACCTGAAACCGTGTACGTACAAGCAGTGGGAGCCTCTTAATGGGGTGACTGCGTACCTTTTGTATAATGGGTCAGCGACTTATATTCTGTAGCAAGGTTAACCGAATAGGGGAGCCGGAGGGAAACCGAGTCTTAACTGGGCGTTAAGTTGCAGGGTATAGACCCGAAACCCGGTGATCTAGCCATGGGCAGGTTGAAGGTTGGGTAACACTAACTGGAGGACCGAACCGACTAATGTTGAAAAATTAGCGGATGACTTGTGGCTGGGGGTGAAAGGCCAATCAAACCGGGAGATAGCTGGTTCTCCCCGAAAGCTATTTAGGTAGCGCCTCGTGAATTCATCTCCGGGGGTAGAGCACTGTTTCGGCAAGGGGGTCATCCCGACTTACCAACCCGATGCAAACTGCGAATACCGGAGAATGTTATCACGGGAGACACACGGCGGGTGCTAACGTCCGTCGTGAAGAGGGAAACAACCCAGACCGCCAGCTAAGGTCCCAAAGTCATGGTTAAGTGGGAAACGATGTGGGAAGGCCCAGACAGCCAGGATGTTGGCTTAGAAGCAGCCATCATTTAAAGAAAGCGTAATAGCTCACTGGTCGAGTCGGCCTGCGCGGAAGATGTAACGGGGCTAAACCATGCACCGAAGCTGCGGCAGCGACGCTGATGCGTTGTTGGGTAGGGGAGCGTTCTGTAAGCCTGTGAAGGTGTGCTGTGAGGCATGCTGGAGGTATCAGAAGTGCGAATGCTGACATAAGTAACGATAAAGCGGGTGAAAAGCCCGCTCGCCGGAAGACCAAGGGTTCCTGTCCAACGTTAATCGGGGCAGGGTGAGTCGACCCCTAAGGCGAGGCCGAAAGGCGTAGTCGATGGGAAACAGGTTAATATTCCTGTACTTGGTGTTACTGCGAAGGGGGGACGGAGAAGGCTATGTTGGCCGGGCGACGGTTGTCCCGGTTTAAGCGTGTAGGCTGGTTTTCCAGGCAAATCCGGAGAATCAAGGCTGAGGCGTGATGACGAGGCACTACGGTGCTGAAGCAACAAATGCCCTGCTTCCAGGAAAAGCCTCTAAGCATCAGGTAGCATCAAATCGTACCCCAAACCGACACAGGTGGTCAGGTAGAGAATACCAAGGCGCTTGAGAGAACTCGGGTGAAGGAACTAGGCAAAATGGTGCCGTAACTTCGGGAGAAGGCACGCTGATGGTAGGTGAAGCGACTTGCTCGTGGAGCTGAAATCAGTCGAAGATACCAGCTGGCTGCAACTGTTTATTAAAAACACAGCACTGTGCAAACACGAAAGTGGACGTATACGGTGTGACGCCTGCCCGGTGCCGGAAGGTTAATTGATGGGGTCAGCGCAAGCGAAGCTCTTGATCGAAGCCCCGGTAAACGGCGGCCGTAACTATAACGGTCCTAAGGTAGCGAAATTCCTTGTCGGGTAAGTTCCGACCTGCACGAATGGCGTAATGATGGCCAGGCTGTCTCCACCCGAGACTCAGTGAAATTGAACTCGCTGTGAAGATGCAGTGTACCCGCGGCAAGACGGAAAGACCCCGTGAACCTTTACTATAGCTTGACACTGAACACTGGTCCTTGATGTGTAGGATAGGTGGGAGGCTTTGAAGTGTGGACGCCAGTCTGCATGGAGCCGTCCTTGAAATACCACCCTTTAATGGCTGGTGTTCTAACGTTGGCCCCTTATCGGGGTTGCGGACAGTGTCTGGTGGGTAGTTTGACTGGGGCGGTCTCCTCCTAAAGAGTAACGGAGGAGCACGAAGGTTGGCTAATCCTGGTCGGACATCAGGAGGTTAGTGCAATGGCATAAGCCAGCTTGACTGCGAGCGTGACGGCGCGAGCAGGTGCGAAAGCAGGTCATAGTGATCCGGTGGTTCTGAATGGAAGGGCCATCGCTCAACGGATAAAAGGTACTCCGGGGATAACAGGCTGATACCGCCCAAGAGTTCATATCGACGGCGGTGTTTGGCACCTCGATGTCGGCTCATCACATCCTGGGGCTGAAGTAGGTCCCAAGGGTATGGCTGTTCGCCATTTAAAGTGGTACGCGAGCTGGGTTTAGAACGTCGTGAGACAGTTCGGTCCCTATCTGCCGTGGGCGCTGGAGAACTGAGGGGGGCTGCTCCTAGTACGAGAGGACCGGAGTGGACGCATCACTGGTGTTCGGGTTGTCATGCCAATGGCACTGCCCGGTAGCTAAATGCGGAAGAGATAAGTGCTGAAAGCATCTAAGCACGAAACTTGCCCCGAGATGAGTTCTCCCTGAGACTTAGAGTCTCCTGAAGGAACGTTGAAGACGACGACGTTGATAGGCCGGGTGTGTAAGCGCAGCGATGCGTTGAGCTAACCGGTACTAATGAACCGTGAGGCTTAACCTTACAACGCCGAAGGTGTTTTGGCGGATTGAGAGAAGATTTTCAGCTCAGATTCAGAGTCCGAAGGGTTTTACGCTGAGACAAGGCGGCAAATGAAGCGAAGGAAGGAGCATACTGAAGTATGTGACTGACTTTCGGGAATGCAGCCGACGCAGTATCAGTGGAAAAGACACAGGACAGAGCACAAAGAATTTGCCTGGCGGAGATAGCGCGGTGGTCCCACCTGACCCCATGCCGAACTCAGAAGTGAAACGCCGTAGCGCCGATGGTAGTGTGGGGCTTCCCCATGCGAGAGTAGGGAACTGCCAGGCATCAAATTACGAAGAACGGCACTGACCTTTGAGGCAGTTAGCTACTCGATAAGAGAGTAGGACAAAAGCGAGGGCTTTTGAACGTTGCAAGGCAACGGCCCGAAGGGTGAATCACGAAGTGATTCATAAACTGCCAGGCATAAAATTAAGCGTGCTGATATGGCTCAGTTGGTAGAGCGCACCCTTGGTAAGGGTGAGGTCCCCAGTTCGATTCTGGGTATCAGCACCACTTTCTCGATTAAAGTTCGACAGATTAAAAAAGAATTTGTTTGGCGGCAATAGCGCGGTGGTCCCACCTGACCCCATGCCGAACTCAGAAGTGAAACGCCGTAGCGCCGATGGTAGTGTGGGGCTTCCCCATGCGAGAGTAGGGAACCGCCAGACATCAAATCAAGCGAGAGGCCATCCGAGAGGATGGCCTTTTTGCATTTTGGGCCTATATAACCTGATAAAGCCTTGCGATAAAGATGGCTGAATATGCTCCGATGCAGGGTGTGCAAAAATTTATCTGTCGTAGTGTGTTCCAAAATCTCTCTTAATCCACAAAAATTACCTGGTTCGTGTGAATCCCATTTCATACCTCATACAATAATATTGTCATACCCGACTGTCGCTAGTTGGTAATAATCGATGTGTATTTCGCTTTCCTGTTGTCGCTAGCGCAAAAATGAAACATGCGCCATATTTGGATGCAAAAATATTATTCACATTTTGCTAAATAGAATAATGATTATTTGTGTGAGTATCAGTGGGGAGATTTAATTGAAAAATATAACAATGTATATGTCTTACGGACAGGTTCTGTATTATTAAACAGAGCGTGGAAGTGCCACGCTCTGTTCCGTTATTTCGACAGAGCGATGATTCCCATTGTCAGGCCTGCGACAGCTGCAGCCCCGCCAGCAATTGCCCCTGCAGTTTCCCAATTATCCTGAGTGGTGCCTTTCATACAGGTATTGGTGTGAACCAGACGACCTTGATCGTCATAAACCGGAACGCAGGATGAATCGTGAGCGCAGCCCGCCAACAGTGCAGTGAGCAATGCCACAGAAATTAATTTTTTCATTGTGTTACCTCAATAAGAATGCTGCCGCTTAATAAGCTAACTCTCTTATTAACGGAGGGAGGATTATTTTATCATTGGTACTTATAACTCTTGCAGGGTGAATAATGACAAATTATGTGAATTGTAAAAATAATGAAGGTATAAGAGATAAAGGAGAGGTAACTATAGAAGAAATAATGATTATCTTATTAATTATTCTCGCTTTTTGGAGGATTAAAAAAGGCGTCCAGAGACGCCTTTTTGTTTCTGATTTACCCTTTGAAGCAACGGCGAATAACTACAAAGAATACAGGTACAAAGAAGATAGCCAGCAATGTTGCGGAGATCATCCCCCCCATCACGCCAATTCCCACCGCGTTCTGCGCGCCACTTCCTGCTCCGTTACTGATAGCCAGGGGCAATACACCGAGAATAAAAGCGAGAGACGTCATCAGTATAGGGCGCAGACGCATTTGTACTGACATCAGTGTCGCTTCGATGATGCCTTTGCCTTCTTTTTCCATCAAGTCTTTAGCAAACTCAACAATCAAAATGGCGTTTTTGGCTGACAAGCCGATAGTGGTTAACAAGCCCACCATAAAGTAAACATCATTTTTCTGGTTAAAAAGCGTGGCTGCCAACAGTACACCAACGATACCCAATGGCACCACCAACATAACCGAGAAAGGAATTGACCAGCTTTCATAAAGTGCAGCCAGACACAGGAAAACCACCACAAAGGAGATGGCAACCAGAGCCGGAGCCTGGTTTCCGGACAAACGTTCCTGATACGACATCCCTGTCCAGTCATAGCCGATTCCGTTAGGCAATTGTGAGGCAAGATTTTCCATTAGCGCCATCGCATCACCGGAACTGGTGCCCGGCGCGGCCTCCCCTTGAATTTCCATGGAAGGCAGGCCGTTGTAGCGTTCCAGACGCGGAGAACCATACACCCAATGAGAAGTAGTAAAGGTGGAGAATGGCACCATTTCACCGCTGTTACTGCGGACATAAAGTTTATCAACGTCTTCTGGCAACATACGGAATTTTGCATCGGCCTGAACGTATACTTTCTTCACGCGTCCACGGTCAATAAAGTCGTTAACGTAGGTTCCACCTAAGGCAGTGGAAATCGTGTCGTTGATATCAGAGAGTGATACACCTAATGCCTGCGCCTTTTCCTGGTCAACTTCGAGTTTGAACTGCGCGGTATCTTCCAGACCATTAGGTCGCACACTGACTAAGCTGTCAGGATGTTGCGCAGCCATGCCAAGGAGTTGGTTGCGAGCCTGAGTCAGGGCATCGTGCCCAAGACCAGCCTGATCGATTAGCTCAAAGTCAAAACCTGTTGCAGTGCCGAGTTCGATAATCGCTGGCATGTTAAATGGGATGACAAAGCCATCGCGAATCTTACCCAGTTCCATCTTTGCGCGGGCAATTACTGCTTCTGCGCTATTTTTTTTACCACTGCGCTCTTCCCAGGGTTTCAGGCTAACGAAGGCCATACCAGCGTTTTGCGCCTGACCGCTAAAACTAAAACCGTTAACAGTAAAGACACTTTTAACGTTGGCTTTTTCATTGTGCAGATAATAATCCGTTACCTGATCCAGCACTTTTTGCGTGCGCTCTTGTGTCGCACCCGCAGGCAGTTGGATCATTGTCAGGAAGACGCCCTGATCTTCTTCCGGCAGGAAGGAAGAGGGCAGGCGTAAAAATAGCACCACCATTCCCGCAACGATCAGCACATAAATCAGCAAATAACGCCCCGTTGCGCCGAGGATTCGGCTAACGCTATTGGTGTAGTGATTGACGCTATGTTCAAAGATGTTATTAAACCAGCCGAAGAAACCGCTCTTTTTCTCGTGATGTTCGGCAGAAACAGGCTTAAGTAAGGTTGCGCAGAGTGCCGGGGTCAAAATCAATGCCACCAGAACAGAAAGCGCCATCGCCGAAACAATGGTAATAGAGAACTGTCGGTAGATTGCTCCGGTAGAACCGCCAAAGAAGGCCATAGGGATAAATACCGCCGACAGCACCATCGCGATACCCACCAGCGCTCCCTGGATTTGTGACATTGATTTTTCTGTCGCTTCTCTGGGAGGGAGTTTATCCTCCATCATCACGCGTTCGACGTTTTCCACCACCACTATCGCATCATCGACGAGTAGTCCGATAGCGAGCACCATCCCGAACATCGTTAGTGTATTAATGGAATAACCAAAAGCGGCGAGTATGGCAAACGTACCCAGTAACACAACGGGTACCGCGATGGTAGGGATCAGCGTTGCCCGCATATTCTGCAAGAACAGATACATTACCAGGAACACCAGTAAAATTGCTTCGAACAGAGTTTTGACCACTTCGTGAATAGAAAGCTGCACGAATGGTGTGGTGTCATAAGGGTAGAGAACCTTCATTCCCTGTGGGAAGAATGGCTGTAATTCCGCTAATTTGGCCTTGATGGCTTTGGCGGTATCAAGCGCATTAGCACCTGTTGCCAGTTTAATACCGAGACCGGCTGCGGGTTTACCGTTGATGCGGGCGATAACGTTATAGTTCTCACCACCAAGTTCAATCCGTGCAACATCTTTCAGGCGTACAACGGAACCATCGCTATTTACGCGCAGAGTGACTTTGCCAAATTCTTCAGGATCTTTTAACCGTGTTTGGGCAATAATCGAGGCGTTTAACTGCTGGCCGGGTAATGCAGGCGTCCCGCCTAATTGACCGGCGGCGATCTGGTCGTTCTGTACCTTCAACTGATTAATAACATCAACTGATGTGAGCTTATATTTGTTCAGCAGATCGGCGTCCAGCCAGATACGCATAGCATACTGGGCACCGAACAGTTGCACATCACCAACGCCGTTCAGACGGCTAATGGTATCTTTGACGTTAGAAGCGACATAGTCAGAGATATCGTCCTGCGTGGTATTTGGGTTATCAGAAACGAAACCAGCCACCATTAAATAGCTGCTGCTGGACTTTTCAACGCTGATCCCTTGCTGTTGAACTTCTTGCGGCAGCAGCGGCGTAGCGAGCTGGAGTTTGTTTTGCACTTGAACCTGGGCAATATCTGGATCGGTCCCGGACTGGAAGGTGAGGGTGATTGTCACACTTCCCGCCGAATCGCTGGTAGAAGACATATACATCAGGTTATCGATACCGTTCATATTCTGTTCGATAACCTGCGTCACCGTATCCTGCACGGTTTGTGCATCGGCTCCAGGATAATTGGCCGATATCGACACCGCAGGCGGCGCAATGGTGGGATACTGTGCGACCGGCAATTGTAAAATCGCCAGCGCGCCGGCCATCATCAAGATGATAGCCAGTACCCATGCAAAGATCGGGCGTCGAATGAAAAAGTTTGCCATTTCAGATTACCTTACTTCGATGCAATATCTGCGGGGGTATCGGTTGTGGTTTTAACCTGTTCACCCGGACGCGCTTTTTGTAAGCCGCTGACAATGACTTGATCGCCCGTTTTCAGTCCATCGCTAATTAACCATTTGTCGCCAATAGCCTGACTGGCGACGACTGGACGCGCTTCAACTTGACTTTTCTCGTTAACAATCAGGACAGTGGCATCACCTCGCGGTGTGCGACTAACGCCTTGTTGCGGGATTAAAATGGCATCAGGTTGCACACCTTCGTCAATTCGCGCGCGTACAAACATGCCAGGCAATAGCGTGTGCTGAGGGTTAGGAAAAACAGCCCGCAGAGTAATGGAACCGGTGCTTTCATCAACGGTAACATCGGAGAATTGCAGCGTGCCTTTCAGGGGATAACTCTGGCCATTTTCCATAACCAGCTCCACGTTGCTGGTGGCGTTATCTTTATGCAGGCTTCCTTGTTCTACGGACTGTTTCAGTCGCATGAAATCGTTGCTGGATTGGGTAACGTCAACGTAGATTGGATCGAGTTGTTGAATAGTGGCCAGTTCAGTCGTTTGACCATTGGTGACCAGCGCCCCTTCGGTGACATTAGACTTGCCAATGCGACCGCTAATAGGAGCGGTTACTTTGGTATAAGCCAGATTAATCCGGGCACTTTCAACAGTGGCTTTGGCGGCAATTACGGCGGCATCGGCCTGACGAGCGTCTGCAATTGCCTGATCGTACTCCTGTTGGCTGATGTATTTTGTACCCACGAGCGGAACGTAACGTTTTACCGTCAAATGAGCGATGGCGGCAGCGGCCTCGCTTTTCGCCAGTTCACCTTTCGCGCTGTCATAACTCGCTTGATAGGTGGCTGGATCGATCTGGTACAGCGACTGACCTGCTTGCACATCGCTGCCTTCGGTGAAATTCCTTGTTAGCACAATCCCACTAACTTGCGGGCGAACCTCTGCAATACGGAAGGCGTTGGTGCGGCCTGGCAATTCGGTTGTAACCTCTAACGGGGCCGTTTTCACAATATGAACGGTAACCTGCGGTTCACCGACGTGAGCTTTCTCTTCTCCCTTATCGTTACAACCCGCAATTAATGCTGCGGAGATGATGATAAAGGAGGGCAGGAGGAAAAACCTGGCATGTTTCGTCATTACTATTCCTCAAAAAACCAAAAGCGTGTTATTTGCCAGAAAAAGGCAACGCGTTAACTCGCAGAAAGAAAATACAGTTGGCTATCCTACAAATTATCTCCTGGCGATGTAAGGAATAGTTATGAATATGGGTATCTCAAGGCACATAAACACAAAAAAAGCTTAATATCTTAATGTTTTATTTTGATGAGTATTGAAAGGTATCGATGCAGTTTGATGTATAGTGAAATATACATTCATCTTATGAATGTATATATATTTAATGATAATTGATGCCTATTTTAATGTTGTGCCTGAGACTTTCTTTAGTTTCTCGTATAAATAATGATTAGGTGATACATTACTCTTCGTGATTTTCTTCCTCTATATCCAATATATTTATTTTCTGAATAACTAAAAATGGCAAAAAGAACGAAGGCTGAAGCCCTGAAGACCAGACAAGAGCTGATTGAAACGGCCATCGTCCAGTTTGCGCAGCATGGCGTAAGCAAGACGACGTTGAATGATATCGCCGATGCGGCTAACGTCACTCGTGGTGCTATCTATTGGCACTTTGAAAACAAAACTCAACTACTTAATGAAATGTGGCTACAACAGCCCTCTTTGCGGGAACTGATTCAGGAGCGGCTGATAGAAGGACTGGATAGCAATCCGCTCCAGTATTTACGTGAAAAAATCATTGTTGGTTTACAGTATATTGCTGAGATACCACGACAACAGGCATTGTTGCAAATCCTGTATCATAAATGTGAATTTAATGATGAGATATTGGCTGAGGCAGTAATACGCGAGAAGATGGGGTTTAATCTACGAATTTTGCGTGAAGTATTGCAAGCCTGTCAAAAGCAGGGGTATATGGCAAATCACCTGGATTTAGACGTTGTCACGATTGTTATTGATGGCGCTTTCAGTGGTATTGTCAAAAACTGGTTAATGAATACCGCGAGTTTTGATCTGTACAAACAAGCGCCCGTGCTTGTAGATAATGTATTAAGAATTCTTATGCCAGAGGAAAACATGGCGAAATTAATTCATCCGATAAATGAATTAGATGTTGTATAAGTTCATATTCTATTTTGAAAATCCAGTTCATCACAGTTAACCAGTTTCAACGGATTTACCGAATTCATGTTCCGACATTTATCTGCTTCCGTTGTCAGCAGTTCAATCCACTGTATTAGCAAAATATCGAACAGAAAAACGGAGACTGCGAAAATAACGAGCCACCAATACTTGCGAACCATTACCTGAGCCTGTGCATGTTTAACCAAGTCTGGCAGGAAATATACACGAAATGAATAATCTGAAAACCAGGCTTACACTTCCTTTACTTTGCAATGAGAGCGGGGTCAACTTCGCTGGTTCTGCATTGTTTAGACAGATTGCCGGTTTTTCTTTTTTTCACTTTCGCCAGATCTTCCACGGAGTAGTGTGACGAGATATTCAGTCGTCGTAATCCCATCTTGATGTACTCATTGTTGATCTCAATGCCAATAAATTTTCGCCCGGTCGCGATAGCGACTGCTCCGGTGGTAAAGCTACCCGCAAATGGGTCAAGGACAACATCGCCTGGGTTGGAAGAGGCGAGGATGATGCGCTGCAACAAGGCTTCCGGCTTTTGTGTCGGGTGGTTTTCATATTCATCCATCAAATAGCGCACACGTGAAAAATCCCAGACATTACCAGGCACTTTTTGGTTGCTATAGGGTTGGGGAGGGTTTTTGCGGTAGTCGATCAATGCGCGTCGCGCTCCAGTTTTAGCTTCTACCAGAATAGCGTCGCTATTAAACGTGTAGTTTTTGGCGTCTTTCACCATCATCAGAATGGGTTCATACATGGAACCGTAATATTTCCTGGCTTGTACGCCGGAACTGTCATATGACCAGATGATGCGGCTTTTGATGGTAAAAAGCTTGCGGCAGTAGAGATCAACAAAAGGCATGTTTTCTGTGCTGTTCATGATGTACATGCTGCCCTGTTTTTTCAGAACTCGATGGCACTCCGCAATAACCTCAAGCAGCCAATCTATAAACTGGTCTTCTTTCCAGTTTTCGACCATTCCATCAAAATTTTTGCCGATGTTATAAGGTGGGTCGGCGAAGATAAGATCAACGCTGGCTGCGGGCATTTTTTTTAGTTCGCAGAGAGCATCGCCCTGGATGATGGTTTTTGTTTCATCGCCAAATCGGGTGGCTTCACATCCTGTTCTCATGGTCACTCCCTTTGTGACACCTATAAAAAAGGCGCTTCCCCATGCCGAGTAGCGCCTTTTAATCAAGCAGTTAACTAACCTGAATTAGTTCATGCCGTATTTTTTCAATTTTTTACGCAGCGTACCACGGTTGATGCCCATCATCAGAGCAGCACGGGTCTGGTTACCACGGGTGTATTGCATCACCATGTCCAACAGGGGCTGTTCTACTTCAGCCAGTACCAGCTCATAGAGGTCATTAACATCCTGACCATTCAGTTGAGCAAAATAGTTCTTCAGTGCCTGTTTAACCGAGTCACGCAGGGGTTTTTGGGTTACCTGATCCTGAGAGTTAACGGTAGAAACGGTCAGTACGTCAGAATTTACGCGTTGTTCGAACATAGTTCTGTCAGCTCTTTATTTCTGTTTACGCAAAATTTTCGAAGTATGCCTCCAACGCCTCCAGCTGTTCGCTGGCATCCTCAATGGCGTTGAATGTGCGCCGAAACTGGTCATTTGGAGCGTGCTCCTGGAGATACCAGGAGACGTGTTTACGTGCAATTCGGTACCCTTTTGCCGGACCATAAAAGTCATGCAGTTCCCGAACGTGCGCGCAAAGCAAGCGCTTAACCTCTGCCAAAGGCAGTGGGGGCAGCAACTCCCCAGTGTCCAGATAATGCTGGATTTCCCGAAAGATCCAGGGTCTTCCCTGAGCTGCGCGGCCTATCATCAGGGCATCTGCCCCTGTATAGTCGAGCACAGCTCTGGCTTTAAGCGGGTCAGTAATGTCGCCATTCGCGATAACCGGAATGGAAACTTTCTGCTTAACTGCCCGAATACTGTCGTATTCAGCTTCTCCATTGAACAAACAGGCGCGTGTACGGCCATGAATGGTCAGAGCCTGAATGCCACAGTCTTCAGCCAGTTGGGCAATCTCTTCGCAGTTACGGTGTTCCGGCGCCCAGCCGGTGCGAATCTTCAGGGTGACAGGAACGTCCACTGCATTAACGACCTCGGTCAGAATCGATTTTACGACATCCGGGTACTGCAAGAGGGCTGAACCTGCGAGCTTGCGATTCACTTTTTTAGCCGGGCATCCCATATTGATATCAATAATTTGGGCACCGCTTTCCACGTTAATACGTGCTGCATCTGCCATTTCTTTCGGATCGCTACCGGCGATTTGCACGGTGCGAATACCGGGTTCATCAATGTGCACCATTCGTAAACGAGATTTGTCGCTCTCCCAAACCTGTGGGTTAGAAGACATCATCTCGGATACTGTCAATCCGGCTCCCATCTCGTAGCACAACGTCCGAAAAGGTCTGTCTGTAATGCCAGCCATGGGCGCTGCGATCAGGCGATTTCTGAGCTGATATTGTCCGATGCGCATGAGTTAAGAAATGACCATACTGTGACTGCAAGGCGGCGTATATTACGCATTTTTTGCACGAGATGAAAGGCCAAACTTTGACCAATCCTCTGAGATGGATCAAAGAATTGCATTTAAAATGAGCGTGTGTCGATAATTAATCATAAAAATCATCACATTAGAAATTAGTGGCTAAATTTTGCACTTGAAGAAATTTGAGTAAGTTCTCAATTTTTCTTTATGAATGAAAATTTGGGCACGCAAAATTGCGTAAATAATCAGCAAATTTACGTGCCTTTTGTGACGTTGCTCGCACTTCGCCTTGCATCACCGCGCAGTATTGCGAAGGTTAATGCTTACGACCGGTAATGCGACACCACTCTTCTTTTTCTACAACCGGGTCCAGGGTGAAGTTGTCGGCATAAGCTTCGCAAACGCTCTCCGCCTGACTTGCCAGAATACCTGAAAGGCCCAGCAAACCGCCTGAAACCGGCAGGACGCTGATTAACGGCGCCAGTTCACGTAATGGGCCTGCAAGAATGTTAGCAACCACCACGTCGGCTTTCATCGCTTCTGGCTGATCTTTCGGTAAGTAGAGTTCCAGTCGGTCGGAAACGCCATTACGTTCGGCATTATCGCGGCTAGCCTGAATTGCCTGCGGATCAATATCAATCCCAATAGCTTTTGCTGCACCCAGTTTCAGCGCCGCAATAGCCAGAATGCCGGAGCCACAGCCAAAGTCGATAACCGTTTTACCTTCTAAATCGAGGCTGTCGAGCCATTGCAGGCACAGAGAGGTGGTTGGATGAGTCCCCGTACCAAACGCCAGGCCCGGATCTAGCATCACGTTGACCGCGTTTTCATCCGGCACATCACGCCAGCTTGGGCAGATCCACAGACGCTCACCAAAGCGCATCGGGTGGAAATTATCCATCCATTCGCGCTCCCAGTCTTTATCTTCCAGTTGTTCGATTTTATGCGCGAAGCCCGCGCCGAGCAGCGGATGGTTTTCCAGAATCGCCACCACGTCGTTCATATCGGTTTCAGCGTCGAACAGACCAATCACATCGGTGTCGCCCCACAGGCGCGTTTCGCCCGGCAGCGGCTCAAATACTGGCGTATCGTGGGTATCCTGAAAAGTGATAGAAACGGCACCCGCTTCCATCAGCGCATCGCTAAGATCTTCCGCGTTTGCGCCGGTGGTGTTCAGTTTCAGTTGGATCCAAGGCATGGCAAAACTCTTTATTTATCAGTAGTTAAAACGGTAGCTTGCGGGACGGATGTACCGAAACGGTTTCCGACCAGGAAAGCCAGCAAACTTAGTAGTAACGAGGGCACGATAGGGTGGAAGCCCAGGTACTGAATATTCAGCGTCGCGAGTACGGCATATAGCACGCCGCCAACGATCATCGCACTTAGCGCGCCTTTGGCGTTGGCGCGTTCCCAGTAAAGACCCAGCACCAGCGGCCACAGGAAAACGGCTTCCAGCCCACCGAAGGCCAGCAAATTCAGCCAGATGATCATTTCTGGCGGCTTCCAGGCGGCAAGCAGCAGCAACGCACCGAGAACCAACGTGATCACCGCCGACATCCGCTTCAGACGCGTCTCGTTTTGCATCTGGTCCGGGCGCAAATTCAGATAGAGATCTTTAATGATCGTAGCGGAACTTTGCAGCAATTGAGCGTTGATCGTCGACATGATCGCGGCCATAGGTGCAGCAAGGAAGATTCCGGCAGCAAACGGCGGCAGCACTTTTACCATTAATGTTGGGATTACCAGATCCGGCACGGTGAGATCGGGGATTACCGCACGACCTAACGCTCCGGCCAGGTGCATACCAAACATCAGGATTGCCACTACAATCGTCCCGATGATGATCCCCCGATGTACCGCTTTGCTGTCTTTATAGGAAATACAGCGCACAGCGGTATGAGGCAGGCCAATCACCCCAAAGCACACCAGTACCCAGAACGACGTCATAAAGGCAGGCGACAGAATATCGTCAGCGCCTTGCGGCGTAACCAGTTGCGGATCAATAGATTGCAGAGTTTCTACCGCATTGCTTAAACCGCCAGCGGCATGTACGACGCCAATAAGTAGCACAGTGGTGCCAATCAGCATTACCAGCCCTTGCATGGTGTCGTTCAGCACGCTGGCGCGAAAGCCGCCAAAGGCGGTATACAACGCAATGCTGATACCGAAAATCAGCAGCCCGGTTTCATAAGGGATACCTGCAGCCGTTTCCAGCAAGCGGGCGCCTCCGATAAACTGCACAGTCATTGCACCAATGAACGCGACCAATAAACTCAAGCTCGCTAGCCACACCAGTAGACGACTCTGGTAGCGGGCAAACAGCATGTCATTCAGCGTTACCGCATTATAGCGACGCGCGAGAATTGCGAACTTCTTGCCGAGAATACCGAGTGAAAGCCAGACCGCAGGTAGCTGGATCATCGCCAGTAACACCCAGCCCAGTCCGTATTTATAAGCCGCTCCTGGCCCGCCGATAAATGAACTGGCACTGATATAGGTCGCGGTGAGCGTCATCGCCAGCACAATACCGCCCATAGAGCGGCTGCCGAGGAAATACTCATTAAGGAAGGTTCCGGTGCTTCGTTTACGCATTGCATAAACAGAGATCCCGAACACCACCACCAGATAGGCGACTAGCGGTAGAATCACTTCAAGCTGCATCGTCATCCTCCAGCGGGATATCGCGATAGATAAATTTTACCATCGCCCAGCACAGTCCAATAAACAGCAGCGGCGTCAGGATGCAGGCCATTTCAAACCAGCGCGGAAAGCCGGTAAAACCGGGGGTAACGCCAGGTAAGTAAGCGGCTACTAACCATACAGCCAGATACAAAAGGGTCAGCCCCAGCGCCCAGCGCGCCTCTTTATGGGCCTGAACAAAACGAGTGTCCACGGAAGGTGTCCTCCTCATGGGGGGATATGAGAAACGGGCAATTCTACGGCAACTCTTCAGGCAGGGAAAATAATCTGACAGAAAATTGCCGTTCAGTGCTGCTGCAAAAAGTCTTCAATGTCAGCCAGTGAGGATATCCCTTCCATCGGACCTTGCTGCATTACGGCGAGCGCGCCGCTGGCGTTAGCATATTGCAGCGCCTTATGTGCCGGGAAACCGGATAAGAAAAGAGTGATAAAAGTTGCGCTAAAACAGTCACCAGCGCCCGTTGGATCGATAATTTCGATATCGTGGCCTGCAACATGCTGGGCGTGTAATGTACCGTTTTTTATCTTGTAATAGCTGGCCCCACGCTGGGCGCGCTTTATCGCCACATGTTTTACGCCGCCGTGGAGAAGATCGCTAACAATCTGTTCTTCTGACAGATTTTTGTGACGCGCGAAGAAAGGGAGTTCGCTTTCGCTGGGAATAAAAATATCCGCATATTCAATCAAATAATCGAGAGCCTGCGCCATTTCAGGAATACTTAGCATCTCTTTGCGAATATTGGGATCGAAAGAAACGGTGCCGCCAACTGATTTGATCGTCGTTATTGCCTTACGCATGACATCGATCATACGAAATGAGAATAATGATGAGCCCACTATATGCAGATGGTTACACTGTTTTAGTAGATCCTTATCAATGTGCTCGGCAGTAAACAAACCGCAGGCGCTATTAGGGATATTAAAGACGAAATCCCGCTGCTGGGGATTTTGATAACTCACGAACGCCGTACCTGTCACGGCATTGTTCATCACGTGGATCCCATCGGTAATGACACCTTCATGACGGAGACGCTCTATAATGAGTCGGCCAAAATCATCATTACCAACACATCCGAAGAAGATGGCCCGATGGGACAGTTTTGCCACCTGAGCAGCAAAAATTGCTGGCGCGCCGCTGGGAAATGGCCCGATAAACTCCCCCGGCTGAGTGAATTTTTGATGTGGGGTGCGGGACAAAAACTCGGCCAGCAATTCGCCCATAGCGCAGATAGTTATTGTCACAAAACCCCTCTCATTCTTGAAGCCTTTCGCGATTGGACCAGGTAAAGCACTCATTACTGGTATAAAGGATAACGAAATCAGCCGACTGCAATTGTTGCTGATATTGTTCGTTAATGTTGCGGCTGACGATCACATTTTCTGCCTGATGCAAATGTCCGATAGCCGCCGTTGATGGCGCAGGATCGGCGGCAACGATAACCGTCTTATTCTGGGCATTATCGAAACAGAGCTGCCAGGCAGCGGCGAGTCTGGGAACGTTGATATTTAAAGTACCATCAGCATCCAGATGGCTGATTTCCAGAATGCTATGTGTAATGGTGAAATGCTGAAGTGCCTGTTCAAGCGGTTTTCCGGCCAGTGCGGTGTCGGGACGCAGCATTTCACTGCCAGCCAGTATTATTTCGCCATCAATAAACTGATTTGCCAGCAACGCATGTTCGGGATCGTTGGTGATCAGACGCAGTTTTTTCACTTCGCTGAGCAAGGGAATGATCTTACGGCTGATTGACCCATGTCCAAGAAATAGCGTGTCACGATCGCGAATTAGCCGTGCGCAATGTCGTGCTATTTCCATTTGTTGTGCCAGAGACAACGGTGCGATCGGTGGTATCGCTTCTGGTTCAGAGAAGAGTGGTGTCGCAATAGCACCGCCAAATGATCGCTTTAAATATCCCTGTTGCTCCAGATAACTGAGATCGCCGCGGATCGTCACGCCAGAGACACCAAGTTGCGCAGATAAGTCATCAACTTTGATTTCACCCTGGGCGGCAACAATTTCTGCAATTTTTAATCTGCGTTTCAGTAGGTTAGACGATTTTCTCGGCACGTTAACACTCTTCATTGGCCTTTAATGCGTAACACTATATCCCCTTGTATTTTTCTTTGAAAGTTACCCTTCAATAATATCGGCAATTCGAAAAGAAAAGCATGGGCCAAAAATTACAACAAAAATATCTTAATGCATTGAAAAATAAATGAATATTATGATGTTTATGCAGAGGTGTCATTAGTTTCACTTGCAAAGTGAAAAACAAATTAAGTTATTTTTTGTAAGTTATTTTGATGATATTCGACATTCATCACGCTTTTTGCCGCTTTTGCTGTGCTATTTTGCTTTCAAAATGAAAGTGAAGATTTTCTTTCTTCATTTTGTAAGGCGAACGACAAATAACAGGAGCTGCGATGTACATCATTTCAAGCAAAAACATGCTGAAAAAAGCCCAGTCAGAGGGATATGCCGTCCCTGCTTTCAACATTCATAACCTTGAAACTTTACAGGTAGTCGTTGAGAGCGCTGCACAACTTCGCTCTCCCGTTATGCTGGCGGGAACACCGGGTACTTATCGTTATGGCGGCGTAGGTAGTTTAATTTCGTTAGTACAATCGCTGGCTCGCGAGTACAACCTGCCGTTAGTCCTTCATCTCGACCATCATGAAGAGAGTGATGACATTTTTAACAAGGTTCGCGCTGGGATCCGTTCTGTCATGATTGATGGTTCCCATTTGCCATTTGAAGACAACATTGCGCGAGTGCAAGAAGTTACCATCTTTTGCCATCGCTTTGATGTTAGCGTTGAGGCCGAGCTAGGGCGTCTTGGCGGCCAGGAGGACGATCTGCTGGTGGATGAAAAAGATTCAGCTTATACCTCACCAGCCGCAGCTGCAGAGTTTGTTCAACGTACCCAAATTGACTCCCTGGCGGTAGCAATCGGCACAGCGCATGGTTTATATCCGCATGAACCACAACTGGATTTTGTGCGGCTGGAACAAATTCGTCAGCTGGTGGAGATTCCGCTGGTGTTGCATGGTGCTTCGGGCTTATCGGAACAGGACGTTCAGCACTGTATTCGCCGTGGTATTTGTAAAGTAAATGTCGCGACAGAATTGAAAATTGCGTTTGCCGATGCGTTAAAAGGATATTTCTATAACAATCCTACGGCAAATGATCCTCGCCACTATATGCAGCCCGCAAAGGCCGCCATGAAAGAAGTCGTAACTCGTATTATTGGCGTCTGTGGTAGTGAAGGAAAAATTTAATACGTTGTACCCGACAAAAACAATGAGGATTGTTTATGAAAAATATTAAATTACTTGGTTCTGTGATGTTGGTGAGCCTGGCATTGTTCTCGCAAAGTTCATTGGCAAAAGAGTATAAAATTGGTGCATCATTATTAACGCAGTAACATCCTTTTTATATTGACCTTGCGAATGCCATGAAAGAAGAGGCGAAAAAAGACAATGTCAATTTAAGCGTCTCTATTGCCAATCAGGATTTAAACAAACAACTTTCTGATGTTGAAGATTTTATTACTAAAAAAGTGGATGCCATTATTATCTCTCCGGTCGATTCGAAAGGTGTCCAGGCGGCGATAATTAAAGCCGATAAGGCCGGTATTCCCGTTATCACCGTCGACGTTGCCGCGGAAGGCGTTCCAGTCGTATCGCATGTTGCGACCGATAACTACGCGGGAGGTGTAGAAGCTGGCAAGTTAATGGGCAAGCTTTTAAATGGTAAAGGTACTGTAGCCATTATTTCTTATCCGGCACTACAATCGGTGGTTGCACGCGTTGATGGCTTTAAGAAAGGGTTAAGCGATACACCGGATATTAAAATTGTTGCGGAACAACCAGGTATTACGCGCGCTGAAGCGTTAACGACTGCGCAAAATATTATGCAGGCCAATGCCAACCTGAATGGTCTGTTTGGCTTTGGTGATGATGCGGCGCTGGCAGCGGTTATAGCAGCGAAATCTGCGCATAATGACAACATCAAAATCATTGGTTTTGATGGTATGAAAGAAGCGCGAGATGCCGTTGACAGTGAAAAAACGTTTGCGGCCGTGATTCGACAATATCCCGATCAAATGGGTGCTAAAGCCATTGATGCTGCTGTTGATCACCTCAATGGTAAACCGGTAGAAAAAATGATCCCGGTACAACCCGGCGTTTATACAGGTAAATAATAAACATCTTCATTTCACAACAAAACGTTATTGACGTTTTGTTGTGACACCGAGGTCATTATGACGGATGTTATTCTTGATGTTTCGCATATTGCGAAGACATTTGGTCATGTTCAGGCATTAAAAGATATTACACTCTCTTTACGTAAAGGGCGGGTACATACTTTATTAGGCGAGAATGGTGCCGGTAAATCGACATTAATGAAAATATTGGCTGGTATTTATCCGCCAACCCAGGGAACGATAACACTACGTGGTGAAACTATCGCTATTAATAATCCGCAGCATTCACGCCAGTTAGGGATTGCGATTATTTTTCAGGAGCTGAGCCTGAGTAATAATATGACTGTGGCGGAAAATATTTATGCCAATAATGAACCGCGACGTTTTGGCATTATTAACGATAAAAAAATGCTCGCAGATTGCCAGAATCTCCTTGCGGAACTGGGCATACCACTAGACCCACTGGAAATGGTCGGCAATATGTCGATGGCACATAGGCAACTGGTAGAAATTGCTAAAGCCTTAAGCTATGCAGCGGATGTCGTGATTATGGATGAACCGACATCTTCGCTAAGTGATAATGAAGCGGAGATCCTGTTTAACATTATTGAAAAATTAAAGCAGCGAGGCTGTGCGGTTATTTATATCTCTCATCGCATGGATGAAATTATGCGGATTTCAGATGATATTTCGGTGATCCGCGACGGTGAGTATATCGCTACGCATGAAAAGAAAAACAGTGATATCCAGCACTTGATTGCCCAAATGGTTGGTCGGGAAATGAAAAATATTTGGCCAGCACGTCTTGGGGAAAAACCGGATGAAAATGTTCCTGCAAAACTGGAAGTAAAAAATCTTTCCCATCCTTCGCTTTTTAAAGAGGTCAGTTTCGCTGTGCGTCCGGGGGAAGTCCTCGGATTTTTTGGCCTGGTGGGGGCCGGGCGTTCCGATGTGATGAAGGCGCTATTTGGCCTCGTTTCGTATCACGGGACTGTGTTGATTGATGGTAAGGAAGTCAGGATCGCTAATCCCAAACAGGCTATTGATCATGGCATTGCTTTTGTGACCGAAAACCGCAAGGAAGAAGGGTTAGTGCTGATGCACGACGTCAATATGAACACGCACCATGTGGCGTTTCAATATAACGCTTCGCGGATAGGACTCATCAATCACCGACAAGAAGAGGCGAAGACGCTGCAATCAATTGCCAGAATGAACACTAAAGTGAGTTCTGTACATCAGGCAGTGGGAGCACTGAGCGGCGGTAATCAACAGAAAATCGTGTTATCGAAGTGGCTGGAGAAAACTCCGCGTATTTTATTGCTCGATGAGCCAACGCGCGGAGTGGATGTCGGCGCAAAATTTGAAATCTATAACGTGATACGTCAACTGGCTGCGGCAGGGACAGCAATTATTCTGGTGTCCTCTGAACTGCCAGAAGTCATGGCACTTAGCGATCGTCTGGTGGTAATGCGTAATAAAACGATTGCCGATATTTATTCATGTGAAAATTTAACGCAGACACAGGTAATGACCGCTGCAACAGGAGTACGTTAAATGACAGAGAGAACTCTTGCCAGTCCGAAACCTTCGGAAATTCCCATTGCAAATAATTTTAAAAAAGTCTTCAGGCAATATGGCGGTATCCTCAGTGGAATGGTGGTGTTAATCATTCTGTTCAGTTTTATTAATGACAGTTTTTTTACCGCCAATAACATTACTAATATTATTCTTCAGGTTTCGATAATTGCAATTACCGCCTATGGAATGACTTATGTGCTTTTGCTTGGCGATATTGATTTATCGGTCGGTTCAACCATTGCATTGATTGGCACATTTGCTGCGCTTGGGGCTTCATGGGGAATTCCATTTGTTTTATTGGTCCCATTATCCATTATTGCAGCACTGGCTCTGGGGATGATAAATGGTGGCTTGACGGCTATAGCGGGGATCCCTTCGTTTATTGTCACCGTTGCTACTATGGGGATCTTCCGTGGTATCGCTTATATAGTGACCGATGGTATGCCCATCATGATTAAAGATGATGCCTTTCTGGCGCTGGGAAATGGAGAATTTCTCTATATACCTATTCCTATATGGATATTAATCATCTTATTGCTGATAAACCACTTCATTCTTACTAAAACAACCTTTGGACGAAAAATTTATATCACTGGTGGTAATAAAGAAGCGGCAATTTATTCAGGGATAAATGTCACCCGCTTGAAAATTAAAGTCTTTATGATTACAGCCGTGCTGGCAGGTATCAGCGGGATGATCCTTGCCTCACGCCTCTATTCCGGGCAACCGAATTCCGCGTTGAGCTACGAGCTGGATGCTATTGCCGCGGCTGTACTGGGAGGCACCAGCCTGAACGGCGGCCATGGAACCGTGGTGGGGACAGTGATCGGCGCATTAACCATCGGCGTTATTAATAACGGCATGAACTTAATGAATGTTCCTTATTTTTACCAGATGGTGGTTAAAGGATTAGTCATTCTTGTAGCCGTTTATTTTGACGTAAGAAATAAAAGAAAACGCAGCTAATCATTTCAAGGAATTAATCATATGAGTAAGGTCTTCACAATTGGAGAAATTCTGGTTGAAATTATGGCGAGTAAAATCGGCCAGCCATTTGATCAACCTGGTATCTGGAACGGCCCTTATCCCAGTGGCGCGCCCGCTATTTTTATTGACCAGGTGACACGTCTTGGCGTTCCGTGCGGCATCATTAGCTGTGTGGGGAATGATGGCTTTGGTGATATTAATATACATCGTCTGGCTGCTGACGGTGTGGACATCAGGGGGATTTCAGTCTTACCTCTGGAAGCCACCGGTAGTGCCTTTGTTACTTATCATAACTCTGGCGATCGCGATTTTATTTTTAATATCAAGAATGCCGCTTGCGGTAAATTATCGGCACAGCATGTTGATGAAAATATTCTGAAGGATTGTACCCATTTTCATATTATGGGTTCATCCCTGTTTTCATTCCATATGGTAGACGCAGTAAAAAAAGCAGTAACCATCGTTAAAGCAAATGGTGGCGTTATTTCTTTCGACCCGAATATTCGTAAAGAAATGCTTGATATTCCAGAAATGCGTGATGCCCTCCACTTTGTTCTTGAGTTAACGGATATCTATATGCCCAGTGAGGGTGAAGTGTTGCTCTTGTCGCCACATTCGACGCCGGAGCGTGCAATCGCTGGTTTTCTTGAAGAAGGTGTTAAAGAGGTGATTGTGAAGCGCGGCAATCAAGGAGCCAGTTACTACTCCGCGAATGAGCAGTTTCATGTTGAGAGCTATCCGGTGGAAGAAGTTGACCCGACCGGTGCAGGAGACTGCTTTGGTGGCGCGTGGATTGCCTGCCGCCAGCTAGGGTTTGACGCCCATCGGGCATTACAATATGCCAACGCCTGCGGTGCACTGGCGGTAACCCGACGTGGCCCAATGGAGGGAACGTCTCGCCTTATGGAAATCGAGACGTTCATCCAGCGCCATGACATGTCCATTCGGGAAGCAGCACAATGAAAAACGAAATTTGGTCGTGGATTGGCGATCTCTCGCAGGTTGCCGGAATTAAACACTATGAGTTACGTAGTGGCAGAGCAAAGGGTACAGAAGCGTTTGATGTCCGTACTGGTGCGGGACTGGCATTTACGGTGGTAAAAGATCGCGCGCTGGATATTGCATGGGCCAGCTACAAGGACACTGCGCTCTCTTTTATCACCCCCAACGGTGTTGTCGCCCCCGCTTTTTTTGAGTCTCAGGGCAACGGGTTTTTACGTAGCTTTTACGCGGGGTTACTGACTACCTGCGGACTTAGCTACATTGGCACGCCCTGTGAGGATGAAGGAGAAACGCTGGGGTTACACGGGCGTTTGGCTGCGACTCCAGCAGAAGAGGTGGGGTATCGCACAGAACGGACCGACGACAGTATTGAATTTGTCATCAATGGCAAAGTTCGGGAAACACGATTGTTCGGTGAAAATCTGACGCTGGAAAGGACCATTCGCTGCCGTTATGGCGAAAATGTAATGCGCATTGAAGACAAGGTGACTAATCATGGTTTCACCCGCCAGCCGCTACAAATTCTTTATCACTTTAATTACGGCTGGCCTTTATTATCGCCACAGGCAGAAATCTTGCTGTCGGCTAAAAGCATAACGCCACGAACTCTGCATGCGGCGGAAGGGTTAACCAGTCATCTGGAGATTTGTACCCCACAGCCCGGTTTTGACGAGCAGGTTTACTATCTCACGTTGAATAGCGACAGTCAGGGGATGAGTAAAGTTGCGCTGGCGAACGCCGAACTGGGGTGGGGAATTTACGAGAAATTCGACACCATGCAGCTACCCAACTTTATCCAGTGGAAAAATTTAGGCGCGGGTGAATATGTTATGGGACTGGAGGTCAGTAATAGTTTTCCTGACGGTCGTGATAAAGAACGAGCGCAGGGGCGTCTGCCCTTTATTGAGCCAGGGGAAGCAAAGAAATACTGCTTTGAGCTGGGAATTGTTGAAGGCGATGCTGAAATTAGCGCGTTGAAAGCGGAAATTGCAGGCTACCGTTAATTAATGCCGGGCAGCGTTAACAAGCCCGGCGTTAATATGTCCTTTGCTCAGCGCGATGAAAACACCGCGCGTCACAAATTATTTTTCCTGAAGACCGAGTTTTTTCTCCAGATAGTGGATGTTAGTGCCACCATGCTGGAAGTTCTCGTCGTTCATGATGCGGATCTGCAGATCAACGTTGGTTTTGATACCGTCGATGATCAGTTCCTGCAGCGCATTCTTCATACGAGCAATCGCCACGTCACGGTTTTCACCGTAGCAAATCAGTTTACCGATCATTGAGTCATAGTACGGCGGTACAGTGTAACCCGCGTAGATATGAGACTCCCAACGCACGCCAAAACCGCCAGGTGCGTGGAAACGGGTGATTTTGCCCGGGCTTGGCAGGAAGGTGTTCGGATCTTCGGCGTTGATACGGCATTCCACCGCATGGCCGCGAACGTGAACTTCTTCTTGCTTGATCGACAGCGGTTGACCGGCAGCGATACGCAGCTGTTCTTTGATCAGGTCAACGCCGGTGATCATTTCAGTAACCGGGTGTTCTACCTGAATACGGGTGTTCATTTCGATGAAATAGAACTCGCCGTTTTCGAACAGGAACTCAAACGTACCCGCGCCGCGATAGCCGATATCAATACACGCTTTTGCACAACGCTCGCCGATGTAACGACGCAGTTCTGGGGTGATACCCGGTGCTGGCGCTTCTTCGACGACTTTCTGGTGGCGGCGCTGCATAGAGCAGTCACGTTCAGCCAGATAGATAGCGTTGCCCTGGCCGTCTGCCAGAACCTGGATCTCGACGTGGCGAGGATTTTCCAGGTATTTCTCCATGTAAACCATATCGTTGCTGAAAGCAGCTTTCGCTTCCGCACGGGTCATAGAGATAGATTGCGCCAGTTCAGCGTCGCTGCGTACAACACGCATACCACGACCGCCGCCGCCGCCAGAGGCTTTGATAATCACCGGATAACCAATGCGCTTAGCAATGGCGCGGTTTTTTTCCATATCGTCGCCCAGCGGGCCGTCAGAACCCGGTACGCAAGGGACGCCGGCTTTTTTCATCGCGGCAATTGCTGACACTTTGTCGCCCATCAGGCGAATAGTTTCTGCTTTTGGACCAATGAAGATAAAGCCGGAGCGTTCAACCTGTTCGGCAAAGTTGGCGTTCTCGGAAAGGAAGCCGTAACCCGGATGGATTGCTACTGCGCCGGTGATTTCAGCGGCGCTAATGATTGCCGGGATATTCAGATAACTTTTGACTGACGGCGCCGGACCGATACAGACCGTTTCATCTGCCAGTAATACGTGTTTTAGATCGCGATCCGCACTGGAGTGCACGGCGACAGTCTTGATGCCCAGTTCTTTACAGGCACGAAGAATACGCAATGCGATCTCGCCGCGGTTGGCAATAACAATTTTATCCAGCATGTTCGCCTCGTTACTCGATGACGACCAGCGGCTCGTCAAATTCTACCGGTTGTCCACTTTCGACCAGAATTGCTTTCACGGTACCGGATTTGTCCGCTTCGATCTGGTTCATCATTTTCATGGCTTCAACGATGCACAGGGTATCGCCCACGTTGACTTTCTGACCCACTTCGATGAACGCTTTCGCGTCAGGGCTTGGGGTGCGGTAGAAAGTACCAACCATCGGGGAACGTACGATGTGACCACTGATTTCCGCTGCTGCTGGCGCTTCCATGGAAGGAACGGTCGCCGGAGCGGCTGCGTTAGATTGAGCTGGCTGCTGCATCATTGGTGCAGCATAAGTTTGTTGCATCATCGGGAAATTTGCGGCAGGTGCTGCACGGCTAATGCGTACTGACTCTTCGCCTTCAGAAATTTCCAGTTCAGAGATGCCTGATTCTTCAACCAGCTCGATCAGTTTTTTAATCTTACGAATATCCATGAGTGGGTTCCGTACTCTTTGTTTAGTGTGATTGTGACAGGCGTTTCACCGCCGTCTAGTAAAGCGTATGTCCCGACAGCTGATGCATAGCGGTAAATTCCAGCAGGCCGGGACGCCGGTCTATTTTGCCCCAGAGTGTCAATGTAAGACTTGACGGACATTGTGCAGCGATTTGCTGCTATCCTCCGGCAAAAAACAAAATATACCTTCGTTGCGCCATTGTCACCTTTTCCGCGGCTTAAAAAACGCGTCAGGAGAAGCGAGGTCGCACATTATAACGATTTCGTAGCAAATGGCAGCTAAATACTGGTCTTATCAGGGAAGATAATCAACAGCTAACGTGTAAATAACCTTCAACGCCGCGCGTTTTGCAACAAACCGCACAATTCATGAAATTAGCGCCACCATTGACGGAACTTCTTATAACGTAAGGCTAAAAATGCTAAAGCCAGCCTGGCGAAGATGAGGCGCTGCAGTGAGATAATTTTCACAGACCACAAATAATGTAGGGGGACCAGGATAGCGATAAGATAGACGATATTATGCAACTGTTGCCGGGGTTTACCCCATTTTCACCGCATCGCCTGGTTAGAAGTGAATGCTAAAGCAGGCAAAATCAACCCACAGACAATGCCTGTATTAACCCGGTTTGAGTGGTTGATTTATGATCAAGTAAAATCAGATTATTCCCCCATTTTGCAGAAGGCAAACTGCTTTGTCTGGCGGCAATGCTGCTACCTGATGCTTTCAGAACTTACCGTGCTGCAATACCAAAGCCGATTTGATAGCAACATCGGCTTTGGTGAGTTTGCAGCTTTCATCACATACTCTGACAAGCTTTTTTAAGCATGACGGAGGGGGCGTTAATGCAAGGTTTCTACCCAGGGAAAAAAGTGACCGTTACGGCGGATGAATATCTGTGTTGTCAGAGGATGGTCATCCTCACGGAAACATTGTTCTGTTATCTGCCGTAATGCGCTGAGGTTTGCAGGCTGATCATTATGAGTGAAAAACAGTTTCCCTCTGGAGGGAATGGTCACTAATAGTTCTCCACATTCAGGAGCGGGTGACTGTGCCCAAAGATCGTCAACTAACATCAGGCTGGGTTCATAAGTGCCGCCTGCGGAGATAGCCGCAACCTTCGCATCATTGGCGTCTGTATCAACGATTTCAGCCGTAATTTCTGGCAATATTTGCTTCAAATTACTGATGGCTTGTTCACGGTCAATAGCCACTTCCTGGCGCATCAGATAGCGCATGGTTTCACTACCATCTTCAGCAAACAGGATAATTAACTCATCGTTAAAGTCTTCCCAGGCAAAATCCAGCGAGGCGTTGAGGACCTCTGGATCTGACTCGTACTGGCTAAGCTGTTGGCGAACGGTATCCAGCCAGGCTTTTTCTTTAATCACCGGGATAATACAGCGCCCGGACGGCAGCATTTCTGCAAGCTGTTTCAGCATATCCGTAGCCACTTCTTCCAGTGGATTTGGTGAGGCTTGATAACGTTTGTAGGCATCATCAAGGGTGATTTCCACCGTTTGGTGACCCGTATCAATGCGCATCAATTTATGGTCAGTCGAAATCATGACTTTCCAGTTTGGATGATGTTGTACAACTTCATGACCAAGATGCTCGGCGAAAGCTGTCCGGCTAACCGCTTTTCCCGTTAACCGATTGAATAATGATTTCAAAATGAGTTCCCTCTCTTATTAATCCTTGCTGAATGGTTAGTTAACCTTCACCAGTGTGCGCCCCTGGATCTGGTTATTAATGATAGCCTCGGCAAACTTCGGCGCCTCTGCCAAAGATATCTCTTTTGCTGCCTGAGCATAGAATGACTCCGGTAGATCAGTAACCAGACGTTGCCAGACTTGTGCGCGGCGTGCTGGTGGCGTCATCACTGAATCTACTCCCTGTAAACGGACGTTACGCAGAATAAATGGCATAACTGTTGTTGGCAGAGTAAACCCTCCCGCCAGACCGCAGGCCGCGACGCAGCCGCCGTAATTCATTTGCGCCAGTACTTTTGCCAGCACCTTGTCGCCGACAGTGTCAATCGCTCCGGCCCAAAGTTGTTTTTCCAACGGGCGGGATTCGGCAAACTCATCGCGTGGCAGAATACGGCAGGCGCCTAAACTTTTCAGATACCCATGGGTACTTTGGCGACCAGATACAGCAACGACCTGATAACCCAACTTATGTAACAGCGCCACTGCAGTACTGCCGACGCCGCCACTGGCCCCAGTCACGACAATCTCGCCATCCTGCGGACGAACACCGGCATCTTCCAGCGCCATCACGCACAGCATGGCAGTAAACCCGGCAGTACCGATAACCATCGCTTTGCGGGCGTTCAAACCTTGCGGCATGGCAACCAGCCAGTCACCTTTCACGCGCGCTTGTTCTGCCAGCCCGCCCCAGTGGTTTTCACCGACGCCCCAGCCAGTGAGTAACACTTCCTGACCGGCATGAAAACGAGGATCTTCGCTGGCGTGTACCGTTCCGGCAAAGTCGATACCAGGAATCATCGGAAAATTACGGATGATTTTTCCTTTTCCGGTGATTGCTAACGCATCTTTATAATTCAGGCTCGACCAGTGGATATCGACGGTCACATCGCCTTCCGGCAGGCGACTTGCGTCCAGAGTCTGTACAGATGCGAGGGTTTTGCCGTCCTGCTGTTCTAAAAGTAACGCCTGCATAAGTTGTCCTCATGTGCATGATGGATTGGAAAATAATTTCGGAAGACTATACTCGCTAATTGAAAAGCAAAGCCGATGAAGCGCAATAAATTGCGAGATAAATCTGATTTGCTAGTATGCCCGCTTCCTCACTATCGGAGTTAACACAAGGATGAGATTAACGACGAAATTTTCGGCCTTTGTCACGCTGCTCACCGGGTTAACGATTTTTGTGACTCTGCTGGGGTGCTCACTCAGTTTCTACAACGCTATTCAGTATAAGTTTAGCCATCGTGTTCAGGCGGTGGCGACGGCGATCGATACTCACCTCGTGTCGAATGATTTCAGTACGTTGAGACCACAAATTACCGAGCTAATGATGTCGGCGGATATCGTTCGTGTGGAGCTTTTACACGACAAAAAAACGGTTTATACCCAGTCCCGTAACGGGAGTTATCGCCCGGTCGGCACTAGCGATCTGTTTCGCGATCTGACTGTTCCGTTGGTTAAGCATCCGGGGATGTCACTACGTCTGGTTTATCAGGATCCGATGGGTAACTACTTCCATTCGCTGATGACCACCGCGCCGCTCACTATCGCGATTGGCTTTATCATTATTATGCTCTTTCTGGCGGTACGCTGGTTGCAACGGCAACTTGCCGGACAAGAACTGCTGGAGACCCGCGCCACTCGCATCTTAAACGGCGAGCGTGGCGCGAATGTGCTGGGGAGCATTTATGAATGGCCGCCCAGAACCAGTAGTGCGCTGGATACGCTGCTGCGTGAAATTCAGAACGCCCGTGAACAGCACAGTCGTCTTGATACGCTGATTCGCTCTTATGCCGCACAGGACATCAAAACCGGCCTTAATAATCGTCTCTTTTTCGATAACCAGTTGGCGACATTACTGGAAGATCAGGAGAAAGTTGGCACCCACGGTATCGTGATGATGATCCGTCTGCCGGATTTCAATATGTTGAGCGACACCTGGGGGCATAGCCTGGTGGAAGAACAGTTTTTTACCCTGACGAATCTGTTGTCGACATTTATGATGCGTTATCCGGGGGCGCTGCTGGCGCGTTATCACCGTAGTGACTTTGCCGCGCTGTTGCCGCACCGGACATTAAAAGAAGCGGAGAGCATCGCCAGTCAATTGATCAAAGCGGTTGATACCTTGCCGGCCAACAAAATGCTCGATCGTGATGATATGATCCACATTGGCATCTGCGCCTGGCGTAGCGGTCAGGACACCGAGCAGGTGATGGATCATGCGGAATCCGCCACGCGCAATGCGGGATTACAGGGGGGGAATAGCTGGGCTATTTACGATGACTCATTACCTGAAAAAGGACGCGGCAATGTTCGTTGGCGCACACTGATCGAGCAAATGCTGAGTCGCGGCGGCCCACGTCTTTATCAGAAGCCTGCGGTCACCCGCGAAGGACAGGTCCATCACCGCGAACTCATGTGCCGCATCTTTGATGGTAACGAAGAAGTGAGCTCGGCAGAATATATGCCGATGGTGATGCAGTTTGGTTTATCGGAAGAGTATGACCGTCTGCAAATTAGCCGTCTGATCCCGTTATTGCGTTACTGGCCGCAGGAAAATCTGGCCGTTCAGGTTACGGTCGAGTCGCTGATTCGCCCGCGTTTTCAGCGTTGGCTGCGTGATACGTTGATGCAGTGTGAAAAATCGCAACGAAAACGCATAATTATTGAACTTGCAGAGGCTGATGTTGGTCAACATATCAGCCGTTTACAACCCGTCATTCGTTTGGTGAATGCTTTAGGCGTACGGGTAGCCGTTAATCAGGCCGGATTGACGCTGGTGAGTACCAGTTGGATCAAAGAACTTAATGTTGAATTACTTAAGCTCCATCCGGGGTTGGTAAGAAACATTGAGAAGCGAACGGAGAACCAGCTATTGGTTCAGAGTCTGGTAGAGGCCTGTTCCGGGACAAACACCCAGGTTTACGCCACTGGCGTGCGTTCGCGAAGCGAGTGGCAGACCCTGATTCAGCGCGGGGTTGCAGGTGGGCAGGGGGATTTTTTCGCGTCCTCACAGCCACTTGATACTAACGTGAAAAAATATTCACAAAGATACTCGGTTTAACCTGCCGTTTAATCCGTTTTCACGTAGAATAACGCGCGCTGCGTCTTATGGGAGTGTGCTTGTCTGCTCGCCAGATTGTTGCAGCATATATGCAGATGAATGACCTTACGCAGTTGCAAACAGGCGAGGAATGCTGTTGACGCATTTAGCCTTTCTGGACTCAGGCAGAGATTTGTAACAAAGGAAACGAACTGCACTAATTTTCACCGTAGCAGATGATTTTTGCGCCTTGTCGCTGCTGCGTGTGGTTGGTAAAGTAAGCGGATTTTCTTTTCCGCCCCAGCTTTCAGGATTATCCCTTAGTATGTTGAAAAAATTTCGTGGCATGTTTTCCAATGACTTGTCCATTGACCTGGGTACTGCGAATACCCTCATTTATGTAAAAGGACAAGGCATCGTATTGAATGAGCCTTCCGTGGTGGCCATTCGTCAGGATCGTGCTGGTTCACCAAAAAGCGTAGCTGCAGTAGGCCATGATGCGAAGCAGATGCTGGGCCGTACACCAGGCAATATTGCTGCCATTCGCCCGATGAAAGATGGCGTAATCGCCGACTTCTTTGTGACGGAAAAAATGCTCCAGCACTTTATCAAACAAGTGCATAGCAACAGCTTTATGCGCCCGAGCCCGCGCGTTCTGGTTTGTGTGCCGGTTGGCGCGACCCAGGTTGAACGCCGTGCTATTCGTGAATCCGCACAGGGCGCTGGTGCCCGTGAAGTATTCCTGATTGAAGAACCGATGGCTGCGGCAATCGGTGCTGGCCTGCCGGTTTCCGAAGCGACGGGGTCCATGGTCGTTGATATCGGCGGTGGTACTACTGAAGTTGCCGTTATCTCTCTGAACGGCGTAGTTTATTCCTCTTCTGTTCGTATCGGCGGCGACCGCTTTGACGAAGCCATCATTAACTACGTTCGTCGTAACTATGGTTCTCTGATCGGTGAAGCCACCGCAGAACGTATCAAACATGAAATCGGTTCTGCTTATCCGGGCGACGAAGTTCGTGAAATCGAAGTTCGTGGCCGTAACCTTGCAGAAGGTGTTCCACGCGGCTTTACGCTGAACTCCAACGAAATCCTCGAAGCGCTGCAAGAGCCGTTGACCGGTATCGTTAGCGCGGTGATGGTTGCTCTGGAACAGTGCCCGCCGGAACTGGCTTCCGACATTTCCGAGCGCGGAATGGTGCTCACCGGCGGTGGCGCATTGCTGCGTAACCTTGACCGTTTGTTAATGGAAGAAACCGGCATTCCAGTTGTTGTTGCTGAAGACCCGCTGACCTGTGTGGCGCGTGGCGGCGGCAAGGCGCTGGAAATGATCGATATGCACGGCGGCGACCTGTTCAGCGAAGAGTAATCGGATGCAGGCAGGGGAAGTCTCTGTTAACCCTGCCTGGTCTGATACGAGAATACGCATAACTTATGAAGCCAATTTTTAGCCGTGGCCCGTCGCTACAGATTCGCCTTATTCTGGCGGTGCTGGTGGCGCTCGGCATTATTATTGCCGACAGCCGCCTGGGGATGTTCAGTCAAATCCGTACCTATATGGATACCGCCGTCAGCCCTTTCTACTTTGTTTCCAATGCTCCTCGTGAATTGCTGGATGGCGTATCGCAGACGCTGGCCTCGCGTGACCAACTAGAACTTGAAAACCGGGCGTTACGTCAGGAACTGCTGCTGAAAAACAGCGAACTGCTGATGCTTGGACAATACAAACAGGAGAACGCGCGTCTGCGCGAACTGCTGGGTTCACCGCTGCGTCAGGATGAGCAGAAGATGGTGACCCAGGTTATCTCCACAGTTAACGATCCGTACAGCGATCAGGTTGTTATCGATAAAGGTAGCGTTAATGGCGTTTATGAAGGCCAGCCGGTCATCAGCGACAAAGGCGTTGTAGGCCAGGTTGTGGCGGTCGCTAAAATGACCAGCCGGGTGCTGCTGATTTGCGATGCAACCCATGCGCTGCCGATTCAGGTGCTACGTAATGACATCCGCGTTATTGCCGCTGGTAACGGCTGTACCGATGATTTGCAGCTCGAGCATCTGCCTGCGAATACTGACATTCGTGTGGGTGATGTGCTGGTGACCTCCGGCCTTGGCGGTCGTTTCCCGGAAGGTTATCCGGTGGCGGTGGTTTCTTCTGTGAAACTTGATACTCAACGCGCTTATACCGTGATTCAGGCACGTCCGACCGCTGGATTGCAACGTTTACGTTATCTGCTGCTGTTGTGGGGCGCGGATCGTAATGGCGCAAACCCGATGACGCCGGAAGAGGTGCATCGTGTCGCCAATGAACGTTTAATGCAGATGATGCCGCAGGTATTGCCTTCGCCAGATGCCATGGGGCCGAAGTTACCTGAACCGGCAACGGGAATAACCCAGCCGAATCCGCAGCAACCCGCGCCAGTAACTACCGCTCCGACGGCAAGCGTGCCTGCGGTGGCTACACCAACGCAACCAGCCGCTAATCGCTCTCCGCAAAGGGCTACGCCGCCGCAAAGTGGCGCCGAACCGCCTGCGCGCGCGCCGGGAGGACAATAGTGGCCAGCTATCGTAGCCAGGGGCGCTGGGTTATCTGGCTCTCTTTCCTCATTGCGCTGTTACTGCAAATTATGCCCTGGCCGGACAACCTTATTGTTTTCCGGCCAAACTGGGTGTTGCTCATCTTGTTGTATTGGATCCTGGCCTTGCCCCATCGCGTAAATGTGGGCACAGGTTTTGTGATGGGTGCCATACTGGATTTGATAAGCGGCTCTACGCTTGGGGTTCGGGCGTTGTCGATGAGTATTGTTGCTTATCTGGTGGCGCTGAAATACCAGCTTTTCCGTAACCTGGCATTATGGCAGCAGGCGCTGGTCGTCATGTTGCTTTCGCTGGTGGTGGATATTATTGTTTTCTGGGCAGAGTTTTTAGTGATCAACGTCTCTTTCAGACCCGAAGTGTTCTGGAGTAGTGTAGTCAATGGTGTGCTCTGGCCGTGGATTTTCTTGCTGATGCGCAAAATCCGTCAGCAGTTTGCAGTGCAATAAAGGTTTCTATGACTTCTCTGTATTTAGCTTCCGGTTCTCCGCGTCGTCAGGAGTTGCTTGCGCAGCTTGGCGTCACCTTTGAACGTATTGTTACGGGTATTGAGGAGCAGCGACATCCGCAGGAGAGCGCGCAACAATATGTCGTACGTCTGGCGCGAGAGAAAGCACTGGCAGGCGTCGAGCAAACGGCGCAGGCTCTTCCGGTGTTGGGCGCGGACACCATCGTGATTTTGAACGGAGAAGTGTTAGAGAAACCGCACGATGCAGAACATGCGGCGCGGATGTTACGTAAATTATCGGGACAGACCCATCAGGTGATGACCGCAGTGGCGCTGGCTGACAGCCAACACATTGTTGATTGCCTGGTGGTCACCGATGTGACGTTCAGAACGTTAACAGATGAAGACATCGCTGGCTATGTTGCCAGTGGTGAACCGTTAGATAAAGCAGGTGCATACGGTATTCAGGGGCTTGGTGGTTGTTTTGTCAGGAAGATAAATGGCAGCTACCACGCCGTAGTCGGCTTACCGCTGGTTGAAACGTATGAATTATTAAGTAATTTTAACGCACTGCGTGAGAAAAGGGATAAACATGACGGCTGAATTGTTGGTAAACGTAACGCCTTCGGAAACACGAGTGGCGTATATTGATGGCGGCATTCTGCAGGAAATTCATATTGAACGTGAGGCGCGACGCGGAATCGTAGGCAATATCTACAAAGGTCGTGTAAGTCGTGTACTTCCGGGTATGCAGGCGGCTTTTGTAGATATTGGGCTGGATAAAGCCGCGTTTCTTCACGCTTCCGACATCATGCCGCATACCGAATGTGTGGCGGGTGAGGAACAAAAGCAGTTCACGGTGCGCGATATATCAGAACTGGTTCGTCAGGGGCAAGACCTGATGGTTCAGGTGGTGAAAGATCCGTTGGGGACCAAAGGCGCGCGCCTGACCACCGATATCACACTACCTTCTCGCTATCTGGTATTTATGCCGGGAGCATCGCACGTTGGCGTTTCCCAGCGCATTGAAAGTGAATCTGAACGTGAACGCCTGAAAAAAGTGGTCACGGAGTATTGCGACGAGCAGGGCGGATTTATCATCCGTACTGCAGCGGAAGGTGTTGGCGAAACTGAACTGGCTTCCGATGCTGCTTATCTGAAGCGTGTCTGGACCAAAGTCATGGAGCGTAAAAAGCGCCCGCAGACACGCTATCAACTGTACGGCGAACTGGCGCTGGCACAGCGTGTTCTGCGTGACTTCGCTGATGCTGAGCTGGATCGTATTCGCGTTGACTCACGCCTGACTTACGAAGCGTTGCTTGAGTTTACTTCGGAATACATTCCTGAGATGACCAGCAAGCTGGAGCATTACACGGGCCGTCAGCCAATCTTCGATCTCTTTGATGTGGAAAACGAGATCCAGCGGGCACTGGAGCGTAAAGTTGAACTGAAATCCGGCGGTTATCTGATTATCGATCAGACCGAAGCGATGACGACCGTAGATATCAACACTGGCGCATTTGTCGGTCATCGCAATCTGGACGACACTATCTTCAATACTAATATTGAAGCGACACAGGCCATTGCGCGCCAGTTGCGGTTACGTAATCTTGGCGGGATTATCATTATTGATTTCATTGATATGAATAATGAAGATCACCGCCGTCGGGTGCTGCATTCGCTGGAGCAGGCGTTGAGTAAAGACCGGGTGAAAACCAGCGTCAACGGCTTCTCTGCGCTGGGGCTGGTGGAGATGACGCGCAAGCGAACCCGTGAAAGCATTGAACACGTACTGTGTAATGAATGCCCTACCTGCCATGGCCGCGGAACGGTGAAAACCGTGGAAACCGTATGCTATGAAATCATGCGTGAGATCGTTCGCGTACATCATGCTTACGACTCTGACCGCTTCCTGGTCTATGCTTCTCCGGCAGTCGCTGAAGCACTGAAAGGTGAAGAATCTCACTCGCTGGCGGAAGTGGAAATTTTTGTTGGCAAGCAGGTCAAAGTGCAAATTGAACCGCTCTATAACCAGGAGCAGTTTGACGTTGTCATGATGTAAACAGATGCTGGGCCGCCATCCGGCAAAGGGTTGTTTGAGTCACATTTTTAGCAGACAAGGAGTGACGGGTGAGGCGATTGCCGGGGATTTTACTGCTTACTGGGGCCGCGCTCGTTGTGATCGCTGCGCTGCTGGTTAGCGGCCTGCGTATTGCTTTACCGCATCTCGACGCCTGGCGTCCTGAGATCCTCAATAAAATCGAAGATGCGACCGGTATGCCGGTAGAAGCCAGCCAGCTATCAGCCAGTTGGCAGAATTTCGGTCCGACGCTTGAAGCGCGTGACATTCGCGCAGAGCTGAAAGATGGCGGTGAGTTTTCGGTTAAACGCGTTACCCTGGCGCTGGATGTCTGGCAGAGCCTGCTGCATATGCGCTGGCAGTTTCGCGATCTCACTTTCTGGCAATTGCGCTTTCGCACGAATACACCTATTTCCAGTAGCGGCGGCAATGACAGCCTGGAAGCAGGCCACATTAGCAATCTTTTCCTCCATCAGTTCGATCACTTCGATCTCCGCGACAGCGAAGTCAGCTTCCTGACGCCGTCCGGTCAGCGTGCTGAACTGGCGATCCCTCAACTGACCTGGCTTAACAATCCGCGCCGACACCGTGCAGAAGGACAAGTAAGCCTCTCCAGCCTCACCGGACAACACGGCGTGATGCAGGTGCGGATGGATCTGCGGGATGACGAAGGTGTGTTAAGTGACGGTCGAGTTTGGTTACAGGCTGATAACATTGACCTGAAGCCCTGGCTGGGTAAATGGATACAGGACAATATTGCGCTGGAAACAGCGCAATTCTCCCTTGAAGGCTGGATGACAATCGACAAAGGCGATGTGACTGGCGGTGATGTCTGGTTGAAACAGGGCGGTGCTAGCTGGTTGGGCGAGAAGCAAACGCATTCGCTGTCTGTGGATAATCTGACTGCGCATATTACTCGTGAACATCCGGGCTGGCAGTTTTCCATTCCTGATACTCGTATCACCATGGACGGTAAACCCTGGCCAGGCGGGGCATTAACGCTGGCCTGGATACCGGAACAGGATATTGGTGGGAAAAATAATAAACGCAGCGACGAACTACGGATTCGCGCCAGTAATCTGGAACTGGCGGGACTGGAAGGCGTACGCCCGCTGGTGGCGAAACTTTCGCCTGTGCTGGGAGACATCTGGCGGTCCACGCAACCTCGAGGCAAGATCAACACACTGGCGCTGGACATTCCGCTTCAGGCGGTGGAAAAGACCCGGTTTCAGGCATCGTGGAGCGATCTGGCATGGAAGCAATGGAAATTACTGCCGGGCGCGGAACACTTTTCCGGGACGCTTTCCGGTAGCGTAGAAAATGGTTTACTGACGGCGTCTATGAAGCAGGCGAAGATGCCTTACGAAACGGTATTCCGCGCGCCGCTGGAAATTGCCGACGGTGAGGCGATCTTAAGCTGGCTGAACAATGACAAAGGTTTCCAGCTTGATGGTCGCAATATTGATGTTAAAGCTAAAGCGGTGCATGCACGCGGCGGTTTCCGTTACTTACAGCCAGTTAATGATGAACCCTGGCTGGGGATTCTGGCTGGCATCAGCACCGACGATGGTTCGCAGGCCTGGCGCTATTTCCCGGAAAATCTGATGGGAAAAGAGTTAGTTGATTACTTAAGTGGGGCGATTCGGGGCGGTGAAGCGGATAACGCGACGTTGGTTTATGGCGGTAACCCGCATCTTTTCCCTTACAAACATAATGAAGGTCAGTTTGAAGTGTTGGTACCTCTGCGTAATGCAAAGTTTGCGTTCCAGCCAGACTGGCCAGCGCTGACCAACCTCAATATTGAACTGGACTTTATTAACGACGGTTTATGGATGAAAACCGATGGCGTCAATCTTGGCGGTGTGCGCGCCAGTAATCTCACCGCTGTAATCCCTGATTACGCGAAAGAGAAGTTACTGATTGATGCTGACATTAAAGGCCCAGGTAAAGCCGTCGGTCCATATTTTGATGAAACGCCGCTGAAAGACTCACTGGGCGCTACTTTGCAGGAACTCCAGCTCGATGGCGATGTGAATGCTCGCTTACATCTTGATATCCCACTGAACGGCGAACTGGTTACAGCGAAAGGCGAAGTGACGCTGCGTAATAACAGTCTGTTTATTAAACCGCTTGATAGCACACTGAAAAATTTGAGCGGTAAATTCAGCTTTATCAATGGTGATCTGCAAAGCGAACCACTGACAGCAAGCTGGTTTAATCAGCCACTGAATGTGGATTTCTCCACCAAAGAAGGGGAAAAAGCCTATCAGGTGGCGGTGAATCTCAACGGTAACTGGCAACCGGCGAAAACTGGCGTTTTGCCTGAAGCCGTGAACGAAGCGTTAAGCGGCAGCGTGGCCTGGGATGGTAAAGTGGGTATTGAGCTGCCTTATCATGCCGGCGCGACGTATAGCGTAGAACTGAATGGCGATTTGAAGAATGTGAGTAGTCACTTACCTTCACCGTTAGCCAAATCCGTAGGTGAGTCGCTCCCTGTGAATATTAAGGTCGACGGAAATCTCAATAGTTTTGAGTTAGCCGGGCAGGCTGGCGCGGATAGTCATTTCAATAGTCGCTGGTTGCTGGGGCAAAAGCTAACGCTCGATCGTGCCATCTGGGCGTCAGACAGCAAAACGCTCCCGCCGTTACCGGAACAAAGTGGTGTTGAACTCAATATGCCGCCAATGGATGGCGCTGAGTGGCTGGCGCTGTTCCAGAAAGGCGCGACGGAGAAGGTTGGCAGCGCGGCGAGTTTTCCCCAGCGTATTACTTTGCGTACACCGGCGTTGTCACTGGGGAATCAGCAGTGGAACAACCTGAGCATCGTCTCGCAGCTGACGGCGAATGGCACGCAGGTCGAAGCGCAAGGGCGTGAAATTAATGCTACGCTGGCGATGCGCAACAACGCGCCGTGGCTGGCGACGATTAAATATCTCTATTACAACCCCAGCGTGGCGAAAAATAGCAGTAATTCAACGTCTTCATCACCGTTCCCGACAACGGAGCACATTAGCTTCCGTGGCTGGCCGAACGCACAAATACGTTGCGCCGAGTGTTGGTTCTGGGGGCAAAAATTCGGGCGCATCGACAGTGATATCACCATTTCTGGCGATACGTTGACGCTGACTAACGGGCTTATTGATACCGGTTTTTCGCGGCTTACTGCCGATGGTGAGTGGGTTAACAACCCAGGGAATGAGCGAACATCGCTGAAGGGAAAACTGCGTGGGCAGAAAATTGATGCCGCCGCAGAATTTTTTGGTGTCACGACCCCCATACGCCAGTCATCATTTAATGTGGATTACGATTTACACTGGCGTAAAGCGCCCTGGTTGCCGGATGCGGAGACGTTGAATGGCATCATTCATACTCAATTGGGCAAAGGCGAAATTACCGAAATCAGCACCGGACATGCCGGGCAACTGCTGCGTTTATTGAGCGTCGATGCCCTGATGCGTAAGCTGCGTTTTGATTTCAGAGACACCTTTGGCGAAGGGTTCTATTTTGACTCCATTCGCAGCACCGCGTGGATCAAAGACGGCGTTATGCACACTGACGACACGCTGGTGGATGGGCTGGAAGCGGATATCGCCATGAAAGGGTCGGTGAATCTGGTGCGTCGCGATCTGAATATGGAAGCGGTTGTCGCGCCAGAGATTTCTGCGACGGTTGGCGTGGCTGCGGCCTTTGCGGTTAATCCGATTGTCGGCGCGGCGGTGTTCGCCGCCAGTAAAGTGCTGGGGCCATTGTGGAGCAAAGTTTCTATTTTGCGCTATCACATTTCGGGTCCGCTGGACGATCCGCAAATCAACGAAGTGTTGCGCCAACCGCGTAAAGAAAAAGCGCAATGATTTGACGAGGGCGCGTAATTGCCCCAATCTCATAGGATAATCGTTGCCAAAGGCCAACGAGCCGGAACATAACCGTAGGCCGGATAAGGCGTTCACGCCGCATCCGGCAGCCGTAAAAAATCCTCTACCGCAGTAACTAACGAGTAGCAAAAACGATGAGTCTGAACCTGGTAAGTGAACAATTGCTAACGGCGAACGGCCTGAAACATCAGGACTTGTTCGCGATCCTCGGTCAACTGGCCGAACGTCGCCTTGATTATGGCGATCTCTATTTTCAGTCGAGCTATCACGAATCCTGGGTTTTAGAAGATCGCATTATTAAAGATGGTTCTTACAACATCGATCAGGGCGTTGGCGTGCGTGCGATTAGCGGTGAAAAAACCGGTTTTGCTTATGCTGACCAAATCAGCCTGCTGGCGCTGGAACAGAGCGCACAAGCGGCGCGAACCATCGTCCGTGATAGTGGCGATGGCAAAGTACAGACGCTGGGTGCGGTAGAGCATAGCCCGTTGTATACCTCGCTTGATCCGCTGCAAAGCATGAGCCGGGAAGAGAAGCTGGATATTCTGCGCCGTGTCGATAAAGTTGCCCGCGAAGCAGACAAACGCGTACAGGAAGTGACCGCCAGCCTGAGTGGCGTCTATGAATTAATTTTGGTTGCTGCGACTGACGGCACGCTGGCGGCGGATGTTCGCCCGCTGGTGCGTCTTTCCGTAAGTGTACTGGTTGAAGAAGACGGCAAACGCGAACGCGGCGCCAGCGGCGGCGGCGGTCGTTTTGGTTATGAGTTCTTCCTTGCCGATCTCGACGGTGAAGTCCGTGCGGATGCATGGGCGAAAGAAGCGGTACGTATGGCGCTGGTCAATCTTTCAGCCGTTGCAGCGCCAGCGGGCACCATGCCAGTGGTTCTTGGCGCAGGTTGGCCGGGCGTGCTGTTGCATGAAGCGGTGGGTCATGGTCTGGAAGGCGACTTTAACCGCCGTGGTACTTCGGTCTTCAGTGGACAGGTCGGTGAACTGGTGGCTTCTGAACTGTGTACTGTGGTGGATGACGGTACGATAGTCGATCGCCGTGGCTCGGTAGCGATTGATGATGAAGGTACGCCGGGTCAGTATAACGTGCTGATTGAGAACGGGATCCTCAAAGGCTACATGCAGGATAAACTCAACGCGCGCTTAATGGGGATGACGCCCACTGGTAATGGTCGCCGTGAATCTTACGCTCACTTACCCATGCCGCGCATGACCAACACCTATATGCTGCCGGGTAAATCGACGCCGCAGGAAATTATTGAATCCGTTGAGTATGGCATCTATGCGCCGAATTTCGGTGGCGGTCAGGTAGATATTACTTCCGGTAAATTTGTCTTCTCCACGTCAGAAGCTTATCTGATTGAAAACGGCAAAGTGACGAAGCCCGTGAAAGGCGCAACGCTGATTGGTTCCGGTATCGAAACCATGCAGCAGATTTCGATGGTGGGTAATGACCTGAAACTGGATAACGGCGTAGGTGTTTGCGGTAAAGAAGGGCAAAGCCTGCCGGTTGGCGTGGGCCAGCCGACGCTCAAAGTCGATAACCTGACTGTTGGCGGCACAGCGTAATTGACTTTTTGACGTAATATCACGTCGGTCATTAAAGGCTATTCAGTACAGGCTTCAGTGGCGGTAATCCGATTATCACTGAAGCCTTTTTCATGATAATAACAAGTTAATCCTGCAATAAATTAGTCATCAAAACTGAACTAAACCGATGGCCTCCCACCATATTGGGCCAACCAGGGCGAAAATTACGGTGAAGATCACACTGAACAACAGGCCAAGAAGCCAGAATGGTTTCAGAGGAATATAGCCTGAATCGAAAAAGATAGGTGCGGAACCATTACCGTAATGGGTTAAACCGCTCATGAAATTACCTGCATATCCTAAACCAAGAGCCGCCAGCATCGGCGGTGTGCCAAGCACGAGCAGTAGCGGCAAGAACGCTGGGGCCATTGCGGCTGTGTGTGCAGTGGAACTGGCAAAGAAGTAATGCGCATACATATAACTTAATATAACCAGCACGAATGCAGCCTGCCATCCAAGACCGTTAAGTGATGTGGACAGATGTTCTGTGAGCCAGGGAATGAATCCGAGCGAATTAAGATACTTGGCCATCATCACCAACGCGGAAAACCATATTAGTGTATTCCATGCCCCTTTTTCTGCAGCGAGATCCGCCCAGGTTAATACTCTGGTAAGTAACATTACAACCAGCCCTGCCATTGCAGCGATTGTCGCATCGACATGGAACAGTTTCGCACCGACAGTCCAGAGAAAAATCAGCCCTAAAAACACACCAAGCATGATGTATTCTTCTCTTTTTACTGGGCCAGGCTCATGGAGTTTTCCTTTGGCTATTGTTACGGCTTCAGGGCTTTTTTTCACTTCCGGGGGCCAGACCAGCATCAATACCAGCGGTAGAATTGCCAGACAAACGATACCGGGGACGATCGCCCCAAGGAACCAGGTCCCCCAATCCAGATGGATGCCGTTGTCTATCGCTACATTGGCGACGATAGGATTAAAAGCGGCAGCCGTCAGGAACATTGCGGACACCACCAGATTTCCCTGAAAAGCGTTTGCCATAATAAACGAGCCCAGACGCCTTTCGGTCCCCATGGCAGGATCGCTGTTATATGCCAGAGAGATCGACTGTTGTAATGGAAAGAGGATCCCGCCAAGTCGCGCAGTGTTAGAGGGGACGACGGGAGCGATAACAAGATTGGTTAGCGATGTGGCGTAAGCGAGGCCAAGCGTGGTTTTTCCAACTTTGCTCATAAATAGATAGGCAATACGCTGCCCCAGACCCGTTTTACTGAAAGCGCGTGAAATAAAGAATGCAGTGACAATAAGCCAAATTGAGGTATCACCGAAGGAACTCAAGGCTTCTTTTGCCTTAAGCGTACCGGTTAGACCACATAAGACTATCCCGGTAAGCGCCACAACTACCATGGGATAAGGCTTGATGATGAATCCCAGTATAGTTGAGATAAAAATTGCGAATAATTGCCAGGCCTGATGGCTCAACCCCTGTGGTGCGGGGGAGAAAAAGAGAATGAGGAAGAGTGCGGCCCAGACGATGCGTTGCCAGTTGGCTGCGAGAAAGTTTTTTTTCGTCTGTGCGACGACAGGCGCAACGGTTTGCATGATATTTTTTCCTTACTGACGCCGTCTGAAGCCCTGAAGGCTTCAGACCATTGGCGAGCAGAATCTTTTATTTTTACAGTAGATTGCCGTTATCTCTGCATGAACAGGGCTGTTGCTTGTTGGCAAGAATGCTTGCTGCTCTGTTGGGGTTAAAGACACCGCACATGCAGATGCTGCCTAATTTTTTGGCTGCTTCTTCTGCTGTTATTTTTCCCTGTTCCACATCATGTTGCAGTGCTTGTACATATTTTGCGGGTATACGCTGGTGACCACACATAGTGGTAACGGAAAGGGTTTTAGCGTCGGTAAGACGAGATGTGTTGCCAAATACACCAAGCGACATATTGGCATAACAAGGGGTTACACCGGCTTCTTTGCAGATATGGCGTAGTTCGGTAATGACACCAGAGAGAAGGATGGACTGATTCAGCTCTTTCTTTTTCAGGATTTGCAAAAATTTTACTGCGGCCCGTGGGTTGGAAAATACGCCACGCAGTCGTGAGTTCTGCAACAATTTTTCTTTAATCTCTGCAGCCGGCATAGTGAGAATGGTGCCAATTTTGGTATCGCCCCAGTTTGCGACATCGCCACTGTCCTCTACTGCTTTGAGGAGGTGTCTGGCAGTTTCGGGAAAATTATCGTCGTTCACTCCTTTGGTAGAGTAAGCCAGCCAACATATTTCTTCACTTTGGGATTCGGGAGTACCGGATCTGTATAATGTATGTGTCATTTTATTTTTCCTGGAATGTAATAGGTTATGGTTAATTGAAACGCTGCATCACAAAGTGGAGTTTTTTGATAAATCGGGTGAAAACGGTTTTCCCAGCCCGACGTTAATTTTTGAACGTACAGGACGAGGAATTCCCTGTTCATCAAGGCAGCGCAGTACCTCTTCGTTTTCAATATTTTCATTCACAGCAAAAATTAAACCTGGGCAGAGCACGGTATCTATTTGCGTTGAAACATCTTTCAGTGCCTGAAGTACGCCTGGGAGTTTGCTTTTATGGAAACAACCTTCAGTGAGAAGACTATGCATATGAATATCAAGACAATCTGGGCGAAATTTACCTGTTGTGCGGTCGGGAATAATTGTGGAGAGCGGAAAATCGCCTTCGGCAAACTCCATACCAGCAGCCATCAATGCCATAATGATTTTTTCTGCGTCATGCAAATACAAGCCAACGCCAGGTCGGCCCATATCAAGGCATATACTGAGGTGATCGGGTTTGAGAGTGGGTTTGACATCAAGCGTTTTTATTTCTTTCCCACCACGCCCCGCGTTGCCGCCAGTGACTTTCGAGCCTCTGGGATCGCCAAAGGTTTGCTGAAAAATTTGCAGGTCAGTCAGGTTAGTCGTGGGATGGATGGCGCTGAAAGGGCAGCAGCCTTCGCAGCATCCACACAGCGTACACTGTTTTGAATCTATGCTGCATTTGCCATCATAATACTCGATTGCATCATCAGGGCAGAAAAGTAAACAAACTTTACAACCCGTACAGGATGTTTGATCAATATAACTCATAATATTTTACCATATCCTTTATCTTATTATGGAAGAGGGTTAGACGGTCATAGAGATCAAAGCATTCTTCGTGCCAGAATATAAAAAACGTACAATACAGAAGTGGATGCTTGATAATTCATGATTTTATTCAGTGAGTTGCCTCTGTATTTTTACTGGTCTTGTTTTTTTGACTTTAAATAAAAATGTTTCATGAAACATAAAAACATCTAATTAATTGGTTTGTTTGTTTCAATCGGGGGAATTGTTTCAAAACATAAAGCTATACGGATAGTAGTCGTTCTAATAACAAGGAGTGCATTCAATGAGTAATATTACACTGATCGCCGCAGACAGGACTTTATTCTCTCTGGTACACAAATTAAGTATGCAACTATTCCCTGAAATTATCGTTGTGCGAGGGATTCTGGGAGAAGGTGTGGCTGTCGCTGCAAATCAGATACGGCAAGGCGCAGAGATCCTCATTAGCCGCGGAGCCACGTCGAAGGCAATTCGGGAAGCATTTCCGTCATTTATCCATGTCACTATTCAACGTTCGGCCTTTGATTACATTTCTGCACTTAATCTTGCTCAAAGCATTGGTAGCCCCATCGCCGCCATAGCGCTTCCTCATCTGGTCGAGGGGCTAACTGCAACCGCCCGGGTTTTGAATCTACATCTCCGTCTTTATTCTATTTTTAAGGAGGAAGAAGTTGAACCCATCATATTACGAGCCGTTCATGAAGGGGCTGCCGTGGTCGTGGGGAGCTCATCAACGGGTATTGCTGCGGCGCGCTTAAAGGTTCCACACGTTGTTGTGCAAAGTGGGGAAGAAAGTATTATCGCCGCCATGACGGAAGCACAGCGTATTTATGAAATGATACGCATGAGCAGGAGTAAAAGTTCGCTTCTCCATGCCGCAGTGAATGCCGCGGATAATGCCATTGTTGCGTTAGACCGATTAGGTAGAGTTGTTGAGTTCAATTTTATGGCTGAACACATCATGGGGATTAATGTTAGCGATGCACTTAGCAAACCATGTTCCACGCTGTGGCCGACATTTGATTTTGATATGGCAATAAGAAGCGAATTGCCCCTGTTACCCTTTTCGTCGGATGAAACAGAAAATGTGATTGGACAGGCAAGGCCGGTAAAGCTCGATGAAGAGGTTGTCGGTGTGGTAGTGAATTTCCAGCGTCAGAATTGTCAGTCTGTTCTGGCTTCAAATAATAAAAAACATACCGGAACTGGACATATTGCACGTGCGAATTTCAGAGATATCCATGGTTCAAGCTCCACTATTCAGCGAACCATTGCGCTGGCGAAGCAGTATGCTAAAACGGATGGCACAGTGTTTATTGTGGGTGAAACCGGAACCGGAAAGGAACTGTTTGCTCAAAGTATTCATAACAGCAGCACTCGGGCTACAAAGGCTTTTGTGGCGGTAAATTGCTCTGCGCTTCCCGGAACGCTACTGGAGAGTGAATTATTTGGGTATGTTCCGGGTGCGTTCACGGGGGCCAGTAATAAAGGAAAACCAGGATTATTCGAGCAGGCGGATGGCGGCACCATTTTTCTGGATGAGATTACGGAGATTGAGCCACATATCCAGACAAAATTATTACGAGTACTACAGGAAAAACAGGTAATGCGTCTTGGCAGCGATACGGTTACCCCTTTTGACGTGCGTGTTATTGCTGCCAGTAACGAGAATATCCCCCGACAACTTGAGTTGGGTAAGTTTCGTTCAGACCTCTATTACAGACTCAATGTCCTGATGCTTCACTTGCCGCCATTACGCGAAAGACAAGAAGATATTCCTCTTTTGTGTCGCTATTTTCTTCGCCGGTATCTCCCCAGAATAACACCGATACCCGGTTTTACTTCTGGTGCGATGCGGGAACTTTGTGAGTGGCCGTGGCAAGGAAATATCAGGGAGATGCAGAATATAATGACCCGGGTTGCGACTACGGTAAGAGGGAAGCTGATAGACAGGGAAACCATTAAATATTTGCTTGAAGGGTCGGTACCCCCAGAGAACGACTGCGATTTTTCACAAGAGAAAGAAGAAATTATCAGAAAAGCGCTTGTCGAAGCCGGAGGCAAAAAAGGGAAAGCAGCCGCCAGTATTGGTATGAGTCGTACCACTTTCTGGCGGAAAACACGAAAAACAGAACGTTAAATCTGAATTTATACAGCCATTTTGGGGGCTGGTGGCAAACCGACCTGTTGTTACGCTCCGAATGCCTGTTATTGCTGGCATCGTATCTTAAGTTGAGTATTTGCTGAAAAGCACAATGACGATTCAGATTGTTGACAACGTGTGTTTTGTTTATATCGGATGTGTCGACCTGAGAAATCGTATAAATTCAATATATTGCAGTCGCTATGTAGGTTTGATAAGCATAGCGCATCAGGCGATTTTACGTTTGTCATTAGCCTCTGATTATTTCTCTTTCCCGCGTCCGTGCATTTCCTGAAATAGCTTTCCGACCTCAACAAAATAATCAGTCAGTGAATTGATCACGACTTGCACCTTCAACGGCAGTTTATCTTTTTCTGTATACAGCGCATAAACCGGACGTGGATCTGACTGATAACGTGGCAACAGGATCTCAAGATCCCCGCGATTGATCTCATTGATCACCCACATCAGCGGTACATAGGCGATTCCTGCCCCCGCGGTTAACCAGCGCACCAGCGTCATCGGATCATTAGTCACAAATCGCCCTTGTGGGATCAGTCGAGTCGAGATCCCTTCTGGTGCGATCAACTCAAATTCATTGTCCGGGCGCACGCTGTATTCAAGCCATGAATGACTACTTAAATCGGCGGGTTTTTCCGGCACGCCATACTGCGAAAGATAGTTTTTGGCGGCGCATACCACCATTGGCATCGCCCCCAGACGACGGGAAAACAAGCTGGAATCCTGCAATGCGCCGACGCGGATCACCACATCCAGACCATCGGCAATCAGATCAGGTGCAGGAATACCTGTGACCAGATTCACGCTTAAACCGGGATATTCTTTCAGCATCTTTGCCGTCAAGCCAGCGAGAACATTTTGTGCCATGGTTGAAGAACAGCCGATGCGCAGCGTCCCGATGGGGGTGTTGTTAAAAGCATACAGTTGCTCATGAACGTCCTGCACTTCATGGAGCATTCGACGGCAGCCTTGATAGTAAATTCTTCCCGCCTCGGTCAGGCCAATGCTGCGCGTACTGCGATTTAGTAGCTTAACCTGCAGCTCGTCTTCCAGTTTAGACACCGTCTGACTGATGGACGAAACGCTCATCTGTAGCTGTCTGGCGGCGGCGGTAAAAGAGCCAAATTCAACCACTTTGGCAAAAACCGACATGCGTTTTAGTCGTTCCATTATTCACTCTGACTTAAAAGTGATTTAGATCACATAATATAGATAACAGCATAACAGTTACGCTAATATATTAAATATCAATCAACGGCAATGTTGCTCTCGCCCGGCTTTCCATGCCCTTCTCTGCGGCGACAGATGCTGAAAATAATAACACCTGCTCTCTCTATACAACCAAGGTCAACATGAGTCTGTTTCCCGTTATCGTGGTGTTTGGGCTGTCATTCCCACCGATATTTTTCGAATTGCTTTTATCACTGGCGATTTTCTGGCTGGTGCGCCGGGTACTTGTGCCAACAGGTATTTACGATTTTGTCTGGCACCCGGCGCTGTTCAACACTGCGCTCTATTGCTGCTTGTTTTATTTGATATCGCGACTGTTCGTTTGAGGTTGAAGTGAAAACACTAATAAGAAAATTCTCCCGTACGACCATCACGGTCGTATTAGTCATCCTGGCTTTCATCGCAATTTTTCGCGCCTGGGTCTATTACACTGAATCTCCGTGGACGCGTGACGCGCGCTTTAGCGCCGATGTGGTGGCGATCGCGCCGGATGTCTCTGGACTCATTACCCAGGTGAATGTTCATGATAACCAACTGGTAAAAAAAGGACAGGTACTGTTCACCATCGACCAGCCGCGCTATCAAAAGGCGCTTGAGGAAGCGCAAGCTGACGTTGCTTATTATCAGGTGTTAGCACAGGAGAAACGTCAGGAAGCTGGACGTCGTAACCGTCTGGGCATACAGGCAATGTCTCGCGAAGAGATCGACCAGGCGAATAACGTGCTGCAAACGGTTCTGCATCAGTTAGCGAAAGCCCAGGCGACCCGCGATCTGGCAAAACTGGATCTTGAACGTACGGTGATCCGCGCGCCAGCAGATGGCTGGGTAACGAACCTCAACGTCTATACCGGTGAATTTATTACGCGCGGATCAACGGCGGTTGCGCTGGTGAAACAGAATTCCTTCTATGTGCTGGCCTATATGGAAGAAACCAAACTGGAGGGCGTACATCCAGGTTATCGCGCTGAGATCACGCCGCTTGGCAGCAACAAGGTACTGAAAGGTACGGTCGATAGCGTTGCTGCCGGGGTGACCAACGCCAGCAGTACGCGTGATGATAAGGGCATGGCGACCATTGATTCCAACCTTGAATGGGTACGCCTGGCGCAACGCGTTCCGGTACGTATCCGCCTCGATAACCAGCAAGACAATATCTGGCCTGCGGGAACGACTGCCACCGTGGTTGTTACTGGTAAACAGGATCGCGACGAAAGTCAGGATTCGTTTTTCCGTAAAATGGCCCACCGCCTGCGTGAGTTTGGTTAATCACGATGGGCATTTTCACTATCGCTAACCAGCACATTCGCTTTGCGGTTAAACTGGCGACCGCTATCGTACTGGCGTTGTTTGTTGGTTTTCACTTTCAGCTCGAAACGCCACGCTGGGCGGTGCTGACGGCGGCGATTGTTGCTGCAGGCCCGGCCTTCGCAGCTGGCGGTGAACCTTATTCTGGCGCTATTCGTTATCGCGGCTTTTTGCGAATTATCGGCACTTTTATTGGCTGTATTGCTGGACTAGTGATCATTATTGCGATGATCCGCGCGCCATTGTTGATGATCCTGGTGTGCTGTATCTGGGCCGGGTTTTGTACGTGGATCTCCTCGCTGGTTCGGGTTGAAAACTCCTACGCGTGGGGGCTTGCCGGTTATACGGCGTTGATCATTGTGATCACCATTCAACCGGAACCGCTGCTGGCCCCGCAGTTTGCCGTTGAACGTTGCAGTGAAATTGTCATTGGCATTGTGTGTGCCATTGTGGCGGATTTACTCTTTTCTCCACGCTCGATCAAGCAAGAAGTGGATCGCGAACTGGAAAGTTTGCTGGTCGCGCAATATCAACTAATGCAGTTGTGCATCAAACATGGCGATGGCGAGGTTGTTGATAAAGCCTGGGGGGATCTGGTCCGTCGGACCACAGCTCTGCAAGGGATGCGTAGCAACCTGAATATGGAGTCCTCCCGCTGGGCACGCGCCAATCGACGTTTAAAAGCGATCAATACACTGTCGCTTACGCTGATCACTCAGTCCTGTGAAACTTATCTTATTCAGAATACGCGCCCTGAACTGATTACCGATACTTTCCGTGAATTTTTTGACACGCCAGTAGAAACCGCGCAGGACGTTCACAGGCAGCTTAAACGCCTACGGCGGGTGATTGCCTGGACCGGGGAGCGCGAAACGCCCATCACTATTTATAGCTGGGTAGCGGCGGCAACTCGTTATCAGTTACTTAAGCGTGGTGTCGTCAGCAATACAAAAATTAACGCTACCGAAGAAGAGATTCTGCAAGGTGAGCCAGAAGTGAAGGTTGAGTCTGCTGAACGCCATCATGCGATGGTCAATTTCTGGCGCACCACGCTTTCCTGTGTTCTGGGAACGTTGTTCTGGCTGTGGACTGGCTGGACTTCCGGCAGCGGCGCAATGGTGATGATAGCAGTGGTCACCTCGTTGGCGATGCGTTTACCGAATCCGCGTATGGTGGCGATCGACTTTATCTACGGGACGCTGGCGGCGCTGCCGTTGGGATTACTCTACTTTTTGGTGATCATTCCCAATACGCAACAAAGTATGTTGCTGTTGTGCTTAAGTCTGGCTGTGCTGGGATTTTTTCTCGGCATTGAAGTGCAGAAGCGGCGACTGGGATCGATGGGGGCGTTGGCCAGCACCATAAATATTATCGTGCTGGATAACCCGATGACCTTCCAGTTTAGTCAATTCCTCGACAGTGCATTAGGGCAAATCGTCGGCTGTGTGTTGGCGTTTATTGTTATTCTGCTGGTACGGGATAAATCGCGCGATCGGACTGGACGTGTATTGCTTAATCAGTTTGTCTCTGCGGCTGTTTCCGCGATGACCACCAACGTTGTGCGGCGCAAAGAGAACCATCTTCCGGCGCTTTATCAACAGTTGTTTTTGCTGATGAATAAATTCCCCGGCGATTTGCCGAAATTTCGTCTGGCGTTAACGATGATTATCGCTCACCAGCGACTGCGCGATGCGCCGGTGCCGATAAATGAAGACTTATCGGCATTTCATCGGCAAATGAGACGGACTGCGGACCACGTTATTGCAGCTCGCAGTGATGACAAACGCCGTCGTTACTTTAGCCAGTTGCTGGAGGAACTGGATATTTACCAGGAAAAGCTACGCATCTGGCAGGCGCCGCCGCAGGTCACAGAATCGGTGCATCGGCTGGCGGGCATGCTGCATAAATACCAGCACGCGCTAACCGATAATTAAGCCAAAAGGTGTCGGTTGATATTGCAGACAGACTCCAGATTGCCTGATGCGCTACGTTTATCAGGCCTGCAAGGGAATTGCATTATATTGAATTGGCACACCCTGGTAGGCCGGATAAGGCGTTCACGCCGCATCCGGCATGAACAAAGCGCACGTTGTCAGCACTCTGAAACCGACGCCAAAAGGTGTCGGTTGATATTGCAGACAGACTCCAGATTGCCTGATGCGCTACGCTTATCAGGCCTACAAGGGAATTGCATTATATTGAATTGGCACCCCCCGGTAGGCCGGATTAAGGCGTTCACGCCGCATCCGGCATGAACAAAGCGCACGTTGTCAGCACTCTGAAGCCGACGCTAAAAGGTGTCGGTTGATATTGCAGACAGACTCCAGATTGCCTGATGCGCTACGCTTATCAGGCCTGCAAGGGAATTGCATTATATTGAATTTGCACACCCTGGTAGGCCGGATAAGGCGTTCACGCCGCATCCGGCATGAACAAAGCGCACGTTGTCAGCACTCTGAAACCGACGCCAAAAGCGTCGGTTTTTTCATGTCTATACTTAGCGATGATCGGCTGAACTGGCCGCGAAACGTGACGGTGGTAACAGATGAATATCTATACCTTTGATTTTGATGAGATCGAGAGTCAGGACGATTTCTATCGCGACTTTAATCAAACCTTTGGTCTGGCGAAAGAACAAGTGAGCGATCTCGACTCACTGTGGGATGTATTAATGAATGATGTCCTGCCGTTACCACTGGAGATCGAATTTGTTCATCTGGGGGAGAAAACGCGTCGGCGTTTTGGGGCGTTAATATTGCTGTTTGATGAGGCGGAAGAAGAGCTGGAAGGGCATTTGCGTTTTAATGTGCGCCATTAGCGCAAAAAAAGCCCCCGAACCGGGGGCAATATCGTCGGACAGACGGTTGGGGTTTACTTGTACAATTCTGCCGTAGCGTGCCAGGTATCACCGCTGCGAGCTTCAGTAATCTGGTAGGCCGTTGCACCTTTCTCTTCTGCTTTTTTGTTCAGCATTTCACGCATATCCATTGGAGAGGACGCTACACCGCTGACGGATACAGTACCGATTAGTTCACGATTCTGTGCCTGGGCAGCATCAATGGAGTCGGCAGCGAATGCGCCGAAAGAAAGAACAGAAAGTACACTTAATGCAGTAACAGCGGTTTTGATTTTCATGATTTTCACCTCGACATAATCTTTTAGCTGGGCCTTTGTTTCGTGACCCATATCACAAAATCAAGTATACACTAATTATTGCTCTAATTAATACCACGCTAACTGTTTCAGTTGATACTAAATGTTAAAAATATTGATTTTTATAACAGAAAAGAATTAAAAAACGAGCGGCATAAAATAAATGTTAATTATTTCAATGGCATATGGATTTTTGCAAAATGTGCGTTATCGATATTAAGTATTCACTATGTGAATAATATGTCGCGATAAAACGCACTATTCGTTAAATGAATCGCAGGGAGATGCGGAAGGCGGTTAAGAGGGAACGGCGGGATTTTCCCGCCGCCAATAGCGACGGGATAGAGATTAAAGCTCCTGGTCGAACAGCTCTAAAATCGCTTCGTACAGGTCTTTGACGCTGAAACCGTTCGCAGGGGTGGTAAAGATGGTGTCATCACCAGCAATGGTGCCGAGAATACCTTCTGCTTTACCCAGTGAGTCCAGCAGACGTGCAATCAACTGTGCCGCGCCCGGACTGGTGTGAATCACAACGACAGCATCGTTGTAGTCGATATCCAGCACCAGATTTTTCAGCGGGCTGGAAGTGGTCGGTACACCTAATTCTGCAGGCAGGCAGTAAACCATTTCCATTTTTGCGTTGCGGGTGCGTACAGCACCAAACTTCGTCAACATCCGCGAGACTTTGGACTGGTTAATATTGTCAAAACCCTGCTCCTGTAATGCGGCGACAATTTCGCCCTGGGAGCTAAATTTCTCTTCTTTAAGTAACGCTTTAAACGCTTTAACTAATTCTTCTTGCTTAGCCGAGCTTCGCATAAGTCACCCGATATGGTGGTTGATACAACATTATTGTGCATACAGATGAATTTTTATGCAAACAGTCTGCCCTGGAGAGGGCTGAAATAATGTTATGAAAGAGCGGAATTTTATCAAATTTCGTTATTGAGAAACATGCCTGTGTCACGGTGTGTAAATTTCGCTTAAAAGTAAACTGATTGTTATCAAATTGATATTGTTTTGGCTAAACGGTAGGGTATATTGTCACCACCTGTTGGAATGTTGCTCTAATGCATAAGAGGCTGTTAATTACGTAAATTAGCTTCCTGATTACGTCAATTAAATGCATAAACGCTAAACTTGCGTGACTACACATTCTTGAGAAGTGGTCATTGTAAACGACGAATTTGTGGATTAAGGTCGCGGCAGCGGAGCAACATATCTTAGTTTATCAATATAATAAGGAGTTTAGGATGAAAGTCGCAGTCCTCGGCGCTGCTGGCGGTATTGGCCAGGCGCTTGCATTACTGTTAAAAACCCAACTGCCTTCAGGTTCAGAACTCTCCCTGTATGATATCGCTCCAGTGACTCCCGGTGTGGCTGTCGACCTGAGCCATATCCCTACTGCTGTGAAAATAAAAGGTTTTTCTGGTGAAGATGCTACTCCAGCGCTGGAAGGCGCAGATGTAGTACTGATTTCTGCGGGTGTAGCGCGTAAACCGGGTATGGATCGTTCCGACCTGTTTAACGTTAACGCCGGTATTGTAAAGAATCTGGTTCAGCAAGTTGCGAAAACTTGCCCGAAAGCGTGCATTGGCATTATCACTAACCCGGTTAACACCACTGTGGCTATCGCTGCGGAAGTGCTGAAAAAAGCCGGTGTTTATGACAAAAACAAGCTGTTTGGCGTTACTACGCTGGATATTATTCGTTCCAACACCTTTGTCGCGGAACTGAAAGGTAAACAACCGGGTGATGTAGAAGTGCCGGTTATTGGCGGTCACTCTGGCGTTACTATTCTACCGCTGCTGTCACAGGTTCCTGGCGTCAGTTTTACCGAGCAGGAAGTCGCAGATCTGACCAAACGTATCCAGAACGCGGGCACGGAAGTGGTTGAAGCAAAAGCCGGTGGCGGGTCTGCAACCCTGTCGATGGGTCAGGCCGCAGCCCGTTTTGGTCTGTCTCTGGTTCGCGCATTGCAGGGCGAAAAAGGCGTTGTTGAATGTGCTTATGTTGAAGGCGATGGTCAGTACGCACGTTTCTTCTCTCAGCCGCTGTTGCTGGGTAAAAATGGCGTGGAAGAACGTAAATCTATCGGCACCCTGAGCGCATTTGAACAGAACGCGCTGGAAGGTATGCTGGATACGCTGAAGAAAGATATCGCGTTGGGCGAAGAGTTCGTTAATAAGTAATGAATTAACGAATAACAAAAAACCGGAGCACAGACTCCGGTTTTTTTGCTTTTAACGCCGATATTAATTCGTCGCTGGATATTCCTGAATAGTAACCTGCAACGTTAACTGTTTATCGTCACGCATCACCACGACTGGAATCACTGAGCCAGGGCGAATTTCTGCAACCTGATCCATTGTCTCCAGAGCCGAGATGGCGGGTTTGTTATCCACCGAGATAATCAGATCATTAACCTGAATACCTGCATTTGCCGCCGGGCCATCAGGCGACACTTCGTTAACCACGATCCCTTGCAATTGATCCATGCCGCCATTCTGCGCATGTAATGGAGCGATCTCGCGCCCACCAATGCCAATGTAGCCACGGATCACTCGTCCATCACGGATCAGTTTATCCATAATTTTGGTCGCTAACTGGAAGGGGATGGCAAAACCGATCCCTTCCGGCGTTTCACCATCGTTACTCTTATCAAATGACAGCGTGTTAATACCCATCAGTTCGCCTAGCGAGTTAACCAGCGCACCGCCGGAGTTACCGTGGTTTATAGAGGCATCGGTTTGCAGAAAGTTTTGTCGCCCGGTCGGGTTCAGGCCGATTCGCCCGGTGGCACTGATAATCCCCTGGGTAATGGTCTGCCCGAGGTTGTACGGGTTACCGATCGCCAGCACCACATCGCCAATGTGCGGTACGCGGCGTGGATTGATTGGAATCGTTGGTAAGCCGCCAGTGGCGTTAATTTTCAACACTGCCAAATCGGTCAGAGAGTCCGAGCCAACCAGCAATGCTTCGAAAACCCGACCATCCTGCAAGGCGACAATGATCTGATCGGCGTCGTTGATAACGTGTTTATTGGTGATGATGTAACCGCGTTGATCCATGATTACGCCGGATCCCAATGTGCGGATCTCAAGCTGGTTGTGCGAAGTTGTGTTCAAACCGCGGTTGTAAACGTTAACCACCGCTGGCGCAGCGCGGCGAACCGCCAGATTATAACTGGCAGGCGTCTCATCGGTACTGTCGAATTGCGGTACGGAAAGCGGATTAATGTTGCGTAGCGAAGGCATCGCCACCAGCAAAATAGCGCCGACAATTAATCCGATCGCAATGGAACGTAAGAGCTTCACAAACATGATGGAGGCATCGTTAAAAAAGGGAACGGCAGCAGCATATCACGAGTCAACCGGACATCACACATTAGCCTGATGCCCGGTTTACGACATTAACGCATCAGCAGGTAGATGCTTTCATTGCCACGTATGATTTGCAAGGCGATTATGGCCGGTTTTGCCGCCAGTACTTTGCGCATTTCAGCAATTGAGTTAACTCGATCGCGGTTGACGCCAATGATTATATCGTCTTTTTGTAAACCTGCCTGAGCCGCAGGACTACCTTTGACGACTTCATCGATCTTAATTCCTTTTCCGCCATCTTTTAGCTGACCATCGCTCAGGGTCGCACCTTCCAGCGCTGGTGTGATCATCTCGGCGCTGGCCGACGAAGAAGTGCTGGTATCGAGCGTCACTTCCACTTCCAGCGGCTTGCCGTTACGCAGCAGGCCGAGTTTCACTTTCGTACCTGGTTCGGTAGTTGCGATGCGGGAGCGCAATTCAGCAAAACTGTTAAGTGGTTTGCCATTGAGGCTGGTAATAATATCGCCCGCTTTGATGCCCGCTTTCGCCGAGCCGGAACCCGGCAGCACTTCGCTGACAAACGCGCCACGCTGTACATCAAGGTTGAAGGCTTTGGCGATATCGGCACTCATCTCCGTGCCTTTGATGCCTAACAGACCGCGTTTGATCTCACCAAAGTCGATAAGTTGTTGCGCCAGAGTTCGCGCCATATTACTGGGGATGGCAAAACCAATCCCCACACTGCCGCCGCCGGGGGCAAGGATTGCGGTGTTGATGCCGATTAGTTCACCGTTAAGGTTTAATAGCGCACCACCGGAGTTACCGCGGTTAATGGAGGCATCAGTTTGAATAAAGTTTTCCAGGCCTTCGAGATTCAGCCCACTGCGACCTAATGCAGATATAATCCCGGAGGTGGCGGTTTGCCCGAGGCCAAACGGGTTACCGACTGCAACAGCAAAATCGCCAACGCGCAGTTTGTCAGAGTCAGCAATAGCGATTTGCGTTAATTTGCCTGGATTCTGGATTTGTAGCAGGGCGATATCGCTCTGGTCATCGCCGCCAATCAGCTTTGCATCGAACTCTCGCCCATCATTGAGCTGAATACTGATTTTCTGTGCCTGATTAATTACGTGATTATTGGTCAGCACATAACCTTTATTGGCATTGATGATGACGCCGGAGCCTAAACCTTCGAAAGGTTGTGCCGGTTGCTCCGGTAAATCATCACCGAAAAATTTTTTGAATTCTTCCGGGATTTTCTGATCCTGACTGGCTGTCCCCTCAACCCGAACGCTCACCACTGCGGGAAGCACTTTCTCCAGCATCGGGGCCAGGCTGGGCAGTGGAGGCTGGCCGGCAACCTGACCGGGAATCGACGCGACGGCCTGAAATGGCGCCGAGAGAGTTAACCCGACACTTAACGCTAACGCACTCAACAGCTGGGTTTGTTTTTTCATTATTCCTGCTCTCGTACCTGAATGATAAGAAAAGAGATTCAAAACAGTTTGATGTTATTGAATTTTCAGACGGCTAACAATGAGACGCCAAATTAAATGATAGTCGGGGAGGGAGATAAGAGGAGGGCGCAACGACTGCGCCCGAAAAATAAATTAGTCGCGCTTTGCACCGGTACGCAGCAGGCCGGATGCGCCTTCAGAATAGTCACGCGGCATTTGAACCGGCGCTTGATCGTTGCTGGCTTCGGACTCGGCCAGACGATTACGGAACGGGTTGGCTTCCGCAGACAGTTCTGGCAGCAGGCTGCTGGAGCTTTTCGCCATGTGTTGATACAACTGGCGATAGTCGTGCGCCATGGTATCCAGTAATTCCGCGCTGCGGGCAAAGTGGTTAACCAGCTCTTCGCGATACTCGTCCAGTTCAGCTTTATTCTTTTCCAGTTCGTACTGCAACGCCTGTTGCTGGCGTAGTTTACGATTACCAAAACGCATGGACACAGCACCAATAATGATGCCGACGACTAACCCAATTAGCGCATATTCCCAGGTCATGAACATCTCCCGTTGTCTTTTGTTTCCGTAGGGTGTTGGCTTCAGGCTCCATGCCTGCGGCTGATTATGCCACTATAACCGTTAATTCCACAGAAGTGGAATCCCGACAGCATATCGCGTAGTGTAGAACGGCCTTTTTTTCGTCAACCGTGAACAACGGCACACCGATTATTCAAGGAATAACAATAAGATCATGCAAAGCGCTACCCCAACATCGCAATATCTGAAGGCCCTCAATGAGGGCAGCCATCAACCCGATGACGTACAAAAAGAGGCCGTCAGTCGGCTGGAGATTATCTACCAGGAATTAATCAGCAGCACGCCGCCAGTTGCGAGGACGGGTGGATTAATGGCGCGAGTCGGTAAATTGTGGGGTAAACGCGAAGAGGTAAGCAGTACACCGGTGCGTGGCTTATATATGTGGGGCGGGGTGGGACGCGGGAAAACCTGGCTGATGGACCTTTTCTATCAAAGCCTGCCGGGTGAGCGGAAACAACGCCTGCATTTTCACCGTTTTATGTTACGCGTGCATGAAGAACTGACTGCATTACAGGGGCAGACCGACCCGCTGGAAATTATTGCCGATCGCTTTAAAGCAGAAACTGACGTGCTCTGTTTTGATGAGTTTTTCGTTTCTGATATTACCGACGCCATGCTACTGGGCGGCCTGATGAAAGCCCTGTTCGCTCGCGGAATAACGTTGGTCGCAACGTCAAATATTCCGCCGGATGAGCTTTATCGCAACGGCCTGCAACGCGCGCGTTTTTTGCCTGCAATCGATGCTATTAAACAGCATTGTGATGTCATGAACGTGGACGCCGGTGTTGATTATCGACTGCGTACACTCACTCAGGCGCATCTGTGGCTTTCTCCGCTCAATGATGAAACGCGCGAACAGATGGATAAACTGTGGCTGGCGCTGGCGGGGGCAAAGCGAGAAAAATCCCCATTGCTGGAAATCAATCACCGACCGCTGGCGACAATGGGCGTTGAGAATCAGACGCTGGCTGTGTCATTTGCTACGCTATGCGTCGACGCCCGTAGCCAACATGACTATATTGCGCTTTCACGCCTGTTTCACACCGTGATGTTGTTTGATGTACCGGTCATGACGTCGCTTATGGAAAGTGAAGCCCGGCGTTTTATTGCGTTGGTGGATGAGTTTTACGAACGCCACGTCAAGCTGGTGGTGAGCGCGGCAGTGCCTTTATATGAGATTTACAGAGGCGAGCGGTTAAAATTTGAGTTCCAGCGTTGCCTGTCGCGTTTACAAGAAATGCAAAGCGAAGAGTATTTGAAGCGCGAGCATTTGGCGGGGTAAAACCTGCCACAAATCACAAAAAGGGGTCGATCTTTGACCCTGACTTCTCTATAATCCTGCGACCCCACGTTACAAGAAAGTTTTTTTCCCAGAACTTTTTGTGTGCTGGCATAGGCTATTCGAAGGGGTAGGTTTGCCGGACTTTGTCGTGTGAACCTCAACAATTGAAGACGTTTGGGTGTTCACCAACGTGTAACTATTTATTGGGTAAGCTTTTAATGAAAACTTTTACAGCTAAACCAGAAACCGTAAAACGCGACTGGTATGTTGTTGACGCGACCGGTAAAACTCTGGGCCGTCTGGCTACTGAACTGGCTCGTCGCCTGCGCGGTAAGCACAAAGCGGAATACACTCCGCACGTAGATACCGGTGATTACATCATCGTTCTGAACGCTGACAAAGTTGCTGTAACTGGCAACAAGCGTACTGATAAAGTGTACTATCACCACACCGGCCACATCGGTGGTATCAAACAAGCGACCTTTGAAGAGATGATTGCCCGCCGTCCTGAGCGTGTGATTGAAATCGCGGTTAAAGGCATGCTGCCAAAAGGCCCACTGGGTCGTGCTATGTTCCGTAAACTGAAAGTTTACGCGGGTAACGAGCACAACCACGCGGCACAGCAACCGCAAGTTCTTGACATCTAATCGGGATTATAGGCAATGGCTGAAAATCAATACTACGGCACTGGTCGCCGCAAAAGTTCCGCAGCTCGCGTTTTCATCAAACCGGGCAACGGTAAAATCGTCATCAACCAACGTTCTCTGGAACAGTACTTCGGTCGTGAAACTGCCCGCATGGTAGTTCGTCAGCCGCTGGAACTGGTCGACATGGTTGAGAAACTGGACCTGTACATCACCGTTAAAGGTGGTGGTATCTCTGGTCAGGCTGGTGCGATCCGTCACGGTATCACCCGCGCTCTGATGGAATACGACGAGTCCCTGCGTTCTGAACTGCGTAAAGCTGGCTTCGTTACTCGTGACGCTCGTCAGGTTGAACGTAAGAAAGTCGGTCTGCGTAAAGCACGCCGTCGTCCGCAGTTCTCCAAACGTTAATTGCTTTCTGCTCTGGCAGAATACAATTTGCGAAAAAACCCGCTTCGGCGGGTTTTTTTATGGCTAAAACCTGAATCCACATCAAAACAGCAAACGCGCTTTTTGCTGCCGTCTGACAGGCAGGTAAAACAAAAACAACATCGTTGATAAGGGATTAAGTCAACTATTTCAGACTAAAGCGCATCTCTTTTTCCCCATTTCCGACATCGACTCACCACAAAGGTCGTAAAATCTGGTAAACTATCATCCAATTTTCTGCCCAAATGTCGGGTATTGCTCATTTTTTGTTTGATTTTCGAACAATGAGAGTAGTTCTACATTGGGTAACTCAACTTCTGACTGGCCACCCGGTGGCTGGTAGCAGTAAAAATTCTGACTATACCTGGAGGTTTTCATGGCTGTCGCTGCCAACAAACGTTCGGTAATGACGCTGTTTTCCGGTCCTACTGACATCTATAGCCATCAGGTCCGCATCGTGCTGGCTGAAAAGGGTGTAAGTTTCGAGATCGAACACGTGGAAAAGGACAATCCGCCTCAGGATCTGATTGACCTCAACCCGAATCAGAGCGTTCCGACCCTGGTGGATCGTGAGCTGACCCTGTGGGAATCTCGCATCATTATGGAATATCTGGATGAGCGTTTCCCGCATCCGCCGTTGATGCCTGTTTACCCGGTAGCTCGTGGTGAAAGCCGTCTGTATATGCACCGCATCGAAAAAGACTGGTACACGTTGATGAACACCATCATCAACGGTTCAGCCTCTGAAGCGGATGCCGCACGTAAGCAACTGCGCGAAGAACTGTTGGCCATTGCGCCAGTCTTCGGTCAGAAGCCGTACTTCCTGAGCGATGAGTTCAGCCTGGTCGATTGCTACCTTGCCCCGCTGCTGTGGCGTTTACCGCAACTGGGCATCGAGTTCAGCGGCCCGGGGGCGAAAGAGCTGAAAGGCTATATGACCCGTGTCTTTGAGCGCGACTCTTTCCTTGCTTCCTTAACTGAAGCAGAACGTGAAATGCGTCTGGGTCGGAGTTAATTTGCATGGATTTGTCACAGCTAACACCACGTCGTCCCTATCTGCTGCGTGCATTCTATGAGTGGTTGCTGGATAACCAGCTCACGCCGCATCTGGTGGTGGATGTGACGCTCCCTGGCGTGCAGGTTCCTATGGAATATGCGCGCGATGGGCAAATCGTACTCAACATTGCGCCGCGTGCGGTAGGGAATCTGGAACTGGCGAATGACGAAGTTCGTTTTAACGCGCGCTTTGGCGGTATTCCTCGTCAGGTTGCTGTGCCGCTGGCTGCCGTGTTGGCAATTTATGCCCGGGAAAATGGTGCAGGCACGATGTTTGAGCCTGAAGCCGCCTACGAAGAAGATGCCAGCATCATGAATGATGAAGGGGCATCAGCAGACAATGAAACCGTTATGTCGGTCATTGATGGTGACAAGCCAGATCACGATGATGACCATCATCCTGATGATGAACCGCCACCGCCGCCACGAGGTGGTCGTCCGGCATTACGCGTCGTGAAGTAAAATAAAAACAGGCCCATGCGGCCTGTTTTGCTATCTGTCATCTTTTCGCCTGATTTTGATACTGTGTTACGATAACTTCGTTATTATTCGCTAACGCATTTTCCAGAATGAGCCCTATGAACGCATTTGATCCGCAAGCAGAAGATTCTCCGGCTACTATCGGTCGCAACTTACGTCGTCGTCCGCTGGCGCGTAAAAAACTCTCCGAAATGGTGGAAGAAGAGCTGGAGCAGATGATCCGTCGTCGTGAGTTTGGCGAAGGGGAGCAACTGCCGTCTGAACGCGAACTCATGGCGTTCTTTAATGTCGGGCGTCCTTCGGTACGTGAAGCGCTGGCGGCGTTAAAGCGCAAAGGTCTGGTACAAATCAATAACGGTGAACGCGCTCGCGTCTCACGTCCTTCTGCGGATACCATCATTGGTGAGCTGTCCGGTATGGCGAAAGATTTCCTTTCTCATCCTGGCGGGATAGCCCATTTCGAACAGTTACGTCTGTTCTTTGAATCCAGCCTGGTGCGTTATGCGGCGGAACATGCCACCGATGAGCAAATTGATCGGTTGGCAAAGGCGCTGGAAATCAACAGTCAGTCGCTGGATAACAACACCGCGTTTATTCGTTCAGACGTTGATTTTCATCGTGTGCTGGCGGAAATCCCGGGTAATCCGATCTTTATGGCAATTCACGTTGCCCTGCTCGACTGGTTGATTGCCGCGCGTCCGACGGTGACCGATCAGGCACTGCACGAGCATAACAACGTTAGCTATCAACAGCATATTGCGATCGTTGACGCGATCCGCCGTCACGATCCCGATGAAGCCGATCGCGCGTTGCAATCGCATCTCAACAGCGTTTCTGCCACCTGGCACGCCTTCGGCCAGGCGACCAACAAAAAGAAATAATGCCACTTTAGTGAAGCAGATCGCATTATAAGCTTTCTGTATGGAGTGTTGCTAATTTAATCTGGTATAACAGGTATAAAGGTATATCGTTTTATCAGACAAGCATCACTTCAGAGGTATTTATGGCAACGAATTTACGTGGCGTAATGGCCGCACTCCTGACTCCTTTTGACCAACAACAGGCACTGGATAAAGCGAGTCTGCGTCGCCTGGTTCAGTTCAATATTCAGCAGGGCATCGACGGTTTATATGTGGGTGGTTCGACCGGCGAAGCCTTTGTACAAAGTCTTTCCGAGCGTGAACAGGTACTGGAAATCGTCGCCGAAGAGGCGAAAGGCAAGATTAAACTCATTGCCCACGTAGGTTGCGTCAGCACCGCCGAAAGCCAACAGCTTGCGGCATCTGCCAAACGTTATGGTTTCGATGCCGTCTCCGCCGTCACGCCGTTCTACTATCCTTTCAGCTTCGAAGAACACTGCGATCACTATCGGGCAATTATTGATTCGGCGGATGGTTTGCCGATGGTGGTGTACAACATTCCTGCTCTGAGCGGGGTAAAACTGACTCTGGATCAGATCAACACACTGGTTACGCTGCCAGGTGTCGGTGCCCTGAAACAGACTTCTGGCGATCTCTATCAAATGGAACAGATCCGTCGCGAACATCCAGATCTGGTGCTCTATAACGGTTACGACGAAATCTTCGCCTCTGGTCTGCTGGCGGGCGCTGATGGTGGTATCGGCAGTACCTACAACATCATGGGCTGGCGTTATCAGGGTATCGTGAAGGCGCTGAAAGAAGGCGATATCCAGACCGCGCAGAAGCTGCAAACCGAATGTAATAAAGTCATTGATTTATTGATTAAAACTGGCGTATTCCGCGGCTTGAAAACCGTTCTGCATTATATGGATGTGGTGTCTGTGCCGTTGTGCCGCAAACCGTTTGGTCCGGTAGATGAAAAATATCTGCCAGAACTGAAAGCGCTGGCTCAGCAGTTGATGCAAGAGCGCGGGTGAGTTCTTTTCCCTCACCCGCCCCCTACCGGGTGAGGGGAAAGAAACGCATCTGTACCCTACAACGTTCATACCAAAGCGTGTGGGCATTGCCCACAGCGGGAGACTCACAATGAGTACAACGACCCAAAATATCCCGTGGTATCGCCATCTCAACCGTGCACAATGGCGCGCATTTTCTGCCGCCTGGTTGGGATATCTGCTTGATGGTTTTGATTTTGTTTTAATCGCTCTTGTACTGACTGAAGTACAAAGCGAATTTGGACTGACGACGGTGCAGGCGGCAAGCCTGATCTCTGCCGCTTTCATCTCTCGTTGGTTCGGCGGCCTGATGCTCGGTGCCATGGGCGACCGCTACGGACGTCGACTGGCAATGGTCACCAGTATTGTTCTCTTCTCTGCTGGTACTCTGGCTTGTGGCTTCGCGCCCGGCTACATCACCATGTTTATCGCACGTCTGGTCATCGGCATGGGAATGGCTGGCGAATACGGTTCCAGCGCCACCTATGTTATTGAAAGTTGGCCAAAACACCTGCGTAACAAAGCCAGTGGTTTTCTGATCTCCGGCTTCTCTGTGGGGGCCGTCGTTGCTGCTCAAGTCTACAGCCTGGTCGTTCCGGTCTGGGGCTGGCGCGCACTGTTCTTTATCGGCATCTTACCGATCATCTTCGCCCTCTGGCTGCGGAAAAACATCCCGGAAGCGGAAGACTGGAAAGAAAAACACGCAGGCAAAGCACCAGTACGTACCATGGTGGACATTCTCTACCGTGGTGAACATCGTATCGCCAATATTGTAATGACGCTGGCAGCGGCGACTGCGCTGTGGTTCTGCTTCGCCGGTAACCTGCAAAATGCCGCAATCGTGGCGGTTCTCGGGTTGTTATGTGCCGCTATCTTTATCAGTTTTATGGTTCAGAGTACGGGTAAACGCTGGCCGACAGGCGTAATGCTGATGGTCGTTGTACTGTTTGCGTTTCTTTACTCATGGCCGATTCAGGCGCTGCTGCCAACATATCTGAAAACCGATTTGGCTTATGACCCGCATACCGTCGCCAATGTGCTGTTTTTTAGCGGCTTTGGTGCGGCGGTGGGTTGCTGTGTCGGTGGTTTCCTCGGTGACTGGTTGGGAACGCGCAAAGCCTATGTTTGCAGTCTGCTGGCTTCGCAACTGCTGATTATTCCGGTATTTGCGATTGGCGGAGCAAACGTCTGGGTGCTTGGTTTGCTACTGTTCTTCCAGCAAATGCTTGGACAAGGGATCGCCGGGATCTTGCCGAAACTGATCGGCGGCTATTTCGATACTGACCAACGTGCGGCGGGGCTGGGCTTTACCTACAACGTTGGCGCATTGGGCGGCGCACTGGCCCCAATCATCGGCGCATTGATCGCTCAACGTCTGGATTTGGGTACTGCGCTGGCATCGCTCTCGTTCAGTCTGACATTTGTGGTGATCCTGTTGATTGGCCTGGATATGCCATCCCGTGTTCAGCGTTGGTTGCGCCCGGAAGCATTGCGAACTCATGATGCTATCGACGGCAAACCCTTTAGCGGTGCCGTGCCGTTTGGCAGCGCCAAAAACGATTTAGTCAAAACCAAAAGTTAATCCTGTCGCCCGGTCCTGGACCGGGCCTTTTGCTAAGGGAAGATATATGTCGTTACTTGCACAACTGGATCAAAAAATCGCGGCTAACGGTGGCCTGATTGTCTCCTGTCAGCCGGTGCCGGACAGCCCGCTCGACAAACCTGAAATTGTCGCCGCCATGGCATTAGCGGCAGAGCAGGCGGGGGCGGTTGCCATTCGCATCGAAGGTGTGGCAAATCTGAAGGCCACACGTGCGGTAGTGAGTGTGCCGATTATCGGGATTGTGAAACGCGATCTGGAAGATTCTCCGGTACGCATCACCGCTTATATTGAAGATGTCGATGCGTTGGCGCAGGCGGGCGCGGATATTATCGCCATTGACGGTACCGAACGCCCGCGTCCGGTGCCTGTTGAAACGCTGCTGGCGCGTATTCATCATCATGGTTTGTTGGCAATGACGGACTGTTCAACGCGAGAAGATGGTCTGGCATGTCAAACACTGGGCGCAGAAATTATCGGCACCACGCTTTCTGGCTATACCACGGCAGAAACGCCGGAAGAGCCGGATCTGGCGCTGGTGAAAACGTTGAGCGACGCCGGATGTCGGGTGATTGCTGAAGGGCGTTACAACACGCCAGCCCAGGCAGCAGACGCAATGCGCCACGGCGCATGGGCGGTGACGGTTGGTTCTGCAATCACGCGCCTTGAACACATTTGTCAGTGGTACAACACAGCGATGAAAAAGGCGGTGCTATGACCACACTGGCGATTGATATCGGCGGTACTAAACTTGCCGCCGCGCTGATTGGCGCTGACGGGCAGATCCGCGATCGCCAAGAGCTACCGACACCTGCAAGCCAGACTCCTGAAGCACTGCGTGAATCCTTAGCTGAGTTAGTTGCTCCGCTACAGACTCAGGCACAGCAGGTCGCTATCGCTTCAACCGGGATTATCCGCGACGGCAGCCTGCTGGCGCTGAATCCATGTAATCTCGGTGGATTGCTTCACTTTCCGTTAGTTAAAACGCTGGAACAACTTACCAATTTGCCGACCATTGCGATAAACGACGCGCAGGCTGCGGCATGGGCAGAGTATCAGGCGCTGGAAGGCGATATAACCGATATGGTGTTTATCACTGTTTCTACTGGTGTTGGCGGCGGTGTGGTCAGCGGCGGCAAACTGCTGATCGGCCCTGGTGGTCTGGCGGGTCATATCGGGCATACGCTGGCCGATCCACACGGCCCAGTCTGTGGCTGTGGGCGTACTGGTTGCGTGGAAGCGATTGCTTCTGGTCGCGGCATTGCGGCGGCGGCGCAAGGTGAACTCATGGGCGCGGATGCGAAAACCATTTTCACGCGCGCCGGGCAGGGCGACGAACAAGCGCTGCAACTGATTCACCGTTCTGCACGCGTGTTGGCAAGATTGATTGCCGATATCAAAGCCACAACGGATTGCCAGTGTGTGGTGGTTGGCGGCAGCGTTGGTTTGGCGGAAGGATACCTGGCGCTGGTGGAAACGTATCTCGCTCAGGAGCCAGCAGCATTTTGCGTTGATTTACTGGCGGCGCACTATCGCCATGATGCAGGTTTACTTGGGGCTGCGTTGTTGGCCCAGGGGGAAAAATTATGATGATGGGTGAAGTACAGTCATTACCGACTTCTGGATTGCCTCCGGCGCTACTGGACGCGTTAACGCTGGCATTAGCCGCCAGTCCGCAAGAAAAAACACCGGGCCGTTACGAATTACAGGGCGACAATATCTTTATGAATGTTATGACGTTTAATACTCAATCGCCCGTTGAGAAAAAAGCCGAATTGCACCAGCAGTACATTGATATTCAGTTGTTGTTAAACGGCGAGGAACGGATTCTGTTTGGCATGGCAGGTACTGCGCGCCACTGTGAAGAGTTCCATCATGAGGATGATTACCAGCTTTGCAGCACCATTGAGAACGAGCAAGCCATCATCCTGAAACCGGGAATGTTTGCCGTATTTATGCCAGGAGAACCGCATAAACCGGGATGTGTTGTTGGCGAGCCGGGTGAGATTAAAAAGGTGGTGGTGAAGGTTAAGTCTGAGTTAATGGCTTAAAACTTAGTTCAATTTAAAGATTCTGCAGACAGTGTCTGCCAATTCTCCTGTTGTTTGAATTCACCAGACACTGTCTGGTGAATTTCAATGTATTGAAAATAAAGATAAAAAACTCTCATCTGACGTAGGTTTTGTTTAGAAAAACCACGTTTATACCGTCGACTTAAATCCTGCGATAACCGATCAATCAGCTGTGCACCATAAGCCGCTTTTGCCTCGCCGCCTTGTTCAAATTCGACAATCCGTCGGCCAATTTCCCAGTACGTCGCGGTCATTAACGCGTTAACACTACGTACCGTTTCCGTCCGGGCGCTATCGACCAGATGAATAATGTCGTCGTGGATTTGCTGGTAGCCTGCTGTGGTTCCTTCTGAGAGCGATTCCATTATCTGTCCCTTCATATGGCGCAGTGTTGAATAATGGAATCAGCTATACGCCGGGCATCTGCCGGTAACAATCCAGATGTGCGTATTACATTGGTTTTCTTCAGATTATGCGAGGCGCTTTCCAGAACGAAAGGAGAATTTCAGCGCCGACTCTTTTCTGAGGAGGCGGCGCTGGAGCAGGGATTAAACTTCCAGCCAGTTCATAATGCCATCTGCCGCTTTACGACCTTCGGCAATAGCGGTCACCACCAGATCGGAACCACGGACGATATCGCCGCCAGCAAAGATTTTCGGGTTACTGGTCTGGAAGGCGTTATCGCTGCCTGCTGGAGCGATAATACGCCCTTGCGAATCCAGCTCAACGCTGTGTTTTGCCAGCCATTCCATGCTGTGTGGACGAAAACCAAACGCCATGATCACCGCATCTGCCGGAATGATATGTTCTGACCCTGCAACAATCTCCGCGCGGCGACGGCCTTTGGCATCGGGTTCGCCCATTTCGGTGCGCACCATTTTCACGCCGCTGACTTTACCGTTGCCATTCACTTCGATACCCAGCGGCTGGAGGTTGAATTTGAACTCAACACCTTCTTCCCGCGCGTTTTTTACTTCGCGGCGGGAACCCGGCATGTTCTCTTCATCACGACGATAGGCACAGGTAACGTGCTTCGCACCCTGGCGTACAGACGTGCGCACGCAGTCCATCGCGGTATCGCCGCCGCCAAGAACCACTACGCGTTTGCCTTCCATGCTGACGAACGGTTCTTCGCGGGTTTCACCAAAGCCCATTAACTGTTTGGTGTTGGCGATGAGGAATGGCAGCGCCGCGTACACGCCATCGGCGTCTTCGTTTTCCAGCCCGCCGCGCATTGACTGATAAGTTCCGACGCCAAGGAATACGGCATCGTAATCACTCAGCAGATCGTCCAGTTGTACGTCGCGGCCCACTTCGGTATTGAGTTTGAATTCAATACCCATGCCAGTGAAGATTTCACGGCGGCGCGTCATTACCTCTTTTTCAAGCTTGAAGGCCGGAATACCGAAGGTCAGCAATCCGCCAATTTCCGGGTGACGGTCGAAGACGACCGCTTTCACGCCGTTGCGCGTCAGGACATCCGCACACGCCAGACCTGCCGGACCAGCGCCGATAATCGCCACTTTTTTACCGGTCTGTTTCACGCCGGACATATCGGGACGCCAGCCCATTTCGAACGCTTTATCATTGATATAGCGCTCAATGTTGCCGATGGTTACTGCGCCAAACTCATCGTTCAGGGTGCAGGAACCTTCGCACAGACGATCCTGCGGGCAGACACGTCCGCATACTTCTGGCAGAGTGTTGGTCTGGTGCGACAGTTCTGCCGCTTCAAAAATACGTCCCTCGTTGGCGAGTTTCAGCCAGTTCGGGATGTAGTTGTGTACCGGGCATTTCCACTCGCAGTATGGGTTACCGCACGACAGGCAGCGGTCAGCCTGCGCTTTGGCCTGGCCTTCGGAAAACGGCTCGTAAATTTCCACAAACTCAATTTTGCGGATCTTCAGCGGTTTCTTTGGCGGATCAACGCGCTGCAGGTCGATAAATTGATAAACATTCTGACTCATTGTTGCTACCCCTTACTGCGCCTGCACGCGCAACTCTGCTGCGCTACGACTACGGTGACCCAGCAGTGCTTTTACATCACTGGACTTCGGTTTAACCAGCGCGAATTTAGTGGCAAAGGTTGACCAGTTCGCCAGAATTTCTTCACCACGCTGGGAACCGGTATGCTGCACATGCTCGGTGATAAGACCACGCAGATGCTCTTCATGGATCGCCAAATCGTCAACGCTTAATACTTCGACCAGTTCCGGGTTAACGCGTTTGCGGAAATCACCGCTTTCGTCGAGAACGTAAGCGAAGCCGCCGGTCATGCCCGCGCCGAAGTTCACGCCGGTTTTACCCAGAATACAGACGATACCGCCCGTCATATATTCACAACCGTTGTCGCCAATACCTTCTACCACGGTAATTGCGCCAGAGTTACGCACGCCGAAACGTTCACCCGCGCGGCCTGCGGCATACAGACGGCCACCAGTGGCGCCATACAGGCAGGTGTTGCCGATAATGCTCGCTTCATGGCTGCGGAAGGCTGAGCCAACCGGAGGACGAATGGCGATTAAGCCGCCCGCCATGCCTTTACCGACATAGTCGTTAGCATCTCCCGTCAGATACAGCTCCACGCCGCCGGCGTTCCACACACCGAAGCTCTGGCCCGCGGTGCCGTTGAAGTATGCTTTGATCGGATCGGCCGCCAGCCCCTGATCGCCGTGCGTCTGGGCGATATAGCCTGAAAGCGACGCGCCGACAGAACGATCAGTGTTGCGAATATCGAACCAGAAGGTTTTGCTCTGGCGCTCATCGACAAAGAGTTTCGCCTGTTGCAGTAACTGCGCGTTTAGCAGGCCATTATCAAACGGCGGGTTGTTTTCGGTGCAGTAGAGCGCTTTGCCTGGATGTGGCTCGGCAGTCTCCAGCAGCTTCGACAGTGTCAGTTTCTGTTGTTTGGCAGTGAAACCGTCCAGCTCTTTCAGCAGGTCGGTGCGACCAATCAGATCCACCAGACGCGTTACCCCCAACTGTGCCATCAGCTCGCGGGTTTCACGGGCGATAAATTCAAAGTAGTTGGTCACTTTGAACGGCAGGCCGTGATAGTGGTTCTTACGCAGTTTGTCATCCTGAGTTGCTACGCCAGTCGCGCAGTTGTTCAGGTGGCAAATACGCAGATATTTACAGCCGAGCGCCACCATTGGGCCAGTGCCGAAGCCGAAACTTTCCGCGCCGAGAATGGCTGCTTTGATGATATCAACGCCAGTTTTCAGACCGCCATCGACCTGCAAACGGATCTTGTGACGCAAACCATTAGCGACCAGCGCTTGCTGCGTTTCAACAAGCCCCAGTTCCCACGGGCAACCTGCGTATTTCACCGATGAAAGCGGACTTGCGCCAGTGCCGCCGTCATAGCCTGCGATGGTAATTAAGTCCGCGTAGGCTTTCGCCACACCGGTAGCGATAGTGCCGACGCCCGGTTCGGACACTAACTTCACGGAGATCATCGCTTTCGGGTTGACCTGTTTGAGGTCGAAAATGAGCTGCGCTAAGTCCTCGATAGAATAAATATCGTGATGCGGCGGCGGTGAAATTAGCGTGACGCCGGGTACGGAATAGCGCAGTTTGGCAATGTAAGGAGTGACTTTATCACCCGGCAACTGACCGCCTTCGCCCGGCTTCGCGCCCTGGGCGACTTTAATTTGAATGACGTCGGCATTGACCAGATATGCCGGAGTAACGCCGAAGCGACCGGACGCCACCTGTTTAATGCGCGAGACTTTGTTGGTGCCATAGCGCGCAGGGTCTTCACCACCTTCGCCGGAGTTAGAGTTGCCGCCGAGGCTGTTCATCGCTTCCGCCAGCGCCTCGTGGGCCTCCGGGCTTAACGCGCCGATAGACATCGCGGCGGTATCGAAGCGTTTAAACAGTTCGCTTGCCGGTTCAACATCAGCAATGTTGACCGCGTTTTCACCCGGCGTAATTGCCAGCAGATCGCGCAGCGTGGTTGCCGGACGCTCATTAACCAGCTTCGCGTATTCCTGATAGTCGCTATACTCGCCGCTCTGTACCGCCTGTTGCAGCGTGCGTACGACGTCCGGGTTGTAGGCGTGGTATTCGCCACCGTGCACGTATTTCAGCAGGCCGCCCTGGCTGATGGGCTTACGCGCCAGCCAGGCTCGTTTCGACAGATTCAGCAGATCCTGCTGGAAGTCTTCAAAGTTCGCGCCGCCAATACGGCTGACTGCCCCCTGGAAGCACAGGCCCACTACATCATCGTGCAGACCGACCGCTTCGAACAGTTTCGAGCAGCGGTAAGAGGCGATGGTGGAGATGCCCATTTTGGACATGATTTTGTACAAGCCTTTGTTGATGCCGTTACGATAGTTGAGCATCACGGTACGATAATCTTTGGCAATCGCGTGGGTGTCTACCAGGCGGCCCAGCGTTTCATAGGCAAGGTATGGATAAATAGCCGTCGCGCCGAAACCCAGCAACACGGCGAAGTGGTGCGGATCACGGGCGCTGGCGGTTTCTACGATGATGTTGGCATCGCAACGCAGGCTTTGCTCGACCAGACGGGTCTGGATCGCGCCAACCGCCATCGGAGCCGGAACCGGCAGGCGATCTTTAGCGATATTCCGGTCGGAGAGCACCAGCAGCACGGTGCCGCTACGTACCATTTTTTCGGCTTTGTCGCACAGTTCTTTCACCGTCGCTTCGAGCGTGGTTTTAGTGACGTCAAAGGTGATATCCAGCGTATCTGCGCGGTAGTGATCCTCTTTCATCGTCGTGAGCTGTTTGAAATCGGAATAGAGCAGAATCGGCGATTTAAAGCTTAAACGGTGCGCCTGGCCTTCTGCTTCGCAGAAGACGTTCATTTCGCGGCCAATGCTGGTGGCGAGCGACATAACATGCGCTTCACGCAGCGGGTCGATTGGCGGGTTAGTCACCTGGGCAAACTGCTGGCGGAAGTAGTCGTAAATAATGCGCGGCTGACTGGAGAGCACGGCGAATGGGGTGTCGTCGCCCATCGACCCAACGGCTTCCTGGCCGTTTTCGCCCAGCACGCGGATCACGGAATCCAGCTCTTCCGCGCTGTAGTTAAACTGTTTCTGGTAGCTGGCAAGCGTGTCGTCGTCCAGTTCGCGGCTACCGACTTCTTCATCGGGCAGATCTTCAAACGGTACCAGGCGGCGGACGTTTTTCTCCATCCACTCTTTATAAGGATGGCGGCTTTTCAGGTCGTCATCGGTTTCTGCCGAGTGCAGAATGCGCCCGCTGCGGGTGTCGATCACCATCAGTTCGCCTGGGCCCACGCGGCCTTTTTCCACCACTTCGTCGGGCTGGTAATCCCAGATACCCACTTCAGAGGCACAGGTGATGAGCTTATCTTTGGTGATGACGTAGCGCGCCGGACGCAGACCGTTACGGTCGAGGTTACAGGCGGCAAAACGACCGTCAGACATCACGATGCCCGCCGGACCATCCCACGGCTCCATATGCATGGAGTTAAAGTCGAAGAACGCGCGCAGTTCCGGGTCCATATCCGGGTTGTTCTGCCAGGCGGGCGGCACTAACAGACGCATGGCGCGGATGATATCCATCCCGCCTGCCAGCAGCAGTTCCAGCATGTTATCCATCGAGCTGGAGTCAGACCCCGTTTCGTTGACGAACGGCGCGGCATCGTGCAGGTCAGGGATTAGCGGCGTCTGGAATTTATAGGTACGGGCGCGTGCCCACTGACGGTTGCCGGTGATGGTGTTGATTTCACCGTTATGTGCCAGGTAGCGGAATGGCTGCGCCAGTGGCCAGCGTGGCACGGTGTTGGTGGAGAAGCGCTGATGGAACAGGCAGATGGCCGATTCCAGACGCAGGTCCGCAAGATCCAGATAAAAGCGCGGCAAATCCGCCGGCATACACAGACCTTTATAGATATTCACCAGATTCGACAGGCTACAGACGTAGAAGTCTTTGTCGCTTTCGAGACGCTTTTCAATGCGGCGACGGGCGATAAACAGACGGCGCTCCATATCACGCGGACGCCAGCCTGCCGGAGCGTTAACGAAAATTTGCTCAATACGCGGCAGAGAGGAGAGGGCGATTTCACCCAGCACGCCTTCGTTAGTGGGGACATCACGCCAGCCTACAATCGACAAGGTTTCGCGTTGTAATTCTTCTTCCACGATGCGACGTGCGGCAGCGGCGAGTTCAGGATCTTTATTCAGGAAAATCATCCCGACGGCGTAGTTTTTAGCTAAACGCCAGCCGCGTTCCTGCGCAACGATGCGAAAAAAGCGATCCGGTTTTTGTAATAACAAGCCGCAACCGTCTCCGGTTTTACCATCGGCGAGAATCGCTCCACGGTGCTGCATGCGGGCCAGTGCGTGTATGGCGGTACGCACTACCTTGTGGCTAGGTTCGCCTTCTATGTGGGCGATCAGGCCGAAACCACAGTTATCCCTCTCAAGGGATTTATCGTACAACATATCGTGAACCTCCCCCAGGCTCTGCGGGAACCCCACTTCCGAACCGCTGCGCACGGGCACAGAAAGAGCATGGCGACGGGGGTTACGTTTCATACGTTTACCTCGCATTCGCCCCTTTTTTATCCTTTCGCATCGGTTAATACGGTGAAGAGGGGATCTCAATTACTGCATAAATATGATGAGCAGGTCGCTCATCCAGAAAGCTTCCAGCGGATTTCCAACTTATCGGGAAAGCAGACACAGGTCAAATGGCAAGCGCATTGATACGGAAATGTGCTTTAGCGCAAAAATCTTTGTTAATTTATTGAAATTTAATCAAAAAATTATTTTGGCTTAATGATGGCTGAGTAAAGGAAACGTCGGGTTACTGACTGCTATCGAGTCGTGTTAACCCTTATCCTGCCTTGAACTGACGGTGAAACTAGTGTTTTATCCTGCCTTGCGCGTAAAAAGCGTTTCATACTACTGTTTTTGTCTAAAATCTCTCGGACGGTAAAAAAATCCGACGCAAGATAAGTAAAAATAATTCATGCCATGCTGCATGAAATTTCAGTAATTATGATTTGTTATGCAGTTGATAAAGGTGGACCAGGGCGATTGATCCAGGTCATCGCCGAATTGGGCTAAAAATGGCAGGCTTTGGCCTCTTTTCAAGGCGCGGTCTATCAGATTATGCAGTTACAGAAATTAGTCAATATGTTTGGTGGGGATCTTACCCGTCGTTATGGGCAAAAGGTGCATAAGCTGACGCTGCACGGCGGTTTTAGCTGCCCGAATCGCGACGGCACCATTGGGCGCGGGGGCTGTACGTTCTGTAATGTTGCTTCGTTTGCTGATGAGGCCCAGCAACACCGTTCGATCGCCGAACAACTGGCGCATCAGGCTAATCTGGTCAACCGCGCGAAACGCTATCTTGCCTACTTTCAGGCTTATACCAGCACCTTTGCTGAAGTTCAGGTACTGCGCTCTATGTATCAACAGGCGGTGAGTCAGGCCAACATTGTCGGTTTGTGTGTTGGTACCCGCCCGGACTGCGTGCCAGATGCGGTGCTGGATCTGCTCTGTGAATATAAAGACCAGGGTTATGAAGTATGGCTGGAGCTGGGGTTGCAAACTGCGCACGATAAAACGCTGCATCGCATTAATCGCGGTCATGATTTTGCTTGCTATCAGCGCACGACCCAACTGGCGAGGGAACGCGGGCTGAAAGTGTGCGCGCACTTAATTGTCGGGCTGCCGGGAGAAGGGCACGCCGAATGCCTGCAAACGCTGGAGCGAGTGGTTGAAACCGGTGTTGACGGTATAAAGCTGCATCCGCTGCATATTGTGAAAGGCAGCATTATGGCAAAAGCCTGGGAAGCGGGGCGTTTAAACGGCATTGAACTGGAGGATTACACAGTGACGGCGGGGGAAATGATTCGTCATACGCCACCGGAGGTTATCTACCACCGTATTTCCGCCAGCGCCCGCCGCCCAACTTTACTGGCGCCGCTGTGGTGTGAAAACCGTTGGACGGGCATGGTCGAGTTGGATCGCTATCTTAACGAATACGGTGTACAAGGATCGGCATTGGGACGCCCGTGGTTACCTCCAACAGTGTAGGTATTGAGGGGAATTCCGCATTTCTCACACAATTTACAACGTCACTGTCAGAATTGGGTATTATTGGGGCAGGTTGTTGTGAAGGAATTCCCTAATGAAGCAAATTCGTCTGCTGGCGCAGTACTATGTTGATCTGATGATGAAGTTGGGGCTGGTGCGCTTCTCAATGTTGCTGGCGCTGGCTCTCGTCGTTCTCGCCATTGTGGTACAAATGGCAGTGACCATGGTGCTGCATGGACAGGTCGAAAGCATTGATGTTATTCGCTCTATCTTCTTTGGTTTATTGATTACGCCGTGGGCGGTCTACTTTCTTTCGGTGGTTGTTGAACAGCTGGAAGAGTCCCGGCAACGCTTATCACGTCTGGTGCAAAAACTGGAAGAGATGCGCGAGCGCGATCTGAGCCTCAATGTGCAATTGAAAGACAATATTACCCAGCTTAATCAGGAAATTGCCGATCGCGAGAAAGCCGAAGCCGAGTTGCAGGAAACGTTCGGCCAACTGAAAATTGAAATTAAAGAACGCGAAGAGACGCAAATTCAGCTCGAACAACAATCCTCATTTTTACGTTCATTCCTTGACGCTTCTCCTGATCTGGTTTTTTACCGTAACGAAGATAAAGAGTTTTCCGGCTGTAACCGTGCGATGGAATTGCTGACCGGGAAAAGCGAAAAACAGTTGGTGCATCTAAAGCCTGCGGACGTTTATTCGCCAGAAGCCGCAGCGAAAGTCATGGAAACCGATGAGAAAGTGTTCCGTCATAATGTGTCCCTCACTTATGAACAGTGGCTGGATTACCCGGACGGACGTAAAGCCTGCTTTGAAATTCGTAAAGTGCCGTATTACGACCGCGTGGGTAAACGTCACGGTTTGATGGGCTTTGGTCGCGACATTACCGAGCGTAAGCGGTATCAGGATGCGCTTGAACGCGCCAGCCGTGACAAAACGACCTTTATCTCCACCATCAGCCATGAGTTACGTACACCGCTGAACGGTATCGTCGGTCTGAGTCGCATTCTGCTGGATACCGAACTGACCGCCGAACAGGAAAAATATCTCAAAACCATCCATGTTTCTGCCGTTACTTTGGGTAATATTTTCAACGATATTATCGACATGGATAAGATGGAGCGACGCAAGGTTCAGCTTGATAACCAGCCGGTTGACTTCACCAGTTTCCTGGCTGACCTGGAAAACCTCTCTGCGCTACAGGCGCAGCAAAAAGGTTTACGCTTTGTTCTTGAGCCGACGCTACCGTTACCGCATCAGGTTATTACCGACGGTACGCGTTTACGCCAGATCTTGTGGAACTTAATTAGCAACGCCGTCAAATTTACCCAGCAAGGCCAGGTTACTGTGCGCGTGCGCTACGATGAAGGCGAGATGTTACATTTTGACGTGGAAGACTCTGGTATCGGTATTCCGCAGGATGAGCTGGATAAAATTTTCGCCATGTATTACCAGGTTAAAGATAGTCATGGCGGTAAACCTGCCACTGGAACCGGCATTGGTCTGGCGGTATCTCGTCGACTGGCGAAAAATATGGGCGGTGATATCACCGTTACCAGCGAACAGGGTAAAGGTTCGATCTTCACTCTGACAATCCACGCGCCGTCAGTAGCGGAAGAAGTGGATGATGCGTTTGACGAAGATGATATGCCTTTACCCGCGTTGAATGTGTTGCTGGTGGAAGACATTGAACTGAACGTCATTGTTGCTCGTTCGGTACTGGAAAAACTGGGTAACAGCGTCGATGTGGCAATGACCGGCAAGGCGGCGCTGGAGATGTTTAAACCGGGCGAATACGACCTGGTGTTGCTGGATATTCAGTTGCCAGATATGACCGGGCTGGATATCTCTCGTGAACTGACGAAGCGTTATCCGCGCGAGGATTTACCGCCGCTGGTGGCCTTAACCGCTAACGTGCTGAAAGACAAACAAGAGTACCTCAATGCTGGAATGGATGATGTGCTGAGTAAGCCGCTTTCTGTTCCGGCGCTAACCGCGATGATCAAGAAATTCTGGGATACCCAGGATGATGAGGAGAGTACGGTGACGATAGAAGAGAACAGTAAATCAGAAGCATTGCTCGATATTCCCATGCTGGAACAGTATCTCGAACTTGTAGGACCGAAGCTGATCACCGACGGGTTAGCGGTGTTTGAGAGGATGATGCCGGGCTATGTCAGCGTGCTGGAGTCGAATCTGACGGCGCAGGATAAAAAAGGCATCGTTGAGGAAGGGCATAAAATTAAAGGCGCTGCCGGTTCAGTGGGGTTACGCCATCTGCAACAGCTTGGTCAGCAAATCCAGTCTCCCGATCTTCCTGCATGGGAAGATAACGTCGGTGAATGGATTGAAGAGATGAAAGAAGAGTGGCGTCACGACGTAGAAGTGCTGAAAGCGTGGGTGGCAAAAGCCACTAAAAAATGACCCCGGCTATACCGGGGTGCGCGAATACTGCGCCAACACCAGGGAAATCGTAGCTGCGCCGTACATTATTATGATGCGTTACAAAGGCACAGCGCTGTTTTTCAGGCCGCACGCAGTTAAGATAGCAAATCTTAAATGATTTGTTACATGAATCAGTTAAATGTGTGATGCGTAGCGTTTTTATTAAAAAGATTAATGTGTTTTAGTCAGTTGCGAAAGGATGATCACAATGAAGAAAATTGGCGTAGTTCTGAGCGGATGCGGTGTTTACGACGGTTCTGAAATACATGAAGCCGTGCTGACGCTTCTGGCGATAGCGCGTAGCGGCGCGCAGGCGGTCTGCTTTGCGCCGGATAAGCAGCAGGTTGATGTCATCAACCATTTAACTGGGGAGGCAATGGCTGAATCACGTAATGTGCTGATTGAAGCGGCGCGCATTGCTCGTGGTGAGATCCGTTCTTTGGCGCAGGCCGATGCTGCCGAACTGGATGCGCTGATTGTGCCCGGAGGCTTTGGCGCAGCAAAAAATTTAAGCAACTTTGCAAGCCAGGGCAGCGAGTGCCACGTTGACAACGCGTTAAAAGCACTGGCGCAAGCGATGCATCAGGCCGGTAAACCGCAGGGGTTTATGTGTATTGCTCCAGCAATGTTGCCGAAAATCTTTGATTTCCCCCTGCGCCTGACCATTGGTACAGATATTGATACCGCTGAAGTGCTGGAGGAGATGGGGGCAGAACATGTACCTTGCCCGGTCGATGATATCGTTGTTGATGAAGACAATAAGATTGTCACTACGCCAGCATATATGTTGGCACAGAATATCGCTGAAGCGGCAAGCGGTATCGATAAGCTGGTTTCCCGCGTACTGGTTCTGGCTGAATGAGCAAAAGCCGCTTAACGGCGTTCAACTTTGTTCGCCGTTTTCTTCTGCGGTTAGTCGTTGTTCTCGCTGTGTTCTGGAGCGGGGGCATTGTACTGTTTAGTGTGGTTCCGGTACCGTTCTCGGCGGTAATGGCGGAGCGGCAAGTGAATGCCTGGTTGCACGGTAATTTTCGTTATGTGGCGCATTCTGAGTGGGCCAGTATGGAACAAATTTCGCCGTGGATGGGGCTGGCGGTGATTGCCGCTGAAGATCAAAAATTTCCCGAGCACTGGGGGTTTGATGTCGCTTCCATTGAGAAAGCTCTGGCACACAATGAGCGCAATGAAAACCGCATTCGCGGTGCATCAACCCTTTCCCAGCAGACGGCTAAAAATCTTTTTTTGTGGGATGGGCGTAGCTGGATACGTAAAGGGCTGGAAGCTGTCCTGACGTTGGGGATAGAAACAGTCTGGAGCAAAAAGCGCATCCTGACGGTTTACCTCAATATTGCTGAATTTGGTGAAGGGGTGTTTGGTGTCGAAGCTGCGGCGCAGCGCTATTTTCATAAGCCAGCCAGCAAACTTACTCAGTCGGAAGCCGCGTTACTGGCAGCAGTGCTACCGAACCCGCTACGTTTTAAAGTCTCTGCGCCATCAGGTTACGTGCGTAACCGTCAGGCGTGGATTTTACGACAAATGCGCCAGTTAGGCGGCGAGTCATTTATGCGGCAACACCAACTGGATTAAGCTTCGCGTGAGGAGAGGGCGAGCCTTTTGCTCTCGCGAGGCAGCGCCTCTTTTTGTAGAGCAATAGCTAATGCCGGTTGCGCAACAAACCGTTTCCATAACCGTGCTTGTTTACGCTGGCAACACCACTTCGACCAGGTCGCCAGTGGAATTAGCGTACTTTCCCCAATATTGTCGCAGACGACAGGGACAATCTCTGATTCGCTGATGCGATGGCAGAGGATGTTTTGTGGCTTCAGCGACATCGTCACGATGCGATTATCCTGTAAATAACGTTTCAGTTGTTTCAGTAACTGGCGCAATTGTGTGACATCATCTTCGTAACGGCATTGCTCAGCAAATTCGCTCAACGTAATTGATGGCTTTCCGTCGAAATCGGTAATTACGTCGTAGACGTAACCCGTTCCACAATCCGTCTCAACTGTACCGTGGTAACGTGGGAGCCCGCTCCAGTCTTTTAATCGGCGGTTAAGGTGCGCATAGTATTTTAACTCACGGCGAATCTCTTTATCCCCACCGTCGCCACGGTGGTAGACAATCTTAATGCAGCGTTGGGTATCATCCGGATGCGCATAACATTTACGATGTCTTCCGGTGCCCAGGGGAGTTTGTGCGGATAAGTGGATCATGCCATCTCCTGGAAATATATCCTGACATTCTCCAGTATGGGCGTTTTACTTAAACAGAATTTAAACAGCCTTTCTTAAGGTTTTCTTAATGTTGGTTTGGAGATAAAAAGAGCACGAAATGTACAAATCTCGGAAGCCAGGGATGATCCTATCCCAGGTGCTATTTCGTCTGAAGGTGTGTATTTAGAGGGATTTAAGTGTCTGAATGATGAAGATTAATCTTCGTCAAAACCGGAGTTAAAGAGGGCGATAACGGCGGCCAGCGCCTCAACTTCCTGTGGGCCAGTTGCTTCTACTTCAATCTGTCGTCCCTTGGCGGAGTCCAACATCAACAGAGCAATAACGCTATTGGCTTCAGCTTCGGTCCCTTCGTCGTTGCGTAGCAGCACTTCAGCGTCAAAACCTTGCATTAATTCAAACAATTTCATAGCAGGCCGGGCATGCATGCCCAGCTTATTAGTGATTTCGACGGTTTGTTTGACGGTCATGATTTGCGTTTTTCCAGCGTACGATGGCGTGACTGCACGTTTTTACCGCGTGAGCGGAAGTAGTCTGCCAGTTGTTCTGCAATATACACCGAACGGTGTTTCCCGCCGGTACAACCAATAGCGACCGTCAGGTAGCTACGGTTATTGGTTTCCAGCATAGGTAACCATAGCTCAAGATAACTACGCGTCTGGTAGATAAAATTGTGTACTTCTGTGTGGCGGTCAAGGAATGCGGCGACGGGCTTATCAAGACCGGTCATCGGACGCAGTTTGGGATCCCAGTGCGGGTTCGGCAGGAAACGTACGTCAAAGACGTAATCCGCATCGATAGGAATACCGTGCTTGAAGCCGAAGGACTCAAACACCATCGTCAGTTCACGCTCACGTTTACCCAGCAAACGGGTACGCAGCATTTCCGCCAGCTCGTGAACGGACATTTCTGATGTATCGACAATCAGATCGGCCCGTGAGCGCAGTGGTTCCAGCAGATCGCTTTCCTTGTCGATAGCACTTTCCAGCGACAGGTTTTTGCTGGAGAGCGGATGCAGGCGTCGCGTATCGCTGTAACGGCGAATTAAGGTGTTACGGTCGGCATCAAGAAAAAGCAGTTGCGGTGAGAAAGCATCAGGTAGATTGCTCATCGCCTGTTCGAATATTTCAGGCGACTCTGGCATATTGCGAACATCAATGCTGACAGCAGCAGAAATCTCGCGATCGGCCAGGGTGCGGGCCAGATCGGGTAACAGTACGACGGGAAGGTTATCCACGCAGTAAAAACCCATATCTTCCAGCGCACGCAGGGCGACAGATTTACCTGAACCTGAACGTCCGCTGACGATCATCAGTACCATGTACTGTTTCTCCTCACAACGTCTAAAAGAGACATTACCGAATAACTACGCTTCATTCGGAGTACCTTCGGTATCCGTAATGATTTGATACAGCTCTTCATCGCTCTGGGCGGCGCGTAAACGGCGGCAAATGGTTTTGTCCGCCAGGCGTTTCGCAACCAGTGAAAGAGTATGCAGGTGCGTTTTGGTTTGGTCAGCAGGCACCAGCAGGGCAAAAAGCAGATCGACGGGTTGGTTGTCGATAGCATCAAAAGCGATTGGCGTTTCCAGTTGAACGAAGACGCCAACGGCACGCAGGGTATCTTCTTCCAGTTTGCCGTGCGGGATCGCAATGCCATTACCGATACCGGTACTGCCCATTTTTTCCCGCGTCAGGATAGCTTCAAAAACTACCTGAGGCGGCAGGCTAAGCTGCTTTGCCGCCAGTTCGCTGATGATTTCCAGTGCACGTTTTTTGCTCTGGCAGTGGACGCGACTTCGCGTACATTCCCTGTTAAGAACACTGCTAAGCTGTAGAGTTGTATCATTATTTATCATAATTTCACCTAAGAACCCGTCCACTCAAACCGTGGAACAGGTTCGGAGCATTAACCGTACAAATGGCCTGTTGTGCTGCACAACAGGCCGTTATGCACTTGCTAATCGCCCGGACAATTAGTGTTGTTTCAATTTATCTTTATGCTTGGTCAACTGACGTGCCAGCTTATCAATTAAACCGTCAATGGCGGCGTACATATCCTGACCTTCCGCACTGGCATGAATTTCACCACCGTTAACATGCAGTGTCGCATCTGAGGTGTGGGTGACTTTCTCCACTTTCAGAACAACATAAACCTGGTTGATTCGGTCAAAATATTGCTCAAGTTTGGCAAATTTTGAGGTGACAAATTCGCGCAGGGCCTCGGTGATCTCGACGTTATTTCCGGTAATGTTGAGCTGCATAGCGTCTTCCTTATCAGTTGGGTCAAACGAGCTGTTTACGCTGGTTTGACGGCGGAATGGATAAAGACTCTCGGTACTTCGCAACAGTACGGCGCGCCACCATGATACCTTGTTCCGACAGCAAAGAGGTTAACTTGCTGTCGCTCAACGGTTTCGCTGGGTTTTCCGCCGCGATTAATTTCTTCACCAGTGCGCGAATCGCTGTGGAAGAGGCTTCGCCCCCGCCCTCAGTATTGACATGACTGGAAAAGAAATACTTCAGTTCAAAAATGCCTCGTGGACTATGCAGATATTTTTGCGTGGTCACGCGAGATATCGTCGATTCATGCATCTCGACGGCCTGGGCGATATCGGCCAGCACCATCGGTTTCATATATTCTTCGCCTTGTTCAAAGAAGGCTTGCTGCTGTTCAACGATACAGCGACTGACGCGCAGCAGCGTATCGTTACGGCTTTCCAGACTCTTTATCAACCATTTGGCATCCTGCAGATTGCTGCGGATAAACTGACTATCGCCATCGTTGCGTGCGCTGTTGCACATTGAGGCGTAGTGCTGGTTGATTTGCAGACGCGGAATGCTGTCACTGTTGAGTTCAACCGTCCAGCGACCGTTATGCTTACGTACTAACACGTCTGGAATGACATATTCCGGTTCGCCGGTCTGGATCGACTGACCCGGACGCGGATCGAGCGACTGGATCAGATTGACGGCTTCTTTCAGCACATCTTCTTTCAGTCGTGTAACGCGCATTAACGTGCGGAAGTCGTGATTGGCTAACAGATCAAGGTGATCGCTTATAATGAGTCTGGCCTCTTCCAGCCACGGCGTGGTTTTGTCGAACTGGGAGAGTTGGATCAACAGGCAGTCGCGCAGATCTTTCGCTGCTACGCCAACCGGGTCAAAGCGCTGGATCCGTTTGAGGACAGCTTCAATTTCATCGATATCGATCTCGTCATCGCCCATGCTTTCGAGAATATCTTCCAGCGGCACGGTGAGATAACCCGTCTCATCAACAGCATCGACGATAGAGGTGGCGATAGCGCGGTCAGTATCGGAAAACGGCGTCAGTTCGACCTGCCACATCAGGTAATCTTGCAAGGTTTGCGTCGTTTCACCCTGATAGATCGGCAACTCGTCGTCGATGTAGTCGCCGCTGGTGCCAGATGGTGTACCGGCGGTATAGATCGTGTCCCAACTGGCATCAAGCGGTAGCTCTTCCGGCATCTCTTTTTGTTCGAGCGCGTCAGCGGCGTCCAGCGTTTCGCTGTCTTGTGTTTCGCGGGTGTCGATTTCTTCATGAGTGTCGATTTGCTCAAGCAGCGGATTGCTCTCCAGCGCTTGCTGTAGCTCCTGCTGAAGCTCCAGCGTGGACAACTGCAACAGACGAATCGCCTGTTGTAGCTGAGGCGTCATCGCCAGTTGTTGACTAAGCCTGAGTTGCAAACCTTGCTTCATGTTCAGAATCGTATTCTCCTGCTAAAACGTCGCAAACTTCTACCCTATCAGAGTCTGAAGTCTTCCCCAAGGTATACACGCTTAACGTGTTCGTCTTGTAAGATTTCTGTAGGCGTGCCGTGGGCGATCAAATGCCCCTGACTGACGATGTAAGCGCGTTCACAAACCGCCAGTGTTTCACGCACATTGTGGTCAGTGATCAGCACACCCAGACCGCTATCGCGCAGATGTTCAATAATGCGTTTGATGTCGATAACCGAGATCGGATCGACCCCAGCAAATGGTTCATCGAGCAGGATAAATTTCGGATTCGCTGCCAGTGCGCGGGCAATTTCTACACGGCGACGTTCACCACCGGAGAGTGACTGTCCCATGCTGTCGCGCAAATGCTCAATGTGGAACTCTTCCATCAGCTCATTTGCGCGGTCTTCGCGCTGTTCAGCCGATAAGTCGTCACGAATTTGTAGTACTGCCATCAGGTTATCGTAGACGCTCAGGCGACGAAAAATTGAAGCTTCCTGCGGCAGATAACCGATACCGCGACGTGCGCGGGCGTGTAGTGGAAGCAGGCTGATATCGTCATTATCAATGATGATGTTGCCCGCGTCGCGCGGCACGATACCTACAACCATATAGAAAGTCGTTGTCTTACCGGCGCCGTTTGGCCCAAGCAGACCGACAATTTCCCCGGAATTGACGGTCAGACTGACGTCTTCTACCACGCGGCGGCCTTTATAGGCTTTTGCAAGGTTCTTTGCGGTTAATGTTGCCATAACGAATTAATTACCCTTCTTCTGCGCCGGGGTTTGGCCTTTGTTGTTTTTGTCCTGCAACTGCGACGGTACCAGAACGGTGGTTACGCGCTTGCCTTTGTCGCTGAAGGCCTGCATTTTCTGCTCTTTCACCAGATATGTGATCTTATCACCCGTGATGTTGCTGTCGATCTGCTTCAGAAAGGCATTGCCAGTAAGTACAACAAAATCTTTTGCCAGTTCGTAGTGCATCTGGGAGGCGTGACCTTCGACAGGTTTGCCGTTGTCCTGCATCTGATAGAAAGTTGCAGGTTTACCGTAGCCATCGATCACTTCTTTACCTTGTTCGCCACCGGGACGGGTGACGACCACTTTATCGGCATTAATTTTGATGGTGCCCTGGGTAACGATGACGTTACCGGTGAAGGTAACCACGTTGCCTTGCATATCAAGAGACTGCTGGTCCGATTCAATGTGGATCGGCTGGTCAGTGTCCCCGGTTACGGCAAATGCCGGAATACTGGCGGCCAGAAGTGAGCTGGCAAGCACAAGATTAAGGCTGAGTTTGTTTGTTTTGAATTTCATAGGATGTTCTAACCTTTTCAATCAGCTCGGCGTTCTTGCTGCGTAAGTTGCCGCGCATTTTCAGACCGCTGGAGTTAAATGTTGTTCCGTATAACGTGACGAGGTCTTCAGAGGTAACATCCTGCGTTACCAGATTGATCTGCGCGTTATCCGTCGTGATTCTACGAAGTTGAGAGTCCGGCACTAGCGCGTTGACTTCAACGTGTCCATACAAATAGAGCATCCGGTCATTAGTCAGCTTGGCTTTATCAGCTTTTACCGACCATGTCGGGATTTTATCCTTATCAAACGTGGTAAGTACCGGCTGCGTAAACCACGAAACAGCCTGATCGGAATAATATTCAACGTGTTGAGCAATCAATCGATAGCTTAGCGCTCCTTCTGGGTTATAGACGAGCGTGTCCGTATGCTCGCTTTTATAGGTGGGATCATTATTGTTGACGACCACCTGGGCGATATCGTCTTTCTCGGTCATGTTAATGCCGATCATCACCAAAACCGCCAGTGATAGCACAATGATAACCCAACGTCTGGCTTTACTCATATCGATTGCCCTTTGGCTTCATCCAGTTTGCCCTGCGCCAGGAGTAATAAGTCGCAAACTTCGCGTACCGCGCCGCGACCGCCAGCAATGTACGTCACATAGTCGGCGCGTGGAATCAACAGTGGATGCGCATCGGCAACGGCAACGCTTAAGCCCACTTTTTCCATCACCGGCCAGTCGATGAGATCATCTCCAACGTAAGCCACGTTTTCCGGTGCGATCGCCAGTTTTTTTAGCAGATCGTTAAAGGCGATAAGTTTGTTCGACTGCCCCTGGTATAAATGGGTGATCCCTAAAGTCGCACAACGATCTTCTACCAGTTTAGCCTTTCGCCCGGTAATGATAGCGACTTCAATATCAGAGGTGAGCGCACAACGAATGCCATAACCGTCACGAACATTGAACGCTTTCAACTCTTCGCCGTTGTTGCCCATATAAATCAGACCATCTGACAATACGCCATCGACGTCGAGGATCAGCAGACGAATATTTTCTGCTTTTGCCATAACATCAGCGCTGACAGGGCCGTAACAGGTCTCAATCGACGCACCTGCTTTACTCATTGTCGTTTATCCTTGAATCTTTACACTACGCCTGCACGCAGTAAATCATGCATATGTAACACACCGAGTAAACGGTCGCCATCGGCAACCATTACGGAGGTGATATGGCGGGACTGCATTAAGTTCAGCGCCTCGACGGCCAGAATGCCAGGACGTACGCGAATTCCGCCTGGCGTCATCACATCGGCAATACCTAATTGACGGACATCCACGCCCATATCGAAGACACGGCGTAAATCGCCGTCGGTAAAGATGCCTTCAATCATCATATTGTCATCGCAAATGACGGTCATACCAAGATTTTTGCGGGTGACTTCCAGTAATGCGTCTCGCAGACTGGCGGTTTTTTTGACATGCGGGATCTCATCGCCCGTATGCATAATATCGCTGACCCGTAACAGAAGTTTACGACCTAGTGCGCCGCCCGGATGCGAGAGCGCAAAATCTTGTGCGGTAAAGCCGCGTGCCTTTAACAGAGCAACGGCGAGCGCATCGCCCATGACTAGCGTGGCGGTGGTGCTGCTGGTCGGCGCCAGCCCCAGTGGGCAGGCTTCTTTCGCGACTTTAACACACAGGTGCACGTCTGCTGCGCGCGCCATGCTGCTATCCGGGCGGCCCGTGATACAGATTAACGGTACGCGCAGACGCTTGAGAACCGGAATTAATGCGGATATTTCGCTGGATTCGCCTGAGTTGGAGATGGCTATCACTACGTCCTGCGGAGTGACCATGCCTAAATCACCATGCGCGGCCTCACCAGGATGCACAAAAAACGACGGCGTACCGGTGCTGGCAAACGTTGCGGCCATTTTGCGTCCAATGTGCCCCGATTTTCCCATCCCCATGACCACGACTTTCCCTTTACACCAGAACATCTTTTCACAGGCGAGTGTGAAATCCTGATTGATATATTGATCAAGCTCCGCCAGGCATTCACGTTCAATCGCCAGGACTTCTTTACCTGCTTGCTGAAAGTCAAAACCCGGTTGTAACTCTACGTGCGACATAATGCGTTTCCAGTTATTCAACGAGTATTGGCGATAACCAGTACAACATCGCCAGCCATACGATAAATCCGCTTATTAATAATCCCCCTACGCCGCGGCCTGGTTGAGGGGAGCGTCGCCAGCACAGCAACGCAAAAATAATGCTCACCAGCAGCATTACGCTATAGTCACGGCTGTACGCCAGCGGGTTAATTTCCCCTGGCGTTATCAGCGCAGGCAGGCCCAACACAATAACGATATTAAAAATGTTCGCACCGATGATATTACCGACGGCGATGTCGTTTTCACCTTTACGAACACCGGCTATTGCGGTTGCCAGTTCCGGCAGGCTGGTGCCGATAGCAACTACCGTCAGACCGATGGTCAGCTCGCTGATAGCAAAATAATTTGCCAGCACAGTCGCATTATCAATCACCATTCGCGTTGCTACTGGCATGATAATCAGCGCAATACCGAGCCATAAAAATGCGACGGGCAATCCCCCTTCGCGTGGCAACTCTGCCAACTGTTCTTTGGCCAGGCTGTCCGTCCCCTGACGCTCGGTCTGACGTGCAAGTTTAACAATGAACAGCAGCCATAGCACAGCCAGAAAAAGGAGAAAGATACCATCGCTACGGCTAAGTTGTCCGTCGTAGAGTACGGAACCAGCCACCACACTGACCAATAACATTAAGGGTAATTCGCGGCGCAGAACATCGGAATGGACGGTAAAAGGGCGCACCAGCGCGGCCAGACCGAGAATCAGTAATATGTTGATAATGTTTGAGCCGAGCGCAGTGCCGACAGCTAAGTCTCGTTGTTCATGTAATGATGTTGCGAGTGAAACGATGATTTCTGGCAGTGAAGTCCCAATACTGACGACCGTCATACCGATGATTAGCGGTGGAATGCCAAACGTTCGGCAAAGAATTGAGGCGGCAAATACCAGACGGTCGGCACTGTAAACGACCAAAAGTAAACCAACAATTAACAGTGCCGTTGCTAAAAACATCTAACGTCCTTTCTTCAGGTATACTCGCCGGTCCGCTGAAGATTTTCAGAAAGCCGTGACGAATTCTTAATTTTGACTTTATGCGGCTAAAAAGTAAAACAAATGCCAGCTTTCGCTAACCATGGCAGGTAATATTCTGTAAATATGCTGGGTTCATGGTTAAATTGAGCGCCATGCTTAGAAAAACAACGCAAGACGAAGGGTGAATCAATGGATCAGTCTGTGGCGAATTTAGTCGATATGCGCGATGTCAGTTTTACGCGTGGCAATCGCTGCATCTTCGATAATATTTCCCTGACCGTGCCGCGAGGGAAAATTACGGCAATCATGGGGCCATCAGGTATCGGTAAAACGACGCTGCTCCGACTGATTGGCGGGCAGATCGCGCCAGATAACGGCGAGATCCTTTTTGATGGCGAGAATATTCCGGCAATGTCTCGTTCGCGGTTGTATACGGTGCGTAAGCGGATGAGCATGTTGTTCCAGTCCGGGGCGTTGTTCACTGATATGAACGTATTTGACAACGTCGCTTATCCACTGCGTGAACATACCCAACTACCCGCGCCATTGCTACATAGTACGGTGATGATGAAACTGGAAGCTGTGGGGTTGCGTGGGGCGGCTAAACTTATGCCATCGGAGCTTTCTGGCGGAATGGCGCGACGCGCGGCGCTGGCGCGCGCGATTGCCCTGGAGCCGGATCTCATCATGTTTGATGAGCCGTTTGTTGGACAAGATCCGATCACCATGGGCGTACTGGTGAAGTTGATTTCCGAGCTGAACAGTGCGCTGGGTGTGACCTGCGTGGTGGTTTCTCACGATGTGCCGGAAGTATTAAGTATTGCGGATCACGCCTGGATTCTGGCGGACAAAAAGATTGTCGCTCACGGTAGCGCCCAGGCGTTGCAAGCAAATCCTGATCCGCGCGTCCGTCAGTTTCTGGACGGGATTGCTGACGGGCCTGTTCCGTTCCGCTATCCTGCCGGCGATTATCACGCTGATCTTTTACCAGGGAGTTAAGCCACTCATGCTGTTAAATGCGCTGGCGTCGCTCGGACATAAAGGGATTAAAACCCTGAGAACGTTCGGGCGGGCCGGGTTAATGTTATTCAATGCACTGGTCGGCAAACCAGAATTTCGCAAGCATGCACCGCTGCTGGTGCGTCAGCTCTATAATGTCGGCGTCCTGTCGATGCTGATTATTGTGGTTTCTGGCGTGTTCATCGGAATGGTGCTGGGACTGCAAGGTTATCTGGTTCTGACGACTTACAGTGCGGAAACCAGCCTGGGTATGCTGGTGGCGTTATCGTTACTGCGCGAGCTGGGACCGGTGGTCGCCGCGCTGCTGTTTGCCGGGCGCGCCGGTTCGGCGCTAACCGCTGAAATCGGCCTGATGCGTGCGACTGAACAACTCTCCAGTATGGAGATGATGGCCGTAGACCCGTTGCGCCGGGTTATTTCTCCACGTTTCTGGGCTGGGGTTATTTCATTGCCGCTGCTGACGATTATTTTTGTCGCCGTGGGGATTTGGGGCGGTTCGCTGGTCGGTGTCAGTTGGAAAGGCATTGATAGCGGGTTCTTCTGGTCGGCAATGCAAAACGCCGTCGACTGGCGTATGGATCTGGTTAACTGTCTGATTAAAAGCGTAGTGTTCGCGATTACAGTGACGTGGATTTCGTTGTTTAACGGTTATGACGCCATCCCGACTTCTGCCGGGATTAGTCGGGCAACCACTCGCACCGTTGTCCACTCGTCTCTGGCCGTACTGGGGCTGGATTTTGTGCTGACCGCATTGATGTTTGGGAATTGAGTTCATGCAAACGAAAAAAAATGAAATTTGGGTGGGTATCTTTTTATTAGCAGCACTGCTGGCGGCGCTGTTTGTTTGCCTGAAGGCAGCAAACGTAACGTCAATGCGTACTGAGCCGACCTACACGCTCTATGCGACGTTCGATAACATCGGCGGTCTGAAAGCGCGCTCTCCGGTGAGTATTGGCGGCGTTGTTGTGGGGCGTGTAGCGGATATTACGCTGGATCCGAAAACCTATCTGCCACGTGTAACGCTGGAAATTGAACAACGTTATAACCACATTCCCGACACCAGTTCGCTGAGCATTCGCACCTCCGGCTTGCTTGGCGAACAATATCTGGCGTTAAACGTCGGTTTTGAAGATCCAGAACTGGGAACTGCTATTCTGAAAGATGGCGATACGATTCAGGACACTAAATCTGCGATGGTGCTGGAAGATCTCATCGGTCAGTTCCTTTATGGCAGTAAAGGCGATGACAATAAGAATAGTGGTGATGCGCCAGCAACTGCTCCAGGTAATAATGAGGCCACTGAACCTGTGGGTACAACGAAATAATTTCAGGAGAACCGACGCATGTTTAAACGTTTAATGATGGTCGCTTTGCTGGTGATTGCGCCGCTGAGCGCGGCAATCGCGGCAGATCAGACCAACCCGTATAAGCTGATGGATGAGGCGGCGCAGAAAACGTTCGATCGCCTGAAGAATGAGCAATCGCAAATTCGGGCCAACCCGGATTACCTGCGTACCATCGTCGATCAGGAACTGTTACCGTACGTACAGATAAAATACGCCGGTGCGCTGGTACTGGGCCAGTACTACAAAAGCGCGACCCCGGCCCAGCGTGAAGCTTACTTTGCCGCTTTCCGTGAGTACCTGAAGCAGGCTTACGGTCAGGCACTGGCGATGTATCACGGTCAGACTTATCAGATTGCGCCAGAACAACCGCTGGGTGATAAAACGATTGTGCCTATTCGCGTTACCATTATTGATCCAAATGGCCGTCCTCCGGTGCGTCTGGACTTCCAGTGGCGTAAAAACTCCCAAACGGGCAACTGGCAGGCTTACGACATGATTGCTGAAGGCGTCAGCATGATCACCACCAAACAAAACGAGTGGGGGACGCTGCTACGTACCAAAGGCATTGACGGCCTGACTGCGCAACTGAAGTCTATTTCTCAACAGAAAATCACTCTGGAAGAGAAAAAATAATGAGCGAGTCGCTGAGCTGGATGCAGACAGGGGATACCCTGGCATTAGCCGGAGAGCTGGATCAAGACGTATTGCTGCCGCTTTGGGAAATGCGAGAAGAAGCGGTGAAGGGAATTAACCGCATCGATCTCAGCCGCGTGTCCCGCGTTGATACAGGTGGACTGGCGTTGTTGCTCCACCTTATCGATTTGGCGAAAAAGCAGGGCAATAGCGTGACGCTTCAGGGGGTAAACGACAAAGTGTACACCCTGGCGAAATTGTATAATTTACCTGCTGATGTCCTGCCCCGTTAAATTTTTCAGGCCGGATAAGGTGTTAATCACCTGTCCGGTAAATCTGTCTGCAAGTCGAGCCTTGTCTGATTTACCAGCGAGGCTTTTTGCTTATTTATGACAGCGCAACTTTGCTCTAAGATGTTTCGCTGGTTTATTTACTGATGAATGAAGAGCCCATGGAAAATAATGAAATTCAGAGCGTGTTGATGAACGCACTTTCCCTCCAGGAAGTCCACGTTTCCGGCGATGGCAGCCACTTTCAGGTTATTGCTGTGGGTGAGATGTTTGACGGCATGAGTAGGGTAAAAAAACAGCAGACGATTTATGGTCCGCTGATGGAATATATAGCGGATAACCGTATTCATGCTGTGTCGATCAAAGCGTATACACCGGCGGAGTGGGCGCGCGATCGCAAACTGAATGGCTTTTGAGCTATGGGCGACTCGCCGGTAGCGGATATGAATTGTTAACTGAGAATAAACTAAATGGATAAATTTCGTGTTCAGGGGCCAACAAAGCTCCAGGGCGAAGTCACAATTTCCGGCGCTAAAAATGCTGCTCTGCCAATCCTTTTCGCTGCGTTGCTGGCGGAAGAACCTGTAGAGATCCAGAACGTCCCGAAACTGAAAGACGTCGATACATCAATGAAGCTGCTCAGCCAATTGGGCGCAAAAGTAGAACGTAATGGTTCTGTGCATATTGATGCTCGCGATGTTAATGTTTTTTGCGCGCCATATGAACTGGTCAAAACCATGCGAGCTTCTATTTGGGCGCTGGGGCCGCTGGTGGCCCGTTTTGGCCAGGGACAGGTTTCTCTACCAGGTGGTTGTACTATCGGTGCTCGTCCGGTTGATCTGCATATTTCCGGCCTTGAGCAATTAGGCGCAACCATCAAGCTGGAAGAAGGTTATGTAAAAGCATCTGTCGATGGTCGTCTGAAAGGCGCGCATATCGTGATGGATAAAGTCAGCGTCGGTGCAACTGTGACCATCATGTGCGCAGCGACTCTGGCGGAAGGCACCACCATTATTGAAAATGCGGCGCGTGAACCCGAGATTGTTGATACCGCTAACTTCCTGATTACGTTGGGCGCGAAAATTAGCGGTCAGGGCACCGATCGTATCGTCATCGAAGGTGTGGAACGTTTAGGCGGCGGCGTCTACCGCGTGTTGCCTGACCGCATTGAAACCGGTACTTTCCTGGTGGCGGCGGCGATCTCTCGCGGCAAAATTATCTGTCGTAACGCTCAGCCAGATACTCTTGACGCAGTGCTGGCGAAACTGCGTGATGCCGGAGCGGACATCGAAGTTGGCGAAGACTGGATTAGCCTGGATATGCATGGCAAACGTCCGAAGGCTGTGAACGTGCGCACCGCGCCGCATCCGGCATTCCCGACCGATATGCAGGCCCAGTTTACGCTGCTGAACCTGGTGGCGGAAGGTACCGGATTCATCACCGAAACGGTCTTTGAAAACCGTTTCATGCACGTGCCAGAGCTGAGCCGTATGGGCGCGCATGCCGAGATTGAAAGCAATACCGTTATCTGTCACGGCGTTGAAAAACTTTCCGGCGCACAAGTTATGGCGACCGATTTACGTGCTTCAGCAAGTCTGGTACTCGCAGGCTGTATCGCAGAAGGTACAACGGTTGTTGATCGTATTTATCACATCGATCGTGGCTACGAGCGCATTGAAGACAAATTGCGCGCGCTGGGCGCTAACATCGAACGTGTGAAAGGCGAGTGATCGTCTGATAGCTGGCAGCCCCGTTCGCGGGGCTACCGCCAGGCTACTCATTTTTGCGGTTTGGTGTAGCTTCGCATCAACTGCGTTCTGTCGATAAACTCATGTGTCTGCGGATCATGATAGCGTGATGGCCAGATAACCCAGGGGTCAGTTCCCAGCGCTTTCGCAATAATCATCTCTCCCTTTGGCCATGGACGCGACAACGCATTCGCCAGTGTTGAAGAACTTAAACCGTTTCTGCGAGATTCCGCCGCCATTGACGTACCTTTTTTCCGCAAGCCAGCAATAATATCTGCGGGATGCCAGTCAATGAAATTATTCTCCATCTTTCCTCACTCCTTAAGTCACTTACATTCAGAACATAAACTTCGGGTAGCACAACTATACTCTGGATGGCGTATTGCTCTAAAAAGTTCCTGTAAAGAGTGTGAATATTCAGAATATATCAAGATTAGCGGGCTGAAGTTTAGACAGCATTAAGCCGAATAAAGAGTTTTTTGGAGTATACTGGAATCATCCCGCGCAGCACGCGGGATGAGGGGAAGGGATTAACGATCGCGTTGAACCGCGATGTGTGCGAGGCCGATTAATGCTTCTCGCCATGGCGTATCCGGTAATACCTGCAATGCTGCTATAGCTTTGTCTGCTTCTTCCTCTGCACGCTGACGCGTCCATTCCAGAGAACCACAAGCGTTCATTGCTTCCAGAACCGGTTCCAGTAGATGGCGACCATTACCTTGCTCAATAGCTGTACGGATCATCTGCGCCTGTTCTGGAGTACCGTGATGCATGGCATGTAGCAGCGGCAGTGTTGGCTTGCCTTCGTTCAGATCATCCCCAACGTTTTTACCCAACTGCTCGCCGTCGGCGTTATAGTCCAGCAGATCGTCAATGAGCTGGAAGGCCGTGCCAAGGTAGCGACCATAATCTTGCAGGCCTTTTTCCTCTTCCGGCGTACAGCCTGCCAGAATACCGGAACACTGAGCCGCAGCTTCAAACAGACGCGCGGTTTTGCTGTAAATAACGCGCATGTAGTTCTCTTCAGTGATATCCGGGTCATTAACGTTCATAAGTTGCAGAACTTCACCTTCTGCGATGACGTTGACTGCTTCTGACATCACCTCCAGAACTTTGAGCGAGCCGAGGCTGGTCATCATCTGGAAAGCGCGGGTATAAATAAAATCACCGACCAGCACACTGGCAGCGTTGCCAAATGCGGCATTGGCTGTGGCTTTACCACGACGCATATCCGATTCATCCACAACGTCGTCGTGTAGAAGGGTCGCGGTGTGGATAAACTCGATCAGAGCGGCGATGGTGACATGCGCATTTCCCTCATAGCCAACGGCTCTGGCAGCCAGTACGGCAATCATCGGACGAATACGTTTACCGCCGCCGCTAACGATGTAATAGCCTAACTGATTGATCAGCTGGACGTCGGAATTAAGCTGCTCGAGAATTGCCGCATTAACACCCGCCATATCTTGCGCGGTTAACTCATTGATTTTTTCTAAATTCATCGCAAAAGCCGGGCTTTTCGCCCCGATTACCTTACTGTGAACACAGGCAACTTAGGGTTTATGGTTAGGAATATATGCTGATTGTACTGAAAAAACGGCACAGATAAACGTTACCGTACAAGTTGTGTTTTTTTTCTTCGTGTATCGACTGTAGCACTTGTCAAAGGCGCGCGTTTTGCGTAATATTCGCGCCCTATTGTGAATATTTATAGCGCACTCTGAATCATTGAAAAGGTGTGCGCGGAAGCGGAGTTTTATATGTACGCGGTTTTCCAAAGTGGTGGTAAACAACACCGAGTAAGCGAAGGTCAGACCGTTCGCCTGGAAAAGCTGGACATCGCAACTGGCGAAACTGTTGAGTTCGCTGAAGTTCTGATGATCGCAAACGGTGAAGAAGTCAAAATCGGCGTTCCTTTCGTTGATGGCGGCGTAATCAAAGCTGAAGTTGTTGCTCACGGTCGTGGCGAGAAAGTTAAAATCGTTAAGTTTCGCCGTCGTAAACACTATCGTAAGCAGCAGGGCCATCGTCAGTGGTTCACTGATGTGAAAATTACTGGCATCAGCGCCTAAGACCTGAGGAGAGATTTCAAATGGCACATAAAAAGGCTGGCGGCTCCACACGTAACGGTCGCGATTCAGAAGCTAAACGCTTGGGCGTTAAGCGTTTCGGTGGCGAATCCGTTCTGGCGGGTAGCATCATCGTTCGTCAACGTGGCACCAAATTCCACGCTGGCGCTAACGTAGGTTGCGGTCGTGACCACACTCTGTTTGCTAAAGCAGACGGTAAAGTGAAATTCGAAGTTAAAGGCCCGAAAAACCGTAAATTTATCAGCATCGAAGCTGAATAAGTTTTTCGCGTCCCGGTAACGGATGAAAGCCCCGCAACACGTTGCGGGGCTTTTTACATTAGATAACCGGTAAAAAATGCTCACAGCGCGGCGTTAATCCGCAAACGCGTTTTGCAGGAAATACGGTATGAAGCAGCAGGCAGGCATTGGTATTCTTTTAGCGCTCACTACAGCAATTTGCTGGGGAGCGTTGCCAATCGCAATGAAGCAGGTGCTGGAGGTCATGGAGCCTCCGACAATCGTGTTTTACCGTTTCTTGATGGCAAGCGTTGGCCTGGGCGCCATTCTTGCAGCGAAAAAGAAACTGCCGCCATTACGTGTTTTTCGTAAGCCTCGCTGGTTGATTTTGCTGGCAGTGGCGACTGCCGGGCTGTTTGGGAACTTCATCCTGTTCAGCTCGTCTTTGCAATATCTGAGTCCTACTGCCTCGCAGGTGATTGGGCAACTCTCGCCGGTAGGCATGATGGTTGCCAGCGTATTTATCCTGAAGGAGAAAATGCGTAGCACCCAGGTTGTGGGGGCATTGATGCTTTTGAGTGGGCTGGTGATGTTCTTTAACACCAGTCTGGTCGAGATTTTTACCCGACTCACCGATTACACCTGGGGAGTTATCTTTGGGGTCGGTGCGGCGACGGTTTGGGTGAGTTATGGCGTGGCGCAAAAGGTTTTATTGCGTCGGTTGGCTTCACCGCAGATTCTGTTTTTGCTGTACGCTTTGTGTACAATGGCGCTCTTCCCACTGGCACAGCCTGGGGTGATAGCGCAGCTTAGCAACTGGCAGCTCGCATGTTTAATTTTTTGCGGGCTGAATACGTTGGTAGGATATGGCGCCCTGGCGGAAGCGATGGCACGCTGGCAGGCAGCGCAGGTGAGCGCGATAATCACGCTTACCCCACTGTTTACGCTGTTTTTTTCAGATCTTTTATCACTGGCCTGGCCCGATTTCTTCGCCAGACCGATGTTAAACCTTTTAGGTTATCTCGGTGCGTTTGTCGTGGTTGCGGGCGCGATGTATTCCGCCATTGGTCATCGTATTTGGAGCGGATTACGTAAGCATACAACGGTGGTATCGCAACCCCGCGCAGGCGAATGATTTACGGAGAATAAAATGAAGTTTGTTGATGAAGCATCGATTCTGGTCGTTGCAGGTGATGGCGGTAATGGTTGCGTGAGCTTCCGCCGCGAAAAGTATATTCCGAAAGGCGGCCCGGATGGCGGCGACGGCGGTGACGGCGGCGACGTCTGGATGGAAGCCGATGAGAACCTGAATACGCTTATCGATTACCGTTTCGAAAAATCTTTCCGCGCAGAGCGTGGTCAAAACGGCGCAAGCCGTGATTGCACCGGTAAGCGTGGTAAAGACGTCACGATTAAAGTGCCGGTGGGAACGCGTGTTATTGACCAGGGCACTGGCGAAACCATGGGCGATATGACCAAACATGGTCAGCGCCTGCTGGTTGCCAAGGGCGGCTGGCACGGTCTGGGCAATACCCGTTTTAAATCTTCTGTTAACCGTACACCACGGCAGAAAACCAACGGTACGCCGGGCGATAAGCGCGAGCTGCTGCTGGAGCTGATGCTGCTGGCTGACGTCGGTATGTTGGGGATGCCAAATGCCGGTAAATCGACCTTTATCCGTGCGGTCTCGGCGGCTAAACCGAAAGTGGCGGATTATCCGTTTACCACTCTGGTGCCAAGCCTGGGCGTGGTACGTATGGATAACGAAAAGAGCTTCGTTGTTGCCGATATTCCGGGGCTGATTGAAGGCGCTGCGGAAGGTGCTGGTCTTGGGATTCGCTTCCTGAAGCACCTGGAACGTTGTCGCGTGCTGTTGCACCTCATCGATATCGATCCGATTGATGGTTCCGATCCGGTTGAGAATGCGCGCATTATTATCAGTGAACTGGAAAAATACAGTCAGGATCTGGCAGCGAAACCACGCTGGTTAGTCTTCAATAAGATTGACCTGCTGGATAAAGCGGAAGCCGAAGAGAAAGCGAAAGCGATCGCTGAGGCGTTGGGCTGGGAAGATAAATATTATTTGATCTCTGCGGCGAGCGGACTGGGCGTGAAAGATCTCTGCTGGGATGTGATGACCTTTATCATTGAAAACCCAGTTGTGCAGGCCGAGGAAGCGAAACAACCAGAGAAAGTCGAGTTCATGTGGGATGATTATCACCGTCAGCAGCTTGAAGAGATTGCTGAAGAGGATGATGAAGACTGGGACGACGACTGGGATGAAGACGACGAAGAAGGCGTTGAGTTCATTTACAAACGTTAATGACCGATGACAAATGGCCTGATGCGCTACGCTTATCAGGCCTACAGAGTATGGCAATATATTGAATTTGCATAATTTTGTAGGTCGGATAAGGTGTTTACGCCGCCTTCGGCATAAACAAAGCGCACTTTGTCAATAATCTGAAACCCCGGCCATGCGCCGGGATTTCTCTTTAGACTAATTATTCTGATAAATATCTTTATACAATCGGCTTTCGAAACGCACTAACGGAATACGGCGATTACGCTGGTCCGCCGGTTCTACCGCGTAACCAGAAAGATATTGTACGAACGCCATCCGTTGCCCACTTGCGGTGGTAATGAATCCCGCCAGGTTATACACACCCTGCAACGAACCGGTTTTTGCCGAAACTTTACCATCTACGCCTGCCTGATGCAGACCTGCACGGTACTGTAAAGAGCCGTCATAGCCCGCCAGCGGCAGCATGGAGATAAAGTTAAGTTCATTATCGTGTTGAGCTATGTATTGCAGCACTTGCATCATGGTGGCGGGGGCAATCAGGTTATGCCGCGAAAGCCCTGAACCATCGGCAATAATCGTGTTACCAATATCGATACCAGCTTGCTGGCGCAGGATCTGACGTACGGCGTCCGATCCGGCCCGCCATGTTCCAGGCACATTGAAGCGCGCATGACCAATCATGCGGAAAACTGTATCAGCGATCATGTTGTCCGACTTTTTCAGCATAATCTTAAGCAGATCGTGCAAAGGCGCTGATTGTTTACTGGCGACCACCGTTCCTGGTTCATTAACCTGCGTCTGGCGCAGCAACGTGCCGCTATAAGTGATACCCGCCTGCTTTAGCTCATCTTTCAGAATGGCCCCAGCGTAGCTGGCGCCATCCTGCACGGCGAAAGCCAATGGTAGCGGCTCTGAGCGTTGTGGCAGGCATCCGGTCAACGTAAAACGATTCAGGTCGCCAGGCACTACGTCCAGCTCGCAATATTGTGCCTCAGCAGAGCCGCGAGGAAGCGTTCGTACCTGGCTGAACATCGTAACGGGGTAATATGACGCCACACGAATAAAAGCCATATCACCAGGTTTTTGTGCGCTGTAAAGCGAGACGGAGAAGCAGTTGCGATCGACAATAACGGCGGCTGGCGGAGCGCTAAAGCATTGTGTCATATCGTTCCACGGCCAGCCGGGGGCTTTATCGTGGCTGGCGAAAATAGAAGTATCAACGAGCACATTGCCATCGATTTGTGTGACGCCAGACTTTTTCAACGCGGTGACCATATTGCGAAGATCCTGACGTTTTAGTGTCGGATCGGCACCAAATCGCGCGACTAAGTCGCCTTTAAGCACACCGTTCTCTACGTTGCCTTTGGTTTCCAGCGTGGTGGTAAAACGAAAATCGGGGCCAAGCTGAATTAATGCCGCCAGCGCAGTGATCACCTTCTGTGTACTGGCGGGAAGCGCCATCTGTTGACTGTGGTAATCAATAGTAGGGGCAGAAGCGCCGACTTTTTGCACCATCAGGGCAAGGTTGGCACCGGCGGGGAGTTGAGTAATGTACTCATCAACATTCGCGGCCTGAACACTGAACGCTATACCGCTGGTCAGTCCGATGATAAATCTGGAAAATCGCATAATCTCGCGCTAACAACCTGGAATCAAGCCGTCATACTACGGCGCAACGCCCTATAAAGTAAACGATGACCCTTCGGGAACTTCAGGGTAAAATGACTATCAAAATGTGAATTGTAGCTGGCCTGGGACCTGTTCCCGGGTCGGTATTTTTTTGCTTCTGGTCCCGGCGAGGAGTTGTGCCGGGCATGCCGAACAGCCGGGGTGGGTGGAGACCTGCCCCATCAGGAATATTCAAGAGGTATAACAAATGCAAGCTATTCCGATGACCTTACGCGGCGCTGAAAAATTACGCGAAGAGCTGGATTTTCTGAAATCTGTGCGCCGTCCTGAAATCATTGCCGCTATCGCTGAAGCGCGCGAGCATGGCGACCTGAAAGAAAATGCTGAATATCACGCAGCCCGTGAACAGCAAGGTTTTTGCGAAGGACGTATCAAAGATATCGAAGCCAAGCTGTCGAACGCGCAGGTGATTGATGTCACCAAAATGCCAAATAATGGTCGCGTGATTTTTGGTGCAACCGTAACGGTGTTGAATCTGGATTCTGACGAAGAGCAGACTTATCGCATCGTTGGCGACGACGAAGCTGACTTTAAGCAGAACCTGATTTCTGTAAACTCGCCTATTGCTCGTGGGCTAATTGGCAAAGAAGAAGATGATGTTGTGGTCATCAAAACACCGGGCGGCGAAGTAGAATTTGAAGTCGTTAAGGTGGAATACCTGTAAGAATTACCCAATACTCAAGATGTTGATGTATTGTAAAGAAAGGAAAAAGGCCGCTATGCGGCCTTTTATCAACGAACAGAGCGTGGCATTTTGCTCTCCTGTCTGCGGAAAATCCCTCGTTTTACACAGCAAATGTGTGTAACTTTAGGATAATCTTAGCGCGGCAGCGAGATTTTACGTTCTTTAGTTGGACGATAAAGCACCAGCGTTTTACCGATGACCTGTACGTTACAGGCGCCGGTTTCGCGCACGATAGCTTCCACGATCAAGGTTTTAGTTTCGCGATCTTCCGAGGCGATTTTCACCTTGATAAGTTCATGGTGCTCTAACGCTTGTTCAATCTCGGCCAGTACCCCTTCGGTCAAACCATTGCTGCCAAGCAGAACTACCGGCTTGAGCGGATGTGCCAGACCTTTCAGGTGCTGTTTTTGTTTAGTACTCAGATTCATCGTATTTTTTGCTTACGTTGGGATTGAAAACGGGTCATTCTACCGCCATCTCCCATATATCGCCAAATAGGCGCGTAAAAATTTACGCAATTGGTTACGATGAGTTATCCCAATGGGAAAGTTAAATGACAGGTAAGAAGCGTTCTGCCAGCTCCAGCCGCTGGCTTCAGGAACACTTTAGCGATAAATATGTTCAACAGGCGCAGAAAAAAGGGTTACGTTCCCGTGCCTGGTTTAAACTTGATGAAATACAGCAAAGTGACAAACTCTTTAAACCGGGGATGACGGTTGTCGATCTTGGTGCTGCACCAGGTGGTTGGTCACAGTATGTGGTCAGTCAAATTGGCGGCAAAGGTCGCATCATCGCTTGTGATCTTTTACCTATGGATCCTATCGTTGGTGTGGACTTTCTTCAGGGCGATTTTCGTGATGAACTGGTAATGCAAGCACTACTGGAGCGCGTAGGCGACAGTAAAGTCCAGGTTGTCATGTCCGATATGGCACCAAACATGAGCGGAACACCGGCGGTGGATATTCCCCGTGCCATGTATTTGGTGGAACTGGCGTTAGAAATGTGTCGTGATGTTCTGGCGCCAGGTGGCAGTTTTGTTGTGAAGGTGTTCCAGGGCGAAGGTTTCGATGAGTATCTAAGGGAAATTCGCTCCCTGTTTACGAAGGTCAAAGTTCGTAAGCCGGACTCTTCTCGTGCTCGTTCGCGGGAAGTGTATATAGTAGCGACCGGGCGTAAACCCTAACCGGGAGATTTCAAACGAAAGTTTGAAAGATGCTGGATATAGAGTATCCTGACGCTGTTTTTAACACAGTTGTAATAAGAGGTTAATCCCTTGAGTGACATGGCGAAAAACCTAATACTCTGGCTGGTCATTGCCGTTGTGCTGATGTCAGTATTCCAGAGCTTTGGGCCCAGCGAGTCTAATGGCCGTAAGGTGGATTACTCTACCTTCCTACAAGAGGTCAATAACGACCAGGTTCGTGAAGCGCGTATCAACGGACGTGAAATCAACGTTACCAAGAAAGATAGTAACCGTTATACCACTTACATTCCGATTCAGGATCCGAAATTACTGGATAACCTGCTGACCAAGAACGTCAAAGTTGTCGGTGAACCGCCTGAAGAACCAAGCCTGTTGGCTTCTATCTTCATCTCCTGGTTCCCGATGCTGTTGCTAATTGGTGTCTGGATCTTCTTCATGCGTCAAATGCAGGGCGGCGGCGGTAAGGGCGCTATGTCGTTCGGCAAGAGCAAAGCACGTATGCTGACGGAAGATCAGATAAAAACGACCTTTGCTGACGTTGCCGGTTGCGACGAAGCAAAAGAAGAAGTTGCCGAACTGGTTGAGTATCTCCGTGAGCCGAGCCGTTTCCAGAAGCTGGGCGGTAAGATCCCGAAAGGCGTGCTGATGGTTGGTCCTCCGGGTACCGGTAAAACGCTGCTGGCGAAAGCGATTGCAGGCGAAGCGAAAGTTCCGTTCTTTACTATCTCCGGTTCTGACTTCGTTGAAATGTTCGTTGGTGTTGGTGCATCCCGTGTACGTGACATGTTCGAACAGGCGAAAAAAGCGGCACCGTGCATCATCTTTATCGATGAAATCGACGCCGTAGGCCGCCAGCGTGGCGCAGGTTTGGGCGGTGGTCACGATGAACGTGAACAGACCCTGAACCAGATGCTGGTTGAGATGGACGGCTTCGAAGGTAACGAAGGTATCATCGTTATCGCCGCGACTAACCGTCCTGATGTACTCGACCCAGCGCTGCTGCGTCCTGGCCGTTTCGACCGTCAGGTTGTTGTTGGCTTGCCAGATGTTCGTGGTCGTGAGCAGATCCTGAAAGTTCATATGCGTCGCGTACCTTTGGCACCCGATATCGACGCGGCAATCATTGCCCGTGGTACTCCTGGCTTCTCTGGTGCGGATCTGGCGAACCTGGTGAATGAAGCGGCACTGTTCGCTGCTCGTGGCAACAAACGCGTTGTGTCGATGGTTGAGTTTGAGAAAGCGAAAGACAAAATCATGATGGGCGCGGAACGCCGCTCCATGGTGATGACGGAAGCGCAGAAAGAATCGACTGCTTACCACGAGGCTGGTCATGCGATTATCGGTCGCCTGGTACCGGAACACGATCCGGTGCACAAAGTGACGATTATCCCACGTGGCCGTGCGCTGGGTGTGACCTTCTTCCTGCCTGAGGGCGACGCAATCAGCGCCAGCCGTCAGAAACTGGAAAGCCAGATTTCTACGTTGTACGGTGGTCGTCTGGCGGAAGAGATCATTTATGGTCCTGAACATGTTTCTACCGGGGCGTCAAACGACATTAAAGTTGCGACTAATCTGGCGCGTAACATGGTGACCCAGTGGGGCTTCTCCGAGAAATTAGGTCCGTTGTTGTATGCGGAAGAAGAAGGGGAAGTATTCCTCGGTCGTAGCGTGGCGAAAGCAAAACATATGTCCGATGAAACTGCACGTATCATCGACCAGGAAGTGAAGTCACTGATTGAACGTAACTATAATCGTGCGCGTCAGTTGCTAAATGACAACCTGGATATCCTGCATGCAATGAAAGATGCGCTCATGAAATATGAGACCATCGATGCGCCGCAGATCGATGACCTGATGGCACGTCGCGATGTTCGTCCGCCAGCAGGCTGGGAAGAACCAGGCGCTTCTAACAATTCTGGTGATAATGGTAGCCCAAAGGCACCGCGTCCGGTCGATGAACCGCGCACGCCGAACCCGGGTAACACCATGTCAGAGCAGTTAGGCGACAAGTAAGTTCCCGCATCAGATGACTGTATTTGTACCGAAAACCCCGGGGCTTGCTCCGGGGTTTTTTCTTATCAATTTATACCAGGGATAACACCATGAAACTCTTTGCCCAGGGCACTTCACTGGACCTCAGCCATCCTCACGTAATGGGGATCCTCAACGTTACGCCAGATTCTTTCTCTGATGGCGGCACGCATAACTCGCTGATTGATGCGGTGAAACATGCGAATCTGATGATCAACGCTGGAGCGACGATCATTGACGTTGGCGGCGAGTCCACGCGTCCAGGGGCTGCGGAAGTGAGTGTTGAAGAAGAGTTGCAGCGTGTTATTCCGGTGGTTGAAGCGATTGCTCAACGATTTGAAGTCTGGATCTCGGTTGATACATCTAAACCGGAAGTTATTCGTGAATCAGCGCGAGCGGGCGCTCATATCATTAACGATATCCGTTCCCTTTCCGAACCCGGCGCTCTGGAAGCGGCTGCAGAAACTGGTTTACCGGTTTGCCTGATGCATATGCAGGGAAATCCAAAGACCATGCAGGAAGCACCTAAATATGACGATGTCTTCGCCGAGGTGAATCGCTACTTTATTGAGCAAATAGCACGCTGTGAACGGGCGGGCATCGCAAAAGAGAAATTGTTGCTCGACCCCGGATTCGGTTTCGGTAAAAATCTCTCCCATAACTATTCATTACTGGCGCGCCTGGCTGAATTTCATCATTTCAACCTGCCGCTGTTGGTGGGCATGTCACGAAAATCGATGATTGGACAGTTGCTGAACGTAGGACCGTCCGAACGCCTGAGCGGTAGTCTGGCTTGCGCGGTCATCGCAGCGATGCAGGGTGCGCACATTATTCGTGTTCATGACGTCAAAGAAACCGTAGAAGCGATGCGAGTGGTGGAAGCCACTCTGTCTGCAAAGGAAAACAAACGCTATGAGTAATCGTAAATATTTCGGTACCGATGGGATTCGCGGTCGTGTAGGGGATGCGCCGATCACGCCTGATTTTGTGCTTAAGCTGGGTTGGGCAGCGGGTAAAGTTCTGGCACGTCACGGCTCCCGTAAGATCATTATTGGTAAAGACACGCGTATTTCTGGCTATATGCTGGAGTCAGCACTGGAAGCGGGGCTGGCGGCAGCGGGCCTTTCTGCGCTCTTTACCGGCCCGATGCCGACACCGGCAGTGGCTTATCTGACGCGTACTTTCCGCGCAGAGGCCGGGATTGTGATTTCTGCATCGCATAACCCGTTTTACGATAACGGCATTAAATTTTTCTCCATCGACGGCACCAAACTGCCGGACGCGGTGGAAGAAGCCATTGAAGCCGAAATGGAAAAAGAGATTAGCTGCGTTGATTCGGCAGAACTGGGTAAAGCCAGCCGTATCGTTGATGCTGCGGGTCGCTATATCGAGTTTTGCAAAGCCACGTTCCCGAATGAACTTAGCCTCAGTGAACTGAAGATTGTCGTGGATTGTGCAAACGGCGCGACTTATCACATTGCGCCAAACGTGCTGCGTGAACTGGGGGCGAACGTTATTGCCATTGGTTGTGAGCCGAACGGCGTAAACATCAATGCCGAAGTGGGGGCGACTGATGTGCGTGCGCTACAGGCGCGCGTGTTGGCTGAAAAAGCGGATCTCGGCATTGCCTTTGACGGCGACGGCGACCGCGTGATTATGGTTGACCATGAAGGCAATAAAGTCGATGGCGATCAGATCATGTATATCATTGCGCGCGAAGGTCTTCGTCAGGGCCAACTGCGTGGCGGCGTGGTGGGGACATTGATGAGCAACATGGGGCTGGAGCTGGCATTGAAACAGTTAGGCATTCCATTTGCTCGCGCAAAAGTGGGCGACCGCTATGTACTGGAAAAGATGCAGGAAAAAGGCTGGCGTATTGGCGCGGAGAACTCTGGTCACGTGATCCTGCTGGATAAAACGACCACAGGTGACGGCATTGTTGCTGGTTTGCAGGTGCTGGCGGCGATGGCGCGTAATCATATGAGTCTGCATGACCTTTGCAGCGGCATGAAAATGTTCCCGCAAATCCTGGTTAACGTGCGTTATACCGCGGGAAGCGGCGACCCGCTGGAGCATGAATCAGTCAAAGCTGTGACCGCAGAAGTTGAAGCGGCACTGGGGAGCCGTGGACGCGTGCTGCTGCGTAAATCCGGTACCGAGCCGTTAATTCGTGTAATGGTAGAAGGCGAAGACGAAGCGCAGGTGACTGAATTTGCGCATCGTATCGCAGATGCAGTAAAAGCGGTTTAATGTGATAGCTAACTGATTAAAAAGGCGGCGATTGTCGCCTTTTCCCTTTATCAAAATATCGATTTTGCTGTTTTTTTCCGCAGTTGATACAATGCAGTAAAATTGCCCTTGCGAAGGCCATTCGCTTTGGTTAGTATTCACACCCGCTTCAGTGGGAAAGATTAAAAAATCCCGTTTTATTGGTTGAAGCATTGGTACGCGGCAACTCCGCAAGGAACAGGTTGATTATGTACGAAGCTCTTTTAGTTGTTTTCCTTATTGTGGCGATTGGCCTTGTTGGTCTGATCATGCTGCAGCAAGGTAAAGGCGCTGATATGGGAGCCTCCTTCGGAGCAGGCGCTTCCGCTACGCTGTTTGGTTCAAGTGGTTCTGGTAACTTCATGACCCGCATGACGGCGCTGTTGGCAACGTTATTCTTCATCATCAGCCTGGTGCTGGGTAACATCAACAGCAACAAAACCAATAAAGGTAGTGAATGGGAAAACCTGAGTGCTCCGGCGAAAACCGAACAGACTCAGCCAGCTGCTCCGGCTAAACCGACCAGCGACATCCCGAACTAAAAAGTAATATCTGTGCCGAGGTGGTGGAATTGGTAGACACGCTACCTTGAGGTGGTAGTGCTCAATAGGGCTTACGGGTTCAAGTCCCGTCCTCGGTACCAAATTCCAGAAAAGAGACGCTGAAAAGCGTCTTTTTTTTCGTCTGATAAATATAGCTTTATTAAGCGTATCGTTATCAGACGACAGTAGAAATACGTGATTTTGGTGTAAGCTTACAGGGCTACAACGCACATAATAAAAAGGCCGCTTTCGCGGCCTACTAAACAGAATCTTTCCCGATTACTTCGTTTTGTTCTCCAGATTTTCGACCTGCGGCACACCCGAGGCAGCAGAAGAGGAGAGCAGCCCCGTTTTTGCGTAACCAAACAGTTTCTCGCGGGTATCTGTAATATCCAGATTACGCATGGTCAGCTGGCCGATACGATCATCTGGCGAGAACACCGAGTCACCTTTTTCCATCGTCAGACGTTCAGGCTTATAAGTCAGGTTGTCAGAGACGGTATTGAGGATGGAGTAATCGTTCCCGCGACGCAGCTCAAGAGTGACTTCACCTGTAATCTGGCTGGCGACCCAGCGTTGCAGGGAGTCACGTAGCATCAGCGCCTGGGAATCAAACCAACGTCCCTGGTAAAGCAAACGGCCCAACTGACGACCATGCGCATGATACTGCTCAATGGTGTCTTCGTTGTGAATACCGGTCAGCAGACGTTCATAAGCGATATGCAGCAGCGCCATCCCAGGAGCTTCGTAGATGCCGCGGCTTTTTGCTTCAATAATACGGTTTTCGATCTGGTCGCTCATTCCCAGACCATGACGACCGCCGATGCGGTTAGCTTCCAGCATCATTTCTACGTCGTTGCTAAAGGTTTTACCGTTCAGCGCCACCGGATGACCTTGCTCAAAGCGTACTGTGACTTCTTCTGCCGGGATCTTCACGCTCTCGTCCCAGAATTTCACGCCCATAATCGGATTGACGATTTTGACGCTGGAGTTGAGGTATTCCAGATCTTTCGCCTCGTGTGTTGCGCCGAGCATGTTGGAATCGGTGGAGTAGGCTTTTTCGACCGACATTTTATAGTCGAAACCGCAGGCAATCATAAATTCAGACATTTCATGACGACCGCCTAGTTCATCAATAAAGTCAGTATCGAGCCACGGTTTGTAAATCTGCAGTTCTGCGTTGGTCAGCAGGCCATAACGATAGAAGCGTTCGATATCGTTACCTTTGTAAGTGCTGCCATCACCCCAGATATTCACGCCATCTTCTTTCATAGCCGCAACCAGCATGGTGCCGGTCACGGCGCGACCCAGTGGAGTCGTGTTGAAATAGGTCAGGCCGCCAGTGGTGTTATGAAATGCGCCACACTGAATAGCGGCAATACCTTCGGCTACCAGTTGTTTGCGACAGTCGATAAGACGTGCGTTCTCCGCGCCGTATTCCATGGCACGACGAGGGATCGCATCATAATCCTCTTCGTCTGGTTGGCCCAAATTTGCAGTATATGCATAAGGAACCGCTCCCTTTTGTCGCATCCACAGCAGTGCGGCGCTGGTGTCCAGACCGCCAGAAAAAGCGATACCAATACGTTGACCTACCGGGAGATGCTTGAGAATCGTTGTCATAAAATAACACCCTGCTTGATTAACTGATGATGAGCCTGGATTTTGCTCTGATTGAATTTTTATGCAAAATAAATGAGTTTTCATTTAATCATCTTTTATCAAAGACAGGAAGGGGAGAGCGTGTTTTTTGTAAAATAATGCGCTTAAGGGAGAGCAGGAGAGGACAAAAGCATTCAAGAAATGAAAGTGAGCTGGATATTCATTCACATGATTAGCAATAAGCGTTGACAAAATGTGGCGTAGATCACTATAATGCCCGCAGATTTTACGTCCCGTCTCGGTACACCAAATCCCAGCAGTATTTGCATTTTTTACCCAAAACGAGTAGAATTTGCCACGTTTCAGGCGCGGGGTGGAGCAGCCTGGTAGCTCGTCGGGCTCATAACCCGAAGGTCGTCGGTTCAAATCCGGCCCCCGCAACCACTTTCCCTTAGAGTTCTTTTTCAAATATACTGTGAAGACTTCGGCCTTCGTAGTGGGATTTGAAAAAATCCTTCTGGAAAGTGCTCCAGACCGCAGTTGCGGTTATAGGGTTCAGTTATATAAAGCCCCGATTTATCGGGGTTTTTTGTTATCTGACTACAGAATAACTGGGCTTTAGGCCCTTTTTTTATGTCTTGGGGGTGGGCTTGTCCACATTAGAGCAAAAATTAACAGAGATGATTACTGCGCCAGTTGAGGCCCTGGGTTTTGAACTGGTTGGCATCGAGTTTATTCGCGGTCGCACATCCACACTGCGCATCTATATTGATAGTGAAGATGGCATCAATGTTGATGATTGTGCTGATGTGAGCCACCAGGTGAGCGCTGTGTTGGATGTTGAAGATCCCATCACCGTTGCTTATAACCTGGAAGTCTCCTCACCGGGTCTCGATCGCCCACTGTTCACGGCTGAACACTACGCCCGTTTTGTCGGAGAAGAGGCGACTCTGGTTCTCCGTATGGCGGTACAAAACCGTCGTAAATGGCAGGGCGTTATCAAAGCAGTAGACGGTGAAATGATCACAGTTACCGTCGAAGGTAAAGATGAAGTGTTCGCGCTGAGTAATATCCAGAAGGCGAACCTGGTTCCCCACTTTTAATAGTCTGGATGAGGTGAAAAGCCCGCGATGAACAAAGAAATTTTGGCTGTAGTTGAAGCCGTCTCCAATGAAAAGGCGCTGCCTCGCGAGAAAATTTTCGAAGCGTTGGAAAGCGCTCTGGCTACAGCAACCAAGAAAAAATATGAACAAGAGATCGACGTCCGTGTACAGATCGATCGCAAAAGCGGTGATTTTGACACTTTCCGCCGCTGGCTGGTTGTTGATGAAGTCACACAGCCGACTAAAGAAATCACTCTTGAAGCCGCACGCTTTGAAGATGAAAGCCTGAACCTGGGCGATTATGTTGAAGATCAGATTGAATCTGTCACCTTTGACCGTATCACCACCCAGACGGCAAAACAGGTTATCGTGCAGAAAGTACGTGAAGCTGAACGTGCTATGGTGGTTGATCAGTTCCGTGAACACGAAGGTGAAATCATCACCGGCGTGGTGAAAAAAGTAAACCGCGACAACATCTCTCTGGATCTGGGCAACAACGCTGAAGCTGTGATCCTGCGTGAAGATATGCTGCCGCGTGAAAACTTCCGCCCTGGTGACCGTGTTCGTGGCGTGCTCTATTCCGTTCGCCCGGAAGCGCGTGGCGCGCAACTGTTCGTGACTCGTTCCAAACCGGAAATGCTGATCGAACTGTTCCGTATTGAAGTGCCGGAAATCGGCGAAGAAGTGATTGAAATTAAAGCAGCGGCTCGCGATCCGGGTTCTCGTGCAAAAATCGCGGTGAAAACCAACGATAAACGTATCGATCCGGTAGGGGCTTGTGTAGGTATGCGTGGCGCGCGTGTTCAGGCGGTTTCTACTGAACTGGGCGGTGAGCGTATCGATATCGTCCTGTGGGATGATAACCCGGCGCAGTTCGTGATCAACGCGATGGCACCGGCAGACGTTGCTTCTATCGTGGTGGATGAAGATAAACACACCATGGATATCGCCGTTGAAGCCGGTAACCTGGCGCAGGCAATTGGCCGTAACGGTCAGAACGTGCGTCTGGCTTCGCAACTGAGCGGTTGGGAACTCAACGTAATGACCGTTGACGACCTGCAGGCTAAACATCAGGCGGAAGCGCACGCAGCAATCGACACCTTCACCCGTTATCTCGACATTGACGAAGACTTCGCTACTGTTCTGGTAGAAGAAGGCTTCTCGACGCTGGAAGAACTGGCCTATGTGCCGATGAAAGAGCTGCTGGAAATTGAAGGCCTTGATGAGCCGACTGTTGAAGCACTGCGCGAGCGTGCTAAAAATGCACTGGCCACCATTGCACAGGCCCAGGAAGAAAGCCTCGGCGATAATAAACCGGCTGACGATCTGCTGAACCTTGAAGGGATGGATCGTGATTTGGCATTCAAACTGGCCGCCCGTGGCGTTTGTACGCTGGAAGATCTCGCCGAACAGGGCATTGATGATCTGGCTGATATCGAAGGGTTGACCGACGAAAAAGCCGGAGCACTGATTATGGCTGCCCGTAATATTTGCTGGTTCGGTGACGAAGCGTAATAAACTGTAGCAGGAAGGAACAGCATGACAGATGTAACCGTTAAAACGCTGGCCGCAGAGCGACAGACCTCCGTGGAACGCCTGGTACAGCAATTTGCTGATGCAGGTATCCAGAAGTCTGCTGACGACTCTGTGTCCGCGCAAGAGAAACAGACTTTAATTGACCACCTGAATCAGAAAAATTCGGGGCCGGATAAATTGACGCTGCAGCGTAAAACACGCAGCACCCTTAACATTCCAGGTACCGGTGGAAAAAGTAAATCGGTACAAATCGAAGTCCGCAAGAAACGCACCTTTGTGAAACGCGATCCGCAAGAGGCTGAGCGCCTTGCTGCGGAAGAGCAGGCGCAGCGTGAAGCGGAAGAGCAAGCCCGTCGTGAGGCAGAAGAATTGGCCAAACGCGAAGCGCAACAAAAAGCTGAACGTGAGGCCGCAGAACAAGCTAAACGTGAAGCCGCTGAACAAACGAAACGTGAAGCTGCGGAAAAAGACAAAGTGAGCAATCAACAAGACGATATGACTAAAACCGCCCAGGCTGAAAAAGCCCGCCGTGAGCTGGAAGCTGCAGAGCTCAAGCGTAAAGCCGAAGAAGAAGCGCGTCGTAAACTCGAAGAAGAAGCACGTCGTGTTGCTGAAGAAGCACGTCGTATGGCGGAAGAAAACAAATGGACTGATAACGCAGAACCGACTGAAGATTCCAGCGATTATCACGTTACTACTTCTCAACATGCCCGCCAGGCAGAAGATGAAAGCGATCGTGAAGTCGAAGGCGGTCGTGGCCGTGGTCGTAACGCGAAAGCTGCGCGTCCTAAGAAAGGCAACAAACACGCTGAATCAAAAGCTGATCGTGAAGAAGCTCGCGCAGCAGTACGTGGCGGTAAAGGCGGAAAACGTAAAGGTTCTTCGCTGCAGCAAAGCTTCCAGAAGCCTGCTCAAGCCGTTAACCGTGACGTTGTGATCGGCGAAACCATCACCGTTGGCGAACTGGCGAACAAGATGGCGGTTAAAGGCTCTCAGGTCATCAAAGTGATGATGAAGCTGGGCGCAATGGCAACCATCAATCAGGTCATCGACCAGGAAACCGCACAACTGGTTGCTGAAGAGATGGGCCACAAAGTTATCCTGCGTCGTGAAAACGAGCTGGAAGAAGCGGTAATGAGCGACCGTGACACGGGGGCTGCGGCTGAGCCGCGCGCACCGGTTGTGACCATCATGGGTCACGTTGACCACGGTAAAACCTCTCTGCTGGACTATATTCGTTCAACGAAAGTGGCTTCTGGCGAAGCGGGCGGCATTACCCAGCACATCGGTGCATACCACGTTGAAACTGAAAATGGCATGATCACCTTCCTGGACACCCCGGGGCACGCCGCATTTACGTCAATGCGTGCACGTGGTGCGCAGGCAACGGACATCGTCGTCCTGGTTGTCGCTGCGGATGACGGCGTAATGCCGCAGACCATCGAAGCAATCCAGCATGCGAAAGCTGCACAGGTTCCGGTGGTGGTGGCAGTGAACAAGATCGACAAACCAGAAGCCGATCCAGATCGCGTTAAGAACGAACTCTCCCAGTACGGTATCCTGCCGGAAGAGTGGGGCGGTGAAAGCCAGTTCGTACACGTGTCTGCGAAAGCGGGTACCGGTATTGATGAACTGCTGGATGCTATCCTGCTGCAGGCTGAAGTGCTGGAACTGAAAGCGGTACGTAAAGGTATGGCGAGCGGCGCGGTTATCGAATCCTTCCTTGATAAAGGTCGTGGTCCGGTTGCCACCGTTCTGGTACGTGAAGGTACGCTGCATAAAGGCGACATCGTTCTGTGTGGTTTCGAATACGGCCGTGTTCGTGCAATGCGTAACGAACTGGGTCAGGAAGTGCTGGAAGCAGGTCCGTCCATTCCGGTGGAAATCCTGGGCTTGTCCGGTGTTCCGGCTGCAGGTGATGAAGTGACCGTTGTTCGTGACGAGAAGAAAGCACGTGAAGTTGCGCTGTATCGTCAGGGTAAATTCCGCGAAGTTAAACTGGCGCGTCAGCAGAAATCTAAACTTGAGAACATGTTCGCCAACATGACCGAAGGTGAAGTTCACGAAGTGAACATCGTGCTGAAGGCTGACGTTCAGGGTTCTGTGGAAGCGATTTCCGATTCCTTGCTGAAACTGTCTACTGACGAAGTGAAAGTTAAGATCATCGGTTCTGGCGTCGGGGGTATCACCGAAACCGATGCAACCCTGGCAGCAGCGTCCAACGCGATTCTGGTTGGCTTTAACGTACGTGCTGATGCATCTGCGCGTAAAGTTATTGAGTCCGAAAGTCTGGATCTGCGTTACTACTCCGTCATCTATAATCTGATCGATGAAGTGAAAGCGGCGATGAGCGGTATGCTTTCTCCAGAACTGAAACAAGAAATCATCGGTCTGGCGGAAGTTCGTGACGTGTTCAAATCACCGAAATTCGGCGCCATTGCAGGTTGTATGGTTACTGAAGGTGTGGTTAAACGTCATAACCCGATCCGCGTTCTGCGCGACAACGTGGTTATCTACGAAGGCGAGCTGGAGTCCCTGCGCCGCTTCAAAGATGACGTTAACGAAGTCCGTAACGGCATGGAATGTGGTATCGGCGTTAAGAACTACAACGACGTGCGCACTGGCGATGTGATCGAAGTATTCGAAATCATCGAGATTCAGCGTACCATCGCTTAAGGTTGTCTGGGTTGTAGGCCGGATAAGGCGTTTACGCCCCATCCGGCAGCCGTTGCCTGATGCGACGCTGGAGCGTCTTATCAGGCCAACGTGAGCAGCCCTTCCACCTGAGATTAATTTTAAAAGGGGCTTATGGCCCCTTTTTTGTCAGGAGAATTTATTATGGCGAAAGAATTTGGTCGCCCACAGCGCGTAGCGCAGGAAATGCAAAAAGAGATCGCTATCATCCTGCAACGTGAAATTAAAGACCCTCGTCTGGGGATGATGACCACCGTTTCCGGTGTCGAAATGTCTCGTGACCTGGCCTATGCCAAAGTGTATGTGACTTTCCTCAACGACAAAGATGAAGACGCGGTTAAAGCGGGCATCAAAGCGTTGCAGGAAGCCTCTGGTTTCATCCGCAGTCTGCTTGGCAAAGCCATGCGCTTGCGTATCGTGCCGGAACTGACCTTCTTCTACGATAACTCACTGGTTGAAGGGATGCGTATGTCAAACCTGGTAACCAGCGTGGTCAAACATGACGAAGAACGTCGTGTTAACCCGGACGACAGCAAGGAGGACTAATGAGTCGTCCTCGTCGTCGCGGTCGCGACATTAACGGCGTTTTGTTGCTGGATAAACCGCAAGGTATGTCCAGCAACGATGCGTTGCAAAAAGTAAAACGGATTTATAACGCCAATCGTGCCGGGCACACTGGCGCGCTGGACCCGCTGGCGACGGGCATGCTGCCGATTTGCCTCGGGGAAGCGACGAAATTTTCCCAATATCTGCTGGATTCCGACAAACGCTACCGGGTGATTGCGCGTCTTGGGCAGCGTACCGATACTTCTGACGCAGACGGGCAAATCGTTGAAGAGCGTCCGGTAACCTTTAGTGCAGAGCAACTGGCTGCAGCGCTGGATACCTTCCGTGGTGACATCGAACAGATCCCTTCGATGTATTCAGCGCTGAAATATCAGGGCAAAAAACTGTACGAATACGCGCGTCAGGGTATTGAAGTCCCGCGTGAAGCACGCCCGATTACCGTCTATGAGTTGCTGTTTATTCGCCATGAAGGCAATGAACTGGAGCTGGAAATTCACTGCTCAAAGGGTACTTATATTCGCACTATCATTGATGATCTGGGCGAAAAACTTGGCTGTGGCGCGCATGTGATTTACCTGCGTCGTCTGGCGGTGAGTAAATATCCGGTTGAACGGATGGTGACTCTGGAACATCTGCGTGAACTGGTTGAGCAAGCCGAACGGCAAGATATTCCTGCTGCGGAGTTACTTGATTCTTTACTGATGCCAATGGACAGTCCGGCTTCGGACTACCCGGTGGTTAATCTTCCGCTAACGTCTTCTGTTTACTTCAAAAATGGTAACCCGGTTCGTACATCTGGTGCGCCGCTGGAAGGACTGGTTCGCGTTACAGAAGGTGAGAATGGCAAGTTTATCGGTATGGGCGAAATTGACGATGAAGGCCGCGTCGCGCCTCGTCGCCTGGTGGTTGAATACCCGGCGTAATATTAACCGTCTTGCGATAACAAGTCGCTACGAGTAGAATACTGCCGCTTAACGTCGCGTAGATCGTTTAACACTTTACGTAACGTACACTGGGATCGCTGAATTAGAGATCGGCGTCCTTTCATTCTTATATACTTTGGAGTTTTAAAATGTCTCTAAGTACTGAAGCAACAGCTAAAATCGTTTCTGAGTTTGGTCGTGACGCAAACGACACTGGTTCTACCGAAGTTCAGGTAGCACTGCTGACTGCACAGATCAACCACCTGCAGGGCCACTTTGCAGAGCACAAAAAAGATCACCACAGCCGTCGTGGTCTGCTGCGCATGGTTTCTCAGCGTCGTAAACTGCTCGACTACCTGAAACGTAAAGACGTAGCGCGTTACACCCAGCTCATCGAGCGCCTGGGTCTGCGTCGCTAATTCTTGCGAGTTTCAGAAAAGGGGGCCTGAGTGGCCCCTTTTTTCAAGCTGACGGCAGCAATTCACTGGAAACTAATGTATTGTTGCTATGAATGATCTTCCGTTGCAGAGGTTCGCGCGGCTAATGAGAGGCTTTACCCACATCTGGCTGGGTTAGGGTTGTCATTAGTCGCGAGGATGCGCAGAAGATCGGGTATTAACACCAGTGCCGTAAGGTACTGTCTAAGAAAGAGAAAGGATATTACATTGCTTAATCCGATCGTTCGTAAATTCCAGTACGGCCAACATACCGTCACTCTGGAAACCGGCATGATGGCTCGTCAGGCTACTGCCGCTGTTATGGTTAGCATGGATGACACCGCTGTATTTGTTACCGTTGTCGGCCAGAAAAAAGCCAAACCAGGTCAGGACTTCTTCCCTCTGACCGTTAACTATCAGGAGCGTACCTACGCTGCTGGTCGTATCCCGGGTAGCTTCTTCCGTCGTGAAGGCCGCCCAAGCGAAGGCGAAACGCTGATTGCGCGTCTGATTGACCGCCCGATTCGCCCGCTGTTCCCGGAAGGCTTCGTCAACGAAGTTCAGGTTATCGCCACCGTGGTTTCTGTTAACCCGCAGGTTAACCCGGATATCGTTGCGATGATTGGCGCTTCTGCGGCGCTGTCTCTGTCTGGTATTCCGTTCAATGGTCCGATTGGTGCTGCCCGCGTAGGTTACATCAATGACCAGTATGTACTGAACCCGACTCAGGACGAGCTGAAAGAGAGCAAACTGGACCTGGTTGTTGCCGGTACTGGAGCCGCTGTGCTGATGGTTGAATCTGAAGCTGAACTGCTGAGCGAAGACCAGATGCTGGGTGCGGTTGTGTTCGGTCATGAACAACAGCAGGTTGTTATTCAGAACATCAATGAACTGGTGAAAGAAGCGGGTAAACCGCGTTGGGATTGGCAGCCAGAGCCGGTAAACGAAGCGCTGAACGCGCGCGTTGCTGCACTGGCTGAAGCTCGCCTGAGCGATGCTTACCGTATCACCGATAAACAAGAGCGCTATGCACAGGTTGATGTCATCAAATCTGAAACCATTGCGACGCTGCTTGCTGAAGACGAAACCCTGGACGAAAACGAACTGGGTGAAATTTTGCACGCCATTGAGAAAAAAGTTGTTCGTAGCCGCGTACTGGCAGGCGAACCGCGTATCGATGGTCGTGAAAAAGACATGATCCGTGGTCTGGATGTGCGCACTGGCGTGCTGCCGCGTACTCACGGTTCTGCGCTGTTCACCCGTGGTGAAACGCAGGCACTGGTTACCGCAACGCTGGGTACTGCACGTGACGCACAGGTTCTTGATGAACTGATGGGCGAACGTACCGACACCTTCCTGTTCCACTACAACTTCCCTCCGTACTCCGTAGGTGAAACCGGCATGGTCGGTTCTCCGAAGCGTCGTGAAATTGGTCACGGTCGTCTGGCGAAACGCGGTGTGCTGGCCGTCATGCCGGATATGGACAAATTCCCGTACACCGTACGTGTAGTGTCTGAAATTACCGAATCCAACGGTTCTTCTTCTATGGCTTCTGTGTGCGGCGCGTCTCTGGCGCTGATGGACGCAGGTGTGCCGATCAAAGCTGCTGTTGCGGGTATCGCAATGGGCCTGGTGAAAGAAGGCGATAACTACGTTGTACTGTCTGACATTCTGGGCGACGAAGATCACCTGGGCGATATGGACTTCAAAGTTGCGGGTTCTCGCGACGGTATCTCTGCATTGCAGATGGATATCAAAATTGAAGGCATCACCAAAGAGATCATGCAGGTTGCGCTGAACCAGGCTAAAGGTGCGCGTCTGCATATCCTGGGCGTAATGGAACAGGCGATCAACGCGCCGCGCGGCGATATCTCTGAGTTTGCTCCGCGTATCCATACCATTAAGATCAACCCGGACAAGATCAAAGACGTTATCGGTAAAGGCGGTTCTGTTATCCGCGCCCTGACCGAAGAAACGGGCACCACTATCGAAATCGAAGATGATGGTACTGTGAAGATTGCAGCGACCGACGGCGAAAAAGCGAAACACGCGATTCGTCGTATCGAAGAGATCACTGCGGAAATCGAAGTGGGCCGCGTCTACAATGGTAAAGTGACCCGTATCGTTGACTTTGGCGCATTTGTTGCCATCGGCGGCGGTAAAGAAGGTCTGGTACACATTTCTCAAATCGCCGACAAACGTGTTGAGAAAGTGACCGATTACCTGCAGATGAATCAGGAAGTACCGGTTAAAGTTCTGGAAGTTGATCGCCAGGGCCGTATCCGTCTGAGCATTAAAGAAGCGACTGAGCAGTCTCAACCTGCTGCGGCACCGGAAGCTCCGGTTGCTGAACAGGGCGAGTAAGGTTGCCATTTGCCCTCCGCTGCGGTGGGGGGCTTTTAACCGGGCTGGACGCCTTGTTAGCAACCGGGAACAGGACGTTCATTCAACCGTGGTCTTCGGGAGTGGGAAATGAAGCCTTTTTTGCGCTGGTGTTTCGTTGCGACAGCACTTACGCTTGCAGGATGCAGTAATATTTCCTGGCGTAAAAGTGAAGTCCTCGCAGTACCATTGCAACCGACTTTACAGCAGGAAGTGATTCTGGCACGTATGGAACAGATCCTTGCCAGTCGGGCTTTAACCGATGACGAACGCGCACAGCTTTTATATGAGCGCGGAGTGTTGTATGATAGTCTCGGTCTGAGGGCATTAGCGCGTAACGATTTTTCGCAGGCGCTGGCAATCCGACCGGATATGCCTGAAGTATTCAATTACTTGGGCATATATTTAACGCAGGCAGGCAATTTTGATGCTGCCTATGAAGCGTTTGATTCTGTACTTGAGCTTGATCCAACTTACAACTACGCGCACTTGAATCGCGGGATCGCATTATATTACGGCGGTCGTGCCAGGTTAGCGCAAGATGATCTGCTGGCGTTTTATCAAGACGATCCCAATGATCCTTTCCGTAGTCTGTGGCTTTATCTTGCCGAGCAGAAGCTCGATGAGAAGCAGGCTAAAGAAGTGTTGAAGCAACACTTCGAAAAATCGGACAAGGAACAGTGGGGATGGAACATTGTCGAGTTCTACCTGGGCAACATTAGCGAACAAACGTTAATGGAAAGGCTCAAGGCGGACGCAACGGATAACACCTCGCTCGCTGAGCATCTCAGTGAAACCAACTTCTATTTAGGTAAGTACTACCTAAGTCTGGGGGATTTGGACAGCGCTGCGGCACTGTTCAAACTGGCGGTTGCCAACAACGTTCATAACTTTGTTGAGCACCGATACGCATTGTTGGAATTATCGCTCCTGGGCCAGGACCAAGATGACCTGGCAGAATCGGACCAGCAATAGCTGACGTACACATCAGCCCGTAATCTTTTTTGATTGCCATCACCTTAACGGGTGAGGGCGTTGTTGTTCGTTAATACACCTACTTTGAGCCGGTTCACACTTTTCAATGAAAATTGCTGATCAATTTCATGATGAGTTATGTAGACTGGCCGCCATTAATTTTGAGGCACACGTACTACATGGCTGAATTCGAAACCACTTTTGCAGATCTGGGCCTGAAGGCTCCTATCCTTGAAGCCCTTAACGATCTGGGTTACGAAAAACCATCTCCAATTCAGGCGGAGTGTATTCCACATCTGCTGAATGGCCGCGACGTTCTGGGTATGGCCCAGACGGGGAGCGGAAAAACTGCAGCATTCTCCTTACCTTTGCTGCAAAATCTTGATCCTGAGCTGAAAGCGCCACAGATTCTGGTGTTGGCACCGACCCGCGAACTGGCGGTACAGGTTGCTGAAGCAATGACGGATTTCTCTAAACACATGCGCGGCGTAAACGTGGTTGCTCTGTACGGCGGCCAGCGTTATGACGTGCAATTACGTGCCCTGCGTCAGGGGCCGCAGATCGTTGTCGGTACTCCAGGCCGTCTGCTGGACCACCTGAAACGTGGCACTCTGGACCTCTCTAAACTGAGCGGTCTGGTTCTGGATGAAGCTGATGAAATGCTGCGTATGGGCTTCATCGAAGACGTGGAAACCATTATGGCGCAGATCCCGGAAGGTCATCAGACCGCTCTGTTCTCTGCAACCATGCCGGAAGCGATCCGTCGCATTACCCGTCGCTTTATGAAAGAGCCGCAGGAAGTGCGTATTCAGTCCAGCGTGACGACCCGTCCTGACATCAGCCAGAGCTACTGGACTGTCTGGGGTATGCGTAAAAATGAAGCGCTGGTGCGTTTCCTGGAAGCGGAAGATTTTGATGCGGCGATTATTTTCGTTCGTACCAAAAACGCGACTCTGGAAGTGGCTGAAGCCCTGGAACGTAACGGCTATAACAGCGCCGCGCTGAACGGTGATATGAACCAGGCGCTGCGTGAGCAGACTCTGGAACGTCTGAAAGATGGTCGTCTGGACATCCTGATCGCCACCGACGTTGCGGCCCGTGGCCTGGACGTTGAGCGTATCAGCCTGGTGGTTAACTACGATATCCCGATGGATTCCGAGTCTTACGTTCACCGTATCGGTCGTACCGGTCGTGCGGGTCGTGCGGGTCGTGCGCTGCTGTTCGTTGAAAACCGCGAGCGTCGTCTGCTGCGCAACATCGAACGCACCATGAAGCTGACCATTCCAGAAGTCGAACTGCCTAACGCAGAACTGCTGAGCAAACGCCGTCTGGAAAAATTTGCTGCCAAAGTACAGCAGCAACTGGAAAGTAGCGATCTGGATCAATACCGTGCACTGTTGAGCAAAATTCAGCCGACTGCGGAAGGTGAAGAGTTGGATCTCGAAACTCTGGCAGCCGCACTGCTGAAAATGGCACAGGGTGAACGTACTCTGATCGTGCCGCCAGATGCGCCGATGCGTCCGCGTCGTGAATTCCGTGACCGTGATGACCGTGGTCCGCGCGATCGTAATGACCGTGGCCCGCGTGGCGACCGTGAAGATCGTCCGCGTCGTGAACGTCGCGATGTTGGTGAAATGCAGCTTTACCGCATTGAAGTGGGCCGTGATGATGGCGTTGAAGTTCGTCATATCGTTGGTGCAATTGCCAACGAAGGCGATATTAGCAGCCGTTATATCGGTAACATCAAGCTGTTTGCTTCTCACTCCACTATCGAACTGCCGAAGGGGATGCCAGGTGAAGTGCTGCAACACTTTACCCGTACTCGCATTCTTAACAAACCAATGAACATGCAACTGTTGGGTGATGCACAGCCGCATACTGAACGTCGTGGCGGTGGTCGTGGCTTCGGTGGTGAGCGTCGTGAGGGCGGTCGTAATTTCAGCGGTGAACGCCGTGAAGGGGGTCGTGGTGATGGTCGTCGTTTCAGCGGCGAACGTCGTGAAGGCCGCGCACCGCGTCGTGATGACTCTACCGGTCGCCGTCGTTTCGGTGGCGATGCGTAATTCACACTAAATCGCTATTACCTGACGTAAAGTAAAATATACAGCCCCGATTCTAACAATCGGGGTTTTTTTTCTGTTTTTTGTACTCGCGTACTGGTACAGTGCAACACATAACAACGCAGTCGCACTATTTTTCACTGGAGAGAAGCCCTCATGGCAACACTAACCACCACCCAAACGTCACCGTCGCTGCTTGGCGGCGTGGTGATTATCGGCGGCACCATTATTGGCGCAGGGATGTTTTCTCTGCCAGTGGTCATGTCCGGTGCGTGGTTCTTCTGGTCGATGGCGGCGCTGATCTTCACCTGGTTTTGTATGCTGCATTCCGGCTTGATGATCCTGGAAGCTAACCTGAATTACCGAATCGGTTCGAGCTTTGACACCATTACCAAAGATTTACTGGGCAAAGGCTGGAACGTAGTCAACGGCATTTCCATTGCCTTTGTGCTCTATATCCTGACTTACGCCTATATTTCCGCCAGTGGTTCGATTCTTCATCACACTTTCTCGGAGATGTCGCTCAACGTCCCGGCACGGGCGGCAGGTTTTGGTTTTGCACTGCTGGTAGCGTTTGTGGTGTGGTTAAGCACCAAAGCCGTCAGCCGCATGACGGCGATTGTGCTGGGGGCGAAAGTCATTACCTTCTTCCTCACTTTCGGTAGCCTGCTGGGGCATGTACAGCCTGCGACATTGTTCAACGTCGCGGAAAGCAATGCGTCTTACGCGCCGTATCTGTTGATGACACTGCCGTTTTGTCTGGCATCGTTTGGCTATCACGGCAACGTTCCGAGCCTGATGAAATATTACGGCAAGGATCCGAAAACTATCGTGAAATGTCTGGTGTACGGTACGTTAATGGCGCTGGCGCTGTATACCATCTGGTTGCTGGCAACAATGGGGAATATTCCTCGCCCGGAGTTTATCGGTATTGCGGAGAAAGGCGGCAATATTGATGTGCTGGTACAGGCGTTGAGCGGCGTGCTGAACAGCCGTAGTCTGGACCTTCTGCTGGTCGTGTTCTCAAACTTTGCAGTGGCGAGTTCGTTCCTCGGCGTAACGCTGGGTCTGTTCGACTATCTGGCGGATCTGTTTGGCTTTGATGATTCGGCAATGGGGCGCTTTAAAACGGCACTGTTGACCTTTGCACCGCCCGTCGTTGGCGGCCTGCTGTTCCCGAATGGGTTCCTGTATGCCATTGGCTATGCGGGATTAGCCGCTACCATCTGGGCGGCAATTGTTCCGGCGCTGCTGGCCCGCGCATCGCGTAAACGCTTTGGTAGCCCTAAATTCCGTGTCTGGGGCGGCAAGCCGATGATTGCCCTGATTCTGCTGTTTGGCGTTGGCAACGCACAGGTGCACATCCTGTCGAGTTTTAATTTGCTGCCGGTGTATCAGTAATCAACTGTACCTTATCCGACATTTCTACTGCCTGTACAATGCCTGATGCGCTTCGCTTATCAGGCCTACATTGGGCGGGTCGGATAAGGCTTCCCGCTGCATCAGACAAAATAAAATACACTACCCCAACAGCTCTTCCTTCACGTCCATTGCCAGTTCAAACGAATGCAGGCGCGCCTGGTGATCGAAAATTTGCCCGTTAACCATAATCTCATCGGCGTCGGTTTCGCGCAGGATCGACTGCAAACCATGACGCACTTTCGCTTTATCGCCCACCAGCGACATACTCCGTGCCTGCTGTACGCCATACTGCTCGGACGGTGACCAGAACTGATCCATATTCTGAATCGGCGGCGGCAGTTGCCCGGTTTCTCCGCGGCGCAGCTTCACAAAGGCTTGCTGCATCGAGGTAAAAAGAAACTCAGCGTCGCGGTTGCTGTCGGCGGCGATGATATTGATGCACACCATCGCGTACGGTTTTTCCAGCCGTGCCGACGGTTTGAAGTTGCTACGGTAAAGACGCAGCGCCTGGAGCAACATATCCGGCGCGAAGTGTGAGGCAAACGCAAACGGCAGACCAAGCTGCGCCGCCAGTTGCGCGCTGTAAAGGCTGGAGCCTAACAACCACACCGGGATTTTCTCGCCATAGCCCGGTACCGGGCGCACATGCGGATTGGGATCGCGGGCGTCAAACCAGTCCACCAACTCTGCGACATCGCGGGGGAAATTATCAATATCTCCGCTCATATGACGACGTAGCGCCATCATTGTTCGCTGATCGCTACCCGGCGCGCGACCCAGCCCTAAATCGATTCGCCCCGGATAGAGAGTATTGAGCGTGCCGAACTGCTCGGCAATCACCAGTGGCGAATGGTTCGGCAACATCACGCCGCCAGAACCCAGGTGCAGCGTGGTAGTATTCGCCGCCAGATAGCCAATCAACACCGACGTTGCAGCACTGGCAATGCCGGTCATATTGTGGTGTTCCGCCAGCCAGTAGCGATGATAGCCGCGCTTTTCAGCCAGACGGGCAAGATCGAGAGAGTGAGAGAACGCTTCCCGCGCTGAAGAACCTTCGGGGATGGGGGCCAGATCGAGTAGCGAAAACGCAATGGTTTTATCAGTCATAACAGCTCACTTTGTTACCGATTAATCTTTAATACTGCATTAAAGGGTAGTTAAAGTTGTTAACAAAGTGAGCTATGCTCTAAATAATTCGAGTTGCAGGACAAAACGGCAGTGGCGTTTTGAACAACGCTTGCGTTGGCCCTGAAAGGGCGAGGCCTCAGGCCGAGTAACGCGACAAGAGAGTGAATCCCCAGGAGCTTACATAAGTAAGTGACTGGGGTGAACGACAAATTCGCATGGAGCGGATTTGAACGCTGCTTGCAGCGGCCCCGTAAGGGGTGAGGCCCATGGATGGGCCGAATAACCCGCAGACGCAGCACATGCAACTCGAAGTATGACGAGCATATTTGCTTAGGCTTGCAGCTCCAGCCCCGCCAGCCGCCGCCAGTAGCCGTTACAGTCGCTGTTTGCCGTCAACGGGAGTGGTGCCGCACCATTTTCATTAGCGCGGAAGGCGTCGAGCATCGCGAAAGTGTCAGTCCCCTGCGGTGACAGGCGGACCACATCAACCAGCCCCTGCATTGATGCCAGATCGTTACCGAGATTGTAAACGTAGCCGCTCATGGTCTGAATGCCATTGAGTACAAACACCTGCTGATTCTCCTGCGACAGCACGTTGCGCCCGTTCGGATACTTAATGCAGCAGGTTTCACACTCATCTTTCGGGCGGTCTTCCGAACGTGCCGTAAAGCAGCGGGCGGAGTAGGCCAGCGGCAGATGACCGTAGCTCAGGACTTCCACTTCAAACTGGTTGCGAATGCCCAGTTCATCGCACTGATTAAGCAGATTCACCAGCCAGTCGCGGGAAAGCTCCACCGGCATACACCAGCGCATCATGCCCTGTTTGAGTAATATTTTCAGCGTCACCGCGTTATAGCAGTTCAGCGCGTGCCCGGCGACGAACGGCAATTTGCGCTCAGCGCACATATTCACCACGCCGAGATCGCTGGCTTCAATCAGAAACTCGCCGTTCTCTACATAGCGTTTCAGTTCGCCCAGTTCGGAGGACGCCTGCACCAGCGCCAGCGTGGAGAGCACTATCTGCTTGCCACTCCCGGCGAGTGATTTTGCCATCTCCAGCCAGTCGCCAACTTTGGTTGCCCGGCGCTTGCTGCATACCGCTTCACCGAGATAAATCACGTCGGCGCTGCTGGCGGCGGCCTGCTGATAAAATTCTTCCAGCGTCTCTTTTGGCCAGTACCACAGTACCGGCCCTAAGGAATATTTCATTGCTTTTCTCACTGCCATTTACGGTGATACGCGCCAAGGGTGGTTTGCGTGCCTTCGGACATCGACCCGAGCGTCTCCATCCACGCACTTTGTGGTACGAAGTTTTGCGGATCGGCCTTACAACGATCGATAGCCTGACGCCAGACTTTCGCTACCTGGCTGACATACGCCGGGCTACGCTGACGGCCTTCAATTTTCACCGAAGCGATATTCGCCGCCATTAACTCCGGCAGTAGCTCAAGGGTATTGAGACTGGTGGGTTCTTCCAGCGCGTGATAGCGCTCGCCGTCCACCAGATAACGCCCTTTACACAACGTCGGATAACCTGCGTTCTCGCCGTCCTGATAACGGTCGATCAGTACTTCGTTCAGGCGAGATTCCAGTCCCTGTGGCGTTTGTTGCCAGCGAACGAAACGAGCTGGGGAACACGCGCCCACGGTGTTGGGTGACTCACCCGTCAGATATGACGACAGATAGCAACGGCCCTCCGACATAATGCACAGGCTGCCGAAAGCAAACACTTCCAGTGGAACAGGGGTAACTCGCGCCAGTTGTTTCACCTGATGAATCGACAACACGCGCGGCAGCACCACGCGGGCAACGTCAAAATGGCGATGATAAAAGTTAATCGCCTCTTCATTGGTCGCTGAAGCCTGCACCGATACGTGACGTTCAATATGTGGGTAACGCTCGGCGGCGTATTCCAGCATGGCGAGATCGGCAAGGATCAACGCGTCGGCACCCAGTTGCGCCGCCATATCCACGGCGCGCTGCCAGCGGGCGTAGCCGTCCGGGTGCGCAAAAGTGTTAATTGCGATGTGAAGTTTGCGGCGATGTTGATGGACAAAACTCACCGCTTCCTGCAATTTTTTTTCGGTAAAGTTAAGGCCGGCGAAGTGACGGGCATTGGTATCATCTTTTAGCCCGATATAAACAGCATCTGCGCCGTTTTCGATGGCCGCCTTAAGCGCCGGGAGATTTCCGGCAGGGCAGAGCAGCTCCATAATTTTTCCTGAAGGTTGCGCTGTCAAAGCGCAAAAATGTTAACGAACTGGGATTTTAGTTAACCTTGCTGCGACAATTTTTGATTTAAGGCAGTTAAAGTTGTATTGGTGGTAGCAGCAATTTCATATGGAATTGTTGATTTATACCGCTATGTTATTTTTCTGATATGGCAAAATAGGACGATTGTTGAAACAGGGAGTAAAACTCGTGTTGGATAAACTGCGTTCCCGCATTGTGCATTTGGGACCATCTCTGTTGAGTGTACCGGTAAAACTGACGCCCTTTGCGCTTAAACGCCAGGTTCTTGAGCAAGTTTTAAGCTGGCAATTCCGCCAGGCGCTGGACGATGGCGAGCTGGAGTTCCTTGAAGGTCGTTGGTTAAGTATTCATGTGCGTGATATTGACCTGCAATGGTACACCTCGGTGGTGAACGGCAAACTGGTCGTCAGCCAGAACGCACAAGCTGATGTGAGTTTTAGTGCCGATGCCAGCGATCTGCTGATGATTGCAGCGCGTAAACAGGATCCAGATACACTCTTCTTCCAGCGCCGGCTGGTGATCGAGGGTGATACGGAGCTGGGGTTATATGTGAAAAACCTGATGGACGCCATTGAACTGGAGCAAATGCCGAAAGCGTTACGTATGATGCTACTGCAACTGGCAGATTTTGTTGAGGCGGGAATGAAAACCACGCCTGAAACCAAACAGACATCGGTAGGTGAACCATGCTAATTCGAGTAGAAATTCCCATTGATGCGCCGGGTATTGATGCCCTGCTGCGTCGTTCATTCGAAAGCGATGCGGAAGCAAAGCTGGTTCACGATCTGCGTGAAGATGGCTTTCTGACGCTGGGACTGGTAGCGACGGATGATGAAGGTCAGGTCATTGGCTATGTGGCATTTAGTCCGGTTGATGTGCAGGGCGAAGACCTGCAATGGGTCGGTATGGCGCCACTGGCGGTAGATGAAAAATACCGCGGGCAAGGGCTGGCGCGTCAACTGGTCTATGAAGGACTCGATTCGCTTAATGAGTTCGGCTATGCCGCAGTGGTGACGCTGGGCGATCCGGCGCTGTACAGTCGTTTTGGCTTTGAACTGGCGGCGCATCACGATCTGCGTTGCCGCTGGCCGGGCACTGAAAGCGCCTTCCTGGTACATCGTTTAGCGGATGATGCGCTGAATGGCGTAACCGGCCTGGTTGAGTATCACGATCACTTCAATCGCTTTTAATCTCCGGGGTTTGTAGACGGTTTAACAGCTCTGCAAACCCTGTTCCTTCTGCGACCAGACGCTCTTTCTGCCGTTTGGTCAGTTGTTTGACGCGATATTCCGCCCGTAGCGCCAGCGAACGGTCGCCAACCAGTGCGGAAAACGCCAGTGTCAGTTCTCCTTTCCCGCGCAGTGCTTTTGCTCCTTTACCGCTTTGATGCTGCTGATAGCGGCGTTCAACATCCGTGGTTATCCCGGTATAAAGCTTATTGTCAGCGGTGCGGATCAAGTAAAGGAACCAGGGTGTCATTGTATGCATCACATGTTAAGTTCAGACAACAGTATAAAAGAGAACAGAAATGGAAACACTCACCGCCATCAGCCGTTGGCTGGCAAAACAACATGTTGTTACCTGGTGCGTGCAGCAGGACGGGGAACTCTGGTGCGCTAATGCCTTTTATCTTTTTGATGCGCAGAAAGTCGCATTCTACATTCTGACAGAAGAAAAAACGCGTCATGCGCAGATGAGCGGCCCACAAGCTCATGTTGCCGGAACGGTAAATGGTCAGCCGAAAACGGTGGCATTAATCCGTGGCGTGCAGTTTAAAGGGGAGATTCGTCGACTGGAAGGCGAAGAAGGCGACTTCGCGCGTCAGGCGTATAATCGTCGCTTTCCGGTTGCCAGAATGCTGTTAGCTCCAGTTTGGGAAATCCGCCTCGATGAAATCAAATTCACCGACAACACACTGGGTTTTGGTAAAAAACTGGTTTGGCAACGGTAACCTATAGTTAAACATGAGTGTACATACAGGGCTGGAGGCAATATGAGTCAGGTTTTAATTACAGGCGCAACGGGGCTGGTGGGCGGTCATCTGCTGCGTATGTTGATTAACGAACCGAAAGTTAATGCTATTGCCGCGCCGACCAGACGCCCGCTGGCAGATATGCCAGGAGTCTATAACCCACACGATCCGCAATTAACCGATGCGCTGGCGCAAGTCACCGATCCGATCGACATTGTGTTTTGTTGTCTCGGTACCACGCGGCGGGAGGCAGGTAGCAAAGAGGCGTTTATTCATGCCGATTACACGCTGGTGGTGGACACCGCCTTAACCGGGCGACGACTGGGCGCGCAGCATATGCTGGTGGTCAGCGCCATGGGGGCAAATGCCCATTCGCCGTTTTTCTATAACCGCGTCAAAGGGGAGATGGAAGAAGCGTTAATTGCCCAGAACTGGCCGAAGCTGACCATTGCCCGTCCGTCGATGTTGCTGGGAGATCGCAGCAAGCAGCGGATGAACGAAACTTTATTTGCGCCGTTGTTCCGTTTGCTGCCAGGTAACTGGAAATCCATTGATGCGAGAGACGTGGCGCGGGTGATGCTGGCAGAGGCGATGCGGCCCGAGCATGAAGGCGTGACTATTTTAACTTCTTCAGAATTACGCAAAAGAGCTGAATAAATTGATAGTGAGCATCATATTTACGCCTTCAGGGGAGCAGGTGTGATTGTCGGCAGTCTGGCGCTGTTATTCTGACCTGAAGAAAAACATGTCGGATGCGGCTTGAACGCCTTATTCGACCTGTGGTTGGCGCCGTTGTAGGCCTGATAAGACGCGGCAAGCGTCGCATCAGGCAACGGCAGCCGGATACGGCGTGAACGCCTTATCCGACCTGTGGTTGGCGCCGTTGTAGGCCTGATAAGACGTGGTAAGCGTCTTATCAGGCATGATAAGGAGGGTTATTTAATAAACGTAAACGCCGTGGTTACCCGCTTCACGCCGCTCACCCGGCTGGCAATATCGGCCGCCGCTTTTGCTTCGCGTTCAGTCACCAGCCCCATCAGGAACACTTCGCCGTTTTCGGTGGTGACTTTCACGTTAGACGATTTCACCAGGTCGCTGGCCAACAGTTGCGAACGCACTTTGGTGGTGATCCAGGTATCGTTAGAAGCTTCGCCCAGACCAATTGGTTGACCCTGGCGGATCTCGTTATACACTTCGGTTGCGCCGTCTACGCCCATGGCAATCTGTTTCGCACGAGCCGAAAGCTCAGAGTTTGGCGACTGCCCAACCAGCAGAACTTTACCCTGATACGCCGTGACATTAATGCGCGCTTCTTTCTTAATCTGTTCGTCCTTCGACAATGCGCGGTTAACGCGCACTTCCAGGGTACCGTCGTCCACCTGAGTGCCGACACTGCGAGGATCGGTCGCTGCTTTGGTGCCGACAGCAGCAGTACCTACCACAGCGGCAGCAACGCACCCTTGCAATAGCAGCGCGGAAATAAGGACTGCGATTGGCGAAAATGCCTTCATGTGTTCTCCTTAATCATCCTGGTGAGGGAAAAGCGTGTTATCGATCAGATCGCACAGGCAATTTACCGTCAGCATATGCATTTCCTGAATGCGAGCGCTACGATGCGAGGGAATGCGGATTTCCACGTCCTGTGGCCCTAACAGCCCCGCCAGTTCACCGCCGTCATAGCCGGTTAGTGCCACAATGGTCATATCACGTGTAACGGCAGCTTCAACAGCTTTAACAATATCGCGACTATTACCACGAGTAGAAATGGCTAGCAGCACATCACCCGCATGTCCCAGCGCCCGAACTTGTTTTGCATACACTTCATCATGTAAGCGATCGTTGGCAATCGCCGTTAAGACAACATTATCCGTATTTAGTGCAATGGCGGGTAAGCTAGGTCGCTCCGTTTCGAAGCGGTTGATCATGCTGGCAGCAAAATGCTGTGCGTTGGCAGCGGAGGTTCCATTACCACAACAGAGAATTTTGTTGCCATTGAGCAGAGACTGAACCAGCGTCATGGCTGCACGGGAGATCGCATCCGGTAGTGCCTCTGCCGCCGCAATTTGAGTTTGAATGCTTTCAGTGAAGCAAGCTTTGATTCTTTCTTGCACGCTAATCCTTAAACCTTAATTATGAGTGGTCATTAAAGGCGTCCTTAATCCACTCAACTTCATTCCCGGTGAAGGCTAACACATCGAACCGACAATCCACAGTATCAAAACTCCCATTATGACGCGCGAGCCACAAGCGGGCAGTCTGTAATAATTTGTGTTGTTTGCTACGGGTCACACTGGCAGCCGCGCCGCCGTAGAAAGCAGAGCGGCGATAACGCACCTCGACAAAAACGATTGTCTGGCCTTCACGCATTATCAGATCAATTTCGCCGCCACGCTCATTCACGTTGGCGGCGACAAACCGCAGTCCATTGCCTTCCAGCCAGCGACGCGCGGAGGATTCCCACGCATCACCGGTCTGCTTAGTCGTTAACTGGCGGGAACTACCTGACCCTGTTGGTACTGTAGCCATGATAACTTCCTGTTAATCACGCAATCCGGGCTAGCCGTCAGGCTTCCGGTATTACCGTTGATTTCAAAACCCTGAACCTGGCGCATTTGCGAGAAATGATTTGCCAGTGACCAGGCATCGACGCCCATTGCATACATCCGAGCCAGCGAATAGTCATTGTTCACGGCACTGAGCGCCTGCTGCATTAATGGCAGATTGTTACCCGCCAGCATGGGGATTTCACTGTACTGCAAGCCTTCCATTTCCAGACGGAAATCCGGGCCTGCGGTGCCTTGCGCGCTACGAGAACTGGCGTATAACGTTGCGCCGCTCTGGCTACCGTTACGCATGGCGATCATCGGCTTGATAAAGGCGATCTCGCTCGGTGTCGCGACGATATACACCGCGTCCACTCGACCGCCGTTATTGGTGAATTGATCACTGGTTGGTGTGGTTTGCAGTGACGGATTACTTGTTGTTCCTGTATCAGCGGAGGTGCTGGTGGCAATTGGACTACCTGTTAAAGCGATACCAGAACCGCCGTTAACACCCGCGCGTAATTCGCTGGTGGATCCAAATTTTTGTTGCAGAACGGTGCCGCCGCCCAGTTTCTGCCACTCTTGTGCAAACGCATTTGCCACGCGATCGCCCAGTGAACTCCGCGGGATCAGCACCAGCGGCGCTTGTTTGCCCTGGTCATGAATATGGCGCGCTGCATCGCGGGCTTCATCTTCCGGCGACAGCGCGAAGTAACAGATATTAGCGCGGTTTTCGACATTTTCCGGCTGATTCAGCGCCAGCACGTTCAGCGGAGTGTTGCTCTTCAGCAACTCTTCAACGTTATTTTTCAGCAGCGGACCGACCACAATGCTTGCGCCATCCTGCTGAACCTGATTGAGGATCTGGCTAAGCGGTTGTGATGAGGTATCGTAGATTTTCAGTTCTGCAGACGGATTCGCTGGCGCGCTTATTGCCGCAGTGGTTGCCGACGGAGCGCTAACTGGCGCGGGTTGGGGCGTAGTTTCTTCACCCGTCAGATCGCTAACTGAAGCTTGCGCCGGGCTGGCAACGCCATCCACGGTTTGCGGCTGAGGTTGTTCTGCTACGTCCGTGGCAGGCGCAGCGGCTACCTGAGCCGCGACAGGCTGAGTACCAAGATTTTTCGCCGCTTCAAAGCCTTGCTGAATAGTGCGACCAAATACCGCGGCCTGACCATTCAACGGCAATAGCAGGGCGATTTTATTGGTTGACGCAGGTTTAAACGCTTTTACGTTTACCAACTGTGTTGGCAACATTTTCGCGCCCGGGTTGTTCGGATAACGTTTCTGCCAGTCGGCAATGCCGGCTTTCATCATGTCGGGATCGTTACGGTTATCAAACCAGACACGCTGTAGATCCAGCCAGCCTTGCAGGATATTTTCATCGGCATTGATCACCAGCGTGTTCGCTTGATCCTGGGTCATGGAGGAGAGTGCCTGCCATGTGGCGTCGATATTCTGCTGTTTTTCTTTCGCGCCGAGCAGTGGTTCCTGAGCAATTAACGCGCGCAGTAAATCAAGGGAAGGACGGCCCTGGCTGGCGTCGATTTTCGCCTGCCAGTAGCGGGCCTGCTGGTTTTGTTCTAAATCGGCAGGTGTGATTTTCGCCAGCAAGGTTTGCGCGCCAGTAAAATCTTTCTGCGCCAGTTTAATTTCTACGGCCAGCAATGACTGCTCGCGACGCTGGGTATCGTTCAGTTCTTGCGGTAGTTGGTTGAACAACTCCACCGCCTGTCCGGTTTTACCTTCTTTCACCAGTGCACGAATGGCAAGTAATTGCCAGTTGATCCTGGTATCATCAGAGCTTTGCTGCATCTGTTGCAGGTAAAAGGCAGAATCTGCCTGTGCCGTCCCCTGCATATAGGCAGTGGACTGATCGGGGGTATGGGTGCCACAACCGGCGAAAATCAGGGCTGCCAAAACAACAGGCAGACAACGCGCGGCTTTCAAACGAGAAAATGTTGAGGGTACCATAGTGTATCCAGTGATATTTTTTTTACGCAATGCTCAATATTAAATCGGCAATACGGACGACACAATGAAACAACACCAATCAGCGGATAATTCTCAGGGCCAGCTTTACATTGTACCGACACCGATCGGCAATCTGGCGGATATCACCCAGCGTGCGCTGGAGGTGTTACAGGCCGTTGATCTGATTGCCGCCGAAGATACACGCCATACCGGTTTACTGCTGCAACATTTTGGTATCAACGCCCGGTTGTTCGCCTTGCACGACCATAACGAACAGCAGAAAGCTGAAACGTTACTGGCTAAGCTGCAAGAAGGGCAAAACATTGCGCTGGTTTCTGATGCCGGAACGCCGCTGATTAATGATCCGGGCTATCATCTGGTACGCACCTGCCGTGAAGCGGGTATTCGCGTGGTGCCGCTACCTGGACCGTGTGCTGCCATCACTGCATTAAGCGCCGCGGGTTTGCCATCAGATCGCTTTTGTTATGAAGGTTTCCTGCCTGCCAAATCGAAAGGTCGCCGTGATGCGCTAAAAGCCATTGAAGCGGAACCGCGCACGCTGATTTTTTATGAATCGACCCACCGTCTGTTAGATAGCCTGGAAGATATCGTCGCGGTATTAGGCGAGTCCCGCTACGTGGTGCTGGCGCGTGAGCTAACCAAAACCTGGGAAACCATTCATGGCGCGCCCGTTGGCGAGCTGCTGGCGTGGGTGAAAGAAGATGAAAACCGTCGCAAAGGCGAAATGGTGCTGATTGTCGAAGGCCATAAAGCACAGGAAGAAGACTTACCCGCCGATGCCCTGCGTACGCTGGCGCTGTTACAGGCCGAGCTTCCGCTGAAAAAAGCGGCGGCTCTGGCAGCAGAAATTCACGGCGTGAAGAAAAACGCGCTGTATAAGTATGCGCTGGAGCAGCAAGGGGAGTGATTATAGGCGTCGCAGCAGGAATAGCGCTGCAACGCCTGTAGCAGGCGAGTTAACGACGACACATCTCATCAATCAAACACGTGAAATGGCTATGCAGCCATAAAAACGAAGCCGGGATAGCGGTGGAGACTTTAGCTGTGAGAAAACGTTCTGTCGCATCCTGCTTTTCTTCGCCTGTCACCAGCAGCAAAACTTCGCGGGCATTGAGAATATCCTTCAGCCCTAAGGTGATCCCCTGAGTCACCGGGTGGTCAGCGGTTTTTAACATTTCATGTTGCTGTGTTCTGGCATCGAGTTGGCTGATATGGCAGGTCGGTTGCAGGCTTTCTCCCGGTTCGTTCAGCCCCAGATGAGCGTTTTTCCCCAGACCGAGTACGCATAAATCCAGCCCGCCTTTACGTGCAATCAGGTTCGTCACCCGTTCACACTCGGTCTCATCAATATCTTCGGAGCGAAAGCTGATGAGCTGATCTTCACGTAGCCCCAGCGGCTGCACGATATGCTGTTGAAGGAAAGTTTCGCAGGTGCCAGGCATCGTTAATGGCAGGCCTACCCATTCATCGAGCTTCACAAAGGTGAGATGGCTGATATCAACGCGCTGCTGGTGGATTTTTTCTACCAGATATCGATAAGTCAGTAATGGCGTGGCTCCGGTTGCCAGGCAAATCACGGCATTCGGGTTGCTACAGATCACGTCCAATAAATATTCGCTGGCGAGTTCACTTAACGCCGTATAGTTTTCCACTTGCTGAAGGGGTTGCACAGGATGAAATTCCTTAAGTAAGGAGGCACCGTCAGACGCGATGCCTCGTTCCATTTACAAAATGCCGAATGCGGAACAAACGATGGAAAGCACAAACGTTACGCCGATTAACAGTACTGGATGCGCTTTTTTCACCCGCAGTAAGTAGTACATCAACAGGGTGTAAGCCATCGGTAAAATATTCGGGAAGACTTTATCGAAGAAATCCTGTTGCAGCGCGACGCTGTGGGTACTGTCGATGGCAAACGATGTCACCACGTTAATATGCACATACGAAGCGATCAGCCCGCCGATTACCGTGATCCCGAGGATGGTTGCCGAACGAGCAATCATCTGCGAGTTCTCTCGCACTTTATCAATAGCCTTCACGCCGACTGAATAACCGACGTGGGTCCAGCCGACGCGCAGGAAAAAGATAAGCAGGTAAACGGCGAAAAATAGAATCGGCCCCAGCAGGTTTCCCTGGCTGGCAAATGATGAGCAAATTCCCGCCATAATCGGCAACAAGGTAAACCAGAAAATCGCATCGCCAATCCCGGCGATTGGGCCAAACAGCGCTACTTTCAGACCTTTAATGGTGTCGCGGTTTTCCCCTTTTTCCTCCATTGAAATTAATAACCCCATCAGGAATCCGACCAGATTCGGGTGGGTGTTAATAAATTCCAGATTATCTTTCATCGCCGCGCTTAAGCCCGGTTTGTCGTCCTTATAGATCTTTTTCAGGAGCGGCAACATCGCCCAGGTAAAGCCGCCCGCCTGCATCCTTTCGTAGTTAAAGCTCGCTTGCAGCAGCGATGAACGAAAGCCCAGACGGGTGATATCTTTTTTACTGATTTCAGATCCCATTGCTGTAGTCCTCTTCTTCATTTTTACTGGCAACGGGCTGCGGTTGCACTTGTTGCCGGGATTTCGCGTTGAAAAACTCATACACGGCAAAGCCTGCGCCCAGTACGGCAACAGGTAACAAATTGCTGACCTGGATGTAGCAAACAAACAGGAAACCGGCGATCAGATAAGGGATGTATTGCGCTTTGAACATCACGCGCAGCAGCAGACCAAAACCGACGGCAGGTAAAATACCGCCAGCCACTTCAAAGCCGTGAGTCAACCAGGCCGGCATTGCTTTCACCAGTGCCTGCATCGCGCCTTGCGCCAGGTAAGTACAGAGAAACGCAATCACCGCATACGAAGAGGCAACAATCAGCATCGTTATCCAGTTAAGTCGGGTAAACGCTGCTGTATCCGCCTCTTTCGCGTATTTATCGGCTTTGCTCATAAATAATGAGAATGCCGAATAGAAGAACAGAATGACGTATTGCATTAACAGACTAAACGGCAGACCAAGACCAATTGCCGTTTTGGCATCGACGCCCGTAGACCACGCAATGACGGTGGTCATCAGACCCGCCATAATCGGGTTGGGCGGTTGAACGCCGCCGGCAGGGGTTAACCCGGCGAAAGCCAGTTCTGTCAGACCGCCGGTAATTAAACCTGTCTGAATATCACCAAGAATAGCGCCAGTAAGAGTACAAACGATTATCGGTCGGAATAAAAATAAGGCTTCCAGCCAAAAATCAATCCCCAGAAAGAAAACTAACGCCGCCAGGGAGAGCCCCTGAAGAAGAGTTATTTCATGCATTTTTATTACCTCAAACGAATATTAAGGCGATGGCGACGTTAGTCAGGAATTTGCTCTTTTTGAGAGCCAGGGACGTCCTGAATAAAAACATTCACGCCGCGTCGTTTAATAAAACGTAAATCAGTGAGATCCTGCTCATCGACATAAACTTTACTGCTGATTTGTGTTTTCCCTTCCGAGAAATGCATATTGCCGACGTTGACATCTTTCAGATCAAGACCGCCTTCTATCAGTTTACGTACCGTCTGCGGCGTACGACAAATCAGGAATATTTTCTGATGCGGCGCAGCTTTGCCGATGACGTTAATGGTTTTTTCAATAGTAAAAAAACGAATGCCAAAGCCGTAGGTTTCCGCGGTAATACCCATCAGTTTCTGTTGAATATCATCGTTAGCGACAACATCGTCTACAACCACCAGCAGATTCGCACCGATGGTGGATGTCCAGGTCACGCCAACCTGGCCGTGAACCAGACGGTTATCAATACGGGTTAAGAGAATATTTGGACTGCTCATTTTTAATCCTCGCCATAAAAATTGATTATATAGATTTTTTAAATATATTATCGTTGTGGCATTGTACGGATGTATTTATTAAATTTAGCCATCTCCTTTACCATTAATGCACTACCCGATATTAATCGGGCAGCACCTGTGAATAAATATTATTAAATTAATGACTATGCTGAGATTCGATTCGCTGAACCACAGACATTAATTTTATTTCTGACAACCTCTTTCATCGCATCCATGCCGACGCGCATATAATAGCGAGGATCATTACCCTGCGGATTTTCTGCAAACCAGGCTTTTACTGCGCCGGCGAAGGCTATTTTTAATTCTGTGGCAACGTTCACTTTTGTGACGCCAAGTTCAATCGTACGACGGACAAATTCGTCCGGGACATCGCTGGCACCGTGCAGCACCAGAGGAACGTCCACCACTTCACGAATTTCCGCCAGTCGCTGGAAATCAATCTTCGGCGTTTTACTGTACAGACCATGTGCCGTACCAATCGCCACTGCCAGGCTATCGACGCCAGTCAGTTCAACAAAGCGTTTCGCTTCTTGTGGGTCGGTCAGGTATGCGCTTTCAGCATCAACATGCATATCATCTTCCACGCCGCCCAGTCGTCCCAGCTCCGCTTCTACGCTGCAATCCTGCGAGTGGCAGAAATCGACAACCGATTTCACCAGCTTCACGTTCTCGGCAAACGGGAAGTGACTGCCGTCGATCATTGCGCTGCGCACGCCTGCGTGGACTTTACGGCGAATATCATCCAGCGATTCGTGGTGGTCGAGATGCAGCGCCAGCGGCATGTTGTAGGTTGTGGAATAGGCGCTACACAGGGCGTAGATCTCTTCCAGCGCAATATGTTTAAAGGTCCCCGGCGTTCCGGCGAGGATCACCGGCGATCGCATTTCACTGCACACTTCGAGGATCGCCTGGATAGTCTCGGCATTATGGATGTTAAATGCAGGCACCGCGTAACCATTGGCCTGGGCGTCCTGTAACAGATATTTAGTGGAGATAATGCTCATAATGCGATCCTTTTATGCCTGCCACGGATGAATAATGACGCCTTGCACCACGCGGTTTACGGTGCCACTGGCTGATGGGGAATCCGGTGTATTGCCCATATGTAGCGACTGCATCAGTGCAAACGTCTGGGCGTACATCAGGAAGCAAAATGCTTGCTCAACGTCGATAAAGTGACGGGAGGGCGGCAGGATAATATGTGGGCCAGCAGCGATAACGTCGTTGCTTTCCGCGGCGATGGCGATTACGCGCATCGCCTGGTTATCGCGGCGGAGTTCTGCCAGCAGATCAAGATCATACTGACGGGTGTAAGGGTGGCTGGAGACAAACACCACCACCAGTGTTTCACCATCGACCAGTGATTTTGGGCCATGACGGAATCCGGTTGGGGAATCATAAAAGGCTGCCAGCTTACCCGCCGTCAGTTCCAGTACCTTCAGCGCCGACTCGCGTGCCGCGCCCTGTAAGCCACCGCTGCCGAGATAAACGACCCGTTTCCACGGCGCGTAACCAAACACGCCTTCGCTGAAATCGCCCAGAGAGGTCAGGATCGTCTGGCAACGATCCGCCACGTCGCGGAAGGTCTGGCTGTTGATCATCTCAGGTGCGAAAACCGCGAGGCAGCTGGTCATCATGGTGGTAATACTGCTGGTCATCGCAAAGCCGCGATCGTGCGTCTCTGCGGGCATCAGCAGGGCAAATGCATTATTGCTGTTGATCGCGTTTTGATAGAGCGCGCCCGCTTCGTTGCAGGTGATCGGCAGGTGATAGCACTCCGGTACAAACTGATTCGCCAGTTCTACGGCGGCGACGCTTTCCGGGCTGTTGCCAGAACGGCCAAAGGAGATAAGCAACAATGGATGGGCTGGATTCAGGTAATCCATTGGATTGGTAACCAGATCGGTGGTCGGTACGGCGCTGAAGTTTTTGCCAGTATGGCTGGCAAGCCACGGTGCGATGATGTCGCCGATAAATGCCGAAGTTCCGGCGCCGGTCAGGATGATCCGCAGGTTCTCTTTGCGCAGTAATGGTTGAAGGAAGTTATCAATCGCGGAGCGTAACGCGTCAATGTTGACGAGAGAACGGATCCAGGCGCGAGGCTGTTGGCGGATTTCTTCTTCAGTCCATGTGCCGGTAGTTGCGACAGCAGGGGTGTAATTTTCTGGCATAACTCAATCCTTAGTCTGATGAACTGGACTTCAGGCGCAGTATCTTTCGCTTGCCTTTCGTTTCGTTTCATTTGATGGTTTCTTTCGTTTGTTAAAATCTATAGAAAAGGAATTGAAACTTCAATGTTTATAAAAGAAATAAAGTGAAATCTGTGATCGCTGAAAGAAAAGATAAGGGAAGGAAATAAGGAGAACATACAGAGAGCTGTACGTAAGATTGTGTAAGTGTCTGCTTTTGATGTGTTCAATCCAACATCAAAACCAGGTTGCGGTATGGTCGAAAAACAGTTGCAGGCTCTGGTTGTCGAACTTGTGCCAGTCTGTCGACGTTCTTCGCTTACCTGGCTGAGATTCGTAAAGTCGGTATTGTGATAGACGACACTATGAAAAAGACCGTGTGGTGGGCAATCCGGGCGGCCTCAGATGATTCCTCTGGTACAACCAAACCGGGCATCTTCAATGAACACCGATATATATCTCCTGATACTATAATGTCATCTTGCTGTCTTTATAATACGATTCCTTTATCAATAAATATTAAATGGGGAAAACCGATATACTTGCAGTAATGTCTGTCAGTGTTAAATAATAACTATGTTGGTGGTTGTTTATTTGGATGGTTGGGGTGTAAAAAGAGGGCGCTTTAGCGCTTCAGAAAAGGCCAGCCAGATAAAACGACCAGATATTGATAACCAACCTTTTTGGGGCTCTATAAATAAGGGGAGATGATGAAGAAAGTTCTGAAGCCGTTTTTTCTAATATCTGCATTGCTATTGGCATTTGTGCCTTTGGCTCACTCAAGTGAAAATGGTATACATATGTTGATTACATCTCAGAGTGCATTCGATTATCAACAGACCAGGGAACGTCTGATCAAAGCAATTTCAGATAACGGACTGGTCTTATTTGGCGAATTTGATCATGCAAAGGCAGCTCATGGTGCCGGGCTTACAATGCCTCCCACGACTGTTCTGGTATTTGGTAACCCCAGAGCGGGAACGCCCTTGATGATAGCTCACCCGGAACTTGCGCTGGATTTACCTTTCCGCGTTCTCATCAGCCAGCGCCCTGATGGACAGGTGAATGTCAGCTATCATTCGGCAGAAGAGCTCAAACGTTATGGTCTTGATATGGATTCAGTACACGTGTTGAAAAAACTGGAGCAATTCGTCCAGAAAAACATTCAGCCATAAAGACGAGTAGTTCCGGTTTCCTGAAAGCGTACAGAATTCTGTGTTACGTTAAAAGGTCTACAACGCCACCACAGTATTCAGTTGTCTTTCAAAATAAATGGTTAACTGCGACAATGTTAAATCCCACTGCTGGATTAGCATTGTCCATTTTTTTCTGCATATTCATCAGCGACAGATAATAAAGCAACTTTAACAGATTGTTTCTATTCGTTTCCAATGAAACAACTCAGGAAATCATCTCACAGGCAATTCCGAATAAATTAAATGATAAAATTTAAATAACGGGGCGTTGGTGCGTAAAAAGAAAAAATACTTTGTTACGATTTTATTTCGTGCTGGGATACATGCACAATATCATCGCTTTTGTTGATTACTCACGAATGATTTACGCCATGATGGCTTTATTTTGCTTATTTTCACTGATTCAGGACGTAAATTCCTTGCGGAAAGTCCGGGTTGGCCCCGTCGCAAGTGGCTCATGTATCAGGTTCTGTTCTGACCAACGATAGCTCCCCTGCAGATCTATCAAACACATCTGGCTTCAGTGAAGCGACCTTCAGTAACCGCCGATGCACTCGTCTTCATTATCCTTATACATCACACCTTCAAGTATTCGCATTTTCCCCGGAACCAGTAACCTGTCGCTCCTTCTTTATCTTCCACATACCTCCATGAACTCATTGCTACTTACCACCAGGTATTCCTTCTGGTGGGCGATGAAAGATTTCATCCCGATCCGCACCTTTAATATTTTGTGTAACAAAATGAATGATTTTTAAAATTGTGTAATGAGTGTTGGCATGTTGTTGGATTTAGTTATGATTTCAATGCATTATGTAACTACAGGAGTTATTTATGAAAAAAACACTGGCTGGCGTTTTAATCTTTCTATCTTCTGCTGCATATGCAGATATCAATTTGTATGGGCCTGGTGGCCCACATACAGCGTTGCTGGATGCCGCTAATCTTTACACCAGGAAAACCGGTGTTACGGTAAATGTTCATTACGGGCCACAGAAGAAGTGGAATGAAGAAGCCAGACAAAACGCTGATATTCTGTTTGGTGCTTCCGAGCAGTCTGCTTTGGCTATCGTCCGTGATCATAAAGACAGATTCAGCGAAAAGGATATTCAACCTCTTTACCTGCGTAAAAGTATTTTACTGGTAAAGAAAGGCAATCCTAAAAACATTCAAGGGATTGACGATCTGACCAGACCTGGTATTGGTATTATCGTCAATGATGGTGGCGGAACCAGTAATACATCTGGCACCGGTGTTTGGGAAGATATTGCCGGGCGTAAGGGGAATATTGAAACCATAGCCGGTATTCGCAAGAATATTATTCTGTATGCGCCCAACAGTGGAACAGCACGTAAAGCGCTGGAAAATCAGCCAGATGCTGATGTCTGGATAACCTGGGCTGACTGGGCAGCCAGTAACCCCGGTATCGGTGATGTGGTAGAGATAGCGCCGGATTATGTTATCTGGCGTGATATGAATATTGCCGTACGCCAGGATGCGGATGCTGAAACCCGCCAGTTTGCTGCATGGCTGCATTCTGATGAAGCAGCACCAGCATTCGAAAAATATGGCTGGGTCAAAAAGGGCACCCCATAAATATAAAGACAGGGAGTGTTATAAATTCCAACACTCCCAAATTTACAATACTCCTGAAGCTAATTGGCCCTGAATCCAGACTTGTTGCACATGCAATCCGCTATCCAGAGCGATAATGCTGGCGCGTTTCCCCGGTTTTAGCGATCCGAGAACATCATCCATACCCAGCATTCGCGCCGGATGTAGCGATGCCATATGAATCGCCTCTGCTGGCGTCACACCTGTCAACTCGACCATATTCCGTACCGCCGCATCGACAGACAGCGTGCTGCCCGCCAGTCCACCAGACGCGGTGCGTACAATACCGTCGTGCATCTGCACATCCTCACCGCATAATGTATAACGACCATCTGGCATCCCGGCGGCCTGCATCGCGTCGGTGATCAGTACGATCCTCTCTTTCGCACAGCAACAGCACAGCGACATCGCCGCTGGATGCACATGATGACCATCGGCAATCAGCTCCAGCCAGGCGTGTTTGTCCGTTAACCCCGCGCCAACCATTCCCGGTTCGCGGTGATGTAAACCTGTCATCCCGTTATAGCAATGCACCAGACCGTCTGCACCAGTGTCAAATGCGGCGCAAGTTTGTTGCCAGGTCGCCGCGCTATGCCCCAGCATCACCCGTACGTTTTGTTGTTTAAGATGGCGGATGGCCTGCAATGCCCCCGTTTTTTCTGGTGCCAGCGCTACCACGCGCAAGGTGTGCTGAGAAACGGCAATCAGTTGATCCAGTTCGGCAATCTCCAGCTCACGGAACAGCTCCGGCGGATGCGCGCCTTTATTCTGCGGCGTGAAGTACGGTCCTTCGAGATAACTCCCCAGCACCTGTGCGCCAGGCCCGCCGCGTTGGCAACGTTGTGCGATACGTTCCAGCGCCGTATGAATGTCATTGAGCGGCGCGGTTACGGTCGTCGGCAACCAACTGCCGACGCCTTCGAGCGCTTTGTGCATTGCCAGCTTGTCGAGCGCATCCGGCGCATCATCCATCACATCAACGCCCGCACCGCCGTGTACATGAGTATCGATATAAGCGGGGCAGAGCAGCTCCGCATCGCGTTCGGTTACACCTACGGGGATCGGTTCGATTGCCGCGATCACACCGTCAGCAATACGCAGCTGATGGTCATCGAGCCAGCCCTCTTCAGTCAGCAGCCTTCTGGCGCGCAGAACGTGCGTCATATTCCTTCCTCGACCGGGCATTCTTCATGGCAGCGACCTAACTCGTCCACCAGACTGGTCAGCCCACGGTGTCCGCACTCCAGCGCTTGTACACGGAATTCTTCACCGCTTAATCCTTCGCGTTCCAGCACCATTTCGAGTAACAGTTGTAAATTGGTGCCGGTGATCACTTCACTGCCCGGTTTTTGCATTGCCAGCGTTGAAGCCGCGCGAAACGGTGTGCCGCCCAACAAATCCGTCAGAAAAACAATGCCGTCTTCACAATCCAGTTGGGCGATGGCTTCTTCAAGCTGCGAAGTCAGTAATGCGGTACTTGAGGTTTCCGGGAAATCGATCGCGATAAACTGCGACTGCTCGCCGAGAATTTGCTTCATTGCTTTTTCCATGCCGCTGGCAAATCCGCCATGCCCTGTCAAAATAATACTTAACATCTATTACCTCGTTGTATTTAAAGGAAATGACAGAATTTACCGACGATGCCGAGGACCACGGTGACGGCAATCAGACGCAGCGGACTCCAGCCGCGACGTACCAGCCAGAACATCGTCAGGGTATAGACCAGCGGTAAGAAGGCTGGCATCAGTTTGTCGATAACGTCAGCCTGCAATTTCACCACAGCATCGCCAGCCGTAATTTCCAGCGTGGTGCTTAAACGGACATAGGTCGCTACCAGTGCGCCGATCACCGTCATCCCAACGATAGACGCCGCATGACCCACTTTTTTGGTGTTCGCTTTAATCAGCGGGATTGCGGCGACGCCCATTCGATACGCGTAATGCGCAAGACCAAAACGCAAACCGAGATGCACCACGTTGAACAGCACAATAAATACGACCGCGCCAAGAATAGAGCCTTGTAGCGCGAGGCTTGCGCCTATCCCGCCACAAATCGGCAGCAGCGTCAGCCAGAACATTGCATCACCAATCCCGCCTAGCGGCGCGCCGACGGCAATTTTGGTGCTCTGAATACTGTTTACATCCTGCTTAGAACGCTCCATCGCGAGGATAATGCCGATAACAAACGTCACCAGAAACGGATGGGTATTGAAGAAGCCCATATGTCCTTTCATGGCGCGCGCCAGGTCGCGTTTATTGGTGTGGATCTTTTTCAGAGCCGGCAGCAGACCGTACAGCCAGCCGGAAGCCTGCATACGTTCGTAGTTAAAAGAAGCCTGCAACAGCATGGAACGCCAGGCGACACGGTTGATATCTTTTTTCGTCAGCTCCGCGCCAATGCTCTGATCTTCATACACGTTTTCATTGACGCCAGTCAGCAGCGTTTCTTCGTTTTCGCTGACATTCGGCAGGGTGGTTTGGTTAGATGCCATCTTCAAATTCCTCTTTCTGTGCCGCAGGTTGAGTCGGTTCAGGAGATTTACGCAGCAGGTCGATCAGCGCCATCGCCAGTGCGGCGGCAGCAATAGCCAGCACCGGTAGCTTGAGCCAGGCGGCGGCAACAAAGCCCAGGATGAAGTAAGGGATGTAGACGTTTTTCATCATGATTTTCAGCAGTACGGCAAAACCGATGGCTGGCATGATGCCGCCTGCGACGCCGAGGCCGTCGATTAAGCGTTGCGGCAGGACATCAATAATGGTTTTTGCGTGTTCTGCACCGAAATAGATCGGCAGAAAAGCGCAGAGAAAGTAGAAGATGCCAAGCGCCAGCAGCGCCAGATAGTTCACGCGTTCAATGCCGCGCGTATCGGCATTCTCCGCCATCCGGTCGCAGCGGGACATCACGCCAGACATCACCGAGAACAGGAAGGTAATCCCCATCTGTACCGCAACCGCGAAAGGTACGGCGACCCCGACAGCAACATCCGGTTTTACGCCCGTGGTAATGGCAAACGCCGTGCCGACAATGGTGCCAATAATGACGTTAGGCGGTTGTGCGCCCGCCAGCGGAGCCAGCCCCATCCATACCAGTTCCAGCGTACCGCCGGTTAAAATACCGGTATGCAGATCGCCAAGTATCAGCCCGACTAACGGACCGAGGACCACCGGGCGGTGCATATGGGTTAAACCGTTAAACATATCCAGGCCAGCGATAAAGGCGAGAATGCCTAACGCGAATGCCTGCAACAGACTAATTTCCATGATGATTCCCTCAAAGTAATTTAAAGAGGTCCACAGCAGGTTCTGTTGGAACGCCCTGAACGAAGCATTCCACCCCAGCGGCTTTCAGATCGTTAAATGCCGCGATATCGCCTGCATCCACAGAAACCGTTTTGGCGATTTGTTGCTTGCCATTGGCGTAGTGCATATTGCCAACGTTAATGCGACTCACCGGAACGCCACCTTTAACCAGCGTCAGGAAATCGGCAGGTGTTTTACAAACCAGCAGGATTTTCTGCCGATCGGCGGCGCGGTGGATGTTGTCGATGACTTTTTGCAGCGACCAGAAACGTACGGCGATCCCTTCTGCCAGCACCATTTCCATCAGGTTTTGTTGTACCGGATCTTCGGCAACTTCATCATTGGCTACCAGCACCAGATTTGCCCCCGCAAATCCGACCCACTGAACGCCGACCTGACCGTGAATCAAGCGTTCATCAATCCGGCTTAAAACAATATTTGGCATAGCGTGTTCCTCGTTGTTTTGGTTATTGGCCTGCACAGGCGGCGTGGTACTGCGCCAGGATGTCCTGAATATGGTTGATAATGAGTTCCCGTGGCGTTGGCTGTAGCTCGCCGGATCGAACCTTCACGTATTGCAGCGGCAGATACTGGCTGATGAGCGGCAGTGGAATAGGCGCATCTGCCAGATTGCGGACCAGATGAGCGAAAGCGTCATCAATCTGGCTGTCTGGCCAGTAGTAGCGTACGCGATCCGAATAGCTGTAACCGCGTGCCAGACGACGCGCGTTGCCGTCACCGTGGTAGTGGCTTTGCCAGTATTCCGGGCGGTCGAGCATCACGTTTTCCAGTACCTGGCGTAGACCGGAACAGACTTTTGCCGACACCAGTTCTTCTTCAATCGCCGCCAGAGAAAACAGGGCCTCACGCAGGGCGAAAGTCAGCGCCGGGCCAACTTTCAGAATGGCAAAGTGGTCAATCACCAACTGGCGCAGTGACTGCGGCGTTTGATAATCGGTAGAGTGAGCTTCGAAAATCAGCGTTTCATAGTTTTCGACCATCTGGCTTAAGGCGGTCGCTTTTGCTGGCTGGTAATCAATAACATTGGTGTGATCGAATTCGACGCCAGGCTGCACGACCAGCGCAATAATGCGCGGCCAGATGGCGTTCAGCCCCTGCTTTTCAAAGGCGTGACGATGGGCTTCCAGCGTGGCGCGGGCGGCATCCGGTGTGGTGACCGCCAGTTCGTTTAAGGTTTCATGCGCGCCGCCGGGCACCGGAACTTCAGTACCAATGACATACACCAGATCGGCTTCGCCAAAGTGTTCACGACAGGTTTCTTCCGCCACTTTCGCCAGACGGGCAGCGCGCTCAGCCACGATGTCATCGGTTAAGGGAACCGGATCGTCCTGACAAGACATACTGCAATCGAGATGGATTTTTTTGAATCCCGCCGCGACGTAGCTTTTAATCAAATCATCGGCATTAGCCATGGCCTGAGCGGCAGGCAAGTTTTGCCAGCGGTTAGGGCCAAGATGATCGCCACCCAAAATCAACGCGTCCTGTGGGAAATGCAGCGAGTCGGCGAGTTGGCAAACGAAGCCGTGAAAATCGGCGGGCGTCATTCCGGTATAACCGCCGAACTGGTCCACCTGGTTGGAGGTCGCTTCAATCAGTAGCGGTGTGTGGTTTACGCAGGCGTAGCGGATTGCTGCTTCCAGCACCAGCGGATGCGCGGAACAAACGGCATAAATCCCCTTTGTTTTGCCCGCTTTGTGCTGTCTCACCATTTCTGTCAGATGTTTCACTTTCCTCTCCAGTTCAGATTACTGCGATATCAATCTTTCGTTTTGTTTCAATTGATACTGCGTCATGGTGAGATAAAAATAAAACGAAAGATAATGGTTTTCTGATCTGATTCACAAAAGAAACATAATGAAAGCAACTGAAACGATAGCAGCTTGCGCCACCGGGCGATGTGGACTTGCATTTGCTTAATAGAAAGGCGTTAATAGACGAAACGAAATAAAACGAAAGTTTTACGAAAGGACTTACTATGAGCAATACCGACGCTGCAGGCGAGAAGCGAGTAACGGGCACCAGCGAACGACGAGAGCAGATCATTCAACGACTACGCCAGCAAGGTAGCGTGCAGGTTAACGATCTGTCGGCATTATTTGGTGTTTCTACGGTGACGATCCGCAACGATCTGGCATTCCTGGAAAAACAGGGGATCGCTGTGCGTGCCTACGGCGGCGCGTTGATCTGCGACAGTAATACGCCCTCGCTCGAGCCTTCGGTGGAAGATAAAAGTGCGTTGAATATCGCGATGAAACGTAGCGTTGCAAAGGCAGCCGTCGAGTTAATTCAACCGGGTCATCGCATCATTCTTGACTCAGGAACCACTACTTTTGAGATTGCTCGTTTGATGCGCAAGCACACCGACGTCATTGCCATGACCAACGGTATGAACGTGGCCAATGCTTTGCTGGAAGCGGAAGGCGTTGAGCTCCTGATGACCGGCGGGCATCTGCGCCGTCAGTCGCAATCTTTTTACGGCGATCAGGCGGAGCAATCGCTGCAAAATTATCACTTCGATATGTTATTTCTCGGCGTAGATGCTATCGATCTGGAGCGCGGCGTCAGCACGCACAATGAAGATGAAGCACGTTTAAATCGGCGGATGTGCGAAGTCGCGGAACGGATCATCGTGGTCACCGATTCCAGTAAGTTCAACCGCTCCAGCCTACATAAAATCATCGATACCCAGCGGATCGATATGATCATTGTTGATGAAGGCATTCCTGCGGATAGTCTGGAAGGACTGCGAAAGGCTGGGATTGAGGTGATTTTGGTCGGGGAGTGAGAAAGGGTGCCCGCTGGTCAACACCAATGCGTTCGGCGGGCATTGTGAACACCATCAATGCTTTTCTTCTGTCTCTTGGGTGAGGGTTTCCCAGTCGGCAGGAGGATGTCCTCTTTTTAACATTTTGCTGAATACTGTATAGGCATCTGTTTTTTTACCGTAGGTGCGCAGTGTGTTTTCATCGTTCATCCATCCCAGAATGATGACTTTCTCTTTTTCGCTGTAACGAAAGAAGAGACGAAAACGACCAGCACCAAATTTTACCCGTGACCAGTCTTTATTTTTCCCAGAGCCTAACGACTTGCCATGACGGAATGCCGGTGATGATGGGTTGACCGTGATATGCTCCTCAATCACTTTATGGACTACCGCCAATAACTTTGTGGCGGCTTTTCTCTGATAATTTTCAGGATCTTTTCCCTTTAATGTCTCGACTTCGGCAACTAAAGCGTCGTAGGTTTCCTGAAAACAGGGATGAGCATATAGCGCCCAACCATTAACCCTTTGTGGAAAATCCATTATTCGTCGTCGCCAATCTCATCATCAATGTTGACGTCCATGCCAGCGACAAGTTTCTTTCCTTGTTGAATGTCGAATGGACGAGTTTTTTGCGGGTTGTTCTGGATATCTGCATCCAGAAAACGCAAAAATGCATTCATAGTATGATCCTCCTGTTCATCTCCCAGTCGGCACATAAATACTTGCCCACCAGGCAGAATTTCGTAATGAATGCTGTCCAGGCCAGGCTTCAGTTTTAAGGCCTCACGCACTGGCGCGGGGATAGTTGTTTGTCCGCGTATCGTGACCTTTGATTCAGTGGTCAGTACAGCGTTAGAGCGAGCATTAGCGGGCATTATTTGCTGTCCTTTTACAGCCTGTTTTCTGCTCAAATTATAAGCTTGAACTAAGGTAATGCAAATGCATTATTAATGGATGTGGGGACTTTAAACAATAAAAACATGGCACTAAGGCCATGTTTTGCGAGGGACGTTCCAAAAGAAATCAAGTCACCGGTGCCGGGTTAAACACCGCCAGTTGGTTATGCAGTCCCCATTGATCCGAGAAGGTTTTCTTCTTCCCGCTGGCGACGTCGAGAATAAAGTGGAACAGTTTCCAGCCGACCTCTTCGATGGTTTCTTCGCCGGTGGCGATGGTGCCTGCGTTGATATCCATTAAGTCAAACCAGCGGTTCGCCAGCTCTGTGCGAGTCGCCATTTTAATCACCGGCACCGCCATCAGGCCGTATGGCGTGCCGCGACCTGTCGTAAACACTTGCACGGTAATTCCTGAAGCCACTTGCTGTGTACCGCAGACAAAATCGCTGGCAGGCGTGGCGGCGTAAATTAATCCGCGCTTAGTCGGGCGTTGACCAGGTGACAATACTTCAACAATGGCGCTTTTGCCTGATTTCGCAATGGAGCCGAGTGCTTTCTCCACCACGTTTGCCAGGCCGCCCTTTTTATTACCGGGCGAAGGGTTGGCGCTGCGGTCGGTTTTCCCCATATTGAGGTAGTTATCGTACCATTCCATCTCTTCCAGCAGACGCTTGCCGACCTCTTCGTTAACGGCGCGCGGTGTCAGCAGATGAATCGCGTCACGTACTTCCGTTACTTCCGAGAACATCACCGTTGCACCGCAGCGCACCAGTAGATCAGATGCGTAGCCCACTGCCGGATTTGCTGTCACGCCAGAAAACGCGTCGCTGCCGCCGCACTGCATACCAACCACCAGTTCTGAAGCCGGACAGGTTTCTCGCTGGCGTTGATTCAACTTGTGCAGGTGGCGCTCGGCAACCTGCAAAATATCCTCGACCATCGACTGAAAACCGACATGCTTTTCATCCTGTAAGCTGATAATACTGGCATTTTCCTGTGAAATGGCTGGTACATCTTCCGTTCCAGCCAGCAGGTGCTCAGGTTGCAACTTTTCGCATCCCAGACCAATTACCATCACTTCGCCGCCAAAGTTTGGGTTAAGCGAAATATTGTGAATGGTACGAATGGGTATCACTGCCGCCGGAGCATTAATCGCTACGCCACAACCGTACAGGTGATTCAGTCCTACTACGCCATCGACGTTCGGGTATTTCGGCAGTAGATCACGCTCAATGATTTTCACTACGTAATCCACCACGCCTGCGACACAGTGGACGCTGGTGGTGATTCCAAGCAGGTTTTTGCTGCCGACGCTACCATCGGCATTGCGATAGCCCTCAAAGGTGTACCCTTCCAGCGGCGGTAAGGGGGCTGGCACTTTGGTTGCCAGCGGTAGCGTATGTAATGGCGGTGCTTCCGGCAATATCACCATCGATTCGTCGATCCAGCTTCCGCGGAGGATTGCACGCACGGCATAACCAATCACTTCGCCATAACGAATGATTTCGCCATTAGCCGGAATATCTACTAATGCGACTTTATGCCCCTGGGGAATATGTTCAATTAATTCCAGACCATCCGGGAAACATGTTCCTGCTTTAAGGCCATTATCATTAACAATGATCGCGACATTATCTGTGTCGTGCACTTTTATATAAAACGCAGTCGGTGTTGTTTGTCTAATTTTGATGTTGGCCATTGTGCAATATTCTCCAGCCAGGGATATTAAAATGAGTGTCGTGGCTCATTTAATAAAAAAATAACGTAAGGTGAATTTAGAATGTCAGGAGTTTGACTGCATAAATGTGATCGATATCAATCATTTCAGTTATAGCAACGCTTGTCGCCTGAGTGATATATCAATCTGTGCTTTAGCGCGCAGTGTCATGTGCATTTGCTCAAAATAATATTTAAATAACACTAATTAAATTAGCAAATGCACAATGATTATTATTCTCCTGTTACTTATACTAATTCACGACTTCATTATGCTTGAAATATTAATGAGGCTTATACATGACACTCATCAAATAATAATAAAATTAACACCAGTACCCGAGGTAAATAGAATGATTCTGGACACCGTGGAAGAAAAAAAGAAAGGCGTACATACACGCTATTTAATATTACTTATTATTTTTATTGTGACCGCTGTTAACTATGCCGATCGTGCAACGCTGTCGATTGCCGGTACTGAAGTGGCAAAAGAACTGCAATTAAGCACGGTTTCAATGGGCTATATTTTCTCCGCTTTTGGTTGGGCCTACCTGCTGATGCAGATCCCTGGCGGCTGGTTGCTTGATAAGTTTGGATCGAAGAGAGTTTACACTTACAGCCTCTTTTTCTGGTCGCTGTTCACCTTCCTGCAAGGCTTTGTCGATATGTTCCCGCTGGCCTGGGCAGGTATCTCGATGTTTTTTATGCGCTTTATGCTGGGGTTCTCGGAAGCGCCTTCCTTCCCCGCTAACGCCCGTATTGTGGCTGCCTGGTTCCCGACGAAAGAACGGGGAACCGCCTCCGCTATCTTTAACTCGGCGCAATATTTCTCTCTGGCGCTTTTCTCGCCGCTGTTGGGGTGGCTGACCTTCGCCTGGGGCTGGGAACATGTTTTTACCGTTATGGGAGGAATTGGTTTTGTGCTAACGGCGTTGTGGGTCAAGTTAATTCATAACCCGACAGAGCACCCGCGTATTTCAGCGGAAGAGCTGAAGTTTATCTCTGAAAATGGCGCGGTGGTCGATATGGATCACAAAAAGCCGGGCAGTGCGACGGTAAGTGGTCCCAGGCTGCATTACATCAAGCAATTGCTCTCTAACCGCATGATGTTGGGAGTATTTTTCGGACAATATTTTATCAACACCATCACCTGGTTTTTCCTGACCTGGTTCCCGATTTATCTGGTGCAGGAAAAGGGGATGTCGATTCTGAAAGTGGGACTGGTCGCGTCGATTCCGGCATTGTGTGGTTTTGCCGGCGGCGTACTCGGCGGTGTCTTTTCGGATTATTTGATCAAACGCGGCGCTTCTCTGACTCTGGCGCGTAAGTTACCGATTGTGCTGGGTATGCTGCTGGCTTCCACCATCATCTTATGTAACTACACCAACAACACCACGCTGGTAATCATGCTGATGGCGCTGGCTTTTTTTGGCAAAGGTTTTGGCGCGCTGGGGTGGCCGGTGATTTCCGATACCGCGCCGAAAGAGATTATTGGCCTCTGCGGCGGCGTATTTAACGTCTTTGGCAATGTTGCTTCCATCGTCACTCCCCTGGTGATTGGTTATCTGGTGAGTGAATTGCACTCCTTCAATGCGGCTCTGGTCTTTGTCGGATGTTCGGCGCTGATGGCGATGGTCTGCTACCTCTTTGTGGTTGGCGACATTAAACGAATGGAATTGCAGAAATAAGCGAAGGTATAAGCGATGAATAACAATATTTTCCCCAATAAATTCAAAGCCGCATTGGCCGCGAAACAGGTGCAGATTGGCTGCTGGTCAGCGCTCTCTAATCCTATTAGCACAGAAGTTCTGGGCCTGGCCGGCTTTGACTGGCTGGTGCTTGATGGGGAACATGCGCCAAATGATATCTCGACGTTCATTCCACAATTGATGGCCCTGAAAGGCAGTGCCAGCGCGCCAGTGGTACGGGTGCCGACCAACGAACCGGTGATGATTAAGCGTCTTCTGGATATCGGTTTTTATAACTTTCTGATCCCATTTGTGGAAACGGAAGAGGAAGCAGAGCAGGCGGTGGCGTCGACGCGTTATCCGCCGGAAGGTATCCGTGGCGTCTCTGTTTCTCATCGCGCCAATATGTTTGGCACCGTGGCGGATTACTTCGTCCAGTCGAATAAGAACATCACTATTCTGGTGCAAATTGAAAGCCAGCAAGGCGTAGACAATGTCGATACCATCGCTGCGACCGAAGGCGTAGATGGCATCTTCGTCGGTCCCAGCGATCTGGCGGCAGCATTAGGCCATCTCGGTAATGCCTTACACCCGGAAGTACAAAACGCCATTCAGCATATTTTTAATCGCGCCAAAGCTTACGGTAAGCCCTGCGGCATCCTTGCGCCTGTTGAAGCTGATGCTCGTCGTTATCTGGAATGGGGGGCGACGTTTGTGGCCGTCGGTAGCGATCTCGGCGTGTTCCGCTCTGCCACCCAGAAACTGGCAGATACCTTTAAAAAATAACCACCGCCGCAACAAGAGAGATGATTGATATGACGATGAAAGTGGGTTTTATTGGCCTGGGTATTATGGGTAAACCAATGAGTAAAAACCTTCTGAAAGCGGGTTACTCACTGGTGGTTTCTGACCGTAATCCTGAAGCGATTGCTGAAGTGATTGCCGCAGGTGCAGAAACAGCCTCTACGGCTAAAGCGATTGCTGAACAGTGCGATGTCATTATTACCATGCTGCCAAACTCCCCGCATGTAAAAGAGGTGGCGCTGGGGGAAAATGGCATCATTGATGGCGCCAAACCGGGCACGGTATTGATCGATATGAGTTCAATCGCTCCGCTGGCAAGTCGTGAAATCAGCGAAGCACTGAAAGCGAAAGGTATTGATATGCTGGACGCCCCGGTGAGCGGCGGCGAACCGAAAGCGATCGATGGCACTTTGTCAGTGATGGTAGGTGGCGATAAGGCTATTTTCGACAAATACTATGATTTGATGAAATCGATGGCGGGGTCCGTGGTGCATACCGGTGAAATCGGTGCGGGTAACGTCACCAAACTGGCAAACCAGGTCATTGTTGCGTTGAATATTGCAGCGATGTCAGAAGCATTAACGCTGGCTGCCAAAGCGGGCGTTAACCCGGATCTGGTTTATCAGGCAATTCGTGGTGGGCTGGCGGGGAGTACCGTTCTGGATGCGAAAGCGCCAATGGTTATGGACAGGAATTTTAAACCGGGGTTTCGTATTGATTTGCATATTAAAGACCTGGCAAACGCGCTGGATACTTCCCATGGTGTGGGCGCACAACTGCCGTTGACAGCAGCGGTCATGGAGATGATGCAGGCGCTGCGTGCCGATGGTTCAGGAACGGCGGACCATAGCGCCCTGGTGTGCTACTACGAAAAACTGGCAAAAATCGAAGTCACTCGTTGATGACGTCGTGCCCGGATGGCGTATTGCTATCCGGGCACGGAATTCAGGCCGATAAGAGAAACGCCCTCCGGCGTCATGTGGTAACAGGCAAAGGTATGAAAATCGTAATCGCTCCAGACTCTTATAAAGAAAGTTTATCTGCCAGCGAGGTCGCACAGGCGATAGAAAAAGGATTTCGGGAAATTTTTCCTGATGCGCGGTACGTTTCTGTTCCGGTTGCTGACGGAGGGGAAGGGACAGTAGAGGCGATGATTGCCGCCACGCAAGGCGCTGAGCGTCAGGCGTGGGTTACCGGGCCATTGGGCGAGAAAGTGAAGGCCAGTTGGGGGATTTCTGGCGACGGCAAAACGGCGTTTATCGAAATGGCCGCAGCCAGTGGGCTGGCGTTGGTACCTCCAGAAAAGCGAGATCCGCTGGTGACCACTTCACGTGGCACTGGTGAGCTTATCTTACAGGCGCTGGAGAGCGGCGCGACCAGTATCATTATTGGCATTGGCGGCAGCGCCACCAATGATGGCGGTGCAGGCATGGTGCAGGCATTGGGGGCGAAGCTAAGCGATGCCAATGGCAATGAAATAGGCTTTGGCGGCGGCAGCCTTAATACCCTGAACACGATTGATATTTCCGGCCTCGACCCGCGTTTAAAGGATTGTACGATCCGCGTAGCCTGTGATGTCACCAACCCGCTGGTGGGCGATAGTGGTGCTTCGCGTATCTTTGGCCCACAAAAGGGAGCGAGCGAAGCGACCATTGTCGAGCTGGACAAGAATCTCTCTCATTATGCTGATGTCATCAAAAAATCTCTCCATGTTGATGTGAAGGATGTGCCTGGTGCGGGCGCGGCGGGCGGTATGGGGGCGGCGTTGATGGCGTTTCTCGGGGCAGAGCTAAAAAGCGGTATTGAAATTGTTACCGCGGCGCTGAATCTGGAAGAGCACATTCATGATTGTACGTTGGTGATCACCGGAGAGGGGCGCATCGATAGCCAGAGCATACACGGCAAGGTGCCTGTTGGGGTGGCGAGCGTGGCGAAGAAGTACCATAAACCGGTAATTGGTATTGCAGGTAGCCTGACGAACGATGTCGCTGTTGTACATCAACATGGCATTGATGCTGTATTCAGCGTATTGAACAGCGTTGTTACGCTGGATGAAGCTTTCCGCGGGGCTTATGACAATATTTACCGTGCTTCGCGTAATATCGCCGCGACACTGGCGATTGGAATGCGCAACGCGGGGTGACAAGGGCGTGCAAACCCTCTATACTGCGCGCCGAAGCTGACCAGACAGTCGCCGCTTCGTCGTCGTCCTCTTCGGGGGAGACGGGCGGAGGGGAGGAAAGTCCGGGCTCCATAGGGCAGGGTGCCAGGTAACGCCTGGGGGGGAAACCCACGACTAGTGCAACAGAGAGCAAACCGCCGATGGCCCACGCGAGTGGGATCAGGTAAGGATGAAAGGGTGCGGTAAGAGCGCACCGCGCGGCTGGTAACAGTCCGTGGCACGGTAAACTCCACCCGGAGCAAGGCCAAATAGGGGTTCATAAGGTACGGCCCGTACTGAACCCGGGTAGGCTGCTTGAGCCAGTGAGCGATTGCTGGCCTAGATGAATGACTGTCCACGACAGAACCCGGCTTATCGGTCAGTTTCACCTGTTTTAACGAAAACCCGCCAGTGTAAGCTGGCGGGTTTTTGCTTTTGGCGTGCAAGAGGATGAATGACTGTCCACACGCTATATCCAAAAGAAATATTTTGCATGCCGGATAAGACGTTCACACCGCATCCGGCATGAACAACGCGCAATTTGTCAACAATTAATATGAGAATAATGAAAAATAAATATAACATCCATTATGTTCATCCATGCCTGGATAAGAATTGCAATCATAATTCATATATATTTAATATATGAATTATCCCTGTTATTAAGCCCCACGTTATTTTCAATAACATCATACGCTGAGATTATCTCCGCAAACTTTATTTTTACCGACCAATAATCAATGACTTTATTATTATTGTAACTATGTGTTTGCATTGGTGGGGGAGAACGGTCAGAAAAATGCTCACTTACCAGCATTAGCGTAAACGGATAAAAAACTTCGTGACCTTGACGATGCGGAGTGTGACTTCAGCTACCCTTGTGTTCTCCTTTTCGGCATATGGTTTCTGGTAGCAATTATTAGTTTTGTGATCCTCAACACAAAATGCTATTCGGTAGTCAGAAGAAAGGAAAAAATTATGAAAAACGATTGCATTCACAAAATGACGTTCTGTTATGGCGGAAAACATGGATGTTGATGGGTTGTTTCATGTGTTTACCTGTTGTGATGAATTGTTTGTTGTATTGATAAAATAAATGTTGTGCGACCAACAAATAGCGTAAAAAAATGTGATGCGGCGCATTATTTATCCGTAGAAATGATTTATTTATAGTAAAAGTTGATAACTTGCTTATTAAATTTAACTTAAAGTTTGCTTGTGAAATACACAGTAATTGCTTGAAATATCATCGCAGAGTACTTTTTTAATAAGCCATATAAAACGTGTTGTTATCGCCATAAAATATGGTTATCCCTCCTTGTTTCTTTGATAAAAATCAGGGTTTATGCTGATTTTATGTTTATAACTCATTGATGTTTAATGTGTTTATTAGTTTTAAAAGATACCTGGAAAACAATTGAAAGATAATTTGTGAGTGGTCGCACATATCCTGTCGATTTCAATTTGGTACACTCCATGCCGTCAATGAGGTAATTAACGTAGGTTGCTATGAGCACTATTCTTCTTCCTAAAACGCAACATCTGGTGATCTTTCAGGAAGTCATCAGAAGTGGCTCTATCGGCTCGGCTGCAAAAGAGTTAGGGCTAACTCAACCTGCTGTCAGTAAAATCATTAATGATATTGAAGATTATTTTGGTGTGGAATTAGTGGTGCGGAAAAATACTGGCGTAACGTTAACACCCGCTGGTCAATTATTGCTCTCACGCTCCGAATCCATTACCCGTGAAATGAAAAATATGGTTAATGAAATTAGCGGAATGTCCTCTGAGGCTATTGTTGAAGTTTCATTTGGTTTTCCTTCGTTGATTGGCTTCACTTTTATGTCAGGAATGCTCAGCAAATTCAAAGAGGTGTTCCCGAAAGCGCAGGTTTCAATGTATGAAGCGCAATTGTCTTCATTCTTACCCGCAATCCGTGATGGGCGTCTGGACTTTGCGATTGGTACGTTGAGTGCAGAAATGAAACTTCAGGATTTGCATGTTGAGCCGCTGTTTGAGTCAGAGTTTGTTCTGGTGGCCAGCAAGTCCCGAACATGCATCGGCACCACCACACTGGAGTCATTAAAGAATGAACAGTGGGTGTTGCCGCAGACGAATATGGGATACTACAGCGAGCTTCTTACTACATTACAAAGAAATGGCATCAGTATTGAAAACATCGTTAAAACCGATTCAGTTGTAACAATATATAACCTTGTTCTCAATGCTGATTTCTTAACTGTAATTCCTTGTGATATGACTTCGCCTTTTGGTTCTAATCAATTTATTACTATTCCGGTTGAAGAAACATTGCCTGTAGCGCGATATGCCGCGGTATGGTCAAAAAATTATCGTATTAAAAAAGCAGCATCGGTTTTGGTGGAATTAGCCAAAGAATATTCATCTTATAATGGGTGTCGACGAAGGCAATTAATAGAAGTTGGTTAGATATTTATTTTTTCTTAAGCATAAATAATCCACCTGTCTGTTTTTCGGGTGTCGGTTACGGTTACCTACATATTTAATCCAGGTTAAGAGGTTTTATAATGCATATTACATACGATCTGCCGGTTGCTATTGATGACATTATTGAAGCAAAACAACGTCTGGCTGGGCGAATTTATAAAACAGGCATGCCTCGCTCTAACTATTTTAGTGAACGTTGCAAAGGTGAAATATTCCTGAAATTTGAAAACATGCAACGTACTGGCTCTTTTAAAATTCGTGGCGCATTTAACAAATTAAGTTCACTTACTGATGCAGAAAAACGCAAAGGCGTGGTGGCGTGTTCCGCAGGCAATCACGCACAAGGGGTTTCACTCTCCTGCGCAATGCTTGGGATCGACGGTAAAGTGGTGATGCCGAAAGGCGCGCCAAAATCTAAAGTCGCGGCAACGTGCGATTACTCTGCTGAAGTGGTGCTGCACGGTGACAACTTCAACGACACTATCGCTAAAGTAAGCGAAATTGTCGAAACGGAAGGTCGCATCTTTATTCCTCCTTATGATGATCCGAAAGTCATTGCCGGTCAGGGAACCATTGGTCTGGAAATTATGGAAGATCTCTATGATGTTGATAACGTGATTGTGCCAATCGGCGGCGGCGGTTTAATTGCTGGTATTGCGGTGGCGATTAAATCTATTAACCCGACTATCCGCGTTATTGGTGTGCAGTCAGAAAACGTTCACGGCATGGCGGCATCTTTCCACTCTGGAGAAATAACCACGCACCGAACTACCGGCACCCTGGCGGATGGTTGTGATGTCGCCCGCCCGGGTAATTTAACTTACGAAATCGTTCGTGAATTAGTCGATGACATTGTACTGGTTAGCGAAGATGAAATCAGAAACAGCATGATTGCTTTAATTCAGCGTAATAAAGTCGTCACCGAAGGCGCTGGCGCTCTGGCATGTGCTGCATTATTAAGCGGTAAATTGGACCAATATATTCAAAACAGAAAAACCGTCAGTATTATTTCCGGCGGAAATATCGATCTTTCTCGCGTCTCTCAAATCACCGGTTTCGTTGACGCTTAATTATCTCGTTGAGGATAGGATATGAGTACTTCAGATAGCATTGTATCCAGCCAGACAAAACAATCGTCCTGGCGTAAATCAGATACCACATGGACGTTAGGTTTGTTTGGTACAGCAATCGGCGCCGGGGTGCTGTTCTTCCCTATCCGCGCAGGTTATGGCGGACTGATCCCGATTCTTTTGATGTTGGTATTGGCATACCCCATTGCATTTTTCTGCCACCGGGCGCTGGCGCGTCTGTGCCTCTCTGGTTCTAACCCTTCCGGCAACATTACGGAAACGGTGGAGGAGCACTTCGGTAAGATGGGCGGGGTAGTTATTACCTTCCTGTACTTCTTCGCAATTTGTCCGCTGTTGTGGATTTATGGCGTCACCATTACCAATACCTTTATGACCTTCTGGGAAAACCAGTTGGGCTTTGCGGCGCTAAACCGTGGCTTTGTGGCGCTGTTCCTGCTGCTGCTGATGGCATTCGTCATCTGGTTTGGTAAAGATTTGATGGTTAAGGTGATGAGCTTCCTGGTGTTTCCGTTTATCGCCTGTCTGGTACTGATCTCTCTGTCACTGATTCCTTACTGGAACTCTGCGGTTATTGATCAAGTTGATCTGAGCAATATCGCGCTGACCGGGCATGATGGCATTCTGGTTACGCTGTGGCTGGGGATTTCCATCATGGTCTTCTCCTTTAACTTCTCGCCCATTGTCTCTTCCTTTGTGGTTTCTAAACGCGAAGAGTATGAAAAAGATTTTGGTCGCGACTTTACCGAGCAGAAATGTTCCCAAATTATCTCCCGCGCCAGCGTGTTGATGGTTGCTGTGGTGATGTTCTTTGCTTTTAGCTGCCTGTTTACTCTGTCTCCGGCAAACATGGCAGAAGCAAAAGCGCAGAATATTCCGGTGCTCTCTTACCTGGCTAACCACTTTGCTTCCATGTCCGGTGAGAAATCGACCTTTGCCACCACGCTGGAATATGCGGCTTCCATCATCGCGTTAGTTGCTATCTTCAAATCTTTCTTTGGTCACTATCTGGGAACACTGGAAGGCCTGAATGGCCTGATTCTGAAGTTCGGTTATAAAGGCGACAAAACCAAAGTATCGATGGGTAAACTGAACACCCTTAGTATGATTTTCATCATGGGTTCCACTTGGGTAGTTGCTTACGCCAACCCAAATATTCTGGACCTGATTGAAGCTATGGGCGCGCCGATTATCGCTTCATTGCTCTGCCTGTTGCCGATGTATGCCATCCGTAAAGCGCCGTCTCTGGCGAAATACCGTGGCCGTCTGGATAACGTGTTTGTCACTGCGATTGGTCTGCTGACCATTCTGAACATCGTATACAAATTGTTTTAATCCGTAATTCAGGATGAGAAAAGAGATGAATGAATTTCCGGTTGTCTTGGTTATTAACTGTGGTTCGTCTTCAATTAAATTTTCCGTACTGGATGCCTGTGATTGTGAAGTATTAATGTCAGGTATTGCCGACGGTATTAACTCGGAAAATGCATTCTTGTCCGTAAATGGAGGAGAGCCAGCTAAGCTGGCTCACCACAGCTACGAAGGTGCGTTGAAGGCAATTGCATTTGAACTGGAAAAACGGAATTTAAATGACAGTGTGGCCTTAATTGGCCACCGCATCGCCCACGGCGGCAGTATTTTTACCGAGTCCGTCATTATTACCGATGAAGTCATTGATAATATCCGTCGCGTTTCTCCATTAGCACCACTACATAATTACGCCAATTTAAGTGGTATTGAATCGGCGCAGCAATTATTCCCGGGTGTCACTCAGGTAGCGGTATTTGATACCAGTTTCCACCAGACAATGGCGCCAGAGGCTTATTTATACGGTCTGCCGTGGAAATATTACGAAGAGTTAGGTGTGCGTCGTTATGGTTTCCACGGCACGTCGCACCGTTATGTTTCTCAGCGCGCCCATTCGCTGCTGGAGCTGGCGGAAGATGACTCTGGCCTGGTTGTGGCGCATCTTGGCAATGGCGCGTCAATCTGCGCAGTTCGTAACGGTCAGAGCGTGGATACGTCGATGGGTATGACGCCGCTGGAAGGCTTGATGATGGGCACGCGCAGTGGTGATGTTGATTTCGGCGCAATGTCCTGGGTGGCGAGCCAAACCCGTCAAAGTCTGAGTGACCTGGAACGTGTAGTGAATAAAGAGTCGGGATTATTAGGTATTTCCGGTCTTTCTTCAGATTTACGTGTTCTGGAAAAAGCCTGGCATGAAGGTCACGAACGCGCGCAACTGGCAATTAAAACCTTTGTTCACCGCATTGCTCGCCATATTGCCGGACATGCCGCTTCGTTACATCGGTTGGATGGCATTATATTCACTGGAGGAATAGGGGAAAATTCAAATTTAATTCGTCGGTTGGTTATGGAGCATTTAGCCGTATTAGGTGTAGAGATTGATGAGGATTTAAATAATCGCTCTAATGCTTATGGCGAACGAATTATTTCCCGCGGAAATGCCCGCGTAACTTGTGCCGTTATTCCGACAAATGAAGAAAAAATGATTGCGTTAGATGCTATTCATTTAGGCAAAGTTAACGCTCCCGCAGAATTTGCATAATTTAGTTGAAGTATTGTAGAGAGATTATTTTCCATGAAGGTAGATATTGATACCAGCGATAAGCTGTACGCCAACGCATGGCTTGGCTTTAAAGGTACGGACTGGAAAGATGAAATTAATGTCCGCGATTTTATTCAACATAACTATACGCCATATGAAGGTGATGAATCTTTCCTCGCCGAAGCGACACCTGCCACCACGGCATTGTGGGAAAAGGTGATGGAAGGAATTCGTATTGAAAACGCGACTCATGCGCCGTTAGATTTCGATACCAATATTGCCACCACCATTACCGCTCATGATGCGGGATATATTGACCAGCCGCTGGAAAAAATTGTTGGCCTGCAAACCGATGCGCCGCTGAAACGCGCGCTGCATCCGTTTGGTGGCATTAACATGATTAAAAGTTCATTCCATGCTTATGGCCGTGAAATGGACAGTGAGTTTGAATACCTGTTTACCGATTTGCGTAAGACCCATAATCAGGGCGTATTTGATGTTTACTCGCCAGATATGTTGCGCTGCCGTAAATCCGGCATACTGACCGGTCTGCCGGACGGTTATGGTCGTGGGCGCATTATTGGTGATTATCGCCGTGTGGCGCTGTATGGCATCCGTTATCTGGTCCGTGAACGCGAGCTGCAATTTGCCGATCTCCAGTCTCGCCTGGAAAAAGGTCAGGATCTTGAAGCGACCATCCGTTTGCGTGAAGAACTGGCGGAGCACCGTCATGCGTTGTTGCAGATTCAGGAAATGGCGGCGAAATATGGCTTCGACATCTCCCGTCCGGCGCAGAATGCCCAGGAAGCGGTGCAGTGGCTCTATTTTGCTTACCTGGCGGCAGTGAAGTCGCAGAATGGTGGTGCGATGTCGCTGGGCCGTACTGCATCGTTCCTCGATATCTACATTGAGCGCGACTTTAAAGCCGGTGTACTCAATGAGCAACAGGCACAGGAACTGATCGACCACTTCATCATGAAGATTCGTATGGTGCGCTTCCTGCGTACGCCGGAATTTGATTCGTTGTTCTCCGGCGACCCCATCTGGGCAACGGAAGTGATCGGTGGAATGGGGCTGGATGGCCGTACGCTGGTGACCAAAAACTCCTTCCGCTATCTGCATACGCTACACACAATGGGGCCAGCGCCGGAACCGAACCTGACTATTCTGTGGTCGGAAGCGTTGCCGATTGCTTTCAAAAAATATGCCGCGCAAGTGTCTATCGTGACTTCCTCTTTGCAGTATGAAAACGATGATCTGATGCGTACTGACTTCAACAGCGACGATTACGCGATTGCCTGTTGCGTCAGCCCAATGGTGATTGGTAAACAAATGCAGTTCTTCGGTGCTCGCGCTAACCTGGCGAAAACGCTGCTGTACGCAATCAACGGTGGGGTGGATGAGAAGCTGAAGATTCAGGTTGGTCCGAAAACGGCTCCGCTGATGGACGATGTGCTGGACTACGACAAGGTGATGGATAGCCTCGACCACTTCATGGATTGGCTGGCTGTGCAGTATATCAGCGCGCTGAATATCATCCATTACATGCACGATAAGTACAGCTATGAAGCCTCGCTGATGGCGCTACACGATCGTGATGTCTATCGTACGATGGCATGTGGCATCGCTGGACTATCGGTGGCGACGGATTCCTTATCTGCTATCAAATATGCCCGTGTGAAACCGATCCGTGACGAAAACGGTCTGGCGGTGGACTTTGAAATTGACGGTGAATATCCGCAGTACGGCAACAACGACGAGCGTGTAGACACCATTGCCTGCGATCTGGTTGAACGCTTTATGAAGAAAATTAAAGCTCTGCCAACTTATCGCAACGCTGTGCCAACTCAGTCGATTCTGACCATCACCTCTAACGTGGTGTACGGGCAGAAAACGGGTAACACGCCAGACGGGCGCCGTGCGGGTACGCCATTCGCGCCGGGCGCTAACCCGATGCACGGTCGTGACCGCAAGGGGGCTGTAGCTTCGCTGACTTCAGTGGCGAAACTGCCGTTTACCTATGCCAAAGATGGGATCTCGTACACCTTCTCCATCGTACCTGCGGCGCTGGGTAAAGAAGATCCAGTACGCAAAACCAACCTTGTTGGCCTACTGGATGGTTATTTCCATCATGAAGCGGATGTCGAAGGCGGCCAGCATCTCAACGTCAACGTTATGAATCGAGAAATGCTGCTCGATGCTATCGAACACCCGGAAAAATACCCCAACCTGACAATCCGTGTCTCTGGTTACGCTGTGCGCTTTAATGCGCTGACCCGTGAACAGCAACAGGATGTGATTTCACGTACCTTTACCCAGGCGCTCTGACGCCGGAGGACATATGAAAAAGATTATCGAAACACAACGTGCGCCAGGCGCAATTGGCCCGTATGTACAGGGCATTGATTTAGGTAGCATGGTATTTACCTCCGGGCAAATCCCGGTTTGCCCGCAGACCGGAGCGATTCCGGCAGACGTTAAAGATCAGGCGCGTTTAAGCCTGGAGAACGTCAAAGAGATCGTGATTGCAGCGGGTTTGACCGTGGGCGATATCGTGAAGATGACGGTGTTCATTACCGATCTGAACGACTTTGCCACCATCAATGAAGTCTATAAGCAGTTCTTTGATGAGCATCAGGCAACTTACCCAACACGTAGCTGCGTGCAGGTCGCTCGTTTGCCAAAAGATGTGAAGCTGGAAATTGAAGCTATCGCGGTACGCAACGCATAAAGCCTCTTGAGCGGGGCGATCGCAAGGTTGCTCCGTTCCTCTTCACAGAATGGCAATCCGAGGGTGTGGGTATGATTAGTGCATTCGATATTTTCAAAATTGGTATTGGTCCCTCCAGTTCGCATACCGTGGGGCCAATGAATGCTGGAAAAAGTTTCATCGACCAACTGGTGAACAGTGGCTTGTTAACCATGACAAGCCACATTATGGTCGATCTTTACGGGTCGTTGTCATTGACGGGTAAAGGCCATGCCACGGATGTCGCCATCATCATGGGGCTGGCGGGAAACAGTCCACAGGATGTTGTTATTGATGAGATCCCTGCATTTATTGAACTCGTGACGTGCAGTAGTCGGCTCCCGGTGGCGGCAGGCGCCCATGTGGTTGATTTTCCGGTGGCAAAGAACATTATTTTTCATCCTGAAATGTTGCCGCGTCATGAGAACGGAATGCGTATTACTGCCTGGAATGGGCAGGAAGAGCTGTTAAGTAAAGTCTATTACTCTGTCGGCGGCGGTTTTATTGTTGAAGAAGAGCACTTTGGGCTGTCGCATGATGTCGAAACGTCCGTGCCTTATGATTTCCACTCAGCAGGCGAACTGCTGAAAATGTGTGATTACAACGGCCTGTCTATTTCTGGTCTGATGATGCAAAACGAGCTGGCGCTGCGCAGCAAGGCGGAGATTGATGCCGGTTTTTCCCGTATCTGGCAGGTAATGCACGATGGCATTGAACGCGGAATGAATACCGAAGGTGTACTGCCTGGCCCGCTCAATGTACCTCGCCGTGCTGTAGCGCTGCGCCGCTTGCTGGTTTCCAGCGACAATATTTCAAACGATCCGATGAACGTTATTGACTGGATCAATATGTATGCACTGGCGGTTAGTGAAGAAAACGCCGCTGGCGGGCGTGTCGTGACAGCACCGACTAACGGCGCTTGCGGTATTATTCCGGCGGTGCTGGCCTATTACGATAAATTTCGTCGTCCGGTTAATGAACGATCTATTGCCCGTTATCTGTTGGCGGCGGGAGCGATTGGCGCACTATATAAAATGAATGCTTCTATTTCCGGGGCGGAAGTCGGCTGTCAGGGGGAAATTGGCGTGGCTTGCTCGATGGCGGCGGCAGGGTTAACCGAACTGCTGGGGGGCAGTCCGGCGCAGGTATGCAATGCGGCGGAAATCGCCATGGAGCATAACCTCGGGCTGACCTGCGATCCGGTTGCCGGGCAGGTGCAAATCCCATGTATTGAACGTAATGCCATCAATGCCGTGAAAGCGGTGAACGCTGCACGGATGGCGATGCGGCGTACTTCTGCTCCACGCGTTTCACTCGATAAAGTGATCGAGACCATGTATGAAACTGGCAAAGATATGAACGATAAATACCGCGAAACCTCACGTGGAGGACTGGCTATTAAAGTGGTCTGCGGCTGATATTACTGTTGGCTATCATCTCTGGGTGCACAAAATGTGCACCCTTTTTTATTGTGATCTGCCGCAAATAGAGAATAAATATTCTTCTGTGTGTTATTTAGTAGAAAAATCTTATCCATCTCCGTTATTTCAAAGTCTTGATTGTGAAGATTTTCTCTGACCTCACGCGTATCATTTCCTTATTCTAATAACTCGCCTGCAAAACGTAGACCGCGTATCGCCTTGATGCGGCTCGGAAAAAAATAATAAGCCCTACAAAAGATTGAGCGAGAACTTATGGAAATTGCAACAGATAAAGGCGTTATTAAAGACGCTTCGACCCCGGCGGGTCGTGCTGGAATGAGTGAGCGTGAGTGGCGTGAAGCGATCAAATTCGACAGTATCGATACCGGCTGGGTGATTATGAGTATCGGTATGGCGATTGGCGCGGGGATTGTTTTTCTCCCGGTGCAGGTCGGTTTGATGGGGTTGTGGGTCTTTTTGCTCTCATCAGTGATTGGTTACCCGGCAATGTATCTGTTTCAGCGGCTGTTTATTAATACGCTGGCAGAATCGCCGGAATGTAAAGATTACCCGAGCGTCATTAGTGGTTATTTAGGCAAAAACTGGGGCATCCTGTTAGGTGCGCTCTATTTCGTGATGTTGGTTATCTGGATGTTTGTTTATTCCACTGCCATCACCAACGATAGCGCCTCCTACCTGCATACCTTTGGCGTGACGGAAAGCGTGCTGTCGGACAATCCGTTATATGGTCTGGTACTGATTTGTATTCTGGTGGCGATCTCTTCGCGTGGCGAGAAGCTGTTATTCAAAATTTCGACCGGCATGGTGTTGACCAAATTATTAGTGGTTGCTGCGCTGGGCGTGTCAATGGTCGGAATGTGGCATTTATATAACGTGGGGGCGCTACCGCCGCTGGGGCTGTTGGTAAAAAACGCCATTATTACGTTGCCGTTTACCCTGACCTCAATTCTGTTTATTCAGACGTTAAGCCCGATGGTGATTTCCTATCGCTCGCGGGAAAAATCGATAGAAGTGGCGCGACACAAGGCGCTACGAGCGATGAATATTGCGTTCGGCATTCTGTTTGTCACCGTCTTTTTCTACGCAGTGTCGTTTACGCTGGCCATGGGGCATGACGAAGCGGTGAAAGCCTATGAACAGAATATTTCTGCGCTGGCGATTGCGGCTCAGTTTATTAGCGGTGACGGTGCTGCATGGGTAAAAGTGGTCAGCGTCATCCTCAATATTTTTGCCGTAATGACCGCGTTTTTTGGGGTTTATTTAGGCTTTCGCGAAGCGACGCAAGGGATCGTCATGAACATCCTGCGCCGCAAAATGCCCGCTGAGAAGATTAACGAAAATCTCGTCCAGCGCGGCATCATGGTTTTCGCCATTTTGCTGGCCTGGAGCGCCATCGTACTGAACGCACCGGTGCTGAGTTTCACCTCTATCTGTAGCCCGATTTTCGGCATGGTAGGTTGCCTGATCCCAGCGTGGCTGGTTTACAAAGTACCGGCATTGCACAAATACAAAGGCATGTCTCTGTACCTGATTATCGTCACTGGCTTGTTGCTTTGTGTTTCTCCGTTCCTGGCATTTTCTTGATTTACCTGAAATTTTAAGGTTTTTATTATGTTTGATTCGACTTTAAATCCGTTATGGCAGCGTTACATCCTCGCCGTTCAGGAGGAAGTAAAACCGGCGTTGGGATGTACTGAACCGATTTCACTGGCGCTGGCGGCGGCGGTTGCTGCGGCAGAACTGGACGGTCCGGTTGAACGTGTAGAAGCCTGGGTTTCACCAAATCTGATGAAAAACGGTCTGGGCGTCACCGTTCCCGGTACAGGAATGGTGGGGCTGCCGATTGCGGCGGCGCTGGGAGCGTTAGGTGGAAATGCCAACGCCGGACTGGAAGTGCTGAAAGGCGCAACAGAGCAGGCTATTGCCGATGCCAAAGCATTGCTGGCGGCGGGTAAAGTCGCGGTTAAAATCCAGGAACCTTGTGATGAAATCCTCTTCTCTCGCGCCAAAGTCTGGAGTGGCGAGAAGTGGGCGTGTGTCACCATCGTCGGCGGACATACCAACATTGTGCATATTGAGACGCACAATGGCGTGGTGTTTACCCAACAGGCATGTGTGACAGAGGGGGAGCAAGAGTCGCCGCTGGCGGTGTTGTCCAAAACGACGCTGGCAGAGATCCTGAAGTTCGTTAATGAAGTGCCGTTCGAAGCGATTCGCTTCATTCTCGATTCTGCAAAGTTAAATGGCGCGCTATCGCAGGAAGGCTTGAGCGGTAACTGGGGCTTGCATATTGGTGCGACGCTGGAAAGACAGTGTGCACGTGGTTTACTGGCGAAAGATCTCTCCTCGGCGATTGTGATTCGTACCAGCGCGGCTTCCGATGCGCGTATGGGGGGCGCAACGCTTCCGGCAATGAGCAACTCTGGTTCCGGTAATCAGGGGATCACCGCGACGCTGCCAGTGGTGGTGGTCGCGGAACACTTTGGCGCGGATGATGAGCGACTGGCGCGCGCGTTGATGCTCTCGCATTTAAGCGCGATTTATATTCATAACCAGTTGCCGCGATTGTCTGCATTGTGTGCCGCGACCACGGCCGCAATGGGCGCCGCTGCCGGGATGGCATGGCTGGTGGACGGGCGTTATGAAACTATCGCAATGGCGATCAGCAGTATGATCGGCGATGTCAGCGGTATGATTTGTGATGGTGCGTCGAACAGTTGTGCGATGAAGGTGTCGACCAGCGCGTCGGCGGCGTGGAAAGCGGTGTTAATGGCGCTGGATGATACCGCCGTGACCGGCAACGAAGGGATTGTGGCGCATGATGTTGAGCAGTCGATTGCCAACTTGTGTGCGCTGGCAAGTCATTCGATGCAGCAAACGGATCGGCAGATTATCGAGATTATGGCGAGCAAGGCCCGGTAAGCGCCTGGTGTTGGTTGACCTGATGCCGGATGCGGTGCTGACGCATCTTATCCGACCTGCGGGTTGCGCAATTTGTTGATGCTGTTGGGTTTTGTACCTGATGCCGGATGCGATGCTGGCGCATCTTATCCGGCCTGCGGATTGTGCAATTTGTTGATGTTGTTGATTTTGTAGGCCGGATAAGGCGTTTACGCCGCATCCGGCAATCTGTCTTTACGCGGCCGCTTCATCCTCGGCTAACCGCGTTTCGGCGTCGGCAACTATCGCTTCCAGCTCGCTTAACATCTCTTCATAACCAAAATTTTTGGTGGTGCGGGCGGTTTCTTTCACCGCAACGGCCTTCACTGGTTGACGCTTTTTCGCCGATTTTTTACTCATCATCATCTCCCTGTAAAAATAACTAGACAGGCAAATCTATCAGTAAAGCGCGCAGTGGGGAATCGGCAACCAGCGTAATGTTAGCCTCGTCACGAATAAACGCACCATCGCCGCAGGTCAATGATGCTCTCTCTTCATGATGCGTAATTGCATGAAATTGACCGTGAATCGATTGCAAATAAGCGCGCGGCCCGTGCAACTGGACATTCGCAATTTCTCCTTTGTCGAGCACGATATGATGTAGCCACACCTGCTGGCGCAGTTTCAGGCTACCCTTCGCGTCATCTGGTGAGGCGATTAACTGTTGCTTATCCATGGTCAGCGTCAGTTTCTGGCGAGGAGGATTCTCACGTTGTGGGCACGCATCCAGCCAAAGCTGCATCCGCGTTAACGGTTTGTCTTTGCTGATGTTATGTTCGCTGTAACTCACGCCCGGCTGGGTAGAAAGCAATAACGCTTCGCCGGCGCAGGCCTGAATGTGGTTGCCTTCGCTATCCCGGTACTCAGCTTCTCCATCCAGAATTACATTCAGGATGTCGACTTTGGGATAGGTACGTGGCTGGAAGGCGGCGCCTGGTGCCAGCACTTCCTGGTTAAGTACGCGCAAGGACGCATAACCTAACAATTTCGGGTCGAAGTAGTGTCCAAAGGAGAAAGTATACCGGGCCTGCAACCATCCGTAGTCTGCTTGTCCACACTGCCTGGCAGTTCGGGTAGTAATCATAATTCTTGACCTCTCTTTACTTCCTTTTATGGTAAGGGGCTGGACGCTACATTGTTAGCCAGATATTCTGCCTGGTATGTTCAAATTTCCTGAATGAGAACGAAATGGCTAAAGAAAGGGCGTTAACGCTGGAAGCACTGCGGGTTATGGATGCGATTGATCGTCGTGGCAGTTTTGCGGCGGCGGCGGATGAGCTGGGACGCGTACCTTCCGCACTCAGCTACACCATGCAAAAACTGGAGGAAGAGCTGGACGTGGTGCTGTTTGACCGCTCGGGCCATCGCACCAAATTCACCAATGTTGGTCGTATGCTGCTGGAGCGGGGACGCGTTCTGCTGGAAGCCGCAGATAAGCTGACCACCGATGCCGAAGCTCTCGCGCGCGGTTGGGAAACACATCTCACTATTGTGACCGAAGCGCTGGTGCCGACGCCTGCTTTTTTCCCGTTAATCGACAAACTGGCGGCAAAAGCCAATACCCAACTGGCAATCATCACTGAGGTGCTGGCGGGAGCGTGGGAGCGGCTGGAGCAGGGGCGTGCGGATATTGTTATCGCGCCGGATATGCATTTTCGCTCCTCGTCGGAGATCAACTCGCGCAAACTTTATACCTTAATGAACGTCTACGTTGCCGCGCCGGATCACCCGATCCATCAGGAGCCAGAGCCGCTTTCGGAAGTGACGCGGGTGAAATATCGTGGTATTGCGGTGGCGGATACCGCCCGTGAGCGTCCGGTATTGACTGTGCAGTTGCTGGACAAACAGCCGCGTTTAACGGTGAGCACTATTGAAGATAAACGTCAGGCATTATTGGCGGGGCTTGGCGTCGCGACGATGCCGTATCCGATGGTCGAAAAAGATATTGCTGAAGGGCGGTTACGCGTAGTCAGCCCGGAATCAACCAGTGAGATAGACATTATTATGGCCTGGCGTCGCGACAGTATGGGGGAAGCAAAATCCTGGTGCTTGCGGGAAATTCCCAAACTTTTTAGTGGAAAATAAATGATTAAGCACCTTGTAAAAAGAGCTTCTGACAAACGCAAAACGGCCTGATGCACTACGCTTATCAGGCCTACGAAGTCACTGCAATATATTGAATTTAGACGATTTTGTAGGCTTGGTAAGGCGTTTACGCCGCATCCGGCGTAAACAAAGCGCACTTTGTCAATAAGCTGAAGCACCTTGTAAAAGGTGCTTCAGCTTTATTCCTGTTCCAGTTTCGGGTCCGGTCCAAATCGGTTGTCACCTGACGTACCCGCCTGACAGTTAAAGATGATAATGATTAGCCAGCCGATAAACGGGATTAAATACAGCAGCACCCACCATGCCGAACGGTCGGTATCGTGCAGGCGACGGAACTGAACTGCCCACCACGGTAAGAACACCAGAATACCGTAAATAGTGGTCAGGATGCCTTCGCCACCGGCGCGCTGCCAGCCTAACATTTTGTCCAGCAGCCCCAGCACGAACGTAAAGATGATATTGACCAGAATAAACATCCAGTACTCTTTGCGTCGCGCACGCCCCCGGAAACCGACATAATTTTTTAGTACTTTCAGATACCAGTCCATTTTTGCCTCAATTTTGCTCAATCATTTGTTTTTAAAGCAGCAAATTAAGAATAGACATGAATGAAACGGCAGTAAATATTAACCCAATGAATTAATTAGGTGCTGTGAAGGTGCGTTGAGACTGATAACAAGCGCAAAATTGCCAGATGCGCTACGCTTATCTGGCCTACGCGATCTTTGCAATATATTGAATGTACAGTATTTTGTAGATTGTATAAGGCGTTCATACTGCATCCGACAGGAATAAGACGTACTCAGCCAACAATATAAGGCACCGCGAAGGGTGCCTGTGGTTAACCGAAGCGAACGTCTCGCCCGTGTGGTTCATCGAGATCCTGCCACGGGCCAATCGAAATAATTCCCGTCGGGTTAATGGTTTTGTGGCTGCGGAAGTAGTGATGACGAATGTGATCAAAATTGACGGTTTCGGCAATCCCCGGTATCTGATAGATATCACGCAGGAAGCCGTACAGGTTCAGGTAATCGCTGATGCGGTGCTTATCACACTTAAAGTGGGTGACATACACCGGATCAAAACGGACCAGCGTAGTCCACAGGCGAATATCGGCCTCGGTTAACTGGTTGCCTGTCAGGTAACGATGCTGACCTAAAATCTGTTCCAGTCGCGCCAGCGATTCAAACACTTTCACCACCGCTTCGTCGTAGGCTTCCTGGCTGGTGGCAAAACCGGCTTTATACACGCCATTATTTACGTTGTCGTAAATCCAGCCGTTAAGTTCGTCAATTTTCGTTTGCAGCGCAGGGGGATAATAATCTCCGGCTTTTGCGCCCAGCGCATCAAACGCAGTATTGAACATGCGGATGATTTCCGCTGATTCGTTGCTGACAATGGTGTGATTCTTTTTGTCCCACAGCACAGGGACAGTGACCCGACCGCTATAGTGCGGATCGGCATGGAGATAAAGCTGATACAGAAATTCGTGTTGATAGAGTGTATCGCCGGTTGCGCCCGGGAAACTGTCATCAAAGGTCCAGCCGTTTTCCAGCATTAGCGGATCCACCACGGAAACAGAGATGAAGGGTTCCAGACCTTTGAGTTTACGCATGATCAGCGTGCGGTGCGCCCACGGGCAGGCGAGTGAAACATAGAGATGGTAACGATCTTTCTCGGCAGCGAAACCACCTTTGCCAGTTGGACCCGGCGCGCCGTCAGCGGTGAGCCAGTTACGAAATGAGGAAGCTGAACGTTGAAATTTACCGCCGGTGGATTTGGTGTCGTACCAGGTGTCATGCCAGACGCCGTCAATCAGTTGACCCATTTTTCTATCCTCCAATTTTAAAACGAGGAGCGTTTCTCCTCGTTTTAAAATTGCTGGCAAACGCAAAACTGCCTGATGCGCTATGCTTATCAGGCCTACGAGGTTTCTGCAATATATTGAATTTGCATGTTTTTGTAGGTCGGATAAGGCGTTCACGCCGCATCCGGCATGAACAACGCGCACTTTGTCAACAATCTGAAACGAGGAGCTTCCCCCTCGTTTTTTATCGTTAAGTATAGCGTGTGCTTACCACTTTTTATTCAGCAAACGGTCGATGCTGTATGCGCCCGGACCGGTGATTGCCAGCAACAAAAATCCGCCGGCGATAGTCAGGTTTTTCATAAACATCAGTGAGTTGACGCCTTCAGCAAAGTTGCTGTGGAACAAAAACGCGGTCAACAGTGTAAAGCCTGCGGTAAATAGCGCAGTGGTGCGTGTCAGGAAACCAAACAGAATTGCCAGACCGCCGCCAAACTCAAGCAGGATCACCAGCGGCAGCATAAAGCCTGGTACGCCCATCGCTTCCATATATTGTTGAGTACCTGCGTAACCGGTGATTTTGCCCCAGCCTGCGGTAATGAACAGAATCGGCATTAAAATGCGTGCTACCAGTACACCAATATCTTCTAATTTTTTCATCTTACTCTCCACTGCACCTGTTCAGGCTGCTGATTGTTTTTTTGTGCAAAGGCGCGGTGTTAGCGTCATTGCTGTCGATGGAGAGAATCATAAACGGGGTGAATGATGATTGTTAGCAAGGAAAACTGTCAGATTTTTTCAAAAAATTTGAGAGATAAGGCCGGAATAGCTCCGGCCAGAGAAGAGGTTAACCGCGAAGTTGTTGCTGATTAATCGTATTTTTAACCAGACGCCAGGCACTCCATACGCCAAAACCACGTCTGGCCCAGCGGACCAGCATATTCGGATGGCGAATCGTCCAGATAGCCATCACGCTGCTACCGACCAATGCCCAGGAGCGCAGATTCAACAGCATATTCCAGCGACGATCATAAGCGCCTGTCGCCTCCAGCCAGTCACGACGGCTGGCTGAAAGGTTCAGCCGTTGTTGCTGGATCTGACTGAGCAGTTGCGCTTTACGACGTTCACGCTCGACTTTACCGCTCATGGGAACTCTCCTCGAGCAGCTGTCGATCGTTTGCCAGTTCACGGCGCGTATGGCGCAGTAAAGTGGATTTCCGCGATTTGCGTAATGTCCAGATGCCGCCAATCAACGCCAGAAGGAACAACACCACGGTGGTGGCAATCATCGCATTCAGACGATATTGCGGATCAACCGCCCAGATAATCAGCACCATCAGGCTCATAAGACCAAAAGCAGTGAAAAGCATCGTCAGGCCGAGCATCAGTAATAGCTGAAAGATATTGGCTTTTTCTTCTTCCAGCTCCACCACTGCCAGCCGTAGACGGGTCTCCACCATTTCGACCATGATGGTGACAATTCGCTGTCCGATGCCCAGAACGCTTTTTCCGGGCCCTTGTGCGTGATGAGTGTCCGCCATAATTAACGACGTGACAGCAGTACGCCCAGCACTACGCCGATGGCAGCGCCGATACCGACGCCCGTCCACGGATTTTCACGCACATATTCATCGGCACGCGCCGCCGCTTCACGGGTCTGTCTGGCAATGGCGTCGCCAGTTTCGCTCAGACGATAACGGCTCTGTTTCAGCGCCTGTTCAGCTTTGCTACGAATCTTACTCAACTCTTCTTTTGACTTCTCGCCTGAGGCGCTTAGCACCTCTTCCAGCGTATCGGACAGGGATTTCAGCTCAGCACGCAGATGCTCCGTAGTGTGTTCTTTCGACATAGTTTTCTCCAGGTGAGTAAGTAGTCACTGTTTTAGGTTAGTAGTCGCGCGCTTCCAGCTGTTTCAGCTCTTCCTGCGCTTCCGCCAGTTTCCTTTCTCGTTTAGCTATCTTATCGGCATCGCCTTTTTGTTTTGCCTGGGCTAAATCATGCTTACGTTCCGCCACCTTATCTTTCTGCTTTGCGATTCTCTTTTGATGATCGGCACGCAACTGGCTATCCGAACAATTCTCCCGAACTTCGCTAAGAGCTTTGTTCAGACCGTCGATACGATTCTGATTGTGATGTTTTTCGGCATAGTTGATTTCCTTGAGGATATTTTGCTCCTTTTCCTGACAAAGGGTAGTGGCATAACTACTGGTGCTGAGAGCAAAAAGAGAAACAGCAAAAGCGATGTGGTATTTCATTCTTGAACCTTCCATTGTGACTTGGCCCCATTACAGAGGGGCGATTGTCCAGATAACAAAGCGGTAGTATTACTTACCGCCTCATTAATCATAGCCAGTAACGACGAAACCACCAGAGGGAGTGATATAATTCGGATTACTGGAAGTTATCCGAAGCGATGGGAGTTGTCCCGCAGCCGGGTCAGCCATTGCATGGCCTGATTATTATCGTCCTGCTGCGCAATGATATAGCCATGAGGTAATGTTCTGTCGAGAACGACTTTTGCGGCGGCACTCTGGTCGCTGGAGTCAAATGTGATGAGCAGAGTGTCGTTTTTGGGGGTGATGCTTTTGAAAGGAATGCCGTGGGCGTCAAGATGATGCCAGATCGAAAAGCCATCTGGCATTGTTGTGCCCTGGTGAACGGCACGGATCGCCAGTGTAGACTCCTGCTGGCGAACCGCTGACCATGCCAGCATCATCGTGCCGACCAGTAATAAAAGAGCTGCGCCTGACCAGGTTAGCTGACGAAGCGACATGCGAGGTATATGCATCCCTTACCCCCGATTTCCATATTTCTTTTTCCATAACACAACCAGAGAACCCGCCAGGCCAAACACCAGCAGAACCACCGGGAGCAGCATCAGGCATGACATCAGCTGATCCTCATACTTCAGGAATACCGGCGTCTTGCCGATCATGTAACCTAAGGTTGTCAGTATTAACACCCACAGAAGGCCGCTCATCCAGTTGAAGAACTGAAAACGTGCGTTATTAAGCCCTGACAGCCCGGCGATTGTAGGCAGCAATGTTCTGACAAATGCGATAAAGCGACCTATCAGCAGCGCCGATAAACCGTGTTTATGAAAAAGATGGTGTGCACGTTGGTGATAGTGCGCAGGCAAGTGAGAAAGCCAGTTTTGTACCGTTCGGGTATTACCCAGCCATCGCCCCTGTATGTAGCTGACCCAGCAGCCGAGGCTGGCGGCAACGGTAAGCAGCATAATTGTTTGCGGGTAGCCCATTGCACCTTTAGCAATCAATACGCCAACCAACACCAGTAAGCTGTCGCCCGGTAAAAAGGCTGCCGGAAGCAAGCCGTTTTCGAGGAACAAAATTACAAACAAGACAAAATACAACATGCCAATCATCGACGGATTGGCCAGTGTTTCAAAATCCTGCGCCCATAAGGCATGCAGTAATTGGGTCAAAAGTTCCATTCATTATTCCTGGTGTATCGGTTAACGCCACGCCGGTTTCAAATGATGCACTCCCGCCAGGTTATTGCTGTTTTTGTGTGAATTGCGGGTCGAGACACCAACACGGCCTGAACCATTCCCTGTTAAAACGTGAGATAAGAAAACATTCAATAGCATAAATTCAAATTGAATCTAATTGTAACAAAGGTCAACGTTGTTCGTTATCAAAATTACATGTCCGGGGAGTCTGATTTTGCGGGTTGAGGGCGAGGGAGGCGAGAGGATTTACACAGGCTGACACTTTATACTTTTCGCTTACCGACAAAGCGAACAGGCGCCTCGTAGCGCCTGTCAGATGGGGATTTTATTTGCTGTTGCTGGTGACCGTGTCGAGATGTACAACCGGGTTTTCCGCGAACAAATAGCGGTCGGCATTGAACTCGAAATCATCACTGGTTTCATTAAATAACATAATCTTCGTATTTTCGAGATGCTGCCACATAGCCAGCTTGGCGGCATGAGGATCTTTGCGAATCAACGCCTTGAGGATTTGATCGTGGTCATCACACCAGTTGTCGACGGTGCGGGAATCAATATGTTCGTGCAGTTTTTTCCAGTACGGGTTATGGCTACGCTGAGTCCACATCTTCTCAACGATAGCCGCCAGAGCAGAGTTCTGCGTCGCCAGGGCCACTTGAATATGGAACTGTAAATCCCACTCGGAGTCACGAAAGCATTGTTCGCCGCGTGCCTGCTCCTGGATCGCCATCAGTTTCATAATGTCCTGTTTGGTCACCTGGGTGGCGGCAAACTCAGCAATATTGCTTTCGATAAGCTGGCGCGCTTGCAGCAACTCAAATGGGCCGTAATTGGCAAATTCCATATTATCGTCAGCGGCCTGATGATGACGAGGCTGATTGGAAACCACATGAATGCCGGAGCCTTTACGGACTTCAACATAGCCTTCGACTTCCAGCATAATGATGGCTTCACGAACCACGGTACGGCTGACGTTTTTCTCATCGGCAATAAAGCGTTCAGCGGGAAGTTTATCACCCACCAGATAGACGCCCTGTTCGATGCGCTCTTTCAGGTCAGCGGCAAGTTGTTGATACAAACGGCGTGGTTCGGTGATTTCCATATGCGCTCCAGGCATGATACGGCAGACTATATTTGTTATACCACTTTTGCGAGATTAGCTCCACTCGCAGTGATTAAAAAGCCGCCTGGAGAAGGCGGCTTTGAAGAAAGATAAAACAGAGACTAAGCGTTAATGTTGAGGGGCGGGATCGTTATGTGCTTCCTGCGCCACCTCAATCGCCGGTTTGTTCTGCAATACGGTCCAGATAACCAGCGCACCCAGCAGGTCGAATACTGCCAGTACTGCGAACAGCGGGCTGAAGCCGATGGTATCAGCCAGCGCACCTACAACCAGTGCAAACAGCGTACTTGCCAGCCATGCGGACATCCCGGTCAGACCATTTGCCGTTGCCACTTCGTTACGACCGAATACGTCAGAAGAGAGCGTAATCAGCGCGCCAGACAGTGCCTGGTGAGCAAAACCACCGATACACAGCAGCATAATCGCCACATACGGGTTGGTGAACAGACCGATCATACCCGGGCCAATCATCAACACTGCGCCCAGCGTTACGACCATTTTACGGGAGACAATCAGGTTCACGCCAAACCAACGCTGGAACAGCGGCGGCAGGTAACCACCGAGGATACAACCGAGGTCAGCAAACAGCATCGGCATCCAGGCGAACATCGCGATCTCTTTCAGGTTAAAGCCGTAAACTTTAAACATGAACAGTGGGATCCATGCGTTGAAAGTACCCCAGGCCGGTTCAGCCAGGAAGCGCGGCAGCGCGATACCCCAGAATTGACGGTTACGCAGGATCTGACCAACGGACATTTTCTTCGCCGTGCCAACCTGGTGCTGGGCTTCCTGACCATTAATAATGTAGTCACGTTCTTCATCGGTCAGATGTTTCTGGTCGCGCGGATGTTTGTAGAAAATCAGCCATGCCATCGCCCAGATGAAGCTCAGTGCACCAGAGATGATAAATGCCATCTGCCAGCTATGCATCACAATGGCCCACACCACCAGCGGTGGTGCAATCATCGCACCAATCGAAGAACCAACGTTAAAATAACCTACTGCAATGGAACGCTCTTTTGCCGGGAACCATTCGGAACTGGCTTTCAGACCCGCCGGGATCATCGCCGCTTCCGCTGCACCTACTGCACCACGGGCAACGGCCAGGCCACCCCAGCTACCTGCCAGCGCGGTGGCGCCGCAGAATACTGCCCACAACACAGCAAACATTGCGTAACCGATTTTCGTACCCAGAATATCCAGGACATAGCCCGCTACCGGTTGCATGACCGTATAAGCAGCAGAATAGGCTGCGATGATATAGGAATACTGTTGGGTGGAGATGTTTAACTCTTCCATCAGAGTCGGCGCAGCTGCCGCCACAGTGTTACGCGTAAGATAACCAAGCACGGTGCCGAGCGTCACCAGTGCGATCATATACCAACGTAACCCTTTAATTTTACGCATGTAAAACCTCATCGTTTTGTTATATCCGCAGGAAGCGCGGCGATCATCCCGCCAGAGGCTGAAGATGTTAGTTACGACCGGGTAACCGAAAAAAAACCGGCACGCCCCGAACGTTGCCATGAAAGTTTCGTGCTAATTCGGCTTCCGTACCGGTTAACCCGATTCATCTAATAAATGAATGAATCAGCAATTTGCATTCCGTCGACTTATGATTTGCGACGGCAGAAAGATAACTTGTCATACAACTTTAAAAGGTGAGAGCCATCACAAATGTGCGAATATTTGTGTGGACATTATCTGAGGGCGGCGAGGCCAGTACTGACGCGGCCTGCAGCGCGATTTACCACTTTGAGAGTAAATTTTTTAACTTCATTTATTGATCTAACTCACGAAAATATCTTCAGGCTCTGGAAATTGGTGTGATAACTTTGTCAGCATCGCACCATAAGCAAGCTAGCTCACTCGTTGAGAGGAAGACGATAATGACTCCGTTTATGACTGAAGATTTCCTGTTAGATACTGAATTTGCCCGCCGTCTGTATCACGACTACGCAAAAGACCAGCCGATTTTCGATTACCACTGCCATTTGCCGCCACAGCAGATTGCGGAAGACTATCGCTTTAAAAACTTGTATGACATCTGGCTAAAAGGCGATCACTATAAATGGCGTGCTATGCGTACCAATGGTGTGGCTGAGCGTCTGTGTACCGGTGATGCGACTGACCGTGAAAAATTTGACGCCTGGGCAGCAACCGTTCCACACACTATCGGTAACCCGTTATACCACTGGACGCACCTTGAACTGCGCCGTCCGTTCGGTATCACCGGAAAACTGCTGTCTCCGTCTACTGCGGATGAAATCTGGAACGAATGTAATGAACTGCTGGCGCAGGATAATTTCTCCGCGCGCGGCATCATGAAGCAAATGAATGTGAAAATGGTCGGCACCACCGACGATCCGATCGATTCTCTGGAGCATCATGCAGAGATCGCTAAAGACGGTTCTTTCACCATTAAAGTGCTGCCGAGCTGGCGCCCGGATAAAGCGTTCAATATCGAACAGGCGACCTTCAACGACTACATGGCGAAGTTGGGCGAAGTTTCTGATACCGATATTCGCCGCTTTGCGGATCTGCAAACTGCCCTGACCAAACGTCTGGATCACTTCGCTGCTCACGGCTGTAAAGTGTCTGACCACGCACTGGATGTGGTGATGTTTGCCGAAGCGAGCGAAGCGGAACTGGATAGCATCCTGGCACGTCGTCTGGCGGGCGAAACCCTGAACGAGCACGAAGTGGCACAGTTCAAAACTGCGGTACTGGTGTTCCTTGGCGCAGAATATGCTCGTCGTGGCTGGGTACAGCAGTACCACATCGGCGCACTGCGTAATAACAACCTGCGTCAGTTCAAACTGCTGGGACCAGATGTCGGCTTCGATTCTATTAATGACCGTCCGATGGCAGAAGAACTGTCTAAACTCCTGAGCAAACAGAACGAAGAAAACCTGCTGCCGAAAACCATTCTCTACTGCCTGAACCCGCGCGATAACGAAGTGCTGGGTACGATGATCGGTAACTTCCAGGGCGAAGGTATGCCGGGCAAAATGCAGTTCGGTTCCGGCTGGTGGTTTAACGACCAGAAAGACGGTATGGAACGTCAGATGACCCAACTGGCGCAGCTCGGTCTGCTGAGCCGCTTTGTCGGTATGCTGACTGACAGCCGTAGCTTCCTGTCATACACCCGTCACGAATACTTCCGCCGCATTCTGTGCCAGATGATCGGTCGCTGGGTGGAAGCGGGCGAAGCACCGGCGGACATCAACCTGCTGGGCGAGATGGTGAAAAATATTTGCTTTAACAATGCGCGTGACTACTTCGCCATTGAACTGAACTAAGGTCTGGGGTTGATATGCAATACATCAAGATCCATGCGCTGGATAACGTCGCGGTCGCTTTAGCAGATTTGGCTGAAGGCACAGAAGTCAGTGTCGATAACCAGACTGTTACGCTGTGCCAGGATGTTGCACGTGGACATAAATTTGCGTTAACGGATATCGCGAAAGGGGCCAACGTCATTAAATATGGCCTGCCGATTGGTTATGCATTGGCGAATATTGCTGCGGGAGAACACGTTCACGCCCACAATACGCGCACGAATCTGAGCGATCTGGATCAGTATCGCTATCAACCTGATTTTCAGGAACTGCCTGCGCAAGCGGCAGATCGTGAAGTACAGATCTACCGTCGCGCTAACGGCGATGTCGGTGTGCGTAACGAATTATGGATCCTGCCAACCGTGGGCTGTGTCAACGGTATTGCACGGCAGATCCAGAACCGTTTTCTGAAAGAGACGAATAACGCCGAAGGCACTGACGGCGTATTCCTCTTCAGTCACACTTACGGCTGTTCGCAGTTGGGCGACGATCACATCAATACCCGCACCATGCTGCAAAACATGGTACGTCATCCGAACGCGGGCGCCGTGCTGGTAATCGGTCTGGGTTGTGAAAACAACCAGGTTGCCGCGTTCCGTGAAACGCTGGGCGATATCGATCCTGAACGTGTTCATTTCATGATCTGCCAACAGCAGGATGATGAAATTGAAGCCGGGGTCGAGCATTTGCATCAGTTGTATAACGTGATGCGCCACGACAAGCGCGAGCCGGGCAAGCTTAGCGAACTGAAGTTTGGTCTGGAGTGCGGCGGTTCTGACGGCCTTTCCGGTATTACGGCGAACCCGATGCTCGGTCGTTTCTCTGACTACGTGATTGCTAACGGCGGCACCACCGTGCTGACCGAAGTACCAGAGATGTTCGGCGCGGAACAGCTTCTGATGAGCCATTGCCGTGACGAAGCGACGTTTGAAAAACTTGTGACAATGGTCAATGACTTCAAGCAGTACTTTATTGCCCATGACCAGCCTATCTACGAAAACCCATCGCCGGGGAACAAAGCAGGCGGTATCACTACGCTGGAAGATAAATCTCTCGGTTGCACCCAGAAAGCAGGTTCCAGTGTAGTGGTTGACGTGCTGCGTTACGGCGAACGTCTGAAAACGCCGGGGCTGAACCTGTTAAGCGCGCCGGGTAACGATGCCGTAGCGACCAGCGCACTGGCGGGAGCGGGCTGTCATATGGTGCTGTTCAGTACCGGTCGCGGCACACCTTATGGTGGCTTTGTGCCAACGGTGAAAATCGCCACTAACAGCGAACTGGCGGCGAAGAAAAAACACTGGATCGATTTTGATGCCGGTCAGTTGATCCACGGTAAAGCGATGCCGCAGTTGCTGGACGAATTTATCGATACCATCGTTGAGTTTGCCAACGGTAAGCAAACTTGCAACGAGCGTAATGACTTCCGTGAGCTGGCGATCTTTAAAAGCGGCGTAACGTTGTAAAATCGAAATAAGTTGTTAATAAAAGGCGGCGTTTCATAATGTGAATCGCCGTTTAAGACTGTTGATAAACGCATAGTTGCCTGATGCGCTTCGCTTATCAGGCCTACGTCGAGATTTGCAATATAGTAAAATTGCACGATCTTGTAGGCTGGATAAGGCGTTTACACCGCATCCGGCAAAAAATGAGACGCACTTTGTCAGCAATCTGAAGTGGCGTTTCTCTCTCGAAGCACCGTTGTTTTGTCCAGACCTGCTAAGGATTTATCATGACCGCGTATTGGCTGGCCCAGGGCGTGGGTGTCATCGCTTTTCTGATTGGTATCACGACATTTTTCAATCGCGATGAACGTCGCTTCAAAATACAGCTCTCTGTCTATAGCGCCATTATTGGCGTGCATTTTTTCCTGATGGGAACGTATCCCGCAGGCGCCAGCGCCATTCTTAATGCCATTCGAACATTAATTACTTTACGCACACGCAGCCTGTGGATAATGGCGATCTTTATTGTGCTGACGGGAGGATTCGGTCTGGCGAAGTTCCATCATCCCATGGAGTTGCTACCGGTCATTGGCACGATTGTTAGTACCTGGGCGCTGTTTCGCTGTAAAGGGCTGACCATGCGTTGCGTGATGTGGTTTTCCACCTGTTGCTGGTTAACTCACAATATCTGGGCAGGGTCGATTGGCGGCACAATGATTGAGGGCAGTTTTCTGTTGATGAATGGCCTGAACATTATTCGTTTCTGGCGGATGCAGCAAAGAGGGATTGATCCGTTTAAAGTGGAGAAAACCCCTTCCGCCGTAGACGAAAGGGGCTAAACATTAGTTCCGCAGGGCGCTATTCGCCAGGCGAGCATCTTCAGCCTGGCACGCTGCTGCGGTGAATAACACGTCAGTTGAAGAGTTCAGCGCGGTTTCGCAGGAATCTTGCAATACACCAATAATAAAGCCGACAGCCACGACCTGCATGGCGATGTCGTTCGGAATGCCGAACATATTACAGGCCAGCGGGATCAGCAGCAGAGAACCCCCTGCCACTCCCGATGCGCCGCAGGCACACAGGGAGGCGACAACGCTCAACAGCAGCGCCGTTGGCAGATCCACCGGAATACCCAGCGTATTAACTGCTGCCAGTGTTAACACGGTAATGGTGATAGCCGCGCCTGCCATATTGATGGTGGCCCCCAGCGGAATAGAAACGGAATAGGTATCACGATCCAGATTCAGCTTTTCGCACAGCGCCATATTTACCGGAATATTCGCCGCCGAACTACGGGTGAAGAAGGCATACATGCCACTTTCGCGCAGGCAGAGCAGAACTAACGGGAACGGATTGCGACGAATTTTCCACCACACCAGCAGCGGGTTAACGACCAGCGCTACCATCAGCATACAGCCAACCAGCACGACCAGTAGCTGAGCATAGCCCCACAGCGTGTCAAACCCGGTGGTGGCCAGAGTGGAAGACACCAGGCCAAAAATACCGATCGGCGCGAAGCGAATCACCAGTTTCACCATAAAGGTGACGGCATTCGACATATCGTTGATCAGGTTTTTGGTTGTCTCGTTGCCATGACGCAGCGCGAAACCAAGACCAATCGCCCACACCAGAATCCCGATGTAGTTGCCTTTCAGCAACGCGTCGATGGGGTTAGAAACCATGCTCATTAGCAATCCGCGCATCACTTCCACAATACCTGATGGCGGGGAAATATCGCCTGCGCTGGTGGACAAATGTAACGTAGAAGGGAACGCGAAGCTGAAGACAACCGCAGTAAGGGCGGCAGAGAAGGTACCTAACAAATAGAGAAACAGAATAGGGCGAATACTAGTTTTTTGCCCGTGTTGGTGATTAGCGATGGAAGCCATAACCAGCATCAGTACCAGAACTGGCGCTACGTCTTTCAGGGCACCGACGAACAAAGTGCCTAACAGGCCAACAGCCTCAGCGACCGGTTTTGAGATCCATGCCAGAAGAATCCCCAGTATGAGACCGACCAGAATTTGCTTTACCAGGCTGCCATGAGCGAAACGCTGGAATAGCCCAGACGAACGTTGCGTAGTCATTTTTCGATCCTTTCATTGTGTTGTTGCACATTCCTGGTGCGTTCTGTCGACGCATCTTTCAGGATGTAACAAAGTGTTTGCAAGGTCGAGTATAAGGAAAGTTACAGCTTCGGGAAGCGAAAAATACTGGATTTTAAAGAGAGGTCATATTTTGCAACTTAATGGTTACATTTATTTGACATAAACAGAGGGAAGGACTGACTACTAAGGCTGATTAGATAACATATGGGCAAAACTATTTGGAATATGAGAACGGTTGCGCTCCTTTAATGTGCAATGCCATATCAAGTCACTGGCGCAGGGAGCGCGCAGGGGGCGGCCAATCGCCGCCAACACCCATGCGCTCTTTTTGTAAAGAGCTATAAGCCGATTACATAATTAATGGCTCATCTTTGTCTGGAATGGGTTATCTCCAGTAATGGCTTAATATGCAGCGAATCATTCTCCCCGCTGCTTATCATGCCGATAATTCACCCACGCGTTGATAATAAACGTTATCACCAGAATGCCAAACACCACGCCCAGTGAGACGGCGATCGGAATATGGTAGAAATCGACAATCAGCATCTTGATACCGATAAACACCAGAATCACCGCCAGACCATATTTGAGCATCGAGAAACGCTCTGCCACGCCTGCCAGCAGGAAATACATCGCACGCAAGCCGAGGATCGCAAACAGGTTTGAGGTCAGCACGATGAACGGGTCAGTGGTCACGGCGAAGATAGCCGGAATGCTATCCACGGCGAAAATCACGTCGCTCAACTCCACCAGAATCAACACCAGCATCAGCGGCGTGGCATACAACAGGCCATTCTTGCGCACAAAGAAATGCTCGTTGTCGATGGTGTCGGTCATGCGCAAATGACCGCGCAGCCAGCACACCAGCGGCTTATCGCCGATTCCTGATTCATCTTCATGAACCAGCGCCATCTTCACGCCGGTAAACAGCAGGAATGCGCCGAAGATATACAGGATCCAGTCGAACTGCGAAATCAGCCAGCTACCGGTGAAGATCATAACGGTACGCAGAACAATCGCCCCGAGTACGCCATATACCAGCACGCGCCGTTGTAACGCCGCCGGAACAGAGAAATAGCTGAACAACATCAGCCAGACAAAGACGTTATCAACCGCCAGCGATTTCTCAATCAGATAACCGGTGAGGAAAGCCAGTGCCTGCGGGTCGGCAACTTCGCGTCCCTGGGTTTGCACCAGATACCACCAGAAAGCGGCGTTAAACAGTAATGACAGCGTCACCCAGACCAGCGACCAGGCCGCAGCCTGTTTCATGGTCATGGCATGTGCGCCACGACGCCCCTGCAACAACAGGTCGATAGCCAGCATAATGGCGACAACGACAGCGAATCCGCCCCATAACAACGGCGTGCCGACAGTATTCATAGAAGTTCCTTACACATAAAAAAACGGCCAACGTCGGAAGACGTCAGCCGCTGCTTTTTATGCATAGACCTCGCCTTCCGGCAAGGTCTCACTTACAACAAAAAAGGAATACGTCTGCGTATTCCTTTCAGATTGGTGACAAAGTGTCTTTGTTAATGCCGGATGCGGCGTGAACGCCTTATCCAGCCTACAAAACCATGCAAATTCAATAGATTGCCGGAACAATGTAGGCCTGATAAGCGAAGCGCATCAGGCAACTTTACGTTTGCCATCAGTCTGAAAGGGACATATCTGCGTATTCCTTTCGGGTTGCCCGGTGACCGGATGTGGTTTTTCACACATCGTAATGACGATCGACCGACAATGAAGTTACTCCCCTTTGCAGGTAACAAAGTATGACAGACCATTCAGCCAGTCAATGGTCTGTTACATACCTTTTACACTGCTTTACGGTAACCATTATTGCTTTACGCTATCTGCCGGAAAAACTACCCCGGTCTGGCGGCGGATCTCGGTCAGCAGTTTGGCAGTGATGCGACTGACTGCCAGCCCCGGATGATTAACCAGATGCTCATCCACCAGTTCAGCAAACAACTCAGCTTCGTAGAGCATGGTATTAATATGCTGTGGCTGAGTGAGATCCTGCATCTGGCTGCCGCGCGGCACAAAGCAGACTTTCTGACATTCAGACAGTTTTTCAATCACCAGCGATCCCGCTTCGCCCTGAATCTCGCTCGCCAGTACAGAATCGCTGACTTTTGAGTGCTGCAAGGTGACGCTGAAATCACCGTAATCCATCACCACTACGCCGTGAGCATCCACACCGCTATCCAGCAAACTGGCGGTCGCCTGCACGTTTTTCGGTTCGCCAAATAACGCCACCGCTGCTGCCAGACAGTAAAAACCGATATCCATAATCGAACCGTTAGAGAACGCTGGGTTAAAGGTGTTGGGATTCTCGCCGTTCAGATAACGTTGATAACGCGAGGAATACTGGCAATAGTTGAAAAAAACTTTACGCAGTTTGCCGACTTTCGGCAGCATCTGGCGTAACAAATGAAAATTAGGCAGGTAGGCTGTTTTAAACGCTTCAAACAGCACCACCTGATTTTCCCGCGCGCAAGCAATGGCGGCATCCACTTCCGCCAGGTTCGACGCCAGCGGCTTCTCGCAAATCACGTGAATTTTGTGGCTAAGGAAAAGTTGCGTCTGGGGAAAATGCAGGGCGTTTGGACTGGCAATATACACCGCGTCAATGGCATCGCTTTCTGCCATCGCTTCCAGCGACGTAAACAGATGTTCGACAGAAAAATCATTAGCGAAGTGCTGGGCCTGTTCAAGGCTGCGGGAATAGACGGCGGTTAACTTATATTTGCCGCTCTCATGGGCGGCCTCGACGAACTGGCGGGTGATCCAGTTGGTACCAATCACGGCGAAACGTATCATAACGCGGGGTTACTCCATAAAGGGATTCTGTCGTCAATGTAGCACGCCTTTTTCATCTTCGACGTGCGCAGATACGCATTATTCTTTCGCCGGACAGCCATGCTCACTAAACGGGCCAATCATGACCGATGGCCCCAGATATTTCGGCTGACGATGGAGGATTTTCGCGTCAATCACCGCGCTGACTCTGGCGAGTTTCTCTCGCAGGCGAACCAACTTTCCGCGTCCTTTCTCCAGGTCTGGAGCGTTAAACCCGATGGCGTCTATGTTGTATTGTTTTGCCAGCCAGATAGCGCGTTGGTTATGAAATTCCTGCGAAATAATGGTGATATGGTTTTCACCAAAAACCTTATTGGCGCGAACCACAGAATCGAGAGTTGAGAAACCTGCGTAATCACAGAAAATCGCTTTGGCCGGGACGCCTTTAGCGATTAATGCCTGTTGCATTCCAGAAGCTTCATCGTAATTTTTACTTCCGTTATCGCCGCTGACGAGTAGCCACTTTACTTTTCCTGCGTGGTACAACGCTGCTGCGCTATTCACTCGCCGGGTAAAGTAATTATTACCGGGTTTAGCCCCCAGTAGCAGCCCAACGTTACGTGCCGGAACAGCATCAACATCGCTCCAGGTCAGTTGTTGACTAGCTTTGACCATCGTCCGATCGGCGATAAAAATCATCGCTCCCGCTGCGAGCAACAGAAAACAGGCAATCTTGAGAGCCCGGCGAGAAAAACAAACGCGGCGGAGAAAGCAGGCAAATGCGCGCAACATGGTCGTTATCCTTAACGAAAGAGGAGAGGCCGATTGTAGGCGTTAACAATAAAAAAGATAACGCCTGAGATCATTTTCAGATTTTGTCCTGCCCAAGCGACAGTTGCGTCAGCCACAGGCGGGTATCGAACTCAAGCTGGTGGTACTGCGGCTCCATATGGCAGCACAACTGGTAGAACGCTTTGTTGTGCTCTTTCTCCTTCAGATGCGCCAGCTCGTGCACCACGATCATGCGCAAAAACGGTTCCGGCGCGTTGCGAAACACGGTCGCGACGCGAATCTCTGCTTTTGCTTTCAGCTTGCCGCCCTGCACACGCGAAACAGCGGTATGTAACCCGAGCGCGTTTTTCAGCACGTGGATCTTATTGTCATACATCACTTTATTGATCGGCGGGGCATTGCGCAGAAACTGATTTTTCAGATCCTGAGTGTATTGCCAGAGGGCTTTATCGGTGGCGTAGTCGTGTGTTCCCGGATAGCGTTTTGCCAGCACATCGCCCAGACGCTGTTCATTAATCAGCGTGCGCACCTGGGAAAGTAGCTGCTCGGGATAACCCTGAAGATAAGTAAGATTGCTCATAACCGCCCACGAAAAAGAGAAAAAGGGTATACTCACGCACCCTTTTCAGGGGCAACGTCGAAATTTTATCATTCAGGAGGGCCGATGAGCCACTTAGACAACGGTTTCCGTTCACTGACATTACAACGTTTTCCGGCGACGGATGACGTTAACCCGCTACAGGCGTGGGAAGCGGCGGATGAATATTTGCTGCAACAGTTGGACGACACAGAAATCCGCGGCCCGGTGTTGATCCTGAATGATGCTTTTGGTGCGTTAAGTTGTGCGCTGGCAGAACATAAGCCGTACAGCATTGGCGACTCATACATCAGCGAACTGGCGACGCGCGAGAATTTGCGCCTCAACGGAATTGATGAATCGAGCGTGAAGTTTCTCGACAGTACCGCTGACTACCCGCAACAGCCGGGCGTAGTGCTGATCAAAGTGCCGAAAACGCTGGCATTGCTGGAACAACAACTGCGTGCGTTGCGCAAAGTGGTCACGCCGGATACACGTATTATTGCTGGTGCTAAAGCGCGTGACATTCACACCTCCACGCTGGAACTGTTCGAAAAAGTGCTCGGCCCGACCACCACCACGCTGGCCTGGAAGAAAGCACGCCTGATTAATTGTACTTTCAATGAACCGCCGCTGGCCGATGCGCCGCAGACCGTTAGCTGGAAGCTGGAAGGCACCGACTGGACTATCCATAATCATGCGAATGTCTTCTCCCGCACCGGGCTGGATATTGGTGCGCGCTTTTTTATGCAGCATCTGCCGGAAAATCTCGATGGTGAGATTGTTGATCTCGGCTGTGGTAACGGCGTTATTGGCCTGACGCTGCTTGATAAAAACCCGCTGGCGAAAGTGGTGTTTGTCGATGAATCGCCGATGGCGGTTGCTTCCAGCCGTTTGAACGTAGAAACCAACATGCCAGAGGCGTTGGATCGTTGCGAGTTTATGATCAACAATGCGCTCTCCGGCGTGGAGCCTTTCCGCTTTAATGCTGTGCTCTGCAACCCGCCGTTTCACCAGCAACATGCGCTGACCGATAACGTTGCCTGGGAGATGTTCCACCACGCCCGCCGCTGCCTGAAAATCAACGGCGAGCTGTATATCGTTGCCAACCGCCATCTGGATTACTTTCACAAACTGAAGAAGATTTTTGGCAATTGCACCACTATTGCGACGAATAATAAATTTGTGGTGCTGAAATCGGTGAAACTGGGGCGTCGTCGATAAGATTAAGAAAACCTGCCGGATGCGGCGTGAACGCCTTATCCGGCCTACGTTCAGCACGTTACCCTCAGGCCGGATAAGACGCGTTAAGCGTCGCATCCGGCAATGTATGCCCAGTTTTGGAATCGCGCTTCCATAAAACAAAAAATCCCTGTCACCATCCCTGCATTCTCTTGTTTAGCGTTTTTCAACGTTTATTCTTCCGTCACACAGATAAATTCATCCGTTGCCAATCTGTCAACGGATGTTATCATATTGCCAATTTGTCAACGGACTTGATGAAGAATGCACCTGATCACTCAAAAAGCATTGAAAGATGCAGCGGAAAAATATCCGCAGCATAAAACGGAGTTGGTGGCACTGGGGAACACGATTGCTAAGGGATACTTCAAAAAACCTGAGTCATTAAAAGCAGTGTTCCCATCTCTGGATAACTTCAAATATCTGGATAAGCATTATGTTTTCAATGTCGGGGGCAATGAATTACGTGTTGTAGCAATGGTCTTTTTTGAATCGCAAAAGTGCTACATACGTGAAGTTATGACGCACAAAGAATACGATTTCTTTACCGCTGTTCATCGTACTAAGGGGAAAAAATGATTGCGATTGCCGATATCTTGCAAGCAGGAGAAAAGCTAACCGATGTGGCACCTTTTCTGGCGGGTATCCAGAGCGAAGAACAGTATGCCCAGGCGCTGGAACTGGTAGATCATCTGCTGCTCAACGATCCTGAAAATCCCTTGCTGGATCTGGTGTGTGCCAAAATAACCGCGTGGGAAGAATCAGCGCCCGAATTTGCTGAATTTAATGCGATGGTTCAAGCCATGTCTGGCGGTGTTGCTGTGATTCGTACCCTGATGGATCAATACGGCTTAACCCTTTCCGATCTTCCAGAAATTGGCAGTAAATCCATGGTATCACGCGTTTTGAACGGGAAGAGAAAATTAACGCTGGAACACGCTAAAAAACTGGCAGCGCGATTCGGCATTTCCCCTGCGTTGTTTATTGATTAATGCCACCTGCCGGATGCGGCGTGAGCGCCTTATCCGGCCTACGTTCAGCACGTTACTCTCAGGCCGGATCCGGTACTTCAATGCACGATTTAAATCTCCAGTGCAAGCTGTGTTCCCTGCGCTATCGCTCGCCGCGCGTCCAGTTCCATTGCCACATCGCAGCCACCGATTAAATGCACGGTTTTCCCACTATCAATCAGCGGTTGTGCCAGCGTGCGGTTTGGCTCTTGTCCCGCGCAGATCACCACATGATCAACGGCGAATACCTGCGTTTCGCCGTTGATCACCACGTGTAATCCATCATCATCGATCTTTTGATAGCTTACGCCAGGGATCATTTTCACGCCGCGCGAGAGCAGAGTGGTGCGATGGATCCAGCCCGTCGTTTTGCCTAACCCTTGCCCTGGTTTGCTGGTTTTGCGCTGGAGCATCACAATTTGCCGTGGGCTACGCGGGATCTGCATGCCTTGCGGACTTAAACCTCCGGCCTGTTGCAGGCTGCTGTCGATCCCCCACTCATTACAGAACTCGGCGATATTTTGGCTGGTGGACTCCCCTGGCTGACTCAAATACATCGCCGTATCAAAACCAATACCGCCACAACCGATGATGGCGATTTTGTTGCCTACCGGCGCTTTGTCGCGCAGTACATCGAGGTAACTCAGCACCTTTGGATGATCGATCCCGTCGATGGGCGGAACGCGCGGTACGATCCCGCTGGCGAGGATCGTTTCATCGAACATCTGTAATTGATCCGCTGTCACAGTGTGATTAAGTTTGAGCGTTACTCCGGTCACTTCGATCATTCGGCGGTAGTAACGTAGTGTTTCGTAGAACTCCTCTTTACCGGGGATCTGTTTGGCAATGTTGAACTGCCCACCGATCTCACCGTGAGTATCAAACAGCGTTACCTGATGTCCACGTGCTGCCGCGTTAATGGCAAACGCCAGTCCCGCAGGACCCGCACCGACCACCGCCAGATTTTTTTTCTGCACGGCGGGAAGGATCGGCATTTTGGTTTCATGGCAGGCGCGAGGATTTACCAGGCACGAGGTGACGTTACCGACGAAGATCTGATCCAGGCAGGCCTGATTGCAGCCGATGCAGGTGTTGATCTCATCCGCTCGTCCCGATCGCGCTTTTGATAACAGTTCCGCATCGGCGAGAAATGGTCGCGCCATTGACACCATGTCCGCATCGCCACGGGAGAGAATATCGTCGGCAATCTGCGGATCGTTAATCCGGTTGGTGGTCACCAGTGGTAGCGAGACGTGGCCTTTCAGTTTGCGTGTGACCCAGCTAAATGCGCCGCGCGGCACGGGGGTGGCGATGGTCGGAATCCGCGCTTCATGCCAGCCTATTCCAGTATTGATAATGGTTGCACCCGCCGCTTCAATGGCCTGCGCCAGTTCTACCGTTTCGCTAAAAGTCCCGCCGCCTTCGACCAGGTCGAGCATTGACAGGCGATAGATAATAATAAAGTCGTTGCCGACGCGCTCGCGTACTGTACGCACCACTTCAACGGCAAACCGCATCCGGTTAGGGTAATCGCCGCCCCATTGGTCGCTACGCTGGTTGGTGTGCAGGGTAAGGAACTCGTTGATCAAATACCCTTCGGAACCCATTACCTCTACGCCATCGTATCCTGCTTCTCGCGCCAGTTGTGCGCAGCGGGCGAAGTCGTCGATCAGTCGCAGGATCTCTTCGTGGGTCAGTTCATGGGGAACAAAGCGGTTGATGGGGGCCTGCAATGCGGAGGGCGCAACCAGATGCGGCTGGTAGCTATAGCGCCCGGTATGCAAAATTTGCAGGGCAATTTTGCCGCCTTCCTGATGTACCGCTTCAGTAATGGTGCGATGGTGCGGGATCTGGCTGGCGTCGTTAAGCATTGCGCCGCCTTCCATGCCAACGCCTGTTAAATCTGGGGCAATGCCGCCGCTGACAATCAGCGCCACGCCGTGACGGGCGCGTTCAGCATAAAACGCCGCCAGCCGTTCCGCACCGTCCGGGTATTCCTCCAGTCCGGTGTGCATTGAGCCCATCAGCACACGGTTCTTTAATGTGGTGAAGCCTAAATCAAGCGGGGCGAACAGTGACGGATAGCTCATAAGATTGTCCAGTATGTAAAATAATTGTTATGTAGTCGGATGAGTTCTAATTTAGCCATCGCCGGAGAAAAGGGAAAAGGGGAATGCGGGGTTTGTGATGGGATTCAAAAAGAATACACCCGGTGGTAACGCCGGATGCGACGCTTGACGCGTCTTATCCGGTCTACGGAACTGGGGGATTGCACATGTAGGGCGGATAAGGTGTTTACGCTGCCTCCGCAGTGCGCGGTGCAGACGCCGGATGCGACGCTTGCCGCGTCTTATCCGGCCTACGGAACGCACATGCGGGGCGGATAAGGTGTTTACGCTGCCTCCGCCAGTGGCGCGGTGCAAACGCCGGATGCGACGCCTGCCGCGTCTTATCCGGCCTGGGGAACTGGGGGATTGCACATGTAGCACATGTAGGGCGGATAAGGCGTTCACGCCGCATCCGCCAGCCGTTGCAAATTACTGCTTACGGAAAAAATCGTTATACAACATATACAAATGCGCGGCACTCCAGGAGAAATTTGGTGCGCCTTGCTGCGCGCCAGTGAGCGGGTTGTAATTCTCCTGAATCGGACCATCGGCGGTTAACCCTTTGGCGTGTCGGAAGAACGTATCCGCCAGTTTCAGGGCATCATCGCGATAACCGTAACGCTCCATCCCTTTCAGACCAAACCAGAACTGATCCACCCATACGCGCCCGCGCCAGTAGATATCCGCGCCAAAGGCCGGGTTGGTTAACGCTGCCGTTCCCAGCGGGACAAAGGTGTTGAACTCTTTTGGATCCAGCATCACCTTCACCACCGCGTCGGCGTTGGCCTGCGTTGCTGCACCGTTAAACAGCGGCGACCAGCCTTCCGGTCCTTTACCTCGTTCGACAATCGGCTTGCCCGCGCAGCCGTTCGCTAACGGTTTATCTTCAATGCGTATGTCATAGTAGAACTGTGTGGCCGGGTCGAACATACAAGTATTGATGTAATCTGCGAGCTGTACTGCCAACTGGCGATAACGTTTGGCTTCTTCGGGTTTGCCGAGGATTTTCGCCATCTCGGCCAGATAATGGTTGTCGCTGTACATGTAGCTGGCCTGATCCACCGATTCCTGCAATAGCGAGTAGCCCAGCAATGTTCCGTCCTGGCTGCGGTTCTCGGCGAATTTCACCGTCCAGTCGCTACGTTTACCGCCGCTTGCGACATATTTGTCCAGTTGTTCTTTGTCGATAAAACCAAAAACGGCGGCATCATCACGACCCGATTCCCACGATGCGGCAACCTGTGCCGGAATTTCCAGACTGTCATACTGGCCTTTCTCCACCACGCGAGCGTAGTTGTTCAGCCCAGACAGCGTCTCTTCTTTGTCGCCTTTTTTCACCGTAAACAGCATTTCGCCGTTCTCAGTGTTGTGGGCTTTATCGCGGGTTGCGCCATATTCCGGCACGCCGTTACCGTTGTGATCGCGGTTACGTAACCACCAGTCGTGATAGGCCACCAGTTTCGGGTACATCTCTGCCAGCCAGGCTTTGTCCTGAGTGACGTTGTACACTTCCATCACCGACCAGGCGGCAAGGCTGGGTTTAGTGTTACGTTCGTTCCAGTTGCCGCCATCGCCGCCACGCTCGGGGCTAAGGTTCCACGCAATCAGGTCCGGCACAAATCCCACATCCTGTGGACGCACCGCGTCGCCAGGCTGGATCTGCCAGGAGAAGACCGCGCGAATATTCTCTTTGGCGATATCCGGGTTGAAGTGCGCCATCGCAGATGCTTGCTTCCAGGTATCCCACGGCCAGGTCTGGTTGCCGGAGAACCAACGCCCGGTTACCGACGGCGTGACAGTGTTATATTTCACCGCACCGCCAGGCGAGCGCCAGTTACCGTTGAGGGTTTCGATCGCTTTCACCGCGACGCGCGTCTGCTCCGGCGTTGCATCCGGGTTAGTTAATCCTTTCTTCAGATACTCTTCCCAGCGTTGCTGTGAGGCGGTGAGATAAAACGCCGGACGCGCCAGAATATCGCGGATTTGCATCTGTTCTTTGCTAACTTCCTGGGCAGTCAGCAGGTGGGAGTAGGTGGTGTAGAGCGTCGTTGAACCGTTGATATGCGCCTTACTGGTAAAGCGATTACCGTTGATTTCAGTCTGCATCGGTAATGATTTATGCACCTGATATTCCGATTCGCCGGAAGTCAGCAGATCCCAGGTGGCGCGCACTTTGCCAAAGGTGACTTTCAGGCCATCACGAGTGGCGCTGATTTTGCGCTGATAGTCAGGGTACTCGCCAGCAATGGTTTTATCGGAAAGTGGTTTCCCTTCTTTCGCTTCCAGTTTTTCCAGCAGTTCGCCATCCCACACCAGATCCAGCGGTTTATCGCTGGTGATTTTGGTTTCCAGTAGTGATGTGCGCGGCGTGGCGAAGCGCAGAGTCATTTCGACCTGTACATCTTTCGATATCAACTTTTGCACCAGCGCGCCGGGAATACTGTACGCCTCCAGCGTGAAGTCAACTTTCTTGCCGTCTTGCCAGACGGTCAGGCGATCGAAATTACTGGCCATAAAGTTGATGTACTCTTCTGTCAGCAGCGCAACGCCCGGAAAACCGCCCATGGTGTTCGGGCCATCTGGCAACAGATGACCATGCCAGGCACCGAGATCAAAAAATGGGTTGAAACGCTGGTGGTCGTCGTAATCGTAATCTTTCATGTACTGCGGCGCGCCGGTACGGTTAATCACGTTTTTATAATTGTCAGCGTTAGCGGCATGGGCGGAAAAACTCATCAGCAGAGCACAGGCTAATGGCGTTAAAATGGTTTTGATTTTCATGAGGTTACTGTCCTTATTACCAGTAAAAATATTGCATCAGGAAGAGTTGGTCGCTGGGATCGTGAGATGCATTTTTCATGTAGAAGCGACTGTCGAAAGCCGTAGCGAAACGTCCGCCGCCGTATTCGTACCAGATACCAAACTGCATAAAGGAGGTAGTTTCATCCTCTGCGTGGTCAGGACGATGTTTGGCGTAGGTGTAAGCGGTGGAGAGATAAACACCCTTTAACGCTTCATACATGGCGCTCACCATCATCCCACTTTCACTTCCCGGTACGTCCAGTCCGTCGGCGCGTCCGGTATGGTGCCAGGCGCGGGCGGCGAAGTTAGGGGTAAGCAGACCAGTAAGATAGAGTTGTCCTGTGCCGTCGGTAATTTCCAGACCGTTCATCCAGGTGATACCTTCGGCGAGATCATACTGGATGTAACCGTTCATCATTGCCGGATAGGTGTATTTGTCGTCGTAGCGATCGTATTTGCCGAAATGCAGCCAGGCTTTGCTTTCGTCATGATGTCCGGCAGGGGTAGCGGTGACGCTATAGCGGAAGTTTCCGGTTAAGTTTTGCACCTTCAGCGCGGTCATAATGTCGCGGGTATTGGGAATGACGTAGCCCAGATCGGGTGTAAAATCGCCCCACCATTGCAGATCATCCAGCGAGGAATCCTGACGCAGGCTCAACATGATTTCGGTGCCATCGTTGGTACGATAACCGCCATAGAAACGGTTAATCCCTCCTTCAAAACCGCCCCAACTATGATCGGGCACCCAGGCATTGCCGTCGTGATCGGCTTGCACGGTCCAGCCTTCACCATAAATCAGACCAAACCAGGCGCCATATTTCATCTCCAGACCGCCTTCAATATAGGTGCCGTCGCTGTATTTATGTTTATTTTCACCCTCTAAATCCATATATCCGCCAACCCCTAATTCGCCGTAAAAACGAAACGAAGGAGAAGATGGCGAGGTAATAACGGGCGTTTTGGTGTCGTCATGTTCTGCTGGGCGAATCTCTTCGCCAATCGCAGAAAAAGCGTAGCAAAATGGCAGAGCAAGTAATGCTCTGCATGGTGCACTGGTTAATTTCATTATGTTAGTCCATGAGCTAAAGAAAAAAATACAGCCTTTTATCGGTGTAATAAATAATGAAAAAATACAAAAGCGGATACTTTTCTCCCTCTTCCTTTCAGGAAGAGGGGAAGTCCCTACTCATTTTTTATCAGTCTGATTATTCAACATTGCTGGCGGGAGATGCTTCAATATGGCTGCTCTGCAGCCGTTAATCCTTTTATATATTTACTGTATTTCCACCATGCAAAGCCGAGGAAGATAACGATACCGCCGACGTTATAAAAAATGATAGTCATAATATTGCCGCCGGTCGGGAAAGTAGAAGCGACAAACCCTACGGTAAATATCGCAATCAGCATCGAAACGATAATAATTCCGGTACGACGGGAGCCCATGCGGAAATCGCGTGGCAGGTGATCTAATTTGGCACGTAAATTCAGATAAGCCAGCATGATGAATAACGGCGGAAGCATGGACGCTGCGGCAGTCATATTAATAATGGTATTCATTAGATCCTGCACGGTATTGGAACCGAGCATCGGGATAATCATCAGCGGGATGACAATCAGGAACTGGATCCATGCCGCGCGCGCCGGAACGCCGTTTTCGTTCAGTTCGACGGTTTTCTTACCAAAGATACCTTCCGGGATTTCGGAGAAGAAAATTTTCACCGGCGTTGCGGTCCACATCAGCAGGGAACCGAACATCGCGGTAAAGGACACCAGACCGACAAAGCGATTCATCAACGCTTCCGGCAGACCAAAATACGCCGCCATGCCGTGGAATACTTGCACCGATCCACCGGTAAACTTCAACTCTTTGCTGCTGACAAAAACGTTAATCAACACCGAGGAGACGGAGTACAGCACGCCAATGAAAATCCCGGCGAGGATGATCACTTTAACGAACGATTTCGAACCACCTTTGACGTCGTTAACGTACACCGCGACGGACTCCGCACCACCTGCGGCCATAAAGATCCAGGTGGTAATGCCGAGGAATGCCCAGTTAAAGTTCGGGATCATCGCGTCAACGGTGATGGGGTCCGCAGGTTGCACGCCGCCAACCAGTGCTGTTCCTGCCAGTAAAATGTAGGAGAGTGTTAATAGCAGCATCAGCGTTGAGGTGACAGAGGTGATTGGCCCCAGCATTTTCGCCCCGTTGGTAGAAACCCAGGTAGAGAAGGCGAACAGCACCATACTGATAATAGTGGTGGCAACCGGCGTCATAATATATTCGTAGCCGAGGAAGGCATATGAAGCGTAAGCAATAACGCGCGGTAACAGCGAGGTGAAAAAGAACAGGTTTACGAACCAGTAGGTATAGGCAGTAATAAATGCCCAACGCCCGCCCAGCGAACTTTTTACCCACGCGTAGACACCAGCTTCTGAGTTTTTATTTAACGAGACAAATTCTGCGATGATCAGACAGAAGGGAATAAAATAAAAAATCGTTGCGAGGAAAAACATTGGCGCCGAGGCCAGTCCAAGCTCAATATTATTATTGATAACGTTGTTAAAGCTGTAAACGGCGGCAAAAGTCAGCGAGAGCAAGCCAAATTTGCCAATTGTATTACGTTTGGTATCAGACATAACACATCTCCGAAAATGAGTAGGGTAGCGGTGGCGGCAAACTCCTTATGCCGCCGTAGTTGTTATTTGTTATGGAAATAACCATCTTCGATGGTAACTTTGAGGACCACTTTTTTGACCGCGTTATTGCAGATAAACCGATATGCTTCATGGTTATCGCAAATAACGATTTGCCCTTCGTGGACCTCAACGGTTTCTCCGCAGCCTTTTAAATATTCACGATCAGTTTCATCGCGATAATATTCCACTACCTGTAATGTCTCTTTCGGCGCATATTCGATCTTTTGTTGCCCTTGCAGGTAGTAATGCACTTCAAAATAGCGTCGATGCCCGGTAAATAGCGCATCGGTCGCGGAGTCTGTCTCCACGCGGTAAGTCAATGAGTCACCGATGGAGTGGGCGACGCCAGGCTGAATGTTGTCGATATTTTCAATCGCTTCAACGCAACGTTGCCACTTTTTACCAGAGGCATAAATCTGGCGGAACTGTTCTAAGTTATCGATGATCCTCATTGCTTATTCTCGCTGTGCAAATTTGTAGAAAAGAACCCTGCGCCGAACTCATGCGACGCCAGGCTTTGCGCGGTAGCTTCCCCGCCAGAAATCGGCAACAACGTAAAGCCGTAGCTGAAATCACGGAACCAGACGCGCCAGGAGTCCAGCACTTCGCTGCCCCAGGAGTTGGAGCCGAGGCCGAGCAACTGATCGTCAAGATTCAGGGTGATGTCATCACTACGCTGCAGCTCGTTGCAGTGCTGGGCGGCGTGGATGTTCTCCTGGGTGTAGTGCCAGGCGCTGAAGTTAATTGGGCGCTGCGGAACCACCAGCAGGCCGCTGCCGTGGCGATTAGTGAGCGTCGCCCAACGTACATGCTGACGGTTGCCGTTGTTCTGTGGGAACGGATAGTTCTCGAACATCGCATCGACGTTACTGCGCCAGATATCGATAATGTTGGCTTGCTGGCTGTCAGCATAGTTTTCGCCCGGCCCGCGTCCGTAGTACGCCACCTGGTCGTATTCGCCGTTAATCCCCATGGTGAAACCGATGCACGGAATGATGTGCGGATAGTCGCCGTAACGTTCGCCGGAAAGCGCCACGTTAACCTGGCCATCGGCAGCGATGCGCCAGATGTAGGTGCAGCGCATTCCGAAGTCAAACACCGGTGGGGCAATCACCGTGCGGCAGATGATCAACACTTCGCCATCGCTCTGTTCAACGGCAAAGTCGCGCAGATGTTCCTGCATAATCTGCAAATGATTCGGCTGCCACAGCCCTTCGTACTCCTGCTTGTGGTTGTCGATCATCGGCTTGAAGAAGTTGATCTTCGGCTCGCGAGTCAGCAGCGATTCGCCATTCACCTGCCATGACGTCGGTTTGCCCGTTAATTTTGAGAAGGTGATCGCGAAGTTGTAGCCGCAAACGGTGCAGCTCAAACGATCGTCTTCCAGCGTTAGAGGGCGAGCGTTGTTCGGTGTGAAAGGCACTGGCTGCGCAGTGTTTTCCTTTAACGGGAACTGATATGTAGCGATATGATGCCCGGCTTCGCTGTAGCGGGTGCGGGAATCTTTGGTCACCATAATGTTGAGGAACGCTTCACGGGTGTCCAGTTGCGGCAGCGTAATATGCAATGGCGCTTCGCTGTTTGGCGCAACGTTGCGCAGTTTAATCTGCTGCGTCGCGAGCGTTTCGCCTTCGGCGCGCACATCTACGTGCAGGGTGTAGTCATCAAGCGTGGTAAACCACAGTTTATTTTCTACTTTTAACTCGCCGCGGGTCAGATCCAGCGCGTGAACTTTCACTGGCGCGATAACCTGTTTGTACTCTTTCAGACCCGGTCCCGGCGTCTGATCGGAATAGATCAAACCATCAAGGCAGAAGTTATAATTGTTGGGATAGTCGCCGTAATCGCCGCCGAATTTATACCAGACATTGCCGTTGTCATCCTGCGCCTGGATCCCGTGGTCGCACCACTCCCAGACATAATGTCCCTGAATGCAATCGTGCTTATAGAAAACGTTCTGGTACTCCGTCAGCCCACCAGGTCCGTTCCCCATCGCATGAGCGTATTCGCAGATGATGCGCGGCTTGGGATGCGGGTATTCACCAAACTCATTCATCAGCGGCACGCGGGTGTACATGGTGGAAATAATATCGACCACTTCAGCATCGCGATCTTCTTCGTAATGCACCAGTCGCGTGTCATCCAGCGCCTTCGCCGCATGGTACATCGCGCGGATGTTACAGCCATAGCCGGATTCATTGCCCAGCGACCAGATGATGATCGACGGATGGTTTTTCTGCGCATGAATATGGCGAACGATACGCTCGACGTAGACGTTTTCCCACTGCGGATCGTCGGTAATACGGCTGATATCGCCGACGTTAGCAAAGCCGTGCGACTCGACGTCGGTTTCCGCCATCACAAACAGACCGTAGATGTCGCACAGTTCGTAAAAACGCGGATCGTTCGGGTAGTGAGCGGTACGCACAGAGTTGATGTTGTGCTGCTTCATCAACTGGAGATCTTTCTCGACGCGATCCATTCCAACGGCGCGGCCTTTGCGATGATCGTTGTCGTGGCGGTTGACGCCGTGCAGCATCACATAACGGTTATTGATCCAGAACAGACCGTCGCGCACTTTGATATCTCGAAAGCCGATGCGTTGCGGCACCACTTCCAGAACGTTGCCGTCGGCGTCTTTCAGCGTCATGACCAGATGGTAAAGATAAGGAGACTCTGCCGACCATTGCTGCGGCTGTGCGACGGTAAAGGCAAAGCTGGCGCAGGTCTGTTTTTCAATCATCAGATGAGCAATAGCGCTGCTGTGCACCACGCGCTCGCCATCAAACAGAGTATATTCCAGCGTGGTTATAGCAGGGGAGGCGGCGAGATTTTCCAGTACCACTTCGCAGGACAGAGTAGCGTCGCAATAGGCTTCGTCAAAGTCGGTGCGCACGGTGAAGTCGTTAATATGCGTTAGGTGTTTTCCGACCAGATAAACATCGCGGAAGATCCCCGCCGACCACCACATATCCTGGTCTTCCACGTAGGTGGAATCCGCCCACTGCATCACGCGCACACACAACAGGTTATCGCCGGTTTTCACCATCGCGCTGATGTCAAACTCTGCGGCCAGACGACTGCCCTTGCTGAAACCGACATATTGGCCGTTCACGTAGACTTCAAAATAGGTTTCGACGCCGTCGAATTTAATCAGTGTCTGCTTGCCTTGCCAGCCGTCGCTGAGAGTGAAAATGCGCTGATAGGCACCGGTTGGGTTATTGCTGGGAACAAACGGCACATCGATAGGGAACGGAAAACCTTCGTCGGTATATTGCAGTTTGCCGTGGCCTTCCATTTGCCACATGGCGGGAACGGTAATGTGCCCCCAGTCAGCCATTAGCTCAGAGGTGAAGGTTTCTGGCACTTGTAGCGGATGGTCAAAAAAGTGGAAATTCCACTGACCGCTTAAGGGCAGAAACAGGCTACTGGTTTCGCGGGCGAAGGTACGCGCCTGCGCAACAGAATCATAAGAAAAAAAGTACGCACGCGGCGCCAGTCGGTTTTCGTGGGTGAGCTGAATGTTTTCCCAGCGATTCATAGGGCCTCCCGGTAGAGAGAAATCGGAACCATTTATGGTGATGGTAGTTTGTGTAATTACTGGGGAGTTTAGTAAAATTTTTACTAAAAATAGCGAGTAAATGCATTTACTTTAACTGGATCACGAAAATAAGCGACAGCACTGTCCGGCAGCAACGATTACCGGACAGCGTGTAAGGGGATTTAGCGGGTTGTGCCGCGCAGTTTTAGTTTGCTGGGAACGAAGACTAATAGCGGCAGCGCGCGGCCATCGCGGGCCTTTTCATATACCAGGTTGACGCCCTGACTTCCCATCATTTCGGAATGGATGCGCACGGTGGAGAGCGGTGGAAAAGTAAAACGCGCGGTGGGGATGTCGTTAACGCTGATAAGCGAAATATCCTGTGGGATGTTCAGGCCACGTTCGTGAATTGCCCGTAAGACGCCAATAGCGATGGAGTCAGAAGCGACAAACAGCGCCTTCGGATAGTCTTCCCGCGCCAGCATTTGCTTTGCCAGTTCGTAGCCCGACGAACTGGAAAAGCCACCGCGCCAGATGTCTTCTTCACGCACCACTTGCTTGAGACGACCATACTCGACAAACGCTGCCTCGCGAATATCCGCTTTGCCCGGTTCGTCTTCGCCGCCGATAAAACCAATACGATTAACACCCTGAGCAATATAGAAATCGATGATTTCTTTACTGATACGCGCCAGATCGATATCCACGGCGTCGTAACTGCTGCCGGGTTCGTGAAAGTCGATAAAGCAGATATTGTCGGTCAACGCGCAGGCCGCGGCGCGTAGGGCTGGCGAAGGTTTGCCGACAATTAAAATGCCAGTGACGTTTTTAATGTCAGGCAAGCCGCTGTGTCCATAACAGTTGGTCAACTCGATTGCCAGTTTTTCGCATTGAGTTTCAATACCGTGGCGGATAGCCAGATAGTAAGGATCGTTGATCTCCAGCTCCTGCTGGTAGCTATAGATGGCCAGAATATGGTGTTGGCTGACGGCACCGGGCTGGATTTTACGGGCGCTGCTGGTCTTGTACTCCAGCTTTTCAGCAATCTCCAGAATGCGATGCTTCGTTTCTTCCTTCACATTCAGCGTTGGATCGTCATTTAAGACCCTGGATACTGTCGCCAGGGATACGCCAGCTTCGATTGCAATGTCTTTTAATGTTGCCATGTTTACCTTTTTTACTTTCCCTGATGTGCGCCTTCATTGTAGAGGAAGTGCTTATCTGATCACCTGTTTTCAGTAAATAAAGCGCGTTTCTTTGACGCTGTAACGTTAACACAGCGGCTCATGAATGTGATCGCTCCTGCATTCTCCATTTTTAGCGTACAGAACAGAGAAAAACTTTTGCTATAGTTTAGTAAAATTTTACTTGAGGAGGAAACGATGGAAACTGTGTCTTACGCCGATTTTGCGCGTCTGGAAATGCGCGTCGGAAAGATTGTGGAAGTTAAACGCCATGAAAACGCTGATAAGCTGTACATCGTGCAGGTCGAGGTCGGTGAAAGAACGCTGCAAACCGTGACCAGCCTGGTACCGCATTACAGCGAAGACGAGTTGATGGGTAAAACGGTGGTGGTGCTGTGCAATCTGCAAAAAGCGAAAATGCGCGGTGAAACGTCGGAATGCATGCTGCTGTGCGCGGAAACAGATGACGGCAGTGAAAGCGTATTGTTAACGCCGGAACGGATGATGCCGACAGGCGTACGAATCGTATAAGAAAATGGCGGATGGCGACATCGTATCGCCATCCGACATCGGTATTACGCTTCTTCCACACTCACGCGCATGGCAGCCAGCGCCTTACGCGCCGCTTTGATCACCAGTTCACACTGTTCAATCGTCAGCGTCAGTGGGGGTTCAATGCGGATAGTTTTGGCATTGTTGAGCGTTCCGGCAACCAGCACGCGCTGACGGAACATTTCGCTGGCAAAGTTGTAGCCGATTTCGTTGTCCACAAACTCAATCGCCATCAACATGCCTTTGCCGCGCGCTTCCTGCACCAGATCGGGATATTCCCGCGCCAGTTGACGGAAACCATCCAGCAACATATCGCCTTTTTGCTCGGCCTGGGCCGGTAAGTTCTGCTCCAGCAACACATTGATGGTCGCCAGCGCCGCCGCACAGGCCAGCGGGTTGCCGCCAAAGGTCGTGGTATGCAGGAACGGGTTATCGAACAGCACGGAGAACACCTCTTCGGTGGCGATGGTCGCACCAATCGGCATCACGCCGCCGCCGAGCGCTTTCGCCAGGCACAGGATATCCGGCTGAACGTTCTCATGCTCACAGGCGAACATCTTGCCTGTGCGCCCCATGCCCGTTTGTACTTCATCGAGGATCATCAATGCGCCGAACTCGTCGCACAACTTACGCACGGCGGTGAGATAACCCGGCGGCGGCAGAATAACGCCACCTTCGCCCTGAATCGGCTCGAGGATCACCGCGGCTACATCGTCGCCGGTTTTTTTGCACTCGCTAAGCGCTGTACGCATGGCTTCGATATTGCCAAACGGTATATGACGGAACCCCGGTAGCAGCGGCATAAACGGTTTTCGGAAAGTCGATTTCGCCGTGGCTGACAGTGCGCCAAGCGATTTGCCGTGGAATGCGCCGCTGGTGGCAATAAAAGTAAACTTGCCACGCGGCGACTGATAAGCCTTCGCCAGTTTAAGCGCCGCTTCAACGGACTCGGTGCCGCTATTGCAGAAGAAGCTGTATTTCAGTTTACCGGGCGTTAGCGCGGCAAGGGTTTTCGCCAGCATCGCCCGTAACGGATCGAGCAGCTCCTGGCTGTGCAGCGGTTGTTTCGCAAGTTGATTCTGTACGGCGGAAACCACAACTGGATTACGGTGCCCCACGTTGAAAATACCAAAACCGCCAAGGCAGTCGATAAACTCCTGTCCCTGGGTGTCGACAAGCGTATTTAAACCTCCCGCTTGCCACTCTACGGCTCCGTAATCCCCGCCGGCAGTAACAGATTTGCGATACTCTAAAAACCCCGGATTGACATGTTCTTTGAAGTATTCAATCACTTCTCGGTTAAGTGCTTTCATCTCCTCATGATCCAGCGTTCGCTTTTCAATGAGATTCAGGGCGTGGGCGCTGTACGCTAAAGCCGATGCGCTCGAAGGTAACCTGTTCAAAATATGCTCCAGAGGCTCGCGTATCACATGATACCGATTTAAGTATTGCAGGGATTGCGCCACTCCGGTTGCGATTGCGAAAATCGGGATAAACACAAATTTGGTTATCATTTGCGCAACATTTAATGCTATTTATTAGCATTTGCTGTTGTTTTGCACGCCTTTTATCGGGTATGGATTTGGTGCTCGCTGCGCAAATACACTTTTTCAGGGCAATAAATGCCTGATTTTTGGGCAAGATAATTAACGCCCCCGTATAATTACAGTAGTGAAAGTTTTTTAAATCAATGAATTAGATTTTGTGCTTTGTTGGTGGAAGAGAGTGCGCCGGTGTCGGCGAGGGCAAAACACCGCACCAGCCGACTGGAAGACGCGGTGACGGTACTGCATTAATCGGTATGCCGGATGTCGCCGTTTGAACACAATGCCTGATGCGATGCTGGCGCATCTTATCCGGCCTACGGGGTGTGCAGGTCGGATAAGGGGTTTATGCCGCATTCGGCAATCGGCGATTAGTCCAGTTGTGTGATATCAAAGGCGGCGCGGTCGATCACCGCAATGATCTTTTTTATCTGTGCGTCGCTGATATCGCTCTGGTTGACGCGTAAGTCCAGCACCGCTTTAAAATTATCCAGCGCCCGCTTCATTTGCGGGTTCTGGCGCAGCGCAGCGCCAACGCAACGCGCTTTGATTCGCTCTTCAATCATCTCCACTTGTTCGCGGTTTTCTTCCAGCCACTGTGCACCCTGTTCAGTCAGCGCAATCTGCTTCTTGCCGCCTTCTTCTTCGCGGATGGTGATTAGCGATTGTTCCTGGAGGAGATCCAGCGTCGGATAAATAACGCCCGGGCTTGGGGTGTAATTCCCCTGAGTCAGATTCTCAATTGCCTTAATCAATTCGTAACCGTGGCTGTCATCGCGGGAGAGAATATCCAGAATCACCAAACGCAATTCACCGTGACCAAAGAAACGCTGCCGACGACCGCCGCCGCGACCGTGGCGACCACCACAGCATTGGCCGTGCTCATGCTGGTGACCGTGCCCGCAGTGCTCGTGTTCTGATTTCTCACCTTTACAGCAGCCTTCATGGCGTGGTTGTCCTTCGTGTTTACAACACCCTTCGTGATGATGGCTCATGTCAGCCTCCTTTTGTTTAATTAGATATATCTAATTTATATCTGATGTTAGCATTGCTGCAAGTACAAAAATGATTTTTAAACGCAAATGAACTCAGTATGTAGGCCAGATAAGGCGTTCACGCCGCATCCGGCAGCTTTGCTGCAATGTTGAATGTCTTCACATACTTCAGATATATCATCGACAAATCGCTTGCATTTATCATGATTAACAATCATTATCATTTACAAATTTTGTTTAGATATATCTGATTACTATCACGAAGGCGATAACAATGAATAACTCCCCCCGCTACCCGCAGCGCGTTCGCAATGAATTGCGCTTCCGTGAATTAACCGTGTTACGCGTTGAGCGTATCAGCGCCGGTTTTCAGCGCATTGTCCTCGGCGATGAGGCGCTGGAGGGTTTTACGTCGCGCGGCTTTGACGATCACAGCAAGCTCTTCTTTCCTCAACCTGGCTCTCACTTTGTGCTGCCAACGGTAACTGAAGAGGGGATTGTCTGGCCGGAAGGACCGCGTCCTCCTTCTCGCGACTATACGCCGCTGTACGATGAACAACGCCATGAACTGGCGATCGATTTCTTTATTCATGACGGTGGTGTCGCCAGCAGCTGGGCGATGCAGGCGCAACCGGGTGATAAACTCACGGTGGCTGGGCCGCGCGGTTCACTGGTGGTGCCAGAGGATTACACGTATCAGGTGTATGTCTGCGATGAGTCAGGGATGCCCGCACTATGTCGTCGTCTGGAGACGTTGAGCAAACTTACCGTTAAACCACAAGTTATCGCACTGGTCAGTGTGCGGGATAACGCTTATCAGGATTATCTTGCGCATTTTGAAGGCTTTAATATCGAATGGCTGGCGCATGATGAACAGGCGGTAGACGCGCGTCTGGCGCAACTGACGATTCCTGCTGATGATTACTTCATCTGGGTCACGGGCGAAGGAAAGGTGGTGAAGAATTTAAGCCGTCGCTTTGAAGCGGAACAATACGATCCACAGCGGGTACGCGCAGCGGCTTATTGGCACGCGAAGTGATTGAACTGCAAGAAAAAACGAAAGGCTGACGATTTCTCGTCAGCCTTTGCCGTATCTGGTGGCCCCTGCTGGACTTGAACCAGCGACCAAGCGATTATGAGTCGCCTGCTCTAACCACTGAGCTAAGGGGCCATGGTAGCGGATTATAAAGTAACTCTGTGTCGTGATCCAGCCATTACCGTGCGGCTGCTGTTTTTATAAACAATGTGTTTTCAATTCGTTATACTTTTCCCCGGTTGTGTTGTTTAGGGGTTTATATGGTTAACGATATTCTTGCGCCGGAGTTGCGTGTAGTGTTTTGCGGTATCAATCCGGGGCTTTCTACTGCAGAGTTTGGTTTTCCGTTCGCCCATCCGGCAAACCGCTTCTGGAAGGTTATTTATCAGGCCGGATTTACTGACCGGCAACTGAAGCCGCAGGAGGCGCAGCATCTGCTGGATTATCGCTGTGGCGCTACCAGACTGGTTGACAGACCAACGGTGCAGGCCAGTGAAGTCTCAAGACAGGAACTGTATGCAGGCGGGCGCAGGTTGATTGAAAAAATTGAGAATTTTCAGCCGCAGGCGCTGGCGATTCTGGGTAAACAGGCGTTTGAGCAAGGATTCCGCCAGCGAGGCGCGCAGTGGGGAAAGCAAACTCTCGTCATTGGTTCGACGCAGATTTGGGTGTTGCCGAATCCCAGCGGTTTAAACCGCATTTCACTGGAGAAACTGGTGGAGGCTTATCGGGAGTTGAATGAGGCGCTGGTGGTGCGTGGGCAATAAAAAACGCCACCGGAAAGATGGCGTTTGAGTATAGCGACGAGCACCGGATGCGGCGTGAACGCCTTATCCGGTCTACAGATTAGTCGTCCAGGAAGCTACGTAGCACTTCAGAACGGCTTGGGTGGCGCAGTTTACGCAGTGCCTTCGCTTCAATCTGACGGATACGTTCACGCGTAACGTCGAACTGTTTACCCACTTCTTCCAGCGTGTGGTCGGTGTTCATATCGATACCGAAACGCATACGCAGAACTTTCGCTTCACGCGCAGTCAGGCCTGCCAGCACGTCGTGCGTTGCCGCACGCAGGCTTTCAGTGGTCGCAGAATCCAGCGGCAGCTCGAGGGTGGTATCCTCGATAAAATCCCCCAGATGCGAATCTTCATCGTCACCGATCGGGGTTTCCATAGAGATTGGCTCTTTGGCGATCTTCAGTACTTTGCGGATCTTATCTTCCGGCATCAGCATACGTTCAGCCAGTTCTTCCGGCGTCGGTTCGCGACCCATCTCTTGTAGCATCTGGCGAGAAATACGGTTGAGTTTGTTGATGGTCTCAATCATATGCACCGGAATACGAATGGTGCGCGCCTGATCCGCGATAGAACGGGTGATCGCCTGACGGATCCACCAGGTTGCGTAGGTGGAGAACTTGTAGCCACGGCGATATTCGAATTTATCTACCGCTTTCATCAGACCGATGTTGCCTTCCTGAATCAGATCGAGGAACTGCAGACCACGGTTGGTGTATTTCTTAGCGATAGAAATAACCAGACGCAGGTTCGCTTCAACCATCTCTTTCTTCGCGCGGCGGGCTTTTGCTTCACCGATGGACATACGACGGTTGATATCTTTAACCTGCTCAATGGTCAGGCCGGTTTCTTCTTCAATCTGCTGCAGTTTCTGCAGGGCGCGATGCACCTCTTCAGAAACATCATGCAGTTTTTCCGACCACGGCTTGTTCATCGCAATTGCCGCGTTGAACCAGGTATCGCTGGTTTCGTTGCCGGTAAACAGGGTGATGAAGTTTTTCTTCGGCATTTTGCACTGCTCAACGCAGAGCTTCATGATCAGGCGTTCTTGCGTACGAACGCGGTCCATCATGACGCGCATGCTGTTGACCAAATAGTCGAACTGCTTCGGCACCAGGCGGAACTGTTTGAACACTTCAGACAGTTTCAGGATCTCTTCCTGGGCGGCGGCGTGGCTGCGGCCTTTTTCTTTGATAGTGTCACGCGTTACAACATACTGAGCGCGCAGTTCAGCAAATTTTTCGCGAGCCAGTTCCGGGTCGATGCTGTTGTCATCGTCGGCGGCGTCATCGTCGCCATCTTCTTCGTCTTCATCTTCGTCATCGTCCAGATCTTCCTGGGAAAGCTCTGAACCGACGTGAGTGGCGGTCGGCGCCAGCTCTTCTTCTGCGTTCGGGTCAACAAAGCCGGTGATCAGATCGGACAGGCGTGCTTCTTCTGCTTCAACACGATCGTACTGTTCGAGTAGATAGGTGATCGCTTCTGGATATTCAGCAACAGAGCATTGAACCTGGTTGATCCCGTCTTCAATGCGTTTAGCGATGTCAATTTCGCCTTCACGGGTCAACAATTCAACGGTGCCCATTTCACGCATGTACATGCGTACCGGGTCAGTCGTGCGCCCGATTTCAGATTCCACGCTGGAAAGCACCTGCGCGGCGGCTTCGGCAGCATCTTCGTCCGCGGTGTTTTCAGCCAGCATCAGATCATCGGCATCCGGTGCTTCTTCCATCACCTGAATGCCCATGTCGTTGATCATTTGGATGATGTCTTCGATTTGATCTGAATCGACGATATCTTCCGGCAGATGGTCATTGACCTCGGCATAGGTCAGATAGCCTTGCTCCTTACCACGGGTGACAAGAAGTTTCAGCTGTGACTGCGGGTTTTGCTCCATAAGACGGTATCCACACTTATTTCATGAGGTTGGTGTTGGGCGACTGACCGGATGTCATTCAGACGTTAACGCTGAAATTCAACGGTTGTTTATCGCCAACGATAATTACGAGGGCGTACTTATATCATTGCCGCTGCCTCTCAGTGCGGCTGTCGGGGGCTTCCCGAGCGCTATTCGGCACTTAAGCCGTTAAATCACTTTTTCGCCAGCTCCTGGTTTAATGTCCAGAGCTCCAGGCGTTCTTCGTTGCTTAAACCATGCGTGCGCTCACGAGCGATTAACTCTTCCTGGCGCAATTCAAGCAACGAATCAAACATATGGTTGAGTGAGTCGGTGAAGGTTTGCTCAGCAATATTCTTATCTGCTATATCGTCCCACATCGACAGTTTTTCAAGGGTGGCCGCATTATTTGTACCACGATAGTGCTCTAAAAGTTGCCCGGTGGTCAGACCTGGCTGAGAGAGACAAGTGTTGACCAGTTCTCTGAATAAGCCAAGTCCGGGAAGCTTATTTTGATCCAGATTTTCAAGCGGCGGTACCAACGTCGCTAGTTCTGGATTTTGCACCAGTAACCCAATAAGTATACGCATGGTCGTGCGTTTTAGCTGCGGTACAGGACGAGAAACGACGCTCTCCGCTGCTTTTGGCATTAATCGTTCAAGCTGGCTGTCATCAAGTATGCCTAACTTGTTGCCTAATTCCTGACGAAGATAGATGCGCAATGTTTCTCCTGGCACCTGAGAAATCAGCGGCAACGCCAACGTACTTAAACGTGCGCGCCCGTCAGGAGTACTCAGATCAACCTGCGGCATCAGGCTGTTAAACAGAAACGCGGAGAGCGGCATTGCCTGCTCCATTCGCGCTTCAAACGCCTCTTTACCTTCTTTGCGCACCAGTGTGTCAGGATCTTCGCCGTCCGGTAAAAACATAAAGCGCAACTGACGGCCATCTGTCATATAAGGCAGCGCGGTTTCCAGCGCTCGCCAGGCGGCATCGCGACCAGCCCGGTCGCCGTCATAGCAACAAATGACATTGTTGGTCGCGCGGAACAACAACTGAATGTGATCGGCGGTGGTTGAAGTGCCTAATGACGCTACAGCGTAATTAATACCGTATTGCGCCAGCGCTACCACATCCATATAGCCTTCGACCACAAGCAGACGATTGGGTTCAGCGTTATCCTGCTGTGCTTCATAAAGACCGTAAAGCTGGCGGCCTTTATGGAAAATATCGGTTTCAGGCGAGTTCAGATATTTTGGCGTATCGTTGCCCAGAACGCGCCCGCCAAAACCAATCACCCGACCACGCTTATCGCGAATGGGGAACATTACCCGCTCGCGAAAACGATCGTAACTGCGGCCCTGATCGTTGGTTACCAACATGCCTGCATTAATCAATGACTGGCGATTTTCTGGATTGCCGCCAAACCGTTTCAGGACGTTGTCCCAACCGGGGGGGGCAAAACCAATCGCAAAGCGGGCGATCACTTCATCGCTTAATCCGCGTTTTTCCAGATACTGGCGCGCAGATGTTGCAACAGGTTGCTGTAACGATTGTTGGTAAAACGTATTCAGACCGTCCATCAACTGATAAAGAGTTTGTCGTTGATGGCGTTCTATCTGGCTGGGACCGCTGCCTGCTTCAAAAGGCACTTCAAGATTGTGCATTGCCGCCAGCTCTTCGACCGTTTCGATGAACTCAAGTTTGTCGTAGTTCATCAGGAAGTCGATCGCGTTGCCGTGCGCGCCACATCCAAAGCAGTGGTAAAACTGTTTTTCACCGTTAACGGTGAATGACGGGGTTTTTTCGTTGTGGAATGGACAACACGCGTGATAATTCTTGCCCTGCTTTTTCAGCTTTACACGGGCATCGATCAGATCGACGATGTCAGTGCGTGCCAGCAGATCATTAATGAATACGCGTGGGATTCGTCCAGCCATAGGCCCCGATTTTTAGCAATTCATAAACGAAAATAAGCCGCGCATTCCTTTCGGAAGCACGGCCTTACAACTACAACTCGGTCTGATCGGAGAGCAACGCTCTCGGGGAATTAGTACAGACGAGTACGGCGTGCGTTTTCGCGAGCCAGTTTCTTCGCGTGACGTTTCACTGCAGAAGCTTTAGCGCGCTTACGTTCGGTAGTCGGTTTTTCATAGAATTCACGACGACGAACTTCCGCCAGAACACCTGCTTTTTCGCAGGAACGCTTGAAGCGACGCAGAGCTACGTCGAACGGCTCGTTTTCACGTACTTTAATTACCGGCATGTGCCTCTCACCTTTGATTAATTCGGTTTGCCGCTGGCATCAACGCCAGCTTATTTCAAAATGGTGCGGAATTTTACTGCAATTGCTGCTGCTTTGTAAAGCACCGCGGCCGCTTTTGAAAGGGACTTTTATAAGGGTGAGGAGTATACACGAGGCTTTCTCCAGGGGCGAACAAAGTTTTACATCAACCCGCATTGGTCCTACACTGCGCGGTAATAAAGCGAGGTAAAACAAGTCATGCGTGTACTGGGTATTGAAACTTCCTGCGATGAAACCGGCATCGCCATTTACGACGATGAAAAAGGTTTGTTAGCCAACCAATTGTATAGTCAGGTGAAATTGCACGCTGACTACGGCGGCGTAGTGCCTGAACTGGCCTCCCGCGATCACGTGCGTAAAACCGTACCGCTGATTCAGGAGGCGCTGAAGGAGTCTGGTTTAACGGCAAAAGACATTGATGCTGTGGCCTATACCGCAGGCCCTGGATTAGTCGGCGCGTTGCTGGTTGGCGCAACGGTGGGACGTTCACTGGCGTTTGCCTGGGACGTTCCGGCGATCCCGGTACATCATATGGAAGGGCATCTGTTAGCGCCGATGCTGGAAGATAATCCGCCAGAGTTCCCGTTTGTCGCGCTGCTGGTTTCCGGCGGTCATACGCAGTTAATTAGTGTGACTGGCATTGGCCAGTATGAGCTGCTCGGTGAGTCCATTGATGATGCTGCCGGGGAAGCGTTTGATAAAACCGCGAAGCTGCTGGGGCTGGATTATCCAGGTGGGCCGCTGCTGTCGAAAATGGCGGCTCAGGGCACCGCCGGGCGTTTTGTTTTCCCGCGCCCGATGACCGATCGCCCGGGGCTGGATTTCAGCTTCTCTGGTCTGAAAACTTTTGCCGCGAACACCATTCGTGACAACGGTACCGACGACCAGACGAGAGCCGATATTGCTCGCGCCTTTGAAGATGCGGTGGTTGATACGCTGATGATTAAATGCAAGCGAGCGCTGGATCAGACGGGCTTCAGGCGTCTGGTCATGGCGGGCGGCGTGAGTGCTAACCGTACGCTGCGGGCGAAACTGGCGGAAATGATGAAAAAGCGTCGCGGCGAAGTGTTCTACGCACGCCCGGAGTTTTGTACTGATAACGGTGCGATGATCGCCTATGCCGGAATGGTGCGGTTTAAAGCTGGCGCGACGGCGGATCTCGGCGTCAGCGTGCGTCCGCGCTGGCCGCTGGCAGAGTTACCGGCTGCGTAAAACTATCCGGTGCCGGAGAGTCACTTCCGGCACCGTCCTCCCTTAAAGCAACACCACGGGCATCCACAGTAAGCCGGTAATCACCAGCAACACGAGGAATATCAGCCCAAAAATCGCCCCCAGTCGCCAGTAATCTGCTGTTGGCAGATAACCACTACCGTAATAAATCGGGCTGGGGCCGGTGGCATATGGTGTAAGGATACTTCCCAGACCAATTGCCGCGCCAACCATCAGGCAGAACACTGGCAGTGGGATTTCCGGCATCGCCAGCGCGGCGGCAATCATCATCGGCGCGAGGGCAGAGGTATACGCCGTGGCGCTGGCAAAAAAGTAGCGCAGTAGATAAAACACCACAATTAACGCCACCATCACCATTATTGGCGAATAGCTGCTTAAGCTGCCTGCTAACAGCTTGCCAAACCAGCTAATAAAACCCGTGTTGTTGAGTCCGGTGGCGAGGGTGATAAGCGAGGCTAGCCAGAAGAAGACGTTCCACGCGGCTTTGTTACTGACAATGTCGTCCCAGCAGATAATGCGCAGGAGCAGCATCAGTGCCACCACGCTGTAACCGACCATCGCGGCATCGATATAATCACCGCCGAAAATCCACAGCACCAGTGCGCCGACCATCAACAGCAGCATCCGTTTTTCACGCGAACAGAGTGGGCCCATCGCTTGCAGTTCCGTCTCTGCCCAGCGCGGCACCTGATCGCCTGACTTCAGCGCCGGCGGATACAGCACGTAAGCCAGCCAGGGAACCAACAGAACCAGTAAAATACTGAGCGGCAACATGCCGAGGAACCAGTCGCCCCAGCTAAGTGTGGCATGAGAAGCACTTTTCATCAGGCCAATCAGCAACAGGTTAGGGGCCATCGCCGTCAGGAAAATGGCGCTGGTCACGCAGTCGGCAACAATCCCCATCCACATAATGTAAGACCCAATACTGCGCGAGCTGCTGTCATTCGGTTGTGATTGATAGAGCGGCGGCAGGTTACGGATGATGGGATAGATAATCCCTGCGCCACGCGCCGAGTTGGACGGTGTTACAGGCGCCAGGATCAGCTCGGAGAACATCACCGCATAGCCGAGAAACAGCGTACGATGCCCCATTTTTTTTACCAGAATCAGCGCGATACGTCGCCCCAGCCCGGTTTTTTCATAGCCGGTGCCAAACATAAAGGCGGCGAAAATCAGCCAGATAACCGAATTAGAAAAACCGGAAACCGCCCAGGAGAGGGATTTGGCGGTGAATTTAAAGCCGGGCTGGGCGAGTTGCTCCGGGCTGAATAGCAGCCACGGCGAAAGAATGGCGATGATGGAGATACCCACCATCGCCACCACGGCACCCGGCACGGGTTCGAGGATCAGTCCAACGATCACACCTGTAAAAACGGCGAAGTAGAGCCAGGTATGGCTCTCTAGCCCTGCGGGAACCGGAAGTAGAGCAATAATGGCGATGACGGCCAGCGGCGCGAGATATCGCCACCATTCAGTGGAAGATTTCATCGTGTTATGCCTGCGAAAACGGAGAGGGGCGAGCCTCTCCGTGAAGGTTATTTGATGTAATGGACGCGCTCGCAGATCTCTTCCACGATAGGATCGCGGCGTTCGGCGAACAGTTTTTTGTTCTCGGCTATCAGGTTGTTGCCGTGGGTATCAATAGAGACAATCAGCGGACCGAACTCTTTGACCCGGCATACCCACAACGACTCCGGCATCCCGAGTTCTGTCCAGTGCACCTCTTCAATCTCTTCCACCTGAGTTGCCGCCAGAACCGCGCAACCTGCCGGGAAAATTACATGCAGTGCCTTAAATTTCTGGCAACCTTCTTCGGTCAGCGGCCCCATTCCGCCTTTGCCGACTACCAGTTTTACGCCAGTCTGTTCGATAAATTCACGTTCAAAACTTTCCATCCGCATACTGGTCGTCGGGCCAACAGACACCATCTCCCATTTATCGCCGTTTTTACGCACGATAGGGCCAGCGTGGAAAATCGCCTTGCCGTTGAGATCGTAAGGGATCGGACGTTTAAGTTCGATCAAACGGCGATGGCAAACGTCGCGGCAGGTCACCAGCGTACCGGTCAGGTAGATCACATCGCCGACGCGAATATCTTGCAGATCTTCAGCGTTGATCGGGGTTGTCAGGATCTTTTTCATAACGCGCTCCGGGTGTGAGACAGATTTTCAAAGGTGAGATCGGCATGAACCCGCAGCGTACCGCGGCGATGTGCCCAGCAACCTGTAGAAACAGCAACACCGATGGTTGATGGATGGCGAGCGGCAGATTCGATATGAACACCCATTACTGAACTGTTGCCTGTCAGCCCTTGTGGACCAATCCCCAGACGGTTGAGTCCTTCTTCGAGGCGTAGCTCCAGCTCTGCGGCTTTCGGGTTGGGATGTCGGCTGCCAATCGGGCGCAAAATGGCTTTACGCGAGAGAACGGCGGCGGTTTCCACCGAGGTGGCGATGCCCACGCCCACCAGTACCGGCGGACAGGCGTTTACCGCGAGAGTAGAAATATTTTCAAAGACGAATTTCACTACCCCTTCGTAGCCTTCCGATGGCATTAACACTTTCGAGCGGCCTGGTAATGTGCAGCCGCCGCCTGCCATGTAAACTTCGATTTCCGCATCGTCACCGTCGGGAATGATGTCCCAGGTTACCCACGGTACGCCGCTGCCGGTATTTTTGCCGGTATTCACTTCGTCAAAAATTTCTACTGCGTTGTGGCGTAGCGGGGCTTTGACAGTTGCATCTTCCACGGCTTGCTTAAGAATACTTTGCAGCTCGCCAAGCAACGGGAAGCGAGAACCGACTTTAACGAAAAACATGATTTCCCCGGTGTCCTGACAAGCAGGGCGATTGAGGTCGATCGCTTTTTGCATGTTGTCGAACATCGTGTGGTAGATAATTTTTCCCATTGCCGACGTCTCGGCATCCCGTAGCTGTTTTAATTTATCCACTACGTCGTCGGGCATACGAGTGGAAATCATTGCAGTAAAGTTAGCGACAATATCTGTCAGCTTATTTACTGCCTGTTGTTTATTACATTCGCTCATAGCAACTCCAGTTTTTGTATTTGTCTGGAAAAATTCACTACCACAAACTACCACTAAAAGTGTGGTTTTATATTTTTTGCTACCGTGAATATGTAATTAACAGTTCGTGAATCAGCGCGAAAATAAAGATGAATATTGCGCCAGAGCAGAGAATAGAAATGCCTGGCGAAATACACTTCGCTTATCAAAACTGCGGACAATGAATGATGCTGAATACATGGCCTCTGGCTAAGGATTTGCAGGTACTGGTAGAAATCGTCCATTGCGGCAGTTTTAGTGCCGCCGCCGCTGCGCTTGGGCAGACGCCTGCTTTTGTTACTAAACGGATCCAAATCCTTGAAAACACGCTGGCAACGATGCTACTTAATCGCTCTGCCCGCGGTGTGGCGCTAACCGAAAGCGGTCAACGTTGCTATGAACATGCGTTAGAAATCCTCACGCAATATCAGCGGCTGGTCGATGACGTCACACAAATCAAAACGCGTCCAGAAGGAATGATTCGTATTGGTTGCAGTTTTGGTTTTGGTCGCAGTTATATTGCACCAGCCATTACCGAATTGATGCGCAATTACCCCGAGTTGCAGGTGCATTTTGAATTGTTCGATCGGCAAATTGATTTAGTGCAGGATAATATTGATCTGGATATTCGGATTAACGATGAAATTCCTGATTATTATATCACACATCTGTTAACGAAAAATAAAAGAATATTATGTGCAGCGCCTGAGTATCTGCAAAAATATCCCCTGCCGCAATCATTACAGGAATTAAGCCGTCATGACTGCCTGGTGACTAAAGAGCGTGATATGACTCACGGAATATGGGAGTTGGGGAACGGACAGGAGAAAAAGTCGGTGAAGGTGAGTGGGCATCTTTCCTCCAATAGCGGCGAGATTGTGTTGCAATGGGCGCTGGAGGGCAAAGGAATTATGTTGCGTTCCGAGTGGGATGTGCAGCCGTTTCTGGCAAGCGGTAAGCTGGTTCGGGTGTTACCGGAATATGCGCAAAGTGCTAATATTTGGGCGGTCTATCGGGAACCGCTTTATCGCAGTATGAAATTACGTGTCTGCGTGGAGTTTCTGGCGGCGTGGTGCCAACAGCGTCTGGGTAAACCCAATGAGGGGTATCAGGTTTTGTAGGGCCGCCAGAAATCACTCGGGATCTTTTTCACGCTTTCTTTTGAATTTCGTCCAGATTTTCGTCTCCTGACGACGCCACAAACGCTGGATGTTGTCATGATGACGCAACAGAATCAGGCAAGAGAGCATCGAGACCGGGAAAGTGAATTGGGGCTTAAACCACCACACGTAAAAAGGCGCAATTAGCGCGCTGACAATCGCCCCCAGCGACGAATATCCGCTTAATAGCACGGTAAGTAGCCAGGTTCCCGCCATTACTCCTGTTAGATCCCAGCCAATTGGGGCGATAGCGCCAAATGCGGTGGCTACGCCTTTTCCTCCTTTGAAACCGAAGAAGATCGGCCAGATGTGCCCCAGGCAGGCGGCAATGGCAATCAGGCCGAGCCAGAAGGGGCTGACGCCTAATGCATATGCGCCCCAGACGGGCAACATTCCTTTCAGAACGTCGAAAACCAGTACTGCTACGGCTGCTCCCTTGCCACCGATACGTAACACATTGGTTGCGCCAGGATTACCGGAGCCGCTGGTTCGCGGATCGGGCAGCCCACACAGGCGGCAAACCAGGATGGCACTGGAAATAGAGCCGCAGAGGTACGCGATGAGGATCATTCCAGGCGCGATTGCACTCATAAGCTGTTCCGTTTTGAAAATTCGTGTTCAACGATGAATCTGTGGATAATACGCACATTTCGCCGGAAGTGGTATCCGGTTAGCCAAAAAGCAGGCAGGACGTGATGGATATTGTATTTATAGAGCAACTTTCGGTAATCACCACTATTGGTGTTTACGACTGGGAACAGACCATCGAACAGAAGCTGGTGTTCGATATCGAAATGGCGTGGGATAACCGCAAAGCGGCGAAAAGCGATGATGTGGCGGATTGCCTCAGCTATGCCGACATCGCAGAAACGGTGATCCATCACGTTGAGGGCGCACGTTTTGCTCTGGTGGAACGCGTGGCGGAAGAGGTGGCTGAATTGCTGTTGACTCGCTTTAACTCGCCGTGGGTGCGTATCAAACTTAGCAAACCGGGCGCAGTGGCGCGTGCGGCGAATGTTGGCGTCATTATTGAGCGTGGCAATAATCTGAAAGAAAATAATTAATTTTACAGTTATTAAACCAAACGGTTATAACCAGGTCATACTGCTGTCGTTTGGACACGCGGTATATTTTTATAATTTAGGGGTTTATTGATGAGCGATATGCACTCGCTGCTAATAGCGGCAATATTGGGTGTGGTCGAAGGATTGACAGAATTTCTGCCGGTATCCAGCACGGGCCATATGATTATTGTCGGTCATTTGTTGGGATTTGAAGGCGATACGGCGAAAACCTTTGAAGTCGTCATCCAGTTAGGATCGATTCTGGCTGTGGTAGTGATGTTCTGGCGCCGTCTGTTTGGCCTGATTGGCATTCACTTTGGTCGTCCGCTACAGCATGAAGGAGAAAGCAAAGGCCGTCTAACGCTGATCCACATTCTGCTGGGGATGGTTCCGGCGGTAGTGCTGGGACTGTTATTCCACGACACGATTAAGTCATTGTTTAACCCGGTTAATGTCATGTATGCGCTGGTCGTTGGCGGTCTGTTGCTGATTGCCGCCGAATGCCTGAAGCCGAAAGAGCCGCGTGCGCCGGGGCTGGACGATATGACTTATCGCCAGGCGTTTATGATTGGCTGCTTCCAGTGTCTGGCGCTGTGGCCGGGCTTCTCCCGCTCCGGGGCGACCATTTCCGGCGGGATGCTGATGGGCGTGAGCCGTTATGCCGCTTCCGAGTTCTCGTTCCTGCTGGCGGTGCCGATGATGATGGGCGCAACGGCGCTCGATCTCTACAAAAGCTGGGGGTTCCTGACGACTGGCGATATCCCGATGTTTGCCGTTGGGTTTATCACTGCCTTCGTGGTGGCGCTGATTGCGATTAAAACCTTCCTGCAACTGATTAAGCGGATTTCGTTTATCCCGTTTGCCATTTATCGCTTTATTGTGGCAGCAGCGGTGTACGTCGTGTTCTTTTGATGTAAAGAACAGTGTCAGATGCCTGGAATTGTCCACGATTGCGTAGGCCGGATAAGGCGCTCACGCCGCATCCGGCAATCAATGCCTGATGCGATGCTGGCGCGTCTTATCCGACCTACAACTGTCGTTGACATGTAGCCGGATAAAGCGTTTACGTCGCATCCGGCAAAATGCCCCGCACTCACTCTGGTTTTGGGCAACGCTGTTCCTTCCAGTTGGCGACCGCTGCAATCCGGCGGCGAGTCAGCTCCTCGCGAATCTCTACACCTTTGAATCCCGCTTCAACGACGGCTTTTGTCGGCACTGACTGTGCCACTTCCCAGGCTTCGCGCAACCAGCGTCCTTGCGGGTAGTCCGCCGATTCAAAGCCGGTTCTGCCGCGTACATCGGCCTCGCTGGTCAACGCCAGTTGCTCGACACGCTGCGGTTTACGCCAGGCGTCAATAGAATCAAACAATTTAACAATAGTTTTCGGGTTCAGCATTGGGAAGGTGTGGATGAGATCGTGAAACTCAGCCACCAGTTTGGCTAAATCGCGAATTTCATTTGGCACGCGTAAACGCTGGCACAGTTGCTCCACTAACTTTACGCCCGCCGGACCGTGACCATGATGGCGCGGCCAAAGTTCTGGCGGCGTCAGCCCTTTTCCGAGATCGTGGCATAAGGTTGCAAACCGGACATCGACCTGCGGACTCAGCATCGCCGCCATCGACAGCGTCATTAAGGTGTGAATGCCTGTGTCGATTTCCGGGTGCCACTTGGCGGGTGCCGGAACGCCAAACAGCACGTCAATTTCCGGGAATAAAACGCGCAGTGCGCCGCAATCGCGCAGTACCTGGAAGAACACGTGTGGATTACGTGTGGTGAGGGCGCTTTCCGTTTCTTTCCACACCCGTTCTGGTGTCAGGTGTTCCAGTTCGCCAGCGTGAGTCATCTCGCGCATCAGCACCAGGGTTTCATCGGCAATACGAAAACCGAGGTGGGCATAACGTGCAGCAAAACGCGCCACGCGCAGTACGCGTAGCGGATCCTCGCCAAAGGCGGGGGAAACATGACGTAACAGGCGATTTTGTAGATCGCCCAGACCGTTGTACGGATCGATAATTTCGCCGTCATCATTCTGGGCCAGTGCGTTGATGGTTAAATCACGACGCTTAAGATCATCTTCCAGCGTAACATCTGGTGCGGCATAGCAGGTAAAACCAGTATAACCGGAACCGGATTTCCGCTCGGTACGCGCCAGCGCATACTCTTCATGGGTTTGCGGATGCAGAAAAACAGGAAAATCGCGGCCTACCTGTTGGTAGCCCGCGTCGAGCATCTCCTGTGGCGTACTGCCAACCACTACCCAATCTCTGTCTTTGACCGGTAGCCCTAACAATGCATCCCGAACCGCACCACCGACCAGAAAAATCTTCACGCCATCATCCCTTCGTCATATTCACAATTCCTAATAATAAGACAGTGTGACGGAGAAGGCGATTTAGTTCATCCAGCGATCTTTGCGTTTGCGCGTGGGGATCAGGTGCGGCAGTACCAGACCGAGCAGCAAGCCAAGCCCCAGCACGCCGCCGCCATACATAAACCACTGCATGATGATGGTGCGCTGTTTGTCATCCAGTTGAACGCTGGCGGCATCGACCTTTTTCTGGGCGACAATCAGTTCGTTTTTTAGCTTCTGATTCTCTTCTTTTAACCCGTTGATCACGCTGTCGCTCTGCGCCACTTTTTGCTGCATTTCTGCGGTGCGCTGATTCCAGGTGTTATCGATATTGGTGAGCTTATCGGTCAGCGTTTTGACCTGATTTTCCAGATCTGGCACGCGGGTGCGCAGACTTGGCTCTGTGCTCAGTTGTTTCAACGGGATCCAGACAGTACGACCGGAGCTGTCTTTCACCTGGGCATAATTGGTGTTGGCGTCAGTTTGTAATAAGGTCACTTCCTCGCCGGCATTAACCGTGCCCACGAGGCGATAATTATCCCCCGGACCGCTGCGGACCCAGGTGTTCAGTTCGTCAGAAACATAGCGCTTTTCTTCGGCGTGTGAGACGGCAGTGGCGCTAAGTGCGAGTAAAGTTAATCCGATCAGGCGTAATTTTGGCATCAGGCTGTCGTTATTGTCATGGAAAGTGGAACGATAGTAGTGGCATCAGTGTCGCTACGCAAAGCATTCGGTATCAATCGGAATCCTCTGTGTCAGGTTTTGCCACTGCTTCAAACTTTTACGCCCGTCAAATTGCCCGTTGCATGGCAATTTGGCGCAAAATACTATCTACTGACAAGAAAGATCGCATTAAGTTCGCCGTTCATCGTCACTTATGTGACACAACCAGTAAGTAAAGGCCATGGCTCAGGAAATCGAATTAAAGTTTATTGTTAATCACAGTGCCGTTGAGGCGTTACGTGACCATCTCAATACGTTGGGCGGCGAGCACCATGATCCCGTGCAGTTGCTGAATATTTACTACGAAACGCCAGATAACTGGCTGCGTGGGCACGATATGGGCCTGCGTATTCGTGGTGAAAACGGTCGCTATGAGATGACCATGAAAGTCGCAGGGAGAGTGACTGGCGGCTTACACCAGCGCCCGGAATATAACGTGGCGTTGAGCGAACCGACGCTCGACCTTGCGCAGTTACCAACGGAAGTCTGGCCGAACGGCGAGTTACCTGCCGATCTCGCTTCCCGTGTGCAGCCGCTGTTCAGTACCGATTTTTATCGCGAAAAATGGCTGGTGGAGGTTGATGGCAGCCAGATTGAAATTGCCCTCGACCAGGGCGAGGTGAAAGCAGGGGAATTTGCTGAACCTATCAGTGAGCTGGAGCTGGAATTACTCAGCGGAGAAACACGTGCAGTGCTGAAACTGGCGAATCAACTGGTATCGCAAGCCGGATTACGCCAGGGCAGCCTGAGCAAAGCGGCGCGCGGTTACCATCTGGCGCAGGGCAATCCTGTGCGTGAAATTAAACCCACTACCATTTTGCATGTTGCGGCAAAAGCTAACGTGGAACAGGGGCTGGAAGCGGCACTGGAGCTGGCGTTAGCGCAATGGCAGTATCATGAAGAACTGTGGGTACGCGGCAACGATGCGGCGAAAGAGCAGGTGCTGGCAGCCATTGGCCTGGTTCGTCATACGCTGATGCTGTTCGGCGGCATTGTTCCACGCAAAGCAAGCACTCACTTACGTGACTTGCTGACCCAATGCGAGGCGACGATTGCTTCTGCGGTTTCTGCCACGACGGCGGTCTACTCCACCGAAACGGCGATGGCGAAACTGGCGTTGACCGAATGGCTGGTGAGCAAAGCCTGGCAACCGTTTTTAGATGCCAAAGCGCAGGGAAAAATCAGCGATTCTTTTAAACGCTTTGCCGATATCCATCTTTCCCGCCATGCTGCCGAACTGAAAAGCGTTTTTTGCCAGCCGCTGGGCGATCGCTATCGTGACCAGTTGCCGCGCCTGACGCGTGATATCGACTCTATACTGCTGCTGGCGGGTTACTACGATCCCCTTGTTGCGCAAGCCTGGCTGGAGAACTGGCAGGGACTGCGTCGCGCCATTGTGACCGGGAAACGCATTGAAATTGAACATTTCCGTAACGAGGCAAACAATCAGGAACCGTTCTGGTTGCACAGCGGAAAACGTTAATCTGGCAAGGATAAAATTGCTTATGAAGCCGCTCTCTTCATCGTTACAGCAGTACTGGCAGACCGTTGTTGAGCGGCTGCCAGCGCCTTTAGCCGAGGAATCACTTAGCATACAGGCGAAGTCGGTACTTACTTTCAGTGATTTTGTGCAGGACAGCGTGATTGCGCATCCAGAGTGGCTGAAGGAACTGGAAAGCGAACCACCGCAGGCCGACGAATGGCAGTATTACGCTGCATGGTTGCAGGAGGCGCTCAGTCATGTGAGTGACGAGGCTGGGTTAATGCGTGAACTGCGGCTGTTCCGGCGGCGCATTATGGTGCGCATCGCCTGGGCGCAAACGCTGACGCTGGTTGCTGAAGAGAGTATTTTGCAGCAGTTGAGTCATCTGGCGGAGACACTGATTGTCGCCGCGCGCGACTGGCTGTATGACGCCTGCTGTCGTGAGTGGGGAACGCCGTGCAATGCGCAGGGCGAAGCGCAACCGCTGCTGATTTTAGGCATGGGTAAGCTGGGCGGCGGCGAACTGAATTTCTCTTCAGATATCGATTTGATTTTTGCCTGGCCTGAGCATGGTTGCACGCAGGGCGGACGCCGCGAACTGGATAACGCTCAGTTCTTTACCCGTATGGGCCAGCGGCTGATTAAAGTGCTGGATCAGCCCACACAAGATGGTTTTGTCTATCGCGTGGATATGCGGCTGCGTCCTTTTGGCGAAAGTGGTCCGCTGGTACTGAGTTTTGCCGCGCTGGAAGATTATTACCAGGAGCAGGGGCGCGACTGGGAGCGTTACGCCATGGTCAAGGCGCGGATTATGGGCGATAGCGATGGCGTCTATGCTAACGAATTGCGTTCGATGCTACGCCCGTTTGTCTTCCGCCGTTACATTGATTTCAGCGTGATCCAGTCGCTGCGCAACATGAAAGGGATGATTGCCCGTGAAGTGCGCCGTCGTGGTTTGACCGACAACATTAAACTTGGTGCGGGCGGTATTCGCGAAATTGAATTTATCGTCCAGGTGTTCCAGCTTATTCGCGGCGGGCGTGAACCGTCGCTGCAATCGCGCTCTTTACTGCCCACGCTCAGCGCTATTGCCGCACTGAATCTGCTTTCTGAAAACGATGCCGAACAATTGCGGGCAGCGTATCTGTTCCTGCGGCGCCTGGAAAACTTGCTGCAAAGCATTAATGACGAACAAACCCAGACGCTTCCTTCTGATGAGCTTAACCGTGCGCGGCTGGCGTGGGCGATGGACTTTGCTGACTGGCCGCAATTGACCGGGGTGCTGACCGCACATATGGCCAATGTGCGCCGGGTGTTTAACGAACTCATTGGCGACGATGAAAGCGAAACTCAGGAAGAGTCACTGTCGGAACAGTGGCGTGAGTTGTGGCAGGATGTATTGCAGGAAGATGACACTACGCCTGTGTTGGCGCATCTCTGCGAGGATGATCGTAAACAAGTGCTGACGCTGATAGCCGATTTCCGCAAAGAGCTGGATAAGCGCACTATCGGGCCGCGTGGACGTCAGGTGCTCGACCATCTGATGCCGCATTTGCTAAGTGATGTCTGCGCGCGTGAAGACGCTGCTGTCACGCTGTCGCGCATTACCGCCTTGCTGGTGGGGATTGTTACCCGCACCACCTATTTAGAATTACTCAGTGAATTCCCGGCGGCACTTAAGCATTTGATTTCTCTGTGTGCTGCATCGCCAATGATCGCCAGCCAACTGGCTCGTTATCCATTATTGCTGGACGAACTGCTCGATCCCAACACGCTCTACCAGCCGACCGCAACGGACGCCTACCGTGACGAACTGCGTCAGTATTTGCTGCGTGTGCCGGAAGATGACGAAGAACAACAGCTTGAGGCGTTGCGTCAGTTCAAACAGGCGCAACTGTTACGCATCGCGGCGGCGGATATTGCCGGTACGCTGCCGGTAATGAAAGTGAGCGATCACTTAACCTGGCTGGCGGAAGCGATGATAGATGCCGTCGTTCAGCAGGCGTGGGTTCAAATGGTTGCCCGCTACGGTAAGCCAAATCACCTGAACGAACGCGAAGGCCGTGGTTTTGCGGTGGTCGGCTACGGCAAGCTGGGCGGCTGGGAGTTAGGCTACAGCTCTGATCTTGATCTTATCTTCCTCCATGATTGCCCAATGGATGCGATAACTGATGGTGAACGGGAAATCGACGGGCGACAGTTTTATCTGCGTCTGGCGCAACGCATTATGCACCTGTTCAGCACGCGCACCTCTTCCGGCATTTTGTACGAAGTGGATGCACGACTGCGTCCATCCGGGGCGGCAGGAATGTTGGTGACTTCTGCAGAAGCGTTTGCCGATTATCAGAAAAACGAGGCCTGGACGTGGGAACATCAGGCACTGGTACGTGCGCGTGTGGTATATGGCGATCCACAGCTCACTGCGCACTTTGACGCGGTGCGTAGGGAGATTATGACGCTGCCGCGCGAAGGTAAAACCTTGCAAACAGAAGTGCGGGAGATGCGCGAGAAAATGCGCGCTCACCTTGGTAATAAACATCGCGATCGCTTTGATATCAAAGCTGATGAAGGCGGAATTACCGATATCGAATTTATTACTCAATATCTGGTGTTGCGCTACGCTCATGAAAAACCGAAGTTAACGCGCTGGTCAGACAATGTGCGCATTCTGGAACTGCTGGCACAAAACGACATTATGGAAGAGCAGGAAGCGGTGGCGCTGACTCGTGCTTACACGACGCTTCGCGATGAACTTCATCATCTGGCATTGCAAGAGTTGCCGGGCCATGTGCCGGAGGATTGCTTTACCGCAGAGCGTGAACTGGTGCGGGCAAGCTGGCAGAAGTGGCTGGTGGAAGAATGAAATATGGTATTATCGCGCGCAAATTTTGAATCTCTCAGGAGACAGGAATGAAAGTAACGCTGCCAGAGTTTGAACGTGCAGGAGTGATGGTGGTTGGTGATGTGATGCTGGATCGTTACTGGTACGGTCCCACCAGCCGTATCTCGCCGGAAGCGCCGGTGCCCGTGGTTAAAGTGAACACCATCGAAGAACGTCCGGGCGGCGCGGCAAACGTGGCGATGAACATCGCTTCTCTCGGCGCAAACGCACGCCTGGTTGGGCTGACAGGGATTGACGATGCGGCGCGCGCGCTGAGTAAATCTCTGGCCGACGTAAACGTAAAATGCGACTTCGTTTCTGTGCCGACGCATCCGACCATCACCAAACTGCGGGTACTTTCCCGCAATCAGCAGCTGATTCGTCTGGATTTCGAAGAAGGTTTCGAAGGTGTTGATCCGCAGCCGTTGCATGAGCGGATTAATCAGGCTCTGGGTTCGATTGGCGCGCTGGTTCTGTCTGACTACGCCAAAGGCGCGCTGGCAAGCGTGCAGCAGATGATTCAACTGGCGCGTAAAGCGGGTGTTCCGGTACTGATTGATCCAAAAGGTACCGATTTTGAGCGCTACCGCGGCGCTACGCTGTTAACGCCGAATCTTTCGGAATTTGAAGCTGTTGTCGGTAAGTGTAAGAGCGAAGAAGAGATCGTTGAACGCGGCATGAAATTGATTGCCGACTACGAACTCTCTGCGCTGTTGGTAACGCGTTCTGAACAGGGAATGACGTTGCTGCAACCGGGTAAAGCTCCGCTGCATATGCCAACCCAGGCGCAGGAAGTGTATGACGTTACCGGTGCGGGCGATACGGTAATTGGCGTACTGGCGGCAACGCTGGCGGCGGGCAATTCACTGGAAAAAGCCTGCTTCTTTGCTAATGCGGCGGCTGGTGTTGTTGTCGGTAAACTGGGAACGTCTACGGTTTCACCTGTTGAACTGGAAAATGCAGTGCGCGGACGTGCGGACACCGGCTTTGGCGTGATGACTGAAGAGGAACTGAAACTGGCTGTAGCGGCGGCACGTAAACGCGGTGAAAAAGTGGTGATGACCAACGGCGTCTTCGATATTCTCCACGCCGGGCACGTCTCCTATCTGGCAAACGCCCGTAAACTGGGGGACCGCTTAATTGTTGCAGTGAACAGCGATGCTTCAACGAAACGGCTGAAAGGGGATTCCCGCCCGGTTAACCCGCTCGAACAGCGTATGATTGTATTGGGGGCGCTGGAATCGGTCGACTGGGTGGTGTCGTTTGAAGAGGACACGCCGCAGCGCCTGATTGCCGGGATCTTGCCCGATCTGCTGGTGAAAGGCGGCGACTATAAACCGGAAGAGATTGCCGGGAGTAAAGAAGTCTGGGCCAATGGCGGTGAAGTGCTGGTGCTCAACTTTGAAGACGGTTGCTCGACCACTAACATTATTAAGAAGATCCAACAGGATAAAAAAGGCTAACCGGAAAGCGGTTCTCAGTTCTCACGTTGTGCCGGATAGACCTATTGACGCTGTTGTTTTTTCAACCTAAAGTAAAGGAACAAGGGTAAGGGAGAATTTCTCCCCCCTCTGAATGGCCGTTAATAAGCGTGGAAACTTATCAGTAACAGCACAATCAGTATGATGACGAACTTCATCATAACCCTTTCCTTATACAAGGCCCCTTCCTCGGGAGGGGCTTTCCCGTTTCAGCCCCTTGCTGCCTCCCGATTGTTGATGAGCGCCGGACCCTGCGCAACGCTTTCCCTGATGCCGTTTTCTCTTCCCCGAGTCGACTCGCAAAACGCTGTAATAGCCTGATCATTTGTACTTTTTAGCGGAACGCAGATATAAAAAATCCCCGGTGTTTTGGGCCAGGGATGTGTGTCAATGAAACCTTCTTGACGCTGTTGTTTTTTCAACCTAGAGTAAAGGAACAAGGGTGAGGGAGGATTTCTCCCCCCTCTGAATTGGTTGTTAGTAAGTCGGGAAACTTAACAGTAACAGCACAATCAGTATGATGACGAACTTCATCATAACCCTTTCCTTATACAAGGCCCCTTCCTCGGGAGGGGCTTTCCCGTTTCAGCCCCTTGCTGACTCCCCGATTGTTGATGAGCGCCAGACCCTGCGCAACGCTTTCTCTGATGCCGTTTTCTCTTCCCCGAGTCGACTCGCAAAACGCTGTAATAGCCTGATCATTTGTACTTTTTAGCGGAACGCAGATATAAAAAATCCCCGGCTTTTTGGGCCAGGGATATGTGTTAGCGAAACCTTCTTGACGCTGTTGTTTTTTCAACCTAGAGTAAAGGAACAAGGGTGAGGGAGGATTTCTCCCCCCTCTGATTGGCTGTTAATAAGCTGCGAAACTTACGAGTAACAACACAATCAGTATGATGACGAGCTTCATCATAACCCTTTCCTTCTGTAAGGCCCCTTCCTCGGGAGGGGCGTTCCCGTTTCAGCCCCTTGCTGCCTCCCGATTGTTGATGAGTGCCAGACCCTGCGCAACGTTTTCTCGGATGCCGTTTTCTCTTCCCCGAGTCGGCTCGAAAAACGCTGCAACAACCTGATCATTTGCTCTTTTTAGCGGAACGCAGATATAAAAAATCCCCGGCTTTTTGAGGCAGAGGATTTTTATAGCTGAAGATTTATTCTGCGATTTCTGCGATGTGAGTTGTTGTGGTTAAGGGGGAAGTTAATGCCGCCAGCGAGCCGCCAGAAACACCGATTTCATTGAGCAAGGAGTCAATCAGCGGTGCTTGTGTGCGGTAAGAAAGGGCGGCAGATAATGCCTGTTCTGCAAGGTTTCCTCCATTAACGCTACCTGTGCCTGCATCACCCGCAGCGCCACCACGATTCAGACCATCGACCTGAATAATCTTGATGCCGTCAATAGACTTCATCGGTTCCACGGATTTCTCAATTACCGCAGGCAGCGCCTGCAACAATGCCAGTTTGAATTTTAGGCTGGTTTGTTCGTCAGAAAGCACGTTAATAGCGTCGTTCAACGCACGCTGTGCTTCCGCTTCTGCCAGACCTTTTTTACGCGTTGCTTCGGCTAGCTCAACAATAGCCGCCGCCTGCATCTCTGCGGCTTCTTTTTCTGCTTTCGCCCGTACTGTCAGTTCAACGGCTTTGGTTTCGGCATCTTGCGCCGCAGCAATCAGCGCAACCTGCTTGGCACGATCGGCTTCGGCTGTCTGACGAGTGGTTTCCACGTTTTGTTGTGCGCTTACGGCTTCCGCAAGAGCAAGGTTAGCACGCGCTTCCGCCTGCGACTGTTGTTCTGATTTTGCGGCAATGGCGATCGATTTCGTCTGGTTAGCGATTTCGGTAGCCTGCTGCTGTTCAATTTCTTTAATGCGAACCTCGCGTTCTGCCTCAACTTTTCTGGAGCGGACGGCCTGTTCACGGTCGATTTCGGTTTCCTGAATTTGACGTTCAGCCAGAATTCGTGTTTGCTCCGCTTCACGACGACGTTCAGCTTCAAAAGCGGCAATTTTCGCATTCTGCTCGGCGGTGCGGGTTTTAACTTGTTGTTCCTGCTCAAGCGTCATAAACGCTTCTTGTTGCTCAATTTCTAGCTTCCGCGACAGCGCATCACGGTTTTTCTCACGCACTGCAACTTCTACATCCTGTTCAACTTCGTTACGTTCGCGACGACGACGTTCCGTTTCCTGGGTTAATTTTGTCAGACCTTCGGCATCGAAAGCGTTATTCGGATTGAAATGTTCTTTCGAGGTTTGGTTGAAGTTGGTGAGTGACACGCTCTCGAGCTCAAGACCGTTTTTCGACAGGTCTTCTGCAACCGTATTTTGCACGCCCTGAACAAAGTTTTCGCGGGTATCCTGTAACTCATGCATAGTCATTTGCGCCGCGGTGGCGCGCAGGGCATCAACGAATTTATCTTCGACCAGCATACGTAAATCTTCCGGTGATAGCGTTCGTTGCCCCAGTGTCTGGGCGGCTGTGGCTATACCTTCTACCGACGGTTTAACTCGCACAAAGAAAGCGACTACCACATCGACACGCATACGATCTTTGGTAATCAGACTATCGATTGTCGAGCGACTGACTTCCAGTTTCAGGGTGTTCATATTGATAGGAATGATTTCATGGAAAATCGGCATAACAATTGCGCCGCCGCTCATAACCACTTTTTGTCCACCTAACCCGGTACGCACAAATGCCTGTTCGGCGGATGCCCGACGATAAAGCCGCGCGAAAATAATACCGATAATAAACAGAACGCATACGGTAACAATCGCCATAAACATCCATGACGGCACTAAATTAACAATATCATCCATTATTAAATTTCCTTTTGATTAAATATTTACAATATATTTGGCCAGGGATTGTTTTCAGCCAAATACCGTGTTGCAGAAAGTCGGCAAATAATTAAAACCCTGTCACCTTTATTAAAAGTTTTCCCTTCTTCGGGCTCCAGCAATAAATAGTGAATTTGACCGAATTGATCGGTGAGTTTTCCTTCACAGGGCGTTCCAGATGTTGCCTGATGACCGGTAATTAACGCCATGCTGCCAATATATTCTTCTTCTGTGATGGCAGAGCTATGATCGCGAGGAAGCCATGGCGCGATCACCTTACCAATATAATGAACGGCAATAGTGGCAAGCAGCAAGCTCACAGGAACAACGAACAGGTTCGTGAGCGGAGTTTGACAAACCATGATGCAGACATGTTGCAGGAGAATGCCAATGAGACCGAAAAAACTGGCCAACAGACAGAGGACGACGAGAGCTGGCAATCTTCCAATATGGAGATAATGAAGCGCCTGGCTAATATTACCTGTGGTGATGGAATCATAATGATCAAGATGTGCATCAATAGCGCCGGAGAGCATATGACCACAGATGATGGCAATAATTTCCAGCAGACCAATTAACAGTACAAAGGAAATAGCAAAGAGGTACGGGGTGTTGTAATCGGAAAATAAAATCATATGTCACTCCGTTGTCCATTTAGTGACGCATCGTTCGTTATATTATAATTTCTTTGCTTGTATTTTACTTTTTAATAATAACATAACTTGACTAAGTTTTAAAAGGAAAAGAGTTCTAATGTTCTTTTTATTTTTCGATAAAAAATGTGATCCGAGACAATATATTTACGCACGTTATGTTTAAAGCCGCTACACTGAATGGGGAATACTGAAATCAGAAAAAGCATATGACCTTACAAGGTATGTGATAACCGGAGGATGTGCTTATGGACCATAGTCTTAATTCATTAAATAATTTTGATTTTCTGGCACGTAGTTTTGCCAGAATGCATGCAGAAGGCCGTCCGGTCGATATTCTGGCCATCACCGGTAACATGGATGAAGAACATCGAACCTGGTTTTGCGCCCGCTATACCTGGTATTGCCAACAGATGATGCAGACCAGAGAACTGGAATTAGAACATTGATATTACGGGCCATTTGGCCCGTTTTTGTTTATTCAGACTTATCAACCGGTGGAGTCTGTTCTTCTGCTACCGGGATGCTGCGTGCTTCCAGTTCACTGAGGCGTTGTTCCAGTAACGCCAGTTTCTCACGAGTCCGCAACAGGACTTGTGTCTGCACATCGAACTCTTCGCGGCTTACCAAATCGAGGCGTGTCAGTTGTGCTTGTAGGGTCTGGCGGATTTTTTTCTCCACATCTTCCCCGAACTCCCTGATTCCTTTTGGCATTGATTCGTGAATCTGGCGAGCAATTTGTTCAATCTTTTTCGGGTCAATCATTGTTGTTTCCCTGTACTGATAGGTGTTGGATGCCATTGTAGTGCGATAAGGCTAAGGCATAAACCAGAATTATGTGAACCTATGCGTTGCCGCCGCTAATCATTAGCGTTATAGTGAATCCGCTTATTCTCAGGGCGGGGCGAAATTCCCCACCGGCGGTAAATCAACACAGTTGAAAGCCCGCGAGCGCTTTGAGTGTGAACTCAGAGGACAGCAGATCCGGTGTAATTCCGGGGCCGACGGTTAAAGTCCGGATGGGAGAGAGTAACGATTCTGCCGGGCATGGACCCGCTCACGTTATTTTGGCTGCATGCCGCCACTCCTAAGACTGCCCTGATTCTGGTAACCATAATTTTAGTGAGGTTTTTTTACCATGAATCAGACGCTACTTTCCTCTTTTGGTACGCCTTTCGAACGCGTTGAAAACGCGCTGGTTGCACTGCGTGAAGGACGCGGTGTAATGGTGCTTGATGATGAAGACCGTGAAAATGAAGGCGATATGATCTTCCCGGCAGAAACGATGACTGTAGAGCAGATGGCGCTGACCATCCGCCACGGCAGCGGTATTGTTTGCCTGTGTATCACCGAAGATCGTCGTAAACAACTTGATCTGCCGATGATGGTGGAAAATAACACCAGCGCCTACGGCACTGGTTTCACCGTGACCATTGAAGCGGCAGAAGGTGTGACGACCGGTGTTTCTGCTGCTGACCGTATTACGACCGTTCGCGCGGCGATTGCCGATGGTGCAAAACCATCAGATTTGAATCGTCCGGGTCACGTTTTCCCACTGCGTGCGCAGGCGGGCGGCGTACTGACACGTGGCGGTCATACGGAAGCCACCATTGATCTGATGACGCTGGCTGGGTTTAAACCTGCAGGTGTGCTGTGTGAACTGACTAATGATGATGGCACTATGGCTCGCGCGCCAGAGTGCATCAAGTTCGCCAATAAACACAATATGGCGCTAGTCACCATCGAAGATTTGGTGGCGTATCGTCAGGCGCATGAGCGTAAAGCTAGCTGATAGCGTAAAATCAAAAATGCCGGAGTTTATCCGGCATTTTGCTGTTTAGTTATAGTTAACTTTTACAATAAGGTCTTTTTGAAAAGGACCGTAATTAAGGCTTTCTCCAGGTTTTTGTGATAATTCAGCCTGGTAGTCACGCGTTGCCATTACGTTACCCTGACCAGGAATATAGGTTGTGAAGAGCTTATACTGGTTAAATATGATGTCTTCTTGCGTTTTTTGATCGGTAATACGCATCAACAGACCATTACCCATTTCCAGGTGTTTTTCATCATATAATGTATCTGTAGTATAGAAACTGGTCGATACATCAAATTGCTCGCTACAATCGGCGGCGACATCTTTAATAGTGGAGACGCTAAATGCTGCTTTGGGCGGGAAGGTGGCGATGGTGTTGGCCGCGATTTGTCCAAAGTTTACGATTTGGCTCTCTGGGGATATACGCACATCAACGCTGCAATCAAGGAATGAGATATTATTTAATCCTGTAATAACATAACGCAAGTTTTGGGCTCCAGATGACAGATTAGCGCCGCCTTCGCCGTCAAATTGTAGTACATTTACATCGCCAAAATTCCATGTCTGATCTGTCGTGGGGCGTGATTTGAATTTCACATATACGCGAAAGCGAGCGTTAAACGTGACATTTTTTTGTAATGTTGTGCCGTTACAAACAGGGTCGTGATAGATACCGGAATAAAGTTGCTCATATTTATCCAGACAGGCAAACGTATCAATTCCTACATCGCTGTTTTCATAGTCAACACCGTTATAGGTTACACCGAATGTCAGGTAGGGGTTGTTTAAAACGTCAGCACTATTTATTGCGGGCATCTTAATCCAGGCATAAACATCTTCTGTCGGATTACCCTGAGTCCAGCCTGGCGCATTGTCACAATAAACCGTAACGTTGATATCGCCACTTTCCCAAATTTTTTGATTTGGTTGGGCATTTTCTGGAATTCTAAAGGCCGCTAATTCACCTATAATTCTGGTATTACCGCCATGATTGTTCTGATAGCAATCTACGGCATAAGCCGAAATGTTAAAAAAAAGGCACAGAATTGCCAGTAGTCGAAACAACTTAATCATATTTTCCCCTTCCTGGCGGGTGTGCTTTGGCAGAGAGACTGGATGGAGTTACATTCCACTTTAAACATCTCCAGCCCGCCATAATCGCCAACAAACCCTACCAGAAAAGTGGCTGGCAGGTTACTCAGATGAGATGTCGCAGAGGCAAACGGTGCGACCATAATACTGTCTGCTCCAGGCATTAACGTTTTACCGTTAGTACCGATATAACCGACAGTGATGTGGTAAGGCGTGGGATTGTTCAGTGTCAATCCCGCAGTTGTTCGGGTTACCGTCATTTTATGCACGGGGACTATCTCACCGTCTTTTAACTCAATTGCTTTTGGTCTCCAGAACAGTTTCAGGCGACTCTGCATCGCTATTTGCATTACGTTCTGTTCTTTTGCACGCGGTGGTATTTCTCGTACGTTAAAATAGAACAACGTTTCTCGGTCCTGCGGTAAGTTGCTAAGCGATGCCAGCGCCATCAGACGAATTTGCACCTGTTCGTCTGGTTCAATTCGTTCCATCGGCGGTAGTGTCGAAATATAATCACGCGTTTTTTTACCGCTGGCATCTTCAATCCAGGATTGCGCAAGATAGGGTTCGGTTTTGCTTTGATTGATCAGGCGAACCGTAGCACTTTTATTCGACGCATTAAATATAATGCGAGTTCTATCAGGAGAGACGGTTGCCTGAGCAAAATGACTTATACTCAACAAACAAATCATTCCTGTTACGATTAATGGCGATTTCATCATATTCATCCTGAATTAATTGACCATTTTACAAGGTAAAATAATGGCGCTTTCGCTGATGTTGCTCTGATTAGGCGGCGTAACTTCACAGGTGGTGTTACCCTAGGTTAAACGCAGGGTACTGTTTTCTTGAATACCGCTGAGGTACACGAAGCCATCTTCTGCAACCAACCCCACATCTTTACCGGAGGTTTTATCTGTAACGCTGATCCCCAGTGGAGGGAAGTGGCCATTTTCCATACGGATTATGCCAACGATTTGATAACCCGTAGTCGCATTCAGTTTCGCGTAACCAATCGCCCCCTGGGTGAGAGTGGTGCTAATAACGGAATTTTCAACATCAACGCCTTCTGGCAAATCGTTATTGTTTACGCGTAGCATGGCTGTGGTGTAGTTCGATAAAGAAGGTACAACAGCCACGCCCATCCCGTTGGTGACAGTACGGTTCGAATTTATTTCAACGCCAGCGATACCGTTGGTATCAACCATCATACGAGCGTTATCGCCATAGCTATAATCGTGAAGCGCAACGCCGTGACGTGTAGCCGTTAGTGAACCATACCAACCCGCAGTGACCGAGTTATACTGATTTGGCTGCACGCTACCGTTAATATTCATGCGACCCCAGGGTGAATAGTGTTGGTAGCTGCCGCGAAGTGTCGGCTCACCGTCGCGGATATTATCGTCCGTTGCTGAAGCAGAAATATTCCAGATATTGTTGCGATCTGATGAGTCATACCAGGAGACCATCTGCGAGGTATTGCTGCCCCCAGTGCGTTGCATACTGTAGGAAATATTTCGGCTTTGCTGTAATGGCAGGGAGAAAGAGAAGTAATACTGATTCTCTTTGTCATCATCCCAATGAATTCGGCTTATCGCCAGTGATGCGGATATTCCTCTAAAATCGCCAATATCAAAGTTTTTACTCACAGAGAGTGAGTAGTTGGTATTACTTTTTCGATCCCAATAAGTGTCGCGTGTTACGTTGAGGTAAGAGTTTAATTCCAGCGCATCGAAGTATTGGTTCAGAGAAATAACATAGCTTTCTTTTTCGTTATCGATTGATTCATCACCATTGCGTGAGGAGAGATATTCGCTCATTGAGACGTAATCTTTATCAGAGAAGCGATAACCGGCAAAGGTAATCTGGCTACCTGTTGATTCGAAATGTTTTGCATAGTTAAATCGGTAGCTGTATCCGCGTAGATTGTCACTATTTTGTTGCTGCAGCGAGGCTTCAGCTCCGGTGACATCGAAAGAGAGCGAACCCAATTGATTAAGGTTAAAGCCAATACCCATGGTCACAGCTTGATAATCGTCCGCTGTGAACATGCCCCCGCCATAGAGCGACACATTATTCAACCAACCCCATGAGGCTTCAGCCGTCCAGAAGAAGGGGTTGTTGATATCGTTATGTCCGACAGACGTTGGTTTCCCCAATGACGTTTTATAGCGTATTTGCCCTTTACGCGTTAAATAAGGGATCGAGGCTGTACCGACTTGAAAAGTATTAGTGCGACCATCCTCCTCTTCTACCGTGACATCCAGCTGCCCCTGAAATGACTGGCCTAAATCTGAAATGGTAAATGGACCCGGTGCGACGGTGGTTTGGTAAAGTATACGACCATTTTGCGCCACTGTGACTTTGGCGTTAGTTTGCGTAATACCCGTAATTTGCGGGGCGTAGCCCTGTAAGTCTGGCGGCAACATCGTTTCGTCACTTTCTAAGGATGCACCAGTAAAATGGAAGGTATCGTAGAGATTAGAGCTGAGATCATATTGCCCTGTGGTGAATTTTGACGACCATGCGGGAATTGGACGATACAAATATGTACGTGCCAGTTCGCTGTCGTGATTTACAGAACGGCCATCGGCAAAATTCTGGTTATATTGATAATCGCTTCGTAACCGCCATGCGCCGAGGTTAAACCCTAATGTACCGTAAGAACTGATGTTCTGGGTGCTATCTCCGTGATGGGGAGCATACTGACTGGCATACAGATTGTAATCGAGAATGAGTCCAGCGATGCCTTCGTCCCAGAATTCAGGAGGCGTCCAGTTTTTTGCCTGATATTTTAACCAGGCTTGTGGAACGCTGAGCGATAACACCATGGTGGATTTATCGAGGCGAGTTATTAACTCATTTTTTTGACTTAAATCGAGGCATTCAGTGCCAGCAGGTGTTTGCAGTGATGAAATAAAGTCCATACTCAGGCCAAAGCTGGTTAAATGTTCTTTGGTCAGGCAAAGTAATGAGCCACTTTCAGTATCAGCTTTTACCCACTCCAGCATTGACGCTTGAGGCAGCATATTTTTATTTATTTGCACCCGAACGAGATATTTCCCCGGTGTGATATAACCTTTTTTCTCAAAACGGGAAATATCGATATTCCCACGATCTTCGACGTCAATCATATCAACGTTAAATTCAACTGCTTGCGTTGGTAGAACTAATAATAGTGAATATATAACGCCAGAAAGGGCATTTTTAATTGAAAGGGATAAACTATCCCGGTTAAACGTGTTTTTATGTTTCATAAAAATCCATTTTTTAAAAAAACCGAATTGGCCGATAATATTTAATCGGCTTTACTACCTGGCGTTATGTTTTGACTAAATGACGATTATTTGTAATCGAGAACGTAGTTTGCTTGTGCCTGGACGTTGCCTGTTGTTGCTGTCTTCGTTGGTGACTCCATGCGAGCTTTGAAATTCAGCTCCTGATAAGCGTTCGTTGTCGGGAAGTTGATAACGATAGGCGTACCCAAAGTGACATTGGTGTTGTCAGATTTCACCAGACGCACGCCTACGTTGGTCGCGCCACCGATGTTGCCTTCGAGAGTGTTTTTCAGGAGGCTGGAATCATTTGCGTCGACACTGGCAGAACTGAAGGTGATTTTTACCTTATCAACGGTGTTAGCACCATCAGACAGAATACAATCCTGTAAATGAACGGTAACATCAACAGGTAAAGATTTTTGTCCATTGTTTAATACTTTATTAGCCACTTCACCGAGGTTAATGGTCTGATCTTCATCACCAGGGGCAATTGAGCATGGCGCATCGATAACTTCACCCTTGAAAGTGATTTTACCGGAGCCCTGATTAGGGTCGTCTGCCAGTACATTAAAAGCAACGCCTGATAATAGTGCAGTTGCAACAACAGACAGGAGCATTTTTTTAGACATGAATATAACCTTTGCTAAATTAAATATTGTAAGTATGCATGGGATAACATATATTTTGTGTCTATGTTTCCCTGTTTACAAACATAACATGCTGAAATGATTTTCAGCTTGTTATATTTACTAAATTTAATTTTTAGGGAAACTTAAAAAATATTGTTGGTGAATAAGTTTGCTCGTAAAAACATCATTTTGTGGTGCTATTAAGCAAATCTATTCGCTGTAATTATTGATTTTTGGATATAATATTCAAAAAAAGATTTTTGCTATACCTTTTGTGCTGTTCATTTTTTTTTGCAAAAAAGCCAGGAACGATAAATAGACGAGTTTATTCAGGCCGCCATAATCCGCAGAATGATATTCTTTAACTGCTTTATATATTCTATTTCCACGTGCATGATTAATTCTGATGTTAATATTTTTATAAATATCTCAATTATATTAGGTGTGTAGCTAAGATTTAGCTTTGTTTGATTGTATGATCAAAATCATATACATCTTTGGATATTTTGTGGTTATATGAATATATCGAATGGCGTGGATATTTTTTGTAATATCACAACGTTGGGAATGTTAATGAGAAGGTTAAAAGGATGTATATTTCCTGGTACTGGATTGTATTGATTGCTCTGGTTGTGGTGGGATATTTTCTGCATTTGAAACGTTATTGTCGGGCGTTTCGCCAGGACAGAGACGCTCTGCTGGAGGCGCGGAACAAATACTTAAACAGTGCGAGAGAAGAGACAGCAGAAAAATTGAAATAGGACTTTAGTGAAGCCAGCAGATGTTGTCCATATGCTGGACAACATCTGGCGTTGTTTTCAGCCGATTCCCGCCGTTTGTAGCAGCACCAGGCTGAAGCCCATTACAGACATCCCGCACAGTACGCCGTAGCTGGGGTTATTATTGGGATCGATCTCTTTGGCCAGCGGCATTAATTCGTCGACAGAAAGCGCGACCATAATTCCGGCGACTGCCGCCATAATTGCTGCCATAACGACTGGTGATATCATGCTGCCGAGGATCAACCACGCCAGAATGCCGCCGAGAATTTCCGCCAGCCCAGAAATACCCGCCCACAGAATCGCCGTTCGTTTCGAGCCCGTTGCCGCGTAAACTGGACCCGCCACCGCCAGACCTTCAGGAATATTGTGTAATGCGACGGCCAGAGCGATGCCAAAGCCCAGCTCCAGGTTGCTGCTTGCCGTCACAAAGGTGGCGATCCCTTCCGGGAAGTTATGCAGGCTGATGCCCAGGGTCAATAAAATAGCGGTGCGTTTGATCGATTTTGGCAACGGTTGCACCGATTTTTGCATTAAATCTTGTGGATGGGCATGGGGTAACATACGGTCCAGACCAAAATAGCCCAGCAGACCGAAGATAAACATCCCATACCCCAATACCGGTGACATTCCTTCGGCGGCTAATGCGGCGGGGAGCATTTCCATCAACGAGATAAGTAGCATAATTCCCGCCGCAAACCCCAGCGAAAACGCCAGTAATCTGTTCGAGGGTTTTTGCCCAAGAACGCCGAGAAACGCGCCAATAAATGTGGCTGCCCCCGCCAGTATGGTCAGAATGAGAGGTACTGACATCGACAACTCCTTATAAACCTTCGCCTTCAGGCAGATCTTCAAAATAACTGATGATGATCATCATTGTTATCCGGGTTCTTACTCCGTCGAACAAGCGTATTGTGAGGATATCAAAATGACACCTTTAGTTAAGGATATCATCATGTCTTCAATACGTATGCCAGCATTGTTTTTAGGTCACGGTAGCCCGATGAATGTGCTGGAAGATAATCTGTATACCCGTAGCTGGCAGACGTTGGGGATGACATTGCCACGTCCGAAAGCGATTGTCGTGGTTTCCGCGCACTGGTTTACCCGAGGTATGGGGGTTACTGCGATGGAAGCACCGCCTACTATTCATGACTTTGGCGGCTTTCCTCAGGCGCTTTATGACACTCATTACCCTGCTCCCGGATCGCCTGCACTGGCGCAGCGACTGGTCGAACTGTTAGCTCCTGTTCCAGTGACGCTTGATAAAGAAGCCTGGGGTTTTGATCACGGTTCCTGGGGCGTGCTGATTAAGATGTATCCAGACGCAGATATTCCAATGGTGCAGTTGAGTATCGATAGCACCAAACCTGCGGCCTGGCATTTTGAGATGGGGCGTAAACTGGCGGCGTTGCGCGACGAAGGAATCATGTTGATCGCCAGCGGCAACGTTGTGCACAATCTGCGCACAGTCAAATGGCATGGCGATAGTTCGCCATATCCGTGGGCGATGTCGTTCAATGAATATGTGAAAGCTAATCTGGCGTGGCAAGGCCCGATAGAGCAGCATCCATTAATCAATTATCTTGACCATGATGGGGGCGCTTTGTCGAATCCGACGCCAGAACATTTTCTGCCGCTGCTTTATATTTTAGGGGCATGGAATGGCCGGGAATCGATAACAGTCCCTGTTGATGGCATTGAGATGGGGAGTTTAAGTATGCTGTCGGTGCAGATAGGCTAATAAAATAACCCGAAGCCAGAATGACTGGCCTCGGGTATTGCTGAGTTACCCTTTGACGATTTTAAGCGCCCATGCGCCACTCATAATGACCAGCAGCACCAGACACATTCCAAAAGCCAACATACACGCTTGCGCCATGTTCATAAAATGCCACGGCGGCAGCAGATACCAGCCTTCAGATTGTTGATACAGGTCCACAAACCACTGTTGAGTGCTGCTGAGCGAGACGCCATCGGGAACGATAGGTGCATCGTAGCCGCAATCGCCAGTAGGTTTGAACCACTCCGGCGCCCACTGTGCCAACGGTAAGTTGAAGGGGAACGTTGGATCGGTCGAGCAGCCCTGCACACCAAACAATGAATCGGGATCCGGGTTATGTACGGCATGGTGGATATCGTTCAGTTTGAACGAAAATCTGAGTCCCATAATGCTGCCGTAAAATGCCATAACGCATCCGATCAACTTCATGACGATGTTTTTCGGGTTGATCGCCGCAATCAATCCTCCAATAACCATCACGAACATGGCGAAACGGATGTAAACGCACTGTTCACATGGGGCCATGTAGAGATAGATTTGGAAGAAAGAGTGCGCCAGGATAATCAGTGCACCCATCGCTACGGCCATCAGCAACCACAAAAAGCGCTGCTCTTGCCATCTTACCAGCGTCTCCACTGGTGAAGAGCGAAGGTTTTTCCACATCCCCTTGATGAAAGCCATAGCCTGACTCCCTGTTTACTTGCTCGCTAATTCATGGATAAGCTCTGCCATAGAGTCAATGGATTTAATGTTCTTGGTGTAAATCAAGTACTTGCCATTAACAACATACGCCGGAACGCCCTGAATTTTTGCGACATCATAGGCTGCTTTCCATTTTTCCAGTGTTTCTTGCACCGCAGGTTCTTTGAGTGCTGTTTCAAAATCTGCCTGGCTCATCCCGGCAGCATCCAGACCCGTTTTGATAAAAGCAGCCGGATCTTTACCATCAGACCAGCGCTCTTTTTTGTCGTGATAAGCAGCGTAATAGGCAAATTTGGCTTTTTTGAACTGCGAGTTTGCATCAAACAGAGAAATACCAGCCGCGTTATCTTTGTTGATTAATACTGCAAAGACTTCGCTCGCTTGTTTGCCGTATTCACCTTTGGTTTCCAGATGAAAAGGCGTGAAAGCGACGACATCTTTCACTTTTTCCGATACCGGGCCGGTAACTGCTTTATCGTATTTATAGCAGAACGGGCAGGCATAACTGAAAACTTTAATCAGCGTCTTATCCGCGTTAGGAATAGGTTTTTCCAGCACCATATAATCAGTGCCTTCAGTGAATGCACTGGCGGTAAATGAAATAGCCAATGTCGCTGTTAATAGTACGCTTTTAAATAGTGATGTAATTCCTGACTTTGACATTCTTGTTCCCTCTTAATTATTTGAACATCTCTTGTGGACGAACTAACAGCGCGCGATAGTGAGTCTGGTTGGGTTTATCAGATAACACGTCGATTTCCACTTTCACTTCTTTGGTTTTGTAATCGATTTCGTTCAACTTACCGACGGTCGGCTGGCCGACATCGAACAAATGAATAGAACCACCGAAGCCAAACATGGTGTTACGATCGGCCTGATATTCAATGATGGAGGTAATTGGGCTATAGAAATCGTAGCCGCGCTCTTTTCCGTATTCCCAGACTTGCTGAACTGTGCCTTTTTTCTCGTCTATTTTATATTCCACATAGCGAGAGTATTTCATGGTTGGTAATGCAGGTTGTTCCAGATGTCGACCATCGCCGTTATCAAAAATGGTGAGCGTCCCTTTGCTGGAAAGCCAGGCGGTATGCTGCGTGTAGGTAAAGTCGAAATCAGAGTTTTCACATACGCCATTTTCGTTACAGCTAATTGGTTTGCCATTAGCGTCAACGGGTTTCAGGAGTTTACTGGCCAGTGGTTTTTGCCATCCTTTGGACGGAGCGAGGATCCATTTCACCTGTTTGTCACGGCCGATTTTAAATACACCCTGATGGCGAGAAGAGATAATGATCGAATCATCTTTTGCATCATAGGCGATGGAGTTGACATGCGCCCAGTTACGGCCTGGACCGACGCCTAATGCATCGCCAAACGGAGTATCCGGTTCCAGTTTTGCTTGTTGTCCGGCATGAGCAAGGTCAACGTTAACGCAAACGGCGCCCGCATCCAGCGCGCCCAGAAGAGCATCACGTTTCGGATCGAGGATCTTCGTTAGATCCCATACATCAATAACGCGACCAGATTTATCCACTTCGAGGATATGATCACGAATAGTGGTGACATGGACACCGTCATCACGGCGATAATTACTCTTACCTACGCGTAGTAACACCGTTCCTTTTGGCGTCTCGATAGATTCATGGGTCGCATCGGCGAATCCGCGCGGCAATTTATGATCTTCCAGTACCTGGCCTAACATGTCGAATTCGTACCAGTGCTGGCCTTGAACTGCAGTAAAGGTACCGCGTGGCGTTTCACGGATACCCATCAGATAACCACGTTTGTTAATATTGCGGTCACGACCGTCATAGAAGGTGTCTTGATCCAGCCACCAGCGGTATTCTCCTTCGGTATCGACAATAAAGGTAAAGGGCGCGATATCAAAAGCCAGCGCTCCAGTCGCTGGACCGGCATCAAGGATACCGGCGTTTTTATCTTTCTCGCCATGCCAGTGGAGATCGGAACCTTGCGCGGTAAATGTATGGGTATTAACCAGATAAAGGCGATCTTCAAAACCGGGAGCGACTTTAATGACTTTGGTCTGCTGTAGATCGGAGATGGAGCGGTTATCCATATATTGGTTTACGATGGATGACGTCTGCACAACGTAATCATCCTTCATGGCTTTACCGTTTTCTTTCCATTCGACCGTCACTTTGTTGGCGAATTTCTGATAAAGACCAAAAATTGGTACGCCGTCGTAAGTTTTCAGTGATTCCTGGCCCACTTTATAAGTAATAGGCACACCTTTTTCGCCCTTACCGTGAACCGTTACTTTAACGTCAGAAATCACGTGACTATCTAAATTCACGACTGCCGTCAGCGGTGCATTACCGTAAGGATCGACAACAATGGAGCCTAATTGCCCGGCAGGAGGCGCGGGTTTAAAACCTGCCGCCATGACGTTGCTGACAGAGAACCCCAGAGTTAATGCCACAGCCCCTGCAACCAGCGTTTTTCTATATGAAACAAACATGGATATATCTCCTTATATAAATAAAATATATAATACTGATAAATATCTACTGTTAAGATGACGCTTAATAATTTGTTAGGTGAATAAGATAGGGCCATTTATTCGTCAGAAAAGGAAAATAACACAGGGTTAAATATATTTGTTTTATGGCTGGTGGTTCTTTTTTATTATTTTTGATAGTAGGGTGATTGTATATTCCGAACAATAAATAATGTCCTGCAATGTGATCGTGGCGACATTTTTATTTAATACAACAATGGCTAATTTTATTTTCGTGTTGAGATCTGTTCTATGATAAATCATAGAGTTAGATTAAAAAATCAGGCGAGTTTTTGTGGTAATAAAAAGAAAGAGAAAATGAACGGGTAATGTTAAATATAAGTGAGATATATGTAGAATATATTGAAGAGATAGAGGACGTTAAGTAGCGTTGCCCGGATGTGCCAGGCAACGTTCAGTATATTTACTCTACAAAGATATGCGGATAAAAACGTGACATATCCTGGGTGATCAACGCGCGGTCTTCGCGAATGCCAATTCCGGCAGGTTGATCGTTTACCAGCCAACTGCCAATCAACATATAGCTGTCGCCAAATTTCGGTAACGGATGGAATTGTTGAACAATCATCCCTTCTTCGCCATATGGACCTTCAGCCGCTTCAATGGTTTTACCGTTCTCAATGATCGACACGTTTGCGCCTTCACGTGAGAAGATCGGTTTAACAACATATTTTTCCATTTGCGGATGATCGTCCTCCGCAAAATAAGCCGGCAACAGATTCGGGTGATTCGGGAACATCTCCCACAATAGCGGCAGAAGCGCCTTGTTGGAGATAATGCTCTTCCATGCCGGTTCCAGCCAGCGTACGCCAGCATCTTCCAGTTTGGTGGAGAACATTTCGCGCAACATAAATTCCCACGGATATAGCTTGAACAGATTCGCAATCACCTGATCCTGCAAATCCGTAAACTGACCTTTTTCACCTAAACCGATATCGTCGATGTACAGGAACTCGGTGGCGATTTCAGCTTCGTTAGCGCAATCCTGCAAATATTGAATGGTGCCGCGATCTTCCTCCGTATCCCGACAGCAGGTGAGATGCAGCAACTGGAAGCCGTATTGCTCTCGCAGCTCCACAAAACGGTCAATCAGCTTCTCTTGTAGACTGTTAAATTGATCGCTGTTTTCCGGCAAATTACCGGCATTGAGCTGATCTTCCAGCCAGATCCACTGAAAGAACGCTGCTTCATACAATGAAGTTGGCGTATCGGCGTTATTTTCCAGAAGCTTAGGTTCGCCTGTGCCGTCCCACGCCAGATCAAGACGCGAATAAAGCGATGGCTGGTGAGTCAGCCAGGACTGACGCACAAAACTCCAGGTATGTTTCGGTATGCGGAATTTGGTCATCAGCTCATCGCTGGCGATCACTTTTTCTACCACTTTCAGGCACATCTGGTGCAGTTCGGCGGTGACTTCTTCCAGCTTTTCAACCTGGGCGAGAGTGAGCTTGTAGTAAGCATCTTCACACCAGTAAGGCTCGCCATACATAGTGTGAAAATTGAAACCGTATTCGTGGGCTTTTTCGCGCCAGTCCGGGCGCTCGGTAATACTGACTCTTTCCATCGGTATCAGCCACCCATTGAACGTGATGAAGTGCCTGTTGCGCTACGCTGCATGGCGCTTTGTTTAGCAACGGATTCACCAAAGCCGCCGCGGGTAACAGTGGTAGTGGTCGCCGGTTTCGGCGCCATTGCCGTCTTCGGTACGCTCATGGTGCGGCCTGGTTGGGCAGCGCCATAGTTTTTACCGGTCGCGTCGGTATATTTACCGTAAGCCGGGCTGGCTGGGTTCTTCGAGGTAAACAGCGGTTGTTGTGCAAAGCCCGCGCCGCCGCCCATCAGACGCCCCATCATGTAACCTGCCATCAGCGGCATCCAGAAACTACCGCTGGATTGCTGGGCTTGCGCCTGATTTTCAGGCGCCATTCCTGCCTGAGCAGGCGCCTGCTGGCACTGACCTTCGCCAAATTCGGCAACGCAGTCTTCACGGGTGGCGTATTTTGGCGCGGTACGTTCTGCTTCTTTCAACGCATTGTTATACGCGGTGGTGCATTCTGCGCTCTTGCCAGGATTTGCGGCTGAACAATCATCAGCATTTTGATACAGAGAAACAGTTTCATCGCTCTTTTCACAGCCTGCCAGCATAAAAACAGTGGCGACAGCGAGAGCGACAGGCGTCAGGTGGCGTGCGCTCCAGTTTTTGCGGAACGATGCGTGGCGTATGGATTTTGTCCGTTTCATTTTTGTCTTCCGGGACCAGTGGTAAATATCCATCAGAATAGAGGATGGCTGGTCGAAATTGAAGCGAGAAGGGGGAAGAATGCGGCAGATAACCTGTATCTTTACGTTGCCTTACGTTCAGACGGGGCCGAAGCCCCGTCATCATCATCAGTTACGGAAAGGATTTTTTCCGGTGCTGGTATTGGTGCGTACTGACGCTGGTTGAACGACTGGCGCCGGACTATCTGGAGTATAGCCGTCAGCAATAGCGTTTTGTTCCGGCGTTTGCGGCGCAACGTTTTCCGGGTTAGTGGAAACCGGTTTGCTCAGCGCATTGTTCAGCGCCAGCAGATCCTGCTCGTTCAACGTACCCAGAGCTGACTTAATATTCAACTGGTTAATCAGATAGTTATAACGGGCATTCGCCAGTTCCTGCTTGGCGTTGTACAGCGTAGTGGTCGCATCCAGCACGTCAACAATGGTACGCGTACCGACCGAGTAGCCCGCTTCCATCGCGTCTAAAGAGCTTTGGGCGGAAACCACGGCTTGTTTGTAGGCGTTAATGCTACTGATAGATGCATTAATGTTGTTGAAGGAGGAACGTACGGTTTGCACGACGCTACGATGTGCGCTTTCCAGTTGTTCACTGGCGCCCACAAAGTTGTACTGCGCCTGTTTCACCTGCGAGTTAACCATCCCGCCCTGATAAATCGGCAGCGAGAAACTCAGGCCGACTTTGTTCTGGCCCATATTACTGTCGTCATACTGAGCGCTGTTTGCGCCGCGGGTTTTTGAACCACTGTAAGAGGTGTCAGAAATCCCGGTAGAGGCGGTTAAATTCAGCGTCGGCAAGTGACCATCCTGCGCCTGGCGAATCTGTTCGCGTGCCAGATCCTGGCTCAAACGCGCCTGCAATAGCGTCAGGTTGCGTTTTTCGGCCTCTTTCAGCAGTGTGTTAACCGGTTGAGGTTTGTCGGTTTTAAAGTTTTCGACATTCAGGGCCGCCAGTTCTGGGTAGTAATTACCGGTGATCTGACGTAACTGTTCAACGGCGTTATCGAGATTGTTACGAGCCGTTACTTCGTTCGCCAGCACGGTATCGTATTGTGCGCGGGCGTTCTGTACGTCGGTAATAGCAACCAGACCCACGTTAAAACGTTGGGTCGTTTGATCTAACTGACGGTAGATCGCTTCTTTCTGTGCCTGGGTGTAGGAAAGAACGTCAATAGCATTCAACACGTTGAAATACGCAGTCGCGGTGTTGAGGATCAAGGCTTGTTGATCGGTCTGGTAAGTGACGTCCTGAATACCGGCCGCTTTTTCCTGCAAGGTCAGCGCACGCCATTTCGACATATCGAAGATGGATTGGGTCAACTGTAGTGACGCGCTGGTTGCGTTAGAGTTAATGCCGTTCGCGTCGCGGTAGCCGTTGCTATAGGTGTAATCTGCACCTAAACCTAACTGTGGCAGTAATGGGCTACGCGCTTCATTAATTTTTTCAAATGCAGCATCACGATCGGCGGCAGACTTACGCAATTCCGGGTTACTAAGGCGTGCTTGCTGATAAACTTGCATCAGGTTCTCGGCCTGGCTCAATGTACTGAACCCAGAAAGGCTCAGGCCGATAAGAATGGGGAGCAATTTCTTCATTTGCATTCCTTGTGGTGAAGCAGTATTTAGCGCTGATCAAACTGTAAAATTATTGCGGATTCTAGCAGAAGCCGCCACCGTAAAAGGTTGGCGTTACGTGCCATAGGGCGTTAATGTGCCTCAATTTAACACATGACTGCTCAAACGGCAGTCAAACGTCGCTGAAATTCACATTTTATTCACTTTTAATGCCAGGGTATTAACCATGCTTAAGCCAGACAACCCGCCCGTTACATTTGGCAAAAACGATGTAGAAATTATTGCACGAGAAACACTTTATCGCGGCTTTTTTTCATTAGATCTTTATAGGTTTCGTCATCGTCTATTCAACGGGCAAATGAGTCATGAGGTTCGGCGGGAAATTTTTGAGCGCGGTCACGCCGCAGTCTTGCTACCCTTTGACCCTGTGCGCGATGAAGTTGTGCTGATTGAACAGATTCGGATTGCCGCGTATGACACCAGCGAAACGCCCTGGCTGCTGGAAATGGTTGCCGGGATGATTGAAGAGGGTGAAAGTGTGGAAGATGTCGCCCGCCGGGAAGCGGTTGAGGAGGCGGGAGTGATAGTCAAACGGACCAAACCGGTGTTAAGTTTCCTGGCAAGCCCAGGCGGCACGAGTGAGCGCTCATCAATTATGGTGGGGGAAGTGGATGCCACGACCGCAAACGGGATCCACGGTCTGGCTGATGAAAACGAAGATATTCGGGTTCATGTGGTAAGCCGGGAACAGGCATACCAGTGGGTAGAAGAGGGGAAAATCGACAACGCAGCGTCGGTCATCGCTTTGCAATGGCTGCAGTTGCATCATCAAGCGTTAAAAAATGAGTGGACATAAATGAAGCGTTACACACCTGACTTTCCTGAAATGATGCGTCTGTGCGAGATGAATTTTTCGCAATTGCGCCGTTTGTTGCCGCGCAATGACGCACCCGGCGAAACTGTAAGCTATCAGGTGGCGAACGCACAATATCGGCTAACGATTGTGGAATCGACCCGATACACTACCCTGGTGACAATTGAACAGACTGCTCCGGCGATCAGTTACTGGAGTCTTCCGTCAATGACAGTGCGTCTGTATCATGATGCGATGGTGGCTGAAGTGTGTTCAAGTCAGCAGATTTTTCGCTTTAAAGCGCGGTATGATTATCCGAATAAAAAGTTGCATCAACGCGACGAAAAGCATCAAATTAACCAGTTTTTAGCGGACTGGTTGCGATACTGTTTAGCACATGGAGCGATGGCGATTCCGGTTTATTAGCGTCGTGAAACCTAAGGACACCATTTGGAAAGCCTGTTAACCCTTCCTCTGGCTGGTGAGGCCAGAGTCAGGATTTTACAAATTACCGACACTCACCTGTTTGCGCAAAAGCACGAAGCCCTGTTGGGGGTAAACACCTGGGAAAGCTACCAGGCGGTGCTGGAGGCGATTCGCCCACACCAGCACGAATTCGACCTGATTGTTGCGACAGGTGATTTAGCGCAGGATCAAACGGCGGCGGCCTATCTGCATTTTGCGGAAGGCATCGCAAGTTTTCGTGCGCCTTGCGTCTGGTTGCCTGGCAACCATGATTTCCAGCCTGCGATGTATAGCGCGTTACAAGATGCGGGGATCTCTCCGGCGAAACGCGTGTTTATCGGTGAACAGTGGCAAATTTTGTTGCTGGATAGCCAGGTGTTTGGCGTGCCGCATGGCGAGTTGAGCGAGTTTCAGCTTGAGTGGCTGGAACGTAAACTGGCCGATGCGCCAGAACGCCATACCTTGCTGTTACTGCATCATCATCCGCTGCCTGCGGGTTGTCGCTGGCTTGACCAACACAGTTTGCGTAACGCAGGCGAACTGGACAACGTGCTGGCGAAGTTTCCGCACGTCAAATATCTGTTGTGCGGACATATCCATCAGGAACTGGATCTCGACTGGAATGGTCGTCGTTTGCTGGCAACGCCGTCGACCTGCGTGCAGTTTAAACCGCACTGTTCCAACTTCACCCTGGACACCATCGCGCCAGGCTGGCGTACGCTGGAATTACATGCCGATGGCACGCTGACTACCGAAGTGCACCGTCTGGCGGATACCCGTTTTCAACCTGATACCGCTTCAGAAGGCTACTGATGTTTACGCTACTCTATTTACACGGTTTCAACAGCTCGCCGCGTTCAGCGAAAGCGAGTTTGTTAAAAAACTGGCTGGCGGAACATCACCCTGACGTTGAGATGATTATTCCGCAGTTACCGCCGTATCCTTCCGATGCGGCAGAACTGCTGGAGTCAATCGTTCTTGAGCATGGCGGTGATTCGTTGGGTATTGTCGGTTCGTCACTGGGCGGCTATTACGCTACCTGGTTGTCGCAATGTTTTATGCTGCCGGCTGTGGTGGTTAACCCGGCAGTCCGTCCGTTTGAGCTGCTGACGGACTATCTCGGTCAGAACGAGAACCCCTACACCGGGCAGCAATATGTGCTAGAGTCACGCCATATTTACGATCTTAAAGTCATGCAGATTGACCCGCTGGAAGCGCCGGATTTGATTTGGTTGCTGCAACAGACGGGAGATGAAGTGCTGGATTACCGTCAGGCGGTAGCGTATTACGCTTCCTGCCGCCAGACTGTCATAGAAGGCGGCAACCACGCATTCACGGGCTTCGAAGATTATTTCAACCCGATCGTCGATTTTCTTGGTCTGCACCATCTCTGACGATCAACTCGAATTGCTAACTTAAACCATGACGCAAACTTATAACGCTGATGCCATTGAGGTACTCACCGGGCTTGAGCCGGTTCGCCGCCGCCCGGGGATGTATACCGATACCACTCGCCCTAACCATTTGGGGCAAGAAGTTATTGATAACAGTGTGGATGAAGCACTGGCCGGCCACGCCAAACGCGTGGACGTTATTTTACATGCTGACCAGTCGCTGGAAGTGATTGACGATGGCCGCGGGATGCCGGTTGATATTCACCCGGAAGAGGGCGTGCCGGCGGTCGAACTGATTCTTTGCCGTCTTCACGCAGGGGGTAAATTCTCTAATAAAAACTACCAGTTCTCTGGCGGTTTGCACGGCGTAGGGATCTCGGTAGTTAACGCTTTGTCTAAACGCGTAGAAGTCAATGTGCGCCGCGATGGTCAGATCTATAACATTGCCTTTGAAAATGGTGAAAAGGTACAGGATCTGCAGGTTGTCGGTACTTGCGGTAAACGTAATACCGGCACCAGCGTGCACTTCTGGCCAGATGAAACCTTCTTTGACAGTCCACGCTTTTCTGTTTCGCGCCTGACACATGTGCTGAAAGCCAAAGCAGTGTTGTGTCCTGGTGTTGAGATCACTTTTAAAGATGAGATCAACAATACCGAACAACGCTGGTGCTATCAGGATGGTCTGAACGATTACCTGGCGGAGGCCGTAAATGGCTTACCGACGCTGCCGGAAAAACCGTTTATCGGTAATTTTAATGGTGAAACGGAGGCCGTAGACTGGGCGCTGCTGTGGTTGCCGGAAGGTGGCGAACTGCTGACTGAAAGCTATGTTAACCTGATCCCTACTATGCAGGGCGGTACGCACGTTAACGGCCTGCGTCAGGGCCTGCTGGATGCGATGCGTGAATTTTGCGAATACCGCAATATTCTGCCGCGCGGCGTGAAGCTGTCGGCAGAAGATATCTGGGATCGCTGCGCATATGTGCTGTCAGTAAAAATGCAGGATCCGCAGTTTGCAGGACAGACGAAAGAGCGTCTCTCTTCTCGTCAGTGTGCGGCATTTGTTTCTGGCGTGGTGAAAGATGCGTTCACTCTGTGGCTGAACCAGAACGTTCAGGCGGCTGAACTGCTGGCGGAAATGGCGATAGCCAGCGCCCAGCGTCGTATGCGCGCTGCGAAGAAGGTTGTACGTAAAAAACTCACCAGTGGTCCGGCGTTGCCTGGCAAACTGGCTGATTGTACCGCGCAGGATCTTAACCGTACCGAACTGTTCCTCGTGGAAGGTGACTCCGCAGGTGGATCCGCCAAGCAGGCGCGCGATCGGGAATATCAGGCGATCATGCCGCTGAAAGGTAAGATCCTTAACACCTGGGAGGTCTCTTCCGATGAAGTGCTGGCCTCGCAGGAAGTGCACGATATTTCGGTGGCGATCGGTATCGATCCTGACAGCGACGATCTTAGCCAGTTGCGTTACGGCAAGATCTGTATTCTGGCGGATGCGGACTCTGATGGCCTGCACATTGCCACGCTGCTCTGTGCGCTGTTTGTAAAACACTTCCGCACGCTGGTGAAACACGGTCACGTTTACGTCGCTCTGCCACCGTTGTATCGAATCGATCTGGGCAAGGAAGTTTATTACGCCCTGACGGAAGAAGAAAAAGAGGGTGTGCTCGAGCAATTAAAACGCAAAAAAGGCAAGCCAAATGTCCAGCGTTTTAAAGGTCTCGGGGAAATGAACCCGATGCAATTGCGTGAGACAACGCTTGATCCGAACACTCGCCGTCTGGTGCAGTTAACTATCAGCGATGAAGACGATCAGCGTACTGATGCGGTAATGGATATGCTGCTGGCGAAAAAACGCGCGGAAGATCGCCGTAACTGGTTGCAAGAGAAAGGCGACATGGCGGAGATTGAGGTTTAAAAGAAAGAACATTGCCCGGTCAGGATGGCCGGGCAAACAAGGCAGGGTTAAATCCCCGGCTGCAGGATGCGAATATTCATCTCCAGCACGTCGCCTTTTACGGCTTCGCTGTATGCTTTCATGTGCGGGGTTTGTAGATGCGCTTCAAGGTGCGCGATGCTTTCCCACTGCTCAATCATCACAATAGAATCTGGCGCCATAGACTGGAAACTCACGCCAGCAGCGCAATCCACCATCGGCGCATAGCCGTGGCAACCTTCTTCTTTCAGTACAGTTGGAACGATTTTAGCAAACTGATCCAATACTGCCTGACGGTGATGTTGACCAGGACGAGTACGGATTTCTGCGATTACTGTAATCATGGTTAACTCCTTCTAAAGCCAGAGCTCTAGTTAACCAAAAATTTCCACAAGATGCTTGCGATATTCTTCAGTATAGCGGGGAACATCAGGCATTTTTATCACGTCATTAGCGATAAATGTCGGCAGCGGTTCCATACCGAGGAATTGGTTTGCTTTATGGAACGGCAGATACACACCGTCAACGCCAACGCCGTGGAAGAACTGATCTTTTTCGGTGAAAGCTTCCATTGGTGCGTTCCAGGTCAGGGACAGCATATATTTTTTACCCTGTACCAGGCCGCCAGAACCGTATTTTTTCGACGGATCTTTACGAGTACGTCCATCGCTGGCATACAGCGTCCCGTGACCTTCGGTGAACACATCATCAATGTATTTTTTCACTGTCCACGGCGCACCCATCCACCAGCCTGGCATCTGCCAGATCACCACATCAGCCCAGAGAAAGTTTTGAACTTCGGCTTTTACATCGTAGTCGCTGTCGGCGCGAACGATGCGGACATCATGCCCGAGGTTGCGCAGCGTACCATCCGCAACTTCGGTCAGGGTGTCGTTCAGTTGGCCATTGGAGTGGGCGAATTTCTTTGCACCGTTGATAATCAGAATGTTGCTCATTTTTTATCCTCAAGGAGAGACGTTTGCCGACAATAGTACGTCACAGAGCGGTGCGGTGAAATTAGCAAAATGTGCAAAGTCTTTTGCGAATTTAGCAAAAGTCTTACCGCTACCAGCTCACTTTTACCTCAAATCCACCTTGTTCTGCGTTCCCAAACGCAACATTCATGCCATGTAATTTGGCGATTCGTTGGACAATCGACAGCCCAAGCCCACTGCCGGTGGCGGTTTGTCCTGGTGGACGATAGAAACGTTCACCAATTCGCGCCAGCGCCTCTGACGTCACGCCGGGGCCGTTGTCTCTGACGATGAAATTATCGGCATTCAGGGTGACATCCACTACGCTACCTTGTGGACTGTAGCGCACGGCATTATCCAGCAGATTTCGTACCAGCAAACTTAGTAATAGCGGCTGTCCGGTACGTTTGATGTCATGTGCGTTGAGTGTCAGCCGGACGTCAATTTTCGCCTGTTGCGCTGTGTGGTAAATATCCATCACTGATGATTGCAGGAGGTCTTCAAGCGGGATTTCCGCGACATCCTGCAGATTATCCAGCGAGTCAAGCCGTGACAGAGTCAGCAGCTGATCAACCAGTCGGGTCGCGCGATCAATCCCTGAGTGTAATTGCACAAAGGCTTTTTTTAGCGCCTGCGGATCATCATCAGAAAGCTGTGCAACTTCGGTTTGTACTTTCAGCGCCGTTAACGGACTACGCAGTTCGTGGGCCGCATCGGAGGTAAAGCGTCGCTCACGAACCATCATTGCATGCGTACGGGCGAACAGTTGATTCAGCGACTCGACCAGCGGACGTACTTCGCTGGGTACGCCGGTAGCGTTAAGCGGTTTTTCCGAGTCGGGATCACGCATACGTAGCGCCAGCGCCAGTTTGTTTAGCGGTGAAAGTTCGCGACTCAGTAGTACCATCATGATAATTAACATAATGGGCAGTGCGACAAGCCAGGGAATCAGTTGCCCGGTGACAATCGCCAGCGCCATATCTTCGCGGTATTCCCACTCCTGACCAACCACAATACGGTATTTTCCATCAGGGGAGGTCATCCAGATAAAGCGCCATGGATCTTTATCGCCCACCAGTTGCCCGTTAGTAAATCCTTCACGTTGATAGCTGTAGGGAATGTCCTCCCCGTTATCACCGTCGTTGAGGACCATTTTGCCGTCATGGGTAAAGATGGCGAAAGTTAGCGCGTCGTCATCTATATGGCCGTGTTTGAATTTATCCGGTGTTCTTGCCATACGATCTGCTGCATGGATTTCGTTAAGATCGAGCGTACTTAACCGTTTGGCAAACAGCATAAGCTGAGTATCGAACAATTCATCGACATTATCTGTCGTTTGTTTCCAGGCAACAAAACTGGAGATAATCCAGGTCAGCAAGGCCAAAATTAGAAAGATCAGCGTCAGCCTGACCCGCAGACTAAGGCGTTGGGTAAATTTCATTTCTCACCTAATGTGTAGCCAATACCGTGAACGGTACGAATGAAGTCGCTGCCGAGCTTGCGTCGCAGATGATGCACATGTACTTCGACGGCATTACTGGTGACTTCTTCGTCCCAGGTATACAGTTTTTCTTCGATGAGTTTGCGTGGTAATACCCGCCCGACGTTACGCATTAGCAGTTCCAGCAGGGCAAATTCTTTGGGTTTGAGTGTTAAAGATTCGCCTGCCAGAGTGGCGATTCGTTTACCCGGATCGAGCATTACATTACCGTGGCGCAGCTCGTTGCTGGCCAGGCCGTTGGTGCGACGCATCAGAGCTTCCAGTCTGGCGGCAACTTCTATCAACGCAAAAGGTTTACACAGATAATCGTCGGCTCCCAGACGCAAACCTTCCACGCGTTCGGCCAGCGCGTCTCGCGCGGTGAGGATCAGTACTGGTTCACGCTGGCCTTTATTCCGCCACTCGCGCAAAATATCGCGACCATCCATTCCTGGTAAGGTTAGATCCAGAATCACCGCGTCATAAGGTGCGCTATAAAGCGCCTCTTTACCCTGACGACCTTCTGTAAACCAGTCGACGCTAAAGCCCATCTTACTCAGGCCCGTTTTGATACCGTCGCCAATCAGCATGTCATCTTCTATCAGTAAAATTCGCATCTTTTATTCCCTGCGATATTCGTATTTGCTGCCAGTAAACCGTGTTGTAACGGGCTCTGTACAGCACTAAATTTTCTTTTTTTGCCTTAAGAAGTTGTTAAGGACTATCTTGTTAAATGCCCGGAAACAGACATGAAAGGGAGTAATAAGCATGAAAAAATTTGCAGCAGCAATCGCAGTAATGGCCCTGTGCAGCGCACCGGTTATGGCAGCAGAGCAGGGGGGATTTTCTGGCCCAACGGCAACGCAGAGTCAGGCCGGTGGATTCCAGGGGCCGAACGGTAGTGTAACGACCGTAGAAAGCGCAAAATCAATGCGTGACGATACCTGGGTAACCCTGCGCGGAAATATTGTTGAACGTATTTCTGACGATCTCTATCTGTTTAAAGATGCCAGCGGCACCATCAATGTGGATATCGACCACAAACGCTGGAGAGGTGTGACGGTTACGCCGAAAGATACCGTTGAGATTCAGGGCGAAGTCGATAAAGACTGGAACTCCGTTGAGATTGACGTTAAAGAGATCCGCAAAGTTAATCCATAATAATTATCTCTCCCGGGGCGTGTTCCCGGGAATAATTACGCAGGGAGGCAAAATGAAAGACCAGACTTTGAAGGTTAGTGTTATCGATTTCCCATCAACCCGCGTGGCGATGTTGCCGCATCGCGGTAGCCCGGATTTGCTCAACTACAGTGTGGCGAAATTCATCATGTGGCGCAAAGACAGCGGATTCTCTCCTGTTAATCAAAGTAAAACATTTGGCGTCGCCTGGGACGATCCTGCTACCACTGAGCCAGACGCATTTCGTTTTGATATTTGCGGCAGTGTTAACGAACCGATTCCCGATAATCGTTATGGCGTGAGTAATGGAGAACTTACTGGTGGACGTTATGCTGTCGCCCGTCATTTTGGCGATCTGGATAATATCTCTCACACTATCTGGGCCATCATTCGCCACTGGCTTCCGGCAAGCGGCGAGAAAATGCGTAAAGCGCCGATCCTGTTTCACTACGCCAATCTTGCCGAAGGGATGACAGAGCGGCGACTGGAAACGGATGTTTATGTGCCGTTGGCGTGACGGGAATCTTTTACTGGAGTGTGAGCCAAATCACTCGCTATACGTTTGAGCAAACAATGCCACAGGCGTATTGTTGTCGGGCTTATAATCTCTCCGGTAAGGAATACCATGTATACGCGAAATTTATTATGGCTGGTCAGCCTGGTAAGTGCGGCTCCTCTCTACGCAGCTGACATTCCCGCCAACACACTGCTCGCTCCGCAACAAGTTTTTCGTTACAACAACCATAGCGACCCCGGCACACTCGACCCACAAAAGGTTGAAGAGAATACTGCCGCGCAGATTGTGCTGGATCTGTTTGAAGGTCTGGTATGGATGGACGGCGAAGGAAAAGTTCAACCTGCGCAGGCCGAACGTTGGGATGTGTCAGATGGCGGCAAACGTTATACCTTCCATTTACGTAAAGGCTTACGGTGGTCTGATGGTCAGCCTCTGACGGCGCAGGATTTTGTCCTCGGCTGGCAGCGTGCGGTTGACCCGCAAACGGCAAGCCCCTTTGCCGGATATCTGGCGCAGGCGCATATTCAAAATGCAGCCGCTATTGTGGCGGGAAAAGCGAAAGTTTCATCATTAGGTGTGAAAGCGACAGATGACCGCACTCTGGAAGTCACGCTTGAGCAACCTGCGCCGTGGTTTACCGCCATGCTGGCCTGGCCAACGCTGTTTCCGGTTCCGCATCATGTGGTTGAAAAATATGGCGATAGCTGGAGTAAGCCAGAACATATGGTTTACAACGGCGCCTTTGTGCTTGATAAGTGGGTAGTCAACGAAAAAATTACCGCACGTAAAAATCCAAACTACCGTGATGCACAACATACGGTATTGCAACAGGTTGAGTATCTGGCGCTGGATAATTCGGTCACCGGCTATAACCGCTATCGTGCGGGAGAGGTCGATCTTACCTGGGTTCCGGCGCAGCAAATTCCCGCTATCGAAAAGTCCCTCCCGGGCGAACTGCGGATCATCCCGCGTCTGAACAGCGAATATTACAATTTCAACATTCAGAAACCGCCGTTTGATGACGTCCGTGTGCGTCGGGCGCTGTACCTTACGGTCGACAGGCCGTTAATTGCGCAGAAGATCCTTGGATTGCGAACGCCTGCAATGACGTTGACGCCGCCAGAGGTAGAAGGTTTTCGTGCGCCAACGTTCGGGGAACTGCAACAACCGATGAGCGAGCGCGTCGCGGCAGCAAAAGCCTTGCTGAAACAAGCGGGATACGATGCCTCTCATCCGTTACGTTTTGAGCTGTTCTATAACAAGTACGATCTGCATGAAAAAACGGCGATTGCCTTGTCTTCTGAATGGAAAAAATGGCTTGGCGCGCAGGTGACGCTGCGTACGATGGAGTGGAAAACCTATCTTGATGCCCGGCGTAGCGGCGATTTCATGCTATCGCGGCAGTCGTGGGATGCGACGTACAATGATGCATCAACCTTTTTGAACACGCTTAAGAGCGATAGCGAAGAAAATGTCGGCCACTGGAAAAACGCACAGTATGACGCCTTACTAAACCAGGCGGCACAAACGACGGATGCAACAACGCGTAATGCGCTGTATCAGCAGGCTGAGGTCATCATTAATCAACAAGCACCGCTCATTCCTGTCTACTATCAGCCGCTCATCAAACTGCTTAAACCTTACGTTGGCGGTTTCCCACTGCATAATCCCCAGGATTATGTTTACAGCAAAGAGTTGTATATCAAGGCACATTGATGCCTTTATCGCCGTCGGAACGCGTCCGACGGCGCTATTCACGCTGATCTCCTGTGACTCGACGCGGCAGATAATGTAGTATCTCCGGCAATATTGCCCCTTTGAAGGCTGGCGAATAAGTTGAGGAATCAGAATTAATGAGCGATATGGCAGAGCGCCTTGCGCTACATGAATTTACGGAAAACGCCTACTTAAACTACTCCATGTACGTCATCATGGACCGCGCGTTGCCGTTTATTGGTGATGGCCTGAAACCCGTTCAGCGCCGCATTGTGTATGCGATGTCTGAACTGGGTCTAAATGCCAGCGCCAAATTTAAAAAATCGGCCCGTACCGTGGGTGACGTGTTGGGTAAATACCATCCGCATGGCGATAGCGCCTGTTATGAAGCGATGGTATTAATGGCGCAGCCGTTTTCTTACCGCTATCCGCTGGTTGATGGTCAGGGTAACTGGGGGGCGCCGGACGATCCGAAATCGTTCGCGGCGATGCGTTACACCGAATCCCGGTTGTCGAAATATTCCGAGCTGCTATTGAGCGAGTTGGGACAGGGGACGGCTGACTGGGTGCCAAACTTCGACGGCACCTTGCAGGAGCCGAAAATGCTGCCTGCCCGCCTGCCGAACATTTTGCTTAATGGCACTACCGGTATTGCCGTTGGCATGGCAACGGACATCCCGCCACATAACCTGCGCGAAGTGGCACAGGCGGCAATCGCCTTAATCGACGATCCGAAAACCACGCTCGACCAGTTACTGGATATCGTGCAGGGGCCGGATTATCCGACTGAAGCGGAAATCATCACCTCCCGTGCCGAGATCCGTAAAATCTACGAAAATGGTCGTGGTTCTGTGCGTATGCGCGCGGTGTGGAAGAAAGAAGATGGTGCGGTGGTTATCAGTGCTTTACCGCATCAGGTTTCCGGCGCACGTGTGCTTGAGCAAATTGCTGCACAAATGCGCAACAAAAAACTGCCGATGGTTGACGATCTGCGCGATGAATCCGATCACGAGAACCCGACTCGTCTGGTGATTGTGCCGCGTTCTAATCGTGTGGATATGGATCAGGTGATGAATCATCTCTTCGCCACCACCGATCTGGAAAAGAGCTATCGCATTAACCTCAATATGATTGGCCTGGATGGTCGTCCGGCGGTGAAAAACCTGCTGGAAATCCTCTCCGAATGGCTGGTGTTCCGCCGTGATACTGTGCGCCGCCGTCTGAACTATCGTCTGGAGAAAGTCCTCAAGCGCCTGCATATCCTGGAAGGTTTGCTGGTGGCGTTTCTCAACATCGACGAAGTGATTGAGATCATTCGTAGTGAAGATGAGCCGAAACCGAAGTTGATGTCGCGTTTTGGTATTACGGAAACTCAGGCAGAAGCAATCCTCGAACTAAAACTGCGTCACCTCGCCAAACTGGAAGAGATGAAGATTCGCGGTGAGCAGAACGAACTGGAAAAAGAGCGCGACCAGTTGCAGAGCATTCTGGCTTCCGAGCGCAAGATGAATAATCTGCTGAAGAAAGAGTTGCAGGCCGATGCGCAAGCTTATGGCGATGAGCGCCGCTCGCCGTTGCAGGAACGCGAAGAAGCGAAAGCGATGAGCGAGCACGACATGCTGCCGTCAGAACCCGTTACCATTGTGCTGTCGCAGATGGGGTGGGTACGTAGCGCCAAAGGCCACGATATCGATGCGCCAGGTTTGAACTACAAAGCGGGCGATAGCTTTAAAGCAGCGGTAAAAGGCAAGAGCAACCAGCCGGTGGTGTTTGTTGACTCCACCGGACGTAGTTACGCCATCGATCCGATTACGCTACCTTCCGCGCGTGGTCAGGGTGAACCGCTCACGGGTAAACTGACGCTGCCGCCAGGCGCCACCGTTGACCATATGTTGATGGAAAGTGATGATCAGAAACTGTTGATGGCTTCCGATGCTGGTTATGGTTTTGTCTGTACTTTTAATGATTTGGTGGCCCGTAACCGTGCAGGTAAAGCATTGATTACTTTGCCGGAAAATGCACATGTCATGCCACCGGTGGTGATTGAAGATGCCTCTGATATGCTGCTGGCAATCACTCAGGCGGGCCGAATGTTGATGTTCCCGGTAAGCGACCTGCCGCAGTTGTCGAAGGGTAAAGGCAACAAGATCATCAATATTCCGTCGGCTGAAGCCGCACGTGGAGAAGATGGACTGGCGCAGCTGTATATTCTACCGCCACAAAGTACGCTGACCATTCATGTCGGGAAACGCAAAATTAAATTGCGCCCGGAAGAGTTGCAAAAGGTCACAGGCGAGCGTGGGCGTCGCGGGACATTAATGCGCGGTTTACAGCGTATTGATCGTGTCGAGATTGACTCCCCGCGACGCGCCGGTAATGGCGACAGCGAAGAGTAAAATGCCGGAGGGGTATTGCCTCCTCCAGCCTGCAAGGTACGCCGGATGAGGCATTGATGCTACCATCCGGCACCGCGTTGAGTCCGTAGAAACGATAAAAATTCCCCTGAACCCGTTGTTTATTCATGTATTGCGATTAACAATACGCTTTTACGGAGAGCGGCCTTTAACAATGCCCTAACCTGACTTCAGGTGACGTACAATGCCAGTCTCTCAGACCTTTAGAGGGTGTTATGCTATATATTTTTCGTCTGATTATTACCGTGATTTACAGCATCTTAGTCTGTGTATTCGGCTCTATTTATTGCCTTTTCAGCCCACGTAATCCGAAGCATGTGGCTACTTTTGGGCATATGTTTGGTCGTCTTGCGCCGCTTTTTGGCCTGAAAGTTGAGTGCCGTAAACCTGCAGATGCTGAAAGCTATGGTAATGCTATCTATATTGCTAACCACCAGAACAATTACGACATGGTGACGGCATCAAACATTGTACAGCCGCCGACAGTGACGGTAGGTAAAAAGAGTTTGTTGTGGATCCCCTTCTTCGGGCAGTTGTACTGGTTAACCGGTAACTTATTGATCGACAGAAACAATCGTACTAAAGCTCACGGCACCATCGCGGAAGTTGTAAATCACTTCAAAAAAAGCCGCATTTCCATCTGGATGTTCCCGGAAGGAACGCGTAGCCGTGGTCGTGGCTTGCTGCCATTTAAAACAGGGGCATTTCATGCGGCAATTGCGGCAGGTGTTCCTATTATTCCCGTGTGTGTTTCCACAACTTCGAATAAGATTAATCTTAACCGCTTGAATAATGGTTTAGTGATCGTAGAAATGCTGCCGCCAATTGACGTTAGTCAATATGGCAAAGATCAAGTTCGCGAGCTGGCTGCCCATTGTCGTTCGATAATGGAACAAAAAATCGCCGAGCTCGATAAAGAAGTCGCAGAGCGCGAAGCCGCCGGAAAAGTTTAAGTCGGCAATCTGTTTTTGCGGGAATATTTTCCTGCACGGTATTACTTTAGCCAGTTTTACATGGAGCAAATATGTCACTCAGTCGGCGTCAGTTCATTCAGGCATCGGGGATTGCATTGTGTGCAGGAGCTGTCCCCCTGAAGGCAAGCGCAGCCGGTCAACAGCAACCTCTGCCCGTTCCGCCGCTGCTTGAATCTCGCCGTGGGCAACCGCTGTTTATGACAGTACAGCGCGCGCACTGGTCATTTACGCCAGGAACGCGCGCGCCGGTCTGGGGTATCAATGGTCGTTATCTTGGGCCGACTATCCGCGTCTGGAAGGGCGATGATGTTAAGCTGATTTACAGCAACCGATTGACAGAAAATGTCTCAATGACCGTGGCTGGGCTACAGGTGCCCGGTCCGTTGATGGGGGGCCCGGCTCGCATGATGTCGCCGAACGCTGACTGGGCGCCAGTGCTGCCGATTCGTCAGAATGCAGCGACCTTGTGGTATCACGCCAATACGCCAAACCGTACCGCCCAGCAGGTCTATAACGGTCTTGCCGGGATGTGGTTGGTGGAAGATGAAGTCAGTAAATCACTGCCGATTCCCAATCATTATGGTGTGGATGATTTTCCCGTAATTATCCAGGATAAACGTCTGGATAACTTTGGTACACCGGAATACAACGAACCGGGAAGCGGCGGCTTTGTTGGTGATACGCTGCTGGTCAATGGCGTACAAAGTCCGTACGTCGAAGTGTCGCGCGGCTGGGTACGTCTGCGTTTGTTGAATGCTTCGAACTCACGTCGTTACCAATTGCAGATGAGTGACGGACGCCCGTTGCACGTGATTTCTGGCGATCAGGGATTCCTGCTTGCGCCGGTGTCGGTAAAACAACTTTCGCTGGCTCCGGGAGAACGCCGTGAAGTTTTGGTGGATATGAGCAACGGTGATGAAGTGTCGATCACCTGCGGTGAGGCGGCGAGTATTGTTGATCGTATTCGCGGTTTCTTTGAGCCATCCAGCATTCTGGTTTCTACGTTAGTGCTTACACTGCGCCCGACCGGGCTTCTGCCGCTGGTGACTGATAGCCTGCCGATGCGCCTGTTGCCAACTGAAATTATGACGGGTTCGCCGATTCGTAGCCGTGATATTAGCCTCAGCGATGATCCCGGCATTAATGGACAGCTATGGGATGTTAACCGCATTGATATAGCCGCCCAGCAGGGAACGTGGGAACGATGGACGGTGCGCGCAGACGAACCGCAAGCGTTCCATATTGAAGGCGTGATGTTCCTGATCCGCAATGTGAACGGCGCGATGCCATTCCCGGAAGACAGAGGCTGGAAAGACACCGTTTGGGTCGATGGACAGGTAGAACTATTGGTCTATTACGGTCAGCCTTCCTGGGCGCATTTCCCGTTCTACTTTGGTAGCCAGACGCTGGAAATGGCGGATCGCGGTTCGATTGGGCAGTTGCTGGTAAACCCGGTGCCATAACGGACGAATTCTCCCGCCTGGATTGAGGGAGGCTCCGGGAAGGTCCATGGAGAAATTGATTACATAGATCAGCTATACACTGATGTTAATAGTGATTAATTCGCTGAAGCAGCAAGATTTAATGAGGGGCATTGCGCCCCTTTTTTCATTCTCAGCATTGCCTGGGGAGTTCTGCACAGCAATATTTTTCATATGACACGTCCTGTGTCTCACAAATCCGCTTGAGGTTGAAGCCGTTTCAGAATTTCGGGTGCTGTTTGCGCAATGATAACGCGCTATTGTCCCGGTATTATCTTTCATGGCAGAGACTTCAATGGGACGAGAATTTGCAATTGGTCTTTGGCTATGGCCTTTGGCATTAGCAGACATCTGCGCATTGCTGCTGATTACATTGGTGCTCCATAGCCCACGTGTTCGTGCGGTTTGGTTGTGGGTCATACTGCCCCAAACAGCGGTTGTTTCTGCCGCGGCTTTTCTCTTTTATTGGCTGGAACAGGTAGATTATCTGGGGATGATTATCACCTTCGCGCTGATAAGCCAATTTCCCGCATTGCTGGTTGCGGTTATTGGGCGGCGGCATCTTAAATATATTTGGCTATTGTGTCATATCATTTTTGTTATTCTTTGGGGATGTATGGAGCCCGTCAATTCACTACAAAGAGCAATCCTTGAAGGATGGGAAGGAAAACAGATTTCCCATTTGCACCAACGAATGGAACAGTAAATGGTAAATTTAATGTTGATAGTGTGGATTTGCGACTGACGCGATGCTCCGCAAAAATAGTTGTTTGTGTTATTCATGTTGATACCGCTAATTGGAACGCGACGCATGAAAAGATAAATCAGCAATGCAAATTAAGGGATTAATTTATGCGTGACGATGAAGCGCTTCACCATTTTTTCCTGACACTACTTATGGTGGGGGGATATCTGTTATTGCTGTTTATTGTCCTCGTCCTTTCCTTTAGTCGTTCGGGATGGCGAAAAACAGGAATGTGGGGGATATTACCGCAGCTGGCGATGGTGTTTTTGTTGCCGACTGGGTTGTATTTACTGGCGTTATCTTCTGTTGCGTTTGGGTTTTTGTTTAATTCGGTGTGGATATTATTCCCCTGTCTAATATTAATAATACTGATAAATAAATGGAGACAGCGTTCCCTCGTATGGACATGTATTTGCCATACTATTTGCTTGTTGTTGCTCTTTTGGCAGGCAGAGCCCATGTTAACTACAGCCTGGTTTAATCACCAACAACTACGTCAGTTGGTCGAGGCGGAACAGGAAAACTTCCGCACACTGGACAGGATTCGTGATACTCGACGGCTGGAACAGATGTTGCTGGTAGCGTTGAAGTCCCCAGAGAATGAAACATCCGAAAAGGTCTTTCGTTACCTGTCAGATCGGATCTCACCGTTTACCATTCCTTCCATTGACGATGAAAAGTATTTTACCCGCTCATTTTTTTCTCTGGCGCTGGAGCACTACAATGCGCGCGCAATCCGAGCATTCAGTCGTTTTCTGCAAGGGGATTCCCAACAAGCGCAGAAATACCGTGAAATTATTCGAGAAGACAATCCATTACTGGAGATGTACAGGGGGATACGCGTTCCTGTTCGCTATAGCGATGAAGATATTGCTCGTCAGCTTGTTTCCGCACGCAAAATAAGCCTGACATTGCTGTCTCTGATGCCGGAATTATTGAGCGAGGAAGTGTATGCCAATGTTATTGATTCTTATGACAGTGCAACGCTGAAAACTTTCTGGCAGATACAGCCGCCGCCCACGCCTGTTTTACGCCTGGAGGCAATGTCCGTAATTCCCATGACGACAGAACTGGTTCAAGAGGTAAAGGCGTATCCAACGCTGCTGCAATCGAAGGATAATAGCGGCAGAACGGTGCTGGCTTACATTGTGCGTTTTGGGAATATTGCTGTAATACAGGCACTGATTGACGCTAATCTAATTGACTGGCAACGGTTTATTCAACATCAGGAACGTACGAAGCCATTATTACTGGCGACCTGGCGACAAAAATACGAGGACGATCATGGCACCTTCGTATTGATTCTAAAGGATATGCTGGCAAAAAATACGCCTCCGGGGGCGGAAGAAGTAATGAATTGCATCAAGGATGGCATGACGCCAGATGATTTTTTGGCTGCCGGAATGAGTCAGGTACAATTCTGTACCGCAATTGAACAAAGTCTTCAGGCGAAAGAATCAGTACTGCCGGTGAATCAATTACGTTACATGCAATCCTCGCTATGTGCCGCGAAGTAAGCAGACGGGCCTGAATACTTCAGGCCCGTCTGTCTGTCAGTTCGAAAATAGCCCTGGTAGCATCAAGCTAATCTGTGGGAAATAGCAAATAATTGCCATCACTACAAACAAAGCCAGAAACATCGGTAGCAATGGTTTTATTGCCCTGTCGATACTGACCTTGCCAATACTGCACCCCACAAACAGGATAGTGCCGACTGGCGGTGTACAAAGGCCAATGGTTAAGTTGAAAACCATAATGATGCCAAAGTGAATGGGATCTATATCCAGATGTTGAGCGATCGGCAGGAAAATGGGCGTAAATATCAGAATTGCGGGCGTGATATCCATAAAAGTACCGACGATCAACAGAATGATATTAATAATAAACAGAATAACCCATTTGTTATCCGAAACGCGGGTAATGAGCTCATTGATTAACTCAGGAACATCTGCATTGGTCATGGCCCATGACATTCCCATCGAACATCCTACCAATAGTAATACGATTGAGCTGGTTACCACAGAATCTAACAGAATGTCATTGAGTTTCTTAAGGGTAATTTCTCTATAAATCATCGCCAGCAGTAAGCTATAAATTACCGCAATGGCAGACGCCTCCGTAGGTGTAAATATCCCCGCAATAATACCGCCGATAATGATAAAAATAAGCATCAGGCTGGGAATTGATTCGCGAAATACCTGTAAAAACTGACGAAAACTTATCCGCTCAGCCACCGGATAATGGTTACGTCGTGCATAAAGTGCCGCTACAAACATTAAAGCAATTGCGGTGAGAATACCCGGTAGATATCCGGCTAAGAATAGCGCGGCAACAGAAGTCCCCCCGCTGGCAAGCGAATAGACAATCAACACATTGCTCGGCGGGATCATCAGGCCAATGGGAGCAGAGGCAATATTCACTGCCGCAGAGAACGCCGGATCATAGCCCTCTTTTTCCTGTAGTGGCGACATAATCCCGCCTACCGCGGCTGCTGACGCAACGGCCGAACCTGAAATCGCGCCAAACAGAGTATTCGCAAGGATATTACAATGAGCCAGCGAACCGGGAAGACGACCAACCAGCGCCTGCGCCAGATGAACCAGTCGTCGGGCGATGCCGCCGGTATTCATAATGTTTCCGGCTAACACGAAAAAGGGAATAGCTAATAGCGTAAAACCGTCCAGACCTACGGTCATCTTTTGTGAAATAACAGAAATGGCGGCATCTGGGGGGAGAGCAGTAATAATAGATAACAGTGAAGAAAGACCAATAGAAAAAGTGATTGGCACACCTATTGCCAGCATAACGGCAAAACTGCCAAATAGAATTAATACGGGGTAGATATATTCAAAGTCCATACTTCCCTCGTTAATGAGAATTCCGTTTACGATAGTTGTCGATAATATTCATTACTGAATACCAAACCAGAATAACCCCACTGACAGGCATTACCCAATAGACTTTATCCATCGGCCATTTTAATACGGGGGATATTTGTCCAACATGTTGAGCTTTTTCGACAACAATGTTACCGCCATATATCATAAAAATAATCGCAAAGACCGTTATAACAATCTGGATAAAGCAGTCCAGAACTCGTGCAGAAGCTACGGGAAGTTTTTGTGCTAACAGCTCAATCGCCAGATGTTTTTTTAACCCGGCAGTATAGACGCCGCCAAGTAAAATCATCCACATAAATAAAATCTGAGTAAACTCGTCAAGCACAGTGCTGGGAGCGTTAAAAATAAAACGTGCAATCACTTGCCAGGTTACACAGAACACCATAATGGCGAGAATAATGCAGCAACATCCGGCAAGAATCTTATTAATAATATGTGTGAATGTTTGCATAAGTCTTCCTTGAAAGGGCAGGTATTACCCGCCCATTAGGGTTACATATTTTCTACTTGCTCAAGGTTTTTGGCTGACTGCGCATCTTTTGCCTTGAACTCGTCATATAAAGGTTTTACTCGCGCTTTGAACGCAGATTTATCAACATCAACAACAGTTGCATTCATCTCTTTTATTTTTTCATAGGCCTCTTTTTCTGCTGCAGGCCAGATGACATCTTTCATTTGCTGCATTGATTCATCGGCAGCTTTTAATAATGCTGTGCGTTCTTTGTCTCCAAGGTTATTCAACGCGCTGGTGCTAATAATTAATACATCTGACACCATAGTATGCTCATCTCGTGAATAGACTTTTGCGACTTCGGCGTGACGCATGTCGGAATAAACGACAGTGCTGTTTTCTCCGCCATCAACCACACCTTGCTGAAGTGCGGTGTAGAGTTCACCCTGCGCCATAGGGGTAGCGACACCACCAAGTGCTTTCATCATTGCGATAGCGCTGGGACTTTGTTGAACCCTGATTTTCATTCCTGCTAAATCTTCAGGTTTGGTAATCGGTTTATTGGCGTAAAAACTTCTCGCACCGCCGTCATAATATGTAATACCAACAAAACCTTTGCTTTCTGATGACTTAAGTATTTTTTTACCTAAATCGCTTTGCAGAACACGATAATAGTGATCGCGATCGCGGAATAAGAATGGCAGACTGAAAAGACTGTAATCCGGGGCAAAAGATTCCAGTGACGCGGCGTTCACTTTCACCATCTGTAATGCACCGGAGTTCATTAGTTCTAGTGATTCACGTTCGTTACCTAATGTGGCATTTGGGTAAATTCGAATAACCAGTTCACCGTTAGAATATTCTTTAGTTTTATCAGCTAAATAACTTAATGCTTTATGGACAGCATGGCTTTTATCCTGATTATGACTGAGTTTTAATGTTGTTTTCGCCAGCGTTGCATTGGAAATTAATAAACAACTGGTTAACAGCATAAGCGATGCCGTTAGAGGACGAAGTGCTTTCATATCCTGCTCCTGGTTAATATAACAGAAACGATAAATACCGCGCTTTTCTATCGTTATAGTAAAAAGTGGTTATTAATTCTCTGCCAGATAATGGAAAATGCTTTCAGGAACCGGAATTCCTTCTCGCTGGCATTTTTCTTTGTAGTGTATTTGTGGATCATTTGGTGCTAATACTTTTTCGACACCGGGAACTGGCTTAACGGCATGCAGTTCCGTGACCATTTGCGCCATGGTTTTTGCAAAAACAGGATTGCCGAACTTTTTCGGATCGATAGCAATAACCAGACTTGCCAGCTTACGCATTTTGTCATAATCACCATACATGCGAACAATATGGTTGCCAAAATTTGCATTCATCAGCACGCCAGTCAGTGCATCTATAGCCAGCGCAATGCCCGAACCTTTGTGTTGGCCGAAAGGTAGCAGATTTTCAATCTTATGCGGATCAGTGGTGCCATAACCGTCTTTATCTATCGCCAGCCCTTCAGCAATATGTTTGCCAGTTTCTTTTGCATGCAGTATTTTGCCGAAAGCCGTGGCGCTGGTCGCCATATCAACAATCATCGGATGGCTGTTTTCCACCGGGAAACCGAAGGCGATGGGGTTAGTTCCCAAAAAGCGCTCGGCGCCGCCATGAGGAGCCACGCAGGTATCGGTTTGCGTCATTACAATAGCGACCAACCCTTTGTTGGTGATCATCTCTGCAAAATAAGATAACGCGCCACAGTGAGATGTGTTTTTAATGCTAACAAAACCGAGCCCTTCTTCCTGGGCCAGTTTAATGGCGTGTTCAGTGGCGTTAATTAATGCGGAATGCCCCATCCCGTCGTCAGAGTCGAGAATTGCCACTGACGGTGAAATTTGCTCGATACTAAACTGTGCGGTTTTATTTAACCCTCCGGCAGCAAGACGGGTGCAATAATGTTCGACACGCATAACACCATGTGAATGCACACCAGTAATATCGGCATGAACTAAAACATCTGTCACCTGTTGTGCGGTGTCGGCATCCAGACCGGCGGTATGTAATTTGTGGTGCACCAGTGATTTTAAATTTTCTTCACTGACATAAACAGTTGTCATTTTTGTTCCCTTAAAAAGTAATCACACCCTTGACCATATTTTTATTTTCTACCACGTTTCGCTGGTAATCCTCGCCAACACGAAAGAAATTGAACTGCTGGTTTTTCATTAAATTTTCGTGAATTTTATTGCTGCGCATCAGTTCAATCACCAACACAAAATCTTCCCGTGTGGCATTGCGACTGCTGAGTAAAGTTGTCTCTTTTTTATGGAAGGTCGGATCGTCAATAACAAGTTCACCAATATACAAACCGATAAAAACAATTTTGCCGCCATGACGAATAAGATTTACATCCTGACTCATTGAAGCTTTATTTCCCGTCGCATCCAGTAGTACGCAAGCCAGTTCGCCTCCAAAGGCCTCACGAAGCGCGGGAATAAAATCTTCCTGTGTGGGATCGAAGGCATTAATAGCCAGATTACCCACAACGTGCTGGCGACGTTGGCTATCAATATCTGCAACAACAACATGCGCCCCTTTAGCCCTGGCAATGGCTGCGGTCGCCAGACCGATTGGTCCGGCGCCAATCACCAGTACGTTTTGTTCAGTCTTGATCTCAGCACGGCGAACGGCGTGTGCTCCAATAGCGAAGCATTCAACCAATGCTCCGGCGCTATCGCTGACCTCGTCAGGGAGCGGCACAAGGTTGTCTTCACGTACCGCAAGGTATTCACAAAAACCCCCATCCTGATGCACGCCATACAACGAAACACGTTCGCAGCAGTTCGTTTTCTCTTCCCGACAGGCTGCGCACTCGCCACATGGTATGCATGGGATGACGGAATAGCGCTGGCCTGACTGTGCTGTTTGGCACTGGCTACCTCGTGAAACCGCTTCGGCGCATATTTCATGGCCTAATACACGTGGGTAGCTAAAAAAAGGCTGTCTACCGGCAAATGCGTGAATATCAGTACCACAAATACCCACGGCTTTAATTTTTAATAGCACTTCGTTATTTGCTGGCACGGGAATATCCTTTTCCTCATATTCCATAACGCCAGGCCGCTGACAAATTAATGTTTTCATTTTTGCTTATCCAATAATAACTGGCTAATGGTAGCCTTGATGCCGTTGTTTTCTATATTCGCAAAGGCGATTTTTATTTCATTTATAAATGGCTGATGATTGCTTAATTCACCAAATATGGCGCTAAGGTGCAGTAATGCGAGTGCCTGTTGCCATGCGTCTTGTTGTTCCTTTATTAGCGCCTGAAATTGTTCACTCATTGGATCAGCGACAGACTGGCTTTTCTCAACGGCTTCAATGACATAATGCAACCAACCAGCGACGAGCAGTGACAGAACAGCATTGTTTTGTTTTTGCTGATGCAATTTCAGCCAGGGAGTCAGCCCTCGCTGGGGAAGCTTTTGTGAACCGTCCATGGCTATTTGTCCGGTACGGTGTGCAACGTTACGGTTGCTAAAACGTTCAATTAACAGGTCGGCGTATTCCTGGATGTTGATATTTAAGTCTGGATTAAGTGTTCGGGCTTGTTCATTAATCATCAGCTGGAGGGTAATGGAACGAAAATCAGCGTCTTCCATGCATTGCCAGATAAATTCATAACCTGCCAGCGAGCCGTTATAAGCCAGAAATGAATGGCTACCATTTAACATGCGTAACTTCATCTCTTCATAAGGCTGAACATTACTGACCAACATCGCGCCGGCTTTATCCCATTCCGGCCGTCCGCGCACAAAATTATCTTCGATCACCCACTGACGAAACGATTCGCAGACGATTCCGCAGGGGTCGGCATAACCGGTTTTCGTTTCCAGTAAGGCGAATTGCGATTCAGTCATTGCCGGAACAATGCGGTCGACCATCGTGCCTGGAAACGAGACATTTTCTTCGATCCACTGAGCCAGGGGCTGGTCCAGTTGTCGGGCAAAACCGAGAACGGCATTTCGCGTCAGATGTCCGTTGTCTGGCAAGTTATCGCAGGAGAGCACGCTAAAAGCAGCGAGTCCGGCCGCTTTACGTTGTTGCAAAGCACAGACGATCAAGCCAATAGCCGACTGAGGCGCATCCGGGTTTTGTAGATCGTGTTGGATTAATCCATTGGTGAGATCAAGCGAGCGCGAGACAATAGCCTTTCTCGGTGATGGTTAATGAAACGATTTTTACCTGAGGTTCAGTCAATTTCTGGATCGCTGCGGCAATGCCGTCCACTGGCGTATGAATACCGCCAGCCACCGAACGCACAAGGCGCGAGGTAGATTGCGATGCAGACGTTTCCACAACCGAAAACAGCCCATTTTGCGCATTTAAGTTTTCGATCAGTTGAGCATCACCAAACAGGTTGATCTCAAAGATCCCCCAGCGGGTGTCCGAAAGCTGATTGGTGAGATCCGTATAGACAGCCTGGTGTCCCCGATGAAAAGCGCCAAAACCAATATGGACAATATCTGCCTGTAACCCGCCCCGAGGCCAGGTGGTTACCTGATCATAGTGGGCGACAGCGATGCTTTCGTTCCCTGACATTGTGTTCTTATCTCTGTTGGTTATTGTGTGTGGACCAATTTACATAATTCACTAGACCAAAAACAGAGATATGCATCACGCTTGCAGATAAAGGTCAAAGTAAGAAACAGAATGAAAATAAGCTATTTTATTTAATATCAGTAGGTTGTATGTATAAATCGATCTGGGAATTTTCAAGAGATCATATTGGGGGGAATCAATACTAATATTAGCCGTCCGATTTATTAGACCAATTAGTAATAGAGCGTGTACCAATGGGGGCGGGACGCAGAGCCGGCGCCATTTTTCACGTCAGCTCTGGACTAATGAAGGTCAACGTGCGAAGAAAAAGTCATCAAAATCGCTGATTGAGGTGTCTTGTTTGAAGATTTTGATCAGTTCGTTTTTGCTATTTTCCAGATGCTTCCAGGACGCTTCTCTGGCGAGTTCAGAATCTTTCTGTTGCAAAGCAAGAAAAATAGCCCGGTGATCCTCCAGCCATTGCAGACGCAAATGCTTTTCGTGCAGGTATTTGTAGTTCAGCTTTTTCCAGCGTGGATTTTCTGTGCGCACTGCCCGCCATAATTCGGCTGCTTGTTTGATGAGTACCCGATTTTGTGTCGCTTCGGCAATAATGCTATGAAAACGGTGATCCAGTTCTTCAAATTTATCACTTTCTGCGGCAATAGCTTTCTCTTGTAACTTAATGATTTTCTTTAACTCTTGTAGCTCATTAAAACTGATCTGACGGGCCGCAAAGCCTGTAATATTGCTCTCAATTACCTGACGCGCCTGCAACAATTCAAATGGACCGATTTCTGAATAGGGCATTAATGATTTCTGATTAAGCTTATCAGTGGAATCAACAAAAAAGATCCCTGAACCTTGCTTCACATTCAGTACGCCTTTGAGTTCCAGCATAATGATGGCTTCACGAATGGTCGTTCGACTGGTATTAAACCGCTCGCTAAGTTCACGTTCTGAAGGTAAGCGCTCTCCGGCTTTGAATACGCCTGAATACAGTAACTCTTCAATCTGTAGACCAATATCGTAATAGCGGCGTTTTGTAATAACCTGTTCCATACCTTGCCTTACTGTGGGTGTCCTCGGATAGCCGATCGTCATGCAACATGACTTCTTTCAGGGCGAGCGGTGCTGAGCGGGGTAAATAGTAGCGGCAGTTGCCAGGAGACCGCCAGCCTTAAATGTGTTTGCTGCGGTAGGGCTGTGAAAAATAGTTTCGTAACCTTTCATCAACACCACTTCATTTCAGCGCGCGATACAGCGTATAATCCCCGGCCTTTGATTATTTTTTTACCATTTCTGGAAGCAAAATGAGCTCTATCTCCCTGATCCAACCGGATCGCGACCTGTTCTCCTGGCCGCAGTACTGGGCCGCCTGTTTTGGACCGGCGCCGTTTTTGCCGATGTCACGTGAAGAGATGGATCAACTTGGCTGGGATAGCTGCGACATCATTTTGGTAACAGGCGATGCGTATGTTGATCACCCAAGCTTCGGGATGGCGATTTGTGGTCGTATGCTGGAAGCGCAGGGGTTTCGTGTCGGGATCATCGCTCAGCCGGACTGGAGCAGCAAAGACGACTTTATGCGTCTGGGGAAACCGAATCTGTTTTTCGGCGTTACTGCGGGCAACATGGACTCGATGATCAACCGTTACACAGCCGATCGCCGTTTGCGCCATGATGACGCCTACACGCCGAATAACGTCGCGGGTAAGCGCCCGGATCGTGCAACACTGGTTTATACCCAGCGTTGTAAAGAGGCGTGGAAAGATGTGCCGGTGATCCTCGGCGGTATCGAAGCCAGCCTGCGGCGTACCGCGCATTATGATTACTGGTCTGATACCGTGCGCCGTTCAGTGCTGGTGGATTCTAAAGCCGACATGTTGATGTTTGGCAATGGCGAGCGTCCGCTGGTGGAAGTGGCGCATCGTCTGGCGATGGGCGAGCCGATTAGTGAAATTCGCGATGTGCGTAATACCGCGATTATTGTGAAAGAGGCACTGCCTGGCTGGAGTGGCGTGGATTCCACCCGTCTTGACACACCTGGAAAAATCGACCCAATTCCGCATCCGTATGGCGAGGATTTGCCATGTGCGGATAACAAACCTGTTGCGCCGAAAAAGCAGGAAGCGAAAGCCGTAACCGTGCAGCCGCCGCGCCCGAAACCGTGGGAAAAAACCTACGTATTGCTGCCTTCTTTCGAGAAAGTGAAGGGCGATAAAGTCCTGTACGCTCATGCTTCGCGTATTCTGCACCACGAAACCAACCCAGGCTGCGCTCGTGCATTGATGCAAAAACACGGCGACCGCTATGTGTGGATTAACCCGCCTGCTATTCCGCTTTCTACCGAAGAGATGGACAGCGTTTTTGCGTTGCCGTACAAGCGCGTGCCGCATCCGGCTTACGGTAATGCCCGTATTCCGGCTTACGAAATGATTCGTTTCTCGGTCAACATCATGCGTGGCTGCTTTGGCGGCTGTTCTTTTTGTTCTATTACCGAGCATGAAGGGCGCATTATTCAGAGCCGCTCCGAAGATTCGATCATCAATGAGATTGAAGCGATCCGCGACACTGTTCCAGGTTTTACGGGCGTGATTTCCGATCTCGGCGGACCGACTGCGAACATGTATATGTTGCGCTGCAAATCACCGCGCGCTGAACAGACTTGCCGTCGTTTGTCTTGCGTCTACCCGGATATTTGTCCGCATATGGACACTAACCACGAACCGACGATCAATCTCTATCGCCGTGCTCGCGATCTGAAAGGTATCAAGAAGATCCTGATCGCCTCCGGTGTGCGTTATGACATCGCCGTGGAAGATCCGCGCTATATCAAAGAGCTGGCGACCCATCACGTTGGTGGTTATCTGAAGATTGCCCCGGAGCATACCGAAGAAGGGCCGCTGTCGAAGATGATGAAGCCGGGCATGGGCAGCTATGACCGCTTTAAAGAGCTGTTCGACACCTACTCGAAACAGGCAGGTAAAGAGCAGTATCTGATCCCGTATTTCATCTCCGCGCACCCCGGTACGCGCGATGAAGATATGGTGAACCTGGCGCTGTGGCTGAAAAAGCATCGCTTCCGCCTCGACCAGGTACAGAATTTCTATCCGTCGCCGCTGGCTAACTCAACCACCATGTATTACACCGGCAAAAACCCGTTGGCGAAGATTGGTTATAAGAGCGAAGACGTTTTTGTGCCGAAAGGCGATAAGCAGCGTCGCCTGCATAAAGCGTTGCTGCGTTATCACGATCCGGCAAACTGGCCGTTAATCCGCCAGGCTCTGGAAGCGATGGGTAAGAAACATTTGATAGGCAGCCGTCGTGATTGTTTAGTTCCAGCGCCAACTATTGAAGAGATGCGCGAAGCTCGCCGTCAGAACCGTAATACCCGTCCGGCGTTGACCAAACATACGCCGATGGCGACTCAACGGCAAACGCCAGCAGGAGCAAAGAAAGTGCAGCCTCGTCTGGTGAATACAGGGGCGAAGAAACGCCCTAAAGTGGCATCAGGTCGTTAAGTCACAAATCCCCGGCAGCAATGTGCTGCCGGGGCTATTTTTATCATTCCGAATATAGACGCAAACAACGCAGACAATCAAAAAAGTCCTGGGCGTCAAGACGCGTATTGGCTCTGTTGGCTTCGGATTTTGCGGCGTAGATTTGCGGACGTAATGCTTTAATATCCTGCTCAAGCCGGGCTATTTTTGCATTCAGAGTTTGCACATTGCCCGCCAGTTGATTGACTTTTTGCTCATTCACACAACCATTTAACAGACTGGTTGCCAGAATGACTATTCCCGCGGTGAAAATCTTTTTCATTTATTGTTCCCTTATATTTATTGTTCCTAATTATATTTTTACGCTTAGCGATCGGTTAATAACGCGGTGGATTCGCAAAAAATCCGTTAGGCCATTCCGCTGCCTCGTCCAACCGTGTATTTACCCTTTCTGCTGCTTCTTTGGCGGCCTGAACTTCCTGACGTAAAGCATCAATATCCATTTGGAGTTGATTCACTTTTATATTCACCTGTTGAATGTCTTTTTCTATATGAGTGAGTTTTTGGCTACTGGGGCTGCAGGCTACGCAGAGTATCAGTGAAATCAATAATAGAATTATTTTCATTTTTATGGTGCCTTTTGTTAGATTTCATCATGATTTTTATTATATGCCAAAATGTATCATATGTTTATTTTCAATGATGGCTTTTTGTATTACTACTGATAAAGAAAAAAGTAAATGGTCATGCTTGAATCTTGGGTCTGATATCACAATATGATGAAATTGTTTTAATGAACCCGGTGGGATGATGGTAACTCCATGGCGAGCAAGTGCATAACCTGGACGACTTAAGTTATGATAAAATGTTTTTACCGCGTTGAGTTGTTCCCACCAATCATTAATATAAATATCATCATCAATATAGACGCAGTTGTATTTCTCAGGCTCATAGTGACCATAGTCTTTATTAGTATCAATTTCATCAATAATACCAAACTCGGTTTTAATCATTAAGTTCTGCCCTGAGTTATCTTTCCGATGAATAAATCGAGATTATCCTTCCCGGGGCTGAAGAGTATTTCCCAGCTCTCCTTCCAGAAATCACTGGTGTGAAAATGCCAGGCTTTTCATCGATTAAAACAAACCTGACAAACCCCATGCGGCAAAGTGATGGAATGGATAAGGCAGATTGGGCACGTTGTTTTTGGCATTTTACTCAGCCCCTTGCTTTAATCTATCCGTGGTTTTGGCTTCAATTTGTTTGAGCAAACTCCCACTCCCTGGACGAATAAAATCCATTATTTCCCACTTTCCTTCATGTTTCTGTAAAACCAAATCCTGTTCTTCACTATTACCATTGGTTAGCGAAAAACGAACATGAATACGGGCAGCGTCGGCATTTTTCTCCAGAGTACGAATTTCATCAATGTGGGAAAATAGCGTTTCCTCACCAAAGCAGATCGGGTTATCGTAAATAAATTGTCGCTCTGTCTGCATATCTTCATCAGAATTACTGCCATTCCTGAAGGTCGTCTTATAAAAGGCATTTACTGCCTGACGATAGGTATCGGAAACAACCCATGTCCAGGGCCAGCTATAATCGGCAATATGTTCAAATAATTCATCAACAAAAGCTTCAGGTTGTTCTTTTTGCAGCGACGCCAGCACTGTCAGTATTTTTTCATTCTCGCCATTAACCGCTTGCCAGACGCTGCCATGGCTACTGACAACATCATCAATGACCCAGCGACCATTTTCAGCCACCATTTTCAGTGTTTGCGTTATTTTTTCTTTATCTTCTTTATAGAGGCGGAAACGCACGATGGCAGCCGCGTGATCGGCATCCGTCTGGGTGATTGCAACGTTTTCTAACACCAGATCACCGTAGTCCTGACAATCACAAACCGGATCGTAATCCAGCCAGCCAATATTGCCTGGTAGCGTGAGATTATCATTCAGAGTCAGCGCCTTTTGCATTCGCACTGACGTTATGGCTTTCTCTCCGCCATCACCGAAATAAGGCACGCTGGTTCCACCAGTATAGTCTTGGTAAATTTGCCTGACCGTTTGTTCGACTGTCAGTGATGGTGATTGTGCGAGGGCAGGGAATATCAAAAGAATATTGATAATCAAGAGAAACATTTTCATTTTATTGTTCCCTCATAATCCATTTTATTGGTGAATCTATTTATCCTGGTATTAAATACGGCGTAAAACCGTTTTCTCCACGGATAGAAAAAACGGTTTAATTTGACAAAAATAAACTTAATACAAACCTAGCATTTTCCACCAGGCCAGGCCGACTGTAATAAATACTGCCTGGTTAAATAAGCTGATAACAAACCCGGTACGCCACCATACACCTGTTGGGACATATCCCGCACCAAACAGAATCGGGCCTCGGGCATGGGTGTATTGCGTTAATGAGCAGTAAAGGCTGCTGGTAAATGCCAACATCAGCGCCATGGGAGCTGCCGGAATATTAAGATGTAGCCCGACACCGAGGAACACTGCATACAATGCTGCAATCTGTGCGTTACCACTGGCGAAGAAATAATGGGTATAGAAATATGCCGCATTAAGCAGTAACAAAATCACTATCCAACTGGTACCGCCCATTGCACTGCCAATTGTGTCACCTATAAGGTTACCAAACCAGGTAGTGAAGCCGAGTTTTTTCAATTGGTTGGCCATCATCAACAGCGCAGCGAACCAGATTAAGGTATCCCATGCGCCTTTCTCGCTTTTGACATCTTCCCAACTGAGAACACCACTTAGCAATAAAATTGACAGGCCAACAAACGACGCGGTAGTGGCATCAACTTTCAGTACATCGCCAAAAATCCACAACACCAGCAAAACACCAACCGTTGCCAGCATCAGCCACTCACCACGCGACATCCTGCCCATTTGGGCCAATTCTTTACGGGCGATATCAGGAGCATTTGGGGTATGTTTGATCTCCGGGCGCGTCAGCCAGTAAACCAAAAGCGGGACGATCAACAACGAAACCACACATGGCAGCAGCGCCGCTATAAACCAGCTTCCCCAGGTCAATGTTACTCCGGCATTTGCTGCCAGTTTTACCGCCAACAGGTTGCCGGTATAACCGGTCATAAACAGTGCTGCAGTTATATCATTGACGTTACCGATACATGTGACCAGAAAGGTACCAATTTTACTGCGTGATTCATCATCAGGACGTGAGTCGAAACTACGCGCCAGAGAATCGGCAATGGGGTAAATAACTCCTCCGCAGCGTGCGGTATTACTGGGCATGGCGGGAGAGAGTATCAGGTCGGCAAAGGCAAGGCCATACGCCAGCCCCAGAGTCCGTTTACCTAACAGACGGATCATTTGCAGCGCAATACGACGCCCCAATCCGGTTTTAATAAATCCTCTGGCGATCATAAATGCTACGACAATCAGCCAGATAAGCGAACTGTTTAACTCGCTCAGAGCTGTTGCGATAGCCTGACTGGGTGTTGTATCTCCTGCTGCGTAGGCAAGAGCAAAGATGGTGATACCGATAATACCTACAGCGCCGATGGGAAGAACCTTTGCCACAATTGATGCAATGGTCGCGACAAAAATAATCGCTGAATGCCAGGCCGGCCCGCTAAGACCAGAAGGTGGGGAAATTTGCCACAAACCTCCAGAAATAAGAACAATAAAAATTAATGGGAGCCATTTGACGCCCTGAGACTTTTCTTCCGCCATAGTTAACACCTATAATTTATATGAATATAAATGTATTAAATATAATAATTATGAGTAATTATGTGATTATTTGGCGGTAATGCTGCACGTATATACGGAAAAAATACACTGACGCTCAGGGACTAATTGTTTCTTAATATTTCGAAAATAAAGCCCGGCAGGAATACCGGGCCTGGAGAGGTGTTAACCGCCGAACTGGTCTGGATCTGGACCGAGGCGTTTGCCTTGATCGAGTTTGGCAATTTCGCCAAGTTCGTCTTTGTCCAGACGGAAATCCCAGACATCAAAGTTTTCGGCAATACGTGAAGGCGTGACCGATTTCGGGATCACCACCAGACCGTTATCCAGATGCCAGCGGATGACAATTTGCGCCGGGGTTTTGCCGTACTTATCCGCCAGTTCACGAATGACTTTCTGGTCAAAAACGCCTTTTCCGCCCTGGGCCAATGGACTCCATGATTCAGTCTGAATCTTGTGCGTAGCGTTCCAGGCATGCAATTGACGTTGCTGCATCAGCGGGTGAAGTTCGATTTGGTTGATAACAGGCGCTATACCCGTTTCATCAATCAGGCGTTGCAGGTGGTGGATCTGGAAGTTACAGACGCCGATGCTTTTGATTAATCCCTCTTTTTGCAACTCGATCATGCCTTTCCAGGCTTCCACATAGTGATCGATAGCCGGAACAGGCCAGTGCATTAAGTAGAGATCGATATAATCAAGTTGTAACTTTTTCAGGCTGTCGAGCAGGGCTTCGCGGGGGCGTTTGTGGTCGTCGTTCCACAGTTTGGTGGTGATGAACAGCTCTTCTCTGTTTAGTGCGGTATTTTTCAGGGCTTTGCCGACGCCTTCTTCGTTCTTATAGGCCGCCGCGGTATCAATTGAGCGGTAACCCACTTCTAACGCTTTTTGAATGGCGGTGATAACTTCCTCATTACTTGCTTGCCAGACGCCCAGTCCCAGCTGGGGCATGACATTGCCATCCTGTAGCTTAATAACGGTTGGATTAGCCATACGTTCCTCCTTTATATGAACTCACCGGAGCAGGCTCCGGTGAGGTGTTGTGAACTTAAGTCTGGACGAAATGCCCAAAAACGAAAGTTTGAGGCGTAAAAAGCTTAGCGGGCGGCTTCGTAAATGCGGCGGCTGACATCCAGCGTAATGTCATGATTTTCACCCAGTTGGGTCATGCCGTGCTCTTCCAGTTTCTTCAGCAATGCCGGAATGGAGCTACCGTCCAGACCATAGTCGGAGAGGTGGGTCGGTACGCCTAATTGCTCGAAGAAGTTGCGGGTGGCGGCAATTGCGGCATCAATACGCTCGTCGTCAGAACCTTCGGTGATGTTCCAGACGCGTTCTGCATATTGCAACAGTTTAGCGCGTTTGGCGTCGCGTTTTTCGTTCCACAGCGCAGGCAGGACGATAGCCAGCGTTTGCGCGTGATCCAGACCGTGCATCGCCGTCAGTTCATGCCCCAGCATATGTGTTGCCCAGTCCTGCGGTACGCCTGCGCCAATCAAACCGTTCAGTGCCTGAGTCGCCGCCCACATGACGTTAGCGCGTACATCGTAGTTTTCTGGCTCTTTCAGGGCTTTCGGGCCGTCTTCAATCAGCGTCAGCAAAATGCCTTCTGCGAAGCGGTCCTGAATTTTTGCATCAACCGGTTTGGTTACATACTGTTCCACCGTGTGTACAAAGGCGTCCACTACGCCGTTAGCCACCTGACGCGGCGGCAGGGTGTAGGTATAAACCGGGTCGAGCACGGCAAATACTGGTTGAACGTGGGCAGAATGGAACGCCTGCTTGTCGCCAGTGGTTTTACGGGAGATAACTGCGCCTGCGTTAGATTCTGAACCCGTCGCTGGCAGCGTTAGTACGCAGCCCATTGGAATGGCGCTTTTAATCTCTTTACCGCCCGTTTGCAGGATGTGCCACGGATCGATGTTTTCCGGGTAGTTGGCAGCAGCGGCGATAAATTTGGTGCCGTCCAGTACAGAACCGCCGCCAACGGCCAGCAGGAAAGTGACTTTTTTCTCGCGAACCAATTTTACGGCGTTCATCAGCGTTTCATAAGCCGGGTTGGGTTCGATACCCCCAAACTCCAGTACGTCCATTCCTTTCAGCGCATCCAGCACTTGAGCGAGGACGCCTGTTTTTTTCACGCTGCCGCCGCCGTAGGTAATCAATACACGAGCATCGTGAGGAATTTGTTCGCGTAAGCCAGCGATAGCGCCTTTACCAAACAGAATGCGGGTTGGGGTGTGCAGATTAAAGTTGTTCATTTTTTGGCTCCCTTTACTGGGTCAATATGAGTGCAGAGGTCAGTCTGCCTGATGTTTTTTATTGTGGTCTCCAGCGCCGGGGCTCTCAATGCTCATTTCTGCCAATGTCTTGCCTATTTCTCCAGAGTGCTGGAGAAATGGTACAAAATTGCGCACAATCAAATTGCCGTATTATTCCTAAGAAATTACGCGATATGAAACGTGAAGAAATTTGCCGTCTGTTGACGGATAAAATTAATAGTCTGAAAAATAAAGAAAATAATTTATCAGAACTGTTGCCCAATGTGCGCTTGTTGTATGGTGAGACGCCTGGCGCACGTACGCCAGTGATGTACGATCCTGGCATCATAATCCTCTTTTCCGGGCATAAAGTTGGTTATATCAATGAGCGCGTGTTTCGTTATGACGCCAATGAATATCTGTTGCTGACGGTACCATTACCGTTTGAGTGCGAAACCTATGCCACGCCGGAGGTGCCGTTGGCAGGCTTGCGTCTTAATGTCGATATGTTGCAGTTACAGGAATTGTTGATGGACATTGGCGAAGATGAACGTTTTCAGCCATCAACGGCAGCCAGCGGCATAAACTCCGCCACGTTGTCAGAAGAGATTTTATGCGCGGCAGAGCGGTTACTGGATGTGATGGAGCGACCACTGGATGCGCGCATTCTCGGTAAACAGATTATCCGCGAAATTCTGTACTACGTGCTGACCGGACCTTGCGGCGGTTCGTTACTGGCGCTGGTAAGTCGCCAGACGCATTTCAGCCTGATAAGTCGTGTGCTGAAACGGATTGAGAATAAATACACCGAAAATTTAAGCGTTGAGCAACTGGCAGCAGAAGCCAACATGAGCGTTTCGGCGTTCCACCATAATTTTAAGTCTGTCACCAGTACCTCGCCGTTGCAGTATCTGAAAAATTACCGTCTGCATAAGGCGCGGATGATGATTATCCACGATGGCATGAAGGCCAGCGCGGCGGCGATGCGCGTGGGGTATGAGAGCGCATCGCAGTTCAGTCGTGAGTTCAAACGTTACTTTGGCGTGACGCCAGGGGAAGATGCGGCAAGAATGCGGATGATGCAGGGGAATTGATGCGTTCCCGGCCCGTGGGCCGGGAACGGAGTAAAACGTCAGACGTTGCAGTATTTCTTTTTAATCACTACAAACAGTGTGCCCAGCAGACCTGCGGTTAACAGGGCAATCGGCAGAATCATCAGGAATGTCATTACCTGATCTTCATGGCGTTTAACAAACGGGATCATGCTTAAGGCATAGCCAAAACTGGTGACGACACATACCCACAGCAAACCGCTCAACCAGTTAAAAAACTGGAATCGACGATTTGGTAGCCCGGAGATGCCCGCCATCGTTGGCAGCAGTGTGCGCACGAATGCGAGAAAACGCCCCGCCAGCAGCGCCAGCAAACCGTGGCGGTCAAACATACAAGTGGCGCGCTGGTGATATTTAGCCGGAAGCTGCGCCAGCCAGCCTTTCACCGTTTTAGTATTGCCTAACCAGCGTCCCTGAATATAGCTTAACCAGCAGCCCAGACTGGCTGCGGCAGTCAGGATCGTGATGGTTGGAAGAAAATCCATAACCCCCTGGGCAATCAATGCACCTGCCAGTATCAACAAGCTGTCGCCTGGCAAAAATGAGGCCGGCAACAAACCGTTTTCTAAAAACAACGTGGCAAACATGACAAAGTAAACAACGCTAACAATATGGGGATCAGCCAGTGCAGTGAAGTCGTGTTGCCAGAGCGCAGTGATAATATCTTGAATAACAGCCATGGACTTTCCTGTGGAACAGCGTTTTAGCCTTTATCTGCCTATTGTACTCCTGAATCGTCCAGGACGCCTTGATCCCGGACGCAACAATTTAAGACTTTTCACAATAAAATGTCTGCAAAATTGTCCAAAGCTTGCAATGTTACACAATTCGCGCGAAGCCCGCGTCCAGATCGGCAATCAAATCATCGACGTTTTCCAGACCAATATGCAGGCGAATCAACGTACCGCTAAAATCGAGCTTACCTTGCGGACGGATGGCGGCGAGATGCTCCGGCTGGTTTGCGAGGATTAACGATTCATAACCGCCCCATGAGTAAGCCATGCTGAATAAACTGAAGTTATCCAGATAGTTCGCTAACTCTTCGTTACTCAGTTTTTTATTGAGCACGAATGAGAATAGCCCGCTGCTGCCTGTAAAGTCTCGTTTCCAGAATTCATGCCCTTTACTTCCAGGCAGAGCTGGATGGTTAACCCGTTCGACCTGAGGATGCGCCGCCAGCCATTCGGCGACTTTCAGGCTACTTTCATGATGTTGACGTAGACGCACGCCTAACGTTCGCAAGCCGCGGCTGGTCATATAGGCGGTATCGGCGTCGACCATCTGCCCCATCAGATAGGCATTTTCTCGCAGTTGCTCCCAGCAGCGGGCATTGCAAACCGCTGTGCCGATCATCGCGTCTGAGTGACCGACCAAATACTTTGTTCCCGCCTGTATGGAAACATCAATGCCAAAATCCAGAGCTTTGAACAGTACGCCAGCAGCCCAGGTGTTATCGATCATAATGATGGCGTCCGGCAGCATGCGGCGCACGGCGACAACAATCGCCGGAACGTCGTGGACTTCCATGGTGATGGAGCCTGGTGATTCCAGAAAAACCACTTTGGTATTTGGCTGTAGATGCTTAACAATATCCGCACCAACCAGCGGATCAAACCATGATGTCGTCACCCCTAATTTACTGAGGATTTTGCTACAGAAATCCTGACTCGGTTCGTAGGCGGTATTGGTCATCAACACATGATCGCCCTGTTCGACAAAGGCAAGAATGGAATTAGCAACAGCCGCGGCACCGCAAGGAAACAGCACACATCCTGCGCCGCCTTCCAGCTCGCACATCGCCTCTTGCAGTGAGAAGTGGGTTAACGTTCCACGCCTTCCATAGAACAATTCGCCATTAGCACGATTATGTGTTGCGTGCTTTTTCGCTTCCACGCTGTCGAAAACCAGCGAAGAAGCGCGCTGAATCACGCTATTCACCGCACCAAGAGTGTATTTTTTGCTGCGTCCTGCGTTCACCAGCTGAGTATCAAGTTGTTTGTCTGCCATGTTGAGATGCCTGATTTTATACGTCTGGATGTCTAAATTAGCATGAATGTTGTCATGCGCATCCTGAAGAATTGGCACAAAGAAGAAAATTTTCGCAAATGACATGCGGGTGGCTTTTTTACTGCGTAAACGCAAGGAAAAGAAAGCAAAGCTACGGCAGTATGCAAATAGTAATGAGAACGACTATCAATTCGACGTCGTTTTGATATTATTATGCGCAGATTTTGTGACTTGCGTCCTGGAGATACACAGTGGGTAATAATTTAATGCAGACGGATCTTTCCGTCTGGGGTATGTATCAGCACGCCGATATTGTTGTTAAGTGTGTGATGATCGGGCTGATTTTGGCCTCCGTCGTCACCTGGGCAATCTTCTTCAGTAAGAGCGTTGAGTTCTTCAACCAGAAGCGCCGTCTTAAGCGCGAACAGCAAATGCTGGCTGAAGCTCGCTCCTTAAACCAGGCCAACGATATCGCTGCTGATTTTGGTAGCAAAAGCTTAAGTCTGCATTTGCTCAATGAAGCGCAAAATGAGCTGGAACTGTCAGAAGGCAGCGATGATAACGAAGGTATTAAAGAGCGTACCAGTTTCCGCCTTGAGCGTCGGGTCGCCGCAGTAGGTCGCCAAATGGGCCGTGGTAATGGCTACCTTGCAACCATCGGTGCGATTTCGCCGTTTGTGGGCTTGTTTGGTACGGTCTGGGGCATCATGAACAGCTTTATCGGTATTGCGCAAACGCAGACTACCAACCTGGCGGTGGTTGCGCCGGGTATCGCAGAGGCTCTGTTGGCAACGGCAATCGGTCTGGTGGCTGCGATTCCGGCGGTCGTTATCTATAACGTATTTGCACGTCAGATTGGCGGCTTTAAAGCGATGCTGGGCGATGTCGCAGCGCAGGTTCTGTTGCTGCAAAGTCGTGACCTGGATCTGGAAGCCAGCGCCGCGGCGCATCCGGTACGTGTCGCACAAAAATTACGTGCAGGGTAATGCTCAATGGCAATGCATCTTAACGAAAACCTCGACGATAATGGCGAAATGCACGATATCAACGTGACGCCGTTTATCGACGTGATGTTGGTTCTGCTGATTATCTTTATGGTGGCGGCGCCATTAGCGACGGTAGATGTGAAGGTGAACTTGCCTGCTTCTACCAGTACGCCGCAGCCGCGCCCGGAAAAGCCGGTTTATCTGTCGGTGAAGGCAGATAAATCGATGTTTATCGGTAATGATCCGGTCACCGATGAAACCATGATCACGGCGCTGAATGCGTTAACGGAAGGCAAAAAAGATACTACTATCTTCTTTCGTGCTGACAAGACCGTCGATTACGAGACGTTGATGAAGGTAATGGATTCGTTGCATCAGGCGGGTTACCTGAAGATAGGTCTGGTTGGCGAAGAAACCGCCAAAGCGAAGTAAAGCATAATTGCCTGATGCGCCACACTTATCAGGCCTACAAGATATATCGTGATATATTGAATTTTCACGAATTTGTCGGCTGGGTAAGGCGCTAATGTCGCATCTGGCAAGAGTTAAACGTACGATGATGCCCGGTTGTTTTTCACAGCCGGGCATTTTTTCAGCCTGAATGTTCGCTGCCGCACACAGATACGGCAACATCGCCAAATGCCCGATTTATCATTACGACTTGTTGGCGGGCACAACTCTCGTACCCGCATCATTGCGCTATTTGTCCGATGATGCCTGCCACAGATTCAGTTCGCCATCGGCGATATGTTGGTCAATCTGCGCCAGTTCTTCGGCGCTAAATGTCAGATTATTTATCGCCTGCACATTCTCCTCTACCTGTTCCGGGCGGCTGGCGCCAATCAGAACTGATGTGACGCGTTCATCTTTGAGTAGCCAGCTTAAGGCCATTTGCGCCATCGACTGACCGCGCCGTTGCGCCATTTCATTCAATAACCGCAGACTGTTGAGATTGACTTCGGTAAGCATTCCCGGCGTCAGTCCGCGGACTTGGTGACCTTCGCGATGCATCCTTGAATCTTCTGGAATACCGTTGAGATATTTTCCGGTCAGCAATCCCTGGGCCAGAGGGGTAAAGGCGATACATCCCACGCCATGAGTTTCCAGAGTATCCAGCAGACCGCTTTTATCTACCCAACGATTCAGTAGATTGTACGAAGGCTGATGAATTAACAGAGGAATTTTCCACTCGCGTAGCAACTCGACCATTTTTTGGGTGCGCTCTGGAGAGTAAGACGAGATCCCGACATATAGCGCCTTACCGCTTTGCACTGCATGCGCCAGCGCTGAGGCGGTTTCTTCCATTGGCGTATTCTCATCAACGCGGTGAGAATAAAAAATATCAACGTATTCCAGTCCCATGCGTTTCAGACTTTGATCGAGGCTGGCGAGCAGGTATTTACGCGAGCCTCCAGAGCCATATGGGCCGGGCCACATATCGTATCCTGCTTTGGTGGAGATAATCAGCTCATCACGATAAGCGGCAAAATCCTCTCGTAGCAAACGACCAAAGTTCTCTTCCGCACTGCCTGGAGGCGGTCCGTAATTGTTGGCTAAATCGAAGTGGGTGATACCTGAATCAAAGGCTCTGCGCAGTATCGCGCGCTGTGTTTCCAGTGTGTTTACGTGGCCGAAATTGTGCCATAAGCCCAATGACAGCGCGGGCAGGCGTAAACCACTTTTCCCGCAATAACGATACTGCATCTGTCCATAACGCTCGGGATTCGCTAACCAGACCATGACATCTCCTTTCTACCGTTCAATTTCGAAACAATATTTCTAGCTTAGCGATTCGCCAGAGGAGATCCCGTCACCTGGCTCACAGAGTGACGAAAAAACAGTCGCTTATGTTTTGCTCAAAGCGCTATGTCGGGAGAGAGTCGTGAATGCTGCCGCAGTATATGCAATCTGGAAAATGACGACGACAGGAGATGTATGTGTATTCGCGGGATAACGGGCGCCATAACGATCCGACGCCTGGCGGTGACAAATTGGTGACTCACCTTGCGTAGGCAGAGAATACTTATCAGATATTGCCAACTATCTCTTTTAATTCACATATTGCATACAAGGTAACTTTTTTTAATCGCAGAAAAAATAGCGTGCGATGGTGCCATTCTTTGCCTAAAATATCGCTATATATAATTATATATAGCGGTTGAGGTGAATGATGAATAACCATTTTGGTAAAGGTCTGATGGCGGGATTGGAAGCAACACATGCCGACAGTGCCGTCAATGTGGCGAAATTCTGCGCTGATTATAAGCGTGGTTTTGTATTAGGTTTCTCGCATCGTATGTATGAAAAAACCGGCGACCGCCAGCTGAGCGCCTGGAAAGCAGGCATTCTGACGCGTCGTTATGGGCTGGATAAAGAAATGGTGATGGATTTTTTCCGTGAGAATCACTCCAGTACGATATTGCGGTTTTTCATGGCGGGTTATCGATTGGAAAACTGAGCAAAAATTGGCAAGTGAGAGCTCGCTTCTATTTTAACAAGTATCATCTTGCTCTTTTCTTGCGATATGGATATACGTGTCTCAATGGCTCTTGGCAATACCAGTGGGTTATTGATGAAGAACTTAATCACGACGCAAGATGTCCCCTCTCATGAACGGTTCTCGTTTTTTCGGGATACTGTCAGGTCGCGTTTCCTCTCTTCCTATGACTGCGATCCCGGCCAGGGGCGAATGTTACAACAGCCGTTTTATGCCAATCTTGTTCAACAACGTGTTCTGGATTTGCAGTTTCTTTTGTTAGAGTCAAATGCTCATCAGGCGAGCAGTAAGCCGAGAGCGTTAAGCTGCGGTCAGGGAGGCGATTTTTATATTGAGTTGCAGCGTTCTGGTGCCGGACAACTCACGCAGGATGGACGTACCGCTTTTCTCCGCCAGGGCGACTTCTGCTTCTGTGATATGTCCAGAGCCGTTTCATGGCGATTTGAGAGTGATTATTCGTTATATAAGATTTTGATTCCACGTGAAAAAATCTCCAGCAAACTGGGTAATACTCATAATTTGACTGCAAAAGCGGTACGTGGGAACAGTGTGAGCGGTTCTCTGGTTTATAGCTTTGTGATGAAATATGTTCCCTTCCTGGATTTGCTTTCTCCGCAACGCGCCAGCCAACTGTCTGACATCCTGCTGAATCTGATCGTTTCTGCACTCAGTGAGTTGAGTGAGGGATCTCCGGTACAACCTTGTGGTCATACAACCATTTTTTTTATTGCGCAGGATTATCTCGAACGTCACCTTTCCGATCCTGATTTGAGCATCCACGACTGCGCGCAAAAGTGTGGGATTTCAACACGGTATTTACAGAAGCTGTTTCAGGAGCAGGGAACGACAGTAAATAAATGGATCCAGAATCGTCGTATGGAAAATTATAAGTGTGCGCTGACTGATCCTCTTTTGGCAGAAAAGAATATTACTCAAATAGCCTATGATTGTGGTTTTAGCGATATATCTAATTTGAGTCGTAAGTTTAAAGCGGAAAATATGGTTACACCTTCTGAATATCGTAGAACGCACCTTGCCAGATTATATTTATTTAACACCAATCACTAATTCACAACATTTTTATCACCAATTAAAACATTAATACTACAGTTCCTGATGTTCGTGTGTTCTGTGCCGACAGAGAGCATTTTTTATCTGTAAACAGGGAATGACGAAAATTAGTTCGTAATTTACCAAGTCTCATCGTAGGCCTGTCCTCCACAATCGTCACAATATCGGAGGAGGCATTATGCGTCTTTTATCAGTAACGACCGGATTATGTCTTGATGCCAGAGTTGAAACTCAGGCATTGGAGACTGCAATTATTGATGCGCAGTCAGGGCGGGAAGTTTCCTGGTGTGACCTGAACAGTCGTGTTGATAAAATTGCAAGGGGGTTACTGGCTAAAGGATTAAAGAAAGGAGACAGGCTAGGAATTTGGGCACCTAACAGTATCGATTGGGTCACTTGTTTCCTTGCTGCAGCTAAAACAGGCATTATTGCACTCTGTATTAATATTCATTTTAAAGAAAGAGAGTTAGAGGACATTTTGTCGGAGTGTCGTCTAACAGCGCTTTGCTTTGCCGATGGTTTCCGTGACAATAATTTTAATCAGATAATTAAACATCTCCCGCATAATATAGTTCCAGGTTTACTCATCGGCCTTGGAACAAATCATGATAGCGCTGTTTTGCCGCTAACAGAAATTATTGAACATGGGGCGTCTGTTTCAGCAGAAAAATATACAGAGTCAGTAGAAGCCGTGTCGCACATCGATCCTCTGGTTATTCAGTTGACCTCAGGAAGTACCGCAATGCCTAAGCGAGTCATCTTAAGCCATCGCAATATTACTAATAATGCTATTTTTTCTGCTCAGCGCCTTGGAATAGATAGTACAGACGTTCTGTGCCTTGCCATCCCTTTATTTCACTGTTTTGGTCTTGTGTCTGGGCTATATTTTTCATTAATGACAGGATGTCGGCTTGTTATTCTTGATAGTTATAACACAGAAGAAATATTGAGTGCCGTACAACGTTATCGCTGTACGACTTTGCATGGCGTGCCAACGATCTTTAATCGTCTTATCCAGCATGAAACTCTGGCCCAATATGCTATAGATACGCTGAAAAAAGGTATTGTTGCGGGAGCTTTCTGCCCAGAGCAACTTATTCGTGATATTACGCATCGACTTGGTATGAGCGGAATAGTGGTCTCTTATGGTCAAACTGAAACCTCGCCATGTTGTACTCAGGGATTTCCTTCTGACTCGTTAGTGATCAAAGGTTCGACCATCGGTAAACCGCTACCTTACGTAGAAATGTGTGTAATTGATTGGGTTACCGGGGAATTGTGCGCGCCGGGCGATAAAGGGGAGTTATGTACCCGTGGTTATCATCTAATGGCAGGATACGATGGCGATCCGCAGAAAACACAACATGTTATTGACTCACATGGATGGTTTCATTCAGGAGATATTGGGTTTGTTGATCGGGATGGCTACTTCCATTATTTGTGGCGTAAGAAGGACATCATTATCAGGGGAGGAGAAAATATCAGCCCACGAGAGATTGAGTCGGCAATCGCTGAATTTCCTGAGGTAGAGTCGGTATGTGTTTTTGGTTTAGCGTCAGAGTCTCTTGGTGAGGTTGTGGCGGCGGCAGTGTGTCCTAAAAATAACATGCCATTAAGTGAATCAGCATTGATGTATTTTCTGCATCAGCGATTGGCGAGATATAAAGTTCCGGCGCATATTTTCTTTTTTTCTACATTCCCACTTACCGCATGTGGAAAAATAGATATACAAAGCGTACGGTTTTCCATCAATAAATTATTTGTTTCGTTCAGGGAATAAAACAGCCAGAAGCGTTTTGGTCGCTTGCCGGATTATATAATTGTGAGGAATAACAAATGACGAAGAAAGCACTGGAAGGCATTACCGTTGTTGAGTTGGCAACATTTATTGCAGTTCCCGCTGCAGGTCGCATTCTGGCTGATATGGGGGCTACAGTAATAAAAATAGAGTCCCTTGATGGTGATAACCTACGTTATACAGCCCCCACAGAGGGACGACCTTTAGATCAATATGAAAATACGACTTTTGATTTAGAAAATGCGAATAAACAAGGTATTGCGCTAAATACAAAAACAGAATCAGGGCGAAAAATATTATTTCAGCTACTGGAAAAAGCCGATATTTTTATGACCAACTGGCGACCAAAAGCACGTGCCCGGGCTGGCCTTGATTATGAAACGCTAAAAGAGCGTTTTCCTCAATTAGTTTACGCCTGTGTGACTGGTTATGGTGAGAATGGACCCGATCAGGATTTACCTGGATTTGATTATACGGCCTTTTTTGCGCGAGCCGGGATATTGGGATCGTTGTATCAGAAAGGGACGGTACCGATGAACGTCATTCCTGGGTTGGGCGATCACCAGTGCGCCATGGCGTTGGTTTCTGGCGCACTGGCGGCTTATATTCGGGCAAAAAATACGGGGGAAGGGGAATATGTTTCAACTAATCTTTTGCATACCTCTATCTATACTCAGGCAATTATGATTCAGGCTGCGCAATATCCTGACTATGGGCAGCCTTACCCTATCGATCGTCGCACGACTACCAGCCCGTTTGTCCTTGCTTATAAAACGAAGGATGACCGTTTCATTCAGATTTGTATGCCCGTTTATGACGCTTACTATCCGAAGTTTATTAGCTGTATTGGCCGCCCTGATCTGGCTGGAGATGAACGCTATACCCGTTTGCAGGAAGTGGCGAAACATATGCGGTCTCCCGAAGTTTACGACATCATTTGGCAACAAATAGAACAAAAAACTGCCAGCGAATGGCGGGAGATCCTGATTGAAAATGATATTCCGTTCAGTGTGGCGCAAACGTGGGAAGAAGTTCTACAGGACGAGCAGGCGTGGGCAATTGATGTATTTTATTCCATGAAATATGCCAATGGCAGTGAGAAGGCGTTGGTACGCCCCCCCATTTCGCTGCGTGAATGTGGTCTGCCGGATTATTTGCGAGCACCGCTGTTAGGGGAAAATACGCCGCAAATTTTGCGCGACCTCGGGTACAGCGAAGCGGAAATTACCCAACTTGAAGCTGATAACGATATTGCTGTCTGGCGTGACTGAGTGTGGGTCAGGAGTAATGATATGCAAAATATTCTGACGCTGGGCGTTGATATTGGTTCATCCGCTTCGAAGTGCATCCTGATGCGTGATGGCAGCCAAATTTTGGCGAAATCTCTGGTCCCGGTCGGGGCTGGGACTTCGGGCCCTGAGAAAGCAATTGCTGATATTTTCCGGCAAGTTGGCGGCAACTTGCAGAATATTCATTGGGTTTGTGCAACAGGCTACGGGCGAAATTCTTTAGCGATAGCCAATAAAGAAGTCAGTGAGCTGAGTTGCCATGCTAAAGGCGCAAATTTCCTCTTTCCGGGTGTCAGAACGGTTATCGATATTGGCGGTCAGGATGTAAAAGCGCTGCATATGGATGGGAAAGGTCGTTTGCTCAACTTTGTGATGAACGACAAATGTGCCGCAGGAACTGGACGATTTCTTGATGTGATGTCTCGCGTTCTGGAGACGGATATTGCCGAACTTGCCGCACAAGGGGCGCAATCACAGAAGAATGTGACCATCAGCTCGACCTGTACGGTTTTTTCTGAAAGCGAAGTGATTTCGCATTTAGCAAATAACCAAACGATACCTGACATTATTAATGGTATTCATCGATCTGTGTCAGGCCGTATTGCTGGTCTGGCGAAGCGGGTAGGCATTGAGGATCCGGTTGTAATGACCGGAGGTGTTTCACGTAATTTTGAAGTTGTTCGCTATATCAGCGAGGAGATTGGAGCGTCAGTGATGACTTCTCCGCTTTCGCAATATAACGGTGCGATTGGCGCAGCAATATATGCCTGGGAGTCTTACCGCCAGTTAAAAATTAAAGAATCTGAACAAGGACGAATTTTATGAGCGATGTGACTATAGCTTCATCTGAATATATACCGGCTAAAAAGCGATTACAGAAAATTGCCGCAGATGCCTACCAACGCGCCTGGGATGCAAAAAAACGTGGTGAAAAGATAGGATGGTGCGCGTCGAATTTCCCGCAGGAAATTGCCGAAACGTTAGATGTTTGCGTGGTTTATCCAGAAAATCAGGCGGCAGCAATTGCTGCTAAAGGTGGTGGTTTACGGATGTGTGAGCACGCTGAGAGTATGGGTTATTCAAATGATATTTGTGCCTATGCCCGTATCAGTCTTTCTTTCATGGATGTAAAACACTGTGACGAAATGGATATGCCGCAACCGGACTTCCTGTTGTGCAGTAACAACATTTGTAACTGCATGATTAAGTGGTACGAAAATATTGCTTATGAATTACAGATCCCAATGATTCTCATCGACATCCCTTATAAAAATGATTATGAAACAGATGATATTTCTGTACGTTACATTCAGTCTCAGTTCGATGATGCTATCAGAAAATTAGAGGGCATTACGGGAAAAACATTTTCCATGGAGAGATTTAATGAAGTCTGTGAAATATCTCAGCGTACAGGTAAAGCCTGGCTGAAAGCCGCAGAATATTGTCAGTATCATCCCTCGCCAATGAATGGCTTTGATTTGTTTAATCACATGGCGGTGGCGGTATGTGCACGTGGGAAAAAGGAAGCGGCCGACGCGTTTGAATTGCTATGCGAAGAGATGGAACAAAATATTCGCGAACAAAAATCCACCTGGCGTGGAGAAGAAAAGTACCGAATTTTATTTGAAGGTATTGCCTGCTGGCCTTATCTGAGGGCAACGTCGACACCGCTGAAAGAGCATGGAATGAACGTAACGGCGACTGTTTATGCAACTGCGTTTGGCGTTATTTACCAGAATAGCGAAGAGATGATGCGGGCCTATTCCTACGTGCCTAATTGCGTTTCAGTGGAACGAGCGGCAGATATGCGTATTGATGTTTGTCGACAGAATAAAGTGGATGGCGCGGTGATCCATATCAATCGTAGTTGCAAGATGTGGAGCGGAATAATGCCTGAAATTGAAAGGAAGCTCCGTCGTGAATTGAGCATTCCAACGGTGACTTTTGATGGCGATCAGGCCGATCCCAGAGGTTTTTCCGAGGCGCAGTACGTTACGCGTATTGAGGCGTTGGCGGAGATCATGGCGACCAATAAGGTCGAAATGCAGGGAGGAAAACAATAATGGACGTACTCAGCCAAAAAATTGAGCAACTGCGGGCGATAGTGAATAATCCTGCAAAACAACTCGAACATTTTATCAAAAATAATCAGAAGGTGGTGGGCTGCTTTCCTGAATATACGCCATATGAAATTGTTTATGCCGCGGGTATGGTACCGTTTGGTATATGGGGACAGGAAGGTCGTAATATTTCTGAAGCAAAGCGATATTTTCCACCATTTTATTGTGCGCTGGCGCTCTCCTCTCTTGAGTTGGGACTGGACAATGCGTTGAATAAATTATCGGCGGTAATTATTCCCTCTTTGTGTGACACGCTGAAATGCCTTGGACAAAACTGGAAAGTTGGCGTTCCTCAAGTACCGTTTATTCAGCTAGTACATCCGCAGAATCGCGCTACTCCGGGCGGTGTTACATTTCTGACGGAGCAATATAAAAAAATAGCTGCCAGGTTAACCGCAATCTCTGGTGTGGAAGTTACAGACGATGGACTGATTAATGCCATCGAAATTTATAACCAGCACCGTGCTGCTCTGAGGATATTTTCTCAGGTTGTGGCTCAGTATCCGCATATTTTTACACCAGCCTTGCGTAGTGCGGTGATAAAAAGCGGTTACTTTATGGATGTCATCGAGCATACCCGATATCTGTGGGACATCATTACGCTGACAAAACAGCAGCCGTTACAACAGTGGAAAGGTCACAAAATCGTTGTTACGGGGATTATTGCCGATAGTCCCACAATCCTGCAGATCCTTGCTGATAACCATATGGCTATTGTAGCGGATGAAGTGGCGCATGAATCCCGACAGTTTCGCCAGGATGTTCCTGCCGATCCAAATCCATGGACAGCACTTTCCCGCCAGATTGCAGAGCTGGAAGGATGCTCGCTTTTATATGACGTAGAAAAGAAACGTGGGAGATTACTGGCAGAGATGGTTCGCCAGAATAATGCCGATGGCGTCGTTTATCTGCTGACAAAGTTCTGTGATCCCGAAGAATTCGATGCGCCGGTGATAAAAAAATATCTCGATAAAGAAGGTATTCCTTCGATTATTATCGAAGTAGATCAGCAGACGAAGACATATGAGCAGGCACGAACTGCGTTGCAGACGTTTGCCGATGTTTTATCTGTAAATTAATTATTCTATAACAATTATTACGGTTTGGTTCATTCATGCATGAACGTATTTATTATTGTTCTCAAATCGTAATTGACTGACTGAATATAAGTGAGTTCTTATGGGCATCGTCTGTCTGATTATCGGCCTCTTCATATTAATGGCCATGTGTATGAAGGGGATTCATGTATTTATCGCTGTATTTGTCACAAGTTTGTTTCTCGCAACAACGGCATGGATAACTTCTCCGGGAACGATTAATCCATTAGATACTATTCTGAAGGTGTATACGGCGGGAGTGGGAGGCTATTTCGGCAATTTTTTCTTTATTTTTGTTCTTGGCGCAATATTTGGAAAACTTACCGCAATTAGCGGTGCGGCAGATAGCGTGGCATCTTTTATTATCGGAAAATTTGGTCAGAAAGCGGTAATTCCTTCTCTGGTAGCCGCCTGTGCAATTCTGGCGTATGGCGGCGTATCTGTATTTGTTGCGTTATTCACTGTCTATTCCATGATGGTAAGTCTGTTCCGCAAAGCGAATTTACCTCGTCGATTAATCCCCGCAGTCTATTTCGCGGGTGCCGGTACATTTGTCATGATTATGCCGGGTTCTCCGCAAATCCAGAATTTAATACCGATGAAATATCTTGGTACGTCGGCTACAGCCGGACTGGTTCCCGGCATGCTTACTGCGTTGTTTCAGGTTACGTTGGTGGTGCTGTATCTGAGTTGGTTGTTTAAACGGGTGAGGGCGAATGGCGAAGGCTGGCAGGAGGACGAAAAGAGTGCCAAAGCCGGAAAAGATAATGCGACCCGCACCTTGCCACACGTAGTTGTCGCGCTATTACCCATGCTCGTATTGCTGGTGGTATTGAATATTTTGAAGTGGGATCCCGCGATTGCGCTGTTTTCTGCAATCATCGCCGCATTAGTTGTCTATTTGCGCTATCTGGACTGGAAAGCGATTGTCAGTAACCTGGCCGCAGGCACGATGGAAGGTGTCATGTCATTGTTCAATACGGCGGTCATTGTCGGTTTTGGCGCGCTGGTGATGACACTTCCTGCTTTCCAGCAATCTTTTCAGGCCATTGTTCATTCCGGTCTCAGTCCATTGATGGTAACGGCAATCTCTGTTGGCGCCCTGGTGTTTATTAGCGGCTCAGGTTCTGGCGCGCTAAGCGTCGCGATGCCGCTGATCGCCAGCATGTTCCCAGCAACGGTTGTTGATCAGGGGGCTTTGCACCGTGTGGCGACAATGTCGTGTATGAGTACGACACCGCCGTTTAATGGCCTGATTGTCACCGTTCTGAGTGTATGCGGAGTCAGCCATAAAGAAGGCTATGGTCCGGTTGGCATTCTGACGTTAGCGATACCACTGATCGCGATGTGTTTCATGTTGCTGCTATACGCAGTGTTACCGGCATCTATTACGGCTTTCGGTGGTTAATTCCTTATCCGCATGAGCACAACTTTTTAAGTTTAAGAGAGATATGGCAAATGAATTTACAGCTTACTGAAGAACAAATCCTGATCAGGGATATGGTGCGGGAGTTTGTCAATACCGAAGTCAGGCCTATTGCGGCTGAAATTGATAAAGCACATCGCTTTCCGGTTGAGAGTATTGCCCCGATGGGCGCGGCAGGACTGTTTGGTTTCAACATTGGCGAAGCATATGGTGGAACGGAAGCGGACATTATTAGCTACGTTCTGGCGACCGAAGAAATGTCTAAGGTCAGCGCAGCACACGCGATGATAATGGGATCTCAGTGTTCGCTAACGGGGCCTGTTATTGAGAAATACGCCGACGAGGAAACCCGACAGCGTCTACTGCCAGGAGTCGTCAGCGGTGAAAAAATAGGTTGTTTTTGTCTGTCAGAACCCGGTGCGGGTTGTGATGCAGCGGCTCAGCAGACGGTAGCTGTACGTTGCGGTAATGAGTATGTCATCAACGGTTCCAAGCTATGGATCACTGCCGCGCCGCAAGGAGCGTTCTACATTGTTTTCGCAATGACCGACAAAAGTCGCGGAGTCAAAGGGATCACGGCATTCCTGGTGGAACGAGATAATCCGGGAATCAGTATTGGTATTCCAGAAGAAAAAATGGGGATGAACGGTTCGGATACGTGTTCCGTCAGTTTCAGCGACTGTGTCGTGTCAGAAAGCGCGCGTTTAGGTGCGGAGGGGCAAGGATTCCATATTGCCATGGAGACATTAGACGGCGGGAGATTGAGTTGCGCGGCAATTGCGTTGGGTATCGCGCAGAGCGCGCTGGATGCCACGATTGCCTATACCAAAGAACGTATCCAGTTTGGGAAACCCATTGCCGCCAATCAGGGCGTGCAATGGATGTTAGTTGATATGGCGACGCGTGTTGATTGTGCTCGTATGCTCGTTCTGCGGGCTGCCGCAGCGAAAATGGCCTGCGAGCCATATACCCTCGAATCGGCGCAGGCAAAATTATACGCTTCAGAAACAGCGAGTTATGTAGCTCAGAAGGCGGTGCAATTGCACGGCGGCATGGGATACACCAAATCGTACCCTGTGGAGCGCCTGATGCGTGAAGCGAAACTGACGGAAATTTTTGAAGGTACCAGCGAAATACAGCGAATGGTGATTGCTAAACATATTCTGGCCTGATGAATTTACCGCGAAATAATAAGTTTCTCATTAATTAACTAATAACAAAGACAGAGATACCCGCCTATGAAATTGATTACGTGTTGCAAAGTGGTTCGTGACGAACTGGATATTATTGTCAAAGCTCATCAAGGGATTAATACTGACAATGCTGGGCTCAAGATCAGTCTTTATGATTTGAATGCTTTAGAAGCAGCCGTTGAAATAGCTCAGAATCAGCCTGATTCGCATGTGACTGCGTTGAGCCTTGGTAGTCAATCCATGCTGGAGAACTCAAAAATCCGCAAAGATATTTTATCGCGTGGAGTCGATGCCTTAACAGTTATTACTGGTGAGGAATATGAAGCATTATATCCGACAGAGTCAGCTATATTGCTTGCTGCGGCAGCGAAGAAAATAGGTTTTGATTTATTAATCTGCGGTGAAGGTTCTGGTGACTTGTATGCTCAACAAACGGGAATACAAATTGGTGAACGACTAAATCTTCCCTGTATAAATGCGGTCAGTAAAATTACTGTTTCAGATTCCTGCGTTATTGTCGAACGTACTCTTGAAGACGCTGTAGAAGAGCTGGAGTTAAGTTTGCCAGCGGTGATATCGGTCAGTTCAGATATCAATGTTCCCAAACTTCCATCGATGAAAGCTATTCTTTCAGCAAATAAAAAACCGATTATTCAGTGGGGAGCGGATGACCTGGCGACAGACGTTTTACAGCCGACAGCAACACGTATTTCTGTGTCGGCGCCGGAGCAGAAAAATCGGCTTGGCGTGATTGTCGAGGAGGACTCTGACGAGAGTATTAATATTTTTGCAGATTATTTGCGTCAGGCGCTCAACCACTAAATTTTATAAAGGGAGTTAGTTATGACAATGCGATTACCTGAAATTTTTGTCTGGTCCGATAACCCGCAACGAATTAATGAATTAGTGGCAACAGGGCGGCAATGGGCAGAGCGCGTACATCTTCTTTTTGTTGGCGATGAAGAGCAGTTGCAAGAGCAACGGCATTGCGGTGTTGACGTAATTCACCATTTTAGCCCTCAGCATGATGTTCTTGTTGAAGATTATGTTCTCTCCTTTGCGCGGGTTATCGAGACTACGGGAACGCGGGGATTGGTCTTGATGCCTTCAACAAAACGAGGCAAAGCCATTGCGGCAAAACTGGGCGTCAGATTGAATGCGGCAGTCATCAACGATATGGCAGACTTGCGCATTACAGATGATCAATTGACCAGTTCACATCAGTTCTACGGTGGTCTTGCTCATGCGAACGTACAGCTCCATTCTGCATGGTCTGTCGTGACATGCGGTTCCGGTCATGTTGTCGAAATGGCGCCGTCGGTTAGCGTCGCGGCAACAGTATTGACCGCCGGGTTTGTCAGCCCTGCCCATCCCATCAGATTTGTTTCACGTAAAGAAAAAGCGGCAAGTCAGGTCGATTTAAGTAAAGCAAAGTGCGTTGTTGGTGTGGGGCGTGGTTTTGCGAAACAGGATGATCTTGCGCTTGCCAGTGCGTTGGCGACTGCGCTTCAGGGGGAAGTTGGTTGTTCACGGCCAATCGCGGAAGGTGAAGGGTGGATGGAACAGGAACGGTATATTGGCGTTTCTGGGGTAGCGTTGTCGGCCAATATATATGTTGCAGTTGGTATTTCCGGGCAAATTCAACATATGGTTGGTGTTAATCGGGTGAAAACGATCGTAGCGATTAACAAAGACAAGAATGCGCCGATATTCAGTGCGGCAGACTACGGCATCGTTGGGGATATCTACAAAATACTCCCGGAGTTGACCAAAAAGTTAGCGGTGTGAAACTGCGATTATTTCTCAGAAAGGATTGACGTATGGCTGAAGATATTTTCGACGCCATCATCGTTGGCGGTGGTGTAGCAGGAGCCACCGCTGCTCTGGTGTTGGCAAGAGCCGGATGCGATGTGCTGGTGGTTGAGAGAGGCAATTTTGCTGGCAGTAAGAATATGACAGGGGGGCGTCTGTATGCTCATAGTCTGGAATCGATTATTCCTGGATTTGCAGAAGAGGCGCCTGTGGAGCGGCTGGTTGTTCGAGAAAAAATAACCATGATGACGGCAGACTCTGGCGTCACGCTGGATTATCAGCATCCGGGGCGTGCGCCGTCTGCAGCATCATGGACAGTGTTGCGATCGTCGTTTGATCAATGGCTAATGGGAAAAGCAGAAGATGCAGGCGCTCAGGTGATCACTGGCGTCAGAGTCGATGAGTTAATCCGCAAAGATGGAAAAATATGCGGTGTTAAAGCCGGGGATGACGAAATTGAGTCTCGGGCGGTGATTCTGGCAGATGGCGTGAATTCATTGCTGGCTAAACAGGCAGGAATTGCGCAGAAAATTAATGCGCATACTGTTGCGGTTGGCGTTAAAGAATTGATCGAACTATCTCCCACGCAAATGCTCGATCGTTTTGGCTGTACGGGGAATACCGGAACAGCATGGTTGTTTGCTGGGGCGCCATCGTGTGGGCATATGGGCGGTGGGTTTCTTTATACCAATAAAACCAGCGTTTCATTAGGCCTGGTTATGGGGCTGCACAATGTCAGCAAGTTTCCCCATAGTATCCCACAGATGCTGGAAGATTTTAAAAACCATCCCATTGTCGCTCCGCTTATCAGTGATGGAAGATTGTTGGAATATTCTGCCCATATGGTACCGGAAGGCGGTTTGAAGATGGTTACCGAGCTGGTTGGCGATGGAATCGTCGTGGCAGGGGACGCTGCGGGGTTGTGTTTGAATATTGGTTACACTGTTCGTGGAATGGATCTGGCTATCGCGTCTGGTGAAGCTGCGGCAAAAGCGATCATTAAGGCAAAAGAAAACGAAGATTTTAGTCGCTACGGGCTGGGCATGTATCGTGATTTACTGGAGCAAAGTTTTATTATGAATGACCTGAAGCTCTATCAAAATATACCGGATCTGATGAATAACCCCCGTTTGTTTACACAGTATCCCGGTCTCATGGCTGATCTCATGCATGAAGTATTTTCTGTGACAGGGCCACAACGACCATTGCGTAATAAGTTGTTTCCTCATATCAAAAAAGTTGGATTATTCAATTTATTCAAGGATGGTTTGAAAGGAGTTCGTAGCTTATGAATACGGTGAATGTCGATGTCAAATTGGGCGTCAATAAATTTTATGTTGATGAAGGAAATCCTCATATTGTTCTCAATGAACAGATCGATCCGCAGTTATTTCAATTACTGGTAATGGCATGTCCTGCCGGTTTGTATCGCTGTGATGGAAATGGCCATTTTCTCTTTGATTATGCGGGTTGCCTTGAATGTGGTACTTGCCGGGTATTATGCGGAGAGTCGTTATTAGCGAAGTGGCAATATCCGGTGGGAACGTTGGGCATCGAGTATCGGCACGGTTAAGTTTTCATCACTTTGTTTGGACTCTGGTCGGTTAACGCCGCGAAAATTGATCAAACATACGTATTATCTTGCTTTAATTAATTACACTAACGCTTCTTCCCTTCGTTTTAGCGGCCTGCCGCAGTATCATTGCAATGATAACCATAATAAATGTGTGGTAAATGGCGCATCGATCGCATTATTGATTTTGCGATTGAGGCAAAATATATGCCAGGTCTTCGCAACGGAATAACTATAAATGACTGGAGATAACACCCTCATCCATTCTCACGGCATTAATCGTCGTGATTTCATGAAGCTTTGTGCAGCATTGGCCGCCACTATGGGGCTGAGTAGCAAAGCCGCTGCAGAGATGGCCGAATCGGTCACTAACCCGCAGCGCCCACCGGTTATCTGGATTGGCGCGCAGGAGTGCACCGGTTGTACGGAATCTCTGCTTCGTGCCACTCATCCAACGGTAGAAAATCTCGTTCTGGAGACAATTTCTCTGGAATACCACGAGGTGCTTTCCGCCGCCTTCGGCCATCAGGTTGAAGAGAACAAACATAATGCGCTTGAGAAATACAAAGGGCAGTATGTGCTGGTTGTGGATGGTTCCATCCCATTAAAAGATAACGGTATTTATTGCATGGTTGCCGGTGAGCCGATTGTGGACCACATCCGCAAAGCGGCAGAAGGCGCAGCAGCAATTATCGCTATCGGTTCCTGCTCCGCGTGGGGCGGTGTCGCCGCTGCTGGGGTTAACCCAACCGGCGCGGTTAGCCTGCAAGAAGTTCTGCCAGGCAAAACCGTAATCAACATTCCTGGCTGCCCGCCGAACCCGCACAACTTCCTCGCGACCGTTGCGCACATCATCACTTACGGCAAACCGCCGAAACTGGATGACAAAAACCGTCCGACTTTCGCCTATGGTCGTCTGATTCACGAACACTGCGAACGTCGCCCGCACTTTGATGCTGGTCGCTTCGCCAAAGAGTTCGGCGATGAAGGTCACCGCGAAGGCTGGTGCCTGTACCACCTCGGCTGTAAAGGGCCGGAAACTTACGGCAACTGCTCAACGCTGCAATTCTGTGACGTTGGCGGCGTGTGGCCGGTGGCTATTGGTCACCCGTGCTATGGCTGTAACGAAGAAGGTATCGGCTTCCATAAAGGCATCCATCAGCTTGCCAACGTCGAAAACCAGACGCCGCGTTCACAGAAACCGGACGTTAACGCTAAAGAGGGCGGTAACGTCTCTGCGGGCGCTATTGGTTTGCTCGGGGGTGTGGTTGGGCTGGTTGCCGGTGTCAGCGTGATGGCGGTGCGTGAACTGGGTCGTCAGCAAAAGAAAGATAACGCTGACTCACGGGGAGAATAACCGTGAACAGACGTAATTTTATTAAAGCAGCCTCCTGCGGGGCATTGCTGACGGGCGCGCTACCGTCTGTCAGTCATGCGGCTGCTGAAAACCGCCCGCCAATTCCGGGATCGCTGGGGATGCTGTACGACTCGACGCTGTGCGTAGGCTGCCAGGCTTGCGTTACCAAGTGTCAGGATATCAACTTCCCTGAGCGTAACCCACAAGGAGAACAGACCTGGTCGAACAACGACAAACTGTCGCCGTATACCAATAACATCATTCAGGTGTGGACCAGCGGCACGGGCGTTAACAAAGACCAGGAAGAGAACGGCTACGCGTACATTAAGAAACAATGTATGCATTGTGTCGATCCGAACTGTGTCTCCGTGTGCCCGGTCTCTGCACTGAAAAAAGATCCGAAAACCGGCATTGTCCATTACGACAAAGACGTGTGTACCGGCTGTCGTTACTGCATGGTCGCCTGCCCGTACAACGTGCCGAAGTACGACTACAACAACCCATTTGGTGCGCTGCATAAGTGTGAGCTGTGTAACCAGAAAGGTGTGGAGCGTCTCGATAAAGGCGGTCTGCCAGGCTGTGTAGAAGTGTGCCCGGCGGGAGCGGTGATTTTTGGTACGCGTGAAGAGTTGATGGCCGAGGCGAAAAAACGCCTGGCGCTGAAGCCGGGTAGCGAATATCACTATCCGCGTCAGACGTTGAAATCTGGCGATACGTATTTGCATACCGTGCCGAAATATTATCCGCATTTGTATGGTGAGAAAGAGGGGGGCGGTACTCAGGTTCTGGTACTGACAGGCGTACCTTACGAAAACCTCGATCTACCGAAACTGGACGATCTTTCTACTGGCGCGCGTTCCGAAAATATTCAACACACCCTGTATAAAGGCATGATGCTACCACTGGCCGTGCTGGCGGGCTTAACCGTGCTGGTTCGTCGCAACACTAAAAACGACCATCACGACGGAGGAGATGATCATGAGTCATGATCCACAACCGCTGGGCGGCAAAATCATCAGTAAACCGGTCATGATTTTTGGACCGTTAATCGTCATCTGTATGCTCCTGATTGTGAAGCGTCTGGTGTTCGGTCTGGGCTCTGTCTCCGACCTGAACGGCGGCTTCCCGTGGGGCGTGTGGATTGCGTTTGATTTGCTGATTGGCACTGGCTTCGCCTGTGGCGGCTGGGCGCTGGCATGGGCGGTATACGTCTTTAACCGTGGGCAATATCATCCGCTGGTGCGCCCGGCGCTGTTGGCGAGTCTGTTCGGGTACTCACTGGGCGGTTTGTCGATCACTATCGACGTTGGTCGCTATTGGAACCTGCCGTACTTCTACATTCCGGGTCACTTCAACGTGAACTCGGTGCTGTTCGAAACAGCGGTCTGTATGACCATCTACATTGGCGTGATGGCACTGGAGTTTGCTCCGGCATTGTTTGAACGTCTGGGCTGGAAGGTTTCTCTCAAGCGTCTGAACAAGGTGATGTTCTTCATCATCGCGCTCGGTGCGCTGTTGCCGACCATGCACCAGTCTTCAATGGGGTCGCTGATGATCTCGGCGGGCTACAAGGTGCATCCGTTGTGGCAGAGCTATGAAATGTTGCCGCTGTTCTCGCTGCTGACGGCGTTCATCATGGGCTTCTCGATTGTCATCTTTGAAGGTTCGCTGGTGCAGGCGGGTCTGCGTGGCAACGGCCCGGATGAGAAGAGTCTGTTCGTCAAACTGACCAACACCATCAGCGTATTGCTGGCGATTTTCATCGTGCTGCGCTTTGGCGAGCTTATCTATCGCGACAAGCTGTCGTTGGCGTTTGCCGGTGACTTCTACTCCGTGATGTTCTGGGTTGAAGTTCTGCTGATGCTCTTCCCGCTGGTGGTTCTGCGTGTGGCGAAACTGCGCAACGATTCACGCATGCTGTTCCTGTCGGCACTGAGCGCTCTGTTAGGTTGTGCAACCTGGCGTCTGACCTATTCGCTGGTGGCATTCAACCCGGGCGGCGGTTACGCCTACTTCCCGACCTGGGAAGAACTGTTGATTTCTATTGGTTTTGTGGCTATTGAGATTTGCGCTTACATCGTACTCATTCGTCTACTGCCGATACTTCCTCCTTTAAAACAAAACGATCATAATCGTCATGAGGCGAGCAAAGCATGAGCCAGAGAATTACTATTGATCCGGTAACCCGTATTGAAGGGCATTTACGCATCGATTGCGAAATCGAAAATGGCGTCGTTTCAAAAGCATGGGCTTCCGGTACCATGTGGCGCGGTATGGAAGAGATCGTGAAAAACCGCGATCCGCGCGATGCATGGATGATTGTGCAACGTATCTGTGGCGTATGTACTACCACTCACGCGCTGTCTTCTGTTCGTGCGGCAGAGAGTGCGCTGAATATCGACGTTCCGGTTAACGCGCAATACATCCGTAACATCATTCTGGCTGCGCACACCACGCATGACCATATCGTTCATTTCTATCAGCTTTCGGCGCTGGACTGGGTGGACATCACTTCTGCACTGCAGGCCGATCCGGCTAAAGCCTCCGAAATGCTGAAAGGCGTTTCGACCTGGCACCTGAACAGCCCGGAAGAATTCACCAAAGTTCAGAACAAGATTAAAGATCTGGTTGCCAGCGGTCAGTTGGGTATTTTTGCTAACGGCTACTGGGGACATCCGGCGATGAAACTGCCGCCGGAAGTGAACCTGATTGCCGTAGCGCACTACCTGCAAGCGCTGGAGTGCCAGCGTGATGCTAACCGCGTGGTGGCGCTGCTGGGCGGTAAAACGCCGCATATTCAGAACCTGGCGGTAGGCGGTGTTGCGAACCCGATCAACCTGGACGGTCTGGGCGTGCTGAACCTTGAGCGCCTGATGTACATCAAGTCTTTCATCGACAAGTTGAGTGACTTTGTTGAGCAGGTTTACAAGGTTGATACCGCAGTTATTGCCGCGTTCTACCCGGAATGGCTGACGCGCGGCAAAGGTGCGGTGAACTACCTGAGCGTGCCGGAATTCCCGACCGACAGCAAAAACGGCAGCTTCCTGTTCCCGGGCGGTTACATTGAGAATGCGGATCTGTCCTCGTATCGTCCGATCACTTCTCATTCCGATGAATACCTGATCAAAGGGATTCAGGAAAGCGCGAAGCATTCCTGGTATAAAGACGAAGCGCCGCAGGCACCGTGGGAAGGCACCACTATTCCGGCTTACGATGGTTGGTCTGACGACGGTAAATACTCCTGGGTGAAATCACCGACTTTCTACGGCAAAACGGTAGAAGTGGGGCCGCTGGCTAACATGCTGGTGAAACTGGCGGCAGGACGCGAGTCTACCCAGAACAAACTGAATGAAATCGTTGCGATTTATCAGAAACTGACCGGCAACACGCTGGAAGTGGCGCAGTTGCATTCCACGCTGGGTCGTATTATTGGTCGTACCGTTCACTGCTGCGAATTGCAGGATATCCTGCAAAACCAATACAGTGCGCTGATCACCAATATCGGCAAAGGCGATCACACCACCTTTGTGAAGCCGAACATTCCGGTAACGGGTGAGTTCAAAGGCGTTGGCTTCCTCGAAGCGCCGCGCGGTATGCTCTCTCACTGGATGGTGATCAAAGACGGTATCATCAGTAACTACCAGGCCGTTGTTCCATCAACCTGGAACTCTGGTCCGCGTAACTTCAATGATGACGTCGGTCCTTACGAGCAGTCGCTGGTGGGTACACCGGTTGCCGATCCGAATAAACCGCTGGAAGTGGTGCGTACCATTCACTCTTTCGACCCGTGCATGGCCTGTGCGGTACACGTAGTGGATGCCGACGGCAACGAAGTGGTTTCAGTGAAGGTTCTGTAATGCGTATTTTAGTCTTAGGGGTCGGCAATATTTTGCTGACCGATGAAGCCATCGGAGTGCGGATTGTTGAAGCGTTAGAGCAACGATACATTCTGCCGGATTATGTTGAAATCCTTGATGGCGGCACGGCGGGAATGGAGCTGCTTGGCGACATGGCAAATCGCGATCATCTGATTATCGCCGATGCCATTGTGTCGAAAAAGAACGCGCCGGGAACAATGATGATCCTGCGGGATGAAGAAGTTCCGGCGTTGTTTACCAATAAAATCTCTCCGCATCAGCTTGGCCTGGCCGACGTCTTGTCGGCCCTGCGCTTCACCGGCGAGTTTCCGAAAAAACTGACTCTTGTCGGCGTGATCCCGGAATCGCTGGAGCCGCACATCGGCTTGACGCCGACGGTTGAAGCAATGATTGAACCTGCGCTTGAGCAGGTTCTGGCTGCGCTGCGCGAATCAGGCGTGGAAGCCATCCCGCGGGAGGTTGCTCATGACTGAAGAGATAGCCGGTTTCCAGACCTCCCCGAAGGCGCTAGTACAGGCAGCGTTTGAAGAAATTGCCCGGCGTTCGATGCACGATCTCTCTTTTCTGCATCCTTCAATGCCGGTGTATGTTTCCGACTTTACGCTGTTCGAAGGTCAGTGGACGGGGTGTGTGATCACCCCGTGGATGCTGAGTGCAGTTATCTTCCCCGGCCCGGATCAACTCTGGCCGCTGCGCAAAGTGAGTGAGAAAATCGGTCTGCAACTGCCGTATGGCACCATGACCTTTACCGTAGGAGAACTGGACGATGTTTCGCAATATCTCTCCTGTTCTCTGATGTCGCCGCTTTCGCACAGTATGTCGATTGAAGAGGGGCAACGCCTGACGGATGACTGTGCGCGAATGATCCTTTCGTTGCCAGTCACCAATCCAGATGTACCACACGCAGGGCGTCGCGCCCTGCTGTTTGGTCGCAGGAGTGGCGAAAATGCATGAGTTGTCGCTTTGCCAGAGCGCCGTTGAAATTATCCAACGGCAGGCGGAGCAGCACGATGTTAAGCGCGTCACCGCCGTGTGGCTGGAAATTGGCGCGCTCTCCTGCGTTGAGGAGAGCGCCGTCCGTTTTAGTTTTGAAATCGTCTGCCAGGGAACGGTGGCGCAAGGGTGCGATTTACATATCGTCTATAAACCCGCCCAGGCCTGGTGTTGGGATTGCAGCCAGGTGGTGGAGATTCATCAGCACGATGCGCAGTGTCCGATCTGTCACGGCGAGTGGTTGCGTGTCGATACCGGCGATTCGCTGATCGTCAAAAGTATTGAAGTTGAATAACCGGAGTTAACAATGTGTATTGGTGTTCCTGGTCAGGTGCTGGCTGTCGGTGAAGATATTCACCAGCTTGCGCAGGTTGAAGTATGTGGTATCAAGCGCGACGTGAATATCGCCCTGATTTGCGAAGGTAACCCTGCCGATCTGCTGGGCCAGTGGGTGCTGGTACACGTCGGATTTGCCATGAGCATCATCGACGAAGATGAAGCCAAAGCCACATTAGACGCGCTGCGCCAAATGGATTACGACATTACCAGCGCGTGATGATGAAAGCCGGAGGCATTTGTAGGCCTGATAAGACGCGCTAGCGTCGCATCAGATATTGCGCTCGATTGCCGGATGCGGCGTGAACGCCTTATCCGGCCTGGATGGCTTGCTGCGACGAGCACTAACCATTACCCCTGACGCTTATCTTCCGTATTCGTCTCGAAATCGCTGGCGTCATGGCGCTCATGTAACTGCTCGTTCAGCGGCCCGTTGGTGCGGTTAACAATACGCCCACGCTTTACTGCCGGACGTTCGCCCACTTCTTTCGCCCAGCGTTGCACGTGCTTATAGCTACCTGCATCAAGAAACTCTGCGGCATCATACACGCCACCTAACACCACGTTGCCAAACCACGGCCAGATTGCCATATCCGCAATGGTGTACTCATCACCCGCAACAAATTTATGTTGTGCCAGTTGTTTGTCCAACACGTCGAGCAGACGCTTGGCTTCCATGGTAAAGCGATTGATGGCGTACTCAATTTTCACCGGTGCGTAATGGTAAAAGTGACCAAAACCACCGCCAAGGAACGGCGCGGCGCCCTGTAACCAGAACAACCAGTTCAGCGTTTCGGTACGTTTAGCCAGATCCTGCGGCAGGAAGTAGCCAAATTTCTCTGCCAGATAAAGCAGAATCGATCCTGACTCAAATACGCGGATAGGCGGATTATGCGTATGATCACGCAGTGCCGGGATCTTCGAGTTCGGGTTCACTTCCACAAAGCCGCTGGAGAATTGATCGCCATCGCCAATGCGGATCAGCCAGGCATCGTACTCTGCGCCAGTAACGCCCAGCGCCAACAGTTCTTCAAGCATTATGGTGACTTTCTGACCGTTTGGCGTACCCAGAGAATAGAGCTGCAACGGGTGTTTACCAACCGGTAGCGCTTTTTCATGTGTCGGGCCAGACATCGGGCGATTGATATTGGCGAACGCGCCACCAGAGGATTTATCCCACGTCCAGACTTTCGCGGGCTGATAAGTATTTTCTGCCATAGTGAGTTGCCTTCTGAGTGGTAATGTTGAAGCAGTGTAGCAGTTCGTCTGCTGTACAGATTGTGAATTTTTTAACCCTTTGCGCCAGCCGCTGCGTTGAGGTGTATGATTAGTCTGACCTCTGTCCGGTTAATGTCACTGAGCAGGTAATCAGAGCATAACATTTACGCCAACTGCTTAGGCTGTATTGTTTAAGGTAACGTGATGAGCAAAGGAACGACCAGTCAGGATGCCCCGTTTGGGACATTATTAGGCTATGCCCCCGGTGGTGTAGCAATCTACTCTTCAGATTACAGTTCTCTCGATCCGCAGGAATACGAAGATGATGCCGTATTCCGTAGCTATATCGACGACGAATATATGGGCTACAAATGGCAATGTGTTGAATTTGCTCGCCGTTTTCTCTTTCTGAACTACGGTGTAGTCTTCACAGATGTGGGAATGGCGTGGGAGATTTTCTCACTGCGCTTCCTGCGTGAAGTGGTTAATGACAACATTTTGCCATTGCAGGCGTTCCCTAATGGCTCGCCACGTGCGCCAGTCGCGGGCGCGCTTCTTATCTGGGATAAAGGCGGTGAATTTAAAGACACAGGCCATGTCGCCATTATTACGCAATTGCACGGGAATAAAGTTCGCATTGCGGAACAGAACGTGATTCATTCTCCGTTGCCGCAAGGGCAACAGTGGACGCGCGAGCTGGAGATGGTAGTCGAAAACGGTTGTTATACCCTGAAAGATACTTTTGATGACACTACTATTCTTGGTTGGATGATCCAGACGGAAGATACCGAACACAGCTTGCCGCAGCCGCAAATTGAAAGTGATTTGTTGAAAATCAGCGGGGCGCGACTGGAAAACAAAGGTCAGTTTGACGGTAAATGGTTGGATGAGCAGGATCCGCTACAAAATGCCTACGTGCAGGCGAACGGTCAGGTAATCAATCAGGACCCGTATCATTATTACACCATTACCGAGAGCGCCGAACAGGAGCTGATAAAAGCCACTAACGAGCTGCACCTGATGTATCTGCATGCCACCGACAAGGTGCTGAAAGATGACAATCTGCTGGCGCTGTTCGATATTCCAAAAATCCTCTGGCCGCGTTTGCGTCTCTCCTGGCAGCGTCGCCGACACCATATGATTACCGGCCGAATGGACTTCTGCATGGATGAGCGTGGCCTGAAAGTCTATGAATACAACGCCGATTCCGCCTCCTGCCATACCGAAGCAGGCTTAATCCTCGAACGCTGGGCGGAGCAGGGTTATAAAGGCAGCGGCTTCAATCCAGCTGAAGGGTTGATTAACGAGCTGGCAGGCGCATGGAAACACAGCCGCGCGCGTCCGTTTGTGCATATCATGCAGGACAAAGATATTGAGGAGAATTATCACGCTCAGTTTATGGAGCAGGCGCTGCAACAAGCAGGCTTTGAAACGCGTATTTTACGCGGGTTAGAGGAACTGCGTTGGGATGCTGCCGGGCAACTGATTGATGGAGAAGGGCGACAGGTTAACTGTGTATGGAAAACCTGGGCGTGGGAAACGGCATTTGATCAAATCCGCGAAGTGAGCGACCGTGAATTTGCCGCAGTGCCGATTCGCACCGGGCATCCACAAAATGAAGTTCGTCTGATAGACGTTCTGTTACGCCCGGAAGTGTTGGTTTTTGAGCCGCTATGGACGGTGATCCCCGGTAACAAAGCGATTCTGCCGATCCTCTGGTCTCTGTTCCCGCACCATCGTTATCTGTTGGATACTGACTTCACCGTGAATGATGAGCTGGTGAAAACCGGTTATGCCGTTAAACCGATTGCCGGGCGCTGTGGTAGCAACATCGACCTGGTCAGCCATCATGAAGAGGTGCTTGATCAGACCAGTGGTAAATTTGCCGAACAGAAAAATATTTACCAGCAACTGTGGTGCCTGCCAAAAGTGGACGGTAAGTATATCCAGGTGTGTACCTTCACTGTTGGTGGTAACTATGGTGGAACTTGCCTGCGCGGCGATGAATCACTGGTCATCAAAAAAGAGAGTGATATTGAACCGTTAATTGTGGTGAAAGAGTAATACATGTTGTAGTAAACCCGTACTGATTATGAAATTAATCGGTACGGGAACATGTCCGCAGATTATTCAAATCATTAATTAATTGTATATATTAATGCCAATATGTTCACACCCTAAATATATTAACGGATAAAATACGCCATTATTAAATATTCTTTAAAGTTTTGAGAGGCGACTTATTGTCTGATACTAAAGAAATAACTTTGTTTTTATCACTAAAAAGCGATATTTCACTTTGCCCACGCCATTAAAGTCACTGATAATGCGTTCGTTCGTAAATTCAAAATGGCGTAATCTAATATATGCTAAATTTATTTGTTGGCCTTGATATATACACAGGGCTTTTGCTATTACTGGCTCTGGCATTTGTGTTGTTCTACGAAGCGATCAATGGTTTTCATGACACGGCGAATGCGGTAGCAACCGTTATTTATACCCGCGCCATGCAGCCGCATCTTGCTGTAGTGATGGCGGCATTTTTTAACTTTTTTGGCGTGTTGCTTGGTGGGCTTAGCGTTGCTTATGCCATCGTTCATATGTTGCCTACTGATTTGTTGCTCAATATGGGCTCGGCCCATGGCCTGGCGATGGTCTTTTCCATGCTGTTAGCAGCGATTATCTGGAACCTGGGAACGTGGTTCTTTGGTTTACCTGCCTCCAGTTCTCACACTTTGATTGGCGCGATTATCGGCATCGGTTTAACCAATGCACTTTTAACCGGTTCGTCGGTCATGGATGCATTAAATCTGCGTGAAGTTACAAAGATTTTCTCTTCGTTGATAGTTTCTCCCATTGTTGGACTGGTGATTGCTGGGGGACTGATTTTCCTGTTGCGCCGCTACTGGAGCGGGACGAAAAAGCGCGATCGCATCCATCGTATTCCAGAGGAGCGGAAGAAGAAAAAAGGCAAACGCAAGCCGCCGTTCTGGACACGTATTGCGCTGATTGTTTCCGCTGCGGGCGTGGCTTTCTCTCATGGTGCGAACGATGGGCAAAAAGGGATTGGCCTGGTCATGCTGGTGCTGGTAGGGATTGCGCCTGCCGGGTTCGTTGTTAACATGAACGCATCAGGATATGAAATTACTCGTACTCGAGATGCGGTCACTAACTTCGAACACTATTTGCAACAGCATCCCGAACTGCCGCAAAAATTGATTGCGATGGAACAACCATTGCCTGCCACTCCGGCTGACGGTTCTCAGCCGAAAGAGTTCCATTGTCATCCTGCAAACACTTTTGATGCCATTGACCGTGTTAAAACGATGCTACCGGGTAATATGGACAGTTATGAGCCGTTAAGCGTAGGTCAACGCAGCCAGTTGCGTCGTATTATGCTTTGCATCTCCGATACCTCCGCGAAGCTGGCGAAATTGCCGGGCGTTAGCAAAGAAGATCAGAACCTGCTGAAAAAACTGCGTACTGATATGTTAAGCACCATTGAATATGCACCGGTCTGGATCATTATGGCAGTGGCTTTGGCGCTGGGTATCGGTACCATGATAGGCTGGCGTCGTGTGGCGATGACCATTGGCGAGAAAATTGGTAAGCGTGGTATGACGTATGCTCAAGGGATGGCTGCGCAGATGACCGCTGCGGTGTCTATCGGTCTTGCCAGCTATATTGGGATGCCGGTTTCCACGACACATGTACTCTCTTCTGCTGTCGCAGGGACGATGGTGGTTGATGGTGGCGGGTTACAGCGTAAAACCGTCACCAGTATTCTGATGGCGTGGGTGTTTACCTTACCGGCGGCGATTTTTCTGTCTGGCAGTCTTTACTGGATTGCGTTGCAATTTATTTGACTTTACTGGTGATGCCCGGTCTTTGTGATCGGGCATTTTTAATTTTGATTAGTGATAACCTCGTGCTGCCATAAAATCCTTAATGGCATTTTCTGCATCAACAAGTACCTGCTCAAGTGGCTGATTGGCATCGATATCAATCAATTGCGCGCCGCCAAAGGTTAACTGTGGCGTGATGGCAATTTTCCTCGCCAGAGACTCCCTTTTATGGTCAGGTTTACGTTCACAGGCGACATCCAGATCAACGTTGAGCTTAATCACCAGATCCGGCTTATAGCTCGCCATCCAGTGAAATGCTCTACGTTCCAGATTAGCAAGCCATGAAACAAAACGGCTTCCCTCAACGTTGGGGGGAAACACCGTACCGTCATAAGCGCCAGGGATTTGGTCCTGCGGATAACGATCGGTTAAGACAATTAATCCGTGTTGTCGGCAGGTGAGCATATGGCGAAAGCGTAGTAAGCGGCGGGCGACAAATGCCGTAATCACCAGTGCAGGAATCGGTCCAGGTAATTTTTTAGCCGTTTTTACTTTATTTCGTTCAATGGATTTATTCAGTGATTTTCCCATTAATGGCATTTTTACCACAGCACGCCCGACATTCCCTGCCTGTTTTCCGAGATGAACTCTTTCTGCGGCGCCATATTTTTCGACAACAGAAATAAGATGTTCACAAACTGTAGATTTACCTGAACCATCGCTACCGATAACGGCAATGACTGGTGGAATTATTGATTCCATGAATATATCCCTTAATTTAAATATCCATTGTAAATATTTATTTGGTCAATATGATTTTATAAAGACGTTATTCAGACTAATGCCACAATTAGGCATTGTCACAATAAGGTTGAACGGATATTCTGGACACGGACTACGTAATATTCAATACATTATTTGCTGCCGGGTTTTTCGTGAATCAACGTAATATGTCAATAATTAATTCCACACCACTGCGTGTTATTGCCATTGTAGGATGTGATGGTTCGGGTAAATCGACGCTTACTGCGAGTCTGGTCAATGAACTGACAGCGAAAATACCCACAGAACAGATCTATCTGGGGCAGTCTTCCGGGCGTATCGGTGAGTGGATTTCGCAGTTGCCTGGTATTGGTGCGCCCTTTGGGCGTTATCTGCGGGGCAAAGCGGCCGACGTGCACGAGCGGCCTTTAACGCCGCCCGGCAATTTTACTGCGCTGGTCATCTACCTGCTTTCCTGCTGGCGTGCGTACAAGTTTCGTAAAATGTTAAGCAAAAGCCAGCAAGGCTACTTGCTAATTACCGATCGTTATCCACAGGTTGAAGTGCCGGGGTTTCGCTTCGATGGCCCGCAACTGGCAAAAACCACGGGCGGCAACGGCTGGGTAAAAATGTTAAGGCAGAGCGAACTGAAACTGTACCAGTGGATGGCTTCATATCTACCGGTGTTATTGATTCGCCTTAGTATCGATGAACAGACGGCATTTTTGCGTAAACCTGACCATCAACTGGCGGCGTTACGCGAAAAAATCGCTGTTACGCCGCAATTGACGTTCAATGGCGCGACGATCCTGGAACTGGATGGGCGACAGCCAGCAGACGAGATTTTGCAAGCTTCGCTACGTTCTATTCAGAGCGTACTTTCCTGATCAGCAAAATGGATAAGGGATGATTTAACGAATGGATGCACTACAAACACAAACGGTTAATAGCACTACCGTGCCGCAGGCCAACTATATTCCTGGGTTGATTGCGGTGGTCGGCTGCGACGGCACTGGTAAGTCAACGTTGACCACCGACCTGGTAAAATCGTTGCAACAGCACTGGCAGACTGAACGGCGTTATCTGGGGCTACTCTCCGGTGAAGACGGCGATAAAATCAAACGGTTGCCGTTAGTTGGTGTCTGGCTGGAGCGACGGCTGGCGGCGAAATCCTCTAAAACTCAGAGCATGAAAACGAAATCGCCAGCGCTATGGGCGGCAGTAATTATGTACTGCTTTTCACTACGGCGTATGGCGAATCTGCGTAAAGTCCAGCGGCTGGCGCAAAGTGGCGTACTGGTAGTCAGCGATCGTTTTCCGCAGGCAGAAATTTCTGGTTTTTATTATGACGGGCCGGGGATTGGCGTTGAGCGTGCGACCGGGAAAATCAAAATCTCTCTGGCGCAGAGTGAACGGCGTTTGTATCAACACATGGCACAGTACCGCCCGGAATTAATCATTCGTCTCGGAATTGATATAGATACCGCCATCGCCCGCAAGCCTGATCACGATTATGCCGAGCTGCAGGACAAAATTAGCGTCATGTCGAAGATTGGCTATAACGGCACGAAAATTCTGGAGATCGATTCCAGAGCGCCCTATAGCGAGGTGCTGGAACGGGCGCTACAGGCCGTTTCGTTAGTCGCCATTGTTTCTGACCGCCGAAGCCTGACTTAAGGTCGACGGGATATTTTTCATTTTTTAACGATAAGGTCTGGCTGAATTGGCGGGTTTTAACATCAAACATTGGTTTGCAGATGGCGCATTTCGCACCATTATTCGCAACAGCGCCTGGTTAGGTTCCAGCAATGTCGTGAGCGCTTTACTGGGATTGCTGGCGCTCTCGTGTGCCGGTAAAGGGATGACACCAGCGATGTTTGGCGTACTCGTTGTCATACAGTCCTACGCCAAGTCGATTAGCGATTTTATTAAGTTTCAGACATGGCAACTGGTGGTGCAGTACGGAACGCCTGCCTTAACCAACAATAATCCCCAGCAATTTCGTAATGTTGTCTCATTTTCCTTCTCGCTGGATATCGTCAGTGGGGCGGTGGCGATTGTCGGCGGTATTGCCTTGCTGCCTTTCCTTTCCCATTCCTTAGGACTTGATTCTCAAAGCTTTTGGCTGGCCGCGCTCTATTGCACGCTTATTCCTTCGATGGCCTCTTCTACGCCGACGGGTATTTTGCGTGCGGTAGATCGCTTCGATTTAATTGCGGTGCAGCAGGCGACGAAACCTTTTCTGCGTGCGGCAGGTAGCGTCATTGCCTGGTATTTTAACTTTGGCTTTGCTGGCTTCGTTATCGCCTGGTACGCCTCGAATCTGATTGGCGGCACTATGTATTGGTGGTTTGCTGCGCGCGAATTGCGTCGCAGAAATATTCATGGCGCCTTTAAATTGAACCTGTTTGAGTCCGCGCGGCATATCAAAGGCGCGTGGAGTTTTGTCTGGTCAACGAATATTGCCCACTCCATTTGGTCTGCGCGTAACTCATGTAGCACGGTGCTGGTGGGGATCGTATTAGGGCCAGCTGCAGCCGGGCTATTTAAAATCGCAATGACATTTTTCGATGCCGCCGGTACGCCCGCCAGCTTGCTGGGTAAGAGTTTTTATCCTGAAGTCATGCGGTTAGATCCACGAACCACCAGACCGTGGCTACTCGGAGTGAAGTCAGGTTTGTTGGCGGGGGGGATTGGTATACTGGTGGCGCTGGCGGTGTTAATCGTTGGTAAGCCGCTTATTTCGTTGGTATTCGGCGTGAAGTATCTCGAAGCCTATGACCTGATCCAGGTGATGCTTGGCGCGATTGTTATTTCAATGCTGGGCTTCCCGCAGGAATCATTACTGTTGATGGCAGGGAAACAGCGTGCTTTCCTCGTGGCGCAAACCATCGCTTCGGCGGGCTACATCGTTCTACTGTTCATATTCTGTCACCTGTTTGGCGTGCTGGGGGCGGCATTTGCTTATTTCGGTGGTCAATGTCTGGATGTGGTGCTCTCGTTAATTCCGACCTTAAAGGCGTTTTTCCAACGCCATTTATTGGCCTGTAACGCAACTGGAGTAAAATCCCAATGATGAGAAAATATTTTCCACTTGAGGTCAGTGAGCGTTTATTTATTGCAGTTGAAGAGGATGATGTTGTTGATGCAGAAGTCAGCTTACCGCCAACTATCACGTTACGCTGTACGTCCGATATTATTCATGACAATTATGCATTATGTCTTAAATTCTGGCTGGATGGTGTAAATCGAAAGGAACTACTCCGCTTAACGCTGAAGCAAGCAGCAGGAGATGAACTCTCCACTGACGAGCGTAAACAGTATAAATACATGCGTGCGCGCTACAAACATCTCCGTTTTGCTCAACGATTGTACTTAAAAAAACATCAGGCAGGTTTTTTGTTTGGCAAAACAACCGTCTTTCTTGGCCGTTTTCAGGATGGTTTCCGCAACGGTAAGAAAAATATAGTGTCATATTACGGCAACCTTTTACGGGTTTATTTAAGCTCTCCTGTCTGGTGGCTGGTAAATTATTCACTACGTCATAGCCAATTAGAAAGTGTAAACGGTTTTATCGCCTACCGTCAGGCACAGATGCGCATGCTAAAAGAGATTGTCTCCAGCCCACTGCTGACTGGCAGGGAATTTCATGATGTGCGTAAAATCATCAGCCAACAGGTTTCTTATTACGACACCTTAAGATCGATTGATCCCGAAAATAAAGAGGCGCTGCAAATATCCCGTTTTCTGGCGGCAATTAACGGTCTGATGGGGGACAAGCATGATGAGATGGTGGCGGACGATATGGAAAACCGCCAGCCGTATGACGCGCCGGTAGCGCTCGACAGCAATATTCGCCAGCGCTTAGAGCTGCTGATTTCGCGCTTTCCCGTATAGCCGGAGAAATAATGCCATCTCGTCTGATTATCGTGCTGACATTTTTGTTCCTGCCATTCGGTGCAGCGGCGCATAATTTTGTTACCGGCAAACCGGTGACGCCGATTTATATCCAGGACGGCGGCGAGTTGCTGCTGAACGCTGATGACGAAATTCACTACCAAAAGTGGAACAGTACGCAACTGACAGGAAAAGTACGCATCATTCAGTATATCGCCGGGAGGAAATCGGCAAAAAAAAAGAACTCGCTGTTAATCAAAGCAGTAGAAGCGGCGAATTTCCCACAGGATCGTTTTCAGCCGACCACCATTGTGAACACCGATGATGCCATCTTTGGTTCCGGTTATTTTGTGGTTGGTAAAATTGAGAAAAATAAACGCCATTATCCCTGGGCGCAATTCGTTATCGACGGTAACGGCCAGGGACGCGTTGCCTGGCAATTGCCGGAACAAAGTTCAACCATCATGGTGTTGAGTAAAGATGGGAAAATTCAGTGGGCGAAGGACGGCAGCTTGACGCCGGAAGAAGTCGATTATGTCATTGCACTGGCGAATAAGCTGATCAATGAAGAATAAATTCAAAGGATTGAGGGCGTTGGTGAGATGAAGCTGGTTGAACATTACATCATGTGTGGTACGCGCCGTTTAGTGTTGATCATCGTTGGTTTTTTGATCTTTATCTTCGCCAGCTACTCTGCACAGCGCTATCTGACCGAAGCGGCTAATGGCACTTTAGCTCTTAATGTTGTGCTGGATATTGTTTTTTATAAGGTACTGATTGCACTGGAGATGCTGTTGCCTGTCGGCTTGTATGTGTCGGTCGGCGTAACACTTGGGCAGATGTATACCGATTCGGAAATTACCGCTATCGCGGCGTCTGGCGCCAGCCCTGCGCGTTTGTATAAAGCCGTTCTTTATCTGGCGATCCCGCTGAGTATTATTGTTGCTCTTTTGTCGATGTATGGTCGGCCCTGGGCTTATGCGCAAATTTATCAGTTAGAGCAACAGTCGCAATCAGAGCTGGATGTTCGCCATCTTCAGGCAAAGAAATTTAATACTAACGATAATGGACGCATGATCCTTGCGCAGACGGTCGATCCAGACAATAACCATCTTACTGATACGCTGATTTATACCTCGACGGCCAACCGAACTCGTATTTTTCGCGCTCATTCAGTAGATGTTGTTGATCCTTCTCCAGAGAAACCTACCGTCATGCTGCATACCGGCACGGCTTATGTTCTCGATCATCAGGGGCGTGACGACAACGAACAGCTCTACCGTAATCTGCAATTACATCTTAATCCGCTGGATCAAAGCGTGAACGTCAAGCGTAAAGCGAAATCAGTCACAGAGCTGGCACGCTCTGTTTTTCCTGCCGATCATGCCGAACTGCAATGGCGGCAAAGCCGTGGTTTTACGGCTCTGCTAATGGCCATGCTGGCAATTTCATTGAGCCGGGTTAAACCGCGTCAGGGACGTTTTTCAACGTTGTTGCCGCTGACGTTGCTGTTTATCGCCATTTTTTATGGCGGCGATGTTTGCCGTACGCTGGTGGCGAATGGGGCGATTCCCCTTATTCCTGGTTTGTGGTTGATACCCGGACTGATGTTAGTCGGCTTGCTGATGCTAATCGCTCGCGACTTCTCTTTGTTGCAGAAATTCTTCCGATGAATATCTTCAGTCGCTATTTAATTCGTTACGTTTTTCTCGGTTTTGCCGCTGCGGCAGGATTACTGCTACCGCTTTTCACGACTTTCAACCTGATTAATGAGCTGGATGACGTTAGCCCCGGTGGTTATCGCTGGACTCAGGCGGTGATGGTAGCGTTAATGACTCTGCCGCGTACACTTATTGATCTTGGACCATTTATTGCCTTGTTAGGTGGGATCGTCGGTCTTGGGCAAATGTCGAAGAACAGCGAACTTACTGCAATTCGAACCACGGGATTTTCTATTTTTCGTATTGCGATGGTGGTGCTGGTTGCCGGCATTTTGTGGGCTGTTTCATTGGGGGCGATTGATGAGTGGGTGGCGTCGCCGTTGCAGCAACATGCGCTGCAAATCAAATCTACTGCCACTGCGTTGGGCGATGAGCACGACATTACCGGGAATATGCTGTGGGCCAGACGTGGCAATGAATTTGTGACGGTAAAATCGCTCAACGAACAGGGGCAACCTGTGGGCGTAGAGATTTTTCACTATCGGGATGATCTTTCGCTCGAATCCTACATTTATGCACGTAGCGCCACTATTGAAGACAATAAAACGTGGATGTTGCATGGTGTGAATCATAAAAAATGGCACAACGGTAAGGAGTCGCTGGAGACGTTAGATAAGCTGGCATGGCAATCGACGTTCACCAGCATGAATCTTCAGGAACTGTCGATGCCGGGCAACAGCTTTTCCGTTCGCCAGTTGAACCACTACATCCATTATTTGCAGGAGACCGGGCAACCCGGCAGTGAATACCGTCTGGCATTGTGGGAAAAACTAGGGCATCCCATATTAACTTTGGCGATGATTTTACTGGCCGTTCCTTTTACTTTTAGCGTGCCGCGCGCTCCCGGGATGGGCAGCCGTCTTGCTGTGGGCGTCATCGTTGGTCTACTGACCTGGATCAGCTATCAAATCATGGCCAATCTGGGATTGTTATTCGCGTTGAGCGTGCCAGTCACAGCGCTCGGTTTGCCGATCGTGTTTATGCTGGCAGCGTTAATTCTGGTATATCGATACGACAGGAAACATTAAATCCGCCATGGCATAACGCCACGGCGGGGCAGCATTACTGTTTCAGAGTTGCAAAAGCCTGAATGATGGCATCAATTTGCTCATGACTGTGTGCAGCATTAACGCTACAGCGCAGCAGCGTAATGCCTGCAGGTGCGGCAGGTGGCAGGATCAGATTCACATATACGCCCAGAGAAATAAGCTCGCGCCAGATACGTAACCCTTCCTCTTTCGAACCGATAATCACCGGCACTACCGGGCTAATGTGTGAACTTAACTCGTAACCGAGTTTCTCCAGACCTGCATACAGACGGTTGGCGTTATCCATCAGCTTTTGTCGCAGCTCTGGCTGTGTCGCAATAGTTCTTAACGACGAACGAACGGTAGCAATACATGAGGGAGAAGGCGAAGCGGTGAAGATATACGGACGACTGCCATAACGCAGCACTTCCATCGCTTCCGAACCGACGGCAAAACCACCGATGGAGGCCAGGCTTTTACTGAAAGTTCCGACGATGATATCAACGTCATCCTCAACCCCAACAGCCTCAACCAATCCGCGTCCCGTCGCACCTAACACGCCAAATGAGTGAGCTTCATCGACAATCAAATAGCCGCCAAGACGACGTTTGATATCAACAATTTCCGCCAGCGGCGCAACGTCACCAAGCATACTGTAGATGCCTTCGACGATGATAATCGCTTCTTTCGCCCGTTCACCGAGGCGAATCATCCGCCGTTCCAAATCTTTAGCGTCATTATGGCGAAAACGAATGATCTCTGCCCCACCAAGCGAGCAGGCATCATAGATACTGGCATGGCTATCGGCGTCCAGCAATACGACTGCGTTGTGGTCAGCGAGGGCGCTGATAACACCTAAATTAGCGGTATAGCCGGTGGAAAAGACGATGGCAGTCGGACGGTTGAAGAACTCTGCAATTTCTTTCTCTAATACCAGGTGCGGCGCATAGCTACCGTTAGCCATACGCGAACCGGTAGTGCCGGTTCCTTGCGTTGCTAACGCTGACTGTCCTTTTGCAATGGCCTCGGCATTGAAGGTTAAACCAAGATAATTATTGGTCCCGGCAAGGATCACTTTTTTATCGCCGATACGTCCTTCCGTTGCGGAATAGACTTCATCAATACAGGTTCCAAACGGCGTTAACCCGTTATCACTGAATTGCAGCCTCTCGGTGGCAAGGCGCGCATATTTATCGTATAGCCCCATTATTTATTCTCCAGCCATGGAAGTAGTGTTTCCATTAATTGCACAGGGGTTCTGACATCCAGCAGAATATTGATAGGAATGGAAATATCGAATCTATCTTCCAGCATCATTAAGAGATCCATCACTTTGATCGACTCCAGGCCAAGATCGTTGACAAGATCGCTACCCGGTTTAATTTCTACACCGTTTTCGACCAAATCCTGTAAACAGGAAAGGATGTAATCCATTACTATTTCACGATTTACCATAGAAACGTTAAGACACCTTTTAACAAGACAATCAAAATAGCCCGTTGCGTAATGCGTGTTCCAGGCTAACCCCGGGAAACCAATTAATATCTTCAGAAATACATTTATTACTTGCCGACCAGTCGGCATGGGTTAATTCACGAATTTTTGAGCGTGTCAGCATGGGTTCTTTACCAGACAGGCGGCTTAATGTTGTGCTGATATCTGCAAGGCATATAAGCAGTGGCAGAGGTATGCCTAACATCCGTACAGGCCCTTGACGAGCGTCGGCGGCCAGTTGTTGAACCCGTTGCCAGTCATAGCCTCCGGCGACGCCATCGCATAATTCATACGTTTGTGTTTGCACAGTATCGGCGCACAACCACTGACCCACAGCTTGCGCTAAATCGGAGACGTGTAGAAAAGAGAGTTGAGTCTCAGGCGCACCAAGTCGCGGCAGCAATCCGCGAAGCATCCAGTCGAAAAGCGGTTTTAGCTCTTTGTCGCCAGGGCCATACACCGCCGTTGGGCGAAAAACGCCCAGCGCAATTTCGCCAGCTATTGCCGCTAATTTTTGTTCGGCTTCATATTTAGATCTTGCGTACCAGGAAAGCTCAGGATGACGCGCCGCCAGTGAAGAGATAAACAGAAATCGTTGGCATAAGCCGTTCTCTTTTGCTGCCTGCATCAGCCGCAGACTGCCGTCAACGTTACAATGGGTAAAGATCTCTTCTTTGTGTCCGCGCACCTGTCCGGCACAGTGGACCACTGCATTTGCTCCGGCTACCAGTTCAGTAAGCGAATGTGCATCTTCCAGCGAGCCGTTCACCCAGATAAGACTATCGCTGGCGTGAGCACGAGGAGTGCGTGTTAATGCGCGAACGTGAAAGCCGCGGTTGAGCAGGTTATCGATAATATATTTACCGATAAACCCAGTAGCGCCAGTTACCGCGACCGTTTGATTCATTGCGCAAAACCTGCGAGAGATTCCTGTATATGGGAATTAGCGGCATAGGCTTTCTGATAACGTTTTTTCGCTTCTGCACGGGCAGGCTTACCGGAAGAGGTGCGTGGAATACTGTGTGGTGGTAACAAATCGATAGCTGCCGTCACGCCAAATTCGCTTTGTATTTGTGCGGCCAGAGAATGAATAAGCTGGGCTCGACGATCCTCATTACTGATCCGGCACTGGATCTGTAAAATAATTTTTTCATGAGCGGTAACGAAGGCAATTGCATCTCCAGAGTGAATTTCCGGTTCCTGCTCAGCAATATATTCAATATCTTGCGGCCAGATATTTCGTCCACGAATAATGATCAGATCTTTAATACGCCCGGTGACATACAGATAACCGTCCAGAAGATAACCAAGGTCGCCGGTATCTAACCAACCTGTTGCGGCAATCTCATTCTGTGACGTTTGATCGCCAAAATAACCGCTCATCAGACTTGGGCCGGAAATATAAATATGGCCTACTACGCGTTCCGTTACGGGAATGCCTGCTTCGTTACGAATTTCAATACGATGCTGTGGCAACGCTTTACCACAGTTAACAAAGGTCGAAATAGCGCGTGTCTGCGAGCAGGGCGCAACGGCTTTCCCCTGATATTCAAGGATATCGCGATCGACCTCGTTAACGACAACACCAGAGGCTTCATCGGAAAAACTGACGGCCAGCGCGTTCTCTGCCAGTCCATAGCAGGGCATAAAGGTTTTATCGTCAAAGTTGACCTGACGGAAACATTCAGCAAATAAATGAAGTTGCTCTGCGGAGATGGGTTCTGCACCAATACCGGCGACGCGCCAGCAGGAGAGATCCAGTTCTGCAAGATCCTTTTCATTGACGCGTCGCTGACACAATTCATAGCCAAACGGCGGCGCAACAGAGACTGTGCCGCGATTTTTGCTGATCAACTTTAGCCATTGTAGCGGACGCATAGCGAAATCCTGGGTCCGCAAATAATCAACAGAAAGCTGTGTAGCGACTGGGGTGAGGAGGAAACCGACCAGCCCCATGTCATGATAGAAAGGCAACCAGGAGACACAACGATCGCCCGGACGTAATTTGATTCCGTCATGGCTGATGGCGCGTAGATTGGCCATCACTTCGCGATGGGTAATGATAACGCCACGCGGAAAACGGGTGCTGCCTGAAGTGTACTGAAGGTAGGCGATATCGTCCGGGGCTGGGCGCTGAAGTGCAATATCGGCTTCAGGTAAAGCATTAAACCAGGCGTGGCTTAAAACATGTAACTGAGAGTTGTCCAGCGTGGCGGCATTGACCAGCGGCAACCACTCCTCGCCGGTGATTATCGCGGCTGGCTGACAACTTGCCAGTAAACCCTGTAATTTAGCGCTCCATGAATCACGTTGCCCGACGCCCATTGGAATCGCCAACGGGACAGCAACTAAACCTGCGTACTGGCAGGCAAAAAACGCTTCGACAAATCCAGCGCTGGTTTCTGCAATCAGCGCCACGCGATCACCTTTTTTCAGGTTCAGCGATAACAGCCGCCTGGCTCCGGTTTCGGACCGTGTTTTTAATGTGTGATATTCCAGTTTTTCTTCGAGTTGGCTACGTCGATCGTAAAAATTCATTCCGGCGCTTCCCAGAGCGGCATAGTCCAAAGCTTCAACCAGCGTTGGAAAATCGGCATAGCGCATAGGTAGGGAATGCGTAAAGATTCTGTTAGACATATACACCACAAGAAAATTGGATATCAGAAAATAAAATGACAATAATGCGGTGGATTATATATGCATAAAAGAGAAAGGGGATAGTATTTTCACGTACCAGATATTTTATATTTGTTTGAGTAATAAATTGATGTGATAAATATCTTTCAGTGAATAATATTTATCAGGTGAATATTACTTAATGTTGATTCAATAAGTTATGTGGTGAATATATCAATAATGATCTCGGCGTTGACGCATTTAGTGCTAAGAAAATCAAATTTCGCGTAGTAATTTAGACAAAACTTTTCATGTAGTAATAAATGAGAATGTTGTTATCTTTTTGCATATTCATGGAAGAATTATTACGGTTTCGCATTTCTCTGTTGCCGCTTGTATTTCCTCCGTTAATTATTTGATATCCACAAAAATATGAGCCGCTAATGATTCACATTGAAAAAGTCATGAATAAGCATGAATTACAAACATTTATCGCTTTTCCTTCGTCCCTATATCAAGATGATCTGAACTGGATCCCGCCTTTATTCGTTGAACGCAATGAGCATTTATCGGCGAAGAATCCGGGGACTGAGCATATCATCTGGCAGGCATGGGTGGCGAAAAAAGCAGGGCGTGTCGTAGGGCGTATTACCGCGCAAATTGATACCTTGCACCGCGAGCGTTACGGCGAAGAGACGGGGCATTTCGGTATGATTGACGCCATTGATGATTTTGACGTTTTTGCTGCTTTATTTGCTGCAGCGGAAGCATGGCTGGAATCACAAGGCGCGCGCAATATCACTGGCCCATTCAGCCTGAATATTAATCAGGAAAGTGGATTGCTGATTGAAGGGTTTGACACGCCGCCCAGTGCAATGATGCCTCACGGTAAACCGTGGTATGCCTTGCATATTGAGCAACTGGGTTATCGTAAAGGCATTGATTTGCTGGCGTGGTGGATGCAGCGTACCGATCTCACTTTCTCACCAGCGCTAAAGAAACTGATGGATCAAGTTCGCAAAAAGGTGACCATACGCTGTATTAATCGTCAGCGATTTGCTGAAGAGATGCAGATCCTGCGCGAGATTTTTAACTCTGGCTGGCAGCACAACTGGGGATTTGTGCCGTTTACCGAACATGAGTTCGCGACAATGGGCGATCAGCTTAAGTATCTGGTGCCGGATGACATGATCTACATTGCTGAGATAGATTCTGCTCCTTGTGCATTTATTGTCGGCTTACCGAACATCAATGAAGCGATTGCCGATCTTAACGGATCGCTCTTTCCCTTCGGCTGGGCAAAATTGCTGTGGCGCTTAAAAGTCAGCGGTGTTCGTACTGCGCGGGTGCCGCTAATGGGCGTGCGCGAAGAGTATCAGTTTAGCCGCATCGGCCCGGTGATTGCGCTGTTATTGATTGAAGCCTTACGCGATCCGTTTACCCGCCGGAAGATTGATGCGCTGGAGATGTCATGGATCCTCGAAACCAATGCGGGCATGAATAACATGCTGGAGCGCATTGGCGCAGAACCGTACAAGCGTTACCGCTTATATGAGAAACGGCTTTGACGCTATTTCATCTCCAGTGGCGCCGCGGATCGAATCAAATGATTCCCTTCCAGTTCGATATCGTGGAGATTCTTTTTCACCGTCCTCACATGATCGCGGGCAGCGCGTTGGGCAATGAGCGGCAGACGCTGCAAAACGGCGTTGTAGATCCGGGTATGCTGGCGATCGATCTGTTTTTTTTGTTGAGGGCGATGATAGAGATTGTTCACGCTGGCAAACACTGAATTAAACATCAGATCGGTCAATGATTGCAGAGTAAACACCAGCACCTGATTGTGGGAAGCCTGGCAAATGGCGAGATGAAAAGCGTGATCCAATTGCGCATGTTCGATCAGCGAAATCGCTTTGTTACTCTCGCTGGCGGCGAGCATTTTTTCATAACAGCGAGTTATCAAAACAAAATCCGCCGGGGTTCCCAGCGTAGCCGCTAGTCTTGCAGATTCGCCTTCCAGTAATGCGCGAACGTCGAGAAGATCGTAAAGCGTTCTTGGCTGTGTGCTGAACAGATGGATCAGTGGGCTGGTGTCCTGCACACGATTAAGCCGCGCCACACGAGAATCACGCCCCTGCGCCGTTTCAATAATCCCGCGTCCGCGCAGCACAGTCAGCCCTTCACGCAGTGCGGAACGCGAGAAGCCGAGCTTTTCACACAGTCGACGCTCCGAAGGAAGCGGCTGCCCGACCTTCAGCACGCCGTCAATAATTAACCGTTCGATACTCTCCGCAACCACTTCGCAAATAGGGCGACGCTCATCTTTCATTCCCGGACCTCGTGCACAGGTAGGACCAATTTTTCTGTTATTAAGTCGCGAAACACGGACATCACGTAAGTGATTATGCTACATCAATTTAACATTAAGTTAACCTATGTGCAGTCACAGAGAGGGAAAAAAAATGGTCTGACCGGTAGCTAAAGAGATAGACGAAAACGAAAAGCCCGTTTAATAACTGTTCACAGAAGCAGCGTACAAAAATTAGCTGCCACACACACACAACAAAGCGAACCCTACTCATGAGCATCTTGTACGAAGAGCGTCTTGACGGCGCTTTACCCGATGTCGATCGCGCATCGGTACTGATGGCACTGCGTGAGCATGTCTCTGGACTCGAGATCCTGCATACCGAAGAGGAGATCATTCCTTACGAGTGTGACGGGTTGAGCGCGTATCGCACGCGTCCATTACTGGTTGTTCTACCTAAGCAGATGGAACAGGTGACGGCGATTCTGGCTGTCTGCCATCGTTTGCGTGTGCCGGTGGTGACCCGTGGCGCAGGCACCGGGCTTTCTGGCGGCGCGTTGCCGTTGGAAAAAGGTGTGTTGTTGGTGATGGCGCGCTTTAAAAAAATCCTCGAAATCAATCCCGTCGGTCGTCGTGCGCGCGTGCAGCCGGGCGTGCGTAACCTGGCGATCTCCCAGGCCGTTGCGCCACATAATCTCTATTACGCGCCGGATCCCTCCTCACAAATCGCCTGTTCCATTGGCGGCAATGTGGCGGAAAACGCGGGGGGCGTCCACTGCCTGAAATATGGGCTTACCGTACATAACTTGCTGAAAATTGAAGTGCAAACGCTGGAGGGTGAGGTGCTGACGCTGGGATCGGATGCGCTGGACTCACCGGGTTTTGATCTGCTGGCGCTGTTTACCGGATCGGAAGGTATGCTCGGCGTGACCACCGAAGTGACGGTAAAACTGCTGCCTAAACCGCCCGTGGCGCGGGTTCTGTTAGCCAGCTTTGACTCGGTAGAAAAAGCCGGACTCGCCGTCGGTGACATCATAGCCAATGGCATTATCCCTGGTGGACTGGAGATGATGGATAACCTGTCGATTCGCGCGGCGGAAGATTTTATTCATGCTGGTTATCCCGTCGATGCCGAAGCGATTTTGTTATGCGAACTGGATGGCGTGGAGTCTGACGTACAGGAAGACTGCGAACGAGTTAACGACATCTTACGGAAAGCGGGCGCGACTGACGTCCGTCTGGCGCAGGACGAAGCGGAACGTGTGCGTTTCTGGGCGGGCCGCAAAAACGCTTTCCCGGCGGTAGGACGTATCTCCCCGGATTACTACTGCATGGACGGCACCATCCCGCGCCGTGCGCTGCCTGGCGTACTGGAAGGCATTGCCCGTTTATCGCAGCAATATGATTTACGCGTCGCCAACGTCTTTCATGCCGGAGACGGCAACATGCACCCGTTGATCCTTTTCGATGCCAACGAACCCGGTGAATTTGCCCGCGCGGAAGAGCTGGGCGGGAAGATCCTCGAACTCTGCGTCGAAGTGGGCGGCAGCATTAGCGGGGAACATGGCATCGGGCGAGAAAAAATTAATCAAATGTGTGCCCAGTTCAACAGCGATGAAATCACGACTTTTCATGCGGTCAAGGCGGCGTTTGATCCCGATGGTTTGCTGAACCCAGGAAAAAACATTCCCACGCTACACCGCTGCGCTGAATTTGGCGCCATGCATGTGCATCACGGTCATTTACCTTTCCCTGAACTGGAGCGTTTCTGATGCTACGCGAGTGTGATTACAGTCAGGCGCTGCTGGAGCAGGTGAATCAGGCGATTAGCGATAAAACGCCGCTGGTGATTCAGGGCAGCAATAGCAAAGCCTTTTTAGGACGCCCTGTCACCGGACAAGCGCTGGATGTGCGTTGCCATCGCGGCATTGTTAATTACGACCCGACCGAGTTGGTGCTCACCGCTCGCGCCGGAACACCGCTGGTGGCGATTGAAGCAGCGCTGGAAAGCGCCGGGCAAATGCTGCCCTGCGAGCCGCCGCATTATGGCGAAGAAGCCACCTGGGGCGGGATGGTCGCCTGCGGGCTGGCGGGGCCGCGTCGCCCGTGGAGCGGTTCGGTCCGCGATTTTGTCCTCGGTACGCGCATTATTACCGGCACTGGTAAACATCTGCGTTTTGGCGGCGAAGTGATGAAAAACGTTGCCGGATACGATCTCTCGCGGTTAATGGTCGGAAGTTACGGCTGTCTTGGCGTGCTCACTGAAATCTCGATGAAAGTGTTACCGCGACCGCGTGCCTCCCTGAGTCTGCGTCGGGAAATCAGCCTGCAAGAAGCCATGAACGAAATCGCTCAGTGGCAACTCCAGCCACTCCCCATTAGTGGTTTATGCTACTTCGACAACGCGTTGTGGTTTCGCCTCGAAGGCGGTGAAGGATCGGTAAAAGCGGCGCGTGAACTGCTGGGGGGCGAAGAGGTTGCGAGTCAGTTCTGGCAGCAATTGCGTGAACAACAACTGCCGTTTTTCTCATTACCTGGCACCTTATGGCGCATTTCACTCCCTGGCGATGCGCCGATGATGGATTTACCCGGCGAGCAACTGCTCGACTGGGGCGGGGCGTTACGCTGGCTGAAATCGACAGCCGATGACAATCAAATCCATCGCATCGCCCGCAACGCTGGCGGTCATGCGACCCGCTTTAGTGCCGGAGATGGCGGCTTTGCCCCGCTATCCGCCCCTTTATTCCGCTATCACCAGCGGCTTAAACAGCAGCTCGACCCTTGCGGCGTGTTTAACCCCGGTCGCATGTACGCGGAACTTTAAGGAGCAGGCTATGCAAACCCGATTAACCGAAGAGATGCGCCAGAACCCGCGGGCGCAGGAAGCCGACAGTATCCTGCGCGCCTGTGTTCACTGCGGATTTTGTACCGCAACCTGCCCAACGTATCAGCTTTTAGGAGATGAACTGGACGGGCCGCGCGGGCGCATCTATCTGATTAAGCAGGTACTGGAAGGTAACGAAGTCACGCTTAAAACGCAGGAGCATCTCGATCGTTGCCTCACTTGCCGTAATTGTGAAACTACCTGTCCTTCTGGTGTGCACTATCACAATCTGCTGGATATCGGGCGTGATATTGTCGAGCAGAAAGTGAAACGCCCGTTACCGGAGCGAATGTTACGTGAAGGTTTGCGCCAGGTGGTGCCGCGTCCGGCAGTCTTCCGTGCGCTGACGCGGGTAGGGCTGGTGTTACGCCCGTTGTTGCCAGAACAGGCCAGAGCAAAATTACCCGCCAAAATTGTGAAAGCCAAACCGCGTCCGCCGCTGCGCCATAAGCGCCGGGTTTTAATGCTGGAAGGTTGCGCCCAGCCTGCGCTTTCGCCCAATACTAACGCGGCAACCGCGCGTGTGCTGGATCGCCTGGGGATCAGCGTCATGCCAGCTGACGAAGCAGGCTGTTGTGGCGCAGTGGACTATCATCTAAATGCGCAAGCAAAAGGGTTAGCGCGGGCGCGAAATAACATTGATGCATGGTGGCCCGCGATTGAAGCGGGCGCCGAGGCAATTTTGCAAACCGCCAGTGGCTGCGGCGCGTTCGTCAAAGAGTACGGGCAGATGCTGAAAAACGATGCATTGTATGCCGATAAAGCGCGTCAGGTCAGTGAACTGGCGGTCGATTTAGTCGAGCTTTTACGTGAGGAACCGCTGGAAAAGCTAGCGATTCGCGGCGATAAAAAACTGGCCTTTCACTGCCCGTGTACCCTACAACATGCGCAAAAGCTGAACGGCGAAGTGGAAAAAGTGTTACTCCGTCTTGGATTTACCTTAACCGATGTCCCCGACAGCCATCTGTGCTGCGGGTCGGCGGGAACGTATGCATTAACGCATCCCGAGCTGGCGCGCCAGCTACGGGATAACAAAATGAATGCACTGGAAAGCGGCAAACCGGAAATGATCGTCACCGCCAACATTGGTTGCCAGACGCATCTGGCGAGCGCCGGTCGTACCTCTGTGCGTCACTGGATTGAAATTGTAGAACAAGCCCTTGAAAAGGAATAACAAAATGAAAACTAAAGTCATTCTTAGCCAGCAAATGGCGAGCGCAATTATTGCCGCAGGTCAGGAAGAAGCGCAGAAAAATAACTGGTCTGTTTCCATTGCTGTTGCCGATGACGGCGGTCATCTGCTGGCGTTAAGTCGCATGGATGATTGCGCGCCGATAGCGGCCTACATCTCCCAGGAGAAAGCGCGTACTGCCGCGCTGGGGCGTCGCGAAACTAAGGGCTATGAAGAGATGGTAAATAATGGGCGTACCGCGTTTGTGACCGCGCCGTTACTGACGTCGCTGGAAGGTGGCGTTCCGGTTATTGTTGATGGGCAAATTATTGGTGCGGTGGGCGTTTCTGGTTTAACCGGAGCACAAGATGCGCAGGTCGCGAAAGCAGCGGCAGCGGTGTTGGCGAAATAAGCGAAAACGAGGAGATAAACAATGAGTCAAACCATAACCCAGGGCCGTTTACGCATTGACGCCGACTTTAAACGTTTTGTCGATGAAGAAGTGTTACCGGGCGTGGAACTGGATGCTGCGGCATTCTGGCGCAATTTTGATGAGATCGTTCACGATCTGGCGCCAGAGAATCGTCAGCTATTGGCAGAACGCGATCGCATTCAGGCGGCGCTGGACGAATGGCATCGCAGCAATCCGGGGCCGGTAAAAGACAAAGCGGCCTATAAATCCTTCCTGCGGGAACTGGGTTACCTGGTGCCGCAACCGGATCACGTCATGGTAGAAACTACCGGTATTGACAGCGAAATCACCTGCCAGGCCGGCCCGCAACTGGTGGTTCCGGCAATGAACGCGCGCTACGCGCTGAACGCAGCGAACGCTCGCTGGGGGTCATTGTACGACGCGCTTTACGGCAGCGACATTATCCCACAGGAAGGGGCGATGGTCAGCGGCTACGATCCGCAGCGCGGCGAGCAGGTTATCGCCTGGGTCCGTCGCTTTCTTGATGAATCATTACCACTGGAAAACGGCAGTTATCAGGATGTGCTCTCGTTCAAAGTGGTCGATAAACAATTACGTATCCGGTTAAAAAATGGCACGGAAACCACGTTACGTACTCCGGTGCAGTTTGTTGGTTACCGTGGCGACGTCACTGCGCCGAGCTGCATTTTGCTGAAAAATAACGGCCTGCATATCGAGCTGCAAATTGATGCCAACGGGCGAATTGGCAAAGACGATCCGGCGCACATCAACGATGTTATCGTCGAAGCGGCTATCAGTACCATTCTCGACTGTGAAGACTCGGTCGCGGCGGTTGATGCGGAAGATAAAATCCTGCTGTACCGCAACCTGCTGGGCCTGATGCAGGGCACTCTGCAAGAGAAAATGGAGAAAAACGGTCGGCAAATCGTGCGTAAGCTGAATGCAGATCGTCAATACACTGCCGCCGATGGTTCTGAAATCTCTCTGCACGGACGCTCGCTGTTGTTTATCCGTAACGTGGGTCATTTGATGACTATTCCCGTGATTTGGGATAGCGAAGGTAATGAAATCCCGGAAGGCATTCTTGATGGCGTAATGACTGGCGCGATTGCCCTCTACGATTTAAAAGTACAGAAAAACTCACGCACCGGCAGTGTCTACATTGTGAAACCGAAAATGCACGGTCCGCAGGAAGTGGCGTTTGCCAACAAACTGTTTACCCGCATTGAGGCAATGCTCGGCATGGCGCCGAATACCCTGAAAATGGGCATTATGGATGAAGAACGCCGAACCTCGCTGAATTTACGCAGTTGCATCGCTCAGGCGCGCCATCGTGTGGCATTTATTAACACTGGTTTCCTTGATCGTACCGGCGATGAGATGCATTCGGCAATGGAAGCGGGCCCGATGCTGCGTAAAAACCAGATGAAATCGACACCGTGGATCAAAGCCTACGAGCGCAACAACGTACTGTCTGGTCTGTTTTGCGGACTGCGCGGCAAAGCGCAGATCGGTAAAGGAATGTGGGCAATGCCGGATCTGATGGCTGACATGTACCGCCAGAAAGGTGATCAACTTCGCGCCGGGGCGAACACTGCATGGGTTCCGTCGCCAACCGCCGCGACGCTCCATGCGCTGCATTACCACCAAACCAACGTACAGAGCGTGCAAGCTAACATTGCCCAGACCGGGTTTAATGCCGAATTTGAGCCGCTGCTGGACGATCTGCTGACTATTCCGGTAGCGGAAAATGCTAACTGGTCAGTGGAAGAGATCCAACAAGAACTGGATAACAACGTGCAGGGAATTCTGGGTTACGTAGTGCGTTGGGTCGAGCAGGGGATTGGTTGTTCAAAAGTGCCGGATATTCACAACGTAGCGCTGATGGAAGACCGCGCAACACTGCGCATCTCCAGCCAGCATATCGCCAACTGGTTACGCCACGGCATTTTGACCAAAGAACAGGTGCAGGCGTCGCTGGAGAATATGGCGAAAGTGGTCGATCAGCAAAATGCTGGCGATCCGGCTTATCGTCCGATGGCGGGGAATTTCGCTCACTCGTGTGCCTTTAAGGCCGCCAGCGATTTAATCTTCCTCGGCGTGAAACAGCCAAACGGTTATACCGAACCGTTATTACATGCCTGGCGTTTACGCGAAAAAGAAAGTCATTAATAGCGTCAAAAAGCCCCGGCAAGTTTTACTGCCGGGGCTATTATAGTTACTGCGGTAGTGCATTTATCCCGGAAATAACCGGAGCGATGATCAGGGTTTAACAATATTAAATACCCGCAGCGCATCACTAGCGGGATTAAAATAATAAGATGGACATCTTAACGATACTCTGCGCCTGTGTGTGCGGAACAGAACCCCTTACCCGATATACTTGTTATGCCAGAGGTAGCAATTGCGTTAGCGGCGTGCTGTTGCTGTAAAGTATAACGCCTATACTTTACAGTTCAGTCCTCTTTTGCTTATTACAACCTTAAGTATATCAAGCATATAAAGATAATAAGAGACTGAACAATATGGTTACCTGGACTCAAATGTATATGCCGATGGGAGGACTGGGGCTATCCGCTCTGGTCGCCTTAATTCCAATAATATTTTTCTTTGTGGCACTCGCTGTATTACGTCTGAAAGGCCATGTCGCCGGAGCAATAACCCTCATATTATCTATCCTGATTGCGATATTCGCCTTTAAAATGCCGATTGATATGGCATTTGCTGCTGCGGGATATGGTTTTATTTACGGTTTATGGCCCATCGCCTGGATTATAGTGGCGGCGGTATTCCTCTATAAATTAACCGTTGCCAGCGGTCAGTTTGATATTATCCGCAGCTCGGTTATCTCGATTACCGACGATCAGCGTTTGCAGGTGTTGCTGATTGGTTTCTCCTTTGGCGCGTTGTTAGAAGGAGCCGCGGGCTTTGGCGCGCCGGTGGCGATTACTGGCGCACTGTTGGTGGGACTGGGCTTCAAACCGTTATACGCGGCGGGGCTGTGCCTGATAGCCAACACCGCGCCGGTGGCGTTTGGTGCGTTGGGCGTGCCGATTCTGGTTGCCGGGCAGGTCACTGGTATCGATCCCTTCCACATTGGCGCAATGGCGGGACGCCAGTTGCCGTTCCTGTCGGTGCTGGTGCCGTTCTGGCTGGTGGCGATGATGGACGGCTGGAAAGGTGTGAAAGAGACATGGCCGGCCGCGCTGGTGGCGGGGGGAAGTTTCGCTGTAACCCAATTCTTTACTTCTAACTACATTGGCCCGGAGCTGCCGGATATTACTTCGGCGCTGGTGAGTATCGTCTCACTCTCTTTATTCCTTAAAGTGTGGCGGCCAAAAAATACTGAAACGGCTATCAGCATGGGGCAATCCGCTGGTGCGATGGTGGTGAATAAGCCATCTTCTGGCGGCCCGGTACCTTCGGAATATCGCGTCGGACAAATCATTCGCGCATGGTCACCGTTTTTAATCTTAACGGTACTGGTCACCATCTGGACCATGAAACCGTTTAAAGCGTTATTTGCTCCGGGCGGTGCACTTTATTCGCTGGTGATTAATTTCCAGATCCCCCATTTGCATCACCAGGTAATGAAAGCAGCGCCCATTGTCGCCCAGTCGACGCCAATGGATGCGGTATTTAAATTCGATCCACTCTCCGCTGGCGGCACTGCTATATTTATCGCGGCGATTATCTCTATCTTCATTCTCGGCGTGGGGATCAAAAAAGGCATTGCTGTCTTCGCAGAAACGCTAATTAGCCTGAAGTGGCCGATATTATCGATTGGCATGGTGCTGGCATTTGCTTTTGTGACTAACTATTCCGGTATGTCTACCACGCTGGCGCTGGTACTGGCAGGAACTGGTACGATGTTTCCGTTCTTTTCGCCATTCCTCGGCTGGCTGGGGGTATTCCTTACCGGCTCGGACACATCCTCGAACGCTCTGTTTGGTTCACTGCAATCAACCACGGCGCAGCAAATCAATGTCTCAGACACTCTGCTGGTGGCAGCAAACACCAGCGGTGGTGTGACGGGTAAGATGATCTCCCCGCAATCTATCGCCGTGGCTTGTGCTGCAACGGGGATGGTGGGCAGAGAATCTGAGCTGTTCCGCTATACCGTAAAGCACAGTCTGATCTTTGCCAGTGTTATCGGCATTATCACCCTGTTACAGGCATATGTATTTACCGGAATGTTAGTTTCGTAAGTCGATAAAGCCGGATGGTTGTCAATATCATTCGGCTTCTTTCCACTCTTACTTCGTTATTCTGTTTGAATAACTGCAAAATCATTTCGTTCTTTATTATCTATTGATAAACAATATTTCTTGTTTAGATAACATGCTAAATAATTCCGGGAGTGAGAACACGTATTATTTTTTCATAATGCAAAACAAGTGCGTGCAAAGAGTGCTTACGTAATGAGCAAACACCATGTTATCTGTTGATTTTGCAGTCTTTATCGATAAAAATATCAACAATTTGGGATAATTACCTTCTGAATAATTGTTGTTTTTTCGAGTATTGCATCTTTGCGCAAATAACCCGTTCTACATCGCTGCGGGGTTATCCTGATGCTTTTATTTATCATGTCGTTATCAATAATGCAGTTTTATGAATAGAGGAGGTTCTGTTTCAAGAGAAAGTAAAAACATAAAACTATTTCCCAGGTTACGAAATCTTTAACTCTATTTGGTCACTTGCGTTATTAATGAATAAGAAATTTAAATATAAGAAATCGCTATTAGCGGCTATTTTAAGCGCAACCTTGTTAACCGGTTGTGATGGTGGTGGTTCGGGATCATCCTCCGATACGCCACCTGTTGATTCTGGGACCGGTTCTCTGCCAGAGGTGAAACCCGATCCCACGCCAAACCCGGAGCCGACGCCTGATCCGACGCCAGAACCTGAACCTACGCCGGATCCCACTCCAGAACCGGAGCCAACACCGGAACCAGAGCCTGTTCCCACGAAAACGGGCTATCTGACGTTGGGCGGAAGCCAGCGGGTAACGGGGGCTACCTGTAATGGTGAAACCAGCGACGGCTTTACCTTTACGCCTGGTAACACCATCACTTGCGTGGTAGGCGGGACGACAATCGCGACATTTGACACCCAGTCAGAAACGGCGCGTAGCCTGCGTTCGGTTGAAAAAGTGTCATTTAGCCTGGAAGATGCGCAAGAACTGGCGGGGTCAGACAACAAGAAAGCCAACGCTATCTCTCTGGTGACTTCCAGCGACAGTTGCCCGGCAGATGCAGAGCAACTTTGTCTGACCTTCCCGTCAGTGGTTGATCGCGCGCGTTTTGAAAAACTGTATAAGCAAATAGAACTGACACCGGACGACTTCAGCAAGCTGGTGAATGAAGAGGTGGAAAACAATGCCGCCACTGATAAAGCGCCGTCTACCCATACGTCTCCGGTCGTGCCAGCCACGACGCCGGGCACTAAACCGGATCTGAACGCTTCTTTCGTGTCGGCGAATGCGGAACAGTTTTATCAGTATCAACCCACTGAAATCATTCTTTCCGAAGGCCGACTGGTGGATAGCCTGGGGAACGGTGTTGCTGGCGTTGACTACTACACCAATTCAGGCCGTGGTGTAACGGGCGAAAACGGTAAATTCTCCTTTAGCTGGGGCGAAACCGTCTCCTTCGGCATCGATACCTTTGAACTGGGCTCAGTACGCGGTAATAAGTCGACCATTGCCTTGACTGAGCTGGGCGACGAAGTTCGCGGGGCGAATATCGATCAACTGATTCATCGTTATTCCCAGGCGGGGAAAAACGGCGATCGTGAACTCCCGGATGTTGTGCGCAAAGTTTTTGCCGAGTATCCCAACGTGATCAACGAGATTATCAATCTCTCGTTATCCAATGGTGAGACGTTGAACGAAGGCGATAAACCCGTTACGTTGCCAAACGAATTCATCGAACAGTTTAAAACGGGCCAGGCTAAGGAGATCGATACCGCGATTTGCGGTAAAACCAACAACTGCAACTCCGCTCGTTGGTTCTCTCTGACGACGCGCAATGTCAATGACGGTCAGATTCAGAGCGTTATCAACAAGCTGTGGGGCGTGGATACGAACTACCAGTCTGTCAGCAAGTTCCACGTCTTCCATGACTCCACCAACTTCTATGGCAGCACCGGCAACGCACGTGGTCAGGCGGTGGTGAATATCTCCAACGCGGCATTCCCGATTCTGATGGCGCGTAATGATAAAAACTACTGGCTGGCTTTCGGCGAAAAACGCGCCTGGGATAAAAATGAGCTGGCGTACATTACGGAAGCGCCTTCTATTGTGCGACCGGAAAACGTTACGCGTGATACCGCGACCTTCAACCTGCCGTTTATTTCGCTGGGGCAAGTCGGCGAGGGCAAACTGATGGTTATCGGTAACCCGCACTATAACAGCATCCTGCGCTGCCCGAACGGTTATAGCTGGAACGGTGGTGTTAATAATAAAGGTGAGTGTACGCTCAGCGGTGATTCAGATGACATGAAGCACTTCATGCAGAACGTACTGCGCTACCTGTCAAACGACATCTGGCAGCCGAATACAAAGAGCACAATGACCGTGGGTACGAACCTGGAAAACGTTTATTTCAAACGTCATGGTCAGGTCACCGGGAGCAGTGCTGCGTTTGGCTTCCACCCGGATTTTGCCGGTATCTCTGTTAAGCATTTGAGCAGCTATGGCGATCTGAATCCGGAAGAGGTTCCATTGCTGATCCTTAATGGCTTTGAGTATGTCACTCAGGTGGGGAATGATCCTTATGCGATCCCCCTGCGTGCAGACACCAGCAAGCCGAAACTGACTCAGCAGGATGTGACCGATCTTATCGCCTATATGAACAAAGGCGGTTCTGTGCTGATCATGGAAAACGTGATGAGCAATCTTAAGGAAGAGAGCGCGTCTGGCTTTGTGCGTCTGCTGGATGCTGCGGGTCTGTCAATGGCACTGAACAAGTCGGTGGTGAATAACGATCCGCAGGGGTATCCGAGCCGTGTTCGTCAGTTGAATGAAAAAGGTATGTGGGTCTATGAGCGTTATCCTGCTGTAGAAGGGGAGCTACCGTATACCATCGATCCTGATACCAAAGAAGTTGTCTGGAAATATCAGGTTGAAAATAAACCAGATAAGAAACCAACACTGGAAGTTGCTAGCTGGCAAGAAGAGGTTGATGGTAAACAGGTAACTCAATACGCTTTTATTGATGTGGCTAAACATACAACTGATGAGTCTCTGAAAGCCGCAAAAGATAAGATCTTTGCAGCGTTCCCGGGACTGAAAGAGTGTACCGACCCGACTTACCATTACGAGATTAACTGTCTGGAATACCGTCCTGGCACGAAGGTTCCGGTTACAGGTGGCATGTATGTTCCACAGTATACGCAACTGAGTCTTAACGCCGACACCGCGAAAGCGATGGTGCAGGCTGCGGATTTAGGCACCAACATTCAGCGTCTGTATCAGCATGAGCTCTATTTCCGTACCAATGGTCGTAAAGGCGAGCGTCTGAACAGCGTCGATCTGGAACGTCTGTACCAGAACATGTCGGTCTGGCTGTGGAACGATACGAGCTATCGTTATGAGGAAGGTAAGGAAGATGAGCTGGGCTTTAAAACCTTCACCGAGTTCCTGAACTGCTACGCCAATGATGCTTATACCAAAGGCACGCTGTGCTCCGCGGATCTGAAGAAATCGCTGGTCGATAACAACATGATCTACGGCGAAAAGAGCGGTAATAAAGCAGGCATGATGAACCCGAGCTATCCGCTCAACTATATGGAAAAACCGCTGACGCGCCTGATGCTGGGCCGTTCCTGGTGGGATCTGAACATTAAGGTTGATGTTGCTAAGTATCCGGGGGATGTGTCTGCGAGTGGTGAAACCGTTACGGAAACCATCAGCCTGTACTCGAATCCGACCAAATGGTTTGCGGGTAACATGCAGTCTACTGGTCTGTGGGCTCCGGCTCAGCAGGACGTCAGCATTCAGTCCACAGCAAAAGTTCCTGTGACCGTTACCGTGGCGCTGGCTGACGACCTGACCGGACGTGAGAAGCATGAAGTTGCTCTGAACCGTCCGCCAAGAGTGACTAAAACGTATACTCTGGCGGCTAATGGTACGGTGAAGTTTAAGGTGCCTTACGGTGGTCTGATTTATATCAAGGGCGACAGCAAAGAGGTGCAATCAGCTGAATTCACCTTTACCGGTGTAGTAAAAGCACCGTTCTATAAAGATGGTCAGTGGAAGCATGAGTTGAGTTCCCCGGCGCCGTTGGGCGAACTGGAGTCTGCGTCGTTCGTCTATACCACGCCGAAGAATAACCTGAAGGCCAGCAATTATGCTGAAGGTGTAAAACAGTTCGCCGATGAACTGGATACCTTTGCCAGCTCGATGAATGATTTCTACGGTCGTAATGACGAAAGCGGTAACCACCGGATGTTTACCTATAAAAACTTGCCGGGTCACAAACATCGTTTCACCAACGATGTGCAGATCTCCATCGGGGATGCGCACTCGGGTTATCCGGTGATGAACAGCAGCTTCTCGCCGAACAGCACCACGCTGCCGACGACGCCGCTGAACGACTGGTTGATCTGGCACGAAGTTGGTCATAACGCCGCAGAAACGCCGTTGACTGTTCCAGGCGCGACCGAAGTGGCGAACAACGTGCTGGCGCTGTACATGCAGGATCGCTATCTCGGCAAGATGAACCGTGTCGCTGACGATATTACCGTCGCGCCGGAATATCTGGAGGAGAGCAAAGGTCAGGCATGGGCGCGCGGCGGTGCGGGTGACCGTCTGCTGATGTACGCACAGTTGAAGGAGTGGGCAGAGAAAAACTTTGATATCAGGAAGTGGTATCCAGAAGGTACAACTCTGCCAGCGTTCTACAGCGAGCGTGAAGGGATGAAAGGCTGGAACCTGTTCCAGTTGATGCACCGTAAAGCACGTGGCGATGAGGTTGGCAATGACAAGTTCGGCGGTAAGAACTACTGTGCCGAATCAAACGGTAACGCTGCCGACACGCTGATGCTGTGTGCCTCCTGGGTTGCCCGGGCGGACCTTTCGGAGTTCTTTAAGAAATGGAATCCGGGTGCAAGTGCTTATCAGCTGCCGGGAGCAACGGAGATGAGTTTCCAGGGCGGGGTGAGCTCGTCGGCTTACGCTACGCTGGCGGCGCTTAAGCTGCCGAAACCGGAAAACGGGCCGGAAACCATTAACAAGGTTACCGAGCACGCGATGTCAGCCGAGTAAGCCTGTAGGCCGGATAAGGCGTTTACGCCGCATCCGGCATGAAATAAGGCGCACCGGGTTAACACACTTGCCCGATGCGCCAGCTTATCGGGCCTACAGACAGGGAAAGCCGCGATTATTTGCGTTGGCAGACACCCGTAGGCCGGATAAGGCGTTTCACGCCGCATCCGGCAAGCTACAACACATAACCTTTAACCATGTATTTTGATGTTTTTCAGCAATACCCCGCAGCGATGCCCATACTGGCAACTGTCGGAGGATTGATCATCGGCAGTTTTTTGAATGTGGTGATCTGGCGCTACCCCATCATGATTCGCCAACAAATGGCGGAGTTTCAGGGGGAAACGCAGAACGTACAGCCGAAAATGAGCCTGGCGTTGCCGCGCTCGCACTGCCCGCATTGTCAGCAGGCCATTCGGATACGTGACAACATTCCGCTGCTTTCCTGGCTGATGCTCAAAGGGCGCTGCCGTGACTGTCAGGCAAAAATCAGCAAGCGTTATCCGCTGGTGGAATTATTGACGGCACTCGCTTTTTTGCTGGCAAGTCTGGTCTGGCCGGAGAGTGGATGGGCGCTGGCGGTGATGATATTATCCGCCTGGCTGATTGCCGCGAGCATCATCGATCTCAGTCACCAATGGTTGCCTGATGTCTTTACTCAGGGCGTATTGTGGACGGGACTGATTGCGGCATGGGCTCAGCAGAGTCCGTTAACGCTACAGGACGCGGTTACCGGCGTACTGGTGGGATTCGCAACGTTTTATTCCCTGCGCTGGTTGGCCGGAATAATTCTGCGTAAAGAAGCATTAGGCATGGGCGATGTATTACTCTTCGCTGCTTTAGGCGGTTGGGTGGGCGCGTTGTCGCTGCCCCATGTTGCGTTAATCGCTTCATGTTGCGGCCTGATATATGCCGTTATTACAAAAAAAGGATCAACCACGCTGCCTTTTGGGCCATGTTTAAGTCTGGGCGGTATAGCAACACTTTATCTACAGGCATTGCTTTAATGACAAACATGTAATTATCGAAGTGACATTTTTATTTTAATTAATAACATTAGAGATTATTTACCATGTCAATAAAACAGATGCCAGGGAGGGTATTAATATCGCTATTGTTGAGCGTTACTGGATTATTAAGTGGCTGCGCCAGCCATAATGAAAACGCCAGTTTGCTGGCGAAAAAACAGGCGCAAAATATCAGTCAAAACCTGCCCATTAAATCTGCGGGATATACCTTAGTGCTGGCGCAAAGTAGCGGCGCAACGGTAAAAATGACCATTATCAGCGAAGCGGGTGCCCAGACTACGCAAACGCCTGACGCCTTTTTAACCAGCTATCAACGACAAATGTGCGCTGACCCAACGGTGAAATTGATGATTGCCGAAGGGATTAATTACAGCATAACGATTAAAGATACACGCACAGGCAACCAGTACCAGCGGAAGCTGGATCGCACCACCTGTGGAATAGTCAAAGCATAACGTCGGGTAGATATAAATTGGCGCGGGTTGTTTTTCGTGATGCACGGATTTATCTCAATCAATGGCTGACAAAAATTCGTCACGTTCTTAGCCAGGGACAATCTCTTAATACAGATAAAGAACATCTGCGGAAAATAGCGCGCGGGATGTTCTGGCTGATGCTGCTTATTATTTCTGCGAAAATGGCGCACTCACTCTGGCGCTACATCGTCTTTTCTGCGGAATATACGACGGTTTCTTCATCCGGGAATAAAACGCCCCGTTCGGAGGCAAAACCGTTTGATAAAAACGATGCGCAATTAATCAGCCAGCAAAACTGGTTTGGCAAATATCAGCCCGTTGTCGCGCCGGTAAAACAACCTGAACCTGCGCCTGTGGCAGAAACGCGCCTTAATGTGGTGCTGCGAGGTATCGCTTTTGGCGCCAGACCTGGTGCGGTGATTGAAGAGGGCGGCAAACAACAGCTTTATTTGCAGGGCGAACGGCTTGACTCTCACAACGCGGTGATTGAGGAAATCAATCGCGACCATGTGATGCTGCGTTATCAGGGGAAAATGGAACGTTTGAGTCTGGCTGAGGAGGAGCGTTCCGCCGTAGCCGTGACCAACAAAAAAGCCGCCAGTGACGAAGTAAAGCAAGCTGTTGTTGAGTCTACTGTCAGCGCGCCAGTGGAGATCCCGGCTGCCGTGCGTCAGGCACTGGCGAAAGATCCGCAGAAAATTTTCAACTATATCCAACTTACGCCCGTGCGTAAGGAGGGGATTGTCGGTTATGCAGTGAAGCCGGGGGCAGATCGTTCTCTGTTCGATGCCAGCGGTTTCAAGGAAGGCGATATCGCCATTGCGCTAAATCAGCAGGATTTCACTGATCCACGAGCAATGATTGCTCTGATGCGGCAGTTACCTTCAATGGATTCAATTCAACTTACGGTTTTGCGAAAGGGTGCGCGCTACGACATTTCCATTGCGCTGCGCTAATTGCATTTAATCCAGGAGAATCATTCATCGTGTTTTGGCGTGATATTACGTTGTCGGTCTGGCGTAAAAAGACAACTGCCTTCAAAACAAAAAAGCGTTTACTGCCGCTGATGCTGGCTGCGGCATTATGTAGTTCACCGGCCTGGGCGGAAGAGCACACCTTTACCGCTAATTTTAAAGATACTGACCTGAAATCGTTCATTGAAACCGTCGGCGCTAACCTCAATAAAACCATCATTATGGGGCCGGGCGTACAGGGGAAGGTGAGCATTCGTACCATGACGCCGCTCAATGAACGCCAGTATTACCAGCTATTCCTTAACCTGCTGGAAGCGCAGGGATATGCCGTCGTACCAATGGAGAACGACGTGCTGAAGGTAGTGAAATCCAGTGCCGCAAAGGTTGAACCGCTGCCGTTAGTGAGTGAAGGCAACGATAACTATGCAGGCGATGAAATGGTTACCAAAGTGGTGCCGGTACGTAATGTGTCGGTACGCGACCTGGCGCCGATGCTGCGCCAGATGATCGACAGCGCAGGATCCGGCAACGTCGTCAATTACGATCCCTCCAACGTGATTATGCTCACCGGACGCGCCTCTGTCGTGGAACGGCTGACGGAAGTGATCCAGCGTGTGGACCGTGCGGGAAACCGTACCGAAGAGGTGATCCCACTGGATAACGCATCGGCTTCGGAAATTGCCCGTGTGCTGGAAAGCCTGACCAAAAACAGTGGCGAGAACCAGCCAGCAACGCTGAAGTCACAAATTGTTGCTGATGAACGCACCAACAGCGTGATTGTCAGCGGCGATCCCGCCACGCGAGACAAAATGCGCCGTTTGATCCGTCGCCTGGACTCAGAAATGGAGCGTAGCGGCAACAGCCAGGTGTTCTATCTCAAATACAGCAAAGCGGAAGATCTGGTCGATGTGCTGAAGCAGGTTAGCGGCACGCTCACGGCGGCTAAAGAAGAGGCGGAAGGTACGGTGGGTAGCGGGCGTGAGGTTGTCTCCATCGCTGCCAGCAAACACAGTAATGCCCTGATTGTTACCGCGCCGCAGGACATCATGCAGTCGCTGCAAAGCGTGATTGAACAACTGGATATTCGCCGTGCTCAGGTACATGTCGAGGCGTTGATCGTGGAAGTTGCCGAAGGCAGCAATATCAACTTTGGCGTGCAGTGGGCATCGAAAGATGCTGGATTAATGCAGTTTGCCAACGGCACGCAGATTCCTATCGGTACGCTGGGAGCAGCCATTTCTCAAGCGAAGCCGCAGAAAGGTTCCACGGTGATCAGTGAAAATGGCGCCACCACCATTAACCCGGAGACCAACGGCGACCTCTCCACGCTCGCCCAGCTTCTTTCTGGCTTTAGCGGTACGGCGGTTGGCGTGGTGAAAGGCGACTGGATGGCGCTGGTGCAGGCGGTCAAAAATGACTCCAGCTCTAACGTCCTCTCCACGCCGAGTATCACCACACTGGACAACCAGGAAGCCTTCTTCATGGTGGGCCAGGACGTTCCGGTATTAACCGGATCTACCGTTGGCTCCAATAACAGCAATCCTTTCAATACAGTAGAGAGGAAAAAAGTCGGCATCATGCTGAAAGTCACGCCGCAGATTAACGAAGGTAATGCGGTACAGATGGTGATTGAACAGGAAGTCTCGAAGGTGGAAGGACAGACCAGCCTCGACGTGGTATTTGGCGAGCGCAAACTGAAAACCACCGTACTGGCTAACGACGGCGAACTGATCGTGCTCGGCGGTCTGATGGACGACCAGGCGGGAGAAAGTGTGGCGAAAGTACCGTTGCTGGGCGATATCCCGTTGATTGGCAACCTGTTTAAATCGACGGCGGATAAAAAAGAAAAACGTAACCTGATGGTGTTTATCCGCCCGACCATTCTGCGTGACGGTATGGCGGCAGACGGTGTATCGCAGCGCAAATATAACTATATGCGTGCCGAGCAGATCTATCGCGACGAGCAGGGGTTAAGCCTGATGCCGCATACTTCACAGCCGGTATTGCCTGCGCAAAACCAGGCTTTACCGCCGGAAGTTCGCGCGTTCCTTAATGCCGGGAGAACGCGTTAATGGCGCCTGTAGCACAGGAAACCACGGCTAACGCCGTGCGCCTGCCCTACAGTTTCAGCCGTCGGTTTAGCCTGGTGGCATGGTGCGAAGCGTCGCTGGAGATCCTCCACGTTCATCCGCTGTCGCTCTCTGTTTTGCAGGAGCTGCAGCGGGGGCTGAGCGCACCCTTTACGCTACGGCAAATCGACGAGGCTGAATTTGAACAGCGACTGAATGCGGTCTGGCAGCGGGACTCTTCCGAGGCGCGTCAGTTGATGGAAGATATCGGCTCCGCCGAGGACTTTTTTACCCTCGCGGAGGAGCTGCCGGAAACCGAGGATCTGCTGGAAAGCGACGACGATGCGCCGATCATCAAACTGATCAACGCCATGCTGGCAGAGGCGATTAAAGAAGGCGCTTCGGATATCCACATCGAGACGTTTGAAAAGAGTCTGGTGATCCGTTTTCGCGTTGACGGCACGTTGCATGAAATGTTGCGTCCAGGGCGCAAACTGGCCTCGCTACTGGTATCGCGTATCAAAGTGATGGCGCGGCTGGATATCGCCGAAAAGCGCGTGCCGCAGGATGGTCGTATTGCGCTGCTGCTGGGCGGTCGGGCGATTGACGTGCGTGTCTCCACCATGCCTTCCGCCTGGGGCGAGCGCGTGGTACTGCGACTGCTGGACAAAAACCAGGCTCGCCTGACGCTGGAACGTCTGGGGTTAAGTCACGAACTGACCGCGCAGTTGCGTCAGCTACTGCACAAACCGCACGGCATCTTTCTGGTGACGGGGCCGACAGGTTCCGGCAAAAGCACCACGCTGTACGCCGGATTGCAGGAGCTGAACAACCACTCGCGCAACATTCTCACGGTTGAAGACCCTATCGAATACATGATTGAAGGGATCGGTCAGACACAGGTCAACACCCGCGTCGGCATGACCTTTGCCCGTGGCCTGCGCGCGATTTTGCGTCAGGACCCGGATGTGGTGATGGTCGGTGAAATCCGCGATACCGAAACTGCAGAAATCGCCGTTCAGGCGTCGCTTACCGGGCACCTGGTACTTTCCACGCTGCATACCAACACGGCGGTGGGGGCGATCACGCGTTTGCAGGATATGGGCGTCGAGCCTTTCCTGCTCTCTTCCAGCCTGACGGGCGTGATGGCGCAGCGACTGGTTCGAACGCTGTGCCACGACTGCCGCCAGGCCCGGCCTGCCACTGACGAAGAAAAACGTCTGATGGGAATTAGCAACGTGCATACCGTCACGCTGTACCATCCGCAGGGCTGCCCCGCCTGTAATCACAAAGGTTTTCGCGGGCGTACCGCCATCCATGAACTGATTGTGGTGGATGCCACATTGCGTGATTTGATCCACCGTCAGGCCGGGGAACTGGAGCTGGAACGTTATGTCCGGCAACACTCCGCAGGTATCCGCAGTAACGGCATTGAGAAAGTACTCGCCGGAGAGACCTCTCTTGATGAAGTTCTGCGGGTAACCATGGAGGCGTAATGGCACTGTTTTACTATCAGGCGCTACAGCGTAATGGTCGCAAAACCAAAGGTATGATTGAGGCGGATTCCGCGCGTCACGCCCGTCAGTTGTTACGTGGAAAAGAACTCATTCCCGTGCACATTGAAGCCCGGATGAATGCTTCGACAGGGGGATTGTTGCAGCGTCGGCGACACGCACATCGTCGCGTGGCGGCGGCCGATCTGGCGCTGTTCACTCGCCAACTGGCAACGCTGGTGCAGGCAGCAATGCCGCTGGAAACCTGCTTACAGGCGGTCAGTGAGCAAAGTGAAAAACTGCATGTAAAAAGCCTCGGAATGGCGCTGCGCAGCCGGATTCAGGAAGGTTACACCCTGTCGGACAGCCTGCGCGAACATCCCCGCGTCTTTGACTCCCTGTTTTGTTCGATGGTCGCAGCCGGAGAAAAATCCGGGCATCTCGATGTGGTGCTCAATCGCCTGGCGGATTACACCGAACAGCGACAACGCCTGAAATCGCGTCTGTTGCAGGCGATGCTCTACCCGCTGGTACTGCTGGTGGTGGCAACGGGCGTGGTCACTATTTTGCTGACGGCAGTGGTGCCGAAAATCATCGAACAGTTTGATCACCTCGGACATGCGCTGCCTGCCTCCACCCGAATGCTCATCGCCATGAGCGACGCTTTACAGACCAGCGGCGTTTACTGGCTGGCGGGATTGCTGGGGCTTCTGGTACTGGGGCAACGGCTACTCAAAAATCCCGCTATGCGCCTGCGCTGGGATAAAACCCTGCTGCGCCTGCCTGTTATCGGGCGGGTCGCTCGCGGGCTAAATACGGCGCGCTTTTCCCGCACCTTAAGCATCCTCACCGCCAGTAGCGTTCCGTTGCTGGAAGGTATTCAGACCGCCGCTGCCGTGTCGGCAAATCGTTATGTCGAGCAACAACTGCTGCTGGCGGCAGATCGCGTCCGCGAAGGAAGCAGCCTGCGTGCAGCACTGACGGAGTTGCGCCTGTTCCCGCCGATGATGCTGTACATGATCGCCTCCGGCGAGCAGAGCGGCGAACTGGAAACCATGCTTGAGCAGGCCGCAGTCAACCAGGAACGGGAGTTTGATACCCAGGTAGGGCTGGCGTTAGGACTGTTTGAACCGGCGCTGGTGGTGATGATGGCGGGCGTGGTGCTGTTTATCGTCATCGCTATTCTCGAGCCGATGCTGCAACTGAACAATATGGTTGGAATGTAATTTACGGAGTTATCACATGAATTCGTTATCCCGCACGCAAAAACCACGGGCAGGTTTTACCCTGCTGGAAGTGATGGTGGTGATTGTTATTCTTGGCGTTCTGGCAAGTCTGGTGGTGCCTAATCTGTTAGGTAATAAAGAGAAAGCAGATCGGCAAAAAGCCATTAGCGATATTGTGGCGCTGGAAAACGCGCTGGATATGTACCGACTGGATAATGGGCGTTATCCGACCACCGAACAGGGGCTGGAAGCGCTGATCCAGCAACCGGGCAATATGGCGGATTCCCGCAATTACCGTACTGGTGGGTACATCAAGCGATTGCCAAAAGATCCGTGGGGCAACGATTATCAGTATCTCAGTCCGGGTGAAAAAGGGCTGTTTGATGTTTACACCTTAGGGGCGGATGGCCAGGAAAACGGGGAAGGCGCTGGTGCAGATATCGGTAACTGGAATTTGCAGGAGTTTCAGTAAATCAGTGCCCAGACGCGGATTCACTCTTCTGGAAATCATGTTGGTGATTTTCCTTATCGGCCTTGCCAGTGCGGGCGTGGTGCAAACTTTTGCGACCCGTTCTGAACCACCTGCGAAAAAAGCGGCGCAGGATTTTCTGGCCCGTTTTGCACAGTTTAAGGATAAGGCGGTGATCGAAGGGCAAACACTCGGTGTGCTAATCGACCCGCCCGGCTACCAGTTTATGCAGCGTCGTCAGGGGCGCTGGCTGCCTGTTTCCACGGCCCGGTTACCGACGCAGGTCACAGTGCCGAAACAGGTGCAGATGCTGCTACAACCCGGGAGTGATATCTGGCAGAAGGAATATGCGCTGGAGCTGCAACGTCGCCGCCTGACGCTGCATGATATTGAGCTGGAGCTGCAAAAAGAGGCGAAAAAGAAAACGCCGCAGATCCGTTTCTCGCCTTTTGAGCCCGCCACGCCGTTTGCGTTGCGCTTTTACTCTGCTGAGCAAAGTGAATGCTGGGCGGTGAAACTGGCGCACGATGGCGCGTTATCTCTCAATCAATGTGATGAGAGGACGCTATGAAGCGTGGTTTTACCTTGCTGGAAGTGATGCTCGCACTGGCGATTTTTGCACTGGCCGCCATGGCGGTGTTACAGATAGCCAGCGGCGCGCTGAGTAATCAGCAAGTCCTTGAGGAAAAAACGGTGGCTGGCTGGGTAGCTGAAAACCAGACCGCACTGCTCTACCTGATGACTCGCGAGCAGCGGGCGGTCAGGCATCAGGGCGAGAGCGAAATGGCGGGTAGCCGCTGGTACTGGCGAACCATTCCTCTGAATACAGGCAATGCGTTGCTTCAGGCGGTGGATATTGAAGTCAGCCGTCGCGAAGACTTTTCGTCGGTGATTCAGTCACGACGCGCGTGGTTCAGCGCCACAGGAGGTCAGCAGTGAGAAAGATTCGCTCTGGCTTCACATTACTGGAAATGCTGATTGCGATTGCGATTTTTGCCTCGTTGGCATTAATGGCACAGCAGGTGACAAACGGTGTCACACGCGTGAACAGTGCTGTCTCGGAACACGATCAAAAACTAAATCTCATGCAGCAAACGATGAGTTTTCTGAGCCACGATTTGACACAAATGATGCCGCGTCCGGTAAGAGGCGAGCAGGGCCAGCGGGAACCGGCGTTGCTGGCGGGCGCTGGCGTGCTGGCGTCTGAGAGTGAAGGAATGCGTTTTGTGCGCGGTGGCGTGGTCAATCCGTTGATGCGCCTGCCGCGCAGTAATCTGATCTCCGTCGGTTACCGCATTCATGACGGCTACCTGGAGCGGTTAGCCTGGCCGCTGACCGATGCCGCAGGCAGCGTGAAGCCAACAATGCAAAAATTGATTCCGGCAGATTCACTCCATTTGCAGTTCTACGATGGCACGCGCTGGCAGGAGAGCTGGTCGTCGCTGCAGGCGATCCCTGTGGCGGTGCGCATGACCCTGCATTCGCCGCAATGGGGCGAGATTGAACGCATCTGGTTGTTACGCGGGCCGCAGTTATCATGATTATCTCACCCCCCAAACGCGGAATGGCACTGGTCGTGGTGCTGGTATTGCTGGCGGTTATGATGCTGGTGACTATCACGCTTTCCGGGCGGATGCAGCAGCAACTGGGGAGAACGCGCAGTCAGCAGGAATACCAACAAGCATTGTGGTACAGCGCCAGTGCGGAAAGCCTGGCACTGAGCGCGCTCAGTCTGAGCCTGAAAAATGAAAAGCGTGTGCACCTGGCGCAGCCGTGGGCTGCCGGACCTCGTTTTTTTCCACTGCCGCAGGGGCAAATTGCCGTCACTCTGCGCGACGCCCAGGCCTGTTTTAACCTGAATGCTCTCGCCCGCTCGACAACGGCTTCACGTCCGCTCGCGGTGCAACAGTTGATTGCCCTGATCACGCGCCTCGATGTTCCTGCTTATCGGGCCGAGCTGATAGCAGAAAGTCTGTGGGAGTTTATTGATGAGGACCGCAGCGTGCAGACACGTCTGGGCCGGGAAGACAGTGAATATCTCGCCCGCTCGGTGCCTTTCTACGCAGCCAATCAACCGCTGGCCGATATCAGCGAAATGCGCGTAGTGCAGGGAATGGACGCCGGACTCTATCAAAAACTGAAACCGTTGGTCTGTGCGCTGCCGATGGACAGCCAGCAAATCAACATCAACACCTTAGACGTCACGCAAAGCGCCATTATTGAGGCACTGTTCGACCCGTGGTTAAGCCCAACTCAGGCGCGGACGTTATTGCAACAACGTCCGGCGAAGGGCTGGGAGGATGTCGATCAGTTTCTTGCGCAGCCGCTCCTTGCTGATGTCGATGAGCGTACAAAAAAACAACTAAAAACCGTCCTGAGCGTGGACAGCAATTACTTCTGGTTGCGTTCAGATATCACCGTGAATGAGATTGAACTGACGATGAATTCGTTAATTGTCCGCATGGGCCCACAACACTTTTCTGTTCTCTGGCATCAGACAGGAGAAAGTGAGTGAGTTCTGTACTTGAGATTTTTTTTCCGCTTTGCGCCTCCGATCCTGTTCGCTGGCAACGCCGTACCGCCGATACGGAGCACGGCATCTGGCCTGACGTCGCCGACGAATATCTCCAGCAATGGCTGCAAACAGACACGATTCGACTCTATATTCCCGGCGAATGGATAAGCGTCTGGCAGGTTGAACTGCCTGATGTTCCCCGCAAGCAGGTACAGACGATTCTGCCTGCTTTACTGGAAGAAGAGCTGAATCAGGATATCGACGAGCTGCATTTTGCACCGCTGAAAATTGACCAACAGCAGGCTACCGTGGCAGTGATACACCAGCAACATATGCGCAATATTGCAGATTGGTTGCAGGCTAATGGCATCACCCGCGTTACCGTTGCACCGGACTGGATGTCCATTCCCTGTGGCTATATGGCTGGCGATGCGCAACGGGTTATCTGCCGAATCGATGAATGCCGGGGATGGAGCGCCGGATGGGCGTTGGCCCCGGTCATGTTTCGCGCACAGCTCAATGAGCAGGATTTACCGCTTTCGCTGACGGTGGTCGGCATTGCACCGGAAGAGCTATCTGCATGGGCTGGCGCAGACGCTGAACGCCTGACCGTTACGACTCTACCTGCTATAACCCCCTGTGGCGAACCTGAAGGGAACCTGCTGACAGGGCCGTGGCAGCCCCGCGTCAGCTACCGAAAACAGTGGGCGCGCTGGCGGGTGATGGTTCTGCCAATATTGCTGATTCTGGTTGCGTTAGCCGTGGAGCGGGGCGTGACGTTATGGAGCGTCAGCGAACAAGTGGCGCAAAGCCGCACTCAGGCAGAGAAGCAGTTCTTAAAACTGTTCCCTGAACAGAAGCGAATTGTGAATTTACGCTCGCAGATCACGATGGCGCTGAAAAAATATCGTCCGCAGACCGACGATGCTGATCTACTCGGTCAACTGTCTGCGATCGCCAGCACTCTGAAATCAGCGTCACTTACTGATATTGAGATGCGCGGTTTCACCTTTGATCAAAAACGCCAGACGCTTCACCTCCAGTTACGGGCGGCGAATTTTGCCAGCTTCGACAAACTGCGTACCGCACTGGCGGCAGATTTTGTGGTGCAACAGGACGCGTTACAAAAAGAGGGTGATGCAGTTTCAGGCGGCGTAACGCTGCGGAGGAAATAATATGTTACGCGATAAATACATTCACTATTTTCAGCAATGGCGTGAGCGGCAGTTAAGTCGGGGCGAACACTGGCTGTCACAGCATCTGGCGGGGCGTTCACCGCGCGAAAAGGGGATGTTGCTGGCAGCAATGGTGTTCCTGTTTAGCGTCGGATATTACGTCCTCATTTGGCAACCGCTGAGTGAACGGATTGAGCAACAGGAGACAACGTTGCAACAACTGGCGGCGATGAATACCCGGCTGCAGAGCGCCGCGCCGAATATTATTGCGGCACGAAAATCCGGCACGACAACGCCGGCACAGATATCGCGAGTCATCAGCGACAGCGCTTCTGCACATTCTGTGGTTATCAAGCGGATAGCCGAACGCGGGGAGAATATTCAGGTCTGGATAGGCCCTGTGGTATTTAATGATCTCCTGGACTGGCTTAATACGTTGAATGAAAAATATGCGTTGCGGGTGACACAAATTGATGTCAGTGCCGGAGAAAAACCAGGGATGGTGAATGTGCAGCGGCTGGAGTTTGGGCGCGGGTAGGATATTCAATCGACAGCATTATTCTCCTGAAAGAAACGCCAGCCGGATAAGGGCTGGCGTCGGGGCTGATCTTTTTCAGCACGCCATCAATAACGGCGCGCTGGTTTTTCCATTGATATCTGCTGAATTAAATCGCCCGGCATATGTTCCTGCAAAATACGCCAGAGATTTTCGGCGGTTCTATTCAGTCGGGTGTTCATACGGTAAATATAAGCCTGAATGGGGACTGTCAATTTAGCTGAATCAAGGCATATCAGACGTTTGGTCTGCAGTTCATCGATGATCGACCAGATCGGTAACCAGGCAATACCATATCCGTTGAGTGCCATATTTTTTAATAGTTCGCTCATCGAAGAGATAAATATCGTGCGTCCGGTAATACCGCCAACCTCTGCCAGATGGCGATTGACCAGCCTGCCCATATAAGAAGTGGCAGTATAGTTGAGTAAAGGAACCTGGGGCTGGGTGATATCAAATACTGGCTGCCCCTGTACATCGGCGGCACATACCGGGTACAACTCAGATTCAAACAGTTTCAGGCAACAAAAAGGCGATTGCATAAGATCTTCATCGCGAAACGAAATAATAAAGTCACTCTTGCCTTCGCGTAACGTATTTACGGCCTGGACAACATCAATGGCTTCAACATGATAGACGAATTCTCCGCCATAGGCGGTCAGTGAATTCACCAGTTTGGGTAATACACTCAGGGATAGTGAGTGCGCGGCGGCAATTTTAATGTTGGGTACGCCGAGTAAATTCTGGCCGTTTAACTCCCCCAAATTGCATTCAAGCTGCTGTAATAAGCTGCGAGTCTGGGAATGAAAGAGCCTGCCTTCTTCGGTTAATTGTAAAGGGGTGGTTGTGCGATCGAATAAAGCAACGCCGATCGCCGCTTCCAGCGCCTTAATTCGTCGGCTGAATGCGGGTTGTGAAAGATTACGCTCTTTTGCCGCCTGAGAAAAATGGCGACAGGCTTCCAGCGTCAGGAAATCGTATAACCATTTTGTCTCGATATTTTTCATTATCATGGCACCTGTATTTTCAACCTGGAGGCATAATAAAACATCCTGGCAATAAAAATAATGTTCTCAAGTCGCACAATTGGGCTTTTGTCATTCGTTTTGTGCATAACACCTTCATTTCCGGTATTGACGTTGATATCACACTTCAGCAAAAAAACGAGTTTTTTCCATTAGATAGCCAGAAAATGTCATAACCATGGCGAATGAACTGTGTGCTCTATAGCTACACTATGCGTGTCTTGCATCACCTTGTACAACCTTGCATTTCTCATTGTCTATTTTGGCTGTTAAAAAAGAGAGCAGTAGTTATTCATTACTCATTGCCATTAACGTTTTGAGAGGCAGATCTTGTGAAAGGATTAATTGGTGTACTCGGCGGAATGGGGCCGGCGGCTACCGTCGATCTGTTTAATAAATTTGTGACGTTTACCGCCGCACAACGTGATCAGGAACATATTCCATTAATTATTTCTTCTATTCCGAATATTCCTGACCGTACCGATGCATTAATGCATCATGGGCGCTCGCCGTTACCTGTTATGCGTGACTATATGCATAAACTGGAAGATGCCGGGGCGGAATGTATTGTTATTCCCTGTAATACCGCACATTACTGGTTCAAAGAATTAAAAGATGCTTGTCATATTGATATATTAAGTATCGTAGAGACAACGATCAATGAAGTTCGCGACTGTGGTAAAACCCGCATTGGCCTGTTAGCCACCAATGCTACGCTGTATATGGGATTATACCAAAAAGGAATTGAGTCACTGGGACTTACCTGTATCCGCCCCGATGCAGACAGTCAGAAAAAAGTAATGGAAAGTATTTATTCTTTGAAAGCAGGCGATATGACGCATGCACAACAGTTGATGAGCGAGCAGGCTGAAATATTATTTTCCCGCGGCGCTGAAGTTCTTGTTCTTGGTTGTACGGAAATTCCGGTTATTCTGGCGCAAGCTGTTAAAGAGCAGCCTTCTCATTATATTGACTCAACTGCTTCACTCGTTCGCGCCGGAATAAAATGGTATGAAAATCGTGTCGGAAAACAGCATCTTCTAACCCAATAATCATTTTAATCGCAGCCAGAAAGTCATTCACTTTTAGAAAAAATTATATTTATAACGGAGAACATCATGGTTTGGCTGGAAATTATCGTAGTACTTGGCGCAATATTTTTTGGTATTCGCCAGGGAGGGATCGGTATTGGTTTATGTGGCGGGCTTGGGCTCGCTATCCTGACTCTGGGATTTGGTCTGCCTATGGGGTCGCCGCCAGTAGACGTGATCCTGATTATTATGACCGTTGTTGTGGCGGCTTCAGCATTACAGGCCGCAGGCGGAATGGATTATCTGGTACGCGTCGCCGGTAATTTTATGCGTCGTAACCCGAAATATATCAACATCATCGCGCCGATTATTACCTGGTCAATGACTATTATGGCCGGTACCGGATTTATTGTTTTTTCCACACTGCCGGTGATTGCTGAAGTTGCGAAAGAGTCAGGTATTCGTCCTTCCCGTACGCTCGCCGGTTCGGTCGTTGCTTCGCAAGTGGCGATTTCTGGTTCGCCGATCAGCGCCGCAATGGCCGCTATGCTCACTATTATGGAGGTTAACGGCGTCAGTTTTATTCAGGTGATGTCGGTATGTCTTCCTACCTCTTTTGCCGCCGCGATGGTCGCCGCTTTTATTGCTTCCCGACAAGGATGTGAGTTGCAGGATGACGAGGTCTATCTTGAGCGTCTGCAAAAAGGACTGGTGCAAAAATACGAGAATAATAGCAGCATCAAACCTGGTGCGACGCTTTCCGTAGGATTGTTCCTGCTGGCGACGGTCGCCATTGTTATTCTTGCCGCTTTCCCTCAACTGCGTCCGGGGGTTGATATCGGCAAACCGATGGAAACACGCGATATTATTATTATCTGTATGCTCTCTGCCGCCTGCCTGATGGTGGCGCTGTGCAAGACGGCTACCGATGCCATTATTCTCACCTCCACATTCCGTGCGGGGATGAGCTCGCTGGCGGTGATTCTCGGCATTGTAACCTTAGGCACCACGTTTATTGATGCGCATTTAACCGAGATTAAGGATATTGCTGGCGATATTTTGCAGGCGTATCCGATGTTGTTGGCGTTGGTTCTTTTTGGCACTTGTGCTCTGCTCTACTCGCAAGGCGCGACCACGCCGTTAATTATCCCGCTTGCCGTGGCGCTTGATGTACCCACCTGGGCAATTCTGGCGTCCTATGTCGCTGTCACAGGTGTATTTGTACTGCCAACATATCCAACGTCGCTGGCCGCCATGGAATTTGATACTACTGGCACAACTCGCGTGGGCAAATATGTGCTGAATCATCCATTCATGTTGCCAGGATTGGGGGGAATTATTGCAGGAGTGGCATTAGGTTTCGTGATTGCGCCGATGATTATTTAGCTGTTTTATACCAGTCAGTGTCAGTATGGTCAGCCGTTTACGACCGAATATAAAAATCAATATTATCAATGAATCAGATGTTTATGGATTATCTACAGCGATTCACTTATGCATTTTATCTATATTTGATTGACAGTATTACCATGCTGGTTGTTAGGATTTAGAACAGATGACAAATTTTACATTATTTGCGTCTTTGCAAATAATGTGCGGTAGCTTTGCTGTTTTATCATTATCCGTGATAGTTCGAAACGCCAGAGAATCAATGGTGGTAGTTTCCTTATATGAAATCAGTCAGATGAAGTCCAGGGACAGGACTCATCCTTACTCTGATCTTTCTTCCCGGACATCAGCATCATGCACTGACTCTTCTGGTTCAGAAAATATCCATAGATACAGATAGTCGCGAGTGTTTGTGGCGATCTCATCACACATCGAAAAAATTAGCACCTCGTTTTTCTTTGAAAGGAAGTGGATTACTGGTCGGTGATTCACTGATATTTCCTTACGGCCAGCAAATTTACCTATATTCACAAAAAAAGTATACGTGATAAATTATATAGGAGGTTACTTTGAATATAGAAACCCAAAACACAAATGATGTCACAAAACAAGTTCGCCAAAGAAGAAGTGAAAGGCAAAATTTATATTTTCTTGAAAAGAATAGAAAAATAAGACATTTGTCTGTAGATGACGTAATTTCTATAGGTGGAATTATTCAGAGTGAAATAAGAAGAACTCTACAGCCTTCACCTTTACCTGCGACCACATCGGCCAGGAACTGGAAGTCGGTTATTATTCATTATATAGGGTTGTTAATATCTAAACCTTTGCAGATACCATTTTTTTCTTATAACTTACAGCAGGAGCCAAAAGATGTAACTTCGTTACCTCATCATATATCAGAAAATAACAATAGAAATTTAATACCTACTGGTATCAAAGAACATCCTGAATCTGTAAGAGAAAATAATAGTCAAACGCAAGTGATTCATAAAAGGGAAAAAAGGAATACAAACAACATAAAAAAAACAGAGGAGATTATTCAAACTGCGGAAAAAGATACAAAATATTCACTAACAGTGGATAACATAAAGGATAAGATATTTGGTCATATTGATACGGTGTCACCCAAAGATAAGAAATTGATAAAAATCCTTAAGGATGAAATTAGGACCTATATAAGTCTACCAGAAAAAAATAGCAGAAAAGGCATTGAAAGTCTAAAAAACCAGGCAAGTATTTTGGAAAAGCTTCGGGCTGATGTATCTCCAGTCGTTCAGGATAATATATCTGAAATAATTAGTTCATTGCATAGCGAATATAAATCACTTAAGGTGGAAATAGATAAAAAAATTCATGTGATTTGGATCGCTGGCGCGCCACCTGAGACTATAACAAAATATGCAAAAGCATATAAAGCAGCTTATCCTGATTTTTCTTTTAATTTGTGGATAGACCCTAACGCATTTGCAGCTTATGAATTTAACTCTCAATTAAAAAGTGTAGCACTTGAACATGCAAAAAGTGAAGTTATTAACAGTTTAACTATCGAGGAGCTTAATGTATTAAAAAATAAGGAGCAACCTGATGATGGTTTTCATGCTAAATTAAATTCGCTTTTTGAAACTAACTTATTAAAGTCGGTTCTACAGATCCAGGACGCTGTAATGAATTATGCCTATACCAGAGGGATATTAAATTTCAGCGATCAAGATCGAATTTCATTTCTGAAAGAAATTTTACATTATGATAATGAGAGAATTGAGAAATTTAAAGAGGTTATCCATAAAAACAAGATAAAAACATATTCTCTGGATGATGAATTGAGTAATATCTTTGGCCAAGATAATTTTCATATTCATGATGCAACAAAGTTGCCGGAGATGAAAAAAGTACAATATAAACAACGATATCAACAAGAATTGATATTGCGTGGCAATTATGCGTCTGCGACAGATCAATTACGTGTTTATATACTCAAAGAATATGGTGGAATATATACAGATTATGACGTCACTCCTGCTTATGGAAAAAATGTCTACAAAATAATTCAAGAGCATAGTATTAATTATGATTTCTTAGAGAAAGAGCATCATCGAAGGGCATTAAATGATGAGATTCTTTCTATTATAAGTAAAGAACCAAGTTCAGGAATAAAAAATAAACTCCCTGAACAAGACAGAAAACGTCTCTCTGTTATCATCGACAAGATAAAACAACTTGACCCTAAAGATATATTTTCTCCTATCGATACTATGATAATCAGAGACTCAATGGTGATGTCAAAACGTTATCAATATTGGGGGAAGGAGAAAGGCTGGAATATTCGTGCAAATAATAATTTCCTTGCCACACATAAAGGAAGTAAAGTAACTGATTTCGTAATAAACAGGCAAGAAATAGCCTATAAAAAGCTTCTTGAGGTAAGAGAGAAGTTACGAGATACAGGCAACATAGCACAACAACATTCAGATAATATTAATTCTCTTGATTTTCATCGGGGAGATAAAAAGGCAGAAGCAAATTTGGTCGTGTCGGGGGTGAAGCATGCCGCTAATAAAAAGAAAAATAAAGAGGTTCTTAAAGACTTAAAAAAAGATCTGGCAGTATATGGAGCACTACTTGATAGCAATGCAAGTGGACTAAAACCTAAAGATATTAGAGCGACGGAGGATTTCTTAAGAGGCTATAGTTCAGGAAATGCAGAGAGGATAGTGGATGGATTTCGTAGTGACATGAACATTAAAAAGTTAGTTAAGCTGATGAAAAAAATATAAATAGCTTAAGTAACGAGCAAAAAGGAGCTATGGCCTATGAGATTGAAAAACGTGCGTTACTGGCTACATTCCATTCTAATGTAGAAGAGTACCATAAGCTTTTCAATAATGTCGTATCAAAAGGTTCTACGGATAAATATGCTGTTGAATTCTTGATACCACAATTATTTTTCTTAAACCTTTCTGGTGACGGATATGGAGGTCGTTGTGATCCGTTGTCTATTTTGGTTCTTACTGCAAAACACCTTGAAAACCAATCTTCACAGAAGCAGACAAAGCTATTTCTGGAAAATCTATATTCAACAGCAGCGGTATTAAGTGAACCTGGTTTATATAGTGAAGTAGAAATAACAAATGCCAACAAACTGTTAACAAGCTTGGCTAAACTTCATGCAAAAAATCCGTTGAGCTCTACCTTAACACAAATATGGAAAGAAAAAATAGCACATCAAACAGTTGAACAAGTTATAGATTTAATAATTTCCCCAAAAACTACAGATAATCCAGTTTTATTGAAACTGGAGGCTCCTGGTCATGCAATGGCTGCCTGGGCTATTGGTAACGATAATGAGCGAAAATATGGTTTTTATGATGCAAATGGTGGTGTTGTTGAGTTTTCAGAAACAGAAAAGTTTAAAGAATATATGACAGAACTTTTTTCTGCTTCAGGATTGAATAAAGCTGAAAAATATCATTTAAAAAAGCTTCCTCCTCATAATTCTCCTGTCTTCGACCAGATTGTCTTATTGGATGGTGAAAAATTATCGCAATATAAAACGAATTATAATGATGATGCCATAAAGAATATATTGGATATTAAAGTATTTGACAGTGTAAGTAAAAAAGAAAGTGTTAGTCAGCCAATAAAAAAAGACTTCATTCCTGAAAAATATTATTCTGAAAATAGTCTTTTTTCTAATTATCGAATGGACTCAATTATCCCTAAAAAATACAGCACGCTTTTTATTTCTGGCCCAGATGCCATTATGATGGCGATGAAAGATTACTATAATTCATTAGGTGAGCTGGGTGAGTGCCGGATTGATAGAGAAGCCAGAAACTTCAAAGGATTGGCGGAAGATTCATTTGTAGGGAATCTTAAAGTGATTGAAGGTGCAAAAGGTGTTCATTATGACTGGGTTAATGCTAACTCGGTGTGTGTTAATGATGTTACGCCTGACGATGCAAGTACCTGGGTTGCTAAACTAGAGAAGATAGAAGATATATTTTCTAATATTGATAAATTGAAGAAAAATTCTGGGTGGAATATAACGCCAACAGAAATAAATATATCAAAGTTAACTGTTGGTTGGCCGCCAGAAATAAAAAAAGCAATAAAAGAAAAGTGGCCTTCAATGGAGGATGACTATAATAGAATAATTAGTGGTAGTACTATAGATCTGGAAGAGATATCTCAAGTAGATCAAAAGATAAGCAAGTATTTGATATCTCAAACTAATAGTCTTGTTAAATGGGTAGGCATATCATTAGCAGAACAACTGGCTGAGAAAATAAAGCATCTTACACTCCCTATTGAAAATAAGATACATTATCTGATGTCAGATATTCATAAACAATTTAAAGATAATGTTCAGTCTATAAATTCTCTTTTGGCAAGTGATAGTAATACCGTAGTATATATTTGGAACGATAATAATATAAATAAATCTCTCATATTGAGGGAGTTATGGATAATGGAATCCAGAAGACAATTAATTTATAAACTGCTAAATGGGCAACATGATAAAACGAAGAGAAGGTTATTATTGGAATATCTAAGACTGAAAGAAAAAGAACAGCTTGATATTATTGATAAAAATGGACAAGAAAGATTATTGATTATATCAACAAATCTTTCTGAGGATGATTTCTTAAAGGCTAAGTTAATCGACATAGAAAACAAAACATTGTTTTCACCATTAAGAAAAATAGTAGATAAGAGCGGTAATCCTATTAATGTATATGATATAAAAGATGTCGATACACTAACAAAAAATCTTAAGGGATTATATAAGAAAAAACATATTAATATGTTATGGGATAAATATATATCAAAGAATGCAGAAAAAATTAAAGAACTATATAGTGTATTAAAAGAAAGTGAATTTTCTGATAGAGTTAAAGTAAAAGAAATAAATATTGAGTTTAATGATAATAGTTTAATAAAAAACATAATTCATGACGGGTATGGATTTGAGGATATCGAAAGAATTGCTAAGTATTCGCTCATTAGCAAAGAGTCTGGAGTTGTTATACAAAATGCTGCTGTTTCAGCACCATCAAAAGAGTTAGTCGATATTGTATCCAAATATGCATCAACGTTCGATGTGGATACCTCTTCTATTTTAGATAAATTATATAATAAATTATTCGGTATCGAAGAGATTGTCAGAGATTCCAGTAAGCAAAGCAAAATTCATCATGAGATCATTGCTGGAATATTAAGTGATATCGATACGAAAAATATTAATAGATATTTTGTATCGATTATGAATCAGAATGTGTCTGGGCTGGGAGTAAAGTTTTCTAATACGGATAATGCTTTGTCAGATGATGTAATTATATCTGGCATTAAAGAAATACAAGATAGTAAAAAAGATATAATTTTTGAAAATCTTAAAAATTATTTTTCCGCATTATATGAGACTGGAACTATCATAAAGAATAAAGGTAATATTAATGCTAATTTAATAAAATATATATTCAAGCAAAAATCCCTTGATTTTATGTTATCAGGTGATGCTGATATTACTAACTTTTTAAGTAAATCAAAGCAATATGAACATATGTCTTTAAGTGCTCTTAGTGAAGGATTAACGGGCAACAGATCTTTTATCGACTGTATTTCATCTATCGTGCATAATAAACTGCCCAGTGTATCAGAAATTCTCTTGAAGGAAAAAGAATATAGACTTCCATCAATATATTCTATAATGGATTCACCATTAGTTGATCCCGTAACATGGGAAAGTATAGGCTATACAGGAAGCGATAGTTATATTAAATCACCAATATCATCCCCGACATTACATGATATTTCTATTCGGGCAAAATATAGAGCTCTGGAATGGAGAAACTTTTATGGGCACAATGCCAGATTATGGCATGAAGCCGTGATAAAATACTCCGGTAGTGAGCCAAGATATCATCCCCAGATGTTGTTTTCACCCAATGAAGGGCGTTGTATCGGTTTAAGTGAGTTATATATCCTTGCTGATACTAAAGAAAAATATAATACGTTACAAGAGAACCTTGATTTAATCAGCTCATTATATCAACAAGATATATCTGACAATGCACATCTTTCAGAAAGTGATCATCGATTGTTGAAAAACACTGTATCACAAATTGAATATTATCAGCAGCATGGGAATAATAAATTATTACAGTCCGGGGAGCTTGAGAGAATACGGTTAACTGATTTTAATACAGCAAGTGTTGTTCATTACTTAAAAGACAAAAACATAAATAATATTCTGATAACCACAGAACATCACAGTTTTGTAGTATCCGTCTTCGATGATGTGGTTCGTGTTACAGATCCTAACTTCGGATATGCTGATTTTTCATCTCTGGAACAATCATTAGCGTTTATTGAGAGTTCTGTTAGCATTTCTCCAGATATAAAAGAAATCTATACGGGTAAGAAAGGTGATGTTGCTATAGATATGTTTATCATGGAAGATAATCAATGGGGAAGAATTATTGATCATGATGCCTGTCAACTTACATCAGTAAAACATTTATCTTCAGTTGAAAAATTGAGAAAGTTGAATATGGATATTCAACTTGGTGATGGAGTATTTAAAATTATCGATTTATATAATTATGGCGTTTTCTTTAATGGGAAAAGAATAGATGAAAAATTTAGTATATCAAAGCTTTCATTTAATGAATTATACAAAATGACAATAAGCTTAGATATATTGAAAAAATATATTGATACGAACTACATAACAGCAAAAGAACATGAGAAAATAAAATTACTTATAAATGAAATTAATAAAGTATCAGAGCAAAACAAAATCCTTGTGAAGGATGTATTTCTAACAGATAACGTTGGTACTGGATTACTAAGTAAGCTTCAAATTCAAGAAGAATCAGTTTCGGGGATCTTAAGTGCTATTCACCAGAAAATATCAGAGAAATTACGCGATATAAATGTTCATAAATATAGAATTAATTCAGTTAATCCTAATAGTGAAAGTGATAGTGTTAAGTTATCGCTGTATGATTTAGATAATAATAAAAATATAAATGTTAATATTGATACTTCAGATTTAAATATAACGCTCAGACAAGGCCTTGATTCATTAACTGAAGCCATTGATGAAATGAATATTGATGGAATTATGGCTATTGTCGGTATTATTCAATATATGAAAATTACGGGGTATGGTGGCTATGTATCAGCGATAGACCATGCGAATTTCGTGTCAGATATAAAGACAGTAGTAGAGAAAGTTGTGGGCACGAGCCTGATGTTTATGGGAGTAGAAAAATTTGGCACCAGCATCTCTCAGATTCGTTTAGAAACAATGGCTGCTATTAAGTTGTCTCAAGTTGCAACAAGAATTGGTGGAGTTCAAGGAAGAATTTTATCTAAGATAGCTAATGTAATTAAATTTCCTGTCATCGATACAGCATTAAACTTATGGTCTCTTGGTGAATCTATTCACAGATATACATCGGAGAAAAGTGGCAGTTTAGATAAAATGCTGGCAGAAATAGATGTTGCTTTTGCATCAACTTATACCGCGCTTACACTATCTAGTTTTGCCTTCCCTCCCATCGCATTAGCCACTCTGCCGCTTATTTTTTTACAACAAGATATAAAGACGTTTAAAGCACATCTTCACATGGAAAATGAGAGAAGAGACGCCTGGAAAAAAGTTGAGCACTATCTAGATACTGCTGCAAGACGTAATGTTGTTAAAGTTGATACTTCCCGGGGAGTAATAGACCTTTCGGCAATTGATATAATTGGTAATCTAAAACTAGATCTTTCAACAGAAAATGTGAAATTATCAGGTGATCTTTCATATAACAGTGGAAAAAATATTGGAAATGATCCAAAGCTGAGTGATATGGAAGTTAGAAAAAGAAGTAAATATGCTGTTGCTTGTGTTAATGATGATGACCTGCATGTTCCTAGTTTTGGTGGGGGGAATAGAGGGGAAAGATGCAGGGAACTATCTTTATCAGAATCGAGATTAGTTCGAGGGTTTGCAAACAGGGTATGGCCTTCACATGTACCGACGATAAAAAAGGGGAATTATGATACCGTAATACTGGGGTATTCCTCTCAAATTGTGGCCAATACAGAAGTAATTAGAATGACCTGGGATGATTTTCAAGAGGTTGCAAGGGAAAATTATCCTTTGGTTGAAATAATGAATAAAAATGCTGAGGTTGTTACAGGTAATAAAAATGTGAAGATAATTCTTCCTGTATTGGATAATGATATTTTTTCTCCTAAGAATAGTGATGATTTATATAAGTTAAGCACTCATTGGTTCACTGTCAGAGGAGGCGAGAAAGGTATTACTGTTTTCCCCAATGGTGTTGGTAATTTTAATATAATAGGCGCTCCTGGAGCAAAAAACATACTATCATTTAGTCAATTATCAAAAAATTTTGATGTTTTTGTCAATTTAAATCTGACGAGCCAACAAACTGTGGCTGTTTATCAAGCTGAAATTGAATCAAATATGGCGCTGATCCAAAAAAATATAAATACCATTATTGGTTCTGACCATGGGATTAATGTTTTTATTGGTAATGAATTCGATAATCACTTTGTCATTGGGCGTTCAGGTGCAACTATATATCCCGGAAAAGGTTCAAATGTAATAACCATTCCTAATAAGATTAATGATTTTTTCATTGCTAAAATTATTTTGGATGCAGATAGTCTCATTCAATATGTCCAACTTGATTTTCCTGTAAATAATATAAGAAATATCATCAGGCACTCTGATAAAATAGTTTTATACCTAAGAGGAAATCATGGTGCTTCTGTGAAACATATTGAATTTCACGGGGATAAGGGGGGCAACATATATGATTATTTAGGAAAAATAGTTATGTATACTCTTGATGGTATAGAGTTAGAACTATCCACGAATAAAGTAAGGCCCGTAGTCGCAGCAAAGATTGATATTCCAAAATTCGAAAAGCATCATCGTGATATTGGTGTATTAGAACCCCTGAATATATTAGAAAATAACAGTCTTTTTTTCTTTAAGGATAATGTTAGTGAATTTGATTTTGGTAATTATAGAGTTGTTTCTTCCCAAGACATGTTTATATACAAAGTAACTAATCCGGGGGCGGAGTTTTATATATCTTCAGGGAAATCATCACATGTTTTTGGAGAAGGAGGGTGTCACTACTATTTCAATGGAGTAAAACAACCGTCTCATCTTATTTTCTTAAATAATGATAACAGGAACCCCGAGACTATTAATGTATCAAGTTTTACAGATACATCTGAGGAAGTGAAAATATTATCTAATGTAAAAGGAAATAAATGTACTCTAAAATTTATATGGTCCTATGGTTCTTTTGAATTGACGTTAAGACCAAGAAGTAGCTTACGCGTGGATTTAAATACATCGGAAACAAAAATATCTTTAAGTAATGACACTCTGTTATTAAGAGATATATTCGAGTTATCTAAGCAAACCAGTGGGGATGTTCTAATTTATAATACTCTTTGGCAATATCATTAATCCATTATATATGCCTTCTGAATTTTTCAGCTCCGTGAAGTTCGCTCTGAACAGGATAGGGTGGAATCAGCCTTGTCTGTGAGCTTTGTTGCCTGGATTTCTGCGCCGGTCAGTGCCATAGGTTAGCCCTCTGTATACGTTAAAGAGGGCACAAACACTGTCTGACTGGGGGATACCCGCGATGACATTCGGGCAATGACGTTGACACTGAAGAATAAAGCTCTGAAACGAAAAACGGACCTCCGTGGAGGTCCGTTGATATGAATTTGGTGCCCGGACTCGGAATCGAACCAAGGACACGGGGATTTTCAATCCCCTGCTCTACCGACTGAGCTATCCGGGCAACGGAGCGCATTAAACCTGATTCGCCTTGTCTCGTCAATTAAATTTCTTCAATTTACGGCAGACTGCACAATCTATCATCACTTTGCCGCTATTGCACGCATCGTCAGGCAAACCAGACGCTCCAGGCGGCGGAAAGCGGCATTGCCAGAAGTAATGCCGGTAGCATGTTGACCACCGGAAACATTTTTATGCCACAAATGCGCAAACCGGTTGCCAACAGCAGTAATCCGCCTACGGCGCTAAAGTCAGCCATCATTGCAGGAGTGGTCAGCGGCAATATCAGCGTGGCGCAACTGGCAAGGGTTAACTGGATGATCAGTAATGGAATGCTTATTACTGACACCGCAATGCCGAGCGAGCAGGCGAAAATCATCGCAGTAAAGAAATCGAGAAACGATTTGGCGATCAAAATATTCGGATCGCCAGTCATTCCTTCGTTCATTGCACCAAAAATCCCGGTACCGCTGGCACAGAACAGGACGATAATCGCCACAAAATTCTGAATAAATGATTCATGCGTTGGTTTTTTGTGTGGGGAACGAAACAGACTCTGCGCTCGGGTAACAGCGTTATTGATTCCTTTCTCCAGAAAACAAAACTCGCCAATCAGCGCTCCCAACAGGGTGGCTAATACCATAACGGGAAGGTTGGCGCATTTTACTACCAGTAAAATACCAATCCCCAGCGATGCCAGGCCAAAAATGGACGTCATCGAGACACGGATCCGCTCCGGTAAGCGTTGACTCAACAGAGCGCCAAGAACGCCGCCTGTTAATACTGCACCTGCATTGATAAAGGGACCAATTACCACAAGAGTTCCTGCTAACTGTATTGTCAGATACTCTCATTATGAACGTATTCGCTGCCTGATGGCTTGTCTGGTCGCAAAGTCCTGGCTTGCTCGCTCTGATGAAAGGTGCCATGATTGCGCAAATTTTCCCCTTCCTGTACGGAGTTTGCCTGATGTATGCCGCCTCCTTGCATTCTCCCGCTTTCCGCCATTTTGCGCGAAATGCCTCCCGTGCTGTGACGCTGATTTTCATGCGGTGACGTTAACGCACGCTCACTGCGAGATAACAGTAAAATCAGAGCGTTTCTGCTTTTACTGATGTCCGGCAGTCGGAGCTGATGACCAGTTTTAGCCACATCTCATGGGGCTGGGTTTTCCACCTTGCCCGGCATTTTAACTTCCCCGAAACGGGTTTTGCGCTTATGAAATTAATGGGTATTGCCGCCAGTGGCGAACTGGTTTCCCGGCTTTCTACTCATCGCCGTGTGGTGGCGTTGGAAGATACTGATTTTACTGATATTGCGGCAGTTGTTATTACCGCTGCAGATAGTCGTAGCGGCATTCTTACGTTACTTAAGCGTATTGGTTTTCAACTGCCAGTATTTTTATTTTCCGAATATGTGGTCGAGTTGCCAGCGGGCGTCACGGCACTCATCAACGGTAATGAGCAGCATTGGCTGGAACTGGAATCCGCGGCCTGTCGGTATGAAGAGAATTTGCTGCCGCCGTTTTATGACACGCTGACGCAGTACGTTGAGATGGACAACAGCACCTTTGCTTGCCCTGGTCATCAACATGGCGCGTTTTTTAAAAAGCACCCTGCCGGACGCCATTTTCACGATTTCTTTGGCGAGAACGTCTTTCGCGCCGATATGTGTAATGCCGATGTGAAACTGGGTGATTTGCTTATCCATGAAGGCTCTGCGAAGGATGCCCAGAAATTCGCCGCCAGGGTATTTCATGCCGATAAAACCTACTTTGTGCTTAACGGCACCTCGGCAGCGAATAAGGTTGTGACTAACGCACTATTAACGCGCGGTGATCTGGTGTTGTTCGATCGCAATAACCATAAGTCGAATCATCATGGTGCGCTGATTCAGGCTGGTGCGACGCCTGTGTATCTGGAAGCCGCACGTAACCCGTTTGGTTTTATCGGCGGTATTGATGCTCATTGTTTTAATGAAGATTATCTGCGCCAGCAAATTCGCGACGTTGCGCCAGAAAAAGCCGAACAGCCGCGTCCGTTCCGTCTGGCGATTATTCAGTTGGGGACCTATGACGGCACCATCTACAACGCTCGTCAGGTGATCGATACCATTGGCCATCTGTGTGATTACATTCTGTTTGATTCCGCGTGGGTCGGCTACGAGCAATTTATTCCGATGATGGCGGATAGCTCGCCGTTGTTGTTAGCGCTTAACGAAAATGATCCAGGTATCTTTGTCACTCAGTCTGTGCACAAACAGCAAGCGGGGTTCTCACAGACTTCGCAGATCCATAAAAAAGATAACCATATTCGCGGGCAGGCACGTTTTTGCCCGCATAAACGGTTGAATAATGCCTTTATGCTTCATGCCTCTACGAGCCCGTTCTATCCGCTGTTTGCCGCGCTGGACGTTAACGCCAAAATTCATGAAGGAGAGAGTGGGCGTCGGCTGTGGGCGGAGTGTGTCGAGTTGGGGATTGACGCTCGCAAGGCGATTCTTGCGCGCTGTAAGCTGTTCCGCCCGTTTATTCCGCCCGTTGTCGATGGCAAATTGTGGCAGGATTATCCGACCTCAGTGTTGGCTTCCGACCGCCGTTTCTTCAGTTTTGAGCCGGGGGCAAAGTGGCACGGCTTTGAGGGATATGCCGAGGATCAGTATTTTGTTGATCCATGCAAGCTGCTCCTGACCACGCCGGGAATCGATGCGCAAACCGGCGAATATAGCGACTTTGGCGTTCCGGCGACGATTCTGGCGCACTATCTGCGTGAAAACGGTATTGTGCCGGAAAAGTGCGATCTCAACTCCATTCTGTTCTTATTAACCCCGGCGGAAAGTCACGAGAAACTGGCGCAACTGGTGGCGGTGCTGGCGCAGTTTGAACAACATATTGAGGATGACTCGCCACTGGCTGAAGTGTTGCCAGGCGTTTATAACAAATATCCAGTGCGCTATCGCGACTATACCCTGCGTCAGTTGTGTCAGGAGATGCACGACCTGTATGTCAGTTTCGACGTCAAAGACCTGCAAAAAGCGATGTTCCGCCAACAGAGTTTCCCGCCAGTGGTGATGAATCCCCAGGACGCGCACAGTGCCTATATTCGTGGTGAAGTTGAGCTGGTGCGCATTCGTGATGCTAAAGGACGAATTGCCGCAGAAGGCGGGCTTCCTTATCCACCAGGCGTACTTTGCGTGGTGCCAGGAGAAGTCTGGGGCGGGGCGGTTCAGCGTTATTTTCTCGCGTTGGAAGAAGGGGTGAATTTGCTGCCAGGATTTTCGCCGGAGCTACAAGGTGTCTATAGCGAAACCGATGCGGATGGTATGAAACGGTTGTACGGCTATGTGTTGAAGTAAGAATAAAAAAACGGGGCACCTTCTGGCGCCCCGTTTTTCTTTGCGTAATTAGTGGCTAACAGTTTGTGTTCCGGCTGGAACACGAACGTGTTTGTATTTAAACATCGCCATGAATGCGAAGGCCAGAACCACGGAGTAGCCTGCGAAAATCAGCCATACGGTCTGCCAGTCGGTAATGCCGTTTTGGGTGTACATCTCAACAACTTTACCGCTCACGATGCCGCCGAGGATACAGCCGAAGCCGTTGGTCATCATCAGGAACATTCCTTGTGCACTGGCGCGAATTGCCGGGCTCACTTCTTTTTCGACAAACACCGAACCAGAGATGTTGAAGAAGTCGAATGCGCAGCCGTAAACAATCATCGACAGCACCAGCAGTACAGTACCGAACGGAGTCGGGTCGCCATAGGCAAACAGACCGAAACGCAGGATCCACGCCACGATACTGATCATCATTACGTTTTTAATACCGTAGCGGCTTAAGAAGAACGGGATTGTCAGGATGAACAGCGTTTCCGAGATCTGCGAAATCGACATAATGATTGACGCATGCTGCACGATGAAGCTGCTGGCGAACATTGGATCTTTGTCGAAGCTGTGCAGGAAGGTATTACCGAACATGTTGGTAATTTGCAGTTCTGCACCCAGCAACATCGAGAAGATGAAGAAAATCGCCATACGCTTATTTTTAAACAGTGCGAACGCATCCAGCCCCAGCAGCGTCGTCCAGCTCTGGTTAGCTTGCTGTTTAGCAACGGGAATATACGGCAGAGTCAGGGTAAACAGAACCAGAACGGCGGAGAGCGCAGCGCCGATATACAACTGCATATGGCTCAGTTCGAAACCAGACAGGCTCACTGCCCACATTGCCATGATAAAGCCGATGGTGCCCCAGATACGGATTGGCGGGAAATCAGTAACGATATCCATCCCCGCATTTTGCAGACGATAGTAGGAGATGGTGTTGATTAACCCAAGCGTTGGCATATAAGCAAACGAGTTAATCAGGATAACGAGGAACATCGCCTCCGGTGTGGTGACCTGCGCCGCCATAAAAAGAGTGATAGCGCCGATGGTATGGCAAATAGCGTATACCCATTTCGCACTCATCCATTTATCGGCCACAATCCCCAGCAATGCAGGCATAAAGACCGCGGCGATACCCAGAGAGCTATAAACTGCACCGATAGAAGCACCGTCGAACTTCAGGGTAACGAACATATAGGAGCCGAGGGTCGTTAGCCAACTCCCCCACAGACAGAACTGCAGAAAAGAGAGGATTTTCAGCTGCAGCTTAAGATTCATGTTAATTTCCTCACATCATGATGCGGATAAGTGTTCTAAAAAGCACATTTGACCGTGCAATATGATGCGATTCTATCAACTTCACTGACTGTTTTTTTGTTACCTGTGACAAATAATTGCAAACATTCCCGATTTGCAAAACGAAATTGTGACGCACGTAACACTTTTGCCTCTGGCATCCTCAGAGGCAAAAGTAGAATTATCGACGGCGCCAGGACTTCTGCGCCGTATTTACCTTATACAGATAGCGGCGAGATTCCGCCGAAGGATGGCGGGTCGTCAGCGTCTGATAAACATCGCCCGGTGTCATGGTATTAATAATAGCGGCAGCCTGAATTTTATCATTTGAGAAGACGCGTAAAACGCTGCCTGCGCCGCCGTTATAGGCGGTGATAACGGCATAACGCCGTGACGTTGGGTTATCAATGCCGCCGAGATAAACATTATTCAGCATTGCCAGATACGCGGTGCCGGTATCAATATTGCTGGCAGGATCAAACAAGAAACTGCGGCTTGGCGTGCCGGATTTCCCCTGTGAGCGGAACACATCTTTCCCGGCAGTATGTTGTACCACCTGCATTAGCCCCAGCGCATCGGAACGGCTGACCGCATACGGGTTAAAGGAAGATTCGGTCTGCATGATCGCCAGAATCAGCGACTCATCGACGCCATATTTACGCGATGCCTGACGGACCATACCGAGATATTTGTGCGCACGTTTATCAAGATGGTTCGACACCATGTTAATGGTCACGCTGTAGATGATACGCAGCCCGTTACTGCGACTTTTCAGTCGGTTCTTTAGCAAATAATCGGCGAATTTGCTCGCACGCCCCTCCCAGCGAATGGGCTGCCCGGTGTTATCCACCACCTGACCGTAAAGAAAAGGTTCTTTCGAAATCCTGATATCATCAACATCGGAATAGAGATCGACTGAACCCGGATCGTCACCCATCAGTAACGTTTTGATAATTGCCCGGCGCAAGTGCGCTGCAGGTTCTGTCCCGGCGATGGTTTCGATAGTAATCGTACCGTCATCAAAGTTGATGTGGCTGCGGGTTTGATATTGATCGGTGTATTTCACATAGTCTTTCGGACCAGCGATCACCACTTCTTTGAATCCCCAGATGTTCTCAATATTGTGGGCGAACTGCCCCATCAGGATATCAAAACCGTTGGTATCTTTGACCCAGGCTTCATTATAGGTATCGCCTTTTTTGGTCGTCGAACAGGAGATGAGCAACGGCGCAATCAAAGCCAGCGCAAGATATTTTTTCATCATTCCGGGAATGCGTGTAGTGTTTGTTTTTATGCAATTTGCCGGAGGTGTGCTCCGGCAATGTCTTTTATTTCTTATCTTCCGGCGTATAGCCTTCGATATGCACCTCTTTACCCTCGAACAGGAAATTCACCATTTCCTGTTCCAGCAGCTTGCGGTGCTCGGCATTCATCATGTTGAGTTTCTTTTCATTAATCAGCATGGTTTGTTTATGTTGCCATTGCGCCCAGGCTTCTTTAGAAATCTCGTTGTAGATGCGTTTTCCCAGTTCGCCTGGGTATAGCTGAAAATCCTGACCTTCTGCTTCACGTTGCAGGAAAGTACAAAAAATCGTTCTGCTCATAAATCATCCTCTTTATCGACTCACGCGCTAAACCAGCGCGCCAGTGCGTAACTGCTGTAACAAACGCTCCACGGGAGCCGCCAGGCCAACTGACGGCGGTTGCGCTAAGTTATACCAGAGCGCATTACCTTCATCCATGCAGTCGGTGAATGACGACACGGGAAGCCACATAGGCACAATATCTAAGTGGAAATGGCTGAAGGTATGACGAAATGCGGTTAATTGCGTCAGTTTATCGGCGTTGATTTGCCGTTGCGCCAGCCATTGCCGCAAACTTTCTTCATCGGCAAACTGTGGGAAACAGAACAGGCCGCCCCACAATCCGCTTGGCGGACGTTGCGCCAGCAATACTTCATCATCATGCTGTAATAGCAAAAAGTAGCCCGTGCGCTCCGGCAGCGTCTGTTTTGGTTTTTTTCCCGGATAAAGCGACCAGCTATTATTGGCAGCGGCAATACATCCGTTTTGTAGCGGGCAAAGCGAACATTTCGGCTTTGAACGCGTGCAAATCATCGCGCCCAAATCCATCATCGCCTGATTAAACCGCTCCACGCCGACGGCGGGTGTAACCTGCTCGCTCAAACGCCACAGTTTATTTTCGACCTCTTTTTTCCCTGGCCAGCCGCTTACAGCATAGCATCGCGCCAGCACCCGTTTGACGTTGCCGTCGAGAATCGGAAAGTGCTTACCCAGAGAAAGTGAGAGAATCGCGCCTGCGGTGGAGCGTCCGACGCCAGGCAGTGCCGCGACTTCCTCAAAGGTCTCCGGGAACTTACCGCCGTGTAAGGTGGCAACGTGCTGTGCCGCTTTATGCAGATTGCGCGCGCGGGCGTAATAGCCAAGCCCGGTCCACAAGTGGAGAACGTCGTCCAGCGGCGCATTGGCGAGATCGGTCACCGTCGGGAAGCGCGCCATAAAGCGTTCAAAATAGGGGATAACGGTCGCAACCTGTGTTTGTTGCAACATTACTTCTGAGAGCCATACTTTGTAGGGCGTCTTGTCAATTTGCCAGGGCAGGGTTTTCCGCCCGTATTTATCGTACCAGTCCAGAACCTGGGCTGAAAATTGCGACGCTTGCATGGTCACCGAATTCACTGTTGTTGGGGGCAAGATTGCAGCACAGCAGCGGCAGAGTGTAAACCGGAACTTTCCGCAGTCACGGCCTTATCATGCTTGCATCCGACAACTAACTTTGGATAATGCCCGTTTTCAGAACACTTTCACAAGCGACTAAATCTTTATGAAAAACGACGTCATCTCACCGGAATTTGATGAAAACGGCCGCCCTCTGCGCCGTATCCGTAGTTTTGTGCGCCGTCAGGGGCGACTGACCAAAGGCCAGGAACATGCGCTGGAAAACTACTGGCCGGTGATGGGCGTTGAGTTCAGCGAAGATATGCTGGATTTCCCGACGCTGTTTGGCCGTGAAGCGCCGGTGACACTTGAGATTGGTTTTGGTATGGGGGCTTCGCTGGTAGCAATGGCGAAAGAACGCCCGGAGCAGGACTTTCTCGGCATTGAAGTGCATTCACCGGGTGTCGGCGCGTGCCTGGCCTCCGCGCATGAAGAAGGCTTAAGCAACCTGCGTGTGATGTGCCATGACGCGGTAGAAGTGCTGCATAAAATGATTCCTGACAACTCATTGAGCATGGTTCAGCTATTTTTCCCTGACCCGTGGCACAAAGCGCGCCATAATAAACGCCGTATCGTTCAGGTACCGTTTGCCGGGCTGGTAAAAAGCAAACTGAAGCTGGGGGGCGTATTCCATATGGCGACCGACTGGGAACCTTATGCGGAGCATATGCTTGAAGTGATGTCTTCCATTGATGGTTATAACAACCTGTCAGAGAGCAACGATTACGTACCGCGTCCGGCATCTCGTCCGGTGACGAAATTTGAACAACGTGGTCATCGTCTTGGTCACGGAGTATGGGACTTAATGTTCGAGAGGGTGAAATAATGGCAAAGAACCGTAGCCGTCGTCTGCGTAAAAAAATGCACATTGACGAATTCCAGGAATTAGGATTTTCGGTGGCATGGCGATTCCCGGAAGGTACATCGGAAGAACAGATTGATAAAACCGTTGATGATTTTATCAACGAAGTTATCGAACCGAACAAACTGGCCTTTGACGGCAGCGGATATCTGGCCTGGGAAGGTTTGATCTGCATGCAGGAAATCGGCAAATGCACCGAAGAACATCAGGCCGTTGTACGCAAGTGGCTGGAAGAGCGCAAACTGGAAGAGGTTCGCACCAGCGAACTTTTCGACGTTTGGTGGGACTAAGAAAGCATACGGGTGATGACAAATGCAAAACTGCCCGATGCGCTACGCTTATCAGGCCTGCAAAGATGCATAATCGAGTAGGCCGAATAAGGCATTTACATCGCATCCGGCATGGACAATGCGCACTTTGTTATCAATCTGGGGCCAGCAAATGCTGGCCTGATTTTTCTTGAGGGAAGACTATGATGCGCAAAATGCTGCTGGCGGCAGCGCTTTCAGTAACGGCAATGGCCGCGCACGCTGACTACAAGTGCAGCGTCACGCCGCGTGATGATGTGATTGTCAGCCCGCAAACCGTACAGGTGAAAGGTGAAAACGGCGACCTGGTGATCACGCCAGACGGTAATGTGAAGTACAACGGCAAGCAATATTCTCTGAACGCCGCCCAGCGCGAGCAGGCGAAGGATTATCAGGCGGAACTGCGCAGCACGTTGCCGTGGATCGATGAAGGTGCGAAAAGCCGCGTAGAGAAGGCACGTGTCGCGCTGGATAAGATCATCGTTCAGGAAATGGGCGAAAACAGCAAAATGCGCAGTCGTTTGACTAAACTTGATGCGCAGTTAAAAGAGCAGATGAATCGCATTATCGAAACGCGCAGCGATGGTCTGACATTCCACTACAAAGCCATTGATCAGGTTCGTGCCGATGGTCAGCAGTTAGTAAATCAGGCGATGGGCGGTATTTTGCAGGACAGCATTAATGAAATGGGCGCGAAAGCGGTGCTGAAAAGCGGCGGTAACCCATTACAGAACGTGCTGGGAAGCCTGGGCGGTCTGCAATCCTCAATCCAGAATGAATGGAAAAAGCAGGAAAAAGATTTCCAGCAGTTTGGCAAAGATGTCTGTAGCCGTGTGGTGACTCTGGAAGAGAGCCGCAAAGCTCTGGTCGGAAATTTAAAATAATCCTCTATTTTAAGGCGGCATAATACTGTTTTATGCCGTTTAATTCTTCGTTTTGTTACCTGCCTCTAACTTTATAGAACTCCAAAATATATTCACGTTGTAAATTGTTTAACGTCAAATTTCCCATACAAAGCTAAGGGATAATACGTAACGTTCACGTAACTGGAGGAATGAAATGGAGTTTTTCAAAAAGACGGCACTTGCCGCACTGGTTATGGGTTTTAGTGGTGCAGCATTGGCATTACCGAATATCACCATTTTAGCAACCGGCGGGACCATTGCCGGTGGTGGTGACTCCGCAACCAAATCTAACTACACAGCGGGTAAAGTTGGCGTAGAAAATCTGGTCAATGCGGTACCGCAACTGAAGGACATAGCGAACGTTAAAGGCGAGCAGGTCGTGAATATCGGCTCTCAGGACATGAACGATAATGTCTGGCTGACTCTGGCGAAAAAAATTAACACCGACTGCGATAAGACTGACGGCTTTGTCATTACTCACGGCACCGACACGATGGAAGAGACGGCTTACTTCCTTGATCTGACGGTGAAATGTGATAAGCCAGTCGTGATGGTTGGTGCAATGCGTCCGTCCACTTCTATGAGCGCAGACGGTCCATTCAACCTGTATAACGCTGTCGTTACCGCAGCAGATAAAGCCTCCGCCAATCGTGGCGTGCTGGTGGTGATGAATGATACCGTGCTGGACGGTCGTGATGTCACGAAAACCAACACCACTGACGTAGCGACCTTTAAGTCTGTTAACTATGGCCCGCTGGGTTACATTCACAACGGTAAGATTGACTACCAGCGTACTCCGGCACGTAAGCATACCAGCGACACACCGTTCGATGTCTCTAAGCTGAATGAACTGCCGAAAGTCGGTATCGTTTATAACTACGCTAACGCCTCCGATCTTCCGGCAAAAGCGCTGGTAGAGGCGGGCTATGACGGTATCGTTAGCGCCGGCGTGGGTAATGGCAATCTGTATAAAACCGTGTTTGATACTCTGGCGACTGCGGCGAAAAACGGCACTGCGGTAGTGCGTTCTTCCCGTGTACCGACAGGGGCAACGACTCAGGATGCCGAAGTGGATGATGCAAAATACGGTTTCGTCGCCTCTGGCACGCTGAACCCGCAAAAAGCGCGCGTTCTGCTGCAACTGGCTTTGACGCAAACCAAAGATCCGCAGCAGATCCAGCAGATCTTCAATCAGTACTAATCACCTCGCCCCGGTATCTTGCCGGGGCTTTTTCACTTCAGACTCACGTCCATTGCTAATTGTTATCGCGCTAATGATAATTGCTGGAACAAATTATTTCGCACGGAGGTTTTCTGGTGAAAAAGCAATGGATTGTCGGCACTGCACTGTTTGTGTTGATGTCTGGTAATGGCTGGGCTGATGGCGAACCGCCAACTGAAAATGTTTTAAAAGATCAATTCAAAAAGCAGTATCACGGCATACTCAAACTTGATGCTATCAGTTTAAAAAACCTTGATGCGAAAGGTAATCAGGCCACCTGGTCAGCAGAAGGCGATGTCTCTTCCAGCGATGATCTCTATACCTGGGTCGGTCAACTGGCAGATTATGAACTGCTCGAACAGACCTGGGCGAAAGATAAACCGGTAAAATTCTCAGCAATGCTGACCAGTAAAGGAACGCCGGCGTCTGGCTGGACGGTGAACTTTTACTCTTTTCAGGCGGCAGCCAGTGATAGTGGGCGGGTGGTCGACGATATTAAAACGAATAATAAATACCTGATTGTGAATAGCGAAGATTTCAATTATCGCTTTAGTCAGCTTGAAGCAGCGTTGAATACCCAGAAGAACTCGATTCCTGCGCTGGAAAAGGATGTAAAAGAGCTTGATAAGCAAATGGTTGCGGCGCAGAAAGCGGCAGATGCTTATTGGGGAAAAAATGCAAATGGCAAACAAATGACCCGGGAAGATGCATTTAAAAAGATATTCCAGCAGAGAGATGAGTTTAATAAACAAAATGATAGTGAAGCGTTCGCCACGAAATATGACAAAGAGGTCTATCAACCTGCGATAGCGGCATGCCATAAACAAAGCGCAGAGTGTTATGAAGTGCCCATTCAGCAGAAACGGGATTTTGATATCAATGAACAGCGGCGACAGACTTTTCTACAATCAGAAAAACTCAGCCGTAAATTGCAGGATGACTGGATAACGCTTGAAAAAGGACAATATCCGCTAACGATGAAAGTTTCGGAAATAAACAGTAAAAAAGTCGCGATTTTGATGAAGATTGACGATATCAACCAGGCCTGCGATCGCTGGAAAAAAGATACTGACGATTTACGGCGTAATGGAGTGATTAAATAATTATTGCGATGACGCATGGCCTGTAGCCGGATGCGGCGTTCACTCCGCATCCGGCTACACAAATTTACTCCGCCAGAAAAAGCTCCAGCAGCGAATTTAAAAACAACTTCCCATGTTCCGTTATCTGCCAGTAATCCGCACATTCGGTGAGATAGCCCTGAGCGATAGCCTCGTCTAACTGTGGGCGAATCACTGCTTCAGAAAGGCCAGTATACTGGCTAAACTCCACGCGCGGCGCAGGTTCCAGCAAACGGAAGCGATTCATAAAGAACTCAAATGGCTTATCTGTGGTTTCAACATCGCGCTGGCTTTCCAGATACCGCCCCTGCATAAAACCACGCGGGTGACGCGTTTTGGTGGTACGCAGGATGCGACCATCAGAGAAGGTGATTTTGCCGTGCGCGCCGCAGCCAATACCGATGTAGTCGCCAAATCGCCAGTAGTTAAGATTGTGCTGACACTGATAACCTGGTTTGGCATAAGCGGAAGTTTCATATTGTTGATAACCTGCCGCGGTTAACAACTGATGCCCCTGTTCGAAAATATCCCACAACGCGTCGTCATCCGGCAGAACGGGCGGGCGTGAGCCAAACAGCGTATTGGGTTCGATGGTCAGTTGATACCAGGAAAGGTGCGGCGGATTCAGTGCAATGGCCTGGCGCAGATCGCCAAGCGCCTCTTCCAGTGATTGATCGGGTAACCCGTGCATCAAATCGAGGTTAAAACTACGTAGCCCCAGCCCGCTTGCCAGTTTTGCAGCGCGTTTCGCTTCTTGCGGACCATGAATACGCCCCAGCCGTTTTAACTTATCTTCGCTGAAACTCTGTACGCCAATAGAGATGCGGTTCACACCAGCACGCTGATAATCAACAAAGCGATCGGCTTCTACTGTGCCAGGGTTCGCTTCCATCGTAATTTCTGCATCCGCTGCCAGCGGCAAACGCGCACGCACGCCGTCCAGCAGCGTTTGCATCGCCGGGCCAGAAAGCAAGCTCGGCGTGCCGCCGCCAATAAAGATTGTCTGCACTTCACGGCCCTGGGCGTAAGCCACATCGTTGTCCAGATCGCAAAGCAAATGCTGAACATAATCGTCGTGCGGCACTTCCCCTTTCAACGCGTGAGAGTTGAAATCGCAGTACGGGCATTTCTGCACGCACCACGGGATGTGAATGTAGAGACTTAGCGGCGGTAATTTAACCATTACGTAAAGCGTCCAGCAGCAGTTTCAACGCTTGACCACGGTGGGAAATGGCGCTCTTTTCTTCGCGGGTCAGTTCGGCAGCAGTTTTGCCTTCGGAAGGTACGAAGAAGATTGGATCATAACCAAAGCCGCCAGTACCGACAGGTTCACGGGTAATCACCCCCGGCCAGGTGCCGTGGCATACCAGCGGGGTTGGATCTTCAGCGTGGCGCAGATATACCAGCACGCAATGGAAGCGCGCCTGACGTTGGTCGTCCGGTACGTCTTTCAGTGTTTCCAGTAGTTTTTGCAGATTCTTTTGATCGGTCGCGTCTTCGCCGGAGTAACGTGCGGAGTAAATACCCGGTGCGCCGCCAAGTGCATCAACCGCCAGGCCGGAATCATCAGCAATCGCCGGCAAGCCAGTCACCTTTGCTGCGTGGCGCGCTTTCAGAATCGCGTTTTCGATAAAAGTCAGTCCGGTCTCTTCGGCAGAATCCACGCCGAGTTCCGTTTGAGCTACGATCTCAAGGCCGAAGTCGCTAAGCAGCGACGCCAGCTCACGCACTTTACCGGCATTGCCGGTTGCGAGGACAACTTTTTGCATAGGATACCTAATTAATTAACGCCGCGATTTCTGGCGGAATTTGTTGCGGATTAATGATTCTAATTTGTTTGTGACGACCAAGTTCGCCTTTTTCAATCACTACCTGGCTTTTCGCTACCCGGAACTGCTTGCCGAGAAACTTCACCAGATGGCTGTTGGCCTGACCATCGACCGGCGGTGCGGTAATGGCGACTTTTACCTCGTCGCCATGTAAACCGACAATAGAATCACGGCTGGCTTTCGGCTGAATATAAAGCCGTAAAACCAGACCGTCATCGTTCACTGTTACGGCACTCATAACGCCATCCACAGCCCCGGTAGCAGCATGTTTCCGGTCGCCTGCAGTACTTCTGCGATACCCATATTGATGACATACAGTAGCAGTACGAGGATCATCGGCGAGAAATCAATTCCCCCCATAGCAGGCAGCAGGCGGCGAATAGGACGCAGCAGCGGATCGGCTAACTGAATCAGCACGTATTCAATAGGGCTACGGCCCTGGCTTACCCAGCTCATAATCGCCATTACCAGCAGGACCCAGAAAATCAGCAGGCCGATGGTTTTCAGCAGGATCAACAAACCGGCAATCCAGATGATTGGTAGGAAGGTTACCACTTTGAACAGCACGATGGCTTTGATAAAGCTGAGAATATAGGCAACCAGCAGTGAGGCACTGTCGATAGGCCCCATTGCCGGAATAACACGGCGCAGTGGTCCGACAATTGGCTGTGTGACTTTCACCACAAACTGTGAGAAAGGGTTATAAAAATCACAATGAGCCCACTGCATCCAGATGCGTAATAACAGCACCATGGTATACAGCTCAATGACCGTTGAAAGCAGGAAAGTCAACGTATTCATGGCGTTCCTTTAATTCCTTATTTTTTAGAGTAATCACGTGCACCAAAGATGGCAGTGCCGATGCGAACCATCGTGCTACCTGCCGCAATGGCGGCTTCCATATCGTCTGACATCCCCAGGGAGAGTGTGTCGATATGCGGGTAGCGCGTTTTCAGCCCGGCAAATGCTACAGCCATTTGGCGTGCGACTTCAAACTGCCTTACATATTCTGACTCTGGCGCAGGGATTGCCATCAGTCCGCGCAGACGTAAACGTGGTAGCTCAGCCACCGCCGCCGCCAGCTCGTCCAGTTCCGCCAGTTGAATGCCTGACTTACTGTTTTCATCGCTGATGTTGATTTGTATCAGCACGTTAAGAGGGGGAAGTTCTGCCGGACGCTGATCGTTGAGACGCGTGGCGATACGCAAACGGTCGATGGTATGACACCAGTCAAAGTGCTCTGCCACCAGACGGCTTTTGTTGGACTGCAATGGGCCAATGAAATGCCATTGCAATCCTTCTACGCCCAGTTCCTGAAAGTGGCGAATTTTATCAACACCTTCCTGAACGTAATTCTCTCCAAATTCACGCTGCCCGGCATCAATAGCTTCTGCGATGGCGCTCGCAGGTTTGGTTTTACTGACTGCAAGTAGCGTAATTTCTTCTGGAGAACGGCCGCAACGCGTTGCAGCCGTTGAGATTTTGTCCCGGACCTGTGCCAGGTTATGCGCGATATCGTTCATTTTCCGAGGATCTTAGTATGAATATGGAAGAAATTGTGGCTCTTAGTGTAAAGCATAATGTCTCGGATCTACACCTGTGTAGCGCCTGGCCTGCACGCTGGCGTATTCGCGGGAGGATGGAAGCTGCGCCGTTTGATACGCCGGACGTTGAAGTGCTGCTAAGGGAATGGCTGGATGACGCTCAGCGAGCGTTATTGCTGGAGAATGGGCAGTTGGATTTTGCCGTGTCGTTGGCGGAAAACCAGCGATTGCGCGGCAGTGCGTTCGCGCAACGGCAAGGCATTTCGCTGGCGTTACGGTTGTTGCCTTCGCATTGCCCGCAACTCGAACAACTTGGTGCGCCGACGGTATTACCGGAACTACTCAATAACGAGAATGGACTGATTCTGGTGACGGGGGCGACGGGGAGCGGCAAATCCACCACACTGGCGGCGATGGTTGGTTATCTCAATCAGCATACCGATGCGCATATTCTTACGCTGGAAGATCCTGTGGAATATCTTTATGCCAGCCAGCGATGTTTGATCCAGCAGCGGGAGATTGGTTTGCACTGTATGACGTTTGCATCGGGATTACGTGCGGCATTGCGGGAAGATCCCGATGTAATTTTGCTTGGCGAGCTGCGGGACAGCGAGACTATTCGCCTGGCGTTGACGGCGGCAGAAACAGGTCATCTGGTGCTGGCAACCTTGCATACGCGCGGAGCGGCTCAGGCGGTCGAGCGGCTGGTGGATTCGTTTCCGGCGCAGGAAAAAGATCCCGTGCGTAATCAACTGGCGGGTAGTTTACGGGCAGTGTTGTCACAAAAGCTGGAAGTGGATAAACAGGAAGGACGCGTGGCGCTGTTTGAATTGCTGATTAACACACCTGCGGTGGGGAATTTGATTCGCGAAGGGAAAAACCACCAGTTGCCGCATGTTATTCAAACCGGGCAGCAGGTGGGGATGTTAACTTTTCAGCAGAGTTATCAGCAGCGGGTGGGGGAAGGGCGTTTGTGACGTTGCCATGCCCGATGTGCAAGCTTATCGGGCCTACAAAGGCAATAAATGTCTGATGTGACGCTAACGCGTCTTATCAGACCTACAATCGCTGCCAGATGTAGGCCGGATAAGGTGTTTACGCCGCATCCGGCAAGACGGGGCGATGGCGCTATCTACAATTTGTCAGGCTTGCGAATCGCCCTAATATCCCTGCTCGAAATAACTTTCGAGAATGATAACCGCAGAGGCGGAGTCGACTTTGCCTTTATTAAGCGCCCGATAACCGCCCTGTTCGAACAGGCCGGAACGCGCTTCTACGGTGCTAAGACGTTCGTCATGCAGCTTTACATCAACGCCGAAACGACCATGAATACGGTTGGCGAATTTACGTGCCCGGGCGGTTAAAGGTTGCTCGGTGCCGTCCATATTCAGCGGCAAACCGACGATGATTTCGTCCGGCAGCCACTCTTTCAGTAAACGCTCGATGATGTTCCAGTCCGGCGTACCGTCCTGCGCTTTAATTGCGGGGAGTGGGCGAGCGGTGCCGGTAATGCGTTGACCGACCGCTACGCCAATGCTTTTGGTGCCGAAGTCGAAGGCGAGTAAGGTTCCACTCATCAGGCGTGCCCTGCTACACCAGGCATGGTGAGAATATCAACACCAATCAGTTTTGCCGCATCGCGCCAGCGGTCGGCAATCGGCGTTTTGAACAGAATGTTCAGGTCTGCCGGGGCAGTTAGCCAGGCGTTATCGAGAATTTCTTGCTCCAGTTGGCCTTTATCCCAGGAGGCGTAGCCCAGCGCCACTATCACGTCAGTGGGTTGCTTATCGGTGCCGAGAGTTTCCAGTACATCACGGGATGTGGTCATGATCGTGTTGTCAGAAATGCGAATGCTGGAGGCAAAATTGGAGGGGGGAGTATGCAAAATAAACCCGCGATCTTCTGCCAACGGGCCACCGAGCATAACGGGTTTATCCAGACGGATTGACTCATCACGCGGCTCCGGCGTGATCTTTAGCTTTTCCAGAATCCCTTCAATTTTGAGATTTTCCAGCGGTTTATTAATGATAATCCCCATTGCTCCATCTGCATTATGTTCGCAAATGTAGACCACGGAACGGCGGAAAATCGGATCCTGGAGAGCAGGCATGGCAATAAGAAAGTGATGCTGTAAATTCATTGTCAGAGGTTCTGTTTCCTGGTTCAAAAAAGCAACAGCGCTCAGTATGCTGGGAAAGAAGAGCGCTGTCACTCACGGTTTTAACGAGATCCCTCTCGTTAAGGGTTTTTACTGCTGCTGTAAACGCGCTTCGATAGCATCCATCAACATTCCGGTGATCGAGATCGGAAATTCGGCTTCAATCTCACGAATACAGGTTGGGCTGGTAACGTTAATCTCAGTCAGGCGGTCGCCGATGATATCCAGACCAACAAAAATCAGCCCTTTTTCTTTCAATGTCGGTCCAATCTGACGGGCGATTTTCCAGTCACTTTCTGTCAGTGGACGAGGTTCGCCGCGACCACCGGCGGCCAGGTTGCCACGAGTTTCGCCACCCTGCGGAATACGCGCCAGACAGTACGGTACGGGTTCGCCATCCACCACCAACACGCGTTTGTCGCCATCTTTAATGGCAGGTAGATAATTCTGCGCCATGCAGTAACGAGTACCGTGTTCGGTCAGGGTTTCGACAATCACGCCAAGGTTCGGATCGCTTTCTTTCACGCGGAAAATGGACGCACCGCCCATCCCGTCCAGCGGTTTAAGAATGATGTCGCTGTGTTTCTCCCAGAACGCTTTTATCTGCGCTTTATCGCGAGTGACCAGCGTTTCCGGCGTTAGGTCAGAGAACCAGGCGGTAAACAGTTTTTCGTTACAATCACGCAGACTTTGCGGTTTGTTGACGATCAACGTACCTTTCTCTTCAGCGCGTTCCAGAATATAAGTGGCGTAGATAAACTCGGTATCAAATGGGGGATCTTTACGCATCAGGATCACATCGAGATCCGCCAGCGGCAGATCCTGTTCACCGACAAATGAAAACCACTCTTCGTAGTTCTGCTTCACGTTCAGCGTGCGGGTACGGGCGCGGGCTTCACCATTGATCAGGTACAGATCGCCCATCTCCATATAGTGAAGTTCGTAACCACGGCGTTGTGCTTCCAGCAACATGGCGAAACTGGAATCTTTCTTGATGTTGATGCTTGCGATGGGGTCCATCACGATGCCGAGCTTGATCATTATTCTTCTCCGTTAGCCCAAATCGCCGAATCGCACCTGCAGTGCGGTAATGGCGGTGAGCGCTGTTGTCTCTGTACGCAAAACGCGAGGTCCCAACAGGATATCAGTAAATTGATAGCGGGCAGTCATGGCAATTTCATCTGCCGACAAACCGCCTTCCGGGCCAATCAGCAGGCGGACGCGTTCAACCGGTAATGGCAACGTGTTGATACTGTTACTGGCGCGCGGATGAAGATTCAGTTTCAGTCCTTCATCCTGTTCTGCGCACCAGGCTTCCAGACTCATCGCTGGACGGATTTCCGGCACCCGGTTACGACCACACTGCTCACAAGCAGCAATTGCTATTTTCTGCCACTGCTGGAGCTTCTTGTTCAGACGTTCGTTATCCAGTTTAACGCCGCAGCGCTCAGAAAAAAGTGGCGTAATGAGGCTTACCCCAAGTTCGATCGATTTCTGGATAGTGAATTCCATTTTTTCACCGCGTGACATTACCTGTCCGAGGTGGATATGCAGCGGCGATTCATGATCGTCGAGTCGACCTTCCAGTACTTTTACTTCCACGCTCTTTTTGCTGGCGCTGGTAATTTCAGCGTCAAAGACCTGATTGCTACCGTCAAATAACTGTAATGCCTGCCCCGGCCCCATACGCAGGACGCGACCAATATGGTTGGCAGCGTCTTCGCAAAGTGCGATATGCGAGTGACTGGTGAGTGGCTCAGGGTGATAAATGCGAGGGATACGCATAGTTAAAAATCCGCGTCGTCTCCCCACGCGATTGCGCGCGTGGGGTAGGGTTAACAAAAAAGAATTTCGCTAGTGTAGGTTAGCTCTTTCTCGCCTGGCAAGCGCGTTGCACATACGGATTATGATTGCCCTGTACCTTCGCGATGCGTTCGTCGCGTTCGCACTCCCAGTCGGTGACCGGATACATCTTGTCCCAGGCGTTAAACAGTTGTGTCTGCTGGCGGGAAAGCGTCAGATTGTACTGGTCGCGCATATAGAAGTAGGTACGAGCAATGGCGCCACGCGCACGTGCTGGCGGTTCTGCGACTTTTTCTTTGAAATCCACCTTCATGGCGCACTGCCCGTACTGGCCTTCGCCGCCATTCCACTGGCTGTACATAAAATTGCCGCGATCGCCGTTCACTTCGCCAACTGACGGTTGCAGGTTATGCATATCGCTTTCCATCTTGCGATAGACCGGATCTTTGGCGCAGTTTTTACGTCCACCGTCCTGCCAGCACTGGCGTTGGTGACCGAACTGCCAGGCGGGAACGACGTGTTCCCACTCTACGCGGCTGGCGCGGTTTTCATTTTTGCGCACCTGATACCCGCAGGATTGCAGATCGACAACGCCTTTTTTACCCTGCCAGTTAATTTTACATCCGCAGTAAAACGTACCCGGCGCATCGGCGTGGACTTTTACCGCAGCGGCTTTCGCCTGAGAAAAACTATTGATACCTTCGGCCAACGTTGAGCCGGAAAATGCGGCGCTCAGTACCAGCGCAGCAACAGAGAAATAACGGTACATCACTAACTCCGTGTTAAAACGAGCCAGCAACGTAGCGAAAGTTGTTCTGCTATGCAATCAGCCAGATCAGGAAAGTTCCTGATAGTTCAGGTGGTTATTTAGCAACCAGTTGTTCACCGCAGCGAACGCAGCGATAGACGGCCTCGCCACGTACTACACGATTGTGGCGACGCACGGTGAGCTGATGCTCCTGACATTTGCAGCGGTAAGGGAAGGTGTTGCGGCGCACAGATTGTAGTTCAAATTGATGTGTACGGCGCGCAGGAACGCCCAGTATGCTTTCCATCATCCACTTCCACTCTTTGCCATGCGGCGCTACGCGCCCGAAATGTTTCCATACCAGCAAATGCGCCAGTTCATGCGGCACCACTTCTTCAATAAAGGCTTCGCTGTTTTCCATCAGCAAAACGGGATTGAGACGAATTTCATAGCTCTCCAGCCAGGCCGTTCCGGCTGATGTTCCGCGTTGAGTGTAAAAGAGTTTTGGCTCCGGGTAGCTACGCCCCAGCTTCAGGTTGGCCTGGGCGAGTTTTTCCCGCAGGCGACGCATAACAGCCTGTTGGATAGCGATAGGGAGACGGGGAGTTTTCATAGCGGCAGAGGATAGAGCGAAGAAAAGAGGACTGCAAGAGGCGGCTTCCTCCCCGACGGGAGGAAGCCTGACGTGATTAATCGCGAGCGCCGATTTCACGTAGTTTGCGGCCTTTCATCAGATTACGCTCAATGTGTTCCAGCGAAACGTGTTTGGTTTCCGGCACCAGCCACAGCGTCAGCAGGATAAACAACACATTCAGACCCGCGTAAACCCAGAATGTATTGGCGTTGCCCAGCGTATTGAGCATAGTCAGGAACGTTGCACCGACAATCATGTTGGCAATCCAGTTGGTGGCGGTGGAGCAAGTGATACCAAAATCGCGGCCTTTCAGTGGTTGAATTTCGGAGCACAATACCCAAATCAGCGGACCGGCACTCATGGCAAAACCGACAATAAACATCAGCAGCATGGCGATGGCGAAATACTGCGCCGACGGCGAGTGAATACCGATGTGCATCATTGTGCCCAGCACGCCCATGCCAACAGCCATCACCAGGAAGCCCAGCGTTAGCGTTGGTTTACGTCCCCAGCGGTCAACAAGGCCGATAGCGATAAAGGTGGCGAGTACGTTGGTCAGGCCGACGATCACTGTCCCCCACATTTGCTCTGTGGTGTTGGTATAACCTGCCAGTTCGAAGATTTTCGGTGCGTAATACATGATGACGTTCATCCCGGTGAATTGCTGCATTACCTGCAACAGTACACCCAGGAATACTGCACGGCGGAAATTGCTGTTCTCTTTAAACAGCGCCCAACCACTCTGTTTAACCTGCAAACTTTCGCGGATTTCATCCAGCTCGCGTTTGGCTTCTGCACTGGTATCACGCAAACGCATTAGCACGCGCTCGGCATCGATAAAGCGGCGTTTTGCAGCAAACCAACGTGGACTGTCTGGCAGGAAGAAGACACCAATCAGCAGCAGTATCGCCGGGATGATAATCACGCCCAGCATCCAGCGCCATGCGCCAGTGTAGCTGAAGGCGGTATCAGAAAGATAAGCACCGAGGATGCCGATGGTAATCATCAATTGATACATCGAGATCATACTGCCGCGAATTTTCTCAGGTGCAATTTCAGAGAGATACAGCGGTGCGGTATAAGAGGCAACACCTACTGCCAGACCTAATAAAACACGGGAAAGGATCAGCACTTCAACATTTGGCGCGGCAGCAGAGAACAACGACCCGGCAACAAACAGGATTGCGCCGATCATCAGGCTCTTTTTGCGCCCGAGTTTAAAGGAGAGCCAGCCGCTGCCCACAGCTCCGACTGCCGCACCAAACATCATGGAACTTACGACCCATTCTTGTGTGTGCGAGGTAATCTGGAATTCATCTGCAATAAACGGCAGTGCGCCAGCAATTACGCCGATATCCAGACCAAAGAGTAATCCCGCCAAAGCGGCAAGGAAGCAGACGAAAAACGTCATTGCCTTGTTTGACCGCCCTTGTTTTTTAGCGTCAGGCATGATGCCCTCCAATGTGGTTATTTTTTATTGTGAATTAAGATAGGTGAGTATGACGGAAAAAGATGTGAAGCAAATCACATCAGTGTAATCGCTTACACTGGCATTCATAATAACTATAATTTAAGTGCATGAAAATTATTGATTTATATCATCATGAATTAAACAGAGTTATCTTCAGTTAAGACTTTGCTGAAAAGAAATGTAACAACTGTGGAAATTGAATAATATGATGAAAATATTATTAATATCTGGCATGTAGGCTGGTGTAATCGGTTTCAATTATTGTGATACTTTACGAGTAAACGTGTTCAGCAACAGAATATTGCTATCGTGCGGACGGCTTTTTACCGGATGCAGCGTGAATGCCTTATCCACCTTTCTATTGCGATAGTTGTAGGCCTGATAGGCGTAGCGCATCGGGCATTTCACTGGAAAAGAAAAGGCCAGCGCGTGGCTGGCCTTGAAGACGAAGGCGCTGGAGTATTATTTCAGTCCAGCGGCATCGCGCAGAAGCTGTGCTTTGTCGGTTTTTTCCCATGGGAAATGTTCGCGACCAAAGTGACCATATGCCGCGGTCTCTTTGTAGATCGGGTGCAGCAGATCCAGCATCTTAATCAGACCGTATGGACGCAGGTCGAAGAACTCGCGCACCAGCAGGGTCAGTTGTTCTGAAGGCACTTTCTCGGTACCGAAAGTTTCCACCATGATGGAGGTCGGTTCAGCCACGCCGATTGCGTAGGAAACCTGGATTTCACAACGATCAGCCAGGCCAGCGGCAACGATGTTTTTCGCTACATAGCGTGCGGCGTACGCTGCAGAACGGTCCACTTTTGATGGATCTTTACCGGAGAACGCACCGCCACCGTGACGCGCCATGCCGCCGTAGGTATCTACGATAATTTTACGTCCGGTCAGACCGCAGTCGCCCATCGGACCGCCGATCACGAAACGTCCGGTCGGGTTGATGAAGAATTTGGTTGCAGAAGTCAGCCATTCAGACGGCAGAATCGGTTTGATGATCTCTTCCATAACCGCTTCTTGCAGGCATTTCTGGTCGATTTCTTCAGAGTGCTGAGTGGAAAGCACCACCGCATCGATGCCGACGATTTTGCCGTCATCATACTGGAAAGTAACCTGGCTTTTCGCGTCCGGGCGCAGCCATGGCAGAGTGCCGTTTTTACGCACTTCAGCCTGACGTTGTACCAGACGGTGCGCATAGGTGATAGGTGCTGGCATCAGCACGTCGGTTTCATTGGTCGCGTAGCCAAACATCAGACCCTGGTCGCCCGCGCCCTGTTCCAGCGGATCGGCACGGTCAACACCCTGGTTGATATCCGGGGACTGTTTACCGATGGCGCTCAGAACCGCACAGGAGTTAGCGTCAAAGCCCATGTCGGAATGCACATAGCCAATCTCACGAACGGTATTACGGGTGATCTCTTCGATGTCTACCCAGGCGCTGGTAGTGATTTCACCGCCAACTAAAACCATGCCGGTTTTTACGTAGGTTTCGCAAGCAACGCGTGCTTTCGGATCCTGTTCGAGGATCGCGTCTAAAACGGCATCAGAAATTTGGTCAGCAATTTTGTCAGGATGCCCTTCAGAAACGGACTCGGACGTAAAAAGGTGTTTTGCCATATTTAATATCACCTAAAGAGAATTTAGTTAGCTCAAACTGTTGTGTGGAATTTCTGTGGTAGCGGATCCTACCACGACTCTGCAGGTTAAAAACACTGGCAGTCTGAGTGTTAATCAGTATGGACGGATTAACATCTGGATGGCTATTTTAGGTCAATTCTTCACCCGATTGCCACTTTTTTTTGAAACATGTCTCATTCTGCTAAAAACGTGGCTGGAAATTTTTCCTGACAATGCTGGCATTCTGCGCATTTATCTTTTGCATTTTTCTGCCATTGTGGGGTATAAAACGCGACGCGCGGCTTAAATAAAAAGCACACGGCGTTTCTTTCGTGTTGCCACTTCCAGCCGGGTTGAAATCAGTGTTTTAGCTTGTTGGTTCGTCTTTGCAGGCGGCCGTGGAGGTGATACGAAATAATGAATCGTTGTCTGCTGCTTAATCTGTCGCACCGTTCTGGTGTAGATTCGTTCCCCGCACTCTGCATCTCTGCTTTGCATACCTGCCGATGTTATACCCATCTCGGCGCTTCTCAGGATTCAAGAGCTGGCAACAGTTATTGAGGACTGAACAAGGGCGCTCTTGTTATGACAAGAGTTTTCTCGTGGTTTCGCCGGACTGTCACAGTTACGTTCGGTTATGTGCTTAATAATGTTATGAAAAAGAAACCGATTGCGCAGTCGGAGTGTCAGCATACGCTGCTGGAAAATCCGTGTGCTTATGGGTTGTTATCGCAGTTTGAGGCTGCGATAGTGGTTAACTGTTTTACACTTAATAAAATAATTTGAGGTTCGCTATGTCTGACGACATGTCTATGAGTTTGCCTTCGTCAGCGGGCGAACATGGTGTACTACGCTCCATGCAGGAGGTTGCAATGAGCTCGCAGGAAGCCAGCAAGATGCTGCGTACTTACAATATTGCCTGGTGGGGCAATAACTACTACGACGTGAATGAGCTGGGCCACATCAGTGTCTGCCCGGACCCGGACGTCCCGGAAGCTCGCGTCGATCTCGCGCAGTTGGTGAAAACTCGCGAAGCGCAGGGCCAGCGTCTGCCTGCACTGTTCTGCTTCCCGCAGATCTTGCAACACCGCTTGCGTTCTATTAACGCTGCGTTCAAACGCGCGCGTGAATCCTACGGTTACAACGGCGACTATTTCCTCGTTTATCCGATCAAAGTTAACCAGCATCGCCGTGTGATTGAGTCGCTGATTCACTCTGGCGAACCGCTGGGGCTGGAAGCCGGGTCGAAAGCCGAGTTGATGGCGGTTCTGGCGCATGCAGGAATGACTCGCAGCGTCATCGTCTGTAACGGTTATAAAGATCGTGAATATATTCGTCTGGCGCTGATTGGCGAGAAGATGGGCCATAAGGTCTATCTGGTTATTGAGAAAATGTCGGAAATCGCCATTGTGCTGGATGAAGCAGAACGTCTGAACGTCATCCCTCGTCTGGGCGTGCGTGCCCGTCTGGCCTCGCAAGGTTCTGGCAAATGGCAGTCTTCCGGCGGCGAGAAGTCGAAATTCGGTCTGGCAGCGACGCAGGTTCTGCAACTGGTTGAAACGTTGCGTGAAGCCGGGCGTCTCGACAGCCTGCAACTGCTGCACTTCCACCTCGGTTCACAGATGGCGAATATTCGCGATATCGCCACTGGCGTTCGTGAATCTGCACGCTTCTATGTTGAGTTGCACAAACTGGGTGTCAACATTCAGTGTTTTGATGTTGGCGGCGGTCTGGGTGTGGATTATGAAGGTACTCGTTCGCAGTCCGATTGTTCGGTGAACTACGGCCTCAATGAATACGCCAACAACATTATCTGGGCGATTGGCGATGCCTGTGAAGAAAATGGCCTGCCGCATCCGACGGTGATCACCGAATCGGGCCGTGCGGTGACTGCGCACCATACCGTGCTGGTATCGAATATCATCGGTGTGGAACGTAACGAATACACGGTCCCAACCGCGCCCGCAGAAGACGCGCCGCGCGCGCTGCAAAGCATGTGGGAAACCTGGCTGGAGATGCACGAGCCGGGAACTCGCCGTTCACTGCGCGAGTGGCTGCATGACAGCCAGATGGATCTGCACGATATTCATATTGGCTATTCTTCAGGCACTTATAACCTGCAAGAACGCGCATGGGCGGAACAGCTCTATTTGAGTATGTGCCATGAAGTGCAGAAACAACTGGACCCGCAAAATCGCGCCCATCGCCCGATTATCGACGAATTGCAGGAACGTATGGCGGACAAAATGTACGTCAACTTTTCATTGTTCCAGTCGATGCCGGATGCGTGGGGGATCGACCAGTTGTTCCCGGTTCTGCCGCTGGAAGGGCTGAATCAAGTCCCGGAACGCCGCGCGGTTCTGTTGGATATCACCTGTGACTCTGACGGCGCTATCGATCACTATATTGATGGCGATGGTATCGCCACGACAATGCCGATGCCGGAGTACGACCCGGAGAATCCGCCGATGCTTGGTTTCTTTATGGTCGGTGCCTATCAGGAGATCCTCGGCAACATGCACAACCTGTTCGGTGATACCGAAGCGGTTGACGTATTTGTCTTCCCGGATGGCAGCGTAGAAGTGGAACTGTCTGATGAAGGCGATACCGTGGCGGACATGCTGCAATATGTTCAGCTCGATCCGAAAACGCTGTTAACCCAGTTCCGCGATCAGGTGAAGAAAACCGATCTTGATGCTGAACTGCAACAACAGTTCCTGGAAGAGTTCGAGGCAGGTTTGTACGGTTATACTTATCTTGAAGATGAGTAATTAAGATTATTCCGCTGGCGGGTCGATTTATTTACGTAAATCGGCTCGCTTTCTTTTTATATATTCTTAAAAATAATTTTGCTGCTTTTCTTATTAAATAATCTCCCTACAATCGCTGCATTAATTAAATGCAGAGGGAACGGTTATGAAAAAATGGAAAGTACGTAGCGCGTTGATAGCATTAGTCGTGCTGCTGGCTGGTTGTTCCAGTAATGCGCAGTATAATAGCAGTGCATCGGGCAATGTCGGCACCGCCTGGGGTGGGGATGTGCACTCATCGGTTCAGGGCGTATCTGCTGAACGAGCCTGGCGCGATCCCGCAGAAATGATCGTTATTAACTATTCAACTAACATTCCTTCTGGTTACGATCGCGTTTACAGTATTCGTATTAACGAACTGGAATATGCTATTCGTGATGCTAATTTCAATTCGCTTCCTATAACACGGGTTTATGATTCATCAAATAATGAGCCGAGATATATTGTTCAGGCTCGTGTGGGAATGAATTATCAACTATATATCCGTAACTACAGCCGTAACACTAACTACGAGATTGTTGCCACGGTTGATGGCCTGGATGTTCTGAACGGAAAACAAGGTTCGTTGAACAACAATGGCTATATTGTGAATGCTGGAGATTCGTTAGCGATTAAAGGATTCCGCAAAGATAAACATACCGAAGCGGCTTTTCAGTTCGCCAACGTTGCTGATTCCTACGCTGCCAATTCGGCGCAAGGCGATGTGCGTAATACAGGGGTGATTGGCTTTGCCGCTTTTGAATTGCAAAGCCCGGTTCAAAATGCGCAACCGCCATGTTCTGCGCAGGCATTTCCTGCAGACAACAACGGTTATGCGCCGCCGCCGTGTCGTAAGTAGCAACCTCGCTTGATGCTTCGCCCATTTAAGGCGATAATTGCTCTAAATATGTGTTTCGCGAATCCAACCCTTCCTCGTCGGGCCTAACGACGCGGAAGGGTTTTTTTATATCGACTTTGTAATAGGAGTCCATCCATGAGCACCTTAGGTCATCAATACGATAACTCACTGGTTTCCAATGCCTTTGGTTTTTTACGCCTGCCGATGAACTTCCAGCCGTATGACAGCGATGCCGACTGGGTGATTACTGGCGTGCCGTTTGATATGGCCACTTCTGGTCGTGCGGGGGGGCGCCACGGTCCGGCAGCGATTCGCCAGGTTTCGACGAATCTGGCCTGGGAACACAATCGCTTCCCGTGGAATTTCGACATGCGTGAGCGCCTGAACGTGGTGGACTGCGGCGATCTGGTGTATGCCTTCGGCGATGCCCGTGAGATGAGCGAGAAATTGCAGGCGCACGCCGAGAAGCTGCTGGCTGCTGGCAAGCGTATGCTCTCCTTCGGTGGTGACCACTTTGTTACGCTGCCGCTGTTGCGTGCTCATGCGAAGCATTTCGGCAAAATGGCGCTGGTACACTTTGACGCCCACACCGATACCTATGCGAACGGTTGTGAATTTGACCACGGCACCATGTTCTATACTGCGCCGAAAGAAGGTCTGATCGACCCGAATCATTCCGTGCAGATTGGTATTCGTACTGAGTTCGATAAAGATAATGGCTTTACCGTGCTGGATGCTTGCCAGGTGAACGATCGCAGTGTGGATGACGTTATCGCCCAGGTGAAACAGATTGTTGGTGATATGCCGGTTTACCTGACCTTTGATATCGATTGCCTGGACCCTGCATTTGCGCCGGGAACCGGTACGCCAGTGATTGGCGGCCTGACCTCCGATCGCGCCATTAAACTGGTTCGTGGTCTGAAAGATCTCAACATTGTTGGGATGGACGTAGTGGAAGTGGCTCCGGCATACGATCAGTCTGAAATCACCGCTCTGGCAGCAGCGACGCTGGCGCTGGAGATGCTGTATATTCAGGCGGCGAAAAAGGGCGAGTAAGCGCCGAATAAGCTGCGCACGGGTAACGTACTATTTGCTATTAATGTCGGATGCAGCGTGAACGCCTTATCTGACCTACGTTCGGCACCTGTAGGCCGGATAAGATGCGCCAGCATCGCATCCGGCAATGCGCACGAGGTAGTAAATGTGCCATTCATGTCGGATGCGGCGTGAACGCCTTATCTGACCTACGTTCGGCACCTGTAGGCCGGATAAGATGCGCCAGCATCGCATCCGGCAATGCGCACGAGGTAGTAAATGTGCCATTCATGTCGGATGCGGCGTGAATGCCTTATCTGATCTACGTTCGGCACCACCAGACTTTACTTAACTCCATCCGCGCTCATGCGATCGCGAATATGCTGGGCGCGTTCGGCGGAGGCCGGATGGTCGTCAAACATTGAGCTTTGGCGGCCAGCTTCCAGTTTCGCCAGTTTTTCAAAGCTGGTGGCAAGACCCGCCGGGCTGATGCCGCGTTGGCGCAGAAGGTCATAGGAGTAATCATCTGCTTCCGATTCCTGGCGCTGAGAGAATTGCGAGTTGACCAGTTTCTCGCCCAGGTCGCCGAGTTGTGATTGCGATAAGCTGCCGATAACTCCGCCCGCAGAGGCCGCCGCGACGCGTACTGCATTGGTACCTAACGCTACCTGCATCCCTTTCTTCACATGACCTAATGCGACGTGTCCCATCTCGTGGCCTATCACTGCTTCAACTTCGTTATCGGTCATCATATCCATCAAGCCACTGTAGACACGGATGCAGCCATTCGCCATTGCAAAAGCGTTCACATCCTTCGCCATATACACTTTGTAATTCACCGGCTGACCGTTGATGTTATCGCCCAATGCACGGGAAATTGCTGTCAGGCGTTTAGCATATTCGCTACTGGCTGGTGCAATCGTCGCCTTGCTGTCCATCTCCTGGCATGCCTGATCGCTCAGGCTTTTCACCTGCGCATCACTCAGCGTGTAAGCCTGAAAAGCTTCCGCTCCAGATGAGAGCAGTCCATTGGTGTCCATATTCTGGCAACCGGTCAGTGCCGTTGCCACGCTCATTGCTACCAATAAGGCGCGAATTTTCATGTTTTCTCTTCCGCACAAGGTCAGGATTATTCTAAAAATACGCCGTTTGCAGGTGAATCGACGTTCTGGCTAAGTATAAGGAAAAGCGTGATGGACGGGCGAGCAGATTGCGCAACATGCGAGCATGATCCAGAGATTTCTGAGACGGCAAAAGGATGTTCCATGTACATGACGCGCGGCTTGCGGTAAATTGTTGGCAAATTTTCCGGCGTAGCCCAAAACGCGCTGTCGTCAAGTCGTTAAGGGCGTGCCCTTCATCATCCGATCTGGAGTCAAAATGTCCTCACGTAAAGAGCTTGCCAATGCTATTCGTGCGCTGAGCATGGACGCAGTACAAAAAGCCAAATCCGGTCACCCGGGCGCCCCGATGGGTATGGCTGACATTGCCGAAGTCCTGTGGCGTGATTTCCTGAAACATAACCCGCAGAATCCGTCCTGGGCTGACCGTGACCGCTTCGTGCTGTCCAACGGCCACGGCTCCATGCTGATCTACAGCCTGCTGCACCTCACTGGTTATGATCTGCCGATGGAAGAACTGAAAAACTTCCGTCAACTGCATTCCAAAACGCCGGGCCACCCGGAAGTGGGTTACACCGCTGGTGTGGAAACCACCACTGGTCCGCTGGGTCAGGGTATTGCCAACGCAGTCGGTATGGCTATCGCAGAAAAAACGCTGGCGGCGCAGTTTAACCGTCCTGGTTACGACATCGTTGACCACTACACCTACGCGTTCATGGGTGATGGCTGCATGATGGAAGGCATCTCCCACGAAGTTTGCTCTCTGGCGGGCACCCTGAAGCTGGGTAAACTGATTGCATTCTACGATGACAACGGTATCTCTATTGATGGTCACGTTGAAGGCTGGTTCACCGACGATACCGCAATGCGTTTCGAAGCCTACGGTTGGCACGTTATTCGCGACATCGACGGTCATGACGCGGCATCCATCAAACGCGCAGTAGAAGAAGCGCGCGCAGTGACTGACAAACCGTCCCTGCTGATGTGCAAAACCATCATCGGTTTCGGTTCCCCGAACAAAGCCGGTACGCACGACTCCCACGGTGCGCCGCTGGGCGACGCTGAAATTGCCCTGACCCGCGAACAGCTGGGCTGGAAATATGCGCCGTTCGAAATCCCGTCTGAAATCTATGCTCAGTGGGATGCGAAAGAAGCAGGTCAGGCGAAAGAGTCCGCATGGAACGAGAAATTCGCTGCTTACGCGAAAGCTTATCCGCAGGAAGCTGCTGAATTTACCCGCCGTATGAAAGGCGAAATGCCGTCTGACTTCGACGCGAAAGCAAAAGAGTTCATCGCTAAACTGCAGGCGAACCCGGTGAAAATCGCCAGCCGTAAAGCATCTCAGAATGCGATTGAAGCGTTCGGTCCGCTGTTGCCGGAATTCCTCGGCGGTTCCGCTGACCTGGCGCCATCTAACCTGACTCTGTGGTCTGGCTCTAAAGCAATCAACGAAGATGCCGCGGGTAACTACATCCACTACGGTGTTCGCGAGTTCGGTATGACCGCGATTGCTAACGGTATCTCCCTGCACGGTGGTTTCCTGCCGTACACCTCCACCTTCCTGATGTTTGTGGAATACGCACGTAACGCCGTACGTATGGCAGCGCTGATGAAACAGCGTCAGGTGATGGTTTACACCCACGATTCCATCGGTCTGGGCGAAGATGGCCCGACTCACCAGCCGGTAGAGCAGGTCGCTTCTCTGCGCGTGACCCCGAACATGTCTACATGGCGCCCGTGTGACCAGGTTGAATCCGCGGTAGCGTGGAAATACGGTGTTGAGCGTCAGGACGGCCCGACCGCATTGATCCTCTCCCGTCAGAACCTGGCGCAGCAAGAACGTACTGAAGAGCAGCTGGCAAACATCGCGCGTGGTGGTTATGTGCTGAAAGACTGTGCCGGTCAGCCGGAACTGATCTTCATCGCCACTGGTTCTGAAGTTGAACTGGCTGTCGCTGCATATGAAAAACTGACTGCCGAAGGCGTGAAAGCGCGCGTGGTTTCTATGCCGTCTACCGACGCGTTCGACAAGCAGGATGCGGCTTACCGTGAGTCTGTACTGCCGAAAGCGGTTACTGCTCGCGTTGCGGTGGAAGCGGGCATTGCTGACTACTGGTACAAGTATGTTGGCCTGAATGGCGCTATCGTCGGCATGAATACCTTCGGTGAATCTGCTCCGGCAGAACAGCTGTTCGAAGAGTTCGGCTTCACCGTTGACAACGTTGTTGCGAAAGCCAAAGCGCTGCTGTAATCAGTAAGACGTTTTGTGAGAAGGGCCGCGAAAGCGGCCCTGCAGATTATTAGCAAAGTGCGCGTTGTTTATGTCGGATGCGGCGTGTACGCCTTATCCGACCTACTAGATCGTGCAAATTCTATATATTGCAGGAAGTATGTAGGCCTGATAAGCGTAGCGCATCAGGCAGTTTTGCCTTTGCCATCAGTCTCATGGGCCGCAAACGCGGCCCTTTATTATTTGGTGGAGATAAACGGAACTGTACTGCCGGGGATCATGGTATCGGGTAATTTACCGTTCCAGCGTTCAGCAGTGGTAAGGGCTACAAGGCCTGGATTATCTCGCAGTGCTTCTCCGCGCAGGCGAATAGCTTCTGCTTCTGCGGCACTTTTTAAACGGATAGTTTCGGCTTCTGCCGCACCTCTTACGCGAATCGTTTCTGCTTCCGCTTTGGCCGCCGCCAGCTTACTATCTGCTTCTGCCTGGGCTTGAGTTACCGCAATTTGCGCCTGGATTTTTTCTGTTTCCAGATTTTGTTTACGTGTGGCAATAGCGACTTCCGCTTTCATCCGGTCCTCAATCGACTTTTCATAAGCATCAGAAAAATCAATATTCTCAATTTGCACCCCGTCAATAACCACCGGGCCAACCACGGCTTTACGCATCGCGTTTTGTAGATCCTGAACTAATTTTGTACGATCCTGTACGGCGCTGATGGCAGTATACTGCCCGAAAACGTTCTCCAGTTGGGTCGGCAACTGTCGAACAATAAGGCGATCTTTTAAGGCGTCAATGGTGTTATAGGTAGTATAAACCGCCCCCGCTTCTGAAGGCTTAATATGGAAGCTGACTGATACAGTCATTTGCGCTGGCTGCTGGTCACGACTGTAGGCTTGCAACCCTTGATAGACAACAGCCTGATTACGCGTGGAAATTTTCTCCACACTTTCCATAAAAGGAATCTTAAAACCCAACCCCGGATCGGCCACTTTTACTATTTTTCCGTAGCGAAGCAAAATACCGCGCTCGCCTTCATTTACGGTGTAATACGAGAGAAAGGGCAGTATCACAATGGCCAGAACGCCAATAGAGATGGCAAGAGGTTTTTGCGGACGGAATGAGGTTATCGCAATTGGGGCTTTCATGTGTATCTTCCTTGAGTAAAGATACGGAATATGTCATATGGGCAGAAAAGAGAACAGAGAACGCTTGTTAATTAGGATTCTATAAAGGCGATAGCGGAAATGATTAAAACTAAATTGTCCATTTTCGTACTTTCAATATACAAAAAGTGATGCAAGTCACAATTATATGTTTAATAAAAAAATCATTATTTGTGTTCACTGTCACGTTTTAATGATTGACTTATTTTTATCTTATCACAACTCATTGTTAATTATAGTTTGATATTATTGCCGACTTTTAAATGCTGTCTTTTAAGCTGAATTGATTTCAATTTTATTCGCTGTATTCTGTTTTTACCGCTCGGCGGCATTCTAAAAATAAGGATATTTTATGCAGCTTATTGATTATTTTCCAGAATCATCAATCTCAGTTATACATGCAGCAAAAGAGTGGCAGGATGCTATTGATTTTTCGATGGCATCACTGCTAGCAGAAAATTATATCAGCGAGGATTATATCCAGGCTATTAAAGATTCAACTATCAGCAATGGTCCTTATTATATTCTTGCGTCGGGAGTAGCGATGCCTCATGCACGGCCAGAATGTGGGGCGCTTAAAACCGGGATGTCTCTGACATTACTCGAACGGCCAGTGTATTTTCCGGGAAGTAATGAACCGATTAAATTACTTATCGGGCTTTCTGCTGCCGATGCCGATTCGCACATTGGCGCTATTCAGGCGTTAGGCGAATTACTGAGTGAAGATGAAATACTCGAACAATTATTAACAGCAACATCAGAAAGACAATTAGCGGACATTATCAGCCGCGGATAATTACTCTCTCCTCTACAGGATAATATCATGGAAAACAAGTCTGCTCGTGCAAAGGTCCAGGCTTTTGGGGGCTTTTTGACTGCAATGGTCATCCCCAATATCGGTGCCTTTATTGCCTGGGGATTTATAACGGCGTTATTTATTCCCACCGGTTGGCTGCCAAACGAACATTTCGCCAAAATTGTCGGTCCAATGATTACCTATTTATTGCCCGTGATGATTGGTTCTACCGGCGGTCATTTGGTCGGTGGTAAGCGCGGCGCAGTAATGGGGGGAATCGGTACTATCGGTGTGATCGTCGGCGCTGATATACCTATGTTCCTTGGATCAATGATTATGGGGCCGCTGGGCGGCCTGGTGATTAAATACATCGATAAGGTTCTGGAAAAGCGAATCCCCGCCGGTTTTGAGATGGTTATCAATAACTTCTCATTAGGGATTGCCGGGATGATCCTCTGCTTGTTGGGCTTTGAAGTTATCGGTCCGGCAGTGTTAATTGCCAATACTTTCGTCAAAGAGTGTATTGAGGCGTTGGTACATGCGGGCTATTTGCCTTTGCTGTCAGTCATCAATGAACCAGCAAAAGTGCTTTTCCTCAATAACGCTATCGATCAGGGCGTCTATTATCCGTTGGGGATGCAACAGGCTTCGGTTAACGGTAAATCCATCTTCTTTATGGTGGCGTCGAATCCGGGGCCAGGGTTGGGGTTGCTGCTGGCGTTTAGTCTGTTTGGTAAGGGAATGAGTAAGCACTCTGCGCCTGGCGCGATGATTATTCACTTCCTCGGCGGGATCCACGAACTGTATTTCCCGTACGTGCTGATGAAGCCGCTGACTATTATCGCCATGATTGCGGGCGGCATGTCTGGCACCTGGATGTTTAACTTACTGGATGGTGGTCTGGTGGCTGGCCCAAGTCCGGGGTCTATCTTTGCTTACCTGGCACTGACGCCGAAAGGCTCGTTCCTGGCGACAATTGCCGGTGTTACAGTCGGCACCCTGGTGTCTTTCGTCATTACTTCCCTGATACTGAAGATGGAAAAAACGGCAGAAACCGAGAGTGAGGATGAGTTTGCCGAATCAGCCAATGCCGTTAAGGCAATGAAGCAGAAAGGCGCGTTCTCATTAAGCCGTGTTAAGCGTATTGCTTTTGTTTGCGATGCGGGGATGGGCTCCAGCGCGATGGGCGCAACCACCTTCCGTAAGCGTCTGGAAAAAGCGGGACTGGCAATTGAAGTAAAACATTACGCCATCGAAAACGTGCCTGCGGATGCAGATATTGTCGTCACGCACGCCAGTCTGGAAGGGCGAGTGAAACGCGTGACGGAGAAGCCACTGATATTGATTAATAACTATATTGGCGATCCAAAACTCGACACTTTATTTAATCAATTAACCGCCGAACATAAAAACTGATTGCAGAGGTAAAAATGAAAACCAAAGTTGCTGCTATTTATGGCAAGCGGGATGTCCGTCTGCGCGAATTTGAATTGCCCGAAATTACCGATAATGAATTACTGGTTAGCGTTATTTCCGACAGTGTTTGTTTATCAACATGGAAAGCGGCGTTACTCGGTAGTGAACATAAACGCGTCCCCGACGATTTAGAAAATCATCCGGTCATTACCGGGCATGAATGTGCCGGGATTATTGTCGAAGTGGGTAAGAATCTTACCGGGAAATATAAAAAGGGGCAGCGTTTTGTACTGCAACCGGCAATGGGATTACCCAGTGGATATTCAGCCGGATACAGCTACGAATATTTTGGCGGTAATGCCACTTATATGATTATTCCTGAGGTCGCTATTAACCTGGGCTGCGTATTACCGTATCACGGCTCTTATTTTGCTGCGGCATCGCTGGCGGAACCGATGTGCTGCATTATTGGCGCTTATCATGCCAATTATCACACCACGCAATATGTTTACGAACATCGCATGGGCGTCAAACCTGGCGGCAATATTGCGCTGCTGGCGTGTGCTGGCCCGATGGGGATTGGTGCTATCGATTACGCCATTAACGGTGATATACAACCGTCGCGGATAGTGGTGGTCGATATCGACGAAAAACGGCTGGAGCAGGTGCAGAAGCTGCTGCCGGCGGAAATGGCGGCCAGTAAAGGCATTGAGCTGGTATATGTGAATACCAAAGGGATGAGCGATCCGGTCCAGATACTGCGGGCACTGACAGGAGATGCCGGGTTCGATGACATTTTTGTTTATGCGGCGGTGCCTGCTGTCGTTGAGATGGCTGACGAATTACTGGCGGAAGATGGTTGCCTGAACTTCTTTGCCGGGCCGACGGATAAAAACTTCAAAGTACCGTTTAATTTCTACAACGTGCATTACAACAGCACGCATGTTGTCGGTACATCTGGCGGTTCAACGGACGATATGAAAGAGGCGATAGCGCTAAGTGCCACGGGGCAGTTGCAGCCGTCCTTTATGGTGACCCATGTCGGTGGGCTGGATGCGGTGCCAGATACCGTGCTCAATTTGCCGGATATCCCCGGCGGCAAAAAACTCATTTATAACGGTGTCACCATGCCGCTGACCGCCATTGCTGATTTTGCCGAAAAAGGCAAAACCGATCCGCTGTTTAAAGCGCTGGCGCGGTTGGTTGAGGAAACGCACGGTATCTGGAATGAACAGGCCGAGAAATATCTGCTGGCGCAATTTGGCGTTGATATCGGGGAGGCTGCGCAATGATGTCCCTGGCGTGGCCATTATTTCGCGTTACGGAACAGGCAGCGTTGGCTGCCTGGCCGCAAACCGGATGTGGCGATAAAAACAAAATTGATGGTCTGGCGGTCACCGCGATGCGTCAGGCGTTGAACGACGTCGCTTTTCGTGGGCGAGTGGTTATCGGTGAGGGGGAGATTGACCACGCGCCGATGCTGTGGATTGGTGAAGATGTAGGCAAGGGGGATGGGCCAGAAGTGGATATTGCGGTTGATCCCATTGAAGGTACGCGGATGGTGGCGATGGGGCAGAGCAATGCGCTGGCGGTAATGGCTTTCGCACCACGAGGTAGCTTGTTACACGCGCCCGATATGTATATGAAAAAACTGGTTGTTAATCGACTGGCGGCGGGCGCGATTGATTTGTCTTTGCCTCTGGCGGATAACTTGCGCAACGTGGCGAAAGCGTTAGGAAAACCGCTGGACCGGCTACGCATGGTTACGCTGGATAAACCCCGTCTTCGTGCCGTGATTGAGGAAGCAACGCAACTGGGCGTGAAGGTTTTCGCCTTGCCGGATGGCGATGTCGCCGCCAGCGTGCTGACCTGCTGGCAGGATAATCCTTACGACGTGATGTATACCATCGGCGGCGCACCAGAAGGGGTTATTTCTGCCTGTGCCGTCAAAGCGCTGGGCGGAGATATGCAGGCCGAGCTGATTGACTTTTGTCAGGCTAAAGGGGATTACACGGAAAATCGGCAGATTGCAGAGCAGGAGCGCAAGCGTTGCAAGGCAATGGGCGTTGACGTTAACCGAGTATACTCGCTCGATGAACTGGTGAGGGGGAACGATATCCTCTTTAGCGCTACGGGCGTGACGGGCGGCGAGTTGGTGAACGGTATCCAACAGACGGCGAATGGGGTGCGGACGCAGACATTACTGATCGGCGGCGCGGACCAAACGTGTAATATAATAGACTCCCTGCATTGATGGTGATCTATCGGAAGACCAATGGCGACGCTGACAGAAGATGATGTGCTTGAGCAACTGGATGCACAGGACAATTTATTTTCATTTATGAAAACTGCGCATTCTATTTTGCTCCAGGGGATACGCCAGTTTCTGCCGTCGCTGTTTGTCGATAACGATGAAGAGATCGTGGAATATGCAGTGAAGCCGCTACTCGCCCAAAGTGGCCCACTTGACGATATTGATGTTGCGCTGCGTTTGATTTATGCGCTGGGGAAAATGGATAAATGGCTGTACGCCGATATCACGCATTTTTCCCAGTTCTGGCATTACCTGAACGAACAGGATGAAACGCCCGGATTTGCCGATGACATGACCTGGGATTTTATCAGCAACGTCAATAGCATAACCCGCAATGCGACGCTCTATGACGCGTTGAAAGCGATGAAGTTCGCCGATTTCGCCGTCTGGTCAGAGGCGCGTTTTAGCGGGATGGTCAAAACGGCGCTGACGCTGGCAGTAACGACCACCTTAAAGGAATTAACGCCGTGAAAATCGAACTGACGGTGAATGGACTAAAGGTACAGGCGCAGTACTCTGATGATGAAATTGAGAATGTTCATAAACCGCTACTGCGTATGCTGGCGGCCTTACAGGCGGTAAATCCGCAGCGGCGTACGGTGGTTTTTCTTTGCGCTCCGCCGGGGACGGGTAAATCTACCCTAACCACCTTCTGGGAATATCTCGCGCAACAAGACCCTGAATTACCCACTATCCAGACGCTACCGATGGATGGGTTTCACCATTACAACGGCTGGCTGGATGCGCACCAATTACGCCCCTTCAAAGGCGCGCCAGAGACATTCGATGTGGCGAAACTGGCGGAAAATCTGCGCCGGGCAGTGGAAGGGGATTGTACGTGGCCGCAGTATGATCGACAAAAGCACGATCCGGTAGAAGATGCATTGCACGTTACCGCATCTCTCGTCATCGTCGAAGGAAACTGGTTGTTGCTGGACGATGAAAAGTGGCAGGTGTTGGCATCCTTCTGCGATTTTTCTATTTTTATTCATGCACCAGCTCAAATTCTGCGGGAACGCTTGATTAGTCGTAAAATTGCCGGGGGATTATCGCGGGAAGAAGCGGAAGCTTTTTATGCCCGAACCGATGGTCCCAATGTCGAGCGTGTATTGATGAATAGCCGTAGAGCCAATCTGATACTAGAGATGACTGAAGAAGGTAGATATTGCTTCGCATCCTAATGATTTATTCCAGTTATTGCATAGTTATTATTACGCCGTATTGGAATAAATTCTTGTTTGACAGAGAGGAAAAATGTGACGTAAGTCAGATAATTGTCTTCTTTGACTGGACAATCATTCCTTTTATTCCACGTTTCGCTTATTCTAGCTGAAGCGTTTCAGTCGATTAAATGTTCGACAATTAACCAATCAGTCGCAGTTTGCGACAGGTAAGGTTTCCCCGGACGATTTGCTGGATTACTCTGTCTGGCAAATTTGCTCAGGGAAAGCCTTGCAGGAGATCTATGACCGTACGCGTAGCGATAAATGGCTTCGGTCGCATCGGGCGTAATGTGGTTCGTGCTTTGTATGAATCAGGACGTCGGGCGGAAATTACCGTGGTGGCAATCAACGAACTGGCGGATGCTGCGGGCATGGCGCATTTGTTGAAATACGACACCAGCCATGGCCGTTTTGCCTGGGAAGTTCGCCAGGAACGCGATCAGCTTTTTGTTGGTGGTGACGCCATCCGCGTATTGCATGAACGTTCACTGCAATCGCTGCCCTGGCGTGAACTTGGCGTTGATGTGGTCCTTGACTGTACCGGCGTATATGGCACCCGCGAGCATGGCGAAGCACACATTGCCGCCGGGGCCAAAAAAGTGCTCTTTTCACATCCTGGCAGTAATGATCTCGACGCAACTGTTGTTTATGGCGTCAATCAGGATCAACTTCGGGCGGAACACCGCATCGTTTCTAATGCCTCCTGTACCACGAATTGCATAATTCCCGTCATCAAATTGTTAGATGATGCGTACGGTATTGAATCTGGCACTGTGACCACAATTCACTCCGCCATGCACGATCAACAGGTTATTGATGCGTACCATCCTGACCTGCGCCGCACCCGGGCTGCCAGCCAGTCGATCATTCCGGTCGATACAAAACTGGCCGCCGGTATCACACGATTTTTTCCGCAGTTTAACGATCGCTTTGAGGCGATTGCGGTACGTGTGCCGACCATCAACGTGACGGCAATCGATTTAAGCGTAACGGTGAAGAAACCGGTAAAAGCCAATGAAGTCAACCGATTGCTGCAAAAAGCAGCACAAGGTGCATTTCATGGTATAGTTGACTATACGGAATTGCCGTTGGTCTCTGTAGATTTTAACCACGATCCGCACAGTGCCATTGTCGATGGCACCCAAACCCGGGTCAGTGGCGCACATCTGATCAAAACGTTGGTCTGGTGCGATAACGAATGGGGCTTTGCTAACCGAATGCTTGACACGACGTTAGCGATGACCGCTGTTGCCTTCAGGTAAGACGCGTGCGCGTCTGCAAAACTTTTAGAATCAACGAGAGGATTCACCATGTCTGTAATTAAGATGACCGATCTGGATCTTGCTGGGAAACGTGTATTTATCCGTGCGGATCTGAACGTACCAGTAAAAGACGGGAAAGTAACCAGCGATGCGCGTATCCGTGCTTCTCTGCCGACCATCGAACTGGCCCTGAAACAAGGCGCAAAAGTGATGGTAACTTCCCACCTGGGTCGTCCTACCGAAGGCGAGTACAACGAAGAATTCTCTCTGCTGCCGGTTGTTAACTACCTGAAAGATAAACTGTCTAATCCGGTTCGTCTGGTCAAAGATTACCTCGACGGCGTTGATGTTGCTGAAGGTGAACTGGTTGTTCTGGAAAACGTTCGCTTCAACAAAGGCGAGAAGAAAGACGACGAAACCCTGTCCAAAAAATACGCTGCACTGTGTGACGTGTTCGTAATGGATGCATTCGGTACAGCTCACCGCGCTCAGGCTTCTACGCACGGTATCGGTAAATTTGCTGACGTTGCATGTGCAGGCCCGCTGCTGGCGGCTGAACTGGACGCGCTGGGTAAAGCACTGAAAGAACCAGCTCGCCCGATGGTGGCTATCGTTGGTGGTTCTAAAGTTTCTACCAAACTGACCGTTCTGGACTCCCTGTCTAAAATCGCTGACCAACTGATCGTTGGTGGTGGTATTGCTAACACCTTTATCGCGGCACAAGGCCACGATGTGGGTAAATCCCTGTACGAAGCTGACCTGGTTGACGAAGCTAAACGTCTGCTGACCACCTGCAACATCCCGGTTCCTTCTGATGTTCGCGTAGCAACTGAATTCTCTGAAACCGCTCCGGCTACCCTGAAATCGGTTAACGACGTGAAAGCTGACGAGCAGATCCTGGATATCGGCGATGCTTCCGCACAGGAACTGGCTGAAATCCTGAAGAATGCGAAAACCATTCTGTGGAACGGTCCGGTTGGTGTGTTCGAATTCCCGAACTTCCGTAAAGGGACTGAAATTGTGGCTAACGCTATCGCAGACAGCGAAGCGTTCTCCATCGCTGGCGGCGGTGACACTCTGGCAGCAATCGATCTGTTCGGCATTGCTGACAAAATTTCCTACATCTCCACTGGCGGCGGCGCATTCCTCGAATTCGTGGAAGGTAAAGTACTGCCTGCAGTAGCGATGCTCGAAGAGCGCGCTAAGAAGTAAAAAATCACAGGGCAGGGAAACCTGCCCTTGTTGCAGCGCGCTCATGTAGCACGCAATTTTTCATACTCTAAATAATTCAAGACGCAGCACATACAACTTGAAGTATGAGGAGTATAAGGCCCGACGATACAGGACAAGAGACATGTCTAAGATTTTTGATTTCGTAAAACCTGGCGTAATCACTGGTGATGACGTACAGAAAGTTTTCCAGGTAGCAAAAGAAAACAACTTCGCACTGCCAGCAGTAAACTGCGTCGGTACTGACTCCATCAACGCCGTACTGGAAACCGCTGCTAAAGTTAGAGCGCCGGTTATCGTTCAGTTCTCCAACGGTGGTGCTTCCTTTATCGCTGGTAAAGGCGTGAAATCTGACGTTCCGCAGGGTGCTGCTATCCTGGGTGCGATCTCTGGTGCGCATCACGTTCACCAGATGGCTGAACACTATGGTGTTCCGGTTATCCTGCATACTGACCACTGTGCGAAGAAACTGCTGCCGTGGATCGACGGTCTGCTGGACGCGGGTGAAAAACATTTCGCTGCTACCGGTAAACCGCTGTTCTCTTCTCACATGATCGACCTGTCTGAAGAGTCTCTGCACGAAAACATCGAAATCTGCTCTAAATACCTGGCGCGCATGTCCAAAATCGGCATGACTCTGGAAATCGAACTGGGTTGCACCGGTGGTGAAGAAGACGGCGTGGACAACAGCCACATGGACGCTTCTGCACTGTACACCCAGCCGGAAGACGTTGATTACGCATACACCGAGCTGAGCAAAATCAGCCCGCGTTTCACCATCGCAGCTTCCTTCGGTAACGTACACGGTGTTTACAAGCCGGGTAACGTGGTTCTGACTCCGACCATCCTGCGCGACTCTCAGGAATATGTTTCTAAGAAACACAACCTGCCGCACAACAGCCTGAACTTCGTATTCCACGGCGGTTCCGGTTCTACTGCTCAGGAAATCAAAGACTCCGTAAGCTACGGCGTAGTTAAAATGAACATCGATACCGATACCCAATGGGCAACCTGGGAAGGCGTTCTGAACTACTACAAAGCGAACGAAGCTTACCTGCAGGGGCAGCTGGGCAACCCGAAAGGCGAAGATCAGCCGAACAAGAAATACTACGATCCGCGCGTATGGCTGCGTGCCGGCCAGACTTCAATGATTGCTCGTCTGGAAAAAGCATTCCAGGAACTGAACGCAATCGACGTTCTGTAAGATATTCCTTTCTGCTTATCTCAAGGCCCGCTCTGCGGGTCTTTTTTTCGCCAGAAGAAAAATTGCCTGATGCGCTGTGCTTATCAGGCCTACACGTATCCTGCAATATCTTGAATTTTCATGTTTTTGTAGGCCGGATAAGGCGTTTACGCCGCATCCGGCATGACAAAGCGCACATTGTCATCTGTCTGAGAACCCGCTCAGCGGGTCTTTTTTCGCCAAAAGAAAAATTGCCTGATGCGTTGTGCTTATCAGGCCTACACGTATCCTGCAATATCTTGAATTTTCATGTTTTTGTAGGCCGGATAAGGCGTTTACGCCGCATCCGGCATGACAAAGCGCACATTGTCATCTGTCTGAGAACCCGCTCCGCAGGGCTTTTTTTCGCCAAAAGCAAGGTGATGGATAGGGGAAATCTGTGATCTATTTGGCAAAATTATTATTTTTTGTTTACCCTTGTCTGACTGTCCGCCATATGGCGGCGGAGTTTTTCTCCATTTTGAGTCAGTTGAAAAGGAATATTGAATGGAAGATTTGAATGTTGTCGATAGCATAAACGACGCAGGGAACTGGTTGGTGAATAACCAGGCACTGCTGTTAAGCTATGCTGTAAACATCGTGGCGGCACTCGCGATTATCATCATTGGTTTGATTGTGGCGAGGGTTTTCTCCAACGCGGTGAATCGCCTGATGATCTCCCGTAAAATCGATGTCACTGTTGCTGATTTTCTTTCTGCATTAGTTCGTTATGCGATTATTGCCTTTACGCTAATCGCAGCACTGGGTCGCGTGGGCGTACAAACGGCATCGATTATTGCTGTTCTGGGCGCCGCAGGTTTAGCCGTTGGTCTGGCCTTGCAGGGGTCTTTGTCCAACCTGGCCGCTGGCGTATTGCTGGTACTGTTCCGCCCGTTCCGTGCCGGCGAATATGTTGATCTCGGCGGGGTTGCGGGTACTGTGCTGAGTGTGCAGATTTTCTCCACCACCATGCGCACCGCAGACGGTAAAATTATCGTTATTCCGAACGGGAAAATTATTGCTGGTAATATTATTAACTTCTCTCGCGAGCCAGCGCGCCGTAACGAGTTTATTATTGGCGTGGCATATGATTCTGATATCGATCAGGTTAAGCAGATCCTGACCAATATTATTCAGTCCGACGATCGTATTTTGAAAGATCGTGAAATGACTGTTCGCTTGCATGAACTTGGCGCATCTTCGATTAATTTTATCGTTCGTGTCTGGAGCAAAAGCGGCGATCTACAAAATGTTTACTGGGACGTTCTGGAGCGTATTAAACGCGAGTTTGATGCCGCAGGTATCAGCTTCCCGTATCCGCAAATGGATGTGAACTTTAAGCGGGTAAAAGAGAACAAAGCGGCATAATCAACGCTGAGGCCAGATAATTTTATCTGGCCTCTCTCTTATTAGTTATTCTGATTGCCAATTAATATTATCAATTTCTACTAATGTTATTCCCGCGCTATAGTCTCCGCGTCAGATAATTAAATCGGAATAATTAACGTGATATCTTATTATTTTCAAGGGCTTGCTCTTGGTGCTGCAATGATCCTGCCGATTGGCCCACAAAATGCGTTTGTAATGAACCAGGGGATTCGTCGCCAATACCATATTATGACGGCCTTGCTTTGTGCACTCAGCGATTTGCTGCTTATTTACGCCGGTGTTTTTGGCGGTAGTGCGTTACTCATGCAGTCGCCATGGCTGCTGGCGCTGGTGACCTGGGGCGGCGTTGCCTTTTTGCTGTGGTATGGTTTTGGTGCTTTTAAAAACGCAATGAGCAGCAATACTGAGCTAGTCAGTGCCGGGATGATGAAGCAGGGACGATGGAAAATTATCGCCACTATGTTGGCAGTCACCTGGCTGAATCCGCATGTTTATCTGGATACCTTTGTGGTATTGGGCAGCCTGGGTGGGCAGCTGGCCCCGGAGCCAAAACGCTGGTTTGCACTTGGTACGATTAGTGCTTCTTTTCTGTGGTTTTTTGGCCTGGCGTTGTTAGCAGCCTGGTTGGCGCCGCGTCTGCGGACTGCCAATGCACAGCGTATTATCAATATTATTGTGGGTGGTGTGATGTGGTTTATCGCCCTGCAACTGGCGAAAGATGGCATTGCTCATGTACAAGCCTTATTCAGTTAGGCGCTATCTGATGGAAAATTAAAACAGAACCGCTAAGCTTGCATCCAGAGGTCCTGAAATTGTGGGCAAGTCAATTAACACGGAGAGACTAACGTGAAGTTCAAAGTTATCGCCCTGGCGGCATTGATGGGTTTTAGCGGGATGGCGGTGCAAGCTAACGAATTGCCGGATGGACCGCATATTGTTACCTCCGGTACGGCAAGTGTCGATGCGGTGCCAGATATCGCCACTCTTGCTATTGAAGTTAACGTGGCTGCGAAGGATGCTGCTACAGCTAAGAAACAGGCGGATGAACGCGTTGCGCAATATATCTCTTTCCTTGAACTCAATCAGATAGCCAAAAAGGATATTCGTTCTGCGAATTTACGGACCCAGCCAGATTACGATTACCAGGACGGTAAAAGTATTCTGAAAGGTTACCGGGCTGTGAGAACGGTAGAAGTGACGTTGCGTCAGTTAGACAAACTAAATTCTTTGTTGGATGGTGCGCTGAAGGCCGGGCTTAACGAGATTCGTTCTGTTTCGTTAGGCGTGGCACAGCCGGATTCTTATAAAGATAAAGCGCGCAAAGCGGCGATCGATGATGCGATTCATCAGGCGCAGGAGCTGGCTGCCGGTTTTAATCGCAAATTGGGGCCGGTTTACAGTGTGCGCTACCATGTTTCAAACTATCAACCAAGCCCAATGGTACGGATGATGAAAGCGGATGCCGCCCCGGTTTCTTCTCAGGAAACCTATGAGCAGGCTGCAATTCAGTTTGATGATCAGGTCGATGTCGTCTTCCAGTTAGAACCTGTTGATCAACAACCAGCAAAATAATACATCCAGCCCGACTCATTCGTCGGGCTAATATCTTCACCTGATATTGCCTTCTTTTTCTGTAAGTTTCTGTAAAACCATGACGCAATCACCTATCTTTGTCCGTGATTTTATTAAGGATAGGCTTACTGAAACGGTTAAGCGGATAGGGATGTCGGTGGAGAGCAGGTATGGATATTTTTATTTCGAAAAAGATGCGCAATTTTATTTTATTAGCGCAAACTAATAATATTGCCAGGGCAGCAGAAAAAATACATATGACTGCCTCGCCATTTGGCAAAAGTATTGCCGCTCTGGAAGAGCAAATTGGTTATACACTGTTTACCCGCAAAGATAATAATATTAGCCTCAACAAAGCAGGGCAGGAACTTTATCAAAAACTTTTTCCTGTTTATCAACGGCTTTCTGCTATTGATAATGAGATCCATAACTCAGGGCGTCGTTCACGTGAAATTGTGATTGGTATCGATAATACTTATCCGACAATTATTTTTGATCAGCTAATCAGCCTCGGCGATAAGTATGAAGGAGTGACAGCACAGCCGATTGAGTTCAGTGAAAATGGCGTTATCGACAACCTTTTTGATCGCCAGCTTGATTTTATTATCTCCCCACAGCACGTCTCCGCTCGCGTGCAGGACCTGGAAAATCTGGCGATCAGCGAATTGCCGCCGCTACGACTGGGCTTTCTTGTTTCTCGCCGTTATGAAGAGCGACAAGAACAGGAACTGCTACAGGAGTTGCCCTGGTTACAGATGCGCTTTCAGAACCGGGCGAACTTTGAAGCGATGATTGATGCGAACATGCGCCCTTGTGGGATCAATCCAACCATTATTTATCGTCCATACAGTTTTATGGCCAAAATCAGCGCCGTAGAGCGTGGACATTTCCTTACGGTGATCCCGCATTTTGCCTGGCGCCTGGTAAATCCGGCAAAGCTGAAATATTTTGATGCGCCGCATACGCCAATGTATATGCAGGAATATCTTTATTCGATTAGAAATCATCGATATACCGCCACGATGCTTCAATATATTGCTGAAGATCGTGACGGTACGAGCAATTAACCCAACATTGAGCCGGTTTCGATCAGATTGCGGTGTAGATCGAAAACATGGTTTAGATCGTGATGAATATGACCGCCTGGCGCATTTTCCAGATAGCGATGCAGATAATCCCGGTACATGGGGTGAGCGCAGTTATCAATAATAGAACGGGCGCGTTGAAGTGGAGACAGGCCGCGAAGATCGGCGATCCCTTGCTCCGTGATGATCACTTTCACACTGTGTTCGCTGTGATCGACATGACTGCACATTGGCACAACGGTTGAGATCTTACCCTCTTTAGCAATAGATGGCGCCATAAAGATCGACAGATAAGCGTTACGTTCGAAATCACCGCTTCCGCCGATACCATTCATCAAATCAACGCCGGCAACGTGCGTGGAGTTGGCGTGCCCGTAGATATCAAACTCCAGGCCGACGTTCAGGGCGATAACGCCAAGACGGCGGATAATTTCTGGATTATTGGAAATTTCCTGTGGTCGCAGCACAATGCGACTGGCGAAATAGTCCATATTGTCGTAAATCTTGCGCAGTGAATCGGCAGAAACCGTCAGACTTGAAGCACTGGCGCCGGTAACTTTTCCGGTTTCTAACAGATGCACGACAGATTCCTGTAGTACTTCCGAATACATCATAAATGAAGGAATATCCGGGTTTTCGCCCAACCTCGCCATTACTGCGTTATTGATGTTACCTACTCCGCTTTGCAGCGGTAGAAACTCTGGTGGAATGCGTCCGTTTGCCATCTCATTCAGCAAAAAGGTCACTACATTGTCGGCGATTTGCTGACAAATAGGGTTCTGCTTATCGAGTACGTTACCGGCATCGGGGAGGTTGGTTTCCACGACAGCGACAATTTTTTTCGGATCAATTTGCACATAGCGAGTGCCAACGCGATCCATCGCATGAAAGATCGGAACGCTATTGCGGCGTGGAGGGGCGCCGGGAGTCACAATATCGGCCAGTTCGGCGACACGCGGATCGTGATAGTGATTGAGTTCAATGATCACTTTCTTCGCTCGCAATAACCAGGTCGGGGCATTACCAATCCCGCTGGTTAACCAGACTCGACCATCCGGCGCTATCGCAGACGCTTCAATTACCGCAATATCAATCTCGCCGAAGAAACCGTAATTGACCATTTGTGCCACTTCACTCAAATGCAGATCAACAAAGCTCACCGATCCCTGATTGATTTTCTTACGCAAACCCGACGATGTTTGATACGGCGCGCGCCATGAGACTGCATCGGCTTCAGAGAGAACATCGTCAGCGGCGGCGCTAATCGATGCCCCGGTCAGCAAGCGAATTTGATACGGTTTCTTCGCTTCATGTTGTTCGCTGGCGCGACGGGCAATAGCGACAGGCAGAGCCTTTGGTGAACCTGCGGGAGTAAAACCGCTGAATGCCACCATATCGTTATGCTGGATAATTTCCGCCGCTTCATCGGCGCTCATCCTTGTCCAGGAAATATTCATCCTTTACTCCTTCGTTCGCAGGCCATTAATGGCCGACGAAATTAGGTTTACGTTTTTCCAGGAATGCATTCATACCTTCCTGATAATCATCGCTGTCATAAACGGCGCGTCGCATACCCTGAATACGTTCGAATTCATCTGAATTCATGGTGTGTGCTTCGCCAAGTACGCGCAGTTCTTCTTTAATTACCGCAATCGCCAGTGGCGCTTTTTCCGAAATGTGATGTGCCATTTGTAAGGTGAAGTCTTCCAGTTCTTCGACGTCAACAACGTGGTTGAGAATGCCGACGGCCAGCGCGCGCTGAGCGGTGATAGGCGAAGCGGTAAAAATCAGCTCTTTGACGATGTGGAAACCTGCATCGCGGGTCAGGTTGTGAATGCCAACCAGGTTATATGGTACGCCCAGGTTGACCGGCGTCATTGAGAAGGTCGAAGAACTGGCGGCGATGATCAGATCTGAGCTCATGATCATTTCAAACGCGCCCCCCCAGACGCTGCCTTCGACCATCGAAATGATTGGCTTCGGGAATTTCTGGATCATGCGGGTGATCTGGCGCAGCGGATCGTCGTAGGAGAGAGGATCGCGACCGCCTGATGGCAGTTCATGAATATCATGGCCTGCGGAGAAAACTTTCGATCCACTCGGCGCTCGCAGGATAATACAACGGATTTCTGGTCGGTTAAGATCGCTTAACGCCTGAATCAGGTCATCAATAAATACTTTACTTAACGCATTGAGTTTGCGGGTATAGTTGAACTCAATGATCGCAACTTTGTTGATAGTGACAACATTAACATACTGATAAGACATACAAATTCCCTTAATCAAAATACTGCGTCTGAATAAATTCACTGAGCTGTCGCAGGCCGGTGCGTGGCGAAAGCGTATTGTTTTTGACCGCTAACAATGTCTGGTGGTAATAGCGACTGAAATCTTCATTAGCGAACAGGTGGTGCAGCACTTCTTCTTCGGTTTGCTTACGTAGCCATTCCACCGATTGTTGCTGCCGTACCTGCTGCAAACGGCCACTGGCAGTGAGCGCTGTTTTGAAATCAATGATTGTGCGCCAGATCTCATCAATACCGTGTTTTTCCAGCGCGCTACAGGTGAGGACCCGTGGCTGCCATTCATCGTATTTGCGACGCATAATATGCAGGGCGCTCTCATACATATGGCGGGCAATGGCGACATTCGCATGGTTATCTCCATCGTCTTTGTTAATGACGATCAGATCCGCCATTTCCATCAGCCCCTTTTTGATACCCTGTAGATCGTCGCCGCCGCCGGCAATTTGCAGTGAGATAAAACAGTCCACCATGCGGGCCACTTCCGTTTCTGACTGACCGACGCCGACCGTTTCGATAATCACCACGTCATAACCCGCCGCTTCACATAACAGCATTAACTCCTGGGCCCGCTGGCTGGCGCCGCCAAGGTGACAGGCTGAAGGAACCGGGCGAATAAATGCTGCATCGGAACGCGCCAGTTCAGTCATTCTGGTTTTATCCCCGAGAATGCTGCCACCTGTGACCGGGCTGCTGGGATCAACGGCGATAATCGCAACTTTTAATCCCTGGCGAATTAGCAACATGCCAAAAGTTTCAAGAAAGGTACTTTTCCCTGCGCCTGGCGTGCCGGTAACGCCCAGCCGGAGGGCGTTACCGCAAAATGGCATGATGGCGTCAAGCAATCGGGTGCTGAGCGCCTGATGACGAGGATGACGGCTTTCCACCAGGGTCATTGCCTGGGCGAGCGTGGTGCGCTCACCCAAACGTAAGCGCCGGATACTGTCTGCAAGCGAGGCTTCATTAATCATGATGTTGACTGATGCGGGTCAGCACATCGCGCACGCTGTCGAGCATGGGGGTGCCAGGACCATAGATCGCTGCCACGCCGCGCTCTTGCAAGAAGGCATAATCCTGCGGCGGAATAACGCCGCCGGCAACCACGCAGATGTCTTCACGTCCCCATTTCTTCAATGCTGTAACCAGTTCTGGTATCAACGTTTTATGACCCGCCGCCAGTGAGGATGCGCCAACGACATGAACGTCGTTTTCCACTGCCAGACGAGCGATCTCTTCCGGTGTTGAGAACATAGGGCTTAAATCGACATCAAAACCGAGATCGGAGTAGGCGCTGGCGATCACTTTTGCTCCGCGATCGTGTCCATCCTGGCCCATTTTGGCGATCAGAATACGGGGACGGCGACCGTTTTCGGTGAGGAACTGGTTTGTTTGCGCAACGATAGCGTCGAATTCGGCGGCTGATTTATCGGACTGATGGTAGCTTTGCGCAATCACGCCAGTAACACACTGGCTCGGTACCAGATAACGGTCAAATGCGGCTTCCAGCGCATCGGAGATTTCGCCCAGCGTCGCACGAACACGCGCGGCGTTAACGGCGGCTGCCAACAGGTTTTCATTATGCTGTGCTGCGTGAGTCAGGGTGTTCAGAGCGGCTGTTACTGCTGCATCATCACGGGCGGCGCGAATGCGTTCCAGTGAAGCAATTTGCTCGTTACGCACCATTACGTTGTCGATCTCAAGTACATCAGTTTCGTCTTCGTGATCCAGTTTGTACTTGTTAACGCCAACGATCACACGCTTGCCCTGATCGATAAGCGACTGCTCGCGCGCGGATGCTTCTTCGATCATTCGTTTTGGTAAACCGGCTTCGATCGCTTTCGCCATCCCGCCTGCTTCATCGATCTGCTGAATGATGGATCTGGCTTGTTTCACGATCTGATCGGTCAGTGATTCGATGTAATAAGAACCGGCCAGAGGATCGACTGTGCGACAGATTTCTGACTCTTCCTGAATGATGATCTGCGTGTTGCGGGCAATGCGTGCCGAGAAATCGGTGGGCAGACCAAGCGCTTCATCAAATGCGTTAGTATGTAGCGATTGCGTTCCGCCCAGAGTGGCCGCCAGCGCTTCAATGGTTGTGCGGATGACGTTGTTATACGGATCCTGTTCAGTCAGACTCCAGCCGGAGGTCTGACAATGGGTGCGCAGCGCCAGCGATTTCGGGTCCTGGGCGCCGAATCCGCTGACCGCTTCACTCCACAAATAACGTGCCGCGCGCAGCATAGCGACATTCATAAACAGATCCATGCCAATGCCAAAAAAGAATGACAGACGCGGTGCGAAGTCATCAATCTTCAGCCCAGCGGAGATTGCTGCTTTGATGTATTCAATGCCATCGGCAAGGGTAAACGCGACCTGCTGTACGCAGTTCGCGCCCGCTTCTCCCATGTGGTAGCCGCTAATACTGATGGTATTAAAGCGCGGCATGTTACCGGAACACCAGGCGATGATGTCGGCGATAATGCGCATGGACGGTTTTGGCGGATAAATGTAGGTATTGCGACAGAGATATTCTTTCAGGATATCGTTCTGAATGGTGCCAGTCAGTTTTTCGGGCGTAACGCCTTGTTCTTCGGCGGCAACGATATAAAACGCCAACACCGGCAGGACTGCACCGTTCATGGTCATCGAAACTGACATTTTATCCAGCGGGATCTGGTCGAACAGCACCTTCATATCTTCCACCGTGTCGATTGCGACGCCCGCTTTACCGACGTCGCCCGCGACGCGTGGATTATCAGAGTCGTAGCCACGGTGAGTTGCCAGGTCAAATGCAACGGAAAGTCCTTTTTGCCCGGCGGCGAGGTTACGACGATAAAAGGCGTTGGACTCTTTTGCGGTGGAGAAACCGCATATTGACGGATAGTCCACGGTTGGGCGGTATACATGGTTGCGCGAGGACCACGCACGTAGGGCGGCGAACCAGGAAGAGTACCGGTCACTTCCAGATTGTCGAGATCGGCTTCGGTATACAGCGGCTTGATGGCGATCCCTTCCGCGGTTTGCTTCACCAGCGAGTCGACGGTTTTCTCCCGACGGCTCAATTCCTTGTTGGCAAGCTGTTGCCACTCCTGCACGTTAGACATTATCTGCTCCATAAAACGCAATAAAAATGAGGGTATTTGCGCTTACGGTGAACTTTTTACGCTGATTTGTCGCCAGCAAAAAAAATGCATTGAGGCGTCGTTTTTTGCCGTGTGAGATTTGTCTGTTTTGTGATGGAATTCAAAGAATATAAAAAGATATTGGTGGAATGCCTGATATGTGCTACCAGGCATTAAGTGATTGATTACTCTTGACGAAGAACCTTGTGACCATAGTCAAGTAACGCATCGGTTACTTTACGCATCATGCGGCTTTCAGGGGCAAAACGGTGCCAGTAGAGCATCCGCCGTTGAAATAGTCCGGGTGTCAGGTTGATCAACTCGCCGCTGTCCAGCTCTTTCTCAATTTGCAGGTGCGGAATCATACAGCAGGTTGTTCCCTGACGAGCGAGCTGCACGAACGCTTCTGATGAGTTAACGATATGGCATGGCACGCTACCTGGCGGCAAATCGAAGTTTTGTTGCAAGAATGCCTGGTGCATATCGTCAAGATGGTCAAAGGCGACGACTGGCGCTTTCAGCAATGCAGAACGCGTTACACCGTTGGGGAAATATTTTTCGGCAAACGGTTTGGAACTGACAAAGAGATAGTCGAGCGCGCCCAGTTTATCTACAAGACAACTGGGCAGCGCCTGGTGTTGAATACTCACTGCGCCAACGACTTCGCCGCGACGCAGACGTTCCTGGGTACGGGTTTCGTCTTCCACCTGTAAGTTCAGGCGGATAGGCGAGTCTGCCAGCACAGGGGCCAGCGCCGGAAGCAACCAGGTTGCCAGACTGTCGGCGTTAACCGCCAGTGAGAGTAATAGCGGAGTTGAACCGGTTTGTTCATCGCCCAGCCACTCTTCTTCCAGCAATTCAACCTGGCGAAGCAGCGCCAGCAATTTTTGCCCTTGTTCTGTTGGACGTGGCGGGACCGTACGCACCAATAACGGCTGCCCGAACATATTTTCCAGTTGCTTAATACGTTGTGAGACTGCTGATTGCGTAATGCACAATTTCTGTGCTGCGCGCTCAAATCCTCGTTCACGTATCACTGCATCCAGTGCCTGTAATGATCTGTAGTCCGGGCGTTTCATTGCTTTGGCCTGCTCCTGAAATTTTCTTATGCCGAACTATGACATAATTTTGCATTGGATACAGAGCAAATCCACTATCTACGTGCCTTCGCGGGGATATTTTTCTCATTAATGATCTATAATGCGCCTTGAATTTCATATCACAGGCGAAACGATCATGACGCAGGATGAATTGAAAAAAGCAGTAGGATGGGCAGCACTTCAATATGTTCAGCCCGGGACCATTGTTGGCGTAGGCACGGGGTCAACCGCCGCACATTTTATTGATGCGCTCGGCACGATGAAAGATCAGATTGAAGGTGCGGTTTCCAGTTCTGAAGCATCCACTGAAAAACTGAAAAGCCTCGGCATTCACGTTTTTGATCTCAATGAAGTGGACAGCCTCGGCATCTATGTTGATGGCGCTGATGAAATCAACGGCCATATGCAGATGATCAAAGGCGGTGGTGCGGCGCTAACGCGTGAAAAAATAGTTGCTTCAGTGGCGAAGAAATTTATCTGTATTGCGGACGCCTCTAAGCAGGTTGATATTCTGGGTAAATTCCCGCTGCCGGTAGAAGTTATTCCGATGGCGCGTAGCGCAGTAGCGCGCCAGCTGGTGAAATTGGGTGGCCGACCGGAATACCGTCAAGGCGTGGTAACCGATAACGGTAACGTGATTCTCGACGTTCACGGTATGGAAATTCTTGACCCTATAGCAATGGAAAACGCGATTAACGCTATTCCTGGTGTTGTTACTGTTGGTCTGTTTGCTAACCGTGGTGCGGATGTTGCACTGATTGGCACGGCTGACGGTGTCAAAACCATTGTGAAATGAGCTGACGGGGGAACGAGTTCCCCCGCTAAAATTTTTGTACTGTTAAATTTGGTGACATGTGTCACGTTTTTCCTGCGAAATTGCCTAACCATCTAAAGAAAGTCTTATCCCCAGTATTTTCTTCTGTTAATTAACCTCACGTGATATTTCCTCAACATCGCGACGCAAACGTTCATATTGCCGCAATATTATTTTTTGATATGTTGAAAGGCGGATGCAAATCCACACACAACATTTCAAAGACAGGATTGGGTAAATGGCAAAGGTATCGCTGGAGAAAGACAAGATTAAGTTTCTGCTGGTAGAAGGCGTGCACCAAAAGGCGCTGGAAAGTCTTCGCGCGGCAGGTTATACCAACATCGAATTTCACAAAGGCGCGCTGGATGATGAACAATTAAAAGAATCCATCCGCGATGCCCACTTCATCGGCCTGCGATCCCGTACCCATCTGACTGAGGACGTGATCAACGCCGCAGAAAAACTGGTCGCAATTGGTTGCTTTTGTATCGGCACAAATCAGGTTGATCTGGATGCGGCGGCAAAACGCGGGATCCCGGTATTTAACGCGCCGTTCTCGAATACGCGCTCTGTCGCGGAGCTGGTGATTGGCGAACTTCTGTTACTGTTGCGCGGCGTGCCGGAAGCTAACGCCAAAGCACACCGTGGCGTGTGGAATAAACTGGCGGCGGGATCTTTTGAAGCGCGCGGTAAAAAGTTGGGTATCATCGGCTATGGTCATATTGGTACACAACTGGGCATTCTGGCGGAATCGCTGGGAATGTATGTTTACTTCTATGATATTGAAAACAAACTGCCGCTGGGCAATGCCACTCAGGTACAACATCTTTCTGACCTGCTGAATATGAGCGACGTGGTGAGTCTGCATGTGCCAGAGAATCCGTCCACCAAAAACATGATGGGAGCGAAAGAGATCTCGCTGATGAAGCCCGGCTCGCTACTGATTAACGCCTCTCGTGGCACGGTGGTTGATATTCCCGCTCTGTGCGATGCGCTGGCGAGCAAACATCTGGCCGGTGCGGCAATCGACGTATTTCCCACGGAACCGGCGACCAACAGCGATCCGTTTACCTCTCCGCTATGCGAATTCGACAATGTTCTGCTGACGCCGCACATTGGTGGTTCGACTCAGGAAGCGCAGGAGAATATTGGTCTGGAAGTGGCTGGTAAGCTTATCAAATACTCTGATAATGGCTCTACGCTCTCTGCAGTGAACTTCCCGGAAGTCTCGCTGCCGTTACATGGCGGTCGCCGACTAATGCACATCCATGAAAACCGTCCGGGCGTGCTGACTGCGCTGAACAAAATATTTGCCGAGCAGGGCGTTAACATTGCCGCGCAGTATCTGCAAACTTCTGCTCAGATGGGCTACGTAGTTATTGATATTGAAGCTGATGAGGACGTCGCCGAGAAAGCACTGCAAGCGATGAAAGTTATTCCGGGGACTATCCGCGCTCGTCTGCTGTACTGATTTCTCCATCTCTGACAAATAACGGGCAGGTCGCTGACTTGCCCGTTTTTTTATCCGTTTTCCCCACATTTGCAGTGCCGTACATATATCTTTGCGAGTCTGCTCGAAGAAATAAACCAAAGCTAGATCAATGCGTTGTCTTTGTATATGGAGGATTTACGATGGCGAGGCAGCACAGGGCTGTAACGGTAAAGCCCTCACCGAAGCGAGGGCTTGAAGGAGAAGGGTTATGATGAAGAGCGTCATCATACTGGTCATTCTGTTGATGATAAGCGCACCAGCTTTCTAAACAGAAGTCAGAGGGAGGAGCAATCCTCCCTTACCCTTACTCACTAAGCTAGGTCAAAGAATCAACGATGTCAATCAGGGCGATGCGGGAGTGTGTCGCCCTTACCACTCCCAGACTTTCGACGGTGTAACCACCGCAGGCAGTGGAATATCCCACTTCTCCACCGGCAGTTTTTCTACTAACTGGCAATCATGCGCATAACCTATCGGTTGCATTTTGTAGTGCTGCCAGTTTTGTAAGGTTCGATCATAAAAACCACCGCCCATTCCCAGGCGTTGACCGTATTCATCAAAAGCTACCAGCGGTGTGATCAATACATCTAGCCGGGAAAGGGGAAGCACATCGCGCACGTCCAGTTTTGGCTCGTGGATCTTCAACCTGTTCATCACCAGTTCACTTTGCGGATGGTAATTCAGGAATAGCAAATTACCGGCACTAAAAGGATGCAAAACTGGAAGATATACGCGCTTTCCGGCGCGCCAGAGTTGTTCTATGAGCGGTTGAGTGTCGAGTTCGCCATCAAACGAGAGGAATACGGCAACTGTATGCGCCATCACCACCGGGGGATAATTCATCATCCGGGTAGCGGCTTGTTGACCCATTTCTTGTTGTTGTTCTGACGTTAACGCACGACGACGCAGCCGAATCATTTTGCGGATGTCTTGTCGGGATAATGTCAGTGGGAGTTCTGATAATTGTGTCATGGCTGGTGCCAGATAAGAAGGGAATCTCCGAGATGCCGCCGCAGGCTGTAACCCTTGAACCCTTGGTTCAAGGTGAATGTGTCGTCGCAGTTTTAAGGCTTCTCGGACGGACCGAGCATGCTCACCAACCGCGGAGCGCCACATTCTTGTGGTATGAAATATCGGCTCAGGGGACTGGCCCGCTTGCGAACATCTCAGAGAAATTTTGTCTTCACGGTTACTCTACCATAGTAAACCGAAAAGTGTCATTCAAAGTTTTGGTTCGTTTTTTCGGTGATGCGACCTTGTTCAAGTAACGCTTGTTCTATGGTCTGTTGCAGCATCCGAATACGCTGTTCCATACTCGCCGCGTAGTCCCGAGTTTTCGCTTTTTCTTGCGCTAACTCGTAGCTGATATTCAACGCGGCAATGAAGACCAACTGTTCTGTATTTGTGACTCTAGTGCGTTCTTTCAGATCTTGCAACCGCTGGTTCAGATCGTCCGCGGCCTGATTCAACGCATCCCTTTGGTCAGGCGGGCAGTTCACTCGCAGTGAACGGCCAAAAATTTGGATATCGACGGGTTGTGCAGACATGCCACCTTCCTGCTGATTGACTGCGCTGCCTTCGTCTTTAGACCCATGGTCTGCGAAGGGGCGACACTATAGCTACCCTGATGAGAAGAGACAAGCCCTTTTCTGGTCCACCAGGGCCCAAAGTGGTAGCATACCATGAATATTCCTCCCTTTGATGACGAATGCTTATGTCTATACAGAATGAAATGCCTGGTTACAACGAAATGAACCAGTATCTGAACCAACAAGGGACGGGTCTGACCCCTGCTGAAATGCATGGTTTGATCAGCGGGATGGTATGCGGCGGTAACGATGACAGCTCATGGCTGCCGCTGCTTCACGACCTGACGAACGAAGGCATGGCTTTCGGTCATGAGCTGGCACAGGCACTGCGCAAAATGCACTCTGCTACCAGCGATGCCCTGCAGGATGACGGTTTTCTTTTTCAGCTTTATCTGCCTGATGGTGATGATGTCAGCGTTTTCGATCGTGCGGATGCGCTGGCAGGTTGGGTCAATCACTTCCTGCTTGGTCTTGGCGTTACGCAACCGAAGCTGGACAAAGTGACCGGCGAAACCGGTGAAGCCATCGACGATCTGCGTAATATTGCGCAGTTGGGCTACGACGAAGACGAAGATCAGGAAGAGCTGGAAATGTCGCTTGAAGAGATCATCGAGTATGTCCGTGTCGCTGCGCTGTTATGCCACGATACCTTTACCCATCCGCAACCGACCGCGCCAGAAGTACAAAAACCGACTCTACACTAAAAACAAAAAACGTAAGGAGAGTGTTATGAGTGTGATATCCCAGCAAGAATTTCAGCGCCGCCGTCAGGCCCTGGTGGAGCAAATGCAACCTGGCAGCGCGGCGCTGATTTTTGCCGCCCCGGAAGTGACTCGTAGCGCCGACAGCGAATACCCCTATCGTCAGAACAGCGACTTCTGGTACTTCACTGGCTTTAACGAACCGGAAGCGGTGCTGGTGCTGATTAAAAGCGATGACACTCATAACCACAGCGTTCTGTTTAACCGCGTTCGCGATCTGACGGCAGAGATCTGGTTTGGTCGCCGCTTAGGTCAGGATGCCGCGCCAGAGAAACTGGGCGTTGACCGCGCACTGGCGTTCAGCGAAATCAATCAGCAACTTTATCAATTGCTTAATGGTCTGGATGTGGTTTACCACGCCCAGGGCGAATACGCGTATGCTGATGAAATCGTGAACAGCGCGCTGGAAAAACTGCGTAAAGGCTCGCGGCAAAATCTCACTGCCCCGGCAACGATGATCGACTGGCGTCCCATGGTCCATGAAATGCGTCTGTTCAAATCGCCAGAAGAGATTGCCGTTCTTCGTCGAGCGGGCGAAATTACTGCACTGGCGCATACACGGGCGATGGAAAAATGCCGTCCGGGGATGTTTGAGTACCATCTGGAGGGCGAAATTCACCACGAATTTAACCGCCACGGCGCGCGTTATCCTTCCTACAACACCATTGTCGGCAGCGGTGAGAACGGCTGCATTTTGCACTACACCGAAAACGAGTGTGAACTGCGCGACGGCGATCTGGTGTTGATTGACGCGGGTTGCGAATACAAAGGTTATGCTGGCGATATTACCCGCACCTTCCCGGTCAACGGCAAATTCACGCCGGCTCAGCGCGAAATCTACGACATTGTGCTGGAGTCTCTCGAAACCAGTTTGCGCCTGTATCGTCCGGGAACGTCCATTCAGGAAGTCACCGGTGAAGTGGTGCGCATTATGATTAGCGGCCTGGTAAAACTGGGTATCCTGAAAGGCGATGTCGATGAACTGATCGCCCAAAATGCGCACCGTCCCTTCTTTATGCATGGCCTTAGCCACTGGTTAGGGCTGGATGTTCACGACGTTGGCGTTTATGGTCAGGATCGCTCGCGCATTCTGGAACCGGGCATGGTACTGACCGTAGAGCCGGGTCTGTATATCGCGCCGGATGCGGATGTGCCAGAACAATATCGCGGCATCGGCATTCGTATTGAAGACGACATTGTGATCACCGAAACCGGCAACGAAAACCTCACCGCCAGCGTGGTGAAAAAGCCGGAAGAAATCGAAGCGTTGATGGCAGCTGCGAGAAAACAATGAGCGTAATCATCGTCGGTGGCGGCATGGCGGGCGCGACGCTGGCGCTGGCTATTTCCCGGCTAAGTCACGGGACGCTGCCGGTACATCTGATTGAAGCGACCGCGCCAGAGTCACATGCTCATCCGGGCTTTGATGGACGAGCTATTGCGCTGGCGGCGGGTACCTGTCAGCAACTGGCGCGCATCGGCGTCTGGCAATCTCTGGCTGATTGCGCAACCGCCATCACTACCGTGCATGTCAGCGATCGCGGTCATGCCGGATTCGTCACCCTCGCTGCAGAAGATTACCAACTGGCGGCGTTGGGGCAGGTTGTCGAATTGCACAATGTCGGGCAACGGTTGTTTGCATTGCTGCGCAAAGCACCTGGCGTAACGCTGCATTGCCCTGATCGCGTGGCTAACGTTGCCCGTACTCAGAGCCACGTTGAAGTGACGCTGGAGAGTGGCGAGGCGCTGACGGGCAGTGTGCTGGCGGCGGCTGACGGCACCCATTCAGCGTTAGCCACCGCGTGCGGCGTTGACTGGCAGCAGGAGCCTTACGAACAACTGGCAGTGATTGCCAACGTTGCGACTTCCGTTGCGCACGAAGGGCGCGCTTTTGAACGCTTCACACAACATGGCCCGCTGGCGATGTTGCCGATGTCTGACGAACGCTGTTCGTTGGTCTGGTGTCATCCACTGGAACGGCGCGAAGAGGTGCTGGCGTGGAGCGACGAGAAGTTTTGCCGTGAACTCCAGTCTGCCTTTGGCTGGCGACTGGGGCAAATTACCCATGCAGGAAAACGCAGTGCTTATCCGCTGGCGTTAACTCGCGCTGCCAAACCTATTACCCATCGTACCGTGCTGGTAGGTAATGCGGCGCAAACCCTGCACCCGATCGCCGGGCAAGGATTCAACCTTGGTATGCGTGATGTGATGAGTCTTGCGGAAACTCTGACTCAGGCGCAGGAGCGTGCAGAAGATATTGGTGATTACGGCGTATTGTGCCGTTATCAGCAGCGTCGGCAGAGCGATCGCGAAGCAACCATTAGCGTCACGGACAGTCTGGTGCATCTCTTTGCCAACCGTTGGGCGCCGCTGATTGCCGGGCGTAACCTCGGGCTGATGGCGATGGAATTATTCACTCCGGCACGCGATGTGCTGGCGCAGCGCACCCTCGGTTGGGTAGCGCGTTGAAGGCGGCTTTAAGGAATAAACAATGCAAAGTGTTGATGTAGCCATTGTTGGCGGCGGCATGGTGGGGCTGGCGGTTGCCTGCGGCTTACAGGGGAGCGGATTACGCGTCGCCGTACTGGAGCAGCGCGTACCGGAACCTCTGGCGGCGGATGCACCACCACAACTGCGCGTTTCGGCTATCAATGCCGCCAGCGAAAAATTACTCACCCGTCTTGGCGTCTGGCAGGAGATCCTCTCCCGCAGAGCTAGCTGCTATCACGGCATGGAAGTGTGGGATAAAGACAGTTTTGGTCACATCTCGTTTGATGATCAAAGCATGGGCTATAGCCATCTTGGGCATATCGTTGAAAATTCAGTCATTCACTACGCGCTGTGGAACAAAGCGCAGCAGTCGTCAGATATCAGCCTGTTAGCCCCCGCAGAATTACAGCAGGTTGCCTGGGGAGAGAACGAAACCTTCCTGACGTTGAAAGACGGCAGTATGTTAACGGCGCGTCTGGTGATTGGCGCAGACGGCGCTAATTCCTGGTTGCGCAACAAAGCCGATATTCCGCTGACTTTCTGGGATTATCAGCATCACGCGCTGGTGGCGACTATTCGCACGGAAGAGCCGCATGAAGCAGTGGCGCGCCAGATTTTCCACGGCGAAGGCATTCTGGCCTTTTTGCCGCTTAGCGATACGCATCTTTGCTCAATTGTTTGGTCATTAGCACCACAGGAAGCGAAACGGATGCAGCAGGCAAGCGAAGAGGAATTTAATCGCGCGTTAAATATCGCTTTTGATAATCGCCTGGGCTTATGCAAGGTTGAGAGTGAACGCCCGGTGTTCCCGTTGACGGGGCGCTATGCGCGCCAGTTTGCCGCGCACCGTCTGGCGCTGGTGGGCGACGCCGCGCATACCATTCATCCGTTGGCAGGCCAGGGCGTGAATCTCGGCTTTATGGATGCCGCGGAGCTGATTGCTGAACTGAAACGGTTGCATCGTCAGGGTAAAGACATCGGGCAGTACATTTACCTGCGTCGCTATGAGCGTAGCCGCAAACACAGCGCGGCGTTGATGTTGGCAGGTATGCAGGGATTCCGCGATCTGTTTTCCGGGGCTAATCCGGCGAAAAAACTACTGCGCGATATTGGGCTGAAACTGGCCGATACGCTTCCTGGCGTTAAACCGCAACTTATCCGTCAGGCAATGGGATTAAATGATTTGCCTGAATGGCTGCGTTAAAAATTTCCCCTCTGCTGTTTATTTGATACCCATCACACTTTTATCTCCCGGTTTTTTCGCCGGGAGATTTTCCTCATTTGAAATAAACTAATTTCACCTGCAATTTCGCATTATATTTTCTAATGTCTCATTTTTTGGGTTTGGTGATTTCTGACATCTTTTTAGTTCTTAATATTGGCTTATATGAATTCGTTGTCTGAATATGGTGTGTTTGCATAAGAATATGAATATTTTTTAGTTTTTTATTCTGTTGAGATTTTGGCATTTTTTAACCATAAGCTAATGTGATGATCAATTTTACCTTATGGTTAACCGTCTGTTTCGGTGGTAAGTTCAGGGAAAAGAGAACGATTGCGTTGGGGACCGGGAGTGGCTCCGATGCTGGGTTTCGTGGTGATGATTTCACCGTGAAAAAGTTGTCAGCCCCGCTTATTCAATGAGGACAAGATGGCACAACAGACACCTTTGTACGAACAACACACGCTTTGCGGCGCTCGCATGGTGGATTTCCACGGCTGGATGATGCCGCTGCATTATGGTTCGCAAATCGACGAACACCACGCGGTACGCACCGATGCGGGAATGTTTGATGTGTCACATATGACCATCGTCGATCTTCGCGGCAGTCGCACCCGGGAGTTTCTGCGTTATCTGCTGGCGAACGATGTGGCGAAGCTCACCAAAAGCGGAAAAGCCCTTTACTCGGGGATGTTAAATGCCTCTGGCGGGGTGATAGATGACCTCATCGTCTACTACTTCACTGAAGATTTCTTCCGCCTCGTTGTCAACTCCGCCACCCGCGAAAAAGACCTCTCCTGGATTACCCAACACGCTGAACCTTTTGGCATCGAAATTACCGTTCGTGATGACCTCTCCATGATTGCCGTACAAGGGCCGAATGCGCAGGCAAAAGCTGCCACACTGTTTAATGATGCTCAGCGTCAGGCGGTGGAAGGGATGAAACCCTTCTTTGGCGTGCAGGCGGGCGATCTGTTTATTGCCACCACCGGTTATACCGGTGAAGTGGGCTACGAAATTGCGCTGCCCAATGAAAAAGCGGCGGATTTCTGGCGCGCGCTGGTAGAAGCGGGCGTTAAGCCATGTGGCCTGGGCGCGCGTGACACGCTGCGTCTGGAGGCGGGTATGAATCTTTATGGTCAGGAGATGGACGAAACCATTTCTCCTTTAGCCGCCAACATGGGCTGGACCATCGCCTGGGAACCGGCAGATCGTGACTTTATCGGTCGCGAAGCCCTGGAAGCGCAGCGTGAACATGGCACAGAAAAATTAGTTGGCCTGGTGATGACCGAAAAAGGCGTGCTGCGTAATGAACTGCCGGTACGTTTTACCGATGCGCAGGGCAATCAGCATGAAGGCATTATCACCAGCGGGACGTTCTCCCCGACGCTGGGTTACAGCATTGCGCTGGCGCGCGTGCCGGAAGGCATTGGCGAAACGGCGATTGTGCAAATTCGCAACCGTGAGATGCCGGTTAAAGTGACTAAACCTGTTTTTGTGCGTAACGGCAAAGCCGTCGCGTGATTTACTTTTTTGGAGATTGATTGATGAGCAACGTACCAGCAGAACTGAAATACAGCAAAGAACACGAATGGCTGCGTAAAGAAGCCGACGGCACTTACACTGTTGGCATCACTGAGCACGCTCAGGAGCTGTTAGGCGATATGGTGTTTGTTGACCTGCCGGAAGTCGGCGCAACGGTAAGCGCGGGCGATGACTGCGCGGTTGCCGAATCGGTAAAAGCGGCGTCAGACATTTATGCGCCAGTAAGCGGTGAAATCGTGGCGGTGAACGACGCACTGAGCGACTCCCCGGAACTGGTAAACAGCGAGCCGTACGCTGGTGGCTGGATCTTTAAAATCAAAGCCAGCGATGAAAGCGAACTGGATTCACTGCTGGATGCGACCGCATACGAAGCATTGTTAGAAGACGAGTAACGGCTTTATCCCTCTTCTGCGGGAGAGGGCCGGGGTGAGGAAAATTCGCGCCTCACCCCACTCTCTTCGCAAGGAGAGAGGTTCACCATTCACTGCACGTTTCAGGAACCATCGCTCATGACACAGACGTTAAGCCAGCTTGAAAACAGCGGCGCTTTTATTGAACGCCATATCGGACCGGACGCCGCGCAACAGCAAGAAATGCTGAATGCCGTTGGCGCACAATCGTTAAACGTGCTGACCGGCCAGATTGTGCCGAAAGATATTCAGCTTGCGACCCCGCCACAGGTTGGCGCACCGGCGACCGAATACGCCGCGCTGGCGGAACTCAAGGCTATTGCCAGTTGCAATAAACGCTTCACGTCTTACATCGGCATGGGTTACACCGCCGTGCAGTTGCCGCCGGTTATCCTGCGCAATATGCTGGAAAATCCGGGCTGGTATACCGCGTATACTCCGTATCAACCTGAGGTTTCTCAGGGCCGCCTTGAAGCACTGCTCAACTTCCAGCAGGTAACGCTGGATTTAACCGGACTGGATATGGCCTCTGCTTCTTTGCTGGATGAAGCCACTGCCGCCGCCGAAGCAATGGCGATGGCGAAACGCGTCAGTAAACTGAAAAATGCCAACCGCTTCTTCGTGGCTTCTGACGTGCATCCGCAAACGCTGGATGTAGTACGCACCCGTGCTGAAACTTTTGGTTTTGAAGTTATTGTCGATGACGCGCAAAAAGCGCTCGATCATCAGGACGTCTTTGGCGTGCTGTTACAGCAGGTCGGCACGACGGGGGAAATCCACGATTACACTGCGCTTATCAGCGAACTGAAATCACGCAAAATTGTGGTCAGCGTCGCCGCCGATATTATGGCGCTGGTGCTGTTAACTGCGCCGGGTAAACAGGGCGCGGATATTGTCTTTGGTTCGGCGCAACGCTTTGGCGTACCGATGGGCTACGGTGGCCCACACGCGGCATTCTTTGCGGCGAAAGATGAATACAAACGCTCAATGCCGGGCCGTATTATCGGTGTATCGAAAGATGCAGCTGGCAACACCGCTCTGCGCATGGCGATGCAGACTCGCGAGCAACATATTCGTCGCGAGAAAGCGAACTCCAACATCTGTACCTCTCAGGTATTGTTGGCAAATATCGCCAGTCTGTATGCTGTTTATCACGGTCCGGTTGGCCTGAAACGTATCGCTAACCGCATCCACCGTCTTACCGATATCCTGGCGGCGGGCCTGCAACAAAAAGGTCTGAAGCTGCGTCATGCGCACTATTTTGACACCTTATGTGTGGAAGTGGCAGATAAAGCGGGCGTGCTGGCGCGTGCCGAAGCGGCTGAAATCAACCTGCGTAGCGATATTCTGAACGCGGTTGGGATCACCCTTGATGAAACCACCACCCGCGAAAACGTGATGCAGCTTTTCAGCGTGCTGTTGGGCGATAATCACGGGCTGGACATCGACACGCTGGACAAAGACGTGGCGCACGATAGCCGCTCTATTCAGCCTGCGATGTTGCGCGATGACGAAATCCTTACCCATCCGGTGTTTAATCGCTACCACAGCGAAACCGAAATGATGCGCTATATGCACTCGCTGGAGCGTAAAGATCTGGCGCTGAATCAGGCGATGATCCCGCTGGGTTCCTGCACCATGAAACTGAACGCCGCTGCCGAGATGATCCCGATAACCTGGCCGGAATTTGCCGAACTGCATCCGTTTTGCCCACCGGAACAGGCCGAAGGTTATCAGCAGATGATCGCGCAACTGGCTGACTGGCTGGTGAAACTGACCGGTTACGACGCCGTGTGTATGCAGCCGAACTCTGGCGCCCAGGGCGAATACGCGGGCCTGTTGGCGATTCGCCATTATCACGAAAGCCGCAACGAAGGTCATCGTGATATCTGTCTGATCCCGGCATCGGCGCACGGTACTAATCCTGCTTCCGCGCATATGGCAGGAATGCAGGTGGTCGTTGTGGCGTGTGATAAAAATGGCAACATCGATCTGGCTGATCTGCGCGCTAAAGCGGAACAGGCGGGCGATAACCTCTCCTGCATCATGGTGACCTATCCTTCCACCCACGGTGTGTACGAAGAAACGATCCGTGAAGTGTGTGAAGTCGTGCATCAGTACGGCGGTCAGGTTTACCTTGATGGCGCGAACATGAACGCCCAGGTCGGCATTACCTCGCCGGGCTTTATTGGCGCGGACGTTTCGCACCTTAACCTGCATAAAACTTTCTGCATTCCGCACGGCGGCGGCGGCCCGGGGATGGGACCGATCGGCGTGAAAGCGCATCTGGCACCGTTTGTGCCGGGTCATAGCGTGGTGCAAATCGAAGGTATGTTAACCCGTCAGGGCGCGGTTTCTGCGGCGCCGTTCGGTAGCGCATCCATTCTGCCAATCAGCTGGATGTACATCCGCATGATGGGTGCAGAAGGGCTGAAAAAAGCAAGCCAGGTGGCAATTCTTAACGCCAACTATATTGCCAGCCGCCTGCAGGATGCCTTCCCGGTGCTGTATACCGGTCGTGATGGTCGCGTGGCGCACGAATGTATTCTCGATATTCGTCCGCTGAAAGAAGAAACCGGCATCAGCGAGCTGGATATTGCCAAGCGTCTAATTGACTACGGTTTCCACGCGCCGACCATGTCGTTCCCGGTGGCAGGGACGCTGATGGTTGAGCCGACTGAATCTGAAAGCAAAGTGGAACTGGATCGCTTTATCGACGCGATGCTGGCTATCCGCGCGGAGATCGACCAGGTGAAAGCCGGTGTCTGGCCGCTGGAAGATAACCCGCTGGTGAACGCGCCGCACATTCAGAACGAACTGGTCGCCGAGTGGGCACACCCGTACAGCCGTGAAGTTGCGGTATTCCCGGCAGGCGTGGCAGACAAATACTGGCCGACAGTGAAACGTCTGGATGATGTTTACGGCGATCGTAATCTGTTCTGCTCCTGCGTACCGATTAGCGAATACCAGTAATTTACTGATTCGACTAACGTCTAAAGGCGCTTCGGCGCCTTTTTCGCGTGTTGACAAAGTACACTTTGTTTATGCTGGAAGCAGTATGCGCCTCTTATTCGACCAGCGTTCAGCACCTGCAGGGATTGGTCGCTCTGATAAGCGTAGCGCATCAGACAATTATGTACTTGCCATCAGTTTGTTAGTCGGAATTAAATTGCCTGATTTTTAATAAGCTTTTCACTCATTATTCATTGTGAATGATTTGTATTTTGCTGTTATTTAATAAAGCGAATACTGTGTACTCACATGCAATCACAAATAATTTCCCTTTGAAATCGTTATTTACCTCTCAACATAGCTGCAAAGCTTTCTGTATATTAAATATATCAAACTATTTATTCAAACTATAAATTCAAAATAAACATAAGTAACGCAAATAGTTATTAACTTAGCGATTTATTTTTCATACCTGGAGGGAATGATGAAACGATTTATATTTCTGCCATTAATAACATGCTTTTTATCAATGAATGCAGTGGCAGTTGAAGGAGAAAATAAACCCAGTAACCTATTAGGCGCACCGGTTAATACCGCAATTTCTGGAGGTGCGGTTTTACCTGAAGGTATGTTATTAACCGCTGTGAATAGCTCATTTCGCGATAAAGATCATCAAATCGAGGGGCACGGAAGCCCGGATGTTTACTCTCAGATATGGTTATTGAAGGTTCGTTACGGTCTGACCGACAGGCTGGAGTTATCAACCGTGGGCTCTTATATCAATAACAAACGAGACAATATGTCACCCGAACATATAGAGGGAATGGGCGACCAATCTGTGGGTGCCACCTATGCCTTAATGAGCCAGCGAAGAGGCGATCCGTTTTGGGTTACGGTAGGTGGGGCCTTATTACTTCCTACCGGGCAAGACGGAAATAATCATTTGCCGGGTAATAGCGCCTGGGGAGGGCGAGTATCACTTTCTTTAACGAAATCATTCACAACAAATATTAAAGGTGATATGGATTTTGTTTATCAGGGGCCTTTTGAGCGCGGTAATCAGGATGTGAAACGTGGCGGTGAATTTCAATGGAATACTCAGATGCGGTATATGTTCAGCGATTTACCGCTGGATATTGGTCTGGAAAGCGCTTACAGCAATAACGCTTCAGGTACAAAAAAATTGCCTAATGGCAGCACCATTAATAACCACTCAGGTACTACCGAATGGGTTGTTGGACCGTCATTTAATATTGCCGTCGATTCACTAAAATTATGGTTTGGTGCTGGCGCTTTCTTCCCTGTAATGCAGGAAGCGAAGTCGCCAGCTAAGATGGAAGATGTACGCTGGGAATTTAAAATAGGTAAGACCTGGTAAGGCTCGCTCAAAGTATTACCCGCCAACTGGCGGGTAATATGTAAGGATTAAAGCTTCTCGCCGTTGCTGGCAATCACCTCTTTGTACCAGTTAAAGCTCTTCTTACGTGAACGCGACATATCGCCAGTACCGTCGTCATGCTTATTCACATAGATGAAACCGTAGCGTTTGCTGTACTGCCCGGTGGTGAATGATACGCAGTCGATGCAGCCCCACGGCGTGTAGCCCATCAGATCCACGCCATCGTAAGTCACCGCTTTTTTCATCTCTTCAATATGGGCGCGCAGGTAGTCAATGCGGTAGTCATCGTTGATGCTGCCGTCATCTTCCACTTTGTCGTAGGCGCCAAAACCGTTTTCGACAATAAACAGCGGCTTCTGATAACGCTCATACAGTTCGCAAAGTGCGTAACGCAGGCCCACCGGATCAATCTGCCAGCCCCAGTCAGATGCTTTAACATACGGGTTCGGTACGCTGCCTTCAAAACCAGAAATAGCATCGCCGGTGCCGCCTTCGGCTTTCACCGCATTGGTCATGTAGTAGCTAAAGCCGAGATAATCGCAGGTGCCTTCGCGCAGAATATCCAGATCGCCATCTTCCATTTTGATGTTAAATCCGCGACGCTCCCACTCGTTCAACACATAGGACGGGTAATAGCCACGCAACTGCACATCGGTAAAGACGTAGCGTTCGCGCATCGACTCCTGGGCAAACATCACATCGTCCGGGTTACAGGAATACGGATAGAGCGGCACCATGGCCAGCATACAGCCGACTTTCATCTCCGGGTTAATGCGACGCGCGGCTTTCACCGCCAGGGCGCTGGCGACAAACTGGTGATGCAGCACCTGATACATGGTCTCTTCCGGGTTTTCATGCTCGGTATAGACAACGCCGGAGCAGCAGTAACCGAACAGTGGCGCACGCCAGTTACGCTGGTTGTTAATTTCGTTGAAGGTCATCCAGTATTTGACTTTATGCTTATAGCGTTCAAATACCACTTCCGCGAAACGGACAAAGAAATCAACCACTTTACGGTTAGTCCAGCTACCGTATTGCTGCACCAGATGCAGAGGCATTTCAAAGTGGGAGAGGGTGATCACCGGTTCGATGTTGTATTTCAGCAGTTCATCGAACAGGGAGTCGTAGAACTTCAGCCCTTCTTCGTTTGGCTGTGCTTCATCGCCTTTTGGAAAAATACGCGTCCAGGCGATGGAAGTACGAAAACATTTGAAGCCCATCTCGGCAAACAGCTTGATGTCTTCTTTATAGTGACCATAAAAATCAACGGCTTCATGGTTAGGATAGTATTTGCCGGGCAAGACTTCTTTAGTGATTTCGCGCGGCACGCCATGTGCACCACCGGTCAGCACGTCACAAATACTCGGCCCTTTGCCGCCTTTGTTCCAGCCGCCTTCGACCTGATGAGCGGCAACGGCGCCGCCCCATAAGAAATCTTTCGGTAAAGTGAGTTTTTTCACTATCATAGGCTCCAGATGAGTCAATTCTTACAGGAAATAGTACCATGCAGCCAAACGACATCACTTTTTTTCAACGATTCCAGGATGACATTCTGGCTGGGTGTAAAACCATTACCATCCGCGACGAGTCTGAATCGCACTTTAAAACGGGTGATGTGCTTCGCGTCGGACGCTTTGAGGATGACGGCTATTTTTGCACCATTGAAGTCACCGCAACCTCAACCGTAACGCTGGATACTCTCACAGAAAAACATGCTGAGCAGGAAAATATGACGCTGACCGAACTGAAAAAAGTCATTGCTGATATCTATCCCGGTCAGACACAGTTTTATGTGATTGAATTTAAATGTCTTTAAATTAAGCTCACGCCCGTTAGTTGAAATTTAATCTTTAATTTCATGAATTTTCGGAGATTAATCGCAAATCTGAATTTATTTTAGCTAACAGGTGTTCACTGGAACTATTCTCAGTTACGCTGGAGTTGCAATCACGCGCGTGCGTGTATGTTTCTCCGGAGTAAGTTATGGTTCAGAAGCCTCTCATTAAGCAGGGATATTCGCTGGCAGAGGAAATTGCCAACAGCGTCAGTCATGGTATTGGGCTGGTGTTTGGTATCGTCGGGCTAGTGTTGTTACTGGTCCAGGCGGTGGATCTCAATGCCAGCGCCACGGCGATAACCAGTTACAGCCTCTATGGCGGCAGCATGATCCTGCTGTTTCTGGCTTCAACGCTCTATCACGCTATCCCTCATCAACGGGCAAAAATGTGGTTAAAGAAATTTGACCATTGCGCCATTTATCTGTTGATTGCCGGAACCTACACGCCGTTTTTACTGGTGGGGCTGGGTTCACCGTTAGCGCGTGGGCTGATGATTGTTATCTGGAGTCTGGCGCTGCTGGGGATTCTGTTCAAACTGACCATTGCGCACCGATTTAAAATCTTGTCGCTGGTAACCTACCTGACAATGGGCTGGCTTTCGCTGATTGTGATTTATCAGTTGGCGGTGAAACTGGCGGTAGGTGGCGTGACATTGCTGGCAGTCGGCGGTGTAGTTTATTCGCTCGGGGTCATTTTTTACGTCTGTAAACGTATCCCGTACAATCACGCCATCTGGCACGGTTTTGTGCTCGGCGGCAGTGTGTGTCATTTCCTGGCGATCTATTTGTATATTGGGCAGGCGTAATTGGTACGCCTTTGTATGCTTGAAAAGACACTCCAGCGGCAGCATCCGTATCGGAATACAACCGCCGGATGCGGCGTAAACGCCTTATCCGGCCTACGAGCCGTTTCTCATTTGTGAAAAAGGCATCAAATCCCAGGCCTGAAAAGACGCATCAGCGTCGCATCAGGCACCGGAACGCAACCGCCGGATGCGGCGTAAACGCCTTATCCGGCCTACGAGCCGTTTCCCATTTGTGAAAAAGGCATCAAATCTCAGGCCTGAAAAGACGCATCAGCGTCGCATCAGGCATCGGAACGCAACCGCCGGATGCGGCGTGAACGCCTTATCCGGCCTACGAGCCGTTTCTCATTTGTGAAAAAGGCATCAAATCTCAGGCCTGATAAGACGTGTCAGCGTCGCATCAGGCAGTGGGGGCCGGGGAGCGGAGCGATACAGAGATTTACTCTTCCAGCGAATACGGCAGTGGCTCGATATGCAGTGTGTTCGCATCGTCACGCACGCGGAAGATGCTGTCTGGCTCCATATCGTTATTCATGACGACCTGCACCACGACCTGACCATCTTCCCGTTTTACCGCAGCCAGCACAGTTCCGGTACGGCGCCAGTTTTCGCCCATTTTCATCTCTAAATCTTCACCTGCCTCCGGCAAACGGCTGGCGTGACCTACAAGCAACCAGAGGGCGCGTTTGTTGGCGCCACGGAATTTTGCTCGCGCCACCATCTCTTGCCCGGTATAGCAACCTTTCTTAAAGCTGATACCGCCCAGCGCCTGGAGGTTGGTTGCCTGGGGGATAAACTGCCCGCTGTTGGCGGCATCAATCACCGGGAGACCTGCTTCAATGTTTAATGCCAACCATTGTTGGCTATTGTTCAGTTCCGCTTCACCGCGAAGTTTATCGACCAGTGTATTGGCGGTAGCTTTATCGGTGACGAGCAGAAAACGTTCTGCTGGATGTTCAAACCACAGCAGAGTGGTCGCGCCTTCTCTGACCACCTGTTTTTCCTTCGAAGGCAGTTCGCTAAAGAGATTTGCCAGCGCGGCGCGCGCCTGAAAACCAGCAACGCCGAGCAGCACACGTTCGTCGTCTGGTGCGATGGTCACTTTAGAGAACACTGCATATTTTTTCAGTTCAGTGAGCTGCGACTCGCGTACGCTACGGCGTTCAATCCACGCAAAGCCATCGCCGTCGCGGAACAGCCGTAAATTGCTCCACATCTTACCTTTGGCATCGCAATGGGCGGCGAGCAGATGCTGGTCTTCCGTCATCTGACAGACATCAGCCGTCACCTGGCCCTGCATATATTTTTCGCTGTCCGCGCCGGTAATGGTGGCAAGCGCCCAGTCATCAAGCGTCATCAGAGTCAGCGGTAAACGGGCAGAAGCCGTAGGTTGACGGGGAGGAAAAGGAGTAAAAGCCATATTGGAGTCCTGTTTTACAAACGGCGTAATAATGACTAATGGTAAAAGAGCTATGGGGCATTGCAAGAGCTTTCACTACGCGATCTGTGCCTTCTGCCTGGCTTTGCGAGGCGACTTCCAAAAAAATGAAGCCAGTGAATTATTGTGGATTCATTTCGCGATCGCGATAGTGTTTCCTGATATTCCCGCAAAAGAAGTCGAAAAACACGTTACAATAGCCAGGTACTGGATTTTCGTGAGACAGGAAGAAGATGGACATTAACAATAAAGCCCGCATTCACTGGGCATGCCGCCGTGGTATGCGCGAACTCGATATTTCAATCATGCCGTTTTTCGAACATGAGTACGATAGCTTAAGCGATGACGAAAAACGCATCTTTATTCGACTGCTGGAATGTGACGATCCCGATTTATTCAACTGGTTGATGAATCACGGTAAACCGGCCGACGCAGAACTGGAAATGATGGTCCGACTCATCCAGACACGGAACCGGGAACGTGGTCCTGTGGCAATCTGATTTGCGCGTCTCCTGGCGCGCGCAGTGGCTCTCCTTGCTGATTCATGGGCTGGTTGCCGCTGCTATTTTACTCATGCCCTGGCCGCTAAGTTATACCCCGTTATGGATGGTGTTGCTTTCGCTGGTGGTGTTTGATTGCGTCCGCAGTCAGCGGCGCATTAATGCTCGTCAGGGGGAGATTCGCCTGTTGATGGATGGGCGTTTACGTTGGCAGGGGCAGGAGTGGAGCATCGTCAGAGCGCCGTGGATGATTAAAACTGGCATGATGTTGCGTTTACTCTCTGATAGCGGCAAACGTCAGCACCTGTGGCTGGCAGCCGACAGTATGGATGAAGCTGAATGGCGGGATTTGCGGCGAATTTTGTTACAACAAGAGATACAGTGACGGCGAAGCAAATACGCTAAGCCGCCAGTCACATCACATCAGGCGTAGTGATCTGCTATTTCATTGAGGATTTGCTCACACCAGCTCTGAATACGCTCGTCGCTAAGGTCATACTGGTTAGTTTCATCCAGCGCCAGACCAACAAACAGTTGCCCGTCAGCAATCACCGGTTTTGGGCTGGTAAACTCATATCCTTCCGTTGGCCAGTAGCCGACGAACTTCACGCCTTTGGTCGAGAGTTTGTCATGCAGCATACCGAGCGCATCGAGGAACCACTCGCCGTATCCCAGTTGATCGCCAAGCCCATACAGCGCAACAATTTTATCTTCGAGGTTCAGGTCGTCGAGTTGATCCCAGACCGCTTCCCAGTCTTCCTGAATTTCGCCAAAATCCCAGGTCGGGATCCCCAGAATGAGCACATCGTACTGCTCCATTAATTTCGGGGAGTCGTCCTTGAGGTTATGTAAGGTCACCAGTTCTGGGCCGATAATATCGCGGATTTTTTCTGCCGCCATTTCGGTGTAACAGGTGCTGGAACCGTAAAAAAGACCCATATTCATCACGTAAGCTTCTCGATTCTGCTGTGGCTTTTGCGGCTAGTGTATCAGAATCGCTTTAGTCACGGCACAATAAGGCATAATAGATCAAATGGGTAACGATAAGGGGCGCAAGTGAAACAGGATCTGGCACGCATCGAGCAGTTTCTTGATGCCCTGTGGCTTGAAAAAAATCTGGCAGAAAATACTTTGAACGCTTACCGGCGCGATTTGTCAATGATGGTGGAGTGGTTGCATCATCGCGGGCTGACGCTGGCAACGGCGCAAAGCGATGATTTGCAGGCATTACTGGCAGAGCGGCTGGAGGGCGGGTATAAGGCCACCAGTTCAGCGCGTTTGCTGAGTGCGGTGCGTCGATTGTTCCAGTATCTTTATCGCGAAAAGTTTCGCGAGGACGATCCCAGTGCGCATCTTGCGTCGCCAAAATTGCCCCAGCGTTTGCCGAAAGATTTAAGCGAAGCGCAGGTTGAACGATTGTTGCAGGCGCCGCTAATCGATCAGCCGCTGGAGTTGCGCGATAAGGCGATGCTTGAAGTACTGTATGCTACCGGGCTGCGCGTCTCTGAACTGGTTGGGCTGACGATGAGCGATATCAGCCTGCGTCAGGGCGTGGTGCGGGTAATCGGTAAAGGCAACAAGGAGCGGCTGGTGCCGTTGGGTGAAGAGGCGGTTTACTGGCTGGAAACCTATCTGGAACACGGACGCCCCTGGCTACTGAATGGCGTGTCGATTGATGTGCTGTTTCCCAGCCAGCGCGCGCAACAGATGACGCGGCAGACTTTCTGGCATCGCATTAAACATTATGCTGTGCTGGCAGGGATTGACAGCGAAAAGCTGTCACCGCACGTGTTGCGTCATGCCTTTGCCACCCATTTGTTAAATCATGGTGCGGACCTACGCGTGGTACAAATGCTGCTGGGCCATAGCGATCTCTCCACGACTCAAATTTATACGCATGTCGCCACCGAGCGTCTGCGGCAACTTCATCAACAACATCACCCGCGGGCGTGATGGTTGAAAAGAACAGGAAAATTTATGAAGAAAAGCTTTATGTTGTTTACTCTGTTGACTGCGTTTTCTGGCTTTGTTCAGGCGGATGACGCGGCAATACAGCAAACGTTAACCAAAATGGGCATTAAAAGCAGCGATATTCAGCCCGCGCCCGTTGCAGGTATGAAAACCGTACTGACTGACAGCGGTGTGTTGTACATCACCGACGATGGTAAACATATCATTCAGGGGCCAATGTATGACGTTAGCGGCACGGCTCCGGTTAACGTCACCAATAAGATGCTGTTAAAGCAGCTGAACGCGCTTGAAAAAGAGATGATCATTTATAAAGCGCCGCAGGAAAAACACGTCATCACCGTGTTTACTGATATCACCTGTGGTTACTGCCATAAACTGCATGAGCAAATGGCAGACTACAACGCGCTGGGGATCACCGTGCGTTATCTTGCCTTCCCGCGCCAGGGGCTGGAGAGCCAGGCTGAGCAACAAATGAAAGCTATCTGGTGTGCAAAAGATAAAAAGAAAGCGTTTGATGATGTGATGGCAGGTAAAGCAGCCACTCCGGCAAGTTGCGATATCGATATTGCCGACCATTACGCACTTGGCGTCCAGCTTGGCGTCACTGGTACTCCGGCGATTGTACTGAGCAATGGCACACTTGTTCCGGGTTACCAGCCGCCGAAAGAGATGAAAGAATTCCTCGACGAACATCAAAAAATGACCAGCGGTAAATAATTCGCGTGAAACAACAGATACAACTTCGTCGCCGTGAAGTCGATGAAACGGCAGAATTGCCTGCAGATTTGCCGCCCTTACTGCGCCGTTTATATGCCAGCCGGGGGGTGCGCAATGCGCAGGAACTGGAACGCAGTGTTAAAGGTATGTTGCCCTGGCAGCAACTGAGTGGTGTAGAGAAAGCCGTTGAAATTCTTTACAACGCCTTTCGCGAAGGAACGCGCATTATTGTGGTCGGTGATTTCGATGCCGATGGCGCAACCAGCACTGCCCTCAGCGTACTGGCGATGCGTTCACTTGGCTGCGCTAATATCGACTATCTGGTGCCGAACCGTTTTGAAGATGGTTACGGCTTAAGCCCGGAGGTGGTCGATCAGGCCCATGCCCGCGGCGCGCAGTTGATTGTCACAGTTGATAACGGCATTTCCTCTCATGCGGGTGTTGAACATGCCCGCGCGCTGGGTATTGCGGTTATTGTTACCGATCACCATTTGCCGGGCGATACGTTACCCGAGGCAGAAGCGATCATTAACCCTAACTTGCGCGACTGCGATTTTCCGTCGAAATCTCTGGCAGGCGTGGGCGTGGCGTTTTATCTGATGCTGGCGCTACGCACTTTTCTGCGCGATCAGGGCTGGTTTGATGAGCGCGGTATCGCAATTCCTAACCTGGCAGAATTGCTGGATCTGGTGGCGCTGGGGACAGTGGCGGACGTCGTGCCGCTGGACGCTAATAATCGCATTCTGACCTGGCAGGGGATGAGTCGCATTCGTGCCGGAAAGTGCCGTCCGGGGATTAAAGCGCTGCTGGAAGTGGCAAACCGCGATGCGCAAAAACTCGCCGCCAGCGATTTAGGTTTTGCGCTGGGGCCACGTCTCAATGCTGCCGGGCGACTGGATGATATGTCCGTTGGTGTGGCGCTGTTGCTGTGCGACAACATCGGTGAAGCGCGCGTGCTGGCAAATGAACTCGACGCGCTAAACCAGACGCGAAAAGAGATCGAACAGGGAATGCAGGCTGAAGCCCTGACCCTGTGCGAGAAACTGGAACGCAGCCGTGACACGCTACCCGGCGGGCTGGCAATGTATCACCCTGAATGGCATCAGGGCGTTGTTGGCATTCTGGCATCGCGTATCAAAGAGCGTTTTCACCGTCCGGTTATCGCCTTTGCCCCTGCGGGCGACGGTACGCTGAAAGGTTCTGGTCGTTCCATTCAGGGGTTGCATATGCGCGATGCGCTGGAGCGGCTGGACACGCTCTACCCCGGCATGATGCTTAAGTTTGGCGGCCATGCAATGGCGGCCGGGCTGTCACTGGAAGAGGATAAATTCGAACTCTTTCAGCAACGCTTTGGCGAACTGGTGACTGAGTGGCTGGACCCTTCACTATTGCAAGGCGAAGTGGTGTCAGACGGTCCGTTAAGCCCAGCCGAAATGACCATGGAAGTGGCGCAGTTACTGCGCGATGCTGGCCCGTGGGGACAGATGTTCCCGGAACCGCTGTTTGACGGTCATTTCCGCCTTCTGCAACAACGACTGGTAGGCGAACGCCATTTGAAGGTCATGGTTGAACCGGTCGGCGGCGGCCCGCTGCTGGACGGCATTGCCTTTAACGTTGATACCGCCCTTTGGCCGGATAACGGCGTGCGCGAAGTGCAACTGGCTTATAAGCTTGATATCAACGAGTTTCGCGGCAATCGCAGCCTGCAAATTATCATCGACAATATCTGGCCAATTTAGCGTCATCTTCTCTATAAAAAAGAGTGTGGATTGGGTACAATCCCGCTCTTATCACCGCATTTTGACTAGCTCAAGAAAAGAAATCAGACCATGTTTGAAATTAATCCGGTAAATAATCGCATTCAGGACCTCACGGAACGCTCCGACGTTCTTAGGGGGTATCTTTGACTACGACGCCAAGAAAGAGCGTCTGGAAGAAGTAAACGCCGAGCTGGAACAGCCGGATGTCTGGAACGAACCCGAACGCGCACAGGCGCTGGGTAAAGAGCGTTCCTCCCTCGAAGCCGTTGTCGACACTCTCGACCAAATGAAACAGGGACTGGAAGATGTTTCTGGTCTGCTGGAACTGGCTGTAGAAGCTGACGACGAAGAAACCTTTAACGAAGCCGTTGCTGAACTTGACGCCCTGGAAGAAAAACTGTCGCAGCTTGAGTTCCGTCGTATGTTCTCCGGCGAATATGACAGCGCTGACTGCTATCTCGATATTCAGGCCGGCTCCGGTGGTACTGAAGCACAGGATTGGGCGAGCATGCTTGAGCGTATGTATCTGCGCTGGGCGGAATCGCGCGGTTTCAAAACTGAAATTATCGAAGAGTCAGAAGGTGAAGTGGCGGGTATCAAATCCGTAACTATTAAGATTTCCGGCGACTACGCATATGGCTGGCTACGCACTGAAACCGGTGTTCACCGTCTGGTGCGTAAAAGCCCGTTCGACTCCGGCGGTCGTCGCCACACGTCGTTTAGTTCTGCGTTTGTTTACCCGGAAGTCGATGACGATATCGATATCGAAATTAACCCGGCGGATCTGCGCATCGACGTTTATCGCGCATCCGGCGCGGGCGGTCAGCACGTTAACCGTACCGAATCCGCAGTGCGTATTACTCACATCCCGACCGGGATTGTGACTCAGTGCCAGAACGATCGTTCCCAGCACAAGAACAAAGACCAGGCCATGAAGCAGATGAAAGCGAAGCTTTATGAACTGGAGATGCAGAAGAAGAATGCCGAGAAACAGGCGATGGAAGATAACAAATCTGATATCGGCTGGGGCAGCCAGATTCGTTCTTATGTCCTTGATGACTCCCGCATTAAAGATCTGCGCACCGGGGTTGAAACCCGCAATACGCAGGCCGTGCTGGACGGCAGCCTGGATCAATTTATCGAAGCAAGTTTGAAAGCAGGGTTATGAGGAACCAACATGTCTGAACAACACGCACAGGGCGCTGACGCGGTAGTCGATCTTAACAATGAACTGAAAACGCGTCGTGAGAAGCTGGCGAACCTGCGTGAGCAGGGGATTGCCTTCCCGAACGATTTCCGTCGTGATCATACCTCTGACCAATTGCACGCAGAATTCGATGATAAAGAGAACGAAGAGCTGGAAGCGCTGAATATCGAAGTGGCCGTTGCTGGCCGCATGATGACCCGTCGTATTATGGGTAAAGCTTCCTTCGTTACTTTGCAGGACGTTGGCGGTCGCATTCAGTTGTACGTTGCCCGTGACGATCTGCCGGAAGGCGTTTACAACGAGCAGTTCAAAAAATGGGACCTCGGCGACATCCTCGGCGCGAAAGGTAAACTGTTCAAAACCAAAACTGGCGAACTGTCTATCCACTGCACCGAGCTGCGTCTGCTGACCAAAGCACTGCGTCCGCTGCCGGATAAGTTCCACGGCTTGCAGGATCAGGAAGCGCGCTATCGTCAGCGTTATCTGGATCTCATCTCTAATGATGAATCCCGTAACACCTTTAAAGTGCGCTCGCAGATCCTTTCTGGCATCCGCCAGTTCATGGTAAATCGCGGCTTTATGGAAGTTGAAACGCCGATGATGCAGGTGATTCCAGGCGGTGCGGCAGCACGTCCGTTTATTACCCACCATAACGCGCTGGATCTCGACATGTACCTGCGTATCGCGCCGGAACTGTACCTCAAGCGTCTGGTGGTTGGCGGCTTCGAGCGTGTATTCGAAATCAACCGTAACTTCCGTAACGAAGGTATCTCCGTACGTCATAACCCAGAGTTCACCATGATGGAACTCTACATGGCTTACGCAGATTACAAAGATCTGATCGAGCTGACCGAATCGCTGTTCCGTACTCTGGCACAGGATATTCTCGGTAAGACGGAAGTAACCTATGGCGACGTGACGCTGGACTTCGGTAAGCCGTTTGAAAAACTGACCATGCGTGAAGCGATCAAAAAATACCGCCCGGAAACTGAGATGGCGGATCTGGATAACTTCGACTCTGCGAAAGCGATTGCTGAATCTATTGGCATTCACGTTGAGAAGAGCTGGGGACTGGGCCGTATCGTAACTGAGATCTTCGAAGAAGTGGCAGAAGCACATTTGATTCAGCCGACCTTCATTACTGAATATCCGGCAGAAGTTTCTCCGCTGGCACGCCGTAACGACGTTAACCCGGAAATCACTGACCGCTTTGAATTCTTCATCGGTGGTCGTGAAATCGGTAACGGCTTTAGCGAGCTGAACGACGCAGAAGATCAGGCGCAACGTTTCCAGGATCAGGTTGCCGCGAAAGAGGCGGGCGACGACGAAGCGATGTTCTACGACGAAGATTACGTCACCGCGCTGGAACATGGCTTACCGCCAACTGCTGGTCTGGGGATTGGTATCGATCGTATGGTGATGCTGTTCACCAACAGCCACACCATCCGCGACGTGATTCTGTTCCCGGCGATGCGTCCGGTAAAATAAGCATTACGCTACGCTCACAACCCCGGCAATCGTCGGGGTTGTGACTGTTGATAAATGCAAAATTGCCTGATGTGCTACGCTTATCAGGCCTGCATCGCCTCTGCAATATATTGAATTTTTGCGATGTTGTAGGCCGGATAAGGCGTTTACGCCGCATCCGGCATGAAATAGCGAAAACATTGTCACCCCGGCAATCGTCGGGGTTTTTTATTTACGCTGGGCAAATGCAGACAACCGTTTTTTGGCTTCGCTATTTGTCGCTTGCATTACCATCCATGGGCTGAATGCCCACGGCGTGGCATCGATACCGCGTAATACCTGCGCTAAATCACACCACTGATAATCCATTACTTCATCATTGTTGGGCTGTAACGCGCTGGTAATTCGCGCGGCAAATACCGGACAGACTTCATTTTCGACAATGCCATTCGGGTCGGTGGCGCGATAGTAGAAGTCTGGATAGATCGGTTCGGGGGGCGTTATTTCCACGCCCAGTTCAAAGCGGCAACGGCGGATCACTGCCTCTTCATTACTTTCTCCTTGCTGTGGGTGGCCGCAAACCGAGTTGGTCCACACGCCGGGCCACGCTTTTTTGCTCAATGCGCGGCGGGTGACTAATAGTTGTTTTTCACAGTTAAAAAGCCAGCATGAAAATGCCAGATGTAATGGGGTATCAGCCGTGTGGGCGGCGTACTTTTCCAGCGTACCCGAGGGGACTCCCTGTGCATTCAGTAAAATGACGTGTTCCGTTTGCATAATTTCTCACATGTAATTCTAATCACTCATCATTATAGATAACAGAAGAGTGAAATGATTAACTATGTGAGTGTTTATCGGCATCTGTCTGTAGCGAACAGATGCCGACAGGGAAAGGCAATTAAAAAAGCAGCATCATATATTTGAAGCGGCTTTCAATGGCCATCGCAACGCAGTCAGATATGACAGGAATAGAGAGAGTAAAGAGCAACAGCAGACTGAATATCGCGCGTATTAAAAGATTCATATCATTCACCATGCTCATTTTTCTTTAGCTTGCGCATCAGAAGCCACATACGTACTGTTCTGACTTTCAAATTTTTATCAGCAACAGATTCTTTAACCAGATCGGCATGATGCTGATAGCCATTAAAGAAGACGTTCAGCACAACGGCGCTAAGGGTTGCCAACATAATGCCGCTATGCAGCAAGGGTTGCAGTACGGTCGGCAACTTAGAAAAGAAATCATGAGAAAGCGTTGGGGTCATACCAACACCGAGGCTGATCGCGACAATGTACAAGTTGTAACGGTTAGTGGTGTAGTTACAGCGGGACAGAATACGAATCCCTGTAGCCAGAACCATACCGAACATCACCAGGCCCGCACCACCCAACACGAATTGCGGTATGGAAGCCACCAGTACCGCCATTTTCGGCACCATGCCGAACAGAATCAAAATGATGCCGGAAGCAATGCACACCCAGCGACTGTGCACGCGCGTCACACTAACCAGCCCGACGTTTTGCGAAAATGACGTATGCGGGAAGCTGTTAAACGTACCGCCAATCATTGTCCCCACGCCATCTACTCGTAGCCCGCGAATGATGTCCTGCGATGAGAGTTTGCGACCGACTATTTCGCCCAACGCAAGGAACATTCCCATCGATTCGATAAATACGATGATGAGTACGGCTGTCATGGTCAGAATTGAAACGGGATCGAAAATTGGCACGCCAAACGACATCGGTGTGACAATTGCAAACCACGATGCATCATACAGCCCGGATAAATTCACTTCATTCATCATCCACGACAGAAAAAAGCCAAATACAATCCCCAGTAATACGGCGACGTTGGACATAAATCCTTTCGCATAGCGAGTGATGAGCAGGATGAAAATTAAAACGGCGAAGGAGATCCCTAAATAAACGGGATTACCATATTGCGGATTGCCTTTACCGCCTGCGGCCCAGTCAATGCCGACCTGAATGATGCTAAGACCAATCGAAGTAATGACTACCCCAGTTACCAGCGGCGGGAATAAAGGCATTAAGCGACCGATAAGCGGCGCCAATAATGTGGTGATAAATCCCGCTGCGATAGTAGCGCCAAAAATCCCCAGTAGCCCAATATCCGGGTTCATCCCGATAGCAATCATCGGCGTCACGGCAGCGAAGGTCACCGACATAATGACAGGCAAGCGAATCCCCATAAAACGACCGATGCCTATACATTGCAACAACGTGACGATACCACAGCAAAAGAGGTCGGAACTGATGAGCATTGCAATAGCCTCTTTAGAGAGGCCGAGTCTGTCGCCAATCATCAGCGGTACAGCGACCGCGCCTGCATACATAACAAGTACGTGCTGCAGACCGAGTATGATCAGCTTTCCAGGTGATAATATGCGGTCAACTTCATCAGTAGGGCGTTCTTGCCCTGAAGATGAGGGAAGTTGAGAATCTATGGCGCTCATGCGTCTCTCCTTAAGCTCGCCAGATTAAAAAGCAACCGTTTACCTTTATGAAACTGAATAAACACATGCTCGTGGAATGCCAGTTTTAGCGAGGAGGCGAGGTTATAAGGTGGAAATGCGGAGGCAATCACATAATCGCCGTTAAACAGAACTGGGGAGAAAATAAATGGGGAGTGAAGTTATCTCTAATTTTCTCATATTGATATTTCTTTAATCATTCTGGCACGTCAAACTCTCATATTTATTGCTTTTTATCCTGAAACGTCTATTTAGGGGGATGGGGAGCAATTAATGAAAACGGCATAGATTGCGAGGCAATAATTTGACCTGACTCGCAAAATTATAATTAAAACAGACTTGCTATCTAATATATGCCCGTTTATTGCATCGCAATATTTGAGAGGCCAAAACTCATCAAATGAAAGGGATGCGAATGAACAAATTTATCGCTGCTGATGCTGCGGAATGTATAGGCTGTCATGCCTGTGAAATTGCCTGTGCGGTGGCACATAATCATGAAAACTGGCCACAGAGTCAGAGTGATTTTCGACCCCGTATCCATGTTGTTGGGAAAGGACTGGTCGCGAGTCCAGTTGCTTGCCATCATTGCAATAATGCCCCCTGTGTTACAGCTTGCCCCGTTAATGCTCTTACTTTTCAACCTGATAGTGTGCATCTGGATGAACAGAAGTGTATTGGTTGTAAAAGGTGCGCAATCGCTTGCCCCTTTGGTGTTATTGAGATGAATCACGTGGTTGCATTGAAATGTGACCTTTGTCTTCAACGAGATTCAGGCGCACAAGCGTGTATTGACGTTTGCCCAACGCAGGCGTTACGGCTGATGGATGGCAAAGGGTTACAACAGATAAAAATAACGCGTCAGCGCAGAACGGTGGAAGGAAAAACAGTAAAACAACCGTCCTCATCCCGCAGTGAGGCATTGCTCCCCGTAGCGCCTCGCAAGGGGGCCGCAAAAATTTCTGCCCATGAGCGAAAAAAACACTTTGGCGAAATTTATTGCGCTCTGGATCAAAAACAAGCGCTTTATGAAAGCGACCGCTGTGTCTATTGTGCCGAAAAAGCTAACTGCAACTGGCATTGTCCGCTGCATAACGCCATTCCTGACTACATTCGTCTGGTGCAAGAAGGAAAGATTATTGAAGCGGCGGAACTCTGTCACCAGACCAGTTCCTTACCAGAAATCTGCGGCAGGGTGTGCCCGCAGGACCGGCTTTGTGAAGGCGCATGTACACTAAAAGATCACTCTGGCGCAGTCTCTATCGGTAATCTGGAGCGTTACATTACTGATACTGCGCTGGCGATGGGCTGGCGTCCCGATGTCAGCCATGTTGTACCCCGCATGGAAAAAGTGGCGGTGATTGGCGCAGGGCCTGCAGGGCTGGGATGTGCGGATATTCTGGCGCGCGCAGGCGTTCACGTTGATGTCTTTGATCGTCATCCTGAAATCGGCGGCATGCTGACTTTTGGTATTCCTCCTTTCAAACTGGATAAAACAGTATTAAGCCAACGGCGGGAGATTTTCACAGCGATGGGGATAGGCTTTCATCTCAACTGTGAAATTGGTCGCGATATTTCCTTTAGCGATTTAATGGCGGAATATGACGCCGTTTTCCTCGGCGTTGGGACTTACGGCATGATGCGTGCGGAGTTACCTCATGAAGATGCGCCTGGTGTGATTCAGGCATTGCCGTTCCTTACTGCGCATACCCGTCAGTTAATGGGGCTGCCTGAATCTGAAGAATATCCGCTGACTGATGTCGCTGGTAAACGGGTTGTGGTGCTGGGGGGCGGCGATACAACAATGGATTGCCTGCGTACATCTATTCGTTTGAATGCCGCCAGCGTAACCTGTGCTTATCGTCGTGATGAAGTCAGTATGCCGGGATCTCGCAAAGAGGTAGTCAATGCGCGCGAAGAAGGCGTTGAGTTTCAGTTTAATGTTCAGCCGCAATATATCGCCTGTGATGAAGATGGACGTTTAACGGCGGTAGGGTTGATTCGCACCGCAATGGGAGACCCTGGCCCTGACGGGCGTCGCCGTCCACGTCCGGTTGCCGGTTCTGAGTTTGAGCTGCCCGCCGATGTTCTGATTATGGCCTTTGGTTTTCAGGCGCACGCGATGCCGTGGTTGCAAGGTAGTGGTATTAAACTCGATAAATATGGCCTGATTAAAACCGGCGACGCGGGATATTTATCCACTCAAACGCATCTGAAAAAAGTCTTTGCTGGTGGCGATGCTGTTCATGGTGCGGATCTGGTCGTCACTGCAATGGCGGCAGGAAGACAGGCTGCGCGCGATATGTTAGCCATGTTTGATACGCAGGTATCGCAATGAAATCGTTAATTATCGTCAATCAAACTGACTGCATTGGTTGCCGTACTTGTGAAGTCGCTTGTGTGGTTGCTCACTCGTCAGAACAGGAGTTGAATGCCCGTTTTTTTCTGCCACGCCTGAAGGTGCAACGTCTGGATAGCGTGAGTGCTCCGGTGATGTGTCATCAGTGCGAAAACGCGCCGTGTGTAAGGGCTTGCCCGGTACATGCGCTGACGATGGGGGAGCAGGTAGTACAGGCAAACGCCGCCCGTTGTATTGGCTGTCAGAGGTGTGTCAGTGCGTGTCCGTTTGGCATGATCACCGTTCAGATATTGCCGGGAAATACACGCCCACTGATTGTGAAATGTGATCTTTGCGAACATCGGGTTGCAGGACCGGCTTGTGTAGAGTCCTGTCCGACGAAGGCGTTACAGTTGATGACCGAGGGAGAACTTAAGCGGATCCGCCGGCAACGTATTGCTACCAGCGGTGAGAATCCTCTCTGATAAAAACTCCGCGCTGTATAGCGCGGAGCTTCTCTTAAATTGCCCAACCTCCCGCGTAAAACGCGACCAGAGCGACGGTAATGATAACGGTACCGATATTCAGTTTGTGCCATTCGCGCGCAAAGACGCGGCCCACTACCAGAGTGACAAAGCCCAGCATAATACCGGTAACGATATTGCAGGTCAGGACGATAAAGACCGCACAAACCAGACCTGCCATAGCATCAATAAAGTCATTGAAGTCCAGTTTCGAGACGTTACTTAACATCAGCAGGCCAACGTACATCAGAGCGGGAGCTGTGGCATAACCGGGGATCAGAAACGACAACGGTGATAAGAACAGAATCATCAGGAACAATGCACCAACCACGGTTGCGGTTAAACCTGTTTTCCCCCCAGCAGCGGTTCCTGCCGCTGACTCGATATAAACTGCCGCAGGTGCTGCGCCCACCAACCCGGAGAATATTGAACTTACCGAGTCGCTGGTCAGTGCTTTACCACCGTTAATGATTTGGTTGTCTTTATCCAGCAAATTCGCCTGACCGGCTACGGCGCGGATGGTCCCGGTTGCGTCGAAAACTGCGGTCATCACCAGTGCCAGCACGCTTGGGAGCACAGTCGGCTGGAGCGCGCCCATAATATCGAGACTGAAGATCAGAGACTTACCATCCTCTCCGGTCAAACTTGGCATTGCCACCAGACCGTGGTATTTGACTGCAGGATCAAAAATTAAGCCAATGATCGAGATAGCGATAATCACCAGCAAGATCCCGCCAGGTACGCGGCACTTTTCCAGACCAAAAATAACCGCTAACCCTAACAAGCTCATCATTACCGGGAAAGAGGTAAATGCACCAAGCGCAACAGGTAAACCTTCAATCGGATTTTTGATGACCATGCCGACGCCGTTAGCGGCAATCAGCAGCAGGAACAGACCAATACCGATACCTGTACCGTGTGCAATTCCCATTGGTAAATTGCGCAATATCCAGGTACGAATACCCGTTACGGAGATGGTAGTGAAGATGAGTCCCATCAAAAAGACCGCGCCCAACGCGACAGGAACGCTAATTTGCTGCCCGAGAACCAGACTAAATGCGGTGAAGGCGGTCAATGAGATGGCACAGCCGATCGCCATTGGCAAATTAGCCCATAACCCCATCAACAGGGAGCCGAAGCCCGCAACCAGACAGGTGGCGACAAAAACTGCGGCCGGAGGAAACCCCGCTTTTCCTAACATGCCGGGAACCACGATAACGGAATAAACCATGGCCAGAAAGGTTGTCAAACCTGCCAGTACTTCCTGGCGCACGGTACTCCCACGAGCGGTAATTTTAAAATAATTGTCCAGCGCGCCTTGCGGCTTTGGTGCGTCCGGTGTTTGTAGGATGTCTCCAGACATAATGATGTCCTCACGAGGATGTTAAGGTTTTATTATTAGTTGCGTTCGTACACCAGACGACCATCAACGTAGGTGCGGTAGATCGAACGATCATCACCTAACGTCATCATCACGAACAATTTGTCGACTAAAGAAACAGAATTGTCATAGCGCAACTGCTGAAGCGGCGTTGCTGTTGGTTCCATCACCACGAAATCGGCTTCTTTACCCGGCATAAAGTTGCCGATCAGATTGTCGAGTCCTAATGATTTCGCACCTCCCAGAGTTGCAAGATAAAATGCTTCGTAAGCAGAGAGGCGATATCCCTGCAATTGCAACACCTTGTAAGCTTCGTTAAGTGTTTGCAGCATGTTAAAGGTGGTTCCTGCACCAATGTCGGTACCCATGCCGACTTTTACTTTTTTCTGCCATGCTTTTTGCAGGTTGAATAAGCCGCTGCCGAGATAAAGGTTAGAGGTCGGGCAAAAAGCAATACTGGATTTTGTTTCGCTAAGGCGGTCCCACTCTTTTTCTTCCAGGTGGACGCAGTGAGCAAAGACGCAGTTTTTACCCGTCAGACCGTACTGATGATAAACATCCAGATAGCCATCGTGTTCAGGATAAAGTGATTTCACCCAGGCAATTTCATCTTTGTTTTCACAAAGATGGGTATGCACCCACGTATCGGGATATTCTTCTTTCAGGCGTTGCGCCATTGCCATCTGCTCGGGCGTTGAGGTGGGAGCGAAACGTGGTGTAATGGCATACAGCAGACGACCGTTTTTATGCCAGCGTTCGATTAGTTCCTTGCTTTGCTGATAGCTACTTTCAGCCGTGTCGAGTAGATAATCTGGCGCGTTGCGATCCATCATCACCTTGCCGGCGATCATTCGCATATTGATATGACTGGCAGCTTCAAACAATGCATCCACCGATTGCGGATGAACTGTTCCAAACACCAGCGCGGTGGTTGTGCCATTACGTAGTAACTGCTTGATGAAGAACGCCGACATTTCACGTGCGTATTCTAAATCTTCATACCGGCGCTCGGCAGGGAAGGTGTGTTTATTCAGCCACTCCAGCAACTGTTCGCCATAGGCGCCGACCATTTCACTTTGCGGATAATGGATATGCGTATCGACAAAACCTGGAACTATCAGCTTGCCGCGATAATCGCGGACACGAATGGTGTCAGGGATTTGATGTTTTCCCTCTTCCCACTCGCCAAACCATGCCACTTTTCCCTGGCGAATCAGTAACAATCCATCTTCGATAAATCGTAACGCAGAAGAAATTTCTTCCGGGTTCTCGACCGTACGGGTGACATCAATAAAACTGCCTCGTACTGCTTTTAACGTGTGTTCGCCTGACATCATTAACTCCTTTACTGTTCATCCATTTCTTCCGTGGGGGTAATACCTGGCAGAACATTTTCCTGTCGGTAGCCTCCAGGGAGAATAATATTTAATACAATCGCGGTTAACCCTCCGGCACAAATAGGATTTTCAACTAATACATAAATAGATGCGGGTAAGATTTTAAAAATTTCGGGGTCATATGAAACACCGAGACCCAGTCCCAAAGAGGTGGCGACGATCAGGGTTTCACGACGCTTTAACCCGTTGGTGATAATGATGCGAATACCGGCAATCGCAATCATGGAAAACATTAGCGTCATTGCTCCACCCAGAACCGATGAGGGAATAGTGGTGAAGAATCCGCCGATCATTGGAAATAGCCCCAGAATTACCAGCATTACTGCAATAGTTCGCCCGATATAACGTGAGGCGACACCGGTCATTTGAATTACGCCATTATTTTGCGCAAAAGTTGTTAATGGCAATGAACCGACAGCGGAAGCGATAACAGAGACCAGCCCATCAGCCAGCACGCCGCCTTTCAGACGGGACTGATATTCTTCCCCCTGAATCGGGCGGCGAGAAACCATCGCTGTGGCGGTAATATCGCCTACGGCTTCAAGTACGCTAAGTAAATAGATGGTGCCGACAACAAGAAACTGATGAAAGCTGAAACTAAATCCGTATTTGAAGGGATGTGGGACGGTGATGAGCGGTAGATTGCGCATACTGCTGAAGTCAACCATTCCCAGACATAACGAAACGATATAGCCAACACACAAACCAATAGCGATACCGCCCATACGCAGGAGTGGGCTGCGACAGCAGTTAAAGCCGATAACGACAATCAGAACCAGCAAACCGACGCCAAGGTGTTCGTAACTGCCGAATGTCCCGCTGCTTTTGGCCGCAAAGCCACCGCCAAAATCAATGATGCCGACTTTAATCAGACTTAAACCAATCATCAACACGACGATGCCGCTGACTGTGGGCGTAATCACTCTGCGTAAATAAGGGAGAATAAATGAAGCGCCAACCACGAGAAATGCGCCAACGAAGGAGACGCCGAGTAGCGACGACATGATTAACTCTTCGTGAAAACCGTCGCTTTTCATGCTGCTGCCCAGCGCAATCATGACCGTAACAAATGAAAAATTGACTGACTGAATTGAGAGTAAACCGGAACCTACGATGCCATAACGGTTTACCTGCAACCAGGTGCCAATGCCGGAAGCGATCATCGCCATAGAAACCAGATAGGCGGTAGTTTCTGCGGAAAGTTGTAAGGCCGCACCAACAATTAAGGCGGGGGTCACCATCGGAACGAAAATTGCTAACAGATGGGTAATGGCGCCAACGATGGTCTGATGAAAGGGAGGACGATCCTCCAGTTCAAATATAAGGTCGGAACCTGCTCGGTTTATATCAGACATCCCTTCACTCCTTTTAAAGTAAATTTGATCATCTGAATCAGTAAAATAAATACCCACGAATTTGGAGCGCAGGACGCCTTGAGAACGACTTATCTCATTTTCGCAGTTACTAATTAATCATCGTTAAAACAGAGAAACAGGCCGCCGGAGCGGCCATTTATTACTTATATTTTTTCCAGCGCGGTGAGTATTTTCTCCGGTGTGAAATGCCATTCGCGTAACCATATGCCGCAGGCATCGTGAATTGCGGTAGCAATCGCTGGAGCTGCGCCATTTACACCGATTTCCGAGATCGATTTCGCCCCGAACGGACCGACTTTATCGTCGCTCGGCACCAGCACAGCGCGGAAATCACGCGGGATATCACCAATTTTCGGTGCGCCGTAACTGCGTAAATCACGGGTTAATGGGTGGCCTTCGGCGTCATAAATGATTTCTTCGCTCATACTGTGCCCGATGGCACGCAGGGTGGCACCGTAGATTTGTCCCAACGCTAATTCCGGGTTGACCGGTGTACCGCAGTCCAGCAGTGCGTAGAATTTATCCAGGCGGATTTCACCTGTACGTGTATTGACGGCAACTTCAGCGAAGTTTGCGCCATACGGGAAGGCAAAATCAGGTGTGATATAACAGGCTGTTCCCACCAGCGAGCCAAAGCCAGTACCTGTTTCTCCTTTATGGGCGATTTCTTCGAAACTGACTTCTCCTTTCTTACCGCGGACGATGCCAGGCGTTGCCAGTTGAACATCTTCCAGTGGTTCACCCAGCATTTGCGCACCGTGGAAGAGAATTTTCTCACGCAGATTTTCTGCGGCCATGCGCGCAGCGTTGCCTGAGAAACAAGTACCGGACGAGGCATATGCGCCTTTATCAAACAGCGCATGGTCAGTGTCGCCAGAGATAACATGCACGTCCTGAGGTGGACAATGCAGCACTTCTGCCGCCAGTTTAGTCACCACGGTATCCAGACCGGTGCCAATATCTGCGCCGCCTGAATGGACGATAATCGTGCCATCAGATTCCAGTTTGATCATACAGTTAGCTTGATCGATATCTGGGATCCCTGATTTCTGCATGATAATGGCGACACCACGTCCTACGTGCCAGTCACCTTCCTGCGGCTTCGGTGAAGACCACTGGATCATTTCACGGCCCTGGCGCAGGATCTCTTCCAACGCGCAACTGGCCGCAGAAGGAACTGAGGTTGGCGCTTTACCTTCGCCGATAGCACCGAGGATCTTCAGCTCTTGCCCTTCATGTACCCGGTTACGCTCAATAATTTCCAGTTGGTCAATTTGCAACTGTTCGGCCAGCTCCGCTAACGCCATGGTGATAGCGAAGTTACCTTTCGGTGCGCCATAGCCCTGATAGGCACCGTTCGGGCAAATGTTGCTGTAGTAGGTGGTAACCTGGAAATCGACGTTATCGCACGGATATAACGGCAATGACAGAGCCGGCCCGTTACACGGTACGGTAAGTGAATGGTTGCCGTAAGGCCCCGTATTCGCGCGGAAATCCATTTTCACTGCCGTCAGACGACCATCTTTTTTCGCCCCCAGTTTAACGGTGACTTTTGCGACGTGGCGTGAGGTGTTGGCAATAAACTCTTCTTCGCGGGTATAGCGGAACAGTACCGGACGTCCGGTTACGCAGGTCGCCCATGAGCACACTTCTTCCAGCAAAATGTCCTGTTTGGAACCAAAGCCCCCACCGACGCGTTCTTTAATGACATGAACTTTATGCTGTTTCATTCCGACGAGACGCGCCACCTGACGACGCAGGTGCCACGGTACCTGAGTGGAGGCGTGGATCACCAGTCGATCGCCGTCCATGCGGGTAAAGCAGATATGTGTTTCAGTCGGGCATTGCTGCGCCTGAGTTGAGTTATAGGTTCGTTCAATGATCACATCGGCATCGGCAAAGCCTTTGTCCATATCGCCAATATGACCATGAATACTGGCTGCGATATTTTTGCGTGGGCGAGAGCCGATGGGGAAGTTGATAATCATATGCTCGCCGCGCTGGGCTGCATGACTATTGTCTTCTTCCAGAGTATCTGGTGCACCGGCAACATATACGACGGGTTCATCGTGAACGACCGGCGCGTCTTCTGCCATTGCGTCGTCAATGGACATGACCGGTTTGAGCACTTCATATTCAACGTCGATGAGCTTAAGTGCCTCGAGCGCTATCTCTTCACTTTCAGCGACTACTGCGGCAACACGATCGCCAACGTGGCGCATTTTCTTGCCAAACATGCGACGGTCAAGCGGTGAAGGTTCCGGTGCGCTCTGACCTCCCGGGGTATAATAAATATCCGGGCAGTTCAGGTGAGTAATAATGTGAACGACACCCGGTAAGGCTTCGGCTTTGCTGACATCTAAATGTGTAATCAGCGCGTGGGCATGTGGGCTGCGTAACATTTTAATGACGCAGGCGTCAGCCGTTACGCGGTCTTCAACATAGCAGGGTTTCGCCTGCACCATTTTGGCGGCATCGGTTTTTGGATAATGTTTACCGATAACCTCAAGATCGTCACGGAAGGTTGGGGCAATATCAATTGTTGCCTGAGGATTGTTTTTCCGCGCTACCGCGAGCTCAATAACCTGATAATACTGCTGCCAGCCAGCATCGCGGCTGAACAAACCGGAAAGCGCGTCGTCGATCTCTTCGCGGGTTGGTGCTGCAATGCGATCGAGCAGATCGCTGATGATCAGTGCCGCAGCCGGATCGTTATAACCAGACTGCACTACGCCGACATCAACCATTGCTTGCTGAACCAGACTCAATTCGTTCCATTTACCCAAAGATTCAGCGGTGCGAATGTCTGCTTTTTCTAACTGTGCGGCGATAAGTAAGGAAGCGTTGACGATATTACCGTTAAAGATAATTGCGTCGGAACCGGCGAAACCGAAACCATCATCACTGTTGCGCACGGAGTGCATTCCCATGTTAAACAACAGTTTTTGTACGTTTTTACCCGGGTTGACCTTTAGCTCCTGGGGAACGCCATTTAAAGTAAAGTGAATGATCATACGGCTTCCTCCCCAGCCTGTTGGCAGTCGGCATACAGGTCGGCTACCAGAACTCCTGTGATATAACGTTTATACGCTACGCTACCCCGCAAATCTTCCTTGGGAAAAATGGCGTTGGCGACAGCGTGTTCCAGCGCGCTACCTTCCAGGTTTTGTTTTTCTACGTCGTGCAGGCGCTGAGTTTTACTGGTGACGCCGTCCAGCGCAATCCGTAGACCATCGTGCTCGGTTAACGCAACGGCAGCGGTAACCACCGTTAATCCAGCCTGGGAACGGCTAATTTTTCGAGTAGCACAGGTGCGATATGGATCTTTAATGATAATTTCCGTCAGTAGACGGTCACATGGAGCGGCAAGATAGTCTTCGAGCGACAGGATTTCGCCGTTGCCAAAAACCAGTTCAGCATCCAGCGCCAGAAGAACGGGAAGTAACACGGACTCTTCCTGCAGAGCTGCGATTTCACCACCGATAGTGGACTGGTTACGAATATGACGGGAGTAAACAAAACCGAGCGCTTCGTGCAGCGCTGCAGGTATATAGCGTTCATCGCGCAGGGATTGTAAGCGTGACATTGCGCCAATACGCAGTGCGCCGTTATCCCAGTCAATCCAGTCCAGCTCCAGATCCTGCAAGGAAATGGCAATCTTTTTATCCGTCAGGGTCGGCGTAGCATTAAGTTTGCTGCCTCCGGCAAACCAGACAGCTTCATCCTGGTATCGGCGCTTCAGTTCCAGCGCCTGTTCTACTGAGTCGGGCCTGAAAAATTGTTCAATCATCTTCTTTCCTTAATTCCCCCTCTTCTTTGAAAGAAGAGGGGATTTGTCATTTATGCCAGCGCATCCATCCGACGCCACATACTGGCGGCAGCTTTTCTGGCTTGTGCATAAATGGAATCGCAATCGAAGTTAAACTGACGGTCTTCATAAACCATCACACCGTTGACCATCACACTGTGAACACTGCCTGATCCCATACCGAAGGCGATATGTCCGGCGACATTATCTGCCAATAGCGGGGTCGGAGAGCTGTAATCGCAAATGGTTAAATCAGCTTTGTAACCGGCTTCCAGAAGACCAAATTTCGCACCGAAGTTGCGGCTCATCAGTTCGTTGCCGTTAGCCAGGGCTTTGGCAAAACTGTCTGGCCACAGTGGTCCTCCCGCGTCGCGGTGTTTAAAGAAGGCGAATTTCATCTCCTCAAACATGTCTGAACCGATGCCGTCAGTACCTAATGCCAGATTACGGATATCGCTAAGGTGGTGGTTGTAGCCGACATGGTTGTTCATGTTTGAACGGGCGTTATGCACCAGGAACGCATCGCGCTGATTGAGCAGCGCGATATCGTCTTTCGACAGATATAGCCCGTGAGCGACCAGCGTTTTACTGTCGATGAGATCGTACTCCGCCAGGCGTATCAGCAGGTCTTTGCCGTACCAGTGGTGACTGTGGGATACGTCGTACAGGTCTTCGGCGGCGTGAATGTGTAAACCACGTCCCGTTGCTTTTACCGCTTCGCGCAACATTTCCAGACCTGCATCAGGAACAGTAAACGGTGCGTGAGCGCCGATGTGTGCTTCTACCAGATACGGTTCGACTGCTGCTTTCTTCGCTTCATCAATTTGACGGGTGAAGCGGATGTTTTCTTCCACTCCTTCCTGCAACTCTTTGATGCCGCTATTACGGTCAGTGGTTTCAAAACAGGTCATCGCACGCAGGCCAACTTTTAAAAAAGCGTTGCGCAACGTCGAGAGTGATCCGCCGATATACGCCGGGGATGCATGGTGATCGATAACCGATGTGCAACCGCTCTTAATTGCTTCCAGTGAACAAATCAGTCCACTGTAGTAGAGCGATTCTTCATCAAGAGCGCGATCGAGTCGCCACCAGAGATTTTTCAGCGTTGAGATGAAATCCGGGCAGGGGGCGATGTTCGCCATAATTCCGCGAGAAAGACCCGAGTAAAAATGGTTATGCGAGCAGACAATCCCTGGCATCACAATCCGTCCATGCATCTCTTTGTAGCTGGCATCTGGATAACGTTGTGTCAGGGCGTCGCCAATATCGACAATTACATCGTTTTCGATAGCGATATCGACACTTTCCAGTACTTTTGCCGGATGCAGTTGCACTGCGGTGACATTCTTCAGAATCAACATGATTACACCTCCACGCGGCCCAGCAGATAATGATGATGCTGGTGGACATGGCTAATGATGCGGCACATATCGTTCAGCTCTGGCGGTACGTTGCTGAACTGGCCTTCGCTGTCGATGTTTAACACCCAGCTTTGGTTATTCAGACGTACGCGTACCCGGCAATCTTCCACCAGGAAGCCCGGATTGCTGCTGTTATCGAAGTCTTGCGACAGACTGAAGACGGTGATTTTGTCTTTGTACGGTTTGCCATTCCATGGGCAGAACTGGGCGCAGTTACCACATTCGTTACAGTAGGCATCGAGGTGCAGTGTCTGGAAACGGTTCTGGAAACCTGGGACCGGAATCGAGACGTTGGCGCGGTTCGGGCAAACATCTACACACTTGCTGCAAACATAGTTACATTCAAGGCAGCGTGCGGCTTCCTGAGCGACAAATGCGTCACGATCGTCGCTGTTCACCAGAGTGACAGAGATATCGCCTTTGCGTTGGTAAATTTCTGCTGGGTTGACGTTGTTCCAGTGTTTGTCGTTCTGGTGGGAACGGATGTTTTCTCGACTAAGGATGGCATCGGTTGCCCGACGCGCGGTGCCGACAGCCGCGACGATAGAAGAGGGGCCGCGCTGAACGTCGCCGATCATAAAGACATCAGTCAGACGAGTTTCGCCATTATGGTCGACGTCTGGCCAACCGTTTTTATCCAGCGGTATGCCCATGGCATTCAGTGCTTCGGTATCCTGCTGTTCGCCAATGGCGGTGATCAGACTGTCTACGTGCAGAGTTGCCGTTTCGTTAGTTTCAATCGGGCGACGACGACCTTTCTCGTCAGGTTCGCCAAGAGACATGACGCGCAACGTCAAGGTGCCATCAGCATCAAAACGTTCTGGGTTGTTCAGGAAACGGAACTCCACGCCATCTTGCAATGCTTCTTCATACTCTTCACGCCACGCTGGCATCTCTTGCAGTGAACGGCGGTAGACAATGGTTGCTTTTTCAACGCCAGGCACGCGTAATGCGGCACGCGCGCAGTCCATAGCCGTGTTACCCGCACCGACAATCACCACATGTTTACCCAGGTTGAGTGTCGTGCCTTTGTTGTATTCGCGCAGGAAGGGGAGGGATTTCCAGACATTTTGGTTATCGCCCGCCAGTTTTACGCCGCTGTTTTTATCGGTGCCCGTGGCGACAAGAACGTAATGGAATCCCTGATTTTTCAACTGTTCGACGGTCAGCGCCGGTGAGCAGCCATACTCAAATTTCACACCGTGATCGGCGACGAAATCAATATCGTGCTGAATTAATTCCGCCGGGATACGGAACTGGGGAATGATATTTTTCACTACGCCGCCTGCATTGGCTTCGCGTTCAAACAGTGTGACCGGATGACCGGCTCTGGCAAGGAAATAACCGGCAGCCAGACCAGCCGGACCTGCGCCAATTACGGCAACGGGATGACGCGAGCCCGAACCCGCAGGTTTGTGCCAACGTTGTTTATACTCATTCCAGCCTTTTTCCAGGGCGACTTTTTTCAGTTCGCGGATATTCAGCGCACTGTCGTAATCCAGACGAGTACAGTTGTACTGGCACTGGTGATCGCAAATGTGACCAGTGATGGCTGGCAGGGCGTTGCGTTGATAGATGAGTTCCAGTGCATCAGCATAGCGGTGTTCGCCCAGCAGGCGAATGTATTCTGGAATATCCTGTTTGATGGCGCAGGCGGTAACACAAGGGGCAACGTAGCAGTCGGTCAGTGGCAGGTTTTCCGCCACTTCGATACGCTCTTCTGGCTTCCAGTGCTTCTGTGTGTATTCCATGGTTAGCGCGTCTGCAGCCAGCCTGTTCAGTCTTTCAACGTCAACATGGTTAAGATTCCAGGCGTCGGATGTTTCCAGTTCGCGCATACAGGCGCTTAAACGCAGATAACCACCAGGTTTCAGCAGGTCAGTTGCCATGGTGATTGGGCGAATACCTGTGTCGAAAATATCGCGGATGGTCAGTTGGCTGGCGCCACCGGAATAAGAAATCGGCAGTTTGCCATCAAAGGCGCGAGACAGAACTGCTGCAACATTAATAGAGAGCGGGAACAGCGCGCGCCCGGACATATACATCTCTTCACCTGGCAGTGCGCCTTTGTTGTTGATGGTGCCGAGGGTGTTAGTCAGTTTGACGCCAAAGCCGAGAGATTTCTCTTTTGCCAGCGACATCAGGCGTTCCAGCATTTCCAGCGCCTGTGTCAGTTTGAGATCATGATCAAAGGACTCTTCTTTTAAGCCGATGTAATCGAATCCACAACCATCAAGAATTTCGCGAACACGTGCGTACCCCAGTAAGGTTGGGTTGAGTTTCACGAAAGTGTTCAGCTCTTTTTCTTCCAGCATGTAGCGGCAAATGGCTTCGATTTCATGTGGAGGGCAGCCGTGCATCGTGGAGAGGGTGACGCCCTGAACCATGCTGGCGGGGATACGGGCAGGTAAGGCCTGCAAGCTTTCGCGTTTTTCCTGCAATCCGTGGCGGGTTAAAAATGTGTCATCCTGGAGCAGCTTATTAAGCGTATCGCGGTATTGGGCGAATTTCGGATGCGCGGACGCGTCCATCATATTGTCGATGAACTGCTGCATTGGCGGTTGTTTAATACCGTCGAGGTTGTAACCGACGCTCATATTAAAGATGAACGATTTACCGGATGCGGAAGGCTGGAACATGGCTTCAAGCAGATGCAAGGCAAACCAGGCTTTAAGGTATTCATCCCACGCTTTTAGCAGGGTAAATTCGGTGGACCATTCAGTGTTAAAACATTCGTCTTCGGCGTCGATACAGGGTTTTTCGAGCTCCAGACGATCAAGGATTTGTACGGTCTTCAGTTCGATGAAGCGTCCGCCTGTCAGCCAGGAGGTGACAATGTTTTGCGCAAGTTGCGTGTGCGGGCCAGCGGCAGGGCCGACGGGGGTGGCACAGGTTTCACCGAAGACGCTGACAGCTTTACCTTTTACAGGCGAGTAAAACTGTTGCTCGGGAATACCAAAGATTGAGCGTTGTTGTTGGTATTCATCAAATATGCGCGTCAAAAGTTCCTCAAACGGAATGGGACGCATAATATCCCCCATAACCCTCTCCTTAGCTTATACAGATATCATTGAGTGACCGGTATTGAGAAATCCGGTGGTTTAGGGGGATAGAGCAACAATCGCACCACTCTTGCCAGGTTTGCCGGGAAATATAAAAAAATGTGAGGCGGCTCGAAACTTAACGGCTTTTTGTGAATGATCTCACAGGTACTAAATGAGAATTAAAATCACTCCTGGATTTTATTGTTGTCAGCTGTTTTATCACTTTTTCTCATTTCTCAAAATCAGTGATTCCTTATCATTATGATAAAAGCGCTTTGAGCCGTTTAAATATTTGAACGCAATCGTTTAACTGGAGTTGCTAAATTTTAGTATACCTTTTTTGCGCATTAATAAAGTCGTCTGGGGTATCAATATCTAAAATTATTTCTTCATTTTCTATTTCGACGGAATAATGTTCGCCCATGAGTAATGATTGACGCATATTGCTAATGTTAGGTCGTTGAACTGCCTGCATCAGGCATGATTTTGACACTAAAATCGGATGGCCGGGGATCCCCTTGTGCAAAGGAAGTATTGCCCCATTGTTACGCAATGCCCAGATTTTTCGGAATATATCACTGTTAATAGTGGGCATATCACCATGGGTGAGAAAACAAAATTCTGTTTGTACTACTGATGCTGCCGCTTTTACCGAGGTCAGTAACCCCTGCGCATAGTCTGGGTTGTGGATAATAATAATATTACTATGGTTCGTATAGCGATCATGCAGTTCATTACCACGATAACCCGTAACTAAAATAATTCGGCTACAGAACTGCAACGCATTTTTGATACTTGCATCAAGAATTGTTCCCTGTTGCCAGGGTAACATCATTTTCCATTGCCCCATTCGAGATGATAATCCGGCAGCAGTAATTATACAGTCGATAGCTGACATAGTGCTTCCATTATTTATATTGGTTAATAACGTCTGGAAATTTAGTCACTTCCAAATAAATGACGTGGTGAGGCTAATTTACCCCAGAGAGGTTCATAAAGTCTCGTGAAAAGTATAATTGACCCGGCTGCATTGTTTATTGATTTAGGCGCGCAGAAACGTCCTACCGTCATTTCCGTTGTTGGCGCTGGAGGGAAAACCAGTCTGCTTTTTTGGCTGGCGCAGTTATTTCAGTCTGGCGGTAGGCGCGTTTTAATCACCACAACGACACATATGTTTTTGCCAGAGTCCACCTGGCCCGTGATTTTCTGCCGTGATCCCGCAATGCTTCCTCGAACGTCTCTCTCATCGCCTGTTTCATTTTGTTTTCACCACTGGAAAGCGACGCAGGGGAAAGCCAAAGGATTTGCACCAGAGGCCATTGATGCGCTGACACAGCGCCCGGAATGTGACGTGATTCTCGTTGAGGCAGATGGTTCGCGTGGAATGCCCTTAAAAGCGCCGGATGAGCATGAACCTTGCATACCGCAAAGCAGTTGCTGCGTGATTGCTGTGATGAGCGGGCTCTTACTGGGCGAGAAAATAGGCGCAGAAAATGTCCATCGCTGGCCGCAGTTTGCCGACATTACCGGGCTGACGCCGGGTACCACCTTGCAACTGAGCGATCTCGTTACGTTGGTTCGCCACCCGTTGGGCGCATTTAAAAACGTACCGCAAGACTGTCGGCGGGTCTGGTTCATTAACCGTTTTTCTCATTGTGAGAATGCGATTGCGCAAAGTGAGCTACTTAAGCCGCTGCAACAACATGACGTAGAGGCAATCTGGCTGGGCGATATACAAGAATTTCCTGCAATCGCGCGCAGATTTGTGAATTAGCGGCCAGGGTACTCCGGGTTACTGAATGGATATCGATTGAGGTTGGTATGAATATTTTCACAGAGGCTGCAAAACTCGAAGAGCAAAATTGTCCGTTTGCGATGGCGCAAATTGTTGATAGCCGAGGCTCCACTCCCCGCCATTCTGCACAAATGTTAGTGCGCGCCGATGGTTCTATCGTCGGCACAATTGGTGGTGGAATGGTTGAGCGTAAAGTGATTGAAGAGTCGCTACAGGCATTGCAGGAACGTAAGCCGCGATTATTCCATGGGCGCATGGCTCGTAACGGCGCGGATGCCGTCGGGTCAGATTGCGGAGGCGCAATGTCAGTATTCATCAGCGTACATGGGATGCGGCCACGTTTGGTGTTGATCGGCGCAGGACATGTTAACCGGGCGATTGCCCAGAGTGCTGCATTATTAGGATTTGATATCGCCGTTGCCGATATTTATCGCGAAAGTCTGAACCCCGAACTTTTCCCACCATCAACTACGCTTCTACACGCTGAGTCGTTTGGCGCGGCAGTGGAGGCACTGGAGATTCGCCCTGATAATTTTGTCCTGATTGCCACCAATAATCAGGATCGTGAAGCCCTCGACAAACTCATTGAACAACCCATTGCATGGCTGGGTTTACTGGCCAGTCGCCGTAAGGTTCAGCTTTTCTTGCGCCAGTTACGCGAGAAAGGCGTCTCAGAAGATCATATTGCCCGTTTACATGCGCCAGTTGGCTACAACATTGGTGCGGAAACGCCACAGGAGATCGCCATCAGCGTGCTGGCAGAAATATTACAGGTGAAAAATAACGCGCCAGGAGGGCTGATGATGAAACCTTCACATCCTTCTGGACATCAACGTGTGGTGATTCGTGGGGCAGGCGATATTGCAACTGGCGTGGCTCTGCGTCTGTATCATGCTGGCTTCAAAGTGATCATGTTAGAAGTGGAAAAACCAACTGTGATTCGCTGCTCCGTGGCGTTTGCTCAGGCCGTATTTGACGGTGAAATGACAGTTGAAGGCGTTACAGCCCGTCTGGCTCAGACCTCCGTGGAAGCAATGACGTTGACTGAACGAGGGGTTATTCCGGTGATGGTGGATCCTGCCTGTTCACTGCTTGATGAGTTAAATCCCCTTTGTGTGGTGGACGCTATCCTGGCGAAACAGAATTTGGGTACGCGGGCAGATATGGCGCCAGTGACAATTGCGCTTGGGCCTGGTTTTACCGCAGGTAAAGATTGCCATGCGGTGATTGAAACAAATCGCGGGCACTGGCTTGGTCAAGTCATTTATTCCGGTTGTGCGCAGGAGAACACCGGCGTTCCCGGCAATATTATGGGGCATACCACCCGGCGAGTGATCCGCGCTCCGGCTGCGGGCATTATGCGTTCGAACGTGAAATTGGGCGATCTGGTTAAAGAGGGCGATGTCATTGCCTGGATTGGCGAGCATGAAATTAAAGCACCGTTGACGGGAATGGTGCGTGGATTGCTGAACGACGGACTGGCTGTGGTCGGCGGCTTTAAAATTGGTGATATCGATCCCCGTGGTGAAACGGCTGATTTCACCAGCGTTTCTGATAAAGCCAGAGCTATTGGCGGCGGTGTGCTGGAGGCGTTAATGATGCTGATGCATCAGGGCGTTAAAGCAACAAAAGAAGTGCTGGAAGTGGCTTAAATGAAATTGGCCGGATGGTATTACCTACCCGGCCAGAGAGTGATGACAAACGCCAAATATGCCTGATGCGCTACGCTTATCAGGCCTACAATCAATAGTATTGCAATGTATTGAACTTACGATGTTTTGTCGGCCGGATAAGGCATTCACGCCGCATCCGGCATCAACAAAGCGCACTTTGTTAACAGTCTTTGACCGGATGGCATCGTCATCCGACCTTTAAATTACTGGCAAATCACTGTTCCGGTTTTGCCTTCAATCCCTTCTTTCGCTTTGCTCAATACGGTAATCAGTGCTTCGCGGCCTGCACGAGAGCGAGCAAATGATGCGGCAGCTTCTACTTTCGGTAGCATAGAGCCTTTCGCAAAATGACCTTCTTCGATAAAGCGTTCTGCATCAGCCAATGACAGGCGGTCCAGCCATTGTTCATTTTCTTTGCCAAAGTTAATTGCCACTTTTTCGACGGCGGTAAGGATTATCAACATATCAGCATCGATCATTTCTGCCAGACGGGCGCTGGCCCAATCTTTATCAATAACTGCGCTGGCGCCGCGTAGATGGTTACCTTCACGAATCACAGGAATACCACCACCACCAACGGTAATCACAACCTGGCCTGCGTCCACCAACGCTTTTACCGTTTCTTTCTCAATGATATCAACTGGTTTCGGTGAAGCGACTACACGACGATAGCCGCGACCGGCATCTTCTTTCAGGGTATAGCCTTGTTTTGTCAGTAGCTCTGCTTCTTGTTCGGTAAAGAATGAACCGATTGGTTTCGTCGGATTGAGGAACGCGGGATCGTTAGCGTCGACTTCGACCTGGGTAACCAGAGTCGCAACGGGTTTATTAATGCCACGAGAAAGCAATTCTTCCCGTAAGGCGTTTTGCAGATCGTAACCAATATAGCCCTGACTTAAGGCGACACAGACAGACATTGGCAGCATCGGCGAGTGTGCTTCAGTTTTCGCGGCAGCTTCGAATGCCTGGTTAATCATACCCACCTGCGGTCCATTACCGTGTGTGACGATGACCTCATGTCCCTGGGCAATCAAATCGACAATTGCCTGAGACGTAATTTTCACCGCTTTCATTTGTCCGGCCAGATCGTCGCCCAGCGCATTCCCGCCCAGGGCGAGAACAATTTTCTTACTCATTTTTCCTCACTCATCATTCTTGATTGTGTATAGATCCCTGGCAGTGGTTAGATCACGGGAGGGACAAACGGTTTGCGTCGCAGAAAACGGCCACGTCCGGCTTTGCCTGTAAAGTTGCCGTCACAGAAGATCGTTTCACCACGAGATAGCGTTCTGACAATTGCTCCCTGACAGGTAAAGCCCTCCCAGGGAGAGTAGTCGGCGTTGTCGTGGAGATGACAATGCTGAATTTGTTGGCTCTGACGTGGGTCGATAATCACTACGTCGCCATCAGAACCTGGCGCCAATAATCCCTTTTGCGGCCACAGACCAAATAATCTGGCGGGCATCGCGCTGGTTAATTCCACAAAACGTTCAGGCGAAATGCGTCCGCTCATTACGCCGCTGGAAAATAGCAATTGCAGGCGATTTTCCACCCCGGGTAAGCCATTTGGGCAACGGCTGAAGTCGCCTTTGGAGATTTGCTGGCGTTGGGCCATTGAGAAGGTGCAGTGGTCAGTCGCGACGACGTCAATCGCGCCATCGCTGATACCGCACCACAGTTTGTCTTGTTCGCGAACATTGCGTAGCGGCGGACTAAGAATGAACTTCATTCCATCTTCTGTATCGTAACTGCGTTCGTCCAGCAGGAGATATTGCGGGCAAGTTTCCACCCAGACAGGCTGGTGATTCGCACGGGCAAGACGTAGATAATCCAGGCCTAAACCGTTAGACAGATGAACGATATAAAGTGGGGCATTACCGGCAAGCTGCGCCAGGTTGATCATCCGGGCGATAGCTTCTGCTTCGCACTCTAACGGTCGGCTCAATGCGTGATAGCGCGGTGCGGTTAGCCCGGCGGCGATAAACTCCGCTCGCTTACTGGCAATTGCCGCGTCATTTTCCGGGTGCACGGTAGTTAGTGCGCCGGATTCATGCAAACGACGTAGCGCTTGCAACACTTCGTCATCGTTGAGTTTGTATTGATAGGTTAAATAGAGTTTGAAACTGCTAAGCCCTTCTTCGACCATCATTGGAATTTCATCAAGAATGGCGTGATTAATATGCTGGATAACGCCATGAAAGCTGTAGTCGATGACTGCTTTATGGGCGGCATAACCGCGATAAACTTCCAGTTGATGGCGTAACCGACATCCGTTCGGGCCAAACCCCATATGGTCAATAATGGTTGTTGTACCGCCACACGCGGCTGCGCGGGTACCGGTAAAAAAATCATCACAACTGCGTGCAATACCGACATCAATATTGAAATGTGTATGGACATCCACGCCGCCAGGGAAAACATAACAACCCGCGGCATCAATGACCTCACAGGGGAGCTGCGGCGAAATATCGTTGCCCAACTGGCGAACAATACCGCTTTCAATCAACAAATCCTGCTTTGATTGTCCATCAGCGTTAACTACTGTGCCGTTTTTAATCAATACGCGCATAGCAAACTCCAGAACCCCTCCGGCGAACCGGAGGGGAATAAGTGACGAATAATTATTCTGTTGCCAGCCAGCTTAACGGGATTGCAGCGTACATAGCGGCACAGGTCACCAGATGAGATTTCCAGGTTTTTTCGTTTGGTGCGTGTGCTTCCGGTTCTTTACCCGGACCAAAGCCGATAACCGGAATGCCGTGGCGACCCATGATGGAGACGCCGTTAGTAGAGAAGGTCCACTTATCAACAACCGGAGCTTTGCCAAACAGACCTTCATAGGCATTGACCAGCGCTTTAACGGTGAAGTGATCTTCTTCCACTTTCCAGGTCGGGAAGTAGCATTCAGTTGGGTAAACCAGACCCGTCCAGGACGGGCGGTCGTAGTTGTACATAGAAACGACGGCATTCGCTTTCTGCACAGCCGGCAGGGCGCGGATTTCGTCCAGCGCGCCTTCCCAGGTTTCGCCCCAGGTCAGACGGCGGTCAATAGAGACTGCACAACTGTCTGCTACGGCGCAGCGGCTTGGAGAGGTGAAGAAAATTTCGGAAACGGTCAGAGTGCCTTTGCCAAGGAATTCGTCATAGCCCAAACGTTGGGACAGTTCTTGTAATTCGCCAAGAATCGGGCCCATTTTGAAAATAGCGTTATCTCCGCGTTCTGGTGCAGAGCCGTGGCAGCTAACACCTTGAACGTCAATGCGAATTTCCATACGACCGCGTTGACCACGGTATACCTGGCAATCAGTTGGTTCTGTACTGACCACAAATTCCGGGCGAATGCCGGATTGTTCAATAATGTACTGCCAGCACAGGCCGTCGCAGTCTTCTTCTTGTACTGTACCGGTTACCAGCAGGGTGTATTCGTCTTCCAGACCGAGGTCTTTAATGATCTTACCGGCATAAACCATAGACGCCATGCCACCTTCCTGGTCGGAAGTACCACGACCGCCGATAAGTTCATCGGTTTCCATACCTTCGTACGGGTCGAATTCCCAGTTTTTGATGTTACCAATACCAACGGTGTCGATATGTGCGTCCATCGCAACCAAACGTGGGCCGTGGCCGATATAACCGAGAACGTTGCCCATCGGGTCGATTTCAACTTTGTCGAAGCCGACTTTTTCCATCTCTTCTTTAATACGATGCACTACGCGTTTTTCGTCACAGCTTTCGCTGGGGATCGCAACCATATCGCGCAGAAAGCGAGTCATGTCTGCCTGGTAATCTTTTGCTTTTTCAAGAATCAGTTTGAATGGAATATTCTTAGCCATTATTTTTCTCCAGTTTTTACTCCCCGTTTTGCGAAGAGCAGTTCCAATAGGGTGATTAAGGTGCTACAGAGTGTTTGCCTTCCCAGACAACTTCGCGGTAGTGCTTCACGTCGGTGTCGCCTTCCGTGCTGATAACCAGCACCACGGCATCTTTGTTCAGCGCCAGTTTTTCCATCAGGCTTTGACGTTGTGGGTGATAATGAACTGCCGCAAGAACGCCTAAACCAACAGCGCCAGATTCACCGGAGATGATGCGCGGATCGTTGCCATACGGATTACCCAGCACGCGCATACCTAATGCGGCAACGCTGTCCTGGCAGGAAATGAATTGGGTGGCGCAGTTACGCAGGATTTCCCAGCCCAGCGGGTTAGGTTCGCCGCAGGCCAGGCCTGCCATGATAGTGGCCATATCGCCGCCAACGTTGACGATGTCGCCTTTGACGCCAGAACGATAAATACAGTCAGCTTTGTCAGGTTCAACAATAATGCTGTGCAGATTTTGTGGGCTATAGACATCGACCAGATAACCCAGCACTCCGCCGGCCATCGCACCGACGCCGGCTTGCAGCAGAACATGAGTCGGCGTTACACCCATTTCACGCATTTGCTCAACGGCTTCATCCGCCAGAGTGGCATAACCTTGCATGATCCAGGTTGGGATTTTTGTGTAGCCTTCCCAGGCGGTATCCTGCACCACTTCCCAGCCGTGTTGCTGTGCGTGTTGCATCGTCAGGCGAACGGTATCGTCATAGTTCATATCAGTGACGATACACTCGGCTCCCAGGTTCAGAATGGCGTCGACGCGCTCCTGAGCGGAACCTTTCGGCATATAAATCACCGCATTCTGACCGAGTTGCTGTGCAGCCCATGCCACACCGCGTCCGTGGTTGCCATCAGTAGTAGTGGCGAATGTCATTTTTTCACCGATGGCATTTTTCAGGTGCTCAAATGACAGTGTTTCGATATCAAGATGATATTTTTCGCACAGTAACTGAGCGATGGCATACGCACCGCCGAGCATTTTGAAGGCGTTAAGACCGAATCGTTTTGATTCGTCCTTAACGAGAATTTTCTTCACACCAAAAAGGTTTGCGAGATCGTCCAGCGCGCAAAGCGGCGTTGGGCGATAGCCAGCGATTTTCTGGTGGAACTGGCGCGCCAGTTTTGCCTGGCTTTGCGAAAAGAGCGGTGATGTTTCGCCGTTGAAAAATTTGTTATCGGCGATATCAATCTTCAATGAGAAAACGGACATATCCTATCCTTTTGGCCTCTGGAAATAGAGAGCCGACCTGTCGATCGGCTCAAGGGGGTTATTTCACGCGTTCTTGCGCTTCTTTCAGCAGTTGTTCGAGCAGTACGCCTGGTTTTGAATATTTACGAGAAAGGATCATCGCGGCGATGATATATGGCTTCCAGCTAGCTTCTTTGTAGGTTGCAATACGATATTTTTCGAATACGCCTTCAGTGACTTCACCTTCTTTGCAGGATACGCCGCTGATATCGGCTGGCAGGCAGTGCATATACAGGGCTTCACCGTCGCGGGTCAGTTCCATCATTTCTTCTGTGCAATGCCAGTCTTTGTGTTGTGCGTTCTGTGCCAGACACTGTTTTTCCAGTGCTTTCAGACCTTCATGATCATTAGCGCGCAGCAGTTCAGTACGTTCTTCCATCACCTTGTAAGGCGCCCATGATTTCGGATAAACGATGTCTGCATCTTTGAATGCCTCTTCCATGCTGGTGACCTGACGGAAGCTGCCGCCGGATGCTTTAGCATTGTTTTTAGCGACTTCAACGACATCTGGGATCAGGTCGTAACCTTCTGGATGGGCCAGAGTGACATCCATACCGAAGCGGGTCATCAGGCCGATGATGCCCTGAGGAACAGAGAGTGGTTTGCCGTAGCTTGGGGAATAAGCCCAGGTCATGGCGATTTTTTTACCTTTCAGGTTTTCCAGTGAACCAAAGTGTTCACGTAACCATGCCAGGTCAGCCATAGACTGAGTCGGGTGGTCAATATCGCATTGCAGGTTAACTAAAGCTGGACGCTGTGGCAGTACACCTTGTTTATAACCATCATCGAGCGCCGCGCCAACTTCACGCATATAGGCGTTGCCCGCACCCAGATACATATCGTCACGGATCCCGATTGCATCGGCGCAGAAGGAGATCATATTGGCGGTTTCGCGAACGGTTTCGCCGTGAGCAATTTGTGACTTACCTTCGTCGAGATCCTGTTGTGCAAGGCCGAGCAGGTTAAGTGCGGAAGCGTAAGAGAAGCGGGTACGAGTGGAGTTATCGCGGAATACGGAAATACCTAATCCACTGTTAAAGACTTTGGTTGAGATGTTTTCAGCACGCAGTGCTTTTAACGCTGCGGCAACGTCCAGTACTTGTTTCAGTTCGTCTGGCGTCTGTTCCCACGTTAGCAAAAAATCTTTCTCGTGCAGGTGAGAGGTCAGCGAATTGATATCCTTTATCAGCTCATTAACAGTTTTCATCATAAAGTCCCGGTAGTGGAATGACAGGCAAAGTGGTTTATTTCACTGTGACGTGCCAAATGATTGGTGTTTTCACAGCTATACCCGGAACTAACAATAAACATGCCAGAATTATCCACGCAGAAGCGAAATGCTAATTTGACAGGTAATATGTGGGTTTGATCACAAATTGATGCCATCCTCATATTCATCAGAAAATACGAAAACGTTTGGCTTTTTTTATAGTGTTATTTATTTGCTGCTAATTATCAGAAATAAGATAACGGGACAGGTTATCCCTCGTCAGTTTGATAAACTCCCCTACGTGATTCTCATATTGATATAGAAATGTGATATCTCTTCCATAATTTCATTAGAAAGTGATAAAAATCTTATGTTTTTATCAAAGCAAAATTCGCCTGAGTTAATATCATCATGATCTGTGAACCATCAACGTCTTCAATGATCGACTATTAAGTGATTCTGGAAGGTAAAGCTATGGAGCTTGCTACTACGCAGTCAGTATTGATGCAAATTCAACCAACAATTCAGCGTTTTGCCAGAATGCTTGCCAGCGTTTTGCAGCTTGAGGTTGAGATCGTTGATGAAAACTTGTGTCGCGTCGCTGGAACCGGCGCGTATGGGAAATTTCTTGGCCGCCAGCTGAGCGGCAACTCACGCTTGCTCCGCTATGTCCTCGAAACCAAAACCGAAAAGGTTGTGACACAGTCTCGCTTCGATCCTCTTTGCGAAGGTTGCGACAGTAAAGACAGTTGCCGTGAAAAAGCATTTCTTGGTACGCCTGTAATTTTACAGGATCGCTGTGTCGGGGTGATAAGTTTGATTGCTGTTACCCATGAGCAACAAGAACATATCAGTGATAATTTGCGCGAGTTCTCTGATTACGTTCGCCATATATCCACTATTTTTGTTTCAAAACTTCTGGAGGATCAGGGGCCAGGAGATAACATCAGTAAAATATTCGCCACTATGATCGATAATATGGATCAAGGTGTATTAGTTATTGATGAGGAAAATCGGGTTCAGTTTGTTAACCAGACGGCATTAAAAACGCTTGGTGTCGTGCAAAATAATATCATTGGGAAACCTATCCGTTTCAGGCCATTAACATTTGAGAGTAATTTTACCCATGGGCATATGCAACATATTGTCTCGTGGGATGATAAAAGTGAATTGATTATTGGTCAGTTGCATAACATCCAGGGACGACAACTATTTTTAATGGCATTTCACCAGTCCCATAGCAGTTTTTCTGTGGCAAATGCTACTGACGAACCGCATATTGAACAACTGGTGGGGGAATGTAGAGTGATGCGGCAATTAAAACGGCTCATTAGTCGCATCGCGCCCAGCCCATCGAGTGTTATGGTCGTAGGAGAAAGCGGAACTGGGAAAGAAGTTGTCGCCCGTGCTATCCATAAGTTGAGTGGGCGGCGGAACAAGCCCTTTATTGCTATTAACTGTGCGGCGATCCCAGAGCAGTTGCTGGAGAGCGAATTGTTCGGTTATGTCAAAGGCGCATTTACTGGCGCTTCTGCCAATGGTAAAACCGGGTTGATTCAGGCGGCGAACACGGGAACGCTATTTCTTGATGAAATTGGCGATATGCCGTTAATGCTGCAGGCAAAATTGTTGCGGGCCATTGAAGCGCGAGAGATCCTGCCGATTGGCGCCAGCAGTCCGATACAGGTCGATATCCGTATTATTTCTGCAACTAATCAGAATTTGGCCCAGTTTATTGCTGAAGGTAAATTTCGTGAAGATCTTTTCTATCGCTTGAATGTTATTCCGTTAACTCTGCCTCCGTTGCGTGAGCGTCAGGAAGATATTGAATTACTGGTCCATTACTTCTTACATCTGCATACGCGTCGCCTGGGGTCGGTTTACCCGGGCATTGCCCCTGATGTTGTTGAGTTATTACGTAAGCATCGCTGGCCGGGGAATTTGCGCGAGTTAAGCAATTTGATGGAATATCTGGTTAACGTTGTTCCTTCAGGCGAGGTCATTGACAGTACACTTCTGCCGCCAAATCTGCTGAATATCAGTACGGAACAAGCTGAAGGAGCAGAAGCCAGTGAAGCGCATTTGGCATTAGATGATGCAGGCGGCACTGCTCTGGAGGAGATGGAAAAACAGATGATTCGCGAGGCGCTTTCACGTCATAACAGTAAAAAGCAAGTCGCAGATGAACTGGGAATTGGTATTGCAACCCTCTATCGTAAGATAAAAAAATATGAATTGCTGGACGCATGACAGTAAAAATCCGGCCTGAATTCAGGCCGGATATCTCTTATTTTGTTTCCTCGCAATCCAGAACCGTATTTACAATCATTTGATATCCTGTGCAACGGCACAGATTCCCTGCCAGGCCGCGACGAATTTCCGTAATGGTTAATGGGTTCTCGCGTGGTTTCGCCAGCATTGCCGTGGTAGCCATAATAAGGCCCGGCGTACAAAACCCGCATTGCACTGCGCCGGATTTCGCATAAGCCTGCTGGACATGGGATAGTTTGCCGCCTTTCGCTTCACCTTCCAGAGTGCGGATCTCTTTTCCTTCAGCCCAGGCCGCCAGGTATAAACAACTGTCTATCGCGGTGCCGTCAACCAGCACCGTACAGGCACCACATTCGCCCACGCAACAACCTTGTTTGACACTAAGCAGTCCTTGCTCGCGAAGTAGTTCCGAGAGCGGCATGCCTGGCGCGGTGTGAAGCTGAAAAGGCATCCCGTTAATGGTGCATTCGATGGTAATCGTTTCGCTGTGATTCATTGCAATTTCCCCCCCGCCGCGGCGACGGCTTCGCTAATCACTTTTTTAGTCATCGTCTGGATGAGATGCAGACGAAACTCTTTACTTGCCCGCCAGGAAGAACGTGGGGCAACATCTTGCAGGACTGATTCGCTGATGGCTTCCAGCGTTTGTTGGTTTAATGGTGCATTTTGCGCAGCCTGTTCTGCATGCTGGCAACGAATCGGCGTTGGTGCGGCAACGCCAAATGCCAGACGCAACTCGCTGAAGTTGCCGTTATCCAGTCGGCAATGGGCGGCGCAACCAATGGTTGAAATATCCATTGCGTCACGCATAGCATATTTAAAGTGTGCGCTACCAGCGTGTGCTTTCGGTTGGGGGGGAAAGTGGAATGCGACCAGGATTTCATCGTGTTCAAGAGAAACTTTGCCTGGTCCGGTATGAAATCCGTTTATTGGGACGAAGCGGATCCCGCGTGGCGAATGAATTTCCAGCTTTGCGTCATAAATCAGCGTTGGTGTGGCAGAGTCTGCGCTAGTGGCGCCGTTGCAAATATTACCACCGTAGGTCGCGACGTTACGGATTTGCGGTCCGGCAATTGACGAAGCTGCGGCACATAACGCCGGAAGATGACACTGTGTTAACGGATTTTCAATGAGCTGGGTAAATGTTGTCGCTGAACCGATTCGTAGCGCGCCATCTTCCGCCAGCGTAACTCCCCGCAGTTCCGCCAGATTGTGGATATCAACAATATGGCGGTAACGGTCATTGTGATGGTGGAGCTGGATAAGCACATCAGTGCCGCCAGCGAGCAGTCTGGCCTGCGGATTGTCAGCCAGCAGGTTGATGGCATCGGCAATTGAGGTCGCGCGATGGTAAGAAGCAAAATCAAACATGATGTTTTCCTCAAATCAATCCTGCCAGATGGAATTCTTCGAACAACCGTTTTGGTGTCAGCGGCAGTGTATTGATTGCAACACCGGTGGCCATTTTCACCGCATTACGAATCGCCGCGGCGACAGGAATAATGGGCGGTTCACCCAGTGACTTATGTCCATATGCGGATTGCGGCTCACTAATTTCGACAAACGCGCTTTCCAGTTGTGGCAAATCTGGCATGGTCGGCATTTTGTAATCCAGCAGATTCGGGTTACGTACCACACCACTTTTAGCGTCGATAATCATCTCTTCAAATAGCGCCCAGCCAATGCCCATTCCCATTCCGCCGTGTACCTGACCTTCAGCCAGCAGCGGGTTAAGAATATGACCCGAATCATGGACGTTGAGGATGCGATTGATGGTCACTTTACACAGCGCAATATCAACCGTCAGATCGACAAAAGTGCAGCCAAATGCTGGCGGGTTCGTCGTCGTTTTTATTGAGCTTTCCGCAGAAAGTTGCCCGCCGCGCTCAGGATGATAAAAAGCATCCATCGCCAGCTCTTTTAGCGATAGCAATGGCTCTTCCGGTCTTTCAACCAGAACGACATTGCCTTTTATCAGCGTCAGATTCATTGCTGATTGATGCAGCATCACTGCAGCGTGGGCAATGATCTTCTCCTTCAACAACAGTGCTGCGTTGCGTAATGCCGGTGCGGCGACATAACTCTGGCGTGAAGCAAATGCGCCTGGGTCAAACGGTGTAATATCGGTATCTTGCGTTGAAATCACGCGTACATCGCTGACGGGAACACCTACGGTTTCAGCGACCATCTGTGAGAATACTGTATCGGCACCCTGGCCGATCTCTGTGGCCCCACTCTGGACATTGATGGTTCCATCCTGGTTCATCAATAAGCGTGCGCCAGCAATTTCAACACCGACGGGCCATGTGTTTGAGGTGTAACTAAAGCAGGCTACGCCAACGCCGCGGCGCAGATTGCCTTGCTGCTTCTGGCATGCTGCACGACGCTTGTCCCATTCAAAGATTTCACGTCCTTTTTCCAGACACTCAGACAATCCGGCACTGTAAATGCGTTTGCCCGTGAGTGGATTGGCATCACCTTCGCGGGCTGCATTGCGTAAACGTATTTCTACCGGGTCGATATTTAGTGCTTCGGCGGCGTCATCAAGTAGTGATTCGACAGCAAATACCACTTGCGGCGCGCCATAGCCACGCATCGCGCCAGCCGAGGGTAAGTTGGTATAGCAGGTCTTTGAGCTGTAAGCGTAGGCGCAACGAGGATAAAGATAAGCGACTTTATTACCGCCCGCAGAGGCAATGGAATGACCGTGCGAGGCATAGGCACCAGTGTTGGACAGAACATCCAGACTATAACCTTTTAACGTACCGTCGCGGTTCACCCCCATCTGCCCATCAATGGTGAAGGCATGACGGGTACGAGTCGCCAGGAAACACTCTTCGCGGCTAAGCGAAACTTTCACCGGAATGCCGCCAAGCTTACTGGTCAGGAATGCCGCCATTGGCTCTTCCAGCACATCTTGCTTATTACCAAAACCACCGCCGACAAACGGTTTAATCACTCTCACGCACGACCAGGGAATATCCAGTGCCTGACCAACAACCCGGCGAACAATATGCGGGATTTGAGTGCTGGAAACGATCGTAATTCGTGAATCATCTTCCATCCATGCCAGCGATGTTACGCTTTCCATATGGCAATGTTGAATGACCGGCGTCTGATAGTGCCCCTGAATCTGGTAATCTGCCGCGTCGATTGTTTGCTGGACATTACCTGTCGACATCGCGCTTTGTTTTAGCAAATTACCACCGCTATGAATTGGCGTAGCATCTTCTGCAAGTGCCGCTTCTGGCGTAGTAATGACGGGTAATTCTTGCCATTCGATATGCACAAGTTGTGCTGCTTTTTCTGCCGTGAGTTCATCACGGGCAACGACGATAGCAACTGCATCGCCATGGTGGCGAACGTGACGAGTTAACAAGGCGCGATCGGCAATGTCACGTTTATTTTCATCCAGAGTCCATGCATGTCCTGCTGTGGCAAACGCAATGTCAGGCACATCTTCCCAGGTGAAAATGGCCAGCACACCAGGTAAGTTTCTGGCTTCTTCATCGTTAATACTCACGGCATAACCATGTGCAATTGGACTACGTACATATTTCGCGTAGCACATGCCTGCCATAACATAATCATCTGTATATCGTGCCCGCCCGGTGACTTTGGCAATAGCATCTACGCGCATGCATGATTCACCTGTAGCGGTAGCTTCCCGCGCTTCCATTAAAATCCCCTTGGTTTGAATATTTCATTCTTAATGGCAATGATTGAGGTAATGCAGGCAAGAATTACGCCAGAAACGACTATAAGCGTGAGGTGAGGAGGGAAGTGTGATGTCGTTAAAAAAACGACGGAGATGATGTGATTTTATCAGTAATGAAAAAGGGGAGATCGTATCAATATGAGCGTGATAAAAATCATTGTGATAAATAAACTTTGGGCATTATCTGAAAATTGTATTTATCGTTTTTGTTGGTCTGTGGTTAATCGAAAAGAGATTCAATAACAAAACGAGCATTGTACAGGAGATGTTCCAGAGCAATGGATTGGGGATCTGGCGGGTGGCTGCTATGATATAGCGTCTTGTTTTTTGAGAGAGGAACAATTTTGAGCGCAGGACGCCTGAATAAACACACTCTGGGGATTGTGATGCTGTTATCGACAGGACTGCTTTTGGCGGGCTGTTCGGGTAGCAAATCATCAAATACCGAAACGTATTCTGGCTCCGTTTACACCGTGAAACGGGGGGATACGCTTTATCGTATTTCACGCACCACGGGAACCAGCGTAAAAGAACTCGCCCGGCTGAACGGTATTTCTCCTCCGTATACCATAGAAGTCGGCCAAAAACTGAAACTCGGTGGGGCGAAAAGCAGCAGCGGCTCGCGTAAATCCACTGCAAAATCGACGACGAAAACAGCCGCTGTAACGCCATCTTCAGCGGTTCCAAAATCTTCATGGCCGCCGGTTGGTCAACGTTGCTGGTTATGGCCAACGACAGGGAAAGTTATCGTACCGTATTCGACGGCAGATGGCGGCAATAAAGGGATTGATATCTCAGCGCCGCGCGGTACGCCAATTTACGCCGCAGGCGCTGGAAAGGTCGTGTATGTCGGTAATCAATTGCGTGGTTACGGTAATCTCATCATGATTAAACACAGTGAAGATTACATCACCGCATACGCCCATAACGACACGATGTTGGTGAACAATGGGCAAACGGTAAAGGCAGGGCAAAAAATTGCGACGATGGGGAGTTCTGATGCGGCATCTGTGCGTCTGCATTTCCAGATTCGCTATCGGGCGACAGCTATCGATCCGTTGCGCTATTTGCCACCGCAGGGCAGTAAGCCAAAATGTTGACGGCGAATTAATCGCCATTCAGTGGGGAAGTCCCTTGCCAAGAAGAGCGTAAGGTTTATAATCCCTTACGCTCTTTAATACAGAGTTAGTTTAGCGGTGGCGCATGCAACCTGAGTGTTAAGCGTTCCGACAACGTGATCATTCGCGAGTGTAGCTCAATGGTAGAGCTTTTGGTTCCCAACCAAATGACGGGGGTTCGATTCCCCTCACTCGCTCCACTTCCTGAACAGCGAAAGCAGATACAGACACCCGTTCTGGTGATTCTGTCTCCCACCCGTGATATGAATAGCACTTAACAGAGTGGTATTCGCATTTACCAGGCGACTTCAGTGCCTGTTCCGCAGGACAGCAAATGCAAAACCATTAGCAGCGTCTGTTTTTGCTGGGACAATTCCTGTTGCGCTATAAAACCACCTTCCAAAGGCTAATCTTCTGTAATAAACATAACTCAATATAGACAACCTTACTTATCTGGATTAAGTAAATAACCTTATTTTCAAAATATTATAGAAGTGGTTAGCTACAGTTTTAAACCAGACTGTATGGATTCTTGATTTTTTATGAAAAGGAAATCGGTTGTAGATATTTTCCTCACAAGTGTACTTGCTTGTATGCCGACTTATGCAATGTCATCAGAAATGACGAGTGAATCTGTTTTTAGCCATCTGAATGAAAAGCCATCAGCAATAAATAAAAGTTATTTATCAATAAATCCAGAAAAGTATCCGAATTATCCAATATATATACACGCAGATAAATTAAAAAATGAGATAAAGAGTAGTTATACACAAAACGATCTTTTGCAACTGACAAAAATTACAGAGAATACACGTAAACTGGCACTTACTGATAAGCCATGGGGAACGTTTATCCTTGCGTCGACATTTGAAGATGATAAAACGGCTGAAGAAACCCATTATGATGCGGTCTGGCTCAGGGATAGTCTATGGGGATATCTGGCATTAGCATCAGATGAAAATAATAAAGATTCGGCAAAAAAAGTGTTGTTAACGCTTTGGGATTATATGTCGACGCCAGAGCAAATAAAACGAATGCAGGATGTCATAAATAATCCAGAACTAATAAATGCACCTAATGGACAAATGAATGCCGTGCATATCCGCTTTGATAGTAACTCCTCCGTAATGGCAGATGTCCAGGAAGGTGGCAAACCTCAGTTATGGAACCATAAACAAAATGATGCCCTTGGGTTGTACCTTGATATTCTTATTCAGGCTGCTGATACGGGGATAATTAAAGCTGAAGACTGGGAAAAAGGGGACCGTTTAAAGTCAGTCGTGCTTCTTGTTGCCTACCTGGATAAGGTTTGTTTTTACAGAATGGAAGATTCTGGTGCGTGGGAAGAGGATGCTCGTCTCAATACATCATCAGTCGCGTTGGTCACATCGGGACTGGAACGCCTTGTTACATTACTTGCCAGGAAACAGTCTGATTTTGCTACGGAGCTAGTGAAGGAGGCGAAAATTAATGAACTGGATGAGCCGCTGACCATTGACAGACTCAATCACCAAATTGATAAAGGATATGAAAGAATCACTTTGCAGCTTGATCTTGGTGGAGAATCTCCAGGTTATCTGGGAAGTGATAAACACTACCGGGAAGCAGACGCGGCACTACTCAATATTATTTATCCTGCTAATCTTTCTAAGATAAATACCAGACGTAAGGAGCAGGTACTAAAGTTGGTAAAAACGCTGGCAGGTCCTTACGGTATAAAAAGGTACGAGAAAGATAACTACCAGTCAGCCAATTTTTGGTTTAACAATATAAAAACGGATACTGATGAACTCTCTCATATAAAGAGAGAGAATAGTTTTATTCCTTCAACAGAAGCAGAATGGTTTTTTGACTCATGGTATGCAAAATCAGCAGTGATTGTTTATAAAGAAACTCAGAAAGATCAATACTTAAATGATGCTGTAAAATTTATGAATCGTTCTATAGCTCAGATTACAGGAGCGAACATGATTGGCGCAAATGGCAGAAATGTACCGGAAATGGCATTGCCGGAAAGCTATAATTATATCTATTTATCAGGCAGTTTACATGAAGTTCCAAGCCCAATTATCCCGCTAAACTGGTCAAAAGCATCGATGACATTAATGCTGAAAGAGTTTTCAAGCGTCATGCATGATAAGGTGGATGCAAATCATTAACTTATCAATTGCGGTTCTTAATGTTAAGAGCCGCAATTGATTGCGTTTGCGGATAAGGAAAATAAGAAAATGAATATACTTCTGCTTATCTATCTGCTCGGCGTATTTTTTACTTCCATAGTGATCTTTATTTTGTCAGAAGAAACTTTACTCTTTCGTTTTTTCTCTGCAATTATAGTTGGTTTGACATGGCCGTTAAGTCTTTTTCCTGCTGTTATAAGTCTGATGATACACAAATCTGAGCAATAAGATAAATGCAAGTACAACTCAGAAAAACATAAGCACTCCCAAAGAGAGGAAATGATTAACTCTACGAAAGGAAATAAATCTTTAATAAGAATCACAAAAATAATGACCTTCACATAAAATATTAACCAGGTAACATCCATGACGACTTACTAAAAATATAAGAACATCTAATTTGATAATGTTTCTTGTGTAATTTATTGATAAATAACATGTTTATGAGGTTGTTTGTGTAAGGGTAATGAAGATTAAGTATTATTTATTCGGCGATAATCATCATTTTTTAATCATGTTTCTGTTGAAAGTTTATGGAGAATGAGAATATGGAATAAGGAGATGAAACATGATTGAAGAAGGGCTGTTACTTCCAATGAGTGTTTTGCTTCAAGGACAGAAGTTAACTCTGCTGGACCCAGAATTGTGGTTCTTAAGATACAATGAAAATCAAGATGTAAGCCTTGCTGTTAGCATTGGGAACAATCATCAAAGAATAATTATTGTAGAAGATGTTTTACTTCTACTTGATAGAAGCCAAATTGAGGTGATCACGGGAAAAGTTGTCTATCACCCACTGCGAATTGATATCCTGAGTAAACTATTAGCTTTTATAGATGAGTCCGCAGGTGTTGCAGAAAGAGAACATCATGAGTTTTTTGCCGATGCAATACCCTTTACATCCGAGATGGTACTATTTAGTAAGGTTGCAAGTGAAGCCTGGTTTCTGGCTGTTTATCTTAGCAATGATAATGCTAACGAAATATTATTTAGACATCTAAGGAAAACAGAGTGTTATAAGCTCGTTCGTTATTTATTATCTCAATCACTTATGCAAACTTCACTGTATGATCTTGGTGAACTCTACGGTGTTTCATATTCACATTTTCGTCGTTTATGCAGTTATGCTTTGGGCGGTAAAGTTAAAACAGAACTCTGTGGATGGAGAGTCGCAAGAGCAGTATTAGAAATCATTGAGGGCAATAGTGATATGACTACTATTGCCCATAAGTATGGTTATTCTTCTTCATCCCATTTTTCTGCGGAAGTAAAAAGCCGATTAGGAAAAACACCAAGAGAACTCTGTAAGAAGTTATAATAATATGAAAATAAAATCACAGATCACATTATTATTTGTTACGATTTTTTTTATCTTCCCGGTATTTGCTACATCTATGGCTGCGGCAACAACAGCTAATGGGTATATGGCAAATAAAGAAAATTTACGTAGTTTTTTTGAAACCGTATCATCGTATGCAGGGAAGCCAACTATCGTAAGTAAGATAGCGATGAAAAAGCAAATTAGTGGCAACTTTGATTTAACAGATCCTTATGCATTGATTGAGCGTCTTTCACGACAAATGGGACTCATTTGGTATGATGATGGCAAAGCTATTTATATTTATGACTCATCTGAAATGCGTAATGCATTAATCACTTTACGAAAAATTTCGACAGCAGAATTTAATAATTTCTTAAAACGGTCAGGACTCTATAATGTTCGTTATGAAATAAAGGGAGGAAGTAATGGAACTTTTTATGTTTCAGGTCCTCCTGTTTATGTTGAACTGGTGATCAATGCTGCAAAACTACTTGAGCAAAATAGTGATGGAATAGAAATTGGAAGTAATAAAATAGGTGTTATACATCTCATTAACACTTTCGTGAACGATCGAAATTATGATTTACGCGGTGAGCATATTGTAATTCCTGGCATGGCAAAAGTGCTCTCAACTTTACTGAATAGTCATGTTAAGCAAGGTACAGGTGTTAACGTACTGTCTGAACTTTCCAGCTCTCAGCAGATAAAAAATCCAACCCGGATGCCTCCCTTTCCTGTGGGAGATGAAGAAGAGAGTGATTTACAGGTAGAAAAAATAATTTCAACAAGTGGCGCGCCATCTACAGATGACATACAAATCATCGCTTATCCAGACACAAACAGTTTGTTGGTTAAAGGAACCGTTTCCCAGGTTAATTTTATTGAAAAGCTAGTAACCGCTTTAGATATTCCCAAAAGGCATATTGAATTATCTTTATGGATTATAGATATTGATAAAACAGATTTGGAACAGATAGGTGCAGACTGGTCTGGTACGATAAAAATTGGTTCTAATTTAAGTGCATCATTTAATCGTACTGGTTCAATTAGTACCCTCGATGGGACTCAGTTTATTGCAACTATACAGGCCCTTGCACAAAAGAAAAGAGCTGCAGTGGTGTCTCGTCCAGTTGTACTAACCCAGGAAAATATACCTGCAATATTTGATAATAACCGTACTTTCTATACTAAGTTAGTTGGGGAGCGAACTGCTGAACTGGATGAAGTCACTTACGGTACAATGATCAGTGTGCTTCCCCGTTTTGCAGCGAAGAATCAAATTGAATTATTACTCAATATTGAAGATGGCAATGAAATAAGTTCAGAACATACAAATGTTGATGACTTGCCACAGGTCGGACGGACATTGATTAGTACGGTGGCACGGGTTCCTCAAGGAAAAAGTTTATTAGTTGGGGGATATACTCGAAATACTAACACTTATGAGAGTAGAAAAATACCTATACTGGGTAGCATTCCTTTTATTGGAAAGTTATTTAGCTATGAAGGAACAAATGAAAATAATATTGTGCGTGTGTTTCTTATAGAACCAAGAGAAATCGATGAAGGTATGATGAATAATGCAAATGACGCTGCGGTTGATGCCAGCGCTATTTCTGAGCAAATGGTAAGAAATAAAGATATTAAAGATGAATTGCTACAAAAATGGGTAAAAACATATCTTAATCGTGAAGTCGTCGGAGGATAACCAAATGGCGACACACATTGAGCACGTAGGTGTATTAGAAAGATCCAGAGAGGTTTCTCGGCTAGAAAATATTGTTGCAGAAGATAGTGAGGAAATTGAAGCTGAAATGTTCAAAGTTGGTGATGATCCAGCGGGAAAAGAAGCTCGATTTTTTCAAGCTACAGATGAGATGTCAGCTGCGTTAACGCAGTTTATGAAAAAGAAAGTACATGAAGAGCAGTTAGCTCATTTTCTTGATGGTGAAGAGTATATTCTGGAAGACCATGCTGTCGAGAAAACGGATAAAGTCATGGAAGCGCTTAAAACTGCCGCGACACATGAGCATGAACTATATGTCTTTGCAAAAAAACTCTTTCCTGATGAAAGTGATTTAGTCATTGTTCTGCGAGGGATACTGCGCAAAAAACAAATTTCAGAGAGAGCAAGGCTCAACGCTGAAGCTTTACTTAAAAAAGTTGATGAAGAGACAACGAAAAAATTCATTAATAGCGGTATCAATAGTGCCTTGAAAGCAAAATTGTTTGGCAAAACACTTTCATTAAATCCAAAGTTATTGCGAACCAGTTATCGGCAGTTTCTGATGGCAGAAGAGGACGCTATAGATACCTATGTTGAATGGATTGGTAGCTATGGTTATCAAAACAGGAGCATGGTTACTAAATTTATTAAAGAATCATTGTTCTCTGATATCAATGCATTAGATGCAAGTTGCTCATCACTAGAGTTTGGATTGTTTCTTAATAAACTGGCAAAACTACTTTCACTGCAGTCAGCAGAGAACTTATTCCTTAAAACAATAATGAATAATGCTTTAGTACAAAAAGCTATTGCTGCAGAAGACTATTGGATATTTTTTTTAATATCATTAATTAAATTTCCAGAAACAGCAGAAGAGTTGATGCAGAACGCACTGGCGGCGTTACCAATCGATACCAGATTTAAGGAAAGAACCTCATTACTCAAAACAATCTATAGTGGTTGTAATAATCTGCCATTTTCTCTTTTTATAAACAATGAACAATTACTAGAGATCAGAGAGTGTTGCAAGAAAATGATAAAAGAAACATTTAATGTAGAACTCTTTGAAACATATAGAGATAAAAACATAAATAATAAAAAATCATGGAAGAAGGTAATGTTCAATGTTTAATAAGGTTCTGATAGGTTTACGTAGCCACCCAGAATTAATTATTTTAGGGTTAATGGTGATGATTATCGCCATGCTTATCATTCCATTACCAACCTACCTTATCGATTTTTTAATTGGTCTCAATTTAACATTGGCTATTTTAGTTTTTTTAGGATCATTTTATGTAGATAGAATACTGAGCTTTTCATCATTTCCTTCAATTCTTCTTATAACCACTTTGTTTCGTTTAGCACTCGCTATCAGTACCAGTCGACTCATACTCCTTGAGGCTGATGCTGGGGAAATTATCACAAGTTTTGGTGAGTTTGTTATTGGGGACAGCCTTATTGTTGGTTTTGTTATATTTTCAATTGTAACCATTGTTCAGTTTATCGTGATTACCAAAGGATCTGAGCGTGTGGCGGAAGTTGCGGCCCGCTTTTCTCTCGATGGTATGCCTGGTAAACAAATGAGTATCGATGCAGATTTACGAGCCGGTATTATTGATGCAGAAGCAGCCAAAGAACGACGGAGTGTTTTGGAACGAGAAAGCCAATTGTATGGCTCGTTTGATGGCGCGATGAAGTTTATAAAAGGCGATGCAATTGCTAATATTATTATTATATTTGTCAACATAATTGGTGGGTTATCAGTCGGGGTAGGTCAGAATGGAATGGATTTCTCAACGGCATTAACCGTTTATACTATTCTTACTGTGGGAGATGGACTTGTCTCTCAAATACCAGCTCTGTTAATAGCTATTAGTGCCGGTTTTATTGTTACACGTGTAAATGGTGATAGTGACAATATGGGGAAAAATATAATGTCCCAATTGTTAAGTAATTCATTTGTAATTATAGTTACCTGCGTTCTTGCATTAAGTATAGGATTGTTACCGGGGTTTCCTCTTGCCGTTTTTTTATGTCTGGCATTTATACTTGGGATTTACTTTTATTTTAAATTTGAGAAGAAAGATACAGAGAACACGGCTACTGAAGATGAAATATCACTTGGTCTGGAGCCTTATAATCAGAATGATGATATCTCGTTGGGCATTATTAATAAACTGGATCAAGTTATTACCGAAACTGTTCCGCTTGTTCTGATTATGAATAGTAAACAGGCCAAAAAGTATACTGATATTAATCTTGCAGACAGAATTCGTAGCCAGTTTTTTATCGAATATGGAATTCGCATACCTGGAATTGTTATTCGTGAGGGGGATGGACTTAATGATGAAGATGTAATATTGATGTTGAATGAAGTTAGGGCCTCTCAATTTAAGATCTATCATGATATGGTATTGCTGATAGAGTATTCTGATGAGATTTTTTCGGCGCTCTTAAAAAAACCAGTGATAGTGAACAGCAATGGAGAACAATATTATTGGGTTACGAAAAATGATGCTCAGAAATTAACAAGAATCGGCTGCTATACACGTACAGCTATGGATGAAATGTATAATCATTTATCCGTCTGTCTTGCTCATAATATCAATGAGTATTTCGGTATACAAGAAACAAAATATATTCTTGATCAGCTCGAAGTGAAATATCCTGATCTACTAAAGGAAATACTGCGTTATATTACTGTACAGCGCATATCTGAAGTAATTCAGCGATTAATTCAGGAGCGTATTTCAGTTCGCAACATGCGGTTGGTTATGGAAGCATTAGCACTATGGAGTCCAAGAGAGAAGGATATCATTACCCTCGTTGAACATGTTCGAGGGGCACTTGGGCGCTATATATGCCATAAATTTTCATATTCTGGAGAGATAAAAGCAGTCGTTATTTCACCAGAGATAGAAGATCGAATAAGAGACGGAGTTAGACCAACGGCAGGTGGAACTTTCTTAAATCTTGATGCATCCGAGGCTGAGATGATTCTTGATAATTTTAAATTGGCGCTTTCAGGTATTAACATACCTATTAAAGATATTGTTTTACTTGGTTCTGTAGATATTAGACGTTTTATCAAAAAGTTAATTGAATCTAATTATCGTGATCTTGAAGTTCTATCTTATGGAGAACTGACAGAAAATGTTTCTATAAATATTCTAAAAACTATCTAGCAACCTGATATGCAAATGGAGTATATGTGGAGAACATAAAATTATTAAACAAATACAGTTATTTGCATAGCATTAATGGTTCGCTGATTGAGGCTGCACTGGATGATGTGTCTGTGGGGGAAATTTGCGAGATCTATGAAAACTGGCAAGCTTCAAAACGTATAGCCAGAGCGCAGGTGGTTGGATTTCGTAATGGTAAAACATTGCTGAATCTCATCGGAAACTCTGTTGGTCTGACCCGTACAGCGGTACTGAAACCAACAGGAGAACAGCTAACAATCCAAATTAATGATGCTCTTCTTGGTTCAGTTTTGAATGCTTCGGGGGAAATTATGGAACGATTTGTTCCTGATGTCCCTGAAGAAAAAGGGCAACGACGGCTGATTGATGCTCTTCCCCCGTCATATCTGGAGCGCAGAGTTATAGATACACCGCTTGAGACGAGGATCCGTGTCATTGATGGTGTATTAACTTGTGGTATCGGACAGCGTGTTGGTATTTTTGCATCTGCCGGGTGTGGCAAAACAGTGCTAATGCATATGCTGGTCAATAATACAGAGGCGGATGTATTTGTTATTGGCTTAATTGGTGAACGAGGAAGAGAAGTAACGGAATGCGCTGAATCTCTAAAAAAATCAGTGAATGCGGAGCGATGCGTTTTGGTTTATGCGACCTCTGATTTTTCATCAGTTGACCGATGTAATGCTGCGTTAATGGCAACAACGATAGCCGAATATTTCCGGGATCGAGGGAAACGTGTTGTTCTGTTTATAGATTCCATGACAAGGTATGCTCGCGCTCTTCGGGATATGAAGCTTGCTGCGGGTGAGCCGCCGGCAAGACGCGGTTATCCCGCTTCAGTTTTCGATAGTTTGCCACGTTTACTGGAACGTCCTGGATCAACCAAAAAAGGAAGTATTACCGCCTTCTATACCGTGCTGCTGGAAGGTGAAGATGAATCTGATCCATTGGGAGATGAAATAAAATCTATACTTGATGGTCATATCTATCTTAGCCGTAAACTTGCAGGACAAGGACATTATCCTGCTATTGATATATTGAAAAGTGTGAGCCGCGTATTTGGGCAAGTTACAGATGAAAAACACAGAAAATTTGCAGCACGGGTGAGAAAACTACTCACAACTTTAGAGGATTTACAGGTATTTATTGATCTTGGGGAATATCGTGCTGGCCAAAGTGCTGATAATGATTTTGCGATGAATGTGCGTCCAGAACTTACTAAATGGCTAAAACAGTCTCTGGATGAAAAAATGCCAATGCACGAAACTTTGAAAGAGCTTGAACGCATTGTTAGGTAAGATTGAGCGATTGCTAAGGAGAACAGCACAAAGCTTAGCGACGTGTGAGGCTTTATTATTAAAGTTACGAACTGAAAAAAATGAATTGCTTGAAAGAGAACGCATGTACGACATGCAGCTGAAAAACCTTCAGGCATTATTAGAGATGAAGGAGCTTGTCGGAGAGGTTGTCTTGCGTGCAGACATATTTTACGCGTTACGCAAGATTGCGGTTATCCAACAGCAAATAGCTGAAATCAATCTTGAAAAAGAAAAAAATCATGAGAGACAAAAAGTACTTGATAAGGAAATAGTTCAACATCAGAAGCAAAGAAAATATTGGTGGTTAAAAAGTGAAAAGTACGCACGGCTGAAAAAAAGAATCAAAAATCAGTTGCTCATACAAATGCTTTATCAGGATGAACTTGAACAGGAGGAGAAATATAATGGACGGAATTAAGCAAATTGCTGTATCAGATATTAAATCCCCTGAGCATTCTGGAACGGATTTAGAAGATTATTTAAAGAAAAAGAATAAAAATAAAGAACAGAGTGAGAGCGTTGCAGGTACTCTGCTACAGCTACTAAAACAGACTCATGATATCAAATCTTCAGTCTCAGAAAAACAAGGAAAGAATCAGTTGCCCGGAGAAGCGACAAAGATTGCACTGTCAGGAAAAGAACATGTCTTCCCTGCGCAAGAAAGGGGGATAAAAAACGCAACGAAAGATAAAGTGGTAAGTCTAAAAATAGAAGACATTAGCAACCATACTGAAAAGGTTAATAATACCGTAAATTATTTGATTAAAAAAAATGCAAATAAATCTGTAGTAAAAGCTGATAAATCAGAAGTAAATGAAACACGTAATAAAAAAATGCAACATAGAGAAACCATCAATGTGCCTCAGCATAGCGCTATAAATCATTATGATAAAGTAGATATAGCGAATATATTTAATTCCGAACAACATATTGAAAAGTCGAAGGATTTATTATCGAAGAATATTAATTCATTATTGCATAATGCTAATTTTATAAATAATACCAATGCTGAGAATAGTTCAGGTAGTGATTTAATATATCAGTTTCAGCGTTGGGGGAAAAATCATTCGGTTCAAATTTTGGAAAGTAGTGAAGGTTTGAGATTAAAACCCTCTGATTCACTTGTCACAGACAGGCTTTATGATGCACAGAACAGGGATGAAATGTCTCAACGATGGGTAATGACTGAGCACGATGAAAGAGAACGCCAACAGCATAGTCAACGTGAAGAACTGCAAAATGAAGAGGAATTTGGGTACGAGCAAAAGGATGAAAGCTAATGTTTGGTTTGCGACACATTGATCGGGATAAACATGCTCTTGAAATCACCTGTAAAAACTGGAAAGCCAGTGGTGAAGATGCGGAAATGTTAATTCCAGAGATTAATACCAAATGGTTGCCGGTTGCAGATGAACACGGAAAGTGGTCAGGTTGGGTATCACTTCGTGAAATATTCCAGTTGATTGATCATAAATTAGCCGGAATGGCTATAATGCCTGATGCTGAAAGGTTAATTAGTGAATGGGTTCAATTAACTGAAAAACCGTTAAAACTAAATTTACCTGAACTTGAATATCAACATTTATGTGCTGGTCAGGTTTTTGATGGAGTACTCACTCATTCACATTCTATGATAAAACTCTGGACCGGTGAATTAAATTTATGGGTGGAGAGAGTTGCAACATGCAGATATGATAGTTTCGCCATAATCAATAGAAGTCAATTAAGTTGGCCCGTTAATTTTATAATTGGTGTTAGCAAAACAACGGTTGGACTAATCAATCAAATTAGATTGAAAGATATTTTGCTTATAACGTCAAGAAAAGCATACGTTTCTATATATAATAGAGATATATGTGAGCTGACATATTCAGAGGAATTAATGATGTACGATAGTTATGAAAATGATAAAGACATTGAAACTAATGATTATGGTGATGATGTTGAGATTAACAGCATCGACAATTTACCAGTTAAAGTTGAATTTGTGCTAGAAAGTAAAGTATTCACATTACGTGAAGTAGAAGCTCTTTGTGAGAGCAAGATAATATCAGTAACACCAGAAAACGAAAAAAATATTGAAATACGAATAAATGGTGTTACTGCAGGTCATGGTGAGCTTGTGGAAATTGATAATAAGCTAGGCGTAATAATAAACTCTTGGTTATCAGGAAGTAAAAATGTCGAATAGTATTTCACTCATAGCGATATTATCGCTATTTACATTATTGCCATTTTTCATTGCATCAGGTACTTGCTTTATTAAATTCTCTATCGTATTTGTGATAGTACGTAACGCTTTAGGATTGCAGCAAGTACCCTCTAATATGACATTAAATGGCGTTGCACTTTTGTTGTCAATGTTTGTAATGTTGCCTGTCGGGAAAGAAATTTATTATAACAGCCAAAATGAAAATTTAACGTTTGATAATGTTGAATCTGTCGTGAATTTTGTTGAAACTGGAATGAGTGGTTATAAATCATACTTAATAAAATATTCTGAACCTGAACTTGTAAACTTTTTTGAAAAAATTCGAAAGGCAGATGATAACGAGGAAAATGATGAATTCAGTAAGGAAAACATTTCTATCCTGTCATTGTTGCCTGCGTATGCATTAAGTGAAATAAAAAGTGCATTCATCATAGGATTTTATATTTATTTGCCTTTTGTTGTTGTTGATCTTGTTATATCAAGTGTTTTATTAACTTTAGGAATGATGATGATGAGTCCCGTAACAATATCTACACCTATAAAATTAATTCTTTTTGTTGCGATGGATGGTTGGACAATGTTGTCAAAAGGATTGATTTTGCAATATTTTGATCTATCCATAAATCCTTGAGGAATGGATATGGATGATATCGTTTTTGCTGGCAATAGAGCACTTTATTTAATTCTGGTAATGTCTGCCGGGCCAATTGCTGTTGCAACAATAATCGGTTTGCTGGTAGGTCTTTTCCAGACAGTAACACAGCTACAAGAACAAACTTTACCGTTTGGTGTTAAATTATTGTGCGTTAGTATTTGTTTTTTTCTGATGAGTGGATGGTATGGCGAAAAATTATATGCATTTGGTATCGAAATGCTAAACCTGGCATTGTCGAGAGGCTAACGTGGAGCAAGAGTTATTATATGAAATCCATAGTATTATGGCTGCAACTGCGATCGGATTTTGTCGCATAGCACCAACTTTTTATTTATTGCCATTCTTTGCTAGCGGTAATATACCGGCAGTTGTTCGTCATCCTGTAATAATATTATTATCATTTGCATTAGTTCAACATTTTCATTATGAATTACTTACTTTAAATAAAATAAATATAGCCTTGATTGCAAGCAGAGAAATTCTTATCGGGTTATTGATTGGATGTTTGTTGGCATCTCCGTTTTGGATTTTTCTCGCAATTGGTAGTTTTATTGATAACCAGCGAGGAGCAACGCTAAGTAGCACATTAGATCCTGCTACAGGTGTGGATACCTCAGAACTGGCAAGATTATTTAATCTTTTTTCAGCGTCGGTATATCTGACCAATGGAGGAATGAACTTTATTCTCGAAACTTTATGGCAGAGTTATACGCTATGGTCGCCTGGCGATAATGGCATTCCTAATCTGGTGCCTGTTTTATCATTGATTAATAATATAATGACTCACACCATAGTGTATGCAAGTCCTGTGATTGCAGTCATGTTAGGGGGAGAGGCCGTTCTTGGGCTACTTTCTCGCTATGCATCTCAGTTAAATGCGTTTGCAATTTCATTGACCATTAAAAGTGCACTGGCATTCTTTATATTGATAGTTTACTTTGGGCCGATTTTAGCTGAAAGAGTGATGCCAATATCGTTCTATCCAGAGCAATTACAACGGTATTTTGTTAAATAGAGTGAATCATGGCTAATAAAACAGAAAAGCCAACAGACAAAAAATTAAAAGATGCGTCTAAAAAGGGACAAATATTAAAAAGTAGAGACTTGACTGTCTCTTTAATAATGCTTGTCGGGACCTTATATCTTGGATATGTGTTCGATGTGCATCATATTATGTCGATACTTGAGTATATACTGGATCATAATGCCAAACCTGATATATGGGATTACTTTAAAGCTATTGGCATTGGGTGGTTAAAAACAATAGTTCCTTTCTTACTTGTTTGTATGTTCACCACTATATTGGTTTCATGGTTTCAAAGTAAAATGAAACTTGCAACAGAAGCTATCAAATTAAAATTTGATTCTCTTAACCCCATCAATGGATTAAAGAAAATATTTAGTTTGAAAACACTAAAGGAGTTTGTTAAAGCTATTCTCTATATAGTATTTTTCTGTCTGGCGATAAGAGTTTTTTGGGGAAACAATAAATCTCTTCTTTTTAAAACGCTTGATGGAGATATTATATCTTTACTATCTGATTGGGGAGAGATGTTATTTCTTCTTGTTCTATATTGTCTTGTTAGTATGATTATTATCTTGATTTTTGATTATATTGCAGAATACTTTTTGTTTATGAAGGATATGAAGATGGATAAACAGGAGGTAAAACGAGAGTATAAGGAGCAAGAAGGGAACCCAGAAGTGAAATCTAAGCGCCGAGAACGCCATCAAGAAATACTGTCAGAACAATTAAAATCAGATGTGAGTAATAGTCGGCTTATGATTGCTAATCCAACACATATAGCGATTGGAATATATTTTAAACCAAATTTATCACCAATACCGTTGATTTCAGTAAGGGCAACCAATCAAGTTGCACTGGCAATAAGGCGTTATGCGCAGGAAATTGGTGTCCCTGTTATTACGGATAAAAAATTGGCTCGTAAAATTTACGCGACACATCGTCGCTATGATTATGTTAGTTTCGAGAACTTAGATGAAATACTGCGGTTATTGTTATGGCTGGAAGATGTCGAGAATGCGGGGCAACCAGATGCGACAGAGGAACCGGTATTAGAGGATGAGGTGAAATAAAAAATAGAGATTTTGCAGAGAAGGGGAAGAATAGCCAATAGGTATTGCAGAAATTTAAATAAAATTTTTCTACCTTATTATCGCGTTCCCCATTCTTATGGATGATAATCTTATAAATATCAATTCAATTGATAAGTATTATCTTCTGGTTAACGAGAAATATGATCTTGAGAAATTAAAAGTAGTTGATACATACTCATTTCCTTATAAGCTGGAACTGTAGTCACTTTCGCAAACTCATTAAATAGCTCTTTCTCGAGCACGGGAGATGTGAGGTACTCAGGGTGTTCAGTAAAAAATTTTCGTGCGTCAATTATAGCATTTGACTCATTATATGCCTGATTTCCATCGTTCTTTATCAACGATTGTCCCGAAGTGCATGCGGAGAGAAAAGAGACCAATATTAGTGTAGCATATGATTTTTTAATGAATTTTATTGATGGCATTCCTATTCTCCAGCATACAGGATTTAATGTTTTCATAATGTTTTCCCCATTCAGATAATGAGATAAATAACTCAACGATACTTTTGATGTTAAGTTTATGCAACGCTCGTATTTTATGATATGAGACAGTTTTATATTCAATTCCTTTGATTATCGATATTTGTTTTAGAGAATATGAGACAGACAATCGTAAAACATCTATTTCATCCCTGGTTAATGATTCTGGCTTATAGCACTGTTTTTCTCTATAATTAGTTGTTTTAAAGCAACTAATTAAATCCTTGGTTGTTATATTTTTTGGAATTCTAATAAAACTATTGCACAAGAAAATATTTACAGGGTCAGTATATGAATATAGTATTTTTGATTGATTCTCATTAATTATTATAAAACAATGTCCCAAGTCAACCAATGCTATGAAATCCTTGAAAAATTCTTTCTGAGAGGAATTTATTTCTTCGATGCCAATTTTAAAGTAAACATTACTGGAGAAAACCTGCATGTGCGAACCTGTCGTATAAAATCTTTGGGATAAAAATAACAAGGTAATTTTATTATTGTATTTATGGTTAACTGTATGTGTAAATGGGGTGATCACCTGATATGGTGAGTAAATATCTACAAAGTGCTCTTTATAACATTCGTCTGTAAAATATGACATTATTGTTTGTCATCATCATAATTTGGTCAGGAATGCGCCGTTGTTATGCTCTATTATAGACTGGAGCTTATGGAACTAGCGGGCGGCGATCATGGAAAATAATGATAATGCATTATCACAAGAGTTTATGGAATCTTATGCCATTCGTTTGTTGAGCGGGCCTCTGAATGGATGTGAGTTTGAAATTACGAATGGGAGATTGCTCGTTCTTGTTGGTGATAATGCGTCATTAGGTCAAAGTGATTCGTTCCCAGAGCTGCCGGAAAATATCATTACTATCCCATATGGAGACAGTACAGGCAGTTTTGAGATAATAATAACGACAGCTCCCGAACTCATCATAGCAGTAAGGGTATTATCTGAACAGCAGCCAGATAATATTTATTTGGCATTGAACCAACAAATCGAGGTATTGGGACTGAAATTTGTTATAAAGCAAAAAGATGTAATCTGGCAGTACACTATACCAAGTGCTGAGGATAGGCGTCATCGTTTTTCCAGTCGTTTATTAGCCAACATAATCTCTCCAAAACTAGTAATAGTAAGCTTAGTTATTTTTATTATTTTCATTACATACCTTAGTTTTACTTATCATTCTGCGAATGATTATCAGGTGAGCCACATTGATAAAATACTCTCAAACAAAAATAAGAATTATGCCATTCTGTATGGTCGAGATGATATTATATATATAAATACCAGCAGCCAGGATGAAGCTGTTTGGGTAAAGCAAGCATTGGAAAAAAGTCAGCCAGCCAAACCTGTGCGGGTGATTGATCATAATGATGAGACTGCACGTATTTATGCATGGCTTGCCGATAATTATCCTGATCTCCAATATTTCAAAATTCAACTTTCGCCAGCAAACAATCCAAGATTAACAGTAAGTAAACAAAGAAATACGATCACTAAACAACTCATTGATAATATCATTACCGGTTTATTAAATGAAATGCCTTATGCTACTAAAATAAGTATTGCTATATTGGATGATAATATTCTTGAAGCTCAAGCTATTGACACGCTTTCGTCTATTGGGGTTACTTATGAAAAATATAAAACAGCTAATAATGTATATTTTAATATCATTGGTTCATTAAGTGATAGTGAGTTAAATAAAATTAATGATTACGTTGATGAATATTATAAGCAGTGGGGTAAACAATATATAAGATTTAATATAAATCTACAAAATCAGGATGTTAACAACAGTTCCTTCGGCTATGGCGATAATAGATTTGAAAAATCGCAGGGTAGTAAATGGATATTTCAGTGATAATTAATTAAGGGGGATATATGGCAGACTGGAATGGTTATATTATGGATATCAGTGAGCAATTTGATAAAGGCGTCGATGATCTGAATGAGCAAGTTGAAAAAGCCCTTGAAGATTTAGCAACTAACCCGTCAGATCCTCAATTTCTTGCTAAATATCAAAGTGCTCTGGCTGAATATACATTGTACCGAAACGCGCAATCAAACGTAGTCAAAGCTTATAAAGATCTTGATTCCGCGATTATACAAAACTTCCGTTAAAACGCGATAAGGAGCCAGATATGCCAGCAGACAACGGGCCTTATGTATATGCAGTTACGAAAGCACCTGTTTTGGAAACTGAGGAGTCTCAAGTCATAGATCTTAATAGCCGGATTCAGGAGATGTCTGATCCTGATACTAAAATGATTAATGTCTTTGCCAGTTATGCTGTACAAACTGAAAATTGGCAAAAAAGTGCATTACAGGCATTAAGATCTGATCAAAAAGGGCTGACACCAGAAAAACTTTTGACCTTACAGGATCACGTACTCAATTATAATGTTGAGGTTTCACTTGTCGGGACTTTAGCAAGAAAAATTGTAGCAGCCGTTGAGACTCTGACTCGCTCATGAAATATATACTGTTATCGTTGTTAATCCTGCTGCTGTGCAGTTGTAAGCAGCAGGAGCTTTTGAACCATCTTGATCAGCAGCAAGCTAATGATGTTCTCGCTGTTCTGCAAAGGCATAATATTAGTGCAGAAAAGAAAGATCAGGGAAAAGTAGGATTCTCTATATATGTAGAAGAAGCGGATTTTGCATCAGCTGTAGATTGGTTAAAAATTTATAACCTTCCAGGTAAACCCGATATTCAAATATCGCAAATGTTTCCTGCTGATGCACTGGTTTCTTCGCCACGCGCAGAAAAAGCAAGGTTATATTCAGCCATTGAGCAGCGACTCGAACAATCACTAAAGATAATGGATGGTATCATCTCATCACGAGTGCATGTAAGTTACGATGTTGATAGTGGCGATAGCGGCAAAACAACTCTTCCTGTTCATATATCAGTGCTTGCAGTGTACGAACAAGATATTAATCCTGAAATAAAAATTAACGATATTAAACGTTTCATTGTTAATAGTTTTGCAAGTGTCAAATACGATAATATTTCAGTAGTACTTTCAAAACGCAGAGATATTATCGCTCAAGCTCCAACAATTGAAATAAAAAAACCAATAATATCTCCAGATACAAACATTACAAAAGCTTTGTTAGTTTTGTTGGCATTTATCATAATTTGTTGTGCAATTTGGAAATATAAATCAACTATAACGGGTTTTTTGCGATTAAAAAAATAAAATAACCAGAAGAGATTACAATGAACCTGACACTTAGCAAAATTATGTATGATCCAATCAGTTACATACATCCTGATAGATTAAGCAATAAGATGGCTCTATGTAGCAGCGTGTCGGTTAAATCGCTGGCTAATGATTTAATTATTAGGCAGTTTAATCTGTCTACAGAACAATTTGATTTGAATAGCTCATTGTTATTTTATATAAATAATTGGGATTTGCTCCCATTGATTTGTTTACTCGCCGGTTGTCATTTTTATAGAGATAAATTTGCTGAGCGTGGATTATTTTACAAGATCCCTCACGTTATCAGACAATATTATGAAAATTCACCAGTGTTATTGACTGATAAACTTTTACATAAACCAAAATCTGTTAACTATATAGATATAATAAGTTTTGGTTTTTCGGTCTTGCTATCATTTATGCGACAACAGCCTTTGGCTATTCAGCAACGGTTTAATTTATTATTTCCAGATTTTGTTGATAGCATAAGTACAATAGTTCCTGTGACACCTTTACTCTTGAAGAGGATTACAGATTATGCGAAAAAAAATAGAAATGAACTTATCGAAATATCCATTAAATGGGGTCTTGATTAAAGGTGAACTTGCTGATGAACTAACCGAAATAGCATCAATTAAAGAAAATTCCATTATTGAAGCTAGGCAGCGAATGCAAGAGATCGATGAATGTGCGGAAAAAAAGTTTGTTCAGGGCTATTATGATGGTTATGTAAAAGGAATTATAGATGCACGGGGAAGTGTTGTTTCCATAATCGATGTTTTTAGTAATGCATTGGAAATAAATAGATTAAGAATAATCGATGAACTTAAAAGAATTTTATTAAAATCCCTGGAAAATGTTGAAGTTTTTAAAAGTGTATTTGAGCAATGGCTAGAAAAACTGCCCACTACAGATAGTCTGGTATATCTTTATGTACCATCCAGGTATAAAGAAAAGTTTCTTTATACAGAATCTTCTTGTTTTACCAGGTTGCAGAAAGAGATAAGAATTGACTATCATGAAGATAATAAATTTGTTTTTTTTACTGAACAATTTATAGCAGAATTTTGCCCACACAACTATGTCGATAAGTGTGAGTTATTCTTGTCCAAGAATAATTATTTTTCTCCTGAGAAAATTCGTGAAATTTCTGATTTCGCATTAGATATTATAATGAAAGATTTAAATTCCAAAAGGATGACAGATAATAGTGATGTTGAAATATTCAATAAAGTTGAATGTTCTGAGGAAACTATTATGGGGGATAATGAAGGTGGCTCTGGTTATTAATTAGAGTTCCTCCAGCTATGTTGCTGTTCATTTTTATTATTATGATTACGGGGATTTATAAGTATTCTTTGATGATAATTCATTATGGTTTCATCAATGTATTTTGTGGTCTTTATTTATAATAACGTATGAAATGATAATAAATTAGTGCGATACAATATTTACTCTCATGGTGGTAATATGACAAAAATAAAAATTGTAGTTTCTGATCAACAACCGTTTATGATTGATGGGATTATTCGTTTCCTGGAGCATTATCCAGAGCTGTATGAGGTTGTTGGTGGCTATAAGGATCTGAAGAAAGCTATCGCTGAATGTAATAAATCGGCCGCTCAGATTTTTATATTAGGTGAATTCGTTGGCGGCATGATGGGTTCTGAGCTTGTAAAGTGGGTTAAGTCGCACAAGATTGATGCCAGCATTATTACTTTTGTAGCAAAAATGCCCTACATTGACTCCATGAAATTGCTTGAAGCAGGTGCTAAAGGCTGTGTCTGGAAGACAAGCCATCCCGCTAAACTTAACAGAGCAATTGATTCTATAAGTAACGGGTATACTTATTTTGATAGCGTCCATATGGATTGTGAAAAAATATCCTCACGATTTTCCTCTGATAACCAGCTCACAAATCGTGAGTCAGAAATATTACAACTCATAGCAGATGGCAAAACGAACAAAGAGATTGCTAACTTCTTACAATTGAGCAGAAAAACTGTTGAAACACACAGGTTAAATATTATGAAAAAACTTGATGTGCACAGTGGAATTGAGCTGATAAAAACTGCATTACGTATGGGGGTATGCACCATCTAATCGTGTTAAGGCTTTAGTCTATTTTGTTAAAGCCTTAGGACGTTCTTTCATATTTAAATCTGTATAGATCTTATAGATTTTTTTTGCATATTGAAGCCTTTTTGTTTTATTTCCGGTCGTAAATCCGGCATTATAACTGCCAAGGCATTGCCAATTAACTCCGCAATGTGAAAAATGGTTATATAAAATTTCCGTTCCTATTTTAATATTTAGGCATGGGTTGCTTAATAATTCATTTTCATCTTTTATTAATCCTCTTTTTTTTAAAGATGGAATATGTATCTGATTAATTTGCATCAGACCATAATCGCGACTGATGACTTTTTTATGTGCATCAATATTTTTTCCTACACTGTTTTTATCCATATTGCTTTCTACCATGGCAATGGCTTTAAGCAAATTTGGTTCTATATGATAATATATGCCTGCTTCATTAAAACATTTATAATCAGCCAGTGAATTTTTAGCTAAAAAGAATGAAAAGAAAAAAATTGTCACCGGCAGAGACTTAATAAACTGCATACTTAGCTTTTCTCTTCTTTTAGAAACGAAAATTGAGATACCATAATTACAATTTCTATAGTATCTCAAATATGTATTATCAGATGATTGCTTCTACCATTCTAATTTGTGATAGGGAGATATTGGATTATCCTTATCGTACATATCATGTTCAAATGACATCATACATATTCTTACCATCCATGCCTCTATTGAGTCAGGGGGCGCTAATTTTGTATTAATTCGATCATCTAACGATACAACGTCCTCATGTTTTGCGGTAACGATACCTTGGGTTTCTACAACCAGATTTGCATAAGGTGCTTTGTCCATAGAATACTCCCTGTATTATTAGTGGATGCGGCCTGTGATCTAATAATTTACATGATTAAATTTAGAGCATTTTTTTTAGTCTGCACATAAGGTGTCCATCTTAGTTGTTCACTACTGATTCCAGTAAAAGTGAATCGTTTTTATTTATACATAATATTGTTCAAATACCAATTAAGATACCAGATATTGATCATTGTGATTGATAAGTTTTTGGCGGGCTATTAACTTCCTCATACTTTTTATAAGTTCTGAGCGATGACTAGTCTCTGATGCTGTATGAGATTGTATATAGCGTATGTTTTCATTTTGATATTGATGCATTTCGAGGCATTTTTTTATTATTACTATTTTGTTCCTGCATGGTTCTAGTTTTAATGAATTTTCAATGAAAAATTGTGCATCTCCAATGTTTCCATTATAAAATTGAACTAATGCCATGTAATAATATAGTGTCGCCAGATCTAAAGTATTAATCTGGGCCTGGTGGAAAAAAAGTTGGGAGACTATGCTGTTTCCTGAAAGTCCAGTTATAAGGCCCATAATTCCTAGCATTTGTCCGTCAAAAATATGACTTTTAGATACATTATCTATACACTCTGATGCTTTGTGAATTGCGTCTTCAAATTCATACTTCCCATGAAATGCTAGTGATACATAACATTCGGCGAGTAGGCAGCAACACTCTATATTTAAAGATTGTATATCGCTGTTGCCTTTTATTTCGTTAAAAATATGTATTGCTTTCTCTATACTCTCAGTCGTAAATCTATATAGTGAATTTTTACCTGCACTAAGAGCAGTCAGAAGTATTTTATCTTTTTCGTTCAATTTCTTGCGTGACGATTCCTTTTTGGAACTCACTATTATTTTTCTTGAGGCGATAACATTTATAATGAATGGCGATATTGTTGTGAACTCATCTGGTTTAAGGTGTAAGCAAGCAACCAGATGATTATTCTTGGTGTCAATTATTTCAATATATAAGGTATTTAATCCCTCTTTTTTTTCAACTCTGCCAGTTACATAATAGTCAGGATTAAACCTTGCCAAAAATGAATTTATGGATTCTTCATCAATGCAATAATCAGTCGCAGCCAGAGGGTAGGTATATAAACCATCAGCCTCCTTTTCCGCAATTGATTGAACCAGCTCTTGATTAATTGCTAATACATCAACAGAACTGTCAGGGGAGTGAAATGGAAAGACGGCAATTGAATTATTATATGACTCACTGCTATTTATTTTTGTTTTATAGACTTGTGCGCTGAATCGATATCCTTTTCGATATACGGTTTCTATACAACGTTCATATCCAAATTTTGAGAAGATACAGCGTAAAGAATATATGCATCTGGTTAAGGACTCATCACTTACGACAACCGTTCGCCATACTTTTTCAATGATATTATCTTTTAGAACTACAGTACCTGCAGCTTCGAGAAGCACGAGTAATACCCCCAGTTCTTTCGGGGGAATGTAGAGTTGCTGTTTTCCTTTGGTCAGAATACCGTCTTTCGTAAGTGTTATTCCTTCCAAAAAATGATATGAAAAGTAGTCTTCTACATCCATTAGATAGCCTCTGTAAAATATATGATTAAGTGCATCCTGCATGAGTAAAACATAGTGATGCGGGTCATTCTCATGTTCATTAAATTAGTACACATAGGAATTTACTATTACTTTTTTAGATAATTTAACTCGTGTTGCGGAGCGTGTAATGTGAAAAAATCTTAAATGTTATACATGACTGATACCTTCTTAACTTATTGATATTTCAGTATATATTTGGTATTTAAGAATTAAGTTTGTATTAGTTATAAGGATTTAAGAATAAATATTATCGGTTGATTACGACTTATAAGATACATTACGACTATTAACACAGATTTTTAATCTAAAAAGATGGGGGATTAGTAGTTAATATCTTCACCATCATCGACCAGGAGTTCTATATATGCTTGTGCTTTATTTTTTATACGTTCATCATCACAATTATTTATAATGAAATTAAAGCAGTTTATTGCATTTTCTATATTTTTTGCCCCGATCTGGCATTGTCCCATACGGTAAATAATCAAAAAATCATTGAAGGGAGAAAGGTTATAGCTCAATTGAAATAGTTCATAAGCTTGCTGGTATTTTTTCTTTGACTGACATACAGCTGCATAGCCCTTTAGATATTCATAATTTTTGAAATCGTAGATGCAAAGGAGTCGGTAAAAATTTTCTGCATCAGACATCCTCCCTTTTTCATAGAAATCGTAAGCGTATGCATATATTCTGTCTAATAACTCGGGAGTTAGCCCATGAAGAGGCGCAAGGTCTTTTCCCTGGCTCAATGCCTCTTTGAGTTGCTCAGCCCATTCATCATTACTTTTGAATGTGACTGGTAAGTTTAGATTCATAATTACCCTCTATTATATGATGTGTTATTGTATGAGATTATTATCTGTGTCTTATCATCTAAATAATGTTTGTCTGGTGTGTTATATATATTTGAAGTATCACAGCAACATTCATTTTTACAATTTCTACATCTGTAAACTATTATTTATTGCAACCATGACATTTTTGCGTTTATTTTATTTGTTGATGGTTGTTTTTAGTCGGACAGTCTGACGATGATGCCAAATATCCTCTTTATATTCTTCTGAATCTATCAAAAATCGCTCATTTTTTCTTTTTTACTATATTTCTACTTTGTGAGTATTAAATGTCACTTAGCCAAAAACTTTCTTATAAATCAATTGATTATATTTTTATGCTGATGATGTTTGTAACATGCAATAGGCCTCTATGTTGTAGAGTTTTTAATAATATTTGGTTATGGCAATCAAAAATCTTTTAATCAAGGTCATCACCTTATGGAGACGTTGCACAGATTGACTATATTTGTTATCGGCACATTTGGATTATTTACTTTGGTATTGAGTTAAGGTGGTGAATAAAGCGAGTTGAAAAATATTTAAAGTTAATTAGCGAGGTTTATATTATGTGCATTGAGTTCTTGCAGGTTCATGAAATAGTCTATATTCATGACATAGCTAATACTGGTGCTAAAAAAAAGCCCAAAATACCGTTGCAAAAATTCCTGAGCGCTGAGACGGCTTCGACTCAAACAAGATCATGGGGCGCTATATCTGGTTTTGTATCTGTCAATACAGATAATAAACAAGGCGAACCAAAATGGATTAAGCATCAGCATATCGCAGATATAAAAAAGAATAATTTTTTGTTTACAGAAAGTGAAATTGCTTATCTTAATACGCTGCTCATACTTTCTTTTATTGAGGTATTACAGAATTTAAGTGTTAATATTAATATTATGATCTTCCATACGGCAGTCTTTTTAAAAAATAAAAATGCGCGTAGTGTACATGAAGAGTTTGACTTTTTCATGCTTAATAAATGTTGTTAATGGTTTATGCGCTTTGTGTTTTTCTGCTGCACGACTATTATTAATATTTTCATGAGAAGGATAACATAATCATATGTGCGGTAAAGTTTATACCACAAAAGTAGTGATTATAAATTATTGTTATTTTATAGTGTTATATATTTATTTACTACAGTATAATATTGCCCTATTTCCTACGGTGAATATGAAGCCATGCTTACCTTGCGTCAAAATATTATAGCTTAAATTTTTATCTGGATAAACATAGAAGTCTGGTAAAATTTCAGAAAGCTGTTGATCTTCGGTATTATCAATAATTGCAAGTTTGTCTATATTTTTTGAATGAAAGTGAGTGGTGTCGTAATTTTCACTCCAGATATAGTTAATATCTCGTCTGATAGTTGTTGTTTGCTTATTTTTTTGCAGCAATGTCCCACTCAGTGCGACTGTTCCCGTTTTGTTATCTTCTGAATACATAAAATCCAACGTAAGATTAGCTTGCTCCTGGCCATTGAATATAATCCAGTCTGCTGTACACTCTTCGGTATGCCTGAATATGCTCTCTGCATAATAATAAATGGTGAGGAGTATAAATCCACTGATAAAAGATAAAATAAAAAATAATGTTTTTTTTAACTTAAGCATGGTTAACCTCACGAAAAGAGAGGGTTACACAGCCAGCAACTTCATGAGTATTATAATTTTTTTTACATGCCATAACGATTAACCCTGGAGCGGCTCTGGATAGGGAAAAATAGAGCCATGGATATTTTTTACAGTCAATTCCTGATGTTAATATTAGAGACGTATATTTATCGTAATCTTTCATGCCATGTAAGCTATCTTCTGTAACATTAAAGTTGCAACCTTTTATTTCTGCGATTGATTTGTAATCGGCAAAAAATGGTTTAGGTTGATTGTGTTGCCATACTAAAAATGCGAATAAAAGCCCTGTGATGAATGCACTTAACATGGATAAAAAAGTCCTGTGGCATTTGCGTATTTCTTTGGTGAAGAATTTCTTCCTGACAATTGTCTCCTCTTTATAAGAGATAGTCGGCTGAAGGGCTGGCGTATTGTTCTCAGGAGAGTCAGATGTTGTGATGATCGATTGACGCTCAACGTTAACCGTATTTTCTATTTTGAATCCTTTTCTTGGTACCGTTGCAACCAGCGAATCACTTGTTTCTCCGACTGCTCGTAAGCCGCGTCTTATGATGGATATGTTTTGATATAAGGTATTGGTTGGCACGTGCATGCCTGCTTCTTCCCATACCTTTTTGAAAAAATCTTGCTGGGTGACTACATCGGGAAAAGCTTCAAGAAGAAGTGTCAAACAGCGACTGGCTGGCGTTGTCAGAACGATCGTAAGATCGGTGTTATGGACCGAGATCAATCTTTTTTTTTCGGGCCAGAATTCGATATTATCGTTTATAATCCAATACATACGCAAATTTATAAATAGAATAAATCAATAGAAAATATAGAGTTTTATCAGTATATTGTTATTCGTTCTATAAATATAGAACAATTTTTTATTCATATGATGAATTTAAATTATGTTGTTTATTTGCAACATTAAATGCTGATGTGATTAACATAATTTACATGTGTTGCAATAAGTGTTTATGTTTTTTGCCATTAGCTGAACAAGATAAAAAGATGAATACGAGTTAGCGCAACCTAATAAAAGTAACTTTATGTATAGGCGAAAATACGGACACACCATTAATGTCCGTATAACGACTATAGTAATATCATATTAATGGTGAATAGAATGAGAACGGATGAATAATTCGTTGATTTTACCTCCCATTCTCTTTTCAATACGTTGCTTATAAGCATAGATGCTACGGATGTCCATATCGAGCGCTTCTGCGATTTGATATGGATTGTAGCCAGAGACCATATATCCCATGATAGTAAATTCCATCTGGGTCAATGTATTGCCTTTAGTAAATGATAAGTACCGACCAATAAACAACTGTCTTATCTTTTCATTAGCTACATCAAGTCCATCATCATTATATATGATAGCTGATATAGCGGGAGTATGTTTGCGCCAGTAATTAGCTAAAGATTGCATATTTCTGTCACTTACCAGGACGATCCCCATATTTGTACTGGAGAGATAATCAATCCAGTCTTTTTCTAAAAACAAGCGTAGGAAACTTACTGAAAAATCAACGAATATGTATCCACTTAATCTGGCGTTGTGATTTTTGCTTAATATGCCTTCAATCATACCACGATTGAAATATGAGCTCTCTTCCGGCCACATACAAAAACATGCATTTGCGCAATACTGCAAGCGTGGTGACTCTTCGGGCATTATTTGGCAATGCATTGAACAGCTATTGCACGTAAGACTTTTAAATCGGCTACACAGTCCCATGTTCAGAACCTCCCTATTCATATTCATAGATAATTTCATAGTTTCATTCGTTATTGCTGATGTCAATACGTGCAAAATTATTAACCTTTTAGAGAAATATCATGATTATTCTGTATTTCATATAATTCTCATTTTTTATCGGAAGCTGGAATTATCCGTATTTATATTTTGTTTTTTTTCACAGGCTTGGCTTTTATCTTGATTACGTATGCGCAAGGAGTCGGAAAACCACTTTATCTATTAAGAATATCTATATTGCAAATTGCTTTCGGATGATTAGACAATAACCGTTAAAACCTAAAGGTGCATCTTAAATGTTCTTATTTAAGATATTTACTGATCTGATTATACTAATGGTCTGAAATCTAAGGAGGAAATCAATTCAGGAGATTCGGGATTTGCGGGGATTTAAAGAGAGTGGATGGTTCACTGTGCTTGCGTGTTGAACCATCCACTTCTGAAAGTTAGCTAAAGAACATTACTGATACGCACAGAATGCCTACGATCAGCGTAATCAGATTCCCAATTGACCGACAGGGTTTCAGCGCAGGGATGAGATACGTTGAAAGTGTTGGCATGATAAACAGAATCATGGCAATGAGCGGACCACTTATCGCGTAAATCATTGAAATAGCATTCGGGTTGATACAGCAGATGATAAAGGTAATCAGCGATACCAACATAATGGATAGTGCGCGGTTAAATGACCGGCTTTTTTTAATCCCTACCTGTTGTAATGTTGTTTTGACAACTTCAGTTGCACCTTCAATAACACCAAAGTAGGTTCCTAAAAATGATTTAGACATCGCCACTACCGCAACAATAATCCCGGAAATTGATAGCCAGGCTGGGGCATTTGGCAGCATAGAGAGCGCCGAAAGAATGGTAACGCCTTCCTTTTTTGCCGTTTCGATATAAGAAGACGGTATTGATAACAGGCAGCTAAAGACGAAGAACAACACGCTTACGCAGATGATGAGATAAGCGACCTTCATAATTTTTTTGCATTTATCCATAGCGAGTTCGCCATATTTTTCACGTCTGTCGATAGCAAACGTAGAAATAATTGGCGTATGGCTAAAGGCGAAAACCATCACGGGAATCGATATCCATATCTGGTGAAGGGTATTCTGATTGAATTCAACCTGGGCAGTTAGTAAAGATGGTTGCCAACTACCGATAAGGTAGATAGAAAGAAATAAGAAATAAGCAATTAATGGGAATACTAAAAACCCCATTACCCGGATTGTTGCGTGGCGCCCCATCAGAAAGATGAGATTCAGGATCAACACCACGCCGAAACTAACCAGCATACGGATACGCAGGTCAATAGTCAGATGTTTTGCCAGTTGTTCCGTTAATGAGTTTGTGATTGCCACGGCATAAATTAGAACAACGACAAAGAATGCAATGAAATAGAGAGTGGTAATCAAATTACCGATCTTCTTCCCATAGTAGTGCGTTACCGCGCCAGTGATCCCTTCTCCTGCCGAAGTTTTCGAGGAAAGGATGAATTGACACAAGGCCTTATGTGGCCAATATGTTAAGGGCCAGGCGACCAGTGCAGTAATAAACAGGACTACGGCTCCTGCTGAACCTAACTGAATAGGGAGAAAGAGCGTTCCTGCGCCAACGGCAGTGCCGTAGAGCGCGAAGCTCCAGAGAGTTTCTTCTTTTGACCAAATCTTAGACATTATTTGAACGTATCATCTACAAATTAAATAAAATGGAGGGCAATTTACCATAAACCAGGTGAAACATGGGAGATTAACGCCATATCAACCCATGCATTCGTATGTTAGTAGATGCAAACCTTGCGTGCCAGTTGGCTATCTCCCCCCTCATTTCAGCGTATCTCCTTTGTGATAAAAATCACTTTTACCAAACAATTATCATAACTATTTTTAACAATCATTTACTATTGCACGGTTAATTCGTGCGAGGTTGTGATGAAAGATGTTGTGATTGTCGGGGCGTTACGAACACCTATTGGTTGCTTTCGCGGAGCGTTGGCGGGGCATTCCGCTGTGGAGCTTGGCAGCCTGGTTGTGAAAGCGTTATTAGAACGCACCGGTGTTGCTGCACATGCGGTGGATGAAGTGATTCTCGGGCAGGTCCTGACCGCTGGGGCAGGGCAAAATCCGGCACGACAGTCGGCTATTAAAGGTGGCCTTCCTAACAGTGTCTCGGCAATTACTATTAATGATGTTTGTGGTTCCGGGCTAAAAGCACTGCATCTCGCCACTCAGGCGATTCAGTGTGGCGAGGCTGATATTGTTATTGCCGGTGGCCAGGAAAATATGAGCCGCGCGCCACATGTCCTGACTGATAGTCGAACCGGCGCACACCTTGGTGATAGCCAACTGGTTGATAGTCTTGTTCATGATGGTCTGTGGGACGCATTCAATGATTATCATATTGGCGTTACCGCTGAGAATCTGGCCCGCGAGTATGGTATCAGTCGTCAGTTGCAAGACGCTTATGCCCTTAGTTCACAACAAAAAGCGCGGGCGGCTATTGATGCCGGACGATTTAAGGATGAGATAGTCCCGGTCAGAACGCAAAACAATGGGCAGATACGGGTTGTTGATACCGATGAACAGCCTCGTGCTGACGCCAGTGTAGAAGGATTAGCCTGCTTAGATCCGTCATTTGATAGTCACGGCTCTGTTACTGCAGGAAATGCATCATCCATCAACGATGGCGCAGCAGCCGTTATGATGATGAGCGAAGTCAAAGCGCGAACGTTGAATTTACCTGTGCTGGCTCGTATTCGCGCATTTGCCAGTGTCGGCGTGGACCCCGCACTGATGGGCATTGCCCCCGTATATGCGACTCGTCGTTGTCTGGAACGTGCGGGTTGGCAACTGGCCGATGTCGATCTTATTGAAGCTAACGAAGCTTTTGCCGCGCAGGCGCTTTCCGTCGGTAAAATGCTCGAGTGGGATGAGCGCCGGGTTAATGTCAATGGTGGCGCCATTGCTCTCGGTCATCCAATTGGCGCTTCTGGCTGCCGTATTCTGGTTTCTCTGGTTCATGAAATGGTGAAACGCAATGCACGCAAAGGGTTGGCTACACTCTGCATTGGCGGTGGTCAGGGGGTGGCATTAACGATAGAACGCGATGAATAGCTCTGTATTTCTTTCCCGTCTGTTAAACGTCTGCTGTCATTAATTCATTTTATGATAATGGCTGGCTCGTTAATCTCCTCGATTTATTATTACAGCCCTGCCACTCAAAAACTGGCGGGGTTTTTGATTTTTTCGAATCAGCATAGTCCATACTGTAGCTATAAAATAATCCATATCTATGCTATTTCCGGCCTGACACCTGTATTAATCACGTATTTTTTTACCTGTGTTATTACTCTGTGCTGGCAGGAAAAAATGGTTACTATCAATACGGAAATCAGCTTTAACGCCGCGACCTCGACGTGATATGCGCCGCGTATTTTCAAAATGGCGGGAGAGAAGTTGAGAAATATCGGCGTCTGATTTTACAGGCCGGATATGCTGTACATCCGACCTTTTTTCCGTTAATAGAGATCGGATTCGAGGCCGTTAAGGTGGTTGTTACGTTCCTTATTTTGCCTTGCTGCATTAACTCATATGTCAGGAGAAAGGAATGAAAACAATTGGTTTACTGGGCGGCATGAGCTGGGAATCCACAATCCCTTACTATCGTTTGATAAACGAGGGAATTAAGCAGCGGCTTGGTGGGCTTCATTCTGCGCAAGTGTTACTGCATAGCGTTGATTTTTATGAAATAGAAGAGTGTCAACGGCGCGGGGAATGGGATAAAACAGGCGATATTCTGGCCGGGGCGGCGCTTGGCCTACAGCGTGCGGGGGCAGAAGGTATCGTGTTATGTACTAATACGATGCATAAAGTGGCTAAGACGATTGAATCTCGTTGCTCGCTGCCTTTCTTACATATAGCGGATGCCACCGGGCGAGCGATTCGTCGGGCCGGAATGACACGCGTGGCGCTGTTGGGAACGCGCTACACCATGGAACAGGATTTTTATCGCGGACGGCTGGCGGAGCAATTTTCTATTAACTGCCTGGTGCCGGCTGCGGATGAACGGGAGAAAATTAATCAGATCATTTTTGAAGAACTGTGCCTCGGGCAATTCACCGAAGCATCACGCGCTTATTATGCGCAAGTGATTGCTCGCCTCGCAGAACAGGGAGCGCAGGGCGTTATTTTTGGCTGTACTGAAATAGGTTTACTGCTGCCGGAAGAGCGCAGTGTTCTGCCTGTGTTCGATACGACGGCAATCCATGCCGAAGATGCTGTGTCCTTTATGCTGTCGTAATGCTCTATAAAATAGCCTCAAGCGAGGCAACCAGTTTTGGTAAGCCTATTTGTAAGTGCTCACTAAATGTCTGAACCAGTGCTGATGACGGACGATGCAGGGGGCGAATCAGACTTACGGTGAAGGGAACTGCAATACTGAATCGCCGCACGACTAACCCACTTGCCGCATAATCCAGAGCAGTGAGTGGATTAACCACGGAAACGCCAGCACCTGCGCGAACCATTGCGCAGATTGACGCGGCGCTGTGGGTTTCCACTATCATTCGCCGTTTAACCTGATGTTCATTAAAGAGCTGATCCAGCAACTGGCGATAGCTGTCGCTACGGGAAAGGCTGATGTAGTTCTCACCGTGGAAATCTTCCGGTGTTAATACTTCTTTTGCCGCCAGCGGATGACACGCCGGTAAAACACAAACTTCATCTAATGACAGTAATTCGGTACGTTCTGTTCCCGCAGGCGTGTGTAGCGTCTCAGTGAGTCCTAAATCATGGCGTTGGGCTGAAAGCCACTCTTCAAGTAATGGTGATTCTTGCGGCACGATATTTAAGCTGACTTCAGGATAGCGAGCCAGAAACGGTTGCAGCAGCGGAGGTAAAAAAGACTGTGAAAATACTGGCAGGCAGGCAATAGAAAGCTCGCCCTGCCGAAACTCGCGCAGGCTTTCCGCAGCACTGACAATGCGATCCAGTCCGTACCATGAGCGCTGTACCTCTTCAAACAGGCGTAATCCTTGTACCGTGGGATGCAATCTTCCACGTACGCGCTCAAACAATTTCAGCCCGATGACTTTTTCAAAACGCGCCAGCTCACGGCTGACGGTTGGCTGTGAGGTGTGCAGTAGCTGTGCCGCTTCAGTCAGGCTTCCTGCTGTCATAACTGCATGAAAAATTTCAATATGACGTAAGTTAACGGCGGCCATCTGCATTCTCCTGCTATCCGATATTCCATATCATTTTTGCATAGACTCAACATAAAACGATATTTTTTATTCTTTTTATGATGTGGCGTAATCATAAAAAAGCATTTATTTGGAGTTTGCTATGCCACATTCACTGTTCAGTACTGATACCGATCTCACCGCTGAAAATCTGTTGCGCTTACCCGCAGAATTCGGTTGCCCGGTGTGGGTCTATGATGCACAAATTATTCGTCGACAGATTGCCGTTCTGAAACAGTTTGATGTGGTGCGCTTCGCTCAGAAAGCCTGTTCCAATATTCATATTTTGCGCTTAATGCGTGAACAGGGCGTGAAGGTGGATTCTGTTTCGTTGGGGGAAATCGAGCGCGCCCTGGCGGCAGGATATAACCCACAAACGCATCCTGACGACATTGTGTTTACCGCCGATGTTATTGATCAGGCGACGCTCGAGCGCGTTAGCGAACTGCAAATTCCGGTGAATGCTGGCTCTATTGATATGCTTGACCAACTTGGACAAGTGTCGCCAGGGCATCGCGTGTGGCTGCGCGTTAATCCGGGGTTTGGTCACGGCCATAGCCAAAAAACCAATACCGGTGGCGAAAACAGTAAGCACGGTATCTGGTATACCGATCTTCCGGCTGCTCTGGAAGTGATACAACGCCATCGTCTGCAACTGGTCGGCATTCATATGCACATCGGTTCCGGCGTCGATTATGCGCATCTGGAACAGGTGTGTGGCGCGATGGTGCGGCAGGTCATCGAATTTGGTCAGGATTTACAGGCTATTTCTGCTGGCGGTGGGCTATCCATTCCTTATCAACAGGGAGAAGAGGCGGTCGATATCGAACATTATTATGGCCTGTGGAACGCGGCGCGTGAGCAGATCGCCCGCCATTTGGGACACCATGTGAAACTGGAAATTGAACCCGGTCGGTTTCTGGTGGCGCAGTCTGGCGTACTGATAACCCAGGTACGGAGCGTCAAACAAATGGGCAGTCGCCGCTTTGTTCTGGTTGATGCGGGATTTAACGATCTGATGCGCCCGGCAATGTACGGCAGCTATCATCACATTAGTGCGCTGGCGGCAGATGGTCGTTCTCTTGAACATGCGCCAACGGTGGAAACTGTGGTTGCCGGGCCATTATGTGAATCGGGTGATGTCTTTACCCAGCAGGAAGGGGGCAAAGTCGAAACTCGCGCCTTGCCGGAGGTAAAAGCTGGCGATTATTTGATTTTGCATGATACTGGCGCGTACGGCGCGTCAATGTCATCGAACTACAATAGCCGCCCGCTGCTACCGGAAGTTCTGTTTGATAACGGTCAGGCGAGGTTGATTCGCCGCCGCCAGACCATTGGTGAATTACTGGCGCTTGAGCTGCTTTAATCGTAGTTAGTCGCTGGATGCATGATGGATTGTATCCAGCGGCGGCGTTGAAACTGAATGACGACGCACCAGCGTCGGACTAAAAACGTTGGTGATTTCCGGGAGAGGGCGATTATCCGCCAGCGCCAATGCCAGTTCGGCAGCCTGAGTCGCCATCGTCACTATTGGGTAGCGTACGGTGGTCAAACGTGGGCGTACATAACGTGACACCAGCACATCGTCAAAACCAATCAACGAAATCTCACCCGGTACGTCAATCCCATTGTCATTGAGCACGCCCATCGCCCCCGCCGCCATTGAATCGTTATAACAGGCTACTGCAGTGAAATTTCTGCCTCGTCCCAAAAGCTCGGTCATTGCCTGTTCGCCACCGCTTTCGTCTGGTTCGCCAAAAGTCACCAGCCGGTCATTGGCCTGAATACCGCTTTCGGCAAGAGCATCGTAATACCCCTGCAGGCGATCTTCGGCGTCAGAAATAGAGTGGTTAGAGCAGATATAACCAATGCGTGTATGGCCTTGTTGAATTAAGTGGCGAGTTGCCAGCCAGGCGCCGTAACGATCGTCCAGCGCAATACAGCGATTTTCAAAGCCGGGGAGGATGCGGTTGATCAATACCATGCCAGGCATTTGTTTCATCAATGAGGCTAAATCGGCATCCGGGATCATTTTGGCATGGACGACCAGCGCGGCACAGCGGTGGCGGATCAATTGTTCAATGGCCTGACGCTCTTTTTGTTCATTGTGATAACCGTTGCCAATTAATAAGAAATTACCAGTATGGTAAGCCACCTGTTCGACCGCTTTCACCATCGCACCAAAAAACGGATCGGAAACATCACCAACGACCAGGCCAACTGTTTCGGTGGTCTGTTGCGCCAGCGCACGCGCGTTAGCGTTCGGGTGATAGCTTAGAGATTCCATCGCACTATGCACAGCCAGACGAGAAGCTTCGCTGGCTTTTGGAGAGTTATTAATGACACGGGAAACGGTGGCGACTGAAACGCCTGCCAGTCGGGCTACATCCTTTATGGTCGCCATGAAAATACCTTTGTGGGTAAACGCTTACATTCTGCCAGTGTTACGGAAAACGCTTGTCGGTTCAAGGGGCGTGGTACTTTCTGAATGGGAAGTGTGCGTGAAACGAGAATAAATAAGACAAAAAAAGAGATTACAAACCTTTGGTTACACTTTGCGAAACGCTGTTGCGATTGACCGCTAGTGGCGTTTGGCTATGGATTGTTAAAGTGGTGGTCCCAGAGGTATTGATAGGTGAAGTCAACTTCGGGTTGAGCACATGAATTACACCAACCTGCGCAGATGCGCAGGTTTTTTTTTGCTTGTCATCAATCTGTAACAGTAACCGATAATTTACACACCTGGTTGCATTTCCCTTAATTCCTTTGCGTTTTCTTGCTGGCGAAGAGTCTTCGCGCAGACCACAATCAAGATCCCAGAGGTATTGATTGGTGAGATTATTCGGTACGCTCTTCGTACCCTGTCTCTTGCACCAACCTGCGCGGATGCGCAGGTTTTTTTTCGCACCCAATTTACTGTCGCTCCCGTTCCCCTTCTCGTGTAATCTCCCCCCATTCGCTTTTACTGAATAATGAGCAAAGGGAGTTGGAATGCTTTTTAGCTTTTTCCGTAATTTGTGTCGTGTTTTGTACCGTGTTCGCGTTACCGGAGACACTGAGGCATTGAAAGACGAGCGAGTTCTCATCACGCCTAATCACGTCTCTTTTATTGACGGCGTTTTACTGGCGCTGTTTTTACCCGTACGCCCGGTATTTGCCGTTTACACTTCTATTAGTCAGCAGTGGTATATGCGTTGGCTGAAGTCATTTATCGACTTTGTTCCTCTCGACCCGACGCAACCCATGGCGATTAAGCATCTGGTGCGCCTGGTTGAGCAGGGGCGTCCAGTGGTGATATTCCCGGAAGGGCGAATCACCACCACCGGCTCGCTGATGAAAATCTATGATGGCGCGGGTTTTATCGCGGCGAAGTCAGGCGCGACGGTCATTCCTGTGCGTATTGAAGGGGCGGAGCTTACTCACTTCAGTCGCCTGAAAGGTCTGGTTAAACGACGCTTATTTCCACGGATTCATCTGCATATTTTGCCGCCAACCCGGGTGCCGATGCCGGATGCGCCACGTGCCCGTGACCGCCGTAAAATCGCGGGAGAAATGCTGCACCAAATCATGATGGAAGCACGCATGGCGGTGCGTCCACGTGAAACACTGTATGAATCCTTGTTGGGGGCGATGTATCGTTTCGGCGCCGGGAAAAAGTGTGTTGAAGATGTCAACTTTACCCCAGATACCTATCGCAAATTGCTCACTAAAACATTGTTTGTTGGTCGCATCCTCGAAAAATATAGCGTTGAAGGGGAAAGAATCGGTTTAATGCTGCCCAATGCGGGCATTAGTGCGGCAGTGATTTTTGGGGCCATCGCCCGTCGCCGTATTCCGGCAATGATGAACTACACTGCCGGGGTAAAAGGGCTGAGCAGCGCAATTACTGCCGCTGAAATCAAAACTATCTTCACTTCCCGCCAGTTCCTCGACAAAGGCAAACTCTGGCATCTGCCGGAACAACTCACTCAGGTGCGTTGGGTCTATCTGGAAGATTTAAAAGCGGATGTCACTACGGCTGACAAAGTGTGGATCTTCGCACATCTGTTGATGCCGCGTCTGGCACAGGTAAAACAGCAGCCGGAAGAAGAGGCATTGATCCTCTTTACTTCAGGTTCAGAAGGCCATCCGAAAGGCGTCGTCCATAGCCATAAAAGTATTCTGGCGAACGTTGAGCAGATTAAAACCATCGCCGATTTCACCACTCATGACCGCTTTATGTCGGCGTTACCGCTGTTCCACTCTTTTGGGCTGACGGTGGGACTGTTTACGCCGCTGTTGACTGGCGCAGAAGTGTTTCTTTACCCCAGTCCGCTGCATTACCGCATTGTACCGGAACTGGTATATGACCGCAGTTGCACCGTGCTTTTTGGCACCTCGACATTCCTCGGTCACTACGCGCGCTTTGCCAATCCTTATGACTTCTATCGCCTACGCTATGTAGTGGCGGGTGCTGAAAAACTGCAAGAAAGCACTAAACAGCTTTGGCAGGATAAATTTGGCCTGCGCATCCTTGAAGGCTACGGCGTGACTGAATGTGCGCCAGTGGTGTCCATTAATGTGCCAATGGCGGCGAGGCCGGGCACTGTTGGACGTATTTTGCCGGGGATGGATGCGCGTCTGCTGGCGGTTCCTGGCATTGAAGAGGGCGGTCGCCTGCAACTGAAAGGGCCGAACATTATGAACGGCTACCTGCGGGTAGAGAAGCCTGGTGTACTGGAAGTGCCTACTGCCGAGAATGTTCGCGGCGAAATGGAGCGCGGCTGGTATGACACCGGTGATATCGTGCGCTTTGATGAGCAGGGCTTTGTGCAGATTCAGGGCCGCGCGAAACGCTTTGCCAAAATTGCAGGCGAAATGGTATCGCTGGAAATGGTGGAACAACTGGCGCTTAGTGTTTCGCCGGATAAAGTGCATGCTACGGCGATTAAGAGCGATATTAGCAAGGGCGAGGCGTTGGTACTGTTCACCACTGATAGCGAACTAACGCGCGATAAGCTGCAACAGTATGCCCGTAAGCATGGCGTGCCGGAGCTTGCCGTACCGCGTGACATTCGCTATCTGAAACAGATGCCATTATTGGGCAGCGGCAAACCTGACTTTGTCACGTTGAAAAGTTGGGTAGACGAAGCGGAACAACACGATGAGTGAGTCAGTACACACTAACACTTCGCTATGGTCGAAAGGGATGAAAGCGGTTATTGCGGCGCAGTTTCTCTCTGCGTTTGGCGATAACGCGTTGTTGTTTGCCACGCTGGCATTACTGAAAGCGCAGTTCTACCCGGAATGGAGTCAGCCCATTCTGCAAATGGTGTTTGTGGGTGCTTACATTCTTTTTGCGCCGTTTGTTGGCCAGATTGCCGATAGCTTTGCTAAAGGCCGGGTAATGATGTTTGCCAACGGCCTTAAATTGCTTGGCGCCGCCAGTATCTGTTTTGGCATCAATCCCTTTCTCGGTTATACGCTGGTGGGCGTTGGTGCGGCGGCTTATTCACCGGCGAAATACGGTATTCTCGGCGAATTAACCACCGGCAGTAAGTTAGTGAAAGCTAACGGTTTAATGGAGGCGTCTACTATTGCGGCGATTTTGCTCGGTTCTGTCGCCGGTGGTGTGCTGGCTGACTGGCATGTTCTGGTCGCTCTGGCGGCATGTGCGCTGGCTTATGGTGGAGCGGTCGTTGCCAATATCTATATTCCAAAACTGGCGGCGGCGCGTCCGGGTCAGTCGTGGAATCTCATTAACATGACTCGTAGCTTTCTGTATGCCAGCGCCTCGCTGTGGCGCAACGGTGAAACGCGTTTTTCGCTGGTAGGCACCAGTTTGTTCTGGGGGGCGGGCGTTACGTTGCGTTTCCTGCTGGTGCTGTGGGTGCCGGTGGCGCTGGGCATAACCGATAACGCCACGCCGACTTATCTCAATGCGATGGTCGCGATAGGTATTGTGGTCGGTGCAGGCGCGGCGGCAAAACTGGTTACGCTGGAAACCGTTTCGCGCTGTATGCCTGCCGGGATTTTAATTGGCGTGGTGGTACTGTTTTTCTCTCTGCAACATGAACTGCTGCCAGCCTATGCCTTGCTGATGCTGATTGGTGTGCTGGGCGGCTTTTTTGTTGTTCCGCTCAATGCATTATTACAAGAGCGGGGCAAAAAAAGCGTCGGGGCGGGGAATGCGATTGCAGTACAAAATCTTGGCGAAAACAGCGCCATGCTGCTGATGCTGGGGATTTATTCGCTGGCGGTATTGGCGGGTATTCCGGTTGTACCAATCGGTATTGGTTTCGGTGCGCTGTTTGCACTGGCGATATCGGCGCTGTGGATCTGGCAACGCCGTCATTAAGCTTTCACCAGATGGTACATTCCGCCATCTGGTGAATGTCACATTCCCGAAGGGTGCATACCTTTCGGATACTTCACGCTGTATGAGAATGGCAGACTCACGTTCTCTTTGCCTGACAGTTTCAGCGTCCAGGACAGTTCACCCGTTTTCGCATCAAACTGCGCCTGACCATACTGCATTTTTTCCACCGTAATATCACTATTAGCACTGACTGGGATCTGGTCGAGCAGAGTGATATCCACCGCTTCGCCGTAGCTGTTCTTTACATTGAGGGTGTAACTGAAATTGCGCACCGCGCTGTCATTAAAGATAGATAACGCATTCTCTTTTTTGAGTACGGCTTTACGCTGAATAATCAGCTTGGGATCGCGGTTAAGCTGAATATCCAGCGACTTGCCATCTTCCGGCGGCTGTAAATAGCCCACGCCGGTACGATTGTTACCAAAGAAGATCTGACTTTCGCCGGGGATTAAATTTAACTGTTCCCACTCTTTAATTTGCACCTGGAGATAAGCGTCATTACTGATCTTCGGAATAGCAAAGAAGCGATATTCACCGCTGACCGATTCCTCTTTAATGACCACCGTGCGCGCGGTGTTATCGCTGTCGATTTGCCACGGCAGCGAAAGGGCATAGCGAACATTTTGCGCGGTGAAACTTTCTGGTCGCGCCGAAGCTGGCGCTGCCTGTGCGGCATACTTGCGCCCGGCTTGTCGCTCCCTTGATTTTTGCATCTCTGTCCCCAGGGCTTTCTGCAATTCTGATGCATCCTGGTCAGACGACTCTGGTGAATGCTGTTCCATTACGGGTGTTGCTGAAAGCGAGCCGCTTACACCACCATACTCTGGAACATCCACATACAGAGGTTCCAGGTGTGGCAGGGTGAGATGAGTATCAGGTTCATTTGTCGAGAGCACCATCCTGACGTTTTTCCATGCAAGCCCGGTGTACTGGCGAATGCTGGCCTTATAAACCAGACGAAGCGGTTGGTTGATGGCACTCGCGTGAACATCATAGAGCGGAGTCCATGCGGCATTTGGCGTCATATAGCGCACCACCGCTTTCGCCGTGACGGCTTGGGGGGTATAGACCTTAGCGATAATAACCTGCGGATCATCAGCAGCTTCTGAATCGCCGTTACTCATACTCTCGCGCTGCTCCAGCTTTTCAATTTCAAGCTGATTATCAGCAAGTTTCTGCGTCAACTCATTGTCGGCTCGTAATAATTCACCATTTTTCTCTTTCACCATTTGCAGATACTTGCCAACTTCGGCGGCACTTTTATTGGTTAATGTGCTATTTGCCTCTAATACCTTAATTTGAGCCGCGATATTGTTTTTCTCGGCGGTCAGTTTTGCCTGTTCCATCTTTGCTGCTTTTAACTGTTGCTGAATATCTGACGGCAGCGCATTTGGCTGTGTTTCCATTAGCGCGATACGTGAGGAAAGCACCGCCACTCCGTTATCGATAGAAATGGCGATGCTGTCGTCGGTTACCGAATTGGCAATATTAGTGAAAATAATTTCGCTTTCACCTGCCTGTAAGTTGAGTGTCTCTTCACCTTGCAGGCTGGCACCATGCAGATAAACAGTGACGTCTTTAAGTGTTAGCGGTTGAGTTAACTGTGCCCCCCAGGCGGAGGACAGACACCCGGTAAGCAACATGGCGAGGGGAAAGGGTTTGAAAATCAACATGGTTATCCTTAACAATGGGTACAGACAATGGAACTCGCGCTGGAGTTAACGGAAAGAGTCTATTCCTCTTCAGCAGGAAAAGTGCGGCGAAATGCAGGGATTGTATTCTGAAAAATTGAGAAAAGAGACGCCTGGCGAAAAACGCCAGGCAAGGATGTTAAGGTGCCGGATAAGTATAAACCTGGTGTACAGCTTCAATTTCTGCCAATACTTCCTCGCTTAATTCCAGGTGCAAACTTTCGATGTTAGTTTTCAACTGTTCCATCGTCGTCGCACCCAGCAGGGTACTGGCAACAAATGGTTGACGGCGTACAAAAGCGAGCGCCATCTGAGCCGGATCCAGGCCATGACGTCTGGCGATATCAACATACGCCGCAACGGCTTTTTGCGTTTGTTCACCGCTGTAGCGGGTGAAGCGGCTAAAGAGCGTATTACGTGCGCCAGCGGGTTTTGCACCGTTGAGATATTTTCCGGTCAGCGTACCAAAACCAAGGCATGAATAGGCCAGCAGCTCGACCCCTTCATACTGGCTGACTTCCGCCAGACCGACTTCGAAGCTGCGGTTTAACAGGCTATAGGGATTTTGAATCGTGACGATGCGCGGTAGATCATGTTTATCCGCCAGATGCAGGTAACGCATGACGCCAAATGCGGTTTCATTCGATACGCCGATATAGCGAATTTTCCCCGCCCGTTGGTACTCTGCTAATGCATCCAGCGTGTCGAGCAGAGAAACCGCAGGGGCAGAATCTGTCCAGCTATAGCCAAGTTTGCCAAAGCAGTTGGTTGAGCGCTGCGGCCAGTGCACCTGATAAAGATCGAGGTAATCAGTCTGTAGGCGCTTGAGGCTGTCATGCAGAGCTTCGCGGATATTCTTCCGGTTCAGAGCCTGATCCGGGCGAATACCCTTGTCATTATTGCGCGACGGTCCGCTCACTTTGGAGGCGATAATTAACTTTTCGCGACTGCCATGTTTTGCTAACCAGTTACCAACATAGGTTTCGGTTAACCCCTGAGTTTCGGGGCGTGGCGGGACAGGGTACATCTCGGCGACGTCAATAAGGTTAATGCCCTGAGCAACGGCATAGTTGAGTTGTGCGTGGGCGTCGGCTTCGCTGTTCTGTTCACCAAACGTCATCGTGCCAAGCCCCAGCGTGCTGACTTCCAGCGAACTGTGGGGTATACGGTGATATTGCATAGCCGTTTCCTTTTTATAATCACGACATAAGGAATATAAAAATGGCAGAGGGAAGGGAAAAGGGAAAGCGAAAAATCTTAAGGCCAGCCAGATGCTGACCTTATTTGTTAACGTTCAATAATTTGCGAAATATCATCACGATTAATTTGCATAGCGTTACCTTGCTGATCGTGATAGCTCACCAGTCCGGTGTCATCATCAATTTCAGGCTTTCCATCGGTCAGGATCATTCGGCCATCTTTGGTTGCCATAACATAATCACTGGAACACCCGGAAACGGCAAATGCCAGTCCGACTGCGGAAATCACAACTGCCCATTTTTTCATCCGGTTATCCTCATTAATCCCATCAATGATAATAGTCTGTTTATAATCCGACGCTATATATCTTGAAAGCAGGAAAATCTTAAACTGTGGGGATGAGGGGCAGGCGTTCGCTCTCCTGCAGGAGAGCGAACGGAATATCAGAGCGGATTCTTTTTATTGCGAATCAGGTTGAGACTTTCCACCGCAATCGAGAAGAACATGGCGAAATAGATGTAACCTTTTGGAACGTGGATATCGAAACTTTCCAGAATCAAGGTGAAGCCCACCAGAATCAGGAAAGAAAGCGCCAGCATTTTTACCGAAGGGTGGCGCTCGACAAAATCACCAATCGAACGTGCGGCGAACATCATTACACCCACAGCAATCACTACCGCCGCCATCATAATGAACAGATGATCTGACAGACCTACGGCAGTAATCACTGAGTCGAGGCTGAAAATAATATCCAGCAGCATAATCTGCACGATAGCGCCGAGGAACGAGGTGACGCGTGTTTTCATCCCTTCTTCTTCGCCTTCGATGGACTCGTGGATCTCTTTACTGGCTTTCCAGATAAGGAACAGGCCGCCCATCAGCAGAATTAAATCACGGGCGGAAATTTCCTGACTGAATATAGTAAAAAGCGGATTGGTCAATCGCGTTACCCAGGCGATCGACGCCAGCAGCGCCAGACGCATGACCATGGCTCCCGCCAGCCCAAGACGTCGTGCGTGACCGCGTTGCGCGGTGGGTAACTTTGAAACCACCAGAGAAAGGAAAATAATATTGTCGATCCCAAGTACGATCTCCAGCAGCGTCAGCGTACCGAGCGCAAGCCAGGCGTTAGGATCGGTTATCCATGCAAATAACATCTAAAAAGCCCTGCCAAAAAAATGAAGCGGTAATTATATGCCCGGAATGCAGTAGGTCAAAGCGATGGCTGTTGGATCAGAAAATGACGCGCCAGCAGCGCGCCGGTGAAATTCTTCTTCAGATAAAAGCCGCGCGGCAGTGTCAGAATAGGTTCGCCTCGGGAACCAATGGCTTCGGTCAGGGCTTTCGCATTCGCTGCTTTTGGTCGTATCTGTAAATATTCCCCGTGGCGAGCGGTAATCCGTTCAACCTGACCGAGGACAATCATATCCATCAATTCTTCCCAGTCTTCACGTAGCTGTCGGTCTTCTTCTTCATTTGGGCTCCACAGCAATGGCGCTCCCACGCGACGTTGTGCCAGCGGGATACTGCGTTCGCCTTCGACCGGTATCCACAGTACCCGTTTTAGTTTGTGGCGCACGTGGCTGGTTTCCCAGGTGACGCCGCTATTGCCGGTTAACGGTGCAACGCATACGAAGGTGGTTTCCAGTGGGCGGCCAAGGCTATCCACAGGAATAGTTTTAAGTTCTACGCCCAGAGCTGCAAAATCTTGTTCAGGTTTACTCCCTGCGCTGGCCCCGAGCCAGATTTCCAGCAGTACGCCGATCCAGCCCTTATCACGCTTTAAATTCTCCGGCGTAACCAGCCCTGCAAGCGCCGCCAGTTCCCCCAATGTATAACCAGAAAGTTGCTGTGCTTGCGCTAATAACTGCGCTTCAGTTTCGGGGGGAGAGAGCAACGGGCGTGGTTGGGACATGATGTGATACCTTGGTTGAAAAACAAACAGCCATTCTATACCGGATATTCGCAGTGTAACTTTTTCCACATGTGTTGTTCAATTCTATGATTTATATTGCTTTTTAGGGAGTAGAGAATCCAGTTGCGCAACACATCAATAGGTTTTCCAAATCTGGTCACTGAAAATAAACAGGATCTTACACCATGTTATCCACAGAAAGCTGGGATAACTGTGAAAAACCTCCACTACTGTTTCCATTTACAGCCTTGACGTGCGACGAAACTCCAGTTTTTAGTGGTTCGGTGCTTAACTTAGTGGCACATTCTGTGGATAAATACGGCATTGGTTGATCTTTCGCCAACCCGTAAAAGAGCGGTGTGACTTGGGTCACATATTCGTCTGTTTTATTACTAAAATTGCGCATAATGAATTGATATATAATGAATATTTTGAAGTGTCTTTATCGAGGTTATTCAGAATGCTCTGGGTTTTCCCGCGGTAATTCCGTAGTTCTTCACAACTCTATCCACAGAAAAGGTGAATAAAAACGGCTATCCCCCCCTACCTCTGTTTATAACTCAGCGCTTAGCTGTGAGTTATTCAATTGTTATTAGTGTGTAATGCCCTGCAGAGAGTGGTTTACCGCCTTCCAGGAGTATGAAACAATCATTCGTATATAAAGCTTTATTTTGAGGTAGTCCGGTGATTGATGACGATGGCTACCGCCCAAACGTAGGTATTGTGATTTGTAATCGTCAGGGGCAGGTCATGTGGGCCCGGCGATTTGGTCAGCACTCCTGGCAATTTCCACAAGGCGGGATTAACCCAGGAGAATCCGCAGAACAGGCGATGTACCGTGAATTGTTTGAAGAAGTAGGATTAAGCCGTAAAGACGTTCGAATCCTTGCTTCAACGCGTAACTGGTTGCGCTACAAATTACCGAAACGTTTGGTGCGTTGGGACACGAAGCCGGTTTGTATCGGCCAAAAACAAAAATGGTTTCTCTTGCAGCTAGTGAGCGGCGATGCGGAAATCAATATGCAAACCAGCAGTACACCTGAGTTTGACGGCTGGCGGTGGGTAAGTTACTGGTATCCGGTCAGACAGGTGGTGTCATTTAAACGTGATGTTTACCGTAGGGTAATGAAAGAGTTCGCGAGTGTTGTGATGGCGCTGCAGGAAAATACGCCTAAACCGCAAAACGCATCTGCTTATCGACGTAAAAGAGGTTAAGTCACGCCAATTATGCTCACTCGCCTGCGCGAAATAGTCGAAAAGGTAGCCAGCGCACCACGCCTGAATGAGGCGTTAAATATTCTGGTTACCGACATCTGTCTTGCGATGGATACTGAGGTCTGTTCGGTCTACCTGGCCGATCACGACCGACGTTGTTACTACCTGATGGCGACCCGGGGATTAAAAAAACCACGTGGTCGCACTGTAACGCTTGCGTTTGATGAAGGGATCGTCGGCCTGGTTGGCAGGCTGGCGGAACCAATAAACCTTGCGGATGCGCAAAAGCACCCCAGCTTCAAATATATTCCCTCCGTAAAAGAAGAACGTTTTCGCGCGTTTTTAGGTGTCCCGATTATTCAGCGCCGCCAGTTGCTTGGCGTGCTGGTGGTGCAGCAACGTGAGCTGCGCCAGTACGACGAAAGCGAAGAATCCTTCCTGGTTACGCTCGCCACCCAAATGGCCGCTATTCTTTCCCAGTCGCAGCTAGCTGCGTTATTCGGACAATATCGCCAGACGAGAATTCGTGCATTACCCGCATCTCCCGGCATTGCTATTGCTGAGGGGTGGCAGGACGCGACGCTGCCGCTCATGGAACAGGTATATCAGGCGTCTACGCTGGACCCCGCGCTGGAACGCGAACGGTTGACCGGTGCTCTGGAAGAGGCGGCTAACGAATTTCGTCGCTATAGCAAACGCTTTGCTGCCGGAGCGCAGAAAGAGACTGCGGCGATTTTCGATCTCTACTCGCACTTGCTTTCCGATACGCGTCTGCGTCGTGAACTGTTTGCCGAAGTTGATAAAGGCTCGATCGCCGAATGGGCGGTGAAAACAGTAATTGAAAAATTTGCCGAACAATTCGCTGCATTAAGCGATAACTACCTCAAAGAGCGGGCCGGCGATTTACGTGCGCTGGGCCAGCGTTTACTGTTTCACCTTGATGATACCAACCAGGGAGCAAACGCCTGGCCGGAACGTTTCATCCTGGTCGCCGAAGAACTATCAGCGACAACTCTTGCGGAGCTGCCGCAGGATCGCTTAGTTGGCGTTGTCGTTCGCGATGGTGCTGCTAACTCTCATGCTGCAATTATGGTACGCGCACTGGGGATCCCCACTGTGATGGGAGCGGACATTCAGCCTTCGGTGTTGCACTGCCGGACGTTGATCGTTGACGGCTATCGTGGGGAGTTGTTGGTCGACCCGGAGCCGGTGCTGCTGCAAGAGTATCAGAGGCTGATTAGCGAGGAGGTTGAGCTTAGCCGTCTGGCGGAAGATGACGTCAATTTACCCGCGCAGTTAAAAAGCGGCGAGCGCATCAAAATTATGCTCAATGCGGGGTTAAGCCCGGAACATGAAGAAAAACTGGGCAGTCGTATTGATGGTATCGGTCTTTATCGCACCGAAATCCCCTTTATGCTGCAAAGCGGCTTCCCGTCGGAAGAAGAGCAAGTGGCGCAGTATCAGGGAATGTTGCAAATGTTCAATGATAAGCCCGTAACCCTGCGTACGCTGGATGTCGGTGCTGATAAGCAACTGCCTTATATGCCGATCAGCGAGGAAAACCCTTGTCTTGGCTGGCGTGGAATTCGCATTACACTCGATCAGCCGGAGATCTTCTTAATCCAGGTGCGAGCGATGCTGCGTGCTAATGCTGCCACGGGCAATCTGAGTATTTTATTGCCGATGGTGACCAGTCTGGACGAGGTTGACGAAGCGCGACGCCTGATTGAACGTGCCGGGCGTGAAGTCGAAGAGATGATCGGTTATGCCATTCCTAAACCACGCATTGGGATCATGCTGGAAGTCCCGTCAATGGTATTTATGTTGCCGCAACTGGCGAAACGGGTAGATTTTATCTCAGTTGGCACCAACGATCTGACGCAGTATATTCTGGCCGTCGATCGCAATAACACACGTGTAGCGAACATTTATGACAGCCTGCATCCTGCGATGTTGCGGGCACTGGCGATGATCGCCAGAGAGGCTGAAACGCAGGGCGTTGATCTTCGTTTGTGTGGTGAGATGGCGGGTGATCCAATGTGTGTGGCAATCCTCATCGGACTGGGTTACCGCCATTTGTCCATGAACGGGCGATCTGTCGCACGCGTGAAATACTTGTTGCGACGTATTGATTTTACTGAGGCGGAAAATCTTGCCCAGCGTAGTCTGGAAGCGCAATTGGCAGCCGAAGTTCGCCACCAGGTTGCGGCATTTATGGAGCGTCGTGGTATGGGCGGGTTAATTCGTGGAGGGCTTTAGCGCGGCTCGTATACATATCTTTTAACGGTATCCGGCAACCAGCCTGGTCCCCTTGTGCTATTATTCGCACCTTTGGAGCGCCAGAAACCTGCGGCGCGCATTTCAATCGCTGTTCTCTTTCAGCGAAATAACAAGAACTTGTGGTGACAGATGACCAGTAGCTATCTGCATTTTCCGGAATTCGATCCGGTCATTTTCTCAATAGGCCCCGTAGCGCTTCACTGGTACGGCCTGATGTATCTGGTGGGTTTCATTTTTGCGATGTGGCTGGCAACGCGTCGGGCGAATCGCCCAGGCAGCGGCTGGACCAAAAATGAAGTTGAAAACTTACTTTATGCGGGCTTCCTCGGCGTTTTCCTTGGTGGACGTATTGGTTATGTTCTGTTCTACAACTTCCCACAGTTTATGGACGATCCGTTGTATCTGTTCCGTGTCTGGGACGGCGGAATGTCTTTCCATGGCGGCCTGATTGGCGTAATTGTGGTGATGATTATCTTTGCTCGCCGCACCAAACGTTCTTTCTTCCAGGTGTCTGATTTTATCGCGCCGCTTATTCCATTTGGCCTTGGCGCCGGGCGTCTGGGTAACTTTATTAACGGTGAGTTGTGGGGCCGCGTCGATCCTAACTTCCCGTTCGCGATGTTGTTTCCTGGTTCCCGTACCGAAGATATTCTTTTGCTGCAAACTCATCCGCAATGGCAATCTATTTTCGATACTTACGGCGTGCTTCCGCGCCATCCCTCGCAACTGTATGAACTGCTGCTTGAAGGTGTGGTGCTGTTTATCATCCTTAACCTGTACATTCGCAAACCGCGTCCAATGGGAGCGGTTTCTGGCTTGTTCCTGATTGGCTATGGCGCGTTTCGTATCATCGTTGAGTTCTTCCGCCAGCCTGACGCGCAGTTTACCGGCGCCTGGGTACAGTACATCAGCATGGGACAAATTCTTTCTATCCCGATGATTGTCGCGGGTGTGATCATGATGGTCTGGGCGTATCGTCGCAGTCCACAGCAACACGTTTCCTGAGGAACCATGAAACAGTATTTAGAACTGATGCAAAAAGTGCTCGACGAAGGCACACAGAAAAACGACCGTACCGGAACCGGAACGCTTTCCATCTTTGGCCATCAGATGCGTTTTAACCTGCAGGATGGATTTCCGCTGGTGACAACCAAACGTTGCCATCTGCGTTCCATCATCCACGAATTGCTGTGGTTCTTGCAGGGCGACACCAATATTGCTTATCTGCATGAAAACAATGTCACTATCTGGGACGAATGGGCCGATGAAAATGGCGATCTTGGCCCGGTGTATGGCAAACAGTGGCGTGCCTGGCCTACGCCGGATGGTCGTCATATTGACCAGATCACTACGGTGCTGAACCAGTTAAAAAACGATCCAGATTCCCGTCGTATTATTGTTTCGGCATGGAACGTGGGCGAACTGGATAAAATGGCGCTGGCCCCGTGCCATGCCTTCTTCCAGTTTTATGTGGCAGATGGCAAACTCTCTTGTCAGCTTTATCAGCGTTCCTGCGATGTCTTCCTTGGTCTGCCATTTAACATCGCCAGCTACGCGTTACTGGTACATATGATGGCGCAGCAGTGCGATCTGGAAGTGGGCGATTTTGTCTGGACCGGTGGCGACACGCACCTGTACAGCAATCATATGGATCAAACCCATCTGCAATTAAGCCGCGAACCGCGTCCGTTGCCGAAGTTGATTATCAAACGTAAACCTGAATCCATCTTCGATTACCGTTTCGAAGACTTCGAGATTGAAGGTTACGATCCGCACCCGGGCATTAAAGCTCCGGTTGCTATCTGATTTACGAAACATCCTGCCAGAACCGACGCCAGTGTGTGTCGGTTTTTTTTGTCCTCCGTCAAATTCTTCGAGACGCCTTCCCAAAATTTTGCAACGCCCTGCAACAGCGTAAATAGTCCTGAAGATGCGCCGAAGAAACAGAAACCGGGCCTCGCCTTTTTTTCGGTTCGCCGCATACTGCCGACATGAAAAAACAACGTGGTTATACGCTGATTGAAACGCTGGTTGCGATGCTGATTCTGGTCATGCTAAGCGCAAGTGGGCTTTATGGCTGGCAATACTGGCAGCAGTCGCAACGGTTATGGCAAACCGCCAGCCAGGCGCGGGATTATTTGCTCTATTTGCGTGAGGATGCCAACTGGCGTAATCGCGACCACACTATCAGCGTTATCAGGGAGGGAACGTCATGGTGTCTTGTCAGTGCCGCTGCAGGGGCGAATACCTGCTATACCCGTTCTCCATTGGTCTTTTCGCCGCGCTGGCCCGAAGTCGAAATGAGCAATATAACGCCTTCACTAACCTTCTTTGGCCTGCGCAATACGGCCTGGGCCGGGCATATTCGTCTCAAAAATTCATCAGGCGAATGGTGGCTGGTGGTGTCCGCATGGGGAAGGATTCGACTATGCCAACGCGGAGAAACAGAAGGATGCCTGTAAAAGAGAACGGATTTTCACTGTTGGAAGTTCTGATTGCGATGGTGATTAGCAGCATATTACTGCTGGGAGCAGCGCGCTTTTTGCCTGCATTACAGCGTGAAAGTTTGACGAACACCCGAAAATTGGCGCTGGAAGATGAAATCTGGCAACGGGTATACACCGTCGCGAAGCATCTGCAACGAGCAGGGTATTGCCGGGGAACCTGTTTGGGAGAAGGGCTGGTTATTGCCGGGCAAGGAGATTGTATCATTGTGCAGTGGGATGCAAACAGTAACGGTATTTGGGAGCGTGAGCCGGTAAAAGAGTCCGACCAGACCGCATTTCGTCTGAAAGACAACGTGCTGGAAACCTTGCGCGGCACGACATCTTGTGAAGGTAAGGGATGGGATAAAGTTACTAACCCGGATGCTGTCATCATCAACGCTTTTCAGGTCGTGCGTCAGGAGAACAGTGGTTTCCCACCTGTGCTGACCGTCAATATGCGCGGCGCCAGCAAGACCAATCCGCAAATCGTGGTGGATGCCAGCTACAGCATAACGGGGTTCAACCTGTGAACCGCGAACGCGGTGTTTCATCATTGGCACTGGTTCTGATGTTGCTGATATTAGGTAGTTTGCTGCTACAAGGAATGAGCCAGCAAGATCGCAGTTTTGCCTCTCGTGTGACGATGGAAAGCCAGTCATTGCGTCGTCAGGCCATTGTGCAGTCGGCGTTGGAGTGGGGGAAAATACACGTCTGGCAAGCAGCACAACCAACGGTTCAGTGTTTGCAGTATGCCGCAATCAATGCTCAGGTTTGCTTGCGTTTACTGGTGGATAATGAAATTTTGCTGATGGCCAGTTATGACGGTGTTTCATTGTGGCGAACGGGGAATGTCATTAATGGACAAACTGTTTTTTCGCCATATGGCTGGAGTGATTTTTGTCCGCTGAAAGAGGGGGCGTTATGTCAGCTTCCCTGAAGCATCAGCACGGTTTTAGTTTGCCAGAAGTCATTTTGGCGATGGTACTCATGGTGGGGATTGTCACGGCGTTATCTGGCTACCAGCGCACATTAAGCACCAGCATTGCCAGCAGAAATCAGTACCAACAACTCTGGCGATATGCCTGGCAGCAGACTCAACTGCGTGCGATTTCGCCACCTGCAAACTGGCAAGTCAACCGAATGCAGACATCGCAGGCGGGATGTGTCAGCATCAGCGTTACGCTGTTTTCACCAGGGGGCAGAGAAGGCGAAATGACCCGTCTGCATTGCCCAAATCGTTAGTAGTCAGGAGCCGCTATGTTAAGGGTCTACCATTCCAATCGTCTGGATGTGCTGGAAGCGTTGATGGAGTTTATCGTCGAACGTGAACGGCTGGGCGATCCCTTCGAACCTGAAATGATTCTGGTGCAAAGTACCGGTATGGCACAGTGGCTACAGATGACTCTGGCGCAAAAGTTCGGTATTGCGGCGAACATTGATTTTCCGCTGCCTGCAAGCTTTATCTGGGATATGTTCGTTCGTGTTTTACCGGATATCCCGAAAGAGAGCGCCTTTAATAAGCAGAGCATGAGCTGGAAATTGATGTCTCTGCTACCGCAACTGCTGGAGCATGAAGATTTTACACTGTTGCGTCATTACCTGACTGACGATAATGACAAGCGGAAATTATTTCAGCTTTCTTCCAAAGCTGCAGACCTGTTTGACCAGTATCTGGTTTATCGCCCGGACTGGCTAACTCAATGGGAAGCTGGGCGTTTGGTCGAAGGGCTTGGGGAAGCGCAGGCCTGGCAAGCGCCGTTGTGGAAGGCGCTGGTGGAATATACTAATGAACTGGGGCAACCGCACTGGCACCGCGCCAATCTCTACCAGCGCTTTATCGAAACGCTGGAGTCTGCAACCACTTGTCCGTCAGGGCTACCTTCACGCGTCTTTATATGCGGCATTTCTGCACTACCGCCGGTTTATCTCCAGGCGCTACAGGCGCTGGGTAAACATATTGAAATCTACCTTCTGTTTACCAACCCTTGTCGTTATTACTGGGGTGATATTAAAGATCCTGCTTATCTGGCGAAACTACTGACCCGCCAGCGCCGACACAGTTTTGAAGATCGCGAATTGCCGTTATTCCGCGATAGCGAAAATGCCGGGCAGTTATTTAACAGTGATGGTGAACAGGATATTGGCAACCCGCTGCTGGCCTCATGGGGTAAGCTGGGACGCGACTATATCTATCTACTTTCCGATCTGGAAAGCAGCCAGGAACTGGACGCCTTTGTCGATGTGACGCCAGACAATCTACTGCATAACATCCAGTCCGACATTCTGGAACTGGAAAACCGTGCCGTTGCTGGCGTGAATCTGGAAGAGTTTTCCCGCAGCGATAACAAACGTTTACTGGATCCACAAGATAACAGCATTACCTTCCATGTCTGCCACAGTCCGCAGCGCGAAGTTGAAGTGTTGCATGATCGTCTGCTGGCGATGCTGGAAGAAGATCCGACACTCACTCCGCGTGACATCATTGTGATGGTGGCTGATATCGACAGCTACAGCCCGTTTATTCAGGCGGTGTTCGGCAGTGCACCGGCAGATCGTTATTTACCTTATGCTATTTCTGACCGTCGGGCGCGGCAGTCGCATCCGGTACTGGAAGCGTTTATCAGTTTATTATCGTTACCCGATAGTCGCTTTGTCTCAGAGGATGTGCTGGCGCTGCTGGACGTTCCGGTACTGGCCGCACGATTTGATATTAACGAAGAAGGACTGCGTTATTTGCGCCAGTGGGTTAATGAATCCGGTATTCGCTGGGGTATTGACGATGACAACGTTCGGGAGCTGGAGTTGCCTGCTACCGGGCAACACACCTGGCGATTTGGCCTGACGCGCATGTTGTTGGGCTACGCGATGGAGAGCGCCCAGGGCGAGTGGCAATCAGTTCTCCCTTATGATGAATCGAGCGGCTTGATTGCGGAGCTGGTGGGGCATCTGGCTTCACTGCTGATGCAGCTCAGCATCTGGCGTCGCGGTCTGGCACAGGAGCGTCCGCTGGAAGAGTGGTTGCCGGTTTGTCGCGACATGCTCAATGCCTTCTTCCTGCCGGATGCGGAAACTGAAGCGGCGATGACGCTTATAGAGCAACAATGGCAAGCGATCATCGCTGAAGGTCTGGGAGCGCAGTATGGTGACGCGGTGCCGTTATCTCTGCTTCGCGATGAGCTGGCGCAACGCCTGGATCAGGAACGTATCAGTCAGCGTTTCCTTGCTGGTCCGGTCAACATTTGTACGCTAATGCCAATGCGCTCAATTCCGTTCAAAGTGGTCTGTCTGCTGGGAATGAACGACGGCGTTTACCCTCGTCAACTGGCGCCGCTGGGCTTTGATCTCATGAGTCAGAAGCCGAGGCGTGGCGATCGTAGTCGTCGCGATGACGACCGCTATCTGTTTCTGGAAGCGTTAATTTCTGCGCAGCAAAAACTTTATATCAGCTATATCGGGCGTTCCATTCAGGATAACAGTGAACGTTTCCCGTCGGTGCTGGTGCAGGAACTAATTGATTATATTGGGCAAAGTCACTATCTACCGGGCGATGAAGAGCTTAACTGTGATGAAAGCGAGGCTCGGGTAAAAGAGCATCTTACTTGCCTCCATACCCGGATGCCGTTTGATCCGCAAAACTACCAGCCTGGCGAACGACAAAGCTATGCACGTGAATGGCTACCGGCAGCCAGTCAGGCAGGCAAGGCGCATTCTGAATTTGTCCAGCCGCTGCCGTTTACTTTGCCAGAAACCGTACCGCTGGAGACGTTACAACGGTTCTGGGCGCATCCAGTGCGGGCATTTTTCCAGATGCGTTTGCAGGTGAACTTCCGCACTGAAGAGAGCGAAATCCCTGACACCGAGCCATTTATTCTGGAAGGGCTTAGCCGTTATCAAATTAACCAGCAGCTATTAAATGCGCTGGTCGAGCAGGACGATGCAGAGCGCTTGTTCCGCCGCTTCCGGGCAGCAGGAGATTTGCCATATGGCGCATTTGGGGAAATTTTCTGGGAAACGCAATGCCAGGAGATGCAGCAGCTTGCTGACAGAGTCATTGCCTGTCGACAGCCGGGACAAAGTATGGAAATTGATCTCGACTGCTACGGCGTGCAGATAACAGGTTGGTTGCCGCAGGTTCAATCGGATGGTCTGTTGCGCTGGCGTCCCTCTTTATTAAGTGTGGCGCAGGGAATGCAACTTTGGCTGGAACACCTTGTCTATTGTGCCAGCGGTGGCAAAGGTGAGAGTCGCCTTTTCCTGCGCAAAGACGGGGAGTGGCGCTTTCCGCCGCTGGAAGCAGAACAGGCCTTACATTACCTCTCGCAACTGGTTGAGGGATATCGTGAAGGAATGTCTGCGCCGTTGTTGGTATTACCCGAAAGCGGCGGCGCATGGCTAAAAACCTGTTATGACGCCGAAAGTGATGTGGTGTTGGATGACGACTCCACGTTACAAAAAGCCCGTTCAAAATTCCTTCAGGTTTATGAAGGCAACATGATGGTGCGTGGCGAAGGCGATGACATCTGGTATCAGAGGCTCTGGCGGCAATTAACGCCGGAGACAATGGACGCCATAGTAGAACAATCGCAGCGTTACCTGCTACCGCTGTTTCGTTTTAATCTGTCATAAGTGCTGTATAAAAATTGCGCAGATTACTCGCTTACTTTATGATGCGCACCAGTCACGGACTGATGGTTAAATAGATATAGGCTGATTCGTTCAGCACAAGATTATATTCAATCGGAAATTTACATTAACGAATTGTATCTGGTTGAAAAATAAAGTTGATAATGAGGTCCGTGAATGCCCAGCAGCATCTGGTTCAAAGCATTACTGTTATTTGTTGCCCTTTGGGCACCCTTAAGTCAGGCGGAAACGGGATGGCAGCCGATTCAGGAAACCATCCGTAAAAGTGATAAAGACAACCGTCAGTATCAGGCCGTGCGTCTGGATAATGGTATGGTGGTATTGCTGGTTTCCGATCCGCAGGCAGTAAAATCTCTTTCGGCATTGGTCGTGCCTGTTGGGTCGCTGGAGGATCCAGAGGCTTATCAGGGGCTGGCGCATTATCTTGAGCATATGAGTTTGATGGGATCGAAAAAGTACCCGCAAGCTGACAGCCTGGCCGAATACCTCAAAATGCACGGCGGCAGCCACAATGCCAGCACGGCGCCGTATCGCACCGCTTTCTATCTGGAAGTCGAAAATGATGCACTGCCTGGCGCAGTAGATCGTCTGGCAGATGCCATTGCAGAACCCTTGCTCGACAAGAAATATGCTGAACGCGAGCGTAATGCGGTAAACGCTGAATTAACGATGGCGCGCACGCGTGACGGGATGCGTATGGCGCAGGTCAGCGCAGAAACCATTAACCCGGCGCACCCGGGGGCAAAATTTTCTGGTGGTAACCTGGAAACTTTAAGCGATAAACCGGGTAATCCGGTGCAGCAGGCGCTGAAAAATTTTCATGAGAAATACTACTCCGCCAATCTGATGAAGGCTGTTATTTACAGCAACAAACCGTTGCCGGAACTGGCGAAAATGGCGGCGGAAACTTTTGGTCGCGTCCCTAATAAAGACAGCAAAAAACCAGAAATTACCGTACCAGTAGTGACTGATGCGCAAAAGGGAATCATCATCCATTATGTTCCTGCGCTGCCGCGTAAAGTGCTGCGCGTTGAGTTTCGCATCGATAACAATTCAGCGAAGTTTCGCAGCAAAACCGATGAGTTGATTACCTATCTGATTGGTAACCGCAGTCCCGGAACGCTGTCTGACTGGCTGCAAAAGCAGGGATTAGTTGAGGGAATTAGCGCCAGCTCCGATCCTATCGTTAATGGTAACAGCGGCGTGTTAGCGATTTCCGCCTCTTTGACTGACAAAGGCCTGGCGAATCGCGATCAGGTTGTAGCGGCTATTTTTAGTTATCTCAATTTGTTACGTGAAAAAGGCATTGATAAACAGTATTTCGATGAACTGGCGAATGTACTGGACATTGATTTCCGCTATCCGTCGATTACCCGCGATATGGATTATGTCGAATGGCTGGCAGACACCATGATTCGCGTGCCGGTTGAGCATACGCTGGATGCGGTTAATATTGCCGATCGGTACGATGCTAAAGCAGTGAAAGAACGTCTGGCGATGATGACGCCGCAGAACGCACGTATCTGGTATATCAGCCCGAAAGAGCCACACAATAAAACGGCTTATTTTGTCGATGCGCCGTATCAGGTCGATAAAATCAGCGAGCAAACTTTTGCTGACTGGCAGAAAAAAACCGCCAGCATTGCACTCTCTTTACCGGAACTTAACCCCTATATACCGGACGATTTCTCGCTGATTAAGCCAGAAAAGAAATATGACCATCCAGAGCTGATTATCGATGAGTCGAATTTGCGCGTGGTATATGCGCCAAGTCGCTATTTTTCCAGCGAGCCAAAAGCGGATGTCAGTCTGATTTTACGTAATCCGAAAGCGATGGACAGCGCCCGTAATCAGGTGATGTTTGCACTTAATGATTATCTCGCCGGGCTGGCGCTCGACCAGTTAAGCAATCAGGCGTCGGTGGGAGGCATAAGTTTTTCCACCAATGCTAACAATGGCTTAATGGTCAATGCTAATGGTTACACCCAGCGCCTGCCGCAGCTTTTCCAGGCGTTGCTGGAGGGCTACTTTAGCTATACCGCTACACAAGAGCAGCTTGAGCAGGCGAAATCCTGGTATAACCAGATGATGGATTCTGCAGAAAAGGGTAAAGCGTTCGAGCAGGCCATTATGCCTGCGCAAATGCTCTCGCAGGTACCGTACTTCTCGCGCGATGAACGGCGTAAAATTTTGCCTTCCATTACCCTGAAAGAGGTGCTGGCCTATCGCGACGCCTTAAAAACGGGGGCAAAGCCCGAGTTTATGGTTATTGGCAATATGACCGAAACTCAGGCAATGACCCTGGCGCGTGATGTACAAAAACAGTTGGACGCTGATGGTACTGAGTGGTGTCGTAACAAAGATGTGCTGGTCGATAAAAAGCAATCGGTCATCTTTGAGAAAGCCGGTAACAGCACCGACTCCGCGCTGGCGGCGGTTTTCGTGCCAACGGGTTATGATGAATACACCAGCTCAGCCTACAGTTCTCTGTTGGGGCAGATAATACAACCGTGGTTTTACAACCAGTTGCGTACCGAAGAGCAATTAGGTTATGCCGTATTCGCTTTCCCGATGAGCGTGGGGCGTCAATGGGGGATGGGCTTCCTGCTGCAAAGCAACAATAAACAACCTTCATACCTGTGGGAGCGTTACAAGGCCTTTTTCCCGACAGCAGAGGCAAAACTGCGGGCGATGAAGCCAGAAGAATTTGCGCAAATTCAGCAGGCGGTTATCACTCAGATGTTGCAGGCGCCCCAAACGTTAGGCGAAGAAGCCTCGAAATTAAGTAAAGATTTCGATCGCGGCAATATGCACTTCGATTCGCGTGATAAAATCGTGGCCCAGATAAAACTGCTGACGCCGCAAAAGCTTGCTGATTTCTTCCATCAGGCGGTGGTCGAGCCGCAAGGCATGGCTATTCTGTCGCAGATTTCCGGCAGCCAGAACGGGAAAGCCGAATATGTGCATCCTGAAGGCTGGAAAGTGTGGGAGAACGTCAGCGCGTTGCAGCAAACAATGCCCCTGATGAGTGAAAAGAATGAGTGATGTCGCCGAGACACTAGATCCTTTGCGCTTGCCCTTACAGGGCGAGCGCCTGATTGAAGCCTCTGCCGGCACAGGCAAAACCTTTACGATTGCGGCGCTCTATTTGCGCCTGTTACTTGGACTAGGCGGTTCTGCCGCCTTTCCCCGCCCGCTGACCGTTGAAGAACTGCTGGTGGTGACCTTTACCGAGGCTGCCACCGCAGAATTGCGCGGCCGTATCCGTAGCAATATCCACGAGTTGCGCATCGCCTGTCTGCGAGAAACGACCGACAACCCGCTGTATGCGCGCCTTCTGGAAGAGATTGACGACAAAGCGCAGGCCGCACAATGGCTGCTGTTAGCCGAACGGCAGATGGATGAAGCGGCGGTCTTTACCATTCACGGTTTTTGCCAGCGTATGCTCAATCTGAATGCCTTTGAGTCCGGCATGTTGTTTGAGCAGCAACTGATAGAAGATGAATCGCTGTTACGTTACCAGGCCTGCGCGGATTTCTGGCGTCGTCACTGCTATCCGTTGCCGCGTGAAATTGCCCAGGTGGTCTTTGAAACCTGGAAAGGGCCACAGGCCTTGCTGCGAGACATTAACCGTTATCTGCAAGGGGAAGCGCCGGTTATCAAAGCGCCGCCGCCGGACGATGAAACGCTGGCTTCTCGTCACGCGCAAATTGTGGCGCGTATCGATGCTGTAAAACAGCAGTGGCGTGATGCAGTAGGTGAACTGGATGCGCTGATTGAATCTTCCGGTATTGATCGCCGCAAGTTTAACCGTAGCAATCAGGCTAAATGGATAGACAAGATCAGTGCCTGGGCAGAAGAAGAGACAAACAGCTATCAGTTGCCAGAGCCACTGGAAAAATTCTCCCAGCGTTTCTTAGAAGATCGCACGAAAGCGGGGGGCGAGACGCCGCGTCATCCGTTGTTTGAGGCGATCGATCAATTACTTGCCGAGCCGCTATCGATCCGTGATTTGGTGATCACTCGTGCGCTGGCGGAGATCCGCGAAACGGTAGCGCGTGAAAAGCGTCGGCGTGGTGAACTGGGTTTTGACGACATGTTAAGTCGGCTGGATTCCGCGTTGCGTAGCGAAAGCGGTGAGGCGCTGGCCAGCGCGATCCGTGCTCGTTTCCCGGTGGCGATGATCGACGAATTTCAGGACACCGACCCTCAACAGTACCGGATTTTTCGCCATATCTGGCACCATCAGCCGGAAACTGCGTTGTTGTTGATTGGTGATCCGAAACAGGCTATTTACGCGTTCCGTGGTGCGGATATTTTCACCTACATGAAGGCGCGTAGTGAAGTTCACGCGCACTATACCTTAGATACTAACTGGCGTTCCGCTCCGGGGATGGTGAATAGCGTTAACAAGCTTTTCAGCCAGACTGATGACGCTTTTATGTTTCGCGAAATACCGTTTATTCCCGTGAAATCTGCCGGGAAAAATCAGGCGCTACATTTTGTTTTTAAAGGCAAAACGCAACCAGCAATGAAAATGTGGTTGATGGAAGGTGAAAACTGCGGTGTTGGCGATTATCAAAGCACCATGGCGCAGGTATGTGCCGCGCAAATCCGCGACTGGTTACAGGCCGGGCAGCGCGGAGAAGCGTTGCTGATGAACGGTGACGCCGCGCGTTCGGTACGTGCTTCGGACATCAGTGTGTTGGTGCGCAGCCGTCAGGAGGCCGCCCTGGTGCGCGATGCCTTAACGCTGCTGGACATCCCTTCCGTTTACCTTTCTAACCGCGATAGTGTGTTTGAAACTCTGGAAGCGCAGGAGATGCTTTGGCTGTTGCAGGCGGTGATGACGCCTGAACGAGAGAACACTCTGCGCAGTGCGCTGGCAACGTCAATGATGGGGCTAAACGCGCTGGATATCGAAACGCTAAATAATGACGAACATGCGTGGGATGCGGTCGTCGAAGAGTTCGATGGTTATCGGCAAATCTGGCGAAAACGCGGCGTTATGCCCATGCTGCGGACGCTGATGTCGGCCCGCAACATTGCAGAAAATCTGTTGGCAACGGCAGGCGGCGAGCGGCGTCTTACTGATATCTTGCATATTAGCGAGCTGCTCCAGGAAGCGGGAACACAGCTTGAAAGTGAACATGCGCTGGTACGCTGGTTATCGCAGCATATCCTCGAGCCCGACAGTAACGCCTCCAGCCAGCAAATGCGCCTCGAAAGTGACAAACATCTGGTGCAGATTGTCACGATTCATAAATCAAAAGGACTGGAATATCCTCTGGTCTGGCTGCCATTTATCACCAATTTCCGCGTTCAGGATCAGGCGTTCTATCACGATCGCCACTCATTTGAGGCTGTTCTGGATCTTAACGAAGCGCCAGAAAGCGTCGATCTGGCTGAAGCCGAGCGTCTGGCGGAAGATTTGCGTTTGCTTTACGTGGCGCTGACGCGTTCGGTTTGGCATTGCAGCCTCGGCGTTGCGCCGCTGGTGCGTCGTCGTGGCGATAGAAAAGGGCCAACTGATGTTCACCAAAGCGCGCTCGGGCGCTTGCTGCAAAAAGGGGAACCATTAGATGCGGCAGGCCTTCGCGCCTGTATTGAAGCGTTATGCGATGAGGATATTGCCTGGCAGACGGCACAAATCGGTGATAACCAACCCTGGCGAGTTAATACTGTTTCTACCGCAGAGTTGAATGTGAAGACGCTGCAACGACTCCCCGGCGATAACTGGCGCGTTACCAGCTATTCCGGTTTACAGCAGCGCGGTCACGGTATTGCTCAGGAACTGATGCCGCGGCTGGATGTCGATGCTGCAGGCATTGCCAGCGTCGTTGAAGAACCGACGTTAACACCGCATCAGTTCCCGCGTGGTGCGTCACCGGGAACATTTTTGCACAGCTTGTTTGAGGATTTGGATTTTACCCAGCCAGTTGAGCCGAATTGGGTGTGGGAAAAACTGGAACTCGGCGGCTTTGAACCGCAGTGGGAACCGGTGTTGACCGAGTGGATTACCGCTATTCTTCAGGCACCGCTCAATGAAAGCGGTGTTAGCTTAAGTCAGCTTTCCGCCCGTGATAAACAGGTGGAGATGGAGTTTTATCTGCCGATTAGTGAACCGCTTATCGCCAGCCGGCTTGATGCGTTAATTCGCCAGTTTGACCCGCTTTCTGCAGGCTGCCCGCCGCTGGAGTTCATGCAGGTGTGCGGCATGTTGAAAGGTTTTATCGACCTGGTGTTCCGTCATGAAGGGCGTTATTACCTGCTCGACTATAAATCCAACTGGTTGGGTGAAGACAGTTCCGCATATACCCGACAGGCTATGGCAGCGGCGATGCAGGCACACCGCTATGATTTGCAATATCAGCTTTATACCCTGGCGCTGCACCGTTATCTACGCCATCGCATTGCTGATTACGACTATGAGCGCCATTTTGGCGGCGTTATCTATCTGTTCCTGCGCGGTGTTGATAAAGAACATCCGCAACAAGGAATTTACACGACCCGACCCGATGCCGGGTTGATTGCCCTGATGGATGAGATGTTTGCCGGTATGACCCTGGAGGAGGCGTGATGAAATTGCAAAAGCAATTACTTGAAGCTGTGGAGCACAAACAGCTACGCCCGTTGGATGTGCAGTTTGCTTTGACCGTAGCGGGTGATGAACATCCTGCCGTCACTCTTGCGGCAGCGTTGTTAAGTCATGAGGCTGGGGAAGGGCACGTCTGCCTACCGCTTTCACGACTGGAGAATAACGAGGCGTCAAATCCGCTACTGGCAACCTGCGTCAGCGAAATCGGTGAGCTACAAAACTGGAAAGAGTGTTTGCTTGCTTCGCAAGCGGTTAGCCGGGGAGATGAACCGACGCCTATGGTGCTTTGTGGCGATCGTCTTTATCTGAACCGCATGTGGTGTAATGAGCGCACGGTGGCGCGCTTTTTCAACGAAGTAAATCATGCCATTGAGGTGGATGAATCGTTGCTGGCGAAAACGCTTGATAAGCTTTTTCCTGCAAGCGATGAAATTAACTGGCAAAAAGTGGCGGCAGCAGTAGCGCTGACGCGGCGGATCTCGGTGATCTCCGGTGGTCCAGGTACTGGTAAAACCACCACAGTAGCGAGGTTGCTGGCGGCGTTAATTCAGATGGCAGGTGGCGAACGTTGTCGTATCCGCCTGGCTGCGCCGACGGGAAAAGCCGCCGCACGCCTGACTGAATCGCTTGGTAAGGCTTTGCGCCAGTTACCGTTGACCGATGAACAAAAGAAACGCATACCGGAAGACGCCAGCACCTTGCATCGCCTCCTGGGCGCGCAGCCGGGCAGCCAGCGTTTACGCCACCATGCCGGTAATCCACTGCATCTTGATGTGCTGGTGGTGGATGAAGCGTCAATGATCGATCTCCCGATGATGTCGCGACTGATCGATGCCTTGCCCGATCATGCGCGGGTGATCTTTCTTGGCGATCGTGATCAACTCGCCTCGGTTGAGGCTGGGGCGGTGCTGGGTGATATCTGCGCTTATGCCAACGCTGGGTTTACCACAGCGCGCGCGGCTCAGTTAAGCCGCCTGACGGGAAGTCACGTTCCTGCGGGAACAGGTACAGAAGCGGCGTCCTTGCGCGACAGCCTCTGCTTGCTGCAAAAAAGCTACCGTTTTGGCAGTGATTCTGGCATTGGCCAGTTAGCGGCGGCGATTAACCGTGGCGATAAAGCTGCAGTGAAAACGGTTTTTCAGCAGGATTTTACTGATATCGAAAAACGCCTTTTACAGAGCGGCGAAGATTATATTGCGATGCTTGAGGAAGCCCTTGCGGGTTATGGTCACTACCTGGAGCTACTGCAAGCGCGTGCCGAGCCGGATTTAATCATTCAGGCGTTCAATGAGTACCAGCTTTTGTGCGCCCTGCGGGAAGGGCCATTTGGTGTTGCCGGGCTGAATGAGCGAATTGAACAGTTTATGCAACAGAAGCGCAAAATTCACAGGCATCCTCACTCACGCTGGTACGAAGGCAGGCCGGTGATGATTGCCCGTAATGACAGCGCACTTGGGTTGTTTAACGGTGATATCGGTATTGCGCTGGATCGCGGGCAGGGGACGCGTGTCTGGTTTGCGATGCCGGACGGTAACATTAAGTCAGTGCAACCGAGTCGCCTGCCAGAGCACGAAACCACGTGGGCGATGACTGTACATAAATCGCAAGGGTCGGAGTTCGACCATGCAGCGTTGGTTTTACCGAGCCAGCGTACCCCTGTGGTGACACGAGAGCTGGTTTACACTGCCGTGACCCGTGCGCGCCAACGTTTGTCGCTGTATGCCGATGAGCGCATATTAAGTGCGGCGATTGCCACACGCACCGAGCGGCGTAGTGGGCTGGCAGCGTTGTTTAGTTCGCAGGGATAAATGTGAATGCCTGATGCGACGCATGTGCGTTTTATCATGCCTGGAGTATTGCGCATATCGCATCCGGCGATTTTCATAGCCTATCCCAAATCCGCCATCAACACTTTGGATTTGCGCTGGTAGTTGTACATCTGCTTTTTACTCTCCGGCAGTAAATCAATATCTACCGGGGTAAATCCGCGCTCCTGGAACCAGTGGATACTGCGCGTTGTCAGCACAAACAATTTGCTTAAGCCGCTCTGCTTCGCCTGGGCTGCAATGCGTTCCAGCAAAACCTCGCCCCTTGATGAACTGCGGTAATCCGGGTGGACTGCTACACAAGCCATTTCACCAATCTTCTCTTCCGGGAATGGGTAGAGAGCGGCACAGGCAATGGTCATGTTATCACGCTGAATAATGGTGAATTTATCGATCTCCATCTCCAGTTGCTCACGGGAGCGGCGTACCAGAATACCTTGTTGCTCCAGCGGGCGAATTAACTCCAGAATACCGCCGATATCATTAATGGTGGCGCGACGGATTTGCTCCGCGCTTTCCATCACAATCTGCGTACCAATGCCGTCACGAGAGAACAGTTCCTGCAACAGCGCACCATCTTCCTGATAACTGATTAAATGACAGCGACGCACGCCGCTGCGACAGGCTTTCACCGCGCCACGCAAAAAACGCACCGTACCGGAGTTGTAATCGCCTTGCTCTTCCAGGGCCTCTACCCGTGCCTGAGCCTCGTTGGGGAAAAGCTCGGAGACAATATCGCCGTCGTCATTGGTGACGCCCTGCGAAGAGCAAAAACCAATCATCTTCTCGGCTTTCAGTTTGATGGCAAGTTGAGTGGCAATCTCTTCTGAGGTCAGATTAAAGCTCTCACCAGTGACCGAAACTGCCACCGGACCCAGTAGTACAATCGCGCCGTTGTCCAGTTGGCGATGGATAGCTTCTTCATCAATCCGCCGAATTCGTCCGCTATGGCAGTAGTCTACGCCGTCATCTACGCCCAGCGGCTGGGCAATAATAAAGTTACCACTAACGACGTTGATGTGCGCTCCCTGCAACGGTGTATTGTTGAGACTCATCGACAGGCGAGCGGTAATGTCCAGTTGCAACGTGCCTGCGGCTTGCTTCACCAGCTCCAGTGTTTTGGCGTCGGTCACGCGTATGTTTTTGTGATATAGCGGCTCGTGGTGATGTGCTGCCAGATTTGCATCGATTTGCGGACGCGCGCCATAGACCACCACCAGACGGATGCCGAGACTGTGCAGCAGCCCAATATCATTGACAATACTGGAAAAATTCTCATGCTCGATGGCCTCTCCGCCAAGCATGATGACAAACGTTTTTCCCCGGTGAGTATTGATATAGGGAACCGAATGACGGAATCCCTCGACCAGCTCGGTTTTACGTTCCTTCACCACGGCACACCTCTTTGCATTATTATTCGAAATTAATGTATTTTTATTCTGATTTTTTACTGTGTGCAAGTGCAAATTTTATGCGCGAGCAACTTTTTTATCAGTAATACCGTGAATATAAAAAGAATGTTTACCGTTTAGTAGATGACAGATTATGCGTCTTTCGCTAAAGTTTCCGGTCAAATTAGTCGTTTACTTGTTACACAGCTTAGATTTCTTTTGCTCGGGAGAAGCATGTCAGGATCCAACACTGCAATCAGCCGTCGTCGTTTACTGCAAGGCGCGGGTGCCATGTGGCTATTGAGCGTCAGTCAGGTCAGTCTGGCTGCGGTTAGCCAGGTCGTGGCTGTGCGCGTCTGGCCTGCATCCAGCTATACCCGCGTGACAGTAGAATCAAACCGTCAATTGAAATATAAGCAGTTCGCGTTGAGCAATCCTGAGCGCGTGGTGGTAGATATTGAAGATGTAAACCTGAACTCGGTGCTTAAGGGGATGGCTGCGCAAATACGCGCGGATGACCCGTTCATCAAGTCAGCGCGCGTCGGGCAATTTGATCCGCAAACGGTGCGGATGGTTTTTGAACTAAAGCAAAATGTAAAACCGCAGATGTTTGCCCTCGCGCCGGTTGCAGGATTTAAAGAGCGTCTGGTGATGGATCTCTATCCGGTCAATGCTCAGGATATGCAGGATCCGCTGCTGGCGTTGCTGGAGGATTACAACAAAGGCGATCTCGAAAAACAGGTACCGCCAGCGCAGAGCGGCCCACAGCCTGGCAAGGCAGGGCGCGATCGCCCGATTGTCATCATGCTTGATCCCGGTCACGGTGGCGAAGACTCCGGTGCAGTGGGAAAATACAAAACGCGTGAAAAAGATGTGGTGTTGCAGATTGCTCGCCGCCTGCGCGCTTTGATCGAAAAAGAGGGCAACATGAAGGTGTACATGACGCGTAATGAAGACATCTTCATTCCGTTGCAAGTACGCGTAGCAAAAGCACAGAAACAACGTGCAGATCTGTTCGTCTCTATTCACGCAGATGCCTTTACCAGCCGCCAGCCGAGCGGCTCCTCGGTATTTGCGCTTTCGACCAAAGGTGCAACCAGTACCGCGGCAAAATATCTGGCGCAAACTCAGAACGCCTCGGACTTGATTGGTGGTGTGAGCAAGAGCGGCGACCGCTATGTTGACCACACCATGTTCGATATGGTGCAGTCGCTGACCATTGCCGACAGCCTGAAGTTTGGTAAGGCTGTATTGAATAAGCTGGGTAAAATCAACAAGCTGCATAAGAACCAGGTTGAGCAGGCGGGGTTTGCCGTTTTGAAGGCGCCTGATATTCCTTCTATTCTGGTCGAAACGGCGTTTATCAGTAACGTTGAGGAAGAGCGCAAACTGAAAACGGCGACCTTCCAGCAGCAGGTTGCGGAATCTATCCTTGCGGGGATTAAAGCCTATTTTGCCGATGGGGCAACGCTGGCGAGAAGGGGGTAAATAAAAAGGCGCTGAATGGCGCTTTTTTTATGATAGGCAGGAAACAAAAAAACACCCTTCAGGGTGTTTGATAATTGGTTGCGGGGACCGGATTTGAACCGACGACCTTCGGGTTATGAGCCCGACGAGCTACCAGGCTGCTCCACCCCGCGTCACCGTACTGCTTTTACTTCATTAAATTTTGATTGGTTGCGGGGGCCGGATTTGAACCGACGACCTTCGGGTTATGAGCCCGACGAGCTACCAGGCTGCTCCACCCCGCGTCACCGTACAGCTTTTACTTCATCAAATTTTAATTGGTTGCGGGGGCCGGATTTGAACCGACGACCTTCGGGTTATGAGCCCGACGAGCTACCAGGCTGCTCCACCCCGCGTCCGTGGATGCGCACTATACTCCGCTCGCGTTTTTATGCAACTTTTTTTTACCCGGATCACGGATTTACGATGATTTTGAGTAAAAACAAGGCACTTGAGGTTGTTTTTTGTACAAAATTTGCATCAGGGAGCGGCTGCGCATTTCATTAAACGCGACGGTTTGTTATCTTCGTTGCGCCTTATTTTTTAACCTGAAGAAGAGAACAATGAAAGGACGTTGGGTAAAGTACCTTCTTATGGGCGCGGTTGTGACGATGCTTGCCGCTTGCTCCTCCAAACCAACCGATCGTGGACAGCAATATAAAGACGGGAAATTTACCCAGCCTTTCTCTCTGGTGAACCAGCCAGATGCCGTTGGCGCACCGATTAACGCTGGTGATTTTGCCGAGCAAATTAACCATATCCGCAATGCGTCGCCGCGTCTGTATGGCAATCAGAGCAGTGTTTATAATGCTGTACAGGAATGGCTGCGGGCGGGCGGTGATACCCGCAATCTGCGCCAGTTTGGGATTGACGCCTGGCAGATGGAAGGGGCCGATAACTACGGCAACGTGCAGTTTACGGGCTACTACACGCCGGTAATTCAGGCGCGTCATACCCGCCAGGGTGAGTTTCAGTATCCCATTTATCGTATGCCGCCAAAACGTGGTCGTCTGCCGTCTCGTGCTGAGATCTACGCTGGAGCGCTGAGCGATAAATATATTCTCGCTTACAGTAACTCCTTAATGGATAACTTCATTATGGATGTGCAGGGGAGTGGTTATATCGATTTTGGCGATGGCAGCCCGCTTAACTTCTTTAGCTATGCCGGAAAGAACGGTCATGCTTATCGTAGTATCGGTAAGGTGCTGATCGACCGTGGCGAAGTGAAAAAAGAAGATATGTCGATGCAGGCGATTCGTCACTGGGGCGAGACGCACAGTGAAGCTGAAGTTCGTGAACTGCTTGAACAGAATCCATCTTTCGTCTTCTTTAAACCGCAATCTTTTGCGCCGGTGAAAGGGGCAAGTGCGGTACCGTTGGTGGGGCGCGCTTCTGTTGCCGCTGATCGCTCTATCATCCCGCCCGGTACCACCTTGCTGGCAGAAGTCCCGTTGTTGGATAATAACGGCAAATTTAATGGTCAGTACGAACTGCGTCTGATGGTGGCGCTGGATGTCGGTGGCGCAATCAAAGGTCAACACTTCGATATCTATCAAGGAATTGGCCCGGAAGCCGGACACCGCGCAGGTTGGTATAACCACTATGGGCGCGTTTGGGTGCTAAAAACGGCTCCAGGTGCAGGTAACGCCTTTAGTGGCTGATATGCTATTCTGTACGCTGTTTTTAAGGATAAGACAGAGTGAGAAATAATCTCGCTCTAAGTGCGCGTTGTTCATGCCGGATGCGGCGTGAACGCCTTATCCGGCCTACAAATCATGCAAGTTCAATGTATGCAGGAGATATGTAGGCCTGATAAGCGTAGCGCATCAGGCATTTATGCGTTTAGGGTGAGGGATAACCTCACCCTTTTTAATTCTGAGGTGCTATGTCTGTTGTGATAAGTGATGCCTGGCGCCAGCGTTTTGGCGGTACTGCGCGTCTGTATGGTGAAAAAGCGTTGCAACTGTTTGCTGATGCGCATATTTGCGTCGTCGGCATTGGTGGCGTCGGTTCCTGGGCGGCGGAAGCGCTGGCGCGAACGGGGATTGGCGCTATTACGCTGATTGATATGGATGATGTCTGCGTCACCAATACCAATCGGCAAATTCATGCCCTGCGCGATAACGTCGGGTTGGCAAAAGCGGAAGTGATGGCGGAACGTATTCGCCAGATTAACCCGGAGTGTCGGGTGACGGTGGTGGATGATTTCGTGACGCCGGATAACGTTGCGCAATATATGAGTGCCGGTTATTCGTACGTGATTGATGCCATTGATAGTGTGCGACCCAAGGCAGCACTGATCGCATATTGTCGGCGTCATAAAATCCCGCTGGTCACGACCGGAGGCGCGGGGGGGCAGATTGATCCGACGCAGATTAAGGTTACCGATCTGGCGAAAACGATTCAGGACCCGCTGGCGGCGAAGTTGCGCGAGCGCCTGAAAAGCGATTTTGGCGTGGTAAAAAACAGTAAAGGGAAGCTCGGCGTGGACTGCGTGTTCTCTACCGAAGCACTGGTATACCCGCAGTCAGACGGTACAGTCTGTGCGATGAAAGCTACGGCAGAAGGACCAAAGCGGATGGATTGTGCCTCAGGATTTGGCGCGGCGACGATGGTAACCGCCACTTTTGGCTTTATTGCGGTTTCTCATGCGCTGAAGAAGATGATGGCGAAAGCGGCGCGTCAGATGTAAACATTATGTCGGATGCGACGCCTGATGCGTCTTATCCGACCAGAATCAGCGCCGCATCCGGTATCAGGCCTGCTTCGTCGCCGCGATAATTGCCTCGCTTAACGCATTTAACCCCTGACTGCGTGAGGCGCTAAGTTGTGAACGTAACCCTAGTTCATCAAATAATGCCAACGGTGACTGTGTCTGTAATTCGGCGGCGGTTCTCCCCTCAACGGCGGTCAATAACACGGCCAGAAGACCGCGCACTATGCGTCCTTCGCTATCGCCAAAGAAGTGCATTTTACCGTTTTCAGCAACGGTATAGCCCAGCCAGACGCGGTTCTCGCATCCGGCAATCTCTTTGGCTTGCGCTTTCAACTCATCTGATAAAGCAGGAAGCTGTTTCCCCAACATAATCAGTTGACGATATTTCTCTTCCCACTGCGTCAACGGCGCGAAAGTATCGCGTAACGACTGTGCGGTAACTGTTGTGCCAAACGGATGTTCGGCGAATTGCAGGCTAGTCATTAATCCACCAATAATTCCAGTGCGCGGTCAACGGCATTCACCAGCGCATCTACATCACTCTTTGTATTATATGGCGCAAAAGAGGCGCGCAGTGTACCGGTTACGCCTAATTCTGCCAGCAGTGGCTGGGCGCAGTGTTGCCCGGCGCGCAGAGCAATGCCGTACTCTGCCAGCAGGGTCACCATATCGCTGTGGTGAACATCCGCGAAATCAAAGGCCAACAAGCTGGAATCCTGACAGCGGAAAGAACGAAAGCCCGGGCGTTTTGCCAGCGCTTCTTCTGCCAGCGTAGCCAGACTGCGGCTCCAGCTTTCGGCCTGGCTAATATCGTAATCTGTCAACCATTCCAGCGCTGCGCTTAATCCAATGACACCAGCGACATTTGGCGTTCCGGCTTCCAGTTTCCATGGGACTGATTGTGTGGAGAAGCCGTCAAAGCTGACTTCATGAATCATTTTGCCGCCGCCCAGCCAGGGTGACATCGCTTCCAGTAGCTCTGGTTTGCCATATAGCACACCGATACCCGTTGGGCCGTAAAGCTTGTGACCTGAGAAAGCGTAGAAATCGATATCCAGTTGCTGAACATCCGCAGGGAAATGCACCGCGCCCTGGGCGCCATCAACCATGACCACCATTTCGGCTGCGTGAGCAAAAGTAATCGCGCGCGCCAGATCCGGGCAACCTCCGGTGACATTCGACATTTGCCCCAGCGCCAGAATCCGACTACGGGGAGTCATCAGCTCCGGTAATAAATCGACATCCGGTAACCGTTGCGCATTTAGCGGTAACTTCACCACTTTGGCCCCGGTTTGTTGCGCGACCATCAGCCATGGAACGAGGTTGGCGTGGTGCTCTGCCACACTGACAATAATCTCATCGCCCGGTTGCAGACGCGGACGGGCATAGCATTGCGCTACCATATTGATGGATTCAGTGGTGCCACGCGTCCAGACGATAGTTTTGTCATCCGGTGCATTGAGCAACTTCGCCACTTTTTCCCGTGCAGCTTCATAACGCGCGGTCAGGCGTTGAGCTTCGGCAAACTGGCTGCGATGCACGTTTCCGCCGCTCAGACTGTAAAACTGCCGAGTTGCTTCAACGACAGCTTCTGGCTTGAGCGCAGTCGCGGCGCTGTCGAGATAGACGCCCGCATCCTGTAATGCGGGAAACTGCGCACGGAACTGCGCGGGATTAAAAACGTTCATGGTACTCCTCGGTTTGATAAACCGATCGTGGCGCAAAATTCACTTTGATACAAGGTGAGTCCTAACCCTCGGATTTATCTGGATATCCAGATGGCTCTACATCAGTGACGTATGCTGAATAGTGTCAGGCGTAAATTTTAGCCTGTTAATCGATGTTTATTGCGAGTTAATAATCGCTTTAAGGAGAAGAAGATGAAAAAGACTGCCGCCACGCTCTTCGCCTGTATGCTGACTTTTGCCCTTAGCGCCTGTTCCGGTTCAAACTATGTTATGCACACCAACGATGGGCGTACCATTGTCGCCGATAGCAAGCCGATGACGGATGATGAAACCGGGATGATTTCCTATAAAGACGCTAATGGCAACAAACAGCAGATTAATCGCACTGATGTGAAAGAGATGGTTGAACTGGCTCAATAATTGGCGAGCGCAAGGTAAAAAAAAGCACCGCAATTAGGCGGTGCTACATTAATCACTATGGACAGACAGGGTAAATGTACAGGAAGTGAAAAAAGGTAGCTTTGCTACCATGGTCTGAATCGCAGACCAATTGCAAACACAACAACACAACATCACAACCGTAAGCCAAAAGTTAATCAGAACACGCATTCCGATAAAACTTTTCGTTCCGGCTCAGGAAGTGCCGCCACTATAGGTATTTGCTGGTAGAAGCTCAACGGACAAATTATAATGGCTCAGATAAAAAAAACTAATAGGTTACACAATGTGATCTAATTGTTAAATTTCTTTAACATCAAAGTTTAAAAGCCATGTCAAAACGATTACCACCGCTAAATGCCTTACGAGTTTTTGATGCTGCCGCACGCCATTTAAGTTTCACGCGCGCAGCAGAAGAGCTTTTTGTGACACAGGCCGCAGTAAGCCATCAAATCAAGTCACTTGAAGATTTTTTGGGTCTAAAGCTATTCCGCCGCCGTAATCGTTCACTTCTGTTAACCGAAGAAGGGCAGAGTTATTTCCTCGACATCAAAGAAATTTTTTCGCAATTAACTGAAGCGACACGTAAACTCCAGGCCCGTAGCGCTAAGGGGGCATTGACGGTCAGTTTACTACCCAGTTTCGCCATCCACTGGCTTGTCCCTCGGCTTTCCAGCTTTAATTCAGCTTATCCGGGAATCGATGTCCGAATTCAGGCGGTCGATCGCCAGGAAGATAAACTGGCGGATGATGTTGATGTGGCTATATTTTATGGTCGCGGTAACTGGCCGGGACTACGGGTAGAAAAACTTTATGCTGAATACCTGTTGCCTGTATGTTCGCCTTTGCTGTTAACCGGTGATAAACCCTTGAAGACACCCGAAGACCTGGCTAAACATACTTTGTTGCACGATGCCTCCCGGCGTGACTGGCAGACATATACCCGGCAACTGGGACTAAATCATATTAATGTCCAACAGGGGCCGATTTTCAGTCACAGCGCAATGGTGTTGCAGGCAGCTATACACGGGCAGGGAGTCGCGCTGGCGAATAACGTGATGGCGCAGTCCGAAATCGAGGCCGGACGCCTTGTCTGCCCGTTTAATGATGTACTGGTCAGCAAAAATGCTTTTTATCTGGTTTGTCATGACAGCCAGGCAGAACTGGGTAAAATAGCCGCCTTTCGCCAATGGATTCTGGCGAAAGCTGCTGCTGAACAAGAAAAATTCCGCTTTCGTTATGAACAATAATTTACGTAGGGTACGACCATGACCAGCCGTTTTATGCTGATTTTCGCCGCCATTAGTGGTTTCATTTTTGTCGCTCTGGGCGCTTTTGGCGCGCACGTATTAAGTAAAACTATGGGGGCCGTTGAAATGGGTTGGATCCAGACCGGCCTTGAATACCAGGCGTTCCATACGCTGGCGATTTTAGGTCTGGCGGTGGCGATGCAGCGTCGCATCAGTATCTGGTTTTACTGGAGTAGCGTATTTCTGGCGTTAGGCACGGTGCTGTTCAGCGGCAGCCTTTATTGCCTGGCACTGTCACATCTGCGTTTGTGGGCGTTTGTCACCCCGGTTGGCGGCGTAAGCTTCCTCGCGGGCTGGGCGTTAATGTTAGTCGGAGCTATCCGTTTAAAGCGCAAGGGCGTAAGTCATGAATAAGGTTGTATTGTTGTGCCGTCCGGGCTTTGAAAAAGAGTGCGCCGCAGAAATTACCGATAAAGCCGGTCAGCGGGAAATATTCGGTTTTGCTCGCGTAAAAGAGAATGCAGGTTATGTGATTTATGAATGTTATCAGCCAGATGATGGCGATAAGTTAATCCGCGATCTGCCGTTCAGCTCATTAATTTTCGCCCGTCAGTGGTTTGTGGTTGGTGAGTTGCTCCAGCACTTGCCGCCAGAAGATCGTATTACCCCCATTGTCAGCATGTTGCAGGGTGTGGTGGAGAAAGGCGGCGAACTGCGTGTTGAAGTTGCGGATACCAACGAAAGTAAAGAGTTGCTGAAATTCTGCCGTAAATTCACCGTACCGCTACGTGCTGCCTTGCGCGATGCTGGCGTACTGGCGAACTATGAAACGCCAAAACGTCCGGTGGTGCACGTCTTCTTTATTGCACCTGGCTGCTGCTACACCGGTTATTCTTACAGCAACAATAACTCGCCATTCTATATGGGCATACCGCGCCTGAAGTTCCCGGCAGATGCGCCAAGCCGCTCCACGCTCAAACTGGAAGAGGCGTTTCATGTGTTTATTCCTGCGGATGAGTGGGATGAACGCCTGGCGAACGGGATGTGGGCGGTGGATTTGGGCGCTTGCCCGGGTGGCTGGACCTACCAACTGGTGAAACGCAATATGTGGGTGTACTCCGTCGATAATGGCCCCATGGCGCAAAGCCTGATGGATACCGGACAGGTGACCTGGTTGCGGGAAGATGGTTTCAAATTCCGTCCGACACGCAACAATATCTCGTGGATGGTGTGCGACATGGTGGAAAAACCAGCAAAAGTTGCGGCGCTGATGGCTCAGTGGTTGGTTAATGGCTGGTGCCGTGAAACCATCTTCAACCTCAAACTGCCGATGAAAAAACGCTACGAAGAAGTGTCGCATAATCTGGCGTATATTCAGGCACAGCTTGATGAGCATGACATAAATGCTCAGATTCAGGCGCGACAGTTATATCACGATCGCGAAGAAGTGACGGTGCACGTCCGCCGTATCTGGGCTGCGGTAGGTGGTCGTCGCGACGAGCGGTAACTGGCAAGGCCGGGGCGTTGACTCCGGCCAGCGACCATTTCCGTCAGGCTGTTACCAAAGAAGTTGCGACCTGGCGCTCATCAGAAATAATGTGCGTGACTTCATCCAGATGCCCGATGCGGGCTTCTCCTGAACGATTAAATTTACTTTTATCAATCAATAACAACGATTGCGCGGCGCGTTTTAATAACATGGATTTGTAGTCGGCATTAATCGCGTTGGAGTCCCACAATGCGCCGCTGCTGTCGATCCCTTCGCAAGAAAAAATGAACAGATCGATTTCCAGTGATTTAAGCTGGGAAATCAGCGAAGGATTGACGTAGCAACCATATTTGCGCTCAAGTGTGCCGCCGGAACTGATCAGTTGAATGCGTTCGCGCTTACCGAGTTCATGGCAAATTGGATGGCTATTGGTGAAGACCTGAATGTCGATGTCAGGCAACTGGCGTGCCAGATACCAGCACGTTGAACTGGCGTCTAAGGCGATCACCATCCCTTCTTCAATCCACGCGAGTGCCTCGCGGGCGATATCTGCTTTATGCGCATAATGACTTTTCAGTCGGATATGAAAGGGATCGCCACTGTCTTGATTTTGACGGTGGATATATTTGGCGCGCCCATGATTGCGCAGAACTTTGCCTCGCGCCTGTAATTCATTGAGATCGCGACGAATGGTTTCTTTACTGACCTTTAGCTGCTCAGAGAGCGTTTCCGTGGTCAAACTGGTATGGTTCAGCAGCAGGTCGACTATCGCTTGCTGGCGTGCCGCTTTCATATTTTTCACCCCATCATTCGATAACCGCCCGCGTCATGCGGGCGTACCGATATGAGATTACGGCGTTACCCCTTTTTTTAAAAGAATATTCCCGTACTTCGCACGTTCTCCTGTGATTACGATCGCAAAGGCTTTTTGCGCCCGCTCATAAAACGCAAAACGGTCAATGCGGGTAATTTCAGGGCAGGGGGCCTGGAATGAAAGTGCATTGCGATAGCGTTGTTCGACTTCAGGATCGAGTGTGTCACCTTCTACCGCCGCCATCATCACCAGCGGCGGCGCATAGCTATCCAGTTCAAATAACGGGATAATCGCCTGGAGTAAGTCGCTGACCAACAGACCATCAGCGCGGATCACCTGCGGTCCCATTGCATGGGCAGGAAAGTGAGCATCAGAAAAAATAATTTCATCTCCATGCCCCATTTCTGCCAGTACTTTCAACAGTTCGGGAGAAATTAACGGCGAAATTGTTTTCAGCATTTTACGCCTCCTCTATAAATTCGGGTTCAGTTTGCGGGTAGAAATAACGGTACTGATAATGAATCTGCGCGCGGGCTTCTTCCGGGCTGTTAAATTCCCCTACGCCATACCAGCCAAATAGCGCCGCTCCTGCGACGGTCGTTTCGGCGTCGTCGAGAACTTTTACAGGAATATCAAGCACATTGGCTTTAATCTGATTCCACAATGTGTTGCGACTTCCGCCACCGACTAACAGTAATTCAGAGGCTTTAAAATGGCCGATTTTTTCCAGCATCTGTAGATTGCGTTGTAACTGCGCGGTTAACCCTTCCAGCGCCGCGCGATAGAAATGCCCCCGCGTGGTATTGAGCGTCACGCCTTGCCAGCCTGCGTTTTGACATGACAACAAGTCACACTGCATTTTTACTCCGTCCGCGCCAGGTGGGATCCGACGTGCTTCTTCAATCAGCATTTGCCACGGAGTTTCAGCAGTCCATAACAATTTTCTCACCCATTCCAGCACACCGGATGCCAGCCATTGCATACCTGGGTTATACAAACCTGTCCGGCTATCCAGTTCACAGGTGGACCCGGCGTACTGACTTAGCAGCGAAGTATCAACCTGCGCGCTGCGGACCATTAAAATTTCCCATGTACCAGAAGAGAGCACGGGTTCATTTTGTTCGGCGCCAGCGCCAAAAAGGGCGAACTGGGTATCGTGACCCGCGGAAATCACCGGAATACCAACGGGTAAGCCAAGCATTGCTGCGGCGCTGTTCTGTAGCGTGCCAATCTGTTCACCAGCCTCCACCAGACGAGGGAAGAGACGGCGAGGGATACCGGTGGCTTGTAAGATTTGCGGGCTGAAATCGCGTTGCTGAATATCCAGCATCTGGCTGGTTCCGGCCATGGTGACATCTGTAGTCAATTCGCCAGTTAAACGGTGGTTAATCAGTGACGAAATAAAGAGCCAGGCGTGCGCGTGTTCCAACAGTTGTGGATGATTTTCTTTCAACCACACCAACTTATATAACGTATTGAAACTAAAGGCTCCGATCCCAGAAATAGCCTGCAATTTCTGTGCAGAGATCAATCGTCCAATATTTTCCATTACCGCCGCCGTTCGCGGACATTTCCAGCTAATGATCGGATAGAGCAGATTTCCTTGCTTATCTACCAGAGCACCATCCACGCCAAAGGTCGTTACGGCAATACCGCGGATGTGGCACTCAGCCAGTTCACCGTTGATTTGCCGACAACAATCAGCAAAGCGTTGCAAAATGGCGTCTAAAGACCACTGGTGCCAGGTACTGTTTTCCATCGCGATATCGCTGGCATTAGGCGTTGAGGCGCGGGCAACAATTTTTCCCTGCCGATTAACCGCGATGGCCCTGACATTGGTCGCGCCACAGTCGAGTACCAGGATAACTTCTTGTTTCATAATCGCTCCTGCAATATAGCCGGATAACATTACTTATCCGGCTAACTACTCTTGCTTGTTCAGGCCCGGTAGCCGGAGCGACCGGGCATCACATCAGGGAGTAATGTATTAACGCTTGTACAGCGGGCCGTAGTTCTGGCAAGCGCGGTAATCCTGGCCTTCAATATCCATACCGTGCGCCGCCCAGGCCGAAGGACGATACACTTTTGTCTCTTCAACGTTGTGCATACATACCGGGATACGCAACATTGAGGCGAGAGTGATAAAGTCTGCGCCGACATGGCCGATGGTCAGAACCCCGTGGTTAGCGCCCCAGTTCGCCATTACCGAGTACACATCCGTAAACGGCCCTTTGCCGGTGAGGCGCGGTGCAAACCAGGTCGTTGGCCAGGTTGAGTTAGTGCGTTTGTTAAGGATGTCATGCACATCCTTCGGTAACTCAACGCTCCAGCCTTCTGCGATTTGCAGTACCGGTCCCAGTCCTTTGATGATGTTGACACGGGTCATGGTGAACGGAACGCCGCCTTCGGTAAGGAAGCGGGAAGAGTAGCCGCCGCCACGGAAATATTCGTGGATCGCCGGACACCATTCGGTAGCGGCGAGGCAAGCGTCAGCCTCTTGCTGAGAGATTTCCCAGTGCGGCTTCATGGTCGGTTTACCTTCGCTGTCGCGTTGTTTGCAGGAACCATCCAGCGCGGCAGAGCCGGAGTTGATCAGATGGATAATGCCGTGTTCAGCCAGCCCGTCCAGTTTATATCCTGTTACACGCTCAATTGCTTCTGGTGACCAGTAGGTACGCACATCGGCAAATACCTGAGCGGTGCCGGTAAGTTGGTGGCCCATCAGCATTGCTACGCCGTTAAGACTGTCGTTTTCGGTCGCCACAACGAACGGTTTGCGCACGCCATTCCAGTCAAATGAACTATTGAGAATTGCTTCGGCGGTGTCGCCATTGGGATATTGATCGGTCCAGTGACGTTGCCCCTGGAAGCCCGCAGCAATGGCGTTGTAGCCAAGAGATTCTTCCACACGACCGATATCAGCCAGTTTACTGTTGCCTTGCATCATGTCGCGGATACACATCGCCATCAGCAAACTTTCACGCAGAACTGCGCGGCTTTGCTCAGCATTGCGTTGATACTGTTTGTTATTTTCATCTTCGCCATAGCGGAAGTTTTTATCAGCCCAGGCCAGAGCCATTTCCAGTTCGGCTTCGTCGTAAATCTTCTGATCGATACGGCGACGCAGTTCGGTCATATCCACCGCCTGGACTTTCATCCCCAGCCAGGATTCAAAGAAGTTGTGGTCAACGATGGAACCGGCGATGCCCATCGAAACGCCGCCCAGCGACAGATAGCTTTTACCTTTCATGCTGGCGACTGCCAAACCGGCGCGGGCAAAGCGCAGCAGTTTTTCTTCAACGTCGGCAGGGATCGATGTGTCATCGGCATCCTGAACGTCATGACCGTAAATGGAGAATGCCGGGATGCCTTTCTGACTGTGAGCTGCCAGAGCTGCGGCGAGGTAAACAGCGCCGGGGCGTTCAGTGCCGTTAAAGCCCCAAATGGCTTTCGGGCGGGTTGGGTCCATGTCGATGGTTTCACTGCCATAGCACCAGCAAGGCGTTACCGTAATGGTAAGACCTACATTCTGGCTGCTGAATTTTTCTTCGCAGGCGGCGGCTTCAGCCATACCGGCGATACAGGTATCGGAAATGACACACTCGACGACAGCTCCGCAGGCATGGCGCAGTTTCTCGGTCAGCAGTGCGGCTGTGGCTTTCGCCATATTCATTGTTTGTTCTTCAAGCGACTCACGAACGCCCATGCGACGACCATCAATAACCGGGCGGATACCAATTTTCGGTAAGCTGATTTTTTTCATTACAGATTCCTCACTTTATTCGGAAAATATGTTCAGTTAGTTGCCGTTTGAGAACGGAAACGGGCAAAGACAAAGATGACTGCAAAGCAGAGTGCGGGTATCAGTTCGGCTGTGGGGATGTTGCCTGCTGCATCACTGACAAAGCCCATGACCGGAGTGACAATACCGCCGCCAATAATGGTCATAACGATGAAGGACGAGCCGTATTTGGTGTCCTGGCCGAGATTCTTAATGCCCAGCGAGAAGATGGTTGGGTACTGAATCGACATAAAGGCGCTGCATAATGTCAGGGAGATTAAGCCAACATGACCGCCAGCGAAGGCTGAAACCAGGCACAATGCCATAGCGATTAATGCATAGGCTGCCAGGACTTTATGTGGTGCGAAGCGACTGATGAGCCAGGTGCCGGTGAAACGACCAATAAAGAAGCACACCATGGTTCCGGTTAAATAGTTAGCGGCAAAGCCCGCGGTCATACCTGGAATTTCTTCTACAGCGTAGCGAATCAAATAGCTCCAGCAGGCCGTTTGCGCACCGACATAGCAGAATTGCGCTAATACCGCCCAGCGCCAGTGGCGAATATGCATCAGACGAGAAAGTGATGCTGAGAATGATCCTTGTTTAGCATCACTGTGATTATCACTCTGCAATGCCGGGAATTTCGTCAGCATGATCAGCAGGGCGACCAGTAAAACGATAGCCACGATGATCATATAAGGTGTCTGTACCGATAATACCAGGCTGTGTTTATACGCACTCAATTGCTCTGGTGACATTTTATCGAGAACGTCTTGCGATTGATGTGGCACGTTAGACAAAATAAGTCTTTGCCCAAAGACAACTGCGATAATTGCGCCAAAAGAGTTAAATGTTTGCGCAAGATTTAAACGAAAATGACTGCTGTTTTCTGGCCCTAATACCGTAACAAAAGGGTTTGCGGCAGTTTCCAGACAACCTAGTCCGGCGGCAATAATAAACAAGCCAACTAAAAATAAGGTGTAGTTCATTATTTCTGCCGCGGGCCAGAATAATGCAGCGCCAAAGGCATATAAAAATAATCCGGTAATAATTCCAGCCTTATAACTGAGTTTTTTCATCAGTATCCCGGCAGGAATTGGAATAATGAAATAACCAAAATAGAAGGCTGATTGGATCAGGCCAGCCTGGAAATTTGTTAGCGTAAAAGCTTGTTGGAATTGGGGTAATAAAATGTCGTTGAGGTTATTGGCTACCGCCCAAAGAAAAAACAGTGAGCACAGCAGCGCGAATGGAATAATGTAACTTCTGCTTTGCCCTGCATCTTTATCTACCGCACGATAACTCTGCGTTTGTATTGATGTGTTTCCCATAGCATCCTCTTAGGTTCAGAAGCTTAAGCACGTAATCGGTTATGTTTTAAAAATTGCAAAACCTGCGAGTTCGGGCTTCATGTCAGTGAGTATTTGCCTGTCAGAAATGAACTCATGGATTCATTTTCAAATAAAAAACGCTCTGTAATATGACGGTGGTCACACTTATTAGTCGGAAGGTGGCTTTATGTGATTACCATCACTTTAATAATCAAAAAATCATGCCCGTTTCAGAAAATAAATCATCAAAAACACAAAGCGGATGACCGTATTAATTGTTTGCGCCGAAAACGGGCATTCCAACAGTAGTGGGAAATAAAAATGACCGTTTTGATAAATATTTTTAAGAGCGGTCATTTTTATCAGTTTTATAAACAGTGTTCTTGCTGTTATTTCCCGTGATTAGTTGAAGTAGCTCACAAAAAATAACCTTGTAAATTTCTTTCTGATTCTGCAGGAAGAATATGGTGAGCAATTAAACGGCTCATTCAATAGTGTGAAAGGAACAACATTATTGTCCTGTTTTGAATCAGAGAGGTAGCTAATGGAACGAAATAAACTTGCTCGTCAGATTATTGACACTTGTCTGGAAATGACCCGCCTGGGGCTGAATCAGGGGACCGCGGGTAACGTCAGTGTACGTTATCAGGATGGGATGTTGATTACGCCTACAGGCATCCCGTATGAAAAATTGACGGAGTCGCAGATTGTCTTTATTGATGGCAACGGTAAACATGAGGAAGGAAAACTCCCTTCCAGCGAATGGCGTTTCCATATGGCGGCCTATCAAAGCAGACCGGATGCTAATGCCGTTGTCCATAACCATGCCGTTCATTGCACGGCAGTTTCCATTCTTAACCGACCGATCCCCGCTATTCACTACATGATTGCGGCGGCTGGCGGTAGCTCCATTCCTTGTGCTCCTTATGCAACCTTTGGAACACGCGAACTTTCTGAACATGTTGCGCTGGCTCTCAAAAATCGTAAGGCAACTTTGTTACAACATCATGGGCTTATCGCTTGTGAGGCGAATCTGGAAAAAGCGTTATGGCTGGCGCATGAAGTTGAAGTGTTGGCGCAGCTTTATCTGACAACCCTGGCGATTACGGACCCGGTGCCTGTGCTGAGCGATGAAGAGATTGCTGTAGTGCTGGAGAAATTCAAAACCTATGGATTACGGATTGAAGAGTAATTTCGTAAAGCAACAAGGAGAAGGATGATGGCTAACAGAATGATTCTGAACGAAACGGCATGGTTTGGTCGGGGGGCAGTAGGGGCCTTAACCGATGAGGTGGAACGCCGTGGTTATCAGAAGGCGCTGATCGTCACCGATAAAACGCTGGTGCAATGCGGCGTGGTGGCGAAAGTGACCGATAAGATGGATGCAGCAGGGCTGGCATGGGCAATTTACGACGGTGTCGTGCCCAACCCAACAATTACTGTAGTTAAAGAAGGGCTGGGGGTATTCCAGAACAGTGGCGCGGATTACTTGATTGCTATCGGCGGTGGCTCGCCGCAGGATACCTGTAAAGCGATTGGCATCATCAGCAACAACCCTGAATTTGCCGATGTGCGCAGTCTGGAAGGGCTTTCGCCAACTAATAGATCCAGTGTGCCAATTCTGGCAATCCCCACCACAGCAGGTACTGCGGCGGAAGTGACCATAAACTATGTGATCACCGACGAAGAAAAACGGCGCAAGTTTGTTTGCGTTGATCCGCATGATATCCCACAAGTGGCGTTTATTGATGCTGACATGATGGATGGCATGCCGCCAGCCCTGAAAGCCGCGACGGGTGTCGATGCGCTGACTCACGCTATTGAGGGGTATATTACCCGTGGCGCGTGGGCGCTGACCGATGCGTTGCACATTAAAGCCATTGAAATTATAGCTGGTGCGCTGCGTGGTTCGGTTGCCGGTGATAAGGATGCCGGAGAAGAGATGGCGCTCGGGCAGTATGTTGCGGGGATGGGCTTCTCCAACGTTGGGTTAGGGCTGGTGCATGGTATGGCGCATCCATTGGGCGCGTTTTATAACACCCCGCACGGCGTTGCGAACGCCATTCTGTTACCGCATGTTATGCGCTATAACGCCGACTTTACCGGCGAGAAGTATCGCGATATTGCGCGCGTAATGGGCGTGAAAGTGGAAGATATGAGTCTGGAGGAAGCGCGTAATGCCGCTGTTGACGCGGTGTTTGCGCTCAACCGTGATGTCGGTATCCCGCCGCATTTGCGTGACGTTGGTGTACGTAAAGAAGACATTCCGGCGCTGGCACAGGCGGCCCTGGACGATGTTTGTACCGGAGGCAATCCGCGCGAAGCGACGCTGGAGGATATTGTCGAGCTTTACCATACCGCCTGGTAATTGCGCTGCAGTGATAATGCCGGATGCGGCGCTGGCGCGTCTTATCCGGCCTACAAGTGCATTAAATTCAATGGGGTGTTAATCAGTAGCACCCTGTATCTCTTTACCGTACCAACCGCAATTGCTGTAAATTGCCGTCGATATGCAAATCGGTTTGTAAGCGGGCAATATCGCGGCACAGAAACGCCATCTCTTTATGCATTTCTAATTTTTTGCGCCACTTTTCGGCAACTGCGTCCAGATTCTCATATATCCCTTCCAGACTCTGAAACTCGACCAGCAGCTGCGTGGCGCTTTTGGGCCCGATCCCCGCAACACCCGGTACTTTTGAACTGCTGATCCCCGCCAGCCCCCAATAATCGGGCAATTGCTGAGGTTGAACGCCAAATTCTTTATCAATAAACGGTGCGTCCAGCCAGCGTTTCTGAAAGTAATCGCGAATGCGTAGAGTTGGTGAAAGTAACTGACAGTAGCCTTTATCTGTCGAAACAATGGTCGCCTGATGTCCCGCCTGAGTCACTTTGACTGCCAGTGTGGCGGCTAAGTCATCGGCTTCGTTGCCGCTGGCTGACCAGCACGGGACGCCGCGTTGCTCAAAGGCTGCGCGTAATGCAGGCATTTCGTTGTGCAACTCTTCCGGCATTGGCGGTCGACCCGCTTTGTAATCTGGTAAACGCTGATGACGCCAGCCGCTACTGCGGTTTTCATCATCAAAAACGGCGACCGCGTGGGTTGGCTGGCTGTGCATAATGAGCTGATCGAGCGCGTGCTGGCAGGTTTCGACACAGGGCGACCCCTGAACGGCATGAATGCGACGAATAAGATTCAATGCATCGACAATAAGCAAATGAACAGCCACGATAACCCCCTTAAAGATCAGGCGATAAGGGTAACATTCGATGCCGGAACAGGCTACGGCGGGATGAAAAATCGGGAAGAGAGCTCGCAAAACGAGGTCTGGTATTGATGACAACGCCAAATTGCCTGATGCGCTACGCTTATCATGCCTACAAAAGAATCGCAATCTGTTGAATTTTCGCTATTTTGTAGGTCGAATAAGGCGTTTACGCTGCATCCGACATAAACAACAGGCACATTCTCAACAATGTGAGGCCTCGTAAAACGAGGCCTCTGGAGAGCGATTAATCGCAGGCAACAATCTTCATCGCCAGGCCGCCGCGAGAGGTTTCGCGGTACTTGGCGTTCATGTCTTTACCTGTTTCGTACATGGTTTCGATAACTTTATCCAGGCAGACGCGCGGCTCGCTGGTACGGCGCAGCGCCATACGCGCGGCGTTGACCGCTTTCACTGCTGCAATGGCGTTACGCTCGATGCACGGCACCTGCACCTGCCCGGCAACCGGGTCGCAAGTCAGACCGAGGTTATGTTCCATCGCGATTTCTGCTGCGATGCATACCTGCGCCGGGCTTGCGCCTAACAGTTCAGCCAGACCTGCCGCCGCCATAGAGCACGCAACACCAACTTCTCCCTGGCAACCCACTTCGGCGCCAGAAATCGACGCGTTCATCTTATAAAGAGAACCAATCGCGCTGGCAACCAGCAAATAACGAGCCAGTGAGTTGGCATTAACTTCGCGGATAAACTTGTCGTAGTACGCCAGCACTGCCGGGATAATCCCGCACGCGCCGTTAGTCGGTGCAGTCACCACACGACCACCTGCCGCGTTTTCTTCATTTACTGCCAGTGCGAACATGTTGATCCAGTCAACTACCGCCATTGGGTCAGTGGTGGTTTTATCCTGGCTGACCAGCATCCGGCGCAGTGCCGCGGCACGGCGTGGAACGCGCAGTTTGCCCGGCAGCACGCCTTCGGTGGAAATACCGCGCTCAATACCGCCGCGCATGACTTCCCAGACTTTCGCCAGGTGCTGTTCCAGCTCTTCTTTGCTGTGCAGCGCCAGTTCGTTTTTCATCATCAGGCCAGAGAGTGACAGCCCGGTTTCCTGACAATGTTTTTGCAGATCGGCAGCGGTTTTGTACGGATACGGGACTTCAACCGGTGCGCTGTCCTGCAGACCAAAATGTTCTTCATCAACGATAAAGCCACCGCCGATGGAGTAGTAAGTCTGGCTGTAAACCACTTTATCGCCCGACAGAGCTGTAATGCGCATGCCGTTTTCATGCAGAGAAAGATTATCGGCATGGAAGTTCATGCACTGATCAACCGGAAATTCTACTTCGTGCTGACCGTTTGCCAGCATCAGGCGACCATGGGTATTCACATCCTGAATAAAGCCAGGGATGGAATCGATATCCACAGTATCCGGTAGGTTACCTGCCAGACCCATAATAATGGCGATATCCGTGTGGTGGCCTTTACCGGTCAGAGAGAGCGAACCATAGACATCTACCACTACGCGGGTGACGTCTTTCAGCAGATTGCGGGCAATCAGATCGTCGGTAAATTGTTTACCCGCTTTCATTGGTCCAACGGTATGAGAACTGGAAGGGCCAATGCCGATTTTGAAAATATCGAATACGCTAATCATAGGAAATACATCGCGTTAAAACGGAGGAAGCGCCGCCCGAAAGCGGCGCGAAAGGAATTTAGCTGAACAGAGAGTAGAAGATTGCGGAGATAGCAATCAGACCCATCACAACAACGAATACGTTACTGATGTGACCGCTGTACTTGCGCATTGCCGGTACTTTCTGGATTGCGTACATCGGCATCAGGAACAGGATCATCGCGATGATTGGGCCGCCCAGGGTTTCAATCATACCCAGGATGCTCGGGTTCAGGGTGGCAACAATCCAGGTCGTTACCAGCATGAACAGCGCAGTGATACGGTTCAGCTTGTTGATTTCGATAGACTTACCTTTACTACGCAGTGATTTGATCACCATACCGTTGAAGCCTTCACGTGCGCCCAGGTAGTGACCGAGGAAGGACTTGGTGATTGCGATCATTGCGATAATCGGTGCCATCCACGCGATAATCGGCGCGTTAAAGTGGTTCGCCAGGTAAGACAGAATTGAGATGTTCTGCTCTTTTGCGGCTGCCAGGTCTGCCGGAGACAGGCTCAGTACGCAGCTGAAGACGAAGAACATTACCGTCAGCACCATCATGATGTGGGCGAATGCCAGGATCTTAGAGCATTTCTGTTCTGCCATATCGCCGTACTCTTCACGCTTCGCAACGGCGAAAGAAGAGATGATCGGAGAGTGGTTGAACGAGAACACCATTACTGGAATCGCCAGCCACAGGGTCATCCACAGACCGTTACCAGTAGAAGTCGCGGTATCCAGAGACAACGTTTCCAGCGCCGCGCCGTTCCACTGCGGGATCAGGTACAGAGCCAGCAGCATCAGAACTGCAACGAACGGGAATACCAGGATGCTCATCGCTTTAACGATCATCTGCTCACCGAAGCGAACGATGGTCATCATACCGACGATCAGAATCAGGGACAGAATCGCACGCGGTGGCGGTGTCATACCCAACTGGTGGGACATGAAGCTTTCTACCGTGTTGGTGATTGCCACGCTGTATACCAGCAGGATTGGGTAGATAGCGAAGAAATAGAGCAGGGTAATCAGTTTACCTGCGCCAATACCAAAGTGTTCTTCCACTACCTCGGTGATGTCTTCACCCGGATTTTTACCGGACAGCACGAAGCGAGTCAGGCCGCGGTGAGCGAAAAACGTCATCGGGAACGCGAGGATAGCCATAATGATTAGTGGGATCATACCGCCGACACCGGCGTTGATCGGCAGGAACAGCACACCCGCGCCGATAGCCGTGCCGTACAGGCCCAGCATCCACATGGTATCTGTCTTGCGCCAGGCACTGCGAGAGTCTTTCGACGCAATCGTGCTGGTTTGAGTCGTTTCCATCTATTTCTCCTGGAGGAATGCAAAAAATTCAGCTTTTAGCCAGCTCAGCCCGGGAAGGTGTCTGGCCGTAAAAATGAAATCTGTCTACCGGCGATGGCTTTATCATTTTCCGCCGTAATAATTTGAGGGCGGAAAGATACACACAACTTATGTATCTATCAGTGATCTTGATCTCAAATACAATAATCTACTTATAAGATAGATAATCTCGGCTCTTTACTCTGTAAATCAAAAGTAAAAGAGAATTTAAGTGCAATATTTACCCAATAAACGACATCTGACCTCTTCCGGGGCGCGCAATATATGTAGGTTGAACTGAAAAAATCAATACTTTTAGTTAATAATTGCGAGAAATTCTTTTTTAAAGCGATAAAATACGTTCTTTTAAGAAAGGTAAACGTTTGCGTTGCGGTATAAATTGTATGACATATTGATTGTGTGGATATTAATCAGCTCATGACACGCTGAAGCATTCAGATAACAAATGAAATAGGTTGTCTGATTTTTGACCAAAAAGAGAAGGCCCGGCAACAAATGTTACCGGGAGAAGGGGATTAAGCGCAGATTTCGTAGCAAGGAATGTAGGCAGAGCCAGGCAACTTCATACGATGCTGGGCGACAAAGCCCTGTAGCAGGTCGTCCATACGACGCATAATTTCTTTATCGCCGTTGATTTTGTAAGGCCCGAACTCTTCAATGGCGCGAATGCCGACTTCTTTAACGTTACCCGCCACAATACCGGAGAACGCGCGACGCAGATCCGCCGCCAGTACTTCAACAGGCTGATCCGGGTACAGCTTCAGATTGGCCATGTTTTCATGGGTCGGTTCAAACGGCATTTGCAGATCCGGTGTAATGCGCATTGACCAGTTAAAGCTATAAGCATCTCCGGTATCGCGGCGATTTTCTTTCACCAACGGCATCGCCTTTTTCATCTGCCGGGCCACTTCAGCCGCGTCATCAATGATGATGCGATAATGGCGACGTGCGTTTTCTCCCAGCGTATGCACGACAAACTCGTCCAGTACGCGGAAGTAATCGGCGCTCTCTTTCGGTCCGGTGAGGATTAATGGCAATACCTGATTTTTGTTCGCCGGATTCATCAAAATCCCTAATAAATACAGCAACTCTTCAGCCGTACCCACACCGCCAGGGAAGATAATGATGCCGTGGGCGATACGCACGAACGCTTCCAGGCGTTTTTCAATATCCGGCATGATGATCAGTTCGTTAACCAGCGGGTTAGGTGGTTCAGCGGCGATGATCGATGGTTCCGTCATGCCTATAAAACGGCTGTCTTTGTAACGTTGCTGAGCGTGACCGACCGCCGCGCCTTTCATCGGCGCTTCCATCGCTCCCGGACCACAGCCAGTGCAGATATTTAGCTCGCGCAGACCGAGCTGATTACCGACGCGACGAGCGTACAGATACTCGTTTTCGTTAATTGAGTGACCGCCCCAGCACACCACCATATTCGGCGCTTCGCCAACATGCAGCGCGCGGGCGTTGCGCAATATAGAAAAGACCAGGTTGGTAATATGGACGGAGTTGTCGAGGTTCAGGTTTGGAAAACGAACGGTGTTATGAATTTGCCCGTAAACGAAGAGAATGTCGCGCAGGACCGCAAACAAGTTAGCCTGCAAGGCGCGGATAATACGCCCATCGACGAAAGCCTCTTCCGGTGGATTGATCAGTTCCAGCTTAACGCCGCGTTCACGGCGCAGGACGTTAATGTCAAAATTCTCAAAACGAGACAGCAATTCTTTGCTGTTATCGGTCAGGCTGCCGGAGTTCAGAACGGCAAGCGAACAGTTGCGAAACAGTTGATAGAGGTCGCTGCTGGCGGTGCGTTTAAGCATATCCACTTCCAGCTGCGACAACATATCCATGGAGCCAAGCGGGCTAATATGTGTAATCAAGAAAAACTCCTTATGGGACGAATATCGTCATTCCCTTTGATTACAATAGCCCTGCCTGATGATCTTTCACAACCTTATGCGTGAACCCAGTACGCAAAATTGAGAAAAAATTTATTGTCGTACCAGCCGGGTCACCGATGGGACAAAGTCGGTATTGCTGCGCCAGGGATTAATGTCCAGCCCACCGCGGCGAGTATAACGAGCGTAAACGCTTAATTTTTCTGGCTGACAGAAGCGTAACAGGTCATTAAAAATGCGCTCTACGCATTGCTCATGGAACTCGTTGTGATGACGGAAAGAGACCAGATAACGCAGCAACTTTTCCCTGTCAATCTTGCGACCGCGGTACTGAATTTGAATTGAGCCCCAGTCTGGCTGGTGAGTTATCAGGCAGTTGGATTTCAGCAAGTGGCTAACCAGCGTCTCTTCCACCACGTTCTCGCCGCTGGCGGCATCTTTCAGGTAGTCGGTGGTGAACTCATAGTTATCAATGGCGATATCCTGGTCATCAATGCAGATGCCATTAAAATGGCCTATTGGCTGGCCTTCCAGTTCATCAAGGCGATACAACGCTACACTGACCGAACCCTGGGCACAGGCGCTTAAATCACGTTCCAGCGTCTGGCGCACCTCATCCCAGTTGTTAAAGCGCGTCTGGTTAAAGCTATTGAGATACAGTTTGAAGCTTTTCGATTCAATGAGATTCACGCTGGTGTAATCAAGTTCGACATGACCGACGGCGACCTGCGGCAAACCTTTCGCGTTCAGCCAGGAAAGTTCATATAGCGTCCAGATATCCGCACCGTGAAATGGCAGATTATCCGCTTTCAAGCCTAGCGGATCGCGATTCAAACTGCGTGGAACGCCTTGCAGCAGGTTGGCGTCATAAGTATCCCGGTAATCGGTTGATTTTCCGAGAGTCAGGCCCGCAAGTGCCTGATGGTTTGTATAAGAAGACATGTTTCACCGTCATAAACCAGATAAACTAAACGGCAAGTGTATCCGGTTTAAGTGAAGAGAGAAATTAGTGGACGAATTGACCGCACAAGCCTTGAAAGATTTTACCGCACGTTACTGCGATGCCTGGCATGAACAGCACAACAGTTGGCCGTTGAGCGAGGAGCTTTATGGCGTTCCCTCGCCATGCATTATTTCAACCACCAACGATGCCGTATACTGGCAACCCCAGCCGTTTACCGGAGAGCAAAATGTGAACGCGGTTGAACGAGCTTTTGATATTGTGATACAGCCTACAATTCATTCCTTTTATACGACCCAGTTTGCCGGGGATATGCATGCGCAGTTTGGTGATATCCCTCTGACATTGCTGCAAACCTGGAGCGAGGACGATTTCCGCCGGGTGCAGGAGAATCTGATTGGACATCTGGTCACTCAGAAACGCCTTAAGCTGTCACCGACACTCTTTATTGCCACGCTGGAAGAAGAACTGGAGGTGATCTCCGTGTGCAATCTCACGGGCGATGTGTGCAAAGAGACGTTGGGAACGCGGAAACGGACGCCTCTGGCCTCAAATCTTGCGGAATTCCTTAACCAACTTAAGCCTCTTCTGTAATCCAAATACCCCGTCTGGTTGTGAGAGATCTCTTACAGACCCTGTAGGAGATCGCCAGGAAATAAGTAAATACTTAAAAAGATAAGAATTGATATTTTCATTTCAAATCAATTTATTAAGCTATTTTTTTTAATTTTTATATGAAGCTTTCCTTAACATATTGTCTGTAAGCGCCTTGTAAGACTCGGCTAAAAAGACGATTCTATCTTCGTCGACAGGGAGTTAGACAGCGAAGTGAACATCAGGATGATGACACTTCTGAAGGACACGCCAGGATGGTGTTTCAGGGAAAGGCTTCTGGATGAAGCGAAGAGGATAACGCTGGATGCGTTAAAGGACACCTCCAGGATGGAGAATGAGAGCCAGTCAGGATGATTTGGCGGGTCAGGAAGGCCAGGGACGCTTCAGGATGAAGTAATCACGCCGGGGTGGTGTGTGCAGGAAGCAATAGTTCAGGAAGAACGATTGGCCGCAAGGCCAGAGGAAAAGTTGTCAAGGATGAGCAGGGAGCAACAAAAGTAGCTGGAATGCTGCGAAACGAACCGGGAGCACTGTGAATACAGTGCTCCCTTTTTTTATTCCTGCTATCCTTCGCGGCAGTTTTTTCTTCTTGAGGTTGCTTTATGACCACTCATGACCGCGTTCGTCTCCAGTTGCAGGCGCTTGAAGCGCTATTACGTGAACATCAGCACTGGCAGAGCGATGAACCCCAGCCGCATCAATTTGCGAGTACCCAGCCATTCTTTATGGATACGATGGAGCCACTGGAGTGGTTGCAATGGGTACTGATTCCGCGGATGCACGATTTATTAGATAACCACCAGCCTTTACCGGCGGCATTTGCCGTGGCGCCGTATTATGAAATGGCGCTGGCGACGGATCACCCCCAACGCGCGTTAATTCTGGCAGAACTGGAAAAGCTGGATGCTCTTTTTGCGGATGATACTCACTGATGCTGGAAATACTCTACCAGGATGAATGGCTGGTTGCGGTAAATAAACCGTCCGGCTGGTTGGTTCATCGTAGTTGGCTGGATCGTGACGAGAAAGTGGTCGTGATGCAAACCGTGCGTGACCAGATTGGTCAGCATGTTTTTACCGCACATCGCCTGGACCGACCGACTTCCGGCGTGTTACTGCTGGGATTGTCCAGCGAGGCCGGGCGGTTGCTGGCGCAACAGTTTGAACAGCACCAAATTCAGAAATGTTACCACGCGATTGTGCGCGGTTGGTTGATGGAAGAGGCGGAACTGGATTACCCACTGGTGGAAGAGCTGGATAAAATCGCTGATAAATTCGCCCGTGAAGATAAAGGTCCACAGCCAGCGGTGACGCATTATCGTGGTCTGGCAACGGTAGAAATGCCGGTGGCGACCGGGCGTTACCCGACGACCCGCTACGGCCTGGTGGAGCTGGAACCAAAAACCGGACGCAAGCACCAGCTACGTCGACATCTCGCTCATTTGCGTCATCCCATTATCGGTGACAGCAAGCATGGCGATTTACGCCAGAATCGCAGTGCGGCTGAACACTTTGGCCTTCAACGGTTAATGCTGCATGCCAGCAAGTTGTCATTAACGCATCCTTTTACGGGGGAGCCGCTCACAATCCACGCGGGTCTGGACAATACCTGGATGCAGGCGCTATCACAGTTTGGCTGGCGCGGTCTGCTTCCTGAAAATGAAAGGGTTGAGTTCAGCGAGTCATCGGGTCAGGATGGTGACATAAGTTCCTAATCCAGGGAGAAAACGGTATGGCGGAAATTGGTATTTTTGTGGGCACCATGTACGGCAACGCATTGCTAGTTGCCGAAGAAGCGGAAGCGATTTTGTCCAGACAAGGGCACAAAGCGACTGTATTTGAAGATCCTGAATTAAACGACTGGTTGCCATATCAGGACAAGTATGTACTGGTGGTAACCTCCACGACCGGCCAGGGCGATCTTCCCGACAGCATTGTGCCGCTCTTTCAGGGAATAAAGGATAGCCTGGGGTTCCAGCCGAATCTGCGTTATGGCGTGATTGCGCTTGGCGACAGCAGCTATGTGAATTTCTGCAACGGCGGCAAGCAGTTCGATGCGTTGCTTCAGGAACAGAGTGCGCAGCGGGTGGGAGAAATACTGTTGGTTGATGCCAGTGAGACCCCGGAGCCGGAAACGGTTTCTAATCCCTGGGTTGAACAATGGGCCAGTTTATTGAAATAACATATATGCCCTCTGATAATCAGAGGGCATTAGCCACACAGCAACCACGTTACGATATTCATCTTGCCTGATACGCCAAATGAATCGGTAATTTGCTTGTTACCCAAGAATTTTGCTGGCTTCACGCGCCACGTTATCCATCTCGTCCAGCAGTTCCAGCAATTCAGGTTCCAGATCTTCTTCTTTGGTACCGCTACGTAGTTGTTGTTCGATGAGTTGGCAGAGATTCTTCATACGCGGTACGCCGCTATAACCGCAACTGCCGTGCAGTTTGTGGATCAAATCAACCAGACCTTCCGGGTTTTCTCCAACTAGCTGCTCTTCTACCTTGTTACGAACTTCCGGCAGGAAATCGAGTAACATTTGCAGCATATCGCGCGCCAGATCGGTTTTGCCGGCAGCCTGGCGTAGCGCCAGTTGCCAGTCGAGAGTCGTATTCTGGTTCACCACAATCTCGTTCACTTCTGGCGTCACGACGCGTGAGGAAATACCGCTGCCAGGTTTGTAACGCAACAGTAAATTATGCAATCGCTCTTCTTCAATTGGTTTTGCCAGATAATCACTCATCCCCGCGCCAAGTAGCTTTTCTTTTTGCCCGGCCATCGCATGTGCGGTTACTGCAATAACCGGCGTTTGCTGTTGATGCGGAAGCTGATGAATAAGCTCGCACGCCCGAATACCGTCCATGTCCGGCATCTGAATATCCATTAAGATCAAATCGAAGGGCATCTGTTTCGCCCGTTCAACTGCCTGATGGCCGCTATCGCAAAGCTCAACATGCTGCACCATATCTTCCAGCAATGCGCCGATAAGCTTCAGGTTTGCGGGGTTATCATCAACGGCCATGACCGTCATTGCCAGCTTACGTTCATCGTTGACAGGCAAAAGAGTGTTTTGTTTTTGATGACAAAATTCGGTCAGCGCAGGCAACAGACGTGTAGGTGTTAATGGTTTCAGCAAGCAGGCGCCAATACCATCTTGCTTGAGCTTTTCGGCATTGACCTGAGCATGGCAGGGAAGCGCCAGCATCAGATAATCAGCCATGGATACGGCTTTTAGCAACCGGGCATGTTGCATTGTTAGCGGTTCGCGGAATGTCACGGCGATTCCTAGCAACATCATGTCGTAGTGTTCTGGCGGAAGCGCAGAGAAGCTTGGGCTATAAATCACCTCCAGCGGCGTTTCGCTTAAAATGTCGAGAGTACACTGCGCGGCAGCGGAATTCGGTTCAACATAAGCCAGACGTTTGCCTGCAAGGCACTGTGTGGATGGCCCTTCGATAATAATATTCGGGTTCAGATCGAGATTAATGTGGAACCAGAATGTGGAGCCACGATTCGGCTGGCTATGGAACGAGATATCGCCGCCCATTTCATTAACCAGTTTTTGTGTAATGACCAGTCCCAATCCGGTGCCGCCATGACGACGTGAAATACTGGCATCTGCCTGTCTGAAGGCCTGGAACAAGCGTGATTGATCGCGTTCGGGAATGCCGATACCGGTATCGCGGATCTGCACTTCAATCTGCACTTTGGTATTACTCAGCGCACGTTTTTCCACCAGAATATCGATGTTGCCATTCTCGGTGAATTTAATCGCATTCCCCACCAGGTTTGTGATGATTTGCTGTAAACGCAGTGGGTCGCCAATCACGTTATCGGGCACGTCGCTCTTAATATTGAGCGTCAGTTCCAGCCCCTTATCGTGCGATGAGTGGGCCAGCAGTGTCACCACTTCATCCAGCGTGCTACGCAGTGGGAATGGAATGCTTTCCAGAATCAGTTTGCCAGCTTCCAGTTTTGAGAAGTCGAGGACATCGTTAATGATTGCCAGTAAGTTATTTGCCGAACGTTCAATGGTATTCAGGTGATCTCGCTGTGTCGGCGTCAGTTCTGTTTTTAGGGTCAGGCGGGTAAAGCCGATAACACCATTCAACGGCGTACGTAACTCATGCGACATATTTGCCAGGAACTCTGACTTAATTCGCGCCGCTTCCTGGGCGCGTTTTTTCGCCAGATCTAACTCAACGTTCTGAATTTCCATCTGCTCCAGCGTTTCACGCAGATCGGATGTCGCCTGGTCGATATTGTGCTGCATCTCTTCGTGATAAGCCGCCAGCGACATTGCCATTGAATTGATGCCGTTTTTCAGCATATCCAGTTCGCCGAGCATAAAACCTTCTACGCGGCTATCGAGTTGCCCACGGCGAATGCGGTCGACGGTATTCACCATGTTGCGAATCGGGCCGGTTACATCACGCATTAAGCGCCAGCCAAAAATAAGCGCAATACCAATACAAAACAGCATCATCACGCTGGAAATGAAGATCTCTTTATATTGCTGTAGCCGTACCGATTTCAGATCCAGTTCAAGGGCAATATATCCCAACATATTCTGACTATTTTTAGCATCGCTGCTGGGGGATTCGTCGGGAGAATAACTCTCAGAAATAATTGGCGTGCGCAGGATCATAATATCGCCGTCGCGTGTGACGGTGAGCTGGCGTGGGAACGGTACATTGCTGTCGAGCTGCATTACCGAAGGGTCAAGTTGAAAATTGGAAGTGACAAACAGGTGGTTATTTTCGTCATAAACCGAAATGGCGCGCACAATATCAGAATGGCGACGATGCAGAACGCTTATCAACTGCCCGATAGATTCGCGATTTTGCAGGCTCATGCCATATTCGGTAGAAACCGCCAGCGGTTCAATAATACTGGCGCCGGCATCTTCCAGTTGACGCTGCAAGTCGTTATAGCGATGCACGACGAAAAAGATACTAAGCAATAACCCAATAAGGACGGTCGGCGCCAGGATCAGAATCATCATGCGTGCGCGCAGGCTGTAGTTGGTCATGGAGTTCCGTTATGGGACAATTAAGGTCACACTGTTAAATTGAGAAAGTCTCGCCAATGGCGCAATTCTACTCTGCAAAACGGCGCGTGACGACGCGTCAGATCATAACCGTTTCAGTCAATGACCTCGACTCTTTTGGTCAGGGTGTGGCGCGGCATAACGGAAAAACGTTATTTATCCCTGGATTATTACCGCAAGAAAACGCGGAAGTTACTGTTACAGAAGATAAAAAACAGTATGCTCGCGCTAAAGTCGTGTGCCGGTTAAGCGACAGCCCAGAGCGTGAGACGCCGCGCTGTCCTCATTTTGGCGTATGCGGCGGCTGCCAGCAACAACACGCCAGCGTTGAGTTACAGCAACGTAGCAAAAGTGCGGCGCTTGCCCGATTAATGAAACACGACGTTTCTGATGTTATCGCGGATACCCCCTGGGGCTACCGACGCCGTGCGCGTTTAAGTCTGAATTATCTGCCGAAAACGCAGCAACTTCTGATGGGATTTCGTAAATCCGGCACCAGTGACATTGTTGATATCAAACAATGCCCTATTTTAGTGCCCCAACTTGAAGCATTGCTGCCCAAAGTCAGGGCATGTCTGATGAGTTTGCAAGCAATACGTCATCTTGGGCATGTTGAGCTGGTGCAGGCAACCAGCGGCACGCTGATGATTTTACGCCATACTGCACCGCTCAATTCGGCTGATCGCGAAAAACTGGAACGCTTTTCGCATTCTGAAGGCCTGGATCTGTATCTCGCCCCTGATAGTGAGATACTCGAAACCGTATCTGGGGAGATGCCCTGGTATGATGCAAATGGGTTGCGCTTAACCTTTAGCCCGCGTGATTTTATTCAGGTCAACGCAGGCGTGAACCAAAAAATGGTGGCGCAGGCGCTGGAATGGCTGGATGTACAGCCAGACGATCGTGTGCTGGATCTGTTCTGCGGCATGGGGAATTTTACTCTTCCTGTCGCTACTCGTGCGGCAAGCGTCGTCGGCGTGGAAGGTGTGCCTGCGCTGGTGGAAAAAGGTCAGGAGAACGCGCGTCTTAATGGCTTACATAATGTGACGTTTTATCACGAAAATCTTGAAGATGATGTCACAAAGCAGCCATGGGCGAAAAACGGTTTTGACAAAGTGTTACTGGACCCGGCGCGTGCAGGTGCCGCAGGTGTTATGCAACAAATTATAAAACTGGAACCCATTCGTATTGTTTATGTATCCTGTAACCCTGCAACGCTGGCTCGGGATAGCGAAGCGTTATTAAAAGCAGGATATACCATTGCGCGACTGGCGATGCTGGATATGTTCCCGCACACGGGGCATCTGGAATCGATGGTGCTTTTTTCGCGCGTTAAATAGTTGCGACTTGCCGATTTCGGCAGGTCTGGTCCCTAAAGGAGAGGACGATGGTTGCGGTAAGAAGTGCACATATCAATAAGGCTGGTGAATTTGATCCGCAAAAATGGATCGCAAGTCTGGGTATTGCCAGCCAGAAATCGTGTGAGTGCTTAGCCGAAACCTGGGCGTATTGTCTGCAGCAGACGCAGGGGCATCCAGATGCCAGTCTGCTGTTGTGGCGTGGTGTCGAGATGGTAGAGATACTCTCGACATTAAGTATGGATATTGACACGCTACGAGCGGCGCTGCTCTTCCCTCTGGCTGATGCCAATGTAGTCAGTGAAGATGTGCTGCGTGAAAGCGTCGGTAAGTCGGTGGTCAACCTTATTCACGGCGTGCGGGATATGGCGGCAATCCGCCAGTTGAAAGCCACGCACACCGATTCCGTTTCCTCCGAACAGGTTGATAACGTTCGCCGGATGTTGCTGGCGATGGTCGATGACTTCCGTTGCGTGGTCATCAAACTGGCGGAGCGAATTGCTCATCTGCGCGAAGTGAAAGACGCGCCGGAAGACGAACGCGTGCTGGCGGCAAAAGAGTGCACCAATATCTACGCGCCGCTGGCGAACCGTCTTGGGATCGGGCAACTGAAATGGGAACTGGAAGATTACTGCTTCCGTTATCTCCACCCGACGGAATACAAGCGCATCGCCAAACTGCTGCATGAGCGCCGTCTCGATCGCGAACACTACATTGAAGAGTTTGTCGGTCATCTGCGCGCAGAGATGAAAGCCGAAGGTGTTAAAGCTGAGGTATATGGCCGCCCGAAACACATCTACAGCATCTGGCGCAAAATGCAGAAAAAGAATCTCGCCTTTGATGAGTTATTTGATGTGCGTGCGGTACGTATCGTCGCGGAACGTTTACAGGATTGCTACGCTGCATTGGGGATAGTGCACACTCACTATCGTCATCTGCCTGATGAGTTTGACGATTATGTCGCAAACCCAAAACCTAACGGTTATCAGTCGATTCATACCGTTGTATTGGGGCCGGGCGGGAAGACGGTCGAGATCCAGATCCGCACCAAACAGATGCATGAAGATGCCGAACTGGGCGTTGCTGCGCACTGGAAATACAAAGAAGGCACAGCTTCTGGCGGGGCTCGTTCGGGACATGAAGACCGTATTGCCTGGCTGCGAAAACTGATAGCGTGGCAGGAAGAGATGGCGGATTCCGGCGAAATGCTCGACGAAGTGCGCAGTCAGGTCTTTGATGACCGGGTGTACGTCTTTACGCCGAAAGGTGATGTCGTTGATTTGCCTGTGGGATCAACGCCGCTGGACTTTGCTTACCACATCCACAGCGACGTTGGACACCGCTGTATAGGGGCCAAAATTGGCGGACGTATTGTGCCGTTTACCTATCAGTTGCAGATGGGGGACCAGATTGAAATTATCACTCAGAAACAGCCAAACCCTAGTCGCGACTGGTTAAATCCAACCCTGGGATATGTTACAACCAGCCGTGGACGCTCGAAAATTCACGCATGGTTCCGTAAACAGGATCGCGACAAAAACATTCTGGCCGGGCGGCAAATCCTGGACGACGAACTGGAACATCTGGGGATCAGCCTGAAAGAAGCGGAAAAACATCTGCTGCCTCGCTACAACTTCAATGATGTCGACGAGTTGCTGGCGGCGATTGGCGGCGGAGATATCCGTCTCAATCAGATGGTGAACTTCCTGCAATCGCAATTTAATAAGCCGAGCGCCGAAGAACAGGATGCTGCCGCGCTGAAACAGTTGCAGCAAAAAAACTATACGCCGCAAAATCGCAGTAAAGATAACGGTCGCGTGGTAGTAGAAGGCGTCGGCAACCTGATGCACCATATCGCGCGTTGCTGTCAGCCGATTCCAGGTGATGAGATTGTTGGTTTCATTACCCAGGGACGCGGTATTTCAGTGCATCGTGCAGACTGTGAGCAACTGGCAGAACTGCGTTCACACGCGCCGGAACGTATTGTTGACGCGGTATGGGGAGAGAGCTACTCAGCCGGGTATTCGCTGGTGGTCCGTGTAATGGCCAATGATCGCAGTGGGTTATTGCGTGATATCACCACTATCCTCGCTAACGAGAAGGTGAACGTGCTTGGCGTTGCCAGCCGTAGCGACACTAAGCAGCAACTGGCGACCATCGACATGACTATTGAGATTTACAATCTGCAAGTGCTGGGCCGCGTGCTGGGTAAACTCAACCAGGTGCCAGATGTTATCGACGCGCGTCGGTTGCACGGGAGTTAGTTTTAAATTTGTTCGTGTCTACAAGTAGATTGAGACAGATGGCAAACGCAAAATTGCCTGATGTGCTGCGCTTATCAGGCCTACATGTTTCTCGCAATATTTTGAATTTGCGAGATTTTGTAGGCCGGATAAGGCGTTCACGCCGCATCCAGCATGAACAAAGCGCACTTTGTCAATAATCTGTTTAAAAGGAATGACAACTCACTTCTGTTCTGGTCACAGGCTTTCACCTGACAGACCCGCAATTTTCAGGACATACCAATGAATCAAATTGACCGTTTGCTCACTATTATGCAGCGTCTTCGTGACCCGGAAAGTGGTTGCCCGTGGGATAAAGAGCAGACATTTTCTTCTATTGCGCCTTACACCCTTGAAGAAACCTACGAAGTGCTGGATGCCATCGCCCGTGAAGATTTTGACGATCTGCGCGGTGAACTCGGCGATCTGCTGTTTCAGGTGGTGTTTTATGCACAAATGGCCCAGGAAGAAGGGCGCTTTGACTTTAATGATATTTGCGCTGCAATTAGCGATAAATTAGAACGTCGCCATCCGCATGTTTTTGCTGACGGTTCTGCCGGGAGCAGCCGCGAAGTTCTCACCCGTTGGGAGCAAATCAAAACCGAAGAGCGCGCGCAGAAAGCGCAGCATTCGGCGCTGGATGATATTCCCCGCAGTCTCCCTGCTTTAATGCGGGCACAAAAAATCCAGAAACGTTGCGCCAACGTTGGCTTCGACTGGACGACGTTAGGCCCGGTGGTCGATAAAGTCTACGAAGAGATTGACGAGGTAATGTACGAGGCCCGGCAGGCTGTTGTAGACCAGGCTAAACTGGAGGAGGAAATGGGTGACCTGCTGTTTGCGACGGTCAATCTGGCCCGCCATTTAGGGACAAAAGCGGAAATCGCATTGCAAAAAGCCAATGAGAAATTCGAGCGCCGTTTTCGCGAAGTGGAGCGTATTGTTGCCGCGCGTGGACTGGAAATGACAGGTGTTGATCTCGAAACAATGGAAGAAGTCTGGCAACAGGTAAAACGGCAGGAAATTGATCTCTAAGGGATTTACGCGGTCAAGCGCCTTTTGTGTCATTTTTTAAATGACAAGCGCTTGATTTGCGTCAAAAACATTTACCCCAAAGGGGCTATTTTCTCACTCCTGATTTCAATCGTGCGCTGGCGAAGAGGAGGGATAATGAAAGTTTGTGGCACAGGTCATGTTCGGGTATACTGCTTTCCCGTCCTGGTTATTCCATCGTCTTTTCAACCTAACTTCTCAGGTTCAGCATGACAACGAACTATATTTTTGTGACCGGCGGGGTCGTATCCTCTCTGGGTAAAGGCATTGCCGCAGCCTCCCTCGCAGCCATTCTTGAAGCCCGTGGCCTCAATGTGACCATCATGAAGCTGGATCCATACATCAACGTCGATCCAGGTACTATGAGCCCAATCCAGCACGGGGAAGTGTTCGTTACTGAAGACGGCGCTGAAACCGATCTGGACCTGGGGCACTACGAGCGTTTCATTCGCACCAAAATGAGCCGCCGCAACAACTTCACCACGGGTCGTATTTACTCTGACGTTCTGCGTAAAGAACGCCGTGGCGACTACCTCGGCGCAACCGTACAGGTTATTCCGCACATCACCAATGCAATCAAAGAACGCGTGCTGGAAGGCGGCGAAGGTCATGATGTCGTACTGGTAGAAATCGGCGGTACTGTAGGTGATATCGAATCCCTGCCATTCCTCGAAGCGATTCGCCAGATGGCTGTTGAAATTGGCCGCGAGCACACGCTGTTTATGCACCTGACGCTGGTGCCATACATGGCAGCGTCTGGTGAAGTCAAAACCAAACCGACTCAGCACTCTGTAAAAGAGCTGCTCTCCATCGGTATCCAGCCCGACATCCTGATTTGTCGTTCAGATCGCGCCGTTCCGGCGAACGAACGTGCGAAGATTGCATTGTTCTGTAATGTTCCAGAAAAAGCGGTTATTTCTCTGAAAGACGTCGATTCCATCTATAAAATTCCGGGCCTGTTGAAATCTCAGGGGCTGGACGATTATATTTGTAAACGATTCAGCTTGAACTGCCCGGAAGCGAATCTGTCCGAATGGGAACAGGTTATCTTCGAAGAAGCGAATCCGGTGAGTGAAGTCACCATCGGTATGGTCGGCAAGTACATTGAACTGCCGGATGCTTATAAATCCGTGATTGAAGCACTGAAACACGGCGGGCTGAAAAATCGTGTCAGCGTCAACATCAAACTGATCGATTCACAAGATGTTGAAACACGCGGTGTTGAAATTCTTAAAGGTCTGGACGCGATCCTCGTACCTGGCGGTTTCGGCTATCGTGGCGTAGAAGGCATGATTACTACCGCGCGTTATGCGCGTGAGAACAATATTCCTTATCTGGGCATTTGCCTGGGTATGCAGGTGGCGTTGATTGATTACGCTCGCCATGTTGCCAATATGGAGAACGCCAACTCTACGGAATTTGTGCCAGACTGTAAGTACCCGGTTGTGGCGCTGATTACCGAGTGGCGTGATGAAAACGGCAACGTTGAAGTTCGTAGCGAGAAGAGCGATCTCGGCGGCACCATGCGTCTTGGCGCACAGCAGTGCCAGTTGGCTGACGATAGCCTGGTTCGTCGGCTGTACAACGCGCCGACGATTGTTGAGCGTCATCGTCACCGCTACGAAGTCAACAACATGCTGTTGAAACAGATTGAAGATGCAGGTCTGCGCGTTGCGGGCCGTTCCGGGGATGATCAGTTGGTCGAGATCATCGAAGTTCCGAACCATCCGTGGTTTGTGGCTTGTCAGTTCCATCCGGAGTTTACTTCTACTCCACGTGATGGCCACCCGCTGTTTGCTGGCTTTGTAAAAGCCGCCAGCGAGTTCCAGAAGCGTCAGGCGAAGTAAGTAAAAAAGTTAGAACGGCAACGCGTACCCAGGGTACGCGTTGTTTGTCTGGAGTTTCAGTTTAACTAGTGACTTGAGGAAAACCTAATGTCCAAAATCGTAAAAATCATCGGTCGTGAAATCATCGACTCCCGTGGTAACCCGACTGTTGAAGCCGAAGTACACCTGGAGGGTGGTTTCGTCGGTATGGCAGCTGCTCCATCAGGCGCTTCTACTGGCTCCCGTGAAGCACTGGAACTGCGCGATGGTGACAAATCCCGTTTCCTGGGCAAAGGCGTAACCAAAGCTGTTGCTGCGGTTAATGGTCCGATCGCTCAGGCGCTGATTGGCAAAGATGCCAAAGATCAGGCTGGCATTGACAAGATCATGATCGACCTGGACGGCACCGAAAACAAATCTAAATTCGGCGCAAACGCAATCCTGGCTGTATCTCTGGCTAACGCCAAAGCTGCTGCAGCGGCTAAAGGTATGCCGCTGTACGAGCACATCGCTGAACTGAACGGCACTCCGGGCAAATACTCCATGCCGGTTCCGATGATGAACATCATCAACGGTGGTGAGCACGCTGACAACAACGTTGATATCCAGGAATTCATGATTCAGCCGGTTGGCGCGAAAACTGTGAAAGAAGCCATTCGTATGGGTTCTGAAGTTTTCCATCACCTGGCAAAAGTTCTGAAAGCGAAAGGCATGAACACTGCTGTTGGTGACGAAGGTGGCTATGCGCCGAACCTGGGTTCCAACGCTGAAGCTCTGGCTGTTATCGCTGAAGCTGTTAAAGCGGCTGGCTATGAACTGGGCAAAGACATCACTCTGGCGATGGACTGCGCAGCGTCTGAATTCTACAAAGACGGTAAATACGTTCTGGCTGGCGAAGGCAACAAAGCGTTCACCTCTGAAGAATTCACTCACTTCCTAGAAGAACTGACCAAACAGTACCCGATCGTTTCTATTGAAGACGGTCTGGACGAGTCTGACTGGGACGGTTTCGCATACCAGACCAAAGTACTGGGCGACAAAATCCAGCTGGTTGGTGACGACCTGTTCGTAACCAACACCAAGATCCTGAAAGAAGGTATCGAAAAAGGCATCGCTAACTCTATCCTGATCAAATTCAACCAGATCGGCTCTCTGACCGAAACTCTGGCTGCAATCAAGATGGCTAAAGATGCTGGTTACACTGCAGTTATCTCTCACCGTTCTGGCGAAACTGAAGACGCTACCATTGCTGACCTGGCTGTTGGTACCGCTGCAGGCCAGATCAAAACTGGTTCTATGAGCCGTTCTGACCGTGTTGCTAAATACAACCAGCTGATTCGTATCGAAGAAGCTCTGGGCGAAAAAGCACCGTACAACGGTCGTAAAGAGATCAAAGGCCAGGCATAAGTCTGACTTTATCTGATTTAAAAATGCCAGCCTTCGGGCTGGCATTTTTTATGGTTGAGTTACCAGCGACCGGACGCGCCGCCGCCTCCTGAAGAACCGCCACCGCCGCTAAATCCACCTCCGCCGCTAAACCCACCACCACTTGAGCCTCCACCGGAAGAGGATGAAGAAGAACTTTTTCTTGAAGCTCTTTCTTTACCGAGTTTCTTGTATTTGGCGCGTAGTTTTTTATTAACGATAAGCCAAAAGATAAGCAACGCTATGATCGCGAAAGGCGTTAACATACCGCAAGCAACGATTAAAGAGGTCCATGGTCCAGGTTCGGCAACATAGAGGAATACCATCCCGTAAATTGCGCCAGTGAGTGCTATCCATAGTAGATTCGATGGATCGGTAAAAACAATAAAGTATGAAAGTACTGCCAGCAAAAGAATTACAGCAAGCGATAATGGAATAGGGGGATTAATACGGTAATAATTTCCTCTATCTTCTGGCAATTCACCATTCAACAGAAGTGCGCCAATATTTTCGCTTGCCAGTGTTAATCCACCCATAAGGTCATCGCTTTTGAAGGCAGGGATCAATATATCATTGATAATCTTCGCTGCTCGCAGGTCAGTAACCACCCCTTCCAGCCCATAGCCCACTTCTATACGAACAGTATGATCTTCCCTGGCAACCAGAAGTAAAATACCATCGTTTCGCTGCTTATCTCCCAGTTTCCAGCTATCAAAAACGCGTGTTGCATATTGTTCAATGGTATCGTCACCGGTGGACGGCACTATTAATACGGCGACCTGTGCCTGTGTTTTATGTGTAATATCCTGCAGCTGTTGTGTCAGTGATTGCTGTTCAGACGTGTTTAATGTACCGGTAATATCGGTCACCTGTTGGCGCAACTCCGGTACAGCCATTTGCTGGGCAACCACCGGAAAGCACCACAAAGTGAGGAGAAAAAGGATTAAACGCATAACGATCACTAACGGCCGGACGCGCCGCCGCCTCCTGAAGAACCGCCACCGCCGCGGAAAGAATTTCCCGACGAAGAGCGAGAATGAGCATTACGACTCCCCATTTTCCTGTTGCTTTTATGTCCTGATTCCAGTTTAAGATTGCCGGTAAATATGGCCATAATGATCAGCAGAACGATGCCAGCAACGGTGATTGGGCCGATAAAATAATCAATTAGCCCAATAATTGTTGATATTAATGCAATATCTTTATTACTGGCGAATACCAGACTCCATCCCACAACAATTATCAGCAGCACGACAAGCAATGAATTTCGTCCTGATTCAGGAATCTGCTGGGGGTTCTTCATTTTAGTGTTTTTATTTTTGGGTGCCTGCGTCATAGGAAATGCGCGACACATATGAAAAATTACCGTGAGACGCTGCCAGCAGATTGCGGCGAAAAATAAACTGAAACAAACGATCGATACCCGCCGAATGATGACATCGTCCTGAAAGAAGAAAAACCAGACCATGGGAGTAATCATCGATATCATCCATATGCCAGGCCCTGGACGGCGGGTAAATCGCCAGAGGACAACGATGGCAACGATCATCAGCAATGTCCAGGCAAGACACGGCAGCGAGCGTTGCGGATTAGCAAACAGATGATTTGCCAGAGCATCCAGTGGGCTGAGACTGGCTTTGGTATGCGTAAACAGGGCAATGCCCTCAATTCCACGCGTTAACCCGGCGAAGAGATTGTTTTTTTCAAACTCCGATTGCATTCGGTAGCGAATAATTTGCGCGGCTTGCTCTGGTGGCAGTATCTCTTCAAGGCCTGGGCCCATCTTTAATGCTACCTGTCGCTTCGGCCACATAACCATGACTAAGATACCTTCTCCATATCTTTGCCCTTCGGTAGGTTTCCAGTGATATAACCCGTACGCCTGGGAGGCCGCCAGTTTAATGCTTTTACCTTCAGTGGTTGGCGTTACCAAAACAGCAACCTGGACGTGATTTTGTTGCTCAAGTGTCTGTAATTGTTGAGTTAAGACGGTTTGTTCTTCTGTCGTTAACATCCCGGTTAAGTCGGTTACAGAAGATGTTTGTTCAGCGGATACGGGAAAACCGCATAGCATCAGCAGTAAGAGAAAAATACGCATTTCAATTCCTTTTGTTACCAGCGCCCTGATGCGCCGCCGCCACCTGATGAACCGCCGCCGCCACTGAAATGATCATTGTCAAAGGAGGATGACGAGGAAGATGATGACGACGAATGCCAGGAGGATGAACGGCTTCTTCCCTCGCGTGATGGCTGGCTGGCATTACGCATCGAATCCCGAACCTTTTTGCCGAAGGGGGTAAAAGCGATGGCGACAGCCAGGAATGGCGTAGCAAAGCAGAGCAATGTTATGAGCACTCCCCAACTTCCGCTGAAGCCTGCTATAGGTAAAACAAAGGCCAGAACAATAGCTACGAAGCAAATCAGTCCCAGCGTTTTGACATATCCTCTGGCAGCAATAAACGTCAGTACTATCGCCCAGACTAATAAAGCCCACCAACCGCTAAAGGGCAAAGGGTGATCGGCCGGTGTTATCGTTGCTAAATTATTCCCCGCCAGACGACTTTCAATATCGCTTATTCCCTTTTGCAAGCCGCCTGCCAGGTCGCCGTTTTTAAATGCTGGAATGATGCTTTTACGAATAATTTGCCCGGACTGTGCATCTGTAATAACGCCTTCCAGTCCGTAGCCGATTTCAATACGCACAGAATGATCCTGCCAGGCAACTAACAGCAGAACGCCATCATCGCGGTTTTTATCACCCGGTTTCCAGCTATCGAATACCCGCGTTGCATACTGCTCTATAGTTTCGTCGCCCGTCGTTTCAACCACTAACACAACCACCTGCGCCTGCTTTTCCTGCGCCAGGGTTTTTATCTGACGGGTCAGGGCATTTACTTCACTGTTCGTCAATGTGTCGGTTAAGTCATTCACATACCTGGGTAATTCAGGTACTGGAGTTTGCGTGGCAAACGCAGATGAACAGAAGAAAGCCAGAAGAAAAATAAAAATACGCATAGGGCTTCCTCATTTAATGAGCATTAGCACTCTGGCTAAAATCAATTGTCGGCGCTTTGCTAACAGCGGCGACATCATCCGGTAAATAATTTTTCTTTGGTGTGTAATCCATTACTTTTGCAGTTAATACAGCGGGAAATTTGCGGATCGTGACATTATATTGCTCAATGGCTTTAATATATCTTCCTCGTGCGACAGCTATTCGATTTTCACTTCCTTCGAGTTGTACCATTAAATTCTGATAAAGTTCCTGGGCCTTTAATTCAGGATAACGCTCACTAATAATCGTTAACTGACCGAGAGTACGGGATACCTGCGCCTGAGCTTGTTGCCAGGCTTGTAGTTTTTGCTCATCCCCTGGGGCCTGTTGTAAGTCATTACTGGCGCGGTTAGCCTGACTACGCGCCAATGTTACGGCTTCCAGTACTTCTTTTTCATGGCTGGAATAACCTTTAATACTGGCGACAAGATTGGGAATAAGATCGGCGCGACGCTGATATTGATTTAATACTTCTGACCAGGATGCATTGACTTGCTCATCATAGGTCTGAATATCGTTATAACCGCAACCTGATAAATTGAAAATAAGCATAAATATAATGAATATTTTGAACATATATAAATCCCTTTTTTAAATTCCTCAAGACATAATACGCCGCTTCATTTTATTCTTTATGATCTGAGCCGCTTTTTACCTTAAAGCTGCATGTAACAGAATGTTAATAAGACATGATTGTTTTGGCAGGATCTGCAATAATTAACAATTATCCACTTTACAGAGAATGCTATGCAGTACCCGATTAACGAGATGTTCCAGACCCTGCAAGGTGAGGGTTACTTTACCGGCGTCCCCGCCATTTTTATTCGTTTACAGGGATGCCCGGTCGGCTGTGCCTGGTGTGATACCAAACACACGTGGGAAAAGCTTGAGGATCGGGAAGTTTCTCTTTTCAGTATTCTGGCGAAAACGAAAGAGAGTGATAAGTGGGGGGCGGCGAGCAGTGAAGATTTGCTGGCAGTCATTGGTCGTCAGGGATACACCGCACGTCACGTGGTGATTACCGGTGGTGAACCCTGCATTCATGATTTACTGCCTCTGACGGATTTGCTTGAAAAAAACGGTTTTAGCTGTCAGATAGAAACCAGCGGCACTCACGAAGTACGTTGCACACCGAATACCTGGGTTACTGTTTCGCCAAAACTGAATATGCGCGGCGGCTATGAAGTCTTGTCGCAGGCACTGGAGCGCGCTAACGAAATTAAACATCCTGTTGGGCGTGTTCGTGACATCGAAGCGCTGGATGAGCTATTGGCAACGCTGACCGATGATAAACCACGAGTCATTGCACTGCAGCCGATTAGCCAAAAGGATGATGCCACACGTTTGTGCATTGAAACCTGCATTGCGCGTAACTGGCGTTTGTCGATGCAAACACATAAATATTTAAATATTGCCTGATTAAACATTTATAAGCGTTATAAATGGGTGGAACCTGTAAAAACTTCCACTCATTTATATTCTTTTTCGGCTTCGGCAACCAGCCACGGATCGAAACGGGCGCGCAAGACGCTCTAGGATTCACCGCCAGGCTGTAAGCTGGAAAACGTTGTTGTGCTATCGGGTGTTAACAGGGAAAGGCTTTCGTGAGTGATACGTCGCTCAAGAGGTGCGGTCAGGTGATATTGGGGGAGGAGTTCCGCGAGCGCATGGGTATATAAACGCCCGCCGGAAAGGTTTTTGCTGCCGGGGATTTCAGCACGTTCCAGTAACAGAACGGATAAACCCGCTCGCGCGCAGCGCAACGCGCAGGCGGTGCCCGCAATTCCGGCACCGATAATAATAATGTCGCAGTCGTCTTCCATGTCATGCCCCAGAGATCCAGAGCGCAACACCCTAACATAGCGTTACTTAAGGGAAATTGACCGCCGACACACTCTTATCATTCGCCGCGATAGATGCAGCCTGCGGTGCAGGTTTCTTTCACCATTACCGCGCTTAACAGCGGCACAACGGGTTTTACCTGATCCCAAATCCATTTTGCTAAAACTTCGCTGGTCGGGTTTTCCAGGCCAGGGATCTCATTGAGATAATGATGATCGAGGCGATCGTAGGTCGGTTTAAACGCCGCTTTCAGTTCAGCGAAATCGATGATCCAGCCCGTATGTGGATCGACTTCCCCTGTAATTTCCAGGCGCACCATAAAAGAGTGCCCGTGCAGGCGACCACATTTATGCCCTTGCGGGACGTGTGGCAAGCGGTGAGCGGCTTCGAAGGTGAAATCTTTAAATAACGTGGTGGACATCATAATTTCTCTACAGGACGACAAAACCGCCGTAGAGTACCGGAAAGCCTGTTTTTTCGCATTATCTAAAACGACTTTGTTGCGCAAAATGGCCTGTTTATCTTAATGGTTGGCGATATTCTTTTAATTATCATGCTGTTAATAAATCCATTTTGTTGTTAGCGACTATTGCTAAAACAGGTTAGTCGATTTGGTTATTAGTTATCGCTATCCCGTCTTTAATCCACACCGTTCGCCCCGTTAACCTTACCTTCTCTTCTGTTTTATGGGCGCTGACAGGGCCGATAAACAGCTTTGCTTACTGGAACATAACGACGCATGACGACACAGGTCCCACCTTCCGCGTTGCTTCCGTTGAACCCGGAGCAACTGGCACGCCTTCAGGCGGCCACGACCGATTTAACGCCCACTCAGCTTGCCTGGGTTTCTGGCTATTTCTGGGGCGTGCTCAACCAGCAACCTGCTGTGCTTGCAGCGACGTCAGTTGCCGCCGCAGAAATGTCGGGTATTACCCTTATTTCCGCCTCGCAAACCGGCAATGCGCGTCGGGTCGCCGAAGCGTTACGTGATGACTTATTAGCGGCAAAACTGAACGTTAAGCTGGTGAACGCGGGCGACTATAAATTCAAACAAATCGCCAGTGAAAAACTGCTTATCGTGGTGACCTCAACACAAGGGGAAGGGGAACCGCCGGAAGAAGCCGTTGCGTTACACAAGTTTTTGTTCTCCAGAAAAGCGCCAAAACTGGAAAACACCGCGTTTGCCGTGTTTAGCCTCGGCGATAGCTCTTATGAATTTTTCTGCCAGTCCGGGAAAGATTTCGATAGCAGGCTGGCGGAACTGGGCGGTGAACGCCTGCTCGACCGTGTCGATGCTGACGTTGAATATCAGGCGGCGGCCAGCGAATGGCGCGTCCGTGTGGTCGATGTTCTTAAATCGCGCGCGCCTGTCGCGGCGTCTTCGCAATCCGTCGCTACTGGCGCGGTAAATGAAATCCACACCAGCCCGTACAGTAAAGACGCGCCGCTGGCGGCAAGCCTTTCGGTTAACCAGAAAATTACCGGACGCAACTCTGAAAAAGACGTTCGCCATATCGAAATTGATTTAGGTGACTCGGGCCTGCGTTACCAGCCGGGTGACGCGCTGGGCGTCTGGTATCAGAACGATCCGGCACTGGTGAAAGAACTTGTTGAATTGCTGTGGCTGAAAGGCGATGAACCCGTCACCGTTGATGGCAAAACGCTACCGCTGAACGAGGCGCTACAATGGTACTTCGAGCTGACCGTCAACACCGCGAATATTGTTGAGAACTACGCCACGCTTACCCGCAGCGAAACGCTGCTACCTCTGGTGGGCAATAAAGCGAAGTTACAGCATTACGCCGCGACGACGCCGATTGTCGACATGGTGCGTTTCTCTCCGGCACAACTGGATGCCGAAGCGCTGATTAACCTGCTGCGCCCGCTGACCCCGCGCCTGTACTCCATCGCCTCCTCGCAGGCGGAAGTCGAGAACGAAGTTCACGTCACCGTTGGCGTGGTGCGTTATGACGTGGAAGGCCGCGCCCGTGCTGGCGGTGCCTCCAGCTTCCTCGCAGACCGTGTGGGAGAAGAAGGGGAAGTCCGCGTGTTTATCGAACATAACGACAACTTCCGACTGCCAGCGAACCCGGAAACCCCAGTGATTATGATTGGCCCAGGCACCGGTATCGCGCCATTTCGCGCCTTTATGCAGCAGCGCGCTGCCGACGAAGCGCCGGGTAAAAACTGGCTGTTCTTTGGCAATCCGCACTTCACCGAAGATTTCCTCTACCAGCTGGAATGGCAGCGTTACGTCAAAGAAGGCGTGCTAACGCGTATCGATCTTGCCTGGTCGCGCGATCAACAAGAAAAAGTTTACGTACAAGACAAACTGCGCGAACAGGGTGTGGAGCTGTGGCGCTGGATCAATGACGGTGCCCACATTTATGTCTGCGGCGACGCTAATCGCATGGCGAAAGACGTTGAGCAGGCACTTCTGGAAGTGATTGCCGAGTTTGGTGGCATGGACACCGAAGCGGCGGATGAATTTTTAAGTGAGCTGCGCGTAGAGCGCCGTTATCAGCGAGATGTCTACTAATGAGCGAAAAACATCCAGGGCCTTTGGTGGTCGAAGGAAAACTGACAGACGCCGAGCGCATGAAGCTTGAAAGTAACTACCTGCGCGGCACCATTGCGGAAGATTTAAACGACGGCCTGACAGGCGGCTTTAAGGGCGATAACTTCCTGCTGATCCGTTTCCACGGTATGTATCAGCAGGATGACCGCGACATCCGCGCTGAACGCGCCGAACAGAAGCTGGAACCGCGCCATGCGATGCTGCTACGTTGCCGTCTGCCGGGGGGCGTTATCACCACCAAACAGTGGCAGGCGATCGACAAATTTGCGGTGGAAAACACCATTTACGGTAGCATCCGCCTGACCAACCGTCAGACGTTCCAGTTCCACGGTATTCTGAAAAAGAACGTCAAACCGGCACACCAGATGCTGCACTCGGTCGGTCTTGACGCGCTGGCCACCGCCAACGACATGAACCGTAACGTGCTGTGTACCTCGAACCCGTTCGAGTCACAGCTGCACGCGGAAGCCTACGAATGGGCGAAGAGAATCTCTGAACATCTGCTGCCGCGTACTCGCGCGTATGCAGAGATCTGGCTCGATCAGGAGAAAATCGCCACTACTGATGAAGAAGCAATCCTCGGTCAGACCTACCTGCCGCGTAAGTTCAAAACGACGGTTGTGATCCCGCCGCAGAACGATATCGATCTGCACGCCAACGACATGAACTTCGTGGCAATTGCTGAAAACGGCAAGCTGGTAGGCTTTAACTTGCTGGTGGGCGGTGGGCTTTCTATCGAACACGGCAACAAGAAAACCTACGCGCGCACCGCGAGCGAGTTTGGTTATCTGCCGCTGGAGCATACGCTGGCGGTGGCGGAAGCGGTCGTTACCACTCAGCGTGACTGGGGTAATCGTACTGACCGTAAAAACGCCAAAACCAAATACACGCTGGAGCGCGTGGGTGTTGAGACGTTTAAAGCAGAAGTGGAACGTCGCGCGGGGATCAAATTTGAACCGATTCGCCCGTATGAGTTTACCGGACGCGGCGATCGTATTGGCTGGGTTAAGGGCATTGATGACAACTGGCACCTGACGCTGTTTATCGAAAATGGTCGAATTCTTGATTATCCAGGGCGCCCGTTGAAAACCGGCTTACTGGAGATCGCGAAGATCCACAAAGGTGATTTCCGCATTACGGCGAACCAGAATCTGATCATCGCCGGAGTGCCGGAAAGCGAGAAAGCGAAGATCGAGAAGATCGCCAAACAGAGCGGGTTAATGAATGCCGTCACGCCGCAGCGTGAAAACGCAATGGCCTGCGTGTCATTCCCGACTTGCCCGCTGGCGATGGCGGAAGCGGAGCGTTTCCTGCCGTCTTTTATCGACAATATCGATAATTTAATGGCGAAACATGGTGTCAGCGATGAGCATATCGTGATGCGTGTAACAGGTTGCCCGAACGGTTGTGGTCGCGCGATGCTGGCGGAAGTGGGCCTGGTGGGTAAAGCGCCGGGTCGCTACAACCTGCATCTCGGCGGCAACCGTATTGGGACACGTATCCCACGGATGTATAAAGAAAACATCACCGAGCCGGAAATCCTGGCGTCGCTTGATGAACTGATAGGGCGCTGGGCGAAAGAGCGCGAAGCGGGTGAAGGCTTCGGCGACTTTACGGTGCGTGCGGGCATCATTCGCCCGGTGCTCGATCCGGCGCGCGATTTGTGGGATTAACTTGAATTACCGCCTCTGCCCGGTTTTGTAGGCCTGATAAGCGAAGCGCCATCAGGCACTGTGGCTGCTTTTGCCGGATGCGGCGTAAACGCCTTATCCGGCCTACGGAGCAGCACGATTTTGTAGGCCTGATAAGACGCGTAAGCGTCGCATCAGGCAAGGCAAACAGTGAGGAACCTATGCCCAAACTCGATCTAAACGCCCTGAGCGAACTGCCGAAGGTTGAAAGCATTCTGGCGCTGGCTCAAACCAACGCCGAGCTTGAAAAACTGGACGCTGAAGGCCGCGTTGCCTGGGCGCTGGAAAATCTTCCCGGTGAATATGTGCTTTCTTCCAGCTTCGGTATTCAGGCGGCGGTGAGCCTGCATCTGGTGAATCAGATTCGCCCGGATATTCCGGTGATCCTCACCGATACGGGATATTTGTTCCCGGAAACCTACCGCTTTATTGATGAGTTAACGGACAAACTCAAGCTCAACCTGAAAGTATACCGTGCTACCGAAAGCGCCGCCTGGCAGGAAGCTCGCTACGGCAAACTGTGGGAGCAGGGCGTTGAAGGCATTGAAAAGTACAATGACATCAATAAAGTCGAACCGATGAACCGGGCGCTGAAAGAATTGAACGTGCAAACGTGGTTTGCTGGCCTGCGCCGCGAACAATCCGGCAGCCGCGCCAATTTACCGGTGCTGGCAATTCAGCGTGGCGTATTTAAAGTGCTGCCGATTATCGACTGGGATAACCGAACTATTTATCAGTACCTGCAAAAACATGGCCTGAAATATCACCCATTATGGGACGAAGGATATTTATCGGTTGGTGATACCCATACAACCCGTAAATGGGAACCTGGTATGGCGGAAGAAGAAACGCGTTTCTTTGGCTTAAAAAGGGAATGTGGGCTGCACGAAGGGTAAATATTGCCGGATAAAATAAACGCCTCTGTCAGAAATGATGGGGGCGTTTTTATTTTGCGAGTAGCATTCCGGCATTTAAAGGTGAACATCGCAGGGAAAATCAACAGGTATAGAATGGCGTTGGGTGCTTGAGGCTGTCTGGCGTTAAGCATTCGCGAGGTTCCAGATGGACAAAAGCCCCAGGCGATATTTCTATCAACCTGAGGCCTACGTTCGAACGTCGCAATTCGGATGTTAGTCTCTTCTTTGCAGGGAGGCAAGACATGCTGACAAAATATGCCCTTGTGGCAATCATAGTGCTGTGTTTCACGGTGCTGGGATTCACGCTGATGGTAGGCGACTCGCTGTGTGAGTTGAGTATCAGAGAACGTGGTATGGAGTTTAAGGCAGTTCTCGCTTACGAATCGAAGAAGTAGCCATCACGCGGGGGTAAAACCTCGCGTATTGAATTGTGATGGTTTGGTCTCCTGCACCCTTTTTTTATTCTCTGTTTCAGATGGCATAGATTCCTGTAGGCGCAGGAGTAATCATTTCAAACTCATCAAGACGCCTTTGCCAGTTCCTTCACCAGTGGCAGCATTATCCGCATAACGTCACGGCAGCGACGTTCTATTCTTCCTGGAAGCGCCTTATCAATATGTTGTTGATTATCCAGCCTTACATCATGCCAGCTATTTCCCTTCGGGAACGCTGCTGTTTTTGCGCGTTGTTGATAGCCGTCTTTATTTCCAAGACTCCAGTTTGTCGCTTCAACGGAAAGTACAGCAATACCCGCTTTGTCGAAAACTTCTGCATCATTACAACATCCCGTGCCTTTCGGATAATTTTTATTCAGACCTGGATTTGTGGCGGCGGCAATTCCATGGCTGCGTGCAATTGCCAGCGCCCTGTCGCGCGTTAATTTCCTTACTGCTTCCGGGGTGTTTACGGCGCTATTGAAATACAGCTTATCGCCTACAATCAGGTTATCGAGATTAATAACCAGTAGAGTATTTTTCTTTTCGGCTTCACTCATTCGCTTGAGTAAATTCTCAGCGCCTAATTTTCCTTCCTCTTCGCCGCTGGTTGCTACAAAACGAATACCGTATTCGGTTGGCGTATTTTTCAGGCGTTCAGCCAACTCCAGCATGACTCCCAGACCTGCGGCGTTATCATCCATTCCCTGTAACGTCAGTCCACCCAGATTAGCATCGGCATCAGCGTCACTCAGCGGGGCGTAGGTATCGAGGTGCGCCATAATAATGATTTGCTGCGGCGCTTTACCTTCATGGGCGGCAATCACCGTACTTCCCGTTACGTTATGCCAGTTCTTACGGTTATCGCGAGAAGTATAAATATAACGGCTATTAAATGTTCGAATATCGCTGCGATAGCCCATTTGCTGAAACTGTTGGCGGATATAGTCGGCAGATAACATTTCCGCGGGGGTGCCGGTCATTCGTCCCGGAAAGAAAGTGGCAATATGCCGCGCCTGAGTATTGGCATAATCGCCAGGTTTGGATGACGACGCTTGTATGGGGAAAATAAAGCAAACGCCGAGCGCCAGGACAGCGATACGGTGGCGCAATGCGGAAAACATAGTGAGTCCTTAAATACCATGCAAATTTTTTTTACCGCCATAGTATGAAACTGCTGTTGTGCTAAAACAATTTCAAATCTTCCTAAACGCCCGTGATCCGGCGTCTTAAGCACTTTTTGATATTAGCTTTGCCAAATCGTTATTCCGTTAAGGAACTACTCATTCTAATTGGTAATTTCATTCGTCCTGTCGCGCTCCCTATAGTCAGAAACATCTGACGGCAAGAAAATAGCGGTATTGCAAAGGAACGGTTATGGATCAAAAACGACTTACCCACCTGCGGCAACTGGAGGCGGAAAGCATCCACATCATTCGCGAGGTGGCGGCAGAATTCTCGAATCCGGTGATGCTCTACTCTATCGGCAAAGATTCCAGCGTCATGCTGCATCTGGCGCGTAAGGCGTTTTATCCGGGTACGCTACCTTTCCCGCTGCTGCATGTCGATACCGGCTGGAAATTCCGCGAGATGTATGAGTTCCGCGATCGCACGGCGAAGGCTTACGGCTGTGAACTGCTGGTGCATAAAAATCCAGAAGGCGTGGCGATGGGGATTAACCCGTTCGTGCACGGCAGCGCCAAACATACTGACATTATGAAAACTGAAGGTCTGAAACAGGCGTTGAATAAATACGGTTTTGATGCTGCCTTCGGTGGTGCGCGCCGCGACGAAGAGAAGTCGCGAGCCAAAGAACGTATCTATTCCTTCCGCGATCGTTTTCATCGCTGGGACCCGAAAAACCAGCGCCCGGAGCTGTGGCACAACTACAACGGACAAATTAACAAAGGCGAAAGCATCCGCGTTTTCCCGCTCTCTAACTGGACCGAACAGGACATCTGGCAATACATCTGGCTGGAAAATATCGATATTGTTCCGCTGTATCTCGCCGCTGAACGCCCGGTGCTGGAGCGCGACGGTATGTTGATGATGATTGATGACAATCGCATTGATCTGCAACCTGGCGAAGTGATTAAAAAACGGATGGTACGCTTCCGCACGCTGGGCTGCTGGCCGCTGACCGGCGCGGTGGAGTCAAATGCGCAAACGCTGCCGGAGATCATCGAAGAGATGTTGGTGTCCACCACCAGCGAACGTCAGGGGCGCGTAATTGACCGCGACCAGGCGGGGTCTATGGAGTTGAAAAAACGTCAGGGGTATTTTTAAGATGAACACCGCACTTGCACAACAAATCGCCAATGAAGGCGGCGTTGAAGCCTGGATGATTGCGCAACAACATAAAAGCCTGCTGCGTTTTCTGACTTGTGGCAGCGTTGATGATGGCAAAAGCACCCTGATTGGTCGCCTGTTGCACGATACCCGCCAAATCTACGAAGATCAGCTCTCATCGCTACATAACGACAGTAAGCGTCATGGTACTCAGGGCGAAAAACTGGATCTGGCGCTGTTGGTGGATGGCCTGCAAGCTGAGCGCGAACAGGGTATTACTATCGACGTGGCCTACCGCTATTTCTCCACTGAAAAGCGCAAATTTATTATCGCCGACACCCCAGGGCATGAGCAGTACACCCGCAATATGGCGACCGGCGCGTCGACGTGTGATCTGGCGATCTTATTGATCGACGCCCGCAAAGGCGTGCTCGATCAAACCCGTCGCCACAGTTTTATCTCCACGCTGCTGGGGATCAAACATCTGGTGGTGGCGATCAACAAAATGGATCTGGTGGACTACAGTGAGGAGGCATTTACCCGCATTCGTGAAGATTACCTGACTTTCGCCGAACAGTTGTCGGGTAATCTGGATATCCGCTTTGTGCCGCTCTCTGCGCTGGAAGGCGATAACGTGGCTTCGCAAAGTGAAAGCATGCTGTGGTACAGCGGTCCGACGCTGCTGGAAGTGCTGGAAACCGTAGAGATTCAACGAGTGGTGGATGCTCAGCCGATGCGTTTTCCGGTTCAGTACGTTAATCGCCCGAATCTTGATTTTCGTGGCTATGCCGGAACGCTGGCCTCCGGCAGCGTGAAAATCGGGCAACGTGTCAAAGTATTGCCCTCTGGCGTGGCGTCGAACATCGCGCGGATCGTCACGTTTGATGGCGATCGTGAAGAAGCATTTGCCGGAGAAGCGATCACTCTGGTGCTGACAGATGAGATTGACATCAGCCGTGGCGATCTGTTGCTGGCGGCTGATGACGCGTTACCGGCGGTGCAGAGCGCGTCGGTAGATGTGGTATGGATGGCGGAACAACCGCTTTCCCCAGGTCAGAGTTACGACATAAAAATTGCCGGTAAGAAGACGCGCGCCCGTGTTGATAGTATTCGCTATCAGGTTGATATTAATAATCTTACCCAGCGTGAAGTTGAGAACCTGCCGCTGAATGGGATTGGTCTGGTGGCGCTCACTTTTGATGAGCCACTGGTGTTAGATCGTTATCAGCAAAACCCGGTTACTGGTGGGTTGATTTTTATCGATCGCCTGAGCAATGTGACCGTAGGTGCCGGTATGGTGCATGAGCCAGTTAGCCAGGCAACTGCTGCGCCATCTGAATTCAGTGCATTCGAACTGGAATTGAACGCCCTGGTTCGTCGTCACTTCCCACACTGGGGCGCGCGCGATTTGCTGGGAGATAAATGATGGCGCAGCATGACGAAAACGTCGTCTGGCATAGTCATCCGGTCACGGTGCAACAACGTGAGCAACGCCACGGTCATCGTGGTGTTGTGCTGTGGTTTACCGGCCTTTCTGGTTCCGGGAAATCGACAGTCGCCGGAGCGCTGGAGGAGGCGTTGCATAAACTGGGCATCAGTACGTATTTGCTGGATGGCGACAACGTTCGTCACGGATTATGCAGCGATCTCGGTTTCAGCGATGCCGATCGTAAAGAAAATATCCGCCGCGTCGGTGAAGTGGCGAATTTAATGGTTGAAGCAGGGCTGGTGGTGCTGACCGCGTTTATCTCGCCGCATCGCGCAGAACGCCAGATGGTTCGCGAGCGTGTAGGAGAAGGGCGCTTTATCGAAGTGTTTGTCGATACGCCACTGGTGATTTGTGAAAGCCGTGATCCAAAAGGCTTATATAAGAAAGCGCGTGCAGGGGAACTACATAATTTTACCGGCATTGATTCGGTTTACGAAGCGCCTGAATCGGCAGAAATTCATCTGAATGGTGAACAATTAGTAACAAATTTGGTTCAGCAATTATTAGATCTACTGAGACAGAACGATATTATCAGATCCTGAGACACCACCGGGTTTTTATGCCCGGTTCGTCAAAGCAACAGGATCAGATATGCGTAACAGCCATAACATTACACTAACAAATAGCGATAGCCTGACCGAGGGCGAAGAAACGACATGGTCGCTGCCAGGCGCAGTGGTCGGTTTTTTATCGTGGCTGTGCGCGTTGGCGATCCCAATGTTGATTTATGGCTCTAACACGCTGTTCTTTTTTATCTACACCTGGCCTTTCTTTCTGGCGTTGATGCCCGTCGCGGTTGTAGTGGGGATTGCCCTGCATTCATTGATGGACGGAAAATTACGCTACAGTATTGTTTTCACCCTGGCGACCGTCGGCATTATGTTCGGCGCACTGTTTATGTGGCTACTGGGTTAATTTGTTCTTTCCCGTCTACTCTGTTCATAATTTAAACAGTAACCAATAATGAGATTATGTTCTGCACGCCCTGGGTATACGTAACAATCGACAAATGTGGTACATTTGCCCGCGTTGTCGCGGTATCCCCAACAGAGGATGTAGAGTCGTCTTCGGAAGCATGGGATGATGATGCCGTTTTTCAGGGGGCAGGATGGGTAAACTAACGCTGCTGTTGCTGGCTATTCTGGTCTGGCTACAGTATTCGCTGTGGTTCGGTAAGAACGGTATACATGACTATACCCGCGTCAATAATGATGTGGCGGCACAGCAAGCTACAAACGCGAAACTTAAAGCGCGAAACGATCAGCTTTTTGCCGAAATTGACGATCTCAATGGCGGCCAGGAGGCGCTCGAAGAGCGTGCGCGTAATGAACTCAGCATGACCAGGCCGGGCGAAACTTTTTATCGTCTGGTGCCTGATGCGTCGAAACGCGCACAGTCTGCGGGGCAAAACAATCGATAAATTAGCCCGGGAATTAACATGGCAACCACTTATTTGGATGTTTGCGCCGTGGTTCCGGCGGCCGGATTTGGTCGCCGAATGCAAACGGAATGTCCTAAGCAATATCTCTCAATCGGTAATCAAACCATTCTCGAACATTCGGTACATGCGCTACTGGCGCATCCCCGGGTGACGCATGTCGTCATTGCTATCAGTCCTGGCGATAGCCGTTTTGCACAACTCCCGCTGGCGAATCATCCACAAATCACTGTTGTTGATGGCGGCGAAGAGCGTGCCGATTCTGTGCTGGCAGGTCTGAAAGCCGCTGGTGACGCGCAGTGGGTATTGGTTCATGATGCCGCGCGTCCTTGTTTGCATCAGGATGATCTCGCTCGCTTGTTGGCGTTGAGCGAAACCAGCCGAACGGGAGGCATTCTTGCCGCGCCGGTGCGCGATACTATGAAACGCGCTGAAGCTGGCAAAAATGCCATTGCTCATACCGTTGATCGCAACGGCTTATGGCACGCGCTGACGCCGCAATTTTTCCCTCGCGAGCTGTTACATGATTGCCTGACGCGTGCATTAAATGAAGGCGCTACCATTACCGATGAAGCCTCGGCGCTGGAATACTGCGGTTTTCATCCGCAGCTTGTCGAAGGCCGAGCGGATAATATTAAAGTCACGCGCCCGGAAGATTTGGCGCTTGCCGAATTTTACCTTACCCGAACCATCCATCAGGAGAATACATAATGCGAATTGGACACGGTTTTGATGTACACGCCTTTGGCGGTGAAGGCCCAATTATCATTGGTGGCGTACGCATTCCTTACGAAAAAGGACTGCTGGCGCATTCTGATGGCGATGTAGCGCTGCATGCGTTAACGGATGCATTACTTGGTGCGGCGGCGCTGGGGGATATTGGTAAATTATTCCCGGACACCGACCCGGCATTTAAAGGCGCAGACAGTCGCGAGTTGCTACGCGAAGCCTGGCGGCGCATTCAGGCGAAGGGGTATACCCTCGGTAACGTCGATGTGACTATTATTGCTCAGGCGCCGAAGATGCTGCCGCACATTCCACAAATGCGCGTGTTCATTGCCGAAGATCTCGGCTGCCATATGGATGATGTTAACGTGAAGGCCACTACTACGGAAAAACTCGGATTTACCGGGCGTGGGGAAGGGATTGCCTGTGAAGCGGTGGCGCTACTCATTAAGGCAACGAAATGATTGAGTTTGATAATCTCACTTACCTTCACGGTAAACCACAAGGCACCGGGCTGCTGAAAGCTAACCCGGAAGATTTTGTGGTGGTGGAAGATTTAGGTTTTGAGCCTGATGGCGAAGGTGAGCATATTCTGGTGCGGATCCTCAAAAATGGCTGCAATACCCGTTTTGTGGCGGACGCACTGGCGAAATTCCTGAAAATCCATGCTCGTGAAGTCAGTTTTGCCGGGCAGAAAGACAAACACGCAGTTACGGAACAGTGGTTATGCGCCCGCGTGCCGGGTAAAGAGATGCCCGATTTGAGCGCTTTCCAACTGGAAGGTTGCCAGGTGCTGGAGTATGCGCGGCACAAGCGTAAGCTGCGGTTAGGGGCGCTGAAAGGCAATTCATTTACCCTGGTATTGCGTGACATAAGCAATCGTGATGATGTTGAACAGCGCCTGATCGATATTTGTGTTAAAGGGGTGCCTAATTATTTTGGCGCGCAACGTTTTGGTATCGGCGGTAGCAACCTGCAGGGGGCGTTACGTTGGGCGCAAACTCATACTCCGGTGCGCGATCGTAATAAACGGAGTTTTTGGTTGTCGGCTGCCCGTAGCGCTTTGTTTAATCAGATTGTCGCTGAGCGCCTCAAAAAAGCGGACGTTAATCAAGTTGTTGACGGCGATGCGCTACAATTAGCCGGGCGCGGTAGTTGGTTTGTCGCAACAAGTGAAGAATTGGCGGAACTACAGCGTCGCGTCAATGAAAAAGAGCTGATGATTACCGCTGCATTGCCTGGTAGCAGCGAGTGGGGAACTCAACGCGAAGCGCTGGCATTCGAACAAGCGGCTGTTGCTGAAGAAACCGAATTGCAGTCGTTATTGTTGCGTGAAAAAGTTGAAGCCGCGCGCAGAGCGATGTTGCTATATCCGCAACAATTAAGCTGGAACTGGTGGGATGACGTCACCGTCGAAATCCGTTTCTGGCTTCCGGCGGGAAGTTTTGCGACCAGCGTTGTCAGGGAACTTATCAACACAACAGGTGATTATGCGCATATTGCTGAGTAATGATGACGGGGTACATGCACCCGGTATACAAACGCTGGCAAAAGCTTTGCGTGAGTTTGCTGATGTTCAGGTGGTCGCCCCCGATCGTAACCGCAGCGGCGCTTCAAATTCTCTGACGCTGGAATCCTCTCTGCGCACATTTACTTTTGACAATGGCGACATCGCCGTGCAAATGGGAACCCCGACGGACTGCGTCTATCTTGGCGTGAATGCTCTGATGCGTCCGCGCCCGGACATTGTGGTTTCGGGCATTAACGCTGGGCCGAATCTGGGCGATGATGTTATTTATTCCGGCACCGTTGCCGCTGCAATGGAAGGCCGTCATTTAGGTTTTCCGGCATTGGCGGTCTCGCTTGACGGACACAAGCATTATGACACTGCCGCGGCAGTCACCTGTTCCATTTTGCGCGCGCTGTGTAAAGAGCCGCTACGCACCGGGCGTATTCTCAATATCAACGTACCGGATTTACCGCTGGATCAGATTAAAGGTATTCGCGTTACTCGCTGTGGTCGCCGTCACCCGGCAGATCAAGTGATCCCACAGCAGGATCCGCGCGGCAATACGTTGTACTGGATCGGTCCACCCGGCGATAAATGTGATGCCGGTCCCGGGACTGATTTTGCAGCGGTTGATGAAGGCTATGTTTCCATTACGCCGCTGCATGTGGATTTAACCGCGCACAGCGCGCAAGATGTAGTTTCAGACTGGTTAGAGAGCGTGGGAGTTGGCACGCAATGGTAAGCAGACGCGTACAAGCACTTCTGGATCAATTACGTGCGCAGGGCATTAAAGATGAGCAGGTGCTGAATGCACTTGCCGCTGTGCCGCGTGAAAAATTCATTGATGAAGCGTTTGAACAAAAAGCCTGGGACAATATCGCCTTGCCGATAGGTCAGGGGCAGACAATCTCGCAACCTTATATGGTGGCGCGAATGACCGAATTGCTCGAACTGACGCCGCAGTCACGGGTGCTGGAAATCGGCACGGGTTCAGGATATCAAACCGCAATTCTGGCGCATCTTGTCCAGCATGTATGCTCGGTCGAGCGGATTAAAGGATTGCAATGGCAGGCCCGTCGACGCCTGAAGAATCTTGATTTACATAATGTTTCAACTCGTCACGGCGATGGATGGCAAGGTTGGCAAGCACGTGCGCCGTTTGACGCTATCATTGTAACGGCGGCGCCGCCGGAAATCCCAACAGCGTTAATGACGCAACTGGATGAGGGCGGCATTCTCGTCTTACCCGTAGGGGAAGAGCACCAGTATTTAAAACGGGTGTGTCGTCGGGGAGGCGAATTTATTATCGATACCGTGGAGGCCGTGCGTTTTGTTCCCTTAGTGAAAGGGGAGCTGGCTTAGTGCTGAGATAATACCTGGAATTTTCCTGGTTATTTTGCAGCAGGTCGGCGTATCGTGAACACCTTTTCCAGTGTTCAGATATGGTGCTTTGCACGGTAATTATTTCACTGGTTATTCATCAATTTTTTCCTGGGGGATAAATGAGCGCGGGAAGCCCAAAATTCACCGTTCGCCGTATTGCGGCTTTGTCACTGGTTTCGCTATGGCTGGCTGGCTGTTCTGACACATCGAATCCACCGGCGCCGGTCAGTTCCGTTAATGGCAATGCGCCAGGTACCAATTCCGGTATGTTGATTACGCCGCCGCCGAAAATGGGGACGACGTCTACAGCGCAACAGCCGCAAATTCAGCCAATACAGCAGCCACAGATTCAACCGGTACAGCAGCCGCAAATCCAGTCAGCGCAACAACCGCAAATCCAGCCGGTACAGCCTGTCGCCCAACAGCCTGTGAAAATGGAAAATGGGCGTATTGTTTACAACCGCCAATATGGAAACATTCCAAAAGGCAGCTATAGCGGTAGTACCTACACGGTGAAAAAAGGCGATACGCTGTTCTACATCGCCTGGATTACCGGCAACGATTTCCGCGATCTCGCCCAGCGCAACAATATTCAGGCGCCGTACGCACTGAATGTAGGTCAGACTCTACAGGTGGGGAACGCTTCCGGTACGCCAATCACGGGTGGAAATGCCATTACCCAGGCCGACGCGGCAGAGCAAGGAGTTGTGATCAAACCTGCACAAAATTCCACCGTTGCTGTTGCGTCGCAACCGACAATTACGTATTCTGAATCTTCGGGTGAACAGAGTGCTAACAAGATGTTGCCGAACAACAAGCCAACTGCGACGGCTGTCACAGCGCCTGTAACGGTACCAACAGCAAGCACAACCGAGCCGACTGTCAGCAGTACATCAACCAGCACGCCAATTTCCACCTGGCGCTGGCCGACTGAGGGCAAAGTGATCGAAACTTTTGGCGCTTCTGAGGGTGGCAACAAAGGGATCGACATTGCCGGTAGCAAAGGACAGGCAATTATCGCGACCGCTGATGGCCGCGTTGTTTATGCCGGTAATGCACTGCGCGGCTACGGTAATCTGATTATCATCAAGCATAATGATGATTACCTGAGTGCCTACGCCCATAACGACACAATGCTGGTCCGGGAACAACAAGAAGTGAAGGCGGGGCAAAAAATAGCGACTATGGGTAGCACCGGAACCAGTTCAACACGCTTGCATTTTGAAATTCGTTACAAGGGGAAATCCGTAAACCCGCTGCGTTATTTGCCGCAGCGATAATTCGGCGGAACCAGGCTTGTGCTTGAATGTTCCGTCAAGGGATCACGGGTAGGAGCCACCTTATGAGTCAGAATACGCTGAAAGTTCATGATTTAAATGAAGATGCGGAATTTGATGAGAACGGAGTTGAGGTTTTTGACGAAAAGGCCTTAGTTGAAGAGGAACCCAGTGATAACGATTTGGCCGAAGAGGAACTGTTATCGCAGGGTGCCACACAGCGTGTGTTGGACGCGACTCAGCTTTACCTTGGTGAGATTGGTTATTCGCCACTGTTAACGGCCGAAGAAGAAGTTTATTTTGCGCGTCGCGCACTGCGTGGGGATGTTGCCTCCCGCCGCCGGATGATCGAGAGTAACTTGCGTCTGGTGGTAAAAATTGCCCGCCGTTATGGCAATCGTGGTCTGGCTTTGCTGGATCTTATCGAAGAGGGCAATCTGGGGCTTATCCGCGCGGTTGAGAAGTTTGACCCGGAACGTGGTTTCCGCTTCTCAACATACGCAACGTGGTGGATTCGTCAGACGATCGAACGGGCGATTATGAACCAAACCCGAACAATTCGTTTGCCGATTCACATCGTAAAGGAGCTGAACGTTTACCTGCGAACCGCACGTGAGTTGTCGCATAAACTGGACCACGAACCGAGCGCGGAAGAGATCGCAGAACAACTGGATAAACCGGTTGATGACGTCAGCCGTATGCTTCGTCTTAACGAACGCATTACCTCGGTAGACACCCCGTTGGGCGGTGATTCCGAAAAAGCGTTGCTGGACATCCTGGCCGATGAAAAAGAAAACGGCCCGGAAGACACCACGCAAGATGACGATATGAAACAAAGCATCGTCAAATGGTTGTTCGAACTGAACGCCAAGCAGCGTGAAGTGCTGGCACGTCGATTCGGTTTGCTGGGGTATGAAGCGGCAACACTGGAAGATGTAGGTCGTGAAATTGGCCTCACCCGTGAACGTGTTCGCCAGATTCAGGTTGAAGGCCTGCGTCGTCTGCGTGAAATTTTGCAGACTCAGGGGCTGAATATCGAAGCGCTGTTCCGCGAATAAGTAAGCATCTGTCAGAAAGGCCAGTCTCAAGTGAGGCTGGCCTTTTCTTTTGTATGGAAATTGGTGCGTTTGTCGGTCGGATAAGACGCGACAGCGTCGCATCCGGTAATCAGAACCCTATGCGTTCATCATCTTTCGCACCAACTGCATAAACAACTCTTGCTCTTCTTTACTCAATCGCCCCAAAAACTCCTCATCCACGCCATCACCAATGGGGATCGCCGCGGCGAGTGTTTTTTCACCTTCCGCAGTCAGCCAGACAAAGCGTCTTCGTTTATCGACAGTGTCATGTTCTCGTTTGACCAGACCCCGGTTTTCCATTCTTGCCAGCATTTCCGCTAGCGTTGCTTTAGTGCTGGCTGCCGCTTCAATCAACGCAACCTGCTCGATACCGGGATGTTCAGCGATAGCACGCATCACTGCATACTGCGGTTTGGTCAGATCAGGTAACTCATGCTGCCAGCGAGCTGTGTGCTGCTGGAAAAGCTGTCGTAGCTGATGGAACGCTTTATTTCGTAACGCCATGTAAACTCCGGGCTAATTCTCTGCCGCTATCATAGCGGTTTTCCAGTGACGAAGAAGATGTTGTTACTTCTCAATCCTTGCCGCTGTGGAAATGGAGGAGTATGTTAATAATAACGTTCGTATACGAACAGTTAAGGGAATAAAGAATGAAATTGATCGTCGGGATGACAGGGGCCACTGGTGCGCCTCTTGGTGTGGCATTACTGCAGGCGCTGCGAGAGATGCCTGATGTTGAAACGCATCTGGTGATGTCGAAGTGGGCAAAAACCACCATTGAACTGGAAACGTCTTACAGCGCTCGCGATGTTGCCGCCCTCGCAGACTTCAGCCATAACCCGGCAGATCAGGCGGCGACCATCTCATCCGGTTCCTTTCGTACCGACGGCATGATCGTGATTCCGTGCAGTATGAAAACACTCGCCGGCATTCGCGCCGGTTACGCCGATGGGCTGGTGGGGCGCGCGGCGGACGTCGTGCTCAAAGAAGGTCGCAAACTGGTGCTGGTACCGCGTGAAATGCCGCTCAGCACCATCCATCTTGAAAATATGCTCGCACTTTCACGCATGGGGGTAGCGATGGTGCCACCCATGCCTGCTTTCTATAACCATCCGCAGAGCGTTGACGACATCACGCAACACATAGTCGCTCGCGTGCTGGATCAATTTGGCCTCGAACATCCTCATGCCAGGCGCTGGCAAGGATTGCCGCAGACCCGGAATTTTTCTCAGGAGAATGAATAATGGCATTTGATGATTTACGCAGCTTTTTACAGGCGCTTGATGACCACGGACAGTTGTTGAAAATCAGCGAAGAGGTGAACGCGGAGCCAGATCTTGCGGCGGCAGCCAATGCCACCGGGCGTATCGGCGACGGCGCACCGGCGCTGTGGTTTGATAATATTCGCGGCTTTATCGATGCGCGCGTGGCGATGAACACCATCGGTTCCTGGCAGAACCACGCGATTTCCCTCGGCCTGCCGCCAAATACCCCGGTTAAAAAACAGATTGATGAATTTATCCGCCGCTGGGATAACTTCCCGATAGCCCCGGAGCGCCGGGCAAACCCTGCCTGGGCGCAGAACTCTGTTGATGGCGACGAGATCAACCTGTTCGATATTCTGCCGCTGTTTCGTTTAAATGACGGTGATGGCGGCTTCTATCTCGACAAGGCGTGTGTGGTTTCCCGCGATCCGCTTGACCCGGATAACTTCGGCAAGCAGAACGTCGGCATCTACCGCATGGAAGTAAAGGGTAAGCGTAAGCTCGGTCTGCAACCGGTGCCGATGCATGATATTGCCCTGCATCTGCATAAAGCGGAAGAGCGCGGTGAAGATCTACCGATTGCGATCACCCTCGGTAACGATCCGATCATCACCCTGATGGGCGCCACGCCGCTGAAATACGATCAGTCCGAATACGAAATGGCGGGCGCACTGCGCGAAAGCCCGTACCCGATCGCCAGCGCGCCGTTGACTGGCTTTGATGTGCCGTGGGGCTCGGAAGTGATCCTTGAAGGGGTTATCGAAAGCCGTAAACGCGAAATCGAGGGGCCATTCGGCGAGTTTACCGGCCACTACTCTGGCGGGCGTAACATGACCGTGGTGCGCATCGATAAAGTCTCTTATCGCACCAAACCGATTTTCGAATCGCTCTATCTCGGTATGCCGTGGACCGAAATCGACTACCTGATGGGGCCAGCCACCTGCGTGCCGCTGTACCAGCAACTGAAAGCGGAGTTCCCGGAAGTGCAGGCGGTGAACGCCATGTACACCCACGGCCTGCTGGCAATTATCTCCACCAAAAAACGCTACGGCGGCTTTGCCCGCGCGGTGGGGCTGCGCGCGATGACCACGCCGCACGGTCTGGGCTACGTGAAGATGGTGATTATGGTCGATGAAGACGTTGACCCGTTTAACCTGCCGCAGGTGATGTGGGCGCTCTCCTCGAAAGTGAACCCGGCAGGTGACTTAGTGCAGTTGCCGAATATGTCCGTGCTGGAACTCGACCCAGGCTCAAGCCCAGCGGGGATCACAGACAAACTGATTATCGACGCCACCACGCCTGTTGCGCCAGACAACCGTGGTCACTACAGCCAGCCGGTGGTGGATTTACCGGAAACCAAAGCCTGGGCTGAAAAACTGACCGCTATGCTGGCCGCACGTCAATAAGGAGAAAAAGATGATTTGTCCACGTTGTGCAGATGAACTGATTGAAGTGATGGCGAAATCGCCGGTGAAAGATGTCTGGACGGTCTACCAGTGCCAGCATTGCCTTTATACATGGCGCGATACCGAACCGCTACGTCGCACCAGCCGTGAACATTACCCGCAAGCGTTCCGTATGACGCAGAAAGATATTGATGACGCGCCAATGGTGCCGAGTATTCCACCACTGTTGGCGGAAGGTAAGCGTTAAATAAAAGGTCCGATGTCCATCGGACTCTTTGAGATTGAAGACAAACGCAAAACTGCCTGATGCGCTACGCTTATCAGGCCTACAATAATTTTGCAATATAATGATTTTAAACGATTTTATAAGCCTGGTAAGGCGTTTACGCCGCATCCGGCATGAACAAAGCATACTTTGTCATTAGTCTGAAAGGTCCGACATCCATCGGACCTTTTTATTAAGGTTAAATTACCGCCCAGATGCACCAGGTGATTAAAAATCCGGTAAAGCCGAGGATGGTCGTTAACACGGTCCAGGTTTTCAGACCATCCGCCACCGACAACCCGAGATATTTGGTCACGATCCAGAAACCAGAATCGTTGATATGCGATGCGCCAAGTCCACCAAAGCAGGCCGCCAGCGTTACCAGTACGCATTGAATTGGATTCAACCCCATCACGGCTTCCGAGAGTAATCCGCCGGTTGTCAGGATTGCTACAGTTGCCGACCCCTGAGATGCACGCAGCGCCAGTGAAATAATGAATGCCGCAGGCAACAGAGGCAGGTCAATCATTTGTAACATGTTGGCAAGAGCTTTACCGACGCCTGACTCCACCAGCACTTTGCCAAATACCCCACCTGCTCCAGTAACCAGAATCACGACCGCCGCAGTGGGAAGAGCAGAACCCATAATGTCGCTGGTATGTTGCAGGCTCCAGCCGCGACGTAAGGCCAATAACCAGAACGCCAGTACTAACGCAATCATCAATGCCACCATTGGTGAGCCGATTAATTGCAGCGTGCCGAGCAGAGGATGCGAAGCCGGCATCAGCGTTGCGGAAACCGTACCCGCCATAATAATCGCGATGGGAATGATAATGAGCGAGGTGACCAGCGTCACGCCCGGCGGATTTATTTTGTCGCTTAATTTTGTTGTGATTTCATCACTGGCCGGAGCAAGCTGCATCTGTTCCAGAACTTCAACCGACATCGCATACTGGCGTTTATTGATTATTTTCGCTGCAAAGTAACCAACAATACCGACCGGAATAGCAATAGCGATACCGATAATTGTCAGCCAACCAATGTCTGCATGGAGCAATCCTGCCGCCGCAACCGGACCGGGGTGTGGCGGCACCGCCACGTGTACGGTCAGCATGATCCCGGCGACAGGCAGGCCGAATTTAAGCGGTGAGATTTTGGCGACTTTAGCGAAACCGTAAATAATCGGCGCGAGAATAATAAAGCCGACATCAAAGAAGACGGGGATACCGAGAAAGAACGCTGCCAGCGTCAGTGCGGCGATGGTTCGTTTATCTCCTAACTTACGGCTGAAATAATTAGCCAGTGATTCTGCGCCGCCAGAGTGCTCGATCATTCGTCCCAGCATAGCACCAAGGCCGATAATAATGGTGACGGAGCCAAGTACGCCGCCCATTCCGGCAATCATCACTTTACCTACTTCCCCTGCCGGGATACCTGCTGCAATGGCGACCAATAAACTGACGAGAAGCAGTGCGACGAATGGTTGTACTTTTGCTTTGATGACCAGTAGCAACAGCATGATTACGCCAGTTAACGCAATACATAATAATGTAATTGTGGACATGGGAAACCCTGTCTGAAAGTTATAGTTAACCTACCCCATCCGTAGATGGGGGGATTTATGGGTACGTTGTAATTATGGATTTAGTGAATTAGCGCCAGGCGTCAAACCAGCCAAGACCTTCTTCGGTGAGGCTCCGGGGCTTGTATTCACAACCGATCCAGCCCTGATATCCCACCTCATCGAACAGGTGGAACAGCCACGGATAGTTAATCTCGCCATCGTCCGGTTCATGTCGGTCAGGCAGTCCGGCAATTTGTACGTGGGCATATTTCCCGGCGTAGTCGCGGATTAAATGCGTCAGGTCGCCATCCACTTTTTGCGCATGAAAAGTATCCAGTTGAATAAACACATTATCGCGCGCAACGTCTTCAACAATCGCCAGTGCCTGATACTGGCTGGAGAAGAGATAATGCGGTTTAACGCCGGGGCTGAGTGCTTCAACCAAAATCCGCTTGCCATGCGGCGCAAAACGGTCAGCGGCGTAGCGGAGATTATCGATAAAAACCGCCCGATAACGTTCAGCATCTTCGCCTGTGGGCACTACGCCCGCCATCACATGTACTTGCTCACAATTGAGCGCCAGCGCATATTCCAGTGCCAGGTCGATGTCCGCGCGCGCTTCCTGCTCACGTCCAGGAAGGGCGGATAACCCCCATTCACCCGCATTAACATCCCCGGGAGCGGTATTGAACAGCGCCAGCGTCAGATGATTTTGCGCCAGTAGCTGCTGGATTTGCTGGGGGGAGTAGTCATAGGGAAACAGAAACTCCACGGCATCAAACCCGGCTTTTCGCGCTGCGGCGAAGCGTTCAATAAACGGCACTTCGGTGAACATCATCGATAAATTAGCTGCAAAACGAGGCATCGCATTAACTCCTTAATTCCGCAATTTCATCTGCGGTCAGATAGCGGATCGGGCGGTCGCCGAGAATAAAGATCAGCTTTGCCGTTTCCTCCAGTTCTTCCATATTGTTAGCGGCTTCTTGTAGGCTTTCTCCACAGACCACTGGACCATGATTTGCCAGTAAAAAGGCCTGATGGTCTGCCGCCAGCTCTGCCAGATCCCTGGCGATGCGTTTATCGCCAGGACGGTAATAAGGCACTAGTGGGACGCTTCCCATCCGCATCACCACATACGGTGTGAACGGGCGAATAACATTGCTGCTGTCCAGCCCTTGCAGGCAGGAGAGCGCGGTCGACCAGGTGCTGTGCAAATGCACCACCGCTTTACAGCGTGGATTATTGCGATACAGCGCCAGATGAAAGAGCACTTCTTTTGACGGTTTATCGCCGCTTAACCATTCGCCATCGGCAGTTACTTTGGAAAGTTGCTGCGGCTCGAGATTGCCCAGACACGACCCTGTCGGCGTAGCCAGCAAATTACCGTCAGGTAAAAGCAGCGACAGGTTTCCGGCTGAACCGGTGGCGTAACCGCGTTGAAAAAATGAACTGGCAATCCGCGTCATCTCTTCTCGCAAAGACTGCTCTGCTTTTGCGAAATCGTTCATGATTGAAACTCTCTTTGAGCACGTGAAAAAAAGGCTTCATCGCCGAAGTTGCCGGATTTAAGAGCGAGTGAAATGGGTTTATCGAGCGCATTGACCCACGGCACGCCAGGGGAAATTGTCGGGCCAATATGAAAACCTTTAATTGCCAGACTTTGTGTTACCACGCCGGAGGTTTCACCTCCCGCCACGATAAAGCGGGTGACACCTTCAGCAGCCAGTTGTGCCGCCAGTTGAGAAAATAGCGCTTCTACTGCATGGCTGGCTTTTTGTGCGCCGTATTTCTGTTGAATAGCAGCCAGCGAGTCAGTGTTGGCAGTGGCAAAAACCAGTGGTGCAAGTTCGCTTTCCTGACCCAGAACCCACTCCGCCAGTTCGCGAGCGTAAGTGGCGAGTGTTTCTGTAGAGAGACAACGGGCAACATCAACCTCACGTACTGGCGCTATCTGGCGGTAATGTGCTACCTGGCAGTTAGTCATTTGCGAGCATGAACCAGAGAGCACCACGCCACGCCCTGCAAGCGGACGCCCAGCTTCGCGCGCGTGGGTATCGTTAGCTTGTGACCACTGTCGGGCCAGACCAATCGCCAGGCCGGAACCCCCCGTTACCAGTAGGGCATCGCGCAAGGCTTCTCCCTGAATTTCCAGATGGCGTTCGGTCAGCGCATCCAGCACCGCGTAGCGATAGCCTTCTTGCTGTAAACGAGCCAGTTCCTGACGAACGGCTTCCACTCCTTTTTCGAAAATATGCGCTGAAACGACGCCGCAGCGTCCTGTGGATTGCGCTTCAACCAGGCGGGGAAGGTAACTGTCGGTCATGGGATTTACCGGATGATGACGCATCCCGGATTCGGCCAGTAGTTGATTCATCACGAACAAATATCCCTGATAAACCGTGCGTCCGTTGACCGGTAGTGCCGGAGAGAAGACCGTAAACGGCGTGTCGAGAGCATCCATCAACGCATCGGTAACCGGGCCGATATTACCTTTCGCCGTACTGTCGAACGTGGAACAGTATTTGAAATAAATCTGTTTGCAACCTTGCTGTTGTAACCAGCGCAGGGCTTCCAGCGATTGGTGTATGGCTTCTGTTACCGGACAGGAGCGCGTTTTCAGACTGATAACAATGGCTTCGATACCTTCCGGCATTACATCTGTTGGAACACCGTTGATTTGCACCGTTGGCAGACCGTTTTCTACCAGAAAACTAGCGATATCCGTCGCGCCGGTAAAATCATCGGCGATTACGCCAATCTTGATCATGATTTTGCTCCCGGTAGAGTGATGCCAGAGAAAATCTTGATGACTGCGCTATCGTCTTCTTTCCCGTAACCCGCGTTACTGGCACTGGTGAACATATTCAATGCTGTTGAGGCCAATGGCAGCGGGAAGTGCAGGGCTTTTGCGGTATCGGCAACCAGACCGAGATCCTTAACAAAAATATCGACGGCAGAATGCGGCGTATAATCTCCATCCACCACATGGCGCATTCGATTTTCAAACATCCACGAATTTCCGGCGGCATTGGTCACGACGTCATACATTACATCCAGTGGGATTCCCGCGCGGGCAGCAAGCGCCATCGCTTCCGCTCCGGCAGCAATATGCACGCCCGCTAACAACTGGTGGATGATTTTTACTGTCGCACCCAGACCCGGTTCTGCGCCGATGCGATACACTTTTCCGGCAACAGCTTCAAGTACGGGAGCCAGGCGTTCAAAGGCGAGATCGCTACCGGATGCCATGACGGTCATTTCACCGTTAGCCGCTTTTACCGCACCCCCGGAAACCGGCGCATCCAGCATTTCCAGATCGAACCCAGCCAGCGCAGTGGCTATTTCTTGAGCATCGGCACTGGCAATGGTGGAAGAAACCATCACCGCGGTGCCAGGTTTCAGATGCCGCGCAACGCCCTTATCACCAAACAGCACCTGTTTAACCTGGGCTGCATTTACCACCAGTACCAGCAGAGCATCGAGTTTTTCGGCAAATGTCGCTGCATTATCAGAAACTCCGCAGGCGCCAGCTTCTTTCAGCGTGGTACAGGCATTGCTGTTCAGATCTGCCCCCCAGGTGGAAAGGCCCGCGTGGATACACGACAGTGCCGCCCCCATCCCCATTGACCCTAAACCGACGATGCCGACATGGTACTCAGATCCCGTTTTCATTTTCTCTCCTTGTTAATTTAAGTGATATTTTGTTTTATGTTGTGAATATAAGCGCCATGAGATAATGATATGGTGAGCTGTTTCACAAAAATTAACAGTGTGTGTTATTTTATGTGACGTAAGTGATAGTCGCTCTGCGCACGTTTCGCGAACAAATAGCGTAGAATGGCCGCAGGACAAAGGAAGGAGCAGAAGTTGATACCCGTAGAGCGTCGACAAATCATCCTTGAGATGGTTGCTGAAAAAGGCATTGTCAGTATTGCTGAACTGACGGACAGAATGAATGTGTCGCATATGACCATTCGTCGCGATTTACAAAAGCTTGAGCAACAGGGAGCCGTTGTCCTGGTGTCTGGAGGCGTCCAGTCTCCGGGCCGTGTAGCACATGAACCTTCTCATCAGGCAAAAACCGCGTTAGCAATGGCGCAAAAAGCGGCTATCGGCAAGCTTGCGGTAAGTCTTGTCCAGCCGGGAAGTTGTATCTATCTGGATGCGGGAACGACCACATTGGCGATTGCGCAGCATCTGATTCACATGGAGCCACTCACTGTGGTCACCAACGATTTCGTTATTGCAGATTATTTACTCGATAATAGCAATTGCACAATTATTCACACCGGTGGCGCGGTTTGTCGGGAAAACCGTTCCTGCGTGGGAGAGGCTGCCGCTACTATGCTACGTAGCCTTATGATTGATATGGCCTTTATTTCTGCATCCTCATGGAGTGTTCGGGGGATTTCTACACCAGCAGAAGATAAAGTCACGGTGAAACGGGCGATTGCCAGCGCCAGCCGCCAGAGAGTGTTAGTCTGCGATGCAACAAAATATGGTCAGGTGGCGACCTGGCTGGCATTACCGTTAAGCGAGTTTGATCAGATCATTACTGACGATGGCCTGCCGGAGAGCGCCAACCGCGCACTGGCGAAGCTCGATCTCTCCTTGCTGGTGGCGAAGACTGAATAAGAACATGACCTAAAAACAGGGGACTCATGCTTCACTGATGAAGCATGAGTTTACTTTATTTTATAAAAAGACAGTCGCCCGCTCTCCGGCGAGCCGGTATCAATATAAATCTGATTAGAAAATATTTGGATATTATTAATCATCATATGACCAAATATGAAATAATCGGCACCTTCTATTTTATTTATATTGCCTTTTAGCGAGTTCTGAATGCGGTCAACAGGCCAGAGTAATTCTTTCTCCGCTAGCTCTTTGCCAAATTGATATTTATTACCCGGGTAATCAGCATGGACTATGACGTATTTTATTTTTTCGTCGTTAATTTCGATGATATGCGGTAATTGCCGAAAGCGTAATAACAGGTTGATAGCCTCTTTTTGTTCTGGATTGCTAAGCCCAAAGAACCAGTCGCCGCCGCTGGCTAACCACATATTGCCATCGCCAGTAGCGAACGCATCAAGGGCCATTGCTTCGTGGTTGCCTTTAACCGAAGTAAACCAGGGCTGGTTTAACAGGCGTAGAACGTTAAGACTCTCCGCCCCACGATCAATATTATCGCCGACAGAAATAAGTAAGTCAGTTTCGGGACAAAAAGGTAGTTGATGTAAGCGGGATTGTAATAATTGATAATTACCATGAATATCACCAACGGCCCATATATGGTGATAGTTATAAGCATCAATTTTTTGATAGCGTGTAGATGGCATGGTTTTACCCTATAAAATAAGAACTACTATTATACAGGGTATTTTTTATTTGAGTTGTAAAATGGAGGAAATAATCCCGATAGCATTTTGCTATCGGGATTAAATATTACACCAGACTCTTCAACCGATAAATCCACTCCAGCGCCTGACGTGGGGTCAGTGAATCTGGATCGAGGTTTTCCAACGCTTCGACCGCTGGTGAGGTTTCTTCTGGTACTGACAGCAAAGACATTTGCGTACCATCCACTTGCGTAGCGGCGGCGTTCGGTGAAATGCTTTCCAGCTCACGCAGTTTTTGCCGCGCGCGCTTAATAACCTCTTTCGGCACGCCCGCCAGTGCAGCAACCGCCAGGCCGTAGCTTTTGCTCGCCGCGCCGTCCTGTACGCTGTGCATAAAGGCGATGGTGTCGCCGTGTTCCAGCGCATCGAGATGCACGTTGGCCACGCCTTCCATTTTCTCTGGTAGCTGCGTTAGCTCGAAATAGTGGGTGGCGAACAGCGTCAACGCTTTAATCTTATTCGCCAGATTTTCTGCGCACGCCCACGCCAGCGACAGGCCATCGTAAGTGGACGTTCCGCGCCCAATCTCATCCATCAACACCAGACTTTGCTCGGTGGCGTTATGCAGAATATTGGCGGTTTCGGTCATCTCCACCATAAAGGTTGAACGCCCGGATGCCAGATCGTCTGCCGCGCCTACGCGGGTAAAGATACGGTCGATCGGGCCAATCTCGACTTTTTGCGCCGGTACGTAGCTGCCGATATAGGCCATCAGCGCAATCAACGCAGTCTGGCGCATATAGGTACTTTTACCGCCCATGTTCGGGCCGGTGATGATCAACATGCGGCGCTGTGGCGACAGATTCAGCGGGTTAGCGATAAACGGCTCGTTCAGTACCTGTTCAACCACCGGATGGCGGCCTTCGGTAATACGAATAGCGGGTTTATCAATAAAAGTCGGGCAGGTGTAGTTCAGGGTATAGGCCCGTTCCGCCAGGTTAACCAGTACGTCAAGTTCTGCCAGCGCGTTCGCACTCTGTTGCAACGCTTCCAGGTGTGGCAGCAACAGGTCGAACAGCTCTTCATAAAGCTGTTTTTCCAGTGCCAGCGCTTTGCCTTTTGAGGTGAGAACTTTATCTTCGTACTCTTTTAGTTCTGGAATAATGTAGCGTTCGGCGTTTTTCAGCGTCTGACGGCGCATGTAGTTAATAGGTGCCAGGTGGCTTTGCCCACGGCTGATCTGAATGTAGTAGCCGTGCACCGCATTAAAGCCAACTTTTAACGTGTCCAGCCCGGTACGTTCGCGTTCGCGCACTTCCAGACGTTCCAGATAATCAGTCGCGCCATCAGCCAGCGCACGCCATTCATCCAGTTCTTCGTTATAACCCGTGGCAATAACGCCGCCGTCGCGAACCAGTACCGGCGGCGTATCGATGATTGCCCGCTCCAGCAGGTCGCGCAGTTCGGCAAACTCGCCCATCTTCTCACGCAGTGCTTGTACCGGGGCGCTATCGACACCTTCCAGTTGCGCGCGCAGTTCTGGCAGTTGCTGGAAGGCGTGACGCATACGCGCCAGATCGCGCGGGCGAGCGGTACGCAATGCCAGACGTGCCAGAATACGTTCCAGATCGCCAACCTGACGCAGTACCGGCTGTAACTCGGCGGTGAAATCCTGCAATGCGCCAATAGTCTGCTGGCGCTCAAGTAACACGCGGGTATCGCGCACTGGCATATGCAGCCAGCGTTTCAGCATACGGCTGCCCATCGGCGTGACGGTGCAGTCGAGTACAGAAGCCAGCGTATTCTCCACACCGCCTGCCAGATTTTGGGTAATTTCCAGATTACGGCGCGTTGCGGCGTCCATAATGATACTGTCCTGCTGACGTTCCATCGTAATAGAACGGATATGCGGCAGAGTCGTGCGCTGGGTATCTTTCGCATATTGCAACAGGCAACCGGCAGCGCAAAGGCCGCGCGGCGCGTTTTCGACGCCAAAACCAACCAGATCGCGGGTGCCAAATTGCAGGTTTAATTGCTGGCGCGCGGTATCGATTTCAAACTCCCATAGCGGGCGACGACGCAGGCCGCGACGACCTTCAATCAGCGACATCTCGGCGAAATCTTCCGCATACAGCAGCTCCGCTGGATTCGTACGTTGAAGTTCTGCCGCCATCGTTTCACGGTCCGCCGGTTCGCTCAGACGAAAACGCCCGGAGCTGATATCCAGCGTGGCGTAGCCGAACCCCTTACTGTCCTGCCAGATAGCCGCCAGCAGGTTGTCCTGGCGCTCCTGTAACAGAGCTTCATCGCTAATAGTCCCTGGCGTGACGATACGGACAACTTTGCGCTCAACCGGTCCTTTGCTGGTCGCTGGATCGCCAATTTGCTCACAAATCGCGACGGATTCGCCCTGATTCACCAGTTTGGCAAGATAGTTTTCCACCGCATGGTGTGGAATGCCCGCCATTGGAATCGGTTCGCCAGCAGAAGCGCCGCGTTTGGTCAGCGAAATATCCAGCAGTTGCGACGCTCGCTTTGCGTCGTCATAAAACAGCTCGTAAAAGTCGCCCATGCGATAGAACAGCAGGATCTCCGGGTGCTGGGCTTTCAGCTTGAGATACTGCTGCATCATTGGGGTATGGGCGTCTAAATTTTCTATTACACTCATGGGGTTAAGTCCAGTTCCCTGATGTTAAATGTGGTGTGATGGTTTTTATTTTCGTTGTGATCACATAAGGCGCACATGATACCGGAGTTAATCATTTCAGGGGAAGACGCGAAAGGTGAGTTCTTGATGTCTGTTCCGGGAAAGAGGCTGCTTTGCCGCTTTTACGGGGTGAGTATGAAGAGGGAACGCAAAATTTCCCGGTTTGAGAAACCTTCTCCTTTCGAGCCATAGTCTCTTTTATGATTAAGTTGTAATATAAATACACCTTAAAAGTATGGAGGCAGCATGTCCGGCAAGCGTATCTCTCGTGAAAAACTGACGATTAAAAAAATGATCGATCTTTACCAAGCGAAATGCCCGCAGGCGTCAGCAGAGCCGGAACATTACGAGGCGTTGTTTGCTTACGCGCAAAAGCGGCTGGATAAATGTGTGTTTGGCGAAGAGAAACCGGCCTGTAAGCAGTGTCCGGTGCACTGTTATCAGCCTGCGAAGCGTGAGGAGATGAAGCAGATTATGCGCTGGGCGGGGCCGCGCATGCTGTGGCGTCATCCGATCTTAACCGTGCGTCATCTGATTGATGACAAGCGTCCGGTACCGGAGTTGCCGGAAAAATATCGTCCAAAGAAATAAATTTGCCGAAGAGCCATACTCTCCGGCAAATACGGGGCTTACGCTTTGGTCGCAATCAGGATTGCTGATGCTTTGATCAACGCAATGACGCGCGAGCCAGTGGTGAGTTTCATTTCATCCTGACTTTCATTTGTTACCACCGCCACAATTTCAAAACCTGCATCCGTTTTGATATGGACAGTCGCGTTTACTGCGCCTTCGGTGATTTTCGACACGCTGCCGGCAAACTGGTTGCGGGCAGAGAATTTCAGTCCACAATCTTCTGTTGCCAGCGTTACCCACGGTGCTTTAATCAGAGCAATCGCTTCTTTTCCTGTTGCCAGCCCCAGAGCCTGTTGGCTGCTGTGGGTGACAATTGCTACCAGTTTTGCACCGCCAGCCAGCGTCAGTTCTACTTCATCATTTACTGCGCCCATTGCCACTGCGCTAACTGTTCCGGTTAATTGATTACGTGCGGAAACTGCCATACTGCCTCCTTTCATTGAATGTTGATTGAGTATAACCGGGTCTGTTAAACCAATGCAGCTTTATCTATTCCCAGCCGCTTCATCCGTGATAGCAACGTGGTACGTTTCAGTCCCAGACGCTGTGCTGCGCCTTTCGGTCCGGCAACCACGCCATTAGTCTCTTTTAATACGCGAACGATTAATTGATATTCATCTTCGCCTTCTTGCGCAACCACCGTTGCCGCAGGTGGTGTTTCAGGCTTTGGCAGTGTGATATCCGGCAAAGAGAGTTGCAGCACGTTGCCACGCGTCAGTAGAACAGCACGCTCGATGACGTTTTCCAGCTCGCGCACGTTGCCCGGCCACTCCATATTGCTCAACGCCCGTAACGTTTCGGCAGGAATACTGTCGATATTGCGTCCCAGGCGGCGGGCAATCTTGAAGGTAAATGCTTTCGCCAGCAATGGAATATCTTCCGGGCGCTCGCGCAACGGCGGCAGGTGAATCGGGAAGACATTCAGTCGGTAATAAAGATCGCTACGGAATTCACGATCAGCGACCATTTTTTTCAGATCGCGGTTAGTTGCGGCGATTAAACGTACGTCAGTCTGAATGATTTTATTGCTGCCGAGGCGTTCGAACTCTTGTTCCTGCAAGACGCGCAGCAGCTTCGGCTGTAATTCCAGCGGCATATCGCCCACTTCATCAAGGAACAGCGAGCTTTTATCCGCCAGTTCAAAGCGGCCAATACGTTGCGTGCTGGCGCCGGTAAAGGCGCCGCGTTCGTGACCAAACAGATCACTTTCCAGCAGTCCGGCAGGCATGGCGGCGCAGTTCATTTTCACCATCCGCCGATTATTGCGACCACTCAAATTATGGATTGCGCGGGCAATCAGCTCTTTACCGGTGCCGGTTTCACCGAGGATCAGCACGGTACTGTCGCTTTGCGCCACCATTTCAACTTGCTTAAGCACGCTATACATGGCTTCGCTGCGACCAATAATCTCACCAAATTCACTATCGACGTTGTTGAGCTGTTCGGTCAGGGCAAGGTTTTCATCAACCAGCCGCTCTTTCAGGCGATGGATTTCCTGATAGGCGAGAGCGTTATCGACGGCAATCGCCACACGTTCGGCAATCTGGCGCAGTAAATTCAGGTTGGTGGTGGTAAAGACTTTCTCTTCACATTGCGCCAGCTTCAGTACGCCCAGCATGGTGTCGCCAGACATCAGCGGTAACAGGCACAAAGTTTGAATCTGGTTGCCCCAGGTGTCGAATAACATGCGTTCGTAGGGGGCCAGATTATCCCGCTCATGGAGATTAATCAGCAGCATCTCTTTGCTTTTAAACACACGCTCGGTGAGTGTTCCGGCTTCATCGACTTCGCTCTGTTCGTGGGCAGGATGCTGTTTATCAAGATAGTGGGTGGAGTAGATGTTGAGTTTATTTTTGCGGTGGCTACGTAAGACGATGCTGATATCGTCAATGTTGAAGTAGTAGTGGATCTCTTTCGCGACTTCGCTGACCAGTTCGTCCATGTCCAGGCGGGAAAGTACCGCGTTGGTGATGGAAACCAGAATGCGGAAGTTGTCGCGTTCCCGGCATAACAACTCGTAGTCGACATTGTTGACGACGCGATTCTGAATTTGTTCGGTGACGACAGAGACAATCTGCGTGAAAGTTTGCAGACGATTGAACTCTTTTTCGCTCCACGGGCGATCGTCATAACGAATAAATTCACAACCGCCAAAAATATGCCCTTCCGCTGCTAGCGGCAGCAGACAATAGTGACCAAATTTAGGGTATAGCCCACCTGTCGCTAGTTGCGGCCAGGTCTCACAAAATTCTTCGTAACTGCAATGCAGCGTATCAGGACGAGACAAAATGCTGCGCACCGGACCGTGCGCCAGAACGGTTTCGTCTTCGTATTTAATGGGCGTGTCCTGATCACGCGACGCGTAATAAGACGCACGTTGAGTCTGCGCTTGCCACAACACAATAGCTGCGTTGTCGGCGAGCGCAGAACGCTTTACCAGTTGCAAAAGAGCCTCACACAGCGAGGCCAGATCCGGCTGCTGTAATAGTGTCCGAGTGATGTCGAACAACCCCTGTTGTCCGAGATCACTCATCGGTGTATACGACATTTTGTTCTTCCAGGAAAGCACCGCGAAGCGGTGCAAAAGGTCATTGACTAACTACAGGAGATTTAGATTTTTATTAGCATATACGAGGCAGCGGTTCGGCGTGTGGTAAATCGAGAGTTCGTTTCACGCCATAAAGACCAGCAAGACGAACACCTTTACGTTCCACCACTTCGCCAATCAGCGCTGCATCTTGTCCCAATGGATGGGATTTCAGCGTTGCTAACACTTGCTCTGCCGCGTTGCGTTCTACTGCGATCACCAGTTTGCCTTCGTTGGCAAAGTTGAGTGCATCCAGTCCTAACAGCTCGCAAACACCGCGCACGGCAGGTTTAACGGGCAGCGCAGATTCGGAAAGTTCAATACCAAAACCACAAGCCGCTGCGAACTCATGGACAACGGCATTCACGCCGCCGCGCGTGGCATCACGCAGTGCTTTTACGCCGGGAATGTTGCGTAGCGTCTGAATCAGCGGCGTCAGTACCGCACAGTCGCTGACCAGTTCGCCATCCAGCCCCAGTTGTTCGCGCAGATTAAGGATAGTCGCCCCGTGGTCGCCGAGCGTACCGCTCACCAGCAAGACATCGCCTGCGGTCAGAGTTTGTGCGCCCCAGTGAATATTCGCCGGGATAGCACCCATGCCCGCAGTGTTGATGAACAGTTTGTCCGCCGCGCCGCGTTGCACCACTTTAGTATCGCCCGTAACGATAGCAATGCCTGCCGCGCGGGCGGTTTCAGCCATGCTGGTGACCACCGCTTTTAGCGTTTCCATCGGCAATCCTTCTTCAAGGATAAATCCGCAAGAAAGATAACGGGGAATTGCACCGCTGACCGCAACGTCATTGGCGGTGCCGCAAATTGCCAGCTTGCCGATATTACCGCCAGGAAAGAACAGCGGGTCAATGACGTAGCTATCGGTGGAAAACGCCAGACGGTCGCCTTCCGCCACCAGTTGCGCCAGCTCAAGACGTGCCTGGTCTTCCTGTTCCGCCAGCCACGGATTGGCAAAGGCTTCCATAAACAGGCTGTTGATTAATTGTTGCATCGCCTGGCCGCCGCTGCCGTGGGCGAGTTGGATATTATTCACGCTTCACTCTCCTGCTGACGATACTGATACCACGCAGCGCACGCTCCTTCAGAAGAGACCATCAGTGCACCGAACGCGGTTTGAGGATTACAGGTATTACCAAACAACGGGCATTGATGCGGCTTACATTTGCCCGTCAACACTTCGCCACAACGTGCGCGTGGGTCATCACAAACCTGCTGCGGCGCCGGGCGGAAATGCGCTTCAGCATCGAATCGCTGATAGTCTGGTGTTAAGTGCACGCCAGAAGATTCAATGACGCCAAGGCCGCGCCATTCACTGTCGCCGTTGACGCAGAACACATCGGCAATCGCCTGTTGCGCCAGCAGATTACCCGCATCCGGTACCACCCGGCGGTACTGATTCTCTACCTTGCTGTGGTCCGCTATTTTCTGCTCTACCAGCATCACTACGCCTTGCAGTAGATCAAGCGGTTCGAAACCAGCGACCACCAGAGGACGATGAAAATCGCTGGCGATAAAATTATAGGCATCGGTGCCGATCACCATACTGACGTGACCGGGGGCCAGAAATGCATCGATACCGTTATCTGGCTGTTCCAGCAAACTGCGCAGCGTCGGGATAAGAGTAATGTGCTGGCAGAAGAAGTAAAAATTCTGCACATCGCGCGCTTTCGCCTGTTGCAGCGTGATGGCCGTGGTCGGCATGGTGGTTTCAAAACCTAAGCCGAAGAACACCACTTTGCGGGCTGGATTCTCCTGCGCCAGTTTCAACGCATCCATTGGCGAGTAGACGATGCGCACATCGGCGCCGCGCGCTTTTGCTTGCAACAGCGAACCCTGTTTTCCCGGTACGCGCATGGCGTCGCCAAAGGTACAGAAGATAACTTCAGGATGGCTGGCAATCTCCACGCAGGTATCGATTCTGCCCATCGGCAGCACGCACACCGGGCAACCCGGACCGTGGATAAACTCGACGTTTTCCGGCAGCAACTGATCGAGGCCGAATTTAAAGATGGCGTGCGTATGACCGCCGCACACTTCCATAATCCGCAAAGGGCGTTCGGCGGTGTAAGAGAGATGTGAAGCTCGTTCGCGCAGATGCTCAATTAACTGCATCACCTGTTCCGGGGCGCGATATTCATCAACAAAACGCATTATTTTTCCTCGCCATACAACAGCGCGCCGACATCCGGCTCAACGTCAAACATATTTTGTAAGGCGTCGAGAGTGTCGCGCGCTTCGGCTTCATTAATTACGCTCATGGCAAAGCCAACGTGAACCAATACCCACTGGCCCACGCGCGGTTGACCGTTTTCATCGCAACTGCCGACCAACGTTAAATCGACATCGCGCTGAATGCCGCAGACGTCGACTTTCGCCTGATTGCCGTCAATAGCGCGGATCTGGCCGGGAACGCCTATGCACATCGCTGTGCCTCCAGCCAGTTCAGCCACTGATCCATCCCTTCTCCACTGGTGGCGGAAATCAGGATGATTTCAATTTCTGGATTGACTTCGCGGGCGCAGGCGATGCACTTCTCAACGTCGAAATTGAGATACGGCAGCAGGTCGACTTTGTTGAGCAGCATCAGCGAGGCGGCGGCGAACATATGCGGATATTTCAGCGGTTTATCTTCGCCTTCGGTGACAGAAAGTACGGCGACTTTGTGTTTTTCACCCAGATCGAAGCTGGCCGGGCATACGAGGTTGCCGACGTTTTCGATAAACAGAATACCGTTATCGTCCAGTGGCAGGCGCGGTGCGGCATCGGCGATCATCTGTGCGTCAAGATGGCAACCTTTACCGGTATTCACCTGAATCGCTGGCGTGCCGGTAGCGCGAATGCGCGCGGCATCGTTCACAGTTTGCTGGTCACCTTCAATAACTGCGCACGGAACGCTGTCTTTCAGGCGCATTAAGGTTTCCGTCAGCAGGGTAGTTTTACCGGAACCAGGGCTGGAAACCAGGTTGAGCACCAGCTGCTTGCGGGCTGCAAAGCGCGCGCGGTTGCGTTCTGCCAGACGGTTATTTTTGTCCAGCACGTCAATTTCTACTTCCAGCATCCGACGCTGGCTCATGCCCGGCGCGTGAGTGCCCGCTTCGCCGTGACCATAATGCAGGTCTCCTTCTTCGGTCTGGCTGGGGGTAAATTCAGGCGCTTTAATACCGGTGATTTTCATTTTCGGGCGTGCCGCCGGGGCAAATGGCGCGCTACGAAACGCGGAATGAGGGTTATGTTCATCACCCTCGATATACAGGTTGCCTTCACCGCAACCACATGTTGTACACATCGCTCACTCCTGGTCTATTTCTATCCGCCGAATCTGTAAACCGTCGTCTGCCACAATGCGCAACATGTCGCCATGGCACTGTGGGCAGCGGCGGACGCGTTGGGTCAGTAGCGTCACATACTGTTGGCATGTTTCACACCAACACTCGGCCTCTTGTTCTTCGAGGTGCAGTTTACAACCTTCCGCCACGCTGCCGCGGCAAACCAGATCAAAACAAAAGGCAAGAGAGCTGGTTTCGACGCAAGAAAATGCGCCAATTTTGAGCCAGACCCCAGTTACGCGTTTTGCACCGTGTTTTGCGGCCTGCTGTTCGATCAATTCCAGTGCCCGTTGGCAGAGGGTTATTTCGTGCATATCGCCTCCCATTAACTATTGCCCGTTACAAGCAATAACTGTGCCAGTGTTGATTATCCCTGCGGTGAATAATGTCGATGATGTCGAAATGACACGTCGTCACGGCGACGAAATTCGACTTATTAATAAAAAATACATAAATAACAATAAATTAAAAGTTGGCACAGAAAATGCTTAAAACTGGCATCTCTGTTAAACGGGTAACCTGACAATGACTATTTGGGAAATAAGCGAGAAAGCCGATTACATCGCACAGCGGCATCGTCGCCTACAGGACCAGTGGCATATCTACTGCAATTCGCTGGTTCAGGGGATCACGTTATCGAAAGCGCGTCTGCACCATGCCATGAGCTGCGCGCCAGACAAAGAACTCTGTTTCGTCCTTTTTGAACATTTTCGCATTTACGTCACCCTGGCGGATGGCTTTAACAGCCACACCATTGAGTACTACGTCGAAGCGAAAGAGGGAGGAGACAAACAGCGGATTGCGCAGGCGCAGTTGAGCATTGACGGCATGATTGATGACAAGGTCGACATCCGCAATCGCGAGAAAGTGCTGGAACACTATCTCGAAAAAATCGCTGGCGTTTACGACAGCTTATACACCGCCATTGAAAACAATACGCCGGTGAATTTAAGCCAACTGGTAAAGGGACAAAGCCCGGCTGCATGAACTGAGGCTTTGCCCGTTTTGCAGGCGTTATGCCTGTTTGGGGATGGGCGTGTCGATGAGTGTCGAAAATGACATTTCATCGGCATGTTTTCGTCAAAAATGACAATCACCTGAGGAATGCCTGGTGAATCGTTTTGTAATTGCTGACTCCACGCTCTGTATCGGCTGCCACACCTGTGAGGCCGCCTGTTCAGAGACGCATCGCCAGCACGGCCTGCAATCAATGCCGCGCCTGCGAGTGATGCTGAATGATAAAGAATCTGCGCCGCAGCTCTGTCACCACTGTGAAGATGCGCCCTGTGCGGTGGTCTGCCCGGTTAACGCGATTACCCGCGTTAATGGCGCAGTGCAGCTAAATGAAAGCCTGTGTGTAAGCTGCAAACTGTGCGGCATCGCCTGCCCGTTTGGCGCCATTGAGTTTTCCGGTAGCCGTCCGCTGGATATTCCGGCTAATGCTAATACCCCGAAAGCGCCACCAGCACCGCCTGCTCCGGCGCGTGTCAGCACGCTACTTGACTGGGTGCCGGGTATTCGCGCTATCGCCGTCAAATGCGATCTCTGCTATTTCGATGAGCAAGGTCCGGCCTGCGTGCGGATGTGCCCAACCAAAGCCCTGCATCTGGTGGATAACACCGATATCGCCCGCGTCAGCAAGCGTAAGCGTGAGCTGACCTTTAACACCGATTTTGGCGATCTCACCTTGTTTCAGCAGGCTCAAAGTGGAGAGGCTAAATGAGCGCAATTTCCCTGATCAATAGCGGCGTTGCGTGGTTTGTCGCCGCCGCTGTTCTGGCATTTCTCTTTTCTTTTCATAAGGCGCTGAGCGGCTGGATTGCCGGGATTGGCGGCGCTGTCGGTAGCCTGTACACGGCTGCCGCGGGTGTTACCGTGCTGACTGGCGCGGTTGGCGTGAGCGGCGCGCTTTCGCTGGTGAGTTTCGATATTCAAATCTCTCCGCTTAACGCGATTTGGCTGATTACGCTCGGCCTGTGCGGTCTGTTTGTCAGCCTCTACAACATTGACTGGCATCGCCACGCGCAGGTGAAATGCAACGGCTTGCAGATCAATATGTTGATGGCTGCCGCCGTGTGCGCCGTTATCGCCAGCAACCTGGGGATGTTCGTGGTAATGGCAGAAATTATGGCCCTGTGCGCGGTGTTCCTCACCAGCAACAGCAAAGAGGGAAAGCTGTGGTTTGCACTGGGACGTCTTGGCACGTTGCTGTTGGCGATTGCCTGCTGGCTGGTCTGGCAGCGTTACGGCACGCTGGATCTGCGCCTGCTGGATATGCGTGTGCAGCAACTGCCGCTCGGTTCTGATATCTGGCTGCTCGGCGTGATTGGCTTCGGCTTGCTGGCCGGGATTATCCCGCTGCACGGTTGGGTGCCGCAGGCTCATGCCAACGCCTCTGCGCCAGCCGCTGCCCTGTTTTCCACGGTGGTGATGAAAATTGGCCTGCTGGGTATTTTAACCCTGTCGCTGCTGGGCGGTAACGCGCCGCTGTGGTGGGGAATTGCGCTGCTGGTGCTCGGTATGATCACCGCATTCGTCGGCGGCCTGTATGCGCTGATGGAACACAACATCCAGCGTCTGCTGGCTTACCACACTCTGGAAAATATTGGCATCATCCTGTTGGGGCTGGGCGCTGGCGTAACGGGTATCGCGCTCGAACAACCGGCGCTGATTGCTCTTGGCCTGGTCGGTGGTCTGTACCATCTGCTTAACCATAGCCTGTTCAAAAGCGTGCTGTTCCTCGGCGCGGGTAGCGTCTGGTTCCGTACCGGTCATCGCGATATCGAAAAACTCGGTGGCATTGGTAAGAAAATGCCGGTTATCTCCATCGCCATGTTAGTCGGGCTGATGGCAATGGCTGCGCTGCCGCCGCTGAACGGTTTTGCCGGGGAATGGGTTATCTACCAGTCCTTCTTCAAAATGAGCAATAGCGGGGCATTCGTTGCTCGTCTGTTCGGGCCGCTGCTCGCCGTGGGGCTGGCAATTACCGGTGCGCTGGCGGTGATGTGTATGGCGAAAGTTTATGGCGTCACTTTCCTTGGCGCGCCGCGTACCAAAGAAGCAGAAAACGCAGCTTGTGCGCCGTTCCTGATGTGCGTCAGCGTAGTGGCGTTGGCGATTTGCTGTGTGATTGGCGGTGTCGCTGCGCCGTGGTTGCTGCCGATGCTGTCGGCTGCGGTGCCTCTGCCACTGGAACCTGCTAACACCACCGTTTCTCAACCGATGATCACGCTGCTGCTGATTGCCTGCCCGCTGCTGCCATTCATCATTATGGCGATTTGCAAAGGCGACCGTCTGCCGTCGCGTTCCCGCGGTGCGGCCTGGGTGTGCGGCTATGACCACGAAAAATCAATGGTGATTACCGCTCATGGCTTTGCCATGCCGGTGAAACAGGCTTTTGCTCCGGTGCTGAAATTGCGCAAATGGCTGAATCCGGTGTCGCTGGTACCGGGCTGGCAGTGCGAGGGGAGTGCGTTGCTGTTCCGCCGGATGGCGCTGGTTGAACTGGCGGTACTGGTGGTGATTATTGTTTCACGAGGAGCCTGAGAATGAGTGTTCTATATCCGTTAATTCAGGCGCTGGTGTTATTTGCCGTTGCGCCGCTGCTCTCCGGTATTACCCGTGTGGCGCGTGCCCGTCTGCATAACCGTCGCGGGCCGGGCGTGTTGCAGGAGTATCGCGACATTATCAAACTGCTGGGCCGCCAGAGCGTTGGCCCGGATGCTTCTGGCTGGGTGTTCCGCCTGACGCCGTATGTGATGGTGGGCGTCATGCTGACTATCGCTACTGCGCTGCCAGTGGTGACCGTCGGTTCTCCGCTGCCGCAACTGGGTGATTTGATTACCTTACTGTATCTCTTCGCCATTGCGCGTTTCTTCTTTGCCATTTCTGGTCTGGATACCGGTAGCCCGTTTACCGCTATCGGCGCGAGCCGTGAAGCGATGCTGGGCGTGCTGGTCGAACCGATGCTGCTGCTTGGCCTGTGGGTTGCCGCGCAGGTTGCTGGTTCCACCAATATCAGCAACATCACCGACACCGTTTACCACTGGCCTCTGAGCCAGAGCATCCCGTTGGTGCTGGCGCTTTGTGCCTGTGCATTCGCCACCTTTATCGAAATGGGCAAACTGCCGTTCGACCTGGCGGAAGCTGAGCAGGAGTTGCAGGAAGGTCCGCTCTCTGAATACAGCGGCAGCGGCTTTGGCGTCATGAAATGGGGTATCAGCCTGAAACAGCTGGTGGTGTTGCAGATGTTCGTCGGGGTGTTTATCCCGTGGGGACAAATGGAAACCTTCACTGCTGGTGGACTGCTGCTGGCGCTGGTGATTGCCATCGTCAAACTGGTGGTCGGCGTACTGGTTATCGCGCTGTTCGAAAACAGCATGGCCCGTCTGCGTCTTGATATTACTCCGCGCATTACCTGGGCCGGGTTTGGCTTTGCATTTTTAGCGTTCGTCTCCTTGCTGGCGGCGTGATTAAAGAGAGTTTGAGCATGTCTGAAGAAAAATTAGGTCAACATTATCTCGCCGCGCTGAATGAGGCATTTCCGGGCGTCGTGCTGGACTACGCCTGGCAGACCAAAGATCAGCTGACCGTGACCGTGAAAGTGAACTATCTGCCGGAAGTGGTGGAGTTCCTCTACTACAAACAGGGCGGTTGGCTGTCGGTGCTGTTTGGTAACGACGAACGCAAACTGAATGGTCATTACGCTGTTTACTATGTGCTGTCGATGGAGAAGGGCACCAAGTGCTGGATTACGGTTCGCGTCGAAGTTGACGCCAATAAACCAGAATATCCGTCCGTGACGCCACGTGTTCCGGCGGCGGTGTGGGGCGAGCGTGAAGTGCGCGATATGTACGGTTTGATTCCGGTTGGGCTGCCGGATGAGCGCCGTCTGGTGCTGCCGGATGACTGGCCGGATGAACTCTACCCGCTACGTAAAGACAGCATGGATTATCGTCAGCGTCCGGCGCCGACCACCGATGCTGAAACCTACGAGTTCATCAACGAACTGGGTGACAAGAAAAACAACGTCGTGCCGATTGGCCCGCTGCACGTCACTTCTGACGAACCTGGCCATTTCCGTCTGTTCGTCGATGGCGAAAACATTATCGACGCCGACTACCGCCTGTTCTATGTCCATCGCGGCATGGAAAAACTGGCGGAAACCCGCATGGGTTACAACGAAGTGACTTTCCTTTCCGACCGTGTGTGCGGGATCTGCGGCTTCGCCCACAGCACCGCTTACACCACCTCGGTGGAAAACGCGATGGGGATTCAGGTACCAGAACGCGCGCAGATGATCCGCGCCATTCTGCTGGAGGTGGAACGTCTGCACTCGCATCTGCTCAACCTCGGCCTTGCCTGCCACTTCACTGGCTTTGACTCCGGCTTTATGCAGTTCTTCCGCGTGCGTGAAACCTCCATGAAAATGGCGGAGATCCTCACCGGCGCGCGTAAAACCTACGGCCTGAACTTGATCGGCGGGATTCGTCGCGATCTGCTGAAAGATGACATGATCCAGACCCGCCAGCTGGCGCAGCAAATGCGTCGTGAAGTGCAGGAGCTGGTGGATGTGCTGCTGAGCACACCGAACATGGAACAGCGCACCGTTGGCATTGGTCGTCTGGACCCGGAAATCGCCCGCGATTTCAGTAACGTCGGCCCGATGGTGCGCGCCAGTGGTCACGCCCGCGATACCCGCGCCGATCACCCATTTGTCGGTTATGGCCTGCTGCCGATGGAAGTTCACAGCGAACAGGGCTGCGACGTCATTTCGCGCCTGAAAGTGCGTATCAACGAAGTCTATACCGCGCTGAACATGATCGACTACGGTCTGGATAACCTGCCGGGCGGTCCGCTGATGGTGGAAGGCTTTACCTACATTCCGCACCGTTTTGCGCTGGGCTTTGCCGAAGCGCCGCGTGGCGATGATATCCACTGGAGCATGACCGGCGACAACCAGAAGCTGTATCGCTGGCGTTGTCGTGCCGCGACCTACGCGAACTGGCCGACCCTGCGCTACATGCTGCGTGGCAACACCGTTTCCGATGCGCCGCTGATTATCGGTAGCCTGGACCCTTGCTACTCCTGTACCGACCGCATGACCGTGGTCGATGTACGTAAGAAGAAGAGCAAAGTGGTGCCGTACAAAGAACTCGAGCGCTACAGCATTGAGCGTAAAAACTCGCCGCTGAAATAAGGAATCGCCATGTTTACCTTTATCAAAAAAGTCATCAAAACCGGCACGGCGACTTCGTCTTATCCGCTGGAGCCGATTGCGGTTGATAAAAACTTCCGTGGTAAGCCAGAGCAGAACCCGCAGCAGTGCATCGGCTGTGCAGCCTGCGTCAATGCCTGCCCGTCAAACGCCTTAACGGTTGAAACCGACCTCGCCACTGGTGAGCTGGCGTGGCAGTTCGACCTTGGGCGCTGCATCTTCTGTGGGCGCTGCGAAGAAGTCTGCCCGACAGCGGCGATCAAACTGTCGCAAGAGTACGAACTGGCGGTGTGGAAGAAAGAAGATTTCCTGCAACAGTCCCGCTTCGCGCTGTGCAACTGCCGCGTCTGCAATCGTCCTTTCGCCGTCCAGAAAGAGATCGACTACGCCATTGCGCTGCTTAAGCACAACGGTGACAGCCGCGCGGAAAACCACCGCGAAAGCTTTGAGACTTGCCCGGAATGTAAGCGCCAGAAATGCCTGGTGCCGTCCGACCGTATTGAACTGACTCGCCATATGAAAGAGGCCATCTGATGAGTAATTTATTAGGCCCCCGTGACGCCAACGGCATTCCGGTCCCGATGACGGTGGATGAATCCATCGCCAGCATGAAGGCGTCGTTACTGAAAAAAATCAAACGTTCTGCCTACGTTTACCGTGTGGACTGCGGTGGCTGTAACGGCTGCGAAATCGAAATTTTCGCCACTTTATCGCCGCTGTTTGATGCAGAACGCTTCGGCATTAAAGTCGTTCCGTCTCCGCGTCATGCGGATATTTTACTGTTTACCGGCGCGGTCACCCGTGCAATGCGATCCCCTGCGCTGCGTGCGTGGCAGTCCGCGCCGGACCCTAAAATTTGTATCTCCTACGGTGCCTGCGGCAACAGCGGTGGGATCTTCCACGATCTCTACTGCGTGTGGGGCGGTACAGATAAAATCGTCCCGGTGGATGTCTACATTCCGGGGTGCCCGCCAACGCCTGCCGCCACGCTGTACGGCTTTGCGATGGCGCTCGGTCTGCTGGAGCAGAAAATTCACGCTCGTGGACCCGGTGAACAGGATGAGCAGCCGGCAGACATTCTGCATCCTGATATGGTGCAGCCGCTGCGTGTGAAAGTGGATCGCGAAGCACGCCGCCTGGCGGGTTATCGTTATGGTCGCCAGATTGCCGATGACTTCCTGACGCAGTTAAGCCAGGGCGAAGAGCAGGTTGCACGCTGGCTGGAGGCGGAGAACGATCCGCGTCTGAGCGAGATTGTCAGCCATCTGAATCATGTTGTTGAAGAGGCGCGTATCCGATGAGTGAAAAGGTGGTGTTCAGTCAACTGAGCCGTAAATTTATTGATGAGAACGATGCCACGCCCGCCGAGGCGCAGCAGGTGGTCTATTACAGCCTGGCGATTGGTCACCACCTTGGGGTTATCGATTGCCTGGAGGCGGCGCTCACCTGCCCGTGGGATGAATATCTGGCATGGATTGCGACACTGGAGGCGGGCAGTGAAGCCCGCCGTAAAATGGAAGGCGTGCCGAAATACGGTGAGATCGTCATCGACATTAACCATGTGCCGATGCTGGCCAATGCATTCGACAAAGCCCGGGCAGCGCAAACTTCGCAGCAGAAGGAATGGAGTACAATGCTGTTAAGTATGCTGCATGATATTCATCAGGAAAACGCCATCTATTTGATGGTGAGGAGACTGCGTGACTGACGTTTTACTCTGTGTTGGCAATAGCATGATGGGCGATGATGGCGCAGGCCCGCTGCTGGCGGAAAAGTGTGCTGCCGCGCCGAAAGGTAACTGGGTGGTGATTGACGGCGGTAGCGCGCCGGAAAACGACATCGTCGCCATCCGCGAATTGAGTCCGACACGGCTGCTGATTGTCGACGCCACGGATATGGGGCTAAACCCCGGCGAGATCCGCATTATCGACCCGGATGACATCGCCGAGATGTTTATGATGACTACCCATAACATGCCGTTGAACTACCTTATCGACCAGTTGAAAGAAGACGTTGGTGAAGTGATTTTCCTCGGCATTCAGCCGGATATCGTCGGCTTTTACTACCCGATGACTCAGCCGGTTAAAGATGCGGTGGAAACGGTGTATCAGCGGCTGGAAGGCTGGGAAGGAAATGGCGGCTTCGCGCAGTTAGCGGTGGAAGAAGAGTAGTTCTTCATTAAGGAATTCAGGGAATTGAAAATCAGGACAGGGATGTGCGCTTTTTTATTGGGCTTTGTGCTGCCTGCGCAGGCCACAGGTTTTACCGAGTATCTGCCGATGAGCGACAGCGAATACGCTCATAAACGGTCGCTGAAACCTCTTTTAACCCTGCCTTATGATGCCGATCAAAACTGGCATTTTAGAAAAGTGGGCGTTGCAGGCGTAACGCTTGAGAAGATGCCAAATGAAGAGGATTACTGGCGATTAACCGCTAAGGACCGTGCCGGTAAATCCTGGTTTGTGCCTGTGGGTGTGCTGCAAAATATGGCGGGTAATGCGCAATTTTACCGTGCTGACCTCGATCGTAATGGCATTCAGGATTTGGTTATCTGGCGAGGAGTTTCGGGAAACGGGTTGGCGCCTTCCTCGTTTTTAATCCTGATGACCTTTAATCAGCAAGGTCGCCCGTGTGTTTTCCAGGTCGATGGTTTTTACACCGCAAACGAAACTGGCGTTGATGATTTGCTTGATTTACAAGGCAATGGTCACTCGCAATTGCTGGACATGCAGTTTGATTCCGGTTACTGGATAACTAGTTTGTATCAGGTAAAAGAGGCCAAATGGCAGCGTGTTCATGGCTGGTTTGGCAAGTTAAGCTATCCCGCACTCACGCGTTTTACCTATACCTCCAACCGTAAACTTGTCATTAAACCTGTCGCCGGACGTAACCCGCAAGCGAAAGATCTGGCGCTGACACAGCGTTGTTTAATAAAGGGCGATGTGCTTGATGGGGTGAATCAGAACTGACTTTTTGCAGAGTGGCTATGAGGATTTTTGTAGTAATTATATCGTGCGCAAGTGTTTACATATTGTGAACTTGGATTTGATAAGCTATAGTTTCCGAACATATAAGGATAGAACTCGCAGATGTGGCTGTTTACTTACTATAAGGAAGTTAAAACTTAAAAATGCACATCATTTCTAAAGCGCCATTTGAAGAGTCTGCGCGTAAATATCCTAACGACGCTCTGGCTCTTCAGGCATTGTATCGGGTTATTAAGGAAACGGATTTTTCTACGCCAGAAGAAATGCGAACGGCGTTTCCCAACCTCGACAATTTTAAATATCGCAACAAATGGTACGTTCTGGATGTAGGTGGGAACAACCTAAGGGTGATTGCCTACATAAACTTTGTTAATAAGCGGTTCTTTGTGAAGCACATAACTAATCACGCCGAGTATGACAAACTGACACGTTACTACAGAGAGAACAAAGAATGACTGCTAATGCTGCACGCGCTGTTAAAGCAACAAGAGAACTGGTCAATGCAGTCCCCTTTCTGGGAGGCAGTGACTCAGAAGATGATTATCGTGAAGCACTGGAACTGGTCGAATATTTGATTGAAGAAGATGACACCAATCCACTTATCGACTTTCTGACGAGCCGCATTGCAGAATATGAAAACAACAACGAAAAGTTTGCAGAGTTCGACAAAGCCGTTGCGGCAATGCCTGTTGGTGTGGCGTTACTTCGCACGCTGATTGATCAACATAATCTGACCTATGCAGATTTGAAGAACGAAATCGGCTCTAAATCCCTGGTCAGCCAGATCTTGTCTGGACAACGATCCTTGACGATATCCCACATTAAGGCACTTTCAGCCCGATTTGGCGTTAAGCCGGAATGGTTTCTTTGACTGATGGCAGACGCTAAATCGCCTGATGCGCTACGCCTGTCGGGCTTTGAAAGGGCGCAGATTCTTAATTTTGCGCGCCCTTGTTTGTCATTCAGGCTGTTGTCTTTACTACTCTTAATTTATCAGTAATCTCAATCAGATATGCTTTTGCTTTTTCGCGTGCTCGCCCCTCGAAAAGCATTATCCACTCATGTGTGTCGTCGATTGTTTGTAAACGGCCCTGGAGTTTTTTGCTGAAAATCGACGTGAGCCGATAACTGTCGAGTTGATCAATTTGTTTACTCGATGTGATTTTTTCCCCGGCTGCTTTTTGAATGATAAGTTCGACGAGACCGATAACATTATTATCGTAGAGAAATTCTTCATCTCCCTGAAATCCGAACAAATCTTCATGCTGGCTTAAGCGTTGAACAATTGACTCGGCATCAAAGGTCGAATCATCTTGCAGTTGTTCCTCTACCCAATTAATCAAATCCAGCCCTTCGTCGCTTTCGAGAGCCTCCATTCCCCATGAACCCATTTTGTATCCTTATCTGTTATTTCAGTCGGAATTGTATTATTTAATAAAGGTTCATCGCTAATCTGCGATGAACCTCAAAATACAATCATATGGATAGCTGACAAAGCGGTCGTTGTTCACGCCGTATTCGGCACGGTTGCTTCCCTTAAATCCTCCCCGTTACTGGTAATTACTTTTTTATACCACCAGAACGACTTGTCGGAAAAAAGTACCCAGATGTGGACTGGCAACGATAAAACATTCATCAGAAAACGGATTCTCTCTGCCTTACTACGATAAATACTGTCATCACATGTCATCGTCACTTGTGTCGATGACATCGGTCTGGTCGTATTGTGGGAAAATATTTTCCTTAAATAATAATAAGTTAAAAACTGGCATGATTTATGAATGTATCGGCGCATTAACTGTCATAGCTGGAGAATTTGATGAACCGTTTCATCATTGCTGACGCGAGCAAATGTATTGGTTGCCGTACTTGTGAAGTGGCGTGCGTGGTTTCTCATCAGGAAAATCAGGATTGCGCATCGCTGACCCCGGAAACATTTTTACCGCGAATCCATGTCATTAAAGGTGTAAACATTTCCACGGCGACAGTCTGCCGTCAGTGTGAAGATGCACCGTGCGCTAACGTCTGCCCGAATGGTGCTATCAGCCGTGATAAAGGGTTTGTTCATGTGATGCAGGAACGTTGCATTGGTTGCAAAACCTGCGTTGTGGCTTGCCCGTATGGCGCGATGGAAGTGGTGGTGCGCCCGGTGATTCGCAATAGCGGCGCGGGGTTGAATGTACGTGCCGACAAAGCAGAGGCCAATAAATGCGACTTATGTAACCATCGTGAAGAAGGCCCGGCATGTATGGCGGCTTGCCCGACCCATGCGCTGATTTGTGTCGATCGTAATAAACTTGAACAATTGAGCGCAGAAAAACGCCGTCGCACGGCGCTGATGTTCTAAAAATCTTACAGAACTGTTCTGGCATCAAAGGAATTCCCGCAAATATTCGTAGAATACGGGGCGGGCGGTATCGCCGACCTGTGACTGCCGGATGCGACGCGCTCGTGTCCGGCTGGGCGGGTTACGCAATTCATGATGGCGGGAATAACTCAATGGCAAAAAACACATCTTGCGGTGTCCAACTGCGTATTCGTGGCAAAGTGCAGGGCGTCGGTTTTCGTCCGTTTGTCTGGCAACTGGCACAGCAATTAAATCTTCACGGCGATGTCTGTAATGACGGCGATGGCGTGGAAGTTCGGCTGCTGGAAGACCCGGAAACGTTTCTTGCCCAACTACATCAGCATTGCCCACCGCTGGCGCGTATTGATAGCGTCGAGCGTGAGCCGTTCATCTGGCCACAACTGCCCACTGAGTTCACTATCCGCCAGAGCGCGGGCGGCGTCATGAATACGCAAATTGTTCCCGATGCCGCTACTTGTCCTGCTTGTCTTGCCGAAATGAATACCCCTGGCGAGCGGCGTTATCGTTATCCGTTTATCAACTGTACCCACTGCGGCCCGCGTTTCACCATTATTCGCGCGATGCCTTATGACCGCCCGTTTACCGTGATGGCGGCGTTTCCGCTGTGTCCGGCCTGTGATAAAGAGTACCGTGACCCGCTCGATCGTCGCTTTCATGCCCAACCGGTGGCCTGCCCGGAGTGTGGCCCGCATCTTGAATGGGTCAGTCATGGTGAACATGCTGAACAAGAAGAGGCATTACAGGCAGCTATCGCACAGTTAAAAATGGGCCACATTGTCGCTATCAAAGGGATTGGCGGATTCCATCTCGCCTGCGATGCGCGTAACAGTAACGCGGTGGCGACACTCCGGGGGCGTAAGCATCGTCCGGCGAAACCGCTGGCGGTTATGTTGCCAACGGCAGAAGGTTTACCGGAGGCTGCGTTTCAGTTACTCAACACGCCTGCCGCGCCGATTGTGCTGGTGGATAAAAAATACGTTCCTGAATTGTGTGACGATATCGCTCCTGGTCTTAACGAAGTCGGGGTGATGTTGCCTGCGAACCCGCTCCAGCATTTGCTGTTACAGGAATTGCAATGCCCGTTGGTGATGACCTCCGGCAACCTGAGCGGTAAACCACCGGCTATCAGCAACGAACAGGCACTGGAAGATTTGCAGGGCATCGCCGACGGATTTTTATTGCATAACCGCGACATCGTGCAGCGGATGGATGATTCGGTGGTGCGCGAAAGCGGCGAAATGCTGCGCCGTTCGCGAGGGTATGTGCCGGACGCGCTGGCTTTACCTCCGGGCTTTAAAAATGTCCCGCCTGTGCTGTGTCTTGGCGCGGATTTAAAAAATACCTTCTGCCTGGTGCGCGGTGAACAAGCGGTGTTGAGTCAGCATTTGGGCGATTTAAGTGATGATGGCATCCAGATGCAGTGGCGCGAAGCGTTACGCCTGATGCAGAACATCTATGATTTCACCCCGCAATTCGTTGTGCATGACGTGCACCCGGGCTATGTCTCCAGCCAGTGGGCAAGCGAGATGAATCTGCCGACACAAACGGTGCTGCATCATCATGCCCACGCAGCGGCGTGTCTGGCAGAACACCACTGGCCTTTGGATGGTGGAGATGTCATTGCTTTGACGCTCGACGGTATTGGTATGGGGAAGAACGGCGCGTTGTGGGGCGGCGAGTGCCTGCGGGTGAACTATCGTGAATGCGAGCACCTGGGCGGCTTGCCTGCGGTGGCGCTTGCTGGTGGCGATCTGGCTGCAAAGCAGCCGTGGCGTAACCTGCTGGCACAGTGTCTGCGCTTTGTGCCGGAGTGGCAGAGCTACCCTGAAACGGCGAGTGTGCAACAGCAAAACTGGAGCGTGCTGGCGCGGGCCATTGAGCGTGGAATCAATGCGCCGCTGGCGTCATCGTGCGGGCGTTTGTTTGATGCCGTAGCGGCGGCACTGGGCTGTGCGCCAGTGACGTTAAGTTATGAAGGTGAAGCGGCTTGTGCTCTGGAGGCGCTGGCGACTTCGTGCCACGGAGTGACGCATCCGGTGACGATGCCGCTGGTGGACAATCAACTGGATCTCGCCACTTTCTGGCAGCAGTGGCTGAACTGGTCTGCTCCGGTTAATCAACGCGCGTGGGCGTTTCATGATGCACTGGCGCAGGGTTTTGCCGCGTTGATGCGTGAGCAAGCCACGATGCGGGGTATCACTACGCTGGTGTTCAGCGGCGGGGTTATTCATAACCGTTTGCTGCGTGCACGTCTGGCGCATTATCTTGCTGATTTTACGTTGCTCTTCCCGCAGAGTTTACCGGCGGGCGATGGCGGATTGTCTCTGGGGCAGGGGGTTATTGCTGCGGCGCGTTGGGGGGCGGGGGAAGTCCAGAACGGATAAAACCTGTTGCATTTGGACACTATTGCCGGATGCGGCGTAAACGCCTTATCCGGCCTACACATACGCCCCGTAGGTTGGATAAGACGCGTCAGCGCCGCATCCGACATTTTGGGCACAGTAGCCGGATGCGGCATGAATGTATGATGTGACCAACATATGCGTTCCCCGTAGGTCGGATAAGACGCGTTAGCGTCGCATCCGACATTGCGCCTACACCGGCAACGTTTTTAACAATCCAAACGCCTCTTTCATCCGATCCTCACTGACCACAAAGGCGCGAAGCTGGTCAGTATCGTCAACGCCGCGCGCCACCATTCCCTGGCGTTCGGTATTAATCTGCCAGCGTAAATCCTGACGCTGGGTTTCTCCTGCCAGATGCAGCGGTAACTCCGGCGTTTTGATTTTTACCAGCATGGCGGGAAGTTTCAGCGGTGTGTTATTGCCGAGAAGATTTTTTGCCAGCACCATCGCGCTAAGTTGAATCGGCTGGAGGAACGGCAATACCTGACCGTTAATTTCCGCGCAATCGCCCAGCGCGTAAATATCGGCATTACTGGTTTGCAGATAACTATCGACGCAAACGCCGCGATTAATCGTCAGCCCGGCGCGTCGTGCCAGGGCGGTTTCCGGGCGCAGTCCGGTGGCGGCAATTACCGTATCCACTTCGATGCTGCGCTGGCGGTCCAGCGTTGCCTGAATACCAGAGTCTGTTTTTTCCAGCTCTAATAACTGAGATTTCAACAGCAGATGAACGCCCATCTCTGTCAACCGATGCTGCAAGCGGCTGCTGACTTCCGGTGGCATTAACGACGCCAGAATACTGGCGGCGTTATCGATTAGCGTGACCGCTTTTCCAGCCCGACAAAAATCCATCGCCAGTTCGCTACCAATCAAACCACCGCCGACAATCAACACACGTTGCGCTTCCTGCAGTTGTGTTTCACAGGCCCTGTACTCTTGCTGACTATTTAACGTCAGCATTAACTCATGCCCGGGCACCGGCGGGACAAAGGCGCTGGCACCGGTTGCCAGCACTAACTTGTCGTACTGCCACTGATTATTCTGGCTTTTCACCATATGGGCTTCGGCATCGATATCTGTCACCCAGGTGTGCGGAAACAGGCGCAGATTAAACTGCTCGGCAAATTCACCTGCTGTCTGGCGGGTCAAATCGTCGGCACGTTGCCCCTGACTGATCACATGACTGAGGTCTGGTTTGTTGTACTCGTCCATGCTGTCGGCGGCAATCAGGGTTAATGGAATACTGGCGTCCTGTTTGCGAATATTTTTCACCAGTTGGCGGGCGGCGAAGCCCGAACCAATGATCACAATGCCGTTGCTCATTTTGCCTCCGATGCCAGTTCATCAAAGACATCTTTGCCGAGGGAACATTCCGGGCACAGGAAGTTATCCGGGACTTCACTCCACGGCGTTCCTGGTGCGACGCCCTGCATTGGCTCGCCTTTTGCCGGATCGTAAATCCACTGGCAGACGCTGCATTGCATCCGTGGGCCGAGATCAGCCGTTGTGGTGGCGCAGGTTTCTTCTTTAACCACCGTATTCACGGTGTTCTGCGGCAGCGGCGTGAGCGCCCACTGACGGGCGATTTCACGACCGTGTTCACGACATAATTCCAGTGCGTCCTGGTCCGGTCGCCATTTGGCTTTCAGGCTGAGTGACATTTCGAAACCAGCATCCTGCAAACGCGTAGAAAGACGGTCAACTGCACCGCCGCTCCAGCCGTGAGAGCCGAAAGCACTGGCGCGTTTGTTACGAAAGCGCAATCCGGTCATCTCCTCCACCAGCCCGGCGATTTTCGGCATCATTACGTTATTCATGGTGGAAGTACCGACCAGCACGCCTTTTGAGCGGAAGACATTGGTCAGGATTTCGTTTTTATCGCTTCGGGCAACGTTGAAGATTTTCACCGCTACGCGTGGGTCGGTTTCCGTAATCCCCTGGGCGATAGCATCGGCCATCATGCGGGTATTATTCGACATGGTGTCGTAGAAAATGGTGATTCTGTCTTCCTGATAATCCGCCGCCCATTTCAGGTACAGCTCGACAATTTGCGTCGGGTTATCGCGCCAGACCACGCCGTGAGAGGTGGCAATCATATCGACTGGCAAGTTAAAGCCCAGAATCTCGTTGATTTTCGGCGTTACCAGGCGGCTGAACGGCGTCAGGATATTGGCGTAGTAACGTTGGCACTGTTCGAAAAGTTCGGTCTGATCCACTTCATCGTTGAACAGATGTTCGTCGCAGTAGTGCTGACCGAAAGCATCGTTGCTGAACAGTACCGCATCGCCTGTCAGGTAAGTCATCATGCTGTCCGGCCAGTGCAGCATCGGCGTTTCGACAAAAATGAGCTGTTTGCCGTTACCGATATCCAGCGTGTCGCCGGTTTTTACCACGTTGAAATTCCACTCAGGGTGATGGTGATGACCATTTATCGAGTCGATAGCGTTGGCTGTACAGTAGATCGGCGTATCGGGAATTTGCGCCATCAGTTCGGTCAGCGCCCCGGCGTGGTCTTCTTCTGCATGATTAATCACGATGAAATCGATATCCGCCAGATCGATTTCATTACGCAGATTCTGCACAAATTCGCGGCTGAATTTATGGTCGACGGTGTCGATCAGCACGTTTTTTTCTTCGCGGATGAGGTAGCTGTTGTAGCTGCTGCCGCGCAGCGTTTTATATTCCGTGCCGTGAAAATCGCGTACTTCCCAGTCACGTTGACCCACCCAATGAATGTTATTTTTCACCACAATAGACATAGCAACCTCAATTTATTCAGCGTGTTCTAAAAAGATGTCTTGCTGATTGCAGATTGCGTGCCAATTTTTTATCTAATTGTTTTTAAATAATAAATTAATTTATGCTCATTAATGGGTAGTCAAAATGACTATCAATAGAATGGTCGATATGACAATATCTGTAGTCAAATTGACAGTGAGGCAAAGATGAGTTTTTCCGTTGATGTGCTGGCGAATATCGCCATCGAATTGCAGCGCGGGATTGGTCATCAGGATCGTTTTCAGCGCCTGATCACCACGTTGCGTCAGGTGCTGGAGTGTGATGCGTCCGCGTTGCTGCGTTACGACTCGCGGCAGTTTATTCCGCTCGCCATCGACGGGCTGGCGAAAGATGTGCTCGGCAGGCGCTTTGCGCTGGAAGGTCATCCGCGGCTGGAAGCGATTGCCCGCGCCGGGGATGTGGTGCGTTTTCCCGCAGACAGCGAATTGCCCGATCCCTATGACGGTTTGATTCCCGGGCAGGAGAGTCTGAAAGTTCATGCCTGCGTTGGTTTGCCGTTGTTTGCCGGGCAAAACCTGATCGGCGCATTGACGCTGGACGGGATGCAGCCCGATCAGTTTGATGTTTTCAGCGATGAAGAGTTACGGCTGATTGCCGCGCTGGCGGCGGGGGCGTTAAGCAATGCGTTGCTGATTGAACAACTGGAAAGTCAGAATATGCTGCCGGGTCATGCCGCGCCGTTTGAAGCAGTGAAAGCGACGCAGATGATTGGTTTGTCCCCTGGCATGATGCAGTTGAAAAAAGAGATTGAGATTGTAGCGGCGTCCGATCTCAACGTTTTAATTAGCGGTGAAACAGGAACCGGTAAAGAGCTGGTGGCGAAAGCGATTCATGAAGCCTCGCCGCGGGCGGTGAATCCGCTGGTCTATCTCAACTGTGCCGCACTGCCGGAAAGCGTGGCGGAAAGTGAACTGTTCGGGCATGTGAAAGGGGCGTTTACTGGTGCTATCAGTAACCGCAGTGGGAAGTTTGAAATGGCGGATAACGGCACGCTGTTTCTGGATGAGATTGGCGAATTGTCGTTGGCATTGCAGGCCAAGCTACTGCGGGTGTTGCAGTATGGCGATATTCAGCGCGTTGGCGATGACCGCAGTTTGCGCGTGGATGTGCGCGTGCTGGCGGCGACTAACCGTGACTTACGCGAAGAGGTGCTTGCAGGGCGATTTCGCGCCGACTTGTTCCATCGTCTGAGCGTCTTTCCGCTTTCAGTGCCGCCGCTGCGTGAGCGGGGCGATGACGTCATTCTGCTGGCGGGGTATTTTTGCGAGCAGTGTCGTCTGCGGCTGGGGCTTTCCCGCGTGGTGTTAAGTGCCAGTGCGCAAAATTTACTGCAACATTACAGTTTTCCGGGGAATGTGCGCGAACTGGAACATGCTATTCATCGGGCGGTGGTGCTGGCGAGAGCGACCCGCAGCGGCGATGAAGTGGTTCTTGAGGCGCAACATTTTGCTTTTCCTGAGGTGACGTTGCCGTCGCCAGAAGTGATGACAATGCCCGTCGTTAAGCAAAATCTGCGTGAAGCGACAGAAGAGTTCCAGCGTGAAACCATTCGCCAGGCACTGGCACAAAATCATCACAACTGGGCCGCCAGCGCGCGGATGCTGGAAACCGACGTCGCCAACCTGCATCGGCTGGCGAAACGTCTGGGATTGAAAGATTAAATTATTCCGGCCTGATAGAAATCCTGCAGGTTAATTGCGCCGGTGAGTTTGCCGTTTTCATCCACTACCGGTGCGGCGGTGATTTTGCGCTTCATCAGGATTTCTTTGGCGTCGATGGCGCGGCTTTGTGCCTGCAACGTGGTGCCGCCGACCGTCATCGCTTCATTGACTGGCGTGGTGAGTGCGCCGCCGCTAACCAGCCAGCGACGTAAATCACCGTCGGTAAAGACGCCTTTCACCAGTTGTTGATCATCGCACACTGCCACCAGACCTAAACCGGTGCGACTGAGTTCCAGCATTGCGTCCATCACGCTGGCATTTAACGCCACCTGTGGGATGGCGTCATCACGGCGCATCAGATGATGCACTTTGTTCAGCAAGCGAGCGCCCAGCGCTCCGGCTGGATGTGAACGGGCAAAATCTTCTTCATTAAAACCGCGCGCCTGCATGACCGCCATTGCCAGCGCGTCACCCATCATCAGGGTATTGACGGTGCTGGAGGTCGGCGCAAGGTGCATCGGGCAGGCTTCGCGTTCTACGGAGATATCCAGCACCGCTTTCGCCGCCAGGCCCAGCGGTGACGTCGGTTTGCCGGTCATCGCCAGCAGCGCGATAGATTTATCTTCCAGACGCGGAATAATCAGATCCAGCTCTTTTGCGCCACCGGAGTAAGAGATAAACAGCATCACATCGCGGCTTTCAATCATCCCCAGATCGCCGTGCAGTGCTTCTGCCGGATGGACAAAAAAAGCCGGGGTGCCGGTGCTGGCAAGCGTTGCAGCGATTTTCTTACCAATGTGGCCCGATTTACCAATTCCCGAAACCACCACTTTGCCTTCGCAGTGCAGGATGATATTGGCGGCGCGAACAAAATCATCGCCCAGACGTTCTGGTAAACGGCTTGCTTCCTGCAACTCCAGCATTAACGTCTGACGTCCCGCGTTCAGTAGTGCTTCACTCATTGCTCTCTCCGGTTATGATCACGTCGATCCCTTTTTCTTCCAGCGCCTGACGAAACGCTGGATCGATACCTGCGTCGGTAATCAGCTTATCGACGCTTTCAAGACTACAAACCACGTTGGGGCTTTTACGACCAAACTTCGATGAGTCAGCCATCAAAATCACTTCGCGCGCGGCATTACACATCGCTTTACTGACGGTAAAGACCTCATTGAAGGTGGTTACGCCCGCATTGAGATCGATGCCGTCGGTGCCCATAAACAATTTATCGAAGGTGAAATACTCGAAGGCATTCTCTGCCAGTTGCCCGTGAAATGAGGCCGATTTTTTGCGAAATGTGCCACCAGGCATCAGGATGGTTTGTTCGTTATCCAGTTCGGATAGCGCATTGACGATATGCAGGCTGTTGGTCATCACCGTGATGTTATTAAAGCGCGAGAGCAGGGGGACCATTTGCAAAACAGTACTGCCGGCATCAAGAATGATCGAATCGCCATCATGAATAAAACCAACGGCAGCTTCTGCAATCAGCTCTTTCTTGTGGGTGTTGATAAGCGTTTTATGATCGATAGGCGGATCGGATTCCTCTTTATTCAACACCACTCCGCCATAAGTACGAATGACGGTTCCGGCATGTTCCAGAATGACCAGATCTTTGCGAATGGTTGTGCCTGTGGTGTCAAAGTATTGCGCCAATTCTTCAACCGAGCATTTACCCTGCTTTTGCAGATACTCCAGAATGGCGGCCTGACGCTGACGAGGTTTCATGGGCGTGATTACCTGATTTAGGTTTCAAAATGATAACTTCGCAAGCAAGTAACATTCACAACGAAATTATCCACGTTTCAGTTTAAGCGCCAATGATAGAGCATTCTGTGATAGTGGATCATGGGGAAAGATCACATCGGGCTGTAAATCACCCGCATGCATGCCGGTAATTGCGGGAATTTTTTGCGGTCGGGCGAAGACGGTCAGTCCTTTCATAAACAAGGTGTCGACGATGCGCTGCTGATCGTCCAGCGCAATGGCGACCACGACCCGTGGTTTAAAGCGCCCGCTGGAACGTCCCACGCCAACCCGCCCTTGCTGGCATAGTGTGTCGAAGGCACGGTTAAAACGAGAAATTTGCCAGCCACCTAAGGCCAGTTGCGTACACCAGGCGATAATGGCGACGGTGATGAGAGCGGATACCATAACTTCTCCTTAATGTAGTGGCGGAAGTCCTGTAGGCCTGATAAGCGCAGCGCATCAGGCAGTTTTGCGTTTGTCATCAGTCTTGCGGAGATCCTTAACGGATCTCCGCTGTTGATCAGAACATTACCTGACCACCGGTGACATTGATTGACTGTCCGGTGCAGTACGACGCCTTAGGACTGGCGTAGAACAGCAGCATATTCAGCACATCCTGATAATCGCAGCCGCGTTTGAGCGGTACTTTATCGATGTAATACTGCTCGACTTGATCCGGTTTGATACCCAGCTTGGTCGCGTATTGTGGCAACAGTGACTGGAACATAGGCGATTTCAGCAGGTTACCGAGCATCAGCGAATGCACCGTAATGCCGTATTCCGCCAGATCCAGCGCCAGTGATTGAGTCAGCCCGACGCCACCAAATTTCGCTGCGCTGTAACCAGAGTTGTGTTTGCTGCCCACTTTGCCGGATTTTGAGTTGATCTGAATAATGCGTCCCTGAATACTGTCGCGGATCATCAAACGCGAAAATTCACGCGCACACAGGAAATAGCCCACCAGATTTACCTGTAGCGAGCGGTCAAAATCTCCAAGCTGGAAATCGCTGATAAAGGCTGCTTTTGCAATTCCGGCGCTGTAGACCAGTAAATCCACGCGACCAAAGATTTCATCTACCCCACGAGAGAGCGCCAGAACGCTCTGCTCGCTGGTGGCGTCAGCACCAAAACCGTACGCTGTTCCTTCACCATATTCGGCGTTAATTTCTTGCGCCACATTTGCAGCTTTGTCGCTCTGAATATCGACAACCGCCACGCGATACCCCTCGGCAGCCAGACCGTGACACAGAAACGCGCCTAAGGTTTGCCCACCACCGATGACAACGGCAACCTGATTCATTTTTTACTCCTTAACAGATTCAAACTTCAAAACCGATCCCGGCGCGATATCGTCGGGTACAGGGCCTGCCACATGGACAGTGCCCGGAAATTCCGCTTCGTTTAAACCATCGAAGCGCAGGGTGACATGACCCAGCTCGCGAAGGTTGTCTTCTGCCACGCTGCCAACGGCAGTTACCGGATAACGATGCTGCCCGAGAGAAAATTGCAAACCGGGATGGAGTGCACCTTTCAACTCGCCGTGGCAATGAATGAAGCAATACTCTTCGAGATCCGCAGGCGCGCCTTCACGAAAGGTGATGAGCATCTGGTCGCTGAGGGCGTCAGTGGCACTCGCGCCGATACGGGTGATGGTGGTCTGATAAATAACGGTCATGTTTCTGCCTCTATTGATAGATAAAACCGGAGACAAACCAGGCGATCAGTACAGTCGGCGCGCCGGTTAAAAAGCGGCTCACCAGTACAGAAGGGACACCGACGCGAACCGTGTCCTGACGGGCTTCAGCCAGCGACAAACCGACCGGGATGAAGTCGCAGGCTGCCTGCGCGTTGATGGCAAACAGCGCCGGTAAAGCCAGATGCGGCGGAATATTGCCAAGGCCAATCTGCACACCAATCAATACGCCGATAACCTGCGCGATAACTGCGCCTGGGCCGAGGAAAGGCGAAAGCAGTGGGAAGGAGCAGATGAGCGCCAGCATGACCAGCCCCAGTGGGTGACTGGCCAGCGGAGCAAGACCATGGGCAATCCAGTCACCAAGGCCAGAAGCCATAATGATGCCAATAAGCGCCGAGACGAACGCCATAAACGGCAGAATAGTTTTTAATACGGTGTCGATGGTGTCGCGGCCAGACTGGAACAGCACAGCAACGGCAGACCCCATGCCCATACCCACTTTCGCCAGTAAACCATCGCTTTGTTCGGTGATTTTCTTACTGGTATCGTAGTCACGGCCCACAGCAGAGGGTCGTGGAGTTGCGTCACCCACTACAGTGATGTTTTCTTCTTTCACCCCGGAGACATAAATATCTTCCACGATGTACTGCGCCAGTGGACCGGACTTGCCCGTTGAGTGGATATTGATAGTGGGAATACGCCGTTTCGGATAAATGCCGCAGCGTAATGTGCCGCCACAGTCTATTACCGCAACACCAATTTCCGCTTCCGCGGGTTCACCTTCTTTAAATCCGTCGATAGCCTGCCAACCGGTAAGCTGTGCCAGTTTGTCGACAATTGCAGGACGTGTACCGGCGGTGATATAGACGATTTTTTTCCCCGGCGTGGCTTCCAGCTCAAGCGGGCCGCCCCAGCCACTCGTTCCTTTTTCGATCCGAATATGCGTCATGATGCTGCTCCTGCCAGGTGAACTTTTTGTTCAAGCTGAATGCCCATCTTTTTCTCAAAAATGGCGGTGGTCAGATCGGTCACCCAGCCGCGGAAGAAGTTGGTGACCAGACCAACCAGCAGATAACTCACCGCCAGTGGGCCAAGTGGCAGATTCAGTGTTGTCAGACCGCTGGCAATGCCAAGATAAACAAACAGTTCGCCAGGGTTGATATGGGGGAAGAGACCATTCATTGAGTGGCAGCTATAAGAGGCCGCAGCGTAGTAGCTGGGTTTGTACTTTTCCGGCATAAAGCGACCCAGACTTAAGGTCATTGGGTTACAAAAGACAAACGTACCAATGCACGGTAGCAGCAGATAACGGGAAACAGGGTTACCGGCACAACGTTGAGCAAAGCGCTCAATACGATGCTGACCGATAAAATTAATCAGTGCGTTCATGATAACCAGCAGGCTAATCAACAGCGGAAGAATGCCGGTCACCATACCGGTAAACACCTCTCCGCCTTTCTGGAACAGCCCGATGAACCACTCTGCGCCATGAGTAATGGTTTCTATCATTGTTCTCTCCTTCAGGATTTATTGTTTTTTTACCAAACGGCAACCTAATCTAATCAGATTGAAAGGTTTAAAAGTGTTATTTTGATCGCAAAATGAAAGATAAATATTTTAATTTGAAAGTTTGTGGGAAAGGATAGTGAGGAGGATGAGTTGAGTTATGTAAAGTCCGTATCGGGCAGTGACTACCGCTTCCTTGTGCGGGGCGGGATGCTTTACCATACTTGCCCCTGGTTGAATTTGTTAAATGGACCCCTCATGTTCAAGCGTCGTTATGTAACATTGCTTCCCCTTTTTGTGTTGCTTGCCGCCTGTAGCAGCAAGCCAAAACCGACAGAGACTGAAACGACCACTGGAACGCCGTCCGGCGGCTTCCTGCTTGAGCCGCAGCACAACGTGATGCAGATGGGTGGTGACTTCGCCAATAACCCGAATGCTCAGCAGTTCATCGACAAAATGGTGAACAAACATGGCTTCGATCGTCAGCAGTTGCAGGAAATTCTCTCCCAGGCGAAACGTCTGGATTCGGTACTGCGGCTGATGGATAACCAGGCGCCAACCACATCGGTGAAGCCGCCATCTGGCCCGAACGGCGCATGGTTGCGCTATCGCAAAAAATTTATTACCCCGGATAACGTGCAAAATGGCGTGGTTTTCTGGAATCAATATGAAGATGCACTGAATCGCGCGTGGCAGGTGTATGGTGTTCCACCGGAAATTATCGTCGGGATTATCGGCGTTGAAACCCGTTGGGGACGCGTGATGGGGAAAACTCGCATTCTCGATGCGCTGGCAACGCTGTCATTTAATTACCCTCGCCGCGCGGAATATTTTTCAGGTGAGCTGGAAACCTTCCTGCTGATGGCGCGCGACGAGCAGGACGATCCGCTCAATCTGAAAGGTTCCTTTGCAGGTGCGATGGGTTACGGTCAGTTTATGCCATCGTCTTACAAACAATATGCGGTGGATTTCAGCGGTGACGGGCATATCAACCTGTGGGATCCGGTTGATGCCATCGGTAGTGTAGCGAACTATTTCAAAGCGCACGGCTGGGTGAAAGGCGATCAGGTGGCGGTGATGGCAAACGGTCAGGCGCCAGGCTTACCGAATGGTTTCAAAACCAGGTACAGCATTTCACAACTTGCCGCAGCTGGACTAACGCCGCAGCAGTCGCTGGGGAATCATCAGCAGGCCAGCTTGCTGCGTCTGGATGTTGGCACCGGTTACCAGTACTGGTATGGTCTGCCGAACTTCTACACCATCACCCGTTACAACCACAGCACCCATTACGCAATGGCGGTCTGGCAGTTAGGACAAGCCGTGGCGCTGGCGCGCGTGCAGTAACTATTTGCAAGAGGGAGGTTAAACTTCCCTCTGTTATCTTACTGTTTATTCGAATGGCGTAATTGCTTGATTTTTTTCGACAGCGATATCGCATATCCCAGGCAGACAACGCCTAACGCAGCCTGACCGAAGTCAAAAGGTTCAAGATAGCCAGAAGATAAAACCTTACATATCACGGAAATCAGTGCGCTGATGCCGCCAATGATGACCCACATACGCATTTGTGTGGTTTGTTTGAGCACGTTTTGTGGGGTGTTATCCGTTTTCTTTATTGCCATTGCTATTCTCTCCCTGTGAATACATATCAATGTGAACGCGGCATGGTAGCGCTTTTTCTTTACCGACTGGCCGCAACAGTCTTTTTTCGGAACGCGACTCGTAAAATGAATCGCTCGTCCCCATCTTTTGCGGGAAAGTGCTATCTTGTCCGGCATAAATTTTTGACTGACAGAGGTTGTGATGACTGACAGTGAACTGATGCAGTTAAGTGAACAGGTTGGGCTGGCGCTGAAAGCCCGTGGCGCAACCGTAACAACTGCTGAGTCTTGTACTGGCGGTTGGGTAGCGAAAGTGATTACCGATATTGCCGGCAGTTCCGCCTGGTTTGAACGTGGATTCGTCACCTACAGCAACGAAGCCAAAGCGCAGATGATCGGCGTACGCGAAGAGACGCTGGCGCAGCATGGCGCGGTGAGTGAACCTGTCGTGGTGGAAATGGCGATAGGTGCACTGAAAGCGGCTCGTGCTGATTATGCCGTGTCTATCAGTGGTATCGCCGGGCCAGATGGCGGCAGCGAAGAGAAGCCTGTTGGTACGGTCTGGTTTGCTTTCGCTTCTGCCAGCGGCGAAGGCATTACTCGCCGGGAATGCTTCAGCGGCGACCGTGATGCGGTGCGTCGTCAGGCGACGGCGTATGCATTACAGACGCTGCGACAACAATTTCTACAAAACACTTGATACTGTATGAGCATACAGTATAATTGCTTCAACAGAACATATTGACTATCCGGTATTACCCGGCATGACAGGAGTAAAAATGGCTATCGACGAAAACAAACAGAAAGCGTTGGCGGCAGCACTGGGCCAGATTGAGAAACAATTTGGTAAAGGCTCCATCATGCGCCTGGGTGAAGACCGTTCCATGGATGTGGAAACCATCTCTACTGGTTCGCTTTCACTGGATATCGCACTTGGGGCAGGTGGTCTGCCGATGGGCCGTATCGTCGAAATTTACGGACCGGAATCTTCCGGTAAAACCACGCTGACGTTGCAGGTGATCGCCGCAGCACAGCGCGAAGGTAAAACTTGTGCGTTTATCGATGCTGAACACGCGCTGGACCCTATCTATGCTCGTAAACTGGGCGTCGATATTGACAACCTGCTGTGTTCCCAGCCGGACACTGGCGAGCAGGCGCTGGAAATCTGTGACGCCCTGGCGCGCTCTGGCGCAGTAGACGTTATCGTTGTTGACTCCGTAGCGGCACTGACGCCGAAAGCGGAAATCGAAGGTGAAATCGGCGACTCTCACATGGGCCTTGCGGCACGTATGATGAGCCAGGCGATGCGTAAGCTGGCGGGTAACCTGAAGCAGTCCAACACGCTGCTGATCTTCATCAACCAGATCCGTATGAAAATTGGTGTGATGTTCGGTAACCCGGAAACCACTACCGGTGGTAACGCGCTGAAATTCTACGCCTCTGTTCGTCTCGACATCCGTCGTATCGGCGCGGTGAAAGAGGGCGAAAACGTGGTGGGTAGCGAAACCCGCGTGAAAGTGGTGAAGAACAAAATCGCTGCGCCGTTTAAACAGGCTGAATTCCAGATCCTCTACGGCGAAGGTATCAACTTCTACGGCGAACTGGTTGATCTGGGTGTGAAAGAGAAGCTGATCGAGAAAGCTGGCGCGTGGTACAGCTACAAAGGCGAGAAGATCGGTCAGGGTAAAGCAAATGCGACTGCCTGGCTGAAAGACAACCCGGAAACCGCGAAAGAGATCGAGAAGAAAGTACGTGAGCTGCTGCTGAGCAACCCGAACTCAACGCCGGATTTCTCTGTAGATGACAGCGAAGGCGTAGCAGAAGCTAACGAAGATTTTTAATCGTCTTGTTTGATACACAAGGGACGCATCTGCGACTCTGAGACGGATGACAAACGCAAAATTGCCTGATGTGCTACGCCTTATCAGGCCTACATGTTCTCTGCAATGTATTGAAGTTGCACGGTTTGTAGGACGGATAAGGCGCTCACGCCGCATCCGGCATAAACAACGCGCACTTTGTCAGCAAAACCTGGGTCGCATCTGCGGCCCTTTTGCTTTTTAAGTTGTAAGGATATGCCATGACAGAATCCACACCCCGTCGCCCGGCATATGCTCGTCTGTTGGACCGTGCGGTGCGCATTCTGGCGGTACGCGATCACAGTGAGCAAGAACTGCGACGTAAACTCGCGGCACCGATTATGGGCAAAAATGGCCCGGAAGAGATTGATGCCACGGCAGAGGATTACGAACGCGTTATCGCCTGGTGCTATGAACATGGCTATCTTGATGACAGCCGCTTTGTCGCACGTTTTATTGCCAGCCGTAGCCGCAAAGGCTATGGTCCGGCGCGAATCCGTCAGGAACTGAACCAGAAGGGCATTTCCCGCGAAGCGACAGAAAAAGCAATGCGTGAATGTGACATCGACTGGTGCGAACTGGCTCGTAACCAGGCGACACGAAAATATGGTGAACCGCTGCCAGTTCTCTTTTCAGAAAAAGTTAAGATCCAGCGTTTTCTGCTCTATCGTGGCTATCTGATGGAGGATATCCAGGAAATTTGGCGAAATTTTGCTGACTGAACGCATACGGGATTTTACTTCCCAGTCAAGAAAACTTATCTTATTCCCACTTTTCAGTTACCAGCCGGGCGGTTAACGACGCGCTACTGTTGGTAACGATATTTCGTTAGCTTGATTTCAGGATAATTATGAGCAAGAGCACCGCTGAGATCCGTCAGGCGTTTCTCGACTTTTTCCATAGTAAGGGACATCAGGTAGTTGCCAGCAGTTCCCTGGTACCCCATAACGACCCAACTTTGTTGTTTACCAACGCCGGGATGAACCAGTTCAAGGATGTGTTCCTTGGGCTCGACAAGCGTAATTATTCCCGCGCAACGACCTCCCAGCGCTGTGTGCGTGCAGGTGGTAAACACAACGACCTGGAAAACGTCGGTTACACCGCGCGTCACCATACCTTCTTCGAAATGCTGGGCAACTTCAGCTTCGGCGACTACTTCAAACACGATGCCATTCAGTTTGCATGGGAATTGCTGACCAGCGAAAAATGGTTTGGCCTGCCGAAAGAGCGTCTGTGGGTTACCGTCTATGAAAGCGACGACGAAGCCTACGAAATCTGGGAAAAAGAAGTCGGTATCCCGCGCGAACGTATTATTCGCATCGGCGATAACAAAGGTGCGCCATACGCATCTGACAACTTCTGGCAGATGGGTGACACTGGTCCGTGCGGCCCGTGCACCGAAATCTTTTACGATCACGGTGACCACATTTGGGGTGGGCCTCCGGGAAGCCCGGAAGAAGACGGCGACCGTTACATTGAGATCTGGAACATCGTCTTCATGCAGTTCAACCGCCAGGCAGATGGTACGATGGAACCGCTGCCGAAGCCGTCTGTAGATACTGGTATGGGTCTTGAGCGTATTGCTGCGGTGCTGCAACACGTTAACTCTAATTATGACATCGACCTGTTCCGTACGCTGATCCAGGCGGTAGCGAAAGTGACCGGCGCGACCGATCTGAGCAACAAATCGCTGCGCGTAATCGCTGACCACATTCGTTCTTGTGCGTTCCTGATCGCGGATGGTGTAATGCCGTCCAACGAAAACCGTGGTTATGTACTGCGTCGTATCATTCGTCGCGCAGTCCGTCACGGCAATATGCTCGGCGCGAAAGAAACCTTCTTCTACAAACTGGTTGGTCCGCTGATCGACGTTATGGGCTCTGCGGGTGAAGACCTGAAACGCCAGCAGGCGCTGGTTGAACAGGTGCTGAAGACCGAAGAAGAGCAGTTTGCCCGCACGCTGGAACGCGGTCTGGCGCTGCTGGACGAAGAGCTGGCGAAACTTTCTGGCGATACGCTGGATGGCGAAACCGCTTTCCGTCTGTACGATACCTACGGCTTCCCGGTTGATCTGACGGCTGACGTTTGCCGTGAACGCAACATCAAAGTCGATGAAGCCGGTTTTGAAGCGGCAATGGAAGAGCAGCGTCGTCGCGCGCGCGAAGCCAGCGGCTTTGGTGCGGACTACAATGCGATGATCCGTGTCGACAGCGCTTCTGAATTTAAAGGCTATGACCATCTGGAACTGAGCGGCAAAGTGACCGCGCTGTTTGTCGATGGCAAAGCGGTTGATGTTATCAACGCAGGTCAGGAAGCGGTTGTCGTGCTGGATCAAACGCCATTCTATGCGGAATCAGGCGGCCAGGTTGGCGATAAAGGCGAACTGAAAGGCGCTAACTTCTCCTGTGCGGTGGAAGATACGCAGAAATACGGCCAGGCGATTGGTCACATCGGTAAACTTGCTGCGGGTTCTCTGAAAGTGGGCGACGCGGTGCAGGCTGATGTTGATGAGGCTCGTCGCGCTCGTATTCGTCTGAATCACTCCGCAACGCACCTGATGCACGCTGCGCTGCGCCAGGTTCTGGGTACTCACGTATCGCAGAAAGGTTCGCTGGTTAATGACAAAGTGCTGCGCTTCGACTTCTCACACAACGAAGCGATGAAACCAGAAGAGATTCGTGCGGTCGAAGACCTGGTGAACGCACAGATTCGTCGCAACCTGCCTATCGAAACCAACATCATGGATCTTGAGGCAGCGAAAGCGAAAGGTGCGATGGCGCTGTTTGGCGAGAAGTATGATGAGCGCGTACGCGTGCTGAGCATGGGCGATTTCTCCACCGAGCTGTGTGGCGGTACTCACGCCAGCCGCACCGGTGATATCGGTCTGTTCCGCATCATTTCTGAATCGGGTACTGCTGCAGGCGTTCGTCGTATCGAGGCGGTAACCGGAGAAGGCGCTATCGCCACCGTTCATGCAGATAGCGATCGTTTAGGCGAAATTGCACATCTGCTGAAAGGCGATAGCAATAATCTGGCTGATAAAGTGCGTTCAGTACTGGAACGTACGCGTCAACTGGAAAAAGAGTTACAACAGCTTAAAGAACAAGCTGCCGCACAGGAGAGCGCAAATCTTTCCAGTAAGGCAATTGATGTTAATGGTGTTAAGCTGTTGGTTAGCGAGCTTAGCGGTGTTGAGCCGAAGATGTTGCGTACCATGGTTGACGATTTAAAAAATCAGCTGGGGTCGACAATTATCGTGCTGGCAACGGTAGCCGAAGGCAAGGTTTCTCTGATTGCAGGCGTATCTAAGGACGTCACAGATCGTGTGAAAGCAGGGGAACTGATTGGTATGGTCGCTCAGCAGGTGGGCGGCAAAGGTGGTGGACGTCCTGACATGGCGCAAGCCGGTGGTACGGATGCTGCGGCCTTACCTGCAGCGTTAGCCAGTGTGAAAGGCTGGGTCAGCGCGAAATTGCAATAATATAAGCGTCAGGCAATGCCGTGAAGCGAATCTGCGGCATTCGCATTAACGCTATCGACAACGATAAAGTCAGGTTGAAGTTGTGTATATCGGCTAAACTTAGGTTTAACAGAATGTAATGCCATGACTGCTTAGATGTAATGTGTTTGTCATTGCTTACTTTTTGGCGTTATATGATGGATAATGCCGGGATACAGAGAGACCCGACTCTTTTAATCTTTCAAGGAGCAAAGAATGCTGATTCTGACTCGTCGAGTTGGTGAGACCCTCATGATTGGGGATGAGGTCACCGTGACAGTTTTAGGGGTAAAGGGCAACCAGGTACGTATTGGCGTAAATGCCCCGAAGGAAGTTTCTGTTCACCGTGAAGAGATCTACCAGCGTATCCAGGCTGAAAAATCCCAGCAGTCCAGTTACTAATCTTTCCGCGTCTCATCTTTAACGGTGAGACGCACCCTCAAAATTTCTCCTTCACTTCATTTTCTTTTCGCGTTACTCCCGTTCATTCAACTTAAGTCTCCACTTTTTTGTATTACTGCTATCCGCCAGACGCCCATTTTTCTGTTGATAAAACACTCTTTTTGACGTTTTTACAGACTAATTGCGCGTGAAGTGTGCAAACGATAAAAGTGTAGGAAAAATTGTTTGACTTATAAGTCTCAGAAAGTAATATGTGCGCCACGCAGCGACGATGAGCGATAAACAAGTTCTTCGAAGCACTCGTAAGAGGCGTGTGGTGAGGTGGCCGAGAGGCTGAAGGCGCTCCCCTGCTAAGGGAGTATGCGGTCAAAAGCTGCATCCGGGGTTCGAATCCCCGCCTCACCGCCATTTGCATCCGTAGCTCAGCTGGATAGAGTACTCGGCTACGAACCGAGCGGTCGGAGGTTCGAATCCTCCCGGATGCACCATCTTTTACTTGATGCGGCTTTAGTAGCGGTATCAAAAATCTGCAGTAAAGTAAGTTTCCCGATGCATCCGTAGCTCAGCTGGATAGAGTACTCGGCTACGAACCGAGCGGTCGGAGGTTCGAATCCTCCCGGATGCACCATATTCTCCGTAATCTTCAGCGATGAAGATATGGAAGAGGTGGCGGTAACAACCGCCTGCACCAGGGAGGATAACGTTGCTTCAGCAACGGCCCAAAGGGCGAACCGCAAGGCGAGTAATCCTCCCGGATGCACCATCTCTTACTTGATATGGCTTTAGTAGCGATATCAATATCAGCAGTAAAATAAGTTTTCCGATGCATCCGTAGCTCAGCTGGATAGAGTACTCGGCTACGAACCGAGCGGTCGGAGGTTCGAATCCTCCCGGATGCACCATATTCTCCGTAATCTTCAGCGATGAAGATATGGAAGAGGTGGCGGTAACAACCGCCTGCACCAGGAAGGATAACGTTGCTTCAGCAACGGCCCGAAGGGCGAGCCGCAAGGCGAGTAATCCTCCCGGATGCACCATCTCTTACTTGATATGGCTTTAGTAGCTGATATCAATATCAGCAGTAAAATAAGTTTTCCGATGCATCCGTAGCTCAGCTGGATAGAGTACTCGGCTACGAACCGAGCGGTCGGAGGTTCGAATCCTCCCGGATGCACCATTTTCTCCGTAATTTTCAGCGATGAAGATATGGAAGAGGTGGCGGTAACGACCTCCTGCACCAGGAAGGATAACGTTGCTTCAGCAACGACCCGAAGGGCGAACGCCAGTGAGTCATCCTCCCGGATGCACCATCTTCTCTAAAAATTTCCTTCAAAAAATCTCTCATTTCTAAATAACTGTTTTCTCCATTTCCTGAATATTCTTCTCCTTCGCCATCAGCGACAAAATCAAGCAATTACGCTAAAGTAGCGTCATATTTTTCGACTTGCGAGAAGACCATGTACGAGCGTTATGCAGGTTTAATTTTTGATATGGATGGCACTATCCTGGATACGGAACCGACACACCGTAAAGCGTGGCGCGAAGTATTAGGGCGTTACGGTCTTCGGTACAATGTTCAGGCGATGATTGCGCTTAATGGCTCGCCCACCTGGCGAATTGCTCAGGCGATCATTGAATTGAATCAGGCCGATCTCGACCCGTATGCGCTGGCGCGTGAAAAAACAGAGGCAGTAAGAAGTATGTTGCTGGATAGCGTCGAGCCTCTGCCACTTGTTGAAGTGGTGAAAAGTTGGTACGGCCGTCGGCCTATGGCTGTCGGTACGGGGAGCGAAAGCGCGATAGCAGAGGCGCTGTTAACGCATCTGGGATTACGCCGTTACTTTGACACGGTCGTTGCCGCTGATCACGTCAAACACCATAAACCTGCGCCAGACACATTTTTGTTGTGTGCACAACATATGGGCGTGCAGCCAGCTCAGTGCGTGGTCTTTGAAGATGCTGATTTCGGTATTCAGGCAGCTCGCGCCGCAGGTATGGACGCTGTGGATGTTCGCTTGTTGTGAGTGAAGCGTTATCGCTCTTCTCGTTGTTTGCCAGCAGTTTTCTCAGCGCTACACTATTACCCGGTAATTCCGAAATAGTTCTGGTGGCAATGTTGCTTTCCGGGGTGAGTCATCCCTGGGTTTTAGTATTAACAGCAACAATGGGTAATAGCCTTGGAGGGCTAACTAACGTTATCCTTGGGCGCTTCTTTCCATTGCGCGAAACATCGCGCTGGCAAGAGAAAGCCACCGGCTGGCTGAAACGCTATGGCGCAGTCACACTATTACTTAGCTGGATGCCAGTGGTTGGCGATTTACTGTGTCTGTTAGCGGGATGGATGCGCATTTCCTGGGGACCAGTAATCATTTTTTTGTGCCTTGGTAAAGCGTTGCGCTATGTTGCGATTGCAGCAGCCACCGTTCAGGGCATGATGTGGTGGCACTAATTGTAGGCCTGCACACATGGCCACCATTACAGTTATGCTAATTAAAACGATTTTGACAGGCGGGAGGTCAATTTGATCCCGGACGTATCACAGGCGCTGGCTTGGCTGGAAAAACATCCTCAGGCTTTAAAGGGGATACAGCGTGGGCTGGAGCGCGAAACTTTACGTGTAAATGCCGATGGCACACTGGCAACAACAGGTCATCCTGAAGCATTAGGTTCCGCATTGACGCATAAATGGATAACTACCGATTTTGCCGAAGCATTGCTGGAATTTATCACACCAGTGGATGGCGATATTGAACATATGCTGACTTTTATGCGCGATCTGCATCGTTATACGGCGCGCAACATGGGCGATGAGCGGATGTGGCCGTTGAGTATGCCATGCTACATCGCAGAAGGTCAGGATATCAAACTGGCACAGTACGGCACTTCAAATACCGGTCGCTTTAAAACGCTGTACCGTGAAGGGCTGAAAAATCGCTATGGCGCTCTGATGCAAACCATTTCCGGCGTGCACTACAACTTCTCTTTGCCAATGGCATTCTGGCAAGCGAAGTGCGGCGATATCTCGGGCGAAGACGCCAAAGAGAAAATTTCTGCGGGCTATTTCCGCGTTATCCGTAACTACTATCGCTTCGGTTGGGTTATTCCTTACTTGTTTGGCGCATCTCCAGCAATTTGCTCTTCATTCCTGCAAGGTAAACCGACGTCGCTGCCGTTTGAAAAAACCGAGTGCGGTATGTACTACCTGCCGTATGCGACCTCTCTTCGTTTGAGCGATCTTGGCTATACCAATAAATCGCAAAGCAATCTTGGTATTACCTTCAACGATCTTTACGAGTACGTAGCGGGCCTTAAACAGGCAATCAAAACGCCGTCGGAAGAGTACGCGAAGATTGGTATAGAGAAAGACGGCAAGCGGCTGCAAATCAACAGCAATGTGCTGCAGATTGAAAACGAGCTATATGCGCCGATTCGCCCGAAACGCGTTACCCGCAGCGGCGAATCGCCATCTGATGCGTTGTTACGTGGCGGCATTGAATATATTGAAGTGCGTTCGCTGGACATCAACCCGTTCTCGCCGATTGGTGTAGATGAGCAGCAGGTGCGATTCCTCGACCTGTTTATGGTCTGGTGTGCGCTGGCTGATGCACCGGAAATGAGCAGTAGTGAACTTGCCTGTACACGTGTTAACTGGAACCGGGTGATCCTCGAAGGTCGCAAACCAGGCCTGACGCTGGGCATCGGTTGTGAAACCGCGCAGTTCCCGCTGTCGCAGGTGGGTAAAGATCTGTTCCGCGATCTGAAACGTGTTGCGCAAACGCTGGATAGCATTAACGGCGGCGAAGCGTACCAGAAAGTGTGTGATGAACTGGTCGCCAGCTTTGATAATCCCGATCTGACTTTCTCTGCTCGTATCTTAAGGTCTATGATTGATACTGGTATTGGCGGAACGGGCAAAGCGTTTGCTGAAGCATACCGTAACCTGCTGCGTGAAGAGCCGCTGGAAATTCTGCGCGAAGAGGATTTTGTTGCCGAGCGTGAGGCATCAAAACGTCGTCAGCAGGAAATGGAAGCCGCAGATGCTGAGCCGTTTGCGGTGTGGCTGGAAAAGCACGCCTGACAGAAAAGAAAAAGGCCACTCGGGAGTGGCCAAAATTTCATCTCTGAATTCAGGGATGATGATAACAAATGCGCGTCTTTCATATACTCAGACTCGCCTGGGAAGAAAGAGTTCAGAAAATTTTTAAAAAAATTACCGGAGGTGGCTAAATGCCGTTGTTAGATAGCTTCACAGTCGATCATACCCGGATGGAAGCGCCTGCAGTTCGGGTGGCGAAAACAATGAACACCCCGCATGGCGACGCAATCACCGTGTTCGATCTGCGCTTCTGCGTACCGAACAAAGAAGTGATGCCAGAAAAAGGCATCCATACTCTGGAACATCTGTTTGCTGGTTTTATGCGTAACCATCTTAACGGCAATGGCGTAGAGATTATCGATATCTCGCCAATGGGCTGTCGCACCGGTTTTTATATGAGTCTGATTGGTACGCCAGATGAGCAGCGTGTCGCTGATGCCTGGAAAGCGGCAATGGAAGACGTGCTGAAAGTGCAGGATCAGAATCAGATCCCGGAGCTGAACGTCTACCAGTGTGGCACTTATCAGATGCATTCGTTGCAGGAAGCGCAGGATATCGCCCGTAATATTCTGGAGCGTGGCGTGCGTATCAACAGTAACGAAGAGCTGGCGCTGCCGAAAGAGAAGTTGCAGGAGCTGCACATCTAGTTAGCTCAGGCAGAAGAAGTCGGGCGGTGATATCACTGCCTGGCTTGCCTGATGCGCGATGCTTATCAGGCCTACGTGGAAATCTCAATTTATTGAATTTTCTCACTATTGTAGGCCGGATAAGGCGTCCGCGCCGCATCCGGCATCAAACCGCGAGCAATTTGTCAGCAATATACGAATATCACAGCCTGTTTTTACCGATCAGTCACCCGATATTCCACACTATGCGCTTCATCTGGTTGAGGAACTTCCAGCCTTGAGGCCATTCGCATCACGACCGCTTCAGGCACCGCATACTTGCGCCTGGCATTTTGCTGCTTCCATTGCGCCCATGGTACTTCCAGATAAACGATTTTTGCCCGTGCACCATAAGCCGTAAACAGACTGATGAGCTGGCTACGCAGCTGGCGGGGTAATGTTTGTCGCATTCCAGACGAACGGCTTTTTCTGGCGTAAGATGAGCAAAATAAATATCCTCCGGCATAGCCGGAGGTTTTTCAAATGCGCCTGTAAGGCTCTCTTACCAGCCGCGCCCTAACAGGCGCACACGATCTGACATTTGCATCCAACTTCCTTACTTACGGCCCGTAAACGGGCTGCCCGGATAGGGAATCGATAACTGCTCTCCCATTTTATCCTCTTCAAGCTGGTGCTTTATGTAATCCTGTATCTTCGCCGTGTTCTTACCCACCGTATCGACGTAGTACCCCCTGCACCAGAACTCCCTGTTCCTGTATTTGAATTTCAAATCCCCAAACTGCTCGTAAAGCATCAGACTGCTTTTCCCTTTCAGATATCCCATAAAGCCGGATACGCTCATTTTGGGCGGGATCTCCACAAGCATATGGATATGATCTGCACAGCATTCAGCTTCCAGAATCCGTACGCTTTTCCACTCACACAGCTTTCTCAAAATACTGCCTATTGCTCTACGCTTCTCTCTGTAGAACACCTGTCTTCGGTATTTTGGCGCAAAAACTATGTGATATTTACAGTTCCATCGGGTGTGCGCTAAGCTCTTTTCGTTCCCCATTGGGACCCCCTTTTGATTTCTTGTTTGACACTTGCAGTTGCCAGACCGCAAGGTGTTTTAACAAATCAAAAGGGGTTTTAATAACTGGCTCAAAGCTGAAAGCTTTCCAGAACCCCCAGCCTAGCTGGGGGTTTTCTGTGCACAACAAAAAGGGAGCCGTAGCTCCCTTTGATAACATTAATGCGCGCCGCCTGCGCCGCCACCTGCGCCAAATGGCGGTTTAGCAAACCACACCAGCCCCAGCAGGACGAGGAATATCCCGGCTGACATCCAGAAGATCTCATTGGCGGAAATAATCAGCCCCTGATTGGTGATCTGCTGGGCAATCCAGCCAGATGCCTGTTGTTGCGTCATCCCCAGCCCTTCCAGTTGACTGTACATCGCCTGGGCGTTCGGATTATACGGATTCACTGACTCGGTCAATTGCGCATGGTGCAGCGACTCGCGATTGGTCCACATGGTCGTGGTGATGGACGTACCGATGGACCCTGCCAGTGTTCGCGTAAAGTTGGAGAGACTTGACGCCGCCGCCAGCCGTTCAGGCGGCAAACCAGACAGCGTAATGGTGGTCAGCGGCATAAAGAAGCAAGCCACTGCGAAGCCCTGGATAAACTGCGGCCAGGCCGACGCGCCGAAATCCATACCCGGTTCAAAGGTATACGCACGCCAGTAGAAGCAGACGGCATACATAATAAAACTAAAGGTTACCAGTCGACGCATATCCAGTTTATGTGCGAAGCGGCCAATAATCGGCGACAGGATCACCGGAATAATCCCTACCGGCGCAGACGCCAACCCTGCCCACGTCGCCGTGTAACCGTAGACCTCCTGTAATAACTGCGGAAGTAAAACAATAGCGCCGAAGTAAAGCATATAGGCGAGGCTGATACATAAGCAGCCAATGGTAAAGTTGCGCGACTTAAACAACGACAGGTCAACTATCGGGTTATCGTCCGTCAGTTCCCAGACAATCAGGAAACTGATAGCCACCACAGCCACCACCGTGAGAATGATAATTTCCTGTGATGAGAACCAGTCCAGTTCTTTACCCCGGTCGAGCATAATCTGCAGGCTGCCGATACCAATCACCAGCAGTGCCAGCCCCACGGCATCAATTCGCCGCCGTTCGGTACGGGTTTCGCGTCCGCGCAGGGTTTGCAGCGTCATCAACACTACTGCTATGCCAATTGGCACGTTGATAAAAAAGATCCAGCCCCAGTGATAATTATCGCTGATATAACCACCAAGGATTGGGCCGCAAATTGGCGCGACAATCACCGTCATCGACCACAACGCCAGCGCAATAGAACGCTTAGCTGGCGGGTAGTTATTCAGCAATAGACTTTGCGAAAGCGGGATCAACGGTCCGGCGACAATCCCCTGAATCACGCGGAAGAAGATCAGCATGTTCAGGCTGCTGGAGACACCACACGCCCACGAAGCAATGGCGAAAGCGATGGTCGACCAGAGGAACAGTTTTACTTCCCCGACACGCTTTGCCAGCCAGCCGGTAAGGGGGATCGAGATGGCATTCGCCACCCCGAAAGAGGTAATTACCCACGTTCCCTGACTGAGCGATGAGCCCAGATTTCCGGCGATAGTGGGGATCGCCACGTTAGCAATGGTGGAGTCCAGCACCTGCATGAATGTCGCCAGCGACAGCGCAATCGTCATAATGATCAGTTGCGCGCCTTCCAGCGGTTTTTGCTGTTGCATCACACACACCTCTGGATTAGCCAGCGTTAGCTTTTACGATGTCGTCGATCAGTTTATTGACAGGTTCCAGGCTGATTTCACGGGCGGTACTTACCGCTACTGGAGTGGAGCGCACTGTGCTTGCCAGTACCTGACCGTTACGGTTAGTCGTATTGACGCTTACCAGCGTGGATAAACCGATACGCAGCGGGTGCTGTTCCAGTTGTTTCTGGTCCAGTTCGACGCGAACAGGAAGACGCTGAACGACTTTGATCCAGTTTCCGGTGGCATTTTGCGCCGGAAGTAGTGAGAACGCGCTACCCGTACCCATATCCAGACCGACCACTTTCCCGGTGTATTTCACATCATCGCCGTAAATATCGGTGGTGATGGTGACCGGCTGACCGATACGCATATTGGCAATTTGCGTCTCTTTAAAGTTAGCATCGACCCACATGTTAGTGGCTGGAACCACTGCCATCAGCGGCGTTGTCGGGCTAATTTGCGCACCAGGCTGTACAGCACGGCGAGAGACATAACCGGTCATCGGGCTGACAATACGAGTACGCTCCAGTGCCAGCCAGGCATTACGTACTTCGGTAGCGGCCTGTTGCACCGCAGGCTGATCTTCCAGTTTAGTCCCCAGAATCATCGCCTGATTGGCATTGTATTGTTGGATGGCGACATCCAGTTGCGCCTGGGCGCTGGTAACGGCGTCGCGGGCGTGTTGCAGCTCTTCGCGGCCAATCAGGTTGGCGTTGCCCAGCGGGACACGGCGGTTGTAGTCGCTCTGTGCTTTCGCGAGGGCGATTTTTTGCACCTCAATATTCGCCTGCAACTGTTTGCTATTAATCATTAACTGGTGGGTCTGGCGCACGCTGGAGGCCAGCGCCGTTTTGGCTTTTTCAAACGCCTGACGGGCATCCGTCGGGTCGAGAGTGACCAATACATCGCCTTCTTTCACAAAGTCGGTATTATCGGCCCAGACTTTTGTCACGCTACCCGACACCTGAGACATAATCTGAATCTGATTCCCTGCTACGTATGCGTCATCAGTTTCTTCAAAATGACGCAGTACCAAAAACCAATAAATCCCTGTCGCTACGGCAATAATAATAAAGAGCAAGGTGAGAAGGAGTAGCAGGCGTTTACGCTTGCCGTTCTTCTTTACCGGTTGCTGCGGGGTTTGAGTCTCCGCATTTGCGCTCATAGTGTTCTCCACGATCTTCTTAACTCATCGGCTGAGCCGACCTGCTTGCCAAAAAGGCCAGCACGTTACGATGCTGGCCGGTCAGTTTTTCTTTTATAAATCTGGATTTTTGAGCGAGATGACGCGTTAGCTCATCGCTTCGAGAACCACACCGTCTTGTTCCATCTGGTCGAGACGAGAGAGCAATTTGCGGGTGATTTGCTCGAGTTGATCTTTCTCACTTGCGGTAAGTGAAGACCAGAGTTGATGCAGGCAGTTATGCTGCGGTGGTAGGACCTCGCGCAAAAACTCATGACCTTTTTCCGTTAATTGCAGATGCAGGCAACGGCGATCGTTATCGCTTTCACGACGCTCGATCCAACCACGTTTTTCCAGCTCATCGGCAATACGCGTCGCATTGGTACGGGATGATCCAAGAGCACAACTCAATTCAGAAGGCTGAATACTGTGATTTTCCTGAGACTCCAGCGTAATCAACGCCATAAACAACGTCTCGTTAATCCCCTGAGCCTTCAGCATTTTATTGCGGTTCTCCAACAGCTTGCTTTGCATGTGCATACAAAGACGAGTCAGAAGAATCTCCTGATAAGGAAAATCTTCATGGCGGCTGGCGCGAAATTTTAGCATTTGTTCAATGGGCGTAAACGAACTATCCATTTGGGTATGACCTCATTAATTTCAGCCGATATAGTAACGACAGTGACAAATAAAGTAAATGTATTGTTTTATAAAAATCAATTCTTGTGAGTTATATAATCGTCAGCACTTTCCAGGCGAGCCCATAGGCCAGCGCGCTGAGTAGAGTGGGGACGATAATGCTGCGTGTTTTGTAGAAGCTGGCGCCCAGTACCACAAAACCGACCAGCGTGGGCACGAAACGGCGTGAGTCGTGCATCACTTCTGGTGCAGTAGAAACAACCAGCAGAGCGCAAATAGAGGCAATGCCAATGGTGTCGAGCAAAATACCCACCGCGCCGCGTTTGGCTGGACGAGCATTGCCCGCCTGCAGACGCAGTGGTAAATAACGAAAACAGTAATTCGCAGCACCGACCAATAATCCGAGCAGCAGAACCTCATAGCTCATCAGGTGCTCCTTGCCAGAACGACTGGATGAGCGCGGTGAGGCAACCACAGACAATACCTGCCAGAATGGCGACGGGAATTGAAAACAACGTTACGCCTGCGAGGGCGCCAATTAACGCTGCGGTAACGCAAAGGGATTGTTTGCGTTGGAAAGAGGCGAGCAGGAAACTCATAAAGAGCGCTGGCAGCATAAAGCTTAATGCTGCTTCAACGGCTGGATAACCTTGCAGCAAACCGCTGCCGGAGAATGCCCCTATTACCGTACCAAATACCCACGACGACCACGAACTGAAGGTGATGCCAATCATCCAGTTTTCACTCCAGCGGCGATTATTGCGTACCAGCTTTGCCGTTGCCGCTGCAAAAACTTCGTCTGTCAGGCCAAACGCCCACAGCGCAGTTTTCGATTTTTGCAGATGCCGGGCTATGCGGCTACGCAATGACGGGCCATACAAAACATGGCGAACGTCCATTGCCATCACTGTCAGTGCAGCAACCCACAAACTACTCCCGGCCGCCAGCATCGCAGTAATGACGAACTGACTGGCTCCTGCATAAATAATGCAGGAGAAAAAAACACTTTCGAGAGGGGTAAATCCCAGACGGGTCGCATTCAGACCGAAAGCAAAGGCTACCGGAATATAACTAATAACAATCGGTAAACTGTCTTTGCATCCTTCCATGAAGGTCGCCGAATCAGAAACAGGCTGAGGAATTGGGCTTTCCATAGAGTGTACGCTTAACGACTGTTAATATTATAAATAGACTGAATGAATATCTTAACCTTATCAGACTGATGGGATTCTTAACACCCTTATCAGTGTAAAGCGACGAAAACGGTTGCTGATTGCTTAATTTGCAGCTTTCTGATGATGAAAACCTCGCCACCAGACCAACAGGTTAACCAGAGCAATCGTCGCGCCAGCCAGACAAACGCCAGCCCAACCAGCATGTTGCCAGGCGGAGGCCGAAATCAACGAGCCGGCTGCGCCGCCCATAAAGTAGCTGGTCATATAACCCGCGGTCAGGCGATTACGCGCATCTGGGTGAATTCGATAAATCACGGTCTGATTAGTGATATGCACGCCCTGGACGGTGAGATCCAGCACCAGGATGCCAATAATCAGCGCCAGCACGGAGGTATGACCGAACCAGATCGCCAGCCATGAAAGTAATAACAGCAGTAAACCAAAAGTCGTTGTGAGGTGCGATTTGCCCTTATCAGCAAAACCTCCCGCTGGACGTGCGCCTAATGCTCCCGCGGCACCTGCCAGGCCAAACAGACCAATCATGCCGTCGCTGTAATTAAAGGGTGGCGCAGCGAGCAGAAAAGCCATCGATGTCCAGAGAATACTGAAGTTGGCAAAAGTCAGGCAGCCCAGTACCGCACGGGTGCGTAGTATCTTATCGTGCATAAACATACTGAAAACGGAACCTAACAACTGTGGATAGTTGAGTTGGGTTTCTGATTTCATTTGTGGCAGACCGCGCCATAACGCCAGCGCCATCAGTGCCATTAACACCGATGCAACCCAGAAGACGGTACGCCAGCCGCCGAGGTTTGCCAGCAGCCCGGCAATGGTCCGCGCCAGCAAAATCCCCAACAGCAGGCCGCTCATAATGGTGCCAACCACTTTGCCGCGTTTATCGGGTGAAGCCAGCGTCGCCGCCAGCGGAACCAGAATTTGTGCCACGACCGAGAATAAGCCGGTTAATGCCGTGCCGAGGATCAACATTGCCAGCGACTGACTGCTGGCGGTGAGCAACATGCCTCCGGCTGCCAGTAAGGTCATGAAGACAATCAGGCGGCGGCGTTCAAACATATCCCCGAGGGGGACAAGAAACAGCAGACCGGCGGCATAGCCTAATTGTGCGGCGGTGACGATAAAGCCTGCTGAACTGGCGGAAAGGGAAAAGTTACGCGCGATGGTGTCGAGCAACGGCTGGGCGTAATAGTTGCTGGCGACTGCCAGACCGGTGGCGATCGACATCAGCATGATCAGCGCCGGGCTAAGCTCATGATTGGTTTTAGTCATTGTTTTTGTTTATCAGGTGATGATTAGTCTGAAAACCAATCATAGTGGATGTTTATGAATGGCGGGTAAAAGATAGGTTGTTGAAATGTGCGGTGTAGTTTGTAGGCCTGATAAGACGCGTCAGCGTCGCATCAGGCATTGTGCACAGAACGGCGGATGCGGCGAAAACGCCTTATCCGCCCTACGGAATGAGTGTGGTTTGTAGTTTGTAGGCCTGATAAGACGCGTCAGCGTCGCATCAGGCATTGTGCACAGAACGGCGGATGCGGTGAAAACGCCTTATCCGCCCTACGGAATGAGTGTGATTTGTAGTTTGTAGGCCTGATAAGACGCGTCAGCGTCGCATCAGGCATTGTGCACAAAACGGCGGATGCGGTGAAAACGCCTTATCCGCCCGAATAAAAATTATTTCTGCGCCGCCAGCGCTTCATTCACCCAGCCGTCAAACTGCTGCTGGTGGGCTTTGATCCAGCCATCAACGTGACCCTGAATATCGCTTTCTGAGGCTTTGCCGTCATGCATAATGGCGTTCTGGGCGTTAATATCCGCCACTGGCAATTGCATAATGGCAAATAGTTTTGCTGCCGCCGGGTTTTTCTCAGCCCAGGCTTTGTTGGCAACGATATGCATTGTACTTACCGGGAAGCCGTAATTCGCACCATTCGGCAGCTTGGTGTCGGCATTTTTATCACCCGACAGTGCGGAGAACGGCACCTGCAACCAGACGACATCTTTGCCTGGCTTCAGTTCGTTACTCACCCAGTATGGCGTCCAGGTGTAGTAAAACACCGGTTTGCCCTCTTTGTAACGACTGATGGTGTCAGCCATCATCGCCGCATAGTTCCCCTGATTATGGGTTACGGTATTGGTCAGGTCATACGCGGCAAGCTGATAGTTGATCGCACCTTCACAGCCCCAGCCTGGGTTACAACCGGTTAAATCCGCTTTACCGTCGCCGTTGGTATCGAACAGTTTGGCGATCTTCGGATTTTTCAGTTGTGCGATGTTGGTGATTTTGTACTGGTCGGCGGTTTTCTTATCGATCAGGTAACCTTGTGCCGCACCGTTAACAAATACCCCTTCACGATAAAACTTCTTATCGCCACCGGCTGCTTCGTACATGTTGTCATGCAGTGGCGTCCAGTTCACCGCGGTAAAGGTCGCATCGCCAGAAGCAAGCGAGGTGTAGCCAACGTTGTAATCCACTTCGCTGGGTTTATTGACGGTATAACCCAATTTCTCCAGCGCACGGCTGACCAGCAGCGTCTGGAAGGTTTCTTCAGTGATGGTGCTCTGAACCGGGTTTACGGTAATTCCCTTGCCCGGTAGATCGGTAGCAAAAGTTTGTGTAGAGATAAGCGTGGCAAACGCTGTCGCAAAAAGTACGCTATGTCGCATTGTTATTCCTTTTTTTTGGCAGGGGGTAATGCCCGGCGTCACCGGGCAAGTGCATAGTTATTTAATGAATGGACGGGTCAGCAGACCGACAGGGCCAGTGGTATACCAGCGACGGTTGCCGCGACTGCGGGCGTCGCGCCCAACGGCCTGTGTCAGGCGATCGAGGATAATGGCGAGGATCACAATCCCGATGCCGCCAACGGTAGCAAGTCCCATGTCCAGACGACCGATACCGCGCAGTACCATCTGACCCAGCCCGCCGACGGCAATCATCGAGGCGATGACCACCATGGAAAGAGCCAGCATCAGTGTCTGGTTGACGCCCGCCATAATGGTCGGCATCGCCAGCGGTAACTGAACTTTGAACAACATCTGGCGCGGGCTGGCACCGAATGAGCGTGAGGCTTCAATCAGATCCGCCGGAACCTGGTTAATCCCCAGAATAGTCAGTCGGATAATCGGCGGCAGAGCAAAGATGATCGTCACCACTACGCCCGGCACGTTACCAATACCAAACAGCATGACGATTGGCACCAGATAAACAAACGCAGGCGTCGTCTGCATGGCATCAAGCAGAGGACGGATTATTTTTGCTGCCCGTGGGCTTCTCGCCAGCCAGATCCCCAGAGGCAGGCCGATGACGATACAAAACAGCAGGGCGGTTAACACCAGCGCCAGAGTAACCATTGCCTGCGACCAGGCACCGATTGCACCGATGGCAACCAGCGAAATCAGCGCCGCCACGCCCATTCCTGCGCCGGAAATCTGCCAGGCTAGCAGGGCGAAAACGATAATCGCCACAGGCGCGGGCATACCCAGCAGCAGTTGCTGGAAACCGTTGAGGATATAATCCACCGGAACGCGAACGCCCTGGAAGAGCGGACGGAAATGGGTCACGACCCAGTCGATCCCTTCAGTTACCCAACTGTCGAGTGGGATCAGCGTTTTATGGAACGGATCCATAATATTGAAATGTTCAGGTGCCGGCGGGGGCGTATTCGTCAGCCAGTCAGCGCCGCCGTCAGTAGGCGTTGTTGCCGGCATTCCCCAGGCGTCTGCGGATTGTGCGGCGCTGTCCGCCGCTGCTGTGGTATCCCACGGATTGTTTTGATCAGCCATTGTTTACCCCCTCACGATCTAAAGCGCGTAGCAGCATCCCTTTGGAAATGATGCCGACATACTGTTGGTCCTCGTCGACCACGGGCACCGCACAGGGTGCCTGTCCGACATGCGAGAGCAACTCGCTGAGAGGCGTTTGCGCATCAACCGCTAAGGGAGTATCAATCAACGCGGCATCAAGACCTTGTTGCTGCGTTAATGCCGCTTTTAACGAATCGATAGACACGGCGCCGACAAATTTATTACCGCGTTCGATGACGTAACCATATTCGCGATCTTCATCCTGCAATAATTTCAGTGCCGAACGCGGGCCGAAGCCGGGCGTTTTACGAATTAAGCCGTTTGGTGTCCGACGAGCAATATCTTTTGCGCTGAACACCTGGCTAATATCGACGCCACGGAAGAAGGTTCGGACATAATCATTTGCCGGATTATTGAGAATTTCGTCCGGTGTACCGACCTGTACCACTTCGCCATTTTGCATAATGGCAATCCGGTCGCCAATACGCATCGCTTCGTCGAGATCGTGGGAAATAAAGACAATGGTACGTTGATGTTTCGCCTGTAATTTTACCAGCTCATCCTGCATCTCAGTGCGAATTAATGGATCAAGCGCAGAGAAGGCTTCGTCCATTAATAAAATATCTGGATTAATCGCTAATGCACGGGCTAGTCCAACGCGCTGACGCATGCCGCCAGAAAGTTCATCCGGGTAGCTGTGGGCATAATTTTCCAGCCCCACCTGACGCAGAGCATCAAGTGCTTTTTCCCGACGTTCCTCTGCGTTAATTCCCGCTAATTCCATACCGAACGCGGTATTATCCAGCACGGTCATATGCGGCATTAAAGCAAATGACTGAAAGACCATCGCAATCTTTTTTCTGCGCACCTCACGGAGCTCTGCGTCGGATATTTTGGCGATATCGATGCCGTCAATTAGCACTTGTCCACGGGTGGGTTCAATCAGGCGATTGAGAAGACGTACCATTGTAGATTTACCCGAACCGGATAATCCCATGATGACAAATATCTCGCCTTCTTCAATCGCCAGACTGGCGTCTTTTACGCCAAGCGATAGTCCAGTTTTTTCCAGAATTTGTTCTTTTGAAAGTCCCTGTTCGATATATTTGAAAGCTCTCTGTGGGTGCTCGCCAAATATTTTATAGAGATTTTTAATTTCTAATTTAATTGCCATGCAATAGAAGGATTCCTGTTATTTGTTTATGTCGATATATTACCCAATGGAAATAGTTACTTTTTTCTACCCTAACATACTGAGAATCTGAGGCAACCCCTGAGGGCAAATGTGGCATGAATATTGATGCGAGCAAATCGCCGGAATTTCCCATGATATAAGGGCTGAGAGCAAATCGAGAAAAGTTGATATTTTTTGTTATAGATAGTGGAAAAACGCCTGAATATTGTGGTTTCAGGCGAATAATGCAACAGAGAATCAATGTAGATCACCACAAAATATTTACGTGATAAAAGGCTATTTGGCGGAAATTATTTCCCTGCTGTGGTTGGTGATATATTCAAAAATAACTGGTCAGAAATTCCAGTCTTCATCTTCTGTTTCGACCGCTTTTCCCATTACATAAGAGGAGCCAGAGCCGGAAAAGAAATCGTGATTCTCATCGGCATTCGGCGAAAGAGCGGCGAGAATTGCCGGATTCACTTTCGCCATTTCTGCTGGAAATAACGGTTCGTAGCCCAGATTCATCAACGCCTTATTGGCGTTGTAGCACAGAAACGCTTTTACGTCGTCAGCCCACGTGGTTTCGGCGTACAGCTCATCGGTGTATTGCAACTCGTTGTCGTAGAGTTCCAGCAACAAATCGAAGGCGAAACGCTTCAACTCTTCACGTTGTGTCAGGGATATTTTTTCCTGGTTTTTCTGATACTTATAACCGATGTAATAACCGTGGACTGCTTCATCACGGATAATCAGACGGATCAGGTCGGCGGTATTAGTCAACTTACCGCGACTGGAAAGATACATCGGCAGCCAGAAACCAGAATAGAACAAAAATGATTCAAGAAAGACACTGGCGATTTTCTTTTTCAGCGGATCATCACCGCGATAATGTTGCTGAATAATCTGTGCTTTTCGCTGCAACGGCGCGTTTTCTTCACTCCAGGCGTAGGCGGCATCGACATCTTTTGTCTGGCACAACGTCGAGAAAATCGAACTGTAAGAGCGGGCATGAACCGCTTCCATAAAGCTGATATTCGACAACACCGCCTCTTCATGGGGGGTGAGTGCATCGGGCATCAGCGAAGGCGCGCCGATAACATTTTGCAGCGTGTCGAGCAGCGTCAGGCCAGTAAAAACACGCATCGTCAGTTGTTGTTCTACGGCACTTAATGTCTGCCAAGCAGGAATATCGTTCGATAATGGCACCTTTTCCGGCAGCCAGAAATTGCTGGTCAGGCGATTCCACACCTCCAGATCTTTATCGTCAGATATCTTGTTCCAGTTGATGGCGCTGATACGTGAGAGTTTCATAGATATTCCTTAAAGTGCACAGGAGACGCAGCCTTCAATTTCAGTGCCTTCCAGCGCCATCTGACGCAGGCGGATGTAATAGAGCGTTTTGATACCTTTGCGCCAGGCGTAAATCTGCGCTTTGTTGATATCGCGAGTGGTGGCGGTATCGGGGAAAAACAGCGTCAGCGACAGCCCTTGGTCGACATGGCGGGTCGCTTCGGCGTAGGTGTCGATAATTTTTTCCGCGCCAATTTCGTAAGCATCCTGATACAGCGCCAGATTTTCGTTGGTCATAAACGGAGCAGGGTAGTAAACGCGCCCGGTTTTGCCCTCTTTGCGGATCTCCACTTTCGCCACAATCGGATGAATACTCGATGTGGCATGGTTGATATAAGAGATGGAACCGGTCGGCGGTACCGCCTGGAGATTCTGGTTATAGATGCCATAGCGCATCACGTCGTCGCGCAATTGCGCCCACATCTCACGGGTCGGTAACGTGATACCGCTACGGGCAAACAGTTCGCCAACTTTCGGCGTTTTCGGCTGCCAGTTACCTTGCAGATATTGGCTAAAATATTCACCGCTGGCATAGCGCGACTGTTTGAACCCGGCGAAGGTTTCACCGCGTTCGCGCGCCAGCAACATCGAAGTACGCAGGGCGTGCCAGGTGATGGTGTAGAAATAAAGATTGGTGAAATCCAGCGCTTCCGGCGAACCGTAGGCGATGCCTTCTCGCGCCAGATAGCCGTGTAAATTCATCTGCCCCAGACCGATGGCGTGCGAGGCGGCATTCCCGGCTTCGATGGATGGCACGCTGCGGATATGACTCATATCTGACACCGCCGTTAAACCGCGTATGGCGGTCTCTACCGTGCGGGCAAAGTTTGGGGAATCCATGGTGTGGGCAATATTCAATGAACCTAAATTGCAGGAGATATCATGGCCTGTGCGCGCATAGTCGAGATTCTCGTCATACGCTGAGGCGCTGTTAACCTGCAAAATTTCTGAGCAGAGATTGCTCATATTTATGCGCCCGGCTATAGGGTTAGCACGGTTAACCGTGTCTTCATACATGATGTACGGATAGCCGGACTCAAACTGGATTTCTGCCAGTCGTTGGAAGAAATCACGGGCATTGATGTATTTTTTGCGGATGTGTTCATTGGCAACCAGTTCGTCATAGTATTCACTGATGGCGATATCGGCAAACGGCTTGCCATAAACTCGCTCAACGTCATAGGGTGAAAAGAGCGCCATCTGCGCATTCTCTTTCGCCAGATGGAAGGTGATATCCGGGATCACCACCCCCAGCGACAGCGTTTTAATGCGGATTTTTTCGTCGGCATTTTCCCGTTTTGTATCGAGAAAACGCAGAATATCGGGATGATGCGCGTGCAGATATACCGCGCCAGCTCCCTGACGCGCGCCGAGCTGGTTGGCGTAGGAAAAGGCATCTTCCAGCATTTTCATCACCGGGATCACGCCAGAAGATTGATTTTCAATACGTTTAATCGGCGCGCCCGCTTCCCGCAGATTCGACAGTAAAAATGCCACGCCGCCGCCGCGTTTCGACAGTTGCAGTGCAGAATTTACCGCCCGACCAATCGACTCCATATTGTCTTCAATACGCAGCAGAAAACAGGAAACCAGTTCGCCGCGCTGCTGCTTACCGCAGTTGAGGAATGTCGGTGTGGCAGGCTGAAAGCGTCCTGACAGCATCTCATCAGTCAGTTGCGTCGCCAGTGTTTCATCGCCTTGTGCCAGCGTCAGCGCCACCATCGTGACGCGATCGGCAAAATCTTCCAGATAACGCTTACCGTCGAATGTCTTCAACGTATAGCTGGTGTAAAACTTCCATGCCCCGAGGAATGTCTGGAAACGAAAACCGCTGGCGTGCGCGTGGGCAAACAGTGTAATGACAAAATCGCGAGAGTAGCGGTTGAGGACGCCTTCATCATAGTAACCCTCGTTGACCAGCCAGTTCAGTCGCTGCTGCTGACTGCTGAAGGTCACACTGTTCGGACGCACATGCGTCGCCATAAAGGCGTCTACTGCCTGGCGGTCTTTATCGAACTGGATGCGACCTGCGTTATCGTAAAGGTTAAGCATCGCATTCAGGGCGTGATAATCCATCGTTTCCTGCGTCAGGCGTTCTGCGGTTGTCGTTGCCAAAATTCGGTTACTCCTTTACGAACGTTTTCGATATCGCTTTGTGTACCCATGAGTTCAAAGCGGTACAGCCACGGCACGCCGCATTTCCGGGCAATCACATCTCCGGCGCGGCCATACGCCTCACCAAAATTGCGATTACCCGAAGCAATAACGCCGCGAAGCAACGCCCGGTTATGCTCGTCATTTAAAAAGCGAATTACCTGTCGTGGTACTGCGCCAGCCATACCGCCGCCGCCGTAAGAGGGCACGATCAGGATGTAAGGCTCGTCTACCTGAATCCGTTCCCGCTCATTGAGTGGAATGCGCACCGCAGGCAGCCCTAAACGTTCGATAAAACGCTGCGTATTTTCGGAGCGACTGGAGAAGTAGACGATCAAACTCATGCACTGACCGCGCGTGGTGCAGGATGCAAGCGATTAATCATATCCGGGCGAAAGCCTGACCAACTGAGATCGCCTGCAATCACCACCGGCAACTGGCGAAAGCCCTGAGCGCGCAACGCTTCTGCCGCTTCAGGTTCGCGATCGACATTAATCATTTCAAAGTCAAAACCCCGGTTTTCCAGCGCCCGTTTAGTGGCGTGGCACTGAACGCAATCGTTACGAGTGTAAATAGTAATGCGCATGATTCGTATTTCCGTTTAAAATGAAGATACGGCGCGATGATTCGCGTCGGGTTATCTCTCTGTTACCAGAGAGATACTAGATGTAGTTGAAAAAAGATTCAACCATACAAGATATGGGAAATTTCGATAAATTTCACCACCGTTGAATGGCTCAACGGGGAAGGGGATTTTGTGCTTGCTTGCCGGGCGAGTACCCGGCATCAGGGAATTACATGCGCATGGAAACCGCCAGACGGTTAAAGCAATTCATCAGCCCGATGGCGAACGTCAGGTCGCTGATCTCTGTTGCGCTGAAATATTCAAGCAAAGGCTGATAAACCTCATCTTCCGCATGGGTTCTGGCAATATCGGTTACCGATTCCGCCCACGCCAGCGCTGCTCGCTCGCGCTCATCAAAATGATGGCTTACGCGCCAGCCTGCAAGTGCGTCGAGTTTATGCTGTGGCACACCGGATTTGCGTAATGCTTTGCTGTGCATCTCCAGACAAAATGCGCAGCCGTTGATTTGCGAAATACGCAGATAAACCAGCTCCATCAGTGTGATGTCCAGCGTGCTATTTTCCAGCGCTGTTTTAGCCTGTACCAGGGCGCTATACACCGCAGGACTAAGCTCATAGTAAGGCTGACGTAACGTAGTCATACAGTTTCTCCTCTTATTAACGCCCGCAATGTAGCACTATAATGGACTGTTAAAGAGAACCATAAATTGCGTAAAAAAGCAGACCATATGCCACGTTATCAGGATATCGCCCGTCAGTTAAAAACGGCTATTGAGCAAGGGGAGCTGAAGCCTGGCGCGCGGTTGCCTTCCAGTCGAACCTGGTCGCAGGAATTGGGCGTGTCTCGCTCCACTGTTGAAAGTGCTTATGCTGAGTTGGTGGCGCAGGGCTGGCTGATCCGGCGGGGGCAGGCAGGTACCTTTGTCAGTGAGCAGATACGTCCACAAAAATCCGCTGTTGATGTGGTGGCTTTTGCCGGTGAAAGCCAGCAGCCGCTGCCATTTCAAATGGGATTACCCGCACTCGATCTCTTTCCTCGTGAACTGTGGGCGCGGGTAATGGGGCGTCGCCTGCGCACTCAGACGCGTTTTGATTTGGCATTAGGCGATGTCTGTGGCGAGACGGTGTTGCGTGAGGCGATTGTTGATTACCTTCGTGTTTCTCGTGGTATTGATTGTCAGCCAGAGCAGGTATTTATTACTCACGGTTATGCGGCCTCAATGACCTTAATTTTGCACGCGCTGGCAAAATCGGGAGACGGGATGTGGATGGAAGATCCCGGCTTTCCACTGATTCGCCCGATTGTTACTCGCCACGGTGTGGCAATTTTACCTGTGCCCGTTGACGATAACGGACTGGATGTCACAAGCGGAATACAAAATTATCCTGATGCGCGTTTTGCCCTGATAACTCCGGCACACCAAAGCCCGCTCGGTGTTGCGCTCTCTCTGGCGCGCAGGCACCAGATACTGGAATGGGCGGAGCGTAGCCGCTCATGGATTATTGAAGATGATTATGACAGTGAATTCCGCTATCACGGTAAGCCGCTACCGGCGTTGAAAAGTCTCGATGCGCCGCAGCGGGTAATTTATGCCGGAACGTTTAGCAAATCACTGTTTCCGGCGCTGCGTTGCGCGTGGCTGGTGGTGCCGGTGGAACAGATTGCCCAATTCCGGCAGCAGGCGTCACTGGCGCCGTGTGCTGTGCCCATTCTGTGGCAAAATTCGCTGGCGGATTTTATTCATGAGGGGCATTTCTGGCGACATCTGAAAAAAATGCGTCAGCACTATGCTCAACGGCGACAGTGGATTGAGCAGGCGCTTATGCAACAGGGATTTCAGGTCGTGCCGCAAAAAGGGGGGATCCAACTGGTCATCAGATTGCCCGGAGATGACATTGCTCTTGCGCGTAAAGCCAGTGCAGCCGGGCTGGCGGTGCAAGCGCTGAGTGACTGGCGTATTCAGTCATCCTGGGAAGGGGGATTGTTGCTCTCATTTACCAATATCATCAATGAGAATATGGCGCAGCAGGTTGTACAGCAATTGTACTACGCCTTAAATTAAAAACCCCAAAGCCAGGTTTCGGGGTTAAAGACGTGTATTTATTATCATGGTTTCACTACGATTTTCGTATACCTAACAGCACGCCGATAAAAATACCCACCGCCGCCGCTGTTCCTACGCTACACCAGGGTTTTTCTCGCACAAACGTATTGGCACAACTCACTGCATCGCGTGCGGCTTGCTGCACTTGGGTACGACCATGCATCCGTGCTCTGGTATCTTTCAGTAGAGCCTGAGCTTTACTGCGAGCGGCTTCGGCTTCACCTTTGACCTCGCTTCCCCAGGATTTCAGTACAGATTCGAGGCTGGCTGCTAATTGATTGACATCATTCTGAATATCTTGCACGTCCTCATCGACGTCGTTACGGCTCGGTCTGTTAAACATATGATCCCCCATTAGAATTTGATGTAATTTTCAGTGTAGACCAAAATATTCCTTGCAGAGGTTTATCACGGCTTTATGGATTTTTCTGAAAGCGCTGTTAATGCTCAATCGGGTAAGGTAAGCCCGCGGTAGATAATAACGAGGACAAAATATGTATTTACGACCAGACGAGGTGGCGCGCGTACTTGAGAAAGTTGGTTTTACCGTCGATGTGGTAACCCCGAAAACGTATGGTTACCGTCGTGGAGAACATTACGTTTATGTTAATCGCGAAGCGCGAATGGGACGTACCGCACTGGTAATTCACCCGACATTAAAAGAACGTAGCTCGACGCTGGCAGAACCCGCTTCTGATATTAAAACTTGCGATCATTACCAACAGTTTCCGCTCTATTTAGCCGGTGAACGGCACGAGCATTATGGTATTCCGCACGGCTTCAGTTCGCGTGTAGCGCTTGAACGTTATTTGCACGGATTGTTTGGCGAAGCCAGTTAAAGACGCGACTGGCAATGCCAGTCGCGAAAAGAAAGGTCAGGCTTTTACCTGCTGGTAACGGCTGACTTTGAACAATCGACGGCAGTAATCGAGGAAGTAACCATAGACCGCTCCCATCAACATCGAAACCACGATGTTAGAACTGACCGCAGCCATAATCTGGTGCCAGTCCGCGCCAACCACTAACAAGATCGCCACATACACCGGTGACTGAAACGTCACATAAGCCAGGATATCCGCCAGATTTTTTACCCAACCCGACGGGCTAACTTTGCGTGCTGCCCGCATAAACAGATCGCGATACATGCCGTATGGCCATGCAATTAAGATGTTCACCGGGATAGCGACCAGTCTGGAGTAAAGAGACTGTTCAACGCTCATTCCAGAGAGGAAAACTTCAATACACATGTTCACGACAGAACAGTAAACAACCATCGCGAACGTGTCTGCAACTGCATGACGCAAGCGTGACTGCGGTGAGAACATGTTAATGCTCCTTAATAAAAGCGAAATTGGATATGAATAAAAATGAAAGCAGTGATTTCGAGTGCCATTTTCATTTTCGCATAGCGTATATTGCTGGCTATTGGTAATCAATTAGTGAAAAATTTTTATTTAATCCGTTTTTGTAGATAAAATTTTCCGCAGTGACTTGTTTTTCGTACATTCTGGATTTTTTAATGCCATGATATTAAATGTTGTTATAAATCATGTAGTTACAGCGTTAATCTACGGTTCGCATGTGGACTGTCCTGGTGCTCTTGCTGTTTTAAAGTGTAGAGAATATGGATTGAGTCGCGGTTTAACACCATTCAGCATTTTTAATGTTATAAAACGAGAAATGGCAGCATAAAGTTTCGATAGGTGACCGTTTGTTCTATTCTTTGTTTCTGCATATTTATGCATGTTGTATTTGTCTGACATTAACAATGGTGTTGTAAAGAACAGCCAATCAGTTGTTAATAACCGTAATGAGTAAGCCAAATGGCTAATATACAATCTGAAAATAATTACTGGTGCGTCAGGAAATAACAGTTGAAATAATATCGTGTGCGATTGTGAATAGATTAAATCTTGTGGAAATATAATAAGTGATCGCTTACACTACGCGCTGAAATACTTTTTTTGTGTTGGCGTTAAAAGGTTTTTTCTATTATGTCTGTAATGTTACAAAGTTTAAATAACATCCGCACCCTCCGTGCGATGGCTCGCGAATTCTCCATTGACGTTCTTGAAGAAATGCTCGAAAAATTCAGGGTTGTCACTAAAGAAAGACGTGAAGAAGAAGAAAAGCAACAGCGTGAACTGGCTGAACGTCAGGAAAAAATTAGCACCTGGCTGGAGCTGATGAAGGCTGATGGAATTAATCCAGAAGAGTTATTTGCTAACGGTGCGGCTGCGCCGCGCGCGGGTAAAAAGCGTGAACCGCGTCCAGCGAAATATAAATTCACCGACTTCAATGGTGAAACAAAAACCTGGACCGGTCAGGGTCGTACGCCGAAGCCGATCGCTCAGGCACTGGCTGAAGGTAAATCTCTCGACGATTTCCTGATCTAATCCCTGCTGCCGGATGCTGCCGTTATGGCGCGTCCGGCGTCGTTTCTTAAGTTCGCTGGTTCCACGGCATCTTATCCAACAGTCTTGCCATCCCACAAAAACCGCTGATTCCAGCAAACATTAATCCAGCCCCAACAAAGCCACTTAATAAGAAGAAACCACTATTCAGGGTATAACCCAGGACAACGCCGATTAATATTAACCCGCCAGCGGCAATCTGTACCTGACGCATTAACGGCAAGGGCTGTGATTTATTTATTGCTACCGGCAACCCTGCTTTTTTCCAGCCATCAATCCCACCATCCAGTAAAAAGATATCTGCGGGGGCGGCAATCGCTTCCAGCTTTTGAGCATTATTAGCGGTGCGTTTACCTGCCTGGCAGTGGAATATAATTTGTTCACTCCGTAATTTTGTTGGAAGGCCAGACTGTTCCAGTACGGATAATGGAGCCAGATCTGCTTCGGAAATATGTTCACGAAGATATTCATCAGCATCACGAATATCGATTAACTTCGCACCATGCGCGATTAATTCTTGTGCGTCACGGGGAGAAATAGTTGTCAAAGCCATAGTCACTCCTTACGGACAATAGACATTTTTCAGAGTGGCGATAATGGCATTTACCGCCTCATTTTTAATGGAATAAAGAATGCGTTGCGCATCCCGTTGGCTGTCTATAAGCCCCTCTTCACGCATACGAGCAAGATGCTGTGATGCTGCGGAGGCGCTAAGACCAGTGATGCGTGCCAGTTCACCGGCGCTGGTGCCAGGCGAACCGCAAAGCATACACAGGATCAACAGGCGTTTGGGATGGCTCATCGCTTTCAGTAAGGCTGCGGCCTGTTCGGCGCTGGCTTGTAGTTGGGCTAATTCAGGCATAGTAATTTAAGAATTTTCTAAATTTAGAAAATGCTAAACTAAAAATGCATCATATACCAGCACCAGCAGCGTAAATGAGAGTAAAAGCGTAGTCTGAAACTGGCAGGCTACGCTAAAATCACTACGCTTAAGAGATAAAATCTCTTTTTAAACAATGGGTAATTTTCTTATAGGGAGTAAATATGGGGTTCTGGAGAATCGTCATCACCATCATTTTGCCGCCGCTTGGCGTGTTGCTGGGCAAAGGATTTGGTTGGGCGTTCATCATTAATATTCTGCTGACGCTGCTTGGCTATATCCCTGGTTTGATTCATGCTTTCTGGGTGCAAACCCGCGATTAATCCTGTGCTCGCTCCGCGGCGTTAACGCGCCGCGTTCAAGCTGCCTGCGCCAATAATGTCTACTGAACGGTCTTTAAACTTATCCCGCCATTGCCTGCCGGATAATCGGGATCGGCGTCAGCAAATGTTGACGCATTAACTCACTGGCGCGCGCGACATCTCGCGCCAGCACTGCCTCGGTCAGAGCCTGGTGCTGATCGTGTTTATCTTCCAGCATTTCCATGGAAAGCACTGTTCGTCGCAGCCAGATAAATCGATAGCGCGCCGCCAGATCAAACAACCGTTCACGCATTTGCAGCAAATAGTGAGAACCACAGCCCGCCACAATTGCAGTGTGAAAAGCCTGATGACGCAGATCCCACTCATCAAGCATTTTCTCACTGGCGTCACACGCTGCGAGCTTACTGAGCAGATGCGCCTTCGCAAGAACGCCTGCCTCCCACTCATCGCCACCGCGGGCAATCGCCAGACTGACCAGCATCGCTTCCATATTGGCGCGGGCGTCGAAAATATCGAGCAGCTCCTGCTCTGACATAGGCGCCACCCGATACCCTTTTTGGTTTACCACCGTGACCAGTCGTTCCGCCACCAGTTGTGAAAGCGCTTCCCGCAACGGCCCGACGCCGAGTGCATAACGCGAGGTCAGCAAACTCATCCGTAATTTTTCATCCGGTTGAAAATTACCGCGAATAATATCGTTCTTCAGCCAGCGATAGCCATCCAGGGACGTAATGGTCATGGTGTAACTCCTGATGATTATCAGCGCGTGTTATGAACGGGCGTTTTTTGCCACAAGATAAGCTTCTTCCAGCGCGCCATAATTGGCACGGTACAGATAATCCCTATCGCTAATAAGCCGGTGGAGAGCACTTCTAACTGTTGCGCCGGGCGGAATAACATCACTACCAATACAAAGGTAATAAAGCCAATGACCAGCCAGGTGAGCCACGGATAAAGCCACATGCGCAGGCGAATTTCGCTTCCTTCTGCTCGTAGAATTTTGCGCATCCGCAACTGCGAAACGGCGATGACTAAATAAACCAACAGAGCGATAGCGCCGGAGCTGTCGATCAGAAATTTAAACACTTTGGCAGGTGCGTAATAGTTCACCACCACCGTTAAAAATGCCGCGCCGGTCGAGAGTAATACCGCCACATACGGGGTTTTACTGCGGTTGATTTTGCCCATTGCCGCGGGGGCATCACCGCGACGGCTTAAGGAGTAGAGCATTCTTGACGCGGTATACAGCGCCGAGTTCAGGCAACTGGTTACCGAAAGCAAAATAACGCAATCCATAATGAATTTTGCGTGCGGAATATTCAGCAACTCCAGCACAGAACGGTAGGAACCCACGGTTTTCAGTCCTGGCATATTCCACGGAATGAGAGCCACGACGACGAAAATAGAACACAAATAGAAGATAGAAATACGCCAGATAACCGAGTTGGTGGCGCGAACAATATGTTTATCCGGCGTGTCAGATTCAGCTGCGGCGATGGTGACAATTTCCGCGCCCATAAATGAGAACATGGTGATCAACATCGCACTTAATACCGCCCCGAAGCCGTTGGGCATAAAGCCGCCGCTATCCCACAATCTTGAGATCCCGCTCACTTCGGCATAAGGATAAAAACCGCTAATTGCTACTGCACCAAGGAAAATAAACGCCAGGATAGCGATGACCTTACACAGCGCCAGCCAGAACTCAAATTCGCCGTAGTTTTTAACGCTTAATAAATTACTGCCAGTTAAGGCGAGGGTAATGACGAGGGAGAATAACCAGATGGGAATGCCTGGAACCCACGAATGCAGGATCATGGCGGCGATGTTGGCTTCCAGTGGGATAACCAGTACCCAAAACCACCAGTACAGCCAGCCGATGGTATAGCCCGCCCAACGGCCAATAGCTTTATCGGCATAGGTGGAAAAGGAGCCGGTATCGGGCGTGGCAACCGCCATTTCTGCCAGCATCCGCATAATCATAACCACCAGTAATCCGGCAAACAGATAGGCCAGCAATACCGCCGGGCCCGCTTCGGCGATGGCGACGCTGGAACCGACAAACAGACTTGCGCCGATAACACCGGCAATAGACAACATGGTGACGTGGCGTGACTTCAGCCCGCCGCCTAACTCATGTGGTTGCGATGATTGCCCCATCCTGAATCCTCTCGAAAGTGCGTCACTTGGGAGAGCGCCCCGACATTTCCCGCGTCAGGTCACGCGTTTAATTGTTATTGATTCTTTTTGCCGGAGAGCGGCTCCGCCTTATCCGGCCGACATAGATTTATTCCTGTTCACGTACAGATTGTCGGATGCAGCGTAAACGCTTTATCCGACCTACGCTCTCGTAGGCCGGACAAGACGCGTAAGCGTCGCCTCCGGCATGGGTGCAGTGCTACTGTTTTGCCTCAGTAAAACACTGGCTGATGATCTCCAGACCCTGACGAATCTGAGCGTCTTCAATGGTGAGCGGTACAAGGATGCGCAGCACGTTGTAATACGGGCCGCAGGAGAGAAGAATCAGACCCTTATCGCGGGCACGCGCCACGATCTCGGCGGTGAGTCTGGCGTCCGGTTTACTGTGATCGCCACCTTCAAACAGCTCGATGGCGATCATCGCCCCCAGCCCGCGTACGTCGCCGATCTCCGGGTGTTTTTCGGCGATCGCCAACAATCCCTCTTTCAGTTTCTGCCCCAGATCGTTGGCTTTTTGCAGCAGATTTTCCTGCTCGAACACCTTCAACACTTCCAGCGCCGCCACGCAGGCAATCGGATTACCCGCATAGGTGCCGCCCAGGCCGCCCGGTGCAACAGCGTCCATCACTTCGGCACGCCCGGTGACGCCCGCCAGCGGGAAGCCGCCTGCAATCGATTTCGCAAAGGTGGTGAGATCCGGCGCCACGCCCATCTGCTCCATCGCAAACAGCGTGCCGGTACGCCCCGCGCCGCTCTGCACTTCATCGGCAATCAGCATAATCCCGTGCTCATCACACAGCGCGCGTAAACGCTGCATAAAGGCTGGCGTTGAGGCGTAGAAACCGCCTTCGCCCTGAACTGGTTCAATCACGATGGCGGCGATATCTTCCGGCGCGGCGTCATTTTTGAAGATTCGGTGGATACTGGCGATAGCGTCATCCTCGCTGATGCCGTGCAGCGGGCAAGGATAAAGCGCGCGATAAACATGGCCCGGCATCAGTCCCATCCCCGCAGAGTACGGATTCACCTTGCCAGTCAGCGCCAGTGTATAGTGTGTGCGCCCGTGATACGCGCCGCTAAAAGCGATGGTGCCGCTACGTTTGGTGGCGGCGCGGGCGATTTTCACCGCGTTCTCCACCGCTTCGGAACCGGTCGTTACCAGCAGCGTTTTTTTGGCAAAATCTCCTGGCACCTTCTGATTCATCATCTCGCACAGCTCCAGATACGGCTCGTAAGCCAGCACCTGGAAGCAGGTGTGCGACAGTTTTTTCAACTGCGCTTCCACCGCCGCCACCACTTTCGGATGCAGATGTCCGGTATTGAGCACCGCAATGCCGCCCGCGAAATCAAGATACTCACGGCCTTCAACGTCCCACACCCGGCAGTTTTCTGCGTGGTCAGCGAAAATCGGGTGAATTTGCCCAACGCCACGAGGAACGGCCTGACTGCGGCGCTGCATTAACTCTTTATTACTGCTCATTCGCGTTCTCCAGTTAAAGACCGATGCACATATATTTGATTTCTAAGTAATCTTCGATGCCATACTTCGAACCTTCACGACCCAGACCCGAGGCTTTAATGCCGCCGAACGGGGCCACTTCATTGGAAATAATCCCGGTATTGATGCCGACGATGCCGTATTCCAGCGCCTCACCCACGCGGAAGACGCGGCTTAAATCACGGGCGTAGAAATAGGCGGCAAGACCAAACTCGGTATCATTGGCTTGTGCAATCACATCAGCTTCATCCTTAAAGCGGAATAGCGGGGCGAGGGGGCCGAACGTCTCTTCTTTCGACACTTTGGCGTCGGCAGGAACGTCCACCAGAATGGTCGGCTGGAAGAAGTTGCCGCCGCGTTCATCCGATTTACCACCGCAAACCACACGCGCGCCTTTCTCCAGCGCATCGGCAATATGCTCTTCCACTTTTGCTACCGCTTTTTCATCGATCAGCGGCCCGATGGTGACGCCTTTCTCCAGCCCGTCGCCGATGTGCAGTTTGCTTACCGCCTGCTGTAATTTTTCGGCAAAGCGGTCATACACGCCGTCCTGCACGTATAAACGGTTGGCGCAGACGCAGGTTTGCCCGGCGTTGCGGAATTTCGAGGCCAGCGCGCCTTCCACGGCTTTATCGAGATCGGCATCGTCAAAGACGATAAACGGCGCGTTGCCGCCCAGCTCCAGCGACACTTTTTTGATGTCTTTCGCGCACTGTTCCATTAACTGGCGGCCAATTTCGGTTGAGCCGGTAAATGACAGCTTGCGCACCAGCGGGTTGCTGGTCAGTTCGTTACCGACCGCGCCAGCAGACCCCGTCACTACGTTAAATACGCCAGCCGGAATGCCCGCGCGGATCGCCAGTTCTGCCAGCGCCAGTGCGGAAAACGGCGTCTGACTGGCGGGCTTCAGCACCATCGTACAGCCTGCCGCCAGCGCCGGACCGGCTTTGCGGGTAATCATCGCCGCCGGGAAGTTCCACGGCGTGATAGCCGCGGTGACGCCAATCGGCTGCTTGATAACAATCAGGCGTTTATCGGCCTGATGACCGGGAATGGTGTCGCCATAAATACGTTTGCCTTCTTCAGCAAACCACTCAATAAAGGAGGCGGCGTAGCTGATTTCGCCTTTCGCTTCAGCTAACGGTTTGCCCTGTTCGAGGGTCATCAGGCGCGCTAAATCGTCCTGATGCTCCATCATTAAATTGAACCAGTTGCGCAGAATGTTGGCGCGTTCTTTGGCAGTGAGCGCACGCCAGGCGGGCAGGGCGCGGTTGGCGGCGTCGATAGCGGCGCGGGTTTCATCAGCGCCCATTTTCGGCACGCTACCCAGCTTGTCGCCGTTCGCCGGATTGGTGACGTCGATGACCTCGCCATTGTTGGCGTCCAGCCATTCCCCGTTAATCAACGCCTGCTGGCGGAATAAGTTACTGTCGTTCAGTTTCATTGTTACGTCCTGTTTTCAAAGGTTATTGATTAAATGCGGCGTGTAAGGCATCCACACTACGTGCCGCTCGCAGCGTGCGTCCGGGGTTACTCTGGCTTGCCAACAGCGTTTGTACCTTGCTGACAATATGCGCACCAATAGGAATGGCTGATGTCGCTGCCGGGGAGGGCGCATTGCAGGTGTGGATCGTGCGCGGGGTGGTGACAAACAGAAAATCGTCAATCAGCTTGCCGTCCGGCGATACCGCCTGCGCCCGCACACCAGCGGGCCAGGGCTGGAGATCGCTTAACGAAAGCCGGGGACAATACTTTTGCACCAGCCGCAGATAGCCGCTTTTGCACAGCGAGTTTTTCATCTCGCCCAGCCCTGAGCGTAGATGGTTTTGCAGCACCCGGCGAATCCCCGACGAGCCTAAAATCTCCAGCGTGTCGCGAAATGAGAAGTCGCGCTTGCGATAGCCTTCGCGTTTGAAAGCCAGCACCGCGTTTGGCCCGACGGTCACGCTGCCATCGATCATACGGGTGAGATGCACGCCCAAAAATGGCATCGCGGGGTCGGGAATGGGGTAAATCAGGTGGTTAACAATCTGATTATGCTCCGGCGCAAGGCGGAAATACTCGCCACGGAACGGGCAGATGATAAAGCCCGGTTCGAGGCCGAGCATTTTCACCAGCCGGTCAGCCATCAGCCCGGAACAGCTGATCAGCGTTGACGTCTGATACTCGCCGCCCTGACGGGTACGTATCACCACGTCGTTTTTATGCTCACTAAGGCCGCTGACTTCGGCGTTATAGATAATCTTGCCGCCTCTGGCCTGGAAAATTTTCGCCATCGCCGCCGTCACTTCGCGGTAGCTGACAATGCCGCTGGACGGCACAAAAATGCCGCCAAGCCCGGTGATATTCGGTTCGCGCTCGCGCAGTTCCTCGGCGTTTAACCACTCGCGCTCGATACCGTTCGCCGCCGTGCGTTCCCATAAGGCGCGCATCCGTTCCATTTCGAGTTCGGACGTGGCAACCAGCATCTTGCCGCAGTTGTCGTAGCGAATGCCGTTTTGATCGCAAAAGGCTTTGGTGGCGCGGTTTCCCGCCAGGCAAAACTGCGCCTTCAGGCTGCCTGGCGTGTAATAGACCCCGGCATGGATCACGCCGCTGTTGTGGCCCGTCTGATGACAGGCTGGACCGGACTCTTTTTCCAGCAACACAATGCGGGCGCCCGGATAGACATCAATCAGTTGCATGGCGGTCGATATGCCGATGATGCCGCCGCCAATAATCACAAAATCATACATCCGCTCAATTCCTTTGCGCTTACTGATGCGTCTGGTAGTGGTGAGTGGCGTAGGCGAAGTAGCCACGCTGACGCATCAGTTCACGACGCAGATCCGGGTGCGCGGTAAAGCGGTCGCGACCGTGCAGCCAGAACAGGTTGTTAATCAACAGGAATTTGCCAACGGGAACGGGTACAGAAAGAATTCCTTTACTGGTTTCAATGGCGTCCGAAAGCTCGCTCAACCACACGCCTTCTTCGAAGTCTTTCGGCTGGACGAACTGGTCGATATAGCGCATCACCGGGCGGCCCTGCTGATCGACATCGAACACCGGATGGAAGACATCTTTGCTGACGTTTTTGCTCGGCGGTGCGGCAAAGCGCATCGGACGGCGCGCCAGCGGGTGGCGGAAATAGTGGTCCAGATGTTCCCAGTCATCGAGATGCAGCAGCAGCGAATTTCCGCCCTGCATGTTCTGCTCGTCGATTTTCATCATCAGCACATAGTCGGTGATTTCTTCAACGTAGGTGCCGTCGTTATGCAACTCCATCACGCGGTGCGGCTGGCGCAGATAGCTGTCTGAGTTATCGACATTTTTCACCACGAATCGCGCGTAATACTGACCGCTCATCGCATCGAAATTTGAGCGACCAATCAGATGCGCTACCGCCGTTGCCAGCTTCACCATCTCATCCGCCTGCGCGACATCATCGATACACACCGCATTGATCAACAGCGCACCTTCAGCGCGGTTTAACAGGGTCTTCAACAGCAGCGGTTGCAGCTGATTCGCACACAGATCGTCGAGAATTTTGCCTACCCGAAAACGCAGAAACGATTTGTACTCCAGCGCCTGCACGGGCCACTCGGCAACCTGTTCGAGGAACCGATTGGTCGTCTGTTCGGTAAAGGTGAGTTCCAGCAGACGCGGGGATTGCGCCGACGGGGTGAGGGTGAATCCGCTATAGTCCTGGCCGGAATCGACAGCGCTGTTTTGTACGGCGGTCAGTGCATTCATCAGAAGCGATCCTCTTAGGGTTTCAGGGTGAAATGGTGATGCTCATTTCGTAGCCATAATCTAAAAGTATCTACATTTCTAAAAAATGCGCATAAAACTCACATATTGTTTTCTTATTGTGATCAAAAACAACAAATTATTAACTTTTTTGTAGTAATAATAGATGTGTTATGAATAAAATAATCAATAAAAACAGATGATTAATGATAGGGGATGATGAAGACGATAAAAATCATGAGTGAGGATGTTTTTACAACAAAAAATAACTCTACCCTGAGAATTTATACAGGGCAGAGTAAATTTAAGATCAGCAGTTATCTGATATCAGGCAATTCACCTGTTTTACCTAACAAGATGGCGCTTCGTCCGGGTACGCTGATATGTAAATTCTTACCTGATGTATTGAATATTTCACCGGGAGGAATATCCTGAGCAGAACTGTATTTATCATTAATAACAGTAACCGTATCACACCCCATATTTTTATATTTTCCTGGCTGTAATGGGTTTTGCCAAATGCTATCCACGGATTCCAGGCCTTTATTTATAATAACTAATCCATCGTGAGGACCTTCATTGATGTCCAGTAAATTTCCTCGACTAAAGGCAAGCACATTTTTTGTCGAGAGTGCTCCTCTAAATTCGTACCATATACCTGGCTTTTCACGAAATAGAGAGTGAAATTCATTAAATAATTTCTGAGATGGAGATAATCCGCCGTTAATCCAGGCTTCGCCACCTGCTCTGATTGTTCCATCGGAGTTTCTAATCTCGGTGGTTGACGTTAATTCCTGTCCGTCATCATAGACTAAAAGTCTGCCATAGGGGAGAGCGGTCAGAAACGCCATTGCCAGTATTTCATCTCGTAGAGCTCTGAACATAAGATGTAGAAATGTTTCGTTATTATTAGGAATATCATGATTAATAGTCATAAATACATATTTGTCGAAGGAGAGATTGCTTACTAGTATTGGGGCAAGGAGTCGAATATCACCGTTAAATTTTAGTGCCTCTAATAATATCATCAAGCGCTCAAAGTCAATTGCTCGTAAATGATCCATTTCCTGAAGTAACGATGTGAGATTCTGTGCATCCGAAGTGTTGCTCACAATATATTCAATATAGCTCATTACGGGGATATCTTGATCCTCAGTGTCAAAAAGATTAGTTATATGAGAACGCCTTTTGATATTTTTTACTGGTGGTGATATTGACTTCTTTATCTGTTCATGGCTTGAGTGTTTTGCAGCATCATAGCGTAGACCAAATACCCCCAGTTTTCGCATGTTATGAACATATGTATTTTCTAATGCTATAACTCTGTCACATTCAGGTGTTGTTTTTGGCATGTTCGATAAGCGCTTTCTTATTAAGACCTCATGATTGCTCCATTCATCATCTTTTATATCCCCATAATCTTGCTCAAAGCATTCAGAGGTCATGTGAATTTCTTCTGGATGGATTTGACAACATAGTTTTGTTTTTGGGACCTCAATAAATGGAATAAACACTTGCCCTTGCCAATATCCAGGAATACCACTTTCTATATCCTCAGCGATCCTCTCTCTTATATCTGCAGAGGGGTAGTTTAAGTCATCTTTACCGCTCCCGCCCTTTCCCATAAAATTAAATGTATAATCAGGAATGATATCTATATTGAACTTGCGGGCATCTTTGACTAGCGCGATGAAATCCTGTAAATCACCCATCGGGTTATGTATAGTGCAAAGATCTTCAGGTTGATAAGCGTGATACCATAAATTCTTTTCATTTTCTGGTGTCGCAGGTCCATCTGCACGAAAAAATGTTACTGGTGGTATTTGTATGTAGCCATAGTAGCACTGAGCGAGTTCAGGTAACTTTTTTCTGATTTGGTTATAACTGGCATTAAAGGCGTGGTAGATCACTTCCCCTGGCTTTTCTGGCGTGATGACTTCACACCTTGATTTTTGTACATAAGTCAGATTTTTTCTTTCTAACGTTTGTTTCAGATGGTCAAGATTAATTAATGCTTTAAAAAATTCCTCCTGGCCGGAGGGGGTAGTGACTCTGATATTGTAAACTTCAGCAGATAACTCATAATCAGGAATATTGATGCTATGGATAATATAATTATCTTTGGGGGATAAGTTTTGAGGATCTCTTTCAGTAAAATGCTCAGCTTTTCCATAATAATGGCCGCAGTCCTCTCTTTGATAAACCCATGTTTTTCCCTGACCAATTCTGTCTGGTGCAATAGGGTTGCGTTGTGCCGCCTTATTGGTTTCTCGATATGTGATATCGGGAGAGAGGGAAACTGAATAATCATTTAATAACAATGTGAAGATATCGATTTCAGCACGAGAGGTGGATAAAAAATCTCTTTCCTTTAACTCAACGGGATAGATTCCATTATTATCGATAATATCAGTGGTGCGATTTAAGTTATCTCTTGCAGAGGTGGTAGGGGGGATAATATGTTCATTTAACGTTTCTTGTTGTAGCAATCTGGCTGTAGTTAGCCCTGATATATTAGAATTATTGGGTGGCATAGTGAGCATCCTCTGGTGATCATACAATGATTTGATTTACAGTGTTTAATTTTATTGAAGTGTTAATGTATTACTGACCTGTATATGTCAGTGAGTACTGTAATTAGTAACACTGTTTTGATTATTAAGGTGTTTTTAGTTAACAACTGTCAAAAATCGCTCATCTGAATCTAATGATTAGTTTAATAAGTTCTATAAAAGAAGATATTGCTATATAAGATTTGTTTTTTTAGTCAAAAAATAGTTTTTATTGTTATGATAAAAATTAGCCATGATGGGGTAAGACAATCAGGCTGTAATCGTTACAAGAGATGTTAAGATTAGATATTCTTTTTATATAAATAAAATTTAATAATTGAGGTTATATACTGAATACCTGGTATGATTGGAGAGGATTTCTTTGACTACTTGTTATGATAGATATTTTTCAGGAAAGAAGGACGATATGCAAAAGTATGCTATTTACATCATATGATCATCATGTTTATTAGTGGGTATTTAAGTATTGTATATGTAATGGCCCCTTAGCTCAGTGGTTAGAGCAGGCGACTCATAATCGCCTGGCCGCTGGCTCAAGTCCAGCAGGGGCCACCAGACCACGATTAGCTCATCAGGAAGTGCAAATGATAACTGATACAATTGTATAGTACAGAGTTCGGGGCTTGATGATGATTCTGTTTTATTATCTGACAGAGGGAATTAGCGGTATTTCAGAATAGAAAAACGAATGGGTGGTTTCGAATGAGGACTGATGTTTCAGTACATGGCATGCCACTGCAATGTACTCATCCGTCAGTACTCATTCAAAAGCATCAGGAAAAAATGCCCGCTATGCCGAGCGGGCAAATTGCTTACATGTGGAATTAAGTAATTAACGATAAAGCCGTAACATTATCATGTTTTGTATTCATTTATGTAATCGGGTTAATTACCTAATTCACTTGAACTTATTCTCGCATGACAAGTATTACGACTGCCTCTGTCCTGGTCAGCTTCGGGCGTTGTGTGGCTGAAAGAGGATTTTATTCATTTTATGTCGGAGAAATTAATCTTATCCAAAAACTGGGAGGACTCAGCTGGCAAACCATTAATGAGCAAGATGAGTCCATTCGCAGATAAGTTAATGCTGGCATACTGAATATACCAGCATTAATTAGACATGATTATGTGGTCAACCAAAAAATGTTATTAAGCGGCTGAACTCAGAATTAACGCTTTCTTTTGCGTCCCTGAACAGCTTTAAAACGAGGATTAGATTTGCAAATGACATACAGCCGTCCTTTGCGCTTCACAATCTGACAGTCCGGGTGACGTTCTTTTGCTGTACGCAGAGAGTTCAGTACCTTCATTGTGCCCCCTTTTTCGCACCAACAAAACGACCAAAACGCTGGGTAAATCGTGCCACATTTCCTTCTGATGCAACGGTTCTCAGTTTGCCCGTATAGAACGGGTGTGATTTTGAAGAGACATCAATCGTCACGTACGGATACGTTACACCATCCAGTTCAATCTCACGGTCTGTTTTGATGGTAGAGCCAATTTTAAAGTACTCATCAACACTCGTGTCATGGAACACCACGGTACGATATTCAGGATGGATATTCTGTTTCATTTTTGCTTTCCTGTTATGTTATAACATAACTCAGAAGAATACATTCTCATCTATACAATTACAACACTCAATCTTCATGGTCGTCCATGGTATGTGGAATTCCAGCAACTAAATCGAACTGCCGGGGATAAGTGATAATGTTGACGGTTGTTAGTGATGGCACTATTCAGCAGCCAGATTACTGGTTTATGATAGCTTTGCTAAGCGGTATGGCCCCTTCGAGAATGTCGGTTTTTCTGCTTTGCTGGTACGATTATGTATCTTTAGGTAAGCGTTACGGTGCGCGTCCAGTAGCAAAAATGCTGATTCAATTCACAGTCTCTTCCAGAGCCACAACAAATACAGTTTCTTCAAAATTCCTTTCGAAAAAATGCAAACATCCCTCCCTCTGGGATAGTTATTATAAAGGAGGGAGAGTATATATATATTAAATATCACCTAAGCAAACTATTTTGATATTATTAATAGAAATGGAGAAATAAATAGGCGTATTCAACAACTGCAACGAAAACAACGATATTAATCAGTTTGTTACTGATTTTCTGTGTTTTATTCTCTTTCATTGGTATTTCCTCGCTTTAAAAAAGAGCACGCCTCATGAGCGCCTCTTCTATAAATAGCGATTTTGGCCAACCAATTTTTTGAGATGTATCACAAGTTTGAATGGATGTGTTACATCACTTACCACTACTGGGATTCATAAGAATTTATGGGCGATTTTTAAGTAGCTAAAAAAATTAAAATTTTGCATGAACAGGAGATGAATAATCCATAAATTATAAGAATGCTGGAGATATCATCTATAACATTGTCAATTATCATTTGCCAACACCATCAAATAGCCAAAACAATCATCTTTGGGGAGTTTATGGAGCAGGGGGATGGTGGTAATAATGATCATTATGCGTTTAATTTCTGCAGTGAGGTTCCGCAGGGAGTGGCAACAATATAGAAATAATAGCATTACAGCGTGACACATATCCGATTGAATATATATGGCAGTACGGGAAAAGAAACGGGCTTCTCTATGAGGGGATATCGTCAGGAAAGATTACAGGATATATCTGTGATCTCATGTAAGGGCAAAAGGGAGAAGAATTTTTTGACGCTGCGAGCAAGTACAACCTCAGTGAGATGACTATAGTCGCAATCCATCTCCGTCAAAGAGGTTGATTTCCTTATCGCCGGGTTTGGTATTTTTGATTTCAGTATCAGTAAGTTTTTTTGCGAGTTTTGCCATTTGGTTCCCTCAAGTTTTGGACCCTTTCCGTTGGGGCCCAAAAAGGGTGCCATAAGTCGTGGTTCTCAGCAATTCATCACTGGACGACAATAGACGTAAAAAAGCCCGCAGAGCTTGTGCTGGCGGAGTCTGAATTGGTTTTATAACTATTTGTTTTATATGTGCTAATAATCAATTCAATTTTCATTTTGGTCCCATTGTTGGTCCTAAAAGAAAATGTCAGGTTTTTTGCAGGGGAGGGGAGGTTACAGCAGGAGTCTCTTCGTCTGTGAGATTAGCATTTTGCTTTCCTTTAGTCTGCTCTGTATTTAAGCGTTTATTTCACGTTAGTTTTTAGCAAGCCGGTAGAGCGCCTTGCTCGCAGAATATCCACTACGGAAATATACGGGGTTTGTTCTTGCCACGAAAATCCCTTTCGGTCGATACGAACCAGTTCGTACTTTTCGACCAGGAAATTCACCGCATCAGCAAGTGTTATTCCCGCCTCGATATGTTCTTCGATAGCCGCGTCGTCGTGGAATGGCGTGTCGTTGAGTGTGAGGCCGTAATGATGCTCCAGCAGGTATGTTAACAGTTGCTGCCAGACCTGTACGGGCGACAGGCGTGACGAAATTGGCACCGTGGTCGGTACAGATAAAATCTGCATGAGTTGAGTCCTGATAAAAGAATAGAAGCTGTTACTGGCTCGATGTCTGAGGATAAATAACGATGTAAACGTAGCCATGAGAGCCGAGAGTATCCGCCTCGCAGGTAAGTCCGTTATGATGCAACGTGACGCAATGCTGATGGCGTGGATTTAGTTCACCGGTTGTCAGCATCAATTCAAGCTGTTTCATCACTGGCGGAAATGCTTGATCCAGACGTAGCGCCTCCTCCTCATTAAACGCACCGCTAATATCTGCACGGTCCGCCAGAAAATGCAGACGACGGCCTTCCTGCACAAGCCTTGCACCGAAGCACGGCGTCATGTCGCGCTTCAGTCCCCATGAATTTTTCATTTTTCTACTCCTTAATATCAGTTGGTGGTGATGCACATCAGGCGTGTATACGGGCCATGGTTGTCACAATGACGTTCTACATAAACCGCCAGTACACCGGAAATCTCCGCGATATCGTGACCGGTGTAATGACTGGCGCCGCCGTGCCACTGGTGTTTGCCTGTGCAGTAACGAAAGATCCGGGAATCCGGATGCTGTCGCTGAATTGCCATCGCGGCCCTTTTATCGATGATTTTCATGGTTGCCTCATAGCCAGCCACGTTCAGCAAAAGAAAGTACATCACCGATACCAACAATAAGATGGTCCAGCACCCGTACCTCTACTATTGCTAACGCTTTCACCAGATGTTGAGTGATGTGTTGATCCGGTTTACTAGGTTCTGTCTCTCCGGATGGATGGTTATGGGCAAGAATCACAGCGGCAGCGTTATGGCGTAGCGCCAGTTTCACAACTTCATGTGGGTGGACTTCAGTATGGTTAATCGTGCCTGTAAATAGCGTCTCGCATTGCAGAAGACGGTTCTGATTATCAAGATATAAAACAATAAAAACTTCGCGCTCCTGCAAAGCAAGACGTAGTTGTAGCCAGGTTTTCGTGAAGGTTGTGGAATTAAATTGCTCGCCAGGCTGGCGCTGATATTTTTCCAGTAAGCGGAGAGCGCGACGAATGGTGCGTGCTTCAGTTACCGGAAGATCATGAGGAAGATTTATTTCTGACATGACGGGGCCTTAGAGGTAATAGTAAAAGTCGTTTACGAAGCAAGTTGAAGCATATTTTCAGCCATCACCCATAGAGCACGATTAAGCTTTACGTCTCCGTCGATACCTTTGACCGCACGGGGTTGAGCACGCCTACCTTTCGTCGTTCGTCCCGATAGCCCGCCTTTTATCAAGTTCTCCTGAATGCGTTGGTAAGTAGTCCACAGGTCATTGCTCTCATCCTGCCAGCGGCGCGGGGAAAGGATCTGCGATTCCGTCACCGGTTGATGCTCTTCACCAAAGCGATAGGTTAATGCTGCTTTCGCCATCGCCTGCTGTGCTGGTGGCGGTAACAAAAGCGATTGCATGGCATCGCGCTTCTCTTCCACCCGGTCGAATATCCCCAGCACTTCGTAAGCCCCTTCAATGACTTTCTCCACCACATTGCCTTTATGTGGCACACGTACCTCACCAAAACTCTCACCGCAAATCAGCCCATTCTGGCAGACTGCACGAAATAGCCCCGGCAACATCTGGTATGCGCTGGAACCATCATGGCTGTTGAGCAGAATGATTTCCGGCACCTGCTTACCGGTGATTTGCCCTTCACGGCGCAGGCACAGCATGTGTTTCGTGTGCACTCGCTTGCTCTGGTCGCGCACTCGAGTCTGGCAGGCAAAGAATGGCTGAAAGCCTTCACGCTGCAGGTTATCAAGCAGGGTAATGGTCGGGATGTAGGTGTACCGCTCACTGCGTGATTCATGTTTTCCTTCGCTGAATACACTCGGGACATAGTGCGCTAGTTCATCTCGGGTTAATGGACGTTCACGGCGAACGAGATTGACCGCACCAAAGCGGCTTGCTAATCGCATGGAATAACTCCTTATTAATAAAAATAAATCCCTTGTTCATAATTGAGCAAGAGTTGAATGTTTTTAATGATAAAATAACGTTATATTCGGTTGGGTAATATAGGCGTGATTTAAATTCTATCTGATTTTTTATTATCCATTATATGTGATAACTCCAGACTAAAATTTAATGTTCTGGGGTTTTGATTTGCCAGAAATAATGGTTTTCTTCTTTTATTGCCATCTTTGCGATTTGTGGATAGCTAATGGCGTTTGTCTATGTAGGGATCATGTAAGAGTTATTGTTAAGTGATAATAGGTTAGTTATAACAGGACTCATGCTAATTAAATATCATGAAGTAGTTACTTTATGTTGGTAATGTAAATTGAAGGATGTAATCAGTGGTGAGGGTAGATTATGTATTGTGATATAACAGACTTGGTTCCGAAAACTATTCAGTATAAATATATCAAATCCTATGGACCCCTAAATAAATATCAGCTAAAACGGATAGAGCAGACAATTGATAAAGCACTGGGTGAATACCCAAGGGTGATGGCAATAAGGGTGGAGCTTCATATGCCCGTACGCAGGCCGCTCTGCGATATGCTCCTTGCCGATGATTATGCCAGAACAGATGCTGCTGCAATCTCACGGTTCAATGCTTCACTTAATGCGAAGATAAAGCACTATGAGCTTAAACAGAAAAAGGCAGGTAAGCGGGTACGTGAAACTTCATCTCGTATTGTGTGGGCCAGGGAGTTCTGTCCTACGAATAATAAAAAACACTATCACGTTTTGCTTCTACTTAACCGGGATGCTTTTAATAGTCTTGGATCGTTTGAGAGTGATAATGGAATACTGCTTCGTCTTATCCGTGAAGCATGGATGAGCGCTATTAATTTGATTTATCCTAAAAATAAAGAACTGGTACAGATACCTGACAATCCATGCTATTACATAAGTGCAAAAGACGGTAAGCAAAGTGAAGCTTACAGAGAGCTGATATTTCGCTCAAGTTATCTTGCTAAAGAGAAAAGTAAATGTTTTACAGATGGGGAACGAAATTTTGGTTGTAGTATTAAGTGAAGAGGTACGGTGAATTATAAGACTGGTTAAGTAAAGATTTTTTAAATGAATAAAAATATCGATTATATTTCCGAAGGAGCTTGTGAATATCAGGCGTAACTCAGTAAGCCGTGTCTCAGTTATAAATGAAAAGATTGATAAATAATTATTAAAAGTCGTGAGGTTAAATCATTTTCAATTTCTATGCTGCTTGCAGATTGATGTTTTAAACTAATTCAGTCTAATGCAATCTAATTCCACTGAGGTGGCTTCACAGCATAAATTTTAACGTTTAAGTTGCTCTCCTGCTCTTCATTCAAAGGATACACAGGAGATAAACATGAATACGAATCCGATTAGTACGAATTTCTCGAAACTAGTTTTCCCACAACGTTTCGAAGAGGTAACAGAGGCTATACAAACCATAACGCATGCACCGGCAGAGTTGATCACAGGAGTTCAGTTGTCGGTAATGTCGCTCGCCGCTCAGGGTGTGGTTGTGTTTGAACACAGTGATGGAAGAAGAAGCCCTGTGTCTCTTTACAGCATTGTGCTGGCTGAATCAGGGGAGAGGAAAACGGCAGTGTGCAATCTCCTGCAGAAACCGATACAAGACTTTCAGAAAAAGCATCTGAAGACTTATGAGGGGAAAATAAATATCTATGAAGCTGATTTGCAGTCATGGGCTGTCATTAACAAAACTATTACCCGCCAGATTAGGAAAAATCTCGAGAAAGGAGGTGATAGTGTTTCTGAGCAGGAGAAATTGAGAAAGCATTACATTAATAAACCAACCCCCCCAAAGCGACCAAAGCTTTTGTACAGTGATGCGACACCTGAGGCTATTACCCAGGGGTTGGTTGAAAGCATAGGTACGTCAGGTTTAATCTCCGATGAAGGCGGTGTGATTTTTAATGGGCGGGCGATGGGTAATACGCCTCTTTTTAATCAACTCTGGGATGGTGGTGGTGTTGATGTAGAGCGTAAAGGGCATCGACTGAACATTGATGACGCACGGCTAATGACGCTTATTGTTACGCAGAAAAATGAGTTGATTTTATTCAGGAAAAAGCATAGTACTCGTGTCCAGGGGAATGGTTTTTTTGCCCGCTGTCTGTGGTCTGGAACTACATCAACGCAGGGTATAAGAACTCATCAATCTGATGTACAGGTGGATACCAGCGTTCTGGATAAATTTAACAAGCGAGTTGAGGAGTTACTTGAACAAACGCTCGCCGGAACAACACATTATGTTATGCATTTTTCTGCTGACGCGAGATTCGCTTTGCACAGTATCAAAATGAAATTGAGCGAAGAATATTAGCAGAGAAAGGAAAGCATGATGCATTGCCGGGAATTTTATCAAAGCTTCCTGAGAATGCGGTAAGGCTGGCTGCATTGATGCACTTTTTTTATGAATTTGAGGGTGATGAGATTAATGTTGAAACACTAAACTATGTTTTTCTGATTATGGAATATTATTACCAACAAGCAGTAAATATATTGACTGCCAGCCTGAGTTCCGATGAAGAGGATGCCAAAAGGCTCTGGGAGTGGTTGATGACAGGTCCTTTCAGGAATAATACCTCTGTCGCGAAGTCACACATAAGACGTTATGCTCCTTACCAGCTTCGTGATGTGGTCCGTTTTAAAAGAGCGTTAAGATATCTTGAGGATGCTGCTCTGGTATCTATAAATAAATACAAAAATAGCAACGGTACGGTCAGCCAAATGGTGGATATCAATCGTTAATGTAAGGTTTGCACAACTCCCCCTCTGCTTTCACTGCTCCGGGGAGCAGTGAAAGCAGAAGGTATTGCCAGAAAAATTATTCTAATGAAAAGCAAATTTAGTTCCTGCATCCAAAAAAACAGACGACAACAGTGTAAACCTTACGGTTAACATTTTAACCCAGGCCTGACGACTGTCAGGTTCGTGCTGATGCTTTTTATTTTCTGTGAAGCAGAATGCTTTGCTGAATGACATTTTGAGTTTCTGTATGACAGGAGTGATTGATGATTAGGTGCCACCTGAACAGACTGATGGGTGAACGCAGATTAAAGGTTGCCGATGTGGTACGCGATACCGGTCTTCCCCGTAGTACTGTCACAGCGCTCTGGAAAGATAACGCCACCCGGATTGAGCTGCCAGTGCTAAGCATTCTCTGTCATTATTTTAATTGTGATGTCAGTGAGTTACTGGAGTTTACTTCTGATGAAAATCACGTTGAATTATCTCATCCAGGAAAGGGTCTAAATAATTTTTCACATCGTGTCTGGTTTATGCGTAAATAAGACAAAATCATTATTGTGCTGTATTTTAATGTTAATGGTTTTGTCATTATTAATTTTAGGTTTGTTGCTTTTTACCAAAACTTTGTTTATTCATTGCTACCATTTTAAATAATTACAAGCAGCAGTGTCTGCTCTATATGAACAGTTTATTTTAGCTGCTTCGTAGCCGATTAAACCTATAATGGGGTTATTGTTCTCATTGTTGTTGTAAATATCTTTTAGAAGGTTATCTCCTTGTTGGCTAGCCCAGCTCTGAGATCCATTATTAAAATCAAAATAATATTTTGCTGAGAGCAGTTGGACTGATTGCTCTGTCTCTGGTAAAACGCTCCAGATAATAACTTGCTTAACTTTGATGGTTTCATTTTCAGCCAGTTTTTTAGCAGCACTTAAACCTTCTTTCAATTTTGAATTGTCTGCTTCTTTCTTAAAGCAATAAGGATCACTTCCATTGGCGACACAGGCCTCATTGTATTGGTCTATAGAGCGCTTTGCGCTTTCTATCAAACTGGAGTAGCCATTAGCAAACCGAGTCATTTCCCTTTTCCAGATACTATTAGTTGCAGATGCCGACATATCACACGTATAAGTAACAGTCTGGCGTCCTTGCTCATCGGCTCCATCTTCCCATTTAAACGATTCACATCGCTGGCGATGCTCTAATGCAGTCCCCAGGGTTCTGGTTGAGTCTATATTTGATAATACCTGTGATTTTATAATTTCCTGATTGTCTGAAGCGGATACATTATCACAGCCAGCAAGAATAAATATTGAGCAGCTGATAAACAATCCAGTAAGGACTTTTCTTTTAGACATGAGTGATTCCTTTTGAAGTTTTGGTAAATTACGTGGCCTTGACTAAATCAGGCCTGATAAGATGGTTAATCTGGTTTTAATGAATGAAGGGCATATGTTCGATGCCTGCATAAAGTAAATTGCTCCTGGCATTGATCGTATTGGTCAGACAGGCGTGACTTTCAATTTCTTTACCCATAGGGTTCATGACACTGATATGAGCATCAGGCTGACCTTTGTACTCTTCATAAGTGATAGCCATAGCGCCTTCTATATTCTCTCCAGTTCCTCGCAATACAAAGACTCTATTGTCAGTAACATCATTTGCTGTGATGGACTGCTGTGTTTCACCTGAATTTGTGTCCATTTTGATGACTACGCTGCCTTTATCAGAACTTTTATCCTGTGGTTTATAGGTAATATATACGGTATCTTTTTTATGACTCAGTGTCATAACCCCACCAGTATCAAGTGTACATTTAAGATCCCAGTTTTCCTGACCAGCCTGCGAAGAACTGCTTAATAACATTATTAAATATAAAGATGTTTTTATTTTTACAATATTCATATAGCCTACTGATTAAGTGAGTAGATTATTCTTAATTGATGAAGTTGCTCCTCTTTTACTACTATTTATTTGATGAATAATATTTTTTATATGAACGATGATTAGCCGAGTTCATTACATCATGGATATAAGGAACATGAGGTAAGGATGAGATGAACCGCTCACCCGCAGTGAGATGGCAGATGTCATCTCTGCGCACAAAACTCTCTGTGGTTAACTTCACCTGGTTGATGCTGGCTACTGGAATAACCCTGATTATTTCGGCCTGACAGGCAACTAAATACCAATTTCCCTCCGTGTGAATAAGACGATAAGGTTCAAAGACCGTGTGAGAATCATTGCCAGTCAGCAAATAAATACAGTTTTGTTGACAGATCGCCTGTATCAGTCGCTGAAAACATTCTGATGACACAACCGAGTCAGAATGCGATGAAGGCCAGATAAGGCAGGGTGAATATGACGTTTCACCCGTGAGGTAATGCATCAACCTGCGATCAGGTGACGGAAACAATTGAGTGATTCCGGTGTTGCGCATAAACGCCAGAACATCTAACGAACTGTCTGTAAAGCGTTTCCCGTCAAGTCGCCAGCGCCCATTCTCACTAACGATATTAAGGTGGAGTAATCGCTGGTGGAAATCTCGCTGTAGCGTTCGTTCAGATACTCCAAACTCTTCTGCCAGGGTTTTTAGGTCAAGAGACTCTCCTGACAGTAACCGGCTGATAATCTGTGTCAGCCTGATGGCAAACCGGTCATAACGAGTCGATGTAGTGTTCATCAGAAAAATGTCCATGGATAACTTACTGTTTTTAATGATGTTATTATGAAGCATGAGCACGACAGGATATGTCGTAGTAACGGGAGGAATAGAGAAAAAACGTCCAGACAAATAACTAAGTAATATCCTGATTAACAATAACTATTTTTTTCAGAGACAGAACTGAAGCAGGTCGCGACATATCCTGTCGCTGAAATTCATAATTTTCAGGAGGCTTAACTCAGTGGGTAGATGTATTAGAAAAACCAGTGCCATATTGCGGTAGCTGCATTCTCCAGCCCTTCTCTGAGCACTCCCAGCCCGTTGCGTATCACGTTGGGGAGAGGTATGGCCTCCAGAATCCTGCTCAATAATTCTCCCAACAAATCCGCGAAATCCTTTCGGGCCTTCGTCTCCGATTCTTTGGTGCGATGTTCTTTCCTGATCTGGCGAAAGACGCCGCTGGTAGCCTCTGGTGGCAGGGCAAAAATTATTGTTTCAACTATACGAGACATGTTGTAACCGGTTTTTGCTGAAACAGCATGCACCGGGTAAGGGGTAAAGAACTGGCGGGAAACGGCAGCACTTCTCGCTGTGAGCGTCATGAGTTGCTCCACTGAAGGAGATCCTTTTTCACGATCCCATTCCAGTGATGGCTCGGCTTTGTCAGCCTGGTTGATAACAAAAACAATGCTGTCTGTCGATACGCCACAATCCAGTAGAAAACGGTGGAACTCTTCGTCTGTGGTACAGGCTCGGTCATCGGCTTTCATCACCCAGAGAATGAGATCCAGCTTCGGTAACTGTTCCTGGTACATCTGGCGATATATCTCATCATGCTTCAGCGATTCACCTGCGCCCGGCAGATCGACCAGCGTCAGGCTGCGTCCTCCTGCGTTCAGGGTAAAATGCAAAGGTTTACGTGTGCAGCCTTCTGCATGGCTGACTGGGCTGAGAGGATGTTCAAAAAGGGCATTGCAAAGCGAGGATTTTCCGGCACCTGTTTTTCCCATGATGCCAATCACGGGTTCGTAATGAATACTCTGGCGTATATGCTCCAGAACCAAATCGGAGATATGTTCAGGAAGAATGGATAAAGGTTGCTTCAGGACATTAATGCCCCGTTCAAAGGAATCAGACATGTAGCCTCCAGAATGAAAAAAATTCGATACAGCAACTTCGCTGCAATGTATTCATTGCGGTAATACAGGTCTGTTTTTTTTTGCATTCGAATTACGGGAGAGGAATGTGGTTTTGTTGAGCAAACCGGGGACATTGCCCATAAGCGCTAACTTAAGGGTTGAACCATCTGAAGAACGCGACGCCTCGGTGCCTCGTTAAGACGATGCCTCGCGTTCTTCAATTGCGTTTTGTAGGCTGTCAGGGATACTGCCCCACGAATGGCCACCTGTAAGCTCCAGATGACCATTTTTGTTATTCTCCACAACGAGTTAGTTCTTCTTTTCGGATCCGGCACTTCTGGGGGGAAAATCCAGCGATGGCTGGATTATGTCGTCAATTAAAAATGCGGCGAGTAGATTAGCAAATATCCACGCTTTCGCGAGTTCAGGTTCCTTTGCACGCAAAGCATCCAGGTGCAGCAAACTTTTGAGCCGCTTAAAAGCCAGTTCAATTTGCCATCGCAGACGGTAACAATCAGCCACTTGCTCTGCTGAATATTCATCTTCCGATAATGATGTTAGCAATAGCACATGGCCCGCTGCTTCCAGCGTTTCCGCCTGAACTACTCGTCCTTTTCGACGATTCTCGCTGAGCAGTCGGGTTTTACTGATTAATGCTTTTTCGGGAGGAAGTGATACGGCAATGAGACGTGCCGGAAAGGGAGCTCCGGCTTTTTTATTACCTGAATTGCCTGTCATTACAGTGGTTTCACCGTTCTTACCGCAATCCAGCCCGCGCAGAAAACCCATCATGTCAAAGCGCATTCCTTCTGCAGTTAACCAGCGCAACCCTCGCCAGTGAACCCGGACGATATAATCAGCTTCTCCAAAAGCAAGTGAGCGGATACATTCGGGACGCGAATCGAATCCCCGGTCAGCAATGCGTATCTCGTCTGCCGTTTGCGCAAATCGATCCAGCCGTTCAGCGTCTCTGCTGTCGGTTAGCTCAAAATCAGTGAACTGACAGGTATGAGGATCATATCCCATATGTAGTCGCCATTCAGCGCTGCCGCCCCCGGGCGCGCTGATTGCTGTTCCATCGACAAGACGCAATCTCTTTCCGCTTGTACAACCCGTAACTGCGGCGCGTACAGCAAGTGTTTGTGCGGCAAGTATACCAAACCAGTCGGCGGCATTCCGCAGCCGTTTCAGGAGAGCCACGTCAGATAATGTTGCAACGTCATGGAGCTGAGCCCATGCAGTGACTTCACGTAATGACATCCCCCCGGGGCCGTAAGCCAGCCCCAGACGTAGCAGAGTTGCAGCATCACGAATTTCGCGGCGGCGGGTTAGAGCTCCGGCATTACGTGCCGAAGTATCCAGTTCTTCGGGCTTACCAATATGGGCCAGAATTGCTGACCAGTTATTGTGAGAGTAATTCATCGGCACGTTAAATCATATCAGGCGTAATACCACAACCCTTAAGTTAGCGCTTATGGGACATTGCCCCGGTTCGCTGATACGGTGAAATGATATCTAGCGTCGCATTACCCATTCGTTCAGTTCTGACTCCAGCCAGCCAACGGATTGCCTTCCCAGTTGTCGTTGTTTTGGAAATGTTTCATCGTAGCGTGGCGATTTTGGATTAAGCCAGTCGTATATGGTTGAGCGTGAAATTCCCATTTTTTTCATGACATCTTTTAGCCTCAGGATCCTCGGTGAATCAGGAATGTTTGCGTAACTGGAGGTATTTGAGGAGAGGTGGTTTTGTAACATCTAGGCTTCCTTAGTATGTGTTTGTTCGGGTGGGTCCATATTGCCAACCACGCTGGGGCTGTCATACACTGAAAGTAACATTAAAATAAAATCACTTTAGGGATTTACTTTTCATGAAGGATGTGGGTGCGAATTTTTTTGATGATTTCTATCTGCAAGTTTGTACCGCTTGTGAGGACAAACTTTTTGAGCTGGAATGGAAACTTGAAGTCGAAAAAAAGGAGAGCAACCAGGATGTTCTGTGCACTTACAGGCAAAGAGCCTATGATAAAATTGAACAATTTAAAATTATTGAGTATTCAAAAATACAATGCCAATATTTTGTAGATATGACTAATAGCGACAATATACGCTACTCACAAGATTTTATAAATGTTGATGGAATAATGGTTGAGAAACCTTTTATTTATAAGAAAACATATGCAGAATATCGGATTGAAATTCGAGACAAAATGGACGGGTATAAACTGACAGGATTAGCAAGACTATATGATGCACATTATGAATATATATATCTATCTATAGCTTTAGAAGATTTTTACTGGGCGCAGTTCCAATATTCATTGGGCAATAAAAAAGAAAGTTGTAAGTTTCTTCTTGATGCTTATTCTTATATGAATATCTGTATTTCGCGAGATGATAACCGAGAATCACCGAGTTTTCATCGATTAAGAAGTGGTTTTGATAAAGTATGCAGAAGAGCGCGCTCAAGCGCTGGAGGGAAAAATAAACTTGCAGAACTTGAATATATTAAAGATACAGTTGTTATCTTACTTGCGGATATTCCTTCACATAGCGACTGGAAAAATAAACGTCAACTTCTTGAATATTTAATGCCCTATATTTGTAATAATGATAAAAAGGTCAATCCAGATAAATGGATAAATGATACAGGCGATAGAGAGGAAACTATCCGCCGCAGACTTAATAAATGGTTTACAGGTGATCTAAAAGTAGAGATTGATAAAGTCCTAAAGAACAATACTAACAATTAATATTTTTATGGTTTTGATATTGTTATGTCTATCAGGAGGGCTACTATACGATCAGTCTTGATGGGTTTTGAAGTTACATCGCTATGAAAATACCCACGTAAATCTATTTGAAAACCAATCATTGTTAATGTGACTATTGTTACGAGGACTGTTGTAATTGTGTCTACACGAGAAGTTGAATGAAATTTATAGGTTTGACGTAGCCTTAGTGGTAGTCGAAAATAATTATGTAAATAGGCCTGCATTTTGCAAGAAGGCCCAATTTACGTCAGGGGTAAATTATATATCCCATAATCGCGCAGATTAACCGGTAATCACTCACGTAGAAGATTTCTGGATTCTCAGTGCTTTGTTCACCGATAAAGAAGACTTGAGCTCTCTCTTTAGCTTTTTTATTTACTGCTTCTTTTGCTTCTTCCTGCACAGTTTCAAGCTCATTCAAAAGCATAGTCTTTTTGGCTTTTGACCAGTCTCCCCACTCAATGTGTAGTTTATAGCTACGCGAGGGCTTAAACTTACCAGATTCGTCTTTTGCCCATTCTCCCGAGAGCGGAATGACAATTCGGTTTTCGTCTTGCTCAAATTTCTGGTAAGCGTAAACTGACCGCCGTATGTAGCCATCAGACGAGAATTGGTAACTTAGACGCCCATCTGATATAGACGGACATCTAAGTATGGAATTACAGGACTGGCGAAAAGAACCTCGTAAAAACTATTCGAATGAATTCAAACTTCGTATGGTGGAACTGGCATCACAACCTGGAGCTTGTGTTGCACAGATTGCACGTGAAAATGGCGTCAATGATAATGTTATTTTCAAATGGCTCAGGCTCTGGCAGAACGAAGGGCGTGTTTCGCGGCGTCTTCCGGTAACGACCTCTTCTGACACTGGCGTTGAATTATTACCTGTAGAAATAACGCCGGATGAGCAGAAAGAACCTGTGGCGGCCATTGCGCCGTCTTTATCCACTTCCACTCAGACCAGAGTCAGTGCCAGTTCCTGCAAGGTGGAATTCCGTCACGGTAACATGACGCTGGAAAATCCATCGCCAGAGCTGCTCACGGTGTTGATCCGTGAACTGACCGGGAGGGGAAGATGATCTCACTCCCATCAGGTACCCGTATCTGGCTCGTTGCCGGCGTTACCGATATGCGTAAATCCTTCAACGGACTGGGAGAACAGGTACAACATGTGCTGAATGATAATCCCTTCTCCGGTCACCTGTTTATCTTCCGTGGCCGACGGGGTGACACCGTTAAAATTCTTTGGGCTGATGCTGATGGTCTGTGCCTGTTCACCAAACGCCTGGAGGAAGGCCAGTTTATCTGGCCTGCGGTACGTGACGGCAAGGTATCCATTACCCGCTCGCAACTGGCAATGCTCCTCGATAAGCTGGACTGGCGTCAGCCAAAAACATCCCGCCTTAACGCACTGACAATGTTGTAAAAAACGCCTGGCCGCATTATAAAAACGGCCATGAGTCAGAAATACCTCATTCGCATTGCAGAACTGGAAAGCCAGCTCCGTCAGAAAGACCAGCAACTGAGTCTGGTTGAAGAGACGGAGGCCTTCCTGCGCTCTGCACTGGCACGTGCCGAAGAAAAGATCGAAGAAGATGAACGGGAAATAGAACATCTGCGGGCTCAGATAGAAAAACTGCGCCGGATGCTGTTCGGTACCCGTTCTGAAAAACTGCGTCGTGAAGTTGAACTGGCTGAGGCTCTGCTGAAACAACGTGAACAGGACAGCGATCGTTACAGTGGGCGGGAAGACGATCCTCAGGTTCCCCGCCAGTTGCGACAGTCGCGCCATCGTCGTCCGTTACCGGCACACCTTCCCCGTGAAATACACCGCCTGGAGCCAGAAGAAAGCTGTTGCCCGGAGTGTGGCGGTGAGCTGGATTATCTGGGGGAAGTCAGCGCTGAACAGCTGGAACTGGTGAGCAGTGCCCTGAAAGTGATCCGCACAGAACGGGTAAAAAAAGCCTGTACAAAATGTGACTGTATTGTTGAAGCACCGGCGCCGTCCCGCCCGATAGAGCGTGGTATCGCGGGCCCCGGATTACTTGCCCGCGTGTTAACGGGAAAATACTGCGAACATCTGCCACTGTATCGTCAGAGTGAAATCTTTGCCCGCCAGGGTGTCGAACTGAGCCGGGCCTTACTCTCCAACTGGGTTGACGCGTGCTGCCAGTTAATGACACCGGTGAATGATGCCCTGTACCGTTATGTAATGAATACCCGCAAGGTTCACACTGATGACACACCGGTAAAGGTACTGGCACCGGGTCAGAAAAAGGCGAAAACAGGGCGTATCTGGACGTATGTCCGGGATGATCGCAATGTGGGTTCGTCATCTCCTCCAGCGGTCTGGTTCGCGTACTCGCCGAACCGGCAGGGAAAACACCCGGAGCAACACCTTCGCCCCTTCCGGGGTATCCTGCAGGCGGATGCGTTCACAGGTTACGACAGGTTGTTCAGTGCAGAACGTGAAGGTGGTGCACTGACAGAAGTTGCGTGCTGGGCCCATGCCCGGCGAAAAATCCACGATGTATACATCAGCAGCAAAAGTGCGACGGCAGAAGAAGCCCTGAAGCGAATCAGTGAACTGTACGCCATCGAGGATGAAATACGGGGATTACCAGAGTCAGAGCGTCTTGCAGCCAGGCAGCAGCGAAGCAAAGCGTTACTGACGTCGCTGCATGAATGGATGGTGGAGAAGAATGGCACGCTGTCGAAAAAATCCAGACTGGGCGAAGCGTTCAGCTATGTACTGAATCAGTGGGACGCCCTCTGTTATTACAGTGATGATGGTTTGGCAGAAGCGGACAATAACACAGCGGAAAGAGCGCTTCGTGCAGTCTGTCTCGGAAAGAAAAATTACGTGTTCTTCGGTAGCGATCACGGCGGCGAGCGTGGAGCACTGCTGTACGGGCTGATCGGCACCTGCCGTCTGAACGGTATCGATCCGGAAGCGTATCTGCGCCATATTCTGAGCGTACTGCCGGAATGGCCCTCCAACCGTGTTGACGAACTCCTGCCATGGAACGTAGTACTCACCAATAAATAAGCGTCAATACGGTGCTCCGTTGACGCTTACAATTTCTGCCATAACAACTGCGAATAAAAAACTCGGCGCTCAGGGTAGGGTTGAACCGGATCTTTAAGTTTTTTAAACACGGTCATGTAATTATCGGCATCTATACCTGGGATATTTAGTGACATACCACGGTCACATGGGAAGCGAATAAATGCCCTACAAATCTGACGAATAGCATTAACCGGGCGGCGGGATTGCCGCGCTGGAGCATTTCCCCCGCTGGATGCTGACGATGTAGAACGTATTGGATTGGTGTTGTTGTCGCTACCAGTAGTGCCAGGATCAACAACGGGTCGTTGTTCAATCAATTTTAACCCTGCGGGCATCAAACCCGGTGCGCTGTCTAGCATGTTGCGGACGCTTTTTTTCTGTCCCTGCTTAACCACTGTGCTTTCAGCATCAGCATCGCAGTTGATATGCTCTTTTCCAGGCATTTTATTAAACGAAGGTCTTTTCTTACTTCCTTTTTGCCAAGCAGAAGGATACATCTCAATCCCACATCCCCAGCATACGTAACCGTTCGTATCTACAACATCAAGTAACCAAAGATCTTCTGCCTCAATAATCTCACTGGTATATTTATCACGTGCAGATTCCATGATTTCTCCTTTAAACAGAATTCCTGTGAAGGCGGCTACTAGCCTTCATTCAAACCGTTGTTCCAATGACTCATCTTCCAATCGCTCACGTTCTTTTTCCTTTTCAACCCAGTTAGTCAGTTTTTCATATACAGCTCTAGCCGACTTAGAAATGTCTGCACGCTCGTGGGTGACCAACCGGCCTATCGCTTCAACCCTGGGTTGCATCACGTTCGCACGACTACCGGACCATGATGAAGGTGCTACGTGTTTGGCAAAGATCTCAAGGACGGCTCGTGGCTCGGGTGAGGCTTCTAGAAATTTCAGAGCATCATCCTGCAAGCAAATAGGACTTTGCTCCCCGTCTTTTGACCATAAATTAATACCTGAAGCGACTGAAGCCCAAACCTGAGGGTCTTTAGTGGTCCCGCACCATTCAATCAAAATATCTACATCGATTTTCGCAATAGGAGACTGATGTGAATCATCATGATTGATGAAATGCAGCCGCCTCTGTTGTTGATCCTCCGTACCATCAAAAATGCGACTGAGAAATTCTTTTGGCATCCATGCAGCGGTGATACCGATAGCGTCTTCGAAAGAATAAATGTAGCCAAAATGCTCATCAACAACAGCGAAGATTGTATTCAGCCATTCTAGCTTTTCAGCCTCGTTGCCATCGAAGCGCAATGTGGCATCGATAACACGTTCCATTGCATAATCCAGATATCCGCCGAGATCGTTGTGATCTCTTTGGAACCTCTGGATTGCAGCGGATAGTCCGATTGTTCGTAGCGCAAGACCTAGTGTATCCGTAGCATCTCCTTTATCAGCTAGTTTCATACTCAGTGCTTCCAATACTACTTCATCACCATTAGGTTTACTCAGCAGCCTTTGAGCAAGCTCAAGTACCCTGCTTTCTGGCAAATTAGAGAATTGCTCACCCCACAGAATTGCCCCATACATATGGGGCTGTATATCAGAGTCATCCAGAAGCGACATGCAACGATCCAGATCGATTTCAGTAAACTCCTGCCAAGGATGAAGGTTGACTAATTCGAATCGAAGTTCGGAATGTTGTGCACACTGATCGAGCAGTTCCTGCGCTAATGCTGAATCGATAGAATGAGTCTCTTCAATGAAACCTCGAATGACCGAAACATCACGTTGAGATTTGTATTGTAGATCCAATTGAATGACTAGTTGTTGCCAATAAATTCGTAGGTCAGGAGCCCCGTTAGCTAAGCCTTTACCAAATTCGACGCGATACGGCATTCCATCCCGCAAAAAAAGATTAGGGCACAACTCATCAAGTCCATGGGTAGATACTGCAAATTCGTGCCCCAACTTGAAAGCTTTGGCACCAAGTATTTTCCTGATTTCACTGAATTTATTAGGTCCTTGGTGCTCATAATCAGCATCTAGAGCCCAAAAATCGCGCCTATTACTGAGTACATAAGCCATGATTGCCGAAACCAAGTCTTTAGGTTCTAATTCTCGTTCCAATGTCACAAGTATTTCCGGCAATGGTTCTACGTCTTCGTTATCTTTTCTTTTTGTATGGAAAAAGTAGATTGTTGAGCGGACAGCTTTCCAGCCTTCACCCCAAGGGCGATGGGCATGTAACTTACGAGCCGCATCAATTAATTTTGACCTTATTCCTCCATGACGCCAAATCCAGCGAAATTTATCAGCCAAGATCCGCCTGGCATCGTCTTCAAGCTCGGGCACTCCTGAGGTTCCTAATCTCACTAAAATATCGATGAAGGCGAATAGCCACGCAACAAGTTCATCGTAACTGGGCCGAAATCCATAATCTCTTGGCCTAGCACCAAACTCATTAATCCCGAATCCTGTCCACGGAGGTCCGCCGAGAGCAGTTTCAAGCATTTCGATCCCCATCCTTCTACGTCCGGCCATACTTGAATCAATGCATTCATTCATGATCGCAACACGTTGTTCTAAAGAGGCATGGGTACCGGATAGATAAGGTTGGAAAAACCTCTTTATCTTATTTCGAGCCGAATCATAATTATTGCTCGCGCTTTCCTGGTCTGCGATACGGATTAAGAGCTTAATGCATCGTTCAAAGTATTTCGATTCATATGCAAGTAACTGCAACAATTTTATAATTGCTGTTCGTTGTGGGTTGTAGCGTGATTTAAAATGCTCAAAATTAGACGTAACAAGCGTTTCTTCAATCCTCTCAAGCAAAGCTCCCGGGGCAACTGGAGCGATATAATTCAGAATGCGTGTCGATACATCATCTAGGTCTATTATTTTTCCAAGCAGCCCTTCGGGCTGTAACCAAGCTTCAACAATCTCTTTAGCCACAGCATGACTATGCAATAGTCCCAACCTGTGCGCGAACGACATCAATAATCGTTGCCGATCCGGAGCTTCAAAGGTCGTTCTAAGTTGATCAATCGGAATACTATTAAGTGCAGATGCTGCCAACTTGTTAGCAATGGCATGGGGAAGGATGGCTCTCCAGTGGGATCTTTTCTGAACAACGTGACGTTCCATCAACTTCGTAACAGCTTTGAATAACTGGATTTTGGGATACCCAGAGAGCGCACCCAATATTTCCAGTTCATCGGTAGCTGCATCTGGACTAGATATCGAGAACGAATACACCAGTGACAATATTTCAGCTTGCTCCCGTAAATGGCCGTCGGGATGATTACGTTGTTCAAACAAGCGATTAAACAACTGCGCATCTGAAAGTAGGGCTAAACTCTCACCTTCCTCCACTCTTTCCGCTATAGCCAAAGCCACTCTTGCATTCCCATCTGCGAACTCTGCAATCCGACGGGCATTATTCTGACCAATAGAAGGGAAGCGACGCATAAGAAGTTGCTCTGCCACGTCTGGACCATCTGTCTCAATGTGGATGACCTCAGTTGTCTGTGGTTTGTCATCCCTAATGTCGTACTCGATCGTGATGAGACTTACTTCTTTCCCTGCGGCTGATACTTTGCTGGCAAGCGAAGCATGGAGTTCTGATGGGCAATTATCAAGGATCATAATTGCTCGCCGGCCTTCAGCGAGCAGGTTATCAATCATTGCTGTAGCCGACGGTACTGGCTCATAGCCAGTATCAACATAAATAGCTACTGTTCGGTCAAGCGCATCTGTTCCAACAGTTTCATCAAAGAGCGCCTGAACGATTCGAGTCTTCCCAACACCAGACAATCCTGTAATACGAACAGCCTTGTTCGTCGAACGGATCAGTGCTCGCATTGGGTTAATTGCTTCATCAATTTTGAGTTTTTGCCCCTTTCCCGATGGTAAAGTAATGGTTACGCCTGGGGCTGAGATTAAAGTGTCTGTAACACCTTGTGGTGGATTGCTCCAGGCTCCGTAGGGTTGCCAACCGGAATACCCTTGTCCAAGCTTTGCTTTTACCCACAGCATGACTGATGGATGTTGGCGCAACCATTGGATGAGTTTGGAGCGGTCGTAGAAATCAAGATGAAGATAACTTTCGTTAGGATCATCTTTTACTGCATCCCTCATCGCTTTGAGACGATCCTTCTTTCCTGACGGCGAGCAATCATCACCTAGGCTGACAATGATGTAACTGCCTTGCTTTCTGGCTTGTTCAGAAATGATGGGAGAAAGTGCTTTGCCGGTGCCAATTTCCCTCTCAATTGCAGACTTAGGCATCTTATGTTTCTTTGCCTGAAAGACCGTATCAGGTCTTACAAGAAAGCCTGCTTTCAGTTGATCAACTGGAACCTGAACATGGATGTCAATTCCTCCGTCAGGGGCTGTAATTGAACCAGACCAATTTACACATGCTGGGCTATGGCCATGCACTGCTACTTCAGCTTCTGCTAGCCGAGCTATCAGCTCTTCCAGCTGGATATCGGAGAGCCGAAGTAATTCGTCCTTTTCAATGTCAAAGATTGCCACGCCTTCACCTTAGTAAAAAATTTTTGTCCTGGTTCTTACACTATGGATATACATTCGTGCGCCTCCCACGCTTCAAAGCAAGCTCTGTTTGAGTTTGGGGAGAAACTTGGTGAATAAATGAACCTGCCCCAATATGTGCGCACAGAGGGCCTTTATCGAACTCGATATTTCACCTTTGAGAAAAGCTTGCTCAAAATGATGTATCGCCGAGCGTATCTGAATTTGTCTTGAGGAAGAGAGACCTAGATTTGAATTCAACGAAAACCGGGTAACTTCCATCTGTACTCCTGAAAAATTGATTGTGTATTAGGTTCGCTTTCGGTGATACACCGAGTAAACCTATCCACTATCAACCGCCTCTCGATAATTGTGGATAAAGAGAACCGGACTAGCGCATTGAATTTTATTATTTTTCGGCATTCAATGCTGACGCATCTACTTCAAATAACGAATACGGTCTTCAATTTTCTGGATCGCGTTGAGTGCTTCATGACCTAGCTCCTCTTCGTCGCAAAGGCTGCGTAAACGTTGCAGGTCATCGGCGTCACCAAATTGCCCAATCACTTGAATGGAAAAGGAAGCTATGCTCGCCAGATCATTCATTAACCCGTGTTCGTGGTACGTTTTCTGCGACTCATGGTTGGTCAATGCATCGCGGCAGATAGTCAGGGCTGTTTTCGGATAGCGCGTTGCAACGTTAACTCTTGCACCATCTATAGACAACATTCGTGATGTTGAAGACCATAGTGCTCCGGCACTTGCTGTAGCGGAGTAAGTCAGTAACGTAGTCCGTGCATTAAGAGTCTGAGGCGAGGACTCGAGTTCACTATTGTCCAGCTTGCAAGCCCAGTAAGTTAACTCCCCGCAGGCCTGCATAGCTTCATCGATATCGACAGGTGATGTCGTATTGGTAGGAAGTGGAAGGCCCAAAATCCCCATCGCTTCGTGCGCGGCAAAAAAAAACTTCGACAGCATCTTGCGGCATGACCGACCTTTTGGCTGGCAACGTAAACCATGGTTCAATAGCCTCGGAAACTGCTGGGTCACCGAATTTTGCGAGCTGACTAATTAGAGTACTGACAAACAAAACATACTCGGTACTCGCCCCTTTGAGTGACTTGAAGAGGAACTGCTGTTTCTGATCCCTGGCGAGATTGTTTATCTCTTCCCAATAAATGCTGTCATAGGGGTGATCGAACTGTCGAGAGAAGATATTCCATGCTCGCGTCTCGGACTGCGTTCCTGATTCGGAGAACACACTTTCGAGCTCCTTTAAGACCACCGCTCTGTAGTTTTCTTCTTCGGCATCTAATCCACCTAAACCCTTAAGCGCATCCAAAATCAAAGAGTTCATTAATATGCCCAATTTGTCTATGGAATCTTCTAGTGCCAAGATCATCTTTGCCTTGACGGAATCATCCAGATTATTTAAGTGGACACAAAAGTCTATCGTGTCTAGCTGAAGGTGGTAGGGTAAGCTTTTCAGATGTTCAAGAAGATTCAACACACATGGCGCTGCCCATGATGCTTGCTTCGTGAACTTGGTGATTCCGAGAATGACGTAGAATTCGCTATGCGTCCTCGCTTCCTTCCATGATTTTTTCAAAGCTTCACTAAATTTTCCCCCTTGGCTATGGCGAAAACTAAGGCCGCCACTATGGACGAAGGACACAAGCTGCGAAAGCGCTATCTTACGATTAAACACATAGGCTTGGCTAAATGTCTCATGCCGAAGTGGCACCTTTTTGGCTATTGCTTCTTCATAGAGGTCACGATTGGCTTCGGCAATTTTCTCGTCCATGACGCGACATGCTGTCATGATTTGCTCTAAGTAGACACCCTGCATTAAAAGCCAGCCGATAGCGGGAAGAAAAACTTCGAATTTCGAGAGGATTGGCCGATTAACGCCAGTTTCAATTGAACAGCTATGCCATCCCTCACCATTTAGTAGGAAGCGCAGTTCAGAAATCTCTGCGATCATTTCGGCAATTATCACATCGAGCTTTGCTTTTACAATACGTCTCGCGGTATCTCCACACTCTCCCCGCACGCAAGACCCAAGGATGCTCCGATCAGTTGTCTTCTCCAAAATATCCCTTAGTGTCGAATCGTCTTCCATCGCGCCGACAATAAGAGTCTTAGAACCATTGAATCGTGGAGATCGTAGAAAAGCTTGCACACGCTCAGAGTCTGTGCGGGCTACACGAATCGCAGATTCCGCTATGAAGGCATAGAAAAACATTTCATGAGAGAAACTAAGTCTGTGACCGCGCTGTAGCACAAGCCGTGAGTCAAGGAGCGCGTGCCGAGTTGTGTCTGTCACGCTTGTCGCATCGCAAAATCTGTCGAACTCTCGAATGGACATACTAAACGCAGTTTGAGAGATTAGTTTTTCAGCAAACCCGGAAAGAGCCCTAATTCCCGCAGTTGCGAAACTGCCTAGGCGCATCCTGGCGACCGTGTCGAATAGAGCAAACGTACTTGCCCCGGCAGGCAAAGATGTGGCCGCTTGCCCAATGAGTTCCGCTTCAAGCCCTGAGAGTGCTATCTCAAGTAGAGCTTGGCAGTTCATGAAGTTTTCATCTTCTTGGCTAAGTTTTGCGATCTGTGACTTCAGTGCATGTTGCGGTGGGCGGACTTGAATCTCTTCGACGGGCAAAAGCTCTTGTCTAGCCAATGCACCTTGTGAGGTGATAACGACGCCGGCACCATATCGTAGTGAAAACGCTTGAATACTGCGTGTCAAAGCAATTTGCAAATGCTCTGGGCATTCGTTGTAGCCGTCAATAAACAGGACAATATGCTTTACAAGGAGACGACTTGCTCTCAGTACATCGCGCACGGAAGCGCCGAGTAACATAAGCTCGGCATCAATTATTTTCTGAAGCTTGCCCTCGAAGTCTTTGCCTTGGATGTGGATAGGCAGTAAACCAGCCTGCATACATTCTGTGGCGATACGTGCACTCAGCAAGGACTTTCCACATCCTGATGGCCCTCTGCTCAGAAGCGCAGATTGTGATGACATAGCCTTCTTTAGAATATTTGATGCCGAAATCAGTTTGTCATCAAGGAGGTATTGGTCTTGTAACAGTCGTGCACCAGTTGGCCCATGATACTCCAAGAAAGCGGATTCATAACAAGACACTGTTCGCTCCGATATGAGCACAGTTTCATCAATTGCTGCATCTATTCCCGATACGCCTTCAAGGTTTAAATGGGCTGCGAGTGCTTGGCATTGATCTTCACTTAGCAAGGCTTCTGATATTGAACCGAGAGCAATCTTGATCGCATCCAGTCCGCCAGATTTCACCTTGAAGTCACTCGGTGGCAATGAGGAGCCAGATGGAATCGCTGGCGTAATGGCTAATAAGGCGTTGGGATACCCGGAAAGAGTGCCGAATAACTCGACCATTGAATCACGCAATGCATTTTTGGCATCCAACGCTTGAGTGTACCCGTTGCGTAGCTTTCGGCTACCGTACGGTCCGACTTGCGTCCAGCGACCGTTCACACCTCCCTTAATGGGCAGTGTGTATCCCTTAGCTTCAATAACGAGAGTAGTTGTGGCGGAAAAGACTGCAACATCAACCTGACGCCCGTTAACGTTGAAGTTGGCGAATATGTAGGCCCATCCAATGCCCTTTTCTAGAATATTGCAAACGGTGACCAAGACATCGCGATCCGAGGCGTGTTCTATCCGTTCCCCGATAAATAGCCGAATGCCATTCCCATAGTGACGTGCTGTACTCATAAGGTTGAATTACCTGCACGACGCGCTAAATATCGACATAGCACTCCACTCACCCCGACCATCAATTCCGCTTCTTCAAACTCAGGGGGCTTTTTTTCCATGAGATGCCTGCCGAAGTTGGAGGAGTAGGCCCATGCCTTCTCTACGATCTGATCTACAGGCTTGGGAAAAAGCCCGGGATTTCGCTGGATCAATTGACCAAGCGTGTCCTTACTTCCTATAACGTCTCGCGCCACGCATTCTAGAGCAGCCATCGAATGCTGGATCGCTCCACTAATTTCAGGTTGAGGCCTGCGCGATAGATCCTGCAGAGCCTCGTGTAGCTCATATGCTGCGGTCGTGCGATGCTGCTGGGAGAGTAGTAATTGTCCTTCTTTCACTGCTATCTCGAAGGCTTCAGTACCTCGCATTTGAATCTTTTGATCGAGAAGCTGCCAACCGATGCCGGCCACCCTAAAATAGCTGTTAACTTCTCCCGAAAAGTCACCGCCCTTGTAAAGAGACTTTTCAGCTAAATGCTCAATGAAATCGTAGACCTCGAACCATTCAAGCTCGTCCATCAGGATTCTGACTTCGTCATCAATATTCGGATACTCTGACCAGTTGCTCTTATCTGGAGTTTTATAAAGGATGCCGCACAACCTATGACGAAGTTCGCTGGGGGCGAATCCACATCGGTATGCGATAGACACGATCGCTGCTCTCAGCGATTCTGGTGCTTCGTGTCTGATGCTGATTTCTGCGTCAGGTCTTGAATAACCTTGTCGCCTGGAAAATGAGTCCATAGTTCCCCCTTAACCGTACGCCCCAAGCTACCATATTACCTTTTAAATTTCTCAGCTGCTGAATCTGGTTTTCGCCGTATTCGGCTGATAATCATGCTGTTCACATTACTATCAAGATAAGGACATTTTGTGCCCTAGCATGATTTTCGCGACTTGCTGTTTGGTGCTCGTTGAGATGTTCGTCCTGGCTGCTTCTTTGACTCGAGTCAAGGAAAGTCAATGGATTCAAGAAGACGGAATACAGATAATCCCATAATATCTCAGGCATGTTTGACACTAGTTGATAGGTATCGTACATATCTGTTGATTTAGTTGTAGCTATTTTCCGCTATGTGGCATGTGAAGACTAAAGGGGTGATAGTGGCAGGAATTGAAGAGGTAGCTCTGCTAGAAGGTATGTGGGCACCGCTTGATGTCCGCCGTGAGCTCAGGCAAATGTTTAAACGTTGGCTTCCTAGCATTAGTCATCTGTGTCAAAGCTTCGGGCAAGGTGAAAAGATCGATGAAATACGCCTCCTCGATTTTTGTCAGCACTACCGACTTGAGTATTTCGGCGCGGTAAAGGATATTGCTAAAATCTGGGATGAATCAAAGGAACGTATTGCCGATGAAGGTCCAACTTTCAGTAATCTAATTCGTTTAGGTTGGATAGTTTTTGATGGGGGACGCTGGGTTATGCAAAGCTCACCTCAGGGTACGCTTTCGCATATTACGTACCCAACTCCAAGCACAAAGAGTTTTCTAAATGAACTTTCTAAGATCAAACTAGTTCCGAAGACCTTAAATTTGACTCAGGGCGCGCAAACGCTAGCCGCCCAGATATTGAATGAACACTGGTTGGAGCGATATATTCCCACTAATAACCCTGACTGGCTTGCTGGCCGGTTGTGGGAACGCCTATGTGCTCAGTTGAAATTTAAAGAAAATTGCAATGATGCATTTCAGGATTCAACTTCGGGTCAGGATGAAATTCACGATTCGTTGGGCCTAAGAGAAGAGGTTGATAGAGCCTTCCTGGAGTGGTCCGCCTGGTGCCAAGTCCTCGGTGTATATGTTCATTGGGACACAGGCTGGAGAGAAAGCGAAGCGCGCTATTGCCGCGAAGCTGCTAATCGGATTTTGGAGCGTCAGACTCTTTGGGGTTCTTGGGAAAATGATATCCCAAGTTATATAAAGGTACTTGAAAAAACGTTCGCGATTCCGAAAGACCAGCTTCGGTTTGCTGGAGTACCTAGGGTGCTTCCACCAAGTACTTTGGTAGGCAAGGCTGATTGGTTTGCAGGAATTGATGTTGAACATATCATGATGGAACGGCTCTTTAAGGGGCAGAATGGTTCTGTAGGTGTTGCATTTAGCCTGCTTTGTTCTGAGCTCGAGAAGGTTGATATAGGGCCACATATCTCGTCTTCAGCAACCGCGTTTATGTCGTTTATAGCCGACTATCCAATGGCTTTACAACATTTTCTACTTCGAACTAGCACGGTACCGGAACTGTTGATAGATATGCTTATGCATCCTCGTGTTGCATGTTTGGGTACTAAATTAGCAATAGAATGGTGGCCAAAGTCAGGCAGAAATAGCGATCGCAATTTAAATCGTGAAGCGCAGATGAAGGCATTTGCAGTTCAAGACTCGCTATCATTATTGGCTTACCATATTAATAGTAACTCGCTGGATCTTGAGGAGTTTTCCGCATTGATCACGTGGTGTTATTCCAATAACACTGGTCGTGGGTGTGCTTTAGCTGATTCGAGAAGAGTTATAGGGCGACAACTCCTCGGAATGGCTGCAAAGAAAAGGGAAGGGCTTCAGACTTCGTTGTTGCAATACCTCGTAAGCCTGAGTTCCTATAAAAACAACGTACCCAGGGCTCGTTTCGCTGGTGTTCTCGACGGAATTAATTGTCTTTCAAATGCATTGAATGTTGACACCCTTCCAGTTGTTGCACTGTATTCAAAATTTGCTCGTGATTTAAACTTGGATTGGACCGATACCTCTGATTTATCCTCAGAGTTGGCCGCGCAAATGGTTAAGACCGCATTCTCACAATCGATCGCTGATCGTGATGCCTTTTTGATTCCGTTTGATAGTGCGCAACTAATAAGGGTAGCTACTGACGATGAAAGACCGTCTTTGCATTCTTCAATTGCTAAAACATTAAGAGAACACGTGCGATTGCTCGCTCGTGCTGTGGCCGGTTGGCCTGAAGAGAGTATACCGTCGGAATTATTCAATTCGCTGAAATTATTAATCTCTCGAACTGTCATTGAGCATGCTGAAAAAGGACGCGTTGGAGCTTTAACGGATCGTTATAGTCCAAGTAATTTCCTTGCTCGCGAGAATGGGTCTCCAGCAAGAGATCTCGCAGCTGCTTGGCGCAAGTTCGATAGCTATTATCAGGAAGATATGCTGCAAGTATTCACTCAGTCTGACGATCCTGTTTTTCTCTCTGAGCTTTGCCAGCACTTGCCTGCGGTTGGAAAGTCAAAAATCCAGAGTAGATTACGGCAACTTGGGCCGGGAGAGGCTTCAACATTTTGGACTTGGTCAGAATTGCAACACCGGATTGAATCGTTATTGTTTGCTGGTGAATATGCTCTGGCTCGCGAGCATCTGAACGATGTTGGGCAAGATTTAGATAGAGCGCCATCTCAGTATCGACTTGGGCTTTTTAGCTTAGAACTTCAATTACTTATGAAGGAAAGAATGTGGGCTGCAATTGATACCACTGCCATTCCCGTAACGCTGGATGAATTCACGACACGCCAGGCGCAAAACCAGCTCGATTTCTATCGAGCAACATCCCAGCTTTTGCGCCCAAACGGAAATCTGACAGGAGCTTTGGCAGTGTTGCGGCGTTTAGCTACTATTCCCGGCTCTGCCTCCGCTTATAAGGAGAACATTTTCGCTGTTGCTATCCAACAACTTCTGGGACCAACCCTGCATCCATTGACTGGTGATAACATATCAACAGGCGAAAGTTTGCTTGCAGAAATCAATGCTGTGGTTAACGTAGATGAGAAGCTTGCCAGCAGCAGCTTACTTGCAAACCGCGCCCTGTTAATGCTTGCCTTACAACGTCCCGAAGAAGCAGTAGAATCAGTAGCTAACCACCGTAGAGAAATGCGCAGTGCGAACATCGAATATATTGTTGTACTAGCAAAATATGAGATGGGACACAGGGACGAAGCGATGGCAATATTGGATGCTGCCATTACCGAGTTTGGTGATGACGACCAACTTGTCGCACTTAGAAATAATCTCCAGTCCGGCCAGCTCCCAGCCAGCATTGCTTCTGCATCTGTAGATGTCGACTTAATATCATCTATCCGTGCCGCCCTGCAGCAATTAAGTGAGCTCCCGCCTTCATTGGTCGGGAACATACTTGGGCCCACTGGTAGAGGTGTTCGAGGTTATCTCATTCGACAAGTCTCGCGTGCTGTTGCCTCACTTCAACATATGGCTGCGATGCTTCGCGACAGGAAAAATACTGAGGATGAGGCAAAATTTGAGGATGATCTTAACAGCGCAGTGAGAGAGGTGTTAGGAGCTTCACTTTCAGTAGCCAAATGGGATGTAGCTGATCAGTCTCTCGGTGGGTCAACGTCTAATGGTAACCCTGGTGAACGAGATGCTGTTATAAGAGTGTCGGGGCAAGAAATTGCCATTTATGAAGCACTTGTTTGTAGTGGGCTTGAGCGAGTCAACATAAAAAAGCATTTTGACAAATTGTTGTCATATGGTGTTTGTGAGACCTATTTCCACGTAACTTACTCCTATGCGAAGGAGATCAAACCTCTGTTAGATTATATTGGATACATGCTTGAATATGAGGTACCGTCTGAACTTACATACCTCCGTTGTGAATATCTGGGGCCACCCGATTATGAGACATGCGGATATATGGCAACCTATCGTATCGATCATCGCGAGGTATCTGTGGTTTTTCTCATCGTTGATCTTGCTTTACGGTTTTAGCCTTGTAGTGAATGCCTCCGACCTCACAAAAGCGCTCAATATGATGTCAGGAAGTGATCTTACCGCGGATCATGATCTCCCAACTGCGAAGGGGGGAGGTTATCATGTACATATTGGAGAATTCCCATGGCGTACCTTGATCAAAATTATAATGATTGGATTGACCAATGGTACCTTTACGGAGTTTCCAAACTAGCTGGAGACAAAATTCCAGTGTTGCCAACCACCGCAGGTTATATTGCAGAATCAGTGGGTTATGATGGAGCAGTTAGTGACAACATAAATATGTTTCTTCCTGCTTACTGGATGATGGAGGGGCTGGGTCTCTGGCTCAGGGAGGTAAGGTTGATTTTTGATCAAGACGCCACTGATCAAGTGATTTTTTCGGATCCGTCAGTAAGTAAGTTGGGTGTAGTGCTGCTCTCGTCGACAGAGTTTTATTTATTAACTTTCTAAAAAATAAAGGGTTTATCTCTGTTTGGGCCGCCGCAGGTGAGAGGCGAAATTTGTATTGTATTCACAGTAGACCTTGATTTAAGGCTAAGCTCAAAATCGTAAAACTCAAAACATGTTCGTGAAACTAATGTTGGCATATTCACCATCTAATCGCTCAGACGAAGTTTAGACTAGCAACGATTCAATAATGCCTGTTACTCTAATTTTTTGTATAATACATACTAGGGAAACATATGTTTAGCCAAAGTTGATTAGACACTGAAGTATAATATTCAGGCTCTATGGGGGGCAAATGTTCACACGTTTAAGATTAACTAATTTTAAAGCTTGGTGGGATACAAATTCAATAAATTTGAAACCTATTACGATGTTACTTGGGACAAATTCATCGGGTAAATCATCTCTTATACAAAGTTTACTTTTGCTTAAACAAACAGTCGAGTCACCTGATCGTACTGTACATCTTAATCTTGGTGGGGACGAAGTAAATGATCTCTTTAGTTTTGGCTCTTTTGAGGATGTGCTTAACCAGCGACCAGAATCTCAAAGGCAGTTTACTATAGAGTTTGATTTTGAAAGAAAAGTATCCGCCAGAGTGGGAAAAGGTGAGTTTTTTTGTTCATACGGTCAAACCTCCTCAAAAAGTGTTGTAATAGAATCACTTAAACTTAGCACCAATTCGCGCACATTCCGAGCTACACGGAGAGAAAAGGGGGCTTTTTCTATATTCCTAGATGAGCAATCCCAACCAATCTATAAAGGGCGAAATGGCGCACCAGAGAGATCTATAGCTTTTTCTGTTGAGGCTATTTCTGCTATGGGCCAGGATGGACAGTTAGTTGAAGACCTAAGCTTGTCTATTCGAAGAGAGCTGGAGGAAATTAGCTATCTTGGACCATTAAGACGAAAACCTGAACGTGATTATCCTTGGAATAGAACAAAGCCTGGAGATGTAGGCATTGATGGGAAGGGCGCAGTTGATGCTTTACTTGCAAGTGCACTGCTCAGAGGGGAAGAACAAAACTATATCCTGAATGGTGTGTCAAAATGGTTGGCACGAATGGGAATAGCAGATCGTCTTGTGGTGCGTCAGCAAGGAAGATCTAATAGATACGAACTCATTATTGAGAGAGACGAAATAGAAAGTAATCTGAGAGATGTGGGAATTGGAGTGTCTCAGGTATTACCTGTTTTGGTTATTGCATATTTTTCCCCAAAAGGAAGTACTATTATTTTAGAGGAGCCAGAAATTCATCTTCATCCACTTGCTCAGGCTGTTTTGGCCGAGTTTTTCGTGGAGGTTAGTAATGAGCGTAATATCCAGTTTATCGTTGAGACGCACTCCGAGCATTTATTTAGGCGAATGCAAACATTGATCTCTAGAGAAACGATTAATCCGGAAGACGTTGGGATGTACTTTGTGGAACGTGGAGAGGCAGCGACTCTGCGTAGGTTGGAAATTGATGAATTTGGTCGACTTCACAACTGGCCTCAGGATTTTTTCGGGGATGCTTTGGGTGAAACAAAAGAGCAGGCAAAATTATTCTTTGAGCGTAACAAGGCTTCAAGTCAATGAAACAGAGATACATTGTTGATACTAATGTTCTGATTGCTGCGAGTGCTGGTGACCCGAGCAATATAAGGGAAATTGATGCGACACCTGAAGATCCTAGACAGAGAAAAATTGTTTGGGAGTGGGTGAATCGTTTTATTGAAAGTGAATCTAACATGGTGCTTGATAAAGGATTAAAAATTTTAGATGAATATAAAAACAAGCTTACATTTAATGATTATGGCATACAAGCTGTTATGCGGAAGTGGGATAAAGCACAAGTTGATAATGTTGACATAGGGTATGATGAAAATGGAAATGGTAAGATTCCTGAAATTTTAGAGTCAGTGGTTCATGATTTAGCGGACCGAAAAATGGTTGCTGCAGCGATAGCTTCAAAAACGCTATATGATGAGGGTTGTATTGCTTTTGCTGGAGATACAGATTGGCATGAATGGGAAAACGATCTACTGGGGCATGAAATATTGCTTGAACCCATTATTGAGGATTGGTCTCGAGCTAAGTTTAGAGAAAAGCAAGCGCGAAAGGCAGGTAATTAATGTCAGATTTTTTTAGATTCCCTTCTACTCCCCATTTAGCTTGGCTAGGCCATTCTCGCGTTCCTCGGGAGGATAAGATTTTATCTCCAGAGTCGATGCGTGATTTTCTATCTGGTGAGGTAAAAATTGAAGAGAAACTAGATGGGGCTAACCTAGGAATATCAATAGGAAATGATGGCAAACTGCGAATTCAAAATCGTGGCCAATACCTAAAAGAACCATATGCGGGGCAATTTTCTCGTCTTTCTCGGTGGCTTGAATTGCACTCTACAGCCCTAATTTCTGTTCTAACTCCAAATCTAATTATTTTTGGGGAATGGTGTGCTGCTCGTCATTCATTAGAATATTCAAGATTACCAGATTTTTTTTTGATGTTCGATGTCTATGATAAAAGCGAAGAGCGTTTTTGGAATTCGCCAAAAAGAAACGACCTTGCACAGCAAGTTGGATTAATTACTGTACCCCAAATTGGCACCTATTCATCCATATCTCTTACCGGACTTAAAAGTTTAATTACAACAAAATTGAGCAAATACAGAAACGGACAGCCATTAGAAGGGTTTGTATTGCGAAAAGAATCATCTGAGTGGTGCGAAAGTAGAGCAAAGCTTGTGAGACCTGACTTCACTCAATCAATAGTTCTACACTGGAGTAAACGTGCTATAGAATGGAACCAAATTGATTATTCGAACTCTGATAGGCGATGATGCTTACAGTTTAAAGCTGACTATAAAAAAAATAGCGTCTAATCGGACGCTATTTGTAATTACGTAGGCAGAGTGAATCGTTATCCAACCAATCGCATTCCTTTCATCCCACCTTCAATAATACTTCCACGGTCTGCCGCTTGAACAAAATTTGCCCACCACTGCATCATTGGACGACGCTGCTCCAGGTAATCGCTGCGGTTATAAGCGCGACGAACTTCATTCTTGTCTACATGGGCAAGTGCTGCCTCAATGACATCAGGCGGAAAGCCTTGTTCATTAAGGGCTGTACTGGCGATAGATCGCAGGCCGTGTGAAACGAGCACCCCACCAAAACCTGCGCGTTTTAGCGATGCGTTTACGGTCTGACTGTTCATCGGCTGGTTTAGCTTGATGCGGCTGGGAAAGATAAATTCTCGATTTCCACTTAACGGCTTCATCATCTTCAGTATCGCAATTGCTTCATCTGACAATGGAACAGTATGGTCGCGGTTCATTTTCATGCGTGCTGCAGGAATCTTCCATTCTCGCGCTTCTATGTCTACCTCTTCCCAGCGAGCTTCAGCCGCTTCGGCAGGGCGGGTAATAGTAAGAAGTTGCCACATGAACAAGCAGCGTGTGGAAAGGCTAATGCTGGCTGTTCGCATTGTCTGCATCAGTTGAGGTAGCTGATCTGGTCGAATGCTGGGCATGTTCTTTTTCTGAGGCTTCTCGAAGGCTTTACCGATATTAACGCTGGGAACAGCATCAATCAGTCCTGTGTTTTGGGCATAGATCATGACCTCATTAATGCGTTGGCACAGGCGACGAACGGTTTCCAGTGCTCCTCTGACCTGAACTGGTTGGACGGCCTGAACCAATGTGTGAGCTTGAATATCTGTAACGCTAACGTCACCAATTGCAGGAAAGACATCTCTTTCAAGCGAGCGCCAGATATCGTCGGCATAGTCCTCTGTTACGCTGGCTTTCTTCACATTCCACCAACGTTCGGCGACTAACAAGAAAGTGTTGGTTTTGGCCTCTTGTGAATTTCTGACCTGTTCTTTCTGATGCTCCTGCGGATCAATGTCTTTCGCCAATAAAACTTTAGATTCGGCTCTGAGTTTACGTGCATCAGAAAGCGAGACGGCAGGGTAGGCACCGAAGCTCTGTTTGGTTCTCTGCTTGGTTAGAGGCCGATAGTAACGGAATTGCCAGAGCTTACTACCGCTGGACTTGATTAGCAGAGTAAGCCCATCACCATCATACAGCTGGTAATCGGTATCTTTAGGTTTGGCGGCTTTGATTTCCGTATCGGTTAACGGCTTGGTTTTTCTTGCCATGGGGAGTCTCCATGCGTTTAGGCCCAACGAAAACAATAGAGCTTTTCGTTGGGCCTATCAATGGGCCTAAAAGGTTCGGATTTAATTAGTTCTCTTCGGACTTAGCGGGACAAATTCAAGGCACAAAAAAGCCCGCAGGGCTTGCGCCGTGCGGGCTTTTAGGACTTCATCGGATGACTCTGGTAATCACCGATGGAGAATTTTGGTGGAGCTGGCGGGAGTTGAACCCGCGTCCGAAATTCCTACATCCTCGGTACTACATGCTTAGTCAGTCTTTACATTCGCTTGCCAGCTGCGGACGGACACGCCACTAACAAACTAGCCTGATTAAGTTTTAACGCTTCAACCCCAGGCAGGGCTTCCACGCGATCTCTTTTGGGTTTGACCTCTCTTGATCCCCGTCCTAAGAGCGGAGGCTAGGGAGAGAGGGCTCTAAGCAGGTTATTAAGCTGCTAAAGCGTAGTTTTCGTCGTTTGCGACTATTTTTTGCGGCTTTTTACGAGGCCAACCGCCCCTCGGCATGCACCTTGGGTTTCGCAAATCCCGTCGAATCCAGAATCAGCCCCAATGTGTAATGTTAAGTATACCAGATTTTTAAGCGCAATGACTAGCCCCAAAGGCGTTACCATCCGGGAATTAGCGTCTGCATAGTATGATTTTTCTTCGATTAAGCAATGGGATGGCTACATCTGTGTCAGATTTGATAGTCGACAAGATGCTCATTCGCGCCACCGGATAGGGAGGCGCGGTGAGAATTTGATTAGTGCCACTTATGTAGATTTAACGATGGGCGTTCTTCATGATACGCGCTTTATCCACCTGCCATTCGCGCTCTTTGATATCAGAACGTTTATCGTGTTGTTTCTTACCTTTGGCGACGCCAATTTTTACTTTGCACCAGGCATTTTTCCAGTACAAGGAGAGCGCCACTACGGTATAGCCTTCGCGGTTTACGCGACCATAGAGAGAATCCAGTTCACGCTGGTTGAGAAGTAATTTGCGGGTACGAGTTGGATCGCACACTACATGTGTGGAAGCCACAGCCATTGGCGTAATGTTAGCGCCAAACAGGAATGCTTCACCGTCGCGCAGAAGGACATAGCTGTCGCTAATATTGGCTTTTCCTGCGCGCAGGGATTTAACTTCCCAGCCTTGCAAGGCAAGCCCCGCTTCAAACTCTTCTTCAATAAAATATTCGTGACGGGCGCGCTTGTTGAGCGCTATGGTCGCTGAACCAGGTTTATGTGCTTTTTTCTTCGTCATAAGCGTCGTGAATCATCGGTAATCTGAAATCGAAAACACCCCATATTAATCCTGCGGGGGACAAGGCTCTATATTAGCATGAACCCGATGTTACCCAGCGCCGGGATAGCGTTTTTTTTACAGCAAGATAAATGATATTATTTGTTGGATTTTTGTTGATGGAAATTGTTATGCCTCAGATTAGCCGGACCGCACTGGTGCCCTACAGCGCGGAGCAGATGTATCAGTTAGTGAATGACGTTCAGTCTTATCCTCAGTTTTTGCCTGGTTGCACCGGAAGTCGGATTCTGGAGTACACACCTGGGCAGATGACCGCTGCTGTTGATGTCTCTAAAGCTGGGATTAGCAAGACGTTTACTACCCGTAACCAGCTAATAAATAACCAAAGTATTCTAATGAATCTGGTTGATGGGCCGTTCAAGAAATTGATTGGTGGTTGGAAGTTTACTCCACTGAATCAAGAAGCGTGCCGCATTGAGTTTCATCTTGACTTTGAGTTTACTAATAAGTTGATTGAGCTCGCTTTTGGTCGTGTCTTTAAAGACCTGGCCTCTAATATGGTGCAGGCTTTCACTGCTCGTGCAAAAGAGGTTTACAGTGTCCGGTAAAATTGCTGTTGAGGTGGCTTACGCATTACCAGAGAGGCAATACCTGCAACGTGTAAAGTTGCAGGAAGGTGCGACAGTTGAAGAGGCGATTCGCGCCAGCGGTTTGTTAGAACTGCGTACGGATATCGATTTAACTAAAAACAAAGTCGGCATTTACAGCCGTCCGGCGAAACTCAGCGATATTGTGCATGATGGCGATCGGGTGGAGATTTATCGTCCCCTCATTGCCGATCCGAAAGAGCTGCGCAGGCAACGAGCAGAGAAATCGGCGAATAAATAGCAGACAGAAAAAAAGGCGCTCAATGAGCACCTTTTTACAGCTATTTTATTTGTTGCCGCTTAGAGCAGGTTTGTTATCAATATTGGTTAATACGCCGCTGCTATTAAAGGTTAACGTCAGCGTTTGCTGCGTTACGCCTTCATGACCTGGTTGTTGGCGAAACACATAGAACCAGGTATTAGTGCCAAATGGATCGGACATTAGCGGTGTACCCAATGCATACGCAACTTGTTGTTGCGTCATGCCAACGCGTATTTTGGATACGTCGTTAGCAGTCAGATAGTTCCCCTGGTTGATGTCAGGACGGTAAACCACTCGCTCCAGAGTGGAACAGCCTGCAGTCAACATCAATAGTACTGCTGCTGCAGCAGTCAGCGTTTTACAGCGCATAGTGATTTGATTCCTTTTCGGGCCCGAGCAGTACGTGGCTCATCTGTAATATGCCGATGATAATAGACCTTTCATCACTTTAAAACCTTTTGCTTTCTGGTCTTACGGCGTTTTGCTGTCTACTCTGACCGTGAAGCAGTAAAAAAGTTTACGCTGCAAGTAGTTCTTTCGCGTTCGCCAGTGTGTTGCGAGTGACTTCACTACCGCCAAGTAGGCGCGCCAGTTCCTGCAGACGCGCCTTTTTGTCCAGCGATTGCATATGAGTTTCTGTCATCGCACCATCGGTTTCTTTGCAGACAAAATAGTGTTGATGACCGCATCCTGCGACTTGCGGCAAATGGGTAACACACATCACCTGGGTTGATTCGCCAAGCTGACGTAGCAGTTTGCCGACGACGGCCGCTGTCGGACCGCTAATACCCACATCCACTTCATCGAAAATCAGCGCCGGGGTTTCCATTTTACGCGCGGTAATGACCTGAATCGCCAGTGCAATACGCGACAATTCACCGCCAGAAGCGACTTTAGCAATTGGCTGCATTGGCTGACCCGGGTTGGTAGTTACCCGAAACTCAATGCGATCAGCTCCGTCAGCCCCCAGGTGGTGCTCGTCAAATTTTACATCAATTGTAAACTGCCCATGCGGCATGGAAAGCGCATGCATACTGTCGGTGATCAGGTGTGCCAGCTCAGCTGCATAATGTTGGCGTTGTTGGTGTAATGCGCGTGCCGTTTCTAGCGCCTGCTGATGGTGTTTCGTTACCGCCAGCGCGAGCGTTTCTTGTGAGTCAGCCTGATCGTCAAGTTGCCGCTGTTCCTCGAGCAGAGATTGGTAATATTGTGGCAATGCTTCCGGGCTAACATGGTGTTTACGTGCCAGCGAAATCTGCTTTGAGATACGTTGTTCAAGCTCAAACAAACGGTTGGGATCGAGATCCAGTCGGTCGCAATAATGGCGCAATTCGTCACTGGCTTCAGCAATCTGGATGGTAGCTTCTTCCAGCATATCAAGTACGCCAGACAGTTTGCTGTCCATGCCAATCAATTCGCTCACCAGTTGTTTAGCCGTGTAAAGCTGGCTTTGTAGGTTTGCGTCGTCACCGTCGGCCATTAATGCCAATGCATTCTGGCTGGTAGTCAACAATTGACCGCTGTTCGCCAGGCGTTTGTACTCTTCGTCGATTTGCTCAAACTCTCCGGGCTGTGGATTAAATTCGTTCAGTTCTTTTAACTGATATTGCAGCAGTTCCGCTCGGGCTGCGCGTTCCTGACTTAACTGTTGATGATGCGCCAGGTCGCGGCAGCTTTGATGCCACAATTGATAACGTGCAAGCATTTCCTGGAGCAGAGACGTTTCATTGGCGTAGCCATCAAGCAGGAATTTTTGGTGCTCGGATTTGGTGAGTAATTGATGAGCGTGCTGACCATGGATCTGAATGAGTAACTGACCCAGTTCGCGCAGCTGCGATAGTGGAACGGCCGTACCGTTGATGAAACCACGAGAGCGACCATCGCTACTGATAACTCGACGCAGCAGGCATTCGTGACCATCTTCCAGTTGGTTTTCTTCCAGCCAGCGCAGTGCCGCTGGCGTATCTTTTAGCGAAAAACGGGCGCACAGGTCAGCGCGAGCAGCGCCGGTACGCACCATGTCGGCTTCAGCGCGACCACCGAGACAAAGACCGAGAGCATCTATTGCAATAGATTTACCCGCGCCGGTCTCGCCGGTTATTACGGTCATACCGCTGTGAAAATCAATCTCAAGCTCACGAACGATAGCAAAGTTGCTGATGGTCAGTTGTGCCAACATAGTTGTTTTCCTGTATGAAAAACCATTACTGTTAATATGAACAGTATAAACTGGTTTTATATACAGTAAAGAGGCTGGCGTAAAATTAGAATAATTTTTTTGACCAGCCGAGCTTGGTGCTTAATGTATTGAAATAGCTGTAATCTTTAGGATGAATCAGATTCAGATGGTAATCACAGCGACGAATCAGGACATCTTCACCTTCCTGAATCGGTAGCGCTATCTGACTGTCACAGCTGATCTCCAGGTCGTTACGGCGATGCGAAAAGCGCAGACGAATTGCGCTGTTGCTGTTAATGACCAATGGTCGTGCCGACAGCGTATGTGGAAACATGGGCACCAGAGTAATTGCATCCAGTGAGGGTGTCAGAATCGGCCCGCCCGCCGAGAGGGAATAGGCGGTAGAACCTGTAGGCGTCGAAATAATCAGTCCATCGGAACGCTGAGAAAATGCAAAGATCTCGTCGATATAAACTTCGAACTCAATCATATGCGCTACTTTTCCGGGGTGAAGCACCACTTCGTTAATCGCCGTGCTGATGCGCTTCTGGCAATCTTGCTGGCAGACTTGCGCCTCCAGCAGAAAACGTTTTTCGCTGATGTAGTGACCTTCCAGCACATCGGCTAATTGTTGCAGAGCGTTGTCGGGATCGAGGTCGGTCAGGAAACCCAGATTGCCACGGTTTATGCCAATGACTTTAATGTCGTAGCGAGCGAGCGTGCGCGCTGCTCCCAGCATATTGCCGTCGCCTCCGACCACCACCGCGAGGTCTGCCGTTTGACCAATCTCTGCAAGCGTACCGGTTTTCACATTCTTTAGTTGTAATTCGTGAGCGATTTGCTGCTCAACGATAACTTCGTAACCTTTTGTGCACAGCCAGCGGTAGAGCATTTCATGTGTTGTCAGTGCAGTGGGGTGCCGTGGGTGTCCCACAATGCCAATACACTTGAAATGATTATTCATTTTCCGAGGTCCTTGTTGCGAAGATTGATGACAATGTGAGTGCTTCCCTTGAAACCCTGAAACTGATCCCCATAATAAGCGAAGTTAGCGAGATGAATGCGAAAAAAACGCGGAGAAATTCATGAGTAGTAAAGAACAGAAAACGCCTGAGGGGCAAGCCCCGGAAGAAATTATCATGGATCAGCACGAAGAGATTGAGGCAGTTGAGCCAGACGCTTCTGCTGAGCAGGTGGATCCGCGCGATGAAAAAATTGCGAATCTCGAAGCTCAGCTGGCTGAAGCCCAGGCCCGTGAGCGTGACGGTATTTTGCGCGTAAAAGCGGAAATGGAAAACCTGCGTCGTCGTACTGAGCTGGATATTGAAAAAGCCCACAAATTTGCGCTGGAGAAATTCATCAACGAATTGCTGCCGGTGATTGATAGCCTGGATCGTGCGCTGGAAGTGGCTGATAAAGCCAACCCGGATATGTCTGCGATGGTTGAAGGCATTGAGCTGACGTTGAAATCGATGCTGGATGTAGTGCGTAAGTTTGGTGTTGAAGTTATCTCTGAAACTAACGTACCACTGGACCCGAATGTGCATCAGGCTATCGCGATGGTGGAATCTGATGACGTTGAGCCAGGTAACGTACTGGGCATTATGCAGAAGGGTTATACGCTGAACGGTCGTACGATTCGCGCGGCGATGGTTACTGTAGCGAAAGCAAAAGATTAATTTTTGTTTCGTAATAAATCACGGCCCTGCATGTGAATGCCGGGCCGTTTTCGTTACTCCGCCACACTTTCGCGCAGCGGTTTCACAGGAAAAACTTTTACCTGCTTAATCATATTGTCCTGTACGTCGAGAATATCGATATCGTACTCGCCAATACGCACACGAGTGCCTGCAACAGGAATTTCTTCCAGAGCTTCCAGAATGACGCCATTGATCGTGCGGGCATCATCTTCCGGCAGATGCCAGTTAAAGGCTTTGTTAATTTCCCGCACGTTGGCGGTACCATCGATAATCACCGAACCGTCGTTTTGTGGCGTGACCTCTTCGGCAAGTGTTGGCGACATCGACGTGGTGAAATCTCCGACAATCTCTTCCAGAATATCTTCGACCGTCACCAGCCCCTGAATGTCTCCGTACTCGTTGACGACCAGACCAACTTTCTTTTTATTGCGCTGAAATTTGACCAGCTGCGTGCTGAGCGGCGTACCTTCCGGCACAAAATAGATTTCATCCGCGGCGCGTAGCATGGTTTCTTTGGTGAACTCTTTTTTCTCCGACATTAACCGCCAGGCTTCACGTACACGCAGCATGCTGATGGCGTCATCCAGCGAGTCACGGTACAGCACGATGCGCCCGTGAGGAGAGTGGGAGAGCTGACGGAGAATCGATTTCCAGTCATCGTTGATATCAATACCGATAATTTCACTGCGCGGCACCATGATGTCATCAACGGTCATTTTTTCCAGATCGAGCACTGATAGCAGCATATCCTGGTTGCGACGGGAAATTTGCGACCGCGATTCGTGCACAATGGTGCGCAACTCTTCTTTACTCAAAGAGCCGCTGACCACGATATCGGTTTTAATGCCCATCATGCGCATCAACATTCGGGTAATCGCGTTGAGCAACCAGACCAGCGGCATCATCAGGACTTGTAGCGGCGCCAGTAAAAAACTACTCGGATAGGCGACTTTTTCTGGATACAGCGCGGCAATGGTCTTCGGCAAGACTTCAGCAAAAACCAGCACCACAAAGGTCAGCACGCCGGTCGCAATTGCTACGCCCGCATCACCGTACAAACGCATCCCAACAATGGTGCCGAGAGCGGAAGCGAGGATATTGACCAGGTTATTGCCGATTAACACCAGACTTATCAGGCGGTCTGGCTTGCGCAGTAACTTTTCGACTCGTTTTGCCGAGCGATTACCCTGCTTCGCCATGTGCCGCAAACGATAGCGGTTGAGTGTCATCATTCCGGTTTCTGAGCCGGAGAAATAGGCTGAAATGACCACCATTATGATCAGAATAATGATCAACGTGGTAGTAGAGATATGTTCCAGGGGAAACTCCTTTTCTGGTTTAGCTGATTAACTGCTGAACAATTCGGCTGCCGAAGTAAGCCAGAGTCAGAATGACTGCGCCAGCGACGTTAAACCAGACGACGCGGCGTCCTCGCCATCCTTCATGATAATGCCCCCACAACAGCACAATATAGACAAACCATGCCACGATAGAGAGCACGGCCTTGTCGATATTTTCCATGCTAAATAAGTTATGCATATAGAACAGGCCGGTACAAAGTGTGAGCGTCAATAGCACCACGCCAATCTGCGTGATGTGGAACATTTTGCGCTCGATACTCATTAGCGGCGGCATTTCCTGACTAAACGCCAGCTTCTTGTTCTTCAATTGGTAATCAATCCATGCCAGTTGTAGGGCATACAAGGCGGCGATAATCAACGTGGCATAGGAAAAGAGCGACAAGCCAATGTGCACCAGCATCCCTGGTGTTGCTTCCAGATGGGTGATGTATTCATTGGGCATGAAAGTCGCCAGCGCCAGGTTGATGAGCGCAAAGGCATAGACAATGGGGAGCAGCAACCAGCCACGATTGCGAGAAGCCACGATGGTCATTACCGTACAGATCATCAAACTGACCAGCGAACCAACGTTCAGCAGGCTGAGGTTTTGTCCGCTATCACCGTCGGGCAGGATGCGGGCTTCCAGAGCGATTGCGTGGCAGACCAGCGCGATGACCGCAGAAATAATAGCCATTCGCCGCCAGCCGCCGTTTTTTTGCAGCAGTCCGGGAACAATCAGCGCGAGGCTGACGGAGTAGGCGACAAGCGCGAGCAGAGCAAAAACGGGCATAGTGATGTCGACAGTTTGAGCAATGAGAAAGAAAAGCAGTATAGCGTCAGGTGAACGCTGCTCCAACCGTTGCATAACAACAAAGACGCCTTCATGTTATACTGCGGCAAAATACAGATGATGTGTCGCGATTGCGGCCAACCGTTTCCACCCCAGGCGAGAGACAATGTTTGATAATTTAACCGATCGTTTGTCGCGCACGCTGCGCAATATCAGTGGCCGTGGACGCCTCACTGAAGACAACGTTAAAGATACGCTGCGCGAAGTGCGCATGGCGCTGCTGGAGGCGGACGTCGCCCTGCCGGTAGTGCGTGAGTTTATCAATCGCGTAAAAGAGAAAGCGGTTGGTCATGAAGTTAACAAGAGCCTGACGCCGGGGCAGGAGTTCGTCAAAATCGTCCGTAACGAGCTGGTTGCGGCGATGGGCGAAGAGAACCAGACCCTGAATCTGGCTGCGCAACCGCCAGCGGTCGTGCTGATGGCGGGCCTGCAAGGTGCCGGTAAAACCACCAGCGTGGGTAAACTCGGTAAGTTCCTGCGCGAGAAGCACAAGAAGAAAGTGCTGGTGGTTTCTGCCGACGTTTATCGCCCGGCGGCAATCAAACAGCTTGAGACGCTGGCAGAGCAGGTTGGCGTCGATTTCTTCCCTTCCGATGTTGGTCAGAAGCCGGTAGATATCGTTAACGCGGCGCTGAAAGAAGCGAAGCTGAAATTCTACGATGTGCTGCTGGTGGATACTGCCGGTCGTCTGCACGTTGACGAAGCGATGATGGATGAGATCAAACAGGTCCATGCGTCGATCAACCCGGTTGAAACCTTGTTTGTGGTCGACGCCATGACTGGTCAGGATGCGGCCAATACGGCAAAAGCATTCAATGAAGCGTTACCGCTTACCGGTGTCGTGTTGACCAAAGTGGACGGCGATGCTCGCGGCGGTGCGGCGCTCTCTATTCGTCACATCACTGGCAAACCGATCAAGTTCCTTGGCGTTGGTGAGAAAACTGAGGCGCTGGAGCCGTTCCACCCGGATCGTATCGCTTCCCGTATTCTCGGCATGGGTGACGTGCTGTCGCTGATCGAAGATATTGAAAGCAAAGTTGACCGTGCGCAGGCAGAGAAATTAGCCAGCAAGCTGAAAAAAGGCGACGGCTTCGATCTCAACGACTTCCTTGAGCAGCTACGCCAGATGAAAAATATGGGCGGCATGGCCAGTTTGATGGGCAAACTGCCGGGCATGGGGCAGATCCCGGATAATGTGAAATCGCAGATGGACGATAAAGTGCTGGTGCGTATGGAAGCGATCATCAACTCGATGACGTTGAAAGAGCGTGCTAAGCCAGAAATCATCAAAGGTTCGCGTAAACGCCGTATCGCTGCCGGTTGCGGGATGCAGGTGCAGGACGTTAACCGTCTTCTGAAACAGTTCGACGACATGCAGCGCATGATGAAGAAGATGAAGAAGGGCGGAATGGCGAAGATGATGAGAAGTATGAAAGGGATGATGCCGCCGGGATTTCCTGGTCGCTAATCGTCCTGGCTTGTTTGCCATTTCGGCACCGGAGTGTGCTCGTCATCCTCATGTACTGCGTGTACGCTCCGGTGACTGTGCTCACTCCGGCACCAAACTGGCTGCACCGCCGACGGCCTTTTACAGCAGAGTTGGCAACTGTTGATTGCAATTCCCGCAAAAATGAGTAAAATTTTCGGGCTTTTAATATGACACCGGACTCCGTTCCTCGATGGGGTCCGGTTGTTTTATTCACACAAGAGGATGTTATGGTAACTATTCGTTTAGCACGTCACGGCGCTAAAAAGCGTCCGTTCTACCAGGTTGTTGTCGCTGACAGCCGTAATGCACGCAACGGTCGCTTCATTGAGCGCGTTGGTTTCTTCAACCCAATCGCTAGCGAAAAAGAAGAAGGCACTCGCCTGGATCTGGATCGCATCGCTCACTGGGTTGGCCAGGGCGCAACTATTTCTGATCGCGTTGCTGCGCTGATCAAAGAAGTAAACAAAGCAGCTTAATCTGTCACGGTGGTCATGATGAGCAAACAACTCACCGCGCAAGCACCTGTTGATCCCATCGTTTTGGGAAAAATGGGTTCGTCTTACGGTATTCGTGGGTGGCTCAGAGTGTTTTCTTCCACCGAAGACGCCGAAAGCATTTTTGACTATCAGCCCTGGTTTATCCAGAAGGCGGGTCAGTGGCAGCAAGTTCAGCTGGAAAGCTGGAAGCACCACAATCAGGACATGATCATCAAGCTGAAAGGCGTTGACGATCGTGATGCGGCGAACCTGCTGACGAATTGTGAAATTGTCGTGGATTCTTCGCAACTGCCTCAGCTTGAAGAAGGTGACTACTACTGGAAAGACCTGATGGGCTGCCAGGTAGTAACCACTGAAGGCTACGATCTCGGTAAAGTCGTCGACATGATGGAAACCGGATCTAATGACGTTCTCGTCATTAAGGCAAACCTGAAAGATGCATTTGGTATCAAGGAACGTCTCGTACCGTTCCTCGATGGGCAGGTTATCAAGAAAGTCGATCTCGCTACTCGTTTAATCGAAGTAGATTGGGATCCTGGTTTTTAAACCACCGGATAAACGGTAAAAGACGGCGCTATGTGGATTGGCATAATTAGCCTGTTTCCTGAAATGTTCCGCGCAATTACCGATTACGGGGTAACTGGCCGGGCAGTAAAAAATGGCCTGCTGAGCATCCAGAGCTGGAGTCCTCGTGACTTCACGCATGACCGACACCGTACCGTGGACGATCGTCCTTACGGCGGCGGGCCGGGGATGTTAATGATGGTGCAACCTTTACGGGACGCCATCCATGCAGCAAAAACCGCGGCGGGTGAAGGCGCTAAGGTGATTTATCTGTCACCGCAGGGGCGCAAGCTTGATCAAGCGGGCGTCAGCGAACTGGCAACGAATCAAAAATTGATTCTGGTGTGCGGTCGCTACGAAGGTATAGATGAGCGCGTGATCCAAACCGAAATTGACGAAGAATGGTCAATCGGCGATTACGTTCTCAGTGGTGGTGAGTTACCAGCGATGACGCTGATTGATTCCGTTTCCCGGTTTATTCCGGGGGTTCTGGGACATGAAGCCTCAGCAACGGAAGATTCCTTTGCTGAAGGATTGCTGGATTGCCCGCACTATACGCGGCCTGAGGTGTTAGAAGGGATGGAAGTTCCGTCAGTCTTACTGTCGGGCAACCATGCTGAGATACGTCGCTGGCGTTTGAAGCAGTCGCTGGGCCGTACCTGGCTTAGAAGACCTGAACTTCTGGAAAACCTGGCTCTGACTGAAGAGCAAGCAAGGTTGCTGGCGGAGTTCAAAAAGGAACACGCACAACAGCAACATAAACATGATGGGATGGCGTAAGCCCCCCGAAATATCAGTTTACCCAGGATAAGAGATTAAATTATGAGCAACATTATTAAGCAACTTGAACAAGAGCAGATGAAGCAGGACGTACCTTCCTTCCGTACGGGTGATACCGTGGAAGTGAAAGTATGGGTTGTTGAAGGTTCCAAAAAACGTCTGCAGGCATTCGAGGGCGTGGTTATCGCTATTCGTAACCGCGGTCTGCACTCTGCATTCACTGTTCGTAAAATTTCCAACGGCGAAGGCGTTGAGCGTGTCTTCCAGACTCACTCTCCGGTAGTTGACAGCATTACTGTCAAACGTCGTGGTGCTGTTCGTAAAGCTAAACTGTACTACCTGCGTGAGCGTACTGGTAAGGCTGCTCGTATCAAAGAGCGTCTTAACTAAGATTTCGCTCAGGCGACATCCTGTTAAGAAGGGCTGGCCAATTGGCTGGCCCTTTTTTTATCTGCTGTAGTTAAGTTTAAGGTGTGTTTATCACCACAGCGACGCGGCGGTTCTCGGCGCGACCCTGTGCGGTCTTGTTACTGGCAACGGGATATTTTTTCCCTAAACCCTGAGTGGTGAGATTACTGCGAGGTATTTGTCCGCCTGTTGCCCACGCATCGGCGACGACATTAGCTCGCTTCAGCGATAAGGCTTCGTTGTAACTGTCTTCACCGTAATTGTCAGTATGCCCATCCATACGGGCATGTTTCAGGCCTGTGGAGCTCAGTTTTGCGGCCATGGTCTGGATCTGCTGCTGACTTTCCGGGAGCAATTTGTAGTCATTTTTAGCAAATAGAATGGTATCAGATAAGCCAAGAGACCAGTCACCAGCGGATTCAGTAAAACCATAAGACTGCATTGCGGCGATTTGCTCGGGAGTAAATTTCCCTTGTGGTGACTGGCAACCTGTCAGTAGCAGAGAAGAGAACGCCAGAGGGACTATCAGTTGCTTTATCATGCAGATATTTCCTTGTTATTTCACCAGCTTTTCAGCGCGCTGGTGTTTGGCCTGATACATATTGTAATCGGCCAGCTCTTGTAATTTTTCGACGGAGGCATGTTCACAGGTCATCGCGTAACCAATACTTAAGGACATGCTAACTTGATGGCCGTTATGAAGATCGAATGGTTGATTAAAAGTTTGTGTGAGTGCTGTACAGATATGTTGAACGTCGTATTCAGACTGCACGCTATAAAGCACCAGAGCAAACTCGTCACCTCCTATGCGGTATGCCTGGTGACGTTTTCCTGCAAATTCAGTTAACCGTTTTGCCACAGCAATCAATACCTGATCGCCCGTCGCATGACCCCAGGTATCATTGATATATTTGAAATTATCGCCATCAAGAAACAGCAAAGCCGAGGTCTTTCTGGTGTCGGAATCGTTCATCAACGCATTAATGCTGCTACGAAATGCTGCACGGTTAGCCAGTCCGGTTAATGAGTCATGTAAGGAAGTACGCAAAAGCTGAGCATTTTTAGCCTGTAGGCGAAGCTGCCACTCTTCCATTTCATCCAGCAGGCTATTGAAGTCGAGAGCAAAGCGATGAAACTCTTCGATGCGTTCCTCGGAAACTCTCCTGGAAAAATTGCGGTTGGAACGCACATCATGAACAACATCAGTAATGTTTTTCAGCGCCTCTACCAGACCGTTGTGCAAATGGCGGGTGAGGGTGATTGCAATACCTGATGCCAGCAGGATACAGCTGGTGAGGACCGCGAGCGAAAACCAAATGAAATGGCTGATTGAGCTGTCGCGAGCAGTTAACTGTACCTCGCCAATGATTTTGTCATTGTGGCGAATCGGTTGAATTACGGGAGCCGGAAAGAGCCAATGGCTAATAAAATTACTGAATGTATCTCCTGGTTCCCGTGCGGTGTAGTGCCAGGATGCAATGATATTTTGTTGATTATCGCGCACTTCAGCAGTTGAAAATTGGCCTTGCTGACCCAGGGCCGCCAGCGTTTCCGTCGCTGCCAGACCATCGGCAAAAACGACAGCAGCTTCCAGACTGTAAGTCATTGTCGCTGCGGTGAGCGTCAGGTTTTTATGCGCATATTGTTTCAGAGTCAGTACTGACGTCACGGAAAGCAGCAGCCAAATCAGCGTCATAGTGATAAATATGCTGGTCATGCTGATGTTGCGTAATGCTCTTTTAAACGTAGGTCTCTTATCAGGAGAATTATCGTTATCCATCTTTTTTATTCCGTGCGAGCATTAATACATCCGGGTTCACCTTCACACCACTACGTGATAAAGCATCCAGGTTTACGGCAAATCTGACACGGTTATTGTTGATAACCAAACAAAATGCGCTGCCAATAATACATTCGGTGTTTTGTTCAGCAATTAATAATAACGCCCTGGATGGATATTGATCGATTAATTCCATTTGAAATGTTGGAGATTCACTGCCGAAATAAAAGCCATTACAGCTTGAACTTAACGCATCTTGTTTGGTGTTAATGATGACGGGCTGATAGGGTAAAGACGTCGCACTATGCTCTTGCAAAGCCGCGCTAAAACGTGAAGATGAAAAAATACATAACCTTGGCTGACCAGACAGCCCAGGCCAGCGAGTATAGCTGACGATGCCGGAGACCATCAAACGTACATTTTTTGCAACGTCAGTAATCTCCTGAGCGAATACTGACCCTCCTGTCTGGAGGAGGGTAAGCAGCAAGATTATTCGGTGAGAAAAGCGCATTCAGGATTCCTCACCATCTTCGCTCGAAAAATTTTTTCAGATACTTAATAAAATATCATTCTTTTAGGCGAGCGTCATTACGGTGAGAATTAAAATTACTTGAGCTAAATCTCATGGTTAATTTTTTTTGAAATTTAATTTAATTCAGACGCATTGTGCTGGCGTTTTCGTTTGCTCCTTTTTGCCATACTTCATGTAGTTGGCTGGCATTTTCCACTGTGTCGCAACTTGCAGGAAAGCTTTTACCGGAAAGCCCTCTGGCGTAGGTAAAATCAGGTTGGCAAGTTTTTCTTTGCCCTTCAGCATATCCTTTAAGGTATAGACCGCGATCCGCCTGTGAATCGCTAAATGCATCGTCATCTTTTATGGCGCTGCCCGATATTGCATCTTCCATACCAACATCATACCAGTCGGTGCTAGTCAAGGTTGGCGCGTGAGTATAAGGATCAATCTGACATCCGCTAACCAGTAAAACCAACAAGGGGGCGATAAACTTTTTCATCATTTCTTTCTCCTTTTTCAAAGCATAGCGGATTGTTTTCAAAGATGGTGTAAATTTATTTATACACAAACAAGAGTAAAAAAGCGCGAATAAATTGCTTGTGTAAAGATATGTGTACGAAGTATGGATTGAAAACTTTACTTTTTGTGTTATCGTTACGTCATCCTCGCTGAGGAGCAATTATCGCAAACGAGCATAAACAGGATCGCCATCATGCAAAAAGACGCGCTGAACAACGTACACATTACCGACGAACAGATTCTGATGACCCCGGAGCAGTTAAAGGCTGCTTTCCCATTAAGTCTGCAACAAGAAACCCGGATTGCCCAATCGCGTAAGACCATTTCAGATATCATCGCCGGGCGCGATCCTCGTCTGCTGGTGGTGTGTGGACCTTGCTCCATCCATGATCCTGAAGCGGCTCTGGAATATGCTCGTCGATTTAAAGCCCTTGCCGCAGAGGTCAGCGATAGCCTCTATCTGGTGATGCGCGTCTATTTTGAAAAACCCCGTACCACTGTCGGCTGGAAAGGGTTGATCAATGATCCTCATATGGATGGCTCTTTTGACGTAGAAGCCGGGCTGCAAATTGCGCGTAAATTGCTGCTTGAACTGGTGAATATGGGGCTGCCGCTGGCGACGGAAGCGTTAGATCCAAATAGCCCGCAATATCTGGGCGATCTGTTTAGCTGGTCGGCAATTGGCGCCCGTACTACGGAATCGCAAACGCACCGTGAAATGGCATCTGGGTTGTCCATGCCGGTTGGTTTTAAAAATGGCACCGATGGCAGTCTGGCAACGGCAATTAACGCCATGCGTGCTGCTGCTCAGCCGCATCGTTTTGTCGGTATTAACCAGGCTGGGCAGGTTGCGTTGTTGCAAACGCAGGGTAATCCAGATGGGCATGTGATCCTGCGCGGTGGTAAAGCGCCGAACTATAGCCCTGCGGATGTTGCGCAATGTGAAAAAGAGATGGAACAGGCGGGACTGCGCCTGTCGCTGATGGTAGATTGCAGCCACGGTAATTCCAATAAAGATTATCGCCGTCAGCCTGCGGTGGCAGAGTCTGTGGTTGCTCAAATCAAAGATGGTAATCGTTCTATTATTGGTCTCATGATCGAAAGCAACATCCACGAGGGGAATCAATCTTCCGAGCAGCCTCGCAGTGAAATGGAGTACGGCGTATCCGTTACTGATGCCTGCATTAGCTGGGAAATGACCGATGCCTTGCTGCGTGAAATTCATCATGATCTCAACGGGCAACTGACGGCGCGTGTAGTTTAAGAGGTTTATTATGGTTGCTGAATTGACCGCGTTACGCGATCAAATTGATGAAGTAGATAAAGCGCTGTTGAATTTATTAGCGAAGCGCCTTGAACTGGTCGCCGAAGTTGGCGAGGTGAAAAGTCGCTTCGGGCTGCCTATTTATGTTCCAGAGCGTGAGGCATCCATGCTGGCCTCGCGTCGGGCAGAAGCGGAAGCTCTTGGCGTGCCGCCGGATTTGATTGAAGACATTCTGCGTCGAGTGATGCGTGAGTCCTATTCCAGTGAGAACGATAAAGGTTTTAAAACGCTTTGTCCGTCACTGCGTCCGGTGGTTATTGTTGGAGGCGGCGGTCAGATGGGGCGTTTGTTCGAGAAGATGCTGACTCTCTCTGGTTATCAGGTGCGGATTCTGGAACAGCATGATTGGGCGCGGGCAACAGAGATTGTGGCAGATGCTGGAATGGTGATTGTCAGCGTACCGATTCATGTTACTGAACAGGTTATCGCGAAACTGCCACCGCTACCTCATGATTGTATACTGGTCGATCTGGCATCAGTGAAAAATGGACCATTACAGGCCATGCTGGCGGCGCATGATGGTCCGGTGTTGGGACTACACCCGATGTTCGGCCCGGACAGCGGCAGTCTGGCGAAGCAGGTTGTCGTCTGGTGTGATGGTCGCCAGCCGGAAGCGTATCAATGGTTTCTGGAGCAAATGCAGGTTTGGGGCGCGCGGTTACACCGGATTAGTGCTGTCGAGCACGATCAGAATATGGCGTTTATCCAGGCACTGCGCCACTTTGCTACTTTTGCCTATGGCCTGCATCTGGCAGAAGAAAATGTTCAGCTTGAGCAGCTTCTGGCGCTCTCGTCTCCTATTTATCGTCTTGAGTTAGCGATGGTTGGGCGACTGTTTGCTCAGGATCCGCAACTTTATGCGGATATTATTATGTCATCGGAACGTAATCTGGCGTTGATCAAACGTTACTATAAGCGTTTTGGTGAGGCGATTGAGTTGCTGGAGAAGGGGGATAAGCAGGCGTTTATCGACAGTTTCCGCAAGGTAGAGCACTGGTTCGGCGATTACGCTCAACGCTTCCAGAGTGAAAGCCGCGTATTATTGCGTCAGGCGAACGACAGCCGCCAGTAATAATCCTGTACCGGATGATTTATATCATCCGGCATTTTTTCATCAGGTTGGATCAACAGGCACTACGTTCTCACTTGGGTAACAGCCCAATACCTTCATTGAACGGGTGATTTCCCCTAACTCTTTCAATGCTTTTTTCATTTCCACGGATTCGAGATTGGCCTGAATATCCAGATAAAACATCTCTTCCCACGGATTACCGTGAATCGGGCGTGATTCCAGACGGGTCATAATTAAATTGTGGTTACGCAGCACCAGCAACGCTTCTACCAGTGCACCAGCTTGTTGCCCCGTCGCCATTAACAGTGTGGTTTTTGCAGGAACCTGGTCAGATACGTTAATGGCTTTACGTGCCAGCACCACAAACCGGGTGAAGTTTTGTCGCTGGTTTGCCTCAATTCGCTCCAGTACCTGTAAGCCGTATAACGTGCCGCCAGCTTCGCTCCCCAGCGCAGCGACATGTGGTGATTTTGCCTGTGCGACTTTTTCCATTGCGGCGGATGTGCTTTCGGTATATTCGATTTTCCAGTGTGGATAACGATTAAGGAATTTACTGCATTGCTGAAATGGCTGTGGGTGGCTGTAGACCGTGTTGATGGTGGATAAATCAGTCGTACCGGAAACCAGCAGACAATGGTCGATGGTCAGCGTCATCTCGCCAACAATTGATAAGCTGGTATGTTGCAACAGATCGTAAACGTCGTTTATCGCCCCGGAGCTGGTATTTTCAATCGGCACTACCGCATAGTCAGCCTGACCGGTTTCGACCTGGTTAAAAATATCGGCAAATTTGGCGCAGCCGCTCTCAATGAATTGCTCAAAGTGACGGGCCGCATACTGGCGTGCCGCAAGATGGGAATAAGAGCCTTTCGGACCGAGAAAAGCAATACGTGCTGAGTGTGGATTAATTTTATTGAGATGTTGCTGGAGCAGTGCCTGCTGGGTCAGTACGGAATCTCCGATGATGAGCTGGAACAGGCGAGTAATGTAATGGGCATCGAGATGGTGCGTTTTACCGAGCGTAATTAATCTTTCCAGCAAATCGCGCTCACGATCGATATCACGTACCGGGCGATGAGACAGCAATTTGGCTTTGCCTACCTCAACGGCCAACTCACGTCGCTCTGCCAGTAACGTCAGTAATTTTTCATCCAGCGCACTGATTTTTTCACGCAGCGCCAGTAATGGGTTTTCCGATGTCATAGTGTTGCCTTTTTTGTTATCAATAAAAAAGGCCTCCGGTTTGGGAGGCCTTATTGTTCGTCTTCGCATTCTGTTTCACACGACGAAATGCCTCCGTTCAGGGGAAGGTAAAAAAGAATGCGAAGAAGAACGGAGTATGTTTCATGTTTGTTTCCTTAAGCGGCTTCAGTACAGTATCCGTACTGTTTTCACGCTGTCAACAAAAAACGCGCCCGGAGGCGCGTTGGCGATACACTCAATATAAAGGACTACTCTTCTTCAACTTCTTCGACGAAGTTGGCGTCTTTCACCGATGTTGCGGCACGACGTGCTTCGCCTTTGTGCTGCAGTTTATTGAGCTGCCGTTCCAGCTTGTTGATCAATTCGTTAATGGCGGTGTACATATCTTCATGTTTGCCACTGGCGACCAGAACGCCGTTAGGTGTATTGATAGTGGCATCAGCAACGAACCCTTGTGGCTCCTTAGACAGAATGATATGTGGATTAATCAGATGTGTTTGCCATTTTTCCAGTTTGGCGAGACGGTCTGCGACATGTTGGCGGATGGCCGGAGTAATTTCCATTTGTTTGCTGGTAATGTTCATTGTCATAAATTTTACCTCTTGTCTTCCCGTCTTGGTAAATTCAGCATACCGTTCCTGATGTCAAAATGTGTGATGAAAATCTCATAATTTTGTCACTTTTTGTCAACGAAGCTTTTTTGTGAGAAATCGCAGGAAGAGGTGTTTTTTTACTTGAGGAATATCTCAAAGCAGGCCATATTTGATGGGATCGGTCACGACTAAATCGCTTCAGTTGCTGACTTTTCTGCATAAAAAATGGCAGCCCAGCGGCTGCCATTTTGCGCTTATAAAGCTTGTTTATGTGTTGCTGCTGTTAGCAGCGATAATTTTCGCTACTTTTTCTGCCTGCGCATTCATCTGCATTTGGCGGTAAGCATTTTCCATCAGAGGCAGTGCATCACGCGTAGCCTGGGTGTCAGGGTAGTCACGTAACATGCCTTCGACGCGGTTAACAACGGCAACCCATGCGCCACGTTCGGTGTAGTACTCCGCAACGGAATATTCATATTTTGCCAGACGATCTTTCAGGAACACCAGACGTTTGGTGGCGTCAGTGGTGTACTGGCTATTTGGATAACCGCGCACCAGTTTGGAAAAGTCATTAAACGCAGCTCTTGCATGTTGAGGATCGCGATCGCTACGGTCAACGCCAAAGAACCCTTGCAGCGCACTGTCATCCAGCGCCATATTGGTCAGGCCACGCATGTACATGACATAATCAATATTTGGATGCGTCGGGTTGAGGCGAATAAAACGATCGATGGCGGCCTGTGCTAACGGCAGATCGGCGTTTTTATAGTAGGCGTAGATGAGATCCAACTGCACCTGCTGTGAATACGGACCAAACGGATAGCGATTATCTAACGCTTCCAGTTGCGTTATTGCCTGTCTCCAGTTACCGTCCTGCAGCTTTTGTTGCGCAGTCGCGTAAATTTCATTTGGTGGATTATCAGGTACTTCTTCCTTTGAACCCGAGCAACCCGCCAAAAACAGGCTTAATGTGGCGGCTGCCACCAGATATTTCATGCGCGTCATGACGTTTTGACTTTCCTCAAAATGTATTACGGGAGATTCTCTGTTCCTGCTCCCGGTTAAGACCAGCTACAATAGCACACTATATTAAACGGCAAAGCCGTAAAACCCCAACGATAAACGAAGAAGCAGTATATATGGCACAACGAGTACAGCTCACTGCAACGGTGTCCGAAAACCAACTCGGTCAACGCTTAGATCAAGCTTTGGCTGAAATGTTCCCGGATTATTCACGTTCGCGAATAAAAGAATGGATCCTCGACCAGCGTGTGCTGGTTAACGGCAAAGTTTGTGATAAGCCGAAAGAAAAAGTGTTGGGTGGTGAACAGGTGGCCATCAACGCTGAGATTGAAGAGGAAGCGCGTTTTGAACCGCAGGATATCCCGCTGGATATCGTTTATGAAGATGAAGATATCATCGTCATTAATAAACCGCGCGACCTGGTGGTGCATCCTGGCGCGGGTAACCCGGATGGCACGGTACTGAATGCGTTGCTTCATTATTATCCGCCCATTGTCGATGTACCGCGTGCGGGCATTGTCCATCGTCTGGATAAAGACACCACTGGCCTGATGGTTGTGGCAAAAACCGTTCCGGCTCAGACGCGTTTAGTCGAATCTTTGCAACGGCGTGAAATTACTCGTGAGTATGAAGCGGTGGCAATTGGTCATATGACCGCTGGCGGTACAGTAGATGAACCAATCAGCCGCCACCCGACCAAACGTACTCACATGGCGGTGCATCCCATGGGTAAACCGGCGGTGACTCACTATCGCATTATGGAGCATTTCCGTGTGCACACGCGTCTGCGGTTGCGTCTGGAAACTGGACGTACGCACCAGATCCGCGTGCATATGGCGCATATCACTCATCCGCTGGTGGGCGATCCGGTTTATGGTGGCCGTCCGCGTCCGCCAAAAGGTGCTTCGGAAGCGTTTATCTCCACGCTGCGTAAGTTTGACCGCCAGGCGCTTCATGCAACCATGCTGCGTCTTTATCACCCAATCTCCGGCATCGAAATGGAATGGCATGCGCCTATCCCACAAGATATGGTGGAACTGGTTGAGGCGATGCGTGCGGATTTTGAAGAACATAAGGACGAAGTGGACTGGTTATGAATAAGCTGATTGTCCCGCAGTGCCCGCTGCCAAAAGGTGTTGCTGCCTGTAGCTCTACCCGTATCGGCGGCGTGAGCTTGCCGCCTTACGACTCGCTTAACCTCGGTGCCCATTGTGGTGATAACCTGGAGCACGTTGAGGAGAATCGTAAACGGCTTTTTGCTGCGGGACATTTGCCTTCAAAACCGATCTGGCTTGAACAGGTGCATGGCAAAGACGTGCTCAGACTGACTGGCGAAACCTATGCGTCCAAACGGGCAGATGCGTCTTATAGTAATACTCCCGGCACGGTTTGCGCCGTGATGACTGCCGATTGCCTGCCAGTGCTGTTTTGCAATCGAGCGGGAACGGAAGTCGCTGCCGCCCATGCAGGCTGGCGTGGACTGTGTGCTGGCGTACTGGAAGAGACGGTTTCCTGTTTTGCTGATAAACCCGAAAATATTCTCGCCTGGTTAGGGCCGGCAATTGGTCCACGCGCGTTTGAAGTGGGGCCGGAAGTTCGGGAGGCGTTTATGACAGTTGATGCCAACGCGAGTGAAGCTTTTATTCAGCGTGGTGATAAATATCTGGCGGATATTTATCAGCTTGCCCGGCAGCGTCTGGCGGGCGTTGGTGTTGAGCAAATTTTTGGCGGTGACCGTTGTACATATACGGAAAATGAGACTTTCTTCTCTTATCGTCGCGACAAGATCACGGGTCGTATGGCAAGTTTCATTTGGCTGATATAACCTAAAGAATCAAGACGATCCGGTACGCGTGATTTTCTTTTCACATTAATCTGGTCAATAACCTTGAATAATTGAGGGATGACCTCATTTAATCTCCAGTAGCAACTTTGATCCGTTATGGGAGGAGTTATGCGTCTGGATCGTCTTACTAATAAATTCCAGCTTGCTCTTGCCGATGCCCAATCACTTGCTCTCGGGCACGACAACCAATTCATCGAACCACTTCATTTAATGAGCGCCCTGCTGAATCAGGAAGGGGGATCGGTTAGTCCTTTATTAACATCCGCCGGCATCAATGCTGGCCAGTTGCGCACAGATATCAATCAGGCATTAAATCGTTTACCGCAGGTTGAAGGTACAGGTGGCGATGTCCAGCCATCACAGGATCTGGTGCGCGTTCTTAATCTTTGCGACAAGCTGGCGCAAAAACGTGGTGACAACTTTATCTCGTCAGAACTGTTTGTTCTGGCAGCACTTGAGTCTCGCGGCACGCTGGCCGATATCCTGAAAGCAGCAGGAGCGACCACCGCCAACATTACTCAGGCTATTGAACAAATGCGTGGAGGTGAAAGCGTGAACGATCAAGGTGCTGAAGACCAACGTCAGGCTTTGAAAAAATACACCATTGACCTCACCGAACGTGCCGAACAGGGCAAACTCGATCCGGTGATTGGTCGTGATGAAGAAATTCGCCGTACCATTCAGGTACTGCAACGTCGTACTAAAAATAACCCGGTACTGATTGGGGAACCTGGTGTTGGTAAAACTGCGATTGTTGAAGGACTGGCGCAGCGTATTATCAATGGCGAAGTGCCTGAAGGGTTAAAAGGTCGCCGCGTACTGGCCCTGGATATGGGGGCGCTGGTGGCCGGGGCGAAATATCGCGGTGAGTTTGAAGAACGTTTAAAAGGCGTGCTTAACGATCTCGCCAAACAGGAAGGCAATGTCATCCTGTTTATCGACGAATTACATACCATGGTTGGCGCAGGTAAAGCCGATGGCGCAATGGACGCCGGGAACATGCTGAAACCGGCACTGGCTCGTGGTGAGTTGCACTGTGTAGGTGCCACGACGCTGGACGAATATCGCCAGTACATAGAAAAAGATGCTGCATTAGAACGTCGCTTCCAGAAAGTGTTTGTTGCCGAGCCAACAGTGGAAGACACCATCGCGATTCTGCGTGGTCTGAAAGAACGTTACGAACTGCACCACCATGTACAAATTACTGACCCGGCGATTGTTGCGGCAGCTACGCTGTCTCATCGCTACATTGCTGACCGTCAGTTGCCGGATAAAGCTATCGACCTGATCGATGAGGCGGCATCCAGCATTCGTATGCAGATTGACTCAAAACCGGAAGAGCTTGACCGACTCGATCGTCGTATTATTCAGCTCAAACTGGAACAACAGGCGTTAATGAAAGAGTCTGATGAAGCCAGTAAAAAACGCCTGGATATGCTCAACGAAGAACTGAGTGACAAAGAGCGCCAGTACTCTGAGTTAGAAGAAGAGTGGAAAGCAGAGAAAGCGTCGCTCTCTGGTACGCAGACCATTAAAGCAGAACTGGAGCAGGCGAAAATCGCCATTGAACAGGCGCGCCGTGTGGGTGATCTGGCTCGGATGTCTGAACTGCAATACGGCAAAATCCCGGAGCTGGAAAAACAACTGGAAGCCGCAACGCAGCTCGAAGGCAAAACTATGCGTCTGTTGCGTAATAAAGTGACTGATGCTGAAATCGCTGAAGTGCTGGCCCGTTGGACGGGTATTCCTGTTTCTCGCATGATGGAAAGTGAGCGCGAAAAACTGCTGCGTATGGAGCAAGAACTGCACCATCGCGTTATTGGTCAGAACGAAGCGGTTGATGCGGTATCTAACGCCATTCGTCGTAGCCGCGCAGGGCTTGCTGATCCGAATCGCCCGATTGGTTCATTCCTGTTCCTCGGCCCAACGGGGGTGGGTAAAACCGAACTCTGTAAGGCGCTGGCGAACTTTATGTTCGATAGCGACGAGGCGATGATCCGTATTGACATGTCCGAGTTTATGGAAAAACACTCGGTGTCTCGTCTGGTTGGTGCTCCTCCGGGATATGTGGGCTATGAAGAAGGTGGCTACCTGACTGAAGCGGTGCGTCGCCGTCCGTATTCCGTCATCCTGCTGGATGAAGTGGAAAAAGCGCACCCGGATGTCTTCAACATTCTGTTGCAGGTACTGGATGATGGGCGTCTGACTGATGGGCAGGGGAGAACGGTCGACTTCCGTAATACGGTCGTCATTATGACCTCTAACCTCGGTTCTGATCTGATTCAGGAGCGTTTTGGCGAACTGGATTATGCGCACATGAAAGAGCTGGTGCTGGGAGTGGTTAGTCACAACTTCCGCCCGGAATTCATTAACCGTATTGATGAAGTGGTGGTCTTCCATCCGTTGGGTGAACAACATATCGCTTCGATTGCGCAGATTCAGTTGAAACGTCTGTACAAACGTCTGGAAGAGCGTGGTTATGAAATCCACATTTCTGACGAGGCGCTGAAACTGTTGAGCGAGAACGGTTATGATCCGGTCTATGGCGCGCGTCCTCTGAAACGTGCAATCCAGCAGCAGATCGAAAACCCGTTGGCACAGCAAATACTGTCTGGTGAATTGGTTCCGGGTAAAGTCATTCGCCTGGAGGTTAATGAAAACCGGATTGTCGCTGTCCAGTAAATGATAAAACGAGCCCTTCGGGGCTCGTTTTTGTCTATAAGTTAGACGGAAAAGACCATGTTCAGGATGTTTTGCCTGAAAAGTAAGCGATTGATAAAGTTTTTATATTTTTCGCTTGTCAGGCCGGAATAACTCCCTATAATGCGCCACCACTGACACGGAACAACGGCAAACACGCCGCCGGGTCAGCAGGATTCTCCTGAGAATTCTGGCAGAGAAAAGCAAAAAATGCTTGACTCTGTAGCGGGAAAGCGTATTATGCACACCCCGCGCCGCTGAGAAAAAGCGAAGCGGCACTGCTCTTTAACAACTTATCAGACAATCTGTGTGGGCACTCGAAGATACGGATTCTTAACGTCGCAAGACGAAAATGAATACCAAGTCTCAAGAGTGAACACGTAATTCATTACGAAGTTTAATTCTTTGAGCATCAAACTTTTAAATTGAAGAGTTTGATCATGGCTCAGATTGAACGCTGGCGGCAGGCCTAACACATGCAAGTCGAACGGTAACAGGAAGAAGCTTGCTTCTTTGCTGACGAGTGGCGGACGGGTGAGTAATGTCTGGGAAACTGCCCGATGGAGGGGGATAACTACTGGAAACGGTAGCTAATACCGCATAACGTCGCAAGACCAAAGAGGGGGACCTTCGGGCCTCTTGCCATCGGATGTGCCCAGATGGGATTAGCTTGTTGGTGAGGTAACGGCTCACCAAGGCGACGATCCCTAGCTGGTCTGAGAGGATGACCAGCCACACTGGAACTGAGACACGGTCCAGACTCCTACGGGAGGCAGCAGTGGGGAATATTGCACAATGGGCGCAAGCCTGATGCAGCCATGCCGCGTGTATGAAGAAGGCCTTCGGGTTGTAAAGTACTTTCAGCGGGGAGGAAGGGAGTAAAGTTAATACCTTTGCTCATTGACGTTACCCGCAGAAGAAGCACCGGCTAACTCCGTGCCAGCAGCCGCGGTAATACGGAGGGTGCAAGCGTTAATCGGAATTACTGGGCGTAAAGCGCACGCAGGCGGTTGATTAAGTCAGATGTGAAATCCCCGGGCTCAACCTGGGAACTGCATCTGATACTGGTCAGCTTGAGTCTCGTAGAGGGGGGTAGAATTCCAGGTGTAGCGGTGAAATGCGTAGAGATCTGGAGGAATACCGGTGGCGAAGGCGGCCCCCTGGACGAAGACTGACGCTCAGGTGCGAAAGCGTGGGGAGCAAACAGGATTAGATACCCTGGTAGTCCACGCCGTAAACGATGTCGACTTGGAGGTTGTGCCCTTGAGGCGTGGCTTCCGGAGCTAACGCGTTAAGTCGACCGCCTGGGGAGTACGGCCGCAAGGTTAAAACTCAAATGAATTGACGGGGGCCCGCACAAGCGGTGGAGCATGTGGTTTAATTCGATGCAACGCGAAGAACCTTACCTGGTCTTGACATCCACGGAAGTTTTCAGAGATGAGAATGTGCCTTCGGGAACCGTGAGACAGGTGCTGCATGGCTGTCGTCAGCTCGTGTTGTGAAATGTTGGGTTAAGTCCCGCAACGAGCGCAACCCTTATCCTTTGTTGCCAGCGGTTAGGCCGGGAACTCAAAGGAGACTGCCAGTGATAAACTGGAGGAAGGTGGGGATGACGTCAAGTCATCATGGCCCTTACGACCAGGGCTACACACGTGCTACAATGGCGCATACAAAGAGAAGCGACCTCGCGAGAGCAAGCGGACCTCATAAAGTGCGTCGTAGTCCGGATTGGAGTCTGCAACTCGACTCCATGAAGTCGGAATCGCTAGTAATCGTGGATCAGAATGCCACGGTGAATACGTTCCCGGGCCTTGTACACACCGCCCGTCACACCATGGGAGTGGGTTGCAAAAGAAGTAGGTAGCTTAACCTTCGGGAGGGCGCTTACCACTTTGTGATTCATGACTGGGGTGAAGTCGTAACAAGGTAACCGTAGGGGAACCTGCGGTTGGATCACCTCCTTACCTGAAAGAACTGTACTTTGCAGTGCTCACACAGATTGTCTGATGAAAAGTGAAAAGCAAGGCGTCTTGCGAAGCAGACTGATACGTCCCCTTCGTCTAGAGGCCCAGGACACCGCCCTTTCACGGCGGTAACAGGGGTTCGAATCCCCTAGGGGACGCCACTTGCTGGTTTGTGAGTGAAAGTCACCTGCCTTAATATCTCAAAACTCATCTTCGGGTGAAGTTTGAGATATTTGCTCTTTAAAAATCTGGATCAAGCTGAAAATTGAAACACTGAATAGTCGAAAGATTATTCGTGAGTCTCTCAAATTTTCGCAACACGGTGATGAATCGAAAGAAACATCTTCGGGTTGTGAGGTTAAGCGACTAAGCGTACACGGTGGATGCCCTGGCAGTCAGAGGCGATGAAGGACGTGCTAATCTGCGAAAAGCGTCGGTAAGGTGATATGAACCGTTATAACCGGCGATGTCCGAATGGGGAAACCCAGTGTGTTCCGACACACTATCATTAACTGAATCCATAGGTTAATGAGGCGAACCGGGGGAACTGAAACATCTAAGTACCCCGAGGAAAAGAAATCAACCGAGATTCCCCCAGTAGCGGCGAGCGAACGGGGAGGAGCCCAGAGCCTGAATCAGTGTGTGTGTTAGTGGAAGCGTCTGGAAAGGCGCGCGATACAGGGTGACAGCCCCGTACACAAAAATGCACATGCTGTGAGCTCGAAGAGTAGGGCGGGACACGTGGTATCCTGTCTGAATATGGGGGGACCATCCTCCAAGGCTAAATACTCCTGACTGACCGATAGTGAACCAGTACCGTGAGGGAAAGGCGAAAAGAACCCCGGCGAGGGGAGTGAAAAAGAACCTGAAACCGTGTACGTACAAGCAGTGGGAGCCTCTTAATGGGGTGACTGCGTACCTTTTGTATAATGGGTCAGCGACTTATATTCTGTAGCAAGGTTAACCGAATAGGGGAGCCGGAGGGAAACCGAGTCTTAACTGGGCGTTAAGTTGCAGGGTATAGACCCGAAACCCGGTGATCTAGCCATGGGCAGGTTGAAGGTTGGGTAACACTAACTGGAGGACCGAACCGACTAATGTTGAAAAATTAGCGGATGACTTGTGGCTGGGGGTGAAAGGCCAATCAAACCGGGAGATAGCTGGTTCTCCCCGAAAGCTATTTAGGTAGCGCCTCGTGAATTCATCTCCGGGGGTAGAGCACTGTTTCGGCAAGGGGGTCATCCCGACTTACCAACCCGATGCAAACTGCGAATACCGGAGAATGTTATCACGGGAGACACACGGCGGGTGCTAACGTCCGTCGTGAAGAGGGAAACAACCCAGACCGCCAGCTAAGGTCCCAAAGTCATGGTTAAGTGGGAAACGATGTGGGAAGGCCCAGACAGCCAGGATGTTGGCTTAGAAGCAGCCATCATTTAAAGAAAGCGTAATAGCTCACTGGTCGAGTCGGCCTGCGCGGAAGATGTAACGGGGCTAAACCATGCACCGAAGCTGCGGCAGCGACGCTGATGCGTTGTTGGGTAGGGGAGCGTTCTGTAAGCCTGTGAAGGTGTGCTGTGAGGCATGCTGGAGGTATCAGAAGTGCGAATGCTGACATAAGTAACGATAAAGCGGGTGAAAAGCCCGCTCGCCGGAAGACCAAGGGTTCCTGTCCAACGTTAATCGGGGCAGGGTGAGTCGACCCCTAAGGCGAGGCCGAAAGGCGTAGTCGATGGGAAACAGGTTAATATTCCTGTACTTGGTGTTACTGCGAAGGGGGGACGGAGAAGGCTATGTTGGCCGGGCGACGGTTGTCCCGGTTTAAGCGTGTAGGCTGGTTTTCCAGGCAAATCCGGAGAATCAAGGCTGAGGCGTGATGACGAGGCACTACGGTGCTGAAGCAACAAATGCCCTGCTTCCAGGAAAAGCCTCTAAGCATCAGGTAGCATCAAATCGTACCCCAAACCGACACAGGTGGTCAGGTAGAGAATACCAAGGCGCTTGAGAGAACTCGGGTGAAGGAACTAGGCAAAATGGTGCCGTAACTTCGGGAGAAGGCACGCTGATGGTAGGTGAAGCGACTTGCTCGTGGAGCTGAAATCAGTCGAAGATACCAGCTGGCTGCAACTGTTTATTAAAAACACAGCACTGTGCAAACACGAAAGTGGACGTATACGGTGTGACGCCTGCCCGGTGCCGGAAGGTTAATTGATGGGGTCAGCGCAAGCGAAGCTCTTGATCGAAGCCCCGGTAAACGGCGGCCGTAACTATAACGGTCCTAAGGTAGCGAAATTCCTTGTCGGGTAAGTTCCGACCTGCACGAATGGCGTAATGATGGCCAGGCTGTCTCCACCCGAGACTCAGTGAAATTGAACTCGCTGTGAAGATGCAGTGTACCCGCGGCAAGACGGAAAGACCCCGTGAACCTTTACTATAGCTTGACACTGAACACTGGTCCTTGATGTGTAGGATAGGTGGGAGGCTTTGAAGTGTGGACGCCAGTCTGCATGGAGCCGTCCTTGAAATACCACCCTTTAATGGCTGGTGTTCTAACGTTGGCCCCTTATCGGGGTTGCGGACAGTGTCTGGTGGGTAGTTTGACTGGGGCGGTCTCCTCCTAAAGAGTAACGGAGGAGCACGAAGGTTGGCTAATCCTGGTCGGACATCAGGAGGTTAGTGCAATGGCATAAGCCAGCTTGACTGCGAGCGTGACGGCGCGAGCAGGTGCGAAAGCAGGTCATAGTGATCCGGTGGTTCTGAATGGAAGGGCCATCGCTCAACGGATAAAAGGTACTCCGGGGATAACAGGCTGATACCGCCCAAGAGTTCATATCGACGGCGGTGTTTGGCACCTCGATGTCGGCTCATCACATCCTGGGGCTGAAGTAGGTCCCAAGGGTATGGCTGTTCGCCATTTAAAGTGGTACGCGAGCTGGGTTTAGAACGTCGTGAGACAGTTCGGTCCCTATCTGCCGTGGGCGCTGGAGAACTGAGGGGGGCTGCTCCTAGTACGAGAGGACCGGAGTGGACGCATCACTGGTGTTCGGGTTGTCATGCCAATGGCACTGCCCGGTAGCTAAATGCGGAAGAGATAAGTGCTGAAAGCATCTAAGCACGAAACTTGCCCCGAGATGAGTTCTCCCTGAGACTTAGAGTCTCCTGAAGGAACGTTGAAGACGACGACGTTGATAGGCCGGGTGTGTAAGCGCAGCGATGCGTTGAGCTAACCGGTACTAATGAACCGTGAGGCTTAACCTTACAACGCCGAAGGTGTTTTGGCGGATTGAGAGAAGATTTTCAGCTCAGATTCAGAGTCCGAAGGGTTTTACGCTGAGACAAGGCGGCAAATGAAGCGAAGGAAGGAGCATACTGAAGTATGTGACTGACTTTCGGGAATGCAGCCGACGCAGTATCAGTGGAAAAGACACAGGACAGAGCACAAAGAATTTGCCTGGCGGAGATAGCGCGGTGGTCCCACCTGACCCCATGCCGAACTCAGAAGTGAAACGCCGTAGCGCCGATGGTAGTGTGGGGCTTCCCCATGCGAGAGTAGGGAACTGCCAGGCATCAAATTAAGCGAAAGGCCATCCATAAGGATGGCTTTTTTGCATTGGTACTGAAAAAAAGCCGGATGCGACGCTGGCGCGCCTTATCCGTCCTACGAAAGATCGTGTGGCGTGGGGGAAATCCGTGCACGCCAGATTCAACAATGAATACGACTTCCATAACTTTTCCACTTTCATACGATCATCTCACTTGGAACCTATCCTGAACGTCTTCAATAATCATTTTCCTGCTAACTAAATTCACGCTTAAGGTTGCATAATTATATGCAACAAATGTATAACATTTTCTTTGCTAAAAATAAACAACAGCGACCGACAAAAGCGTCGAATTAAGGCAGGAGACATAATGGCATGGCAGAAAGTACTGTAACGGCAGACGGCAAACTGACAAGTAGTGATGCTCGTCGCCGCATTTGGGCAATTGTGGGGGCCTCTTCAGGTAATCTGGTCGAGTGGTTCGATTTCTATGTCTACTCGTTCTGTTCCCTCTACTTCGCCCACATCTTCTTCCCTTCTGGTAACACGACCACTCAACTACTACAAACAGCCGGTGTTTTTGCTGCGGGCTTTCTGATGCGTCCAATCGGCGGCTGGTTATTTGGACGCATAGCCGATAGACATGGGCGTAAAAAATCAATGCTGTTATCGGTGTGTATGATGTGCTTTGGATCACTGGTTATCGCCTGCTTACCTGGCTACGAAACAATCGGTACATGGGCTCCGGCATTATTGCTTCTTGCTCGTTTATTCCAGGGGTTATCTGTTGGCGGAGAATATGGCACCAGTGCCACTTATATGAGTGAAGTTGCTGTTGAAGGGCGCAAAGGTTTTTACGCATCATTTCAGTATGTGACGTTGATTGGCGGACAACTGCTAGCACTACTGGTTGTGGTAGTTTTACAACACACCATGGACGACTCTGCACTCAGAGAGTGGGGATGGCGTATTCCCTTTGCGTCAGGAGCTGTGTTAGCTGTTGTGGCGTTGTGGTTACGCCGTCAATTAGATGAAACTTCACAACAAGAAACACGCGCTTTAAAAGAAGCTGGATCTTTGAAAGGATTATGGCGCAATCGCCGAGCATTCGTCATGGTTCTCGGTTTTACCGCGGCGGGTTCGCTTTGTTTCTATACTTTCACCACCTATATGCAGAAGTATCTGGTGAATACCGCAGGAATGCACGCCAATGTAGCGAGTGGCATTATGACCGCGGCACTGTTTGTATTTATGCTCATTCAGCCGCTAATTGGCGCGCTATCGGATAAGATTGGTCGCCGCACTTCGATGTTATGCTTCGGCTCTCTGGCGGCCATTTTTACCGTTCCTGTTCTCTCAGCATTGCAGAATGTTTCCTCGCCTTATGCCGCTTTTGGTCTGGTGATGTGCGCCCTGCTGATAGTGAGTTTTTATACTTCAATCAGTGGAATACTGAAGGCTGAGATGTTCCCTGCACAGGTTCGCGCATTAGGCGTTGGTCTGTCATATGCGGTCGCCAATGCTATATTTGGTGGTTCGGCGGAGTACGTAGCGTTGTCGCTGAAATCAACAGGAATGGAAACAGCCTTCTTCTGGTATGTGACATTGATGGCCGTGGTGGCGTTTCTGGTTTCTCTGATGTTGCATCGCAAGGGGAAAGGGATGCGTCTTTAGTGACGGGCCAGCTGCCAGACGGTATAGCCGGTGGTTGCTCCTGCGACATCCCAGGCAAAATCCTTCCAGCTCCAGCCGCTCCCCTCGGGGCGGCTATCCCACAGCTCTTTTGATGCGCCCAGACTTACAGAGAACATCAGCCCGAACATCGCGCTACGGTCGCGACTCATCCCCTGATGTTGCGCATATTCGTTCCCGGCGGCAGAAAGCATTGCCGAGGTAATAAAGTGTTGAGCTTTATCCTGTCCACTCCAACTATCGTTAGCCATGTGACTGCATCCAGAAAGTAACAATAGCGAGCAGGTAAAAAGAATACGCAACATGTCCTCCAGAAAATAAACCCCGTACAGGACGGGGTTGTGATTACAGGATGCGGCTAATTAATCGGTCGATGCGGATGCGGCGCAAACGGCGGATGAGTTTGCGAACTTTTACCGGATAATCGGCAATACTTTGCAGATCGCGGTAGTGCTTAACGATGGTGGTGTGCTTGCGGATCAGATCCAGTTCTTTCTCACGCTGTGGCGCAAGCTCCAGTTGCGGATCGTGGATCAAAATGGCGTTTTCCAGATCCAGACGCCAGGCGCGTGGATTCAGGTTATTACCGGTTACCAGCATCCACTTATCATCAACCCACATCCCTTTCAGATGATAGGTATTGTCGTCATCTTTCCATAACCGGACCACTAACTGGTCAGTATTGACATAATACTGCAAACGGCTCAGGAAGCGACGCAAATTAATCTCATAAAGATAAGGCAGTGCGCCAATTATCTTGAAAGGTTCATCTTCTGGAATGTAGAAGTCATTCGCGGTTTTATCACCAACGATAATTTCGACCTTTTTCCCTTCGCGCAGCAACTGGATGATATTGCGCACAAGGATTGCCGGCAAGTTGAAGTAAGGTGTGCAGATGGTTAGTTTCTGCTCGGCACAAGGCATAAGATGGAAAATAGTCTTGTTCAACAGACTCGATTTCCCCAGACCTACCAACGGCGTTACGGAAAGCTGATCGTTGTCGGCATCGCCCTGGAAATGATAAGCGGCATCACGCAGCTCCTGGCGGAACAGGCGAATGTCGTTTTTGATTTCCGGGCTTTTTGGGCGATTAACATCATCCAGACGGTTAACACCGCGACCATTCATAATATTCTGTGTAACCCATTCAAACATAATGTCTGACATTTTTCGGTTACGGATCAGATGATAGCGGTCATAGCGATATTTATCGTGCTGATGAAGGTAAACGTCGTTCAGACTGGCGCCGCTGTAAAGCACACAGTCATCGATGATAAAGCCTTTAAAATGCAGAACGCCCAGGGCTTCACGGGTATTGACAGGAACGCCATAAACCGGAACATCTACGCCCGGATTTTCCTGTGCCATGCGGCAATACCAGTCAGCGTTGGTATTAGATGCCGCAGCGCCAATGCGTCCACGTTGTGCACGATGCCAGTCGACCAGCACTCGCACATCCAGTTCTGGACGCTGCCGTTTAGCCTCATACAATGCGCTCAGAATGCCTTTGCCACCGTCATCCTGTTCAAGATACAGGGCGACAATGCAAATGCGCTGCTTCGCGCTGGCTATTTTTTCCAGCAGAGTCTCCCGGAAGTCGGCGGGAGCGTAAAAGAAATCGACATCATCAACTGATTGAGAAATCTTGGGTAGTTGGGCAAGGTGTTGTTGATGTTTATTACGCTTAAATTTTGACAACATCACAGTGCATTTCTTCTCTGTTCATTGAAGGGTCCTCTGTGCAATGCAGACGACATAAGCGGACAATAATAACACCAGTCCCGATTAAGTGGTCAACATTTCCAGTACCTTACTCATGATTCCTCGCGCTGGGCAAGATTTAGCGTAAGCCCAACGATCCCCTCTTCGAGCTGGATATCGACACTAAACCCGAGCTTGCGGGCCAGCGCCACCATGCCACGATTGTTTGGCATCGTAATACCATTCAGACGTTGCAGTCCGTGATCTCGCGTATAGGTAATCAACTTTTCCATTAAGCGCCGACCTAACCCTAACCCTTTGAGATCTGAGCGAACCAGCACGGCAAATTCGGCATCGATGTTATCAGGGTCGGAGATCGCACGTGTGACACCGAGGATCTCTTCCGTTTGATCAATACGCCGTACAGCCACAAACGCCATCTCCCGATCGTAGTCGATCTGCGTCATGTTGGCTAAATCTTCATGGGTAAATTCGTTGATCTCGCTAAAGTAGCGGTAATAAAGATCTTCTTTGGTGACTTGCGAAATGAATTGCTGGAGCTGTGGCTCATCTTCCGGCAAAATCGGGCGGAACAAGCAGCGTTCGCCGTTTTTCAATTCTACCCATTCTTCCAGCCGATGCGGATAAGGGCGCACTGCCAGCCGACTCTCGTTATCGCCTTCAAACGGCGCGATATCCAGCGTGACATCCAGCGCGGTAAATTCACTGCCAGAAGCCAGCAAAGGATGAATATCCAGACGCTGAATTTCCGGGCAATCGACAATCAGGTTGGAAACTTGCACCAGCAATTGGCTTAAGCCCGCAACATCCAACGGGCGTAGCGCACTGCGCGCACGAATCTTCTTACTTTTGATTCCCTGAATGACCAGATAACGAGCCAGGTTCATATTCAACGGCGGCAGCGCCACGACAGCTTGCTCTTCAGGACGCCATTCTACGCCTCCTTCGCCAAGCATGATTAACGGTCCGAAAACCGGATCGTGCTCGACCACCACTCGTAACTCCTGGGCGCCTGCACGGTTAGCCATACTTTGCACCAACAGGCCGTGGACCCGCGCCTGCGGCCAGGCCATTTTTACGCGATCGAAAATAGCGTTCGCGGCTTGCTGTACTTCATTGGCTGTGCGCAAGTAGAGCATAACGCCCTGAACTTCCGATTTATGCGGAATATCCGGCGAGCGTAATTTCAGCGCCACCGGATAGCCAATCTGTTCAGCAATATGCACTGCTTCGGCACTATCGTTGGCAATCCAGGTAGGAAGCGTGTTCATTCCATACGCTTGCAGGATTGGCTGAACTTCATGGGTATCGAGCGACGTAGCCCCTTCGGCAATGGCCCGTTGCAACAGAATATGCGCTTCTGCGGTATTAGAGGTCAGATTGCTGGGCAGCGCCGGCGTTTCGCGTAATTGCTTCTGATTGCGTCGATACTCCACCATATGCATAAACGCAGTGATTGTACCTTCCGGCGTACGATAGGTCGGTAGCCCCGCTTCACTGAATAAACGTCGCGCCTCCTGTGATGAATATTCACCGCACCAGTTGGTCAGAAGAGAGATGTACTTACTACGGGAATGATGTTTTACCGCTTCAATTAATGCCTGTGCGCTTTCTGTGGCGGGAGCGGCGGCACTGGGCGAATGGATAACCATTAACGCGTCAAAATCCTGGCTATTGAGCAGAATATCCAGTGTTTTGACATAGTGCTCGCTGCTGGCGTCATCGCGCAGATCGAGCGGATTGGAGATTGCTACATGCTCAGGCAGGGCATCGCGCAGTTTCTGGCAGGTTTCTTCACTTAGCGTTGCCAGCTTGCCATTGCGTGACCATAAGGCATCCAGCGCCAACGCGGCAGGCGCGGCACCGTTGCTGATAATCATCAGCCGGTCGCCACGTAGCGGGCGCATGTGGCTAAGGGTTTCCACCGCCGAAAACAGTTCGTGGGTGTCCTGCACTCGCAACAAACCGGCGCGCTGAATCGCTGCATCCCACGCAGGATCCATTCCTGCCGTGGTGTTCAACAGCCGTTGCGCTGCCGGGCTACGCCCGCTTTTAATTACCAGAATCGGTTTATTGCGTGAGGCACTACGAGCCGCTGAAACAAAACGTCGCGCGTCGCTTAATTGTTCGAGGTAGAGCAGGATGGCGCTGGTTTTGCTGTCGCGAGCCAGATAATCGAGCAATTCATCAACGTCGATATCCAGGCTGTCGCCGAGCGCAATAAAGTACGAAAAGCCCATCTCACGCTGTTGCGCCCAGTCGAGGATGGTGTTGGATACGGCAGCCGATTGCGAAATAAATGCCAGCTTGCCGCGCTTAATCGGTACGGGTGAAAAGCTGGCATTCAGGCCTTGCCACGGCGCCAGTAATCCCAGACTGTTTGGTCCAAGCAGGCGCATGTTATGGCGCTGGGCGCAGGTACGTAACTCTTCATGTTGTGATGCCGGGGCAGAAAGAATAATGCAGGTTTTACAGCCTTTTGCGCCGAGTTCTTCCAGAAGCGACAGATTGCGGCTGGCATTTGTGCACAGTACCGCAAGGTCGGGCGTAAAAGGTAAACTGGATATATCCGGCCAGGCCAACACACCCAACACCGCTTTCCAGGTTGGCGTCACCGGGAGTACCGGCCCGTTAAAACCTCCAGCCAGCAGGTTACGCATCATCAGGTAACCTGCGCGATGGGGTTTCATTGATGCGCCAATTACCGCAATCGATTTTGGTCGCAGTAGTGCTTCCAGTCCTCGCTGACTCATACCGCTCTCCCGCAGAAGTGACCGAATAATTTTAAACGCTTTCTAACTGTTCTGCTGTGATGCTACCCAGATGTTGCGTTTTTCCTGCCAGATAGCGCGTTTTAAAGCGACAGAAATGCTTACCTAAGCCCGTTGCAGCTTCGGTATCGCTGGCCATATCTAACAGTGCGATGGCTACTTCGGCAGTACAATATTGGCCTTCAGCCTGGGCTTCACGCAGGCGATAGGCGGACAATCGAGAAAGATCGACGGAAATGACGGGAAGATTATCCAGATACGGACTTTTACGAAACATCTTGCGAGCTTCCGGCCAGGTGCCATCGAGCATGATAAACAGCGGTGGCTTACCGACAGGTGGTGTGAAGATCACTTCCCGTTGCTCATCAGCATATGAGGCGGGAAAAACCACCATTGGCTGATATGCCGGGTTTTTTACCAGATCCAGCAAATCTTGTGATGGTTCGGTGCGCGACCATTGAAATGCGACGGTATCCGGCAAGATATCGGCAATTAAACGCCCGGTATTACTGGGTTTCATTGGTTCAGTGTCGAACATCAGCAAACAGAAGCGACTTTTTGCTTCCGCTGGGCTAATTGTCGAGCAGAGACATAATTTCTCTGGCAAGAGACAGCGTTGGCAGCGACGAACGCGATTACCACGGGCAAGAAAAGGGCGAGTTGCGCGCGCAATACGCTTGGCACGTAACTGGAGAACAGCGTTTTCGGTCATAAGAGAGCGTCGAAAAAACGCCATTGTCGCAGAGGAGAAAACGGGGCACAAGATGCGCCCCGGCAAGATTAGAGAGATTCGTTCAGCCAGCTATCAAACGGCGCTTTCGGCACTGCGCCATTAAGCATGTCGACAATCTGACCATTCTTGAAAATCATAATCGTCGGAATACTGCGAATGCCAAAGCGGCTGCTTAATTCGCGTTCAGCTTCGGTATTCACTTTTACAAAGCGCACTTTGCCACTACGCTCTTGCGCAACATCTTCAAAAATAGGGGCAAAGTTACGGCAAGGCCCGCACCACGGCGCCCAGAAGTCGATCACCACTGGCAGATCGTCTTTCAGCAATTTGTCCAGCGTTTCACCGGTCGCATTAATCACCTCTCCGTCAAACAGGTCGTGACCGCAACGTCCACATTTTGCCGCATCTTCGATCCGATCGTCGGGAATGCGATTGATGGCCTGACAATGGGTACAAACGGTATTCATAACTAACCTCGGGATGAGTAAGGAGACTTATCGGCAACGATGCCGGTATGTTTCTAATATGTTACATATTATCGAGAGCATTGTTCCAGACAACAATCTGTTTTATTCAATAGGTATGATAGTCGCAGGCTTTGAAACGAAATCATGGCGAACCGCGCGCACTTCGGGTAATCTGCGCGCTTCGCGCAGCGCTGGTGGAGAAAAGCATGAACGATGAAATGAAAAGCAAAAGCGGCAAGGTCAAAGTGATGTATGTCCGCAGTGATGATGATTCTGATAAACGTACCCATAACCCGCGTACCGGGAAAGGGGGCGGGCGTCCAGGAAAATCTCGTGCCGACGGTGGCCGTCGCCCCGCCCGCGATGACAAACAGAATCCGTTCCGTGACCGTAAGCGTGAAGAGTCGCCGTGGCGCACTATTTCCCGCGCACCGGGCGATGAAATGCCGGAGAAGGCCGATCACGGTGGCATCAGTGGTAAAAGTTTTATCGACCCGGAAGTGTTGCGTCGCCAACGTGCGGAAGAAACCCGCGTCTACGGCGAAAACGCGTGCCAGGCATTATTCCAGAGCCGTCCAGAGGCGATTGTTCGTGCGTGGTTTATCCAGAGCGTAACGCCGCGTTTTAAAGAAGCATTGCGCTGGATGGCGGCAAACCGCAAAGCGTACCATGTTGTGGATGAAGCAGAACTGACAAAAGCATCAGGTACGGAGCATCATGGCGGCGTTTGCTTCCTGATCAAAAAGCGTAATGGCACAACCGTGCGTCAGTGGGTAAGCCAGGCAGGCGCGCAGGATTGTGTACTGGCGCTGGAAAACGAATCTAACCCGCATAACCTGGGCGGCATGATGCGTAGTTGCGCACACTTTGGCGTGAAAGGCGTTGTGGTGCAGGATGCGGCGTTGCTGGAATCGGGAGCGGCAATCCGTACCGCCGAAGGCGGCGCAGAGCATGTTCAGCCGATTACTGGCGACAACATTGTTAACGTGCTGGATGATTTCCGTCAGGCGGGCTACACCGTGGTGACCACTTCCAGCGAGCAAGGTAAACCGCTGTTCAAAACCACTCTGCCAGAGAAAATGGTGCTGGTACTGGGGCAGGAATATGAAGGGCTATCGGATGCTGCACGTGACCCGAATGATGTACGGGTAAATATTGATGGTACAGGCAACGTTGCCGGGCTGAATATCTCTGTCGCAACCGGCGTTTTGCTTGCCGAATGGTGGCGGCAGAATAAAGCCTGATCGTAATCCCGCATACCTGAAGCCGGGTATGCGGGCTGGTCATTTTGTGAATTTTCCTGCACGAAAGTTGTATGTGGTTTAATACGTGAGTTTCCATAAACCGTGCTGGTTACACCAGCAGTAGGCTGTAAATCCTCTTTTGCAGTTAAATTTGCATTTACTTCCTTTGCAGATCCGGCGGTCGCAATAAACGTAGGCATCTTTTTCCGCCAGTGCGAATGTAGCCTCTGGTATATCGCCTGGCTGCAGAAATTTAAATTGCCCTCCCTGAAAGGTATAGATATAGATCCATGCCAGGTGATGCTCTTCTGTCATTGAATGTGGAGGCATTCCTGTACAGACAGAAAGGGTATTTGATTCAAATCCTCCTGATATTGTCATTTGTGGTCGATGTTCTTTAGCTAACGGTGTATCTGTATCGGTATTTTTCGCATGTAATATTTCCATTGTTTCGCTACAGCAACGGTGTTGCATTTCGTTATTATTGTTGCCTGGCTGAATGAAAAACTGTCCGCAGTGTGAGCAGTGATAAAAAACAGGTTCGCGCTGAATAAATGCCGGTTTCGTACTATTTTTGATTCGGGTAGATACTTTAAAAAAGGACGGTACTCTTTCTGAATGGTCATTATTTAACACCGTCAATTTCCTCTTGTTCTGTCATTGCATTATTGTCCATGGATGAAGGCGTCTGGTTTTTTACGATAACCTGACACCGTTTTTTGCAATACAGCGCCAGCGTGCCGATTAGCAAAGGTAATGGCAGAAACATGAATACTTCGTTAAATGTCCATCCTGCCGCCAGCATGGCAGAACCGACGCCCGCGCTGGTTATCGCGCCCAGTCGACCAACTCCGGTAGCCCAACTGACACCTGTTGCTCTTATCGATGTCGGATAAAAATGTGCGGCCAGGGCGTAGCAACCAGGACTGATACCATTGATGGTGTATCCCAGTAATAACACCATGACACAAAGTAGCGGCATGGACGGCGTATATAGCCCCAAAATGAGCGCACAGCACGCGCCGCCCAGTAATGTCAGGATGATGGCACAGTGCTGCCCCCAGCGATCCATTTCAATACCGATGCAAAAATTCCCCATCATGCCGCCAACCTGAAAGACAGAACCGATAATAACAGCCTGGGATAACGTTAATCCGGCGTCTTTAATCATCAGTGGCAGCCAACCAGAGAGGAGATAAACACAGAACAATCCGCCAAACAGAGTGAGCCACAGTGAAAAAGTTCCCAATGTATAGGGGGAACTCAGTAGTGATTTTGCTGTATTGGCGTGGTTTTTCTCCGGCTCTGTCGTAAAAAAAGAGCAGTGCTCGTTGGCTATGCCGGGAATGAACTTATTCAGTAGCCGCATCAATTTATTTTTATTTTGTGGCGACTGAACAAGGAAAAGCATTGATTCGGGAAGATAGCGTAACAATATCAGCGCTAACAATAACGGTAATATACCACCGATAATTAATACCGAACGCCAACTGCTGGTTTCCAGTAATTGTTGACTTAACAGGCCGCCAAGGGCTGCTCCAGTATTAAAACCACAATGTATAACCGTTGAGAGTCGAGAACGGTATTTTCCCGGAGCATATTCTGCGACCAGTGTGGTGATATTAGGCATAGCAGCGCCCAGACCCAATCCGGTAATAAATCGAAAAAATGTCAGACTGTATAAATCCCATGACCAGGCGGATAATAAACTGCAAATACCAAAAAATATTACCGAAGCGATAATGATTTTTCTGCGCCCATACCGATCGGCTAACGGACCAGAAATCAGCGATCCGCCAGCCAGACCTAATAAGCCGCTCATCATCACCGGGCCGAGCATATGACGGGAGATTTGCCAATCGTCCACAATCGCCGGAGCGATAAAACCGATGGCAGTAACATCAAAGCCATCAATACCTAATACCAGAAAACCCAAAAATACAATTAACCATTGTCGATGACTGATCGGGTATGTATCTAAAATAGTGCTAATATCAATTTTTCCCTGAATTAACATAAATCCTCCGTCTGCTGTGAACATTGTTTTCACCATCCGGGGCGAATTGACTGCAGGAAGAAATTAACCTAAACGGAATTCAACTCCGAACGAACTCTTGGGATATCGCCATTTCTCTAACATCGTGTTTTCGCATAACATCCGCCATGCGCTTTATCTCATGCGGTCAGCGTAATCAAAATAAATATTGCCAGCCTTATCCTGGCAATATAAAACAGATAGTCCAGGATAGCGGCTTTCGTCTTAACGTTTTAATAGTGCTGTTAATTTCGGTACAACTTTGTAAATATCGCCAATAAGTCCATAGTCAGCGTACTGAAAAATTGGCGCGTTTTTATCTTTATTCACGGCGATAATCGTTTTAGCGCCATTGCCGCCAACCATATGTTGTATCTGCCCGGAAATTCCTAACGCAAGATAAATATCAGATTTTAACAGGATGCCGGAAACGCCAATATAGCGTTCGCGGGCCATCCAGTGTTCGCCTTCCGCAATCGGTCGGGAGCAACCTATTTCAGCATCAAGTGCTGATGCCAGCTCCCGGATCATGTGCAAATCGTCCTTAGTCATCAGGCCCCGACCAATGCCTATCACTCGTCTGGCTTTGCTAAGATCGAGACTGCTGACTGTTTTAGCTTGCCGTTCTTTGCACAGAATTTCATGTTCAGGTTGCACATAGGTAACCTTCGTCAACGGTGGATGTGCTGTTGCCGCAGCCAGCGGCTCATAAATACCACTTGCTATCGTTGCTACTACAATTGACGTGGCGAGCGCTTCCCGTCCGAAAGCTAAGCCTCCATACATTCGATGTTCGGCATACAGCGTGCCATTTTTATATTCCATGGCTATTGCATCATTCACCAGCCCGCTATGCAGCAGCACGCTGAGTTTTGCCGCCAGTGCTTTTCCCCGACGAGTTGCTGCCAGTATAACCAGTGTTTTTTGCTTGCTTTGCACCAGCGTCGCCAGAGTTTCCGCATAGTTTTCGAAGCGTTGCTGATCCGTTTTTCCTTCCAATAGATAGATAGCATCCGCTTGCGCAACCTGTGCGGCGTCCTCTTCATTCCAAATTACGGCATTGACGCGCTCACCAAGCTGGTGCGCTCCGGCAAGCAGATCCGCATAGCGATCGACACTGTTGCTGAATACCCATACGTTACTTATTTTGCTCATTCTTCACTTCTCCGCTGACGTTAGCTCAACGCATTAGTCAGATAATCTCGCAGACGAGCGACTTCTTCCTCGCCATCGCCTTCGATGATGATGTGCTTACGTTCTGTTTGTTGCGGCGCGTAGACGCTGGCTAACGAGATCCCAGGGGGAACTGACGACCAGCCAATATCGCTGGCGCTCCATTGCGTGACGCTTTTTTTCCCTGCGCTCAGAATGGCCTTCATTGATGGAATGCGAGGAACATTGATATCTGAGGTGACGCACAGCACTGCGGGAAACGGAACATCGAGCACTTCAATCTCGTCTTCGAGGAGTCGCTCTACAGTGACGAAACCATCATTAATTTCAATATGACTGACGGCGTTGATTGCCGGAATGTGCAACATTGCACCGACCAACAGCCCCGTTTGTTGGGCATACAAATCGCCAGAGCCTTCACCACAGAGTAATAGGTCGAATTTTATTTTCTGGCTTGCTGCCGCAATGGCGCCGGCTGTGTAGTGGGGTAAAGCTTTCTCCAGTGAGTCGTCACGAACCAGATACAGTGAATCGGGACCGCGTGAGAGGACATCTTTGCGTAGTTTGGCATTATCCAGCGCTTTTGCGCCGACACTCAGCGCCACTACTTCGTCATTATCGCCAGCCAACTGAACAGCCGCTTCGATGGCGTTGAGATCAAATGGGCTGATTTTTTCGCCAGCGTGATCAGTAATCAGCGTTCTGTCAGCACTAATAGCGATGTCTTGCTCTTCAGGCACCAGTTTGTAGCAGGTAATCAATCTCATGGCATATCCCTGTGTTTATCGTACTGTTTCAGGATCTCGCGAGCGGAGATATAAACCATAATTTCGTCAGTGCCTCCGCCAATGCGGTTTACACGTGTATCGCGCCAGAAACGGGAGACTCGACTATCGTCGGTGTAGCCTAGCCCACCCAAAATTTGCATCGCATCGTCAATCACTTCGCAGGCTGATTGCGCACAGTACAATTTGCACATGGGGGCAGAGAGGCGCATCGACAGGTTGTTGTCGCATTCCCATGCGGTGCGATAAACCATATTTTTCATGTTTTGGATTTTGACGGCCATTTGAGTCAACTTGAGTTGAATCATCTGAAACTGGCCAATATTCTTACCGAATTGAATACGTTGATTGGCGTAGCGCGCGGCATCTTCAAATGCACATTCGGCTACGCCCAGAGAATGGGACGCGATAACCAGACGTTCAATTTCAAAGTTTTCCATCATATGGATAAAACCATAGCCTTCGCGACCTACCATGGCGCGCTCTTCCAGTTCCACGTCATCCAGAAAAACTTCGCAGTTACTGACCATATGCCAGCCGACTTTGTGCAGACTATTGAGCTTCACCCCTGGAGAAGTGGGGTCCAGCCACCATAAAGTAAAGCAGCGTTTGGGATCTTCCGGTTCGGGGTTACGTGCCAGCACCAGCATATAAGGGTAATCTTTGGCGCCAGTAATGAATGTTTTTTGCCCATTGAGATAAACTTTGCCGTTTTTCCGGGTATAAGTTGTTGCTATGCGGTTGTTATCCGATCCCGCCTGGGGCTCAGTGAAAGCCAAAGAGTAAGCCGGGATACCTGTCAGACCTGCTTCGGCGGTCTTTTGTAACTGTTCGTCGTTGCCGAATCGCTGCATGTTATGAATGCACTGCCCCTCAGTCATGATATAAGCAGGGGCCCCCATGTGGGCGATTTCCTCCAGTACCAGCACCTGCGTCATCATATCGGTAGGCACCCCCCCAAACTCTTCGGGAATACCTAATAAGCCAATTCCACTTTCTGCTAATGCATTAAAGAATTCGTGCGGGAAAGTTCGAGTCTCATCACATCTTTTAAAATACGCCTCGGGAAAACTGCGGGTAATCAGCTCCCGAATGCTCGCTAAAAGCAATTCCTGTTCTTCGCTCAGACTAAAGTCCATGAAGTCTCCTCATTACTTATTGATAGTGATCTGTCAGGGTGTGGTGTAATAACATTGCCCCGTATGATTGTTATTAGTGATATCAGTAACTCACTCAGCTAAAACATATAGCCTTAATAAATATTCCAATAAACGCCTCATTCGTAATAATAGTTTTACGAATTCTTCGCATATATAGACAGATCTGACCTGATCCTGGATAAAGCGAACATTCATGTCTTTTTGTGATCGATGTTGGTTTTCTTACTCTTTTTTTGTTGCGATTGGTGCTGTTTATTTTGCTGTTGCTAATAAATTTATTTCTGCTTGTTTTCTTAGAGATAGGTTCGATTTGTCCAACTGTTTGTCGGGAATGTCAATGCCAGAATGAGGTAGAGGTTTTTATACTGGTCAACGTTAATTAGTGGAGAAGGATGAAAGAAACAGCCTGGATTAATTTTTACCTACATGTTTATCGTCAGAATTCTTCAAATGGTTCTTAATCATTTAAATGTGAAGTGGGGTTGGTATATGGCGATCTTATCTCAAGAGCAACTGGTAGCACTGAAACAGAAAGTCAGAAAAGTCACAGAAACGGATCTGGAAGAAATTCAGTTGACGGTTGAGCGCACGAATGTGTTCCCTGATGAGTATTATGATGTATGCCGGAAAAATGATTTATTCCGTCTGGCAATTCCAGAAGAATTTGGTGGGCTTGGGCTTAATTGCGAACAATTTTTTTCTGTTATGGAAGAATTTTGCCGAGGTCCTGGCGGTATGCGTATGAACCTCCATCATGCTAATGGTCTGAACTGGCGTATTATGTATGATCATGGCGCAGCTGATCTTCGGGCTAAATGGTTACCGCTACTGGCAAATAAAGATGCATACATTAACTTCGCGCTCACTGAAGCCGACTGTGGCTCCGGTGCGGATATTCGTACGACAGCAGTGAAAAAAGGCGATAAATATATTCTAAACGGCAGTAAAACATTAATTTCGCATACCGATATTTCTGATGGTAGCTATGTTATTGCCGTTACGGACGAAAACAAACGTAAAAAAGGCGGTTTGACCGCTTTTTTCATCGAGACAAATACCCCGGGATACTACATCGATCCAATGCCGCACATGATGGGATGTCGCGGTGCGGGACATGCTTACCTGCGTTTTGAGAACTGCGAAGTTCCGGCGCATAACATCATGGGCAAAGAAGGTGATGGTCTGGATATCTTCATGGATGCGTTAGCGCACTCCAGAGCGATGATTGCGGTTACCTGTCTTGGTATGTCTCAGCGTTTCCTGGAGTTGGCTATCACACGCGCTAAAGATCGTGTGACGTTTGGTAAACCGCTGGTTGCCCGTCAGGCTATCCAGCAGACGCTGGCTGATATGGGAACTCAGGTGCATGCGCTTCGCGTCATGCTACGTGACTGCGCGCAGAAGTTTGACCGTGGGGAAGATATCGAGATGGTCTCCGCAATGTGCAAATTGCACGGTATTGATACGGTTCGTACCGTGTCTGATGGCTGTCTTGAGATCTTTGGCGGTATTGGCTACTTCGAAGATAACCCTTATGGCCCTGTTGAGCGGATGTATCGCGATGCGCGCGCACTTTGGTTTGAAGAGGGACCGCGGACTGTTCAGCGCCTGACGATTGCACGCCCGTTAATTGCCGCTGCTGGCGAAATCCGCTAACCCGGAATAGCTCATGCAAAGAGGAGGGATGCGGGATCCTTACCGTTACGCCCTGCCTGCGATCGCACGTCGCGTGTTATTTCGTGGGTGCGATCATTCTTGTTTTCTCGCGAGAGTGACCTATGAGTAAATCATCCGGGAATAGACGTTGGGGCATTATTGCTCTGCTGATTTTAGATTATTTTGTCATGTTTGTGGCTCGTAGCGGCATGTCCATGTGTGGGCCTGCATTGATGCAGGAGTATGGCTGGACTGCCATTGAATTTGGTTGGGTATCTACGGCATTTTTCATCGGTTATGCAATAACCATGTTACCTGCGGGATTGCTGGCTGACCGATTCGGAGGCGGTATTATTCTGGTAACAGGAACGTTATGGTGGGCGTTATTTACTTTCTTAACACCTTTAGGTTCTACACTTGGGCTGATGATGGTATTGCGTATTTTGGTGGGTATTGGTCAAGGACTACTGGTTCCAGCGAATTTCTCTTTGGCTGCAAGATGGGTTCCCAAAAGTGAATCCGGGAAGGCGACGGGGTTGTTGCAGATTGGCTGCCCGGCGGGAATTGCTTTTGCCATGGTGCTGGCGGCATGGATTATTCAGGCGTGGAGCTGGCAAACTGTTTTCTATATTGTCTCTGTTCCGGGGTTGATATGGTGTTTACTCTGGTGGGGGCTGGGTAATAGTCGCCCACAGACAGACAAACGCATCAGTAAAAGTGAGCTGGATTATATTCAGGCAGGGCAAGTCATTTCAGGCGCGCCATCCTCAGAGCAGAATAATGCGGGAGACCCCGGGCTCAATAAAGCGGATATTCTTTCAACGCCTTCTGTTTGGGCTTGCTCGCTATGTTATTTCTGCACCAATTATCTCTTTTTTCTTTTTATGACCTGGCTACCGACCTATTTTGCGATGGGCAGGAATATCGATCTTAAGCAAAGTGCAATCTATTCAATGTTGCCTTATCTGGTCGCGATTTTTGCTTATCCACTGGGTGGATTAGTTACAGACGCGGCCTGCCGACGGCTTGGACAGAACACAGGACGTAAACTTACGCCAGTACTCGGACTGCTTTTAGCCGGAATGTTTCTAATCCTCGGGACACGAGCTAATAGTCTCTGGAGCGCAGCGACGTTAATTTCCGCGTCAAACTTTTTCCTCTGTTTCACTATGGCGGCGCACTTCTCCATTCCTATTATTTTCTCACAGAAAAATACCGGCATGCTGGTGGGATTAAACGGGGTATTTGGAACCTTCGCGGGTATTCTTTCGCCTGTACTGGCTGGGTGGGTGATTGATGTTTCCGGGCAATATGAATATGCGCTTTATCTTGGGGCCGGGATTGCCATTCTGGGGGCATTTTTCATGTTGTTGGCGCGTATTAAGCCAATAGAAAAGAAAGGTTCGTCTGTCTCCGGGCAGGCTCGGTGAGTGAAGTCATACGCCGGACAGCACGGATATGCATATTGAAGGAGTAGGGATATGAGACCCCTTGAAGGAATAAAAGTTGTTGATTTAACCTCTTTTTTGGCAGCTCCAACCGTCGCTCGCCTCCTTGGCGATTGGGGCGCAGATGTGATTAAAATCGAGCCTCCAACTGGCGATCCTGGACGCACACAGGCTTCTGTTTTCAACATGCCATATGAGGATGATGAAAATCCGGCATTTGATATTTCCAACGCCAATAAACGTTTTTTGTGTCTAAATCTGAAAAAAGAGAGCGCAAAAGCCATCGCGTATCGCATTCTGGCCACCGCTGATGTTGTGGTGACCAGCTATCGAACTAAGGCACTGGAGCGTCTGGGTTTTTCCTGGGAAGAGCTTCATCTACGTTTTCCTCGTTTGATTTTTGCTCAGATTCTGGGTTATGGCGAAAAAGGCCCGGAAAAAGATACCGCCGGATTCGATGCAACGGCATACGTTTGCCGGGGTGGGATTCTTGGCTCTACCAACGAACGTGGAGAAACGCCAATTAACTCGGTGAATGGTTTTGGCGATTTTCAGGCATCGATGTGTCTGGTTTCCGGTATTTGCGCAGCTCTCTATGGGCGCACTATCTCAGGAAAAGGCGATAAGGTTACCGTCAGTCTTCACCATACGGCGTTATTTATGATGAGCATTGCTGTGACCTCTGCGCAGTATGGCAATGTCTATCCTAAGTCTCGCTGCGAAGTTGCTAATCCTTTCAACAACACCTACAAAACCAGTGATGGTCGGTGGATGGTTATTTGTATTCCTGAATACGATCGTTACTTCAACAAATTCATGCAGTTACTTGGGCGCGAGGATTTAATTGATAGCCCTGAATTTTGCCGTATTGCAGATGTTAATCGTTTTGGGCGCAATCGGGACATTATCAATGTTATCAGCGAGCAGGTAGCGAAACGCCCGTTGAGTGAAATGATGCGTCTGTTAAAAGACAATGATTTTGCTCATGAGAAGGGATATACCCCGGATGAAATTTTGCAGGATGAGCAGGCATGGGCGACGGATTGTCTGCGTAACGTTGCATATCCAACCGGGAATCAGCGAGTGTTGGTGACTCCTCCAGTGACAATTCACGGTATGGGGGGCGCGCAGATAAAACCATCCCGCCGACTGGGGCATCACTCACAACAAATCCTTGCTGAATATGGATACACGCCGGACGACATTTACGCTTTTAGTTATGAAGGCGCAGTTATTATCCCGGACTAACTATTGAACCGCCCGGTTTTCCAGAAAATAGATTTTTACACCACGAAGCTGTGGTCTGTGAGAACACGGTTCATGGATGAACCGATTAACTCGCTGCCCACGTAGAGCCAACTTGAAAGATGGCGTGTACATAGCGTGCGTGAGTTGTCGCTGCGTGGTTGACGATAAATAAACCCGGCAGCAGCACTGAATAGTGCAAAGGAGCATTGATGACAGCGACTATCCCTGTTTATTCCTTGTATGGAGAACAATCTGGTTTGGGCTGGGAGAATTTTTTCAATGTTGAACTACTCTCATATCGTTCAAAAGCGCTGAACTGGCGAGCGAGTCCTCATGTTCACGATTCGCTTATTCAGGTGCTTTTTATTCAGCATGGCAATGTGGATGTGTTGATGAATTGCACACGACAAAAAGCTCGTGCTCCGTGCCTGATTCTGGTGCCTGCGCAGACAGTTCATGGCTTTGAGTACACCCCAGATTCAGAAGGTCTGACCATTACAGCTTCGCAACAGCTTTTTGAATTGCTGAGCGGAATTTTGTCTCCGGGGATTCTGAAACTCATGCATACCCCAAGTGTGGTTTCACTGGAGTCTTTTCCTGAAGAGAAAGACATTATATGGGAAATATATTATGCAATGCTGGATGAGTTACGCGTTCCGCTGCTCAACCAAACTGCGATGTGCGCATCATTGTTTATTTCTATATTTGTCCATCTTTCGCGTATGAGCGATCGTTTGAGTCTTGAAAACCAGCAAAGCGACAATACTTCGCGTAAAGCATCGCAGATTCACAAATTTCTGGCGCTTGTTGAAAAAAAGTGTCACCAGCGGCTAACTGTTAATGATTATTCCATGGAAATGGGGATGTCCGCTGGACACCTTTCGCGCTTGTGTCGTTTAATGTTGGGAATGTCCAGCCTGGATGTCATTAATATGCGGGTTATCCAGGAAGCCCAGCGAGAACTGATCTACACCTCAAAAACGATAAAACAATTGGCGGCTTTTCTCGGCTTTAATGATGAAGCTTATTTCACTCGTTTCTTTCACAAGCATACCGGTGTGAGTCCCAGCCAATTTCGCGAGAGGGCTGTGCGACAGATATCGATGGTGGAGGCGTCACCCTGATTGATGAAGGCATCCTTCAGAGCTTGAGGGATGCCTGTCGCGGTATTATTCACTCTCAGCCGGTAGTACAGGCATCCAGTCAATTGGCTTTTCGCCACGTTGTTCCAGCCACTGATTTGCCAGCACAAAATGATTACAGCCAAAGAATCCACGATGTGCTGATAATGGCGATGGATGCGGCGCTTTCAGTACGTGATGGCGCTGCTTATCAATAATTGCTCCTTTCTTCTGGGCGTGTGAACCCCACAGTAAAAACACGACACCTTCTCGATGCTGGTTAATCAGGCTGATGACTTTATCTGTGAACGTTTCCCAGCCGAGGCTGGCGTGGGAATGCGCCTGGCCTGCACGTACCGTCAATACAGTATTAAGCAGAAGAACGCCCTGACGCGCCCAGCTTTCCAGATAGCCATGTGCCGGTCGGGTAAAGCCAGGGATCGTATTTTCCAGTTCTTTATACATATTGAGTAGCGACGGTGGAGTGGCAATGCCGGGACGTACTGAGAACGCCAGGCCATGTGCCTGACCTGGCCCGTGGTAAGGGTCCTGACCAAGAATCACCACTTTGACGTCGCCCAACTCGGTAAAGCGAAAGGCGTTAAACACATCTTTTTGAGGTGGGTAAATAGTTATTCCCGACTGCCGCTCGGCGGCGACGGTTTGAAGTGTATTAAGAAAATAAGGTTGCTGTTTCTCGTCAGCCAGCACGTCATGCCAGGTTAATGGGTTAGCCATCTCGCTCTCCTGCGAACATTCAATCTGCCTAGCTTAACTGCTTCTTTCTACAGAACAAAATTAAGCTCATTTTTTAGACATAATCGAATGCAAAAAAATGTAAATTGGTAAAATCACATACCCGCATAAGTTGATGTAAAACAATAAAATCCATTCTCGATAATGTTTGATGTGTTGTTTTTATTGATTTAAATCAAAGAATCAGGGGTGTTTGAAGAGTATATATACACTCAAGCAACAATGGTTTTACCAATTGGCCGCGACAGGCTGAACGAATCAAATAATTTTGCCGGGGAGGCATCACATGATTACAGGTATCCAGATTACTAAAGCCGCTAACGACGATCTGCTGAACTCTTTCTGGCTGCTGGACAGCGAAAAAGGCGAAGCTCGCTGCATCGTTGCGAAAGCAGGTTTTGCAGAAGATGAAGTGGTTGCAGTAAGCAAACTGGGTGACATTGAGTACCGTGAAGTTCCAGTAGAAGTTAAACCAGAAGTTCGCGTGGAAGGTGGTCAGCACCTGAACGTTAACGTCCTGCGTCGTGAAACCCTGGAAGATGCAGTTAAGCATCCGGAAAAATATCCGCAGCTGACCATTCGTGTATCCGGTTATGCTGTTCGCTTCAACTCTCTGACTCCAGAACAACAGCGCGACGTTATCGCTCGTACCTTTACTGAAAGCCTGTAAGGCTGAAGTAGCAAGTTAATCTCTAAGCGGAAGATGATAGTTCATCTTCCGCTTTTCTTTTTGCCTTTCAATAGAAAATACGTACCGCGCAATAGACCAGCAACAGCGCCAGTACGATATTCAATTGGCGACCATAATGGCGAAAAAGTCGCTGAAACAGATGCCCCGCCAATGCCCAGCAGACATTACCAAACGTGCCAATCATCGCCAGCAAGACACTTACGCCAACGACCCAGCTTAATGCTTGCGTTTGTGGCAGGACAAATGTCGATAGCGCCGTAATGCCGTACAAAATGATTTTGACGTTCACAAACTGCAAAGCAAAGCTGGCCCAAAAACTGATTGGTTTTGCCTGAAGTCCGTCTTCTTTCGTTGGACTGGTGGCAATTTTCCATGCCAGCCAGACAATGTATGCCGCCCCCGCCCAACTTAGCAGACGTACCGCAGCCGGGTCGATCACCGCCAGTGAAAACGAAATCCCCGCGCACAGCAGCATTACAATCAAAAATCCCAGACTCATCCCCGCCAGCACGCGAGTACTCTGGCGAAACCCATGCGATGTGGCGGAGCTAAGCGCCAGAATGTTATTTGGTCCGGGCGTCAGAGCGGTAATCAGGGTGTAGGTCCAAAAAGCACTTAAAAGGGTCGGTGTCACTTGTTATCTCCTCTGTTTTGATAGACAGTACCCGACATGGAAGATTTAAAAAAATGAATGTTTTTACATTCTTGATTCGATAATTTCGATAGGTTTGGGCTTATGGATTTGCGCCGTTTTATTACACTAAAAACTGTGGTTGAAGAGGGATCATTCTTGCGCGCATCGCAAAAATTGTGTTGTACGCAATCGACGGTAACCTTTCATATTCAGCAGCTTGAACAGGAATTTTCGGTCCAGTTATTTGAGAAGATTGGTCGCCGGATGTGCCTTACCCGTGAGGGAAAAAAGCTATTGCCGCATATCTATGAATTAACCCGAGTGATGGAAAACCTTCGCGATGCGGCGAAAAAAGAAGCGGAACCGGACGGCGAACTTCGCGTTGTTTCGGGCGAAACGTTGCTCTCTTACCGAATGCCGCAGGTGCTGCAACGTTTTCGACAACGGGCGCCAAAAGTGCGTTTATCTTTGCAGTCGTTGAACTGTTACGTGATCCGTGATGCATTACTCAATGATGAAGCCGATGTTGGCATCTTTTATCGTGTAGGGAATGATGATGCTCTGAATCGACGAGAGTTGGGCGAACAATCGCTGGTGCTGGTGGCTTCACCACAAATTGCCGATGTCAATTTTACCGAGCCTGGCAGACATAACGCCTGCAGTTTTATTATCAATGAGCCGCAATGTGTTTTCCGGCAAATATTTGAGAGCACGCTGCGCCAACGGCGGATCACGGTAGAAAGCACCATTGAGTTATTAAGTATTGAAAGTATCAAGCGTTGTGTCGCCGCGAACATTGGCGTCAGCTACTTACCGCACTTTGCAGTGGAAAAAGAACTGGCGGGCGGCGAATTAATCGAATTACCTTTTGGCGAACAGTCGCAGACCATTACAGCAATGTGCGCGCACCATGCTGGAAAAGCGGTTAGTCCGTCAATGCAAACTTTTATTCAGTGTGTTGAGGAGTGTTTTTTGCTTGGGTAAAAATAATGCCGGGCTTAAACCCGGCATTATGATTACTCTTCTGCCGTTTGCGGCGGTACGCCTGTTCCGCTTGGTTTGCGGCGTTTACCAATATTTTTGGTATCGCGATGGCGTTTTTTCACCCGCGGCTTCTCTTTAGCCTTTTTCTTCTCGGCACGCTTCGCCAACACTTTCTTCGATGGCTTGCCGCTCTGCTTCTCGCTTGGCGCGCGAGTTTTTGGCCGTAACTCATCAATTACACGAGCTTTAATCGGCTCTTCAATATAGCGGCCTACTTTGCCCAGCAGCAGATGGTCATGAGCTTCAACCAGCGAAATCGCCGTTCCTTTACGACCGGCGCGAGCGGTACGTCCGATGCGGTGTAGATAGGTATCGCCACTGCGCGGCATATCGAAGTTAAATACGTGGCTGACATCAGGAATATCGATACCACGTGCGGCAACGTCAGTCGCAACAAGTACATTTACGCGACCTTCGGTCAGACGCTTGATCGCTTCGTTACGCTTGCCTTGTACCATCTCGCCTTCGAGATAGCAGTTGTTGATACCCGCTTCGCGCAGCCAGTTTGCCAGTTCATGCACCCGCTCACGCTTACGCACAAATACGATTGAGCGAGTTGCTTCCGGCTGTTTTAACAGATGCACCAGCAGCGCGGTTTTATGTTCAAGATCATCAGCGCGGTAATACCACTGATGAATTTTTTTGCGCTCACGGGTGGATGGATTGGCAGAAACTTCCACTGGATCTTCCAGTAGACGTTCAGCAAAATCCTGAATAGCGTCGCCTTCCAGCGTTGCTGAGAAGAGCAGGGTCTGTTTACGCCAGCGGGTTTCGCCAGCAATGTGCTCGATGTCCTGGGCGAAGCCCATATCCAGCATACGGTCCGCTTCGTCGAGGATCAGCGTTTCAACTGCGCGGCAATCGAAGTTTTCTTCTTTTATATATTGCAGAAGGCGGCCTGTCGTAGCGACCACGATATCCTGATTTTCGCTGAACACTTCCGCATGGTTCATATAGGCCACGCCGCCGGTGATAGTGGCGATATCAAGATGCGTATGTTTCGCCAGTTCGCGGGCATGATCGGCCACCTGCATCGCCAGTTCGCGAGTCGGGGTAAGGATTAAAATACGCGGCGGACCGGATTTCTTACGTGGGAAATCGAGCAGGTGCTGCAACGCTGGCAGCAGATACGCCGCCGTTTTACCGGTGCCTGTCGGCGCAGAACCGAGTACATCACGGCCATCGAGCGCAGGCGGAATGGCGGCAGCCTGAATGGCGGTCGGGCGAGTGAAACCTTTATCCTGGAGGGCTTCCAGCAGGCTTTCGTCGAGTTCAAGTTCGGAAAAAGTCGTTACAGTCATGTTCTACCTCTGTGTGGGGCGCTGATTATAGACGTTACGGCTGCAATCTTCATCTGTTTGTATGGATATCGCTTCTCAGGTATTGTTCTCACCCGGTGCTATCGCCATTTTTCCAGCAAGGTTTTATTTACATGTCACAGTCTACATCCGTGCTTCGTCGTAATGGATTTACTTTTAAACAGTTTTTTGTCGCCCACGATCGCTGTGCGATGAAAGTGGGAACGGATGGTATTTTGCTGGGCGCATGGGCTCCGGTTGCTGGCGTAAAGCGCTGTCTTGATATCGGCACCGGTAGCGGGTTGCTGGCGTTGATGCTGGCGCAGCGCACCGACGATAGCGTGATGATTGATGCCGTTGAGCTGGACAGTGAAGCAGCAACTCAGGCGCAGGAAAATGTCGCCCAGTCCCCGTGGGCACATCGTGTTAATGTCCATACGGCAGATATTCAGCAGTGGATATCCCGACAGACCACGCGTTTTGACTTAATTATCAGTAATCCGCCGTATTATCAGCAGGGCGTCGAGTGTGCGACGCCGCAGCGGGAGCAGGCACGCTATACCACTACGCTGGATCACCAGTCGTTACTGAACTGCGCGGCGGAGTGCATGACCGAAGAGGGATTTTTCTGTGTGGTGTTGCCAGAGCAAATTGGTAATGGTTTTACTGAACTGGCATTAAGTATGGGCTGGCATTTACGTTTGCGGACGGATGTGGCGGAAAACGAAGCGCGATTGCCGCATCGGGTGCTGTTGGCATTCTCCCCACAAGCAGGGGAGTTTTTTAGCGATCGCTTAGTGATACGTGGGCCAGACCAGAACTATTCCGAAGCGTACACTGCGCTGACCCAGGCTTTTTATCTGTTTATGTAAAAGTTGCCAGGGGAAAGGATCGACGGACCGGAATGCGTGAGTAGCTCCGGGTAATCCAGCGTAAAATGCAGGCCACGGCTCTCCTTGCGCATCATCGCACAGCGAACAATCAACTCGGCAACCTGTACCAGATTACGCAACTCCAGCAAATTATTTGATACGCGGAAATGGGCGTAATATTCGTCTATTTCTTGTTGCAGCATATTGATCCGCCGCAGAGCGCGTTCCAGGCGCTTGGTTGTGCGCACAATCCCAACGTAATCCCACATAAACAGGCGTAACTCGTGCCAGTTATGTTGAATCACTACCCGTTCGTCAGGGTTCTCAACCCGGCTTTCGTCCCACGGCGGTAGCATACTGACGCCGTGAGCATAAGGCATGCGCCTGGTAATATCTTCCGCCGCCGACCAGCCATAGACCAGACACTCCAGCAAGGAGTTAGAGGCCATGCGGTTAGCACCATGTAAGCCCGTATAACTCACTTCGCCAATGGCATACAGGCCATCAACATCGGTACGCCCATAATCATCCACCATCACGCCGCCACAGGTGTAGTGTGCAGCAGGCACTATCGGTACGGGGTCTTTAGTGAGATTAATACCCAGCCCCAGCAACTTTTCATAAATCATCGGGAAATGGTGGCGAATAAATTCGGCGGGCTTATGACTGATATCAAGGAACATACAATCTGCGCCGAGGCGTTTCATTTCATGGTCAATGGCGCGGGCGACAATATCGCGTGGGGCTAGTTCGCCACGCTCATCAAAATCGGCCATAAACCGCGTGCCGTCCGGGCGTTTCAAATAAGCGCCTTCGCCGCGTAAAGCTTCCGTTAACAGGAAATTGCGTGCCTGCGGATGATACAGCGCGGTAGGGTGAAACTGATTAAATTCGAGATTGGCGACCCGGCAACCAGCACGCCAGGCCATGGCAATACCGTCGCCAGAGGAAATATCTGGATTGGTAGTATATTGATAAACTTTCGATGCGCCGCCAGTTGCCAACACCACCGCTTTTGCATGACAGGTTTCTACAGCTTCTTTATTACGATTCCATACCCATGCACCGACAACCCGTTGTGCTCCCGGCAACCCAATTTTATCGGAAATAATCAGATCGACGGCATTACTACGTTCCAGCACACGAATGTTCGGATGGTTCTGCGCCTTGCTTACCAGCGTGGTTTCTACTTCTTTACCTGTGGCGTCGGCAGCATGGAGAATACGGCGATGGCTGTGACCACCTTCGCGTGTCAGATGGTAGCTTTCTTTGCCATTTGGCTGAATGTGAGTATCAAACAACACCCCCTGATCGATTAACCATTGTACGCAGGAGCGTGCATTGTTGGCGACAAACTCGACTGCATGGCGATCGCAGATTCCGCTACCGGCAATTAATGTATCTTCCACATGCGAGCCGATACTGTCAGTTTCATCAAACACGGCGGCAATTCCGCCCTGAGCATAAAACGTCGAGCCTTCTGTAACCAAACCTTTGCTAAGAACGATAACCCGATGTTTATCCGCCAGACGCAACGCCAGTGAAAGCCCGGCCGCGCCACTACCAATAATCAGCACATCACAAGAATGTTCAGGGAGAGTATTCATTTTGTTTGTTTAATTTACTAAACACAGTTCGGTCAGCATAGCATCATGTTGTGCAAATAAACACCTGCTATTTTAATGCTTGTTACAATGGCTAAACAGAGCGGGCCAGTGCGGAGGAAAAAAGAGAAGTTGCTCGCTGGCGAAGGATTAGGTGATGAAATAAAAAGGCCGTTGGGTTACTCTTCAGGCAGTTAAATGAGCATTTCTACACAGATAATGCGTTGTTCAGATTCTGTAGACTTATAATGATAGATAATGATCCGTCTACAGCATGACAAACAAAAACAGATGCGTTACGGAACTTTACAAAAACGAGACACTCTAACCCTTTGCTTGCTCGAATTGCAGCTAATGGAGTGGCGTTTCGATAGCGCGTGGATATTTGGTTTGGGGAGACTTTACCTCGGATGAGCGAGCAGTTAACGGACCAGGTCCTGGTTGAACGGGTCCAGAAGGGAGATCAGAAAGCCTTTAACTTACTGGTAGTACGCTATCAGCATAAAGTGGCGAGTCTGGTTTCCCGCTATGTGCCGTCGGGTGATGTTCCCGATGTGGTACAAGAAGCTTTTATTAAAGCCTATCGTGCGCTGGATTCATTCCGGGGAGATAGCGCTTTTTATACATGGTTGTATCGGATTGCTGTTAATACAGCAAAAAATTACCTGGTTGCTCAGGGGCGTCGTCCACCTTCCAGTGATGTGGATGCCATTGAAGCAGAAAACTTCGAAAGTGGCGGCGCGCTGAAAGAAATTTCGAACCCTGAGAACTTAATGTTGTCAGAAGAACTGAGACAGATAGTTTTCCGAACTATTGAGTCCCTCCCGGAAGATTTACGCATGGCAATAACCTTGCGGGAGCTGGATGGCCTGAGCTATGAAGAGATAGCCGCTATCATGGATTGTCCGGTAGGTACGGTGCGTTCACGTATCTTCCGAGCGAGGGAAGCTATTGATAATAAAGTTCAACCGCTTATCAGGCGTTGACGATAGCGGGATACTGGATAAGGGTATTAGGCATGCAGAAAGAACAACTTTCCGCTTTAATGGATGGCGAAACGCTGGATAGTGAGCTGCTTAACGAACTGGCTCATAACCCAGAAATGCAGAAAACCTGGGCAAGCTATCACTTAATCCGTGATTCTATGCGGGGTGATACTCCCGAGGTACTTCATTTCGATATCTCTTCACGCGTGATGGCAGCCATTGAAGAAGAGCCAGTTCGCCGACCAGCGACATTAATCCCGGAGGCCCAGCCTGCTCCACACCAATGGCAGAAAATGCCATTCTGGCAGAAAGTTCGTCCGTGGGCGGCGCAGCTTACCCAAATGGGCGTAGCAGCATGCGTATCGCTTGCAGTTATCGTTGGCGTCCAGCACTATAATGGACAATCTGAAACGTCCCAGCAGCCTGAAACACCGGTATTTAATACACTGCCGATGATGGGTAAAGCCAGTCCGGTAAGCCTGGGAGTACCTTCTGAAGCGACTGCAAACAATGGTCAACAGCAGCAGGTACAGGAGCAGCGTCGTCGCATTAATGCTATGTTGCAGGATTACGAACTGCAACGCCGACTCCACTCCGAACAGCTTCAGTTTGAGCAGGCCCAGACACAGCAAGCTGCTGTCCAGGTGCCAGGAATTCAAACTTTAGGAACGCAATCGCAGTAATGAAGCAACTTTGGTTTGCCATGTCATTAGTGACAGGTAGCCTGCTATTCTCTGCTAACGCCTCGGCGACACCCGCGTCCGGGGCGTTATTACAGCAGATGAATCTGGCCAGCCAGTCACTGAATTACGAGCTGTCATTCATCAGCATCAATAAACAAGGTGTTGAGTCTCTGCGTTATCGACATGCACGCCTCGATAACCGTCCTCTTGCGCAACTGCTGCAAATGGATGGCCCGCGCCGGGAAGTGGTACAGCGCGGCAATGAAATCAGCTACTTTGAGCCGGGCCTTGAACCGTTCACGCTTAATGGCGATTACATTGTTGATTCTCTGCCATCGCTCATCTATACCGATTTCAAACGCCTTTCTCCTTACTACGATTTTATCTCTGTAGGGCGTACCCGTATTGCTGACCGCTTATGTGAGGTAATTCGCGTAGTCGCTCGTGATGGCACACGCTACAGCTACATCGTGTGGATGGATACCGAATCGAAATTACCGATGCGGGTTGATCTCCTTGATCGCGATGGTGAAACGCTGGAGCAATTTCGCGTGATTGCTTTTAACATCAATCAGGATATCAGCAGCAGTATGCAGACGCTGGCGAAGGCTAATTTGCCGCCGCTGCTTTCTGTTCCTGTAGGTGAAAAAGCCAAATTCAACTGGACTCCAGCCTGGTTGCCGCAGGGCTTTAGCGAAGTCTCCAGTAGCCGACGCCCGTTACCGACGATGGATAACATGCCCATCGAATCGCGTCTCTATTCCGATGGATTATTCAGCTTCTCGGTAAACGTTAACCGCGCTACGCCATCGAGCACCGATCAGATGTTGCGCACCGGACGCAGAACCGTCAGCACCAGTGTGCGCGATAACGCGGAAATCACCATCGTCGGTGAACTGCCGCCGCAAACCGCGAAACGCATTGCCGAGAATATTAAGTTCGGGGCGGCACAATGATCAAAGAGTGGGCAACTGTCGTCTCCTGGCAAAATGGACAGGCGCTGGTCAGTTGTGATGTTAAATCCTCATGCAGCAGTTGCGCTTCCCGCACAGGTTGCGGTAGCCGAGTGTTGAATAAACTTGGGCCGCAAACGACTCACACTATCGTCGTGCCCTGTGATGAACCGCTGGTGCCGGGGCAAAAAGTCGAACTTGGAATCGCTGAAGGCAGCCTGCTAAGCTCTGCATTGCTGGTTTATATGTCGCCGCTGGTGGGATTATTCCTTGTCGCTTCGCTATTTCAGCTACTCTTTGCTTCAGATATTGCAGCCTTATGCGGTGCGATCCTCGGCGGCGTTGGCGGGTTCCTGATTGCGCGCGGCTACTCACGTAAGTTTGCTGCGCGAACAGAATGGCAACCGATCATTTTAAACGTGGCATTGCCGCCCGGCCTTGTGCGATTTGAAACATCTTCGGAAGACGCGAGCCAGTGATTTCACTGGCTTTGTTTTATTTTGCATAACAAATGCGAGGACGTTTCCAGATACCACAATCCATACGGCATGAACATTTCCTCGCCTCAATGTTGTAGTGTAGAATGCGGCGTTTCTATTAATACAGACGTTAAGCTCAGAACAGCGACTTTTAAAAGCCTGGTTAGCCGGGCGTTAAGGCACAATAATCATACTTTATGAAGAATATACGTAACTTTTCGATCATTGCTCACATTGACCACGGTAAATCGACGCTGTCTGACCGTATTATCCAGATCTGCGGTGGCCTGTCTGACCGTGAAATGGAGGCGCAGGTTCTCGATTCCATGGATCTTGAGCGTGAGCGTGGCATTACTATCAAAGCGCAGAGCGTGACGCTGGACTATAAAGCGTCCGATGGCGAAACCTATCAACTTAACTTTATCGACACTCCGGGTCATGTCGACTTCTCTTATGAAGTTTCTCGCTCGTTGGCTGCCTGTGAAGGGGCATTGCTGGTGGTTGATGCCGGGCAGGGGGTTGAAGCGCAAACCCTGGCGAACTGTTATACCGCGATGGAAATGGATCTCGAAGTGGTGCCGGTACTGAACAAGATTGACTTACCGGCAGCAGATCCTGAGCGCGTGGCGGAAGAGATTGAAGATATTGTCGGTATCGACGCCACCGATGCTGTACGTTGTTCCGCGAAAACTGGTGTAGGCGTGCAGGACGTTCTCGAACGTCTGGTACGCGATATTCCGCCGCCGGAAGGCGATCCAGAAGGTCCGTTGCAGGCGCTGATTATCGACTCCTGGTTCGACAACTACCTGGGGGTTGTTTCACTTATCCGTATTAAAAACGGCACCCTGCGTAAGGGTGACAAAGTGAAAGTTATGAGCACCGGGCAGACCTATAACGCCGACCGCCTGGGGATCTTCACGCCGAAACAGGTTGATCGTACTGAACTGAAATGCGGTGAAGTCGGTTGGCTGGTGTGTGCAATCAAAGACATCCACGGCGCTCCAGTAGGCGATACCTTAACGCTGGCGCGTAATCCGGCAGAAAAGGCGCTGCCTGGCTTTAAGAAAGTCAAACCGCAGGTATATGCCGGCCTGTTCCCGGTAAGCTCCGACGACTATGAAGCCTTCCGCGACGCACTGGGCAAACTGAGTCTGAACGATGCCTCGCTGTTCTACGAACCAGAAAGTTCGAGTGCGCTGGGCTTTGGCTTCCGCTGTGGCTTCCTCGGTCTGCTGCACATGGAGATCATCCAGGAGCGTCTGGAGCGTGAGTACGATCTGGACCTGATTACCACGGCGCCGACCGTAGTGTATGAAGTTGAAACTACGGCAAAAGAAGTTATCTACGTCGACAGCCCATCTAAGCTGCCAGCGGTAAATAACATCTATGAACTGCGCGAACCGATTGCGGAATGCCACATGCTGCTGCCGCAGGCATATCTCGGTAACGTTATTACGCTATGCGTAGAAAAACGTGGCGTACAGACCAACATGGTTTACCACGGTAATCAGGTGGCGCTGACGTACGAGATCCCGATGGCGGAAGTGGTGCTCGACTTCTTCGATCGCCTGAAGTCCACTTCGCGTGGCTATGCGTCTCTGGATTATAACTTCAAACGCTTCCAGGCGTCTGACATGGTGCGTGTTGACGTATTAATCAACGGTGAACGTGTTGATGCGCTGGCGTTGATCACCCACCGTGATAATTCACAAAACCGCGGTCGCGAGCTGGTGGAGAAGATGAAAGATCTGATCCCGCGTCAGCAGTTTGATATCGCTATTCAGGCCGCGATTGGTACGCACATTATTGCGCGTTCTACCGTTAAACAGTTGCGTAAAAACGTACTGGCTAAATGTTATGGCGGTGATATCAGCCGTAAGAAAAAGCTGTTGCAGAAGCAGAAAGAAGGTAAGAAACGTATGAAGCAGATCGGTAACGTCGAACTGCCGCAGGAAGCGTTCCTCGCCATTCTGCACGTCGGCAAAGACAACAAATAACCCTTAGGAGTTGGCATGGCGAATATGTTTGCCCTGATTCTGGTGATTGCCACATTGGTGACGGGCATTTTATGGTGCGTGGATAAATTCTTTTTCGCACCTAAGCGACGGGAACGTCAGGCAGCGGCGCAGGCGGCTGCCGGGGACTCACTGGATAAAGCAACGCTGAAAAAAGTTGCGCCGAAGCCGGGCTGGCTGGAAACTGGCGCTTCTGTATTTCCGGTGCTGGCTGTTGTGTTAATTGTGCGTTCATTTATTTATGAACCATTCCAGATCCCGTCAGGTTCGATGATGCCGACTTTGTTAATCGGTGACTTCATTCTGGTGGAGAAATTTGCTTATGGCATTAAAGATCCGATCTATCAAAAAACGTTGATCGAAACCGGTCATCCGAAACGTGGTGATATCGTGGTCTTTAAATACCCGGAAGATCCGAAGCTTGATTACATCAAGCGTGCGGTGGGCTTGCCTGGCGATAAAGTCACTTACGATCCGGTCACGAAGGAACTAACGATTCAACCGGGATGCAGTTCCGGTCAGGCGTGTGAAAAGGCGCTGCCGATTACTTACTCCAACGTTGAACCGAGTGATTTCGTACAGACTTTCTCACGTCGCAACGGCGGAGAAGCGACCAGCGGATTCTTTGAAGTGCCGAAAGGTGAAACCAAAGAAAATGGTATTCGTCTTTCCGAACGTAAAGAGACGCTGGGTGATGTGACACATCGCATTCTGACTGTGCCAATCGCGCAGGATCAGGTTGGGATGTATTACCGGCAGCCAGGACAACAAGTGGCAACCTGGATTGTGCCGCCGGGTCAATATTTCATGATGGGTGATAACCGCGATAACAGCGCGGACAGCCGTTATTGGGGCTTTGTGCCGGAAGCTAACCTGGTTGGTCGGGCAACGGCTATCTGGATGAGTTTCGATAAGCAAGAAGGCGAATGGCCGACAGGCGTACGCTTAAATCGCATTGGTGGTATCCACTAATTGCTGCTCACCGTTTACGTTGCCGTCATTTTGGCGGCAACGTAAATTATTTATGCGATAAATCTCCCCTGGCTAACGACATCCCTTGTCGTTGTGTATAGAATATTCCCCCGAAGTTTAAGGTTGGCGCCTCCTGGTTGCCACGGCACACGAAACAGCGTTGGTTTCCATATACTGGCATAATGAATCCGCAGCAAAGCGGGGGAGCAGAGCCCATGTATATCAGGTCTGTTTCGTGTGCTGAATTGTTGACGCATTTATTTATTGGTATCGCATGAACCCCATCGTAATTAATCGGCTTCAACGGAAGCTGGGCTACACTTTTAATCATCAGGAATTGTTGCAGCAGGCATTAACGCATCGTAGTGCCAGCAGCAAACACAACGAGCGTTTAGAATTTTTAGGCGACTCTATTTTGAGCTACGTTATCGCCAATGCGCTGTATCACCGCTTCCCGCGTGTGGATGAGGGTGATATGAGCCGGATGCGCGCTACTTTAGTCCGTGGTAATACGCTGGCTGAACTGGCGCGCGAATTTGAGCTAGGCGAGTGCTTACGTTTGGGACCAGGTGAACTTAAAAGCGGTGGATTTCGTCGTGAGTCAATTCTCGCCGACACCGTTGAAGCATTGATTGGCGGCGTATTCCTCGACAGCGATATTCAGACCGTCGAGAAATTAATCCTTAACTGGTATCAAACGCGTCTGGATGAAATTAGTCCAGGCGATAAACAAAAAGATCCGAAAACGCGTCTGCAGGAATATTTGCAGGGCCGCCATCTGCCGCTGCCGACTTATCTGGTGGTCCAGGTCCGTGGCGAAGCGCATGATCAGGAATTTACTATCCACTGCCAGGTCAGCGGCCTGAGTGAACCGGTGGTAGGCACAGGTTCAAGCCGTCGTAAGGCTGAGCAGGCTGCCGCCGAACAGGCGTTGAAAAAACTGGAGCTGGAATGAGCATCGATAAAAGTTACTGCGGATTTATTGCCATCGTCGGACGTCCGAACGTTGGCAAATCCACTCTGCTAAACAAACTGTTGGGACAGAAGATCTCCATCACTTCCCGTAAAGCGCAGACAACCCGTCACCGCATTGTGGGGATTCATACTGAAGGCGTGTATCAGGCTATCTACGTCGATACCCCTGGTCTGCATATGGAAGAAAAACGCGCCATTAACCGCCTGATGAACAGAGCGGCAAGCAGTTCCATTGGCGACGTTGAGCTGGTGATTTTTGTGGTCGAAGGCACCCGCTGGACGCCAGATGACGAAATGGTGCTCAACAAACTGCGTGATGGCAAAGCGCCGGTGATCCTCGCGGTGAATAAAGTGGACAACGTGCAGGAAAAAGCCGATCTGCTGCCGCACTTACAGTTTCTTGCCAGCCAGATGAATTTCCTCGATATCGTGCCAATCTCCGCCGAAACCGGACTTAACGTTGACACTATCGCGGCAATCGTGCGCAAACACCTGCCTGAAGCGACGCATCACTTCCCGGAAGATTACATCACCGATCGCTCGCAGCGTTTCATGGCCTCCGAGATTATCCGTGAAAAACTGATGCGTTTCCTCGGCGCTGAACTGCCGTACTCCGTGACCGTGGAGATCGAACGTTTCGTCTCTAACGAACGCGGTGGTTATGACATCAACGGTTTGATCCTCGTTGAGCGTGAAGGGCAGAAGAAGATGGTCATCGGCAACAAAGGGGCCAAGATTAAAACCATCGGTATTGAAGCGCGTAAAGACATGCAGGAAATGTTTGAAGCGCCTGTCCACCTGGAGCTGTGGGTGAAAGTGAAATCCGGTTGGGCCGACGACGAACGCGCACTGCGCAGTCTCGGTTATGTTGACGATCTTTAATTAGCATACTCTATGACTTTCGAGGTGCAGGAAGGCGGCAAGACCATGAATCCCAGGGAGCTTACTAAAGTAAGTGACCAGGGTGAACGGGTGCAGTCAAGGCACCTGCAACTTGAAAGGCGACGAGTATGATGGAAGGCTGGCAGCGCGCATTTGTCCTGCATAGCCGCCCGTGGAGCGAAACCAGCCTGATGCTGGACGTCTTCACGGAGGAATCGGGTCGCGTGCGTCTGGTTGCCAAAGGCGCACGCTCTAAACGTTCTACTCTGAAAGGCGCATTACAGCCTTTCACGCCTCTCTTGCTACGTTTCGGCGGACGTGGTGAAATCAAAACGCTGCGCAGTGCTGAGGCAGTGTCGCTGGCGCTGCCATTAAGCGGTATTACGCTTTACAGCGGTCTTTACATTAACGAACTTCTCTCCCGCGTGCTGGAATACGAAACACGCTTCTCGGAACTCTTTTTCGATTATCTGCACTGTATTCAGTCTCTGGCTGGCGCCACTGGTACGCCAGAACCGGCATTACGTCGCTTTGAGCTGGCGCTGTTGGGGCATCTGGGATATGGCGTTAATTTTACGCACTGTGCTGGTAGCGGCGAACCGGTGGATGACACCATGACATACCGTTATCGAGAAGAAAAAGGGTTTATCGCAAGCGTCGTTATTGACAACAAAACCTTCACCGGAAGGCAGTTGAAAGCGTTACACGCGCGGGAATTTCCTGACGCAGACACACTGCGGGCTGCGAAACGCTTTACCCGAATGGCGCTAAAGCCTTATCTTGGCGGTAAACCTTTAAAGAGCAGGGAACTGTTCCGGCAGTTTATGCCTAAGCGAACGGTGAAAACACATAATGACTAATGAGGATTGTCATGGCTGAATTACTGTTGGGCGTCAATATTGACCATATTGCAACGCTGCGTAACGCACGCGGTACTGCTTACCCGGATCCGGTGCAGGCGGCGTTTATTGCCGAGCAGGCTGGCGCAGATGGCATTACCGTGCATTTGCGTGAAGATCGCCGCCACATTACTGACCGCGACGTGCGCATCCTGCGTCAGACGCTGGATACCCGCATGAATCTGGAGATGGCTGTCACTGAAGAGATGCTGGCGATCGCAGTTGAGACGAAGCCGCATTTTTGCTGTCTGGTACCGGAAAAGCGCCAGGAAGTGACAACCGAAGGCGGCCTGGACGTCGCAGGGCAGCGTGACAAAATGCGTGATGCCTGCAAACGTCTGGCGGATGCCGGGATTCAGGTTTCTCTGTTTATCGACGCCGATGAAGAGCAGATCAAAGCTGCGGCAGAGGTTGGCGCACCGTTTATCGAGATCCACACCGGTTGCTATGCTGATGCCAAAACTGACTCCGAACAGGTGCAAGAGCTGGCGCGTATCGCCAAAGCAGCGAGCTTTGCCGCAAGTCTCGGTCTGAAAGTTAACGCTGGTCACGGTCTGACCTATCACAACGTGAAAGCCATTGCCGCCATTCCTGAGATGCACGAACTGAATATCGGTCATGCCATTATTGGTCGTGCAGTGATGACCGGACTGAAAGATGCCGTGGCTGAAATGAAGCGCCTGATGCTGGAAGCCAGAGGCTGATGGCAATATTAGGTTTAGGCACGGATATCGTGGAGATCGCTCGTATAGAAGCGGTGATCGCCCGATCCGGTGAGCGCCTGGCACGTCGCGTATTAAGCGATAACGAATGGGAAATCTGGAAAACGCACCACCAGCCGGTGCGTTTTCTGGCAAAGCGTTTTGCTGTGAAAGAAGCAGCGGCAAAAGCGTTTGGCACAGGCATTCGCAATGGTCTGGCATTTAATCAGTTTGAGGTGTTCAATGATGAACTCGGCAAGCCACAATTGCGGCTGTGGGGCGAGGCACTAAAACTGGCGGAAAAACTGGGTGTTGTAAATATGCATGTAACGCTGGCAGATGAACGCCACTATGCTTGTGCCACGGTAATTATTGAAAGTTAAAATAATACCGTTCTCTTTAAAAAGTAAAACCCCCGAACTGGTAAGGAACGGGGGTTTTACTTTACAACTTTAATTTTGTGCGGCACGCACCCTCAACAAGAGCGATTATGGATCAGGGCAGTTATCTTTTACAAGCAACTTGCAATCTTTATCATAAAAACTCGAGCCTTTACGAAGAAAGCAATATTGATGGAAAGATTAACGTGACCGCCAATTCGTAAGTACATTAAAATTGGCTTCGTTATTGGCGATTTTGCTGTGCTTTACACCATGCCACAGAATTCCCCCATTGAAACGAGTGGTGTCGTCAAAGCTCTGGTGTGGAGTGCAGCACGCATCCTCAATAACTCGCACGTTCAGTTTTGGGGAGATGTAAGAGCTAATCTGAACGGCTGCATTCCTTGTTTAAGGAAAAACGAATGACTGATTGCCGATACCTGATTAAACGGGTCATCAAAATCATCATTGCTGTTTTACAGCTGATCCTTCTGTTCTTATAACACAAGGAAACGTACTTAAGGCGCGTCAGGTTAACTAGCCAGGCGCGCCTTTAATAATTATAAATAAATGTCTGCGCAGATATTATATAAATTCATTTTGTGAATAATTATGTTAACGACATCAATTAAATAAATATAATAGCGTCAATGTTTCTCTATAAAATAATTAACACTCTACTTCCAGAGTGGGATATTAAATTTTATCCGCATGATGCATCAGCACAAACTTATCCCACAACTGTTCTTCCGTCTCAACATGTAGCGGATCTTTTACAATGGTATTGGGGATTGGACACACTTTTTGGCAGGTCGGCGTTTCGTAGTGACCTACGCATTCGGTACACTTATCGCTGTTAATCTCGTAGATATGTTCGCCCATTGAAATCGCTTCATTGGGGCATTCGGGTTCACACATATCACAATTGATGCATTTTTTAGTGATTAACAGCGCCATAAGGAAACTCTCAAAACAACACAAACCGGGCGGGCATTATACGCGCATTCTTTACTCAAACCAGTTTTTTCACCAATGCTTCACTATGACGAATACGTTCTGGTGCCAGTTCCAGATCTTGCTGGATCAACGCAATAAACAGGAGATCGGTTAACAATCCCTGTGCGTGGCAAGCGGAGATCGACGCGCTATTTGTCGCTTGCTCTTCGGCGATGGTATACAGGCAATGAGAAGCTCGCTGTTGTAGGGCATTGGGGGTGAAACCGGTGATTGCCAGCACTTTGCCGCCCACGCGTAACATTTCATCTGCCGCCAGGTTTAACTCGCGCCGCACGCCAGTGTAGGAAATGGCTAATAACAGATCGTCTGGTGACGAAGCTTGTACTGTGGCGAGCAACGCATGCATATCGCGCTCTGCTGCAGCATTAAAACCAATCTTCATCAGTTTCCAGGCAAAATTTTGTGCTACCAGACCAGAGGCGCCAATACCCGTCAGAACAATCCGCCGCGCAGAGCGCAACATCGCCACACAGTCGTGCAGCTTCTCTTCACTATTAACGTTCAGCGTTGCATACATGGCGGCAGTATTTTCTTTGATCAGTTTTTCGCCGACCAGTCGCAGAGGATCATCACCGCGAATTTGGTTATGAATGGGGACAGAGGATGATTCCGGCTGGCTTGCCAGTGCTTCGCTCAATGCCAGTTTTAAAGCTGGAAAACCTTTATAGCCGAGTTTTTGCGCGAACTTTACTACGCTGGACTGGCTGACTCCGGCCTCGTTGGCCAGTTGCTGGGAGCTAAGATGGCGGGCGGTATCAGGCTGTAGCAGGAGATAATCCGCCAGCTTCTTATCACTCTGGGCAAGCCCCTGATAACGCTGACGGATACGAAGTAAGCCGTTCATATCTTTCCTCGCAATGAAATAATGGCGACAACAGGCAATATGAGACACAAGCAAACGAATATTATATTCCATTGTCGGTAAGAACTATGAATTAAAAATTCCATTCAGTCATTATGCTGTGGATTGTTGCCGGAAAAGTGATGATCTATCTGTTAGGCTATTTAGTAGCAAAGATTAATCAGGATATTTCAGTCCATAGGAGTAGGGTTTGGCAACTCACGAGCGTCGTGTGGTGTTTTTTGACTTAGATGGAACGCTGCATCAACAAGATATGTTCGGCAGTTTTCTGCGCTATTTATTGCGTCGTCAACCGCTGAATGTGTTGCTTGTCCTGCCGTTGTTGCCGATCATTGTCATTGCGCTATTGATAAAAGGTCGTGCGGCCCGCTGGCCGATGAGCCTGCTTTTGTGGGGATGCACTTTTGGTCACAGCGAAGCGCGTTTACAGGTGCTGCAGGCCGATTTTGTACACTGGTTTCGCGACAATGTTACTGCCTTCCCGTTGGTGCAGGAGCGTCTGACCACCTACCTGTTAAGTTCCGATGCAGATATCTGGTTGATTACCGGTTCCCCACAGCCGCTGGTTGAAGCGGTTTATTTCGATACGCCGTGGCTGCCGCGGGTTAATCTTATCGCCAGCCAGATCCAGCGTGGCTATGGCGGCTGGGTATTGACGATGCGTTGCCTGGGGCATGAGAAAGTCGCACAACTGGAACGTAAAATCGGTACGCCGTTACGGCTATATAGTGGCTACAGCGACAGTAATCAGGACAATCCGCTGCTTTATTTTTGCCAGCATCGCTGGCGCGTAACGTCGCGTGGCGAACTCCAGCAACTGGAATAGTGTTAAGCATAGCGGCTGTGTATAATGCGCCGCGCTTTTATAACCGGAGTTTTCTTTTTGTCTGAAGTCGAATTTAGCCACGAATACTGGATGCGTCATGCACTGACGCTGGCGAAACGTGCCTGGGACGAGCGGGAAGTTCCGGTCGGCGCGGTATTAGTGCATAATAATCGCGTTATCGGAGAAGGCTGGAACCGTCCTATTGGCCGCCATGATCCTACTGCGCATGCAGAAATCATGGCCCTGCGTCAGGGCGGCCTGGTAATGCAAAATTATCGTCTGATTGATGCGACATTGTATGTCACGCTCGAACCGTGCGTGATGTGTGCCGGGGCGATGATTCACAGCCGTATCGGTCGTGTGGTTTTTGGTGCGCGTGACGCGAAAACCGGTGCCGCGGGATCATTAATGGATGTGCTGCATCATCCGGGAATGAACCATCGAGTGGAAATCACGGAAGGTATTCTGGCGGATGAGTGCGCGGCGCTGCTCAGTGATTTCTTTCGCATGCGCCGCCAGGAAATTAAGGCCCGGAAAAAAGCGCAATCATCAACGGATTGAGGCTGATGGCAGATGCAAAATTGCCAGATACTCTACGCCTAATCAGACCAGTGTAATCTCTGCAATGTATTGAATGTAGGCCGGATAAGGCGTTCACGCTGCATCCGGCATGAACAAAGCCCTCTTTGTCAGCAATCTGCGGATTAATTTTGTTTCTCCTCACCTCCTTTCCTGGAAAACAGCAGCGAAGGAGAGTGTGTCAGATAGTTCGATGATGACTGGGAAAGAAACGAGAGAAAGGGGAATTTTTCTTTACCCAATTCAGCTGGCGATACTGCCGGATAATCTTGCGCCAGTTGTATCGCTGCTTCTGTCGCCTGCTTTTCTTTTTCTTGCAGGTAACCCACCAGGCTAATTTGATACTTACGAATGTTTTCTACATAAGCGTAAGCTTCATGACCGCGTGCATAGCCGTACGTTAGCTTGCTGTAATGAGGTTTCTGGCTCAGCAAGGGCAGACGTTGTTTTACGTCGGCCCAACTGTCAGGATTTCCTTTCGTTTTTGCCGTTAGCGCACGGGCATCCAGCATGTGTGCGTAGCCCATATTGTAGGCGGCGAGCGCAAACCAAATGCGTTCGTTTTCCGGTACACTCTCCGGTACTTTGCTCATCATATCCTGTAAATAACGCACGCCGCCGCTGAGGCTTTGCTCGGCATCGGTGCGATCGGTAATCCCCAGACTTTGCGCGGTATTTTTGGTTAACATCATCATGCCGCGCACACCCGTGGGCGAAGTCGCCTGCGCGTCCCAGTGTGATTCCTGATAGGCAATTGCCGCCAGTAAACGCCAGTCAATTTCCCCGGCGTATTTCTCAAATAACGGCTTTAACTGCGGCAGAACGGCATCGACGGCGCGTAAAAATGTACGTGTATCGACGTAATCAAAATCATCGCCATGCCCGAGATATTTCTCTTCAATGCGTGCCAGAGTACCGTCTTCATTCATTTCATTGAAGAAGTCGAGCAGGGCGGCGGAAAGTGTATTATCGCTATCTAGCGGGCTAAACCAGGTCACCGGTTGTTCATCGGTGATATCGAGTGCCACGGCGAGTTCCGGGTGAACGCGCTGAAACAAGCTAATAGCGACAGAATCGGCAATGGTGTAATCCAGCTTGCCTTCGATGACATCTTCCATTAGCTCCGCAGAGCCTTTTTTGTCGTCTACCTTCCAGCCTAATTCCGGGAACTTAGTCTCTTTCAGCGTTTGCAGATCGTTAACAATGACGTGCCCTGGCGCGACAGTCAGTTGTTCCGCCGTCAGGTTGCCCAGCGTACGCGGGCGATACTGACCCACTTTATAAACCAGTTGTTGCGACACGGAATAATAGGTAGGGCCGGGCTGATAATTTTTTACTCGCTCACTGTTATAGACCAGCCCTGCTGCCAGCAAATCGGCGTTACCGTTATCGAGATCGTCAAAAAGCTGGCTGATATTTTGCCGCACGGTCACTTTCAGTTTTACGCCGAGGTAATCGGCAAACTGTTTCGCCAGTTCGTAATCCAGGCCAAAAGGTTTACCGTTGATTTCGTTATAAGTCAGGGGAGTATGGATAGTGCTCACACGCAACTCTCCCCGCGCTTGTATGGCGGCGATACGGTTGTCGGCTTTACCAAACCAGGGAATGGATGGCCAGAGAGCGACCGCGAGGAGCAGTGCCAGAATGCCGATGAACAGATAATTAATCTTTAATTTTTTCAATTAGTTAATTCTCTGTGTCGTGCGCGTCCCAGCTTGAAAAATCGTAGTACTAAAGAAAGGTCTAATCATAAATGAGCGGCATTTTGCGTAAACCTGCGTCAGTTGGCAACTTATTACAGTCATTGGCGGCACGCGTTGCTAATTCACGATGGTGATTTTATTTCCACGCAAACGGTTTCGTCGGCGCATCAGATTCTTTATAATGACGCCCGTTTCCCCCCCTTGGGTACACCGAAAGCTTAGAAGACGAGAGACTTATGATGGAAATTCTGCGTGGTTCGCCTGCACTGTCGGCATTCCGAATCAACAAACTGCTGGCGCGTTTTCAGGCTGCCAGGCTCCCGGTTCACAACATTTACGCCGAGTATGTCCATTTTGCTGACCTCAATGGGCCGTTAAACGAAGAAGCGCACGCGCAACTTGAGCGCCTGTTGAAATATGGTCCGGCACTCGCCAGCCACGTCCCGCAAGGCAAACTCCTGCTGGTGATTCCGCGTCCTGGCACCATCTCTCCCTGGTCTTCGAAAGCGACTGATATCGCCCATAACTGTGGGCTGCAGCAGGTTAATCGCCTTGAGCGCGGTGTTGCTTACTATATAGAAGCCGGTACGCTGACCAATGAGCAATGGCAGCAGGTTACCGCTGAACTGCATGACCGCATGATGGAAACGGTCTTTTTTGCTTTAGATGATGCAGAACAACTGTTTGCTCATCATCAGCCAACTCCGGTCACCAGCGTTGATTTGCTGGGGCAGGGCCGTCAGGCACTGATTGATGCTAACCTGCGTCTCGGTCTGGCACTGGCGGATGATGAAATTGACTATCTGCAAGATGCTTTCACTAAGCTTGGTCGTAACCCGAACGACATCGAGCTTTATATGTTCGCTCAGGCGAACTCCGAGCACTGTCGCCACAAGATTTTTAACGCCGACTGGATTATCGACGGTGAACAGCAGCCGAAATCGCTGTTTAAGATGATCAAAAATACCTTCGAAACCACGCCGGATCACGTTCTCTCTGCTTATAAAGATAACGCCGCCGTGATGGAAGGTTCCGAAGTGGGCCGCTACTTTGCTGACCACGAAACGGGCCGCTACGATTTTCATCAGGAACCGACGCATATTCTGATGAAAGTCGAAACTCACAACCACCCGACGGCAATTTCTCCGTGGCCGGGTGCGGCGACCGGTTCCGGCGGCGAAATTCGCGATGAAGGCGCCACCGGGCGCGGCGCGAAGCCGAAAGCCGGTCTGGTTGGTTTCTCCGTTTCCAACCTGCGTATTCCCGGCTTTGAACAACCGTGGGAAGAGAATTTTGGTAAGCCTGAGCGCATTGTCACCGCGCTGGACATCATGACCGAAGGCCCGCTGGGCGGCGCGGCATTTAACAACGAATTTGGTCGTCCGGCACTGAACGGCTACTTCCGTACTTATGAAGAAAAAGTGAACAGCCACAACGGCGAAGAGCTGCGCGGTTATCACAAACCGATCATGCTGGCGGGCGGGATCGGCAACATTCGTGCCGATCACGTACAAAAAGGCGAGATCAACGTTGGTGCGAAGCTGGTCGTTCTTGGCGGCCCGGCGATGAATATCGGTCTTGGCGGCGGCGCGGCGTCTTCCATGGCGTCTGGTCAGTCTGATGCCGACCTCGACTTTGCTTCCGTACAGCGCGACAACCCGGAGATGGAGCGTCGCTGCCAGGAAGTGATCGACCGTTGCTGGCAGCTTGGCGACGCGAACCCGATTCTGTTTATCCATGACGTCGGCGCGGGCGGACTTTCTAACGCCATGCCTGAACTGGTAAGCGACGGCGGGCGCGGCGGTAAATTTGAACTGCGCGATATCCTGAGTGACGAACCGGGCATGAGCCCGCTGGAAATCTGGTGTAACGAATCCCAGGAACGTTATGTACTGGCGGTTGCTGCCGATCAGTTGCCGCTGTTTGATGAACTGTGTAAGCGTGAACGCGCGCCCTACGCGGTGATTGGTGAGGCCACCGAAGAATTACATCTCTCTTTGCACGATCGTCATTTTGATAATCAGCCGATAGATCTGCCGCTGGATGTGCTGCTCGGCAAAACGCCGAAAATGACCCGCAACGTACAAACGCTGAAAGCGAAGGGCGATGCGTTGAATCGTGCGGATATCACCATTGCTGATGCGGTCAAACGTGTGCTGCATCTTCCGACCGTGGCAGAGAAAACCTTCCTGGTGACTATCGGCGATCGCAGCGTAACCGGCATGGTGGCGCGCGATCAGATGGTGGGGCCGTGGCAGGTGCCGGTCGCTAACTGCGCAGTCACTACCGCCAGCCTCGACAGCTACTACGGTGAAGCGATGGCGATTGGCGAACGTGCGCCGGTTGCGCTGCTGGATTTCGCTGCCTCTGCCCGTCTGGCGGTCGGTGAAGCGTTAACCAACATCGCCACTACGCAGATTGGCGATATCAAACGCATCAAACTTTCCGCTAACTGGATGGCGGCGGCGGGTCATCCTGGTGAAGATGCTGGCCTGTATGAAGCTGTTAAAGCGGTGGGCGAAGAGCTTTGTCCGGCGCTGGGCCTGACGATCCCGGTGGGTAAAGACTCTATGTCGATGAAAACCCGCTGGCGGGAAGGTAATGAAGAGCGCGAAATGACGTCGCCGCTGTCGCTGGTGATTTCTGCATTTGCCCGCGTGGAAGATGTGCGTCACACCATCACGCCGCAGCTTTCTACCGAAGATAACGCACTGCTGCTGATTGATCTGGGCCTTGGCAATAATGCGCTGGGTGCAACGGCGCTGGCGCAGGTTTATCGTCAGCTTGGCGACAAACCGGCAGATGTACGTGATGTTGCCCAACTGAAAGGCTTCTATGACGCGATTCAGGCGCTGGTTGCACAGCGTAAGCTGCTCGCGTATCACGACCGCTCTGACGGCGGCCTGCTGGTGACGCTGGCGGAAATGGCATTTGCTGGTCATTGCGGTATTGAGGCGGATATCGCTACTCTGGGTGACGATCGCCTGGCGGCGTTGTTTAACGAAGAACTGGGTGCGGTGATTCAGGTTCGAGCCGCTGACCGCGAGGCGGTTGAAGCTGTACTGGCACAACATGGGCTTGCTGATTGCGTCCATTATGTTGGCCGGGCGGTTTCCGGCGATCGTTTTGTGATTACCGCCAACGGGCAGACTGTATTCAGCGAAAGCCGCACCACGTTGCGTGTCTGGTGGGCAGAAACGACCTGGCAAATGCAGCGCCTGCGTGACAACCCGGAGTGTGCCGATCAGGAACATCAGGCGAAATCAAACGACGCCGATCCGGGCCTTAATGTGAAACTGTCGTTCGATATCAACGAAGATGTGGCTGCACCGTATATTGCCACTGGCGCGCGTCCGAAAGTTGCTGTGCTGCGTGAGCAGGGCGTGAACTCCCATGTTGAAATGGCGGCAGCTTTCCACCGTGCGGGCTTTGATGCTATCGATGTGCATATGAGCGACCTGCTGGCTGGACGCACGGGCCTGGAGGATTTCCATGCCCTGGTAGCATGCGGCGGTTTCTCCTACGGTGACGTGCTGGGTGCCGGTGAAGGCTGGGCGAAGTCTATCCTGTTCAATGACCGTGTACGCGATGAGTTTGCAACCTTCTTCCATCGCCCGCAAACGCTGGCGCTGGGGGTATGTAACGGTTGCCAGATGATGTCTAACCTGCGCGAACTGATCCCAGGTAGTGAGTTGTGGCCACGTTTTGTGCGTAACACCTCCGATCGCTTTGAAGCGCGTTTCAGTCTGGTTGAAGTGACCCAAAGTCCGTCGCTGCTGTTGCAGGGGATGGTAGGGTCGCAGATGCCGATTGCCGTTTCTCACGGCGAAGGGCGCGTTGAAGTACGTAATGCGGCGCACCTCGCGGCACTGGAAAGCAAAGGGCTGGTAGCATTACGCTATGTCGATAACTTCGGTAAAGTCACCGAAACCTACCCGGCTAACCCGAACGGTTCTCCAAACGGCATTACGGCGGTTACCACCGAAAGCGGTCGTGTCACCATAATGATGCCGCACCCGGAACGTGTTTTCCGTACTGTCAGCAACTCCTGGCACCCGGAAAACTGGGGCGAGGATGGCCCGTGGATGCGTATTTTCCGCAATGCGCGTAAGCAGTTGGGGTAATAACATCACAACAACTAGTCGGTGCTAAAATATGAGCCCTTTGTCTGTGCAAAGGGCTTTTTTATTGATCACCTAATTTTTAACAGATAACCATAGATAATGCCTTTGAAGACATCATGGCTATGGGAAAAACCAAATTTCTTATAGAAATCGATAACAGCATCGTTGCCGTTAGAAATATGAACGAAAACGTTGCTGACTTCTTCGTGGCGATGAAAATAATCCAGCGCAATATCCATAAATTTGCGCCCTAATTCCCGTTTTTGATATTCAGGTTTGACATATAAATTATTTAAATGTCCCACTTTTTGTGGTGTTATCCATGATGGGTATAAACCTTCAATCGATTCGCCGGGCTGATATAGCGCCCTGGCCCATGGCGGGATCTGTTCAAGTGTCGGATTTATATTTTCCTCATGAATAATATCGATATCCACATACAGATAACCGATAGGGCTACCTTCATCTTTAGCAATAACCAGCATTTTCTCCGATGCATTTTCAAAACTGGGTTTTAACCGTGTATCGAAGTTCATACCGGCAAAAATATGTCGTTGCTGTACTGACATCTTGTATTGATGCTGCATAAGCTCATTACAGAGTGCCCGACATTGTTCTATATCGCCTTCCGTTACGATTTCAAAATTCATTACTTTATTTCCCTGATTATGAGTCGCGCCACTATTAGTGAGAGTGGTGCTCTTATAGATATGTTACCGACGCAATACCTTTTTATCTCAGGTATTGCCGGAAAGTGTACTCATCTCATATCGCCGATACAGTGATGACACTCTCAGGAAAGTGTCGGTAATTTGCGACGATCGGGAGAATGAGTGTCTCCAAAAAGAGACGTTTAGTTTATTGATTTTAAATGATTTGCTGTTTTTTGCATTATTGTGTCTCTGATTGGAGACAGTGTGTTTAAAAAACAAGCTTATAGCGCTGGAAGATGAGGTAATGTAAAGTTATTAATATTCAATGGGTTAATTTGTTGTTTGCATTGTGGCATGCTTTCTGCATAATACAACGCAGTGGCTCATTCACCCATTTATGTCAGCCCCTTCGGGACGCGCTACATAAAATTCGAATGACGCACAACAAGGTGCCTGCCGTCCAACTTCTGATATCAGCTTAGCTATATCAACCCTCGGGCGAAACGTCGAGTTAGGCACCGCCTTATTCCATAACAAAGCCGGGTCATTCCCGGCTTTGTTGTATCCGCACTTCCCCTCGGTTAGCATTTGGTTATTCGCTTCTGACGAGAGTAACGCCTTGAAACGCTGGCCCGTTTTTCCCCGTTCATTACGACAATTGGTAATGCTGGCATTTTTGCTGATTCTGCTGCCCCTGTTGGTGCTGGCATGGCAAGCCTGGCAAAGCCTTAATGCGCTTAGCGATCAGGCGGCGCTGGTCAATCGCACGACACTTATCGATGCCCGCCGTAGTGAAGCAATGACCAACGCGGCGCTGGAGATGGAACGTAGCTACCGTCAGTATTGTGTGCTGGACGACCCCACTCTGGCGAAGGTCTATCAAAGCCAGCGCAAGCGCTACAGCGAAATGCTTGATGCCCACGCAGGCGTGCTGCCAGACGATAAACTCTACCAGGCATTACGCCAGGATCTGAATAATCTCGCTCAACTTCAATGCAACAACAGCGGTCCTGATGCCGCTGCCGCCGCGCGTCTGGAAGCTTTTGCCAATAGCAATACTGAAATGGTGCAGGCCACTCGCTCTGTAGTCTTCTCACGCGGGCAGCAGCTCCAGCGGGAAATAGCCGAGCGCGGGCAGTATTTCGGCTGGCAGTCTCTGGTACTGTTTTTGGTGAGTCTGGCGATGGTGCTGCTTTTTACGCGGATGATTATCGGCCCGGTGAAGAATATCGAGCGGATGATCAACCGACTGGGGGAAGGACGTTCACTGGGTAATAGTGCTTCGTTTAGTGGGCCTCGTGAGTTACGTTCGGTCGGGCAGCGAATCATCTGGTTAAGCGAGCGTCTGTCATGGCTGGAGTCCCAACGCCATCAGTTCCTGCGTCATTTATCCCATGAATTAAAAACGCCGCTGGCGAGTATGCGTGAAGGCACCGAATTACTTGCCGATCAGGTTGTCGGGCCGCTTACGCCAGAGCAAAAAGAGGTGGTGAGCATCCTTGATAGCAGCAGCCGTAATTTGCAAAAACTGATCGAGCAACTGCTTGATTATAACCGCAAACAGGCAGACGGAGCGGTGGAACTGGAAGAGGTCGATCTCGCACCGCTGGTGGAGATGGTAGTCTCTGCTCACAGTCTGCCAGCTCGGGCTAAAATGATGCATACCAACGCCGATCTTTCGGTTACTACCTGCCTGGCCGAGCCGATGCTGCTGCTGAGCGTGCTGGATAATCTTTACTCCAATGCGGTGCACTACGGAGCCGAATCCGGTAACATTTGCCTTCGCAGCAGTTTACATGGCGCGCGGGTTTATATTGATGTCATCAATACAGGCACGCTCATTCCGCAAGAGGAACGCGCCATGATCTTCGAACCCTTTTTTCAGGGAAGCCACCAGCGAAAAGGGGCGGTGAAGGGCAGCGGTCTGGGATTAAGCATTGCCAGAGATTGTATTCGCCGTATGCAGGGGGAACTGTATCTGGTCGACGAGAGCGGGCAAGACGTTTGTTTTCGCATTGAATTACCGTCGTCGAAAAACACGAAGAAATAATGCTAAGTCTGGTGAATATGCGACATATTTTTCAACGAATTTTGTCCCGACGGCTGTGGCTGGCGGGGTTGCCTTGTCTGGCGTTGCTGGGCTGTGTGCAGAGCCATAATAAGCCCGCTATTGATACATCAGCAGAAGAAAAAATTCCGGTTTATCAACTGGCTGATTATCTGGCAACCGAGTGTAGCGATATCTGGGCGCTGCAAGGTAAATCAACCGAAACTAACCCACTTTATTGGTTGCGGGCGATGGATTGTGCTGAACGTTTAATGCCAGCGCAGTCGCGTCAGCAAGCCCGCAAATATGACGACGGTAGCTGGCAAAATACCTTTAAACAAGGGATCTTGCTTGCCGACGCCAAAATCACGCCTTATGAACGCCGCCAGCTGGTCGCGCGCATTGATGCGTTAAGTACCGAGATCCCGGCGCAAGTGCGCCCGTTGTATCAACTCTGGCGCGACGGTCAGGCGCTGCAATTGCAACTGGCGGAAGAGCGTCAACGCTACAGTAAACTTCAGCAGACCAGTGACAACGAACTGGATACCTTGCGTCAGCAACATCAACTCTTACAGCAGCAACTGGAACTGACGACCCGCAAGCTGGAAAATCTGACGGATATTGAACGTCAGCTTTCGACCCGAAAACCGGGCGGAAATTTTGTGCCGGATACGTCGCACGAGACTGAAAAGTCTGCGCCATCCACCAATGAGGTCACTCCAAATGAGCCATAAATCAGCGCATTTATTATTGGTTGATGACGACCCAGGGTTACTGAAATTACTTGGTCTTCGCTTGATCAGCGAGGGCTACAGCGTGGTCACGGCGGAAAGCGGCGCTGAGGGGCTGAGAGTACTCAATCGCGAAAAAGTGGATTTGGTGATCAGCGATTTGCGCATGGATGAAATGGACGGCATGCAGTTGTTTGCTGAAATCCAGAAAGTGCAGCCGGGAATGCCGGTAATTATCCTCACCGCGCATGGCTCCATTCCCGATGCGGTTGCTGCAACACAGCAGGGCGTGTTCAGTTTCCTGACTAAACCCGTTGATAAAGACGCGCTGTATCAGGCGATTGACGATGCGCTGGAGCAATCCGCGCCAGCCACTGATGAACGTTGGCGTGAGGCGATAGTCACCCGCAGTCCGCTAATGTTGCGTTTGCTGGAACAGGCGCGGCTGGTGGCGCAGTCAGATGTTAGCGTTTTGATTAATGGTCAGAGCGGCACCGGGAAAGAGATTTTTGCCCAGGCTATCCACAATGCCAGCCCGCGCAACAGCAAACCGTTTATTGCTATTAACTGTGGCGCATTGCCTGAGCAGTTGCTGGAATCAGAACTGTTCGGTCATGCACGCGGCGCGTTTACTGGCGCGGTCAGCAATCGCGAAGGCTTATTTCAGGCAGCGGAAGGCGGTACGCTGTTTCTCGATGAGATTGGCGACATGCCCGCGCCGTTGCAGGTCAAACTGCTGCGTGTATTGCAGGAGCGTAAAGTCCGTCCGTTGGGGAGCAACCGCGATATTGATATTGACGTGAGGATTATTTCCGCGACTCACCGTGACCTGCCAAAAGCAATGGCGCGTGGAGAGTTCCGTGAGGATCTCTATTACCGCCTCAACGTCGTCAGCCTGAAAATTCCGACACTGGCGGAGCGCACGGAAGATATTCCCCTACTGGCAAACCATTTGTTGCGCCAGGCGGCAGAGCGACATAAACCGTTTGTCCGCGCGTTCTCCACCGATGCAATGAAGCGTCTGATGGCCGCCGCCTGGCCGGGTAATGTGCGCCAGTTGGTCAACGTGATTGAACAGTGCGTGGCGCTGATTTCATCGCCAGTGATTAGCGATGCGCTGGTGGAGCAGGCGCTGGAGGGCGAAAATACGGCGCTGCCAACTTTTGTTGAGGCGCGTAATCAATTTGAGCTCAACTACTTGCGTAAGCTGCTGCAAATTACCAAAGGCAACGTCACTCATGCGGCGAGAATGGCGGGGCGCAACCGGACAGAATTTTATAAACTGCTTTCCCGACACGAGCTGGATGCAAACGATTTCAAGGAATGAATCGAGGTAATGTGTTACGTTTAGCAGATCAAAAGACAGGCGACCTTTTCAAGGAATAGCATGAAAAAGATTGATGCGATTATTAAACCCTTCAAGCTGGACGATGTCCGCGAAGCGCTGGCTGAAGTCGGCATTACCGGTATGACGGTCACCGAAGTGAAAGGTTTTGGCCGTCAGAAAGGCCATACCGAGCTGTATCGTGGCGCGGAGTATATGGTGGACTTTCTGCCGAAGGTGAAAATTGAGATCGTCGTACCAGATGACATTGTGGATATCTGCGTAGACACTATTACTCGTACGGCGCAAACCGGTAAAATCGGTGACGGTAAAATCTTCGTCTTCGACGTGGCGCGAGTCATTCGTATCCGTACTGGCGAGGAAGACGACGCGGCGATTTAAACCGCGTCAAGATTGCCGGATGAATGGCATCATCCGGCAATCTCAAATCACAACACCTTATGCGGGCCAAAGCATTCGTAATGAATATTCTCCTGCTTCACGCCCAGCTCAACTAGCTGTTTCGCAGCAAACTGCATGAAGCCAACCGGGCCGCAGAGGTAGAACTGCATGGCCGGGTCGCTGAACGAGCCTTCCAGTTTGCTCAAATCCATCAGACCTTCGCTATCAAACTGACCTTTTGCGCGATCGGTTTCGCTCGGCTGGCGATACCAGGTGTGCGCGGTAAAGTGCGGCAGTGATTGCCCCAGTTCCTTAACTTCATCGGCAAAGGCGTGGACATCGCCATTTTCTGCCGCATGGAACCAGTTAACCTGGGCGTTGTGACCTGCTTTTGCCAGCGTGTCGAGCATTGCCAGCATGGGTGTTTGCCCAACGCCCGCAGAGATCAGTGTCACCGGCGTGTCATTCGCGACATCCATAAAGAAATCACCCGCCGGAGCGACCAGTTTCACGACATCGCCAACGTTGGCATGGTTATGCAGCCAGTTGGAAACTTGTCCGCCATCTTCACGTTTCACCGCAATTCGATAGCCTTTACCATCCGGTTTGCGGGTCAAAGAGTACTGGCGAATTTCCTGGTGCGGGAAGCCTTCCGGCTTCAACCAGACGCCGAGGTATTGTCCTGGACGGTATTCTGCTACCGGGCCGCCATCGACCGGTTCCAGTTCGAAGCTGGTGATAAGCGTACTGCGCGGTGTTTTAGCCACAATGCGGAAATCGCGGGTACCTTCCCAGCCACCGACTTTGCTGGCGTTCTCGTTATAAATCTCTGCCTCGCGATTGATAAACACATTCGCCAGCACGCCATAGGCTTTACCCCAGGCGTCCAGCACTTCCTGTCCCGGGCTGAACATTTCATCCAGCGTTGCCAGCAGGTGTTCGCCAACGATGTTGTATTGCTCCGGTTTGATCTGGAAGCTGGTGTGTTTCTGCGCGATTTTTTCTACTGCTGGTAGCAGGGCTGGCAGGTTTTCGATATTACTGGCGTAGGCGGCAATGGCGTTAAACAGGGCTTCACGTTGATCGCCATTACGCTGGTTACTCATGTTAAAAATTTCTTTGAGTTCAGGATTATGAGTAAACATGCGGTCGTAGAAATGGGCGGTTAATTTCGGCCCTGTTTCCACCAGTAAAGGGATAGTGGCTTTTACTGTAGCGATGGTTTGAGCGTCAAGCATATGGTCTTCCTTTTTTTGCATCTTAATTGATGTATCTCAAATGCATCTTATAAAAAATAGCCCTGCATTGTAAATGGTTCTTTGTCGTTTTTCGTTGAGAATGTGACAAGGTGAATAATTTGCATCACAAACTTGAAAAGAAATCCGTTACCAGACATAAGTTCTTAATACTCCAAAGCCTTGTCCAGCTTAAAGGTAATCGTTTGCGTAAATTCCTTTGTCAAGACCTGTTATCGCACAATGATTCGGTTATACTGTTCGCCGTTGTCCATCAGGACCGCCGAAATTAGGCGAAAAAATTTTATTGTTAGCTGAGTCAGGAGATGCGGATGTTAAAGCGTGAAATGAACATTGCCGATTATGATGCCGAACTGTGGCAGGCTATGGAGCAGGAAAAAGTACGTCAGGAAGAGCACATCGAACTGATCGCCTCCGAAAACTACACCAGCCCGCGCGTAATGCAGGCGCAGGGGTCTCAGCTAACCAACAAATATGCTGAAGGTTATCCGGGCAAACGCTACTACGGCGGTTGCGAGTATGTTGATATCGTCGAACAACTGGCGATCGATCGCGCGAAAGAACTGTTCGGCGCTGACTACGCTAACGTTCAGCCGCACTCCGGCTCTCAGGCTAACTTTGCAGTCTACACCGCGTTGCTGGAACCCGGCGATACCGTTCTGGGTATGAACCTGGCGCACGGCGGCCACCTGACTCACGGTTCTCCGGTTAACTTCTCCGGTAAGCTGTACAACATTGTTCCTTACGGTATTGATGCGACCGGTCATATCGACTACGCAGATCTGGAAAAACAAGCCAAAGAACACAAGCCGAAAATGATTATCGGCGGCTTCTCTGCATACTCCGGTGTGGTTGACTGGGCGAAAATGCGTGAAATCGCTGACAGTATCGGCGCTTACCTGTTTGTTGATATGGCGCACGTTGCGGGTCTGGTTGCCGCTGGCGTCTATCCGAACCCGGTTCCTCATGCTCACGTTGTGACTACTACCACTCACAAAACTCTGGCGGGTCCGCGCGGCGGCCTGATTCTGGCGAAAGGCGGTAGCGAAGAGCTGTACAAAAAACTGAACTCTGCTGTCTTCCCAGGTGGTCAGGGTGGTCCGCTGATGCACGTTATTGCGGGTAAAGCAGTCGCGCTGAAAGAAGCAATGGAGCCAGAGTTCAAAACTTACCAGCAGCAGGTCGCGAAAAACGCCAAAGCGATGGTAGAAGTGTTCCTTGAGCGCGGCTACAAAGTGGTTTCCGGCGGCACTGATAACCACCTGTTCCTGGTTGATCTGGTTGATAAAAACCTGACCGGTAAAGAAGCTGATGCCGCTCTGGGCCGTGCCAACATCACCGTCAACAAAAACAGCGTACCAAACGATCCGAAGAGCCCGTTTGTAACTTCCGGTATTCGCGTGGGTACTCCGGCGATTACGCGTCGCGGCTTCAAAGAAGCAGAAGCGAAAGAGCTGGCTGGCTGGATGTGTGACGTGCTGGACAGCATCAATGATGAAGCGGTTATTGAGCGCATCAAAGGTAAAGTTCTCGACATCTGCGCACGTTACCCGGTTTACGCATAAGCAAAACGGTGATTTGCTGACAATGTGCTCGTTGTTCATGCCGGATGCGGTGTGAACATCTTATTTGGCCTACAAAATCTTGCAAATTCAATATATTGCAATCTGCATGTAGGCCTGATAAGCGTAGCGCATCAGGCAATTTTACGTTTGTCTTTAGTCTGAAAGGCTTCCTTCGGGAAGCTTTTTTACCTTATCGCACCATCAAATCTGGCGTAACTGCGCTTCAACATACAAATAGCCAATTCCCAGCACCTGTTGTGCGCGGCTTAATTGCCCGAAGCCAATCTGTGTCGCTTTCACGCTCGGTCCTTCGTCGCGGTCGAACGGATTAAACCCCGTCTGGCGAATAATGGTATTAAGCCAGTTCTCACCAAAGGCACAACTGCGACCGTACAACCAAATCTGATTAATATTGAGGATGTTGAGAAAGTTATACAGACTCAAACCAATGGCGTTTGCAGAGCGGTCAACCCAACTGGTGATCCACGGTTCTCCACTCAGCCAGGCCGCAATCAATTGCGCGGTGGTTAGTTTTTCGGGATCAAGCTGAGTATTGTCCGGTTGTGATTTTAGCCATACTCGCGCCTGTTTTTTTAATGCGCTTAACGAGGCAACGGTTTCCAGACAGCCATAGCGTCCGCAGTCGCAGGAGACGCCATCGGGGTTAACGATAGTGTGGCCGATTTGTCCGCTGCCATACAAACTGCCGCGATAAATTTGTTCGTTAATCACAAACGACGAGCCAATACCGTAATCGACGTTGATCACGCAAAAATCGCGCCCTTGTGCATTGTTTTGCCATTTTTCCGCCAGCGCCAGCATCACACAGTCATTGTCGACCATTACCCGAATGCCCAGCTTTTCTTCCAGTAAATATTTCACCTCAACTGGCGTTTTCCACGGTGCTTGCGGCATCGTTTGCGACACGCCAGTTACCGGATCTACCTGACCGTGAATTGCCAGTGCCAGGTTGATGGTTCGCTCAGGCCACAGTTTGCGATGGCGATGCCAGCATTTTTCGATTTCGGACAGCAGCGCCTGCGGTGTCGGGGCATTTATCTGAAAATACTCAAATTCACCTTTCGGACTTAAACAGGCATTGGCAACCTGACACTCAATACTGGTGGGCGTAACGTTCAGACACAGCGTCCAGTCACCTTCTGGAGCGATCAACCACGTTCCGCTGCTATGTCCGCGCGTCTTGCTTTCATCGTCGATATTCACTACCCGCTTTTCGTTTTCCAGCTCCTGCAAAATATTACTGACCGCCGGAATCGAAATTTGCGCCAGCCGGGCAAGAGTGGATTTACTGGCGCGTTTTTGTCGGTACAGCAGTTCCAGAATCACGCATTTGTTGTGGTGGCGGATCTGTTGATTGTTAATGCAGGCTTTCATATTCACTAAACCTTGTTTAGTTAATTGCGTGATTATTCCGCGAAAACAGTGCCAGATTGTTCAATACACTGCCACAAATCTTTTAATTCAGTATGTCTTGTTAATATTGAGGGCACCATGACTCCAGTAAAAGTGTGGCAAGAGCGCGTTGAGATCCCGACTTATGAAACCGGGCCGCAGGATATACACCCTATGTTCCTGGAAAATCGCGTTTATCAGGGATCGTCCGGCGCGGTTTATCCCTACGGTGTGACCGATACGCTGAGCGAGCAGAAAACCCTGAAATCCTGGCAGGCAGTATGGCTGGAAAACGACTACATCAAAGTGATGATCCTGCCGGAGCTGGGCGGACGTGTGCATCGCGCGTGGGATAAAGTAAAGCAGCGTGATTTTGTTTATCACAATGAGGTGATAAAGCCAGCATTGGTGGGGTTGTTGGGGCCGTGGATTTCCGGGGGCATCGAGTTTAACTGGCCGCAACACCATCGCCCAACCACCTTTATGCCCGTTGATTTCACCATTGAAGCGCATGACGATGGCGCACAGACCGTATGGGTCGGTGAAACAGAGCCGATGCATGGTCTTCAGGTGATGACCGGTTTTACGCTACGCCCCGAGCGTGCGGCGCTGGAAATCGCCAGCCGCGTCTATAACGGTAACGCTACGCCACGCCATTTTTTGTGGTGGGCTAATCCGGCAGTGAAAGGCGGGGAAGGGCATCAGAGTGTTTTCCCACCGGATGTAACTGCGGTGTTTGATCATGGCAAACGGGCCGTCTCCGCTTTCCCCATCGCCACTGGCACCTATTACAAAGTGGACTACTCTGTTGGGGTGGATATCTCTCGCTATAAAAACGTACCCGTACCGACCTCATACATGGCCGAAAAATCACAGTACGATTTTGTTGGTGCGTGGTGTCACGATGAAAATGGTGGTTTGTTACACGTTGCCAACCACCACATTGCGCCAGGTAAAAAACAGTGGAGCTGGGGACACAGTGAATTTGGTCAGGCGTGGGATAAGAGTCTGACCGATAACAATGGCCCGTATATTGAACTGATGACCGGCATTTTTGCCGATAACCAACCTGATTTTACCTGGCTGGATGCTTATGAAGAGAAGCGTTTCGAGCAATATTTCCTGCCTTACCATTCTCTGGGCATGGTGCAAAACGCCTCCCGCGATGCGGTGATTAAATTACAGCGTAGTGAGCGCGGCATTGAGTGGGGGCTGTATGCCATCTCCCCGCTGAGTGGATATCGTCTGGCGATCCGCGAAATCGGCAAATGCAAAGCGTTACTCGACGATACCGTTGCACTGACGCCCGCGACCGCTATTCAGGGCGTATTGCACGGTATCGATCCGGGCAGGCTGACCATCGAACTTTCCGATGCCGACGGCAATATTGTACTGAGTTATCAGGAACATCAGCCGCAAGCGTTGCCGTTGCCAGACGTCGCTAAAGCGCCGCTGGCAGCACAAGACATTGCCAGTACAGATGAAGCCTGGTTTATCGGCCAGCATCTGGAGCAATACCATCACGCCAGCCGTTCACCATTCGATTACTACCTGCGCGGCGTGGCGTTGGATCCACTCGATTATCGCTGCAACCTGGCGCTGGCGATGCTGGAATATAACCGCGCAGATTTCCCGCAAGCGGTGGTATATGCCAGTCAGGCGCTGAAACGCGCACATGCGCTGAATAAAAATCCGCAGTGCGGACAAGCCAGTTTGATTCGCGCCAGTGCTTACGAACGTCAGGGACAATATCAAAAAGCCGAAGAAGATTTCTGGCGTGCGGTCTGGAGCGGCAACAGTAAAGCGGGCGGCTATTACGGCCTGGCACGGCTGGCAGCGCGTGATGGTAACGTCGAGGCTGGGCTCGATTTTTGCCAACAAAGCCTGCGCGCCTGCCCAACCAACCAGGAAGTGCTTTGCCTGCATAATCTACTGTTGCTGTTAAGCGGTCGTCGGGACAATGCGCGTTTACAGCGCGAAAAACTGCTGCGCGATTATCCGCTGAACGCCACTCTGTGGTGGCTGAACTGGTTCGATGGTCGTAGCGAGTCTGCCCTCGCCCGGTGGCGCGGTCTGTGTCAGGGGCGCGATGTTAACGCTCTGATGACCGCCGGGCAACTGATTAACTGGGGAATGCCCGCCCTGGCGGCAGAGATGCTGAATGCGCTGGATTGTCAGCGCACGCTGCCGCTTTACCTGCAAGCCAGCTTGTTGCCGAAAGCCGAACGCGGCGAACTGGTCGCAAAAGCTATTGATGTCTTCCCGCAATTTGTCCGCTTTCCCAATACGCTGGAAGAAGTCGCGGCGCTGGAGAGTATCGATGAATGTTGGTTTGCTCGTCACTTACTGGCCTGTTTTTACTACAACAAGCGCAGTTACAGTAAAGCCATTGCCTTATGGCAACGTTGTGTTGAGATGTCGCCGGAGTTTGCCGACGGCTGGCGTGGGCTGGCGATCCACGCGTGGAACAAACAACATGATTATGAGCTGGCTGCCCGTTATCTTGATAATGCATACCAACTGGCGCCACAGGATGCACGCCTGCTTTTTGAACGAGATTTGCTGGATAAAATAGCCGGCGTATCACCAGAAAAGCGACTTACACGTCTGGAAGCGCATCTTGATGTTGCCCTGAAACGTGATGACATGACCGCAGAACTGCTGAATCTGTGGCATCTCACCGGGCAGACAGACAAAGCGGCGGACATTCTCGCCACACGCAAATTCCACCCGTGGGAAGGCGGGGAAGGGAAGGTCACCAGTCAGTTTATCCTCAACCAGCTATTACGCGCCTGGCAGCACTTTGCTGCGAAACAACCGCAGGAAGCTGGCAAATTGCTTCATGCCGCTCTGCACTACCCGGAGAATTTGAGCGAAGGGCGTTTACCGGGGCAAACTGACAACGACATCTGGTTCTGGCAGGCGATATGCGCCAAAGCACAGGGCGATGAAACTGAAGCGACGCGCTGCTTACGTCTGGCGGCGACCGGCGATCGCACCATTAACATCCACAGTTATTACAACGATCAGCCGGTTGATTATCTCTTCTGGCAAGGAATGGCGCTGCGACTGCTGGGCGAACGACAAACTGCGCAACACCTGTTTAGTGAAATGAAACAGTGGGCGCAAGAGATGGCGAAAGCCAGTATCGAAGCGGATTTCTTTGCTGTCTCGCAACCCGATTTGTTATCGCTATATGGCGATTTGCAACAGCAGCATAAAGAAAAATGCCTGATGGTGGCAATGCTGGCGGCCGCGGGATTAGGCGAGATTGCGCAATATGAATCTGCTCGTCTTGAATTGACAGCGATTAATCCGGCATGGCCAAAAGCAGCATTATTCGCCACCGTTATGCCATTTATTTTTCAACTCGTTCACTAAAGCTTGTTAACTGTAATGTTTGAGCGGCGCGTACTGCCGCTCATTGCCAAATAATTAAAATAAGCTGTTGTTAATAAAAACCCTACAGGAGGCACTATGCCTAAAAAAATCAGAACAACCCGTAATCTGTTATTAATGGTTACGCTATTGGGTAGCGCACTATTTGCCAACGCTTCGGAAAAAGAAATGACCATTGGCGCAATATACCTTGATACTCAGGGATATTATGCCGGTGTGCGTCAGGGTGTTCAGGATGCAGCAAAAGATTCCTCAGTACAGGTACAGTTAATTGAAACTAACGCCCAGGGCGATATTTCGAAAGAAAGTACCTTTGTCGATACGCTTGTAGCGCGTAATGTCGATGCCATTATTTTGTCGGCAGTTTCTGAAAATGGCAGTAGCCGTACCGTTCGCCGCGCCAGTGAAGCGGGCATTCCGGTGATTTGCTACAACACCTGTATTAATCAGAAAGGCGTTGATAAATATGTCTCGGCTTATCTGGTAGGTGACCCGCTGGAATTTGGTAAAAAATTGGGTAATGCTGCCGCCGATTATTTTATTGCCAACAAAATTGACCAGCCGAAAATTGCCGTCATCAATTGCGAAGCTTTTGAAGTTTGTGTTCAACGACGTAAAGGCTTCGAGGAAGTATTAAAAGCTCGCGTTCCCGGCGCACAAATTGTCGCTAATCAGGAAGGCACTGTTTTAGATAAAGCGATTTCCGTTGGTGAAAAACTGATTATCTCTACGCCGGATCTCAACGCCATTATGGGGGAATCAGGTGGTGCGACGCTCGGCGCGGTAAAAGCGGTACGCAATCAAAATCAGGCTGGAAAAATTGCTGTCTTTGGTTCGGATATGACCACCGAAATTGCCCAGGAGCTGGAAAATAATCAGGTACTGAAAGCGGTGGTGGATATTTCTGGTAAGAAGATGGGGAATGCTGTTTTCGCCCAAACGTTGAAGATTATCGATAAAAAAGCCGACGGTGAAAAAGTAATTCAGGTGCCTATCGACCTCTATACCAAAACGGAAGACGGTAAACAGTGGCTGACAACGCACGTTGATGGTCTGCCCTAATCGCTGACTCGCAGAGGTTCCTATGTTCACGGCAACAGAGGCAGTTCCGGTAGCAAAAGTGGTGGCAGGAAATAAGCGTTACCCCGGCGTTGTTGCGCTGGATAACGTCAACTTCACGCTCAATAAAGGCGAAGTTCGCGCGCTGTTAGGTAAAAACGGCGCGGGTAAATCGACTCTTATTCGGATGCTCACCGGCAGCGAGCGACCAGATAGCGGTGATATCTGGATTGGTGAGACGCGGCTGGAAGGCGATGAAGCCACACTGACCCGACGCGCTGCTGAACTTGGAGTCCGGGCGGTTTATCAGGAGTTAAGTCTGGTGGAAGGATTGACCGTGGCGGAAAACCTCTGCCTCGGTCAATGGCCCCGACGCAACGGCATGATTGATTACTCGCAAATGGCGCAGGATGCTCAACGTTGCTTACAAGCGTTGGGTGTCGATGTTAGCCCTGAACAGCTTGTTTCTATGCTAAGCCCGGCGCAAAAACAGCTAGTGGAAATTGCGCGGGTGATGAAGGGTGAACCGCGCGTGGTCATTCTTGATGAGCCCACCAGTTCGCTCGCCAGTGCGGAAGTTGAACTGGTGATTAGCGCCGTGAAAAAAATGTCAGCACTGGGCGTGGCGGTTATTTATGTCAGCCACCGGATGGAAGAAATCCGCCGCATTGCCTCCTGTGCCACCGTCATGCGTGATGGTCAGGTGGCGGGTGATGTGATGCTCGAAAACACCTCAACCCGCCATATTGTGTCGCTGATGCTCGGGCGCGATCACGTTGATATTGCACCGGTTGCAGCTCAGGAGATTGCGGACCAGACCGTACTGGAAGTTCGCGCGTTACGCCACAGACCAAAACTTACGGAGATCAGTTTTTCCCTGCGTCGCGGCGAAGTGCTCGGCATTGCTGGCCTGCTGGGGGCTGGGCGCAGTGAATTGCTGAAAGCGATCGTTGGCCTGGAGGCGTATGAACAGGGTGAAATTGTTGTCAACGGCGAGAAAATCACGCGCCCCGATTACGGCGACATGCTGAAACGCGGCATTGGCTATACGCCAGAAAACCGCAAAGAAGCAGGGATCATTCCCTGGCTGGGCGTTGACGAAAATACAGTGCTGACTAATCGACAAAAAATTAGCGCCAACGGCGTGCTGCAATGGTCCACTATCCGCCGCCTGACCGAAGAGGTGATGCAGCGGATGACGGTCAAGGCTGCCAGTAGCGAAACGCCCATCGGCACGCTTTCTGGCGGTAATCAGCAAAAAGTGGTGATTGGTCGTTGGGTGTATGCCGCCAGCCAGATTTTGTTGCTCGACGAGCCAACGCGCGGCGTCGATATCGAAGCCAAACAGCAGATCTACCGTATTGTCCGCGAACTGGCAGCCGAAGGAAAAAGCGTGGTGTTTATCTCCAGTGAAGTGGAGGAGTTACCGCTGGTGTGCGACCGCATTCTGTTGTTACAGCACGGTACGTTCTCGCAGGAGTTTCACTCTCCGGTCAATGTGGATGATCTGATGTCCGCCATTCTGTCTGTGCACTGATGAATTTTACCGAGGAACCTGAAGATGTCTGCTTCGTCATTACCATTGCCGCAGGGCAAGAGCGTCTCGCTCAAACAATTTGTCAGTCGCCATATTAATGAGATCGGTTTGCTGGTGGTGATTGCCATTCTGTATCTGGTCTTCTCTCTGAATGCGCCTGGCTTTATCTCATTGAATAACCAGATGAACGTGCTGCGCGATGCTGCCACCATCGGGATCGCCGCCTGGGCGATGACGCTGATTATTATCTCCGGTGAAATTGATGTCAGCGTTGGGCCGATGGTGGCTTTTGTCTCGGTGTGCCTGGCATTTTTGCTGCAATTTGACGTTCCGCTGGCGATTGCTTGTCTGCTGGTGTTGCTGTTAGGCGCGCTGATGGGGACGCTGGCCGGGGTGCTGCGCGGTGTGTTTAACGTGCCAAGTTTCGTTGCCACGCTGGGGTTGTGGAGCGCTCTGCGCGGTATGGGCCTGTTTATGACTAACGCCCTGCCCGTGCCGATTGACGAAAACGAGGTGCTGGACTGGCTGGGTGGACAATTTCTCGGTGTGCCAGTGTCCGCGCTGATCATGATGGTGTTGTTTGCGTTGTTTGTGTTCATCAGCCGCAAAACCGCCTTCGGACGCTCGGTTTTTGCCGTTGGCGGTAATGCTACGGCGGCGCAGTTGTGCGGCATCAACGTCCGGCGGGTTCGCATTCTCATTTTTACCCTTTCAGGACTATTAGCGGCGGTGACCGGCATTTTGTTGGCGGCGCGCCTCGGTTCTGGTAACGCAGGGGCAGCAAACGGTCTGGAGTTTGACGTGATTGCTGCGGTCGTGGTCGGCGGCACAGCGCTTTCCGGCGGGCGCGGTTCGTTATTCGGTACGCTGCTTGGTGTGTTGGTAATTACGCTAATCGGTAACGGTCTGGTATTGCTCGGGATTAACTCTTTTTTCCAGCAGGTGGTCCGCGGCGTCATCATCGTGGTGGCAGTCCTGGCGAATATCTTGTTGACCCAGCGAAGCAGTAAAGCGAAACGCTAAACCTTAACGCCCCTGGCGCGGGTGCGGCAGGGATGAAAATTAATCGTATTGTTAATGAGGGATTTATGAAAACGATGCTGGCAGCTTATTTACCAGGAAATTCGACCGTCGATCTGCGGGAAGTTGCGGTGCCGACGCCGGGGATTAACCAGGTACTGATCAAAATGAAATCCTCCGGGATTTGCGGAAGCGATGTCTACTATATCTATCATCAACACCGTGCCACGGCAGCCGCGCCCGATAAACCGTTATACCAGGGGTTTATCAACGGTCATGAACCGTGCGGGCAGATTGTGGCGATGGGGCAAGGCTGTCGCCATTTCAAAGAGGGTGACCGCGTGCTGGTGTATCACATTTCCGGTTGTGGCTTTTGCCCGAACTGCCGTCGCGGTTTTCCTATCTCCTGCACCGGTGAAGGAAAAGCCGCTTACGGCTGGCAGCGTGACGGCGGTCATGCCGAATACCTGCTGGCGGAAGAAAAAGATCTGATCCTCCTGCCAGACGCGCTGAGCTACGAAGATGGCGCGTTTATCAGTTGCGGTGTTGGTACGGCGTATGAAGGGATTTTGCGCGGCGAGGTTTCCGGTAGCGATAACGTGCTGGTGGTTGGTCTGGGGCCGGTCGGGATGATGGCGATGATGCTGGCGAAAGGTCGCGGTGCAAAACGGATCATCGGTGTTGATATGTTGCCGGAACGTCTGGCGATGGCGAAACAGCTAGGGGTGATGGATCACGGCTATTTAGCGACCACCGAAGGTCTGCCGCAGATCATCGCTGAACTCACTCATGGCGGTGCGGATGTTGCGCTTGATTGTTCCGGTAATGCTGCGGGGCGCTTGCTGGCATTGCAATCTACCGCCGACTGGGGGCGAGTGGTTTACATTGGCGAAACCGGAAAAGTGGAATTTGAGGTCAGCGCTGACCTGATGCATCACCAACGCAGAATTATTGGCTCCTGGGTGACCAGCTTGTTCCATATGGAAAAATGCGCCCACGATTTGACTGACTGGAAACTGTGGCCGCGTAACGCTATTACCCATCGCTTCTCACTGGAGCAGGCGGGAGATGCTTACGCGCTAATGGCGAGCGGCAAATGCGGGAAAGTCGTGATCAACTTCCAGGATTAAGGAGTAGAGGATGGCCATCTATACCCTATCTCAGGGGGCGCTAAAGCTTGAGGTTTCCGATCAGGGCGGTGTAATTGAAGGCTTCTGGCGTGACGCCGCCCCGCTGCTGCGTCCGGGGAAAAAAAGCGGCGTTGCTACCGACGCTTCCTGTTTTCCGCTGGTTCCGTTTGCTAATCGGGTGAGCGGTAATCGTTTTGTCTGGCAGGGACGTGAATATCAACTACAACCGAATGTTGAATGGGATGCGCATTATCTGCACGGGGACGCCTGGCTGGGTCAGTGGCAATGCGTCTCGCGTAGCGATGATAGCTTGTGTCTGGTGTATGAACATTGCAGCGGTGTTTATCATTACCGGGCAAGTCAGGCATTTCATCTGACGACGGATGAACTGAAGGTGACGCTATCGGTAACGAATTTGAGCGCAGAAACTCTGCCATTTGGTACTGGCTGGCATCCTTATTTTCCGTTGGCGCCGCAAACGCGGATTCAGGCGCAGGCAAGCGGTTACTGGCTGGAGCGGGAACAGTGGCTGGCAGGTGAGTTTTGCGAGCAGTTACCCCGGGAGCTGGATTTCAATCATCTCGCGCCGTTACCGCGTCAGTGGGTGAACAATGGCTTTGCTGGCTGGAATGGTCAGGCCCGCATCGAGCAACCGCAGGAGGGGTACGCCATCATCATGGAAACGACGCCGCCTGCACCATGTTATTTCATCTTTGTTTCTGACCCGGCGTTTGATAAAGGGTATGCGTTTGATTTCTTCTGTCTGGAACCGATGAGCCATGCGCCGGATGACCATCATCGCCCGAAAGGTGGTGACCTCATTGCGCTTGCGCCGGGGGAATCAACAACCTCAGAGATGTCGTTGCGGGTTGCGTTGCTGTAATTTATAAAATGCCGGATAAGGCGTTCACGCCGCATCCGGCATCTTTCCTAACGTCGATCGAGAGAAATCGCTCCCGGGCCGGTAATCGCCAGCAGCAAAAATGCGCCAGCAATACTGACATTCTTCCAGAAATTAATCATATTTGGCCCGACGGCATCACCGGTCATATCCCAGTAATGGTGACCAATCACCGCCGTACCCAGCGTGTAGAAAATAAACAGCACCGCCAGCGGACGGGTGAAAAAGCCAAGTACGATTAATATTGCCGCGGGCACTTCCATAATGACCGCAATAATTGCTGCCAGCATTGGCATCGGTGCGCCCAGTGAGGCCATATATTGTACTGTACCGTCAAAGCCCATCATTTTGGGAAAACCAAAAATAATGAAAATCAAAACGATGGCGATTCGGGCAATTAATAACAAAACGGGGCTGGCGGCGCCAAAATCAAAATAACGTAGAGTGTTCATAACCAATCCTTTTGCAAGATGATGTGATTTAAACGTAATACACACTCTTGCACCTCGCCATGCTCCAGGCGTTGAGATATTCGCTAATTATCCAGGTCTGGTATAACGGCATATTGTTGACAACGTGCGCGTTGTTTCATGTTGGATACGGTGCAAACGCCTTGTCCGTCTGACATGAATCTGTCAGTTTTATAAATTGCCAGAGGTGATAAGCCAGGCGCATCGGGCAATTTAGCCTTTGTCACTCGTCTCATCGTTCTGTTCTTTTTTCCATATTGCGTCGTGGGCCGCACTTTTTTGTCGTTTTCTGATAAGCATGGCAACCGTCAGGAAGCTCACTCGAATATTCTTATTTTTCAACTTGCACCAACATTCGATTAACTTCAGACTAACGCCTCCTGACGGGAGGGACTCATGGTTTTGCAATCCACGCGCTGGTTGGCGCTCGGTTATTTCACATACTTTTTTAGCTACGGCATCTTTTTGCCTTTCTGGAGCGTCTGGCTTGAGGGAGTTGGTTTAACGCCAGAAACTATCGGTCTGTTGTTAGGGACAGGACTGGTTGCCCGCTTCCTCGGTAGTTTGATAATTGCGCCGCGTGTAAGCGATCCTTCTCGCCTGATTTCCGCGCTGCGGGTGCTGGCGTTGCTGACGCTGCTTTTTGCCATTGCCTTCTGGGCAGGGGCGCACGTAGCGTGGCTGATGGTCGTCATGATCGGCTTCAACCTTTTTTTCTCGCCATTGGTTCCGTTGACCGACGCGCTGGCCAATACCTGGCAAAAGCAGTTTCCTCTTGATTACGGCAAAGTACGACTTTGGGGCTCGGTAGCGTTTGTCATAGGTTCGGCGCTGACGGGAAAACTGGTCAGCGTGTTCGACTATCGGGTCATTCTGACGATGTTGACGCTAGGCGTGGCATCCATGCTGCTTGGTTTTCTGCTTCGCCCAACCATTCAACCGCAGGGGGTTAGTCGCCAGCAGGAGAGCACAGGCTGGGCGGCATGGCTGGCGCTGGTTCGTCAGAACTGGCGTTTTCTTGCCTGCGTTTGTTTATTGCAGGGGGCACATGCGGCCTATTACGGTTTTAGCGCCATTTACTGGCAGGCTGCTGGGTATTCTGCTTCGGCGGTAGGGTATTTGTGGTCATTGGGCGTAGTGGCAGAAGTGATCATCTTTGCGCTGAGTAATAAACTTTTCCGTCGCTGCAGTGCTCGCGATATGTTGTTGATCTCGGCGATTTGCGGAGCGGTTCGCTGGGGGATTATGGGCGCGACTACTGAATTGCCGTGGTTGATATTAGTACAAATTCTGCACTGCGGTACCTTTACTGTTTGCCACCTGGCCGCTATGCGCTATATAGCCGCCCGTCAGGGCAGCGAAGTCATCCGTTTGCAGGCGGTTTATTCTGCCGTCGCGATGGGCGGAAGTATTGCCATCATGACCGTCTTCGCCGGTTTCCTGTATCAATATCTGGGGCACGGCGTGTTCTGGGTGATGGCTTTAGTGGCGCTTCCGGCAATGTTTTTGCGCCCGAAAGTCGTTCCTTCATGCTGATTCAAGCATTTTTCGGATCTGTTCCTGTTGATGTATGGTCAGGTTCTGGTCCGTATGAATTAGTGGCGGCGAAAAGAGCGGTAACGGGATGGTATAAGGCGCAATAATCAGTGCAGCGTTTCGCGGCGCGCCATTTTTTAAAAATGTCTTCACGGACATATGCTTAATATTGAGTGGCAGTAGCGTCAGTTCACGTAACTGCTGCTCAATATAGGCTTCTCTTTCGCTGTCATTGCCCGTCAGCAGAAGGATCTGTTTTTCGTGAATCTCATTTGCCTGCATCAACCATGCGCCGAAAATCACCGCTACCAGGCCACTTTCTTCATTGGAAAAACGAACATTGTATTCACTTTCAAACCCGGCCAGCGCTGCGCGAGTGGTTCGGACCAGACGAGGATAGAGTCGGCCAAACTCTTCTGGCAAAGTATTATCAATACCGATAGCAAACAAACTGCGGTGTAATGCCTGGGCGAGATGTGTATAAAGCTGATCGCATAACCCCTGTTCATCATAGAAATTAACATTTCCCAGCTCGCGAAAATGGTGTACCAGACGAACGATAGCCTGACGTAATTGCCGATCGCGTTGATGAGTATCCCTCAATGGATCAGGGGTCCGTAGCATGGAAAAAAGTATTGCCATAAACAACGGTTCATCTGGTGGTACTGGCTGGAGTGCCCGGCGTTGCCAGTGGCGGCCAATCTCCTGCGCCACCTGAAATTCAAGGCTGGATTCAGCCCAGCGACGTTGCAGCGGGTTAAATTGTGGCGTGATTCCGGCATGATGTTGCAACAGGCAATATTGTAGATACAGGCACAGAAAATGAGTATCACGTGCTTCAAAGCGTTTTTGTAACCGGCGCGAGCAGAGATTAACTAAAGCTTGCAGATTTGTGTCGTCATAAAAGTTGCGGGCAATCCCCCGACGCCTTAGTTCATCCTTTAAAGCGGGAGTGAAACGGTGGGTAATAAATGACGGACATAAACGGAAACCGCGTCGTAACCAGTGAAACAAACATAAACGTTGGTTAAGCACTGTACCTTCAATCCGGTAGCCGCCGTCATAACCAGTAGTGAGTGTGAGTTGATGATAGCGGAGGATTTCTTGTCCTGTTTCGCTGATATCGCGCACCGCAATATCATCATCCACACCGTTAAGCTCGCTGAAAGTTGCCGTGGTGGCACGCAACCCCGGCTGAAATAGCGTCAGCAATATCTGGCAGCGGCGCTGGGGAGCTGAAAGTACAGATGGTGGAGCAAGCGTAGGCATCATCTGTGGACCTCCCATAAGCATAATTGATAAGAATAGCTAAAGTTTGCTTATGGAAATGGTGAATGGAATGCTAATCATCAGAAATGTTGGTCAACGTCACAGAATTTTTCTCATGTTAAACTGTTGTGAATAGTGAAATACCTCGCCTTAAGGTTATTTTATAAATTTTTCTCTCTCTGGCGGTTACAGGTTAGTTCTGCAGATTCAACGCACTAAGGATAAAATCTGCCATCTGATCGCGATAAACATCACCATGACGATCGGAAAAGGCATCAATATGCTCGCCGTCAGGGATCAGGATCAGACGTTTGGGCTCTTTCGCCAGGTTATACAATTTTTCGCTGTGCTGCCACGGGATAACGTGATCGGCTTTACCGTGAATCAGTAAAAGTGGAATCGGACTGACGCTGGCGATGTAGTTTTCGCCGCTGTAACTCTCATCAAGTAAGTAGCCGCTGCCGGGGATCATTTGGTTGGCGATGGTTGAGTAAGAAGCAAATGTGGAGTCGAGGATCACCGCGCGTATACCTTCACGATCTCCCATCCCAATAACATCGAGGATGTTTGCGCCGCCGATACTTTGACCGAACAGCACCAATCGTTGTGGGTTTACATCACTGCGATGGCGCACCACATTGATGGCGCTTTGTGTATCGTCCAGTAATCCGGCTTGTGATGGCGTTCCTTTTGACTTACCAAACCCGCGATAATCAAACATGAATACATTGAAATTGCGATCGGGTAACCAACTGACCAGCGGCCAGTGTGCGGACATATTCCCGGCATTGCCATGAGCATGGATAACAGTCGCGATGGCTTTTTCGGCGGGACCCGTCGACGAAGGAATAAACCATCCTTGCAGGTGAGTGCCATCTTTGGCAGTAAATTCAACAGATTCTGCCGCCCAGGGGTCGGGACCATAAATCTTGTCATCTGGATAATAGAAGAAGTTGATGGCGACGCGCGGTACTAAATAAATGCAGAAAGCAGCAACAAAGAGAATAAACAGAATTTTGAGAACGCGTTTGTTTACTGGCAGCGCCATAACCTTTCCTTGTGACTTCTTTATCATCCATTAATCGGGGAAAGATGGTGGGAGAGTGGCGAAAGAAAGTAAAGCGGTGAGGAAGTATTTCGGAATAGCGCCTGAAAGGCGAGGGCGGGTGAGTGGATATCACCCGCCTGAGTCATTAACGCTTCAGAGCGTCGCTTAACTCGTCACGCATGTTCGCCAGCATGGCTTTAACAACGCGTGGGTTACCGGCAACGATGTTACCGGTCAGCATGTAGTTATGACCACCGGTAAAGTCGCTGACGATGCCGCCCGCTTCACGAACCAGCAGCTCGCCTGCCGCGAAATCCCACGGACGCAGACCGATTTCAAAGAAACCGTCAACGCGACCAGCAGCCACATAGGCCAGATCCAGCGCTGCAGAACCAGTACGACGGAAGTCAGCGCATTCGCTGAACAGTTTGCCAACAATGTTGATGTAGGTGGCGGCGTACTGTTTTGCTTTGAACGGGAAGCCAGTTGCCAGAATAGTGCCGTCGAGATCGCGAGCGGTGCTACCGCGCAGACGATAGCCGTTCAACTGTGCGCCCTGACCGCGAGTCGCGGTGAACAGTTCGTTACGCATAGGATCGTAAACCACAGCAACTTCTGTGCGGCCTTTAATACGAACAGCGATAGATACCGCGAAGTGCGGCAGACGTTTGATAAAGTTGGTGGTGCCATCCAGTGGATCGATAACCCATTGAACATCCTGATCGGTACCTTCAAGTTCACCGCTTTCTTCGGTGATGATGGTGTGCTGCGGGTAAGATTTACGAATCGTGTCGATAATCACCGCTTCGGCAGCTTTATCTACGTTGGTCACGAAATCGTTGCTGCCTTTCTGGCTCGCTTCTACAGCGTCCGGGGTTTCATAGTTTTTGGCAATTAAATTACCCGCCTTGCGCGCTGCGCGCACGGCGATGTTCAGCATCGGATGCATCGGTCTCTCTCACTGGATGTTAAAGAACGGGAAAACGGCGCAGAGTATAGCAGCGAGATCGGAATCTGTCTTCGTTTTATGATAAGATGCGCAAATAATCTTTAGACGAAGAAAGACAATGCTGCAAAATATTCGAATTGTGCTGGTGGAGACGTCACACACCGGCAATATGGGGTCTGTTGCCCGGGCTATGAAAACAATGGGATTAACCAATCTGTGGCTGGTTAATCCACTGGTGAAACCTGACTCCCAGGCGATTGCCCTGGCCGCAGGGGCCAGCGATGTGATTGGTAATGCTCACATCGTCGATACGCTCGACGAAGCGTTAGCCGGTTGTAGCCTGGTGGTTGGCACCAGCGCGCGTTCGCGCACGTTGCCGTGGCCAATGCTCGACCCGCGTGAATGCGGGCTGAAAAGCGTCGCCGAAGCCGCTAATACGCCAGTGGCGCTGGTTTTTGGTCGCGAGCGCGTTGGCCTGACCAATGAAGAATTGCAGAAATGCCATTACCATGTCGCGATTGCGGCTAACCCGGAATACAGCTCGTTGAACCTGGCGATGGCCGTACAGGTTATTACTTATGAAGTGCGCATGGCCTGGCTGGCGACTCAGGAAAACGGCGAGCAGGTTGAGCATGAAGAGACGCCGTATCCGCTGGTCGATGATCTGGAGCGTTTTTATGGTCATCTCGAACAAACGCTGTTGGCAACCGGTTTTATTCGTGAAAACCATCCGGGGCAGGTGATGAATAAGCTGCGTCGTCTGTTTACCCGTGCGCGCCCGGAAAGCCAGGAGTTGAATATCCTGCGCGGGATTCTGGCTTCTATTGAGCAGCAGAATAAAGGTAACAAGGCCGAATAACCGTTATTGCCTGATGTGATGCGTAATGCGTCTTATCAGGCCTACAGTGTACAGACCCGTAGGTCGGATAAGGCGTTCACGCCGCATCCGACAACAGGTACAAACGCCACGAAAAAAATGGCACTGAAGGTTAAATACCCGACTAAATCAGTCAAGTAAATAGTTGACCAAATTACTCGGGAATGTCAGACTTGACCCTGCTATGCAATACCCCCACTTTTACAATAAAAAACCCCGGGCAGGGGCGAGTTTGAGGTGAAGTAAGACATGAGACTGACATCTAAAGGGCGCTATGCCGTGACCGCAATGCTGGACGTTGCGCTCAACTCCGAAGCAGGCCCGGTACCGTTGGCTGATATTTCTGAACGTCAGGGAATTTCCCTTTCTTATCTGGAACAACTGTTTTCCCGTCTGCGTAAAAATGGTCTGGTTTCCAGCGTACGTGGACCAGGCGGTGGTTATCTGTTAGGCAAAGATGCCAGCAGCATCGCCGTTGGCGAAGTGATTAGCGCCGTTGACGAATCTGTAGATGCCACCCGTTGTCAGGGTAAAGGCGGCTGCCAGGGCGGCGATAAGTGCCTGACCCACGCGCTGTGGCGTGATTTGAGCGACCGTCTCACCGGTTTTCTCAATAACATTACTTTAGGCGAACTGGTTAATAACCAGGAAGTGCTGGATGTGTCTGGTCGTCAGCATACTCACGACGCGCCACGCAGCAATCGTAACGATGCAATTGATGTTAAGTTGCGCGCATAAAAGATAAAAAGTATTCAGAATCAGGCCGGGGCGTATCGCGCTCCGTAAACACGGTCGTACATCCAGCCGGTAGCCTGATTCCTTGCATTGAGTGATGTACGGAGTTTATAGAGCAATGAAATTACCGATTTATCTCGACTACTCCGCAACCACGCCGGTGGACCCGCGTGTTGCCGAGAAAATGATGCAGTTTATGACGATGGACGGAACCTTTGGTAACCCGGCCTCCCGTTCTCACCGTTTCGGCTGGCAGGCTGAAGAAGCGGTAGATATCGCCCGTAATCAGATTGCCGATCTGGTTGGTGCTGACCCGCGTGAAATCGTCTTTACCTCTGGTGCAACCGAATCTGACAACCTGGCGATCAAAGGTGCTGCCAACTTTTATCAGAAAAAAGGCAAGCACATCATCACCAGTAAAACCGAACACAAAGCGGTACTGGATACCTGCCGCCAGCTGGAGCGCGAAGGTTTCGAAGTCACCTATCTGGCGCCGCAGCGTAACGGCATTATCGATCTGAAAGAACTCGAAGCGGCGATGCGTGACGACACCATCCTTGTTTCTATCATGCACGTAAATAACGAAATCGGCGTGGTGCAGGATATCGCGGCTATCGGCGAAATGTGCCGTGCTCGTGGCATTATCTATCACGTTGATGCTACTCAGAGTGTGGGCAAACTGCCTATCGACCTGAGCCAGTTGAAAGTTGACCTGATGTCTTTCTCCGGCCACAAAATCTATGGCCCGAAAGGTATCGGTGCACTGTATGTGCGTCGTAAACCGCGCGTACGCATTGAAGCGCAAATGCACGGTGGCGGTCACGAGCGCGGTATGCGTTCCGGCACGCTGCCTGTTCACCAGATCGTCGGTATGGGCGAAGCCTATCGCATCGCAAAAGAAGAGATGGCGACCGAGATGGAACGTCTGCGTGGCCTGCGTAACCGTCTGTGGAACGGCATCAAAGATATCGAAGAAGTTTACCTGAACGGTGACCTGGAACACGGTGCGCCGAACATTCTCAACGTCAGCTTCAACTACGTTGAAGGTGAGTCGCTGATTATGGCGCTGAAAGACCTCGCGGTTTCTTCAGGTTCCGCCTGTACGTCTGCAAGCCTCGAACCGTCCTACGTGCTGCGCGCGCTGGGGCTGAACGACGAGCTGGCACATAGCTCTATCCGTTTCTCTTTAGGTCGTTTTACTACTGAAGAAGAGATCGACTACACCATCGAGTTAGTTCGTAAATCCATCGGTCGTCTGCGTGACCTTTCTCCGCTGTGGGAAATGTACAAGCAGGGCGTGGATCTGAACAGCATCGAATGGGCTCATCATTAATCGGTATCGGAATCAGGAGAATTTATAATGGCTTACAGCGAAAAAGTTATCGACCATTACGAGAATCCGCGTAACGTGGGTTCCTTTGACAATAACGACGAGAACGTCGGCAGCGGCATGGTGGGGGCACCGGCCTGTGGCGACGTGATGAAGTTGCAGATTAAAGTCAACGATGAAGGTATCATTGAAGACGCGCGTTTTAAAACTTATGGCTGCGGTTCCGCTATTGCTTCCAGCTCTCTGGTGACCGAATGGGTGAAAGGGAAGTCTCTGGAAGAAGCTCAAGCGATCAAAAACACCGATATTGCTGAAGAACTTGAACTGCCGCCGGTGAAAATTCACTGTTCTATTCTGGCAGAAGACGCGATCAAAGCCGCCATTGCGGACTATAAAAGCAAACGTGAAGCAAAATAAGAGTTGAGGTTTGGTTATGTCGATTACACTGAGCGACAGTGCAGCAGCGCGAGTAAATACCTTTCTGGCTAACCGCGGTAAAGGGTTTGGCCTGCGTCTGGGCGTGAGAACCTCCGGTTGTTCAGGTATGGCTTATGTACTGGAATTTGTTGACGAACCGACGCCGGAAGACATCGTGTTTGAAGACAAAGGCGTGAAAGTCGTGGTCGATGGCAAAAGCCTGCAATTTCTGGACGGTACGCAACTGGACTTCGTAAAAGAAGGCCTGAACGAAGGGTTTAAATTCACCAACCCGAACGTTAAAGATGAGTGTGGTTGCGGCGAAAGCTTCCACGTTTGATGCGCATACCCGATAACCCCACCGTGGTCGCCTGCGCGTGGGGTTTGTTTTACCTGATCCGCTGCTATTGCAGTGGATCGCAGCCCTGAGAATGTTATGGATTACTTCACCCTCTTTGGCTTGCCTGCCCGTTATCAAGTCGATACCCAGGCGCTAAGCCTGCGTTTTCAGGATCTACAACGTCAGTATCATCCTGATAAATTCGCCAGTGGAAGCCCGGCGGAGCAACTCGCCGCTGTACAGCAATCTGCAACTATTAACCAGGCATGGCAAACGTTACGTCATCCGTTGATGCGGGCGGAATATCTGCTTTCGCTGCACGGTTTTGATCTCGCCAGCGAACAGCATACTGTGCGCGACACGACCTTTCTGATGGAACAGCTGGAACTGCGCGAAGAACTGGACGAGATCGAACAGGCGAAAGATGAAGCGCGGCTGGAAAGCTTTATCAAACGTGTGAAAAAAATGTTTGATACCCGCCATCAGCTGATGGTTGAACAGTTAGACAATGAGACGTGGGACGCGGCGGCGGATACCGTGCGTAAGCTGCGTTTTCTCGATAAACTGCGAAGCAGTGCCGAACAACTCGAAGAAAAACTGCTCGATTTTTAATTTCTGGAAGCTAAACATGGCCTTATTACAAATTAGTGAACCTGGTTTGAGTGCTGCGCCGCATCAGCGTCGTCTGGCGGCCGGTATCGACCTGGGCACAACCAACTCGCTGGTGGCGACAGTACGCAGTGGTCAGGCCGAAACGTTAGCCGACCATGAAGGCCGTCACCTGTTGCCGTCTGTTGTTCATTATCAACAGCAAGGACATTCAGTGGGGTATGACGCGCGTACTAACGCAGCGCTAGACACCGCCAATACCATTAGTTCTGTTAAACGCCTGATGGGGCGCTCGCTGGCTGATATCCAGCAACGCTATCCGCATTTGCCTTATCAATTCCAGGCCAGCGAAAACGGTCTGCCGATGATTGAAACGGCGGCGGGGCTGCTGAATCCGGTGCGCGTTTCCGCGGACATCCTCAAAGCACTGGCGGCGCGGGCGACTGAAGCCCTGGCAGGCGAGCTGGATGGTGTGGTTATCACCGTTCCGGCGTACTTTGATGATGCCCAGCGTCAGGGCACCAAAGACGCGGCGCGTCTGGCGGGGCTGCATGTTCTGCGCTTGCTTAATGAACCGACCGCTGCGGCTATCGCCTACGGGCTGGATTCCGGTCAGGAAGGCGTAATCGCTGTTTATGACCTTGGCGGCGGTACTTTTGATATTTCCATTCTGCGCTTAAGTCGCGGCGTGTTCGAAGTGCTGGCGACCGGCGGTGATTCCGCGCTCGGCGGCGATGACTTTGACCATCTGTTAGCAGATTACATTCGCGAACAGGCAGGTATTCCTGATCGTAGCGATAACCGCGTTCAGCGTGAATTGCTGGATGCCGCCATTGCGGCCAAAATCGCGCTGAGCGATGCGGACTCTGTGACCGTGAATGTTGCGGGCTGGCAGGGTGAAATCAGCCGCGAACAATTCAACGAACTGATCGCGCCACTGGTAAAACGGACCTTACTGGCTTGTCGTCGCGCGCTGAAAGATGCGGGCGTAGAAGCCGATGAAGTTCTGGAAGTGGTGATGGTTGGTGGTTCTACTCGCGTGCCGCTGGTGCGTGAACGGGTGGGTGAATTTTTCGGTCGTCCGCCGCTGACCTCCATCGACCCGGATAAAGTCGTCGCTATTGGTGCGGCGATTCAGGCGGATATTCTGGTGGGTAACAAGCCAGACAGTGAAATGCTGCTGCTTGATGTGATCCCGCTGTCGCTGGGTCTCGAAACCATGGGCGGTCTGGTAGAAAAAGTGATCCCGCGTAATACCACGATTCCGGTGGCCCGCGCCCAGGATTTCACCACCTTTAAAGATGGACAGACAGCGATGTCTATCCATGTTATGCAGGGTGAGCGTGAACTGGTGCAGGACTGCCGCTCGCTGGCGCGTTTTACACTGCGCGGTATTCCGCCGTTACCGGCTGGCGGTGCGCATATCCGCGTGACGTTCCAGGTCGATGCCGACGGTCTGCTGAGTGTAACCGCGATGGAGAAATCCACCGGCGTTGAGGCGTCTATCCAGGTCAAACCTTCTTATGGTCTGACTGACAACGAAATAGCCTCAATGATTAAAGATTCGATGAGCTATGCCGAGCAGGACGTAAAAGCACGTATGCTGGCTGAACAAAAAGTAGAAGCGGCGCGTGTGCTGGAAAGCCTGAACGGTGCGCTGGCTGCTGATGCCGCGCTGTTAAGCGCCGCAGAACGTCAGGTCATTGATGACGCTGCTGCTCACTTGAGTGAAGTAGCGCAGGGTGATGATGTTGACGCCATCGAACAAGCGATTAAAAACGTAGACAAACAAACCCAGGATTTCGCCGCTCGCCGCATGGACCAGTCGGTTCGTCGTGCGCTGAAAGGCCATTCCGTGGACGAGGTTTAATATGCCAAAGATTGTTATTTTGCCTCATCAGGATCTCTGCCCTGATGGCGCTGTTCTGGAAGCAAATAGCGGTGAAACCATTCTCGACGTTGCGCTGCGTAACGGTATCGAGATTGAACACGCCTGTGAAAAATCCTGTGCTTGCACCACCTGCCACTGCATCGTTCGTGAAGGTTTTGACTCGCTGCCGGAAAGCTCAGAGCAGGAAGACGATATGCTGGATAAAGCCTGGGGGCTGGAGCCGGAAAGCCGTTTAAGCTGTCAGGCGCGCGTCACCGATGAAGATTTAGTGGTCGAAATCCCGCGTTACACTATCAACCATGCGCGTGAGCATTAACAGAGGTTAGTATGGGACTTAAGTGGACCGATAGCCGCGAAATAGGCGAAGCACTGTACGATGCGTATCCCGATATTGATCCGAAAACGGTTAGATTCACCGATATGCATCAGTGGATTTGCGAGCTGGAAGATTTCGACGACGACCCGCAGGCATCGAACGAGAAAATCCTCGAAGCGATTTTGTTGGTCTGGCTTGACGAGGCCGAGTAAATGAACGGGCTGCCTGGGGGTAGCCCGTTTTGCTGTTAAACGAATAAGGATAACTAAAATGACAGAAGCGATGAAAATTACCCTTTCTACCCAACCTGCCGACGCGCGCTGGGGAGATAAAGCAACTTACAGCATTAATAATGATGGCATTACCCTGCATTTGAACGGGGCAGACGATCTGGGGCTTATCCAGCGTGCGGCGCGCAAGATTGACGGTCTGGGCATCAAGCATGTTCAGTTAAGCGGTGAAGGCTGGGATGCGGATCGCTGTTGGGCATTCTGGCAAGGTTACAAAGCCCCGAAAGGCACGCGTAAAGTCGAGTGGCCTGAGCTGGACGATGCCCAACGTCAGGAACTGGATAACCGCCTGATGATCATCGACTGGGTACGTGACACCATCAACGCACCGGCTGAAGAATTGGGGCCATCACAACTGGCACAGCGTGCTGTGGATCTGATCAGCAACGTCGCGGGCGATCGTGTGACTTATCGGATCACCAAAGGCGAAGATCTGCGTGAGCAAGGTTATATGGGGCTGCACACTGTCGGGCGCGGTTCAGAACGTTCTCCGGTATTGCTGGCGCTGGATTACAACCCAACTGGCGATAAAGAAGCGCCGGTGTATGCGTGTCTGGTAGGTAAAGGTATCACCTTTGATTCCGGCGGCTACAGCATCAAACAGACCGCGTTTATGGACTCGATGAAGTCGGACATGGGCGGTGCGGCAACGGTTACCGGGGCGCTGGCATTTGCCATTACGCGCGGATTGAACAAGCGCGTGAAGCTGTTCCTCTGCTGTGCGGATAACCTGATCAGTGGCAATGCGTTCAAACTGGGGGATATCATCACCTATCGCAACGGTAAAAAAGTTGAAGTGATGAACACCGATGCGGAAGGGCGTCTGGTTCTGGCAGATGGCCTGATTGACGCCAGTGCGCAGAAACCAGAGCTGATTATTGATGCGGCGACCCTCACCGGGGCGGCGAAAACTGCGCTGGGTAATGATTATCACGCGCTGTTCAGCTTTGACGATGCGCTGGCTGGACGCTTGCTGGCGAGTGCCGCCCAGGAGAACGAACCGTTCTGGCGTCTGCCGTTGGCGGAGTTTCACCGCAACCAGTTGCCGTCTAACTTTGCCGAACTGAACAATACAGGTAGTGCTGCTTATCCGGCAGGCGCGAGCACAGCCGCGGGATTCCTGTCGCACTTTGTTGAGAATTATCAACAAGGCTGGCTGCATATCGACTGCTCGGCAACGTATCGCAAAGCGCCGGTTGAACAGTGGTCTGCGGGGGCGACCGGGTTGGGTGTGCGCACGATTGCTAATCTGTTAACGGCGTAAACTCATATGCCGGATGCGGCGTAAACGCCTTATCCGGCCTACAAATTCTGCAAATTCAATAGATTGCGATTCCCTTGTAGGCCTGATAAGCGTAGCGCATCAGGCACTTTCGTCCCGAACGTTGAATGAATTGTGGTTCTTATGTCCGAAATTAAAAACGAACTTGAAGACCTGCTGGAAAAAGCAGCAACCGAACCGGCGCACCGTCCGGCCTTTTTCCGTACTCTACTGGAATCCACCGTCTGGGTGCCAGGTACGGCGGCGCAGGGCGAGGCTGTGGTTGAGGACAGCGCGCTCGATTTACAGCACTGGGAAAAAGAAGATGGCACCAGCGTCATTCCTTTTTTCACCTCGTTAGAAGCACTTCAACAGGCGGTTGAAGATGAACAGGCATTTGTCGTCATGCCTGTTCGCACACTGTTTGAGATGACCCTTGGTGAAACGCTCTTCCTTAATGCCAAACTGCCAATCGGTAAAGAATTTATGCCGCGTGAAATCAGTTTGCTAATTGGTGAAGAGGGAAATCCGCTGAGCAGTCAGGAAGTACTGGAAGGCGGTGAGTCGCTGATATTATCGGAAGTCGCAGAGCCGCCAGCACAAATGATTGATTCACTCACCACCTTATTTAAAACCATTAAGCCGGTGAAGCGTGCTTTTATTTGCTCAATTAAAGAGAGCGAAGAGGCACAGCCTAATTTACTTATTGGCATTGAAGCCGATGGCGATATTGAAGAAATTATTCAGGCAGCGGGAAGTGTGGCGACTGATACATTACCTGGCGATGAACCCATCGATATTTGCCAGGTGAAAAAAGGGGAAAAAGGAATTAGCCACTTTATTACCGAACATATTGCGCCATTCTATGAACGTCGCTGGGGTGGCTTTTTGCGTGACTTTAAACAGAATCGGATAATTTAAATATGCCGCCCAAAGGGCGGCATTCGGGCTTACTTGTTGCAAAGGCTTATTTCACTGGTTCGACGGGTAAATCTGTCCGCGCGCCCCATTCACTCCATGCGCCGTCGTACAATTTCACATTTGGCACATCCAGCGTCGCGAGCGCCAGCAACACGACGGCTGCCGTTACCCCAGATCCGCAACTGACGATAATGGGTTTGTCATAGCTGACGCCGCGGCTAAAAAATATCGCATCCAGCTCATCGGTCGTTTTTAGTTCACCTTCACGCACCAGTTCCGTCCACGGAACATTCAGCGCGCCGGGAATATGTCCGCGACGTAAACCTGCGCGGGGTTCATCGATTTCCGCGTTAAAACGCGCCGCCGGGCGAGCATCGATAATTTGTGCTGTTTTTTCATGGCTTGCCAACAACACATCGGTCACTTTTACTACGGCTTCTGGGGTAAACGTGGCATTAAATTCCCCTTCTTGCAGTTCCACCGGGCCTTCTTCTAACAGCAAATCATCGCGCTGCCAACCTGCTAATCCCCCGCCCAGAATCGATACCCTCTCTACGCCAAAAGTACGCAGCATCCACCATGCGCGCGGAGCAGAAAATAAATTGCCTTCGTCATAGACAATCAGGTGTTTGTCCTGATTGACGCCCAGCTCACGCATTGCAACGGCGAATGTTTCCGGGCGAGGCAGCATGTGCGGGAGTGGGGAAGTTTGATCGGAAAGCGCTTCTATATCGAAAAAAACGGCGCCGGGAATGTGACCGTGCAGATATTCCTGGGCAACGTTACGATCTTCCTGCCCGGGTGGTGCCATGCGGGCATCAATAATCTGAATTTCCGGGTCATCAATATGTTCGGCGAGCCAGTCGGCTCCAACAAACCAGGTGGTGGACATAGGCATCTCCATTTTTGCCGGGGTTAAGCTAAATTGTCGGATGTTTGCCGAAAAGCGACAAGTAAAAGAGGTTAATTTGGCGGATTGAGCCACATTTATCGCCAAAATTCAGATTCTGTAGGTGTGATACTGAATTACATAAAGTGTATTCTCACGCATAATAATTATTCGACGTTGATAACGGGCCATTGTGGCAGGGATGATAAATGAAAAAGTTACGCGTAGCCGCCTGCATGTTAATACTGGCGCTGGTAGGGTGTGATAACAACGATAACGCGCCAACAGCGGTGAAAAAAGAGACGCCTGCTGGACAATCTTCTGAAGTGACGAAAGAGGCATCTTCGGAAAACGCGAGTTCTGCAAAACTCTCCGTGCCAGAACGACAAAAACTGGTACAACAGAGTGCGGGTAAAGCACTAACTTTGCTGGATCTTTCTGAAGTACAGCTGGATGGCGCAGCAACGCTAGTGCTGACTTTTTCCATTCCGCTTGACCCGGAGCAAGATTTCTCGCGTGTCGTCCATGTTGTCGATAAAAAAAGCGGCAAAGTGGATGGCGCCTGGGAACTGTCAGATAATCTTAAAGAACTGCGTTTACGCCACCTTGAGCCTAAACGTGATTTGATCGTTACTATTGGGCAAGAAATTAAGGCGCTCAATAACGCCACTTTCAGTAAAGATTACGAAAAAACGATCACTACGCGTGATATCCAGCCCAGCGTCGGTTTTGCCAGCCGTGGTTCATTGCTTCCCGGTAAAGTTGTGGAAGGATTGCCGGTAATGGCACTCAACGTTAACAATGTCGATGTTAATTTCTTCCGTGTGAAGCCTGAATCTCTTCCAGCTTTCATTAGCCAGTGGGAATACCGCAATTCTCTGGCGAACTGGCAATCAGACAAACTGCTGCAGATGGCGGACCTGGTCTATACCGGACGTTTTGATCTCAATCCTGCGCGTAACACCCGCGAAAAATTATTGCTGCCGCTGGGCGATATCAAACCACTTCAGCAAGCGGGAGTTTATCTGGCGGTAATGAATCAGGCTGGACATTATGAATATAGCAATCCGGCAACGTTGTTTACGTTGAGTGATATCGGCGTGTCGGCTCACCGTTACCGTAATCGTCTGGATATCTTTACCCAAAGCCTGGAAAACGGCGCGGCCCAGCAGGGAATTGAAGTCTCGTTATTGAATGAGAAAGGGCAAGCTCTGAGCCAGGCGACCAGTGATGCACAGGGCCATGTGCAACTGGAAAACGATAAAAATGCGGCGCTGTTGCTGGCGCGTAAAGATGGTCAGACAACGCTGCTCGATTTAAAACTCCCGGCGCTGGACTTAGCGGAGTTCAATATCGCGGGCGCGCCGGGCTACAGCAAACAGTTTTTTATGTTTGGTCCACGCGATCTTTATCGCCCTGGCGAAACAGTAATCCTCAACGGTTTACTGCGTGACGCAGATGGTAAGGCGTTGCCGGAGCAACCCATCAAGCTGGACGTCATCAAACCAGATGGACAGGTACTGCATAGTGTTGTCAGTCAGCCGGAAAATGGCCTCTACCACTTTACCTGGTCACTCGATAGCAATGCGGCAACCGGTATGTGGCATATTCGTGCCAACACGGGCGATAACCAGTATCGGATGTGGGATTTCCACGTCGAAGATTTTATGCCAGAGCGTATGGCGCTGAATCTGACGGGGGAGAAAACCCCACTAACGCCGAAAGATGCAGTGAAATTCTCTGTAGTGGGTTATTACCTCTATGGTGCGCCTGCGAACGGCAACACATTACAAGGGCAGCTTTTCCTGCGCCCACTGCGTGAAGCTGTGGCAGCCTTACCCGGTTTTGAATTTGGTGATATTGCTGCCGAAAACCTTTCCCGAACGCTTGATGAAGTCCAGTTAACTCTGGATGACAAAGGACGCGGCGAAGTTTCCACGGACAGTCAGTGGCAAGAAACACACTCCCCATTACAGGTTATTTTCCAGGGCAGTTTGCTGGAATCTGGCGGTCGCCCGGTGACGCGTCGCGTTGAACAGGCGATCTGGCCTGCCGATACGTTGCCGGGGATCCGTCCGCAGTTCGCCTCGAAATCGGTTTACGATTATCGTACTGACAGCACTGTAAAACAGCCTATTGTTGATGAAGGCAGTAACGCGGCTTTTGACATCGTTTATAGCGATGCGCAAGGCGTGAAAAAAGCCGTGTCGGGTTTGCAGGTGCGACTGATTCGCGAACGTCGTGATTACTACTGGAACTGGTCGGAAGAGGAAGGCTGGCAGTCACAGTTTGATCAAAAAGATCTGATCGAAAATGAACAAACGCTGGATCTACAGGCAGATGAAACCGGCAAGGTGAGTTTCCCGGTAGAGTGGGGCGCTTATCGTCTGGAAGTCAAAGCGCCGAATGAAGCAGTCAGCAGCGTGCGTTTTTGGGCCGGATATAGCTGGCAGGATAACAGCGACGGCAGCGGCGCGGTGCGCCCGGATCGTGTCACGTTGAAGCTGGACAAAGCCAGCTATCGTCCAGGCGATACCATGAAGTTGCACATTGCGGCGCCAACAGCGGGTAAAGGCTACGCGATGGTTGAGTCCAGCGAAGGCCCGCTATGGTGGCAAGAGATTGATGTTCCAGCACAAGGGCTGGATTTGACTATTCCGGTCGATAAAAACTGGAATCGGCACGATCTCTACTTAAGTACATTGGTCGTGCGTCCGGGCGATAAATCCCGCTCTGCCACGCCAAAACGCGCGATTGGCGTATTGCATCTGCCGCTTGGCGATGAAAACCGCCGTCTCGATCTGGCGCTGGAAACTCCAGCGAAAATGCGCCCAAATCAGCCGCTCACCGTGAAGATTAAAGCCAGCAATAAAAAGGGCGAGACGCCAAAACAGGTGAATGTGCTGGTGTCTGCGGTTGATAGCGGCGTATTGAATATTACTGATTATGTCACCCCAGATCCGTGGCAGGCGTTCTTCGGTCAGAAACGCTATGGTGCAGATATTTACGATATTTATGGTCAGGTCATTGAAGGTCAGGGACGCCTGGCGGCACTGCGCTTCGGTGGCGATGGCGATGAGCTCAAACGCGGGGGTAAACCGCCGGTAAATCATGTCAATATTGTTGCACAACAGGCACAGCCGGTAACGCTCAACGAACAGGGTGAAGGTACGGTTACGCTGCCGATTGGCGATTTTAACGGTGAACTGCGTGTCATGGCGCAGGCCTGGACATCAAATGACTTTGGCAGTAGTGAAAGCAAAGTCGTTGTTGCCGCACCAGTGATTGCTGAACTTAACACACCGCGCTTTATGGCCAGTGGCGATACCTCGCGTCTGACATTGGATATCACTAACCTGACTGATAAACCGCAAAAACTGAACGTTGCCCTGACCGCCAGCGGTTTGCTTGAACTGGTCAGCGATTCTCCCACGGCCGTTGAATTAGCGCCGGGAGTGCGTACCACGCTGTTTATCCCGGTGCGTGCATTGACCGGCTATGGTGATGGCGAAGTGCAGGCGACCATCAGTGGTCTGGATTTACCGGGTGAAACCGTTGCCGATCAACATAAACAGTGGAAAATTGGCGTCCGCCCGGCATTTCCGGCACAAACGGTCAATTACGGTATGGCATTGCAGCCTGGTGAAACATGGGTGATGCCGGTTGAGGAATTGCAAAACTTCTCTCCTGTTTCTTTAGAAGGGCAATTGTTGTTGAGCGGTAAACCACCGTTGAACATCGCACGTTATATCAAGGAGTTAAAAGCCTATCCGTACGGTTGTCTGGAACAAACCGCCAGCGGCCTGTTCCCGTCGCTTTATACCAATGCAGCCCAGTTGCAGGCGTTGGGGATAAAAGGTGACAGTGATGATAAACGTCGCGCCGCCGTTGATATTGGCATTTCTCGCTTACTGCAAATGCAACGTGATAATGGTGGCTTCGCGCTGTGGGATAAAAATGGCGACGAAGAGTACTGGCTGACCGCCTACGTGATGGATTTCCTGGTTCGTGCTGGTGAGCAGGGGTACAGCGTATCGGTTGACGCCATTAACCGGGGAAATGAACGTCTGCTGCGCTACTTACAAGATCCAGGCATGATGTCGATCCCATACGTAGATAATCTCAAAGCCAGCAAATTTGCTGCTCAGTCTTACGCTGCGCTGGTGCTGGCGCGTCAGCAAAAAGCACCGCTTGGCGCGCTGCGGGACATCTGGGAGCGCCGCGCTGATGCCACATCTGGTTTGCCGCTGTTGCAACTGGGTATCGCGCTGAAAACCATGGGCGATGCGACGCGCGGTGAAGAAGCGATTACGCTGGCGCTGAAAACACCGCGTAATGATGAGCGGAAATGGCTGGGCGATTACGGTAGCCCACTGCGCGATAACGCGTTGATGCTCTCCTTGCTGGAAGAAAATAAGTTGTTGCCTAATGAGCAGAACGTCTTGTTGAACACACTTTCACAGCAGGCGTTTGGTGAACGCTGGCTATCAACTCAGGAAAGTAACGCGCTGTTTCTGGCGGCCCGTACGATTCAGGATTTACCGGGTAAATGGCAGGCGCAAACGTCTTTCTCTGCTGAGCCGCTGACAGGCGAGAAAACGCAAAACAGCAATCTGAATAGCGACCAACTTGCCGCTTTGCAAGTGACCAACCGTGGCGACCAGATGTTATGGCTGCGTGTGGATGCCAGCGGTTATCCACAGTACGCACCGCCACCGGCGAATAATGTTCTGCAAATTGAACGTCATATTCTTGGTACTGACGGCAAGAGCAAATCTCTGGAATCACTGCGTAGCGGCGATCTGGTACTGGTCTGGTTACAGATAAAAGCCAGTAACAGCGTGCCGGATGCGCTGGTTGTTGATTTACTTCCTGCCGGTCTGGAGCTGGAAAATCAGAATCTGGCAAACGGCAGCGCCAGCCTGGAGCAAAGTGGTGGCGAAGTGCAGAACTTGCTGAACCAGATGCAGCAGGCGAGCATTAAACACATAGAGTTTCGTGATGATCGCTTTGTGGCAGCGGTTGCCGTTGATGAATATCAACCGGTAACGCTGGTGTATCTGGTGCGGGCAGTGACGCCGGGAACGTATCAGGTGCCGCAGCCGATGGTGGAATCGATGTATGTTCCTCAATGGCGGGCGACTGGCGTGGCTGAAGATCTGTTGATTGTCAGACCGTAAATGTCTCGTCTGTTGAGTAAGCGCGGCGGCTGGATTGCACTGGTCGCCGCGCCCGTTTTGCTTTTTCTTGCCGCATGGGGAGCAGATAAACTCTGGCCTCTGCCGCTACATGAAGTTAATCCCGCACGCGTGGTGGTGGCGCAGGATGGAACGCCGCTGTGGCGTTTTGCCGATGCTGAGGGTATCTGGCGCTATCCGGTGACCATCGAAGACGTTTCTCCGCGTTACCTTGATGCGCTCATCAATTACGAAGATCGCTGGTTCTGGAAACATCCGGGAGTAAACCCACTTTCAGTCGTGCGTGCTGCCTGGCAGGATCTCACTTCCGGGCGTGTTATTTCTGGTGGCAGTACGCTCACCATGCAGGTGGCGCGTTTGCTTGATCCTCATCCCAAAACTTTTGGCGGCAAAATTCGCCAGCTCTGGCGCGCGTTACAGCTGGAGTGGCACCTGTCTAAACGTGAAATTCTGACGCTGTATCTTAACCGTGCCCCGTTTGGCGGTACATTACAGGGGATTGGTGCGGCAAGCTGGGCTTATCTCGGTAAATCTCCTGCTAACTTAAGTTATTCTGAAGCGGCGATGTTGGCGGTATTACCGCAGGCGCCCAGCCGACTTCGCCCGGATCGCTGGCCGGAACGCGCTGAAGCTGCACGCAATAAAGTGCTGGAACGCATGGCGGCACAAGGCGTGTGGTCCCGCGAGCAGGTAAAAGAATCAAGTGAAGAACCCATCTGGCTGGCCCCCAGACAAATGCCGCAACTGGCGCCGCTTTTTTCGCGGATGATGCTCGGTAAAAGTAAAAGCGACAAAATTGTAACGACCCTGGATGCCGGACTCCAGCGGCGACTGGAAGAGTTGGCGCAAAACTGGAAAGGACGATTGCCACCGCGCAGTTCACTGGCGATGATCGTGGTTGATCATACCGATATGCGTGTTCGTGGTTGGGTGGGATCGGTCGATCTCAATGACGATTCACGTTTTGGTCATGTTGATATGGTTAATGCGATCCGATCGCCAGGATCGGTGCTTAAACCATTCGTCTATGGTCTGGCTCTGGATGAAGGATTGATCCACCCGGCATCGCTGTTGCAGGACGTTCCCCGGCGTACTGGTGATTATCGGCCAGGCAACTTTGACAGTGGTTTTCATGGGCCAATCAGCATGAGCGAGGCGCTGGTGCGCTCGCTGAACTTACCCGCCGTGCAGGTTCTGGAAGCCTACGGTCCAAAACGTTTTGCAGCAAAGTTACGTAACATCGGTTTGCCGTTGTATCTGCCGAATGGCGCCGCGCCGAACCTGTCGCTGATCCTCGGAGGGGCAGGCGCGAAGCTGGAGGACATGGTGGCGGCATATACAGCTTTTGCTCGCCACGGTAAAGCAGGTAAATTGCGTCTACAACCAGATGAGCCGTTGCTTGAACGCCCGTTGATGTCGCCGGGAGCGGCGTGGATTATTCGCCGGATTATGGCAGATGAAGCGCAACCCCTACCGGACGGCGCTTTGCCGCGAATCGCCCCGCTGGCATGGAAAACCGGCACCAGCTATGGCTATCGCGATGCATGGGCGATAGGTGTTAATGCTCGCTATGTGATTGGTATCTGGACCGGCAGGCCAGACGGTACGCCGGTTGTCGGTCAGTTTGGCTTTGCCAGCGCCGTACCGTTGTTGAATCAGGTTAATAACATTTTGCTATCGCGAAGTGCGAATCTGCCGGAAGATCCGCGTCCAGAGTCGGTTAGCCGTGGCGTAATCTGCTGGCCTGGCGGGCAATCATTGTCGGAAGGCGACAGTAACTGCCGCCGTCGCCTTGCGACCTGGTTGCTGGACGGTAGCCAGCCGCCAACATTATTATTGCCGGAGCAAGAAGGGATTAACGGTATTCGCTTTCCCATCTGGCTGGATGAAAAGGGCAAACGTGTCGCCGCCGATTGCCCTCAGGCACGGCAAGAAATGATTAATGTATGGCCGCTTCCGCTGGAACCGTGGTTGCCAGTCCAGGAACGCCGCGCCGCACGCCTGCCTGCGGCATCGACAACCTGCCCGCCGCATGGGCGTGACGCCTGGTTACCGTTGCAACTGACAGGCGTACGTGATGGCGCCATTATTAAGCGTTTACCTGGCGCTACTGAGGTGTCTTTACCGGTGCAAACCAGCGGTGGGGCGGGGGAACGTTGGTGGTTTCTGAATGGTGAGCCGTTAACCGAACGTGGATACAGCGTGACTTTGCGTTTGACAGAAAAAGGTGATTATCAATTACTGGTGATGGATGAGGTGGGCCAGGTGGCGACGGTGAGATTTGTCATGCAGTAATCTGTTTTAACGATGTTTGTTGCTTAAACTAGGTTTATTTTAAAAAAATGTTACCTTCGTCAATAGTCAACGACCGTGTTGCTCATTATAATCCGCGCCATCTCGTACGCAGGTACAGACAACAACAGAACACTTTACAGAGGTAAACATGGCTATTGAACGTACTTTTTCCATCATCAAACCGAACGCGGTAGCAAAAAACGTCATTGGTAATATCTTTTCGCGCTTTGAAGCTGCAGGGTTCAAAATTGTCGGCACCAAAATGCTGCACCTGACAGTTGAACAGGCTCGTGGCTTCTATGCTGAACACGATGGAAAACCGTTCTTTGATGGTCTGGTTGAGTTCATGACCTCTGGTCCGATTGTGGTTTCCGTGCTGGAAGGTGAAAACGCCGTTCAACGCCACCGCGATCTGTTGGGGGCAACTAACCCGGCAAATGCACTGGCAGGGACTTTACGTGCCGATTACGCTGACAGCCTGACTGAAAATGGTACTCACGGTTCTGATTCCGTAGAATCTGCCGCTCGCGAAATCGCTTACTTCTTCGGTGAAGGCGAAGTGTGTCCGCGCACCCGTTAATAATTTCGTAAATGCCGCGTGCAAACGTGGCATACGTGCGCCAGAATTTGTACAATGCAGCGCCCCCGGACGAGCAGCCGCTCACCGGGGCGTTTCTTTTTTCAACCCTCCAGGGGCCATAACGTGTAATAACGAGGCCGGAATAGCATATGTCTGAACAATTAGTCACACCTGAAAACGTCACCACGAAAGATGGAAAAATTAACCTGCTGGATCTCAACCGTCAGCAGATGCGGGAGTTTTTTAAAGATTTAGGTGAAAAACCCTTCCGCGCCGATCAGGTGATGAAGTGGATGTATCACTATTGCTGCGACAACTTTGATGAGATGACCGACATCAATAAAGTGTTGCGTGGCAAACTGAAAGAGGTCGCGGAGATTCGCGCACCGGAAGTGGTTGAAGAACAGCGTTCATCTGACGGTACTATTAAGTGGGCGATTGCTGTAGGCGATCAGCGCGTTGAAACGGTTTATATCCCGGAAGACGACCGTGCCACGCTCTGTGTCTCCTCGCAGGTGGGGTGTGCGCTGGAGTGTAAATTCTGTTCTACCGCTCAGCAGGGCTTTAACCGCAACCTGCGGGTGTCGGAAATTATCGGCCAGGTATGGCGAGCGGCGAAAATCGTCGGCGCAGCAAAAGTCACTGGTCAGCGCCCAATCACTAACGTAGTGATGATGGGGATGGGCGAGCCGCTGCTCAACCTCAACAATGTGGTTCCGGCGATGGAAATCATGCTCGATGATTTCGGTTTTGGTCTGTCGAAACGTCGCGTCACGCTTTCCACTTCCGGTGTGGTTCCGGCGCTGGATAAACTGGGCGATATGATTGATGTTGCGCTGGCAATCTCTCTGCATGCGCCGAATGATGAAATTCGTGACGAAATTGTACCGATCAACAAAAAGTACAATATCGAAACGTTCCTTGCTGCGGTACGCCGTTATCTGGAAAAATCCAACGCTAACCAGGGGCGCGTCACTATCGAGTATGTGATGCTCGATCACGTTAACGACGGTACAGAACATGCGCACCAATTAGCGGAACTGCTGAAAGATACGCCGTGTAAGATCAACCTGATCCCATGGAACCCGTTCCCGGGGGCGCCGTATGGCCGCAGCTCAAACAGCCGTATCGACCGTTTCTCAAAAGTGCTGATGAGCTACGGTTTTACTACCATTGTGCGTAAAACCCGTGGCGATGATATCGATGCTGCCTGTGGTCAGTTGGCGGGCGATGTTATCGACCGCACTAAACGTACTTTGCGTAAACGGATGCAGGGCGAAGCCATCGAGATTAAAACGGTCTGATAACGATTACGCCATGGTTGCTTTATGTACCGTGGCGTAATCTTTTATGAATGAAGTATTAAGTTGCAATTGTCTGGTCAATATTAACGGTGCGTTTTTGCTGACTTTAAGGCAGTATGTAACGATGCAACAATCAGTTAGCCTTAACGAATATGGCTTTTGTCACGAGCATACAGACAGTCTTATACTGTATGATAAAGGTTAACTTTACGGATGTTTCGCGGTGTGGGTGGGCAAGATGGCTCACCGGCATCCCAATTCTCATTTAAACGTACCTGCAGCGAATGAATACTGAAGCCACGCACGACCAAAATGAAGCACTTACCACCGGCGCTCGCTTGCGTAATGCCCGCGAACAACTTGGACTTAGCCTGCAAGCCGTTGCAGAGCGACTTTGCCTGAAAGTTTCCACGGTACGCGACATTGAAGAAGATAAGGCGCCTGCCGATCTTGCTTCAACATTCCTGCGCGGGTATATCCGCTCTTATGCGCGTTTGGTACATATCCCAGAAGAAGAACTGTTGCCGGGGCTGGAAAAGCAGGCTCCGTTGCGGGCCGCAAAAGTTGCTCCGATGCAGAGTTTCTCTCTCGGTAAGCGACGTAAAAAACGCGACGGCTGGCTGATGACCATCACCTGGTTGGTGTTGTTTGTGGCTATCGGCCTGAGCGGTGCCTGGTGGTGGCAGGATCATAAAGCCCAGCAGGAAGAGATCACCACCATGGCAGATCAATCCTCTGCGGAATTAAATAATAGCCAGAGTGTGCCGTTAGATACGTCGACTACCGCAGACCAGGCTACAGACACGCCGCCAGCGGCAGCGGATACGACCGCGGCTAACACGCAAACGCCAGCGACAACAACCCCTGCGCCAGTTGTAGATCCGCAGCAAAACGCGGTTGTTCCTCCTTCGCAAGCGAATGTTGATACGGCTGCCACTACCACACCTGCTGTTCCGGCCACGACAACGACGCCAGAGACCGCAGCGCCGTTGCCAACCGATCAGGCTGGCGTGACGACTCCGGCGGCTGACCCGAATGCGCTGGTGATGAACTTTACTGCCGATTGCTGGCTGGAAGTTACTGATGCTACCGGTAAAAAACTGTTCAGCGGAATGCAGCGTAAAGACGGTAATTTGAATTTAGTCGGTCAGGCGCCATACAAACTGAAAATTGGCGCGCCAGCCGCAGTGCAGATCCAGTATCAAGGGAAACCTGTCGATCTGAGTCGTTTTATCAGAACTAACCAGGTTGCGCGTCTGACCGTAAATGCCGAACCTTCATCGGCGCAGTAACAGACGGGTAACGCGGGAGATTTTTCATGCATAACCAGGCTCCAATTCAACGTAGAAAATCAACTCGCATTTACGTTGGGAATGTGCCGATTGGCGATGGCGCCCCCATCGCTGTACAGTCTATGACCAATACACGCACGACGGACGTCGAAGCGACGGTCAATCAAATTAAGGCGCTGGAACGTGTCGGCGCTGATATCGTGCGTGTGTCCGTACCGACGATGGACGCGGCAGAAGCGTTCAAACTTATCAAACAGCAGGTTAACGTACCGCTGGTGGCCGACATCCACTTTGACTATCGCATTGCGCTAAAAGTCGCAGAGTACGGTGTCGATTGTCTGCGTATTAACCCTGGCAACATCGGTAATGAAGAGCGTATTCGCATGGTGGTTGACTGCGCGCGCGATAAAAACATTCCGATTCGTATTGGTGTAAACGCGGGATCGCTGGAAAAAGATCTGCAAGAAAAGTATGGCGAACCGACACCGCAGGCGTTGCTGGAATCCGCCATGCGTCATGTTGATCATCTCGATCGTTTGAATTTCGACCAGTTCAAAGTCAGCGTGAAAGCGTCTGACGTCTTTCTGGCGGTAGAGTCTTATCGTCTGCTGGCAAAGCAGATCGATCAGCCGCTGCATCTTGGGATCACCGAAGCCGGCGGTGCGCGCAGTGGCGCGGTGAAATCTGCTATTGGTTTAGGTTTGCTGTTGTCCGAAGGTATTGGCGATACGTTGCGTGTTTCGCTGGCTGCCGATCCGGTCGAAGAGATAAAAGTCGGTTTCGACATTCTGAAGTCGCTACGTATCCGTTCCCGCGGAATCAACTTCATCGCCTGCCCAACTTGTTCTCGTCAGGAGTTTGACGTCATCGGCACGGTTAACGCACTCGAACAGCGCCTGGAAGATATTATCACTCCGATGGACGTTTCGATTATCGGCTGCGTGGTGAATGGCCCCGGCGAGGCGCTGGTTTCTACGCTCGGCGTAACTGGCGGCAACAAGAAAAGCGGCCTCTATGAAGATGGCGTACGCAAAGACCGTCTGGACAACAACGACATGATCGACCAACTGGAAGCGCGCATCCGTGCGAAAGCCAGCCAGTTGGATGAGGCGCGTCGCATTGACATTCAGCAGGTTGAAAAATAATAACGTGATGGGAAGCGCCTCGCTTCCCGTGTATGATTGAACCCGCATGGCTCCCGAAACAATAACGGAAGCGTTGAGGGTTCATTTTTATATTCAGAAAGAGAATAAACGTGGCAAAAAACATTCAAGCCATTCGCGGCATGAACGATTACCTGCCTGGCGAAACGGCCATCTGGCAGCGCATTGAAGGCACACTGAAAAACGTGCTCGGCAGCTACGGTTACAGTGAAATTCGCTTGCCGATTGTAGAGCAGACCCCGCTATTCAAACGTGCGATTGGTGAAGTCACCGACGTGGTTGAAAAAGAGATGTATACCTTTGAAGATCGCAATGGCGACAGCCTGACTTTGCGCCCTGAAGGGACGGCGGGCTGTGTACGCGCCGGCATCGAGCATGGTCTCCTGTACAATCAGGAACAGCATCTGTGGTATATCGGACCAATGTTCCGTCACGAACGTCCGCAAAAAGGGCGTTATCGTCAGTTCCATCAGTTGGGCTGCGAAGTTTTCGGTCTGCAAGGCCCGGATATTGATGCTGAACTGATTATGCTCACCGCTCGCTGGTGGCGTGCGCTGGGGATCTCTGAACACGTTACCCTCGAGCTGAACTCAATCGGTTCACTGGAAGCGCGTGCAAACTATCGTGATGCCTTAGTCGCGTTCCTCGAACAGCATAAAGAAAAGCTGGACGAAGACTGCAAACGTCGCATGTACACCAATCCGCTGCGTGTGCTGGATTCTAAAAATCCAGAAGTACAGGCGCTGCTCAACGATGCGCCGGCATTAGGCGACTATCTTGATGATGAGTCTCGCGAGCACTTTGCCGGGCTGTGCAAATTGTTAGAGAGCGCGGGTATTGCCTATACCGTTAACCAGCGTCTGGTGCGCGGGCTGGATTACTACAATCGTACCGTTTTCGAGTGGGTAACTAACAGCCTTGGCTCCCAGGGTACGGTATGCGCTGGCGGTCGCTATGACGGTCTGGTAGAGCAGCTCGGCGGTCGCGCAACGCCGGCAGTTGGCTTTGCAATGGGACTTGAGCGTCTTGTTTTGTTGGTTCAGGCAGTTAACCCGGAATTTAAAGCCGATCCTGTTGTCGATATATACCTGGTGGCATCTGGTGCCGATACGCAACCCGCGGCACTGGCATTAGCCGAGCGTCTGCGTGATGAATTACCTGGCGTAAAACTGATGACCAACCACGGCGGCGGCAACTTTAGGAAACAGTTTGCCCGTGCTGATAAATGGGGTGCCCGCGTTGCTGTGGTGCTGGGTGAGTCTGAAGTGGCTAACGGCACGGCAGTAGTGAAGGATTTGCGCTCTGGTGAGCAAACGGCAGTCGCGCAGGATAGCGTAGCCGCGCATTTGCGCACGTTACTGGCTTAATTCAGGAGAAGGACAGCGTGGAAATTTACGAGAACGAAAACGACCAGGTTGAAGCGGTGAAGCGCTTCTTTGCTGAAAATGGCAAAGCACTGGCTGTTGGGGTGATTTTAGGCGTTGGCGCACTGATTGGCTGGCGCTACTGGAACAGCCATCAGGTTGAGTCCGCACGCTCCGCTTCTCTTGCTTATCAAAATGCGGTTACCGCCGTTAGCGAAGGTAAACCGGATAGCATCCCGGCGGCGGAAAAATTCGCTGCGGAAAATAAAAATACCTACGGTGCGCTGGCTTCTTTGGAACTTGCGCAGCAATTTGTTGACAAAAATGAGCTAGAGAAAGCTGCCGCTCAGCTACAACAAGGGCTGGCGGACACGAGCGATGAAAATCTCAAAGCCGTGATAAATCTGCGTCTTGCCCGAGTTCAGGTGCAGCTCAAGCAGGCTGATGCCGCGCTGAAAACTCTCGATACCATTAAAGGTGAAGGGTGGGCTGCCATTGTTGCCGACTTGCGTGGTGAAGCATTGCTGAGCAAAGGTGATAAACAAGGCGCGCGTAGTGCATGGGAAGCAGGCGTAAAAAGCGATGTTACTCCGGCACTGAGCGAAATGATGCAGATGAAAATTAATAATTTGTCCATCTGAGAGGGACCCGATGCAATTGCGTAAATTACTGCTGCCAGGACTGCTTTCCGTTACCCTTTTAAGCGGCTGTTCGCTGTTTAACAGCGAAGAAGATGTGGTAAAGATGTCCCCATTGCCGACCGTTGAAAACCAGTTTACGCCGACGACCGTATGGAGTTCTTCCGTTGGTAGCGGTATTGGCAACTTTTACTCCAATCTTCATCCGGCGCAGGCGGACAACGTTGTCTATGCAGCGGACCGCGCTGGTTTAGTGAAAGCGATGAATGCGGATGACGGTAAAGAAATCTGGTCTGTCAACCTTGCGGAGAAAGACGGTTGGTTCTCAAAAGTGCCAGCACTGCTTTCCGGCGGTGTGACCGTGTCTGGCGGTCATGTTTACATTGGCAGCGAAAAGGCGCAGGTTTACGCGCTGAATACCAGCGATGGTACTGTGGCATGGCAAACTAAAGTGGCGGGCGAAGCGCTTTCTCGTCCGGTAGTTAGCGATGGACTGGTGTTAATTCACACCAGCAACGGTCAGTTGCAGGCGCTGAACGAAGCTGACGGCGCCATTAAATGGACGGTTAACCTTGATATGCCTTCGCTCTCGTTGCGTGGCGAATCTGCGCCAGCTACTGCCTTTGGCGCAGCCGTTGTCGGTGGTGACAATGGTCGTGTCAGTGCGGTGCTGATGCAACAGGGTCAGATGATTTGGCAACAACGTATCTCCCAGGCGACCGGTTCTACTGAAATTGATCGTCTGAGCGATGTTGACACGACACCTGTCGTCGTTAACGGCGTTGTTTTTGCCCTGGCCTATAATGGTAATCTGACGGCGCTCGATCTGCGCAGCGGTCAGATTATGTGGAAACGCGAGCTGGGTTCGGTGAATGATTTCATCGTTGATGGTAACCGTATCTATCTGGTCGATCAAAATGATCGAGTAATGGCATTGACTATTGATGGCGGCGTTACGCTGTGGACGCAGAGCGATCTGCTGCATCGTCTGCTGACTTCCCCGGTGTTGTATAATGGCAACCTGGTCGTGGGGGATAGCGAAGGTTATCTGCACTGGATTAACGTTGAAGATGGTCGTTTCGTTGCCCAACAAAAAGTTGATAGTTCCGGTTTCCAGACGGAACCGGTTGCCGCTGATGGCAAACTGCTAATCCAGGCAAAAGACGGGACTGTGTATTCCATTACACGTTAATCGTCTCTGTCGTTCACTTTGAAAACGGCTCCTGGACAGGGGCCGTTTTCCTGTTTTTAACAACGACGCAAAAATGGCGTTTGTTGTCTGATGATTTATAAAAATGAGGCTTTAAACATGGTACCTGTGGTCGCGCTTGTCGGGCGCCCTAACGTAGGAAAATCCACGCTATTTAACCGTCTAACTCGCACCCGAGATGCGCTGGTTGCGGATTTCCCGGGTCTGACTCGTGACCGTAAGTACGGTCGTGCGGAAATTGAAGGCCGCGAGTTTATCTGTATTGATACCGGCGGGATCGACGGCACCGAAGAAGGGGTCGAAACCCGTATGGCGGAACAGTCGCTGCTGGCGATTGAAGAAGCGGACGTTGTGCTGTTTATGGTTGATGCGCGCGCAGGTCTGATGCCTGCGGATGAAGCCATTGCCAAACATCTGCGTTCTCGCGAAAAGCCCACCTTCCTGGTGGCGAACAAAACTGACGGGCTGGACCCCGATCAGGCCGTTGTTGATTTCTACTCGCTGGGTTTAGGGGAAATTTATCCCATTGCCGCTTCTCATGGTCGTGGCGTATTAAGTCTGCTGGAGCGCGTTCTGCTGCCGTGGATGGAAGAACTCGCGCCGCAGGAAGAAGTGGACGAAGACGCTGAATACTGGGCACAATTTGAAGCGCAAGAGAACGGCGAAGAAGAAGAGGAAGACGACTTTGACCCGCAAAGTCTGCCAATCAAACTGGCGATTGTTGGGCGCCCGAACGTCGGTAAGTCTACACTCACTAACCGTATTCTCGGTGAAGATCGCGTCGTGGTTTATGACATGCCTGGCACGACGCGTGACAGCATCTACATTCCAATGGAGCGCGATGGACGTGAGTATGTACTCATTGACACAGCAGGTGTGCGTAAGCGCGGCAAAATTACTGATGCGGTAGAGAAGTTCTCGGTAATCAAAACGTTGCAGGCGATTGAAGATGCCAACGTAGTGATGCTGGTGATTGATGCGCGCGAAGGTATCTCCGATCAGGATCTCTCCCTGCTGGGCTTTATTCTTAATAGTGGGCGCTCACTTGTGATTGTGGTGAACAAGTGGGATGGTCTGAGCCAGGAAGTAAAAGAGCAGGTGAAAGAGACGCTGGACTTCCGTCTGGGCTTTATCGATTTCGCCCGCGTGCACTTTATTTCTGCATTGCACGGCAGCGGGGTTGGCAATCTGTTTGAATCGGTGCGCGAGGCTTATGACAGTTCGACTCGTCGTGTGGGGACTTCCATGCTGACGCGTATCATGACTATGGCTGTTGAAGATCACCAGCCGCCGCTGGTACGTGGTCGTCGCGTGAAGCTGAAATATGCCCACGCAGGGGGTTACAACCCACCGATTGTGGTGATTCACGGTAACCAGGTGAAAGACCTGCCAGATTCTTACAAGCGTTATCTGATGAACTACTTCCGCAAGTCGCTGGACGTAATGGGGACGCCGATTCGTATTCAGTTCAAAGAAGGGGAAAACCCGTATGCGAACAAGCGTAACACTCTGACGCCGACCCAGATGCGTAAGCGTAAACGTCTGATGAAGCACATCAAGAAAAATAAGTAACCACTTACTTATTTGTTGGGTTTCCCTTTCTTTGTGGGGAGGGAAACCCGTATAAAACGCGAGGAACACGATGGAACTCAGCTGCCCAATTTGCCAGAACACTCTCGATATCAGCGGCAACACTGCCCATTGTGCAGTCTGCGATAAAAATTTCACTGTTCAGCCACTTTGCCCGGATTGTCATAAACCATTACAGGTGCTGAAAGCTTGCGGTGCAGTAGATTATTTCTGTCAGAACGGACATGGACTGATTTCTCGTAAGCGAGTCGAATTTTCCGTCTTCTGATATTAATAAAATATATTATTTAATTATATCCCATTTATTTAGTGAATATAACAGCGTATATATTATCACTATAACTGATAAAAGAGTTAAGTGAATCACTATTATTTATTTTTAGGAATATATTTAGATCTGCAAATGTATTTTCCCGGGGAGATTTAGAATAGAATTCTAAGCAAATATTCTCTGTATAAAATGTTATAAGGATGTTGTATGGTGCAATGGATGCGCTTTATTTTTTTAACGCTTATCTCTGGCGCTGCGTGTGCGGCACCAGAGATAAGCGTTGGGCAAAATGAATCTTCATTACCTGACCTGGGAAGCGAAGCCGCTCACCAGGAAGAACAAAATAACAAGGGTAAATCTTTTAAAGAACAGGGTGCCGATTACATCACGAACTCTGCCACGCAGGGTTTTGAAAACCTGACTCCCGAGGCGCTCGAATCTCAGGCCAGAAGCTATCTACAAAGTCAAATCACTTCATCTGCCCAGTCATACATCGAAGGCGCATTGTCACCTTATGGCAAGGTAAGATCAAACCTCTCCATCGGTCAGGGGGGTGATCTGGAAGGCAGTTCCATCGACTATTTTATTCCCTGGTATGATGACCAAAGTACTGTTTATTTCAGCCAGTTTTCAGCGCAACGCAAAGAAGAGCGTACAATAGGTAATGCAGGAATTGGCGTAAGACATAATTTTGATAAATGGTTGTTGGGTGGAAATATATTTTATGATTATGATTTTACCCGAGGCCATCGCCGTTTAGGTTTAGGAACAGAAGCCTGGACCGATTATTTAAAATTCTCCGGTAACTATTATCATCCACTTTCCGGCTGGAAAAATTCAGAAGATTTCGATTTTTACGAAGAGCGTCCGGCGCGGGGCTGGGATATTCGGGCGGAAGCCTGGCTGCCTGCGTATCCACAATTGGGTGGTAAAATTGTTTTTGAACAATATTATGGCGATGAAGTGGCGCTCTTTGGCACCGATAATCTGGAGAAAAATCCACACGCTGTGACGCTGGGGCTAAATTACCAGCCAGTACCGCTCATTACGGTGGGAACTGATTTTAAGACCGGCACAGGCGATAACACTGATGTCACCGTCAATGCGACCCTTAACTATCAGTTTGGGACGCCGCTCAAAGACCAGCTCGATCCTGAAAACGTTAAGATTGCCCACTCATTGATGGGGAGTCGCCACGATTTTGTCGAGCGTAATAACTTCATTGTTCTCGAATATCGTGAGAAAGATCCCCTCGATGTCACTCTGTGGCTGAAAGCCGATGCCACCAATGAACATCCTGAGTGCGTCATTAAAGACACGCCAGAAGAAGCGGTTGGCCTGGAAAAATGTAAGTGGACCGTTAATGCGTTGATTAATCACCACTACAAAATTGTTGCTGCGTTCTGGCAGGCAAAGAACAACGCCGCACGCACTCTGGTGATGCCGGTGATCAAAGAGAATACTCTCACCGAAGGTAACAACAACCGCTGGAATATCGTTCTTCCCGCCTGGCAGTACGCCTCTACCGAAGCTGAACAGCAAAAACTCAACACCTGGCGGGTGCGTATTGCGCTGGAAGATGAAAAAGGTAACCGCCAGAACTCCGGCGTGGTGGAAATCACTGTTAACCAGGACCGGAAGATTGAGCTTATTGTTAACAATATTGCCAACGTACCGGAAGAGAACAACCACAGCCATGAAGCGAGCGCCCAGGCCGATGGCGTAGACGGCGTGGTGATGGATTTAGACGTGACGGATAGCTTTGGCGATGATACGGATGGCAAAGGAAATGTGCTCCCGGAAGATAACCTTAATCCGCAGCTTTACGATGCGCAGGATAAAAAAGTTACTCTTGCTAATAAACCTTGCACCACCGAAGCCCCTTGCGTCTTTATTGCCGAAAAGAACAAAGAAAAAGGTACTGTCACGCTTGCCAGTACGTTGCCCGGCACTTTCCGCTGGAAGGCGAAAGCCGCGCCTTATGACGACAGTAACTACGTTGATGTGACCTTCCTCGGCTCCGATATCGGCGGGTTGAATGCCTTTATTTATCGCATCGGCGCGACAAATCCCGTCAACCTTATCGGTAACAAAGATCCACTTCCGTTGAATAATACCTATCGCTTTGTGCTGTGGCGCGATGCTAACAAAGACGGCATTTTCCAGCAGTCGGAAAAATTGACCGATGAAGAGATGGCGCAGTACGACTACCAGTGGGAATTTACCGGGCAGAGTGCACACGGTGAAACAGGCGCACAAGCCAACACGACCAATGAAGATATTGTTATCCCGGCGACCAATCAGGAAGCCGCACAGAAGTTTAGCGCGCAGGCAGGCGATGGCGTGCAGGGATACGGTTTACAGGTGAAATACAGCAAGAAATAAGATCGGCGTAATGGCCGATCGGCCAGCCGCTGAGGTTTAACCAAGGAGAGTGTGTATGCAACAGGAAACAAAACGCGGCCTGACGAAGATCGCGCTGGCGTTAGTACTCGCCGGGTATTGTGCAGTGCCCGCGGCGTTAGCAGCAGGTGAGCAACAACTGGGTAATTTGAAAAGCGGTGCCAGTTACACGATGTCCGGCAGCACGGGCGGCATTAATGGTACTGTGCCGTGGATTACCAGCAGTAGCACGCCACAGTTGGATCGGGCTTCAGATACGGGTAAGGATCATGTAATCGTAAGCATTGATCGCGGTGGCCGTACTGTTGCGACCGATGTCGATAAGCAATTTCACGTTAACGATAAAATCACGATTAATTGGACGATTGGCGATCAGCAGGGCGATGTTGACAACGGAGCGAGTAATGCTGGCGCTCCGAATGCCTTAACAAAAGCGACGATTGTCTGGACGCGGTCCAAAAACCAAAATGGTTCGGATGCGGTTGAGATTAGCGGCACAACAGGCCAGGATTCTTACACCATTCAGGCCGACGATGCTGACTATTATATCGGTATTAAAATTCTACCAACTACCAGTACCGGTGTGCCAAATCAGGCAGAGCAAGTGCTCAACCTGGTTGACTTGTCCGATGCGGACGGTGGTGGTTCCGACAGCGATGATATCCCGACAGGGCCAGTTGTTGATGAAAGCGTGAAAGTCATGATTTACGACAACGCGGCACCTGATGTTGATCTGCTGTCTACTGGTCATACGAGTGATGTTCTGCATACAGAACATACATATAAAGTCCGCATTTACCAGGATAAAGACGGCAGCAATAGCTGGAATACCGGCGATGTGGATGTTACCGCTAATTACGACTACCGATGGGTATTTAGCGGCACCAGTCAACAATTGGGTGCGGCAGGCGGTGATTCTACTGTTGAAAACGCCGATCTGGTCATTCCGGCGACCAATGCGGCAGCCACGACTATCTTCGCCACTGCAGGCGCCGATGGTGTGCAGGGTTACGGTTTGTCCATCAAGTACAAACGCAACGACAATCAGTAATTCTGATTTCACAAACGCCATTCCATCTGGAATGGCGTTTTCAGCGGACTTTACTTAGCCAGGCCAACAATCTGATCTAACGTTAAGTAAAGTGTGTTGCGTGTTATCTCAATATGGGACAGGCGGGATGGAGTTTTCTTATGTCCAGTTTTTTTAAACTGAGCAAAATCATCGGAATCGGGGCGTTGTTCGCCATGATGATGCTTTCCGCCCATGCGGCGCTGAAAGGCGGTCAGTGGCAGCAACCCGTAATGCCAACGGGAGCCATTAACGGCACCGCTCCTTTTGCCGACAGTGCCAGCGTGCCCGTCTACCAGGGCAGCGTGCAGCTTGATCCGACCCAAACTCACGATATTGCCAATACCGCTAAACCCGGCGAGTTCAGCGTCGACGATACCGCCGCCAATATGATCCTGACTAACCCACAGGATACGCAGGGCGATCTGTTTGATATTCCGCCGTTGCTGCGCTGGGAAAACCAGACACCGCCCGCGGTTTCATTAATCTGGGCTGAGTCCGCCACGCCGGACACGCCGCTGAATCCGCAGCCGCGCCCGGATCGCTCCTTCTGCGCACAGGATCTGGCTGGACATACGCTGGTGGCGTGGCCGCAAATCAGCCAATCGCAGACTATACCGCAACTGAATTTATTCACCCTGACCGGGGTGCCGAACGAGGGCGTGATCCCATTAAGTGACCAGAAGGTGACGCTCAATATCGCTCAGGCCAGCGGCGATCTGGTGACGATAAGCGTTGCTGGCTATGACGACACGCTAAAGGCGGCGAAAACCACCGTCGGCGGTACGTTGACGCTGACCGTGACGACGAAAGACTGTGTGGGCAACCCGGCAGGCAACATTCCTTTTAGCGTTAAACGTAAAGACGCCGAAAACCGTCAGGGGGGAGTAAATAACGTTGGGCCAGTAATGTTGGATACCACCGAACTGTCCACGACGGCGACAGAATATCGCGGTACGACAGATGAGAACGGCACAGCCACAATCCAGGTCACACAACCCAACGGACCAGGCGTGAAAACACCGCTGGTCGTCAGTCTGGCGGGGATTACTCAAACCAGCGAAACCGCCGTGATTTTCACGGTGTTGACCAGCCCGGACGCGCCGGAAGCCAGCATGTGGGGCCATATGGCCGACACGGTGGAAGCCTACGGCTACACCTTCTCGCGCCCGAAACTGGCGGCGGAAGCCAGTCATGACGGCACAGTGGTTGATCGCAACGAAACATGGTCCACCTTCACCTGGAGCGGCGCGGACAACCATTGCGCCATTTTGCCCGGTATGCGTCAGTTCGGCGCGCTGGCGACGGTAATTCCGACTTCAGTGCAGCAGGTGCTGGGCTGGCCGATGCAGGATGATTACTACTGGTCGTCGCTGGCGGGAACGACCGGGCAGCACCATGCGGCGAATATGGCGAATCGTAGTGAAGCGCAGAAACCGGACGACACCCGATTTCTGGTGAGCTGTGTGGATAAAGAAGCGCCGGATGTTGAACCGAAGCTGATACTGACGCCGGGAAGTTTTGACAGTACGCTGAATGCCGCGAAAGCGAAGGTTGGCGAAACGATTACCATGCGTCTGGCGATCACCGACAACAAAAATAACGATCAGCCGTTGCCGTATTACTACTTCTCTGTGCACCTGGATAACGGCGTTAACCGTAAGGGGGAAAATGACGCCGCATGGGAAGCGCATCCGGTGCAAATTGCGGAGAATGGCAATCTGCAAAAGGTGGACGACCATACTTACGAAGGTATTACCGATGCCAATGGTCAGGCGACGCTGATCCTGACTCAGCCCGACGGCGCCGGGGTAAAAACGCATATTACGGCGAAAATGCGCAGCAATTTTACAGCTGAAGATGCCAAAGACGTGATCTTCACCGTGATCACCAGCCCGGATGTCGCGCAGGCCCGCATGTGGGGCCATATGCAAGGTCTTATTGCCGCAGGTAGCATATTTAAACGTCCGCGGCTGGCGGATGAAACCAGCCATGAGCTGGGGCAGATGCGTGAAAACAACGAAGACTGGGCGCTGTTCGATCAGGACACCAGCATGCAGGCCGAATGCGGCGTCGGGCATATTCCGCGCCAGAGTTCGCTGGAAAGTTTGTATGCTGCCTATCCCGGCAATGAGATCGGTACCCAATACGGCTGGCCGACGTCGAAGCAGGATTATCTGACCGCGGTAGAAGACGTCACGCACTCTTCCGTCAACCTCAATAATGGCGGCGTCGATAGCTACAGCGGGTTTAAACAAAACTACCTGAGTTGTTCAGGCAATGAGCTGGTGACGCGCATTGCAGCAACGACAGACCGCGATGTGACTGTCGGCACCAAAGCGCAGGCCAAAGTAGGTGAGAAAATCACCATGACGGTGCATACCTTCAATGCACTTAATAATGCGCCAGTGGCTTATGCGGCCTTCACCATTACCAAAGATATCGGCGTGAACCAGCGGGGGCGAGCCGATGGTTTTGACGATCCCACCTCTGGCGCGCTGGAGATGAACGGCACGTTTTACGGTACATCACAGCCGTCTCTGGTCTATTCCGGCACTACGGACGCGCAGGGCAATGCAGCGGTGGTGATTGAACAGCCGCAGGGCGTGGGCTTAAGAACGCCGCTGATTATTACGCCGACCAATTCAGAGATACCTAACACGGTTAACTACTCGGTGATCTTCACTGTTGTTACCAGCCCGAGCGTGCCTGGCCCGCAGGGGGCGCAGATGTGGGGGCACATGGACGACACTATCACCGTCGGTTCCCTGACCTTTGGCCGCCCGAAACTGGCGACGGAAGTGGCGAATGCGTCGAGTTCCATTACTGAGAATAATGAAACCTGGGTACGCGTGGCGCAGGCTGATCTGACGAATACCAGCGCGGGCGGCTGCGGTGCCAATATGTTGCCGCGCCGCACGCAACTGACGGATTTATATGCTGCTAACAGCGGCAACGCCATTCAGACGGAACACGGCTGGCCGACCCAGCGTCAGTCGTACTGGAGTAGTTCTCCGGCGGATAACGTGCCGCATCTGTTTACCGTCTGGCTGAACGACGGCAGTCTGGTGAATAACAATGAGTCCGAGACCTACGTCAGTTGCCTGACTACGGCGAACGCGCCTGCCGCTAGCATTACGCTGGAAGTGGTTGACCCGGCGCAGTGGGATGCGACGGACAACGCGGCGAAGCTGAAAAGAGGTGAAACGTTGCCGGTGAAAGTGACGGTAAAAGACGCACAGGGCAACCCGATACCGGATATGCCGTTTACCCTCAATCGCGGCGATGGCTATACCCGTTCCGGCGAAAAACACCTTGCTGGCAGTGGCGACGGCATTGTTGCGCCGGTGGTGGTGGACGGCGGCCAGCCTGACGAAGTGACGCTGAACGATAAGGCAACCGTCTATACCTCAATGACCGGCAGCGACGGCAGCAAAATTCTCTCGATTACCCGCCCGGACACTCATGGCACCAGAACGGCGCTGACGGCGGCGTTGTATTCCGATCCAACCAAAAAAGCCAGTATGGACACTATTTTCACAGTGCCCACCAGCCCGGACTCCGCGAAAGCCAAAATGTGGGGCCATATGCCGGAGACGCTGACGGCGGGCGGGCTGACATTTAAACGTCCGCTGTTATTTACTGAACTGAGTACCACCAGTGGACGAAAAAGCCAGGTTGAGGACAACGAAACCTGGGCGCTGTTTACCGAAGGTCAGGCCGGAACAACCAGTATTAATGGCTGCGGCACGGATTATATACCAGCGCAGGATGCGCTGGTCACGCTGGCAAATAACTGGGGCGGCCATGAGGCCGACGGTTGGCCAGTGCTGGAGAATTATGTGAGCAGCACGGCAGATGATGCGACGACGGACAGCCGCAAATATAAAAGCGTGCAGCTCAGCAACGGCACTGGCAGCTCGTTGGCGGCCAGCGATACCGGCTATTTAACCTGTCAGACCACCGCGAACCCTCAAGCGGCGCAGATTACGCTGACGTCAGATAAGACGATAAAAGCTGATAGTTACGATGCGGTTAAAGTAAAAACGGATTACACCACCAATCAGGAACAAATGATTCTGACGGTGACGACGCGTGATGCGCAGGGGAATTTGTTAGGCAATACGCCATTCCTGTTTCGTCATGATACGTCGTTAAGTCGTAAAAACGCAGGGGTATCAGATGCCACGTCGAATTTGATTTCAGTCACGGATGAAAATAATCATCAGGCGTATTTAGATAAATCGGTGAACTTTTATGGCTCTACCGGGCCGGATGGCACAATGACACTGACCGTGAATCAACCTAATGCGGGCCTGGGTGTCAGAATGCCGCTTCATGCAACGCTGGATAATAATGCGGCAACCTCGCAACCATTGAGCGCCATCTTTACAGTACAAACCAGCCCGGATACGTCACTGGCGAACTACTGGGGGTATATGCCAGAAACCTTAACCGCCAAAAACGGTAAGGTATTCAATCGTCCGCTGTTAAAAGCTGAAACAGGCGCTACTGCATCTTTCAATGTTAATAACGAAGTGTGGCAGAAAGTCACAATCACCCAGGCATTGAATGGTAATCAAGGGGGGTGTCAGGACAGATTACCACAGCTAAATGATTTGCTGTCGCTTTATGAACAGTATCCTGATGGGGCGTTGCAATCAACGCAGGGGTGGCCTGCAGATCCATCAGTACCGGGTTTCTGGTCGCGTAATGCGGCTTCCAGTGCGGTGATAGCAGTTCCTGCATATCAATATGTTAACCTCGGTACGGTTGGCTCTGTAATGAGCACTTCCTCTACTTCGACCCCCTGGCCGCTGGTCTGCCTGGTGAATGCGGAACCGATCGGCGCGATAACTCTGGCGTCAGCGCCGGAAAACTGGGACAGCGTATGGCTGGCCGGAAAAGCGAAGAAAGGCGAGTCGATTCCTCTCACGGTAACGGTAACATATAGCGACGGTTCACCTGCGGCCTATGAGTCGGTGGGTATCCAGCGTGGTACAAGTGTAAATCGTGCAGGAACCAGCGAAATGGCTACCTCTGTTACTGATGACCTGGTGGTAGACAGTTTTGCTCCGGCACAAACATACACGAGCGGCTCTTTAGTTGATTTTACGACTGGCAATCACTATATAATTATGCAGACGGATGCCCAGGGGCAGGTGACTTTTAACCTGCATCAGGATAACACCTCCGGGCTCAAGACGCCGATGATCGCGACGGCAACAGGCAGCAGCACGCAGATGAAATCATCGCTGGATACAGTCTTTACCGTGATTACCAGCCCGAATAGCGACAAAGCGAATATGTGGGGCCATATGCCGGAAACGGCGACGGCGGCGAACGGTGCGGTGTTTGAGCGGCCGAAATTGTTGACAGAGCTACCGTCTGCAACAGGTGTTACCAGCGTATTACAGGCCAATGAACACTGGCCCACAATAAAGATAAAACAGAGACTGGACAGTACTGTTAGCCCGTGTGCCGACGAAGCAAAACAGCCGACGCTCGACGATCTGAACGCGTTGTACAACCGCTATCCTAACCATACGCTCCAGGCGGCCATTGGCTGGCCAGCCGTATCAGGTAGTTATTCCTGGTGGGGGATGGATCAGTGTACAAGTTCGTCAACCACGTGTAAGACGGTGGATTTGTATTCGGGTGCGGCCGGTTCGAAAAACACAGCCTATCAGGCATGTCTGCTTAACCCGCGCCCTGAGGCGACCATCACGCTGACATCTTCGCAGTTTGATTCCGGCAGACAGGCGGCAGTAGCCAAACAGGGCGAAGCGATGTTTTTAACCGTGACGACGAAAGATGGCACCGGGAAGGCGAAGCCCAACGTGGCGTTCACCCTGACGCGCGGTGAAGCGGCGCCGAGAAATCCCGGCGTGACGCTGTACGGCGATGATGTGGCGAGTTTTGATGACATGTTGTTGGCACCCGTATCGCCTGCGGGCGCGAGCGTGACGCTAACGGATAACGGCAGCAGCATTAGCGGCGTGACTGCGAGCAACGGTACGGCGACCTTCACCATCCGCCAGGATAATTCGCCGGGGTATAAAACGCCGCTGAAGGTGGCGCTGGTGAGTGACGACACGGTTACATCGTCGCTGGATACCATCTTTACCGTCCATACCAGTCCTGATATCCCCACGGCCAGCTTCTGGGGGAATATGGTGGATACCGTGACCGTGAACGGAAAAACGTTACATCGTCCATTGTTGGCGTCGGAAGTGTCGTCTGCGACGCCGGCATCAACGCCGATTGTGAATAACGAAATCTGGGCGCTGGCGCATACTATTGATGCCAGTAAGCTGGATTTTGAAAAACAGTGCGGTAGTCTGGGCAAAGCGCCGACATACAGTGAGTTGCAGACATTGCATGGTTCAATGAATAGCCTGGGATGGCCGATGACGTCGTTTAGCTATCTCTCATCATCGGCCAGCAGCGGCAGTTTCTACTGTGGCCTGAACATGTCAACGAACACTCAGAATTGCGGTATTGATGTCGATGGGACGCCTGGGTTTGCTACCTGTTTCCAGTGATTCTGTACAATATTGCCGGACATTGATTATGTTCAGTCCGGCACAGAACGGCGTGGTTTACGTGAGCGCTTTACCGCGCTGACTTCGCTGACCACCACGCCATCGCCAAGGCGGGTAGTTAGCGTGTCGCCAGCTTTAACTTGTTTAACCTGCTTCAGGACTGAGCCATCGGCGGCGCTGGTCACGCTATAGCCGCGTGCCAGCGTGGAAAGTGGGCTGACGGCTTCCAGGTGCGTTACCGCGTTGCCGAAACGTTCACGTGTGGCGCTAAGCTGTGCGCGAAGCGTTTCTGTCAGACGATATTCCAGTTGCTGAATGCGAGTTTGCGCCCGATGAATATGTGGTTGCGGATTTTGCTGGTTAAGCCGCTGGATAAGGCGTTGCTGCTGCTGATTTGCCTGTTTAAGCTGATTTTCCAGTGCGAAGCTCATTCGTTTTTGCAGGCGTTCAAGCGCAGTCTGCTGGCGTGCCAGCCGTAACTGCGGGTGCTGCTGCTGTAACCGATGATGAATTTGCGTAAAACGACGTGCCCGATTAGCAAGATAATAATCCATCGCCATTTCCAGCCGCTGCTGGGCAGATTGCACCTGGCGCAGCAACTCCTGCTGATTGCGGCTCACCACTTCGGCGGCGGCAGATGGTGTGGGCGCACGCAGATCGGCAACAAAGTCGGCGATGGTGACATCGGTTTCATGCCCGACAGCGCTGACTACCGGAATACGGCTGGCAAAAATCGCCCGCGCCACGCGTTCGTCGTTAAAACTCCATAAATCTTCCAGCGAACCACCGCCGCGTCCGACGATTAGCACATCACACTCGCCGCGAATATTTGCCAGTTCAATGGCGCGAACGATTTGCCCCGGCGCATCATCACCCTGTACGGCGGTAGGATAAATAATCACTGGCAATGAGGGATCGCGACGTTTTAATACATGCAGAATATCGTGCAGTGCCGCACCGGTTTTTGAAGTGATCACACCCACGCAGTGCGCGGGGGAGGGAAGTGGTTTTTTAAATTGCTGATCGAACAAACCTTCGGCCTGCAACTTCGCTTTGAGCTGTTCGTATTTCTGTTGCAACAAGCCTTCACCCGCTGGCTGCATACTCTCGACGATAATCTGATAATCGCCGCGCGGCTCATACAATGTGATATTGGCGCGAACTAATACTTGTTGCCCATGTTGTGGGCGGAAGGTGACCCGGCGGTTGCTGTTGCGAAACATGGCACAACGCACCTGGGCGGTATCGTCTTTGAGCGTAAAATACCAGTGACCGGAAGAGGGCTGGCTAAAGTTAGAGATTTCGCCGCTGATCCACACCTGTCCCATCTCATGCTCAAGCAGCAGGCGAACCGTTTGATTCAGGCGGCTAACGGTAAAAATTGCAGGGGATTGAGAAGGTAACATGTGAGCGAGATCAAATTCTAAATCAGCAGGTTATTCAGTCGATAGTAACCCGCCAGTTGGGGATAGCAAGCATTTTTTGTAAAAAGGGGTAGATGCAATCGGTTACGCTCTGTATAATGCCGCGGCAATATTTATTAACCACTCTGGTCGAGATATTGCCCATGCTACGTATCGCTAAAGAAGCTCTGACGTTTGACGACGTTCTCCTCGTTCCTGCTCATTCTACCGTTCTGCCGAATACCGCTGACCTCAGCACCCAGCTGACGAAAACTATTCGTCTGAATATCCCTATGCTCTCTGCAGCAATGGATACCGTAACGGAAGCGCGCCTGGCTATCGCTCTGGCTCAGGAAGGCGGTATCGGCTTTATCCACAAAAACATGTCTATTGAGCGCCAGGCTGAAGAAGTTCGCCGCGTGAAAAAACACGAATCTGGCGTGGTGACAGATCCGCAGACCGTTCTGCCAACCACCACTTTGCGTGAAGTGAAAGAACTGACCGAGCGTAACGGCTTTGCTGGCTATCCGGTTGTAACCGAAGAAAACGAACTGGTCGGCATCATCACCGGTCGTGACGTGCGTTTTGTTACAGATCTGAACCAGCCGGTTAGCGTTTACATGACGCCGAAAGAGCGTCTGGTGACCGTCCGTGAAGGTGAAGCCCGCGAAGTTGTGCTGGCTAAAATGCACGAAAAACGTGTTGAGAAGGCGCTGGTGGTTGATGATGAATTCCACCTGATCGGCATGATCACCGTGAAAGACTTTCAGAAAGCAGAACGTAAACCGAACGCCTGTAAAGATGAACAAGGTCGTCTGCGTGTTGGTGCTGCGGTTGGCGCAGGTGCGGGTAACGAAGAGCGTGTTGATGCGCTGGTTGCCGCAGGCGTTGACGTTCTGCTGATCGACTCATCTCACGGTCACTCTGAAGGCGTTCTGCAACGTATCCGTGAAACCCGTGCGAAATACCCGGATCTGCAAATCATCGGCGGCAACGTCGCAACCGCCGCTGGCGCTCGCGCTCTGGCAGAAGCGGGCTGCAGCGCAGTTAAAGTCGGTATCGGCCCAGGTTCTATTTGTACGACGCGTATCGTGACTGGTGTCGGTGTTCCGCAAATCACCGCTGTTGCTGACGCCGTAGAAGCGCTGGAAGGCACTGGTATTCCGGTTATCGCTGACGGCGGTATCCGCTTCTCTGGCGATATCGCCAAAGCTATCGCTGCTGGCGCAAGCGCGGTGATGGTGGGTTCTATGCTGGCAGGTACGGAAGAATCCCCGGGTGAAATCGAGCTCTACCAGGGCCGTTCTTACAAATCTTACCGTGGAATGGGTTCTCTGGGCGCGATGTCCAAAGGGTCTTCTGACCGTTACTTCCAGAGCGACAACGCTGCCGACAAACTGGTGCCGGAAGGTATTGAAGGTCGCGTAGCTTACAAAGGTCGCCTGAAAGAGATCATCCATCAGCAGATGGGCGGCCTGCGCTCCTGTATGGGGCTGACTGGCTGTGGTACTATCGACGAACTGCGTACTAAAGCGGAGTTTGTACGTATCAGCGGTGCGGGCATTCAGGAAAGCCACGTCCATGACGTGACCATCACTAAAGAGTCCCCGAACTACCGTCTGGGCTCCTGATTCTCTTCGCCCGACTTCATGTCGGGCGATTTATATTATCTGTTTCACTTGCCTCGGAATAAGCGTCAATGACGGAAAACATTCATAAGCATCGCATCCTCATTCTGGACTTCGGTTCTCAGTACACCCAACTGGTCGCGCGCCGCGTGCGTGAGCTGGGCGTTTACTGCGAACTGTGGGCGTGGGATGTGACAGAAGCACAAATTCGTGACTTCAACCCAAGCGGCATCATTCTTTCCGGCGGCCCGGAAAGCACCACCGAAGAAAACAGCCCGCGCGCACCGCAGTATGTCTTTGAAGCTGGCGTACCGGTATTCGGCGTTTGCTATGGCATGCAGACGATGGCAATGCAGTTGGGCGGCCACGTTGAAGCCTCCAACGAACGTGAGTTTGGCTATGCGCAGGTTGAAGTCGTAAACGACAGCGCACTGGTTCGCGGTATCGAAGATGCGCTGACTGCGGACGGTAAACCACTGCTGGATGTCTGGATGAGCCACGGTGATAAAGTTACCGCTATCCCGTCCGATTTCGTGACCGTCGCCAGCACTGAAAACTGCCCGTTTGCCATTATGGCGAACGAAGAAAAACGCTTCTACGGCGTGCAGTTCCACCCGGAAGTGACTCACACCCGCCAGGGGATGCGTATGCTGGAGCGTTTTGTTCTGGATATCTGCCAGTGTGAAGCGCTGTGGACGCCAGCGAAAATTATCGACGACGCTGTAGCCCGCATTCGCGAGCAGGTGGGCGACGATAAAGTGATCCTCGGCCTTTCTGGCGGCGTGGATTCCTCCGTTACCGCCATGCTGCTGCATCGCGCTATCGGTAAAAATCTGACCTGCGTGTTCGTTGATAACGGCCTGCTGCGCCTTAACGAAGCGGAACAGGTGATGGACATGTTTGGCGATCGCTTTGGCCTGAACATTATTCACGTTCCGGCAGAAGATCGTTTCCTGTCAGCGCTGGCAGGTGAACACGATCCAGAAGCGAAACGTAAAATCATCGGTCGCGTTTTCGTTGAAGTGTTCGATGAAGAAGCCCTGAAAGTGGAAGATGTGAAGTGGCTGGCACAGGGCACAATCTACCCTGACGTAATCGAATCTGCCGCGTCTGCGACTGGTAAAGCGCACGTCATCAAATCCCACCACAACGTGGGCGGCCTGCCGAAAGAGATGAAGATGGGCCTGGTTGAACCGCTGAAAGAGCTGTTTAAAGATGAAGTGCGTAAAATTGGTCTGGAGCTGGGCCTGCCGTACGACATGCTGTACCGCCACCCGTTCCCGGGACCGGGCCTCGGCGTGCGTGTACTGGGCGAAGTGAAGAAAGAGTACTGTGACCTGCTGCGCCGTGCTGATGCCATCTTCATTGAAGAACTGCGTAAAGCGGACTTGTACGATAAAGTCAGCCAGGCGTTCACCGTCTTCCTGCCGGTACGTTCTGTAGGCGTAATGGGCGATGGACGTAAATACGACTGGGTTGTCTCCCTGCGTGCTGTTGAAACCATCGACTTTATGACCGCTCACTGGGCACACCTGCCGTACGATTTCCTCGGTCGCGTTTCTAACCGCATCATCAACGAAGTGAACGGTATTTCTCGCGTGGTGTATGACATCAGCGGTAAGCCGCCAGCTACGATTGAGTGGGAATAAATCCGACAACGAATTGCAACATTTTCTTGTCGAGTAGAGCTGCCGTATATTTGAGTCACAAAACCCTCCGTTCTCTGGAGGGTTTCTTGTATATAAAAAAGCCCATAATCCTTACGAATCATGGGCTTTATGGTAGAGAAAGCAATTAGTTAAACCAGCTATCAGATTTATTTTCTTCTGCTTTGCCGGCACTTTTCATCAAATCGCGTCCGCCTTCCGACATATTGCGGTTCGCATCGGCTTCTGACTGAACAACATCAGTATGCGCAGCCTGACGCTTAAGCTCCTGATCGATGTACTCGTTTTCCCTTTTTACTCGCGCTTCTTCTTTCGCCAGTGCCAGTTTTTGCTTCTGGATTTCTAAACTGCGCAACTCATCTTCATAACCTTGATCACGCTGTTTATCTTTGGTGGCTTCAGCATCCAACTTGTCCTGACGAGCTTGTCGTGCTGCCGCAGCAGCTGCGGCTTTCTTATTCGCTGCTGCCTGCGCATTTGCGCGTCGTTGCCTTTCTTGTTGGACTTCTCTGTTGCGCTCCGCTACCCATTCATCATGCTCTTTTTTCTCTTCATTTTTGCCCTGCTGTTCAGCTTCTGCAACTGCGGAGAGCTGATCCTGTAATGAAGAGGCAAAGGTTGTGTTGCTTAGCGTAGCCAGAATTGCGCACAGCAGTATTTTCTTCATGACCCCCCCTGATGATTATTTTTTCTCAGGGCATGTCGCGTTTGGCTGAATGCGGGTTTCATTGTAAGCAGTGGAGATAACAACTGCTAAACCAGTAGTGAATTGGCACTGTTTGCCAACCTGGGTTGAGGTATAAACTTTTTTCCCGTCTTTATAGGTTAAAGACACACCTTCAACTAAAGTTTTATCACTTACCATGGAGCCTGCTGCCGCACCTGCCGCACCGCCTCCGACTGCACCAGCCGTGGTATTCAGGCTGCTGCCGGAACCTACGTTATGGCCCACAACACCACCTGCCACAGCACCAAGAACAGCGCCAAAAGTCTGTGCTGCTTGTTTATTTTTTGTATTATCTACCGCTACTTTTGCTGGTAGCACGGAAATAATATTAACTGTTTTGGTCTCTTGTTTTGAGTTCAGCTGATCTGTTTGATAAACATCAGCAGCATGATCATCAGCATTGGATTGACAGCCAGCGAGAGTGAAAGAAGCCAAAATAGCTACAGGTAAGAAACATTTTTTAAAGTTCATCACTAATCCTTGTTAATCGCATTGTAAAAAACATGATTATTTAAAATCATCATCCAACAAAAGTAAATCTATTGATGGTGGAGTAAAGAATTAAATTTTTTATTATAATTAAAGTGAATGCGTGATGAGGAAATATTAATTAAATATATATGAAATATAAATGATAACTACCATCTTATATATGATGGTATATATTCTAGAATGTTTTTCCGGGATATTGAAAAATTGCGCAGCAATACGCCTTCTGATTCCTGTAAGCCAGAAAGAGACAAAAGACATCAAACAACCTGAAGCTGTTTTACTGTTGGGGCAATGTTCGACGTTCCCGCTAACGTTGTACCGGTGACTCGACAGAGAGCGTGGATTGTTGAGCTTCTTTTTTGCTCTGATGATGCTGCCAGGCGCCGACGGAGGAGTAGATAAAGCGGCCAAAGAAGAAGATAAAGCTGATGAGCAGTACGATTCGGGTCATGCGACTGTTAAATCGGTGTCGTTTTCGCATACTGGTTGCCTGACTCACAAAAGGTTCCTTAAGCTATGTCCAACTTCGTGGACGGTACTTACATTAAGGCACATCATAGCAAAATGGTCAATTCTTCATTATGTAAAAAAGAGTCAGTGGATACATGTTTTAATGTTATAGAAGTTAATTTAATTATTTACAGTGATGATGTAATAATGATGAATTAACATGATAAGCGTAATAATTCATTAATCAGGATAGAATTGTTTGATATATATCAATTGGTACTTTCATATGACAACTAGAATCGTGGCTCAAATAGTGACGAATTATCACTCTTAGAAGTCAGGTGGGATGCCTGTCTGAATATACCCCCTTCAGGATGTGGGGAATTCTGCTGAGCATCTATGAAACTGAATGCAACTTATATAAAAATACGCGATAAATGGTGGGGGCTGCCGCTAATCCTGCCTTCTTTGATTTTGCCTGTTTTCGCCCATATAAATACGTATGCGCATATTTCTTCTGGCGAAGTTTTTCTCTTTTATCTGCCTTTAGCACTGATGATCAGCATGATGATGTTTTTCAGTTGGGCAGCCATACCCGGTATCGCGTTAGGGATTTTTGTTCGCAAGTATACGGAACTTGGTTTTTATGAAACTCTCTCGTTAACGATTAATTTTATTATTATTATCATTCTTTGCTGGGGAGGTTACAGAGTCTTTACTCCCCGGCGTAACAACGTTTCACACGGCGATGCCCGTTTACTTTCCCGGCGCGTTTTTTGGCAGATTATTTTCCCCGCAACGTTGTTTCTGGTGCTTTTCCAGTTCGCGGCGTTCGTAGGGCTATTACCCAGTCGGGAAAATCTGGTGGGGGTTATGCCCTTTAATCTGGGGACATTAATCAATTACCAGGCCCTGCTGGTGGGGAATCTTATCGGCGTTCCTCTGTGCTATTTTATTATTCGGTCCGTGCGAAATCCTTTTTATTTACGTAGTTATTATTCTCAATTAAAACAGCAGGTTGACAGTAAAGTTAGCAAAAAAGAATTTGTGCTCTGGGGGCTCATACTCACAGCGTTGTTAATGTTGTTGTGTATGCCATTGAATGAAAAAAGTACAATCTTTAGCACTAATTATACGTTGTCGTTATTGCTGCCGCTGATGATGTGGGGAGCGATGCGCTATGGCTATAAGTTGATTTCGCTTCTTTGGGCGGTGGTACTGATAATCAGTATTCATAGTTATCAGAATTACATTCCCTTTTATCACGGATATACTACTCAACTGACCATAACCTCTTCCAGTTATCTGGTGTTCTCCTTTATCGTCAATTATATGGCTGTTCTGGCTACCCGTCAGAGAGTGGTTAGCAGGCGCATTCAGAGACTTGCATATGTGGACCCGGTTGTCCATCTGCCGAATATTCGCGCCCTGAATCGAGCGTTGCGTGATGCGCCCTGGTCCGCACTATGCTATTTACGTATTCCAGGCATGGAGATGCTGGTAAAAAACTATGGCATCATGTTGCGTATTCAATACAAGCAAAAACTTTCACATTGGCTGGCGCCGTTGCTGCAACCGGGCGAAGATGTTTATCAGCTCTCAGGTAACGATCTTGCACTGCGGCTGAATACAGAATCGCATCAGGAGCGCATAACCGCGCTGGATAACCATCTGAAACAATTTCGCTTCTTTTGGGATGGTATGCCGCTGCAACCACAAATTGGCGTCAGTTATTGTTATGTACGCTCTCCTGTGAATCACATATATCTGTTGCTGGGAGAGCTAAGCACGGTTGCCGAGCTTTCTATAGTGACCAATGCTCCAGAAAATATGCAACGCCGTGGAGCAATGTATTTACAACGTGAATTAAAAGATAAAGTGGCGATGATGAATCGGCTACAACAGGCACTTGAACATGATCATTTTTGCCTGATGGCTCAGCCGATTACCGGGATGCGCGGTGATGTTTATCACGAAATTTTGTTGCGCATGAAAGGTGAGAATAATGAACTCATCAATCCTGACAATTTCTTGCCGGTCGCGCATGAATTTGGCTTATCGTCCAGTATCGATATGTGGGTCATTGAGCATACGTTGCAATTTATGGCTGAAAACAGAGAGAAGATACCAGCCCACCGCTTTGCTATTAATCTGTCACCGACCTCGGTGTGCCAGGCGCGTTTCCCTGTTGATATCGGCCGTTTGTTGGCTAAATACCAGATAGAAGCATGGCAGCTTATTTTCGAAGTTACCGAAAGCAATGCCCTGACCAATGTTAAGCAGGCGCAGATTACGTTACAGCATCTTCAGGAGTTAGGCTGCCAGATTGCAATTGATGATTTTGGCACGGGCTATGCCAGTTATGCGCGACTAAAAAATGTGAATGCCAATCTATTAAAAATTGATGGTAGTTTCATTCGCAATATTGTCTCAAATAGTCTGGATTATCAGATAGTGGCGTCGATATGCCATCTGGCGCGAATGAAGAAAATGCAAGTAGTGGCGGAATACGTTGAAAATGAAGATATTCGCCGGGCTGTACAATCTTTGGGGATTGATTACATGCAGGGTTATCTTATTGGTAAACCACAGCCATTAATTGAGTCGTTGAATGCAATTGACCCCATTAGGGAAGATGTCTGAATAATACGGGCCGGTGGTTCTCCCGGCCCGTAAAACCTCAAGCGGCTATTTCAGGTGTGTTTTCTTCTTCAATTTTCAACTGCCAGCCAGTTACACCTTCCCAGTATTCTTGCTCCTTTTCCAGATCAAGCAGTACCAGCGCATTCTGGCTAAACCAGTCATGAGGAAAACGCAGCGTCCAGTGGCTGTCATCGGTAATCAGCGTTAAAGTCGGCGGCGTGGTTGTTGCCTGACGTTGATTGTTGAGCAATACGCCGAGTCGCAGCAGCTGAATTAACGGCAGGAACTGTTTCTTCTTAAACAAGGTAAAGCGCGGCAGATCGTCGAGCTTAATTGCTTTTCGGTGATAGCGCACCAACGTTGCCATCATCAGTTGTTGTTCCTGATTAAAACCCGGCAAGTCGCTGTTTTGCAAAATATATGCAGAATGTCGATGTAAGCCGCTATGATTGATATTTAACCCAACCTCATGCAGCATGGCCGCCCAGCGTAGTAACGCTTCCAGTTGCGGATGCGCCAGCTTCGGCTGCTGTTCCCGCCACTGTTCGTACATGTGCATAGTGGTTTCCAGCACTCGCCTGGCCTGTTCGCTGTCAATATGATATTGGTTAGCGAGGCTACTGGCGGTGCGGCTACGTACATCCTGATGACGGAAACGGCCTTCCATCTCATACAGAACGCCTTCGCGTAGCGCCCCATCAGAAAGCCGGAGTTCACGAATAGCTAAGGCATCAAACACACCGCATAAAATTGCCAGCCCCGGGACAAATACGGTTCTCCGCTCTTCGGAAAGACCAGGTAAACTCAGCGATGCGAAATTACGGTGACGTAACACCTCTTTCACCAGTTTTTCGAGTCGTTCCGGGGTAATTATTCCGTCTTTCTCGCCCATCTCCATCAACACTTCATGGGCGGCTTTAATGGTGCCGGAAGCACCCATTGCGACGTTCCAGCCCTGAATACGGAATTGCCAGGTCAAGGTTTCCAGTTTTTGTGCTGCCGCCATGCGTGCACGCTGGAAATTCTCTTTATTGATAACCCCGCCTGGGAAATAGAGCTGGGCAAAGCTGACACAACCCATCCGGCGGCTTTCAACAAGGATGGGTTCAAAATTTTCGCCAATGACCAGTTCCGTGGAGCCGCCGCCAATATCAATAACCAGCTTGCGGCCTTTTTCCGGCTGAGTATGTTCCACGCCCATAAAAATCAGACGGGCTTCTTCATTACCGGAAATAATTTCAATCGGGTAGGGAATGACCTTTTCCGCACGTTTCAGAAAATCGGTGGCGTTCAGTGCCTGACGCAGCGTATGAGTCCCGACAATACAGACACTGGCGGGAGAAAAACCTTGCAGACGTTCGGCAAATAGCGACAGACAGTTTAAACCGCGCGCCATCGCCTCTTCACTCAACATATTATCCGGCCCAAGACCGTCCGCCAGATGCACTCGTTGTTTCAGGCGGCCAATAATCTGCATGGCGCCATCCACCACACGGGCAATGACCATGTGGAAACTGTTTGAACCAAGATCGACCGCAGCAAACTCCTGCGGGCGAGGGGATTTGTCGTGTATTGGCATAGGGTTATTCAGGCTGTTCGAGTGATTTGATGTAGTCGTAGATCGCCAACTGCGCCCGCACTTTGCGGCGATTACCGCGGGGAACATAGCGATTACTGAGTTCTTTATCGATATAACGTGCTTTGACTGTATCGCTGAACAAAATTTCGATGATGTCCAGTACCCGCTGCTTCAGGCGCGGATCGAGAAGCGGCGTCGCCACTTCAATACGATAATCAATATTACGCGTCATCCAGTCGGCGGAAGAGAGGTAAACTTTTTTATCGCCGCCATTTTCAAAAATATAAACCCGGTCATGTTCAAGGTAACGATCGACAATGCTGATGGCACGAATATTGTCGCTAATGCCTTCCAGATTGGGGATCAATGAACACATACCGCGAACCAGCAGATTCACCGGTACGCCGGAGCTGGAGGCCGCATACAGACGATCGACCAGCCCTTTATCTACCAGGTTATTCAGCTTCAGAGTAATACCGCAGGGCAGTCCCTGTTGAGCGTTGGCAATCTCGCGATCCACCATTTCATACAGCAGACGGCGGGAGTTTTGCGGCGACACCATTAAATAATCAAATGTCACCGGGCGGTATGGGTTTTCAATAAAGTTGAACACTCTCCGTACTTCGTTGGTGATGCGCGCATCGGCGGTCAGCAGCGAATAGTCGGTATAAAGGCGTGCGGTTTTTTCGTTAAAGTTCCCCGTCCCGATGTGTGCGTAACGCACGACTTCGCCGTTTTCTTTACGTGAGATCAAGAATAGTTTGGCGTGAATTTTCAGCCCCGGCGCGGAGAAAATCACGTGCACGCCCGCTTCAGTCAGTCGTTTTGCCCAATGAATATTGGCTTCTTCATCGAAACGCGCCTGTAACTCAACGACTACGGTGACTTTCTTACCGTTGTGCGCCGCATGGATCATCGAATCGATGATCCGAGAATCTTTCGCCACGCGGTAAATGTTAATTTTAATAGCCAGTACACTTGGGTCGAACGAAGCCTGACGCAGTAGTTCCAGTACGTGCTCAAAAGTGTGATAAGGATAATAGAGCAGAACATCGCGTTCGCGAATGGCGTCAAAACCGTTGCGAAACTGAGCTTTATCAAACCAAATGTGGCGTAAACGCGGCAGCGGCTTATTCACCAGGTTTGCTTTGCCGACGTTGGGGAAATTAATAAAGTCTTTAAAATTGTGATAACGACCGCCGGGTACGATGGAATCGTAGCGGGAAATGGTCAGTTTCTCGCGCAACACTTCAACCAGCGCATTGGGCATATCGCGTTGATAAACAAAACGTACTGGTTCTGCGGTTAAACGTTGCTTCAGGCTGGAAGACATCAGCTCCATCAGGCTGGCTTCCATCTCATGCACTAAATCGTATTCGGCGTCGCGGGTCATCTTCATCGAATAGGCATTTAGCGCATCATAATCAAAGAAACCTTTAAAAATATCATCCAGGCAATAACGCAAAATGTTATCCAGAAGGATCATAGGCTTGCGACGCCGTGGCGCTTCCGGCGGTAAATTTACAAAGCGCGGTACTTTATCTGACGGGATTTCCAGCAGCGCATAGCGGATAGTATCGCCACGGATAATTTCTACTGCCAGATAGGTGTAATCATCTTTCAGGAACTGGACTAAATCAGTGTCAGGGTTAATTAAAATCGGCGTAATGTGCTGACGTAGATACTGTTTAAAGTAATGACGCAGCCAGTTTTGCTGATTGACGGAGAGCTGGCGTTCATTGATCAGGAAAATTTGGTTACGAGCCATTTCCAGCAGCAGTTCATTGTACAGGCCGTCGAATTCCTGATCGGCTTTCAGCACCCGGGACTGAATTTTTCCCAGCAGGTGGCGGGAGTGAGAATTAGAGCCTTGTTCTTCGCTAATAATGATACGTCGCTTCAGCTCGGCGAAGCGGACTTTATAGAACTCATCAAGGTTATTGGAGTAGATCCCCAGGAAACGCATCCTTTCAATCAGCGGGTTAGATTTGTCCGCCGCTTCCTGAAGCACGCGTTCATTGAACGATAACCAACTGAGCTCTTTTTCGATGTATAGCTTTTCCTGACCCATTACCACTTTTACTCCGTTGTATTCACGGGACACTGCCTGGATATTATGGCGAGCAATATTGACAGATGTCCAACTATGCCAGAAAAGGGGGAAAAAAACTGCTGGGGCCTGCGATTTACAGATGAGATAAAGCGCCAACACTGGCGCTTTAAAAGGGGATACTACTCTTCGTCAGCGGCATAGCCCTGCGGCGGCAGACGCTGACCATCCAGCCATGCGGCGTTTTCGTTCATTTTCAGGCGACCATCGACAAACCAGCTAATCACCAGTGGGTAAATGGCGTGCTCCTGAGTTTGCACGCGGGCTGTAATTTCATCTTCCGTATCACCGGCAAAAACCGGAACTTTAGCCTGTAAAATAACCGGGCCGCCATCCAGTTCATCGGTCACGAAATGCACCGATGTACCATGTTCCTCATCGCCGTTTTCCAGTGCCTGACGATGGGTATGCAAGCCGGGATATTTCGGTAGCAGGGAGGGGTGGATATTCAGCAAACGCCCGGCATAGTGGGAAACAAATGCCGGGCTGAGAATGCGCATAAAACCGGCCAGTACCACGACATCGGGAGAGTAAACGTCGATCTCATGAATCAACTCCCGATCATAAGCTTCACGGCTGTCAAACTCGCTGGCGACAAGTGTATGTGTTGCAATACCGGCCTGGCGGGCGCGTTCAAGGCCGAACGCGTCGGCCTTATTACTGAAAACTGCCCGTAGGGTGCCTTTAATTTTGTTGGCTTTGCAGGCATCAATAATTGCCTGCAAATTACTTCCGTTGCCGGAAATAAGCACCACAATATTCATTATTCAATAACCACGCGTTGTTCGGAATCAGAAGCTTTGATGATACCGATTTTCCACGCGTTTTCACCGTTGGCATTGAGCAGGGCGAGGGCTTTGTCCACTTTCGGAGCAGGCACGGCGATAATCATCCCGACGCCGCAGTTGAAGGTGCGATACATTTCATGGCGGCTGACGTTGCCTGCTGTTTGCAGCCAGTGAAACACTGCCGGCCACTGCCAGGAGGATTCATCAATGACTGCCTGAGTGTTTTCCGGTAATACACGCGGAATATTTTCCCAGAAGCCGCCGCCGGTCAGGTGAGCAATGGCGTGCACATCAACTTTTTCGATTAGCTCCAGCACTGATTTCACATAAATGCGAGTGGGCGCCAGTAGATGATCGGCTAACGGTTTGCCGTCGAGTTCGGTGGTTTGTGGGTCGCAACCGCTGACTTCAATAATTTTGCGCACCAGAGAGTAGCCGTTCGAGTGCGGGCCGCTGGATCCGAGAGCAATCAGCACATCGCCGTCGCTAACTTTAGAACCATCGATGATTTCTGATTTTTCTACCACTCCAACACAGAAACCCGCAACGTCATAATCTTCGCCGTGATACATCCCCGGCATTTCCGCCGTTTCGCCGCCCACCAGCGCACAGCCGGATTGCAGACAACCTTCGGCGATACCGCTTATCACCGAAGAGGCGGTATCAACATCCAGTTTTCCGGTCGCGTAATAGTCGAGGAAAAAGAGCGGTTCAGCGCCTTGCACCACCAGATCGTTAACACACATAGCGACCAGATCGATACCAATGGTGTCGTGACGTTTTAAATCCATTGCCAGACGCAGCTTGGTGCCTACGCCGTCAGTGCCGGAAACCAGCACGGGTTCGCGATATTTTTGCGGCAACGCGCACAGCGCACCGAAGCCGCCCAGGCCGCCCATGACTTCCGGGCGACGCGTTTTCTTCACTACGTCTTTGATTCTTCCAACCAGAGCATTACCTGCGTCAATATCAACACCGGCATCTTTGTAGCTAAGAGAGGTTTTATCGGTCACTGCTTGGGTCCCCACGCGTTACTTGCGGTAGAAAAATAAAATTCGGCGCAATTCTAACAGGGAAAGCAAACGTTTGCGAGACTGCTTTACACAACCTTTTTTCGCTTCTTTTGACCATTCGTGTGGCGAAAGAAAACTTGCATGAAGGCAAAGAATGGTTTTCAGATGGAATAATCTTCTTTCGTAACCATTTGAATATAAAATAACTTTATCTCAAATCGTTATCATTTTGACTAAAGTCAACGAAAATAATATTGCCAGCTTAAAGAAAGGCGGTATAATCCGTCGATTTTTTTTGTGGCTGCCCCTCAAAGGAGAAAGAGTATGAAGATCGTGGAAGTCAAACACCCACTCGTCAAACACAAGCTGGGACTGATGCGTGAGCAAGACATCAGCACCAAGCGCTTTCGTGAACTCGCTTCCGAAGTGGGTAGCCTGCTGACTTACGAAGCGACCGCCGACCTCGAAACAGAAAAAGTAACCATCGAAGGCTGGAACGGCCCGGTAGAAATCGACCAGATCAAAGGTAAGAAAATTACCGTGGTGCCAATTCTGCGCGCGGGTCTGGGGATGATGGACGGCGTGCTGGAAAATGTTCCGAGCGCGCGTATCAGCGTAGTTGGTATGTATCGTAACGAAGAAACGCTGGAGCCGGTACCTTACTTCCAGAAGCTGGTGTCGAACATTGATGAGCGTATGGCGCTGATCGTCGACCCAATGCTGGCAACCGGTGGTTCCGTTATCGCGACCATTGACCTGCTGAAAAAAGCAGGTTGCAGCAGCATTAAAGTGCTGGTGCTGGTGGCTGCGCCGGAAGGTATCGCTGCGCTGGAAAAAGCGCACCCGGATGTTGAACTTTATACTGCGTCGATTGACCAGGGGCTGAACGAGCACGGATACATTATTCCGGGCCTCGGCGATGCCGGTGACAAAATCTTTGGTACGAAATAACGAATAAAAAATAATTAAAGCCGACTTTAAGAGTCGGCTTTTTTTTGAGTAAAGCGCCTATAACACAAAATATACAGAGGATAATACTATGACGCGCCGTGCTATCGGGGTGAGTGAAAGACCGCCACTTTTACAGACAATCCCGCTTAGTTTGCAGCATTTATTCGCCATGTTTGGTGCAACCGTCCTGGTGCCCGTCTTATTTCATATTAACCCGGCGACCGTACTGTTATTTAACGGTATCGGGACGCTGCTATATCTCTTCATCTGTAAAGGGAAAATCCCTGCTTATCTCGGTTCCAGCTTTGCCTTTATTTCCCCGGTATTGTTGTTGTTGCCGTTAGGTTATGAAGTCGCGCTGGGCGGTTTTATTATGTGCGGCGTGCTGTTCTGTCTGGTTTCTTTTATTGTGAAGAAAGCGGGAACCGGCTGGCTGGACGTGCTGTTTCCACCTGCGGCAATGGGGGCAATCGTTGCCGTCATTGGTCTGGAGTTGGCGGGGGTCGCGGCTGGCATGGCGGGCTTACTGCCTGCTGAAGGGCAAACGCCAGATTCCAGAACCATCATCATCTCTATTACCACTCTGGCAGTTACGGTTTTAGGTTCTGTTTTGTTCCGTGGCTTCCTGGCGATTATTCCAATTCTGATTGGCGTGCTGGTGGGTTACGCGCTCTCCTTCGCGATGGGAATTGTCGATACCACGCCGATTATTAACGCTCACTGGTTTGCTCTGCCGACCATCTATACACCTCGCTTTGAGTGGTTCGCCATTCTGACCATCCTGCCTGCGGCGTTGGTGGTTATTGCCGAACACGTCGGGCATCTGGTGGTAACGGCCAATATCGTGAAAAAAGATCTTCTGCGCGACCCTGGTTTACATCGTTCGATGTTTGCTAACGGATTGTCGACGGTCATCTCCGGCTTCTTTGGCTCCACACCAAACACCACCTACGGTGAAAACATCGGCGTTATGGCGATCACCCGCGTATACAGCACCTGGGTTATCGGCGGTGCGGCGATTTTCGCCATCCTGCTCTCTTGCGTCGGTAAACTGGCTGCCGCGATTCAGATGATCCCATTACCGGTTATGGGCGGGGTTTCGCTGCTGCTTTACGGTGTGATTGGCGCTTCAGGTATTCGTGTGCTGATTGAATCAAAAGTGGATTACAACAAAGCACAGAACCTGATCCTGACATCGGTCATTCTGATCATCGGCGTCAGCGGTGCGAAGGTAAACATTGGTGCGGCAGAGCTGAAAGGCATGGCGTTGGCAACCATCGTCGGCATTGGCTTAAGCCTGATCTTCAAACTGATTAGCATACTGCGCCCGGAAGAAGTCGTACTGGACGCAGAAGATGCAGAGATAACAGAAAAATAATGTACCAACCGGGCAGTACTGCTGCCCGGTTCTAACATCATAGAATTCTGTGGTAAACTTCTCACGATTTTTTGAAATCCTGGTTGAGGTATCTCTGAACACACCGGCACAGCTCTCTTTGCCACTTTATCTTCCTGACGACGAAACCTTTGCAAGTTTCTGGCCGGGGGATAACTCCTCTTTACTGGCCGCGCTGCAAAACGTGCTGCGTCAGGAACATAGCGGTTACATCTATCTCTGGGCACGCGAAGGCGCGGGGCGCAGCCATCTGCTGCACGCGGCTTGCGCGGAACTATCGCAGCGTGGCGATGCGGTGGGGTATGTCCCGCTGGACAAACGCACCTGGTTTGTTCCCGAAGTGCTCGACGGTATGGAACAACTGTCTCTGGTCTGCATCGATAATATTGAATGTATTGCCGGCGATGAGTTGTGGGAAATGGCGATTTTCGATCTCTACAACCGCATTCTGGAATCGGGCAACACGCGCTTGTTGATCACTGGCGATCGTCCTCCGCGGCAGCTGAATCTGGGACTCCCGGATCTTGCATCGCGTCTTGACTGGGGGCAGATCTACAAATTGCAGCCGCTTTCTGATGAAGATAAGTTGCAGGCGTTACAGTTACGCGCGCGTTTGCGTGGTTTTGAGTTGCCGGAAGATGTGGGTCGTTTCTTGTTGAAGCGTCTGGACAGAGAAATGCGCACGCTATTTATGACGTTGGATCAGCTCGATCGGGCGTCGATTACCGCACAACGTAAGTTGACCATCCCGTTTGTGAAAGAGATCCTGAAGCTGTAACAAGGCATTTGTATTGCACGCGTAGGCCGGATAAGACGCGGTAAGCATCGCATCCGGCAATATGCGACAATGGCTGACGTTAACTAACGATTTCCAGCACCTGCTCCGGTGGACGACCAATCCGCGCTTTGCCATTGGCGACCACAATCGGGCGTTCCATCAGCTTCGGATTATCCACCATCGCCTGAATCAGCGCCTCTTCGCTAAGTGAACTGTCAGCCAGATTCAGCTCTTTATAAAGCTCCTCTTTCTGGCGCATCAATTCACGGGCGCTTTTCATACCCAGCATTTTCAGCAATGCATGCAGCGTTGCCGCATCGGCGGGGGTCTCAAGGTAGAGCACTACTTCTGGCTCCACGCCGTTTTCTTTCAGCAGGTTCAGCGTTTCGCGACTCTTTGAACAGCGCGGATTATGGTAGATTTTTACCTGTTTGGTCATTGTTCTTCCTTTAATGCGTATTACATCTTGGTATAAGGCTTAAAGCGTTCCTGCAACTGACGCAACTGATCGATACGCGCATCGTAGCGGGCCTGTTGTAGACTGCCTAATTTTACTTGTGAACTGGCGCTACTTAACAATGAAATGGCCTGATCGAGCCGCCCGGCGAGCGCATAACCTTCCGCCCGCGCCGCCAGTTCCTGATCGCGATTATTCAACGCGGCCTCCGCCTGGGCCAGCAAATCCCAGCCATTGCTGTCATCTTTATTGTTAAAGGTGTAGCGATTCAGAATAGTGGCTGCTTCCTGCGATTGACCGCCTTGCAGATAAGCGTTCGCCAGGTTGAGCTGCAACACCGGGTTGGTGCGTAAATCACGGGCATTTTTCAACCGATTGATCGCATCGCTGGCTTTGTGCTGCCCGAGGTCAATATCCGTTGCCAGATCGAGATACCACGCATTACCCGGTTCTGCCGCCAGCAATGGTTGCAGTGTTTTCCGCGCTTCATCGAATTTATTGGCTTCCATCGCCTGTAAAGCGCGACCATATTGCGCTGCCCGTTGCTGACGCACATTACCTTTGGCCCACTCATCCAGCAAATCACTGGTGAGCTGGTTACGCCCGGAATTATACATCCCAAGCGTGCGTGCTTTTGCCAGATAAAAATCTTCTGATGACTGAACCACCGTCGGGCGCATTTGGTTGGCACGGTTGCGGGCATCCGCCAGACGGCTTTCCGGCAATGGGTGAGTCAGCAAAATTTCTGGTGGGCGTGAAGAGTAGCGCGCCTGATCGAGTAATTTTTCGAGGAAGGTCGGCATCGCCTGTGGATCGAATCCCGAGCGCTGCAGTACCTGAATACCAATACGGTCTGCTTCCTGTTCGTTTTGTTGAGTGAAGCTGATCATCCCCTGACGCGTTCCCGCCAGCGTACCGGTCAATGCCGCCATACCCGCTTGTGGACTGGCCATTGCCAGTAAAATAGAACCTAACGCGCCGACCCAGGTCAGCGGCGCGCTACGCTGCTGATCTTCCATCGCTCGCGCCAGGTGACGTTGGGTGACGTGGGAGATTTCGTGTGCCATGACCGAAGCCAGTTGGCTTTCGTTATCGGAGTAACGGAACAAGGCAGAGTGCAGCACCACGTTACCGCCAAAGAAGGCAAAGGCGTTAATTTCGTCGTTATTGATCAGAAAGAAATGGAACGGCGTCTTAACTGAATTGGCATGCGAAACCAGACGCATACCCAGCGAATTAATATATTGCGTTAACAGTGGGTCATTAATTAACGGCGCGCTGCCGCGTAACTGGCGGACATAATAGTCGCCCATCTGCATTTCCTGGCCAATGGAAAGCGTGCTTCCTGCGGAGGTTCCCATATCCGGCAAGGTGTCTGCGCTATCGGCAAACGCCGGGGCTACCTGACCGATAGTCATGGCAGCAATGAGGGTTGCAACCAGGTTTTTTTTCAACTGCCTGAACATAACCTCTGTCCTGTTTTCTGGAGATAGTCATTTGACCGATACTGTGAAATATCGTTCCCGCCGCACTGCTTTTGAGTGTAACGGCGAAGATTAGCCCACTCAAACGACTTTTCAGTTTCCTGAATCCATCATAAAAAGCGAAGTCTTTTTTGTGACATTTCGATACAATTATGGATCGCAATCCCGCTTTTGAGGTTCAGGGAAGGTCTTTATGCTCGAAATGTTGATGCAATGGTATCGCCGCCGCTTTAGCGACCCGGAAGCGATTGCCTTGCTGGTTATTTTAGTTGCCGGTTTTGGCATTATCTTTTTCTTTAGCGGCTTACTTGCACCGCTGCTGGTGGCGATAGTGCTGGCCTATTTACTGGAATGGCCGACTGTCCGCCTGCAATCTATTGGTTGTTCCCGTCGTTGGGCGACATCAATTGTGCTGATTCTGTTTGTGGGCATCCTGTTACTGATGGCGTTCGTGGTGCTGCCTGTCGCCTGGCAGCAGGGTATTTACTTAATTCGCGATATGCCGGGGATGCTTAATAAACTTTCTGATTTTGCTGCCACGCTACCGCGCCGTTATCCCGCATTAATGGATGCGGGGATTATTGATGCAATGGCTGAAAATATGCGCAGTCGGATGCTCAGCATGGGCGACTCGGTGGTGAAAATTTCTCTCGCCTCGCTGGTCGGTTTACTGACGATCGCTGTTTATCTGGTGCTGGTGCCGCTGATGGTTTTCTTCCTGCTGAAAGATAAAGAGCAAATGCTGAATGCCGTTCGTCGGGTGTTGCCGCGTAACCGCGGTCTGGCCGGGCAGGTCTGGAAGGAGATGAATCAGCAAATCACCAATTATATCCGTGGCAAAGTGCTGGAGATGGTGGTGGTGGGGATAGCCACCTGGCTGGGTTTCTTACTCTTCGGGCTGAACTATTCGCTGTTGCTGGCGGTACTGGTTGGTTTTTCGGTGCTTATTCCGTATATCGGCGCCTTTGTCGTGACTATTCCGGTGGTTGGCGTGGCGCTATTCCAGTTTGGCGCAGGCACCGAGTTCTGGAGCTGCTTCGCGGTGTATCTGATTATTCAGGCGCTGGACGGCAACTTGTTAGTGCCGGTGTTGTTCTCCGAAGCGGTTAACCTGCATCCGCTGGTGATTATTTTATCGGTGGTTATCTTCGGCGGTTTGTGGGGATTCTGGGGCGTATTCTTCGCCATTCCATTGGCAACGCTGATCAAAGCGGTGATTCACGCCTGGCCTGATGGACAAATCGCGCAAGATTGACCTTTAGCGAAAAGGCGTTGAAACGAGTGTCGCAGGGCGGAGAGAAGATGTGAGATGTGCCGACTGCAAGTGCAGCCGGCAAGGAATGGAGAAAAGTAATCAGGCGTGTTCTTTCAGCCAGTTAAGCACCACGTCGTGGTGATTGCTGGTTTTGAAATCATCAAATACGTGTTCAATTTTGCCGTCAGCGTCGATCAGGAAGCTGATGCGATGAATTCCATCGTAGGTTTTGCCCATGAAGGATTTCTCGCCCCAGACGCCGAATTGTTCACATACCTGGTGGTCTTCGTCAGACAGGAGCGTAAAGTTAAGCAGCTCTTTTTCTGCAAAACGGGACAGTTTTTCGGGTTTGTCGGTGCTGATACCCAGCACATCAACGCCCGCTTTTTTCAACTCATCCATGTTATCGCGTAAGCCGCAGGCCTGTACGGTACAGCCGGGGGTCATGGCTTTCGGGTAGAAATAAACCAGAACACGCTGTCCCTGGAAGTCGGTCAAATTAACTTGTTCTCCGTCTTGATCCGGCAAGCTAAATTTCGGTGCGATGTCACCGGCTTTCAGTGGATTCATTACTTAACTCCATCCTGTTCATCATATTGGGAATAGTTGACGACATTAATACTGCCTTGAGCATTGAGTTCTGTACATAGTGCTTTGAACGCTTGCTCAATATTTGCCGCATCTGCAGACGCTGGGCTGTGCGCGGTGATCTGGATATGCAACTGCGCAGCTCTTTCATTTTCAGCCGGTTGCGTGCGCGATACCAGTTCTGCAATGTTCATATGGTGCGCATCGAAAAGCGCAGTAAAGCGCTCAATTAAATGCGGGGAATCGGCCACATCGACCTGAACCCAGACAGATGCGGGCATCGGCGGACGCGGACGGGCAGTCGTCCGTTTCATCACGATTAAAAGATCCAGCTCGGCACCTTTCAACGGTAACGTTGATTCAATCAGGGTGATTGCGTTCCATGAGCCGGAAAGCAGCATGATAAACGTGAACTCTTCTCCCAGCATCGCCAGGCGACTGTCTTCAATATTACAGCCGCAACTACTGACATGACGAGTGATGGTATTCACAATTCCTGGGCGATCGGCACCCAGCGCAGTGATCACCAGATAATGTTGCGATGACAGTGTCAAACTGGTTATTCCTTTAAGGGGGGTGAGATGTTCTTAAGGAAAGCATAAAAAAAACATGCATACAACAATCAGAACGGTTCTGTTTGCTTGCTTTTAATGCCACACCAAACGTACCATTGAGAGACTTGTTTGCACAGAGGATGGCCCATGTTCACGGGAAGTATTGTCGCGATTGTTACTCCGATGGATGAAAAAGGTAATGTCTGTCGGGCTAGCTTAAAAAAACTGATTGATTATCATGTCGCCAGCGGTACTTCGGCGATCGTTTCTGTTGGCACCACGGGTGAGTCCGCCACGCTGAACCACGACGAGCATGGCGATGTGGTAATGATGACGCTGGATCTGGCTGACGGACGTATTCCGGTGATTGCCGGGACCGGCGCAAATGCCACCACAGAAGCCATTAGCCTGACGCAGCGTTTCAACGACAGTGGTATTGTCGGCTGTCTGACAGTAACGCCTTACTACAACCGCCCATCGCAGGAAGGTTTATATCAGCATTTCAAAGCCATCGCTGAACATACTGACCTGCCGCAAATTCTGTATAATGTGCCGTCCCGTACTGGCTGTGATCTGTTGCCGGAAACGGTGGGGCGTTTGGCGGAAGTAAAAAATATTATCGGAATCAAAGAGGCTACAGGGAACTTAACGCGTGTAAACCAGATCAAAGAGCTGGTTTCAGATGATTTTGTTCTGCTGAGCGGCGATGACGCGAGCGCACTGGATTTTATGCAGTTAGGTGGTCATGGCGTTATTTCCGTTACGGCTAACGTCGCAGCGCGTGATATGGCTCAGATGTGCAAACTGGCGGCAGAAGGGCATTTTGCCGAGGCTCGCGTTATTAACCAACGTCTGATGCCATTACACAACAAACTATTTGTCGAACCCAATCCAATCCCGGTGAAATGGGCATGTAAGGAGCTGGGTCTTGTGGCGACCGATACGCTGCGTTTGCCAATGACGCCACTTACGGAGAATGGCCGTGAGTGTGTCAAAGTGGCGCTTAAGCATGCCGGTTTGCTGTAAAGTTTAGGGAGATTTGATGGCTTACTCTGTACAAAAGTCGCGCCTGGCGAAGGTTGCGGGTGTTTCGCTTGTTCTTTTACTCGCCGCCTGTAGTTCGGACTCACGTTATAAGCGTCAGGTGAGTGGCGATGAATCCTACCTGGAAGCGACACCGCTTGCGGAGCTTCATGCCCCGGCAGGAATGATTTTGCCGGTGACCTCCGGTGATTATGCAATCCCGGTGACTAACGGTAGCGGTGCTGTTGGTAAAGCACTGGATATTCGTCCGCCTGCTCAGCCGCTGGCGCTGGTTTCCGGCGCGCGTACTCAGTTCGCTGGCGATACCGTTTCGCTGCTGGTTGAAAATGGTCGTGGCAATACTCTGTGGCCGCAGGTTGTTAGTGTGCTGCAGGCGAAGAACTACACCATTACTCAACGCGATGACGCTGGTCAGACGCTGACTACCGATTGGGTGCAATGGAATCGTCTGGATGAAGACGAGCAGTATCGCGGCCGTTATCAAATCTCTGTTAAACCGCAGGGTTATCAGCAAGCGGTAACGGTGAAACTGCTTAATCTGGAACAAGCAGGCAAACCGGTTGCAGACGCAGCTTCCATGCAGCGTTACAGCACCGAGATGATGAACGTCATTTCTGCCGGCCTGGATAAATCTGCTACTGATGCGGCCAATGCGGCGCAAAACCGAGCCTCCACCACCATGGATGTGCAAAGTGCTGCAGACGACACCGGTTTACCGATGCTGGTCGTGCGCGGGCCGTTCAATGTGGTATGGCAACGCCTGCCAGCAGCACTGGAAAAAGTGGGCATGAAAGTGACCGACAGTACCCGCTCACAGGGCAGCATGGCCGTGACTTATAAGCCTCTGTCTGACAGTGACTGGCAGGAACTGGGCGCACGCGATCCAGGACTGGCGTCAGGAGACTATAAACTGCAGGTCGGCGATTTAGATAACCGCAGTAGCTTACAGTTTATTGATCCGAAAGGTCATACACTGACCCAAAGCCAGAACGACGCGCTGGTCGCGGTCTTCCAGGCAGCGTTTAGCAAGTAAAAATACAGGGCTGGAGTCATCCGGCCCTTTTTTCTGATATGATACGCAAACGTGTGCGTCAGTGGAAAAACACGATTTTAGCGTTAATTCGCACGAAATTTGTTTGCCAGACGTAGATCGGAGAAGGCGTTCACGCCGCATCCGACAAAACGAGCAACACACCAGACAGCAAAAGATTTTAAAACGTTAATTCACACCCAGGAGTGATAAAGATGCAAAAGCAAGCTGAGTTGTATCGTGGTAAAGCGAAAACCGTATACAGCACGGAAAACCCGGACCTGTTGGTGCTCGAATTCCGCAATGATACGTCAGCAGGGGATGGCGCGCGCATTGAGCAGTTTGATCGCAAAGGTATGGTGAACAATAAGTTCAACTACTTCATCATGAGCAAACTGGCGGAAGCGGGTATCCCGACTCAGATGGAGCGCCTGCTCTCTGATACCGAATGTCTGGTGAAAAAACTGGATATGGTGCCGGTTGAATGTGTCGTGCGTAACCGTGCCGCTGGCTCTCTGGTGAAACGTCTTGGAATCGAAGAAGGTATTGAACTGAATCCACCGTTGTTCGATCTGTTCCTGAAAAACGATGCGATGCACGATCCGATGGTTAACGAATCTTACTGTGAAACCTTTGGTTGGGTAAGCAAAGAGAATCTGGCGCGAATGAAAGAGTTGACCTACAAAGCGAATGACGTGCTGAAAAAGCTGTTCGACGATGCCGGTCTGATTCTGGTCGACTTCAAGCTGGAGTTTGGTCTGTACAAAGGTGAAGTGGTGCTGGGCGATGAGTTCTCCCCGGACGGCAGCCGCCTGTGGGACAAAGAAACGCTGGAGAAAATGGATAAAGACCGTTTCCGCCAGAGCCTCGGTGGTTTGATCGAAGCTTATGAAGCCGTCGCCCGCCGCCTGGGGGTTCAGCTGGACTGATTTTTCTGTTCATCATCTTGCCGTGTTGCTGGCACGGCAAGACAACCGCTCTTGTAAGATGTGAATTGAACGCTCATTCCTCCGCCATTTCCTCTTGTTTTCCTGTGGTAATCTTCCTCTTAACCACCTACGATCATCACTATAATGAATATATTGTTGAGGTATTTATGCGCTGGCAAGGGCGACGTGAAAGTGACAATGTTGAAGACAGGCGAAACAGTTCTGGAGGCCCGTCAATGGGCGGTCCTGGTTTTCGCTTGCCGACAGGTAAGGGTGGGCTGATTTTACTGATAGTCGTGCTGGTTGCAGGCTACTATGGTGTTGATTTAACCGGGCTGTTGACCGGACAGCCGATCTCCCTGCAACAATCGACACACTCGATCAGCCCTAACGAAGACGAAGCGGCAAAATTTACCTCGGTGATTCTGGCGACCACGGAAGACACCTGGGGACAACAATTCGAGAAGATGGGGAGGACTTATCGGCAACCGAAACTGGTGATGTATCGAGGGATGACGCGAACCGGTTGCGGGGCCGGGCAGTCCATTATGGGACCGTTCTATTGCCCGGCGGATGGTACGGTCTATATCGATCTTTCCTTCTATGATGACATGAAAAATAAATTGGGTGCGGATGGCGATTTTGCCCAGGGGTACGTTATCGCCCATGAAGTCGGTCATCACGTACAGAAACTGTTAGGTATTGAACCGAAAGTCCGCCAGTTACAACAAAATGCCACTCAGGTGGAGGCGAACCGCTTATCTGTGCGAATGGAGCTTCAGGCTGACTGCTTTGCTGGCGTCTGGGGGCATAGCATGCAACAACAAGGCGTTCTGGAAACAGGCGATCTGGAAGAGGCGCTGAATGCGGCGCAGGCTATTGGCGATGACCGCTTACAACAGCAAAGTCAGGGGCGGGTAGTACCGGATAGTTTCACTCATGGTACCTCTCAACAACGTTATAGCTGGTTTAAACGTGGTTTCGACAGCGGCGATCCGGCACAATGCAACACTTTCGGTAAAAGCATTTAATTTTTGGGGCAGGGATGGCTGAACTGACAGCGCTACACACATTGACGGCGCAAATGAAACGCGAAGGGATTCGCCGCTTGTTAACGTTGAGTGGGGAAGAGAATTGGTGCTGTGAACATACGCTTAAATTGCGTGACGCTTTACCGGGTGACTGGCTGTGGGTTTCGCCACAGCCAGCTACTGAAAATCACTGTACGCCATCCGCGTTGCAAACGTTGCTCGGACGGGAGTTCCTTCATGCGGTATTCGATGCCAGGCAAGGCTTTGATGCTGCTGCTTTTGCGGCGCTTAGCGGGACGCTGAAAGCCGGAAGCTGGCTGGTTTTGTTGCTTCCTGTATGGGACGAGTGGGAAAACCATCCCGATGCAGATTCGCTACGCTGGAGCGATTGCCATAATCCCATTGCTACTCCACATTTTGTCCAACATTTCAAATGCATACTTGCGGCAGATAACGAGATTATTTTCTGGCGGCAAAACCAGCCGCTGGTGTTGACGAACTTTGCGCCCCGTACTGACTGGCATCCCGCTACTGGCGTACCACAGCCGGAGCAACAACATATTTTACAGCAGCTTCTGACCATGCCGCCGGGCGTGGCGGCGGTGACTGCGGCGCGTGGACGGGGAAAGTCGGCGTTGGCCGGGCAACTTATTTCACGTATTGCTGGCAATGCAATAGTGACAGCGCCTGCAAAGGCGGCAACGGATGTGCTGGCACAGTTTGCGGGCGATAAGTTTTGCTTTATTGCGCCGGATGCCTTGTTAGCCAGTGATAAGCAAGCCGACTGGCTGGTGGTCGACGAAGCCGCAGCCATTCCTGCACCGTTGTTGCATCAACTGGTATCGCGTTTCCCTCGTACGTTGTTAACCACTACGGTGCAGGGCTATGAAGGCACCGGACGTGGCTTTTTGCTGAAGTTTTGTGCGCGTTTTCCGCATTTGCAACGTTTTGAATTACAACAGCCGATTCGCTGGGCGCAGGGATGTCCGCTGGAAAAAATGGTTAGCGAGGCTCTGGTTTTTGACGACGAAAACGTCACTCATTCGCCACAAGGCAAGATCACCATTTCTGCATTTGAACAGACGTTATGGCAACGCGAACCAGAAACGCCGTTAAAGGTTTATCAGTTACTGTCAGGCGCGCACTACCGAACGTCGCCGCTGGATTTACGCCGGATGATGGATGCACCAGGGCAACATTTTTTACAAGCCGCTTGCGAAAACGAAATAGTCGGGGCGCTGTGGCTGGTGGATGAAGGCGGATTATCTGAAGAGCTCAGTCAGGCGATATGGGCAGGTTTTCGTCGCCCGCGGGGTAATCTTGTGGCCCAGTCGCTGGCGGCGCACGGTAGCAATCCACTGGCGGCGATATTGCGCGGACGGCGTGTTAGCCGAATTGCTGTTCATCCGGCGCGTCAGCGGGAAGGCACAGGGCAACAGCTTATTGCCAGCACTCTGAAAGAGACCCATGACCTCGACTATCTTTCAGTGAGCTTTGGCTACACCGATGAATTATGGCGTTTCTGGCAACGATGCGGTTTTGTGCTGGTGCGGATGGGCAATCATCGCGAAGCCAGCAGTGGCTGTTATACGGCAATGGCGCTATTACCGATTAGCGAATCGGGTAAATTGTTGGCAGAACGCGAGCATTATCGTTTACGTCGTGATGTACAAACTCTCGTGCAGTGGAATGGCGAAACCATTCCAGTTGAGCCGCTAAATGATACCGTGCTTTCTGACGATGACTGGCTTGAGTTGGCTGGTTTCGCTTTCGCTCATCGTCCGCTATTAACCTCTTTAGGCTGTTTAATGCGTTTACTGCAAACCAGCGATTTGGCATTACCAGCGTTGCGTGGACGCTTGCTGAGAAATGTCAGCGATGCGCAGTTAGGTATCACACTTAAACTATCAGGCCGTAAGGCATTGCTGGTTCGCCAACGTGAAGAGGCAGCGCAGGCGCTGTTCGCACTTGATGATGTTCGCACAGAGCGCCTGCGCGATCGCATAACGCAATGGCAATTTTTTCACTGACTCCTTCAATTTTCTCCCATGGTCATTGTGAGTCAGCGGCGTAAAATTGGTGATATCAGTTAAGGAGTTCGCCATGAAACATGACCATTTTGTTGTTCAAAGCCCGGATAAACCTGCGCAACAGTTGTTACTGCTTTTCCATGGTGTCGGGGATAACCCGGTAGCAATGGGCGAAATTGGCAGTTGGTTTGCGCCACTGTTCCCGGATGCGCTGGTGGTGAGCGTCGGTGGCGCGGAGCCAAGTGGTAATCCGGCGGGACGTCAGTGGTTTTCGGTGCAGGGCATAACGGAAGAAAATCGCCAGGCGCGCGTGGATGCCATCATGCCGACGTTTATTGAGACGGTGCGCTACTGGCAGAAACAGAGCGGAGTAGGGGCAAACGCCACGGCGCTGATTGGTTTCTCGCAAGGGGCAATCATGGCGCTGGAGAGCATTAAAGCCGAACCAGGGTTGGCCTCACGCGTCATCGCCTTTAATGGTCGCTATGCCAGTCTGCCGGAAACGGCTTCTACCGCCACGACAATCCACCTGATTCACGGCGGTGACGATCCGGTTATTGAGCTGGCGCATGCCGTTGCGGCGCAGGAGGCGTTAATCAGTGCGGGTGGTGATGTGACGCTGGATATTGTGGAAGATTTGGGCCATGCGATCGACAATCGTAGTATGCAGTTTGCCCTTGATCACTTGCGTTATACCATCCCAAAACATTATTTCGACGAAGCATTAAGCGGCGGTAAGCCGGGTGATGATGTGATTGAAATGATGTAAAAGACAGATGCCTGGCGCGTAGGCCTGATAAGACGCGTGAGCGTCGCATCAGGCATTGTTCGCTATTGCCGGATGCGGCGTTAACGCCTTATCCGGCCCACGATTGAGCGCCAGATATTGGACACAATTATCCGGTTCCCCAGCTTACTTCTTCGGTTGATCCTTCTTCGGCCAGTCGTCGTCATCGTCCCACTTATCGTTAAAATCACGATGCGGGGGAAGCTCCGGCTTGTTGGCGAGAAATTTTTTATGGTCGACGCGCTTGAGATCTTTAATCACGTTCAGCAGGACGCCCACCAAAAAGACAATCACCAGAATCCACCAATATTTAGTCAGCCAGTCCATGCTTATTTCCTCTTATTACAGAACAGCTCATCAGGCGACGAGCTGTTCCATGATACGTTGATACATACGGGCAAGTAATTGCAGGTCGGCAGCGTTCACACATTCATTAATTTTATGAATAGTGGCATTGACCGGTCCAAGCTCCACTACCTGCGCCCCCATACGGGCAATAAAGCGTCCGTCGGACGTTCCGCCCGTGGTCAGGAGTTGCGGTTTAATTTCATTATAGTGCTCAACCGCGTTGACGACCGCATCAACCAGTTTACCGCGCGCGGTCAAAAATGGCTGCCCGGAAAGCCACCAATCCACTGTATAACGCAGTTGATGTTTTTCAAGCAGGGCAAGCACCTGTGTTTTAATCATCTCGTCGGTCAGTTCGGTACTAAAGCGGAAGTTAAACTGTACGAACAGTTCACCGGGAATAACGTTGTTACTGCCGGTTCCTGCCTGAATATTGGCAATCTGCATACTGGTCGCTGGGAAAAATTCATTGCCCTGATCCCATTCAATAGCCACTAATTCATTAAGGAAAGGCGCTGCGCGATGTACCGGATTATCAGCCAGGTGCGGGTAGGCCACATGGCCCTGGACACCATGAATGGTGAGGTTGCAGGTTAATGAGCCGCGACGACCATTTTTCACGACATCGCCGACCACTTCGATACTCGACGGTTCGCCGACCAGGCAATAATCCAGTCGCTCGTTGCGCGCCATTAACGCTTCGACCACTTTTACCGTGCCGTTGTGAGCGCTGGCTTCTTCATCTGAGGTGATCAGAAACGCTAGCCGGCCTTTATGGTTGGGATGCTGTGCGACAAAGCGCTCTGCCGCCACGACCATCGCCGCCAGTGAACCTTTCATATCTGCTGCGCCGCGCCCGAATAACATGCCGTCGCGAATTGCTGGTTCAAACGGAGGATTAATCCAGCGCTCAGTATCGCCAGGCGGCACCACGTCGGTATGCCCGGCAAAGGCTAACGTTTCTCCTTGTCCACGCCACGCCCAAAAATTCTGTGTATCGGCAAAGTCCATGCGTTCAATGGTAAAACCGAGCGCTCGCAGACGTTCTATCATGATTGCCTGACATCCCGCATCATCAGGGCTTAAGGATGGACAGCGAATAAGCTGCTGGGTCAGCTCAATAACCGGGCACGACATAGACTACACCTCATGGAAAAATTGCTGATAACTGGATTCACTGAAACCCAGCAGCATAGGCTTCCCTGACGCCCAGAGCAATGGGCGTTTGATAATTGCAGGCATTTCAGTCATTAATGCCGCAGCAGAAGCTGCATCGGTAATTTTATTGCGGGTGTTTTCGTCCAGTTTACGCCAGGTTGTGCCTCGGGTGTTGAGCAATGCCTCCCAGCCTAATTCATTGATAAAGGCGCTTAACAATTCGTTGTTCAGGCCATCGGCACGGTAATCATGAAAGCGATAGTCGATGTTATTGGTTTCCAGCCAACGGCGGGCTTTTTTAATGGTGTCACAATTTTTGATGCCGTAAAGGGTAACCATAGTGAATCCTTTTGCGATTATTAAGAATAAATACTCACTTAACGAGTAATATATATTGTATGTGAATGATTACCAGAAAATATAACATTCCTGAAGTATTTCGATTAACAACTATTAAATAACATTGAGCATTGTTAACGCAACGATTAAGAATTTTCTGTCTGGTATCTGGCTGTATTTCAACCAGAATTAAACCAGTAGTAGAATCTGTATGAATATGTCGAAATATTGCTGTGTATCACATAAAAATCGCTGTCACAGGACCATAGTATTCACATAGGATTTGTCCCCCTGGAGGTAGTAATCACAGCAATCGAGTAAATTAGCTTCACCGCGGTATATTGTTTCCGTAGAATACCCATAATTATAAGAGAGGTTGTTATGATTGAACGTGAACTGGGGAACTGGAAAGACTTTATCGAAGTTATGCTTCGTAAGTAAGTTTCAGGACGAAACCAAAAAAGAACCTGATGCACAGGTTCTTTATCAGAAAGTTGAAAAAGGCGACACGTTGGCATGTCGCCTTTTTTATTTGCTTATTCCGGGCGTGGTTTTAGCGGGAAGCGGCGGCGTACCAGCACAAAGAACAGCGGTACAAAATAAATCGCCAGAATGGTAGCGGAGATCATTCCCCCCATTACGCCAGTACCTACCGCATGCTGACCACCGGAGCCGGCGCCGCTGCTAATCGCCATTGGCAGCACGCCAAAAATAAATGCCAGTGAAGTCATCAGAATTGGGCGTAAACGCTGACGACAGGCATGGAGAGTTGCTTCAAACAGATCGTGGCCTTTTTGATTCATCTCGTTGGCAAACTCGACAATCAGGATGGCATTTTTCGCCGACAAGCCAATGACTGTTAACAGGCCAACCTGGAAGTAAACGTCGTTTTCCAGCCCACGCATCCAGGTCGCCAGCAAGGCGCCGATAATTCCCAGAGGTACTACCAGCATTACCGAGAACGGTACGGACCAGCTCTCATACAGGGCCGCCAGGCACAGGAACACCACCAGCAATGAAATTGCATACAGTGCCGGAGCCTGTGCGCCGGAGAGCCGTTCCTGGTACGACATCGCCGTCCATTCCAGACCAAAGCCGCCAGGTAGCTGCTTCACTAACGATTCCATAATATCCATCGCCGTACCCGTACTAACGCCCGGCGCGGCCTCACCCACAATCTCTACTGCCGAATAGCCGTTATAGCGTTCCAGACGCGGTGACCCTGTTTCCCAGTGTGAGGTCGCGAAAGCAGAGAAGGGCACCATGCCGCCGTCTTTGTTACGCACATACCAGAGATTGATGTCATCCGGCAACATGCGGTACGGCGCGGCAGCCTGTACATACACTTTCTTCACGCGACCGCGATCCATAAAGTCGTTCACATAGCTTGAACCCCACGCGGTTTGCAATGTGTCGTTGATATCGTCAATGGCGACGCCCAGCGCCTGGGCTTTACGCTGATCGATATCAATCTGCAACTGCGGGCTATCATCCAGACCGTTATGGCGCACGCGGGTTAAATCCGGGTTTTCCGCTGCCAGTGCCAGCAACTGATTACGTGCTGCCATTAGCGCATCGTGACCCGCACCCGCGTGGTCCTGCAATTCCATATCGAATCCCGCAGAACTGCCGAGGCCGCTGATTGCTGGCGGGCTGCTGGCGATAACGCGAGCCTCTTTGATTTTATTAAATTCTTTTGTTGCCCGGTCGATAATGGCGAACGAGGTGCCGGTTTTACTGTCGCGCTCACTCCAGTCTTTCAGGCGAACAAACATGCGGGCCACGTTTTGCCCGTTCCCCCCAGGCCCGGAACCTACCGTTGCAAACACCGACATAATGTTATCTTTCTCGTGAGTGAAGAAATACTTCTCTACTTGCTCGACAACTTTCAGGGTTTGCTGTTGAGTAGAGCCGCTGGGTAACTGCACCGAGGTCGTGAACATGCCACGATCTTCCAGCGGCAGGAATGACGTCGGCAGACGCAGGAACAGGAACACCATGCCGCCAAGCAACAGGACATAAATCATGATCCAGCGCAGGCTGCGGCGGAGAATTTTCGCCACTCCTTTTTCATAGCGTTCGGCGTTACGGTTGAACATCTGGTTAAACCAGGCAAAAAAGCCTTTCTGTCCGTGATGTTCACCTTTTTTCAGTGGCTTAAGTAGCGTGGCGCACAATGCCGGGGTGAGGATCATCGCCACCAGTACCGATAGCACCATCGCCGCAACGATGGTGATGGAGAACTGACGATAGATAGCCCCGGTGGTGCCGCCGAAGAAAGCCATTGGCACAAATACGGCTGAAAGCACCATCGCAATTCCGACCAGTGCGCCCTGGATCTGCCCCATCGATTTGCGCGTCGCTTCGCGAGGAGTGAGCCCTTCCTCACTCATAATACGTTCAACGTTTTCCACCACCACGATGGCGTCATCTACCAGCAGGCCGATTGCCAGTACCATCGCGAACATGGTTAATGTGTTGACGCTATAACCAAAGGCGTAAAGCACGGAAAAGGTTCCCATCAACACCACCGGCACGGCGATAGTGGGAATCAGCGTTGCGCGGAAGTTTTGCAGGAACAGATACATCACGAGGAAAACCAGCGCGATCGCTTCTAACAGGGTTTTCACCACATCTTCAATGGAGGCTTTAACAAACGAGGTCGTTTCATAGGCTACCTTGTACTCCAGCCCGTGTGGGAAATACTGCGACAGTTCGTCAAGACGGTTGAGCACCAGTTCTGCTGTGGCCATCTCGTTCGCGCCGGAAGCCAGTTTTACGCCCAGCCCGGAGGCTGGCTTACCGTTAAAACGGCTGAGGTAATCGTATTTTTCCGCCCCCATTTCGACGGTGGCGACATCTCCCAGTTTCACTTCCGAACCATCCTGGTTCACCCGCAGAGTGATATCGCGAAACTGTTCAGGTGTTTGCAATAGCGACTGGGCGTTAATGGTGGCGTTCAGTGCCTGTTTATCAACAGACGGCGTACCACCGAGCTGCCCGACAGCAATCTGTGCGTTCTGCGACTCAATGGCGTCGGTGACATCTTTGGCTGTCATCTGGAAGCTGTTGAGTTTTGCCGGGTCCAGCCAGATACGCATTGAATACTGTGAGCCGTAGGCATCGATATCGCCGACGCCGTTGACGCGGCTTAACGGGTCCTGAATATTACTGGCAACGTAATCGGCAATATCCTGTTTATCCATCGAACCATCGGTAGAGACGAATGCGATGGTCAGGATGTTGGTATCTCCGGTTTTACGTACCGTCACCCCCTGATTTTGTACCGCCTGCGGCAGCTTACGCATGGCTGACTGCAACTGGTTCTGTACCTGCTGTACCGCTTCGTCCGGGTCGGTCCCCGCTTTAAAACTTAAGGTAACCGTCGCCTGACCGGTACCGCTGCTTTGCGACGACATATACATCAGGTTATCGAGGCCGGTCATATTTTGCTCGATAACCTGAGTGACGGTATTTTCCAGCGTCTGGGCTGATGCGCCAGGATAGTTAGCGGTTACTCGCACGTTGGGAGGCGCGAGGTCCGGGTACTGTTCAACGGGTAATGAAAAAATGGCCAGGGTCCCTGTCAAACACAACAGGATTGCCAGCACCCAGGCAAAAATGGGGCGATCAATAAAAAAATTCGCCATTAAAAAAGGACCTCGTGTTTCTGCGTATCGTTATGGGCATGCCTTGCTTCACTGTAGCGGCAAGGTACGAACTAATCGTGGAGAAAAAAAGAAGATAATGTAAATTATCATGCCCTTTTATACTGAACCTTAAGTGCCAGTCTTTTGGGATCAGTTGGCTACATCAGTTGGCTTTCCTCACCCTCCGCGGATCGAAAGCTAATGCTCACTAACGTACCGCCGCCGGAAGGTTGTGAAAAAGTCAACGTTCCGCCGAGCCGTTCCGCGCGCTCGCGCATAATGTTCAAACCGTAGTGACCTTCGGGTTCGGTCGGTTCGCCAATACCGATACCGTTATCACGAATATAAACCGTATGGTTTCCGTCCGGCGCGGTGACGCAACTGACGGCAATTTCACTGGCGTTGGCGTGCTTCATGGCATTCAGCACCGCTTCGCGAATAATTTGCAACAAATGCACCTGCATCTGCGCATCCAGCGCCAGGGTAGGGAGACGGCAGTCGAGAGTGAGTTTTGCGCTGGTTTGATTTTGTAACGTATCCAGCATTTCATGCAGCGCAGAGGGTAGATCGGCCTGCTGGAGCGTCAGGCGGAAAGTCGTTAAAAGTTCACGTAGCTGCCGGTACGCATCGTTCAACGCTTGAGAAAAATCAGCCATGATACTTTGTGCGGTTGCGTTATCTTGCGGTATCGAACGTTTCAGCAACGTTAACTGGATACGCAAATAAGAAAGCACCTGCGCCAGCGAGTCATGCAGTTCGCGGGCGATCGTTGCGCGTTCTTCCATTAACAATAACTGCTGGAAATGCTTCTGTGCCTGATTAAAGTACAAACCGCGACCCAGCATTGACGAAACGCTGTTAAGCAGTGGTTCAGAGGTAGATTCGTTACTGCTTTGCCAGTGCAGTTCGCCATACACGGTCTCTTGCATGGTGACGGGTAAAATCTGCATCGGCAGAGCAGGATTTTGCTTCCCTTCACTAATTCGCCAGTTATCACCGACGTTAAGCTCCAGATAGTCAGCGGCTTCGTTGTCGCGAACTATCTGCAGAATATGGCGGAAGCAGTGGACGTCAATCTGGCTGGTATTCAGTGCCTGAGAACATTGATACAACACTTCCAGACGACGTTTGGCTTCGTGTAGATCGCGCGTTTTCTCTTCCACCGATGCTTCCAGCGAACGATACAATTTATGTAATTCACTCGACATCTGGTTAAAGGTTTTTGCCAACGTCCCCAGTTCATTCGGCAGGCTGGTATCCAGCGGCGGTGAGTTAAACTGACCGTGTTCAATACGCTGGCTGGCGGTGACCAGTTGATTCAGCGGTGCGACCACTTGATGGCGTATGCGGCGAAGAGTAAAAAAGACCAGCGTAAAAATACCGATACCGCCAGCCAGTGAAATCGCCACGACCAGCAACATTTTGCGCTCTGCATAGTGCTGTAAAGCCAGCACAAACAGGTCTATCTGGTTGACATAATTGTTAATATTGTCCTGATACCACGGCAAATCACCCTTCATCAATCGGTTATTCATCTCTTGCCAGTTGGCATGCAGATGCGCATAGCGGGTTTTTACCGCCTCTGGTACATACCACGTATTGAGATTGGTTAAGACTGGCGAGAGCAGCGCCTGCTGAAACAACTGGCGATGGGCATTGAGTTGCGGACTGCCGCGTTGCAGATCGTAACCCAGACGATAACTCTGCATACGTAGCGAGCCGGCAATATTGATAGCCTCGGCGTCGCGCAAACTACTTGCCAGAGTCAGCAGGGCAATTCCAGTGGAAAGAATCGACAGCAGCACAATATAAAAAAAGGCCCGGGCCAGGCTGGCCGAGACAGGGCGTTTGACAATCACACGCGTCTTCTCCACATAAAATAATCAATGTTTCAGATCGCTAAAACGCAATTTGATAAGCGATAAGATTATTTGATCTGCCACAGTTTATAGCGAAATAGTTTAGTGTTCTGGGCAAATGAACGTTGCCGATTCCCGTCTAAGTCGGGTAATAACAACACTCATATAAAGAATAAGGTTTTTACAACCAAAAAAGAAGGTCGTTATGAATCGTTTTATTATGGCCAACAGTCAGCAATGTCTGGGGTGTCATGCTTGTGAAATAGCCTGTGTGATGGCTCACAATGATGAGCAACACGTGCTGAGCAAGCACCATTTTCATCCCCGAATTACGGTTATTAAACATCAGCAACAGCGCAGTGCGGTGACCTGCCACCATTGCGAAGATGCGCCCTGTGCCCGTAGTTGTCCCAATGGCGCCATCAGCCATGTTGATGACAGCATTCAGGTTAACCAACAAAAATGTATCGGTTGTAAATCCTGTGTCGTAGCTTGCCCGTTTGGCACTATGCAAATCGTACTGACGCCCGTCGCGCCCGGTAAAGTCAAAGCGATGGCGCATAAATGCGATCTGTGTGCAGGGCGAGAAAATGGTCCGGCCTGTGTCGAAAACTGTCCAGCGGATGCGCTGCAACTGGTTACTGACACCGCGCTCTCCGGCATGGCGAAATCCCGTCGCCTGCGCACCGCGCGTCAGGAGCATCAGCCGTGGCATTCCTGTTCATCGACACAGGAAATGCCCGCAATGAGCAAAGTGGAACAAATGCAGGCGACGCCTGAACGTGGAGAGCCGGATAAACTGGCGATTGGCGCGCGCAAAACTGGTTTTGATGAAATTTATCTGCCGTTCCGTGCTGAGCAGGCGGAGCGGGAGGCCTCACGTTGCCTGAAGTGCGGCGATCACAGTGTTTGTGAATGGACCTGCCCATTGCATAACCATATTCCGCAGTGGATTGAGTTAGTGAAAGCAGGAAATATCGACGCTGCTGTTGAGCTTTCTCACCAGACCAATACGCTGCCGGAGATCACCGGTCGCGTTTGTCCGCAAGACCGTTTGTGTGAAGGCGCCTGTACCCTTCGTGATGAGTACGGCGCGGTGACGATTGGCAACATTGAGCGCTACATTTCGGATCAAGCGCTGGCGAAAGGCTGGCGTCCCGATTTAAGCCATGTCACTAAAGTCGATAAACGTGTGGCGGTTATCGGCGCAGGGCCGGCAGGGTTGGCCTGTGCCGACGTGCTGACGCGTAATGGCGTTGAGGTGACGGTGTTCGATCGCCATCCAGAAATTGGCGGCCTGCTCACTTTTGGCATTCCTTCATTCAAACTGGATAAATCACTGCTGGCGCGTCGTCGTGAAATCTTCAGCGATATGGGAATTCACTTCAGGCTTAATTGCGAAATTGGCAAGGATCTGTCGCTGGATGCTTTGATTGAAGAATACGATGCGGTATTCCTTGGTGTGGGAACTTACCGTTCCATGAAGGCGGATTTACCGAATGAAGATGCGCCGGGCGTTTATGACGCATTGCCGTTCCTCATCGCTAACACGAAACAGGTAATGGGGCTTGAAGCGTTGCCGGAAGAACCGTTTATCAATACCGCCGGGCTGAATGTAGTGGTGTTGGGCGGCGGCGATACTGCAATGGACTGTGTCCGTACCGCCCTGCGTCATGGTGCGAGCAATGTCACCTGCGCCTATCGGCGTGATGAAGCCAACATGCCGGGCTCGAAAAAAGAGGTGAAAAATGCGCGTGAAGAAGGGGCCAACTTTGAGTTTAACGTCCAGCCGGTGGCGCTTGAATTGAATGAGCAAGGCCATGTCTGCGGTGTACGTTTCTTACGTACTCGTCTTGGCGAACCGGACGCTCAGGGGCGCCGACGCCCTGTTCCTGTTGAGGGCAGTGAATTTGTGATGCCAGCTGACGTGGTAATTATGGCGTTTGGTTTCCACCCACACAGTATGCCGTGGCTGGAGTCGCATGGCGTCAGAGTGGATAGCTGGGGGCGGATTTCTGCAGATGTAGAAAGTCGATACCGTTATCAGACTACAAACCCGAAAATCTTCGCTGGCGGCGACGCCGTCCGTGGCGCGGATTTAGTGGTAACCGCGATGGCGGAAGGGCGTCATGCGGCGCAGGGGATTATTGACTGGCTGGGCGTAAAATCAATCAAGCCTCACTAATTCTGTACGCAGACAAACCCGACTTCACGGCGTAAGATAATTGTTCATTTCGCGCTGTGGAGTCGGTATGACGCAACAAATTACCCTCATCAAAGATAAAATTCTCTCCGATAACTATTTCACTCTGCACAATATTACCTACGAGCTCACGCGCAAAGAGGGTGACGTCATCCGTCATAAGCGCGAAGTTTACGATCGCGGCAATGGGGCGACGATCCTCCTGTATAACGCGAAGAAAAAGACGGTCGTGTTGATTCGCCAGTTCCGCGTCGCAACCTGGGTTAATGGCAATGAAAGCGGGCAACTGATTGAAACCTGTGCAGGGTTGCTGGATAACGATGAACCGGAAGTGTGTATTCGCAAAGAAGCGATTGAAGAGACAGGGTATGAAGTTGGCGAAGTACGGAAATTATTTGAACTGTATATGTCGCCTGGCGGTGTAACCGAGTTAATTCATTTTTTTATTGCTGAATACAATGACAGCCAGCGCGCCAGCGCCGGAGGCGGCGTAGAAGATGAAGATATTGAAGTGCTTGAGCTGCCGTTCAGCCAGGCGCTGGAGATGATTAAAACCGGCGAGATACGCGATGGTAAGACGGTATTATTACTTAATTATTTGCAAGCATCGCATTTAATGGACTGAAAGATGCTATTTCGCTCTTCGCTATTGGCTCACTCCGGTTGAACCGCACTACCTGCGCAATGAATATACGCTGTGTTTTAATGGCGGATGCGGCGTAAACGCCTTATCCGCCCTACAATCTGGCACGAACTGGTAGGCCTGATAAGACGCGTCAGCGTCGCATCAGGCATCTTTAATCCCCAGCACCTTACGCGCTTTTGCCACAATATTCTCGACGGTAAAGCCAAAATACGGGAACAGCTTATCTGCCGGAGCAGATTCCCCGTAGCCGGTCATCCCAACAATCGCCCCTTTCAGACCAACATATTTGTACCAGTAATCGGCAATACCCGCCTCCACCGCCACTCGGGCCGTAACGTTAGAAGGCAACACCGACTCGCGATACTCTTCATCCTGGGCGTCGAAAATATCGGTCGAGGGCAGAGAAACCACGCGCACATTATGTCCTTCGCCCACCAGTTTCTCCGCCGCTTGCAGAGTGATTTCCATTTCTGAACCGGTAGCAATCAGAATAATATCCGGCTTACCGCCACTGTCCTTCAACACATAACCACCGCGGGCAATTTCTTTTACCTGACTCGGCGTACGTTCCACTTGCGCCAGATTTTGCCTTGAGAGGATCAACGCCGTCGGCCCGTTGCGGCGCTCGACCGCCAGTTTCCAGCCCACCGCCGCTTCGACTTGATCGCACGGTCGCCAGATACTGAAATTCGGTGTCAGGCGCAGACTTGCCAGTTGCTCTACTGCCTGGTGAGTCGGGCCATCTTCGCCCAGACCAATTGAGTCGTGGGTATAAACCATAATCTGCCGCGCTTTCATTAGCGCCGCCATTCGCGTGGCGTTACGGGCATATTCAACAAACATCAGGAACGTCGCGGTATATGGCACAAATCCACCGTGGAGTGCGATACCGTTAGCAATAGCGGTCATGCCAAATTCACGCACCCCGTAGTGAATGTAGTTCCCTGCCGGATCTTCCTTCAGTGACACAGAACCTTTCCAGATGGTTAAATTACTGGGAGCCAGATCCGCTGAACCGCCGAGTAATTCCGGCAATACTGGTCCATAAACGTTAAGCGTGTTTTGCGACGCTTTACGGGTCGCAATTTTCGCCGGATTCGCCTGTAATTCATTGATATATTTCTGCGTCGTTTTCTCCCAGTCCTTCGGTAAACCACCGCTCATCCGGCGGGAAAATTCCTCTGCCAGTTGCGGATGGGCCTTTTTATAAGCGGCAAATCTCTCATTCCAGCGCTGCTGGGCTTTTTCGCCTTTTTCACGGGCGTCCCAGGCGCGATAAATTTCTTTCGGGATTTCAAACGGCGGATGATGCCAGCCCAGTTTTTGCCGTGCCAGCACAACTTCTTCTTCACCCAACGGTGCACCATGCGCTTCTTCTTTACCTGCTTTATTCGGCGAGCCAAAGCCAATGATCGTACGACAGATAATCAGTGACGGCTTATCTTTCACGCTTTGCGCTTTAAGAATCGCTTCTTTCACTGCCTGCGGATCGTGACCGTCGATGTCGTGAACAACATGCCAGTGGTAGGCTTCAAACCGTTTTGCGGTATCGTCGGTAAACCAGCCTTTGGTTTCACCATCAATCGAAATACCGTTGTGATCGTAAAAGCCAATCAGTTTGCCGAGTCCCAGCGTTCCCGCCAGTGAGCAGGCTTCATGGGAGATACCTTCCATCAGACAGCCGTCGCCCATAAACACATAAGTGAAGTGATTGACAATCTCATGGCCCGGTTGGTTAAACTGCGCCGCCAGCGTGCGTTCCGCTATCGCCAGTCCAACGGCATTTGCCAGGCCTTGCCCCAACGGACCAGTGGTGGTTTCAACGCCCGGCGTATAGCCAATCTCCGGGTGGCCTGGAGTTTTTGAATGCAGTTGACGGAAATTTTTCAACTCTTCCAGCGGCAAATCATAGCCGGTGAGATGCAGCAAACTGTAGAGCAGCATTGAGGCGTGGCCGTTAGAGAGAACAAAGCGGTCGCGGTCATACCAGCCAGGGTCGGTGGGATTATGTTTAAGAAAATCGTTCCACAGCACTTCGGCAATATCGGCCATCCCCATCGGTGCGCCGGGGTGACCAGAATTGGCTTTTTGTACCGCATCCATACTGAGCGCGCGAATCGCATTAGCAAGGTCTTTTCGGGACATATAACACTCCATGGCTGGTTTACAGTTTGGCGGCAAGAAGATCTTCCAGTTTGCGCTGGTCGACAGCGAACAGGCGGATGCCTTCAGACAGTTTTTCGACTGCCATCGCATCCTGATTGTGCTGCCAACGGAATTCCGCTTCGCTCATGGGAGCAGGGCGCGGGAACGTCTGAGAAGGCGGGATTAATTTACGCACTACCGGCGAGGTTTTTTCCTGCAACTCTTTCAGCAAGTTCGGCGCAATGGTCAGACGATCGCAGCCGGTTAAGGCAAGGATTTGCTCGGTACGGCGGAAGCTCGCACCCATCACAATGGTTTCGTAGCGGTGCTGTTTATAGTAGTCGTAGATATTACGCACCGATTTAACGCCCGGATCTTCTTCCACTACATACGGATCCAGCGGCTTATGAGCCTGATACCAGTCATAAATACGCCCGACAAACGGTGAAATCAGAAAAATGCCTGCTTCGGCACAAGCACGAGCCTGAGCAAAGGAAAACAGCAGCGTCAGGTTGCAGTTTATGCCTTCTTTTTCCAGCTCTTCCGCCGCGCGAATTCCTTCCCATGTTGAGGCCAGTTTTATCAGAATTCGCGATCTTTCAATGCCCTGCTGCTGGTAGAGCTCCACCAGATGGCGCGCTTTTTCGATGCTTTTTTCTTTATCGAAAGAGAGGCGGGCGTCAACCTCTGTTGAGACGCGACCGGGGACTATTTTCAGAATTTCGCTACCGAAATTGACTGCCAGTTTGTCACTGGCCGCAACGACTTGTTGCTCCTGAGTTTGACCATTTTTTTTACCCCAGGCGATAGCATCGTCTATTAAATGCTCATATTGTGATAATCCGGCTGCCTTGAGTAAGAGCGAGGGGTTGGTGGTGGCATCCTGAGGATGGTAATGGCGAATGGACTCAATATCACCGCTGTCTGCCACAACAGTGGTGAACTGTTTGATGCCGTCTAACTCATTCATAGGAAATACTCCTTGAAAAGTAAAGTGTTAGATGAGTGCGTTAATTCACACTTCTGAGAAATTCAGGCACACGCATCAAAAAAGCATAGCAGACAGGCATGGTATTGCTGGATTAAGCAGGTAACATCAGTGTTATAAGATTATTACCAAAACATTGTGTTAATGGTGAGAGTTTGGACTTGCTCAAAGTCTGGCGACTCCGGCAGGGTAATAATGTGCGCCACGTTGTGGACAGAGGCAGTTGCCCACACACTTTTTTGTGAACGTTACGTGAAAGGAACAAACAAATGGATGAGCAGTTAAAACAAAGTGCACTTGATTTCCATGAATTTCCAGTTCCAGGGAAAATCCAGGTTTCACCGACCAAACCTCTGGCAACGCAGCGCGATCTGGCGCTGGCTTACTCACCGGGTGTCGCCGCGCCCTGTCTTGAAATCGAAAAAGATCCGTTAAAAGCTTACAAATATACCGCGCGCGGCAACCTGGTGGCGGTGATCTCTAACGGCACGGCGGTGCTGGGATTAGGCAACATTGGCGCACTGGCAGGCAAACCGGTGATGGAAGGCAAGGGCGTTCTGTTTAAGAAATTCGCCGGGATTGATGTGTTTGATATTGAAGTCGATGAGCTGGATCCCGACAAATTTATTGAAGTTGTCGCCGCGCTCGAACCGACTTTTGGCGGTATCAACCTCGAAGATATCAAGGCGCCGGAATGTTTCTATATTGAGCAGAAACTGCGTGAGCGGATGAACATTCCGGTATTCCACGACGACCAGCACGGGACGGCAATCATCAGCACTGCCGCTATCCTCAATGGCTTGCGCGTGGTGGAAAAAAATATTTCCGACGTGCGGATGGTCGTTTCTGGTGCGGGGGCTGCGGCGATCGCCTGTATGAACCTGCTGGTGGCGCTGGGACTGCAAAAACACAACATCGTTGTTTGCGACTCAAAAGGCGTTATTTATCAGGGTCGTGAGCCAAATATGGCGGAAACCAAAGCGGCTTATGCCGTAGTGGATGACGGCAAACGTACCCTCGATGATGTGATTGAAGGCGCGGATATTTTCCTTGGCTGTTCCGGCCCGAAAGTGCTGACCCAGGAGATGGTGAAGAAAATGGCTCGCTCACCGATGATCCTGGCATTGGCGAATCCTGAACCAGAAATTCTGCCGCCGCTGGCAAAAGAAGTCCGACCGGATGCCATCATTTGTACAGGCCGTTCCGACTATCCGAACCAGGTCAATAACGTGCTGTGCTTCCCGTTCATCTTCCGTGGCGCGCTGGACGTTGGCGCAACTGCCATCAACGAAGAGATGAAACTGGCGGCGGTACGGGCGATTGCTGAACTGGCCCATGCGGAGCAAAGCGAAGTGGTTGCTTCCGCGTATGGCGATCAGGATCTGAGCTTTGGACCGGAATACATCATTCCAAAACCGTTCGATCCACGGTTGATCGTTAAGATCGCTCCAGCGGTAGCGAAAGCGGCGATGGAGTCTGGAGTGGCGACGCGTCCAATTGCGGATTTCGACGTCTACATCGACAAGCTGACGGAGTTTGTTTACAAAACCAACCTGTTTATGAAGCCGATTTTCTCCCAGGCTCGCAAAGCGCCGAAACGCGTTGTTCTGCCGGAAGGGGAAGAAGCGCGCGTTCTGCACGCGACTCAGGAACTGGTGACGTTGGGGCTGGCGAAACCGATCCTTATTGGTCGTCCGAACGTGATCGAAATGCGCATTCAGAAACTGGGCTTGCAGATTAAAGCGGGTGTTGATTTTGAGATCGTTAATAATGAATCCGATCCGCGTTTTAAAGAGTACTGGACTGAATACTTCCAGATCATGAAGCGTCGCGGCGTAACCCAGGAACAGGCGCAGCGTGCCTTGATAAGTAATCCGACGGTGATCGGTGCGATCATGGTTCAGCGCGGCGAAGCCGATGCAATGATCTGCGGTACGGTGGGGGATTATCACGAACACTTTAGCGTGGTGAAAAATGTCTTCGGTTATCGTGATGGCGTTCACACCGCTGGCGCAATGAATGCGCTGTTGCTGCCGAGTGGTAACACCTTTATTGCTGACACCTACGTCAATGACGAACCAGATGCAGAAGAGCTGGCGGAAATCACGCTGATGGCGGCAGAAACCGTCCGTCGTTTCGGGATTGAGCCGCGAGTTGCTCTGTTGTCGCACTCTAACTTTGGTTCTTCTGACTGCCCGTCGTCCAGTAAAATGCGTAAAGCGCTGGAACTGGTCAGGGAAAGAGCGCCAGAACTGATGATTGATGGTGAAATGCACGGTGATGCGGCACTGGTGGAAGCGATTCGCAACGATCGTATGCCGGACAGTCCTCTGAAAGGTTCTGCCAATATTCTGGTAATGCCGAACATGGAAGCTGCTCGCATTAGCTACAACCTACTGCGTGTTTCCAGCTCGGAAGGCGTGACGGTTGGTCCGGTGTTGATGGGCGTGGCGAAACCGGTTCACGTGTTAACGCCGATTGCGTCAGTACGCCGTATTGTCAACATGGTGGCGCTGGCTGTTGTAGAAGCGCAAACTCAACCGCTGTAATTTCTGCTTAACTCTTACGTTTACCCTGAATATTCAGGGTAAACGGTTTAGCTGCAATATATTAGTAAGGCTTATTACTGGTTTTTCGAATAATAAAAAATTGAGGTATATAAAAATATCTCGATATTATTTTATTTATATTCATGCGTTGCATATGAAAGTTTATGCATCACAGTAAATATCTCTCCATTCTTAGTGATCTACCTCACCTTTTAAACGCGCTTGCCGAATTTTGTTATTTACTCTGACAAAAAATTGTCACGATACATGCAAGTTTTTCACAGGCGGCGACTCATGGATAAAGAACGCATCATTCAGGAATTTGTGCCCGGTAAACAGGTCACGCTGGCGCATCTCATTGCGCATCCCGGCGAGGAATTAGCAAAAAAAATCGGCGTTCCAGATGCGGGCGCCATTGGCATTATGACGCTAACTCCCGGCGAAACGGCGATGATCGCTGGTGATTTAGCTCTGAAAGCCGCCGATGTGCATATCGGTTTTCTCGACCGCTTCAGCGGGGCGTTAGTGATATATGGTTCGGTTGGCGCGGTGGAAGAAGCGTTATTACAAACTGTCAGCGGCCTGGGACGATTATTGAATTATACGCTTTGTGAAATGACCAAAAGTTAATGCGAGATATTCATGAAACGAATTGCGTTTGTGGGTACCGTCGGGGCAGGAAAAACAACGCTTTTTAATGCGTTGCAGGGAAATTATTCCCTTGCCAGAAAAACGCAGGCTGTGGAATTTAATGACAAAGGCGATATCGATACACCGGGTGAATATTTTAGCCATCCCCGTTGGTATCACGCCTTAATTACCACGCTACAGGATGTGGACATGCTGATCTATGTCCATGGCGCGAATGACCCGGAAAGTCGATTGCCTGCCGGGCTGCTGGATATTGGCGCCAGTAAGCGGCAAATCGCCGTCATCAGTAAAACGGATATGCCGGATGCTGATGTCGCTGCAACGCGACAGCTACTGCGGGAGACTGGTTTTGAAGAACCGATTTTCGAGTTAAACAGCCACGACCCGCAAAGCGTGCAGCAACTGGTGGATTATCTGGCATCTCTCACCGAACAGGAGGAAGCAGGTGAAAAAACTCATTACAGCGAATGATATTCGTGAAGCACATGCGCGTGGCGAACAGGCAATGTCCGTTGTTTTGCGCGCCAGCATTATTACCCCGGAAGCGCGCGAAGTGGCGGACATTCTGGGATTTATCATCACCGAATGCGATGAGTCGGCACCGTTAACGGCATCAGTCTCCGTTAACGTGTCAGCCGATAAAACGGAGAGTCAGCGTATTCGTGAAACTATCATCGCCCAACTGCCAGAAGGCCAGTTCACTGAAAGCCTGGTCGCACAGTTGATGGAAAAAGTGATGAAGGAAAAACAGTCGCTGGAGCAGGGCGCAATGCAGCCGAGCTTTAAATCTGTAACTGGCAAAGGCGGCATCAAAGTGATTGATGGCGGCAGCGTCAAGTTTGGTCGATTCGATGGGGCGGAACCGCACTGCGTCGGTTTAACGGATTTGGTCACCGGAGACGATGGCAGCAGCATGGCTGCCGGTTTTATGCAATGGGAGAACGCCTTTTTCCCGTGGACGCTGAACTACGACGAAATCGACATGGTACTGGAAGGGGAACTGCATGTTCGCCACGAAGGCGAAACCATGATCGCCAAAGCGGGCGACGTGATGTTTATCCCGAAAGGTTCCAGCATCGAATTTGGTACGACATCCAGCGTTAAGTTCCTGTATGTCGCCTGGCCGGCTAACTGGCAATCCCTATGAAAGATTTCATCACCGAAGCATGGCTAAGAGCGAACCATACGCTTAGCGAAGGCGCAGAGATTCATCTCCCTGCGGACAGTCGCCTGACGCCCTCTGCCCGGGAATTGCTGGAAAGCCGCCATTTGCGCATCAAGTTTATTGATGAGCTGGGTAGCTTGTTCGTTGACGATGAACAGCAGCAGCTACAGCCTGTCCACGGACTGACCAGTAGAAATGAGCATTCGCAGGCGTGTTGTGAGTTATGTCGTCAGCCGGTAGCGAAAAAGCCGGATACGTTGACTCATCTGTCGGCGGAAAAAATGGTTGCTAAAAGCGATCCGCGACTGGGTTTTCGTGCTGTTCTCGATAGCACCATTGCACTGACCGTGTGGCTGCAAATTGAACTGGCGGAACCGTGGCAGCCGTGGCTGGCGGATATCCGTTCGCGTCTTGGCAACATTATGCGAGCTGATGCATTGGAGGAACCGCTGGCAGAACAGGCGATTGTCGGGTTTTCTGACGAAGATCTGCATCGTCTCTCTCATCAACCTCTGCGTTATCTCGATCACGATCATCTGGTGCCGGAAGCCAGCCACGGGCGCGATGCGGCATTGTTGAATCTGCTACGGACCAAAGTACGGGAAACCGAAACGGTGGCGGCGCAGGTGTTTATTACCCGCAGTTTTGACGTGCTACGCCCGGATATTTTGCAGGCGCTGAACCGTCTTTCCAGCACGGTCTACGTGATGATGATCCTGAGCGTAACGAAGCAGCCGCTAACGATGAAACAGATCCAACAACGACTGGGAGAAACGCAATGATTATTGAACGTTGTCGTGAACTGGCGTTGCGAGCTCCCGCTCGAGTGGTGTTTCCAGACGCATTAGACCAGCGAGTGCTAAAAGCCGCGCAATATTTGCATCAACAAGGTCTGGCGACGCCCATTCTGGTCGCCAGCCCGTTTGAACTTCGTCAGTTTGCGCTCAGCCACGGCGTGGCGATGGACGGGGTGCAGGTCATTGACCCACACAGCAATATTGCTATGCGGGAAGAATTTGCCCGGCGTTGGCTGGCCCGTGCGGGAGAGAAAACACCACCGGATGCTCTGGATAAACTCACCGATCCGCTGATGTTCGCCGCCGCGATGGTCAGCGCTGATAAAGCAGATGTTTGCATTGCGGGCAACCTCTCTTCCACGGCGAATGTCCTGCGTGCTGGATTACGCATTATCGGTTTACAGCCAGGCTGTAAAACGCTCTCCTCCATTTTTCTGATGTTGCCGCAATACAGCGGGCCTGCGTTAGGTTTTGCCGATTGTAGCGTGGTGCCGCAACCGACGGCGGCGCAACTGGCGGATATTGCGCTTGCCAGTGCTGAAACCTGGCAGGCCATCACCGGAGAAGAACCGCGCGTGGCGATGCTGTCGTTTTCCAGCAACGGTAGTGCCCGTCACCCTTGTGTTGCCAACGTGCAACAGGCGACAGAAATCGTCCGTGAGCGCGCACCACGGTTGGTGGTCGATGGCGAGTTGCAGTTCGACGCCGCTTTTGTGCCGGATGTTGCAGCGCAAAAAGCGCCAGCCAGTCCACTACAAGGCAAAGCTAATGTAATGGTTTTTCCGTCGCTGGAAGCAGGAAATATTGGCTACAAAATCGCCCAACGACTTGGCGGATACCGTGCCGTCGGGCCATTGATACAAGGACTTGCCGCGCCGATGCACGATCTCTCTCGTGGTTGTAACGTGCAGGAAATTATCGAACTGGCGTTGGTGGCGGCCGTACCGCGTCAGACAGAAGTGAACCACGAAAGCAGTTTACAAACACTGGTTGAATGAACGGTCCCGTTCTGGACCCCTATAAAGAGGAAAACACAATGGAAGCATTAGGAATGATCGAAACCCGGGGCCTGGTTGCACTGATTGAGGCTTCTGATGCGATGGTAAAAGCTGCTCGCGTCAAACTGGTCGGTGTTAAGCAGATTGGCGGCGGTCTGGTGACTGCAATGGTTCGCGGCGATGTCGCAGCCTGTAAAGCAGCGACCGATGCCGGTGCTGCGGCGGCACAGCGTATTGGCGAGCTGGTATCCGTACACGTGATCCCGCGTCCGCATGGCGATCTGGAAGAAGTGTTCCCGATCGGCCTGAAAGGCGACAGCAGCAACCTGTAATCGCTCTGTGTGACGTCGATTCTGGCGTCACGCTCTCTCCTTTTTCATTTTACCTTCCACGGAGGGTAAGGGGAGCTTTTACCTGAAATACGCCACGGAGGCGGGTATGAAACTGGCAATCGTCACTGGACAAATTGTTTGTACCGTACGCCATCACGGACTGGCACATGACAAATTGCTGATGGTGGAAATGATTGATCCACAAGGAAACCCTGACGGGAAGTGTGCCGTTGCCATCGACAATATTGGCGCGGGAACCGGGGAGTGGGTGTTGTTGGTGAGTGGCAGTTCCGCCCGCCAGGCGCACAAAAGCGAAACATCTCCGGTCGATCTGTGCGTGATTGGCATCGTCGATGAGGTGGTGTCTGGCGGTCAGGTTATTTTCCACAAATAAGGCAGAACATCATGAATCAACAGGATATTGAACAGGTGGTGAAAGCAGTACTGCTGAAAATGCAAAGCAGCGACACGCCGCCTGCCGCCGTTCATGAAATGGGCGTTTTCGCGTCTCTGGATGACGCTGTCGCGGCAGCCAAAGTCGCCCAGCAAGGGCTAAAAAGCGTGGCGATGCGTCAACTGGCTATTGCCGCTATTCGTGAGGCTGGCGAAAAACACGCCAGAGATTTAGCGGAACTTGCCGTCAGCGAAACTGGCATGGGCCGCGTTGAAGATAAATTTGCCAAAAACGTCGCTCAGGCGCGCGGCACGCCAGGCGTTGAATGCCTCTCACCTCAGGTGCTGACTGGCGATAACGGCCTGACCTTAATTGAAAATGCGCCCTGGGGTGTGGTGGCTTCGGTGACGCCTTCCACTAACCCGGCGGCGACCGTAATCAATAACGCTATCAGCCTGATTGCCGCAGGCAACAGCGTCATTTTTGCGCCGCATCCGGCAGCGAAAAAAGTCTCTCAGCGGGCGATCGCGTTGCTCAATCAGGCCATTGTTGCCGCGGGTGGACCGGAAAACTTACTGGTTACTGTGGCAAACCCGGATATCGAAACCGCGCAACGCTTGTTCAGGTTTCCAGGCATCGGCCTGCTTGTGGTGACTGGCGGCGAAGCGGTGGTGGAAGCGGCGCGCAAACACACCAATAAACGTCTGATTGCCGCAGGTGCTGGTAACCCGCCGGTAGTGGTAGATGAAACCGCCGACCTCGCCCGTGCCGCTCAGTCTATCGTCAAAGGCGCTTCTTTCGATAACAACATCATTTGTGCCGATGAAAAGGTTCTGATTGTTGTTGATAGCGTGGCTGATGAACTGATGCGTCTGATGGAAGGCCAGTATGCGGTGAAACTGACCGCAGAGCAGGCGCAGCAGCTTCAGCCCGTACTGCTAAAAAATGTTGATGAGCGCGGTAAAGGCACGGTCAGTCGTGACTGGGTTGGTCGCGACGCGGCGAAAATCGCGGCGGCAATCGGCCTGAAGGTTCCACAAGAAACGCGCCTGTTGTTTGTGGAAACCACAGCGGAACATCCGTTTGCCGTGACCGAACTGATGATGCCAGTGCTGCCAGTGGTGCGCGTTGCCAACGTGGAGGATGCCATTGCTCTGGCGGTGAAACTGGAAGGTGGTTGCCATCATACGGCGGCAATGCACTCGCGCAACATCGACAACATGAACCAGATGGCGAACGCCATTGATACCAGCATTTTCGTCAAGAACGGGCCGTGCATTGCCGGGTTGGGGCTGGGCGGGGAAGGCTGGACCACCATGACCATCACCACGCCGACTGGTGAAGGTGTAACCAGCGCGCGCACGTTTGTCCGTCTGCGTCGCTGTGTATTAGTCGATGCGTTTCGCATTGTTTGAGGAGTAACAGATGGCGCACGACGAACAATGGCTCAACCCACGGCTGCAAACGGCGGCAATGCTGTGCAACCAGACACCTGTCGCGATGGGATCGCCACTGTGGCTGGGGGTGGATCTGGGCACCTGCGATGTGGTGTCGATGGTTGTCGACCGCGACGGTCAGCCGGTGGCGGTATGCCTCGACTGGGCCGATGTGGTTCGCGACGGCATCGTCTGGGATTTCTTCGGCGCAGTCACCATTGTTCGTCGCCATCTCGACACCCTTGAGCAGCAATTTGGTCGCCGTTTTAGCCATGCGGCGACGTCATTTCCTCCGGGTACTGACCCACGTATATCCATCAACGTTCTGGAATCTGCCGGACTGGAAGTAAGTCATGCGCTTGACGAACCGACGGCAGTGGCGGATTTGCTGCAACTGGATAACGCCGGTGTCGTGGATATCGGCGGCGGCACCACCGGTATTGCCGTTGTGAAACAGGGCAAAGTGACGTACTCGGCGGATGAAGCCACCGGCGGACATCATATCTCTCTGACTCTTGCCGGAAATCGTCGTATTTCGCTGGAGGAGGCGGAGCAGTACAAGCGCGGTCACGGTGAAGAGATTTGGCCTGTGGTGAAACCGGTGTACGAAAAAATGGCGGACATTGTCGCCCGTCATATCGCCGGGCAGAGCGTTACGGATTTATGGCTGGCGGGCGGCTCCTGTATGCAACCGGGCGTGGCGGAGCTGTTTCGCAAGCAATTCCCGGCGTTACAGGTGCATTTACCGCAACACAGTTTGTTTATGACCCCGCTGGCAATCGCCAGTAGTGGGCGAGAGAAAGCGGAGGGGATATATGCAAAGTGAATTGCAAACGGCGCTCTTTCAGGCGTTCGATACCCTGAATCGGCAACAGATAAAAACATTTAGTGTTCCACCAATGACGCTTTGTGGTTTGGGGGCAGTGAGCTGTTGTGGGCAGGAAGCGCAAACTCGCGGGTTAAAGCATCTTTTCGTGATGGCTGACAGCTTTTTACATCAGGCGGGGATGACTGCCGGACTGGCGCGCAGTCTGGCCGTTAAAGGCATCGCTATGACGCTGTGGCCGTGTCCGGTAGGCGAACCGTGCATTACCGATGTCTGCGCGGCAGTGGCGCAACTGCGTGAATCGGATTGCGATGGCGTCGTCGCTTTTGGTGGCGGATCGGTGCTGGATGCAGCGAAAGCCGTGGCGCTGTTGGTGACTAACCCGGAATGTACGCTGGCGAAAATTTCAGAAACCAGCGTGCTGCAACCGCGCCTGCCGTTGATTGCCATCCCAACCACCGCTGGAACCGGCTCTGAAAGCACCAACATTACGGTGATTATTGATGCGGTGAGCGGGCGTAAGCAGGTGTTGGCACATGCCTCGCTGATGCCGGATGTGGCCATTCTCGACGCCGCCCTGACCGAAGGCGTGCCGTCGCATGTGACGGCGATGACAGGTATCGATGCGTTAACCCACGCGATTGAGGCTTACAGCTCGCTGAATGCGACACCGTTTACTGACAGTCTGGCGATTGGCGCTATTGCGATGATGGGTAAATCGCTGCCGAAGGTGGTGGGTTACGGACACGACCTTGCCGCACGCGAGAGTATGTTGCTGGCTTCATGTATGGCGGGAATGGCGTTTTCCAGCGCCGGGCTGGGGTTGTGTCATGCAATGGCGCATCAGCCTGGGGCGACGCTGCATATTCCGCATGGTCTGGCGAACGCCATGCTGTTGCCGACGGTGATGGAGTTTAACCGAATGGTCTGTCGTGAGCGTTTTAGTCAGATTGGTCGAGCGCTGCGGACTAAAAAATCGGACGATCGCGACGCCATTAGTGCGGTAAGCGAGCTGATTGCGGAAGTTGGGATCGGTAAACGGCTGGGCGATGTTGGTGCGACATCTGCGCATTACGGCGCATGGGCACAGGCCGCTCTGGAAGATATTTGTCTGCGCAGCAATCCGCGCTCCGCCAGTCTGGAGCAGATTGTCAGCCTGTACGCAGCGACGCAATAAATGCCGGATGCGACGCTTGCCGCGTCTTATCCGGCCTACGGGATTGCACATGTAGGGCGGATAAGGCGTTTACGCCGCATCCGCCAATAAATAACAACTAACAGGGAGTAAAGGCGATGGGAATTAACGAAATCATCATGTACATCATGATGTTCTTTATGTTGATAGCTGCCGTAGACAGGATCCTGTCGCAGTTTGGCGGTTCGGCTCGTTTCCTCGGTAAGTTCGGTAAAAGTATTGAAGGAGCGGGCGGTCAGTTTGAAGAAGGCTTTATGGCAATGGGCGCGCTGGGCCTGGCGATGGTCGGTATGACCGCGCTGGCGCCGGTACTGGCGCATGTGCTGGGTCCGGTGATCATTCCGGTTTACGAAATGCTCGGCGCAAACCCTTCTATGTTTGCCGGAACGCTGCTGGCGTGTGATATGGGCGGTTTCTTCCTCGCCAAAGAGCTGGCGGGCGGCGATGTGGCGGCGTGGCTATACTCTGGTTTGATTCTGGGCTCGATGATGGGACCAACAATTGTGTTTTCCATCCCCGTGGCGCTCGGCATTATCGAACCTTCCGATCGTCGTTATCTGGCGCTCGGAGTGCTGGCCGGGATAGTCACTATTCCGATTGGCTGTATTGCCGGCGGTTTGATCGCCATGTATTCCGGCGTACAGATCAACGGTCAACCGGTGGAATTTACTTTCGCCCTGATCCTGATGAATATGATCCCGGTGATCATCGTTGCCGTTCTGGTGGCGCTGGGGCTGAAATTCATCCCGGAAAAAATGATCAACGGCTTCCAGATCTTCGCCAAATTTCTCGTGGCGCTGATAACGATTGGTCTTGCTGCCGCCGTGGTCAAATTCCTGCTTGGCTGGGAATTGATCCCCGGTCTGGATCCGATCTTCATGGCCCCTGGCGATAAACCCGGCGAAGTGATGCGCGCCATTGAAGTTATCGGCTCTATCTCCTGCGTGCTGTTGGGGGCGTACCCGATGGTGCTGCTGCTGACCCGCTGGTTTGAAAAACCGCTGATGAACGTCGGTAAGTTACTGAATGTGAATAATATTGCGGCGGCGGGCATGGTGGCGACGTTGGCCAATAATATCCCGATGTTCGGCATGATGAAGCAGATGGATACCCGCGGCAAAGTTATCAACTGCGCCTTCGCTGTCTCCGCGGCGTTCGCCCTGGGTGACCACTTAGGTTTCGCCGCCGCCAACATGAACGCCATGATCTTCCCGATGATTGTCGGCAAGTTGATTGGCGGCGTCACGGCGATTGGCGTGGCGATGATGCTGGTGCCTAAAGATGATGCCGCACAGGTGAAAACCGAAGTGGAGGCGCAATCGTGAACACTCGCCAGCTACTGAGCGTTGGTATCGATATCGGCACCACCACTACTCAGGTGATCTTCTCTCGCCTGGAGCTGGTTAATCGTGCGGCGGTGTCGCAGGTGCCGCGCTACGAATTCATCAAACGCGAAATTAGCTGGCAAAGCCCGGTGTTCTTTACCCCTGTCGATAAACAGGGCGGTTTAAAAGAAGCGGAACTAAAAACCTTAATCCTCGAGCAATATCAGGCCGCGGGTATCGCGCCGGAAAGCGTTGATTCCGGCGCCATCATCATCACCGGCGAAAGTGCGAAAACCCGCAACGCCCGCCCGGCGGTGATGACGCTCTCTCAATCGCTGGGCGATTTTGTGGTTGCCAGCGCGGGACCGCATCTCGAATCCGTGATTGCGGGTCACGGCGCTGGGGCGCAAACCCTTTCTGAACAACGGTTATGTCGGGTACTGAATATCGACGTCGGCGGTGGCACCGCGAACTATGCCTTATTCGATGCCGGAAAAATCAGCGGCACTGCCTGCCTCAATGTCGGCGGTCGCCTGCTGGAAACCGACAGTCAGGGACGCGTGGTGTACGCCCATAAACCGGGGCAGATGATTGTGGACGAGTGCTTCGGACCAGGCACCGACGCCCGTTCGCTAATCGGCGCGCAATTGGTGCAGGTTACCCGGCGGATGGCGGAACTGATTGTTGAAGTGATTGAGGGAACGCTTTCGCCTCTCGCGCAGGCATTGATGCAAACTGGTCTGCTGCCCGCAGGCGTTACGCCTGACATTATTACCCTTTCCGGCGGTGTGGGTGAATGTTATCGCCATCAGCCCGCCGATCCGTTCTGTTTTGCCGATATTGGCCCGCTACTGGCAACGGCGCTGCATGACCATCCGCGCCTGCGTGAGATGAACGTGCAGTTTCCGGCGCAAACCGTGCGCGCTACGGTGATTGGTGCGGGCGCACATACCCTTTCGCTCTCTGGCAGCACTATCTGGCTGGAGGGAGTACAACTGCCGCTGCGCAATTTGCCAGTGGCGATCCCGATTGATGAAACGGATCTGGTGAATGCCTGGCAACAGGCGTTAATTCAGCTCGATCTGGATCCTAAAACTGACGCGTACGTGCTGGCGCTTCCCGCCTCGCTGCCTGTGCGTTACGCCGCGGTACTGACGGTCATCAACGCGCTGGTCGATTTCGTGGCGCGTTTTCCGAATCCGCATCCCCTGCTGGTGGTGGCCGGGCAGGACTTTGGTAAAGCTCTGGGCATGTTATTGCGCCCACAGTTACAACAACTCCCGTTGGCAGTCATTGACGAAGTGATTGTTCGCGCGGGGGACTATATCGACATTGGTACGCCTCTTTTTGGCGGATCGGTTGTGCCGGTGACGGTGAAATCACTCGCATTTCCTTCCTGAGGGAACGACTTATGAAACTAAAGACCACATTGTTCGGCAATGTATATCAGTTTAAGGATGTAAAAGAGGTGCTGGCTAAAGCCAACGAACTGCGTTCGGGGGATGTGCTGGCGGGCGTTGCAGCGGCAAGCTCACAGGAGCGGGTGGCGGCAAAACAAGTGTTGTCGGAAATGACGGTGGCGGATATCCGTAATAACCCGGTGATTGCCTATGAAGAGGACTGCGTGACGCGGCTGATTCAGGACGACGTTAACGAAACAGCCTATAACCAGATTAAAAACTGGAGTATCAGCGAGCTGCGCGAATATGTGTTGAGCGATGAAACCAGTGTTGATGACATTGCCTTTACCCGTAAAGGACTGACTTCGGAAGTGGTGGCGGCGGTAGCGAAGATTTGCTCTAACGCCGATCTGATCTACGGCGCGAAGAAAATGCCGGTTATCAAAAAGGCTAATACCACCATCGGTATTCCGGGCACCTTTAGCGCCCGTTTGCAGCCAAACGACACCCGTGACGATGTGCAAAGCATCGCTGCGCAAATCTACGAAGGGCTTTCTTTCGGGGTAGGTGATGCGGTGATCGGCGTTAACCCGGTGACTGACGACGTGGAAAACTTAAGCCGCGTACTGGACACAGTGTATGGCGTGATCGACAAATTCAACATTCCGACCCAGGGCTGTGTGTTGGCGCATGTTACGACGCAAATTGAAGCAATTCGTCGCGGCGCGCCGGGTGGGCTGATTTTCCAGAGTATCTGTGGCAGCGAAAAAGGGCTGAAAGAGTTCGGCGTAGAGCTGGCGATGCTTGACGAAGCACGCGCAGTGGGCGCCGAGTTCAACCGTATCGCCGGGGAAAACTGCCTCTACTTTGAAACCGGGCAGGGTTCTGCACTCTCCGCTGGCGCTAACTTCGGCGCTGACCAGGTGACGATGGAAGCGCGTAACTACGGGCTGGCACGTCATTACGATCCGTTTATCGTCAACACCGTGGTCGGCTTTATTGGGCCGGAGTATCTCTACAACGACCGCCAGATTATCCGTGCGGGCTTAGAAGATCACTTTATGGGCAAGCTGAGCGGCATCTCGATGGGCTGCGACTGCTGCTATACCAACCACGCTGACGCTGATCAGAACCTCAACGAAAACCTGATGATCCTGCTCGCCACCGCAGGCTGTAACTACATCATGGGGATGCCTCTGGGCGACGACATCATGCTCAACTACCAGACCACGGCGTTCCACGACACCGCCACTGTGCGTCAGTTACTCAACTTGCGCCCGTCACCGGAATTTGAACGCTGGCTGGAAAGCATGGGCATTATGGCAAACGGTCGCCTGACCAAACGGGCGGGTGATCCGTCACTGTTCTTCTGATGACGCGGAGATAACACATCATGGATCAAAAACAGATTGAAGAAATTGTACGCAGCGTGATGGCGTCAATGGGACAAGCAGATGCCGTGCCGTCAGAGGCAAAATCCGCCGCCACAACGTGTACTGCGCCAGTGACTTCTGAAAGTTGTGCGCTGGATTTAGGTTCCGTTGAAGCGAAAGCGTGGATTGGCGTCGAAAATCCGCATCGCGCGGACGTATTGACCGAACTGCGCCGCAGTACTGTGGCTCGTGTGTGCACCGGTCGTGCCGGACCGCGTCCGCGTACCCAGGCGCTGTTGCGTTTTCTGGCGGATCATTCTCGTTCGAAAGACACCGTCCTGAAAGAAGTTCCCGCTGAGTGGGTGAAAGCACAGGGCTTGCTGGAAGTCCGCTCTGAAATTAGTGACAAAAATCTCTACCTGACCCGCCCGGATATGGGCCGTCGCCTGTGCGCGGAAGCTATTGAGGCTTTGAAAACGCAGTGTGTCGCCAACCCAGATGTACAGGTTGTTATCTCTGATGGTTTGTCTACTGACGCGATCACCGTTAACTACGAAGAGATCCTGCCGCCGCTGATGGCGGGCCTGCAACAGGCTGGTTTGAAAGTTGGTACACCGTTCTTTGTGCGTTATGGGCGCGTAAAAATTGAAGATCAGATCGGTGAGCTTCTCGGGGCGAAAGTGGTGATTCTGTTGGTAGGTGAACGCCCGGGGTTAGGGCAGTCGGAAAGTCTCTCCTGCTACGCCGTTTACTCGCCGCGTATGGCGACCACCGTTGAGGCTGACCGCACTTGTATCTCTAACATTCACCAGGGCGGTACGCCGCCGGTTGAAGCCGCAGCCGTGATTGTGGATTTAGCGAAACGAATGCTGGAGCAGAAAGCATCCGGCATCAATATGACCCGTTAAGGAGGCATCATGCCAGCTTTAGATTTGATTCGACCGTCTGTTACCGCCATGCGGGTGATTGCCTCTATTAACCCGGAATTTGCGCGTGAGCTGAAATTACCGCCGCATATTCGTAGTCTGGGGCTCATTTCTGCCGATTCTGATGACGTAACCTACATTGCGGCTGACGAAGCAACGAAACAGGCGATGGTGGAAGTGGTTTATGGCCGCTCGTTGTATGCAGGAGCGGCGCACGGGCCGTCACCAACCGCTGGTGAAGTGCTGATTATGCTGGGTGGGCCAAACCCGGCGGAAGTCCGCGCCGGTCTGGATGCGATGGTTGCGCATATTGAAAATGGCGCGGCGTTCCAGTGGGCCAACGATGCGCAAGATACGGCATTCCTCGCACATGTGGTTTCACGCACGGGGTCTTATCTCTCATCAACCGCCGGGATTACGCTTGGCGATCCGATGGCGTATCTGGTGGCGCCGCCGCTGGAAGCGACCTACGGCATTGATGCAGCGTTGAAATCTGCCGATGTGCAACTGGTGACCTATGTACCGCCGCCGTCAGAAACCAACTACTCGGCGGCATTTTTAACCGGTAGTCAGGCGGCGTGTAAGGCTGCCTGCAACGCCTTTACCGATGCTGTACTGGAAATCGCGCGTAATCCAATCCAGCGTGCGTAACGGAGGTTGCCGATGATCAATGCACTGGGATTGCTGGAAGTGGATGGCATGGTGGCTGCAATCGATGCGGCGGATGCCATGCTGAAATCCGCCGACGTGCGTTTGCTGAGTCATGAAGTGCTTGACCCCGGTCGGTTGACGCTGGTGGTAGAGGGCGATCTGGCGGCGTGCCGTGCGGCGCTGGATGCGGGTTATGCCGCCGCGATGCGTACCGGACGCGTCATCAGCCGTAAGGAAATTGGTCGGCCTGATGATGATACCCAGTGGCTAATTGGTAGTTTTAATCGCCAGCCGAAACAACCTGCGAAAGATCCGATAAAGGAACCAGCGACGCCAGCTATCGTCGCGGAATCTGCTGACGAGCTGTTGGCGTTGCTAACATCAGTACGTCAGGGAATGACGGCAGGAGAAGTCGCCGCCCACTTTGGTTGGCCGCTGGAAAAAGCCAGAAATGCGCTCGAGCAGCTCTTTTCTGCCGGGACGTTACGTAAACGCAGTAGTCGTTATCGTCTCAAGCCTAATTAACCTGTCGGAGGTGCCGGGCGTTATGCAACGCCCGGCATTAACATCATGAAAAAGACCCGTACAGCGAATTTACACCATCTTTATCATGAACCCTTACCCGAGAACCTGAAGCTTACGCCAAAGGTTGAAGTGGATAATGTTCATCAACGACAGACAACGGATGTCTATGAGCATGCTTTAACAATTACCGCCTGGCAGCAGATTTATGATCAGCTGCATCCCGGCAAGTTTCATGGTGAATTTACGGAAATTCTGCTTGATGATATCCAGGTTTTCCGTGAATACACCGGTCTGGCGCTGCGTCAGTCGTGTCTGGTCTGGCCGAACTCGTTCTGGTTTGGTATTCCGGCGACGCGTGGTGAGCAGGGATTTATCGGTTCGCAATGCCTGGGGAATGCGGAAATAGCCACGCGCCCTGGCGGCACCGAGTTTGAATTAAGTACGCCGGACGATTACACCATTCTTGGCGTGGTTATTTCGGAAGATGTGATCTCCCGTCATGCTAATTTTTTGCATCACCCGGATCGGGTGCTGCATATGCTGAGAAACCAGTCGGCACTGGAAGTGAAAGAACAGCATAAAGCGGCGCTGTGGGGCTTTGTACAACAGGCGCTGGCGACATTTTGCGAGAATCCAGAGAATTTGCATCAATCAGCGGTGCGCAAAGTGCTTGGCGATAATTTGTTGCTGGCAATGGGAGTGATGCTGGAAGAAGCGCAACCAATGATGACGGCAGAGAGCATTAGCCATCAGAGCTATCGCCGTTTGCTGACCCACGCGCGGGAATATGTGCTGGAAAATATGTCCGAACCGGTGACGGTGCTGGATTTATGCAATCAATTACATGTCAGCCGCCGCACGTTACAAAACGCCTTTCACGCTATTTTAGGCATTGGCCCAAACGCGTGGTTAAAACGCATTCGCCTGAACGCCGTGCGTAGAGAATTAATTAGCCCGTGGTCGAAAAGTATGACCGTAAAAGACGCCGCCATGCAGTGGGGATTCTGGCATCTTGGACAATTTGCCACGGACTACCAGCAACTGTTTGCCGAGAAACCGTCGCTGACGCTGCATCAGCGGATGCGGGAGTTGGGGTGAGATTGTGGGCCGGATTAAGATAGCGTTTGATCCGGCCAGTAATATTGTTGCAAATTGCATTGAGTCGTTATGTATTTTATTGCCCAACTGGATATGCGATAAACAAACCGATAATTGTCAAAATACATGCCAACAGAAATATCAGGATACGATTTATGTACTTTTGCGAGATTTTAAATAAATAGCAAAATAGTGTTGTTACTGTAATCACCGCCGGGATAGTTATCATATTAATGACGATTAATACAATTATCCCCAAATTGGCCCCACCACCGTGGGGAATAAATATTTTATCTTCAAAATAAACTTCCAGTATAAATGCCAGCACACAGCCCAAAAAACTCATATCCAGATGGGAATGCCATTTGCTTTTGCTACGTAATGTCTCTGACATTTGTGGCGCTCTCCCTTGTAGCCCGTGAGTAAGCTGGTGATAAATCATTCCTACGATTGTTGGTAGGACTCGCCGTTGTCCGGCACTCCAGGCAGATAAACGCATAAAGCATTCCTTCGCCATATTGTTCAATATCAGCATAATCGAGCTGCGCGAGAAACATCATTGTGCGGGAACATTCCGGGCAGTGAGGATATTCTGCATCCTGAATCCAGGTGGGATGGCCGCCAATTTGGGAGAAAGAAACAGGTAAAAATGGGTCTGCGGCGAATAACGGTGACCTGGGGTTTCCTGCTTGCATGTTATTAATGGGGAGTCGCCGCCAGTCGGACACATCATCCGGCAGCCAGGAGGGCGGAACATTTTGGGCAGATAAATAAGCGTTTCCCTGTGAATCCGTATAGCCGAAAATAGTGTTATAAGCGGTGCAACATTCACAAGTCACGACGCGAAACCTGGCGTTACCATTAAGGCCAATGGCTTTTGGTTCAATATCGAAAAGATTCGTTAGAGGTAATGCGCAATTTGGACAGGTGTCGCCGCGTTCACCAGCAACAAGGAAAACTTCGGAAGACCCGGTGCTTTTCTTCTCCAGGTGAAAACATTGAGATAAATAGAGATTACGCCTTTGCCCTTCAGCGGTTAATTCCCAACCTGCAACATGCGCATATTCTTCTGGCGCAATGTAAAGTGAACTGCGCCACGGCGGTGGATTCTTGCGCCACTGGGAAAAATGCTCGATAACGATATCATCACCAATCCATGCCAGACATTGCAGAATAAAATTTCTGTTGTCTGCATCAATCTCAACCTGCTTTAAAAGCGCATCGCGAACATCCGCAGGGGCGCGATGAAAAGGTAAGCAAGAATAACTATCCAAATCATTATAAGAGATCCATTCTCTTAAATACGCATCCAGATTTGCCTGAGTAAATGCTGCAAGACAGAGACAAATCTCCTGAGCGTGCTGATATTCTCCAGATACAAACCGTTCTGTGGCGTAATTAGCCATCTGCTGCGCTTGATCGGGAGACAATTGTTGATACAACAAATCGGTGGGAACAGGGCAGGGAGTCCAGTCGATCAACGCATCGAATTTTCGTGGTTGGTGGACTAATTTCAGCATGGCAACCGGATCGTTTAACCCTGCAAACGCATTTACGATTTTTTTGTTATTTCTAATATATTCATCGTGTTCACGCTTTTTTTGTGCCTGAACGCAGGGCATACAATATCCACCGGTGCGCACGGCGGTTTGTGGCAGAATGGTCGATGTGCAAGTGGGGTTTTTACAGGGAATACGGTCGGTCATTGGGGCGCTCCATGCATTAATTAAATCCTTTATAATAAATTCGTGTCTCCTGAGTGCTCGTAATAAATAGTCAACTGTCAGGAGTCTAATACATTACACCCAATCTCTGATCTTAATAAACTCGCTCAGCGCTGCTTCTGGACTGCCTTCTTCCGGCTGATAATCGTATTCCCAGCGTACCAGTGGTGGCATTGACATCAGGATAGATTCGGTGCGACCGCCTGTTTGTAAGCCAAATAATGTGCCGCGATCCCATACCAGGTTGAACTCGACATAGCGACCGCGACGGTAAAGCTGGAAATTGCGCTCGCGCTCGCTGTATGTCATTGCTTTACGGCGTTCAACAATCGGTAAATAAGCGTCGGTGTAGCTTTTACCTACCGCCTGCATAAAGGCGAAGCAGTGGTCGAAGTCTGGCGTGTTCAGGTCATCAAAGAACAGACCGCCAATGCCGCGCTGTTCGTTGCGATGTTTGAGGTAGAAGTAATCGTCGCACCACTTTTTGTAACGTGGATAAACATTTTCGCCGAACGGCTGACACAGATCACGGGCAGTGCGATGCCAGTGAATGGCATCTTCTTCAAAGCCGTAGTAAGGCGTTAAATCGAAACCGCCGCCAAACCACCAGACGGGATCGGCTCCCGGTTTTTCGGCAATAAAAAAGCGCACATTCGCGTGGCTGGTGGGAACATATGGATTGTGTGGATGCACCACCAGCGAAACGCCCATCGCTTCAAAACTTCGTCCGGCAAGCTCCGGGCGATGTGCCGTAGCGGAAGCAGGCATCGCGTCGCCGTGAACATGCGAAAAGTTGACGCCTGCCTGTTCGAAAACACCGCCGTTACGCAACACCCGACTGCGCCCACCGCCGCCAGCTTCGCGTTGCCAGCTATCTTCAACAAACTCTGCGCCATCGACGGCGGCGAGTTGCTGGCAAATCGAATCCTGAAGATTGAGCAAGAACTGTTTAACCTGGTGTGTGTCGGGTTTCATAACTTATCGCTTTTTCGAATGTGCTTTCTGATTGTCAAACCAATGGAAATAACTGATTACGCCTTCGGCAATAGCATTGGCGATTTTCTGACGAAACGCCGCCGTACCCAGCAACCGTTCTTCTTCCGGGTTGGTGATAAACGACGTTTCTACCAGTACCGAAGGAACCGATGGTGATTTCAACACCACAAACGCCGCCTGCTCAGTGTTGCGGCTATGTAACTTATGCACCGGTTTAATTTTTTTCAGAATATGCGAGCCAAGCGTCAGGCTGTTTTTAATAGTATCGGTTTGCACCAGATCAAACAGCACTTGCTGCAATAGATGGTCCCTGTCAGTCGCTTTTTTGCCGGCGACTTCATCCGCGCGGTTTTCGCGTTCCGACAAATATTTTGCCATCGCACTACTTGCGCCGCGGTTAGAGAGAGCAAAGACTGAAGCACCCGCCGCTTTCGGGTTAGTAAACCCGTCGGCGTGGATTGACATAAACAGATCTGCGCCGTGCTTATGGGCGATTTCAACGCGATCGTACAGTGGGATAAACGTATCGCCAGAACGCGTTAAACGCGCGTCAATTCCATGATTGCGCAATATGGAACGAACATTTTTAGCTATTGCCAACACTACGTGTTTTTCTTTTGAACCGTTGCGGCCAATCGCCCCGGTATCAATTCCTCCGTGACCCGGATCGAGAACGACTATCCGCTTGCCTCCGGTTTTTTTGGCTTTCGGCTTACTGTGCCCATTACTGGTTTTTAACGGTTCTTCTTTGGCGATGGCTTGCGACATTCCTGACAACGTCAGGGCAGCCAATCCGGCTTTCAGCACCTGGCGGCGCGAAGTGAGTGTTTTTAGTGGTTTAAAAGTGCTCATACGGCCTGAGTTGTAATAATAAAGTTCCAGATGTTATATCGTATCGCGTAATCCGTTACGACCATTTGCTGTTGAGAATTGTTTACTTTTCATTTCAATAGATGACAATTACTCATTATGTCATTTTTCTCGCCGTTTTTCGTCAGATATTGGCTAATTCGACTGTTCACGCCATAATCACCGTTTTAAGCCCAAAAAGGTAACCTATACCATGGAGATACGCGTATTTCGCCAGACTGATTTCGAAGAGGTGATCACCCTTTGGGAACGTTGCGATTTGTTGCGTCCGTGGAACGATCCTGAGATGGACATCGAGCGCAAGATGCACCATGACGTCAGTTTGTTCCTGGTGGCGGAAGTCAACGGCGAAGTAGTTGGCACAGTGATGGGCGGTTATGATGGGCATCGCGGTTCTGCTTATTATCTTGGTGTACATCCAGAATTTCGCGGGCGCGGAATTGCCAATGCGTTACTGAATCGGTTGGAGAAGAAGCTCATTGCCCGTGGCTGTCCGAAGATTCAAATCAACGTGCCGGAAGATAATGACATGGTGCTCGGGATGTACGAGCGTCTGGGATATGAACACGCCGATGTGCTGAGTATGGGCAAGCGTTTGATTGAAGATGAAGAGTACTGAGTTTCATCCTGCCCATTACGATGTGCACGGACGCTTGCGTTTACCTTTCCTCTTCTGGTGCGTGCTGCTGCTTCAGGCGCGAACCTGGGTGTTGTTTGTGATTGCTGGCGCGTCGCGTGAGCAGGGCACTGTGCTACTGAATCTGTTTTATCCCGATCATGATAATTTCTGGTTGGGATTGATTCCCGGCGTTCCGGCGGTGCTGGCGTTTTTGCTGAGTGGCCGACGCGCTAAATTTCCTCGTTCCTGGCATGCGCTTTATTTTTTGTTGCTGTTGGCGCAGATGGTTTTGCTTTGCTGGCAACCGTGGTTGTGGCTGAACGGTGAATCTGTTAGCGGTATTGGTCTGGCGCTGGTGGTGGCGGATTTTGTGGCGTTAATCTGGTTGTTGACCAATCGACGTTTACGCGCTTGTTTTGTTGAAGAAAAAGAATAACGCAGAGGTGCGCTTTGTTTATGCCAGATGCGGCGCGAACGCCGTGTCCGGCCTGCAAAGTTTTTCAAATTCAATATATTGCAGGGAAGAATAGACGCCGATAAGCGTAGCGCATCAGGCAATTTTGAGTTTGTCATCAACCTCTAACGGCACTTTTTTGCAAATTCGCACTCCAAGCAACGTTATTGAATAACCAAAGGAAGTGACATGAAATCGCTGCGTTTATTGTTATGCGCTATGCCGTTGATGCTGACTGGCTGTTCCACGATATCGTCAGTTAACTGGTCTGCTGCTAACCCGTGGAACTGGTTTGGTTCGTCCACTAAAGTAAGCGAGAAGGGCGTGGGTGAGTTAACGGCGTCTACCCCATTGAAAGAGCAAGCCATTGCTGATGCGCTTGATAGCGATTATCGTCTGCGCAGTGGTATGAAAACCGCTAATGGGAATGTCGTGCGCTTTTTTGAAGTGATGAAAGGCGACAGCGTGGCGATGGTCATTAACGGCGACCAGGGGACAATTAATCGCATTGATGTGTTGGATAACAATATTCCTGCTGACACCGGTGTTAAAATCGGTACACCGTTTAGCGACGTTTACAGCAAAGCATTTGGTCATTGCCAAAAAGCTGAGGGTGACGATAATCGTGCTGTCGAATGTAAAGCCGAAGGCAGCCAACATATTAGCTACCAGTTCAGCGGCGAGTGGAGCGGTCCTGAAGGGTTAATGCCTTCTGACGATACGCTGAAAAACTGGAAGGTCAGTAAAATTATCTGGCGGCGTTAATTTGCGTCTGAACAAACCGCCGCCGCTAAAAAACACGTAAAATAGCGCCCAACAATGCCACGGATTGCGTGGCATTCTTATTTCAGGAGGAACAATGTCTCAGGTTCAGAGTGGCATTTTGCCAGAACATTGCCGCGCGGCGATTTGGATCGAAGCCAACGTTAAAGGGGAAGTTGATGCCCTGCGTGCGGCCAGTAAAACATTTGCCGAGAAACTGGCAGCCTTTGAAGCAAAATTCCCGGACGCGCATCTCGGCGCGGTGGTTGCCTTTGGCAACAACACCTGGCGCGCTCTGAGCGGCGGTGTAGGTGCTGAAGAGCTGAAAGATTTTCCTGGTTACGGTAAAGGACTTGCGCCGACGACTCAGTTTGATGTGTTAATTCACATTTTGTCTCTGCGCCACGATGTTAACTTTTCCGTGGCTCAGGCGGCGATGGAAGCTTTCGGCGACTGCATTGACGTGAAAGAAGAGATCCACGGTTTCCGCTGGGTGGAAGAGCGCGATCTGAGCGGCTTTGTTGATGGCACGGAAAACCCGGCGGGCGAAGAGACGCGTCGCGAAGTGGCAGTCATTAAAGATGGCGTGGATGCAGGCGGCAGCTACGTGTTTGTGCAGCGTTGGGAGCACAACCTGAAGCAACTCAACCGTATGAGCATTCACGATCAGGAGATGATGATTGGGCGCACGAAAGAAGATAACGAAGAGATTGACGGCGATGAGCGTCCAGAAACCTCTCACCTGACCCGCGTTGATCTGAAAGAAGATGGCAAAGGGCTGAAGATTGTTCGTCAGAGTTTGCCATACGGCACCGCCAGCGGCACGCACGGTCTGTACTTCTGCGCTTACTGCGCACGTCTGCATAACATTGAGCAGCAACTGCTGAGCATGTTTGGCGATACCGATGGTAAGCGTGATGCGATGTTGCGTTTCACCAAACCGGTTACTGGCGGCTATTACTTCGCGCCGTCGCTGGACAAGCTGATGGCGCTGTAATCGTTTCTGATTCGATGATGAAAGGCCAGGCCGTAACATTACTGACTGGCCTCAGATTGTTGACCCGGTGCGCGTTGTACACGCCGGATGCGGCGTGAACGCCTTATCCGGCCTACGAAATCGTGCTACTTCAATATATTGCGGGCTCCACGTAGGCCTGATAAGCGTAGCGCATCAGGCAGTTTTGCGTTTGTCAGTACTCTCAACTTCAACATAGCGGTCAAGCGGCTGGCCAGTAACTGACTCGACGATAAATCCAGGCAGCATATAATCGACATCGCTGTAGATATGTTTGCTACCGGGCTGATATTCCAGCGGCGTACGTTTAATCATCTCCAGCGTCTGGCCTTTATCCTGGGAATATAACGCGCCCGCGACGGCTTTATTCGGGTATTGTGGGTCCGCCGGGATAACCGACGTCCACTTGCTGGCTAATCCAGCGATCCATCTGGTTTAGCCGTTCGACATTGAACCCTGCTTTCTCTGGCGAACTTTCTGTCAGAACAGGGTATTTTGCGGCGCTGACGCTACAACTGACAGCCAGCAGAGAAAAATAGAACATTGTCCGTTTCATAATCAGTCCAGACTAACGTTGCGACAGCCAAAGAGCGTGGTGAAAATAAATCCGCAAACCCATGCCACCAGAATTCCGCCAGCATAAACCGCCATTGCCGGAAGGATGCCTTGTGCGGACGTCATCAATGGCAAGGCGACCAGACCAGATGGCCCGAAAGCGCTGTTTAATCCCATTGGCAGGCCCCACCAGGCTATCAGCCCGATAAACAAACCGCCCGCCGCACCGCCTAAACAGGCGGTAACAAACGGCTTCATCCGTGGCAAGGTGACGCCGTAAATCAATGGTTCGCCAACGCCCAGCAGACCGGGAATAATCGCTCCACGTACCTGACTGCGTAATGCACTATGCGGCTGCGCTCGCCAGTAAAGCGCCAGCGCTGCGCCTACCTGACCTGCGCCAGCCATGGAAAGGATGGGGAACAGGCTGTTGAATCCCTGGCTATCCATCAAGGCCAGATAAACGGGAATAAACCCCTGATGCACGCCAAACACTACAGCAATCAGGAACAGCCCGGCTAATACCGCACAACCAAGCGGATTGCTGTTCAGGTGCATAAATAACCACGACATGCCTTCAAACAGCCAACCCCCCAGCGGCATAATCACCAGATACGCCAGTGTGGCGGTGATTAGCAGGGTGATTAATGAGGTCAGCAGCATGTCGAGATCGTCCGGCATAAAGCGACGCACGATGCCTTCGATGCGGGCACAGGCCCACGCAGCAATCAACACGCCGATAATATTGCCGCGCGGATCGATGGGCAGGCCGAAGAAATCGTGAAAACCAGCGTAGTAACCGGTGGTGGCGGCAGGATTATAACCGAGCAAAAAGAGCGCGGCGATAATCGCGCCATTGACGCCCGTGCCGCCAAATGCCTGAGCGGCGTTATAACCTACCAGTATCACCAGGAAAGTGAACAAGCCTTTACTGAACACCTTCATAAAGTTCAGGGCGTCGGGCAGCGTTCCCTGAGCATCTGCCGGGACGTGCATCACCGTGGCAATTAACGTCGCTATCCCCAGCAGCAGACCAGCAGCAATAAAACCGGGGATCAGCGGCGTGAAGATGGTGGCAAATTTGGCGAGAAATTGTTGCACGCCGGAAGTTTGTCTGGCTTTTAGCTGGCGTTTGTTCTGAGCGGCGATTTCTGCGGCGTCCTGCACAGGCGCTTCGCCCAGCAGCTCGCTCATCGCTTTTGCGGCACGATGTGCTTTGCCCGGTCCGAATATCACCTGTACTTGATCGCTGGTTAAAATGACGCCCTTAACGCCTTCCAGCGTTTTGATATTGGGATCAACCAGTGAACTGTCATGTACACCCAGACGCAGGCGCGTCATACAGTTACCACAACTGGCGATGTTTCCCGGGCCACCGACCCGGGTAAGAATGGTGTTCAGAAGTTCATTGCTGATCTCTTTTGCCATGGGTTATTCCTTTTCCAGAGCCTTGCGAATAAAGCCGCCGTGTTGATCCAGGCGTTTTTTAGCTTCAGCGGCATCAAGATTTTTCAATATCATCACAATGGCTGTTTTGCAGTGGCGATCGCAGCCAACCAATGCCGCTTCCGCTTGTTCTGTGCTACATCCGGTGGCGTTTTTGACGATATTGATCTGGCGCACATGTAATTTTTCATTGGTGGCGACCACATCGACCATCAGGTTGCCGAACACTTTGCCGGATTTAATCATCAACCCAGTGGAGAGCATATTGAGCACCAGTTTCTGTGCTGTCCCCGCTTTCATCCGCGAAGAGCCGGTAACCACTTCGGCACCGACAACCGGCGTAATGGCAAACTCTGCGGTAGTTGAAACAGCGCTCCCTGGATTACAGGAAATTCCCACTGTGCGACAGCCAAGCTGGCGAGCGTACTCCAGTCCGGCGATCACATACGGCGTGCGTCCGCTGGCGGCAATACCAACCACTACGTCCTGCGCGGTTAAGCCGATATTTTTCAGAGCGTTAACGCCGCCTTCCCGGCTATCTTCCGCGCCTTCTACGGCATGTTGAATGGCATATTCGCCGCCGGCAATCAAACCAACTACCAGGCCCGGTTTCACACCGTAGGTGGGGGGGCACTCGCTGGCATCCAGAATTCCCAGACGGCCTGAGGTTCCTGCGCCGAGATAAATCAAACGGCCACCGCCGCTCACCTGGGTGTGAATAACGTCGATCGCCGCAGCGATATCCGGCAGTACACATTCAACGGCGAGCGGTACGGTTTTATCTTCTTCGTTGATAATCCGGCACATTTCCAGCGTTGATACGCGGTCAATTTCAGCGGAGGCGTTATTCGAGCCTTCGGTAATCATCTTTTCAAGTTGCATCGGTGGTGACCTTAATATTTGCGATCGAATAATTGCAGATAAATGGGATCATATATCCCGATTGGGCGGACACAAAGGAATCATTAAGTCCGAATACCACTAGTGTGGCGTCGCTGAAAATGATTGAGCGTAGTAGTGTGCTTATGTCGTGAGTAAAGTGATGCATAAAGCGGCGGTTAGATTGAGATTTTCCCCAATTAGTGAGCTGATACGCAGCAATATTTTGTTTATCCTGTATTTTCAGAGGCAATGGAGTGTAACGCTCTGTATTAACAAGGAGAGCATTAAAATGGGTAAACTCACGGGCAAGACAGCATTGATTACAGGCGCATCGCAAGGGATTGGCGAAGGGATTGCCAGAACTTTTGCGCGTTATGGCGCGAACCTAATCTTGCTGGATATCTCCGATGAGATCGAAAGGCTGGCGGATGAACTGGGAGGACGCGGTCATCGTTGCACAGCCGTCATTGCCGACGTACGCGACCCGGCATCGGTTGCCGCGGCTATCAAGCGCGCGAAGGAAAAAGAAGGGCGCATTGATATTCTGGTGAATAACGCAGGTGTTTGCCGCCTGGGCAGTTTTCTCGATATGAGCGATGAAGATCGCGATTTCCATATTGATATCAATATTAAAGGCGTGTGGAACGTCACGAAGGCGGTGCTGCCGGAAATGATTGCCCGCAAGGATGGTCGTATTGTGATGATGTCTTCGGTCACTGGCGATATGGTGGCGGACCCAGGCGAAACGGCGTATGCCTTAACGAAAGCGGCGATTGTTGGGCTGACCAAATCGCTGGCGGTGGAGTACGCGCAATCCGGTATTCGCGTTAATGCAATTTGTCCGGGTTATGTTCGTACGCCAATGGCGGAAAGTATTGCCCGCCAGTCGAACCCGGAAGATCCAGAATCGGTACTGACTGAAATGGCGAAAGCAATCCCGCTGCGTCGCCTCGCCGATCCGCTGGAAGTGGGCGAACTGGCCGCATTCCTCGCCTCCGATGAATCCAGCTATTTAACGGGTACTCAGAATGTGATCGATGGCGGCAGTACGTTGCCAGAAAGCGTTAGCGTCGGTATCTGATTTACTTCAGTTTCCTCCCTGCATGAGTGGGGAGGATTTCGTCGGAAACCTGGTTCTTATTCCCTTTTTAACTTCTAAATCACCAAACGGTATATAAAACCGTTACTCCTTTCGTGTCCGTTATAAATATGATGGCTATCAGAAAGTCATTAAATTTATAAGGGTGCGCAATGGCCGTTAACTTGCTGAAAAAGAAATATCTCGCGCTGGCTGCTTCTCTGCTGCTGGCAGGCCACGTACAGGCAACGGAACTGCTGAACAGTTCTTATGACGTTTCTCGCGAGCTGTTTGCCGCCCTGAATACTCCGTTCGAACAGCAGTGGGCAAAAGATAACAGCGGCGACAAACTGACGATTAAACAATCTCATGCCGGGTCATCAAAACAGGCGCTGGCGATTTTGCAGGGCTTAAAAGCAGATGTTGTCACTTATAACCAGGTGACTGACGTACAAATCCTGCATGACAAAGGCAAACTGATCCCCGCGGACTGGCAGTCGCGCCTGCCGAATAACAGCTCGCCGTTCTATTCCACCATGGGCTTCCTGGTGCGTAAGGGCAACCCGAAGAATATCCATGACTGGAATGACCTCGTGCGCTCCGACGTGAAGTTGATTTTCCCGAACCCGAAAACGTCGGGTAACGCGCGTTACACCTACCTTGCGGCATGGGGCGCAGCGGATAAAGCTGACGGCGGCGATAAAGCCAAAACCGAACAGTTTATGACCCAGTTCCTGAAAAATGTTGAAGTGTTCGATACCGGCGGGCGTGGCGCCACCACCACTTTTGCCGAGCGCGGGCTGGGCGATGCGCTGATTAGCTTCGAATCGGAAGTGAACAACATCCGCAAGCAATATGAAGCGCAGGGCTTTGAAGTGGTGATTCCGAAAACCAACATTCTGGCGGAATTTCCGGTGGCGTGGGTGGATAAAAACGTGCGGGCCAACGGCACAGAAAAAGCAGCAAAAGCCTACCTGAACTGGCTCTACAGCCCGCAGGCGCAAACTATCATCACCGACTACTACTACCGCGTAAATAACCCGGAAGTCATGGACAAACTGAAAGACAAATTCCCGCAGACCGAACTGTTCCGTGTGGAAGATAAATTTGGTTCCTGGCCGGAAGTGATGAAAACCCACTTTTCCAGCGGCGGCGAGTTAGATAAGTTGCTGGCGGCGGGGCGTAAGTAATGTTTGCCGTTTCCTCCAGACGCGTGCTGCCAGGCTTTACCTTAAGCCTTGGCACCAGTCTGCTGTTTGTGTGCCTGATTTTGCTGCTGCCGCTCTCTGCGCTGGTGATGCAATTGGCCCAGATGAGCTGGGCGCAGTACTGGGAGGTGATCACCAACCCGCAGGTGGTGGCGGCCTATAAAGTGACATTGTTGTCGGCATTTGTGGCGTCGATTTTTAACGGTGTTTTTGGCTTACTGATGGCGTGGATTTTAACCCGTTATCGCTTTCCGGGTCGCACGCTGCTTGATGCGTTGATGGATTTACCTTTTGCGCTGCCGACGGCGGTCGCCGGTTTGACGCTGGCCTCGCTTTTTTCGATTAATGGTTTTTACGGCGAATGGTTGGCAAAACTTGATATCAAAGTCACCTATACCTGGCTTGGGATTGCGGTGGCGATGGCCTTTACCAGCATTCCGTTTGTGGTGCGTACCGTGCAGCCGGTACTGGAAGAGTTAGGCCCGGAATACGAAGAAGCGGCAGAAACGCTGGGCGCGACGCGCTGGCAAAGCTTCCGCAAGGTTGTACTGCCTGAGCTTTCTCCGGCGCTGGTGGCGGGCGTGGCGCTGTCGTTTACGCGTAGCCTCGGTGAGTTTGGCGCGGTGATTTTTATCGCCGGGAATATCGCCTGGAAGACGGAAGTGACCTCGCTGATGATTTTCGTTCGCTTACAGGAGTTTGATTACCCGGCGGCGAGCGCGATTGCTTCGGTGATTCTTGCCGCATCGCTACTATTACTGTTCTCGATTAACACTCTGCAAAGTCGCTTTGGTCGGCGTGTGGTAGGTCATTAATGGCGGAAGTGACCCAATTGAAGCGTTATGACGCGCGCCCGATTAACTGGGGCAAATGGTTGCTGATTGGCATCGGGATGCTGGTTTCGGCGTTCATCCTGCTGGTGCCGATGATTTACATCTTTGTGCAGGCATTCAGTAAAGGGCTGATGCCAGTTTTACAGAATCTGACTGACCCGGACATGCTGCACGCCATCTGGCTGACGGTGATGATTGCGCTGATTGCTGTGCCGATGAACCTGGTTTTCGGCATCCTGATGGCGTGGCTGGTGACGCGATTTAATTTCCCCGGACGCCAGTTGCTGCTGACGCTGCTGGACATTCCGTTTGCCGTGTCGCCAGTGGTTGCTGGTCTGGTTTATCTGCTGTTCTACGGCTCGAACGGCCCGTTGGGTGGTTGGCTGGATGAGCATAATCTGCAAATTATGTTCTCCTGGCCGGGAATGGTGCTGGTGACGATTTTTGTCACCTGCCCGTTTGTAGTGCGTGAGCTGGTGCCAGTGATGTTAAGTCAGGGCAGCCAGGAAGACGAAGCGGCGATTTTGCTTGGTGCGTCTGGCTGGCAGATGTTCCGCCGCGTCACGCTGCCGAACATCCGCTGGGCGCTGCTGTATGGTGTGGTGCTGACCAACGCCCGCGCGATTGGCGAGTTTGGCGCGGTGTCGGTGGTTTCCGGCTCGATTCGCGGCGAAACTCTGTCGCTACCGTTACAGATTGAATTGCTGGAGCAGGACTACAACACAGTCGGTTCCTTTACCGCCGCCGCGCTATTGACGCTAATGGCGATTATCACCCTGTTTTTAAAGAGTATGTTGCAGTGGCGCCTGGAGAATCAGGAAAAACGCGCGCAGCAGGAGGAATATCATGAGCATTGAGATTGCCAATATTAAGAAGTCGTTTGGTCGCACTCAGGTGCTGAACGATATCTCACTGGATATTCCTTCTGGTCAGATGGTCGCATTGCTGGGGCCGTCTGGTTCCGGGAAAACCACGCTACTGCGCATTATTGCCGGGCTGGAGCATCAAACCAGCGGTCATATTCGCTTCCACGGCACCGACGTCAGCCGCCTGCACGCGCGCGACCGTAAAGTCGGTTTCGTGTTTCAGCACTACGCGCTGTTCCGCCATATGACGGTGTTCGACAACATTGCTTTTGGCCTGACGGTGTTGCCGCGGCGTGAACGCCCGAATGCCGCAGCCATCAAAGCGAAAGTGACAAAATTGCTGGAGATGGTGCAGCTTGCGCATCTGGCGGATCGTTATCCGGCCCAGCTTTCCGGTGGGCAGAAACAACGAGTGGCGCTGGCGCGCGCGCTGGCCGTGGAGCCGCAAATTCTGCTGCTTGATGAACCGTTTGGCGCGCTGGATGCGCAGGTGCGTAAAGAGCTGCGTCGATGGCTGCGTCAGCTCCACGAAGAGCTGAAATTCACCAGTGTATTCGTTACTCACGACCAGGAAGAGGCGATGGAAGTTGCCGATCGCGTAGTGGTGATGAGCCAGGGCCATATTGAACAGGCTGACGCGCCGGAGCAGGTATGGCGTGAACCGGCGACCCGTTTTGTGCTGGAGTTTATGGGCGAAGTGAATCGCTTGCAGGGAACCATTCGCGGCGGGCAGTTCCACGTTGGCGCGCATCGCTGGCCGCTGGGATATACACCTGCGTATCAGGGGCCGGTAGATCTTTTCCTGCGTCCGTGGGAAGTGGATATCAGCCGCCATACCAGCCTTGAATCGCCGCTGCCGGTACAGGTACTGGAAGCCAGTCCGAAAGGCCACTACACCCAATTAGTGGTGCAGCCGCTGGGGTGGTACAACGAACCGCTGACGGTCGTGATGCACGGTGACGACGCCCCGCAGCGCGGCGATCGTCTATTCGTTGGTCTGCAACATGCACGGCTGTATAACGGTGCTCAGCGTATTGAAACCCGCGATGAAGAACTTGCTCTCGCACAAAGCGCCTGATAGGTTGAGTGAATCTTAAACGCCCGGAAGCGCATCCCGCGATCCGGGTTTTTTAATGGCAAGGTTTGTAACCTGTAGGCCTGATAAGACGCGTAAGTGTCGCATCAGGCAACACCACGTATGGACAGAGAACGTGAGTACATTAGAACAAACAATTGGTAATACGCCTCTGGTGAAATTACAGCGAATGGGGCCGGATAACGGCAGTGAAGTGTGGCTAAAACTGGAAGGCAATAACCCGGCAGGTTCGGTGAAAGATCGTGCGGCGTTATCGATGATTGTCGAGGCGGAAAAACGCGGTGAAATTAAGCCGGGCGATGCGTTAATCGAAGCGACTAGCGGTAATACCGGCATTGCGTTGGCAATGATCGCCGCGCTAAAAGGCTATCGCATGAAACTGCTAATGCCGGACAACATGAGCCAGGAGCGGCGAGCAGCGATGCGTGCCTACGGTGCGGAGCTGATTCTGGTGACCAAAGAGCAGGGCATGGAAGGCGCTCGCGACCTGGCGCTGGAGATGGCCAATCGCGGTGAAGGCAAGCTGCTCGATCAGTTCAATAATCCCGATAACCCTTATGCGCATTACACCACCACCGGGCCGGAAATCTGGCAGCAAACTGGTGGTCGCATCACCCATTTTGTCTCCAGTATGGGGACAACCGGCACCATTACTGGAGTGTCACGGTTTATGCGCGAGCAATCCAGAGCGGTGACGATTGTTGGCCTGCAGCCGGAAGAGGGCAGCAGTATTCCGGGGATCCGCCGCTGGCCTGCGGAATATATGCCGGGAATTTTCAATGCTTCACTGGTGGATGAGGTGCTGGATATTCATCAGCATGATGCGGAAAACACCATGCGTGAACTGGCGGTGCGGGAAGGGATTTTCTGCGGTGTGAGTTCCGGCGGCGCGGTAGCGGGAGCGTTACGTGTAGCGAAAAATAATCCAGGCGCGATGGTGGTAGCGATCATCTGCGATCGTGGCGACCGCTACCTTTCGACTGGAGTGTTCGGGGAAGAGCATTTTAGCCAGGGGCTGGGGATTTAAGGGGGATAGTATATGCCTAATTCCTTATATTATTGTTTGAATGGTTATTCACTATGCTCTATGAACCTCATGATGCTTGAGTCAACGGATAAAATCATTTGGATTCAAAGTGATAAATAATCCGCAAACAAGTATTTTGCGTTTATACTTTTCTGCTTTTAATTTATTTCTTCCCTGATGGTACTCATTCTCCCGGTCATTTAATTCAATAAGTGATCGGGAACTCACTCCCTTGCTGTCTTTACGCGTCATCCTTCAAACTGCCTCTGCGTTGGCTGTACTCGTTCACTCCCTTGCTGCCTTGATGCAACTTGAATGATTTTGAACATATTATCGACTTTAAAATCTCTATAACCTTATCAATCAGGGATGATTATTTAAATTATAAGGTATATATATTGTGAATGTTTCTATCTCGTATATTCGTTTTATGTATGTTTATATATTTGTGATTTCTATCTTGTACTCCTTGACCGCGTGCACGGCAACGATTCATCGGTGTAATATAGAGTTTCATGATGGCGAGAGCGTTGAAACTAAAAGCTGTGCGGACAAAGGTAAAAAAATTGGTAGTACATATTCAATATATGATAATAAAGTTTGGTATGTCTCTGAACGTAATGAATATGATAATATTCATGGCGGCAGGAGAGGTTGCCCTAACCCTTCCTGTGTAGGTGTTATTAGTCTTAATTTGAATCCACTTCCTGAGGTTGAAAATAATATTTTGACTTATACCCGACTTCCTCTGGATGTGAATAAGGTCCATGTGTTGGGAATTGGCCAATATTCAATATATAAAAATGTTGTTAAATTATATGGTACTGGCCATTATATCACTGATGGAAAAGTAGTTTTTTATAAAGGTGATAAAATCAATGTTGCTGATCCTGCAACTTTTCAGACCTATGATACAACTGAACCACAGCAGATCTCTTTGGGAAAACAATTATCATGGGACAGTAAGTGGCTGTATGTGAATGCTAAAAAAAGTAATATCCCTGTCACAGGAAAAGTGAAGGTGATAAATTCATCTTTAATCGTTTCGGGTAATGATGTCTATGAGTTAAAAAACGCTGATAATGATCAGGATGATGAGCAATCCTTTGATTATGGTAATTTTTACTTTACAAAAATAGATAATATCTCTGCAAGTTTGAGGTCATTGCCCGGTAAAGAGCTTTCGACCGATGGAAAGTATCTTCTGTATCGAAGTAAGATAATAGATAAATTAGATGCACATGGTATTTCTATTGTTAAACAAGAATGCCCAGTTTCTGGTTATCCTTTAATATCGTGTTTTGCCGAACATAAGTCTACACTACTTAAGTCTAAAGATTCGTTGTGGATTCAATTAGAAAAAGAAGAACCGAAAAAAATTACTCTTGGCACAAATGATGCTATTCGTTATGTTAATGGACTGGGAACACCATTTCTTATCATTGATGATAAAAAAATATACAATTTAGAATGTGGAATGATGACCTCATTCAGTGGTTTTCTGGCCAATAATGCTGATGATTTTCTTGAAGAACGAGGGATGTTTCGGTTTGAAAATAATGGTAATTGCGATCAGGGTATAGCGAATAGACGTTTTAGTGTACGTAATTACTCTCAATCTCCAGATGGACTTTATCAGCTAAAAATAGATAAAAATTTTTCAGGCGATATATCTGGAGATATGAATATTGACGGTAGATATGAGGCAGACCATTTTATTTTTACGGATAATCATCATGAATATCAACTTGGAAGGTGGAGTGCTGAAGTTATAAAATAGTATAATAGGGCAGAAGAGATACTGCCCCATTCTTTTTCACTATTTGTTTTTTAGTTCTAGCGTTTTATCCGTTTGCGCAATTAGAGCATGAAGAAAAGGTTGCGCGTTTTCATCGCTCTTACCGGGTATCTTCACAATATAGGGTTTCCCGGTAATCGATGATGACGAGGCAACCTTATCGATAAATTGCTCAGCAGTATCAATACGATTACGGGTATTGCCTAGCTTCAGGCGCAGATGAGAAACCGCTTCATCGCAGGTATGTTCATCGCCGTTGCGCACAAATATCAAATCCTTTTTCTGTGCTAATCCCTCCAGCATGGCGTCAATGCGGGCTTCTTCATGGGCAGTTAACTTCGCGTAAGCGGGGAGTGTTAGCAGTAGTGTGATGATCAGACAAATGATTTTCTTCACTGAATTACCTTATCCTTGTTTGTGTTAGCCGATTTGACTGCCAAAATCAGGTAAAGTTTCGCTTGAAATGCGATGAGGCTCATCGGCAAGGAGAAAAAATTAAATGAGTAGTTTGTTGTTGTTTAACGATAAGAGCAGGGCGCTGCAGGCGGATATCGTCGCTGTGCAGTCGCAGGTGGTGTACGGCAGCGTGGGCAACAGTATTGCCGTGCCAGCGATTAAACAAAACGGCCTGAATGTCTTTGCCGTACCTACCGTGTTGCTGAGTAATACGCCGCATTATGACTCGTTCTACGGTGGTGCGATTCCAGACGAATGGTTTAGTGGCTATTTGCGTGCGCTTCAGGAGCGCGATGCGCTGCGCCAACTTCGTGCTGTAACCACGGGCTATATGGGAACGGCATCGCAAATTAAAATCCTTGCCGAGTGGCTGACCGCTTTATGTGAAGAGAATCCTGATTTGCTGATTATGGTTGATCCGGTGATTGGCGATATTGATAGCGGTATTTATGTCAAAGCAGATCTTCCCGAGGCATATCGGCAATATTTACTGCCGCTGGCGCAGGGCATCACGCCAAATATCTTTGAACTGGAAATCCTGACTGGTAAGAATTGCCGCGATCTTGACAACGCCATTGCCGCAGCAAAAAGTCTGCTTTCAGAGACATTAAAATGGGTGGTAATTACCAGCGCCTCCGGCAATGAAGAAAACCAGGAGATGCAGGTAGTAGTGGTCAGTGCCGAGAGTGTAAATGTTATTTCCCATTCGCGGGTGAAAACAGACCTTAAAGGCACAGGCGACCTGTTTTGCGCGCAGCTCATCAGCGGCTTGCTGAAAGGGCAGGAATTAACTGATGCGGTACACAGCGCAGGTTTGCGTGTACTGGAGGTGATGTGCTATACCCAGCGGCATGAGAGCGATGAGTTGATTCTGCCGCCGCTGGCGGAAGCATAAAAAAATGGCGCCTAACGGCGCCATTTTTCACTGCGGCAAGAATTACTTCTTGATGCGGATAACCGGAGTTTCACCCACAGTTACGCTACCGGACAGTTTGATCAGTTCTTTGATTTCGTCCATGTTGGAGATAACAACCGGAGTCAGCGTAGACTTGGCTTTCTCTTCCAGCAGCGGCAGATCGAATTCAATCACGGTGTCGCCAACTTTCACGCGCTGACCTTCTTCAGCAATACGCTTGAAGCCTTCGCCTTTCAGTTCAACGGTGTCGATACCGAAGTGGACGAACAGCTCAACGCCGCTATCAGATTCGATAGAGAATGCGTGGTTGGTTTCAAAGATTTTACCAATGGTGCCGTCAACTGGAGCGACCATTTTGTTGCCAGTTGGTTTGATAGCAATACCATCACCAACGATTTTTTCCGCAAAAACGACATCCGGCACGTCTTCGATATTGACGATCTCGCCAGAGAGCGGAGCAACGATCTCAATAGTTCCGGTATCCTTTTTGTCATCGGAAACCAGAGATTTCAGTTTATCGAACAAACCCATGATCTTCTCCTAAGCAGTAAATTGGGCCGCATCTCGTGGATTAGCAGATTGTTTTTTCTTCAATGAACTTGTTAACCAGCGTCATTAACTCGTCCGTTGTCGGTTGAGCAAGAGCCTGCTCTGCTAACACCTTCGCATCTTCGAAGTTCGTGTTACGGATAATCTTCTTAATGCGCGGGATAGAAATGGCGCTCATAGAGAATTCGTCCAGACCCATCCCCAGCAACAGAAGTGTAGCACGTTCATCGCCAGCAAGCTCACCACACATGCCAGTCCATTTGCCTTCAGCATGAGAAGCATCAATAACTTGCTTGATCAAGTTCAGCACGGACGGTGACATTGGCTGGTAAAGGTGTGAAATCATATCATTACCACGGTCAACTGCCAGAGTGTACTGCGTTAAATCATTGGTGCCGATACTAAAGAAATCAACTTCTTTGGCTAAATGGCGCGCAATTGTCGCGGCAGCCGGTGTTTCCACCATCACGCCAATTTCAATTGATTCGTCAAACGCTTTACCTTCGTCGCGCAGTTCCTGTTTGTAGATTTCGATCTCTTTACGCAGTGCACGTACTTCTTCAACAGAGATGATCATCGGGAACATGATGCGCAATTTGCCGAAAGCAGAGGCACGCAGGATAGCGCGAAGCTGATCGCGAAGGATCTCTTTACGATCCATTGCAATACGGATAGCACGCCATCCGAGGAACGGGTTCTCTTCTTTCGGGAAGTTCATGTATGGCAGCTCTTTGTCGCCGCCAATATCCATGGTACGAACAATAACCGCCTGCGAGCCACATGCTTCAGCCACTGCTTTATAGGCAGCAAACTGTTCTTCTTCAGTCGGCAGCGCGTCGCGATCCATGAACAGGAATTCTGTACGATACAGACCAACGCCTTCTGCGCCGTTACGTTCAGCGCCTTCAACGTCACGAACAGTACCGATGTTAGCGCACACTTCTACCTGGTGACCGTCCAGCGTAATAGCTGGCAGATCTTTCAGCTTAGCAAGCTCTGCTTTTTCAGAAGCAACCTGCTCCTGAACGGCGCGCAGTTTATCAATAACGTCGTTGGTTGGATTGACGTAAACCTGATTATTTACGGCATCCAGAATCAGATAGTCGTCGTTTTTCACCTGCGAGGTGACGCTACCGGTGCCCACGATGGCTGGCAGTTCCAGAGAACGCGCCATGATAGAGGTGTGGGAAGTACGGCCACCCGCGTCGGTAATGAAGCCCAGCACTTTCTTCAGGTTCAGCTGTGCGGTTTCGGATGGTGTCAGGTCAGCGGCAACCAGAATAACTTCATCCTGAATGGCGCTCAGGTCAATAATCTTCAGGCCCAGGATGTTGCGCAGTAAGCGCTTGCCGATATCACGTACGTCAGCCGCACGTTCTTTCAGGTATTCATCATCCAGTTCTTCCAGGGCAGACGCCTGACCTTCGATAACTTCATGAGCAGCTGCGTCAGCCGTCATGTGCTTATCTTTAATCAGGGCTATGATTTCCTGCTCCAGCTCCTCATCTTCGAGCAGCATAATATGCCCTTCGAAGATGGCTTCTTTTTCTTCACCGAACGTTTCACCAGCTTTCGTTTTGATCGTTTCCAGCTGGGCTGATGCCTTGGCACGACCGCTCAGAAAACGTTCAACTTCCTGATCAACCTGGTCGGCAGAAATTTTTTTCCGGTCAATGACGATTTCGTCTTCTTTCAGAAGCAGAGCTTTACCGAAAGCGATACCCGGGGATGCTAAAATGCCTGAAATCATAACCCTACCTTACTTGTGACTGATTTTTAAAAGAACCCGGGAAATTACTCGAGTTCAGCCATCAGTTTAACCAGATGTTCTACCGCTTTTTGCTCGTCTTCGCCTTCTGCGGAGATAGTCACAACGGTACCTTGAGTCAGGCCCAGAGTCTGCAGTTTAAACAGGCTTTTCGCGCTTGCGCTTTTGCCGTTGGAAGTCACAGTAATTTCAGAAGTGAAGCCCTTAGCTTCTTTTACAAACTGGGCAGCAGGGCGGGTGTGCAGACCGTTCGGAGCGGTAATGGTAACTTCTTGCTGGAACATTGTATTTCCCCAACTTATAGGTTTAGTGTTGTGGAACTAAAGTCTAGCCTGGCGGTTTGACTTTAGCCTGTATAGTTAGCGCCAGTTTTTAACAGACGCGACGCACGATGTGCTCAATACAGTCCATTGTTGGCGGGTTGGCCGCTGATGTTTCGTTCATCATTAAACATTATGCCGCTAAAGGAAGCGTTGAACCAAATCATAAAATCGATTCAGCTAAGGCTTTTCCTGTAACGATTAATTTCGCGCATCAAAATAATTAGTCTGGTTAAATACCAGTTCCGACAGGCTGAATCAATGCCAGGAGAGGTGAAAGTTTGAAGCAGGCCACAAAAAAGCACCCAAAAAGGTGCTTTTTTACGCATTCTTAACAAGCTGGCATTACTGTTGCAGCTCTTTCTCTGTAAAGAGATCGGCAAACAATGCAGTGCTTAAATAACGCTCACCCGATGACGGTAGAATAACCACAATATTCTTGTTGGTAAAGCTTTCATCTTCTTGTAGTTTCAACGCAGCGGCAACAGCAGCGCCAGAAGAGATGCCGGCCAGAATGCCTTCTTCTTCCATCAGGCGGCGAGCAGTAGAAATCGCTTCTTCATTAGTGATGCCGATAACTTTATCGACCAGTTTGAGGTCAAGGTTCGCTGGAATGAAGCCTGCGCCAATACCCTGAATTTTATGCGGACCAGGTTTAATTTCTTCGCCAGCCAGCGCCTGAGCGATAACCGGAGAGTCGCTTGGTTCAACAGCCACAGAAATGAGATCTTTTTTACCTTTAGTGCCTTTAATGTAGCGGCTAACACCAGTCAGTGTACCGCCAGTGCCTACACCAGCAATAAATACATCAACTTGTCCGTCGGTATCTTCCCAAATCTCCGGGCCGGTGGTTTTTTCATGAATTTCTGGGTTCGCCGGGTTGCTGAATTGTTGCAGCAGCAGGTATTTTTCTGGGTTGCTGGCGACGATTTCTTCTGCTTTTTGAATGGCGCCTTTCATACCTTTGGCACCTTCAGTCAGCACTAAATTTGCCCCCAGAGCTTTCAGCAGCTTGCGGCGTTCGATACTCATGGTTTCCGGCATGGTCAGGGTAAGCTTGTAACCGCGAGCGGCGGCCACATAAGCCAGTGCGATACCCGTATTGCCGCTGGTTGGCTCAACCAGTTCAACGCCGGGTTTCAGCACGCCGCGTTTTTCGGCATCCCAAATCATATTGGCACCGATGCGGCATTTAACGCTGAAGCTGGGGTTACGAGATTCCACCTTTGCCAGAATGCGTCCGTTACCGATGCGATTCAGGCGAACCAGCGGTGTGTGACCGATAGTCAGCGAGTTATCTTCAAAAATCTTACTCATGGCCTGTCCTTAACTGTATGAAATTGGGATACAACGGGAAGCATACCCGCTCAGAGAATATGCGGAAGTAAGGATTTAGCATATCTATATGCAGAAGGGAAATAATGGCTCGCAAGATGGAATAAGGGGCGACATAAGCCACCCCTGTTTCACACAAATGGTTTACAAAATAACCGAAAAGCTGTTACCGCCATAAGGCATGTTTTGCACGATAGCAATCGACCCACATCGCCGTCGCGCCGCAGACGGCCACCGGCATGATGAACAGATTAAGTACCGGAATCATCGTGAACAGGCTGGTTAATGCACCAAACTGCATATTGGTGATTTTGCGCGTGCGCAGGGCTGTGCGCATCTCTTTAAACGGTACTTTATGGTTATCGAATGGATAGTCGCAGTACTGGATAGCGAGCATCCAGGCGCTGAACAGGAACCATAACACTGGCGCGACAGTTTGACCAATGCCGGGAATAACATAGAGGAGCAGTAATATGATAGCGCGTGGTAGATACCAGGCAAATTTTTGCCATTCGCGTTTCATAATCCGCGGCACATCTTTCATAATACCAAAAATACCGGTGTCCGGTGGCGTAGCGCCAGTCAGTCGGGCTTCTAACTGCTCTGCTAACAAACCGTTAAACGGAGCGGCAATCCAGTTGGCGATTGTTGAGAAGAAGTAACCAAAAACCAATAATACAGAGATGACTGCTACTGGCCATAGCAAGTAACTTAACCATTGCAACCAGCCTGGTACGTGACTCATCAGTGAAGGGATCCAGACATCCAGTTGGGTAAAGAGCCACCAGAATGCGCCTCCCATCAACAAAATATTAACGAGCAAGGGTAAAATGACAAAACGCCGAATCCCAGGTTGTGAAACGAGTTTCCAGCCTTGCGCGAAATAGTAAAAACCGCTGCGCGGGGCAGGTGTGTATGATGAAACCATAATCAGGATGAGCTCCTTTTGACCAATCCCAGGAAAATTCGGCGTATTTTACCGGGTAATTACGTAATGGACAGTTAGGATATGTTCGAAAAAACAGCAAAAAGCACAATTTCATCTATCTTTGTGCTGTGAAAGTTAAGAGTGCACTTGCACTTGAGGTAATCGGCAAATACTCTTAGGGAGTAAATGTTTGCCGTGGTGGCAAGGTGTTAGAACAACAGAGAATATAATGATGCAGGATTTGCGTCTGATATTAATCATTGTTGGCGCGATCGCCATAATCGCTTTACTGGTACATGGTTTCTGGACCAGCCGTAAAGAACGGTCTTCTATGTTCCGCGATCGCCCATTAAAACGAATGAAGTCAAAACGTGACGACGATTCTTATGATGAGGATGTCGAAGAAGATGAGGGCGTTGGTGAGGTTCGTGTTCACCGCGTAAATCATGCCCCGGCAAATGCCCAGGAGCATGAGACTGCTCGTCCGTCGCCGCAACACCAGTACCAACCGCCTTATGCGTCTGCGCAACCGCGTCAACCGGTCCAGCAGCCGCCTGAAGCGCAGGTACCGCCGCAGTACGCTCAGCGTCCAGTGCAGCCAGTTCAACAACCGCAGCCAGTGCCGCAGTCGGTTTATCCGCCGCAGCCTGAACAACCGGTTCAACAGCCTGCAGCGCCTCAGGTCGCGCAACCAATGCAGCCCGCGCCGCAACCTGCGCAACAAGTTTTCCAGACCGCAGAACCTGTAGCGGCGCCGCAGCCTGAACCAGTCGCTGAACCCGCTCCGGTTATGGATAAGCCGAAGCGTAAAGAAGCGGTGATCATTATGAACGTCGCAGCGCATCACGGTAGCGAGTTGAATGGCGAAGTTCTGCTCAACAGCATTCAACAAGCGGGCTTTATCTTTGGCGATATGAATATTTACCATCGTCATCTTAGCCCGGATGGCAGCGGCCCGGCGTTATTCAGTCTGGCGAATATGGTGAAGCCGGGGACTTTCGATCCTGAAATGAAGGATTTCACTACGCCGGGCGTCACTATATTCATGCAGGTACCGTCTTACGGCGATGAATTACAAAACTTCAAGTTGATGCTGCAATCTGCGCAGCATATTGCCGATGAAGTGGGCGGCGTAGTGCTTGACGATCAGCGTCGTATGATGACCCCGCAGAAATTGCGCGAGTATCAGGACATCATCCGTGAAGTAAAAGACGCCAACGCCTGATACACTTTAGGCAGATAAACTCCTTTCTGAACCCCCGCTTGTCGGGGGTTTTTAGCATTGATGGTGCGATATGGAATCAATCGAACAAAAACTGACAGAACTGCGAACGACGCTTCGTCATCATGAATATCTTTATCATGTGATGGATGCGCCGGAAATTCCTGATGCTGAATACGACAGGCTGATGCGAGAACTGCGTGAACTGGAAGCCAAACATCCAGAGCTGATTACGCCAGACTCACCGACTCAACGTGTAGGTGCCGCACCGTTGGCGGCGTTCAGCCAGATTCGCCATGAAGTGCCGATGCTGTCGTTGGATAACGTTTTTGATGAAGAGAGTTTTCTTGCTTTCAACAAACGTGTACAGGACAGACTTAAAAGTAATGAAAAAGTCACCTGGTGCTGTGAGTTGAAGCTTGATGGCCTTGCGGTCAGCATTCTGTATGAGAACGGTGTTCTGGTTAGCGCGGCGACCCGTGGCGATGGCACCACCGGGGAAGACATTACGTCTAACGTGCGTACTATTCGCGCCATCCCGTTGAAACTACGCGGTGAGAATATCCCGGCGCGTCTGGAAGTGCGTGGTGAAGTGTTCCTGCCGCAGGCAGGTTTTGAAAAGATCAACGAAGATGCGCGACGCACGGGCGGAAAAGTATTTGCTAACCCACGTAATGCGGCGGCAGGCTCACTGCGTCAGCTTGATCCGCGTATCACGGCGAAACGACCACTTACTTTCTTCTGTTATGGCGTTGGCGTGCTGGAAGGCGGTGAATTGCCGGATACCCATCTTGGGCGTTTAATGCAATTTAAAGAATGGGGATTGCCCGTCAGCGATCGCGTTACATTATGTGAATCGGCGGAAGAGGTGTTGGCGTTTTACCGCAAAGTGGAGGAAGACCGTCCAACGCTGGGGTTTGATATTGATGGCGTGGTAATTAAGGTCAACTCGCTGGCACAGCAGGAAGAACTCGGCTTTGTCGCACGCGCGCCTCGTTGGGCGGTGGCATTTAAATTTCCGGCGCAGGAACAGATGACCTATGTGCGTGACGTTGAGTTTCAGGTGGGGCGTACTGGCGCCATTACGCCTGTTGCGCGTCTGGAACCCGTCCATGTTGCAGGCGTGCTGGTGAGCAACGCCACACTACATAACGCCGATGAAATTGAACGCCTTGGTTTACGTATTGGCGATAAAGTGGTGATTCGCCGTGCAGGTGACGTGATCCCGCAGGTGGTGAACGTCGTGCTTTCTGAACGCCCGGAAGATACCCGTGAGGTGGTATTCCCGACGCATTGTCCGGTATGTGGTTCTGATGTCGAGCGTGTGGAAGGTGAAGCAGTTGCCCGCTGTACCGGTGGCCTGATTTGCGGTGCTCAGCGTAAAGAGTCGCTGAAGCACTTTGTTTCCCGCCGCGCGATGGACGTTGACGGAATGGGCGACAAAATCATCGATCAGCTGGTTGAAAAAGAATATGTCCACACTCCGGCGGATCTGTTCAAACTCACCGCAGGCAAACTGACCGGACTGGAGCGTATGGGGCCAAAATCGGCGCAAAACGTGGTTAATGCGCTGGAAAAAGCGAAGGAAACCACCTTTGCCCGCTTCCTCTATGCACTTGGCATCCGCGAAGTGGGCGAGGCCACCGCGACGGGGCTGACGGCTTATTTCGGTACGCTGGAGGCCCTGGAAGCGGCGTCGATTGAAGAGCTACAAAAAGTGCCGGATGTCGGAATTGTGGTGGCATCACACGTTCATAACTTTTTTGCCGAAGAAAGTAATCGCAATGTCATCAGCGAGCTTTTAGCGGAAGGCGTTCACTGGCCTGCGCCAGTGGTGATTAATGCTGAAGAGATCGACAGCCCGTTTGCCGGTAAAACCGTGGTGCTTACCGGTAGCTTAAGTCAGATGTCGCGTGATGATGCCAAAGCCAGATTGATTGAACTGGGAGCAAAAGTTGCGGGAAGCGTGTCGAAGAAAACCGATCTGGTGATTGCCGGTGAGGCAGCGGGTTCAAAACTGGCGAAGGCGCAGGAATTGGGCATTGAAGTGATCGACGAAACTGAAATGCTGCGTTTGCTGGGTAGCTGAAATGGAAAAAGGGCAGCTGATTGAGATTGCCAATACGGTTATGCCGTTTGGCAAGTATAAGGGGCGTCGCTTAATCGACTTGCCGGAAGAGTATCTGCTGTGGTTTGCCCGTAAGGATGAGTTTCCGGCGGGTAAACTGGGGGAGCTAATGCAAATCACGCTGCTGATTAAAACCGAGGGGCTGACGCAACTGGTTCAGCCCCTGAAACGCCAGCTTTAAGCCTTACCTGCGCTGCTTTCCTGTTGTGCCTGTAACTGCTCGGTCTGGCGCTTATAACGACGCGCCAGCACCGCGCAGACCATCAGTTGGATCTGATGGAAAATCATCAATGGCAGCACCATCATGCCGATCACTGACGTTGGGAACAGAATGTTTGCCATCGGGATGCCATTCGCCAGACTCTTTTTCGAACCACAAAAGACGATAGTAATTTCATCCGCTTTATTGAAACCCAGCCGGCGAGCCATAAAGACGTTAACTACAATCACGATAGCCAGAAGTATGCAGCTGACTACCACAATAAACAGCAGCGATCCCCAGCCGACTTTGTGCCAGATGCCATTAACGACAGCTTCGCTGAATGCCGTATAAACCACCAACAGAATGGACGTCTGATCGGTTTTTGCAATCCACTTTTTATTGCGTGCCACCCAGTTACCAATCCACGGGCGGGAAAGATGCCCCAACACAAACGGTAGCAACAGTTGCAGCATAATCTTACCGACTTGCTCGAGACTGCCCTCTGCACCGTGAATATTCATCACCAGGCCGACCAGTAATGGCGAGAGAAAAATCCCCAACAGACTGGATGCCGACGCAGAACAAACTGCCGCTGCGACGTTACCGCCCGCCATAGAGGTAAAAGCGATTGCAGACTGAACCGTAGCGGGGAGAATACACAGATAGAGAAAACCGGAATAAAGCATCGGATCGACATTTACTGGCTTCCACCAGGCAAACAGTACGCCCAGAACTGGAAACAGCACGAAAGTGCTGCACATTACCCACAAATGTAGCCGCCAGTGACTCCCGCCCGCGATAATGGCTTCACGCGATAGCTTAGCGCCGTGCATAAAAAACAGTAGCGCAATAGCCGCGGTGGTCAGATTTTCAAAGAAGGGGACAAAGCCGCCTCTTGCCGGGAAGAAGGAGGCCAGCAGCACTACCGTAATCAGAGTTAACGTGAAAGGATCGAGGATACGGAAAAGTTTCATAAAGACTCCAGATGATCGATGCTTTCATTGTGCGTTGTTCTGGACGATAAATAAAACTGAATTGCTTAACAATTTGTGCGCGGTAATGAGATGTTATGTGAAATTAACTTATGCGCTATTGGCAGATTAGGGAAAAAATTTTACCTGTAAACTGAAAATGACGGTGGATGCATGAAATGTGTCACTGATGAAAATATAACGTAGTGTGACTGTTTGCTAATATCCATAATATTTTTAAGTTTTATCTTTAGCCTGGAGAGATGCCAGATAATATCATTAACCCCACTTCTGAGTTCAGCTTAAAATACTCTCCGTAAAACCATAAAAGCCAGAGTTATATTTAACGTCAGAATTGTTTTTTCATCACATCACTTGTATGTAATTAATAATTTAATGAATTAAATAAGGATAAACATTTGCGTCATGATTGTTTATGATAAAAGGCTAATTGATTGTGATAACTGTAATCAATACATTATGTCCATGTAATGACAGAGTATTATCTTGAATATGTTCAGGATTGATATCAAATCGAAATGGATCGTCACGATAAAAAATATTGGTAGTTTTGATGAATTTCTGGATATTTAAAGGGGAGGCTCAAAATCGAAGGGGAAGAGGGTGAATCTAAAACTACAGTTAAAAGTTCTTTCATTTCTGCAATTCTTTTTGTGGGGAAGTTGGCTGAATACATTTGGTTCTTATATGTTTATTACGCTACGCTTCAAAGGGGAAGATATTGGCGCGGTTTACAGTACACTGGGTATTGCCGCATTAATAACATCAACATTATTCGGTATTGTGGCAGATAAATGGATAAGTGCTAAATGGATATATGCCGCCTGCCATTTCTTTGGTGCGGTAACATTATTTATCGCAGCATCGGTTACGACACCTTCAGCAATGTTCATTGTCATTTTACTTAACTCTCTCGTTTATATGCCAACGCTTGGCTTGAGTAATACGATTTCCTATTACCGTATACAAAATGCAGGAATGGATATTGTGACTGAGTTTCCACCAATACGCATCTGGGGAACGATCGGGTTTATTGTTGCTATGTGGGCTGTGAGCCTGGCGGGTTTTGAATTAAGTCATATGCAATTGTATATTGGAGCGGCGGCTTCATTAGGTTTAAGCCTGTTTACGTTGACATTACCAACTGTACCAGTGGCGAAATCTAACCAGGCGCAAGGAATGATAGATGTTCTCGGACTGCGTGCATTTACACTGTTTAAGAACAGCAAAATGGCGATTTTCTTTATTTTTGCCATGCTGCTTGGGGCAGAGTTACAGATTACCGGTATGTTTGGTAATACTTTTCTACACAGCTTCGAGAGTGTTCCAGAGTTCGCAAACAGTTTTGTCGTCACCCACGCTTCGATTCTTTTATCTATCTCCCAGATCTCTGAAGTGTGCTTCATTCTGGCCATCCCCTTTTTCCTGAAAAAGTATGGAATTAAAAATGTCATGCTGATGAGTATGGTTGCCTGGATGCTGCGCTTCGGATTATTTGCTTATGGTGATCCCTCATTCGGCGGCACAATTCTGTTAATACTCTCCATGGTTGTCTATGGCTGTGCTTTTGATTTTTTCAATATTTCAGGTTCGGTATTTGTCGAACAAGAGGTGGACCCATCGATTCGCAATAGCGCACAGGGTGTATTCCTGATGATGGCCAATGGTTTTGGTTGCATTCTTGGCGGTTTTATTAGTGGCAAAGTTGTCGATTATTTAACGACGGATGGTAATCCACACTGGTCAACCATTTGGCTGGTGTTTGCCGGATATTCGCTGGTTCTTGCCATTGCATTTATGGTGCTATTTAAATACAAACATAATGGCGCTCCGGCAACTTCCAGTCATTACGCCTGATATGGTCTTTATCAAAATTAATGATTCGCAAAAGAGGATGTTATGGCAAATCAATTATATAACCAATGTCGGGTTTATTGCGCGCCCTGGCGATTAGATGCTCTAAACTTAAATGATATTATCGATCAATGGATTGACGATGGTCTGTTGCCGCCTTTGATTCATACTTTTCTTCCCTATCGTGATGATGCCGGTGCCTCCAGTGAAGAAGATATTTTTGTTAATGATGTCGCGAATATGGACAACAGTGTTGGGGTTATCGGGTATTTTGATGGTGGAACCTATGATTCCGGTTGTGCATGGGAGGTGGGTTATGCCTGGGCTTTAGGGATGCCGGTGCATCTGATTACAACAGATTTTCTCTTATGGGCGGCGGGTAATTCTACAGAGTTTTATCCGATAAGTAAGTTGACAAATTACGTTGCAAACGTTGTTTCGGTGTCAGATTCTGATGTCAGTATTAGCAACTATCGTGAGCAAACGAACGATATCATCAAACGTGCGTTGCAAATATTTCAACAAAATTTAATCGCCGACTTCGGTACGGCGATTACTCCTGCCGAACCGGTTGCGTCATTGCCGATTGAATATGATTATTACCTTGATCCTAACTTTATGTATACCGAACCCTCCCGGGGTTTACTGGAGAAGATCAAAGATGCGATCAGCAGTCAGGTAAGACTTTCATCGTTGGCGACAACATGAATGATATTGCGACTGATATCGATAATTTAAGAAAGTCAAGGCAAGCTATTTTTTATTCAGATACCTTTGAGCCAAATGTTGATACCGGTATTATGAATGGCATTGCTTATGCATTAGGCCAGCAATCTATTATTTATTGTAGTAAACAACAAAAATATCAGTCTGTGCTGGCAACGGATTATTTGAATTTAATGATTACCTGGTCATCAACGGTAGCCCATTCATTTGCAGAACTTGAAGTATTGATTGGAAATACGAAACTGTAGTTTTTATTTTGTTTGATTATCAGGTAAGCGATTGCCTGATAATCAGTCTTTGTTTTTTTATTAATGTTTAAAATAAAATCGATACTATCGAGTCGCCAGGTTTATATATTCCTACAAATGGCGCTATGATCGATTTAAAAATTATATTGAATATCTCTGACAAATGTATTGGTAACTCACTTATTTTTCTCGCTATAAAAAGAAGTGACTCATATTTAACGAATAATGCTTATTACAAGGACTTGCCATGACCCAATCTCATTTTTCACAAAATCCGTGGTATTGCGCAGATATCATTCGTCGTCACAAACCAGACTTTACCCCACGCGTTGCGTTTATTCTGGGTTCGGGACTGGGAGCATTGGCTGAACAGATTGAAGATGCAGTGGCCATTTCTTATACCGAGTTGCCGGGGTTTCCGGTGAGCACCGTACACGGCCACGCAGGAGAGTTGGTCCTCGGCGTACTTTCTGGCGTGCCTGTTGCTTGCATGAAAGGTCGCGGTCATTTCTATGAGGGCCGGGGAATGACAGTTATGACCGATGCTATTCGCACATTTAAGTTGCTGGGCTGTGAACTGTTGTTCTGCACTAATGCTGCGGGTTCGCTTCGCCCGGAAGTGGGGGCAGGAAGCCTGGTTGCGTTGAAAGATCACATCAACACGATGCCGGGGACTCCAATGACGGGTCTTAATGATGACCGCTTTGGCGAACGTTTTTTCTCATTAGCGAACGCTTACGATGCTGATTATCGGGTTATGTTGCAGGCTGTTGCTCAGGAAGAAGGTTTTCCTCTGACTGAAGGCGTTTTTGTTTCTTATCCGGGGCCGAATTTCGAAACGGCGGCGGAAATTCGCATGATGCAGATGATTGGCGGTGATGTCGTGGGAATGTCTGTTGTGCCTGAAGTGATTACTGCTCGTCATTGTGAAATGAAAGTCGTTGCCGTGTCAGCCATAACCAATATGGCGGAAGGTTTAAGCGATGTGAAATTGTCACATGCACAAACATTGGCCGCAGCAGAATTATCCCGACAAAATTTTATTAATCTGATTTGCGGATTTTTACGCAAAATTGCCTGAAAACAATAAAAAATGGCCTCGTGGATGAGGCCAACTCACTGCGATAAGGAAAACGAAAATGAATATCGCAACACGTTTAAAAGTCATGTCCTTTTTACAATATTTTATCTGGGGGAGTTGGTTGGTTACCCTCGGATCTTACATGATAAATACCTTACATTTTACTGGTGCTGATGTAGGTATGGCATATAGCTCTAAAGGTATTGCCGCAATAATAATGCCAGCTATCATGGGCATTATTGCCGATAAATGGTTACGGGCTGAGCGTACCTATATGTTGTGCCACTTAATTTGTGCAGGAGTGCTGTTTTACGCCGCTTCTGTTACTGAACCGAATATGATGTTCTGGGTAATGTTACTTAACGCGATGGCGTTTATGCCAACGATTGCATTATCCAATAGCGTATCTTATTCGTGCCTGGCGCAGGCCGGATTAGATCCGGTAACCCGTTTTCCGCCCATTCGCGTGTATGGCACCGTAGGGTTTATTGTTGCTATGTGGCTGGTGAGTTTATTGCACCTGGAGTTGAGCAGTATACAACTGTATATCGCGTCTGGCGCATCTTTAGTATTAGCAGCCTATGCGCTAACACTCCCGAAAATTCCGGTGGCAGAACATAAGCCGAGTACTACACTTTCCAGTAAATTAGGACTGGATGCATTTGTGTTATTTAAAAACCCGCGTATGGCAATCTTCTTTTTATTTGCCATGTTATTAGGTGCGGTACTGCAAATTACTAATGTCTTTGGGAATCCGTTCCTGCATGATTTTGCCCGTAACCCTGAATTTGCTGATAGCTTTGTCGTGAAATACCCTTCCATTTTGCTCTCTGTTTCGCAAATGGCAGAAGTTGGCTTCATTCTTACCATTCCATTCTTCCTGAAACGTTTTGGTATAAAAACCGTCATGTTGATGAGTATGGTGGCGTGGACATTACGCTTTGGCTTCTTTGCCTTTGGCGATCCATCTCCTGGCGGCTTCGTTTTATTGCTGCTGTCGATGATTGTTTATGGCTGCGCGTTCGACTTCTTTAATATCTCCGGTTCAGTATTTGTCGAGCAGGAAGTGGATTCCAGTATTCGCGCCAGCGCTCAGGGCTTATTTATGACGATGGTCAATGGCGTTGGGGCGTGGGTTGGCTCTCTTCTCAGTGGCATGGCGGTTGACTATTTCACGATTGATGGTGTGAAAGACTGGCATACTATCTGGCTGGTATTTGCCACGTATGCGTTAGCCCTGGCGGTGATCTTTGCTCTGTTTTTCCGTTATAAGCATGAACCTGAAAAAATAGCACAAAAATCATTAGCTCGCTGATGTAAACGGGGTTGACCCCGATTGCAATGTGCTAGATTTGGAGTCTTACCTTACTATGGAGCGCAATAATTATGGAAAGTACACATCGTATTGATCTCAAGTTATTGCGCTATTTTCTGGCGGTTGCAGAAGAACTTCACTTTGGGCGGGCTGCTGCGCGATTGAATATGTCACAACCGCCATTAAGCATTCATATTAAAGATCTGGAACAGCAACTTGGCACCCTGCTGTTTGTTCGTCATTCGCGCAGTGTGGCGCTTACTCATGCGGGTAAAATTCTACTGGAAGAATCGCGCCGCTTGCTGGCTAATGCCAGTCAGGCGCTGGCACGAGTAGAGCAGATAGGTCGCGGCGAAGCAGGGCGTATTGAGTTGGGCGTGGTGGGAACAGCCATGTGGGGACGAATGCGCCCGGCAATGCGACGTTTTTTGAAAGAGAGCCCTAATGTTCATGTTTCATTTCGTGAAAAATCGCCCGGTATGCAAATGGCGTTACTGGAGCGTCGGGAACTGGATGCGGGTATCTGGCGGATGGCGATTGAACCAACCGCGGGATTTACCAGTTTACGATTACATGAATCCTCATTTTTGGTAGCAATACCGGAAGACCATCATCTGGCGACAAGATTAACGATACCGTTGGCTGTGTTACGCAATGAATATTTTGTGACACTGCCATCGGTCCATTCTGACTGGGCATTCTTACAGCGCGTTTGCCAGCAGGCGGGGTTTTCACCAATGATTGTTAGGGAAGCGGTAGAGCCGCAAACTGTGCTGGCGATGATCAGTATGGGATTGGGGGTCACGCTGATGGCGGACAGCTATGCCCAGATGAGTTGGCCGGGAGTGACCTTTCGCCCACTGGAGGAACGTATTCCTGCCGACTTGTATATTGTTTATGAGCAACAACAGGCGACGCCAGCGCTGGAGAGGTTGGTTAAGGCGTTAACGGAATAAACGTGGTAAATCAGGCATAGCAAAAAAGCGCCTTTAGGGCACTTTTTTACATTGGTGGGCGTGCAGGATGACTCGCTTCGCTCGCCCTTCGGGCCGTCGCCGCAAGCGGCTCCGTTGTTTCGCTTTGCTCAACCCGAACCTGCTGCAGGTTCGAATCTTTAGATATTGCGCATAGCAAAAAAGCGCCTTTAGGGTGCTTTTTTGCATTGGTGGGTCGTGCAGGATTCGAACCTGCGACCAATTGATTAAAAGTCAACTGCTCTACCAACTGAGCTAACGACCCGAAGTGGTGGGTGATGACGGGATCGAACCGCCGACCCTCTCCTTGTAAGGGAGATGCTCTCCCAGCTGAGCTAATCACCCACTTCTTGGTTTATTGTTACACTGCGGGAACTACATTGAGTAGTTGGTGGGTGATGACGGGATCGAACCGCCGACCCCCTCCTTGTAAGGGAGGTGCTCTCCCAGCTGAGCTAATCACCCCCGCTGTGTGGAGCCGCATTATAGGGCGAGTTGGAAATGAGTCAACGCATTTTCCATAGAAATTGTTTGTTCGTCGTAAATTTAAGCAAGATATGCGTGAAACAGGCCGTATTGCGCAATTTTTCAACGAAAACAATAATGCGTAAGGTAGAAACCCGAACTGCATTGAGGAATCAGGCGGGAGTGATAGAATATCGCCCACTCAATTTTTCCAGGATTTGCCGGTTGTCGGCATCTTTCTAAACGTAAGGCCATTTCATGAAAATCAAAACTCGCTTCGCGCCAAGCCCAACAGGCTATCTGCACGTTGGCGGCGCGCGTACTGCTCTTTACTCCTGGCTTTTTGCACGTAATCACGGCGGTGAGTTCGTGCTGCGTATTGAAGACACCGATCTTGAGCGTTCCACGCCGGAAGCTATCGAAGCCATTATGGATGGCATGAACTGGCTGAGTCTGGAGTGGGATGAAGGCCCGTACTTCCAGACCAAGCGTTTTGAGCGCTATAACGCGGTTATTGATCAGATGCTGGAAGAGGGCACCGCCTATAAATGCTATTGCTCCAAAGAGCGTCTGGAAGCGCTGCGTGAAGAGCAAATGGCGAAAGGCGAGAAGCCGCGTTACGACGGTCGTTGCCGCCATAGCCACGAACATCACGCTGATGATGAGCCGTGCGTGGTGCGCTTTGCTAACCCGCAGGAAGGTTCCGTTGTTTTTGACGATCAGATCCGTGGGCCGATCGAGTTCAGCAACCAGGAACTGGATGATCTGATCATCCGCCGTACAGATGGTTCTCCAACCTACAACTTCTGTGTCGTTGTTGATGACTGGGATATGGAAATCACCCACGTGATTCGCGGTGAAGATCATATCAACAATACGCCGCGTCAGATCAACATTCTGAAAGCGCTGAAGGCGCCAGTACCGGTTTACGCGCACGTTTCGATGATCAATGGCGATGACGGTAAAAAACTGTCCAAACGCCATGGTGCGGTTAGCGTAATGCAGTATCGCGATGATGGTTATCTGCCTGAAGCACTGTTGAACTATCTGGTGCGTCTGGGGTGGTCCCACGGCGATCAGGAAATCTTCACTCGTGAAGAAATGATCAAATACTTCACTCTGAATGCCGTCAGCAAATCGGCCAGTGCGTTCAACACCGACAAACTGCTGTGGTTGAACCATCACTACATTAATGCGCTGCCGCCGGAGTATGTCGCTACTCATTTACAGTGGCATATCGAGCAGGAAAAAATTGATACCCGCAACGGCCCGCAACTGGCGGAGCTGGTGAAATTGCTGGGCGAGCGTTGTAAGACCCTGAAAGAAATGGCTCAGAGTTGCCGCTATTTCTATGAAGATTTTGCTGAGTTTGACGCTGATGCGGCGAAAAAACACCTGCGCCCGGTAGCACGTCAGCCGCTGGAAGTGGTTCGTGACAAACTGGCTGCAATCTCTGACTGGACTGCTGAGAATGTCCATCACGCCATTCAGGCAACGGCGGATGAGCTGGAAGTCGGAATGGGTAAAGTCGGTATGCCGCTGCGTGTTGCAGTGACTGGCGCGGGTCAGTCTCCGGCGCTGGATGTTACCGTTCACGCAATTGGCAAAACACGCAGCATTGAGCGTATCAATAAAGCGCTGGCGTTTATTGCTGAACGTGAAAATCAGCAGTAATTAACGTATAAAAAATAAACGGCAGGAGATAATATCCTGCCGTTTATTTATACAGATTCGTCAATGTCGAGACGGGAAAGGAAATTACGAATTCCTTCGCGTGATAAAAATTGTGCGACTTTTTCCTGCTCAACATGAGTCATATTATCTATTGCACTGATAATTTGCCGATAAGCCGGTGTACGTATACCTGGCGCGTATTCAGCAAGAGGTTCTTCGGCTTCAAGAAGCATTGGCGTATTATGGAACGCAGGTGTGTTCTGAATAAACGCGCAAACCTGCGTGTCGATTAGAATAAGTCTGGCGCGACCTCCTTTCACACCGGGGAATTTTTCTGTCTTCCAGCCTTTTTCTCTGATCCAACGGTTAACTGTTTGTTTAGCCACACCGAGACATTCCGCCAGTTCTTCGGTGGTCATTTTATTACGTAATCTTTTCATATTATTTGTTGTCGCGAATCCCTAAGCGTTGTAATAACCCGATAATCCCTTCCCGCAGAAGCAAGGATGTGAACTGTTTTTGTTCAGCTGGCGTCATCTCTTTCGCCAGAGTCACCAGCAGCACTTCAAGCGGCGCATCGCCAGACAGGGCAGGGGACTCTCCCTGACCTTCCGGGCGTTCTGCGTTACGAATATATTCACGAACCTGTTCATTGATGTGAACCAGTCGGGCTTTTCCCCCCTGAACGCCTGGTTTTGGCGATGTCGCCCAGCCTTCTTTGCGTACCCATTTATTGATGGTCTGGCGGCTATAACCGGTCAGCTTTGCAAGTTCTTCTGGCGTCATCCTCTCCTTGAACATAACAATTCCCTGAATGGTTGTGGGTCTATTAGGTGTTCATTTTATAGCATCAATTTACATGAAACCGTGACATGAATAACTACTGAATGCGAGGCGTAATCCAAAAATGTTCATTTGCCTGATTTTTCAGCGATTGAAACTGTGCGCTGCAATTTGCCGTTGACACATCAGGACGGAATTCATATGATGCCGCCCGTCAACTCGACAAGCTTTACGTGATGGGGCTATAGCTCAGCTGGGAGAGCGCTTGCATGGCATGCAAGAGGTCAGCGGTTCGATCCCGCTTAGCTCCACCAAATTCTGCACTCGATGAATTTGATACGTAAACAACTCGTGGGGCTATAGCTCAGCTGGGAGAGCGCTTGCATGGCATGCAAGAGGTCAGCGGTTCGATCCCGCTTAGCTCCACCAAATTTCAAACCCTCGCTGCAAAGCGGGGGTTTTGTCTTTTTGGGCCGCTATTGCAATACAGCCTGTGCCCGGATAAAAAGCCACATCGTATGAAAAACCAGCAACAGACCGGCCTCTGTTTGCTTCGCGACGCGAATAAACTTATTATTTGTGTGCCTGAAAACCCCGATCAGTGAGAGTAGTGTACTCATGTTTGTGGAGCATAACCTGATAAAAAATATCAAGATATTCACACTGGCGTTTACGCTCACCGTGGTACTTATTCAGCTATCCCGTTTTATTTCGCCACTTGCTGTTATCCATTCCAACTACATTTTCCTGGCGTGGATGCCACTGTGCGTAATGCTGTCAATATTGTTTATATTTGGCTGGCGCGGCGCTGTTCCCGTTTTATGCGGGATGTTTTGCATCAATCTGTGGAATTTTAATCTCACGTTATTGCAGAGCGCCGTTATGCTTGGGAGCCAGACGTTCGTTATGCTGTGTGCCTGCGCAATATTACGTTGGCAGCTTGGGTCGCGTTGGCGTTATGGATTAATCACCCGAAATGTCTGGAAACGTCTCTTCTGGCTTGGTTTAGTGACGCCAATTGGCATCAAATGCAGCATGTATCTTGTGGGCCGTTTCTTTGATTTTCCACTCAAGATATCGACCTTTTTCGGTGATGCAGATGCCATTTTTACCGTTGTGGATTTGCTGAGTCTTTTCACTGCGGTATTGATTTACAACATGCTCTTTTACTATCTCACCCGCATGATTGTGAATCCCCACTTCGCGCAGATATTGTGGCGCAGAGATATCGCTCCCTCGCTAAATAAAGAGAAACGCGCGTTTACCTTAAGCTGGCTGGCAACACTTACCGTGCTGTTGCTGCTGATGTGTACGCCTTATGAAAATGACTTTATTGCCGGTTATCTGGTTCCCGTTTTCTTTATTATCTTCACTCTTGGTGTCGGCAAACTTCGTTATCCGTTTTTAAATCTCACCTGGGCGGTTTCGACGCTTTGTCTTCTGAATTACAACCAGAACTTTTTACAAGGGGTGGAAACAGAATATTCGCTGGCGTTTATTCTTGCGGTATTGATTTCCTTTAGCGTTTGCCTGCTCTATATGATGCGCATTTATTGTCGTAGCGAGTGGCTTAACCGTCGTTGGCATTTACAGGCACTGACCGATCCATTAACGCTATTGCCTAACTTTCGTGCGCTGGAGCAATCGCAGGAGCAAGAAGCTGGAAAGAGTTTTTGCTGTTTGCGGATTGATAATCTTGAGTTTATGAGCCGCCATTACGGATTAATGATGCGCGTTCATTGTATTCGCTCTATTTATCGCACACTGCTGCCATTGATGCAGGAAAATGAAAAGTTGTATCAGTTGCCGGGGAGTGAATTGCTGCTGGTATTGACCGGGCCGGAAACGGAAGGCCGTTTGCAGCATATGGTCAACGTTCTCAATAGTCGGCAGATCCACTGGAATAATACCGGGCTGGATATGGGCTATGGCGCGGCGTGGGGGCGTTTTGATGGCAATCAGGAAACGCTGCAGCCTCTGTTGGGGCAGTTGAGCTGGCTGGCGGAACAATCCTGCGTTCATCATCATGTACTGGCGCTGGATAACCAGGAAGAAGTCGTTTCAGGGCAGACAACACAACAGGTATTGCTGCTGAATACTATCCGTAAAGCGTTGGATCAGGGGGATTTACTGCTCTACGCTCAGCCAATCCGTAACAAAGATGGGCAGGGCTATGATGAGATCCTCGCTCGTCTGAAATACGAGGACGGTATTATGACGCCGGATAAATTCCTGCCGCTTATTGCTCAGTTTAACCTCAGCGCGCGTTTCGATTTGCAGGTGCTGGAATCCCTGTTGAAGTGGCTGGCGACTCACCCTTGCCACAAAAAAGGCCCGCGCTTTTCAGTCAATTTAATGCCGCTCACGCTGCTGCAAAAGAATATCGCCTGGCGGATTATTCGCCTGTTTAAGCGTTATCACATCTCCCCGGAGACTGTCATTCTTGAGATCACCGAGGAGCAGGCGTTTTCTAACGCAGAGAGCAGTATGTACAATATTGAACAACTGCATAAGTTTGGCTTCCGTATTGCGATTGATGATTTTGGTACTGGCTACGCCAATTATGAGCGCTTAAAGCGTTTGCGGGCTGATATCATCAAAATTGATGGTGTCTTTGTAAAAGATATCGTTACTAATACGCTGGATGCGATGATTGTGAGGTCGATTACCGATCTGGCGAAAGCGAAGTCGTTAAGCGTAGTGGCGGAGTTTGTTGAGACGCCACAGCAGCAGGCGCTATTACATAAACTTGGGGTACAGTATCTGCAAGGGTATTTAGTTGGTCGTCCGCAGCCATTAGTGGACTAGCGGGTATAAAAAAGCCGGGGGAATTCCCCCCGGCATTTGAGATTGATGACAAACAGAAAATTGCCTGATGCGCTGCGCTTATCAGGCCTACATGGAACACAATCTATTGAATTTGCGTTATTTTGTGGCTGGATAAGGCGTTTACACCGCATCCGGCATAAACAAAGCGCACTTTGTCAACAAACTGAAGCCGGGGAATCTCCCCGGCTTTTTTGTGCACAGAAAACCCCCAGCTAGGCTGGGGGTTCTGGAAAGCTTTCAGCTTTGAGCCAGTTATTAAAACCCCTTTTGATTTGTTAAAACACCTTGCGGTCTGGCAACTGCAAGTGTCAAACAAGAAATCAAAAGGGGGTCCCAATGGGGAACGAAAAGAGCTTAGCGCACACCCGATGGAACTGTAAATATCACATAGTTTTTGCGCCAAAATACCGAAGACAGGTGTTCTACAGAGAGAAGCGTAGAGCAATAGGCAGTATTTTGAGAAAGCTGTGTGAGTGGAAAAGCGTACGGATTCTGGAAGCTGAATGCTGTGCAGATCATATCCATATGCTTGTGGAGATCCCGCCCAAAATGAGCGTATCCGGCTTTATGGGATATCTGAAAGGGAAAAGCAGTCTGATGCTTTACGAGCAGTTTGGGGATTTGAAATTCAAATACAGGAACAGGGAGTTCTGGTGCAGAGGGTACTACGTCGATACGGTGGGTAAGAACACGGCGAAGATACAGGATTACATAAAGCACCAGCTTGAAGAGGATAAAATGGGAGAGCAGTTATCGATTCCCTATCCGGGCAGCCCGTTTACGGGCCGTAAGTAAGGAAGTTGGATGCAAATGTCAGATCGTGTGCGCCTGTTAGGGCGCGGCTGGTAAGAGAGCCTTACAGGCGCATTTGAAAAACCTCCGGCTATGCCGGAGGATATTTATTAATGCATTGCGATTACAGTACCAGTGCTGCGATTGATGCAGAAAGCACACTCACCAGAGTAGAGCCGTAAACCAGTTTCAGACCGAAGCGAGAAACGACGTTACCTTGCTCTTCGTTCAGGCCTTTAATCGCACCAGCGATGATACCAATGGAAGAGAAGTTGGCGAACGATACCAGGAATACAGAGATGATGCCTTCAGCGCGCGGAGAGAGCGTAGAAGCAATTTTTTGCAGATCCATCATCGCTACGAATTCGTTGGAAACCAGTTTGGTCGCCATGATACTGCCCACCTGAAGCGCTTCGCTGGCCGGTACACCCATTACCCATGCAATCGGATAGAAGATGTAGCCCAGAATGCCCTGGAAGGAAATACCCAGAACGGTAGCAAACAGAGCGTTCAGTGCTGCGATCAGGGCGATAAAGCCGATCAGCATTGCGGCAACGATAATTGCCACTTTGAAGCCCGCCAGAATGTATTCACCCAACATTTCGAAGAAGCTCTGTCCTTCGTGCAGGTTAGACATCTGAATGTTTTCTTCGCTGGCATCAACGCGGTATGGGTTGATGATAGAGAGGACGATAAAGGTGCTGAACATGTTCAGAACCAGCGCAGCAACAACGTACTTCGGCTCCAGCATGGTCATGTACGCGCCGACGATAGACATCGACACGGTAGACATCGCCGTGGCCGCCATGGTGTACATGCGGTTGCGGGACATTTTGCCGAGGATATCTTTATAGGCGATAAAGTTCTCGGACTGACCCAGAATCAAGGAGCTGACTGCGTTAAAGGATTCCAGTTTGCCCATGCCATTGACTTTGGAGAGCAGGAAACCGATCGCGCGAATAATCACCGGCAACACGCGAATGTGCTGGAGAATACCGATCAGTGCAGAGATAAAGACGATAGGGCATAGCACTTTCAGGAAGAAGAACGCCAGGCCTTGATCGTTCATGCTACCAAAGACGAAGTTAGTCCCTTCGTTGGCAAACCCGAGCAGTTTTTCGAACATTTCGGAGAAGCCTTTCACGAAGCCCAGACCAACGTCAGAGTTCAGGAAGAACCACGCCAGTAATACTTCGATAACAAGCAGTTGAATAATATAACGGATACGAATTTTTTTGCGGTCGCTGCTTGCCAGCAATGCGAGAATCGCAACAACGGCTAGTGCCAGTACAAAATGAAGGACGCGGTCCATATTTGCTCCAAATATGAGGCAGGTTAAGTTTCCGTGCACATTCTATGCAACATGATTCAGGAAAACGAGATCTGACACACACTATAATGATGTCCTGTGACAAGCTTCAAAAATAGTGAGCTGTCATACATTTCTGCTATGTTGTGTATGGAAGCGGGAAGTTATGTAAATGTGCTAACATTAAACAAAAACACAACATTCAAGTTATCAGCCTTTTCGTAGTCATAATCCTGGTCTATCAGAGAAATCATCACAACCTATTTAAATGAATTTGATAATCATTCTCATTTGACATAGCATGAAACATAGCAAAGGCTATGTTTTAGAGGAACAAGATGACGAACTATCGCGTTGAGAGTAGCAGCGGACGGGCGGCGCGCAAGATGAGGCTCGCATTAATGGGACCTGCGTTCATTGCGGCGATTGGCTATATCGATCCCGGTAATTTTGCGACGAATATTCAGGCGGGCGCCAGCTTCGGCTATCAGTTACTGTGGGTTGTCGTATGGGCAAACCTGATGGCGATGCTGATTCAAATTCTTTCAGCCAAACTTGGGATTGCCACCGGTAAAAATCTGGCGGAGCAAATTCGCGATCACTATCCGCGTCCCGTAGTGTGGTTCTATTGGGTTCAGGCAGAAATTATTGCGATGGCTACCGACCTGGCTGAATTCATCGGTGCGGCGATCGGTTTTAAACTCATTCTGGGAGTTTCGCTGTTGCAGGGCGCAGTGTTGACGGGGATCGCCACTTTCCTGATTTTAATGCTGCAACGCCGTGGGCAAAAACCGTTGGAGAAAGTGATTGGCGGGTTACTGCTGTTTGTTGCAGCGGCTTACATTGTTGAGTTGATTTTCTCTCAGCCGAACCTGGCGCAGTTAGGTAAAGGTATGGCGATCCCGAGTTTACCTACCTCGGAAGCGGTCTTCCTCGCCGCAGGTGTGTTGGGGGCGACCATTATGCCACACGTGATTTATCTGCACTCTTCTTTAACGCAGCATCTGCATGGTGGTTCGCGCCAGCAACGTTATTCGGCTACCAAATGGGACGTGGCGATTGCCATGACGATAGCCGGTTTCGTCAACCTGGCGATGATGGCAACGGCTGCCGCTGCATTCCACTTTTCTGGTCATACTGGCGTTGCCGATCTTGATGAGGCTTATCTGACATTGCAACCTCTGTTAAGTCATGCGGCAGCAACGGTCTTTGGGTTAAGCCTGGTGGCTGCCGGACTTTCCTCAACGGTTGTGGGGACGTTAGCAGGGCAAGTCGTCATGCAGGGCTTTATACGCTTCCATATTCCACTGTGGGTACGTCGTACCGTCACCATGCTGCCATCATTTATTGTCATTCTGATGGGGCTTGATCCAACACAGATTCTGGTGATGAGTCAGGTACTGTTAAGTTTTGGTATTGCTCTGGCGCTGGTGCCGCTGCTGATTTTCACCAGTGATAGTAAATTAATGGGCGACCTGGTAAACAGTAAGCGCGTAAAACAGATTGGCTGGGTTATTGTAGTGCTGGTTGTTGCGCTGAATATCTGGTTGTTAGTGGGGACGGCCCTGGGGTTGTAGTTGAACTGGCGTCGCATCTGGCACTGCCGGCGGATGCGGCGTAAACGCCTTATCCGCCCTACGCGTTTAATGGAACGGGTTTAATGCCGATGACCATGTCCGCGGCCTTTTCCGCGATGATCATCACGGTCGTTCCAGCCTTCACGGTAGCCACGCTCATACGCTTTACGCTTGTCCCAGCCACGGTGATAGCCATTATCATGACGCCACCAGCGGTTTTTACGCCATTCATAATTGCGGTGCCAATAATCACGATCGCGCCAGTGGCCGCCATCCCAGTAATTGCCATAATTATCGCGATCGCCAATTTGTAATTTAATTGATGGTAGTAAAGTAATTTCACCTGCATTTGCAGCAAGCGGGATAAATGCCATCAGGGCGGCCGCCAGAATCAGTGACCTGAACATGTTATTCTCCTTCACGATCGAGCCGTAAGCGGCCTGTTAACGCAATATTACGGGGAGGTAAAGCCCTGTATCATCGGCATAACTCCGAAATCATGAGTGAGAGCATTTTTTGCTAAAGATTGTTGGCGCTGTGTTTATTGTTTCGTACGGCTTGCGATCATCATTGGTTTTCCTGCCAACAGCAGCCACGCGGGCAGCATCACAATACACAGTAACGGCAGCAGCGTAGTGTCAGGTACGACAACCGCTGCCATAAATAAACTTAACCAGCCATCGCGGGTGACGACCAAAACAATACCGAGAATAGCGCAGGATACTGTAATCGCCGCCGGGACAGTCGGAACGTGAGCATGCAGCATCAATCCTAACGCCACGCCAACGAACACCGCCGGAAAAATTCGCCCACCGCGAAAACCACTGGCGGCGGCAACGACCAGCGCGGCAAGCTTAATCACCGCCAGTAAAAAGAAATCACTGGTGCTAAAAGCTTGATTCATTGTCATCTGCTGCATCTCATCCAGGCCTTTGAACAGCGAAACAGGCCCACCAATAACGCCCAGGATACCCAGCAAAAAACCGCCAAGCCCCAGCATGAGCACAGGATTTTTCAGGCGATGCATCATCGTGTGTAATCTTGGCAGGCACCAGACAGCAATCATCCCCGCCGCAATGGCGATGGCCGCGACAATTGCGCCGCTGAGAATGTCTGTTATCTGCATCTGCCCATAATGAGCGATGGGTAATGAAAAATGGGGATGGAAAAACAGCCCGGTTGTCAGGGCGCCAGCCGCTGCCGCCATTAACGGCGCAAAGAGACGATCCCACAGCGGAACCTCATTGTTACCGTTTAATGTTTGCGAAAATATCAACGCTGCCGCAACAGGGGTGCCAAACAGCGCGCCGATAGTGCCTGCAGAAGCTAGAATGGTCCACTCCATAGTGTTCACTCGGGGCATCAGCCGAACGCCAATGGCAACAGCGAGGGCAATATTGACCGTCATAATCGGGTGTTCTGGTCCCAGACTGACGCCGCCGGCAAGCCCGAGAATTAATGCTACGATCAATCCAGGCAGCGCGGAAGGAGGGACCAGCGTCCCAATAAGCGGTTCACAGGCAGGATCTGGCCCGGCATGCCCCTGGCTAAAACGGATAACCAACCCCACCGCGCCACCTGTCAGCGTTAATATTCCGATGATCAACAGCGGTGAATCCAGGGGTATTCCCAGACTATCCGGTAATCGTTGCCAGAGCAGATTCTGCAAAACTGAGGCGATTTTCATCACCGCAATCAGAATAAGACTGGACGCAATCCCAACCGCCACGGCGGGAAGCGACAATAACAACATGGTTCTGGCTCGCGGATGGAGCATGTTTTATTCCTTATGCGGGGTCAGATATTTAGTTTGCCCAGCTTGTACAAAGGCATCGCTGCAATTGGTGCTGAAACGATAAAGTAAATGTGTGACCCAGATCGATATTTACAGGGAGCCTGCCTTTCCGGCGTTGTTGTTATGCCCCCGGATATTTACAGTGTGAGAAATGATTATTTTGACTTTAGCGGAGCAGTAGAAGAATGACAAAGTATGCATTAGTCGGTGATGTGGGCGGCACCAACGCACGTCTTGCTCTGTGTGATATTGCCAGTGGTGAAATCTCGCAGGCTAAAACCTATTCAGGACTCGACTATCCCAGTCTGGAAGCGGTTATTCGCGTTTATCTTGCAGAACATAAGGTCGAGGTGAAAGACGGTTGTATCGCCATTGCTTGCCCAATTACCGGGGATTGGGTTGCGATGACCAACCATACCTGGGCGTTTTCGATTGCTGAAATGAAAAAGAGCCTTGGTTTTAGCCATCTGGAAATCATCAACGATTTTACAGCCGTTTCGATGGCGATCCCGATGCTGAAAAAAGAGCATCTGATCCAGTTTGGTGGTCAGGAACCGGTCGAAGGCAAACCTATCGCAGTCTACGGTGCCGGAACAGGGTTAGGAGTAGCGCATCTGGTACATGTCGATAAACGCTGGATTAGTTTACCGGGCGAAGGCGGTCACGTTGATTTTGCGCCAAACAGTGAAGAAGAGACCATTATTCTCAACGTTCTTCGTGAGGAAATTGGTCATGTCTCCGCTGAACGCGTGCTGTCCGGGCCTGGGCTGGTGAACCTGTATCGCGCTATTGTGAAAGCCGACAACCGCCTGCCGGAAAATCTCAAACCCAAAGATATTACCGAGCGTGCGTTGGCAGATAGTTGCACTGATTGCCGTCGGGCATTATCGCTGTTTTGTGTGATTATGGGGCGTTTTGGCGGCAACCTGGCGTTAAATCTCGGCACATTTGGCGGCGTTTATATTGCGGGGGGGATCGTGCCGCGTTTTCTTGAGTTTTTCAAAGCTTCCGGTTTCCGTGCCGCTTTTGAAGATAAAGGCCGCTTTAAAGAATATATCCATGATATTCCGGTATATCTCATTGTTCATGACAATCCTGGTCTTCTTGGTTCAGGAGCGCATTTACGCCAGACACTGGGCCACATTCTTTAATCCTTCCTGATATGTCGGGAGATAATTCCTCCCGATATCCATTCAAATCAATCGATTAATTCAATTTTTCTTTGTGTCTCATCACAAGGCCGACCTGCGTCACACTTCCGAGTAACGGGATTAATTATCCAGTAAATGCATTATTTGTCTGGTAACGGCGATTTGTTTTGCACGTTCATAATTTCATTCGTCAACTATAACCAGACGAGGAATTGATGATGAGTAAGAAACTGATTGCCTTATGTGCCTGTCCGATGGGCCTGGCTCACACCTTTATGGCTGCCCAGGCGCTGGAAGAAGCAGCGGTGGAAGCGGGTTATGAAGTGAAAATTGAAACCCAGGGCGCGGACGGTATCCAGAACCGCCTGACGGCGCAGGATATCGCCGAAGCGACCATTATCATTCACTCCGTGGCCGTCACACCGGAAGATAACGAACGTTTCGAATCTCGGGATGTTTACGAAATCACTTTACAGGACGCAATTAAAAACGCGGCAGGCATCATCAAAGAAATCGAAGAGATGATTGCTGCTGAACAACAGTAATTTTCGACAGGGATAACGTTATGGCCATTAAAAAACGCAGTGCAACCGTTGTGCCTGGCACATCCGGTGCGGCAGCGGCAATTAAGAATCCGCAGGCCTCTAAAAGCAGCTTCTGGGGCGAACTTCCGCAGCATGTAATGTCCGGGATTTCGCGCATGGTACCGACCTTAATCATGGGCGGTGTGATCCTCGCATTCAGTCAGTTGATTGCTTATACCTGGCTGAAAATTCCCGCTGATATCGGCATTATGGATGCGCTTAATAGCGGAAAATTCACCGGTTTTAACCTCTCTTTACTGAAATTTGCCTGGCTGTCACAATCTTTTGGCGGCGTGTTGTTTGGCTTTGCTATTCCGATGTTTGCTGCTTTTGTGGCTAACTCAATCGGCGGCAAGCTGGCGTTTCCGGCTGGATTTATTGGTGGGTTGATGTCCACTCAACCTACGCAACTGCTGAATTTTGATGCCAGCACCATGCAATGGGTCACCAGTGCTCCTATTCCATCAACCTTCATCGGTGCGCTGATTATCTCCATTGTTGCGGGTTACCTCGTGAAATGGATGAACCAGAAAATTCAGTTGCCGGATTTCCTGCTGGCGTTCAAAACCACATTTTTGCTGCCGATCCTTTCCGCTATTTTTGTCATGCTGGCAATGTATTACGTCATTACGCCGTTTGGCGGCTGGATCAATGGGGGTATCCGTACCATCCTGACTGCTGCTGGTGAGAAGGGCGCGCTGATGTACGCAATGGGGATCGCTGCGGCGACCGCAATTGACCTCGGTGGGCCGATTAACAAAGCGGCTGGATTCGTTGCCTTCAGCTTTACCACTGACCATGTTTTACCCGTTACAGCGCGCTCTATTGCCATTGTTATTCCGCCAATTGGTCTGGGACTGGCGACCATTATCGACCGCCGTTTAACGGGTAAACGCCTGTTCAATGCTCAGCTTTATCCGCAGGGGAAAACGGCAATGTTCCTCGCCTTTATGGGGATCAGTGAAGGTGCCATTCCGTTTGCGCTGGAAAGCCCCATCACCGCCATTCCGTCCTATATGGTTGGCGCGATAGTCGGTTCTACCGCCGCTGTCTGGCTGGGCGCAGTGCAATGGTTCCCGGAATCCGCTATCTGGGCATGGCCGCTGGTAAGCAATCTTGGCGTCTACATGGCAGGGATCGCGTTGGGGGCAATCATTACCGCATTGATGGTGGTGTTCTTGCGTCTGATGATGTTCCGCAAAGGCAAATTGTTACTCGATAGCCTGTAAGAAGGATAATCCTGATGACATTACTCGCCTCGCTGCGCGACTGGCTTACAGAGCAACAACTGGATGCGATGGTTCTCTCCTCACGGCAGAACAAGCAGCCGCATCTGGGGATCTCCACCGGATCAGGCTATGTGGTGATTAGCCATGAAAGTGCGCACATTCTGCTGGATTCGCGCTATTACGCGGATGTGGAAGCCCGTACACAAGGCTACCAGCTGCATTTGCTTGACGCGACGAACACGTTGGCAACCATCGCCAGGCAAATCATTGCCGATGAGCAACTGCAAACGCTCGGTTTTGAGGGCCAGCAGGTGAGCTGGGAAACCGTGCACCGCTGGCAGTCTGAACTTAATTCAACGCTGGTAAGCGCCACGCCGGATGTGTTGCGGCAAATCAAAACGCCTGCGGAGGTGGAGAAAATCCGCCTTGCCTGTGGAATTGCCGATCGCGGTGCAGAGCATATTCGCCGTTTTATTCAGGCGGGGATGAGCGAATGCGAGATTGCTGCTGAACTGGAGTGGTTTATGCGCCAGCAGGGGGCAGAAAAAGCTTCTTTTGACACCATTGTCGCCAGTGGCTGGCGCGGAGCGCTACCGCACGGTAAAGCCAGCGACAAGATTGTTGCCGCGGGCGAGTTTGTCACTCTCGATTTCGGTGCGCTGTATCAGGGCTACTGCTCTGATATGACGCGCACCTTCCTGGTGAATGGCGAAGGGGTGAGCGCCGAATCTCATCCACTGTTTGGCGTGTACCAGATTGTTCTGCAAGCACAACTGGCGGCCATCTCTGCGATTCGCCCCGGTGTGCGCTGCCAGCAGGTTGACGACGCCGCGCGCCGGGTGATTACCGAGGCAGGTTTTAGCGACTATTTCGGTCACAACACTGGTCATGCCATTGGCATTGAAGTCCATGAAGAGCCGCGTTTTTCACCGCGAGACACCACGACGCTACAGCCAGGCATGCTACTGACCGTGGAGCCGGGGATTTATCTGCCAGGGCTGGGGGGCGTGCGTATTGAAGATGTCGTACTGGTTATCCCGCAAGGCGCCGAAGTGCTGTATGCCACGCCGAAAACAGTGTTGCTCACGGGAGATGAATAATGGATTTATCGCTATTAAAAGCGTTGAGCGAGGCAGATGCGATCGCCTCCTCGGAACAGGAAGTGCGGCAGATCCTGCTGGAAGAAGCGGATCGCCTGCAAAAAGAGGTCCGTTTTGATGGTCTGGGATCGGTACTGATCCGCCTGAATGAATCGACAGGTCCGAAGGTGATGATCTGTGCGCATATGGATGAAGTGGGATTTATGGTGCGTAGCATCTCCCGCGAAGGGGCGATCGATGTGCTGCCGGTTGGCAACGTACGCATGGCTGCCCGCCAGCTTCAGCCTGTGCGGATCACCACCCGTGAAGAGTGCAAAATTCCAGGTCTGCTTGACGGCGAGCGGCAGGGGAATGATGTTAGCGCCATGCGCGTGGACATTGGCGCGCGCTCGTATGACGAAGTGATGCAGGCGGGAATTCGTCCAGGCGATCGTGTTACGTTTGATACGACTTTTCAGGTTCTCCCTCACCAGCGGGTAATGGGGAAAGCTTTTGATGACCGCCTCGGTTGTTATCTGCTGGTGATGTTATTGCGTGAATTGCATGAAGCTGAACTGCCTGCGGAAGTCTGGCTGGTAGGCAGCTCCAGCGAAGAGGTTGGGCTACGTGGTGGGCAAACCGCCACCCGGGCGGTGTCGCCGGACGTCGCCATTGTGCTGGATACCGCTTGCTGGGCGAAAAACTTTGATTATGGCGCGGCTAACCATCGCCAGATTGGTAATGGCCCGATGCTGGTGTTAAGCGATAAATCGCTGATTGCGCCACCCAAACTCACTGCGTGGATTGAAACCGTGGCGGCAGAAACTGGCGTGGCGTTACAGGTGGATATGTTCAGCAATGGTGGCACGGACGGTGGGGCGGTGCACTTAACCGGTACTGGCGTTCCCACAGTGGTGATGGGGCCTGCTACCCGCCACGGACATTGCGCCGCGTCGATTGCCGATTGCCGCGACATTTTGCAAATACAGCAGCTTTTATCTGCCCTCATTCAACGTCTTACGCGTGAGACAGTTGTTCAACTGACGGACTTCAGATGATCTCCTGATTAACCCGGAGCGGTTATGTTAACGATTCAATTTCTCTGCCCTTTGCCTAACGGTCTTCATGCCCGTCCGGCGTGGGAGCTTAAAGAGCAGTGTAGCCAGTGGCAAAGCGAAGTGACCTTCATAAACCACCGCCAGAATACGAAAGCCGATGCGAAAAGCTCGCTGGCATTGATTGGCACTGGCACCTTATTTAATGACAGTTGCAGCCTGAATATTAGCGGCAGCGATGAAGAGCAGGCACGACGCGTACTGGAAGAGTACATCCAGGCGCGTTTTATCGACAGTGACAGCATACAACCGACGCAGGCAGAACTGGCGACGCACCCGCTGCCGCGTTCATTAAGCCGCCTGAATCCCGATTTGCTTTACGGCAATATGCTGGCAAGCGGCGTCGGCGTGGGTACGCTGACCCTGTTACAGAGCGACAGCCTCGATAGTTATCGTGCGATTCCAGCGAGTGCACAAGATATCACCCGGCTGGAACACAGCCTGGCAACGCTTGCTGAGCAACTGAACCAACAACTGCGCGAGCGTGACGGCGAAAGCAAAACTATTTTGAGCGCCCATTTATCGCTGATTCAGGATGATGAATTTGCGGGGAATATCCGTCGCCTGATGGCGGAACAACATCAGGGGCTGGGCGTGGCGATTATCAATAATATGGAGCAGATTTGCGCCAAGCTTTCTGCCTCCGCCAGTGACTACTTGCGCGAGCGGGTCAGCGATATTCGCGATATCAGTGAGCAGTTGTTGCATATTACCTGGCCGGAGCTAAAACCGCGCAACAATCTGGTACTTGAAAAACCCACCATTCTGGTGACCGAAGATTTAACCCCAAGCCAGTTCCTGAGCCTCGAACTGAAGAATCTTGCGGGCATGATTCTGGAGAAAACCGGGCGTACCTCGCATACCCTGATTCTGGCCCGCGCCTCGGCGATCCCGGTTTTGAGTGGCCTGCCGCTGGATGCGATTGCCCGATATGCCGGGCAACCGGCGGTACTCGACGCCCAGTGCGGCGTACTGGCGATTAACCCCAATGACGCCGTGAGCGGTTATTATCAGGTTGCGCAGACGCTGGCGGACAAACGTCAGCAGCAACAGGCGCAGGCCGCCGCGCAACTGGCCTATTCTCGTGATAATAAGCGGATTGATATTGCGGCGAATATTGGCACCGCTCTGGAAGCCCCAGGTGCGTTTGCCAACGGCGCGGAAGGCGTCGGGCTATTCCGTACCGAAATGTTGTATATGGATCGCGACAGCGCGCCGGACGAGCAGGAGCAATTTGAAGCCTACCAGCAGGTGTTATTGGCGGCGGGCGACAAACCGATTATCTTCCGCACGATGGACATCGGTGGCGATAAAAGCATTCCTTATCTGAATATTCCTCAGGAAGAGAATCCGTTCCTTGGTTACCGCGCGGTACGAATCTACCCGGAATTTACTGGCCTGTTTCGTACTCAGCTACGGGCGATTTTGCGCGCTGCCAGTTTTGGCAATGCTCAGTTGATGATCCCGATGGTTCACAGTCTCGATCAGATCTTATGGGTGAAGGATGAGATCCAAAAAACGATCGTTGAACTTAAGCGCGATGGCCTGCGTCATGCAGAGACGATCCCGCTCGGGATTATGGTTGAAGTCCCATCGGTGTGTTACATCATCGACCACTTCTGCGATGAGGTTGATTTCTTCAGTATTGGTTCCAACGATATGACGCAATATCTGTATGCAGTCGATCGTAATAACCCGCGCGTCTCATCGCTGTATAACCCGATTACGCCATCGTTCCTGCGTATGTTGCAGCAAATCGTTACTACTGCGCATCAGCGAGGAAAATGGGTAGGTATTTGCGGGGAACTCGGCGGCGAAAGCCGCTATCTGCCGTTACTACTTGGGCTGGGGCTTGATGAGCTGAGTATGAGTAGTCCACGCATTCCGGCAGTGAAAAGCCAGCTTCGCCAACTCGACAGTGAAGCGTGCCGGGAACTGGCTCGTCAGGCGTGCGAATGCCGTAGTGCGCAGGAGATTGAAGCATTACTTACCGCGTTTACGCCGGAAGAGGACGTTCGCCCATTGTTAGCGCTGGAGAATATCTTCGTTGATCAGGCCTTTCGCAATAAAGAACAGGCGATTCAGTTCCTCTGCGGCAATCTGGGCGTTAACGGGCGTACTGAGCATCCATTTGAACTGGAAGAAGATGTCTGGCAGCGGGAAGAGATTGTTACCACCGGCGTCGGTTTTGGCGTGGCGATCCCGCATACCAAATCCCAGTGGATCCGCCATTCCAGTATCAGTATTGCCCGGCTGGTAAAACCAATCGACTGGCAGTCAGAGATGGGCGATGTGGAACTGGTGATCATGCTAACGCTGGGCGCTAACGAAGGGATGAACCATGTGAAAGTCTTCTCGCAACTGGCGCGCAAACTGGTGAATAAAAACTTTCGCCAGTCACTGTTTGCCGCGCAAGATGCGCAAAGCATCCTGACGTTACTGGAAGCAGAATTAACCTTCTGAGATTAGCCCTGAAAACGGGCGCTGTACTCTCCCGGCGTCAGGCCAAACTGACGCCGGAAAACGCGACAAAAATAGTCGCTATCAGGAAAACCGCAACGTTCAGCCACTTCATGAATCGACAGGTGGTATTTCTGCAAGATCATCCTTGCCTTCGCCATCCGTACCCAGCGAACATATTCGATAAAGCGCATCGTTCCATGCTGAGCAAACAGTTTTGACAGATGATTGGGTGTGATATTAAAAAACTGCGCCACGCTTTCACGGGTGAGCTGCTGGGAAAAATTATCCTGAACCCAGTTACAAATGCTGTGATAGAGGAAATCGCCGCGCGGTTGTGTATTACCGGGCGGCATATTCACCACGTTTCGGCAAAGATGCAGCAAACTTAACACCAGCGGCTGAATGATATTTTGCTCCAGCGGTGAACGGCTGAGATGGGTGAGGGCGGTGAGCATCGCTTCGCCTTCGCCGCGTTGCAGGTTGGGAAGCTGGATCTGACGAACAGGATGCAACAGCGAGGTAGTGCGACTATCGTAAAACGATAATCCAAGCCAGGTTGGGGCAAATACCAGGCTTAACAGCATTGCCGGTTTGTTGTTGACCGGTAAATTAGCCGCACGCGCCGGAATAAACAGCATTTCTCCTTCCACCATGCGTACCTGCTTTGCTTCCAGCGAGTTGCCGTATTCGCCGCGTAGCACAATATCCAGACGCGGAAAATCAATACATAAACTCCCGACAGGCAGTGAGGCAGGCTGGCTGGCAAACCAGACGCGCCCCAGCAGTTGCGGGTTAAGCACCAGGCCGCTGAACAGATCGGCGAAAAATTGTTGATCGGCGGGCAAGCCTGCTGCTTTCATTTGTATTCCCTGAATCAGAGATGCATTAACTGCCTGAACTCTTTTACTTTGCTGCGACTAACTGGCACTTCAAAATCCAGATCTTTCAGCCGCAAAATGTAGGTGTTATTAAACCACGGTTCTATCTCGCGAATTTTGTTCAGATTGACACAAAACGAGCGATGACAGCGAAAAAAGTGCGATGGCGGGAGTTTGTTGCAAAACTCGGTAATATTCATTGGCATCACATAAGACTCACGCCGCGTATAGACAAACGTCATTTTTTCGTGCGCTTCAGCGTAATAAATGTCATTGATTGGCGTCACGATGATGCGTTCATCTTTCACCAGATTAATGGTGTCATTTTCACGCGTTAGCGGTGCGGTGGGCGTGTTGCTGGTTTGCTGTTGTTGCCAGGCCGCTTCCAGTTTTTGCAGCATCCCGGTGATGCGTGACTCCTGGTATGGCTTGAGAATGTAGTCAAATGCTTCCAGTTCGAACGCTTCCACCGCATGTTCTTTCCATGCGGTTATAAATACAATAAACGGTTTATGGGCAAACTGGCTGATGTTTTGCGCCAGCAGTACGCCATCCAGCGACGGAATATTGATATCCAGAAAAATGGCGTCGACGCGGTTATGTTGCAAAAACTTCAACACGTCCAGACCGTCGTCAAAGGTGCCGACAATCTCCATCTGGCTGTGCTCTTTTATCAGCCAGCTAAGTTCCTGTTGTGCCAGGAATTCGTCTTCAACAATGATGACTTTCACAATATCACTCCGGCTCAAAGCAATAACGTAGCCTGTGAGGCGACGGGGGTGCGGTGGTTAGGAATGTAAAACGCGATTTCCGTTCCCGGTTCCAGACGACGGATATGTAACCCCTCACCATATAATAACTTCACACGATGATGCACATTCAGCAGGCCGATTTTATTACCCGGCATTTCGTTCGCTTCGACTCGCTCAATGACTTTCGGGTCAATGCCGTGTCCGGTATCTCTCACTGCAATCCGAACCCGATTACCGCACTCTGCAACGCTGATGGTGACAACGCCTTTCCCTTTACAGGGCTGAATACCGTGCACAATGGCATTTTCTACCAGCGGCTGAATCAACAGACTTGGAATGCAGCAATTTACCTCTTCATCAATATCGTAGATAACGGTCAGTTTGTCGCCAAAACGGGCCTGCTCAATGGCGATATAGTCTTTAATTTGGTACAGCTCTTTTTTGATATCGATTTGCTCATCGTCTTTTAATTCAATGTTATAGCGGAGATAACGCGATAAATTAAAGATGAGCTGGCGAGCGGTATCTGGATTCAGACGAATCGACGATGAGATTGCATTCAGAGCATTAAACAGAAAATGGGGATTAATTTTGCTTTGCAGGGCGCGAAGTTCTGCCTTATTTGCCATTTCACGTAATTGCTCGGCGCGAGAAACTTCCAGTTGAGTGGAGATAATTTGCGACAGGCCGACCGCCATTTCCTGTAATGACGAGGTTATCTGGTGAGCATGGCAGTAGTAAATTTTCAACGTGCCGGTCACTACGCCTTTCTCCCACAGCGGGATCACCAGCATGGAATGGATCTCCGGCGTGCGGTGGGCTTCATCATTATTTTTAATGATGATTTTTCCGTAGTTCATTGCCTGACGCGTCGTTGGGCTAATGAAATCATCGCCATTCTGGTAGTTGTGTTCCCCCACGCCAACATAGGCCAGTACATGTTCCGTATTGGTAATCGCCACTGCGTCGGCGTGAATATCATCGCGGATAATTTCACAGACTTTACGTAATGATTCGCTATTCACATGACGAAACAGCGGCAGCGTTTTATTGGCGATATCCAGCGCCAACTTAGCCTGCCGCGCGGCACTGGCTTCTTTTTCGCCCTCAACGCTTTGTACCAGCAGCACAATAAAGCCGATACAGACGCTGCCGAGGATCATCGGGATACCAATTTTGGAGACGATGTCCAGCCCCAGTGCGGTAGTCGGCGCCCAGATAATCACCAGAATCATGGTCAGCGTTTCACACAACATGCCGCCGAGAATACCGACGCGCCAGCGTTGCGCTTTAGGGATTTTCAGGTTAATCCAGCCGGAAATACATCCTGCGAGAATACTGGTGATGAAGCAGGGGATCGCCGTCACACCACCAATATCAATTAAATAACGATGAATACCGGCGATCACGCCGGTAATGATGCCCACCCACGGGCCAAACAGGATCCCGCCAGACATTACCGCGATAATACGGACGTTAACCAGTGAACCTTCCACCGGTACGCCGGACCAGGTACTGAACAGGGCGAACAGTGAGAATATCGCGGTAACGGCGAGCAACTCTTTCGGTGAGTGTGCCGACTTGTGCAACAGTTCGCGAAACAGACGGATACGAATGAGGAAAAACAGGCAGATAAGCATTAACGCTGCCCGATCGAATACCGCCAGCAGCATGTTGAATATTTCGTGCACGGGTGACTCTGAATAAGGATTAAACCTCTATGATAGGTAACCTGAAGGCCGATGACCAGTGTGCTTCTTTTTGAGGAAAAACCACATTTTTAAAAGGGGATTGATCGCTGAATGGTGTATTAACAATACCTCTCTTGCTGATGACACGCTAAATAGTAAATTTATTGCAATTATAATGTTAATTATGTTGGTGGTGTTTTTCGTGTCGATTGTTCTTAATTTCCTGTTTTAAGAAATGTGTTCCTCTTTTTTGGCAATAAAAAATATTTTGCTAAAGCACTCGACAGACAGAATTTGTTCAGGCTATTTTCAAAACAGCCACCATCGTGGCAGCGTCGCTCGGACGGTCCGGGCGCTCACGTGAATCTGAGGAAATTATGGCTGACACTCGCCCTGAACGTCGCTTTACGCGCATTGATCGCCTCCCGCCTTACGTTTTTAACATTACCGCTGAACTGAAAATGGCTGCGCGTCGGCGCGGTGAAGATATTATCGATTTCAGTATGGGCAACCCGGACGGTGCGACTCCACCGCATATTGTCGAAAAATTATGTACTGTGGCGCAGCGACCGGACACACACGGTTACTCCACGTCACGCGGTATTCCGCGGTTACGTCGCGCGATCTCCCACTGGTATCGGGAGCGCTATGACGTTGATATCGACCCGGAATCAGAAGCTATCGTCACCATTGGCTCGAAAGAGGGACTGGCGCATCTGATGCTGGCGACGCTGGATCATGGCGACACCGTGCTGGTGCCAAATCCAAGCTATCCGATCCATATTTACGGTGCGGTAATTGCCGGCGCGCAGGTACGTTCAGTGCCGCTGGTGGAAGGTGTCGATTTCTTCAACGAACTGGAACGCGCCATTCGTGAAAGCTATCCGAAACCCAGGATGATGATTCTTGGCTTTCCGTCGAACCCTACAGCGCAATGTGTGGAACTGGAATTCTTCGAAAAAGTGATCGCGCTGGCGAAACGCTACGATGTGCTGGTGGTCCACGACCTGGCCTATGCCGATATCGTCTACGACGGCTGGAAAGCGCCGTCAATCATGCAGGTGCCGGGCGCGCGTGATGTGGCGGTTGAGTTTTTTACTCTGTCGAAAAGCTACAACATGGCAGGCTGGCGAATTGGTTTTATGGTTGGTAACAAGACGCTGGTCAGCGCGCTGGCGCGTATCAAAAGCTATCACGATTACGGCACCTTTACGCCATTGCAGGTAGCCGCTATTGCGGCGCTGGAAGGCGATCAGCAATGTGTGCGTGATATTGCTGAACAGTATAAGCGTCGCCGCGATGTGTTGGTAAAAGGGCTACATGAAGCAGGCTGGATGGTTGAAATGCCGAAGGCTTCGATGTACGTCTGGGCAAAAATACCAGAACCATATGCCGCAATGGGGTCGCTCGAATTTGCCAGGAAACTGCTCAATGAAGCGAAGGTGTGTGTTTCTCCAGGCATCGGTTTTGGCGACTACGGCGATACGCATGTGCGCTTTGCGCTGATTGAAAACCGTGATCGTATTCGTCAGGCCATCAGGGGCATTAAAGCGATGTTCCGCGCCGATGGCTTACTGCCAGCCAGCAGCAAACATATTCACGAAGACGCTGAATAAACGCTTCTTCAGAAAAGCGAACAGGAGCCAGATGGCTCCTGTTTTTCATTGCACAGTTTGCTTTTAGATCATCAGGGCAAAAGTACCGGCCCAAACGATGACCATAAAAGAAATGCCCATAAAGAAATATTTCACTTTACATCTCTCCGCGTAATTTACTGTTACGCCTGAATGACTTCATTACACCTGCTACAGTGAGTTGACACCGGGCAAAACGACCTTAAAAGTTCTCTGTTTTGCCGTGGGCGCCACCCCAGAATTCTGAGCTAATCTGCTCGAGACGGCGCTAATGTACGCCTAAAAATGGGACGAAACAAGAGGCATTTTCTTATTTACTTTTAGTAACTTACGAGTGTCTCATATCGGCGACAGTTTAATTTCTGGCAGTAATAATTCACGATTCAGCGAAGGAAAAAAACTTAAGAAAAAAGCCATAAAAACCATGAGGTTATTATGGCTGATTCGAGGAGGATGAGTGCAGCGGTTATTTGTTAAACGTATAACGACGCTTCGCCCACGGGACGGGTTTTAAAGCGGCGGTGGATCCAGAGATACTGCTCCGGCGCACGCATAATCTCTTTCTCAATAATTTTGTTCATGTAAGCAGCAGCCTGATTTTCATCTGCCGGATAACCTTGCATCTCCGGCGTAATAAACAGACGGTAACCGCTGTAATCGGCTTTTCTCACCATCGTTACGGTTAGCATGGCTGCGCCAGAAAGACGAGAGAGCACATAGGTACCGTTAGTCGTCGCGACATCTTTTACCGCGAAGAAAGGAGCGAAAGAGCTGCCTTTACGACCATAATCCTGGTCGGGGGCGAACCACACGGCTTCGCCTTTTTTCAGTGCGCCGACGATACCACGCAGATTATTTCTGCCGATCATCGCTTTATTAGAGCGCATGCGGCCACGTGTCTGCACCCACTCCATTAGCTGGTTATTATGCGGGCGGTAAGTGGCCATCATCGGCTGACACAGGCCCATCACGCGGCCACCCAGCTCCAGCGACATAAAATGCACGCCGACCACCATAACGCCGCGATTTTGCATTTGCGCGCGTTTGAGGTTATCCAGGCCATCAACATCAAACCATTTATGTACGCGATGATCGGGCCAGAACCAGGCCATTCCGGTTTCTACCAGCGCCATACCAAGCGCACGAAAGTTTTCAGCGATCATCTTCTCGCGTTGTTCAACTGAATATTGTGGGAAGCAAAGCTCAAGGTTTTTGCGCGCGATGGATTCACGACGTTTAAGAAACGGTCTGGCCATTGTGCCGATGCGTGTACCAAGAAAACACAGGGCAGGGTAAGGAAGCTGTACCCAAAGCCAGAGTACACCCAAACCAAACCACGTGAACCAGTAGCGAGGATGGAGAAACTCGCGAGAAAATTTGCGTTGTGGAAACATAGTTACCTTCTGTAGATACGCGTTGTTGTATCGCAGAAGATTTCTTGTCGACAGCGGTACACTCAATTGATTAGGCCATCATGTACGACAATGGTTCCTGTAAAGAGTGTAAAGACTAGTCAGGACAAAACCACGAGGAGCATGAATGCGGTCCTTCTACTTTATCATTAGCAGCCTGCTTTTCGCCACTGTTTATTAGTCACTCTGCGTGAATATATTTTAGTGTGATATTAGCGCCAGGCTAACATCTTGTTTTTCTTTTATTATCCGTCGGAAAAGAAAAAATCTCTGGCAAAGATTGCCAAAATTGCCAATGGGTAAGGATTGTCTTATTATTAAAATGATTGATGTTACAGGTTTTTTAGCGAGGCAGGAGGTTGAGCTATGATTTATTTATGGATGTTTCTCGCCCTTTGTATTGTTTGTGTCAGTGGATACATAGGACAGGTATTGGGCGTGGTATCAGCAGTCTCTTCCTTCTTCGGAATGGTGATCCTCGCCGCCATTATTTATTACTTCACTATGTGGTTAACTGGCGCTAATGAGCTGGTAACGGGCATATTTATGTTTATTGCTCCGGCTTGTGGTTTGATGATCCGTTTTATGGTGGGATACGGAAAACAATAACCTTGAAGGGCAGGAATATTTCGGCAGTGCTGGAATTAAATTATTCCAGCCTGCGCTGAACGTTCAGGCTAGCTTTGTTTTATATTGCTATTCATAGTTGGGAATTAAAAAACATCTCAATTCAACATAGTGTAAATAAAGATTATAAAAATCTCCAGGCTCCCGGATTGCATTTTTCTGAAATCACGCTGGAATTTTTTTATTTGAAATTGAAATAATCATTCATTGTTTTCTGGATGTTCATAAAATGCAATGAGTGATATCAGAACAAGGTCATTGACCGACTTTTATACGTTCATGATGAACTGATGAGACAGCATCGCTCATTCAGAGCGATGCTGCGTTGAAAAGTAATTAGCGGCCTTTTGCCAGATATTGTTTCATTTCTTCTTCCGGCACCATTCCACCTCCCGTCGCCCACACCAGATGAGTGGCATGACGCAGTTGTTCGGCGCTGAAACAGTGCATCTGTTGATAACTTACTGATGCGCACACGCGCTGAGGCCCCGCCATACCCGCCAGTGCCGAAGGTTCAAGACGAATGCCTTCTTCCTGCGCCAGCCAGCCAAGCATGTCATACATGGTTTGATCGCTAAGGGTATAGAAGCCATCCAGCAGACGCTCCATTGCCCGCCCGACAAAGCCCGATGCGCGACCAACCGCAAGGCCATCCGCGGCGGTAAGGTTGTCGATGCCAATATCCTGAACAGAAATCTGATCGTGTAATCCGGTATGGACGCCTAATAACATACACGGGGAGTGTGTTGGTTCGGCAAAAAAGCAGTGAACATGATCGCCAAACGCCAGTTTAAGTCCGAATGCGACGCCACCAGGACCACCGCCAACACCACACGGCAGATAGACAAACAGAGGGTTATCAGCATCGACGATGCGACCTTGCTGAGCAAATTGCGCCTTAAGACGCTGGCCTGCGACGGAATATCCAAGGAACAACGTGCGGGAATTTTCGTCATCAATAAAGAAACAGTTCGGGTCAGACTGCGCGGCTTTACGTCCTTCCTCGACGGCAACACCATAATCTTGCTCGTATTCCACGACAGTAACGCCATGACTGCGCAGTTTCGCTTTTTTCCACGCACGGGCATCAGCAGACATATGCACCGTTACCTTAAAGCCGATGCGGGCGCTCATAATACCAATTGATAACCCCAGATTTCCGGTTGATCCCACAGCAATACTGTATTGGCTAAAGAACTGTTTAAACTCCGGGGAAAGCAGTTTGCTGTAATCATCCTCAAGTGTCAGCAAACCCGCTTCCAGAGCCAGTTTTTCAGCATGGGCCAGGACTTCATAAATCCCACCACGTGCTTTTATGGAGCCGGAAATCGGCAAATGGCTGTCTTTTTTTAGTAGCAATTGCCCGGCGATCGGCTGGTGATATTCCTTTTCCAGCCGTTTTTGCATAGCAGGAATAGCAACCAGTTCTGATTCAATAATCCCCCCCGCGGCAGCCGTTTCAGGAAATGCTTTTGCCAGATACGGCGCAAAACGAGACAGGCGCGCATGGGCGTCCTGAACATCCTGTTCGGTCAGGCCAACATAAGGTAAACCTTCTGCCAATGAGGTGGTGCCAGGATTAAACCAGGTGGTTTCTTTAAGAGCAACCAGATCCTCTACCAACGGATACTGGGCGATGAGCGAATTCATTTTAGCGTTTTCCATAGTACGTCTCTTTGCGCTTAGATGATAAATGACAGCAGGAATGTGCCCGCCAGAGCGACGACCGAAGCGATAAATGTCGCTGTCGTATAGTATTTAAATGTTTCATTGAGCGTAGCGCCGCAATATTGCTTCACCAGCCAGAAAAGCGAGTCTGTCACGATTGTGCAGCCAATTGCGCCCGAACCGATGGCAATTGCAATAATTTCCGGGCTAATGTCGGGATACAGCGGCAGCATGGGTGCGACAATTGCCGTCGCTCCCATCATTGCTACGGTAGCGGAGCCCACTGCCGCATGCAGAATAAGCGCCACCAACCAGGCCAGAAGAATCGGGTGCATATGCATATTGGAGAGAATAACTGCCAGTGTATCCGCAAGACCGCTACTCTTCAGAATGGCGTTGAATGCGCCTCCGGCCCCGATAATCAGCAAAATATTGGCAATCGAACCAAAGCCGTTTTCTGTATGCGTGAGCATCGCCCCCATGCTCAGGTGCTGGCGTATGCCTAACACATAATAGGCGGCAAACACAGCGATAAACATGGCAGTGATAGGGTTGCCAATAAACTCAAGCAAGGAATACAAACCGCTCTCACGTGCCATATTCAGTTCGGCAATCGTTTTCACCAACATCAGCGCAATGGGCAGCAGTACGGTGAATAACGTTGCGCTTAATGAGGGCAGCGTTTTTTCATCGCGAACTTTGAGATCGGCAAACTCTGTGGGTACAGGTTTAAAGGGCAGTCGTTGACCCAGAAATTTAAGGAAAAGCGGGCCGCCAATCAGTGATGCCATCAGCCCAACCAGCAAGCCGTAGACGATCACCGAGCCGATATCTGCGCCCAATTTATTGGCAACATACAAAGCCGCCGGGTGCGGAGGAACCACACAGTGAACGGCCATCAGCGCGGTACACAGCGGAATAGCCAGCTTTAACAATGAGGTATTGGTTTTTTTAGCAATTGAAAAAGCCAGAGGAATCAACAGCACAACGCCCACTTCAACAAACAGCGTGATGCCACAAATCAGGCCCACCAGCACCATAATGACATCAGCCGAAAGCCAGCGGCAGCGCTGGAGCGTCAGACCAATTCTTTCTGCCGCCCCGGAAACTTCCATCATTTTTCCCAGAATTGTGCCAAGGCCGATAACTGCAGCGAGAAACCCCAGCGTTCCTCCAATCCCACTTTCAATGGCATTCACCATCTCCAGCGGCCCCATGTCCATCATCGCTCCCACGAAGAAGCTGGCCAGTAACAACGCCAGAAACGGGTGGAATTTGAACTTCACGATGGTCAGTACGATTAACACGATGCTGATAAGCAGCGTGCTCACAACCCAGATTTGAGAGTGCATATCTCACCTTCCCCTGTGATTAACCTGGTGATATTGGACAAAAAAACAACGCAGACTGACAAACGATAAAATTTGCCATTCACATGAGGTAAATCGAATCAAGAGAGTGATTTATGTCTAAAAATAGGGGTGAAATGAGATATGGTTCACTTTGGTTCACCTTAAAGCTGAATTTTCACTGTCATTTTTTTACACTCAGGAAAAAAATGAGGTGATTATGGAACCCCTACGTGAAATGAGAAATCGACTGCTTAATGGCTGGCAACTATCAAAACTGCATACTTTTGAAGTGGCTGCCAGGCATCAGTCTTTCGCCCTGGCGGCAGAGGAATTGTCGCTGAGTCCCAGCGCGGTAAGTCACCGTATTAATCAGCTGGAAGAAGAGTTGGGCATTCAGTTGTTTGTCCGTTCCCATCGCAAAGTGGAATTAACGCATGAGGGGAAACGTGTTTATTGGGCGTTAAAATCGTCGCTGGATACCCTGAATCAGGAGATCCTTGATATTAAAAATCAGGAGTTATCGGGAACCTTAACCTTGTATTCTCGTCCCTCTATCGCGCAATGCTGGCTGGTGCCTGCATTAGGTGACTTTACACGCCGCTATCCGTCGATTTCGCTCACCGTGCTCACCGGTAATGACAACATTAATCTGCAACGTGCCGGGGTCGATTTAGCGATTTACTTTGATGATGCGCCGTCAGCGCAACTGACTCATCATTTCCTGATGGATGAAGAAATATTGCCAGTGTGCAGTCCTGAATATGCCCAACGCCATGCTTTAACAAACACGGTAATTAATTTGCGCCACTGTACTCTGCTGCACGACAGACAGGCATGGAGCAATGACTCTGGCACGGATGAATGGCACAGTTGGGCACAACATTATGCGGTTAATTTGCCGACATCTTCGGGAATTGGCTTTGATCGTTCAGACTTAGCCGTCATCGCAGCGATGAATCATATTGGGGTCGCGATGGGCAGAAAACGTCTGGTACAAAAAAGGCTTGCCAGTGGTGAACTTGTCGCACCGTTTGGCGATATGGCGGTGAAATGTCATCAGCATTATTACATCACTACGCTGCCGGGAAGGCAGTGGCCGAAAATTGAGGCTTTTATTCACTGGTTAAGAGAACAAGTCTGCCAGTCTGAAAACCACATTTCATAATGTATTAAACGGCGGGCATGGGTAAAAATCCGGTGGGTAAATTTATTTTATCCGCTTTTTACCCGTCTTAAGGTAACGAACTGATGATTCACTGACAGGGGAGATATTCAGGGGATTTTGCGAACTGATAAATGGTGTCCCCTGCAGGAATCGAACCTGCAATTAGCCCTTAGGAGGGGCTCGTTATATCCATTTAACTAAGAGGACATTGCGGCATGAGTATACCCGCTAATGAACGACGGGGTAAGTATGTGAATGTTCGATTGCCTAAACCCTCGCCACCTGTGCGTGGTTTTTATCATTTTTCTTAATGTTTTCCGCATCTTCTGCTTTTGGATGCGCATCTTCTTTACGCTTGTTGCTGGCTCATTAGCACGTATAGCTAAATTGTGACGATTTTTTTACGCGTAACTGGCGGGTGTTACTCTGAAAATGCATAAATGACGATGTATGCCTTTTTCTGCTTTCGTGAAATCGCGTAGCCTACAGGTCATCAATTACCAGGCTATGATCAAATCAGCAAAACAAGTCGTCTGGACATCATTTGACGTGCTGTTACAATCGCACACACCTAAACAGGCGGATACGGTATCGTTCCGTCATGGATGGCAAACTGCATAAGCCATAAAAAAACAGGGAGACATTTATGAAGCTTCGCCTGTCGGCGCTTGCTCTGGGAACTACGCTTCTGGTGGGGTGTGCGAGTTCCGGCACAGATCAGCAAGGGCGTTCTGACCCGTTAGAAGGGTTTAACCGCACCATGTACAATTTCAACTTCAATGTGTTAGATCCGTATGTTGTTCGACCGGTGGCTGTCGCCTGGCGCGACTATGTCCCGCAACCGGCTCGTAATGGGCTGAGCAACTTTACCGGCAACCTTGAAGAACCTGCGGTAATGGTCAACTATTTCTTGCAGGGCGATCCTTATCAGGGGATGGTCCACTTTACCCGCTTTTTCCTGAACACCATTTTGGGTATGGGCGGCTTTATTGATGTCGCGGGGATGGCAAATCCGAAACTGCAACGTACGGAACCTCATCGTTTTGGTAGCACTCTGGGCCATTACGGCGTTGGCTACGGGCCGTACATGCAATTACCGTTCTACGGCAGCTTCACGTTGCGTGATGATGGCGGTGATATGGCGGATGGCTTGTATCCGGTACTTTCCTGGCTGACCTGGCCGATGTCTATCGGTAAATGGACGCTTGAAGGTATCGAAACTCGTGCGCAATTGCTGGATTCTGATGGCCTGCTTCGCCAGTCGTCAGATCCTTATATTATGGTGCGTGAGGCCTACTTCCAGCGTCATGACTTCATTGCCAATGGCGGTGAACTTAAACCGCAGGAAAACCCGAACGCGCAAGCGATTCAGGATGAGTTAAAAGAAATCGATTCTGAGTAATCGATAAATAAAAAAGGTGAGTCGCAAAACTCACCTTTTTTCTTATTAAATGACCAGGTTATCAGAACGCGTAGTTGAAGTTAGTACCGAACAGCCAGGCTTTACCTTCGGACTCGAATTGGTATGGGCCTTCGTTAATCTTCACACTCTGACCGTGCATATAAGAAACGCCAACATCGACGGATGCATCTTTATTAAACGCATAAGTCGTACCTGCGCTCAGCCAGAAACGGTCCTGATCGGGAATGGAAATCGAACGGTTTTGTGCCGGAACCGGGCTGTCATCGAAGGCGATACCCGTACGGAAGGTCCAGTTATCATCGTAGTAATAAGTGGTACCCAACGCGATGCGGTAAGCGTCTTTAAAGCCTTCATGTTTCTGGAACAACGTATCGCCACCGGTAGAGGTCGCTTTCAGTTGTTGGAACTGGCTCCAGCTGGTGTAAGCCAGGCTATAGTGAATCGCCCATTGCGGCGCGACACGGTTATAACCCGACACTTCCCACATTTCAGGCAGATTCAGCGTCAGATAACCTGACTGCGTTGCTCCGCCCGTAGCCGTTGGCAGACCGAAATTGTAGTTGTTAATAGCCACTGGCAGATCGCTGCTGTAGTTACCTTTGAAGTCAATTTTAACTTCAGAACGGTAGGTCAACGCGTAGCGGTTGTTTTTATCCAGTTCATACAGGATGCCGGCATTCCAGCCAAAGCCCCACTTGTTGCCATTCAGATGAGCAATTTTCTCATCGCTTGGGATGCTATTAGCCATGCCCGCCAGTTGCTGCCCTTGTGGCGTCGCCCCGGCGGGAGATTGCATAATCTGACCTGCAACCAGTTGCCCCAGGTCGCCCGCGAAGCGTTCAATTTTCGCGCGGGCGTAGACGGCATTCAGACCGAGACCAAAACTCCATGCGTTATTTAAACGATAGGCGCCGCTTAGGTTCATGTTGATGGTTTCGAGGTCGGTTGTACCACCGACAGAACCACCTGCATAGGTGTCGTTAAACTCTGTCGCCAGACCGTAGTTGGAGGTAATGGAAGCTCCCCAACCAAACTGATCGTTAATTGGCGCCACAAAGTGAGCGTTCGGAACCCATGCCGTCGGCGCGATGTTATCCGCGTCGAGGCTACGACCAGACGGAGAAGTCCCGCTGATATTCACATCAGGATCGATATAAACCGCACCGGCAGAAAAAGTCGGGCGATCAAACATAGTAATCAACGCCGGGTTACGACTGACGTTACCCGCGTCATCGGCAATTGCGCCTTCCCCAGAATAAGCCCGACCCAGGCCAGAGGAAGAAAATTCGTTTAACTGAAAGCCTGCTGACCAGGCCTGGGTGGAGATAAGTGCCACTGCGACTGCGAGAGCAGACTTTGTAAACAGGGTTTTCTGGCTCATGACCATAACCTCAATAATTTATTTTTATACAAACTATGTTACGTGGTGTAACAGGAGCGCGAAGTGTAGGGTCTGATGTACATCTTAGAAATCAGACCAGTGGCGAGAGTATAGGTCGGACCAGATAGAATGTTGCAAGTATGTTTCGATACTTTTTCAAATATGATCAAAGAAACGCGATCCAGCTGGCAAAATTTGGAGGTGGCGCACTCATTCATTTGGGTGAATTTTGTTTTAGATCATTTTTAAGTGTGATTTCGGTCACTTATCTGATTTTGCAGAATTAACAACTGGAGCGGCACTTTCCAGAAGCGTAAAATATCCGTAACGTTTATCTGGCACCTTGGGTGCACATACAGAGGAAATCAACGATGAGTAAATGTAGTGCTGATGAAACCCCGGTTTGCTGCTGTATGGATGTTGGCACCATTATGGACAACTCCGATTGCACCGCGTCTTACAGCCGTGTGTTTGCAAACCGCGCAGAAGCAGAACAAACGCTGGTGGCGCTGACTGAAAAAGCCCGTAGCGTAGAGTCCGAACCGTGCAAAATTACTCCGACTTTCACTGAAGAGTCTGACGGTGTTCGTCTGGATATTGATTTTACTTTTGCCTGCGAAGCTGAAATGCTGATCTTCCAGTTGGGTCTGCGTTAATTCCTCTCGGATAACGACGCCTCTGCCCGTTGCTGGCAGGGGCGTTTTCTTTTCTTCTTCCCGTTATCACTGTGTCATAGCTCTCACTTTCCCTTTTCTCTGCTTGGCTAAATGTAAAAAAATGGTTAAGACTATGATCAGGTCAGACCACTTTATATCTTTTTTTTACAGGGGAATGTTATGGGTCAGGTTTTACCGCTGGTTACCCGTCACGGCGATCGTATCGCCATTGTCAGTGGGCTACGTACGCCTTTTGCCCGTCAGGCGACGGCATTTCATGGCATTCCTGCTGTTGATTTGGGGAAGATGGTGGTCGGTGAACTGCTCGCCCGCAGTGAAATTCCCGCCGATGTGATTGAACAACTGGTCTTTGGTCAGGTTGTGCAAATGCCGGAAGCCCCCAACATTGCCCGTGAAATTGTTCTTGGCGTCGGAATGAATGTCCATACCGATGCTTATAGCGTTAGTCGCGCTTGCGCCACGAGTTTTCAGGCTGTCGCTAACGTTGCCGAAAGTTTAATGGCGGGAACCATTCGCGCGGGTATTGCGGGCGGAGCTGACTCCTCTTCCGTATTGCCAATTGGCGTCAGTAAAAAACTGGCGCGAGTGCTGGTGGATGTCAACAAAGCCCGCACGCTGAGCCAGCGTCTGAAACTATTCTCCCGCCTGCGTTTACGTGACCTGATGCCTGTACCGCCTGCGGTGGCGGAATACTCCACCGGCTTGCGAATGGGTGACACTGCGGAGCAAATGGCGAAAACATACGGCATTACTCGCGAACAGCAGGATGCATTGGCCCATCGTTCGCATCAACGTGCCGCTCTGGCGTGGTCGGAAGGAAAACTTAAAGAAGAGGTGATGACCGCCTACATCCCTCCTTATAAACAGCCTCTCGCAGAAGATAATAATATTCGCGGTAATTCCACGCTTGCTGATTACGCAAAGTTACGCCCGGCGTTTGATCGTAAACATGGCACAGTGACTGCGGCGAACAGTACGCCGCTGACCGATGGCGCAGCCGCTGTGATCCTGATGACCGAATCGCGGGCGAAAGAATTAGGGCTGATACCGTTGGGATATCTGCGTAGCTACGCGTTTACCGCGATTGATGTCTGGCAGGACATGTTGCTCGGCCCGGCCTGGTCAACACCGCTGGCGCTGGAACGTGCTGGTTTGACGATGGCCGATCTGACGTTGATTGATATGCACGAAGCCTTTGCCGCCCAAACGCTGGCGAATATCCAGTTACTCGGTAGTGAACGTTTTGCCCGCGATGTGTTAGGAAGAATGCATGCTACCGGTGAAGTTGACGACAGTAAATTTAATGTGCTCGGCGGTTCCATTGCTTACGGTCATCCTTTTGCCGCAACAGGTGCGCGAATGATCACCCAGACCTTACATGAACTGCGCCGCCGTGGCGGTGGATTTGGTTTGGTGACCGCCTGTGCCGCAGGTGGACTTGGCGCAGCAATGGTTCTGGAGGCGGAATAATGGAAATAGCATCAGCATTTACCCTCAATGTGCGTCTGGACAATGTTGCCGTCATCTCTATTGACGTTCCCGGCGAGAAAATGAATACCCTGAAGGCAGAGTTCGCTTCGCAGGTACGCGCCATCATTAAGCAACTCCGTGAAAACAAAAATCTGCGCGGCGTGGTGTTTATCTCCGCGAAGCCGGACAACTTTATTGCCGGGGCAGACATCAACATGATCGGCAACTGCAAAACGGCACAAGAGGCGGAAGCGTTGGCGCGGCAAGGCCAGCAGTTGATGGCGGAAATTCATGCCTTACCCGTACCGGTTATTGCCGCTGTCCACGGCGCTTGCCTCGGTGGCGGGTTGGAGCTGGCGCTGGCCTGTCACGGACGCGTCTGTAGTGACGACCCTAAAACGGTGCTTGGTTTACCGGAAGTCCAACTGGGATTATTGCCCGGTTCGGGCGGAACTCAGCGTTTACCCCGACTGGTGGGCGTTAGCACTGCGCTGGAGATGATCCTCACCGGCAAGCAACTTCGTGCGAAACAGGCGTTAAAATCTGGACTGGTGGATGATGTCGTTCCTCATTCCATTTTACTGGAAGCCGCGGTAGAGCTGGCGAAGCAGAATCGTCAGGCTTCACGAACTCTCCCAATCCGTGAGCGCGTAATGGCGGGGCCGTTGGGGCGTGCGTTGCTGTTCAAAATGGTCGGCAAAAAAACAGAGCAGAAAACACAGGGCAATTATCCGGCGACAGAGCGTATTCTTGAGGTTATCGAAACCGGGCTGGCGCAAGGCGTCAGCAGTGGTTATGACGCTGAAGCTCGTGCTTTTGGCGAGCTGGCGATGACGCCGCAATCGCAAGCTCTGCGTAATCTCTTTTTTGCCAGTACAGAAGTGAAGAAAGATCCCGGTAGCGATGTCGAACCTGGCCCATTAAACAGCGTGGGGATTTTAGGCGGCGGCTTGATGGGCGGCGGTATTGCTTACGTCACTGCCTGCAAAGCGGGTCTTCCGGTACGAATTAAAGATATCAACGCCCAGGGCATTAATCATGCGTTGAAATACAGTTGGGATCAGCTGGACAGCAAAGTGCGCCGTCGTCATCTCAAAGCCAGCGAACGCGACAAGCAACTGGCTTTAATTTCCGGTACGACGGATTACCGCGGTTTTTCACATCGCGATTTGATTATTGAAGCGGTATTTGAAAATCTCGAATTAAAACAAAAGATGGTGGCAGAAGTTGAGCAAAATTGCGCTTCTCATACTATTTTTGCGTCGAATACGTCATCTTTACCCATTAGCGATATCGCCGCGTATGCCACGCGACCAGAACAGGTTATCGGCCTGCATTTCTTTAGTCCGGTCGAAAAAATGCCGCTGGTGGAAATTATTCCTCATGTCGGTACATCGGCGCAAACCATCGCCACCACGGTAAAACTGGCGAAAAAACAAGGTAAAACGCCGATCGTGGTGCAGGATAAAGCCGGGTTTTATGTCAATCGCATTTTAGCGCCGTACATTAACGAAGCTATCCGCATGTTGACTGAAGGCGAGCGTGTGGAGCATATCGATGCAGCGCTGGTTAAATTTGGTTTTCCTGTCGGACCAATCCAACTTTTGGATGAGGTAGGAATCGACACCGGGACTAAAATTATTCCTGTACTGGAAGCAACTTATGGAGAGCGTTTTAGCGCGCCTGCAAATATTGTCTCTTCAATTTTGAATGACGATCGCAAAGGCAGAAAAAATGGCCGGGGTTTCTATCTTTATGGCCCAAAAGGGCGTAAAAGCAAAAAACAGGTCGATCCCGCCATTTATCCGCTGATTGGCGCACAAGGGCAGGGGAGACTTTCCGCACCACAGATTGCTGAGCGGTGCGTGATGTTAATGCTGAATGAAGCCGTACGTTGTCTGGACGAACAGGTTATTCGCAGTGCCCGCGATGGCGATATTGGCGCCGTATTTGGTATTGGTTTCCCGCCGTTTCTTGGTGGCCCGTTCCGCTATATCGATACACTCGGGGTGGGGGAAGTCGTGGCGATAATGCAACGCCTGGCCACGCAGTATGGTTCGCGCTTTACCCCTTGTGAACGTTTACAAGAGATGAGCGAGCGTGGAGAAAGTTTTTGGAAAACAACTGCAACTGACCCTCATTAAAAGGGTCAAAGCTATATCAATCCGCGCTGAATGGCGGAGTTCAGGTCAAAATGTAAACACATATTGACTATACTTACGCCATTGAGGTAAAAAACAGCGTTTCATTCGGTGAATGGATAAGGCACAATGCCGGCCACCGTTTCGTTTCTCTGGTTTCAGATGAAACAAGACGGGTGAATCTGGTTAACAAAAGCGGTGCAATATGCAAGTTTTTATCATGCGTCACGGCGACGCAGCCCTCGATGCCGCCAGTGATTCGGTTCGTCCTCTGACCACTAATGGTTGTGACGAATCTCGCCTGATGGCGAACTGGCTGAAAGGTCAAAAAGTGGAAATCGAACGTGTTCTGGTGAGCCCGTTCCTGCGAGCCGAGCAAACACTGGAAGAAGTCGGGGATTGTATGGATCTGCCTTCCAGCGTGGAAGTTCTGCCGGAGTTGACGCCCTGCGGCGATGTTGGTCTGGTCAGTGCTTATCTTCAGGCATTGACCAACGAGGGTGTCAAATCGGTCCTGGTTATCTCTCACTTACCGTTAGTTGGGTATCTGGTTTCCGAGTTATGCCCGGGCGAAACGCCGCCTATGTTTACCACTTCAGCCATTGCCTGTGTAACGCTTGATGAAAGCGGAAACGGTACATTCAACTGGCAAATGAGCCCATGTAATCTGAAGATGGCGAAAGCGATTTAACCTCCTGGTATGCCCGATATGAGCAACATATCGGGCATTTCTGTTTTACATCTCATCATCAACACTCGACCGAAAACAAGCCGGGTTATCTTTATCTCCGCTTTCAGCTAGCGCCTTTGGGAGCTTTTGGAGAGTTCGTCGAGGGGAAGAGGAGATTTTTCGTCGTGATGTATTATTACATTAATAAACTCAAAACCTATGGCGGGTATTACTAATAATATTATTGGGTCCAGATAATATATTATTTAAATTCCTTTAAATTATATTCATAAAAGAACAGGCAGGCAAATTAAATATTTTTTTTGTGCTTTTTGCGAATGATAAATATTTGCATGGTGTATGTTTATGTCGTGTTTTTAACATAAAGTGTACAAAATAATCAGGATAGTCTTATGAATAAATACATTGTTTCTATATAACAATATTTTCTAACTTCTGAATTAAGTAAAATTAAATTGAAGCATCTGGACAAAAACCGTAATGTCTCGCCACACCAAAGAATATCTTCTTGCTCGACCTATTTCACTATTGGTCGGATAGCTTATTCGATGGCTGGGTATAAACACTTCCAGGATATTTATGATCTGCGGATTATATATTCCACGATGTTTATATTTTAATCATTTAGAGTTTAAGGATGAATAATGAGTAAGTTTGTTAAAACTGCCGTTGCGGCAGCGTTGGTCATGGGTGCGCTTTCTTCTGCTTCTGTTTTTGCCGCTAACAACGGTACCGCGCGTTTCTACGGTACGCTGGAAGATTCTGTCTGCTCTATTATTCCTGACGATCACAAACTGCAAGTCGACATGGGTGATATTGGCGCCAGCGCGATCTTAAACACCACGTCTACACCGAAATCTTTCCAGATCCGTTTGCAGGACTGTGCATTCGGTACTGAAACCACTATGGAAACGACATTCACCGGTACGAATTATACTGGCCCGAATACCGATAACTATGCGCTGTTTAGCCAGGATACGGGACGTGAAATGAAAAACGTCAGCCTGGTGATTGGCGATAAAGCGGGTGCTGGTTATAGAGTGGGTCAGCCTATCAAACAGAGTATTGTGATGGATACCGCTACTGGCAAAGGCAAAGCTAAACAGACTCTGGAATTTAAAGCCTGGTTAGTGGGTGAAGCTACACAGGCCGATCTGGGCGCCTTTGAAACCCTCACCACCTTCCAGATTACCTATCTCTAATGTGGTTGCCCCATGGCGTTACGCTATGGGGCCTCAATATATCGCCATTAAACTATTATAATCACGGATGATACGTGTATGCCTGACCACTCTTTATTTCGTTTACGTGGGCTGCCCTGGTATATCGCTCTGGCGATAACAGGATGCCAGTTTAATGCATGGGCCGATGATACCATTCAATTTGACCCCCGTTTTCTGGAATTAAAAGGCGACACGAAAATCGACCTTGGTCGCTTTTCTCATAAAGGCTACGTCGAACCCGGGAAATATAATTTACGTGTTCTGGTAAATAAACAACCGTTACCCAACGAATATGATATTTACTGGTACGCTGCAGAGAATGACGCCAGTAAAAGTTATGCCTGCCTGACGCCGGAGCTGGTCGCGCTGTTTGGTCTGAAAGACGATATCGCCAAAGCTTTACAATGGACGCATGACGGTCAGTGTCTGAAGTCAGGTCAGTTAGATGGGATGACGGTTGAGGGCGATCTCAGCCAGTCGGCATTAGTCATCTCTCTGCCGCAGGCTTACCTCGAATACGCCGATAACGATTGGGATCCCCCTTCGCGCTGGGATGATGGTATCCCAGGGCTTATTGCCGACTACAGTATCAACGCTCAAACCCGGCATCAGGAAGACAACGGCGAAAATAACTATGATGTCAGCGGCAACGGTACTGTGGGCGCCAATCTTGGCGCATGGCGCCTGCGCGCCGACTGGCAAAGCGACTATCAGCACACTCGCAATAGCGATGATAAAAGCAGCGACGGTACGGAAAGAAGCTGGCAGTGGAGCCGTTATTACGCCTGGCGCGCACTGCCGTCCTTAAAAGCCAAACTGTCCATTGGGGAGGATTTCCTCAACTCTGATATTTTTGACGGCTTCAGCTACATCGGCGCCAGCGTCAATTCCGACGATCAAATGCTGCCGCCCAACCTGCGTGGCTACGCCCCGGATATTTCCGGCGTGGCCCACAGTACGGCGAAAGTGACCGTCACACAGATGGGACGCGTGCTGTATGAAACACAGGTGCCCGCCGGACCGTTCCGTATTCAGGATATCGGCGACTCGGTGTCCGGCACGCTGCATGTGCGTATTGAAGAACAAAATGGGCAGATACAGGAGTATGACGTCAGTACTGCCTCCATGCCTTTCCTGACCCGCGAGGGACGAGTGCGCTACAAAGTGATGATGGGGCGCCCACAGGACTGGGATCACCATGTTGAAAGCGGCTTTTTCTCCGGCGGTGAAGCCTCCTGGGGTGTCGCCGATGGCTGGTCGCTGTACGGCGGCGCGCTGGCAGACAATCACTATCAGTCGTTGGCACTGGGCGTTGGACGAGATTTAGCGCTGCTTGGCGCGCTGGCGTTTGACGTCACGCACGCCCATGCACAACTGGACGACAATAACGCTTATGGCAAGGGGGCGCAGAATGGCAACTCATTTCGCGTGAGCTATGCCAAAGATTTCGACGAACTGAACAGCCGCATCACCTTTGCTGGCTATCGTTTCTCGGAAAAGAACTACATGACCATGAGCGAGTATCTCGATGCGAATAACGCCGATTACGCGCGCACGGGCAACGATAAAGAGATGTACACGGTCACTTATAACCAGAATTTTGCCAATGCCGGCGTCTCTGTCTATCTCAACTATTCTCGCCGTACTTACTGGGATCGCCCGGAACAAACGAACTACAACGTGATGTTCTCCCATTATTTCAGCGTCGGCAACATCCGCAATATGAGTCTCTCGCTGACCGGTTATCGCTATGAATACGATAACAGCAGCGATAAGGGCGTATACGTCACTATGAGTATTCCGTGGAGCGACACCAGCACCATTAACTACAACGGTTCTTACGGCAACGGCCCGAACAGCAGCCAGGTCGGTTACTTCAGCCGTATCGACGACGCCACGCACTATCAGGTGAACGTCGGTACCAGCGATCATCACTCCAGCGTGGACGGCTATCTGAGTCACGATGGCACGCTGGCGAAAGTCGATCTCAACGCCAACTATTACGAAGGACAATATCAGTCGGCGGGGATCTCTTTACAGGGCGGGGCCACGTTGACTGCACATGGCGGCGCGCTGCATCGCCTGCAAAATATGGGTGGTACGCGTCTGTTGGTCGATGCCGACGGCGTTGGCGGAGTGCCTGTGCAGAGCAACGGCGCGCCGGTCTACACCAATATGTTCGGTAAGGCGGTCATCGGTGATGTGAACAGCTACTACCGTAACCAGGCCAATATCGACTTAAACAATATGCCGGAGAACGCCGAAGCGACGCAATCCGTGGTACAGGCGACGCTGACCGAAGGGGCTATCGGCTACCGCAAATTTAGCGTCATTAGCGGGCAAAAAGCGATGGCCGTACTGCGTTTACGCGACGGCAGCTACCCGCCGTTCGGCGCGGAAGTAAAAAATGACAGTCAGCAGCAGGTTGGACTGGTGGACGACGACGGTAATGTCTACCTCGCGGGTGTGAAAGCGGGTGAGCATATGGCGGTCTCCTGGGATGGTGCAATTCAATGCGATATCTCGCTGCCCGATCCGCTGCCTGCCAATCTGTTTAACGGCCTGTTGTTGCCTTGCCGACAGAAAAATGCACAGACGCCTGCGACAGCGCCGGTTGATGTCAAACCCGCAATTCAGGAGCAGGCGCATAAAGTTGCGCCAACGGTGGCGCCCGCAGCGCTCTCTTCTCTTCAGTTACGTGATTAAGGAACGATCCATGCACTCACTTCAGCCTTCAACAACCCTCGGGGCGGCACTGATGTTGCTGCTCACCGCCGCCAGCCTGCCTGCGCAGGCTTCGGTTACGCCCGACCGTACCCGCTTGATTTTTAATGAAAGCGATAACTCGATCAGCGTGACGCTGCGCAATAACGACCCTAAATCACCGTATCTGGCTCAGAGCTGGCTCGAAGATGCGAAGGGCAACAAGATCAGTTCGCCGCTGGCGGTGTTGCCGCCAGTGCAGCGCATCGACGCCATGATGAATGGTCAGGTTAAGGTGCAGGGGCTGCCGGATATCCATAATCTGCCCGCCGATCGTGAAAGCATGTTCTATTTCAACGTGCGCGAGATCCCGCCGAAATCGAACACCCCCAATACGCTGCAAATCGCCCTGCAAACGCGCATCAAGTTGTTCTGGCGACCGAAAGCGCTGGAAAAAGTGGATATGAGAAACCCGTGGCAATACAAAGTGACGCTCACCCGCGCCGGACAAACGTTTACCGTCAATAACCCGACGCCGTACTACGTCATTCTCAGCAACGCCGGGGCGAAAAACGATGGCAGCACGGCGGCAGGTTTCTCGCCGCTGGTTATTCTGCCGAAAACCTCGCAACCGTTGAAGGTGAAAATGGACAGCGTGCCGGTGCTGACTTATGTCAATGATTACGGCGCGCGTTTACCGCTGTTCTTCCACTGCGCTGGTGATACCTGCCAGGTGGATGACGCGCAAAGCCGCAAAGGCTAACGCCGGGAGGTCACGATGAGAGGAGCTTTTCTGCCCATTGCTGCCGCGTTGTTGCTGACCAGTGTCACAGTCTGGGCCGACAGCAAAACGGTAAACATGGAGCTACGTGTGCTGGTGGATGCGCCGCCGCCCTGTTCGATAAAGGGTAGTGCGGTGAATTTTGGCGATGTGCTGATTAAAAGCATCGACGGCAGCAACTATCTGAAGCCTGTCGGCTACACGCTGAACTGCGGCGCTCGCAAATTCGACGATCTGCGAATGCAGCTTCGCGGCACCACCGCCACTATTAATGGCCAGACGGTGGTCGCTACCGGCATTGACGGTTTCGGTATTCGGGTACAGAGCGTCAGCGATCATTCGCTGTTTGCTGTGGGGAACGATAACTGGACGCCTTTTAATTTCGCCAATCAGCCGAAGCTGGAGGCGGTACCGGTGAAACAGAGCGGCGTTCAGCTTACTGCGTCGGCGTTTAGCGCCACAGTAACGATGGTGGTGGACTACCAATGAAACGACTCGCGCTTTTTTTACTGTCTGGACTCTGTGGCGTAACGTTTGCCGCGCCAGAAGATATTACGTTTCAGGGGAATTTGCTGGCGCCGCCCGCGTGTACCGTCAGTGCCAATAACACCATTGATGTGCTGTTTCAGGACGTCATTATCGACAATATCAACGGCGTTAACTTCCGCCAGGATGTGCCCTATACCATTACCTGCGACAGTGCCAGCCGAAATTCCGCCTGGGTAATGACGCTGACCTGGACAGGATCGCAAACGGATTTTGATAACGCGGCGGTGCAAACCAACGTGACAGGATTGGGCATTCAGCTTCAGCAAAACGGCCAGCCGTTTCGCTGGAATACGCCACTGACGATCGATACAACGAATTTGCCGACGCTGAAGGCGGTGCCGGTGAAGAAAAATGGCGCGGTGCTGAACGATGGTGATTTCAGCGCTTACGCCACCTTACAGGTGGATTATCAATGACGACGATAAGCAGAGTGTTTAACCATCTGGCGTTGGCGTGTGGCCTGATGCTGGTTTTTGGCGGTGTGACTCAGGCTAAGAACGACAACCTGTATCTGCACGGTAATTTGTTGAGCAAGTCCTGCACCCCGGTATCGAACGGCGGGCTGCTGGTGGAAGTGCATTTTCCTACCATGAGTTACAAAGACCTGATGGTGAGCGGGCAGTCCGCGCGCGTGCCGGTGGTTTTTCAACTGAAAGAGTGCAAGGGGCCTGCGCAGTACAACGTTAAGGTCACGCTTACTGGCACGGAAGACAGCGGTCAGCCGGGATTTCTGGCGCTGGACGCTTCTTCAGGAGCGCAAGGGGTAGGGATTGGTATGGAAACGACCAACGGTGTGCAAGTGCCAATCAATAGCACCACCGGGGCGACATTTGTGCTCACTACCGCAAGCGGCGGTAACAATTCGCTGAATTTCAATGCCTGGCTTCAGGCGAAAAGCGGCCGGGATGTGACGCCTGGCGACTTTACCGCCCAGCTGACGGCGACATTTGAGTATATTTAAGATGAAAATGACACGCTATTTTTTAGGGTTGTTGATGCTGTTGAGTTTCGGAGGGCAGGCGGATACATATGTTGGTGACCTGCATACCTATTTTGGCGCAGGTAACCCCTCTATGACCAATTTCACTCTTTATCTGGAGGTGGTGACGCCGCACGGAACGTACTATGGGACATATCAGGAGCCAAGCCAGCGTTTGAATACTGGAAATATAACAAACATTTACTGGAGTGACACCACGGGGACTATCCATGCACCTCGTTTGAATATGGGGGCCGCCTCCGGCGCGGGAAGCATTGGGCCATGTCCCGGTGTTCATGATGCGCCAAACACCAGCGCATGGGGGTGTTACTTTACGAATATCTCGGTTTATGTTGATCAACCGGTTGGCGGATGTCCGTGGTTGATTTCATCATATATAACAACATTTTATCACAGCACCTTCACCGGAGATCAGGGGCCTTATACTGGCCCGAAAGCGCATAACTCATCGTGCCCGCCAGTGGCGGTTGCACCTTATGACGTCTCCTGGGATGAAAACTATGTGGCGCATAATAAAACGGTACGCCTGCCCGGGGGCGGTGGTGTTGTCACCCAAACGCTTTCTACCTATCTGATGAAAGATGGTCAACTGTGCGACGGTAGCCAGCCTGATGAACGTGGCCTTTATTGCCGTCTGGTGGCTCAACTGATGACCTTTACCGCCTCGGGCTGCGATGATGCCAGGGTTAGCGTCACGCCAACGCCGCACCCCATCACCGACAAACAACTGCACGATATGGTGTTGCAGGTGAATACCTCCAACAACGTCCCCGCGATCGCCGCGACCTGTCGCTTCCAGTATATTTTGAACGAGCTGTAGCGTTGATGATTCAATATTATCCGACCAGAGTCCTGGTCGGATAACAGGTTTCCGCGAAGATATTTCTCAGGGAAGTTCCGGCGGCAGCCACTCTTCTACCTCAATAAGCACCAGCAATGCCGCATCACCGCCGTACTCTTTCGGCGCCTGGTGAAATGCCATCACATGCGGATGCTGCGCCAGCCACAGCGGCGTTTGCTGCTTGAGAATATGTTTACCGTGACCATGCATCACGCAGGCGCAAAACACATGTTCCCGTCGGCAGGCGGCAATCAATGCGCCTAATTCCTGTTTCGCCTGTAGTTGCGTCAGACCGTGTAAATCGAGAAACAACTCCGGTGAATAATCCCCGCGTCGCAACTTCTTCGCCTCAAAATGGCTGACATCCGGGCGGACATATTTCACCGGACCTTCGGTATTTAATAACGGCTGAAACTCATCGGAAAAATAATGGCTGGCATCAACCTGCTCCTGAATCAAACGTTTGACCGGTACTTCGCTGATTTTCTTGCGTTGCGGTCGATGGACAATCGTGTCCTGTTTAAGCTGGCGAGTCCCCGCCATCAACTGGCGGAACAGCGCCTGATCCTCCTCACTAAGTGGTGATTTCTTTTTCATTTACGCTTCTCATTTCTCATTTTCCTACAGTTTACCCGACTCGCCGCGCAATCGATCGTTTTAAACGTATTTTTCCTCACTCACGGCGCATGGATGCTGATTTATCACCGCCTTCATGGCAAACTAGCCGCCGAAATTAATGCAATCATGCCCTGGAGGAACACGTGGATAAAATTTTCGTTGATGAAGCAGTAAATGAACTGCAAACCATTCAGGACATGTTGCGCTGGTCGGTGAGCCGCTTCAGCGCGGCGAATATCTGGTACGGTCACGGCACCGATAACCCGTGGGATGAAGCGGTACAACTGGTATTACCGTCGCTTTATCTGCCGCTGGATATCCCGGAAGACATGCGCAATGCGCGCCTGACCTCCAGCGAAAAACACCGTATTGTTGAGCGCGTAATCCGTCGCGTCAACGAGCGCATTCCGGTTGCCTACCTGACCAATAAAGCCTGGTTCTGCGGCCATGAATTTTACGTCGATGAGCGCGTGTTGGTACCGCGCTCGCCGATTGGGGAACTGATCAACAACAAATTTGCCGGGCTTATCAACAAACAACCGCAGCACATTTTAGATATGTGCACCGGTAGCGGTTGTATCGCCATTGCCTGTGCTTATGCTTTCCCGGAAGCGGAAGTCGACGCGGTAGACATTTCTCCTGATGCGCTGGCGGTTGCCGAACAGAACATTGAAGAACACGGCCTGATTCATAACGTCATTCCGATTCGTTCCGATCTGTTCCGCGATTTGCCGAAAGTACAGTACGACCTGATTGTCACTAATCCGCCGTATGTCGATGCGGAAGATATGTCTGACTTGCCAAATGAATATCGCCACGAACCGGAACTGGGTCTGGCGTCTGGCACCGACGGCCTGAAACTGACACGTCGCATTCTCGGTAATGCGGCTGATTACCTTGCGGATGACGGCGTACTGATTTGTGAAGTGGGCAACAGCATGGTACATCTGATGGAGCAATACCCGGATGTTCCGTTCACCTGGCTGGAGTTTGATAACGGCGGCGACGGTGTGTTTATGCTCACTAAAGCACAATTGCTGGCGGCCCGTGAACATTTCGGTATTTATAAAGATTAAGTAAACACGCAAACACAACAATAACGGAACCGTGATGGCTGGAAACACAATTGGACAACTCTTTCGCGTAACCACCTTCGGCGAATCGCACGGGCTGGCGCTCGGCTGTATCGTCGATGGTGTTCCGCCAGGCATTCCGCTCTCGGAAGCGGACCTGCAACATGACCTCGACCGTCGTCGCCCCGGGACATCGCGCTATACCACCCAGCGCCGCGAACCGGATCAGGTCAAAATACTCTCCGGTGTTTTTGAAGGCGTTACCACCGGCACCAGCATTGGTTTGTTGATCGAAAACACCGATCAACGTTCCCAGGATTACAGCGCAATTAAAGATGTTTTCCGCCCGGGTCATGCCGATTACACCTACGAACAAAAATACGGTCTGCGCGATTATCGCGGCGGCGGACGATCTTCCGCTCGCGAAACGGCGATGCGCGTGGCAGCAGGGGCGATTGCCAAAAAATATCTCGCCGAGAAATTCGGTATCGAAATTCGCGGCTGCCTGAGTCAAATGGGCGACATTCCACTGGAAATCAAAGACTGGTCGCAGGTTGAGCAAAATCCCTTCTTCTGCCCGGACCCGGACAAAATCGACGCCTTAGATGAACTGATGCGCGCGCTGAAAAAAGAGGGCGACTCCATCGGCGCGAAAGTGACCGTGGTGGCAAATGGCGTACCCGCCGGACTTGGCGAGCCAGTATTTGATCGCCTGGATGCCGACATCGCCCATGCGCTGATGAGCATTAACGCGGTGAAAGGTGTGGAAATCGGCGATGGTTTTGACGTTGTAGCGCTGCGCGGCAGCCAGAACCGCGACGAAATCACCAAAGCAGGTTTCCAGAGTAATCACGCGGGCGGTATTCTCGGCGGCATCAGCAGCGGGCAGCAAATCATTGCTCATATGGCGCTGAAACCGACCTCCAGTATTACCGTGCCGGGGCGTACAATTAACCGCGTTGGCGAAGAAGTAGAGATGATCACCAAAGGTCGCCATGATCCTTGTGTCGGGATCCGCGCAGTGCCGATCGCCGAAGCCATGCTGGCGATCGTTTTGATGGATCACCTGTTACGGCAACGGGCGCAAAATGCCGATGTGAAGACTGATATTCCACGCTGGTAAAAAATGAACAAAACCGCGATTGCGTTGCTGGCCCTGCTTGCCAGCAACGTCAGCCTGGCGGCGACGCCGTGGCAAAAAATTACCCAACCTGTGCCGGGTAGCGCACAATCGATAGGCAGTTTTTCTAATGGCTGTATCGTCGGCGCTGACACGCTGCCGATACAGTCCGAACATTATCAGGTGATGCGTACCGATCAGCGTCGCTATTTCGGTCACCCGGATCTGGTCAGGTTTATTCAGCGTCTTAGCCGCCAGGTCAATAATCTGGGGATGGGGACGGTACTGATTGGCGATATGGGGATGCCTGCGGGTGGGCGCTTCAACGGCGGTCACGCCAGCCACCAGACCGGACTGGATGTTGATATCTTCCTGCAACTGCCAAAAACACGCTGGACCTCGGCGCAACTTTTGCGGCCACAGGCGCTGGATCTCGTTTCTCGCGACGGTAAGCACGTTGTTCCATCGCTATGGAAACCGGAAATTTTCAATCTGATTAAACTTGCTGCGCAGGACGAAGATGTTACCCGCATTTTTGTTAATCCGGCGATTAAACAACAACTTTGTCTGGATGCAGGCACCGATCGCGACTGGTTGCGGAAAGTGCGGCCCTGGTTCCAGCATCGCGCGCATATGCATGTACGATTACGTTGTCCTGCCGATAGTCTGGAGTGTGAAGATCAACCTTTACCACCGCCAGGCGATGGCTGTGGGGCAGAACTGCAAAGCTGGTTTGAACCGCCAAAACCAGGAATAATCAAGCCTGAGAAGAAGACACCGCCTCCGTTGCCGCCTTCCTGCCAGGCGCTACTGGATGAGCACGTACTGTAATGGATACTTTTAATCATCTGTTTATGGTCTCCCCGCTGTTGCTGGGCGTCCTCTTTTTGGTCGCCATATTGGCGGGATTTATCGACTCGATAGCGGGCGGCGGTGGGTTACTCACTATCCCGGCATTGATGGCGGCAGGAATGCCTCCGGCTAATGCGCTGGCAACCAATAAACTGCAGGCTTGTGGCGGCTCTATCTCTGCAACCATCTATTTTATTCGCTGTAAAGTGGTTAGCTTAAGCGACCAGAAGCTCAATATTGCTATGACCTTTGTCGGCTCAATGAGCGGCGCTTTACTGGTGCAGTACGTTAAAGCCGATGTGTTACGGCAGATTTTGCCGCTCCTGGTCATTTGTATCGGCCTCTATTTCTTGCTGATGCCAAAACTGGGTGAAGAAGACCGTCAGCGCCGGATGTACGGTCTGCCTTTTGCCTTAATTGCTGGTGGGTGCGTTGGCTTTTATGACGGTTTCTTCGGCCCGGCAGCCGGCTCGTTTTACGCACTGGCCTTTGTGACGCTGTGCGGATTCAACCTCGCTAAAGCCACCGCCCACGCGAAATTACTCAATGCAACGTCAAACCTCGGCGGTTTGTTGCTGTTTATTCTCGGCGGTAAAGTTATTTGGGCGACGGGATTTGTGATGCTGGTGGGGCAATTTCTCGGCGCGCGCATGGGGTCACGACTGGTGTTGAGCAAAGGACAAAAACTGATCCGCCCGATGATCGTTATCGTCTCAGCGGTGATGAGCGCCAAATTACTTTATGATAGCCACGGACAGGAGATCCTCCACTGGTTGGGGATGAACTAATGAACAGTACACACCACTATGAGCAGCTGATTGAAATTTTTAATAACTGCTTTGCCGATGAATTTAATACCCGTCTGATTAAAGGCGACGACGAACCGATCTATCTTCCTGCAGATGCGGAAGTACCGTATAACCGCATTATTTTCGCTCACGGCTTTTACGCCAGTGCCATCCACGAGATTTCGCACTGGTGTATTGCCGGGAAAGCGCGCCGAGAACTGGTTGACTTCGGCTACTGGTATTGCCCGGATGGTCGCGATGCTCAAACGCAGAGCCAGTTTGAAGATGTTGAAGTGAAGCCGCAGGCGCTTGACTGGTTGTTTTGCGTGGCGGCGGGATATCCGTTTAATGTCAGTTGCGACAACCTTGAAGGGGATTTCGAACCGGATCGCGTGGCATTTCAACGGCGGGTCCATGCACAGGTAATGAACTATCTGGAGAACGGTATTCCCGAACGTCCGGCACGCTTTATCAAAGCATTACAAAATTATTATCACACGCCGGAACTTACGGCGGAACAGTTCCCGTGGCCGGAAGCGCTCAACTGAAGCCTGCGCCACGTTTTACAATGAGGAAAGAAGATGATCGCGGAGTTTGAATCACGCATTCTGGCATTAATCGACGGTATGGTTGACCATGCCAGTGATGATGAGTTATTTGCCAGTGGGTATTTGCGTGGCCACCTGACATTAGCCATTGCAGAACTGGAAAGTGGCGATGACCACTCCGCCCAGGCGGTATATACAACGGTTAGCCAGAGTCTGGAAAAAGCTATTGGCGCGGGTGAATTGTCGCCGCGCGACCAGGCGCTGGTAACCGATATGTGGGAACACCTGTTTCAGCAGGCCTCGCAGCAGTAAATTATTCGTCGCATCCGGCGTTCGGAGCCACGATGCCTGATGCGACGCTTACCGCGTCTTATCAGGCCTACAGGTTATGCGTAGGTCGGATAAGGCGCTCACGCCGCATCCGACATTGAGTGCACCATGCCTGATGCGACGCTGTCGCGTCTTATCATGCCTACAGGTTACACCCAGGTTGGATAAGGCGTTCACGCCGCATCCGACAAAACAATGCCAAAGCAGATTACCCAGCCTTAACCGCTTTACCTTTCAGCAACTTCCGTACCCATAATCGATTCGGATTTAACGCTGCCAGCGTACTGGCATCCATCGGAATCGGTTCTTCACTCATCTGTGCCGCCAGAATTTCGGCGCACAGCGGGGCTGAGCACAAACCACGCGACCCCAAAGCAGCAAGCATAAACAGATCGGCATAAATCGGTGCGCTTACCGCTTCATCTTTCTGTTCCGCCAGAGAGGCATATTCCGTGAGCGTTGCGTCATAATCAGGCACATTGCCTACCATTGGCAGATGATCGCGGGTAGCACAGCGAACACCGCAACGTGCCTCTTTATCTCTGACATCAACCGCCTTCGCCCATTGTGCTTGTGGGAAACAATCAATAAGCCGCTGCCGATTCTGTTGCTGATCGTCCTCACTGTAGGTCGTATCTTCGCTGCCGCGATGATAACTGGCGCCAATACAATGGTGCTGATTTGCCGGATTTTGCGGTGTGAGATAGCCGTCATAACACAAAACTTGCTTCAGCTTCGCCAGCTCCGACGTGGTCGGAATATGGCTGACCTGACCGGCAACTGAATAAACCGGCAAATGCGATGTTTGATTGAAACGGTTGATTTGATGCCCGTTCGCCAGTACCACCACGCTATGTGTCGCTTGCTGATTATCCGCAAACCTCAGTTGCCACACATCATCCTGGTGGGATAAATCCTGTAACCGATGTTGATAACGAATCTGCAAACCTTGCTGTTGCGCCAGTTCCAGTACATTACGGGTCAGTTCTGCCGGACACAGCCAGCCACCTTGCGGATAAGTAATGCCGCCGCAATTCGTCGCAACGCCTGTAATGTGCTCAACGTCACTCGCTTCTACCGCACTCGCCAGATCTGCGGGTAATTCCATCGACAACATCTGTGCGATTTTATGCTGGCTTTTTTCATCCCATCCCAACTGCGTTACACCGCACCAGTTATGATCGAATGTAACGGGGAATTGGTCATAAAGTCGGCGGGCAAAGGTGAACGCATTGGAGAAAAAGCGATTTAATGCTTCGTCATGTTTGCTCAATAACGGATACAACGCGCCCTGACGGTTACCGGAAGCCCCCAGCGCAGGGGCGTCATCCGCGCAATAAAGCGTTACCTGCCATCCGCGACGTAACAGCGCCAGCGACAACAACGCGCTGGCAATACCGCCGCCGATAATTGCCGCTTCCCGTTGGCTGCTGCCCGTACGGTTAAACCACGGCGCGGAGCAGGAGAGTGGTAATGTCTGCTCCATTACGCCGCAAAGCATTTCCCGTTTACGACCAAACCCTTTGCGCTTTTGCATGGTAAATCCGGCTTCCTGTAAACCACGGCGGACAAAACCGGCGGAAGTAAAGGTCGCCAGCGTACCGCCGGGGCGTGCCAGGCGTGCCATGGCATTAAACAGATTTTGCGTCCACATATCCGGGTTTTTCGCTGGCGCAAAACCGTCCAGAAACCAGGCGTCCACTTTTTGGTTCAGCGAATCGTCCAGTTGGCTGGTCAGTTCGTTGATATCGCCAAACCATAAATCCAGCGTTACGCGGCCTTCATCGAGCAATAAACGATGGCAACCGGGCAGGGGCAAAGGCCACTGCGCCTGAAGCTGTTCCGCCCACAGGGTCAGCTCCGGCCAGTGCTGATGCGCCAGCGCTAAATCTGCGCGGGTGAGGGGGAATTTCTCAAAACTGATGAAATGCAATCGCTGCAATTGCGCCTGTGGATGCGCTTCGCGAAATTGATCGAATGCCTGCCATAGCGTCAGGAAGTTTAATCCGGTGCCGAAGCCGCTTTCAGCTACCACAAACAGAGGATATGGATGTGTGGGAAAACGTGCCTCTAATTGGTTACCCCCCAGAAAAACATAGCGTGTCTCTTCCAGTCCGTTATCGTTGGAAAAATAGACATCGTCAAAATCTCGGGAAACAGGTGTACCCTCAGCATTAAATTCGAGGTTGGCAGGTTGTATGGCGTAGTGTTTCACGTAAGTTACTCGTCTCACAGGCGGTGGCTCGATCTTAGCGATGTGTGCCAGGCGGCGCAAATTTCTCTATTAATTGGCTGATCGGACTTGTTCGGCGTACAAGTGTACGCTATTGTGCATGCGAAACTTACTCTATGTGCGACTTACAGAGGTATTGAATGAAACGTGCAGTGATTACTGGCCTGGGCATTGTTTCCAGCATCGGTAATAACCAGCAGGAAGTCCTGGCATCTCTGCGTGAAGGACGTTCAGGGATCACTTTCTCTCAGGAGCTGAAGGATTCCGGCATGCGTAGCCACGTTTGGGGCAACGTAAAACTGGATACCACTGGCCTCATTGACCGCAAAGTAGTGCGCTTTATGAGCGACGCATCCATCTATGCATTCCTTTCTATGGAGCAGGCAATTGCAGATGCCGGCCTCTCCCCGGAAACTTACCAGAATAACCCGCGCGTTGGCCTGATTGCAGGTTCCGGCGGCGGTTCCCCGCGTTTTCAGGTATTTGGCGCTGACGCAATGCGTAGCCCGCGCGGCCTGAAAGCGGTTGGTCCGTATGTGGTCACCAAAGCGATGGCATCTGGCGTTTCTGCCTGTCTCGCTACGCCGTTCAAAATTCACGGCGTTAACTACTCTATCAGCTCCGCGTGCGCGACTTCCGCACACTGTATCGGTAATGCGGTAGAGCAGATCCAACTGGGCAAACAAGACATCGTATTTGCTGGCGGCGGCGAAGAGCTGTGCTGGGAAATGGCGTGCGAATTTGACGCGATGGGTGCGCTGTCCACTAAATACAACGATACCCCGGAAAAAGCTTCCCGTACTTATGACGCGCATCGTGACGGTTTCGTTATCGCTGGCGGCGGCGGTATGGTAGTCGTTGAAGAGCTGGAACACGCGCTGGCGCGCGGCGCGCACATCTACGCTGAAATCGTTGGTTATGGCGCAACCTCTGATGGTGCAGACATGGTTGCTCCGTCTGGCGAAGGCGCAGTACGTTGTATGCAGATGGCGATGCACGGTGTTGATACGCCAATCGACTACCTGAACTCCCACGGGACTTCGACTCCGGTCGGCGACGTGAAAGAGCTGGCGGCTATCCGCGAAGTATTTGGCGATAAGAGCCCGGCGATTTCTGCAACCAAGGCAATGACCGGTCACTCTCTGGGCGCGGCAGGCGTACAGGAAGCTATCTACTCTCTGCTGATGCTGGAGCACGGCTTCATTGCCCCGAGCATTAACATTGAAGAGCTGGACGAGCAGGCTGCGGGTCTGAACATCGTGACCGAAACTATCGATCGCGAGCTGACCACTGTTATGTCTAACAGCTTCGGCTTCGGTGGCACCAACGCCACGCTGGTGATGCGTAAGCTGAAAGATTAATTCGGAGTAGGTCGGAGTAGTTGGAGTAGGTCGGATAAGACGCGCCAGCGTCGCATCCGACGTTACGTGCCAATGTTGCATCCGACACTAACGCAAAAGGGAACCTGATGGTTCCCTTTTTCACATCATTGACAATAGTCGCTTGTTCCAGGCAAACTTTCTGCTTTGTCGATGTCCTTCTGAATATACGTACGCGTTAAATCCTGCCAACGCTCCGTAACCCTGAAAACCAGATAGATGAGACGAGTTCACTCCTCGCCTTGCGCTGCATTCTGGAGTAATACATGACTGCTGTAAGCCAAACAGAAACACGTTCTTCCGCTAATTTTTCGCTCTTTCGCATCGCTCTTGCGGTTTTCCTTACCTACATGACAGTCGGACTGCCGTTGCCGGTTATCCCGCTGTTTGTCCATCATGAGTTGGGCTATGGCAACACCATGGTTGGAATTGCCGTCGGCATTCAGTTTTTGGCGACAGTTTTGACACGCGGCTATGCCGGGCGGCTGGCCGATCAATATGGTGCGAAACGTTCGGCGCTCCAGGGGATGTTAGCTTGCTGTCTGGCTGGCGTTGCGTTGCTGCTGGCGGCGCTTTTACCGGTTTCCGCGCCAATCAAATTTTCCCTGTTGGTTGTTGGGCGGTTGATTCTTGGTTTTGGCGAAAGCCAGTTGCTGACGGGCGCCCTGACCTGGGGATTAGGCATTGTCGGGCCAAAACATTCCGGCAAAGTGATGTCGTGGAACGGAATGGCAATTTACGGCGCGCTGGCGGTTGGCGCGCCGCTTGGTTTACTGATTCATAGTCATTACGGTTTTGCTGCACTGGCGCTTACCACAATGGCATTGCCGTTACTGGCGTGGGCCTGTAACGGTACCGTGCGTAAAGTACCGGCTATGGCAGGAGAACGTCCATCGCTATGGAGCGTCATTGGGCTTATCTGGAAACCCGGGTTAGGCCTGGCGCTACAAGGCGTTGGCTTTGCCGTTATCGGCACCTTTGTTTCGCTCTACTTTGCCAGCAAAGGTTGGGCGATGGCGGGCTTTACGCTTACTGCATTTGGCGGCGCGTTCGTGGTGATGCGCGTAATGTTTGGCTGGATGCCAGACCGTTTTGGCGGCGTGAAAGTGGCAATTGTCTCTCTGTTGGTGGAAACCGTGGGCTTGTTGCTGCTCTGGCAGGCGCCAGGCGCATGGGTAGCATTAGCTGGCGCGGCGTTAACCGGAGCAGGATGTTCGCTTATCTTTCCGGCATTGGGTGTGGAAGTGGTTAAGCGTGTTCCGTCGCAAGTTCGGGGTACTGCGTTGGGTGGCTACGCGGCATTTCAGGATATTGCGCTCGGTGTTTCCGGGCCGCTGGCGGGAATGCTGGCGACCTCGTTTGGTTATCCTTCGGTGTTCCTTGCCGGGGCGATATCGGCGGTGCTGGGAATTATTGTCACGATACTGTCGTTTCGCCGGGGTTAACGTACCAGCCAGACCAGCATGATGAGGATGGCGACTAACAAAATCCACACGCTGGGACGTGTGGCCATATTTTGCAATGTGTTCATTAATGGTGGAAAGGGATTGAGCAGTGGCTGGATGTCTCGTGGATCAATCCCTTTAACCCGCCGTTGATAGAGCTGGTTCAGGATATCCTCAGCCTGTACAGAAGAAAGGACGGATTGCGCGGAAAGGCCATATTTTTGCTCGATATACGCGGATAGTGCTGCCAGCTCGTTGGTATCCAGCGGTTTCTTTAGCGCCATCTGAAGCGATTCCAGCGTCGGGGTATTTTGTTGGCTTAAGCTCTGACGCGCCTGCAACCAGGTGACCAGATGGTTAAACAGTTTTGCCGGGATTAGTTCGCCATCTTTCACACCAGAAAGCTCCAGCATCGACTGCCAGATCTGCTTGCTGGGTTCCCCTGTCGCCGCGGCGAGTTTAGTCACCAGTTGTTTAAGCGTATTATGCTCCGCCGGTAATAAAGGACGATCGGTAGCCTGACGTTGCTGTGGTTGAGGAATAACCATTTTCCCTTCCTGTAACAGGTTAAGAATGGTCTTTAATTGTTCTGGCGAGAGTTGGTTAAGCGGTGTCTGACCAACGTTATTTCGGATGTAATCCGTAACCGCCTGACGGTTATTTCCCAACCGTAAATATTCTCCTAACTGGGCTAAAAGCCGACGAGCAGAATAGCTCTTTTGCGCGGCAAGCAGACGTTGCACGAGGTTATGTTCCGCAGCGGGGAAGTGGCGCGAGAGTAAAGGTGAATCGCCTGGCAGGCCGATGTCGTGTTTGATGCCGGCCCATAACTCCGCTCTCTGTTGTTGCGTCAGCGAGGTTACTTTGGTCATCAAGCTTTCCAGGGCGGTACGTTGCAGACTGGATAAAGGCTGAGTGCCTGCGCTGTTTTCCCGGTCTGGCAGTTGCCCGGGAGGAGGGCCGGAAATAGGTTGTATCATTATGTATCCTTATACCTGAAATCATCGCAAGTATGCCTGGGCGCGAGATTATGGCACACTTGTTTGGTTAACTCTCGTCTCATACAGGTACCACAAACGTGAAAATCCTTGTTGATGAAAATATGCCTTATGCCCGTGAATTATTTAGCCGTTTGGGTGAGGTGAAAGCGGTTCCCGGTCGTCCGATTCCCGTTGCACAACTGGATGACGCAGATGCGTTGATGGTGCGTTCGGTCACGAAGGTGAACGAATCTTTGCTGGCCGGAAAACCCATTAAATTTGTCGGTACTGCTACTGCAGGGACCGACCATGTTGATGGGGCATGGTTGAAACAGGCGGGGATTGGCTTTTCCGCAGCGCCAGGTTGCAATGCAATTGCCGTCGTGGAGTACGTTTTCTCATCACTGCTAATGCTTGCTGAGCGTGATGGATTTTCACTGCATGAGCGTACTGTTGGTATCGTGGGCGTCGGTAACGTCGGTCGTCGATTACAGGCGCGCCTGGAAGCCTTGGGCATTCGCACTTTGTTGTGCGACCCGCCACGCGCCGATCGTGGAGATGAAGGCGATTTTCGCTCGCTGGACGAGTTAGTTGCACAAGCGGATATTCTGACTTTCCATACGCCGCTGTTCAAAGACGGGCCGTATAAAACGCAGCATCTGGCGGACGAAAAACTGATTCGCAGACTGAAACCGGGGGCGATTCTGATTAACGCCTGTCGTGGCGCGGTTGTCGATAATACCGCGCTGCTGACCTGTCTGAACGAAGGCCAGAAGCTGAGCGTAGTGCTGGATGTCTGGGAAGGCGAACCGGAGCTCAATGTGGAGCTGCTGAAAAAAGTAGATATCGGTACGCCGCATATCGCGGGCTATACCCTGGAAGGGAAAGCGCGTGGTACAACGCAAGTGTTTGAAGCTTACAGCAAGTTTATCGGTCATGAGCAGCACGTTGCGCTGGATACGTTGCTGCCTGCGCCGGAGTTTGGTCGCATTACGCTACATGGTTCTCTCGATCAGCCAACGCTAAAAAGGCTGGTGCATTTGGTGTATGATGTGCGCCGCGATGATGCGCCACTGCGCAAAGTTGCTGGGATTCCGGGTGAGTTCGATAAATTGCGCAAAAATTACCTTGAGCGCCGTGAATGGTCGTCTCTGTATGTGATGTGTGATGACGCCAGCGCGGCGGCATTACTGTGTAAACTGGGTTTTAACGCCGTTCATCATCCGGCACGTTAATCTCTTCTTCATGCTCTCTGCTGTAATATCGGCAGGGAGTTTTGCTATTTCTGGAGTAAACCACCATGTCTGAAGGCTGGAACATTGCCATCCTGGGCGCAACTGGCGCTGTGGGTGAAGCCCTGCTCGAAACGCTGGCTGAACGTCAGTTCCCGGTTGGAGAAATTTATGCACTGGCACGTAACGAAAGCGCAGGTGAACATCTGCGCTTTGGTGGTAAGACAATCATCGTGCAGGATGTCGTCGATTTTGACTGGACGCAGGCGCAGCTGGCGTTTTTTGTCGCTGGCAAAGAAGCCACTGCGAGCTGGGTTGAAGAAGCGACCAACGCAGGGTGCCTGGTCATTGATAGCAGCGGATTGTTTGCCCTCGAACCCGATGTACCGCTGGTGGTGCCGGAAGTGAACCCGTTCGTGCTGACCGATTACCGTAACCGCAACGTTATTGCCGTACCGGACAGCCTGACCAGCCAATTGCTGGCGGCGCTGAAACCGTTAATCGATCAGGGCGGTTTGTCGCGCATTAGCGTTACCAGCCTGATTTCTGCCTCTGCTCAGGGTAAAAAAGCGGTCGATGCCTTAGCCGGGCAGAGCGCAAAATTGCTCAACGGCATTCCGATTGATGAAGATGATTTCTTCGGTCGTCAACTGGCGTTCAACATGCTGCCGTTATTGCCGGACAGGGAAGGTAGTGTGCGCGAAGAGCGTCGTATCGTCGATGAAGTCCGCAAAATTTTGCAGGACGAGGGGCTGATGATTTCAGCGAGCGTCGTGCAGTCACCCGTCTTTTATGGTCACGCCCAGATGGTGAACTTTGAAGCATTGCGTCCGCTGGCGGCGGAAGAAGCGCGTGATGCTTTTGCGCAAGGCGAAGATATTGTGCTTTCCGAAGAGAACGAGTTCCCGACTCAGGTCGGCGACGCTTCCGGTACGCCGCATCTGTCTGTTGGTTGCGTGCGCAATGACTACGGTATGCCGGAGCAAATTCAGTTCTGGTCTGTTGCCGATAACGTTCGCTTTGGCGGTGCGCTAATGGCTGTGAAAATCGCTGAGAAACTGGTGCAGGAGTATCTGTACTGATGTCCGACCAGCAACCATCGCCAGTTTATAAAATTGCGCTGGGCATTGAGTACGACGGTAGTAAGTATTACGGCTGGCAACGGCAAAACGAAGTACGCAGTGTGCAGGAAAAACTGGAAAAAGCGCTCTCGCAGGTGGCGAACGAACCGATCACCGTGTTCTGCGCCGGGCGTACTGACGCAGGCGTGCATGGTACGGGGCAGGTGGTGCATTTCGAAACTACCGCTCTGCGTAAGGATGCCGCATGGACGCTAGGCGTCAATGCGAATTTACCTGGTGATATCGCCGTGCGTTGGGTTAAAGCTGTACCAGATGATTTTCATGCCCGATTTAGCGCTATGGCTCGCCGTTATCGCTACATCATCTACAATCATCGACTGCGCCCGGCAGTGTTGAGTAAAGGTGTGACTCACTTTTACGAACCACTGGACGCCGAGCGGATGCATCGGGCTGCGCAATGCCTGCTGGGCGAGAATGATTTCACCTCGTTTCGCGCGGTGCAGTGCCAGTCCCGGACACCGTGGCGCAACGTGATGCATATCAACGTTACGCGTCACGGACCTTATGTGGTGGTGGATATCAAAGCAAATGCCTTTGTACATCACATGGTGAGGAATATTGTCGGTAGCCTGATGGAAGTTGGCGCCCACCACCAGCCGGAGAGTTGGATAGCAGAGCTGTTGGCGGCAAAGGACAGAACGCTGGCGGCAGCAACGGCGAAAGCGGAAGGGCTATATCTGGTCGCGGTGGATTATCCAGACCGATTTGATCTTCCAAAACCACCAATGGGCCCGCTGTTTCTGGCGGACTAATTTAGTCGCACAAGGCATAGGCAAATATGGACCTGATTTATTTCCTCATCGATTTTATTTTGCATATAGATGTGCACCTGGCGGAGCTGGTCGCGCAGTACGGCGTCTGGGTTTATGCCATTTTGTTTTTGATTCTGTTCTGCGAAACCGGGTTGGTGGTAACGCCGTTTTTGCCTGGTGATTCTCTACTGTTTGTTGCCGGAGCGTTGGCATCACTGGAAACTAACGATCTCAACGTTCATATGATGGTCGTACTGATGCTGATTGCCGCAATTGTCGGTGACGCGGTCAACTACACCATTGGCCGACTGTTCGGTGAGAAGTTATTCAGCAATCCCAATTCGAAGATTTTCCGTCGCAGTTATCTCGATAAAACCCATCAGTTTTATGAGAAGCATGGCGGCAAAACCATTATTCTTGCCCGTTTTGTGCCTATCGTCAGAACGTTCGCCCCGTTTGTCGCGGGGATGGGCCACATGTCGTACCGTCATTTCGCCGCTTTCAACGTGATTGGCGCGTTGTTGTGGGTACTGCTTTTTACCTACGCTGGCTATTTCTTCGGAACGCTCCCCTTCATTCAGAGCAACCTTAAACTGATGATTGTTGGCATTATTTTTGTTTCAATATTGCCAGGTGTTTTCGAATTTATTCGCCACAAACGCGCTGCGGCACGCGCCGCAAAATAAAAAGTAACTCCGCGGTTCGACCACTTTTTTATCCAAAGTTTCGGGCTGTTATGTTTTAATGTGCAACATTCATGGTCTGTTGGGGGCAAAAATGGCATTATGCGTCCCCAAAGATAAAACTGGCATCGAACCAGGTTCAGACAGAAAGGTCCCTAATGAGCTGGATTGAACGAATTAAAAGCAACATTACTCCCACCCGCAAGGCGAGCATTCCTGAAGGGGTGTGGACTAAGTGTGATAGCTGCGGTCAGGTTTTATACCGCGCTGAGCTGGAGCGTAATCTTGAGGTCTGTCCGAAGTGTGACCATCACATGCGCATGACGGCGCGTAATCGCCTGCATAGCCTGTTAGATGAAGGAAGCCTTGTGGAGCTGGGTAGCGAGCTTGAGCCAAAAGACGTGCTGAAGTTCCGTGACTCCAAGAAGTATAAAGACCGTCTGGCTTCTGCGCAGAAAGAAACCGGCGAAAAAGATGCGCTGGTCGTGATGAAAGGCACCCTGTATGGGATGCCGGTTGTCGCTGCGGCATTCGAATTCGCTTTTATGGGCGGTTCAATGGGTTCCGTGGTTGGTGCGCGTTTCGTGCGTGCTGTCGAACAGGCGCTGGAAGATAACTGCCCGCTGATCTGCTTCTCCGCTTCTGGTGGCGCGCGTATGCAGGAAGCGCTGATGTCGCTGATGCAGATGGCGAAAACTTCTGCCGCGCTGGCGAAAATGCAGGAGCGCGGACTGCCGTATATTTCCGTGCTGACTGACCCGACCATGGGCGGTGTTTCTGCAAGTTTCGCGATGCTGGGCGATCTCAACATTGCTGAACCGAAAGCGTTGATTGGCTTTGCCGGTCCGCGCGTTATTGAGCAGACTGTACGCGAAAAACTGCCGCCAGGATTCCAGCGCAGTGAATTCCTGATCGAGAAAGGCGCCATCGATATGATCATCCGTCGCCCGGAAATGCGCCTGAAACTGGCCAGCATTCTGGCGAAGCTGATGAATCTGCCAGCGCCGAATCCTGATGCGCCGCGTGAAGGCGAAGTGGTGCCTCCGGTACCGGATCAGGAATCTGAGGCCTGATAACTGATAAGGGCAGGGCCGTCGGCTCTGCCCTTTTGCTTTTCACCTCGTAACGAATCAGCGGATACCATGAATATCAAACGCATTCCTCAAGCCGCGTCGCCTCTGGCTTCGTGGCTTTCTTATCTGGAAAACCTGCACAGTAAAACTATCGATCTCGGTCTTGAGCGTGTAAGTCAGGTCGCGGCGTGTCTCGGCGTCCTCAAACCTGCGCCGTTTGTGTTTACCGTCGCAGGCACTAATGGCAAAGGTACAACCTGCCGTACGCTGGAATCGATACTGATGGCGGCAGGGTACAAAGTCGGTGTGTACAGTTCGCCGCATCTGGTGCGTTATACCGAGCGAGTTCGTGTACAAGGCCTGGAATTGCCGGAATCCGCGCATACCGCCTCTTTTGCTGAAATAGAGGTCGCACGCGGTGATATTTCCCTGACCTATTTTGAATACGGTACGCTGTCGGCGTTGTGGCTGTTTAAACAGGCGCAACTCGATGTGGTGATCCTGGAAGTGGGGTTGGGCGGTCGCCTGGATGCGACTAACATTGTCGATGCCGATGTCGCTGTGGTGACCAGCATTGCATTGGATCATACCGACTGGTTGGGGCCGGATCGTGAAAGCATTGGTCGCGAGAAAGCGGGGATTTTCCGCCACGAAAAACTGGCGATTGTCGGCGAGCCGATAATGCCTTACACCATTGCTGATGTGGCGCAGGAGAAAGGCGCATTGTTGCAGCGTTGTGGCGTTGAATGGAGTTATTCCGTGACCGATCATAACTGGTCGTTTACCGATGCGCACGGCACGCTGGAAAATCTGCCGTTGCCGCTAGTCCCGCAACCGAATGCCGCAACGGCGTTGGCGGCGCTACGAGCCAGCGACCTTGACGTCAGTGAACAGGCAATTCGCGACGGCATTGCCAGCGCAATTTTGCCAGGACGTTTCCAGATTGTGAGCGAGTCGCCACGTGTTATTTTTGATGTCGCCCATAATCCTCATGCGGCGGAATATCTCACCGGGCGTATGCAAGCGTTACCGAAAAACGGGCGTGTGTTGGCGGTTATCGGTATGCTACATGATAAAGATATTGCCGGAACTCTGGCCTGGTTGAAAAGCGTGGTTGATGACTGGTATTGTGCGCCACTGGAAGGGCCGCGTGGTGCCACAGCAGAGCAACTGCTGGAACATCTGGGGAACGGCAAACGATTTGATAGCGTTGCGCAGGCATGGGATGCCGCGATGGCGGACGCTAAAGCGGAAGATACCGTGCTGGTGTGTGGTTCGTTCCATACGGTCGCACATGTCATGGAAGTGATTGACGCGAGGAGAAGCGGTGGCGAGTAAGTTTCAGAATCGGTTAGTAGGCACAATAGTGCTGGTGGCGCTGGGGGTGATTGTGCTTCCGGGGCTGCTCGACGGGCAGAAAAAACATTATCAGGATGAGTTCGCTGCGATCCCTCTGGTGCCAAAGCCGGGCGATCGTGATGAACCCGATATGATGCCAGCCGCCACCCAGGCGCTGCCGACGCAGCCGCCGGAAGGCGCGGCGGAAGAGGTGCGGGCGGGTGATGCCGCCGCACCGTCGCTCGATCCGGCAACCATTGCGGCCAATAATACCGAGTTTGAACCGGAGCCCGCGCCGGTCGCGCCACCGAAGCCGAAACCGGTGGAGCCGCCTAAGCCGAAGGTTGAAGCGCCGCCAGCGCCGAAGCCGGTTGTGGAAGAAAAAGCGGCGCCGACGGGCAAAGCCTACGTGGTTCAATTGGGCGCACTGAAAAATGCCGATAAAGTGAATGAGATTGTCGGCAAGCTGCGCGGTGCGGGATATCGGGTTTATACGTCGCCATCCACGCCAGTGCAGGGTAAAATTACCCGTATTCTTGTTGGGCCTGATGCTTCGAAAGATAAGTTGAAAGGTTCGCTTGGCGAACTGAAACAGCTTTCTGGCCTGAGCGGCGTGGTGATGGGCTATACGCCGAATTAATACGGTGTTGCCTGATGCGGCACTAGCGTGTCTTATCAGGCCTACGCAGGGGAGTCCCGTAGGTCGGATAAGGCGTTCACGCCGCATCCGACAGCCGTTGCCTGATGCGATGCTGGCGCATCTTATCAGGCCTACGCAGGGGTTGAGCCGTAGGTCGGATAAGGCGTTCACGCCGCATCCGACAGTGATTGCCTGATGCGACGCTGGTGCGTCTTATCAGGCCTACGCTGGAATAGACCCGTAGATCGGATAAGGCGTTTACGCCGCATCCGACAGCCGTTGCCCAATGCCGCAAAAGGCATAAAAAGTCGATGGCGTTGAATATTTTTTCAGCGCCATTTTTATTGATGCGCGGGAAGGAAATCCCTACGCAAACGTTTTCTTTTTCTGTTAGAATGCGCCCCGAACAGGATGACAGGGCGTAAAATCGTGGGACACATATGGTCTGGATTGATTACGCCATAATCGCGGTGATTGCTTTTTCCTCTCTGGTAAGCCTGATCCGCGGCTTTGTTCGTGAAGCGTTATCGCTGGTGACATGGGGTTGTGCTTTCTTTGTCGCCAGCCATTACTACACTTACCTGTCAGTCTGGTTTACGGGCTTTGAAGACGAACTGGTTCGAAATGGGATTGCCATTGCAGTACTGTTTATCGCCACTTTGATCGTTGGTGCTATCGTGAACTTTGTGATAGGCCAGTTAGTGGAGAAAACAGGGTTGTCAGGCACCGATCGGGTGCTGGGCGTCTGTTTCGGCGCATTGCGTGGTGTGCTGATTGTCGCCGCTATTCTTTTCTTTCTCGACTCCTTTACCGGGGTATCGAAAAGTGAAGACTGGAGCAAATCACAGCTGATCCCACAGTTCAGTTTTATCATCAGATGGTTTTTTGATTATCTGCAAAGCTCGTCAAGTTTCTTGCCCAGAGCGTAAGTGCTCTGAGATGTGGCTTAACGAGGAAAAAGACGTATGTGCGGTATTGTCGGTATCGCCGGTGTTATGCCGGTTAACCAGTCGATTTATGATGCCTTAACGGTGCTTCAGCATCGTGGTCAGGATGCCGCCGGCATCATCACCATTGATGCCAATAACTGCTTCCGCTTGCGGAAAGCGAACGGGCTGGTGAGTGATGTATTTGATGCTCGCCATATGCAGCGTTTGCAAGGCAATATGGGCATTGGTCATGTGCGTTACCCGACGGCTGGCAGCTCCAGCGCTTCTGAAGCGCAGCCGTTTTATGTTAACTCTCCGTATGGCATCACGCTTGCTCACAACGGCAATCTGACCAACGCTCACGAGTTGCGTAAAAAGCTGTTTGAAGAAAAACGCCGCCACATCAACACCACTTCCGACTCGGAAATTCTGCTCAATATCTTCGCCAGTGAACTGGACAACTTCCGCCATTACCCGCTGGAAGCCGACAATATTTTTGCCGCCATTGCTGCCACAAACCGCTTAATCCGCGGTGCGTATGCTTGCGTGGCGATGATTATCGGTCACGGTATGGTTGCTTTTCGCGATCCTAACGGTATTCGTCCGCTGGTGTTGGGAAAACGCGATATTGACGATAATCGCACAGAATATATGGTCGCCTCCGAAAGCGTTGCGCTCGACACCCTGGGCTTTGAGTTTCTGCGTGACGTCGCACCGGGCGAAGCGATTTACATCACTGAAGAAGGGCAGTTGTTTACCCGTCAGTGTGCTGACAATCCGGTCAGCAATCCGTGCCTGTTTGAGTATGTTTACTTTGCTCGCCCGGATTCATTCATCGACAAAATTTCCGTTTACAGCGCGCGTGTGAATATGGGCACGAAACTGGGCGAGAAAATTGCCCGCGAATGGGAAGATCTGGATATCGACGTGGTGATCCCGATTCCAGAAACTTCCTGCGATATTGCGCTGGAAATCGCCCGAATTCTGGGGAAACCGTACCGCCAGGGCTTTGTTAAAAACCGCTATGTTGGTCGCACCTTCATCATGCCAGGCCAGCAACTGCGTCGTAAGTCTGTACGTCGTAAACTAAATGCCAACCGCGCTGAGTTCCGCGATAAAAACGTTCTGCTGGTCGATGACTCCATCGTCCGTGGCACCACCTCTGAACAGATTATCGAAATGGCACGTGAGGCCGGAGCGAAGAAAGTTTACCTGGCTTCTGCGGCACCGGAAATCCGCTTCCCGAACGTTTACGGTATTGATATGCCGAGCGCTAACGAATTGATCGCTCATGGACGTGAAGTGGATGAAATTCGGCAGATCATCGGTGCTGACGGACTTATCTTCCAGGATCTGAACGATCTGATCGAAGCCGTTCGCGCTGAAAACCCGGATATTCAGCAGTTTGAATGTTCGGTGTTTAACGGCATCTATGTGACTAAAGATGTTGATCAGGGCTACCTCGATTTCCTCGATACCTTACGTAACGACGACGCTAAAGCGGTGCAGCGTCAGAACGAAGTGGAAAATCTGGAAATGCATAACGAAGGATAACACCTTCGCTCAGGGTGTCGGTCTGGCACCCTGACTTGCAACTCCCGCCGAAATCCTGCAAAGTCTGCCTGCAAGTCTGACAGGGCAACTATTTATGAAACGACTTATTGTGGGCATCAGCGGTGCCAGCGGCGCGATTTATGGCGTACGTTTATTGCAGGTTCTGCGTGATGTCGCAGATGTTGAAACGCATCTGGTGATGAGCCAGTCGGCGCGCCAGACCCTATCTCTCGAAACGGATTTTTCCCTGCGCGAAGTGCAGGCATTAGCTGATGTCACGCATGATGCGCGCGATATTGCCGCCAGTATCTCTTCCGGTTCTTTCCAGACTCTGGGGATGGTGATTTTACCCTGTTCAATCAAAACCCTTTCCGGCATTGTACATAGCTATACTGATGGCTTACTGACCCGTGCGGCAGATGTGGTGCTGAAAGAGCGTCGACCGCTGGTGCTTTGTGTGCGTGAAACACCGTTGCACTTAGGCCACCTGCGTTTAATGACTCAGGCGGCAGAAATTGGTGCGGTAATTATGCCGCCTGTTCCGGCGTTTTATCATCGCCCACAATCGCTGGATGATGTGATAAATCAGACAGTTAACCGTGTTCTTGACCAGTTTGCCATAACGCTTCCTGAAGATCTTTTTGCTCGCTGGCAGGGCGCATAATCCCACAATTGCCCTGTTTCAGGGCAATTTTGCAACCGCGATCAAATCCTCAACATTTTGTTCCTGTCATTGAAGCGAAACGCTGCGATCCAACCGACATACCTGCTATCTTCAACTTCAGGACAATAATGCAACGTCTTATTAACATATTTAACGTCGAATGTTTTGATTGTCGGTAAGATGGCATAAGACCTGCATGAACGAGCCTGCAAACACACAACATAAAAAAGCCATCTCACTTGAGGGTTATGTATGAAGAAGTCGATTCTCGCTCTGTCTTTATTAGTCGGTATTTCCGCAGCTGCTTCCAGCTACGCGGCGCTGCCGGAGACGGTACGTATCGGGACGGATACCACTTATGCGCCGTTCTCATCGAAAGATGCCAAAGGTGATTTTGTTGGCTTTGATATCGATCTCGGTAACGAGATGTGCAAACGGATGCAGGTGAAATGTACCTGGGTTGCCAGTGACTTTGATGCGTTGATCCCCTCACTGAAAGCGAAAAAAATCGACGCCATTATTTCATCGCTCTCCATTACCGATAAACGCCAGCAGGAGATAGCCTTCTCCGACAAGCTGTATGCCGCGGACTCTCGTCTGATTGCTGCTAAAGGTTCACCGATCCAGCCAACGCTGGATTCGCTGAAAGGTAAACATGTGGGCGTGCTGCAAGGTTCTACTCAGGAAGCTTACGCCAATGATAACTGGCGTAGTAAAGGTATTGATGTAGTGGCTTATGCCAACCAGGATCTGGTCTATTCCGATCTTGCTGCTGGGCGCCTGGATGCTGCGCTTCAGGATGAAGTGGCTGCCAGTGAAGGTTTCCTTAAGCAGCCAGCCGGTAAAGATTTTGCCTTTGCAGGCCCATCGGTAAAAGACAAAAAATACTTCGGCGATGGTACGGGTGTAGGGTTGCGTAAAGATGATACAGAACTGAAGGCCGCGTTTGATAAAGCCCTTGGCGAGCTGCGTCAGGATGGCACTTACGACAAGATGGCGAAAAAGTACTTCGACTTTAATGTCTACGGCGATTAATTCGCCGCCGGGAAGCTGCACTTGATGGGACATTCATCAGGGGCACTTCAGGTTTGTTGCACTATTGTGGTGCATTGAAATGCATACTTAAGCAATTTTAATGCAAAATAATACAACAAGATGGCCCGGACACTTTGCCTTATTGGTTAATTTTATGGCACGATAAGTGTAACAAACCTGTAAATATTCCCTATAAAAAGACTGTCAGTTGAGGACATTATGAAAAAACGGGTGCTATCGCTCTCTCTGGTTCTGGCCTTATCGAGTGCAACTGCGGCGCTTGCTGCAATTCCACAAAATATCCGTATTGGTACGGATCCGACTTATGCGCCATTTGAATCAAAAAATTCACAAGGCGAGCTGGTTGGCTTTGATATCGATCTGGCGAAAGAGCTGTGTAAACGCATCAATACGCAATGTACGTTTGTTGAGAATCCGCTGGATGCGTTAATTCCGTCATTAAAAGCGAAGAAGATAGACGCCATCATGTCATCGCTTTCCATCACTGAAAAACGTCAGCAGGAAATTGCTTTCACCGACAAACTGTACGCTGCCGATTCTCGTCTGGTGGTCGCGAAAAATTCTGACATTCAGCCGACGGTTGAATCATTGAAAGGTAAGCGGGTAGGGGTACTGCAGGGCACCACGCAGGAGACGTTCGGTAACGAGTACTGGGCGCCAAAAGGCATTGAAATTGTCTCTTATCAGGGACAGGACAATATTTATTCTGACCTGACTGCCGGGCGCATTGATGCCGCGTTCCAGGACGAAGTAGCCGCCAGCGAAGGTTTCCTCAAGCAGCCAGTGGGTAAAGATTACAAATTCGGCGGCCCGTCTGTTAAAGATGAAAAATTGTTTGGCGTAGGCACCGGCATGGGCCTGCGTAAAGACGATAACGAACTGCGCGAGGCACTGAACAAAGCCTTTGCCGAAATGCGCGCTGACGGTACTTACGAGAAATTAGCGAAAAAGTACTTCGATTTTGATGTTTATGGTGGTTAATCGCCATCGGTGAAAGAAAGCCCGCTCCCTTCGAAGAGCCGGAGGGAGACAAGAGGCGGTAATTCACCACACACAACAGGACAGGCAGCATGTTGTATGGTTTTTCAGGCGTTATTTTACAGGGGGCGCTTGTCACGCTGGAGCTGGCTATCAGCTCTGTAGTGCTTGCTGTAATCATCGGTTTAATTGGCGCTGGCGGTAAGCTGTCGCAAAACCGGCTTTCGGGGCTGATTTTTGAAGGCTACACCACACTGATTCGTGGTGTGCCGGATTTAGTGTTGATGCTGCTGATTTTCTACGGTTTGCAGATTGCGTTAAACACGGTGACGGAGGCGATGGGCGTCGGACAGATTGATATCGACCCGATGGTTGCCGGTATTATCACTCTCGGTTTTATCTACGGCGCTTACTTCACTGAAACATTTCGCGGTGCGTTTATGGCGGTGCCGAAAGGGCATATAGAGGCGGCGACGGCATTTGGCTTTACTCGCTGGCAAGTGTTTCGGCGGATTATGTTTCCGGCGATGATGCGTTATGCCCTGCCGGGGATTGGCAACAACTGGCAGGTGATCCTCAAATCTACCGCCCTGGTTTCGTTACTTGGTCTGGAAGATGTCGTCAAAGCCACGCAACTGGCGGGCAAAAGTACCTGGGAACCGTTCTATTTCGCCATCGTCTGCGGCGTGATTTATCTGGTTTTCACTACCGTTTCCAATGGTGTGCTGCTGTTCCTTGAGCGCCGCTACTCTGTGGGTGTGAAGAGGGCCGACCTGTGATCGAAATATTACATGAATACTGGAAACCGCTACTGTGGACCGACGGTTATCGCTTTACTGGCGTGGCGATCACTCTATGGTTGTTGATTTTGTCGGTAGTGATAGGCGGAATTCTGGCGCTGTTTCTGGCGATTGGTCGCGTCTCCAGTAATAAATATATTCAGTTTCCGATTTGGCTATTTACTTATATTTTTCGCGGTACGCCGCTGTATGTGCAGTTGCTGGTGTTCTATTCCGGCATGTACACGCTGGAGATTGTTAAGGGAACTGAATTCCTTAATGCTTTTTTCCGCAGTGGCCTTAACTGCACCGTGCTGGCGCTAACGCTCAACACCTGTGCTTACACCACCGAGATTTTTGCCGGGGCAATCCGTTCGGTGCCGCATGGGGAAATTGAAGCCGCCAGAGCCTATGGCTTCTCGACCTTTAAAATGTATCGCTGCATTATTTTGCCTTCGGCGCTGCGTATTGCTTTACCGGCGTATAGCAACGAAGTGATCCTGATGCTGCATTCGACTGCGCTGGCATTTACCGCCACGGTGCCGGATCTGCTGAAAATTGCCCGTGATATCAATGCCGCGACCTATCAACCTTTTACCGCCTTCGGTATTGCCGCGGTACTCTATTTAATCATCTCTTATGTCCTGATCAGCCTCTTTCGCAGAGCGGAAAAACGCTGGTTGCAGCATGTGAAACCTTCTTCAACGCACTGAGAATACGATGTCCGAGAATAAATTAAACGTTATCGATTTGCACAAACGCTACGGCGAACATGAAGTGCTGAAAGGGGTCTCGTTGCAAGCAAACGCCGGAGATGTCATAAGCATCATCGGATCGTCGGGATCGGGGAAAAGTACCTTTCTGCGTTGCATTAACTTCCTCGAAAAACCAAGCGAAGGCTCGATCGTGGTTAACGGTCAGACGATCAGTCTGGTACGTGATCAAGACGGTCAACTTAAAGTCGCCGATAAAAATCAGTTACGGTTATTACGTACGCGTCTGACTATGGTGTTCCAGCACTTCAATCTCTGGAGCCATATGACGGTACTGGAAAACGTCATGGAAGCGCCGATTCAGGTGCTGGGCCTGAGCAAGCAGGAAGCACGCGAGCGGGCGGTGAAGTATCTGGCGAAAGTCGGTATAGACGAACGTGCGCAGGGGAAATATCCGGTGCATCTTTCCGGCGGTCAGCAACAGCGTGTTTCCATTGCTCGGGCGCTGGCAATGGAACCGGAAGTTCTGCTGTTTGATGAACCTACCTCGGCGCTCGATCCTGAACTGGTAGGCGAAGTGCTGCGCATTATGCAAAAACTGGCGGAAGAGGGGAAAACCATGGTGGTGGTAACCCATGAAATGGGCTTTGCCCGCCATGTTTCTACTCATGTTATTTTCCTCCATCAGGGAAAAATAGAAGAAGAAGGCGCGCCGGAGCAGTTATTCGGCAACCCGCAAGGCCCTCGTTTGCAACAGTTCCTTAAGGGATCGCTGAAATAATTGCCTCTCCGGTGGTTAACGCTGCCGGAGTATTTTCATGGCTAATTTGCGAGTTGGCTTCCGTTGAAATGTAAAAGTTGCAATCCGCTAAAAATACTTCTGAATTCGCTGTCCAGATATAAAAACTGCTTGCTGCCTTGTTTATAAAGGGAGGTTATTGTCTCGTCATCTTAAATTTGAGGGGTGACGGAACGCCATGACCATATCGACAACTTCCACGCCGCATGATGCGGTATTTAAATCTTTTTTACGCCATCCAGACACCGCGCGGGATTTTATTGATATTCATCTTCCCGCACCGCTGCGCAAACTGTGTGACTTAACGACGCTCAAACTGGAGCCTAATAGTTTTATTGATGAAGACCTGCGGCAATATTATTCCGATCTCTTGTGGTCTGTGAAAACGCAGGAGGGAGCGGGTTATATTTATGTAGTGATAGAGCACCAAAGTAAGCCGGAAGAATTAATGGCTTTTCGCATGATGCGCTATTCCATTGCTGCGATGCAAAACCATCTTGATGCAGGCTATAAAGAACTGCCTTTGGTGATCCCGATGCTGTTTTATCATGGTTGCAGAAGTCCTTATCCTTATTCTCTCTGCTGGCTTGATGAATTTGCCGAGCCTGCGATTGCCCGCAAAATTTATTCATCGGCTTTTCCGCTGGTGGATATTACCGTGGTGCCAGATGACGAGATTATGCAACATCGCAAAATGGCGTTACTGGAGTTAATTCAGAAACATATTCGTCAGCGCGATCTGTTGGGATTAGTCGACCAAATTGTTTCGCTGCTAGTTACAGGGAACACTAATGACAGACAGCTAAAAGCCCTGTTTAATTACGTATTACAAACGGGGGATGCCCAGCGTTTCCGTGCATTTATTGGTGAGATAACAGAACGCGCACCACAAGAAAAGGAGAAACTGATGACCATTGCTGACAGATTACGTGAAGAAGGGCGGAATGACGGATTAATTCTGGGCAAACGCGAAGAAGCCCTGCGTATTGCTCAGGAGATGCTGGAAAAAGGATTTGACCACGAAGTCATCCTGACGCTGACCCGACTTTCGCCAGACGATCTTATCGCGCAAAGCCACTAACCCTATAACACCGGGAGTTAACTGGCGGATGTTTGCAGTAAACCACATCAGCGAACGACATCCGCCAGCGCCTCGTCTAAATCGTACCAGCGAAACGCAAAACCCGCTTCTTCCAGCCTTTTAGGAAGTGCGCGTTGTCCACCTAACACCAGTACTGAAGATTCGCCCATTAACAACCGAATGGCGGTCGCGGGGGCGCGTATAATCGCCGGGCGATGCAGTGCATGACCGAGCGCATGGGCAAATTGTTCATTGCGTACCGGGTAGGGCGAAACCATATTAAACGGCCCGCGCAGCTCGTTATCCAGCAGCCAGAGAATACCGTTGACCATATCATCGATATGAATCCAGGCCAGATACTGCCGACCGGAACCTATCGGGCCGCCTAAACCGAGGCGAAACGGCGGTAACATTTTGCCGAGGATACCGCCATCAGGTGCCAGCACCACGCCGGTACGCAACAGGCACACGCGCGTTTTGTCGCTTTGCGCCCGACAGGCAATTTCCTCCCAACGGGCGCAGAGTTTATGGGTAAATTCGTTATGCGGCGGTTCTTCTTCAGTGACGACCACTTCCCCCAGATCGCCGTAATAACCCGTCGCCGAACCCGAAATAAACACTGACGGCGGCGTATTGCTGGCGTTAATTAACTCCACCAGTTTTTGTGTGATACTCCAGCGGCTTTGGCAAAGACGCTCTTTTTGCTCGTGAGTCCAGCGTTTATCGGCAATCGGTTCTCCGGCCAGGTTGATTACCGCATCAACGTCGTTGAGGTTGCTTTGATCGGCAAGCCCTTGCCATAGTGTCACCCGGGGACCGAGAACGGAGCTGGCTTTCGGCGGGTTACGCGTCACTACCGTGATTTGATGTCCCAGCTCCAGCAAACGCGGAATCAAATGGCGACCCATTAATCCCGTTCCTCCGGTGATCACTATGTTCATGCTGCCTCCCGATATGGCGGTCAGCGCTGCCAGCTCAAGGTCATTGATACTGAGTCGGCGTAGCGCAGCGCGTGAGGTTTATCGATCTCCACTTCAGCATACGTCACCCAGTGATGTTCACGTGCGATGTCGAGCACATCCTGAGTTAATTTTTCCAGCAAAGAGAAGCGGTTATTTTCAACGTGCTGAATGATGTTTTTGGTGACGGTGCGGTAATTCAGTGCGTCGTTAATATCTTCGCTGGTGCGTGCTTTATCGGCGGGGTAGTGGATAGTGACATTGATAACAATATCCTGACGATTGTTAATCTCTTCGTCTTTAATTCCGATAAACGTACGTAAACGAAGGTTCTTTATACGAATAATAGCGGCAGGTTGTGCCATTGCAGGTTCTCCGTTGTTTTACTTAGACCGAAATAATACACGAGAACCTTTATTTGTTAACCATTCGAAATTTCATCATTGAGTTGAGCTTTTAGCTGTGCCTGGTTGGTAGCCGGACGAGAACGGATTCGCTCATACCAGTTCTTTACCGCCGGATACATCGTGAGATCAATTCGCTGGCGGAGCCATGCATTCACCCACGGCCAGCAGGCAATATCTGCAATGCTGTAATTTTCGCCGCCCAACCAGGGCGAGTTTTCCAGACGCTTGTTCATGACATGATAAAGGCGCAGGGTTTCTACCTGGTAACGCTCAATGGCATAAGGAATGGTCTGTGGTGCAGCATGATTGAAATGATGGTTTTGTCCGAGCATCGGACCCAGTCCGCCAACCTGCCAGAATAACCACTGTAATGTGGCGGCGCGTTCACGCGGTTCGTGACTCAAAAAGAGTCCCGTTTTCTCTGCCAGATACAACAGAATTGCACCGGACTCAAAGAGGCTTAACGGCTCGCCGCCATCGTCTGGCGCGTGATCAACAATTGCCGGAATTTTATTGTTGGGCGAAATACGCAAAAACTCCGGGCGAAACTGGCTGCCTTTACCGAGGTCGACGTTGATTAAGCGATAGTCCAGTCTTGCTTCTTCAAGAAACAACGTAATTTTTTGACCATTCGGTGTTGGGGCGAAATAGAGATCGAGCATCGCGGCTCCGGTTGTCTAATAATCAGAACACCTTAAGTATAGAAAGCGTGGCGATTTGCGTGATTTTTCGTCACATGACAGTGGTGAAAAAGCTCTATAGTTTGATAGCAAGCCCATTTATCGCCGGGGATATAATGAGTGAATCCGCTATTACATGTTGGTCAGGTGCCCGTCATGTATTATCCGCCAGGGGGAGTTGCTGGAGAAAGACCCGCAGTCTATTGATCCTGGTGAATATTTACAGTCCGCATGGCAAGGCTATGGGCCGTTGGCGGCAACGTGTCGGATCGGTTGGTGGATTATGCGGCACTCCGGTAGCAGAGGGCTTCCGTTCAGCGTTTTATTGCACTTTCAGCGAAGCAATCTGGCTGATAGCGGCAGCAGAATCCAGTATTATAGCTTACGTTTTTTCGACGAGGAGTGAGTGATGAAACTGATGTTTGCATCGGACATTCATGGGTCGTTACCGGCGACGGAACGTGTTCTTGATTTATTTGCCCAAAGCGGTGCTCAGTGGCTGGTGATTCTCGGCGATGTGCTGAATCATGGCCCGCGAAACGCACTGCCTGAAGGGTATGCGCCAGCAAAGGTAGCCGAGCGGTTAAATGAAGTGGCGCATAAAATTATCGCAGTGCGTGGCAACTGCGACAGCGAAGTGGATCAGATGCTGCTGCATTTCCCGATGACTGCGCCATGGCAACAGGTGTTAATGGAAAAACAACGACTGTTTCTAACGCATGGTCATCTGTTTGGCCCGGATAATCTGCCTGCTTTAAACCAGAATGATGTTTTGGTGTATGGACACACCCATCTGCCGGTCGCGGAACAGCGGGGAGAAATTTTCCACTTTAACCCCGGTTCGGTGAGCATTCCGAAAGGCGGTTTTCCGGCAAGCTACGGCATGTTGGAAGATGGCGTTTTAAGTGTAATCGCACTCAATGATCAAAGTATCATTGCGCAGGTTGCGATTAATCCGTAATTTACCCAACAACTCAAAATGCGCCGTAAGAGCGCCAGAAAAAGAAGGTTTCCTGATAATGGAACAGCGTCGTTTGGCAAGTACTGAATGGGTGGATATTGTCAATGAAGAGAATGAAGTCATTGCACAAGCCAGCCGGGAACAGATGCGAGCAGAGTGTCTGCGTCATCGTGCAACTTACATTGTAGTGCATGATGGCATGGGCAAAATTCTGGTTCAGCGTCGTACCGAGACAAAAGACTTTTTACCTGGGATGTTAGATGCTACGGCAGGTGGTGTAGTTCAGGCTGATGAGCAACTGCTGGAATCCGCACGCCGCGAGGCGGAAGAAGAGTTGGGCATTGCCGGAGTTCCCTTTGCTGAGCACGGTCAGTTCTATTTTGAGGATAAAAATTGCCGGGTTTGGGGCGCGTTGTTTAGCTGTGTTTCTCACGGCCCCTTCGCCCTTCAGGAAGATGAAATTAGTGAGGTATGCTGGCTGACCCCGGAAGAAATCACCGCTCGTTGCGATGAATTCACGCCAGATTCACTGAAAGCTCTGGCGCTGTGGATGAAGCGTAACGTCAGGAATGAACTAGAAATTCAAGAAGATTCGGAAGAGGCTTAATAAGTTTCAGCAACTTTCTCGTAAGCACAAACTGGGAGCGATGGGTTTTCGATCGCTCCAGTTACCTTCTTTAATTCGTTCCAGTAAAGCCTTCCCTGCCTCCAGACCAATTTTCCGATGAGGAACGGTCATTGTCGTTAACGGGGGCTGGCAAACTTTGCTAACATCACTGTCGCCAAATCCTACTACGGCGAGATCGTCAGGTACTTTGATGCGTCTTCGCTGACATTCATACAAAACACCACAGGCCAGTTCATCAGACACACATACCAGAGCGTCCAGTTCCGGCCATGCGAGTAAAAATTCCGGCAATTGTGACGCCCCGGTGGAAAATACCGGTGGCAGCGCGGCGTTAATAACGCGGTTGGGAGACATATGATGGCGCAACATGGCTTTATACCATCCCTGTAAATGTTGCTGAAAGATCCACTGTTCCTGGTTAGCGCACAGCAGGCCGATATTCTGATAACCACGTTGTACCAGCATATCTGTCAGTTCGAACATCGCAGCGACATTATCAATACCAATGTTCATATCAATCGGGTCGGTACGAATGGCGCCGATTTCCATAACGGGAATTGAAGCATTTTTGAGCCAGTTGCGCACGGTATCGCTATGCTCAACACTGAGCAAAATAGCTGCGGCGATATTCGACGCCAGCAGAGTTTCCAGCACTTTTTCTTCTTGTTCCAGGCGGTGACGTGATTCGGCCAGGATTATCTGATATCCCGCAGGCTGTAGCACATGTTGCAGTCCGGCAAACATTTCTGTACATCCCGCTTCGGCCAGATTGGGGACGACCATCGCAATAGTATGAGAGGATGCCGATGCCAGCGCACTTGCAGTGAGATTAGGCATATACCCCAGTTCATTTACAGCGGCTTCGATCTTCTCTCGTAGTTTATCGGAAACTTGTTCAGGCGTACGTAACGCCCTGGATACCGTCATTGTGCCAACGCCTGCGAGTTGCGCGACATCGGCGATAGTGACTTTACCTGTACTGCGACGTTTTCGGGTTATTGCCATACAAAATCCTGCTCAGCGACTACATATGGAGATCTTTTTTTGCTTGTCATCGACGGCTTCCTGTTGGTAGCAGAGTATACCTCTTAATTTCTGCCGGAAGCTTGGATTTCATCAGTGAAATCCGTTTTGATAGCGCTATCACAAATATGAATGATACATATTGATAGCGCTATCTTTGTGAGATTGATCTCAGATATGCCGCCGTTGCTTGCTTAAAGTCTGCTCATTGATACGGGAAATGAGGAGGACAAGTGCTTAATACCTGGCTTTCTGATTCAACAATTGTATTGCGTAAGAGTGTCGACTCCTGGCAACAGGCATTGGATATTTGCGGCAAACCGTTACTGGACGCTGGACTTATTACAACGGATTATCTTACTGCAATCAAAAAACAGCATGAAAAATTGGGACCCTATTATGTTCTGGCGCCGGGATTGGCGATGCCTCATGCACGACCGGAAGAAGGGGCTAAAGGGTTAGGGTTATCATTATTAAAACTCGAAGAAGGTGTCAGTTTTAATGCCGAGGAATTTGATCCTGTAGATGTCATCGTTTTACTTGCCGCACCAGACAAACACAGTCATATCGAAATGATATCTGCACTGGCTGAGTTATTCTCCAGTGAAAAAGATTTACAGGAATTACATCAGGCTCGTAACCTGGAGGAAATAAAAACGATAATTTCACGATTCTAATTACATTATAAATTCAATCTTTTCACAACATTACGCCATTGCGTGATGGGAACCTCTACAAATTAAAATGGTGAATACAATGAAAATCATGGCTATTTGCGGGTCGGGGCTTGGTAGTAGTTTTATGGTTGAAATGAATATTAAAAAGATCCTGAAAAAAATGGAGATAGATGCGGAAGTGGAACACTCCGATCTTTCATCTGCAACTCCAGGCGCAGCCGATTTGTTTGTGATGGCGAAAGATATTGCAGCCAGCGCCAGCGTGCCGGAAGGTCAACTGGTGGTTATCAACAACATCATTGACATTAATGAACTCGAAACGCAACTGCGCAACTGGTTCGCCAAACGATAATTCTGATTGAAGCGAGGTGGATATGTTTATCCTTGAAACGCTGAATTTTGTTGTTGATATCCTGAAAGTACCCTCGGTACTGGTTGGGTTGATTGCCTTAATTGGCCTGGTTGCGCAGAAAAAAGCTTTTTCTGATGTTGTTAAAGGCACAATTAAAACTATCCTTGGATTTATTGTACTGGGTGGCGGCGCAACGGTCCTGGTCGGGTCGTTAAATCCACTGGGAAGTATGTTTGAACATGCTTTTAATATTCAGGGGATTATCCCAAATAATGAAGCGATAGTTTCAATTGCGCTGGAAAAATATGGCGCTTCTACGGCGTTAATTATGGCATTTGGTATGGTGGCTAATATTATTGTCGCCAGATTTACGCGCCTGAAATATATCTTCCTGACCGGGCACCACACCTTTTATATGGCCTGCATGATTGGCGTCATTCTTACGGTGGCGGGTTTTGAAGGGATTTCACTGGTCTTTACCGGTTCTCTTATTCTGGGACTGGTGATGGCATTTTTCCCGGCGTTGGCCCAACGCTATATGAGGCGTATTACCGGGAATGATGAAATCGCTTTTGGTCACTTTGGTACTCTGGGATATGTGCTCTCTGGCTGGATTGGCAGCGTGTGCGGTAAAGGTTCCCGCTCCACCGAAGAGATGAACTTGCCCAAAAATCTGAGCTTCCTGCGCGACAGTTCCATCTCTATTTCTCTTACGATGATGGTGATTTATCTGATCATGGCGATCAGTGCCGGGCGTGAGTACGTTGAAAGCCAGTTCAGTGGCGGTCAAAACTACCTTGTCTACGCCATCATTATGGCCATCACCTTCGCTGCTGGCGTATTTATCATTCTGCAAGGTGTACGTTTAATTCTCGCGGAAATTGTACCTGCATTTACCGGGTTCTCGGAAAAGTTGGTACCGAATGCCCGTCCAGCCCTCGATTGCCCGGTTGTGTATCCGTATGCGCCAAACGCAGTATTAGTTGGTTTCTTGTTTAGCTTTCTTGGCGGTTTGGTGGGGCTATTTTTGTTGGGGCAGATGAAGCTGGTGCTGATCCTTCCTGGTGTCGTTCCCCACTTCTTCACCGGTGCGACTGCAGGCGTATTTGGTAACGCTACAGGCGGACGTCGCGGTGCAATGATCGGGGCGTTTGCGAATGGGTTATTGATTACCTTCTTGCCTGTGTTGCTACTGCCTGTTCTCGGGGCGATTGGGTTTGCCAATACCACGTTTTCTGATGCTGATTTTGGTGCTGTCGGCATCGTTCTTGGCAACCTTGCGCGATATCTCTCTCCTTTTGCGATTACGGGGGTTGTGGTAGCGCTGTTTGTATTGCTGGTCGCCTGGAATATTTTTGCCAAAAATAAAGTCGCTACTAAGGCGCAAGAGACGAGTGGAGCCAAATCATGAATGTCAGAGAAGTCACTCAATTTGCACGGGATATTCGCACCGAAACACTTAAATCGCTGAATCATCTTGGTTTTGGCCATTATGGCGGCTGTATGTCGGTGGTTGAAACGCTGGCGGTACTGTATGGCGTAGTGATGAAAATTGATCCTGCGGATCCTGACTGGCCTGAGCGTGACTACTTTGTGTTGTCGAAAGGACATGCAGGGCCGGCTCTTTATAGCACTCTGGCGCTGAAAGGTTATTTTCCTCTGGAAGAATTAAGAACCTTAAATCAGAACGGTACACGTTTACCAAGTCATCCCGACAGATTAAAAACTCGCGGTGTGGATGCCACTACAGGATCGCTGGGGCAGGGGATATCTATTGCTGGTGGGATGGCGCTCTCCCATAAACTGGCGGGGCGCCGTAATCGGGTTTTTTGTATTGTCGGCGACGGAGAGCTTAATGAAGGCCAGTGCTGGGAAGCCTTCCAGTTTATTGCTCACCATCGACTGAATAATCTCACGGTTTTCATCGACTGGAATAAACAACAACTTGATGGCGAACTGGATAAGATTATCAATCCATTTGATTTAGAAGCGAAATTCCGTGCTTTTGGTTTTGATGTCATAACGGTAAAAGGCGATGACATTAATGAGTTAGTGCGGGTAGTGAAACCTGTCAGGCCGGCAGATGCCAGACCACTTGTTGTCATCCTTGATACCATTAAAGGGCAGGGCGTGCCGTACCTTGAGCAACTTAGCAATTCTCATCACCTGCGTCTGACGCCAGAAATGAAGGAGACGTTAAACGAAACTATTCGCCAACTGGAGGCCATGCATGATTAAGCTCGCACCTGCAGGACAAAAAGACAGTATTGAAATGCGCAAAGTCTATGCCGGATTCATCGCGCAGCAGATTGAGACTGATAGTGCTGTCATTGCCCTTGAAGCGGATTTAATGAGCTCCATGGCAATGGATAGCGTGGCGCGGGATTATCCACAGCAGGTAATCAACTGCGGCATTATGGAAGCCAATGTTATTGGTACAGCAGCAGGTCTGGCGTTGACTGGTCGCAAGCCATTTGTGCACACTTTTACCGCATTCGCCAGCCGTCGATGTTTTGATCAGTTATTTATGTCGCTCGATTACCAACGTGGCAATGTCAAAGTGATCGCTTCCGATGCAGGCGTTACTGCCTGTCACAACGGCGGAACACATATGTCGTTTGAAGACATGGGAATTGTGCGTGGGCTGGCGCATTCGGTGGTGCTGGAAATGACCGATGCGGTGATGTTTAGTGATATTTTACGCCAGCTTGTGGCGCTTGATGGTTTTTACTGGGTTCGTACGATCCGCAAGCAAGCGACAAGTATCTATGCGCCAGGAACAACATTTTCCATTGGTAAGGGGAATGTCCTGCGTGAAGGCACTGATATCACGCTGATTGCTAATGGCATTATGGTTGCGGAAGCTCTGGAGGCTGCACGTCAACTGGAGCAGAGTGGCGTGAGTGCCGCGGTGATTGATATGTTTACCCTTAAACCTGTGGATCGCATGTTGATTAGAAATTATGCCGAGAAAACAGGGCGTATTGTGACTTGTGAAAACCACAGTATTCACAATGGACTGGGATCGGCTGTTGCGGAGGTCCTGGTCGAAAGCTGTCCGGTACCGATGCGTCGCGTGGGGGTGAAGGAGCGCTATGGTCAGGTAGGAACTCAGGACTTTTTACAGAGAGAGTACGGATTAACAGCGCATGATATTGTAGCGGCAGCCAGAGAGTTATTGTAATCAGTTCCCCTTGCCAGAGAGACTGGCAAGGGGATTTTCGACTTAATGGTAACCCATTAATTGAGCGCCAATCACCACCACGCTGGACATAATAAACAGCAGTCCAAGTAGCGTCGCCCCAACTTTAAGCCAGTTACGGAAGTCTACCCGGCAGACCCCCAGCGTTGCCATTAGTGAAGCTGAGGTTGGGTAAATGATGTGACTGAAGCCATCACCAAACTGGAAGGCCAGCACGGTAACCTGACGGTTAACCCCGACCAGATCGCCGAGCGGTGCCAGTAACGGCATGGTTAACGCAGCCTGACCAGAGCCGGATGTGACAAAGAAATTAAATACCGCCTGGAAGAGAAGCATAAACCAGGCGGCGACCGCGTTATCCAGTCCGCTAATAGCATTAGCAATACTGTTGAGGATAGTATTTAACACGCTGGCATCGCCTGCTTCGCCGTTACCAACCAGCAGCAAAATCCCTTTGGCGAAACCAACTAACAGGGCTGGGGCGATCATCATTCGTGCCCCTTCGGTAAATGACGAGGCCATCGTGTTAACGGTCATGCCGTTAAGACGGAAGATAACGCCGATGATGCCAATCACCAGCCCCATGGCGAAGAACTGGCTGGCAATCTCTGGAATAAACCAGGCATTAACGATCACGCCCCAAATCACCCAGATAATCACCGCAGTTAAAACAATCAAGACCAGCCAGTCACCCAGGGTGAACGGGCGCTCTTCAACATCAGCCTGCTTTTCGCGGAAGAAGCGATCGGACTCATGAACGCGTGACAGCAGAGGATTCTTTTTCACTCGTGAGGCGTACACCATGGTGAAGACCAGGCCAATCAGCGTGGCGATAACCCACACTACGATGCGCAAGCCTGAGCCGGAAAGGACCGGAACCCCCGCAATCCCCTGAGCGACGACCACGCAAAACGGGTTCATCCACGAACTGGCAAAACCGATCTGCGTGGCAATATAGGTTACCAGGACGGTGGTAATACTGTCATAACCCAGCCGGACCATAAGCGGGGCGATAATGATGGCAAAGGCGACAGCCTCTTCCCCCATACCGAATACTGCGCCACCGAGCGAAAAGAGAATAAACAGCGCCGGGATGAAGAGGATTTCATTTCCCCGCGTATGGCGGATAAGCGCCAGAATGCCGTTATCAATGGTTCCTGTACGCATGACGATGCCAAACGCGCCACCAATCACCAGCATAAACATGATGATGCCAACGGCTGTCCCATATTTCGAGCCAGAGGTAAGTCCTTCAAACGGGAAATTCATCAGGCCCGGACGTTCATCTCCCGTCGAAAACAGTTGTACGCGGTGATACTCCGGTTCACCTGCCTCGTTGGTCAAAATGCGAAATGAGTGAGGATCTACGACTTTGCGCGTTTTTGTCTGACCATCAACCTGATACTGCACTTCCTGGCTGTCAAACATCCCCACCGGAACAACCCAGGTGGCGAGACTGGTTAAAATAGCGACAAAAAAGATAATCACCAACGTATCGGGCATTGCCCATCTTCTGGTTGGTTTAGATTCAGTTATTGCGGACATAGCGCAAACTTTCCCTGAGATAAGAAAAAGAAATAAGTATGCAAAGCGAGGCGTGGTAATTCATTGATGCAGCGCAGTTAAGCTGAATAATCAGGCACTACTTTTCACTGCGTAGAGAATAAAAATCCGGAAATAGTGACTATTTCCGGATTTGGTTTCCGCAATATTGCGAAACAGGTGTGATTACTGCTGCTGAGCAGACTGAATCGCGGTCAGAGCGATGGTGTAGACGATATCGTCAACCAGAGCGCCACGGGACAGGTCGTTAACCGGTTTGCGCATACCTTGCAGCATTGGCCCGATGGAGATCAGGTCGGCAGAACGCTGTACCGCTTTGTAGGTGGTGTTACCGGTGTTCAGATCCGGGAAGATGAACACGGTAGCGCGGCCTGCAACCGGAGAGTTCGGCGCTTTAGATTTCGCAACGTCAGCCATTACCGCAGCGTCGTACTGCAGCGGGCCGTCGATCATCAGGTCAGGACGTTTTTCCTGCGCCAGACGAGTCGCTTCGCGAACTTTCTCTACGTCGCTACCAGCACCAGAGGTACCGGTGGAGTAGGAAAGCATTGCTACGCGCGGTTCGATACCGAAAGCAGCGGCGGAATCTGCGGACTGAATTGCGATTTCTGCCAGTTGTTCAGCAGTCGGATCCGGGTTGATCGCACAGTCACCGTAAACGTAAACCTGCTCCGGCAGCAGCATGAAGAACACGGAAGATACCAGAGAGCTGCCCGGCGCAGTTTTGATCAACTGCAGCGGCGGACGGATGGTGTTTGCAGTGGTGTGAACTGCACCAGAAACCAGACCGTCAACTTCATTCTGTTCCAGCATCATAGTACCGAGAACCACGTTGTCTTCCAGCTGTTCGCGGGCAACGGTTTCGGTCATACCTTTGTTCTTACGCAGTTCGACCAGACGAGCAACATAGTTTTCGCGAACCACTTCTGGATCAACGATTTCAATGCCTGCGCCCAGTTCTACGCCCTGAGATGCAGCTACGCGGTTAATCTCTGCCGGGTTACCCAACAGTACGCAAGTCGCGATACCACGTTCCGCACAGATAGCGGCTGCTTTAACGGTACGCGGTTCGTCGCCTTCCGGCAGAACGATACGTTTGCCCGCTTTGCGCGCCAGTTCAGTCAGCTGATAACGGAACGCTGGCGGAGACAGACGGCGGCTACGCTCAGAAGTCGCGGTCAGAGAATCGATCCAGTCAGCGTTGATGTAGTTAGCAACGTATTCCTGAACTTTTTCGATACGCTCATGATCGTCAACCGGAACTTCCAGATTGAAGCTCTGCAGGCTCAGAGAAGTCTGCCAGGTGTTGGTGTTCACCATGAATACCGGCAGGCCGGTCGCGAAAGCACGTTCGCACAGTTTGGAAATGCGCGCGTCCATTTCGTAGCCGCCAGTCAGCAGCAGGGCGCCGATTTCTACGCCATTCATTGCAGCCAGGCAAGCAGCAACCAGAACGTCAGGACGGTCTGCGGAAGTTACCAGCAGAGAGCCAGCACGGAAGTGTTCCAGCATGTGCGGAATGCTACGTGCGCAGAAAGTGACGGATTTCACACGGCGAGTGTTGATGTCGCCTTCGTTGATAATGGTCGCGTTCAGGTGGCGAGCCATGTCGATCGCACGGGTCGCGATCAGATCAAAGCTCCACGGCACAGCGCCGAGAACCGGCAGCGGGCTGGAATCTTGCAGCTTCGCCGGATCAACGTTGTTCACTTTTGCTTTGGTGGAGTCGTCAAAAATCTCGGACAGATCAGGACGGGTACGCCCCTGCTCATCAACCGGTGCGTTCAGTTTGTTAACGATAACGCCGGTGATATTGGTGTTTTTTTCACCGCCAAAGCTGTTGCGAGTCAGTTCGATACGCTCTTTGAGTTGCTCCGGGGTGTCAGTACCCTGAGACATAACGAAGACGATTTCCGCGTTCAGCGTTTTCGCGATTTCGTAGTTCAGAGACTGGGCAAACTGGTGCTTACGTGTCGGTACCAGACCTTCAACCAGAACCACTTCAGCGTCTTTGGTGTTAGCGTGGTAGTTCGCGACGATCTCTTCCATCAGCACATCTTTTTTATTGCTGGAAAGCAGACCTTCAACGTAGCTCATTTTCAGCGGTTCAGCGGCTGTCGTGGTGGAAGAGCTGGCACGCACGATAGTCGTTGTCTGATCGGGCGCATCGCCACCGGTACGCGGCTGAGCAATAGGTTTGAAAACGCTCAGACGAACGCCTTTGCGTTCCATAGCACGGATAACGCCGAGGCTGACGCTGGTCAGTCCGACGCTGGTTCCGGTAGGGATCAGCATAATAATACGGGACACGGTTTATCCTCTTTCGTTACCGCCGATTTGGCGGGTTACAAAACAGCACCGCCAGCTGGGCTGGCGGTGTGAAATCAGGCAGTCAGGCGGCTCGCGTCTTGCGCGATAACCAGTTCTTCGTTGGTTGGGATAACCACCGCAGGACGGGTACCTTCTTTGTTGATGAAACCAGATTTGCCGAAACGTGCAGCCAGGTTGCGTTCATGGTCAATTTCGAAGCCCAGTACGCCCAGTTTGCCCAGAGACAGTTCACGAACCATCGCGGCATTTTCACCAATACCACCGGTGAATACAACGGCATCCAGACGACCATCCATCAACGCGGTGTAAGCGCCGATGTATTTCGCCAGACGGTGGCAGTAAACGTCCATTGCGCGTTTTGCATCTTCTTTTGTCGCATAGTTGTCTTCAACATAGCGGCAGTCGCTGGTTACTTCGGTCAGACCCAGCAGGCCGGACTCTTTGGTCAGCAGTTTGTTGATGGCATCAACGCTCATGCCGAGGGTGTCGTGCAGGTGGAAAATGATCGCCGGATCGATGTCGCCGGAACGAGTACCCATGACCAGGCCTTCCAGCGGGGTCAGACCCATAGAGGTGTCAACACATTTGCCGTTGCGGATAGCAGAAACGGAACCACCGTTGCCCAGGTGGCAGGTGATGATGTTCAGCTCTTCTACTGGCTTGTTCAGCATTTTCGCCGCTTCCTGAGTTACATAGAAGTGGCTGGTGCCGTGTGCGCCGTAACGACGGATGCCGTGCTCTTTGTACAGATTGTACGGCAGGGCGTAGAGGTAAGACTCTTCCGGCATAGTCTGGTGGAATGCGGTGTCGAACACGGCAACGTTTTTGTCTTTCAATTGTGGGAAGGCTTTCAGCGCTTCTTCGATACCGATCAGGTGAGCCGGGTTGTGCAGCGGTGCAAAAGAAGCCGCATCTTTGATACCCTGAATAACAGACTCATCGATTACTACGGAGCTGGTATACTTCTCGCCGCCGTGTACGATACGGTGACCGATAGCAGTCAGCTGCGCAGAAAGTTCTGGTTTTTGTGCCAGAATAGTATTAACGATAAAGTTCAGCGCTTCACTGTGAGCGGCGCCTGCACCTAAAGCCGCTTCTTGTTTATTGCCGTCCATTTTCCATTTGATACGCGCTTCAGGCAGGTGGAAACATTCGGCCAAACCAGAAAGATACTCTTCACCATTTACTGCATCGATGATTGCAAATTTCAGTGAAGAACTACCGCAGTTCAGAACCAGTACTAACTTACTCGACATGGAAGTACCTATAATTGATACGTGGCTAAAAAAACGTCAGGGAGCCATAGAGCGTAGCGCATGATGACGCTGACATTTATGATTAACATCATGCACTGCAAAATTTTTTGCATGATGGAAGAAATATCTTGAGTCTATGCCATTTTGCGTAATTTTCAGCCAATGGCATAATGTATATGAATTTGACGACTCAATGATTATGTACTACTCGGCCATTTCAGGCTGCTAAAGGATACCTGATAGTGGGTATGGAAGACAAAATGTTTTGAACGTTGTCCCGCTGAGTTGTGAATTTACACAAATTTTTGAATATTTATATGTGAAGTTGAGGTGAAGCATGTCAACGCCGGATAATCGTTCTGTTAATTTTTTTAGTTTGTTCCGCCGGGGACAGCACTACTCAAAGACGTGGCCGATGGAAAAACGCCTTGCCCCGGTCTTTGTTGACAATCGCGTCATCAGGATGACGCGCTATGCGATCCGCTATATGCCGCCGATCGCCGTCTTTACTCTTTGCTGGCAAATTGCGCTGGGTGGTCAGCTTGGGCCGGCTGTCGCTACCGCATTGTTCGCCCTGAGTTTACCGATGCAGGGGCTATGGTGGCTGGGTAAACGTTCTGTTACGCCATTACCCCCGGCGATCCTGAGCTGGTTTTATGAAGTTCGCGGTAAATTGCAGGAAGCCGGGCAAGCCTTAGCTCCGGTAGAAGGCAAGCCGGATTATCAGGCATTAGCTGACACGCTTAAGCGTGCCTTCAAACAACTGGATAAAACTTTCCTTGATGATTTGTAATTGAACCCTGATTACGCATATAAAAGAAGGCAGGCATCGGCCTTCTTTTTTCACCGTAGTACTGTGATACAGGAGTCAATAATGGAAATGACCAACGCGCAACGTCTTATTTTGTCTAATCAATACAAAATGATGACTATGCTCGATCCGGCGAATGCTGAGCGTTACCGCCGTCTGCAAACAATCATTGAGCGTGGTTATGGGTTGCAGATGCGTGAACTGGATCGCGAGTTTGGCGAGCTGAAAGAAGAAACTTGCCGCACGATTATCGACATTATGGAGATGTATCACGCGCTGCATGTTTCCTGGTCTAATTTGCAGGACCGACAATCTATTGATGAGCGCCGTGTCACCTTCCTCGGCTTCGACGCTGCTACCGAAGCGCGTTATCTCGGTTATGTACGGTTTATGGTTAATGTTGAAGGGCGTTACACGCATTTTGACGCCGGGACTCACGGCTTTAATGCACAGACGCCAATGTGGGAGAAATATCAACGCATGTTGAATGTCTGGCATGCTTGCCCTCGTCAGTATCATCTGAGTGCTAACGAAATTAATCAAATCATTAACGCCTGAGGAGGCCCGCGTGCGGTGCAAAGGTTTTCTGTTTGATCTTGATGGCACGCTGGTGGACTCTCTGCCTGCGGTGGAACGGGCATGGAGCAACTGGGCGAAACGTCATGGGCTCACACCGGAAGAGGTGCTCGCTTTTATTCACGGTAAGCAGGCAATCACCTCTCTGCGCCACTTTATGGCGGGGAAATCCGAAGCGGAAATTGCCGCAGAGTTTACGCGTCTGGAACAAGTCGAGGCCACAGAAACCGAAGGCATTACTGCGCTTCCGGGAGCGATTGCTTTACTCAATGATTTGAATAAAGCGGGTATTCCATGGGCGATTGTGACGTCAGGTTCCATGCCAGTTGCACGAGCGCGTCACAAAGTGGCAGGGCTTCCCGCACCGGAAGTTTTTGTTACCGCAGAACGGGTTAAGCGTGGAAAACCAGAGCCGGATGCATATCTGTTAGGGGCGCAACTGCTTGGTCTGGCACCGCAGGAGTGTGTTGTGGTGGAAGATGCTCCTGCTGGCGTGCTTTCTGGTCTGGCAGCGGGTTGCCAGGTTATCGCCGTCAATGCGCCGGCAGATACCCCGCGGTTAAATGAGGTGGATTTGGTTCTTCATAGTCTGGAGCAGATTAAAGTAACCAAACAGCCAAATGGCGACGTTATTTTTCAGTGAAACACCCGATCATGATTTAGCCCCGTTTCGCCGGGGCTTTTTTGTGGCAAGATTAACCCATCCCCCTCAATTAACAAGGATAAGTTGTGAACGGTGAATTGATTTGGGTCCTCTCATTGTTGGTAGTTGCCATAATTTTGTTTGCAACGGGCAAAGTGCGTATGGATGCGGTCGCTTTGTTTGTCATTGTCGCGTTCGCCTTAAGCGGTACGCTGACAGTCACCGAGGTTTTTTCCGGCTTTTCCGATCCTAACGTTGTGCTGATCGCCGCTCTGTTTATTATTGGCGATGGCCTTGTGCGCACAGGGGTTGCCACCGTGATGGGAACATGGCTGGTCAAAGTGGCCGGTAACAGTGAAATCAAAATGTTGGTTTTGTTGATGCTGACTGTCGCGGGCCTTGGCGCATTTATGAGCTCAACGGGCGTCGTTGCAATCTTTATCCCCGTGGTATTGAGCGTCGCTATGCGTATGCAAACGTCGCCGTCTCGCCTGATGATGCCCTTGAGTTTTGCCGGGTTGATCAGCGGTATGATGACCCTGGTGGCGACGCCGCCTAACCTGGTGGTGAACAGTGAATTACTTCGTGAAGGTTATCATGGCTTTAGTTTTTTTAGCGTAACGCCTATCGGTCTGGTTGTATTGGTGCTGGGCATTTTCTATATGCTGGTGATGCGCTTTATGTTGAAAGGGGATACCCTGACTCCCCAGCGCGAAGGCTGGACTCGCCGTACCTTTCGCGATCTTATCCGTGAATATCGCCTGACCGGGCGCGCGCGTCGCCTGGCTATCCGCCCCGGTTCGCCAATGATTGGTCAACGGCTGGACGATCTCAAACTGCGTGAGCGTTACGGCGCTAACGTCATTGGTGTTGAACGCTGGCGCCGTTTTCGTCGTGTCATTGTGAATGTTAATGGGGTTTCTGAATTCCGCGCGCGTGACGTTTTACTTATTGATATGTCAGCGGCTGACGTCGATCTCCGGCAATTTTGTAGTGAGCAACTGCTGGAACCGATGGTTCTGCGTGGAGAATATTTTTCCGATCAGGCGCTTGATGTCGGCATGGCGGAAATTTCATTAATTCCAGAGTCAGAGCTTATTGGTAAATCAGTGCGTGAAATTGGTTTTCGTACCCGCTATGGACTGAATGTGGTGGGCCTGAAACGCAATGGCGTGGCGCTGGAAGGGTCGCTGGCGGATGAGCCTCTGCTGCTGGGCGATATTATTCTGGTTGTCGGTAACTGGAAACTGATAGGGATGTTGGCAAAACAGGGGCGTGATTTCGTGGCGCTGAATTTGCCGGAAGAGGTGAGTGAAGCCTCGCCAGCGCATAGCCAGGCGCCACATGCTATTTTCTGCCTGGTACTGATGGTAGCGTTAATGCTGACTGATGAGATCCCCAATCCCATTGCAGCAATCATCGCTTGTCTGCTGATGGGCAAATTTCGCTGTATAGATGCCGAAAGCGCCTATAAATCCATTCACTGGCCGAGCATTATTTTGATTGTCGGGATGATGCCGTTTGCTGTGGCATTGCAAAAAACCGGTGGCGTTGCGTTAGTGGTGAAAGGGTTAATGGATATTGGCGGCGGTTACGGGCCGCATATGATGCTTGGCTGTTTGTTTGTACTGTCGGCGGTGATTGGCCTGTTTATTTCAAACACCGCGACAGCGGTATTGATGGCGCCGATTGCGCTGGCTGCCGCCAAAACGATGGGCGTGTCGCCTTATCCGTTTGCCATGGTCGTGGCAATGGCTGCATCCGCTGCCTTTATGACGCCAGTTTCTTCTCCCGTTAACACGTTGGTTTTAGGCCCGGGGAATTACCGCTTCAGTGACTTTGTTAAGTTGGGGGTTCCATTCACCATTATTGTTATGGTGGTTTGCGTGGTGATGATTCCGATGTTGTTTCCATTTTGACAAGATGCCTGATGCGACGCTGACGCGTCTTATCAGGCCAACGTCGGCGAGCTCCGGCATCTTACAGTGGCGAATCCTGGCTAATCTCATCAAGCGAAAGATGGAAGCTGGGGACGAAAACAGCCATAAAGTAGTCCATCTCCTGACTCCGACGAGCTTCAAGTGTGGCTTCCAGCCGCGTTTTTGCCAGTAAAAACTCGTTGTTCCCGGCGGCGAGTTCCTCCAGGCATTTCAGATAGGCACACAATGCATCCGCCTGTTTAACAATCGACTTTTCTTCATCGCTATATGCATGTTCATCGATTAGCGGTGCAAAGATATCCCGTAACTCTTCTGGAACCATATCGACCAGCTTTTGTTGGGCGATTTTCTCAATAGCTTTGTATTCTTGGGCAATTTGCGAGTTGAAATATTTCACCGGAGTGGGGAGATCGCCAGTGAGCACTTCAGAGGCATCGTGGTACATCGCCAGCAAAGCGATGCGCTCGGCGTTGACCTGACCACCAAACTTGCGGTTTTTAATCGCTGCCAGCGCGTGGGCGACCATCGCCACCTGTAAACTGTGTTCAGATACATTTTCTGTCCGCACATTACGCATCAGCGGCCAACGGTTAATGAGTTTCAGGCGGGAGAGATGGGCAAAAAAATGGCTCTGCTTCATAGTGACCTTATATGTGATGACATCATGAGGTCATTGTGGGGGGATAACACTGCCAGATGTAATCTCCGGCAGTGAATTTAAGATTACAACTGATGATAACCGGAAAGGAAACGGGCGAATTTACTTAAGGACTGTTCGATATCATCGACCCGAGGCAGCGTCACGATACGGAAGTGATCCGGCCATGGCCAGTTGAATGCCGTTCCCTGTACCAACAGCACTTTTTCCTGCAACAGGAAATCCAGCACCATTTTTTGGTCATCGTGAATATTAAAGCGTTTGACGTCAATTTTCGGGAACATATACAGCGCGCCACGCGGTTTCACGCAGGAAACGCCAGGAATATCGTTAATCAGTTCCCAGGCGCGGTTACGCTGTTCATAGAGGCGCCCGCCCGGCATGATAAATTCGCTGATACTCTGATAGCCGCCCAGCGCGGTCTGTATTGCGTGTTGTGCCGGAACGTTGGCGCAAAGGCGCATTGAGGCCAGCATCTCAAGACCCTCGATGTATCCTTTTGCGTGTTTTTTCGGTCCGTTCAGCACCATCCAGCCCTGACGGAAGCCCGCCACGCGATAGGTCTTCGACAAACCGTTAAAGGTGATTGTCAGCAGGTCTGGCGCCATTGCAGCAATCGAGTGATGCTCTGCGTCGTCATAGAGAATTTTGTCGTAAATTTCATCAGCGAAGATAATGAGATTATGCTGGCGCGCAATCTCAACAATCTCCATTAAAAGCTCTTTGGAATACACCGCGCCCGTTGGGTTGTTCGGGTTGATAATCACGATCCCGCGCGTGCGTGGCGTAATTTTGGCGCGAATATCATCGAGATCCGGGAACCAGTCAGAAGACTCGTCGCAAAGATAATGCACAGCTTTACCGCTGGAGAGTGAAACGGCTGCAGTCCATAACGGATAATCAGGAGCCGGGACCAACATTTCATCACCGCTGTTCAGTAACGCTTGCATCGCCTGAACGATTAGCTCTGATACACCATTGCCGATGTAAATATCCTCAACGGTAACATCACGCATCCCCCGAGCCTGGTAGTGCTGCATGATCGCTTTACGTGCAGAGTAGAGACCTTTCGAATCGCAATAACCTTGTGCCGTGGGCAGATTGCGGATCACGTCGACGAGGATCTCATCTGGCGCGTCGAAACCGAACGGGGCAGGGTTGCCGATGTTCAATTTCAATACCTTGTTACCTTCTTCTTCCAGGCGTTTTGCTTCTTTTAGCACTGGACCGCGGATGTCATAGCAGACATTTTCTAGTTTGCTGGATTTTTCAATGGGGGACATGAATCTCGACCTTTTTCGCTGTTATCGCCACTCCCTGCCGTGGAAGTCAGCTTAGAACAATGTACTCCCACGGCGCAGTGTTTTGAAGCTCCGCAGAGGAACATTTTGTTGAATATGGCGACAGAATTATGCTGTTTATGACTTAATTATTGCGAAATAATAAGATGCATATCCTTAATTATTGTGTTTTGCTAGTTGATTATTCTGGTTGTTGGTTTAAGGGGCGGTTTTTTCATCTGAAAGATAATTGTATAAAACATGTCCTTGTTACCGGAATCATTAACATAAGTTGTTCTTGATATTTCGTCATTATTGAAATATTAAACTAAGTTGTGATCGCAGAAGTAAAGCATAGACGCCATTGAGAGGCTTATTGATAAGCGTGGTTAATGAATTCATAAGTTGCAAATTAATTATTATTTAATATTCAAAGAGACTGAGTTATGCCTGTTAATAATAGAAGATTACTTTGCCTGACATAACATAACTTTGCATAAGATAATTCGCAATGACCCTTATAAGTAAAAGGGTTTTGGGGTAAAATGATACAACGAATGACGGGGCCTGCTGCCAAAGCCAGCTTAGCGTCAGTGTTCATGCGTCGCGATTACGCGTAGTTGGCGTTGCCGTACTGCAGTGGCATAAGGTTCAACATTTACATTTAGACAAACTCACCCATGAAATAAATAGAAAAGAGTGAGTAACTTAATAGATATGTGATATCCAGAAGATATATTCTTTGGGTGGCATTAAGCATTATAACGGAACAATGTGAGAGATTCTTTTAGTCCTGCTCATATGCTTTTTAACTTTCATTCGGTCTTACGGATGAAACTGCCAGGGAGGCACATTACAAATGGAATTGCTTGTTTGTGTGTGCACAGCATTAACCAGCTCAGTATGAGCCGCCAGTAAGTGATAATATATGATAAGTGCAAATCGCCCGATAATTAACCTCGATCTTGATCTGCTGAGAACATTTGTTGCTGTTGCCGATCTGAACACGTTTGCAGCCGCAGCCGCTGCAGTGTGCCGCACTCAGTCTGCCGTGAGCCAACAAATGCAGCGTCTGGAACAACTCGTTGGAAAGGAACTGTTTGCGCGTCACGGCCGCAATAAGCTGCTAACCGAACATGGCATTCAGCTTCTTGGCTACGCGAGGAAAATTTTGCGTTTTAATGATGAGGCTTGCTCATCATTAATGTTCAGCAATCTTCAGGGCGTGTTAACTATCGGTGCTTCAGATGAATCTGCCGATACAATCTTACCTTTCCTGCTAAATCGTGTTAGTTCGGTTTATCCGAAGCTTGCGTTGGATGTTCGTGTTAAACGCAATGCATATATGGCAGAAATGTTGAAGTCTCAGGAAGTTGATTTAATTGTTACCACCCACCGACCTGATAACTTTAAGTCTTTGAATCTTCGTACTTCTCCGACCCATTGGTATTGTGCAGCAGAATATGTTCTGCAAAAAGGTGAAGCTATTCCACTTGTGTTGCTGGATGACCCTAGTCCGTTCCGTGATATGGTTCTTGCCACGCTCAATGAAGCCAATATTCCATGGCGACTGGCGTATGTTGCTTCAACACTCCCTGCTGTGCGGGCTGCCGTGAAAGCGGGGCTTGGCGTAACAGCAAGGCCCGTAGAGATGATGAGTCCCGATCTTCGCGTTCTCGGCGCTGTAGATGATCTGCCGCCATTGCCAGATACTGAGTATCTGTTGTGCTATGACCCGGCAAGCAATAATGAATTGGCACAGGTGATTTATCAGGCAATGGAAAGCTACCAGAGCCCGTGGCAGTACGGCTCTATATCGCCGCAAGAAGGGGATGATTCTCTGCTCATTGAAGGTGATTTTGAATAATCACGGGTTGTAAGTTATTTTTCTTCGTGTTTTTGTACAAAATAAGCCACTGGATGTTTTTTGAACACCAGTGGCTTTTTTTTGGATAAAAGCTATGGTTTCTTATTGCTGATGGTTCAAAAATGTTCGTTTTTCAACCATCAGCGCCTGAATCGTGTTTTGTGCAAAAAAACGGCTGGAAAAATCTTTTGCTACAAAAATGTTAAAACATAAGTGAATTTATTGCTGTATTTTTGTTATGTATTAACAAAAGCGTGTCACAGATCAAGAAAATACTCTCTTTTGGGGGGAGGCATCGACACAAATTCCTGTCAAAATAGAACCGTATTTTTTCCATTGCTTCACAACGGACACGATTCAACAACATCTAATTTTCCTGGAGTCGTCAATGATCCGGGATGAAAGAGCACTAAGTGCAAATGTTGTTGGCATTGTGTAAAATAATGTGAAGAAACCTTTGTTAAAGTTGACAAAAGGTTATATAAAGGAGTAAAAGACCACATCAATTAGCTGTATAAAAGAGTTTCTACAGTGATTGTAAGGTTTTTTTTATTCCTCCCCATGAATCGATGTGGCGTCCATCTGCCGTGAAGAGCAGTGAATCTGGCGCTACTTTTGATGAGTAAGCAATGAGTATGTCAACATCCACTGAAGTCATCGCTCATCACTGGGCATTCGCTATCTTTCTTATCGTTGCCATTGGCCTGTGTTGTCTGATGCTGGTAGGCGGTTGGTTTTTAGGCGGTCGCGCACGCGCGAGGTCGAAAAACGTGCCGTTTGAATCAGGTATCGACTCGGTCGGCTCCGCCCGCTTACGCTTGTCCGCCAAGTTTTATCTGGTGGCCATGTTCTTCGTTATCTTCGACGTTGAAGCGCTGTATCTGTTCGCATGGTCAACCTCTATCCGCGAAAGCGGCTGGGTAGGCTTTGTGGAAGCTGCAATTTTTATTTTTGTGTTACTGGCAGGTCTGGTTTATCTGGTGCGTATTGGCGCGCTGGACTGGACGCCCGCGCGTTCACGCCGCGAGCGTATGAACCCGGAAACGAACAGTATCGCTAATCGTCAACGCTAACCGCGAGGCATTAAGATGGATTATACGCTCACCCGCATAGATCCCAACGGTGAGAACGACCGTTACCCCCTGCAAAAGCAGGAGATCGTAACTGACCCTCTGGAGCAAGAAGTTAACAAAAACGTGTTTATGGGCAAGCTCAATGACATGGTTAACTGGGGTCGTAAAAACTCAATTTGGCCGTATAACTTCGGTCTTTCCTGTTGTTACGTTGAGATGGTGACTTCGTTTACCGCGGTACATGACGTGGCGCGTTTTGGCGCAGAAGTATTGCGTGCTTCGCCGCGTCAGGCTGACCTGATGGTGGTTGCAGGAACCTGTTTTACCAAAATGGCGCCGGTTATTCAGCGTCTGTACGACCAGATGCTGGAACCAAAATGGGTTATCTCAATGGGAGCCTGCGCCAACTCCGGCGGTATGTACGATATTTATTCCGTTGTGCAGGGCGTCGATAAATTCATTCCGGTCGATGTGTATATCCCGGGCTGTCCGCCGCGCCCTGAAGCGTATATGCAGGCACTGATGCTGTTGCAGGAATCAATCGGCAAAGAACGTCGTCCGCTCTCCTGGGTGGTTGGCGATCAGGGCGTCTATCGCGCCAATATGCAGTCAGAGCGCGAACGCAAGCGCGGTGAACGCATTGCCGTTACCAATCTGCGTACACCTGACGAGATTTAATTTGCGCCTGTCGGCAAAGGGATTTTTCTTCGCTTATTCCTAAATCTATTTCGCGAAGCTTACTGCGCTGACAGTCACCACGGACCATTTGCAATGGTGAACAATATGACCGACTTAACCGCGCAAGAACCCGCCTGGCAGACCCGTGATCATCTCGATGATCCGGTGATTGGCGAACTGCGCAACCGTTTTGGGCCGGATGCCTTTACTGTTCAGGCGACTCGCACCGGGGTTCCCGTTGTGTGGATCAAGCGTGAACAATTACTGGAAGTTGGCGATTTCTTGAAGAAACTGCCGAAACCTTACGTCATGCTGTTTGACTTACACGGCATGGACGAACGTCTGCGTACACACCGCGAAGGGTTACCTGCCGCGGATTTTTCCGTTTTCTACCATCTGATTTCTATCGATCGTAACCGCGATATCATGCTGAAGGTGGCGCTGGCAGAAAACGACCTGCACGTACCGACCTTCACCAAACTGTTCCCGAACGCTAACTGGTATGAGCGTGAAACCTGGGATCTGTTTGGCATTACTTTCGACGGTCACCCGAACCTGCGCCGCATCATGATGCCGCAAACCTGGAAAGGCCACCCGCTGCGTAAAGATTACCCGGCGCGCGCCACTGAATTCGACCCGTTTGAGCTGACTAAGGCCAAACAGGATCTGGAGATGGAAGCCCTGACTTTCAAACCAGAAGAGTGGGGGATGAAGCGCGGCACCGAAAATGAAGACTTCATGTTCCTCAACCTCGGTCCGAACCACCCGTCGGCGCACGGTGCCTTCCGCATCGTTTTGCAACTTGACGGTGAAGAGATCGTCGACTGCGTACCAGACATCGGTTACCACCACCGTGGCGCGGAAAAGATGGGCGAGCGCCAGTCCTGGCACAGCTACATTCCATATACTGACCGTATCGAATACCTCGGCGGCTGCGTTAACGAAATGCCGTACGTTCTGGCGGTAGAGAAACTGGCCGGGATCACCGTGCCGGATCGCGTTAACGTCATTCGCGTAATGCTCTCCGAACTGTTCCGCATCAACAGCCACCTGCTGTATATCTCGACCTTTATTCAGGACGTCGGCGCGATGACGCCCGTGTTCTTCGCCTTTACCGATCGTCAGAAAATTTACGATCTGGTGGAAGCGATCACCGGTTTCCGTATGCACCCGGCGTGGTTCCGTATTGGTGGCGTAGCGCATGACCTGCCGCGCGGCTGGGATCGTCTGCTGCGTGAATTCCTCGACTGGATGCCGAAACGTCTGGCGTCTTACGAGAAAGCGGCGCTGCAAAACACCATTCTGAAAGGTCGTTCCCAGGGCGTTGCCGCTTACGGCGCGAAAGAGGCCCTGGAGTGGGGCACCACCGGCGCGGGCCTGCGTGCCACCGGGATCGACTTCGACGTACGTAAGGCGCGTCCTTATTCTGGCTATGAAAACTTCGACTTCGAAATTCCGGTGGGCGGTGGCGTTTCTGACTGTTACACCCGCGTAATGCTGAAAGTAGAAGAGTTGCGCCAGAGTCTGCGTATTCTTGAGCAGTGCCTCAACAACATGCCGGAAGGCCCGTTCAAAGCGGATCACCCGCTGACCACGCCGCCGCCGAAAGAGCGCACGCTGCAACATATCGAAACCCTGATCACCCACTTCCTGCAAGTGTCGTGGGGTCCGGTGATGCCTGCCAATGAATCCTTCCAGATGGTTGAGGCGACTAAGGGGATCAACAGTTACTACCTGACCAGCGACGGCAGCACCATGAGTTATCGCACCCGTATTCGCACGCCGAGTTATGCGCATTTGCAGCAAATTCCGGCGGCGATCCGCGGCAGCCTGGTGTCTGACCTGATTGTTTATCTGGGCAGTATCGATTTTGTTATGTCAGATGTGGACCGCTAATTATGCACGAGAATCAACAACCACAAACCGAGGCTTTTGAGCTGAGTGCGGCTGAGCGTGAAGCGATTGAGCACGAGATGCACCACTACGAAGACCCGCGTGCGGCGTCCATTGAAGCGCTGAAAATCGTTCAGAAGCAGCGTGGCTGGGTGCCGGACGGCGCGATCCACGCGATCGCCGATGTGCTGGGTATTCCGGCGAGCGACGTTGAAGGCGTGGCTACATTCTACAGCCAGATCTTCCGCCAGCCGGTAGGCCGCCATGTGATCCGTTATTGCGACAGCGTGGTCTGTCACATCAACGGTTACCAGGGCATTCAGGCTGCGCTGGAGAAAAAACTGAATATCAAACCAGGGCAAACCACGTTTGACGGTCGCTTTACGCTGCTGCCAACCTGCTGCCTGGGGAACTGCGATAAAGGGCCAAACATGATGATCGATGAGGATACTCACGCGCATCTGACCCCGGAAGCGATCCCTGAACTGCTGGAGCGGTATAAATGAAAAACATTATCCGTACTCCCGAAACGCATCCGCTGACCTGGCGTCTGCGCGATGACAAACAGCCAGTGTGGCTGGACGAATATCGCAGTAAAAACGGTTACGAAGGCGCGCGTAAGGCGCTGACCGGGTTGTCTCCTGACGAAATCGTTAATCAGGTTAAAGACTCTGGCCTGAAAGGGCGCGGCGGCGCGGGCTTTTCTACTGGCCTGAAGTGGAGCCTGATGCCGAAAGACGAATCCATGAACATCCGTTACCTGCTGTGTAATGCCGATGAAATGGAGCCGGGCACCTATAAAGACCGCCTGCTGATGGAGCAACTACCGCACCTGCTGGTGGAAGGTATGCTCATTTCTGCGTTTGCGCTGAAAGCGTATCGTGGCTACATCTTCTTGCGTGGCGAATATATTGAAGCGGCAGTGAATCTGCGCCGTGCCATTGCCGAAGCGACCGAAGCGGGTCTGCTTGGCAAAAACATTATGGGAACAGGTTTCGATTTCGAACTGTTTGTCCATACCGGGGCAGGGCGCTATATCTGCGGTGAAGAAACAGCGTTAATCAACTCCCTGGAAGGGCGTCGCGCTAACCCGCGCTCGAAGCCGCCATTCCCGGCAACCTCCGGCGCATGGGGTAAACCGACCTGCGTCAACAACGTTGAAACCCTGTGCAACGTTCCGGCGATCCTCGCGAACGGCGTGGAGTGGTATCAGAACATCTCGAAAAGCAAAGATGCTGGCACCAAGCTGATGGGCTTCTCCGGTCGGGTGAAAAATCCGGGCCTGTGGGAACTGCCGTTCGGCACCACCGCGCGTGAAATCCTTGAAGATTACGCTGGTGGTATGCGTGACGGCCTGAAATTCAAAGCCTGGCAGCCAGGTGGTGCGGGCACCGACTTCCTGACCGAAGCGCATCTTGACCTGCCGATGGAATTCGAAAGCATCGGTAAAGCGGGTAGCCGTCTGGGTACGGCGCTGGCGATGGCGGTTGACCATGAAATCAACATGGTGTCGCTGGTGCGTAACCTGGAAGAGTTTTTCGCCCGTGAGTCCTGCGGCTGGTGTACGCCGTGCCGAGACGGTCTGCCGTGGAGCGTGAAAATTCTGCGTGCGCTGGAGCGTGGCGAAGGTCAGCCGGGCGATATCGAAACACTTGAGCAACTGTGTCGATTCTTAGGCCCGGGTAAAACCTTCTGTGCCCACGCACCTGGTGCAGTGGAGCCGTTACAGAGCGCCATCAAATATTTCCGCGAAGAATTTGAGGCGGGAATCAAACAGCCGTTCAGCAATACCCATTTGATTAATGGGATTCAGCCGAACCTGCTGAAAGAGCGCTGGTAACCGAATTTCGATTAACGCTCGGTCCCTGACCGAGAAAACTGGAAGCATGCTAATGGCTACAATTCATGTAGACGGCAAAGAATACGAGGTCAACGGAGCGGACAACCTGCTGGAAGCTTGTCTGTCTCTGGGCCTTGATATTCCTTACTTTTGCTGGCATCCGGCGCTGGGAAGTGTCGGTGCTTGCCGCCAGTGTGCGGTAAAGCAATACCAAAACGCGGAAGACACGCGTGGTCGCCTGGTGATGTCCTGTATGACACCGGCTTCCGATGGCACCTTTATTTCCATTGACGACGAAGAAGCGAAGCAATTCCGTGAAAGTGTGGTCGAGTGGTTAATGACCAACCACCCGCACGACTGTCCGGTATGTGAAGAAGGCGGTAACTGCCATCTTCAGGATATGACCGTGATGACCGGACACAGTTTCCGTCGCTACCGTTTCACCAAACGTACCCACCGTAATCAGGATTTGGGGCCGTTCATCTCTCACGAAATGAACCGCTGCATCGCCTGCTACCGCTGCGTGCGTTACTACAAAGATTACGCTGACGGTACAGACCTGGGCGTTTACGGTGCGCACGACAACGTCTACTTCGGTCGCCCGGAAGACGGCACCCTGGAAAGCGAATTTTCCGGTAACCTGGTCGAAATTTGTCCGACTGGCGTATTTACCGATAAAACGCACTCTGAGCGTTACAACCGTAAATGGGATATGCAGTTTGCGCCGAGCATCTGTCAGCAATGTTCCATCGGCTGTAACATCAGCCCCGGCGAGCGTTACGGTGAACTGCGTCGTATCGAAAACCGTTACAACGGTACGGTAAACCACTACTTCCTCTGCGACCGTGGTCGTTTCGGTTACGGTTACGTCAACCTGAAAGATCGTCCGCGTCAGCCAGTACAGCGTCGTGGCGATGATTTCATTACCCTCAACGCAGAACAGGCAATGCAGGGCGCAGCAGATATTCTGCGTCAGTCGAAGAAAGTGATCGGTATTGGTTCTCCGCGTGCCAGCGTGGAAAGCAACTTTGCGCTGCGTGAGCTGGTGGGCGAAGAAAACTTCTATACCGGTATCGCTCACGGTGAGCAGGAACGTCTGCAACTGGCGCTGAAAGTTCTGCGTGAAGGCGGCATTTATACGCCAGCACTGCGCGAAATCGAATCTTACGATGCGGTACTGGTGCTGGGCGAAGACGTTACCCAGACCGGTGCGCGCGTTGCGCTGGCGGTGCGTCAGGCGGTGAAAGGTAAAGCGCGTGAAATGGCGGCAGCACAGAAAGTGGCTGACTGGCAGATTGCGGCAATCCTCAACATTGGCCAACGCGCGAAGCATCCGCTGTTTGTTACCAACGTTGATGACACCCGTCTGGATGATATCGCGGCGTGGACTTACCGCGCACCGGTTGAAGATCAGGCGCGTTTAGGTTTTGCCATCGCCCATGCGCTGGATAACGCCGCGCCAGCGGTTGACGGTATCGAACCTGAGCTGCAAAGCAAAATCGACGTCATCGTGCAGGCACTGGCTGGTGCGAGGAAACCGTTGATTATCTCCGGGACGAACGCCGGTAGCGCTGAAGTGATCCAGGCTGCGGCTAACGTCGCGAAAGCCCTGAAAGGTCGCGGTGCTGACGTCGGTATCACCATGATTGCCCGCTCTGTAAACAGCATGGGACTGGGCATTATGGGCGGCGGTTCGCTGGAAGAAGCGTTGACCGAACTGGAAACCGGACGCGCCGACGCGGTGGTGGTGCTGGAAAACGATCTGCATCGCCACGCTTCCGCTACCCGCGTGAACGCTGCGCTGGCGAAAGCGCCGCTGGTGATGGTGGTTGACCATCAGCGCACGGCAATTATGGAAAACGCTCATCTGGTGCTTTCCGCCGCCAGCTTTGCTGAAAGCGACGGTACGGTGATCAACAACGAAGGCCGCGCACAGCGTTTCTTCCAGGTTTACGACCCGGCCTATTACGACAGCAAAACTGTCATGCTGGAAAGCTGGCGCTGGTTACACTCGCTGCACAGCACCCTGCTGAGCCGTGAAGTGGACTGGACGCAGCTCGATCATGTGATTGACGCTGTTGTGGCGAAAATCCCGGAACTGGCAGGTATCAAAGATGCTGCGCCGGATGCAACATTCCGTATTCGTGGGCAGAAACTGGCCCGTGAACCGCACCGTTACAGCGGTCGTACCGCCATGCGCGCCAACATCAGCGTTCATGAGCCGCGTCAACCGCAGGATATCGACACCATGTTCACCTTCTCAATGGAAGGTAACAACCAGCCGACCGCGCACCGTTCGCAAGTGCCGTTTGCCTGGGCGCCGGGCTGGAACTCCCCGCAGGCGTGGAACAAATTCCAGGACGAAGTGGGCGGCAAGCTGCGCTTTGGCGATCCAGGCGTGCGTCTGTTTGAAACCAGCGAAAACGGTCTGGATTACTTCACCAGCGTACCGGCACGCTTCCAGCCGCAGGCAGGGAAATGGCGTATCGCGCCGTATTACCACCTGTTCGGCAGCGATGAACTGTCACAGCGTGCTCCGGTCTTCCAGAGCCGTATGCCGCAGCCGTACATCAAACTTAACCCGGCAGATGCCGCGAAGTTGGGTGTGAACGCGGGTACACGCGTCTCCTTTAGCTACGATGGCAACATGGTCACGCTACCGGTTGAAATCGCCGAAGGGCTGACGGCAGGGCAGGTGGGCTTGCCGATGGGGATGTCCGGCATTGCTCCGGTGCTGGCTGGCGCGCATCTTGAGGATCTCAAGGAGGCACAACAATGAGTTGGATATCACCGGAACTGATTGAGATCCTGCTGACCATCCTCAAAGCGGTGGTGATCCTGCTGGTGGTTGTCACCTGTGGGGCATTCATGAGCTTTGGCGAACGTCGCCTGCTGGGTCTGTTCCAGAACCGTTACGGACCTAACCGTGTTGGCTGGGGCGGTTCGCTCCAGCTGGTCGCGGACATGATCAAAATGTTCTTTAAAGAAGACTGGATCCCGAAATTCTCGGATCGCGTCATCTTTACTCTGGCGCCGATGATTGCCTTTACCTCGTTGCTGCTGGCCTTTGCGATTGTGCCAGTCAGCCCGGGTTGGGTGGTTGCCGACCTGAACATCGGGATTTTGTTCTTCCTGATGATGGCAGGTCTGGCGGTTTACGCGGTGCTGTTTGCGGGCTGGTCGAGTAACAACAAATATTCGCTGCTGGGGGCGATGCGTGCTTCTGCGCAGACTCTGAGCTACGAAGTGTTCCTCGGGCTTTCCCTGATGGGCGTGGTGGCGCAGGCCGGTTCATTCAACATGACCGACATCGTCAACAGCCAGGCGCATGTGTGGAACGTCATCCCGCAATTCTTTGGTTTTATTACCTTTGCCATCGCGGGCGTGGCGGTTTGTCACCGTCATCCGTTTGACCAGCCGGAAGCCGAGCAGGAACTGGCGGATGGTTACCACATTGAATATTCCGGTATGAAGTTCGGTCTGTTCTTCGTGGGTGAATACATCGGGATTGTGACCATCTCTGCACTGATGGTGACGTTGTTCTTCGGTGGCTGGCAAGGCCCGTTGTTACCGCCATTCATCTGGTTCGCGCTGAAAACCGCGTTCTTTATGATGATGTTCATTTTGATTCGTGCGTCGTTACCGCGTCCGCGTTATGACCAGGTAATGTCCTTCGGCTGGAAAATCTGCCTGCCGCTGACGCTGATCAACTTGCTGGTAACGGCGGCTGTCATTCTCTGGCAGGCGCAATAAGGGGCACTAAGACCATGACCTTAAAAGAATTGTTAGTAGGTTTCGGCACCCAGGTTCGTAGTATCTGGATGATCGGCCTGCACGCGTTCGCCAAACGCGAAACGCGAATGTACCCGGAAGAGCCGGTCTATCTGCCGCCCCGTTATCGTGGTCGTATCGTTCTGACCCGCGACCCGGACGGCGAAGAGCGTTGCGTAGCCTGTAACCTCTGCGCGGTAGCCTGCCCGGTCGGCTGTATCTCGCTGCAAAAAGCAGAAACCAAAGACGGTCGCTGGTACCCGGAATTTTTCCGCATCAACTTCTCACGCTGCATTTTCTGTGGTCTGTGCGAAGAAGCCTGTCCGACCACGGCGATCCAGTTAACCCCGGATTTTGAAATGGGGGAATATAAGCGCCAGGATCTGGTTTATGAGAAAGAGGATCTGCTGATCTCCGGTCCGGGCAAATACCCGGAATATAACTTCTACCGGATGGCAGGTATGGCAATCGACGGCAAAGATAAGGGCGAAGCAGAGAACGAAGCCAAGCCTATCGACGTCAAGAGCCTGTTACCGTAAGGAGAGGGGCAATGGAGTTCGCTTTTTATATCTGTGGCCTGATAGCCATACTTGCGACCTTGCGAGTGATCACCCATACCAATCCGGTACACGCACTGCTGTACCTGATTATTTCGCTGCTGGCGATTTCCGGGGTGTTCTTCTCGCTGGGCGCTTACTTCGCCGGTGCGCTGGAAATTATCGTCTACGCGGGCGCCATTATGGTGCTGTTCGTGTTTGTGGTGATGATGCTTAACCTGGGCGGTTCGGAAATCGAACAGGAACGCCAGTGGCTGAAACCGCAGGTGTGGATTGGTCCGGCAATTTTGTCGGCCATCATGCTGGTGGTGATTGTTTACGCCATTCTCGGTGTTAATGATCAGGGTATCGACGGTACGCCAATCAGTGCTAAAGCAGTGGGTATTACGCTGTTCGGGCCTTACGTACTGGCGGTGGAACTGGCTTCTATGCTGCTACTCGCAGGTCTGGTTGTGGCCTTCCACGTCGGTCATGAAGAGCGTGCGGGTGAAGTGCTGAGCAACCGTAAAGACGACAGCGCGAAAAGAAAAACGGAGGAGCACGCATGATCCCCTTACAACATGGACTGATCCTCGCGGCAATCTTATTCGTTCTTGGCTTAACCGGTCTGGTTATCCGTCGCAATCTGCTGTTTATGCTGATTGGTCTGGAAATCATGATTAACGCCTCCGCGCTGGCCTTTGTGGTCGCCGGAAGCTACTGGGGCCAGACCGACGGTCAGGTGATGTACATTCTCGCCATCAGCCTCGCGGCGGCGGAAGCGAGTATCGGCCTTGCGCTGCTGCTGCAACTTCACCGTCGTCGCCAGAACCTGAACATCGATTCAGTAAGTGAGATGCGCGGATGAACATGCTTGCCTTAACCATTATTTTGCCATTGATTGGCTTCGTCCTGCTGGCGTTCTCTCGCGGACGCTGGTCTGAAAATGTCTCGGCGATCGTGGGCGTAGGCTCTGTGGGCCTGGCGGCGCTGGTAACTGCCTTTATCGGCGTTGACTTCTTCGCTAACGGTGAGCAGGCATACAGCCAGCCGCTGTGGACGTGGATGTCGGTAGGCGACTTTAACATCGGTTTCAATCTGGTGCTGGACGGCTTGTCGCTGACCATGCTCTCGGTGGTCACTGGTGTGGGTTTCCTGATCCATATGTACGCCTCCTGGTATATGCGCGGTGAAGAGGGCTACTCTCGCTTCTTCGCTTATACCAACCTGTTCATCGCCAGCATGGTCGTTCTGGTGCTCGCCGACAACCTGCTGTTGATGTACCTCGGCTGGGAAGGCGTGGGCCTGTGCTCCTATCTGCTGATCGGTTTCTATTACACCGATCCGAAGAATGGCGCAGCGGCAATGAAAGCGTTCGTCGTGACCCGTGTGGGTGACGTGTTCCTCGCTTTCGCGCTGTTCATTCTTTACAACGAACTGGGCACCCTGAACTTCCGCGAAATGGTGGAACTGGCACCAGCGCACTTTGCTGACGGCAATAACATGCTGATGTGGGCGACGCTGATGCTGCTGGGCGGTGCGGTCGGTAAATCTGCTCAGTTGCCGTTGCAGACATGGCTTGCCGACGCGATGGCGGGCCCGACGCCTGTCTCTGCGCTGATCCACGCTGCAACAATGGTCACCGCGGGTGTCTACCTGATCGCCCGTACCCACGGCCTGTTCCTGATGACGCCGGAAGTTCTGCATCTGGTGGGCATTGTTGGGGCGGTTACGCTGCTGCTGGCCGGTTTTGCCGCGCTGGTACAGACCGACATCAAACGTGTTCTCGCTTACTCCACCATGAGCCAGATTGGCTACATGTTCCTCGCACTTGGCGTGCAGGCATGGGATGCGGCGATTTTCCACTTGATGACCCACGCGTTCTTTAAAGCGCTGCTGTTCCTGGCATCCGGTTCCGTCATTCTGGCCTGCCATCACGAACAGAACATCTTCAAGATGGGCGGTCTGCGTAAATCTATTCCGCTGGTTTATCTCTGCTTCCTGGTGGGCGGCGCAGCACTGTCGGCACTGCCGCTGGTCACTGCGGGCTTCTTCAGTAAGGATGAGATCCTCGCGGGTGCGATGGCGAATGGTCATATCAATCTGATGGTGGCAGGTCTGGTCGGGGCGTTTATGACCTCGCTCTACACCTTCCGTATGATTTTCATCGTCTTCCACGGAAAAGAACAAATTCATGCTCACGCCGTGAAAGGAATTACCCACAGCCTGCCGTTGATTGTGCTGCTGATCCTTTCCACCTTCGTTGGCGCACTGATTGTACCGCCGCTGCAGGGCGTGCTTCCGCAAACGACGGAGTTGGCGCACGGCAGCATGTTGACCCTGGAAATTACTTCTGGCGTGGTTGCGGTAGTCGGCATTTTGCTGGCCGCCTGGCTGTGGCTGGGTAAACGTACGCTGGTGACCTCCATCGCCAACAGTGCGCCGGGCCGTCTGCTGGGGACCTGGTGGTACAATGCCTGGGGCTTCGACTGGCTGTACGACAAAGTGTTCGTCAAACCGTTCCTGGGTATCGCCTGGCTGCTGAAGCGCGATCCGCTGAACGCGATGATGAACATTCCGGCGATCCTCTCACGCTTTGCGGGTAAAGGTTTGCTGCTCAGTGAGAATGGCTACCTGCGCTGGTATGTGGCATCCATGAGCATTGGCGCGGTCGTGGTACTGGCACTGTTGATGGTACTGCGTTGAGTTAAGGGTTGTTGTATTGCCCACGGGCATAAAAAACGTAGGTCGGATAGGCCGTCTTCGCGGCGCATCCGACACTACAACCGCAATCCGAAGAGAATTTTCTGTCGTGAGAATTCGTTGAAAATCCGGTCCTGACGGGACTTTTACAAGGAATAAAGATCGCCATGTTACTACCCTGGCTAATATTGATTCCCTTTATCGGCGGCTTCCTGTGCTGGCAGACCGAACGCTTTGGCGTCAAGGTGCCGCGCTGGATAGCGCTGGTAACCATGGGATTGACGCTGGCGCTGTCGCTGCAACTGTGGTTGCAGGGCGGTTATTCACTGACGCAATCCGCCGGAATTCCGCAGTGGCAGTCTGAATTCGACATGCCGTGGATCCCGCGTTTTGGTATCTCTATTCATCTCGCCATTGACGGTCTGTCGCTGCTGATGGTTGTGCTGACCGGCCTGCTCGGCGTGCTGGCGGTACTCTGTTCGTGGAAAGAGATCGAAAAATATCAGGGCTTCTTCCACCTCAACCTGATGTGGATCCTGGGCGGCGTTATCGGCGTGTTCCTTGCCATCGACATGTTCCTGTTCTTCTTCTTCTGGGAAATGATGCTGGTGCCGATGTACTTCCTGATCGCACTGTGGGGGCATAAAGCCTCTGACGGTAAAACGCGTATCACGGCGGCAACCAAGTTCTTCATTTACACCCAGGCGAGTGGTCTGGTGATGTTGATTGCCATCCTGGCGCTGGTTTTTGTTCACTACAATGCGACTGGTGTCTGGACCTTCAACTATGAAGAGCTGCTGAATACGCCGATGTCTCACGGTGTGGAATACCTGTTGATGCTGGGCTTCTTTATCGCGTTTGCGGTGAAAATGCCGGTGGTTCCGCTGCATGGCTGGCTGCCGGATGCGCACTCTCAGGCACCGACCGCCGGTTCCGTTGACCTCGCGGGGATCTTGCTGAAAACTGCCGCTTACGGTCTGCTGCGTTTCTCCCTGCCGCTGTTCCCGAACGCGTCGGCAGAGTTTGCGCCAATCGCCATGTGGCTGGGTGTTATCGGCATCTTCTACGGTGCGTGGATGGCCTTCGCCCAGACCGATATCAAACGTCTGATCGCCTACACCTCGGTTTCCCACATGGGCTTCGTGCTGATTGCTATCTACACCGGCAGCCAGTTGGCCTACCAGGGCGCGGTTATTCAGATGATTGCTCACGGCTTGTCAGCGGCGGGTCTGTTTATTCTCTGCGGTCAGCTCTATGAACGTATCCATACCCGCGACATGCGCATGATGGGCGGTCTGTGGAGCAAAATGAAGTGGCTGCCAGCACTGTCGCTGTTCTTTGCGGTGGCAACGCTTGGGATGCCAGGCACCGGTAACTTCGTCGGCGAATTTATGATTCTGTTTGGCAGCTTCCAGGTTGTCCCGATGATTACCGTAATCTCTACCTTTGGGCTGGTCTTTGCGTCTGTTTATTCGCTGGCGATGCTGCATCGCGCTTACTTCGGTAAAGCGAAAAGCCAGATTGCCAGCCAGGAACTGCCAGGGATGTCGCTGCGTGAGCTGTTTATGATCCTGTTGCTGGTGGTGCTGCTGGTACTGCTGGGCTTCTATCCGCAGCCGATTCTGGATACCTCGCACTCCGCGATTGGCAATATCCAGCAGTGGTTTGTTAATTCCGTTACTACTACAAGGCCGTAAATCGCTCATGACTTTAACTCCACAAAACCTGATCGCACTGCTACCGTTGCTGATCGTCGGCTTGACGGTGGTGGTTGTGATGCTCTCCATTGCGTGGCGACGCAATCATTTCCTCAACGCTACGCTCTCGGTTATTGGGCTTAACGCGGCGCTGGTCTCGCTTTGGTTTGTCGGCCAGGCGGGCGCTATGGACGTTACGCCGCTGATGCGCGTTGATGGTTTCGCCATGCTTTATACCGGGCTGGTCCTGTTGGCGAGCCTCGCTACCTGTACTTTCGCCTACCCGTGGCTTGAAGGCTATAACGACAACAAGGACGAGTTCTACCTGTTGGTGTTAATTGCCGCGCTGGGCGGGATCCTGCTGGCGAATGCCAACCATCTGGCGTCTCTGTTCCTCGGTATCGAACTGATCTCTCTGCCGCTGTTTGGCCTGGTCGGTTACGCTTTCCGCCAGAAACGTTCGTTGGAAGCCAGTATCAAATACACCATTCTTTCTGCCGCAGCGTCTTCTTTCCTGCTGTTCGGTATGGCGCTGGTGTATGCGCAGTCTGGCGACCTGTCGTTTGTCGCGCTGGGTAAAAACCTCGGCGACCGTATGCTCAACGAGCCGTTGTTGCTGGCAGGTTTCGGCCTGATGATTGTTGGCCTCGGCTTCAAACTTTCTCTGGTACCGTTCCACTTGTGGACGCCAGACGTTTACCAGGGCGCGCCAGCCCCGGTTTCCACTTTCCTGGCGACGGCGAGCAAAATCGCTATCTTCGGCGTGGTGATGCGTCTGTTCCTTTACGCACCAGTGGGTGACAGCGAAGCGATTCGCGTGGTGCTGGCGATTATCGCCTTTGCTTCCATCATCTTCGGTAACCTGATGGCGCTGAGCCAGACCAATATCAAACGTCTGCTTGGTTACTCATCTATCTCTCACCTCGGCTATCTGCTGGTGGCGCTGATTGCGCTGCAAACTGGCGAGATGTCGATGGAAGCGGTAGGGGTTTACCTCGCTGGTTATCTGTTCAGCAGCCTTGGCGCGTTCGGTGTAGTCAGCCTGATGTCCAGTCCATATCGCGGCCCGGATGCTGATTCTCTGTACTCTTACCGTGGCCTGTTCTGGCATCGTCCTGTTCTCGCGGCAGTAATGACGGTGATGATGCTGTCACTGGCCGGTATCCCAATGACGCTGGGCTTTATCGGTAAGTTCTACGTGCTGGCGGTCGGTGTCCAGGCTCACCTTTGGTGGCTGGTGGGGGCGGTGGTTGTCGGTTCGGCAATCGGTCTCTACTACTACCTGCGCGTGGCGGTGAGTCTCTATCTTCATGGTTCGGAGCAACCAAATCGTGATGCGCCGTCTAACTGGCAGTACAGCGCAGGCGGTATCGTGGTATTGATCTCCGCACTGTTGGTACTGGTGCTGGGCGTATGGCCACAACCGCTGATTAGCATTGTGCGGTTAGCAATGCCGCTGATGTAAGCAGTCAATTCGTCAGTCAGAAAGCCGCCGACATGTTCGGCGGTTTTTTATTGCACGCGGCCATCACCCAACAATTACCGTCAGCGCATGATTCCCCTGTCGCAGCATACGTCTGTACGCGCTAATCAGCTTTTCCATATCAAGCATGATTGAGGCAAAGAGTTGCCCCTCTAACTCTTCTGAAAAGGTTACCCCCGGATAAATCTCCATTTCATTGAGTCGCTTAATGGAAAACTGTTTACGCAGCACATTCCGGTCAAGTGCCTCCAGGCGTTCGATGGTGGCGGCTAACTCCTGATTCCAGGTTAATCCCAGGAAACCATCTATGCCATCTTCGAGGCTGTGTTCACCGAGTACAGCACGACTCAGCGGATCATTCTTCGCTGGATCAAAAGCAGAGGTGCCTGTCAGGCCAAAATGTAAAAAATCCCAGCGTTTATCAATATCCAGTCGCCGCAATCCTGAAAGCGTATCATGAATATTGTCCATCAAGGGTTTTTCAGCAGATTCAAGCAGTTGGTTAATCTTTTCTGAATTGATTTCCGCAAAATAGCCAATCATTCCCATTTGTTTTTTCTCCGTTGAATTTTATTCTTCGCATCTTAAATCAGATATCGCAAAATAAAATTACGGCAGTCGTTTTTCTGGAGCTGTCTCGAGAAATTTTTATTATTTACTGTTATGCAACAAGCTAATAACGCCATCAATTACCTGCGCCATTTTCTGGTAATTGAGTCTGTCCGCTGTATCGCCAGATTGGTGATATTGTTTATTTCGATAAAACGCAGTGTCTGTAATCATGACGGCGGGAATATCTTTCTGCCAGTAATTGAGATGGTCTGAGAAATCGATACCGGGAATAAAACCAGGCGCATTTATGGAATAAACAGACAGATCTTTTACCGATAACAGTGCGGCTTTTACCTGACGAACGGCGCTGATATCTTGCATACGCCCAACCACAGCCACAAAGTCACCACGATCGGGATAAAGCCAGGACATAGCTGAGTAAGGGTAATCCTGACTCCCTGGCGCAGAGTCGTAATAGCCAATCATCTCCAGGGATATCATTAATTTTACAGGGCGATTAAGCGAAGCCGCGTGAACCGCGCTTCCCATTTCATCGCTACGGAAGAAGGGCGGTTCTTCTGAGGCATAGGCGACCAGTTGGATACCTGTTTTTGGTGCTTGTTGCTGTAACAAACGTGCCAGTTCCAGTAAGCCTGCCACGCCGCTGGCGTTATCGTCCGCGCCTGGCGTATAGATTAATTGATCATTTTCATCACTGGTTGCGGAATCATAGTGCGCACCAATAATAATCAGCGGTCCATCCTGTGGGCCATAATCAGCAATAATATTTTTGTAAGGCCCATCAATAATGGGAACCCTTTGTTCGGTAACTATTGCCCCGCTTTCTGTGAAAATATTTTTAATATAGCTGGCAGACATATTCAGTTTATCAATATGGTCGGCACTGCGTGGATACTCAGTTTGTGAAAGATAGCGTACTATTTTTTCTAGCCGCTCAGGGTTTGCGTGTTGCGGTGAAGGAGGAAATGCGCTGACGTAATGTTGATATAAAACAAGTAAAGGAAGAAAAAATATTAGCAATATAGCGCAGAGAGGAATGATTCTTTTCATATATAAATTATTAATGAAATATGTTTTTTTATCATTGTTCATGATGAGTGCCAGTGATGTATTTCATTCATACTGGCAGAGGTATATAAAAGACATATTCTACGACAGGGTATGCGTCTTTTTAAAAGGAATTTATATGAGAAATAAAAATATAATTATGCTGCTTATCGGCGGTTTGATTTTGACAGGATGCGGGCAGGAACCTGATGATCAGGAAAATCAGCAACAACAATCCAGTACATCCACAGACCAGCAAGCATATGCCGCGCAACAAGCTGCAACAAAAGTGGCAGAGCAAAGAGCCTCCGAAGCCAAAGCGGCTGCAGATGCGAAAACAAAAGTTTTAGCCGAAACGACACAAAATGAAACGCAACAATACACAGATCAACAAGCTTTACAGGGGCAATTGCAGGCAGCGCCAGCATATGAAAGCGTAGCCAAAGCAAAAGCTACGCGTATATCAAATCCAGGAACCGCCCGCTACCAGCAGTTTGATGACAACCCAGTTAAGCAGGTAGCGCAAAACCCGTTGGCGACATTTAGTCTTGACGTTGACACCGGCAGTTATGCGAATGTGCGCCGTTTTCTCAATCAGGGGCAGTTACCTCCGCCAGACGCTGTGCGGGTGGAGGAGATGGTGAATTACTTTCCGTCGGACTGGGTTATTAATGACAAACAATCTATTCCGGCTTCTAAGCCAATACCTTTCGCTATGCGCTATGAACTGGCGCCAGCGCCATGGAATGAGCAGCGTACCTTACTGAAAGTGGATATTCTGGCGCAGGATCTCAAAAGTGAAGTGCTGCCTGCTTCTAATCTGGTCTTCCTTATCGACACGTCGGGGTCAATGTATTCTGATGAACGCTTACCTCTAATTCAGTCTTCTTTGAAATTGCTGGTTAAAGAACTCCGTGAGCAGGACAACATTTCTATCGTGACCTATGCCGGTGACTCCCGTATTGCGTTGCCTTCTACCTCCGGGAATCATAAAGATGAAATCAATGCTGCTATTGATTCGCTGAATGCCAGAGGCAGTACTAATGGCGGCGCCGGGCTGGAGATGGCTTATCAGCAGGCAGCGAAGGGGTTTATTAAAGGTGGCGTTAATCGCATTTTATTAGCAACTGACGGAGATTTTAACGTTGGCATTGACGATCCAAAATCGATTGAATCAATGGTGAAAAAACAGCGGGAGTCTGGTGTTACTCTATCGACGCTGGGTGTTGGAAGGGATAATTACAATGAGGCAATGATGGTGAGAATTGCCGATGTTGGCAACGGTAATTACAGCTACATTGATACCCTCTCTGAAGCGCAGAAAGTGTTAAACAGCGAAATGCATCAGACGTTAGTTACCGTGGCAAAAGATGTTAAAGCGCAGATTGAGTTTAACCCTGCGTGGGTGACGGAATACCGTCAGATTGGTTATGAAAAGCGCCAACTGCAGGCAGAGGATTTTAATAACGACAACGTTGATGCTGGCGATATTGGCGCAGGTAAACATATAACTTTGTTGTTTGAACTAACACTCAACGGACAAAAAGCGGCGGTAGATAAATTACGCTACACGTCGGAGAAGACGCCTATAAAGTCGGGCAAAGAGAAAGAGTTAGCCTGGCTAAAATTACGCTGGAAATCCCCGCAGGGAAAAGAAAGTCAGTTAGCTGAATTCCCACTGGCCCCCACGATTAATATTGCTTCAGAAGATATGCTTTTTCGTGCAGCAGTAGCTGCATATGGGCAAAAGTTACGTGGTTCCGAATATTTGAACGATACCTCCTGGCAACAAATCAAACAGTGGGCGCAGCAGGCAAAAGGGCAGGATCCACAGGGCTACCGGGCAGAATTTATTCGACTGGTCGGGCTGGCGGAAGGACTGATGGATAGTAGACGTTAGCCAATATTCAGGTGAAAAATATCAGGCCAGTCAGCAATATAGCAGATTGGCCGTGCTGGATGCTTGATAATGGTTTTGGTTGCCTGTTTTGTGCTGTTATCAGTTAGCTGCAAGATTATACGGTGAACACCGCGAAATCTTCCGCCAGCTCTGTTGCCGGGAAAATCGACCGACACTCGCGTAATAAATGCTGGCATCCTTTGTCATCATAGCGCGAGCTGACGTGGGTAATTATCAGCTTACATACACCGGCATCACGGGCCAGCGTTGCCGCCTGGCGGGTCGAACTGTGCCCCCGACTGTTCGCTTTGGCTTCCATCTCCATATTGAGTGTTGTTTCATGAACCATCACGTCCACGCCTTTAGCCAGCTCCAGTGCTGCTGTGCAAGGGGCAGTATCGCCGAAAATGGCGATTGCTTTACCTGGTGTAGGCGCTGATACATAATCAGCGCCATTAATCTGTCGACCGTCTTCCAGCGTGATCGTTTTGCCTGCTTTTAATTCCTGAAACAGTGGGCCAGGCGGCACGCCCGCCGCTTTTAAGGCCTGGGCATTCAACGCACCAGGTTTATCATGTTCTTCTACGCGATAGCCGTAACATTCCAGCGGATGTTCCAGTGGATATGCGGTTACTTTGCGCAGACCATCATCAAGAATTTCACCTGCGCTAATTTCAACAATCTCCAGAGGATAATCCGTCCACGAGCCGCTCAGGCGGAGTGCAGTTTCAACAAACTCCCGAATCCCTTTCGGCCCATAAATCGAAAGCGGTTGTGCATTGCCAGCCATCGAGCGGCTACAGAGTAAACCAGGCAAGCCGAAAAGATGATCGCCATGAAGATGGCTAATAAAAATGCGCTCCAGTTTGCCAGGATTAAATGCCGTGTGGAGTAGCTGGTGCTGAGTACCTTCACCGCAGTCAAATAACCAAAGCCCTGCTTGTGTTGGATGTTGCAGATTTAGCAATATCGCCGTGACATTACGCGTTCGGGTCGGCACGCCCGCTGAAGTACCTAAAAAAATTAATTCCATGAGTTCATCACGCTGCTGAAAATATTCCGGCTAGTATAAGGCATACAACCAAAAGGAGCGCATCATGATCGACTGGCAGGATCTTCATCACTCAGAATTATCAGTTTCTCAGCTTTATGCCCTATTACAACTGCGTTGCGCAGTATTTGTCGTTGAGCAGAATTGCCCTTATCAGGATGTTGATAGCGACGATCTGGTGGGGGAAAACCGTCACATTCTTGGCTGGCACAATGGAGAACTGGTGGCATATGCGAGGATCCTGAAAAGCGATGATGAGCTTGAACCTGTCGTGATTGGTCGGGTGGTAGTCAGCGAAGCTTTACGGGGTGAGAAACTCGGTCAGCAGTTGATGAGTAAAACACTTGATTCATGTGCTCGCCACTGGTCCGATAAACCCATCTATCTTGGCGCACAGGCGCATTTGCAACGTTTTTACCGTCGTTTTGGCTTTACTCCGGTTAGCGATATTTATGAAGAGGACGGTATTGCGCATATCGGGATGGCGCGCGAAGTCATTCAGGCGTAATCGATAACTGTTGTCTATAGTTAGTGGCAGGTTTTATGCAAATGGAGGATGAGATGTCTAATCAATTTGGTGATACACATATCGATGACGACCTGACGTTGTTGAGTGAAACACTGGAAGAGGTGCTTCGCTCCTCTGGCGATCCCGCCGATCAAAAATATGTTGAGCTAAAGGCGCGTGCAGAAAAGGCGCTGGATGATGTGAAAAAACGGGTAGGTCAGGCTTCTGATAGCTATTATTATCGGGCGAAACAGGTGGTGTATCGTGCCGACGACTACGTACATGAAAAACCCTGGCAGGGGATTGGCGTGGGGGCTGCGGTTGGGCTGGTATTAGGATTGTTGCTGGCACGCCGTTAAAAACCTCACCAAACTGGGGTACTGCATTTTTTGTGGAGTACCCCGTATAATGTGAGGCTTTTAACAGGGAGAGGTCCGCGTGCAATCACTCACTACGGCGCTGGAAAATTTATTGCGCCATTTGTCGCAAACGGTTCCAGCGACACCCGGCATTCGGGTTTTCGATATTCCTTTCCCCCTCAATGATGCCTTCGATGCCTTAAGCTGGCTGGCCTGTCAGCAGACGTATCCGCAATTTTACTGGCAACAACGCAATGGCGATGAAGAAGCCGCTGTGTTGGGCGCGTTAGTTAGTTTTCATTCACTTGATGAGGCGCAACGTTTTCTTCGCCAGTACCCGGAGCACACCGATTTACGCATTTGGGGGCTAAATTCTTTTGACCCGTCACAAGGTAACTTACTTCTGCCACGTCTGGAATGGCGGCGCTGCGCCGGTAAAGCCACGCTTCGTTTGACTCTTTTCAGCGAAAGCTCTCTCCAGCACGATGCAAATCAGGCAAAAGAATTAATCACTACTCTGGCGAATATTAAACCTTTACCTGCGCTGCATTTAACCACTACACAAGAAAATCACTGGCCTGATAAAGCGGGCTGGACACGGTTAGTTAAGCTGGCGACCGAAACGATAGCGGAAGGTGAACTGGATAAAGTTGTGCTGGCGCGGGCGACCGATTTGCATTTTACAAGCCCGGTTAACGCTGCGGCAATGATGGCTGCCAGCCGTCGGCTCAATCTGAACTGCTATCATTTCTTTATGGCTTTTGATGGTGAAAGCGCATTTCTGGGTTCCTCGCCAGAGCGACTATGGCGGCGGCGCGACGCCGCATTGCGCACTGAAGCACTGGCGGGAACGGTGGCGAATCATCCCGATGATAAACAGGCGCAGAAGCTGGGTGACTGGCTGATGGCGGATGATAAAAATCAGCGGGAGAACATGCTGGTAGTTGAAGATATCTGCCAGCGGCTACAGGCTGATACTCAGGCGCTGGATGTGTTACCGCCGCAGGTGCTTCGTCTGCGTAAAGTGCAGCATCTGCGTCGCTGTATCTGGACTTCTCTCAATAAAGCAGATGATGTTGTCTGCTTGCACCAGTTGCAGCCAACGGCGGCGGTAGCGGGGTTACCTCGCGATCTGGCGCGGCAATTTATCGCGCAGCATGAACCGTTTACACGTGAATGGTATGCGGGATCTGCTGGCTATCTCTCTACACAACAAAGTGAATTCTGCGTTTCCCTGCGCTCGGCGAAAATCAGCGGCAATGTCGTGCGGCTGTATGCCGGAGCAGGCATTGTCCGAGGCTCAGATCCTGAGCAAGAGTGGCAGGAAATCGACAACAAAGCGGCAGGGCTGCGCACTTTATTACAAATAGAACAGTAATGAGTCGCATCATTACCGATTCATATCAATAATCTATTTTTGTAGCTCCTTATACTTAGCCGCAATATTGATACCGGACAAACTCATGTCAGTAAGCGCATTTAACCGACGCTGGGCGGCGGTCATTCTGGAAGCATTAACGCGTCACGGCGTAAGACACGTCTGCATCGCTCCTGGTTCTCGTTCTACGCCGTTAACGTTAGCGGCAGCGGAAAATTCCGCTTTTATTCACCATACCCATTTTGATGAGCGTGGTCTGGGGCATATGGCGCTGGGGTTGGCGAAGGTCAGCAAACAGCCGGTGGCGGTGATTGTTACCTCCGGTACTGCGGTGGCTAATCTTTATCCGGCGTTGATTGAAGCCGGGTTAACCGGAGAAAAACTGATCTTGTTAACGGCCGATCGCCCGCCGGAACTCATTGACTGCGGCGCGAATCAGGCGATTCGTCAGCCGGGTATGTTCGCTTCTCACCCTGCGCATAGTATTTCACTACCGCGCCCGACTCAGGATATTCCTGCGCGTTGGCTGGTATCCACCATCGACCACGCTCTCGGTACGCTGCATGCGGGCGGGGTACATATCAACTGTCCGTTTGCAGAACCGTTGTATGGCGAGATGGACGATACCGGGCTCGCGTGGCAACAACGTCTGGGCGACTGGTGGCAGGATGATAAACCGTGGCTACGCGAGGCGCCTCGTCTGGAGAGCGAAAAACAGCGCGACTGGTTCTTCTGGCGGCAAAAGCGCGGCGTGGTGGTTGCCGGGCGTATGAGTGCGGAAGAGGGCAAAAAGGTTGCTCTGTGGGCGCAGACTCTTGGCTGGCCGTTGATTGGCGATGTGTTGTCGCAAACCGGGCAGCCATTACCGTGTGCCGATCTCTGGTTAAGCAATGCCAAAGCTATCAGCGAGTTGCAAAAGGCACAGATTGTCGTGCAACTGGGTAGCAGCCTGACCGGCAAACGACTACTGCAATGGCAGGCGAATTGCGAACCAGAAGAATACTGGATTGTCGATAACATCGAAGGGCGGCTTGATCCAGCGCACCATCGTGGGCGTCGGCTAATTGCCAATATTGCCGACTGGCTGGAGCTGCATCCGGCTGAAAAACGCCAGCCCTGGTGCGTGGAGATCCCTCGTCTGGCTGAACAGGCAATGCAGGCGGTTATCTCTCGCCGTGATGTATTTGGCGAAGCGCAACTGGCGCATCGTATCAACGATTATCTGCCTGAACAGGGACAACTGTTTGTCGGCAACAGCCTGGTGGTGCGTTTGATTGATGCCCTCTCGCAACTTCCGGCGGGGTATCCGGTATACAGCAACCGTGGCGCCAGTGGTATTGATGGGCTGGTTTCTACCGCTGCGGGCGTTCAGCGGGCGAGTGGAAAACCTACGCTAGCGATAGTGGGCGATCTCTCGGCCCTCTACGATCTGAACGCACTGGCGTTGCTGCGTCAGGTTTCCGCGCCGTTGGTATTAATTGTGGTGAACAACAACGGCGGACAAATTTTCTCGTTGTTACCGACACCTCAAAACGAGCGCGAGCGTTTTTATCTGATGCCGCAAAATGTTCATTTTGAGCACGCTGCTGCCATGTTCGAGCTGAAATATCATCGCCCACAAAGCTGGGATGAATTTGAGTCGATCCTGGCGGGTGCGTGGCGCACTCCAACCGCCACGGTAATTGAAATGGTGGTTAATGATATCGACGGCGCGCAGACTCTCCAGCAACTGCTGGCGCAGGTAAGTCATTTATGATCCTCCACGCACAGGCAAAACACGGTAAGCCTGGTTTGCCCTGGCTGGTGTTTTTGCACGGTTTTTCTGGCGATTGTCGGGAATGGCAGGAAACAGGCGAGGCGTTTGCCGACTACTCGCGGTTGTATGTTGATCTCCCAGGTCACGGTGGTTCGGCGGCAATTAGCGTTGATGGTTTTGCGGATGTCATTGGTTTACTGCGTAAAACCCTTGTTAGTTACAATATCCTTAATTACTGGCTGGTGGGATATTCGCTTGGCGGACGTGTGGCGATGATGGCGGCTTGTCAGGGGATGTTGGGACTGTGTGGACTCATTGTTGAAGGTGGACATCCGGGGCTGCAACGTGCTGAACAACGCTCAGAACGCCAGCGTTCCGATCATCGCTGGGCACAACGTTTTCGCACAGAATCGTTAGCCGTAGTTTTTGCTGACTGGTATCAACAGCCTGTTTTTGCCTCGCTAAATGACGAACAACGCCGGGAGCTGGTGGCGTTGCGCAGTAACAATAACGGTATAACGCTTGCAGCGATGCTGGAGGCCACCTCGCTATCCGTCCAGCCTGATTTACGTGCTAATCTTAGCGCCCGTACATTTGCGTTTTATTATTTATGTGGTGAACGAGACAGCAAATTCCGCGCTCTGGCGGCGGAACTGGCTGCTGACTGCCATGTAATTCCTCGCGCCGGACATAACGCGCACCGGGAAAACCCCGCTGGCGTCATCGCATGTCTGGCGCAGATTTTGCGTTTCTGACTAAAGGACACAATATGATTTATCCTGATGAAGCAATGCTTTACGCACCGGTTGAATGGCACGACTGCTCCGAAGGTTTTGAGGACATTCGTTATGAAAAATCTGCCGACGGTATCGCAAAAATCACCATTAATCGTCCACAGGTGCGCAATGCCTTCCGTCCCCTGACGGTAAAAGAGATGATTCAGGCGCTGGCGGATGCGCGTTATGACGACAGCATTGGCGTGATCATTCTGACTGGCGCAGGCGATAAAGCGTTCTGCTCCGGCGGCGACCAGAAAGTGCGCGGCGATTACGGCGGCTATAAAGATGACTCCGGCGTACATCATCTGAACGTGCTGGACTTCCAGCGTCAGATCCGTACCTGCCCGAAACCGGTTGTGGCAATGGTTGCAGGCTACTCCATCGGCGGTGGTCACGTTCTGCACATGATGTGCGACCTGACCATTGCGGCGGAAAATGCCATCTTCGGCCAGACTGGCCCGAAAGTCGGCTCCTTCGATGGTGGCTGGGGCGCTTCTTACATGGCTCGCATTGTCGGGCAGAAAAAAGCGCGTGAAATCTGGTTCCTGTGCCGTCAGTATGACGCGAAACAAGCGCTGGATATGGGCCTGGTGAACACCGTTGTACCGCTGGCGGATCTGGAAAAAGAGACCGTGCGCTGGTGCCGTGAAATGCTGCAAAACAGCCCGATGGCGCTGCGCTGCCTGAAAGCTGCGCTGAACGCCGACTGTGACGGACAGGCAGGTCTGCAGGAACTGGCGGGTAATGCCACCATGCTGTTCTACATGACCGAAGAAGGTCAGGAAGGGCGCAACGCTTTCAACCAGAAACGTCAGCCTGATTTCAGCAAATTCAAGCGGAATCCGTAATGCGTAGCGCGCAGGTATACCGCTGGCAGATCCCCATGGACGCGGGGGTGGTTCTGCGCGACAGGCGGTTAAAAACCCGCGACGGGCTATACGTTTGCTTGCGCGACGGCGAGCGCGAAGGGTGGGGAGAGATCTCCCCACTGCCGGGTTTCAGTCAGGAAAGCTGGGAAGAGGCGCAAAGCGCGCTGCTTACCTGGGTAAATGGCTGGCTGACTGGCGATTGTGCCTTACCAGAGATGCCCTCGGTGGCCTTTGGCGTGAGCTGTGCGCTGGCAGAGCTCGCCGATGCGTTGCCGCAGGCGGCGAATTACCGTGCTGCACCGTTATGTAATGGCGATCCCGACGATCTTATCCTCAAACTTGCCGATATGCCGGGCGAGAAAGTGGCGAAGGTCAAAGTGGGATTATATGAGGCGGTGCGTGACGGCATGGTGGTGAATTTGTTGCTGGAGGCAATCCCGGATCTGCATTTGCGTCTTGATGCGAATCGCGCCTGGACGCCGCTGAAAGGCCAGCAGTTTGCCAAATACGTTAACCCGGATTATCGCGATCGCATTGCTTTTCTCGAAGAACCGTGCAAAACCCGCGATGATTCGCGTGCGTTTGCCCGTGAAACCGGCATTGCCATTGCCTGGGATGAAAGTCTGCGTGAACCTGATTTTACCTTTGCGGCGGAAGAGGGCGTACGTGCGGTGGTTATCAAACCCACACTCACAGGCAGTCTGGATAAAGTGTGCGAGCAGGTACAGGCGGCCCATGCGCTGGGGCTGACGGCGGTGATCAGTTCTTCCATTGAGTCGAGCTTAGGCTTAACACAACTGGCGCGGATTGCTGCCTGGTTAACGCCAGACACTATTCCGGGGCTGGACACGCTGGATTTGATGCAGGCGCAGCAGGTTCGTCGCTGGCCGGGTAGCCCGCTGCCATTAGTGGAAGTTGATGCACTGGAGCGGTTGTTATGATTTTCTCAGACTGGCCGTGGCGTCACTGGCGGCAGGTGCGGGGAAAAGCCACTGCCTTACGACTCAATAACGAGCAACTCAACTGGCATGAGCTTTGCGCTCGTGTGGATGCGTTAGCATCGGGCTTTGCGTCGCAGGGCGTGATCGCTGGCAGCGGCGTGATGTTACGGGCGTGGAATTCGCCGCAAACACTGCTTGCCTGGCTGGCGTTATTGCAATGTGGAGCACGGGTGCTTCCCGTCAATCCACAGCTTCCGCAATCGTTGCTTGAGGCGTTACTGCCTAATCTTACGCTGCAATTTGCGTTGGCGCCGGAGGGAGAAAACACCTTTCCGGCGTTAACATTGCTGCATATTCAGGCAGCCGAAGGCGTACATGCCGCTCCGTGGCAGCCAACTCGTCTGTGCTCAATGACGTTGACCTCTGGTTCTACCGGGTTGCCGAAAGCCGCTGTCCATACCTGTCAGGCGCATCTGGCAAGTGCCGAAGGCGTGCTATCGTTGATTCCGTTTGGTGAGCAGGACGACTGGTTGCTTTCTTTGCCGCTATTCCATGTCTCCGGCCAGGGGATTATGTGGCGCTGGTTGTATGCTGGCGCACGGATGACGGTACGCGATAAACAGCCGCTGGAACAAATGCTGGCAGGTTGTACCCACGCGTCGTTGGTACCGACGCAGCTTTGGCGTTTGCTGGTTAACCACAGTTCTGTGTCCCTGAAAGCGGTATTGCTTGGTGGTGCGGCGATCCCGGTCGAACTGACGGAGGAGGCGCGCGAGCAGGGCATTCGTTGCTGGTGTGGTTATGGTCTGACGGAATTCGCCTCCACGGTTTGTGCGAAAGAAGCTGATGGCCTGGCTGACGTCGGTTCGCCGTTGCCGGGGCGGGAAGTTAAAATCGTCAACGATGAGGTGTGGCTACGGGCCGCCAGTATGGCGGAAGGTTACTGGCGTAACGGGCAACTGGTGCCGCTGGTCAATGACGAAGGCTGGTACGCCACGCGCGATCGCGGCGAGATGCATGATGGCAAGCTGACTATTGTTGGGCGTCTGGACAATCTGTTCTTTAGCGGCGGCGAAGGCATTCAGCCGGAAGAAGTTGAACGAGTGATTAATGCGCATCCTGCGGTTTTGCAGGTGTTTATTGTTCCCGTTGCAGACAAAGAGTTTGGTCATCGCCCGGTAGCGGTTGTGGAGTATGACCACGAAAATGGTGATCTTAGCGAATGGGTGAAAGATAAACTGGCCCGTTTTCAACAACCGGTGCGTTGGTTTACGCTTCCGCCAGAGCTGAAAAATGGGGGGATTAAAATTTCGCGTCAGGCATTAAAAGAGTGGGTTCAACGCCAGTATTAAGAAATCATTAGTTTTATATCTCATTTTCACCATTCCATTGCTATTGATGATAGGTTTATCTGTTAATGTGTAAATTAATATGAAAAATCTTATCTGACAGGATAATGCAATGGAATGGCTGATCAAAAAGTCATGCTGCGATAAACAAGATAACAAACATATACTTGTGCTCTGCGATGTCGGGGGGGCGATAAAAATGATCGCCGAAGTAAAGAGTGACTTCGCCATGAAAGTGGGGGATCTGCTCTCTCCTTTACAGAATGCCCTTTACTGTATTAACCGGGAAAAGCAGTGCACGGTGAAAGTGATATCGGCAAGCTGTTATAGCGTTGAGGAGTGGGCGCGGCAGTGTCAATCCGATGGGAAAAGTCAGTAGCGTTGTTTGGGGGCGGGCAAAAAAATCACCATTAATCCACCAATGATACAGGCGACGCCCAACGCGGCTTTCAGTGAATAAGTTCCTTCCCAGCCGGGAAGTATTATTGATGCAATCCATACCAACACATAGCTCATACTCAACAAGGCATACGCCTTGCTGAGTGCCAGTTGATGCAGCGTTTTATACCAGCAATAAACTGAGAGCAGATACCCTGCCAGTCCGACGACCAGCATCCGGGCGCCGATATCAAACGCAAAAAGCGCCGGGATGAAATCCCAAAACTGCATCATCGGCGGCAGATGACCCGCCGCATAACCGAGGCTTAATTGTGCTGCAGACGAAATAATGACGCTGAACAATCCCCACATTATCCCCATTACACCGTACTCCCAAGAATCACAATGCCGCCAATAATCAATGCCACTCCGCACCAGTGCCGTATGGTTACCGGTTCATGCCAGAGTTTTGCTGCCGCCAGCGTTACCCAGACGAAATTCAGGCTCAGCATGGGATAGGCAATCCCCACGGGCACGTTCTGCAATACCAGTAACCAGAGCGCCATCGCCAGGCCGAGGCAGACCAGCGCCAACATCATCCACAGGGCGATATGTTGGCGCCGTTTACTTATCGCCACAAAGCGAGTCGCCTGTTTCTGGCAGAGTTGCCCGGCAACGCTAAGCAGGCTCGCAAAGACTAATACCAACCAGATCATTTAGGACGATACTGAATGAGTACCAGACGTCCCTGATGATCGATGGCATCAGCGGGCGGAATGGCAAGGCTGTTGATATCTTTATCGCGGTCAATCGTGAGTACGAGTGTAATAATCCCCTCCTGGCGATGTTGGCTTAGCCAGCTGGCGAAATCATCGCCGCTGACAAATTTCCCCTTTGCATCCGGGTAGTTGAGGCCATATTTCAGTTCGCCAGTCTGGCGATACATAATGATGTCATCACGCTGTAGGCTCCATGCCAGTCCTGCCGCAACCCCAACGCTGTTGGTAAGAATATAGCGACTCGGTTGTAGCGATTCTCGCGTCATCTCGACAAAAAACTGTGGATGTTTTGATTCCATTACCCTGTCAGGAATCGAAAATCCCACTAACAGCGCCAGCCCCAATGGACAAAGCGCCGCAAAGGGCCAGGTTTTTTCCACTTTCGTTAATGTGTACCAGCCGAAAAGTGCCCATAGCGAAAAAATCGACCATGAACAAAAGACTTTATAGCTTTCGAAGTTCTGCCAAATCGGCGCACGCATTGGCCCCCAGGGGGAAACAATAAACGTGGCAATAATGCCAATAACGCCAAATGCGATATTTATCCAACTGTTGGTGCGTAGCGCAAGAGGGTTATTTTTTGCCGCCTGCATAGCGTAATGCGCCATTAGTATCGCCAGAGGGGCAAAGCAGGAAAGAATATAGGTTGGCAGTTTACCTTTAGCGATAGAGAAAAACAGCAACGGCATAATCGTCCAGCTTAACAGGTACACGGTCCCGGAATGAGTGCGGTTTCGCCAGCCAGTTCGCAAGGCGCCCGGAAGTAATCCCAACCAGGGCAGGCTTCCGGCAATGAACACGGGTAAGTAATACCAGAAGGGGGCTTTGTGCTGAGCATCATCCATAGCAAAGCGCTGAATATGCTCAATCCAGAAAAAGTAATGCCAGAAATCAGGCTCTCGTTGCGCTATCGCCAGTCCCCACGGCAAGACGACCACGATGCAACTGATGACCGCCAACCATCCGTAAATGAAGAGATCTTTCCAGCGTTTTTGCATTGCCACCCATGGCAGCACGCTCAAGACCGGGACGGCCAGAGCGATAAAACCTTTCGTCATAACCCCCATGCCGCAGGTTAATCCCAGCAGTAAGAATCCTGCGCTTTTCCCTTTCCAGGTTTGCGCTTCCATTGCTAACCAGAAGCTGCACATTCCAGCTATCAGCCATAACGCAATTAACGGATCGAGTACGGCATAAGTACCGATGCCGTAGACAATGAATAGCGACAGATAAATGAGCATGGCGAGAAGCGCCAGGCGCTTATCTCGCCATAAACGCCAGGCAAACCAGCTAACCAGGAGCGCAGTCAATAAGGTTGCGAAGATTGCGCCAGCCCGAACACCAAAATTATTCGCGCCAAACAACCATTGCCCAATACTGTTGATCCAGTATCCGGCAATCGGCTTTTCGAAATAACGCAACCCCAACAGATGCGGCACGATCCAGTCGCCGGAGGCAAGCATTTCCCGGCTGATTTCCGCATAACGCGTTTCATCAGGTTGCCAGAGCAGGCGAGTGTTGATCGGCAACAGATAATAGACGGCAATAAACGCAAAGAATGCAGCGTAATAGCGAACTGATTTCATGGAAGAGCACTCACAGTTTGTTGGCAACCAAGCCAGCCTTCCCGTCCAGGGATACTTCCACGAACAATTTGCCCAAGCGGCAAAGCGTCAGGGGATGTCGGTAACAGATCACTTAACGGACAAAATGTAATCCCTTCATGGGCCGCACGTTTCAGGAGATCAACAAAATCATGGTGCCAGGCACAGCCTTCGACTTCTGCATGAATAGTGTAAACCGGCGTACCTTTATCTCTCTGGATACGGTTAAGAAGCCAGCCGTTAAAATCCTCTGCTTTCACTTCACGACCAATGACTTCATCCCAGGTGGGCAATGTTACCGGGATTTGCACGGTGCCGGGTTTCCCCGATTCGAGCAGCGGACGAAATGGCATGGCGCCCCGACAGTCGCTGTTGTAATGCAAATGGAATGTTTCTTTGGCTTCAACCACCTGTTGGTCGGCACGCCAGCCAGCAGCGGCAGAACAGATTACTGGTTGACCGATAATCTCTTCCAGTGTACGAAGGCCGCGAGCAATATCGTTCACCATCGTTTGCTGATCCCAGCTTCCGCTCCGGGCCTGCCATGCGTGGTGATCCCAGGCATGCAGGCCGACTTCGTGGTGTTTAGCCGCTTCGCGAATGATGTCGGCATTGGCATCGCCAATCTCTTTTCCAGGCCAGGCCGTCCCCGCCAGCAAAATATCCCAGCCATAAAGTGATGCGGCGTTTGAGCGCAGCATCTTCCATAAGAATTTGGGCTTCACCAGCCGCCACAAATGACGGCCCATATTGTCAGGGCCAACGCTGAAGAAAAAACTGGCTCGCACGTTATGACGGTTTAAAGTCTCCAGCAGACGCGGCACGCCTTCACGGGTGCCACGAAATGTGTCGACATCAATACGCAGGCCAACCTGAGTCATGATGATTTATCCGTAAGATCGACCGTGCGCAGGAAGAAATCCAGTGTTTCGTCAATGGTTTCCTGCATATCAATTTTCGGTTCCCAACCGAGGCAGCGGCGGGCGTTACGGATACTCGGTTTACGGTGTTCCACATCCTGATATCCTTTCCCGTAATAGCTGCTGCTTTCCACCACACGGAAACCAGCAAACGGTGGAAAATGGTGACGGAGCGGGTGTTTTTCAAAACTTGCCAGCAGCATTTCGCCCAGCTCTTCAATGCTGGCTTCGTTATCAGGATTGCCGATATTAATAATTTCGCCGTCGCAGCGATTACCCGCGTTTTCGATAATAAGGAACAGTGCTTCAATGCCATCCCGAATGTCGGTAAAGCAACGTTTTTGTTTTCCGCCATCAATCAGCTTAATTGGCGAACCTTCCACCAGATTGAGAATAAGTTGCGTAATAGCGCGCGAACTGCCGATGCGTGCCGCGTTGAGATTGTCCAGTCGTGGGCCCATCCAGTTAAACGGGCGGAAGAGAGTAAATTGCAATCCTTCTTTTTCGCCATATGCCCAGATAACCCGGTCAAGTAACTGTTTTGATACCGAGTAAATCCAGCGCGGTTTATTCACCGGACCGACAATCAAATTAGAATGATCTTCATCGAAGTATTTATCGCTACACATTCCGTAAACTTCTGAGGTCGACGGGAAGATAATGCGTTTACGATACTTCACGCAGTAACGAATAATGCGCAGATTCTCTTCAAAATCTAATTCAAATACACGCAGAGGATTACGGGTGTATTCAATAGGTGTGGCAATTGCCACCAGCGGTAATACGACATCACATTTTTTGACGTGATACTCAATCCATTCAGAATGAATGCTGATATCGCCTTCGACAAAATGAAAACGTGGATGATTTAGAAAACGACTGATAGCATCACTGCCAATATCCAGACCGTAGACCTCATAATGATCTTCGCGCAGCAGGCGTTCTGTCAGATGATTGCCAATAAAACCATTAACGCCGAGGATTAATACTCGGGTACGACGTTGGGCAGCGCAAAGCGGCTGGTTATTCAGGCGTGAACCTTCTACCAGACCCAGAGTTTGTGCCAGTTGTGAGCCTTGCATGGTAATACCATCGCCTGCCTGCCCGGTGATGATTTCCAGAGCGCCATGACCACAGGCCACCCGCAGTGGTGCAACAGAAATTACGCTCCCCGGCTGTGCGGTGCTTGTATCAGGATGAACACGTGACGACCAGACGGTGAATTTTTGATTGCCGGCGTAGCTGAAAGCACCGGGCCACGGATCGGCTACCGCGCGCACCATGTTATGCAGTACGTCTGCCGGTTTGTGCCAGTCGAGAAAACTGTCATCTGGCGTTCTGCGGCCAAAACAGGTGGCTTCATTCTCGCGTTGGGCGATTTCCTGGAAATGACCATGTTTAATGGCGGGTAATGTTTGTTCCAGTAAAAGGCGTGCCGTGTGGCACAATTTATGATGCAGTGTAATAGCAATGTCATCCGGGGAAATAACGACCCGTTGTTGCGCTATAATCGCTCCGGCGTCGGCTTTTTTTACCATCCGATGCAACGTAACGCCTGTTTCGTTCTCGCCATTTACCAATACCCAGTTCAGCGGCGCACGTCCGCGGTATTTCGGTAACAATGAACCGTGCAAATTAAATGCCCCCACGGGAGCCAGTTGCAAAATATCGTCGCTAATAAGATGGCGATAATAAAAAGAAAAAATCACATCCGGCGACATTTGGGCGATTCGTTCCACCCACAGTGGATGATTGACATTATCTGGTGCATAAACTGGAATTCCCGTTTCCGCCGCCAGACGGGCGACTGAAGCATAAAACGCTTTTTCGCCAGGATTATCAGCATGGGTAAAAATAGCACTAATTTCATAACCGGCAGCCAGCAAGGCTTCAATACCCAGGCAACCCATATCGTGATAAGCAAAAACAACGGTTTTCATTATTTAATTTCCTTGCTGGAGGGACGGATAACTTGCTGAACAAAATAACGGGGGCGGGCGCGGACATCTGTGTAGATCCTGCCGATATATTCACCGAGCAATCCCATGCCAATAAATTGAGCGCCAATAAAGGTAAATAACACGGCAAACAGCATAAATACACCTTCTGCCGCCCATTGCGGGCCGAACGTCAGGCGCAAAATTACCAGTAGAACCGCAATGCTAAAACCTCCAATCGCAATAATGCTGCCGAGCAGACTTAACATACGAAGCGGCGTGGTTGTCAGGCAGGTCACCAGGTCGTACATCAAATTGATCAGGCGCATAAAGCTGTATTTGGATTCACCAAACTCACGCTCGGCGTGATGTACCGGGATCTCAATGGCGCGGCGAGCAAAGATATTCGCCAGGATAGGAATAAAGGTGCTACGTTCATGGCAATGCAGCATGGCATCAATAATGTGTCGCCGATAAGCGCGCAACATGCAACCATAATCCCCCATTTCTTTGCCGGTGGTGCGCTGGATCAGACGGTTGATCATCTTCGATGCCGTTTTACGAAACCAACTGTCCTGACGATTCTGACGTACGGTGCCTACCACGTCATAACCTTCATCAGCTTTAGCGACCAGACGCGGGATCTCCTCTGGGGGATTTTGCAAATCGGCATCAAGGGTAATAATCAAATCGCCCGTCACATGACTGAAACCCGCCATAATCGCCGAGTGCTGCCCGTAATTGCGATTAAGTAAAATTGACACTATGTGGCTTCCTTCCGCTTGTGAGGCATCGACCAGCATTTGTGCGGAATTATCGCTACTGCCGTCATCAATCAGCAGGATCTCATACTCTTTGTCCAACGACTCACAGGCGGCGGTAGTGCGCCTGATTAATTCCGGTAAGCTTTCCTGCTCGTTATAAACAGGAATAACCACCGAGACTTTCTTAACAGGGTGGATTTCAGACATGAATTATTGTCCTGCGAGTTGGTGAAGGGCCGCGATGACGCGTTCGGCATCGGCGGTGGTCATATCCGGGAACAGGGGCAATGAACAGATCCGTTCGCTGTTCCATTCGCTATCAGGTAACGATAGTGTGGGAAAACGTTCGCGATAATATTTTTGCGTGTGGGCGGCGCGGAAATGCAATCCGGTGCCAATGCCTTTTTCTTTTAATGCTTCCATTAATGCGTCGCGGCTGATGCCACAACGCTGTTCATCGACACGAATAATAAACAGATGCCAGGCATGAACGTGCGGCCATACAGGAAGATTTAATGGTTGAAAGGGGAGAGATTGCATCGCCTGCAGGTATTGCTGGGCAATTTCGCGGCGGCGGGCATTAAGTTGCTCTAATTTATGTAACTGCGTCAGGGCAATCGCAGCATTAATATCAGTAAGATTGTACTTATAGCCCGGAGTTAATACTTCTGCCTGCGGAGCGCGCCCCCAGGTTTGCCGGTCATAAGCATCAACGCCAAGACCATGAAATTTCAGCATCCGTAACTGGCGGGCAAGATTTTCATCATCGGTCACCACCAGTCCACCTTCTGCGCAGGTAATATTTTTGATGGCGTGAAATGAAAAAATGGCGGTACCTTTCGCGCCAATATGCTGACCTTTGTAATACGTACCGACGGCATGAGCGGCGTCTTCAATGACCGCGATACCATGACGTTCGGCAATGGCGTGAATAGCGTCCATATCTGCAGGCGCTCCGGCATAATGTACCGGAATAATCGCTTTAGTTCGGGAGGTAATGGCGGCTTCGATTTGTTCAGGAGTGACCATCAGAGTATCGCGATCGATATCTACCATCACTGGTGTTGCGCCTGACAGGGCGATCATATTGAGGGTCGAGACCCAGGTCATTGACGGCGTAATCACTTCATCGCCAGCGCCAATGCCCAATGCCATTAAGGTGATATGCATTCCTGCAGTGGCAGAACTGACAGCGATGGCATATTGATTTCCCGTTAACTGACAGAAGGCTTCTTCCAGCGCCTGATTTTTCGGGCCAGTGGTTATCCATCCTGATTCGAGAACGTCTTTTACTGCGGTGAGTTCTTCCGTACCCATTGATGGGCGTGAAAAAGGCAAAAAGTCTGACATTGTTTTTCCTTCAGCCATTGAAAACTTATCCCCGCTATTTGTTTATATTTGCCATAGGGAACGTTATGTATATTTTGCCATTTGGGGCAGAATGCTAAGGGTAGAATGTTAACTTAACCTTAAGAAATAACTATAAGTATTACATATTAAATTTTTTTGTTTTTTTCTTATTTATGCTTTGCATTTGGCAAAACTTTAAGGCATTTTGCGTGCGTTGTAAGATTTTTAATATCTCTCCAGTCGCTATTTACCGATGAAAATATCGTTTATTTTCATGGCATTTATCTGATTACGCTTGCCTATAGGTGGTGTTTACGTGTTAGCCTTTTGCCGGACTTTATTTACGTCGAAAAAAAATGCTGCCATTTTGCTGGCGCTTGCCACAATGGTGGGGCTGGGTACACATACAGCCTGGAGTGGCAATGGGTTGCCGCGTATTGACAATAAAACGCTGGCCAGACTGGCACAGCAGCGCCCGGTTATCGTTATGTTTCGTCATGCAGAGCGTTGCGATCGTTCCGGCAACCCATGTTTATCAGATAAAACAGGGATTACCGTAAAAGGTACTCGTGATGCCCGTGAATTGGGTAAGGCTTTTAGTGCGGATATACCCAATTTCAATCTTTATTCCAGTAACACGGTGCGAACTATTCAGTCGGCGACCTGGTTTTCTGCAGGTAAAAAACTGACGGTAGATAAAAAACTTTTGCAATGTGGCAGTGAAATTTATAACACAATAAAAAATGTGCAAACAAAGTCACCCGATAAAAACATCGTCATTTTCACTCATAACCATTGCCTGACGTATATTGCTAAAGATAAACGTGATGTGACATTTAACCCTGATTATCTTGATGGTCTGGTGATGCATGTTGAAAAAGGGAAAGTTTTTCTTGATGGCGAATTTGTTAATCATTGAGAATTAATAGTGACAGCCGTAATTGCTGCCACTATTGGTTTATATCAGACCTTTTAAACGTAATGTTTTGCGGGTCGCAACATTCAAATCGTATGCTGGCAGGTCTTCAGGTTTTACCCATGCGTATTCCTGAAACTCTTCATTAATTTTCACTTCCCGGTTAGCAGAGACGCAGTCAAAGATCAGGTAAATCATATAAATTTCTTCTTTGCGTCCATCTGCATAAGTTTTGGTGCGAATATCATCACTGAAGGTCCATGGCGTGATATCGGTAAGAATCAGTTGTTCGCCGAGCTCTTCGCGGATTTCCCGGCGCAATGCTTCTTCAATACGCTCGCCGGGCTCTACACCACCGCCTGACAGCGCCCATTGTCCCGGAAACACGCCGCGATCGTCAGCCATCTTACACAGTAGGTAAGCGCCATCATTTTGAATTAAGGGGCAAACAATAGTCCGTTGTCGCACAGGAGTCTTCCTTATAATTGAAAAGAAAATAAAAGAATACGGCAACGAATACGCGCGTGAAAGTGGCATTGATCTTTTTTGCGATGATAACCACGATGATGATTATTCCCGTGGCGATTAATTTTTTCGTTATTACTTTTTCATTGCTTAACTATTCAAGAAGCATTTAGTTACAATAAGTTAGTAGATCACTTTTTTCGCTCATTGAATCCCCGGCGTCAGGCAGTACAATCCCGCAGCTTTGGGGAATTTTGATTATCTTCTTGCGGGAAAAAGTAAAAATGAAAAAGAGTGCGCTATTAAGTCTGGCTGGAATGCTGTTGGTATCTGCATCTGTTAATGCGATGAGTATCAGTGGTCAGGCAGGTAAAGAATATACCAACATTGGCGTCGGTTTTGGTACTGAAACCACGGGACTGGCATTAAGCGGTAACTGGATGCATAACGATGATGATGGTGATGTTGCCGGAGTTGGTCTGGGCCTCAATCTACCGCTTGGTCCGTTAATGGCGACGGTGGGTGGAAAAGGGGTTTACACCAACCCTAACGACAATAATGAAGGTTATGCGGCGGCAGTAGGCGGTGGCTTGCAGTGGAAAATTGGCAATAGTTTCCGCCTGTTTGGTGAGTATTATTATTCTCCAGACTCGCTCTCCAGCGGCATTCAAAGCTATGAAGAAGCGAATGCGGGGGCGCGTTATACCATTATGCGTCCGCTCAGTATTGAAGCGGGTTACCGTTATCTGAACCTGGCGGGTAAAGATGGCAATCGAGATAACGCTATTGCTGATGGTCCGTATGTTGGGGTAAATGCCAGCTTCTGATGTCGTCTTTTGGCGCGACGTTCTGCCGCGCCAGTTAGTTTCTTCCCCCGCCTTGTCTCCCTTTGCGTTATAGTGATTTGATAACAAAATCAGGAGAAAGCAATGTTAAAAGTGGAAATGCTCTCCACCGGGGATGAAGTGTTACATGGGCAAATCGTTGACACTAACGCTGCCTGGTTGGCCGATTTTTTCTTCCATCAGGGGTTGCCGTTATCTCGCCGCAATACGGTAGGCGATAACCTTGAGGATTTAGTCTCCATTCTTCGTGAACGCAGTCAGTATGCCGATGTGCTGATTGTAAATGGCGGATTGGGGCCGACCAGCGATGATTTAAGCGCCCTGGCTGCTGCAAAAGCAAAAGGCGAGGCGCTGGTGTTGCACGAAGGCTGGCTGGCGGAGATGGAGCGCTATTTCCGCGAACGTGGTCGGATGATGGCGCCGAGCAATCGTAAGCAGGCGGAACTGCCCGTCAGCGCTGAGTTTATCAATAATCCGGTGGGAACCGCTTGTGGATTTGCCGTGCAGCTCAATCGTTGCCTGATGTTTTTCACCCCCGGCGTCCCATCGGAATTTAAGGTGATGGTTGAGCATGAAATTCTGCCACGTCTGCGTGAGCGTTTTTCCCTGCCACAGCCGCCAGTTTGTTTGAGATTGACCACTTTTGGGCGTTCAGAAAGCGATCTGGCGCAAAGTCTGGATTACCTACAACTGCCGCCAGGCGTGACGATGGGCTATCGCTCATCCATGCCGATAATCGAACTGAAACTGACCGGACCCGCCTCAGAACAAGAGACGATGGAAAAACTGTGGCTGGAAGTGAAGCGCGTCGCCGGGCAGAGCATAATTTTTGAAGGTACCGAAGGACTGCCAGCACAAATCTGCCGTGAATTGCATAAACGCCAGTTCAGCCTGACCTTAAGCGAACAATTTACCGGCGGTTTGCTGGCACTGCAACTTTCCCGCGTGGGAGCGCCGTTGCTGGCCTGCGAAGTGGTGCCATCACAGGAAGAAACACTGGCGCAGACAGCGCACTGGATAACGGAACGGCGGGCGAACCATTTCGCTGGGCTGGCGCTGGCTATCTCTGGCCTTGAGAACGAACATCTTAATTTTGCGCTATCCACGCCTGACGGTACTTTCGCTCTGCGTGTACATTTCAGTACCACGCGTTACGACCTGGGCGTGCGCCAGGACGTGTGCGCAATGATGGCGCTGAATATGCTGCGTCGCTGGTTGAACGGTCAGGATGTTGCCAGCGAGCATGGCTGGATTGACGTTATTGAGTCGCTGACTTTAACCGCCTGATCAGCCACACTGTGCCGGTTTACGACACCGGCACATTCCCCCCCGTAAAATTGTCCAACATGTTGTACTCAGTAAGAAAAAATCTGTGCGCCAATCCACAAATTTATGCGTAATTTCTCCAGTCCTCTGGACGAGAAATGGGATTTGATGCGCTTCACAATTTTACCTGCCCTGAGCGAAGAGACTGATTCCAGTATCTAAGACTGGAGTCCAGTATGTTGGAATCAAGTAAAGTTCCCGCCCTGACACGGGCTATTGATATTCTCAATTTGATTGCCCGCATTGGCCCCTGTAGCGCCGCGACAATCATCGACACGCTGAGAATCCCCAAAAGCACGGCCTATCTGCTGCTTAACGAGCTCAAGCGGCAACGTTTTCTTAGCCTCGATCATCAGGAAAATTTTTGTCTGTGGACCAAACTGGTGGAGCTTTCTGGTCATGCGTTAAGCAAGATGGATCTCCGTGAACTGGCACGACCACGTCTGACGCAACTGATGGATACCACCGGGTTGCTTTGCCACCTGGGGATTATCGATAACGGCAGTGCTTATTACATTCTGAAAGTGGAATCCTCTGCCACCATCAGCGTGCGCTCCCATGAAGGAAAAAGTTTGTCGCTTTATCGATCCGGGATAGGCAAATGCCTGCTGGCCTGGCAGCCAGATACTGTACGGCAAAGCATCATCGAGCGTCTGAACTGGGAACAGGCGACACCGATGACGATGACTCACCCACAACAACTTCACGAGGAACTGGCGCGTATTCGATGCCAGGGCTGGAGCTATGACAACGGTGAAGATTACGCCGATGTTCGTTGCGTCGCCGCACCGGTGTTTAACGCCAATAACGAACTTACCGCCGCGATATCGGTAGTGGGTACGCGTTTACAAATCAATGAAGAAAACCGTGATTATCTGGCGGGGAAGGCCATTGCCTGCGCCAAAGATATTTCACGTCTGCTGGGATGGAAAAGTCCCTTTGACTTACTGGCATCATAAAATGGAGAGCATTATGACCCTACCCAAAATCAAACAGGTTCGCGCCTGGTTTACTGGCGGCGCAACAGCAGAAAAAGGCGCTGGCGGCGGTGATTATCACGACCAGGGGGCGAATCACTGGATCGACGATCATATCGCTACTCCGATGAGTAAGTACCGCGATTATGAACAGTCCCGTCAGTCATTTGGCATTAACGTCCTTGGTACGTTAATTGTTGAAGTCGAAGCGGAAAACGGCCAGACCGGATTCGCCGTATCCACGGCTGGCGAAATGGGATGTTTTATTGTCGAAAAGCACCTTAACCGTTTTATTGAGGGCAAATGTGTCAGTGATATCAAACTGATCCACGATCAAATGCTCAATGCGACTATGTATTACTCCGGTTCAGGCGGTCTGGTAATGAACACGATTTCCTGTGTTGATCTGGCGCTGTGGGATCTGTTCGGCAAAGTGGTCGGGCTGCCGGTTTACAAACTCTTAGGCGGTGCAGTACGTGATGAAATTAAGTTCTATGCCACTGGTGCGCGCCCGGATTTGGCAAAAGAGATGGGATTTATCGGCGGCAAGATGCCGACGCACTGGGGACCGCATGATGGTGATGCGGGGATCCGTAAAGATGCCGCGATGGTCGCGGATATGCGTGAAAAATGCGGAGAGGATTTCTGGTTGATGCTCGACTGCTGGATGAGTCAGGACGTGAATTATGCCACCAAACTGGCCCATGCTTGCGCGCCTTATAACCTGAAATGGATCGAAGAGTGCCTGCCGCCGCAGCAATATGAAGGTTATCGCGAACTAAAGCGCAACGCACCTGCGGGAATGATGGTCACCAGTGGTGAACACCACGGCACATTGCAATCTTTCCGCACGCTTGCAGAAACCGGTATTGATATTATGCAGCCGGATGTCGGTTGGTGTGGCGGCCTGACCACGCTGGTGGAAATTGCCGCAATCGCCAAATCACGCGGACAGCTGGTGGTGCCACATGGATCATCTGTCTACTCTCACCATGCGGTGATCACCTTTACCAATACTCCCTTCAGTGAATTCCTGATGACCAGCCCGGATTGTTCAACGATGCGTCCGCAGTTTGATCCCATTCTGCGCGATGAACCGGTGCCAGTGAATGGTCGTATTCACAAGTCGGTGCTCGATAGACCTGGCTTCGGCGTTGAACTCAATCGTGACTGCAATCTGAAACGTCCCTACAGCCACTAATCACTCCGGGCGTTGCGGTGATAACGGTAACGCCCACATGTTCTAAGGAGCTTTTTATGAGCACCGCTTTGCTTGACGCCGTGGTGAAGAAAAACCGCGCGCGTTTGATTCCGTTTATGTTGGCGCTATACGTACTGGCGTTTCTCGATCGTTCAAATATTGGTTTCGCCAAACAGACCTACCAGATAGATACCGGGCTGAGTAATGAAGCTTATGCGTTAGGTGCCGGTATTTTCTTTGTGGTGTATGCGCTTCTCGGTGTTCCGGCAAATCTGTTAATGCGCAAACTGGGGGCCAGAAGCTGGATTGGTACGACGACGCTGCTGTGGGGATTTCTTTCGGCAGCCATGGCATGGGCCGATACTGAAGCGAAATTTCTGATAATTCGCACTCTGCTTGGCGCCGCGGAAGCCGGGTTTTTCCCGGGGATGATTTATCTTACCTCGCAATGGTTTCCACAACGTAATCGCGCCAGCATCATGGGACTGTTCTATATGGGGGCGCCGCTGGCATTAACGCTCGGTTCACCACTTTCCGGGGCGCTACTGGAGATGCACGGATTTATGGGACATCCCGGCTGGTTCTGGATGTTTGTGATTGAAGGATTGCTGGCGGTGGGCGCAGGCGTATTCACTTTCTTCTGGCTCGATGACACACCGCAACAGGCGCGTTTTCTGAGCAAAGAAGAAAAAACATTGCTTATTCAGCAGCTAACAAGTGAAGAGCAACAGAAAGTGACTTCGCGACTGAGCGATGCGTTGCGTAATGGGCGAGTCTGGCAACTGGCGATTATCTACCTGACTATTCAGGTGGCGGTTTATGGATTAATTTTCTTTTTACCGACGCAGGTTGCTGCATTGCTGGGCACAAAAGTCGGCTTTACGGCCTCAGTGGTCACCGCCATTCCGTGGGTTGCTGCGCTGTTTGGCACCTGGCTTATTCCTCGTTACTCCGATAAAACTGGCGAACGGCGCACTATTGCGGCGCTGACATTACTGGCTGCAGGCATTGGTATCGGGCTTTCTGGTCTGCTTTCGCCAGTACTGGCGATTGTTGCGCTGTGTGTCGCGGCAATAGGATTTATTGCCGTGCAGCCGGTGTTCTGGACTATGCCGACCCAACTGCTTTCCGGTACGGCGCTGGCTGCGGGGATTGGTTTTGTAAACCTGTTTGGCGCAGTCGGTGGTTTTATCGCCCCGATTTTGCGTGTGAAAGCAGAAACGCTGTTTGCCAGCGATGCGGCGGGATTACTGACGCTGGCAGCGGTGGCGGTTATCGGTTCGCTGATCATCTTTACTCTGCGTGTAAATCGCACGGTTGCGCAGACCGACGCGGCACATCATTAACAGGTCAAGGAACATTATGAACGCATTATTAACCAATCCCTTCAAAGAACGATTATGCAAGGGAGAAGTGCAAATCGGTCTGTGGTTGAGTTCGACCACCGCCTATATGGCAGAAATCGCCGCCACTTCCGGCTATGACTGGTTGTTGATTGACGGGGAGCATGCGCCAAACACCATTCAGGATCTCTATCACCAGTTACAGGCGATAGCGCCCTATGCCAGCCAGCCGGTGATTCGCCCTGTTGAGGGCAGTAAGTCGCTGATTAAACAGGTGCTGGATATTGGGGCGCAAACTCTGTTGATCCCGATGGTAGATACCGCCGAGCAGGCGCAGCAGGTGGTGTCTGCGATGCGCTATCCACCTCACGGCGAACGAGGAGTAGGCGCCAGCGTAGCGCGGGCCGCTCGCTGGGGGCGCATTGAAAATTATATGGCGCGGGTCAATGATTCGCTTTGTTTGCTGGTACAGGTGGAAAGTAAAACGGCGCTGGATAATCTTGATGAAATTCTCGACGTTGAAGGAATTGATGGCGTGTTTATTGGGCCAGCGGATCTCTCTGCATCGTTAGGTTACCCGGATAACGCCGGGCACCCGGAAGTGCAGCATATTATTGAAACCAGCATCCGACGAATCCGTACTGCAGGGAAAGCGGCTGGTTTTCTGGCTGTGGACCCGGATATGGCACAGCAATGCCTTGCATGGGGGGCGAACTTTGTCGCTGTTGGCGTTGATACGATGCTCTACAGTGATGCTCTGGATAAGCGTCTGGCGATGTTTAAATCAGGCAAAAACAGGCAACGAATAAAAGGAAGCTATTAAAATCAAAGGCCCATGGGGATTACCTGTGGGCCTTTGTGTTGATCAGTGGGGTTTTGCTGCCAGATCCGCTTCGCTGAGTTGGGTCGTTGTGAGCACCAGGTCACGATCGATGCCCTGTTCCAGCATTCGCAAAGCAATTTTAATGGCTTGTTCACGCATACCTTCTACTTTACCTTTCTGCAATCCCTCCAATTTACCTTCCTGCCAGCCAATTTGGTGCCCTTCCTGTCGCAGTCGTTCAGCAATAGTCATCAATCTCTCCTTTTGTAGCGGTGAACGTTCGGCAATCTCCTCAATAAAGCGGGTGAAACGGGAGGTATCGCCGCATTGCAGCAGATAATTAAACAGTGTTTGCAATTGACTGTCATTAGTGAAGCCTCTAACCAAAAGCGTAGTGATCCTGTCGACCAGACTGATTAAATCACGGTCGCGAATATGTTTCTGGATAAGTTCCAGCAGGGCCGTGCGGCGATGCTGCATGATTTCGTCGTCAGGCACGATGGTGATATCCACCAAAGGAAATGCCTCGGTATAGAGCTGTCGGGCAAGTTGCGGATCGTCAAATTCATCCAGCCAATTGAGAGAGTACGGATAGGGCGAGGTTTCGCCATGATAAAACAGCATTGGCACCACTAGCGGGACTCTGTCATAGCCTTTGTCCAGATGGCGTTGCATGGCGGCGGTGGCATAACGCATCAGTCGAAACGCCATGTTTTTTTCCGCCGAACTCTGATGCTCAATCACGCAGTAGATATATCCTTCGCCGTCGCTGGTCTCCACCGCCCATAAAACATCCGAGTAGTAAGCGCGTAAACTTTTTTCAATAAAACTGGTGGGCTCCAGCCTTAACGTTTGTAGATTGCAAAGTCTACGCAACGGTTCCGGCAGATGTATTTCCAGAAAATCCCGCGCGGTTTCAGGTGAAAACATAAACGTTTTAAACACCGCATCATGCGGGGAGGATGTTGTTGATTCTGTCATGGTTGTCCGTCACCTGATGTTTATGATGACGCGACATTACGGGTATCTCAGGCCTTTGACATCTGCCAGTTTCAGCCTTTGCGAGACGTTTTCCGGGGAATTTTCACTGTGATGAAACGCATACATTGGGTGCGGAATCGCGTACGCAAAAATGCCCGATAAGCAATGTACTTACCGGGCATCAGGAGGCAGGTTAAGCCAGCGCTTTCGCCAGCAGCGTAATGGGATGTTCACAACGTTTGCTGGTGGACATCTCTATTTGCCATTTGCAGGTTTCGCAGTCGGTAACCACCAGATCCGCGCCGCTCTCTTCTATCTGGCGGAACAGCGGCGCGCCGATAGCTTGTGAAGTGGGATAGTTCTCTTTTTTGAAACCGTAGGTTCCGGCAATTCCACAGCACTGGGAGTCCAGTACGGTTAACTCAAGCCCGGGGATTTTACGCAACAGTTCCAGAGTGTAGAGCGTCCAGCCCATTTTTTCCATATGGCACGGGGTATGATAAACCACTTTCAGCGGCAGCGGTTTTAGCGGCAAGGTTTTACCTTCGTCCAGCTTGCGCCACAGCCAGCGGGTCGCCAGTTCAATATGATCGCGCAAGCCTTTGTTGTCGACATTCAGCACCTCCGGGTACTCGTCGCGCAGGGCAAAGGTACAGGTAGAGGAGGTGGCAATGACCGGAATGCCTTTTACGCCTACCGCTTCGCGGATCGATTCCACGTTAGTGATGGCTTGTTTACGCGCCTTATCAGTAAAACCATTGGCAATTAACGGCACGCCGCAACATTTCTCTTTGCTAAGCAATTGCACGCCAGTGCCCATCGCATTGAGCACTTTAATTAAATCTTTACCCAGTTGCGGATGGTTGTAGTTGACGAAGCAACCGTGGAAGAACGCCACCTGATCTTTATATTGCGCTTGCTGCGCCGCCACACTGCGATACCAGCGGCGGAAAGTGCCGAAGGAGTATTTCGGCAGCGTGCGGCGATGGTCGATTTTTAGCGCCGCATCAAGTAATTGCCGCACTGGTTTCAGCGAGGTGGCCGTATTTATTATTGGTGCGAATGGCGTAGAAACGCTGCCCATCAGATCGGTGTGGCTCAGGACAAAATTACGCAGAGATGGGCGCGTGGTGTCATATTTTGCCCGGGCGCGCTGAATGATATCGCCAATCTTCACATCGGACGGGCAGGCGACTTCGCAACGTTTGCAGTTAATGCAGTACTTCAGCGCCTCATCATACAGTGCGCCATCTTTCAGACGCAGACGTTCGCCATCCGGTCCGGCCTGTTTCGGTCCCGGATAACCCGGATTTACCCGACTGACCGGGCAGGCGGTGGTGCAAACTGTACATTTAATGCAATTTTCGAAACTGGTGTCGTTCATTGTTGACCTCCTGCACGCTGGGCAATCTGTTGAGCAGCATGTAATGCGCTGACAGCGCAAACGCCGCCCCCGCATCCCTGAGCAATGGGATCAAATCCGCCCAGCACTGACCCAATGGCAAACAGATTTTCTACGGTTCGACCCGCCAGCGACGGGCGTAGCGCTTCGTCAGTGATTACACCAAACTGTTGCCACGGTTGGGCCGCAAAAAAGTCACTCCGATACCATTCTCCGCGCGTTGCGGTTTGCAGGACATCAAGGCCGAGAATCGGCTCGCGAATGCCATTACGTTCTGCTACCAGTCCACCGCTAAAGAAACTACCGCTGGCTAGCACGGCAAAGCGTGGACGCAGCGGAATATCTGCGTGATTGCGCGTCCAGATTTCGTTCACAACGCCATTTTTGCAGGTCACTTTTTTCACTTCATCACCCGGTATCCATACGCCTCCCTGACGTACGAATTGACGTTGAAGCTGGTTTTGCAAACGAATGCCCAGTACTGAAGGCGGCAACGTCGGCAACAACATTAATGAGCAAGGTAATTCTTCGTTCAACCAACGCCAGAGTTTGTCATCCGCCAGACCGAAGCAGGCTGGCATCAGGATCATTTCACAGGTATTAGCAACAGGTAAAAGGGCCCTCAATAACAGCGCCCAGTTTTCTTCGTTATCAAGAAAACGTGCAATATTCACGGCGCGGAATTCAGTCGCATTGTTGCGCAGAACATCCAGTTCCGGCAGCTCTATTTCGGCAGTTTCAACTTCCAGCTTCAGATCGCGTAGCGAAGCTGCCGCAAGATGTGCCTGAAAATCCATCAGACCGCTTATCCCCACCACACATATTTTCTTTGCTGGCAGTGGCCAGACTGGCACTTCCGGTGAGCTTAGCCAGGTCGAGCGCAGAGTGCCGAGTGGGGTAATCCGTTGGTGCGCCAGTTCTACGCTGCCTTGCAATTGTGCGCCGCTTTCTGCAATCAACGATTGCGCCCGACAAGCAAGGTCGAGTACACGTTGTGGGCCGAGCAGACTATAAGGATGTGCAGGGGCTTGTTGGCTTAACGCTTCCAGTCCGGTGTGAATATCATTCACTGGCTGTCCGTCTGGCAGATGACTCAGCAAATCCAGCGATCCAGACGAGAAATGCAGCGCGCTCTGTCCACGAGTGACAATCGCGCAACGTAGACCGTGCTTTTGCAGTTTCAGGCCGCAGAGTAATCCAGCAAGACCGCCGCCCATAATGACTGTATCAAATCGCATCTTTCTGCTCCTTCTCCAGACCACACAGTCCCTGATAAACCCAGCGGGTAAATTCGCTTTCGCGCAGTGCATCTCCCCAGGCAATGGGCTGCACGCCTTTCCAGCGTTCGTTAAGGAAGGTGGAAAGTTGTTCGATAGATTGCGCGGAGGTGGTGACATTGAAACGTTGCAGTAATCCGGCAGCGCGGCAGGCACAGAGTTCGCCCTGACAAGTGCCCATTCCGACACGGGTACGGCGACGTAAATCCAGCAGGCTATTAACGTTTAGATTTTCTACGGCGTACTGCACTTCACCTGCTGTAACAGCTTCGCATTCACAGACCAGGCTGCGATGCAGACGACCTTCGCTAAGCCACGCAGGTGTGCGATCGCCATGACGATAAACGGCAGAACCGCGAAGTGGGGCAGGCAGGGAAATCACTTTACGCAATGTGACTTCAGTCGGTTCTTGTGAGCCCGGCAACGGGGTATCTGCGGTGATGCAGGGACGTGCGTTGCCGAGTTTGCGGCATACAGCATCAGTTGCCCATTCCGCCATCAGACGGTAGGTCATCAGTTTGCCGCCAGTAATCGTGATAAACCCATCCAGGCCATCGCGCTCAGCGTGATCGAGTAAAACGATGCCACGGCTAACATTACGTCCACTGGGATCGTCATCACTTGCCACCAGTGGACGTACACCAGAGTAGGCCCGCAAAATACGCGTTTTCGCCATTACCGGCGCCAGTTTTTCCCCTTCGCGCAATAAAATATCGACTTCTTCTGCCGTCACCCGATTGTCGTCAATTTCGTCATAATCAATGCGCAAAGATGTCGTACCAATAAGAGAAATGGTGTCGCCAGGCACCAGAATATCGGCGTCGGAAGGTTTACGGCAGCGGTTAATCACGTGCTGATTAATGCGGTGATCCATGATCAGCAGCGATCCTTTTGCCGGGAACATGCGAATCTGTAAATCGGCATATTCGGCAATATGTTGCCCCCAGATCCCGGCAGCGTTAACGACGACAGGGGCATGCAGCGACTGTTTTTCGCCAGTGAGATGATTACGCACATGCACGCCACACACCGTCGCGCCATCGCGAATCAGACCCGTCACTTCATGTGCGGTAAGGATAACTGCGCCATGTTCTTTGGCATCAAGCATGTTGGCTGCGGTCAAACGAAATGGATCCACGGTGCCATCAGGGACTTTTACCGCGCCAATCAGTGTCGGGTTAACAGAAGGTTCGATAATGCGCGCCTGCTGCGGGTCAATAGCTTCTGCACTAATTCCTGCCTCTTCGCAGGCGCGGATGAAAGTCGCCTGAAAGGAGAGGTCGTCTTCCGGGAGAGTGATAAACAGGCCATTAGTTTGTTCGACACAGTGACGCGCAATGCGTTTCAGTATCTTGTTTTCGCTAATACATTCGCGCGCTGATTCTGCATCTGTCACCGCATAGCGCGCGCCGCTGTGTAGTAATCCATGATTACGCCCGGTAGCGCCGGTGGCAATATCATGGCGTTCAACCAAAATCACGCGCAGCCCGCGCAGGGCACAGTCGCGGGCAATCCCGGCTCCCGTTGCGCCGCCGCCAATGATAATCACGTCACTTGTTTGCGAGTCGCGAGTTTTCATTGTTATCCCTCAAAAGTTCGTTTTTTATCATTTAGCCATATAAAAATGATTGATTGTTTGATTTCGCGCATATTCGCTCATAATTCGAAAGTGAAACGTGATTTCGTGCGTCATTTTGAACATTTGTTGAATTTGATTCAGCAATGTGTGCGGTAATTCACATTCATAAAATGAATGATTAATTAACATCGCGACCACTAAAACAATGGCAGATTCTCCTGGTGAATCAGGCTGTTAATCACAAAATAAGACTACGGGCCACGGAGGCTATAAATGTTGAGTATTTTTAAACCAGCGCCACACAAAGCGCGCTTACCTGCTGCGGAGATCGACCCGACTTATCGTCGATTGCGCTGGCAGATTTTCCTGGGGATATTCTTTGGCTATGCTGCTTACTATTTGGTTCGTAAGAACTTTGCTCTTGCAATGCCTTATCTGGTAGAGCAGGGATTTTCACGCGGCGACTTAGGTTTTGCGCTTTCCGGGATCTCAATCGCCTATGGTTTTTCGAAATTTATCATGGGTTCGGTTTCGGATCGCTCGAATCCGCGCGTTTTCCTGCCAGCAGGCTTGATTTTGGCTGCCTCCGTTATGCTGTTTATGGGCTTTGTGCCGTGGGCGACATCGAGCATTGCCGTGATGTTTGTGCTGTTATTCCTCTGTGGTTGGTTTCAGGGGATGGGGTGGCCGCCGTGCGGACGTACGATGGTGCACTGGTGGTCGCAGAAAGAACGCGGTGGCGTTGTTTCCGTCTGGAACTGTGCGCATAACGTCGGCGGTGGTATCCCGCCGCTGCTGTTTCTGCTGGGGATGGCCTGGTTCAATGACTGGCATGCGGCGCTTTATATGCCAGCTTTCTGCGCCATTCTGGTGGCGTTGTTCGCTTTTGCAATGATGCGCGATACCCCGCAATCCTGTGGTCTGCCGCCGATTGAAGAATATAAAAATGATTATCCTGACGACTACAGTGAAAAAGCGGAACAGGAGCTGACCGCGAAGCAAATCTTCATGCAGTATGTGCTGCCGAACAAACTGTTGTGGTACATCGCTATCGCCAACGTGTTCGTTTATCTGTTGCGCTACGGCATTCTTGACTGGTCGCCAACTTACCTGAAAGAAGTGAAGCATTTCGCGCTGGATAAATCTTCCTGGGCCTACTTCTTCTATGAGTACGCGGGCATTCCGGGCACCCTGCTGTGCGGCTGGATGTCGGACAAAGTCTTCCGCGGTAATCGTGGCGCAACCGGCGTCTTCTTTATGACGTTGGTCACTATCGCCACTATCGTTTACTGGCTGAACCCGGCTGGCAACCCAACTGTCGATATGATTTGTATGATCGTCATCGGCTTCCTGATCTATGGCCCTGTCATGTTAATCGGTTTGCACGCGCTGGAACTGGCGCCGAAAAAGGCGGCAGGTACTGCGGCTGGTTTTACCGGACTGTTTGGTTACCTGGGCGGTTCTGTAGCGGCAAGTGCGATCGTCGGCTACACGGTTGACTACTTTGGCTGGGATGGCGGCTTCATGGTGATGATTGGCGGCAGTATCCTGGCAGTTATCTTGTTGATTATTGTGATGATTGGCGAAAAACGCCGCCATCAGGAATTACGACAAAAACGCAACGGAGGCTAATGACATGAAATTGACGCTGAAAAACCTTAGCATGGCGATCATGATGAGTTCGATGATCATGGGGAGCGGTGCAATGGCGGCGGATAGCAGCGAGAAAATAGTGATAGCGCATCGTGGCGCCAGCGGTTATTTGCCGGAGCATACGCTGCCAGCAAAAGCGATGGCGTATGCGCAGGGGGCGGATTATCTGGAGCAAGATCTGGTAATGACTAAGGACGACCATCTGGTCGTTCTGCATGACCACTATCTTGACCGCGTGACTGATGTTGCCGATCGTTTCCCGGATCGGGCGCGTAAAGATGGTCGTTACTACGCGATAGATTTTACGTTGGATGAAATTAAATCCCTGAAATTTACCGAAGGCTTTGATATTGAAAACGGTAAAAAAGTGCAGACTTACCCGGGACGTTTCCCGATGGGTAAATCTGACTTCCGGGTACACACTTTCGAAGACGAGATTGAGTTTGTTCAGGGATTAAACCATTCGACCGGAAAAAATATTGGTATCTATCCAGAAATTAAAGCGCCGTGGTTCCATCATCAGGAAGGGAAGGATATTGCGGCGAAAACGCTGGAAGTGCTGAAGAAATATGGCTACACCGGTAAAGACGATAAAGTTTATCTGCAATGCTTTGATGTTGATGAACTGAAGCGTATTAAGAATGAGCTGGAACCGAAAATGGGTATGGATCTCAATCTGGTACAGCTAATCGCCTACACCGACTGGAATGAAACCCAGCAGAAACAAGCGGATGGAACCTGGGTCAATTACAACTACGACTGGATGTTTAAGCCGGGTGCCATGAAACAGGTGGCAGAATATGCTGACGGTATCGGACCGGATTACCATATGCTGATTGAGGAGACATCTCAGCCGGGCAATATCAAACTCACGGGTATGGTACAAGATGCGCAGCAGAATAAGCTGGTGGTGCACCCTTATACTGTACGGTCGGATAAGCTGCCGGAATATACGACAGATGTGAATCAACTGTATGACGTTCTGTATAACAAGGCGGGAGTGAACGGGCTATTTACCGATTTTCCAGATAAAGCGGTGAATTTCCTGAAAGATAAACACTAAAATTGTTGGGTGACGACTTTGCCTTACCCGGCTTGCAAATCCCAGATTTTGTAAGTCGGGTAAGCGAAATGTTGCCCACTAAGCTCACATCTCAATTTCAATATCGCCTTTTGCCCTGCAACAACAGGGCAAAATTTCCCCTGGCTGAATAAAGGCTAACGGTTCAGCAATCCAGTCTACCTGACCTGCAACGAGTCGTGTGCGGCAAGAGCCGCAGTAGCCTTCGCGGCACTGATACTCAACCGTCACATTGTGGGATTCCAGCGCCGCCAGAAGGGAGGGGTGTTCATCCTGGCACAGCAGTTGTGTGCCAGTGATGCGCAGGGTAACACGGGCCATCAGAGCTGGAAGTTGCTCAAATCGTCGGTGTCCACTTCCGCGTCAATCTGACCGACCAGATAAGAACTGACTTCCACTTCTTGCGGAGCCACCTGCACGTTATCAGACACCAGCCAGGTGTTGATCCACGGGATCGGGTTAGAGCGCGTCTGGAACGGCAGATCCAAACCGACTGCTTGCATGCGAATATTGGTGATGTACTCCACGTACTGGCAGAGAATATCTTTGTTCAGACCAATCATCGAGCCATCGCGGAACAGATAATCCGCCCAGTCTTTTTCTTGCTGTGCCGCCTGGACAAACAGGTCATAGCACTCCTGCTTACACTCTTCGGCAATTTCCGCCATTTCTGGATCGTCCGCGCCGCTACGTAGCAGATTCAGCATATGCTGGGTGCCAGTCAAATGCAGAGCTTCATCACGGGCGATCAGACGAATAATCTTGGCGTTGCCTTCCATCAGTTCACGTTCTGCAAACGCAAAAGAGCAAGCGAAGCTGACGTAGAAGCGAATCGCTTCCAGCGCGTTAACGCTCATCAGGCAGAGATAAAGTTTCTTTTTCAGCTCACGCAAGCTAACGGTCACGGTTTTACCGTTAACAGTGTGCGTACCTTCACCCAGCAGATGCCAGTAGCTGGTCATCTCGATCAGTTCATCGTAATAACGGGAGATCCCTTCCGCACGTTTCTGAATCTGCTCGTTGGTGACGATATCGTCGAATACAACAGACGGATCGTTAACGATATTACGGATGATATGAGTATAGGAACGAGAGTGAATCGTTTCTGAGAATGCCCAGGTTTCTACCCAGGTTTCCAGTTCAGGAATTGAGATCAGCGGCAACAGCGCGACGTTTGGACTACGTCCCTGAATGGAATCCAGCAATGTCTGGTATTTCAGGTTGCTGATAAAAATGTGTTTTTCGTGTTCCGGCAGCGCCTGGTAATCGATGCGGTCGCGGGAGACGTCAACCTCTTCGGGACGCCAGAAGAAAGAGAGCTGCTTTTCGATCAGTTTTTCGAAAATGTCATATTTTTGCTGATCGTAGCGGGCCACGTTGACCGGCTGACCAAAGAACATCGGTTCTTTAAGCTGATCATTTTTCGTCTGTGAAAAGGTGGTATATGCCATGAATATGTCCTGTTGGGAGTTTAATGCCGGATAAGGCATTTTACGCCGCATCCGGCACCTGATGCGACGCTGGCGCGTCTTATCAGGCCTACAAACCGAGCCGTAGGCCGGATAAGGCGTTTACACCGCATCCGGCATCACAATATCAGATCTTACATGCGCCGCTTTCGCAGCCATCATCCTGAATTGACGGCACCAGATCGTCCTGTGCGTCTTCTGCGCCGTCACGGGTGTTCTGATAATACAGCGTTTTGACCCCGAATTTGTAGGCGGTGAGCAGGTCTTTCAGTAACTGCTGCATCGGCACTTTTCCTGACGGGAAGCGTGACGGATCGTAGTTGGTGTTAGCAGAGATCGACTGATCGATAAATTTCTGCATGATACCTACCAGTTGCAGGTAGCCATCGTTGCCTGGCATTTCCCACAGCAGTTCATAGGCGTCGTGCAGGTGCTCATAGTCTGGCACCACCTGGCGCAGAATACCGTCTTTCGACGCTTTAATGCTGACGTAACCGCGCGGCGGTTCAATACCGTTAGTGGCGTTAGAAATCTGCGAAGAGGTCTCGGACGGCATCAGGGCAGAAAGCGTGGAGTTACGCAGGCCATGCGTTTTGATCGACTCACGCAATGCTTCCCAGTCGTAATGCAGCGGCTCATTAGCGATGGCATCCAGATCTTTTTTATAGGTATCGATCGGCAGGATGCCTTTCGCGTAAGTGGTTTCGTTAAACCACGGGCACGCGCCTTGCTCTTTCGCCAGCTCATTAGAGGCTTTCAGCAGGTAATACTGAATGGCTTCGAAGGTTTTATGCGTCAGGTTGTTGGCGCTGCCGTCGGAGTAGCGTTTACCGTGCTTAGCCAGATAGTAAGCGAAGTTGATCACACCAATACCCAGCGTACGACGGCCCATTGCCCCGCGTTTTGCTGCCGGGATCGGGTAATCCTGATAATCCAGCAGTGCATCAAGTGCGCGAACTGCCAGAATTGCCAGTTCTTCCAGTTCATCCAGGCTGTTAATTGCGCCCAGGTTAAAAGCGGACAGCGTACACAGTGCGATTTCACCGTTTTCGTCGTTGACATCATTCAGCGGTTTGGTCGGCAGGGCGATTTCCAGGCACAGGTTAGACTGGCGTACTGGCGCTACCGCCGGATCAAACGGGCTATGGGTGTTGCAGTGGTCAACGTTCTGAATGTAAATACGCCCGGTAGACGCACGTTCCTGCATCATCAGCGAGAACAGCTCAACGGCTTTCACGCGCTGTTTGCGGATGCTGTCGTCTTTCTCATATTGGGTGTACAGACGTTCAAATTCTTCCTGATCGGCGAAGAACGCGTCGTACAGCCCCGGTACATCAGATGGACTGAACAGGGTGATTTCCTCGCCTTTCAGCAGGCGGGTGTACATCAGTTTGTTGATTTGTACGCCGTAGTCCATATGGCGCACGCGGTTGCCTTCAACGCCGCGGTTGTTCTTCAGCACCAACAGGCTTTCAACTTCCAGATGCCAGAGCGGGTAAAACAGCGTTGCTGCGCCACCGCGCACGCCGCCCTGAGAACAGGACTTCACTGCGGTCTGGAAATGTTTATAGAACGGGATACAGCCGGTATGGAACGCCTCGCCACCGCGAATTGGGCTACCCAGTGCACGAATACGACCAGCGTTAATACCGATACCTGCACGCTGAGAAACATATTTCACGATCGCGCTGGAGGTGGCGTTGATGGAATCCAGGCTGTCGCCGCACTCGATCAGTACACAAGAGCTGAACTGACGAGTCGGAGTACGTACGCCTGCCATAATCGGTGTCGGCAGCGAAATTTTAAATGTGGAAACCGCGTCGTAAAAACGCTTCACGTATTGCAGACGTGTTTCACGCGGGTAGTTCGAGAACAGGCACGCCGCAACCAGAATATAGAGGAACTGGGCGCTCTCGTAGATTTCGCCGGTCACGCGGTTTTGTACCAGATATTTCCCTTCCAGTTGCTTAACGGCAGCGTAAGAGAAGGTCATATCACGGTCGTGATCGATAAACGTGTCCATCTGCTTGAACTCTTCTTCCGTGTAGTCTTCCAGCAGATGATTATCGTATTTGCCCATTTCGACCATTTTTACTACGTGGTCATACAGCGCTGGCGGCTCAAACTGGCCGTAGGCTTTCTTACGCAGGTGGAAGATCGCCAGGCGTGCGGCGAGATACTGATAATCCGGTGCTTCACGGGAGATCAGGTCAGCAGCTGCCTTGATAATGGTTTCGTGGATGTCAGAGGTTTTGATACCGTCATAAAACTGAATATGGGAGCGCAGTTCGACCTGGGAAATCGAAACGTTATGCAGTCCTTCTGCCGCCCAGTCCAGAACGCGATGGATTTTGTCGAGGTTGATGCGCTCTGTGCTACCGTCGCGCTTTGTCACCAGCAGATTCTGATTCATGTCTGTAGTACCTGTTTTTGGAATTCTTTCCGCAATAGTATTGCCCTGGCTACAAGTAGTGAGGAAAGCCACTGAGAACACTATATATAGGGGGTATGTTTGGGATTCAGTGCAAGATAGTGTGAAAATGGCCCTCTTGCAAGTGCATAACTTTGTGGATAACTCGGGGAGGAAAAAGTGACTTCCACGCATCTTAGGTCAGACAAGGTGTTCGGGAAAGTCAATGGGAAGAGAAAAATTTGTTAAAAATAACTGTTCGATGATTTCTTGAACGCTAAATTTGAGATGATTATTGATCTGGATTATTTATTGTTCTTTTTAACAATGTCGCAAAATTTGATGACGGCACGGATTTATACAACATATGTGCGTGATGCCATGCTCATAATGTGAACGGATGTAAATGGTTTCAGTTCACAAAACAGGTATTTTTTAATCAGTAAATGTAAAATTAAAGTTCGCTTTGTTTATTACTCCAGGTAAACAAGAAAAGCATTAATCGCTATGATGTTTTTTAATTATTATTTTTTAAAGATTCAGTGGCTTTAATGAAAATAATAGCCCCATTTGAGGTGGATATTATTAGTGGAATAATCTCTTTTATGCGTTTTTTTTACAATTGATGTGTATCGATAATCACAAAATGATTTTTAATGATGGCGTGTTATTTCTCACAGGCTGTCAGATTATGAATAAAAAACGGATTGTTTTTATCAGGAAGGGATATCTATTAATTTTCCCGGCTGTCGTTGCCTGCGCGTTTACGCGTGCTAACGCAGCGTCGCAGATTATGGCTTCATGTCAGGGGAGAAACGTTACTACCAGTTGCCAGGCAAGCCGACAGAACGTTTCTGGAGGTTCACAGGCCTGGAATGTTGCTGACGGGCAATGGTTGATTTTTTCGGATATGGCTAATAATGCCAGTGGTGGCGCAGTATTTTTACAACAAGGTGCTGACTTTACGATATCTCCACAAAATGAAACGGGGATGACCCTGTTTGCTAATAACTCGATTAGTGGCGAATATAATAATGGCGGAGCTATCTTTGCCAAAGAAAATTCAACGATAAATCTTGCGAATGTTATTTTCGACAGTAACGTTGCAGGGGGCTATGGCGGAGCAATTTATTCTGCGGGAACAAACGATGCCGGTGATGTGGATTTAAATATCACTAATGCGATATTTGAGAATAATATCGCCAATGATGGTAAAGGTGGTGCTATTTATTCTATCAATAATGATGTTTATTTAAATGATGTCATTTTTGATAATAATCAGGCATATACATCAACCAGCTATAGTGATGGGGACGGCGGTGCCATTGATGTTACGGATAATAATACGGATAACACACATCTTTCAGGAAAAACGATAATTAATAATACCTCCTTTACCAATAACTATGCCGAAGGTTATGGCGGAGCAATTTATACCAGCAGCACCACATCCCCGTATCTTATTGATATTTCTGTTGATGATAATTATGACCAAAACAATGGTGTGATGATTGATGAAAATAACAGCGCCTCGGGATATGGCCATTCGGCGACGGCAGCGGCGGGGGGCTTTATGTATATCGGCCATAGTGTGGCTGAATTTAACATTGCCGCCGATAAGACGCTGATAATAGGCAATACCAGCAACGATGGCGCGATTGATTCTCTTGCCGGAACGGGAGTCATCGTGAAAGAGGGCGCGGGAGAGTTAGTCCTCAATGCCGACAATAATGCGTTTACCGGCGAGATGAGTATCCAGAATGGCGAGGTGACGCTGGGGCGCAGCGATGAGTTAATGAATGTCGGCGACACGCACTGTCAGAGCGATCCGCAGGATTGCTTTGGTCTGATGGTCGGCAGCACTGTTCATCCTGAGTATCAGGCAGAACTGAATGTTGGCAATACACAACAAACGTTTGTGCACTCATTAACCGGTTTTGCTAATGGCATTTTGAATATCGACGCAGGCGGTAATGTTACCGTAAACCAGGGCGGTTTTTCCGGCACGATTCAGGGTGAAGGACAGTTGACGGTAGCGCAAGATGGCAGCTACCTCCTGACAGGGGCGCAGTCGATGGCATTAACCGGCGATATTGTGGTGGAAGATAACGCCGTATTGTCGCTGGCGGGAAATCAGGCCGATTTACTGGCAATGCAGTCCGATCCGCAATCGATCGTGTTGAATGGCGGAGTATTGGACCTCTCTGATTTCACCACCTGGGATGGCGATGGCTCGTACAATGACGGCCTGCAAATCAGCGGCAGCGGGGGGACGGTGATTGGCAGTAATGATGTCGTTGATATCAGCAGTGGCGATGATTTACATATTGGCGGCAGTGATGCCAGCCAGAATGGCGTTTATGTCGTCATCAATGCGGGGGAGCAGCGCGTCACGCTGGCGAATAACAACGGTTACCTCGGTAATACGCAAATAGCCTCCGGTACGCTTGAAGTCAGTGATAATTCGCAATTGGGGGATACAAGTTACAACCGCTCAGTGATCTTCACAGATCCTCAACAACACAGTGAAATGGATGTGACGGCTGATGTTGATACTCGCTCGGCTACAACAGGTCAGGGCAGGAATATTGAAATGCGCGCTGATGGTGAAATCCGTGTGGAGGATGGCGTCGATACGCAATGGGGCGGATTAATGGCGGATAGTACCGGACAACAACTGGATAGCGTGAGTACGTTGACTAAAAGTGGGGGAGGGACGTTGGAGTTGACTGCCAGCGGCACCGCGACGTCTGCGGTACGTGTGGAGGACGGAACGCTAAAAGGCGATGCGGAGAATATTATTCCTTATGCATCTTCACTGTGGGTAGGGGAAGATGGTGTGTTTGAAACCGGGCAAAATCAGGATATACGCTCAATCGATGCCACCTCTGGCGGCGATATCGACATAACCGATGGTACTGTGTTGCGATTGACACAACAGGATACGAGCCAGGCGCTGGATGCTGCGTTATTTAGTGGTGGCGGTACGCTGGTGAATGCCACCGACGGCATGACGTTGACAGGTGAGCTTAATACCAACCTTGAAACTGACAGCCTGACTTATCTTTCAGACGTGACGGTTAATGGTGATCTGACCAATACGTCCGGTGCAGTCAGTCTGCAAAATGGCGTTGCTGGCGATACATTGACGGTGAATGGCGATTATACTGGCGGTGGTATGTTGCTGCTCGACAGTGAATTAGATGGCGATGATTCTGCGAGCGATATGTTGGTGCTTAATGGCAATACTTCCGGTAGCACTACGGTGGAGGTTAACCCCATTACCGGTATTGGCGAGCCGACATCCACGGGCATTAAAGTCGTTGATTTTGTCGCCGATCCCGCGCAATACCAAAATAACGCGCAGTTTAGTCTGTCGGGTAACGGTTACGTCAATATGGGAGCCTATGACTACACGTTAGTAGAAGATGACAACGACTGGTATTTGCGTTCGCAAAAAGTGACCCCGACGCCTCCGCCTGATCCGACTCCCGATCCTGATCCTACGCCAGATCCTGACCCTGACCCAACTCCAGACCCAACGCCGGACCCGACACCAGCTTATCAACCCGTGCTGAACGCGAAAATCGGGGGCTATCTTAATAACTTGCGGGCGGCAAACCTGGCGTTTGTCATGGAGCGGCGCGATCACGCCGGCGGTGATGGTCAACCGTTACATCTGCGTGTTATTGGCGGGCATTATCGTTACACGGCAGCGGGGCAGTTGGCCCAGCACGAAGACACCTCTACGGTACAGCTTAGCGGTAACCTGCTGACTGAACGTTGGGGCGATGATGGTGAGTGGATGCTGGGGGCGGTTGGCGGCTATAGCGATAATCAGGGCGATAGTCGCTCAAATATTACCTCGACCCGTGCCGATAACCAGAACCATGGTTATTCTGTAGGGCTAACCTCAAGCTGGTTTCAACATGGTAGCCAGCAACAGGGCGCGTGGCTGGATAGCTGGCTGCAATACGCCTGGTTTAACAATGATGTTTCCGAACCCGGCGACGGCACAGATCATTACCATTCATCAGGGATTGTCGCCTCGCTGGAAGCAGGGTATCAATGGTTGCCGGGAAGCGGCGTGTTGATTGAACCTCAGGCGCAGGTTATCTATCAGGGAGTGAAGCAAAACGATTTCACCGCGGCCAATCATGCCTGGGTTTCACAATCACAGGGTGATGATATTCAGACGCGGCTTGGATTACATAGTGAGTGGCGTACCGCCTTTCATGTCACGCCAACGTTAGATCTGAATTATTATCACGATCCCCATTCGGCGGAAATTAAAGAAGATGGCAGCACTGTCAGCGACGATGCGGTGAAGCAACGGGGTGAAATAAAAGTGGGAATCACAGGCAATATCAGTCAGCGAGTTTCCCTGCGCGGTAGCGTGGCGTGGCAGAAAGGAAGCGACGATTTTTCCCAGACGGCAGGGTTTTTATCGATGACGGTGAAATGGTAATCGCTGTCTGACCTGCACTGTTGGCAGATGCGGCGTAAACGCGTTATCCGTCCTACGGGGGAGCCATTTGTAGGCCTGATAAGACGCGGTAAGCGTCGCATCAGGCATTGGAATCGTAGCCGGATGCGGCGTAAACGCCTTATCCGTCCTACGGGGACCGTTTGTAGGCCTGATAAGACGCGTTAAGCGTCGCATCAGACATTGGAATCGTAGCCGGATGCGGCGTAAACGTCTTATCCGTCCTACGGGGGAGCCATTTGTAGGCCTGATAAGGCGCGGCAAGCGTCGCATCAGGCATTGGCACGGTGGCCGGAAGTATCCGGCTAACAATCTTATTTATTCTGCGTGTGCAGCATATAGTTCACATCAACGCCGGGGCCGAGCTTAAAAGTATTCGTGATCGGGTTGTAATGCAGCCCGGTCATATGACGCTCTTTTAAACTGGTCTGATCCACCCAGCCCAGCAATTCTGCCGGTTTAATAAACTTCTTCACATCATGCGTGCCTTTCGGCACCATGCGCAAAATATATTCCGCGCCGACCACTGCCATCAGCCACGACTTGCCGTTGCGGTTAAGCGTCGAGAAAAAGACATCGCCACCTGGCTTCACCAGTTGCGCACAGGCTCTGACGACTGATTGCGGATCGGGAACATGCTCCAGCATCTCCATGCAGGTCACTACATCATACTGCCCGGCATGTTTTGCCGCGTGCTCTTCAACGGTTTCTTGCACGTACTCGACCTGGATACCGCTTTCCAGCGCATGCAGTTTTGCCACCTGCAATGGCTCAAATCCCATATCTAGTCCGGTCACTGTCGCGCCTTCTCGCGCCATACTTTCGGCCAGAATGCCGCCGCCACAACCGACATCGAGCACCTTTTTGCCAAATAATCCGCCAGCACGCTCGGCAATATAGCCCAGACGCAGCGGATTAATGCGGTGCAGTGGCTTAAATTCGCCTTCCAGATCCCACCAGCGGGAAGCAACGGCTTCAAATTTCGCGATCTCTTCGTGGTCTACGTTATGGGTTATCGGCGATTTTTCGGCATTCATTGGCACTTCTACTCCGTAATTGGCAAGACAATCGAGTATATCAGGCATTGGATGTGAATAAAGCGTATAGGTTTACCTCAATCTGCGCGGCTGTGTTATAATTTGCGACCTTTGAATCCGGGATACAGTAGAGGGATAGCGGTTAGATGAGCGACCTTGCGAGAGAAATTACACCGGTCAACATTGAGGAAGAGCTGAAGAGCTCCTATCTGGATTATGCTATGTCGGTCATTGTTGGCCGTGCGCTGCCGGATGTCCGAGATGGCCTGAAGCCGGTACACCGTCGCGTACTTTACGCCATGAACGTACTAGGCAATGACTGGAACAAAGCCTATAAAAAATCTGCCCGTGTCGTTGGTGACGTAATCGGTAAATACCATCCCCATGGTGACTCGGCGGTTTATGACACGATCGTCCGTATGGCGCAGCCATTCTCGCTGCGTTACATGCTGGTAGACGGTCAGGGTAACTTCGGTTCTATCGACGGCGACTCTGCGGCGGCAATGCGTTATACGGAAATCCGTCTGGCGAAAATTGCCCATGAACTGATGGCCGATCTCGAAAAAGAGACGGTCGATTTCGTTGATAACTATGACGGCACGGAAAAAATTCCGGACGTCATGCCGACCAAAATTCCTAACCTGCTGGTGAACGGTTCTTCCGGTATCGCCGTAGGTATGGCAACCAACATCCCGCCGCACAACCTGACGGAAGTCATCAACGGTTGTCTGGCGTATATTGATAATGAAGACATCAGCATTGAAGGGCTGATGGAACACATCCCGGGGCCGGACTTCCCGACGGCAGCGATCATTAATGGTCGCCGTGGTATCGAAGAAGCTTACCGTACCGGTCGCGGTAAGGTGTACATCCGTGCGCGCGCCGAAGTGGAAGTTGACGCCAAAACCGGGCGTGAAACCATTATCGTCCACGAAATTCCGTATCAGGTGAACAAAGCGCGTCTGATCGAGAAAATTGCGGAACTGGTAAAAGAAAAACGCGTGGAAGGCATCAGCGCGTTGCGTGACGAGTCTGACAAAGACGGGATGCGCATCGTGATTGAAGTTAAACGCGATGCGGTCGGTGAAGTGGTGCTCAACAACCTCTATTCCCAGACCCAGTTGCAGGTTTCCTTCGGTATCAACATGGTGGCATTGCACCATGGTCAGCCGAAGATCATGAACCTGAAAGACATCATCGCTGCGTTTGTTCGTCACCGCCGCGAAGTGGTGACCCGTCGTACCATTTTCGAACTGCGTAAAGCCCGTGACCGTGCGCATATCCTTGAAGCATTAGCTGTGGCGCTGGCGAACATCGACCCGATCATTGAACTGATCCGTCATGCGCCGACCCCGGCAGAAGCGAAAACCGCACTGGTTGCCAATCCGTGGCAGCTGGGCAACGTTGCCGCAATGCTGGAACGTGCTGGCGACGATGCTGCGCGTCCAGAATGGCTGGAACCCGAGTTTGGCGTGCGTGACGGGTTGTACTATCTGACCGAGCAGCAAGCTCAGGCGATTCTGGATCTGCGTTTGCAGAAACTGACCGGCCTTGAGCATGAAAAACTGCTCGACGAATATAAAGAGTTGTTAGATCAGATTGCGGAACTGTTGCGTATTCTTGGCAGCGCCGATCGCTTGATGGAAGTGATCCGTGAAGAGCTGGAGCTGGTTCGTGAACAGTTCGGTGACAAACGCCGCACGGAAATCACTGCCAACAGCGCAGATATCAACCTGGAAGATCTGATCACTCAGGAAGATGTTGTTGTCACGCTCTCTCATCAGGGGTACGTGAAATATCAGCCGCTTTCTGAATACGAAGCGCAGCGTCGTGGCGGTAAAGGTAAATCTGCCGCACGTATTAAGGATGAAGACTTTATCGACCGACTGCTGGTGGCGAACACCCACGATCATATCCTGTGCTTCTCCAGCCGTGGTCGCGTCTATTCGATGAAAGTTTATCAACTGCCGGAAGCGACCCGTGGCGCGCGTGGTCGTCCGATAGTCAACCTGCTGCCGCTGGAGCAGGACGAACGTATCACTGCGATCCTGCCGGTGACCGAGTTTGAAGAAGGCGTGAAAGTCTTCATGGCGACCGCTAACGGTACCGTGAAGAAAACGGTCCTGACCGAATTCAACCGTCTGCGTACTGCCGGTAAAGTGGCGATCAAACTGGTTGAAGGCGATGAACTTATCGGCGTTGACCTGACCAGCGGTGAAGACGAAGTGATGCTGTTCTCCGCCGAAGGTAAAGTGGTGCGCTTCAAAGAGTCTTCTGTCCGCGCAATGGGTTGCAACACTACCGGTGTTCGCGGTATCCGTTTAGGCGAAGGCGATAAAGTCGTCTCTCTGATCGTGCCGCGCGGCGATGGCGCAATCCTTACTGCAACGCAGAACGGTTACGGTAAACGTACCGCGGTGGAGGAGTATCCAACTAAGTCGCGTGCGACGAAAGGGGTCATCTCCATCAAAGTTACCGAACGTAACGGTTTAGTGGTTGGCGCGGTGCAGGTTGATGACTGCGACCAGATCATGATGATCACTGATGCGGGGACGCTGGTCCGTACTCGCGTGTCGGAGATCAGCATCGTGGGCCGTAACACCCAGGGCGTGATCCTTATCCGTACTGCAGAAGGGGAGAACGTGGTGGGGCTGCAACGTGTTGCAGAACCAGTTGACGATGAAGATCTGGATGCTATTGACGGCAGCGCAGCGGAAGGGGACGATGAAATCGCTCCGGAAGTGGACGTTGACGACGAACCAGAAGAAGAATAATTTTATTTCTTCATGCCAAAAGGGAGTAATCTCCCTTTTTTGAATTGAAAAGTCCAGGCTGCAAAGTCTGGGCTTTTGTTGTATTAAGGCGCGAGAAAATTTTGCATCGCCCGTAAAAAATGGCTGGCTTTACACAAGGAATGTGGCAATGAGTGGTGAAAAAAGGGCGAAAGGCTGGCGGTTTTATGGTCTTGTAGGTTTTGGCGCAATAGCACTGCTTTCCGCGGGTGTCTGGGCATTGCAATATGCTGGCAGTGGGCCAGAAAAAACGTTGTCGCCTCTGGTGGTGCACAACAATCTGCAAATCGATCTCAATGAGCCGGACCTCTTTCTCGACAGCGATTCGTTAAGCCAGCTTCCCAAAGACCTCCTCACAATTCCTTTTCTGCGCGATGTTCTAAGTGAAGATTTCGTTTTTTATTATCAGAACCATGCTGACCGTCTGGGGATTGAAGGCAGTATTCGGCGCATTGTGTATGAACATGATTTAACGCTGAAAGATAAGCTCTTTTCTTCATTGTTAGACCAGCCAGCGCAAGCGGCGCTGTGGCACGACAAACAAGGCCATCTGTCGCATTATATCGTGCTGATTCAACGCAGTGGTTTGAGTAAGTTATTGGAGCCGTTACTGTTTGCCGCCACCAGCGACAGCCAGTTAAGTAAGACGGAGATCAGTAGCATTACGATTAATAACGAAACCATACCTGTTTATCAACTGCGCTATAACGGCAATAACTCACTGCTGTTTACCCGTTATCAGGACAAGATGCTGGTTTTTTCCAGCACAGATATGTTGTTTAAAGGCGACCAGCAGGATACCGAAGCCACGGCGATCGCGAGTGATTTGTTGAGCGGGAAAAAACGCTGGGAGGCCAGCTTTGGCCTGGAAGACCGTTTGCAATCCTCCGCTGAAAAACCACTTGTTCGCCAGCGTATCGTGGTTAGCGCTAATTTGCTGGGTTTAGGTTACCAGCGGCTAATTCCTTCTTTTGCTGGCGTGCGCTTTGAAATGAGCAATGATGGCTGGCGCAGCTTTCTGGCGTTGAATGATGAATCCGCCAGTGTCGATGCCAGTTTTGATTTCACTCCGGTATGGCGCAGTATGCCTGCTGGCGCCAGCTTCTGCGTGGCGCTGCCTTATTCGCACGGTATTGCCGAAGAGATGCTCTCGCATATCAGCCAGGAAAACGACAAATTGAGCGGGATGTTGGACGGTGCTGCCGGGCTATGCTGGTATGAAGATTCCAGGTTGCAAACCCCCCTGTTTATTGGTCAATTTGATGGCGCTGCCGAGCAAGCGCAACTGCCAGGGAAGCTGTTTACACAAACAATCGGGGCCCTCGAGAGCAAAGCACCTGAAGGTGTGTTGCCGGTAACGCAAACACAACAGGGCGACGCGCTAATCTGGCGGCGTGAAGTCAGTTCCCGTTATGGTCAGTATCCCACAGCCCAGGCGGCGAAACCAGAACAACTGATGTCCGATTATTTTTTCCGCGTCTCGCTGGCGATGCAGAACAAGACGCTGATTTTCTCCCTTGACGACACGCTGGTTAATAACGCGCTGCAAACGCTGAACAAAACGCGCCCGGCAATGGTGGATGTAATACCGGCTGATGGCGTCATTCCGGTCTATATCAATCCACAAGGGGTGGCAAAATTACTGCGTAATGAAACGTTGGCCAGCTTGCCAAAAAACCTTGAGCCTGTTTTTTATAACGCAGCGCAGACTTTATTAATGCCTAAGCTGGACGCTTTATCGCAACAACCCCGTTATGCAATGAAACTGGTCAAGATGGAGCCCGGGGCTACCTGGCAGTGGTTGCCTGTTAGCTGGCAACCATTATGAGGCGCGTGTTGTCGGCGCTGATTTGCTGGCTGTTTTGTTTTTTCGCCCATAGCGAAATGCTGGATGTCGAACAATCGGGACTATTTCGTGCCTGGTTTGTGCGCATTGCCCAGGAACAACTTCGTCAGGGGCCAAGCCCACGTTGGTATCAGCAGGATTGCGCGGGTCTGGTGCGCTTTGCGGCAAACGAGGCGTTGAAAGTTCATGACAGTAAATGGCTAAAAAATAACAGCATATCTAACCAGTATCTGCCGCCAGAGATGGAGCTAACACCTGAACAGCGGCAATTGGCACAAAACTGGAGCCAGGGGAATGGGAAAACTGGCCCCTATGTGACCGCAATTAATTTGATTCAGTACAACAGCCATTTTATTGGCCAGGACATAAACCAGGCGTTGCCTGGCGATATGATTTTTTTCGATCAGGGCGATGACCAGCACTTAATGGTATGGATGGGGCGTTACATCATCTACCACACCGGAAGCGCCACAAAAACTGACAACGGAATGCGCGCAGTCAGTCTGCAACAACTTATGACATGGAAGGACACCCGATGGATACCCAACGATTCCAATCCCAATTTCATTGGCATTTATCGTTTAAATTTTCTGGCGCGATAGCGGCCTGCCTGTACCTGTCTCTCGCGGGGATGGGGATTGTTAAAGCCGACGATTCGCTTCCTTCCAGCAACTATGCGCCGCCCGCTGGTGGTACCTTCTTTCTGCTCGCCGACAGCAGTTTTAGCAGCGGCGAAGAGGCGAAAATTCGACTGGAAGCGCCAGGGCGTGATTATCAGCGCTATCAGATGGAAGAATACGGCGGAGTGGATATTCGTTTATATCGCATTCCTGATCCCATTTCATTCCTGCGTCAGCAGAAAAACCTGCACCGCATTATGGTGCAGCCGCAATATCTGGGCGATGGCCTTAGCAATACATTAACCTGGCTGTGGGATAACTGGTACGGCAAGTCCCGCCGCGTGATGCAACGTTCTTTCTCTTATCAGTCGCGGCAGAATGTGACCCAGGCATTACCCGAGTTGCAGATTGGCAATGCCATCATCAAACCTTCGCGTTATGTACAAAACAGCCAGTTTTCACCGCTGAAGAAATATCCTCTGGTGGAACAGTTCCGTTATCCATTGTGGCAGGCAAAACCCGTTGCGCCGCAGCAGGGCGTGAAACTGGAAGGCGCATCCAGTAATTTCATTTCGCCGCAGCCGGGAAATATCTATATCCCTCTGGGCAAACAAGAGCCGGGGCTGTACCTCGTCGAAGCGATGATCGGTAGTTATCGGGCGACGACGGTGGTGTTTGTCTCTAATACCGTGGCGCTCAGCAAAGTGTCGGGTAATGAGCTTTTGGTGTGGACCGCTGGCAAAACACAGGGTGAAGCGAAGCCTGGATCTGAGATCCTCTGGACTGACGGTCTTGGCGTGATGACACGTGGCGTCACCGATGATAGCGGTACGTTACAGTTACAGCATATATCACCGGAACGTTCATACATTCTCGGCAAAGATGCTGAAGGCGGTGTTTTTGTATCAGAGAACTTCTTCTACGAAAGCGAAATCTACAACACGCGCTTGTATATTTTTACCGACCGTCCTCTGTACCGCGCAGGCGATCGTGTTGATGTCAAAGTAATGGGACGTGAATTTCACGATCCGCTACATTCATCCCCCATTGTCAGTGCTCCGGCGAAACTTTCGGTGTTGGACGCCAACGGTAGCTTGTTGCAAACCGTTAATGTCACGCTTGATGGCCGTAACGGCGGGCAGAGTTCATTTCAGTTACCAGAAAATGCCGTTGCTGGTGGCTATGAGCTACGGCTGGCCTACCGCAATCAGGTTTATAGCAGCAGCTTTCGCGTCGCAAGCTACATCAAACCCCATTTTGAGATTGGTTTAGCGCTCGATAAAAAGGATTTCAAAACCGGCGAGGCGGTGAGCGGCAAACTGCAACTGCTTTATCCAGACGGCGAGCCGGTAAAAAATGCTCGCGTGCAATTAAGCTTACGCGCACAACAACTTTCGATGGTCGGTAACGATTTGCGCTATGCAGGACGTTTCCCGGTGTCGCTTGAAGACAGTGAAACTGTTTCAGACGATAGCGGTCATGTGGCGTTGAATCTTCCTGCTTCTGATAAACCGAGTCGTTATTTACTGACAGTCTCTGCCAGCGACGGTGCGGCGTATCGCGTCACCACCACCAAAGAGATCCTCATTGAACGCGGCCTGGCGCATTACACGCTAAGCACCGCCGCGCAATACAGTAATAGCGGTGAGTCGGTTGTTTTTCGCTATGCTGCGCTGGAAACGTCAAAGCAGGTTCCCGTTAAGTACGAGTGGTTGCGTCTGGAAGACAGAGCCAGCCAGAGCGGGGAACTGGCATCCGGCGGCAAATCATTCACGGTAAATTTTGACAAACCGGGCAACTATAACCTGACTTTGCGCGATAAAGACGGCTTAATTCTCGCGGGATTAAGTCATGCTGTAAGTGGCGCGGGGTATACCGCACATGCCGGTACGGTAGATATTGTGGCGGATAAAACACTGTACCAGCCAGGCGAAACCGCGAAGATGCTGATTACCTTCCCGGAACCTATTGATGAAGCGTTGTTAACACTGGAGCGCGATCGGGTGGAACAACAGTCGCTGCTATCGCATCCGTCCAACTGGCTGACGCTGCAACGTGTAAGCGATACCCAGTATGAGGCCCGCATTCCAGTCAGTAATACCTTTGCGCCTAACATCACTTTTTCGGTGCTCTATACCCGCAATGGTCAGTACAGTTTTCAAAATGCCGGTATCAAAGTGGTTGTCCCCCAGTTAGATATTCGGGTGAAAACAGATAAAGCCCAGTACCAACCGGGTGAGCTGGTGAATGTGGAATTAACCTCGCTGTTGAAAGGGAAACCTGTTTCAGCACAACTAACTGTCGGCGTGGTCGATGAAATGATCTACGCGCTGCAACCAGAAATCGCACCAAATATCGGCAAGTTTTTCTATCCCCTGGGGCGAAACAATGTTCGTACCAGTTCCAGCTTATCATTTATCAGCTACGACCAGGCGCTCTCCAGCGAACCTGTTGCGCCTGGCGCGACCAACCGTAGCGAGCGCCGGGTGAAAATGCTGGAACGTCCACGACGTGAAGAGGTTGATACCGCCGCATGGTTGCCATCGCTGACCACCGATAAAAAAGGGAAAGCGTACTTTACTTTCCTGATGCCAGATTCGTTAACTCGCTGGCGTATTACCGCCCGTGGGATGAACGGTGACGGACTGGTCGGGCAGGGGCGAGCTTACCTGCGTTCGGAAAAAAATCTCTATATGAAGTGGAGTTTGCCAACGGTCTATCGACAGGGCGATAAACCAGATGCTGGGCTGTTTATCTTCAGCCAACAGGATAACGAACCGGTTGAACTGGTGAGCAAATTCGCTGGTGAAGAGGCACGTCAGCCGCTGACGCTACATAAAGGGGCAAACTATATTTCTCTGGCGCAGAACATTCAGCAATCTGGTTTGTTAAGTGCAGAATTGCAGCAAAATGGACAAGTGCAGGACAGCATTAGCACCAGACTGGCTTTTGTTGATGACGCCTGGCCTGTCGAACAGCAGAAGAACGTCATGCTCAGCGGTGGCGATAATGCGCTGATGCTGCCCGAGCAGGCAAGTAATGTCCGGCTACAAAGTAGCGAAACACCGCAGGAGATTTTCCGCAACAACCTGGATGCGTTAATTGAAGAACCGTGGGGTGGAGTGGTCAACACCGCCAGCCGACTTATTCCGCTGAGTCTTGCCTGGCGTACGCTTGCCGATCATCAGAGTGCTGCTGCAAATGACATTCGGCAGATGATGCAAAACAGCCGTTTACGGCTGATGCAACTGGCGGGGCCGGGAGCGCGCTTTACCTGGTGGGGGGAAGATGAGAGCGGCGATGCGTTTATGACGGCGTGGGCATGGTACGCCGACTGGCAGGCCAGCCAGGCATTGGGTGTCACACAGCAACCAGAATACTGGCAACATATGCTCGACAGCTATGCGGAGCAGGCGGATAACATGCCGTTATTGCATCGTGCGCTGGTGCTGGCGTGGGCGCAGGAGATGAATCTGCCTTGTGGAACGCTGTTAAAAGGGCTGGATGAAACCATCTCCCAAAGAGGGGTAAAAACGGAAGATTTGTCAACGGAAGATACTAGCAATATTAACGACAGCCTGATTCTCGGCGCGCCGGAATCTCCGTTGGCTGATGCGGTAGCGAAAGTGTTATCCAGCACGCTCATGAAGAAAGCGCAACTAACCTCCATTGTCATGCCGCAGGTTCAGAATGATGCGTGGCAGAAAGCGGCGAATAGCAATCAACCGTTGGCGCGCACTGTCATATTGCTAAATAGCGGTGGCGATGCAATCCAGGCCGCAGCCATTTTACGTGGTTTAACCACTCAACAATCCGGTATTGAACGCGCACTGGCCATGAACTGGCTGGCGAAGTATATGTCTACAATGCCTCCAGTCGTATTACCTGCTCCAGTGGGGGCATGGGCCAAACAGAAAGCTGCCGGAGGGGGCGAATACTGGCGCTGGGTCGGTCAGGGAGTGCCTGAAACGCTCTCTTTCGGTGACGAACTACCGCCGCAAAATGTGCAGATCCGCTGGCGTGAACCGGCAAAAAACGTGCAGCAAAGTCATGTTCCGGTAACGGTTGAGCGACAGTTGTATCGGCTGATTCCGGGAGATGAAGAGATGAGCTTCACCTTGCAATCGGTTACCAGCAATGAAATTGACAGCGATTCGCTGTACCTCGATGAAATCACGCTCACCAGCGAGCAAGACGCGTCGCTACGTTACGGTCAACTGGAAGTACCGCTGCCGCCAGGGGCTGACGTTGAGCGCACGACATGGGGTATTTCAGTCAGTAAACCCAGTACCGGAAAGCAAAAAGGACAACTGCTGGAAAAAGCACGTAATGAAATGGGGGAACTGTCCTATATGGTGCCGGTGAAAGAATTGAAGGGAACGGTGACTTTCCGCCATCTGTTACGTTTCTCGCAAAAAGGGCAATTCGTTCTGCCTCCGGCGCGTTACGTGCGCACTTATGCGCCAGCACAGCAGCGTTTTGCGGTTGGTGACGTATGGGCCGGGATGCAGGTGAAATAGATGAACTGGTGCAAAGTTGTCTGGCTATTGGCGTGGATTTCTTTACCAACGCTTGCGGGAGAGCTGCCGCTGCAACTGGCGCTGCGTGGTACGCAGCATGATCAACTTTATCAGTTGACGCCATCAGGCGTAGCTTCCGTCTCGACGCTACCGGATACGCTCTCCACGCCGTTGGGTAGCTTATGGAAGCTGTATGTTTACGCATGGCTGGAAGATACCCATCAACCGGAACAGCCGTACCAGTGTCAGGGAAAATCTCCCGAAGAAGTTTACTGTTGCCAGGCGGGAGAAAGTATTACACGTGATACCGCTCTGGTGCGCTCCTGTGGTCTCTATTTTGCGCCGCAACGGTTGCACATTCGTAGCGATGTGTGGGAGCAATACTGGCAACAGCGTCAGTCGCCCACGTGGGTAACGTCGCTTACCACGCTAAAACCAGAAACATCGGTAACTGTAAAGTCACTGCTCGATTCACTCGCGACGTTACCTGCGCAAAACAAAGCCCAGGAAATACTACTCGACGTGCTGCTGGACGATTCGAAAATGGGGGTGGCGTCGATGCTCGGCAGTCGGGTCCGGGTGAAAACCTGGAGCTGGTTTGCCGATGATAAACAGGAAATCCGTCAGGGTGGTTTTGCTGGTTGGCTAACTGATGGCACGCCGCTGTGGGTTTCCGGTAGCGGAACCAGCAAAACGGTATTGACCCGTTATGCCACCGCTCTTAATCAGGTTCTGCCTGTACCACAGCAAGTTACCAGTGGGCAATGTGTTCTGGTGGATCTGTTTGCTCGCTATCCACTGAAAAAAGTGACACAGGATAAGAGCACGAAGGCGGTACCATCAGGCGTGCTCAACGGGCGCTATCGCGTGATGTTTGCCAATGGTAACCACATTACCTTTGTTAGCCACGGCGAGACGACCTTACTGACAGAAAAGGGCAAACTGAAATTGCAGTCGCATCTTGATCGTGAAGAGTACGTTGCCAGAGTGCTGGATCGCGAGGCGAAAAGTACGCCGCCTGAGGCAGCGAAAGCTATGACCGTGGCGATTCGCACCTTTTTACAGCAAAACGCCGATCGCGAAGGCGATTGTCTGACCATCCCGGACAGCAGCGCCACTCAACGTGTTTCTGCATCGCCAGCCTCTGTTGGCGCGAGGGCGATGGCCGCCTGGACGCAGGATCTCATCTATGCTGGCGAGCAGGTACATTATCACGGTAGCCGTGCTAACGAAGGGACGCTTTCCTGGCGACACGCTACCGCTCAGGCGGGGCTGGGGGAACGTTACGACCAGATACTTTCGTTTGCCTATCCCAATAACAACCTGGCCCGTTGGGGAGCGCCACGTTCAACCTGCCAGTTATTGCCAAAAGCGAAAGCCTGGCTGGCGGAAAAAATGCCGCAGTGGCGGCAAATCTTACAAAGTGAGACGGGCTATAACGAGCCTGAAGTCTTTGCGGTTTGCCGTTTAGTCTCGGGTTTTCCTTACACCGATCGGCAGCAGAAACGGTTATTTATTCGTAACTTCTTTACGCTTCAGGATCGACTGGATTTAACCCATGAGTATCTGCATCTGGCGTTCGATGGTTATCCCACCGGGCTGGATGAGAACTATATCGAAACGCTGACCCGACAATTATTAATGGACTAATACTATGCGAAAGATTTTTCTTCCGTTGTTACTGGTGGCGCTTTCACCTGTTGCCCACAGCGAAGGTGTTCAGGATGTCGAGATTGATGCGCCGCTCTCTGGCTGGCATCCAGCGGATGGTGAAGATGCTAATTTCTCACAATCGATCAATTACCCCGCGTCGTCCGTCAACATGGCAGATGATCAAAATATCTCAGCGCAGATCCGCGGCAAAATAAAAAATTATGCTGCGGCGGGCAAAGTTCAGCAGGGGCGGCTGGTGGTTAACGGCGTCAGTATGCCGCAGAGAATTGAATCTGATGGTTCATTTGCACGCCCTTATATTTTCACTGAAGGCAGCAACAGCGTGCAGGTCATCAGCCCCGATGGGCAAAGCCGACAAAAAATGCAGTTTTACTCTACGCCAGGCGCAGGGATGATTCGTGCGCGTTTACGGTTGGTTCTTTCGTGGGATACGGACAACACCGATCTCGATCTCCATGTTGTCACGCCCGATGGCGAACACGCCTGGTACGGTAACACCGTGCTGAAAAACAGTGGTGCACTGGATATGGATGTCACGACAGGTTATGGACCAGAGATTTTTGCCATGCCCGCGCCGATCCCTGGGCGTTATCAGGTTTATATCAACTACTATGGCGGTAATAGTGAGACTGAATTGACTACGGCCCAATTGACGCTGATTACGGATGAGGGATCTGTGAATGAGAAACAGGAAACCTTTATCGTGCCAATGCGTAATGCTGGCGAGCTGACGCTGGTAAAAAGTTTTGACTGGTGATTGATGGGGTTACCTTCGCTGTCGATGTTCAAGAAAACGCCCGATAACTTTCGCTATCGGGCGTTTTTGTTCATTAATTCAACCGTTCAATCACCATCGCAATTCCCTGGCCGCCACCAATGCACAGTGTTGCCAGCCCCAGCGTTTTATCGCGTGCCTGCATTGCATGTAATAGTGTGACCAGAATTCGTGCACCGCTGGCGCCGATAGGGTGCCCCAGCGCGATGGCTCCGCCGTTGACATTCACTTTCTCAGGTGCAAAGCCCAGGGTTTTCCCAACGGCAAGGAACTGCGCAGCAAATGCTTCGTTGGCTTCGATGAGATCAATGTCTGCCAGTTGCAGCCCCGCCAGTTGTAACGCTTTTTGCGTGGCAGGTACTGGCCCCATACCCATCAATGCGGGGGGCACGCCGCCGCTGGCATAGCTTTTAATGCGTGCCAGTGGTTTTAGGCCCGCCGCCAGCGCCGCCGATTCTTCCATAATCACCAGAGCGGCAGCACCGTCGTTAATGCCAGACGCGTTCCCGGCGGTGACTGTTCCTGCTTTATCGAAGGCCGGGCGCAATGCGCCTAACGCTTCAGCCGTAGAATCCGCTTTCGGGAATTCGTCTTGACTGAAGACGAGGGTTTTCTTTCGAGTGACAACATTTACCGGGACGATTTCGGCTGTAAAAGCACCGGACTCAATTGCGGCAGCCGCTTTACGCTGTGAATGTAGCGCCAGTTCATCCTGCATTTCACGGGTAATTCCGTACTCTTTAGCCACGTTTTCGGCGGTAATCCCCATATGATAACCATGGGTGGCGCACATCAGACCATCGCGCAGGATTACGTCATAAACCTGTCCGTCTCCAAGACGATAACCAGAGCGTGCTTTTGCATCGAGTAAGTAGGGCGCTAAACTCATATTTTCCATACCCCCCGCCACAATGCTTTGCGCCTGACCTGCCTGAATTGCCTGGGCGGCAAGCGCCACACTTTTAAGACCCGAACCACACACTTTATTGACCGTGAATCCGCACACCGTTTCGGCCAGTCCGCTTTTTAACAGTGCCTGACGTGCCGGATTTTGCCCCAGCCCGGCTTGTAATACGTTACCCATAATCACTTCATCAACGTGTAGTGAATCGATTTTTGCACGTTCAATGGCGGCTTTAATTACTGTCGCCCCCAGGTCGATGGCGCTGGTGGAAGCGAGTGAACCGTTAAAACTACCGATAGCAGTACGTACCGCACTGACGATGACACAATTTTTCATTTTATATTCCTTCTGTCTGTAGGGGTGCCGTCAGAACAGCGTTAAACCAATGACGAAAATGACGCCGGAGAAGAGCAGGGCAGTGATGCAATAGCCCATGATGTCGCGGACACCGAGTCCGGCGATTGCCAGTGCTGGCAGCGCCCAGAACGGTTGTGCCATGTTCATCCATTGCTCGCCGTAGGCGATCGCCATTACCGATTTACCGAGATCAGCGCCCAGCGCCTGGGCTGCGGGCATCACGAACGGCCCCTGAATAACCCAGTGCCCGCCGCCAGACGGAACGGCGAAGTTAATCAGTGCAGAACTAAAAAAGGTCATGACCGGGAAGGTGTCTTTGTTCGCAACATTGATGAAGAATTCGGTAATGAGTCCGCCCAGACCGGAGTGCTCCATCATCAGTTGGATCCCAGCGTAGAAGGGGAATTGCACCAGAATCCCGGCGGTACTGCGTGCTGCCGCGCTGATAGCACGCATATAAGCCATTGGCGTTTTATGTAGCAGCAGACCCGCAACCATAAACATCAGGTTGACGGTATTGATGGTGATGTTGAAGCCATGTTCGCTGAAGTACATCGCCAGGTAAGCGATACCGAGTGCGCCGATGATCAACGTCAGAATGCGGCTTTCTTCCAGTCGCTCGGACGGTGGAGCATCTTTCGGTAGTTGCTTTTGAAAATCAGCCTCTTCCATGAGTAGTTTCGGATCGATACTCACCACGTCAGATGGTTTTGGCATCATCATGCGGGTGATAAATGGCATCACCACAATCAACGCCACAGTGATGAAAATGTTAAAACCACTGAACAGAGTATCACTCACCGGGATAAGCCCGGCGATATGCTCAACCGGGTTGCCCGGTGTTGCAGCCAACAAAGGCATTGAGCCAGAGAAGCCGCCACCCCATGTGAGAAAACCAATGTAGGCGCAGGCAATGAGCAACGGATAATCAGAACCGGGTACTCGCCGGGCGACTTCACGGGCGAACATTGCGCCGACAACCAGACCAAATCCCCAGTTGATGACACAAGCGACTGAGCCGAAGAAAGTGACCAGCATGACGCCCTGTACGGGCGTTTTTGCGGCGGAGGCGGCAGTGCGCAGCAAGCTTTTCACCGGAGCAGAGCTGGCAAGGGCATGACCGGTAACGATGATAAGCGCCATCTGCATACCGAACGCCAGCAAGTTCCAGAAACCGTCACCCCACATTTTCACCATGCTGATTGGCGTTTGTGGTGTTAACCAAAGCGCGATCACGAACGTTAGCAATGTCAGCAACATGGCAAAGATCAGTGGATCGGGAAGCCACCGGCTGACAAAACGCGTCATAAAACGCGATATGCGACCAATCATAAATCACCCCGTTGCGTATTCAGATCGGTGGCGACTTCAAACCGAGCTTCTGTTTTGGCACGCACGGTGGCTAAATCACACCCGTCGGCAATTTCGGTGAGCCACATTTTGCCGTCAATAAAACGAAAGACAGCCAGTTCAGTAACCAGCATATGCACCGCATGTTGCGCAGTGAGTGGCATGGTGCAGCGGCGCAAAATTTTTGCTGAACCATCTTTGGCGCAATGTTCCATGGCGATGATCACTTTGCGCGACCCGGTTACCAGATCCATCGCGCCACCCATACCGGGCACCATTTTCCCAGGCACTACCCAGTTCGCGAGGTTTGCTTCTTCGTCTACTTGCAAACCGCCGAGCACGCAGGCATCAATATGACCGCCACGGATTAGCGCAAATGACATGGCGCTATCAAACATGGCTGCGCCGGGTAAAATGCCGCACGGTTGTCCGCCAGCGTTCACCAGATCTGGATGCGCTGTCGTGACCGGACCTAAACCGAGGAAGCCGTTTTCCGATTGCAGAGTGATATGAATACCCTCCGGTAAATAATTGGCGACCATTGTGGGTAAACCGATCCCTAAGTTAACGATGTCACCATCACGAAGCTCTTGCGCCACACGGCGCGCAATACGTTGTTTCGCATCCATTATTTGCTCTCCTGTGAAACGATGATGTGGTCGATAACGGCACCAGGGGTGACAATATGGTCAGGTTGCAGCTCGCCGGTTTCGACCAGTTCATCTGGCTCTACCAGCGTGATATCAGCCGCAAGGGCTATCAGGGGGTTAAAGTTGCGGGCGCTAAGGTGATAGGTCAGGTTGCCAAGTGTGTCGCAACGATGAGCGCGAATGAGCGCCAGGTCGGCGCGCAGCGGGCGTTCGAGCAGCCAGGTTTTACCGTCGAGTGTCAGTGTCTGTTTGCCTTCTTCTACGACGGTGCCGACACCAGTTGGGGTGAGAAAACCACCAAGCCCAGCGCCACCACAGCGAATTTGCTCGATTAGCGTACCTTGTGGCACCAGGACGACGTCCATTTCACCAGATATCATGCGCCGACCTGTTTCCGGGTTAGTGCCGATATGTGAAGCAATCACCTTGCGGACTCGACCATTGACGATAAGTGGACCGATGCCGGTATCAACAAACGCGGTATCATTGGCTATCAATGTCAGGTCGCGAACACCAGATTCCAGTAATGCTTCAACCAGGCGGGATGGAGTGCCAATCCCCATAAATCCGCCCACCATGATGGTCATGCCGTCACGAAAGAAGCCGGTGGCGTCTTGTAATGTCATCAATTTTGTTTTCATTTTTTATCCCTCTTGCATACGCCGTTGTGGGTACAGTCAGGGAATAGCAAGGGGAGTGCCAGAATGAGATTATTGGATGTTGTTATTTAAATAATTGAATAGAAAAGGATAAATTAGATGGGGATTCATAAGGAGAATGAGCGGCTATGCAGAAAATTGCGCACTGTGCAAATTTCTGCATAGCAAGTTTTGGTGTTATACATCCGCCGGATCGATACCGTATTCCTGGAGTTTATACATCAATGCACGGCGACTGATGCCCAGCATTAGAGCAGTGCGGGTTCGGTTTCCTTCTTGTTGTTCCAGCACTTCCATAATGATGCGTTTTTCGACGCGTTTAATTTCCTCTTTTAAATTACGCTCTCCGACAGGGGCTGTTTTTACCTCGCCAGCATTACAGACTGGCTGACGAATTTGCGGCGGAAGATCCTCAGAAAAAATGATCGGGCCTGAATTCATCACGACGGCGCGTTCAATAACGTTGGAAAGCTCTCGAATATTTCCCGGCCATGACCAGGCGGTAAGCAGTGACATTGCCATCGGATCGATGTCGATAATATCGCGCTGATTCTCACTACTGAATTTTTGCAAAAAGTGATTAGCTAACAGGGAAATATCTTCCCGGCGATCGCGCAGAGGCGGCAGTATTAAATGAATAACGTTAAGGCGATAAAAGAGATCTTCACGGAAGGTGCCTTCTTTTACCATTGCCTGCAAGTCACGGTTGGTGGCAGCAATGATGCGGATATCAACTTTTATGGTCTGATGGCCGCCAATCCGTTCAAATTCCCGTTCCTGCAGAATGCGTAGTAATTTGGCTTGCAGTACCAGCGGCATTTCGCCAATTTCGTCGAGGAGCAGAGTACCTTCGTTGGCACGTTCAAATAATCCCTGACGCAAGGTTTGTGCACCAGTAAATGCACCTTTTTCATGACCAAACAGTTCACTTTCGAGCAACGATTCCGGCAGCGCCGCGCAGTTGACTTTAATGAACGGCCCCTTTGCCCGCCGCGAATTGTAGTGAATCGCTCTGGCAATCAACTCTTTCCCGGTGCCGCTTTCACCGCTAATCAAGACGCTGGCCTGAGAAAGGGCAATTTTGGCGGTGTCTTTGCAGATGTCCATCATCGCCGGGCTGTTGGTGAGAATGTGCCCCCATTGCCAGCTGGTGCTCAGTGCCTGGTGCAGATGACGGATCTCTTTTTTCATTGACTGGAGTTGTAAAGCGCGCTGAACGATTAAATTCAACTCATCGAGATCAAACGGTTTGATAACATAGTCGAAGGCCCCGCAGCGTAGCGCTTCGACGGCGGTTTCCACTTCCGCATAGGCCGTCATCAGAATAACGGGTATTCGGGTCTCATGGCTGCGCATCTCCTTGAGTGCCTTGATGCCGTCCATCTCTGGCATGCGGATATCCATCAACACCACGTCAGGGTGAATATCGGCAAACAGGTGTAATGCTGTGTGTCCGTTGTTCGCACAATGTGTTTCGAATCCTTGTAGTGCAAAAGCGGTACTCAGCATACGGCGAACATTATCTTCATCATCCACAATAAGGATGCGATTAATAGCAGTCATACAGTCTGATTTCCCTGTGGGTTGATCGGTAAAATAAGCGTGAAGGTTGCGCCGTGGCCCGGCAAACTGGCGACGCGAATATCACCTTGATGGGCATTAATGATGCGTTGACTTAACGCCAGACCAAGCCCGGTTCCTGAGGCTTTGGTGGTGAAAAAGGGATCGAAGATCTTTTTTTGTAGCGTGAGATCGATGCCACAGCCGTTATCTTCTATCGAAATGGCCTGTTGTGAGTCGCTGTACTGCCAGGTTCGAATGCGAATTTTCCCTCGTGCACTGATAGCCTGGACGGCATTAATCAGGATATTCAGTAGTACCTGTTTCAGCAGTTCACGATCGGCGTTAATCGGGCTTAATTCATTATCCAGTTCGCTAATGAAGTCGACCCGCGCTTGTACGCCGGCGGTTTGCACCAGTACCAGAGTTTCTTCAACCAATGCATTGAGGCTGACTTGTTGCCATTGACTGTGGCGTGGGCGTGAAAAATCGAGCAATTGCTGAATGACTTTGTTAATTGAGTCGATTTCTTTGAGTACTACGGACAGATATTCCTGATGTATTGGGGCACGGGTTTGTTGGCGCAAGATCTGTACATAACCACGAATAGCCGTCAGCGGATTACGTACTTCATGCGCCACGCCAGCCATTAGCTCACCCAGTGTGGCGAGGCGTTCTGCTTGCGCCATGCGGCGCTGGGTTTCTTTGCGGGCAGTTAAATCAGAGAAAATCACCAAAGCACCTATCATTTCACCGTGCGTGTTATGAATACGACTGGTAGTGACACTGAGTTCAATGGTGCGGTCACGGCCTGGAAAACTGATCTCCAACGCTACATGTTCGGTGCCATGTTCCAGCGTATCCAGTACTGGACTGTAGAACTGAGTATTGTCGAACAACATGGAGTAAGGCTGCCCTACCAGTTCATGACGTTGATAGCCAGTGATGACTTCTGCTGCTGGGTTCATGGTGGTTACATCACCCTGGCGGTCAATGGCAATGACGCCATCGGCAGCGTTTTCAATAATCAGATCGTTAAGTGTTCGCGTTTCACGCAGTGCCTGGGCGAGGTTGTTAACACTCTGACTGATTTGCCCCATTTCACCGGGCAATTGTGGTAATCGAGTGGGAATATTTTGTGCCAGAGTCGAGAGGCCGTCGGTGATGATATCTATATTGGCGCTCAGGCGACGGGAGAAAAGCACAATCAACAGCAGGCTTATCAGCAAACCGGCGGTGAGCACAATGATAATCCTCACATCCATTTTCCAGGCCTGGCGGCGAATATCTTCGGTTAATTCATTGGCCCAGATATAGCCGAGGATTTCACCATTACGCTCAATGGGAATCATTGAATTCAAAATATCGCCGCGCACCTGCCTGCCTGAATAAACCAAAGGGGTATTTGTACGCATGACTTCGCGACCAGGGTGATCTGCGGCAATGGTAACGCCCACATTATTCTGATATAGCGCTGAAGGCGCGTAGGTGATTATTGCATCCAGCGTTTTGTTGTAATAACCAGCGCCGATGCCAGGGAAGGCGTGAGTGATATTTTCGGTAATGGGGGCAAGTTCTGCATTTAATGCGTGGATGCGTTCCTCGCGTGGTAAGTCCGTGTAGAGAGCGTAGCGATCGCCCAGCGCCTGGTTAAGCAAGCTGACCACGGCAGAAAGTTTTTTCTCTTTTTCAGATAAGACTGCTGAACGTCCTTCCGTTTCTACGATATAACCAATAGTAAGCGTTGGGACAATGACCATCAGGATTGCCATCAGGATCATTTGATTGCGTAAGCGGCGTGGATAAATCCACTTCATATAATGCATGATGAAATCCATCCATCTTGTCCGGCAAATGATAATTATCAGGGGGTAAGACGATGATTTCTCGGCGGTGTATCATATTCCAGAGAAGAGAGAACATTGCGGTGACACGTTTTTACCGTTACTTTAACCACACTCCATCAGTCACTTGAGGCGGAGCTTCTCCCCTTTGAAATACCTTGCTTCTTTTCGTACAACCCTGAAAGTTTCACGCTATATGTTCAGAGCATTGGCGTTGTTACTCTGGTTATTGATTGCGTTTTCATCAGTTTTTTACATTGTTAATGCGCTGCATCAGCGAGAATCTGAGATTCGTCAGGAATTTAATCTGAGCTCGGATCAGGCCCAGCGGTTTATTCAGCGTACCTCGGATGTGATGAAAGAGCTGAAGTACATTGCTGAAAATCGCCTGTCTGTAGAAAACGGCGTGCTTTCTCCACGTGGACGTGAAACGCAAGTAGATGTGCCGGTGTTTGAGCCGCTGTTTGCGGATTCTGATTGTTCTGCAATGAGTAACACCTGGCGAGGATCTCTGGAGTCTCTGGCGTGGTTTATGCGTTACTGGCGCGATAATTTCTCTGCCGCTTATGATCTCAACCGCGTGTTTTTTATCGGCAGCGATAATCTTTGCATGGCGAACTTTGGCCTGCGTGATATGCCCGTTGAACGCGATGCCGCTCTTAAAGCTCTGCATGAACGCATCAATAAATACCGTAACGCACCGCAGGATGACCGCGGCAGCAATCTGTACTGGATTAGTGAAGGTCCGCGCCCTGGAGTGGGATATTTTTATGCACTGACGCCGGTGTATCTGGCAAACCGATTGCAGGCGTTACTGGGGGTTGAGCAGACAATTCGCATGGATAACTTTTTCCTGCCAGGCACGCTGCCAATGGGCGTCACCATTCTTGATGAGAATGGTCATACCCTGATTTCGCTTACCGGCGCGGAAAGTAAAATTGAAGCTGAGCCGCGCTGGATGCAGGAACGTTCCTGGTTTGGGTATACGCCAGGCTTTCGTGAACTGGTGCTGAAGAAAAATCTACCGCCATCTTCATTAAGTATTGTCTACTCGGTACCTGTTGATCAGGTGCTGGAACGCATTCGTATGCTGATCCTCAATGCGATTTTGCTGAATGTGATTGCGGGAGCCGCGTTGTTTACCCTTGCGCGGATGTATGAGCGGCGTATTTTCATTCCGGCAGAAAGTGATGCTCAACGACTGGAAGAACACGAGCAGTTTAACCGCAAGATTGTCGCCTCTGCACCGGTGGGGATCTGCATTTTGCGGACTGTTGATGGTGTCAATATTCTGAGTAACGAGCTGGCGCATACCTATCTCAATATGCTTACGCATGAGGATCGCCAGCGCCTGACGCAGATCATTTGTGGTCAGCAGGTCAATTTTGTTGATGTTCTGACCAGTAATAATACTAATTTGCAGATTAGTTTTGTTCACTCGCGCTATCGCAATGAAAACGTGGCGATTTGTGTGCTGGTGGATGTTTCTTCGCGCGTGAAGATGGAAGAGTCGCTGCAGGAGATGGCGCAAGCGGCGGAACAGGCGAGCCAGTCGAAATCAATGTTCCTTGCCACCGTGAGCCATGAGCTGCGCACACCGCTGTATGGCATTATTGGTAACCTGGATCTATTGCAAACCAAAGAGTTACCGAAAGGCGTTGATCGTCTGGTGACAGCAATGAACAACTCTTCCAGCCTGTTGTTGAAGATTATCAGCGACATTCTCGACTTTTCGAAGATTGAATCGGAACAGTTGAAAATTGAACCGCGAGAATTTTCGCCGCGCGAAGTCATGAACCACATTACGGCTAACTATTTGCCGTTGGTGGTGCGTAAACAACTTGGCCTGTACTGCTTTATTGAACCGGATGTGCCAGTGGCCTTAAACGGCGATCCGATGCGTTTGCAGCAGGTGATATCCAACCTGTTGAGTAATGCTATTAAATTTACCGATACTGGTTGCATTGTTCTGCATGTTCGCGTCGAGGGAGATTATCTTTCTATTCGCGTACGCGATACTGGCGTGGGGATTCCGGCAAAAGAAGTGGTGCGGCTGTTTGATCCATTCTTCCAGGTGGGGACTGGGGTTCAACGTAACTTCCAGGGCACCGGGCTGGGGCTGGCAATTTGTGAAAAATTAATCAGCATGATGGATGGTGACATCTCGGTGGATTCTGAACCGGGAATGGGGAGTCAGTTTACCGTACGTATTCCGTTGTATGGCGCGCAGTACTCGCAGAAAAAAGGCGTGGAAGGCTTAAGCGGCAAACGCTGCTGGCTGGCGGTACGTAATGCATCGCTATGTCAGTTTATCGAATCCTGTTTGTCGCGTAGCGGCGTGGATGTTGCAACATACAAAGGCCAGAAACCGGCGCCAGAGGATGTATTAATCACCGATGATGCGGTGAGTGAAAAATGGCAGGGTAGAGCAGTGGTGACTTTCTGCCGTCGGCATATTGGCATTCCACTAGAGAAGGCGCCTGGGGAATGGGTGCACAGTGTGGCGGCTGCGCATGAGTTACCGGCATTGCTGGCGCGTATTTATCTGATCGGGATGGAGAGTGACGATCCTGCTCACTCTCTGCCGTCGACGGACAAAGCGGTCAGTGATAATGACGATATGATGATCTTGGTCGTGGATGATCATCCGATTAACCGTCGTTTGCTGGCCGATCAGTTGGGATCGTTGGGCTATCAATGTAAAACAGCGAATGATGGCGTTGATGCGCTTAATGTACTTAGCAAGAATCATATCGATATCGTGCTTAGCGACGTCAACATGCCAAATATGGATGGTTATCGCTTGACGCAACGTATTCGTCAGTTGGGGCTGACGTTGCCGGTAATAGGGGTAACTGCCAATGCGTTGGCCGAAGAAAAGCAGCGGTGTCTGGAGTCCGGTATGGACAGTTGTCTGTCGAAGCCGGTGACGCTGGATGTCATAAAACAGACGCTGACGGTATATGTCGAGAGGGTCAGGAAATCCCGGGATTCGTAGGCCGGATAAGGTGTTTACACCGCATCCGGCAATCGATGCAAATGCCAGATGCGACGCTGGCGCGTCTTATCTGGCCTACATTATTGCAATCTATTGAAATAATGTAGGCCGGATAAGGTGTTTACACCGCATCCGGCAATCGGTGCAAATGCCAGATGCGACGCTGGGGCGTTTTATCTGGCTTGCAGGAGGTTACTCTTTATCTGCCGGGCTTAACGTCACAGAAGAGAGGTAATTCAGCAGAGCGATGTCGTTCTCGACGCCCAGTTTCATCATCGCGGATTTCTTCTGGCTACTGATGGTTTTGATACTGCGGTTGAGCTTTTTAGCAATCTCGGTCACCAGGAAGCCTTCAGCAAACAGGCGCAGAACTTCACTCTCTTTTGGTGAGAGACGTTTGTCACCGTAACCACCAGCGCTGATTTTTTCCAACAGACGAGAAACGCTTTCCGGGGTAAACTTCTTGCCTTTTTGCAGGGCGGCAAGGGCTTTCGGCAGATCTGTCGGCGCGCCTTGCTTCAGTACAATCCCTTCAATATCCAGATCCAGTACTGCGCTAAGGATTGCTGGGTTGTTGTTCATGGTCAGAACAATGATCGACAGGCCAGGGAAATGGCGCTTGATGTATTTGATCAACGTGATCCCGTCACCGTATTTATCTCCAGGCATGGAGAGATCGGTGATCAACACATGCGCATCCAGCTTCGGCAGGTTGTTGATTAGCGCTGTAGAGTCTTCAAATTCGCCGACGACATTTACCCACTCAATTTGTTCAAGTGATTTGCGAATACCGAACAGTACTATCGGATGGTCATCGGCAATAATTACGTTCATATTGTTCATGTAATAGGCTACCTTGCTACAGTAAGCTCTTGACATAGCTGTCAATGTCGCTGATGTATTTTTCTATTCCTGGGACATCCTTCTCGCGAATGAGATGTTCCAGCGTTTCACATAACTGCTTGCCGGGTACCAGATTTAGCATGGCAAACACGCCTTTCAGACGATGAGCCGTTTGGCCTAACGCAGCAAAATCACTGGTTGCTGCTTCAGTATATAGCCTCTTAACATCATCCGGTACTGTGTCTACAAAGAGCGCATAATAGCCGCTGGCATGGAGTTGCGCATTTTCATCTCCTCCCAGAGGCGATTCTGTCCCCCCTTCCTGCGCCAGTTGCACTTCAATTAATTGTAAGACCGCTTCCTGCATAGCGTTGCTCATATTGAAATTGACGCACAATTGACCAGGTCCAATTTCCCGTACGCCAGATTCATCATCGCTTAAAAGCAAACCAGAGGCAGTAAGATTAGACGGATTATCCGTTAAAAAGATATCATAATCTTGACTAATTAATCTTTCATCAGGTGTGATACAGGTCGCGCCCCAATTTTCCAACTGGCGAGTGACAATATTCCGAATTTCTGTGGAAGTTACGTCCACCATCACGCTGACATCATCCAGTAAACGCTCTTCTTCCTCTGCAACCTCCGGGGTTGTTGAAGGCATTTTGATATGCACGGAGTAACGTGTACCAAGCCCATCCCGCGTTTTGATGTTTAAATGACCGCCCAGTTTGCGCGCCAGTTGATCGCATAACCAGAATGTCAGCGGATCAGCTTTGCCATAGCGATCGCTTTGAGTCTGGTTGATGAAAGGGAAGTGTAAATTATCCATTTCATGAATACTTATGCCGTTTCCGGTGTCCAGAATTCGGAAAGTCAGGCGTTCTTCCGAGGATTTATCTTGATCAACCTCGAGGGTAATTTTACCCAATTGTGTTGAGGTGACGGCATATTGCATCAGTAATAGCAAAATACGACGTAAGGCATCGCGATCGCCGCGGCGCATGTCGTGCGCTGTCAGATGATTGTTAATCAGTAGTTGCAAACCTTTGCGTTTGATCGCGGGCAATACTGTCGGCACAACTTCATCGATTAAATCCTGCACGGAGAAAAGCGTTGTCTCGCTCTTCCAGCTATCGTCTGTCAGCATGTTCGCTAACTGAATTTCATCGACCAGCCGTACCAGCACATCGGCCTGATTTGCCAGTTGTTTGCTTTCTGGTGAGTTGAGTTCTCCCGCACGTTCGGCAAGCTCCAGGGCCGGTTCTTTCAGTGCATCGCCGATGTTTTTCATAAAGGCTATCCGCCCTTGCTGGTTTTTCTCGTACAGACGCTGGGCTTGCTTGAGTTTTTTGTTCACCAGCACTTCGCGATCCTGATCGCGAATAATGAAAATTTGTGTGCGCGGCGCGACCTGGCTGCGGAACATGCGGATTTCATACAGCTCGTTATTGATCGTCGCCTGAATAATGCCCTGGTGCTGTTCCGCCATGCTGGCGATGTTTTGCAGATTCAGATGCGGCAGCAGATGATCGGCAATTTTATTGCTGATAACGGTGCGGTTGGCTTCTTGATCGTGAACCAGCAGGCCGAGCGGTAACAGAGAGACAATCTCTTCATTTATTGCCCGCAAAATACGCAGTTCGTTATTCACTGCGGTACCGGGGACATTTTCTGTGCTGCGCCCGGAGAAGTGACGGAAGGTGCTATAGCCAAATAATGCCAGCGCCAGTAAACCAATGTTCAGCAGCAGCGGCAGCAGGATGTTTTGCAGCGTATCCAGCAGCAAAGTGCCATAAGGGACTTGCCAGACCAGACGCATATCTGTGGTGTTGAGTGCTGAGGAGATCTCTATTTTTGAACTATTGAAGTTGATACTGACGCTATCCGTCGTCTCTTTCTCATTATTATTGCTACCCGTTGCGCTTGTGTCTGGCTCAAGGCGGAAGCTGTCCAGCGGCATACCTGGTGGGATTAAATCATTAATAGGCAGATCAAAAGCGACTACCGTTGCCAGATGCCCCGGCTGGTTAAAAGTAGTACGTAGGGTAAAGTAATGACCGTTCTGCCAGGCCAGATGGCGCAGATTGGAAAAGCTTTCTCGTTCATCCAGCGCGTTAGCCTGCTGTAACATCTCTGCACGGCGTGAATCGACGATATCGTTGACGGTCGATTCTTTAAAACTGGATGTAAGGTCTTTTAATGGCAGGGTAGAAATCAGCACCAGGCTGTTATCCAGACCATTGAGATAATACATTGACCACGGTACGTTTTCTGCGCCCCACAGCGTGTCCAGGTAAGCTGACATCCGCTGCGTCATCTCAAGGGTTGAGCTGTCGTGGGAGCCGAAGATCAGCGCTTCCGTTTTACGACGCGGCTTTTCCAGATAATAGACATCTTGTTTCAGACGTGTCTCTTGTAAACCGTCACTGGAGGATGGCGTGGTGGTCGCGGCGATATTGTCATAGATTTGCCAGGTCATGTAACGCCAGGTATCCACCCGCTTTTGAATTGCGTGAGTGATATCAACAATCTGATAGCTCTTATCTTTCAGCCAGGTGTTGACGGCGCTTTGTACCATCACGCCCATGGTTACCAGCAACACAATGATCAACAGTAAAAAGAAGCGGGTAATGCTCCCCGGTAGAAGTGAAAAGCGGGTCGTTGCCGTTGTCTTTTTCTGACGCATTCGTGTTTATGACCTGTTAAAACATGGCGAAGTGATAGGGCAGTATAAAGGGTACAGTGCGAAATTCCAGACTCTTACCTGATTGCGGCGTCTTTATTCTCCGAAGGTATTTATTATTCTGCACAGATGAAAATAAATGTACAAACGCTTCGCATCTGTACAAATTACCATCAGAAAATGAACAAAATTAATCGTAAATAAACGGGCGGGAATGTCGATTATATTGCTGTTAATTTTTCGTGAAATGATCGGTAAATGTTATGCTTTTGCTACGGTAGCACAAAAAAATAGAAGGTGTGTAAAGATGGGTAAAAAAAACCGGACGTGATACATCCGGTTGAAATAGGGGTAAACAGACATTCAGAAATGAATGACGGTAATAAATAAAGTTAATGATGATAGCGGGACATATTTTAGTTATGAGTGAAGATTTTGTTTTAACATTCAGTGCTGTCAAATGCTTAAGAATAAGTTATTGTTTTAATAGCTGAATTATTATTGTTTGATGTTAGATGCTTATTTTGTCGATTCATCAGGATCTGAAAAAGTTCCGTCATATTTACATTTTGAAACATCTATAGCGATAAATGAAACATCTTAAAAGTTTTAGTATCATATTCGTGTTGGATTATTCTGCATTTTTGGGGAGAATGGGGTTGCCGACTGATTAATGAGGGTTAATCAGTATGCAGTGGCATAAAAAAGCAAATAAAGGCATATAACAGAGGGTTAATAACATGAAAGTTAAAGTACTGTCCCTCCTGGTCCCAGCTCTGCTGGTAGCAGGCGCAGCAAACGCTGCTGAAGTTTACAATAAAGACGGCAACAAATTAGATCTGTACGGTAAAGTAGACGGCCTGCACTATTTCTCTGACAACAAGTCAGAAGATGGCGACCAGACCTACATGCGTCTTGGCTTCAAAGGTGAAACTCAGGTTACTGACCAGCTGACCGGTTACGGCCAGTGGGAATATCAGATCCAGGGCAACGCTCCAGAAAGCGAAAACAACTCCTGGACCCGTGTGGCATTTGCTGGTCTGAAATTCCAGGACATCGGTTCTATCGACTACGGTCGTAACTACGGTGTTGTTTACGACGTAACTTCCTGGACCGACGTTCTGCCAGAATTCGGCGGCGATACCTACGGTTCTGATAACTTCATGCAGCAGCGTGGTAACGGCTTCGCGACCTACCGTAACACCGACTTCTTCGGTCTGGTTGACGGTCTGAACTTTGCTGTTCAGTATCAGGGTCAAAACGGCAGCGTAAGCGGTGAAGGTTCTGAGGATTACACCGGTCATGGCATCACCAACAACGGTCGTAACGCTCTGCGTCAGAACGGCGACGGTGTTGGCGGTTCTATCACTTATGATTACGAAGGTTTCGGTATCGGTGCTGCAGTTTCCAGCTCCAAACGTACCTGGGATCAGAACAACACTGGCCTGATCGGTACTGGCGACCGCGCTGAAACCTACACTGGTGGTCTGAAATACGACGCTAACAACATCTACCTGGCGGCTCAGTACACCCAGACCTACAACGCAACTCGCGTAGGTTCCCTGGGTTGGGCGAACAAAGCACAGAACTTCGAAGCTGTTGCTCAGTACCAGTTCGACTTCGGTCTGCGTCCGTCTGTAGCATATCTGCAGTCTAAAGGTAAAAACCTGGGTACCATCGCTGGTCGTAACTACGACGACGAAGATATCCTGAAATATGTTGATGTTGGTGCGACCTACTACTTCAACAAAAACATGTCCACCTACGTTGACTACAAAATCAACCTGCTGGACGACAACCAGTTCACCCGCGCTGCTGGCATCAACACTGATGATATCGTAGCTCTGGGTCTGGTTTACCAGTTCTAATCTCGATTTATATCGAACAAAGGGCCTGCGGGCCCTTTTTTCATGGTTTTCAGCGTACAAACGCCGTTTTTTGGTGTACTCTTGCGACCGTTCGCATGAGGATAATCACGTATGGAAATAAGCTTTACTCGCGTGGCATTGCTGACTGCCGCGCTCCTTTTTGTTGGTTGCGATCAACAGCCACAACCCGCCGCCCCCCAGGCTACTGAAGTTACCGTTCTTGAAGGTAAAACCATGGGGACCTTCTGGCGCGCCAGCATTCCGGGTATTGACGCCAAACGCAGTGCTGAACTTAAAGAGAAGATTCAGACCCAGCTCGACGCCGACGATCAACTGCTTTCGACCTATAAAAAAGATTCCGCGCTGATGCGCTTTAACGACTCACAAAGTCTGACGCCGTGGCCAGTAAATGAAGCATTGGCCGATATTGTCACCACTTCGCTACGCATTGGCGCGAAAACGGAGGGGGCAATGGATATTACCGTCGGGCCGCTGGTGAATCTGTGGGGCTTTGGCCCGGAACAACAGCCGGTACAAATTCCGAGCCAGGAACAGATCGACGCAATGAAAGCCAAAACTGGCTTACAGCACCTGACGGTTATTAATAAATATCACCAACAATATCTGCAAAAAGATCTGCCGGATTTATATGTCGATCTCTCCACTGTCGGCGAAGGCTATGCGGCAGATCATCTGGCGCGTCTTATGGAGCAGGAAGGTATTTCCCGTTATCTGGTGTCAGTTGGCGGTGCGCTGAACAGCCGGGGTATGAACGGAGAAGGCCTGCCGTGGCGGGTGGCGATCCAAAAACCGACCGATAAAGAGAATGCAGTTCAGGCGGTGGTCGATATCAACGGTCACGGGATTAGCACCTCCGGCAGCTACCGTAATTATTACGAACTGGATGGCAAACGCCTTTCCCATGTTATTGATCCACAAACCGGGCGGCCAATCGAACACAATCTGGTATCCGTGACGGTGATTGCGCCCACGGCGCAGGAAGCCGATGCCTGGGATACTGGCTTGATGGTACTCGGGCCGGATAAAGCAAAAGAAGTCGTTCGTCGGGAAGGGCTGGCGGTCTATATGATCACCAAAGAAGGCGATAACTTTAAAACCTGGATGTCGCCGCAGTTTAAAAGCTTCCTGGTCAGCGAAAAAAATTAAAGCGCAAGATTGTTAGTTTTTACGTGACGGTGACCGGGCAGACTAAAGGCTATCCTTAACCAGGGAGCTGATTATGAAAAACACCACACGCTTAACTGACGATCAACGCTGGCAATCTGTCTTAGCCCGTGACCCGAGCGCCGACGGCGAATTCGTTTTCGCCGTACGTACCACGGGCATCTTCTGTCGCCCCTCTTGTCGGGCTAAACATGCCTTGCGGGAAAATGTAACCTTCTATGCTGATGCCGGCGAGGCGCTTGCCGCCGGGTTTCGCCCGTGTAAGCGCTGCCAGCCTGACAAAGCTAATGCTCAGCAACATCGATTGGATAAAATCACCCGAGCCTGCCGTTTGCTGGAACAGGAGACTCCCGTCACCCTTGACGCTTTAGCCGAACAGGTGGCGATGAGCCCATTCCATTTACATCGTTTATTTAAAGCCACCACCGGAATGACGCCAAAAGCCTGGCAACAGGCCTGGCGCGCTCGTCGCCTGCGGGAATCGCTGGCGAAAGGGGAGAGCGTCACTCAGGCGATTCTCAACGCCGGATTCCCGGACGGCAGTAGTTACTATCGTAAGGCGGATAAAACTCTGGGTATGACGGCAAAACAGTTTCGTCATGGCGGAGAGAACGTTGATGTGCGTTATGCGCTGGCCGACTGTGAGCTGGGCCGCTGCCTGGTGGCAGAAAGCGAGCGGGGGATTTGTGCGATACTACTGGGCGATAATGACGCGATGTTAATTAGCGAGCTACAGCAGATGTTTCCTGCCGCCGATAACGCGCCCGCTGACCCGACGTTTCAGCAGCATGTGCGCGAGGTGATCGCCAGCCTCAATCATCGCGATACGCCGTTGATGTTACCGCTGGATATTCGGGGAACCGCTTTTCAACAACAAGTCTGGCAGGCATTGTGTACCATTCCTTGTGGTGAAACCGTGAGTTATCAGCAACTGGCGAACACCATCGGCAAACCGAAAGCAGTACGTGCGGTGGCAAGCGCTTGCGCCGCTAATAAATTGGCTATCGTTATTCCCTGCCATCGGGTAGTACGTGGTGATGGGGCGCTTTCCGGTTACCGCTGGGGGGTGGCACGCAAAGCGCAATTACTACGCCGCGAAGCTGAAAATGAGGATACATAAATGTTGGATCTGTTTGCCAATGCTGAACCCTGGCAGGAACCGCTGGCGCCTGGCGCGGTGATCCTGCGCCGTTTTGTTTTTAACGTCGCAGAACAGTTGATGCAGGGAATCAACGGCGTCACCAGCCAGTCGCCGTTTCGCCAGATGGTCACACCGGGCGGGTATACCATGTCAGTGGCGATGACTAACTGCGGACGTCTGGGCTGGACCCCCCATCGGCAAGGCTATCTTTATTCAGCCATTGATCCAAAAACAGAAAAGCCGTGGCCCGCTATGCCGCAAAGTTTTCGTGATTTATGTCAGCAGGCGGCAATGGCGGCGGGATATCGGGATTTTCAGCCGGACGCCTGCCTGATTAATCGCTATGGTCCTGGGGCTAAACTGTCGCTGCATCAGGATAAAGACGAAGCGGATCTACGCGCGCCGATTGTCTCTGTTTCTCTGGGATTACCCGCTATTTTTCAATTTGGCGGCCTGAAACGAAGTGATCCACTAAAACGATTGTTGTTGGAACATGGCGATGTGGTGGTGTGGGGCGGTGAATCACGGCTGTTTTATCACGGCATTCAACCGCTAAAAACGGGGTTTCATCCGCTAACTGCCGACTGTCGCTACAATCTGACATTCCGTCAGGCAGGTAAAAAAGAATAAAAATAAGAATTATTATTGCTGTGAGCAAAGAGATGTTTAAACTGCGGGCTGTAATTCATTGTCCGGGTTTTCTGCATGGAACTTCTTGTACTTGTCTGGCGGCAGTATCGCTGGCCATTTATCAGCGTGATGGCGCTGAGCCTCGCCAGCGCGGCGTTAGGCATTGGCTTAATTGCTTTTATCAATCAGCGTCTTATCGAAACGGCGGATGCCAGTCTACTGGTGTTGCCGGAGTTTCTTGGCTTACTGCTGTTGCTGATGGCGGTCACCCTCGGATCGCAACTGGCGCTTACCACGCTGGGGCACCACTTCGTCTACCGACTGCGTAGCGAATTTATCAAACGAATTCTGGATACTCACGTTGAGCGTATCGAACAGTTGGGTAGCGCCTCGTTGCTGGCAGGGTTAACCAGCGATGTGCGCAACATCACCATCGCTTTTGTTCGTCTGCCGGAACTGGTGCAGGGGATTATTCTCACCGTAGGGGCGGCGGCGTATCTGTGGATGCTGTCGGGCAAAATGTTGTTGGTCACGGTTATCTGGATGGCGATTACCATCTGGGGCGGTTTTGTGCTGGTGGCGCGGGTGTACAAACACATGACCACTTTGCGTGAAACAGAAGACAAGCTGTATACGGATTTTCAAACGGTGCTGGAAGGGCGCAAAGAGCTGACGCTGAACCGCGAGCGTGCCGAGTACGTATTTAACAATCTCTACATTCCCGATGCGCAAGAATATCGCCATCATATTATCCGCGCCGATACGTTCCATCTCAGCGCCGTAAACTGGTCGAACATAATGATGCTGGGGGCTATCGGACTGGTATTCTGGATGGCGAATAGTCTCGGTTGGGCTGATACCAACGTTGCGGCGACCTATTCACTAACATTATTGTTCCTGCGAACGCCGCTACTTTCGGCAGTTGGCGCATTGCCGACGTTGTTGACGGCACAGGTGGCGTTTAACAAGCTGAACAAATTTGCGCTCGCGCCTTTTAAAGCGGAATTCCCACGCCCGCAGGCATTTCCTGACTGGCAAACGCTGGAGCTGCGTAATGTAACATTTAGCTATCAGGATAACGCTTTTTCCGTTGGGCCGATTAACCTCACCATTAAACGTGGCGAACTGTTGTTTCTTATTGGTGGCAACGGTAGCGGTAAATCAACGCTGGCGATGTTGTTGACTGGCTTATATCAGCCGCAAAGCGGAGAAATTCTGCTGGATGGCAAACCTGTCCGCGGTGAAAAAACAGAAGATTATCGCAAGCTGTTTTCAGCGGTATTTACCGATGTCTGGCTGTTCGATCAACTACTGGGGCCGAGGGGGAAACCTGCTAACCCGCAACTGGTCGAAAAGTGGCTGGCTCAGTTGAAAATGGGCCATAAGCTTGAGTTAAGTAATGGGCGAATTCTTAACCTGAGGTTATCAAAAGGGCAGAAAAAACGCGTGGCGTTGTTGCTGGCGTTGGCAGAAGAACGCGACATTATCCTGTTGGATGAATGGGCGGCGGATCAGGATCCACACTTCCGCCGTGAGTTTTATCAGGTGTTGCTGCCGTTAATGCAGGAGATGGGTAAAACCATTTTTGCTATCAGCCATGATGATCACTACTTTATCCACGCTGACCGCCTGCTGGAGATGCGCAGCGGGCAGCTTAGCGAGCTGATCGGCGAAGAACGCGATGCGGCTTCACGTGATGCCGTTGCCCGGACGGCATGATGTTTTCACTTTTACCTGGTGGTTTTCCGCCACCAGGTAAAAATCCTTTCTTTCCAATAACCCTATAATTAATCAACGAAATCATAATGTTTCTAAAATTAGAATATAATTTATAAACATTATTTAAATGTTGTTACTTAAGTGTTACCGTTGATGCCGCGCAAATCTCACCTGCAATAAAGCGACTAAAAGTAAGGCATTAACAAGATGAAAAAAGTGACTGCCATGCTCTTCTCGATGGCCGTGGGGCTTAATGCCGTTTCGATGACGGCAAAAGCGAAAACGTCCGAGGAGCAGGAAACTGATGTACTGTTGATTGGCGGCGGCATTATGAGCGCCACGTTGGGAACCTATCTGCGGGAGCTGGAACCGGAATGGTCGATGACCATGGTAGAGCGCCTTGAGGGCGTCGCGCAGGAGAGTTCGAACGGCTGGAACAACGCCGGAACCGGGCATTCTGCGTTGATGGAGCTGAACTACACCCCGCAAAACGCCGATGGCAGCATCAGTATTGAAAAAGCAGTCGCCATTAACGAAGCATTCCAGATTTCCCGCCAGTTCTGGGCCCACCAGGTAGAGCGCGGCGTGCTGCGAACTCCGCGATCGTTTATCAATACTGTTCCGCACATGAGCTTTGTCTGGGGCGAAGATAATGTTAACTTCCTGCGTGCCCGTTATACCGCATTGCAACAAAGTTCACTGTTCCGTGGTATGCGTTATTCTGAAGATCATGCGCAAATCAGAGAGTGGGCGCCACTGGTGATGGAAGGGCGTGATCCGCAGCAGAAAATAGCGGCCACGCGTACAGAAATCGGCACTGATGTGAATTATGGCGAGATCTCGCGTCAGTTGATCGCTTCATTACAAAAGAAATCTAACTTTTCGCTGCAGCTCAGCAGCGAAGTCCGCGCCCTGAAACGTAATGACGATAATACCTGGACCGTCACGGTTGCCGATCTGAAAAATGGCACTGCGCATAACATCCGCGCGAAATTTGTCTTTATTGGCGCGGGCGGTGCGGCGTTGAAGTTGTTGCAGGAGTCCGGGATCCCGGAAGCAAAAGACTACGCGGGTTTCCCGGTGGGGGGGCAGTTCCTCGTTTCGGAAAACCCTGACGTGGTTAATCACCATCTGGCGAAGGTATATGGCAAGGCATCCGTTGGCGCGCCGCCGATGTCGGTTCCACATATTGATACCCGCGTTCTGGATGGTAAACGCGTGGTGCTGTTCGGGCCTTTTGCTACTTTCTCAACGAAATTCCTCAAAAACGGTTCACTGTGGGATTTGATGAGTTCTACCACCGCTTCAAACATGATGCCGATGATGCACGTCGGGCTGGATAATTTTGATCTGGTGAAATACCTGGTGAGTCAGGTGATGTTGAGCGAAGACGATCGTTTTGAAGCGTTGAAAGAGTACTATCCGCAAGCGAAAAAAGAAGACTGGCGTTTATGGCAGGCGGGGCAGCGCGTGCAGATTATCAAGCGTGATGCCGAGAAAGGCGGCGTTTTGCGTCTGGGAACAGAAGTCGTCAGTGACCAGCAAGGAACCATTGCCGCGCTGTTGGGGGCATCGCCGGGGGCGTCAACTGCTGCGCCGATTATGCTGAATTTGCTGGAAAAAGTGTTTAGCGATCGTGTATCCAGTCCGCAATGGCAGGCCACGCTGAAATCAATAGTTCCCTCCTACGGCAGCAAATTGAATGGCGATGTGGCAGCGACAGAACGTGAGTTGCAGTACACCAGCGAGGTGCTGGGCCTGAAATATGACAAGCCGCAGGCGGCAGACAGCACGCCGAAACCGCAGGTAAAACCGCAACCTGTACAGAAAGAAGTGGCGGATATTGCGTTGTAATGATGCGCCGCACCCAGCTCGGGCGTCAGATGTCGGATGCGGCGTGACCGCCTTATCCGACCTACGTGGGCTGCACTTCACAGCGGTGTAGGCCTGATAAGACGCGCCAGCGTCGCATCAGGCAATCGGCTCCGGGATTGGATGTCGGATGCGGCGTGACCGCCTTATCCGACCTGTGGGGTGCGGCACTTCACAGCAGCGTAGGCCTGATAAGACGTGCCAGCGTCGCATCAGGCACCTGGCTCGGGCGTCAGATGTCGGATGCGGCGTAACCGCCTTATCCGACCTACGGGGTGCGGCACTTCACCGCAGCGTAGGCCTGATAAGACGTGCCAGCGTCGCATCAGGCACCCGGCTCCGGGATTGGATGTCGGATGCGGCGTGACCGCTTTATCCGACCTGTGGGGCGCAGCACTTCACAGCGGCGTAGGCCTGATAAGACGCGCCAGCGTCGCATCAGGCACCTGGCTCGGGCGTCAGATGTCGGATGCGGCGTAACCGCCTTATCCGACCTACGTGGGCTGCATTTCACAGCGGCGTAGGCCTGATAAGACGCGCCAGCGTCGCATCAGGCAATCGGCTCCGGGATTGGATGTCGGATGCGGCGTAATCGCCTTATCCGACCTGTGGGGCGCTGCACTTAACAGCAGTTTAGCGAACTACCGCGTTGTCAATTTTCTCTTCCGCTTTCCAGATACGGTACTTCACATCCACATTGTCTGGCGTATACACCACGATTGGCAGTTTGCTGTTGTAACGCAGCATTCCGGCATCGCCCAGATATGCGGTGACAAATTTCTTCTCTTTCTTACCATCCGGGCAAGCCATCATCGTTGAAACCGGGGAGCTGACTTTATCAAAGACATAATAATCATAGCCCCAGCCTTCCAGGGTTTTGCTTTCCAGTTTCCCGCCAAGACGATGCAGATTGCAATCCACTTCCAGTGTCTGACCGATTAACAGTTCTACTTTGAGGGTAGATTCATCTTCTTGCGGTGTAAGCTGAATCACCTGACGTTTCATTCCTTTTTCAGCTTGTGGGTACGGCGCGATTTTTTCCAGCGGCTGGACGCTTTCTGCCGCCCAGGCCGAGGTTGTGGCGAAAGCAGCAAATAAAACGGCAGGTAGAATAGTCTTCATTTTGTATTCCTTTCTTCATTTATAGGTTTTCACCAATGATGTCGCTGAAGATTAACATATTCACTAAATTTATTAATTTGCTTTGTGAATGATTTAAAGGAGATTCAGACAATTTAACCTGCTCTGTTAGTGTTATGTACTGATGAATAGTGGCGGCTGGAGAAATATCTTTGGTGAATTTATCGCTATATAATTTTGTTTATAACCATTTGAAATGTGAGCAAAACCCCGTTTTTACCATCTTTCCCGCCACTCTTTTGATCCGGCAACAGGTTTTACCTCGATCGGGGTATGCATCTCTGACACATCCTTTAATATCTTAACGCTCATAAAAATGACTTATTAATTATGCGGTTTATTTGGTCGTTCTCTGATTTCAGAGTGCGTTAATGATGGAAGGTCAATGTGAAAATTGATGCATCCCGTCGGGGCATACTCACTGGTCGCTGGCGCAAAACCAGTAACGGTATCCGTCCGCCCTGGTCCGGTGACGAGTCTCATTTTCTGACCCATTGCACTCGCTGTGATGCCTGCATTAATGCCTGTGAAAACGGTATATTGCAGCGCGGCGCAGGTGGCTATCCAACCGTCGATTTCAAAAATAATGAATGTAGTTTCTGCTACGCCTGTGCGCAAGCTTGCCCCGAATCGCTATTTTCTCCGCGCCACACCAGGGCCTGGGATTTGCAGTTCACCATTGGGGAAGCGTGCCTGGCGTATCAGGCCGTTGAATGCCGTCGCTGCCAGGATAGCTGTGAACCGATGGCAATTATCTTTCGCCCGACGCTTTCTGGGATCTACCAACCGCAACTTAATAATCAACTTTGCAACGGATGTGGTGCATGTGCAGCCAGTTGTCCGGTATCAGCCATAACTGCGGAGTATCTCCATGCACACTAACTGGCAAGTTTGCAGCCTGGTGGTCCAGGCAAAAAGCGAGCGAATTCCAGATATCAGCAGCCAACTGAACGCCTTTCCCGGCTGTGAAGTCGCCGTCAGCGACGTGCCGAGCGGTCAGTTGATTGTGGTAGCGGAAGCCGAAGACAGCGAAACGCTAATTCAAACTATTGAGTCAGTACGCAATGTAGAGGGCGTGCTGGCGGTGTCGCTGGTTTATCACCAGCAGGAAGAGCAAGGTGAGGAAACACCATGAAACTCAGTCGTCGTAGCTTTATGAAAGCTAACGCCGTTGCGGCCGCTGCGGCGGCTGCCGGTCTCAGCGTGCCGGGCGTTGCCCGCGCCGTTGTTGGTCAGCAGGAAGCCATTAAATGGGATAAAGCGCCGTGCCGTTTCTGTGGTACGGGTTGCGGCGTTCTGGTCGGAACGCAACAGGGGCGTGTGGTGGCCTGTCAGGGCGACCCGGATGCGCCGGTTAACCGTGGCCTGAACTGCATTAAGGGCTATTTCCTGCCCAAAATCATGTACGGTAAAGACCGTTTAACGCAGCCGCTGCTGCGTATGAAAAACGGTAAATATGACAAAGAAGGCGAATTCACCCCAATCACCTGGGACCAGGCCTTCGATGTGATGGAAGAGAAATTCAAAACTGCCCTGAAAGAAAAAGGGCCGGAGTCGATCGGTATGTTCGGTTCTGGTCAGTGGACTATCTGGGAAGGTTATGCCGCGTCCAAGCTGTTCAAAGCGGGCTTCCGTTCGAACAATATCGACCCGAACGCGCGTCACTGTATGGCGTCGGCGGTTGTTGGCTTCATGCGTACCTTTGGTATGGATGAGCCGATGGGCTGCTATGACGACATCGAACAGGCTGATGCGTTTGTGCTGTGGGGCGCGAACATGGCGGAGATGCACCCGATCCTGTGGTCGCGCATCACTAACCGTCGCCTTTCTAATCAGGATGTCACTGTGGCGGTGCTTTCTACTTACCAGCATCGTAGCTTTGAACTGGCAGATAACGGCATCATCTTTACGCCACAGTCTGACCTGGTGATCCTGAACTATATCGCCAACTATATCATTCAAAACAATGCGGTGAATCAGGACTTCCTGAGCAAGCACGTCAACCTGCGCAAAGGGGTGACGGATATCGGTTATGGCTTACGTCCGACTCATCCGCTGGAAAAAGCGGCGAAAAACCCGGGATCCGACGCGTCCGAACCGATGAGCTTTGAAGATTACAAAGCCTTCGTTGCCGAATATACGCTGGAAAAAACCGCCGAAATGACTGGCGTGCCGAAAGATCAGCTGGAACAACTGGCGCAGTTGTATGCCGATCCGAACAAGAAAGTCATCTCCTACTGGACGATGGGCTTCAACCAGCATACCCGCGGCGTGTGGGCCAACAACCTGGTTTACAACCTGCACCTGCTGACGGGTAAAATTTCCCAGCCGGGCTGCGGTCCGTTCTCCCTGACGGGGCAACCTTCCGCGTGTGGTACTGCGCGTGAAGTGGGCACCTTTGCTCACCGTCTGCCTGCGGACATGGTGGTGACCAACGAGAAACACCGTGATATCTGCGAGAAGAAGTGGAATATCCCGAGCGGCACGATCCCGGCAAAAATCGGTCTGCACGCGGTAGCACAAGACCGTGCGTTGAAAGACGGCACGCTGAATGTTTACTGGACGATGTGTACCAACAACATGCAGGCCGGGCCGAACATTAATGAAGAACGTATGCCGGGCTGGCGCGATCCGCGCAACTTTATTATCGTCTCTGACCCGTATCCGACGGTCAGTGCGCTGGCAGCCGACTTAATCCTGCCGACTGCAATGTGGGTAGAGAAAGAGGGTGCTTACGGTAACGCTGAACGCCGTACTCAGTTCTGGCGTCAACAGGTACAGGCGCCGGGCGAGGCGAAATCGGATCTCTGGCAGTTGGTCCAGTTCTCCCGCCGCTTCAAAACTGAAGAAGTGTGGCCGGAAGAGTTGCTGGCGAAGAAACCGGAACTGCGCGGCAAAACGCTGTATGAGGTGCTGTATGCTACCCCGGAAGTGAGCAAATTCCCGGTATCCGAACTGGCGGAAGATCAACTGAACGATGAATCCCGCGAGCTGGGCTTCTATCTGCAAAAAGGGTTGTTCGAAGAGTACGCGTGGTTTGGTCGCGGTCATGGTCACGATCTCGCGCCGTTCGACGACTATCACAAAGCGCGTGGTATTCGCTGGCCAGTGGTTAACGGTAAAGAAACCCAGTGGCGTTACAGCGAAGGTAACGACCCGTACGTGAAAGCGGGCGAAGGTTACAAGTTCTACGGCAAACCGGATGGCAAAGCGGTGATCTTCGCGCTGCCGTTTGAACCGGCGGCAGAAGCCCCGGATGAAGAGTATGACCTGTGGCTTTCTACCGGACGCGTACTGGAGCACTGGCACACCGGCAGTATGACTCGCCGTGTACCAGAACTGCACCGTGCCTTCCCGGAGGCCGTGCTGTTTATCCATCCGCTGGATGCGAAAAAACGCGACTTGCGTCGTGGCGACAAAGTAAAAGTGGTTTCTCGCCGTGGTGAGGTTATCTCGATTGTCGAAACGCGTGGTCGTAACCGTCCGCCGCAGGGCCTGGTGTACATGCCGTTCTTCGACGCCGCACAGTTGGTTAACAAACTGACGCTGGACGCGACCGATCCGCTCTCGAAAGAGACGGACTTCAAGAAGTGCGCGGTCAAACTGGAGAAGGTGTAAGCCATTATGTCCCGGTCAGCGAAACCTCAAAATGGTCGCCGCCGCTTTCTGCGCGATGTCGTTCGCACAGCAGGCGGGCTGGCTGCCGTGGGCGTGGCGCTGGGGTTACAACAGCAAACCGCACGCGCATCTGGCGTGCGGTTGCGCCCGCCCGGAGCCATAAACGAGAACGCCTTTGCCAGTGCCTGTGTACGTTGCGGTCAGTGTGTTCAGGCTTGCCCTTACGACACCTTAAAACTGGCGACGCTGGCCTCTGGCCTGTCGGCAGGTACGCCGTATTTTGTCGCGCGGGATATTCCTTGCGAAATGTGTGAGGACGTTCCGTGCGCCAAAGTGTGCCCCAGTGGCGCGCTGGATCGCGAGATCGAATCGATCGATGACGCGCGGATGGGGCTGGCAGTGCTGGTGGACCAGGAGAACTGCCTCAACTTTCAGGGATTGCGCTGCGATGTTTGTTATCGCGAATGCCCGAAAATTGATGAAGCGATTACCCTGGAGCTGGAACGCAATACGCGTACCGGCAAGCACGCCCGTTTTCTGCCAACGGTTCACAGCGATGCCTGTACCGGCTGCGGTAAGTGCGAAAAAGTGTGCGTGCTGGAACAACCGGCAATCAAGGTGTTGCCGTTGTCTCTGGCGAAAGGGGAGTTAGGTCACCACTACCGCTTCGGTTGGCTGGAGGGGAACGATGGCAAATCGTAAACGTGACGCCGGGCGAGAGGCGCTGGCGAAAAAAGGCTGGTGGCGCAGTCACCGTTGGCTGGTGTTGCGTCGCCTTTGCCAGTTCTTCGTGCTGGGCATGTTTCTGAGCGGTCCGTGGTTTGGCGTGTGGATTTTGCATGGCAACTACAGCAGTAGCTTGTTGCTCGACACTGTCCCGCTGACCGATCCGCTGATGACGCTACAAAGCCTTGCCAGCGGTCATCTGCCAGCCGCAGTGGCATTGACTGGTGCAGTGATTATCACTGTGCTCTACGCCCTGGCAGGAAAGCGATTATTTTGCAGCTGGGTCTGCCCGCTGAACCCGATTACCGATTTAGCGAATTGGTTGCGCAGGCGATTTGAACTCAATCAGTCCGCGACAATCCCACGTCATATTCGGTACGTGTTGTTGGTTGTCATCCTGGTAGGATCGGCCTTAACCGGTACGCTCATCTGGGAATGGATCAACCCCGTTTCCCTGATGGGGCGCAGTCTGGTAATGGGATTCGGCAGCGGCGCGCTGCTTATTCTCGCGCTGTTTTTATTTGATCTACTGGTCGTTGAACACGGCTGGTGCGGGCACATTTGTCCGGTTGGCGCGTTGTATGGCGTGCTGGGTAGCAAAGGTGTTATCACCGTTGCGGCCACCGATCGGCAGAAATGTAACCGCTGTATGGATTGTTTTCATGTTTGCCCGGAACCGCATGTGCTACGTGCCCCGGTGCTGGATGAACAAAGCCCGGTGCAGGTCACCAGCCGCGATTGCATGACGTGCGGTCGCTGCGTGGATGTCTGTTCTGAGGATGTATTTACAATAACTACACGATGGAGTTCGGGAGCGAAATCATGAAAAGCCATGACCTGAAGAAAGCGCTGTGTCAATGGACGGCGATGCTGGCCTTGGTGGTAAGCGGCGCGGTTTGGGCGGCTAATGGCGTCGATTTTAGCCAGTCGCCGGAAGTATCCGGGACACAGGAAGGGGCCATTCGGATGCCAAAAGAGCAGGAGCGGATGCCGCTGAACTATGTGAATCAACCACCAATGATCCCGCATAGCGTTGAAGGTTATCAGGTAACGACCAATACCAACCGCTGCTTACAGTGCCACGGTGTTGAAAGTTATCGCACTACCGGCGCACCGCGCATCAGTCCTACTCACTTTATGGATAGTGACGGCAAAGTAGGCGCAGAAGTGGCTCCGCGTCGTTACTTCTGTCTGCAATGTCACGTACCGCAGGCCGATACCGCGCCAATCGTGGGGAATACCTTTACCCCATCAAAAGGTTACGGGAAATAAGAGGTTATTATGGGAAATTCTGACCGTAAGCCTGGTCTGATTAAGCGCCTGTGGAAATGGTGGCGTACTCCCAGCCGTCTGGCGCTGGGCACGCTGTTGTTGATTGGTTTTGTCGGCGGCATCGTCTTTTGGGGCGGCTTTAACACCGGTATGGAAAAAGCCAATACCGAAGAGTTCTGTATTAGCTGTCACGAAATGCGCAATACGGTGTATCAGGAGTACATGGATTCCGTGCACTACAACAACCGTAGCGGCGTGCGAGCGACCTGCCCGGATTGCCACGTTCCGCATGAGTTTGTGCCCAAAATCATACGCAAGCTCAAAGCAAGTAAAGAGCTGTATGGTAAAATCTTTGGCGTTATTGACACGCCGCAGAAATTCGAAGCTCATCGCCTGACTATGGCACAGAATGAGTGGCGGCGAATGAAGGATAATAACTCGCAGGAGTGCCGTAACTGTCACAACTTCGAGTATATGGATACAACCGCTCAGAAATCTGTTGCTGCGAAGATGCATGATCAGGCAGTGAAAGATGGGCAAACTTGTATTGATTGCCATAAAGGGATAGCGCACAAGCTGCCTGATATGCGCGAAGTCAAACCAGGTTTTTAACAGGGTGTTATTGCGTGGGTATGCTTGAAGCCAGAGGATTACTCTGCGAACGGGATGAACGAACTTTATTTAGCGGTTTGTCCTTTACGCTGAATGCAGGAGAGTGGGTACAAATTACCGGCAGCAATGGTGCGGGGAAGACAACGCTTCTTCGTCTGCTGACGGGATTGTCTCGCCCTGATGCAGGTGATGTTCTCTGGCAAGGGCAGCCCTTGCATCAGGTACGCGACAGCTACCATCAAAATTTGTTATGGATAGGCCATCAGCCGGGGATCAAAACCCGGCTGACGGCGTTAGAAAATCTGCACTTTTATCATCGCGAAGGCGATACCGCACAATGTCTGGACGCTCTGGCGCAGGCCGGGCTTGCCGGATTCGAAGATATTCCTGTTAATCAACTTTCTGCCGGGCAACAGCGTCGTGTTGCTCTGGCGCGTTTGTGGCTGACTCGCGCCACATTGTGGATCCTCGATGAACCTTTTACTGCGATTGATGTTAACGGCGTCGATCGTCTGACCCAGTGTATGGCGCAGCATACGGAGCAGGGGGGGATTGTGATTCTGACCACTCACCAGCCGCTCAACGTCGCTGAAAGTAAAATTCGCCGTATTTCGCTGACGCAAACGAGGGACGCATGATGTTCTGGCGTATTTTCCGTCTTGAACTGCGTGTGGCGTTTCGCCATAGCGCCGAAATCGCCAATCCACTATGGTTCTTTCTTATTGTTATTACTCTTTTTCCGCTCAGTATCGGCCCGGAGCCGCAACTGCTGGCGCGAATCGCCCCTGGCATTATCTGGGTGGCGGCGCTGCTTTCCTCCTTGCTGGCACTGGAGCGACTGTTCCGTGACGATTTACAGGACGGCAGTCTTGAACAATTAATGTTGTTGCCATTACCCTTGCCCGCCGTTGTGCTGGCGAAGGTGATGGCGCACTGGATGGTAACCGGCTTGCCGTTACTCATCCTCTCGCCACTGGTGGCATTGCTACTGGGAATGGATGTCTATGGCTGGCAAGTGATGGCGCTGACGCTGCTGCTGGGAACCCCAACACTGGGCTTTCTCGGTGCGCCGGGCGTGGCGCTAACGGTGGGACTCAAGCGCGGGGGAGTGCTGCTCAGCATTCTGGTGCTACCGCTGACCATCCCATTACTCATCTTTGCCACTGCGGCAATGGACGCGGCTTCAATGCATTTGCCCGTTGACGGGTATCTGGCAATTTTAGGCGCGCTGCTGGCAGGTACTGCGACATTAAGTCCTTTTGCGACGGCGGCGGCGTTACGAATCAGCATTCAATAACGCTGATTTACTTATTTTTGTTCAAGTCTGGTATCGGAACTATGTGGAAAACACTACATCAACTGGCGATCCCACCACGGCTGTATCAAATCTGTGGCTGGTTTATACCGTGGCTGGCAATCGCCAGTGTGGTTGTGCTTACCGTCGGCTGGATCTGGGGATTCGGCTTCGCTCCCGCTGATTATCAACAGGGAAATAGTTATCGCATTATCTATCTACATGTACCTGCGGCGATGTGGTCGATGGGGATTTATGCGTCGATGGCGGTGGCGGCGTTTATCGGTCTTGTCTGGCAGATGAAAATGGCCAATCTGGCGGTGGCGGCGATGGCGCCAGTTGGTGCGGTGTTTACCTTTATTGCGTTGGTTACCGGCTCCGCGTGGGGAAAACCGATGTGGGGTACCTGGTGGGTATGGGACGCGCGTCTGACTTCTGAACTGGTGTTGCTGTTTCTTTACGTGGGAGTGATTGCCCTGTGGCACGCCTTTGACGATCGCCGTCTGGCGGGGCGTGCGGCGGGTATTCTGGTGCTGATTGGCGTGGTGAACCTGCCGATAATTCATTATTCCGTGGAGTGGTGGAACACCCTGCATCAGGGATCAACGCGGATGCAGCAAAGCATCGATCCGGCAATGCGTTCTCCGCTGCGCTGGTCGATTTTTGGCGTCCTGTTGCTGTCTGTTACGCTGACGCTGATGCGGATGCGTAATTTGATTTTGCTGATGGAAAAACGCCGTCCGTGGGTGAGTGAACTGATACTGAAAAGAGGCCGTAAATGACCCCTGCATTTGCTTCCTGGAATGATTTTTTCACAATGGGCGGTTACGCCTTTTTTGTCTGGCTGGCGGTGGCGATGACCGTTATTCCGCTGGCGGTTTTAGTGGTGCACTCGGTGATGCAGCATCGCGCAATTTTACGTGGCGTGGCGCAACAGCGGGCGCGTGAGGCGCGTTTACGTGCTGCGCAACAGCAGGAGGCTGCATGAATATTCGCCGTAAAAACCGTTTGTGGATTGCCTGTGCCGTGCTGGCGGGGCTGGCGCTGACCATCGGTCTGGTGCTGTATGCGTTGCGCTCTAATATCGATCTCTTTTATACGCCGGGTGAAATTCTCTACGGTAAACGTGAAACCCAGCAGATGCCGGAAGTTGGTCAACGTCTGCGCGTTGGCGGAATGGTAATGCCGGGTAGCGTGCAGCGCGATCCCAACTCGCTGAAAGTGACTTTCACTATTTACGACGCAGAAGGCTCGGTGGATGTCTCCTACGAAGGCATTTTGCCGGATCTGTTCCGTGAAGGGCAGGGCGTTGTGGTACAGGGCGAGCTGGAAAAAGGCAATCACATCCTCGCCAAAGAAGTGCTGGCAAAACACGATGAAAACTATACGCCGCCAGAAGTTGAGAAGGCGATGGAAGCTAACCACCGCCGCCCGGCAAGTGCTTATAAGGATCCCGCATCATGATGCCAGAAATTGGTAACGGGCTGCTGTGTCTGGCGCTAGGGATTGCGCTACTACTGTCTGTTTATCCGTTATGGGGCGTGGCGCGCGGGGATGCGCGGATGATGGCCTCGTCGCGACTGTTTGCCTGGCTGCTGTTTATGTGCGTAGCCGGCGCATTTCTGGTGCTGGTCAATGCTTTCGTGGTGAACGACTTTACCGTCACCTATGTTGCCAGCAACTCCAATACTCAGCTTCCGGTGTGGTATCGCGTGGCGGCGACATGGGGCGCGCATGAAGGCTCACTGTTGCTGTGGGTGCTGTTGATGAGCGGCTGGACCTTTGCGGTGGCGATTTTTAGTCAGCGTATTCCGCTGGATATTGTGGCCCGCGTACTGGCGGTGATGGGAATGGTTAGCGTCGGTTTTCTGCTGTTCATTCTCTTTACCTCTAACCCGTTTTCCCGCACGCTGCCGAACTTTCCGATTGAAGGTCGCGACCTTAACCCACTGTTGCAGGATCCGGGGTTAATCTTCCATCCGCCGTTGCTCTATATGGGGTATGTCGGTTTCTCCGTGGCATTTGCCTTTGCGATTGCTTCTTTGCTGAGTGGTCGTCTGGACAGCACTTACGCACGTTTTTCTCGCCCGTGGACGCTGGCGGCGTGGATTTTCCTGACGCTCGGCATTGTACTTGGTTCCGCATGGGCCTATTACGAACTCGGCTGGGGCGGCTGGTGGTTCTGGGATCCGGTTGAAAACGCCTCGTTTATGCCGTGGCTGGTTGGGACTGCGCTGATGCACTCACTGGCTGTTACTGAACAGCGCGCCAGTTTTAAAGCATGGACGCTATTACTTGCTATTTGTGCTTTCTCACTGTGTTTGCTGGGGACTTTCCTCGTGCGTTCCGGCGTGTTGGTGTCGGTACATGCGTTTGCCTCGGATCCGGCGCGCGGTATGTTTATCCTCGCCTTTATGGTGCTGGTGATTGGCGGCTCGCTGCTGCTGTTTGCTGCGCGTGGACACAAAGTGCGTTCACGGGTGAACAATGCGCTGTGGTCGCGGGAATCTCTGCTGTTAGCGAATAACGTTCTGCTGGTCGCCGCAATGCTGGTGGTATTGCTGGGCACGTTGCTGCCACTGGTGCATAAGCAACTGGGGTTGGGCAGTATCTCCATCGGTGAACCGTTCTTCAACACCATGTTTACCTGGCTGATGGTGCCGTTTGCACTGCTGCTCGGTATTGGTCCGTTGGTGCGCTGGGGGCGCGATCGCCCGCGTAAAATCCGCAATTTATTGATTATCGCCTTCATCTCTACGCTGGTACTGTCTCTGCTGTTGCCGTGGCTGCTTGAAAGCAAAATCGTGGCGATGACGGTACTCGGCCTGGCAATGGCCTGCTGGATTGCCGTGCTGGCCATTGCGGAAGCGGCGCTACGTATTTCTCGCGGCACAAAAACGACCTTCAGTTATTGGGGAATGGTGGCGGCTCACCTGGGGCTGGCAGTGACAATTGTTGGCATTGCCTTTAGCCAGAATTACAGCGTTGAGCGTGATGTGCGCATGAAGTCCGGCGATAGCGTCGATATTCATGAATATCGCTTCACCTTCCGTGATGTCAAAGAGGTGACTGGCCCGAACTGGCGCGGTGGCGTGGCAACTATCGGCGTAGCGCGCGACGGTAAACCAGAGACGGTGCTGTATGCGGAAAAACGTTATTACAACACCGCGGGTTCAATGATGACCGAAGCAGCTATTGACGGCGGCATCACTCGTGACCTGTATGCGGCGCTTGGTGAAGAGCTGGAAAACGGCGCATGGGCTGTGCGTCTCTACTACAAACCGTTTGTTCGCTGGATTTGGGCGGGCGGGCTGATGATGGCATTAGGCGGGCTGTTGTGTTTGCTTGATCCTCGCTATCGCAAGCGCGTCAATCCGCAAAAAACTGCGCCGGAGGTTGTATGAAGCGCAAAGTATTGTTACTTCCTTTGATTATCTTCCTGGCGATTGCCGCGGCGTTGCTATGGCAACTGGCGCGTAATGCTGAAGGAGACGATCCGACTAATCTGGAATCGGCGCTTATTGGCAAGCCGGTGCCGAAATTTCGTCTCGAATCACTGGACAATCCGGGGCAGTTTTATCAGGCGGATGTGTTGACCCAGGGCAAACCAGTGCTGCTCAACGTCTGGGCAACCTGGTGTCCGACCTGCCGTGCGGAACATCAGTATCTGAATCAGCTTTCTGCGCAGGGCATCCGCGTCGTTGGCATGAACTATAAAGACGACAGGCAGAAAGCGATTGGCTGGCTGAAAGAGTTAGGTAATCCTTACGCGTTAAGCCTGTTTGATGGTGACGGTATGTTAGGGCTGGATCTGGGCGTGTATGGTGCGCCGGAAACGTTCCTTATCGACGGTAACGGCATCATTCGCTATCGCCACGCGGGCGATCTCAATCCTCGTGTCTGGGAAGAAGAGATCAAGCCGTTGTGGGAGAAATACAGTAAGGAGGCCGCACAATGAGATTTTTATTGGGCGTGCTGATGCTGATGATCTCTGGCTCGGCGCTGGCGACTATCGATGTGTTGCAGTTTAAAGATGAAGCGCAGGAGCAGCAGTTCCGCCAGCTTACTGAAGAACTGCGTTGCCCGAAATGTCAGAACAATAGCATTGCCGATTCCAACTCGATGATTGCCACCGACCTGCGGCAGAAAGTGTACGAACTGATGCAGGAAGGCAAAAGTAAGCAAGAGATTGTCGATTATATGGTGGCGCGTTACGGTAACTTTGTTACTTACGATCCACCGTTAACGCCGCTGACCGTGCTGCTTTGGGTGCTGCCGGTGGTGGCTATCGGCATTGGCGGCTGGGTGATTTACTCCCGCTCGCGGCGGCGGGTACGCGTGGCGCCGGAAGAATTTCCTGAACAAAGCGTCCCTGAGGGCAAACGGGCAGGATTTATCATTTATCTGCCGGGAATTATCATCGCGCTGATCGTTGCTGGCGTTGGCTATTATCAGACCGGGAATTATCAGCAGGTGAAAATCTGGCAGCAGGCTACGGCGCAGGCTCCGGCCTTGCTGGACAGGGCATTGGATCCGAAAGCCGATCCGCTGAATGAAGAAGAGATGTCGCGTCTCGCTCTTGGGATGCGTACTCAACTGCAAAAAAATCCGGGAGATATCGAGGGCTGGATTATGCTTGGTCGCGTTGGAATGGCGCTGGGCAATGCCAGTATTGCGACCGATGCATACGCTAATGCGTATCGACTCGATCCCAAAAATAGTGATGCCGCACTGGGATATGCTGAAGCGTTGACACGCTCTTCTGATCCCAACGACAACCGACTGGGAGGGGAGTTGTTACGGCAACTGGTAAGAACTGACCACAGTAATATCCGCGTGCTTAGCATGTATGCGTTTAATGCCTTTGAGCAGCAGCGTTTTGGCGAAGCGGTTGCGGCATGGGAGATGATGCTGAAACTCTTGCCTGCCAACGATACTCGCCGTGTGGTGATTGAGCGCAGTATTGCGCAGGCAATGCAGCATTTGTCGCCGCAACAAAGTAAATAAGAAGAGGCCCGATGGTGACGCCATCGGGGCCAGACTGATGACAAAGTGCGCCTTGTTTATGCCGGATGCGGCGTGAGCGTCTGATCCAGCCTACAACATCGTGCAAATTCTATATATTGCCCGAGCCGCATAGGCCTGATAAGCATAGTGCATCAGGCAGTTTTGCGTTTGTCATCAATCTCAGCCCGATAGTAAATTCATCGGGCTATTTTTTATTGCGCCCCGCGATGTTGCAGGAACAAAATGGTGGCCGCCACTCGTGAGCGAACATTGAGTTTACGCAGCAGATTACGAATGTGCACTTTCACCGTTTGTTCGGAAATATTCAACACCGAGGCAATTTGCTTATTTGACAGGCCTTGTGCCAGTTCGTGCAGAACATCCAGCTCGCGCTCTGTCAGCACGCTGAAGGGATCTTCCTCGGCGCCAAACATCTCACGTTCGTGTAAATACTGACTGACGCGTTCGCTAAAGACTTTGCTGCCTTTTGCTCCGGCACGAATCGCCTCCAGCAGCACTTCTGGATCGCTATCTTTCAACAGATAGCCATCGGCGCCAGCGTCTATCAGCGCAAAAATATCACTTGAGGCATCGGAAACGGTCAGGATAATAATTTGCGCGGTAACGCCATCCCGGCGCAAGGCATTGAGCGTATCAAGGCCACTCATACCTTTCATATTGAGATCCAACAAGATCACGTCGATATCCAGTCGATTCGCCAGATCGATCGCGCTTGCGCCGTCGCCTGCTTCGGCGACCACCTCAAAACCAGGATCAAGCTCCAGTAATTGACGAACACCGCGTCGCATAAGTGGATGATCATCCACAATCATCACCTGAAAAGGCGTTGCTTCAGGCATAGTAGCCTCCTGAGGTTTTATTAGAATCATTATGTTTGAGCGTAGCGTTGGTAACGCTAAAAGGCGCGTAAATGTTACCTCATTTTGTGTATGGGCATGTAGTGAAAACTGTGATTTCGCACTTTGCTATTGCTCTATTTTCATTATGAATGGGGGTTTTAGCATCATATTGCCATCAAGAAAATTAACTAAAAAATCAATCACAATATCTCTGTATTTCTTTAAACAGTTTTTAAAAAATGATGCCAGGTATAGATGAGTTGGTATTTTCTATACCCAATGCCCCTTATAGCCATTAATTTCAGAGGATGAAAATTCGATGCAACAATCCAACTCGGTTGGTCTTTGTCGTTCCGTAATATCTGTTCTGGTCGCTACGGCGTTATATTCACCAATGATATCGGCATCAACAGTTGATTATGGTGAGACAGTTGATGGTGTTGTTCTGGTAAACGATATCCAGACGGTTTATGGAACCACGAATAATACGAAAATTACCGCCACCGGGGAACAGCATGTTAAAAAATATGGCGTAAGTAATAATACTGAAATTAATGGAGGATATCAGTACATTGAATCAGAGGGAGAAGTGAATAATTCCACACTGAATGATGGTTATCAAATTGTTCAAGTGGAGGGGGCAGCAAACCAAACTACCATTAATAATGGTGTGCTACAGGTTTATGGCGCTGCGAATGAGGCTGTTATTAAAGGTGGAAGCCTAATTGTAGAAAACGGTGGAATTGCTGTCTTTGCTGTTATCGAAAAGGGAGGGCTACTGGAAATTAAAGACCAGGGATATGCAATAGCGGTAAATCAGAAAGCAGGTAGTGCTATTAAAGCAACCACGAGGGCTGCAGAGGTGGAAGGCGTAAACCGTCTGGGTCAGTTCAGCATCAAGGATGGGGTTGCAAACAACGTGTTATTGGAAAATGGCGGAAGCTTGTTAGTTGAGGAAAATAATTTCGCCTATGATACCACAGTGGATAATGGCGGCGTCCTGAAAGTGATGGATGGCGGTACCGCAATAGGCATTGATAAAAAAACGGGGGGAGTCTTAACGATTTCAACTAATGTACTGGAGGCCAGTGGTAAAAATAGTAAGGGAGAATTCAGCATAAAGAATGGTGAGTCAATAAATTATGAATTGGATAATGGCTCTATGTTAATTGTTCAGCCACAAACCAAAGCATCCTATACCATCGTTGATGAATATGCCTCTATGCAAAACCTGGGAAGTGATACAGGGACGACCGTGATGAAATATGCGGTATATAATCTGGGGCGGGTTGATATCGATGGACAGACTCAATATTCTTATGACGCGAGTTCTGAGGGTATGAACATATTAGGCGGACGGGTAATTATCTGGGCTGGGACAATAAACAACGTTACAGTCAGTGATGACTCGGGAGTGCTGCAGATAATGTCTCCTCTTGAGGGTTCCGCTGCCCCGGTTTTAACAGGGACTACGAATGTTTCTAATGGCGCATTATTGGCCGTATATGCTCTTGCAGATACGGCTAACGCGACTGTTAATCTGGACCATTCAAGCTTCGCTTTATACTCTGAAAACCAGCGCGCTATGTATACGCGGTTCTATTTTGCCCATCTAAATATGAGAAATTCGAATGTTATCATGATGGATGAGCCTGTTTCTCGTACGGGAGTCGCTTCAGGCTCTGAGCATTATATTGATTTGACGGTGAATACATTGGCGGGTAGCGGCAATTTTTATATGCGTACTGATATGGCCACTCATCAGAGCGACCAACTTAATGTTACTGGTCAGGCAACAGGCGATTTCAAAATCTTCGTTACGGATACTGGTGCAAGTCCGGCAGCAGGAGACAGCCTTACACTGGTAACAACGGGTGGTGGTGATGCGGCATTTACGTTGGGCAATAATGGCGGCGTCGTTGATATTGGTACGTATGAATATACGTTACAAGATAATGGTAATCATAGTTGGAGTCTGGCGGAGAACCGAGCGCAAGTTACTCCTTCGGCTACTGCCGTGTTGAATATGGCGGCGGCACAACCGCTGGTATTTGACGCAGAACTGGACACGGTACGTGAACGTCTTGGTAGTGTAAAAGGGGTTAATTACGATACGGCAATGTGGAGTTCGGCAATTAATACTCGCAATAACGTAACCACCGATGCTGGAGCAGCGTTTGAGCAAACATTGACGGGATTAACATTAGGTATTGATAGCCGTTTCTCCCGTGAAGAAAGCAGCACGATTCGCGGCCTGTTCTTTGGTTATTCTCATTCTGATGTTGGTTTTGATCGTGGCGGTAAAGGCAATATTGATAGCTATACGCTGGGGGCCTATGCCGGTTGGGAACATCAAAATGGTGCTTATGTCGATGGCGTTGTGAAAGTCGATCGGTTTGCTAATACCGTTCATGGCAAGATGAGTAATGGGGCAACAGCATTTGGCGATTATAATAGTAACGGCGCGGGGGCTCATGTCGAGAGCGGGTTCCGTTGGGGGAAAAATCTGTGGAATGTAAGACCATATCTGGCATTTACCGGCTTTACCACAGATGGCCAGGATTACACGTTATCAAACGGTATGCGGGCCGATGTGGGGAATACGCGCATATTGCGTGCTGAAGCAGGAACAGAGGTAAGCTATCACATGGACCTGCAAAACGGCATCGCGCTGGAGCCCTGGCTGAAAGCCGCCGCGCGTCAGGAATACGCCGATTCTAACCAGGTGAAAGTCAATGATGATGGTAAATTTAATAATGATGTGGCAGGAACCAGTGGAATTTATCAGGCTGGGATAAGGTCATCGTTTACCCCGACTTTAAGCGGTCATTTGTCTGTCAGTTATGGCAATGGCGCAGGTGTGGAATCGCCCTGGAATACGCAAGCTGGCGTGGTCTGGACATTCTAGTGCCGAATATAAACAGGCCGCGTTTTGGCGTGGTCTGTTTTCTGAACAGATAGCAGGCATAAAAAAACCAACCTTTACGGTTGGTTTTCTTGGGATTTTTGGTCGGCACGAGAGGATTTGAACCTCCGACCCCCGACACCCCATGACGGTGCGCTACCAGGCTGCGCTACGTGCCGACTTGTGGGTGCTAATACTACCGCTTTCTACACCGATTGCAAGTAAGATATTTTGCTAACTGATTTATAATTAATCAGTTAGCGATAAATCGTTTCTCATCAGTCAGCACTTGCAATAACAAACTTAACTGTGGTTTTTCGTCTTTCACCCGTTCACCACGTAAATTATAAGTGCGGTATTTACCGTTATTGTTCAGTACCAGCGTCATTTTTGGTGTGGTAATTGCCAGCGTATCGTTATCCGCAGCGGTTACCCAGTAATGACGGCGTTCAGGATTGAACAAGTCCTGACCTTGTGAGTACTCGCTGGCAGGCGTACTGACGTGCAGCAGTCGCTGCATCAGCGTGGTCATCAGATCGGTATGATCGGTCAGTGTATTGATACGCTGTGCCGGCGTACCTGGCCAGTGAATGACTAATGGTACCTGGAGATGACCGTGGGACCAGTCGAAAGTGTCTTCTTCCAGGGACAGCGGAATCCCCCGACCTGCAGTGATTATCACCACCGTATTGTCCAGCTTGCCTGACTCTCGCAGCGCATTAAGCACACGGTTAATCTGGTCGTCAACGTTACCTGCGGCACGACTATATTTCTGTGCAAATGCTTGCTGATTGCTGTCGTCAATATTGGTGCCATTGAACGAAACCCACGAGAACCAGCGGTTATCTTCTTGCGCGTAACGACCCAGCCAGTTGATCCACTGCGTGGCGGTCTGTTCATCAGATTGTGTCTGCACGCTCGGCATTGAGAAGTCTGATAACAATGCCTGGCGATACAGAGGGCTGGTAAAGCCATCCGATGAGAATAACCCAAGCTGATAGCCTTGCTGGTTAAGCGCGGTAATCAACGCTGCAGGCGTACGAGTCGACAGAATGCCGTCCATATAGCTTGGCGAGATGCCATAGAACAGGCCAAAGATGCCGTTATCCGTGGTGTTGCCGGAACTCATATGGCGCGTGAATGTGATATTTTGTCCGGCAAAATTCGCCAGCGCAGGCATTTGCTTCTCAAAACGTGAGTAATTCAGACCATCGACAGTGATCAGCAATACATTTTGCCCAGTGCCCATGTCGCGGTAGCGCAGTTCGCTCAACGGATACTGAACCGAAACTGCATCGGGATTGCCTTGTTCAATTAGCCGACGTTGGTATTCCTGCGCATCAAGCAGACCATGTTTCTCAAGGAAACGTCGTGCCGTCATAGGATACGACAGCGGCAAGTTGGCGCGCTGCATAGTAATAGGACGATAGAAGTTGGCATCGGCCCAGATATAAACGATATGTGAGGCGATAAATGCGACAAATAAGAAGGCCGCCAGCGGTCTGGCAAAGTGTCGACGACGTGTCAGGCTGCGCAGTTTTTGCCAGCTCCACGTCGCAAAGACCAGTTCAATCAATAAAATAATGGGCACGCTGATAAACATCAGCTGCCAGTCACGCGCCATCTCATTTTCGTCAGGGTTGATGACCAGTTGCCAGACGATGGGATTAAGATGGAGGTGGAAACGGGTAAAGACTTCGCTGTCAATCAGTAACAGCGTCATCCCCGCAGTAGCCAGAATGACGGACAAAAACCTCATCAGCCTCTGGGAGCCGACGATAAAGGTTAGAGGGAACAGGATCAGCAAGTAAGTGGCGAACACCAAAAAGCTGAAGTGGCCGATAATGCTTACGTAGGAATAAATACGGCCCGCAAGCGTTGTCGGCCAGTCGGCGATAAACAGGTAACGGCTGCCAATAACGAGTGAGAGCAGAATATTGAACAGTGCAAACCAGTGCCCCCAACTAACCATCTGGGAGACTTTTTCACGGTAGCGCTGACGATGAGTTACCATAACCTGTTATCTGTTTCCCTTAGTGCGCTTTGTCTTCGTTGATAGAGGACTGTAAGGCGCGGGCAAAAGAGTTGGCAATTGCCTGGCGTTGAGCCGGGGCAATGCTGGTGTTGATAAGGTTAGTGACCATGTTGCCTAACACCATCAGGGAAAGGTCGGTCGGAGCCTTATGTTTTTCCAGTACGTTGAGCAGCTCTGCGAGCAATTGTTCAACCTGTTCATCACTGTAGCGGGAAATTTGCGGCATAAATCTAAATCAGTTAGTTGATGAAAGGGCAACATATTACCGTAGCACCAGTTTTTTTTCCGCTTTTTTATGCTTTAAATCATTCTCGTTACGCGACCTTCTGTAAAATGAGCGCCAACTTTTATTGCGTCGCTTTACCGGTGGTGGTTGAATACCGCCCGGTCTTAAAGGAGAGTTTATCATGAGTCTGGATATCAACCAGATTGCTCTGCACCAGCTTATCAAGCGTGATGAGCAGAACCTTGAGCTGGTGTTGCGCGATTCATTGTTGGAACCGACGGAAACCGTCGTTGAGATGGTGGCAGAGCTGCATCGGGTCTATAGCGCCAAGAACAAAGCCTATGGCTTGTTTAGCGAAGAGAGTGAACTGGCGCAGACGTTGCGTTTGCAGCGTCAGGGCGAAGAAGACTTTCTGGCATTTAGCCGGGCGGCAACCGGGCGTCTGCGCGACGAATTAGCAAAATACCCCTTCGCTGATGGCGGATTCGTGCTGTTTTGTCATTATCGCTATCTGGCAGTGGAATATCTGCTGGTGACGGTACTGAGCAACCTGAGCAGTATGCGCGTTAACGAAAATCTCGATATCAACCCAACTCATTATCTTGATATCAACCATGCGGATATCGTTGCGCGTATTGATTTAACTGAGTGGGAAACCAATCCAGAATCGACTCGTTATCTGACTTTCCTGAAAGGGCGAGTGGGGCGTAAAGTGGCCGATTTCTTTATGGATTTTCTCGGCGCCAGCGAAGGGTTGAATGCGAAAGCGCAAAACCGTGGCTTGTTACAAGCCGTGGATGATTTCACTGCTGAAGCGCAGCTGGATAAAGCAGAACGGCAGAACGTTCGCCAGCAGGTTTATAGCTACTGTAATGAGCAATTGCAGGCGGGTGAAGAGATCGAGCTGGAGTCGCTGTCGAAAGAACTGGCGGGCGTCAGTGAAGTGAGTTTCACGGAATTTGCGGCTGAAAAAGGGTATGAACTGGAAGAAAGCTTCCCGGCAGACCGTAGCACGCTGCGTCAGTTGACTAAGTTTGCTGGTAGCGGCGGTGGTTTAACCATCAACTTTGATGCGATGCTGTTAGGTGAACGCATCTTCTGGGATCCGGCGACCGATACGTTGACCATTAAAGGCACACCGCCGAATTTGCGTGATCAATTGCAGCGCCGGACTTCTGGCGGAAACTAAATCCACTGCTTTGACGTTTCTCAATGGAGAGACCGTAGCGGGGAAATTATAATAATTGTCAATCAGTGAGTTGAATGGCTTGCTGATTGGCTTTTCATTCTAATATATTGTTTGTGTTATTAAACCAACTGATATCGTAAATACCTTTCGCTTACACTATTTTTTCTATAAGACACCCGTCTGATTTCAATTTCCGATATTTTTGTGAACTGTAACACTGGAAATGTCACTCTATTTATTTATATTGATTTTGTTGAGTGTCATACATATATATTTATTTTGTATGTAAAATGCGAATACATTTTGAATATCAATATTATTGTCGTTGTATTTGAATTGCTTTATTAATCATATGAATGATTTTAAGGATTAACCGCATGGAGCAAGAAAATCCTGAAGGTGAAAACGGCTGTCGGCCAAAAAAAGTTTTCTCTTTAACCCGAAAGCTAATGGTATGTTTGATTTTTGTTTTTATTGTTCTTGGTGGCTGTTTATTTGTTGGCATAAATACAGTTATTCACAACACCAGCACGGATAGTTTTTGTCTGAGCTGTCATGAAATGAAAGATAACATCGTCACTGACAGCTTTCAAAAATCTATTCATGGCAGTAATCGTACCGGTGTGAAGGTGGCTTGCGCTGATTGCCACATTCCTGATGAGTTTGTTCCTAAGATGATCAGAAAAGCCCATGCTGTTAAAGAGGTTTGGGGCCATATGACAGGCGTAATTGATACACCTGAAAAATTTGAGTCACACCGTGGCGAAATGGCAAAAGCTGAATGGGCAAGAATGAGAGCAAATAATGCCCAGGAGTGTAGAAACTGTCACGATATTTCAAAACTACAGAAAAAGTTTATGGCGCCATTTCATGAGGTTTCTCTTAAAGAGGGGAAAACCTGTATTGATTGCCATGCCGGTATTGCACATAAATTGCCTGCTGTTTCGGCTGCGGCTCACTAGTTATGAATAAGTAACGTAATGGGTTTCTGGTTTCGTATAAAAATAAGAAGGGTTTCATTTTGTTTTTAATTTTCACATAAAAGGACCGCGTTATGAGGAAACTACACAGAGGTTTCTTATTAGCTGGGATATTAACGGCGCTTTCGGTAAGCGCATATGCTGACAGAAATATGAATAAGATCCCGCATATCAATCTGTCAAATCCATCCGTTGAACCCGTGAGTGAGAAGGTCATACAAACAGATATTGTGGTAATCGGTGGCGGGCTTTCCGGTATGTCTGCAGGACTGACTGCGGTACAGGGAGGCGCTAAAGTTGTTATTTTCGAAAAATTGCCCAGTCTTGGTGGGGCAGGTGTTTACCCTGAAGGTAGTTTAGGCATTGGCACTTTGATGCAGAAAAAAGAGGGGAAAGGCGCCACGCTGAATCAGGCTTTTGGTAAAGCGATCGATTTCCACCACTGGCGAGCCAATGCCAGTGCTTTGCACGCTTTAATGAAAAACTCAGGTGAAACCATCGACTGGGTTGCCAGCAATGGTGTCGAATTCACTACGCTAAAAACCACCATTTACCCTCAGTCAGATTCATTATGGACCTGGCATATGTATAAGCATAACGGCGCATCCGTGACCAAAAGCTTTTACAAGAAGATCCTTGATGGCGGTGGTCAAATCTATACCGAAACTCCTGTTAAGAAGATTATTCGCGATAAACAAAGCGGCGAAGTGGTTGGCGTTGAAGCGGTTAACAGTGTTACGGGCGAAAAAATTATTGCTTATGGTAAAGGCGTTATTGTGGCAACTGGTGGTTTTGCCAATAACCGTGACATGATTGAAAAATACATCACCGACGTGAATCAGAAAAACATGGTTCCAGTAAAACTACGTGGACCACTGATTGATGGACGCGAAGGCGATGGTATTAAAATGGGTCAGGAAATTGGCGCTGACACTGCCGGAATGCAAACCATTGCCGGTAACAGCCCGTATGTCGATCAAGATCCTCCTATTCGCCAGTTTAATGGCGCGGACTATCAAAAACAGGCCAGAACATCGTTAAGCCAGCCGTTCCTGTGGATCAACAGACAAGGTGAACGTTTCTTCGATGAGTCACTGGGTTCCAGTTTTACTCTCGTATACAACGCTATCACCATGAACGGTGGGGTTATGTACTCTATCTGGGATGACGCGATGCGCCAGAAGATGGTTAACGAAGGGCCCGTAACACCGTTTAATGCCATTGTTTTACCCGGGCAGCCGATGAAGGCGCTGGATCAGGCCATTGAGATTGGCATGAAAGAAGGATGGCTGTTTAAAGGCGAAACGCTGGATGATCTGGCGAAACAGATCAACGTTCCGGCTGATAATTTGAAAGCCACAATTGCCAAAGTGAACAAGTATACCGATGACGGTTTCGATCCTGACTGGGGACGCAAGAAAGAGCATTTGTTTAAATTTCAGGACAAAGGGCCGTATTACGCCGTGAAAGGGATTCGGGCTTATTTTCTGACGCTGGGTGGTTTGAAAATGAACAGCGATCTGCAGGTCTATGATACCAATGAGAAGATCATCCCTGGTCTGTATGTTGTCGGGCAAGATATGGGCGGACTGTATGACAGTTCTTATGATTTGGTGTTAGAAGGTTCGGCATCTGGCTTCGCTTTAACGTCAGGACGTATGGCCGCGAAGCACATCATTAGCACCAGAATGCAGACACAAGGAGGTGGCAAATGAGCAAATTATTGAAGAGCGTTGTCACAGTCATTCTGGCTTGTGTACTGTGTAGTTTTATCGGCATGGCTTCTGTCAGCGCTCAGGAAATTGTCGGCATGAAGATGCATAAAACGATAGGGCTTGAGTGCAATAACTGTCATGTCGATGATATCAATGCCAACAAGAATATGACGCCGACGTGTGTCAGTTGCCATGCTCCTGGCGAGCGTTATTATCATGGTAAGAAAGATGCCGAGGGCAATCCGGTATTGAAAGAGTATCCAGAATCGGGTAAGACGCGTGTCGCATCATTCCATGATTCTCATGGCGGGGAAATTCGCTGCACGGTATGCCACACTTCGCATGAAAAAGAACCGCAACCGCTATATTGCAACAACTGTCACCAGTTTGATGTAAAGATTAAGTAGTTACTGGTTTTTGTTCGTCGATAAAAAGAAAACGGCCCGTAAAGGCCGTTTTCTTTTGTCTGACTTATTCAGCGATTAAGCGCGAACGAAGTCGATGTGCAGCAGCTTCGGTTTGTACGGGTGACGCTGTACATCCTGAGCTTTAACTTTGATTTCTTTACCGTCAACAACGATGGTCAGAACTTCGCTGTAGAATTCAGCTTTAACTTGCATGTTCATGACTTTGTCGTGATCCAGAGCAACAGCCAGCGGAGCTTCGTTGCCACCGTAGATGATTGCCGGGAATTTGTTAGCGGTACGCAGGCGGCGGCTCGCACCCTTACCCTGCTCTTTACGTACTTCTGCGTTGATAGTAAACATTTCTTTCTCTCTTAAATTAATCCTGCTACAGGCGACCCAGCAACAGGCAAGTGATCTGCTTTGCGTATGCAAAAGCGGGCGAGATTCTATACTCAATCGCCTTTCACATCAATCAAAACTACCTTTAACCGCGTAATTCATGCGCCCGGCGATAACGACCTTCATAATCGAACACTTTTTCACGTACCTGCCAGTATTGGCCTTTCATTCGTGCGACGACGAAATCTGGATGGCGCAGCAACGCTTGCTGGGCGAGGATATCGGCAGCGGTTATCCAGCGCAGAGGAATGCCGGGCGTACGGGTATGCGGGCGGATAAATAGTTGCTCGAAAGCTGTGCGCTGGGCGGGCGTTTGCAGACGGAAACGCTCACTCACGTCGGCGCCGTCTTCATCGTAATAGGTTATTTTCAGCCATTCGCCTTTCTCGTCATGACCGTGTTGCATCGTCATTCCGCTACAACGCAGCACCAGAGCGTCTTTCAGACGTAGCGCTGCTTTTAACATATCATCCGGGTCCACCAATACCGTGTCGCACTCGCGGCAGCGGCGGGCGGCAATGTCATTTTCTGCGTTACATTGCGGACAATTTTTAAAACGGAAACGGAAGTCACACTGTTCGCGATGGCCATCGTCATCTTCAAACCATCCCTGACAGCGGCGACCAAAGTGTTCAATTAACGTGCCGTCGGCGGTGCTTTTTCCCCAGAAAGTGTTGGCGAAACCACAGGCTGGGCAGAAAACCTGAACCGGAACGTTGTCACTTTTGCCTTTTGGTGTACCGACTTCCGGCGCATAGAGGTCATGAGGATTACCCGCATAATCAAGAATTAAACAATCTGTTTTACCGGGCGCCAGGCGCAGGCCGCGACCAACAATTTGTTGGTAAAGACTCACTGATTCGGTGGGACGCAGAATCGCAATAAGATCGACGTGCGGCGCGTCAAATCCGGTGGTGAGTACTGCAACGTTGACCAGATAACGAAAACGTTGGGCTTTAAAATCTTCAATTAATACGTCACGTTCAGCGCCGGGCGTGTCACCGGTAATGAGAGCTGCATCCTCGGCGGGGAGCAAACCGACAATCTCTTTTGCGTGTTCAACCGTCGCGGCGAAAATCATCACCCCTTTGCGCGTTGCGGCGAACTCCATAATCTGGCTGATAATGTGTGGTGTAATACGTTGTTGTTTTTTCAACTCGCGGTTGAGATCGGTTTCGCTGAACAGCCCGTTACTCTGTGCCTGCAGGCGACTGAAATCGTACTGCACGACCGGCATATCCAGTCGTTCTGGCGGCGTCAGATAGCCGTGTTTAATCATATAGCGCAGCGGCAGTTCATAAATGCAGTCACGGAAAAGGGCCTTCTCGTCGCCTCGTACCATGCCGTGATAATGGAACTGATAGATCCAGCCTTTACCCAGGCGAAAGGGCGTGGCAGTCAGCCCCAGCAAGCGTAAGTGGGGGTTTACTTTCGTCAGGTGAGTGAGGATTTGCTGATACTGGCTCTCTTCGTCGTCGCCTATACGGTGGCACTCATCGACAATCAACAGCGAAAATTCCCCCTGAAAGGCGTCAAGATTGCGCGCGACCGATTGCACGCTGCCGAACACTACTTTACCGTGGCTCTCTTTGCGCTTCAGTCCGGCGGCAAAAATATCAGCTTTCAGCCCCAGCGCCTGATACTTTGCATGGTTTTGCGCCACCAGTTCTTTAACGTGTGCTAACACCAGCACGCGACCACGCGCCAGCCGCGCCAGTTCCGCTATCACCAGACTTTTACCTGCGCCAGTGGGCAGTACGATAACGGCAGGGGTTTTATGGCGACGAAAATGGTTGAGCGTGGCATCCACGGCTTCTTGCTGGTATGGACGGAGTGTAAAAATCATGGTCTCGCGTAGGTAGATTATTCTGCTAATAGTATGCCACGGATTTTTTTCTCTTGAGGGAAGTTATTAGACCGCTATACTGAGTGAACAACAGTTCTGATTTTCGGGTCAATGCCCGACCTCCGTTTTTACAGGCAAAATCACACACATGCGACTTGATAAATTTATCGCACAGCAACTCGGCGTTAGCCGTGCTATTGCCGGGCGTGAAATCCGTGCGAACCGTGTCACCGTCGATGGCGAAATCGTCCGCAATGCAGCGTTTAAACTGCTTCCAGAACACAACGTGGCTTATGATGGCAATCCACTGGCGCAGCAACACGGTCCGCGTTACTTCATGCTCAACAAACCCCAGGGCTATGTTTGCTCTACGGACGATCCAGATCATCCAACAGTGCTCTATTTCCTGGATGAACCCGTAGCGTGGAAACTGCATGCGGCAGGGCGGCTGGATATCGACACCACTGGTCTGGTGCTGATGACCGATGACGGTCAGTGGTCGCATCGTATTACTTCTCCGCGTCATCACTGCGAGAAAACTTATCTGGTGACGCTGGAGTCTCCGGTTGCTGACGATACGGCAGAGCAATTTGCCAAAGGCGTGCAATTGCACAACGAAAAAGACCTCACTAAACCGGCGGTGCTGGAAGTCATTACGCCAACGCAAGTCCGCCTGACCATTAGCGAAGGGCGTTATCATCAGGTGAAACGCATGTTTGCCGCTGTGGGTAACCACGTAGTAGAGCTGCACCGCGAACGCATTGGCGGCATTATGCTGGATGCAGATTTAGCACCCGGTGAATATCGTCCATTAACTGAAGAAGAAATCGCCAGCGTCGGCTAACACGTTAAATATATTCAGGAGCCCGTTGTGACCACCCGACAGCATTCGTCGTTTGCTATTGTCTTTATCCTTGGCCTGCTGGCCATGTTGATGCCGCTGTCGATTGATATGTATCTGCCCGCGTTACCGGTGATATCAACGCAGTTTGGGGTTCCTGCGGGCAGTACGCAGATGACCCTGAGTACTTATATTCTGGGGTTTGCATTGGGGCAGTTAATTTACGGGCCGATGGCGGATAGCTTCGGGCGCAAGCCGGTGGTTCTTGGCGGCACGCTGGTGTTTGCCGCGGCGGCAGTGGCATGCGCGTTGGCACAAACCATCGATCAACTGATTGTGATGCGTTTCTTCCATGGTCTGGCGGCTGCGGCAGCCAGCGTGGTTATCAACGCTCTGATGCGTGATATCTACCCGAAAGAAGAGTTCTCGCGGATGATGTCGTTTGTCATGCTGGTGACCACGATCGCGCCGTTGATGGCGCCGATTGTCGGCGGTTGGGTGCTGGTGTGGTTGAGCTGGCATTACATTTTCTGGATTCTGGCCGTGGCTGCGATTCTGGCTTCGGCAATGATCTTCTTTCTGATCAAAGAAACGTTGCCGCCGGAGCGTCGCCAGCCGTTCCACATTCGTACCACCATCGGTAATTTCGCCGCGCTGTTTCGTCATAAACGGGTACTAAGTTATATGCTGGCCAGCGGTTTCAGCTTTGCTGGGATGTTCTCGTTCTTAAGCGCCGGACCGTTTGTCTACATCGAAATTAACCACGTCGCACCGGAAAACTTCGGTTATTACTTTGCGCTGAACATTGTTTTCCTGTTTGTGATGACCATCTTCAACAGCCGTTTTGTTCGCCGGATTGGCGCGCTAAATATGTTCCGCTCAGGACTATGGATACAATTTATTATGGCGGCATGGATGGTCATCAGTGCACTGCTTGGGCTGGGATTCTGGTCGCTGGTTGTCGGTGTAGCGGCGTTTGTTGGCTGTGTATCGATGGTCTCATCCAACGCGATGGCGGTTATTCTGGATGAGTTTCCCCATATGGCAGGAACGGCATCGTCGCTGGCGGGGACCTTCCGTTTTGGCATAGGCGCAATTGTTGGCGCATTGCTCTCACTGGCAACGTTCAACTCCGCATGGCCAATGATCTGGTCAATTGCGTTCTGCGCGACCAGTTCCATTCTTTTCTGTCTTTACGCCAGTCGACCGAAAAAACGGTGATCTGTTGCACAACGGGGAAGCTAAAAGGCTTCCTTTGTTGATGCATATCAACCGTAAATCTATCATTTCTCCGATATATGTTTATTTTATGTAAAATCAATTTGTGTAAAAAGTAACATCATTGTAGTTAAAAAGGTTGAGTTAGATCTCAGAAACGGGTACATATAGCCCCGCAAATGTGACCCCGCTTGCAGAAATCATTAAAATCAGAGGCATAAAGGCTACGCAAGTGAGGCATCAATCTTTACGATCTGTTTAAAGACTGATTGTTGATGATGTGTTAAAATCAATGTAAATAAATTGTGAGTTTAAACAAACTTTCTGGGGAAAATAAGTGACTTCATTACAACTCTCAATCGTCCATCGATTGCCGCAGAACTATCGCTGGTCTGCGGGTTTCGCAGGTTCGAAGGTTGAACCGATTCCGCAAAATGGACCGTGCGGTGATAACAGCCTGGTAGCGCTTAAATTGTTAAGCCCGGATGGCGATAATGCATGGTCGGTGATGTACAAATTAAGTCAGGCGTTAAGCGACATTGAAGTTCCGTGCTCAGTCCTGGAGTGTGAAGGTGAACCGTGCCTGTTTGTGAATCGTCAGGATGAGTTTGCCGCCACGTGCCGACTGAAGAACTTTGGCGTGGCAATCGCAGAACCTTTCTCGAACTACAATCCTTTTTAAGCGTCAGCTTAACGCCAGCAGCTGACGCGTGTACTCCTGCTGCGGTGCGGCAAAAACACGCGCACACGGCCCTTGTTCTACCACTTCCCCTTGTCGCAGTACGATTACCTGATGGCATAACGCGCGGACAACGTGCAAATCGTGGCTGATAAACAGATAGGCCAGTTGATGCTTTTGTTGCAGTGATTTTAATAGCGTCAATATTTGCGCCTGTACCGTTTTGTCGAGCGATGATGTCGGTTCATCAAGAATGATCAGCGAAGGCTTAAGAATCAATGCCCTGGCAATCGCAATACGTTGCCGCTGACCTCCTGAGAACTCTGCCGGATAACGGTAGCGTGTTTCAGGATCTAACCCCACCTCATGCATTACCGCTTTCACTTGTTCTTCACGTTGCGCGGCAGAAAGCGTTGGTTGGTGGACACGTAATCCTTCCTCGATAATCTGTAACACGTTTAGCCGTGGATTGAGTGAGGAGTTCGGATCCTGAAAAACGACCTGAATACGGTGACGAACCGGTAATAGCTGGCGGCGGTTTAAATTCTGCAATGGCTGACCGTCAAAGATGATGCTGCCCTGAGAGTGAATCAACCGCAGTAGCGCCAGTCCTGTTGTGCTTTTACCGGAACCGGACTCGCCAACTAAACCCAGCGTTTCACCCGCCCGCAGTGTAAAACTGACGCTTTTCACCACCACATTATGATCCACGATGCGTTTGAGAATCCCTTTACGAACAGGGAATGCGACCTGAAGTTTTTCAACATTGAGCAATGTTGAGGCTGGCTCCGGCAACGGCACGGGATCTCCCGACGGCTCGCTGTTCAGCAATTTTTGTGTGTAAGGATGAGCAGGGGAGGCAAATAGCGCAGTGGCGTTATTGTGTTCCACACAGCGACCGTTTTGCATTACCGCCACGCGATGGGCCAGTTTTCTGACAATGCTGAGGTTATGGGTAATAAACAGCATACCCATGTTTAGTTCGCGTTGCAGTTCGCGCAACAGTTGCAGGATCTGCGCCTGGACGGAGACATCCAGCGCGGTGGTTGGCTCATCGGCAATCAATAATTCCGGGCGTGTTAATAGGGCCATCGCAATCATCACGCGCTGGCGTTCTCCGCCGGAGAGCTGATGCGGATAGTCTGTCAGCCGTTTTGCCGCCTGGCGGATGCCCACGCGATCAAGGCAGTTAAGGATTTCGCCGCGTGCCGCTTCTCGTCGCATACCGCGATGGAGCAAAAGCACTTCATAAAGCTGTTTTTCCAGAGTATGCAATGGGTTTAACGACACCATCGGCTCCTGGAAAATCATGGCAATCTTATTACCTCGTACGCCACGCAATGTTTGCTCGCTGGCATGAAGCAGCGATTCGCCATGAAAACGAATATCGCCAGAGAGATATTCAACCGGTGGTGAAGGGAGCAGACGTAAAATCGACAGCGCGGTAACACTTTTACCAGAACCTGATTCTCCTACCAGCGCCAGCGTTTCGCCTGACTCAATGTGTAGTGAAACATCATTCACTACAGTACGGACGGTTTGCTGATGGCGAAAACCTACCGACAAATTTTCAATCGCTAACAGAGTTTGCGTCATACTACACCGCCTTATTAGGATCAAATGCGTCGCGGACTGCCTCACCGATAAAGATCAGCAAAGACAATAAAATCGCCACAGACAAGAAGGCGGTGATCCCAAGCCACGGCGCCTGAAGGTTATTTTTCCCTTGTAACAGCAGTTCGCCGAGTGAAGGAGAGCCCAACGGCAAACCGAAGCCGAGGAAATCGAGCGAGGTCAGAGTGGTTATCGAACTACATAAAATAAACGGTAAAAAGGTGAGGGTAGCGACCATTGCATTTGGCAACATATGACGCAGAATGATACTGCGATCGCTGACGCCAAGCGCCTGCGCCGCGCGGATATAGTCGAAATTACGGGTACGTAAAAACTCCGCCCGCACCACGCCGACCAGACTCATCCAGCCAAATAAGACAGTGATTGCCAGCAGCCACCAGAAGTTAGGCTGTACGACGCTGGAAAGCAGAATTATCAAAAACAGCGTCGGCATTCCCGACCACACCTCAATAAAGCGTTGTCCCCAGAGATCGACTTTTCCACCATAATAACCTTGCAGCGCGCCTGCCAGCACGCCCATGACGCTGGAGCAGAGTGTCAACATCAAACCAAACAAGACTGAGATCCGCGTGCCGTACAGAATGCGCGCCAGCACATCGCCGCCGTTGGCATCCGTTCCCAGCCAGTTTTGCCGTGAAGGCGGGGAGGGGAAGGGCTTATCGGTAGAAAAGTTGATACTGGTGGCGCCAAAGCGAATTGGTGCCCACAGTACCCAGCCCTTATCTTCCAGCCGTTGTTTCAGCCACGGGTCCTGATAATCCGCCTGACTTGCCAGTGGGCCGCCAAAATCACGTTCACTGTAGTTTTTCAGCAACGGGAAATACCAGCTGCCGTCATAACGCACCAGCAACGGTTTATCGTTGGCGATCAGTTCAGAACACAAACTCAAACCAAATAAGACGAGAAAAATCCATAACGACCAGTAGCCGCGACAGTTATGACGAAAACGCGCCCAACGGGCTTGATTGACGGGGCTGAGTCGCGACATTAACGTCCCTCAAAATCAATGCGAGGATCGACCAGCGTATAGCTGATATCACTGACAATATTCAGCAGCAGGCCAATCAGGGTGAAAATATACAACGTGCCAAACATCACCGGATAATCGCGTGAAACAGTTGCTTCATAGCCCAGTAAGCCGAGGCCGTTAAGCGAAAACATCACTTCAATCAACAGCGAGCCGGTGAAAAACATGCTGATAAAGGTTGCCGGAAAACCAGCAATCACCAGCAGCATGGCGTTACGGAACACATGTTTCCAGAGAATATTTTTTTCACTCACCCCTTTCGCACGCGCAGTCACCACGTATTGCTTGCGCACTTCATCAAGGAATGCGTTTTTTGTCAGCATGGTGAGCGCCGCAAAGCCGCCAATCACTGTCGCCAGCACCGGCAGTGTGATATGCCACAGATAATCAGTGATTTTCTGATACCACGGCAGCGAATCAAAGTTAGCGGAAACCAGGCCGCGCAGAGGGAACAGGTCGAAATAGCTGCCGCCTGCGAAGAAGACAATCAGCAGGATGGCAAATAAAAAGGCCGGGATGGCGTAGCCAATGATGATAAATGCGCTACTCCAGACGTCAAAGCGGCTGCCGTTATGAACGGCTTTGCGAATACCTAATGGAATCGATACCAGATAGATAATCAGCGTACTCCACAAACCGAGGGTGATGGAAACTGGCAGACTGTCTTTAATCAGTGTTAGCACCGAGGCACTGCGAAACAGGCTGTCGCCAAAATCGAAGCGAATGTAGTCCCAGAGCATTTTGAAGTAACGTTCGTGGATCGGCTTATCGAAACCGTATCGATGAGTGATCTCGGCGATCACTTCTGGATCTAATCCACGCCCGCCGCGGTAGTTACTGTCGCTGATATTACCGATGCCCGTTTGCGCATGGCTGGCGCGAACACCTTCAGCGCCTGCACCGGGTAATACTCCGGCATTACCAAACTCAATAGCGGCGATGGCCTGGTCGACCGGACCGCCAGGCGCAATTTGCACGATGAAAAAGTTGATGGTGATAATCGCCCATAACGTTGGAATTACCAGTAACAGGCGGCGAATCAGGTAAGCGCCCATCTATTCTCCCTGTTGTCTGGCTGACGGTAGTTTGGCCGCTTTATTGACGTCGTACCACCAGGTATCAATACCGAGACTGTAGACGGGGCGCACGGCAGGACGGGAAAATTTATCCCACCAGGCAAGCCGGTCTTCTGCCATATACCACATTGGTAACATGTAATAATTCCACGTTAATACGCGGTCTAATGCGCGCCCCAGAGGCAGTAATTTTTCTTTATTCCCCTGAGCGGCAATAATTTGGCTGATCAACGCGTCGATGACCGGGCTTTGCACACCGGGGGCGTTATAAGTGGAGTTGATATATTCCGATGACCAGGATATTTGTAAATCGGAACTGGGCCACGGCATTGCCCGCCACAAGCGCGGCATCATGTCATAGTCGCGGCTGCGCATCCGGTTAGTGATTTGCGAGTTATCCACCTTGCGAATGTCCATGTTGATGCCCAGACGTTGCAGGCTGTGCTGAAACGGTAATACCCATTGACTATTACTGCCTGACGAAAGCAGTAATTCAAAGCGGAACGGTTGACCTGTTGTGGCGTTAACGCGCTGCTGGCCTTGCATTACCCAACCCGCATCGTTCAGTAATTTATCGGCTTTTAACAGGTTGTCACGGTCGTAGCCATCTCCTTTGGAGACCGGCGGCTGGTAGATTTGCGTGAATACTTCGGGCGGTAGATCCTTTTTCATGGGGGCCAACAGCACCAGTTCCGCAGCGTCGGGGTAATTTCTGGCGGCGTATTCGGTATTCTGAAAATAGCTGTTCGTACGGCTCCAGGCATTATAAAACAACGCTTTGTTCATCCATTCAAAATCAAAGGCGAGGGTAATGGCCTCCCGAACCCGGCGATCGCTGAATACCGGGCGTTGAATGTTAAAGGCCAGCCAGCGTGTATCCTGTGCGGACTCATTTTTTTGCTCATCTTTGATGATATATTTTTTGTCGAAGTTTTTGCCTGTATAACGCGTGGCCCAGTTTTTAGCGTCATTTTCCATGCGCAGATCAAAGGCTCCGGCTTTAAATGCTTCGAAGGCGACATTATCGTCAAGATAATAATCGTAGCGGATGGTATCGAAATTCCAGCGCCCACGGTTTACTGGCAGGTTTGCCGCCCAATAATCTTTTACGCGGGAATAGACAATATTCTGCCCCATTTTCCAGGACGTAATGCGGTATGGACCGCTGGCGAGCGGAGGCGTGGCGAGCGGATCGCTAAGCTTATGATCTTTCCAGTATTTCTCTGGCAGCACTGGTAACGAAAACAAACTGAGCATATCTTCTTTGCCGGGTTTGGCTAATTCAATACGCACAGTTAACGGCGCGATAGCTTTGACCGTGGTGCCTTTATACACCAGACGAAACTGTGGCACGCCTTCAGTCATAAATTTTTGAAAAGTAAACTCAACGTCGCGTGCAGTAATCGGCGACCCATCATGAAAACGTGCGCGCGGATTTATGGCGACCTCTACCCAGGAAAAATCGTCGGCATAGCGTGCACTTTCGGCAATCAGCGGGTAATAGCTCCCCGGTTCATCATCAGAGGTGGTAAATAGCGTGTCGTACAATTGCTCGGTGCGTGCGCCGGGGTTTCCGCGTAGTGCATAGCGGTTAAAATTATCGAAAGTACCAATAGAGGATAACGTCATCTGCCCGCCTTTTGGCGCGGCAGGATTCACATAGTCAAAATGGTTGAAATTAAAGGCGTATCGGGGTTCTCCCAATACGGCGAAGGCATAGCTTTCCTTGATAGCCTGCGCCTGCACACCAAAGGTGCACAGAACGATAAACAGCAGCAGTATGCGTACGATCATCTGCAACGGATTTCCTTTTATTCATTATTAGCCGCAGTCCGGCATGCCTTAACAATGAATAATAAGGGACATAAGCACACCTTACCACTGCGGCGTATGCGGTTTCTTAAGCCAACGGACAAAATCATCCAGCGGTAATGGTCGGCTGATCCAGTAGCCTTGCAGGAAATTAACGCCGCGTTCACGTAACCAGCGTGCCTGTTCAGGTGTTTCGACCCCTTCCGCGACCGTGAACATATTGAGACGTTTTGCCAGTGTCAGTACAGCGTCAAGTACCGGTGAGGTGACCGTTTCCGTACCTATGGCGTTAATAAATCCACGATCAATTTTTAAATAATCGAGGGTAAAGCGTTCCAGATAGATAAGTGCGCTGTGTCCGGTGCCAAAGTCATCAATAGCGATTTCTACACCGACAGAGTGTAGCCAGGCGAACAGCTTTGAGGCTTCATGTTCTTTCAACATATCGCGCTCGGTGATCTCCAGAACTATCTGGAAATAATGTGCGGGCAAAGAGGTGAGCAGCCGATGTATATCAGTTTTAAAACTTTCGCTGTGCAGATGATCCGGCGCGATATTAATGCCAAATTTCACCCCTACCGGTAGTACGTTTTGTAATATTGCCGCATCGCGGGCGATCAGCTCAAACAGATGCTGAGTCAGAGGCACTATCATCTTTTGTGCCTCGGCATAGTGGATGAAAGCATCCGGGGGAATTTCTCCCGCTACCGGATGACGCCAGCGTAGTAATACCTCCAGTCCGGTAACCTGTAGCGTTTGCGTATCAACTACTGGTTGATAAACCACGTAAAATTGCTCGCGTTTGATGGCCGTCATGATTTCTCTGCCAGGGCGCATACGCACGGTCATCAGGTAATAACAGAGTAACCCAACGACAGTTCCACTCATACCGCCCAGTAAAAACGCATACCATACATCGTTCCATGTCCAGTCATCGGCATAAAGACGCACGGTTAGCGGAATACCCGTAATTTGGGTTTCGCGTACCGGCGTACCGATTAGCTCATGGACGTTCATTAAATGCGAAGCAAAGGTTGATATCGCGGTATTGCCAATGATGAGGGCGATACCATCGAAATCTTCCTGGTGTGAGCTATAAAAGAGATAAGGCGTCAGGTTGAGATTCAGTGCTGCGAAAACACCGCTATTCTTCAACAGAGGGTTGCGATACCAGATAACGATGGCTGGTTTGTTAGGCACCATTGGGGTGCCGGGTAATATTGCCATATCGATATCTTTGCTGATATCAAGCGCAGGAATCAGTTCATTGAGCGGAATATCCATCTCACCAGTGGCGGAAGAACAAAAGGTCTTTTTATCTTTCACCAACACAAATGTGCGCACATTCATACTAAACGCGGCGCGGGCGGTGAGTTCTGGATTCGCTTGTTCACAGGTAGTTATCGTTAGTGGCTGAAGACGATCGGTTGTCGCTTTCAGATCGGCAAAATAGGTGAGCAGATATTTTTGTACGTTGGTGATCAGCGTATCGTATTTCACTTCATGTTTATGCCAGGACATCAGAAACTGAAGACCACTGACCAGAAGTGCAATGATTATTCCTGCAAGGACGCAGGTTTGCAGGATTTTTCGGCCTGAAGAGGGGGCACGTATGAACATAGTTCTATTGATATCCTGAGATTACGATAGCGGTAAAGAGGTGCTAATGGAGGGACTATAGCCTGGATTCAAACGCGGAAACATCATTTTCACCGCGGAAGGTAAAACAAAAAGCACCGCATAAGCAGTGCTTTTGTTAACGCGTCAGGATAGCCAAGGGATTGCATCCAAACGGTTTATTAGCTGCGACTAAGTACTCGACGCGCTTCGTTGTAACGTTTTTTCCAGTACGGTTCATTCATGCTGGAAATGATAACGCCACTGCTGGTGGAAGCATGAACAAACTGGTTGTTGCCAATATAAATACCGACATGGCGACCAGTTGAACCAGCACGGAACAGAACTAAATCACCTGTACGCAAATTACTGCGGGAAACAGATTTCCCCATTTCCTGCTGTTCATAAGTTGAACGCGGAAGTTCTAAGCCGAATTGTTCGCGGAATGTACGTTGTACGAAACCAGAACAATCGATACCTTTTTTAGTGCTGCCGCCCAGACGATAACGTACGCCTTTCCAGTCAGCATACTGATCCATAATTCGCGATTTTACGTCGACATTACGAACCAGATTTTCAAATTCATCCTGAGACGCTTGCAGTGATGATGTATCACTACCCACTGCACGTGTCTCAGGATGCATATTCTTTGCGGTATTGTTTGCACTACATGCAGAAAGCAGAACTGCTACTGCAATTGCGGGAATCCCGCGCAAGATATATCTCAAAATCGGTTGAGACTTGACCATGTTGTTTGTTTTCCCTTGAAGTCCTTAACGACAAATATCGTTATAAAAAATGCCAAACGAGATGAGACTAATTACCTGGGCACGTTGAAACAATTCCCTGTGGCCAAATCTGTGGACTAACGCACAAAATTATATGCTGTGAGGATAATTTACCGCCGAGGCAAAACGAGTTCGAGATTACCCGATTGACGCGGTCTTGGCGAGTGGTTTTACATGATTTTTTATAAGAAAAAGTGATACAGAAAGTTAATAACCGGGATTGGTTAATTTAAGTACAGTTGAGCAAAATGCATGCAATCCATTCATTTGCTTAGAGAATGATTATTTTAATCGATGAGTGTCGGCAACGCCGCGCATCATCAGGATTCTTCGAAAATGGGGAATAATCCTGATGATGTTAATTACTGTGAGTTATTTGTTTGGAATATGTTTGTTGTTTCCCGGTAGTGATTTGTCAAAAAAGGTGATTAACCGATCACTTAATGGTGTCATTAGCCACCAGGGTAAACCAATCAATATCACGGTCATGGAACCGACAATGATGTCCGTAAACCAGTGAGCGCCAATCATTACTCTGGGAAATGCAAAAACCACAAATATAATAAGGGCGATTCCCCCTGCGGCTTTTCCAAAATAACGCCACATAAATGCGGAAAAAATAAGCAGCATCATACCGTGATCGCCAGGAAAGCTATCCCGCGAGGCGTCCTTCGTTGGGACTGAAAGCAGTTCGCTAACGCGGTTAATATCGGTAAAGGTCAATGTCGGGCTGGCCCGTTTTACCGGAATAAATACCTGGCCCAGTTGGTTTAGTACTACTGCTGTTAATAGCATCACCAGACCAATAATCATAATACGCCGTCTGCCGGAGGCATTTTCCTTCAGCCAGAAGCTGAGCATCAACATTCCCATCGCCAGCAGTGAACAGCCGTCAAAGGCGCGGTTATTGGTCAGTGCTACCAACCATAAAAAGGCCTTACTTTCGACCAGTTTCTGATTAAAGAAATAAAAAATGTTCGTATCAATCGGCAACCAGAATCCATGATTAGCCGGAATATACCAGGAAAGAAACAGCCCAAGGCCGATAATGTTTAACAACACTATTTGCGGCAAATTTTTGCTCATAACAACTCATTCTGTTTTACTGAAAAACGCAGGCAACCTTACGCGTTGGACGCTAAACGAAGCTTCAACAGTGCGCTCTGCAAGGCATTCCAGTCAGCCTCATTGCTGGAAATCAGTTCAATTCGGCTATCCGGCGGCGCAACGTTTTGTGTTTCAATATGCAAGTCATCGCCTTGACGGTTGATACGCACAAGGCCTTCCGGTATCCGCATCACACCTTTTACACGTCCGACTGGCGCAAGGCGCGCCCATTCCAGAATACCAATGGTGTCGAAAACTGTCTCCGCGTCAAAAATCCAACCGCAAGCCTGATGCCCTTGCCCGCTGTTCAGGCTACGACGCCAGCGCTGATGCTCTGGTAGGCTTAATGCAGCTAACCCTTTTTTTCCGATATGTTGATGTGAATGGGCGGTGCTGGTTGGCAACTCGGTGAAATTTTGACGAGGCAAGTCCAGAAGGTGACCTTCAATTTGTCCATGAGCGCTGTGAATTAATTGTCGCCCGTCGCCATTTTGTTGCCACCAGCGTTGTAACGCTTGTTCGCTTTCGGGTGTCGCACGATCGGATTTATTGGCGACAATGATATCTGCGGCCGCCAACTGGTCGCGGAAGTTTTCATTATTGATGTTTTTTTCGTCCAGCAACAGGCGCGGATCGAGAATACATAACGTAGCACGCAGATCGATCCACGGTTCATAGACCGGTGCTGTTAGCAGATCGAGGATCTGTTTTGGATGGCCCAGCCCAGTTGGCTCTATCAGCAAACGATCGGGTTTTCCCTGGCGCAGCAAGGTGTTCAGTCCCACCTGCATAGGTAATCCATTAACGCAACACATGCAACCGCCGGGGATCTCTTTTAGCAACGCACCGCTATCGGCGAGCAGAGCGCCATCAATCCCGACTTCCCCAAACTCATTCACCAGTACCGCCCATTTTTCTTGCGGATTCTTGTGTGCTAACAGATGAAGAATAGAAGTGGTTTTCCCGCTACCGAGAAAACCGGTGATGAGGTTAGTTCTGGTCACAACGGCTCCGCAATGATCTGATTAATTAACGTTGTATTAATCCTGGCTAAAAAAATCGGAAAAGAGAAGAGGAGAGCGGACGAAGCCGTGTTCCGTCCGCTTTAACCGCAGAAATCGTTAAATTTTGAGGGTATTTAACAGTGCCTGATGAGCGCCAAATTGCGTAATCTGGCGCTAGGCATGTTCGATAGCCTGAACAAAGTCGGCGTTATCCGGCAGGTCATCACCGAACACTTCACGTAAAGAAAGCAGGGCAGTAACGCGTTGCTCATTGTTGCTGTTCGCAACGAGATCGTGAATTTTATCGTGCAGCGGATCGCGAACATCAATAGCATTTCCGACATCATCAACACCGCTCACATAGCGCATCCAGCCTGCGATGCCTAATGCCAGTAACGGCCAGTTCGTTTGGCGCGCCAGATGAATACGAATACCTGCCAGCATACGTTGTGGTAATTTCTGACTGCCATCCATCGCGATTTGCCAGGTTTTATGTTTTAGCGCCGGGTTGGCAAAACGAGCAATTAACTTATCTGCATATTGTGTTAAATCGCCCCCCTGAATAGAAGATTGGTATAATAAATTTAAAAAGGGACAGCCTGAGCTGTCCCTTTGAGATTGATGACAAATGTAAAACTGCCTGATGCGCTACACTTATCAGGCCTACATGGATTGTGCAATGTAGTGAATTTGCGTTGTTTTGTAGACTGGATAAGGCGTTTACGCCGCATCCGGCATGAGCAAAGCGCACTTTGTTATCAGTAGAAAGGGGCGGCCTGAGCACCCCTTTTCTGAATGCGGCTGAAGTTAGTCAGCACGACCCATATAACGGCGCTCTTCGATATGGATACGAATTTTTTCGCCCGGGCTTAAGTATTCTGGTACCTGAATCACCAGGCCGGTGCTCAATGTCGCCGGTTTGTTACGGGCACTGGCAGATGCACCTTTGATGCCTGGCGCGGTTTCAATGATTTCCAGATCAACGGTCTGCGGCAGTTCAAGGGCCAGCAGTTGACCATCCCAGGTCAGCACCTGCATGTCCGGCATGCCGCCTTCCGGCATAAACAGCAGTTCTTCTTCAATCTGATCTTTCGTGAAGGTATATGGGGTATAGTCTTCTTTATCCATAAAGACATATTCGTTGCCATCGACGTAGGAGAAGTCAACGTAACGACGGGTCAGTGTCACAGTGTCAACGATATCATCGCCTTTAAAACGTTCTTCCACTTTCAGCCCGGTACGGACATCAGAAAAACGCATTTTGTACAGCGTAGCGGCACCGCGGGCAGTAGGCGACTGAATATCAATGTCCTTAACCAGCAGCAGTTTGCCGTTGTAATTCAGTACCATACCTTTTTTAATTTCGTTCGCTCTTGGCATCGAAAAATTCCTGTTGTCGAAAATGTCAAAAATATCGCGACAAACTACTCGCGACGGGCCTTTCAGGCAAGTGGTATTCGCACTTTTGCTGGTGCAAAAAAGGTGATACTGTGCGCGCTCATCAATCCGGTGGTTAACCTTAAGAGAACAATGTATGGAATGCCGTCCGGGTTGCGGGGCGTGTTGCACCGCCCCCTCAATCTCCAGCCCTATTCCCGGTATGCCAGATGGTAAGCCCGCCAATACACCCTGTATCCAGCTTGATGAACATCAACGCTGCAAAATTTTTACCTCTCCACTACGACCGAAAGTCTGCGCAGGCTTACAAGCTAGTGTTGAAATGTGCGGCAACACGCGTCAGCAGGCAATGATCTGGCTTATCGATCTGGAAAGGCTGACCGCGCCTTAAACATCTTTAATACGTAGCAGGCAAAACAGGGTAGCTAAAATCATCACCATCGCAAACCAGAACACCGCGTGATAATTCCAGATTTCTGCGACGATTCCCGCTACGGAACCGGCGATGATCCAGCCCACGCGTGATGTATTGGTATAGAGCGTGGTTGCTGAACCTGCCTGACCGGGCATCAGGTCCTGGAAATAGAGCATCCCGATCCCTCCCAGAATGCCGATAAAAATCGCATTAAGCAGTTGTAAGCCCAAAAGAATGACTGGTGAATGCGCCATCAGCATACCCGCATAAAAACAGACGCCGCCCACAGCGGCAACACGCATTAAAAAACGCTTACCCAGACGTTTGGCAAAATAACCGGCAATCAGCATTGTGGGGATTTCCAGCCCGGCGGCCGTCCCCATCATCACTCCCGCCAGTTTCTCGGGGAGATGCAGTTCGTTGATAATAAACAGCGGCATATTGATGATATACAGGCTGTTTGATCCCCACATCAGTGTACAAATAACAAACAGCAACAGCGTATCGCGACGGTTACGACGCGGCGCTTCAACCGTACCGGTTGCCAGAGAAACCTCTTTTTGCATTGATGGTAAAAACAACCACACCATTAAGCCGCAAACAATAAACGCCACCGCAGCGCTGAGGTACATCACTGTAAAACTGAAACCCATTGCTAATGCATAAGCCAGCGGCGGGCCAATGACCCACGCCAACGAAACCTGGGCGCGTAAAAAAGAGCTGAACATCACCGCTTCACGTCCGGTTTTGTCAGCATGTTCACGGGCAAGAGCAAACATTTGCGGGTTAGCGGTTGAGCCAAAACTGCTAAGAAAGACGCCGACAAACAGCAGAATGAAGTAGTTGCGGTTCCAGGCGAAAAGAGCACAGGCCAGCACACCTAACAGGCAGCAAAGGACAATCAATGACTTACGATCGCCGCGTTTATCAGAGCGTCCGGCGAGAAACTGACTGACCAGAATTCCGATGACTGCACTACCGGTAAAGAAGAATCCCACCATTGCCGGGCGGGCATGTACTTCATCGGTGAGGAAAATACTTAGCGTCGGGGTTTGCAGAGCGCCCGCAATGCCAGTGAGAAAGGCAACGATTAAAAACGCCGTCGAGGTCAGATCAAATGATTTTGCGCTGGAGACTGCGGGGGAGTTATGCATGCTGGTCGATCACTGAAAGATGAAGACGCGGAGTTTACGCTGCTTGTCAGAAAATAAACAGGCAGCGAAATCAAAAGCGCCACGAATAATCAAAATGCCATTTCACTCTTGCTGAGCGTCTGCTGACGCGGCTGAAATGAATTTGCTGATAACGGATTTTTCCATCAGCAATTAGGATAATTGGCAAAATTTTGTGCAGCACATCAAACTTTTGTACATAACTTTTCGGCTTTCCTTGCGTGCTGAAGCAGAAGTATTATGCTTTCTTGAAACGTTTCAGCGCAATCTTGTGTTTAATCCAAATTCAGGTTGGCGCTTTTTTTCTCATAGAAGCTGAATCGTTTCAATTCAGCAAGAGAGGAGAACTATGTTCCAGTTATCCGTACAGGACATCCATCCGGGCGAAAAGGCCGGAAACAAAGAAGAGGCGATTCGCCAGGTCGCTGCGGCGCTGGTGCAGGCCGGTAATGTAGCTGACGGCTACGTCAACGGCATGCTGGCGCGTGAACAGCAAACCTCAACGTTTCTCGGCAATGGGATTGCAATTCCTCACGGCACTACCGACACCCGCGATCAGGTACTGAAAACGGGTGTTCAGGTATTCCAGTTCCCGGAAGGCGTGACCTGGGGGGAAGGGCAGGTGGCGTATGTCGCCATTGGTATTGCCGCCAGCTCGGATGAACATCTTGGATTGTTGCGTCAGCTAACGCATGTCCTGAGCGATGATTCCGTTGCTGAACAACTGAAATCAGCGACGACCGCAGAAGAATTGCGTGCGTTGCTGATGGGCGAAAAACAGAGTGAACAGCTTAAGTTTGACAACGAAATGTTGACGCTGGATATCGTCGCCAGCGATCTGCTGACGCTGCAAGCGCTGAATGCCGCGCGTCTGAAAGAAGCGGGCGCGGTTGACGCTACTTTTGTTACCAAAGCCATCAACGAACAACCGCTGAACCTCGGACAGGGGATCTGGCTAAATGATAGCGCGGAAGGCAACCTGCGTAGCGCCATTGCAGTAAGCCGTGCGGCGAATGCCTTCGATGTCGAAGGCGGAACCGCAGCAATGTTAGTTAGCGTAGCAATGAATGACGATCAGCCTGTCGCGGTACTTAAGCGTCTGAGCGACTTGTTGATCGACAATAAGGCTGAGCGTCTGCTGAAAGCAGATGCGGCAACGCTGATTGCGCTACTGACCAGCGATGATGCACTGACCGATGATGTGTTAAGCGCGGAATTCGTCGTGCGCAATGAACATGGCCTGCATGCTCGTCCTGGCACCATGCTGGTCAATACCATTAAACAGTTTAACAGTGATATTACCGTGACAAACCTCGATGGCACCGGCAAACCGGCAAATGGACGTAGTCTGATGAAAGTTGTAGCACTTGGCGTTAAGAAAGGTCATCGCCTGCGCTTTACCGCTCAGGGAGCAGATGCTGAACAGGCGCTGAAAGCTATTGGCGACGCTATCGCCTCCGGCCTTGGGGAGGGCGCGTGATGAGCAGACGTGTTGCTACGATCACCCTCAATCCGGCTTATGATCTTGTTGGTTTTTGCCCGGAAATTGAACGCGGCGAAGTGAATCTGGTGAAAACTACGGGTCTGCATGCGGCGGGTAAAGGCATCAACGTAGCTAAGGTATTAAAAGATCTCGGCATTGATGTCACCGTTGGCGGTTTCCTCGGCAAAGACAATCAGGACGGGTTTCAGCAACTGTTCAGTGAACTGGGCATTGCCAACCGCTTCCAGGTTGTACAGGGGCGCACCCGTATTAACGTTAAGCTGACAGAAAAAGACGGCGAAGTGACTGACTTCAACTTCTCTGGTTTTGAAGTGACTCCTGCTGACTGGGAACGCTTTGTTAATGATTCATTAAGCTGGCTGGGACAGTTCGATATGGTCTGTGTCAGCGGAAGTTTACCGTCCGGCGTCAGCCCGGAAGCGTTTACCGACTGGATGACTCGCCTGCGTAGTCAGTGTCCTTGCATTATCTTTGATAGTAGCCGTGAAGCGTTAGTGGCAGGTTTGAAAGCAGCGCCGTGGCTGGTGAAACCTAACCGTCGCGAGCTGGAAATCTGGGCGGGTCGTAAACTGCCTGAAATGAAAGATGTGATTGAAGCTGCGCATGCGCTGCGTGAACAAGGCATTGCGCATGTCGTGATTTCACTGGGTGCCGAAGGCGCGCTTTGGGTTAATGCCTCCGGCGAATGGATCGCCAAACCACCATCAGTCGATGTCGTAAGTACCGTTGGCGCAGGGGATTCTATGGTCGGCGGCCTGATTTATGGCTTGCTGATGCGTGAATCCAGTGAGCACACACTGCGTCTGGCGACTGCTGTTGCAGCCCTGGCGGTAAGTCAAAGCAATGTGGGTATTACCGATCGTCCGCAGTTGGCCGCAATGATGGCGCGCGTCGACTTAAAACCCTTTAACTGACAGCAGGAGAGGCATAATGAAAACGCTGCTGATTATTGACGCTAATCTCGGTCAGGCACGCGCCTATATGGCGAAGACCCTGCTGGGCGCGGCGGCGCGAAAAGCAAAACTGGAAATCATTGATAACCCTAACGATGCTGAAATGGCGATTGTTCTCGGTGATTCCATCCCCAACGACAGCGCGCTGAACGGTAAAAATGTCTGGCTGGGCGATATTTCCCGGGCAGTTGCGCACCCTGAGCTGTTTTTGAGCGAAGCCAAAGGTCATGCAAAACCTTACACTGCGCCGGTGAGTGTGACAGCACCGGTTGCCGCCAGCGGCCCGAAACGCGTAGTTGCGGTGACTGCCTGCCCAACTGGCGTAGCGCACACCTTTATGGCGGCTGAAGCCATTGAAACCGAAGCGAAAAAACGCGGCTGGTGGGTGAAAGTTGAAACTCGTGGCTCTGTTGGCGCGGGTAATGCGATCACGCCTGAAGAAGTGGCGGCGGCAGATCTGGTGATTGTGGCAGCCGATATCGAAGTGGATCTGGCGAAATTTGCCGGTAAACCGATGTATCGCACCTCTACCGGTCTGGCGCTGAAGAAAACCGCGCAGGAACTGGATAAAGCCGTCGCTGAAGCAACGCCGTACGAACCGGCAGGCAAAGCTCAAACGGCGACGACTGAAGGTAAGAAAGAGAGTGCTGGTGCATACCGTCACCTGCTGACGGGCGTTTCCTATATGCTACCGATGGTGGTTGCCGGTGGTCTGTGTATCGCACTTTCTTTTGCTTTTGGTATCGAAGCGTTTAAAGAGCCGGGTACGCTTGCTGCTGCACTGATGCAGATTGGCGGCGGTTCAGCCTTTGCGCTGATGGTGCCGGTACTGGCAGGTTATATCGCCTTCTCGATTGCCGATCGTCCTGGCCTCACGCCGGGTCTGATTGGCGGTATGCTGGCGGTCAGCACAGGTTCTGGCTTTATTGGCGGTATTATTGCGGGCTTCCTGGCGGGTTACATTGCGAAATTGATCAGCACGCAACTGAAATTGCCACAGAGTATGGAGGCGCTGAAACCGATCCTGATCATTCCGCTGATTTCCAGTCTGGTGGTCGGTCTGGCGATGATCTACCTGATTGGTAAACCGGTTGCTGGTATCCTCGAAGGTCTGACCCACTGGCTGCAAACTATGGGTACTGCGAATGCGGTGCTGTTGGGCGCGATCCTTGGCGGCATGATGTGCACTGACATGGGCGGGCCGGTTAACAAAGCGGCGTACGCGTTCGGTGTGGGTCTGTTGAGTACCCAAACCTATGGCCCAATGGCAGCGATTATGGCAGCAGGTATGGTGCCACCGCTGGCAATGGGTCTGGCAACAATGGTGGCGCGTCGCAAATTCGACAAAGCGCAGCAGGAAGGCGGCAAAGCTGCTCTGGTTCTGGGACTGTGCTTTATTTCTGAAGGTGCAATTCCGTTTGCTGCTCGTGATCCGATGCGTGTTCTGCCGTGCTGTATCGTTGGAGGGGCGCTGACTGGTGCAATCTCAATGGCGATTGGCGCGAAACTGATGGCGCCGCACGGTGGCCTGTTTGTGCTGCTGATCCCGGGCGCAATTACACCCGTGCTGGGTTATCTGGTGGCGATTATTGCAGGTACGCTGGTCGCTGGTCTGGCCTATGCATTCCTCAAACGCCCCGAAACACAAGTAGTAGCAAAAAACGCATAATTCCTTTTCATCATCGGGGCAGAGATATCTCTTCCCCGATGATGACAAACGCAAATTTGTCTGATGCGCTATGCTTATCAGGCCTACCTGAATCCTGCAATATATTGAATCTTTTGCGCTTTTGTAGGTTGGATAAGGCGTTTACGCCGCATCCGGCATGAACAAAGCGCGCGTTGTCAACAATCTGAGGGCAGAGACATCTCTGCCCTTTTTCTTTGTCTGCCATATTGTGTGTTACACATCACAACTTTCCTTTTTGTTGCTGCATAAATAGACAAATTTTGTGACCGTCTTCATATCTGGCTGATTTCGTTTTTTCTGATCGATTTACATTACGTTAAACAAGCTTATTATGAACATGTGTTTAAATCCGAACACATGTTCTAATAGTCTTATTTGCTGTAATGACTATTTTACCCAATTTCTTCGTTGGCAATTTATTGCCAGGGGGCGTGCTATGCGCGAAAAGGACTACATAGTAATTATTGGTTCTGCGAATATTGATGTGGCTGGGTATTCACATCAGCCATTGAATTATGCGGATTCGAATCCCGGAAAAATAAAATTTACCCCAGGCGGTGTGGGAAGAAATATTGCGCATAATCTGGCGTTGCTGGGAAAAAATGCCTGGCTTTTAAGTGCGGTAGGTGGAGATTTCTATGGGCAATCATTGCTGGCGCAAACTAATCAATCGGGTGTTTATGTCGATAAATGTTTAATTGTGCCAGGTGAAAATACCTCCAGCTACTTATCGCTGCTCGATAATACCGGAGAAATGCTTGTCGCGATAAATGATATGAATATTAGCGACTGTATTTCTGCAGAATTTCTCGCCCAACATCAGGAATTTATTCGCGGTGCAAGGGTTATTATCGCGGATTGCAATCTTAGTGAAGACGCGCTGGCCTGGGTTCTGAAAAATGGCGGAGACACACCTGTATTTGTTGATCCGGTATCAGCATGGAAATGTGTCAAAATCCGCGATCATTTGAGCAAAATTCATACACTGAAACCTAACCGCCTTGAAGCTGAAACGCTAAGTGGAATTGCACTTTCTGGACGTGAAGATGTGGTAAAGGTTGCCGCCTGGTTTCATCAACACGGCCTGAACCGTCTGGTGCTGAGCATGGGGGGAGATGGCGTTTACTACAGTGATATCAACGGTGAAAGCGGGTGGTCGGCCCCCATTAAAACAAATGTTATCAATGTTACCGGAGCAGGCGACGCCATGATGGCGGGGCTGGCGTCCTGTTGGGTAGACGGTATGTCGTTTATCGATTCTGTCCGATTTGCGCAGGGATGTTCGTCAATGGCGCTCGCCTGTGAATATACCAACAATCCTGAATTATCAATTGCCAATGTTACATCGTTAGTGGAGAACACTGAATGTCTGAATTAACTTTGTCCCCTGAATTATTACAAATATCTGCTGAAGTACAGGAAGCTTTAAAAAATAAAAAACCGGTTGTAGCTCTTGAATCAACTATTATTTCGCATGGTATGCCATTTCCGCAAAATGCCCAGACCGCAATTGAAGTGGAAGAAACTATTCGTAAACAGGGCGCTGTACCCGCTACCATCGCCATTATTGGCGGCGTGATGAAAGTGGGCTTAAGTAAAGAAGAAATTGAATTGTTAGGCCGTGAAGGACATAACGTGACGAAAGTCAGTCGTCGTGATTTACCTTTTGTCGTTGCTGCAGGGAAAAATGGCGCCACTACCGTTGCGTCAACGATGATTATCGCGGCGCTGGCTGGAATTAAAGTATTTGCCACCGGTGGTATTGGCGGTGTGCATCGTGGCGCGGAACATACCTTCGATATTTCTGCCGATTTACAGGAACTGGCAAATACCAATGTTGCCGTTGTGTGTGCTGGTGCAAAATCTATTCTCGATTTAGGATTAACAACAGAATATTTAGAAACCTTCGGTGTACCGTTAATTGGTTATCAGACAAAAGCGCTGCCTGCGTTTTTCTGCCGAACCAGCCCATTTGAAGTCAGCATTCGCCTCGATAGCGCCACTGACATCGCTCGTGCAATGGCAGTGAAATGGCAAACCGGTTTGAACGGCGGCCTGGTGGTGGCGAATCCGATCCCGGAACAGTTTGCTATGCCGGAAGAAACCATCAATGCGGCAATCGATCAGGCTATTGCCGAAGCAGAAGAACAAGGGGTTATCGGGAAAGAGAGTACACCGTTCCTGTTAGCTCGTGTTGCGAAACTGACCGGCGGCGATAGCCTGAAATCCAACATCCAGTTGGTATTCAACAACGCCATTCTGGCGAGTGAAATTGCCAAAGAATATCAGCGTCTCGTGGGATAATTTCCGGTGGGCAGAAAGCCGTCGCCCGTACTCATCAAACATACCAAAACCTGGTTTTGCGCCGGGTTTACTGGCATGAAGGGAAAATCATTATGGATATAATGAGAAGTGTTGTGGGGATGGTGGTATTGCTGGCAATTGCGTTCTTATTGTCTGTGAATAAAAAAAGTATCAGCTTACGCACCGTTGGGGCTGCGTTACTGCTGCAATTCGCCATTGGCGGCATCATGCTCTATTTTCCACCAGGAAAATGGGCCGTCGAGCAGGCGGCGTTAGGCGTCCATAAAGTGATGTCCTACAGTGACGCCGGGAGCGCCTTTATTTTTGGTTCGCTGGTGGGGCCGAAAATGGACGTCCTGTTTGACGGCGCGGGATTTATCTTCGCATTTCGCGTACTTCCGGCGATTATTTTTGTTACCGCGCTTATCAGCTTGCTGTACTACATTGGCGTGATGGGGCTGCTGATCCGCATTCTTGGCAGTATTTTCCAGAAAGCCCTTAATATCAGCAAAATCGAATCTTTTGTGGCGGTTACCACGATTTTCCTCGGACAAAACGAGATCCCGGCGATCGTGAAACCGTTTATCGATCGTCTGAACCGCAACGAACTGTTTACTGCAATTTGTAGCGGTATGGCGTCTATTGCGGGTTCGATGATGATTGGTTATGCCGGAATGGGCGTGCCGATTGATTATTTGTTAGCGGCTTCGCTGATGGCTATTCCCGGCGGCATTCTGTTTGCACGTATTCTTAGCCCAGCGACGGAACCTTCACAAGTTACGTTTGAAAATCTGTCGTTTAGCGAAACGCCACCAAAAAGTATTATCGAAGCCGCGGCGAATGGTGCAATGACCGGGCTGAAAATTGCAGCAGGTGTGGCGACGGTGGTGATGGCATTTGTGGCGATCATTGCGCTGATCAACGGCATTATTGGTGGAATTGGCGGCTGGTTTGGTTTCGCCAATGTTTCTCTGGAAAGCATTTTCGGCTATGTGCTGGCCCCACTGGCATGGATTATGGGCGTGGACTGGAATGACGCCAATCTTGCCGGAAGTTTGATTGGACAGAAGCTGGCGATTAATGAATTTGTCGCTTATCTCAACTTCTCGCCCTATCTGCAAACGGGCGGTACGCTGGATGTCAAGACCATTGCCATTATCTCGTTCGCACTCTGCGGTTTTGCAAACTTCGGGTCTATTGGCGTCGTGGTAGGGGCATTCTCCGCTATTTCGCCAAAACGTGCGCCGGAAATCGCTCAGCTTGGTTTACGGGCGCTGGCAGCAGCAACGCTTTCCAACCTGATGAGTGCGACCATTGCCGGGTTCTTTATTGGTTTAGCGTAGTGCGCGATTTATGAGCCGGATAAGACGCCTCAAACGTCGTATCCGGCAACATTTTTACACTATCGACACTAATGAAAACGCGTTATCGGCAGACAGGGTAGGGTTGTTTATGCTGCCGCTGGCGCGTGATATCGCCGCACAGGCCATGGCAAAACGGGCGCTCTCGCGAAAATTACTTCCTTCCAGAAAGCTATACACCAGGCCCGCCATAAAACCATCGTCGGCGCCAAAACTATCCACTGTCGTATGCTCTGGCGCGGTCAGTAAAAATTGCTCGCCATCCTTTTCGCTGCAAAATACAGATTCATCTTGCAGATAAACAAAAATGCGTTTAACGCCCTGTTGATGCAGCGAATTTACAGCCCTGATGCGATCGTCGTCGTCTTTAATCCGCTGACCCCACAAAATTTCCAGTTCATTTTGTGTTGGTTTCAGAGTGTGGATCCGGCTGTACCAGGTTTTCACTTTGCTCGCTTTAAATTCGGAAACAGTATCGACAAACACCGGAATTTCATCAGCGAGGGTAAAGACCCATTCCAGGGCTTCAGGCGTGAGGTTACAGTCTGCCAGCACCACGCCAGCATGGCGAATCAAGTCCCGTGAACCATTGAGCAGTTGAGGCGTTAGCTGTTGCAGGATATGTGTGTCATTGATTGCCAGGACCGTTTCTTCCTGCTTATTGGCGATAGCGAGATAAGTTGCGGTGCTGTGTCCGTGCAGACGAATACAGCTTGAAACGTTCACGCCCGCGCGGCGCGTTTCTTCCAGTAATGTCTCACCGTAAAAATCGTTGCCAATAGCTGAAATTAAATGCACATCCCGACCAAGCAGGGCCAGGTTATGCGCGATATTGCGGCCAACACCGCCCGCTGAACAGTGAACAGTACCGGGATTTGATGCCGCTTCTGGGTAGTGGATATCCGCCATTCCGCGAATATCCATATTGATTGCCCCCACCACCACACAGTAATCCTGCTCAGTAAGGATATATCCTTTGCCTTTAATCAGGCCTTTACGCATCAAGTCCATAATATGGGCAGCAACGCGTGAGCGGCTGATTTGCAGAATATCGGCGATTTCATTCTGTTGAATCAGCGGGTTGCGGCGCAGAATTTTAAGAATCTGCTTTTCCCTGTCGTTCATCGATCAGGCCACCGCTTTTTCAGTTTGTTGCGCTTTTAGCCAGGCGATTTCTTCTGCCCAGATATCCGGGTTGATGGTTTCAAGGATCAGTGGAATGCCGTCGAAGCGGTCGTCCTGCATAATCCAACGAAACGCGTCATGACCGATATTGCCTTCGCCAAGGCTATGATGGCGGTCAACACGGCTACCAAAGGCGCTTTTCGCATCGTTGAGGTGCATGCCGCGCAGATATTTAAAGCCGACGATACGTGCAAAATCAGCGAATGTTTTCTCGCATTCGGCAGGGGTACGTAAATCATACCCGGCGGCAAAAGCATGGCAGGTATCAATGCAGACGCCGACGCGGGATTTATCTTCCACGCCGTCAATAATCGCCGCGAGATGTTCGAATTTAAATCCTAAGTTGCTACCCTGACCGGCGGTATTTTCAATCACCGCGGTGACACCTTGAGTTTTATCCAGCGCAATGTTGATGGATTCGGCAATACGCGCAAGGCAATCCTCTTCTGAAATCTGCATCAGATGACTACCGGGGTGGAAGTTGAGCAAAGAGAGTCCTAGTTGTTCGCAGCGCTGCATTTCGTCAATAAAAGCATCACGCGACTTTTCCAGAGCTTCTGCGACCGGATGACCGAGATTAATCAGATAACTGTCATGGGGGAGAATTTGCGCCGATGTGTAGTGATATTTTTCACAGGCGGCTTTGAATTCATCGATGGTTTGCGTAGTGAGTGGTGCGGCACGCCACTGGCGTTGGTTTTTGGTGAACAAGGCAAACGCGGTTGCGTCGATTTCGGCGGCGCGAATTGCGGCATTTGCCAGACCGCCAGCAGCACTAACGTGCGCTCCAATGTATTTCATGAGTGAACTCCTGTTAAACCCGCTGGAGGAAAATGGTAATGATAGCGGGTTAACAGGAGCAAGATGTAGTGGTTTATGCGATGACGCTTTGAATTACATGGTTAATCACAGCACCACCAACAATCAACCAGGCAAACAGCACCAGTGCCATCAGCAGAGGTTTCGCCCCGGCTTTTTTCAGCGCACTGACGTGAGTAGTCAGACCCAGTGCCGCCATCGCCATTGCCAGCAGGAAGGTATCCAGCGTTACCAGCATGTTCACAACGCTCTGCGGTAACAGATGGAACGAGTTAAAGATGGCAACTACGATGAACAGGATTGCAAACCACGGAATGGTGATTTTGCTTTTCTCGCCGCCATTCGCCGGAGACAGCTGTTTAACACGCGCCGCCAGCAGGATGAGGAACGGAGCCAGCATCATCACGCGCAGCATTTTGGAGATAACTGCCGCGTTTTCAGCTTCCGGGCTGATGGCATGACCAGCAGCCACAACCTGCGCCACTTCGTGCACGGTAGAACCAATGTAGATACCGAATGTTTCCGGGCCGAACCATTGGGTCATCAGCGGATATATCGCCGGATAGAGGAAGATAGCGATGGTCCCGAAGATAACGACGGTTGCGACAGCCACAGTCACTTTACTGGCTTCCGCTTTCACTACCGGCTCAGTCGCCAGTACTGCCGCAGCACCACAAATGCTGCTACCCGCGCCGATCAGCCAGCTGGTGTGCTTGTCCAGGCCAAAGACTTTTTGCCCAAGGAAGCAAGCCAGCAGGAAAGTACTGGACAGCGTCAGCACGTCAATGATAATCCCACTGATACCGACATCGGCAATTTGTGAGAATGTCAGACGGAAACCGTAAAGAATAATACCCAGACGTAATAAATATTGTTTAGCAAACAGCACACCGCCGTCACAGCTTTTCCAGATGTGCGGATAGATGGTGTTGCCTAAAACCATCCCCAGCAAGATTGCGAGGGTAAGGGCGCTAAACCCGGCACCCGCAACTGCGGGAATGGAACCACCCCACAGGGCGACCCCGGTGATTACTGCGCTCAGGGCTAACCCCGGAATAAAATGCCACAGTGTACGATGTTGTTTCTGTAAGGTGATATTCGTCATAACCCTCTCCTTTAACCGGGCACAGAGGTTACAACTAACTGGTTTAAAAATAAAATTGATTATATATTTATAATTAATCTTTATAAGTGGTAAGCGACTATGCACATCACCCTCCGACAGTTGGAAGTTTTTGCAGAAGTATTGAAAAGTGGATCAACCACCCAGGCATCGGTGATGCTGGCGTTGTCGCAATCGGCAGTGAGCGCGGCGTTGACCGATCTGGAAGGGCAGCTTGGCGTGCAACTGTTTGATCGCGTCGGTAAACGACTTGTCGTCAATGAGCACGGACGGTTGCTCTATCCACGCGCGTTGGCGCTGCTCGAACAGGCCGTTGAAATCGAACAACTGTTTCGTGAAGACAACGGCGCGATTCGTGTCTATGCCAGTAGCACCATTGGCAATTACATTTTGCCTGCAGTCATCGCTCGTTATCGCCTTGATTATCCGCAGTTGCCGATTGAACTTAGTGTTGGTAACAGTCAGGACGTGGTACAGGCAGTGCTGGATTTTCGTGTTGATATTGGCTTTATTGAAGGGCCGTGTCACAGCACTGAAATTATTTCTGAACCGTGGCTGGAGGATGAACTGGTGGTTTTTGCCGCGCCAACTTCACCACTTGCTCACGGTCCGGTTACTCTGGAGCAGCTGGCTGGCGCGCCGTGGATCCTGCGTGAACGTGGTTCCGGCACACGAGAGATTGTCGACTATCTGTTATTGTCGCATCTGCCGAAGTTTGAAATGGCGATGGAATTAGGGAATTCTGAGGCCATCAAACATGCGGTACGTCACGGGCTTGGAATTAGCTGTTTGTCGCGGCGCGTGATTGAAGAGCAATTGCAGACTGGCACTTTACGTGAGGTTGCTGTCCCACTGCCGCGCCTGATGCGCACATTGTGGCGTATTCATCATCGGCAAAAGCATCTTTCCAACGCGTTACTGCGTTTTCTGGACTACTGCGATCCCGCTAATTTACCGCGTTAAATTGCTGTACATGAGCGGGCTGGCGCTGTGTCGATTTCGTGACGCAGCGCCAGTGTTATGCATTCGCCAGAAAAGAGATTGGCTGCTTTACTTATAATCCCTGGGCGATCATGAAGGTCTCTTATAACTGCGTATTTCTACCGGAAGGATCGCAGATCGTCTGCTACAATCGCGCCTCATTTTTTATGATGGATAGCATTTTCGTATGGTTTCCGAAACTAAAACCACAGAAGCGCCGGGCTTACGCCGTGAATTAAAGGCGCGTCACCTGACGATGATTGCCATTGGCGGCTCCATCGGTACAGGGCTTTTTGTTGCCTCTGGCGCAACGATTTCTCAGGCAGGCCCGGGCGGGGCGCTGCTTTCATATATTCTTATTGGTCTGATGGTTTACTTTCTGATGACCAGTCTCGGTGAACTGGCTGCCTATATGCCCGTTTCCGGTTCCTTTGCGACTTACGGTCAGAACTATGTTGAAGAAGGCTTTGGCTTCGCGCTGGGCTGGAACTACTGGTACAACTGGGCGGTGACTATTGCCGTTGACCTTGTTGCCGCGCAGTTGGTCATGAGCTGGTGGTTTCCTGATACTCCCGGTTGGATCTGGAGTGCGCTGTTCCTCGGCATCATCTTCCTGCTGAACTACATCTCAGTTCGTGGTTTTGGTGAAGCGGAATACTGGTTCTCGCTGATCAAAGTTGCGACAGTGATTATCTTTATCGTTGTCGGCGTGATGATGATTATTGGTATCTTCAAAGGCGCGCAGCCTGCAGGCTGGAGCAACTGGACAATTGGCGAAGCGCCGTTTGCCGGTGGTTTTGCGGCGATGATCGGTGTGGCGATGATTGTCGGTTTCTCCTTCCAGGGGACTGAACTGATTGGTATTGCTGCGGGTGAATCTGAAGAGCCGGGGAAAAATATTCCGCGCGCGGTACGTCAGGTGTTCTGGCGAATCCTGCTGTTCTACGTATTCGCGATTCTGATTATCAGTCTGATCATTCCGTACACCGATCCGAGTCTGCTGCGTAACGATGTGAAAGACATCAGCGTCAGCCCATTCACTCTGGTGTTCCAGCATGCGGGTCTGCTTTCTGCGGCAGCGGTGATGAACGCGGTCATTTTGACGGCGGTACTGTCGGCAGGTAACTCCGGTATGTACGCGTCTACCCGTATGCTGTACACCCTGGCGTGCGACGGTAAAGCGCCGCGTATTTTCGCCAAACTGTCGCGTGGCGGCGTACCGCGTAACGCCCTGTATGCGACGACGGTGATTGCCGGTCTGTGCTTCCTGACGTCAATGTTTGGCAACCAGACAGTGTATCTGTGGCTGCTGAATACTTCCGGGATGACGGGCTTTATCGCCTGGCTGGGAATTGCTATCAGCCACTATCGCTTCCGTCGGGGCTATGTATTGCAGGGGCATGATATTAACGATCTGCCGTATCGCTCGGGCTTCTTCCCGCTGGGACCGATTTTCGCCTTTGTGCTGTGCCTGATTATCACTCTGGGCCAGAACTATGAAGCGTTCCTGAAAGACACCATTGACTGGGGCGGCGTAGCGGCGACGTATATCGGTATTCCACTATTCCTGATCATCTGGTTCGGCTACAAACTGATTAAAGGAACCCACTTCGTACGCTACAGCGAAATGAAGTTCCCACAGAACGATAATAAATAAGTTTTTACGCCTTCCTTTATAAAGCCTTCCCAACCGGGAAGGCTTTTTCATTTTGCTTTCCCTTGATAATCATGCGGATATAAATTTTAACAATTGAATTGATAATTGTTATTGTTTGCATTATCGTTACGCGCAATCAAAAAGGCTGACAAATCAGAGGCTGCCCAGGCTTTCTGGACTGATCACCTGCATATAAAAAGTCCACCGCGATGCTGCCGTACGTGAGGGGACATGCAGAAGATGTGAGCGATAACCCATTTAAATTTTTATAGTGACCTCATGGAGATATGGAATGTTTAGGTTGAACCCTTTCGTACGGGTCGGGCTGTGTTTGTCCGCAATTTCTTGTGCATGGCCCGTGTTAGCGGTTGATGATGATGGTGAAACGATGGTTGTCACTGCCTCTTCCGTTGAACAAAACCTTAAAGACGCGCCCGCCAGCATCAGTGTGATAACTCAGGAAGACCTGCAGCGTAAACCGGTACAGAATCTGAAAGATGTGCTTAAAGATGTGCCTGGCGTGCAACTGACAAACGAAGGTGACAACCGCAAGGGCGTTAGTATTCGTGGTCTGGACAGTAGCTACACGCTGATCCTGGTTGATGGTAAACGCGTTAATTCCCGCAACGCCGTATTCCGCCATAATGATTTTGATCTGAACTGGATCCCGGTCGATTCCATTGAACGTATCGAAGTCGTGCGCGGCCCGATGTCCTCGCTGTATGGTTCTGATGCGCTCGGCGGCGTGGTTAATATCATCACTAAAAAAATCGGCCAGAAATGGTCTGGAACCGTTACGGTTGATTCTACTATTCAGGAACACCGCGATCGTGGAGATACCTATAACGGTCAATTCTTCACCAGTGGTCCGCTGATTGACGGCGTATTGGGGATGAAAGTCTACGGCAGTCTTGCGAAACGTGAAAAAGATGATCCGCAGAGCTCAACGACCGCCAGGACCGGAGAAACGCCGCGTATTGAAGGATTCACCAGCCGCGACGGTAATGTCGAATTTGCCTGGACGCCGAATCAAAATCACGATTTTACCGCTGGTTACGGTTTTGACCGTCAGGATCGTGATTCCGACTCGCTGGACAAAAATCGCCTGGAACGCCAGAACTACTCCGTCAGCCATAATGGTCGCTGGGAGTACGGCACCAGCGAACTGAAATTCTATGGCGAGAAACTCGAGAACAAAAACCCGGGCAATAGCAGCCCAATTACTTCCGAAAGTAATACTGTCGACGGTAAATACACATTGCCGCTGACGGCGATTAATCAATTTGTCACCTTTGGTGGCGAATGGCGTCATGACAAACTTAATGATGCGGTAAACCTGACTGGCGGGACCAGCAGCAAAACATCTGCCAGCCAGTATGCGCTGTTTATCGAAGATGAATGGCGGATCTTCGAACCGCTGTCTTTGACCACTGGCGTACGTATGGACGATCATGAAACCTACGGCGAACACTGGAGCCCGCGTGCCTATCTGGTCTATAACGCTACCGATACCGTAACAGTGAAAGGGGGCTGGGCGACAGCCTTTAAAGCGCCTTCTCTGTTACAACTTAGCCCCGACTGGACAAGCAATTCTTGCCGTGGCGCATGTAAGATTGTTGGTAGCCCGGATCTGAAACCAGAAACCAGCGAAAGCTGGGAGCTGGGGCTTTACTATATGGGGGAAGAAGGCTGGCTGGAAGGCGTTGAATCCAGCGTGACTGTCTTCCGTAACGATGTAAAAGATCGTATCAGCATCAGCCGTACGTCTGACATTAACGCTGCACCGGGCTACCAAAACTTTGTTGGTTTTACCGCAGACGGTGTGCCGGTGTTTCGTTATTACAACGTTAACAAAGCACGTATTCAGGGTGTGGAAACCGAGTTGAAAATTCCGTTCAACGACCAATGGAAACTGTCACTCAACTACACCTATAACGATGGTCGTGATGTCAGCAACGGCGAAAACAAACCGCTTTCCGATCTGCCGTTCCATACCGCTAACGGTACTCTGGACTGGAAACCGCTGGCGCTGGAAGACTGGTCGTTCTATGTTTCTGGTAACTATACCGGACAAAAACGTGCTGACAGCGCGACAGCTAAAACGCCGGGCGGTTATACGATCTGGAATACAGGCGCAGCGTGGCAGGTGACGAAAGATGTCAAACTGCGTGCTGGTGTGTTGAACCTGACCGATAAAGATCTCAGCCGTGATGACTACAGCTACAACGAAGACGGTCGTCGTTACTTTATGGCGGTGGACTATCGTTTCTGATAGCAAGATGCCCGGCGAACCGGGCGGGCTTTTACGTCAGTAAATACTGCGCATGGAAGCGCAGATGATCCCCGGTAAAAGAGGTGATGAAGTCGTCACTGTGATCATCGTATCCTGGCTGGATACGCAGGACCATCGTCCTGATCAATGAGCACTGGAATTGCATCCAGGACATTGCTGGCGTGCATCAGCGCACAATTAAGGCGTGAGAGTTGTGCCTCCAGCATTGCTGCCAGCCTTCAAAACAGCGGTGCTCTGCGAGCATTTCCATGCGTGGCTCCTTGTTGTGTTGTTTACATTTTCTCCATCGTACCGTTTATTCAATGCGCCGTGAGTAACTTTCACTTTCTCATTTGTACAACGATGTTTTAACATTCACTGATGAAAGGTAGCGACAATTACAATAATTATCGCTGTGAATACTGGATTATGTGCGCCGCCTCACGCACAATAATCAGGCTGCTAATCAGCTTAATAACTTTGCCCCCACGCAGGGCAGAGGCGCCACACCTGCAGGAGAAAGATAAATGCCATCACTCAGTAAAGAAGCGGCCCAGGTTCATGAAGCGCTGGTTGCGCGAGGACTGGAAACACCGCTGCGCCCGCCCGTGCATGAAATGGATAACGAAACGCGCAAAAGCCTTATTGCCGGTCATATGACCGAAATTATGCAACTGCTGAATCTCGACCTGGCTGACGACAGTTTGATGGAAACGCCGCATCGCATTGCCAAAATGTATGTCGATGAAATTTTCTCTGGTCTGGATTACGCCAACTTCCCGAAAATCACTCTCATTGAAAACAAAATGAAAGTGGATGAGATGGTCACAGTGCGCGATATCACTCTGACCAGCACCTGTGAACACCACTTTGTCACCATTGATGGCAAAGCGACGGTGGCTTACATTCCGAAAGATTCTGTCATCGGTTTGTCGAAAATTAACCGCATCGTACAGTTCTTTGCCCAACGACCGCAGGTGCAGGAACGTCTGACCCAGCAAATCCTTATTGCATTGCAAACGCTGCTGGGCACCAATAACGTGGCGGTGTCCATTGATGCGGTGCATTACTGCGTGAAAGCGCGCGGTATTCGTGATGCAACCAGCGCCACGACAACAACCTCCCTCGGTGGTTTGTTTAAATCCAGTCAGAATACGCGTCACGAGTTTCTGCGTGCTGTGCGTCATCACAACTGATTAAAAGGCAGGAACCATGGAGCGCAACGTCACGCTCGATTTTGTTCGCGGCGTCGCCATTCTGGGGATCCTGCTTCTCAACATTAGCGCCTTTGGGCTACCAAAGGCGGCTTATCTCAATCCCGCCTGGTACGGTACCATTACACCGCAGGATGCCTGGAGCTGGGCATTTCTGGATCTTATTGGTCAGGCTAAATTTCTCACGCTTTTTGCGTTGCTGTTTGGTGCTGGCCTGCAAATGTTACTGCCGCGCGGCAGACGCTGGATCCAGTCGCGGCTAACGTTATTAGTTTTGCTGGGCTTTATTCACGGATTGTTATTCTGGGACGGCGACATTCTGTTGGCTTACGGACTGGTGGGGTTAATTTGCTGGCGTCTGGTGCGTGATGCGCCATCGGTAAAAAGTCTGTTTAATTCTGGCGTGATGCTGTACCTGGTAGGGCTTGGCGTGTTGCTGTTGTTGGGATTGATTTCCGATAGTCAAACCAGTCGCGCCTGGACGCCGGATGCGTCGGCCATTCTGTATGAAAAATACTGGAAACTGCACGGTGGCGTTGAGGCGATCAGTAACCGCGCTGATGGCGTAGGGGACAGTTTACTGGCGCTGGGCGCGCAGTATGGCTGGCAACTTGCGGGGATGATGTTGATTGGCGCGGCGTTGATGCGTAGCGGCTGGCTGAAAGGGCAGTTTAGCTTGCGCCACTATCGTCGTACCGGTTTTGCGCTGGTGGCGATTGGTATGCTGATCAACTTTCCCGCTATTGTGTTGCAATGGCGGCTGGACTGGGCGTATCGCTGGTGTGCTTTCTTACTCCAGATGCCGCGTGAACTGAGTGCGCCGTTTCAGGCGATCGGCTATGCGTCGCTGCTGTTCGGTTTTTGGCCGCAGTTAAGTCGCTTTAAATTGGTGCTGGCGATTGCTTGCGTCGGGCGGATGGCGCTGAGCAACTACCTGCTGCAAACGCTGCTTTGTACCACGCTGTTTTATCACCTTGCTCTGTTTATGCAGTTTGACCGTCTGGAACTGCTGGCGTTTGTTGTCCCGGTATGGCTGGCAAACCTGCTTTTCTCTGTTATTTGGCTGCGCTATTTCCGTCAGGGGCCGGTAGAATGGCTCTGGCGTCAGTTAACTTTGCGTGCCGCCGGACCTGCATTATCCAAAACATCAAGATAACGATCTTGATCACATTCATTAACAAAATGGCTGTAACCGTTTCCATTGCTGTGACTCGATTCACGAAGTCCGCTATTCAGTGCTGACAAAATAGCCGCCAGCAAGCAGTAACCTACTGCAATTTCACAACAGGTAGTGAATATGATCACCATTCGTGATGTAGCGCGTCAGGCTGGCGTTTCTGTGGCAACGGTTTCCCGGGTATTAAATAACAGCGCCCTGGTGAGTGCGGACACGCGTGAAGCAGTAATGAAAGCGGTGTGCGCGCTGGATTATCGACCAAACGCCAATGCCCAGGCACTGGCAACCCAGATGAGCGATACCATCGGCGTAGTGGTGATGGATGTCTCTGATGCATTTTTCGGCGCGCTGGTTAAAGCCGTGGATCTTGTTGCTCAGCAACATCAAAAATATGTCCTGATCGGCAACAGTTACCATGAAGCGGAAAAAGAGCGCCACGCCATTGAGGTGTTAATTCGTCAACGTTGTAATGCGTTGATTGTTCACTCAAAAGCATTAAGCGACGACGAACTGGCTCAGTTTATGGATAACATTCCCGGCATGGTACTGATTAACCGGGTTGTTCCGGGATACGCTCATCGTTGCGTCTGCCTGGATAACATCAGTGGTGCCAGAATGGCAACGCGTATGTTGCTGAATAACGGTCATCAACGTATCGGCTATCTGGCTTCCAGTCATGGCATTGAAGATGATGCAATGCGCAAAGCAGGGTGGATGAGCGCGCTGAAAGAGCAGGATATTGTTCCGTCGGAAAGCTGGATCGGCACCGGTACGCCGGATATGCCGGGCGGGGAAGCGGCGATGGTTGAACTGCTGGGGCGCAATCTGCAACTTACTGCTGTCTTTGCTTATAACGACAATATGGCCGCTGGCGCACTGACGGCATTAAAAGATAACGGCATTGTCGTTCCGTTACATCTCTCAATCATCGGTTTCGATGATATCCCCATCGCTCGTTACACCGACCCACAGTTAACAACCGTGCGTTATCCCATTGCCTCGATGGCGAAAATGGCGACTGAACTGGCCTTGCAGGGGGCTGCGGGTAAGATTGATTCCCGCGCCAGCCACTGCTTTATGCCGACGTTAGTACGTCGTCATTCTGTAGCCACGCGACAGAATGCGGCAGCGATCACTAACTCAACAAATCAGACGATGTAACCGCTTTCAATTTGTGAGTGATTTCACAGTATATTAACAATACGATGGCTATGATTGCACCGTTTTAACGCTGTAACTGATATGTAACATAAGATAATCGTTTTTACCGAGGTTATGGCGTCATAACCACAATTAAAGCCGTTTTCTGGAGTGTTACCGGGCAAGGAAGAACGAAATTTAAAAAATGAGCTTCGGCGTTCAGTAACACTTCATTAACTATGCTGCCCCGCCGAGCATCTATCTCAAGCACTACCCTGCATAAGAAAAACCGGAGATACCATGAATAAGAAGGTGTTAACCCTGTCTGCTGTGATGGCCAGCATGTTATTCGGTGCTGCTGCACATGCTGCTGATACCCGCATTGGTGTAACAATCTATAAGTACGACGATAACTTTATGTCTGTGGTGCGTAAGGCTATTGAGCAGGATGCGAAAGCCGCGCCAGATGTGCAACTGCTGATGAATGATTCACAGAATGACCAGTCCAAACAGAACGATCAGATTGACGTGCTGTTGGCAAAAGGGGTGAAGGCGCTGGCAATCAACCTGGTTGATCCGGCTGCAGCGGGTACGGTGATTGAAAAAGCACGTGGGCAAAACGTACCGGTAGTTTTCTTTAATAAAGAGCCGTCTCGTAAGGCGCTGGATAGCTATGACAAAGCCTACTATGTCGGTACTGACTCCAAAGAGTCCGGGATTATTCAGGGGGATCTGATTGCCAAACACTGGGCGGCGAATCAGGGTTGGGATCTTAACAAAGATGGTCAGATTCAGTTTGTGTTGCTGAAAGGCGAACCGGGCCATCCTGATGCAGAAGCGCGTACCACCTATGTTATCAAAGAGCTGAATGACAAAGGCATTAAAACTGAACAGCTACAGTTAGACACCGCAATGTGGGATACCGCTCAGGCGAAAGATAAGATGGACGCCTGGTTATCTGGCCCGAACGCCAACAAAATTGAAGTGGTTATCGCCAACAATGATGCGATGGCAATGGGCGCGGTAGAAGCGCTGAAAGCGCACAACAAGAGCAGCATTCCGGTGTTTGGCGTCGATGCGTTGCCAGAAGCGCTGGCGCTGGTGAAATCCGGTGCGATGGCAGGAACTGTGCTGAATGATGCTAACAACCAGGCGAAAGCGACGTTTGATCTGGCGAAAAATCTTGCTGAAGGCAAGGGGGCCGCTGATGGCACCAACTGGAAAATCGATAACAAAATTGTCCGCGTTCCTTATGTTGGCGTAGACAAAGATAATCTGGCTGAATTTAGCAAGAAATAAGACCGATTGGGCGCAATAAGTTATTGCGCCCAAATTGTATGGCCAACAAGGTAAAATTATATGGTCAGCTCAACGACTCCGTCATCAGGTGAATACTTGTTGGAAATGAGTGGTATCAACAAGTCTTTTCCTGGCGTTAAGGCGCTTGATAACGTCAATTTAAAAGTCCGACCTCATTCTATCCATGCATTAATGGGAGAGAACGGGGCGGGAAAATCAACATTATTAAAATGTTTGTTTGGCATTTACCAAAAAGATTCCGGCACCATTTTATTTCAGGGTAAAGAAATCGATTTTCATTCTGCCAAAGAAGCGCTGGAAAACGGTATTTCGATGGTGCATCAGGAATTAAACCTGGTATTGCAACGTTCGGTGATGGACAACATGTGGCTGGGGCGATATCCCACTAAAGGCATGTTTGTTGATCAGGATAAAATGTACCGCGAAACCAAAGCGATTTTTGATGAACTGGATATTGATATCGATCCGCGTGCGCGCGTCGGTACATTATCTGTTTCGCAAATGCAGATGATCGAAATTGCTAAAGCATTTTCCTATAATGCGAAAATTGTGATCATGGATGAACCTACCTCTTCGTTAACTGAAAAAGAGGTCAACCATCTGTTCACTATTATTCGTAAATTAAAAGAACGCGGCTGCGGTATTGTCTATATCTCGCATAAAATGGAAGAAATCTTTCAGTTATGTGATGAAGTCACCGTATTGCGCGACGGTCAGTGGATTGCCACCGAACCGCTGGCAGGGCTGACAATGGACAAGATCATCGCCATGATGGTTGGGCGCTCTCTTAACCAGCGTTTCCCGGATAAAGAAAACAACCCCGGTGAAGTGATCCTCGAAGTACGCAACCTGACATCGCTACGCCAGCCATCGATTCGTGATGTCTCGTTTGATCTGCATAAAGGAGAAATTCTTGGTATTGCTGGTCTGGTGGGGGCGAAACGTACCGACATTGTCGAAACTTTGTTTGGCATCCGCGAGAAATCTTCCGGCACCATTACTCTGCATGGCAAAAAGATTAATAACCATAATGCCAATGAAGCCATTAACCATGGATTTGCGTTGGTGACCGAAGAGCGTCGATCAACGGGGATTTATGCTTATCTGGATATCGGCTTTAACTCATTAATTTCCAATATTCGTAACTACAAAAACAAAGTGGGGCTACTGGATAATTCGCGAATGAAAAGCGATACCCAGTGGGTTATTGACTCGATGCGGGTAAAAACGCCAGGTCACCGTACGCAGATTGGCTCACTCTCTGGTGGTAATCAACAAAAGGTGATTATCGGTCGCTGGCTGTTAACGCAACCAGAAATATTAATGCTCGATGAACCCACTCGCGGTATTGATGTCGGGGCGAAGTTTGAAATTTATCAGTTAATTGCCGAGCTGGCGAAGAAAGGCAAGGGGATTATTATTATCTCCTCGGAAATGCCAGAGCTGTTAGGGATAACAGACCGTATTCTGGTGATGAGCAATGGCCTCGTTTCTGGAATTGTCGATACAAAAACAACAACGCAAAACGAAATTCTGCGTCTTGCGTCTTTGCACCTTTAAGACCAGGGGCTTCCTATGAGTGCGTTAAATAAGAAAGGTTTTCTTACTTATCTGAAAGAGGGCGGTATTTACGTCGTCCTTTTAGTTTTGCTGGCGATTATTATTTTCCAGGACCCAACATTTTTAAGTCTGTTGAACTTAAGTAATATTCTCACCCAGTCATCGGTACGTATTATTATCGCGCTTGGCGTGGCGGGGCTCATTGTTACTCAGGGGACCGACCTTTCTGCCGGGCGTCAGGTAGGGCTGGCAGCGGTGGTAGCAGCGACGTTATTGCAGTCAATGGATAACGCTAACAAAGTGTTCCCGGAAATGGCGACGATGCCGATTGCGCTGGTTATTCTGATTGTTTGTGCTATTGGCGCGGTTATCGGTTTGATCAACGGTCTGATTATTGCTTATCTCAACGTGACGCCGTTTATTACCACGCTCGGCACGATGATCATCGTTTATGGCATCAACTCGCTCTATTACGACTTCGTTGGTGCGTCGCCGATTTCTGGTTTTGATAGCGGTTTTTCCACTTTTGCCCAGGGCTTTATTGCGCTGGGAAGCTTCCGTCTCTCTTACATCACCTTCTACGCGCTGATTGCTGTCGTGTTTGTCTGGGTGTTATGGAATAAAACTCGCTTCGGCAAGAATATTTTTGCTATTGGCGGTAACCCGGAAGCGGCGAAAGTTTCTGGCGTTAACGTCGGCCTGAATCTGTTGATGATTTATGCGCTGTCTGGCGTGTTCTATGCCTTTGGTGGGATGCTGGAAGCTGGGCGTATCGGTTCTGCCACCAATAATCTTGGCTTTATGTATGAACTGGATGCTATCGCGGCGTGCGTGGTGGGCGGCGTTTCGTTCAGTGGTGGTGTAGGGACGGTAATTGGTGTCGTGACCGGGGTAATTATCTTTACGGTCATCAACTACGGGCTGACGTACATCGGCGTAAATCCGTATTGGCAGTACATCATCAAAGGGGCGATTATTATCTTCGCCGTGGCGCTGGATTCACTGAAGTACGCACGTAAGAAGTGATGTGAATGTGGACCGCATTCGGCCATAAACGCACATAACATTATTATCTGTATGGTTTTGTAGGCCGGATAAGGCGTTCACGCCGCATCCGGCGACAGGAACCAAATGCCGGATGCGACGCGGGTTTTACAACGCTACCGGGTGTTCTTTCTCTCCCTTTTTAAACTTCACTTCGCCGAGATCAATACAACCCACCGGGCAGACGTGACCGCAAAGCAGACACCCAACGCACTTCTCGGTATTACAATGCGGTGTGCGGGTTTTCTCACTCCATTCCATCGCCTGATGACCACCGTCGTAGCAGGAAATATAGCAGCGCCCACAGCCGACACATTTATCAAGATTGATGTTGGGATACACGATATAACTACGGTCTAGATCTTCGGCCGGAACAATATTGTGATTCGCCAGCCCTACCATCTCCTGCAACGAGTCAAATCCCTGGTCGGCAAGATAATGCGACAGACCGCTCGTCATATCTTCCACAATACGATAACCGTACTGCATGATGCCGGTAGTGACCTGCAATGTCGCCGCGCCGAGCAATAAAAATTCCGCTGCATCTTCCCAGGTTTCAATACCGCCGATGCCGCTGATCGGGAAATCATGCAGTTCCGGGTGTGTGCGCATTTGTTGAATAAAGCGCAAAGCGATTGGTTTCACCGCTTTACCGGAGTAGCCGGAAATACTCGATTTACCGTTGACGATCGGCATACCGATCTTTTGATTAAGGTCGATATTGGTGATGGATTTGACGGTGTTAATTGCCGCAATGCCATCGGCGCCGCCGTGTTTTGCCGCCAGTGCTACGTCACACATATCACCGATATTCGGTGTCATCTTTGCCAGCATCGGTAGCGTCGAACCACGTTTTACCGCCCGACAATATTTTTCTACCAGCACCGGGCTTTGTCCGACATCGCTCCCCATAGCATGGGAAGTCATCTGCGGACAGGAGAAATTGCACTCGATCATATCCGCGCCCGCTTCTTGCACCAGACGCGCCAGATCTTCCCACTGCTGCTCGTTTTCTCCCATGATCGAAGCGATCAACACCTTGTCTGGATAATCCTGTTTCAAGCGACGGATCGCAGCCAGGTTTTCTTCCAGAGGATGCTCGGCAATTTGCTCCATATTTTTGAAGCCGATAAAACCGGTATCTTCTTTAACCAGATGATCAAAGCGTGGCGAGACTTCATTAGCGATAAAAAAACCAATGGTTTTGAACACGACACCGCCCCAGCCGGTATCGTAAGCTTTGGCGCACATCTCATAACAGTTGCCTACTGGCGAAGAAGAGAGGCAAAACGGATTGGGAAACTTAACGCCGCAAAAGGTAATAGAAAGATCTTTCGTTAACATGAGCAAGCTCCCTCTAAATAATGATGAATCGCCTCGGCGGCTTCTTTCCCGGTCTTCACGGCGTAAACCACAGTTTTATCGCCCTTAACAATATCGCCAGCGGCAAATAGTTGCGGATCACGGGTCTGGTAGTTTTGTGTTTCGATAGTGTTGCGCTGTGGATTCAGCGCGGCAAAGGCGGCAAGTTCGGCATGTTGACCAACGGCGAGGATAATTTTATCTGCCGCCATTGTGAGTTCGCCTGGTAGACGGACATGCTTAAAGGCGACTTTATTGCCTTCTATCGCTACAGGTGTAAACCCGTCGATAATTGAGACGCCCAGATCTCTGGCGCTGGCAAACTCTTTTTCGCTTGCCGGAAACTCGTCTAACTCTTCACGCGCCACGCAAGTGACTGTCTGACAGCCGAGAACTTTCAGCGTGCTGGCAACGTCCATGGCAACATCGCCGCCGCCGATGATTAATGCGCTCTCTGGAATATCGATATCGCCTTGCGCCTGACGCGCGCGTTGCAGGAAATCGACGGCAATTTCGACGTCAGCATGTTCAAACAGAGGCAGGGTGGAGCCGGAAGATAAACCTACAGTCACCAGTACCGCACGGTTTTCTGCTTTCAATTGTTCCAGAGTGAGCGTGTTACCAATTTCGCAATTGCACGTAATGGTCACGCCCATTTTTTCAATGCGGGCGATTTCTGCATCCAGTACCGACTGCGGTAAGCGGAATTGCGGAATGCCATTACGCAACCAGCCGCCCGGCTGCGCCTCTTTTTCATAAATTGTGACGTCATAACCCTGGTTCGTCAGTGTTACGCTGGCCTGCAACCCGGCAGGGCCTGCACCGATAACGGCAACTTTACCGAGCGTTTTGCTACCAGGCTGATAAATCTCCATTTTGGTCTGTTGTTCAAAATCGGTAACAAAACGCTGTAAGCGACCAATATCAATCGGTTCATCGACACCGGCCCGGGTACAACCACTTTGACATAATTTTTCTGTGGGGCACACTCTGGCGCAAACGGCGCCGAGCGCATTATTTTCGCGAATTGTCTCGGCTGCGCCTTTAAAATTACGAAAATAAATTGAGCGAATAAATTTCCCTGGATCGGTTTGCGCCGGGCAAGCCTGACTACAGGGGGCATCGTGACATAATAAACAACGGGAGGCTTCTTTGATCGCCAGCAAAGGCGTAAAGGCCGGGGTGAGTTCATCCAGATAATTTTGTTGCGGCATGTGATCTTCCTTAATGTTATGGGTAATTAAGGCGAACGCCTGATTTACCCGCCATACTTCAAATTACATGTGTTGCGACGTCACGCATTCGCCCCAGTGACTTACTCGAGTAAGCTACTGAGGATTCATGCACTCGTCGCTTGTCTGCAACTCGAATTATTTAGGGTAAAATGACAAATATAACGTGCTGATATTAAGGCTAAACGGCGGGGGGAATTTAAACTGTGAAAGGATTCACAAATAGCTGTGGCTCAGAATGCTATATCCACAGCTTATCAAGTGGAGTAATAATTATTCTCAATAGTGGACTATAGAGAAAATACCATTATCGGTAAAATATAAGATAAATAATCATGCCGACAGATAAAATACCGAAACCGATATACGCCACTATATAAGCGAAAAAGAGCCCCGGATTCTTTTCGCGCCAGACATACACCGGTTCCGGCGCATTTTTTACTCGTTTATCAATAGCGCCAGCATGCCAGCCTTTCCACGCTTCGCGAAAACAAAATATCGGGATAAGGAAAAAAACGGCAACGACAAAAAACTGCTGTACATCCATAACTACTTTCCTTGTTTCTTTTGTAATTCAAGTAACTGTTCGGGCGTGACGGCGGGGTAGCCCTGCGCATCTTCCGGCACCTGATGCATGGCCGGAATAGGGACCAGCGGCCCTAAAAATCGTGGTTCACGTTTAAAAATGTAAAGGTCAGCCAGCGCGCCGAAACGGGCGGCAAATTCGCGAATACGCACCGACCACATATCTTTTGGTGATGGTACGGCATAACACTGCGCCTGAATCCCCATATGCAAGGCGATAAATAATGCGCGCTCACAGTGGAAACGTTGGGTGATAATAATAAAGTCGTTAGTATCAAAGACTTTGCGCGTGCGCACGATGGAATCCAGTGTACGGAAGCCTGCATAGTCGAGGACAATATCGGCCGGATCGACGCCAGCAGCAATTAAATCTTTGCGCATGGTCATCGGTTCGTTATAGCTCTGTAACGCATTATCGCCGCTAAGTAGTAGATAATTTACTTTACCGCTGTTATAGGCATTAATCGCCCCCTGAATGCGATAGCGGTAATACTGATTAATGACTCCGGTGCGATAATATTTTGCGGTGCCAAGTACTACACCGACCTGGCGATAGGGGAGATCCTGCAGTTCGTCGTAAATATAAGGCGCAGTTTTCCAGCTCATCCAGCGATCGAGGCCAAGCACTGTCAACAGTAGCAAGCCGATCAGGACTAACAGGCTGTAGAACACGCGCTTTAACATGCAGAAAACTCGATCCTGGGAAATTTCAATCAGGCTACTTTACCTGCTGGTTTTGCGCAAGAAACGGAAAACTGTTTGCCGGGATTTTCGACACCGGGAGGGAGGTTACATGCCTGACGCGACGCTAAGCGCGTTTTATCAGGCCAGGAAACGTATCAGACCAGTAGGCCGGATAAGCGTAGCGCATCCGGCATAGGACTTAAGCAAGAAGCACGCGGTCGATATTGTTACAACCGAGGGCTTTCAGCGTTGCGGAAGTTGCATCCCACTGAATCAACGGCGCGTCGGCTTTTTCTGCCAGAATCGCGCGCTGAATATCCGGGTAATCATAACCCTTGAGATTCAACAGAATTAACGCGCCCTGTAGCGGTGGCAGAGTCGGGTTAAACGCGGCATTTTCTGCATAGCTGCCACTGAAAATACGTCCATCCTTACACTCCAGCGCCACGCCGCTGGGCGATTTGCTGTAAGGCATATGTGAACGGTTTGCCGCCGCAATCGCCGCCTGGGAAAGCGCGTCGCCAGTTAACGTAAAGCCGTGATCCTGCTCGTCCATCAGCAGCGTTTTTATCTCCAGATCTTTTGGGCCAAAGGCATCAGGCAGATAGTCACGCAATGCGTGTGCTTCGCGGCCCGGCAGATGAATGCGCAAATCCAGCCCGCTATTCAGTTCATTCATAAACTGACGACAGTGACCGCAAGGCGTGTAGTTAACGGTGATAGCAGCGAGCGCTTTCTCACCGCTCAGCCAGGCGTGGCTGATAGCGCTTTGTTCGGCATGAACAGTTTGCTGCATTGTTGCGCCAATAAATTCCATATTGGCGCCGAAATACCAGGTTCCACTCACGCCGCGCGCAATCGCGCCAACGTTAAAATTTGATAATGGCGTACGCGCACAGGCCGCCGCCAGCGGCAGCAGTGCGAATGCCAGCGCGTCTTCGTCCAGCCCCGTTGCGCTTTTAAGCGAAGCGACCTGCTCCCCGGTCAACAACGCGGGGAAATACTTATCTGCCAGAATAGGCTCCAGTGCAGACTGTAAGTTATCCGCAAGTTGGGCAAAAGCAGTTTGAAAACGTGGATGCATGGCGTTGCCTCATAGTCATGTAATGGGATAACAGTGTACGAACCCGTTATGGCTTTATATGTGATCTGAATCTCATTAATTATGCAACGCGTGAAACTTACATCAAAAATGCGCGACGCATCGCAAATTTTAGCGCATTACTGCCAGAATAATTGGGAAAAGGAACGGCGCAACGAGCGACGTAATAATCCCGCACAGTACCAACGCCAGCGAACTAAATGCGCCCTCCTGGTAATCCAGTTCTGCACAGCGCGCTGTTCCAAGGGCGTGCGAGGCCGTCCCCATTGCCAGGCCGCGTGCCGCTTTGGTCCGAATGTGCATGGCATTGAGCAGCGTATGACCAAATACTGCGCCGAGAATGCCGACGAAAATTACACAAACCGCACTAATTGCCGGAATACCGCCGATGCTGCCGCCAACGGCCATCGCAATTGGCGTGGTGACTGATTTAGGTAAGATTGATGCTGCGATTTCCGGTGAAGCACCCATCATCAATGCCACGGCAGTTCCTGTAACCATTGCTACCACGCTACCGATAAAACAGATAGTGATGATGGATTTCCAGCGTGCGCGGATCTGGTGCAACTGTTCATATAAAGGATAGGCTAACGCGACGACCGCCGGTTGCAGCAGATCGTTTAACACTTCGCTGCCTTTAAAGTAGCTATTGTAAGAGATGCCGGTCAGCAGTAAAAAAGGGATAATCACCACCATTGCGACCAGCAATGGATTAAGTAACGGAAATTTATATTTCGCTGCCAGTTTTCGGGCGGCGAAAAAGACGATTAATGTCAGCGGCAAGGACCACCAGATATTCGCCATCATTTTTCTTCTCCTTTCTGACCAACGACTTTGCGTTCACCGTGCACCAGGTGCGAGCTCCAGCTCACGACCAGAAAAACCACCAGCGTACTGACGGCGCAGGAAACGACTACCGGGCCAAACTGCGCGCGTAATAAATCAAAATATTGCATTACGCCTACGCCAATCGGCACAAATAGCAGCGCCATATAGCGAATTAAAACGTAACACCCTGGATTGACCCACTTCGCCGGAAGAATTTGCAAGGCCAGCAGGACAAACAGAATCAGCATCCCTATGATGCTGCCGGGTATGGTTACCGGTAGCAGGGAAGCAATGAAAATGCCTGCATACAGGCAGGCATAAATCAGGACGAAAGCGCGTAAATATTGCCAGATAATGTTTAGTGTCTTACTCATGATCAACACCCCAGATGAGATGGATTCATCATACAATTAATCCGTAAAATGTGCTACCGATCACATCATGAAAACTGAGCATAGTTGAATAACAGGAAAGGAGTATCGGGTGAGCGCCCAATTCAGCACGCTAATCCTGCTGCAAAAAGTGCAGAAATCGGCTTAACGCATGAGAGAGGGATTCGTTACTACGCCAGAATACGCCGACGCTGCCTTTCTGTTCTATCTTCGGTAAGTTGAGGATTGCCAGTTGTCCCTGGCTGGCATAGCGTTGCGCCAGTCGTAACGACAGAATGGAAATCATATCGCTGCTTTGTAGCAGGTTGGTGCTGACATTCATCGACGCCGACTCAATGGTGTTTTCTGGCAACATTACGCCGTGGTCTACCAGTGCGTTATCAATGCTAATGCGAATTGGCGTACCGGTTGGCCAGACTATCCAGCGCCAGTTAGCCAGATCATTCCAGGTGAGGGTGGCGTATTTTGCCAGTGGATGCTCTGGACGGGCGACAAAGCACACGGGCTCGGTGTAGAGCACCTGGTAATTCAGCGGCAGTTGCAACGCGCGACCACCAATACGTCCAACTACCACATCCACAGAACCCGCCAGCAGATCTTGAAGTAATGGTGTCATTACCTTCTCTTCGATATTCAGGTGCAGCGTCGGCATCTCTTTGAGCAGATGCAAAATCGCCAGGGATACGCAGTCTGTTGCGACGGGAGAACAGCCTATTTTCAGACTGCCGACCAATCCACCTTGTTTAAAGCGGGTCAGTTCATGTTGCGATCGCTCCATGTCATTGATTAACCGCTGAGCATGTTGCAATAACAATTTACCGCCTTCGGTTGGGCGTAACCCTTTGCTGTGCCGCTCAAAGAGTGCGAGGCCGATCTCATCTTCGAGTTGTGACAACCATTTCGATAGCGCAGGTTGGGTGATATTCATCATCCGCGCGACATGGGTCAGATTGCCCTGTTCGCCCAGTGCTACCAGCATTTGCAGGTGATGCAGTTTTAGTTTCTGCGCCCAGTTCGCCATTTGTCATAACCTCCAGGTTATCTCTCTGCCCGAAATACCATTGTACATTCCATCTCTTTAATCACAATATCGCAACATATACAAAACAAAAGAAACATCTACCTTACCTGCACTGAGGCATTCACTATGACTCAACGACGTGATTTACAAGCACTTATCGATGCTGCTCCGGTCGGCAAGATGCAGTGGCGCGTTATCATCTGCTGTTTTCTGGTGGTCATGCTCGATGGTTTTGACACGGCGGCTATCGGCTTTATTGCTCCTGATATTCGTACTCACTGGCAACTTACTGCAGGCGATCTCGCACCGCTGTTTGGCGCTGGGCTGTTGGGGTTAACTGCAGGTGCATTGCTCTGTGGCCCGTTATCCGATCGTTTTGGTCGCAAACGAGTGATTGAGCTGTGCGTCTTTTTGTTCGGGGCGTTAAGTCTTGCCTCGGCTTTCTCACCAGATTTGCAAACACTGGTATTCCTGCGTTTCCTCACCGGGTTAGGGTTGGGCGGTGCGATGCCAAACACTATCACCATGACCTCGGAGTATCTACCTGCCCGCCGCCGCGGTGCGCTGGTGACGCTGATGTTTTGCGGCTTCACCCTGGGGTCTGCGTTTGGTGGGATCGTCAGCGCGCAACTGGTGCCGGTGATGGGGTGGCACGGTATTTTGGTACTGGGAGGCGTATTACCGTTGATGTTGTTTGTTGTGTTGCTGGTGACTCTGCCGGAATCACCGCGCTGGCAGGTGCGCCGTCAGTTACCGCAATCAGTGATTGCAAAAACCGTGAGCGCCATTACTTGCGAGCGTTATGCCGATACTCACTTTTATCTCAATGAATCAGCAACCATTGCCAAAGGCAGCATTCGCCAACTGTTTATGGGGCGTCAGTTGCCTGTCACTCTGATGTTGTGGGTGGTGTTCTTTATGAGCCTGTTGATTATTTACCTGCTCTCAAGCTGGATGCCTACGCTGCTGAATCATCGCGGAATCGATCTGCAACATGCGTCCTGGATCACCGCCGCGTTCCAGATTGGCGGTACGTTGGGGGCACTGGCATTAGGTGTACTGATGGATAAGTTTAATCCTTTCCGTGTTCTGGCCCTGAGCTATGCCATAGGCGCGGTGTGCATCGTGATGATTGGATTAAGCCAGGACGGATTATGGCTGATGGCGCTGGCTATTTTCGGCACCGGCATTGGCATTAGCGGATCGCAGGTGGGGCTGAATGCGCTGACTGCCACGCTTTACCCAACGCAAAGTCGTGCTACGGGCGTGAGCTGGTCAAATGCCGTGGGTCGCTGCGGCGCGATTGTCGGATCGCTGTCTGGCGGTGTGATGATGGCGATGAATTTCTCTTTCGACACATTGTTTTTCATTATCGCTGTGCCTGCGGCGATCAGTGCGGTGATGTTAACCCTGCTGATTACTGTCGTGCGCCAGTCGACTTCTGTCCCTGACTCCCTGCCTCGCGCAGGCGTTGTGAACGAATAAGGAGTATCTCAATGACTGATAACAATCAAAATAGCCAAAGCAGCCGCGAGCAATTTTATCAGCATATTTCCGGGCAAAACCTGACTCCGCTGTGGGAGTCACTGCATCATCTGGTGCCGAAAACACCTAACGCTAACTGTGCGTCAGCATACTGGAATTACCAGGAGATCCGCCCGCTGCTGCTGGAGAGCGGCAGCCTGATTGGTGCGAAAGAGGCGGTGCGCCGCGTACTGGTACTGGAAAATCCAGCGCTGCGCGGTCACTCCTCTATTACCGCCACGCTGTATGCGGGTTTACAACTGATTATGCCAGGCGAAGTGGCGCCGAGTCATCGGCATAACCAGTCAGCACTGCGTTTTATTGTCGAAGGTAAAGGGGCATTCACAGCCGTTGATGGCGAACGCACGCCAATGAATGAAGGCGATTTTATTCTGACCCCGCAATGGCGCTGGCACGATCACGGTAACCCTGGCGACGAACCGGTTATCTGGCTGGATGGGCTGGATCTGCCATTAGTGAACATGCTGGGCTGTGGTTTTGCCGAAGATTATTCGGAAGAGCAACAACCTGTAACGCGTAAAGAGGGCGATTACCTACCGCGTTATGCCGCCAATATGTTGCCGCTGCGCCATCAGACGGGGAATTCCTCGCCGATCTTTAATTACCGTTATGACCGCAGCCGCGAAGTACTGCTCGATTTAACCCGCCTGGGCGATGCCGATGAGTGGGATGGCTACAAAATGCGCTACGTCAACCCGGTCACCGGCGGCTATCCGATGCCGTCAATGGGCGCTTTCCTGCAACTGCTACCGAAAGGGTTCGCCTCCCGCGTGGCACGTACCACTGACAGCACCATCTACCACGTAGTAGAAGGCTGCGGGCAGGTCACTATCGGCAATGAAACCTTCACCTTTACCGCAAAAGATATCTTCGTGGTGCCGACCTGGCACGGTGTGTCATTCCAGTCCACGCAAGATACCGTTTTATTTAGTTTTTCGGACAGACCGGTACAAGAAGCCCTCGGGTTGTTCCGCGAAGCGCGTTATTAATTTGGGAGAGAAAAAATGACTCAATACGTATTCGAACCGCAAGCGCCCGTTACCGTACCCGTTGTTGGCAGTGATGAACAATTCCCCGTACGTCGCGTTTACTGCGTCGGACGCAACTATGCCGCCCACGCCCGCGAAATGGGCTTTGATCCTGATCGTGAACCGCCATTTTTCTTCTGCAAACCCGCAGATGCCGTTGTTCCTGTTGCCGCTGGTGAAACGCTGGCGCTGCCGTATCCGGCGCAGACCGATAACTATCATTATGAAATTGAACTGGTGGTGGCGATTGGTAAGAAGGGCTGTGATATCCCGCTGGAAAACGCTCATGAATATGTCTGGGGTTATGCCACAGGGCTTGATATGACCCGTCGTGATCGTCAAATGGAGATGCGCCAGATGGGGCGCCCGTGGGAAATTGGCAAAGCGTTTGATCTCTCGGCACCGATCGCACCGCTGCACAAAGCCAGCGAAACGGGGGGGATTGATAACGCACCAATCTGGTTACAGGTTAATGGTGAAGATCACCAGCGCAGCGATATTCATCATCTTATCTGGTCAGTGAATGAAACCATCAGCTACCTGTCCGGCTTCTTTGAACTGCAACCGGGTGATCTGATCTTCACCGGCACGCCGGAAGGTGTTGGCCCGGTGGTGAAAGGCGATGTGATCACGGGTAACGTCGAAGGTTTAACGCCTATCGCGGTGAAGATTGTCTGAGGTGCAAGATGAAGCTGTACAGTTTTTTTAATAGTTCAGCATCGTACCGGGTACGTATCGCTCTGGCGCTAAAGGGTATCGATTACCAGACCGAAGGTGTGAATATCCGCATTGGGCAGCAAAACGAACTGGTCTACCGGCGAATGAATCCGCTCGGGTTGGTGCCGACGCTGCTGACCGACGAGGGCGAGTCACTCGGTCAATCGCTGGCGATAATTGACTGGCTGGATCGTCACTATCCGCAAGTTCCGCTGTTGCCGCAGGAAGAACCGGCTCGCAACAAGGTACTGGAAATTGTCTATGCTATCGCCTGCGATATTCATCCATTAAATAACCTGCGTGTGCTGCGCTACCTGACTGAAGAACTGCACGTCAGTGAAGAAGATAAAAAACGCTGGTATGCACACTGGATCCAGCAAGGGTTAAGCGCGGTGGAACAACTGCTGCGCCAGAGCTCTTCAGGGCAATTTTGCGTGGGTGGGACGCCGACGCTGGCAGATTGTTGCCTTATCCCACAATGGGCGAACGCACTACGCATGAATTGTGATTTGAGTGGGTATCCGCGTTGCAAAGTGGTGTACGACGCCTGCACACAGTTGCCTGCGTTCATTGCCGCAGCACCAGAAAATCAACAAGATAAAATTTCCGCCTGACCAGGAGAATCATAATGACCAAAGTGACAAGCGCAGTAATTGTGGGCGGCGGGATCGGTGGTGCGGCAACTGCGCTGTCACTGGCCCGTCAGGGGATCAAAGTGGTGCTGTTGGAAAAGGCGCACGAAATCGGTGAGATTGGCGCGGGTATTCAGTTGGGGCCGAACGCCTTTTCGGCGCTGGACAGCCTCGGCGTTGGTGAAATCGCCCGTCAGCGCTCGGTGTTTACCGATCATATCACCATGATGGATGCGGTAAACGCCGAAGAAGTGGTGCGCATTGAAACCGGACTGGCGTTTCGTGACTATTTCGGCGGTCCTTATGCGGTGATCCACCGCGTTGACATTCATGCCTCGGTGTGGGAAGCGGTACTGACGCATCCGGGCGTGGAATATCACACGTCCACAAACGTCGTGGATATCCGCGAGACGCCGGATGACGTGACTGTGTTCGACGATCGCGGCAATAGCTGGACCGGCGATATTTTGATTGGTTGCGACGGGGTGAAGTCAGTCGTGCGTCAGAGTTTATTAGGCGATGCGCCGCGTGTTACCGGGCATGTGGTCTACCGTGCGGTTATCGATTGTGCCGATATGCCGGAAGATTTGCGCATCAATGCGCCGGTGCTGTGGGCGGGGCCGCACTGTCATCTGGTGCATTACCCTTTGCGTGGCGGCAAGCAGTACAACCTGGTGGTGACATTCCACAGTCGTCAGCAGGAAGAGTGGGGGGTGAAGGATGGCAGTAAAGAGGAAGTGCTCTCTTATTTTGAGGGGATTCATCCGCGTCCGCGGCAGATGCTGGATAAACCGACCTCCTGGCGACGCTGGTCAACCGCCGATCGCGAGCCTGTAGAGAAATGGGGAACCAGGCGTGTTACGCTGGTGGGCGATGCGGCGCATCCGGTGGCGCAATATATGGCACAGGGTGCCTGCATGGCGCTGGAAGATGCGGTAACGCTCGGCAAGGCGCTGGCGCAGTGTGAGTGTGATGCGGCACAAGCCTTTGCACTGTACGAGTCGGTACGTATTCCACGCACTGCGCGCATCGTCTGGTCGACCCGTGAAATGGGGCGGGTTTATCACGCTGCGGGCGTAGAACGCCAGGTGCGTAATCTGCTATGGAAAGGGAAATCGCAGGCAGAGTTTTATCATAGTATGGAGTGGTTATACGGCTGGAAAGAAGATAACTGCCTGCAACCACGTTGAGCACTTTAATCCGCTGAGCGGAGGCGCTAACATAGCGCCTCATTTTTTGTGCACAGAAAACCCCCAGCTAGGCTGGGGGTTCTGGAAAGCTTTCAGCTTTGAGCCAGTTATTAAAACCCCTTTTGATTTGTTAAAACACCTTGCGGTCTGGCAACTGCAAGTGTCAAACAAGAAATCAAAAGGGGGTCCCAATGGGGAACGAAAAGAGCTTAGCGCACACCCGATGGAACTGTAAATATCACATAGTTTTTGCGCCAAAATACCGAAGACAGGTGTTCTACAGAGAGAAGCGTAGAGCAATAGGCAGTATTTTGAGAAAGCTGTGTGAGTGGAAAAGCGTACGGATTCTGGAAGCTGAATGCTGTGCAGATCATATCCATATGCTTGTGGAGATCCCGCCCAAAATGAGCGTATCCGGCTTTATGGGATATCTGAAAGGGAAAAGCAGTCTGATGCTTTACGAGCAGTTTGGGGATTTGAAATTCAAATACAGGAACAGGGAGTTCTGGTGCAGAGGGTACTACGTCGATACGGTGGGTAAGAACACGGCGAAGATACAGGATTACATAAAGCACCAGCTTGAAGAGGATAAAATGGGAGAGCAGTTATCGATTCCCTATCCGGGCAGCCCGTTTACGGGCCGTAAGTAAGGAAGTTGGATGCAAATGTCAGATCGTGTGCGCCTGTTAGGGCGCGGCTGGTAAGAGAGCCTTACAGGCGCATTTGAAAAACCTCCGGCTATGCCGGAGGATATTTATTTGCGGGTGATGATATGCGTGTGTTACTGGCGCCGATGGAGGGGGTACTTGACTCTCTGGTGCGTGAATTACTGACCGAAGTGAATGACTACGATCTGTGCATCACCGAGTTTGTCCGCGTGGTGGATCAGCTACTGCCGGTAAAAGTTTTTCATCGCATTTGCCCTGAACTACAAAATGCCAGTCGGACGCCATCCGGTACGCTGGTGCGTGTGCAACTGCTGGGACAGTTTCCGCAATGGCTGGCAGAGAACGCCGCTCGTGCGGTGGAGTTAGGTTCCTGGGGCGTTGATCTCAATTGCGGTTGTCCGTCAAAAACCGTTAACGGCAGCGGCGGAGGGGCGACGTTACTGAAAGATCCTGAACTCATCTACCTGGGAGCGAAAGCGATGCGCGAAGCCGTACCGGCGCATTTACCCGTCAGCGTAAAAGTGCGTCTGGGCTGGGACAGCGGTGAGAAGAAATTTGAAATTGCCGACGCTGTTCAACAAGCCGGTGCCACGGAGCTGGTTGTGCATGGGCGGACAAAAGAGCAGGGGTATCGCGCGGAGCATATCGACTGGCAGGCGATTGGCGAGATTCGCCAGCGGTTGGATATTCCAGTGATTGCTAACGGTGAAATCTGGGACTGGCAGAGTGCGCAACAATGCATGGCGATCAGCGGCTGTGACGCGGTGATGATTGGGCGTGGGGCGCTCAATATTCCCAACCTGAGCCGGGTGGTGAAATATAACGAACCGCGAATGCCGTGGCCGGAGGTCGTTGCTTTGCTGCAAAAATATACCCGCCTGGAAAAACAGGGCGATACCGGGTTATATCACGTCGCGCGGATTAAGCAGTGGTTGAGTTATTTGCGTAAAGAATATGATGAAGCAACAGAATTATTTCAGCATATTCGGGCGTTGAATAATTCCCCTGATATTGCAAGGGCTATTCAGGCAATTGATATCGATAGGCTGCGATAATAGTGGAATTAGCAGCCCATCAGAGACAATGAATCGCTTATTCAGCTTCATCATTTTGTTGCGCTCCTTTTATGAGCTAAACCATATATCGCAACTGGCGCAAGGAGCGCGCAGGGATGACCAGTCACCGCCAGTCATCCATACGTGATTAAGATAAATTGGAGAACATTATTCGCGCCCTGTATATTTTTCTGAATATGTCGTTTTATTTCCGTTGATGTATTGCCACGCGAAACTAAACAATATATCGCAACACACGGTAATATCCGCGCACCTTTTCTTGCCTGATGACCCACATGAATCGTGATTCTTTTTACACTGCAAGTGTCTGTTTCCCGCTGTTACTACTGTTGGCGGGATGTGCGCCAATGCATGAAACCCGTCAGGCTTTGAACCAGCAAATACCTGCTGTGCAAGTTGACACCGCATTACCTGCGGCACTGAAAAATGGCTGGCCAGACAGCCAGTGGTGGCTGGCATATCACGATAATCAACTCACTTCCTTAATTAACAATGCACTACAAAACGCTCCCGATATGCAGGTGGCTGAACAGCGTATTCAACTGGCTGAAGCACAGGCGAAAGCCGTAGCAACTCAGGACGGTCCGCAGATTGATTTCTCTGCGGATATGGAGCGGCAAAAAATGTCGGCAGAAGGATTAATGGGGCCGTTTGCCCTGACCGACCCGGCGGCAGGTACTACAGGTCCGTGGTACACCAACGGCACTTTTGGCTTAACAGCGGGCTGGCATCTGGATATCTGGGGTAAGAATCGGGCGGAAGTCACGGCTCGCCTCGGTAAAGTTAAAGCGCAAGCGGCTGAACGTGAGCAGACCCGGCAATTGCTGGCTGGCAGCGTGGCACGGTTGTACTGGGAGTGGCAAACTCAGGCAGCCTTGAACACGGTCTTGCAGCAAATCGAAAAAGAGCAGAACACCATTATTGCGACCGATCGCCAGCTCTATCAGCGTGGAATTACCTCATCCGTCGAAGGTGTAGAAACGGATATTAATGCCAGCAAAACCCAGCAACAGCTCAACGATGTGGCGGGAAAAATGAAAATTATCGAGGCGCGGTTAAGCGCGTTGACCAACCACCAGTCAAGCGCTTTGAAGCTGCATCCGGTTGCGCTGCCGAAAGTGGAAAGTCAGCTTCCTGATGAACTGGGTTATTCCTTGTTGGCACGCAGAGCTGACTTACAGGCGGCGCACTGGTATGTCGCATCGTCATTAAGCGCCATTGATGCAGCGAAAGCGGCATTTTACCCCGACATAAATCTGATGGCTTTCTTGCAACAAGACGCGTTGCACCTGAGCGATCTGTTTCGTAGTTCCGCCCAGCAGATGGGCGTTACGGCAGGTCTGACGTTGCCGATATTTGACAGCGGCAGGCTTAATGCCAATCTTGATATTGCGAAAGCAGAAAGTAACTTATCAATTGCCAGCTACAACAAAGCGGTGGTCGACGCCGTGAATGACGTGGCGCGAGCGGCGAACCAGGTACAAACGCTGGCCGAAAAAAACCAGCATCAGGCGCAAATTGAGCATGATGCCCTGCGGGTAGTTGGGCTGGCGCAGGCGCGTTTTAACGCGGGCATCATTGCCGGTTCTCGCGTCAGCGAGGCCAGAATTCCGGCACTTCGCGAACGGGCTAACGGCCTGCTTTTGCAAGGGCAATGGCTGGATGCTTCCATCCAGCTCACCAATGCGTTGGGTGGCGGCTACAAACGCGGTTGATTTATCACATATATAAAACATTAAGCGGGAAACGTTGGGGGCATCCGGCGTTTCACCTCTCGCGCCGTTTCAGCCACCAGCGCACGCCGATCACCAAAACTACGATCAGAATCAACCAAATCCAGTGCTTCAGATGCTGGTCGAGACTGTGCAACCATGGCGCAATTACCTGTCCTCCTGCATAGCCGATGCTGGTAAAAATCAGTGCCCAGGCTAATGCGCCGAGAATATTTAGCGGCAGAAAGATTTTCGGCGGTAGTTGGCTGGCACCGATAAGCGTTGGACCTATCACCCGAAAGCCGTACATAAAACGCGTGCCGATGACAAAGAGATACGGATGGCGCTGGATTAGCTTTTGCGCCCGCTCGATTTTATCCTGATGTTTCGAGAAACGACGCAGCAACTTGCCGCCAAAACGCCTTCCACACAGGTAAAGTACCTGATCGCCAATCATGCCGCCGAGCGCCACGGAAAGTACCGCCAGCGGGAATTTTAACAACCCTTGATGCGCAGCGACGCCTCCCAACAAGGTGACGGTTTCACCCTCTGCCAGACTGCCAAGAACCAGCGCCGCATAACCATATTGTGAGATGAGTGTATTGATATCCATAGACCGGACTTTCTCCCTTTGGTTGCCTGTAAGCATACACCCTGCCAATAAATCACGCAGAAAAAGCCTCACGGAGAGGCGCGCTAATTTAGTGATTGAACAAAAAATAATCACAATCTGACTTATACTTGAACTGTCAGGTTCAGCAACTCACAACAAGGGGGGCGGTATGAGCCATGTCTGGGGTCTGTTTTCCCATCCCGATCGTGAAATGCAGGTGATTAATCGTGAAAACGAAACGATTTCTCACCATTACACCCACCACGTTCTGCTAATGGCGGCGATTCCGGTGATCTGTGCCTTTATCGGCACCACGCAAATCGGCTGGAATTTTGGTGATGGCACTATTCTGAAGTTATCCTGGTTTACCGGACTGGCGCTGGCTGTCTTGTTTTATGGCGTTATGTTAGCCGGGGTTGCGGTAATGGGGCGAGTTATCTGGTGGATGGCGCGCCGTTATCCGCAGCGTCCGTCGCTGGCGCACTGTATGGTCTTTGCGGGGTACGTTGCGACGCCGCTGTTTTTGAGTGGCCTGGTGGCGCTTTACCCGCTGGTATGGCTGTGCGCGCTGGTCGGCACGGTGGCGCTGTTTTACACCGGTTATCTGCTTTATCTCGGTATTCCAAGCTTCCTGAATATCAACAAAGAGGAAGGTCTTAGCTTCTCCAGCTCGACGCTGGCGATTGGTGTGCTGGTGCTGGAAGTGCTGCTCGCTATTACCGTTATTCTGTGGGGTTACGGTTATCGCTTGTTCTAGAAAATTCTTTTACGTTGCATTGCTGGCTTAAATGTCAGCAATGCAGCATTTCCTCACGATTCTTCTTTGACGACCGCACTTTTTGCTCGTTATGATGGCTTCGCTAGCCTCAGTAAATTCTTACTCCGGCGGTGCGCAACTCGTGCGCGTGAACCACTATCTGAATGCTCATCATGCCGAAATTTCGAGTTTCTTTATTTAGCCTTGCTCTGATGCTGGCTGTACCTTTTGCGCCGCAGGCCGTTGCGAAAACGGCAGCCGCTACCACAGCGTCGCAGCCGGAGATTGCCTCCGGTAGTGCGATGATTGTTGATCTCAATACCAATAAGGTGATCTATTCAAACCACCCGGATCTGGTGCGTCCGATTGCCTCTATCAGCAAGTTAATGACCGCGATGGTGGTGCTTGACGCACGACTGCCGCTGGATGAAAAACTGAAAGTGGATATCAGCCAGACCCCGGAGATGAAAGGCGTCTATTCGCGTGTGCGATTGAACAGCGAAATCAGCCGTAAAGATATGCTGCTGCTGGCGCTGATGTCCTCTGAAAATCGCGCGGCGGCAAGCCTGGCACATCATTATCCCGGTGGCTACAAAGCTTTTATTAAGGCGATGAATGCGAAAGCGAAGTCTCTTGGGATGAACAATACGCGTTTTGTTGAACCGACCGGGTTATCGGTACATAACGTTTCAACTGCCCGTGATTTAACAAAACTGTTGATTGCGACCAAACAGTATCCGCTGATCGGGCAGTTAAGTACTACCCGGGAAGATATGGCGACCTTCTCTAATCCGACGTATACGCTGCCGTTCCGTAACACTAACCATCTGGTGTACCGCGATAACTGGAATATTCAATTAACCAAAACTGGTTTTACTAATGCAGCGGGACACTGCCTGGTGATGCGCACGGTTATCAATAACAAACCGGTGGCACTGGTAGTGATGGATGCGTTTGGCAAATATACCCATTTCGCCGATGCCAGCCGTTTACGTACGTGGATTGAAACCGGTAAAGTGATGCCAGTTCCGGCTGCGGCGTTGAATTATAAAAAACAAAAAGCGGCCCAGATGGCGGCGGGGCAGACGGCGCAGAACGATTGAGTTTGTTTGCCTGATGCGATGCTTGCGCATCTTATCAGGCCTACAAATGTGACGAACCTGTAGGCCGGATAAGGCGTTCACGCCGCATCCGGCATTCGGGCACGATGCCAGATGCGATGCTTGCGCATTTTATCAGGCCGACAATCGTGACGAACCTGTAGGCAGGATAAGGCGTTCACGCCGCATCCGGCATTCGGGCATGATGCCAGATGAGATGCTTGCGCATTTTATCAGGCCTCCATCTGTATCCGGCCCAGCCGTATTTACTCTACTTCCTGCCAGTTTTTCCGCTTACTGGTTTTGCCGATCCCCGGGTTCATACTGTTGGTCGGATCGTTCTCGCGATAAAACTTCTGCAGCGTCTCCGGTGCTTTATACAAATGACCGACGTTATGCTCGGCAGGATACTGTGCGCCGCGCTGGCGTAACAGTTCCAGCATTTGTTCCTTCAACGCATGTACATCCACGCCTTTCTTAACGATGTAATCCTGGTGGAAGACGTAACACATAAAATGGCCGTAATAGAGTTTATGCACTAACTGGCTGTCGATTTCCGGCGGTAAATGCTCATACCACTCGGTGTCATTACGCCGTAAGGCGATATCCAGCGCCAGAATGTCTTCGACCTCATCGGAATGCACGGCCTGATAACGAATTGCCGCGCCTGCCGCCGCGAAACGGTGTAAAAACGCTTTGCTGCCTTCCTCCGGCGTACAAACAAAGAAATCACCTTCGGCCTGTTTGAAATAATCTACCAGCCACGATTTGGCTTCGCCAACGCCATCGCCTGCCATTTTTAACAGCAAATGATGTTCATATTTATCGCGCCAGCTCTTCATCCGCGGCGGCAAATGACTGGGGAATAAATGCCCGAATTTCTGCATTGCGCGATCGGTAAAATGCGGACGGAAGAATTTCACTTTCTCCAGCATTGCATCGGTGCGCCCCTTGAGATTGAAGAAGAACGGCATCTTGTCGGTGCCAAGTTTATCAATCATCAGGAAGGTATCTTTGCCGTATTTCTCTGCGATATCGTAGATATCCCGATGCATATACTCCCCGGCAACCGGCAGATTTTCAAAATTCGCCAGAATATGGCGACGGATTTCGGTCAGCACTTCTGGCTGGTTGGTACCGATATAAAACACCTGCTGATTTTTTTCTGCTTCGAAGGTATCGAGACGTACGGCGAATACCGCCAGTTTTCCGGCGCAACCGGAAGATTCAAACAGGCGATCCGGGTCGGCGTTATAACGCGCGGGCGTGTCGGCTTCAATATCCCGCACGCGGTGAACATAGTCATAATCGTGGGCGTGGCGACCATCGTGGCGCACATCGTCCTCTTTGATGCGATCGTCATCCAGCTTGCTGAGGATCTGCTCCGGCGTTTCACCCAAATCAATCCCCAGATGGTTAACCAGCGTCAGTTTACCGCCTTCATTTATACGCGCGAATAACGACATTTCAGTATATGCAGGGCCGCGCTGTACCAGCGAACCGCCGGAGTTATTACAAATGCCACCAATGACCGACGCGCCAATGCACGATGAACCAATCACCGAGTGCGGTTCACGACCCAGCGGTTTGAGGGCTTTTTCCAGCGAATAGAGCGTGGTGCCAGGATACGCCAGAACCTGTTCGCCCTTGCCGAGAATATGCAGTTTATCGAGACGCAGGGTGCTGATGATCACGACATCGCGATCATAGTCGTTACCATTTGGTGTGGAACCTTCGGTCAGACCGGTATTGGCGGCCTGCATCAGAATAATTTTATCCGCAGCAACGCAGGCTTTCAGTACTCGCCATAATTCCAGCAGCGATCCCGGGAAAACAACGGCCAGCGCGTCGCCCTGACCAGAACGGAAGCCCTTGCGATAACGGGCGGTTTTTGCGGGGTCGATGAGCAGGTGTGAATGACCGACCAGACGGGCAAGTTCATTCAAAAAGGCTTTATTATCAGTTGTTGTCATGGAAGACATTTTCCACTCCTTGTGGTGGCGAAAAAATATCACAAACTAGAATAGCGCTTTGTATAACAATTCAGCGAGTGAATATTTTGAAAATTCAGACAATAAACTGAGCTTTCTTTTTCTCTCTCCATCAGGCTTATGGCAAACTACGGTTTTTGCACCATTTTCGCTGCCACGTCAGGCAACAGAGGAAGAATAATCCACATGAAATGGCTATGTTCAGTAGGTATCGCGGTGAGTCTGGCCCTACAACCAGCACTGGCGGATGATTTATTCGGCAACCATCCATTAACGCCAGAAGCGCGGGATGCTTTCGTCACCGAACTGCTTAAGAAAATGACGGTTGATGAGAAAATTGGTCAGTTACGTTTAATCAGCGTTGGCCCGGATAACCCGAAAGAGGCGATCCGCGAGATGATCAAAAACGGGCAGGTTGGGGCGATTTTTAATACCGTGACTCGTCAGGATATCCGTGCCATGCAGGATCAGGTAATGGAACTCAGCCGCCTGAAAATTCCTCTCTTTTTTGCTTACGATGTGCTGCACGGTCAGCGCACGGTGTTCCCGATTAGCCTCGGTCTGGCCTCTTCTTTTAACCTCGATACGGTGAAAACCGTGGGGCGCGTCTCTGCTTATGAAGCGGCGGACGATGGCCTGAATATGACCTGGGCGCCAATGGTTGATGTCTCGCGTGATCCTCGCTGGGGACGCGCCTCTGAAGGTTTTGGTGAAGATACCTATCTCACCTCGGTTATGGGTAAAACGATGGTTGAAGCGATGCAGGGCAAAAGCCCGGCAGATCGCTACTCGGTGATGACCAGCGTGAAACACTTCGCCGCTTACGGCGCGGTAGAGGGCGGTAAAGAGTACAACACCGTCGATATGAGTCCGCAGCGCCTGTTTAACGACTATATGCCACCGTACAAAGCGGGACTGGATGCAGGCAGCGGCGCGGTGATGGTGGCGCTGAACTCTCTCAACGGTACGCCTGCAACCTCTGATTCCTGGCTGCTGAAAGATGTTCTGCGCGATCAGTGGGGTTTTAAAGGCATTACTGTTTCTGATCACGGTGCAATCAAAGAGTTGATCAAACATGGCACGGCGGCAGACCCGGAAGATGCGGTACGTGTGGCGCTGAAGTCTGGTATCAACATGAGCATGAGCGATGAGTATTACTCGAAGTATCTGCCGGGGTTGATTAAGTCCGGTAAAGTGACGATGGCAGAGCTGGACGACGCTACCCGCCATGTGCTGAATGTTAAATATGATATGGGGCTGTTTAACGATCCATACAGCCATCTGGGGCCGAAAGAGTCTGACCCGGTGGATACCAATGCTGAAAGTCGCCTGCACCGCAAAGAAGCGCGTGAAGTGGCGCGCGAAAGTCTGGTGCTGCTGAAAAATCGTCTTGAAACGCTGCCGTTGAAAAAATCTTCCACCATTGCGGTCGTTGGTCCGCTGGCGGACAGTAAACGTGATGTCATGGGCAGTTGGTCAGCGGCAGGTGTTGTCGAGCAATCTGTTACTGTGCTGACCGGGATTAAAAACGCTGTCGGCGAAAACGGTAAAGTGCTGTACGCCAAAGGGGCGAATGTTACCAATGATAAAGGTATCGTTGATTTCCTGAATCAGTATGAAGAGGCGGTAAAAGTCGATCCGCGATCGCCGCAAGAGATGATTGATGAAGCTGTGCAGACTGCGAAACAATCTGATGTGGTGGTGGCTGTGGTCGGTGAAGCGCAGGGGATGGCGCACGAAGCTTCCAGCCGTACCGATATCACCATTCCACAAAGCCAGCGTGACTTAATTACGGCGCTGAAAGCGACTGGCAAACCGCTGGTGCTGGTGTTGATGAACGGGCGTCCGTTGGCGCTAGTGAAAGAAGATCAGCAGGCCGACGCGATTCTGGAAACCTGGTTTGCGGGTACTGAAGGCGGTAATGCGATTGCCGATGTGTTGTTTGGCGATTACAACCCGTCCGGTAAGCTGCCGATGTCTTTCCCACGTTCTGTCGGGCAGATCCCGGTTTACTACAGCCATCTGAATACCGGTCGTCCGTATAACGCCGACAAGCCGAATAAATACACGTCGCGTTATTTTGATGAAGCTAACGGCCCGCTCTATCCGTTCGGATATGGTCTGAGCTATACCACGTTCACCGTCTCTGATGTGAAACTCTCTGCCCCAACTATGAAGCGTGACGGTAAAGTGATCGCCAGCGTGCAGGTAACTAACACCGGTAAACGCGAAGGGGCCACGGTAATCCAGATGTACTTGCAGGATGTGACGGCTTCCATGAGTCGCCCGGTGAAACAGCTAAAAGGTTTTGAGAAAATCACTCTGAAGCCAGGTGAAACTCAGACCGTCAGCTTCCCGATCGATATTGAGGCGCTGAAGTTCTGGAATCAGCAGATGAAATACGATGCAGAACCGGGCAAGTTCAACGTCTTTATCGGCACCGATTCCGCACGCGTTAAGAAAGGCGAGTTTGAGTTGCTGTAATGCTTTAGTAAGGGCGCGACGTCTGCGCCCTTTGCCTGATGCGCTGTGCTTATCAGGCCTACAGAATTGTTGCAATCTATTGAATTTTCACCCTTTGTAGGCCGGATAAGGCGTTTGCGCCGCATCCGGCAAGAAACACCGGACAAAATATGCCCTTTAAGTATATATCTGATTCTGCAACTGAATCCTTCCGCTCAGGCTAACCTCACCATTATCAACTATGCTTTTCTCTTAATTCGCTGAAAACAACAGTAAAAGAATGAGGAAAGCATCATGCCACTCTCAACGCTTTGGGCTGGTTCACTGGTTATGCTGGCAGCCGTGAGCCTGCCGCTACAGGCGGCTTCTCCCGTTAAGGTCGGTTCAAAAATCGATACCGAAGGCGCGTTGCTCGGCAACATTATTTTGCAAGTACTGGAAAGCCACGGTGTACCGACGGTGAATAAAGTCCAGTTGGGAACGACTCCTGTGGTACGTGGAGCGATCACCTCCGGTGAACTTGATATCTACCCGGAATATACCGGCAACGGGGCGTTCTTCTTTAAAGATGAAAACGATGCGGCGTGGAAAAATGCCGGGCAGGGCTACGAGAAAGTCAAAAAGCTCGATGCAGAGCAAAACAAGTTGATCTGGCTGACGCCTGCGCCAGCCAATAACACCTGGACCATCGCCGTACGTCAGGAGCTGGCTGAGAAAAACAAACTCGCTTCGCTTGCCGATCTCAGCCGCTATCTGAAGGAGGGCGGCACTTTTAAACTGGCGGCCTCGGCAGAGTTTATTGAACGCGCCGATGCGTTACCCGCGTTTGAAAAAGCCTATGGCTTTAAACTCGGTCAGGATCAGTTACTGTCGCTGGCGGGCGGCGACACGGCGGTGACGATTAAAGCCGCAGCCCAGCAGATCTCTGGCGTCAATGCTGCGATGGCCTATGGCACCGACGGCCCGGTAGCGGCGCTTGGGCTGCAAACTTTAAGCGATCCGCAAGGCGTCCAGCCAATTTATGCGCCTGCGCCAGTGGTGCGGGAATCGGTATTGAAAGAGTACCCGCAAATGGCGCAGTGGTTACAACCTGTTTTCGCCAGTCTCGACGAAAAAACGCTGCAGAAACTGAACGCCAGCATTGCCGTGGAAGGGCTGGATGCCAAAAAAGTGGCAGCCGATTATCTGAAGCAAAAAGGGATGACGAAATAATTTCTCGTGGCACATCTGCGTATTAATCCTGTTCTGGCATTGCTGCTATTGCTGGCGGCAATAGCGGCGGCGCTACCGTTTATCAGTTACGCCCCAAACCGATTAGTCTCTGGTGAAGGGCGTTATCTCTGGCAACTGTGGCCGCAAACGATCTGGATGCTGGTGGGCATTGGTTGCGCCTGGTTAACCGCCTGCTTTATTCCTGGTAGAAAAGGTCACATTTTTGCACTCATCCTGGCGCAATTCGTCTTCGTGTTGCTGGTGTGGGGCGCGGGAAAAGCCGCAACACAACTGGCGCAAAATGGCAGTGCACTGGCGCGTACCAGCCCCGGCAGTGGTTTCTGGCTGGCTGCCGCGTTGTCACTGCTGGCCTGTAGCGATGCTATCCGCCGGATCACTACGTATCCTCTATGGCGCTGGTTGCTGCATATTCAGATTGCCATCATTCCGCTGTGGTTGCTGTTCTCCGGCATGCTTAATGATCTCTCGATAATGAAAGAATACGCCAACCGTCAGGATGTGTTTGACGACGCGCTGGCGCAACATCTTATCCTGTTGTTTGGTTCGGTGCTGCCTGCGCTGGTGGTTGGCGTGCCGCTGGGCGTCTGGTGCCACTTTTCCACCGCGCGGCAGGGGGCGATTTTTTCACTGCTCAATGTCATTCAGACCGTGCCTTCGGTGGCGCTGTTTGGTTTGTTGATTGCGCCGCTTGCCGGGCTGGTTGCCGCCTTTCCGTGGCTGGGAACGCTTGGCATAGCGGGAACGGGCATGACGCCTGCACTGATTGCGCTGGCGCTCTACGCCTTACTGCCGTTGGTGCGTGGCGTGGTAGTGGGCCTGAATCAGATCCCACGCGATGTGCTGGAAAGCGCCAGTGCGATGGGGATGAGTGAGGGGCAGCGTTTCTTGTGTGTTCAGTTACCGCTGGCGCTGCCAGTATTTCTGCGCAGTCTGCGAGTGGTGATGGTGCAAACCGTTGGTATGGCGGTGGTAGCGGCGTTAATTGGCGCAGGCGGCTTCGGAGCGCTGGTTTTTCAAGGGTTGCTAAGTAGCGCCACCGATTTAGTTTTGCTGGGAGTGATCCCGGTGATAGGGCTGGCGGTAATTATTGATGCCTTGTTCGATTTGTTAATCGCACTGCTGAAGGTGACAAAACATGATTGAATTCAGCCATGTCAGCAAATTTTTTGGCACGCAAAAGGCCGTTAACGATCTCAACCTTCATTTTCAGGAGGGGAGTTTCTCGGTGCTGATTGGCACGTCAGGTTCCGGTAAATCCACCACTCTGAAGATGATTAATCGTCTGGTGGAGCATGACAGTGGGGTGATCCGCTTTGCCGGAGAGGAAATTCGCTCGCTGCCGGTGCTGGAGTTGCGCCGCCGGATGGGCTACGCGATTCAATCTATTGGCCTGTTTCCCCACTGGAGCGTGGCGCAAAATATCGCCACCGTGCCGCAACTGCAAAAATGGTCGCGGGCGCGGATTGACGATCGTATCGACGAATTAATGGCGCTACTGGGGCTGGAGCCAGATTTACGCGAGCGTTATCCGCATCAGCTTTCCGGGGGGCAGCAGCAGCGCGTGGGAGTGGCACGTGCGCTGGCCGCCGATCCGCAAGTTCTGCTGATGGATGAGCCATTCGGCGCGCTGGACCCGGTAACACGTGGCGCGTTACAGCAAGAGATGACACGCATTCACCGTTTGCTGGGGCGCACCATTGTGCTGGTCACTCATGATATTGATGAGGCGCTACGGCTGGCAGAACATCTGGTGTTGATGGATCATGGAGAAGTGGTGCAGCAGGGCAATCCGTTGGCGATGCTTACTTATCCGGCAAACGACTTTGTCCGCCAGTTTTTTGGGCGTAGTGAACTGGGCGTACGTCTGTTGTCATTGCGTAGTGTGGCGGATTATGTGCGTCGTGACGAACGCGCTGAAGGTGAGGCGTTGATAGAAGAGATGACGCTTCGCGATGCGCTCTCACTGTTTGTTGCCCGAGGATGCGAAGTGCTGCCAGTGGTCAACACACAGGGCCAGCCTTGCGGTACGCTGCATTTTCAGGATCTGCTGGTAGAGGCGTAATCGTATGAAAATGTTGCGCGATCCGCTGTTCTGGCTTATAGCCCTGTTTGTAATGCTGATTTTCTGGTTGCCTTACAGCCAGCCGCTGTTCAGTGCTTTGTTTCCACAACTGCCGCGGCCCGTTTATCAGCAGGAAAGTTTTGCTGTCCTGACGCTGGAGCATTTCTGGCTGGTGGGGATTTCAAGTTTGTTTGCGGTGATTATTGGCGCTGGTGCCGGAATTGCCGTCACCCGCCCGTGGGGCGCAGAATTTCGCCCGATGGTGGAAACTATCGCCGCAGTAGGGCAGACCTTCCCGCCAGTGGCGGTACTGGCGCTCGCCGTTCCGGTTATCGGGTTTGGTCTGCAACCTGCCATTATCGCGCTGATCCTTTACGGCGTATTGCCCATCCTGCAGGCGACACTTGCCGGACTGGGCGCGATTGATGATAGCGTGACGGATGTTGCTAAAGGCATGGGAATGAGCCGTGGTCAGCGACTGCGTAAGGTAGAGCTACCGCTGGCGGCGCCAGTGATTTTGGCTGGTGTGCGGACTTCAGTGATTATTAATATTGGCACGGCGACCATCGCCTCAACGGTAGGGGCCAGCACGTTGGGTACGCCTATCATCATCGGACTTAGCGGATTTAATAGCGCTTATGTAATCCAGGGGGCGTTGCTGGTGGCACTGGCGGCGATCATCGTAGACCGCCTGTTTGAAAAGCTGGTGCAGGCGCTTAGCCAGCACGCAAAATAAAGGTATAACCTGCGAGCATGACGCCACCGATTCCGCCTAATGCCATAAAAAGAAACAGGGCGATGACTCCAATTTTAGCTATGCGCATAATGCACTCCTTATGTTAATGAAAGGATTGTACAGCAAAGCGTATTTGTTAACGAATTATTAAATACCAAGCGGGAAAATATCGTGCCCCTGTTCCTGCCAACTGGTGAGTTGTTGCTGTTGTGCAGAGGTTTGGTTTTCGCCGCACCAGACTAATAAAGTGCGGCCTTCAAACAATTCCGGGCGTAGCTGGTTGAGTGAGTGAGCGAGGACATCAATGCGCCATCCTTGCTGACTGGCAATCCAACCTTCCAGCCACAGACGGGTGGTATCCTGAATATTCCAGCCAACCACCAGCGCATCTTTGCCCTGTTTTTTGCGCGCTGAAGCCAGGCAAATAGAGATATAGTTGATCAGTACGCCGTCCAGGATCGCCAATAATGTCTGCAGAGTCGGCTGTTGGCACTGAAGCCGTCGACGCAGTGGAATAAACAGATGCGTAGTGAGCGTCTGGGCGGGATAATCCTGACCGCGCTCTTTGATCCACATCCGCAGACTTTGCAAATTACCGCTTTGCAGGTAATTAAGCAGCGTTTCTTGTTGATCGCGCCAGCCATTCTGCACATCAATATTCTCATTACTGAGCAACATTTTGACTTTGCTGACCTGCACGCCATTGTCAATCCAGCGTTTGATCTCCCGGATCCGGTCAATATCCGCGTCGTTAAACAGCCGATGACCGCCGTCTGTCCGCTGCGGTTTCAACAACCCGTAACGCCTCTGCCACGCGCGTAACGTGACAGGGTTGATATCGCAAAGCAACGCCACTTCACCAATTGTGTAAAGCGCCATCCTCTTACCCTTACTCGCGAGGTCCCGGTTTAACTTTAGACGGAGAATGGCGAACCAGGTAGTTTTGCCCGTTTTTTGATCTCGTTTAGGATGATTTTGTTTTTGCCAGGTTGTTTTGGGTGATCGTACTCACGATTTTTCATTTTTCTGCAACAGTTCAAAGAAAGTTAAACGCGAGCCATGTATGTTACGCGTTTTAAAGGGATGTGTGGTTTGCGGGTATGTACGATTTTAATCTGGTGTTGCTGCTGCTTCAGCAGATGTGCGTTTTTTTAGTCATTGCGTGGTTAATGAGTAAAACGCCATTATTCATACCGTTAATGCAGGTCACGGTTCGTCTGCCGCATAAATTTCTCTGCTATATCGTCTTTTCCATCTTTTGCATCATGGGCACCTGGTTCGGATTGCACATCGACGATTCTATTGCCAATACCCGGGCGATAGGCGCGGTGATGGGCGGTTTGCTGGGCGGCCCGGTCGTGGGAGGTCTGGTTGGTCTGACCGGGGGATTACACCGTTATTCAATGGGAGGGATGACTGCGCTGAGTTGCATGATCTCGACGATCGTTGAAGGGTTACTCGGCGGTCTGGTTCACAGCATTCTGATCCATCGTGGCCGTACCGATAAGGTTTTTAACCCGATTACCGCAGGCGCTGTCACCTTTGTCGCGGAAATGGTACAAATGCTGATTATCCTGGCTATTGCCCGTCCTTATGAAGATGCCGTTCGTCTGGTCAGTAATATTGCTGCGCCGATGATGGTTACCAACACCGTAGGTGCCGCGTTGTTTATGCGTATATTGCTGGATAAACGCGCCATGTTTGAGAAATATACCTCGGCATTTTCGGCAACGGCGCTAAAAGTGGCCGCCTCGACGGAAGGTATTCTGCGCCAGGGCTTTAACGAAGTGAACAGCATGAAAGTAGCACAGGTGCTGTATCAGGAGCTGGATATTGGTGCGGTCGCGATTACCGATCGTGAGAAATTACTGGCTTTTACCGGCATTGGCGACGACCACCATTTGCCTGGCAAACCGATTTCTTCGTCTTATACCTTAAAAGCGATTGAAACCGGCGAAGTGGTCTACGCCGATGGCAACGAAGTGCCTTACCGTTGCTCGTTGCATCCGCAATGCAAGTTAGGCTCAACGTTGGTGATTCCACTGCGTGGCGAAAATCAGCGAGTGATGGGCACCATCAAATTGTATGAAGCGAAAAACCGCTTGTTCAGTTCTATCAACCGCACGCTGGGCGAGGGGATTGCGCAATTGCTTTCGGCGCAGATCCTCGCCGGACAATATGAACGGCAAAAAGCGATGCTCACACAATCGGAAATCAAACTGTTACACGCCCAGGTAAATCCCCATTTTCTGTTTAATGCGCTTAATACCATTAAAGCGGTGATCCGCCGCGACAGCGAACAGGCCAGCCAACTGGTGCAGTATCTGTCGACGTTTTTTCGTAAAAACTTAAAGCGTCCTTCGGAGTTTGTTACCCTCGCTGATGAAATTGAACATGTAAATGCTTATCTGCAAATTGAAAAAGCGCGCTTTCAGTCGCGGTTGCAGGTCAGCATAACCATCCCTGAGGAATTATCTCAACAGCAGTTGCCAGCGTTTACTTTGCAACCGATAGTCGAAAACGCGATTAAACATGGAACGTCACAACTGCTGGAAACAGGGAAAGTGGCAATTAGCGCCCGACGTGAGGGGCAACATTTAATGCTGGAGATTGAAGACAATGCCGGTTTGTACCATCCGGTAGCCAGTGCCAGCGGACTGGGGATGAACCTGGTGGATAAGCGTTTACGTGAACGGTTTGGCGACGACTATGGAATCAGCGTTGCCTGTGAGGCTGATAGTTACACCCGAATAACTTTACGACTGCCATGGAGGGACGAGGCATGATTAAAGTGCTGATTGTTGATGATGAACCGTTAGCACGGGAAAACCTGCGCGTATTTTTGCAGGAGCAAAGCGATATTGAAATCGTCGGTGAATGCTCAAATGCCATCGAAGGAATTGGCGCAGTGCATAAATTGCGCCCGGATGTGCTGTTTCTCGATATTCAGATGCCACGCATCAGCGGTCTGGAAATGGTCGGTATGCTCGACCCCGAGCATCGCCCATATATCGTTTTTCTGACCGCATTTGACGAGTATGCAGTTAAAGCATTTGAAGAACATGCTTTTGATTATCTGCTAAAACCAATTGATGAAGCGCGACTGGAGAAAACGCTGGTCCGTCTGCGTCAGGAGCGCAGTAAGCAAGATGTTTCGCTGTTACCGGAAAATCAACAAGGGCTGAAATTTATCCCTTGTACCGGACACAGTCGGATTTATTTGTTGCAAATGAAAGATGTGGCGTTTGTCAGCAGCCGGATGAGCGGTGTTTACGTCACCAGTCACGAAGGAAAAGAGGGATTTACCGAACTGACCTTGCGCACGCTGGAGAGCCGTACGCCATTACTGCGTTGTCATCGACAATATCTGGTTAACCTTGCGTATTTGCAGGAAATTCGCCTGGAAGATAACGGTCAGGCTGAGCTGGTTTTACGTAATGGTTTAACTGTGCCGGTCAGTCGCCGCTATCTGAAAAGTTTAAAAGAGGCGATTGGCCTGTAAAAGGCTGCTAAAATAGCTTTTTGCCTCATTAACACCTGAAGGCCCCATGCTAAGTAACGATATTCTGCGCAGCGTGCGCTACATTTTGAAAGCCAATAATAATGACCTGGTGCGGATTCTGGCGCTGGGAAATGCTGAAGCTACCGCCGAACAGATTGCCGTCTGGTTGCGTAAAGAAGACGAAGAAGGTTTTCAGCGCTGCCCGGACATTATTTTGTCTTCATTCCTTAATGGTCTGATTTACGAGAAACGGGGCAGGGATGAGTCCGCACCTGCGCTGGAGCCGGAACGTCGGATCAATAACAATATTGTGCTGAAAAAGTTACGTATCGCATTTTCTCTGAAAACTGATGATATTCTGGCAATACTCACAGAACAGCAGTTCCGCGTCTCAATGCCGGAAATTACCGCAATGATGCGCGCACCGGAGCATAAAAATTTCCGTGAATGCGGCGATCAATTCTTACGTTATTTTCTGCGTGGGCTGGCAGCGCGCCAGCATGTGACGAAAAGCTAAGACGGGTATGGCGGCCATGCCAAAAACATGGCCGCAGACAGATTATTTTACTTCTTTAAAACCAGCGGCAGCCATGACCAGTTCGATTTGCTTCATGCTGACACCTTTGCTGGTATCTTCATCGCTCATTTTAATACCGGAAATACCTTGCAGGGCTTTCAGATCTACTTTTTCCATATCAATATTGACGTTTTCCTGAGCGTAAGTATCGGTGTAGGTTAATTTTTCGTCTACACCTGGGATGTTTTTGTATTTTGCGCTTAACGGCTCAAGTGTTTTAGCCGCATCTTCTTTGGTTGTCGCACCAATGGCGGCAAACTGAATTTTGGTTTCAGAAGATTGTTTAATTACCTTGTCGCCTTTGTAGACATAAGTAATGGCAATTTCAGTACCATTCAGATTAGCGCTAAATTTTTTCGATTCTTCTTTGTCACCACAACCTGCGAGAGAGAACACCAGAACAGATGCAACAACGAGTGAAAACAGCTTATTGAAAGCCTTCATGTAAAACTCCATTTTATCAAAATCACAAAACTGGTGACGCTCACCAGGGCGCTATAGAATATGCTTAATACTACGACTTGAGCAGTCCGAAAATGGAGTAGAACTCTTAATAAAAAACATGCGTACCCCTTTATTTTTCCAGCATCAGTAATAACTGTTCACAGAGTAAAACGCAGTTATTCAATATCTCACTCAGTGTCTCGCCTTCGGAATGACGTAACTGATTCAACAAATGCGCCAGCCGATAAAAACCTACAGCGGTCAACTCGCCAGCCAGTATCTCTGCCTGATTAATGATGCTTTGTTCCTGGTAACGCCAGCCGTTATGCAGCAGTTGAATGAGCAACGCCTGGCAGCGCATCAGCAACCGATGGGCGGAGGACGGCGCAGGAAGAACGCTGGCAGAAGGCAGTGATGCAACAGGCGCAGTTTCTGCGTCCAGCGCCCAGGCGCGGGTTTTTGTCATCATTACCTGCGGCTCCAGCGTTAATCGCCCTTCGACAAAACTGACAAACCCGGAAATCAGACAAACGGGGTCGTCGGTTTGTTTTAACAACGCCGCCATGCGTTCAACGGCAAAGGGGGCGCAGGCAGAAGCGGGGAGGGATAATGTCAGCGTATTGCTTTCACCCTTTCCGCTAATCATCTGCGCATCCAGCGTTTGCCGTGTACTATCCCAGCCCAGGGAAAGACACTCCGACACCGGGAGAATAAATAAGTTATCAACCTGATTAAGAGGCCGTATGCACGCGGGAGCGCGTGAACGTAAATATTCCCGCAACGCTGAAATACCTGGCTGGCGCAACGGCGCACTCAACATTTGCCAGGCATCGGGCGACAATGGCACAAGGCTGCTTAAACGGTTGCGCGTACCTAACAACAGTTCGCCTTCGGCACTGCGACGTGCAGCTTGTGAAACAATTTGTCCACCTGCCAGGGCCCCCGCCTGAAAACTAAATAGCCGACGCGTTGCTGCTGGTGAGTTTTGTTGTTCACTTCGCGGCCAGCTCCGTGACAGATGCAAAATGCTGCCAGTATCGGGATCGCTAAACCAGATCCGTAAACCATACTGTTGATTATCCTGCCAACAGCGCATACCTAACGACACCAGCCGCAGATGATCAAGCTTTGCTTCTCCGGTAATTCCCGCGCCGACAATGGTGCGCCATGGAATGGGAGGGATTTCACCGCCGCCGTCTCGTCGCACCATCTCTTGCACACAGGTCAATCGGCGATTTAAGGCCGCAAGCTGATGCAGACATTCTCCGGCATGATAGTAACTGGCCCGTGCGTGGAAAGCGCCAGCACTGGCTCGTAGTTGCCGTAGCGACTCACTCACCCAGCGCCAGTTACAGGTGTCTGCCGCCTGTTGCGCACGGCTAAATGCCGCCTCGTAATGGATTAACGGCTGACTGATCCCGCCCAGCCATAATGCCTGGCTTAACTGCTGGACATCATGGCGACAGGCATTTCCCCTTTCGTTGGCAAAAGGATCATCGTTTGCCGTCATTCTTTCGCTGCGCATTTGCCAAATCAGGTGAGTAAACTCTGCCTGTTGCGCTTTGGCCTCGGCGAACGCTTGTACCGCCAACACTACGTGTTCGCAAAGCGTTCCGGTAATGCAGTCGCAGCGTGCGAAGCGAATGCTGTTGTGGGAATAAAAGCGCACGTCACTCATCGGCAACCGGGCAGAGGGAATTTCCCCTGGCGCACAGAACAACTCAATGGCGATTCCCCTGGCGACCAGAGCTTGCGCGCGTTTGCGGGTGGCATCGGGGAGGGTAGCCAGTTCTTCCAGCCAGATTGTCGGATCCCATTCCTCTTCTTTTTTCGTAGGTTGAGTGGCGGCGGCACAAAGTCGCTGATAACTTAACACCAGCATTACGCGATGACGGCACATGCCGCTGGCCCCACAGGTACACCGGGCTTCTTTCAGCGCCTGACCGCTTGACAGTTGCGTACGAATACCGTCGCTGAAAGTGGCGATTAAGGTGCCGTTCTCATGGCTGATTTCAGGAACATTGCCAACTTCCAGTTCCTTAAGGCTGCGCTTAACAAAACCCACATTGCTTAATGCGGTGAGCGCTTGTGGTGTCAGCTCCAGTAATTCCGGGCGTAATGAATTCATGACTGCAAATTCTCCGCCAGCCAGGAAGCCAGTTCGCCCGGCGTCATCGCGGCTATTTGCGCGCCGACATTAACCAGCGCCTGAGCTATATCGTGGTCATAACAGGGCGTTGCATTACTGTCGAGCGCTGCCAGCCCCAATACTTTGATGCCACTCTGTACACACTGTTTTATCTGATGAATCAGCAATGATGATGTTCCGCCTTCATAAAAATCGCTCACCAGAATAATTACGCTTTTACCCGGTTGCTCAATGAGCTGTCGCCCATATTCCACAGCTTTGGCAATATTGGTGCCGCCGCCCAACTGGACTTTCATTAATAGCTCTACCGGATCGGCAACGTCTGCCGTGAGATCAACTACGCTTGTGTCAAACGCCACCAGATGGGTACGAATACCGGGTAACTGCCATAAACAGGCCGCCATCACCGCTGAGTGGATCACTGAGTCGACCATCGATCCGCTTTGATCAACTAATAAGACCAGTTGCCATTGTTCACAGTGGCGTTTAATGCGGCTGTTAAAGCGGGGAGATTCGATATACAACTTGCCGTGTTGCGGATGCCAGTGTTGCAGGTTGGCGCGCAGGGTACTTTTGAAATCAAAATTGCGCGCCAGTGGAATATGTGAACGGCGACGGCGATCGCGGACACCAGAAAAAGCCTGACGGACCTCCTTCGCTAATCGCGCCATAATTTCTTCTACCACCTGGCGCACCAGCCTGCGTGCTGCCGCCAGCACGTCGGGATTCATCAGATGTTTGGTGTGTAACACTGCGCGCAGCAGGCTTTCAGAAGGCTGCATACGTTCCAGCACGTCGAGATTTGTCACCACATCTTCAATGCCGTAGCGCAGCACGGCATCGCTTTCCAGCCGTTCGATTACCTGTTGTGGAAAAAGCGTATGAATATTGTTGATCCATTCTGGCGTAGTGAGGTTTGAGCCACCTAATCCGCCAGACCGTTCACCTCGCTGGATTCGCTCAGGATCGCGCCCATACAGCCACTCCAGCGCGTGGTCTATTTGCCGGGCATTACTATCAAGACCACAAAGTGTGGTTTCTGCCGCCTCGCCAAGAATCAATCGCCAGCGTTGCAGTTCACGGGTTGTAAGGAGATTGTTCAGTTCAGACATGGAAAACTCCCCAGTGTTGCAGTGCTGCCAGTGCCTGCTGTTCCAGTTGTTGGTGATGAGCAATGGTTTGCGGTGGACAATGCAACGGCATTTGCAACGTCGAAGCAGGGAGGTGAGCGAGCTGGTAATGCTCAAGCACCTGATGCGCCAGCGCTCCGCGTTCTCGCGGCGGCAGCCAGGCCATCGCCGCGCGCATATCGGGAAGAGCATTGATAAAATCTGCGTCATTAAGTTGATTCAAAAGACGGCTAAAACCGGCGATAAATGCAGGCTGACAGGTCAGTTGATGACGGGCCAGCGCCAACAAACCGTGCAGAGCCTCGCCGGATTGGGTCGGGGATAACTGCGCCAGCATCGTCAGCGCCGCTTCGGCACTGGCGTTGGGATGTTCCAGACGCATTAGCGCGCCAAGAGCCGCACCGCGATCCAGTGCGGTGGCATGCATCGTCTGACTGCGGCGCACCAGTAAGACTACCGCCGCAGAAAGAGAAACGCCGGGTAAATTAACGCCGCTATGTAGATCGCGCAGGATATGACACAACGCTTGCCAGCTATGCAGATGAGCGTGAAACTCATTTTCACCCGGCCTGCCGTTGGATTCACACAGCCAGAGCGTGCGATCGATAGCCGCACATAACGTCGTTTGCAATATCTGCGCGCCTTGCATACCGCTGATTTCATCTAACCGCCATAAGGCATAAAGCACTTCCAGCGCCTGGCCCATTTCGGAAAACTGATTTTCCTGGGCGATTAATAATGTGAGTTGCCCCAGTAATTGCTGACTGAAGGACGCCAGACCCGCTAACGCCGCCTGGCTAAGACATGCAGTGATGCTGCTGATTCCATCCGCATCCAGCATATCGACTTCTAATTTATTGCGTGCGGCTTCCTGGAGCGTAGCGCCAAAGCAAGCGGCCTCAATCAATGCCGCATGTTGGCTAATCGACTGGGTTAATTTCCACTGTTCTTCACCGTTGCCGGCCAGCGTCAGTGTACTTCCGTGCTGGCGCACAATGCCTGGGATCTCCAGTATAGCCAGTCGATGCAACACCTGGCTTTGCGCCAGCCCATCGGGGGTAAAGCGATTTAAGGCGAGCTCCGTCGGAAGGGAGATTGAGGTACGTTCCAGTTCACAAGTGACATCTTTTGGTAAAGGTGGTTGTGGCGTGGAAGGGGCAAGTTTACCGAATCCGTCACCCGCCAATGCATCAATCAGCGTTAACAGAATCGGATCGGTATCGGGATGAATGACTCCTCGGTAGCTCCACGGCAATGGCGCGTTCAGGGCTTCTTTAATCAATGAGCCTGCCAGGGCATCCAGCCAGTCGCTGCGTAACGGCAATGCATGACCGCGCAATTGCGCCAGCGCCATCGCATGCAGATGCGCGGCAGCCATATCAGCGGTGGACGCGGGTAAGTGGCGCTGACGTAAACGGGTAAGAACCGTTTTCAGTAGCTGCTCCCCAGCCTGCTGCAAACCCAATTGCCAGCACCAGTTTTGCCAGACTGGGGCAGGCATTCCTGAAAGATATCCTGCCAGTACATCAAGGCGTTTTTCACTGTAAGGCGTCAGATAACATCCGGTAACGGCATCTGATAGCGATGGCAATTCTGGCTTTTGATTCTCCTGAGGGGATTTATGCCACAATTCTGTCAGTGCCGGAGCGTGCCAGCCGCCGCAGACAACTAACACGTTGCCATTGTTTTGCTGCATCGCCCATGCAATCCAGCGGGCCATAAAGGCTTCGCGCTGGCGATTGAGTGCATCGCCGGAGGCGTCGCCTCGCAGTTGTGCAAAATAGTGTGCCAGTGCAGAGGGTAATGCAGTTTGTTGGCTTTCATCTTCGAACAAGTGATCCCATAGTGCGTCGCTGTTATCCATACTGACAGCGCGTAACAGTAAGGCCTGGTTGTCATCCTCTGTTGTCGATTTATCGTCATCTTCTTCGCTCTGCGCCCAGTAGGGAAGATCGATAAAGTACGTTTGCGCCTGAATGCGACGTGCGGCTTGTAGCGCCTGCCACTCCGGCGAAAATTCGGCAAATGGCGTCCAGGCGCCACGCCCGGGGGCAACACTGTCCTGATACTGACAATAACTGTAGATAGCCACAGGAAGCTGGTGGGCCAAAAATAGCTCATCAACCCGGTCATTAAAATCGGCCGGGCCTTCAATCAACACGTATCTCGGTCGCTGGCTTTCGATTAGCGATTTCACCAGCCTGGCGCAGGCCGGGCTATGATGCCGGATGCCGACAATTAACGGCTCGCTCATGCTATTTCCTCACGGCAGGCGGTGGCGAGCGTGATAATAAGCCTGCCAGTGAGCTTCTTTATGTGTGGCAACGCGCTGTTCAAAGTAACGGCGCAGACGAGCGCGGTCTTCCTCGTTATCTTTTACGATGGTTCCGGCAATACAGTCCACCAGGTCGGCAGGCTCACCTGCGCGATTCGCTAAAAACCAGGCTCGAACACCGACAGCGTGGGCCACGTTGACGGCTTCAGCGGTGGACATCATCGCCGTCAGGGTATCCATCGACGTTTTCTTTTCGCCACTGGCGCGTAGATCACGGAAAGTACAGACCAGAAGCTCCAGTACCGCATCTGGTACTTTATGTGGAATGCCACTATGGGCTAACTGGCGCGCTGAAGCGCTGGCGACCAGTTCCAGCTCCTGGGCGAAATCTATGATTGGAAAGACGGTTTCAAAGTCGAAACGACGTTTTAGCGCGGCGCTCATTTCATTGACGCCGCGATCGCGGGTATTGGCAGTGGCAATAATATTAAAACCTTCCTGCGCGTAGAGCTGGCTGGCTTCACCAGTGAGTTCCGGTACGGTCATTACCCGATCAGAAAGCATACCTAACAGGCAGTCCTGCACCTCCAGCGGAGTGCGGGTAATCTCTTCGAAGCGGACGATTTTGCCGTCGCGCATTCCCTGGTAAAGCGGGGCAGGGACCAGCGCATCCGTTGATGGGCCGTGATTAATAAGCAGAGCGTAGTTCCAGCCGTACTTGATTTGATCTTCGGTGGTAGATGCGCCACCCTGGATGGTTAATTCGGCATTGCCGCTAATAGCGGTGGCGAGCAATTCAGAAAGGAGAGACTTTGCCGTTCCAGGTTCTCCCACTAACATCAAGCCGCGCCCGGTAGCAAGCGTCACTAACATGCGTTCGACCGCTGAAGGGCTAATTACGACTTTACGGCTGATATTTTGCGACTCGTCGCCAAGAATAAAGCTACGGGCCGCAGGCAAACTTAACTGCCAGCCGGGAGGACATGGTGAGCGATCATTTTTTTTTAATTGTGCCAGTTCATTGGCATATAACACAGCAGCAGGCGGACGCTGCAGATGATTTCTCTGTGGTGACATATATTCATCCCTGAAATAAGAAAATAAAGTTCATTCTACGCGCTATAAATGTTCTGCGCATTATTTGTTTGATTGAAAAGACGGGCGAGAAATATCTGGAAAGAAGATCACAACAAATAAAAAAACCTGCTGGTGAGGCAGGTTCTTTTATTTGTTACTTTGACGTTAACTTGCTGATTGTGCAACATTTCGTCCCAACGAATAAATTATAACCATATCCACCCCCCATTGCAATTCAGCAAGTGATATTTATAATCCTGCCCGTTGGACGGTTGCGCCGGGTCGAACCAATTTCAAGTCCTGGCTACCAGACAGGTGGTGCTGCAGGTAGTGCTCTGATCCAGAGTGCAACGTTTCGTTCCAACAAACGTAAACCAGTATCGACAGGCAGTGTAAGGGTAAGATACTGGTGTTGCGCTCCTTAATCAGGAGAGCGAATGGACACGCTGACACAAAGGTTAACCGTGCTCATTACCGTACTGGAGCTATTAGTGGCTCTGTTGCGGTTGATTGATTTGTTGAAGTAACGGGCAAATTGAAACGCATCTAAGGGGGAATACCGTTTCCCCCTTTAATAAAACAGCCTTTATATTTTTCTGTTGAATATATTCTGTCATTCACATTGAAATTTTGTTTTTACAGCTTCTACTGATTCACCAAACAATTTTCTTTCATCTATAAATTCATCTCTTATATATATCAACGCATCGTTTATCGGTAGAAGCGCATCATTTTTCGCAGGCTGATGGAATGTTGGGTGTAGCCTGAATCGCTCCTGTCGGTAGACGGCTCCCGTGAATAATTCGTCACATTTATGGATCTCAAGCCGGAAGGAAAATGGGTCTTCAGGTACAGGGACTTGATAGTCGTAAACGGCGACAAGCTCTTGTTGTACGATCATGGTTTTTCTCAGTGGTGAGTGTGCAGATAACGGGCAGTCGTATCACTGCCCGCGGTGTGTTAATGGAAAATGACGTCTGGTGTGCTTAAGGCTTCACTGAGATCAAACGCATCGATTTCAGCAAAAGTGACGGATTTATTGTCACGATATACTCGAAGCGAACTGAAGCTCATCAGCGCTTTGCTATCTGCATTGTAGTGATGAAAACCGGGCGAAAATTTAAGTACCAGTCGGTACTCGCCCAATTTATAGAAAAATGCGTCTTCGTATCCAGGCTCCCAGCCTTTGTATCGCATTCCCATCAGTTGCCCTACAGTGGCTGATTTACCCTCCCAGCGATTCAGACTGCTACTGACGGCCTCGTCAGGCGTGAGAAGCACCGTGCGCCGTGTCAGTTGACGAACTGGCGGCATAATCTCGTAATCGGCAAAAAGTTGTGCAAATTCACTGCGCATTTCTGCTGACATTTCTAATGGGTGTGCAATGCCAATCAGCGCATCTGGAGGCAAAATAATGGGTTCGTCTTGTACATTGCAGAATTCACCTTCAGCAGCCACACGAAAAGCGTTGAGTAAAAGACGTGGTTCATTCGCCGGATAAATGCCCCATATCAGTCGCTGAGTAACCAGCCGGGTAAAGGGATGATTAACGAACAAAGAATGAAAATCTGCCAGCGACCACCGTCGGGTAGTGCGTAGTGCTGTTTCAAGGCGCGGGAGCAGGTTTTTACTCACCTGAGTGGCATCTTTTTTTAGTCCTTTTAGTTGGGTCAGTGCCTCAGGCGCTTTAAGTTGATCGTCATCAGCGCGCAAGCGTGGAACGCTTTTCTGGCGAACGTTTTGCTGATCATAGATAACCGGATTGAGATTTTCATCAAAGCGAACGCTAAACTGCCGTGGGCCAAAATCAAAAATTAATGCTTGTGGATTATCCAGACCAAGTGTTGGCACTAACCGATCTTCAAGTTCTTCCTGGCTAAGCCCACGATTGTCCGCAACCGTCTGGAGGTATTCCATCGCACTGTCGCGCAGGGGGCGGGATTTTGCACGTTGCGAAATATGATGTAGTTGCATCAGCGCCATATCATTGCCAATTTGTGTGAGGATGTTCAACCCACTGACGGCACGGGCGGATTTTCCTTCCTGCGGCCAGGCGAGAATGAGTGGCATCAGGTCCCGTACCGTGCTTTCGTCGCCAAATATGCTCAACGCCAGAAATGCCCAGTTGTCTTTTGCTGGCGCGCCAGCTTGTTGCCACGCAGTAAAGAGATCCCAGACAAAAGCGGCCAGCGTTTGCGGTTGGCAGAATGTCTTTAATTGTTCAAGCCCGCAGTAAAAATGACCGCCCTGGGTAAAACTCAGCATTTCACCGATTATCTCCAGTGCATTATCAGTAAGTGGTTGATCATTGCTTATGAGCCGTGGTCTGCGCCATAGCGTCGGTTGCCAGAAACCTGGGGCTTTCGCGATGCGCGTCGGATAATTATCCAGAGGATTTTGTGTCAGAAGCTGTTCCAGAGCAGGCCACAGCGCAGGTATTTCCCAGCGATTTGCTACGGTTTGCAATAATTCGCCATGCCCTTCCTTATACAGTAGCAGTAGCGCACTTAACGCCGCTTCGCGGTTATCGCCGGATTTGGCAAAGATCAACGGAATTAACGCGGTGGCCGTATGTTCTGGCCATTGCAATATCCACTGGCGCGCCAGATTACGCTGAGCTGCAAAACGCCGCCAGACGCGGGCGACGGGCAGCGCCAGTTCGGTTGCGCCATAATTCATTAGCAGGGGAAATATCTCTTTTGGATGCCGCGCATAGGCTATATTTAAACCGGGCAGAGCATCAGTGCCCAGCACACTTAACAGATATTCCACCCCGGTATAATAAAAATCAGCCTCGACAATTTGTTGCCAGCACGACACTGCCATTTCGCGTGGCATTTGCGCGATAAGGTACAGGTTCCACGCACTCCAGCGTTTTTCATCACTATAGTTAAATTTACGTTGAAAAGTTCGCCATCCTTGTATTAACGCCGTGCTGTCTTCAGCCAGTAATGCGCTGGCGGCATCTTCCCGGTAGTGTCTGTATTCTGCCTGTTGTGCCTGATAATAGTTCAATTGCCCTATAGCGGTGTACGCCTGCAGTTGCTGGATATTCAGAGCATCTAACTGACCAGTGATAATAAATTCGTAAAATTTCCAGCGAGGTAATTCAAAACCTAACTCACGCAAGAAGGTATCCATCCCCCTGCATGCAAGACGTTCGTTAAACGGTATGGCGCTAAAATGGTTGATTGCAGTTTGTTGTTTCTGCGTCCAGCGTTCATGAGGCGACCAGTATGCTTGTGGTGCAAGAGTGATTTCAGGTAATGAAAAGTAAGATGCGGACGCTTTTTTCTTACCTTTACGCCACGGTGGTGAAACGAGGATTGCAGGTAACTTACTGTTATCGCTACTGTCAATAACTGCTTTCGGCGGTACGGATACATAACTATCCAGCACGGTTTGTGCTTCTGCGCTTAACCATGGCCTCACGTCTTCTGCCAGTTGTGGTTGAACGGTTATCAGCGTTTGCAGTGACATACGCCAGTATTCATCGCGTGTTTTTTGCTGTGCAGGCAGCTTTTTGTCTTCGAGGATTGGATAACCCGGGCGCGCAGGCGGGGCTTTTAACGCAAGGAGCTCTGCCAGAGCTGCGAGCGTTGCATGGGGGAAATTTTTACTATATTTAGCCACACGCTGCAGGCTGGGTTTGTTTTTATCGGCTACTAACAGCAAGGTACGGATGACCAGCGGATGGTTAATTTGTACCAGCAGGCTTCCGCAATCCTCTTTATGTGCATATATCGCAAGGCGAGGAATCGCTGCCAGCCCTTGTTCGCGCAAAAGAGCGGCGCAGGCGGCGTAACCGAAGTGGTTTTCATGCGACATGTAGCTGGCTTCGCGATCGCTAAATATATCCTGGCTCCAGTAGTGTTCGAGTATTCTCACTGCCCTGGGGTCAGTAGCAACAACTTTTAGCCACTCCTTAGAATGAAAATGCGTCCTCGGGCATTCAAGGCCTACCAACTCATTGGCAATTTCTGGTTTTTCCGGGAGGAGCAGCGCAATAAAAGGACGGCGAACGATGGGGATTACCGGCAGTGCGGCAATGAGTTTATCCGCGCAACGTTGCCAGCAACTTTCCTCTGCCAGCGAGAGATGCTTACGCAGTCGCAGATCGAATTCGTTATAGGTTTCTGAGCGATAACCGTAGCCATAGTTTTCGTCCTGGTGTTGCAAGGTGACAACCTGTGGATCACTCTCATAACGTCGTGCAATAAACTGACGTGCAATCACCACCTCGGTCGCATACTCCAGTCCCTCTTGTTGGACGATTTCGTCCAACAATTGCTCACTGTTATTGTTCGCGATACAAGTTAGCACAGCCATCGTACGTGCAGAGACGGAGGGTTTGTGCTCGCCGATCAGACTGATAGCCCGAATAATGTCTTCATGCCACTCTGCTGAACATTGCTCATATTGCCAGCTAATATTTTCTTTGCTGCCTTCACGTTGAAGAATTTCATCCCCCAACGTCTGGATGAGGCTTTCAGTGATAACAGGCACCGGTTCCCCCGGCCAATTGCGATGGCTGAGTGGTGTTTTGCCTTTTTTATATTTCAGTTCCAGTTGCGCGTTATCTGCCAGCCACGGTAATTCCTTGTGCATGTTCTTTCCTTAATCAAACAGTGATTCAATGTCGTTAATCAGCTCGCTGGCGGTGATGTCGTCGAGCGCGGAGAACTGCATTTCTTGCGAGGTATTACTGCCCCAGCCATAGTTTTCTGCTTTACCATCCCAGAGCCATATTTTACTCAGGAGTTGTTCAGCACTTAGCTCGGCTGGTGACATCCCCACCGCAAAACCTTCATCGATTTCCATGATTAACGACCAGCGCCCCAGTGGTTTGATCATCCAGCCGATCCAGCCTCCATCCTGTGGTTCGCCACGTATCCAGCCTTTATTTGCCAGCCCCATTACCCGGCCACTCGGGCATTTTCTGCCTGCCCAGCGGGTCAGTTCGCTGGCATTGTGTTCGGCCTCTGTCAGGTGATAACTGTTGCGACCAAGCTGACGGAACGGCGGCAACAGTTCATAGTCGGCAAAAAGCTGGCCAAAGGCGGCAGCGTCAATCGGCGATATTTCCAGGATGTGAGGAATACCAATAGACATGTCGCCTTCTGGCAGGGTAAAGAGATCGTCATCGGCGGTGCTGTAACTGTTATCTTCCGCAACACGGAAACAGGTTTGTAACTGATTGTCGGCGCTATAAACGCCCCAAATCAGACGGCGAGTTAAGTAGCGTATCAACGGATGTTCGACCAGGAAGAGCAGGAAGTTTTCCGGCGACCAGCGGCGACGCAGGCACATGGCGGATTCAAGCCTTGCCACCTGCTGGGCAGCAATGGTACGCGCGTCTTTTTTCAGCAGCTTGTAGCGGTTAACTGCGTCGTTCGCCTGTGATTCATCATCACTTTTGTTCGGTTTAGGTAAGTCTTTCAGGCGGCTGCCGGAGGCATCGCGCACGAACGGTTTTAAGGTTTCATCAAAGCTGACGGTGAACTGGCGTGGGCCGAAATCCAGTAGTAGCGAACCGTTATCATCCAGACCCAAATCCGGGGCTAAGCGGTCTTCAAGTTCAGCCACCGTGAGCTCGCGGCTTTTGGCAATGTCGGCAATTTTTTCTTTTGCTCGTTCCTGCAACGCTTTAAATTTTAGCTTTTGTGCGATGCCATTAAGCTGCATCAGGGCGATATCGCTGCCAATGGCGGCGAGGATATCCAGGCCGACAGTAGCGCGTTTATGCTGAGATTCGCCAGGCCAGGCGCGGATTAATGGCGTCAGTTTGCGGGCGGTATCATCGTTGCCGAGCACGCCTGATGCCGTGAACGCCCAGCTCTCTTTCGATGGTGCACCAGCAGTTTGCCAGGCAGTAAACAGATCCCAGGCAAATTCTGCCAGTGAGTCGGAAGTGCAGGCATCTTTCACCTGTAATAACCCCGGATACAGTGCTTCTTCCTGGGGGAAGCGGAGCATTTCACCGAGGTGATTGAGCGCCGTATCGGGCAGCATCTTGCCGTTGATAAGCGTCGGGTGTCTCCATAGTACAGGCTGGTAAAAGATGGGCAGCGTCGGAATTTTAGTCGGGTGGTTATCCAGCGGATCGAGTGAGAGTAAGACGCTTACAGCGTCCATGACTTCCGGCTGGTTATAACGCTGAGCGACCTGTTTGAGTAACGGTTGATGCCCATTCTCCACCAGCAGACGTAGGGCTGCGCGGGCGTTATCCTGTGCTTCACCCACTTTGCCAAGCGCGGCAGGCAACAGACCAGTGATTGCGTGTTCTGGGTATTTCAGTAGCCAGGTCCGAGCTTCGGAACGCAGGGTTTTGAGTTCGTTGAAGGCATGGGCAACAGGTGGCGCTAATTCGACAGCCGCGAAGTATTGTGCTACAGGCATCGCTTCCTGCGTCTCTCGGGCGAGACTATTAATAAAACCAGGAAGTGCATCGAGACCAAATGCTTTCATCACCTCTTCGATGTTCGTATGCGATTCCATCGATAAGACATTCCACAGTTCGATAGCCTTATTCTGCTGCAATCTGGCAAGGATACGTAATTTCCAGATATCGGTATTTGGGGAATGATTCATTCTCCATTCGGTAATAAGCTGCGCATAGTCACTTTGTTCATATGCTGTGATGGCTCCATCGGAAATAGCTGAACGCGATGAGGAAAATCCAAGATGTTGCAAAATTTCAGATGTTGTCCTGGGCAATTGTTCGTTGGCATCCAGTAACGCTATTTGAATTCCCCGGCTCAAAAGAAATGTTTTAGCAGTCGATAAATCCGGCATAGGGAGTGCAAAGGCTGCTAGCGATAAGGTGGTTAAATTCAGTACCGGAATGGTCGATTTTTGTGGTTTTGTTAGCCATGGTGGTGAAACCAACACAGATGGCAATTCATCACTACTGGCACAGTCGATAGTCTTACCCTGTTTCAGTTGTTGCTGGCATTGTTCCAGTATGATCGCTGCCTGTGGCGATAACCTCGCGATGATCTGCTCACCCAGGTTTGGATGAGCATTGAGTAATGAAGCCAGTAACGTGTGTTTACGCTTATCCTCTTTTTGCGCCAGTGCCTCGGTCAATGCTACCAGTGAAGCCGCAGGAAAACTTTCGACTATCTTTATCAGTCGTTCATAACAGCGTTTATTGGTATCTGCAGCCTGGATAAGTGCGGTAACTGCCAGCGGATGGTTGATATAGATTAGTAAATTACCACATTGATCTTCGTCGGCATGAGGTATCAGCCGTGCCAATGCTGCGATACCTTGCTCGCGCACCACCGTGACACACCACAGGTAGCCCCCAAATGCTGTTGGGGTCTGATACTGCATAATTATTTCTAGTACCTGCGGATCTGTTGCCACCATTTTTAATTCCGCCAACTCTGGAATATTGGCTTTTGCAGACAATCGTTGTGCAATTTCGTGAGCAATGTCAGGTAGCTCCGGGATTAAGCAAGCAACTAATGGCTGGTATTGGTGTGATATATCAGGTAATGCAATAAGCAATTTTGCGATGCAACTTTGCCAAACGGTTTCTTCAGCCAGCGATAGGTGTTTGCGTAGCCGGATATCGAATTTATGGAAGAGAGAACGGCGATTGGTCATCGCATCATTTAGAAAAAAGGTAATATGCTTATTCCGATAGTCAAAGTCGAGAGCAAGCTGCCAGCGATAGATGACAACCTCTGTGGCATATTCCAGTCCGTAGGTTTGTACTATTTCGTCTAATAATTCTGATGATGTATCGTTGTTCCATTGTTGGCCAAAAGAAATTCCTATTCTGGCGAGTACGGCCATGGTGCGTGCTGATATAACCGGTTTCGGTGTATTGATAAAACTAAATGCCTGGGCGATGGCTTCACTCCACTCAAAGGGGCATGAGCTATAATCAAAAGTTAAATTTTTACAAAAACCACTAACGCTGTTTGCCATCCGGGATATTAAATTTTTCTTCTCGGGTTGGGTGGGAAGGGCGATAGGTTCTCCCGGCCAACGGCGATGACTAAGGGCATAGCGAGCAATGTGTTTTGGTAAAATAATCGGCGCATTGTCTGCCAGCCACGGTGCTGCCGCATTGGTGACCGGGAGTATCGTTACGGCGTTGAGTGCTGATCTTGCTTCTGTAACCAGTGGAATTTCGGCTGGTGATATCTCGGAGGCCGCAGTTGTTTCCTGCTCTTCCTCATACCCCTTCTTCACTTTCTCCGCAATCAGCTTCAGCTCCGCTTTTTCCGCTGCCGCAGCATCTGCAAAGCTTTTTACCTGGCTTTGCCCGTTGGTACCGACTTTACCCCAACTAATATGCAATTCGTTGCCTTGCTGCTCCACCGCCCAGAATTTATGTGATTTTTCGTCCTGATAAATATAGATTTTCATTGCTAAATCCTTTTAATCAAACAGTGATTCAATGTCGTTAATCAGCTCGCTGGCGGTGATGTCGTCGAGCACGGAGAAAGTGAGTGAAGGTTGTTTATCGTAGCGATCGTCAAGTGAAATGATTTTTACGCCTTCAACAGGCAGCAAATCGCTATACCCCGTTTCACCATAAATCAATGAGAAAGGTTCAGTTTCAAGTTCGATATCGCCATAAGGGGTTGATTTACGCATCGCATAAACGCTGCCGCTTTCTTCAAGACGTTGCCAGCCTCTGTGTTCCAGCCCGACAATGCGCCCGGCCTGGCATTGCTTTGCGTTCCAACGCGTCAATTCATGGGTGTTTCTCTCATTGTCAGTAAGGTGGTAACTACCACGATCGAGCTGTTGGAAGGGGGGAAGCAGTTCGTAATCTATGTAAATTTGCCTGAATGCAGCGGCGGATTCAGGGGGGATTTCCAGTACATGCGGAATACCGATGTTTCCTGTTGGCAGCGTGAATAGTTCATCCTGCGCGTCGCTGAAAGAGCTGTCTTCTGCCACCCGGAAGCAGCCAGCCAGCGTGTTTTCGTCGGTATATATTCCCCATAACAGTCTTCGGGTTAAGTGACGTACCAGCGGGTGTTCTACCAGAAACAGGCGAAACTGTTCATTAGTCCAACGTCTGCGCTGGCACATGGCCTGTTCCAGTCGGGCGATTTGCTGGGTGGCAATGGCGCGCACATCTTTCTTCAATTGTTTAAAGAGGTTAACGGCGTCAGTTGCCAGCGTTTTATCATCGCTCAGGTTTGGTTTGGGCAAATCTTTCAGGACTTTGCCGTTTTCGTCGCGCACGATGGGTTTTAAGGTTTCGTCAAAACCAACGGTAAATTTACGCGGGCCGAAATCAAGAGTCAGCGAACCGCTGTCATTAAGCCCTAAATCGGGGGCCAGTCGGTCTTCCAGTTCAGCCATCGTTAGCCCGCGATTTTCTGCAACTGTGTTGATTTTGTCGCCGGCATGTTCCTGTAATGCTTTGAATTTAATTTTTTGCGCGATGCCATTCAGTAACATCAGTGCAATATCGCTACCGATACTGGCTAGCACGTCCAGCCCGGCAACGGCCCGTTTATGCTGTGATTCGCCAGGCCAGGCGCGGATAAGCGGGGTTAATTTACGCGCGGTGTCGTCATTGCCTAAAATCCCCAGTGAGGTAAATGCCCAGTTTTCTTTTGCGGGGGCTCCTGCTTCCTCCCAGGCGGTATACAGATCCCAGCCAAATTCAGCCAGTGATTCGCGGGTGAAGGTCTCTTTTATAATATCCAGGCCAGCGTAGAGCGTTATGTCACGTGGAAAGCCTAACATTGTGCCGAGGTGGCGCATCGCGTCATCTGGCAGAGGCAGGTTGTTACTTTTAAGCCGTGGTCTGCGCCATAAGGTGAACTGATAAAAACCGGGGAGTGGGGCGATTTTAGACGGGTATTCTGCCAGCGGATCGCTATCGAATAATGTTGCCAGTGCGGATAACACATCTGGTTGATTATATTCCCGGGCGATTTCCTCTATTGTCGTCCGCAGGTTTAAATTCACTAACAGACGGAGCGCCTGGCGGGCGCAATCACGATTTTTACCTGGTTTGCCTAACGCTACAGGCAGTAGCCCGGCGGCGGTATGGCGTGGGTAGTCAGTCAGCCAGTTTTGGGCATCTTCAAAAGACATTTTTTTCTGCAACCGTTGCGCCATTGGTAAGGCCAGTTCACTGATACCAAGGAAAAAGGTGAAAAACCACAGTCGTTGTGGTTCACGTTGCAGGCAGGTCATAAATGCAGGAATGGCGGCGTTGCCAAAAATTGCCAGAATATATTTCTCACCGGTGTAGTTATCTTTATTGATTATCTGGTTGAGAAAAGAAATAGCTTGTTGACCAGGCAGGTAACAGAGTGCAATTAGATTCCAGCTTTTGTAGGTATTGTCATGGAATTGCGTAAATTCAGCATTCAGTGCAGGAAAGTCAAAGCGTAACAGGGCATCTACAGCGCGTTGGGGAGCCGGGACTTTTTCGTATGTTTTTTCTCCGCTCTCCCGCCATTTTTCGAAACCGAGATACCATAAAATTTGCTGTTCTGGCGTAAGTGGTACTAAACAAACTTCCCAACTGGCTTTTTCCATCGGCGGCAGGTCGCTAAACAATGTCTGCTCTGATGCCTGCTGTTGAGCTATTTGCTGGAAACGGGTGACAAGGTAAGTGCGGGTCATTGTTTTTGTTATCTCCGGGGTGATATCGGAAATAGCCGCTACAGGAATTACAGGTAAATCAAATATTGGTATTGCAGTCTTTTTCTTATTGAGTATCCACGGAGGAGCGACGAGTAGTTGCGGCAACATATTCGCGGTTGCATATTCACATTCTTCTGTCACTGTTTGCGGACGGCATTCAGCTAAGATAGCCGCTGCTTTGACGTTAACCCACGGAATAACATTATTTACTAATTCTGGTGTGACGATAATCAATTTAACCAGCGCCCTACGCCACTCTGCGTTTTCATGAGTTGCCAGTAATATAGCGTAAGCCGCAATAGCCGCAGCGGGATGTTTTTGACAGGATTTGCTTAAGTATTCCAGATGCTTTTTCTTGCCATTTATACCGAGGATTAGAATTTGAATTGCGTTCGGGTGATTCGTTTTCCAGAGCCATTTGACTAGATGTTCGGTCTCGCTGATGCGACCCAAAAGATATGTGGGATTGTCAGGATGGTCTTCCGTTAACTCAAGAAGTATCCGGCTTATACCGCACACTCCATGATTTGCCAGCAACGTTGCCAGATAAGCGCGAAAATCACGGTGTAATGGCGGAAAGTTATATTTTTCCAGTGCCGCCAGGGCAGCGTTATCCGTTACCACCAGTCTTAACCAGGTCATCGCCGGGATGTTTTCATCTGCGTAACGTAGCGCCATGGTATTCGCGACATCCGAGCGTTCAGGAATAAGCAGTACCGCAAAAGGTTGCCGCGCCGGGGACAATGTGGGAATGGCAGCGAGCACTTTATCTACGCAGTGCTGCCACTCTTCTTGTGGTGCGAGTGAGAGATGGTGGCATAAACGCTGATGCCAGTCCGGTAGCGATTCTGCTTCCCGATTGGGAGGTATTTCTGTCGTGACGGTCGCTTTCACGGTTTTAAATTTAAGGTGAAGAGCGAGGAGGGCGATTTCAATGGTGGTTTCCAGTCCACAGCGAATGACTAAGTCATCGACCAGTTCATCCGCAGAGTAAGAGTTCCAGAAACTCCAGAGCAATGCAGCATCAGATTGCACGCTTCCTGTCTGTTGATTACCCAGAATTCGCCTTTGTAACTCGGCAAACGCCGGCTGCCAGTTTTCAGGATAAGAATTGTAATTATTGTTGGGGGTATACGCTTTAGTGTTATTGGCAATACGCTTCCATATTTCGCCCTCTTTGCGCAGATAATTAATTTCTCTTGGTCTGCGGCGATGAGGAAAAGCAAATTGATTAATATCGTCAGTGACTGGAATGACCGCATCATCCGCCAGCCAGGGGCGTTTGTTTTTATTTACAACAGACGTTTTGACTTCAGAAGGGAGACTTTCTTTTATGAGTGGCGTGAGAGTCACATGTGCCGAATCATCATCCACATATCCCTTCTTCACTTTCTCTGCAATCAGCTTCAGTTCCGCTTTTTCCGCTGCCGCAGCATCTGCAAAGCTTTTTACCTGGCTTTGCCCGTTGGTACCGACTTTACCCCAACTAATATGCAATTCGTTGCCTTGCTGCTTCACCGCCCAGAATTTATGTGATTTTTCGTCCTGGTAAATAAAACGCTTCATTTGCACTCCCTGTGTTTTTATCCAGTTTTCAGGGGATGCTAGCAGCTAATGACGTAAATAAAGAGCGCAGAAAATGCAGGAAAACAACTTTAGGAATTTATAAAGAAAAGGCGCTGTCGATGCAGCGCCTTGAAGGGAGATTATTTTACCTGATGGCCTGGTTTAGCTCCGGCATCCGGGCTTAGCAGGAAGATATCTTTCCCGCCTGGGCCAGCAGCCATCACCATGCCTTCGGAGATACCAAAGCGCATCTTACGCGGTGCCAGGTTAGCCACCATAATGGTGTGGCGACCAATCAGTGCCTGTGGATCCGGGTAAGCGGAACGAATGCCGGAGAAGACATTACGTTTTTCGCCGCCGAGATCCAGCGTCAGACGCAGAAGTTTGTCAGAACCTTCAACAAACTCCGCGTTTTCAATCAGCGCCACACGCAGGTCAACTTTGGCGAAGTCGTCAAAGGTGATGGTTTCCTGAATCGGATCGTCTGCCAGCGGGCCAGTTACCGGTGCGGCAGCGGCTTTGACTTCTTCTTTAGACGCTTCCACCAGTGCTTCAACCTGCTTCATATCGATGCGGTTATACAGCGCTTTGAACGGATTCACTTTGTGGCCCAGCAGCGGTTGCTGGATACCATCCCAGGTCAGTTCCGTATTGAGGAATGCTTCCGCGCGCTCAGTCAGGTTTGGCAGCACCGGCTTCAGATAAGTCATCAGTACGCGGAACAGGTTAATGCCCATTGAGCAAATCGCCTGCAGGTCGGCATCGCGGCCTTCCTGTTTCGCCACAATCCACGGAGCCTGCTCGTCGACATAGCGGTTAGCCAGGTCGGCCAGCGCCATGATTTCACGGATCGCTTTACCAAATTCGCGGCTTTCCCACGCTTCGCCAATCACTTCGGCAGCATCAGTGAAGGTTTTGTACAGTTGTGGGTCAGCCAGTTCGCCTGCCAGCACGCCATCAAAACGCTTGTTGATAAAACCAGCACAGCGTGACGCCAGGTTCACCACTTTGTTAACGATATCGGCATTCACGCGCTGAACGAAATCTTCCAGATTCAGGTCGATATCATCGATACGCGAAGAGAGTTTCGCGGTGTAGTAGTAGCGCAAGCTGTCAGCGTCAAAGTGATTCAGCCAGGTGCTGGCTTTAATAAAGGTGCCGCGAGACTTGGACATCTTCGCGCCGTTCACCGTCACATAGCCGTGAACAAACAAGTTGGTCGGTTTGCGGAAGTTGCTGCCTTCCAGCATGGCAGGCCAGAACAGGCTGTGGAAGTAAACGATATCTTTGCCGATGAAGTGATACAGCTCGGCGGTGGAATCTTTCTTCCAGTATTCATCGAAACTGGTGGTATCGCCGCGCTTGTCGCACAGATTCTTGAAGGAACCCATATAGCCAATCGGCGCGTCCAGCCAGACGTAGAAATATTTGCCCGGCGCGTTCGGAATTTCAAAACCGAAGTAAGGCGCGTCGCGGGAAATGTCCCACTGCTGCAGGCCGGATTCAAACCACTCCTGCATTTTGTTTGCCACCTGCTCCTGCAATGCGCCGCTGCGGGTCCATGCCTGCAACATTTCGCTGAAAGAGGGCAGATCAAAGAAGAAGTGTTCGGAATCACGCATTACCGGTGTAGCGCCAGAAACCACTGATTTCGGCTCGATCAGTTCCGTCGGGCTGTAAGTCGCGCCACAGACTTCACAGTTATCGCCGTATTGATCCGGTGCTTTACATTTTGGACAGGTGCCTTTCACAAAACGATCCGGCAGAAACATGCCTTTTTCCGGGTCGTACAACTGAGAGATGGTGCGGTTTTTAATAAAACCATTCTCTTTCAGGCGAGTATAAATAAGCTCCGACAACTGGCGGTTCTCTTCGCTGTGCGTTGAGTGATAGTTGTCATAGCTGATATTAAAGCCTGCAAAATCAGTCTGATGTTCCTGACTCATTTCGCCAATCATCTGCTCCGGGGTGATACCGAGTTGCTGCGCTTTCAACATGATCGGCGTACCGTGGGCATCGTCGGCACAGATGAAGTTGACCTCGTGGCCGCGCATTCGCTGGTAACGGACCCAGACATCAGCCTGGATGTGCTCCAGCATATGGCCGAGGTGGATTGAGCCGTTGGCGTACGGTAGTGCGCACGTTACCAGAATTTTCTTCGCGACTTGAGTCATAGTAGGCATTACTTCTTTGTAGTGAAAAGGGGTTAGATAGTACCAAATGGGAAAATGTTAAGTAAGTACTTATCCATTTTCTTCAGGTAAACTATCTGTTGATGGTTTATCTATATAAAAAAGGAGTCGGGATGAACGAACAATCCCAGGCCAAATCACCAGAAGCCCTGAGCGCAATGGTCGCCGGGATACTGGCCAATTTTCAGCACCCAACCCTGAAGCATAACCTCACCACGCTGAAAGCGTTGCATCATGTCGCCTGGATGGACGACACACTGCATGTGGAACTGGTTATGCCATTTGTCTGGCATAGCGCGTTTGAAGAGTTAAAAGAGCAATGTAGCCCTGACTTACTGCGCATTACTGGAGCGAAAGCTATCGACTGGAAACTGTCGCATAACATCGCCACCCTGAAGCGGGTGAAAAACCAGCCTGGTATTAATGGCGTGAAGAACATTATTGCGGTCAGTTCCGGTAAAGGCGGTGTAGGTAAATCCTCCACGGCGGTAAATCTGGCGCTGGCGTTGGCGGCGGAAGGGGCGAAAGTCGGCATTCTGGACGCAGACATCTATGGTCCGTCGATCCCAACTATGCTGGGCGCAGAAAATCAGCGACCAACCTCGCCAGATGGCACCCACATGGCGCCGATTATGTCGCACGGTCTGGCAACCAATTCAATTGGTTATCTGGTGACTGACGACAACGCGATGGTGTGGCGTGGTCCGATGGCCAGCAAGGCGCTGATGCAAATGTTACAAGAAACGTTGTGGCCGGATTTGGACTATCTGGTGCTCGATATGCCGCCAGGCACCGGCGACATTCAATTAACGCTGGCGCAAAACATTCCAGTAACTGGTGCAGTGGTGGTAACTACGCCGCAGGACATCGCGCTGATTGATGCGAAAAAAGGCATTGTGATGTTCGAGAAGGTCGAAGTCCCGGTGCTCGGTATTGTTGAGAACATGAGCGTGCATATTTGCAGTCACTGCGGTCATCACGAACCCATTTTTGGTACTGGCGGCGCAGAGAAACTTGCGGAGAAATACCATACGCAACTGCTGGGGCAAATGCCGTTACATATCAGTTTGCGTGAAGATCTCGATAAAGGCACGCCGACGGTTATCAGCCGCCCGGAAAGCGAGTTTACCGCTATCTACCGTCAGTTGGCTGACCGTGTGGCAGCACAGCTTTACTGGCAAGGGGAAGTCATTCCTGGCGAGATCTCCTTCCGTGCGGTCTGACGCGTACTGACCTTGCGGGTCGTTCTTGATTCACCGCAGCGATGCTAAATTGATGCGGTGAATCTATTTTGCAGTTTTAATAACCACTTATTTAGTGCTGCGAATATTCTGCGGACTTTCGTCCGAAACTGCGCAAAGTCGATTGATCGCGCAGGCTATGCCTCTTTATTATCCTTCGTGGCTGTGTAGCGGATGTACAGCTATAGTTTGTTATGCACTCAATCTACCCGGCATAACCTTTGCTACAGGGATAACGTTCAATGAATAAGTATTGGCTGTCAGGAATTATTTTTCTCGCCTATGGATTAGCATTACCCGCGTTCTCTTCTGACACCGCAACTTTAACCATTAATGGCAGAATTAGCCCTCCAACGTGCAGTATGGATATTGTTAATAACCATCCTCAGCAACGTTGCGGTCAGGCATCACAAAACGTCGATACTCGCTATCGCGTTTCCTCTCCAGCGAAAGGCGTTACGACAGAACTGGTTAAAGCGGGAAACGATAACACGCGGCAAATCGTGTTAAATCGCTACGATTGATTTTGCAACACTGCTGTAACCGTATTTAGCAAGCCGGATTCATTTTCATGAATGATTCCGGTTTTTTTATTTATTCTACAAATGTTATTTACAACAATTTACGGTAATTGATAAGTTTCAAAAATGTTTCTATCAATGAATCATATGCTGCATTTATATTGCACAGGTTAAATTGTCATAGGTCAATAAAACAATGCATTTACATTGCGGCAACTTTTTTGATGTGAGAAATTTGTTTCCAAGAGATACAGACTCTTAACAAAACAAAATAAACTTATTAAGGAACATATTATGAAACGTTCAATTATTGCTGTCGCGATCTTGTCCTCTGTATTTATGAGTGTTGGTGCATTTGCTGCCGAAGTCGATACTGGGACTTTAACCATTAAAGGTAATATAACCGAGTCCCCGTGTACATTTGTAGCTGGCGGCGATTCAGTCAGTATTAATATGCCGACTGTACCAACTACTGTATTTGATGGAAAAGCGAAATACTCAACTTATGATGATGCAGTCGGTGTTACCAGCAGTATGTTGAAAATTACATGTCCGAAAAATATTGATGGTGTAAAACTTTCGTTGATCACCAACGATAAAATTATCGGTAATGATAAGGCAATATCCAGTAGTAATGACACCGTAGGATACTATCTCTATCTGGGTGATAGCAATGACGTACTGGATATTTCTGCACCATTTAATATTGAAAGTTATAAAACTACCGACGGGCAATATGCCATACCGTTTAAAGCTAAATATCTGAAACTGACCGACAGCAGTGTTGCATCTGGTACTGTTAACTCTTCACTGGTTATGCGTGTTGCTCAGGATTAAATCTTTACAATAACTATCATGCGTTTTTCTCCAGAAATAAAATTGACCGCCATATTCCTGGCGGTCAATATGAATACAAGAGGCATTAAGATGAAAGGATTATTACCTTTACTCATCTCTTCTATGATTCTTCCTGCACATGCTGGAATTGTTATCTACGGGACGCGTATTATTTATCCGGCAGAAAATAAAGAAGTCATGGTACAGTTGATGAATCAGGGAAATCGTTCTTCGTTGGTGCAGGCGTGGATTGATGATGGTGACACTTCTTTACCACCTGAAAAAATTCAGGTTCCTTTTATGTTAACACCGCCAGTGGCGAAAGTCGGGGCTAACTCCGGGCAGCAAATAAAAATTAGAATTATGCCTAATAGATTACCCACGAATAAGGAAAGTATTTTTTATCTGAACATCCTGGATATTCCGCCTAACAGTCCAGAAGATGAAGGGAAAAATGCATTAAAATTTGCCATGCAAAACAGAATCAAATTGTTTTATCGACCAGTTGGTGTTGCTTCGGTAAATAAGGAAACTTTTAAAAAATTACGGGTGAATAATAGCAGCAATGGTTTGGTTATAAAAAATGGCTCAGCAAACTGGGTAACAATTTCTGATGTAAAAGCTAACAGCGTCAAAGTGAATTATGAAACAATTATGATTGCACCACAGGAAAGTCAGAGAGTCGATGTAAAAAATCATAATGCGAATAGTTGGCAACTGACCATTATTGATGATCACGGCAACTATATCAGCGAAAAACTTTAACTTCAGGATCTGCTTATGTTGAGAATGACCCCACTTGCATCAGCAATAGTCGTGTTATTACTCGGCATTGAAGCGCATGCAACTGAAGAAACTTTTGATACTCATTTTATGATGGGTAATATGAAAGGCGAGCAGGCAACAATATTACGTCTGGATGATAATCAACCTTTACCCGGCCAGTACGATATCGATATTTATGTTAATAAACAATGGCGCGGAAAGTATGAAATTATCGTGAAAGACAATCAGGATGAAACGTGTTTATCGCGTGAAATAGTAAAACGATTAGGCATAAATACCGACAATTTTGCCAATGACCAGGAGTGTTTAACATTTAAACAACTTGTTCAGGGCGGGAGCTATGCCTGGGACATCGGTATTTTTCGTTTGGATCTTACCGTCCCGCAAGCCTGGGTCGATGAACTGGAAAGTGGTTATGTTCCACCAGAAAATTGGGAACGGGGAATTAATGCTTTTTATACATCTTATTACGTAAGTCAGTATTACAGCGATTATAAAGCCTCAGGCAATAGTAAGAGCACCTATGTTCGTTTCAACAGTGGGTTAAATTTAGTGGGGTGGCAACTGCATTCTGATGCCAGTTTTAGCAAAACAGATAACAATCCTGGGGAGTGGAAAAGTAACACGCTGTATCTGGAACGTGGATTTGCTCAAATTCTCGGTACTCTGCGCATTGGTGATATGTATACGTCAGCCGATATCTTTGATTCTGTTCGCTTTCGCGGGGTACGACTGTTTCGTGATATGCAGATGTTGCCTAACTCTAAGCAAAATTTTACTCCCCGCGTGCAGGGAATCGCCCAGAGTAACGCGCTGGTAACAATTGAACAGAATGGTTTTGTTGTTTATCAGAAAGAAGTTCCACCGGGTCCATTTTCGATTACTGATTTGCAATTGGCGGGAGGCGGTGCGGATCTTGATGTCAGTGTCAAGGAAGCCGATGGTTCTGTAACGACTTATCTGGTGCCTTATGCGGCAGTACCTAATATGTTGCAACCTGGCGTATCGAAATATGATTTTGCGGTGGGCCGTAGCCATATTGAAGGAGCGAGCAAGCAAAGTGATTTTGTCCAGGTGGGTTATCAGTATGGTTTTAATAATTTATTGACGCTGTATGGTGGCACGATGGTTGCCAATAATTATTATGCGTTTACCCTGGGAACTGGCTGGAACACGCGCATTGGTGCCATTTCAGTTGACGCTACTAAATCGCACAGTAAGCAAGATAATGGTGATGTGTTTGATGGACAAAGTTATCAGATTGCGTATAACAAATTTTTGAGTCAAACGTCGACACGTTTTGGCCTGGCAGCCTGGCGTTATTCATCGCGTGATTACCGAACATTTAACGATTATGTCTGGGCAAATAATAAAGATAGCTACCGCCGGGATAAAAACGATGTCTATGATATTGCCGATTATTACCAGAATGATTTTGGTCGTAAAAATAGCTTATCCGCTAATATGAGTCAGTCATTACCAGAAAACTGGGGAACTGTGTCATTAAGTACTTTATGGCGGGATTACTGGGGGCGCAGCGGCAGTAGTAAAGATTATCAGTTGAGTTACTCCAATAACTGGCGGCGAATAAGCTATACCCTTGCAGCAAACCAGACATATGACGAGGATCATCGGGAAGAAAAGCGCTTTAATATCTTTATATCGATCCCCTTTGACTGGGGCAATGAGGTTACGACAACAGGGCGACAAATATATATATCTAACTCAACAACTTTTAATGATCAGGGATTAGCCTCGAACAATGCCGGATTATCGGGGACCGTTGGGAGCCGCGATCAATTTAATTATGGTGTAAACCTGAGCCATCAACGTCAGGAGAATGAAACGACAGCAGGGGCGAATTTAACCTGGAACGCGCCGGTCGCGACAGTGAATGGCAGTTATAGTCAGTCGAATACCTATCAGCAGGCAGGTGCCAGCATTTCAGGGGGCGTGGTCGCCTGGTCTGGTGGTATTAATTTGGCAAACCGTCTTTCGGAAACTTTTGCTGTGATGCATGCGCCAGGAATTAAAGACGCTTATGTTAATGGTCAAAAATATCGTACAACGAATCGTAATGGTGTGGTGGTTTATGACGGTATGACGTCTTATCGGGAAAATCATTTAGTGCTGGATGTGTCCCAAAACGATAGCGAAACTGAATTACGCGGTAACCGTAAAATTGCCGCACCTTATCGTGGCGCGATCGTTTTGGTTGGCTTTGATACCGATCAGCGTAAACCCTGGTATATAAAAGCGTTGAGAGCTGATGGGCAACCGTTAACATTCGGCTATGAAGTGAATGATAATCACGGACATAATATTGGCGTCGTCGGTCAGGGAAGTCAGCTGTTTATTCGCACCAATGAAGTCCCTCCATCGGTTAATGTGGCAATTGATAAGCAACAAGGGCTTTCATGCACAATCACCTTCGGTAAAGAGATTGATGAAAGTAGAAATTATATTTGCCAGTAATAGTCAGGTGATTCTATGAAAATTCATATAGTGCTATTGATATTCACAATGATGGTTATCCCTGGGAGCTATGCGGCATGTTATGGAGAGTTATCAGCGCAGCATAATCTGGTTGTTCAGGGAGATTTTGCTCTTACTCAAACGCAAACAGCGACATATGAACATAACTTTAATGATTCATCATGCGTGAGTACGAATACTATCACTCCGATGAGCCCGTCGGATATTGTTGTTGGGCTGTATAATGATACCGTTAAATTAAATTTACATTTTGAATGGACCAATAAAAACAACATTACATTGTCAAATAACCAGACCAGTTTCACCAGTGGTTATTCAGTAACGGTAACATCCGCGGCCAGTAACGCGAAGGTGAATATTTCCGCAGGCGGTGGTGGTTCAGTGATGATCAATGGTGTTGCGACATTATCCAGCGCTTCATCAACAACGCGTGGAAGTGCTGCAATGCAATTTTTACTGTGTTTGTTGGGCGGAAAGTCGTGGGATACATGTGTGAATAGCTATAGAAATGCATTGGCGCAAAATGCAGGTGTCTATTCATTTAACCTGGCATTGTCATACAACCCGATAACAACGACGTGTAAACCCGATGATTTATTAATTACTTTAAAGAGTATTCCTGTTTCACAATTGCCTGCAGCGGGTAATAAAACAACGCTTAACAGCAATACTGGAGATATTATTCTGCGATGTAAAAATTTATTAGGTCAACAGAATCAAACATCAAGAAAAATGCAAGTATATCTATCAAGCTCTGAGCTGTTGCCCGGCAGTAATACGATCCTGAAAGGCTCAGATGATAATGGTGTCGGATTTATCCTGGAAAGTAATGGTTCACCTGTGACTCTTTTAAATATCAGTGATAGCAGCAAAGGATACACTAATTTAAAAGAAATTGCGGCGAAGTCGAAAATTACGGATGCTACGATCTCAATTCCGGTGACTGCCAGTTACTATGTCTATGATAAAAATAAAGTTAAATCAGGTGCAATTGAGGCTACCGCCCTGATCAACGTGAAATACGACTAATAACAAGTAAGACGGGCAAGTGGCTAATAATAAAAAATAATAAGGTGTCTGCATTTCCCCCCTCTCTCCGAGGGGGTTTTTTTAGCGGTGATAAAAAATCTCACCGTCGTAGGCTTTAATGATTTTTCCGTCGCTATCGTTGATCAGCACATATGCACCGCCCATATAGGTCCAGTGCGTTCCCACATCGGGCGCAGGCAGGTTACGCAACTGCCACTGCTTAATGTTGTACTCATCGGTGCGGTACATCTCTGGTACAGTATCGCCGGGTTTGAAATGCTTGAAGTCAGCAATGAAACTGCTTAACTCATACTTTGAAATTCCCGAGGTATTAGTCGAACCCGCGGTGGCTGGTGCGGCCCAGGCTGCGCTGGTGACCAGCAAAAGCGCTCCCAGCAACATCTTATTTCTTATGGTCATATACTCTCCACTTTGGGGATCAGTAAAATCAGCTGAATATCTTTCCCGCCATACAATATAACTGACAAGCGATATTTTGTTAGTGATCCCGTGATTTCGTAAAAAGTGTAAATGAAAGGATGCCGTAAAAGCATCCTCATTGCGCGGGAAGTAAGCGGAAATAGCTGATTTAAGAATCATCCTGGGTCACAGCAGTACCGAGGCCCTGAGAATTGTTTTATCTCATAATACCGATGAAACCATGCACGCCCATATACAACCCAACTAAACCAATCAACAAGCTGGAAAAGTAGGGGGCTCTTTTAGCAAGAGTGTTAAATCCATTCCAGCGTTTAGCGACCTGTTGAACACTGATTGCCGCGCCAACGCCCACTGTGACCAGCGTTAATGCCAGGCCGATACTAAAACTGACGACCAGAGTTGCCCCCAGCGTCAGGGCTTTTAGTTGAATACAAATCAGCAGAACGGTAATCGCCGCAGGGCAGGGAATCAGTCCGCCCGTTAAGCCAAACAACAGTATTTGCCAGTTAGTCACCTCTCTGCCATCAAAGCGCCGTTTAATGTCATTGGCATGTGCTCGCGCGTGGGCATCCTGATATTCGCCATGCTCGTGATGGTGATGATGTTCGTGGTCGTGGTGATGTTCGTGATCGTGATGATGCTCATGATCATGCATATTCTCAAGCCAGTTTCGCTCGCCGCGCCAGGTACGCCAGAACATCCAGAAAGCGGTACCAAGAATGATCGCCGCGGAAATTAATTGCAGCCATGGTTCAGCCGATTGCGCAGTAAAGCGTTTGCTGATCGTCATTCCGCCAAAGGCTATCAGCCAAACCACCGCGGTGTGCGAAATGGTCGCTGCCAGTCCAAGCATCACTGCCTGTTTAATGGTGCCTTTAATAGCGATGATAAATGCTGCCATCATCGTTTTTGAGTGCCCCGGTTCCAGGCCATGAAGCGCACCGAGTAAGATGGCGCTGGGGATGAAGAACCAGGCGTTTCCTTGCTGAAGAAGTGTTGTAAAGTTGGTCATGATAATAATTCTTAATATTAAATTGGCGTAGAGATTCTACTCCCCCCCAGTACATAATACTACCCCCCAGTAGATTAATAGTGCTATGATTTTTCTCTATCTTGTTAAGAAGGTCTGCTCATGTCTCATACCATCCGGGATAAACAAAAACTGAAAGCGCGCGCCAGTAAGATTCAGGGGCAGGTCGTTGCGCTCAAGAAAATGCTCGACGAACCGCATGAGTGCGCCGCCGTCCTGCAACAAATCGCCGCCATTCGTGGCGCGGTAAATGGTTTGATGCGGGAAGTGATTAAAGGTCATCTGACAGAACACATTGTGCATCAGAGCGATGAACTAAAGCGGGAAGAAGATCTGGACGTTGTTCTGAAGGTGCTGGATTCTTATATCAAATAATGTCACAACGCTGTTGTAAGACTGGCGGTTTTCCTCGTTTACAACATGTGCGCTGGACATTACCATCCTCTACTGCGATTTATTATCGTAACCAAACGACTCGGGGTGCCCTTCTGCGTGAAGGCTGAGAAATACCCGTATCACCTGATCTGGATAATGCCAGCGTAGGGAAGTCACGGACCGCCAGGTCATTGCTTCTTCACGTTATGGCAGGAGCAAACTATGCAAATCGACCTGCTAAGTCCGACGCAATCTGCGCACGCTTTACACCTGTTTCAACAACATTCCCCCCTTGTACACTGCATGACCAATGATGTGGTGCAAACCTTCACCGCCAATACATTGCTGGCGTTGGGCGCATCGCCAGCCATGGTGATTGAAACGGAAGAGGCCAGTCAATTTGCGTCCATTGCCAATGCCTTGTTGATTAACGTCGGCACGTTGACACAGCCACGTGCGAAAGCGATGCGTGCCGCCGTCGAACAGGCGCATATCGCACAAACACCCTGGACGCTTGATCCCGTTGCGGTTGGCGCGCTCGACTATCGCCGCCGTTTTTGTCGTGAACTTTTATCGTTAAAACCTGCTGCAATACGAGGAAATGCGTCGGAAATCATTGCATTAGCGGGAGCTTCACGAGGTGGACGCGGTGTGGATACTACTGACGCCGCAGCAGACGCGTTGCCTGCCGCACAATCCCTGGCGCAAGAATCTGGTGCAGTAGTCGCGGTCACAGGCGAGGTGGATTATGTTACTGATGGCTGCCGTACTGTTGGCATTCACGGTGGCAGTCCGCTAATGACCAAAGTGGTCGGAACTGGTTGCGCATTATCGGCAGTGGTCGCTGCCAGTTGTGCATTACCGGGCGATACACTGGAAAACGTCGCATCTGCCTGTCACTGGATGAAACAAGCCGGAGAACGCGCTGTTGCCAGAAGTGAAGGGCCGGGCAGTTTTATTGCTCATTTTCTTGATGCGCTCTGGCAGCTGACACCGGAGGTGAAGGCATGAAACGGATTAACGCTCTGACGATTGCAGGCACCGACCCGAGCGGCGGCGCGGGAGTTCAGGCCGATCTAAAAACCTTCTCCGCGCTTGGTGCATACGGTTGTTCGGTGATGACCGCGCTGGTGGCGCAAAATACCCGCGGCGTACAGTCGGTGTATCGTATAGAACCTGATTTTGTTGCCGCCCAACTCGATTCCGTGCTCAGCGATGTTCGTATTGATACCACTAAAATCGGCATGCTGGCTGAAGCTGATATTGTTGAAGCCGTGGCGGAACGGCTGCAACGTTATCAGATCGAAAACGTAGTACTGGATACTGTCATGCTGGCAAAAAGCGGCGATCCGCTACTTTCACCTTCGGCGGTTGCCACTCTTCGCAGTCGATTATTGCCGCAAGTTTCATTGATAACTCCAAACCTGCCGGAAGCAGCGGCCTTGCTTGATGCTCCACACGCTCGTAATGAACAGGAAATGCTGGAGCAGGGGCGCGCCTTATTGGCGATGGGGTGCGGTGCGGTGCTGATGAAAGGTGGGCATCTGGATGATGAACAAAGCCCGGACTGGCTGTTTACCCGCGACGGCGAACAACGTTTTACCGCGCCGCGCATTATGACTAAAAACACGCATGGCACAGGTTGTACGCTCTCGGCGGCGTTGACGGCGCTACGTCCGCGGCATAAAAACTGGGCCGATACTGTTCAGGAAGCCAAAAGCTGGCTGTCAGCGGCGTTAGCTCAGGCCGACACGCTGGAAGTCGGTCATGGGATTGGTCCGGTTCACCACTTCCACGCCTGGTGGTGACCGCCGTACTATAGCTGCTTTGGTTATTGTCAGCCTTTTTGCGCTGAAATTCAGGGATGAAACCAATGCAGCTAAAAATCGTCAGTCGCAAAAAATTCACCGTCTTGTTATGCGCTCTGGGGCTAATTTCCATCGTTGCGATTTATCCCCGCCAGACGGTGAATTTTTTCTATTCCACGGCAGTTCAGATTAAAGACTACATTCACTTTTATGGTTATCGTCCGGTCAAATCTTTTGCTATTCGCATTCCTGCCAGTTACACCATTCATGGCATAGATGTTTCACGCTGGCAGGAGCGGATAGACTGGCAGCGTGTGGCAAAAATGCGCGACAACGGTATCCGCCTACAGTTTGCTTTTATTAAAGCGACGGAAGGCGAGAAACTGGTCGATCCGTATTTCTCACGTAACTGGCTGCAAAGTCGTAAAAATGGTCTGCTACGTGGGGCATATCACTATTTTTCCCCATCGGTAGCGGCTCCAGTTCAGGCGCGATTATTTCTGCAAACGGTAGATTTTAGTCCTGGCGATTTTCCCGCTGTGTTGGATGTAGAAGAACGAGGAAAATTATCAGCAAAAGAATTACGCAAACGGGTAATTCAGTGGTTAAAGATGGTTGAAAAAAACACTGGCAAAAAACCGATTATCTATTCCGGGTCTGTGTTTTATCAGGAAAATCTGGCGGGATATTTTAATGAGTATCCCTGGTGGATTGCTCACTATTATCAACGTCGTCCAGACAGTGGATCACGATTGTGGCGTTTCTGGCAGCATTCGGATCGCGGTCAGGTGGATGGTATCAATGGCGCGGTGGATTTTAACGTGTTTAATGGCTCGGCGGAGGAATTACAGGCTTTCGTGGAAGGTACTCTTAAGCAGTAAATCACAAAAATCAGAATTTCGGGGGCTGATATAACAGGTGATCAACCCGGTATCATGGGGAAAACTTCATGGAAGAGACTAGCCAATGATACCTGTCGAACTGATTCGCCAAAAAGATTATCCAGCCATTGTTGACTGGGCACTGGCATTAAAAGAAAAAGACCGTCTGGCTGTACTTAAGGCTCTACAAGAAACTGATTATCATCCACTGTTCTCTGGGGAAGATGCGCACGATGCGTTCTCGTTGAGTAAAGTGGTATGCGCACGTAACTATACAGAGCAAAAATTATTCCCTATCCACTGGCCCAAAAATCAAACCAAACTTCATGAATTGCTGGGTAGTAGCAATAGCTCAGTACACCATGCACTCCTCACTTATTTTAGCCATACTGTTCCTGATTATCTCGATAGTATAATTAAAGATTTATTGCTTGCTACATATACTTATCCAGATTTCCGTCTTATATGGAGTTTTTATCAACATGGGTGGATAAAATTCAATGAGGAATCATTTGTCAATATATTATTTTATGCCGGTAGGTATATGCATAATCCCAGAGATGATATCGCCTGGTTGCGTGAAAACCCACAGGTAATAGAAAAGTTAATAATACCGTTCCCTCAATATGAGGTTCCAGTACTGTTGCGTAGTCACTTTTATCAGGCGGATAACTCACCTTACGGTGGGATCTTGACCGAATTTTGGGATGAAATGTTTAAGCAACTTATGGCTGAAAACCTTCTACCTCGCCAGTTAATTAAGGAGTTATTAGCTTCATTAACAAATAATTTTAAGAAAGCCCGTCTTGACTGGCATATTCGTCTGGTAAACATGTTTAACCCACAAGAAGATGAATGGATTGATAATCAGCAGTTATTATTTTCAGGGCTGAATGCCAGCAATAATTCAGTCGTCAATTTTGTCATTCAGACAATTCAAACATTATACACTCACCCTGAGTTCGACCATTCATCATTTATGCAGTGTTTTCCGGTAATTAGCGGACGAGAAAAATGCGATAAATCATTATTAATAGCACTGGATATTGCCGAGACATTGGCAGAACGCTATCCCCAATATCGTACAACACTGGCGCAAAACGTGTCAGGAACCCTAATTCAGCGCACCGAAAAATTACAACTACGCACGGCTGAATTAATGTTGAAATACCAGCCAGCACAGGACATTGCCGCGCTAACTGAGCCATGGTTGGGAGGCTTAAAGCACAGTGTACTGGCACTGTTACAATGTGATTCACCGCTGGATGAAAGTCATGTTATTCCAATGCTACAACATGAGCAGGTTATTGTTCCTGAAAACTGGGATGCGTTGTTGTTTCAAACTGGAAAAATGTTGGAAAATAAAGAAGCCCTGGATATTGAACTTTTTTATGCCGGGATTATTGCTCTGCAAAATGAACTTCCTGCTGGTTATAAAAAACAATTACAACCGTACTATAAAAAATTACATAAAAAGTATCTCGGATCATCAATACTCTATAGTCTGAGAGATTTTTTTCAGCAGTGGTTAAACGATGAATATGCATCAACGCCGGAGCGACATGAACGCCGCCTCCCGCATTTACAAAACCAAAACCAGCTGGTGCTTTCGCGGCTGCGTGATAACTGCCACTTAACTTTACTGGCAACGCCAAGCCACACGCCGTTCTATGTTTCGCCGCGAATCCTGGTGGAGCGATTGTTGGCCCACGAACGCGAGAATTATCCGGTTGATGTTGATGATTTAATTATCGCCTGTAATCGTATTTTGCCAGGCGAGGTAACAGCAGAAGTGAAGCAACAGGCATTTATGTTAACCGGGAAATACGCCCAGGCGGTGCAATATTTGTTGCGGATTACTGATGATATATCGGCAACAAATGACGAGTTTTTACCACTCTGGACACAGATTACACGCACCCGAAATACAAACGGGGTATTTCCACAATATGAATCTATCGCCAAAGAGCAGGCGAGTTGGCCGGGTATAGCCCAACCATTCACCTGTACGTATCGCATATTAATTGATAAGAATGAATATAAAACCTGGTATAAACTGGCATTAAATAACCGTGTGCCTTATTACTGGGAGAGAAAGAGTCTTCACCCTTATCCTGGTCATTATTATTATATGAGTCTCTGTCGTGATGAGTGTTGTCACTGGAAGGACGTATTGTATTATTTATCTTTGGTGCCAAATTATCCAGATTCTTGGTTAAATTTCTTTATTCCAGCTACGGCATCGGGAAACGAAGTTGATGGCTTTGAAGAATGTTTATATCCTCTACAATATTTGCTTGAAAACCAACTTCGTGTTCATCACGCAGGCTGGGTCTATATTGCAGTTTGTTTACTTTTTGAGAAAAAGATTAGCCGCGATTTGGCAGCTGAATATATACAATTGGCTATCCAGCATAACTTTGTAGACAGTCACTATCTGTCTGAATGTATTGCTTACTTACTCATGTATAAGTATGCGCCGGTTAATAGATTTATTGAATATCTTGATAACCACAATGGTGATCCAGCAATACGAAGATTCCAAAAGCAAATTCTGGAGAATTGCATCACACTGGCTGGTGAAAAAGATCTGCCTACTAATTATAAAAAATTAATGGCTTATCTAAATGAATTTATTATACAAGGATGTGAAAGATGAACGATATTAAAGAACAATACAGTAATATTATTGAGTATGGAAATTCTGAACAGTTAATAGTTCTATTAAAAGGATTGAGTGAAAAGTCTCGAAAAGATTTAGCTCCACTAATCAAGAAGGATATAAAAAGATTAACCGGTTACAAGGAAATATCACGGGGTAGATGGAGGATTATTGGTAGTGAAATTCAGTTCAGAATGTTAGGTGTTGCAATATTATGTTGTTACAATAAAAAAGATTGTAATAACATAAAATCTATTGTGTTTAGAAATAACCATTATTTGGATGCAGCACTGGAACTATTTTCTCCTGATTGGTTTACAGATTATATCAATATTTTTGCGGATAAAGATGGTTGTCCTTTTAATTATGAACAAATTAGTGACTGGGTTGCTGCTGGTTATCTAACTAATGTATCGCCAATGCTTATCGCGAAAAGCATTATACATAGTATAACTCTACAAAAGCACTCTTTCACTTTAGATGTTCATCTGTGGGAAATATTTAATTACCCTTGTAATATATCATGGACTGACCGCTGGGATCGTGCACAAGAGAAACCAGATGACGCCGATGAACAAAAATGGATATATTATTTTAAAAAATTCTCTAAAGACAAAAGGATAGACAGAATGCGGGTTTTGAAAGAAAGCCTCCTTGCTGTCAATCGCGGTTTCAATAAAGATCAAACTAACTGGTATATGGCGTTATTCACGGCGCTGGAGCCTACTGAAAATGAATGTTTACATTTACAAAGAGAACTATTTTCAGTATTCCATTGTCCACATAATAAACCAATTGCCACAATATTAAATATTATTAAAAGCCTTATATTAAATCCTGGATTTGATAACGATGAATTTATTAATCATCTACCACTCCTTTTTTCTTCAATAATCAAAGGTACAGTAAATAGCACTTTAATATTGGCAGATAAACTGGCAAGTCAATACCCTGATAAACGAACGATTATTTGCTATCATCTCTCAGGTGTATTCATCAATAAAAACCCTGGCCTTCAGGATAAAACTGCAAAAATTATTGCTAAATATGGTGATCCGGCAGATGCTGAATTAAGTGTATTGTTAGATAGCTATACCAATAGTTTGCTAACTGGCGCTCGAGAAGTATTAACAGACTTTCTTGATGCCAAACCTATGGTTGCTGATGACGCGCTACAATTGCACTCGGTTATGCCGCTGATTCGTAATGACAATCGTATCCTGGAAATTAAAACCTGGGATGATTTTGTTTTCCTCGCGGGTAGAGCATGTCTTAACCTGGAATCGTACCATTTTGACCTGTTTCCCGCAGCGTTGTTACGTTTTGCTCCTCAGATTAATAAAGATAATATTAGTCAACTTGAGCCTGCTTTTGGACTGGCGGTAAAAACATTGCAATCTGGTTCTGTATCAGTTGGCGCATTTGATAAAATACTTGCAACATTTATTCTTGAGTTTGCTGGCGATTTACTAAGAGAATTGCCAAATAAAAATATAAGCACAAAATATAATCAATATCTTGCCATCATTAATAATGAGAATAAGAATTTAAAACTTAACTGGGGTTTTCATGAATGGCAGAAGTCCACTAAAGCAAAATTTCAGCCATGGATTGATATATTAATTAATGTGCTGCATTCGTTACAAAAAACAGAACCGCTGCCACTTCTTTCAACTCCGACACATTTACCGTGTTTCATTGATCCATATACTCTTGTACAAAGGCTAAAAAAATATCAAGCGGCAACTCAAGTTCCTGATAATTTCGATTTTCAGCTTGCTATTCAGCGTTGTGTGACTCCAGAAAATGAAATTAACTTAGCGGGACTTAGCCAAAATGATACTGCACTATTAAACTATTTCTTCTATGATGATGTGAAGTCACTTAAATGTGTTGAAAATGATGATTTAGCATTGTCAGCCATTATTACACGTAATGCCAGTCACTATGATTTAGCGTCATTCGAATACGGTTTGATTTTGCTAAATAAAAACAATTTACCCGCAAAGATCATCTCTAATGATTTTCCATGGTGCCTTGAGACAAAAATACAGACAGCACCTTATTTAAAGGAGGAGTTTTCTTACAAGCAATTGAGTGTTGATATTCCTCGTAACTGGCTGCAAGAAAATACCAGCCTTTTTTATGCTTTTAGTTTTATGAAAGCATCGGCTGATTTGGCAACAGATAAACATCGATTGTTGTTTTCTTTTCCTGTCGCTCACGATCTCTTTTTAGTACAGTTTATCGCATACCACTTTAAAACAGAATATAACGAGTCTCGTGATATTATTCACTTGTTGCAAGCGATGCTGGAACTGCCTTTGCCATTAACCCCGATGGGCCATCTACTTACCGCTTTTTGTATGCTTCACGCTGACAAAACGGTCCGTGCTCTTGCTGGTGAATTATGGATTGATAAACTGCGTTATCCACAAGGTGTGAATTCTACCCATATCGGCGACATCCTGGGGCGTCTGGAAAAAGAAAACTGGGCACCACTCAAACGTTTTACCGATCTCGCTATGCAGTCGCTTATCAATATCAGTTCTCGCCATAATCAGTCATTACTGGAGATGGTCACTGCAATGGATAGCCATTTGAGTGCAGTCAAGATTACTAATTATAAAAAGCTGGCTGAGCTACGGCAGGAACTTGAAGCAGCATTGTAAAAACTAATTTAGCACGTATAAAAATAGATATTCAGGGAGAAGAATAATGGATACAACCCAAGAGCAATACAGCAAAATTATTGAATCAGGGAATTCAGCGCAGTTATTAGCATTTCTGAAGTCGCTGGATGATAAGCAGCGAAAAAATTTAGTGCCGCTTATAAAGAAAGACGTGAAACGATTAGGCGAGTATCAATGGCATGAAGTAAGTATCGGCGGTCTTCGTGGTGGAACTTACCAGCAAGATGGTACAAAAAATCAGTTAGAGATGCTTAGCCTGGCGATCATCGGTTGCTATGTACGAAAAGACTGTAAAAATATTGAACGTAACTTGCTGAGTTCTAATGAGGCAGTTAAACAGACACTCAAATGGCACTGCCCGGAATGGCTTACTGATTATATTAATGGTGATATTAAAGGTGGACATTTTTCAATAGATTATGCCACTCTCTGCGACTGGATTGCCGAAGGATATGTTGGCAATATTACACCGCAGGTTATTGTTAGTAAAATCACCTCTGCATCAAATCTTGAAAAATATCGCTTTTCTTTAGATGAGCATATCTGGATGGTGTTTAATTATCCATGCGGTGTTGCATGGTCAGATCAGTGGTATCCAAAGGAAAGTAAACCTGAGGATGCCGGAGAACGGAAATGGATATATTTCTTCAAAAAATATATCACGGAAAAACGTATCAACAGAATAAGAGTATTACAAGAGAGTTTGCTCGCGGTTAATCGTAATTTTAATCGTGAACAAACATGCTGGTACGCCACGCTATTTACTTTACTGCAACCGACGATAGATGAGTGCTTACAACTACAGGAAGAGTTATTTTCAACGTTTTGTTGTCCACAGAGCAAACCTGTCGCGACGGCATTACAGGCAATCAAAAAGATCGTCGATCACAGAGATTTTCGTTATAATGAGTTTATCACTTATCTTCCGCAGCTATTTTCTGCTACCACTAAAAGCATTGTCGATAGTGCATTAGTAATTGCTGATAAATTAGCTAAACAACAATCAGAAAAAAGACCAGAAATATGTCAACATCTTACTGCTGTATTTCTAAGTAAAGATATTAGCCTGCAAAATAAAGCCGCTAAGTTAATAGCTAAATATGGTAACCCCATGGAACCCGGATTTAGCTTGCTATTAAACAGTTATGCAGACAATATGCTTACTGGTGCTCGGGAATTGTTGACTGGCTTTCCTGGTATTCAGCCAATATTGAACAATGAATATGATGAACTATCCGCACTTTTACCACTGATTCGTGAAGATAACCGTATTGCAGAAATTGAGACCTGGGATGATTTTGTCTTCCTGGCAGGGCAGGCATTTTATAACGTCGAGTCGTATTACTTTGACCTGTTACCAGCTGCATTGTTACGTTTTGCTCCTGAAATTAATGAAGAGAATGTGAACCAACTGGAACCTGCATTTATGCAGGCGCTGGAGACATCTGAACATATTTCTTTTTTTGACGGGATGTTGGGCTTTTTCTTTATGGAATATGCGGCAGAACTTATCTCACGTTTTCCACTACAGACAGCAAAAATTAAAATAGTATATGAAAATTTTCAGGAGTTAAAAAATACAACTGACGAATGGAAAAAGATAGACTGGGGGTTTCATTCCTATGATAAGGAAGACAAAAAAAGAAGTCGCTCATGGATTGCGTTTTTCAAAAATATTCTGTTGCTATTAAAAAATAACGTTAATCTGCCTTTGCTTTCAACACCCACGCATCTGCCTTGCTTTATTGACCCGGCGGTGTTTGTCCTGCGCCTTTTGCAATACCAAAATGCGGGTGTAGAACCTTGCAGTCAGGATATGCAACTTGCGATTCAACGGTGTGTATTTATTGGCAGTCAACCTGATATTTCACAACTTAACACCGAATATGCTGCATTAGTGCGATATTTGTTTTCCGGCGCGCAAGACGCATTAGCACAAGTCGCGCATGAAGAATGGAAACTGGCGGCCATTATTACCCGCAGTGCGGTGAATCCTGATACAACGTCTTTTGATGTCGGGTATACATTGCTGGAAAAACACGCGTTACCGATGGAATTATTAAGTAATATTTTCCCCTGGTTTATCAAGGGAGATAAAAAAAACTCCCCAGTAAGAACATTCAATTTTGACGTTACAACGGCTGTTCAAAATCTGGAGATGACTTTGTTCTATGCTGGCAGTTTCATGCCTTGCTCTAAATACAGTTACTTTGGCGGAGAGTATAAGCGGCGAACGCTGTATGCTTTCCCCTGGCAGGGTGATGCCACACTCATGCGTTATATAGAAATGAATTTTCATGATCCAAACATTTCATCAACGAAATCGAATCTGGAAATCCTCCAGGCACTTTACGATCTCCCTTTGCCACTTTCTCCCATGGGCCACTTGCTTACCGGGCTTTGTATGCTTCATGCCGACAAAACGGTCCGTGCTCTTGCTGGCGAATTATGGATTGATAAACTGCGTTATCCACAAGGCGTGAATTCTACCCATATCGGCGACATCCTGGGGCGTCTGGAAAAAGAAAACTGGGCACCACTCAAACGTTTTACCGATCTCGCTATGCAGTCGCTTATCAATATCAGTTCTCGCCATAATCAGTCATTACTGGAGATGGTCACTGCAATGGATAGCCATTTGAATACAGTAAAAATCACCAATTACAAAAAGCTCAATGAGCTGCAACTCGAACTCACAAGGAAGTTATAAATGGAAGATACGCTCACTTATTGTTACAACATCCCATCCGTTTTGCATAAAACGAACGGCCAGGATGAATTACGTCTGGCAAAATATAGCGAGATCCAAAAGGCATCCGATGCGCCCTGTTTCTTTGTCGGTCAGGTCAGGCAACCTTTTTTGATGGCGCGTTGTTTAATTGCGTTGTCTAACGTGGTGAAGTCGAGCTTTAACCTTTCGCCCGCGCAACTAGCGCTACTGAAAGATCCCATTGTCAGTGCAGGATATGAACGGGTGCGGTTTGAAGGGTTTTCCCATTGCGCCGGGGTTTATGCGCGGCTCGATATTTTGCCCGATGGCTTAAATGGCGAGTTTTTACAAAGCGGTACGACTAATGTTGATTTCAACCAACCGATGCTGTCGGCGCTGGCGGGAGTGCGCAATAGCGAAGCGGTTACGCTTTCGGTAGGGCAAAAATCGGTTGGCCTACATCTTGAGAGTCAGCAGGTTATTGAACGCAAAGTGCCACTTCCAGTGAAATGGATCAAAGGTCTTAGTAGCGTGCAGGTATACCTTGCACAGTCGGTAAAAGGTCATCAGTTTAATAAAGTTCAGGCACAGCAACTGTTTCGCTCATTACCCAAAGGGCAGGTGAAAACTGATTACTATTTGCAGGTGCGTGGTACGACACCACAATTTTCGCCAGTAAAATCAGTCAATGCAGTGTGTATCGGCGGTCTGCATCGCCTGCGCTTACTGGAACCCTTGTTACCTTTTGTTGACTGCTTGCAGGTCTTCGCACAACCAGATATGCAATCCACCACCTGGCAACTCTGGTTTGGCGATCTGCGTTTCACGCTTTCTTTATCACGCGATTGCTGGCGTGGATTTTCTGGTGAAGGGGCGACGCTGGATGCGCTAAATGAGGGTATTGACGAAAGCTGGCTGACTGTTTTTGATGAGCAGGCACAGGCCAACCAGGCCATTAGCCCGACATTTTTCACTTCCGGTGGCAGTCAGTGGCTGGGAAAAACCGACACATTAGCCGCGCAACTGGCAGCAATGGGATTACTGGGTTACGACCTTACCGATAATGCTTATTTTTATCGCCAGTTGCCGTTCAAACTCTCCCGCATAATGAGTCTGAACCCGCGCCTGAAAGGGGCTGATAAATTGCTGCAAGAGAATAAAGTTGAGATTATTAGTCAGCAACCAGCCAGAATCGAGGCGCGGGTCGAGGGAAGTGGTGTTCGACATACGGTCATTCTCGACGGCAACGGTGAACGCTGTACCTGTGAATGGTTCAGTAAATATCAGGGCGAAAGAGGACCGTGCAAGCATGTGCTGGCGGTGAAGAAACTGCTAAGACAATAGGCGCGTGATATACTTCCGCCAGACCCATCGCCTGGAAAAAGACAAATGGAACAAGCGCATACCCGGCTTATCGCCCAACTGAACGAACGTATTTTAGCGGCGGACAACACGCCGCTTTATATTAAGTTTGCTGAAACGGTGAAAAATGCCGTGCGCAGCGGGGTGCTGGAGCATGGCAATATTTTGCCCGGCGAGCGTGATTTGAGCCAGTTAACCGGCGTTTCGCGCATTACGGTACGCAAAGCAATGCAGGCGCTGGAAGAAGAGGGCGTGGTGACACGTTCGCGTGGTTACGGCACGCAAATCAACAACATCTTCGAATACTCGTTGAAAGAAGCGCGAGGTTTTTCTCAGCAGGTGGTGTTGCGCGGGAAAAAGCCCGATACGCTATGGGTTAACAAGCGAGTCGTTAAATGCCCTGAAGAGGTGGCGCAGCAACTGGCGGTCGAAGCGGGCAGTGATGTCTTTTTGTTGAAGCGTATTCGTTATGTCGATGAAGAAGCGGTATCGATTGAAGAATCGTGGGTTCCGGTGCATTTAATTCATGATGTTGATGCCATCGGTATCTCTCTCTATGACTACTTCCGCAGTCAGCATATTTACCCGCAACGTACACGTTCCCGCGTTAGCGCCCGGATGCCGGATGCTGAGTTTCAGTCACACATTCAGCTAGATAGCAAAATACCGGTGCTGGTGATCAAGCAAGTGGCGCTTGACCAACAGCAACGGCCTGTTGAGTACAGCATCAGCCACTGTCGCAGCGATCTATACGTTTTTGTGTGCGAGGAGTAGTTCCTCACGCGTTGGCGCACAATCACCGCCGTGATGCCCGACCACCCATGACGCGACAGCATTACCCAGCAGCACCGCGTCTGCCAGCGGTAAGCCGGAGGCCAACCCGGCCAGAACGCCACCTGCGTGGCTATCACCCGCACCAATCGTGTCTACGACTTGCGTCGGAAATGCCGGAATACAACCAGAAGATTGCGCACTAAAATACCACGCGCCTTCTTTGTCGAGACGCACGATCAATGGCGCGGCAAATTTTTCCTGCCATTGCTTGCCGAGCGTCGTTATATCGGTGGATAAAGCAAAACGTTCGGCGGCAATTTCAGCTTCCTGGCGATTGAGTGACACCAATGGTCGACAGGTCATGATGCGTTCAAGTAATGCATCCGGGATATCGCCAATACGCGGGCCAAAATCGATAAATGGCATCACGTCGTTCAGCCCTTCCAGCCATTCCACTAATAATTCGCCGCAGGGCGAGGCCAGTTGATAGCCGGAAAAATAGAGCAGGCTGCCAGGCGCAACGGTTAATCGTGCCAACCATTCGCGATTCCACTGATTTTCCACCCCACTGAACGACATAAACGTGCGTTCGCCATCAGGCTCAACCAGCGCCAGGCACCAGCCGTTATCGCCTTCGGCGTTATCGATGAGGCTGATTAATCCCTCTTTCGCCATCCGGTTGCGAATAATCTCCGCCCATACTCCCTGACCGAGCGGCAATGCGTTGTCTGCTTCGATGCCGAGGCGTTTTAACGCCATGGCAATATTCAGCGCGCAGCCGCCAACGTTTACGCTTTGCTGCTTCAGCTCGATATCGCACCCGCGCCAGGGCAGGGCGTAAGCGTCGGCGATCACATCAATGACCGCCGCGCCAATCACCATAACCGGCTGACGCGTCGTTAATTCAGGCAGCAGCGTGTGTAATTGAGCGCTGCTCATACTGCCTCCCGTTGTTGCCGATATTTCGCCAGCGCCGTGGCATAGCGGTTGAAATCAAGCTGATTTACCGCATCCAGTTTTGCTTTTAACGCAGGATCGATAGCGTTAACGCCATGCAACGCGCCACAAATCGCCGTCGCCATAGCACCGATGGTGTCGGTATCGCCGCCAAGATTAGCGCACAGGATGGCGCAACGGTTTGGGTCGGTTTGTGCCAGTTCAACCAGTGCAATGGCGCACGGCACGGACTCAATGGTGCTGGTGCCTGCGCCAACGACCTGATAAAGCCGTTCGCTGGCGGATTCTGTACCGTCGGCGTTGCGGACAATTTTTAGTGCAATTTCCAGACGAGCCGCCAGAGAAGCGCTGAACGTGGTGATACGTTTTTGTTGTGCATATAACGCAATCGAGGGGAGTGAGTCGACAATTGTTGACCAGTTTTCTCCGTCAATGGCACGAGAAATCGCCCATGCAATGACTACCGCGCCCGCGACCGCCAGATCGGATTTATGGGTCGGGCTGGACGCCAGCGCTACATCATCAATAAAGGAATCAATATCGCGCGCCGGAAGTAAACATCCCAGCGGAGACACTCGCATTGCCGCGCCGTTGGTCACGCCGTTGTTTTCGAGTTTGGCAACAGGTTTACCCTCACGAATGGCATTGAGGGCTATTTTTGACGTCGGCCCAAGAACGTTTTTGTTAAACGCGTCGAAGCGTTCGGCCCAGCAGAGAATATTACGCCCAATCAGATCCGGGTCGATTTCGCCTTCGCGCTCCAGCAACGCATCTGCCAGACAGAGCGCCATTGAGGTGTCGTCGGTAAATTCGGCGCAGTCAAAATAACAGGCCGCGTTATTCTCCTTTGGTCCTGGCAGAAAACGGTCAATCCAGCCAAAATGCGCTTTGACGCGGGAGCGTGGCCAAAGCTCGGAGGGCATTCCCATCGCATCCCCTAACGCCTGCCCGTAAAGAGCACCGAGAATACGTTCTGTTTTCATTTAACTTCCCCCTGTGTTAACGCAATGTCGCGATCATCGACTTTGATAGCCGTAATTTCGTTGTCGGATTCGCGGAAAAAAACCATGAACAGCACGGCAATAATGGCAATCATCATCGCACCGAAAGTCCACATCCCGGCCCAGTTAAAAGTCAGTCCATTTACCGGTTCCTGATACGCGAACATTTTCTCCATCATTACGCCGCCAAGACGGTAACCGAGCAAACTGCCGAAGCCCTGGCAGCAAAGCGTAATCAGCCCCTGTGCGGCGGTTCGCATATGCACCGGTGCTTTTTTATCGACATAGATGTAGGCGGTAACGTAGTAAAAATCGTAACTTACGCCGTGCAGCAAAATGCCGAGGAACAATAGCGCGTAAGTGAAATATTCATCCGCACTGCCGTAAATAAAGAATCCATAGCGGATCGCGGCGGTGACCAGACCAAGCAATAATACCTTTTTGATACCAAAACGTTTGGTGAAAAACGGCAATGCCAGCATAAAGAAGATTTCAGAGAACTGACCGAGCGTCATCCAGCCGGTGGCGTTTTTCATACCGACTTCGGTCAGATAACCGTTGGCAAAGATGTAGTAGAACGCCAGCGGCATTGCAAACAGGAATGAACAGAAGAAAAAGACGAGGAAGTTTTTATCACGCAGCAGGATCAACGCATCCAGGCCGAGCATAACTTTTATATCCATTTTGCCGGTGCTTTTTGGCGGCGTATCTGGCAAGAACAACGCAAAAACGCCCAGCAGTGCCGAACTTGCGGCGGTGATCAGCAGCGGAATATTGGTTGGTGAGATATCGGCATAACCCAGCATTTGCGGCAAGAAGCCACACGCCAGACCAGAAGCAATCCAGCCGATGGTACCCATCACGCGGATGCGCGGAAAATCACGCTCAACATCTGGCACATTGGCAAAGGCGATACTGTTAGTCAGTGCAATGGTCGGCATATAGGTTAGCGAGTAGGCCAGCAGTAACGGGAAGAACCCGGCAAACGTTGTCTGTTGTGCAGCGAAATACATCAGTACGGCACCAGCAAACATCAACACTGCCAGCACTTTCTGCGCCGAGAAAAAACGGTCGGTGATAGAGCCAACCAGAATCGGCGACAGGATCGCCGCAATGGCGGTACAGGCATACGACCAACCAATTTCTCCGGCACTAAAACCGCTTTTACTTAACCACAGCCACAATGGTACGAACCACGCGCCCCAGATAAACCATTCAACAAACATCATGAACGACAGCTTTGCTGTTGTTTTCATCTTTTAATTCCTTCATGACAGGTAATGTAAGGTACGCGATGACAATACCATTTAATAATACCTTTTAAATACCTTTAAGGTGAAAACTTGACCGCTATAACACTTTTCTGATGAATAGTGCCAATAGTAAACGCTGAAAAAACAGCCGAAAGATGGAAAAAATCGCGTATAGCAGCCAGGATTATGATTGTCCGCGGAAAGCGGGCCAGGACAATCCATAGCCGATATCTAATCGGAATTTACGGGAGCATAGTAATGACAGATATTGCGCAGTTGCTTGGCAAAGACGCCGACAACCTTTTACAGCATCGTTGTATGACTATTCCTTCTGACCAGCTTTATCTCCCTGGACATGACTACGTAGACCGCGTGATGATGGATAATAATCGTCCGCCAGCAGTGCTACGTAATATGCAAACTCTGTACAACACCGGGCGTCTGGCAGGAACTGGATATCTTTCTATTCTGCCCGTGGACCAGGGGGTTGAGCATTCTGCGGGGGCTTCATTTGCCGCTAATCCGCTCTATTTCGACCCGAAGAATATTGTTGAACTGGCGATTGAAGCTGGCTGCAACTGTGTGGCGTCGACCTACGGCGTGCTGGCATCAGTATCGCGGCGTTACGCGCACCGTATTCCCTTCCTCGTCAAACTCAATCACAACGAAACGTTAAGCTACCCGAATACCTATGATCAAACGCTGTATGCCAGCGTAGAACAGGCGTTCAATATGGGCGCGGTGGCGGTTGGCGCGACCATTTATTTTGGCTCGGAAGAGTCACGTCGTCAGATTGAAGAAATTTCTGCGGCCTTTGAACGTGCGCATGAGCTGGGCATGGTCACCGTGCTGTGGGCGTATCTGCGTAACTCTGCATTTAAGAAAGATGGTGTTGATTACCATGTATCCGCCGACCTGACCGGGCAGGCGAATCATCTGGCGGCGACCATTGGTGCCGACATCGTTAAACAGAAAATGGCAGAGAATAACGGCGGCTATAAAGCGATTAACTACGGTTACACCGACGATCGCGTGTACAGCAAGCTGACCAGCGAAAATCCGATTGATCTGGTGCGTTATCAGTTAGCTAACTGCTATATGGGCCGCGCAGGGTTGATAAACTCCGGTGGAGCCGCAGGTGGCGAAACTGACCTCAGCGATGCGGTACGTACTGCGGTCATCAACAAACGCGCAGGTGGCATGGGGCTGATTCTTGGACGTAAAGCGTTCAAGAAATCGATGGCCGACGGCGTGAAATTGATTAACGCCGTGCAGGACGTTTATCTCGATAGCAAAATTACTATCGCCTGATGCGAGCACTACCCCGTAGGCCGGATAAGGCGTTCACGCCGCATCCGGCAAAACTGATGCTCCCTTATTCTGGAGAGAATTAACTTTTAATTAACGCAATAATGGGCAATCTGGTGGTAATCGGCAATGCAACGCCGCCGGAAGCATTTCAATACGAAATTTTCGCCCATTCAATGGCTCGCCATCGAGATTAAAGGTGATGTCGTGCGGTGATTCTATTTCGAACCACGCCGAAGCGCCTTCGATAATATTCGGGTTTTCTTCGTCTGACTTTAATGTCGAAACAAGGGCGGGGATAATGTCGTCACCAGTGAAAATGCGTAGTTGCAATAAGCCGTCGTTAATCAGCGCATTTGGGCATAACTGCTGCCCGCCACCCGCCTGACGCCCATTACCAATGCCAATAATCAGCGCATCTCCTTGCCAGTGAAAATGTTCGCCGCGGATTTCACAACGGTCCGGTTGCAGTGTATCCATACGCATTAATCCGTGAATGATGTAAGAGACGCCACCCAGTGCGGCTTTTAATTTCTCCGGTGTTTCCGTGGTGATGCGCGTACCAAATCCGCCCGTCGCCATATTGATAAAGCAGGTTTGCTGGTTGACCTGCGCCGCATCAATCGCAACAGCATTACCGGCAATTGCCAGTTTCAGCGCCTTATCCAGTGCCTCAGGAATCCCCACGCTGGTGGCAAAATCATTCGCTGTTCCCAATGGCAAAATTCCCAGCGCGGGTATGTCATCCCTCTCACACTGAATCAACGCTGTGGAGACTTCATTAATGGTGCCATCGCCGCCACCGGCAATCACTGTCGCGACGCCCAGTTTCCGGGCTTCTTCTACAAATCGTGCAGCATCGCCTTTCTCCCAGGTGACCCGCACATGGATCGTCATTCCTTCTTCACGCAATAGCATGATAGCTTCGCGCAATGCTGCATTATCAGCGCTTTTGCCGTTAAGAATCAGTAAACTGACGGGGAAATCTGTCATGGTTGCTCGCCTTTAATCGTTGGTCTGAAGAAAGTGTAGAGCAGAAAAGAAAAGGCAGAGTCAGAACAGGATGAAAGTCGCGGTACAAAAAAATAAGCCTGCGTAAGGGGGATATAGGGCGCTACCAGTAGGGGCTTTCAACGGTACAATGCGGGTTTGAGCTAATACACATAAATGACCACTACAAATTGATGAGATCGGAACAATTCCCCGGGCTGAGTTCTCTTTAAGTGATCTACTATTCGGCGCAACTATTTAGAGTATAAGGCAAAGTAGAGGTTTAACTTATTACGATAATGCTTTTTATGTGCCCGGCAAAATGCCGGGCAATGATGGGATTAAATAATAGGCGATTCAGTATTTAATGGGTTCAACATCCACAAATGGCTCTGTGGTACAACTTCAAATGGTTTTTTGAAGTCAGCAATGCATTTTCCCGTTTCAAAACTTAATCCGCTATTTTTACTATCTAAGAAACAAAGTCCAGACAGAACGCTTTTGATTTGTACTGCCCCTGTTGTTGACGGTATGAGAGAAAACAAAGTTTTCTTATCTGTTGAATTACACGTCATTTTTAGCAGGTTCCTTCCATCAGGCGTCCCTAAACATTGGTCTGTGTTTGGCGTTCGAATCATTATCCACCCGCTTTGATCGGTAACAAGTGCTTCTTCAGGTGTTTTCACAGGGACTATTTCCCATCCAATAGTCTCTCGGCCATGCTGATCTAATCCATTATGGATCGTAAAGCCACTTTGGATATTGCGGAATGTGAATAGAGAATTGTTTTCTTTTCCTAATTCATCTATCTGATTGTTAGCTGAATCCTGTGATGAAGAGCATCCAGCTATTAGCAGCATAGTAAAAACAATTGCTAATTTTTTCATTATGATAGCCTCTTTTATCGTCTGGATACGCCAACAGGGAAATGATCTGAAGATATTTGAGTCCTTCTGGCTCCATATACAATTCCCGCTTGTAGCGGAGATGGTCTAAATGCCACAGAGTTTCCTGCTACTGCATAATCTAATGTTCGCTGGCTGGTTTGTGTTGCCACCGCTGGTGAAATAATTTCTGATGCCCTTCTTACGGGAACAGTAAGGTTCATCTCTAAATCCGCAGGTTCACGGTTGAAATCACCAAGAATCATCCAGTTAAGCGCCTGGTGTACTGGGTCTCTGCTGTCGCGGAAGAAGCTATATACTTCTTCAACAAGTTCAGGCGCGTCATTGTTTCGCGTAGCTATGGCGTGTGCAGTGAAAAATGCATCATTACCAATTCGTATGCCAAGCAATGGTCGTCCACCTTGTCTTACAGGACGAAGAACAAACACTTCATCGGCCCGCCGATTGCTAACCAGAGCAAGATTGACTCTTCCACCGAGGGCATCAACAGCGGAAAAATATATATATACTTGCTGTGGCCTGCTATTTGTCGACAAGTTCCAGATAAGCTCTCGGACGGGAATTCCTGGGGAAGGAATAACTCTACCTGTATCTACAGCCGTTGACGGCGGAGAGCCTGCCTCTTGTACAGCTAAAATGTCTACAGCATTTTCACCAGAAATTAATTGCCGGACATTTATATTCCATTTACTTTCAGTTGTAGCGGATGCACCTTGAAGATTCCAGGTCGCAACGCGAAAATCAGTTAAATCTGCTTGAGCGTAAAATGATAAAAACACTATCAGAGATATAATATATTTTTTCATTGTTCTCCTCCAGTTGAATGCTCATCCGGTTCTATTGGCTGTGGTGGAAATGGGCGTATTTCTGGCTTGGCAATAGTGGCCAGAGCCGGCCTTAATGGTTCGCTTATGGACCACATGAATTCAAAGTTTTTCTCTCCACTTGATGGGCAACGCTCCATTGTTAATGTCGTTGCGTACGGAGATGATGGTGTTCTTCCTAAAAAATTCGCTCTGATGCATAAACCTGTAGATAAAGATTTTAACTGGTAATTACCATTGCGTGTTGCCATTGGCTGGAAATCGAAACGTTCCGGTCCAAACTTGCAAGGTGCTGTAGAAAGTTGTACTCCCCCTTTAAATCCTGGGAAACTTGTCATACAGGTACCAACGTCTACATTGCGAAACTGTATCGTATTTGGCCTGGTTCCGGGCATAATCTGCCAATTACGTAGTTCCCCAAATGAATTGGAGTCGCCGATATAATACGCCCATAACGATGAACCAGCTCCGCGGCTCCACATTGTTAGAACTGAGCCATCCATATTCATTAAAGATACTGCGGGTGCGGTACCTGGTTCAGGGATAGGGATTGGCGCATTTGTGGGCAGCGCCGGTCCTGGCCCGGGCAATGGAAGTCCGGGCTCATCGGGGGAAGGAACGGTTGGTCCTCCTTCCACTTGAGGAGGGAAAACTTTGGGGTCAAGATAAGCTTTATTTTTTCCTGATGAGCAACCATTTAATAAAATGGGGATCAAGATTCCAGCTATAAAAATAGGTGTACGTTTGTTAGCCATTATTATGGTCCTATTTATGATAAAGATAGTAGAAATTAATGGAAGAATAAAAGAATTACATTGGGACTCTCCTTTTTATTAGTGCCTTAGTTGTTTGGGTGTCCTTGTTGCTTTGTGTGATTGTTTCGAGGTGTATTGTTTTTGATGTTACATTTGAAGTTATGCATTAATTGATAAAACTAAATGAAAGTATATAGTTTTAATAGCAATTCCTTTTGAAACAAAAGCAGTCAATACCGTATTTTTATTTAATATTATTGTGTGGTTTTTTATTTAATCGTTTTTGTAATTTATAAGCTTACTGCGAACTCAAAGCGTGATTGATATAAATCATGAATTTACAAATGATGAACTACAGGTCAATTGTCAATTTTTATTTATGTGATCTTTGTTGTAATTTGTTAATGGTGTTGTTGTTATTGTGTGTTTTATGTGTTAAGTACCCCGGAATTTATTGCTATGATTGTCTGGCTGCATGAATTACGCGTAAAAAATAAGCCCGTGTAAGGGAGATTACACAGGCTAAGGAGGTGGTTCCTGGTACAGCTAGCATTTTATGGGTTATGTTTTTCAGCGAAACGGATGATAACCATAATAAATGCAGCTGTATGTGATCGGTTTCTAAGAATTTTCCATCCGGGAAAAATAATCGAAATTAATTACTTACCGTGCGGATTACGCGTGGTTTCCCCGGAGAAATTACGCATCAACAGCGCGTAATTCAGCTCAAGATCCTGCGGTACTGGGAGCCACACAGTATAACCATCGCCAGGTGCGACCGGCATTGCTTCACCTTTGGCGTTTTCCATGTGCTCAAGGGTAAAGTTAATGTTGCCTTGTGGCGTCATCAGCTCAAGGCTGTCGCCAACGGAGAATTTATTTTTCACTGCTACAGCAGCAAAGTTGCCTTTGCGTTCACCGGTAAACTCACCAACAAACTGTTGGCGATCAGAAACCGAATAACCGTATTCATAGTTCTGATAATCGTCGTGAGTATGCCGACGCAGGAATCCTTCGGTGTAACCACGATGCGCCAGACCTTCCAGTGTTTCCAGCAGGCTGGTATCGAACGGTTTGCCCGCCGCCGCATCATCAATCGCTTTACGATAAACCTGCGCGGTACGGGCACAATAGTAGAAAGATTTGGTACGACCTTCGATTTTCAGCGAATGTACGCCCATTTTAGTCAGGCGCTCAACGTGGGCGATGGCGCGCAGGTCTTTCGAGTTCATGATGTAAGTGCCGTGTTCATCTTCGAACGCGGTCATATATTCGCCCGGACGCTGGGCTTCTTCGATCATAAACACTTTATCAGTTGGCGCGCCGATCCCCAGCGTCGGTTCAACGTTTTGCACCGGAATCGGTTCGTACTTGTGTACGATGTTGCCGACTTCATCTTCTTTGCCTTCCTGTACGTTGTACTCCCAGCGGCAGGCGTTAGTGCAGGTGCCCTGGTTCGGGTCGCGTTTGTTGATATAGCCAGAGAGCAGGCAGCGACCGGAGTAGGCCATGCACAATGCGCCGTGAACGAAGATCTCAAGCTCCATATCCGGCACCTGATTACGGATCTCTTCAATCTCTTCCAGCGACAGCTCGCGAGAGAGGATCACGCGGGTCAGGCCCATTTGCTGCCAGAATTTCACCGTTGCCCAGTTCACGGCGTTAGCCTGTACTGAGAGGTGGATCGGCATTTCAGGGAAGTGCTCACGCACCAGCATAATCAGCCCCGGATCGGACATAATCAGCGCATCCGGCCCCATTTCCACCACCGGTTTCAGGTCACGGATAAAAGTTTTCAGCTTGGCGTTGTGCGGTGCAATATTGACCACGACATAAAACTTTTTCCCCAGAGCGTGTGCTTCATTGATGCCGAGCTGGAGATTTTCATGGTTGAATTCATTATTGCGCACGCGCAGGGAGTAACGCGGCTGGCCCGCATAAACAGCATCTGCGCCATAAGCGAAAGCGTAACGCATATTTTTCAGCGTTCCCGCCGGGGAAAGGAGTTCCGGTTTAAACATAATTCTCTCGTTCTGATGACAGGTCAGATCCGCTTCACCTGATGAAGCGGTTAGGGGAGTGCCCCCACTTTAAGGGCGGGCATTGTAGCGCTGTAGGGGGGATCTGGTAAAGCGCCGGACGCCAACAACCCACGCCCGGCATAACAATTAGGTATTGTCTTTCACTGTCTGGCTGGCGCCATTGGCTTTAACAGAGGCAATTCCGGTTTCACGAGATTGCGCGGTGGCGTACATCTGGCTGGTGCCGATAATCTGATGATTGGCGGCTTTCAGATTGAAATAAAACTTGCCGTTGCTCGCCGTTTTTTTCTCATAGCGTTCGTCCTGCGAGCTATTGCTGCGTACTGAAGCGATCCCCTTTTCCGCAGAGGCTTTTGAGGTATACAGCTCACTGGTGAGAATAATCTCGCCATTGCCTGCTTTTAGTACAAACCGAAACTGATTATCACTGCTTTTACTGAGTTCAAACCAACCAGCCATAATGACTCCTTGATTGAAATTGCGTATCGAAAATAGCATCTAAAGGTACTGTTTACCGATTAAAGTATGAGTGATTTTCAGGTGGTTGCCAGTAAGGAGAAAATGTCAGGTTGCTGGCAATGTGCGAATACTAATGCCGGAGGCGGCGTGAACACCTTCTCCGGCTTACAGGCTAATGACGCAAAAACTAAACGATGCGGCAGGCGTCGGCTTCCCAACGGTAGCCGACGCCATAAACGGCGCGAATAAATGACTGTTCGACGTCGAGAGATTCCAGCTTGCGGCGCAGGTTTTTAATGTGGCTGTCGATGGTACGGTCGGTTACCACGCGGTAGTCGTCATAAAGATGGTTCAGCAACTGCTCGCGGGAGAACACTTTTCCTGGTTCATGAGAGAGCGTTTTCAGCAGACGAAATTCTGCAGGCGTCAGGTCAAGCATTTTGCCGCGCCATGAAGCCTGAAACCGACCTTCGTCGATAATCAACGGGCTTTCGGCATCTTGTTGCTGCAACTCGCGCTGCGGTTTGCAGCGACGCAAAATGGTTTTAACGCGCGCCACCACTTCCCGCGGACTGTACGGTTTACAGATGTAATCATCAGCACCAATTTCCAGCCCCAGCAAGCGGTCTATCTCTTCGATTTTTGCCGTTACCATTATGATTGGGACATCGGAAAAACGACGAATTTCCCGGCATAGCGTCAGTCCATCGGTGCCTGGCAGCATCAGATCCAACAGGATCAGATCCGGCGGCGTCTGGCGCATGTACGGCAATACCTGATCGCCGTGGCTGATAAGTGTTGGCGCGTAGCTCGCGGCACGCAGATAATCAATGAGCAACTGCCCCAGCTTGGGTTCATCTTCCACGATTAAAATGCGTGGCGTGTTTTCGTCGATGGGTAACTCGGTCATGCTTCTCCCTGTAAATCTCGTTCCAGCGGTAGCTCTACTGTAATGCTTACCCCGCCAAAAGGCGAATGGGCGGCAACAATGCGGCCATTATGCGCTTCAACAATATTCAGGCAAATTGCCAGCCCCAGCCCGGAACCGCCGCTGGCACGGTTGCGGGAACCTTCTGTGCGATAAAAACGTTCAAACAATTTTTGCAGTTGATCGTCACTGACGCCCGGCGCGCTGTCGGCAAAGGTCAGGCGCACCGTTTTATCGTGCTGTTCTGCGGAGATTTGCAGGCTGCCGCCGCTGTCGGTGTAGCGCAGGCTGTTTTCCAGTAAGTTATTGAATAACTGCATTAAACGGTCGCGATCGCCAAATACGGTAATGCTGTCTGGCAGCGAAAATTGCAGTTTCAGGCCACGACTGGCGAAGCGTTCGCGAAACGCGCCGCCCACGACTTCCAGCAGAGGGATCAAATCTACCGGTGCTTTTTGATAGGCGAGAGCGCCTTCATCAGACATCGACAACTGATGGAGATCGTCAACCAGTTTGGTCAGTGTACCGACCTCCGCCTGTAAAGACGCCACCGTCTCCGGCGTGAATTTACGCACGCCATCCTGGATAGCTTCCAGTTCACCGCGCAGTACCGCTAAAGGTGTGCGCAGTTCGTGAGAAATATCGGCCATAAAATCGCGGCGCATTTGCTGGTTTTTCTCCAGTGTGCTGGCGAGCTGGTTGAAGTCCTGCGCCAGCCTGCCCAGTTCATCTTCGCTGGTGGGTGTTACGCGAGTAGTAAAATCGCCTGCCGCCAGTTTGTGCGTACCATCCACCAGTCGTTTCACCGGGGCCAGCAAACCGCGCGCCAGTGGGAATGTCGCCAGCGCCGCCAGTAAGGTAGATAAAGCCACAATCAGCCAACTGGTTTGCCGCTGTTGTCTATCGAAATTGATATCGGTATTGCGGGTCAGTCGTTCAACAGGGGAGGCGATCACCGCGCCAACGTCTACACCATTGACCATAATCGGTCGCCGCGTGCCGTCCGGTGGAACAGGCGCTCGCGGACCAACCAGCACTTTATTGTTTTGATCAACCACCCAGAACTGCGTGCGCCAACCGTGCGGCGGCATGCCGGGGCCGGGTTTATCTTCGTTGTTATCGTGCTCCAGCGAACGTAGGATCTGAAACACAAAGCGATCATTATTACGCAGGAAACGCCAGTTACCATGCTGAGCGTACTGCTCACCCAGCGCGTCGCCGAGCATTTGCAGCCGTTGTTCGTTACCATGCTTGATGTAATCAATAAAACCACGCTCAAAACTGATGCGCACCGCCCAATGCATCGTGATTAGCAAGACAATGCAGGTGGCGAAGATTGCCAGAAACAGTTTGCCGGTAATACCGGGCCGCCAGAACTTCATTGCGCGCTCCTTTTTCGCCGTGAAATAGCCACATTTTGATGCGTATCATTCGGAACTCTGGCAAAGACGAGTGCCGGAAGGGCGATGATAAACGCCATGCTAAGCCAGGTGTACATAAAGACGGTTTGTGTGGCGCCGCTGGCATGCTGCGAACCAAAAAATCCCAGTAAAAGCCCGGCAATGGTGACGCCGATACTCATCGACAATTGCATAATCATCGACAGCAGGCTGTTGCCGCTGCTCGCCAGCCTGTCCGGCAGATCCTTCAGCGTCAGGGTATTCATGGATGAGAAACGGGTCGAGTTGACCATCCCTTGTAAAAACAGGACGAACGGCAAAATGTAGTACCAGCCGAGCAGAGCGGTAGTCATAAACAGTAGGGTGACCAGCGACAGGCCCAGCGTGGTTGCCACCAGCACTCGACGGTAACCAAACCGATTCACTACCTGTACTACAATTCGCTTCATCCCCATGCTGCCGAGCACCATCGGGATCATCATCAATCCGGCGTGAAACGGCGAAAAGCCGAGGCCAATCTGTAGGAAAACGGGGGTCATAAAAGGTAGCATGCCGCTGCCGACACGTCCGGCGAAGCTCCCCGCCAGGCCCAGCGAAAAGGTACGAGTGTGGAACAGTTTCAGACTGAATAGCGCGCGGTGATTGTTTCTGGCATGTAGCAGATAAAGCACAATGGCTAGCACGCCCACAGCCACCAGCACGGTGATGGCTAGCGGCGACAGCCCGGTGCCTTTACTGCCATCCAGCGCCAGCGTTAGTACCGCCATGCCGACCGCCAGCAACAGAAAGCCGGAGAGATCGAAGCGCCGTGTCTGCATGGTGTAGTTCGGCATCAACATCAGTGTAGCGATCGCGCCGATAATCCCTACCGGAATGTTGATCAAAAAGATCCAGTGCCACGATGCGTATTCTACCAGCAGGCCGCCGAGTGCCGGGCCGAGCAGCGGACCAATCTGACCGGGCAGCGTGACAAAAGTCATCGCCGCCATATATTGTTCGCGCGGAACAATTTTCATCACCGTTAACCTGCCGACCGGCACCATCATCGCGCCGCCGACGCCCTGTAACGCGCGCGCCAGCAACAGTTCGTTCAGCGTGCCGGAAAGCGCGCAAAACAGCGAACCGAGAGTAAACAGAACAATGGCTGTGAAGAAAATATTACGCACGCCAACTTTGTCTGCCAGCCAGCCGCTGGCAGGCAGCATCACCGCCACGGTCAGCACATAAGAGACAATGACCATGTGCATATGTAGCGGACTTTCCCCCAGGCTTTGCGCCATTGAGGGAAGCGCGGTGTTAACGATAGTGGTATCCAGCGACTGCATAAAGAAGCCGAAAGCCACAATCCACAGTTGCCAGCGGGTGCTGTCGGGAAGTTCTGTCATTTACTCGGTTACCGTTTCTTTAGGTTTACGCGAAAAACGCAGTCGCAGACGGTCGAAAAAGAGATACACCACCGGCGTGGTATACAGCGTCAGGAGCTGGCTCATCACCAGACCGCCGACAATGGTGATCCCCAACGGTTGGCGCAGTTCTGAGCCGTCGCCACCTGACAAGACCAGCGGTAATGCGCCAAACAGTGCTGCCAGCGTGGTCATCATGATCGGGCGAAAACGCAACAGACAGGCCTGGAAAATAGCTTCCTGTGGTGTCAGATTCCCGTGTCGTTGAGCTTCAAGCGCAAAATCGACCATCATAATGGCATTTTTCTTCACGATGCCGATTAATAGCATGATCCCTATCAGGGCGATTAGGCTGAACGGGGCATTGAACAGTTCCAGCGCCAGCAACGCCCCGACGCCCGCCGAGGGCAGGGTGGAGAGAATGGTCAGTGGATGCACGTAACTCTCGTAAAGTATACCCAGTACGATATATACCGTGGCGATGGCGGCGATAATCAGGATCACCTGTGAGTTCATCGTCTCCTGAAACACCTGCGCCGTTCCGGCAAAACTGCCGCGCACGCTGGAAGGTACGCCAAGTTGCGTCATTGCACGGTCGATTGCTGTGCTGGCCTCAGAAAGCGATTTTCCGGTTGGCAAGTTGAACGAGATGGTTGAGGCCGCCGACAATCCCTGATGATTCACCGACAGTGGGGCGTTCGCCGGTTGCCATTTAGCGAAATACGACAAGGGGATTGCTTTGCCTTCTTTATTGATAACGAACATCTTTTCCAGAGCACTGATGTCCTGGGTATAGCGTGGATCGACTTCCATTACCACCTGATATTGGTTCATCGGCTGGTAAATGGTCGAGATTTGTCGCTGACCGAAGGCGTTATTTAACAGGCTGTTGGCGGCCTGCACGTCAATTCCTAGCCGCGCCATGGTGTCGCGATCGTAAATAAGGTTCATCTCCGCGCCATTATCTTCCTGATCGGAGTTAACATCAGCCAGTTCTGGCAATGTTGCCAGTTTTTTGCGGATTTTCGGCTCCCATTCACGTAGCGCCGCCAGATCGTCGGACAATAATGTGTACTGGTAGCTGGCGTTAGCCTGACGTCCGCCAACGCGAATATCTTGTACTGCCATCAGGAACAGATTCGCTCCTGGTTCTTTCGCCAGTTTTTTACGCAAGCGGTCGATAATCTGTTGGGCCGTTTCGCTCCGCTCGCCGCGTGGTTTAAGAGTGATAAACATCATCCCGCTGTTCACCCGCGAACCGCCGGTAAAGCCAGTGACATTATCCACCGCCGGATCGTCACGGATAATTTTCATGAAGTCCTGCAACTTGCCGCGCATCGCCTGAAACGAAATACTCTGATCCGCCTGTATCCCGCCCATCAGCACCCCTGTGTCTTGTTCCGGGAAAAAGGTTTTCGGGATCGAGATATACAGCCAGATATTCAGCGCAATGGTGCCAAGCAGCACCACGCCCACCAGACGGGTATGATTGAGCACCCATTTCAGCGACTTACCGTAGCCTTGTTGCAGGGCAACCAGCATCCGACCAAAACCACGCAGTCGCGTTTGTTCGCGCGGTTTACTGGCTTTCAGCATCCAGCCGCACATCATCGGCGTCAGCGTCAGGGAAACCAGCAACGAAATACCAATGGCGACAGAAAGTGTCACGGCAAACTCGCGTAACAGGCGCCCCGGCAATCCGCCCATTAACAGTAACGGCAGGAACACGGCAACCAGCGACAGGCTCATTGACAGCACTGTAAAGCCGACTTCACGAGTGCCCTGTAGCGCGGCTTGTAGCGGTTTCATCCCCGCCTCCAGATGACGGGCAATATTTTCCAGCACCACGATGGCATCATCCACCACAAAGCCGGTGGCAATGGTGAGCGCCATTAACGACAGGTTATTGAGACTGAAACCGCACAGGTACATCGCCGCAAATGTACCAATCAGCGAAACGGGCACTGCAACGGCGGGAATAATGGTGGCGCGACCCGAACGCAGGAACAAAAACACCACCAGAATCACCAGCGCCACCGAGATAATCAGCGTTTGCTCAACCTCTTCCAGCGACGCGCGGATAGTAGGGGAGCGATCCTGGGCAATTTGCAGATCAATTGCGGCCGGGATGGTGGACTGTAATTCCGGCAGACGGGCGCGGATGCTGTCTACCGTCTGGATAATATTGGCTTCCGGCAGTTTGCGGATCATCAGCAAAATGGCCGGTTTGGCGTTGGTCATCCCGGCGTTACGCACATCCTGCACTGAGTCGATCACCGTTGCCACATCGCCAAGACGAACCGCGCCGCCGTTGTTGTAGTGAATAATCAGCGGCTGATATTCGGCGGCGGTTTTCAGTTCGTCATTGGTCTGGATTTGCCAGCGGTGAGTGCCATCTTCCAGCGCCCCCTGCGGCTTACGCACGTTGGCATTACTGATGGCAGTGCGTACGTCGTCCAGCGACACGCCCTGATTAAACAGTGCCTGCGGGTTCAGCCCGACGCGCACCGCAGGAAGTGAGCTACCGCCGACATCGACATCACCGACACCGTCGATTTGCGAAATCGTCGGGGCCAGTTGTGTTGAGGCGAAATCGTACAACTCCCCCTGTGAATAAGTATCGGACGTCAGCGTCAGGATCATAATCGGCGCATCCGACGGGTTTGCTTTGCGATAGGTCGGACGGCTGGGCATCCCGCTGGGCAACAGACTTTGTGCGGCGTTGATTGCCGCCTGCACATCACGCGCCGCACCGTTGATATCCCGGTCAAAATCAAACTGCAAAATAATACGCGTGCTGCCAAGTGAACTGCTGGAGGTCATTTCACTGACCCCGGCAATGCGCCCCAGCGAGCGTTCCAGCGGTGTGGCGACGGAAGATGCCATTGTCTCCGGCGATGCACCGGGCAGCGAGGCGCTGACCATAATCACCGGAAAATCGACCTGCGGCAGCGGGGCGACAGGCAGCATACGGAAACCCAGTATGCCGCACAGGGTAATGGCGACCGACAATAAAATCGTCGCCACCGGGCGGTAAATGAAGAGGGCAAAAAACTTCACTTACGCCTCCTCTTCATGACGGGCAAAGCGGCTTTTGGTCCACAATGCCAGACGGTCGAACAACAGATAAATCACCGGCGTGGTAAACAGCGTCAACACCTGGCTGACAACCAGACCACCGACCATGCCAATGCCTAACGGACGACGCAGTTCTGCGCCGACCCCGGTACTTAACATCAGCGGCAACGCGCCAAGCAGTGCCGCCAGAGTGGTCATCAGGATTGGACGAAAACGGAGCAGACAAGCCTGGTAGATAGCATCACGCGGCGACATGCCTTGCTCACGCTCGGCAGCCAGCGCGAAGTCGATCATCATGATGGCGTTTTTCTTCACGATACCGATCAGCAAAATAATGCCGATAATGGCGATCACATCCAGTTCGCTACCGGCAATCAGTAACGCCAGCAGTGCGCCGACACCTGCCGTGGGTAGCGTTGAGAGAATGGTGATCGGGTGAATAAAGCTTTCGTACAGAATACCCAGCACGATATACATCGCCACCACCGCTGCGACAATCAGCCAGACCGTGCTGCCCAGCGCCGACTGGAAGGCGAGGGTACTGCCCTGGAACTGCGTGGTGATATCTACCGGTAGATTCAGCGTTTTCTCAGTGTCAATAATTGCCTGTACAGCATCGCCCAGTGAATAGTTATCCGGCACGTTAAAGGAGATGGTCGTTACCGGAAACTGATCCAGATGGTTGATGGAGAGCGGCGCAAAACGCTGCTCAATTTTGGCTATTGAGCTTAGCGGCACCACGCCGCCGTCGCTGCTGGTCAGGCGAATGGTATCCAGCGCCGCCAGCCCTGGCGTATTTTCCGTGTTGTGCTCCAGCACCACGCGATACTGGTTGGCCTGAGTATAAATCGTGGAAATCAGCCGCTGACCAAATGCGTTGTACAGAGCGTTATCGACGTCCGCCATGCTGATCCCCAGACGGCTGGCGCTGTCTCTGTCAACATTGACATACGCCACCAGACCTTTGTCCTGCCAGTCGCTGGAAACATCAGAGAGTTGCGGCAGTTGCTGGAGTTTTTCCATGAGTTGCGGCACCCAGGTGCTGAGCGCATCCAGTGACGTAGCCTGCAAGGTAAACTGGTACTGCGTGCGGCTGACCTGAGTATCAATAGTCAGATCCTGCGTCGGCTGCAAGAAGAGATCGACGCCCGGTACTTTATCAACCGCTGTTTGTAGCCGGGCAATCACTTTTTGTACCCGATCATCACGTTCATCCAGTGGTTTGAGGTTGATCTGCAAACGTGCACTGTTCAGCGATGGGTTCGTGCCATCAACACCCACAAATGAGGTCAGGCTTTGTACCGCTGGATCCTGCAATATTATGTCCGCGACCTGACGTTGACGCTGGGCCATATTGGCAAAGGAACTGGATTGCGGCGCCTGCAACGTACCCTGAATAATGCCGTTGTCCTGTACCGGGAAGAAGCCCTTCGGAATGAACAGCCATAACAGTACGCTAAGCAGCAGCGTGCTGAGCGCCACGCTTAAGGTCAGCCACGGATGATTCAGCACCTTTGCCAGTCCGCGACCATAGGCGGCGATAATCCTGTCGAACATTTTTTCCGAGGCGCGGGAGAAGCGGTTTTGTTTACGCAATGACTCCTGGCTGAGCATCCGTGCACACATCATCGGTGTCAGGGTGAGTGACACTACGGCTGAGATCAAAATCGCTACCGCCAGAGTAATGGCAAATTCGCGGAACAGTCGCCCGACGATATCGCCCATAAACAGCAGCGGGATCAGTACCGCAATCAGCGAGAAGGTCAGTGAGATAATGGTAAAGCCGATTTCACCTGCCCCCTTGAGTGCCGCTGCCAGCGGTTTTTCGCCTTTTTCGATATAGCGGGAAATATTCTCGATCACCACGATGGCGTCATCGACCACAAATCCGGTGGCGATGGTTAGTGCCATCAGCGTCAGGTTATTGATTGAAAAATCGAGAAACACCATGACCGCGAAGGTGCCGATTAACGACAAAGGCACTGCAACGCCAGGAATGATGGTGGCCGGAATATTGCGTAAAAACAGGTAGATAATCATTACCACCAGCGCGATAGCCAGCATCAGTTCAAACTGGGTATCGTCAACTGAAGCGCGGATATTGGTGGTTCGGTCAGAAAGTACCGTCACCTTCACCGATTTCGGCAGACTCTCGGTAAGCTGTGGCAGCATCTGGCGAATACTGTCGGCGGTGGAGATAATGTTAGCCCCTGGTTGGCGCTGAACATTCATCACGATGGCCTGTTCTTTGTTAGCCCATGCGCCGAGCCAGCTATTTTCTGCCCCTTGCTCTACAGTGGCGACATCGCCCAGACGAATCGGCGCGCCGTTCTGGTAGGCGATGATTAGCTGGCGGTACTCTTCGGCGGATTGCATCTGGTCGTTAGCGGAAAGCGTGACCGCGCGGGAAGGGCCGTCGAGGCTACCTTTCGCTGAGTTAACGTTCGCGCCGGTAATGGCGGTGCGCACGGTTTCGCTGGTTAGCCCGAGGGCGGCAATCGCCTGGGCGTTAAGTTTGACGCGAACAGCCGGACGCTGACCGCCGGAAAGTGTCACCAGCCCGACGCCGGAAATCTGCGAGATTTTCTGCGCGACGCGGGTTTCCACCATATCTTCCACCTGAGTCATCGGCATGGCGGTTGAGGTGACAGCGAGCGTCATGATCGGCGGATCTGCCGGGTTTACCTTGCTGTAAACCGGCGGGTTAGGCAGATCGCTCGGCAACAAGTTGGTCGCAGCGTTAATCGCGGCCTGCACTTCCTGCTCAGCGACATCCAGCGGTAATGTTAGCTGGAATTGCAAGGTGATAACTGACGCGCCGCCGGAACTTTGCGATGACATCTGTTTCAGGCCAGACATCTGCCCAAATTGGCGTTCGAGCGGCGCAGTAACGGCGGAGGTCATGACATCCGGGCTGGCGCCAGGGTAGAGCGTGACCACCTGAATGGTCGGATAGTCCACTTCCGGCAGCGCCGAAACGGGAAGGGCGCGATATCCGATAATCCCGGCGAGTAAGATCGCCACCATCAGCAGCGTGGTGGCAACAGGACGCATAATAAACAGGCGCGACGGACCACCTGTGCTGCTCGGGGGTAACACCTGCATCAGGAACGCGCTCCTTTTTTCGCGTATTCGCGGCTGGTGGCTTTCTCTTCCGGTGCAGTGGCGCTCTGAGCTTCCACCACTTCCACTTTCGCTCCTTCAGTCAGGCGATCAATGCCGTCCGTCACTACGCGATCGCCCGCAGAAATACCTGCGCGGATCACCACTTTCTGACTGTCCTGAATGCCCGGCGTCACCAGATGTTTGCTGACCTTGTTTTCGCTATTCAGCACCCAGACAAAATGGCCTTCATTGCCCATTTGCAGGGCGGCGGTGGGGATCACCACGGCGTTTTGTTCGGTGTCGACTAACATACGCGCGTTAACAAACTGATTGGGAAACAGCGCATCATCCTGATTATTAAAGCGTGCTTTCACTTTAATCGTACCGGTAGTGGCATCGATTTGGTTATCGAGACTTAACAGCGTGCCTTCACTTAATTTCTTCGAGTTGGTGCGATCCCAGGCTTCTACCACCAGCGGTTTTCCGGTTTTTTGCGCCTGCACAACGGTAGCGATATCGCTTTCCGGCAGGGTAAAGACTAAATCGATAGGATGCGTCTGGGTGATCACCACAATCCCGGTGGTATCACCACTGGAGATTTGGTTACCAACATCAACCTGCTTGAGACCAACGCGACCATCGACTGGTGCGGTGATGCGGCTCCAGTCGAGTTGCAGCTGTGCGCTGGCGACGCTTGCTTCATCAGCCTTAATGGTGCCTTCGGTTTCACTGACCAGCGCTTGTTGGGCATCCAGTTCCTGACGAGATACGAGATTGGTTTTTACCAGTTGTTGATAACGCGCCAGGTCACGGCGGGCGTTGGCAAGCGTGGCTTTATCTTTTGCCAGTTGGCCCTGGGCTTGAGCTAATGCAACTTTGAACTGGCTGGGGTCAATTTCTGCCAGTAAATCACCTGCTTTGACCTGCTGACCTTCCTGGAAATGCAACGCCATCAGTTGACCGTCCACGCGGCTGCGCACCGTAACAGTATTAGCGGCGGTAATAGTGCCAAGCCCGGTGAGATAACGCGGCACTGCCTGTTCAACGGCAGTTGCAGCCTGAACCGGGGCTAATGGGCCGGAACGCATCCCACGACGACCACCTGCGGGTGGCTGCTGTGCTTGTTTTGCCGCACCTGGCGCTGCACTCTGGGGTTCATTGCGGCCTTGCCAGAACCAGAATGCGGCGATGGCGGCGATAACCACCACGATTACGATTACCCAACGGGATTTATAACTGCCTTTCATCGTTAAGAGTTTCTCTTCCTGAACGTTTCGCGCAATGTTACTAGTGTAGCCAGCTAATAAGGGAGAAAAATGGAGGAATTATGAAACACTGTCGGGAATCGTCTGAATGGCGGCACACTTTGCGAGCACGTATCCAGAAATGACACAGGAAATTATTTTATCCGCAAGTCAGCGGTAGACTGCATACATGGTGACAGGAGGTAAGCCGATGATTTCAGCGGGACGCTGAAACGGGAAAGCCCCTCCCGAGGAAGGGGCCTTAAATAAGGTAAGTTGCATATTTAAAATCTCTTTAATTATCAATAAATTACAGTGTACAGGTCATTATTGATCAAAATAAAATCATTTGTTGATTTCAATTTTGTCCCATTCTCTCCCTCGGCTGTCCCTATACCGCGCCGCCATTGAATCTGATTTATGCCCGAGAAGACGTTGAGCAAACTTATCGCCAATCTGATTCCGGTATAGCCTCGCCGACAGGCTACGCAGTTCATGGAATGTTGGCGGGTCTCCATCAAATGAGAGTCCAGATGCATTTCTCGCCTTTGTAAAATACTTAGATACTGTTTTCGGGGAAAGCGGTTCGTGATGCGTTGATGCAATTATTGTTTCACTGCCGCTGGCCTCCCTGCATTTCTGTAGTGTATCAGCCAATGAAATATTGAGCGCGTCAATCGTTAGCGTCAGCGGAATGGCGAGCTTAGCCCCTGTTTTACCCTGTTCAATGTGAAGATGGTTGTCGTTTATGTCTGACCATTTCATTTTGCACAAATCGCCGACTCTCTGACCTGTAACGACGGCCAAATCCATCGCAAGCCTCAGCCAGATTGGGAGAGGTTCGGCTGCATGGTGAATTGCGACATACTCATTAGCTGTCAGCCTTGAGCGCCTTACTTCTGACTTTGCTGTGCGGGTTGCTGTTACCGGATTCGTAGCCACATGCCCCTCGGCTATTGCCTCACGAAAAACGTCAACAAGGGTTGACCTGATTAATTTTGCGGAAGCCGCTTTACCTTCTGCTACGTAGGTGTTTAGCATTGCTGCCACCTCTTTCGTTGATATGTCTGCGAGCGGTTTGTCCGGCAATTTTCTTCGGATTGCCCTGATTTTGCTGGCGTAGTCGAGTAGAGTTTTCGGCCTGATACCCCTCTCGCTGAGGATTGTTTCATATCGGTCAAGCCACGCATGAAGAGTGATTGCGTCAGCGCCTTTAATTCTGTCTATCAGTGACTCACGCCTGTTCCCGGATAGCAACTCAATATTGGCCTGTATAGCTTCAGTGATTGCTATACGTCTGTCTCGGCCTAATCCGAACTCTTTACCCGTCCTTGGGTCCCTGTAGCAGTAATATCCATTGTTTCTTATATAAAGATTAGGGGGTAAATCCCGGCGCTCATGACTTCGCCTTCTTCCCATTTCTGATCCTCTTCAAAAGGCTACCTGTTACTGGTCGATTTAAGTCAACCTTTACCGCTGATTCGTGGAACAGATACTCTCTTCCATCCTTAACCGGAGGAGGGAATATCCTGCACTCGCGTACCCATCGACGAACTGTTTCAAGGCTTCTTGGGCGTCGCTGGCGTGCGTTCCACTCCTGAAGTGTCAAGTACATCGCAAAGTCTCCGCAATTACACGCAAGAAAAGCCGCATTGATGCGGCAATGGTAGGTCTGGATATCTTGAGAAATGAACAGGCCTCATTGAGTGTGAGGCTGTGGTTAGTCCTTGCGTAGCTCGCTAATTCTTCTGTAAGTCTCTGGTGCTTTGTTTCCGTGTATCTTCATTTCAGACTTCAACAGAGCGACGAGGGAATCCCATTCGTTGAGGATGCCTTTGAATGCCGGAACGCGCTTTGCAACCTTGTCGAATGAATCTCTGATTTCTGGAATCTGCTCAACAAGTGCAACGCATCGCCGGAAGTCTGCTGCGTCATGTGGAGCGCCGAAGTGATGACCATAGATATTCTTTTTCAGTCCACATGCGATTGAGGCAAGAGTTGCGCTACTGATGCCAACATCGCCAGTCGATTGCCATTTCAAAACCTTCATAGCCAAATCTGACATTTCTTGTCTCCATAAAACAAAACCCGCCGTAGCGAGTTCAGATAAAAGAAATCCCCGCGAGTGCGAGGATTGTTATTCATTGCCGATATTCACCTTTATCGCGAACACCTTTACCGGTTTATCTCCTTTGCATGGCGCGTAATTTTTTCAGATGGTTCTCCTGCTCTGTTTCAGCCAGAATTTGTCGGTATTCCTGGTGATCGATCCGTTCAAACAGTTCATTAAAATCGTTTATTTTTACCGACTGTGTTCGCCCATCCATTCTTCTGTACAACACAGTGTTGTTTATGCAGCGAAGAATTTTTATCGGGTAGCCGGCGCTATCGGTGTATATCTGACCACGTTGAATCAGAGCGAACATTCCTTTATCCCCAGCGGAAAAGCGAATACAGAATAAATGCCACCGCGATTGCAACTCCTACAGCGGTGAATGCTTCAGGCCAATTCATCATTCACTCCCTGCGGCGGTTCTGGTAGCAGCATCCAGTACAAGGCGTTCCCTAACCACGATAAAGTGCCGTCGCTCAACTCCACGTATTCCTCTTGTACCTGTCCTGCCATATACTCACCGTGCTTTGAATAAATTAAAATCCAATCATCTTGAGCGGGCATTCGCTCACTACAGCTTATCCAACCACCCGGACTTACCGGAGAGTTGCCAGTCTTACGCATGGCAATCTCCACGATTTCAACCATATCTCCTGGCAGAATTTTACAAAGCTGGCCAAAGCGCCTCTGCTGCCTGGCATACTCGAGGATGTGCTCCAGTTTGGTTCGATTAATCATGATTTATCTCCCTTAAGCATGGCTGCACGGCAGGCGTTCCAGCCTCTCACCTCTGCAATAGCTGCAACAGCATCAACTGTGTACATGCTAAGAGGGTTAGGCATTGGTTTTTCTTCCGGTACTACTGGCGATGGCTGTTTGGCTTCTAAATCAGCAATTCTGTCAACTACGGCATCGACAGCATCTGAAAAACTGAAACAGTTACTCCACTCAGGCCTATCCCCGGTTGTTGCGAAGTACATATCAGCTAAAGCAGACTCAGCATGGTCACGCTCGTTAATGAGTTGCTCTTCGCTTTTCTCCAGTTCAGCAATACGTTTACTCCCATCCGAGATAACACCTTCGTAATACTCACGCTGCTCGTTGAGTTTTGATTTTGCTTCCTCAAGCTCAACACGCAGCTTCCCTACCGTTAGCGCAATTTCCTCGTTCTCCTGGTCGCGGCGTTTGATGTATTGCTGGTTTCTTTCCCGTTCATCCAGCAGTGCCAGCACAATCGATGGTGTTACCAGCTCATGGAAAAGGTCCGCATCAAATCCCCAGTCGTCATGCATTGCCTGCTCTGCCGCTTCACGCAGTGCCTGAGAGTTAATTTCGCTCACTTCGAACCTCTCTGTTTACTGATAAGCTCCAGATCCTCCTGGCAACTTGCACAAGTCCGACAACCCTGAACGGCCAGACGTCTTAGTTCATCTATCGGATCGCCACACTCACAACAATGAGTGGCAGATATAGCCTGGTGGTTCAGGCGGTGCATTTTTATTGCTGTGTTGCGCTGTAATTCTTCAATTTCTGATGCTGAATCAATGATGTCTGCCATCTTCCATTAATCCCTGAATTGTTGGTTAATACGCTTGAGGGTGAATGCGAACAATAAAAAAGGAGCCTGTAGCTCCCTGATGATTTTGCTTTTCATGTTCATCGCTCCTTAAAGACGCCGTTTAACATGCCGATCGCCAGACTTAAATGAGTCGGTGTGAATCCCATCAGCGTTACCGTTTCGCGGTGCTTCTTCAGTACGCTACGGCAAATGTCATCGACGTTTTTATCTGGAAACTGCTGTCTGGCTTTTTTGATTTCAGAATTAGCCTGACGGGCAATGCTGCGAAGGGCGTTTTCCTGCTGAGGTGTCATTGAACAAGTCCCATGTCGGCAAGCATAAGCACACAGAATATGAAGCCTGCTGCCAGAAAAATGCATTCTGTTGTTGTCATGCCGGGTCTCTCTCGTTTGCTTCTGCTTTCGCCGCCATCATTTCCAGCTTTTGTGAAAGGGATGTGGCTAACGTATGAAATTCTTCGTCTGTTTCTACTGGTATTGGCACAAACCTGACTCCAATTTGAGCGAGGCTATGTGCCATCCCGATACTCGTTCTTAATTCAACAGGAGATGCTTTGTGCATACAGTCCCTCGTTTATTATTTATCTCTTCAGCCAGCCGCTGTGCTTTCAGTGGATTTCGGATAACAGAAAGGCCGGGAAATACCCAGCCTCGCTTTGTAACGGAGTAGACGAAAGTTATCGCGCCTACCCGGATATTATCGTGAGGATGCTTCATCGCCATTGCTCCCCAAATACAAAACCAATTTCAGCCAGTGCCTCGTCCATTTTTTCGATGAACTCCGGCACCATCTCGTCAAAACTCGCTATGTACTTTTCATCCCGCTCAACCACGACATAATGCAGGCCTTCACGCTTCATTCGCGGGTCATAGTTGGCAAAGTACCAGGCATCTTTTCGCGTCACCCACATGCTGTACTGCACCTGGGCCATGTAAGCCGACTTTATGGCCTCGAAACCACCGAGCCGGAACTTCATGAAATCCCGGGAGGTAAACGGGCATTTCAGCTCAAGGCCATTGCCGTCACTGCATAAACCATCGGGAGAGCAGGCGGTGCGCATACTTTCGTCGCGATAGATGATCGGGGATTCAGTAACATTCACGCCGGAAGTGAATTCAAACAGGGTTCTGGCGTCGTTCTCGTACTGTTTTCCCCAGGCCAGCGCCTTAGCATTAACTTCCGGAGCCACACCGGTGCAAACCTCAGCAAGCAGGGTGTGGAAGTAGGACATTTTCATGTCAGGCCATTTCTTTCCGGATCGGGGTTTTGCTATCACGTTGTGAACTTCTGAAGCTGTAATGACGCCGAGCCGTAATTTGTGCCACGCATCATCCCCCTGTTCGACAGCTCTCACGTCGATCCCGGTACGCTGCAGGATAATGTCCGGTGTCATGCAGCCACCTTCTGTTCAGAGGCTTTCTGTTTCAGGAATCCAAGAGCTTTCACTGCTTCGGCCTGTGTCAGTTCTGACGATGCGCGAATGTCGCGGCGAAATATCTGGGAACAGAGCGGCAATAAGTCGTCATCCCATGTTTTGTCCAGGGCAATCAGCAGAGTGTTAATCTCCTGCATGGTTTCATCGTTAACCGGAGTGATGTCGCGTTCCGGCTGACGTTCTGCAGTGTATGCGGTATTTTCGACAATGCGCTCGGCTTCATCCTTGTCATAGATACCAGCAAATCCGAAGGCCAGACGGGCACACTGAATCATGGCTTTATGCCGTAACATCCGTTTGGGATGCGACTGCCACGGTCCGGTGATTTCTCTGCCTTCGCGGGTTTTGAATGGTTCGCGGCGGCATTCATCCATCCATTCGGTAACGCAGATCGGATGATTACGGTCTTTGCGGTAAATCCGGCATGTACAGGATTCATTGTCCTGCTCAAAGTCCATGCCATCAAACTGCTGGTTTTCATTGATGATGCGGGACCAGCCATCAACGCCCACCACCGGAACGATGCCGTTCTGCTTGTCAGGGAAGGCGTAAATTTCTTTCGTCCACGGATTAAGGCCGTACTGGTTGGCGACGATCAGCAATGCGATGAACTGCGCATCGCTGGCATCACCTTTAAATGCCGTCTGGCGAAGAGTGGTGATCAGTTCCTGTGGGTCGACAGAATCCATGCCGACACGTTCAGCCAGCTTCCCTGCCAGCGTTGCGAGTGCTGTACTCATCCGTTTTATACCTCTGAATCAATATCAACCTGATGGTGAGCAATGGTTTCAACCATGTACCGGATGTGTTCTGCCATGCGCTCCTGAAACTCAACATCGTCATCAAACGCACGGGTAATGGCTTTTTTGCTGGCCCCGTGGCGTTGCAAATGATCGATGCATAGCGATTCAAACAGGTGCTGGGGCAGGCCTTTTTCCATGTCGTCTGCCAGTTCTGCCTCTTTCTCTTCACGGGCGATCTGCTGGTAGTGACGCGTCCAGCTCTGAGCCTCAAGACGATCCTGAATGTAATAAGCGTTCATGGCTGAACTCCTGAAATAGCTGTGAAAATATCGCCCGCGAAATGCCGGGCTGATTAGGAAAACAGGGAAGGGGGTTAGTGAATGCTTTTGCTTGATCTCAGTTTCAGTATTAATATCCATTTTTTATAAGCGTCGACGGCCTCACGAAACATCTTTTCATCGCCAATAAAAGTGGCGATAGTGAATTTAGTCTGGATAGCCATAAGTGTTTGATCCATTTTTTGGGACTCCTGGCTGATTAAGTATGTCGATAAGGCGTTTCCATCCGTCACGTAATTTACGGGTGATTCGTTCAAGTAAAGATTCGGAAGGGCAGCCAGCAACAGGCCACCCTGCAATGGCATATTGCATGGTGTGCTCCTTATTTATACATAACGAAAAACGCCTCGAGTGAAGCGTTATTGGTATGCGGTAACGCAGCGCTCAGGCGGCTTTGATAGTCATATCATCTGAATCAAATATTCCTGATGTATCGATATCGGTAATTCTTATTCCTTCGCTACCATCCATTGGAGGCCATCCTTCCTGACCATTTCCATCATTCCAGTCGAACTCACACACAACACCATATGCATTTAAGTCGCTTGAAATTGCTATAAGCAGAGCATGTTGCGCCAGCATGATTAATACAGCATTTAATACAGAGCCGTGTTTATTGAGTCGGTATTCAGAGTCTGACCAGAAATTATTAATCTGGTGAAGTTTTTCCTCTGTCATTACGTCATGGTCGATTTCAATTTCTATTGATGCTTTCCAGTCGTAATCAATGATGTATTTTTTGATGTTTGACATCTATTCATATCCTCATAGATAAAAAATTGCCCTCACATCGGAGGGCAAAGAAGATTTCCAATAATCAGAACAAGTCGGCTCCTGTTTAATTATGAGCGACATTTCTCCGTGTATTCACTCGTTGGAATGAATGCACAGTGCAGTGTTTATTCTGTTGTTTATGCCAAAAATAAAGGCCGACTATGCGGCCTAAAATTACTTAACCAATGATGCTGCATATTCGATAAGGTAAAGCTTTGGGGCCAGCCAAATTTTTAACCAAGTCATATTGGTTACTACAGCAATAATAAAACTTACCCACAGAACAAAAACTGCAGCTAATGGTAAGATTAGAAAACTAATCTCACCGTTACTTTCCCAAATCATAGTCGGTTTGTATTTAGTCTTCCCCTTATCCCATGACCATCCTTCATCATCGAACTTACCAATTTCAACTTTTTGGCACTGTTTCTTCATAAACCAGAAAACCAGCGGGATTGTTAAAATGGCTATTAATGTTTTAATCAGACTGTCAACCATATTCCATAGCAGTAACTGATGAACAACATCAGGAATCTGTGCCTGGCTAAATGAGACAGCCGCGTCTATTCCATTACTGGCTTTTTGCAATAGTTCTATGAGAATCTTATTTGCCTGTTCTTCCATATATCACCTCAAATAAGTGGTTTGCTGCCTAATTTCATTTTCTGGCGAACAGTGCAGGTTACCTCGCTGTCAGTTGTTTTGATTTCCGGTAGCCTGCCGCGTAAAGAGCTACGTTCGGAAGACAAGTTGAACCTTCATATTTTCTGGTCAACGTTGTCAGAGTTATAACTTCTGCTCTCATTGCTGGTTTGCGCTTGCATTGCAAGACCACTCGTGAAGGGGTTGGCCTGTGTAGCTTGTCGGAGCTAATCGCCTCCTGACTTTGCAGGTTTGCGCGACGAGCTCTACGGCGAGAAGCTGCGGTGCCTTTAAATTCTGTTTTTCTGGACATAGATTCCTCCCGAATAAACTTTGGCGATGCAATCTCGAAGCTCCTCCTGAGACGGTTACTTCGGCATTGCATCCCACAGCTTATGTGGTTGGGTGATCTGGCTTTTCAGCCACGTAGTCGAGTGTTCGACGTTGTTTAAAGAGCCTGCCAGTCTGCTCCGTTTGGCTTACAGCGTCCTGCTGATGAGTTGACTTTATCGAAATGATAAACTAATGACAATAGCAAAATGATAAATTGTTTGGGTTTTCAAATATCATGTTGATTATTATGGTTTTTTATTTGATTGCGGGAATTTATCAGAAGGAATGAAGAGACTTGAGGGGGATCAGAATTTCGTGGTTTAGAAAGTTGTATCTATCAATTTTTCAATAAATACAATTGGTTAAGGTGTTATTAGGTGTGGGGATCGTGAGGCAAAGAAAACCCGGCGCTGAGGCCGGGTTCTGTCATCTAACTTAAGTATCAAGCCGCTTTTTGTGAATGATTGATGTGAGCTTCAAAGTCGCGGCGTAGATTTTGAACGCGCTCTACACATCCGCGCATTTCAGCCAAAAGCTTACTAACGGCAGTATAGTCAAACGCTTTAGTCATTTTTTTTCCCCTCGTTTAAATGTAAGGCTCAACATCAAGGGCTGCTATTGCTGCGCACAATGCGTCAGGATCGTCAGCATCGATGGCTTGAGCCAGGTCATTAGCCAGTATAAGTAACTTATCGATGACAGCGATTTCGCTGGTCTTATCTACACGAAAGTATGGGAGCAGAGCATTACATACGTCTCTGAATGTCCGTAATTCTGCGACAACGTTCGAAAAGGTAGGATCTTTCTTACGAAGATCCACCAATGGCGCTACTTTAGCTGTTTTCAGCATTGCACTAATCTCGCCAATCATTGTTCCATGCAGACGATTAAATTCATCAACAGCTCGGTCATGCAAGCTCTTGTTGATTGGCAATACGTTTTGGGTCACTAACTATACTCCTTATATAGGTGTTCGCCAACAGATTTTCAATATGACTTGGGCGATTTCTGAACAATAAGCACGATTTAGCAATGATTAATTGATGTTAAGCACAAATATCTCTACATCGTGCATTTTTAACTATTTATACACATAAAATCTAATAAATGGATATAAACCTTATGATGATTTTTCTCAATCGAATTGAATAATGATCTCTATCACATCACCCAAACGTCTCTTCAGGCCACTGGTTACCAGCTATGTGACGATGAAGTCACGAACTTTTCAGCCACTCCCTTGCCTCGATGTCATCCAGATGGCGAGATTGCTTCAGAATACCAGCCACATACTCCACCTTTGCTACTTGATGATAAGGCAACGTTATTGGCCTGTGGTCCTGGTTGATGCTTGTAAATTGGTATTCTCCATCTCTGTCATAGCCAAGAACTTTGATCATGTTGTGTCCTTCAACAGTTCTGACAAACACCTCATCCCCCGGGAATACTTTGGTGTTAGGCTCAATGAGTACATATTCTCCTGATTTTATTCTGGGCCACATGCTGTCTCCTTTCACACGAAGACCAAAGGCATCTGGATCATCGCTATAAATATTGAGCCACCCATCGCGCTCTTCGGTCATCTCGATGGCACCATCAACACCAAGAATTGCCTCACCAACCACGCGCACTAACCCTTTTCTTACCTGACCGACAAAAGTTAAAGAATCTGAGCATGATGCAATTGGTGTTACATCATGTACCAAATCAAGCCACCCATTAGGTAACCCAAGTGCGGCTTCGAATTTTCTTGCTAGTTTATCCCCTATGTTTCGAGTGCTTTTTTCACCGGAGACTTGCGTGAGTTGAGAAGGGCTAACTCCAAGCTTATCGGCAAAGCTTGCATTAGTGTTACCCGCGATTTTTTTATGCTCATCTAGCAAAAACGCCAGATTCGATTTGCGAATATCTTTGTTTTCCATCCCACGATTCTCCCTCTATTTAGCAAATGGATAAATATGCATTTTGATAAATCTTCATTGTGTTTTATTTATCAAAATGGTAAAGTCGCTCTGTGTGATAAACGGAGGCACTAATGAGTAATGAACTACTACGCTGGCGAAAAGAGGCTTCTAGTGAGGAATGGAAGCGACTCGCCGCATTAGCGAATACTTCAGTTGGCTATCTTGATCAGATTGCATATGGGTTTCGAAGAGCTTCCCCAGATAAAGCGAATGCAATCGAAGAAGCCACTCGTAATTTCACGGGTTATAAACCTGTGAAAAAGGAAAATCTGGTGTTCGTATCGCGTAGAGCATCAGCAGCATAAGTAACCCCGCTCTTTGTAACAACGGACATTCGTCCTACGTCGCTGAAAAGCGAGTTCCAAGATATCTGACCAACTAAGGCCATATGCGTTTCCACGCATACCTTTCAACTAGCTATTCACTATTGGAAATCTTAAGAAATGGAACAAACAAGTTACAGCAAACTATCACAGCGTGATGTTGATCGCGCAGAAACAGATTTACTTATCAACCTGTCAACGCTTACCCAGCGCGGTCTGGCAAAGATGATTGGCTGTCATGAATCGAAGATAAGCAGAACGGACTGGAGATTTATTGCTTCGGTCTTGTGTGCTTTCGGAATGGCATCAGACATCAGTCCGATTAGCAGAGCTTTTAAGTATGCGCTTGATGGACTCACCAATAAAAAACGCCCGGTGTGCAAGACCGAGCGTTCTGAACAAATCCAGATGGAATTCTGAGGGAATTACTGGATCAATCCACAGGAGTCATTATGACAAATACAGCAAAAATACTCAACTTCGGCAGAGGTAACTTTGCCGAACAGGAGCGTAATGTGGCAGATCTCGATGATGGTTACGCCAGACTATCAAATATGCTGCTTGAGGCCTATTCAGGCGCAGATCTGACCAAGCGACAGTTTAAAGTGCTGCTTGCCATTCTGCGTAAAACCTATGGGTGGAATAAACCAATGGACAGAATCACCGATTCTCAACTTAGCGAGATTACAAAGTTACCTGTCAAACGGTGCAATGAAGCCAAGTTAGAACTCGTCAGAATGAATATTATCAAGCAGCAAGGCGGCATGTTTGGACCAAATAAAAACATCTCAGAATGGTGTATCCCTCAAAACGAGGGAAAATCCCCTAAAACGAGGGATAAAACATCCCTCAAATTGGGGGATTGCTATCCCTCAAAACAGGGGGACACAAAAGACACTATTACAAAAGAAAAAAGAAAAGATTATTCGTCAGAGAATTCTGGCGAATCCTCTGACCAGCCAGAAAACGACCTTTCTGTGGTGAAACCGGATGCTGCAATTCAGAGCGGCAGCAAGTGGGGGACAGCAGAAGACCTGACCGCCGCAGAGTGGATGTTTGATATGGTGAAGACCATCGCCCCATCAGCCAGAAAACCGAATTTTGCAGGGTGGGCTAACGATATCCGCCTGATGCGTGAACGTGACGGACGTAACCACCGCGACATGTGCGTGCTGTTCCGCTGGGCATGCCAGGACAACTTCTGGTCCGGTAACGTGCTTAGCCCGGCCAAACTCCGCGACAAGTGGACCCAGCTCGAAATCAACCGTAACAAGCAACAGGCAGTCGTGACAGCCAGCAAACCAAAACTCGACCTGACAAACACAGACTGGATTTACGGGGTGGATCTATGAAAAACATCGCCGCACAGATGGTTAATTTTGACCGTGAGCAGATGCGTCGGATCGCCAACAACATGCCGGAACAGTACGACGAAAAGCCGCAGGTACAGCAGGTAGCGCAGATCATCAACGGTGTGTTCAGCCAGTTACTGGCAACTTTCCCGGCGAGCCTGGCTAACCGTGACCAGAACGAACTGAACGAAATCCGCCGCCAGTGGGTTCTGGCTTTCCGGGAAAACGGGATCACCACAATGGAACAGGTTAACGCAGGAATGCGCGTAGCCCGTCGGCAGAATCGACCATTTCTGCCATCACCCGGGCAGTTTGTTGCATGGTGCCGGGAAGAAGCATCCGTTATCGCCGGACTGCCAAACGTCAGCGAGCTGGTTGATATGGTTTACGAGTATTGCCGGAAGCGAGGCCTGTATCCGGATGCGGAGTCTTATCCGTGGAAATCAAACGCGCACTACTGGCTGGTTACCAACCTGTATCAGAACATGCGGGCCAATGCGCTTACTGATGCGGAATTACGCCGTAAGGCCGCAGATGAGCTTGTCCATATGACTGCGAGAATTAACCGTGGTGAGGCGATCCCTGAACCAGTAAAACAACTTCCTGTCATGGGCGGTAGACCTCTAAATCGTGTTCAGGCGCTGGCGAAGATCGCAGAAATTAAAGCTAAGTTCGGACTGAAAGGAGCAAGTGTATGACGGGCAAAGAGGCAATTATTCATTACCTGGGGACGCATAATAGCTTCTGTGCGCCGGACGTTGCCGCGTTAACAGGCGCAACAGTAACCAGCATAAATCAGGCCGCGGCTAAAATGGCACGGGCAGGTCTTCTGGTTATCGAAGGTAAGGTCTGGCGAACGGTGTATTACCGGTTTGCTACCAGGGAAGAACGGGAAGGAAAGATGAGCACGAACCTGATTTTTAAGGAGTGTCGCCAGAGTGCAGCGATGAAACGGGTATTGGCGGTATATGGAGTTAAAAGATGACCATCTACATCACTGAGCTAATAACAGGCCTGCTGGTAATCGCAGGCCTTTTTATTTGGGGGAGAGGGAAGTCATGAAAAAACTAACCTTTGAAATTCGATCTCCGGCACATCAGCAAAACGCTATTCACGCAGTACAGCAAATCCTTCCAGACCCAACCAAACCAATCGTAGTAACCATTCAGGAACGCAACCGCAGCTTAGACCAGAATCGAAAGCTTTGGGCTTGCCTTGGTGACGTCTCTCGTCAGGTTGAATGGCATGGTCGCTGGCTGGATGCAGAAAGCTGGAAGTGCGTTTTTACAGCAGCATTAAAGCAGCAGGACGTTGTTCCTAACCTTGCCGGGAATGGCTTTGTGGTAATAGGCCAGTCAACCAGCAGGATGCGTGTAAGCGAATTTGCGGAGCTATTAGAGCTTATACAGGCATTCGGTACAGAGCGTGGCGTTAAGTGGTCAGACGAAGCGCGACTGGCTCTCGAATGGAAAGCGCGATGGGGAGATCGGGCTGCATGACTATCAAATCAAATACGCCAGCACACGACAAGGACTGCTGGCAAACGCCGCTTTGGCTTTTTGATGCACTGGATATTGAGTTTGGATTCTGGCTGGATTCGGCAGCGAGCGACAAAAATGCTCTGTGTGCTCACTGGCTAACTGAGGCTGACGACGCGCTCAATTCTGAGTGGGTAAGCCACGGTGCAATCTGGAATAACCCACCGTACAGTAATATCAGACCGTGGGTGGAAAAAGCCGCTGAGCAGTGCATACAACAGCGACAGGCGGTAGTGATGCTTGTGCCAGAAGATATGTCTGTCGGCTGGTTCAGCAAGGCTCTGGAGAGCGTTGACGAAGTTCGCATTATCACTGATGGACGGATTAATTTTATCGAACCATCGACAGGGCTGGAGAAGAAGGGAAACAGCAAAGGCTCCATGCTGCTGATTTGGCGACCGTTCATCAGTCCTCGACGGATGTTTACTACCGTATCCAAAGCGGCATTGATGGCAATCGGGCATGGCGTCAGGAGGGCGGCATGAGGCGACAGCGACGAAGTATCACCGACATAATCTGCGAAAACTGCAAATACCTTCCAACGAAACGCTCCAGAAATAAACGCAAGCCAATCCCAAAAGAATCTGACGTAAAAACCTTCAACTACACGGCTCACCTGTGGGATATCCGGTGGCTAAGACATCGTGCGAGGAAAACAAGGTGATTGACCAAAATCGAAGTTACGAACAAGAAAGCGTCGAGCGAGCTTTAACGTGCGCTAACTGCGGTCAGAAGCTGCATGTGCTGGAAGTTCACGTGTGTGAGCACTGCTGCGCAGAACTGATGAGCGCTCCGAATAGCTCGATGCACGAGGAAGAAGACGATGGCTAAACCAGCGCGAAGGAAATGCAAAATATGCAAGGAATGGTTTCACCCGGCATTCTCAAATCAGTGGTGGTGCTGCCCGGAACACGGAACTCAATTAGCACTCGAACGACGAAGTAAAGAACGCGAAAAAGCGGAAAAAGCAGCAGAGAAGAAACGACGACGAGATGAACAGAAACAGAAAGATAAACTTAAGATTCGAAAACTCGCCTTAAAGCCCCGCAGTTACTGGATTAAACAAGCCCAACAAGCCGTAAACGCCTTCATCAGAGAAAGAGACCGCGACTTACCATGTATCTCGTGCGGAACGCTCACGTCTGCTCAGTGGGATGCCGGACATTACCGGACAACTGCTGCGGCACCTCAACTCCGATTTGATGAACGCAATATTCACAAGCAATGCGTGGTGTGCAACCAGCACAAAAGCGGAAATCTCGTTCCGTATCGAGTCGAACTGATTAACCGCATCGGGCAGGAAGCAGTAGACGAAATCGAATCAAACCATAGCCGCCATCGCTGGACTGTCGAAGAGTGCAAGGCGATCAAGGCAGAGTACCAACAGAAACTCAAAGACCTGCGAAATAGCAGAAGTGAGGCCGCATGACGTTCTCAGTAAAAACCATTCCAGACATGCTCGTTGAAGCATACGGAAACCAGACAGAAGTAGCACGCAGACTGAAATGTAGTCGCGGTACGGTCAGAAAATACGTTGATGATAAAGACGGGAAAATGCACGCCATCGTCAACGACGTTCTCATGGTTCATCGCGGATGGAGTGAAAGAGATGTGCTATTACGAAAGAATTGATGGCAGCAAATACCGAAATATTTGGGTAGCTGGCGACCTGCACGGATGCTACACGAACCTGATGAACAAACTGGATACGATTGGATTCGATAACAAAAAAGACCTGCTTATCTCGGTGGGCGATTTGGTTGATCGCGGTACAGAGAACGTTGAATGTCTGGAATTAATCACATTCCCCTGGTTCAGAGTTGTACGTGGAAACCATGAGCAAATGATGATTGATGGCTTATCAGAGCGTGGAAACGTCAATCACTGGCTGCTTAATGGCGGTGGCTGGTTCTTTAATCTCGATTACGACAAAGAAATTCTGGCTAAAGCTCTTGCCCATAAAGCAGAAGAACTTCCGTTAATCATCGAACTGGTGAGCAAAGGTAAAAAATATGTCATCTGCCACGCCGATTATCCTTGTGACGAATACGAATTTGGAAAGCCAGTTGATCATCAGCAGGTAATCTGGAACCGCGAACGAATCAGCAACTCACAAGACGGGATCGTGAAAGAAATTAAAGGCGCGGACACGTTCATCTTTGGTCATACGCCAGCAGTGAAACCACTCAAGTTTGCCAACCAGATGTATATCGATACTGGCGCAGTGTTCTGCGGAAACCTCACATTGATTCAGGTACAGGGAGAAGGCGCATGAGACTCGAAAGCGTAGCTAAATTTCATTCGCCAAAAAGCCCGATGATGAGCGACTCACCACGGGCTACGGCTTCTGACTCTCTTTCCGGTACTGATGTGATGGCTGCTATGGGGATGGCGCAATCACAAGCCGGATTCGGAATGGCTGCATTCTGCGGTAAGCACGAACTCAGCCAGAAAGACAAACAAAAGGCCATCAACTATCTGATGCAATTTGCACACAAGGTATCGGGGAAATACCGTGGTGTGGCAAAGCTTGAAGGAAATACTAAGGCAAAGGTGCTGCAAGTGCTCGCAACATTCGCTTATGCGGATTATTGCCGTAGTGCCGCGACGCCGGGCGCAAGATGCAGAGATTGCCACGGTACAGGCCGTGCGGTTGATATAGCCAAAACAGAGCAGTGGGGGAGAGTTGTCGAGAAAGAGTGCGGAAGATGCAAAGGCATCGGCTATTCAAGGATGCCAGCAAGCGCCGCATATCGCGCTGTGACGATGCTAATCCCAAACCTTACCCAACCCACCTGGTCGCGCACTGTTAAGCCGCTGTATGACGCTCTGGTGGTGCAATGCCACAAGGAAGAGTCAATTGCAGACAACATTTTGAATACGGTCACACGTTAGCAGCATGATTGCCACGGATGGCAACGTATTAATGGCATAATATTGACTTTTTGAATAACTTTGGGTAAATTTGACGCCAACAATGGGTGTTTTTTGCCTGCCATTGATGAATCTCAATAACCTGCCACCGAGTAGTTTTTATGCCCTGAATTGTATTTGTGTAGTAAACATGCTGACTGCAATGTAATAGAGTTTTTTTAGCCTGTAACCTCTTGACGGCATTGAATTGCTTTTGTTATGAGTTGTAAGCCAATGTTATCATCTTGTATTGGGGTGGTTATGAAGGATGGTGCGCTGCTCAGGAGTTCTTCACTTTTTATTGCCTATATGGGATGCCTTGGATGGGGGAGTGCTTATTTCTATGGATGGGGTACTTCTTTTTACTACGGCTTCCCATGGTGGATTGTAGGTGCAGGTGTTGATGATGTTGCCAGAAGTTTATTTTTTGCAGTTATCGTCATTGCTATATTTCTTATCGGTTGGGGTATTGGTGTTGTATTCTTTTTCGCAGTGAAAAGAAAACATTCTATGCAAGAGCTAAATGTATTTCGCCTTTATTTTGCTGTGGAATTATTGTTTGTGCCGGCAATTATTGAGTTTTCTATATTGAGACAGAAGATTCAGGTACCTCTTTTGCTACTGTCAGCAGCGATTGCGCTGGCGGTTACAATTTCGATAAGATCTTATGGGCGATTTTTATCGGTATCATGCTTCTATGATAAGCCATTTATAAAAAAACATTTTTTTGAGATTGTGATGATTGCTTTTGTGGCATATTTCTGGCTTTTTTCATTTCTGACAGGATATTACAAACCACAGTTTAAGAAAGAATATGAAATGATTAATTATAATGATGGTTGGTATTATGTTCTTGCTCGTTATGATAATTGTCTGGTTTTGTCTACTTCTTTCAATGCAGGTAGTAAAAGGTTTGTCATTTATCAATCAGCACAAGATAAGAATCTTCAGGTTGATATTGTAAGGACCAGAATTTAATTGGCTGCATAAATAATATTTTAAGTTGCAAGTTGGCTATTCGTAGGAATAGAACCTTAGACATGCAGAATGCGTTTTCTGAACATTGTTTTGTAAACCGTGTCTGCTTGCTGTTGTGATCCTGCTTTTAGTGATGGTGATAATGGATTTCACCAGCAGAATTATGTCGGTGCTGGCGGATGGCGTTCTGGTCTGCAGCATTATGGTATTGCTGTGGCCTATGATGAAAAAACAGACTGAATAATGCTTGATTTTTTTGTTTGCTGTTTATTAAAAACATTTCTGCATGGTGAATTCCCCTGTATGGGGGGCGACTGGTGAATGTCGAATACTTCGATTAATTGTCGATTGGCGGCTGACGCGGGTTCGGTTGCACCAGGCTGAACTCACCGGGAAGCTCCCGGTACCATGCGTATATCACAATTGTTATTCCAGTTATCATTTTCCTTGTGAGTTTTGGCTGCGCATGGCGCGGCCTTTTTTTACGGCCTGCTATTGGCAGATGTTCATCCTGTGATTTTCTTCTGTTCCTGCTCCGGCCTTTCCCTACTTTATTCCTGTGCATGAGAGAAATTTGATGTCGATTAAACGTTATGATTTGGTCAGGGCTGCCTCGCCGTCAGATCTGGCGGAAAAACTGACACAAAAGCTGAAAGAGGGCTGGCAGCCATACGGCGGACCGGTTGCCATTACGCCGTACACACTGATGCAGGCGGTGGCTATTGAAGGAGATCCACAGGTCGGCCCTTCATCTGAGCCGGACTGGTTCTACGTGGTTGTGCTTGCCGGACAGTCCAACGGCATGGCCTACGGTGAAGGGCTTCCGTTGCCGGATTCTTACGATGCTCCGGATCCGCGCATTAAACAGCTGGCGCGCCGCAGCACGGTAACTCCGGGTGGAGAGAGTTGTACGTATAACGACATCATCCCGGCTGACCACTGTCTGCATGATGTGCAGGATATGAGTACGCTGAATCATCCGAGGGCTGACCTAAGCAAAGGTCAGTATGGCTGTGTGGGGCAGGGACTTCATATTGCCAAAAAACTGCTCCCGTATATCCCGAATAATGCGGGGATCCTGCTGGTACCATGCTGTCGTGGTGGTTCGGCATTTACCCTGGGCGCGGAGGGGACATTCAGTGCGGACACGGGGGCCAGCCAGGATTCGGCGCGCTGGGGTGTGGGTAAACCGTTATATCAGGACCTGATTGTGCGCACCAAAGCTGCATTACAGAAGAACCAGAAAAATGTGTTGCTGGCGGTGTGCTGGATGCAGGGAGAGTTTGACATGAGCGCCGCCACCTACGCACAGCAACCTGCTCTGTTTACAGCCATGCTGAAGCAGTTTCGTGCTGACCTCACTGTGTTTAACGCGCAGTGTCATGGTGGCAGTGCTGTAAATGTGCCGTGGATTTGTGGTGACACGACGTATTACTGGAAAAACACCTACGGCACGCAGTACAACACCATTTACGGGGCGTACAAAAACAGGGAGAGTGAGGGCGTTTATTTTGTGCCGTTCATGACAGACGGTAACGGCGTCAATACCGCCACTAATGCGCCGGCAGAAGATCCAGATATTCCGGCATCAGGATATTACGGTGCGGCATCGAGAACGAATGGAAACTGGGTATCATCAAACCGCCCGACACATTTTAGTTCATGGGCGCGCAGGAGCATTATTTCGGATCGCCTGGCAACCGCTATTCTGAACGCAGCCGGGCGCACCTCAGCCTTCATCAGTGGTAAGGCACCGGAAATCAACCCCTCGCCCGGCGGCGATACGCCATCGGGGCCGTCTGATAGCGAAACATCCGTCCGCACAGTCTCCCTGCTGCCGGCAGACGGAGAGGCTGCTACGCAGGGCTGGACTATTAAAGATGGCGGAATTCAGCTGGCAGATGGTGTATTTAAGATCACCAAGCAGAGCAATAAAACCTGGTCCCTGGCGCATCCGGTGGATGACGCAATTACCCTGCTGACACAGGGCGGCAGGCTGACTTGTAAGTTCCGCCTGTCTGGAGCTCTGACTAATAATCAGTTCGGGCTGGGGATTTATCTGTATACGGACGCTCCCGTTCCTGATGGTGTGGCGATGACGGGTACCGGTAATCCGTTCCTGATGTCGTACTTCACTCAGACCACTGACGGTAGACTGAATCTGATGCATCACAGGAAAGCAGGAAACACGAAGCTGGGGGAATTTGGGGGCTACAGTAACGACTGGCAGACGCTGGAGCTGGTGTTCACCGCCGGCAGTGCCACGGTTACTCCGAAACTGAATGGAGTGGCTGGCCCGGCATTCCAGGTTATAAAAGACAGTCTGACTCTGGGACTGAATGCGCTGACGCTGACGGATGTTACAAAAAATGCAGCGTATGGCGTTGAGATAGAAAGTCTGATGCTGGAGATAAATGCACCGGCATCATAATAAAAAAACGCCAGCGTAGTAGAAGAGAAGATTACGCTGGCGTAGGGATATACCCCGTGGAGAAATGATATGTAACACATATCGGGGATATTTCTATATAAACATTATAATTATTGTCAATCATAATGGTCAGGTATTATGACGTTTATGCATCAGAGCCATCAGTAATTAACTGGTGGCTTTTTTATTGTTGTCAGCTTCCGGATAACGGGAGACGGGGTATGTACCAGATGGAAAAAATCACAACAGGTGTGTCATACACCACGTCAGCGGTGGGGACGGGATACTGGTTACTGCAGCTGCTGGACAAAGTCTCTCCATCCCAGTGGGTGGCGATAGGTGTGCTAGGGAGCTTGGTTTTTGGCCTGCTGACGTACCTGACAAATCTTTATTTCAAGATTGCAAAATGGCATCTGAATCGATCGCAGTTTGGCATTCGAATCGATCATGATTTGGCATCCATCTCCGATCACAGTTTGGCATCACAATCGATCACGATTTGGCATACTTCCGATCATTGATTGGAATTCGCCAGTCACTCCGGGAATTAACTCTTTTCACCACAGTCTCCATTGCCGTGTTTAAACCAGTGGAGACGTCAATGTCCAAAAAGAGAAAATCCAGGAGCACTATGGAAACTTGTTTTAAGATCCTTCAGCTCAAGTTCGATAAGAAGCTGACTAACCGTTGTATCGGACTGACGTTACACATCAGCGCCTCAACCGTTTTTGAGGTTCTTGCCCGCTTCAAAGCCTCTTCTCTGTCATGGCCATTACCTGCGGATATATCCCATGACACGCTGGAGAAACTCATTTTCCCGCCCAAAGACACCTCTGCGTCAGAGCTTGTTATGCCTGACATGCTGTACTTCGATACGGAAATGAGAAAACCTGGCGTGACGCGCCAACTGTTGTGGATGGAATACAAGGCACAGGCGGGTGACAAAGCGATGGGATACTCACACTTCTGCCGTTGCTACCGGAAGTGGAAAAAAACGCGACGCCTCTCCATGCGACAGGAGCATCGTGCTGGCGAAAAGCTCTTTATCGACTTCTGTGGTCCTACGGTCCCTGTTATTAATCCGGACACCAGAGAGATACGCCGCGTGGCAATCTTCGTGGCTGTAATGGGGGCGTCCAACTATACCTATGTTGAAGCGTGCGAAGGTCAGGACATGATGTCATGGTTAAATGCCCACAGCCGTTGCCTGACCTTCCTGGGCGGCGTACCGAAGCTGCTCATCCCCGATAACCTCAGAAGCGCAGTGAAAAAAGCCGATCGCTATGAGCCTGTCATCAACGACAGTTATCAGGCGCTGGCTGAGCACTATGGCACGGTTATTATCCCGGCCCGCCCGCGCAAACCTAAAGATAAACCAAAAGCAGAAAACGGCGTCCTCATCGTCGAGCGATGGCTTCTTGCCCGCATCCGTAATGAAACCTTCCACACGCTCAGGGCGCTGAATGCACGCCTTCGGGAGTTGCTGACGGACATGAATAACCGACCAATGAAGGGATACGGTAATCAAACCCGCGCAGAACGCTTCCGCATGCTGGATGCACCAGCACTCTCTCCGCTGCCTCTGGAGCCTTATGAATACACGGAATACAAAGCCGTGAAGGTTGGCCCTGACTACCACGTTGAATATGCCCGTCACTGGTACTCCGTTCCACACGAACTGGTCGGTCAGCGTCTGTCACTGAAGGTGGGGCAGTCGGTGGTACAGCTCTGGCACAAGGGGCAGTGTGTGGCGCAACATCCGCGCAGCACACATGAATATAAACACACAACCAATCCGCTTCACATGCCAGAACGCCACCGGCGGCATGGGACATGGACACCGGAACGCCTTATCGAGCAGGGAAACCGTACAGGTCCGTCCACAGGCCGGGTGGTTGAATCCATGCTGAAAGCCAAACCCCATCCGGAGCTGGCTTACCGTGCAGTCCTGGGTCTGCTGGCACTTCAGAAAAAATACGGCCCGGAACGGCTGGAAAAGGCCTGTTACGTTGCCCTGCACTATAACGCCCCGGACAGACGCTTTATCGACAATCTGCTGCGTCATCATCGGGATAACGTTGAGCTTCCGTTATCCCGCCAGGGCGAACAACATCCGGCATATGCTTCAGAGCATGAAAACCTGCGTGGTCCTGGCTACTACCACTGACAGAAGGAACAACCGTATGAGTGATAATCTGTTAAACAAACTGACCCAACTGAAACTCCCGGCGATGGCCGGGAGCCTGATACGGCAACGGGAAACGCCTCAGACTTACGACGAACTGTCGTTCGAGGAAAGGCTGACACTGCTGGTTGATGACGAGCTTCTGAGCAGAGAAAACAGTCGTGTGGCACGGTTGAGAAAAAATGCCTGCCTGAAATATCAGGCAACACCGGAAGGGCTGCGTTATCCGGCCTCAAGAGGTCTGCGGGCTGAACAGATGAGGGAACTGCTGAACGGCCACTACATAATCCACAGGAAAAACCTACTGATAACCGGTCCGACAGGATGCGGTAAGAGCTGGATAGCCAATGCGCTGGGCGAACAGGCATGTCGACAGAAATACAGCGTCCGGTACTGTAGAACCGGGCGATTACTGGAACAGTTGGCTCAGGGACGTGTTGATGGCAGTTGGCTGAAATATCTGAAACAGTTGCAAAAAATACAGGTTCTAATCCTGGACGATCTGGGGCTGGAACAGTTAAGTAACGCCCAGTGTAATGACCTTCTGGAGATCACAGAGGATCGTTACGGACAAAGCAGCACGATAGTGGTAAGCCAGTTCCCGGTAGATAAATGGCATGGTCTGATGGAGAACCCAACAACAGCAGATGCCATCCTGGACAGACTGGTACATAACTCACACAGAGTGGTCCTTCAGGGAGAGTCCCTGAGGAAAAATCCCCCGACAGTGGAAAGCAGCGAAAAAACGAGTTAAAAAGCGGTAGAAAAAGTTAAGTTCCCGGTTGATCGAATGGATGCGAATCGCTGATCGAACTTCGATGCCAATCCGTGATCGAATAGAGCGGAATACGCACAAGATTAAAGAAGACAAGCGTAAGGCTGCACGGGGAGAGTAATTCAATGACTCAAAACTATGAACTGATTGTGAAAGGGATCCGCAATTTTGAGAATAAAGTTACGGTAACTTTAGCGTTACGGGACAAAAAACGCTTTGACGGTGAAATTTTTGACCTGGACATCTCGCTGGACCGTGTTGAAGGTGCCGCGCTGGAGTTTTATGAGGCAGCAGCCAGAAGGAGCATCAGACAGGTCTTCCTGGATGTTGCTGCCGGGTTATGTGAAGGGGATGAGCTGTCGCCGGAAAAGCGCCCCATAATTTTAGAGGCGCAGAATGTGTGGATAACCTACAAAGGAAAGCTACCGGGAAGAATTACTGGTTCTCTGAAGACTCCGCCGAAATGGTAATTTCACCAGCATATTTTTCTTCCAGTAATACCGCCAGCCACTTGAAAGAATTTTGTTGTTGCTGGGACCATTTGGGGTTGAGTGATTCAAGCTGGAGCGATGCCAGTGTTGGTTGCATTTGTTCCTTGGGAATTGAGAATGCCAGATATGAAAATGCGACAGTAAGGGCATTTACATCATCCCGAAGCTTGGAAATGCAGTCGAGCAACTCCTGTAGAGAAATGGTGCTATTGTCCATAAACAATCCTCTCTATTGTATTTAACTATTCCTTGCCTGATTCAACAGGCCGGGACAGATAAACATATCCAGGGTTCAGAAACCGATAAATCCTGATAAATATCCATGAACGCAAAAATCAGATACGGCCTGTCGGCTGCCGTTCTGGCACTGATTGCCGTCGGTGCGCCTGCGCCTGATATTCTCGACCAGTTTCTGGATGAAAAAGAAGGTAACCACACAACGGCATACCGCGATGGTTCCGGCATCTGGACCATCTGTCGGGGTGCCACGGTGGTGGATGGAAAACCCGTTTTTCCCGGTATGAAACTGTCGAAGGAAAAATGCGACCAGGTTAACGCCATTGAACGGGATAAGGCGCTGGCATGGGTGGAGCGCAATATTAAAGTGCCACTGACCGAACCACAGAAAGCGGGTATAGCGTCATTTTGTCCCTATAACATTGGCCCCGGTAAGTGTTTCCCGTCGACGTTTTATAAGCGGCTGAATGCCGGTGATCGTAAAGGTGCATGCGAGGCGATTCGCTGGTGGATAAAAGATGGTGGGCGCGATTGCCGCATACGTTCAAATAACTGCTATGGACAGGTTATTCGTCGTGACCAGGAAAGCGCATTAGCCTGTTGGGGGATAGATCAGTGAGCAGAGTCGCCGCGATTATTTATGCTCTGGTTATCTGCATCATCGTCTGCCTGTCATGGGCTGTTAATCATTACCGTGATAACGCCATGACCTACAAAGAGCAGCGCGATAAAGCCGCATCCATTATCGCTGACATGCAGAGGCGTCAACGTGATGTAGCAGAACTCGACGCCAGATACACAAAGGAGCTTGCTGATGCTAACGCGACTATCGAAAGTCTCCGTGCTGATGTTTCTGCTGGTCGTAAGCGCCTGCAAGTCGCCGCCACCTGTGCAAAGTCAACGACCGAAGCCAGCAGCATGGGCGATGGAGAAAGCCCAAGACTTACAGCAGATGCTGAACTCAATTATTACCGTCTCCGAAGTGGAATCGACAGGATAACCGCGCAGGTTAACTACCTGCAGGAATACATCAGGACGCAATGCCTGAAATAATTTTTTTTGCAAATCACAAAGTCAATTTAATGAGCCTCGCGATGCGGGGCTTTTTTTACATCTGAATTTCACAGCGTATCGCAGCGCGTAACAATCCCGAGTCTTTCAGAAAGCTGAGCCTGAGAACTGCCGTATAGGTGAGGACCTCTCGGGGACGGCTTTTCTGTGCGAACAGGCTCAACTTTCTAAAGGAAATACCGACATGAACAAATCATTAACCGTTCTTCCTTCTGGCGAATACCCGACCATGAGCAGTCTTGAGATGGTGGATTACATTAATGCTGATCGGAAATCCAAAGCGGAGGCGGAGGGGCTTGCGTTCCCCTGTAAGAAATATCGCAAACTCGAACACCGCAGTTTCATGAAGAAAGTACCCAAGGTCCTCGGGGATGCAGCTGCAAAATTTTTTGCAACTGATACCTATATCAACGGAACAGGTGGTGTTGTGGAGAGGGATATTTACAATTTTCCCAAGCGTGAAGCTTGCCTCATGGCAATGAGCTACAGCTATGAGCTTCAGGCGCAGGTGTATGACCACATGACTGAGCTTGAGAGGGGGAAGGACATTAACCTTCTCGATTTCTCTGGCCTGACCGATATGGCAATCAGCGAAATGCAAAACCGTGTCGCGGCTGCTGAGAAGTTCTCATTTGAAATGCACGGTCAAGCAGGTAGCGCTCTCATGACTCGTCGGAAGAAAGAGAAGAAGGCCATTAAAAAGGCTGAGCAGCTTGTGAAGGATCTGATTCAGTTCAAGCTATGTGACATGGGGGATTTCCCTGATGGTAAACCAGCATGACTCCGATTGATTTCATACATAAAAATGTAACAACCGAGTTAATAAAGTTTGGATACGACCAAAACGCGGCTATGACTGGCGCTGACATGGCGGTGGAACATTACCGCCGTTGTTCACAAGCCAGCAGAAAAGGCCGAATTTTCGATGACTGCCTGTACATTGCAAAACAGTGGGCAGGTAAACAGAAAGGGAAAAAATGACAGTCTGAGAGCCACTTTCACAACGGCTCTCCATTACAAAGCCCATCTACTGGTGGGCTTGATAATGGCTTATACCCTACACGGGATAACTTAACTGATATCCCTTTTAACGGATAAAGGTGTTCAAGCCTGACACATCATGCGCTGTATCGTCGCTGTATTCCCGCATTAACCATGACCGTAGCCCGATGGGGAACTCCTCTGCGCGAGTGTGCGGAAATAATCAAAAACGATGCACACCGGGTTTTTACCGCGCTAATGATTCGCGGGTTTGTCCCTCATGCTCGCCAGTCCTGTGCGAGGGTGGAAGAAACAGGGCATGTATTCAGGAGCGTGCGACCACGGTCGCACGGTATATTTGTCAGGAGGTTGTGATGAAAGAGTCGCAGAAATTTAATTCAATAATGGAACGATTCTGTTCTCCTGAGCGAGAGGCTTACAATATGCATTCATTGAACGCCTGTTGTAATATCGCCAAACATTAATCAGGTGCACGAGATGTCGGCTAATACTGACCCTGACGAAATGTGGCGCTGCTTTAATCTGAAAGATGGTGCAGACGACCTGTAGTTCGCATCCATTCCTGATTACCCTATTCAAGTTGATGAGACAGAAACATGACAGCTGCTAAAGAGCAGATTGAATATGAGCTAAATGTATTCTTCGCGTCCGCCCTTGGTGATGTGTTTAAAAGTTGCCGACTGGCTGAAAGCGTATTGGATTACCAGATCTCTACTGTTAGTTTTCCAACGGAAAAAAACGCCTGGCTGGAGCTAGGTGAATTACCCGTGATTATCGAGTTGTCTAACGGACGTCGCTTTGAGATTAGTGCGTCTGAATGGTTGCAAATCACACCGCTTTAAATTAAGCCCGCAGCCCACCTTGGCTACTGGCATTCGCTAGTAGCTGGGTCCTTTCCAGCGATCCGGCAGGCTACGGGGCGGCGACCTCGCGGGTTTTCGCTATTTATGAAAATTTTCCGGTTTAAGGCGTTTCCGTTCTTCTTCGCCGTAACCTAATGTTTTTATTTAAAACACCCCCTGAAAAGAAAGGAAACGACAGGTGCTTAAAACGGGCTTTTTGGCCTCTGTCGTTTCCTTTCTCTGTTTTTGTCCGTGGAATGAACAATGGAAGTCAACAAAAAGCAGCTGGCTGATATTTTCGGTGCGAGTATCCGTACCATTCAGAACTGGCAGGAGCAGGGAATGCCCGTTCTGCGAGGCGGTGGCAAGGGTAATGAGGTGCTTTATGATTCTGCCGCCGTCATAAAATGGTATGCCGAAAGGGATGCTGAAATTGAGAACGAAAAGCTGCGCCGGGAGGTTGAAGAACTGCGGCTGGCCAGCGAGGCAGATCTTCACCCCGGAACACTTGAATTTGAGCGCCATCGCCTGACTCGTGCTCAGGCGACGGCGCAGGAACTGAAAAATGCCAAAGAATCGGCTGAAGTGGTGGAAACCGCATTCTGTACTTTCGTGCTGTCGCGTATAGCAAGGGAAATATCCAGTATTCTCGACGGTATTCCTCTGTCGGTGCAGCGACGTTTTCCTGAGCTGGATAACCGGCATATTGATTTCCTGAAACGGGATATCATCAAAGCCATGAACAAAGCAGCCGCGCTGGATGAACTGATACCGGGGTTGCTGAGTGAATATATCGAACAGTCAGGTTGACAGGCTGCGGCATTTTGTCCGCGCCGGGCTTCGTGCCCTGTTCAGGCCGGAGCCACAGACCGCCGTTGAATGGGCGGATGCCAATTACTATCTTCCGAAAGAGTCCGCATACCAGGAAGGGCGCTGGGAAACACTGCCCTTTCAGCGGGCCATCATGAATGCGATGGGCAGCGACTACATCCGTGAGGTGAATGTGGTGAAGTCTGCCCGTGTTGGTTATTCCAAAATGCTGCTGGGTGTTTATGCCTACTTCATAGAGCATAAGCAGCGCAACACCCTTATCTGGTTGCCGACGGATGGTGATGCCGAGAACTTTATGAAAACCCACGTTGAGCCGACCATCCGCGATATTCCGTCGCTGCTGGCGCTGGCTCCGTGGTATGGCAAAAAGCATCGGGATAACACGCTCACCATGAAGCGTTTCACCAATGGGCGTGGCTTCTGGTGCCTGGGTGGTAAAGCGGCAAAAAACTACCGTGAAAAATCGGTGGATGTGGCGGGTTATGATGAACTTGCTGCCTTTGATGAGGATATTGAACAGGAAGGCTCTCCGACATTCCTGGGCGATAAGCGTATTGAAGGCTCTGTCTGGCCAAAGTCCATCCGTGGCTCCACGCCCAAAGTGAGAGGCACCTGCCAGATTGAGCGTGCAGCCAGTGAATCCCCGCATTTTATGCGTTTTCATGTTGCCTGCCCGCACTGCGGGGAGGAGCAGTATCTTAAATTTGGCGACAAAGAGACGCCGTTTGGCCTCAAATGGACGCCGGATGACCCCTCCAGCGTGTTTTATCTCTGCGAGCATAATGCCTGCGTCATCCGCCAGCAGGAGCTGGACTTTACTGATGCCCGTTATATCTGCGAAAAGACCGGGATCTGGACCCGTGATGGCATTCTCTGGTTTTCGTCATCCGGTGAAGAGATTGAGCCACCTGACAGTGTGACCTTTCACATCTGGACAGCGTACAGCCCGTTCACCACTTGGGTGCAGATTGTCAAAGACTGGATGAAAACGAAAGGGGATACGGGAAAACGTAAAACCTTCGTAAACACCACGCTCGGTGAGACGTGGGAGGCGAAAATTGGCGAACGTCCGGATGCTGAAGTGATGGCAGAGCGGAAAGAGCATTATTCAGCGCCCGTTCCTGACCGTGTGGCTTACCTGACCGCCGGTATCGACTCCCAGCTGGACCGCTACGAAATGCGTGTATGGGGATGGGGGCCGGGTGAGGAAAGCTGGCTGATTGACCGGCAGATTATTATGGGTCGCCACGATGATGAACAGACGCTGCTGCGTGTGGATGAGGCCATCAATAAAACCTATACCCGCCGGAATGGTGCAGAAATGTCGGTATCCCGTATCTGCTGGGATATTGGTGGTATTGACCCGACAATTGTGTATGAACGCTCGAAAAAGCATGGGCTGTTCCGGGTGATCCCCATTAAAGGGGCATCCGTCTACGGAAAGCCGGTGGCCAGCATGCCACGTAAGCGAAACAAAAACGGGGTTTATCTTACCGAAATTGGTACGGATACCGCGAAAGAGCAGATTTATAACCGCTTTACACTGATGCCGGAAGGGGATGAACCGCTTCCCGGTGCTGTTCACTTCCCGAATAACCCGGATATTTTTGATCTGACCGAAGCGCAGCAGCTGACTGCTGAAGAGCAGGTCGAAAAATGGGTGGATGGCAGGAAAAAAATACTGTGGGACAGCAAAAAGCGACGCAATGAGGCACTCGACTGCTTCGTTTATGCGCTGGCGGCGCTGCGCATCAGTATTTCCCGCTGGCAACTGGATCTCAGTGCATTGCTGGCGAGCCTGCAGGAAGAGGATAGTGCAGCAACCAACAAGAAAACACTGGCAGATTACGCCAGAGCCTTATCCGGAGAGGATGAATGACGCGACAGGAAGAACTTGCCGCTGCCCGTGCGGCACTGCATGACCTGATGACAGGTAAACGGGTGGCAACAGTACAGAAAGACGGACGGCGAGTGGAGTTTACGACCACTTCCGTGTCTGACCTGAAAAAATACATTGCTGAGCTGGAAGTGCAGGCCGGCATGACACAGCGACGCAGGGGACCTGCAGGATTTTATGTATGAAAACGTCCACCATTCCCACCCTTCTGGGGCCGGACGGCATGACATCACTGCGTGAATATGCCGGTTATCACGGCGGTGGCAGCGGATTTGGTGGGCAGTTGCGGGCGTGGAATCCACCGAGTGAAAGTGTGGATGCCGCCCTGCTGCCCAACTTTACCCGTGGCAATGCCCGCGCGGACGATCTGGTACGCAATAACGGCTATGCTGCCAACGCCATCCAGCTGCATCAGGATCATATTGTCGGGTCTTTTTTCCGGCTCAGCCATCGCCCAAGCTGGCGCTATCTGGGCATCGGGGAGGAAGAAGCCCGTGCCTTTTCCCGCGAGGTTGAAGCGGCATGGAAAGAGTTTGCCGAGGATGACTGCTGCTGCATTGACGTTGAGCGAAAACGCACGTTTACCATGATGATTCGGGAAGGTGTGGCCATGCACGCCTTTAACGGTGAACTGTTCGTTCAGGCCACCTGGGATACCAGTCCGTCGCGGCTTTTCCGGACACAGTTCCGGATGGTCAGCCCGAAGCGCATCAGCAACCCGAACAATACCGGCGACAGCCGGAACTGCCGTGCAGGTGTGCAGATTAATGACAGCGGTGCGGCACTGGGATATTACGTCAGCGAGGACGGGTATCCTGGCTGGATGCCGCAGAAATGGACATGGATACCCCGTGAGTTACCCGGCGGGCGCGCCTCGTTCATTCATGTTTTTGAACCCGTGGAGGACGGGCAGACCCGCGGTGCAAATGTGTTTTACAGCGTGATGGAGCAGATGAAGATGCTCGACACGTTGCAGAACACGCAGTTGCAGAGCGCCATTGTGAAGGCGATGTATGCCGCCACTATTGAGAGTGAGCTGGATACGCAGTCAGCTATGGATTTTATTCTGGGCGCGAACAGTCAGGAGCAGCGGGAAAGGCTGACGGGCTGGATTGGTGAAATTGCCGCGTATTACTCCGCCGCGCCGGTCCGGCTGGGAGGCGCAAAAGTGCCGCACCTGATGCCGGGTGACTCACTGAACCTGCAGACGGCTCAGGACACGGATAACGGTTACTCCGTTTTTGAGCAGTCACTGTTGCGGTATATCGCTGCCGGGCTGGGCGTCTCGTATGAGCAGCTTTCCCGGAATTATGCCCAGATGAGCTACTCCACGGCACGGGCCAGCGCGAACGAGTCGTGGGCGCACTTTATGGGGCGGCGAAAATTCGTCGCATCCCGTCAGGCGAGCCAGATGTTTCTGTGCTGGCTGGAAGAGGCCATCGCCCGCCGCGTGGTTACGTTACCTTCAAAAGCGCGCTTCAGTTTTCAGGAAGCCCGCAGTGCCTGGGGGAACTGCGACTGGATAGGCTCCGGTCGTATGGCCATCGATGGTCTGAAAGAAGTTCAGGAAGCGGTGATGCTGATAGAAGCCGGGCTGAGCACCTACGAGAAAGAGTGCGCAAAACGCGGCGATGACTATCAGGAAATTTTTGCCCAGCAGGTCCGTGAAACGATGGAGCGCCGTGCAGCCGGTCTTAAACCACCCGCCTGGGCGGCTGCGGCATTTGAATCCGGGCTGCGACAATCAACAGAGGAGGAGAAGAGTGACAGCAGAGCTGCGTAATCTCCCGCATATTGCCAGCATGGCCTTTAATGAGCCGCTGATGCTTGAACCCGCCTATGCGCGGGTTTTCTTTTGTGCGCTTGCCGGCCAGCTTGGGATCAGCCGCCTGACGGATGCGGTGTCCGGCGACAGCCTGACTGCCGGAGAGGCACCCGCGACACTGGCGTTATCCGTTGATGATGACGGACCACGACAGGCCCGCAGTTATCAGGTCATGAACGGCATCGCCGTGCTGCCGGTGTCCGGCACGCTGGTCAGCCGGACGCGGGCGCTGCAGCCGTATTCGGGGATGACCGGTTACAACGGCATTATCGCCCGTCTGCAACAGGCTGCCAGCGATCCGATGGTGGACGGCATTCTGCTGGATATGGATACGCCAGGCGGAATGGTGGCGGGGGCATTTGACTGCGCTGACATCATCGCCCGTGTGCGTGACATAAAACCGGTATGGGCGCTGGCCAACGACATGAACTGCAGTGCAGGTCAGCTGCTTGCCAGTGCCGCCTCCCGGCGTCTGGTCACGCAGACTGCCCGGACAGGCTCCATCGGCGTCATGATGGCTCACAGTAATTACGGTGCTGCGCTGGAGAAACAGGGCGTGGAAATCACTCTGATTTACAGCGGCAGCCATAAGGTGGATGGCAACCCCTACAGCCATCTTCCGGATGACGTCCGGGAAACACTGCAGTCCCGGATGGATGCAACCCGCCGGATGTTTGCACAGAAGGTGTCGGCATATACCGGCCTGTCCGTGCAGGCCGTGCTGGATACCGAGGCTGCAGTGTACAGCGGTCATGAGGCCATTGATGCCGGACTGGCTGATGAACTTGTTAACAGCACCGATGCGATCACCGTCATGCGTGATGCACTGGATGCACGTAAACCCCGTCTCTCAGGAGGGCGAATGACCAAAGAGACTCAATCAACAACTGTTTCAGCCACTGCTTCGCAGGCTGATGTTACTGGTGTGGTGACAGCGACGGATGGCGAAAACGCCAGCGCGGCGCAGCCGGACGTGAACGCGCAGATCACCGCAGCGGTTGCGGCAGAAAACAGCCGCATTATGGGGATCCTCAATTGTGAGGAGGCTCACGGACGTGAAGAACAGGCACGCGTGCTGGCAGAAACCCCCGGTATGACCGTGGAAACGGCCCGCCGCATTCTGGCCGCAGCACCACAGAGTGCACAGGCGCGCAGTGACACTGCGCTGGATCGTCTGATGCAGGGTGCACCGGCACCGCTGGCTGCAGGTAACCCGGCATCTGATGCCGTTAACGATTTGCTGAACACACCAGTGTAAGGGATGTTTATGACGAGCAAAGAAACTTTTACCCATTACCAGCCGCTGGGCAACAGTGACCCGGCTCATACCGCAACCGCGCCCGGCGGATTGAGTGCGAAAGCGCCTGCAATGACCCCGCTGATGCTGGACACCTCCACCCGTAAGCTGGTTGCGTGGGATGGCACCACCGACGGCGCTGCCGTTGGCATTCTGGCGGTTGCTGCTGACCAGACCAGCACCACGCTGACGTTCTACAAGTCCGGCACGTTCCGTTATGAGGATGTGCTCTGGCCGGAGGCTGCCAGCGACGAGACGAAAAAACGGACCGCGTTTGCCGGAACGGCAATCAGCATCGTTTAACCCTACCCTTCATCACTAAAGGCCGCCTGTGCGGCTTTTTTTACGGGATTTTTTTATGTCGATGTACACAACCGCCCAGCTGCTGGCGGCAAATGAGAAGAAATTTAAGTTTGATCCGCTGTTTCTGCGTCTCTTTTTCCGTGAGAGCTATTCCTTCACCACGGAGAAAGTCTATCTCTCACAAATTCCGGGGCTGGTAAACATGGCGCTGTACGTTTCGCCGATTGTTTCCGGTAAGGTTATCCGCTCCCGTGGCGGCTCCACCTCTGAATTTACGCCGGGATATGTCAAGCCGAAGCATGAGGTGAATCCGCAGATGACCCTGCGTCGCCTGCCGGATGAAGATCCACAGAATCTGGCGGATCCGGCTTACCGCCGCCGTCGCATCATCATGCAGAACATGCGAGACGAGGAGCTGGCCATTGTTCAGGTCGAAGAGATGCAGGCCGTTTCTGCCGTGCTCAGGGGCAAATACACCATGACCGGTGAAGCCTTCGATCCGGTTGAGGTGGATATGGGCCGCAGTGCGGCGAACAACATCACGCAGTCAGGCGGCACGGAGTGGAGCAAGCGTGACAAGTCCACGTATGACCCGACCGACGATATCGAAGCCTACGCGCTGAACGCCAGCGGTGTGGTGAATATCATCGTGTTTGATCCGAAAGGCTGGGCGCTGTTCCGTTCCTTCAAAGCCGTCAGGGAGAAGCTGGATACCCGTCGCGGCTCTAATTCAGAGCTGGAGACAGCGGTAAAAGACCTGGGCGAAGCAGTGTCCTATAAGGGGATGTATGGCGATACGGCGATCGTCGTGTATTCCGGACAGTACGTGGAAAACGACGTCAAAAAGAACTTCCTGCCGGACAACACGATGGTGCTGGGGAACACTCAGGCACGCGGTCTGCGCACCTATGGCTGTATTCAGGATGCGGATGCATTGAGTGAGGGTATTAATGCGTCTCCCCGTTATCCGAAAAACTGGAAGACATCCGGCGATCCGGCGCGTGAGTTCACCATGATTCAGTCAGCACCGCTGATGCTGCTGGCTGATCCTGATGCGTTCGTGTCCGTACAACTGGCGTAATCATGGCCCTTCGGGGCCATTTTTCTCTCTGTGGAGGAGTCCATGACGAAAGATGAACTGATTGCCCGTCTTCAGGTGCTGGGTGAGCAACTGAATCGTGATGTCAGCCTGACGGGGACGAAAGAAGAACTGGCGCTCCGTGTGGCAGAGCTGGAAGAAGAGCTTGATGACACGGATGACACTGCCGGTCAGGACACCCCTCTCAGCCCGGAAAATGTGCTGACCGGGCATGAAAATGAGGTGGTATCAGCGCAGCCGGGTACCGTGACTGATACGGCTGCTCTGGTCACGGTCGTGGCACAGGTGACGCTGCATACTGATGCACTTCACGCCACGCGGGATGAGCCTGTGGCATTTGTGCTGCCGGGAACGGCGTTCCGTGTCTCTGCCGGTGTGGCAGCTGAAATGACAGAGCGCGGCCTGGCCAGAATGCAATAACGGGAGGCGCTGTGGCTGATTTCGATAACCTGTTCGATGCTGCCATTGCCCGCGCCGATGAAACGATACGCGGGTACATGGGAACGTCAGCCACCATTACATCCGGTGAGCAGTCCGGTGCTGTGATACGTGGTGTTTTTGATGACCCTGAAAATATCAGCTATGCCGGACAGGGCGTGCGCGTTGAAGGCTCCAGCCCGTCCCTGTTTGTCCGGACTGATGATGTGCGGCAGCTGCGACGCGGCGACACGCTGACCATCGGTGAGGAAAACTTCTGGATAGACCGGATTTCGCCGGATGATGGCGGAAGCTGTCATCTCTGGCTCGGGCGTGGCGTGCCGCCTGCCGTTAACCGTCGCCGCTGAAAGGGGGATGTATGGCTATAAAAGGTCTTGAGCAGGCCGTTGAAAACCTCAGCCGTATCAGCAAAACGGCGGTGCCCGGTGCCTCCGCAATGGCCATTAACCGCGTGGCCACAACGGCAATGAATCAGTCGGCGTCACAGGTTGCCCGTGAGACAAAGGTGCGGCGAAAACTGGTAAAGGAAAGGGCCAGACTGAAAAAGGCCACGGTCAAAAATCCGCACGTAAAAATCATTGTTAATCGCGGTGATTTACCTGTCATCAAACTGGGGATACGGATCACCGGAAGTCGTCCCAACAGTACGCTACGGGCCGGTCGGCATCGTTATCAGCGGGCATTTATCCAGCGATTAAAAAATGGTCGCTGGCATGTCATGCAGCGAGTAGCCGGGAAAAACCGTTACCCCATTGATGTGGTGAAAATCCCGATGGCGGCACCGCTGACCACGGCGTTTAAACAGAATATTGAACAGATACGGCGTGAACGTTTGCCGAAAGAACTGGAATACGCCCTGAAACAACAACTGAGGATTGCGATAAAGCGATGAAACATACTGATATCCGTGCAGCCGTACTGGATGCACTGGAGAAGCATAACTCCGGGGCGACGTTTTTTGATGGTCGCCCCGCTGTTTTTGATGAGGCGGATTTTCCGGCAGTTGCCGTTTATCTCACCGGCGCTGAATACACGGGCGAAGAGCTGGACAGCGATACCTGGCAGGCAGAGCTGCATATCGAAGTTTTCCTGCCTGCTCAGGTGCCGGATTCAGAGCTTGATTCGTGGATGGAGTCCCGGATTTATCCGGTGATGAGCGATATCCCGGCACTGTCAGATTTGATCACCAGTATGGTGGCCAGTGGCTACGACTACCGGCGTGACGATGATGCGGGCCTGTGGAGTTCAGCCGATCTGACTTATGTCATTACCTATGAAATGTGAGGACGATATGCCTGTACCAAATCCTGTAATGCCGGTGAAAGGTGCCGGGACCACACTGTGGGTTTATAAGGGGAACGGTGACCCTTATGCGAACCCGCTTTCAGACGTTGACTGGTCGCGTCTGGCTAAAGTTAAAGACCTGACGCCCGGCGAACTGACCGCTGAGTCCTATGACGACAGTTATCTCGATGATGAAGATGCTGACTGGACCGCGACCGGACAGGGGCAGAAGTCAGCCGGAGATACCAGCTTTACGCTGGCGTGGATGCCCGGAGAGCAGGGGCAGCAGGCGCTGCTGGCGTGGTTTAATGAAGGGGATGTCCGGGCCTATAAAATCCGCTTCCCGAACGGCACGGTCGATGTGTTCCGTGGCTGGGTCAGCAGTATCGGTAAGGCGGTGACGGCGAAGGAAGCGATCACCCGTACGGTGAAGGTCACCAATGTGGGCCGTCCGTCAATGGCAGAAGATCGCAGCTCGGTGACGGCGGCAACCGGCATGACGGTGACACCCGCCAGTGCTTCCGTAGTGAAAGGGCAGAGCACCACGCTGACCGTGGCATTTCAGCCGGAAGGTGCAACCGACAAGAGCTTCCGGGCGGTGTCTGCGGATAAAACAAAAGCCACCGTGTCGGTCAGTGGTATGACCATCACCGTGAAGGGCGTTGCTGCAGGTAAGGTCAACATTCCGGTTGTATCCGGTAATGGTGAGTTTGCTGCGGTTGCAGAAATCAACGTCACCGCCAGTTAATCCGGAGAGTCAGCGATGTTCCTGAAAACCGAATCATTTGAACATAACGGCGTGACCGTCACGCTTTCTGAACTGTCAGCCCTGCAGCGCATTGAGCATCTCGCCCTGATGAAACGGCAGGCAGAACAGGCGGAGTCAGACAGTAACCGGAAGTTTACTGTGGAAGACGTCATCAGAACCGGCGCTTTTGTGGTGGCGATGTCCCTGTGGCATAACCATCCGAAGAAGACGCAGATGCCGTCCATGAATGAAGCCGTTAAACAGATTGAGCAGGAAGTGCTCACCACCTGGCCCACAGAGGCGATTTCTCATGCTGAAAACGTGGTGTACCGGCTGTCCGGTATGTATGAGTTTGTGGTGAATGATGCCCCTGAACAGGCGGAGGACGCCGGGCCTGCAGAGCCTGTTTCTGCGGGAAAGTGTTCGACGGTGAGCTGAGTTTTGCCCTGAAACTGGCGCGTGAGATGGGGCGACCCGACTGGCGTGCCATGCTTGCCGGGATGTCATCCACGGAGTATGCCGACTGGCACCGCTTTTACAGTACCCATTATTTTCATGATGTTCTGCTGGATCTGCACTTTTCCGGGCTGACGTACACCGTGCTCAGCCTGTTTTTCAGCGATCCGGATATGCATCCGCTGGATTTCAGTCTGCTGAACCGGCGCGAGGCTGACGAAGAGCCTGAAGATGATGTGCTGATGCAGAAAGCGGCAGGGCTTGCCGGAGGTGTTCGTTTTGGTCCGGACGGGAATGAAGTTATCCCCGCTTCCCCGGACATGACGGAGGATGACGCAATGCTGATGACAGTATCAGAAGGGATCGCAGGAGGAGTCCGGTATGGCTGAACCGGTAGGCGATCTGGTCGTTGATTTAAGTCTGGATGCAGCCAGATTTGACGAGCAGATGGCCAGAGTCAGGCGTCATTTTTCCGGTACGGAAAGTGATGCGAAAAAAACAGCGGCAGTTGTTGAGCAGTCGATGAACCGACAGGCGCTGGCTGCACAGAAAGCGGGTATCTCTGTAGGGCAGTATAAAGCTGCCATGCGTATGCTTCCTGCACAGTTCACCGACGTGGCCACGCAGCTTGCAGGGGGGCAGAACCCGTTTCTCATCCTGCTGCAACAGGGCGGCCAGGTAAAAGATTCCTTCGGTGGGTTGATCCCCATGTTCAGGGGGCTTGCCGGTGCAGTCACCCTGCCGATGGTGGGGCTCACTTCGCTGGCAGTTGCCACCGGAGCGCTGGCGTATGCCTGGTATCAGGGGGATTCAACCCTGTCCAGTTTCAATAAAACGCTGGTCCTTTCCGGTAATCAGGCAGGACTGACGGCAGATCGTATGCTGGCCCTGTCCAGAGCCGGGCAGGCGGCAGGGCTGACGTTTAACCAGACCAGCGAGTCACTGACGGCGCTGGTGAATGCCGGTGTGCGTGGTGGTGAGCAGTTTGAGGCGATCAGCCAGAGTGTGGCGCGTTTTTCCTCCGTATCCGGCGTGGAGGTGGACAAGGTCGCTGAAGCCTTCGGGAAGCTGACCACAGACCCGACGTCGGGGCTGACAGCGATGGCGCGCCAGTTCCATAACGTGACGGCGGAGCAGATTGCGTATGTTGCTCAGTTGCAGCGTTCCGGCGATGAAGCCGGGGCATTGCAGGCGGCGAACGAGGCCGCAACGAAAGGGTTTGATGACCAGACCCGCCGCCTGAAAGATAACATGGGCACGCTGGAGACCTGGGCAGACAAGACAGCACGGGCATTTAAATCCATGTGGGATTCGGTGCTGGATATTGGTCGCCCGGACACTGCCCGGGAAATGCTGGAGAAAGCAGAAAAGGCTTTTGATGAAGCGGACAAGAAATGGCAGTGGTATCAGAGCCGGAGCCGCCGGCGTGGTAAAACCTCAGCATTTCTTGCCAATCTCCGTGGCGCATGGGAGGACAGGGCGAATGCGCAACTTGGTCTTTCAGCCGCCACATTGCAGGCAGATCTTGAAAAGGCCAGTGAGATGGCAGCAAAAGATCGTGCTGAGTCTGAGGCATCACGGCTGAAATATACCGAAGAGGCGCAGAAGGCTTACGAACGTCTGCAGACTCCGCTGGAGAAATATACCGCCCGTCAGGAAGAACTGAACAAGGCACTGAAAGACGGAAAAATCCTGCAGGCAGATTACAACACGCTGATGGCGGCAGCGAAAAAGGATTATGAAGCGACGCTGAAAAAGCCAAAGCAGTCCGGCGTGAAAGTGTCTGCAGGCTATCGCCAGGAAGACAGTGCTCATGCTGCCCTGCTGACGCTTCAGGCAGAGCTCCGGACGCTGGAGAAGCATGCCGGAGCGAATGAGAAAATCAGCCAGCAGCGCCGGGATTTGTGGAAGGCGGAGAGTCAGTTCGCTGTACTGGAGGAAGCGGCACAACGTCGCCAGCTGTCCGCACAGGAGAAATCCCTGCTGGTACATAAAGAGGAGACGCTGGAGTACAAACGACAACTGGCGGAGCTAGGCGATAAGGTCGAACATCAGAAACGCCTGAATACACTGGCGCAGCAGGCGGATAAATTCGCACAGCAACAACGGGCAAAACGGGCTGCCATTGATGCGAAAAACCGCGGGATGACAGACCGGCAGGCAGCGCGGGAAGCCACTGAACAGCGCCTGAAGGAACAGTATGGTGATAATACGCTGGCGCTGAATAACGTCCTGTCAGAGCAGAAAAAGACCTGGGCGGCTGAAGACCAGCTTAACGGGAGCTGGATGGCTGGCCTGAAGTCCGGCTGGAGCGAGTGGAAAGAGAGTGCCACGGACAGTATGTCGCAGGTTAAAAGTGTTGCCACGCAGACCTTTGATGGTATTGCGCAGAATATGGCGGCGATGCTGACCGGCAGTGAGCAGAACTGGCGCAGCTTCACCCGTTCCGTGCTGTCCATGCTGACAGAAATTCTGCTTAAGCAGGCAATGGTGGGGATTGTCGGGAGTATCGGCAGCGCCATTGGCGGAGCTGTTGGTGGCGGTGCATCAGCGTCAGGCGGTACAGCCATTCAGGCTGCTGCGGCGAAATTCCATTTTGCGACCGGAGGTTTTACGGGGACCGGCGGCAAATATGAGCCAGCGGGGATTGTTCACCGTGGTGAATTTGTCTTCACGAAGGAGGCAACCAGCCGGATTGGCGTGGGAAATCTCTACCGGCTGATGCGCGGCTATGCCACCGGTGGTTATGTCGGTACACCGGGCAGTCTGGCGGACAGCCGGTCGCAGGCGTCCGGGAAGTTTGAGCAGAATAACCATGTGGTGATTAACAACGACGGCACGAACGGGCAGATAGGTCCGGCTGCTCTGAAGGCGGTGTATGACATGGCCCGCAAGGGTGCCCGTGATGAAATTCAGACACAGATGCGTGATGGTGGCCTGTTCTCCGGAGGTGGACGATGAAAACCTTCCGCTGGAAAGTGAAACCCGGTATGGATGTGGCTTCGGCCCCTTCCGTAAGAAAGGTGCGCTTTGGTGATGGCTATTCCCAGCGAGCGCCTGCCGGGCTGAATTCCAACCTGAAAACGTACAGCGTGACGTTTTCTGTTCCCCGTTGGGAGGCCACGGCGCTGGAGTCGTTTCTGGCTGAGCATGGGGGCTGGAAAGCCTTTCTGTGGACGCCGCCTTATGAGTGGCGGCAGATAAAGGTGACCTGCGCAAAATGGTCGTCGCGGGTCAGTATGCTGCGTGTTGAGTTCAGCGCAGAGTTTGAACAGGTGGTGAACTGATGCAGGATATCCGGCAGGAAACACTGAATGAATGCACCCGTGCGGAGCAGTCGGCCAGCGTGGTGCTCTGGGAAATCGACCTGACAGAGGTCGGTGGAGAACGTTATTTTTTCTGCAATGAGCAGAACGAAAAAGGTGAGCCGGTCACCTGGCAGGGGCGACAGTATCAGCCGTATCCCATTCAGGGGAGTGGTTTTGAACTGAATGGCAAAGGCACCAGTACGCGCCCCACGCTGACGGTTTCTAACCTGTACGGTATGGTCACCGGCATGGTGGAAGATATGCAGAGTCTGGTCGGCGGAACGGTGGTCCGGCGTAAGGTTTACGCCCGTTTTCTGGATGCGGTGAACTTCGTCAACGGAAACAGCGAAGCCGATCCGGAGCAGGAGGTGATCAGCCGATGGCGCATCGAGCAGTGCAGCGAACTGAGCGCGGTGAGCGCCTCTTTTGTACTGTCCACGCCGACGGAAACGGATGGCGCTGTTTTTCCGGGGCGTATCATGCTGGCCAACACCTGCACCTGGACCTATCGCGGCGACGAGTGCGTTTATCACGGTCCGGCGGTCGCGGATGAATATGACCAGCCGACGTCCGATATCACGAAGGATAAATGCAGCAAATGCCTGAGCGGCTGTAAGCTCCGTAATAACGTCGCCAACTTTGGCGGTTTTCTGTCCATCAACAAACTTTCGCAGTAAATCTCATGACACAGACAGAATCAGCGATTCTGGCGCACGCCCGGCGATGTGCGCCAGCGGAGTCGTGCGGCTTCGTGGTGAGAACGCCGGAGGGGGAAAGATATTTCCCCTGCGTGAATATCTCCGGTGAGCCGGAGGAGTATTTCCGGATGTCGCCGGAGGACTGGCTGCGGGCAGAGATGCAGGGTGAGATTGTGGCGCTGGTCCACAGCCACCCCGGTGGTCTGCCCTGGCTGAGTGAGGCCGACCGGCGGCTGCAGGTGCAGAGTGATTTGCCGTGGTGGCTGGTCTGCCGGGGTGAGATTCATAAATTCCGCTGTGTGCCGCATCTCACCGGGCGGCGCTTTGAGCACGGGGTGACGGACTGTTACACGCTGTTCCGGGATGCTTATCATCTGGCGGGGATTGAGATGCCGGATTTTCATCGTGAGGATGACTGGTGGCGTCACGGTCAGAATCTCTATCTGGATAATCTGGAGGCAACGGGGCTGTATCAGGTGCCGTTGTCAGCGGCGCAGCCGGGCGATGTGCTGCTGTGCTGTTTTGGTTCATCGGTGCCGAATCATGCCGCCATTTACTGTGGTGACGGCGAGCTGCTGCACCATATTCCTGAACAACTGAGCAAACGAGAGAGGTATACCGACAAATGGCAGCGACGCACACACTCCCTCTGGCGTCACCGGGCCTGGCGCGAATCTGCCTTTACGGGGATTTACAACGATTTGGCCGCCGCATCGACCTTCGTGTGAAAACGGGGGCCGAAGCCATCCGGGCGCTGGCCACACAGCTCCCGGCGTTTCGTCAGAAACTGAGCGACGGCTGGTATCAGGTACGCATTGCCGGGCGTGATACAGGTGAAACTGAATTATCAGCCCGTCTTAATGAACCGCTGGCAAATGGTGCCGTGATCCATATTGTGCCGCGCCTGGCGGGAGCCAAAAGTGGCGGCGTGTTTCAGGCCGTGCTGGGCGCAGCTGTTATGGCGGTTGCTATATGGATGCCTGGGGTGGGAATTATGGCAAGTAATCTGCTGTTTTCTCTCGGTGCCAGTATGACGCTTGGCGGTGTTGCACAGATGCTGGCCCCCAGACCCAAAACTCCCCGAACACAGACAACGAATAACGGTAAGCAGAACACGTATTTCTCGTCACTGGACAACATGGTTGCCCAGGGCAATGTTCTGCCTGTTCTGTACGGTGAAATGCGCGTGGGGTCACGTGTGGTCTCTCAGGAGATCAGCACGGCAGACGAGGGGGATGGTGGTCAGGTTGTGGTTATTGGTCGCTGATAATCACCGCCAGCTATGACGGTGATTGCTTTAGGCTGTTTGTTATTTAATTATTCCGCATGCCAGTCTTGCGCCCCCACCCCCCAGAGGAGCAGGTGAATCGGAATGATTATCCCCTCCGGCATGAATCATGATCGCCCGTTCTTTTATCTGGCTTATTTTTTTTATTTTTGGACTCAGAACCGGGTTTTCTGCATTTCCTTCTGAGTTGACATAGAGTGCTGGTAGATCACCCAGATGGCCCTCCGGATTGTACGGCCCAAGATGTTTATTTGTTTGTTCAGGATCATAATGCCCACCGGCAGCAAGAGCTGGCACTTTTTTTCCATTAATCAGACCGGGATTACAACTGGCATTTTCATGGATATGAAAGCCATGTAACCCTGGTGGCAGTTCTTTCAGATGAGGAGTGAACAGCAATCCGTAGCTGGTTTCTGAAATAGTTATTTCCCCTATATTTTTCCCTACTCCTTCTGAGGAAACGAGATTTACAGGGATCGTCATTGTATCAGCCATTACGGCTCCACTAAGTAGCGCAGTTACAGCAAGTATTTTTTTTATCATAAATACCCCGTCATTTCGTGTTGTTAATCAAGGTGATTTAAGTTTTAACAAATGAAATACAACAGATGCATTTTTGTTGCAAGCGGTCGTTATATGGTTCGCATAAAATTGATTACTGTTTCGGGAATTATCTATGGGTAAAGGTGGCAGTAAGGGGCATACCCCGCGCGAAGCGAAGGACAACCTGAAATCCACGCAGTTGCTGAGTGTGATCGATGCCATCAGTGAAGGGCCGATTGAAGGTCCGGTGGATGGATTAAAAAGTGTGCTGCTGAACAGTACGCCAGTGCTGGACAGTGAGGGGAATACCAATATCTCCGGTGTCACGGTGGTGTTCCGGGCAGGTGAGCAGGAGCAGACACCGCCGGAGGGATTTGAATCCTCCGGCTCCGAGACGGTGCTGGGTACGGAGGTGAAGTACGACACGCCGATTACCCGGACCATCACGTCGGCAAACATCGACCGTCTGCGCTTTACCTTCGGTGTGCAGGCACTGGTGGAAACCACTTCAAAGGGGGACCGGAATCCGTCGGAAGTTCGCCTGCTGGTTCAGATACAACGTAATGGTGGCTGGGTGACGGAAAAAGACATCACCATTAAGGGCAAAACCACCTCGCAGTATCTGGCCTCGGTAGTGGTGGATAACCTGCCGCCGCGCCCGTTCAATATCCGGCTGCGCAGGATGACGCCGGACAGCACCACAGACCAGCTGCAGAACAAAACGCTCTGGTCGTCATACACCGAAATTATCGATGTGAAACAGTGCTACCCGAACACGGCACTGGTCGGCGTGCAGGTGGACTCGGAACAGTTTGGCAGCCAGCAGGTGAGCCGTAATTATCATCTGCGCGGGCGCATTCTGCAGGTGCCGTCGAACTATAACCCGCAGACGCGGCAATACAGCGGTATCTGGGACGGAACGTTTAAACCGGCATACAGCGACAACATGGCCTGGTGTCTGTGGGACATGCTGACCCACCCGCGCTACGGCATGGGGAAACGTCTTGGTGCAGCTGATGTGGACAAATGGGCGTTGTATGCCATCGGTCGGTACTGCGACCAGTCGGTACCGAATGGCTCTGGCGGCACGGAGCCGCGCATCACCTGTAATGCGTACCTGGCCACGCAGCGCCGGGCGTGGGATGTGCTCAGTGATTTCTGCTCGGCGATGCGCTGTATGCCGGTATGGAACGGGCAGACGCTGACGTTCGTGCAGGACCGACCGTCGGATAAGGTGTGGACCTATAACCGCAGTAATGTGGTGATGCCGGATGATGGCGCGCCGTTCCGCTACAGCTTCAGCGCCCTGAAGGACCGCCATAACGCCGTTGAGGTGAACTGGATTGACCCGGACAACGGCTGGGAGACGGCGACAGAGCTTGTGGAGGACACGCAGGCCATTGCCCGTTACGGTCGTAACGTCACGAAGATGGATGCCTTTGGCTGTACCAGCCGGGGGCAGGCGCACCGCGCCGGGCTGTGGCTGATTAAAACGGAACTGCTGGAAACGCAGACCGTGGACTTCAGCGTGGGTGCAGAAGGGCTTCGCCATGTGCCGGGAGACGTCATTGAAATCTGCGATGATGACTATGCGGGTATCAGCATCGGTGGTCGCGTGCTGGCGGTGAACAGCCAGACCCGGACGCTGACGCTCGACCGTGAAATCACGCTGCCAGCCTCCGGCACCACACTGATAAGCCTGGTCGATGGGACGGGGAGTCCGGTCAGCGTGGAGGTCCAGTCCGTCACCGACGGCGTGCAGGTGAAAGTGAGCCGGGTTCCTGACGGCGTTGCCGGATACAGTGTGTGTGGGCTGAAGCTGCCGACGCTGCGCCAGCGCCTGTTCCGCTGTGTGAGTATCCGTGAGAACGACGACGGCACGTATGCCATCACTGCCGTGCAGCATGTGCCTGAAAAAGAAGCCATCGTGGATAACGGGGCGCACTTTGACGGCGACCAGAGCGGCACGGTGAATGGTGTCACGCCGCCAGCGGTGCAGCACCTGACCGCCGAAGTCTCGGCAGACAGCGGGGAATATCAGGTGCTGGCGCGCTGGGACACGCCGAAGGTGGTGAAGGGGGTGAGCTTTATGCTTCGCCTGACCGTGGCAGCGGATGACGGCAGTGAGCGGCTGGTCAGCACGGCCCGGACGACGGAAACCGAATATCGTTTCAGGCAACTGGCGCTGGGGAACTACAGGCTGACAGTCCGGGCGGTAAATGCGTGGGGACAGCAGGGCGACCCGGCGTCGGTATCGTTCAGGATTGCCGCACCGGCAGCGCCGTCACAGATTGAGCTGACGCCGGGCTATTTTCAGATAACCGCCACTCCGCATCTTGCAGTTTATGACCCGACGGTACAGTTTGAGTTCTGGTTTTCGGAAAAGCGGATTGCCGATATCCGGCAGGTTGAAACCAGCGCGCGCTATCTTGGCACGGGGATGTACTGGATAGCCGCTAGTATCAATATCAAACCGGGCCATGATTATTACTTTTATATCCGTAGTGTGAACACCGTTGGCAAATCGGTATTCGTGGAGGATGTCGGTCAGGCGAGCGATGATGCGGAAGGTTACCTGGATTTTTTCAAAGGCCAGATAACCGAATCCCATCTCGGCAAGGAGCTGCTGGAAAAAGTCGAGCTGACGGAGGATAACGCCAGCAGACTGGAGGAGTTTTCGAAAGAGTGGCAGGACGCCAACGATAAGTGGAATGCCATGTGGGGCGTCAAAATTGAGCAGACCAAAGACGGCAAACATTATGTCGCGGGTATTGGCCTCAGCATGGAGGACACGGAAGAAGGCAAGCTGAGCCAGTTTCTGGTCGCCGCTAACCGTATTGCGTTTATTGATCCGTCTAATGGCAACACACGACCAATGTTTGTTGGTCAGGGCGATCAGATATTCATGAACGACGTGTTCCTGAAGCGTCTGACGGCCCCGACCATCACCAGCGGCGGCAATCCTCCGGCATTTTCTCTGACACCGGACGGGCGGCTGACGGCGAAAAACGCTGATATCAGCGGTAACGTGAATGCGAACTCAGGAACGCTCAACAATGTCACGATAAGTGAGAACTGTACGATTAAGGGCATGCTGGAGGCGACCCAGGTCAGAGGGGATTTCGTTAAAGCTGTATCAAAAGCCTTCCCGAAAAAAGTCGGTACGTGGGGTAACACGGAAACACCAGGCGGTACGGTTACAGTCACCATCAGCGATGATCATAACTTTGACCGTCAAATCATTATTCCGCCCATTATTTTTAACGGTATAGCGTATACCGATCCGGGGAGCGGAAATAACCCCGGAGGCACGCGATACACGGGTTATGGTTTTGAAGTTCGCAAAAACGGCGTATTAATCGCATCCAGAGAAACTAAAGGGGCCATTCCCGGTAGTTACAGTGCGGTTATTGATATGCCGAGTGGCAGGGGAAGCGTCACTCTGGAGTTTAAGATTTTCCAGAAAGGGAATCAGGGGGCAGGCAATATCACCGACTGTACGGTGATTGTGACCAAAAAAGCGGCTTCCGGCATCAGTATCCGTTGAAATATTTATAACCCTAATAACGGGCGCCAGAAATGGCGCCTTTTTTATTGCAGAAAAGCGAGAGGTAATTATGCGTAAATTATGTGCTGTTATTCTGTCCGCAGTAGTCTGGCTGGTTGCCGCTGGTACGCCAGCGAGCGCAGCAGAGCATCAGTCCACACTAAGCGCCGGGTATCTTCAGACCCATACTGATATGCCAGGCAGTGATGACCTGAAGGGCATTAACGTGAAATACCGTTATGAGTTTACGGACACGCTGGGGCTGGTGACGTCATTCAGCTATGCAGGAGACAAGAATCGCCAGCTTACCCGTTACAGCGATACCCGCTGGCATGAAGATTCCGTGCGTAACCGCTGGTTCAGCGTAATGGCGGGGCCATCTGTGCGCGTGAATGAATGGTTCAGCACGTATGCGATGGCGGGTGTGGCTTACAGCCGTGTGTCGACTTTCTCCGGGGATTATCTCCGCGTAACTGACAACAAGAGGAAAACGCACGACGTGCTGACCGGAAGTGATGACGCTCGCCACAGCAATACCTCTCTGGCGTGGGGAGTTGGCGTGCAGTTTAACCCGACCGAATCCGTGGCCGTTGATGTCGCTTATGAAGGCTCCGGCAGCGGAGACTGGCGCACTGACGGTTTCATCGTGGGTGTCGGTTATAAATTCTGATTAGTAACACAGCTTTATGACAGCCCGCCGGTTCAGGCGGGCTTTTTTGTGGGGGGAATATGGCAGTACGGATTTCAGGTGTACTGAAAGATGGTGCAGGTAAGCCGATACAAAACTGCACCATTCAGCTAAAGGCCAGGCGCAACAGCACCACGGTGGTGGTGAACACAGTGGCCTCAGAAAACCCGGATGAAGCCGGGAGTTACACAATGGACGTTGAGTACGGTCAGTACAGCGTCATTCTGTTGGTGGAGGGATTTCCGCCGTCACATGCCGGGACCATCACAGTGTATGAAGATTCTCAGCCGGGTACGCTGAATGATTTTCTCGGTGCCATGACGGAGGATGATGTCCGGCCGGAGGCACTGCGTCGTTTTGAACAGATGGTGGAAGAGGCAGCGCGTCACGCTGAGGAGGCGAAGAAGAATGCCGGAGAGGCGGAGACGTCAGCGAGGAATGCGGGTATATCAGCCGGCCAGGCGGAAAAGAGTGCAGTAAATGCTGAGACTTCTGCAGGGGATGCATCGGAGTCAGCCCGGCAGGCGACGGAAAGTGCAGCCTCAGCAAAGCAGTCAGAGGATGCGTCCTCGTCCTCGGCTTCTGCGGCCGCTCAAAAAGCCAGTGAGTCATCACAAAGTGCAGCAGAAGCTGAATTGTCAAGAAAGACGGCAGAAAGTGCAGCCGGTAATGCATCCAGGGATGCAACGACCGCAGCAGAAAAAGCCCGGGAGTCAGCAGAAAGCGCACAGTCAGCGGAACAAAGCAGGATAGCGGCGGAAGAGGCCGTAAACCGAATCCCCACCGTGGTGGGACCTCCCGGGCCAAAGGGGGAACAGGGGCCCGCTGGCCCTCAGGGGCCGAAGGGTGATAAGGGAGAGCGTGGTGACACCGGCCCTGTCGGGGCAACCGGCGAACGGGGACCGAGAGGAGATACAGGTCCGGCAGGCCCGCAGGGGCCGAAAGGCGACAGGGGAGAACGGGGAGAGACCGGTCTGACGGGAAGTACAGGTCCACAGGGGCCAAAGGGAGATATCGGTGCAGCAGGCCCGGCAGGCCCACAGGGACCGAAAGGAGAAACAGGAGCGGCAGGTCCGGTAGGGGCTACCGGACCTCAGGGGCCGAAGGGAGACCCGGGCGAGACACAAATCCGTTTTCGTCTGGGGCCGATGAGCATTATTGAGACAAACAGCTATGGCTGGTTCCCGGATACAGATGGTGCGCTCATCACCGGACTGACCTTTCTTGACCCCAAAGATGCCACACAGGTTCAGGGGATGTTTCAGCATTTGCAGGTCAGATTTGGTGACGGGCCGTGGCAGGATGTTAAGGGGCTGGATGAAGTGGGCAGTGATACAGGCAGAACAGGAGAATGACATGAACATACTAAAAAAACTTATGCAGCGTCTGTGCGGTTGCGGAAAGCATGATGGCCGTGAACACGGGCAGTCACTTACAGCACAACTGCGACTGGGGCCGGCAGACATCCTGGAGTCAGATGAGAATGGTATTATCCCGGAGCAGGCCAGGGTAATCACGCAGGTGGTGATACTGGATGCGGATAAAAAGCAGATACAGTGCGTGGTAAGACCGCTGCAAATTCTGCGTGCTGACGGGAAGTGGGAAAATATTGGCGGGATGAAGTAACCCGACAGCTTCACAAAACCGGAGTCCGGCTCCGGTTTTTGTGTTGCAATGTCTGGAGGATGTTTGTTATAGAAGAATTGAGGAAATATTTAACCATACTAGGGAATATAGTAATGCCTGGATTAGTGTCATATATATCATCGGCTTCATTCTCTAATGAGTTAACAGAACTACGCCACCAGGTAATGGCTGGGCAGATTGGAGAAATCCGTATAGGCGAACACATAGTTCGAGTTTCCTATGAATCAGAACCTGGCCGTTTTTTGGCCGAGGGGGACGGGAGGGGAAGGATTTATGCGGAATTATTGAATCTTGGTCTTAATAATGGCGTAGATGCACTCAGAAGCAGAATGTTAAGCGTGCTTTCCGAAATCGGAGAAACACAACAACAAGAAAACTCTTCCTTGCCATTATTGCAGGCAAGAATATCAGAATGTTCCTTTATTGTTGATTGTGAGTCGTTTCAGTGTTCTGCTGAGATGCTTCAGTGTCCAATTACACTGGATCAACCAGTAAACGGTGTTTTTGTTAAGAATTCTAAGCATTCATCTATTTGTACTTTATTTGATTCGTTTGCTTTTTCTCGTCTGGTTCGTGAAGGGAGCGTTCACCCTCTCAGTCGGGAATCGATAACAGAATCAATGATTATGAGAAAAGATGAATGTTACTTTGACTCAAAAAGAAATGCCTTTGCTGTAATTTGACTTTTATGTTTTGATTGCATTATGGAATGCACCTTAAGTTTAAACGGAGATAATGTTTTTATGCCTGTAGATTTAACACCTTATATTTTACCACAATTTAATGTATTACGCAGCATTCCTCAAGAAACTTTGTCAGAGATACGTAATCAGAGTGCTTCTGGAGAAGCTCAAATTCGGCTGGGAGATCTGATGGTGTCAATACGCCCTATGTCTATAGATGGTTTTTTTATTGGGAGTATTAACCAGAGTGGTTTGGATGAAAATTCTCTTCAGATTGCTTTCAATCATATAGAGTATCTTGAGCGCGAGTTAAATCGAGGTGGGTTTTCAAGCCGTGAAGTTGAAATATTTCGTGGAATTGAAATACATAATAACATCTCTTTATTTTCTAAAAATCAGTCAGGGAGCGTGCTGGATAAGATTGAGGCATGTGCATTTAATGTGGAGAGTGCAGAGTTGAATGCCCCGGAAAACTCACGAACATGTCCAGTTACATTATGCGAACCAGAGACCGGTGTTTTTATGAAAAATTCACATAGTTCAGATGTTTGCACATTGTATGATAAATCTGCATTAATTCATCTTATTGACATGGATGCGCCCCATCCTCTGAGTAGAGAGAGCATAACAGCATCCATGATTATAGGAAAAGATGAGTGTTATTTTTCTCCAGGCAGGGAGAGTTTCATTTTAAAAGAAAGTTAATGGCATGGAATGTTTATCTCAAAATAAAATTAACTTATCTAGCTGTTATTTTTATATTTCATATGATGAAGCATCATTGACAGAATGAAATAAATTGCTGAATGAGGTTTTTATGCCAGTTACCACGTTAAATATACCCAGTGTATCTCAATTATCTCCTGCTGGAATACAGGCTTTGCAGGATGCAGCCAGGAGCGAAGGCGAAATAAGAGTATCCACTGGTCGTGGGCAATATTCTATTTCCCATGTTCAGATGCTGGATGGGTTTTCGGTTGAGCCTGTGAGAGGAGGATTGTTGAATAGGTTATTGAGGCGTGAGTATCGAATGGAAGGAAGGGCAGTGGCTCTGGAAAGGCAATTAAATAGAGGGATCGATTTTTTAAGTAGCGTTAATAGATATTTTCAGAGCGTGAGAGCAGAGCACAGGGAAGAGAAAACAGGTAATACAGTATTACAAGGCAAAGTAGATTCTTGTTCATTTCATCCAGACTCTAATCACTTTTCTTGCCCGGAGTCATTTTTGACATGTCCGATAACGCTGGACACACCTGAGACTGGCGTGTTCATGAGAAACTCCCGAAGTTCTGCTATATGTAGTTTGTATGATAAGGATGCGTTGCTGCAACTTATTAAAGCAGGTGGAACTCATCCTCTGAGTCGAGAACGTATAACAGAATCAATGATTATGAGAAAAGACGAATGTCACTTTGATGCAAAAAGAGAAGCTTTTTGTTGTAAGTGATAATTAATGCTATAAATATAGTTTATGTGTTTTTTATTTTTTACTAAAGCAAAATTAAATTATTAAAATGGATGGAGAGGAATGCCTGTAGATTTAACACATTATATTTTGCCTCAGGGTAATTTGATGTCTAATATTCCTCAGGAAACTTGGTCTGAGATACGTAGTCAGAGTGTTAGTGGGGAGTCTCTGATCAGGTTGGGGAATTTGATGGTATCAATACGTCCCATGCAAATAGATGGATATTTTATTGGGCGTATTAATAACAGTGCTTTGTCTGAGGGAGATACTCGGCTTGGACATCAGTATATAGATAATATTGAACGGACTCTTAATGTTGGTGGTTTGTCAAGCCGTGAGGTTGAAGTATTGCGAGAAATAGAGGTGCTCGAAAATATGACGTTATTATCTAATCATCAGTCAGACAATCTGTTGGGTAAAATTGAGTTATGCTCATTTAATGTGGAAAATGAAAAGCTGGAAGGATCAGTGATATCACGAACATGTCCCATTACATTATGTGAACCAGAAAAAGGGGTTTTCATGAGAAACTCTATGAGCTCAGATGTATGCACATTGTATGATAAAACAGCATTAATTAATCTTATTGATATGAAAGCTCCCCATCCTCTGAGTAGAGAGACTATAACAGCATCCATGATTATAGGAAAAGATGAGTGTTATTTTGTGCCAGACAGAGAGAGCTTTATTTTAAAAGAAAGTTAATAGCATAAAATGTTAATCTCAAAACAAAATTAGCCTATCGGTATTCTGTCAACAAATCACAGTTATACCATGTGTAAGAGTATAACTGTGGCCATCTGGTGTGTTCCTTGTAGGATAAATATTGAGTTGTTTTCTGGTATTATCAAATTTATGTGTTTGATTAATGAGCAGTTATCTCAACTTATCTATAACCTTTGCTTTTAGTGTATCTATTTTAGGGAGGAAGATGATGAAAATGTAATAATATTTATGAATAATAGCTGTCATCCATTTCAGCTATTATTTTTCAATGAGAAAAACTAAAAATTAGATTCTTGTTTCTTGGATGATATCAACGATATCAACATGATTTAATGGATTATGATGTTGTGAATTAATGCCCTCGACATTGATGGCCACATCTTCCGGTTTTGGATGTCGGTGCCCAACGGGTACACCTTCTTCCATTGCGCGTATATCGGCCCCTGTCGCATGTTCAATATCTGCTTTATTGGGGAAAATTGCGCCTTCTCTTGCATGCCACCAGATTCGAGGGTAGTCAGTGAACCGTGCTTTATCATACTCTGCTTTATTTAAATCGGCAGCCCCCAGTGTCGCACCAGCCCACCATAAAATAGTGTCTGGCTTTAATCCTGGGGTATTATACTGTATGGCATGTCCTGCTGCTTGCCCAACCATTGCACCGATATGAGGACTTAACATTGGATCTGTACCAGCAAATCTGGATACTGCAAATCCCCCTACAGCACCAAGCGCATTTGCGGCAGCATTGGTAAGAACGGCATATTTAGTATTAGGGTTATCTAAATCCCACTTGAAATGTGCGCCAAACTCCAGCCCTAGAGTTGCCTGTAATGGAGATGCACCATATTTAAAATCTGCTTCTCCCGGTCTGATAACCCACTCCTCCGTGTAATTTGCTTTCGGCCCATCAGGAGTAAGTGGTGTTTCTCCAACAAGCTTCCATCCATTTTCAGTTTTGACTATAGGAAGTTCTACACCATGATTACGAACCACTTGAGCTGTTAATCCAAACCATGGTATTGGGTCTTTTGGCTCGGTGGTTACCGTCGAAGTAGTGGCTGATGTTCCAGTCGATGCAATAGTCGACACTGCAGTGGATGTTGCAGCAGATGCAATAGTCGACACTGCAGTGGTTGCAGCGGATGTTGCAGCAGATGCAATAGTCGACACTGCAGTGGTTGCAGCGGATGTTGCAGCAGATGCAATAGTCGACACTGCAGTGGTTGATATATTACTGTTGCTTAATGCATTTTTTAACGGGCCAGGAAGGTCTTTAAAATTAAAACCTATTTCATCATGCAGAGGGAATATCTGTAAAAAATAATTACCTGATGTAGGATGAATATCTGGTTTTACAATGTTTAGCTGGACACCATATTTACCAGAGATGCCTGAAACGGAACTAGGTATCTCTAATGCCATTTGGGTAACATTGAATAAACCAAACATATCCAATGTTTTTTTCCTATGGATCCTTCTTCAAGGTGAGGAGCTATATATTCGTCTAGCCCTGAGAGCAGACCTTTATCTTTTATCAAGCTCAGTAGAGCTGTTGTTTCACCGCATTCCGGTGCATGTTGCTGTATATCATCTGGAATATTAACAACAAATCCAGCTTGGCATCCTAGAGGTAATTCGGATTGCGGTATTTGTGTAGGGGGTATTTGTTCTGTTTGATGATGTTGATTGTTTTGTGAGGTGATTCCAGATTGTATGGTTGGTTGAATGTTCATAATAAATCCTTATTACATGTTTATATCCATTAATAATATCAATCCATTGATACTATTAGTGTCACATATCCGATGTGGACAGCTTTAATATATAACTGTTTGAATGCTTGATTGATGTGACTTAGATCTCAAAATTAAGTTGTTAAATTTACCAGTTTATCGCTTGAACACTTAAAATAAATCATAAATGTTTCTGTTATTGTTTTTTTATAGTTTAAATTATTGTTGATTGTATAAGCTGATTACATTTTTACTCTAAGTGTTATAAATATTTTATACTGATATTAGTCTTATTATATATATTTTTAATGAAAATGAGCATAAAACTAAGACATATAATGCTTGGCAGCTTTATGCTCTTCTGATTGGCTGTATGTTTGATGACAAAAAATTAGCGCAAGAGGACAAAAAATCACCTTGCGCTAATGCTCTGTCTCAGGTCACTAATACTATCTAAATAGTTGATTCATAGTGACTGGGTATGTTGTGTTTTGTCGCATTTTGTAGTCTGTTATTTAACCGCAAATACGTATAACAATATGATTCTTAAATAATTTATATGATTTTGTCATCCTTTAATAAGGAAAGGGTCATGATGAAGCTACTCATCATCGTGGTGCTCTTAGTCGTTAGCTACCCAGCTTACTAAGACTACCAGGGCGGGGGAAACCCCGCTCTACCCTCACTCCTGAAAATATGCTTTCACGTACAGGTTGTCAATCCGCAGGCTTTGCACTCTGCGATCCTGCCAGCAAATATTCTTTGCGAGTCGTTACGCAATAATCACAGGTGAAACTATTTTATCCGCAAGTCAGCGATAGACTGCATACATGGCGACAGGAGGTAAGCCGACGATTTCAGCGGGACGCTGAAACGGGAAAGCCCCTACCGGAGCAGGGGCCAGAAGAAGGAAAGGGTCATGATGAAGCTACTCATCATCGTGGTGCTCTTAGTGATTAGCTTACCGGCTTACTAAGACTACCAGGGCGGGGGAAACCCCGCTCAACCCTCACTCCTGAAATTATGTCACTCTCCCCTTACTGTCAATCTGCAATTCCTCGTTCTTGCGAGGCGAATAGAAAAATTATCTATGCTGCGGGGGGTAATTCTGAAAGTTTCTTCGTTTGCCACCAGAGATTTTGCCAGTAACCCGGAGCCTCGCTGTCTTTGTATTGATATGGTTGATGGCGCTGTTACGACAGTCGGTCGAGAAAACGGCCCAGGTGCAGTCAGATTTAAGCTGCTGTTGAGCCACGTCTCCTTTAGCGAAAGACCACATCCGCCCAACGCGCCAGACCGGCAGTAACGGAGCCAAAATCGTCGCCGCCTTCAACCGGAATGCCCGGCAGTTGTTCTGCCAGTGCTTTTTTTATCAGCGGCGAACGGGCGCTACCGCCGGTCAGATAGATAACATCCGGTTTTTCCTGGGCGTTATCCAGCGCCAGTTGCACCTGTTCCAGAATGCGCGCCAGCGGTTGGTTGAGCGCGTTATCCAGATCTTGTTGGCTAATATGTGTTGTCAGTTCGTCGCTGATAAATGGCAGTGATGCACAGGTTTTTGTTTCGCTGGAAAGGGCGATTTTGCACTCTTCCGCGCTGCGCACCAGTCGATAACTTAACCGCTGGCGCCAGACTTTTTGCAACAGAGCGACTTTTTCCGGCTCGCGGGCATCGCGCACCAGATCGTTAAGTAGACGACCATTAGCACTACTGTAGAAATCACTCTGGGCGGGCACATCGTTAATCGCCACCGCATTCCACCACGGCAGAATCGGCAGAGCGATGCCTTTCTCGGTTTCGCCGCCCATGCCGAGCAGCGGCATCAGGTTTTTAAATGCCAGCGCGATATCCAGATCGTTACCGCCAATACGGCAACCGCTGTGCCCAAGCAGACTGGCTTCACGATCGAGACGCGAACGCCACTGCGGCCCCATCAGCAGCAATGAACAGTCAGTTGTACCACCGCCGATATCCACCACCAGCACGCGTTTTTCTTCCTGCAACGTTGCTTCGTAATCCAGTCCAGCCGCCACCGGTTCATACTGGAAAACAACGTCGCGGAATCCGGCGCGTTTTGCTGCACGCTCCAGAATCCCCTGCGCCTGGGCGTTTGCTTCATCGCCGCCCAGTCCCTGGAAGTTGATCGGACGACCAATTACTGCCTGGGTAATCGCTTCCGGTAGTTGCGACTGCGCCTGCTGGCGAATATGCAACATCATTGCGCAGACTAAATCTTCAAATAGCGCCACTTGCTGTGGTTTTAATCCGCTGGCTCCGAGGAATGATTTCGGTGATTTTACAAACCATACTTCTTCTGGATCATCAATATATTGCGCCAGTGAAGCGAGACCAAACTGCACGCTTTTCGCCGTGACATCGATATCTTCTTCGCGATTATAACGAATCGCCCGACGCAAGAGCGCCTGCGTTTCATCGTCGTTTGCCGGAACCTCATGATGGCGGTACAACCACTCGCTGACCGCTTCACGTGTTGGCGCACAAAGCATTGAAGGCAGCAGCGTGCTGTCGTTTTCCATTTTCAGCAACTGTGGTTTGCCATCGCGCATTACCGCCACTGAACAGTTTGCTGTACCGTAATCAAAACCAATAAACACGAAATAATCCCCATGCCGGTGAAGAAGGGGCGTGACTTTAGCGAAATGTTGCTGCCGCGACAACCGGAATATGAAAGCAAAGCGTAGCGTCTGGATAACGTTTATGCTGAAAGCGGATGAACAAGGAGATGCGATGTATACCCTGAACTGGCAACCGCCTTATGACTGGTCGTGGATGTTGGGATTTCTCGCTGCTCGTGCAGTGAGTGGTGTGGAAACGGTTGCTGACAATTATTATGCCCGCAGCTTGGCGGTGGGAGAACATCGAGGCGTGGTGACGGTTGTGCCAGATATCGACAGCCATTCACTACGATTGAACTTGAGTACGGGATTAGAATCGGTTGCAACCGAGTGTCTGGCGAGAATCAGCCGTTTGTTTGACTTGCAATGTAATCCGCAGATGGTTAACGGCGCGTTGGGCGCGTTAGGTGCGGCGCGACCTGGTTTGCGTTTACCCGGAAGCGTTGATGCTTTTGAACAGGGCGTGCGCGCCATTTTAGGCCAACTGGTGAGTGTGGCGATGGCGGCAAAACTGACCGCCAAAGTGGCGCAGTTATATGGCGAACGGCTGGATGATTTTCCTGATTATGTCTGCTTTCCGACACCACAACGGCTGGCGGCAGCCGATCCGCTGGCGCTGAAAGCGCTAGGGATGCCGTTGAAACGGGCAGAAGCTCTGATTCATTTAGCCAGTGCGGCGCTGGAGGGGGCCTTATCGATAACGACGCCTGACGATATTGAGCAAGCGATGAAAAGGTTACAAACTTTTCCAGGTATCGGACGCTGGACGGCAAATTATTTCGCCTTACGCGGCTGGCAGGCGAAAGACGTTTTTTTGCCAGATGATTATTTGATTAAACAGCGATTTCCGGGAATGACGTCTGCACAAATCCGCCGTTATGCCGAACGCTGGAGACCCTGGCGTTCTTATGCGCTATTGCATATCTGGTATACGGAGGGCTGGCAACCAGACGAAGCATGACGCTGGTCGCCGGATGCGGCGCGAGCGCCTTATCCGTTCTGGGGAATGAGCAATTTGTAGGCCGGATAAGACGCGCAGCGTCGCATCCGGCAATGAGTATTGGCAATATTCAGTTAATTGCAAAATAACGGCTATCCACCAGTAAATCCAACGGTTGAACGTTGGCAATCACATCGCCGTAAATCAGATCGACACCAATAGCGGAAAGTGTATCCATCACCAGCGGCAACGCCACAGGCCCAGCGATGGTTTTTACGCCCAACCGCTGGGCGTGGCCCTGAATAATCGAAATCAACATTTCATCCATTAAATTCCCCTGTACGCTGGCGGACAACTCGCTGTCGAGTAACAGATAATCCGCCATGTTTGCTTTCAGCGTATTGAAAATTTGTAGATCACGTCCCACCTGACTGAGCACAATACGGCAGTCCGCCAGTCGTAGTTTTTGAATGGCCTGTGCGTGATCGATGATGGCTTCTGCAGGAATAATCAAATGCAACAACCGCGGCGGTAGCGGGCTTTTTTCCAGTTGCTCAAGCAATTCGTCTACCAATGTAACGCTGCTTAAGCCGGCAACGGAAAAGGGGAGGGCGATGCTTAATCCTTTATCGGCAGCCGATTTTGCCGTTTGCTGGAAAAATTCATGCAATATCCTGCGGTCAAGGGCGTGACTGAGCGCCGGATCGCTGAAGCCGTGACGAAAAACGTGTTCATCAATAACATTGCCTTCGTCGTTCTGGAGCTTAAGTGAAATCAGCCACAAACTACATGTTTCCGGGATCCGTGGCGAAGCAACGCCGTGAGCGAACATCATGAGCTGATTTTCTTTAATCATCAGCCATTGTTCATCAGGCGGCATGACTGTCCGCTCGCTATGTGCCGTGGCTTGCTGTGGCTCGTAAACGGTTACCCGACCCCGGCCGCCATTTTTTGAGGCGTAACAGGCGATATCTGCCTGCGACATCACTTCTGCGGCCTGATGATTACAGCCATCAATCAGCGTAATTCCGGCACTGGCGCCGACCCGGTGTACATGCCCTTCCCATATAAAGTGGTAGTCATTTACCGCACCAATAATGCGTGTGGAGATAAAACGGGCGCTTTCGATGTTGCTGTCTGGCAACAGTAAGCCAAATTCATCGCCGCCGAGTCGTGCCAGTAAGTCACTGGAGCGCAGCATGCTTAACATTAGCGATGCCAGTTCGCGCAGCAGGGCATCGCCTGCCGCGTGCCCGGCGCTGTCATTCACCGCTTTAAAGTGATCAAGGTCGATAAACACCAGTGCGTGCCGCTGATGAGTACTGTTTACCGTTTGCAGCAACGTTCGCAGTTGTTTCTCGAAACTGGTGCGGTTAGCCAGGTGAGTCAGAGCATCATGGGAGGCGCTATAACTCAGCTGGCGCAGCATTTTGCGTGATTCGGTCACATCCTGAATCACCAGTACCGAACCAATATTGCTGCCATCAAGAGTGCTTAACGGCGTAATGCTGTAATGCACGTCATAGCTGCCGCCATTACGGCAGTGAAGCACGACATCTTGTTCAATTGCTGAACGCGAGGTATCTGCACTGTAGATATTCTCCATCAGTGGACCATTGTCGCCAAAGGTAATATGTAACACTGTCAGCAACGAAACCCCCAGCGCCTCTTCTTGCGCCCATCCACTCATCTTCTCGGCGATCGGATTCATAAAGGTGATCTTCATTGCCAGATCAATACAGACAACTGCTTCACCGATGGAATCCAGCGTAATGTGTAGGCGCTCTTTTTCCTGGAACAGTGCTTCATTCAGTTGTTTAACTTCGGTCATATCCATATTAATGCCGAGCAGACGTTCAACTTCGCCTTCTTTATTCAGTACCCGATTAGCGAGGGAGCGGATATGACGAATACCGTCTTTCACGGCGATGCGAAATTCCAGCTTAAAGGGCAAGCGCGCCTGCAATGAATCGCGAATCACTTTTTCGGCGTGTTCGCGATCTTCCGGCAACACGCAGTCGTACCACACCTGCCAGTTTGGTTTGATATGCGGCGGAATTTCATACAGTTCGAACATCCGTTTATCCCAACTAAATATATTGGGCTTGAGTTCCCACTCCCAAATCCCAATTCCGCCCGCCTCGTTAGCCAGCGTGATGCGCTCCATGAGTTGTTTATTGACCTGCTCGGTGCGTTTGAGATCGTTAATATCTTCAATCTGGGCGATAAAGTAGAGTGGCGTGCCATCGGCGTGGCGCACTAATGAGACCGCAAGCAGCGCCCAGACAACGTCGCCATTTCGGGTGTAATAGCGTTTCTCCATCGAGTAGGTGTTAATTTCACCATTAACCAACTTTTCAACATGTTGTAGATCTTTATTCAGATCTTCCGGCCAGGTCAGTTGCTGAAAAGTGAGGGCGCGTAGCTCTTCCTGGCTGTAACCGAGAAACTGGCATAACGCTTTATTAGCTTGCAGCCATTGACCCTCGGTGCCAACTAACGCCATGCCAATGGCGGAATATTCCATGGCGTTGCGAAAACGCGTTTCGCTTTCTGAAATATGTTTGCGTTCAGCGCGAAAGGCGTACATCACCATAGTCATGATGTTGGCGGGTAAGAGGATCAGCAAAAATGGCAACCATGGCATATTGTTCATTACGTTGTTGCGCGGCGTGGTGAGCAGTAAAGGGTCTGCAGCCAGCATCAGCGATACCATCATCACCGTGGTGAGGAATATCAAAAAAGCTTCCATCCGCGGCAAACGCACAGCGCTCCACATCAGCAAGACGATGATGAAAGTAAAAGGCCACGGCAGGTACAGCATCGAAAGCCCGCTTAATGTCAGCGTGATGGCTAGCGTCAATAGCGTTTCAAACAACAGCCGGGGATTGCGATGGCGTAACAGGTAATGTGGTTTAAACAGCAGTCCCAGCGGCACTAACGCCAGTGCGCCGATGGATTCTGAAAGTACCCAGATTAAAAACGCTTTAAGCGGATCATCGCCAGGCGTCAGTAAAACGACCAGCACACCGCCTAATACAGGCGGCACAACGGCGCTACCCAATGCGAGACGCAGCCAGTCAGCCAGATTTTGCAATGGGTTATGCCACGGTAACAATTTCCGCAGCAGCATTGCGCCAACCACGGCTTCAACAATGTTGATTACCGTCCAGGTCATGTTCAGTGAGCTGGTGGAAAAAAGCAGTACGGAGGCGGCGATGTTCCCCAGCGAGCAGCTCAGCGCGATCCCCGGCCACATGCGTCCGGCATGACGATAAAACGCCACCATCATAATGGACGTGGGAAACCACAATGGCGCAAGTTGCGTACCAAACTGCGACAGTTCGAGCGAGAAGAGAGTAAAAATAAACGAGACTAAACCTAAACTGACGAGGTGAAGCAGAGGATGGGGCAGGGCAATTAATACATGCTGTGATTGTTTGCTCATTACTGCTCTATCCGCATGGCCAGGTCATCAGTATTGTTCTCTGAGTTTATGCTAGTACAAAAGTTTTACATTTAATATGTTAATTGTTCATAAAGTGAGTGTGTGACGGATAATTTGCGCAATACTGCATAACATTTTTTACTTTGCGTTAAAGACAAACAATTAAATTTGCGTCAGGGAATGGATTGCCAGCAATTGGGGGAAAATGGCGTCAGCGCTATTCGACTGGTATCACGCGGATGAAATCCCTATAATTGCCGCGTTTGGCGCTTAGGCGCCCCCTTCCTAACATCCAGGTTAATCAGGTCGCTAAATATATGACTGATCAGTCTCATCAGTGCGTCATTATCGGTATCGCTGGCGCATCGGCTTCCGGCAAGAGTCTTATTGCCAGTACCCTTTATCGTGAATTACGTGAACAAGTGGGCGATGAACACATCGGCGTAATTCCCGAAGACTGTTATTACAAAGATCAAAGCCATCTGTCGATGGAAGAACGTGTTAAGACTAACTACGACCATCCCAGCGCGATGGATCACAGCCTGCTGCTTGAGCATTTGCAGGCGCTGAAACGCGGCTCGGCTATTGACTTGCCGGTTTACAGCTACGTTGAACATACGCGTATGAAAGAAACGGTGACGGTTGAACCGAAGAAAGTCATTATTCTCGAAGGCATTTTGTTGCTGACGGATGCGCGTTTGCGTGACGAACTGAACTTCTCAATTTTTGTTGATACGCCGCTGGATATCTGCCTGATGCGTCGTATTAAACGTGATGTTAACGAGCGCGGTCGTTCGATGGATTCCGTAATGGCGCAATATCAAAAAACCGTGCGTCCGATGTTCCTGCAATTCATTGAACCTTCCAAACAATATGCGGACATTATCGTACCGCGCGGTGGTAAAAACCGTATCGCCATCGATATATTGAAAGCGAAAATTAGTCAGTTCTTTGAATAAGTTTTGTGAATTATGTACCGTTCAGTGATAACCTGGTACGCCCTTGACGTAACTGGCGTTGAGGGCGTGATGCGCGAAAGGAGAAAATGCCATGCGTCTGTGTGACCGAGATATTGAAGCCTGGCTTGATGAAGGCCGTTTGTCGATCAACCCACGTCCACCTGTGGAGCGTATTAATGGCGCAACGGTGGATGTCCGGTTGGGCAATAAATTTCGTACCTTCCGTGGCCATACGGCGGCATTTATTGATCTGAGCGGTCCAAAGGACGAAGTGAGCGCTGCGCTTGATCGCGTGATGAGCGATGAAATCGTGCTTAATGAGGATGAGGCATTTTTCCTGCATCCAGGTGAACTGGCATTGGCGGTTACGCTGGAGTCGGTAACATTGCCAGCCGATCTGGTTGGCTGGCTGGACGGGCGTTCTTCACTGGCGCGTCTGGGACTAATGGTTCACGTGACAGCGCACCGTATCGATCCCGGCTGGTCTGGCTGCATTGTGCTGGAGTTTTATAACTCCGGTAAATTGCCGCTGGCGCTACGCCCTGGCATGTTAATTGGCGCGCTGAGCTTTGAGCCGCTTTCCGGCCCGGCTGCGCGTCCTTACAACCGCCGTGAAGATGCGAAATATCGCAACCAGCAGGGCGCGGTCGCCAGCCGAATCGACAAAGACTAATTCAGGTCCACTGAGGATACCATGAGACGATTTCTGACGACGCTGATGATACTCCTGGTCGTACTGGTTGCCGGGTTATCTGCGCTGGTGTTGCTGGTGAATCCGAATGATTTCCGCGACTATATGGTGAAGCAGGTCGCTGCACGTAGCGGTTATCAATTGCAGTTGGACGGGCCGCTGCGTTGGCACGTCTGGCCGCAACTGAGTATCCTCTCTGGGCGAATGTCCCTCACTGCCCCTGGCGCCAGCCAGCCGCTGGTTCGTGCTGATAATATGCGCCTTGATGTGGCGCTTATGCCGCTGCTGAGTCATCAACTGAACGTTCAGCAGGTCATGCTGAAAGGGGCGGTGATCCAACTGACGCCGCAGACGAAAGAGGTGCGCGATGAAAACGCGCCCATTGCGCCGCGGGACAATACTTTGCCGGATCTGTCTGAAGATCGCGGTTGGTCGTTTGATATTTCCAGCCTGAAGGTTGCCGACAGCGTACTGGTGTTCCAGCATGAGGATGACGAACAGGTTACGATTCGTAATATCCATCTGCAAATGGAGCAGGATCCACAACATCGTGGTTCGTTTGAGTTCTCCGGGCGCGTTAATCGCGATCAGCGCGATCTTAGCCTGTCGCTTAAAGGTACGGTGGATGCTTCTGATTATCCGCATGATTTAACGGCGGTAGTGGAGCAAATCACCTGGCAAGTGCAGGGTGCGGACTTACCGAAACAGGGCATTCAGGGGCAGGGAAGTTTCCAGGCGCAATGGCTGGAAGCCTCTAAGCGCCTGTCGTTTAATCAGATTAATTTGACCGCCAACGACAGTACGTTTGGTGGGCAAGCACAGGTGACTCTGACAGAGCAACCGGAATGGCAGCTAAAACTGCAATTTCCGCAGTTGAATCTTGATAACCTCATTGCGCTTAATGATACTGCGAACAATAACAATGGCGCTGTTCAGCAAGGGCAAAATCAGTCAATGTTGCCGCGTCCGGTCATTTCTTCGCGCATTCATGAACCGCCTTATCAGGGGTTAAAAGGGTTTAGCGCAGATATTTTGTTGCAGGCCGATAACGTGCGTTGGCGTGGGATGAATTTTGCCAATGTCGCCACGCAAATGACCAACAAATCGGGCTTGCTGGAAATTACCCAACTACAAGGCAAACTCAACGGTGGATTCGTTTCGTTGCCGGGAACACTGGATGCGACGTCTGCGAATCCGCAAATAACCTTTCAGCCGCGACTGGAAAACGTTGAGATTGGCACTATCCTGAAGGCGTTCAACTATCCTATTCCGCTGACCGGAAAAATGTCGCTGGCGGGTGATTTCTCTGGCGCAGACATTGATGCCGAAGCGTTCCGCCATAAGTGGCAAGGGCAGGCGCATATTGAAATGGCCGATACACGCATGGAAGGGATGAACTTCCAGCAGATGATCCAGCAGGCGGTAGAACGCAACGGCGGTGATGTGAAAGCGGCTGAAAACTTCGATAACGTGACACGCCTTGAGCGTTTTACTACCGATCTGACGCTTAATAACGGCATTGTGACGTTAAACGACATGCAGGGCCAATCGCCAATGCTGGCGCTGACAGGGGCGGGAACGTTGAATCTGACAGAGCAGACTTGCGATACCCAGTTTGATATTCGCGTCATTGGCGGCTGGAATGGCGAAAGTAAGCTGATTGATTTCCTGAAAGCCACGCCGGTTCCACTGCGGGTATACGGCAAATGGCAGCAACTTAACTACAGTCTGCAAGTGGATCAGCTGTTGCGCAAACACTTACAGGATGAGGCCAAACGCCGCCTGAATGATTGGGCTGAACGGAATAAAGATTCGCGCAATGGCAAAGATGTGAAGAAGTTGCTGGAAAAGCTGTAAGTTTCCAGGTGGCCTGTCCTGTAGGCCTGATAAGACGCGAAAAGCGTTGCATCAGGCGTTCGTGGCGGCACCATTATATTTTGAATATGTAAGATCGAAGGCTGTTCCGTTCACTTTATGTTCCTCGCTACTATGGAACGCTCAAGCCGGTGAACGTGCCAGGGGGGCTCAATCGCCACCACCCTGGCAACCCGGGCTCCCGGCGGTAAATCGCCGCTGGCGCGGTCCCCTCATCTTATTCCTTTCGGCTATTGGGTACGGGCGCGAGGTAACGTCCCTGTAAAACGCGCCCTCAGCCACATCCATGTGGGCTGCCCCGACCTACAGGAAACGATTCGGCGATTTACAGCCGGACCAACACCCCGCTGTGATGTCCGTTTACCACAGACAGTGCTTCATTGCTGAAGTTATAAGGCGTTACGCAGCATCGGGTAATATGACCGATACCATCACACCTCGTACTCCATCTCGCCATCCTTGCGCAGCGGAATAATCTGCACCTTCTGCACGCGATGACTTTCAACCTGCAATGTTTTGAGCAAATAATCCCCCACCTGAACTTCTTCGCCTGGTTGCGGAATACGCTGTAAATACTCCATCAATAGCCCGGCAATAGTGTGATATTCCCGTTTTTCATCCAACGGCAGCGGTACATATTGCACCAGATCTTCCAGCGGCATATGACCATTCACGGTCCAGGAACCGTCCGCGTTTTTCTGAATATCATGCCGCGCGTCAATTTCTTCTGCTTCGTTCGGTAAGTTCCCGGCGATGGTCTCGGTGACGTCACTGAGTGTCACAATCCCCTCCACCGAACCAAACTCATCCACCACAAAAGCAAAGTGGGTACGGGCATTACGGAACTGCTCCAGGGCAGGCAATAACGGTAATGTTTCCGGGAACACCAGCGGCTGGCGAATCAGTACCCGCAGGTTGAGCGGTTCGCCGCGCAGCGACTGTTGCAGCAGGTCGATAACGTGAACAACACCCAGCAGATCTTCCGCGTCGTCACCGTCTGTAACCACCAGGCGTGTGTGCTGGTTCCGCTCCAGCAACTCGCGGATCTCTTTTTCCGGCGCTTTGAGGTCAATATGCTCAATATCGTGGCGCGACGTCATAATGCTGCTGACGGTACGCTGATTCAGATTGAGCACGCGCTCGATCATCCGCCGTTCCTGCGGATTAAAAATTTGCTGGTTGTCATGATCTACCAGCATTGAGGCGGTTTCGGCATCCAGTTCCGCATCCTCTTTTTGCCCGCTTAACAGACGCATCACCGCTTCAGTGGTTCGCTGGCGCAGGGTCTGGTTAGCAGAGAGAAAACGGCGTCGGTTAAAGATAGCTAACTGGTTGAGTGCTTCGATCATCACCGAGAAACCAATTGCGGCATACAGATAACCTTTTGGAATGACGAAACCGAAACCTTCCGCCACCAGGCTAAAGCCGATCATCAACAGGAAGCTCAGGCAGAGAATAACGATGGTCGGATGGCTGTTAACAAATTGCGTTAACGGTTTGCTTGCCATCAGCATCAGGCTGATGGCGATAACAACGGCAGCCATCATTACCAATAAATGATCGACCATTCCGACAGCGGTAATCACCGAATCGAGTGAGAAAATGGCGTCCAGCACCACTATCTGCGTTACCACCCCCCAGAATTTCGCACCGCGTCGCTGAGTGGGGTTATTGCTGTCTTTTCCCTCCAGCCGTTCGTTTAGTTCCATAGTGGCTTTGAACAGCAGGAAGAAACCACCGAACAGCATAATCAAGTCGCGGGCGCTAAAGGTAAACGAGCGGAAACTAAACAGTGGCTGGGTCAGGGTGACCAGCCAGGAAATTGACGCCAGCAATAACAGGCGCATTAACATCGCCAGCAGTAACCCGGTTACTCGTGCGCGGTCGCGCTGTTTCGGCGGGAGTTTTTCTGCGAGGATGGCAATAAAAACCAGGTTATCAATGCCGAGGACCAGTTCGAGCACAATCAGCGTGATTAACCCAGCCCAGATAGACGGATCGGCAATCCATTCCATAGTAATTACAATACCTATTCGTTGGTTACTCTAAATAATTCGAGTGGCAGGAAGGCGGTAAGAGAGTGAATTCCCTGAGGCTTATTGAAGTCAGTGACCGGGGAAAACGAACACAACCGCAGCACCTGCAACTTGAATTATGATGAGTAATGATAAATGTCACCCTTCGATCATGGATAAATCAGGGCCAAAATGCAATGTTACAGCACCATTTATCCGACATTATCCTGGAGCTTATCGGCACAATATCCATCATTTGTTGTACGTGAGAAAATTATAAATCTGGTTAACAAATGTCGTGTGGGGAGATGTTGTATTAAAAGTCGGCAGCCTAAAGAATGTACTAAAAAGCGTCGTGAAATACGCTTCATATAATTCCTGAAAATCGCTAATCATTTTACCTGATAATCCATTAGTTGTAACACTGCCTCCTGCATTACTGGGAGAGTAAATATTCAAATACCTTAATCACCACCCAGCGTTTCTTGCGGAATGGATAACGGGATACATTCTGGCAGGATAAAACGTTGTTGTGACGAATATCACAAATCTGGCTGCTGACCGCTACTCCATGTTGAGGATGACTGGCATTCCACCATTTGCAATATCACGCCAGATCCCAGTAGGAAAATGGGGATTGATAATACAAAGGCTTGTATTTGCAATGGTGATAATTTCGTGGTTGATAATATTGATGTGATGAAAAATGTGGAGATGTTAATCGGCTACAGAGCGATTAAAAGCAAATACCTCTCCATACTGCAAAACTTTGGAGCAGGTAATATTCATCTTGATAATGCTAACCGTGTCTGGGAATTACGCAGAATCTAAATCTTCGCAGGAAATCCCTCTTTGATCGTGCTGACCCGCATTGAAATGAAGTGTGCTTTGTTGGAACAATACGACAGGTTTTGACTTGTTTTTTATTAAATATCAATAATATATTTGTATTCGTCGCTCGTCAGTATTGACCATGAGATTAGCCCTGCGCGAAGACGTCTGTGACTGGTTTATGGCAAAGGCCGAAACACGCTCGTTGCTGGAAAATGTTCATGCTGTGAATGAAAAGAACAAAGCTCCGTCGATATCGACAGAGGTAATCACCGTATTATTAATGTGGAAAAGATTAACTTTCGACAGCCAGAAGAGGGGAGGAGATTTGCGACCATTCCTGGAAAAATGGAACCATACTTAAAAAGATCGCAACTGCAATTCTGAACGAAACGGCGTAGCATCGGCAGTAAATCAGTATTCAGTTCAGGATAATTGATGCTGGCGAAAAAAATCGAACGAGCTATAATTCAGCAACCATTTTACAGGTGGATGAAATAATGACGAATTTAAAAGCAGTTATTCCTGTAGCGGGACTTGGGATGCATATGTTGCCTGCCACTAAGGCGATACCCAAAGAGATGCTACCGATCGTCGACAAACCCATGATTCAGTACATTGTTGACGAAATTGTGGCTGCAGGGATCAAAGAAATCCTCCTGGTGACTCATGCGTCCAAGAACGCAGTCGAAAACCACTTCGACACTTCTTATGAACTAGAATCTCTCCTTGAACTGCGCGTAAAACGCCAGTTGCTGGCAGAGGTTCAGTCCATCTGCCCACCGGGCGTTACCATTATGAACGTGCGTCAGGGCGAACCTTTAGGTTTGGGCCACTCCATTTTGTGCGCCAGACCCGCCATTGGCGACAATCCGTTTGTCGTGGTACTGCCTGATGTCGTTATTGATGACGCCAGCGCCGATCCGCTGCGTTACAACCTTGCCGCCATGATTGCGCGATTCAACGAAACGGGTCGTAGCCAGGTTCTGGCAAAACGTATGCCGGGTGACCTTTCTGAATACTCCGTCATCCAGACTAAAGAGCCGCTGGATCGTGAAGGCAAAGTCAGTCGCATTGTTGAATTTATCGAAAAACCCGATCAGCCACAGACGCTGGACTCAGACATTATGGCGGTTGGTCGCTATGTGCTTTCTGCGGACATTTGGCCTGAACTGGAGCGGACTCAACCCGGAGCATGGGGGCGTATTCAGCTAACTGACGCAATTGCTGAACTGGCGAAAAAACAGTCCGTTGATGCAATGTTAATGACGGGTGATAGCTACGATTGCGGTAAGAAAATGGGCTACATGCAGGCATTTGTGAAGTATGGCTTACGCAACCTGAAAGAAGGAGCGAAGTTCCGCAAAGGGATTGAGCAGCTGTTAAGCGAATAAAAAAATCTTACCGGGTGTAACGGTCAATAAGAAAATCATAACGGCAGTGAAGATTCGTGGCGAAAGTAAATTGCAACGAATGTTCCTGCCGTTGTTTCTTTATAAAACACTATAATAACAATGAGTTAGCAATAAGATTTTAGTCAAAGTTTTCCAGGATTTTCCTTGTTTCCAGAGCGGATTGGTAAGACAATTAGCGTTTGAATTTTTTAGGTTAACGCGAGTGGGTAACGCTCGCCACATCGTCGGTATGCATGCAGTGCTCTGGTAGCTGTTAAGCCAGGGGCGGTAGCGTGCGTTAATACTTCTGTTAATCAAACGAAGAGCTGCTTATTCCACAGTGAGCTCTGAACGTAATTTGGAATAAAAAAGTGAAGATACTTGTTACTGGTGGTGCAGGATTTATTGGTTCTGCTGTGGTTCGTCACATTATAAATAATACGCAGGATAGTGTTGTTAATGTCGATAAATTAACATACGCCGGAAACCTGGAATCACTCGCTGATGTTTCTGATTCTGAACGTTATACTTTTGAACATGCGGATATTTGCGATGCTGCCGCAATGACTCGTATTTTTGTTCAGCATCAGCCAGATGCAGTGATGCACCTCGCGGCTGAGAGCCACGTTGATCGTTCAATAACTGGCCCGGCTGCATTTATTGAAACCAATATTGTGGGTACCTATATTCTTTTAGAAGCCGCTCGTAATTACTGGTCTGTATTGGATGATGAAAAGAAAAGCCGCTTCCGCTTTCACCATATTTCTACTGACGAAGTGTATGGCGACTTACCTCATCCAGATGAAGTAAATAGTGATGAAGAATTACCGCTATTTACTGAGACGACAGCCTATGCGCCAAGCAGTCCTTATTCCGCATCAAAAGCATCCAGCGATCATTTAGTTCGTGCGTGGAAACGTACTTATGGTCTTCCGACTATTATTACCAATTGCTCGAATAACTATGGTCCTTACCATTTCCCGGAAAAATTAATTCCGCTGGTCATTCTCAATGCTCTGGAGGGTAAAGCATTACCCATTTATGGCAAAGGAGATCAAATTCGTGACTGGCTGTATGTGGAAGACCATGCACGTGCGCTATACACCGTCGTCACCGAAGGTAAAATCGGTGAAACCTATAACATCGGTGGTCATAACGAAAAGAAAAACATCGATGTAGTTCTCACTATTTGTGATTTGCTGGATGAAATTATGCCGAAAGAGAAATCTTATCGTGAGCAAATTACCTATGTTGCCGATCGTCCGGGGCATGACCGTCGTTATGCTATTGATGCTGATAAAATTAGCCGCGAATTAGGCTGGAAACCGCAGGAAACATTTGAAAGCGGGATTCGTAAAACGGTGGAATGGTACCTGACCAATACAAAATGGGTGGAAAATGTGAAAAGTGGTGCCTATCAGTCATGGATTAAACAGAATTATGAGGGCCGCCAGTAATGAATATCCTTCTTTTTGGTAAAACAGGGCAGGTAGGCTGGGAGCTACAGCGCTCCCTGGCCCCTCTGGGGAACTTGATTGCTCTTGATATTCACTCCACAGAGTATTGCGGTGATTTCAGCAATCCCGAAGGTGTGGCCGAAACCGTCAGAAAAATTCGGCCTGATGTTATTGTTAATGCAGCAGCCCATACCGCAGTAGATAAAGCTGAGTCAGAACCAGAGTTTGCACAATTGCTTAACGCGACAAGTGTCGAAGCGATTGCAAAAGCGGCAAATAAAGTTGGAGCCTGGGTTATTCATTACTCCACTGATTACGTCTTCCCTGGAAATGGCGATACGCCATGGCTGGAAACGGATGCAACAGCGCCTCTGAATGTTTACGGTGAAACCAAGTTAGCCGGAGAAAAGGCATTACAGGAACATTGCGCGAAGCACCTTATTTTCCGTACCAGTTGGGTTTATGCAGGTAAAGGAAATAACTTCGCCAAAACGATGTTGCGTCTGGCAAAAGAGCGTGAAGAATTAGCGGTTATTAACGATCAGTTTGGCGCACCAACTGGTGCTGAGTTGCTGGCTGACTGCACTGCACACACCATTCGCGTGGCGCAGAACAAGCCCGAGGTTGCTGGTTTGTACCATCTGGTTGCCAGCGGCACCACAACCTGGTACGACTATGCCGCATTGGTTTTTGAAGAGGCGCGTAAAGCCGGGATTAACCTTGCTCTTAACAAACTCAATGCTGTGTCAACAACAGCCTATCCCACACCAGCTCGCCGTCCTCTCAATTCTCGCCTTAACACAGAAAAGTTTCAGCAGAACTTTGAACTGGTCTTGCCAGATTGGCAGGTGGGGGCGAAACGAATGCTCAATGAACTATTTACAACAACAGTAATTTAATAATTTTTGCATTTTGCTCATGATGGTGGAGCAAGATGAATTAAAAGGAATGATGAAATGAAAACGCGTAAAGGTATTATTTTAGCGGGTGGTTCTGGAACTCGTCTTTATCCTGTGACTATGGCTGTCAGTAAGCAGTTGTTACCGATTTATGATAAACCGATGATTTATTACCCGCTTTCTACTCTGATGTTGGCGGGTATTCGCGATATTCTGATTATCAGTACGCCACAGGATACTCCTCGTTTTCAACAACTGCTGGGTGATGGAAGTCAGTGGGGCCTGAATCTTCAGTACAAAGTGCAACCGAGCCCAGATGGCCTTGCGCAGGCATTTATCATCGGTGAAGAGTTTATTGGCTGTGATGATTGTGCTTTGGTTTTGGGTGATAACATTTTCTACGGTCATGACCTGCCGAAGTTAATGGACGCAGCTGTTAATAAAGAAAGCGGCGCAACGGTATTTGCTTATCACGTTAATGATCCTGAGCGCTATGGTGTCGTGGAGTTTGATAAAAACGGAACGGCAATTAGCCTGGAAGAAAAACCATTACAACCAAAAAGCAACTTTGCTGTAACAGGACTTTATTTCTATGACAACGACGTTGTAGAAATAGCGAAAAACCTTAAGCCTTCTGCTCGTGGTGAACTGGAGATTACCGATATTAACCGTATCTATATGGAACAGGGCAGATTGTCTGTTGCTATGATGGGACGTGGTTATGCATGGTTAGACACAGGTACACACCAAAGTCTTATTGAAGCAAGTAACTTCATCGCAACGATCGAAGAGCGTCAGGGGCTGAAAGTTTCCTGCCCGGAAGAGATTGCTTACCGTAAAGGATTTATTGATGCTGAGCGACTTAAAAAGTTAGCTCAGCCATTATCAAAAAACCAGTATGGTCAATATTTATTGGGACTTATTTGATCTAGGTACTCGTTTGTAACTCTGATAGTTCGACTAGGAGTTTATGCTGATGTTTTTCTTGGCTAAAGATCGTCAGCATAACTTTTATTTTTTTATTCCTAACTAATAAATACTTTCTGAGCGATATCAGATGATTTTTTTGAAGAATGTATCATGGGTGGGATTCGGGACATTAAGTGGTATTGCCATTTCAATCGTTTCAGTGCCATTGATATTAAAAAATTACTCAGCGACAGAAATGTCGTACTTTTTATTTTTATGGACTATTGTTGGTATTGTAAATCTTTCTGATTGTGGTGTCAGCCGCGGTGTGAGCAAATTTACAAGTAATAACTATAATATTAAGTCAATATTATTATATGGGTACTCTTACTTGGCAGTTGTGCTTATATTATTGATACTCTTTTATTTTTTACTTAACATCAGCTATAATAATCAGTATCTGGGGATTATTCCAGTCGATATACAATTTCTTGGGTTGGTCATCATTTTTATATCATTTATCACTTTTCCATTATCTGGTTATATAGAAGGCGTTGGGGGGTTTAAAGAAAGTTCAATTGCTAAAAATATATGCAATATGATTACATATGGTATGCCAGTAATATTAGCATCATATCATATTCGTATTGAATATGTTTTATGTTTTTCTGTTTTATTGTCGAGGTTTATGCTTCTGGCTCAGTTATTATATTATACAATTAAAAAAAATAGGCTTACTAAATATCTTGAAAAACAAGAACGATCTATAACTTTAGATGCGAGGGAGTTCTATAGCTTTTGTCTCTCGGTTGGTATGGCAAGCCTGTTAGGTATCGCTTTTTTATATTGGGATCGTTTTCTTGCACTCAACTGCTTCTCTGGTAGTATTCTGATCCAATATGTGGTATATTCAGAAATTATTATTAAGAGTTATGCAATACCAAGCATCTTAGCCGGTGTGCTATTTCAGTTCTTTAGTTCTGGGGCACATAATAGTAGGCGCACCGATTTGATGAAATATCTTAATGTAAAGAATTATGTTTCTTGTAGCATTTTGGTGTCAACTTTATTTGTCTTTACACTGTATTGCTTTAATGAAAAAATATTTTCAATTCTTTTTCATGTCGAAATTGACACTCATTTAAAGAGGATTTTTTATATAGTTTCATTTTTTACAGTATTAAACTGTTTAACCATGATTATCATGACGATTGGGCAAGCTGTGGGCAATCATAAAAAAATATTAACAATACAAATGGCCACACTTCCTTTATTTTCATTAGCGTCTTTTTTATTAATTAAGGTTGAGTTTATTGAGCTCGGCTTTTTAGTCTGGTTTTTGCGTATTCCAACTATGTTAATTTCGATATCATATTTTAACAATAAAAAATTGGGTGAGACATTGTGATGAAAATTTTGATTATTAATCAACATACGAATAATTTTGGTGATGATGCTGCAGGGTATGCACTTGTATCAGAGCTGGTGAGTCGGGGACACAAGGTCGCAATTTCATATATTTGGAATAAGGCTGGTACTAAAATACCGTTTGAACATGAGAATGTTATCCACTTTGATAAATTGAGCATCTCAAGAAACACGTTGATGAAGGAAGCGGTGCTATTTATATTAGGGAAAGATGGCTACTTAAAGAAACTAAAAAAATTAGCTCAAGAATACGACTCTGTTTTAGTCTCACCGGGAGGAGCCAATATTGGTATTTACAAGGATTGGGCATATTTAGCTAATGTAATAGTTGCACGTATGGCAAATAAAAATGTTATATTTCATCTGAATACAATAGGAGAAAGTAATAGCAGACTTTTCAATTTTATATCTTTAAATGTATTGAAGAAATGCATTTTGTTTGTCAGAGAAAAAAGATCGTTTGATTTTTTGAGGTCAAAAAAAATAAACGTATCATTGGGTGTCGATACTGCATTTTTGCTTCCTCCTCATGAAAAGGCACCTGATAGCGGCAAAAAGATAATAACATTTATACCAACTCAGCTTAGCAACTGGCATGTTGATTTTAGAGGTAAAAACGAGGGAAATATCTTAAAAGAGGAGATACTACCTTCTCTATCTGAGTTTGCGGCAAAAAATAATTATATCATAAGAATATTGCCTCACTTATATGCTTCGGAGGCTGAGTCTGGGTTCTTGGAAATGATCAAAGATAGTATTCAGCTGTATGGAGGTGATGCTCATATTGATAGTGATGTTAATACCTTCTTTAAATATGACGAAAAAGTTGCTAATTCTGAGTTAGTCGTTAGTATGCGTTACCATGGTGTTGTCCTCGCAGTAAAAAATAAAACTAAAGTTATCAGTCTGGCTTATGAAAATAAAATGAAAGAGTGCTGCAGGTATTCAAATCTTCTTTCACAGAATATTGATTTGTTAAACTATGATAATAAAAAGTTTATCGCTCTTTTAGATAATAGTTTAAATATAAGTTTATCTCACATAGATAATGAGTTTTTAAAACGCATGGCCTTAAAGCCCATTGATTTTATTGAGTTATATAATAGAGAGTCTTTATGAGAATATTATGTAACTGCTATTTTACAGTAAGTGTTTCTTTTTTATTAAGCTTTGTTCTGTTTGCAATAAAATGGTCGGGTATTTACCCAGAGGTTTCTGAGTCATTAAGTATATTCATTATCGGTAGTTGCTTATTTTTGTTCTTTATCGGGGCAGTTTTAAATCCAGTTATTCGCGGATGGTTTAACTCTTCAAATAGTAACATACTGAATGAATATAAGACTTTTAAATATAGTATAAAACCATTAGTTAGTGTTGTTGTATTTTTCTGCGTTGAAGTTGCATATAATAGAAAAATACCATTAATTGAGATGCTTCTTGGTCATCAATATGATTATCGTGATTTTACATTCCCTGGGATACATGTCTTTTTTACTTCGCTGACTACATTTTATTGTATTAAATCATTTTTTGATTACTTATGTTTTGGTTCTAAAAAATCACTGCTGTCATCTCTTGTATGTATATGGATTTTTATACTCTTGATGTATAGAAGTTATATCGTTTTTTGTGTTCTTAATTTTATTTTTATGTTTATTTTGTATAAAAGAATAAGCATAAAAAAAATATTTAAATTAACAGGTATTGCTTTGGCTATCATGTATTTTTTTGGACTGGCCGGGGATTTAAGAACTCAAGCCCAAATAGGAGACCAAAGTTTTACTGTCAGCAACATCATACGCGCGACGGATGCGGACACAATATTTGCCAAACAGCAAGTGTTGTCACCTCTTTATTGGGCTTATTTATACGCAAGTTCACCGATGGCAAATTTTCAGAGTACTATTAATTATTATGCTAGATACAGTGATAATAATGGTATTGAAAAATTCGTTGTTTATGAGGTCTTACCTGATGTTATAGGTAAAAGAATCGCTATATTATTCGGGCTTGATGAAGAATATTCACCATTAAATCGTATAATTGATTTTTTAACGGTAGGCACTATTTTCTCCGACTCATTTGTGTTTATCGGTTGGCTGGGACCACTGATACTATTGTTCTTCATGTGTATGACTCCATTACTATTCTTAGCATTATGTCCTAAAGATTCCATATACTACGTGCAGTTTTCTGTATGTACAATCTTATTAGTATTGTGCTGCTTTACCAATATGTTGGTTTATGCATCACTATCATTAATACTCTTATACCCTTTGGTGTTTAGTTGGTGCAAATTTAAAAAGAATGGTAAAATTGGGTGAGAGAAAAATGAAAGTTGTAATATTGATGTCAACATATAATGGTGAGAAGTATCTCAGGGAACAGCTTGATAGTTTAATGTCCTTGGATGATAAATCAGATATTTTTATTCGAGATGATGGTTCTAGTGACGAAACGATAAATATAATTAAATATTATCAATCAAAGTTTGATAATATAATGCTGCTTAAGGGGAGCAACGTTGGTGTTGTTGCTAGTTTTTTTGAATTGATGAAGGCCGTTGATTTTTATAAATATGATTATTTTGCCTTCTGTGATCAGGATGATTTCTGGGAACACGATAAAGTTAGTCGAGCAATTAGTTGTATAAAAAACACTAGTGGGCCCGTATTATATTGTTCGAGGTTGAAAGTTGTTGACGAATTTCTAAATTTTAAATTTCTCTCACCCTTCCCACAGAAGGGATTGAGTTTTTCAAATGCTTTGGTTGAAAATATAATCACAGGATGTACATGTGTCCTGAATCGTCTTGCTTTTCAAAGAATTGTTGAGCGAATTCCCGAAAGCAAGAGGATTGTAATGCATGATTGGTGGTTCTATCTTGTTTTAATTAATGAAGGGACTATATTTTTCGATGATAGATCTTTTATAAAATACCGACAACATGGCAATAATATCGAAGGTATGAAAAAGAGTTTTTCCAAGATTATTAACAAATTTATATCTACAGAAAAAAATAAATACCCGTCACTTTCTGTTCAGTTGGATGAATATTATCGACTATATGTAGATAAATTAACTAAAGATAATAAGGATATTCTAGAACAGCTTCATCAGGTCTTATTGAATAGAGATCTTTTATGTTTTGTTAGACTTTTAATATCAAGGAAAATATATAGACAATCAATCATGGATAACATATCGCTTTTATATTCCTTTCTAACAAAACGCATTTGAAATTTACTTGTTTATAAATATCATGATAATTTATTATTAATGGACGTACAGATGAAATATATCGCATTTTATTTGCCTCAATATCATCCAATAAAAGAAAATAATGAGTGGTGGGGCGAAGGGTTTACTGAATGGTTTAATGTAGCCAAATCGAAACCGCGATTCAAGGGCCATTATCAACCTCACATTCCTACAACAATGGGATTCTATGATTTAAGAGTGCCTGAGACGAGAGAAAAACAAGCTCAACTCGCTCTGGAATATGGTATCGATGGATTCTGTTATTACCACTATTGGTTTAATGGACATTTATTACTGGAGAAGCCTTTAGAAGCTGTACTTCATGATAAGAAGCCAGAATTTCCGTTTTGTATTTGTTGGGCTAATGAAAACTGGACTCGCGCTTGGGACGGTATGGAACGAGAGGTTCTGATAAAGCAGGATTACACCGAAGAAGATTCTCTTGAACATTTTAATTATTTATTACCCTTCTTAAAGGATAATAGATATATTAAGATTGACAATAGACCCGTTTTCTTACTTTATCGATATGACAATATTCCAGATATTGATAACTTTATCCAAACTTGGAATAAAATGGCGATTGATAACGGTTTAAATGGTCTTTATTTTATATGCGTGAGAAATGGATTTGTCACAGCATCTTATGATGAAATTTTTTCTCACTACTTCGATGCTGTTGTGGATTTTCAGCCTAACAGAACTGATTTCCCAACTATTAAGACTAAAGAGCAATTTTTCGTTGATATTGCCAGGAAATTATTGCCGAATACATTTTTTCAGTATCTTAAACGAAATATTTCCGCTGTAAACAAAATTTCTTATAAACATATGGTAGAGAATATTGTTCATAGTTATGCAACCAAACCTAGCAAAGTTATACCTGCAATATTTCCTAGCTGGGATAATTCTGCCAGGAGGGTAACTCCAACTATAATACAAAATAATGAGGCGGACATTTTCGGTTATTGGCTCGATGAGGCAAGTGAATTTGCCGCGAATAATGGTCTTACAGAAACAATAGTTTTTATTAATGCTTGGAATGAATGGGCTGAAGGATGCCATTTAGAACCTGATCTACAAAATGGTACTTCATTTTTGGAGCAAGTGAAGCAGGTTAAACGCAAATATGAGTAATCTACGCATTTCAATGGTTGTGCCAACCTATAATGGAGGTGCTCTTTGGGAACGTTCAGCGGAAAGTATAAGTAAATATTTTAATGGGAAAGTTTTAGTTATTGATTCTGGTTCTAAAGACTTATCTGTCGGGATTGCTAAAGATCATGGGTTTGAATTGATTGAAATAAATTCAAGCGATTTCAATCATGGTGGTACAAGAAATCTTGGGGTGAATCACTTATCATCAAGCAGCGACCTCGTGTTTTTTATGACGCAAGATGCTATATTAACAAGTGAGCATTCTATTAATAATATAGTTGACATGTTTATTGCAAATGAAAAATTGGCTGCAATATATGGAAAGCAACTTCCACACGATAATGCAAACGTTATTGCCCAGCATGCACGCAAATTTAATTATTCAGATAACAGCTATGTAGTCTCGAAGGATAGCGCTAAAGAACTAGGCCTGAAAGCTGTATTCATGTCAAACTCTTTTTCTGCATATAGAGTATCAGCCTTTCTTGAATTGGGTGGCTTCGCTATGAATACCATCTTATGCGAAGATATGCTTTATGCAGCGACTGCCTTATTGCATAATTATCATGTGGGTTATGCGGCTAATGCTACCGTAAAGCATTCTCATAACTATACATGTAAAGAGGAATTTGCCAGATATTTCGATATTGGTGTATTTCATTCAGAGCAAAGTTGGATCCGTAAGGAGTTTGGTGGGGCAGGAGGGGAAGGGAAAAAGTTTCTTATATCTGAATTTCAATATATTATGAAAGCAGCTCCTGTTTTTTTCTTTTCCGCACTCTTAAATAATGCCGCCAAGTTTCTTGGATATCAATTAGGAAAAAGATATAAACTGCTATCTTCCACTATAACCAAGAAGTGTAGTATGCATAAAAATTTCTGGGAATAAATGCTGTGGCGAGGTTTATATGAATGGTAATTTGATGTTAATTATCGAAAAAATAACGAGTGCGATAAGCGATTTTATAATTTTACTAATTTCCTTTTGGGTGTCAATTTATTTAGTTGAATATCTATTTAATAATCTCCCTGCATTTATTCCACAGAATGAATTTGATGATAAAATAATTGCTCACATTGTTCTTAGTATAATCTGTGTTGGTTGGTTTTGGATACGATTAAGACATTATTCTTACCGTAAGCCTTTCTGGTTCGAACTAAAGGAAATACTTCGTACCTTAGTAATATTCGCTGTTATTGAACTTGCAATTAACGCTTTTTCAAAGTGGCATTTTTCCCGTTACTTGTGGGGGTTCACTTGGGTCCTTACATTTATATTTCTACCTTTAGGTCGTTCATTCGTTCGCCGAGTTTTGGATAAAATTGGCCTGTGGCAGCGTGATACGATTATCATAGGATGTGGTAAAAATGCTCGAGATGCCTATCTAGCTATAAATAGTGAAAAGAATTTAGGGTTTAAAGTTAGCTGCTTTATCGGCAAGTTGGAACATGAAGATAAAATATATGGACGACCTGTTATTGATGCGGATATTAATGTGATTAAGAGAATCACGAATAAATCCACTCAAATTATTATCGCAGTTGAGTCTGAGCAAATTGAAGAAAGAAATAATTGGATAAAAGAATTATCGAAATATAAATTTCGACATGTCTCAGTTATTCCTACAATCCGCGGATTGCCACTGTATGGTACGGATATGGCATTTATATTTAGTCATGAGGTGATGATTTTAAGAGTAAATAACAATCTTGCTAAATGGACATCAAGATTTGCGAAGAGAGTGTTTGATCTCTTGGGTGCCTTAATAATCATTTTAGTTTCCTCACCACTACTGGCATATCTCTATTTTCAGGTAAAAAAAGATGGAGGGCCAGCTTTTTATGGACATGAGCGCATCGGCAGGAATGGTAAACGCTTTAAATGCCTGAAATTCAGATCAATGATCCTTAATTCTCAGGAAGTTTTAGCAGAGTTACTTGCGAATAATGAAAGTGCTAGGCAGGAGTGGGAAAAGGATTTCAAGCTCAAAAATGATCCACGTATAACAAAAATTGGCCATTTCATCCGTAAATCAAGTTTGGATGAGTTGCCTCAGTTATTTAACGTACTTAAAGGTGAGATGAGTTTGGTTGGTCCGAGACCGATAGTTCATGATGAGTTAATAAAGTATAGTGATGATGTAGACTATTATCTAATGGCCAAACCGGGTATGACTGGTTTATGGCAAGTAAGTGGTCGTAATGATATTAATTACGAAACTCGTGTCTACTTCGATGCATGGTATGTGAAAAACTGGTCATTATGGAACGATATTGCCATCTTATTTAAAACTATTAGCGTTGTTCTTAGACGTGATGGTGCCTATTAATTGGTGAATAAAAATGAATATTATTGATACAAAAATCCACGATGTAAAAATAATTGAACCAAAAGTATTTGGTGATGAGCGTGGTTTCTTCCTCGAAACTTTCCAGAAGGATCGTTATAAGGAAATGCTAAATATTGATCTTGATTTTGTGCAGGATAATCATTCGCGTTCATCTCAGGGAGTTTTACGTGGTTTGCATTTCCAAACTAAAAACCCCCAAGGGAAACTTGTTCGCGTTGTGAGAGGCGAGGTGTTTGATGTTGCTGTTGATATTCGCAAAGATTCTCCAACTTTCGGACAGTGGGAAGGAGTAATTCTTAGTGAAGAAAATAAGCGCCAGTTTTGGATTCCACCAGGGCTGGCTCATGGTTTTGTTGTGCTATCTGTTATTGCGGATTTTGAATACAAATGCACCAATTACTACGATCCTAATTCAGAAGTATGCTTACTCTGGAACGATCCTTCTTTAGGTATCAACTGGCGAATTGAAAACCCAAAACTATCTGAAAAAGATAAGAATGGTAAGTTATTCTACGAGTTGTTCTCTTCGTGTTAATAAGTGTTTGCTAGATGATTTTATGTTGGGCAGAATTTTTTCCGCAGCTCACTGTCACCGGATCGAGTTTGTTGTACTTTGGTCGATGGAGACTGTTGAATAAAAATTTTCTGAGTTAGCATATTCAATCATCTAAGCAGCGTACATCCCGCGGTGATTCCCCCTGACAGGAGTAAATAATGTCAAAGCAACAGATCGGCGTCGTCGGTATGGCAGTGATGGGGCGCAACCTTGCGCTCAACATCGAAAGCCGTGGTTATACCGTCTCTATTTTCAACCGTTCCCGTGAGAAGACGGAAGAAGTGATTGCTGAAAATCCAGGCAAGAAACTGGTTCCTTACTATACGGTGAAAGAATTTGTTGAATCTCTGGAAACGCCTCGTCGCATCCTGTTAATGGTGAAAGCAGGTGCAGGCACGGATGCTGCTATTGATTCCCTCAAGCCATACCTCGACAAAGGTGACATCATCATTGATGGTGGTAACACCTTCTTCCAGGACACCATTCGTCGTAACCGTGAGCTTTCTGCAGAAGGCTTTAACTTCATCGGTACCGGAGTTTCCGGTGGTGAAGAAGGCGCGCTGAAAGGTCCTTCCATCATGCCTGGCGGTCAGAAAGAAGCCTATGAACTGGTTGCGCCGATCCTGACCAAAATCGCCGCCGTAGCTGAAGATGGCGAACCGTGCGTTACCTATATTGGCGCAGACGGCGCAGGTCACTATGTGAAGATGGTTCACAACGGTATTGAATACGGTGATATGCAGTTGATTGCCGAAGCTTATTCACTGCTGAAAGGTGGTCTGAATCTCTCCAACGAAGAGCTGGCACAGACTTTCACAGAGTGGAATAACGGTGAACTGAGTAGCTACCTGATCGACATCACCAAAGATATCTTCACTAAAAAAGATGAAGATGGTAACTACCTGGTTGATGTGATCCTGGATGAAGCGGCTAACAAAGGCACCGGTAAATGGACCAGTCAGAGTGCGCTGGATCTCGGCGAGCCGCTGTCGTTGATTACCGAGTCTGTGTTTGCTCGTTATATCTCTTCTCTGAAAGAGCAGCGTGTTGCCGCGTCTAAAGTTCTGTCTGGTCCTCAGACACAGCCAGCAGGCGACAAAGTGGAGTTTATCGAGAAAGTTCGCCGTGCGCTGTATCTTGGCAAAATCGTTTCTTATGCTCAGGGCTTCTCTCAACTGCGTGCCGCGTCTGAAGAGTACAACTGGGATCTGAACTACGGTGAAATCGCGAAGATTTTCCGTGCTGGCTGCATTATTCGCGCGCAGTTCTTGCAGAAAATCACCGATGCGTATGCCGAAAATCCAAAAATCGCTAACCTGCTGTTGGCTCCGTATTTCAAGAAAATCGCCGATGACTACCAACAGGCACTGCGTGATGTCGTCGCTTATGCAGTGCAAAACGGTATTCCGGTTCCAACCTTCGCCGCTGCGGTTGCCTATTACGATAGCTACCGTGCCGCGGTGCTGCCTGCGAACCTGATCCAGGCACAACGCGACTATTTCGGTGCGCATACTTATAAACGCATTGATAAAGAAGGTGTGTTCCATACCGAATGGTTGGTTTAATCTGATTTAATCAGCAATAAATTGAGGCCCGGCATATATTGCCGGGTTTTTTTTTGCCTATAATCCTATAGATTAAATTTCATTGCTTAATATTAACTTAATAAATATCAGCTACTCTTATAAGTAAAGTCTGATTTTATTGCTACGCTGATGCTGGGATCAGCGTAGCGCTAAAAATTTTAACTTCTATCAGGATGCTAAAACATCATGATTCACAGTTAAGTTAATTCTGAGAGCATGAAATGAAAATTACCATTTCCGGTACCGGCTATGTGGGCCTGTCGAATGGGCTTCTAATCGCACAAAACCATGAGGTTGTTGCATTAGATATTTTGCCTTCACGTGTTGCAATGCTGAATGATCGGATATCTCCTGTCGTTGACAAAGAGATTCAAAATTTTTTGCAGTCAGATGAAATTCGATTTAACGCCACGTTAGATAAAAAAGAAGCCTATCGGAATGCAGATTACGTAATCATCGCAACGCCTACAGACTACGATCCAAAAACAAATTATTTCAATACGTCTAGTGTGGAATCTGTCATTCAGGATGTTATTGAAATAAACCCATTTGCGGTTATGGTTATCAAGTCTACTGTCCCGGTTGGTTTTACCGCGGCAATGCAGACGAAATATCATATTGAGAACATTATCTTTTCCCCAGAATTCCTCCGCGAAGGCAAAGCCCTTTACGATAACCTTCATCCATCCCGCATTGTTATTGGTGAGCGTTCTGAACGTGCAGAGCGTTTTGCTGCGTTATTACAGGAAGGGGCCATTAAGCAAAATATCCCGACCCTGTTTACCGACTCCACTGAAGCAGAAGCGATTAAACTGTTTGCCAACACCTATCTGGCAATGCGCGTAGCGTACTTTAACGAACTGGATAGCTATGCAGAAAGTTTAGGTCTCAATACGCGTCAGATTATCGAAGGTGTTTGCCTTGACCCGCGTATTGGCAACCATTACAACAATCCGTCGTTTGGCTATGGTGGCTACTGCTTGCCGAAAGATACTAAGCAACTACTGGCGAATTATCAGTCTGTGCCGAATAACCTGATCTCGGCAATTGTCGATGCTAACCGTACGCGTAAAGACTTTATTGCGGATGCCATTTTGTCACGTAAGCCGCAAGTGGTGGGGATCTATCGCCTTATTATGAAGAGTGGTTCAGATAACTTCCGGGCGTCTTCTATTCAGGGAATTATGAAGCGTATCAAGGCGAAAGGCGTAGAAGTAATCATCTATGAACCAGTAATGAAAGAAGACTCATTCTTCAACTCGCGTCTGGAGCGCGATCTCGCCACCTTCAAACAACAAGCCGATATCATTATCTCCAACCGTATGGCAGAAGAGCTTAAAGATGTCGCTGATAAGGTCTACACCCGCGATCTCTTTGGTAGTGATTAACCTACTGTAATCAGGGCGATTATCGCCCTGATTGTGGCTCACCGATTGTATGATTATTCATTAATTTTATTATTTATCCTATAGCATTCATGCGGATTATCGCTAAACTATGGCGACCTGAAATTTTCGCCTGTTAGGGTAATGATGAGAGTAGAAAATAATAATGTATCCGGGCAAAACTATGATCCGGAACAAATTGATTTAATTGACTTATTAATGCAGTTGTGGCGTGGCAAGATGACAATCATCATCTCTGTCATTGTGGCGATAGCCCTCGCAATAGGCTATCTGGCTGTTGCCAAAGAAAAATGGACTTCCACTGCTATCATCACTCAACCCGATGTGGGGCAAATCGCTGGCTATACCGATGCCATGAATGCTATCTACGGTCAGGCCGCACCGAAAGTATCTGAGCTTCAGACCACGTTGATTGGTCGTTACAGCACTGCGTTTTCTGCTTTAGCCGAAGCGCTGGATAATCAGGAAGAACCTGAAAAGCTGACTATCGAGCCTTCTGTTAAAAATCAGCCATTGCCGTTAGTTGTCTCTTATGTCGGGCCGACTGCGGAAGATGCTCAGAAGCAACTTGCTGCTTATATTCAGCAAGTTGACGATAAAGTGAACGTGGAATTGCACAAGGATTTACAGGACAACATTGCATTGCGTATGAAATCCTTACAGGATTCTCTGAAAACGCAGGAAGTGGTAGCGCAGGAGCAGAAAGATTTGCGTATCCGCCAGATTCAGGAAGCGTTGCAGTACGCGAATCAGGCGCAGGTTATCAAGCCGCAGATTCAGCAGACCGGGGATGACATTACTCAGGACACGTTGTTCCTGTTGGGTAGCGAAGCGCTGGAGTCGATGATCAAGCATGAAGCGACCCGTCCGCTGGTGTTTTCTCCAAACTATTATCAGACTCGTCAAAATTTGCTGGATATCGAAAATCTGAACGTTGATGATCTCGATATTCACGCTTACCGTTACGTGATGAAACCGACGTTACCCATTCGTCGCGATAGCCCGAAAAAGGCAATTACCTTGATTCTGGCTGTGCTGCTGGGCGGTATGGCTGGCGCGGGGATTGTGCTGGGGCGTAACGCACTGCGTAATTACAACGCGAAATAATATTATTGTGCATTAAGGGAAACGGGCAGGGTGGTGACACCTTGCCCGTTTTTTTGCCGGATGCGATGCTGGCGCATCTTATCCGGCCTACGTGTGTTGAGATAATGTGTAGGCACGATAAGCTTGCGCATCGGGCAATGGCTCCGGGTGCGACAACAACATATCGCATCCGCTTACCCCGCAACTCACTGATGCCGTTTGCGCAGGTTCTCAATCACCGTCGTTAAGTCCAGATCCTGATCCTGCAACAATACCAGCAGGTGATACATCAGGTCAGACGCCTCGTTGGTCAGCTCAAAGCGGTCATGTACCGTCGCGGCCAGTGCAGTTTCCACGCCTTCTTCGCCCACTTTCTGCGCGATGCGCTTGGTACCGCTGGCATACAGTTTGGCTGTGTAGGAGGTTTCCGGGTCGGCAGATTTGCGTTCGGCGAGCAACTGCTCCAGTTGATACAGGAACAGCCACTGGTGAGCGGTGTCGCCGAAGCAGCTGCTGGTGCCTTTGTGGCAGGTTGGGCCGATAGGATTCGCCAGCACCAGCAGGGTGTCGTTGTCGCAGTCCGGCGCAATGCTCACCACGTTGAGGAAATTGCCCGAGATTTCGCCTTTGGTCCACAAGCGCTGTTTAGTACGCGAGAAGAAGGTGACTTTGCCGCTTTCGATGGTTTTATCTAAGGCTTCCGGGTTCATGTAGCCCAGCATTAACACTTCGCCGGATACCGCATGTTGCACAATCACCGGCATCAGTCCGTCGGTTTTTTCCCAGTCCAGTTCGCGGCGTTGTTGCTCTGTTAACATATCCTGATCTCCACGCCCTGTGTTGCCAGGTACGCTTTTAATTCACCAATATTGATTATTTGTTTGTGGAATACGGAAGCTGCCAGCGCGCCGTCAACGTCTGCATCGCGGAAGGCTTCGAGGAAGTGTTCCATGGTGCCCGCGCCACCGGAGGCGATCAGCGGGACGTGGCAAACTTCACGCACTTTTTTCAGCTGCTCGAGATCGTAACCGTTACGCACGCCGTCCTGATTCATCATATTGAGGACGATTTCTCCGGCACCGCGTTTTTGCACTTCCTGTACCCAGTCGAGTGTTTCCCATTGCGTGACGCGGGTGCGACTTTCATCGCCGGTATATTGATTCACATGATATTTATCGGTTTCAGCGTCGTACCAGGTATCAATGCCGACCACAATACATTGCACACCAAAGCGATCCGCCAGACGGGTAATTAACGTCGGGTCTGCCAGCGCAGGAGAGTTGATGGAAATTTTATCCGCGCCAAAAGAAAGAATTTTGGCGGCGTCATCCAGCGACTTAATCCCACCCGCCACGCAGAACGGAATGTCGATAACCTCCGCCACGCGAGATACCCAGCTTTTATCTACCACACGTCCATCGCTGGAAGCGGTGATATCGTAGAACACCAGTTCGTCTGCACCTTCTTCGGCGTAGCGTTTTGCCAGCGGCACGATATCGCCAATGATTTCATGGTTGCGAAACTGTACGCCTTTCACCACCTGACCATCACGAACGTCGAGACACGGAATTATGCGTTTTGCCAGCATGCGATGGCCTCCTTCACGGTGAATTTACCTTCCAGTAATGCGCGACCAACTATTACGCCGCGCACGCCAGTACCACGCAGGGCAGCGACATCATCAATGTCGCCAATGCCGCCGGAGGACTGAAATGCCACCTGCGGATATCTGGCGCACACCTCTTCATATAAAGAGACGTTAGAACCTGCCAGCGTGCCGTCGCGCGAGATATCGGTACACAGCACATGTTTCAGGCCGACGGGCAGATAGATTTCCACCAGTTGTTCCAGCGAAACGCCCGAGTTCTCTTGCCAGCCGCTCACTGCCACCTGTTTATTGCCTTGCTCGTCAATACGGACATCCAGCGCCAGCACTAAGGCATCGGCACCGAAGCGTTCAAACCAACCTTTCACCATTTCTGGGGATTTCACCGCGGTGGAGCCAACCACCACGCGTGCAACGCCTGCTTCCAGTAACGCCGCTACGTCTTCTTCGCTACGCACACCGCCGCCAACCTGCACCGGAACGTTAACGCCCGCCACCAGGGTTTTAATCAGCGGGATTTGACGTTTAGCCGGATCTTTTGCCCCGGTCAGATCCACCAGATGCAACACTTCGGCACCCTGCGCGGCGTAATCCTGTAAGCGCGGCAGCGGGTCGTTACCGTAATCACGCTGTTTGCCGTAATCGCCCTGATGGAGACGCACCACGGTGCCGTCGATTAAATCTAATGCAGGAATAATCATCACATCTCCAGGAAGTTTTTCAGCAACTTAGCGCCAGCGGCACCAGAACGCTCCGGGTGGAACTGCACGCCGTAGAAGTTATCTTTTTGCACCGCCGCGCTGAACGGTTCACCGTAGTTGCACTGGGCGATGGTCCACGGATTGACCGACATGGCATAGCTGTGAACAAAGTAAAAATACGCGCCATCTTCAATCCCCTGAAACAGGCGGTTGCCTGCCTGCGGATAAACGCGGTTCCAGCCCATATGCGGCAGCGGCAGACCAAAGTCGGTCATTTTCGACACATCTTCGTCGATGATGCCCAGCAAATCGACGCCGTTGCTCTCTTCGCTACGCCGTCCAAGCAGTTGCATCCCCAGGCAGATGCCCAGCACCGGTTGGGTACAGGCTTTGATGAGATCAAACAGCTCACGCTCACGCACCTGGTCCATTGCCGCTTGTGCGGTGCCGACGCCGGGTAAAAACAGTTTATCGGCCAGCAACACCACGTCCGGGTCACGGCTGACTTTGGGTTCATAACCGTGACGCATAATGGCAGACTTCACCGAATTCAGATTGGCGCAACCGGTATCAAGGATCACCACGTTCATTACAGCACTCCTTTCGACGAGGGCAGGGTGTCGCCTTCCACGCGGATGGCCTGGCGCAGGGTCCGACCAAAGGCTTTGAACAGGCTCTCTACACGGTGGTGATCGTTTTTACCTTTGGTTTTCAGGTGCAGCGTCACGCCCATGGTGTAAGAGAGCGAACGGAAGAAATGCTCGATCATTTCGGTGCTGAGATCGCCCACGCGCTGGTAGGTAAATTCCGCTTTATATTCCAGGTGCGGGCGACCAGAGATATCCAGTGCGCAACGGGCAAGGCATTCGTCCATCGGCAGCACAAAACCAAAGCGGCAAATACCACGTTTGTCGCCAAGAGCAATTTTTAACGCTTCGCCCAGCGCCAGTCCGGTATCTTCGACGGTGTGGTGATCGTCGATATAGAGATCGCCTTTAACGTTGATTACCATACGGAAACCGCCGTGGGTCGCGATCTGATCCAGCATATGATCAAAGAAGCCAACGCCAGTGTTAATTTTGCTGTCGCCTTCGCGATCCAGCCACACCTGAACGTCAATCTGCGTCTCTTTGGTGTTGCGCACTACGTGGGCGTAACGATCACGTCTGGTGAGTTGCTCGCCAATCATCGGCCAGTTCAGGGTTTCTCGGTCGTAGCGTAAACCAGTAATACCCATGTTTTCAGCCAGTTGAATGTCGGTCGCGCGATCGCCAATCACATAACTGTTGGCACGGTCCATCGCTTGTTCAGCGAGATAACGCTCTACCAGCTTTACTTTCGGCTTACGGCAGTCGCATTCATCGGCGGGCAGGTGTGGGCAAATCAGCACTTCATCAAACTGTACGCCTTGCGAGGTGAAGATCTGCATCATCAGATTGTGCGGACCATCGAAATCCGCCTGCGGGAAACTTTGTGTTCCCAGACCATCCTGATTGGTGATCATCACCAGCTTGTAGCCCGCTTTTTGCAGCTTTAGCAGTTCCGGGATCACGCCTGGTTCAAAGGCGAGTTTGTCAAAACGGTCCACCTGAAAATCACTCGGCGGTTCGCTAATCAGGGTTCCATCGCGATCGATAAAAAGATACTTCTGACTCATCAAACTTGCTCCGCACGTAAGGCGTCAATGACGCGCTGGCTTTCTTCACGGGTTCCGACGGTAATTCGCAGGCAGCCGCTTAAAGAGGGGTGTTTATTCTGATCACGTAAGATAATGCCCTGATCCCACAAAGATTTAAACACTGCGCTGGAGGCTTTAAAGCGCGCCAGAATGTAGTTGGTTTCCGAGTCGAAAACCTGCTCCACGCAGGGGATCTCTTTCAGTGCGGCAATCAGGTATTCGCGTTCTGCAATGATTGTCGCTACTCGTTCGCGCATGGCGACGATTCCCTGCGGGCTTAACGCCTGGGTCGCAATGTCGGCAACCGGCGTCGAGAGCGGGTAGGGGGCGATCACTTTCATCAGCAGGTTGATGACTTCTTCGTTTGCCAGCGTAAATCCGCAACGAAGCCCTGCCAGAGCAAAAGCTTTCGAAAGGGTACGCAAAATAGCCAGATGCGGATATTCCGCCAGCCAGCCAGCCAGCGAGGCCTGTGGGCAAAACTCAATATAGGCTTCATCGGCGACCACAATTGCCTTGCCGCGGGTTAACTCCAGCAATGTGCGAAAATCCTGCGGGTTGATCAGTTGCCCGGTCGGGTTGTTGGGGCTGCAAACATAGACCACTTTCACGTCATCCAGCTTGTCGGAAATGCCCTGCAAGTCCAGTTGCCAGTTTTCCAGCGTCGGCACCGTACGGCATTCGACACCAATGGTTTCCGCACTGACGCTGTACATACCGTACGTTGGCGGGCAATAGAGAATGGCGTCTTTACCCGGTTCGCAAAAAGCACGAATCAGCAGTTCAATACCTTCGTCCGCGCCACGGCTGACCAGCACCTGCTCCGGTTTTACGCCTGCATACTGCGCGTAATTTTCAATCACCGCTTTCGGCTGGCATTCCGGGTAGCGGTTGAGCGTTTGCTGAGTAAGCTGAAACTCCACGGCTGTGGGGTATTCGTTGGCATTCAGCCAGACGTCGCCGTTACCGCCCAGACGACGCGCCGACTGATACGGCGTCAGGTTGCGGACATTTTCACGCGCTAAATCGGTAATAGTCACGGTGCTCATGCTTGCTCCTTAAGGGCGTTAACACGCAAAGTAACGGCATTTTTGTGGGCGGTCAGGCGCTCGGCAGCGGCCAGTGTTTCAATAGTCGACGCCAGCGTGGAGAACCCTTCTTTCGACAGTTCCTGTACGGTCATGCGCTTCTGAAAATCTGCCAGCCCGAGGCTGGAACAGGTGGCGGTGTAACCGTAAGTCGGCAGCACGTGGTTGGTGCCGGAGGCATAGTCGCCCGCCGATTCCGGTGACCAGTCACCAAGAAATACCGAACCGGCGCTGGTGATGCCATCGACCAGTTCGCGAGCGTTGCGGGTCTGAATGATCAGGTGCTCCGGGCCGTAGAGGTTGGAGATCTCTACGCATTGCGCTAAATCTTTAGTCACAATCAGGCGGCTGGCGCTCAGTGCCTGGCGGGCGGTTTCAGCACGCGGCAGTTCTGCCAGCTGGCGTTCGACAGCTTCGGCAACGCGACGCGCCATCTCAGCATCGGGCGTCAGTAAAATTACCTGCGAATCCGGGCCGTGTTCAGCCTGGGAGAGCAAATCAGAAGCCACGAAATCCGGCGTAGCGCCGTTGTCGGCAATCACCAATACTTCTGATGGGCCTGCGGGCATATCGATCGCCGCACCGTCCAGACGCTGACTTACCTGACGTTTTGCCTCGGTGACAAAGGCGTTACCTGGTCCGAAGATTTTGTCCACTTTCGGCACGGATTCTGTACCAAACGCCAGCGCGGCAATGGCCTGTGCGCCACCGACGTTAAACACGTCCTGCACGCCACACAGTTGCGCTGCGTAAAGAATTTCATCGGCAATCGGCGGCGGTGAGCACAGCACCACTTTATTACAGCCGGCAATACGCGCCGGAGTCGCCAGCATTAATACCGTTGAGAAGAGCGGGGCGGAGCCGCCAGGAATATACAAACCCACCGAAGCCACCGGGCGAGTGACTTGCTGGCAACGTACGCCTGGCTGGGTTTCGACATCTACCGGCGATAGTTTTTGCGCAGTGTGGAAGGCTTCAATATTTTTTACCGCAACCGCCATTGCCTGTTTCAGGTCGTCGCTCAGACGTTCGCTGGCGGCGGTAATTTCTTCAGCAGATACTTTAAGCGTAGTAACGGTGGTTTTATCAAACTTCGTGCTGTATTCCCGCAGGGCATCATCACCGCGGATTTTTACGTTATCGAGAATATCGTTAACAGTGCGGGTAATGCTTTCAGAAGCGGAGATCGCCGGGCGCATTAACAGCTGGCGTTGTTGCTCCGCAGTACAGCTATTCCAGTCAATGATTGTGTTAAAGCTCATGGCGATCACTCCATCATCTTCTCAATCGGCAGCACCAGGATTGAACTGGCACCCAGCGCTTTCAGTTTTTCCATCGTTTCCCAGAACAGGGTTTCGCTGCTGACCATGTGCATCGCTACGCGTTGTTGGTCACCCGCCAGTGGCAGAATGGTTGGGCGTTCGGCACCTGGCAGCAGGGCGATGACGTCATCCAGACGTTCGGTCGGTGCGTGCATCATGATGTATTTTGATTCGCGCGCCTGGATCACGCCCTGAATTCGGGTCAGTAGTTTGTCGATCAGTTGCTGTTTGGATTCTTCCATTTCGCCGTCGCGTTGGATCAGACAGGCTTTCGAGCGATAAATAACTTCGACTTCGCGCAGACCGTTAGCTTCCAGCGTGGCGCCGGTGGAAACCAGATCGCAAATCGCATCCGCCAGCCCGGCGCGCGGGGCCACTTCAACAGAACCGTTCAGTAAGCAGGATTTAAAAGAGATACCTTTCTGGTCGAGATAACGCTTGAGCAGGTGAGGATAAGAGGTGGCGATACGTTTGCCGTTTAAGGACAGCGGGCCGTCCCAGGCTTCATCAACCGGTGTTGCCAGCGACAGGCGACAACCGCCGAAATCCAGACGACGCAGGGTAAAGTAACGCGGATCTTCACCCTGGGCACGGCGGTTAAGCAACTCTTCTTCCAGCACGTTTTCGCCGATAATCCCAAGGTCAACCACGCCGTCCATTACCAGACCGGGAATGTCGTCGTCACGCACGCGCAGAATATCAATCGGCATGTTTTCAGCCATTGCGATCAGGCGCTGAGTGTGAAGATTAATTTTAATGCCACAGCGCGCCAGTAATTCGCGTGAATCATCACTTAAACGGCCGGATTTCTGCATAGCTATGCGTAAACGAGTGTTGTCTGTCATTTTCTTCTTCCTCTTTAAACCTGTCTGAACCGTTATCAACCGCGCAATAAAAAAGCCCCCGGAAGGTGATCTTCCGGGGGCTTTCTCATGCGTTCATGCACCACTGGAAGATCTGAATGTCTTCCAGCACACATCGCCTGAAAGACTAGTCAGGATGATGGTGATGATGGTGGTGTTTAAATTGAACGCGTGTCATAAAATTCTCTGTGAATGTTTATTCAACTGATGTCATTTAACCTAAACCACTTTCACGTGAGAAAGCAAGGGCTTTTTTATATATTTTATGGCGATGGATTTGTTTAATGAATGAGCGGGGAATGGAGAGCGCTAAGAGTGAGTACGTTAAAAAAGTCATCGTGAAAATACGTCTTTAAAACCCTTAAGAACATTGTGTTTTGCAACTAAAACGCGCTTTGTTCATGCCGGGTGCGGCGTGAACGCCTTATCCAGCCTACAGATGTTGCCTAAATTCAATATATTGATGTTTTTGTCGACCTGATAAGCGAAGCGCATCAGGCAATTGTATAATTGTATATCTGCTAACAGTTTCGATTCATTCATAGAATGAATTGTCAGTTTTGATGCGCTAGCGTAGCCTTATAGATCTAAGGTGTATCAGGAGAAAACGGATGAAAAAGGTCGCAATTGTCGGGTTAGGGTGGTTAGGCATGCCGCTGGCGATGTCACTTTCAGCGCGGGGCTGGCAGGTCACCGGGAGTAAAACCACACAAGATGGCGTCGAAGCGGCCAGAATGAGCGGGATTGATAGCTATTTGCTTCGTATGGAACCTGAGTTAGTTTGCGATTCTGACGATCTGGATGCCCTGATGGATGCTGATGCGCTGGTCATCACGCTTCCGGCACGTCGTAGCGGTCCCGGCGATGAGTTCTATTTACAAGCGGTACAAGAGTTAGTGGATAGCGCACTGGCTCACCATATTCCCCGCATTATTTTTACCAGCTCAACGTCTGTTTATGGCGATGCGCAAGGCACGGTAAAAGAAACCACCCCGCGTAATCCGGTAACCAATAGTGGACGAGTATTAAAAGAACTCGAAGACTGGCTGCACAACTTACCTGGCACTTCGGTCGATATTTTACGTCTTGCGGGTCTGGTCGGGCCGGAGCGTCATCCCGGTCGCTTCTTTGCGGGCAAAACAGCGCCAGATGGCGAACATGGCGTTAATTTGGTTCATCTGGAAGATGTTATTGGCGCAATCACCTTGTTACTACAGGCACCTAAAGGCGGACACATCTATAATATATGTGCGCCAGCTCATCCTGCGCGCAATGTTTTCTACCCGCAAATGGCCCGTCTATTGGGGCTGGAACCTCCGCAGTTCAGAAACAGTCTGGACAGCGGCAAAGGTAAAATTATTGATGGCAGCCGGATCTGTAATGAATTGGGATTTGAATACCAGTATCCCGATCCACTGGTAATGCCGCTGGAGTAAAGCATCACGCCAGCAGGATGCCGCATACGCCGCAAGGGGGCGTGTATGAAACCACTGCTGGATGTGTTGATGATCCTTGATGCCTTAGAAAAAGAGGGCAGTTTTGCCGCGGCGTCAGCCAAACTGTATAAGACGCCATCTGCCCTCAGTTATACCGTTCACAAGCTGGAAAGCGACCTTAATATTCAATTGCTTGATCGTAGTGGTCATCGCGCCAAATTTACCCGTACCGGTAGAATGTTGTTAGAGAAAGGGCGAGAGATTCTCCATTCTGTACACGAGCTGGAAAAGCAGGCAATCAAACTTCATGAGGGTTGGGAGAATGAGCTGGTGATAGGCGTCGATGATACCTTTCCTTTTTCACTGCTTGCGCCACTCATTGAAGCTTTTTATCAACATCACAGCGTGACGCGATTGAAATTTATCAATGGCGTGCTTGGTGGATCTTGGGAGGCCCTGACTCAGGGGAGAGCGGACATCATTGTTGGCGCGATGCGCGAGCCGCCATCTTCCAGCGAATTTGGTTTTTCTCGTCTGGGGGAGCTGGAACAAGTCTTCGCTGTCGCCCCCCATCATCCGCTGGCGCAGGAAGAAGAACCGCTTAACCGACGCGTGATTAAACGCTACCGGGCGATTGTGGTGGGCGATACAACCTACACTGGCGCGACTGCGGTTCCACAATTGCTTGACGAACAAGAAGCCATTACCGTATTCGACTTTAAAACCAAGCTGGAGCTGCAAATCAGCGGCCTTGGTTGCGGCTATTTGCCTCGCTATCTGGCGCAACGTTTTCTGGACAGTGGCGCGCTTATCGAGAAAAAAGTGGTCGCACAAATCCTCTTCGAATCGGTGTGGATTGGCTGGAATGAACAGACCGCAGGGCTCGCCAGTGCATGGTGGCGAGATGAGATTTTAGCAAATAGTGCGATCGCCGGTGTTTATGCAAAATATGATGACGGAAAATCAGCCAGTTAAGGAAATATTTTTATGACAAGCCTCTCATTCTCTTGTCATTTACCCCCCATTTAGGCACAATGCGCCGCTGTCAAAAAATGACTAAAAACCGACGTTTCATCAGCGTCGGTTATTTTTTGCTTCAAACCAATCATTCATCCAAGAGGCCGGGCTTCGTACCGGATAGATATTTACTAAAAATCGACAGTTGTTGTCGCTGAGGAATCAAAAAAAATGGGGCAATTTTTTGCTTACGCGACGGTTATCACCGTAAAGGAGAATGACCATGTCGCATAACGTTACTCCAAACACCTCTCGCGTGGAATTGCGTAAAACGCTTACGTTAGTTCCGGTTGTAATGATGGGTCTTGCCTATATGCAGCCGATGACGCTGTTTGATACATTTGGTATCGTTTCGGGCCTCACGGATGGTCATGTGCCGACAGCCTATGCATTCGCATTGATTGCAATCCTGTTTACGGCGCTGAGCTACGGGAAGCTGGTTCGCCGCTATCCTTCTGCTGGCTCTGCATACACTTACGCCCAGAAATCCATTAGCCCGACGGTTGGCTTTATGGTGGGTTGGTCTTCTCTGCTCGACTATCTGTTCGCGCCGATGATCAACATTCTGCTGGCGAAAATCTATTTTGAAGCTCTGGTGCCTTCTATCCCATCGTGGATGTTTGTGGTGGCGCTGGTGGCTTTTATGACCGCCTTTAACCTGCGTAGCCTGAAATCCGTAGCGAACTTCAACACCGTAATCGTGGTGCTGCAGGTTGTGCTGATCGCGATAATTCTGGGCATGGTGGTTTATGGCGTATTTGAAGGTGAAGGCGCAGGTACGCTGGCGAGCACTCGTCCGTTCTGGTCTGGCGATGCACATGTCATCCCGATGATTACCGGTGCGACAATCCTGTGTTTCTCCTTTACCGGCTTTGACGGCATCAGCAACCTGTCGGAAGAGACTAAAGACGCAGAGCGCGTGATCCCGCGTGCGATTTTCCTGACCGCGCTGATCGGCGGTATGATCTTCATCTTTGCGACTTACTTCCTGCAGCTGTACTTCCCGGATATCTCTCGCTTTAAAGATCCAGAAGCATCACAGCCTGAAATCATGCTGTACGTTGCGGGTAAAGCGTTCCAGGTTGGCGCGCTGGTTTTCTCCACCATCACCGTACTGGCGTCCGGTATGGCGGCGCACGCAGGCGTAGCGCGTCTGATGTACGTAATGGGTCGTGACGGCGTGTTCCCGAAAAGTTTCTTCGGTTATGTACACCCGAAATGGCGTACTCCGGCGATGAACATCATCCTGGTTGGTGCGATTGCCCTGCTGGCAATCAACTTTGACCTGGTAATGGCAACGGCGCTGATTAACTTTGGTGCGCTGGTGGCGTTCACCTTCGTTAACCTGTCGGTTATCTCGCAGTTCTGGATCCGTGAGAAGCGTAACAAGACGCTGAAAGATCACTTCCAGTATCTGTTCCTGCCGATGTGTGGTGCGCTGACCGTTGGTGCGCTGTGGGTTAACCTGGAAGAAAGCTCGATGGTTCTGGGTCTGATCTGGGCGGCTATCGGTCTGATTTACCTGGCTTGTGTGACTAAAAGCTTCCGCAACCCGGTTCCGCAGTACGAAGACGTAGCATAATCTTATAAAGCCGGATGAGATAATCATCCGGTGAATCATTAAAAGCCGGAGCGTATTGGACTGCTCCGGCTTTTTCGTATCAGACAATCTCTTCCGCGTACTGCCAAAGCGCCTTTAACAGCGCTACTTTTTCTTTATCGTCGGCGTATTGCTGCGCCAGCATCTGCAGTTCATCAGCATAACTTTGCAAAAACTCGGGAGTGAATACCTGGCGACGATGTTCCAGCCAGCGTTGCTGTTCGGCGTAATCCAGCGTCCCCGGGAAGTTGCGCGCCCGATAGTTAAACAGCAGCTTTTCAATTCGTTTGTCGACAAAGGTGATATCCAGCGCCGGTAAATTACGTGGCTCAGTTTCCAGCACAATTTTCATCGCCGCGCGATCGGCATCGCTGAAAAAGCCATTATAAAGCTGGGCATCAACATTCTCTGAAGGTGTAAACGGTTCTGCTTCAGCGAATATCGCCACTACTTTTTCGCGCACTTGCGGATTTTCACGCAAAATTTTCAGGTTATCGAGGCAATGCTGGCGATTAATTCCCAGTCGATCGGCATCTTCCGGGCGTAGTGTATTCGCTTGCGCCAGTACCGGACATTTATTGATATGCACCAGTTTCACCGGAACGGCGGCGTTATCGCCCAGATCGGCTTTGGCGGTATACAGGCGTTCGCGCAAGGTGTCGCTGTCCAGCTCCAGTAACGGCGAAATATCGCCTGCCAGATCAACCATAATCACCGCATTACGATTTTCCGGGTGCCACGCCAGCGGCGCCACCCAACTGGTATTACCGCGCCATGCGCCAAACATACCAGAAACGTGCACCAGAGGTTTCATCTGCGGAACATCAATCAGCGCCATCAGTTTGTGCTTATTACGATGGGTGTAGAGATAATCAAACAGACGTGGCTGACGTGTTTTTACCAGCTTCGCCATGGCAATAGTGGCGTACACGTCAGCCATCGCATCGTGGGCATTACTATGTTCAATGCCGTTGGCTTTGGTTAAATGTTCAAGGCGGAAACTCGGCAAACCCTCTTCATTTTCTGGCCAGTTTATTCCCTCCGGGCGCAGAGCATAACAGGCGCGCATGACATCCAGCAGATCCCAGCGAGAGTTATCATGCTGCCAGCTCCAGGCATAAGGATCATAGAAATTACGGTAAAAGATGTTACGTGTGACTTCGTCGTCGAAACGCACATTGTTGTAACCCAGGATACAGGTATTCGGCACGGTAAAAAGTGAGTGGATCCGCGTAGCAAAGGCGGCTTCATTTTCACCTTTCGCCCGCGCTTCTTGTGGTGTAATTCCTGTAATCAATACCGCGCCTGGCTGGGGTAAGTAGTCATCTGCCGGTTTGCAGTAAAAAATTTCCGGTTCGCCTATTACGTTAAATTCACTATCGGTGCGAATAGCGGCAAACTGCGCAGGGCGATCCAGCGCCGGATGCGTGCCAAAAGTTTCGTAATCGTGGAACAAAAAAGTAGGTTGATGTTTGCCGTTATTCATCATTAGGTTAAATCCGTTATTTCTGCTGTACGCCAGAGTATCAAATATCACAATGCTATTCAGCTTCAGAGCGACAATTTGGGGGGGCGTTAGAACAGATAATGGTAGGATGAAAATGAGATGACCGTCACATTTACTTGCAATTTATTCCAGAACCTTCATCAGGATTTCCGTAAAAAGAACCGCTAATTGAAATTCCTGAGGACATGCTGTTGAAACGCCGTCTTTTTATTGCCGCTTCTTTGTTCGTTTTTAACTTATCTTCCAGCCAGGCAGCGGAAAATATCCCTTTTTCTCCCCAACCTCCAGCGATTCATGCAGGGGCATGGGTGTTGATGGATTATACAACAGGGCAAATTCTTACGGCGGGGAATGAACATCAACAACGTAATCCCGCCAGTCTGACCAAGCTGATGACAGGCTATGTTGTCGATCGTGCTATCGATAGCCATCGTATTACGCCTGACGATATTGTGACAGTGGGACGTGATGCATGGGCGAAAGATAACCCGGTGTTTGTTGGTTCCTCCCTGATGTTTCTGAAAGAAGGCGATCGTGTATCTGTACGCGATTTAAGCCGTGGGCTAATTGTTGATTCCGGGAATGACGCCTGCGTTGCGTTGGCAGATTATATTGCCGGTGGTCAGCGCCAGTTCGTCGACATGATGAACAATTACGCCGAGAAACTGCATTTACAGGATACCCATTTTGAAACGGTGCATGGTCTGGATGCGCCGGGGCAGCATAGCTCAGCATATGATTTGGCTGTGCTTTCTCGCGCTATCATTCATGGCGAACCTGATTTTTATCATATGTATAGCGAGAAAAGCCTCACCTGGAACGGCATTACCCAACAAAACCGTAACGGTTTATTGTGGGACAAAACCATGAATGTTGACGGCCTGAAAACGGGCCATACTTCCGGCGCCGGGTTTAATTTAATTGCTTCGGCTGTGGATGGTCAGCGCCGACTTATTGCAGTGGTCATGGGCGCGGACAGCGCAAAAGGTCGTGAAGAAGAGGCAAGGAAACTTTTGCGCTGGGGGCAGCAAAACTTTACTACGGTGCAAATTTTGCACCGTGGGAAAAAGGTTGGCACGGAACGTATCTGGTATGGCGATAAAGAAAACATTGCCCTTGGGACGGAACAGGGCTTCTGGATGGTGCTGCCTAAAACTGAGATCCCCAACATTAAAGCCAAATATACTCTTGATGGTAAAGAACTGACTGCGCCAATCGCCGCTCACCAGCGAGTAGGGGAAATCGAACTTTATGACCGCGATAAACAGGTGGCGCACTGGCCGCTGGTCACGCTGGAATCGGTCGGTGAAGGCGGTATGTTTTCCCGTTTGAGTGACTATTTCCATCATAAAGCCTGACCTTTCTTTTGCAGCAGATTGGCAGGAGTGCGAGTCTGCTCGCATAATCAACACTCATTCCTTGTGGTTTTTATATCGCACATTATGCTGTATAAAAAACCAGTATCAATGGAGGCATCATGAACTACGAGATTAAGCAGGAAGATAAACGTACCGTTGCAGGTTTTCATCTCGTTGGCCCGTGGGAACAAACGGTAAAGCAAGGTTTTGAGCAGTTGATGATGTGGGTGCAAAACAAAAATATTATAGCCAGAGAGTGGCTCGCCGTTTATTACGATAATCCAGATGAGACGCCTGCCGAAAAGTTACGCTGTGATACAGTCGTGTCGGTAGCGGATAACTTCACGCTTCCCGAAAACAGTGAAGGCGTCATTGTGACGGAAATTTCAGCGGGTCAGTATGCTGTGGCGGTAGCTCGCGTAACCGGTGATGATTTTGCCAAACCCTGGTATCAGTTTTTTAATAGTCTCTTGCAGGACGGCGCTTACGAAATAGCATCGAAACCGTGTTTTGAAGTTTATCTGAACAATGGCGCAGAAGAGGGGTATTGGGATATCGAAATGTATGTAGCAGTGCAGCCAAAACATCGCTAGCGTATGGCTGTGGGGCTGCCTGTTAACGCGATAACCACTCTGTTTTCATTGGGGAAAAGAGTAAGATGTATTTTTAATTGTCTGACAATTCAGCCGGGAATCGCACTGTTCCCGGTTTGTCGGCCGGATGAGTTACGCTAGCGACCTCCGACCACCAGATGCGTTATGACTGCTTTTATTCTTCATTGACGGAGTTCCTGCGTGCGTGCTGATAAATCCCTAAGCCCGTTTGAAATTCGAGTGTACCGCCATTACCGTATTGTGCATGGTACGCGAGTCGCGCTGGCGTTTCTGCTTACCTTTCTCATCATTCGCCTGTTTACCATCCCGGAAAGTACCTGGCCGCTGGTGACTATGGTGGTGATCATGGGGCCAATCTCGTTTTGGGGGAACGTCGTTCCTCGTGCATTTGAACGTATTGGTGGTACGGTATTCGGCTCGATTTTAGGGCTTATCGCTCTGCAACTGGAGTTAATCTCGTTACCTCTGATGTTGGTCTGGTGCGCGGCAGCCATGTTCCTTTGCGGTTGGCTGGCGCTGGGTAAAAAGCCTTATCAGGGGCTATTGATTGGCGTGACGCTGGCGATTGTTGTTGGTTCGCCAACCGGCGAAATAGACACCGCATTATGGCGAAGTGGCGATGTTATTCTCGGTTCCCTGTTGGCTATGTTGTTTACTGGCATCTGGCCGCAACGAGCTTTCATCCACTGGCGCATTCAACTGGCGAAAAGCCTGACTGAATATAATCGAATCTATCAGTCAGCATTTTCACCGAATTTACTTGAACGGCCACATCTGGAAACGCATCTGCAGAAGCTTTTGACAGACGCCGTGAAAATGCGTGGGCTGATTGCACCTGCCAGCAAAGAAACCCGTATTCCAAAATCGATTTATGAAGCTATCCAGACCATTAATCGCAATCTGATTTGTATGCTGGAGTTGCAAATCAATGCTTACTGGGCCACACGCCCCAGCCATTTCGTGTTACTGAACGCGCAAAAACTGCGTGATACGCAGCAAATGATGCAGCAAATATTGTTGTCGCTTGTTCATGCGCTGTATGAAGGCAATCCGCAACCGGTTTTTGCCAATACGGAAAAATTGAACGATGCTGTGGAAGAGCTGCGCCAGTTGCTCGATAACCACCATGAGCTGAAGATTGCTGAGACGCCCATATATGGCTATGTCTGGCTGAACATGGAAACAGCACACCAGTTAGAGTTGCTGTCAAATCTGATTTGTCGGGCCTTGCGCAGATAAATCCCGGCCTTCAGAACCATTTTTCTGCTGCTTCGATTCAGCAAGGATAAAGGGTATGATAGTGAAAAGGGATAAAAGCATTGTCATCTGCGGCAGCTATGAGTAATGTTGGCCCTAACGAATAGCGGTTGCTTAAACGAATCCGACTCTCACATTATCAGGGGTATACAAATGGAAACTACCAAGCCTTCATTCCAGGATGTACTGGAATTTGTTCGTCTGTTCCGCCGTAAGAACAAACTGCAACGTGAAATCCAGGACGTTGAGAAAAAGATCCGTGACAACCAGAAGCGTGTTCTGCTGCTGGAAAACCTGAGCGATTACATCAAACCTGGTATGAGCGTCGAAGCAATCCAGGGCATTATTGCCAGCATGAAAGGCGACTATGAAGATCGCGTTGACGATTACATCATCAAAAATGCTGAACTCTCCAAAGAACGCCGTGATATCTCCAAAAAGCTGAAAGCGCTGGGCGAAATGAAAAACGGCGAAGCGAAGTAATTCCTGTTTTATTCAGTGGGGGTTGCCAGACAATCCTCACTGATCATTAACTCTTCTCTCTGCGTTACAAATCATTATTCCCGTCTGCTAACATACTGAAATGTCGAAATTAACGACAGCCTTATTCGCTATGCAACAAGGCAAGAAGCTCTGCAACTCCGATGTTACTTACTGCACTGGTCACTAACACATCGCGTGCTCCCGCTTCCCATAGCCAGTATTTCACCAACGATATTTGTTCCACGCTGGCTAAATCTGCTTTGGTTACTACTCCAATAACCGGGCGATTCATTGGCGTCGTAAAACCTGGCGAAAAAGGTGACCACGGCGCGTCCGCATTAAGCACCAGTGCGATAATATCCGCTTCGCAGGCGCTGACCTGCAACGCGTTGTAAAGGCTACGGTTTTCTAAGTATTCCCCAGGTGTATCAATAGCCGCCGGGGACCAGACGATAGCCTGCGTTTTCTGATAATGAATATTCTCTCCGCACAGGCATTGTGTGAGTGACGTCTTTCCGCACTGGCTGGGGCCGATGAGCATCATGCGTTGCATAATATCAGGTCCGTGTAATGGGGCAGGCGGTAAAGTGCATCATTTCACCCAGCGTGCGGGTAACCTGGCTAAGTGCATATTCGATAGCAGAAACATCGCCCGTCAGTACTACCGCACCCGTAAAACGATCAAGAAAGCCGATCTCTACAGCGCCCGACTTTGTGGCGATATCGCATGCGATGATAGATGCCTCGCTCGGTGTGATTGTCAGAATACCAATAGCGGAAACGGTGTCTGGTAAACCCAATTTCTTAAACAGATCCTTTCCCGGATTAGCAATGACATGTGCCAGTGTGACCTGTTTACCGGGGACATATTCCTGAATCATCCGTTCAGTGGTGTGCTGAGTTGTCATTATCCCTCCACCATCTGACGCCACATGGCTTCATGCGGACGGGCAACCACCGAGTGATAGATCAACAAACCTTTTTCTCCCGCACACTCGCTGGCGACAGAGACTGCGTTATTAACATCAGAAATATCGCCTGCAACCACCATGTAGCATTTACCACCAATGCCGAAGGCCATATGCACGCGAACGAGGACCACATTTGCCGCTTTAACAGCACGATCGGCCGCGTCAATACAGGCTGCTACGCTCCAGGTTTCGACAACTCCTACAGCCCGGCGCTGTTCAACATGGTTCAGGCCGCTGATTGCGGGCAGGATACTGGGATGAATATTCGGCAGGACCAGACTGTCGACCCGCATTTCAGCTGCAAGGGAAATGCCGCTATTGATGGCCTGTTGCACAGCACCCACATCGCCACCAAGCATCAACAGAAATTTACCGGGGCATAGCGTTTTGCTGACCAGTAATTCAACACTGGCGCTTTTCAGCATGGCATCGCCGGTTTCCATCCCTTTCGCGATACTGCTAAGTTCTAAAATACCTACCGCTTTCGACATGGTTAACCTCTCACAACTGTAATAGCGTTTTCTGTCACATCACTGATCGTGCCATCAATACTTGCATGAATGGGGGCTCCTAATGTGCCGTGTGGAATGCGACCAACGCATTGCCCACGAACAACACGATCGCCTTTTTGTACACACGCAATTGCGCTGGTGCCGATGTGCTGGCGTAGTAATAATGTCACTCTTTCGGGCTGAGGCTCGTGTTCAGACAATGGCGCATCCTGATACCACGGGGTTAAGCCCAGCCTGGCCACCAGCCGTTTTACTGGAATCAGGCGATAATTTGTCATGACATCCGCAGGGTTTAAGGCACCTTCATAGCGGAGATTTTTGGCGCGTAATTCCTGCTTAAGCAGGCGGTTTATGCGCATCGGTGAAATACCTACCGGGCAGGCGACGCTGGCGCAGACGTTGCACTCCGAACAGGTGAGCGCCGTCAGCAACAGTTGCGGAGTAGCGAGCTGTGGGTAGTTAACCTCACGAACTAACAAATGTGGTGATAGTTCGTGACCGATTAAATGACGTGGGCAGAGATCGGTACACAAGCGGCATTGTTCACAAACGGTTTTCGCGACGGTAAGTACACTGCGATCATCCTGCATTCGACGTTGGATCAGTGAATGCGTGTAGGGTAATACCAGCAAGCCACTGGTGATTTTGCTGACTGGCGTGTCGAGCGATGTGAGCAAACTTCCCATCATCGGCCCACCATTGATAAAACCGGGTTTATCCACCGTTACACCGCCCGCCAGCGCCAGTACTTCGCGTAAAGACATCCCAATGGGGACGCTAACCGTTATTGGTTTAGCAACCGCACCATTAACGGTGAGTGTGCGGCGCGTCACGGGATACTCTTGCTCGACGGCTCTGGCAATATTCAGCACGGTCTGGACGTTATTGACAACTACGCCGACGCTAACGGGTAATGCGCCAGGTGGGACGCGGCGACCTGTTGCCATCCAGATGGTCAGCACTTCGTCTCCTGCGGGATAAACGTCGGGCAAAATATGCAGGCGGATATTTGGCGGAAGCAATGGGGTGAGTGTGCTTATTGCGGGTTGATACTTCTCTTTCAGCGCGATAATTCCGTTACTGGCCCCGGTGGCTTTCATTGCATAGTGAACACCGCGGAGCAGGCGGCTGGCTTGCTGTGCCATTAACTGCTGGTCCACTTTCAACATGGGTTCGCATTCCGCCGCATTCACCAGAAAAGTATCAACACACGCCTGCAGCTTGATATGTGTTGGAAATCCTGCGCCGCCAGCACCCACGACCCCTGCTGTCTGAACTCGCTCGCGGATTGTCTGACCGTTGCAGGACGTTAACTCGACGTTCATAGCAACTCCTCAAGCAGTTCTGTAATTGCATTGGCATCAGCCGCACGTGGGTTGGTACGCAATGTAGCATCCGCCAGCGCCGCCTGAACCATCTCTGGAATGTGCGATGACCATTCTGCTTTTTTTTCTTTCAGAGCATTGGCGAGAGTTGGTATTGAACACGCTTTTTTGAGCTGTTCAATATGTTGAATAAGTGCATTCAGGCTTGCGGAGTCATTGGCGTCGTCAGGGCATAAACGACACGTTTTTGCCAGCCGGACGTAGCGTTTGGCGGCGCGAGGATCGCCAGCATTAAAGCGGATAACTGCCGTGAGTAGTAGTGCATTCGCAAGGCCATGTGGCAGATGAAATTGCCCGCCGAGTTGATGGGCAATAGCATGGTTTACCCCCAGACCAGCCTGGCTAAAGGCCATTCCGGCAAGCGTCGAGGCATTATGCATTTTGCTGCGGGTGATGAGGCAATCGCCTTTCTTCACTGCTGTGGGCAAGTATTGAAAGACAATTTGAGCTGCTTTTTCGACCAGCTCGTCCGTGAAGTCACTGGCATGAGGAGATACATAAGCTTCAAGCGCATGGGTTAAAACATCTATTCCGGTATTGGCAGTTATCGCGGGCGGCACGCTGATGACCAGCGAGGGATCGAGAATTGCGATATCCGGGTAAAGCGTATTATCGAAAAGGGGATATTTAATCCCTTTTTCAGGATCGCTAATGACACAAGCGCTGGTCACTTCTGAGCCGGTGCCGCTGGTGGTGGGAATGGCGACGCAGGTTTCAATCTCTATAGCACACTGGCGACTAAACCAGACAATCGCTTTTGCGGCGTCCAGCGCGGAGCCTCCGCCAAAACCGATAACCACATCCGGGCGTAAAGTTTGCATCTGAGTGATGCCTTTTACTACGGTCTGGATGGTTGGGTCGGGCGTTATTTCGCTAAAAATATTGAGGCGATTGCTGTCAGGCAGCGCCAGGCGCAACGTATCAATCAATGGCGATCGTGCCAGAAAAGCGTCGCAAATAATCCAGATGTGTTTATTCGTGAAACGGCTAAGTACTTTGAGACTTCCTGGTCCGCTGTATAAACACGTCTGCAATGAAAAAGTATTCATTTCCGTTTCTCTAGCGAATGGAAAAGCCGCTGGTTAATACACAGCGTCGTGAGCGGGCAAAAGTCCGTGCTGACGTTGTCCCTTCTCCGGTTGGTGTCGCAATGGTGAAGGTCGTAAAGCCTTCGCTGCCGACGCCAATACCAGCCCAGGAAGGGCCATTTTTGACAAAGATTGAGGTTTGCATAACGCGCGCGGCAAGGTTGAGCCGTGAGACGTTCTGCGAGTGCATAATTGCCGTGTGGTGCAAGCCGTCTTCCACTTTCAGCGCCAGGGTGAGAGCGCTGTCAAAATCGTTGACCTTCACAATGGGCAGCATTGGCATCAGTTGTTCACAGGTAACCCAACTATCATCGGCGTCAACAACGGCAATCAGTAAGCGAGGCGCTTTTACTGGCAAAGGGAGTCCAGCGGCTTCCAGCAAGGTTGATGGGCTTTTACCAACCAGTTTTTTGTTGGCGACACCGTCTGGCAGGCAAACAGCACGCAATTTTTCAGTTTGTTCATGGTTAAGAAGAAGGGCGCCAAAACTTTGCATCTGTTGAATTAAATAATCTGCCACTGGCGCCACGACGATCAGGCTTTTTTCAGCGATACACGGCAGGTTGTAATCAAATGAGGCGCCGTTGATGATGTCCTCGGCGGCTTTCACAATATCCGCCGTTTCATCGACGATACACGGCGGGTTACCCGCACCGGCACCAATCACTTTCTTGCCGCTTTTCATTCCCATTGCAACGATACCCGGACCGCCGGTAATTGCCAGAGCGCCGATTTTAGGGTGCGCCATCATCTGTTCGGTGGCAGCAAAGGTCGGTTCAGATACCGTAACGATCAGGTTATGAATGCCACTACAGCGAAACGCGATGTCTTCAATTATGGCGATCAATTTCAGCGATACGTTTTTGGCTCCCGGATGTGGACTGAAGTAGACGCTATTGCCTGCTGCCAGCATGCTGATACTGTTGTTAATGATGGTTTCCGTGGGGTTGGTACTTGGCGTGACCGAGCCAATAACCCCAAACGGGGAATATTCAAATAAAACCATGCCACCATCACCGGTCAGTGCCGTGGTGGTTAAATCTTCAAGGCCTGGCGTGTTATCGAGTGCCGCTTTGTTTTTTAAGTACTTATCTTCTTTATTTCCCATTCCCGTTTCGTTAGCGCTCTCTTCCGCCAGTTCTGTAAGGCGGGGAGTTAATTCTTCGCGAATAGCGCTGATAATGGCGCTGCGGGTTTTAAGCGGACACTGTTGAAAACGTAAAAAGGCCTGGTATGCAGCGCAGACCGCTTCATCGACAGTCTGGAAAATACTGTTTTTTGGCGTTTGCGATGTCGTGGGGACAAGCTGCTCGCGCAGAATATTGCGGATCAGTGTTTCTAATTCAACGTTATTCATTGATTTGCTCCCACATTAATTGCCTTCATTGCGCTTTGGGCAATATCCATGTCTTGCTCAACACTGCCACCACTAATGCCAAGCCCGCCAAGCAATATTCCGTCGCGCCAGAGGGGGAAGCCGCCACCAAAAGTAACAACTTTGCCTTGCATATGACTTTCGAGCCCGTAAAGCGGCGCACCCGGTTGCACGGTATCAGCAAGCTTGTGTGTTGCCGTTTTTATTGCCACGGCGGTCCAGGCTTTTTTCGGCGCCAGTTCACTGCTAACCAGCAGTGCATCAGGCATCCGCCAGGTAACACTTTCTGTTCCGTTGGTATCGACAATGCTGATAACAACGGGAATATGCAGTTCATTCGCACGCATTGCCGCGCTACGAATGAGCTGGTGAAGATCCTGAAAAGTGAGCGACATCGTGCGTTCCTTCAATGCTGAAGTGTGGTTGGCCTCGTGATAACGTTTTGTAATTTCCTGAATCATCAGGTTCTGATGAGCAACGTTGTCTTCCACGCGGGCGAGGGCATACAGGCAATCGGAAAGTCGGTTGATATAGTGCAGTAAAACATGGCGGACGCTGGCTTCCGCTGTTAGTTCAACCAGGCGCCTTTCAGCCCGTCGGGCCACCGTACGGGCGAAATGCATGCGGCTCGCAGCTTCACAACGTCCTGGCAGAATGAAGCTGTGAACCGGAGGAACAGCGTTCATTGCGTTATCGATCGCTTTTTCCAGCGCGGCGATTTCTTCTGTACTGATATACCGCTGCTGCGCTGATGGCTGTTCGCTTTCACTGGCGAGTTCGGCGCTAAACCAAAATATCTGTTGCTGAATGGCTTCCAGTAATATGCGATGGTTTTCGATGGCGGTGGCGCAATAACACAGACTGAGTGCCGCGTTCAGTTCATCCAGCGTGCCGTAGGTTTCGACGCGTAGATGAGCTTTACTGACGCGTTGTCCGGTAAATAGAGACGTACTTCCTGAATCACCAGTGCGGGTATAAATCGCCATCTTTTAACTCCTTAGCGCGAAAGCGTATCTACAATGCCGACCACGGCCAGGTCGATGGCTTCGTTGGGGCCGCTAAAAACATGTCTGGCGCTGGAGCCGCTGCTGAGGAGTACCAGCTCACCGACGCCAGCGCCGACTGAATCAACGGCAACTTCGTCGCCGGTTAATGGCGTGAGAGGCAGTTCGCCATCAGCACTGACCCGGCGAACCAGCAGCAGTTTTTTCCCGACCAGAGAAGGTGATTTTTGCGTGGATACCACCGCGCCAGTGACTCGAGCCAGATGCATAGGTTATTCCTGCCTGATTAACTGAATGTTTCGGGTAATTGCTGCTTCACGCGCAAGTGCGGTCACACAACATTTTCGTTGCAGCACCACTATTCCCGCGCATCGCTGCGCTATGTCGGCATAACTTAAAAGTCGGTTATGATGAAGGTAGATCGGTTGCCCTTGTTCATCGCACCAGGTTAGCGGTAGACGGGTAAGAGCCTGTAATTTGATGGCGTTCAGGAAATGACTCTGTAACGACAATTGAATGTGCATTCCCCAGCCTAACGCCTCGTGAATGTGGAGCGCCGCGTGATCTGACGTTTCGTTGTCCGTTAGTTGTCGCAACAACAGCAGATCGACGTATCGAATTTGTAACGATGCATACTGATGAACTATCTCGTGAACGCTGGCTTCTCGCAGTTGCGAAACAGTCAGCGTGAGTGTCTTTTTCGCACGTTGCTTCAGGCGAAGAATCACTTCGTCAACAATACGTTGCATCAGCATGTTATTCATGGCAGCGACACCAGTGTGGCAAAAACGTCAGGGTTATCAGCGCCTGCGGCGTTGGCCTCGTCGGTATCAATATGCATTTCAAGGCGCATATCCGGTGAGACGCGAACAGCAACGTTATCAAATATCAGTCGTCGCTCATTACCTTCAATGGCAACCGCCACTTTATCGCCATGCGTAACGCCATAAATCAGGGTATCAAGCGGAGACATATGGATATGCCGTTGCGCGACAATAACGCCAGAGGCGATTTCCAGCTCCGCAAATGGGCTTATCAAACGAATCCCAGGAGTACCGCTGAGATCGCCTGACATGCGTAGCGGGGCGGTGATCCCTAACGTTCTGGCGTCGGTCCGGGAAATTTCCACCTGACTTGAGTTACGTAGCGGTCCCAACAAGCGAACGTTGTGTAATTTCCCTTTTGGTCCCACCAGCGTAACAACCTGTTCAGCAGCGAATTGACCTGGTTGCAATAACAACTTTTTCTCGCTGATCGGTTGTTCAGGAAAAAGGTGCACATAATCCGCCGTTGAAAGATGAATATGACGACTGGAAACACCCAGAGGGATAGGGCGCTTGCGCATCTCATTCAGGACCAGGTTAACAGTCTCCTGCAAGGTTTGTTTATCCATTGTTACTCCCCTCACTTAGCGGAGTGCAGGCAAAGAGAGCGGGGCTCACCTTTTTGCCGTTGACACGCCGGATCAAGACACAAATTACAACTGATAACCTCTGAGGCGACTGTTGGTGCTGGAGTTTCACTTGTTTCAACCGCCACATTCAAGGCTTCTGGTATGTGGGGCAGAATGCCCTCTCCCGGGCGGGCAATCACTTTGTGCGCGACAAGGCCATTTCGCTGTCCGGCGAAACTGGCACCCGTCGCGATTGCCGCATTAACCGAGGCGACATCACCGATGATTTTGATGAGCGTCCAGCCTGAACCATTGGTCTTCTCAAGGCCAACCAGCGTGATGGACGCGGCTTTTGCCATCGCGTCTGCACAACTGATGGCGAGGGCCAGGCCACTGATTTCAAGTAATCCCAGTGATTGTTTCACGCTGTGCTCCTTAGCAAATGGGGTTATGCAGATTTAGGCAAAATAGCCTCAACATCACTGTGTGGGCGCGGGATGACATGGCAGGATTTCACCTCGCCAACGGCGCTTGCCGCAGCGCTCCCGGCATCAACGGCGGCTTTTACTGCGCCAACATCACCGCGGACCATCACCGTAATCAGACCCGAACCAATTTTTTCATAGCCAACCAGCTGTACGTTGGCAGATTTAACCATGGCATCTGCAGCTTCAATTGCGCCAACTAACCCTTTTGTTTCAACCAGTCCTAGTGCGTTGTTCATACGGCGTTTCTCCTGTGGATTATGAGTGGCCTTCCCGGAAAGGAATGCCTTTTACCAGGCGGGCAGCGTTATTGCCGATGCTGCGCCGGGCATGGTTATCTTGTTGATACATCAGCGTAAACAGTGGCGCTGATGTCGGTAAGTTTTTGTAATGCACAATCAGTTTTTCCCGGTCGCAGGCTATGCCAACCAGCAGGGGGGACTGACGAGCAGCCTGCCAGGCGCTATCGATAACTTCACCTGACGGGATCTGTTGAATGTGAAAGGGAATACCTTCCTCTTCAATGCCAAGAAGCACCTCATTCCATGTATCGATACAGTTACCGATTTCCGTGACGACAATGACTGGCGCATGATCTTTACTTTCCATAAGCCGACTCCTTGTGCCAGGAAATGAGTAGCCCGGTAGCTACTGCATTGCGCGGACCTTCGCTTCCACGGATATTCCCGCGCCCGGCGACCAGGCGATAATGCGCCAACGCATCGGTAACTAACTGCGGTATCTCGAAATCCAGCGAAGAACCGCCTACCAGAACGACGAATGGAATATCGCGAATATTTCCGCCAGGACTTACCTGACGTAGCGCGCGCAGGGCATTGGTTACGAAGACGCGCTCTTTTGCACTGCGACGAACAGCGCGTACTTTTTCCAGCGTTAAATCGCCGGGAATGGGCACCAGTTCGTCGGGTTTCACCACACAAACGCGGGCAAATACATGAGGGGATAATGGAGTAGGGAAGAACTGAACGCTGCCGTCTTCATGGCGTAAATGGAACAGGCTTTCTACTTTTGCCAACGGGTACTTTTTGATTTCTTCTGCCAGATAACGATCATTTAAGCCCAGTTCCCGGGCAATAATCATCGTCACCATGTCGCCCGCTCCCGCAAGGTGAGTGGCTATCATTTCCCCTTTTTGATTGATGATGGAGGCATCGGTAGAGCCTGCGCCTAAGTCCAGAATTGCCAGAGGGCGTGTGGTTCCAGGGGTAGTTAAGGCTCCCTGAATTGCGGCTTCTGCTTCTGCGCCTCCGACCTGCACATCAACATGCAGTTTTCGCTTAATTTCACTGGCGATCATCGCCATTTGCAGACGGTCGGATTTCACCATTGAAGCGATACCTACAGCCTGTTCCAGTGAAAATTCACCCGCCAGACCACCGGTTACGCTGACGGGAACAGAGGTATCTATCGCCAGTAAATCCTGAATAAAAATTTCGTGGCTGGGTTTATTGGTCAGCTCCGCCATAGTCTGGCGAACATGCTCCAGCATACCGCCGATATTGGTACCGGATTCGCCTGTTACGTTTTCCAGTTTTGAGCACTCGCCGACTGCTTTCATAATGGCGTCGGCACCTGCTGCAACATCAACTCGTATTGTACGCCCGGCAGAAAGCAGCTCGATGTTTCCAGCGGGTATCGAACGGGTTTTAACGTCTCCAGACGGTGTTTTCACCACGACTGCAGAACGGTTGCCTATTAGCGCTCGTGCAACAGGAACGATATTTTTAGTCTCTTCGGCATTGAGGGTGAAAACAGTAGCAATCCCATACGGGTTAGACAGGGTTTCGATAACCTTCCCGGGAACGGCGACTTCAATAGCGGCCAACATACCGAGCGGAATACGATCGATATAGAGGACTTCATCAACAATGGGTAAAGGAATTTCCAGTCGGTTACTGACCAGCACGCCATCATCGCGTTGCAGAATAACGCCAGTCAGTTGATACCCGGCACGCATGGAGGCGTTTATCATGGTCGCGATATCGGCAAAATCAAATGCCGATGACACGACCAGAATGTACGGGGCATTCGCCGGGCGTGTTAACAACTCTTGTGGAGTGATAGTGAGCCCCACGCCCAGTCCCACTCCGCCCGGAGTTTTCGGGTTGTGGCCAATCATGGTTGATTCGGTGATGATGGTTTCCGTAATGGTTTCCATCGCCACATCGCCAATGACAGGAGTTGCTTCGTTGATACGAATAAGTGAAATATCGCTGACATTGATGCCGACTTTTTTCGTTGCCTGTACGAGAGCCTCCTGAATACCCTGCACGTTACGCAACGTACCTTTGATTCCGGTGGTTTCCGCAAGGGCGCTGCTCACGAATAACAATTCTCCAGACGTACTGAGCGTCGCCAGGGCAACTTCTGTGGATGAATTGCCAATATCAATGCCTGCTATATATCGCATAGTTCGTCCTTAATCGTCGCCTTTCAGTTTTTTACGCGCGGCATACAGTTCTGCGGCTTCGCGGACAAATGCAGCGCAAATTTTGGCCTGATAATGACGTTCAAGATCGTCAGCAATGGCAATGAGTTCTTGTTTAGTTGAACGATAAGGGCGTAACGCATTGTAGATTTCAAGGATGCGATCGTCTGGCACGGATGTAAGCTCGGCGGCACGTTCAAAATTCATCGCCAGGCGATCACGACCAGCATCTCTGGCAATCGCGGCCTGAATACGCAATGTTTCAGAGGTTATGCGCATATCCTGAGCGGTGACTTTATCGCTGAGTACATTTTCCAGCGTGAAATCGTCGAGCGTTTTATTGGTCGCCGTTTTGACCCATTCTGGATGTTTATTTGCCAGCGGGTAATCAGTCACTTTGGCGCTCTGTATTGACGAGTTGGGGGTCGCAGAAACAGGGGTTGCACCCTGTAGACTGTTCATGCGGTTCAACACGTCCCTGACCATCGACTCAATTGCATCGGTATTCATGAAGGTTTCCTTTGTTAAAACGTCACGCGCAGTTCTTGCGGTTTTTTGCCAGTTACCACGTACTTCGTCTCTTTGATATGCAAAATGGCTGATTTGGCCTGGTATTTAGGCCGCGCCATTTGATCGTTGAGGGTCGGAACTGGTTGTGGAGATTCACGCTTCGCATAACGCGCAGCGTTTTTGCCAATCTGGCGGTAAGTTTCCAGCGTCAACAAAGGCGCTTGCGGGAAAAGTTCCAGGTTAGACAAAGGGGGAAGCCCCTGCTGGTGGATAACCGTGGTGCCTTTTGACTGAATACCAATAGCAATGCCGGAACCACTAAGGCGATCGCCTTCGACCGCCACGAATGCGACATCAGACGATTTAAAGCAGCGAATCACACGGGCTTTAATGCCTTCTTCTTCGATGCCGGCAATCACTTCGCGCAAGATGTTTTTATGCGGAATGCCGATAATATTGACGGTCTGCGCCAGGCCAAATGCCGGGCCTACAGCAATAATGACTTCATCCTGTTGAGTACCTTGTTGGGCTTCGCCAGTTTCGGTCAAAAAACTCCCGGCATCCGGTGTGGAAGTGGCAGTAGCGGCGACAGGTGTGCGAAATGACACGGACTTGTCGCTGGTTTGCATTTCTGCCAACACGTCTTCGATTACCTGACGTAGTAATTTTTCGTTAATTTCCATTTCTCACCCTTAGTCAATTTCGTTGGGATCAAGTGCGCCGGGGATATTTTTGATTTCTTCCCAGCGTTCTCCTTGCAGGCGATAACCCGTAGCCGGTCCGGCGTAATCATTGACGTCATTGACCGCAGAGAGCACTTGTCCGTCATCGACGATAATGGCTGAGGTATGAAGATAATCGCCGGTCAGTTTCGCTTTTTGCATGTTGAGCATGTCCTGGGCGACATCGGTAAAACCACCTTGCGCCAGGGCTTTCACTACTTCCAGGCTGTTACGGTTTTTATTGATAATTTCCTGGGCGAACTTAATGTCTTCTACGATGTTGCGTTCCGGCATATCTTTCGAGCCGTGGGCATAGGTCGCTGCTTCGACCTCTTCATCGGTAATCAGGGGTAATCCCATACCGGCAAAGACAGCCTGTAAAGCGCGTGCAGCCTTATTGCGGATGGCGACAACATCTTCTTCGCGCACCGGTCGCAGACCGCCATCAACCTTCAGGTCACGCTGAATGACGTTGTAGTCATCGAAGTCTTCGGCGTCTTCGTTTGAACCGGCAAACATGTTGTCGTAGTTCGGCACAGCGGAAAAACCGGAAGAGATAAAGTCAGTGCCCGGCAGAAACTGCATCAGGAAACGCGCGGTACGGCGCATATCTGAGTGGGTAAAGGTCTGGTCGTTACTGGAGGCGCATTCCAGATCAAGCGATGAACAAATTAAATTTTCCGCCAGCACTGCACGGATGCCTGACGGCACCGCCGATGGAACGCCAATGCAACTTACCGAACCATTTTGCAACCCCTGAACACCTGCAGCTTTGGTGATATAAATGCAGCGAGCTTCGAGATAAAGCATTGATTTCCCTTCCGCGTAGCCCATCTGCACTTCAGAGCCGGAGCCGGAAGTAAAGCGCATTTTCAAGCCGCGAGAAGCATAAGACGACGCGAGAAATCCTTTTGACCACGGGGTATCATCGCCATCGGTGAAAACGGGTTCTGTGCCGTAGACAGAAATCGTTTCGGCATAACAGGTATGGCCTAGCATACCGAGTTTCAGTTCGGTGGCTTCTTCCAGTGAACATTGGGTCAAAACGCCCGGGCGCCCAACCTGCGAACCCACCAGCAGAGCGATGGCGTTGAACGGCGCATAGCGAGCAACGGCGACGGTGGTTTCCTGTTCGTCAAACCCTCGCCATGCACCTTCAGCCGCGTCGGCAGCAATTTGTACTGGATTATCTTTAACGTTTGTGACGTGAGCCTGTTGTGATGGTGTCCGACGGGCGCGCATTTTTTGCATCGCCATCATCATCTCTACCACATTCATTTGCGAAACTACTTCGACGATTTTAGCGGGCGTCATTGCAGTGGTAAGGGGAACGATATCGCTACGTTTGACATTGGGATCGCACAACATATTGGCAAGTTTGACCGAGTCCATCGCGATGACTTCTTCGGCACGCGCGAGATTGATGCCGTAGCGGGCGATAAAGTGGTCGATCAGGTCAAACTGGCTGGCAGGTTTTCCATCCAGTTCGGTGATGGCGCCGTTAACAATTTTTATTGACGGTTTTGGATCGTTCGGGCTTTCCATCGCAATGAAGCCTTCTTCAATCCACTCTTTAACGAAACCGTCCTGGTTGACCGGACGTTTGGCCAGTGCTTCAAATCTTTTCGATCTCATGAATCTGCCTCAGGGAATTCAGATGTAGGAAGGGCGATCGTTTTTCGGTGTATCGCCGAGAGTCGAAAGTACGGTTTTACCGATTTCGCGTGCGGAGATGACCGCCTGACGGACTGCGCCGGAGTCACCCGAGATAATCAGAATGACTTCATTGCTGTAGCTGGTGCCTTGAGCTGGTGAGCTGTATGCCACTACATCCACATTGGCGGACTTCAGCGCGGTATCGGCCATCAGAACACCAACAGCGGCTGGAGCGCCGACAATAACGCCGCAAGCGCGACCCAGAGGTGCGCCAAACGCTTTTTCCAGTGCATAGCTGGCGCGGGCGGTGTATTGCAGTTCAAGATGCCCGGCTTCGTTGGCATAGACATCACCAAAGGTCCGGTCGAGTTCTTTCAGGGCAACTTCAATACCGCGTTTCACGTCGGAAACATCGTTGCCGCCTAAGAGGATTAACGAGCCGTGTCCGGCACCGCCTTTGGTATCGCGCGGAAGTTCAATGCTAATAACTTCAGTGTTTGTGGCTTTTACCGCTTCATCAGCGGCCATAATGTGTGGACCTGCGCCAATACGCGCACCCAGAATGCCAATGGAGCGATAGCGTTTTTCGAGTTTCATCGCGTCCAACAGGGCGCTATCAACGTTCGCAATGACCAGACCTACAGTGTCGCCAATAGCGGTGCCAACAAATTCCGTTAACGTGCAGCTTTTTTCTGCCATAGCCGTCTCTCGTGTTTGATGAGTGGTTTTTGGGAGAACCTCATGCGTTGGCGTCGCTACGCGGGCGATGACCTGTGCCATGATTTGTTCGACCAGTTCATTGCTGCTCATGGGTTAATTCCCTTTGGTAAGATTTTTTCGACATCGGTATGTGGGCGGGGAATAACGTGTACTGCTTTTACTTCACCGACGTTACGCGCGGCGGCGGCACCTGCGTCTGTTGCCGCTTTTACAGCCCCGACATCACCACGAACGATGACGGTCACCAGCCCGGAGCCTATTTTTTCGTAGCCGACCAGTAATACATTTGCCGACTTCACCATGGCGTCTGCGGCCTCTATGGCGGCAGTTAAGCCTTTGGTTTCTACCATTCCTAACGCTTCTTGTTGCATAAAGACCTCGCCTGGTTTTTTTGACGATATGACTATAAAAAAAAGCGAAGAAAAAGAATGGCTGACTTAATCGGTCTATGAGGAAAATTAATAGAGAATAAATATTATAAAATTGCTTTCATTGGTCATAGGTCATTAATTTGTTGATTATTTTCTGCGGTGTTTGATGTGAATTAATGGCATTGCTACCGAGGATTTTATTTTAAATAGTGCTCTGTTGAGTTTAGTGCGTTGGCGTGAATTGTGATACTTGTTTAAGTTTTATTATGTAAGGATGACAATTTTTTATTGTGGAAATTTGGTGGTGTTTGCTGCTTAAACCGTGATTATTGCTGTGTTGAGGTTTTAGCGATAACAATAATTTGCTATATCAACACGACTTTTCCACGAGTCAATCATGCATGTTGGCAATATTTTCCCCAGAGCAATTTTTATAGTTGCGCTCGATATACACAACAATCAGCGCACTATTGGCTGATGAAGAAATAAATTCCGCAAAGAAGGTGTCACTATGAATGATTCACTCAAGGCGCAATGCGTTGCCGAGTTTTTAGGCACCGGACTGTTCCTCTTTTTTGGCATTGGTTGTTTGTGTGCGCTCAAACTTGCCGGGGCAAGTCTGGGTCTGTGGGAAATTTGTATCATTTGGGGATTAGGTATTTCGCTTGCTGTTTACCTTACGGCAGGAATTTCCGGCGCTCATCTCAATCCCGCGGTTACGATTGCTCTATGGTTGTTTGCCGCTTTTCCTGGTCGTAAAGTGCTGCCATTTTGTGTGGCGCAATTAGCGGGAGCCTTTGGTGGTGCGGTTCTGGCGTATTTTTTATACAGCAATTTGTTCATCGATTTTGAATCTGCCCACAATATGGTTCGTGGTAGTGCAGAAAGTTTACAACTTGCCAGTATCTTTAGTACTTATCCTGCAGCGGCGTTAAATATATGGCAGGCGGCGTTGGTTGAAGTAGTCATCACGTCTATGTTAATGGGGGTGATTATGGCATTGACCGATGATGGTAATGGCGTGCCAAAAGGCCCTCTTGCGCCTTTACTGATTGGTATTCTGGTCGCTGTTATTGGTGCTTCTACCGGACCATTAACCGGTTTTGCCATGAATCCAGCGCGTGATTTTGGGCCAAAAATTTTCACCTGGCTTGCGGGGTGGGGGGAAATTGCGATGACTGGCGGACGCAATATTCCTTATTTCGTTGTACCCATTATTGCTCCGGTTATTGGTGCATGTATTGGTGCGGCAATTTATCGCTTTCTCATTGCGCAGAATTTACCTGTCAATAGTGTTACGCCTAAAGGTATCAGCGAATAGTGAAATAATCTGGCGGTTATAATCGTTTATTTTTTTACTGTTTGTGATCTGCTTTCCGAACTTATTAAAAAGTCTCCCACGCTACGGAGGCTTTTGTTATTGTCCAGTATACTTCGCGTCAGTTAAACATCAGGGATGATGTGAAGTTTAAATGTAAAGCAATTGTTTTTACTATAACAACAAATTAACTGGGAGGTTTTATCATGATTTCTGCGGCGACACTTAATTCAGAACTCATTAATAAAATCGCGCAGGATTTTGCGCAGGCGACCAGCCTTGCGGTTGTCGTGGTCAATATCCACGGTGATGAAATCTCAGAACTGTTTAACTTCACTCCATTTTGTCAGATGATGCGGCAGCATCCTCAGCTTAGTACTCGCTGCCGTATGAGCGATCGTTGTGGGGGCCTGGAATCTTCTAAATCCGATCAACCGTGTATTTATCGCTGTCACGCAGGATTAACCGATTTCTCAATTCCTCTGGTGATCTCCGGGCATTTAGTTGGCTTTGTGTTGTGTGGACAAGTTCGCCTGCGTAATGATGATGTCGATTTGGTTGATATTCTGAATGTTGATGATTGTTGGCAGGCAGACCCCGAACTACTTAATGAATTTCGCAAAGTACCGGAGATGGATTACTCGAGAGTTATGGCCTCTGCCGATTTGTTGAAGTTGATTGTGGAAAATTGTCTCAAGAAGCAACTCAATTTTGTCGTTATTAAAGAGAATAAATCTCATTCGGATTCGGTGCGCCAGACTCGTACGCCTAATCCCCACGATAATAAAATGAAAAAAGCATTACGTTATATAGATGCGCATTTATCAGACGATTTGCGTTTGGAAGATGTTGCCTCGCATGTTTATCTAAGCCCTTATTATTTCAGTAAGTTGTTTAAGAAATATCACGGAATTGGTTTTAATGCGTGGGTAAACCAACAACGGATGGCCAGCGCCCGTGAGTTGCTGTGTCATAGTGACTGGAGCATCGCCAGCATTGCGCGTAATTTAGGCTTCTCACAAACCAGTTATTTTTGCAAAGTTTTTAGACAGACTTATCAGGTAACGCCGCAGGTATATCGTCAACAAATTAGCGAAAATACGGCTGCGGAAACGGCATAAATTCAATGTAAAAAATGAGGGATAATTAAATAGACTCTGGCAGTAATAATTCATTGACGTGTTATGGGAAAAGTGAAATCAGCTCATAACATACGCTGACAGGTTTGGCACATTTGTGCCTGGGAAGAGGGTGGAAATCCCTCGCAGCCCCCGCTGCTGTAATGCTGACAACCCCGAAAATGCCACTGATCGTGAGATCGGGAAGGTCGGGTGAGGATGATGCTAAGCCAGAAGACCTGCCTGTCAGTTAATACCAACAACTTCGGTGGGAAGTGGGTTGTCCAGAAGAGCCCTGTTGGGTACTGGCGCGTCTTTATACCCCTACCACCCTGAAAGGATCAGGGTATGGCGACATTATTAAGTTCATTCATCGTAAAACCGACAGGCATCAGGAGTGCAGTTAAAGCGCAGCAATCTTTTTTCATGGCATATCGTTCTGACCGTCATGGCCGTAAATCAAGTGGGAGACGGGAGGTATGAAAACGATAAAGCCAGAATCAATAGGTCTTTTTTGTCTCTCATCTGGCGATGTTGAACTGGCGAAATATCTGGCTGGCATGTTGCCAATAACCTGTTTTGTCGGTGAGGATTGGCAGCAAGGCTTCCGGTCTTGCAACGGTGGGCTATTACAATCGTTATCAGATGCGTTTCGTGATTATTCAGTGTTGTTATTGATTGCTGAAAGCGGGGCATTCATACCAGAAAATCTCCCTCACTCTGATGGAGTGACGGTCATCTTAATAGCAGAGCACAATGCCCGCTTGCTGGCTGGTCCGGCTGGTGGTGCAACAGCATTAATCCATTATCTGGATGAGGCGTGTCAACGTCGGAGAACCGCCGTCAGTGACGCACTTTGTCGGGCGTTAACAAGAGAAAATCGAGCTATTCCACAATGCGGTTTTAATTCATAATATGTTGATAAAAATAAGTTTTTATTGCGCGCAGTATTCGTCGCGGTAATGTTATTACGGTCAGCAACGATGGAGTATCCATTGTTCTGATTAAAAAATATCATCACATAATTGAACCAGGAGTCAGTCTGATGATTTTTGTGACGAGAAGAGTCGGCACGGATAGAGCATCATCGGCAAAGTCGCCCGGCGCACGTGGAATGCTGGCAACAACGTAATGGGTTAATTGACGTAGACATTAATTCGCAGAATGCTGTGTTGCTGGAATGTATTATGACAATGGTGACTAATCTGTTGTTTGAATATAGCCGCGATACGATGGCGAGATTCCGTCGTTGATTACACGTGTCAACCTTGTCCTGCAACGGTCGTATTAGTGACCAATGAGGTGGTGATGAACATTGTGTTGGAAAATCGTCTGGCGCGATATCTTCGTGATATTGCCAGATGAGGAAATCAATGGTTAGCTGTTGTGGAAGATGAAGTATGGTTGGTCGATCCAGGTATTGGAGTAAAATTTAAATGAGTAAATTATTTTGGGCGATGCTCTCTTTTATTACACGTCTGCCTGTTCCTCGACGCTGGTCCCAGGAGTTGGATTTTGAACATTATTCTCGCGGTATTATTACCTTTCCTTTAATTGGATTATTACTGGGCGCAATTAGTGGTCTGGTATTTATCGCGTTACAGGCATGGTGTGGTATCCCATTGGCTGCGCTGTTTAGTGTACTGGCTTTGGCTTTGATGACGGGCGGGTTTCATCTGGACGGTCTTGCGGATACTTGCGATGGTGTTTTTTCGGCACGTAGTCGCGATCGCATGCTGGAAATTATGCGCGATAGCCGTTTAGGAACCCATGGTGGTCTGGCGCTGATTTTTGTCCTGCTGGCAAAAATTTTGGTGTTGAGTGAGCTGGCCTTGCGCGGTGAGCCGATGCTTGCATCGTTGGCGGCGGCTTGTGCTGTAAGTCGTGGTAGCGCCGTATTGCTGATGTATCGTCATCGTTATGCTCGGGAGGAGGGGCTTGGTAATGTTTTCATCGGTAAGATAGAGGGACAGCAAACCTGTGTCACCATTGGGTTGGCGGTTATTTTTTCCGCAATATTATTGCCAGGTATACAGGGTGTGGCTGCTATGGTGGTTACGATGGCGGCGATTTTCATACTTGGTCAGCTACTTAAACGTACTCTGGGAGGGCAAACTGGCGATACGTTGGGGGCGGCTATTGAACTGGGGGAACTGGTTTTCTTGCTGGCGCTATTGTAAGGCCGATAGCTTAAGGGAAGCCATGTTATCCCGGCAGAGATTGAGTTCTGTCTCAACATTGAATCAAGGGGGGTGCCCCTATTAAGTTGTCAAGCATGTTATGACGCCTGCGGGGTATAAAAAGTCCCGTCGCGCATCATGGCGAACAGAACGTCGCAGCGTCGTCTCGCCAGGGCGATAAGCGCCTGATTGTGTCGTTTTCCCTGACTCATTTTGCGGGTGTAGTAAGCCCTGGAGAGCGGATCCCTGAGCGCGGCGAAGGCCGACAGGAACAACGCCCGTTTGAGAGCTTTATTACCCCGTCGCGAGGGATGCTCACCGCGTATTGACGAGCCGGATCGCCGAGTTACCGGCGCAAGGCCAGCATAAGCAGCGAGATGTGCGGCAGAGGCGAAGGCGCGGCAGGCGACCTCGGTGAGGAGTCTGGCTGCGGTCCTGACACCGACTCCGGGCATACTGGTCAGGACCGGGTAAAGAGGGTGAGCAAGAACTCGCTGTTCTACCTCAAGCGCCACCTCGTCTCTTTGCTTACGCAGCGTGATGAGCTGGAGTGCCAGACGTGGCAGTACTACGGCAGTGGCATTCGTGCCGGGAACGACGACGGTTTGTTCGGCCAGTGCCTGAGCTATGTCTGCTGCAAGGCGTTTACCCAGACGAGGCGCAAGTTTGCAGAGCTGGGCTGCCAGCTTCTTCTCACCCAGCGAAGCGAGTTTTTCTGGTGAGGGATATCGCTGGAGAAGATCGAGTACCGCCGGGTGATCAAGTCTCGGACCGAGAACGCGCTCCAGTGCCGGATGTATCTGGGTCAGAAGGCCGCGGATACGGTTGCTGGCCTGCGTTGTCTGTGCGGCAAGATCATCATCGAAGCCGCAGAGCATGGAGAGTTCGGCGATTTGCTCGTCAGCCAGTTTCAGCGTGCGTAGCGCGTGAGGCAGGGTACGGGCAGCTTCGGCAATGATGGCAGCGTCACGAGCATCAGTTTTAGCTTCACCGGCGTGTAAGTCGGCTATGCGGCGCATGGCCAGTCCAGGGAGGTATCCGACAAGGACTCCTTCTGAGCGGGCAACGGCGACAGGTAACGCACCGATGGTAGCTGGCTGATCAACAACCAGCAGTATCTGACCATGTTGTTTCAGGTCAGATATTAGCGACCTGAGTTTGTTTTCGTCGTTGGGTAATGCTTTATCGAACAGGCGTTTACCTGAACGATTAATGGCTACAGCGTGATGCGTATCTTTACCGACATCAACGCCGATAAAGACCTGGACGGATTCGTAATCGCTGGATTCGGTCATTCTGTCTCCCTTGTATATGGGTTAACCAGATAACCACGGGGAGCAGGTACCGGCATCCACGTTACAGACGGTCCCGGCAAAAGTGCCTGACCTGACCCCTATTAGCGGTTACCAGCGCCCCACCAGACCCGGTGACATCACCCCCCGGATCATGGACGACTGGGGGCAGTAATCATGCCGGGTCTGGCTGGCTAACACCCCATTATAAGGGGTACGAATAAAGTAACGGGGGGGGGGACACCTGGCATAAAAACCGTTTGAAATTCACTGTTAGAAACGAAAAGTCTGGGAAAAGCTATAATAATTGAATTGCTTTCGCGACTTAGGAAAGGGAAATGATGCGTCGTGTAAATATTTTTTGTTCATTGGTTCTACTTTTTGTCAGTCATAATAGCCTGGCGGTAACTTATCCATTACCTCCTGAGGGCAGTCGTTTGGTGGGGCAGCCCATTACGATAACTGTTCCTGAGCATAATACCCGGCCTTTGGAAACCTTTGCCGCACAACACGGGCAAGGTCTGAGTAATATGCTGGAAGCAAATCCGGGAGTAGACGTTTTCTTACCAAAGTCGGGTTCACAATTGATCATACCGCAGCAGCTTATTTTGCCTGCTACTGCCCGGAAGGGGATTGTCGTTAACGTCGCTGAGATGCGTCTTTATTATTACCCGCCAGACAGCAATACTGTGGAAGTGTTTCCTGTAGGCATTGGCGAGGCAGGGCGTGAAACGCCGCGTAACTGGGTGACAACCGTGGAGCGTAAACAAGAAGCGCCAACCTGGACGCCGACACCCAATACCCGCCGCGAATATGCTAAACGTGGCGAGAGTTTGCCTGCGTTTGTTCCTGCTGGCCCCGATAATCCCATGGGGCTATATGCTATTTACATCGGTAGGCTTTATGCAATCCACGGAACCAACGCAAATTTTGGTATCGGACTGCGGGTAAGTCAGGGGTGTATACGCCTGCGTAATGATGATATCAAATACCTGTTCGATAACGTGCCTGTAGGTACACGCGTACAGATTATTGATCAACCGATAAAATATACGACGGAGCCAGACGGTTCGAAATGGCTGGAGGTTCATGAACCGTTGTCGCGCAATCGTGCGGAGTATGAGTCAGACAGAAAAGTTCCTTTGCCGATAACGCCTTCTTTGCGGACGTTTATCAACGAACAAGGCGTTGATGCGAATCGCGCAAATGCCACGTTACAACGTCGCTCAGGTATGCCAGTACAAATTAATTCCGAATCAGGGAAGATGCTTTAAAATGACAGTCGAGTAAAAAGCAAAAAGCCTGCTTGAAAGCAGGCTTTTTTAAATTTGGCTCCTCTGACTGGACTCGAACTTCATCTGTATCTCCTGCTGTTAGTGGCTTTCAAAAAATGGCGTTTGTTTTTACCATCATATTTACCAGCATTTTTAATGCCATATCACCATAAAGTCAATTACTATCAATTAGTTATGACAATACGCTTCACTGAACCTCACTGAACGATCTCCCTCTTCTGCTACAAATCTTCAATCACTGATTCAACAGATTACTGCTATTACCCGATATGTTTACCCCCGGAAAGATAACGAAAGACAGAAGAACACTATATGACCAATGCTGAGAGCGCCAGCTATCATTATTCCCTTTCTCTATGCTGCTGGATGCGTTAACGTCAATGTAATGAACATCAACATTTTTAGGGAAAAGAATGACAAAAAGAATACCTGTCGCGGAGATAGTGGAAGCATTAAGCAAATGGTTTGATGTTAGCCGCTATGATGCGTTGAAAGACCTCACTCTGGAACAAATTTATGCAGAGCTGGAAAGGCGCATGTTTGTCTATAAAGCCAGACAGCAATGGGAAACACTGGACGATAAGCATCGTAATGCCGTTATTCACCATGATGCGATGATCCACTCTGGTAGGGTCTTGCTGGAGGATAAATGGATCTCTGAAAGCCACATGCTGTCTCATAGCTATGCTGTCAGGCCAATGACAAGGAACTCACTGTTTAACTATGGACGGGCAATGTATCGGCTGGAGAATACGCCTCAAGAAGAAAATGTTTCAGTGAGTTCGGATTACATCTCTGAATACCTGAAACAGGGAGGGCTGAATCCTGCGAACAAGATGCTGATTGAAATTGACTTGGAAGAAGCCAGCAGTGACGATCTGGCTGAACACCTGAAAGTGCTTATCAGTCAGTGGCAAAAGCACCTGAAAGTGCCTAAACCACCGGAAAAAGATTTCCGGTTTGGTCATAAAACATTCCAGAAGATACTTGATTACAAGATTATCCCACTGATGGACCTCATCGCTTGGGAACAGCTCAACAACCAGAAAATCAAATACCCTGTATTGGCTGGTATCCTACACCCCGATATGCGTTATGCCAGAGGTAGCGAGCAAATCAAAGACACTGATTATCCGCTTGCCCACGGTTTTTTAAGCAATGACAATTATTTCAAGTCACTGAATGATTTTTTCATAAAAAACAATCTGGTGAAAAACTCACCTATTCTTGATGTCATCGCAATGAATGACAAACCAGAAACAAAAAAGAAAACAAGGGACATCCACTAACACTGAACTTCCCCTGTATTCATTTCTTATAAACATCCCCTGAATTCACTGGTCCTGAACATCCCTCTGGTTCAGGGCTGGTGAACCAACCTAGTTTTCCACAAGCGATCTCCCTACAATTATCTCCATCAAATAACACAGGAGATAAATATGGTTAAAAGAGAAATAAAAGCAAAGACAACGTTTATCCGTTTACCAGAAGTAATAAAACGCACCGGATTTGGTAAAACGTGGATTTACGAACTGATTAAGGCCGGACGGTTTCCATCGCAGGTGAAAACAGGGATAAGAGCGGTGGCATTCATTGAAAGTGAGATTGATGAATGGATTGACGCGACTATTCGAAACTCACGCCAGAACGCTGCATAAAAACAGAAACAAGATCTCGTGTCGAACAGATAACTGTTCGCACAGGGCATCTTATTATCCTAAACAATAATGGAGAAGAATATGAAGATAGAACTTATTACGACAAAACATTTTATTGAACAAGCCGAATATTATTTCAGGAACTATATGGACGGATTGCATAGGAATGCACCAGATGATTTTTATTATTTTATCAACAATAAATATAATATGAATGACATTATGGAAAGTATCATTAAAAAACGAGATATCATTTTTATGATGACACCGAAGAAGGTAAAAGGAATCGGATTTATGGAGAAGTAAGCCACAGTAAGGTAAAGAAACACCTTCGTCAGCTTTGGATTATCTATAAGTGTGTATACCGCTAATACTACAGCATTTCATTTTTAATATTAACCAAAAGGAAAATCCAATGAATACATTTAAAAATAAAAACACTGAAATCTTTTATATTGTGTCCTTGCATATCTACGCGGAGCTTTTTAACTCAAAGGATAAAACGACTAGCAATATGATTATAACGCATGTAATGGATCATGAGTTTGTCTGTAGGCTAATCGATCTGGCGATGAGAAATGCTGAGAAACATCTTCTGAAAAAAGCATGGAAAAAGAACGCTGCTGAAAAACTGTCTGAGGTGGATTTTAAAGGGGTTAAGCAGGCATTAGCCAAAATGCATTATACGGTTCTGGCGGAATCAATATGTTGATATGTTCTGACGTATATCGGCCCCTTCATGGGGCTGATAAAAAATCTTATTTGTCTATCCAAGGAGCAAAAAATGATTGATGAATTTCATGTGATGTATATGTATAAAAAAATCCAAGCGGAAGCCGCAACCACTGACATCAAAACACTTGAACAGCTTTTGAAAAAGTTCAGGAGCGTGGTTAACGAACGTCGTGAAGAATACTATCAGGAGATTGGTGAGAAAAAAGCGCGTAAGTTGAAAATGAAAAGATTACAAAGAATGCTTGAGAAGATGGCGTGTGACCGAGTCTCGCCAGAAGATCTCATTGACTGATAAGTGTTCTGTATAATAACGTATCTATATTAAAAACATGGAGGTGGTTATGGGCTGGGAGCTTCACATTGTAAGAACGGAACATTGGTTCGATAGCGCAAGTGCTCCAATCAGTAGTGAAGAATGGCTCCAGCTTGTTAATGATGATAAAGAACTATCTATAGATAACAAGAACGGTGATTTTTTTGCTACATGGAGTGGGCATTGTGAACTCGATGAACCTTGGCTTGATTGGAATGATGGAAGGATTTCAACAAAACATCCTGACGAAGCCCTTTACTGTAAAATGTTGCAGATAGCTGAGAAGCTACATGCTGTAGTCGTTGATGAGGATGACCATAAATATTCGCTACCAAGTGACCTTATGAATCCTTCATGGGCGAATTCATCACCGACGGATAAAAAAACATCCTTATGGGGAAGGTTAATTTCAAAAGTAAAAAAATCTTTTTTAAGTGTTGTTTAGCCAGATTCTATCTGATGCACTAATAATTAAGAATGATGCTAGGGAACTAAAATGATTATAAATGACATTTTTAAAATATCTGAAACAATCACATCCCCATTTCACTATATATTCAAGAGAAAACTTTCACATTATTTATATCAGAAAAATATTATTGAAATTCTCGGTAGAGTTAATGAAAATAAACTGCGCGGATGGTATAGTCCATGTGATTTGATGAATGCCAGAGAATTCAGAGGGATGATTAATTCGCTTTTCCAACCCGGTGACTATCATTTTTCCACTATGGATATTGCTGCTGCAATTAGTATTGCAACAGGTCATTATTCTGATAACGAGTTTAACAAATTTAGCAACGAGATTATTGATTTCTCATATCATATATCACATGAAATAAAGGAATCAATAATTAAAAATAAAGTAATTCGAGATGGCTTGGTTGATTATGGTAAAAATATTAGTTTAATTGATATCAAATCAGATCGCAAAGCAATTGAATGCCTATTTAAGGATAAAAAAGAGTTATTTCGACATTACTTTTCCACGTTTAATAATACTTTCTATAATCATAGCATTCAGATTTGGCATCAAGGTAATGATAATACGTGGATTGACTGGACCGAAAAAAATTCTATACGCATAAACATTAATCCCTATAAAATCCGAGAAGGTTTCTTTTTAATCGGATTTGACTATCGTGATATTACAAATGGTGAAAGGTTGCATGTTGCCAGTAATAAAGATGGACATGAATACTTTAATAAATACTTGAAAAATAGTTCGCGTGTGTGGATGCAGTAAGCAAACAATAATTGGCTAGCAACAGGAGATGAGATAATTCTAATATTCGGGAATGAATCATCATTATTTTGTAGTCATTTGGGGAGATGGATTAATTTCAACGTCCTGTTCGTAGTCGCCTCTATTGTTGCAGGTTAATTACTGATGGAGCGAAAGTAAAACCGCCAAATTAGATTGACGGTTTTATTGTGATTAGATCGCAAAGTCTTCCAGCGTTTTACCAGCTTCGATAGCAGCGGCGATTGCTTTAGGAGTACGGCCCTGACCCGTCCAAGTCTGCTCATTACCGTTCTCATCTGTATATTTGTATTTAGCAGGACGAGGAGCACGAGTTGATTTGGTTTTAGGCTGGGATGAACCAACGGAAGCGAGTAGTTCTGTAGGATCGATACCGTCTTCTAACAGTTTCTGGCGGAAGGCTTCAAGTTTAGCCTGACGTTCTTCTTGTTCTTTACGGGCTGAATTTTCTTCCTCACGGCGATCTTCAACGATTGTGGTGAGTTTTTCCAGCATCTCTTCCAGAGTTGCCAGATCTGTTTCACGAGCCTGTGCGCGAAGTGTACGAATATTGTTCAGTGCCTTAAGAGCTTCACTCATAGTATGTCATCCGGTGTTTTAAAATAGGCGATTAATAAAAATAATGCTTACGGTGCTGTTGGAAAAATCAAAAAAAACAGTCAGTAAATAATATAGTAAACATTATTGCATAAGCAATCTAATACATCACATTTCACACGAATAGCATAGAGTCGTTTTAAAGAGACATTTTCCTGCGCTTTTGGTTTGATGGTTCGAACTCTGACGAGATACGAGATAGTTGCTCAAGACTATGTTCAATTGAACGTTGGAACTCAACAGCGGCTTCTGTGCGTTGTTTTATGACCAAGGCTATTATTTCTTCATCACTCTTATCTGAAATGGCCTTACGGTATAACACGCGTTCGTTAAATAAATCGAGATTACCTGATGATTTGGCTGATGTGTTAGCTTTTGAACTGCTGATGGGATTTAACTCGTCTATAAAGTATTCAATAAGAGATTCTCTCTTTTTTTCCAGCCTGCGAAGTTCGGTATGGGCAGACTTAAATTTCTGAGCTTTAACCAATGGAATATCATCGGAACGTAGTTTACGATATTCATTTCTGTATTCTTCTATTGGAATGTGATTTTTTAGTTCTTTGACTGTATTTACGTATTCGATTAAATCACTGTTGTCTGTTTTTACTTTTCTCATAAGAAATACCTCGTAGATAAAATAATAGATATATTTATATTACGAGATATGGTGTAAGTGTCAAATTGGCGTAGGTATAAAAATATTACTTTGATTTATACTGTTCAAAAATAAGTTCACCTGTCTCTGTATAAATTTCTATTTTACCTACTTTACCATCAGTGCCTTTTATCGAGAAACGAATTAATCTTTCATTATGATATTTTTCTAACAAGTCAGGTCGTTCACTAAAGTATCTTGATTTTGTGGCGCGATCTTTCAGATAGTCGCAGCTTGAACAAACCTGTTTTCTGAAATCCTTCTCATATAAACCGCTTTCTTTTATTTTTGAAGAAATAAAAGCTTTTAAAGGTCGTTCATATTCCTCTCTTTCTTTCGCTTTGCGTATTTGTTCTTCTTTCTTGTGCTGTTCTTCAATACGGTAAAGTCTGCCTTGTTCTTCCTGCGCTCGTATTATATCCTCTTGGATTATTTTACTAATGATTGAGGCAGGAACAACACTGATACCTTCAGACCACCCCTGATAAGGATTATTGTTTTGTATATTTCGGACTGTAGCAGATATTCTGTCTATATCCAGTTCTTTATCAAAGGAAACAATGCGTTGTCCGTTTTCTTTTGATATGAGCTTAGCCGTGTTTACCGGGGATTCCAGACCCTTTAATTTGAATGTGGCTACGGCACTGTTGCGACTTCTATAATATAATGCTTGTTTCTTTTCTCCTATGTAGCATTCAAGGTAAGAGAAAATCTTAAACTCCTGAATGCCAAATGTTTCCTCAAGCATGGTCATCTGCTCAGCCAATATATTTAGTATATCACTCTTGGATAGCTTTTCGTGGAGCTTAATCTCAAGCGAACCGGGTAGTTTTTTCATTATTATTTCCTTGTTGTTGTTATTTTATCTGGATACTTTCTGCATATGAGACTCTATGTCAACAGAGTTCCTCCTTGCTTCCTCGTTTTCCTTTGTTCTTTTATATACGTTTCGTGGTTTATCAATATGTATGCTGTTATTGGGATTAGGAACAGCGTTATTCTTTTTCTTCTTACTGAAAATAAACGCGTCAGTATAAATTTCTTTAACCTCTGTTTCTAAGGTCAGTTTTCTTCTTTCTCCCTGTGAATGTTTCGTATAGTTTTCTGGATACTGCTCTATCTCTGCGCAAAGATTGCGAGCGTTGCTCAACTGTTCTTTTCGTTTCTGATCCAGTTGATGACTCATCCCTTTTGCGAAAATGTTAGAGTTGATATAGAGATGACCATGATGCTCTACAAGTATTCCTTTCTGTCTGAGTTTTTTAAAAATGTTAGACATATTACCGGAAGCGATGTTCAGTGCTTTACACAGCGATGATTGCGAAAGATTGATCAGATTTCCAAACTCCATATACTCCAAGATATAGGTTAATACACGGAATTCATTCTTGGATATGTCAAGATCAGAGAAGACTCGAAAGTTGGAAGTAAAAGCAAACACATAAGGTTGTGAAAACGAAATAGCTTTATCTTCCTCAGAAGAAATAACTGTCGTTGATTTTATTTCTTTGTTTTGTAGCAAGCGTCTTGCGATATCAATCTTTTGTTCTGTAGTTAATGATTCAAATAAGTGTAATAGGTCAGCATCGTTTGTATTCATATTATTCTCTCTTATTATTTTTGTTATATGTATTTTAATACTATGCAAAAAAGTGAAAGTCAATAGTAGAACTATAAATAAAATAGGAAGTATATTATTATGACAATGTTATATGTTAAAAAAGCTATGTTTAAACATAGGAAAAAAAGTTGTGAAGCCGCGATTTTACTGGTCCGGGACTATGCTTATAATTAAATAATTAGTAAGAAGTTAAGAGAGTCCAGTTTTACTTTTGCGTTATGTTTTAGTGGTTTTACAGGGGCTATTGTATTCCTTAATAACTGCTATCAGCGAAGTGATTGTTTCGAACAATCACGAACCGCTGCTTTTATTGTGAGAGCTTAATTAAGATTTCTTTTGTTTTATTAGCGTCTACGACGCGATCTTTTTTTGGATAAATCCATCATTATCGGAGACAAGCTCCTCACAGCAGAGTGATTGTTGGCAACAATCACGAAGTGCTGCTACTCAAGATATAGTTTTCCTATACGTTTAAGAGCAAATGCTATATGTCAGATGGGGAATGCTATGTTTAAACATAGGATCCGAATTAAAAGTTAAAAGGAAAATAGATCTGGCTATGACCGAATACACTTGTTTATTACCTCATAGTAGTATAATCAAATACAAAATGTCAATGTTAGGGCGTAGCCGTGCGTCAGCACAGAGATAAATATTTTTTCAAAAAGTAGTTTAAAAATAATAAGTAAAAGCATGAAGAAAACACAGATATATTTGATTTTTACGCTTACGATGGAGTATTAAACAGTAATAAAATAATAAAAGGAAAATACAATGAACAATATCAAAATGATCACACTCTTCCATCCACATGACAAAACACCATTTATGATCTGTATTGTAAACAAAGTAGAAGATACAGAACTTGGATTGAAATTAACTCTTGAAAACGGCAACAGCATTTGTGTCAATAACTATGACCATTATCTGTTATCAGAGTCTGCAAGTCGTTGCGATAAAGACAGGTTGAAAAATATTTATATTCGCTTGGTCTCAGAACTTACACAGATGAGTGAAGAAACTATAAAATCACAGATGTTATAAAACACCTATAAAATATAATAAATATTTTTGATATTATTATTAGTTGCATGGTATTAAATAAAAACAATAACAGGAAAAATATCATGCGAAAAATAAAAACAAAAATCTACTTGCCTACAGCTTTGACAGAAAATATGGATAAACACTATATCCCTGTTTTACAGGATTTAAGAAAAGCGATATACAGCGACAGAATGTTATCAAGGCTTGCAGATAGCGGCAATATTGTTATCCATAGTTCAGTTGGGTATCCGGTTGCTAAATACAAAAACACGGGGATTAGCATAGGTATAGAGCCATTGAATCCAATGATAAGACAAGATCTGACTCTTGGATATATAGTGGTCGTCAGAAACGGGAAAACATCACAGGAGATTAATGGTTTACTTAACAGGTCATTGCTAAAAGCAATAAGCACTTTTAAGGATCACATCAACGAATATGAATCAGTAAAAATCAAAATGCGATAACAACCTATGTTCTGGTAAAATATTTAGTCTGATAACTACAGGAGGAGGATGAGCGATGGAAGGTAAGTTAATTTTTTGTTCCGATGCAATACTACGGTTTCAGTCCAATTACGAAGAAACCGCTGCTGTTCCATTGTTCCCATTCGCTGAGAGAGAATCCTTTTGTTCCTCTGTTTTAATCATTGATGATAGTTAGAATGTTGGTAATATATTGTCCATATTTATTTGCTATGAGGAGAAGATAATGGCAGGGAATAGGCAACATTTTATCCCACGTTTTTTACAAAGAGGTTTTTCTAACGAAAAAAATGGGAAGTATTTTACTAACTGGTATAGAAAAGATTGTTTCAAGGAAAACATGATAGTAGAGAATATTGGTTTGGAAAACAAGTTTTATTCTCACTATGGCGATTCAAGCGTTGATAAAAAAATAACAGAAAACGAAACATACAGTTATTCACGCATACTTAATAGTTTAGTCGATGGGACTTACAACCTAGACAACAGGAAAGATTTAGCCGAGTTTATTTATCATATGGAGATTAGAACAAAAAACTTAAGAGAAAACATGATAGATTCATGGGCATATTTTGGTGAGCAATTAAAAAACAGATTGCTAGACAAGGAAACTCTTATTGATTATTTCCAAAGAAATCCAAAAACAATCAAAGAATTACTTCAAAATGAGTTAAATAAACTACCAATACCAGCAAGTCTACATGAGCAATATAACTCCATGTTTTTTGATAACGTTCAATTATGGCTACCAAATGCTGCAGAAAAGATGCTATCAACATTAGTTCCGAAGTTTGAGCAAGAAATAATATCAAAAATACCTGAAATAGTAAAAAAGGTTCAGTTAGATGTTTTGGTTTCATCTGAGGATAAGAAAAGTAATATTTATAAGAATATGCATTACAAAGTATTGAAAACAAATCAATCTTTGATTTTAGGAGATAGTATTGTAATCTTTGAAGTGTCTGGGGAACGAAAGTTTAAGCCATTCTATGAAAGTAATGATGATTTAAAATGTATATATATTCCATTAGATTCATATTCGCTACTTTATGCAACGCCAAATCCAGAAGATAAACCAAACGTGGATGGTATTAATAAGGCTATAGCACAGTGTTCATTTGATTTTTTCATTAGTAAATTTCATAGTGATGAATGCCAAATATTTCGAAGTGAGATTGGTAAAAATGCGTTTATAGTTACAACCGAATATATTGACGAAATTCTAAGTAAAATAATAACAGGAAATTAAAATAGGATTACTTAATGCAGGAGTTAGTGTCTAACTCCTGAATATATAATTAACGCATAATACGTTATGATGGTAATAGTACTTTTAATCCATCAAACCGCGAGAAGTCTTACTTGCAGTCTGACGAAAATCATAACGTTCCACAACATCACCCTTAAACCAGATATCCAGTGATTTAATGTGTGCCGTGCTGCTATTGGTCAACAGAGCAAGGCCCGGTATGTAGTTAGATAGTTGGCTTTCTTGAGTAGTTCCACATCTCCTGTCCATCATTCGTAGCGCGTGTCTGAGGCTCTCCAAAGGCAGCAAGAATTTCTCGTTGGGTAGTTTTACCCTTGACGATTTTTAATTTAACCGTCTGATGATTTTCATCAGTTAGGGATTTATTACCATGAACGGTACAGCCACCAAGCGGAAGTATGCTAAAAATAGCAAATAATAATTTTTTCATTTTTGTTCCATAAATAGATGAAAGGTGAGACTCAGAAAACATACTTTTTAAATACCAGCATCCACCGCTCGCAAAGTTCGTGATTTGAGGTGCTTTTATTTTTCAGGGGAACATTAACTTTCCACATGGGGTTTTTAATATCATCGGTTAAAATATTTAGGCCAGACCGTTTATTAGCTGAAAGTTGTTCTCTCCAGTTAGCAATAGCCGCATTATTCATACCTCGTAATGTTCCATTGCCGTAAAACTTACCACCGTCTGAAAGCGTATAATTTATTTCCCGGATTTCATCAAAAGTATATGTGCTGTCTTTATCTTTATTGAAAATACGGACAGTATGTTTTTGTGTATCAATAACAATACCTGTCTGTTGGCATTCATACGAAAGAATGTCGCCGTCCAGAACTTCCGTAAAGCTGTTGTAGTGCTTTTTCTTCTGTATATCTGCTACGGTCATGATAATGACGAAGAGCACCACTAAAAATACGATACCTGTTGCTTCCACTCTTACTTCCTCCATGTAAATGAGTTAAATAGACTGAACCCGCTCACAGAGCTTTGCTTCGTTTTATACGTCCTACAGCACCAAACTCATGGCGTCGGTCTCGGCGTTGCAAGGCTATCAGAACTTGAAATTATAATCGATATAAAAGATCGATAATGAGTTATCGATAGATTATAGCGATTGAAAGCACGATATCGTTCGGTGATTAATTGTTAATACCGATCGAATATCTATTTATGATAGTTGAAAACTATCATGTGGCCGTTTTTGATCGTTTTAAACGATATGACGAGACGTTAAAAGAATTGAATCCTATCAATTGGTTAAGCGGTGGTTTTGCCATGTGATATCAGCCGGATCCCGCAACAACTCTAGCCCTGACCGGATTAGGTCAAAAATTTAGGCACTTTGATTATCAGGATGGATAAGCAGATGAAGAAGATTTTACTCGTTGCTGGCGCAGCTCTGGCACTGGCGGGATGTGGTGAGAAAGGTGATTTTGAGAAAGCGATTAATACCAAGATTGGGCAGGACAAATACTGCTTCTCGCTGGATAACAATAACACCAGCTTCCCCATCCGTCTTGCCAAGCCACGACTTGATTCGACTGGCACAGGGACCAATTCAGTGATCCTCGACGGTTTTATTGAGCAGGGCCTGATGGTTTTTGAACAGGGCTATGACTCGAATGTATTAGGGATAACAGAGGAAGGCAAAAAAGCCAAAGTCTGGAGCACAACAGACGGTGCCTGTGTTGGTCGTCGTGCTGTTGACGAGATTAAGGAATGGACGGAGCCGGGAAACGGTAATCAGAAAGTAGTTCGCGTGACTTATACATGGAAGCTGGTTGACGTTCCGGGCTGGATTGACAAAAAAGCCTTCGCCAGCGTTAAAGGGATGAATGAACCTGCTGATGGTGCAATGAATCTCGTTAAAACCAGTAATGGCTGGAGAGCCAATTAAGGAAACCACTATGGAAAACAATATCATCAAATGCCCGTTCTGTTTCAAAGAGAGCCAGCGTGGGGTTCACGTCTGTACAGGCTGTTTAGCGACGGTGTTATATGGTGCCTACCCGAAGTGGTATGCTGCTGTTGTTTTGTTGTTGGCTTTTGGTTTATCGGCGTTGATCGGTATGCCAACAGGCATGGCGGGGGCTACTATCAGCCTACCAATCATTGCAGCTATTGGGTTTGTTGCTGGCAAAATTATTTTTGCTGATAATGTAGTGTTTAGGCGAAAGATATAAAAAGCGAAAACAATTATATATGGGCGACGTTTCATGGTTCGCCCATATATAAATATAACTAAAGACCATTTCTCGCTGATTTTATATCCAATAAGTTTATTTTATCTATCTTATCTTTGTGGATAACGATAGTAAGCTTTGCCGGAAATTTAAACCTCATTTCACTTATTCTAAAAGTCCACAACATTATTTTAAGTAAATCCTCATCGCTAATATTTTTATGTTCCTTTATTCTAGTGATTCCAGATCCAAAGATAGGAACAGAGACACTTTTTTGAGCATATATACGATTGACTTTGTCCCAAAAATTTATTAAAAATGCTAGATAATCTGGCATTGTAAGAAAAGCTCTATTTTTATCGTCAAATTTTGAAAACGCAGTTAATAGATAATCATTATTAACGAAGATAGTTCCTAGCGAATATTTTTGTGTTTTACCCACTTTTCTTTTATGGTTGACATCAAGCAGTTCATCTTCTTCAAACTGATGATTTGAAATACGATGGTCCAAATCAGATACGGATCCCACTAAATAGTTATCAATATATAATCCATTAAGGGAATTATGAGAAATGATAACATCATCAACTTGCGTGTCAAAATATTCATTAAAAGCAATGACCTTGAATCCATCTTGTCTGAATAAATCACCTGCTTTTACAGTAACAATGCTGCCCTCAACATCTAAATTAACTTCCGAAAGATTATTTGATTTAAACCATATGCCGAAATATAGTAAGAATAAAATAATTAAAAATATAATACCAAGTGTTAGTTTGTTTTCTGTTGGAATGTCTATAAAAATCAAAAAAAGTGAAAATATGGTACTTATAGTTGATGTGTAGTCTGAAAATTTTTTAAGTATACGCTTATCGAAAAAGTTAACTTTCGCCATTTTTGTATCAACCTTGTTAATTATATGTAATTCAAGTGTGTTGAAAGTAGTTTATTATAAATGATGTTTACACTATCTGATATATAAGGTATTTTCAACATGTTGATACTAATGTTGACTGCTTCATGGGGACTATATGAGTTATCGTAATAAGACATATGTGGCTTTTGCAAGCGAAGATATAAAGTTTTATCGTCTAATGGAGGCATGGAAAGCAAATGAAAACATAGACTTTAACTTTTTTGATGCTCATGATCTCTTTATTTCAAGAGATACAAGTAAGCCCGAAACCATAAAGCGAAACCTCCGCGAAAGGATGAAAAATGCTAAACAAGTAGTACTGTTGGGAAGTGCTAATACTAAGAGAAAAGGTAGCGATGGAGTATCGTTTCTTGCCCATGAAATAGATCTTATCGTAGAATTTAATCTTCCTGTTGTAATAGCTAATTTAGACGGAGATAGAACAGTCGATAAGAACTTCATTCCTAAACCACTTTTAGATTCAGAGCATTATACAGTATCTGTATCCTTCCAACCTAAAATTATTAAATACGCATTAGATAATTACTGTGTTAACTATTACTCAAGTTCAAATAGTGGTAGTTATCTATACCCTACATCTGTTTATACTAAGTTAGGTCTGTAATATTTCAACGTATACTAAACAATATGTGGAATGAGCACGAAACACTCATTCCATAACAAACATACTATTTAGATGTGTTAATACAATTAATTTTATGCATCGAAGATATTAAACACTTATGATTTATTGTTTTATCTTCTCCTGTATGCTATCTCAGCCAACTCTCTTGCTATTTCCTTAACGCTATATAAAGAAGTTTGCAGGGCCATTTTATCCGCCAAATAATGGCTGTATTTAGATACCTCTTGAGCATTGATATTATGCCAGATTGGCAATATAATCTTATTATCATCATACACTGCACGATTAATTAAACTATCTAATTCGTATTGTGTCCATTTCTTGTTTAGAAAGTTATGAGAAAGTATGACTATGCCATAATTTGCTTTTCTTAGGCCTAAATCAATATTTCTCCTTAAGCTATCGCCGACTTCAAGTGTCTGTTCATCATACCAAATAATTACACCAAGTCTATTTAACTCGTCTACCAGTGGTCTGACAAAAGTATCTTTATCCTCTTTTGCATGGGATATGAAAAAATCATAGTGCGTATTATTGTTATCTTGCATGACGTCATTCTGTATTTCATATGGTTGATGAAAAATTGCTTGTAATTTTGCCCAGTCTATTTCTGCTAAAGATTTATTATTGCGATAAAATAGTTTTTGGGAAGGGAAATCAATATTCGAAATGTAAATAATAAATATATTATTTATTTTCTTTGCCTCAACCTCTTTCCACTCCCATCTATAATCGTGGATATAAGAAATTGATGCTTGAAAATAATCATTGGAAGTTAAATCACCTGCACGAAATGTCGCATTACTAATATTAAACGCGAGATATGAGTTACCTTCTCCGTTGAAAATAATATTATATCCCTCTTTCAATAGATATGAACGAATCTCTTTGGTTTTTAAGTGCTGTTTCCATGCGAGGAATAAAAGGAATGGAATTGCTATTGAAAGAAAGATGAAGAAAAGGATATTATATATATTGTTGTCCAAAACATTCACCAAGTATATAAAAATTCTATGTTTTCATATGTTATCACATTTTGAGCCTATGTAACATGCATTTGATTAAAAATTAATAGTGGGGAGAACATTGCTATTTGATGTTAGATTTTCTGTTAGTTGGTTTTAACTTTGACATAGAAGGTTTTCCTCTAATAGACAGTATAAATTCCATGTGTTTGTTGACCTCCGTTTGTTCTTGCTCAAAACGATTTGGGAAACGAACAGTCTTGTTAATATCTGATTTGTTACCATAGACTCCTGCTTCTTGCGATGTTTGGTTATTGTTAAACTTAGCGCGTCTTTCAAACTCCGAACGTGGAACATTGACATCCAGCACTTCATCATAGACATAGTTCTCTGCGATACGCTTATCATGGTCAGCATCAGTGGTATCTGCTTTCCTTTTGGCCCAGATAAATTTCTCTCTTATATATCCTACTATCAGTAGTGTGAAACGTTTAAACAAACCGCTCTGGCGGGGCTTGGTCTGTTTCCTACTCCTCACAGGAGCACGGTTCATCGCTCTGGTGTTTTGAAGAGATGGGGTTTTCAGTTTAGTGGATGCATTTGGTTCAGGAACAACCAGAACAGGGGTTTTCTTCCCTGATACATTTACTTTACTGACCTTACTGGGGTCACGGTAAGATTTTACGGCTGGTCTTCTGTGTGGTTCAGATGTTGTAAGAACAGGTTGCTGCTCTTCTGTTGCCGGGTAGTCAGGGATAACGATTTCTTCGGGTTCAGGAAGATGTGTAATCGTAAAGCTTCTGACATCAACCACGATCTCCAGTGGTAGCTCACTGAATGTGGTGTAGACCTTCTTTGCTTCCTCAATTTGATGAGCGCGTTGAGCTTGTTCAGTGGCTCGTTGTTCCTGTGACTCGGTGTCATTCCACTTGGCACGATGAACGCGCTGCATTGCCGGGCGGTTAGTTTCTGTCGCTTTGGCAAGCCAGAATGCTTTCTCTTCAGCGCTGAATGCTTCTTCTGCCTGAGCAAGGGCATCAGCACATTGCGTCCTGAGAGAACGGTGATCGATACGTTCTTCACTGCCTGCAGCCTCAAGGTAGCTGTTTGACATCGTGGCCCATGACTCACGCCACTGAACAACCATCTTCTTATCATTCCAGCTTCTGTCTTTTTTACCGAAGCCTTCGGGACCGATAGTTTTCAGGGTTAACATGACGTGAGCATGGGGATTCTTACCATCTAAATCGTGGAATGCGACATCAGCAATCATTCCTTTATCAACAAAGTTCTTCTGGCAGTATTCAGCAACCAATTTTTTCTTGTCATCATTACTGAGTTCTACGGGGATAGCGACATCAAAATAACGGGCTGTTTGACCGTTGTTCTGGCGTTCCACTCTTTCAACTTCATTCCAGAGTGCTGAGGAGCATTCAACAATATGAGCAGGTGCGGAAACGGGCGCTAATATAATATGACCATGAAGATCTGTTCTGTGGCTGAAATCAAATGTTTCGCCAATGCGATCATCTGTAATACGTGTACGGGCATGGTAGGCAGCTTTCGCAACGGAAGTCATGCCTTCGCTTCGTTTCACAATTTTAAAATCCAGATGAAAAATCGCCATTAAAAATATAACCTCAAATAAAAGTAATGCTGTTAGTTTTTCGTAAGAAAAACTTTGGTGTTGACGTTGACCTTGGTTTTGCTTTTAGCCTGCGGCAGGCAACCGTCGGTAGACCCCACACACTGCGTAGCAGTGTATAGGTGGGCATTGTCTTTAATAAAATAAGCCAATGTAAAATGCCCCTCTTATTAATTAATACGAAATATATGTATGGTTGTAAAATAATACGCCGGGTTAAGCGGCGCAAACTGGATTAAAGGTGTAGGTTTCACGTCTGAAGGACAAACAGAGTAAAGAAAGGCCCGTAAGGGCAAAAGAAGTATTAATTATTCCCGCCGTAAGGCGGGGGCGCTAAATTTGATGAAAAAAACGAATAAAACAGACAGTGTTATGTGTTGCACAATTCACAGGTTGAGATTGGGAAATAGAGTTTGAAAATGACAGGTAAAAATAAAAGCACGAATGCGCAAAAATAAGTAACGCGGAGAGTGCGGGGTATTTTAAGTTAGTAATTACTATCATATGCGTTGCACATATTTATAAAGAAATGTATCAGAATCATTCTCTCTTACAAAATGGTGTAAATTTGACGTTATTTCTCTTTGTGATAATTAAATACGTATAAACAGCAAGAGGTGATAACTATGGATAATGAAAGTAAAAAAACAAGAACAGAAAAAACATTAAAGCAAAAGGTTGCTTTTGCTCAACTAGAACTTAATCGTCTTAAGTCTCTGGAGAAATCAGAACGTAAGAAAGTTGAAACAAGGCTAAAGATTATTCTTGGTGCGGAAGTAGCTAAGGCTATGCATTGCGATATCGAACAGGTGGATAAAGAACTCGTTATGGGGATTTTGCTTTCAGTTCCTGACCTGAATGATATTGAAAAAATAACGTATATAAAAGCAGGCAGGAAGTTTCTGGCGCAAATGGATAGAAGACAAAAATAAAAATCTTTAAATTTATTTTGATTCAGGTATTGATATCTAATTATTATCTGTTATCTATATAAAAGAACAGAACGCAGGATCATCCTTTATTAATATTTTTTCCTTTTCAATCAAGCGTTCTGTTCGACCAGTAATCTGTTAATTTTTATCTTTATGTAGTGAACGTCATTATTACTTTTTTATCAGATATGATAAATATCCCATGAGGAAGTAGTAATGACAGTAGTAGTGATAACAAATGTTGTTTTTAAATCTCCCGGAAGGCAAAGAGAAATCTTTGCCTTTTTTAATTCATCCGTCTGTCAGACAGAGTTAAATATATCTTGCTCTTTCTATTGCCAGATATCAGAGAAGCGTTATAACAGGAGTTATCATTAAAACAAAAAAGGAGATAATAATGGTTTTATTAAATAACAAAAGAAAAAGCAAGAAAGGTTTCTCACTACTCGAATTATTACTTGTTTTAGGCATCATTGCTGCATTAGTGGTAGCGGCTTTTATCGTTTATCCCAAGGTTCAGGCTTCACAAAGAGCGCAGGCAGAATCCAATAACATTGCCACCATACAGGCAGGTGTTAAAGCGTTATATACATCGGCTTCAAGCTTTACTGGCCTGACAAATACTGTGGCTGTTCAGGCAAAAATCTTCCCTGACAATATGTTAAGTGGGTCAGGAACGGCTGCTAAACCCATCAATGCCTTTAAAGGTAATGTGACGCTGGCTGCGGCAGCAACTGGGCCGTCATCAGCGGCGGGCTCTTCTTTCACTATTACATACGATAATGTGCCAGCAGCGGAATGTGTGAAAATAACCACTGCGGCGGCAGGCAACTTTTATACCGCTAAAGTGGGTTCAAAAGTTGTGAAGGCTTCGGATGGAACACTCGATGTGGCAGCTACGGCAGCAGCATGTACGAATGCCACAAGTAATACATTAGTTTTCACGTCTATTTAATGAAGAGGGTGCAGGCCCTTTTCTTTCTTATTGCTAAAACAGGGAGATAATTATGATAAAGAAAAAAGGATTTACCTTACTGGAAGTGACTATTGTTTTAGGTATTGGAACGCTTATCGCTTTTATGAAGTTTCAGGATATGAGAAACGATCAGGAAGCAGTATTGGCTGATAATGTCGGAACACAGATTAAACAGCTTGGAGAAGCGGTTAACCGCTATATCAGTATTCGCTATGACAAGATATCCACACTGTCATCTTCCAATAATCAAAGCAGCGATCCGGGGCCAAGAACCTGTTCGGCTGCTGGATGTGAAATCACTTACCAGACATTAATTAATGAAGGTCTGTTGCCTGTAGGCTATACAGGAACTAACGCGCAAAAAGCATCCTATAAGATTGTGTTAAAGCGTTCAGGAACAGCACCGGATTACGTCATCAATGGTCTTGTAACAACTGCCAGCCCTTGGGAAGAAGGTGGTCGTATTCGTTATGACCTGTTAGGTAAAGCGGTTCAGGCGGCAGGTGTTGATGGTGGGATGAGCAGAAACACCAAGATAGCTTCCGGCTATGGTGGTCAGTGGAGTGAGAACTCTAACAACTACAGCAATATCACGGGTGGTGGATTGCTGGCTTACCGCGTGGGCTATAACTCTTCTATGTATTCTGTTTATTTGCGTCGTGATGGAACGTTGCCGATGACGGGTGATCTGAATCTTGGTGGTAAGAGCATCAAAAACATCAAAGATATGACGGCATCAGGGACAACAACAACCGGAGCACTGAAAACCACGGGTAATGCGTCTGTTGCATCAGATCTGAGTGTGGGGGGAACATCTACCCTTAATGGTCCTGTAAATATCAACAACAACCTGAAGGTAAAATCCGATACCTATCTGAACACGCTTTCAACAACAGGTCTGGCGAAGTTTGGTAGCCGTATTGCGACGAATGGACTTAATCCAAACGATCTGCCTGCTGGCTGGGCTGGCGGTGTTCGCACCTATGATTTGTATGCATCAGGGACTGTTGGTGTTGGAACCGGTAAAACAGTTAAAGCTTACATGAACAATGCGGGTAATATTTATGCGTCAGGTAATCTTACCGCCGGAACGATAAAATCCAATGGCACCATTGAATCAGTTGGAAGAATCAAAGCAGGTGAATATCTCCACCTGAATGGTCAGGCAACATTAAATGCGAAATGTACGCCTAATGGTTTGGTTGGGCGAGACAGTACAGGTAGAGTGTTATCGTGTGTTAATGGTAAATGGCAGACAGCAAGCGGTGATGGCCTGAAAGGTATTTTTATAACAATAACCGATCAAGTATCTGGATATAAGTGTGTCATACCGAATAGTGATACAGGGACATGTGCCTGTCCGGGGTCAACGTATACTCCTCAGTTTGGTTATATATCTGGAACCCTTATTGCAGAATATAATGATGAGCGTTGTAGTGGTGGTAAGAATGATCACTGTTATAGTAATTTAAGAAGGTTATATGCATGTCGATAATTATGTTTTTGTAGTGTTAAGTATTTAATAAATTTTAAGTATGAGTATATTTGTCATGAAATATATCAGTGACAAAATTATCACGCAGCGTAGTGATGCAAATTTTCTTGTCGTATTGATTAGGCATGATGTATAATCATAAAAGAATTATATCAAAATTACAAGGAAATAGATAGGATGTCTAATCTTGACTATTTAATAAATGATTTCGACCGCGTGAACTATCTGGTCAACTTGTTAACGACCAGAGCTACTGGTGGTTCGCCAGATAATAATGAGTATACTATTTTACGAAGTCAACTCTTACAAAATCCAACAATATTACAATATATTCCATCTTTTGTTCGACAAAATAGAAGCTTAGATTCTTTTTGGTCATTTATTCAACCTAAATTTGGCACATATGCAGAACGAAGATCCTTTATTTCAGAGCAATTCACACCTCTTTTGGACTACCTAGAATTTGGTGAACCATCTCAACAAGGCACTACGTCAAAACAGAGTGATACAATTACTAATGGAACGGCTAACACAGTAATGAGAAATAAAAGGAAAGTTTTTATTGTTCATGGTAGAAATAATGAGATTAAGCAAGAGGTTAGTCGCTTTATTACAGACTTGGGACTTGAACCAATTATTCTGCATGAACAAGCAAGTTCAGGTATGACAATAATAGAAAAAATAGAACGATATTCAAATGATGCTGACTTCGCATTGGTTTTGTATACTGCTTGTGATTTAGGTCGTTCTATTGATGAACCTAACCCTCCTCATAACCGTGCTCGGCAAAATGTAGTTTTTGAACATGGATATTTAATGGCTAAGTTAGGTAGAGAAAATGTTTGTGCTTTAGTTAAGGATAACATTGAAACACCTAATGATATTAGTGGGGTTGTTTATGTTCCATTAGATCCTCATGGTGCTTGGAAAATGAGTGTTTCAAAAGAACTTCGTGCATGTGGATACACTATTAAATCAATCTTTTAATAATAGTGAGTAGGGGAATATATATTCCCCATATCACTCACGCATGAGTATGTATTATATGCGGTTAGATATTTTCTTCCAATCGTTCGAAAATAATATCTGCCTTATTTTGAGGACTCCTTTCTAAAATATATCGATAATCGCTTGCATGAGGTTCTGGGATGCTATTTATATCAATGTTTCCCTCCCTCAGATCATCTAATGTATTTTTCTCTATCCATTGAAATGTTGTTCTTGATATGCATTTAATATAAATAAATATTGATTCTTCATCTAACCCAGCCAATCTTAATATATTGCGAAGACATATTCCAACTATGACCTTTTTGCCTTTTTCCTCATTTAGTTCTTTTGATAGTTTATTAATATTTATCAAGCCTTCATATTCTTCAATAGTTGGATTTTGAACTTTTATTATATAATCATCTGTATCGAAAAATTTAGCTCCAAACGTCTCCGCTATTTTTTTACCTGCTGCTGTCTTTCCAGAGCAAGTATGTCCTTCTATACAAATGGTAGTATGTTCAGATAATATATCTAATAAACATGTCGCGTCTTCACCTCTAACCGTAATACTCATTTAATATACCTCATCGTTAATGTGTTGAATAAATTATATTTAATAATACATTGTATGCAGTATAGGTCACAAGGCATAAGAAATTGAAAGCTTGTGTATAAATATAATGGCATCCAATTACAAAATTGAATGCCTACATGTAAAATATTACATCCCGTAATACTTAGAGCTAAACGATACGGTTATTGGCGCTTCATCATATAAGCAACTTACAGTTATTTTTAGTTTTCGTCGATGATCATAATATACGTGGCTATGCGTTTTCTTGCCAACCAGATCCAGTTCTGATAAACCTATGCTCAATGCACCAAGAAAAAGTTCAGAATCAAACTCTTGATTTTGATAATGTGGTGCGGTTTTCTTGAAATCAACTTCTATATAACTAATGAAATTACCTTCTGCTTCAAGATACATCCGACAATCTTCGTCTTCAATAATAATGCTTCCAACTTCATTACCTTTACACTCAAAGATTTTTTCTGCCTGCGAAACTTGCATTCCCATATACTGAAATGGTCTGTGAAACGGTTTACACATTATAGGTATATTTGCATAAGATGCTTTGTCTAATGCCGTACCAAGGTTATTAAATGTTTTTTCATCTCTCAGAACATTTTTATTAAAGACTACCCCTACGCTTTGAATTAATCTTTTAAACGCTTCAACATAGTTATCTTCATCTCTAAAATCTGCATACAGTTTACCTACCAGAAATCCCGGAGGATCACATTCTTTTAGCATAATAGGTAATACTTTTATTTTTTTACCATTTATCTGATGATTCATTGCCACATCAAGTTCATTGACTACCCAAGGTGCATTTATTGAGTCAGGCGATAGAACAACAGCAAAGTAATCAACACTATCAATTCCTTCCCTGATTTTTTGAATCAGAGAGTCGCCAATTTTCATTTCTGCTTCATCAAGCCAATAACGGACACCGTGATTTTCAAGGTCTCTCGCTAACTTTCTGACAAATGGCTTATCATTGTGATTATGACTTAAAAAAATACTAATGCTCATAGATCCCTCAACAAGAAGTTATATAATAACTTACAGCCTCGTAGGATACCATCAAGACACATCCTTGTGTCTTGAGTTAATGAAGCTTTGATTGAGCAAACTCAAACGGCCTGACCATCCCATCCCGGTTTGCATCAAGATAATCTGCCCACCACTGTAGCATCAACCTTCGCTGCTCAAGATGCTTGGCCTTGTGGGTATAAGCAGCACGAACGCTGTTGCTTTCCTTGTGGCTCATCTGGAGTTCTACCGCATCTTCAGACCACAAACCTGACTCAATTAAGGCACTACAGGCCAGCGTGCGGAAACCATGACCGCAGATGTCCTGCGTGGTGTCATAGCCCATCTTACGCAGCGCTTTATTGATGGTGTTTTCACTCATGGGTTTGAATGAGTCATAACAGCCAGTGAAAATTAATCCGGCTTCGTTACCTTCTTCATAGGTAAGCTGGCGGATCTCTTTCAGTATCTTAAGAGCCTGCCTGCAGAGGGGAACAAAGTGCTGGCGTTTCATTTTTGCGCCACGCGTGGAATATTTGACGCGCTCAATCGCTTCTCGCTTTTCTGGTATCACCCATAACTTACTGTTGAAGTCGATTTCTGACCATCGTGCATAGCGGAGTTCACTGGAACGAATGAAAATCAACAAATTGAGTTTAATCGCCAGTGTGGTAAGTCCACGGCCTTTGTAGGCATCAATACGTTCAAGTAGCAGGGGGATCTCTTCCAGCTCCAGTGCAGGCCGGTGTTCAGTCTCTGGTTTCTGCACAGCACCTTCCATATCATAAGCAGGATTATGGCGCATAAGTTTTTGCTGGACGGCGTGACGCAGGATGGCGGTGACGTATTGCTTGATCCGCATGGCAATTTCAAGATAGCCGAGCGTTTCTGCTTTTTTAACAGGAACAAGCAGATCACCCGTATCCAGATCTGAAACGTTGCTGTCACCAATGTCCGGGAATACATAGGTCTCAAGGCGCTTCCATACCGTATCGGCGTAATCTTCTGACCATTTTGTTTTGGTGGCAAACCAGCTTCTGGCAACGACCCGGAACGAACGGGTTTTATCCCGCTTTTCCTGCAGCGCTTTTTCATCAGCCTGTTTTTTAGCGTTAGGATCGATTCCCTGAGCAAGCAGCTTTTTTGCTTCATCACGTCGTTGTCTGGCATCAGCAAGAGAAACCGCAGGGTAAACCCCAATGGAAAACACTTTCTGTTTACCATCGAAGCGATAGCCTAACTGCCAGTATTTTGAACCATTGGGATGCACAAGAAGGTAGAGACCAAATCCATCAGTGAGCTTGACGGCCTTTTCCGCTGGTCTGGCATTTTTTACTTTAGTATCAGTAAGTGACATGACGGTTCCCTCCGCGTGCTGGTAAAACGCAAATCGAACCAGCTTTACCAGCATTTTTACCAGCAAAGTAGTGTGGATTCGAGCGGTTTTTAACGAACGGGGGTGAACCTGAAGAAGGGGATAACCAGTTGATATAAATGCAGAAAGCAGACGTCAGTGAACGTCTGCTTTCTTTAAATTGGCTCCTCTGACTGGACTCGAACCAGTGACATACGGATTAACAGTCCGCCGTTCTACCGACTGAACTACAGAGGAATCGCTGTTGAGGCACATCTTAGCGGCGAAAAAACTTTTGTCAAATCCGAATTTTTAATTCCTCGTTCGTTTGCCGCTTCTCTGATCAGTTTGTTGCATTTGCAGACAATTTAATGGGGAAAACCTTTGCAGCAGTGCAAAAACTCCCTCATTATTTGAAATGTGATTTCAACTTTCTGCAAAAGGTTTGCTTTGAATATCTCTGCTGCTTTACGCCATGCAGTCCATCGCTCACATTGGCATGCCAAACGCAAGAGTTATAAGGTACTGTTCTGGCGAGAGATCACCCCACTTGCTGTCCCTATTTTCATGGAAAATGCCTGCGTCCTGCTTATGGGCGTGTTAAGTACTTTTCTGGTTAGTTGGTTAGGCAAAGATGCGATGGCCGGCGTGGGTCTGGCAGACAGTTTTAATATAGTTGTCATGGCTTTTTTTGCCGCTATCGATCTTGGAACCACCGTGGTAGTAGCATTTAGCCTTGGCAAGCGTGACCGCCGCAGAGCCAGAGTAGCAACGAGGCAATCACTGGTCATCATGACACTTTTTGCCGTATTGCTCGCTGCTCTTATCCATCATTTCGGTGAGCAGATTATTAATTTTGTTGCAGGAGATGCAACGCCAGAAGTGAAAGCTCTGGCGCTAACTTACCTCGAACTAAGTGTCATTAGTTATCCAGCTGCAGCTATCGCCCTGATTGGTAGTGGGGCGTTACGTGGAGCAGGAAATACGAAAATCCCGCTCCTGATTAACGGCGGCATGAATATCCTGAATATCGTTATAAGCGCCAGCCTGATTTACGGTGTCTTTTCCTGGACAGGTTTAGGTTTTATGGGGGCTGGATTGGGATTAACCCTCTCTCGTTATATTGGCGCTATTGCGATCCTTTGGGTTTTGAAGAGTGGTGTTAATCCGGCGTTGCGAATTTCCTTGAAGAGCTATTTTAAACCGCTTAATTTCGCCATTATCTGGGAAGTTATGGGAATTGGCATTCCAGCAAGTGTGGAGTCGGTTTTGTTTACCAGCGGCAGATTGTTAACACAAATGTTCGTCGCCGGGATGGGAACCAGTGTTATTGCTGGGAATTTTATCGCTTTTTCGATAGCAGCTCTTATCAATCTACCGGGGAATGCGCTTGGTTCTGCCTCTACAATCATTACGGGGCGAAGACTGGGATTAGGGCAAGTAGCACAAGCCGAAATTCAGTTACGCCATGTCTTCTGGCTTTCTACGCTAGGCTTAACAGCGATCGCCTGGTTGACGGCCCCCTTTGCCGGGGTTATGGCATCGTTTTATACCCATGATCAGCAAGTTAAAGATGTTGTTGTGATTCTTATTTGGCTAAACGCATTATTTATGCCTATCTGGTCTGCCTCATGGGTTCTACCGGCTGGTTTTAAAGGTGCTCGTGATGCCCGCTATGCCATGTGGGTATCGATGTTGAGTATGTGGGGATGCCGAGTAGTGGTCGGTTATATTCTGGGCATTGTGCTTGGCTGGGGAGTCGTCGGTGTCTGGATGGGGATGTTTGCCGACTGGGCCGTTCGCGCAATGCTTTTTTACTGGCGAATGATCACAGGCCGCTGGCTGTGGAAATATCCTCGTCCAGAGCACGAAAAGTATGAAAAAGAACCGACCGTGTCGGAATAAGCGACAAAATGAGGAATATTTCAGCAAACGATTTCAGAATGAAAAAACAAGCTTTGACATTGCCGATTAGCATCGTTACTATGCGCCCCGTTCACACGATTCCTCTGTAGTTCAGTCGGTAGAACGGCGGACTGTTAATCCGTATGTCACTGGTTCGAGTCCAGTCAGAGGAGCCAAATTTTGAAAAGCCCGCTTTTATAGCGGGCTTTTTGCTATGTAGCGATCAGTCCAATGACTTGAAAACTCACCGGAACGGGGGTTCATTGAATGTTCGCAGTTTACGAGAGTGTAACCGATCCCCCTCAGCTCGTAATAAATCTATCGCCCGGATGCCAATTTGCAGATGCTCGGAGATGGCGCCTTCATAAAAGCGGTTAGCTTGACCGGGTAGTTTTATCTCGCCATGTAAGGGCTTATCAGATACACACAGTAATGTTCCGTAGGGTACACGGAAGCGATAACCTTGTGCTGCGATTGTCGCGCTTTCCATATCAATTGCCACTGCACGACTTAAATTGAAACGTAATGCAGAAGCTGAGTAGCGCAACTCCCAGTTCCTGTCATCGGTGGTTACCACGGTACCCGTACGTAATCGTTGCTTCACTTCCTCACCAGGTCTGCCACTCACCAGCTTAGTTGCGTCATAGAGCGCACGTTGTACTTCGGCAATACTGGGGATGGGAATATCCGGTGGAAGGACGGCGTCAAGAACATGATCATCACGCAAATAGGCATGTGCCAGGACATAATCTCCAATGGACTGACTCTCACGTAACCCGCCGCAGTGTCCAATCATTAGCCAGACATCCGGGCGCAGAACTGCCAGATGATCGCAGATGGTTTTGGCATTTGACGGACCAACACCAATATTTACCAGCGTAATTCCTTGTCCGTCTGCAGTAATTAAATGCCATGCTGGCATCTGATGTTTTTTCCATGCCAGATCGGAAATCGCTTCTTCCGGTGCTTCTGTTTCAGCGGTGATCCAGATCCCACCGGCGCAGGAGAGTGCGACATAAGGGCTATCGGGATTAAGGATCTGGCTGCATCCCCAGCGAACAAATTCATCGACGTATCGCGTGTAGTTGGTGAACAAAACGAAAGGCTGGAAGTGTTCAACTGGCGTACCGGTATAGTGACGTAGGCGTGCCAGCGAAAAATCTACACGTCGTGCGTCAAAATGCGATAAAGGTGAAAACTCGGCAGGATGATAAATACCGTCTGCTGTTTCATCGCCTATTTGGGCCAGTTCTGTCGTCGGAAAATAACGCGTTAAACCGGCACTCATTGAACGATCAAGCGTAAGCTCTGATCCATCAATCACATAAGGGTATGGAATTTCATGTTGTGACAGTTGGACGGAGATGCTCGCGCCATAATCCTGATACAGTAGAGTGAGCTGCTCATCAAGATAAGGGCGAAAGAGAGAAGGGCGGGTGATGGTAGTTGTGTAGTTGCCTGGGTGAGTAAAACGACCATAAGCACGTGTTTTGGGTGGGTTTGTCGCGCAACCATTCCAGGTGACAGTTAATGATGGATAAACAAAAAGGCCTTGTTTTCGGGCGTTTTCATCTGGCAGTTCACCACTTTCAATATACTTGCCAATGGCGCTGCGTAAAGCTGTCACCGATTGTTCATACAACGCATCAAGTCTTTCCAGTGCCTGAGCGGGGGTCAGGCTGGGGCCCTTATTATTCATACGTATCTCCTGTTCCATACAATCACCGCTTGTTCGATAGTATGTCACAGAAATGTGAAACAAAAGTGGAAGGCGAAGATCGGTTGATCTTCGCCGAAGAGTCAGGAGTGTTGACCCTCTTTCATTAGCAGAGCAGTGGCGGCGGATATCAAACAACCTGCCAGCAAATAAATAGCCACAGTGTGCCAGTTACCGTTCGAGAAGGTGACCAGCGCTGCAGCGATAAATGGTGTGAATCCACCGCCAACCACACTGGCCACTTGATAGCCCACGCCGGCTCCGCTGTAACGATAGGTTGCGCCAAACATTTCCGTAAACATGGGTTGCTGTACGCAGACCACCATGTCATGTGCGACGTTAGCCAGCATGATGGCGAAGAACACTATCCAGAAAAGGGATTGCGCTTCCAGCGCCATAAAGAACGGGAAGGCGCTAATCGTGCCGGTTAATGCGCCAGTAATGTAGACGCGGCGTCGGCCAAAGCGATCGGCGAGCCAGGCGAAGAAGGGAATAGTCAGGCAGCTCACGCCGCCGACCAACAGGCCAATGTTGAGAAAGAGTTCACGGGGCAGTCCGAGATTTTGCGTCGAGTAGTTAAGTGCGAAGGCGGTGACGATATACATGGTCAGTAATTCGCACAGACGTAAAGCGATAATCTTCAGGAAAGCGCTGGGATGACGCAGCAAGGCTTCCATTACCGGCAGGCGTTGTTTAACCTGCGGCGTTTGTTGCTGTTGCTCGAATTCTGCAGACTCTTCCATCCCATTGCGGATCCACAATGCGCCAAGTACCAATACGATGCTGAACAAGAAAGGAATACGCCAGCCCCAACTCAGGAATTGTTCGTCGGTGGTTAGTATGCTGATTAGTGAAACCAACCCGGTGGAAAGCAGCAACCCGACACCATATCCGACTTGTACACCGCTACTGTAAAAAGCTTTCTTCCTTTTTGGCGCGTTTTCTACCGATAATAATGCCGCTCCCCCCCATTCACCGCCGACCGCGAAACCTTGAATAGCACGCAAAATGACCAGCAACATCGGTGCCCACCAACCAATAGTTGAGAATGAAGGGAGAACGCCAATGAGTGCTGTGGCAATTCCCATCATCCAGACGGTGAGCATCAGCATACGTTTTCGCCCTAAAAGATCACCAAAGTGACCGAATATAACACCGCCGAGTGGACGGAAGAGGAAACCAACGCCGAATGTCGCAAATGCCGCGAGTGTTCCCATCGCGGGACTAACCTGTGGGAAAAATTCGCGGTTAAACACCAGCGCAGCGGTGATGCCATAGAGTAAAAAGTCGTACCAGTCGACGACGGCGCCAGCAAAACTGCCCAATGCTGAGCGTCGAGCGCGGCTTAATGAAGCAGTCGCTTCATCAGGACGCGTGGAGATGAGTGTGGAATCCATAGTTATCCTGTTTGTACTGTCTTTTTTGTTATTAGTATTGGAAAAAGGTCACTCACATTGCAGCCGATCTATAAATGACCTTTATGAGACTACAGCGACAGAGAGTTTATGAAAATGTTTTTGTGCCTTTGACGTGGACAAGATGAAAAATACTACCTGTGAATTTACTTCACCAAACGAAGGTTATTCTGGGGACGAGTTGCCTGAAATCGAGCAGATCGTTGAGAAGTGGCATAAGAAAGCGGCTCTCTGTTGTGGAAGCCGGATCGGTCAACCGATCCTTAACTGATCGACATTGTGCTATAAAAACGGTCTTTTTTAAATTTGGCTCCTCTGACTGGGATCGCCGTAGCCATTAACAGGCTGATTGGTAAGCTAAACCTAAAAATTGAGTTTGTCGAGACCATCGAACTGACCACCTTTTGTTTGAACGACACTGGGTTCAGATTTATTGTATATATAGCCTAAGGGATACGCCATTTGTTGTGTTCTAAGGTGTATTCAACCGACGTTTGAACTGATCTATTTTTGCTGCGCAGATCATACGCGTCTGTCGGCGGACAAAACACTTGCACAAGTTACTACTCATGTCAGATAACTTTTTGCTTAAACTTATCTTCAACCCAGCTATTTTTACTCTTTATTTTCATTGTACTTAGTTTGTCACAATATGGTCTACCTATTGAATGGATAGTAAAAACAATCATTTCACCCTCTTCTTTAAAATCATATTCTATTATATAATCTCCAGGCATCATACCTATTGGGGATAATTCAAAATATTGGATATCAGCAAAAACAAGATACCCCTCTTCAATATTTTCAGATTCATCCCAATCACCGTTTGTATCACCCTCCGAGAACAAGAATGAAATAACATCTATTTTTACTCTTACCTCTGATGTCCAACTGTTTATTTCAATCCCCAATATTCCCCGATCACCCAAGTATACTTCACGGTTCATATTTACCTCATCTTAAATTGGATCAATATAGCCACACATGGCATCGGCATCTTCCTGACTTACATTGTATTCCATCTCTTTAGTCATAGCACAAAAGCACTGACCAGTAGTTCCATTTTTACAGCTTCCAAATGTATACATATGAACTATAGAACTAATAAATGAGAACATCCCCATCATTTTTACGTTGTAAAAATGGGCAGCCTTACTATTTGCAGGAACAATTTCTCCGTTAATATCAAGGGATGCCCCTTGACCGGTATTATGTGGTCCAGTTCCTGGCAAATGAGCATGCGCGTGAGGCTTTGTATTGACAGGAGGATGTCCCAAAGGATCTAAACGATACATATTTGAACCGTTAGCGTAAGTTGTATGTATACCAGGGGGATTAATCTTATTAGGCGGATATCCAATAACCTTCCCACCAATAGGGACCGCCATCGCATTTCCTTTGGAATCAACAGCAAAACTTCCTATTGGCTGTTTAGTTAAGGGATCAATCACACATGATTGCCCTGCTGCTTTTTGTCCAGGAGAGGGCAAAAGTAATTGCTCTAGCCCAAGAGGATCAATATATTCAATAGGGTTTAGGGAATACGGGTATGGATTTAATCCACCATCCAGCCCTATCGGGTCCTGGGTGATATACCGTCCCTGTAACGGATCATAGTATCGGTGACGGTTATAGCACAATCCCGATTCATCATCGTACTGCTGTCCCGGCAGACGGTACGGCTGGTACAACTGCTGCAGGTTCTCCTCATTTAACTGGTTGCCCCATTCATCATATTCCCCGCGCCATTCCGTTGCTCCTTCGTTGCTGATGAGCGCCAGCGGCAGTCCGCGATGGTCACAGTGGTACAGATGCAGCCTGCGCTCCGGCGTGTATTCCGGCTCTACTTGTTTTGCCAGTTGCTCCACCGCCAACCCGCACTGTGCAAGCCACGTCCGGCTTTCATCACTCACACGGTCTGCCCGGATTTCTCCCTCCAGCCTGTCCAGCCGCCGCACCAGTTCAGCAGGGAACACCACACCGTGGCCGTCCTCACTCCCTTCCAGCTGTAACTTCTCTGCCAGGCTGCGGCGCGGCGTTTTGTCCAACACACCATTCTCTGTTTCGATGCGGATGAGCGGTATGAAGCTCCCCGGCTGGTATACCGTCTGGATTCGGCTCTGTTGGGTCTGTATCGTCGTCAGCCTGTCGCCGTCCCACCCGTACCATGTCACCTCCGGTTTACGCGACAGAGACATCCCCCCCGTCAGGTCACGCTCTCGCCGCCATACCTGTTTTCCCGTCCGGCGGCCCAGAGGGTCGTAAAAGTAGCGGCTCTCGACCAGTGCCTCCTCATGCTGTATCCGCGTGTAGAACACCAGTCGGTGCTGGCTGTCGTAGTGGTAGTAGTGCGTGCGCTCGTCGTCCGTCCGTATCACACCCGCTGGGATGCGGTCCGTCTTCTCCGTCAGCCTGCCGTACCTGTCATAGCGGTACAGGTAATGCGCGTCTTCGGTGATGCGGTTGTCCGGCCACGCCGTGAGTGTGCTGTCCGGGTGCAGTTCCGGGTCCGGCAGCCGGTTTCCTGCCGGGTCGGTGGCATACGGGATACGGATATCCAGGTTCGCGGCGGTGGTGCGCACACTCTCCAGCCTTCCCGTGGCGCTGTAGCCGTACTCCCGCGTCTGTCGCGGGCCGCTGATGCGTACCAGTTCGCCGTTGTCATTCCAGTCGTAGTCGCGGTCATACACCAGGCTGTTCAGATGCTGGCTCTGTGGCTGGCCTGCGGGAGTGTATGTGCTGGTCAGTTCATATGCGTTATTGCCGAAGCTGCGCACCGTTTCCCGGTGCAGTTTGTCCCGCGTGTACTCCACCAGGGGCGTGTCGCCCAGCTTCATGCCCGCCAGGTAACCGCTGCCGTAGGTCAGCCACTCCACCGGCGGCAGGCTGTCTGCCTGAAAACGGTTTGCCTGCCCCTGTTTGTTGTATGCGTGTTTTGTTTCATGCTGCCAGAGCAGTTCCCCCGTCTCCGGGTTATGCACCGTCTGGCGCTCGCCAGTGAGACGACCCTTACGGTCGTAACCGTAATGCACCGCCACCCGGTGGCCTTCGCTGATATGGCTGATTTCTTTCAGCCAGCCGTGGTCGTTATACTGCCACTGCTCAGCCGGTTCGCTGTTCACCGTGCGGTGTGTGATACGGTCCGATTCGTCGTAGTGCCAGAGGGTGATAAGCCCCTCATCCTCGCTCTGCGTGAGTTTCCCGGTCAGGTCATAACGGTAACGCTGCGTCCGCCCGTCAAAGCCGCGCTGCTGTACCAGGCGGTCCAGCGTATCGTAACTAAAGTCACTGTGGCTCCTGTTTTCATTGGTCAGCGTGATGACACGCCCTGCCGCGTCGTATTCCATGCTGCGTGTCAGCCCGCCCTGGGTGGTGCTGACCGCTTTTCCCCACGCATCGTACTGTGTCTCACTCCGGTTGCCATCCGGGGCAATGACGGCGGTCAGGTCGCCTGCGGCGTTGTATTCATAACGCGTTTCACGGCCCTGCGTATCTTTCACCGAGATTAACTGACCACGGTTGTCGTAGTTGCGGTAAAGACTGGCTCCTTCCTCATGGTGGACCGCCGTCACCTGACCAAAGCGGTCGTATTCGTAATGCGTTTCATAGCCGGAGCAGTCGGTGAAGGTCAACAACTGCCCGTAGCGGCTCCACGTCATCTGCTTGCGGCTACCCGTCGCATCTTCAGTTACAGAGGGTAATTCGCTGTGTGGATTATCATAACTGTAACGGGTGACATCGCCGTTGCGTGCGGTTTCCTGCATCAGACGCCCGTACTCATCATATTTCCGGCGCATTTCCAGCCCGTCAGGCCCGGAGGCTGAGGTTAACTGGTTCCGGTCGTTATAGTAAAACTCCGATTCCCTGCCATCCGGCGTGGTGATGCGCGTGACGAGACCCGTCACTACATTCGGATGGTATTCTGTGGTCCGGCCTGCCGCATCCGTCTGTGACTGAAGCCGGCCCATATAATCAAACTGACTCTGCGTGACGCTGCTGTCAGCGTGCTCTTTTTTCACCACCCGTTTCAGCCCGGCTTCGCCCTCTGTATGCAGCACTTCGCGCCGGTTCAGACTGTCAGTGATGGTGATGCGGTTTTTCTCATACTGATAGGTGTAGCTTAAGCCTGCCGGATTAAGTTGTTCCGTCACGCGCCCGATGCCGTCGTAACGGTAACGCATCTCCGGCCTTCCCGCGTAACGGTGCGCCACCATCCGGCCCCGGTGTTTATCATCGTAAGTAAAACTGCGCATCTGCGTGCCGCTGCGGTCATATACCGACGCCAGCTCACCGCGTGGCGTCCAGGTGTAACTCGCCAGCGGCGCACCGGGCAGATTCTCCGGGTATTCCGGGTCGTGCGTCAGCCACACCGCTGACAGGCGGATACCGTTATCCCGGCCATACTCCGTATAGTCCGGCAGTGAATCCGGGATATCCGGTCCTTTCGTTCCTGCGGCTATGGCCTGCTGCCGGGCATTTTCTGCCCGTTGTGCCTGCGTGGTCAGCACCAGGTGGAACTGACGGCCTGCGCCATCGGTCACGCCGGTGATTTCCCCGGTAAATTCGCCTGCGGCCTCACGCCGGAAGGTCAGCGTGCGCCCGAAGCGGTCCACCAGGCCGGTCAGCACCCGGTTCGGCGGCAATGGGGCAGGCAGCACCTCATCCATACCCGGTACCCGCTCACTCCAGCCGAGTATCCACCACGGTCCCTGCGGACTGTTCGTTGCCAGATAAATATGCGGGCTTAAGCGGAGTTCTTCCGGCAGTGCCTGCCAGAGGGGGGCAAGACGGTGACTTTCATTCAGTTTTGCCACGCCGCCGCGCACCAGCCAGAATAATTCGCTGCGGCTGAAGCCATCCTCACCGGGAAACAGGTGCTCAAAATGAATGCTTCTGCCGCCGTTATCATTGAGTATCAGTTCGTTGTCGCGTATCTGGAGGCGTAAATCGGCGGGCATTTTCCAGCCGGGGCCGAAAATACCAACGGGGGAAGGCGTCTTCGTCCGGTAGCTACTGTAGGTGCGGGAGAGGATGAACGGTAACGGGCCGGGCAGTGCGAAATCGGTTTCTCCGGGCAGCACCTTTGCACCGAGCAGCGGATTCACCGGGTTGCCGGAAGTGACTCCGCCGGGGCACACCGAGCTGGCCACGCCAGTCGGCGCGCCAATTCTCACACCTGCCGACCCCTGGACTATCGGACCGCCGTACTGGGTCATGTCTCCCTGGCGTGCCGCTGGTTTTCCGCTCATCGCTGATATCCTTTTTTATGGCCCATCTGTCCTGATGCTGACGCTACCGGATGAAATGATAAATAACGTTACTGCATGAAACGAAATACTCTCTTTTTGTATTATTTTTTTGACTGATATCAACGGAATGAATTAACTGGCAGGATATTTATTAAATAACTGACTACACATTGTTCAATATATCTTTAATATAAATATATTCATTCTAAATATCCGTTTGATGATTATGTTTCCCTGTGTTTTTGCTTTCCTTAAAATCTCTCGCTGCAAATTACCGATCATTGTATTGTTGCGCCGCGCCTGCAAAATCAGGCGCCGCAGGATAAGTGCTGAGGCTGGCACGGGATTCTTTGCCGTTAAAGCGATATTTGAGATACCAGATATGCGAACCGTCCGGATTGACGAGCAGATACAGACCGTGAGAGTCGGGGAGTTTTACCGGACGGGAAGAAGGTTTTAATTTGCGGATTTTAGAATTGTTTAAATATATTTGGGGGGGCACTCCATAATCGAACCAAACTGACCCCAGATCTGACCACCAAATTATCCCGATGCGGAGAGAAAACCAGATACACACCGGGATGGTTTTTCACGCTAACTTACTGAATCTTAATCAGAAAGAGACATATAAAGAAGCATGAAAACTTGAATTTGGCTCCTCTGACTGGACTCGAACCAGTGACATACGGATTAACAGTCCGCCGTTCTACCGACTGAACTACAGAGGAATCGTGTGAACGGGGCGCATATTAACGGCGCTAATCGGCGTTGTCAAAGGGGGAAATGCATTTGTTTGTTCGTTTGCTGGCAAATTCATCAAGCTGATGGGGTTTTGATCATTCTTCCAGATGTTTCATTCTGGTGCAGGGCGTCCCTTGTTGGGGCATCAGGCATTTTGCTTAATAAGAAGCCTAAACGTATAAACAATCATAATCTCTTATTTAACATATGATTACGGCTTCTATCAGCATAGGGTTTAAACTGGCAAGTATCTTGCAGACTGGTTTTACATAAGGTCGACACAGGAGTCGATAGTAGAAACCGGAGGCAAGATGAACTTCAGACGCTTGAAATACTTTGTGAGAATCGTGGATATTGGTAGCCTCACCCAGGCCGCCGAAGTATTGCATATTGCGCAGCCTGCACTTAGTCAGCAGATTGCGACGCTGGAAGGTGAACTGGATCAACAACTGTTTATTCGCACCAAACGCGGCGTAACGCCAACTGAAGCGGGGAAAATTCTCTACACTCACGCCCGGACAATTTTACGGCAGTGTGAACTGGCACGGTTGGCGGTAAATAATGCTGGTCAGACGTTAAGCGGTTAGGTATCGATTGACCTTGCTCCAGGAACAGCGGCTTCACTAATCAGTATATCTTTATTACCAGTCCGTACGCGCTGAGTTTCCAGATGTCGTTATTTACATGAAAATAGTCGCGTAGTGCTCAATGAGAAACTCCTTGATGGCCAGCTTGATATGGCTGTAGCAACTTATCGGCTACACGTTATATCTGTAAGGAATAAGATGCTGGTTTTTATTATTTGTTTTACCGGGGTACAGACTTTAACAATAGCAGAATGTCTTACATGCCCGGAGTAAACTGTGAATTTCCAGCAATTAAAAATCATTTGCGAGGCTGCCCGTCAGGATTACAATCTGACAGAAGTTGCCAATATACTCTACACTTCACAGTCAGGGGTAAGTCGACATATTCGGGAACTGGAAGATGAGCTGGGCATTGAAATATTCATTCGTCGGGGGAAACGATTTCTCGGTATGACTGCGCCGGGGAAGGCATTATTAGTTATTGCAGAACGAATATTAAGCGAAGCCACTAATATCCGTCGACTTGCCGATCTTTTTACCGATGATACGGCTGGCGTACTGACGATTGCTACCACACATACCTTGGCACGCTATAGTTTGCCGGATGTTATTAAAGCTTTTCGTGAATTATTCCCCGAAGTGCGGTTGGAATTGATTCAGGGGACACCACAAGAAATTGTAGCATTATTACAAAATGGCGGTGCTGATATTGGAATAGCCAGTGAACGTTTGAGCAATGATCCACAACTGGCCGCATTTCCCTGGTTTTGTTGGCACCATAATTTGCTTGTACCTCCACAGCACCCTTTAGCTTATGTCGTGCCGTTAACACTGGTGGAGATAGCGAAGTGGCCGCTAATCACATATCGGCAGGGAGTTACGGGGCGTTCTCGTATTGATGAAGCATTTATGAGGAAAGGTTTACTGCCCGATATTGTTTTGAGTGCACAAGATTCAGATATTATCAAAACTTACGTTGCGCTGGGATTAGGGATCGGCCTGGTGGCTGAACAATCCAGCGGTGAACATGAAGAACGAACACTTATCAGACTTGATACCCGGCATCTTTTTGATGCCAACACAGTCTGGCTGGGCCTGAAACGAGGACAACTTCAACGCAACTATGTCTGGTGCTTTCTGGAGCTGTGTAACACTGGACTTTCAATAGAGGATATTAAGCGACAGGTTATGGAAAGTAATGAAATAGAATTTGATTACCAGATATAAAGCAAAAAAACCTGCTATAAAAGCAGGTTTTTTAGAATTTGGCTCCTCTGACTGGACTCGAACCAGTGACATACGGATTAACAGTCCGCCGTTCTACCGACTGAACTACAGAGGAATCGTGTGAACGAGGCGCATATTACTTAGTGTCACAGTGACTGTCAACACTAAATTTCGTATGCCATTTCAAGTGGTTAAATAACCTGCAAAAGTGATAATTAATGAACATTTGATGTTGAATGTTGGTCGCGTTCTTTCGCATCGCGCAGCCTTTGCAAAGGATTCTGATGATAAAATTGGCAAAAACGCTGCCACAACAACGGGAAGCGCGGGGCAAATAATTCCGGGGCGCTAAAGAAGTACTCGGAAAGCACCGCAAAACACTCAGCCGGATCGCTGGCGGCATAGGCGTCAATACTGGAGGCGTTTTCTCCAACTAAATCAATTTCTTCCTGGATATTATCCATCGCAGCATGAAGATCATGTTCCCAACCAGCCACTTCACGTAAAGGGATAAATGGTACGCCGCTGGCACGGTCACCATTTCGAATATCTAGCTTATGAGCAACTTCATGAATAATCAGGTTAAACCCGGATGCATCGAAAGAGTCTTGTATATCAAGCCAGTTCAGAACAATTGGACCTTGCTGCCAGCTTTGCCCCGACTGAACGATACGCTGACTATGTACAAGCCCTATATCATCTTCCCACTCATCATCGACTACAAATGGCGCGGGATAAATTAAAACTTCGTGAAATCCATCAAGCCACTCAAAACCCAGTTCCAGAATAGGCAGACAGAAAAGCAGCGCGATCCGATGGCTTTTTAAGGTATCAAGTTCGAATCCTTGTAAAGGTACCAGTCGTTTTTGTTGCAAAAAACGTTCAGCAAGGAGGACTAATTTGCTTTGCTCCTGCTCAGACAGAGACGTCAAAAGGGGAATAGCCAGGGCTTCATCCCAGATACGTGCGTCTTGATGTGCTGTTTCTTGTACTTTCCAGGGCCACTTAATCATCGTTTTGCTCGCAAACTCGTCACTTGAACAAAATTGCACGGACAGGGGCTGTTAAAATGCCAAATTTCCTGGCATCATGGCAACCATCTGGACGGAGAGATGCCGGAGCGGCTGAACGGACCGGTCTCGAAAACCGGAGTAGGGGCAACTCTACCGAGGGTTCAAATCCCTCTCTCTCCGCCAATTTATCAACGATTTACCTCATTGCTTCCTGTCTTGTTTGTCCTTAATAGAACACTCGTAGAATATTCTTGTAGGCTTAGAGCGTCACGGTTTTCTGTTCGATACTGTGATATCCAGCACTTGATTAGCTGGTGGATTGTGCAGAAGGGGCGAGCATAACCTTGCAGTTGCGTAGCCGTTTTCTCTGCCAGTTATTGCTTTAAATATTGCTTCTGTGATTCCGGTAGGGAAGGCCTCTGGTGGGAGGCTTGTGATACTGTGGGAAGCAGGCTATGAATTAAACAAAAGGTTTAAATACTCTAAATTAGCCTGTACTTTTGATAAATCTGACCATACCAGATTACTTGTTCCTGACAGCTTTTGCGCTGTTCCGCCGCCATCGCAGATTTTATGTACCTGATATCCATCTTATTTCTTGGCTTGACGTTGTTTGCATAATAAAACGCAGGCACGTCACAAATATGAATGTGCCTGCACTTGCTTCTGTTTTATTTTGAGAGGAAATTATCGTGAAAATACTTTGAGCCAGATCTGTTTAATATCTGGGCTCAGCGTTAATATGAATCAATGAGATATCATTTCATGGACCACTTCATCAGTACTCAGCTGATATGGGTAATACGTTGGCCAGTTTTCCATTTCATTCAATAAAAATTGTTGTGAATCGTTACCCATGAAAATATGAAAATGAGATGATTTGCGCGGTGCAATTATATGATCACTAAATTGAACGTACTTAGGAGCCTTGCTTTCAGGATCTTTACATTCAAATAAGTAGCGAACGCCTTTCTTGCCTGATTTATAGGTGAGTATTTTGTATCCATTGTAATCATATTTACAGGAAGTCGTTTTATTATTTTTATGAAATTCAATAATACCGTCCTCAATACCAATCATCTCGATGTCTGTCGCATAGCCTTTATGATAGTAATCTTTTATTTCAGCAACCGTTTTGCTTTTATCTGCATCAGCTTTCTTCTGAAAGACGGGGTCAAGTTTGCCACTTTGCAATAAAGGATAAACAGATTGCCAGACACCATCCCAGTCACTGAGCGTTCTGTTTTTCACATTGGCGTCATCAAAAACACCTTCAGCCGCTTTTTGCTCGACCTCTGTTAAAGGGGTTCCGTGTGAATGATGGTCATGCGAAAAGACAGGGCTGCTGACAATAAATACGCCTAAAGCAATAGCAAGTTTATGAAGACGAGTCGCCAAAACAGTTTTCTCCTGAGTTGTTGGGTTTGTTATGTTATATTGTAACATAAAACAAAATGCAACAACTCTTAAGAAAACGGTGGTTAGATTACTCAGGCATATAATTTATCTTATTGATATAAAATAAATTATATAGCAGCTTTGTTGTAAAACATCTTCCGTAACTTGTTGAATAGAGAAAATAATCTCCTATAACGTAAGGCTAAAAGTAGAAAAGCCAGCCCGGCGTAGATGAGCGGTTGCGGTGAAATAATCTTTACTGACCACAGATAATGTATGGGAGCCAGGATCGCGACAAGATAGACGAAGTTATGCAACTGTTGCCAGTGTTTGCCCAGTTTTCGCTGCATCACCTGGGGCGAAGTGAGCGCTAAAGCGAGCAAAATCAGCCAACAGACAATCCCCAACATTAAATAAGGGCGAGTGATTAATTCCTGACCGAACAATGCCAGATTATCCACGCCCAGCTCCAGTAATGCGTAACTGGTTAAGTGCAGTGTCGCCCAGGCAAAGCACCATAAGCCTAACAGGCGGCGGGTGCGTATCAATAACGGCTGCTTTGCGTAGCGCGCCAATGGTGTGATCAATAAAGTCGCAAGTAAGAATTTCAGTGCAGTCAGACCGGTAAAATGCTGAATATCTTTTACTGGATCGGCACTTAATCCACCATGATTGACTGCCCATATCAGCCAGACAATCGGCAAAAATCCGGCGGCATGTAGGCAAATTTTTAACCATGTAATCTGTTTGGCAGTCAGACGCATTTAGAAATTCTCCCGCAAATTCAGACCACGATATAGTGATGCCACCTGATCAGCGTAACCATTAAATAGTAGTGTAGGCTGGCGCTGTACATCGAGGATGCCGCCGGAACCAATAAACCGTTCGGTAGCCTGTGACCAGCGAGGATGGTCGACATGTGGATTAACGTTGGCATAAAAACCGTATTCATTAGGTGCAGCCAGATTCCAGGTGGTTGGCGGACGTTCACGAGTGAGTTTGATACTGACGATTGATTTAATTCCTTTAAAGCCGTATTTCCACGGTACGATCAATCGCACTGGCGCTCCATTTTGTGGCGGCAGCGCCTTGCCATAGACACCTACGGTCATCAGTGTGAGCGGATGCATCGCTTCGTCGAGACGCAATCCTTCTATATAAGGATATTTCAAACCGCCGCCAATAAATCGGTCCTGCTGGCCTGGCATCTGTTCCGGCGCATAAATCGTTTCGAAGGCGACATACTTCGCATTGCTGGTGGGTTCTGCCAGTTCCAGCAATTTGTGCAGTGGAAAACCAATCCACGGCACTACCATCGACCATGCTTCCACGCAGCGCATACGGTAAATTCGCTCTTCCAGCGGGAAACGACGGGTTAAATCATCGTGGTCGAGGGTTAACGGTTTGGCTACTTCGCCGCTAATTTTCAGCGTCCACGGATCGGTTTTCAGGCTGCCGGCATTGGCCGCGGGATCGGCTTTATCCAGCCCGAATTCATAGAAGTTGTTATAGCCGGAAACTTTATCTTCCGGTGTTAGTGGCAAACTGACTTGCCAGGTGGCGGGTTTACTGAACTTCAGTGGCTTTCCGGCGGGAGCGGGCGGGCGATCATTCCCTTTAAACCAGCTAAGCAGATCGGCGTGAGTTGTCGCAGGCAAAGAAAGAGCTGCTGCGCTGATGCCCAGTGCTTTTAATACTTGCCGACGTTGCATAAAGAAAACCGACTCGGCTGTAACATCAGATTCTTTTAGAAATTTATTATTTTTCATAAGCCATCACAATGTTTTGTCGTTTACCAGCAGGATCTCTTCTCTGTTAATCTGTCAGGGAGAGCTCTCCCTAACAGTAGCAGAAATCCGCATCTCTATATTTATGTATTAACTTCCACGATAGGTTGAATATCCATATTGGCTGAGTAACAAAGGCACGTGATAATGTTCGTTAACTTTATTAATATGAAATTCAACGGGGATTTCGGGGAAGAAACTTTCAAGATTTTGTTTCTTGAAATATTCTCCTGTTTTAAATACAACACGGTAATCTCCCGTCGCCGCAGTCTGTTCAGGCCACAGCGCTTTAATTCGCCCATCGTTATCCGTTTTGGCTGAATTGAGTTGTAACCAGCCATTTTCAGATTTCTTTTCAAGAGTGACAGTCACATCAGCAGCAGGTTTTCCTGTCTGCTGGTTCAAAATATGCACGCTAAGGATGTTCTGTTGTGCGGCATAGGTTAAAGAAGGTAATGAAAATGCAGCAGTTGCCACTGATAGTAGAAAATAACGTTTTAGCATTTTTATATCCTTGTCATGTGAAAGAGCTTTGAAGATAACGAAAAAGTTCTGGAGTTACCTTACAGAAACATTACAATTTTGTAATGATGTAGGTGGTTTCTATAACATATGACTTATGGCATATTATTTTCATGAAAATTCTACTTATTGAAGATAATCAAAGAACCCAGGAATGGGTAACACAAGGGCTATCGGAAGCGGGATATGTCATTGACGCTGTTTCCGATGGTCGGGACGGGTTATATCTTGCGCTGAAGGATGATTATGCGCTGATCATTCTTGATATTATGCTCCCGGGAATGGACGGCTGGCAGATCTTACAAACTTTACGAACGGCAAAGAAAACCCCTGTTATTTGCCTGACGGCAAGAGATTCTGTTGATGACAGAGTCAGAGGACTGGATAGTGGGGCAAATGATTATCTGGTGAAACCTTTTTCATTTTCTGAGTTACTGGCAAGAGTCAGGGCGCAATTGAGACAACATCACGCTCTGAATTCAACATTAGAAATCAGTGGATTGAAAATGGACTCAGTAAGTCAAAATGTGAGCAGGGATAATGTAAATATCACTCTGACGCGTAAGGAGTTTCAGTTGCTTTGGCTATTGGCATCCAGAGCAGGCGAAATTATACCCAGAACAGTTATTGCGAGTGAAGTCTGGGGGATTAATTTCGATAGTGATACCAATACGGTAGATGTTGCCATTCGCAGGCTTCGCGCGAAGGTTGATGATCCTTTTAATGAAAAGTTAATTGCAACGATCAGAGGGATGGGATATTCATTAGTTGCGGTAAAAAAATAATGAAAAGATTATCTATAACAGTCCGCTTAACTTTGCTTTTTATATTATTGCTATCTGTTGCTGGCTCTGGGATCGTATGGACCCTCTATAGCGGTCTGGCGAGTGAGTTGAAATGGAGAGACGATACTACATTGATTAACCGGACAGCGCAGATCAAGCAATTGTTAATTGATGGCGTAAATCCTGATACATTGCCCGTGTACTTTAACCGGATGATGGATGTTAGCCAGGATATATTGATCATCCATGGTACTGGTATCAATAAAATAGTTAACCGTACAAATGTTAACAATGATATGTTAAATAACATACCTGCTTCTGAGACGATAAGTATTGCTGGTATTTATCGAAGTATTATCAACGATACAGAGATAGATGCATTACGAATTAATATTGATGAGGTTACGCCATCATTAACGGTTACTGTGGCTAAATTGGCCTCAGCACGACATAACATGCTTGAACAATATAAAATTAACAGCATTATAATTTGTGTTGTCACCATTATCTTGTGTTCGGTGTTGAGTCCGATTTTAATTAAAACGGGATTGCGGGACATAAAAAAGTTGTGCGGTGTAACTGAAAACATGAATTATAACGATATCAGTGAACCTGTTGAGACCAGTTCATTACCTGGTGAACTTAAGCCTCTTGGGCAAGCGCTGAATAAGATGCATCAGGCGTTAGTAAAAGATTTTGAACGACTTAGCCAATTTGCTGACGATCTTGCTCATGAACTTAGAACGCCAATTAATGCATTACTTGGTCAGAATCAGGTAACGCTCAGTCAAACGAGAAGTCTTTCTGAATACCAAAAAACAATTGCCGGAAATATTGAGGAATTAGAAAACATCTCCAGATTAACAGAGAATATATTATTTCTGGCAAGGGCACAGAAAAGTAATGTCTTGATTAATTTTGAATTACTTTCTCTTAAAAGAGAAGTTGAAAATCTAATCGATTATCTTGAGTATCTTTCTGACGAGAAAGATATTCATTTTAAGATTGACTGTGATCGGCAAATATATGCTGATAAAATTTTGCTACAACGAATGTTATCGAATCTTATTGTTAATGCTATTCGATATTCACCAGAAAAATCACTTATTTATATAGCAAGCTTTCTTGATGAAAATAGCTATCTCAATATTGATATCGCCAGCCATGGAGCCAGAATTAATGAACCAGAAAAACTCTTCCGCAGATTCTGGCGAGGTGATAATTCGCGCCATTCCGTAGGTCATGGACTTGGGCTATCTTTAGTCAAAGCGATTGCTGAATTGCATGGTGGAAGTGCTACGTACCATTATATAAATAACAACAATGTGTTCCGAATTATTTTACCGCAAAGAAACTAACTTATGGCAAGCATTATTCATATCTAAATATGAAGTTAAAATGAAACCGCAGTCACGCTCTGAACGTTAACGTGCTGCGGTTAATTATTCGCTTAAATTAACACGTAACGGGCATTAGTCCGCGTAAACCGCCAACATTTCCTGGGCAGCCAGTTTACCTAACGCATTCGCTGCGAAAGGACTGTCGCCAGTCAGAAGTTTACGGTCTTTATGAACCCGTCCGGTGATATCATCATTGACGATGTTCATTCCCATTTTCTTCAGTTCTTCACCGAAGTACCAGGTCAGATGGCCTGGCATATAGCCAATTTCTGGCGTTTGTTTGTCTGCAGCGTCCGGGAATGCACAAATGGAATAACCGTTCAGTGGGTTATCGCCCTGGCGAAGCGCCAGAAAAGCTGCCGGACCATGGCAAAGGGAGATAACAAAACGATCATTTTCGATAGCCCACTGCAGAGCGGCGGCTACGTCTTCACTTTCTGGCAAACCGATGAGTGCACCATGACCACCGGGAACAAAGATCGCTGCATATTCGCTGTCTGCGTTCAGGCTGGCGACAACATCCGCTAATTTCTTCGGATTGCGGAACAAAGATTTGTGTTGCTCAAAAAATGGCATCACTTTTTCATCTTTGTGCGGCATAGCCCAATATTCAAACTTCGTCATCAGGCCGGAAATGGTCGCAACTTCGAATTCGAAACCCGCCGCATGTAGATGATATAATGGCAGCAACGTTTCAATCGGATGATTGCCCGTTGAGAAGAGTTTGCCGTTATCAGTCGGCAAATAGCGTTCATCAGCGGCGATCACCAGAATTTTGTGCTTACCGCTATACGGTTTTGGATAGTCAACGCCATCGAGATCAGAAACTGGGCTGGTATATTGGCTGAGCGAATATTCTGAAGGAAAGAATGCATTATCTTCGGCAATGTCAACCTGTGGATTTTTACTTGTTTGAACAGTCATAGTGTATTCCTTATTGTTACTTTGGTAAGTTCGTCACTATATTCGCGACTGAGCTGGTCGCTATCTTTAACCAGAAAGGAAAATGGAGTCAATATATCGAAAGCGGTAGGTAAGGGCAGTGAATATGTAATGATGATGTTGCACTGATGATGAATATTGAACACACTGATTTTTCCTTATCGAGTTAAATAATCTCAGGTAGCATCAGCTTATTTTAGTTCATTTTTCAGAAAAGATGAGATTGACCCTTCGGTGGCGCAATCTTCAATTGTGATATGTGATGCATTGAGGTGCAGTAGAAGGGGAAAAATGGGGAGAATCATGGCACACGTTTTCTTTGGGTATGAAACCCGTTAAGTTCATAATTTCTCCGGTTGTGGTGGATATTGTACGTTAAGAAAATAATGCTGCTATTGCTGGGTATTTGGAGATGATAAAAAGCCTGAGTTCGATGAGAAACGAACCCAGGCCATATTACAATTTTCATTAACGTGTTTAGCAACGCGTTAGCTGATTAGAACTGGTAAACTAAACCTACAGCTACGATATCATCGGTAGCGATGCCGTTTTCTTTGTAGAAATTATCGTCGTTGTCCAGCAGGTTGATTTTGTAATCAACATAGGTGGACATATTTTTGTTGAAGTAGTAGGTAGCGCCAATATCAACGTATTTAACCAGACTTTTGTTGGCGTAATGATGATTACCCTTGCTATCGTAGTTATCACTACTTACACCGCCTAAATCCTTACCTTTAGATTGCAGGTAAGCGATGGACGGGCGCAGACCAAAGTCGAACTGGTACTGTGCAACAACTTCAAAGTTCTGAGTTTTGTTAGCAATAGCATCAGCATCACCGTAACCAGTCATGTTACGAGTTTCAGCATACATGGTTGCTAAGTAAACGTTATTAGCGTCGTATTTAGCACCAACGGTCCATGCTTCAGCCGTTTCACCGCCAGCAGTTGCATCGAAGCGGTCGCCATCACGAGTATTATGGGTACCTTTATGGACCTGCCTATCGGTACGGTCTGAGTTAGAATAAGCTGCACCCAGACTTAAACCGAAGTCAAAGTCGTAGGAAGTGGACATACCGAAGCCGTCGCCATTTTCTTTGGTAATGCCACGTCCTTTACCATTACCAGAACCTTCCTGGCCGAATGGACCACTGCTTTCATTGTTACCCTGATATTGCAGAGCGAAGTTCAGACCATCAACCTGACCAAAGAAACCATTGTTACGATAGGTAGCAACGTTGTTAGCACGACCATTCATGAAATTGTCGGCGCCAGCGTAGGTATCACCACCAAATTCTGGCAGCATATCGGTCCAGGCTTCAACGTCATAAACGACACCGTAGTTACGACCATAGTCGAAGGTACCGTTCTGACCAAAACCTAAACCCGCAAATGCGAGACGAGTAGCAGTATTGCCCTTATCACTTTCAGGGCCGTTTGCACCAATGTTGAATTCCCACTGACCGTAACCCGTGAACTGGTCAGCGATTTGGGTTTCGCCTTTGAAACCAATACGAGCATATGACATGTCGCCATCGCTACTAGAATCATCAGAGAAGTAGTGCAGACCATCTACTTTTCCGTACAAATCCAGTTTATTACCATCTTTATTATAGACTTCAGCCGCATTTGCTGCGCCAGCAACTAATAACGCCGGGACCAGCATTGCCAGAACTTTTCTTTTCATTATGTATTCCCTTGTGATTATAATCTTCATGAATATATCAATAAGTGCCGTTATCCAATAAAAAGCACATTTGGATACTATTCTATGAAGTTCATTTTATTTTAAAGATTACATGTAACAAATGTATTTAAAAGATTTCAAAATGTTTCTATTTTATTTAATATAATTCACGCATATAGGTTATAGATACAATTATTCAGCGTAATTATATAATTATATCAGTGTGTTATTGTTTTCTTGAATTGATAGGCCATGTCAATGTTATTTGCAATGAAGACCTGATGTGATCTGGCGCACATTAATAAAAGCATAAAAAAAGCCGGCATCATGCCGGCCAAAAAATGAAATAAGACGATAAAAGGCTAATAACGTAAGTATCATGACACAGAAAACAAAAAAGAGATAATCGTATTCAATGCGAATATATTCAATAGAAGAATAAATTAATTTATCTCAGCCATGAAGAAAATGCTCTCGCATTTGTTTTTTCAGCAATTATTGCTCCCGGGTAAGAATAATATATTTGTTCAAAAAATGAGTAAGACTTGACTGACTCATCCGATATGGAAAAATGTGACATTTGTCACATAAAATAGCTAAGAGTGATTTTGGGTATCTCAAATGGAGCGCGTTTCGACAACGATGGAAGAGAGACTCTCTCGTAGCCCTGGGGGCAAACTGGCTTTATGGGCTTTCTATACATGGTGCGGCTATTTCGTCTGGGCAATGGCACGTTACGTTTGGGTGATGAGCCGAATCCCGGATGCACCCGTTTCGGGGTTTGAAAGTGATTTAGGCTCTACTGCGGGGAAGTTGTTAGGTGCGTTAGTGGGCTTTTTATTTATGGCCCTGGTTGGGGCGTTATTAGGCGGCATTGCCTGGTATACCCGCCCGCGGCCTGTACGTAGCAGACGCTATGAATAAAAACTGCTAAGGTTGCGATTCATTTGTAACGGGGCGCATATGGACTTACATCACTGGCAGACACAATTTGAAACCTGGTTGAAACGCCATCATCAACACCAGGATGCCGCCCACGATCTGTATCATTTTCGCCGCGTCTGGGCAACGGCACAGAAACTGGCGTCTGATGAAGTTGTAGATATGCTGGTGATTTTAACGGCGTGTTATTTTCATGACATCGTCAGTCTGGCGAAAAATCATCCGCAGCGGCAACGTTCCTCAATACTGGCGTCAGAGGAGACGCGTCGCATCCTGCGTGATGAGTTTGCCGATTTTCCGCCAGAGAAAATAGATGCCGTTTGCCATGCTATTGCTGCGCACAGTTTCAGCGCACAAATCGCACCTTTAACGGCGGAAGCCAAAATTGTCCAGGATGCGGACAGGCTGGAAGCCTTAGGCGCAATAGGTCTGGCGCGGGTGTTTGCGGTTTCTGGTTCGTTGGGCGTGGAACTGTTTGATGGCGAAGATCCATTTGCGCAGCATCGTTCGCTCGACGATAAACGCTATGCGCTGGATCATTTCCAGACCAAGCTGTTGAAATTACCGCTGACGATGCAAACGGCAAAAGGCAAAATGCTGGCGCAGCATAACGCCCGTTTTCTGGTTGAGTTTATGGCCAGGTTAAGCGCGGAGTTGTCAGGTGAATATGAGAAGATAGACCACGACGTGATTCGTGCGTTTTCTCCGGCAGACTGACCCGTGGCCCCTAAACCGATGTAAATATGTTAACCTGTCGGCCATCTCATATGGCCGGTTAAATCTATGCAGGAAAATATTTCAGTAACCGATTCATACAGCACCGGGAATGCCGTACAGGCAATGCTGGAGAAGCTGCTGCAAATTTATGATGTTAAAACGCTGGTGGCGCAACTTAATAGTGTAGGTGAGAACCACTGGAGCGCAGCGATTTTAAAACGAGCTCTGGCGAATGATTCGGCATGGCACCGTTTAAGTGAAAGAGAGTTTACTCATCTGCAAACGCTGTTACCTAAACCGCCAGCGCATCATCCACACTATGCGTTTCGCTTTATCGATCTGTTTGCCGGAATTGGCGGCATTCGGCGCGGGTTTGAGTCGATAGGGGGTCAGTGCGTATTTACCAGCGAATGGAACAAACATGCGGTGCGCACCTATAAAGCTAACTATTATTGCGATCCGGCGACACATCACTTTAATGAAGACATCCGCGACATCACCCTGAGCCATAAAGAGGGCGTGAGTGATGCTGCCGCGGCGGAGCATATCCGCCAGCACATACCTGAACACGATGTTTTACTGGCCGGTTTTCCTTGCCAGCCATTTTCTCTGGCTGGCGTATCGAAAAAGAACTCACTTGGTCGTGCGCACGGTTTTGCCTGCGATACCCAGGGGACATTGTTCTTTGATGTGGCGCGCATCATTGATGCTCGTCGTCCGGCGATTTTTGTGCTCGAAAACGTCAAAAACCTGAAAAGTCATGACCAGGGCAAAACATTTCGCATCATCATGCAGACGCTGGACGAACTGGGCTATGACGTCGCCGATGCAGAAGATAACGGCCCGGACGATCCGAAAATCATCGACGGTAAACATTTTTTGCCACAGCACCGTGAACGCATTGTGCTGGTAGGCTTCCGTCGCGATCTTAATTTGAAAGCCGGTTTTACTCTGCGTGATATCAACCAGTGTTTTTCAACGCAGCGAGTGACATTAGCACAGTTGCTGGACCCGGTGGTCGAAGCGAAATATATCCTGACGCCGGTGCTGTGGAAGTATCTTTATCGCTATGCGAAAAAACATCAGGCGCGTGGTAATGGCTTTGGTTACGGAATGGTTTATCCGAATAACCCGCAAAGCGTTACTCGTACGCTTTCTGCACGGTATTACAAAGATGGCGCGGAAATTTTAATCGATCGCGGCTGGGATATGGCAACGGGCGAGAGAGATTTTGACGATCCGCAGAATCAGCAACATCGTCCACGTCGGCTAACCCCTCGCGAATGCGCACGTTTGATGGGTTTTGAAGCGCCGCATGAAGCGAAATTCCGCATTCCGGTTTCTGATACCCAGGCTTATCGCCAGTTCGGTAACTCGGTGGTTGTCCCGGTGTTTGCCGCGGTGGCAAAACTGCTTGAGCCAAAAATCAAACAGGCGGTAGCGTTGCGTCAACAAGAGGCACAACATGGCCGACGTTCACGATAAGGCCACACGTAGTAAAAATATGCGCGCGATCGCCACGCGCGATACGGCTATTGAGAAGCGTCTTGCCAGCCTGTTAACTGAGCAAGGGCTGGCGTTTCGCGTTCAGGATGCCGCTCTGCCCGGACGACCAGATTTTGTCCTTGATGAATATCGCTGTGTGATATTTACCCACGGTTGCTTCTGGCATCATCATCACTGCTATCTGTTTAAAGTTCCTGCCACACGAACCGAATTCTGGCTGGAGAAGATCGGTAAAAACGTTGAGCGCGATCGTCGTGATATCAGCCGATTGCAGGAACTCGGCTGGCGTGTATTGATTATCTGGGAGTGTGCATTACGTGGGCGCGAGAAGTTGACGGATGCGGCGCTTACCGAGCGTCTGGAAGAGTGGATCTGCGGCGAGGGAGCCAGCGCGCAGATCGACTCTTTGGGAATTCATTTACTCGCGTGATGCGTCTTGTATAACTGGCGCGACGACAGGTTTCGCAGGGAAGAGATATTTCCCCAATGTGACCAGCACCACCGCGAAGACAATCACGCCCAGCGCCAGCCATTCAATCTTCGACAGCGTTTCGCCACCCAGTCCCGTTCCCAGTAATACCGCGACAATGGGGTTAACGTAAGCATAGCTGGTAGCCAGTGCAGGACTGACATTACGGATTAAATACATATAAGCGTTGATCGCGATGATTGAGCCAAACAGCGCCAGATAACCGACAGCCAGGAAACCAGAAACAGAAGGAACCACCGTCAGTTTCTCACCTGCAATCATTGAGGCGAGCATGAGCGCCACGCCTGCCGCCAGCATTTCAATTGCGCCCGCCATCATCCCCACTGGCAGGGTAATGCGCGAGCCATAAACTGAACCGAACGCCCAACTTACAGAACCGATTAAAATCAGAATAGCGCCCCATGGGTTACCGCTTAAGTTACCACCGCTGTTAAGCATGACGATCCCGGCAAGCCCAATGGCGATGCCGAGCCATTCCAGTTTACGCGTTTTAATGCCAAATAAACGGCTGAAGCAGAGGGTAAAGAGCGGAACGGTGGCGACGACCACCGCAGCAATACCTGAAGGAACATTTTGATGTTCAGCCACCGTTACCATACCGTTGCCGACAGCCAGCAACAATAAGCCAATCAGCGCGGCGTTGAGCAGTGGGCGCAGTGGCGGCAATTTATGTCCACGCAATAATAAAAAGGCCATCAATAAAATGCCCGCAGCCAGAAATCGCACGCCCGCCATCATTAACGGCGGCCAGCTTTCCACCCCAATCCGAATGACAAAATAAGTCGAGCCCCAAATGATATACAACGCAAACAGCGAGCCCAAAAGCGGTAACAACTGGCGGAAACGCATAATCCCTCACGGTAGAAATAAAAAGGTGGTTCATAGTAAACGTTAAAATCATTCTACAGGCGAGAGATATAATTACGTTTGATTGTTAAAAAAATGTTGACCCCGCGAAGCCAGTATCAGGCAAGCCGATTTTGCTTCATACTTAGCGCGTCAATGATAAAAATGAGAGGGAATGCTTTTGGCCGGGAGTAGTTTACTGACGTTACTCGATGATATCGCCACTTTGCTGGACGATATTTCCGTGATGGGCAAGCTGGCGGCGAAGAAAACCGCTGGTGTATTAGGGGATGACTTGTCGCTCAATGCGCAACAAGTTTCAGGCGTACGCGCCAACCGGGAATTACCCGTGGTCTGGGGCGTGGCGAAAGGATCGCTGATCAATAAAGTGATTCTGGTGCCGCTGGCGCTGATCATCAGCGCTTTTATCCCGTGGGCGATTACGCCATTGTTGATGGTTGGCGGCGCGTTTCTCTGCTTTGAAGGCGCAGAGAAAGTGCTGCATATGCTGGAGGCGCGTAAGCATAAAGGCGATCCGGCACAGAGTCAGCAGCGCCTGGAGAAACTGGCTGCACAAGACCCGATGAAGTTTGAAAAAGACAAAATAAAAGGGGCGATTCGCACTGATTTTATTTTGTCTGCGGAAATCGTCGCTATCACGCTGGGGATTGTGGCAGAAGCGCCGTTGCTCAATCAGGTACTGGTGCTTTCAGGGATTGCACTGGTGGTAACGATAGGCGTGTACGGGCTGGTAGGCATTATCGTTAAGATAGATGATTTGGGGTACTGGCTGGCAGAAAAGTCCAGTACGCTAATGCAGGCGATGGGGAAAGGGTTACTCATTATCGCTCCCTGGTTGATGAAAGCATTATCCATTGTCGGGACGCTGGCAATGTTTCTGGTGGGCGGCGGCATTGTGGTGCATGGCATCGCGCCGTTACATCATGCTATAGAGCAGTTCGCCGGGCAGCAGAGCGCCCTGATGGCGATGATATTACCGACTGTTTTAAATCTGATTCTTGGTTTTATTATCGGTGGTATCGTGGTGCTGGGAGTGAAAGCTGTAGCAAAACTACGCGGTCAGGCTCATTAATAATCGCTTCTGACTATTATGCAAAATTCGTCATCCTCGACTAAGGTGAACAAGTTTCACTCGAAAAAAGGAGGCGAGTATGAGTTTTATGGTTAGCGAGGAAGTGACGGTAAAAGAGGGCGGCCCGCGGATGATTGTTACCGGGTATTCCAGCGGCATGGTTGAGTGTCGCTGGTATGACGGTTACGGCGTCAAACGGGAAGCTTTTCATGAAACCGAACTTGTTCCGGGAGAGGAATACCGTTCACCGGACGAAGTTTAAAAGCGTATAATTAATCAAAAATAGCCGGATGGGGCGTTCGCGCCGTATCCGGCTATTGTGCTGGCGTTTGCATTGAATGCCTGATGCGGCGCTGGCGCGTCTTATTATGCCTGCGTTGTGAAAATATCGTCGTTTGGCGACGCTATCGCCATGTTATGCCAGAATCATAGAAAAGCAGGTTGGGAGTCGTCAGGGTGTTGCACGAGATAAAAACAGAAAAACAGAGCTGGTTGAAGAAGCTCGCACGCCGTCTGGGACCAGGTCATGTCGTTAATCTCTGTTTTATCGTCGTGTTACTCTTTTCCACCTTGCTCACCTGGCGTGAAGTTGTGGTGCTTGAAGATGCTTATATTTCCAGCCAGCGTAATCATCTGGAGAACGTCGCCAGCGCGTTGGATAAACAACTGCAATATAACGTTGATAAACTGATGTTTCTGCGTAACGGGATGCGCGAAGCCCTCGTTGCGCCGCTCGATTTTACCTCTTTGCGCAATGCTGTTACCGAGTTCGAACAACGGCGCGACGAACATGCCTGGCAGATCGAACTCAACAGACGACGCACTTTGCCGGTTAACGGCATCTCGGATGCTCTGGTTAGTCAGGGAAGTCTGCTCTCCCGCGAGAATAACTCTCTTGATAACGAAATTACCGCTGCGCTGGAAGTTGGCTACTTACTGCGTCTGGCGCACAACTCCTCGTCGATGGTCGAACAGGCGATGTATGTTTCACGTGCTGGATTTTACGTTTCGACGCAGCCGACACTGTTTATGCGTGATGTGCCTACGCGTTACTACGAGTTTGTCACCCAACCCTGGTTTATCGGGCACTCGCAGCGGGAAAATCGCCAGCGCGCAGTACGTTGGTTTACCTCACAGCCAGTGCTATCCAGCCACACTGAGCCACAGGTTACCGTTAGTGTTCCGGTCGACAGCGATAACTACTGGTATGGTGTATTGGGGATGAGTATTCCCGTGCGTTCAATGCAGCAATTTTTAAAAAACGCCATTGATAAAAACCTCGATGGCGAATATCAACTCTATGACAGTAAACTGAAATTGCTGACCTCATCTAACCCGGAGCAATCGGCTGCAGATCTCTTTGAGCCTCGAGAACTGGCATCGCTGGCGCAGGCGATGGAACACGATACGCGTGGCGGCATTCGGATGGACAGTCGCTATGTCAGCTGGGAACGGCTGGATCATTTCGATGGTGTTTTGGTGCGAATTCACACGCTTAGCGAAGGCGTACGCGGAGATTTTGGCAGTATCAGCATTGCCTTAACTCTGCTGTGGGCGCTCTTCACCACCATGTTACTTATCTCCTGGTATGTTATTCGGCGGATGGTGAGCAATATGTTTGTTCTGCAAAGTTCACTGCAATGGCAGGCCTGGCACGATACCTTAACCCGGTTGTATAACCGTGGCGCACTGTTTGAAAAAGCACGCCCGCTTGCCAAACTGTGTCAGACACACAAACATCCCTTTTCTATTATTCAGGTCGACCTTGACCATTTTAAAGCGATTAACGACCGCTTTGGTCATCAGGCTGGCGATCGCGTGTTGTCACATGCCGCCGGGTTAATCAGTCATTCATTGCGTGCCCAGGATGTCGCCGGACGAGTTGGCGGCGAAGAATTTTGCGTAGTTCTGCCAGGGACTAATCTGGCGCAGGCAAAAGACGTCGCCGAACGTATTCGCCTGAAGCTGAATGAGAAAGAGATGTTGATTGCCAAGAGCACGACAATACGTATCAGTGCCTCGCTGGGAGTCAGTAGCAGCGAGGAAACCGGTGATTATGATTTTGAACAATTACAGTCGCTGGCCGACCGTCGGCTGTATCTTGCAAAACAAGCCGGGCGCAATCGGGTCTGTGCGAGCGATAACCCTTAACGCTCAGAGAAAAAATGATCTAACCCTTCGTGCCAGCCTTCGGGGCCTTCTCGCTGTGTACGCCAGACACGGAGCGGGTCTTCGTTTTGCAGATGTACGCCTTCACGGTTCAGCCCTTTTACAACTACAGCGTAATCCATCACTTCCAGTAACGGCGCATCATTAGGCCCGTCACCTAATCCGAGCGTTGTCGGGCGTTTGCCGCTGAGTTGTTGATATGTCGCGATAATCCAGTTTGCCGCCTGAGCTTTCCCGACAGAAGCGTCAAGCACATGCCAGAAACGGGCGCCCTGAACAAACTGCAACTCCTGCTCGTTCAGGCGTGCGGTAAATTGCGTCATTCGCTCATCACTGTCGCGCCAGATGAGTGTTTCCGACGCTTCATGTCGCTGCGTCAGCGCAGCCTGGCTGCGGCTTAATCCTGTCCATTCGGCAATAGTCGCGTCATCGACATCATCAAAGGTCGTGAATTTGAAATGCTCTTTCTCGCGCAGTGAATTTAACACCAGGTTGATTTCACCATGGGTAATGCCAGAAATGATGTGCGGAAAATCATCCAGATTTTGCCATTGTTCAGCAAGCTGGATCACCGCGCCATTTTCGGCAATCAGCGGCAACCCATGCAACCCCAACGTTTTTTGCAGGTATCGCATTTCAGCCGATGTTTTACTGCTACAGAGAATCACGGGAACGCCAGCTTCCCGTAATCGATTCAACCACGGGGCGGCTGGCTGCCAGTCGTAACTGTGAATGTCCAACAGGGTGCCATCGAGGTCAGTGAAAATCAGTAGCGGTTGATGAATTGAAAGCATGGTTGCGCAGCGCCCTCTACCAGGATGTTTCCTAAAACAGCACGATTTGTATCTGAGCATTTTTCGGGAGCGATCCCGCTCGCAGCAGGGCCCGTAAGGGGTGACGAAAGTCACAATTCCATTCATTAATGACGTTAATCATTCATATAAAGAATATTTCCTTGTCAGCGAAAAAAATTGCGGATAAGGTGATGAACACATCAGATTTCCTGGTGTAACGAATTTTTTAAGTGCTTCTTGCTTAAGCAAGTTTCATCCCGACCCGTACAAGGGTCGGGATTTTTTTTATACCGCGTTTAGCGATTGACTTCAGAGACGCTAAAGTCATGAACATCCAGTTCAAAGGCATCGGCTAATTCACGCCATGTATGGTATTCACGACCATCAACGCTGACGTGTTCCGAATCGCGCTGACTGCGATGAACTTCGCTTTCGCTAATTTCATTGATTGCCGCCAGCAGGGCATCGACATCGACGTTGACCTCACGTTTTGCGGTTTTCATCATCTTTCCTCGCAATCGTTACTCATGTGTTGTCGCCAGCCGTTATGTCGGCCAGGCATTTCTTAAGTATAGACCGTCGAGAAAATCAGCACTCGGGTGTGCCCGGCGCTGCCAGAAAAACGAAATTGTTCTACACTGGCTCCAAAGCCACAGGAGGAAAACGATGAAGGTGAATGATCGGGTAACAGTCAAAACGGATGGCGGTCCACGTCGTCCTGGCGTGGTACTGGCAGTTGAGGAATTTAGTGAAGGCACAATGTACCTGGTTTCGCTGGAAGACTACCCGCTCGGCATCTGGTTCTTTAATGAAGCAGGGCATCAGGACGGTATCTTTGTGGAGAAAGCCGAGTAGTTTCAGTCAGCCTGGCTGGTGGAGTGCCGCCAGTCAAAATTCCCTGACAGGTAATTCACTAATAATATCACGCAGAAGGTTAAATATTTCGCTGAATAAATGTTCGCAAAAAGGCGCGATTAACGGCATTAATGCTGCCATTAATGAAATGCCGACGGTCAGGGTTAATGGAAAACCAATAACGAAAATGGATAATTGCGGGGCCATACGATTCAGTAAACTTAATGCCAGATTCAGCGTTAACAGGAGGGTAATGAGCGGTAGCGCCAGCATCAAACCGTTAAGGAAGATCAGGCCTCCCGTTTTGGTGATAGCCAGAAATGCATTGCTGTTCAGCGGTTCACCGCTAATGGGTAATGTGTGAAAAGTATCGACCAGCAGCGAAATCAGCCATAAATGGCCATTAAATGTCAGGAACAACAGTAGCGCCAGCATATCCATAATACGCGCTAAAACGGGCATATTGAGATGGCTGCCCGGATCGACAAACATCGCAAATGACAGTCCCATTTGCAGACCGATAATTTCGCCGGCGGTTCGCACAGCGGCAAAGGCAAATTGCATGGTAAAGCCAAGTGCTATGCCAATCAGGATTTGCTGTACTGCTAACCACAAAGCATAGAACGAAAAAATGGGAACATCGTTGGCGGGTATTGCTGGAGTAATAGCGAAGGTGATCATTATTGCGAGGCCCAGTTTTACCCGTTTCGGCACGCTGCGTTCGCTCAAAATGGGCGCGGTGGAAATGAGCGCCAGCACGCGCAATAACGGCCAGAAATACAGATTTAGCCAGGAAAGCCATTGCTCGCTTGTGACCTGCAACATTGTATCGATTACCCGATGATATACGGCAGGTTAGTGAACAAAGTGCGAACGTAATCCAGCAACAGGTTGAGCATCCACGGTCCGGCAATAATAATGGCGATAAAGACGGCGATGATTTTCGGAATAAACGACAACGTCATTTCGTTAATCTGCGTGGCAGCCTGCAAAATACTGATGATAAGACCGGTCACCAGCGCTACCAGCAGCAATGGCGCAGCCAGCGCCAGCGCGACGTTCATCGCTTCTGTTCCCATCATCATGACCGATTCCGGCGTCATTTTTCCCCCTAACTGTAGAAGCTTTGCGCCAGTGAACCGACCAGCAATTGCCAGCCATCCACCAGCACAAACAGCATCAGTTTAAACGGCAGCGCGATGGTGGCGGGCGGCACCATCATCATCCCCAGCGCCATCAACACACTGGCGATTACCAGGTCGATAATCAGGAAAGGAATAAAAATCGTGAAACCAATCTGGAACGCGGTTTTCAGCTCGCTGGTGACATAGGCGGGTAGCAAAATACGCATCGGCACGGCTTCCGGTCCCTGCAATGGCCCGGAGTTCGCCAGTCGGGCAAACAAGGCCAAATCAGCTTCGCGGGTCTGGCGCAACATAAATTCACGCAATGGTTGCGCCCCTTTTTCCAGCGCTTCCTGCATCGAGATTTTCTCTTCGCTGAACGGTTGGTAGGCATCGACATAAATTTTGTCGATAACTGGCGACATAATAAAAAAGGTCAAAAACAGCGCCAGTCCCAGCAATACCTGGTTAGGCGGTGCGGAGGGCGTTCCCAGCGCATTACGTAATAAGCCAAAAACGATGATGATGCGGGTGAAGCTGGTCATCATCAGTAAAATCGCCGGAATGAAAGTCAGCGAGGTGATGAACACCAGAGTCTGTACCGGGAGCGACCAGCTTTGTCCGCCACCAGGCAGCGGTTGACTGGTGATGCCAGGTAGTTGTGCAAAGGTGAGGGGAGTGACCAGCCAGAAAAGGACAGGAGTGACCCACAACAGACGACGCATCAGGCGCTCCCGCTACGTTTGAGTAAATTTTTCACTACCGACTGAAAATCGGACTGTGATACCTCTTCCGTCGGCGTTGCTGGGGGAAGTTTGTGCAACAGATTGATTTGCCCTGCGGTAACGCCGAGCACCAGACGTGCATCCTCCACATTAACCACGACCACTCGTTCGCGTGCGCCCAGTGAGACGCTGGCGCTGACCTTCAGCCCGTTGACGCTGGCGTGTTTGGGGGTGAAGCCCAGCCGTTTTACCAGCCAGGCGGCGGTCAGAATCAGGACAATAATGGCAATAAGCGCGCCGCTTACCTGTAGGAGCGGCGTGGCGGAAACCGGGGCAGAAGGTTGCACAGTAGCGTGGTTATTCATCACTAACGGCTCAGGCGGCGCATCCGCTCGGAAGGCGTAATAATATCGGTAATTCGCACGCCATATTTATCGGCAACGACCACCACTTCGCCCTGAGCGATTAAATAACCGTTGATCAGAATATCCAGCGGTTCGCCTGCCAGATCCTCCAGTGCCACTACTGAACCTTGCGTCAGGCGCAACAACTCTTTGATGGTCATCCGTGTGCGGCCCAGTTCGACGGTCAGCTTAACCGGAATATCCATAATCAGGTCGATATCCTGCAACGTCCCGCTGACGTCGCCGCCACCAAACTGCTGGAACATCGCCTCAGCCGCGCTTTTATTGTTTGTTGATTTTTGTTCACTCAACGCCTCAGCCCACAGATCGTCCATTGCGCCGTTGTTGTCATCGGCCGGATTATTCAAGTCACTCATTTGGGCTGTTCCTCGTTCAGAGAATTCAAGATTGGGTTAATCAAATGTTCTATCCGTAACGCATATTGGCCGTTGAGGGTGCCGTACTGGCTGGTCAGCACCGGAACGCCATCGACGTGGGCGATGATGCGGTCGGGTTTTTCTATCGGCAGGACGTCGCCGGGTTTCAGTTTTAAAATCTGTGACAGACGCAGTGAGATATCGGCAAAGTTGGCGACCAGCTCCAGTTGTGAATGCTGCACCTGACGCACCAGGTTATCGCGCCAGTTTTGATCTTCATTACGTGAGTTTTCCTGCGGCGGATTCACCAACAATTCCCGTAATGGTTCGATCATGCTGAATGGCAGGCAAATATTAAATTCGCCGGTCAGATTGCCAATTTCGACATGGAAAGGCGTGTTAACCACGATATCGTTCGGAGAGGTGGTGATATTGGTAAATTTCACCTGCATTTCCGAACGTACGTACTCCACATCCAGTGGATTAATCGCCTTCCACGCATCGCTGTAGCCTTCGAGCGCCAGCTTCAACATACGGTTGATGACGCGTTGTTCGGTATCGGTAAACTCGCGGCCTTCTACTTTGGTCGGGAAGCGACCGTCACCGCCAAACAAGTTATCTACGGCGATAAATACCAGACTCGGCGAGAACACCACCAGGCCTGTGCCGCGCAGCGGCTTCAGGTGGATAAGGTTCAGGTTGGTCGGCACCGGCAGGCTACGGGCAAACTCATGATATGGCTGAATACGGATCGCCCCGACAGTAATATCCGGGCTACGACGTAACAGGTTAAACAACCCCATGCGGAAATGACGGGCAAAACGCTCATTGATAATCTCCAGCGCTTGCAAACGCTCGCGTACAACCCGCTGTTGCGTATTGGGATCGTACGGACGAATATCACTTTCGGTGGAAAAAGCGACAGTTGGTTCGTCTTTGACCTCATTGTCGTTATTCAGCAGTGCGTCAATTTCTGCTTGAGAAAGAATGCTATCGCCCATGTCGTTATCGCAGAATAAAAGCGGTATACAGCACGTCGGTGACATCCTGTTTTGGTTGCCCGGCAACAAGCGGGGTGGAAAGCGTGGTTTTAATTGTGGCAATCAGTTGCTGTTTGCCTGGTTCAGTTGCCAGTACGGCGGCATCCTGACGCGAAAACAGCAACAACAAGCGACTACGAACTTCCGGTAAATATTCACTCAGGCGTGAACGAGTGGCTTCATCCTTCAGACGCAGGGTAATACCGATGTACAAAACGCGATCCGCATCGCCGAGGTTCACTGTGAAGGTGTCCAGTGCATAGAAGACCGGTGAGGGGGCGGCACGTTGCTGTGCCTTGTCGTCAGCGACAGCCTGATGCGAATGCCAGTAGCTGTAACCTGCGCTGGCGCAGGCCGCGAGAGTAATGAATACCAGAATCGGGAGCCAAAGCGAATGCTTGCTCTTCTTACTTATCGCGTAATCAGTCATGTGTTGCGCCCTTCCTGTGTCGCTACGGCTTATCGGCTGATTATCCTGTGTCATGAGCGTAACAAAGCGTGGAAAAGACGCGGATTAAGGTGCTACCTCTGGCGTTAGGCGAAAATATCAACGCCGCTGTTTCCTGATACACGCCCCTGTAAAGAAGCCGGAATCGACAGCACATCGTCATCTTCGCCAGCCTGGCGCTCATGGCTTGCTGTGTGTGGACTTTGCTGTTGTTGGGAGGTCGCCTGTTGCTGGTTGCTAAAACTCTCGCCGCTGATATCGCTTTGCCCCAACTGAATGCCGCTTTCTGCCAGTTGCGTGCGCAGTACTGGCAGGGCCGCTTCCAGTGCGGCGCGTACGTGCTGATGCGGTGAAACCATCTGAATTTGCGCCTGGTTATCATCCACTTTTAGGGATATTTGCACCTCGCCCAACGTTTGCGGATGCAAACGCAACTCAGCATGTTGTTGCCCCTGGCGGGTAAACAGCGAAATATGCTGGCTTAATGTCTGTTGCCATTCGTGAGAGCCCAGCGGCGCGCTTAAAACGGGGGCAGAAGCGGTAAGGTGCGGTTGTGTCTGATGCGATGAAATTAGCGGACTGACGATAGTGACAGCAGGCGAAGGCGTACTGATAACCTCCGCGTTTGTTCGGGCTTTTGCAACCAGCGATGTTAAAGATTTCGCTGACGTGGAAAGAGCGCTGTCGTTGGCATCATCAGATTGTGCGAAGTGGATTTGCGTGGTGAGACTTTGCTTCATCTCCGGTAATGCCCTCGGCGGTGTCGCTGTTACCTTTGGTGTATTGTCAAAACCCGGCAGCATCGCAAAAAGAGCGTTCAGACTCGCGGCGACGTCTTCATTAAGGTCATCCGTTTTTTTTGCCGTGTTTTTGTCTGGCGCCGCAGTTGGCGTAATCGCCTGAGCGGTGGTTAATGGTGTTATAGATTGTTCGTTGTTGATGACGGGGTGTATTTCATCCACAGGGGGCAGTAAATCCGGTTGTTTGTCTTCGGCGAGTATATCGCTGACCAGCGATTCGCCTTTTATCGGAGCGTTATCTGTCGTTACCGGAAGCTGGAGAGCAGTTTTGTCAGCCGCGGTATCGCCTGATAATGCTCCGCCCAGCAAAGCGAGAAAATCCTGCGCTGTGTTGGTGGTTTTACCGCCGGGCAGCATGGTGGCGTCAACGTCAGCGGTTATTAATGGCGCTAAGCGAATCATTCTGGTTTCCTCATGGCGGCGCGCTGGGCGAACTCATCCATCTTTTTCTGATCGAGGCGGTTTTCTGCAAGCAGCGCCGCCGTGGATTGCCGTTTCTGCAGTGTCTGCCAGACTTGCAAACGTTGTTTCTTTTCTCGCCAACCGTTCAGAGCAATATCCACTTTCTGCGTCCACTGATGAAGCTGCTGGCGATGCTGAGTAATGGCTTTTTCCAGCGTCTGAATGAACTGTTGATAGTTGATCCAGCGATGACTGGTTATTCCGGCACTCATGTCGCTGTTGAGGTTGTTGCGATATTCGTTCTGATAATCGATCAACATTTTGAGTTGTTCTTCCGCCTGCTGACATCCGCGACGCATTTCACCCAGCAGGCGAGCGGCATCCTCTACCTCTTTTTCTGCCAGATCTTTCAGGGTCGCCAGCGCACCATGTTCCGCCATCTGCCGTTATCTCCTGGGTTATGACACTGTCGGGAAAATACGCTCCAGCCCCTGGAGAGACGCTTCCCAGTCCGCACGTTCAAAAATGCCTTGTTGCAAATAACCCTCAAGCTGCGGCCATAAGACAATGGCCTTATCGAGCATCGGATCACTGCCTTTGGCATAAGCACCGACGTTGACCAGATCGCGGTTACGCTGAAAACTCGACAGCAACTGCTTGAATGTGCGAACCCGCGCATAATGTTGCTCACTAATCAGCGCCGTCATCGCCCGGCTGATCGACGCTTCAATATCAATCGCCGGATAGTGTCCGGCTTCCGCCAGACGACGGGAAAGCACAATGTGACCGTCGAGGATCGCCCGCGCAGAGTCGGCAATCGGATCCTGCTGGTCATCGCCTTCGGTGAGCACGGTATAAAACGCGGTAATCGAACCGCCGCCGCTGATGCCGTTTCCGGCACGCTCGACCAGCGCCGGTAATTTGGCGAACACCGATGGTGGATAACCTTTGGTGGCAGGTGGTTCGCCAATCGCCAGCGCAATCTCACGCTGGGCCATCGCATAGCGGGTGAGGGAATCCATAATCAGCAATACATGCTGGCCACGATCGCGGAAATCTTCGGCAATGCGCGTGGCATAGGCGGCGCCTTGCATTCGCAGGAGTGGAGAAACATCCGCCGGAGCGGCAATTACTACTGAGCGTGCTCGCCCTTCGGCACCGAGGATATTCTCAATAAAATCCTTTACTTCGCGACCACGTTCACCAATCAACCCCACAACAATGACATCGGCACGGGTGTAACGCGCCATCATTCCCAGCAGCACACTTTTACCGACGCCTGAACCGGCAAACAGCCCCATACGCTGCCCGCGCCCGACGGTAAGCAGGGCATTAATTGGGCGCACGCCCGTGTCCAGCACATGCTCAATCGGCGTTCGTTGTAACGGGTTGAACGGTGGGGTGATCAGCGCGCCGGTTTCAGCCGTATCGGGGGAGGGCAGACCATCAAGCGGTTTACCGCTACCGTCCAGAACGCGACCTAACAGTGCCGGACCGAGCGGTAACTGTTTGCCGCTTTGCAGTCCTTCAGCCGAAATATTTTTGGCGTAAACACGCGCGCCGGGCAGTACGCCGTCCACTTCCTCCAGCGGCATCAAAAACAGCCGTTGACCGTTAAAACCAACTACTTCGCTTTCTACTTCGCGCGTTTCAGTGCCGTTCTGGCGCTCAATGACGCAGGTTGCGCCGAGCGGCAGTTGTAATCCTGTCGCTTCCAGCACCAGCCCGGTGGCGCGGATTAATCGTCCGTAGCGGCGCACCGCAGGCAGTTGCGCCATTTTTGCTTCAAAATTATCCAGCGAGGTTAGCCAACGTGTCAGGCGCGTGGTCATTACACCACCCCTGGTGCTGCCAGACGGCAGAGTTCTTGCCAGCGGGTGGCAACGCTGGCGTCGAGATCGCCTTCATCGGCGGAAACTTTACAGCCGCCGGGATGGAGTGTCGGATCGCCACGCAGGCGCCAGCCATGCAAACCTAAGGTTGCCCCAAGTATCTCCTCGACGCATTGCAGATCATCCGGGTGCACACGCAGTTGAGGTTTTCCGCTGAATAACGGTTCTTGCTGTAATAACTGTTGGATCTGTTTGATCAGTGCCGGGTTGTCCACCGTTGGCGTCTGACCGATCACCTGACGTGCCGCCTCCAGCGCCATTTGCATCAGGCGCGAGGTAATCACGCTATCAAGCGCATCGAGAGTGGTCTGAAACTCACTGACCAGTTGCTGCATCCGGGCATGAATCGGTGCTTGTTGAGATTTCGCCTCTGCCAGACCCTGTTCCAGCCCCTGGGCCAGACCGTCCTGATAGCCTTGTTCGTGACCTTGCTGGCGACCTTCGGCAATTCCTGCCTGATAACCTTGCTCATGGGCCTGCATTTGCAGTTGCGCCAGTTGCTGCTCAAGGCTGGGGCCGACCTCTTCAGTGACGGTTTCTTCCGGCGCCATTAGCGGTACAAATTCTGTCTGTGGCGGCGCGAGATCGTCCGGCATCCAGGTTTTCCACAGCAGATTATCAGACATAAGTATCCTCGCCGCTGCCAATCACCATCTCGCCGGTTTCGGCAAGGCGGCGCACAATCAGCAGAATCGCTTTCTGCTCGTTTTCGACTTGCGACAGACGCACCGGACCACGGTTGGCGAGGTCATCGCGCAGAATATCGGCGGCACGTTGCGACATATTGCGCAGGAATTTCTCACGTAGTGGCTGCCCGGCGCCTTTCAGGGCGATCAGCAGTGGTTCAGAATCCACTTCCTGCAACAGACGCTGGATACTGCGATCGTCGACATCCACCAGATTTTCGAACAGGAACATTTCGTCGATAATTTTTTGCGCCAGTTCGCCGTCGAATTCGCGTACCGCGGTAATAACCGCTTCTTCCTGCTGAGTTTTCATCAGGTTGATAATTTCAGCCGCCGTTCTCACGCCACCCATTTTGCTGCGTTTGAGGTTTTGTCCGTCGAGCAGGCCATTGAGCACTTCAGTCAGCTCCGCCAGTGCGGCAGGCTGCACGCCGCCAAAGGTGGCGATTCGTAGCATCACATCGTGGCGCAGACGCTCATCGAACAATGCCAGAATATCAGCGGCCTGAGCGCGTTTCAGATGCACCAGGATGGTAGCGATAATCTGCGGATGCTCATCACGAATCAGATCTGCGGCGCTCTGCGGTTCCATAAAGTTGAGCGTTTCAATACCGCTGGCGGTATTGCGGATTTCGAGAATATCTTCCAGCAGGCTGGCGGCTCGCTCTTCGCCAAGCGCTTTCACCAATACCGTGCGCAGATAATCGTTGGCGTTGATATTCAGTGCGGCAAATTGTTCAGCCTCTTGCTCAAACTCTACCAGAACTTCGGTGAGTTGCTTGTTGGAGATCTGCGCGACGTTAGCCATTGCTGCGCTCAGGGTTTGTATCTCGCGCGGGGAGAGGTGCCTGAACACCTCTGCCGCCCGGTCTTCGCCGATGGTCATCAGCAGGATGACGCTCTTTTCGGTGCCTGTCAGGTTACTCATGATCGTTATTTATCCACTGGCGAATGACCAGCGCCACCACGCGCGGATCGTTATCAGACATTTCACGGATACGTTGGCTCATCACCTCTGCGCTCATCCGCTGGTTAGCGCGACGCTGCTGAAGTTGTTCATCTTTGCTCAGGCGCACTTCCACCGCATCTTCCACTTCCTGGCGGGCTTGTGCCTGTTGCTGTACGGTTTTTACCGCCTCGGCGTGACGTGTTAACTGCGGACGTACCGCTTTTCGCCACAGTAGCCACGCCACCAGCAGTACCAGCAACCAGCGTCCGGCGCTCAGTAACTGATCGATAAACGCCTGTTGTTGCCAGAACGGCAGTTCTCCACTGCTTTCGTTACTGCTATTGAACGGTGAGTTGACGACATTGAGTGAGTCACCGCGTTTTCCAGAAAAGCCCATCGCCTCGCGGGTCAGATCTTCAATCTGTTTCATCTGTTCGGTGCTTAATGGCAATGGTTTGCCATCGGGTAGCGTTTTGTCATTCACCACCACCGCAACAGACAGACGCTGCACATCGCCCACGTTCATTTTGGTATGGCGAATAGTGCGATCGACTTCGTAGTTGCTGGTTTCATTACGCTGTGTGCTACGTGGCCCACTATTGCTGGTGGCGCTGGTCTGTTGCTGGCGATTATTTTGAGTTGTCGGAGGCGTACTGATTGGCGCGTTATTCGCAGGCGCGGGTTGATTCGACAACGCCCCCGGCACGCCGCCGGGATAACCGGAACCGCTTTGTTCGCTCTCATTCAACTGGCGGGAACGGAGCGCGGTCTGGGATTCATTGCCATTGGGGCGATACTGCTCTTCCGTTTGCTCTTTACTGGCGAAATCCAGTTGTGCCGTCACCTGAGCGTGAATATTGCCATTGCCGACAATCGGCGTGAGGATCGCCTCAATACGTTGCTGGATACGGCTTTCAACATCGCTGGCATATTTTAACTGGATATCATTGAGGTCGCGTCCACTGCTGTTTGACTGGGTTAACAGATGCCCCCCCTGATCCACCAGTGTGACATTGCCAGTCGGCAATCCAGCAACCGCGCTGGAAACCAGATGCACAATGGCGCTAATTTGCCCTTCATCGAGAGCGCGGCCTGGTAACAGATTTACCGTCACCGATGCAGAAGGCGATTTTTGCTCGCGGACAAATAAAGAAGGTTTCGGCAATGCCAGATGCACGCGCGCCCCTTTTACCGGACCGATCGTTTCGATGGTACGAGAAAGTTCGCCTTCCAGCGCCCGTTGGTAATTCACCTGTTCGCTAAACTGGCTGATGCCAAATTTTTCCTGATCGAGAAGCTCAAAACCAACCGCGCCGCCTTTCGGCAAACCTTGCTGTGCCAGACGCAAGCGCAATTCATGAACTTTATCTGCCGGAACTTCAATGGCGCCGCTGGTTTCACTGACACGGTAAGGTATATTCATCTGCGTCAGTTGGCTGACGATTGCGCCGCCATCCTGATCGGAAAGGTTGCTGAATAACGTGCGGTAATCAGGGGCTTTTGCCCATAAAACCAACGCGACCATGACCGCCACTGCTGCGGAACCGGCTACAATCAATGGAATTTTCGGGTTCGCACGCAGGCGATTAAGCCACTCAAGAGATTTCGTCTGGGCTGCAGTCGCATTCATTGCGCACCTCGCGGTAAATGATGGACGGCGTTATTGGCAAAGTGGAACAAGACTCACTCCCGGGTCAGCAAACTCGAAAATTGACGGTCTCATTATTTGGACTTTCTTTTTTTTCTATCCGCCAATAAACCCGATTTTTTATCGTTAATTAGCGCCTTTGTCTTATTGACTTGCTGGTAGGCTTTGCTAACAGAAATTATCCGGGAGATGAATATGGCAGCCATACAGGGTATTCAAAGCGTTATCAGCCAGTTACAGGCGACGGCGATGAGCGCCCGTGTGCAGGCGTCACTGTCGCAACCGACTATCAGTTTTGCCGGGCAGCTTCATGCTGCGCTCGATCGCATCAGCGATACGCAAAACGCCGCCCGCGTGCAGGCTGAAAAATTTACTCTCGGTGAGCCGGGTGTGGCGCTAAATGATGTGATGACCGATATGCAAAAAGCCTCTGTTTCTATGCAAATGGGGATTCAGGTACGTAATAAGCTGGTGGCGGCGTATCAGGAAGTGATGTCTATGCAAGTGTAGGTTGTGTAACGTGTTGACTATGCTTGTTTAATGACATCCTATCCCACAGCCGGGGCATGGATGGGGCAAAACCACTCAATTTCTGAGTTTAAAATGGATGCCTGAATATGTGAAACGCGACACGCGTGAAGCGGATGATGTGCTGGTATTCGGGATTGTGATTTACTTTGATCGGCGATGAAAAGAAAATCCGCCGACTAAGGCTTGATTTTTTTGTGGGATGTTTATTAAAAATACCTCCGCATGGTGAATCCCCCCAGTGCGGAGTGACTAAATGATCGAGTTTTCAGAACATGTAGCGGGTTCAGTTTGATCATTACAGAACTCACCGGGAGACGCCATGTGTACATCACTAACGTTCTTCTATCTTATCGTTTATTCCTGTAATTTTTTGGCTGCGCATGGCGCAGCTTTTTTTTATATATAAAAAGAGCCAGCGCCCGATCTGAAAGACGCTGGCTAAAGGCCTTAATATGCTTGTGGCGGACAATTTTTCACAGATAGCAATGATATCTGTCAATATATTATTTACGAGGGATTTTTTTCAGCCACAGATATCCTTTATTAAGGATAAAAAAATAGCCAGCTCCGGGGATCACAGATGAGGGTCTGGCTAAAAGGGTAGATATACTTCACATGATACTTATAGGTAGCCACGCATTTTTGACAGACAGCAATAGATGTTGTCAACATATTATGAGCATTTTATAAGAGGCATATTTACTACCGTATGGATTTTAGCGGCTTCATTATGCGGGGTATAGGATTTAACAGAGCAAAAGCTTGAGGGGTTAAAGAAGCCCGTATCAATGCCTTTAGCTGGATGTCAGCAGAATTTCGTAAGTACAACGAAAGTTACGCAGCAGAACGCAATGTTGTAATACTGTAGTACATAAAGTAGTCAGCATGTCAGGTCGCTATCTCAAACGCTGGAGAAGAGCGAAAAAAACTCAATTGCGTGCAAAACAGGAACGTCTGGAGGACGACGAACCTTTTTATTATTGGGGGCTGATAAAGATATTTTAATTTACTAAAAAAACAATTTCACTACGTTAGTTATTATTTCTTAACGTGCTTATATTAATTGAACTATGTCACAGTTTTGTGTCATTTTTTTTAATTATTATCTTGTTAAGGGAAGTTAAGTTTGTCAATTGATGTCAGTAGATAATTGGAGGTCATTTATGATACATGATCACCAGGCAGAATGTCTGGAGAAGAAAGGATTGTATCGGAGAGCGGCTGAACGATGGGCAAAAGTGATGGTACAGCTAAGTGATGACCAGAAAAGGAAAATAGCGGCGCAAAAACGAGCAGAGTGTTTGCGTAAGGCGCGCCGAACTCCAGTTTCGCCGGTGAATCTGACAGAAATAAAACAAGCGGTAAACAAGTTGCATTCTGAATTGGGGATGGGTTTTGAAGAGCGACGGGTGTTCCGACGTTATAAAGGGCAAGGGGGATAAAATACATCCTGCCAAAAAACACTAAAATTAATTGAGCACGTTATTTTCACCGTTGTAACCAAAAGCGACGTTGGTCGTCGCTTTTTATGTTTTTAGGTCTAACTTGTTGCTAATCCTGCTATGTATTTTACGGTATTCTGTCATGTCTGCCTCATTTATTTTTAGAGTATAATCAAGTAATGCCGCCCCGAACATTCTGAGATGGAAAATAGATTGAGACTCTACACCGAGATAGTTTTCGGAACCCAATGTAATAGATGTTAGCGCTAACTCTTTGACAAAATCTACTTTATCAATATATTTTATAGTCCCTTTCTGTGTGGACTTGTTTCATTATTGGGTAACAACATGTTTATTAAGTCTGAAAGAACTTTCAAGCCGGGCATGTGAATTTTCTTTTATTTTATTGTTCAATAACCAGACTAATGATAAACGACGGGGAGAGTATAAGTTTGCAAAAATCGCTCATTTGCGTACCAGCTTGTTTGTTTTTACACTATTTTCGGTTATGAATCGCTGGCAACAATTATCAACCAGAACATTCACTATCGTTGCAATAATGATAAAGGTAAAGGAACAAGACTGTTGTGATATTCCCGCTGCTGATAACAGCGGGAATTAAAAATTACTTCTGAATCAAATAACGAATGGTTGGCCCGTCTTGCTGGATATCCAGCACGGTATAACCGTGGTTATGCGCATCCAGTGGAATATTGTTAATTGATTGTGGGCAGTCGCTCACTACTTCGAGGATCTCGCCTTTTTTTAGCTGAGGCATAGCCTCAAGGGTAGCGACTGCCGGATAAGGGCAGGGTTCGCCAACCATATCAAGACGGTAATCAGGAACGATATTTTTCATGCGTTCTCCTTAGCTGTTTGTAGCCCGGCACGGCGGAAGAAGCGTTTTTCCCAGCCGATAATCAACATCAGCGCGGCAAAGAGCATCAGATAAGTCACCAGCAAGCCGCCCATTGGGCCAAAGGTTTTCAGCAGGTTGATTTTATCCCAGTCGGTAGCCAGTGCCGGGGCGAAATCATCCCAGTAGTAAGCCAGAATCGTCGAGCCGATAACGTTGCCCAGACCGACCCACCAGTAGTGCACCTGGCCTTCCACTGCGCGGTACATCCAGCCAGTTTCACAACCTCCCGCCAGAACGATGCCAAAACCAAACAGCAACCCGCCGATCACGGCATTCGGGCCTGCCCACATGATTTTCGGCTCCACACCTAACTGCACATAACTGAAAATACCGATGGCGCTTACCGCCATACCGATGATGATCGCTTTCGCCATATGGGTTCGACCGGTGATCCACATGTCGCGAAATGCCGAGGTAAAGCAGATTTGTGCGCGTTCAATCAGCAGGCCAAAGCCTACGCCAAACAACATTGCCAGCCCCAGCTTCGGTTGGTTCATTGCAGTCAGCAGCGCCCAACCCAACATGCCGAAAAAGACCAGCATCCCGAGACGGAAACGACGTCGCGCCTGATCCGGTTTTTGTGTCAGTGGCGATGCAGTAGACACTTTCTGCATTTTCACGGGGATACGGAAAACAGGCAGCAGAGTAAAGCGCGCGCCAAACCACGAACCGATGGCGGTTGCGATAGCAAAGAACCAGGCATGTAGCGAGAACTGGGGAATGCCAGTAAAGAATGCGGCCAGGTTACAGCCCATCGCCAGACGCGCGCCGAAACCGGCGATAATGCCGCCAATAATGGCCTGTATAATGCGGATACGGCTGCGCGGCATTCGTAGTTTGACGTTGTTTGCCCATAATGCGGCAGCAAAGCAACCGCCGAACATTCCGAGGATCATCATCCCGTCGATGCGGGTTAATGGCGAACCTTCCAGATGGATAATTTTAAAGTAACCCCACTCTTCAGCATGGACGCCAAACAGTTGCAGGAGCTGACCGCCCCAGCGGGTAAATTCGCCGGTAACGGCCCAAAAGGTGCCGGTGATACCAAAATAGTAAGTGGAGAGAATTCCCGCCGCGATGACCGCAGGGATGGGCGCCCAGAATTTAATCAACCAGGCTTGTTTGAATTGCTGCCATGACATGTATATAGCCTCTGAACTCAGAAGGTTTGAAACAAGAGTTGCGAATCATACACCAGACAAATTTATTTGTGCGGCAATAATTCACGGAATTAATGGTCAGATCAAATTTTTGCCTGTGCCTGGAAAGGCTGACAGCAGCAGGGCTTTAATGCCACAATTCTCTTTTCTTCTCATGCAGGACGAATGATGAAAAAACTTGCAATTGCAGGCGCACTCATGTTGCTGGCTGGCTGTGCCGAAGTTCAAAACTATAACAATGTCGTGAAAACTCCCGCGCCAGACTGGCTGGCAGGGTACTGGCAGACCAAAGGACCGCAAAGCAGTCTGGTCAGCCCGGAAGCGATTGGTAGTCTGATTGTCACTAAAGACGGCGACACTCTGGATTGCCGCCAGTGGCAACGGGTGATTGCTCTGCCGGGTAAACTGACGTTGATGTCCGATGATCTCACTAACGTTACAGTAAAACGTGAACTGTACGAGATTGAACGTGACGGTAACACCATTGAATATGATGGCATGACGATGGAACGAGTGGATCGCCCAACGCCGGAGTGTGCCGCAGTGCTGAAAAAAACGCCGTTACCGACGCCGCTGCCGTGATGAAATCCCCCGCAGTCGGGGGCTCTTATGTCAGACAAAAAAGCGCCCGATGCGCAAGCTTATCGGGCCTACAACGGCAATGGCCTGAGTGTTCACGCTGCGGTCAGTAATAATGATGGGCGCCTTATCAGCAATCGGTTTTAAATCACGTCCTCAATCACCCACACGCTGACGCTGCCGCCATTGCAAAAGAACGTCGCCTCGCCGTTTTCATCGCTCACCACGCTCTCCTGCCGATTTCCCAGAAAATCGCGCCAGTTCTTATTCGCGTAATTTTCCCCCAGACGAATAATTTTTTCGCCATCGTCACCGTTTGACATAACGACTACACAGCCAGGATATTCGGCGGTTCCACTGCGGCTAAAGGCAATACAGTTTGGATGATCGAAAAAAAGCGTTTGTATACCGTGAGCGAAACGCTGACGGGCAAGAATTAACTCATCAAGCTGTTCTATGACTGGCATATCGATAGCATAAGTTTGTCCGTCACCGCCGATATCTTCGTAATGAGCGCCGTACAGATCGGGGTAAAATACCGAAGGTACACCGTTTTCTCGCAGTAAAATAAGGGCATAAGCCAGCGGTTTAAACCACGGTTCTACCGGGGCTTCCAGTGCCTGTAACGGTTGAGTGTCGTGGTTGGCGACCAGCGTGACGGCATGGAAGGGATCGGCTTCGACCAGCGTACCGCTGAAAATCTGACTCATATCGTACTCGCGGCCCATGCGCGACGCTTCGTGGAATTTCATCTGCAACGGCGCGTCAAACAGCATGGTTTGGCCTTCCACCTGATCAATATATGTTTGCAGTTTATCGACTTCGTGCGACCAGTATTCCGCCACGATGAACAGCGGTTTGGGAGCGACTTCTTGTACGTGTTCGATCCACTCTTTATAAAACCAGGCCGGAATATGTTTGACCGCGTCGAGACGAAAACCGCCGCACTGCGTTTGCTCTATTACCCAGCGCGCCCAGTATTTGAGCTCTTCCGTCACAGCATGATTGCGAAAGTCGATATTTTCGCCCATCAGATAGTCAAAATTACCGAGTTCGTCATCAACCTGGTCGTTCCAGCCTTCACCGGTGTAGTCGTTGACGATTTTAAAGATGCCGTCTTCATTTGGGTTTTCGATATGGTCGATACCGCTGAAGCATTTGAAATCCCAGATGAACTGCGAGTATTTCCCCGCGCGGGCAGGGAAGGTGTAGCGGGTCCAGCCTTCACACTCAATAATTTCATCATCGATTTGCGTGCGATCGTCAGCGTTAACACGCTGTACGCGAATGGCTTCTTTTTCATCTGCGCCCATTTTGTGATTGACCACCACGTCCAGCAGAACGGCAATATCGTTGCGTTTGAGGGCGTCGATGGCCGCCAGCAACTGTGCTTTATCGCCATATTTTGTAGGGACGCTGCCTTTTTGCTCAAACTCGCCTAAATCAAATAAATCGTAGGAATCGTAACCGACGGAATATCCGCCAGATGCGCCTTTATAAGCGGGCGGTAGCCAGACCATATTGATGCCAATATCGTTTAAACCGTCGGCGCGCTCGGCCAGTTCAGGCCAGAGTTTGCCGCCTTCCGGGTAATACCAGTGAAAACATTGTAACAGCGTGGGATTGCGCATTCTTCGACTCCACTGAAGGGGAACATAAAAAGCGTAGTCGTAATCGGATTATTCGAAAGGGAGTATCCTTTTATGCTTTGCCTGATTTCAGATGATGTTCCTGCGGCGCCAGGACATAGCCGCCTTGATCACCATAGGCGCTTAATACGGATTTTTGCATTGATGACTGACCGACCCGTTTCGCCAGCTCGTCCATCCGAATTTGTAATAACTGTTTGATTTTGCTTTCGTTTACAAGAACGAGGCGTAGCATTGGTTTGAGTTGTTCTTGCATCATGACAGTGGGGGCTATTTCTTCCGTTAAATGTGCGATTTGTTGCACCGCATTCACATATTCCATTTCGCTGGCGATGAGTTCATCCCATAATTCTTCGCTCGCCAGATGTAGCATAAGCCGGCCTTTTTCGACGAGCTGTTGCCAGGCAAAATACAAGTGCGGTGCATGGTTCATCAGAGTGGCTCCTGAATCAAAGAAGGGGAGAGTAAAGACTCTTTCCAGGCGTCGGCAATATTGCGCATTAATGATTCCACTTCTTCGACGGCGGAGACATCGTTGCGTAAATTGGCTTGCAGCAAACGCCTGACCATATAGCTATAAAGCGCAATCAAGTTTTGGGTTAATTCGTCCTGGCTTTCTTCATCAAGACTCACTCGCAGTCCGTTCTCAATAATATTGATCGCTTTTGACAAAGAGGCGCCTTTGCCTTGCGGGTTGTTGTCTTGCATAAACAGGCGTGCTCTTACCAGCGCACTTAAAACGCCGTCAAATAACATGGTGACCAGTTGTTGTTGGCTGGCGCTCATCACCGCGCTTTCGACGCCAATTTGCGCATAGGCCTGCGTGCCTTTTGCCGCGTACATGATGTTTCTCCCGATTAATAATAATTACCTGGAACTGCTGTTATTTTCGAACTGCTGTGTTAAGTAGCTGCTGGTGCTGTTTAACGAGGTCATTAAAACGTCCAGTTGGGTAAATTGTTCTTTGTAGCGCGCGACCTGCGCATCAATGCGATCGCTGGCGGCGTTGTAGTCTTTGGTCAGCTTGTTCAGGGTTTTGCTGACGCCATCGGTAGCGGCTTTAATGATGCCCGTCGTCGAAAGCCAACTGGTCAGGTTAACGCCAATGGTGGTGGTGATGCCGGTTTTTTTTCCGTCGCCGACAATCAGAGCGCCTACGCCGCTGGCATCTTTTTTCAATGCGGCGGTGAGTTTGTCGGCATCCAGTTCCAGTTTGCCGTTGCTGGGATCGGTCGTGATACCCATCTGCGCCAGCGTTTTATAGTTGGAGGAACTGACGGTATTGCTCAGCATCGATTTCAACTGCGTCTGGATAGTCCGCAGCGTGGAGTCGCCAGGCAGTGCGCCGTTGTCTGAACTCTGGCTATCAGAACCCGCATCTACGGCAGTGTATTTGGTCAGACTGCTGAAGTTGTCGATCAGCGAGTTATAGGCATTCACCCAGTCTTTAATCGCACTTTGCGCTTTGGCGGTGTCCTGGGTAATGGTCAACGTCTGGTTGCCCGTGGTGACATCGTTCAGGTTCAGCGTGATGTTTTCCAGCGCGTCGCTGATGGTGTTGCTGCTGTTTTCAATGGCGACGTTGTTGACCGTCAACTGCGCATTCTGGGCGACGACCGAGACCTCCATACCGTTGCCACTGGCGCCATAGCTCATAAAGCTTTGCAGTGCATCATCACCGCTGACCGAGAGCGTCATCGCATTGTCGAGGCCGGTGTCATTTGATGTGACTGACAGGCGATATTCACTGTTACCCACGTTAATGATGCTCGCGCTTACGCCCGCTTTTGCGTTGTTGATGGCATCACGAATCGCGCTTAAAGACGAGTTAGCCGCGCTGATATCAATGGTTATCGGATCTTTATTGCCGCCTTGTTGAATGGTGAGTTTGCTGTCGCTGGCAGCGATAGCCGTTTTCGTATCGTCTCTGGTGGTGCTTGTGGTCAGGGTTTGCGCCTGTGCCAGATGAGTGACGCTGATAGTGTATTTCCCGGCGATGGCGTTGCCCGCGGTGGTTGCGCTAAAGGCGGTGGTACTGCTGGTCGTGCTGGTGGAGGAAAACAGATCGGCTTTAGACAATGCCGTATTGGCGGTCTGGAAAGTCGTCAACGCGCTTTTCAGCGTGCCATAAGCGCTAAGTTTAGCGGTAAACGACGATTGCTGATTTGAAATAGGGGTTAGCGTCGCTTTTTGCGCAGCAGTGAGGCTATCGAGAATGGAACTTAAATCCAGGCCTGACCCGACGCCCAGCGATGAAATACTTGCCATGCGATTTCCTTTTATCTTTCGACACGTAAAACGAATACCGGAGTTATCGGCCTGAATCGGGCAAAGTTTATGTTTAATTGCTTTTTTTAATGACGGGAATAAGGAGGTGAGAAAAGAGTATTTCGGCGGCTAACAAAAAGTGGTTGTTTGTAAAAAAATTCTAAAGGTTGTTTTACGACAGACGATAACAGAGTTGACGGCGATTGAGCCGACGGGTGGAAGCCCAATACGTAATCAACGACTTGCAATATAGGATAACGAATCATGGCACAAGTCATTAATACCAACAGCCTCTCGCTGATCACTCAAAATAATATCAACAAGAACCAGTCTGCGCTGTCGAGTTCTATCGAGCGTCTGTCTTCTGGTTTGCGTATTAACAGTGCGAAGGATGACGCCGCAGGTCAGGCGATTGCTAACCGTTTTACTTCTAACATTAAAGGTCTGACTCAGGCCGCGCGTAACGCCAACGACGGTATCTCTCTGGCGCAGACCACTGAAGGCGCACTGTCTGAAATCAACAACAACTTGCAGCGTGTGCGTGAGTTGACTGTTCAGGCGACGACGGGGACTAACTCTGATTCTGACCTGTCTTCTATTCAGGACGAAATCAAATCTCGTCTGGATGAAATTGACCGTGTCTCTGGTCAGACTCAGTTCAACGGCGTGAACGTGCTGGCTAAAGATGGTTCGATGAAAATTCAGGTTGGCGCGAATGATGGGCAGACTGTTTCCATTGATCTACAAAAGATTGACTCTTCTGCTTTGGGACTGAAAGGGTTCTCTGTATCGGGTAATGCGCTGAAAGTTAGTGATGCTATTACGAGTGTTCCAGGTGCTGCGGCAGGTGATGCTCCGATTGCCGTTAAATTTGGTGTCGATGATGCTGCGGCGGCGACAATCGCTAAAACATTGGGCGTAAGTGATACCTCTGGTCTTTCATTGCACAACGTACAGAAAGCTGATGGTACCGCAACTGGAACTTACGTTGTCCAATCTGGTAACGATTACTACTCTGCTTCTGTAGATAAAGCGACTGGTGTCGTAACGCTTAACACGACTGATGTAAAATATACCGATCCAGTTAACGGCATTGTGACCGGCAGCCCTGCGACGCAATCAGCTCAGGCCATTAAAGTTACAACTAATAGTTCTGGTGCTGCGGTAGGCTATGTCACCGTTCAAGGTAAAAACTATCTTGCTGGTACAAATGGTACCGGTACAGATGCGATTGTTAACGGTGGGACTAATGCTACGACGTCTGTAGCTACCACTTTGCAACTGAGCGATGATGCGGCTGCTACTCTGCCAACGACTGCAACCAAAGAGTTTACTGGCACAGCAACTAATGATCCGCTGGCTCTGCTGGACAAAGCTATCGCATCCGTCGATAAATTCCGTTCTTCCCTGGGTGCTGTCCAGAACCGTCTGGATTCTGCGGTAACCAACCTGAACAACACTACCACCAACTTGTCTGAAGCGCAGTCCCGTATTCAGGACGCCGACTATGCGACCGAAGTGTCCAACATGTCGAAAGCGCAGATCATCCAGCAGGCGGGGAACTCTGTGCTGTCCAAAGCTAACCAGGTGCCGCAGCAGGTTCTGTCTCTGCTACAGGGCTAATCGCCTTAATCTGACTCACTGAGATTGACGACAGACGCCAAATTGCCTGATGCGCTACGCTTATCAGGCCTACAATGTGAATTGCAATTTATTGAATTTGCAAATTTTGTAGGCCGGATAAGGCGTTTACGCCGCATCCGGCAACATGCGGTGTAACTTGTCAGCAACCTGATCCCCGTTGCAGCGGGGATTTACCGGTAACCTCCAAATAACCCCTTATTTCACTCACTAATCGTCCGATTAAAAATCCTGCAGAAACGGATAATCATGCCGATAACTCATATAACGCAGGGCTGTTTATCGTGAATTCACTCTATACCGCTGAAGGTGTAATGGATAAACACTCGCTGTGGCAGCGTTATGTCCCGCTGGTGCGTCACGAAGCATTGCGCCTGCAGGTTCGATTGCCCGCGAGCGTGGAACTTGACGATCTGCTACAGGCAGGCGGCATTGGGTTACTTAATGCCGTTGAACGCTATGACGCCCTACAAGGAACGGCATTTACAACTTACGCAGTGCAGCGTATCCGTGGCGCTATGCTGGATGAACTTCGCAGTCGTGACTGGGTGCCGCGCAGCGTGCGGCGCAACGCGCGTGAAGTGGCACAGGCGATAGGGCAACTGGAGCAGGAACTTGGTCGCAATGCCATAGAAACTGAGGTAGCGGAACGTTTAGGGATCGACATCGCCGGCTATCGCCAAATGTTGCTCGACACTAATAACAGCCAGCTCTTCTCCTATGACGAGTGGCGCGAAGAGCACGGCGACAGCATTGAACTGGTGACTGACGATCATCAGCGGGAAAATCCGCTACAACAGTTACTGGACAATAATCTGCGTCAGCGGGTGATGGCTGCCATTGAAATGTTGCCGGAACGCGAACAACGGGTATTAACCCTCTATTACCAGGAAGAGCTGAATCTCAAAGAGATTGGCGCAGTGCTGGAAGTCGGTGAATCGCGAGTCAGTCAGTTACATAGCCAGGCGATTAAACGGTTACGCACTAAACTGGGTAAGTTATAACGCATGTAAATGCCGCACTTTAATTTTGAATAGCAGGAGTTCTTAATAATGGTGCAGCACCTGAAAAGACGGCCATTAAGCCGCTATCTTAAAGATTTTAAACACAGCCAGACTCATTGCGCGCATTGCCGTAAATTACTCGATCGCATTACCCTGGTTCGCGACGGTAAATTAGTGAATAAAATCGAGATCTCACGCCTCGACATATTATTAGATGAAAATAGCTGGCAGGTGGAACAAAAATCATGGGTGGCATTGTGCCGTTTTTGCGGCGATTTACATTGCAAATCGCAAAGTGATTTTTTCGATATTATCGGCTTTAAGCAGTTTCTCCTTGAACATACCGAAATGAGCCCCGGTACCGTGCGTGAATATGTCGTCCGTCTGCGCCGTCTGGGACATCATTTACGTCAACAAAATATTTCCCACGATCTGCTGCAGGAAGGCTTTCTTGATGAAACCTTTGCCCCGTGGCTGCCTGCCACCAGCACCAACAATTACCGCATTGCGTTACGTAAGTATCAGCATTACCAGCGTCAAACGAGCGCTGGCCTTGCGCAGAAATCCGCCAGTCTGTCGGTATCTGATATATATTAAATAAGAATAAGATGTAACGGAGTTGTTTTTGTGTTTACAAACAATGGCCCTACACTGCAAACAGACATAACAACATTCGGGGTGAATATGAAATTAGCACATCTTGGACGTCAGGCGTTGATGGGTGTCATGGCCGTGGCGCTGGTCGCGGGCATGAGCGTCAAGAGTTTTGCCGATGAGGGCTTGCTCAATAAAGTGAAAGAGCGCGGCACGCTGCTGGTGGGCCTGGAAGGCACTTATCCGCCATTCAGCTTTCAGGGAGATGACGGTAAATTAACCGGCTTTGAAGTGGAGTTTGCTCAACAACTGGCAAAACATCTTGGCGTAGAAGCTGCATTAAAACCGACCAAATGGGACGGCATGTTAGCGTCGCTGGATTCTAAACGTATTGATGTGGTGATTAATCAGGTCACCATCTCTGACGAGCGCAAGAAAAAATACGATTTCTCTACCCCATACACCATTTCCGGCATTCAGGCGCTGGTGAAGAAAGGTCATGAAGGCACCATTAAAACGGCTGACGACCTGAAAGGTAAAAAAGTCGGTGTCGGTCTGGGAACCAACTATGAAGAGTGGTTGCGTCAGAATGTTCAGGGCGTCGATGTGCGTACCTATGATGATGACCCAACCAAATATCAGGATCTTCGCGTGGGACGTATTGATGCGATTCTGGTTGACCGTCTGGCGGCGCTGGATCTGGTGAAAAAAACCAACGATACGTTGGCAGTAACCGGTGAAGCGTTCTCTCGTCAGGAGTCTGGCGTGGCACTGCGTAAAGGAAACGAAGATCTGCTGAAAGCGGTTAACGGTGCCATTGCGGAAATGCAAAAAGACGGCACCTTACAAGCCCTTTCCGAAAAATGGTTTGGTGCTGATGTGACCAAATAATCAGCGTGATGACAAAAAGGGCGCTTTCATTAGCGCCTTTTTTATTTAAGCGTTTTCAGCGTGCATAATAACAATATCACAACAACACACATCGGAGGTTTTTATGCCACTACATAATTTAACGCGTTTCCCACGGCTGGAATTTATCGGCGCGCCAACACCACTCGAATATCTGCCGCGTTTTTCTGATTATCTCGGACGAGAAATTTTTATTAAACGGGATGACGTTACTCCTATGGCAATGGGCGGCAATAAATTACGTAAACTGGAATTTCTCGCGGCTGATGCTCTGCGCGAAGGTGCCGACACTCTGCTTACCGCGGGGGCGATTCAGTCTAACCACGTGCGCCAGACAGCTGCCGTAGCTGCAAAACTGGGTCTGCACTGCGTAGCGCTGCTGGAAAACCCTATTGGTACTACCGCAGAGAACTATTTAAGCAATGGCAACCGTTTGTTGCTGGATCTGTTCAATACCCAGATTGAAATGTGCGATGCATTGAGCGATCCCAACGCCCAACTGGAAGAGCTGGCGACGCGAGTCGAAGCACAAGGTTTCCGCCCGTATGTCATTCCGGTTGGCGGTTCTAATGCTTTAGGCGCGCTGGGGTATGTGGAGAGTGCGCTGGAAATTGCGCAACAGTGTGAAGGGGCGGTTAATATTTCGTCTGTGGTGGTAGCATCGGGCAGTGCCGGAACACACGCCGGGCTGGCGGTTGGACTGGAACAATTGCTGCCAGATACTGAACTGATTGGCGTGACCGTGTCGCGTTCTGTTGCTGAACAGTTGCCGAAAGTGGTTAATCTACAACAGGCTATTGCCAAAGAGCTGGAGCTGACTGCTGCAGCGGACATTTTACTCTGGGATGATTATTTTGCGCCTGGCTATGGTGTGCCAAATGATGAGGGCATGGAAGCGGTGAAACTGCTGGCGCGCCTGGAAGGTATTCTGCTTGATCCTGTGTATACCGGAAAAGCGATGGCGGGGCTGATTGATGGTATTAGTCAGAAACGCTTCAAAGATGAAGGTCCGATTCTGTTTATTCATACCGGCGGCGCGCCTGCGCTGTTTGCCTATCATCCCCACGTCTAGTCCCGGAAATGCTTATGCAAGAAAGTATACAACTGGTTATTGATTCCTTGCCGTTCCTGCTGAAAGGGGCAGGGTATACGCTGCAACTCAGTATCGGCGGCATGTTTTTTGGCTTACTGTTGGGATTTATTCTCGCGCTGATGCGTCTGTCGCCTGTCTGGCCTGTGCGCTGGCTGGCGCGTTTTTATATCTCTATCTTTCGCGGTACGCCGCTCATCGCGCAGCTGTTTATGATCTATTACGGTCTGCCGCAGTTTGGTATTGAGCTGGACCCGATCCCGTCAGCGATGATTGGCCTGTCACTGAATACCGCTGCTTATGCTGCTGAAACGCTGCGTGCGGCTATTTCTTCTATTGATAAAGGTCAATGGGAAGCAGCCGCCAGTATCGGGATGACGCCGTGGCAAACCATGCGGCGGGCGATTTTACCGCAGGCGGCGCGGGTGGCGCTGCCGCCGCTGTCGAACAGCTTTATCAGCCTGGTGAAAGATACTTCGCTGGCGGCGACGATTCAGGTGCCGGAGCTGTTCCGTCAGGCGCAGTTGATTACTTCGCGCACGCTGGAAGTTTTCACAATGTATCTCGCGGCTTCGCTCATTTACTGGATTATGGCGACAGTGTTATCGACGCTGCAGAACCATTTTGAGAATCAACTTAATCGCCAGGAGAGAGAGCCAAAATGAGCGCCATTGAAGTTAAAAATCTGGTGAAGAAATTCCACGGTCAGACGGTATTGCATGGTATCGATCTGGAGGTCAAAACTGGCGAAGTCGTGGCGATTATCGGCCCGAGCGGCTCCGGTAAAACCACGTTGTTACGCAGCATAAATCTGCTGGAACAACCGGAGGCTGGGACGATTAAAGTGGGCGATATCATGATTGATACTGCGCGTTCATTAGGTCAGCAAAAATTGCTGATTCGACAGTTGCGTCAGCATGTCGGTTTTGTCTTCCAGAACTTTAATTTGTTTCCGCATCGCACGGTGCTGGAAAATATTATTGAAGGGCCGGTGATCGTCAAAGGCGAACTAAAAGAAGAAGCCACGACACGCGCACGTGAACTGCTGGCGAAAGTCGGACTGGCGGGCAAAGAAACCCGCTATCCACGTCGTTTGTCCGGTGGCCAACAGCAACGCGTGGCGATTGCGCGTGCGCTGGCAATGCGTCCTGAAGTTATTTTATTTGATGAGCCAACGTCGGCGCTGGACCCGGAGCTGGTAGGGGAGGTTCTGAATACCATTCGGCAACTGGCGCAGGAGAGACGTACTATGGTGATTGTGACGCACGAAATGAGCTTTGCCCGAGACGTTGCCGATCGCGCAATCTTTATGGATCAAGGGAGAATAGTGGAGCAAGGATCAGCAAAAGCATTATTTGCTAATCCACAGCAGCCCCGTACTCGCCAGTTTCTCGAGAAATTTCTGCTGAAATAATAAGAAAAACTCAGCCCCGGCAGATGTTTTGTCGGGGGGGAATGTGATTCCGTATCGCCATAAATTGGTTAACAAAACAGCATAACTCATTAATAACATAAGAGAATGTTATGTCTTGCAAAAGTAATTCATTGTCTGAATAATATTGATTATATATAAATCTTATTTATGTGATAGTTTGAGATATCAATATAAATGGTACTCACTTTCAGGGGCATTGCGGTTTACTATGCAGGATACGGATTTTTTCAGCTGGCGTCGCACGATGCTATTGCGTTTTCAGAGGATGGAGGTTGCGGAAGAGGTTTACCATGAAATAGAGCATCAGGCTCACCAACTCGAGTATGATTTCTATTCATTATGTGTGCGTCATCCGGTGCCATTTACGCGACCGAAAGTGGCTTTCTACACTAATTATCCCGAGGCGTGGGTTCGTTATTATCAGGAGAAAAACTTTCTCGCTATCGATCCGGCTCTTAACCCTGAAAACTTCCGTCAGGGGCATTTACTGTGGAATGACGACTTATACCGCGAAGCACAACCGTTGTGGGAAGCTGCCCGTGCGCATGGTTTACGTCGCGGCGTCACGCACTATTTTATGTTGCCGAATCGGGCGTTGGGTTTTTTGTCTTTCTCCCGTAGCAGTACGCGTGAAATTCCTGTTCCTGGTGATGAACTGCAATTAAAAATGCAGTTGCTGGTGCGTGAAAGTCTGATGGCGTTGATGCGTTTAAATGATGAAATGGTGATGACGCCGGAAATGCATTTCAGCAAGCGGGAAAAGGAAATTTTGAAATGGACTGCCGAAGGAAAGACATCGGCAGAGATTGCGATGATCCTGTCAATCTCCGAGAATACAGTCAATTTTCATCAGAAAAATATGCAGAAAAAAATCAATGCGCCAAATAAAACGCAGGTTGCCTGTTATGCTGCCGCAACTGGCTTAATATGACCTCTTTTACATTTTGTGTACCAGATGTAAAACCGGCTGAAAGGCGTGCCTTCAGCCGGTTTTATATTACTGACGGTAAGCTTGTTTAATTTGCTTAACCGTTTTGGAAAATACCGCAGCCTGGGTTTCGTCTTCGATCAGCGCAAGCTGTTTTTCCATCTTTAACATCACGCGGCCCGCGTCAGCTTGTCCCATCGCCTGCAGCATCAGCGTCAGCATCGCTTTCAGGCAGGAGACTTCGTTTGCCAGTTCTTGATTATTCTCGGCAGTAGAAAAATCAGGCGTACTCATTTATTTTCCTCGTCATATTGCAATGAAAATTTGCAGTGAAAAATGTTAAGGCGGCGGAGTATACCATAAGCTCCGTTAAAAATAGCAGTGGTTGTTTTTTGTGCGCCTTGTCGTCAATGATATTAAACTGGCTAATATAGTGGCCAATTAATATTTCTATCATGAATGTTTTTGGTCCGTATTGTTTGAGTTAATTAATGTTACACATTCATGCTGCTGATTCTCATTTTTGCTGAATAAAGTCAATTTTTGTCACATTTCGTCGTTGGTTTTACCATAGAATGAACCAACAAATCTTTGGTGACGGGCGTGATCATAACTGTGGACAATCGAATTTACGAAAACGAGAGAAAAATCGAATACCCACCATTTTTAACGTTTCAAAGTTGCAATAAAACCCGCTAATATACGAATGACTAACTATCAGTAGCGTTATCCCTATTTCTGGAGATATTCCTTTGATCAACGTTCTACTTGTTGATGACCACGAACTGGTGCGCGCAGGGATACGACGCATTCTGGAAGATATAAAGGGTATTAAAGTCGTCGGTGAGGCATCCTGCGGTGAAGACGCCGTTAAGTGGTGCCGGGCAAACACCGTTGACGTGGTGCTAATGGACATGAGTATGCCAGGCATTGGTGGACTTGAGGCGACGCGTAAAATCGCGCGCTCGACCGCGGATGTCAAAATCATCATGCTTACGGTCCATACTGAAAACCCTTTACCTGCGAAAGTTATGCAGGCCGGCGCCGCAGGCTACCTCAGCAAAGGCGCGGCACCGCAGGAAGTCGTAAGCGCGATTCGCTCTGTTTATTCAGGGCAACGGTATATTGCTTCCGATATCGCCCAACAAATGGCGTTAAGCCAGATCGAACCAGAGAAGACGGAAAGCCCATTTGCCAGTTTGTCTGAACGTGAATTGCAGATTATGCTGATGATTACTAAAGGTCAGAAGGTCAATGAGATCTCAGAACAACTAAATCTCAGCCCGAAAACGGTGAACAGCTATCGCTACCGTATGTTCAGTAAATTAAACATTCATGGCGATGTCGAGCTGACTCACCTGGCAATTCGCCATGGTCTGTGTAATGCGGAGACATTAACAAGTCAGTGAGTGTTCAGTTTGACGCAAAAGCGTTTTTAAAAACCGTAACCAGCCAGCCGGGCGTTTATCGCATGTATGATGCTGGTGGTACGGTTATCTATGTCGGCAAAGCGAAAGACCTGAAAAAACGGCTTTCCAGCTATTTCCGAAGCAATCTCGCTTCGCGCAAAACCGAAGCGTTGGTGGCGCAGATCCAGCAAATTGACGTAACGGTTACCCACACCGAAACAGAAGCGTTATTGCTGGAACATAACTACATTAAACTTTATCAACCGCGTTACAACGTTCTGTTGCGCGATGATAAGTCTTATCCCTTTATCTTTCTGAGTGGCGATACTCATCCGCGCCTGGCTATGCATCGCGGTGCGAAGCATGCTAAAGGTGAATATTTCGGCCCGTTTCCGAATGGTTATGCCGTACGTGAAACGCTGGCGCTGCTACAAAAGATTTTTCCTATTCGCCAGTGCGAAAATAGCGTCTATCGCAACCGCTCGCGCCCGTGCCTGCAATATCAGATCGGGCGCTGCCTGGGGCCGTGCGTCGAAGGGCTGGTAGGTGAAGATGAGTACGCTCAACAAGTTGAATATGTGCGCCTGTTTTTATCGGGTAAGGACGATCAGGTCATTACCCAATTGATTTCTCGCATGGAAAAGGCCAGTCAGAATCTGGAGTTTGAAGAGGCCGCACGCATTCGTGACCAGATTCAGGCAGTACGTCGCGTTACCGAGAAACAGTTCGTCTCTAATACTGGCGATGATCTTGACGTGATTGGCGTGGCGTTTGAGGCAGGAATGGCATGTGTTCATGTACTGTTTATTCGTCAGGGCAAAGTGCTCGGTAGCCGTAGCTATTTTCCGAAAGTACCCGGCGGGACGGAACTGGGGGAAGTGGTGGAAACTTTTGTCGGCCAGTTCTATTTACAGGGCAGTCAGATGCGCACCTTGCCAGGAGAGATCCTGCTTGATTTTCATCTCAGCGATAAAACGTTGCTCGCCGATTCCCTTTCAGAACTGGCAGGACGCAGAATTAACGTCCAGACTAAACCGCGCGGCGATCGGGCGCGTTACCTTAAGTTGGCGCGTACCAATGCGGCGACCGCATTGACCAGCAAACTTTCGCAGCAATCTACCGTTCACCAGCGACTAACCGCACTTGCCAGCGTGTTGAAATTGCCCGCCGTGAAGCGGATGGAGTGTTTTGACATTAGCCATACTATGGGCGAACAAACCGTCGCGTCGTGTGTGGTGTTCGATGCCAATGGCCCACTGCGTGCTGAGTATCGGCGTTATAACATTACCGGCATTACGCCGGGCGATGATTATGCGGCGATGAATCAGGTGCTACGTCGGCGTTATGGTAAAGCTATTGACGACAGTAAGATCCCGGACGTGATCCTTATCGACGGCGGTAAAGGTCAGTTGGCGCAGGCGAAAAACGTTTTTGCCGAACTGGATGTATCATGGGATAAAAAACATCCTCTGTTACTTGGTGTTGCCAAAGGGGCCGATCGTAAGGCCGGGCTGGAAACGCTGTTCTTCGAACCGGAAGGTGAGGGATTTAGTCTGCCGCCAGATTCGCCGGCGCTGCATGTTATTCAGCATATACGCGATGAATCGCACGATCATGCAATTGGCGGACACCGCAAAAAACGAGCGAAGGTCAAAAATACCAGCACTCTGGAAACCATTGAAGGCGTCGGTCCAAAACGTCGGCAAATGTTGTTGAAATATATGGGCGGTTTGCAAGGTTTACGTAACGCCAGCGTCGAAGAAATTGCAAAAGTGCCGGGTATTTCGCAAGCTCTGGCAGAAAAGATCTTCTGGTCGTTGAAACATTGATGTCTCTGTAGCAACATAGGGGTAATCTTACTGACAACAGATAGTTACCCGTCATTATGCAATTTAATATCCCTACGTTGCTCACACTGTTCCGTGTCATCCTTATCCCATTCTTTGTATTGGTCTTTTATCTGCCTGTCACCTGGTCGCCGTTTGCCGCCGCACTCATTTTTTGCGTCGCGGCGGTGACTGACTGGTTTGATGGTTTTCTGGCCCGGCGCTGGAACCAGAGTACCCGTTTTGGCGCTTTCCTTGATCCGGTAGCGGATAAAGTGCTGGTCGCCATTGCGATGGTGTTGGTAACTGAGCATTACCATAGCTGGTGGGTGACTTTACCGGCGGCAACGATGATTGCCCGTGAAATTATCATTTCTGCACTGCGCGAGTGGATGGCGGAGCTGGGTAAACGCAGTAGCGTGGCTGTCTCCTGGATTGGTAAAGTGAAAACCACGGCGCAAATGGTGGCGTTGGCCTGGCTGTTGTGGCGTCCAAACATTTGGGTTGAGTACGCGGGGATTGCACTTTTCTTCGTGGCTGCAGTACTGACCCTATGGTCAATGTTGCAATATTTGAGCGCTGCACGAGCGGATTTGCTTGATCAGTGATCGTTTCGACGCAAATTTCAGCAAACGATCAAAAGTGGTGAAAAATATCGTTGACTCATCGCGCCAGGTAAGTAGAATGCAACGCATCGAACGGCGGTACTGATTGCCAGACGATAATAAAATCAAGTGATTAACTGATTGCTTGATGAATGCGGGAATAGCTCAGTTGGTAGAGCACGACCTTGCCAAGGTCGGGGTCGCGAGTTCGAGTCTCGTTTCCCGCTCCAGTTTAAAAGACATCGGCTCAGGCGGGTGTCTGGCTGAAAAGCCTGAAGAATTTGGCGCGTTAACAAAGCGGTTATGTAGCGGATTGCAAATCCGTCTAGTCCGGTTCGACTCCGGAACGCGCCTCCAATTTTTCCCGAGCCCGGATGGTGGAATCGGTAGACACAAGGGATTTAAAATCCCTCGGCGTTCGCGCTGTGCGGGTTCAAGTCCCGCTCCGGGTACCATGGGAAAGATAAGAATAAAATCAAAGCAATAAGCAGTGTCGTGAAACCACCTTCGGGTGGTTTTTTTGTATCTGTGATTTGTCATTACACTCTCACCAAATTTTTATCACTGAGTTATCCATTCAAAAAGTATCTCTGGTCCAGGCCGACATGTAAGATAGGCGTTGGCGAGTTGAGATCCACAAGGAAAAGCGTATGAAAACGGGACCGTTAAACGAAAGTGAGTTGGAATGGCTGGATGATATTCTGACTAAATACAACACTGACCACGCCATTCTTGATGTGGCGGAACTGGACGGTTTATTGACGGCGGTGTTGAGTTCTCCGCAGGAGATTGAACCGGAACAATGGCTGGTTGCCGTGTGGGGTGGGGCGGACTATGTACCGCGCTGGGCGTCAGAGAAAGAGATGATGCGCTTTATGAACCTGGCTTTTCAGCATATGGCTGATACCGCAGAGCGCCTGAACGAATTCCCCGAACAGTTTGAGCCGCTATTTGGCCTGCGAGAAGTTGACGGTAGTGAACTGACGATTGTTGAGGAGTGGTGCTTTGGTTATATGCGTGGCGTGGCACTCTCTGATTGGTCTGCATTGCCAGATTCGTTAAAACCGGCACTGGAAGCCATTGCGCTGCACGGTACAGAAGAAAACTTCGAGCGGGTGGAGAAGCTGTCGCCGGAAGCATTTGATGAGAGCGTGGATGCTATTCGACTGGCGGCGCTTGATTTACATGCCTACTGGATGGCGCATCCGCAGGAAAAGCCTGTCCAGCAACCAATTAAGGTAGAAGAGAAACCTGGTCGTAACGATCCTTGCCCATGCGGGAGTGGTAAGAAATTTAAGCAGTGCTGCCTGCACTAAGAGGAAATGTTGGGGACAGGAGTTAATTCTGGCCCCGGCATGCTATTGACCTGATAAGTCTGTGGACAGAAGATTAGTCCTGCGTCCACAGACACATCAGGTAGAGTAATCATCCCACCTGGGGTAATAATCCAGCTGCAATCAAAAATTGCACAGTAATCACACCAATACCACAGAGAAACACCAACACCAGCGCCGGACGACCACCTTTCACGCGATAACCTGCCTGCGGATTATGCTTTCTGCTTTGCCAGGTCAGCAGGGAAGGGATAATCAACGCCAGAACAGCCAGCGCTACGCCTGCATATCCCAGCGCCATCACGAAGCCACGTGGGTAAAACAGTGCAAACGCCAGCGGTGGCAGAAAGGTAATCGCCCCCGTTTGCAGACGTCCGCCAATGCTGTTTGAGCGCTGAAACAGATCCGCCAGATAATCAAACAAACCTAACGCCACACCAAGGAAAGACGTTGCGAGGGCTAAGTCAGCAAATAAATGCACCGCTAACTCCACGTGCGGAGAAACAACAACTTCGCGTAATGCCTGCAACAGACCGTTTAAACCAGCATGATTAGCCAGTAACCCCATAAAGGTTGTCGAATCAATGCTGCCCAGCGTCGCCAGTTGCCAGAAAATGTACGCTATCAGAGGGATCGCACTACCGGTAATAAATACCCAGCGCAGTTTACGGATATTGCCGTCCATATAGCTGACGATGCTTGGCACGCTGCCGTGAAAACCAAACGACGTAAAAATGACCGGGATCGCGGATAGCGCCAGCCCCTGTTGCAGCGGTAGGGTTAACAAATTCACTTTATGAATATGCGGTAACAGTAATACCAGCATCACCACCAGAAAAATAATTTTGGCGCTGAACAGAAAACGATTAAATAAATCGACCAGCGATGTCCCCACACAAACCACACCACCGGCAACAAAAGTGAACAACAGCACGCCAGTGCTTGCAGTCATGGAAATGCCTGTCCAGTCGCTGATGCTGGAGGCCAACAATTCACCAGCGCCGCTGATGTACGCTGCCGTCAGGGCATACATTAGAAACATCATACTGAAGCCAGTCAGCCACTGCCCGTAACGCCCCAGATAGCGTTTTGCCAGCGTGCCTAACCCCGTGTCTGCGGGGACATGTTGATATACTTCCAGCAGTAATAGCGCGGTGTAACACATCAGGGCCCACAGCCCAATTAACAATGTCAACGTGACGCTAAAGCCGACGCCAGCCGCTGCCAACGGCATTGCCAGCATACCTGCGCCAATTGTGGTTCCTGCCACGATAAAAACACTTCCCAGAGTTCTGTTTTTCACGCTTTCTTCTGTCCTGACGATCTTTATGAGTGATATCTGTGGCGCAGGTTAAGGCATTCTGTATATTTCGTCAAATCAGCGTTACATATTGTGTAAATTAATGTGTACAGTAAAATGCATTCAGAACTGCGTTGGCGCAAAGCTTTGATGAGCGCCTGCCGTTACGCTATGTCTTTTTTGAGGAGGAACGATGGAATCCATTCACGGTCATGAAGTGTTAAATATGATGATTGAATCTGGCGAGCAATATACTCACGCCAGCCTGGAAGCGGCGATTAAAGCGCGTTTTGGTGAACAAGCGCGTTTTCATACCTGTTCGGCAGAAGGGATGACGGCGGGAGAGCTGGTGGCGTTTCTGGCGGCAAAAGGTAAATTTATTCCCAGTGGAGATGGATTCTCAACTGATCCAGGTAAGATTTGTCGTCACTGATATGAAACGGCGGCAGAGATTCTGCCGCCGGAGAGGATTAGTTTTGTGTGTCGAGGGTAGAGAGTTCTTTATCGATAAAATAAAGACCTTCGCCGCTCTTACCTGCCAGGCTTAATTTATCAATAATAGACTTGAACAATTTCTCTTCTTCATGCTGTTCAGAGACATACCACTGCAGGAAATTGAATGTCGGATAATCCTGATTGGTCATGGCTGCATGAGCCAGTTCGTTAATTTTCTGGGTAATTAACTGCTCGTGTTTGTAGGTTTCCTGGAATAATTCATCAAGTGAAGAATATTCCGCAAACGGGGATTCAACAGTATTTATACGCGGTAAGTTTCCGGTATCGGTCAGATAGTCAAACAGGCGCTGCATATGCGTCATTTCTTCCTGAGCATGGCGGCGCAGGAACGCAGCAGCGCCTTCGAAGGTGTGATAGCTGCACCAGGCGCTCATTTGCTGATAAAGCAGTGAAGAATACAGTTCCAGGTTCATCTGCTCATTAAGTTTTTCAATCATTTCTGGTTTCAGCATGATAGTCGTGCTCCATAAAGATTATTTTTGTTGCTGTGCCGCCACTATAATTTGTTATTTTATTATTTGCAAAAGGTAAAATATAAGCGTCAATTATTAAAAATACGAATGGGAATAAAACGCATTAACACTATTTATGTGTGAATTAATCAGCGAAATATCTCTCGCTGATTAAGTGTTTTATTGAAAGACAGAGAAGGCGGAATGCTGGCACCGATATGACAAAGTGAATTCAGTATTCAGACATAAAGAACCGGCAAAGACGCTACAGTTTCCCACTGGCTGACCAAAGGGGATGGCGTGAGTATATCCCTCTTGCTGACACGCGCGATCGGCGATTCCGTGGTTCAGATAACGATCAGAGCGGGCATGTTGTAAAAATGCCTGATCATAAACCAGCCGGACAATGCCCGCTGCCGCATCAACATTGCCCACATGAGCCTGACGAGTAATGGTACATCCCGTCAGTGTTATTACTGAAAGAGTCAGAATCAGAGATTTCATGGTGCAGCCAGAAGAGTAAAAGAAAGACGCATTTTACGCGTTGCTGCGCAGCTGCAATGGACGGAAAAGACGGCAGGCAGGTGCTATTTCTTGTCATCATCAGACCTTTTGCTGCGTTTTTATGGTTATCATTTTTATAACATAAAAGGGGTATTTATGTGATTCGCATCACATTAAGGTTGATTTTTGTGATGGATGTCATATTATAAGCACGAAGACAATAACAGATATATAACAAATGGTCGGAGTGTCGCAATGAAACTGAGCAAGATCCTGAAAAGCATGTTTGATAACTATTGCAAGACGTTCAAAGACGTACCGCCAGGCAATATGTTCAGATAAACAAGAAACCTGCTCCGGCAGGTTTTTTTGTATCCTGATAGCGTGGGATGTGGCTATCACTGCGGAAGCGAAGCCGTTACTATAACGGTTTTGAAAATGCTATCAGGAGTTTACGATGCCCCAGCCGCTAAATGCCGATCAGGAACTGGTCTCTGATGTTGTCGCTTGCCAGTTGGTTATCAAACAAATTCTCGACGTACTCGATGTTATCGCGCCCGTAGAGATTCGCGAAAAAATGTCCAGCCAGTTAAAGAATATCGACTTTACCAACCATCCTGCCGCTGCTGATCCTGTCACCATGCGGGCTATTCAAAAAGCCATCGCGCTGATTGATCTGAAATTTACTCCACAAGGCGAATCCCATTAAAAAACCGCTGCTTCAGTGATATGAAGCAGCGGCCTTCAGAAATTTATTTTGTTCCGGCGCAATACATGAGCGCCGGTCATTATCAATGCAGTTGATGCGACACAACATTCAGTACATGCTGGTCGGTCTGTACAGGGCACATACCCGCCAGTTTAGCGCTACGGACTTCATCAAGAATAGTTTGCAACAACAGACCGTCGTACTGCTGTTCTTTTTCCAGATCGCGCAGGAAATCAACGGTAGACTCATCATTCAAGGCTTTTGCTTCAACGGCTAATTGTGACAGTGTGCTTGAACGCTGTTCATACTCTTCCATCGTTTTTTGGAATAACTCTTCCAAAGAGTTTAATTTCTCGCCAGGAACGTCAATGGCCTTCACGATGGGGGTTGCTCCAACACTTTTTATAAAATTAAACATGCGCATCATCTGAGTCACATTACTTTGTGCCTGGGCGCGAAGGAAAGTCGCGGTGCCATTCAGACTTTGCTCAGAACACCAGTTGCTCAGGTGGAGGTAGAGATTGGATGCATAAAACTCGAGGTTCATTTGCGTGTTGAGTTTGAGAAGCATTCCAGCGGTTGCCATACCTAATATCCTTATATCCAGAAGTGGAGAGGTGCAAGATAAATCAAAACACCATAATTACTGTTTGCAGAATAATTCCTTTCTGCGGGTCCGAAATGTGATCGTGGAGTCAATTCTGACGATGATCTGAAATAAGCATAACGTCTGAATGCCAATAAGAAAATCCCTAAATCATCGGGTTTATATTTTTTTACATTTCATTGGTTAAATCAATTGAATAGCAATGATTTTTAATGTTGTGGTTTCTTTAACTCATTGATAATTCAGCATTGTTAAACATCATGATGATGTTTTGATATTTGACGATAAATTTATTGCAGTGTGACATAGTTCTCATTATATACAGGTTATTATTTTGGTTAGCACGGTGATAATAAACAGTAAAAATGATTTACGTTACGAGGAGATATGTCTGGCTAACATGAGTAATAGAACAGTTAATCACCTTCATAGCAAAAAATTAATGCTGGACGCTTTTCGTAAAAAACAGCCCATCAATATCGAACACAGCAGGCTACAAGGATTTCCAGGCTAATCTTATGGATTAATCTGCTAAGCATCTTTTTATTGTCCGACAATTACCGCGCGTTGTATGTCTTTTCTCGCTGAATTTATGCACGTTCTGACTGTAATTCTGCGATGTGATGTTGCTCTCCTATGGAGAATTAATTTCCCGCTAAAACTATGCCAACACGGTCACTTATCTTTTGCTAAAAGGTAATGCTTTGTTTTCCGATTAAATTAACGAAAGTTGTTCGTTTTTGCCCTACACAAAATGACGCTAAAGCTGGAGATAACCATGCACAAATTTACTAAAGCTCTTGCCGCCATCGGTCTGGCTGCCGTTATGTCACAATCCGCTATGGCGGAAAATCTGAAGCTCGGTTTCCTGGTGAAGCAACCGGAAGAACCGTGGTTCCAGACCGAATGGAAGTTTGCCGATAAAGCCGGGAAAGATTTAGGTTTTGACGTGATTAAAATTGCCGTACCTGACGGAGAAAAAACACTGAATGCCATTGATAGCCTTGCTGCCAGCGGCGCGAAAGGTTTCGTCATTTGTACGCCGGACCCGAAACTGGGGGCTGCAATCGTGGCTAAAGCCCGTGGCTACGATATGAAAGTTATTGCTGTCGATGACCAGTTCGTCAACGCCAAAGGCAAGCCAATGGATACTGTTCCGCTGGTGATGATGGCGGCGACTAAGATTGGCGAACGCCAGGGCCAGGAATTGTATAAAGAGATGCAAAAACGCGGTTGGGACGTGAAAGAAAGTGCTGTGATGGCTATTACCGCCAACGAACTGGATACCGCTCGCCGTCGTACTACCGGTTCTATGGATGCGCTGAAAGCGGCTGGATTCCCGGAAAAACAAATTTATCAGGTCCCTACTAAATCTAACGATATCCCCGGGGCGTTTGACGCAGCCAACTCCATGCTGGTTCAGCATCCTGAAGTTAAACACTGGCTGATTGTTGGTATGAACGACAGTACCGTACTGGGCGGTGTACGCGCGACAGAAGGCCAGGGCTTTAAAGCGGCGGATATCATTGGTATCGGTATCAATGGCGTGGATGCGGTGAGTGAGCTGTCAAAAGCACAGGCAACCGGCTTCTATGGTTCACTACTGCCAAGCCCGGATGTCCACGGTTATAAATCCAGCGAAATGCTTTACAACTGGGTAGCGAAAGATGTTGAACCGCCTAAATTCACTGAAGTTACTGACGTTGTGCTGATCACGCGTGACAACTTCAAAGAAGAACTGGAGAAAAAAGGGTTAGGCGGTAAGTAATCGTCGGTAAAAACTCCCCTCTGCCGTGTGCAGAGGGGGTATGAACGACCAGTGATTCACGGAGACGTTATGCAACAGTCTACCCCGTATCTCTCATTTCGCGGCATCGGTAAAACCTTTCCGGGCGTTAAGGCGCTGACGGATATCAGTTTTGACTGCTATGCCGGTCAGGTTCATGCGTTGATGGGTGAAAATGGCGCCGGGAAATCAACGCTCTTAAAAATTCTGAGCGGTAATTATGCGCCAACCACGGGTTCTGTGGTGATTAATGGGCAGGAGATGTCCTTTTCCGACACCACTGCGGCACTTAACGCGGGTGTGGCGATTATTTATCAGGAACTGCATCTCGTGCCGGAAATGACCGTCGCGGAAAATATCTATCTCGGCCAGCTTCCCCATAAAGGCGGTATTGTGAATCGCTCGCTGCTGAACTACGAAGCTGGATTACAACTTAAACATCTGGGAATGGATATTGACCCGGATACGCCGCTGAAATATCTCTCCATCGGTCAGTGGCAGATGGTTGAAATTGCTAAAGCCCTGGCGCGTAACGCCAAAATTATCGCCTTTGATGAGCCAACCAGTTCCCTGTCGGCGCGTGAAATCGACAACCTTTTTCGTGTCATTCGAGGACTGCGAAAAGAGGGGAGAATCATCCTGTATGTTTCTCACCGTATGGAAGAAATTTTTGCCCTCAGCGATGCCATCACCGTCTTTAAAGACGGGCGTTATGTCAAAACCTTTAGCGATATGCAGCAGGTTAACCACGACGCGCTGGTACAGGCGATGGTTGGTCGCGATATCGGCGATATCTATGGCTGGCAACCACGAGCTTATGGTGAAGAGCGTCTGCGACTGGATGCAGTAAAAGCGCCCGGCGTGCGTACGCCAGTTAGTCTGACGGTTCGCAGTGGAGAAATTGTCGGCCTGTTTGGTCTGGTAGGGGCAGGGCGTAGTGAATTAATGAAGGGGATGTTTGGCGGCACGCAAATTACTGCGGGGCAGGTTTATATCGATCGAAAAGCCATTAATATCCATAAACCGGGCCATGCCATTGCCGCTGGCATGATGCTCTGCCCGGAAGATCGCAAAGCAGAAGGCATTATTCCTGTGCACTCCGTTCGCGACAACATCAACATCAGCGCCCGGCGCAAACATGTACTCGGCGGTTGCCTTATCAATAACGGCTGGGAAGAGAGCAACGCTGATCAGCACATTCGCTCTCTGAACATCAAAACGCCGGGCGCTGAGCAGTTGATCATGAATCTCTCCGGGGGAAATCAGCAAAAAGCCATTCTGGGGCGCTGGTTATCGGAAGAGATGAAAGTCATTTTGCTCGATGAACCTACGCGCGGTATTGATGTTGGCGCCAAACATGAAATTTACAACGTGATTTATGCACTGGCGGCGCAGGGCGTGGCGGTGTTGTTTGCCTCCAGCGACTTGCCCGAAGTCCTCGGCGTAGCCGACCGGATTGTGGTTATGCGAGAAGGGGAGATTGCCGGTGAATTGCTACATGAGCAGGCAGATGAGCGCCAGGCCTTAAGCCTTGCAATGCCTAAAGTCAGCCAGGCCGTTGCCTGAGTAAGGAGAGTATGATGTCTTCTGTTTCTACATCGGGATCTGGCGCACCTAAGTCGTCATTCAGTATGGGGCGTATCTGGGATCAATACGGCATGCTGGTGGTCTTTGCGGTACTGTTTATTGCCTGTTCCATTTTTGTGCCTAACTTTGCCACCTTCATTAATATGAAAGGGCTGGGCCTGGCAATTTCTATGTCGGGGATGGTGGCGTGCGGCATGTTGTTCTGCCTCGCTTCTGGTGACTTTGACCTTTCGGTCGCTTCAGTTATTGCCTGCGCGGGCGTAACGACGGCGGTGGTTATCAACCTGACTGAAAGCTTGTGGATTGGCGTGGCGGCAGGTTTATTACTGGGCGTACTCTGCGGTCTGGTGAATGGGTTTGTTATTGCCAAACTAAAAATTAACGCCTTGATCACAACTCTGGCGACGATGCAGATTGTGCGCGGCCTGGCGTATATCATCTCTGATGGTAAAGCGGTTGGCATCGAGGATGAGAGTTTCTTTGCGCTCGGTTATGCCAACTGGTTCGGCTTACCTGCGCCAATCTGGCTTACCGTAGCTTGTCTGATAATCTTTGGTCTGCTGTTGAACAAAACTACTTTTGGTCGAAATACGCTGGCGATTGGCGGTAACGAAGAGGCTGCACGTCTGGCCGGGGTTCCGGTTGTCCGCACTAAAATCATTATCTTTGTTCTTTCTGGTCTGGTATCGGCAATCGCCGGGATTGTACTGGCTTCACGTATGACCAGCGGACAGCCAATGACTTCGATTGGCTATGAGCTGATTGTTATCTCGGCCTGCGTGTTAGGTGGCGTTTCTCTGAAAGGCGGCATCGGAAAAATCTCATATGTAGTGGCGGGGATTTTAATTTTGGGAACGGTGGAAAACGCCATGAACCTGCTTAACATTTCTCCGTTTGCTCAGTACGTGGTTCGTGGTTTAATCCTGCTGGCAGCGGTGATCTTCGACCGTTATAAACAAAAAGCGAAACGCACGGTCTGATGATTTTACCTGCAATAACGTAGTGTGATATTCCTCTACAGCCAACCGCGGCAACGGTTGGCTGTTCTTTTGCAAATGGCGAGCCCCGTTCCACTGTCTATACTTACATATCTGTAAAGCGCGTTCTGCGCAACACAAAAAGAAAGAGAAGGAGGAATCCCGGGTGACAGAGCCGTTAACCGCCCTCCCTGAACTCTCCGCAAAATATGCCTGGTTTTTTGATCTCGATGGCACGCTGGCGGAAATCAAACCGCATCCCGATCAGGTCGCCGTACCTGACAAAATTTTGCAAGGACTTCAGCGACTGGCAACCATAAGTCATGGTGCATTGGCATTGATATCAGGGCGCTCAATGGTCGAGCTTGATGCGCTGGTGAATCCTTATCGCTTCCCGTTAGCGGGTGTGCATGGGGCGGAGCGCCGTGACATCAATGGTAAAACGCATATCGTTCATCTGCCGAAGGCGATGGCCCGTGATATTTGTGTGCAGCTGCATATGGCTATCGCCCAATTTCCCGGTGCAGAGCTGGAAGAGAAAGGCATGGCGTTCGCACTACATTACCGTCAGGTACCGCAGTATGAAGATGCCTTACTGACGTTAGCGCGACACATTACACAGACCTGGCCGCAAATGGTCTTACAGCAGGGAAAGTGTGTCGTCGAGATTAAGCCAGGAGGCACCAGTAAAGGGGGGGCTATTGTCGCGTTTATGCAGGAAACTCCCTTCATTGGTCGAAAACCTGTGTTTTTGGGCGATGATTTAACCGATGAGTCCGGTTTCGCGGTCGTTAACCGGCTGGGCGGAATATCAGTGAAAATTGGTACCGGCGCAACGCAGGCATCATGGCGGATGGCAGGGGTGCCGGACGTCTGGCGCTGGCTTGAAATGATAACCCATGCATTACAAAAAAGAGCAAATGACAGGAGTGATAACGATGAACCGTTTAGTCGTAGTATCTAACCGGATCGCTCCGCCTGATGAGCACGCCGCCAGTGCTGGCGGCCTTGCTGTCGGTATATTGGGGGCGCTGAAAACCGCAGGCGGATTGTGGTTTGGCTGGAGCGGTGAAACAGGAGATGAGGATCAACCGCTAAAAAAGGTGAAAAAAGGAAATATTACCTGGGCCTCTTTTAACCTCAGCGAAAAGGATCTCGACGAATACTACAGCCAATTCTCCAATGCCGTGCTCTGGCCCGCATTTCATTATCGACTCGATCTGGTGCAATTTCAGCGTTCAGCCTGGGAAGGTTATTTACGTGTGAATGCACTGCTGGCAGATAAATTACTGCCGTTGCTGGAAGATGATGACATTATCTGGGTACACGATTACCACCTGTTACCATTCGCGCATGAATTACGTAAATGCGGTGTAAATCATCGCATTGGCTTTTTCCTGCACATTCCTTTTCCGACGCCGGAAATCTTCAACGCGCTGCCGACGTATGACACTTTGCTTGAACAACTTTGTGATTATGACTTGCTGGGGTTCCAGACAGAAAACGATCGGCTGGCATTTCTGGACTGCCTTTCTAATCTGACGCGCGTGACGACGCATAGTCCGCACCATCATACGGCCTGGGGCAATGGGTTCCGCACTGAAGTTTATCCGATTGGCATCGAACCGGATGATATTGCTAAACAGGCTGCCGGACCGCTGCCACCGAAACTGGCACAATTAAAAGCGGAGCTGAAAAGCGTACAGAATATCTTTTCTGTGGAGCGCCTGGATTACTCAAAAGGCTTGCCAGAACGTTTTCTCGCTTATGAAGCGTTGCTGGAAAAATATCCTCAACATCATGGTAAAATTCGTTATACCCAGATAGCACCAACCTCGCGTGGCGATGTTCAAGCGTATCAGGATATTCGCCATCAACTGGAAAATGAAGCAGGAAGAATTAATGGTAAATATGGCCAATTAGGCTGGACGCCGCTTTATTATCTGAACCAGCATTTTGAACGTAAATTGCTGATGAAAATCTTCCGTTATTCTGATGTAGGATTAGTGACGCCATTGCGTGATGGAATGAATCTGGTGGCGAAAGAATTTGTCGCCGCGCAGGACCCTGCCAATCCGGGCGTACTGGTGCTCTCGCAATTTGCCGGGGCCGCTCATGAGCTAACGTCGGCGTTAATCGTCAACCCTTACGATCGTGATGAAGTGGCGGCGGCGCTTCATCGGGCACTGACCATGTCGCTGGCGGAACGAATTTCTCGCCATACAGAAATGCGGGACATTATTGTGAAAAACGATATAAACCACTGGCAGGCGAGTTTTATTCACGACCTAAAGCAGATAACGCCGCGCAGTGCGGAAAGCCAACTGCGCGATAACGTCGCTGCCTTTTCAAAACTGGCGTAGTGCGGCTAATCTCCCGCAAGAGGAACCAGCAATACATCGACCTTGCTGGAGGCAATCACTTTTTTCGCCGAGCAGGAGGCTCGCGAAAAGAAGCTGTGGTTATGATTACCGCAAATCACCAAATCAAATTTATGCTGTTGGCAAATTTCCAGAATATGTTCGCTTAATTCGCCATACGCAATAAATGTCTTCTCCACGGGATATCCCACATCCTGGATTAATTTATCAAGAAAGTTTTGTGTTTCTTCCTGCATGACGTTACGTAAATCTTCCAGCATTGGGGCGGCTAAATGATTGTACATTTCAGGATCGGCAGCGAGGGTGACCAAACTTATACGTCCTTTTACCGGCTGGGCGATAGATACCGCTTTTGCTAACAATTGCTGGCTTTCCGGTGTGATAGCAACCGCAACAAGAATATGTGTATAGCTCATAACCTGCTCCTTATTCTGCGAACTTCAGGTGATATGACAGCTTTACTCCGAACGGGGTAATGGTGCAATAACAACTCCGTCAAAGACGTAAATATTAGTCTGTTTATTAGTAAAAACCATTAATCAATAACGAATGGTGATCATATGATTTTACTATGTGGCTATATGAAGTGGATATAGCGGTTCTCCGTGCAAAACAAATGGTTAATATATATGAAGCATTTGTGCAACACATGACGTTTTTATCAATTTTATTTTCACTTGAAGCACTTAAAGTGGGCTAACTCTATGTTTAAAAAAGTGTTATGAGGGGTAGCCTGGCTTCTTTTCTACAAAATATATGGTTATTTACGGTGAGTTATTTTAACTGTGCGCAATATCCCCTTTTTCTTATTCTGGTTTTATTTTTGACAACAGGCTTAGTGAAAAAAAATGTAATGGATTGAAATATGTCCAAAACAAAAGTGTGACTTATACATTAATGTTAAGTAATTGGGTGTTTTGTGTGATCTATATCACACAACGTTGAAATCGCAGCTCCCCTCCGTTGTATGTATAAGTAGTGGCGAGTAGAGTTGCGTCGAATTAGGAAAAATCTTAGATAAGTGTAAAAAAACATCACACTTTGTAAGGGCTCGTTCCGTCCTCGCGTATGCTGTCATGCTTTTTTCCGTTGATCATAACTATTCCATTGTTTTTATTTTTACCGGGATTTCCCGGCGACATCACAGGGTGCGGGCGTACCGCATAAAATAAAGTTAGTTATTCTGGATGGGAATAATGCATACCTCCGAGTTGCTGAAACACATTTATGACATCAACTTGTCATATTTACTTCTTGCACAACGTCTGATCGTTCAGGACAAAGCGTCCGCTATGTTTCGTCTCGGTATTAATGAAGATATGGCCTCGACATTATCGGCTCTGACTCTTCCGCAAATGGTTAAATTGGCAGAAACCAATCAACTGGTTTGCCACTTCCGCTTTGACAGCCACCAGACTATTACCCGTCTGACGCAGGATTCTCGTGTTGATGATCTCCAGCAAATTCATACCGGGATCATGCTCTCAACGCGCTTGTTAAGCGATGTGAATCAGGCCGAAGAAGCGCTACGTAAAAAAAGGGCTTGATGATGAGCGAGAAAAGCATTGTTCAGGAAGCGCGTGATATCCAGTTGGCAATGGAGTTGATTACCCTCGGCGCTCGTTTGCAGATGCTGGAAAGCGAAACACAGTTAAGTCGTGGCCGCCTGATCAAGCTATATAAAGAGCTGCGCGGCAGTCCCCCGCCAAAAGGTATGCTGCCGTTCTCCACGGACTGGTTTATGACCTGGGAACAAAATGTCCATGCGTCGATGTTTTGTAATGCGTGGCAGTTTCTCTTGAAAACTGGTTTATGCAGCGGGGTGGATGCGGTAATTAAAGCTTATCGATTATATCTTGAGCAATGCCCGCAAGCAGAAGAAGGACCGTTGCTGGCGTTAACCCGCGCCTGGACATTGGTGCGGTTTGTCGAAAGCGATTTGTTGCAATTGTCCGGTTGCAACTGCTGCGGCGGTAATTTTATTACCCATGCTCACCAACCTGCCGGCAGTTTTGCCTGCAGCTTATGCCAACCGCCATCCCGTGCGGTAAAAAGACGTAAACTTTCCCAGAATCCTGCCGATATTATCCCACAACTGCTGGATGAACAGAGAGTACAGGCTGTTTAACGGAAATGGTGTGGCTAAATATTCCAGCAGCGGTAAGCCATTATCGCTGCTTTTTTTGCCCTGACCGTGGGTTAACAACTGGCAACTGAACATCCTGTCATGGTCAACAGTGGAAGGATGATGTCGTGCTTATCTTATTAGGTTACCTGGTCGTACTCGGTACTGTTTTCGGCGGTTATTTGATGACTGGCGGAAGTCTTGGAGCACTCTATCAACCCGCAGAACTGGTGATTATTGCCGGTGCAGGCATTGGGTCATTTATCGTTGGCAATAACGGAAAAGCGATCAAGGGCACGCTGAAGGCGTTGCCGTTGCTGTTTCGTCGCTCCAAATACACCAAAGCGATGTATATGGATCTCCTGGCGCTGTTGTATCGGCTGATGACGAAATCGCGGCAGATGGGGATGTTTTCGCTGGAGCGCGATATTGAAAATCCCCGTGAGAGCGAGATCTTCGCCAGCTACCCGCGCATCCTCGCAGATAGCGTCATGCTTGATTTTATCGTCGATTATCTGCGCCTGATTATCAGTGGTCATATGAACACCTTCGAAATCGAAGCGTTGATGGATGAAGAGATTGAGACTCACGAAAGCGAAGCGGAAGTTCCGGCGAATAGCCTGGCGCTGGTGGGAGATTCACTTCCGGCATTTGGTATTGTCGCGGCGGTGATGGGCGTGGTCCACGCGCTGGGATCGGCTGACCGTCCAGCCGCCGAACTGGGCATGCTGATTGCTCACGCTATGGTGGGCACTTTCCTCGGGATCTTACTGGCGTATGGATTTATTTCACCGTTGGCTACCGTATTACGCCAGAAAAGCGCAGAAACCAGCAAAATGATGCAGTGCGTAAAAGTCACACTGCTTTCGAATCTTAACGGCTATGCTCCGCCGATTGCCGTTGAATTTGGCCGCAAAACGCTCTACTCCAGCGAACGCCCATCGTTTATTGAACTGGAAGAGCATGTCCGGGCGGTGAAGAATCCGCAACAGCAGACGGCGACTGAGGAAGCATGAAGAATCAAACGCATCCGATCATTGTCGTCAAACGACGTAAAGCGAAAAGCCACGGTGCAGCACATGGATCGTGGAAGATTGCGTATGCTGACTTTATGACCGCTATGATGGCTTTCTTTTTGGTCATGTGGCTGATCTCCATCTCCAGCCCAAAGGAACTTATTCAGATCGCGGAATATTTTCGTACGCCGCTGGCGACAGCCGTAACCGGCGGTAATCGTATCTCCAACAGTGAAAGTCCGATACCGGGCGGCGGCGACGATTACACTCAACGACGGGGAGAAGTGAATAAACAACCGAACATTGAAGAGCTGAAAAAACGCATGGAACAAAGCCGGTTGCGTAAATTGCGCGGCGATCTTGATCAGCTCATTGAGTCAGATCCGAAACTCCGGGCGTTGCGTCCGCATCTCAAAATCGATCTGCTGCAGGAAGGTTTACGTATTCAGATAATCGATAGCCAGAATCGCCCGATGTTTAAAATCGGCAGTGCCGATGTTGAGCCCTATATGCGCGATATTCTGCGGGCTATTGCACCAGTGCTGAATGGGATCCCCAACCGTATCAGCCTCTCAGGACATACCGATGACTTCCCCTATGCGAATGGCGAGAAAGGTTATAGCAACTGGGAGCTTTCCACTGAACGCGCCAATGCGTCGCGCCGCGAGTTGGCGGCTGGCGGGCTGGATGACGGCAAAGTGCTACGGGTGGTTGGTATGGCGGCCACCATGCGACTTAGCGATCGTGGACCTGACGACGCCATTAACCGCCGAATCAGCCTGTTGGTTCTGAATAAACAAGCCGAACAGACCATTTTGCATGAAAACGCTGAAAGCCAGAATGTGCCTGTAAGCGTCCTGGAAAAAACCGGGGGAGTACCACAGGTCAGTGTTTCCACAATGTCATCAGCCGAACCGAGGTGACAGCGTGATCACGGATATAAGCGATTTTTATCAGACATTTTTTGGTGAAGCGGACGAATTGTTGGCCGATATGGAGCAACGTCTGCTGAATTTACAGCCAGAAACGCCGGATGCCGGGTAATTTGAATACCATCTTTCGTGCAACCCACTCAATTAAAGGTGGGGCGGGAACTTTTACCCCGTTGCTGAAACCCGATGGATTGTTGTTTGTGGGTTACTCTGAAAACTTCAGCCACCTTGAGCGTAACTTCACGTTGCGCAGACAGACGGTGTATGCGTTAAGTAAGGAGCAACCATGAGCAAGATCAGTGTGTTGTCTGTTGATGATTCTGCGCTGATGCGCCAGATAATGACGGAAATCATTAACAGTCATAGTGATATGGAAATGGTGGCGACCGCTCCCGATCCGTTGGTTGCGCGAGATTTGATTAAGAAATTCAATCCCGGTGTGCTGCGGCAAAAGCCCTAAATCCCGCCAACTTTGCCCCTTACTCAAACCATTGAACTCTTGTTGCTCTGGCATTATTCACGCTTATTTTTATTTCCAGGATTGGCGACGTGTCTGACGAGAGCGACGACAAAACAGAAGACCCTACACCTCATCGACTTGAAAAAGCGCGGGAGGAGGGGCAGATCCCGCGTTCCCGTGAACTGACCTCACTGCTGATTTTGCTGGTGGGGATTAGTGTTATCTGGTTTGGTGGTGCGTCGCTGGCCCGTCGATTGTCAGGGATGCTCTCCGTTGGGCTGAATTTCGATCACCGTATCATCAATGATCCAAACATGATCCTCGGGCAGATTATTTTGCTGATCAGAGAAGCTATGCTGGCACTGCTGCCGCTGATTAGCGGCGTTGTGCTGGTGGCGCTCATTTCGCCGGTCATGCTGGGAGGTCTGGTATTCAGCGGTAAATCATTGCAGCCGAAGTTTTCCAGACTTAACCCATTGCCGGGTATTAAACGCATCTTCTCGGCCCAAACTGGGGCTGAACTGTTAAAGGCAATCCTGAAATCTATTCTGGTGGGGAGTGTCACCGGTTTTTATCTCTGGTACCACTGGCCGCAGATGATGCGCTTAATGGCGGAGTCCCCCATTTCTGCCATGACTAATGCGATGGATTTTGTGGGATTATGCGCGCTGCTGATCGTGCCTGGCGTTATTCCAATGGTGGGATTTGACGTCTTTTTCCAAATTTTCAGCCACCTTAAAAAGCTGCGCATGTCACGGCAGGATATTCGTGATGAGTTCAAACAAAGCGAAGGCGATCCCCATGTCAAAGGGCGAATTCGTCAGATGCAGCGAGCTGCCGCGCGGCGTCGGATGATGGCCGATGTGCCGAAAGCGGACGTTATCGTTAATAACCCAACTCACTACTCCGTGGCATTGCAGTACGACGAAAACAAAATGAGTGCGCCAAAAGTCGTCGCCAGGGGGGCGGGGTTGGTGGCATTACGCATTCGTGAAATAGCTGCTGAAAATAACGTCCCGACCCTCGAAGCGCCGCCGCTGGCACGTGCGCTGTATCGACATGCCGAAATCGGTCAACAAATACCCGGCCAACTCTATGCCGCCGTGGCGGAAGTGCTGGCCTGGGTCTGGCAACTGAAACGCTGGCGTCTGGCAGGTGGACAACGCCCTGAACAACCTACTCATCTTCCGGTGCCGGAAGCTCTGGATTTTATCAACGAGAAACCGACCCATGAGTAATCTGGCCGCGATGCTGCGCCTGCCCACAAACCTGAAATCGACACAATGGCAGATCCTTGCCGGACCGATTTTGATCCTGCTTATTTTGTCGATGATGGTGTTGCCACTGCCCGCATTCATTCTCGACTTGTTGTTCACGTTCAATATTGCTCTGTCGATTATGGTGTTGCTGGTGGCGATGTTTACCCAGCGTACGCTCGAGTTTGCCGCGTTTCCGACCATTCTGCTGTTTACCACGCTGCTGCGTCTGGCTCTTAACGTGGCTTCAACTCGTATCATTTTGATGGAAGGGCATACCGGTGCGGCGGCGGCAGGGAAGGTGGTCGAAGCGTTTGGTCACTTCCTTGTGGGTGGCAATTTCGCTATCGGTATTGTGGTGTTCGTTATCCTTGTGATCATCAACTTTATGGTGATTACCAAAGGTGCCGGACGTATTGCGGAAGTGGGCGCGCGCTTTGTTCTGGATGGTATGCCGGGTAAACAGATGGCGATTGATGCCGACCTTAACGCCGGATTGATAGGTGAGGATGAGGCGAAAAAACGCCGCAGTGAAGTGACTCAGGAGGCTGATTTTTACGGCTCAATGGACGGGGCAAGTAAGTTTGTTCGCGGCGATGCCATCGCCGGGATCCTCATCATGGTCATTAACGTTGTTGGCGGATTGCTGGTCGGTGTGCTGCAACATGGCATGAGCATGGGGCACGCGGCGGAAAGTTATACGCTGCTGACTATCGGTGATGGGCTGGTGGCGCAAATTCCGGCGTTGGTTATTTCTACCGCCGCGGGGGTTATTGTTACGCGTGTCAGCACCGATCAGGATGTCGGCGAGCAGATGGTGAATCAGCTTTTTAGTAACCCCAGCGTGATGCTGTTAAGTGCTGCCGTTTTAGGGTTACTCGGTTTGGTACCGGGAATGCCGAACCTGGTATTTTTGCTGTTCACTGCCGGATTGCTGGGGCTGGCCTGGTGGATCCGCGGACGCGAACAAAAAATGCCAGCAGAACCGAAGCCAGTAAAAATGGCTGAGAACAATGCTGTTGTCGAAGCGACCTGGAACGATGTGCAACTGGAAGATTCATTGGGTATGGAAGTGGGTTATCGACTGATCCCGATGGTTGATTTTCAACAGGATGGCGAATTGCTGGGGCGTATTCGCAGTATTCGCAAGAAATTTGCCCAGGAGATGGGCTTTCTGCCGCCGGTGGTGCACATTCGCGACAATATGGATCTACAACCTGCCCGCTATCGCATTTTGATGAAAGGCGTCGAGATAGGCAGTGGTGATGCTTATCCGGGGCGCTGGTTGGCGATCAATCCAGGGACTGCCGCCGGAACATTACCTGGCGAAGCGACTGTCGATCCGGCATTTGGTTTGAGTGCCATCTGGATCGAAAGCGCGCTAAAAGAACAGGCGCAGATTCAGGGGTATACGGTGGTTGAAGCCAGTACGGTGGTGGCAACGCACCTTAACCATCTTATTAGCCAACATGCCGCAGAGTTGTTTGGTCGTCAGGAGGCGCAACAGCTACTGGAGCGCGTCGGCCAGGAGATGCCAAAACTGACGGAAGATCTTGTTCCTGGCGTCGTCACGCTCACCACGCTGCATAAGGTGCTGCAAAACCTTCTTGATGAAAAAGTACCAATTCGTGATATGCGCACCATTCTCGAAACGTTGGCGGAACATGCGCCTGTCCAGATCGATCCACATGAATTAACCGCCGTCGTACGTGTGGCACTGGGGCGGGCGATTACTCAGCAGTGGTTTCCTGGCAAAGATGAGGTCCACGTTATTGGGCTGGACACACCGCTTGAACGTTTGTTGTTACAGGCGTTACAGGGCGGTGGTGGCCTTGAACCGGGGCTGGCGGACCGCTTGCTGGCGCAAACTCAGGAAGCATTATCTCGTCAGGAGATGTTGGGCGCGCCGCCAGTGCTGTTGGTGAACCACGCACTGCGACCGTTATTGTCTCGCTTTCTGCGCCGCAGTCTGCCGCAGTTAGTGGTGTTGTCGAATCTGGAGCTTTCTGATAACCGGCATATTCGTATGACGGCGACGATTGGCGGTAAATGATGAGAATCTTATTAGCAACGTTATTGTTTCCGATGCTGGTGCAAGCTGCCGGGGAGGGGATGTGGCAGGCAAGCAGCGTAGGAATTACGCTAAATCATCGCGGTGAGTTGATGTCGTCAGCGCCTCTTTCCCCACGACAACCTGCTCCAGGATTAATAACACAGGTGGCATGGCGTTATCAGCTTATCGGCCCGACGCCAGTGGGACTGCGCGTGCGCTTGTGTTCGCAATCTCGTTGCGTCGAATTAGAGGGGCAGAGTGGAACCACTGTGGCCTTTTCCGGCGTACCGGCGACAGAAACTTTGCGATATATATGGGAAGTGCCTGGCGGAGGACGGTTAATTCCGCCGCTGAAGGTGCAACGTAATGAAGTGATTGTGAATTATCGGCAGTGATAAAAAAGCCGATGTCCGTAACAGCGACATCGGCTTTTGCAGCATAACGTGATTACATACGCTCTACAGTCTCAATACCCAGCGTATCCAGACCCAGTTTCAGCGTTTTCGCGGTCAGTTGTGCCAGTTTCAGACGGCTGTTACGTACTTCTTCGTTTTCTGCGCTGAGGATCGGGCAGTGCTCGTAGAAGCCTGAGAACAGACCGGCCAGATCGTACAGATAAGCACACATCACGTGCGGCGTGCCTTCACGGGCGACCACGGTGAGGGTTTCTTCAAACTGCAACAGGCGAGCAGCCAGTTGCGCTTCACGATCCTCACGGATGATCACTGGTGCTGCAGCCAGTTGCTCTTCGCTAATTTCCGCTTTACGGAACACGGACAATACACGGGTGTATGCATACTGCATGTACGGCGCGGTGTTACCCTCAAATGCCAGCATGTTGTCCCAGTCGAAGATGTAGTCGGTAGTCCGGTTTTTGGAGAGATCCGCGTATTTCACCGCACCAATACCCACCGCGTTGGTCAGTTTTTCCAGCTCGTCGGCTGGCATATCCGGGTTCTTCTCTGCTACCAGACGACGTGCACGTTCCAGCGCCTCATCCAGCAGGTCTGCAAGTTTCACCGTGCCACCTGCGCGGGTTTTGAACGGTTTGCCGTCTTTACCCAACATCATGCCGAACATGTGGTGTTCCAGCGGCACGGATTCCGGCACGTAGCCCGCTTTACGGACGATTGCCCACGCTTGCATCAGGTGCTGATGCTGACGGGAGTCGATGTAATACAACACGCGATCGGCATGCAGTGTTTCATAACGGTATTTCGCACAGGCGATATCCGTGGTGGTGTAGAGATAGCCGCCATCTTTCTTCTGAATGATGACGCCCATCGGTTCGCCTTCCTTATTTTTGAACTCATCAAGGAATACGACGGTCGCGCCTTCGCTTTCTACTGCCAGACCTTTGGCTTTGAGATCTGCCACGATGCCCGGCAGCATCGGGTTGTACAGGCTTTCACCCATGACGTCATCGCGAGTCAGCGTCACGTTCAGACGATCGTAGGTGATCTGGTTCTGCGTCATGGTGATGTCGACCAGTTTGCGCCACATCTCGCGGAAATATTCGTCACCGCTTTGCAGTTTTACCACGTAGTTACGTGCACGCTCGGCGAACTCTTCATCTTCGTCGTAGTGTTTTTTCGCGTCGCGGTAGAAACCTTCAAGATCCGCCAGTTCCATGTCACCGGCATTTTCCTGCTGCTGTTTTTCCAGCCACGCAATCAGCATACCGAACTGGGTTCCCCAGTCGCCGACGTGGTTCGCGCGAATTACGTTGTGGCCGAGGAACTCAAGGGTACGTACTGCTGCGTCGCCAATAATAGTGGAACGCAGATGACCGACGTGCATCTCTTTCGCCACGTTCGGCGCGGAATAGTCAACGACAATAGTCTGTTTTTCTGGTGTAGCAATACCGAGACGGTCGGACGCCAGCGCCTGCTGAACATGTTCAGCCAGGAATGCAGGATCGAGGAAAATGTTGATAAAGCCCGGACCCGCGATCTCAACTTTGCTGGCGATACCGTTAAGATCCAGATGAGTCAGCACCTGCTCTGCTAATTGTCGCGGTGCCATACCCAGTTTTTTAGCAACTGCCATCATGCCGTTAGCCTGATAGTCGCCGAACTGAACTTTTGCTGACTGACGAACCTGCGGTTCGCAATCTGCAGGCGCGCCTGCCGCAATCATGGCCTGACGGACTTTTTCTGAGAGAAGAGCCTGAATATTCACCGGAATACCTTACATTGATGAAGCGAGCGAAAATTGCTCGCGCCAGTTAAAGAAATTAGGGCGGGAGTATACTGCAAATGGCTGTTTTCGTCAGCAACGTGCGCGCGGCGCACTGCCGTTTTTACTATTGCATCGGGTACTGCATGAAATCAGCGGTTGGTTGGGGAAGGGCAACAGGGTAAATTAGCGCTTTTACTGAAAGACGAAGAGTGATTATGGCGAACTGGCAATCTATCGACGAGTTGCAGGATATTGCAACAGATTTACCGCGATTTATCCATGCATTAGACGAACTTTCCCGTCGTCTGGGGCTGGATATCACCCCGCTGGCTGCCGATCACATATCCTTGCGTTGCCATCAAAACGCCACCGCTGAACGCTGGCGTCGCGGGTTTGAACAGTGCGGCGAACTCCTGTCAGAAAATATGATCAATGGCAGACCCATTTGTCTGTTTAAATTGCACGAACCGGTACAGGTTGCTCACTGGCAATTTTCCATTGTTGAGTTACCGTGGCCGGGAGAAAAACGTTACCCGCACGAAGGTTGGGAACATATCGAAATTGTTCTGCCGGGCGAGCCAGAAACGCTGAATGCGCGCGCGCTGGCGCTGCTTTCTGATGAAGGACTTAGCCAGCCGGGGATTTCGGTGAAGACCCGTTCTCCAAAAGGCGAACACGAGCGATTACCGAATCCGACGCTGGCGGTCACTGATGGCAGAACAACCATTAAGTTTCATCCGTGGTCCATTGAAGAGATTGTTGCCAGCGAACAGTCGGCGTAATTAAGGAGTCAAAATGGCATTACTGGAAATTTGCTGTTACAGCATGGAGTGCGCGCTGACCGCGCAACAAAACGGCGCAGACAGAATTGAATTATGCGCAGCCCCAAAAGAAGGAGGGTTGACGCCGTCGCTGGGCGTGCTGAAATCTGTGCGTCAGCAGATTACGATTCCTGTGCATCCTATTATCCGCCCGCGCGGTGGCGATTTTTGCTATAGCGACGCTGAGTTTGCCGCCATTCTTGACGATATCCGCACAGTTCGCGAATTAGGTTTTCCGGGGCTGGTGACGGGCGTTCTGGATGTTGATGGCAATGTCGATATGCGGCGAATGGAAAAAATAATGGCTGCCGCCGGGCCGCTGGTAGTGACTTTTCATCGCGCCTTCGATATGTGCGCTAACCCGCTAAATGCACTCAATAATCTTGCTGAACTGGGCGTTGCCAGGGTGCTGACTTCCGGGCAAAAATCTGACGCACTGCAAGGTTTATCAAAAATTATGGAACTTATTGCTCATAGTGACGCTCCAATCATCATGGCCGGAGCAGGAGTCCGTGCAGAAAATCTGCACCACTTCCTCGATGCCGGAGTGCTGGAAGTCCATAGCTCTGCAGGAGCGTGGCAAGCCTCACCGATGCGTTATCGTAATCAAGGATTGTCCATGTCATCAGATACACACGCGGACGAGTATTCGCGTTATGTTGTAGACGGGGCGGCGGTTGCTGAAATGAAAGGAGTCATCATGCGCCATCAGGCCAAATGATTTTTACCGTTGCATCATGTCGCCCAATATGATGCTTGCTCGTACCAGGCCCCTGCCCATTCAACAGGGGTCTTTTTTTGTCCCTGATCTGTATGAAAAACAAACAAAACCTGTATTGCATCGACGGGATTGTAAATCTGCGTTGTACAAAAAATAGCATTAAAAAGGTTACATACATTCATTTTAATTATGTGGTTTAATTTATTAAAACTGCCAAATATATATTAAAAATAATGTACAGAATCTTTCCTGGTTATTGATAGTTAAATTGCAATAAATCATATTCTTTACCTTTTATTTCAGGCAGTGTTGTATTGCTCTTATTTAATCAAAAATACGTTATATATTTATTTATACAGCAAGTGGATGTTGGACTTTAATTCGAGGGATATATGCGAAGGAAAAAACGCATTGGTTTAATTATGCTGGTAGTTGGTGTGCTCGTTGGTGTCGGTGGTTTGTTGTTGTCACAACACGTTTTGCATAAAACATCAGAAACTGCTTTTTGCCTGTCGTGCCACTCGATGAGTAAACCGTTTGAGGAGTATCAGGGAACTGTCCACTTTTCTAATCAGAAAGGGATTCGCGCCGAGTGCGCCGATTGCCATATTCCAAAGTCAGGCGTGGATTATTTATTTGCTAAATTAAAAGCATCTAAAGATATTTATCATGAATTTGTTAGTGGAAAAATAGACAGCGACGATAAATTCGAAGCCCATCGCCAGGAAATGGCGGAAACGGTCTGGAAACAATTAAGAGAAACAGATTCAGCGACCTGCCGCAGTTGTCATACGTTCAATGCTATGGATATTGCATCACAAAGTGAATCGGCCCAGAAAATGCATACCAAAGCACAAAAAGATGGCGAAACATGTATTGATTGCCATAAAGGAATTGCCCACTTTCCGCCGGAAATAAAAATGGATGACAACGCGGTGCATGAACTGGAAGTTCAGGCTGCTACATCTGTCACCAATGGCGCACATATTTATCCTTTCAAACCCTCTCGTATAGGCGAGCTGGCTACCGCGAATCCAGGTACGGATCTCACGGTTGTTGATGCCAGCGGCAAACAGCCAATTGTCCAGTTGCAGGGTTATCAAATGCAGGGCAGCGAAAACACGCTCTATGTTGCACGTGGTCAGCGGCTGGCAATAGCTACGTTAAGTGATGCAGGTATCAAGGCTCTTACTGTCATCAGCGAATGGCAGGCTGATGAATACGGTAATCAATGGCGTGCGGCGTCATTGCAGGGTGAGCTTCTTGATCCCGCGTTAGCGGACCGTAAACCGTTGTGGCAATACGCAGGAAAACTTGATGATACCTACTGCGCCGGGTGCCATGCACCTATTGCCGCAGATCATTACACCGTTAATGCCTGGCCCTCCATCGCCAAAGGAATGGGGGCTCGTACCAGCATGAGCGACAACGAACTGGACATTTTGACGAGGTACTTCCAGTACAACGCCAAAGATATAACTGAGAAAAAGTGATCCTGGTTGATCAGGGAGGAATTTATGACATTAACACGACGCGAATTTATTAAGCATAGCGGTATTGCTGCGGGGGCGCTGGTAGTGACCTCTGCTACGCCGCTACCCGCATGGGCAGATGAAAACGGCGGTAAAATTCTGACAGCGGGGCGCTGGGGGGCGATGAACGTAGAGGTGAAGGACGGAAAAATTGTGTCTTCCACCGGTGCGCTGGCAAAAACCATACCGAACTCTTTGCAGTCTACTGCGGCGGATCAGGTGCACACCACGGCGCGTATCCAGCATCCGATGGTCAGAAAAAGCTACCTTGAAAACCCGCTGAAACCGGCCAAAGGGCGTGGCGAAGATAGCTATGTTCAGGTGACCTGGGAACAAGCGTTAAAGCTGATTCATGAGCAGCACGATCGTATTCGCAAAGCCAACGGTCCATCGGCTATTTTTGCCGGTTCCTACGGCTGGCGTTCTTCAGGTGTACTGCATAAAGCACAAACGCTGATGCAGCGTTATATGAATCTGGCAGGTGGTTATTCCGGGCATAGTGGTGATTACTCTACCGGGGCCGCTCAGGTCATCATGCCGCACGTGGTGGGTTCCGTGGAGGTTTACGAACAGCAAACGTCCTGGCCATTAATTCTGGAAAATAGCCAGGTGGTGGTGTTGTGGGGAATGAACCCGCTTAATACCTTAAAAATTGCCTGGAGCAGTACCGATGAACAAGGGCTGGAATACTTCCATCAGCTGAAGAAATCGGGCAAACCGGTGATTGCCATCGACCCTATCCGTTCCGAAACAATAGAGTTCTTCGGCGATAACGCGACCTGGATCGCGCCGAATATGGGGACCGACGTAGCGCTGATGTTAGGCATCGCGCATACCCTGGTGACACAAAGCAAGCACGATAAAGCCTTCCTTGAAAAATACACCACCGGCTACCCGCAATTTGAAGAATATCTGACAGGCAAGAATGATAATACGCCGAAGAGTGCGGCCTGGGCGGCAGAAATTACGGGTGTCCCGGAAGCGCAGATTGTCAAACTGGCTGAACTGATGGCGGCGAATCGCACGATGCTGATGGCAGGCTGGGGGATCCAACGCCAGCAATACGGAGAACAGAAACACTGGATGCTGGTGACGCTGGCGGCAATGCTTGGGCAGATTGGTACGCCGGGCGGCGGTTTTGGTTTCTCATACCATTATTCCAACGGTGGTAACCCGACGCGTGTTGGCGGCGTGCTGCCGGAAATGTCTGCGGCAATTGCCGGACAGGCGAGTGAAGAAGCTGATGATGGCGGCATGATGGCAATTCCTGTTGCCCGCATTGTCGCTGCACTGGAAAATCCAGGTGGCAAATACCAACACAACGGTAAAGAGCAAACCTACCCGGATATTAAAATGATCTGGTGGGCCGGCGGCGGTAATTTCACCCATCACCAGGATACTAATCGCCTGATTAAAGCCTGGCAGAAACCGGAAATGATCGTCGTTTCTGAGTGTTACTGGACGGCAGCCGCCAAACATGCAGATATCGTATTACCGATCACCACATCGTTTGAGCGCAATGACCTGACGATGACCGGCGATTACAGTAACCAGCATATTGTGCCGATGAAGCAGGCAGTGCCTCCACAATTTGAAGCTCGCAATGATTTTGATGTGTTTGCCGACCTTGCGGAATTGCTGAAACCCGGTGGTAAAGAGATTTATACCGAAGGTAAAGATGAAATGGCGTGGCTGAAATTCTTTTATGATGCTGCCCAGAAAGGCGCCCGTGCGCAGCGTGTCAGTATGCCGGTGTTTGGGACCTTCTGGCAGCAAAATAAACTGCTTGAAATGCGCCGCAGCGAGAAGAACGAGCAATATGTTCGCTACGGTGATTTCCGTGCCGATCCAGTGAAAAATGCGCTGGGTACGCCAAGCGGCAAAATTGAAATCTATTCAAAAACGTTGGAAAAATTTGGCTATAAGGATTGCCCGGCACATCCAACCTGGCTGGCTCCAGATGAATGGAAAGGCACCGCTGACGAGAAGCAATTGCAGCTTCTGACTGCTCATCCGGCTCACCGTTTACACAGCCAGCTTAACTATGCTGAGTTGCGTAAAAAATATGCCGTTGCCGATCGTGAACCCGTCACTATTCACACTGAAGATGCCGCGCGATTCGGTATTGCAAGTGGCGATCTGGTGCGTGTCTGGAACAAACGCGGGCAGATTTTGGCAGGGGCCGTGGTGACAGACGGTATCAAAAAAGGCGTGGTGTGCGTACATGAAGGCGCATGGCCTGATCTGGAAAATGGTTTGTGCAAAAATGGTTGTGCGAACGTATTAACGGCGGATATTCCCAGCTCACAACTGGCGAACGCGTGTGCCGGCAATACCTCGCTGGTGTATATCGAAAAATATACGGGCAGTGTGCCGAAGTTAACGGCATTTGATCAGCCTGCCATCCAGGCATAAGAAGTGAATAGCGCCCGGAAAGGGCGCTGAGGTTATGCAAACGCAAAACTGCCAGATGCGTTATGCTTATCAGGCCTACATAACTTCTGCAATATATTGAATTTGCGGGAATTCGTAGGCCGGATAAGGCATTCATGTCGCATTTGGCAGTAATACCTGACCTTTACGGCTTACGCGCAATTAACACCGCGCGTTTAGGCGCAGGATAACCTTCCACCGTTTTGCCCGGATCATGCGGATCGAGAAAATCGGCCAGTGATTCTGTTACCATCCATTCGGTGCGTCGCTGCTCTTCCGTAGTGGTAACGCTCACATCCGCAATGCGGATATCAACAAAACCGCACTTCTTCAGCCAGTTCTTTAGCGCCAGCGCTGACGGAATAAAATAGACATTACGCATCTGTGCATAACGATCGCCTGGCACCAGTACGGTGTTCTCATCACCATCAATAACCAGCGTTTCCAGTACCAGTTCACCTTCATTCACCAGTTGATCTTTCAACTGCCAAAGGTGTTCCAGCGGTGAACGACGATGATAAAGCACGCCCATCGAAAATACGGTATCAAAGGCTTTCAGCGCTGGAAGCTGCTCAATCCCCAACGGTAATAAATGCGCGCGTTGATCATTACCCAGCAGTTTGCGTACCGCTTCGAACTGGCAGAGGAACAGTTGCGTAGGATCAATACCTACCGCCAGATGCGCTCCGGCGCCAATCATACGCCACATGTGGTAACCGCTGCCGCAGCCAACATCCAGAATGGTGCGCCCGGTTAAATCAGAAAGGTGCGGCAGAACACGATCCCATTTCCAGTCAGAACGCCATTCGGTGTCAATGTTGACGCCATACAGCGAGAACGGCCCTTTACGCCACGGCATCAGATTACGCATCAGGGTTTCAATGCGCTTAATCTGCCCGGCGCTCAGCGGCTCTTCGCTTTCAGCCGTCACGCTATGCAGTAAATCGAGACGATACGGTTTGATTTCAGGCAGAAATTCCACCGCATTGGACCACTGTTTAAACAGGCCGTGCTGCTGTTCACGCTGCCAGCTGGCAATCTGCGCGGGCAGGGTTTCCAGCCAGTGTGAAAGATGATTTTTGGCAATCAGAGAATAAAAGTTACCAAAGTCGATCATGCAGCGTCCTCTGCTTTTAATGCCACCAGTGAACCAAAGTTAAAGCACTGGAACCATAGCTCGCTATGTTCAAATCCGGCTTTATGCAAACGCGCTTTATGCGTTTCAACGGAATCGGTCAGCATCACGTTTTCTAACATACTGCGTTTCTGGCTGATTTCCAGTTCGCTATAACCATTGGCACGTTTAAAGTCATGATGCATGTTGAACAATAATTCACCGACTTTGACATCTTCAAAACTGAATTTTTCTGAAAGCACCAGGGCTCCGCCAGGATTCAGCCCTTGATAAATTTTATCCAGTAATGCCTGGCGCTCGGAAGGTGCCAGGAATTGCAGGGTAAAATTCAGTACCACCATCGACGCGTTTTCAATGGCGATATCGCGAATATCACCTTCAATCACGTCAACTGGCGTTGGCGCTTTGTAAGCGTCAATATGACGACGGCAACGTTCAATCATCGCCGGGGAATTGTCGATGGCGATAATCTTGCAATTATCATGGTGAATGTTGCGACGCACCGAGAGCGTCGCCGCGCCCAAAGAACACCCTAAATCGTAAACCTGCGTACCAGGTTGAACGAAACGTTCAGCCAGCATGCCAATCATTGAAATAATATTGGAGTAGCCGGGGACGGAGCGCTGAATCATATCCGGGAAGACTTCGGCTACCCGTTCATCAAAGGTCCAGTCGCCCAGGCTGGCGATAGGGACAGAAAATAGCGTGTCGCGGTGAGACATAACGTAAAAATCCGGGAAAAAGAAAGTGGCGTATTGTGCGCTAACGCAGGGAGAAAACCAACTCCCAGGGCATGTACCAAAGATTTGCCAGCACCATCAGCAACAGCGCACACCAGGTGGCGCTCATGCCGGAACGCCGCCAGCGAAACAGACGATGATGAAAACCGTAATAGTGCATCAGACGACCAGCAAGCAAAATAATGCCGCAAATATGCACCATCCAGGTTTCGGCGCCATTCATTTCCATAAACAGCATCAACACAATCGCGATAGGAATATATTCTACCGCGTTGCCGTGAATGCGAATGGCGCTTTGCAGTTCGCTAAAACCGCCGTCGCCATAGGCAACGCGATATTGCATTCGCAGGCGAACAACATCAAAAGAGAACTTCATTAATAACAACGCACCTAAAACGGCATACAGCGCGCTTACCATACAAACTCCCTTTAAAACGGCCAATGGCACCTGTCTATGATAGGTGGCAAATTCAGAAAAGAGAAGATTGCTGTGGGATTGCCGGGACTGCTCCGATCACTGGAAGTATGGCGCGCAAGTCTTCCCACAGGGTATGTACCAGCTCTGGCGCCTGGGCGATATCCGGCGTATGCAGAAAAAGATACGGTGTTGTGCTCTGATGCCACTGGGCTAATTTCTGTAACCAGACCTGAAATAACTCCCGGCTTTGTGTCATATCATCGCTGCCAATAAAACGGATCAGCGGGTTTGTTGCCGTCAGGACCGCATGCACCGGAACCTTTGGTTTTTTACGTTGGGCGTCGCGAATGGCTTCATTATGTGGGCGTGCGGCATGAACCGGGCGGCTGTCCAGTATTACCCTATTAATGCCACGTTGATGCAAGCCGCGATTAAGCGTTTGTTCTTCTTCCCCTTTGGCAAAAAATAGCGGATGGCGAACTTCCACACCGTAGGTAAACTCGCCAGGCAGAGTATCGAGAAAATGCCAAAGCGCAGGCAGATCCCGTGGACCGAAGGTAGCGGGTAATTGCAGCCAAAATTGCCCAATGCGTGGTGCCAGCGGCGACATACGGGTGAAAAACTCTGTCACTAAATCGTCGCAATGACGTAATGCAGCCTGATGCGAAATAGTTGCGGGGAACTTAAAACAAAAACGGAAATCGTCGCTGGTTTGCTCACGCCAGCGCAGCACAACTTCCGCTTTCGGCAGTGCATACAGAGTAGTGTTGCCCTCTACGCAGTTAAAGTGGCGGGCGTACTCTTCCAGACTGGTGATCCCCAGACGTCCCCATTTAGGATGCGACCATTGCGGCAGACCGATGTAAATCATAACGCGTTGAGGATCTCTTCCACACTACGCACACGGGCAATGCGCGGATAGATATGCTTGATGCTGTTATTGTGCTGTTCGGCGCTGGCTGCGCTACAGGCATCTTCGGCTATCACCAGATTAAAACCTAACTCCCAGGCGTTGCGGGCAGTGGACTCGACGCCGATATTGGTGGATATGCCGCATAAGACGAGGGTGTCAATACCGCGGCGGCGTAATTGCAACTCCAGATCCGTACCGTAAAACGCTCCCCATTGGCGTTTTATTATTTCGATATCGCTGTCAGTCGCGCCCAATGCCGCGGGATGCCGCCACCAGTTTTCCGGCAACGCTCTGGCAGGCGAGGGCGCATCGACGGGCTGTTTTAATGCTTCGGCGTAATCGCCAGACCAGCCGACGCGCACCAGAAACACGGGTTGCCCGTTAGCCCGAAATTTAGCCGCCAGTTTTCCAGCTCGACTCACCACTTCCTCGGCAGTATGTGGACCACCAGCAAAAGGAAGGATGCCTTCCTGTAAATCGATTACCACTAATGCGGTGGTTTTGGCATTAAGTTCCAGCATGATGTCTCCAGATAAAACAAAATCGAGCCTCTCACCTTAATGCGATTAGCCGATGGCTGAGTGACAAATTTTGTTAATTTTTATGAGTTCGGGCAACACCTTTATAGCAAACAGGGGTAGAGTCTGATTCCGACCCTGATATAAAGTGGTAACGAGTCGTTCCAGAGAGGGCCAGACTCTTACGGTGCGGCAGAATTTCCAGTATAATAGCCGCCTTTTTTCATTCAGTTGTGACATACAGCTAACGCTGCGACTTAGGTCACCTGCGCAGCAGGGGACATCCGCCGGCAGCTAAGTTAAGGGATATCTCATGCGTACAGAATATTGTGGACAGCTTCGTTTGTCCCACGTGGGGCAGCAGGTGACTCTGTGTGGTTGGGTCAACCGTCGTCGTGATCTTGGTAGCCTGATCTTCATCGACATGCGCGACCGCGAAGGTATCGTGCAGGTATTTTTCGATCCGGATCGTGCGGACGCGTTAAAGCTGGCCTCTGAACTGCGTAATGAGTTCTGCATCCAGGTGACGGGCACCGTACGTGCGCGTGACGAAAAAAATATCAACCGCGATATGGCGACCGGCGAAATCGAAGTGCTGGCCTCCTCGTTGACCATCATCAACCGCGCAGACGTTCTGCCGCTTGACTCTAACCACGTCAACACCGAAGAAGCGCGTCTGAAATACCGCTATCTCGACCTGCGTCGCCCGGAAATGGCTCAGCGTCTGAAAACCCGCGCTAAAATCACCAGCCTGGTGCGCCGTTTTATGGACGACCACGGCTTCCTCGACATCGAAACTCCGATGCTGACCAAAGCTACGCCGGAAGGCGCGCGTGACTACCTGGTGCCTTCTCGTGTGCACAAAGGTAAATTCTACGCGCTGCCGCAATCCCCGCAGCTGTTCAAACAGCTGCTGATGATGTCTGGTTTTGACCGTTACTATCAGATCGTTAAATGCTTCCGCGACGAAGACCTGCGTGCCGACCGTCAGCCTGAATTTACTCAGATCGATGTGGAAACCTCTTTCATGACCGCGCCGCAAGTGCGTGAAGTGATGGAGGCACTGGTGCGTCATCTGTGGCTGGAAGTGAAGGGCGTGGATCTGGGTGATTTCCCGGTAATGACCTTTGCGGAAGCTGAACGTCGCTACGGCTCCGATAAACCGGACCTGCGCAACCCGATGGAACTGACTGACGTTGCCGATCTGCTGAAATCTGTTGAGTTTGCAGTATTTGCAGGTCCGGCGAACGATCCGAAAGGCCGTGTTGCCGCTCTGCGTGTTCCGGGCGGCGCGTCGCTGACCCGTAAGCAGATCGACGAATACGGTAACTTCGTTAAGATCTATGGCGCGAAAGGTTTGGCTTACATCAAAGTCAACGAACGCGCGAAAGGTCTGGAAGGTATCAACAGTCCGGTGGCTAAATTCCTTAATGCTGAAATCATCGACGCCATTCTGGATCGCACCGCCGCACAAGATGGCGATATGATTTTCTTCGGCGCAGACAACAAGAAAATTGTTGCCGATGCAATGGGCGCGCTGCGTCTGAAAGTGGGTAAAGACCTTGGTCTGACTGACGAAAGCAAGTGGGCGCCGCTGTGGGTTATCGACTTCCCAATGTTTGAAGACGACGGCGAAGGCGGTCTGACGGCAATGCACCATCCGTTCACTTCACCGAAAGACATGACGGCGGCAGAGCTGAAAGCTGCACCAGAAAATGCGGTGGCGAATGCTTACGATATGGTCATCAATGGTTACGAAGTGGGCGGTGGTTCTGTACGTATCCATAATGGCGACATGCAGCAGACGGTATTTGGCATTCTGGGTATCAACGAGCAAGAACAGCGTGAGAAATTCGGCTTCCTGCTGGACGCCCTGAAATACGGTACGCCGCCACACGCGGGTCTGGCATTCGGTCTTGACCGTCTGACTATGCTGCTGACCGGCACCGACAACATCCGTGATGTTATCGCCTTCCCGAAAACTACGGCTGCAGCGTGTCTGATGACTGAAGCACCGAGCTTTGCTAACCCGACTGCACTGGCTGAACTGGGCATTCAGGTTGTGAAGAAGGCTGAGAATAACTGATATGGCTAAAGTACACGAAATCATTCGCGTTGTATCAAGGCGGCAACTGAGTGAATTCCTATGAGCATAGACAACTATGTGAATGGGATGAGCGAAGATTGCCAGCGAAGAGGCGACGTGGAGGATAAAGTGTATAAGCGCCCCGTTTCGGTCTTAGTGGTTATCTATGCCCAGGATACGAAACGAGTGCTGATGCTACAGCGGCGTGATGACCCCAGCTTCTGGCAGTCGGTAACCGGCAGTGTGGAAGAGGGAGAGACCGCGCCGCAGGCTGCCATGCGCGAAGTAAAGGAAGAGGTCACCATTGATGTTGTCGCTGAACAACTGACCTTAATTGACTGCCAGCGTACGGTAGAGTTTGAGATCTTTTCACATTTACGTCATCGCTATGCGCCGGGCGTGACGCGTAATACGGAATCATGGTTCTGTATTGCGCTACCGCACGAGCGTCAGGTCGTATTTACCGAGCATCTGGCATACCAATGGCTTGATGCTCCCTCTGCGGCGGCACTCACCAAGTCCTGGAGCAACCGGCAGGCGATTGAACAGTTTGTAATTAACGCTGCCTGAACAGGCAGAGCTATTTTGGAGATATTTTTATGGCAGGTCATAGTAAATGGGCCAACACCAGACATCGTAAAGCTGCGCAGGATGCTAAGCGCGGTAAAATCTTCACTAAAATCATTCGTGAGCTGGTGACGGCCGCTAAGCTGGGCGGTGGCGATCCAGATGCTAACCCGCGTCTGCGTGCAGCAATTGATAAAGCGTTGTCTAACAACATGACCCGTGACACCCTGAACCGCGCTATCGCACGTGGTGTAGGTGGTGATGATGGTGCGGACATGGAAACCATCATCTACGAAGGTTACGGTCCTGGCGGCACGGCAATCATGGTTGAATGTCTGTCTGATAACCGTAATCGTACTGTTGCTGAAGTGCGTCACGCATTCAGCAAATGTGGCGGTAACCTCGGTACTGACGGTTCCGTAGCCTATCTGTTCAGCAAAAAAGGTGTGATCTCCTTCGAGAAAGGCGATGAAGACACCATCATGGAAGCAGCGCTGGAAGCTGGGGCGGAAGACGTTGTGACCTATGATGACGGCGCAATCGACGTCTACACTGCATGGGAAGAGATGGGTAAAGTCCGCGATGCTCTGGAAGCTGCAGGCCTGAAAGCAGACAGTGCAGAAGTTTCCATGATCCCGTCGACCAAAGCGGATATGGATGCAGAAACCGCACCGAAACTGATGCGTCTGATCGACATGCTGGAAGATTGCGACGATGTTCAGGAAGTTTACCATAACGGTGAAATCTCTGATGAGGTTGCAGCGACCCTCTAATGAGGCCAGCTAAACAGCACAACGGAGACGCGTGATGGCTATAATTCTCGGCATTGATCCGGGTTCGCGCGTTACCGGCTATGGCGTGATCCGCCAGGTAGGCAGGCAACTGTCCTACCTGGGTAGCGGATGCATACGCACCAAAGTGGATGATTTACCGTCTCGTCTGAAACTTATTTATGCGGGCGTGACGGAAATCATCACTCAGTTTCAGCCCGATTATTTCGCAATCGAACAGGTCTTTATGGCGAAGAACGCTGACTCTGCCCTGAAATTAGGACAGGCGCGCGGCGTGGCGATTGTTGCGGCGGTGAATCAGGAATTGCCGGTATTTGAATATGCTGCTCGCCAGGTGAAGCAAACGGTGGTGGGTATTGGTAGTGCTGAAAAAAGTCAGGTGCAACATATGGTGCGCACCTTGCTGAAACTTCCTGCTAACCCGCAGGCGGACGCCGCCGATGCGCTGGCGATTGCTATCACCCACTGCCATGTCAGCCAGAATGCGATGCAGATGAGCGAATCGCGGCTGAATCTGGCCAGAGGGCGACTGCGTTAAATTATACCGCCTCGGTCAGCTTTGGCCGAGGCGTTTCTACCCCTTCCATATAAATCAACGTCAGAGCGGGATGATGCCACAAGCTCGCGGGCGTAACCGTTTTACGTTCCCACGGAATTGAGCCTAAAAACCAGAACTTCCAGAAGGTGAGTTTTGCATTCGGATTGCTGTTTAACAGTTCTCCAAACGTCTCTATTTCGCCCACCGGAATACACAACGCTTCTTTATAAATATCAAACACAAATTTAGAGCAGAACTGGCGTGATGATTCGTACTTAAATCCAGTATGGTACAGTTTTCGCAGCCGGGAGGGGACCTGTTCAACAAGACGTTGTTTTTGCTGTTCTGTTAGCCCAACGCCTAATCGCTTTACAGCATAACGTTGATTAGAGGAACGTTTAATAAAACGGGACAGAGTGGTAATAGTGGAGAGCGGTACGCGACTTTCGGCAACGAGAAAATCTTCTCCATTATGACCGATAATGATACCAACGTGATTGCTCCAGCAATTTGATGCAGCAGAAATTTGGCCAAATAATGCAGCACCTATACATGTAAAGACAATATCGCCAATTTCATATTCAGCAGGATAATTGATATTCACTGTGTCAATCCATTATTAATGGGTGGTTTAGGGGGGATTTATCCCGGGGGAAAGTAACATCAGGGATAAAGATTAACAAGGCGTATTTTATATTTGCTGAATTAATATATTTTATATTTTTATTTTTCATGTGAATGAAATGGCCAATTCTGTTGACCATAATGTTAAGTGAGAACAGAATGAAAATAGAATTGTGAAATGTGCTGAAGGGATTCTTATGGTTGGCTGTCGGCGATTTATCAACAAGATAATGAGTATTATCTTAAAGCTGTCTGGTATTACTGAATGATATTACGGACGATACGGCGATGAAATGGCTTTGGCAAATTTATATTATTCTGTTTTTTCTTTTTATCCAGTTTATTATCGCTGGTTTCTCCTCCTGTTTTATCGATCTCACAGAGGCGAATACCGCCGCCTTGTTACTGGCTCCTGGAACCATTTCATTACTCTTTTTTTTGTTGCCATTTGAAAATCTACGTGGGCTATATCGGATATGTGCAGCGATTGCATCAGTGGCACTTACCGTTACGTTTAATTACTGGCATCTGGTAGATGGTAATAAAGAACTGGTTCTTGTCGCGCAATTAGCCTTATTCATCGGATGTATGGCTTATGCCAGTGAAAGATATAAAAAGAGGCTGGTGCTGTCATCTTTGCTGCTGGCTGCGCTCTGTATAGCAGGTGTACTACGGCAAGTCTGGCTCGAAAGGCAGTTTTATCAGGTCAATATTTGTATTGTTAATAAAGCTGGAGGGTGTGGCGCCAGTAACCATTGTTTTCGTGATATTGAGCAAAGGCGTTGTGATACCAGCGAATACAGCAATGATTTATTTACTGGCGAAGAATATGTCAATGTCTGGTTTGACTATGTCAATGGTACTCCTCTGGTGAATGTTGCAGGACAGAATGATAAATCAGCCCAGTACATGCTATGTGGAAACACGTTACTTCCCGTTGGCCGGACTGGTGAAATAATATGCGAATCGCGGTGAATAATTTGGGTTTATCATCAATATCTCGCTGGATATCTATCCAGCATTTTTTTATCATACAACACTATCTTTAATTCGTTATCCTGGAGCGTCATGTGATAGGCAGACTCAGAGGCATTATTCTGGAAAAACAACCCCCGCTGGTGTTACTTGAAGTGGGCGGCGTAGGCTATGAAGTTCATATGCCGATGACCTGTTTTTACGAACTCCCGGAAGCGGGGCAAGAAGCGATTGTTTTCACTCACTTTGTGGTACGTGAAGACGCGCAACTGCTGTACGGTTTTAACAATAAACAAGAGCGCACGCTGTTTAAAGAGTTGATCAAAACTAACGGCGTTGGCCCAAAACTTGCTCTGGCGATTCTGTCTGGCATGTCAGCACAGCAATTTGTAAATGCCGTTGAGCGTGAAGAACCTGCGGCGCTGGTGAAGTTGCCTGGTATAGGTAAGAAAACCGCCGAACGCCTGATTGTTGAAATGAAAGATCGCTTTAAAGGCTTGCATGGCGATCTGTTTACACCTGCGACAGATCTGGTACTGACATCCCCGGCAAGTCCGGCAACTGAAGATGCCGAACAGGAAGCGGTTGCTGCGCTGGTGGCGCTGGGCTATAAACCACAAGAAGCCAGCCGCATGGTGAGCAAAATCGCTCGGCCTGATGCCAGCAGTGAAACATTAATTCGCGAAGCCCTGCGCGCCGCGTTATGAGGTAAAGGATGATTGAAGCAGACCGTCTGATTTCTGCCGGTACGACTTTGCCGGAAGATGTGGCAGATCGCGCCATTCGCCCCAAATTACTTGAAGAGTATGTTGGTCAGCCGCAGGTCCGCTCGCAGATGGAGATTTTCATCAAAGCGGCTAAACTGCGCGGGGATGCCCTCGATCATCTGTTGATATTTGGTCCGCCAGGGTTGGGGAAAACCACGCTTGCCAACATTGTCGCTAATGAAATGGGTGTTAATTTGCGCACAACGTCTGGCCCGGTTTTAGAAAAAGCGGGCGATCTGGCGGCAATGCTCACTAATCTTGAACCGCACGATGTGCTGTTTATCGATGAAATTCACCGTCTTTCGCCGGTCGTGGAAGAGGTGTTGTATCCGGCAATGGAAGACTACCAACTGGATATCATGATCGGTGAAGGGCCCGCGGCGCGTTCGATTAAAATCGATCTTCCACCGTTTACCCTTATTGGCGCGACCACTCGTGCTGGTTCGTTGACGTCGCCATTGCGCGATCGTTTCGGTATTGTGCAGCGTCTTGAGTTTTACCAGGTTCCCGATTTGCAATATATCGTTAGTCGTAGCGCGCGTTTTATGGGGCTTGAGATGAGTGACGATGGCGCGCTGGAAGTGGCGCGTCGGGCGCGTGGTACGCCACGTATCGCCAACCGCCTGTTGCGTCGCGTGCGCGATTTTGCCGAAGTGAAACACGATGGCACCATTTCAGCAGACATCGCTGCCCAGGCGCTGGACATGCTGAATGTCGATGCCGAAGGTTTCGATTATATGGATCGTAAATTATTGCTGGCGGTGATCGATAAGTTTTTCGGCGGTCCGGTAGGACTGGATAACCTGGCGGCAGCCATTGGCGAAGAGCGCGAAACCATTGAGGATGTGCTGGAACCTTATTTAATTCAGCAGGGCTTTTTGCAACGTACGCCGCGTGGGCGTATGGCAACAGCGCGAGCGTGGAACCATTTCGGCATCACGCCGCCAGAAATGCCGTAGGTCGGATAAGGCGCTTGCGCCGCATCCGACATTGGCAATGAGCCTGATGCGACGCTGTTCGCGTCCTGTCAGGCTTGCCAGAAGTAGCAAACCCGTAGGTCGGATAAGGCGTTTACGCCGCATCCGACAATTGTATTCAGGTACAAATTAACTGGCCTGTTTTTTCATCATGCTGATGATAAACAGCAGCGCGGCGCACAGCACCACTGACGGACCTGCTGGCGTATCATAAAACGCGGAAAAAGTTAAACCGCCTGTTACGGCTACCATTCCCACTATAACGGCGGTGCCAGCCATCTGTTCTGGCGTGCGGGCGAAGCGACGTGCTGTGGCGGCTGGAATAATCAGCAGTGAAGTAATAATCAACGCGCCGACAAACTTCATCGCTACACCAATTGTCAACGCCGTTACCAGCATCAACAATAACTTAACACGCTGTAATTTCACGCCATCGACAAACGCCAGGTCAGGACTAATGGTCATCGACAGTAAATTACGCCATTGCCAGAACAGAATTGCCACGACAATAACAACGCCAATTGCGATGGATATAAGATCTTCCGGTGTTACAGCTAACAAATCACCGAACAGATATGCCATCAAATCAACGCGGATGTTAGACATCAGACTGACGACCACCAGACCCAGCGACAATGCGCTGTGCGCCATAATGCCCAGTAGGGTATCAATCGCGAGTTGTGGACGCTTTTCCAGCCACACCAGGCCGCCCGCCAGCAGTAGCGTAACAGCAATCACCGCATAGAATGGATTAACATTCAGCAATAAACCAAACGCGACGCCAAGTAACGACGCGTGAGCCAGCGTATCGCCAAAATATGACATACGACGCCAGACAACAAATGAACCCAGTGGACCTGCGGCACAGGCCAGCATGATCCCGGCTAACCAACCGGGAAATAATAATTCAATCATGAGCGATCATTTCCCCGACGTAGAATAATCCGACCCTGTAAATCGTGGCGGTGATTATGATGATGGCGGTAAATTCCCAGTTGCTCCGCACCGCGAGGGCCAAACATTGAAATAAATTCTGGATGCAGAGAAACCACTTCCGGGGTGCCAGAACAGCAGATGTGATGATTCAGGCAAAGTACTTCATCGGTTTTTGCCATCACCAGATGCAGATCGTGGGAAACCATTAAAACGCCACAATTCAGCTCACGGCGCAACTGGTCTATAAGATCATATAACGCGACCTGACCGTTTACGTCCACGCCCTGCGTGGGTTCATCCAGCACCAATAACTGCGGTTTATTTAACAATGCGCGAGCCAGCAGTACGCGCTGTGTTTCACCGCCTGAGAGTTTTTGCATTGGCGCATCAATCAGATGCCCGGCCTGTACCCGTTTCAGTGCAGGAAGGATATCTTCTTTATGCGTATCAGGGCGTAAGCGTAAAAAACGGTTTACAGTCAGTGGCAACGTGGTGTCGAGATACAGTTTTTGCGGCACATAGCCGATGCGTAGTTTTCCGTAGCGCTTGATAACACCTTCATCAGGTGTCACCAGTCCGAGTACGACCCGCACCAGCGTAGACTTACCTGCGCCGTTCGGCCCAAGTAAGGTCAAAATTTTTCCAGGTTTTAATTCCAGCGACACATCAGAGAGGACGCGGCGTTGGCCAAATGAGACCGAGACGTTTTCCAGGGAAACCAGACTTGTCATGTTAATTTTAGTCTTGCAGTAGTCATGAAATGTTATAATATCACATTTCTCATATTCATTACGATGATTGGTCGCATTATGTTACATAAAAAAACGCTTCTTTTCGCTGCATTATCCGCCGCTCTCTGGGGCGGCACAACACAGGCCGCAGATGCCGCCGTTGTCGCTTCGCTTAAGCCCATTGGTTTCATCGCTTCTGCTATTGCCAATGGGGTTACAGAAACCGAAGTATTGCTCCCCGATGGCGCTTCCGAACATGACTATTCACTACGTCCATCAGATGTAAAACGCTTACAGAACGCGGACTTAGTAGTCTGGGTTGGCCCAGAGATGGAGGCGTTCATGCAAAAACCAGTGAGTAAATTACCCGAGGCGAAACAGGTAACGATTGCGCAGCTGGAGAATGTAAAACCGCTACTGATGAAAAGTATTCACGACGATGATGATGATCACGATCATGGAGAAAAAAGTGACGAAGATCACCATCACGGCGATTTCAATATGCATCTCTGGCTTTCCCCAGAGATAGCGCGGGCTACAGCGGTTGCAATCCATGGAAAATTAGTAGAACTTATGCCGCAAAGTCGAGCCAAACTTGACGCCAACCTGAAGGATTTTGAGGCACAATTAACCTCAACCGAAAAACAGGTTGGTAACGAGCTCGCGCCGCTTAAGGGAAAGGGGTATTTCGTTTTTCACGATGCTTACGGCTACTTCGAAAAACAGTTCGGACTGACACCACTTGGTCATTTTACCGTTAACCCTGAGATTCAACCGGGCGCGCAGCGTTTACATGAAATAAGAACACAGTTGGTTGAGCAAAAAGCAACCTGCGTTTTTGCTGAGCCACAGTTCAGGCCCGCTGTCGTTGAAAGCGTCGCACGAGGGACATCCGTTCGTATGGGAACGTTGGATCCCCTTGGGACGAATATCAAACTGGGAAAAACGAGCTATTCAGAATTCCTGAACCAATTAGCCAACCAGTATGCGAGCTGCCTGAAAGGAGATTAATGAGGAAGTGATTACGTGCAACAGATAGCCCGCTCTGTCGCCCTGGCGTTTAATAATTTACCGCGACCACACCGCGTGATGTTGGGGTCGCTTACCGTTCTTACTTTGGCCGTCGCTGTCTGGCGGCCTTACGTTTATCACCGCGATGTCTCACCAATTGTCAAAACGATTGAGCTGGAACAGAACGAAATCCGTTCACTTTTACCTGAGGCCAGTGAGCCGATTGATCAGGCCGCACAAGAAGATGAAGCCATTCCTCAGGATGAACTGGACGATAAAATCGCCGGTGAAGCGGGTGTTCATGAATATGTCGTTTCCACAGGCGATACACTAAGCAGCATTCTCAATCAATATGGTATTGATATGGGGGATATCACCCAGTTAGCTGCTGCTGATAAAGATTTGCGTAACTTGAAAATTGGTCAACAACTTTCCTGGACATTAACCGCTGAGGGCGATTTACAACGTCTGACGTGGGAAGTCTCTCGCCGCGAAACTCGCACCTATGAGCGTACTGCCGCTAACGGTTTTAAGATGACCAGCGAAATGCAGCAAGGGGAGTGGGTTAACAATCTACTGAAAGGCACCGTTGGGGCGAGTTTTGTCGCCAGCGCCAAAAACGCCGGGCTAACCAGCGCTGAAGTGAGCGCGGTGATTAAAGCGATGCAGTGGCAGATGGACTTCCGCAAACTTAAAAAAGGCGATGAATTTGCGGTATTAATGTCACGCGAAATGCTGGATGGCAAACGCGAACAAAGTCAGTTGCTGGGCGTGCGTTTGCGCTCCGAAGGTAAAGATTACTACGCTATTCGCGCCGAAGATGGCAAATTCTATGATCGTAACGGTACTGGTCTGGCGAAGGGATTCTTGCGATTCCCGACGGCGAAACAGTTCCGCATCTCGTCTAATTTTAACCCTCGCCGCCAGAACCCGGTAACGGGGCGCGTCGCGCCGCACAGAGGTGTCGATTTTGCCATGCCGCAAGGGACGCCAGTGCTGTCGGTTGGTGACGGTGAAGTCGTTGTCGCTAAGCGCAGTGGAGCTGCAGGTTATTATGTTGCAATTCGTCATGGTCGCAGCTATACCACGCGTTATATGCACCTGCGTAAAATTCTGGTGAAACAGGGGCAGAAGGTGAAACGTGGCGATCGTATTGCGCTTTCGGGCAATACCGGGCGTTCAACCGGGCCGCATTTACATTATGAAGTATGGATTAACCAGCAGGCTGTGAACCCACTGACGGCGAAACTGCCGCGTACTGAAGGCCTGACCGGCTCCGATCGCCGCGAATTCCTTGCACAGGCCAAAGAGATTGTGCCACAGCTACGGTTTGATTAATTAACATCCATTCGCAGCCGGTACGCAGTCAGTACCGGCTTTTTTATTTGGTGCGGGGCAAGCTGCGCCGCTACACTATCAGCAGATTGATTTTGCCTTATCCGAAACTGGAAAAGCATGGAAACGAAAAAAAATAATAGCGAATACATTCCTGAGTTTGATAAATCCTTTCGCCATCCGCGTTACTGGGGCGCCTGGCTGGGCGTGGCGGCGATGGCTGGTATTGCCTTAACACCGCCGAAATTCCGCGATCCCATTCTGGCGCGACTGGGCCGTTTTGCTGGACGATTAGGTAAAAGCTCGCGCCGTCGTGCGTTGATTAATTTGTCGCTTTGTTTTCCAGAACGTAGCGAAGCTGAACGCGAAGCTATTGTTGATGAGATGTTTGCCACCGCGCCGCAGGCAATGGTGATGATGGCGGAGTTGGCGCTACGCGGGCCAGGGAAAATTCAGCCACGGGTAGACTGGCAGGGGCTGGAGATCATTGAAGAGATGCGACGCAACGACGAGAAAGTGATCTTTCTTGTTCCGCACGGTTGGGCAGTTGATATCCCCGCCATGCTGATGGCTTCGCAAGGGCAGAAAATGGCGGCGATGTTCCACAACCAGGGTAACCCGGTTTTTGATTATGTCTGGAACACGGTACGACGTCGTTTTGGTGGTCGTTTGCACGCGCGAAATGATGGTATTAAACCGTTCATCCAGTCGGTTCGTCAGGGATACTGGGGCTATTATTTACCGGATCAGGATCATGGCCCGGAACATAGTGAGTTTGTTGATTTCTTCGCTACTTACAAAGCAACGCTGCCTGCGATTGGTCGTTTGATGAAAGTGTGTCGTGCGCGTGTTGTCCCCTTATTTCCAATCTATGATGGGAAAACGCATCGCCTGACGATTCAGGTTCGCCCACCGATGGATGATCTGTTAGACGCGGATGATCATACAATTGCGCGGCGAATGAATGAAGAAGTCGAGATTTTTGTGGGACCGCATCCAGAGCAATACACCTGGATTTTAAAATTGCTCAAGACTCGCAAGCCGGGCGAAATCCAGCCATATAAACGCAAAGATCTCTATCCCATCAAAAAATAGAAAGCCTCTCACGAGGAGAGGCTTTAGTCTGATGACGGGCCCGATGCGCATGCTTATCTGGCCTACAAATTAATTGTAATTTTTTGAATTATCACAATATTGTAGGCCGGACAAGGCGTTCATGCCACATTCGGCAACATACTTACTCTACCGTTAAAATACGCGTAGTGTTGGTAGAGCCCACCGTGCTCATTACGTCGCCCTGGGTGACAATGACCAGGTCACCCGACATCAGGTAACCTTTATCGCGCAGCACATTAACTGCCTCGTTGGCAGCCGCGACGCCTTCATTGGCGCTATCAAAGTAAACCGGGGTAACGCCACGATACAGCGCGGTCAGGTTCAGGGTGCGCTCATGACGAGACATTGCGAAAATAGGTAGGCCAGAGCTGATACGAGAGGTCATCAGCGCGGTACGGCCGGATTCGGTCATGGTAATGATTGCGGTAACGCCTTTCAGATGGTTAGCCGCGTACATTGCCGACATCGCGATAGCTTCTTCCACATTGTCGAACTGAACGTCCAGACGGTGTTTTGAAACGTTGATGCTCGGGATCTTTTCGGCCCCCAGGCAAACACGCGCCATTGCGGCAACCGTTTCTGACGGATACTGACCGGCGGCGGTTTCTGCAGACAACATCACAGCATCGGTACCATCCAGTACGGCGTTTGCCACGTCCATGACTTCTGCACGGGTCGGCATCGGGTTGGTGATCATCGACTCCATCATCTGAGTTGCCGTAATTACCGCACGGTTCAGCTGACGAGCGCGACGGATCAACGCTTTCTGAATGCCCACCAGTTCCGGGTCGCCAATTTCAACACCGAGGTCGCCACGCGCTACCATCACCACGTCAGAGGCGAGGATAATATCGTCCATCGCATCCTGACTGCAAACGGCTTCCGCACGTTCAACTTTGGCGACAATTTTCGCGTCGCAACCCGCCTCGCGAGCCAGACGGCGGGCATAGTTCAGATCTTCGCCGCAGCGCGGGAAGGAGACGGCCAGATAATCTACGCCAATCAGAGCGGCAGTCTTAATGTCTGCTTTGTCTTTTTCGGTCAGGGCTTCAGCCGACAGGCCGCCGCCAAGTTTGTTGATTCCTTTATTGTTGGAGAGCGGGCCGCCGACAGTAACTTCAGTGAACACTTGCATGCCCTTAACTTCCAGCACTTTCAACTGCACGCGACCATCGTCCAGCAGCAGAATATCGCCAGGTACAACGTCAGCAGGGAGACCTTTATAGTCGATACCGACTTTTTCTTTATCGCCTTCACCTTTACCCAGGTTGGCGTCCAGCAGGAATTTATCCCCAATATTGAGGAAAACTTTACCTTCTTTAAAGGTTGATACACGAATCTTGGGCCCCTGAAGGTCACCGAGAATAGCCACATGACGCCCCAGTTTTGCGGCAATTTCACGAACTTTATCCGCGCGCATTTTGTGGTCTTCAGGCGAGCCATGAGAAAAATTCATTCGTACGACGTTTGCACCCGCGGCGATAACCTTCTCAAGGTTGTTATCGCGATCGGTAGCCGGGCCTAACGTGGTAACGATTTTGGTTCTGCGAAGCCTTCTGGACATGTAATACTCCGTTGACTGAAACACCCAGGTGTTGCTTGAACATGAAATTCGCATAAATTAAAACCATAATGGTTGTGAATTAGACACATGCGAATGTCGTATAAGAATAGAGCAGTGATAATCGATTTAGCGATCGTCACCGAGATTAAGTAACTGCTTATCAAAACGCGATTCTTTAAGAGCTTCCTTGACCCGCTTCAAGTTATCTCTGAATTTTGCACCGCGTCGCAAAGTAAATCCTGTTGCCAGCACATCTATCACGGTCAACTGCGCAAGTCGAGAGACCATGGGCATATAAATGTCAGTATCTTCCGGTACGTCGAGTGTAATTGCCAGTGTCGCTTCCTGGGCGAGAGGTGTTCCCGTGGAGGTGAGGGCGATTACCATAGCATCGTTTTCTCGCGCCAGCTGCGCCAGTTCAACAAGATTTTTAGTTCTTCCGGTGTGAGAAATCAGCACAACGACGTCTCCGTCGCTACAATTCATACAACTCATTCGTTGCAGCACGATATCGTCAGAGTAGATTACTGGAACATTGAAGCGAAAAAACTTATTCATCGCATCGTGGGCGACGGCGGCAGAAGAACCCAACCCGAAAAAGGCTATTTTCTTTGCCTGAGTGAGGAGATCGACAGCACGGTTGACGGCGGATTTGTCCAGCGAGTGGCGAACGTGATCGAGTGTCGCCATTGCCGACTCAAATATTTTCCCCGTGTATGATTCAACGCTGTCATCTTCATTGACGTTGCGATTAACATAGGGAGTGCCATTAGCCAGACTTTGTGCCAGATGCAATTTAAAATCAGGAAAACCGCGGGTGTCCATGCTGCGACAGAATCGGTTCACCGTCGGTTCGCTGACGTTGGCTTCCAGCGCCAGAGCAGCAATACTCGAATGGATCGCATTGTCTGGCGAAGCAAGAATGACCTCAGCGACTTTGCGTTCTGATTTGCTCAAATGTTCCAGTTGAGACTGGATTTTTTCCAGCATATTCATGATGTAAAGAGACTCACGGGTAATGATGATTTCCGCACTGAAAGAAATCGAAATGCAATTTTGTCTGATATTACGCCTGTGTGTTGCTTTAATGGCAAAAGCGGATAAAAAAGTTGTTATTTTTTTTCATTACATGATCGATGTCAGATTTTTATTGAATGAGAAAATGACAAAAACGATGATTTTTTTATCAGTTTTATCGCGCTTCAGGGGCTTTTACGGTAATCGCACGGGTGGATAAGCGTTTACAGTTTTCGCAAGCTCGTAAAAGCAGTACAGTGCATTGTAAGAAAATTACAAGTATACCCAGGCTTAAGTACCGGGTTAGTTAATTTAAGGAGAATGACATGGCGGTAACGCAAACAGCCCAGGCCTGTGACCTGGTCATTTTCGGCGCGAAAGGCGACCTTGCGCGTCGTAAATTGCTGCCTTCCCTGTATCAACTGGAAAAAGCCGGTCAGCTCAATCCGGAAACCCGGATTATCGGCGTAGGTCGTGCTGACTGGGACAAAGCGGCATACACAAAAGTTGTCCGCGAGGCGCTCGAAACTTTCATGAAAGAAACCATTGATGAAGGTTTATGGGATACCCTGAGTGCGCGTCTGGATTTTTGTAATCTTGATGTCAATGATACTGCCGCATTCAGCCGCCTTGGCGCGCTGCTGGATCAAAAAAATCGTATTACGATTAACTATTTTGCCATGCCGCCGAGTACTTTTGGCGCGATCTGCAAAGGATTGGGCGAGGCAAAACTTAACGCCAAACCGGCGCGTGTGGTGATGGAAAAACCGCTGGGGACATCGCTGGCAACTTCCCGTGAAATCAACGATCAGGTGGGTGAATACTTCGAAGAGTGTCAGGTTTACCGTATCGACCACTATCTGGGGAAAGAGACGGTACTCAACCTGTTGGCACTGCGTTTTGCTAACTCCCTGTTTGTGAACAACTGGGACAATCGCACCATTGATCATGTTGAGATCACGGTGGCAGAAGAAGTCGGGATTGAAGGGCGCTGGGGCTATTTTGATAAAGCGGGTCAAATGCGCGATATGGTCCAGAACCATCTGCTGCAAATTCTCTGCATGATTGCAATGTCTCCGCCGTCTGATCTGAGCGCCGATAATATCCGCGATGAAAAAGTGAAAGTGCTGAAGTCGCTGCGCCGAATTGACCGCTCCAATGTGCGCGAAAAAACGGTTCGCGGACAATACACCGCAGGTTTCGCTCAGGGCAAGAAAGTTCCGGGTTATCTGGAAGAAGAGGGCGCGAACAAAAGCAGTTGCACCGAAACTTTCGTGGCAATCCGCGTTGACATCGATAACTGGCGTTGGGCTGGCGTACCATTCTACCTGCGTACCGGTAAACGTCTGCCGACCAAATGCTCCGAGGTGGTGGTCTATTTCAAATCACCTGAGCTGAATCTGTTTAAAGAGTCCTGGCAGGATCTGCCGCAGAATAAACTGACTATCCGCCTGCAACCTGATGAAGGTGTGGATATCCAGGTACTGAATAAGGTTCCTGGCCTCGACCATAAGCACAATCTACAAACGACCAAGCTGGATCTGAGCTATTCGGAGACCTTCAATCAGACACATCTCGCCGATGCTTATGAACGGTTGCTGCTGGAAACGATGCGCGGCATTCAGGCGCTGTTTGTACGTCGCGACGAAGTGGAAGAAGCGTGGAAATGGGTGGACTCTATTACTGAAGCGTGGGCGATGGACAACGATGCGCCGAAACCATACCAGGCCGGGACCTGGGGACCGGTTGCTTCGGTGGCGATGATTACCCGTGATGGCCGTTCCTGGAATGAGTTTGAGTAATATCTCGACTCATCCTTAATGGTTATTTTACCGGTAACATGATCTTGCACAGATTGTAGAGCAATTTTTACACTTTTAAGCCTCGTGTGGATTCACCCGCGAGGCTTTTTTTATTACACTGACTGAAACGTTTCTGCCCTATGAGCTCCGGTTACAGGCGTTTCTTTCATAAATTCACTGACTGAAACGCGTTGTGAATCATCCTGCTCTGACAACTCAATTTCAGGAGCCTTTATGAATCCACAATTGTTACGCGTAACAAATCGAATTATTGAACGTTCGCGCGAGACTCGCTCTGCTTACCTCGCCCGGATAGAACAAGCGAAAACCTCGACCGTTCATCGTTCGCAGTTGGCATGCGGTAACCTGGCCCACGGTTTCGCCGCTTGCCAGCCAGAAGACAAAGCCTCCCTGAAAAGCATGTTGCGTAACAATATCGCCATCATCACCTCCTATAACGACATGCTCTCTGCTCATCAGCCTTATGAACATTATCCTGAGATTATTCGTAAAGCACTGCATGAAGCTAACGCAGTCGGTCAGGTCGCTGGTGGCGTACCAGCGATGTGCGATGGTGTAACTCAGGGGCAGGACGGAATGGAACTATCCCTGTTAAGCCGCGAAGTGATTGCGATGTCTGCGGCTGTGGGGCTGTCTCATAATATGTTTGATGGCGCGCTGTTCCTCGGCGTATGCGATAAGATAGTTCCCGGGTTGACGATGGCGGCACTGTCGTTCGGTCATTTACCTGCGGTATTTGTGCCATCAGGGCCAATGGCAAGCGGTCTGCCAAATAAAGAAAAAGTTCGTATTCGTCAGCTTTATGCAGAAGGGAAAGTGGATCGTATGGCGCTGCTGGAGTCAGAAGCGGCGTCTTACCATGCTCCGGGAACCTGTACTTTCTACGGCACCGCCAATACCAACCAAATGGTGGTTGAATTTATGGGGATGCAGTTGCCTGGCTCTTCATTTGTTCATCCTGACTCTCCATTGCGTGATGCATTAACTGCCGCCGCCGCGCGCCAGGTAACGCGTATGACCGGTAATGGCAACGAATGGATGCCAATCGGTAAGATGATCGATGAGAAAGTGGTGGTGAACGGTATTGTTGCGCTGCTGGCAACAGGTGGCTCCACTAACCACACGATGCATCTGGTGGCGATGGCGCGTGCTGCGGGTATCCAGATTAACTGGGATGATTTCTCCGATCTTTCTGATGTCGTTCCGCTGATGGCGCGTCTGTATCCAAACGGTCCAGCCGATATAAACCACTTCCAGGCTGCGGGTGGTGTGCCGGTGCTGGTGCGTGAACTGCTTAAGGCGGGTCTGTTGCATGAAGATGTCAACACGGTTGCGGGCTTTGGTCTCTCGCGTTACACCCTCGAACCGTGGCTGAATAATGGCAAACTGGACTGGCGCGAAGGCGCAGAAAAATCGCTTGATAGCAATGTGATTGCCTCTTTCGAACAGCCGTTTTCGCATCATGGCGGGACAAAAGTTTTAAGCGGCAATCTGGGGCGTGCTGTTATGAAAACCTCTGCCGTGCCGTTAGAAAATCAGATTATTGAGGCGCCTGCTGTCGTTTTTGAAAGCCAGCATGATGTTATGCCTGCTTTTGAAGCGGGGATGCTGGACCGTGATTGTGTCGTTGTTGTCCGTCATCAGGGACCAAAAGCGAACGGAATGCCAGAATTACATAAACTCATGCCGCCACTTGGTGTATTATTGGACCGGTGTTTCAAAATTGCGTTAGTTACCGATGGACGCCTCTCCGGGGCATCAGGTAAAGTACCGTCAGCTATCCATGTAACACCAGAAGCCTACGATGGCGGGCTGCTGGCGAAAGTACGCGATGGGGACATCATTCGTGTGAATGGACAGACAGGCGAACTGACGCTGTTGGTAGACGAAGCGGAACTGGCCGCTCGTGAACCGCACATCCCTGACCTGAGCGCGTCACGCGTGGGAACAGGACGTGAGTTATTCAGTGCCTTGCGCGAAAAACTGTCCGGTGCCGAACAGGGCGCAACCTGTATCACTTTTTAAGACGACAAAATTTGTAATCAGGCGAGAGAAAAACTCTGATGAAAAACTGGAAAACAAGTGCAGAATCAATCCTGACCACCGGCCCGGTTGTACCGGTTATCGTGGTAAAAAAACTGGAACACGCGGTGCCAATGGCAAAAGCGTTGGTTGCTGGTGGGGTGCGCGTTCTGGAAGTGACCCTGCGTACCGAGTGTGCCGTTGACGCTATCCGTGCTATCGCCAAAGAAGTGCCGGAAGCGATTGTTGGTGCCGGTACGGTGCTGAATCCGCAGCAACTGGCGGAAGTGACCGAAGCGGGTGCGCAGTTCGCCATTAGCCCGGGTCTGACCGAGCCACTGCTGAAAGCGGCGACCGAAGGCACTATTCCTCTGATTCCGGGCATCAGCACGGTGTCTGAATTGATGCTGGGTATGGACTACGGCCTGAAAGAGTTTAAATTCTTCCCGGCTGAAGCTAACGGCGGCGTGAAAGCCCTGCAGGCGATTGCAGGTCCGTTCTCCCAGGTTCGTTTCTGCCCGACGGGTGGTATTTCCCCGGCTAACTACCGTGATTACCTGGCGCTGAAAAGCGTACTGTGCATCGGTGGTTCCTGGCTGGTTCCGGCAGATGCGCTGGAAGCGGGCGATTACGACCGTATTACTAAGCTGGCGCGCGAAGCTGTAGAAGGCGCGAAGCTGTAAGAATCAAAATGCCCGATTGTTAATCGGGCATTTTTGTCGCGTTTTTTGCCGGGTTTAACCTTGTACTTTCACCTGTCCGGCGGCGAGCTTCGCACGTTCAATGGCCTCATCAACACTCTCAGCGGTCGCCAGCGCTACCCCCAGACGACGGCTGCCATCAATTTCCGGCTTACCAAATAAACGAATCTGCAAACCTGCGCCAACGGCATTCTGCACATTATCAAACGTGATGTTCTGGCTGGTCAGTTGCGGCAGGATAACGGCTGAAGCGGCCGGACCATACTGGCGAATAGCGCCAACCGGAAGACCGAGAAAAGCGCGTACGTGCAGGGCAAACTCCGAAAGATCCTGGGAAATTAACGTCACCATCCCGGTATCATGCGGGCGAGGGGAGACTTCGCTGAAAATCACCTCATCACCACAAACAAACAACTCGACGCCAAACAGACCATAACCGCCCAGCGCCAGTACCACTTTGCGGGCAATTTCCTGCGCGCGTTCCAGGGCCAGCGGACTCATTTGCTGTGGTTGCCATGATTCCCGGTAGTCGCCATCTTCCTGGCGATGGCCTACGGGGGCACAGAAATGGACTCCATCCGCGGCACTGACGGTCAGTAATGTAATTTCGAAGTCAAACTTAACCACGCCTTCAACAATCACGCGACCTGCTCCGGCGCGACCGCCTTGCTGGGCGTATTCCCATGCCTGGCTAAGCTGTTCGGCAGAGCGAATAAATGTCTGCCCCTTGCCAGAGGAACTCATCACCGGTTTAACAATGCAGGGATAGCCGATGTCGGCAACCGCCTCGCGGAAAAGACTTTCGCTATCGGCAAAACGATAAGTTGAAGTGGGCAATTGCAGCTCTTCTGCCGCCAGGCGACGGATCCCCTCGCGATTCATCGTTAATTTCGTTGCGCGAGCGCAGGGGACAATATTCAGTCCTTCCTCTTCAAGCTGGAGCAGCATATCGGTGGCAATAGCTTCGATCTCCGGCACGATATAATGCGGCTTTTCCAGTTCAACCACGCGGCGCAATGCATCACCATCCAACATATTAATGACATGGGAACGATGTGCGACATGCATGGCTGGTGCGTCAGCATAGCGATCGACAGCAATTACCTCTATGCCAAGACGCTGACACTCGATTGCCACTTCTTTACCCAATTCACCGGAGCCTAATAACATCACGCGAGTTGCTGCCGGACGCAGCGCAGTGCCTAATAACGTCATAACGAATATCCCCTGATTAATTCCGCGCGCAGTATAAACGAAAACGTTTGCGCATGTCTTTATTGCTAATGTTGATTTTCCGGTCAAAAAGAAATATGCTGTATAAAATTACAGTTATTGTGAGAGGCTGCAAATGGCGGTTGAAGTTAAATACGTGGTCATTCGTGAGGGCGAAGAGAAGATGTCGTTTACCAGCAAAAAGGAAGCCGATGCTTATGACAAAATGCTCGATACAGCAGATCTTCTCGACACCTGGCTGACAAATTCCCCGGTGAAAATGGAAGACGAGCAACGAGAAGCCCTTGCACTATGGTTGGCTGAACAGAAAGATGTGTTGAGCACAATCCTGAAAACTGGCAAATTGCCGTCTCCGCAGGTGGTCGATACGGGCCCCGATGTGGAAGATGAAACTCACGCAGCTTGAAGTAACTTGCGCTCCTGACAATTTGTACCATGCTTTCTCCTGAATCATTGTGCTATGGAGAAAAACATGAAAAAAAGAGGAGCGTTGTTGGGGCTGTTGTTGGCTTCCGCCTGTGCATCAGTTTTCGCTGCCAATAACGAAACCAGCAAGTCGGTTACTTTTCCCAAATGTGAAGGTCTGGATGCTGCCGGAATTGCGGCGAGTGTGAAACGTGACTACCAACAAAACCGCGTGGCGCGCTGGGTAGACGATCAAAAAATCGTTGGCCAGGTCGACCCAGTGGCTTGGGTCAGTTTGCAGGATATTCAGGGCAAAGAGGGCAAATGGTCAGTGCCGTTGACCGTGCGCGGTAAAAGTGCCGATATTCATTATCTGGTGAATGTGGACTGTAAAGCGGGAATGGCGGAATATCAGCACCGTTAATCACCGTCGACCCTGGTGAGCAGGGTCGCAATACTTATTGAACGGACAACTGTTCGAATCGCAACGCTGGTGAAAAGTGTCCGTAATAAAGAAGAGGCGCTGGAAATCTATTTTCTGAGTTATGCTGCCACTAACGTTATTGTATTAAACAAACCAACGTAAACACCTGAGCAGGCGGATGATGTCAACCTGCACTATTTCTATTTTCATGCCATAACGTGTCAATATCGATGCAATGACTATCCTGTTTCGCTTGCATCCCTGGTGAGTTTTGCCACCCTTATAAGATGTTTCAATCTGAAAGAACAATCACATGCCACCAAAAGCGACCCAAATTCCTCACGTCATGACACTTCATGGCGACACACGCATCGACAATTACTATTGGCTGCGGGATGACACGCGCTCGCAGCCGGAAGTGTTGGATTATCTGCAACAAGAAAATAGCTATGGTCACCAGGTGATGGCTTCACAGCAGGCTTTGCAGGATAGAATATTAAAAGAGATCATCGATCGTATACCGCAAAAAGAAATTTCTGCGCCTTACATTAAAAATGGCTATCGCTATCGGCATATTTATGAACCAGGCTGTGAATATGCCATCTATCAGCGTCAGTCGGCGTTTAGTGAAGAATGGGACGAATGGGAGACTTTGCTTGATGCAAACAAGCGGGCGGCGCACAGCGAATTTTATTCCATGGGGGGAATGTCGGTTACGCCCGATAACACCATTATGGCGCTGGCGGAAGATTTCCTCTCCCGACGCCAGTACGGCATCCGTTTTCGCAATCTTGAAACAGGTAATTGGTATCCCGAACTTCTTGATAATGTTGAACCCAGCTTTGTCTGGGCGAATGATTCCTGGACTTTTTACTATGTGCGCAAACATCCGGTGACGCTGCTGCCTTATCAGGTCTGGCGCCATTCCATAGGCACACCAACATCTCAAGATAAATTGATTTACGAAGAAAAAGACGAGACCTTTTATGTCAGCCTGCATAAAACGACTTCGAAGCACTATGTGGTCATTCATCTCGCCAGCGCCACCACCAGCGAAGTTCGTCTGTTAGATGCAGAACTGGCTGATGCCGAGCCATTTGTCTTTTTACCGCGGCGCAAAGGCCATGAGTACAGTCTCGATCACTATCAACATCGGTTTTATTTGCGTTCCAACCGCAATGGTAAAAATTTTGGTTTATACCGTACTCGAATGCGTGATGAGCTGGAGTGGGAAGAGTTAATTCCACCGCGCGATAACATCATGCTGGAGGGCTTTACGCTGTTTACGGACTGGCTGGTTGTTGAAGAACGCCAGCGTGGCTTGACCAGTCTGCGACAGATCAATCGCAAAACGCGGGAAGTTATCGGCATTGCTTTTGACGATCCGGCCTATGTGACCTGGATAGCATATAACCCGGAACCAGAGACCTCGCGATTGCGTTACGGTTATTCGTCAATGACCACGCCAGATACTTTGTTTGAACTGGATATGGATACGGGGGAACGCCGGGTGCTGAAACAAATGGAAGTCCCCGGTTTCGAAGCGGCGAATTACCGTAGTGAACATCTGTGGATCACTTCTCGTGATGGCGTCGAAGTTCCGGTTTCGCTGGTTTATCATCGCAAGCATTTCCAGAAAGGACATAATCCACTGTTGGTGTACGGTTATGGATCTTACGGTGCAAGCATTGATGCTGATTTTAGTTACAGCCGCTTAAGTTTATTGGATCGTGGTTTTGTCTACGCCATTGTGCATGTTCGTGGTGGCGGTGAGCTGGGGCAACAGTGGTATGAAGACGGTAAATTTCTGAAAAAGAAAAATACCTTCAATGATTATCTTGATGCCTGCGACGCATTGTTAAAGCTGGGATATGGCTCTCCTTCACTCTGTTATGCGATGGGCGGTAGTGCAGGCGGGATGTTGATGGGCGTTGCGATTAATGAACGTCCTGAGCTATTCCACGGTGTGATCGCTCAGGTGCCATTTGTTGATGTTGTGACAACGATGCTTGATGAGTCGATCCCTCTTACGACTGGTGAGTTTGAAGAGTGGGGAAATCCGCAGGATCCTCAGTATTATGAGTATATGAAAAGCTATAGTCCGTATGACAATGTCACGGCGCAGGCTTATCCGCACTTGCTGGTGACTACCGGTTTACATGATTCACAGGTGCAATATTGGGAACCCGCCAAATGGGTGGCTAAGTTGCGCGAGCTAAAAACGGACGACCATCTGTTGTTGTTATGTACCGACATGGATTCAGGGCATGGCGGTAAATCAGGACGCTTTAAATCTTACGAAGGCGTGGCGATGGAATATGCTTTCCTGATAGCCCTGGCGCAGGGGACATTGCCGGGCAAACCTGCCTAAGCATTCTCCAGATAATGTTTTAATGTTAAACGCAGTTCCGGGCTCATGCTATCAAGGTTGTTAAACAACCATCGCAGATAGCCCGGATCGCGCTCTGCAACTTCAGAAACCGCCTTACCGCGATACTTGCCAAATGTGAACGTTGTTAACAGAGACGGACGCCCGGTGATATCAGCCATTTGTTCTGCCGTCCAGCCGGATGTGTTCATAATATCGATAAGCAAGGCTGCTGTGATGTAACAGTCATACAGCGCGCGGTGGTGATGCAGCCCCGGCGGCGTCTGCACATTCAGCTTGCGCGTTTTATACAGCGCCATGTTGCTGTATTTAATTCCTGGCCACAAACGACGGGCCAGTTTCATGGTGCAGATCCATTCGCCAGGCATTTCAGGTAGTACACGGCGGTCAAAGCTGGCGTTGTGCGCGACATACCATTCACTACCGTAATAGTGTGGGATCACGTCCTCAATCCACGGTTTGTCGGCGACCATGGATTCAGTAATACGATGAATTGCCATCGCTTGCGGAGTAATAGGGCGGTCAGGGCGAACCAGGTGACTCATCGGATTAACGATTTTCCCGTCAACAACATCAACGGAGGCAATCTCCACGATCCCCCCCTGTAAACCGCAGGTTTCTGTATCGATAATACGCAACATGGCAAAACTCCGGGCCGAAACGCTTAGCGTAATGGAATGATATCGCCTTGCCAACCCTGCTGTGTGCGCTGACCCACTAACAATAGCGAACCACGATCGGCGCGGACGATGAGTCGGCCATGTTCGTCCCATAATGCGCTGTTACCGCGGGCATTAGCCATCAGAACAGCGATGGAGAATTGATGTGAGAAAAATTCTAAGCGACGGGTGGAAGCCAGAAGATCGGGTTCGCCTAAATGTTCAGCCAATGAGGCTTTACAAGGCTCATATTGTGCGGCTGCAACCTTCCAGTACGACATGATGACTTCCTTTTCATGGTGCCAGCAAATTATGGGGGCGGTTTAGAAAATGCTTATAATCTAGCAGCTATTATGTAAAAAAAGTGTAACTCAAAATAAGGTTTATTTAAGTTTGGGTTCGTAAGGTAAACGTGACAGATTCACAGAGGCGAGACGATGCGCAATGAGCCGTTCGCGAAACCAGCCGCGCAAGTGTTCAGGTTGCTCGCGTTCAACCGCTTCGGCTATCACCGGCATATTGTAACGCTCTTTAAATGCCACCCCGGCAGCAGCCAGATCGACATTAACTTTATCCATTTCAGTTTGATCCAGTTTAGCCAGATTCTTCAACATTCTATGTCTCCTCATCAATTGCGGGCAAAAGTTACTAACAGTCAGCCAGGATGGCAAGTCAGAATTGATGATCCTCGACTCAGACATTAGACAAGGTTATGCTCTGTAAAAAAGTTATTACAAAAAGGAATAGATAATATGGCTGCAACTGCACATTCTCTGGGCTACTCGTTGGCATTTCTTGTCGCTTCGCTGACCATTACTCCTTCCGCCTGGGCGCATGCGCATTTGACACATCAATACCCTGCGGCGAATGCGGAAGTTACTGCCGCCCCGCAGGCAATCAGCTTAAACTTTTCTGAAGGCATTGAATCTGGATTCAGCGGCGCCAAAATCACCGGTTCTCAGAATGAAAGCATCAATACACGACCTGCGAAACGGAATGAGCAGGATAAAAACCAACTAATTATTCCGCTTGCTGACCCTCTAAAACCCGGCACATATACCGTTAACTGGCATGTCGTTTCGGTAGACGGGCATAAGACCAAAGGGCAATACACCTTTAGCGTGAAATAACACATGTTGGCGTTTACCTGGATTGCGCTGCGATTTATCCATTTCATCTCTCTGATGCTGGTCTTTGGTTTCGCAATGTATGGCGCATGGCTGGCGCCGGTGACGATTCGTCGATTGCTGACGAAACGTTTTCTCTGCTTACAACAATATGCTGCAGTCTGGAGTTTGAGCAGTACCACTGCAATATTCGCTGTTCAGGGCGGAATGATGGGAACTGGATGGGCGGATGTTATTTCGCCAGACATCTGGCAGGCCTTGTTGCAAACGCAGTTTGGCGGAGTCTGGCTTTGGCAGATTGTTCTTGCCCTCGTTACGCTAACCGTTGCGTTCATGCAACCGGGGAATATGTCGCGTTTGTTGTTTATGCTGACTACCGCGCAATTTGTCCTGATGGCGGGAGTAGGGCATGCGACGTTAAATGAAGGACTAATTGCGAAAGTTCATCAGACTAATCATGCTGTACATTTGATCTGCGCGGCGGCATGGTTTGGGGGATTGTTGCCTGTAATCTGGTGTATGCGAATAGTTAAAGGGCGTTGGCGACATCAGGCCATTCACGCTCTGATGCGTTTTTCCTGGTGCGGGCATTTTGCTGTGATTGGCGTGTTGGTGAGTGGCGTGTTAAATGCCCTGTTCATCACTGGATTTTCGCCAACGCTTGCGACTTACTGGGGGCAACTTTTACTGCTTAAAGTCGTACTGGTGATAATTATGGTGGGCATCGCGCTGGCAAATCGTTATGTTCTGGTGCCGCGCATGGGGCAAGACGAATACCGTGCGGCTATCTGGTTTGTGTGGATGACTAAACTCGAATGGGCGATAGGTGCAGTGGTGTTGGTAATTATCAGTCTGCTCGCAACTCTCGAACCTTTTTGATGGATTACGAAAATGATGAAAAAAAGTATTCTGGCGTTTTTGTTGCTTACAAGCTCCAGCGCGGCGTTGGCGGCACCTCAGGTGATTACCGTCAGTCGTTTTGAAATCGGCAAGGACAAATGGGCGTTTAATCGCGAAGAGGTGATGCTGACATGCCGACCGGGCAATGCTCTGTACGTCATTAACCCCAGCACTCTGGTACAGTATCCTTTGAATGATGCCGCACAAAAGGAGGTGGACAGTGGCAAAACTAACGCCCAGCCCATCTCGGTGATACAGATAGAAGATCCCAACAAACCAGGCGAAAAAATGAACCTGGAACCATTTATTGAACGAGCTAAAAAACTCTGTTAATTGCCTAAAATAGTCTTTTGATTTCCAATAAAAAACCGCCACAGTTCTTTCACCAGAACGGGCGGTTTTTAACATTTAAGACGATGGCCGACGCGCTTTTTACTGACCATTTTGTACGCAAACTGGAAAACCTGGCGTCGTCATCTATTCTTAAAGAGCAAGGCAACTAAGCCTGCATTAATGCCAACTTTTAGCGCACGGCTCTCTCCCAAGAGCCATTTCCCTGGACCGAAAACAGGAATCGTTTTCGGTCTCTTTTTATTAATATTAAAAATCAATGTGTTACGGGCATCTCCCCGAAATTTACTCGAATTTCTGTATTCGGTCTTTTTTGGTTATATCACAACCAAAATATATTTAACAATCCATTTACGTAAAAATCAGATCTGCACGTACGTTTTTCTCTCATCAGGATACATTCTCGTCGTCTTCTTCTATGTACCCTCAGAGAGTTGCTGAGCAAATTCCTCGCCATAAGTATTTCTATACAGTCGCCCGACAAGGCTTCGGATTTCGCGAAAAGTTGAAGGATTACCGCTGAACTGCATTTTTGTTAACTTCCGATACATATTAGTATCAGCGACGTATCATTAATGAGCGCAATGCTGGCATTTAGTAAAGTATTTTGGTGGTATTTGCGAAGTGATTTAACACATTACGAGAGATATTTTGATATACCCGGCGCGCAGGCATAGAGATGTGCCGATTAAATTGGTTATACAAAGTAGTCGATCACAAAACACTATGCCTGTTTTTCATCCACTCATTACTGGAGTTTTTTCAGTGGATTGTTTTTTGAAATTTATTTTTATAAAAATAATGCCCAAATAAAACAACAAACAAAAAGAATTATCGATAAAAAAGGTGCATAGTGTGCAGATTTATTATTTTCCATATTTTACTACCTTAAAATAATTAATGGCTATTAGTGTCGTTATTCCTGTCGGAATTTTTCTAACAAAATGCTATAGCAAAGCGACAAACTTTCATAACATTAAAATTTAATTTATCTAATCACTTTTAATAATAAGTGGTCATAACACATGCTTGTACTGATACCTTCTGTACTGAGCAACTTTTGTTGTTTTTGCATCATGATTAAAAGCTTATCCTCTTTATAATCACGGACAAAATAAATTTATTTATATGCTGATGCGTACATTGGTGTAAAATAAGAAAATATATATACATTTACAAACTATGACATTGCAATTTATTGCGATTAAGTCATTTAACTGTATGATAAACAATGATTCTGGGGAAGCTTATCACCAATAATACTGTCCCCTCAGGGAACTAACGCCGGCTTAGTTCGGTTGGTAGAGTCACTAACTTGCAATGCATTCTGCTATGTAATCAGTGGTATTGGTTATGGTTCCAGTGTCATTTTTTACAACAGTAGAATGGTGCATTATCGGTGGGAATTTCGTATTTCCTGGCAGGAACCGGTGATGCACCATTCTGGTGTTGTAAGCAACACTACAGAGGTGTTCCTCAGTGCGAGGGTGGTTTAAATAATTGTTTAGCGGGAGACCACAGTATCTGATGTCTTGTCTGATACTTCGGGAGGCACCCGACACCTCTAATACATTCCAATAAAATAATCCGGGCTTTAGCGCCTTTTTGACCACCGCCTTGACCGGCGGTTTTTTTCTGAGATTTAGTAAAGTCATACGGGCATTAAGCATGTCTGTGGGACACGCTTCTGAGCATTGGCAATAAAGACGAGATAAAAAAAGAGCGCGGCTGTAAGATTTAAGCCGCGGGACAAAGTCCGTGAAATATCACGAATTTCCTTTCCTCCCCCGCTCGGGAAGTGCAGGAAGTATATAAATTTGTTTTTCTTTTTTGAATAAAAAAATTAATCTGAATTTTGGGTAAGTCTTATTTCTCCGAGCCGAATTCCGTGTATATCAAATCGAACAACGCTATTCCAAAGGCATCTACAGGGACCTTTGATAGCACAGGCGCTGACGGTTTTTTTACCATTTACAGGAGAACAGCATGTCCAGATTCTTATCCGGTTCTGGTTCGGCTGTAGCGTCAGGTGGAGCGACAGCATTCGGGCTGTTCATCAGAACGGATTTCAGGATAGTGTGTGGTACATTTGCCGAAGCTTTATTTGTGGTCACGATGCTACGGGCGGTGTACTGTCTCCTTGATTGCAGCAAAAACCGACTACGACAGTGTATCTGTGGATGCGTTGTGTGAGGTGATGGTGTTAGTGATACATAATCAAGTAGTGGTTGAAGCAAAAAAGGTTAGCTATCGTATGGTTCATTTTGCGGATTGTTTCATAAGGGCTGGTGAAGTAAGATCTTAGAACAGTCAAAATTTATACAGTATAATCATAGCATTGCAGCAAGGTGGGTTATAATTGGAAGAGCGTTTAGATATGAATACATCTCATGTAAGAGTTGTAACTCATATGTGTGGTTTTTTGGTCTGGCTCTATAGCCTTTCGATGCTGCCACCGATGCTTGTAGCATTGTTTTATAAAGAAAAAAGCCTGTTCGTTTTTTTTATAACATTCGTTATATTTTTTTGTATTGGTGGTGGTGCGTGGTATACAACTAAAAAATCGGGCATTCAATTACGTACCCGTGATGGGTTTATTGTAATTGTAATGTTCTGGATTTTATTCTCTATTATTAGTGCATTCCCATTGTGGATTGATTCTGAACTAAATTTAACGTTTGTTGATGCCTTGTTTGAAGGTGTTTCCGGGATAACTACAACTGGTGCAACTGTTATTGATGATGTTAGTTCTTTGCCACGAGCATATCTATACTATCGCGCGCAGTTAAATTTTATAGGTGGTCTGGGAGTTATTGTTCTGGCGGTTGCAGTTTTGCCATTATTAGGTATTGGTGGTGCAAAGCTTTATCAGTCAGAAATGCCGGGACCATTCAAAGATGACAAATTGACACCTCGTCTGGCTGATACATCGCGCACACTTTGGATAACATATTCGTTATTAGGTGTTGTTTGTATTATCTCTTATCGGCTGGCAGGAATGCCTTTGTTTGATGCTGTCTGTCATGGGCTATCAACGGTCTCTCTGGGCGGCTTTTCAACACACAGCGAGAGTATTGGTTATTTTAATAATCATCTGATTGAACTGGTGGCTGGCTCTTTCTCTCTGTTATCAGCTTTTAACTTTACTCTATGGTATGTTGTTATAAGCCGGAAAACGCTAAGGCCCTTAATCAGGGATGTTGAACTCCATTTCTTTTTATTAGTTGCGACAGGAATAATTGCCATTACAGCATTCCAGGTCTGGCATATAGGTAAGTATGATTTATCTGAAAGTGTGATCCATTCATTTTTTCTGGCTAGCTCTATGCTAACGGATAATGGATTGGCCACGCAAGATTACTCAAGCTGGCCGGCACATACGATAGTACTTCTGCTTTTATCTAGTTTTTTTGGCGGATGTATTGGGTCAACGTGTGGTGGGATTAAGTCACTGAGATTTCTAATACTGTTTAAACAAAGTAAACACGAATTAAATCAACTCTCTCATCCCAGAGCATTGTTGAGTGTCAGTGTGGGAGGGAAAATCGTCACAGAGCGTGTAATGCGTTCCGTATGGAGTTTCTTCTTTCTTTATACTTTATTTACGGTGTTTTTTATACTTATATTAAATGGTATGGGATATGATTTCCTGACATCTTTTGCGACAGTAGCGGCATGTATTAATAATATGGGGTTAGGTTTCGGGGCTACAGCATCATCATTTGGAGTCCTTAATGATATTGCAAAATACTTAATGTGTATTGCCATGATTTTAGGACGTCTTGAAATTTACCCTGTCATTATATTGTTTTCTGGCTTTTTCTGGCGCTCTTGATATAGCGCGTGCCAATAATTATGTATTGCTTTTCTGTATTATTGCAGCTCTCCAGTGAAGCGCTGCAATAATACAAAGAATTGTGCAAGCTGCGTAAAGGTGGATCGAAGAATACAAAAAAATTCATCTGATTACGGAAATTGACAAAGATATTTTATTTATTCTGGATGAATCTGAAGGTAATGTTGCTGGGCCAGATCAGGTTGTGATTGATACATTTGATATTTGGCTTTTCTGTACGTATGCGGCGTATTGGCAATGTGGCCGCATACGGTTTTGTACATTCACTTAATAATTATATTGATAGGATATTAACTACTTAGCACAAAACTGCTTCTCTGAATGCTAATACTTTTACTATAACAGCGATTATTTGTTCATTAACTCCATTACCAAGACTTAGGCAGGACGTATCTTTTTCATGAACTTCGTTTAAATATTTCAAAAAACATGCCATTTCTTTTGGTAGTGAACTGAGGTCGCTTTCAGAGAATTTTTTGTCGTAAATATTATCAATTTCATGTCGACATATTGCTGCTTGAGATTTACTCAAAATAGCTCTTTCCCCATGAGAACAGGCAGTTATAATCTCTTTTAATATATGTTTTTGACCTTCCATATTTGTTCTTGGTCCATTAAATGCGTAAGTTAATCTATCCTTTGTATTAAAAAGTGGTGCGGTAATTTTATTTATACTTTGGAGGTCAACGCAAAGAGCAATAGTTTGAATATTTAGTGTGTCAGGGTTATGAGAATAAGTTTGCCTTTTTAGGGCCTAAACGCTTGCAGATGTGTCTTCATATGGATTTTGATGAAAGAATAGATTTAATATGTTAACAATAAATAAAGACATCATTTGTGGTGGCGTTCCTTTCTCAAGGTGACGTAGTATGGCCCCGGATAAAGAGGACATTAAACTCAATCCTTGAGAGAAAACTCGCTGAGTAGTTTTAAATGCCGACTCCTGTGATATAAATCGTTGTGCAGAATTGGGGTTGTCTGAAGAACCATATTTATACGCTTTATACCATGAATCGCCTAATATGGCTAAAGCTAAAGGAATATCACAATAGCTCACGCCTCTACCTATGGTTCTGACGATATTGCCCACTTTAATAGGCTCCTCCCAGCATTATCAGTGGTGATATAGTCATTAACGAACTTGTTAAGCATAGAGTAAATCTAGCTATAACAGAACCTGTTATTGTCCTTTTTTCCAGACATTGTTTGATTTCATCTATCAGTTTAGGATATTGATAAAATATTGTTGGCGTATGGAATAGTGTGGCTGCCAGTAAATCTCCAATCATTCTTACCTGAGATATATCCAGAGATAACACATTATTTAAAAATGCTTCTGTTTTTATTGTGGGAGGTATCGATGTGTATAAGCTGAGGTCTTGATGTTGTAGATGTGGTTTATTATATTTTCCATTAAAAAACAATGCTTGTATTAACAGATGAATACTAATGCCGCCTCCTGCTCTGAATGCATAGGGAAGTATTTTTTCTATTTGATTATGTAATGCCATGTAGGCTTTATAAAAACATCCTGACTTATTATATACGTTATGGTATTGTTCGTTCAAAACCCCTATAAGATGACGAACAGTTTCTATGCTTTCATGTTCTTTAGGAATAATATCGCCAATGATACTATCCAGTTGATATTTATGTTCGCATTCGAGAATTTTTGTGATTCTCTCATCAATTTCAATACATACAGAATTACTTTCTCTGGAGAGTAATAAGCCTCTTTCTTGAGCACTTATTGTTGGGGACTGAAAAGGTTCAATATCAATTACAACGTCAGAATTACATCTGCCGCTGACATCATTTGTTTTTGTGCTGTCAAGGAAGTCATTTAACGTCAGTTGAGATCCAAAGTCTCTGACATGAACAGGAGATGAAATATCAGAACTTTTGTCAAGAAAGTCATTCAGGGTTAGCACAGAGTGGTTTCTTGCGATCAAATTTTTATTTTCAGGTTCTACTACTTTAATGCGTCGGTTAGTCGCAAGTATTGTTGTATGTTCGTCGTCAGGAGAACATGAAATGTCAACACATACGTAACCCTTGTTTGATATAGAATCAGGAATCAATTGTTATCTCCTTAATAAATTATTTTATGTTTCTTAAAAATATTAAAAATAATGTGTTCTGAAAGATATATAGTGTTCTGCCAGGAGCAGGGTAGTGCCGACAGAATAGTCATATATTTTCGGCGATTGTTCTGACAGATAGCTATTAAAACTGTCAACACCATATTATGGTGCTGTTCTCTAAATGGTGGCCACCATCGATATAGATGTGGCAACGATGGATGAGATATTGGGTATTCCTGAACCGAATTGATATATTAATGGTGCCAGATATCCGGCGACTAAGGAATTCAGTGCAGAAAAAAGCAGGCTGCTCGCCTGCGTCACTTAATTACGTATGGATAGTTTGAATTGCTTAATTTTTGCTTTTAGGGTGTTTTTCAGAGAGTACGTTGGCACCCATTCTAAAGCTGTTTGCCAGGGGCGAGGCGAACCATGAAAGCATACTATCCTGGTGTTTTCAGGTACGGCTCCATTAGCTACGCCATCATGTAGTTCTGGATTGAAACCAATCATTTTAGAGGTGGCTATATTTGCTTTGTAGCTTACAATAAAACCAGGTAGAACGTCCTGCCAGCGTTCTGCGTCAGGGTATATTTCATTGATGAATCCCTGGTCACCGTGATAAGGAGGTAATCTTTTTCTGGACATTATTTGTTCAGCGTTATCTTTAAAGGCATCCCACGCACGATATTTTTCCTTTGCTGGAATAAACATAATACCTGAAGCCGCAGGGGCATTTTCTTTACCTGTACACGAGAAGTCGGTAAGCATTGTCATATTCTGCGTATTTGTGAATTCATGCAGATCACCAGTAATAACAGTATCTATATCTATATAAAATAGATCTTCTTTACCAATAACAGGATGATTCGGATTAAATAATTCCATTTTTGCCCACCATCCCGGCCAATTATAGAGAAGTGGAGCAGTTTCTACTCCTTCAATGTGATCTGCATCTGTTAAACATACTGAACGAATACCCCTGATTTGACGGTGTAGCCACTGGGCATGTCTGGGAGTGAAATCCCTGCTACAACGAAGAACAGAAACAACCAGCACTACTAACTCCTAAATACATAACGGTAGATATATTATCTATGGCTATAACAACATAAACTAAAGTATGAAAATCATCCACGCAAGCAGAATTGCATTTATAACTATTGTCTAATTATTTTTAATGTAATATCAGTATAATTATTGATTGCTAAAATATTGTGAATCAAAAAAACAATAATAAATTTTTTTGTTTTGGTTGAGTGTAAGTGTTATTTTTTTAGTAAAATGTGAGATGAAAATCTTTTCTTATAAGATTAAATTTATTTTTTTAATGGGTATATCTCGACATTCAACTTGGTTGTTTCTGGAATGGTAACGATAAATGGTTCTCCTAACCTTAAAGAACATGATATATCTGGATACACTTTTGCTCCTTTATCTAGAAGCTCAGCAACAGAGGTCACGACCCAGCTACTGTTTTTAGTGTCGCAGTATTTTCTTTGCAAGTTAGTGTTGTCATTTAGTACGTTTTCATTAAATGTGTTTTTTTTCCATTATCATGAAATTAAGGGCATTTCTGGATTCTTCCTTTGCTATGTCTGAGGATCTTTTTAATGTACCTATAGGTAAATGAGAATAAGGATTAATAGTTAGATTATACCAATCCATAACCTGTGCAACTGTTTCTTTATGTCCTTGAATTGTTTTATTTTTTAGATCGGTAAATTGATTGCTTTGTATTCTTACAGCAATGAAATCACTTTTTATCTTGAATTTCGATAATACTTTTTCTGTAACATAAGTTTCCTTAATTAGAACAGCGTTTCTGTATGATAATAATTTTGCTGGACTATCGATTAGAGAAATTTTTCTGTTTGATAGTTTTCCGTTTTGTTCTATTTTTATCAGGGAATATGATGCGTTTCTGATATTTAATGTATTGGCAATTGATGATAAACAATTTCTGATACCCGGCATAGTAAAACTCCACTTTCCATATTAATAAAATTCCTAAGATAGCGTTCAGCTATGATAAGTATACCCTATTTTTAGCATATTTATAATTATCGGTCGAGTATTTATATGGGGAGACTATGGTTTATTAAACTGTAATATGTGATCTTTAATTATGCCTATAAATAGTGAAATTAGGTTTGTGTGGTCCTCTTTTAAGGTTTACTCATGGGCTGTCTTACCGCTCATTGTTCCTGTGCAACAAGTACTCGTGAGCGTGAAGATCTTTATCCTCCCATAAAAGATTTGGTTGATGCTTTAATGACGAAAAGAGCGGAGGTATTTGAAGTACAAAATGAAGGTACCGATAACGTTAAAGGTGCTCTTTGTGAGGGAAAGACGCCTGAGGATCGAGATGATTACGTCCAGGGGTTGTTATTCCTGTATACATTGAAAACAGGAATGGATGATGTGAGGGCAGAAAAAGGATTGGCGCCATGTAAAGTGGATGACCTGTTGAATCCTCATCACACGACAGAATTCGCTGGTGATCTAAAAGCACTCAAATGTCTGGTTGAAGGACGAAGCGACGATTATGCTCCTGGTGAGCCTGTTCAGGTGCCCGACCTTACTTACAACAAAGGTTCAATGCAATTTGGATAGTCTATAATCTTTAACACGCACTCACTGTCTAATTTCAATTTTTTAGCATTTTCATTGAAATGAAATAACTTTCTGCACGGGAGTGAAAAGTTGATGAAACAGAGAGAGCGAGTCTATCAGAGAATTGATGGCAGTCAGTGGCGACATATTTGGCTGGTGGGGGATATTCATGGCTGTCTGACGCAACTGCGTACGAAATTATGGAACTACCGTTTTGATCCATGGCAAGACTTACTGATCTCGGTAGGTGATGTCATTGACCGTGGCCTGGAGAGTTTGCGTTGCCTGCAACTACTGGAGCAACGTTGGGTTAGAGCGGTAAGAGGTAATCATGAGCAGATGGCGATGGATGCGCTGGCATCACAACAGATGTCATTATGGTTCATGAATGGCGGCAACTGGTTTATCGGACTGACTGATAAGCAACGGGAACAAGTGAAAATGATGCTGGTAAACTGCCAGCGTCTGCCGTGGATTATTGAACTGAACAGTAGCACGGGCAAACACGTGATTGCTCATGCTGATTACCCCAGCGATATTTATGAATGGCAAAAGGAAGTCGATCTACATCAAGTGTTGTGGAGCCGTTTACGGTTGATTGAAGGTCAAAAGGGGCAGGGGATTACGGGCGCTGATCATTTCTGGTTCGGTCATACGCCATTACGCCATCGTGTAGATATCGGTAACTTGCATTATATCGATACTGGCGCTGTCTTCGGTGGGACGCTCACGCTGGAACAGCTCCAGTAATTAAAAATCACTGTGCTTTTGGGCCGGTCGCCAGAATCCATCAATAAAATCTTCAATGGGAAAACAACCGCCGTGGCGGATTCGTTGATCGTCCATTGAGTAAAGGCACTGCTGCTCAGTGTTGTAGACATCCACAACAATGTCTTCACAACCAGCGTCCAGATAACAAACAAAAAGTACCAGCGCGAACATTTCATCCCCGAAGTGTGGTGCCGTACCGTTAAGTTTAGGAGAGGATTTTACTACGGGAAAATAATCAGGATAAATAACCCGTCATGCCGACGGGTTCTTTTTGGATCAGGCAAGACGCATAATCCAGGCATCAGATTTTTGATCGTAGTGGGTACGGTACAGGACAGAGTGTTCGCCGTTTAGCAGAGCCGGGATGCTGGTTTCGGCATCCCAGGCATCCAGTTGCATACATAAGTCGGGGTCAGATTTACAGGGAATAGTTAACGTTCGAGTGCCTGGCGATTCGCCGTGCAACTCACCGTCGTCGATTTCATAAGCGCCTATGCGCACACTGGTTTTCATCTTCGTGCTCTCCATTTAAGTGCCGATTGTGGTACGACCAGTTCGGTCGCACCATTTTTCAGCGTAGTCAAGGCAGTCAGATTCGCCAGTCAAAACGTGCGCTTTTTTTGTGCGTTGTCAGGGGGTGCCGGTAAACAGTTTTCCGTCACGCACCAGTTCACGCGGGTAACTGTTCTTCAAGCGCGAGCCAATGCGTTTAGCTAAGCCGAGCGGTTGATGTTGAAAAGTGACTAACACATCATCTGATGTTGGTGCGGCTTGCGGGTAAACATCTCGTCCGCGATACCATTCTTCCGCTTCCTGTGCTGTCAGCTCGAACGCGTTAGCGTTGTCGGGCGATGCCAGCGCAATGACCGCTTCATGCTGCCAGCGATACCCTTTGTTATGCACCTCGGCAAGTTTTATTCCCGGACGGGAAAACCGAACTTTACCGATTAACACTTCGATGCCAACCGGGAATAACCAGACTTCTTTATCTCGTTGCCAAAGGCGCAGATTGTTACCCCACTGTAAGCCAACGCTCTCTGCTGCCTGGCTGATTTGAGAAGCTTCGCGTGTCTTTAATGGGCTAAATGGAAAATTTCCGACTTTATATTTCGGCGTGGGTAAAGCCGGAATCGCCTGGGTTTTACGCAGCCGGGCAACGAAAAAGCCTTCGCAGTCGTAAATTTGTGGAAAAACGTGCAAAAAGCCTTCTTCGGTCAGCGCCTTGTCCGCACCAGAGAAAAGATCGCCAAGCGGTAAAAATTCTACTGCATCGGGGTAAGTCTCTTTCAGCCACAGACAAACGGCTTCGTTTTCTTCCCGGTTTAATGTGCAGGTTGAGTAAACCAGCGTACCGCCAGGGCGTAGCGCATGAAATGCACTATCGATCAGTTCCCGCTGGGTCGCGGCGATTTCCAGGTTGCTTTCCGGCGACCAGTTTTTCAGCGCATCGGGATCTTTACGTACCACGCCTTCACCGGAACAGGGGGCGTCCAGCAAAATAGCATCGAACATTTCTGGCAGTGCCGCACCAAACACGCGGCCATCAAAATGCGTTAACGCAACGTTACTAATGCCACAACGACTGATATTGGCGTGCAACACTTTTACCCGACTGGCAGAAAACTCATTGGCAAGGATCGCCCCTTCGTTATTCATCCGGGCGGCAATTTGCGTGGTTTTTGAACCGGGCGCGGCAGCGACATCCATCACCCGTTGCGGAGAATTATCGTCGGCAAACAGCGCAGCAACAGGCAACATTGAACTGGCTTCCTGAATATAAAACAGGCCGCTTAAATGTTCAGCGGTGCTACCCAGCGGCAATGCATCGTCATCGCTACGTTCAATCCAGAAACCTTCTTCACACCACGGAATCGGCGTTAACGTCCAGCCATAAGGCGCTGTTAATTGCAGGAAATCAGCCACGGAAATTTTCAGCGTATTAACGCGAATGCTACGACGCAACGGGCGCTGACAGGCAGCAAGAAAATCATCAAAAGAGAGCGTCGAAGGCAGCACTTCGCGCATTTGCGTCAGAAAGGCGTCTGGGAAATAAACGGCGTGTTGGGCCACAAGCATATACCACCGGCAAAAAAACAGGCGCGCAGTTTAGCATAAACACTCCGGCGCAGGCACGCCGGAGCTGTACGCATTATCGTGGTAGTGCCGTTCCCCACTCACGCCACTCTTTCGGTTCGCTTTCCAGTAACAGGAAGTGTTTGCCTTCCTGGGCTTTCGGCGCCAGCGGCGTGCCGGGCGGAGTCGCGAAAGCAATGCCGCCACGGATAAACTGGTTAAAGGTGCCTGTTTTCACCACGCCGCCCGTCAGACCAAAGTCCAGACTGTAACCCGATGCCAACCAGAAGACGGAATTGTTACGCACCAGGTGTTGGTAGCGTTTACTGATGCGCATCGCGATCATTACACGGTCTGACAGTGTCCCCAGTGTCATTCCGGTGACTGTGCCCACTTCCAGACCACGGAACAATACGGGCGTCCCAATGCCTAACGAACCGGCCTCCGGCGCTTCGACAATAATACTTAAGCCATCGAGGTAACGAGAATCGGTAATGGTGGTCTCTTGTAATTCAAAATCACGACGAGGATTACCACGCCCTGGTTCGACATTGATATACGGCTGGAGGAGGGTATCGAGATGCTCAACGCCTGCCGCCGAAATTTGCGGTGTGACTACCGAAAAGTGTGTACCACCACGGGCGAAGGTCTGGACATATTCCGGGTAAAGTACCGCTTTCGCCTGTACTTCATTGCGTTCGGTGATCAGATCCAGCGTCTGGATTTGCCCGATATCAATACCGAGATAGCGAATTGGCATGCCGACCGCCAGTTTCCCGGCATCAAAAGCATGGAGAGTGATCTGTCCGCCGACTGCGCGAGCGGCGGTTTCCGAAGCGTACAGAACACGCTTATCGCCTTTGCGTTGACTGGCACTCGCGCCGCTAAGGTTATCGAAGCTGATTGCGCCCTTTAATGCTCTGGAGAGAGGAGACGCCTGAACGGTCAGGCCACTGCCGTTAAGCTGAATTTTCGCCCCGCCTTCAGCCCAGAACACACTATTGTTGGTCAGGAGATTTCGGTATTCAGGTTTGATATGCAGATCGATATCAAACGCATTGGCCCGTGGACGTACGGCGATCACTTCTCCGACTTCAAACTTACGGTACAGCACGACAGATCCCGCCTGTACGTCTGGTAGAGTTTCTGCGCTTAAACTGACCGTCGTGGTGGGTAAATCGCTAAGGCTGTTTTCCAGGGCTTTTTCCAGATTGGCATACAGCGGGTAGATGGCTTTCATCTCACCTTTTTTGCCCGGCAAAATGCGGATACCGCCATTGATCCATTCCGAAGCGCTGGCACCGAGAAACTCCACGCCATCCAGTCCCACTTTTACGTCGACACGGCTGTTGACGACAAATTTGCTATCGCCTTTTACCAGTTCGCGATGCTGTGGTTCAATGGCAACGATAAAGGTGACGCCTTTGTCGGTGAGTTTACGATCAATAACCTGGCCTACCTGCACGCCATGTAGAATCAATGGTTGGCCCGCGTCAATGCCATAACTTTCGGAGGCCGTCAGGGTAAGCGTCAGAGCATTCTGTTCATGCAACAATGCTTTTTCGCCAGGAATAACGACAAACTCTTTACGTGGTTCACCATCACCGGGCACCAGTTCGAACGTTTTTCCGGTCAGAAGGGCGCTAATATTGGCATCGCTGAGGGATAATTTCGGATTACGTAATTCTATGCGGGTATTTTCACGTAATAGCGCCACGACGCCGGGATCAACGGTCATTTCACCCGTTACTTTGCCGCCGGGATTTAAATCCAGTTTGGTGAGTTTCCCGATTTCCAGTCCCTGATACATTAACGGCGTGGTATCGACGCTCAATCCTGTGCCGCCTGGCAGATCCAGTTTAATAATTACGCCACGTTGACTGTGGGCTAAATCTTTATACAAACCAAAAGTATCATCTGGCGCCGCAGGTTTTGAGTCATCTGGTGAATCGAAAGCGATCGCGCCGTTAACCAGTGCTGCCAGGCTTTCCAGTTTCACTTTAGCGCCACTCAGACTGACATTGGCATCAACGCCGGAAACGTTCCAGAAACGGCTGCCTTTTTTCACCAGATCGGTGAATCGTCGTTCAATCAGGACATCGATTACCACCCCTTGTTTATTGGGATTGATGGTGTAGTCATACACGCGTCCGACCGGGATTTTACGGAAATAGACTAACGAACCGCTATTCAGCGAACCAAGATCGGGGGCTTGCAGATGGATCATCAGGTCGCCATTATCCAACCGATATTTCGGTTGGGTATCGAGTGCGACAAAGTGATCCTGCTCTTTACCTCTACCTGGCATCATGCCTATGTAGTTACCGCCGACCAGCGCGTCCAGCCCGGAAACACCTGCCAGCGAGGCCTTCGGCGTCACCAGCCAGAATTGTGTCTCTTCGCGTAGCGCATCTTTCATATCGGACTTGATGCTAACTTTTACTTCAATCTTACGTAGATCGCCGCTGAGGCGGACATCCTGCACTGTTCCAACCTCAACCCCCTGATAACGAACAGGCGTGCGGCCTGGGACAATACCGTCCGCTGACATAAAGTCGATGGTGACGGTATTACCCCGGTCCTGATAACTGCTCCAAATCAGCCAACCGGCAATCATTAGCGCGATGAATGGCAGCAGCCAGAAAGGTGAGATACGGCGTTTAGTTTTAATCTGCGCTTCAGTCGTCGAAGCGGGCGTTTCCTGACTCATGTGCATCCCAAAATAAGCGGCTGTCCAGCCATTCCACTGCAAGAATAGTCAAAATAACCGCTGCGCCGAAATAAAACGCAGCCGGTCCCATAGTAAAAGCGAGGATCTGATCGCGATTAATCAGCGACATGGTTAATGAAATAACAAATAGATCGAGCATTGACCAGCGGCCAATCCAGGTCACCAGTCGGAGTAATAACATTCTTGTACGCAGTCCTTGCTGACACTTGAAATGAAGGCTTAACAATAAAGTGAACATAACAATCACTTTGGTAAACGGCACCAGGATGCTGGCAATAAACACAATCCCGGCTACCGCAATATTGCTGTTCGCCAGCGACATAATCCCTGAAAGAATCGTGTCCTCCTGTCGTCCGCCGTTAAGATAAATAATGGAGATAGGCAGTAGATTGGCCGGTAATAACAAAATGACGGAGGCCAGCAGTGCGGCCCAGCATTTTTGCACACTGTGATGGCGACGTAAGCGTAACGGGATGTGGCAACGTGGGCAGCGACCACGTGGATCAGGATAACCCGTAAAGTGACAACCAAGGCAAACGCGTAATTTTTTGTCACAGTGAGAGGCTGATTGTTGTGGGTAAAAGCGCTCCCAAAGCTGCTCAACATTAAGATGTGACAATGTCACGGTCGTTAAAATTACTAATGCGATAAAAGAGAACAGACCGGTACCTGTCTGAATATGGGCATAATCCTGTACCTTTATAGACGCGACGGCAATGCCAACCAGATAGATATCCAGCATTACCCACTCTTTCAGGCGTTCCAACATCAGTAGTACCGGGCGCAGATTCATGCCCAACCGGTTGCCGAACCATAAATAAGCGATGGAGGAAACCAGGACTAACGGCGCACCGATCACACAAAAAAATACCATTGCGCCCGTTATCGCATCGCCCTGTCTGGTCATTTGCCAGATACCTTGCATTACATTGGCGTCGATACGAATACCTAATAGCCAGATATGCAATAGCGGTTCGCCCCAGGCAAACGGCATCAGCAATATCATAGTAAAAGCCATTGCCGCCAGTCGGGTTAGCGACCAGTCGCGACCATCACGAATTTTCGCCTGACAGCGCGGGCAATAGGCACTTTGGTATGAATTTATCGTGGGGAGGTTGAACAACATGTCACATTGCGGACACCGTTGATAATCACCACGCGCCAGTTCCTCGCCGATTGACCTCACTGTTATCTTTTTTGTTGGCGTAATTTGTGGGGTGTTAAGTGCCATGAAGAGCCAGTTGCAATAAGAATTAGCATTAATCTTAACCCATGATGGGAATGATCTTGAGCATTAACGCATTTAATGCTTATTTTAATAGGCTGGCAGTTCCAGGTAAGACAACCAAGTGATTGTATAATGAACAAAACAGAATTCTACGCGGATTTAAACCGTGACTTTAATGCGTTGATGACAGGAGAAACCAGCTTTCTGGCAACACTGGCGAATACCAGCGCGTTACTATACGAGCGTCTTGCCGACGTAAACTGGGCGGGATTTTACCTGCTTGAAGATGATACGTTGGTACTTGGACCGTTTCAGGGCAAAATTGCCTGCGTGCGGATCCCTGTCGGGCGTGGTGTATGCGGCACTGCAGTTGCCTGTAATGAAGTACAGCGAATCGAGGATGTTCACGCCTTCGACGGGCATATTGCCTGCGATGCGGCGAGTAATTCTGAAATTGTCCTGCCATTGGCGGTGAAAAATCAGATTATTGGTGTTCTCGATATCGACAGTACGGTCTTCAGTCGCTTTACAGACGAGGACGAGCAAGGCTTACGTCAGCTTGTGGCACAGCTTGAAAAGGTGCTTGCAACGACGGATTACAAAAAATTCTTTGCGAGCGTCGCAGGATAATCAACGGATAACGTAGCATTTACTGATGACGTCATTATAATGACGCCTGTTCATGCCTGCGCTTGTTGGCTACGTCCGTTGTAATCAGGAAATTTCATGGAAAATCAACCTAAGTTGAATAGCAGTAAAGAAGTAATCGCGTTTCTGGCCGAACGTTTTCCCCACTGTTTCAGTGCGGAAGGTGAAGCGCGTCCGCTGAAAATCGGTATTTTTCAGGATTTGGTCGATCGCGTTGCCGGGGAAATGAACCTGAGCAAAACGCAACTGCGATCCGCTTTACGTCTCTATACTTCGAGCTGGCGCTACCTGTATGGCGTAAAACCAGGCGCGACGCGTGTCGATCTTGACGGCAACCCATGCGGTGAGCTGGACGAGCAACACGTAGAACATGCTCGCAAGCAGCTTGAAGAAGCGAAAGCGCGCGTTCAGGCTCAACGTGCTGAACAGCAAGCGAAAAAACGCGAAGCTGCCATAGCTGCTGGAGAGAAAGAAGACGCACCACGCCGCGAACGCAAGCCACGTCCGACTACGCCACGCCGCAAAGAAGGCGCTGAGCGTAAACCACGTGCGCAAAAGCCGGCAGAGAAAGCGCCAAAAACAGTAAAAGCACCTCGCGAAGAACAGCACACCCCAGTTTCTGACATTTCAGCTCTGACTGTTGGACAGGCTCTGAAGGTGAAAGCGGGTCAAAACGCGATGGATGCAACCGTATTAGAAATCACCAAAGACGGCGTCCGCGTCCAACTGAATTCGGGTATGTCTTTGATTGTGCGCGCAGAACACCTGGTGTTCTGAAACGGAGGCCGGGCCAGGCATGAACATGTTTTTTAGGCTTACCGCGTTAGCTGGCCTGTTTGCAATAGCAGGCCAGACCTTCGCAGTAGAAGATATTACGCGAGCTGATCAAATTCCTGTATTAAAGGAAGAGACGCAGCATGCGACGGTGAGTGAGCGCGTAACGTCGCGCTTTACCCGTTCCCATTATCGTCAGTTCGATCTCGATCAGGCATTTTCGGCCAAAATCTTTGACCGTTACCTGAATCTGCTTGATTACAGCCACAATGTGCTGCTGGCGAGCGATGTTGAACAGTTTGCCAAAAAGAAAACTGAGCTGGGTGACGAACTGCGTTCCGGCAAACTTGACGTTTTCTACGATCTTTATAACCTGGCGCAAAAGCGCCGTTTTGAACGTTACCAGTACGCGTTGTCAGTACTGGAAAAGCCGATGGATTTCACCGGCAACGACACCTATAACCTGGATCGCAGTAAAGCCCCCTGGCCGAAAAGCGAAGCTGAGTTGAATGCGCTGTGGGACAGTAAGGTTAAATTCGACGAGTTAAGCCTGAAGCTGGCGGGAAAAACGGATAAAGAAATCCGCGAGACCCTGACGCGTCGTTATAAATTCGCCATTCGTCGCCTGGCGCAGACCAACAGCGAAGATGTTTTCTCGCTGGCAATGACGGCGTTTGCTCGCGAAATCGATCCGCATACCAATTACCTTTCCCCGCGCAATACCGAACAGTTCAATACTGAAATGAGTCTGTCGCTGGAAGGGATTGGCGCAGTGCTGCAAATGGATGATGACTACACCGTGATCAATTCGATGGTGGCAGGTGGTCCGGCAGCGAAGAGTAAAGCTATCAGCGTGGGCGACAGAATTGTCGGCGTTGGTCAAACGGGCAAGCCGATGGTTGATGTGATTGGCTGGCGTCTTGATGATGTCGTTGCCTTAATCAAAGGGCCGAAAGGCAGTAAAGTTCGTTTAGAAATTCTGCCCGCTGGTAAAGGCACTAAGACCCGCACGGTGACGTTGACGCGGGAACGTATTCGTCTTGAAGACCGCGCGGTTAAAATGTCTGTGAAAACCGTCGGTAAAGAAAAAGTCGGCGTGCTGGATATTCCTGGTTTCTACGTTGGCTTGACAGATGATGTCAAAGTTCAGTTACAGAAACTGGAAAAACAGAATGTCAGCAGCATCATTATCGATCTGCGGAGCAATGGTGGCGGAGCGCTGACGGAAGCAGTGTCGCTTTCTGGCCTGTTTATCCCATCTGGCCCGATTGTGCAGGTTCGCGATAATAACGGCAAAGTCCGTGAAGATAGCGATACCGATGGTCAGGTCTTCTATAAAGGCCCACTGGTGGTGCTGGTTGACCGTTTCAGTGCCTCGGCTTCGGAAATCTTTGCTGCAGCAATGCAGGATTATGGTCGTGCACTGATTGTGGGTGAGCCGACATTCGGTAAGGGGACCGTACAGCAGTATCGTTCTCTGAATCGTATCTACGATCAGATGTTACGCCCGGAATGGCCAGCGCTGGGTTCTGTACAGTACACGATCCAGAAGTTCTATCGCGTTAACGGCGGCAGTACGCAACGCAAAGGCGTAACGCCAGATATCATCATGCCGACGGGTAATGAAGAGACGGAAACGGGTGAGAAATTTGAAGATAATGCGCTGCCGTGGGATAGCATTAACGCGGCAACCTATGTGAAATCAGGAGACTTAACGGTGTTTGAGCCGGAGTTACTGAAAGAACATAATGCGCGTATCGCGAAAGATCCTGAATTCCAGAACATCATGAAGGATATCGCACGTTTCAACGCCATGAAGGACAAGCGCAATATCGTCTCTCTGAACTACGCCGTGCGTGAAAAAGAGAATAACGAAGACGATGCGACACGTCTGGCGCGTTTGAACGATCGTTTTAAACGCGAGGGTAAACCGGAACTGAAGAAACTGGATGATCTACCGAAAGATTATCAGGAGCCGGATCCGTACCTGGATGAAACGGTAAATATCGCGCTCGATCTGGCGCGACTGGAAAAAGCCAGACCCGCGGAACAGCCCGCACCCATCAAGTAACGTCAATCAGGCACAAGAAATTGTGCCTGATTTTTTAACAGCGGCAAGACGCCGTAAATCAGATGCTACAAAATGTAAAGTTGTGTCTTTCTGGTGACTTACGCACTATCCAGACTTGAAAATAGTCGTGTAACCCATACGATGTGGGTATCGCATAATGCGTTTTGTTAAACTGAGGTAAAAAGAAAATTATGATGCGAATCGCGCTCTTCCTGCTAACGAACCTGGCCGTGATGGTCGTTTTCGGGCTGGTACTGAGCCTGACAGGGATACAGTCGAGCAGCGTTCAGGGGCTGATGATTATGGCCTTGCTGTTCGGTTTTGGTGGTTCCTTCGTTTCGCTTCTGATGTCCAAATGGATGGCATTACGATCTGTTGGCGGGGAAGTGATCGAACAACCGCGTAACGAAAGGGAACGCTGGCTGGTCAATACTGTCGCAACCCAGGCACGTCAGGCGGGGATTGCTATGCCGCAAGTGGCAATCTACCATGCGCCGGATATCAACGCTTTCGCAACCGGTGCACGTCGTGATGCCTCTCTGGTCGCTGTCAGTACGGGGTTGCTGCAAAACATGAGCCCGGACGAAGCCGAGGCGGTAATTGCTCATGAAATCAGCCATATTGCTAACGGTGACATGGTCACCATGACGTTGATTCAGGGCGTGGTGAACACCTTTGTTATCTTTATCTCGCGCATTCTGGCGCAGTTGGCTGCTGGTTTCATGGGCGGCAATCGCGATGAAGGCGAAGAGAGCAACGGCAACCCGCTGATCTACTTTGCTGTTGCGACGGTGCTTGAGCTGGTGTTTGGTATTCTGGCGAGTATTATCACCATGTGGTTCTCGCGTCACCGTGAATTCCACGCCGATGCCGGTTCGGCAAAACTGGTTGGTCGCGAGAAAATGATTGCTGCACTACAGCGCCTGAAAACCAGCTATGAGCCGCAAGAAGCAACCAGCATGATGGCATTTTGCATCAACGGTAAGTCGAAATCGCTCAGTGAGTTGTTCATGACTCACCCGCCGCTGGACAAACGTATTGAAGCTCTGCGTACGGGTGAATATCTGAAGTAAGATGAAGTAAATGCTAAAAAGCGCGTCCTGGTTGACGCGCTTTTTTATGCCTGGTTTCGTGGCTGAGTAATTCGTAATCCACTGATACAGGCGGCGATCACGGCCAGAATAGCCGCAGTCATTAGCGAGACGTGCGTACCGTTATCGCCAAACTGGTTCAGCATCAGCGCCACTAATGCGGCGCCGCTGCTTTGACCAAGCAGACGAGCAGTGCCTAACATGCCACTGGCGCCACCGCTACGCTCACGAGGTGCAGAGGTAATAATGGTATGGTTATTGGGTGACTGGAATAAGCCAAAGCCAGCGCCGCATAAGATCATCGGCCAGATGATATTGATATCGGCAGGTGAAGCTGGCAACAAAACCAGTGAAAAAAGCCCCGCCGCCATGATGAACAGCCCTAAAGCACCCAGCAATCCTGCATGGACGCGCTCTATCAAATAACCTGCCAGCGGAGCCATTACCATTGTTGCCAACGGCCACGGTGTCAGGAGCAAACCGGTTTCAACTTCACTACGCCCAAGCACTGTTTGCAGATAAAACGGCAGAGAAACCATTGCCAGCATTTGTGCGCAGAAAGAGCAAATAGATGTGCAAATAGAGAGAGAAAACAGCGGAATACGTAGCAAATCTACGGGCAACAGCGGTACAGAAAGCGAAAGCTGGCGGCGAATAAAGAAAATCCCAACGGCAACCATGACTGCCAGCTCCGCACCGATCAACATCAGAGATTGCCCTTGGGCAAAACCACTCAACGCGGTAATAAGCAAGCCGAATGTTAGCGCATTCATCACGGCGCTGGGCAGGTCAAAACGTGGTTTACTGGAGCGAGAGCCATTTGGCGGCAGAAAACGTATCGCCAGCAGAAGGGCGATAATGCCTAACGGTACGTTAATTAAAAATAACCACTTCCAGGACGCGATAGAAAGGATAGCAGCGGCGATCGTCGGTCCGGCTGCAGAGGATACAGCAACAATAAATGAGTTTATCCCCATTCCCCGTCCCAGAAAACGTTGTGGGTAGATAAGACGAATGAGTGCGGTATTGACGCTCATCAACGCTGCGCCACCGAATCCCTGGATTACTCGCGCCAGGGTGAGCATTTGCAGCGAATCAGAAAGGGCGCAGAACAGCGAAGAGAGCAAAAAAACGACCAGACCACATTTATAGATACGTCGGTAGCCAAACATATCGCCTAAAAAAGAGAACGACAGTAGGGAAACGACAATGGCAATTTGGTAGGCATTGACCACCCAAATGGAACTGGCAGGTGTGGCGCGAAGATCGGTGGCGATTGTTGGCAAGGCGACGTTGGCGATGGCGCCATCAAGGACGGCCATCGAGATACCAATAACAATGGTTAAAATCGCACCGTATCGCTGAGGCAACGGCAGGCCATCGGCCTGAACTTTTGGCATAGGAATTTTATATCTTATTGAGAATAATCAACAGGGTTATGATTCTAGCACTGATATTCACAGCGAATGTCGCAGAATTGTAACTAACCTGCAAAAGATGGATTGCGGCCCCCCAGGGGCGAAATTATAATAAAAAATAGTTCTGATTTTTATAAAACACTCGCTATGAGGTGATAAATGGCTAACGCAGATCTGGATAAACAGCCTGATTCTGTCTCTTCTGTACTGAAGGTTTTTGGCATTTTACAGGCGCTGGGTGAAGAGCGTGAAATAGGAATAACCGAGTTATCACAGCGCGTTATGATGTCAAAAAGCACCGTTTATCGCTTTTTACAGACGATGAAAACTCTGGGCTATGTGGCGCAGGAAGGGGAGTCAGAAAAATATTCGCTGACCCTGAAATTATTTGAACTGGGGGCTCGTGCGTTACAAAACGTTGATCTCATCCGTAGTGCAGATATCCAGATGCGTGAAATCTCGCGCCTCACTAAAGAAACTATCCATCTTGGCGCATTAGACGAAGACAGTATTGTTTACATTCACAAAATTGACTCAATGTACAATTTGCGTATGTATTCACGGATTGGACGTCGTAATCCGCTCTACAGCACGGCCATCGGTAAAGTATTACTGGCGTGGCGTGATCGCGATGAAGTGAAGCAAATCCTTGAAAACGTGGAGTATAAACGCAGTACCGCTCGTACCATTACCAGCACTGAAGAGTTATTGCCGGTGTTGGACGAGGTACGCGAGCAGGGCTATGGCGAAGATAACGAAGAACAGGAAGAAGGATTGCGTTGCATCGCGGTTCCGGTATTTGACCGCTTTGGCGTCGTTATTGCTGGTCTGAGTATCTCTTTCCCGACACTCCGTTTCTCTGAACAGCGTTTGCAGGAGTATGTTGCTATGTTACATATTGCGGCGCGTAAAATCTCTTCACAAATGGGTTATCACGATTATCCATTCTAAATAAGAAAGTCGGAACCTGTCTATTTACCAGACAGGTTCTGCCATTAGCGCGGGTTAAATAAAGTCACCCCTAACACTATTTAACTCGCGTCGAAGATAAGTATGTTTTTTATTCATTCAATGTTAAACGTGATATTTATATCTTTATCTATCAAGAATTAACCGTTATCAACCACAACACTGCTTTTACGTAACAGCGGGCAATCTGTTATCCCGAAAAATCCACTTTTTGTGTGCAGATACTGCACCGTGCTGGTGCCTCTGGCGGTCAGATATGTGCATTGCAAACCTAACCCTGCTGCATTCTCCTTGCTTCCAATAAGAACGCCATATCCGCTGAGTAATAATCCTGTCCATACTAGTGCTATCAACATAACTGTGCGAATAATGAATCGCATTATGACCTCTTCTCTTTTTTTGTTCGCTTAATCGTAGCGGCAATATGTGCTGAAGCAAGCGCCATATTCTGAAAAAGCACGAATATCGACATAGTTAGGCGCTGTTTAACTAACGCATGTTAATTTATTCGCATAAGGTAGGTTTAACGGAGATTGGAGTGAAAAAGTTTCGATGGGTCGTCCTGGCTGTTGCTGTGTTGGCTTGCTTGCTGCTCTGGATGCAGGTATTCAGCATGATGTGCGATCAGGATGTGCCATTTTTCAGCGGAATTTGTGCCATCAACCAGCTTATCCCGTGGTGATATCATTTTTTTATCAGTAGATTTCCTTCCTCTCCAGCAGTGGTAGAATGGCACCTCTACTTAGAGGTGGTGAAATGAACGAAGTTGTAAATTCAGGCGTGATGAACATTGCGTCTTTGGTTGTATCGGTGGTGGTTCTCCTTATCGGTCTTATCTTGTGGTTTTTCATCAACCGTGCAAGCTCACGGACTAACGAACAGATTGAACTGCTCGAGGCATTGCTGGATCAGCAAAAACGTCAGAATGCATTGTTACGTCGTTTGTGCGAGGCTAACGAGCCCGAAAAAGCGGATGAAAAGATCGCGGAGAATCGAAAATCGGTTGAAGATGAAGATATCATTCGGCTGGTCGCCGAACGGTAATCTTTCCTTAAAGCTGAGTAACTCTGTAATGTAAGGGGAACTCAGCTTTCTGTCTTTATTTGCACTATAGTGGTGCAATTGATTCAAATTAATCCTCTGGTCTGACTTCTGGTATTTATCATTTTATTTATGTCATCATACTGACATCAGAAAAAGATATTTATTGCACTACGCTATTAGGATGTTTACATCGGAATTGTGATCAACCGCGGTATTATTTTTAGCGAAACGTTTCTCTCTTTGTTTTTTAGTCATTCGGCAATATTTCTTATTTTTAATTAATAATACACTCTAAGTTTGGTATCTGTAGTATGCCGCCACCGCCTGTTAACTGACTGTTTTATGAGAAAAAATGATATAATATTTATTCATTACATAGCATCAAAAGTGATATCACGCTCATTTCGTAATAAGTTCTTTTGCTGACTCTGGAAGAACTGAACTTATTGAACTATGTTTGAAAATGCATTAGCTCAAGTATCTGCTTGTACAGATAGACTTAAGTACAGCGATATATTGATATGCATTCCGTTGCATAAATGTGCAAAAAAAGTGGAAGACGTATCGAGATTTGTGCGGCTGATCGAGACATGTTTAAAAATGGCTTGCCATAATTAACGTTGTATGTGATAACAGTTTTCGGGTTAAACGAGGTACAGTTCTGTTTATGTGTGGCATTTTCAGTAAAGAAGTCCTGAGTAAACACGTTGTCGTTGAATACCGCTTCTCTGCCGAGCCTTATATTAGTGCCTCATGCAGTAATGTCTCAGTTTTATCTACGTTATGCCTGCGGGCGAAGAAAACAATCTAAGGAATTTTTCAAATGGCAAAGATTAAAGGTCAGGTTAAGTGGTTCAACGAGTCTAAAGGTTTTGGTTTCATTACTCCGGCTGATGGCAGCAAAGATGTGTTTGTACACTTCTCCGCTATCCAGGGTAATGGCTTCAAAACTCTGGCCGAAGGCCAGAACGTTGAGTTCGAAATTCAGGACGGCCAGAAAGGTCCGGCTGCTGTTAACGTAACAGCTATCTGATCGAATCCACTGATCTGAAGCGTGAATGCGCTTCAATCTCGCTATCAAGCCTCGCCGAATGTGAGGCTTTTTATTTTGTTTTATCTCAGTTCCCGGTGTTCAGATATTTGCCCACTGCGTGATTCGCGTTACACTTGCGGCCTTTAGTATCCTGCCGGAGTTGCCATGTCGTTTTCCTGTCCACTTTGCCATCAGCTTCTTTCGCGTGAAAAAAACAGCTATATCTGTCCTCAACGGCATCAGTTTGATATGGCGAAAGAAGGATATGTTAATTTGCTGCCTGTTCAGCATAAACGCTCCCGCGATCCGGGCGACAGCGCAGAAATGATGCAAGCGCGACGTGCATTTTTAGATGCCGGACATTATAAGCCTCTGCGCGATGCAATCATCGCCCAGCTGCGGGAACGACTTGATGAAAAAGCAAGAGCGATATTGGATATCGGTTGTGGAGAAGGGTATTACACGCACGCGTTTGCCGATGCCTTGCCCGAAGTAACGACCTTTGGTCTGGATGTTTCTAAGGTCGCGATCAAAGCCGCAGCGAAACGCTATCAGCAGGTCACCTTTTGTGTCGCTTCCAGTCATCGTTTGCCATTTGCTGATGTAAGTATGGACGCCATTATTCGTATCTACGCGCCGTGTAAAGCGGAAGAACTCACGCGTGTGGTAAAACCGGGGGGATGGGTTATTACCGCCACACCGGGACCGCGACATTTGATGGAACTGAAGGGGCTAATCTACGATGAAGTGCATCTTCATGCGCCTCATGCTGAACAATTGGCGGGGTTTACGTTACAACAAAGTGATGAGCTATGTTACCCGATGCGGCTTCGCGGAGATGAAGCCATCGCGTTGTTACAGATGACGCCGTTTGCCTGGCGTGCAAGAGCAGAAGTCTGGCAAATGTTGGCGGCGAAAGAGGTGTTTGACTGCCAGACGGATTTTAATATTCACCTCTGGCAGCGCGTAGATTAACCGTGGTAGTGCGTCCAGAGGATCTGGGCGCCAATACCGATAAGCACCAGCCCGCCGAGAATTTCTGCTTTTTTTCCGAGCATCGGGCCGATAAAACGACCGATCATCATCCCTAACGTTGACATAACCAGTGTTGCGCAGCCAATGGCCAGTGCAGTAGCAATAATGTTGACTTGCAGGAAGGCCAGACCTACGCCAACTGCCATGGCATCAAGACTGGTTGCGATGGCTGTGGTGACCAGCAACCAAAAACCATGACGACTACGTGGCTTTTCATCTTCATCATCTCCGCCACGAAACCCTTCAATAATCATTCGGCCGCCGAGAAATATCAGCAAGACAAACGCAATCCAGTGGTTCCACTCGAGGACAAAGCGACTGGCTAACATGCCCATCCCCCAGCCGACTAACGGCGTCAGCGTTTCGACTGCGCCAAAAATAAGACCGGTTCGCAGGGCTTCAGTAAATTTCGGTTTATGGAGAGTGGCACCTTTACCGATTGATGCGGCAAAGGCATCCATCGACATACCAAAAGCAAGAAGAACAGTAGCAGTGATATTCATGATAAGGTCCTGACCGGGGTATCCATAAAACACACCATCGCCCCCAGCAAACATGCATACACGAACGACAAAAGTGTTCGCGCAAGCATAGCGATTGATGTGCATATGGTCTCGCCTGACTGAAAGTATTCAGTCCGTACGCGCCACGTTTTGCAACGAGTATGTTGACACGTACATTTCCTGAGTCTGGAAATTGGCTACTCCCCAAATGAGGGCGCAACCTTAACATATTTTGAGAATATAAAACAACTGTAGGGATATATATTACCTGTTTATTTGTTGATAACGATTTTCATTTAGATTTATGTATCAATGAAACGTTAAAATAAATAACAAATAAGGGAAGGAATAATATAGCCTGAGCTATGTCTGGTTATTTAAAATACACTAAACATAGCTTTGGCTAAATTCATAACTTATTGAGTAGAAACGAGAAGCTTATAAATTTTTTCCAGATCGTCGATATTTCGTACGCGGATTAATAAACGGCGCTGTTCTAATTGCATGACCAGCACGCCATCTTCCGATAGGTTCATCGCTTTAATCCGGTTATATTCAATCCAGACATTGGCGAAGAAAAACCCTTTTTGTTTGAAGATGATTTTTGGAACACGGATCCAGAAAATATAGAATCCCATTAGCGCCAGTGCACTTAATAACCAGGTGGTTATTTGCGCACCATGATTAGTCACATTGTTATAAATAAGAATGACAATCAGCCCGACAAAGATAACGCTGTCGATACGACCACGCCGTAGTAAAGGAATGGCCAGCAGAGTAGGGCCGTTACGGCGGGGCATGATGAACTGATCGTAAATCGCGAAAGCAAGTAGCGCGGCGATAAAAAGAATCAGTACCAGTTCCGTGATTGTCATTAATCCTCCAGATAAAAAAACGGGGCCAAAAGGCCCCGGTAGTGTACAACAGTCTTACAGTCCCAACAGGCCGCAAGCGTAACCAGCGATACCGATGACGAAGAAGCCAACGATGATCCACAGCGGGTTAACTTTTTTGCGCAACAGCCACATACAGGCAAAGGTCAGCAGCAGTGGTACCAGACCAGGCATCAACTGGTCCAGAATGGTTTGTACAGTGGTGACACGCGTCTGCCCATCCTGACCTGTGATGGTTGAAACCACCAACGGAATGTTGACATGCGTCCACTTATTAACCAATGCCCCCATGACAAACAGGCCGAGAATAGACGCCCCTTCCGTCAGTTTTTGCAGGAAGCCGCCACCCATATCTTTAACGATATCAATACCTTTAGAGTAACCATATGCTACGCCGTAATAACGGGTTGCCAAACGCACCAGGTTAAACAGGATGAAGAACAGCAACGGTCCTAACAGGCTGCCGCTCATTGCAATACCGGCACCCAGTGCGGCAAATACCGGACGTACGGTTCCCCAGAAGATCGGGTCGCCCACGCCAGCCAGCGGTCCCATCAGACCGACTTTGATACCGTTGATGGCGCCATCATCGATCTCCGCACCATTAGCACGCTGTTCTTCCAGCGCCAGGGTTACGCCCAGAATTGGTGCAGCCACAAACGGCTGAGTGTTAAAGAACTCCAGGTGACGACGGATTGCTTGTTTACGGGCTTCATTATTCTCCGGGTAGAGACGGCGAATCGCCGGAACCATAGAGAAGCAAAAACCCAGCGCCTGCATACGTTCGAAGTTCCATGAACCCTGAAAGAGGTTAGAACGCAGGAAGACGCCACGAATATCACTTTGAGTGAGTTTTTTCTCGGTGGTAGTTTGAGTTGTATCAACCATTTCGCTCACCTGTTAGTCCAGTTCGTTATCGAGATCGTTGTTACCAGCAGCCTGAGCAGGCGCACCGGCTACGCGGTTATATTTCGGGCTAAGTTGAATGTAGAGCACTGCCATTACAGTACCAATCACACCCAGGGCAACCAGGTTAAAGTTGGTGAATGCTGCAGTCACGAAGCCGAGGTAGAAGAACGGCATCAGATAGCCAGCACGCATCATGTTGATAACCATTGCATAACCAACGACTACGATCATGCCACCGGCGATGTTCAGACCATTGGTCACCACTTCTGGAATTGCGCTCAGCATGTTCTGCACTTCGCTGGTGCCGACAGACAGTGCGACGATAACGGCCGGGATAGCCACACGCATTGCCTGCAAGAACAGAGAAGAAACGTGGATCCACGAGATTGCCGTCAGGTTGCCGTTGTCAGCCGCCTTATCCGCAGCGTGCTGGAAAGCAACGGTGATAGTACGAACGATAATGGTCAACACCTGACCTGCCGCAGCCAGCGGAATCGCCAGCGCGATACCAGCGCCGATGCTCTGATGGCCTGCGATAACCAGAATGGTAGAAATGATGGAGGCCAGGGCGGCGTCAGGCGCAACTGCGGCGCCAATGTTCATCCAGCCCAGAGCAATCATTTCCAGGGTACCACCGATAATAATACCGGTTTTCATATCCCCAAGAACGATACCCACCAGGGTACACGCCACGAGCGGACGGTGAAACTGAAATTCATCGAGGATTGATCCCATACCTGCGATACAGGCTACGATAAATACCAGCACAATTTGAAGAGCGGTAATCTCCATTGTACTTCTCCTGTTTACGTAAGACTTAAGTGTGAAAATTGACTGATAATCAACACAATACGTTACTTATCGATTTTGCTGATCAGATCCATCATTTTCAGTTTCGGATCGGTGGAAACTTTACGGACTTCCAGCTCAATACCACGCTCATTAAGTTTCTTGAACGCTTCGATATCTTTTTCATCAACCGAAACCGCGTTATTCACCTGGGTTTTGCCCTGACGGAATGCCATACCACCGACGTTAACAGAGGTGATTTTCACGCCGCCTTCAACGAGACGCTCAACATCAGTCGGGTTGGTAAATAACAGCATTACGCGTTCGCCAGCATATTTCGGGTTGTTGTAGACGCGAATCATTTTGGCAACATCAACCACGTGTGCTGTTACGCCCGGAGGTGCAACCTGGGTGAGCAGTGTCTTACGAACAGTATCCGCAGCCACTTCGTCACTAACAACGATGATACGGGAGACATTGGTTTCTTTGGTCCAGCGGGTGGCCACCTGGCCGTGAATCAGACGGTCGTCGATACGCGCAAGGCCAATAACCATGTAGTCGTTTGGTCCCATGGGTTTTGTCGGCGTTGGCGCCGCTTTTGATGCCGCGGCAGCGGGTGCTGGCGCCGCTTTTTCAACCGGTTTGGCTTTCAGGGCTTTCACGCCTTCACGGCCTGTTTCGACTGCCAGAGCCACCAGTTCATCAAAGCCTGGATCATCGTCACGGGCCATTAGCGTTTCCACTAACATTGGAATGTTAACGCCTGCGATCACTTCATAATGCTCTTTGTCGACGACGATGCGGCTGGCAGCATTGAACGGACTGCCTCCCCATGTATCAACGAGAAACAGCACGCCTTTAGTGGTGTCGAGTTTTGCCAACTGAGCGTTGTATTTTTCGATCAACGTTTCGGCATTTTCACCTGGAACGAAATCGATCCAGCCGACATTTTCCTGCTCGCCTAACAGCATCTCTGCTGTTTTAAGCAACTGTTCTGCAGCCCAACCATGTGTGCCTATAACAATAGCAATGGTCACTTGCTACCTCCTTTATTATCGTTAACACCTCAACGTGCCAGATGTATTTTTGAATCGTCGTCCACAATCGAATCGATTCAGATAAGGGCTACAACCAAAAACCCCCTGTATTTCGCGATTTATTTTAGATATCGAAAAAAATATTTTATGTGATGAAGATCCGTAATTTAACTTTCGCTTAGCAGAAATTTCGAAAGGTAAAATATCCTCGTCACATTCGTTTGCAAAGGAAGGTAAATCTTTGCAAAATCAGGCGTCTCTCTGTTATGTTTAACCCCCGTTTAACAACTATGGAGTATAGGGCAACAGCCCGCAGTATGGATCGTCACCGACGTCATTTCAGTTACAGGCCTTCTGACGCCTGCCTTTCTGGCATTTTATGCCGTACCTTTTGTTTGCATTTAGTCGTTACGCCTGCATTATTTCTGGCGCCGAATAGCTATTCCTTAAGCAGGAGCCTGTCATGGAATTCTTAATGGACCCCTCGATTTGGGCGGGGCTACTCACGCTTGTTGTTCTTGAAATTGTGCTGGGTATCGATAACCTGGTCTTCATCGCTATTCTTGCCGACAAACTGCCGCCAAAACAACGTGATAAAGCGCGCCTGTTGGGATTGTCACTGGCGCTGGTTATGCGTCTGGGGCTGTTATCGCTGATTTCGTGGATGGTTACATTGACCAAACCATTGTTCGGCGTGATGGATTTCACCTTCTCGGGGCGCGACCTGATAATGCTGCTGGGGGGAGTGTTCTTACTGTTCAAAGCGACGACTGAGCTTCATGAAAGGCTGGAAAACCGCAATCATGATTCTGGTCACGGCAAAGGCTATGCCAGTTTCTGGGTGGTAGTAACACAAATTGTCATCCTTGATGCCGTCTTCTCGCTGGATGCGGTGATTACCGCGGTCGGAATGGTCAACCATCTGCCGGTAATGATGGCTGCGGTAGTGATTGCGATGGCCGTCATGTTGCTGGCGTCTAAACCGTTGACGCGATTCGTTAACCAACATCCAACGGTGGTGGTGCTCTGTCTGAGCTTCCTGCTAATGATTGGTCTGAGTCTGGTGGCCGAAGGTTTCGGTTTCCACATTCCAAAAGGTTACCTGTATGCCGCAATTGGCTTCTCGATCATCATCGAAGTGTTTAACCAGATTGCGCGCCGCAACTTTATTCGTCACCAGTCGATGCTGCCTCTGCGTGCCCGTACTGCCGACGCCATTCTGCGTTTGATGGGGGGAAAACATCAGCCGAATGTTCAACACGATGCCGATAACCCGATACCGATCCCTGTGCCAGAAGGGGCGTTTGCGGAGGAAGAACGTTATATGATTAACGGTGTGCTGACCCTGGCATCGCGTTCTCTGCGCGGGATTATGACGCCGCGCGGTGAAATCAGTTGGGTAGACGCTAATCTCGGTGTCGATGAAATTCGTGAACAGTTGCTTTCTTCGCCACATAGCCTGTTCCCGGTATGTCGTGGCGAACTGGATGAAATCATCGGTATCGTGCGTGCCAAAGAACTGCTGGTGGCGCTGGAAGATGGTGTTGATGTCGCGGCGATTGCCTCGGCTTCTCCCGCGATTATCGTGCCGGAAACTCTTGACCCGATCAATTTGTTAGGGGTGTTGCGTCGTGCTCGCGGGAGTTTCGTTATTGTCACCAACGAGTTTGGCGTAGTGCAAGGTCTGGTCACGCCGCTGGACGTACTGGAAGCCATTGCCGGGGAGTTCCCGGATGCTGATGAAACGCCGGAAATCATTGCTGACGGCGACGGCTGGCTGGTAAAAGGTGGTACGGATTTACATGCTTTGCAGCAGGCGCTTGATGTTGAGCATTTGACAGATGACGATGATATTGCAACGGTTGCTGGCCTGGTGATTTCCGCGAATGGTCATATTCCTCGTGCTGGCGATGTCATTGATGTCGGTCCATTACATATCACCATAGTAGAAGCTAACGACTATCGTGTTGATTTGGTTCGTATTATTAAAGAACAACCGTCGCATGATGACGACGAGTAAGCGTTAACGTAACGGCATAATGGGCGTGATATGTCCATTATGCCGGGCGGGCGGCGGTTGGCTGCCCGCCAGCCATTTTGGAAAATCGCGCAGCGGCATTGGTTGCGCATATAAATACCCTTGCAAAATATGCACCCCATGGCGGCGCAAATATTTCGCCTGTTCCTGGGTTTCCACGCCTTCAGCCACCAGCTCAATATTCAGTCTCTGTCCCAGCGCAATGATGATATCGGTTACGGTCGAGTTAACGGCGTCTGAACCAATTGCTGCGGTGAATGATTTGTCAATTTTCAGCACATCCGGGCGTAGTGTTTCCAGCCAGGAAAACGAGCTATTGCCAGTGCCAAAATCATCTATCGCTAATTTGACTTTTTGGCGATGTAACTCACGGGCAATCCGATAATCGACATCCAGAAGCGCATCACGCTCGGTGATTTCGAGGATTAATTGCTGAATCGGATGAGCACTAAACCAGTATTGATTGAGATCTTTTAGCAGCACGCCACGGCGAAAATGGCTGGGTGCGACGTTAATGCCAATGTGAAACTGGCTATTCATGGGGAAAACATGGCGCTGACGAATCGTCTCTGCCATCACATAACGCGTCAACGGCACAATCAGATGATGCTCTTCCGCAATAGGGATAAAAACATCCGGCGAGATCCAGCCCTGACGTGGGTTATTCCAACGCAGCAAAATCTCTACGCCAATACATTGCTGGCTACGCGCATTGAGTAAAGGCTGACAGAATAGCTCGAACTCATGTTGCGCCAGCCCCATGTTTATTTCGCGGGAGAAACTCATGCGGTAAGCGGTCGCCAGCCAGGCGATATAGCCCACCAGCAAACTTAGCAGGACCGCCAGCGGTAATTGTGTTGGCAGATAGTGCCACGCCAGCGCGGTAGCGCCCGGCCCGTTAACGTTGATAGTAAAAGGAAAGTGCCGTGAAGAAAGCTGATAGTTTTCATCGTTATTACGTGGTGGAAGAGTATCAACCAGACCGTCGGCATAGAGCAGATGGCGATCGGCCACGGTCAGGCTGGCGCTACTAATTTGCGGTAACTGAGGCTCCAGAAGCATCTCCGTCAACAGGTCGATGTTAATCATCTCCATGACCCCATCGCTGTCACTGTCCGGCGCGGGCGTCCACTGGATTAAAACCGGGCTGCCTTTAATCAATACACTATCGGTCGCCAGACGTAAAAGTGGCTGTGATGCGGGTAAATCAGCCTGAATATCCACAACAGGTACATTGCGATAACCGAAAATACTGGAGCAATAAAGCGTGCCGTTTTGCACCAGACCAATTGAGCGCACCGTTTGTAGCTTCGCCGCTTGCTTGCGTAATGGCAGATGAGCGACTGAACACGGCAGTCCAATCAACGGGAGTAAAACCTTGCTACCTGCCTGTAGAGGCAGCAGTTCCTTATCTAATTCTTCAACGGCATGGTTGGCAAAGAGCACCACCTGTTGCTGATTTAAGTTACGCTGTGAAATAAATCGCACGCTTAGTGTCGAGATAAGCGTAAAAAGTGCGCAAATCGTACAAACAATCATTCGATTACGGCGATAGGTTTTAATGATCCGTTGTGCTTTTTGCATGCGGGCCACCCTGTAAGCGTATGGCGACAAACGCCTGACGCAACAGTGGAAGTGTAGTGGGGAAAATTACAGTAGACGAGAAAGCGGGAGAAATTCGCCCATCCGTTGCAGATGGGCGTAAGAAAAGTATTAGTCACACTGGACTTTAATTGCCAGACCGCCACGAGAGGTTTCACGGTACTTGGCATTCATGTCCTTACCGGTTTCGTACATTGTCTCAATGACTTTATCCAGTGAGACGCGTGGCGCGCTGGTGCGGCGTAAAGCCATACGTGCGGCATTAATCGCTTTCACCGAAGCAATCGCGTTACGCTCAATGCACGGTACCTGAACCTGACCGGCAACGGGGTCACAGGTCAGGCCGAGATTGTGCTCCATACCAATTTCCGCTGCCACACAAACTTGTTCTGGACTACCGCCCAGTAGTTCTGCAAGACCAGCCGCCGCCATTGAACAAGCCACACCGACTTCACCCTGACAACCGACTTCCGCCCCGGAAATTGAGGCGTTCATTTTGTACAACGCGCCAATCGCCCCGGCCGCCATAAAGTAGCGGGTATAGATATCGGGGCTTACCGATTCAATAAAGTGGTCGTAATACGCCAGCACAGCCGGAACGATGCCACAGGCACCGTTTGTTGGTGCAGTAACTACGCGTCCGCCAGCCGCGTTTTCTTCGTTAACCGCCAGCGCAAACATGTTTACCCAGTCGATAATATTCATCGGATCGTTAGAGAGTTTATCACTGGAAACCAACATCCGGCGAAGCGCGGACGCACGACGCGGCACACGCAACGGACCAGGCAGCACGCCTTCAGTATTCATCCCGCGATCGATACATGCTTGCATGGTCTGCCAGACATGGGCGAAATACTCATCAATCTCTTTTTTGCTGTGCAGTGCCAGTTCGTTCTGCATCGCCAGGCCAGAAAGGGAATAGCCGGTTTCGTTGCAGTAAGCCAGCAGTTCGGTGGCTGATTTAAACGGATATGGCACGCTAACTTCGTTTGCGCCATCCTGACCGAAATGTTCTTCATCGACGATAAAACCGCCGCCGATGGAATAATAGGTTTTGCTGTAGATGACTTCATCGCCGTTATACGCGTGGATCTGCATGCCGTTTTCATGCAGCGGCAGGTTGCCATTGTGAAAACGCATCCCGTTGTCACGGGGAAAATCAACTTCGTGTCGGCCCTCAGCTAACAGCAGACGTTCGCGTTCTTCAACATCGCGAATAAAACCAGGGATGCTGTCAATATCTACGGTGGCAGGTTCGTTACCTGCAAGACCCATAATAATGGCAATATCGGTATGGTGGCCTTTACCCGTCAGCGACAGTGAGCCATAAACATCCACGGCGACGCGGGTAACGCTATCCAGTAAGCCTTTTTCGACCAGATCATCGACGAACTGTTTACCTGCCTTCATAGGCCCTACAGTATGGGAAGATGAGGGGCCAATCCCCACCTTAAACATGTCGAATAGACTAATCACAATAATACTCCTGACAAGGTGACTGGACTTCCAGTAACAAACGAATAACAGCGCATAGTGTAAGAGGGAATGCGGCGATCGGCTTAACTATTCACATGAATTAAACTAATCAAAAACCGCGATTTAACTAATATTGCGATGATTGTCTCAAGTAGTGTTTTGTCGATGTAAAGATAAGTATAGTCAGGGGTTCACACCGATTTGCAGCGCCAGTTCACGAATTATGCCTGCGGTCATTCCCCATACAAAATACTGTTCGTACCAGGAAAGCCACACCCGATGAGAATCGCCTCGACGATAGATATCCAGTGGGTGGTAGCGTCCCAAATGTAGTGCCTGGGAGAGTGGCATTTCAAACACTGCAGAGACTTCATCTTCGCTGGCGCGGTACGGTAAATTTGGGGGGATGATGCCAACCACTGGTGTTACCTGATAACCCGTTACGCTATCGACAGGCGGTAGCACGCCAATCACGTCAACAACGGAAGGCGGAATGGCGACCTCTTCTTCAGCTTCACGCAGTGCAGCAGCAATGATTGAAGCATCAGTGGCATCAACCGCGCCACCGGGAAATGCCACTTGTCCGGCATGTTTACGCAAATGAACGGAACGCTGAGTGAGCAACAGCCCAGGCTGTGGTCGGCGGACGATGGGAATTAACACGGCAGCCTGACGATGATTTAAGGTTTCACGGTTGATTTGTGGGCGCAAAAGTTGAAAACGCGATAAAAAATCATCAAGCGTCAGGCTACGGTATTCCACGTGTTAGTTCTCCAGTTGGCGTAATATCTTATTAACTTTATCAAAAGTTTCCTGATATTCCGCTTCTTCCAGGCTATCAGCGACTATACCGCCGCCCGCGGAACAGTAAATTTTTCCGTTAACTGCGGTCAGAGTGCGGATGGTAATGCTGGTATCCATATTGCCGCAAAAGCTCAAATAGCCAATGCTACCGCACCAGGCGTTGCGTCGCTGGGGTTCCAGCTCATCAATAATTTCCATTGCCCGCACTTTCGGCGCTCCGGTGATTGAGCCCCCCGGGAAAGCCGCGCGCAGCAGATCGCTGGCATGTAATTGCTCTGGTAACCGTGCTGTAATAGTACTGACCAGATGATGTACGGCAGGGAAAGGTTCCACTACGAACAGTTCTGGTACTTTCACCGAACCTGGCACGGCAACACGGCCAATATCATTACGCATTAAATCGACAATCATCAGGTTTTCAGCGCGATCTTTTGGTGAGTTCGCCAGTTTTTCTGCTTGTTTACTATCTTCCTGAGGGGAGGGGAGACGTGGGAGCGTGCCTTTAATCGGGCGGGTCTGGATCTCGCCACCATCACAAAGAATAAACCGTTCTGGCGAAAGACTTAAAATCGCCCCCTGTTCAAGACGCAGGAAAGCACTAAATGGCGCACGGTTAGCCTGATTGAGTTTTACGAACGCCTGCCATTCATCGCCAGAATAGGTAGCCTGAAAACGCTGGGCGAGATTGACCTGATAACAGTCGCCACTGTGCAGGTATTCCTGAACCTGGCGAAACTTCTCGCCATACTGCTCGCGGGTCATATTGGATTGCCAGGCAGACGTCAGCTGGAACTCTTGCGGTGGCGCGATTTGCTGGTTTTCCAGCCATACCAGACGCGCATTTACGTCACGGTGGCTAAGCAGAGAAACCATCTGTTTTTGATGGTCAACAATTAGCGCCCAGTCATAAATACCCACAGCCATATCCGGCAAGTCGATGTCCTGCTGGGCAATTTTGGGCAGAATTTCAAAACGACGACCCAGATCGTAGCCAAATAAACCCAGCGCACCGCCCTGAAATGGCAAATCGTTATTATACGTGGGCTGGATATGTGCACGGTCCAGCGCTTGCTGAAGTATCCTTAGCGGATCGTCAGTGGTCGTTGTTCGGTTTTCACCTTGCCAAACGACGGTTTCATCACCATGAGTGGTTAAGGTACAAACGGGGTCTGCCACCACAATATCAAAGCGATTATGCGCATGACTGGCATAGCCGGAGTGCAACAGCATCGCCCACGGCAGGTGGCTTAAGCGGGCAAAATAGTATTCAGCGGCGTCCTGACGCCAGGGTAAAGTAATCACAGCGGGAGATAACGTCTTCATCAGTCCTGACTCTACTGGCTATGTGCCGGGTAGCATGAAATAATTAGCGCCAACAATTTAGCAGGAGTTAACAATGTTTGCAGGTTTACCTTCACTCACCCATGAACAGCAGCAAAAAGCCGTTGAGCGTATACAGGAACTCATGGCGCAGGGGATGAGCAGTGGCCAGGCGATTGCGCTGGTAGCGGAAGAACTGCGCGCCAATCATTCTGGCGAACGAATTGTGGCGCGTTTTGAGGATGAGGACGAGTAACGCCTCTTCATACGTCATCAGTAAAAGAGGGATACGGGTTATACATAATGGTAAAAATGGACGCTTTTTGAGGTCAATGAAAGCGTCCTGGTCGATTTTTCGTGATCGCGTTTTAACTCACACAAGCGCCTTGAGTTCTTCCTGCATATATGTCGAAAAATATTCAGGATTTTTAATCACAACGCGTTCGCCAGACTCCATCTTTTTTGCCCAGCCAACCATTTTTTCCGTGAATCCTGGATTCCAGTCTTCCTGACTCGCTCGCGTAGTAATATCGCTGGTGGTTGCGGGGACGCCCAGTTCTTTCAAATACTTAAATATTCCCTTCGCTGTGCTTTCATTCATGGAGCTGGGTATTGATGCTGATATATCCATGGCACTAATGAAATCCAGTGCTTTATCAATTACTGCAGGCATATTCTTGTCCTTAAATTAACCATGTGATCGATAAGGCTATATATGACCTTAAATTGCATCCAATATCAAAGGGATTATAACCATATATCATGAGTTATCCTGTTGACATTCAGGCATTTTAAAGGTAGCAGAACATGACGAGTTACGTGCAGATGTGCGGCAAATTAAGTGCGCTTCTCCGGGCTTCTGGCAGATCCCTTTCGGAGCGCGGATGTATCGTAAAGTAAATCAGAACACATTAACTGAGATATTAAGTTGTTGTAGTAATTTACTGTGATTAATATTTTTTTGTATAAATAGAGTGAAAATCATCGAAGTGTACAATTAATTATTTGTCGAAAATAAGACTCCTGAAAGATTTCATATTTTATCAAAAGTAAATTATAGAGGTACTGGTCGATTGTTCAAAATCGACCAGTATTTTCGATAAATTATTGTGTGATTTTGTCTGGGTATAAAATTTTAGGTAATTAAACCGCCGCGATAATCTTAATTTCAACCTTATACTGCGGATTCATCAGACCCGCTTGCACTGTGCAGCGCACCGGCGCATGACCCGCGACAACCCAGGCATCCCACGCTTTATTCATTGCTGCAAAATCATTTTTATCGGCCAGGAAAATCGTGACATCCAGAATGCGCGACTTATTACTGCCTTGTTTTTCCAGCACCGCATCAATTTGCGCCAGCGTATTCGCGGTTTGCTCAAACGCATCGGCGTCAAGGTTTTCCGGTACGCCAGTGTAGTAGAGCGTATTGTTGTGGATCACCACATCAGACCAGCGGGCTTCGGCGTCAATACGAACGATTGTCATCATTTTATCCTCATTATCATCCCATTTATGTGCTGCAAAGACTGCCACAACGTGAGGTCGTCGTCACCACTTCAACTGGCGAAAATCAGTCTGGCCTGACATAATCCCTGTTCAAATCAACAGGGGGTAGTGTGACGGACGATTTTGCACCAGACGGTCAACTGGCGAAAGCGATACCAGGCTTTAAACCGCGTGAGCCACAACGGCAGATGGCGGTTGCCGTCACCCAGGCGATAGAAAAAGGTCAACCGCTGGTCGTTGAAGCGGGAACCGGTACGGGCAAAACCTACGCTTACCTCGCCCCTGCGTTGCGGGCGAAAAAGAAAGTCATTATCTCGACGGGCTCAAAAGCGTTACAGGATCAGCTCTACAGCCGTGATTTGCCGACGGTGGCAAAGGCGCTGAAATACACGGGCAATGTGGCGTTACTGAAAGGGCGATCAAACTATCTCTGCCTCGAACGTCTCGAGCAGCAGGCGCTGGCGGGCGGCGATCTGCCGGTACAAACGTTAAGCGATGTGATCCTCCTGCGCTCCTGGTCTAATCAAACAGTGGATGGTGATATCAGCACCTGCGTCAGCGTGACGGAAGATTCACAGGCGTGGCCGCTGGTAACCAGTACAAACGATAACTGCCTTGGCAGCGACTGCCCGATGTATAAAGATTGCTTTGTGGTTAAAGCGCGCAAAAAAGCGATGGATGCCGATGTGGTGGTGGTGAACCATCATCTGTTTCTGGCGGATATGGTGGTTAAAGAGAGCGGATTTGGCGAGTTGATCCCAGAAGCTGACGTCATGATCTTCGACGAAGCCCACCAATTGCCGGATATTGCCAGCCAGTACTTTGGTCAGTCGCTCTCCAGCCGACAGTTGCTTGACCTGGCAAAAGACATCACCATCGCCTATCGCACTGAATTAAAAGACACCCAGCAGTTGCAAAAATGTGCCGATCGTCTTGCCCAGAGCGCGCAGGATTTTCGTCTGCAACTCGGCGAACCGGGGTATCGCGGTAATCTGCGTGAACTGTTAGCGAATCCGCAAATTCAGCGGGCATTTTTATTGCTTGATGACACTCTTGAGCTTTGTTACGACGTCGCGAAATTGTCGTTGGGGCGTTCCGCCTTGCTGGATGCGGCATTTGAGCGTGCCACGCTGTATCGCACACGGTTGAAGCGATTAAAAGAGATCAATCAGCCGGGTTACAGCTATTGGTACGAATGTACATCACGTCACTTCACTCTGGCGCTGACACCGCTAAGCGTGGCGGATAAATTCAAAGAATTAATGGAACAAAAGCCTGGTAGCTGGATCTTTACTTCGGCCACGTTGTCGGTGAATGACGATTTGCATCATTTCACCTCGCGGCTTGGTATTGAACATGCCGAGTCGTTGCTGTTGCCAAGCCCGTTTGATTACAGCCGTCAGGCGTTGCTGTGTGTACCGCGTAATCTGCCGCAAACCAATCAACCGGGTTCTGCTCGTCAGTTAGCGGCAATGTTGCGTCCGATCATCGAAGCTAACAATGGTCGCTGCTTTATGCTGTGTACCTCACACGCCATGATGCGCGATCTGGCTGAGCAGTTCCGCGCCACCATGACGCTTCCCGTACTGTTACAAGGAGAAACCAGTAAGGGGCAACTGTTGCAGCAATTCGTCAGTGCGGGTAACGCACTACTGGTCGCGACCAGTAGTTTCTGGGAAGGGGTTGATGTACGCGGCGATACGCTGTCGCTGGTGATTATCGATAAGTTGCCGTTTACCTCGCCGGACGATCCCTTACTAAAAGCGCGAATGGAAGACTGCCGCCTGCGTGGCGGCGACCCGTTCGATGAAGTACAACTGCCGGATGCGGTGATCACTCTCAAGCAGGGCGTAGGGCGTTTGATTCGTGACGCCGACGATCGCGGTGTGTTGGTGATTTGTGACAATCGGCTGGTGATGCGTCCCTATGGCGCGACTTTTCTCGCCAGTCTGCCACCCGCACCGCGTACCAGAGATATTGCCCGTGCAGTTCGTTTTCTCGCAATACCATCCTCCAGGTAATTTGTTACGGAGTATGGTATGATGCGCGCCTTTTTATTGATCTAAGCACGAAGACCCATGCGAATTCTGGCTATCGATACCGCGACAGAGGCCTGCTCTGTCGCATTGTGGAATGACGGTACTGTCAACGCTCATTTCGAGCTTTGTCCACGCGAACATACTCAACGAATCTTACCTATGGTGCAGGATATCCTGACCACCAGCGGAACCTCCCTGACTGACATAAATGCATTAGCCTACGGGCGTGGTCCCGGTAGTTTTACCGGCGTACGTATAGGCATTGGCATTGCGCAAGGGCTGGCGCTTGGCGCTGAATTGCCGATGATTGGCGTTTCCACGCTAATGACGATGGCGCAAGGAGCATGGCGTAAAAACGGTGCGACCCGCGTGCTGGCTGCTATTGACGCGCGAATGGGCGAAGTTTACTGGGCCGAGTATCAGCGCGATGAAAATGGCGTCTGGCACGGTGAAGAAACAGAAGCAGTGCTGAAACCTGAATTAGTCCATGAGCGGATGCAACAGCTTTCCGGCGAATGGGTGACCGTGGGGACAGGCTGGCAAGCCTGGCCGGATCTCGGCAAAGAGAGCGGGCTGGTTTTGCGCGATGGTGAAGTGTTACTGCCCGCCGCAGAAGATATGCTGCCGATTGCCTGTCAGATGTTGGCTGAGGGTAAAACGGTGGCAGTGGAACACGCCGAACCGGTTTATTTACGTAACAACGTCGCGTGGAAGAAACTTCCGGGCAAAGAATGAATCTTAAGAGTATGCCCTGAGAAAAAGGAGTCGCATCATGGCGGTTCAAAAAAATGTAATCAAAGGCATACTGGCGAGTACGTTTGCGCTAATGCTGAGCGGCTGTGTCACCGTGCCGGATGCTATTAAAGGCAGTAGTCCAACGCCGCAACAAGATTTAGTTCGGGTGATGAGCGCGCCGCAACTGTACGTTGGTCAGGAGGCGCGCTTTGGCGGCAAAGTGGTCGCGGTGCAAAACCAACAAGGGAAAACCCGTCTGGAAATTGCCACCGTACCGCTTGATAGTGGCGCCAGACCAACACCTGGAGAACCGTCGCGCGGGCGCATTTATGCCGATGTGAATGGTTTTCTTGACCCGGTCGATTTCCGTGGGCAACTGGTGACGGTTGTCGGGCCAATCACCGGTACAGTAGACGGCAAAATTGGCAATACGCCGTACAAATTTATGGTTATGCAGGCAACGGGTTATAAACGTTGGCATTTGACCCAGCAGGTGATTATGCCGCCGCAGCCGATTGATCCGTGGTTTTATGGCGGACGCGGCTGGTCCTATGGCTATGGTGGATGGGGCTGGTATAATCCTGGGCCCGCGAGAGTAGAAACTGTTGTAACTGAGTAATTTCTTGTTTTTAAAGAAAAAGAAACAGCGGCTGGTCCGCTGTTTCTGCATTATTACGGTAAAGATAAAAATAAATAGTGACGCGCTTCGCAACCTTTTCGTTGGGGAATTATCAAGCTGGTATGATGAGTTAATATTATGTTAACAATATGTATGCCGCTTGGGGGTGCGATGACGACGAACACGCATTTTAGAGGTGAAGAATTGAAGAAGGTTTGGCTTAACCGTTATCCAGCGGATGTTCCGACGGAGATCAACCCTGACCGTTATCAATCTCTGGTAGATATGTTTGAGCAATCGGTCGCACGCTACGCCGATCAACCTGCGTTTGTGAATATGGGGGAGGTGATGACCTTCCGCAAGCTGGAAGAACGCAGCCGTGCGTTTGCCGCCTATTTGCAACAAGGGCTGGGGCTTAAAAAGGGCGATCGCGTTGCGTTAATGATGCCTAACTTATTGCAGTATCCGGTGGCTCTGTTCGGTATTCTCCGTGCCGGAATGATCGTTGTAAACGTTAACCCGTTATACACCCCGCGCGAACTTGAGCATCAGCTTAACGACAGCGGCGCATCGGCGATTGTTATCGTGTCTAACTTTGCTCACACACTGGAGAAAGTGGTTGATAAAACAGCCGTCCAGCACGTTATTTTGACGCGCATGGGTGATCAGCTCTCCACCGCAAAAGGCACGCTGGTTAACTTCGTGGTTAAATACATCAAGCGTCTGGTCCCCAAATATCATCTGCCAGATGCTATTTCGTTTCGCAGCGCCCTGTATAACGGTTATCGGATGCAATATGTCAAACCCGAACTGGTGCCGGAAGATTTAGCCTTCCTGCAATATACTGGCGGCACCACGGGGGTGGCGAAAGGAGCGATGCTGACTCACCGCAATATGCTGGCGAATCTGGAGCAGGTACACGCAACTTATGGGCCGTTGTTGCATCCGGGTAAAGAGCTGGTGGTGACCGCATTACCGCTGTATCACATTTTCGCTTTAACCATTAACTGTCTGCTGTTTATTGAACTGGGCGGGCAGAACCTGCTTATCACTAACCCGCGTGATATTCCGGGGCTGGTCAAAGAGTTAGCGAAATACCCGTTTACCGCTATTACCGGCGTCAACACATTGTTTAACGCCTTGCTGAACAATAAAGAGTTTCAACAACTGGATTTCTCCAGTCTGCATCTTTCTGCTGGCGGCGGTATGCCCGTTCAACAGGTGGTGGCTGAACGTTGGGTGAAACTGACCGGACAGTATCTGCTGGAAGGTTATGGTTTAACCGAATGTGCGCCGCTGGTAAGCGTTAATCCGTACGACATTGATTATCACAGCGGCAGCATCGGCTTACCTGTGCCATCGACGGAAGCCCGACTGGTGGATGATGACGACAATGAAGTACCGCCGGGGCAGCCGGGGGAACTTTGTGTCAAAGGTCCACAGGTGATGCTGGGTTACTGGCAGCGCCCGGATGCCACCGATGAAATCATCAAAAATGGTTGGCTTCATACTGGCGATATCGCGGTGATGGACGAAGAGGGTTTCCTGCGCATTGTCGATCGTAAAAAAGACATGATTCTGGTTTCCGGTTTTAACGTCTATCCCAATGAGATTGAAGATGTTGTTATGCAGCATCCTGGCGTACAGGAGGTGGCTGCCGTTGGCGTGCCTTCCGGTTCCAGCGGCGAAGCCGTGAAAATCTTTGTGGTGAAGAAAGATCCATCGCTCACTGACGAGTCGCTGGTGACCTTTTGCCGTCGCCAGCTTACGGGTTATAAGGTGCCAAAGCTGGTTGAATTTCGTGATGAGTTACCGAAATCAAACGTCGGAAAAATTTTGCGACGAGAATTACGTGACGAAGCACGCGGCAAAGTGGACAATAAAGCCTGAGCGTTAAGTCAGTCGTCAGACGCCGGTTAATCCGGCGTTTTTTTTGGCGCCCACTAAAGAGAATACAATTTGAATTACCAAATGATTACCACGGACGATGCGCTGGCTTCTTTGTGTGAAGCTGTCCGTGCCTTTCCGGCGATAGCCCTGGATACTGAATTTGTTCGTACGCGCACTTATTACCCTCAATTGGGTTTGATTCAACTTTTTGATGGCGAACATCTCGCGCTGATCGATCCGCTTGGGATCACTGACTGGTCGCCGCTGAAGGCGATACTGCGTGATCCGTCCATCACCAAATTCCTCCATGCGGGCAGTGAGGATCTGGAGGTCTTCCTTAACGTTTTTGGTGAGTTACCTCAACCTCTTATTGATACCCAAATCCTCGCGGCTTTCTGCGGTCGTCCGATGTCATGGGGCTTTGCTTCCATGGTGGAAGAGTATTCCGGCGTTACGCTGGATAAGAGCGAATCGCGCACCGACTGGCTGGCCAGACCATTGACGGAACGTCAGTGTGAATATGCGGCGGCGGACGTCCGGTATTTATTACCGATCACCACAAAGCTGATGGCTGAAACCGAAGCCTCTGGCTGGCTCCCTGCCGCGCTGGATGAATGCCGCCTGATGCAAATCCGTCGTCAGGAAGTGCTGGCGCCGGAAGAGGCATGGCGTGATATCACGAATGCCTGGCAGTTGCGTACGCGCCAACTGGCGTGTCTGCAATTGTTAGCGGACTGGCGTCTGCGCAAGGCGCGGGAGCGCGATCTGGCGGTAAATTTTGTCGTTCGCGAAGAACATCTGTGGTCGGTAGCGCGCTATATGCCGGGCAGTTTGGGCGAACTGGATAGTCTGGGCTTATCCGGTAGCGAAATCCGTTTCCACGGTAAAACGCTGCTGGCGCTGGTGGAGAAAGCACAGGCATTGCCTGAAGACGCATTACCGCAGCCGATGCTTAATCTGATGGATATGCCTGGTTATCGTAAGGTGTTTAAGGCGATTAAATCGTTGATTACTGATGTGAGCGAAACGCACAAGATTAGCGCTGAATTGCTGGCATCGCGCCGACAGATAAATCAGTTGCTGAACTGGCACTGGAAGTTAAAACCGCAGAATAATTTGCCGGAGCTGATTTCCGGCTGGCGTGGTGAACTGATGGCGGAAGCATTACACAACTTATTGCAGGAATATCCGCAGTAAAATATTTGTAAGCCGGACTGGGCGCAACTAGCTTCGCATCCGGCTTCGGGTAAATAATTACAAATCCAGCACCAGTCGTTTACTCTTAGCGCGCGAGCAGCAGATCAACATACTCTGCTGGCTGGCGCGCTCCTCATTACTGAAATACTGGTCCCGGTGGTCAGCCTCGCCTTCCAGAATTGCCGTTTCACAAGTACCACATACTCCTTCACGACATAAACATTCTACTTTTGCCGCTTTATTACTCTCTATGACCTGCAAAATGGTCATCTCTTTCGGCACCACAAACTCTTTTCCAGAGCGGGCAAGTACCAGTGTAAATGCATCGCCAGTTTTGTCTTCAATTGCAAACTGCTCAAAATGCAGCGTATCAGCGGCGATCCCCAGACGAGCAGCTTCATTTTTCACGGCATCATTTAACGCTGTTGGACCACAGGTGTAGATATGCGTGCCCGGCGCAATATCCGCTAACAAACGTGCTAACTCCAGGCGTGTACCGTCTGATGAGTGATGCAAATGAATTTTATCTGCCTGTGGATGTCGGTTTAATTCATCACGGAATGCACAACTCTCCGGGCTCCGCGAACAGTAATGTAACCGCCAGTCGATGTTGCTTTGTTGTAACTCGCCAAGATGCGACAGGAAAGGGGTGATGCCAATGCCGCCGGCGATAAACAGATGTTTATGTGCCGAAGGGGCCAGTGCAAACAGATTATTCGGCGTCGAAATAGTCAACCGATCGCCTGATTTAACCTGATGATGCAAGAAGCGCGAACCGCCGCGTGAATTTTCTTCCAGTCGAACGGCAATCTGATAACAAGAAGTGTCGTGCGGCGAACTTAACAATGAATACGCATTGCTGTACTGGTTATCTTCATCCCCCATCTGCACAATGATATGACTTCCACCGCTGAACGCAGGCAGCAGTTTGCCATCGGGAGAAACCAGGGTGAAACGTTTAACCTCGTTGGTAAGTTGCTCAATCTTGCTCACCTGAACTTCAAACATTCGATATTCTGACATTGCTGTACTCCATCAAAAATCAGCCCGGCGGCGAGAATAACCGCCGCCGATGTCATTAGTCTTTAAACACCTGTGCCAGTAGGTTGTGAAAATGAGCGATGCCATGTTCAGAAATCCCGCTACCGCTGCTGTCGGCCATGATGCGACCTTGCCCGCGATATCCGCGAGACTTCAGCCCCTTCTGCACGCTTTCCACCAGTCGCAAATCTTCTGGACGGAAAACATCGCGATACCATTCAATCAGCGATTTTTGTTCATCAGTGAGCTCTTCATTGGTGAAGTAAATATCGTAATTTTGCAGGGTGGTTTCCGAATCAACAGGAAATTCATAAATCACAGTCATCATTCCTTTGATCGGCGTGACGTTTAACATGGTGCACGGCCACAGCCAGAAACCATGGAATGCCGCGTCCGTACCTTCTTCAAATTTAAAAGACTGTTCGGACGGTTTGGCGAAGCCGTATTGCAGCGTCCAGTTGCCGTGCATCGTGTGCCAGTAGCGGTCAACCTGAACGGAGTCGGAGAATCCAGGGTGCGCCGGACCACAGTGATAGCACTCGAGATAGTTATCGACAATGTTCTTCCAGTTGGCGGGGGTGCGAGTGGTGAAGCGGGCTGCCAGTTTCAGGTCGTGCACTTCCGGGCAGGCTTCAATGACTTTTGCCGCCAGTCCCGGTAGTTGATCTTCTACGCTGGTCGCATTGGGGTTCATGTTGATGAAGACGAATCCGGCATACTCTTCCAGGCGCACCGGGACCAGTTGTGCTTTTTCACTATCGAAATTAGCGACGTTTTCACAGTTACGCGCATGAGCCAGGTTACCATCAAGTTTGAATGCCCAGGCGTGATATGGACAAGTAATCACATTTTTCGCTTTCCCTTCACCGCTCAATAACTGGTGGCCACGGTGTGGGCAAACGTTGTAGAACGCGCGCAGAACTTTATCGCGTCCGCGCACCAGTACGATACTTTCTCCAATGATTTCGCGTGTTACATAATCATTGGCATTCGCCAGTTCGCTACTGTGGGCGACGCAAATCCAGCTTTTTGCGAAGACGTTTTCTTTTTCGTGCTCAAAGGCGTTCTGGTCAGTATAGAAACGGGCCGGAATGGTCCACGCATCCTGAGGATTGGCGCAAAAATTTTCTGGTAGAACTAAGTCAGGGCTCAGATTGCTCATAGGGATACCTTTATCGTTAGGATGATGGCGCTCAGTTGTCGCCTTTGAATACGGTTTCTGCCGGGATAGCCGGTGTCTTTTCTGACGTGATGACCGGTGTTTGCGGGAGATAATTTTCAATTTGATGGGCAGGAATATCGGCATAATCCTGTTTTAACCAGCGAATTAATCCGCCTACTTTCACCAATAAAATAGCGAGGAAGGGAAGGGCGGTGAGCACCACGGTGGTTTTCATCGTTTCCAGTGAGGCGCCAGTAAATAAGATCGAAAGTGGGATCAGGGTAATCACTACGCACCAGAAAAGACGCAGTCCACGATCGGGATCGTCGCCTTCCTGAAGATTGCGCGTGCTGGTGGCTGCCATGGTATAGGCCACCGCGTCCATATGGGAGGCGAGGAAAATAATCATCACGCCCAGATAGGCGGCGAGGAACAATTTACCGGCGAGTAATGACATCAGAACTTGTTGCACAGCAGTTTCACCGCCCAGCGTTTCCAGCACTTGCGGGACGTTGATCACGCCTTTAACGAACTGGTGAATGGCATAGCTTTCCATCACGCCGAAGAAGAACCAGCAACCGACGGTGCTCCCAAGGATAAGTCCCCAGATAACTTCTTTAATCTTACGACCGCGCGAAACACGGGTGACGAACATTGCTACGCCGGGCGTGTAAGAGATCCACCAGAGCCAGTAAAAAACGGTCCAGTTGCGGGTGAACGAACCATCGCCGAGCGGATCGGTAAACAAACTCATTTGCAGGAAGTTTTGTGTGGTCAGACCGATGGCATTGATGATGCTGTTGGTAATAAATTCTGTTGGGCCAATAATCAGAACCAACAATGGCAGCAGGAACGCACCCCAGCCCACCATTTTGCTCAGACGCTGCAAACCGTTGTTGATACCAATCCACGAGCTAAGGCAAAAAATGCCGCCGGAAAGCAGGATCACAAAGGCCTGTACGGTGAAGTTATCTGGTAGACCGGTTAGCGCGGAAAGTCCGCGAGTAAAGGTTGCCGCCGTCACCACCAGAGAAATAGTCAACGCGCCGACAGTGGCGATCAGGAACATCAAATCAACCAGTCTTCCCCACGGCCCTTGCGGACTAACGCCCGTAATAGCAGCAATAATGCCTGAAAGGCTCAGGCCTTTATTTTTCCGTACATGAAAGTGATAGGCCATGATTAAAGAGGCCAGCGTATAGGTAGCCCAGGCGCTGATACCCCAGTGGAAGAAGGAGTAGGGAACGCTAAATTCGAGCGCCTGTTGCGAACGCGGTGTAATGTTCAAACCCGGTGTTTGGTAATAATAGGCCCACTCCGCGCCCCCCCAATAAAGAGTGGAGGAGCCCAATCCGGCGCAAATAAACATAAACAGCCAGGAGAGCGTGCTGTATTCCGGCTTACCCTCGCCAAGACGAATATTGCCGTATTTGCTGGTGGCTAAATAAATCACTAACCCCATAGCCAGTAAAACTAATACCTGAACGGCAGAACCTAACATACGGGTGACAAAACTAAATATTGTGTTTGCCGCATCTGCGGACTGTTGTGGGAAAAGGCTTAATGTCGCTGCGATGAAAAGAATAGCCACCAGGCTGATGGCAATCAGCGGCAAATCTTTTTTCTTAACGTTGCTCATTATGAGTCATCTCCTAGGCATAAAAGCCCGTCGCTGGCTTTTGCCAGTTGTAATTATGTGCAGGGTAATGAATCGTCTGTTGTGTTTAACAAATTGATTATTTGTATGTTACATAAATTAAACAATTAAGAATATGGAAAGCCATAAAACACGAAACGGAAACAATAAAAGGTGAAATCGCGCAGGTTATTTACTGTAAAGAGTGAATAAAAAAACCGCGTCAGTGACGCGGTTCAAATAAACTGGTTTGACCTGATCTTAACGGAAAATAACTTCGCAAATTGCGTCAGCAACTTGTGGTGTGGTGGCATTACCTTTCATGTCCGGTGTTTTCGGCCCGTGAGCAATGACTTCTTCAATTGCCGCCAGAATACCATTATGTGCTTGCTGGAATCGTTCATCGCCATTACCGAGGAAATCCAGCATCATTGCACCGGCCCAAATAGTCGCGATAGGGTTGGCAATATTTTTACCGTAAATATCGGGCGCAGAACCGTGAACCGGCTCGAAAAGCGACGGGAAGTTTCGTTCTGGATTCAGGTTGGCGGAAGGGGCAATGCCGATTGTGCCGGTACAGGCCGGACCAAGGTCGGAAAGAATGTCGCCAAATAAATTAGACGCTACCACGACATCAAAGCGTTCCGGTTGCATCACAAAACGTGCACAAAGAATATCGATATGCTGTTTATCCCAGCGGATCTCCGGGTAATTTTCTGCCATTGCTGCAACACGCTCATCCCAGTAAGGCATGCTGATGGCCAAACCGTTGGATTTCGTGGCGGAAGTGAGAGTCTTGCGCGGGCGGCTTTGCGCTAATTCGAAGGCATAACGCAAAATACGGTCGACGCCACGGCGGGTAAATACGGATTCCTGAATAACAACTTCATGCTCTGTGCCTTCGTTCAGGCGGCCTCCCAGCGATGAGTACTCACCTTCCGTGTTCTCGCGTACAACGTAAAAATCGATGTCGCCAGGCTGTTTACCGGCCAGTGGGCAGGGGACGCCAGGAAAAAGGCGAACCGGGCGCAGGTTGACGTACTGGTCAAACTCACGACGAAATTTTAGCAGCGATCCCCACAACGAAATATGGTCAGGAACCGTATCCGGCCAGCCGACGGCGCCGAAGTAGATAGCGTCGAACTCGCTGAGTTGCTCATGCCAGTCGTCCGGCATCATTTTGCCGTGATGGCGGTAATACTCGCAGCTTGCCCATTCCATTTGCTCAAAGCTTAAGGCGAAGCCCCAGCGTTTAGCGGCAGCCTGTAAAACACGAATCCCTTCAGGAAGGACTTCTTTACCGATCCCATCTCCGGGGATTGCAGCGATACGAAATGTTTTCATCATTGGGTTCTCACTTCCTGACCATCAAAATTGACAATGTCACCATCCTATAATTGACTGTTCAGGAATTAATCCCCGCAACTGGTGAAACATAAAACACGAATCATGAATAATTTACCGCTGCTGAACGATTTGCGCGTCTTTATGCTGGTCGCTCGTCGGGCTGGTTTTGCCGCCGTTGCTGAAGAGCTGGGCGTTTCTCCTGCTTTCGTCAGCAAGCGCATCGCCTTGCTGGAACAAACGTTGAATGTGGTGCTATTACATCGTACTACCCGACGCGTCACTATCACTGAAGAAGGTGAGCGGATTTATGAATGGGCACAGCGCATATTGCAGGATGTCGGGCAGATGATGGATGAGCTTTCTGATGTTCGCCAGGTACCACAGGGAATGTTGCGGATTATCAGTAGCTTTGGCTTTGGACGGCAGGTCGTCGCCCCGGCGCTGTCGGCGCTGGCGAAAGCATATCCTCAACTGGAGTTACGTTTTGATGTCGAAGACCGCCTGGTCGATTTGGTCAATGAAGGCGTCGATCTGGATATTCGTATTGGCGATGATATCGCCCCCAATTTAATCGCCCGTAAACTGGCGACAAATTACCGTATTCTCTGCGCGTCACCGGAGTTTATTGCGCAACATGGCTTGCCGAAGCATTTAACGGATCTTTCTGCATTACCGTGTCTGGTCATTAAAGAGCGCGATCATCCGTTTGGCGTCTGGCAATTGCATAATAAAGACGGTCATCATGCGATTAAAGTCACCGGCCCGCTGTCGTCCAATCATGGTGAAATTGTGCATCAGTGGTGTCTCGATGGTCAGGGGATTGCTCTGCGATCCTGGTGGGATGTTAGCGAAAATATCGCCAGCGGCCATTTGTTGCAGGTATTGCCAGAGTATTACCAACCCGCAAATGTCTGGGCGGTATATGTTTCGCGACTGGCTACGTCAGCGAAGGTGCGGATTACGGTTGAATTTTTGCGCCAGTATTTTGCCCGCCACCATCCGAATTTTTCACTGGGTCAGGGGTGATTAATAATTCAATTGTCTGGTTATTGTCAGGTTTAAACCTGATTTTCTCCTTTCTTACCCGTTGCGGATTGGTTAGCATATTCGTCTTTACTCGCGCGTGATTCACAGATAATAAAAGAGGTTGATGTGTTCGCTGAATACGGGGTGCTGAATTACTGGACCTATCTGGCGGGAGCCATTTTTATCGTGTTGGTGCCTGGGCCAAATACGCTGTTTGTGCTGAAAAATAGCGTCAGCAGTGGGATAAAAGGCGGTTATCTTGCTGCCTGTGGCGTATTTATTGGCGATGCGGTATTGATGTTTCTCGCATGGGCAGGCGTTGCAACATTAATTAAGACCACACCGATATTATTTAATATTGTACGTTATCTCGGTGCATTTTATTTGCTCTATCTGGGGAGCAAAATTCTCTACGCGACCCTGAAGGGGAAAAATAGCGAGGCTAAATCCGATGAGCCACAATACGGGGCCATCTTCAAGCGTGCGTTAATTTTGAGCCTGACCAATCCGAAAGCCATTTTGTTTTATGTGTCGTTTTTCGTGCAGTTTATCGACGTTAATGCGCCGCATACCGGGATTTCATTCTTTATCCTGGCGACGACACTGGAGCTGGTAAGCTTCTGTTATTTGAGTTTCCTGATTATTTCCGGCGCATTCGTCACGCAATACATTCGTACTAAAAAGAAACTGGCAAAAGTAGGCAACTCGCTGATCGGTCTGATGTTTGTCGGTTTTGCTGCACGGCTGGCAACACTACAATCTTAATTCTCCCCGCCCGCGATTTCGCGGGCTTCCCGTCTGAAATCCACCTCAATTTATTGTTGATATGGTGCTAAAAAATAACCAATAAATGGTATTTAAAATGCAAATTATCAGGCGTACCCTGAAATGGCTGGAATGAACCGTTTTCAGCGCATTTACCTAAGGAGGGAAAAGAATGCTGCAAATCCCACAAAATTATATTCATACGCGCTCGACACCTTTCTGGAATAAACAAACGGCGCCAGCCGGAATATTCGAACGTCATCTTGATAAAGGAACGCGTCCAGGAGTTTATCCGCGGCTATCCGTTATGCATGGGGCGGTCAAATATCTCGGTTATGCCGATGAGCACAGCGCAGAGCCCGATCAGGTGATTCTCATTGAAGCAGGGCAGTTTGCGGTGTTTCCGCCAGAAAAGTGGCACAACATTGAAGCCATGACTGACGATACTTATTTCAACATTGACTTCTTCGTTGCTCCCGAAGTCCTGATGGAAGGCGCAAAACAACGGAAAGTCATTCGTAGCGGGAAATGAATTGTATGAGTAAAGCAACATATACCGTAACCGTCACCAATAACAGTAATGGCGTCTCTGTCGATTATGAAACTGAGACGCCGATGACATTGCTGGTGCCAGAAGTGGCGGCTGAAGTGATAAAAGATCTGGTGAATACCGTGCGCTCTTATGACACGGAAAACGAACATGATGTTTGTGGTTGGTAATTATTGAACAAAGGCTGCTTGCGGGCAGCCTTTGCTTTTACAGATGCGGTATTACCACCATCCCAGTTCAGTACCGAGGACGACAATAATTGCCACACCCATCATTATAATTGTTGTTTTTTTCATCTTTATGCTCCAGGGGCAGCATAGCCGCCAATAAAAAACCACGCTAAAAATGTGACTGCCGTAATAAAGATCACGACAGGAAAAATAATACCGATTCGCATGTTATCACCAAAGAAAAGGATGTGAATACGCTTCAGGAATGCAAAGCTGAATGCGCGACAAAAGGTGTTTTCTCTTTGTGTTTTTTCTCCTGATACATCGCAACATCGGCTGCATGTAAGGCGCTGTCGGCATCGGTTGTTTCAGGATCCACTTCAACTATGCCAAGACTGGCGCCAGGGTAAAACAGGTTAATATCGCCTAAGCGGTACTCGCCACGTATTTGCTGTTCAATACGTCCCCGCAATGACGGGATATTGGCATTTTCATCAGCCAGAGAAACGACCAGAAATTCATCCCCGCCGAGACGACCGATAATTTCGCCATTCTGATGCAGCGTATTAAGACGTTCGCCAACCTGAATAAGAAACAGATCGCCAGCATTATGACCGAAACGATCATTGATTAATTTAAAGTTATCCAGATCAATAAAAGCAACAATCGCCTTACATTTCAGGTGGCGGGCGAGAGAAAACAGCGTCGTCAGATTATCAAAAATCGCCCGTCGATTCGGTAGGCCCGTCAAAGCGTCGGTATAAGATTGTGCAATCAGAGCGGCATTGGCTTCACGCAACTGCTCAACCAGCGCCTCTTTTTGAATGTATTGCGCAATCAGTCCGGCGAATAGCTGCAAAACTTGCTCTGCCCGTTCGCTCCACGGGCGTTTTTCACTGCTGGCCGCACAAAGCGTGCCATAAAATGAGCCGTCAGGTAAATGAACCGGCGTGCTTAGAAAAGTGGTGATCCCCAGATTGCGCGCGGCGATGCAATCTCCCCAACGGTCGGGAACGTCATCACTAAAAAAGCAATTTTCGTCGATAGCGCGTTTGCACAAAGAATAATCCCAGCAGACGGAAAAATTCTCCGGGATGTGCATTTTCTGGCTGTTACGGGCAAACATAATGTGTTGCAGACGTGCTTCGATGTCCACTTTGGTGAGATACGTCGACTCCATATCCGTGACCATTTCCAGCATTTCCAGAAGTTGCCGAACCAGACTTTCCAGAGACTGTTCTTTAGCGAGTGACTGCGAGACGCGGGCAATGATCTGATCTGACACGAAAGAACTCCAGAATGGCAGGTATTGTGCTGAAAATTTAATCTTTACAGGTATGATAAATCATCACCATAAAAGATGAAACCAAACAAAATATATTTTAACTGAATGCAAGAGAAATAGTTCTGCAAAACAAAACGATACCGGGATACTCTTAGGTGCAGATAAACGTATGAGATCAACTATGAAAATTATCAGTTTTGCTTTTCCGTGCTTGCTAATCCTGTCGGGTTGTTCAACGTCTTCTCAGCCTGATGCGCCAAAACCGCCGTATGTCGGCATGGCAAATCCTGCTTCAGTTTATTGCCAGCAAAAGGGCGGTACGCTTATTCCCGTGCAGACACCGCAAGGAGTCAGCAACAATTGTAAATTACCGGACGGTGAAACGATTGATGAATGGGCATTGTGGCGGCGGGATCATCCGGCTGGTGAAAAATAACCGCCGGATGCCGGACTAAAATCACAAGTTACGTAGCCAGTCGGCCAGCACCAGCGCATGGTTCTGCGTGGTGTTTTTTGCCGAGTAGAGTAGGGTCAGCGGCTGTTTGTTGGCGATGGCCGCCAGCCGTTTCCCTTCTTGCTCGTGTTGCGCCAGTTCTGCAATATACTGTTCGCGAAAGGCATTAAAATCGATCACTTCGCCATGAAAAGCTTTGCGCAGTTCAGTTGATGGAGTGATGGTTTTGTTCCACTCATCAAGTGCCAGATCTGTTTTCTTAATACCGCGTGGCCAGAGACGATCGACCAGTACGCGATAGCCATCGCTCGGTTCAGCCGGATCATAGACGCGTTTACACTGAATACTCATCGTGTTTGTTCTCCCTTTCACGCATGATGTGCCAGATACTATAGCACTTTGTGTTAGCCGCGTTTTCGTTGCTCTGGGTACTGAGTCCGAAAACAGTCTACTGTTTCCCGACAATCAGAGATACCAGACCGGCGGCAATAAGCGGACCGACTGGCACACCGCGAAAAAGCGCCACGCCTAAAACCGTGCCCACCAACAATCCGGCGACCAGTTGCGGTTGGTTACCCATTAAGGTCACGCCGCGCCCGCCAAGCCAGGAAACCATTACCCCCACGGCAATAGCGACAACTGATTTCCAGTTCAGAAACGAGTGAATAAGCGTGGACGGGGGCAGCGTTCCGCTGGCTATTGGGGCCATAACGCCGATGGTCAGAATAATTATCCCGATGCTCAACCCTTGTTTTTCAATCCACGGGAAAAAGGTACTCAATGGTGTGACGCGGACAATGATTAATACCAGAATTGAAACGGCGACAGTCGTGTTATGGCTGATAAAGCCTAGCGCAGCTAATCCGAGCAGGATCAGCAAAGTGACATCAAACATCGTGGTTTCCTTGCCAAAAAATAATAAGCCTGCTTACTTTACGCTTGCTGTAGAAAGGTAGTAGAAAATATTTACGTATTTTGCATAAAAATCAGGCGAATTGTCATTAAATTGCCATTTGCGCAAGTTAACAATAACGTGAAAACAGTTATCTCCGGGGGTAATACCATGAACGATCAAATGTTCGTTGAGACACTGATTATCACGTCATCGTTTCTGACTATTGCAGTCGTGCTGGTGATGTCCGTTCTGCTTCTTGAACGGACCCGTTAATTATGCAGTACGACGGAAGTTGACCAGTTCTGGTTGCGCAATGCGTAAATAATCCGCAGTGTTCAGTATGATGGATTTATTCAGCATGCCGGCATTGAAGGCGATTTCATCGAATCGCTCGAAGAGCAGTGGGTCAGCCACAAGTTTGAGTTTTGGATGGAAACTAAAAGGTGGAATAGCACCGAAGACGCAGCCTGTCAGTTCATCGACCTCCGCTGGACTGGCCAGCGAAGCGCGTAACCCGCCAATATGGCTGGCGAGCTGGCTAAGGTCGGCTTGCTGATCGGCAGCGAGAATCGCCAGAACATGTTGATTCACGCCATTACCTTTTACTTTACATACCAGGGCTTTGGCGCCCTGGCCCAGAGCGGTACCACGAATCTCGGACACCGCTTCACATTTGCCCACCGCTTCGTGAGTAATAACGCGGAAGTTAGCGCCTTCTTGTGATAATAAAGCGATTAATCGCTGATGCGTCGCGCTTCCTTTAGCCATTTCAGTCATTTCACGCTCCTGAGATTATTACCAAACAACCCCGGAAGATTATCATGAACGACTGTTTTTGTTTTGCTTATTGACATACAAACGTTCATCAGAAGCTTTATATGCATCATGTAACGTATCGTTTTCTTTCATCGCGTAAATACCCGAAGAGAAACCGATCTCTTTCTGTGGGGCAATGTGCTGCAACCGTTTTTCGATACGTTCAGGCAATTGTGCTGCTGTGTGCGGCGTTGAATCGACCAGAATGATGCAAAATTCATCACCGCCCAGGCGGATGGCATAATCACTTTTACGAATAGACTGTTTGATTGCCTGTGCTAACAAAGTAATCGCTAAATCCCCTTCCTGATGGCCAAGGGTGTCATTAATTTGCTTTAACTTGTCCATGTCAATGGCAATAAACATTACTGCAGAGCCCGCCTGCACCAGACGCTGTAAGCGCTGCTCCAGTTCTGGCGTCAATATCTTACGGTTATACAGCCCGGTCATTGCGTCACTGATATTTTCACGTTTTACGTTTTGGTACAGCCGGAAGTGCATGCGTACCATATTGAGTAATATCAATGCTGTTAACAGCCAGAATGCGACGCTTTTCCACGATGATGTAACAAAATAAAGAATGTCAATGGATAACGTGACGCGAATACCGCCCGGCAAATCATGGACATAATCTACGTACTGGAACAGATTATCTTCACTTTGATTGATGATAATATCCCGGCCCGAGTCCAGATCTGTCAGAGTAACATTGAGAAAACGCCAGAGAAGCGGGCGATCGTGAGTGTAAAAAATATTCCGCAGATTGTTCTTACTTATATCCAGCAGAACAATGCCTTTTAGATCCCCTGATACATAAACCGGGGTGAGCAAACTCATTACGTTCTGTTTGGTGCGCTGATCCTGATAAATACTCGACAGCACGGTGCGCCCAGTAAATACCTTTTCAATGTCTTTACGGTCAATGCCAATACTTCCTGATTGCAAAAACGACCAGTTATTCATGGCAAAATATTCAACATTGACCGGCTCATAGAAATAGACATAGCGGTCATTCAGATCGAGGTAATAATGAAACTTTTCCTCTGCCATCCCTAAGCCGATACCGTAATCATCCTGATGACGATTACCTTCCACCGCTTGATCAAATGCGGGTAATAGCGTTGCAGCTTCTACTATGGCTTCACAGTCTGATGCGGCAGTTTGTAATGTTCCGTGCAATGCCTGATAGCTATGAGCGGTCAGGTTTAGTCCGTGGGTATTATTGGCTGATTCAAAAGCCTCGCAGATGGCGCGTCGCTGTTCCGGCGACATCTCCGACTGTCCGGCAGCGAGCGCACGCATCATGTGTGCGGCAATACTTTGATTTTGATACTTGTCATAGAGAAAGGAAGAGTCCGCTTTCTGGACGATATAGCGCAGATAGGAGCTCATCGCTCTGTCGCTGGCGACAAGTTCAAAAATAAGGAAGGAAGATGTCAGCACAATGACACTTGCGGCGATAAAATGCCGGAGCATTCTATGGTGCAATTTCATGATAAATGGCACTCCTTCGGTTAGTGAAATGAGAAAACCAGATAAAGTTCGATTGCGGCCTGGCGCTGGGCCGCTAATTATACTCATCTCTACGCCGCTGGGGAGGGGAAATTTAGTGGTATTGGTAATAAATTGTATATCAAAGCCATGCAAAATGCATGGCCTGAATAAAATTGCACTCAAATTTGATGAATAATCACCTTGTTGCCACTGTTATGCTTTGCCTCACGCAACGCCTTGTCTGCTTCAGTCATAAGCAGTGAGATATTACGTTTGTCGCCAGTGGAAAAAACACTGCCAATGCTGATGCTCATTTGTTCAGGAACATCATATCTGTTACTAAAACTGGTCAGGAGTTCGACATTTTTACGTACGCGCTCGGCAATGATTTTGGCCTGGGCAGTATTGAGTTCGGTAAATAGCAAGCCAAAGACGTTACCTTCCAGACGCGCGAAGATGTCGTCAGGTCGGATACTTTGCTGGATAATATCGACAATTGAAACCAGAACTTTATCGCCCACATGATGCCCCCATTGAGCATTGATGCGCCTGAACTGGTTAATATCTACCAGCATGATACAAAAATCTTTAACGACAGGGCGAGATAATAATGATTCAACACTGTTGAAAAAGTAGCGACGATTATAAATATTGGTTAGCACATCATGGTTCGCCAGTTTGCTGGAGAGTTGAATTTCCTGAAAAATGCTATAAATCAGGAATGAAACAACAAACAACTTACTGGAAACTTCAATTCCTCGGCTAATATACCAGATGCTGTAATTATATTCATCCAGAGCCAGTAGTAACAAATTGCAGCAGAGTGAGGCCAGGCATAACAACGCAATTGATGGCCAAAGTTCGCTTGTTAAACGTGTTCGCATAATAATAAAAAACAGCAAAAATGCCCATAGATAAACCAGAAGTTTGGTGTAATTAATTCCCCAGGCTGCTGTATTATCCTCCGGGGAGTAATCAGCAATATATAATGAATAGTTGGGATTATAACTGCTTAAATTATGTGCCAGAAAAGGGAAAAACATAAAAGGTATCAGTGCCAGCAACAGAATACATATTTTTTTCTTATTATTCGTCAAAATGCTGTTACTGCTATAGCAGCAGAGTGCCAGTGCAGTTAAGAAGATAAAACTCAGTTGGCGGAACAGATAGAAGATAGAAATGTCATTTGATTTGGTCTGGATCAGCGTACTATCATTAATAGGTTTATGAATAATGACAATGGTCTCAATTAAATAAAAGAGACCACTTAAAAATGCAAGGCTTAGGATCAGTGTTGGTAAAATATTTTTATTAATGTAATATCTCATTAACATGAAGAGGAATATGACGGAGTTGAGGAAAAATAAAGCCACAACAACCATCAGATAATTCATCTGCGGAATGAGTTTTACATTGGTGTTTTCGTTATATAACGTGGTGATACAAAATAAAATCAACGTCAATAGTAAGCTGAAAATAAAAAAGCTTTTCGCTTTTAATTGTTGTGTACCCATAGAAACCACTATGAAGGAGAGCAGTATGAGAAAAGAATTCTATTGATGTGAAGAAAAATAATTTTGACCAGGATCAAATATAACCATCAGTAAAGAACTATTAAACAATGTATCAAGAGAAAATACAGAACTCATAAAATAACATTTGCAAATAGTTTTGTGTGAAATTATTTTTTGTAAACCAAAGGCGTAATGTTCGAGGTAAACGTAAATTATCGTATATTATAATGCGATATATTTACAGTGAACTAAAAATCAGTCAGGAGATAATCCCCTGACTGATTTTTTTATTCTTTACTGGTGGTATTTTGTTTATGGAACAGCTCGCGGAACACTGGATAAATATCGTCCTGATCGCGAATATGTTGCATAGCAAAGTTTTCGAAGGTGGATTGTAGGTGTTCATATTCCCGCCACAATGTTTGATGAGCACGGCGGGTGATTTCGATATAGCTGTAATAACGAACAACGGGGAGTAATTTTTTCGCCAGGATTTCATGACAAAGCGGAGAGTCATCGGCCCAGTTGTCGCCATCTGATGCTTGTGCGGCATAGATATTCCACTGCGCCGGGTTATAACGCTCTTTTACCACTTCATCCATCAATTTCAGGGCGCTGGAAACGATAGTGCCGCCGGTTTCCTGCGAGTAGAAAAATTCATGTTCATCGACTTCTTTCGCCTGAGTATGGTGGCGAATATAAACCACTTCCACATTTTTGTATGTTCTGCTCAGGAACAGATACAACAGAATATAAAAACGTTTAGCCATATCTTTGGTGGATTGATCCATCGAGCCGGAAACGTCCATCAGACAAAACATTACTGCCTGGCTGGAGGGATCGGGGCGTTTTTCGTAATTCTTGTAGCGTAAATCGAAGGTGTCGATAAAGGGGACCCGTTCAATCTTTGCACGCAATTCGGCAATTTCTTTGCGCAGTCGTTCTTCCTCCAGCAATTGCACAGGTTCACTGTGACTGATTATGGCTAAATTTTCTTCCAGTGCATGGAGTTCCCGGCGCTTACCCGCCGTCATCGCCGTGCGTCGCGCCAGTGAATTTTGCAATGAACGCACCACGCTAATATTAGCGGGAACGCCGTTCGCAGTATAACCCGCGCGATGCGTTTTATATTCTGTCAATTGGCGTTGTTGGTTCTGTTTTAGATTCGGTAAGGCTAAATCTTCAAACAGCAGGTCGAGATATTCATCTTTGGAGATTTGGAAAACAAACTCATCCTGACCTTCACCATCCTGGCTGGCTTGTCCCTGACCGCTGCCAGAACCGCCGCCGCCCCCCTGGGGGCGCTCAATTCGGTCATTCTGAACAAAATGATCGTTACCCGGATGAACGCGATGGCGCAGGCCGCCGCGTCCCTGATGAAACATCGGTTCACTAATATCTTCCGTTGGAATGGATACGGATTCACCGCTGTCGACGTCAGTCACCGAGCGCTTATTAATGGCTTCGGAGATCGACTGTTTAATTTGCGCTTTATAACGGCGTAAAAAACGCTGGCGATTCACCATGCTTTTATTTTTACCGTTCAGACGCCGGTCAATAAACCAGGTCATATGCCCCCCGTACTGCATTTGCCAACTGTATGCTACGCCTGTGTCGCCGCTCATATGGCCCACGGTTCGCTGTCGTTGTCGGCCCGGCAGCAACGCCACCGGGCCATTGTCATTAAGACGATTTACGTACGCGCAAATACCATTCGCACAGTAAACGCACCTGTTTACGGGTGTAGCCTTTTTCCATCATACGATCGACAAAATCGTCGTGTTTCTTCTGCTCATCAGTCGATGTTTTGGCATTAAATGAAATGACCGGTAGCAACTCTTCGGTATTGGAGAACATTTTCTTCTCAATAACCGTGCGTAGTTTTTCGTAGCTGGTCCAGTTCGGATTGCGCCCGCTATTATTCGCTCTGGCGCGCAGCACAAAGTTGACGATCTCATTACGAAAATCCTTCGGATTACTGATCCCCGCGGGTTTTTCGATTTTTTCCAGTTCAGCATTCAGCGACTCGCGGTCAAATAACTGACCGGTATCCGGGTCGCGATACTCCTGATCCTGAATCCAGAAATCCGCATAGGTAACATAACGGTCGAAAATGTTCTGTCCATACTCGGAATAGGATTCAAGATAAGCCGTCTGGATCTCTTTGCCGATAAACTCGGCATATTTCGGGATCAAGTAACCTTTCAGAAACTCCAGATAACGTTCTGCCTGCTCTTGCGGGAATTGCTCGCGCTCAATTTGTTGCTCAAGAACGTAGAACAGATGGACCGGGTTAGCCGCTACTTCCACGTGATCGAAGTTGAACACGCGAGAGAGGATCTTAAATGCGAAACGCGTGGACAGGCCGTTCATCCCTTCATCGACGCCGGCGTAATCACGATATTCCTGATACGATTTGGCTTTCGGGTCGGTGTCTTTCAGGCTTTCACCATCATAAACGCGCATCTTTGAATAAATGCTCGAGTTTTCCGGCTCTTTCAGACGGGAAAGAATCGAGAAACGCGCCAGTGTTTCCAGCGTGCCCGGCGCGCATGGCGCGTGGGTCAGTTCACTGTGATTAAGCAATTTCTCGTAGATTTTGATCTCTTCGGAAATGCGTAAGCAATATGGAACCTTCACGATATAAACACGGTCGAGAAAGGCTTCGTTGTTTTTATTATTACGGAAAGTCACCCATTCAGATTCGTTCGAGTGGGCGAGAATAATTCCGTTAAACGGCAGGGCGGAAATACCTTCCGTCCCGTTGTAGTTGCCTTCCTGGGTCGCGGTCAGTAGCGGATGCAGCACTTTAATTGGTGCTTTAAACATCTCGACGAACTCCATGATCCCCTGGTTGGCGCGGCACAGAGCACCGGAATAGCCGTAGGCGTCTGGATCGTTCTGGGCGTAGTGTTCGAGTTTACGAATATCGACTTTCCCTACCAGTGCTGAGATATCCTGGTTGTTCTCATCGCCCGGTTCGGTTTTGGCGATAGCTATTTGCTGCAGAATAGACGGCCAGACTTTCACTACACGGAATTTAGTAATATCGCCGCCAAATTCATGCAGGCGTTTCGCGGCCCACGGTGACATGATCGTGCCGAGATAGCGCCGAGGGATACCGTACTCTTTTTCCAGAATCTGGGCATCTTCCTGCGGATTGAACAGACAGAACGGATGATCGTTGACCGGACTGCGCTCACCGTTGGCGCTTAATACGTAAATAGGCACGAGCTGCATTAATGATTTCAGTCGCTCAGCAAGCGATGATTTACCCCCACCCACAGGCCCCAGCAAGTACAGGATTTGTTTCTTCTCTTCCAGCCCCTGAGCCGCGTGTTTCAGATATGAGACAATCTGTTCAATCGCGTCTTCCATGCCGTAAAACTCTTCAAACGCCGGATAGCGAGCAATAACCCGATTAGAGAAGAGCCGAGAAAGTCTGGGTTCCTGGGCCGTATCGACCATGACAGGCTCACCAATAGCCATCAATAGCCGCTCAGCCGCATTGGCATAAGCACTGCGATCTTGCCGACAAGTGGTAAGAAACTCCTGCAGTGTGAACTCTTCGTCCTTGGCAGCTTCATATCGCTGGCGATAGTGATCGAATATATTCATGGTATGCCGTCCTTTCGTTTTTTAGCACTGGTTAAGAGCCGTTCATATGAATAGTAGAGGCTCCCGGAAGAGGTAAACTGAACGACGTCTCTTGCTAAAACACAGCAACTCTCATGCCATCGTGAGAACAACGTGCCCGGTGATACACCTTCAAAATTAAGCGTAGATGGCAATTACGAAACTTGCCTGCGCGGCTTTCTGGTTTTCAATGGCATATCAACAACTCATCCATAAAAATTGCATAACTAATGTAAAGAATATTGTCGTCGGTAATGCAATATTTATTCAGGTGTAAGCCCGATGTCATCGGCGTCAGGAAAATTAAACAGTTACATTGTGAAATTAATACGCAAAAGGGTTGGGTTTCGATGTATTGACGGGTAAACTTTGTCGCCCGCTAAACATTTGTTTAAGGAATGATTAATTGTGAGCAAGCTCAAACTTCTGGCACTTGGAGTACTTATCGCGACGTCTGCAGGCGCAGTACATGCGGAAAGTAATTTCTCTCTGGGCGCAGGTGTCGGTGTCGTTGAACACCCTTATAAGGATTACGACACCGATGTTTATCCGGTACCAGTAATCAACTATGAAGGCGATAACTTCTGGTTCCGTGGCCTGGGTGGGGGATACTACCTGTGGAATGATGCAACGGATAAACTATCAATTACCGCTTATTGGTCGCCGCTCTACTTCAAAGCGAAAGACAGCGACAATTACCAGCTACGTCATCTGGATGATCGCAAGAGCACTATGATGGCGGGTCTGTCTTACGCTCACTTTACCCAGTACGGCTACCTGCGTACCACTCTGGCTGGCGATACGCTGGATAACAGCAACGGTATGATCTGGGATATGGCCTGGTTGTACCGTTACACCAATGGCGGTCTGACCGTGACACCGGGTATCGGTGTGCAGTGGAACAGCGAAAACCAGAACGAATACTATTACGGTGTATCACGCAAAGAGTCCGCGCGCAGTGGGCTGCGTGGCTATAACCCGAATGATAGCTGGAACCCATATCTGGAGCTGAGCGCCAGCTACAATTTCCTCAACAACTGGAGTGTTTACGGCACCGCGCGTTACACCCGTCTGTCTGATGAAATTACCGACAGCCCGATGGTGGATAAATCCTGGACGGGTCTGATTTCTACCGGGATCACCTACAAATTCTGATAGTGCCTCTTTTCAGGGCATTTTATGCACAAAAACAGGGCGTCACGCCCTGTTTTGCATTACGGTGATGCGTAACTTAACGTTTGGCAACGCGAATCGATTGGGCCAGGTGGGAAGGTCTCTCTTTGGTGACTTTTTGAGTTTCTGAGGCATAAGCCGTTTCTACGCAGACGAAAGTTTTGTAGCCATCATCCGGCATATCGCTCATGCTGACAGAAAGCGCCGGGCCAGGGTTCCAGCCAACGACGTTCAGATGATGCTGATGGCCTACGGCAATAATACGATTCAACGCTTCGTCATTAATCACACTGCAATCTTGCGGATTCAGATATACGCGGTCGGTACGATCCGGGAATGTCTGAATACCATCAGCCAGCGAGCCTTCCTCCGCATTATTTACTTTATCAATGAAACGATCGCCCAGGCCGCTGACGCTGACCTTAGCAATATCACCCACGTTAAAATAGGTATGCAGGGCTGAGGTAGTTTCAAATTCGCCATGTGCTTCAAGATCGATTTCACAGACTTTACCCACGCGGAAATGTGCTAACAGCGTAAAGTCGTGCGGCCAATATTTTTTCGTCTCTTCACTTTGTGTCAGTTCAAAAGTCAGTGCCACACCATTGGTATCTTCATTATGCGATTTCAGCGTCCACGGCAGGTTACGGGCAAAACCGTGTGCAGGCAGGCCTTGCTGTGCCGCCGGGCCAAACCACGGCCAGCAAACCGGCACGCCGCCGCGAATGGCGACACCATTTTTAAACGGGGTATTGTTGCTCAACCACAGAACGTCTTCCTCACCCGCAGGTTTCCACGAGAGAAGATGTGCGCCCTGTAATGCAAAAGAGGCTTTTACCTGGGGATGATCGACCACAATAAGGTCCAGTTCATCCAGTTTACGACGGGAGAGGACAGGGGAGATTTGTTCGATGACCGGAAGGGCAAAAATTTTCTTAATCATGACGCAGTCCTTTAACTTCATTTCATCAGCTAAAAAAAAGAGCGACCGAAGTCGCTCTTTTTAGATCACAGTGTCATCTCAACTTATTTGGAGATGTGAGCAATCAGGTCCAGAACTTTGTTGGAGTAACCGGTTTCGTTGTCGTACCAGGATACCAGTTTCACGAAGTTGTCGTTCAGAGCAATACCCGCTTTAGCATCGAACACGGAAGTGCAAACTTCGCCGTTGAAATCGGTAGATACTACGTCATCTTCGGTGTAGCCCAGAACGCCTTTCATTTCGCCTTCAGCAGCGGCTTTAACGGCAGCTTTGATCTGCTCGTAAGTTGCCGCTTTTTCCAGACGAACGGTCAGGTCAACAACGGATACGTTCGGAGTCGGAACGCGGAACGCCATACCAGTCAGTTTGCCGTTCAGTTCCGGCAGTACTTTACCTACAGCTTTAGCCGCACCGGTAGAGGACGGAATGATGTTCTGGGAAGCGCCACGGCCGCCGCGCCAGTCTTTGTGAGACGGGCCGTCAACGGTTTTCTGAGTAGCGGTAGTCGCGTGAACGGTGGTCATCAGACCTTCGATGATGCCGAAGTTATCGTTGATAACTTTAGCCAGCGGAGCCAGGCAGTTGGTGGTGCAGGAAGCGTTGGAAACGATGTCCTGGCCAGCATATTTGTCGAAGTTAGCGCCTTTAACGAACATCGGAGTGTTGTCTTTAGACGGACCAGTCATAACCACTTTTTTCGCACCAGCAGTGATGTGCTTACGTGCGGTTTCGTCGGTCAGGAACAGACCAGTTGCTTCAGCGACAACGTCAACACCAACTTCGTCCCATTTCAGGTTAGCCGGATCACGTTCAGCGGTAACACGGATTTTTTTACCGTTAACGATCAGATGACCGTCTTTCACTTCAACGGTACCGTCGAAACGACCGTGAGTGGAGTCATATTTCAGCATGTATGCCATGTAATCAGCGTCTAACAGGTCGTTGATTGCAACGATCTCGATGTCAGAACGTTTCTGAGCAGCACGGAAAACAATGCGACCGATACGGCCAAAACCGTTGATACCTACTTTGATAGTCATATATTCCACCAGCTATTTGTTAGTGAATAAAAGGTTGCCTGTAAAATTACAAAAACCTTACGCAGCGTCAAGCGGAATCGTGTCAATCATTGCGACAAATCAATCCTGTGCCTAAGCATTATGCGACTGACTCGCCTCACTCTTCCTTTGGGCTTGAGACCACATGGGGGCGGCGCCCCGAATTTTAAAGGGCAGTTGTGATAAAAATGTGATTTTTATCACAATTCAGGCACAGCCATTTCGCTGAGATCAAGTTTAGAACAAAATTTTGCCAGATAGTGTTAATGTTTTGTTAGTATTGGTCACGTAATGTGAGCGTGACTAAAGAGAGATGTGAGCAAATGGCTAACAAACCTTCTGCAGAAGAACTGAAAAAAAATTTGTCCGAGATGCAGTTTTACGTGACGCAGAATCACGGGACGGAGCCGCCATTTACTGGTCGTTTATTGCATAACAAGCGTGACGGCGTTTACCACTGTTTGGTCTGCGATGCTCCTCTGTTTCACTCCCAGTCTAAATATGATTCTGGCTGCGGCTGGCCGAGTTTCTACGAGCCAGTGAGTGAGAAATCTATTCGTTATATCAAAGACTTGTCACACGGTATGCAGCGTATTGAGATTCGTTGCGGTAACTGTGATGCTCATTTGGGCCACGTCTTCCCCGATGGGCCACAGCCAACAGGTGAACGGTATTGTGTTAACTCGGCATCGTTGCGCTTTACCGATGGCGAAAACGGCGAAGAAATTAACGGTTGAAAAAACGATTCAGCAACTTATTCCACAGGAGCGGGAAAATTATGAATCTTGATGATATTATCAACAGCATGACGCCAGAGATTTATCTGCGTTTATCGACCGCCGTTGAACTGGGAAAATGGCCCGATGGTGTTGCGCTGACCGAAGAACAAAAAGAGAACTGTCTACAACTGGTGATGCTGTGGCAAGCCCGCAATAATACCGAAGCACAGCATATGACAATCGACACAAACGGTCAGATGGTCATGAAAAGCAAACAGCAATTGAAAGAGGATTTTGGTATCTCGGCGAAGCCGATTGCCATGTTTAAGTGAGTGAATTGTCCCCTGTATCGATAATTGATAAAGGGGATCGCCTGATACTTATTACCCGACTGATCGCTGATTTTGTTTGTCTTCTTAAATATTTCCGATAGCCTTTAAGTCCTCTGAAACTCATTTTTCGTTAAGCATGGATTACTCCTGAATTTTTCTTTTTCGCATATCCTTATTGAAGGGCTCTATTTCAGGAGGTAATCATAAAAGCGTTTTTGCGGGTAAAGGTTTTTTAGTACTCGGTGATACCAGAGGATGAGAGGAGCGGTAAAACGTATCCTGCAACAGGACGTTATCTTTATGAATTCCGAATTGTACAGTTGTCGCCATTGATAGCGTGTAACAGGATAGAACGACTCGTTAGAATGCAACGGTGCAGAACGCGTTAATCACACTTCAGGGTATGACGGTAGTGTGGCTGGAGAGTATAGGTATAGCACACACAGAGGTGGGCTCAGGGAGTGGTGTTAATAGAAACACTAACAATATGATGAAATTACAGTTAGATTATTTGTTGATTGCGGCTTTACCATTGATGGTTTCTTGTTCAGGAAGTATGCATTATATTCCCAATGAACTGCCGTCAGCTAAATTTGGTACTATGTATGACGAAAAAGTTAATATATCAGGAGGATTGATTTTTATACTGGCTTATACAATACAACCTTCATCGGCAGGAATATATGACACTGAGAAATACATATTATTACCTTATCCGCGGAAAGAGGATACATTCACCGTTAAAAACGACGGTATAAGCGTAAAGTGTGCCGGAGAGACGGATGACTGGAGTCATATGTGTGAAACAATCGAAATAAAAGGAAAGATTAATAGCAAGCAAAATATTACCGTTAGACTTGAGGGAAGTACGTATGGAACATCATCCCCGGGTATAAAAATTGATAAAACGTTCACAATTCATATTGAAGACTGAAAATATTTTATCAGTAGCTATTTACTGACTGTGAGTCTATTCTATGCTAAAGAGAGTACAACTTACCATACAGAGTACTGGCAGATATATTGTTATTTGTTAATGATTTTTCGCCAGAAATGTATTCACCTTTATATGCAAACCATATGCGGATTACAAGTGGTGAGTCAAAATGAAAAAAACATATATTTCAAAAGTATTATTTTTATCAATTTTTATCTCCACACGTTGTCTGTCAGCAACAATCAATAATCTCCAGAACTGCGCCATTACCGAAGAAAAAGAAGTAACCTTGTTGTCACTAAAAACTATTGATGGCGATACGCCTTACCTGGCTTTCGATAACATTATTACTCCTGCATTTCTGGATGGTAGTATTAAATCAGGAGAATTGGTGCTGGCGAAATGTGTCAATTATGCGCTTATTTTTGCTCTTAGTTATGGCCCACCGTATATCAGCGGTTGTCTGGTGACTGGAGTAAAAGAAACTGACGAACAAAAAAAGGTGCCACAAGGTTTTTGCTTTGCGGAAAAGAATGCACCGGAGGCAGTCTGGTTTGGCAAAAATAATACATTACTGGTCATCAGGAACGTCGAGAGAATAGGAGAGTGGCAGGGGAAATACATTCTCTACGATAGTCGAAGGAATGCCCCCTGGGCTACGGATTCGCTTCCTGATATTGCGGGTTATGATATCTATCCATTAAATGCCCGATAATTATCTGAACCGCATTTTATTGTTATCCCTAAACCACCTCCTGGGGAGGTGGTGATTGATCCTGTAAGGCTATAGCCTGAAGAATGCCCATGTCGGAATATCTCTGCTTACTCACCACAAGTAAAAGGAAACAAACTGACATGGGGCTTTACAGAAGTTCATCACATGTATATTGGCGTTGCAAATATCACATAGTCTGGACGCCAAAGTACCGCTTTAGGATCCTGAGGGATAAATTGGGCAAGGAGCTGTACAGAACCATCTATATTCTTTGCGGAATAAAAGATTGCGAGGTTCTGGAGTTAAATGTACAGCCAGATCATGTGCATCTTGTCGTAATAGTGCCGCCAAAAATCTCAATATCTACTCTGATGGGGCACCTGAAAGGTCGCAGTGCAATCAGGCTCTACAATCGATTCCCGCATATCAGGAAGAAGTTATGGGGAAACCATTTTTGGTCGCGGGGTTACTTTGTCGATACAGTAGGCGTGAACGAAGAAATTATCAGACGATATGTGAGGCATCAGGAAAAGAAGGAACAAACACATGAACAGCAGATGGAGTTGCCAGAGTAGAAAACGGAATATGACATTCGCCCCCCTTATAGGGGGCATTCTGAAAAGCCACCTCCTCAGGAGGTGGTCTTTTACCAGGGAAAGATCACCGTGTGCCGTAGGCCAGGGAAAGATCATCAGAAGTACGCTTTTTGTACTAAATAATTCGCATTAAATGTTTAAAAATTGAGATGTTCCTCATTACCTAAAGCTGTTTTTTATTGCTTATACATGATCAAATACTCCTTGCATAATTAAGGAAAACAAAATGGAACTTAAAAAATTGATGGAACATATTTCTATTATTCCCGATTCCAGACAAGCCTGGAAAGTGGAACATAAATTGTCAGATATTATGTTTCTGACTATTTGTGCCGTCATTTCTGGTGCAGAAGGTTGGGAAGATATAGAGGATTTCGGTGAGACGCATCTCGATTTTTTGAAGCACTATGGTGATTTTGGAAATGGTATTCCTGTTCACGATACCATTGCCAGAGTTGTATCCTGTATCAGTCCTGCAAAATTTCACGAGTGCTTTATTAACTGGATGCGTGACTGCCACTCATCAAATGATAAAGACGTCATTGCAATTGATGGAAAAACACTCCGGCACTCTTATGACAAGAGTCGTCGCTGGGGAGCAATTCATGTCATTAGTGCGTTCTCAACAATGCACAGTCTGGTCATCGGACAGATCAGGACTGATGAGAAATCCAGTGAGATTACTGCTATCCCTGAATTAACATCTGGTAATGCTAATACACGCTAATGATTTTGGAGATGTATGAAAGCTATTTTATTTTTTATTTTCTTATGTTCATCATGTGCATTTGCCGATGAAACTAATTGTTTCAAACGTGGGGAGATTGATTCGCTTGTTACTGGTTTTTTTTCTTCTTCAGATAACTTTGGTTATGTAAAAAAAATGGCTACGGAAAAGCTAAAAGATAAACTTCCATATTATGAAGAAAATAATCAGATAAATAATATTATGAAACACGCCACGCAGATTATTTTCAATCGGGGAAATCCTGGTGATTATGAGTCATCTAAACAGTTTATAGATAATTATCCCAATATAAATAATTTCCCTAACAATGGTTGCGTTTGGAAAGTCACTTTTTTAACACCTGAGAAGATAAGAAAAATGTGTGATGATGATGGCGCTGCGGGATATTTTTTCGGTTTTATAAAAATAAATGGTGAAATTAAATTTAGTTCTATTTTAGGAATGGAGATATTACGTCCTGATGGTTCTTTTGTTTGTAAAGGTTTTGACCGCTATATAAAAGAATAAAAATCATATATATAATGTTGGGGCTAGATCATAACAATCCCTTTAAAAGATTATGATATAACGCCACTTCTAATGAATTATAGTAGTTCCTCAGGGAAAGATCACGTAACGCTGCTTTTTTTGTACTAAATAATTCGCATTAAATGTTTAAAAATTGAGATGTTCCTCATTACCTAAAGCTGTTTTTTATTGCTTATACATGATCAAATACTCCTTGCATAATTAAGGAAAACAAAATGGAACTTAAAAAATTGATGGAACATATTTCTATTATTCCCGATTCCAGACGAGTCTGGAAAGTGGAATATAAATTGTCAGATATTCTACTATTGACTATTTGCGCCGTTATTTCTGGTGCAGAAGGTTGGGAAGATATAGAGGATTTCGGGGAAACACATCTTGATTTTTTGAAGCAATATGGTGATTTTGAAAATGGTATTCCTGTTCACGATACCATTGCCAGAGTTGTATCCTGTATCAGTCCTGCAAAATTTCACGAGTGCTTTATTAACTGGATACGTGAATGTCATTCTTCAGATGATAAAGACATCATTGCAATTGATGAAAAAACACTTCGACACTCTTATGACAAGAGTCGTCGCAGGGGAGCGATTCATGTCATTAGTGCGTTCTCAACAATACACAGTCTGCTCATCGGACAGATCAAGACGGATGAGAAATCCAGTGAGATTACAGCTATCCCTGAACTTCTTAACATGCTGGATATTAAAGGAAAAATTATCACAACTGATGCGATGGGTTGCCAGAAAGATATTGCAGAGAAGAGACAAAAACAGGGAGGTGATTATTTATTCGCTGTAAAAGGAAATCAAGGTCGACTTAATAAAGCCTTTGAGGAAAGATTCCCGCTGAAAGAATTAAATAATCCAGATCATGACAGTTACGCAATGAGTGAAAAAGTCACGGCAGAGAAGAAACCCGTCTTCATATTGTTTGCGATGTCCTTGATGAACTTATTGATTTCACGTTTGAATGGAAAGGACTGAAGAAATTATGCGTGGCAGTCTCTTTTCGGTCAATAATAGCAGAACAAAAGAAAGAGCCAGAAATGATGGTCAGATATTATATCAGTTCTGCTGATTTAACCGCAGAGAAGTTCGCCACAGCGATCCAAAATCATTGGCACGTGGAGAATAAGCTGCACTGGCGTCTGGACGTGCTAATGAATGAAGACGACTGCAAAATAAGAAGAGGAAACGCAGCAGAATTATTTTCAGAGATAAGACATATTGTAATTAATATTTTGACGAAAGATAAGGTATTCAAGGCTGGGTTAAGATGTAAGATGCGAAAAGCAGCCATGGACAGAAACTACCTCGCATCAGTCCTTGCGGGGAGCGGGCTTTCGTAATCTTGCCCTGTATTATAAGTCAGATGCAGGAGAAATAATCAGATTTAAAGAAAGTATCGCTGTACTTGAAAATAATGATATGGGCTATAAGTGGTGAATCTGGAGTAACTTAGATGCATTGTCTAAAAGTATTCATTCGTTGGTTGAAGGGGGATTATCCTCTTAGTTTTACTTACTGGATAACGGCAATTTTGCCATCGATGATGATGGGGTTATTTTTTTATACCCTTAATTATCAAATGTTACACGCCACCATTGATATAGATATCGCTGGATATTTATCTTTATTGGTAATGCTTTTATATATCATTTATACCCCGCTTTCTCTTTGTGCAGTGTTTTGTAGTGCTATAAAATATAACGGCTTGATATTATGGAAAATTCTTGCCTTAATTATTGTGGCTCGGGGTGTTTTTTATTATTTTCAGATAATAGTAGGCATTGTGTTCTAAAAAAACAGACTTAATTTATATCCGGTGCTAAATTAAGTCTGCATTCAATCCAGGAGATCTTATTTATCCTAAAAAATTATCACTGCGTCTCTTCCCAGTCCGCCAGCGTATACAACGTTGCACCTGCAACTGACATCTCCATAAACGCGTTCGCACTGTCCTGTGGCTGGATATTCACGCCGCGACAACCATCGGTGATGACATTTACGCTATAACCTAGTTGCAACGCGTCCAGTACAGTGAACTTTACGCAGTAATCAGTAGCCAGACCCATAACGATCAATTCATTGATTTCATGGTTATGTAACCAGTCATCGAGTGCGGTTTTCTGCCGACGACCATTGTCAAAAAAGGCGCTGTAACTGTCGACTAAAGGGTTTTCACCTTTATGGAACACTGCTGCGATCGCTGTTTGCTTCAGTAACGGATGCAATTGCGCGCCTTCACTGTTTTGCACACAGTGATCTGGCCAGAAAGTTTGCGGCAAGCCGTCAAGTTGGCCCTGAGTATAACTCTCTACACCGTGCTGGCTGGCAAAGCTGCCGTGATTAGCCGGGTGCCAGTCCAGACTGGCGATAACCGGTTCTCCGCGTGACTGACACCAGTCCATCAGGCGATTGGCGACATCTACAGTGCTGTCGCCTTCTGGAACAGCAAGCGCGCCACCAGCACAGAAATCATTTTGTATATCGACCAGTAACAGGGCGCGATGGGTCATTACAGTCTCCTTAATCATCTGGCGTCAGTTCGCCGCGCAGGTTTTGGCTCATGGCCTTGCGAATAGTTTCGGTATCCAGTTCCTGGCTAAGCAGATAGTGTAGTTTGGTTAGCGTGGCTTCTACTGTCATATCCGCGCCGCCAATAACTCCAGCATGGGCAAGCGCGTTGCCGGTGGCGTACCCTCCCATATTGACTTTACCGGACATACATTGTGTCAGGTTAACCACTACAATCCCACGATCGCTGGCTTCTTGTAATTCTTGCAGGAAAGCTTTGTTTTGCGGCGCATTGCCCACGCCGTAAGAGCGCAGTATCAACGCTTTCACTGGTTGACGGAGGAAATTACGCACGACGTCAGCAGAAATCCCTGGATAAATTGTTACCACGCCGATTGGTTGTGGGGTAATCGGATGAACGATCAATGGCCCCTCGCTGTGCGGGGCAGGTGGTGTATTCAAACGACGAATATGGATACCCGCTTCCAGTAACGGAGGGAGATTTGGTGAGGCGAAAGCATCAAAACCATCAGCATGAGCTTTGGTGGTGCGGTTGCCGCGATACAGACGATTATTGAAAAAAAGCGTTACTTCATTAATCGGATAGTTAGCGGCAATATATAACGCATTCAGCAAATTAATTTGTCCATCGGAGCGCAGTTCTGCCAGCGGGATCTGTGACCCGGTCACTATGACGGGCTTACCAAGATTTTCCAGCATGAACGAGAGCGCAGACGCGGTGTACGCCATAGTATCGGTGCCGTGCAAAATGACAAAACCATCGTAGTTGTCATAATGCGCTTTAATATCTTCAGCGATATGTTGCCAGTCTTCTGGCGTCATATCAGAAGAGTCCATCAGCGGCGTATATTCATGAATGGTGAAATCTGGCATCTCCGGGCGATGGAATTCTGGCATCAGCGCCAACTGGCGTTGCAGATGGCCCGACACCGGAATATATCCCTGCTCGGAACGTTGCATTCCGATGGTTCCGCCCGTGTAGGCAACATAAATTGATTTCTTTTGCATGATATTGATATGAATGATATCGAAAGAGCGAAAGTATATACGCGAGGGACGGTAAGCGCACCTGGATACTATGCAGAGAGAAGGAAAGCGCGACGGAACGCCTGGAATGACGTTCCGTTGAAGCGGTTCTGATTAATCCACCAGCTCATAGGTCACAGTTGTCACTACCCGGACCGTTTTATTCATTGCGGCGGGATCGTCCTCGTCACTGCCGCTGGCGAGGATCTGAAAGACACCTTGTGATGCGTCGCTAATTGAACCAACCTGACTACCTGAATCTGTCGCAAATTGTAGCGCTGCATTTCGCGCGTCTTTTGTTGCGGCGGCAATCATCTCTGCACGAAGTGCGCCGATACCATTAAAACGATAGGCAATTTTACTATCAGCAATAGCGCCATCCGTCGAGATCTGTAATTCGTTAAGTGTAGCGACCACTTTTTTCATCGCTGCAATGTTATGGGTTTTTATTGCGATCGAGCCGTCAGCATTATAGCGAGGCAACGTTGGATCATCTTTGAGATAAAAGGAATCCGTCCGTTTGATGGTCCATTGACCCAGACTTAACTCTTTGTCACTAATGCCCAGCGCTTTGAACTCTGCAACAATTTTATTCTGCGCGTCTTCCAGTTTAGGAAAAAGCTCTGTCGGAACATTGCCTTTTTGTGTAATGGCAATGTTTAATTCTGCGGTATCGGCTAATACTTCTTTTTCCGAAAGCCCCCGTACGTTGACATAACGGTTATTGGTTTTTAAATGTTTAACACCATCGCCGACGAAATAACCACAGGCGCTGATCCCCAGTCCAAGGACAATAGCGGCAATTAATGAAGGTGCCTTATTCACTGATGATTCCTTATCAGATGCAAAATGAATGAGGCAATGAATGTAGTTGAGGCTGTTATTGAAAAATAGTCCGAATCAGGAGCGTGGCCGACAGCATATCGGCCACGTAATTGCAGGACCTAACGCACGTTGGCGCAGGTGAGACAAAATGCGTAACGGTTTTGTGGATCGTTAAAGGCCGCCAGTTTGTCGCTTTCGCTTTTCACGGTCGAAGCCACTGAGGCCAGCGGTGCAGGCAGCATGGCCTGGAACGTTTCTGGCAACATCGCCCGAACTGAACCTGACATGTTGTCCATCACTTTGTCAAAGAAGGTGGGTTCATCAACGTAATATTCCAGATGCCACTGCTTCAGTTTGGCCAGCTCCGCCGCTTTGGCAACCGCATCATCAAAATCACCGAGGCTATCAACCAGACCGTTGGCCTTCGCATCCTGACCAGTCCAGACGTGGCCCTGGGCTATTTTATCAATCTGCTCCGGCGTTGACTTACGCGCATCGGCAACCAGCGTGATAAAGCGCTTATAACCGTTCTCGATGCTCAACTGCATCATCTGCTGCGCCTCCGGCGGCAGAGCTTTGGTAATGGAAACATCCGCGAGTGGGGACGTAGAGACGCCATCAGTATGCACACCAATCGAATTCAGACTGTTTTCTACGGTGGTGATTACGCCGAAGATACCGATGGAACCTGTCAGGGTGCTTGGGTTTGCCACGATGTAATTGGCAGGCGTCGAGATCCAGTAACCACCGGAAGCCGCCATGCCGCCCATTGACACAACCACTGGTTTGCCTGCGGCTCTGGCTGCCGCCAGTTCAGAGCGAATCACCTCAGAAGCTGTAACGCTGCCGCCAGGACTATTTACGCGCAGAACAATCGCTTTTACTTTCGGGTCCAGACGAGCGTCGCGGATTTGCGCCGCAGTGGTATCGCCGCCAACATTCCCCTGAGTTTCTTCGCCATCCATAATTGCGCCATTGGCAAATACCACTCCAATGCTGTCGCCGGTATCAGCCGGCGTTTTCAGTGCATAATCGTAATAACTGATGGCGCGATAATTTTTATCTGCCTTACTCCAGCCGAACTCTTTGGTCAGCGCTTTTTCGATTTCGGCACTTGATGCCAGCGCATCGACCAGTTTGTTATCCAGCGCGTACTTCGCAGTATCGCCGCCGGTTTTGGTTAAACCATCAAGCAAACCTTGCGCGCCAGGGAATACCTGCTGAGCAGGGATCTGGCGGTTAGCGGCAACGGTGTTGAGATAGTTTTGCCACAGTTCACCAATCCAGCGACTATCAGCTTCACGGGCCGCAGGGGACATATCATCACGAATAAACGGTTCTACGGCAGATTTATACGTACCGACGCGGAACACATGGGTGGAAACTTTTAACTTATCCAGCAACGACTTGTAGTACAAACCGTTGGTGGCAAAGCCGTGCAGATCGACCACACCTTGCGGAGACAGCCAAATTTTGTTGGCGAAACTGGCGAGATAATATTGACCCTGACTGTAATTCTCGCCAATGGCATAAACCGGTTTACCGCTGTCACGAAACTCTTTCAGGGCTTTGCCAATGTATTGCATTGAAGGTTGATCGCCACCCGCAAAGTTTTTCAGATCCATTACGATGCCGGTGATGTTACGGTCATCTTTTGCCTGGCGAATGGTGTTAACGATGTCAAACAGCGAGTTTTCCTGTCGACGATCGGAACTGGCGCCAAGCAACTGGCGGCTTAATCTGCTAAAGCGTTGTGAACTGTCAGGCTTATCGACGATAACGCCGGAAATATCAAGCAGCAATGCGCCGCGGCCAGCAGTTTCTTTAGTATCACTATTACTCACCTGCATCCAGATCCCCACGCCAACCAGCACGAGAAAAATAAAGAACAGATTGAGTACCATCTCACGGACAAAGTTCAGCAGACGCCATGTCCATTTAAAAAATCCGGCAATAAATCGCCAAAGGGTTCGCATGTATTCTCCCAGACTAAACATTACACCTGTCGCAGGCGCGCTAGATGTGGTTATCGTAATGACCCAATCGGCACTTGTCAGCAGGAATCGCGGACTGTGCTGTAACAAAATCCGCTCTCGTGTTAATTTTGTGAATAAACATCACGACAGGAGTTAATCAAATGGATGCACTCGAACTATTGATCAATCGCCGTAGCGCTTCCCGCCTGGCAGAACCCGCTCCGACGGGTGAGCAACTGCAAAACATCCTGCGCGCCGGGATGCGAGCACCAGATCATAAGTCCATGCAACCGTGGCATTTTTTTGTGATTGAAGGGGAAGGGCGCGAGCGTTTCAGCGCTGTTCTGGAGCAGGGAGCGATTGCTGCCGGTAGCGATGGCAAAGCTATCGACAAAGCCCGTAATGCGCCGTTCCGTGCACCGCTCATCATAACGGTGGTGGCGAAATGTGAAGAAAATCATAAAGTCCCGCGCTGGGAACAGGAAATGTCTGCCGGATGCGCGGTGATGGCAATGCAAATGGCGGCGATCGCCCAGGGGTTTGGCGGCATCTGGCGCAGTGGTGCGTTAACTGAAAGCCCGGTAGTGCGCGAAGCATTCGGTTGTCGGAAGCAGGATAAAATTGTTGGATTCCTCTACCTCGGTACGCCGCAACTGAAAGCGTCCTCGTCGATAAACGTCCCGGACCCAACGCCGTTTGTGACTTATTTCTGATAATAACCGCGAAACTGTCTGGATTGTGAGCAAAGGCGCAGGAATTCAGACACTCTCACTTATCACGTCACGGAATGAGGGTTACCATACCCGGATTGCATTGACAGGAGATGTCCATGAGCGAGAACTCGATTCGTTTGACCCAATACAGCCACGGCGCTGGCTGTGGCTGTAAAATTTCCCCAAAAGTGCTGGAAACCATCCTGCACAGCGAGCAGGCGAAGTTTGTTGATCCGAATTTGCTTGTGGGTAATGAAACCCGCGACGATGCGGCGGTGTACGATCTGGGCAATGGCACCAGCGTTATCAGCACCACCGACTTCTTTATGCCGATCGTTGATAATCCTTTCGATTTTGGTCGTATTGCTGCGACTAACGCCATCAGCGATATCTTCGCGATGGGGGGTAAACCGATTATGGCGATTGCGATCCTCGGCTGGCCGATTAGTAAACTTTCCCCGGAAATTGCTCGTGAAGTGACCGAAGGTGGTCGTTATGCATGCCGTCAGGCGGGGATTGCGCTGGCAGGCGGTCACTCCATTGATGCCCCGGAACCGATTTTCGGTCTGGCAGTGACGGGGATCGTCCCAACTGAACGAGTGAAGAAAAACAGTACCGCACAGGCCGGATGCAAATTGTTCCTCACTAAACCGCTGGGAATTGGCGTTCTCACCACTGCCGAGAAGAAATCACTGCTGAAGCCGGAACATCAGGGCCTGGCGACGGAAGTCATGTGCCGAATGAACATCGCAGGCGCCTCCTTTGCCAACATTGAAGGCGTAAAAGCGATGACCGACGTCACGGGATTTGGTCTGCTGGGGCATTTGAGTGAAATGTGTCAGGGTGCAGGCGTCCAGGCGCGCGTGAACTACGAAGCAATTCCGAAACTGCCGGGCGTAGAAGAGTACATTAAGCTGGGCGCAGTGCCTGGCGGCACCGAACGCAACTTCGCCAGCTACGGTCATCTGATGGGCGAAATGCCGCGTGAAGTGCGTGATCTGCTGTGCGATCCGCAAACTTCCGGCGGTTTGTTGCTGGCTGTTATGCCAGAAGCAGAAAACGAGGTTAAAGCTACCGCAGCCGAATTTGGTATTGAACTGACGGCGATTGGCGAGCTGGTGCCTGCGCGTGGTGGTCGTGCCATGGTTGAGATCCGTTAATTCAATGCGGTTGTTTATTGCCGAAAAACCGAGTCTGGCGCGCGCTATTGCCGATGTCTTGCCGAAACCGCACCGTAAAGGCGATGGCTTTATCGAATGCGGCAATGGTCAAGTGGTGACCTGGTGTATTGGTCACCTGCTTGAGCAGGCGCAGCCAGATGTCTACGACAGCCGCTATGCGCGCTGGAATCTGGCGGATCTGCCGATTGTCCCGGAAAAGTGGCAGTTGCAGCCGCGGCCTTCCGTGACTAAACAACTTAACGTCATCAAACGCCTTTTGCACGAAGCCAGCGAAGTCATTCATGCCGGAGACCCGGATCGTGAAGGGCAATTGCTGGTAGATGAAGTGCTGGATTATCTGCAACTGGCGCCGGAAAAGCGCCAGCAAGTTCAGCGTTGTTTAATTAACGACCTGAACCCGCAGGCCGTTGAACGGGCGATTGAGCGTCTTCGTTCCAACAGCGAGTTTGTACCGTTGTGCGTGTCTGCGCTGGCGCGGGCGCGTGCCGACTGGTTGTACGGCATCAATATGACTCGTGCGTACACCATTCTGGGACGTAATGCGGGTTATCAGGGCGTGCTTTCCGTTGGGCGCGTACAGACGCCAGTGCTTGGGCTGGTGGTGCGCCGCGACGAAGAAATTGAACACTTTGTGGCGAAAGATTTCTTTGAAGTCAAAGCGCATATTGTGACGCCTGCCGATGAGCGGTTTACCGCTATCTGGCAGCCGAGCGAAGCGTGTGAGCCGTACCAGGATGAAGAAGGGCGCTTGTTGCATCGTCCATTGGCGGAGCATGTGGTTAACCGCATCAGTGGTCAGCCAGCGATTGTCACCAGCTATAACGATAAACGGGAATCAGAATCAGCACCGCTGCCGTTTTCGCTTTCGACATTACAGATTGAAGCGGCAAAGCGTTTTGGGCTGAGTGCGCAGAACGTGCTTGATATCTGTCAGAAATTGTACGAAACCCACAAGCTGATTACTTATCCGCGTTCCGATTGTCGTTATTTGCCGGAAGAACATTTCGCCGGACGTCATGCGGTGATGAATGCCATCGGCGTTCATGCGCCGGATCTTCTGCCACAGCCAGTAGTTGACCCGGATATACGTAATCGCTGCTGGGATGACAAAAAGGTGGATGCGCACCACGCTATCATCCCGACCGCTCGCAGTTCTGCCATCAACCTGACGGAGAACGAGTCGAAGATCTATAGCCTGATTGCCCGTCAGTATCTGATGCAATTCTGCCCGGATGCCGTGTTCCGTAAATGTGTTATCGAACTGGAAATCGCCAAAGGCAAATTTGTTGCGAAAGCCCGTTTTCTTGCTGAAGCAGGTTGGCGTACGCTGTTAGGTAGCAAAGAGCGCGATGAAGAAAACGACGGTACGCCGCTGCCTGTAGTAGCGAAGGGCGATGAGCTGCTGTGCGAGAAAGGTGAAGTGGTGGAGCGGCAAACCCAGCCGCCACGTCATTTCACAGACGCGACGCTGCTTTCGGCAATGACCGGGATCGCGCGCTTTGTGCAGGACAAAGATCTGAAAAAGATCCTTCGTGCCACCGATGGGCTGGGGACAGAAGCGACTCGCGCCGGGATTATTGAACTGCTGTTCAAGCGTGGCTTCCTGACCAAAAAAGGGCGCTATATCCACTCCACTGACGCCGGAAAAGCGTTATTCCATTCGTTGCCTGAAATGGCCACGCGACCGGATATGACCGCGCACTGGGAATCGGTACTGACACAAATCAGCGAAAAACAGTGTCGCTACCAGGACTTTATGCAGCCGCTGGTGGGAACGTTGTATCAGTTGATTGATCAGGCAAAACGTACACCGGTACGGCAGTTTCGTGGCATAGTGGCCCCGGGCAGTGGTGAAGAGAAGAAAAAGGCTTCACCGCGCAAGCGAACGTCGAAAAAAAGCCCGCCATCGGAAGAGGCCGGTAATGGAGCGATAATATAATGCGTTAATGCAGAAGGTTTTCGTAGGCCGGATAAGGTATTCACGCCGCATCCGGCACAAATGCCTGATGCGACGCTTGCGCGTCTTATCAGGCCTACAGATATCTGTTCTCAGATTCAGAAGATTTTCGTAGGCCAGACAAGGCTTTCACGCCTCATCCGGCAAAGTTGTCTGATGACTTAAATCACCCCTTGCGCCAGCATAGCATCGGCAACCTTCACAAAGCCGGCAATGTTCGCGCCTTGTACGTAGTTGGTTTGCTTTCCTTCGCCGCCGTGTTCAACACAAGCATGGTGGATATCTAGCATGATGTGATGCAAACGCGCATCAACTTTCTCGGCTTTCCAGCCCAGACGCGCAGCGTTTTGCGCCATTTCCAGCCCCGATGTTGCTACGCCGCCAGCGTTAGCCGCTTTACCTGGTGCAAATAGTACGCCTGCCTGCTGGAATAGCTCGGTCGCTTCGATGGTGGTAGGCATGTTTGCCCCTTCGGCGACCGCCTTAACGCCATTGGCGATAAGCTGATGTGCGGCGTCAACGTCCAGCTCGTTCTGGGTCGCACATGGCAAGGCGATATCAACCGGCACGGACCACGGCTGTTTGCCTTCAAGATAGACCAGACCAAATTCTTTGGCGTAATCTGCTACGCGACCGTCACGGCTGGCCTTGATTTCAATAAGACGTGCCAGTTTCTCTTTGGTAAATCCGCTTTCATCAACCACGGTGCCGCTGGAGTCTGATGCGGTAATTACGCGTGCGCCAAATTCCATCGCTTTTTCGATAGCGTACTGAGCGACGTTGCCGGAACCTGAAACGGAAACGCGCATCCCTTCAAAACCCATACCGTGGCGTTTCAGCATCGCTTCTGTGAAATAAACCAGACCGTAACCGGTGGCTTCCGGGCGAATCAAGCTGCCGCCAAAAGAAAGCCCCTTACCGGTAAAGACGCAGGCGGTGTTGTTGGAGAGCTTTTTCATCATCCCTGCCATAAAGCCGACTTCACGGCCACCAACGCCGATATCGCCCGCCGGAACGTCGGTATCTGCACCCAGGTGACGATACAGCTCGGTCATTAACGCCTGACAGAAACGCATCACTTCGCCTTCACTTTTTCCTTTTGGATCGAAATCGCTACCGCCTTTACCTCCGCCCATCGGCAGGGTAGTCAGAGCATTTTTGAAGGTTTGTTCGAAACCGAGGAATTTGAGAATGGAGAGATTTACTGATGGGTGGAAGCGCATACCGCCTTTGTACGGGCCGATGGCGGAGCTGAACTGGACACGCCATGCGCGGTTGACCTGTACTTGATTACGGTCGTCAACCCATACCACGCGAAACTGGATCACGCGCTCTGGTTCAACCAGACGCTCCAGTAACGACATCTGGCGATATTTGGGATTTTGTTCAAGAAAAGGCCAGAGAGTGGTCATTACTTCACGAACGGCTTGCGCGAACTCGGTTTGATTCGGGTCGCGCTTTTGGACATGGTTGAGGAATGACTCCAGAGAATTTGTCTGATCCATAGATATAAAACCCTTATATATTAATACGATTGTGTTTGTGTTGTGTGCGTAAAGCGCTTTTGCAGTTTTCGACTATATCATCAAGAATGTGACGTTAAGCAAGAAAAAAATGACACCGGAAAGCAAATTAATAACGAGATGAATCTCATCACCAAATGCAATGACTCAGACGCTAAAGTTTTGCCGCCAGGCTACCGTTATCAGTAGCAGAGATAACAAAAACTAAGGAGTTTCCTGTGAGTCGAGCATTGTTCGCTGTCGTGTTGGCATTTCCGCTCCTGGCGCTGGCTAACCCGTATAATCGTTCGGACGTAGAAGTTAATGTGCCGGCGGAGGTGTTTAGTTCAGTTGGACAGTCTGCGCAGCCCTGTAATCAGTGCTGCGTTTATCAGGATCAAAATTATTCTGAAGGAGCAGTAATTAAGGCGGAAGGCGTTTTGTTGCAATGCCAGCGGGATGACAAAACCCTTAGTACGAATCCATTGGTCTGGCGGCGCGTAAAGCCATAAACGCCTGAAGTAGCGGAATATCAGCAGGGGCTAGTGGATGTTGCAATGCCTCTTCTGGCAGACACCAGATCAGTGCCTGATGTTCGTGCGCCCGTAACGTACCGAAAAACGCCGGTACGTGCCAGGCATGGAGATGAATCATCCGACCCGAAACTTCCCGCTGATGGCTGGCAATATATTCACCAATGGTCGCGTCGATACCCAGCTCTTCGCGTAACTCGCGTATCAACGCTTGTGGTTGGCTTTCTCCTGCTTCCACTTTCCCTCCGGCAAATTCCCATAATCCCGCCTGATCGCTTTGGGAGGAGCGTTGCGCGAGTAAAATTTTGCCATCACGTTCGATGATGGCGGCAACAACATCAATCATTTTCATAAATTACACACGGGCAGATAAGTGAAAAATGCCATAATATCCGCAGAGTTGCCCAATCAGAAGGGCTTTATATGTAAGGAGTACCTGTGCTAGACCGCCATCTTCATCCGCGAATAAAACCGTTGTTGCACCAATGTGTACGACTACTGGATAAACCTGCAATTACCCCTGATGGTTTAACGTTGACGGGGTTTGCCATCGGCGTGCTGGCGTTACCGTTTCTGGCACTTGGCTGGTATCTGCCAGCGCTGATGGCCATTTTGCTGAACCGATTTCTTGATGGTCTGGATGGTGCGCTGGCCCGGCGCAGAGGGTTAACCGACGCGGGAGGTTTTCTGGATATCTCGCTGGATTTTCTCTTTTATGCGCTGGTGCCGTTCGGGTTTATTCTCGCTGCACCGGAACAAAACGCGCTGGCGGGCGGCTGGCTGCTGTTCGCATTTATTGGCACAGGCAGCAGTTTTCTTGCCTTTGCGGCGCTGGCGGCGAAGCACCCGATTGATAATCCGGGCTATGCACATAAATCGTTTTACTATCTGGGCGGACTAACAGAAGGCAGCGAGACGATTTTGCTGTTTGTGCTGAGCTGTCTCTTTCCGACACATTTTCCGTGGTTTGCGTGGATTTTTGGCGCGCTCTGCTGGATGACGACATTTACGCGAGTGTGGAGTGGTTATCTGACGCTGAGAGGATATGAGGAACGACAAAAAAGCGATAGAGGGCAATAAATGCGATTATCGGGTCGTTATGATCAAAAAAGCTAAACCCAGAAAAACACAGACCACGAGCGTGAGCCCTGAGATGAGCAAAATGGTCCAGATAATCCAGCGCGTTTTGCTGGAACTCTCCTCAGCGGCTTTGATTCTTCGCCATACCAAAATAGCGACGATGAGGCTTGCCAGTAGAGGAAATATCACGACATAGCCAATAAAGGCGTGAAAGAAGGGAATTGAAACATACATGTCGGGCCCTTTATTCCAGCTAACAGGAAAAAAGATAAACAGCTAAATTTAGAAGGGGTTAACTTGTCAGCCATGCGATGAAAAGCAGAAAGCCAACGCCGGCACTGATAACAATCGCCAGAATCGCATCACGCCAAACGCGCCAGTGCTTACCTACATAGTCCGGCCCGGCATTATGTTTCTGCCAACTATTTAGTGCCACGCTGATACCAGCGATGATTGGCAGGATCACCAGCAATACCAGTGCGAGAGTTGCGATGTCATTAAGCCGTTGTTCACTTATCATGTATTGATTATCCTTAATCCATGAGTTGCCGGGATACTCCGGTGGCAGTGAAAAATAGCCTGCACAATCGGGAGAACTCTCCAGGTCATGTCGGGTAACGCCGTTACCCGACAGAGGCACTTTCGCTATTCCGGTTTACGATCGCCCGTTGCTACCGGGTTTTTCGGATCGCTGCTCCATTCGTACCAGCCGCCGTCATACACGGAGACGTTATTCCAGCCCATTGCCCGTGCGTACATAAAGGTTTCTGACGCACGCCAGCCGGTGCCGCAGTAGAACGAGACTTGCTGATCCGGTTTGATATTCCATGCTTGCCACATAGCGGTAATATCATCGGCGCTGCGCATCGTACCGTCTGGATTATGGAAATCTTCCATATGGGTTGAGTCGCTGCCTGCGTGTCCCCAGCGTGCGCCCGGAATTTCACCTTTTGGTTTGATATAGCTGTAGCCACTGGTAGTGCCGATAAATTCCGGCCAGGAGCGAATGCTGACCAGCGATGCATCCTGGCGATGCAGCAGGCCACGCGCTTGCTCCATATCCAGCATCAGTTGCGGTTGTGCCGGGATCTTCACGCCGAAATCCGGTTCCGCGTTCACTTTTGGTGGCGTACCGCGCTCAACGGGCAGACCCGCGTCGGACCAGGTTTGCCAGCCGCCGTCCAGCAGGCGTACATCTTTCACTCCTGCGTAGAGCATAATCTGCGCCACGCGCGCTGCTGCATAAACGTCGCGACCATAAAGAATAACAGTGGTGTCATGACGAATGCCGTGTTTTGCCAGCATCGCTTTCAGTTGCTCATCAGAGACTTTATTCCACAGCGGTTCACTTTCCACTTCATTGGTATCGATGTAATCGGCGCCGGGAATATGGCTGATGAGATAAAGTTTCGGTGCGCCCCAGGCCGCTTCAATGACTTTCCAGTCGCCAGCAGGTTTCGCCGTAACTTCTTTCCCTTGTTGCAAATTGTGCAGCCATTGCGGGTAAACCAGCTGCTCAAAGTGCGGTAGTTTTTGCAATCGGGAAGGATTGCTAAGGGCGTCGCTTAAGGTGGAGATTTTTGTGAAGCCTGCTTTCTGAAGGCGTGATTTGACGGCTTTGACATCTTTGTCATTTCCGTACAACGCTACCGGCGCATCGGTTTTCAGGTTATGTTGCTTGATCCATTCATTGAGTTGTCCGGCGCTCATTTTGTCGAGCCAGCTCGCAGAAAGATTTAAGGCGGCAGGTTCATGACCGGAAGGGCCATTTAAGGTTTGGGGCCAGCCGTTATAAAACGCGCTGGGGCGAGTATCTATCGCTTTGCCATTTTGTTGTTGAAGCTGGTCAAGTGTAAGAGGCTTCGCCAGTTCAGCGGCCCACGAAGAAGCGCAAGCCAGCCCTAAAGCCATTGCCAGCGCGGTCATTTGAGAAACACGTTTCATCGAAAATCCCGACATTGTAGTTTTGAGTGCGTCATTCTGAACTGACGTATCAGGAAAAACTTTGCGTTATCGCAGCTTGTTGTAATTTTCTGACCATTGCGTCATATCCAGAACGGGACTATCGGCGGGAACATCCTGAAGATCGTGGGTTACCTGAACGACGGGGATCGCCAGTTTGCGAACTTCATTAAATACCCACTGACGAAAATTATCACGCAGAGTTACGTCAAGACGGCTGAACGGTTCATCAAGTAGTAATGCTTTGGGTTGGGCGAGAAGGGCGCGTAGCAAGGCAACGCGTGCGCGTTGCCCGCCAGACAGAGTTGCGGGATCCTGATGGAAAGTTCCACTTAGCCCCGCACGCTCAAGCGCATCATTCACGGCATTGCGCCGCGCTGTCCCCTTGAGCGTCGACGGTAGCGCCAGCAACAAATTTTGCCCGACGCTGAACTGGTCAAATAACAGCGCATCCTGGAAAAGAATGCCAATCTGGCGTTGGGCAGTGGGCAGAGCGTCGATGCGTTGCTCATTAAGCCATAACTCGCCTCTACAGGAAAACTCCCCGGCAAGCGCACCGATCATCCACGAAAACAGGGTTGATTTGCCGCAGCCTGATGGGCCCATTAACGTGACAATGTCACCGTTATCTACCGTAAAGTTGACGTTTGCCAGCAAAGGGGTTTCAGACAAACGCAGTGAAACATTTTTTACGCGAAGCATTAGCGGAGTCCTTGTCTGGCGTAACCGGCCCATTTTGACATTAAAGCGGTGAGGGCAAAAACCAATAGCGGCAACAGCAGTTGCCATAGCGCCTGGGTGGCAAGAATACTGTTGCTGCCGCCGCTGCTTAACGCTACGGCTTCGGTAGTCAACGTCGGGAAGCGTCCCGCGCCCAACCATAACGTCGGCATATATTGCGCAATACTCACTGAAAAACCGACAGCGAATGCGATAAGCGCAGGGCGTAGCATTAACGGGCATTTTACATAAAAGAATATTTTACCACGTGACCAGCCCAGCGTTTGCGCAATCAGAATTAACCGCGAGTCGATGCGCTGCCAGGCAGGTTGTAGAATAAACAGCATCCATGGCATCACCCACAGCAGGTGCCCCCAGACTATGGCCGACTCGCTACCATCCAGATACAGCCACAGCGTCAATGTGTACTGACCTGCGACCAGCGGCAGCGCCGGTAATAATATAGGCAGCCAGATCCAGAACTGCCGACGTTGCGGCCCCCATTCCAGCCACAGCAACAATATGATTACAGCGATGAATGTCGCGACCAGCCCCATCTCCAGACTATTAAACAAGGCTTCGTTGTTGATCGTCGACCGATCCGCGAGGATCGCCAGTAACAATAAACAGAGTACGCCAGTAAGCGGTAAGAACTGTGCCAGAGCTTTGCCGGGAAGTAAGGGAGTAGTACGCTGGCGAATGCCATCTTCCCGGGGAATAGTGCGCCGCCAGGCGCGCCACAGTAAATAGCCAGGCAAAACGCAGGCGGCGAGTAACAGCATGAGCAGCAGGCAGGCAAGCGCGCCTTTCGTCTGTTGGTCGGTATCGCCCTGGGTTAACCACTGCCAGCTTATTACCGCCAGCGTCGGTGGATTGCCCGGGCCGAGGATAATCGCCACATCCACAACCGACAGCGACCATGCCACAACCGCCAGCATCGCCATAGCCAGTGCGGGAGCGACGGAGGGCAGCAACAGCCAGTTCAGACATTGCCAGCGGTTGTAGCCCAGAGAATCCAGTACAATCACTTGTTGCAACAGACGTTTTTCGCTGAGTACCGCAGACAAGATCCACAACAGAAAGGCGCTTTCTTTTACCGCCAGGGCAATACCAAGACCGATGCCGTAGCGGTCCATCAACGGGGTGAGAAAAGGGAAATAGTCATACACCAGACCGCCTTCTGCAAACAGTAGCAGGACGCTGGCGGCAAATGCGACGTGTGGGATGGCAAGTAGCCACGGCAGACGAGCGCACAAGCGCAGCCATTTTGCGCCAGGCCATAGCGCCACAATTACCAGCAGGGCAATAAGCAAGGCGCCCACTGCCGCAATAGACGTTGAAACCAGCGTCGCAAGTAGCGCCTGTGGTAACTGTGGATCGGCAAATAATACCTGCCAGTTTGTCAGTGACATAGCCGGCGTTGCCAGTGTGAAAACAGCCAGGATCAGCGGCGCGTAGATCGCCGCCATCACACCCCATAGCAGAAAGATTAATGCGTACCGTAACGGCGTAGCCATTCTTGTTCCAGCGCATTTACCCAACCTGCGTGCGGTTCTGCCAGTACCGGCGGCAGACCTTGCGGCATTCGTGCTTGTAATGTTTTGCGTTGTCCGTCAGGCAGTTTCTGCGGATCGAGAACGGATGGATCACCCCAGACAGCCGAGTCTGCCTTACGCAGTTGTGCATCAGGAGAGAGCAGGAAATTAGCGACGACTTTTGCCGCCGCGCTGGCATTAGCGTTGGCGGGGATAGTGACGAAATGTACGTTGCCAATCATTCCCTCGCGAAAGCCAAAGCTGTAACTGCTGGCAGGCAAATCGCCACTGGCTATTTTTTGTTGCGCGTGAGCAGGGTTAAAGGTCAACGACAGGCGCAACGAGCCCGCTTTCAACAGGGTATCCATTCGTGCGGGAGAGGGCGGGAAATCCTTGCTCTCACGCCACAAATACGGATGCAGCGCATTGAGATATTGCCATAGCGGCGCAGTAACGCGGGCAAAAGTTGCATCGTTCGGCGCTTCTTTTAATGCGCCGGGCTCTGGCGTCAGCATGATCAGCAACTGTTCAAGAAACGCGGTGCCGGTAAAGTCCGGTGGGCGCGGATAAGTGACCGTACCAGGATTGGCTTTGGCAAATTCCAGCAACGCTTGCGGCGTTTGTGGTGGTTGTGGCGTGAGGTCGCGTCTGGCAATAAAGGTCAGTTGTGCGCCGCCCCAGGGCGATTCAGCCCCTTCGGTTGGCACAGAAAAATCTTCCCGTACCGGCAGTTGTGTATCGACGTAACGCCAGTTGGGAAGCGTTTCTGCCCAGTCGGTTTGCAGTAAATTGGCCTCTTTTAAGGTGCGGAAGTTTTCGCCGTTCACCCAGAGCAGATCCACCGAGCCGCCCGTTTTACGTCCGGCAGCAGCTTCGGTCTGAATGCGCTTCACCGCGTCTGCGGCATCCGCCAGACGAACAATCTTCAGGTTTATAGCGTAATGGGTTTTCATCTCGCCGCTAACCCAGTCGAGATAGCGGTTAATCGCGGTGTCGCCGCCCCAGGCGTTAAACCAGACGGTTTGCCCTTTGGCCTCATTTTTAATTTCCTGCCAGTCACTGGCATGGGTTGCCAAAGAAAACAGCGATAACAATCCCAGCAACCATACACAATGGCGCATCATCTCTCCTTAAGAACGTTTTTCAGGAAGTCGGCAGAGTCCCTGGGCGGGAATGTCCATAGCAGAATTAAAACGAGCCGACAGATTTTGCAGGCCGATTAATGCTGTTAACTCGGTGAGTGCCTGCGCATCAAAATGGGCAGTTAGTCGGGCGCGCAGGGCATCGTCCACCGTAGGCGGCGTGACGCTGGCGGCTTCTGCGTACTCCAGCGCCAGTCGCTCCTCGTCGCTGAACAATGGGCTTTGTCGCCAGTCAGACACCGCCAGCAGTTTGTCAGTGCTGCCGGTGCGCTCAGCGACTTTCATACTGGTGATATCCACGCAAAACTCACACAGACACATTTGCGCAATGCGCGCGCTGACAAGCGATCGCACCACCGGATCCAGCGGTGAGCGTTTGCGTTCCAGCCAGCCGACAAACATCGACACCAGATAAAAAATAAACGGGATCCGCCCCCACCAGCGAACAGGACTTAGCACCTCGCCATAATGACGACGATGTAGCCACGCCTGCGGACGTAAAATGAAAGGAATTTTGCTCAGCGGCGGTAACCCCATCAGGCATTCCTCTTTTGGCGTTCAAGCCATATTTTTTTCGCCATAAAAATCACCACGGTCAGAGCAAACAGAATAAACAGTCCGGTGACAAACCAGAATGTGCCGCCTGTTAACATGCTGCCCGCCCAGGAATAAACAATGGTCGCCGGTAACTGACCGAGCCCGGTGGCGATAAAAAACGAGCGAAAACGTATTGAAGTCAAACCGGCAGCATAGCTGATTGGATCGAAAGGGACAAAAGGCAATAACCGGCATACCAGGATAGTATGTTTGCCGTAGCGGGTAAAAAAACCGTCCATGCTGTCGAGCACGGTTTTACCCGTTAACTTTTCTACCACTTCGCGGCCCATCACTCTGGCAATAAAAAAGCACAGTGCCGCGCCAGCCATCGAACTGGTCCACGACAGAAGGCCACCCCAGAATGCGCCGAACAGCGAGGCATTGGCAAAGGTAATTAAGAATGCCGGTAGCGGCGCGGCGATGGCCTGTAAAATCATCAAAAAGAATGAGACCACTGCCGCTTGCGCGCCATAAGACTGAATAAAGTGCTCAATACCCTGTTGGTCCACGGCGGCAAATGCCGCAACGCTGTGATTGATAAAATCATGGACACCGGGAAGCAGCGCCCATGCGAGCAGCGTGGCGAACAACAGGATGATGATGGCGGCACGGTAATACCAGATTTTACGCGGTTGTATCTTCATCATCCTTTATCCTGGGGTTTATTCGACAACTTTAAAAGTAACCGTTGCCAGCGTGTTATCTGGCGGTAATACTGACGCATTGCCTTTGAATTTCACTTCGCCGCGTTTTTCTACCGCACCATAAGTGTACGTCGCATTGCTGACAATACCGACCGGGCAGCTATCAAGACATACCAGACAGCCTGTTTTTTTCTCTTCCGCCGCTGCTAAATTACCACCAAAGCGCATATCCAGTTTTTTGCTATTACTATCGACAATTACCTCATCAAAGGAATAAGTTTTTGTCGCGCCTTGCCAGTTCACTGAAATATCCAGTTTGCTGCCAGCGACATGTGTGGCTTCTTTATTATCCATTGTCATGTTTTCGCCCGGCGTAGCGCCTGCCTGTTTCAGGGCTTCATAAAATGCTTTTGGTGTGGCATACCCCATAAACAGCGATTTATGCCCGTTGGAGCCCTCTTTAAATACAATGCCGTGGCGAGTATCGTCGGTGAGGAAACGCCCATTAATTTGCACCAGCATGGTGACCGTATGGTTACTGGCATCGACGCGTAGCGGCTGGCTGGTCGAAAGCCCGTCGTACTCTACTTTTGCCGTCGTATTCTCTTTTTGATCGCAGCCACCAAGCCCCGCGGCTGCCAGTAAACACAGCGCAGCCAGTCCTTTTTTCCATGACACTGAATAATGTTGCAACATCGTTCTATCCTTCGTTTTTAGGGTGAGTAAGTGGGCTGCGGCGAGAAGCAGGCAGATCCACCTGTTTGTGTCGGGCATAGAGTCTGGCGAGCTGAATGAGAATAAACAGCATCAGGCCAGCCAGACAGAGTTTTAATGTAAAGAGCAGCGTAACGCCTTCACTGGCGAGGTCGCTGGCCATCACGGTATAAATAACGATCCCCGGTAGAGTGGTTAATGCTGAAATAAGGGTATAAGGCCAAAAGCCTATCGCGGTTAATCCGTAAGCGTAATTTTGAATATTGTAAGGAAATAGCGGGATTAAGCGGGTCAGAATAAGAAAATCAATGCCGCTACGTGAAATTCCTTTTTCAATGGCTTGAAAAGTATGAGTATGGCCGACGTATTTCAGTAGCAAATCACGTCCCAGCCAGCGCGCCAGTAAGAATGAACACGCTGATGCCAGCGTAGCGGCAATCAACGAAAGCAGAGTACCCAATAGCGGGCCAAAGGCAATTCCGCCTGCGATTACCAGTACGCTTCCCGGTAATAGAAAGAGGGTGGCGACGATAAATAACAGAATATAGAGGCTATAGCCGAGAAATCCACTCTGGCGAATGAGTGTTTGCAGGTGAGGTAAATCAGTGACCAGATCGAATAAATTGAAAGCGTGGATAGCATAAATAGACGGCACAAAAATAAGACAGATAAGAAGTAATTTATGCTCTGCTTTCATCGTGGGGTTTCCTATATCAAAACTTGATAATAGAGAAGTGGTCAGACAACTAAAAACGCAGTGACGGTATAACAAAGGTGGGCGGGGAACAAATCATTACTGACAGTTTGTTGATTTTTCTCAAGGTTCATTCTCCTGACTTACAATGAGTCAGGAGAATGAAGATATTAGCGGCGGAAAGTTGCCCACACAGGAGCGTGATCTGACGGTTTTTCCATACTGCGGATTTCATAATCAATGCCGGTTTCTACGCAGCATTCCGCCAGCGGCTGGCTGGCAAGCAGCAGATCGATACGCAGGCCACGGTTATCATCAAAACCTTTTGAGCGGTAATCAAACCACGAGAAACGGTCCGCCGTTTCTGGATTAGCGTGGCGGAAGGTATCTACCAACCCCCAACTGAGCAGACGCTCCATCCACTCGCGTTCTTCCGGCAGGAAGGAACATTTTCCGGTACGCAGCCAGCGTTTGCGGTTCTCTTCGCCAATGCCGATATCCAGATCGGTGGGGCTGATATTCATATCACCCATAATCAGCACCGGATTCTCGCGTTTGAGTTCGGTTTCCAGATAGTTTTGCAGGTTCTGGTAAAACTGTGCTTTCGCCGGGAATTTAGTGGGATGGTCACGGCTTTCACCCTGCGGGAAGTAACCGTTGATCACGGTGACATTGCCCAGCGGCGAGGGAATTTCCGCCATAATAATCCGCCGCTGAGCGTCTTCTCCATCGCCCGGGAAGCCGCGACGTACGGTAATCGGCGTCTCTTTGGTCAGCAGCGCCACGCCATAATGGCCTTTCTGTCCGTGATAAAACACGTTGTAGCCGAGTTTTGCCACTTCTTCGAGTGGAAACATATCGTCATGAACTTTTGTCTCCTGCAGGCCAATGACATCCGGTTGATGCTTCTCGACGATGGCTTCAAGCTGGTGAGGTCTGGCGCGCAGGCCGTTGATATTAAAAGAGACAAATTTCATAGTCGCTGCCATTTTTGCAAATAAAGAGTGGGGGGATGTTAGCAGAAATTCGTCTGGCTTACCGCTTGTTGTTAAGTGATTTGATCGATGGTTGTTAATGCTGACAACGATGGATCAAAAAATGCTCGCTTTTGGTGCAGGCAGCGTCGAAATGGCGCACTAATTTCCAGTAAATTTCGTTAACGATCACAATTTTAGAATTATATTTCACTTCTGCATAACATTTCGTTTTTTATCCTTTTTATTCAACTGTATCCCGAACGTATTCACTTTATATGCACGTTAAATGCATATCATCAGGTTATAACTTGTTGATTTCCAGATGGCTGCTCTCGTTTATGCACTTTTGTCACTGGCTGGCACAAACCCTGCAATCTACATTTACAGCGCAAACACACCAATTATTAACATATAAGCAACTATTTATTTACTGTAGAGGTCGCTATGTCTCAGCCAATTACGCGTGAAAACTTTGATGAATGGATGATACCTGTTTACGCACCGGCACCGTTCATTCCGCTACGTGGCGAAGGTTCACGCTTGTGGGATCAGCAGGGGAAAGAGTATATCGACTTCGCGGGGGGCATTGCGGTAAACGCGCTGGGCCATGCGCATCCCGAACTGCGCGAGGCGCTGAACGAACAGGCAGGTAAGTTCTGGCATACCGGTAATGGCTATACCAACGAACCGGCATTACGGCTGGCGAAAAAACTTATCGACGCGACTTTTGCCGATCGCGTGTTCTTTTGTAACTCCGGCGCGGAGGCCAACGAAGCGGCGCTGAAACTGGCGCGTAAATTCGCTCACGACCGCTACGGCAGCCATAAGAGCGGTATTGTGGCGTTTAAAAATGCCTTTCACGGGCGCACGCTGTTTACCGTCAGCACGGGCGGACAGCCTGCCTATTCACAAGATTTTGCGCCACTGCCGCCGGATATTCGTCATGCTGCGTATAACGATATTAACTCTGCCAGCGCGCTGATCGACGACTCTACCTGTGCGGTGATTGTCGAGCCCATCCAGGGCGAAGGCGGCGTGGTGCCTGCCAGCAACGCATTTTTACAAGGTCTGCGTGAACGGTGTGACCGCCACAATGCTTTGCTGATTTTTGATGAGGTACAAACGGGCGTCGGGCGCACAGGGGAACTGTATGCCTATATGCACTATGGCGTAACGCCCGATTTGTTAACTACCGCCAAAGCTTTGGGTGGCGGTTTCCCGGTTGGCGCGCTGCTGGCAACCGAAAAATGCGGCCGCGTGATGACCGTTGGTAGCCACGGCACGACCTATGGCGGCAATCCGCTGGCCTCGGCGGTGGCAGGTAAAGTGCTTGATCTTATTAACACGCCGAAAATGCTTAACGGGGTTAAACAGCGCCACGACGGGTTTGTTGAGCGTCTTAATACCATTAATCACCGTTGTGGTTTGTTCAGTGAAATCCGCGGATTAGGTCTGCTAATTGGTTGTGTTTTGAATGCCGATTACGCCGGGCAAGCGAAACAAATTTCGCAAGAAGCGGCAAAAGCTGGCGTGTTGGTGCTGATTGCCGGAGGTAACGTGGTGCGTTTTGCTCCGGCGCTGAATGTCAGCGAAGAAGAAGTGACGACGGGTCTGGATCGCTTTGCAGCAGCCTGCGAACGTTTTGTGAGCGGAGGTTCATCATGATGGTCATCCGTCCTGTTGAACGCACGGATGTTGCGGCGTTGATGCAGCTTGCCAGTAAAACGGGGGGCGGCCTGACGTCGTTACCCGCCAATGAAGCTACACTTTCGGCGCGTATCGAAAGGGCCATAAAAACCTGGCAGGGCGAACTGCCCAAAAGTGAACAAGGTTATGTGTTTGTGCTGGAAGAGAGCGAGACAGGCACTGTAGCGGGTATTTGCGCTATTGAGGTGGCGGTTGGGCTGAACGATCCCTGGTATAACTATCGCGTCGGCACGCTGGTTCACGCGTCAAAAGAGCTGAATGTTTACAATGCGTTACCGACGCTGTTTCTCAGTAATGATCACACCGGCAGCAGCGAACTGTGTACGCTGTTTCTCGACCCGGACTGGCGCAAAGAGGGCAACGGCTATTTGTTATCGAAATCGCGCTTTATGTTTATGGCGGCTTTTCGCGACAAGTTTAACGACAAAGTGGTCGCTGAAATGCGCGGGGTGATCGATGAACACGGCTATTCGCCGTTCTGGCAAAGCCTCGGCAAGCGTTTCTTTTCGATGGATTTTAGCCGCGCCGATTTTCTCTGCGGTACCGGTCAAAAAGCGTTTATCGCTGAACTGATGCCAAAACACCCAATCTATACTCACTTTTTATCCCAGGAGGCGCAGGACGTCATCGGACAAGTGCATCCACAAACCGCACCTGCCCGCGCGGTGCTGGAAAAAGAAGGTTTCCGCTATCGTCACTATATCGACATCTTCGACGGTGGGCCGACGCTGGAGTGCGATATCGACCGTGTTCGCGCCATCCGCAAAAGCCGGCTGGTGGAGGTGGCTGAAGGGCAGCCAGCGCAAAGCGATTTCCCGGCCTGCCTGGTCGCCAATGAAAATTATCACCATTTTCGTGTGGTGCTGGTGCGTGCCGATCCGGCTACCGAGCGTTTGATTTTAACCGCCACGCAACTTGATGCACTGAAGTGTCACGCCGGGGATTGTGTTCGTCTGGTGCGTTTGTGCGCAGAGGAGAAAACAGCATGACTTTATGGATCAACGGTGACTGGGTAACGGGCCAGGGGGCGCTGCGCGTGAAGCGAAATCCTGTATCGGGCGAGGTGTTATGGCAGGGCAATGATGCCAATGCCACTCAGGTCGAGCAGGCTTGTCGGGCCGCCCGTGCGGCGTTTCCGCGTTGGGCGCGATTCTCCTTTAGCGATCGCCAGGTAAGAGTTGAACGTTTTGCCGGACTGCTGGAAAGCAATAAAGCCGAATTAACCGCGATTATTGCCAGAGAAACGGGTAAGCCGCGCTGGGAAGCGGCAACCGAAGTGACAGCGATGATCAATAAAATCGCGATATCAATTAAGGCATATCATGTTCGTACCGGCGAGCAGCGCAGCGAAATGCCGGACGGCGCGGCGAGCTTGCGCCATCGTCCGCACGGTGTACTGGCAGTGTTTGGTCCGTACAATTTCCCCTGTCATCTGCCTAATGGACATATTGTTCCGGCGCTGCTGGCAGGCAACACAATCATCTTCAAGCCCAGCGAGCTGACACCGTGGAGCGGAGAAGTGGTTATGCGTTTGTGGCAGCAGGCTGGATTGCCGCCGGGGGTGCTGAACCTGGTCCAGGGCGGGCGCGAAACCGGTCAGGTACTCAGCGCTCTGGAAGATCTTGACGGTTTGCTGTTTACCGGTAGCGCTAATACCGGCTACCAGTTGCACCGCCAGCTTTCCGGTCAGCCGGAAAAGATTCTCGCCCTCGAAATGGGCGGCAATAATCCGCTGATTATCGATAAGGTGGCGGATATCGATGCCGCAGTCCATCTGACCATTCAGTCGGCATTTGTCACTGCCGGGCAACGCTGTACCTGCGCCCGCCGTTTATTGCTGAAAAATGGGGCGCAGGGCGATGCATTTCTTGCCCGCCTGGTTGCCGTCAGCCAGCGTTTAACGCCGGGCAACTGGGACGATGAACCGCAGCCGTTTATTGGTGGGCTGATTTCTGAACAGGCCGCACAGCAGGTTGTTACTGCCTGGCAGGAACTGGAAGCATTGGGTGGGCAAACGTTGCTTGCGCCACGTTTGTTACAAGCGGGAACATCGCTGCTAACGCCGGGGATCGTTGAAATGACAGGCGTTACTGGCGTGCCGGATGAAGAGGTATTTGGACCGCTATTGCGCGTCTGGCGTTACGATACCTTCGATGAAGCGATAAAAATGGCGAATAACACGCGTTTTGGCCTCTCTTGTGGTCTGATTTCTCCCGAGCGGGAAACATTCGATCAACTGTTGCTGGAAGCGCGGGCGGGGATTGTTAACTGGAACAAACCGCTTACCGGCGCCGCCAGCACCGCGCCATTCGGCGGTGTTGGCGCTTCCGGCAACCATCGCCCCAGCGCCTGGTATGCGGCGGATTATTGCGCCTGGCCAATGGCAACTCTGGAGTCATCTTCATTAACGTTGCCCGCCGTACTTAACCCAGGGCTGGATTTTTCTGATGAGGTGGCGCGATGAATGCTTGCGAAGTCAATTTCGATGGGCTGGTGGGGCTGACACATCATTACGCTGGTCTGTCGTTTGGTAATGAAGCCTCCACTTGCCACCGTTTTCAGGTCTCTAACCCGCGACTGGCGGCAAAACAGGGCTTACTGAAAATGAAAGCCCTTGCCGATGCGGGATTTCCCCAGGCGGTGATCCCGCCACATGAGCGCCCGTGTATTCCGGTTTTGCGCCAGTTAGGGTTCAGAGGCAGCGATGAACAGGTGCTGGAGAACGTTGCCCGTCAGGCTCCACACTGGCTTTCCAGCGTTAGTTCCGCGTCGCCAATGTGGGTGGCGAATGCTGCCACGGTCGCGCCGTCTGCCGATACGCTGGATGGTAAAGTGCATTTCACGGTCGCCAACCTGAACAATAAATTTCACCGTTCGCTGGAAGCGCCAATCACCGAATCATTGTTAAAAGCGATTTTTAACGATGACGAGAAATTCGTCGTTCACTCAGCGTTGCCACAGGTGGCCTTGCTCGGTGACGAGGGGGCGGCAAACCACAATCGACTCGGCGGTCATTACGGCGAACCCGGTATGCAGATTTTTGTTTACGGGCGAGAAGAGGGTAACGGTTCGCGGCCTTCCCGCTATCCGGCGCGGCAGACCCGCGAAGCCAGTGAGGCAGTCGCCAGGCTAAATCAGGTTAATCCACAGCAGGTGATTTTCGCCCAGCAAAACCCGGACGTTATTGACCAGGGCGTTTTTCATAATGATGTAATTGCTGTGAGCAATCGCCAGGTGTTGTTTTGCCATCAACAGGCATTTGCTCACCAGGCGCAATTACTGGCAAGCCTGCGTTCGCGGGTTAATGGTTTTATGGCAATTGAAGTTCCTGCGGCGCAGGTGTCCGTAGCGGATGCGGTTTCTACCTATCTGTTTAACAGCCAGTTAGTAAGCCGTGATGATAGTTCAATGATGTTAGTGCTGCCGCAGGAGTGCCGGGAGCACGCCGGAGTGTGGCGTTATCTCAATGGGTTGCTTGCCGCCGATAATCCGATCAGTGAACTGAAAGTTTTTGATTTACGTGAGAGTATGGCGAACGGCGGCGGCCCGGCGTGCCTGCGTTTGCGCGTAGTATTGACGGTAGAAGAATGTCGGGCAGTCAATCCGGCGGTGATGATGAACGATACGCTGTTTAATGCGCTCAATAACTGGATAGACCATTACTATCGCGATCGTCTTACTACCGCCGATCTGGCCGACCCGCAGTTGCTGCGTGAAGGGCGAGAAGCGCTGGATATGCTAACTCGTTTGCTGGATCTCGGTTCGGTTTATCCGTTCCAGCGCGAGGGAGGGGGAAATGGATAATTTTCTCTCCCTGACTCTGACAGGGAAAAAGCCCGCCATCACCGAGAGGGAAAGCAACGGTATTCGCTGGCGCTGGCTGGGCGATGGATTACTCGAACTGACGCCGTTAACACCACCGCAAGGCGCGATGGTGCTTTCGGCAGGGATCCACGGCAATGAAACGGCGCCAGTGGAAATGCTGGACGCGTTGCTTAGCGCGATATATCACGGAGAAATGCCACTGCGCTGGCGGTTGTTGGCGATCCTCGGCAATCCTCCGGCGTTAAAACAAGGGAAGCGTTATTGCCATAGCGATATGAATCGAATGTTTGGCGGGCGCTGGCAGTTATTTGCTGAAAGCGGTGAAACCTGCCGCGCTCGCGAACTGGAGCAGTGTCTGGAGGATTTTTATGATCAGAGCAAAGAGCCCGTTCGCTGGCACCTCGATTTACATACGGCTATTCGCGGTTCGTACCATCCGCAGTTTGGTGTTTTACCGCAACGGGATATTCCCTGGGATGAAAATTTCCTGACATGGTTGGGGGCGGCGGGACTGGAGGCGCTGGTGTTTCATCAGGCGCCGGGCGGGACGTTTACTCACTTCAGCGCTGAACATTTTGGTGCCCTGGCCTGTACGCTGGAACTTGGAAAAGCGTTGCCGTTTGGGCAAAACGATCGCCATCAGTTTGCGCCAACCGCCAGTGCGATTGCGGCGCTGCTATCGGGTGAAAATGTCAGTATTGAGAGGCAATCACCGCTACGCTATCGGGTCGTTTCACAAATTACCCGCCATTCACCGTCTTTCGAATTACATATGGCAGGTGAAACGCTGAACTTTACGCCGTTTAAAAAGGGAATATTGCTGGCTCAGGATGGAGAGGAATGTTTTACGGTGACCCATGATGTTGAATATGTTCTGTTTCCTAATCCATTGGTTGCAATAGGATTGCGTGCGGGATTAATGCTGGAAAAATTAACCTAATATTTGCCCGCAGAAATCATTCTGCGGGTGTCTAATTATTTTCTTATGAAATAATACAGATTAATCCTGGTTATTTGCTTTATTTGTCACCAGTTATCAGATATAGTTCTTCATAATCTCTGCAAAATCAGTTGGTTGAAATATTCCTTCATTGCTCTCCATCAAATTTTCTTTTTTTCTCCATAATTGGCGGAAAAATGTTTTTTACACTTTCATTGTTTTACCGTTGCTCTGATTAATTGACGCTAAACTTAGTAAAGTTTATCTCGTCAACACGGCACGTTACTTAAGAAAGCCGTACAAAATAACTGAAATGAAGGATATCGAATATGCGTAAATTAACTGCTCTGTTTGTTGCCTCTACCCTGGCTCTTGGCGCGGCTAATCTGGCTCACGCCGCAGATACGACTACCGCAGCACCGGCTGATGCGAAGCCGATGATGCATCATAAAGGTAAGTTTGGTCCGCATCAGGATATGATGTTTAAAGACCTGAACCTGACCGACGCGCAGAAACAGCAAATTCGCGAAATCATGAAAGGTCAGCGCGACCAGATGAAACGTCCGCCGCTGGAAGAACGCCGCGCAATGCATGACATTATTGCCAGCGATACCTTCGATAAGGCAAAAGCGGAAGCACAGATCGCGAAAATGGAAGAACAGCGCAAAGCGAACATGCTGGCGCACCTGGAAACCCAAAACAAGATTTACAACATTTTGACACCGGAACAGAAAAAGCAATTTAATGCGAATTTTGAGAAGCGTCTGACAGAACGCCCGGCAGCAAAAGGTAAAATGCCTGAAACCGCTGAATAATCTCTCAGCGTAAAGGCTTAAGACCGCCGGTCTTGTCCACTACCTTGCAGTAATGCGGTGGACAGGATCGGCGGTTTTCTTTTTTGTGCCTGTACCGGTCATTTTTGCCAAAAATTCCTGAATAGCGCTAAGGGAAATCACCCGAGTTGCCGATAACAATCCACGGTTGCCTGAACGATAACAATGAAAAGAGCATGCCGGGAGCGAGTATGGAATACTTTGATATGCGTAAAATGTCGGTAGATCTGTGGCGAAACGCGGCTGGTGAAACTCGCGAAATCTGTCGTTTTCCTCCGGCAAAACGTGATTTTTACTGGCGTGCCAGTATCGCTTCTATCGCGACCAATGGTGAGTTTTCGCTGTTTCCGGGAATGGAAAGGAGCGTGACGCTGCTGGAAGGCGGTGAGATATGTCTTGAAAGCACAGACCGTTTTAGCCACACCTTAAAGCCACTACAACCTTTTGCTTTTTCGGCAGATCAAGTCGTGAAGGCAAAACTGACGGAAGGGCTGATGTCGATGGATTTCAACGTCATGACACGCCTTGATATCTGTAAGGCGAAAGTCAGAATTGCCGATCGCACGTTTACCACGTTTGGCTCGCGCGGCGGAGTGGTGTTTGTGATCAGCGGGGCGTGGCAACTGGGTGATAAACTGTTGACCTCCGACCAGGGTGCGTGCTGGTACGATGGCAAGCACACCCTGCGGCTTTTGCAATCGCAAGGTCAATTGCTGTTCAGTGAAATTAGCTGGCGTCCTGGTCATTCGCCGGAGTCCGTTCAGTAATTTTTTCCTAAAAGATAAAAGGGGATGCTGTGTCCGATAATATTGGCATTATCAGACACAGCTATGGGGCGTTATTTCTTCCAGAAATTATCAAAAACCGTAATCGGCGGGCGGCGTTTGTGTTCGGTTTTCAGATACCAGTTTTCAATCGTTCTGGCGACCTGTTCCGGTACGCTTTTCCCTTCCAGGTAGTCATCGATATTTTCATAGGTCACGCCAAGCGCGACTTCATCCGGCAGTGACGGGCGGTCATCTTCGAGATCTGCCGTCGGTGCTTTCTTATAGAGATGTTCCGGGCAACCTAATGCTGCCAGCAGTTGTTTACCCTGACGTTTGTTCAGACGATACAGCGGATTAATGTCCGTACCGCCATCGCCATATTTAGTGAAGAATCCGGTAATGGCTTCTGCTGCATGATCGGTGCCGACCACGACGCCATTGGTCATGCCTGCAATGCTGTATTGTGCTTTCATCCGCTCGCGCGCTTTTTCGTTGCCGCGAACAAAATCACTTAATTCAATGCCAGCTTCGCGTAGCGCCTGTTCGCTGGCCAATACCGCACCTTTGATATTAACGGTTAACACACGATCTGGTTGAATAAAGGCAATCGCATCCTGGCAATCTTGCTCATCGGCCTGAACACCGTAAGGGAGGCGTACGGCAATAAATTGCAGTGATTCGTTGCCGCTCTCCTGACGCAGTTCATTAATCGCCATCTGGCACAGTTTTCCAGCAAGGGTGGAGTCCTGACCGCCGCTAATACCAAGAACCAGTGATTTAATGAACGGGTAAGTTTGCAGATAGCTTTTTAGAAAATCGACGCTGCGGCGAATTTCTTCTTCAGCATTAATCTGTGGTTTTGCGCCCAGCGCCTTTATTATTTGTTGCTGTAATGTCATTGAACCCCTCCAGAATGAAAATAAAACTTCCTTAAAGCTAACCCGTTGCTACAGAAACGACAAGCAACAGCGGGTTGAATGGCGGTTAAAACGCCATAGAGGAATCCTCTGAAAGGAGGCCGTTTTGTTCACAGGCTTGAAAAAGCGCCCGATATATTCCAAGCTTATCTAATACGCTGATAAACAAGAGGATGGAATATGAACAAGAATATGGCAGGAATTCTGGGGGCAGCGGCGGTATTAACGATGCTGGCGGGATGTACTGCGTATGATCGTGCCAAAGACCAGTTTGTACAGCCTGTGGTGAAAGACGTCAAAAAAGGCATGAGCCGGGCGCAGGTTGCACAAATTGCGGGGAAACCCTCGTCTGAAGTGAGCATGATCCACGCTCGTGGTACGTGCCAGACTTACATCCTGGGTCAACGTGATGGTAAAGCAGAAACCTATTTTGTCGCGTTAGATGATACAGGACATGTGATCAACACCGGTTATCAGACCTGTGCCGAATATGACACCGATCCGCAGGCAACGAAGTAATCGCTTCGTCTGAAAGCTTGAGTAACAAAGGAAACCGGCCATCGTGCCGGTTTTTTTGTGGTTGTTTTCTTATTTATTGCTGCGAATTATTTGCCTGAAATGTGAAGAGGGTCATAACCTCAGGTCAATGAGAGACAATTTGTATGGTCAAAGAAATACTATTACTCAGGTCAATACCGTATACTCCTTTCAGCCACAAAAAAAAGTCATGTTGGTTTCGCAAGTTACCCAGTGCATGGAAGCAGGTGAAGGCTTGCGGAGTGTCTGGCTGACAGATAATCGTCGATGAGGGGCGTTTTATGGAAAAGAAACACATTTATCTGTTTTGTTCTGCGGGCATGTCAACTTCCTTACTGGTATCAAAGATGCGTGCGCAGGCTGAAAAATATGAAGTGCCGGTTATTATTGAAGCATTTCCAGAAACACTGGCCGGTGAGAAAGGTCAGAATGCCGATGTTGTGTTATTAGGGCCGCAGATCGCTTATATGTTGCCTGAAATTCAGCGTTTGTTACCTAACAAACCTGTTGAAGTCATTGACTCGCTGTTATATGGCAAAGTCGATGGTTTAGGCGTGCTTAAGGCTGCGGTAGCAGCAATTAAAAAAGCCGCAGCAAATTAATTTTTTAAATTTTCCGTCAAAGAGTTATTTCATAAATCTATACCGCAATATTTAAGTTGCGGTTTTTAAGGGTATTTTTCTATGAGTAATGTTATTGCATCGCTTGAAAAGGTACTCCTCCCTTTTGCAGTTAAAATAGGAAAGCAACCACACGTTAATGCAATCAAAAACGGTTTTATTCGCTTAATGCCGTTAACCCTCGCAGGGGCTATGTTTGTATTAATTAATAATGTTTTTCTTAGTTTTGGGGAGGGGTCGTTTTTTTATTCCTTAGGTATTCGCCTTGATGCTTCGACCATTGAAACGCTCAATAGTCTGAAAGGGATTGGCGGAAACGTTTATAACGGAACATTAGGGATTATGTCTTTAATGGCTCCGTTCTTTATCGGCATGGCGCTGGCAGAAGAACGAAAGGTCGATGCGCTGGCAGCGGGGTTATTATCCGTCGCAGCATTCATGACCGTTACGCCATATAGTGTTGGTGAGGCTTATGCAGTCGGCGCAAACTGGTTAGGCGGTGCAAATATCATCTCCGGGATTATTATCGGCCTGGTGGTGGCAGAAATGTTTACCTTTATTGTTCATCGTAACTGGGTGATTAAATTACCCGACAGTGTACCGACATCGGTTTCGCGCTCCTTCTCGGCATTAATTCCTGGTTTTATTATTCTTTCGGTGATGGGGATTATCTCCTGGGCGCTGACCACCTGGGGAACAAACTTCCATCAGATCATTATGGATACCATTTCGACGCCGCTGGCATCGTTGGGTAGCGTCGTCGGCTGGGCTTATGTGATTTTTGTCCCTTTGCTCTGGTTCTTCGGTATTCATGGCGCGCTGGCGCTGACTGCGCTGGACAACGGCATCATGACGCCGTGGGCGCTGGAAAATATCGCGACCTATCAGCAATATGGTTCCGTTGAAGCGGCGCTGGCAGCAGGCAAGACCTTCCATATCTGGGCTAAGCCGATGCTGGATTCCTTTATTTTCCTTGGCGGCAGTGGCGCGACCTTAGGCTTGATTCTGGCAATCTTTATTGCTTCTCGCCGTGCTGATTATCGCCAGGTGGCGAAACTGGCGTTGCCATCCGGTATTTTCCAGATTAACGAACCGATTCTGTTTGGTCTGCCGATTATCATGAACCCGGTAATGTTTATCCCGTTCGTTCTGGTGCAACCGATTCTGGCTGCAATCACTCTGGCGGCGTATTACATGGGCATTATCCCTCCGGTAACTAACATTGCACCGTGGACGATGCCTACGGGGCTCGGAGCTTTCTTTAACACCAACGGTAGCGTTGCAGCGTTGTTGGTTGCTCTCTTTAACCTTGGGATCGCGACGTTGATTTATCTACCGTTTGTGGTGGTGGCTAACAAAGCACAAAACGTGATTGATAAGGAAGAGAGCGAAGAAGATATTGCGAGTGCTCTGAAATTTTAATTGATATCGGCACAGGGAAATCTGTGCCGGGTAAAGAAAGTGAGGAATTGATTATGATGGATCTCGACAATATCCCGGACACCCAAACCGAAGCCGAAGAACTGGAAGAAGTGGTGATGGGGCTTATTATCAACTCAGGACAAGCCCGCAGCCTGGCGTATGCCGCGTTAAAACAGGCCAAACAGGGAGATTTTGCCGCCGCGAGGACGATGATGGATCAATCGCGAATGGCTTTGAATGAAGCACATTTAGTGCAGACTAAACTGATTGAAGGCGACGCAGGCGAAGGAAAGATGAAAGTCAGCCTGGTACTGGTTCACGCACAGGATCATTTAATGACCTCAATGCTCGCGCGTGAACTGATTACAGAATTAATTGAGCTTCACGAAAAATTGAAGGCATAAGGAGTCGATGATGCAGCCAGTGATTAACGCGCCGGAAATTGCTATTGCTCGTGAACAGCAACTGTTTAATGGCAAGAATTTCCATGTGTTTATCTACAATAAAACTGAAAGTATCAGCGGACTGCATCAGCATGACTATTATGAATTCACCCTGGTTTTAACCGGACGTTATTTCCAGGAAATAAACGGCAAGCGCGTGTTGCTGGAGCGGGGCGATTTTGTTTTTATCCCGTTGGGATCGCACCATCAAAGTTTTTATGAGTTTGGCGCCACGCGTATTTTGAATGTAGGGATCAGTAAACGCTTTTTTGAGCAGCACTATTTGCCATTATTGCCCTATTGCTTCGTTGCGTCACAGGTATACCGGACCAATAATGCTTTTCTTACCTATGTAGAAACGGTTATTTCTTCATTAAATTTCCGGGAAACCGGGTTAGAAGAGTTTGTAGAGATAGTCACTTTTTATGTCATCAACCGGTTGCGCCATTACCGCGAAGAACAGGTTATTGATGATGTACCACAGTGGTTAAAAAATACGGTAGAAAAGATGCATGACAAAGAGCAGTTTAGTGAGAACGCACTGGAAAATATGGTGGCGTTATCGGCTAAATCGCAGGAATATCTGACGCGTGCAACCCAGCGTTATTATGGCAAAACACCGATGCAGATTATTAACGAGATCCGCATTAACTTTGCTAAAAAACAACTGGAGATGACTAACTACTCTGTAACAGATATTGCGTTTGAGGCTGGTTATAGCAGCCCAAGTCTGTTTATTAAAACGTTTAAGAAGTTAACGTCATTTACGCCTAATAGCTATCGTAAGAAATTAACTGAGTTTAATCAGTAAAATATTTATCAGATATATATACCTGCCTTTGGTGTTTTGGGTTATTTCTGACTCGTGAGGCAGGTATGTCAAATATCCGTATTTCCTGATGAAGGGAGAAATTATGAGCCAGAAATTAAAAGTTGTCACGATCGGTGGCGGGAGTAGCTATACCCCAGAATTACTGGAAGGCTTTATTAAGCGTTATCATGAACTGCCGGTTAGTGAATTATGGCTGGTGGATGTTGAAGGTGGTAAAACGAAGCTGGATATTATTTTTGATCTCTGTCAGCGGATGATAGATAACGCTGGCGTACCGATGAAGCTTTATAAAACACTGGATCGTCGCGAAGCGCTGAAAGGGGCGGATTTTGTCACCACTCAACTGCGTGTAGGTCAGTTGCCCGCCCGTGAACTGGATGAACGTATTCCATTAAGTCATGGTTATCTTGGGCAGGAAACTAACGGTGCTGGCGGCCTGTTTAAAGGTTTGCGCACTATTCCTGTTATTTTCGATATCGTGAAAGATGTTGAAGAATTGTGTCCGAATGCGTGGGTTATTAACTTCACGAACCCCGCAGGAATGGTTACTGAAGCAGTATATCGTCATACTGGATTTAAACGTTTTATCGGCGTTTGTAATATTCCGGTGGGCATGAAAATGTTTATCAACGATGTGCTGGCGCTGAAAGAAGATGATGATCTGTCTATCGATCTGTTCGGCCTGAACCACCTGGTGTTTATTAAAGATGTGTTAGTAAACGGCGAATCACGTTTTGCCGAATTGCTCGATGGCGTGGCGTCAGGGCAGTTAAAAGCCTCTTCCGTAAAAAATATTTTCGATCTGCCGTTTAGCGAAGGCTTAATTCGATCGCTGAATCTGTTGCCGTGTTCTTATCTGCTGTACTACTTCAAGCAAAAAGAGATGCTGGCGATTGAAATGGGCGAATACTACAAGGGCGGTGCGCGTGCACAGGTGGTTCAAAAAGTTGAGAAGCAACTTTTTGAGCTGTATAAAAATCCAGATCTGAAAGTTAAGCCTAAAGAGCTGGAGCAGCGCGGCGGGGCTTATTACTCCGACGCGGCGTGCGAAGTGATTAATGCTATCTACAACGACAAGCAAACGGAACACTACATTAATATTCCTCATCATGGCCATATTGATAATATTCCGGCTGACTGGGCAGTTGAAATGACCTGTACGCTGGGGCGCAATGGTGCGACGCCACATCCGCGTATTACGCATTTTGATGATAAAGTGATGGGCCTGATTCACACCATCAAAGGCTTTGAGATTGCCGCCAGTAATGCCGCACTTAGCGGTGAGTTTAACGATGTATTGCTGGCGCTGAATCTTAGCCCTCTGGTGCATTCAGATCGTGATGCAGAGGTGTTGGCCCGTGAGATGATTCTGGCGCATGAAAAGTGGTTGCCGAACTTCGCTGATTGCATTGCTGATCTCAAAAAAGCACATTAACCGGGGCTAAATATGGAACGCTTACTGATTGTTAATGCCGATGATTTTGGCTTAAGTAAAGGTCAGAACTACGGCATTATCGAGGCTTGTCGTAACGGTGTTGTCACTTCCACGACGGCGCTGGTGAATGGTGAAGCCATTTATCATGCGGCGCAGTTAAGTCGTGATGAACCGACTCTGGCGGTGGGGATGCATTTTGTCCTTACCATGGGCAAACCGTTGACCGCGATGCCGGGGCTGACTCGGGAAGGCGTGTTGGGGAAATGGATCTGGCAGTTGGCAGAAGAAGATGCCTTACCGCTGGAAGAAATTGCTCAGGAGCTGGTAAGTCAGTATCAGCGTTTCGTTGAACTGTTTGGCCGCAAACCTACGCACATTGATAGCCATCATCATGTGCATATGTTCCCGCAGATTTTCCCTCTTGTGGCGAAGTTTGCGGCGGAGCAGGGCATTGCGCTACGCATTGACCGTCAATCGGCTTTTAACGAGAGCGATTTACCTGCTAATTTGCGCAGTTCACAGGGATTCAGTAGTGCTTTTTATGGCGAAGAGATCAGTGAGTCACTGTTCCTGCAAGTACTTGATGATTCCAGTCAGCGAGATGAGACTTCGCTGGAGGTCATGTGCCATCCGGCGTTTATTGATAATACGATTCGCCAGAGTGCGTATTGCTTTCCACGGCTCATTGAGTTGGAGGTGCTGACGTCAGCGTCGTTAAAATATGCAATTGCCGAGCGTGGTTATCGGTTAGGCAGTTACCTTGACGTCCAGAGATAAAAGGCGGCGCAGTTGCGCCGCCTGAGACTGATGATACACAGTATCGCCTGATACGCTACGCTTATCAGGCCTGTTTTTTCCTGCAATATATTGAATTTGCGCCGCCTTTAATATTCCCTTCACCTCTTCCCCTTCTTCTGGTGGTCACTTTATCTTTACAGGCGACGCTCATCAGTGATAGCGCACGCGAAGCAGGACGTCGGGGGGCTAAATCGGCTAAACTACCGTTTTTCTAATTTTTAGTATGCGTTTAGTGAAGCCAGTAATGAAGAAACCACTACGTCAGCAAAACCGCCCGATTATTAGCTATGTTCCACGCACGGAACCTGCGCCGCCGGAACATGCGATGAAAATGGATACGTTTCGTGATGTATGGATACTACGTGGGAAATATGTGGCGTTTGTCCTGATGGGGGAGTCATTCTTGCGCTCACCGGCATTTAGCGTGCCGGAGTCCGCCCAGCGCTGGGCGAACCAGATACGGCAGGAAGGGGAAGTCGCTGAATAATTATCATGAATCCCTCTTTCTACAGAGGGGTTCAACGAATCTTTTCTCTTCATATAATACAGGATGAGCTATTTTTGATAGTTTACTCTGCACTTATGTTTATACACTTAATATTAATGTAATGCGCCACAGTGCTGAAGAATATAATTATTAAGGATATATATGATACCCAATATTTCATTGCAACATAGAGCGATTACCATGAGGTCATCATATGAGTTGTCAGAACAATATAAAATGAATTTGCAAAGCTCTATGTCGTCACTCAGTGAATTTATATCAACTGGGCTATATCCAGAGGATGGTTTGAGCACTTCGTGTTTTAATTATATGATTGCTTCTATACATCATATTTCCTATGATTATGATGGCCCTAAATTTAGTTTTCATGCCAGTCTTGAAAATGATAATAAAATTAAAGTGTCAATTTCTGCTTTGTGTGGCGGTGAGTTCCGTATCAGTGTATTTAATGAGAAGATGAATGCAATTGATTTCGAAACAACTTTTTGTGTTGAAAAAATGGTTAGCTTAATGAGTGTGAGAAATAAGTTGGTTATTTTAAATTTAAAGCAAATGAAATATGATAGCCATCGCATGTATCCGGTTGGAACACCGTTGCATAAAATGAAGGCGGGCAACCCTGTGTTAATTTTTCCTTCTCCACCTTTATTATTTAATGTTAATTTTTTCTTTAATTGCTTTGATTTTAGTGATATTAGCGAAATCGTTGACCCACATATAAAAAAGTGTCCTGGATTTGAGTGTTTAAAATTTTTTGTAGAATTTGAAAGACACTCTCAGGGATGTATTGACAGATTAACGACACTGCTTAGTGATAAGGTCTTTGACGATAGTCGGAAGCTCATAGACTCTCAATTGGATAAAATAAGAAGCAGGGCAACGGCCCGGGGAAACGAGCCGTCGCGTTTATATTAAATCAACGATGAGCCAGTTCCGCATCGTCTTCACTATTCAGAATCGATTTGTCGGTCTGCTTCAGCCACTGGCTGGTCAGCGTACCGGCTGTCATAGAACCGCTAACGTTCAGCGCAGTACGCCCCATATCGATAAGCGGCTCAACGGATATTAACAGCGCAACCAGAGTTACCGGCAATCCCATTGCTGGGAGAACAATCAGTGCAGCGAAAGTCGCACCACCGCCAACACCCGCAACGCCAGCAGAACTTACGGTGACAATACCGACCAGTGTCGCAATCCACATTGGATCCAGTGGGTTAATGCCAACTGTTGGCGCAACCATCACTGCCAGCATTGCCGGATATAACCCGGCACAGCCATTTTGACCAATGGTCGCACCAAAAGAAGCGGCGAAACTGGCGATGGATTCGGGTACGCCCAGGCGGCGCGTTTGCGCTTCGACATTCAACGGAATGGATGCTGCGCTGGAACGGCTGGTAAAAGCGAAAGTCAGTACAGGCCATACCTTGCGGAAGTATTTCAGCGGACTAATTCCGTTAATGCCCAACAGAAGGCCATGGACCGCAAACATGATGATCAGACCGAGGTAGGACGCGACAACGAAACTCCCCAGTTTGATAATGTCCTGTAGGTTAGACCCCGCAACCACCTTGGTCATCAGCGCCAGAACGCCGTAAGGGGTTAGTTGCATGACCAGGCGAACCAGTTTCATTACCCAGCTTTGCAGCGTGTCGATAGCCATTAAGACGCGTTCGCCTTTCGGCGCGTCATCTTTCAGTAGTTTTAGCGCAGCGACACCAAGGAATGCAGCGAAAATTACCACGCTGATAATTGACGTCGGATTTGCTCCGGTCAGATCGGCAAACGGGTTTTTCGGAATAAAGGACAGAATAAGTTGTGGCACGCTTAAGTCAGCGACTTTACCGACATAGTTACTTTCGATAGCATTCAGACGTGCCGTTTCTGCGCCGCCCTGAACCAGACCTTCTGCGCTCAGACCGAACAGATTGGTTACCAGTACACCGACCAGAGCTGCAATCAGTGTGGTAAACAGTAATGTACCAATAGTCAGAAAACTGATTTTACCTAACTGAGAGGCGTTATGCAGACGAGCAACTGCACTCAGAATGGAGGCAAAGACCAGTGGCATAACGATCATTTGCAATAACTGAACATAGCCGTTACCGACGATGTTAAACCACTGTACGGAATCTTTAAGCACCTGACTGTCAGAGCCATAAAGGGTATGCAGGGCGAGGCCAAAAACCACGCCCATCACCAGACCTACCAGTACTTTTTTCGCCAGACTCCACTGTTTGTGGCGGGTTTGGGCCAATGCAAACAGCAGCACAACGAACACCACGATGTTCGCAATTAATGGAAAGTTCATCCCCGTTCTCCTAATCTTATTATTTCTATCACTGCGCAGCAGTCATAGTGTTGGCGCAAGATTAACAGAACTGTGAGCGGCCTCTTATATTCAAATGGAATTGCTTATTCCAGAAAGATAAATTTTGTCTTTTTAGTATTCAACCTGATGCTTAATAAGGCGATGAAACTGGATCTGCAATGTATTAATCATTTGCGATGACCAACGAATCGCACCATTTTCGGGCAGTGAATGGGGCATCCATACCGACCAGACAAAGAGCGCCATGCACAGAAAACGTTCCAGTTGATTGCCCTTTTGCGGTACCAGAATCGGCAGGCGGAAACGCCAGCGGCATGGCCAGAGTAGAGGAACGCCTGCGGGGGTCAGCATATCGGCAAGAATGTGGCTCAAATAACCCAGCACCATACCTTGCAAAGCATCAGCAGGAATAAACCAGCTTTCTGGAACCTTCAGGTAGAAAGTCGTCAGCAGGGCAAACACAGCCAGTAAACTGTGTGTAAAACCACGGTGCCCAAAAGCGCGGGCGATGGGTTTTGATATCCACTTTAATCGCTGCCCAAGAAACGACTTCGGATGATCGATGTCTGGCAACAGACACGTTAATATTGCGGAAGGGACAATATGCCACCAGTCACCCTGCGCCAGCACAGGCGTAAGCTCGGCATTTTTGGCAAATACCGCACAAGCAATAGAAAAGAGAAGGTGGCCTTCCGCCGTCATGATAAAACTCGCTAAACTGTCGATACGTACAGTATAGGATTTTTATACAGTGTGCGGAAGTGGTGACGGTGTAACTCTTTATCACAAAATGGCGATAAATCCGCCTGTTGAACGCGAAATCAGGTAAAAATCGAGGGGCGGTGTTACCACCGCCCAAAGATATCAGCCCAGCAGATCTGCAGCGGTCAGCTCAGTGAGTGATGAAAGTTTAACGTTCGCCAGTACGAAACGCGGATCATTTTGCGCTTCCGGCGCCGGAACAACGATGGAACGCATTCGTGCCGCTTTAGAAGCGATCATTCCGTTTACAGAATCCTCCAGCGCTACGCAGGAAAGTGGGTCCACGCCCAGTTTTTCTGCGCAGTCGAGATACACTTGCGGATGCGGTTTGCTGTAAGGCAATTTTTCGGCAGAGGCGAGGGCATCGAAGCTGTCACGTAAGTCAAACATCGTCAGCACTTTTTCCAGCATATGTAGCGGTGATGCTGAAGCCAGACCGACTAATAAACCTTGCTTTTTGCATAAAGCAACCGCTTCACGCACGCCGGGTAGCAATGGACGGGTCTCTTCAACCAGTGAAATAGCTCGTGAAATAACCCGCTCTACAACTTCCTGGCGGCTCGGCCCATTCCACGGTTGCTGGGCATACCAGAGATCTACCACCATATCGATGCGCAGGCCTAACGTGTCCGGCAGCTCATTGCGACGGGAGATATCCACCCCCAGGCTTGCCATCACATCCAGTTCGGCCCGATCCCATAAAGGTTCGGAGTCGATAAGTAATCCATCCATATCAAAAATTGCAGCAAGAATCTGACGCGGGGTTGACATTACAACCTCTCCTTTAGAGCATTATGTGTAAGGTATTAAGCAGTGCTTATGATTAAGCGCCTATCATATCGCCTTTAAAGAATGGGCGAAAATAGATATCTACAGGTAAACTAAGTGAAACGACGCGTCTTAATCAAGGAGAACTCATGACGTATCAACAAGCTGGACGCATTGCTATTTTGAAAAGGATTTTCGGTTGGGTGATTTTTATACCCGCACTGATCTCTACATTGATTTCTTTGCTGAAGTTTATGAATAGTCGGCAAGAAACCCAGGAAGGCATTAATGCGGTAATGCTCGATTTTGCCCATGTCATGATCGATATGATGCAGGCGAATACGCCTTTTCTGAATCTGTTCTGGTTCAACTCGCCAACGCCTAATTTTAATGGTGGCGTGAACGTTATGTTCTGGGTGATTTTTATTCTGATTTTTATCGGACTGGCGTTACAAGACTCCGGCGCCCGAATGAGCCGCCAGGCGCGTTTTTTGCGTGAAGGGGTGGAGGACCAGCTCATTCTGGAGAAAGCCAAAGGGGATGAGGGATTAACGCGTGAACAAATTGAATCGCGCATTGTAGTGCCGCATCATACTATCTTCCTGCAGTTTTTCTCACTCTATATCCTGCCAGTAATTTGCATTGTTGCGGGATATGTATTCTTTTCTCTGCTTGGTTTTATTTAACGTAGCGCCGGGCTGTCAGGACGCTGGTGATTACACCAGCGTTCATTGTTTTCTTTGACGATTCCATTTCGCAGAACTCTTTCAGACAGAACGATGTTATTCTGCATTTCTCCTGAATGGACGATAAAAATGAGCGAGCCATAGCGGGAAAATGTCGAAGCAGCGCTCTCTTATCATGTTGTATCTTCTACTGATTTTAATGTATTAGCGAGCGTTATGAGAGAGCGTGTCGATATTAATGATATTTATCATAAGCACCTGGAGATCCCAACATGATCCTGGTCACAGGAGGGGCGCGTAGCGGTAAAAGCGCCCACGTTGAACAGTTGGCCCTGTCACAGTGCGAACGCGTTCTTTACATTGCCACGTCCGTGATCACAGACGATGAAATGGCGCAACGCGTTAAAAAACATCGGGCACAGCGTCCTGCACACTGGCGCACCTGGGAGGGGTATCGCGATATCGGCGACGTGATTCGCCACCATGTACAGCCTGGCGAAGGTGTTGTGCTGGAGTGCATCACGACAATGCTGGCCAATTTGCTTTATGAGGCGAGTGGTGGCGCTTCACCTGACACTCTGGATTTCACCGCTCTGGAGGCTGTACTACAACAGCAGGTGGACGAGCTTATTACGGCATGCCAGCAGTCATCGGCTCCGATATTTGTTGTGACCAATGAACTGGGGATGAGTATTACGCCAGAAAATCGGCTGGCCCGTCATTTTGTCGATATTTCCGGCAGGGCAAATCAAAAACTTGCACAAGCGGCACAGGAGGTGTGGCTGGTGGTCTCTGGCATTGGCGTCAAGATCAAAGGCAGTTGACGTATAAGCATGTTGCAAACCGACAAATAAGGATGACAAGGATGGAAACAGTAAAGGATCTGATTGCATTGATCAGACCGCTGAATAAACAAAAAATGCAGGTAGCAGCCCAACATATTGATGGGTTAGTCAAGCCGACAAACAGCCTTGGACGTCTTGAGAGCCTGGCTATACAAATATCGGGGATGTGGGGGATTAAGCAACTCAATAATTTACAAAAAGAAATTATTGTTATGTGTGCTGACCATGGCGTATTTGATGAAGGTGTTGCGGTATCGCCGAAAGAAGTGACCAGGCTTCAGGCGCTCAACATGTTAAAAGGAATTACCGGTGTTTGCGTACTGGCGCGAACTAACCAGACATCGGTGCTGCCAGTCGATATCGGCATTGATTGTGAGCCCATTGATAACATGCTTAATATCAAACTTGCAAAGGGCAGCGGCAATATAGCCACGGGGCCGGCGATGTCGCGTCAGGACGCTGAACATCTTCTACTGACTAGTGCCAGACTTGTAAAAAAACGCGCGAAGGAAGGCATTTCGGTTTTTGGCGTAGGGGAACTGGGAATAGCGAATACGACATCAGCCTCGGCGGTTATTGCTGTTTTGACAGGTAGCGATCCACATGATGTTGTTGGGATTGGTGCTAATTTGCCACAGAATCGCGTTGGCCATAAAGAGTCGATAGTTCGCCAGGCGATACATATCAACAAACCCGATGCACGGGATGCTATCGATGTTCTGGCTAAAGTGGGTGGTTATGATCTGGTTGGCATGACAGGTGTTATCCTGGGGGCTGGCGCATGTGGATTGCCGGTGGTGTTAGATGGCTTTCTTTCATATGCTGCGGCAATAGCTGCTTGCCAGATAGCGCCAGAGGTCAAAAATTACTGTATTCCTTCTCATTTCTCAGCAGAGAAGGGGGCGAGGCTGGCACTGGATTATCTTGAGTTGCGGCCTTTTCTTCATCTCGATATGCGTCTTGGCGAAGGTAGCGGCGCTGCACTGGCGATGTCAATTATTGATGCTGCCTGTGCAATGTACTGCCAAATGGGCTTACTGGCACAAAGTGGAATTCATTTACCTGACCAGGATACGTTGCAATAAAGGCGATATTTAGATGTCCGTCGGGAAGAGTACCGAAAAAACGGTACTCTTCTGTGTGAGTCACCCTCTCATGCCGCTAACAAGCGATCTAACGATTGCTGAGCAATAACCAAATGTTGCCCGCCGAACAATCTTGCCCGATTTAGCAAAGTGTAGAGTTGATAAATCGGTTGACGTTCGAGGAAATCTGACGGTAGCGGTGAAACTGACTGATAGCCGTCGTAAATTTGTGGCGGCTGTTCGGTATGCAGCGGCAGCATCGCTAAATCACACTCTCTGTCACCCCAGTAGCAGGCGGGGTCGAAAATGTACGGACCATCTGGACCCAGCGCGCAGTTCCCGGACCACAAATCGCCGTGTAGCAAGGAAGGCTGTGGTTGATGCGAGGCCAGGCGCTGCTGAATATGTTCGACAATGGCGTCGATATTGCCAAAGGCGATCCCTTTTTCTGCCGCCAGCTCTAGCTGCCAGCCAATTCGCTGTTCAGCAAAAAATGTTGACCAGCGACGTTGCCAGGTGTTGGGCTGTGGCGTTGTAGAAAGGGCATTATCGAAGTCGAGGCCGAATTGTGGTTGGTCGCTCCATTGATGTAGATGTGCAATTTGCTGCCCTAAAATAAATGCGTTATGTGCATCCAGCGGGCGAGGTGGGAGATAGTCCATCACCAGAAAACTGTAGTCGCGGTCAGCGCCAACAGCCCAGACTTTTGGCACCGTGACGGTTTTACTGCGAGACAGTAATTCCAGTTGATCGGCTTCAGCGGTGAAGCCGGGAAGCAGTTCCCTTTCATCACATTTGACGAAAAAATCACGCCCCGCATAACGCAAATGCCATGCGGCATGGACTTCTCCGCCAGGCAGTTCATTACGCAGTTCGATTTCGCCTTCACCTAACTGCTCGCTCAAAAGACGACTGATTGCCTGCCACATGATGTCTCTCCCATGTTGTCTGCCAGATCATAAGGTTAGCGCAAAAACGCGGTGTAAAAACACGAGCTAACGCACACCACAGACTGATTATTGCTCAAAAACCATTTATTTTCTGTCGCTATTCCACGCCTCCCAGGTGGCGATCGTGATTTCAGGTGTTTTGCCTGTTGCACTTTGGCTGAGCCCCGAAACCAGTTCTCTTATTTGCTCTTCACTTTGGGGACTGACAAGCCCAAAGGTATTCGTTCCCAGCTCATGAATCTTGCCTTCATCATCTGTCATGGTGAGCAGAAAACCATTGCGGGTCAGATAATTATTTAATTCGTTAATGTCAATCAATGTCTCCTCATGCAGCATAACGGTGATGACATAACGGACAAGATCTCCACTGGACATAATTCACCCCTTTGTTATCCCATAACTTTTGAGCATAGTCGGAGAAAGACGTTGCCGACAGGTTTGTGGCGATTCCCCCACCGTGGGGGAATGTCTCTATTAGTGGCAAAGATAAGCGTAAATTTTTTGTGTATCGTCATGAGAGCACAGGCGTGTTCCCTGATTGAGCGTGGCGGCGCTGCCTGCAGCTACCCCAAAGCGGACCATTTCTTCCAGAGAGGCATTTTCTGCTAACTTCAGCGTCATGGCTCCTACCATGCTGTCACCGGCACCAACGGTACTTTGGCTTTTCACCGGTGGCGGTACGACCTGAATGCAGCTTTCACTATCAACCCCCAGCGCCCCCTGAGGACCAAGGGAAACGACGACCCGTTTGGCTTTGCCATCATTAACAATTTCTTGCGCAGCTTTGCGTACATCATCCGGTTGGGTGAGTTCGCGATTAACCAGCGCACTGAGCTCTTTCTGGTTAGGTTTAACTAATTCAATATTACCAATCGACAGTGCCGCGCTTAGCGCTTCGCCGGAGCTGTCAACAATGCAACGAATCCCTTGTTTTTGTGCAGCGGAGAGCAACTGGGTTAATTTTTCCAGTTTCACGCCGGGGGGTAAACTTCCACTAATAACCAGAATGGCTCCCGATTCAATTTCCAGAACTTGTTCTTCGAGTTGGCGAAATTCATCTTCACTTAATGTCGCGCCGGGCATGACAAACCGGTACTGCTCGCCTGTTGACTCCACATGTACATGTAGATTCTGGCGAGTCCAGTCTTTGGCTGCCACAGTGGCAACAGGGACGTGTTCGTCGGTCAGCAGCGAGACCAGATGTTCTCCGGTTGCGCCGCCAGCCGGGAAGATTGCTGTAGCGCTTGCGCCGAGATGAGCAATAGCGCGGGCGACGTTAATGCCACCACCGCCAGGTTCAAACACTGGCGCAGTACAGCGCAATTTTCCTTCGGGATAAATTTGCGGGGTAATTGTTGCGCTATCGAGAGAAGGCGCAAGTGTCAACGTATAGATACGTACCATCATTTCCTCCTGTAAGCTGATTTCAGTCTGGCACCGAATCTGTAGAAAGTGAAGAAATTAACAATATGATTTATTAGATGTTTATTTAAAATCAATGATGAAAAGATATATAAATAAATATCTGTTTTCACAACGTGCTTATTCAAAAAATGAAATAAGAATTCATTGCTAAGTTATTCGCGCCTTTTTATAATTTGTTACCTTTCCAGGGACGCTACTCTTTGATCCTTAAGAAAGATTCCGGGACCTCGATGGTCTCTTTTTTTGTTGTACGGACCCTTGATAAATGAAGCTTTTGAAGACAGTTCCTGCTATCGTTATGTTGGCGGGGGGCATGTTTGCGTCATTGAATGCAACTGCCGATGATTCCGTTTTTACTGTCATGGACGATCCTGCCAGTGCCAAAAAACCGTTCGAAGGTAATCTGAATGCAGGATATCTTGCACAATCAGGCAACACGAAAAGTTCTTCATTAACGGCTGACACCACCATGACCTGGTATGGACATTCTACTGCCTGGTCGCTATGGGGAAATGCCAGCAATACCTCATCTAACGATGAACGTTCTTCAGAAAAATATGCGGCGGGTGGACGTAGCCGTTTTAATTTAACTGACTACGACTATCTTTTTGGCCAGGCGAGCTGGTTGACAGACCGCTATAACGGTTATCGCGAGCGCGATGTGTTGACTGCTGGTTACGGTCGTCAGTTTTTGAATGGTCCGGTACACAGCTTTCGCTTTGAATTCGGCCCGGGCGTGCGTTACGACAAATATACTGACAATGCCAGTGAGACTCAGCCACTGGGTTATGCTTCCGGGGCCTATGCATGGCAATTAACGGACAACACTAAATTTACCCAGGGGGTTTCCGTCTTTGGTGCGGAAGACACAACGCTGAACTCGGAAAGTGCGTTGAATGTCGCCATTAATGAGCATTTTGGTCTGAAAGTCGCGTACAACGTCACATGGAATTCTGAACCGCCGGAATCCGCGCCGGAGCATACCGATCGTCGGACGACGCTATCGTTGGGCTACAGCATGTAATAGTATCTGCCGGGCCGTGTAATGCGGTCTGGCTGCATTCACTCGCCACCATTCAACCCCAGATCATTGCCGCCCAACGCAGTAACAGCATTGCGCCGCAAATAACCAGCAGGACTACCACCATTTTCCAGTGTTTTTTGTCAAAGCGTTTTGTCGGCATATCGTTGTTCCGTTTTTCGTTTACACTTGATAACGAAGTGTAACAAAAGGCGTTGACATAAAGGGATTTTTGTTTAGATGGCAAACGTTGAAGAGTGGGGCTTCTGACTTACAGCGCTATTTAATGAAATTAATAAAGATGGCGGTGTAAATGATAACTGCCACAAAAAATTAATAGTAATTAATTGCAGATATGCTGGAATTCATCTGGGGTATGCTTAACTTATTTGATAAATTGTATTTGCGTAGACATAAAATATGATGGTGACTATGGTGAATGGCAATATGTATACTTGGTATACCGTCGTAATTCTTCGCAGCCAGTGGTGTGAATAATTGGTGCTGACTAAAAGAATAGCCTTTAGCAAGAGGAACAACTTTTGCTAAGTAAGATAATACAACTTCCTTTCGGTGGATATTGAAGTAACTCCCTGAACTCCGTATCTCGATGAAAGGATACGTGTTGCTGTATAGCCTCAATTGTTGAGTAGTGTTTCGTTAGTTTGATTTTGCCGTTTCTCTTTAATGGAGAGACTGTGTTTTTCTGTTTTTTTGATGATGTTTTTTGGGGATATATGCTTCAGTATCAATTTGTTCTTTCTCGATGTAGTCCAGTATGTTCTTTAAATAAGTTGAAATGCGCACAATAAATTGACATCGAAGCAGTAAAATCCCGGATGCGCTGTTGTGTTGTTGTCAGGTATTCGTTAAATATTTTGATAAGGTTCCCGCGGCAAACGAATTACGAATGTATCAATGTGAAACTGAATGGTGTAATCCCCCTTTTTTTAGTGTTAACATCAGTTGCCCGGGTGGAAGGTGAGAGGTTAATGTCTTTCATTTGTGTACCTGATTGCGCACCAATTTAGCATTTGTTGGCTAGATGGTTTCGCAATGAATTGTAAATAAACAAATTTTTTCTTTGTATGTGATCTTTCGTGTGGGTCACCACTGCAAATAAGGATATAAAATGCCCGTTATAACTCTTCCTGATGGCAGTCAACGCCATTACGACCACGCTGTAAGCCCCATGGATGTTGCGCTGGACATTGGTCCAGGTCTGGCAAAAGCCTGTATTGCAGGGCGTGTAAATGGCGAACTGGTTGATGCTTGCGATCTGATTGAAAACGATGCACAACTGTCGATCATTACCGCAAAAGACGAAGAAGGTCTGGAGATCATTCGTCACTCCTGCGCGCACTTGTTAGGGCACGCGATTAAACAACTTTGGCCGCATACCAAAATGGCAATCGGCCCGGTTATTGACAACGGTTTCTACTACGACGTTGATCTTGACCGCACGTTAACCCAGGAAGATGTCGAAGCACTCGAGAAGCGGATGCATGAGCTTGCTGAGAAAAACTACGACGTCATTAAGAAGAAAGTCAGCTGGCACGAAGCGCGTGAAACTTTTGTTAAACGCGGCGAGAGCTATAAAGTTTCTATCCTGGACGAAAACATCGCCCATGATGACCAGCCAGGCCTCTATTTCCACGAAGAATATGTCGATATGTGCCGCGGTCCGCATGTACCGAACATGCGTTTCTGCCACCATTTCAAACTGATGAAAACGGCAGGGGCCTATTGGCGCGGCGACAGCAACAATAAAATGTTGCAGCGTATTTACGGGACTGCGTGGGCGGATAAAAAAGCTCTCAACGCTTACCTGCAACGCCTGGAAGAAGCCGCTAAGCGCGACCACCGTAAAATCGGTAAACAGCTTGATCTGTACCATATGCAGGAAGAAGCGCCGGGTATGGTGTTCTGGCACAACGACGGCTGGACAATCTTCCGTGAACTGGAAGTGTTCGTTCGTTCTAAACTGAAAGAGTACCAGTATCAGGAAGTTAAAGGTCCCTTCATGATGGACCGCGTCCTGTGGGAAAAAACCGGTCACTGGGACAACTATAAAGATGCGATGTTCACCACCTCTTCAGAGAACCGTGAATACTGCATTAAGCCGATGAACTGCCCGGGGCACGTACAAATTTTCAACCAGGGGCTGAAGTCTTATCGCGATCTGCCGCTGCGTATGGCTGAGTTTGGTAGCTGCCATCGTAATGAGCCGTCAGGCTCTCTGCATGGCCTGATGCGCGTACGTGGTTTCACCCAGGATGACGCGCATATCTTCTGTACTGAAGAACAAATTCGCGATGAAGTTAACGGATGCATCCGTTTAGTCTATGATATGTACAGCACTTTTGGCTTCGAGAAGATCGTGGTCAAACTTTCCACTCGTCCTGAAAAACGAATTGGCAGCGACGAAATGTGGGATCGTGCTGAGGCGGACCTGGCAGTTGCGCTGGAAGAAAACAACATCCCGTTTGAGTATCAATTGGGTGAAGGCGCTTTCTATGGTCCGAAAATTGAATTTACACTGTATGACTGCCTCGATCGTGCATGGCAGTGCGGTACGGTACAGCTGGACTTCTCCTTGCCGTCTCGTCTGAGCGCTTCCTATGTAGGCGAAGACAACGAGCGTAAGGTGCCAGTAATGATTCACCGCGCAATTCTTGGGTCGATGGAACGTTTCATCGGCATCCTGACCGAAGAGTTCGCTGGTTTCTTCCCGACCTGGCTTGCGCCGGTTCAGGTGGTTATCATGAACATTACTGATTCTCAGTCTGAATACGTTAACGAATTGACGCAAAAACTATCAAATGCAGGTATTCGTGTTAAAGCAGACTTGAGAAATGAGAAGATTGGCTTTAAAATCCGCGAGCACACTTTGCGTCGTGTCCCATATATGCTGGTCTGTGGTGATAAAGAGGTGGAATCAGGCAAAGTTGCCGTTCGCACCCGCCGTGGTAAGGACCTGGGAAGCATGGACGTCAATGAAGTGATCGAGAAGCTGCAACAAGAGATTCGCAGCCGCAGTCTTAAACAATTGGAGGAATAAGGTATTAAAGGCGGAAAACGAGTTCAAACGGCGCGCCCTAACCGTATTAATGGCGAAATTCGCGCCCAGGAAGTTCGCTTAACAGGTCTGGAAGGCGAGCAGCTTGGTATTGTGAGTCTGAGAGAAGCTCTGGAGAAAGCTGAAGAAGCCGGAGTAGACTTAGTCGAGATCAGCCCTAACGCCGAGCCGCCGGTTTGCCGTATCATGGATTACGGCAAATTCCTCTATGAAAAAAGCAAGTCTTCTAAGGAACAGAAGAAAAAGCAAAAAGTTATCCAGGTTAAGGAAATTAAATTCCGTCCTGGTACAGATGAAGGCGACTATCAGGTAAAACTCCGCAGCCTGATTCGTTTTCTGGAAGATGGCGATAAGGCCAAAATCACACTGCGTTTCCGTGGTCGTGAGATGGCCCACCAGCAAATCGGTATGGAAGTGCTTAACCGCGTGAAAGACGATTTGCAAGAACTGGCAGTGGTCGAATCCTTCCCAACGAAGATCGAAGGCCGTCAGATGATTATGGTGCTCGCTCCTAAGAAGAAACAGTAAGGCCTTCAAGTAGCACTGTCTGTGGAGCCTTTGGGCTTCACAGATTTTGTTCGCCTTTGTTTCGTTTATTAACAATGCGAAGTGGAAGTTATTAAAATGCCAAAAATTAAGACCGTACGCGGTGCTGCTAAGCGCTTCAAAAAAACCGGTAAAGGTGGTTTTAAGCACAAGCACGCTAACCTGCGTCACATTCTGACCAAAAAAGCGACTAAACGTAAACGTCACCTGCGTCCGAAAGCCATGGTTTCCAAAGGCGATCTGGGTCTGGTAATCGCGTGCCTGCCGTACGCATAAGCCGTTAACGTTTTTAACTTTTTAATTAGAATATAGATACAGGAGAGCACATATGGCTCGCGTAAAACGTGGTGTAATTGCACGCGCACGTCACAAGAAAATCATGAAACAAGCCAAAGGTTACTACGGTGCGCGTTCTCGCGTATATCGTGTTGCCTTCCAGGCTGTTATCAAGGCTGGTCAGTACGCTTATCGTGACCGTCGTCAACGTAAGCGTCAGTTCCGTCAACTGTGGATTGCGCGTATTAACGCAGCAGCACGTCAGAACGGCATTTCTTACAGCAAATTCATCAATGGCCTGAAAAAAGCCTCTGTTGAAATCGACCGTAAGATCCTGGCTGATATCGCTGTATTTGACAAAGTAGCGTTCACCGCTCTGGTTGAAAAAGCGAAAGCAGCTCTGGCATAAGCCAGTTGAAAGAGGGAGCCCGTCTCCCTCTTTTCGTTTCAACACCATCAGAACATTGACTTTTATCGCCATAGCCTTTTCAATAAAGGTCTTTTGAAGAGTACCAAAAGGTAACGCAAGCAATGAATGCTGCTATTTTCCGCTTCTTTTTTTACTTTAGCACCTGACTTCAGGAGGCTAGCGCGTGAGAAGAGAAACGGAAAACAGCGCCTGAAAGCCTCCCAGTGGAGGCTTTTTTTGTATGCGTGTTTTGAAAAATAAAAAGCCTGTCTCATCTGGCGTAATTGTCGTAACCAGACTGGACACGGCCAGCGTGGAGAAACTGGAGCGTATTTAAGTACGTGAGGTTTTCAAGCACTGCCCGGGACCAAAATGGCAAGTAAAATAGCCTGATGGGATGGGCTCTAAGTCCAACGAACCAGTGTCACCACCGACACAATGAGGAAAACCATGTCACATCTCGCAGAACTGGTTGCCAGTGCGAAGGCGGCCATTAGCCAGGCGTCAGATGTTGCCGCGTTAGACAATGTGCGCGTCGAATATTTGGGTAAAAAAGGGCACTTAACCATTCAGATGACGACTCTGCGTGAGTTGCCGCCAGAAGAGCGTCCGGCAGCTGGTGCGGTTATCAACGAAGCGAAAGAACAAGTTCAGCAAGCGCTGAATGCGCGTAAGGCCGAACTGGAAAGCGCAGCGCTAAATGCGCGTCTGGCGGCGGAAACCATTGATGTTTCCTTGCCGGGACGTCGTATTGAGAACGGTGGCCTGCATCCAGTGACCCGTACCATCGACCGTATCGAAAGTTTCTTCGGTGAGCTTGGCTTTACAGTGGCGACCGGGCCGGAAATCGAAGATGATTATCATAACTTCGATGCGCTGAATATTCCTGGTCACCATCCGGCGCGTGCTGACCACGACACTTTCTGGTTTGATGCTACCCGTCTGCTGCGTACCCAGACCTCTGGCGTACAGATCCGCACCATGAAAGCCCAGCAGCCACCGATTCGTATTATTGCGCCTGGCCGCGTTTATCGTAACGACTACGACCAGACTCACACGCCGATGTTCCATCAGATGGAAGGTCTGATTGTTGATACCAACATCAGCTTTACCAACCTGAAAGGCACGCTGCACGACTTCCTGCGTAACTTCTTTGAAGAAGACTTGCAGATTCGCTTCCGTCCGTCTTACTTCCCATTCACTGAACCGTCTGCAGAAGTGGACGTCATGGGTAAAAACGGTAAATGGCTGGAAGTGCTGGGCTGCGGGATGGTGCATCCGAACGTGTTGCGTAACGTTGGTATCGATCCAGAAGTGTACTCTGGTTTCGCCTTCGGGATGGGGATGGAGCGTCTGACCATGTTGCGTTACGGCGTCACCGACCTGCGTTCATTCTTCGAAAACGATCTGCGTTTCCTCAAACAGTTTAAATAAGGCAGGAATAGATTATGAAATTCAGTGAACTGTGGTTACGCGAATGGGTGAACCCGGCGATTGATAGCGACGCGCTGGCAAATCAAATCACTATGGCGGGTCTGGAAGTTGACGGTGTAGAACCGGTTGCCGGTAGCTTCCACGGTGTGGTTGTTGGTGAGGTAGTTGAGTGTGCGCAACATCCGAACGCTGACAAACTGCGTGTGACGAAAGTTAACGTTGGCGGCGAGCGTCTGCTCGATATCGTCTGCGGCGCGCCAAACTGCCGTCAGGGCCTGCGTGTGGCGGTAGCGACCATTGGTGCGGTGCTGCCGGGCGATTTTAAAATTAAAGCGGCAAAATTGCGTGGTGAGCCATCTGAAGGGATGCTGTGCTCTTTCTCCGAGCTGGGCATTTCTGATGATCACAACGGCATTATTGAATTGCCTGCGGATGCGCCGATCGGCACTGACATCCGTGAATACCTGAAACTTGATGACAACACCATCGAAATCAGCGTAACGCCAAACCGTGCTGACTGCTTAGGCATCATTGGTGTTGCGCGTGACGTTGCTGTGCTGAACCAGTTGCCGTTGGTTGAACCGGAAATTGTTCCGGTTGGCGCAACCATCGACGATACGCTGCCAATTACGGTAGAAGCGCAGGAAGCCTGCCCACGCTATCTCGGTCGTGTGGTAAAAGGCATTAACGTTAAAGCGCCAACTCCGCTGTGGATGAAAGAAAAACTGCGTCGCTGCGGTATTCGTTCTGTCGATGCAGTGGTTGACGTAACCAACTATGTGCTGCTCGAACTGGGCCAGCCGATGCACGCGTTCGACAAAGATCGCATTGAAGGCGGCATTGTGGTGCGAATGGCGAAAGAGGGTGAAACGCTGGTGCTGCTTGACGGTACTGAAGCGAAGCTGAATGCTGACACTCTGGTCATTGCCGACCACAACAAGGCGCTGGCGATGGGCGGTATCTTCGGTGGCGAACACTCTGGCGTAAATGACGAAACGCAAAACGTTCTGCTGGAATGTGCTTTCTTCAGTCCGCTGTCTATCACCGGTCGTGCTCGTCGTCATGGCCTGCATACCGATGCGTCTCATCGTTACGAGCGTGGTGTTGATCCGGCGTTGCAGCACAAAGCAATGGAGCGTGCGACTCGTCTGCTGATTGACATCTGCGGCGGTGAAGCGGGCCCGGTTATCGATATCACCAATGAAGCCATGTTGCCGAAGCGTGCGACCATTACTCTGCGTCGTAGCAAACTGGATCGTCTGATCGGCCATCATATTGCCGATGAACAGGTGACTGGCATTCTGCGTCGTCTCGGCTGTGAAGTGACTGAAGGCAAGGATGAGTGGCAGGCTGTTGCGCCGAGCTGGCGTTTCGATATGGAGATTGAAGAAGATCTGGTCGAAGAAGTGGCGCGAGTCTACGGCTACAACAACATCCCGGATGAGCCGGTACAGGCAAGCCTGATTATGGGCACTCATCGCGAAGCTGACCTGTCGCTCAAGCGCGTGAAAACGCTGCTCAACGACAAAGGCTATCAGGAAGTGATCACCTATAGTTTTGTTGATCCGAAAGTTCAGCAGATGATTCATCCGGGCGTAGAAGCGTTGTTGCTGCCAAGTCCGATCTCGGTTGAAATGTCGGCAATGCGTCTTTCTTTGTGGACTGGTTTGCTGGCAACTGTGGTGTATAACCAGAATCGCCAACAAAACCGTGTACGCATTTTCGAAAGCGGTCTGCGCTTCGTTCCAGACACTCAGGCACCGTTGGGCATTCGTCAGGATCTGATGTTAGCCGGTGTGATTTGCGGTAACCGTTACGAGGAACACTGGAACCTGGCAAAAGAGACCGTTGATTTCTATGATTTGAAAGGCGATCTTGAATCCGTTCTCGACCTGACCGGTAAACTGGCCGATGTTGAGTTCCGTGTAGAAGCAAACCCGGCACTGCATCCGGGACAATCTGCGGCGATTTATCTGAAAGGTGAACGTATTGGTTTTATTGGGGTTGTTCACCCTGAACTGGAACGTAAACTGGATCTTAACGGTCGCACTCTGGTCTTTGAACTGGAGTGGAACAAGCTCGCAGACCGCGTGGTGCCTCAGGCGCGCGAGATTTCACGCTTCCCGGCGAACCGTCGTGACATCGCGGTGGTGGTCGCAGAAAACGTTCCCGCAGCGGATATTTTATCCGAATGTAAGAAAGTTGGCGTAAATCAGGTAGTTGGCGTAAACTTATTTGACGTGTACCGTGGTAAGGGTGTTGCGGAGGGGTATAAGAGCCTCGCCATAAGCCTGATCCTGCAAGATACCAGCCGTACACTCGAAGAAGAGGAGATTGCCGCTACCGTCGCCAAATGTGTAGAGGCATTAAAAGAGCGATTCCAGGCATCATTGAGGGATTGAACCTATGGCGCTTACAAAAGCTGAAATGTCAGAATATCTGTTTGATAAGCTTGGGCTTAGCAAGCGGGATGCCAAAGAACTGGTTGAACTGTTTTTCGAAGAGATCCGTCGCGCTCTGGAAAACGGCGAGCAGGTAAAACTCTCTGGTTTTGGTAACTTCGATCTGCGTGATAAGAATCAACGCCCGGGACGTAACCCGAAAACGGGCGAAGATATTCCCATTACAGCACGACGCGTGGTGACTTTCAGACCAGGGCAGAAATTAAAAAGCCGGGTCGAAAACGCCTCGCCTAAAGACGAGTAATCTGATCTAATTAAAAAGGCCGCTTCGCGGCCTTTTTTCTTTTCACTCCAGGATAGTCACCGTAAAATCAACATAATGACTTTGCAGCTGAACGGATACTATGCTGACTCTCGCCCGCCAACAACAGCGACAAAACGTACGCTGGTTATTTAGCCTGTCAGTTCTGATGCTGCTGACACTTCTCCTGAGCCTTTGTGCAGGTGAACAATGGATTTCCCCCACTGACTGGTTTACTCCGCACGGCGAGCTCTTCGTCTGGCAAATTCGTTTACCCCGCACGCTGGCGGTACTCCTGGTCGGCGCAGCCCTGGCGTTGTCTGGCGCAGTTATGCAGGCGCTGTTTGAAAACCCTCTGGCTGAGCCGGGGCTGCTCGGCGTCTCTAATGGCGCAGGTGTTGGACTTATTGCCGCCGTATTGCTGGGACAAGGACAATTACCTAACTGGGCACTGGGACTTTGCGCTATTGCCGGCGCACTCCTCATTACCCTGATTCTTCTGCGTTTCGCCCGCAGGCATCTTTCGACCAGTCGGTTACTGCTGGCAGGCGTTGCGTTAGGGATTATCTGTAGCGCATTAATGACCTGGGCTATCTACTTTTCCACGTCTGTTGACTTACGTCAGTTGATGTACTGGATGATGGGCGGCTTTGGCGGCGTTGACTGGCGGCAAAGTTGGTTGATGGTAGGGCTTGTTCCTGTACTATTGTGGATCTGTTGTCAATCCAGACCAATGAATATGTTATCGCTTGGCGAGATTTCAGCACGACAACTCGGCTTGCCTCTGTGGTTCTGGCGCAATGTGTTGGTGGCTGCAACGGGCTGGATGGTGGGTGTTAGCGTGGCGCTGGCGGGCGCTATTGGATTTATTGGTTTGGTTATCCCCCATATTCTGCGCTTATGCGGGTTAACCGATCATCGCGTATTACTTCCTGGTTGTGCGCTGGCTGGGGCTACAGCGTTGCTGCTGGCTGATATTGCCGCTCGTCTGGTGCTGGCTTCTGCAGAGCTACCTATTGGCGTAGTTACCGCAACGTTGGGAGCGCCAGTGTTTATCTGGTTGTTGCTAAAAGCGGGACGTTAGCCGCCAAAAGACGGGCTATGATTAAAAACTAAGATTTTTATTGTTCTCATCCAGGAGACATGATGCAAGATTCAATTCTGACAACCGTAGTGAAGACAATTAACGGCGAAGCAACCACGCTGGAGAAGTATGCTGGTAATGTGTTGCTGATCGTCAATGTTGCTTCGAAGTGTGGTCTGACGCCGCAATATGAACAGTTAGAGAATATCCAGAAAACCTGGAGTGATCGCGGGTTTGTCGTGTTGGGATTTCCATGCAACCAGTTTCTTGAACAAGAACCTGGCAGTGATGAAGAGATAAAAACTTACTGCACCGCAACCTGGGGAGTGACATTCCCGATGTTCAGTAAGATTGAAGTCAATGGTGAAAGGCGGCATCCGCTGTACCAAAAACTGATTGCCGCTGCGCCGACGGCCGTTGCGCCGAAAGAGAGCGGGTTCTACGCACGAATGGTTAGCAAAGGCCGTGCGCCGTTGTATCCTGGTGATATTTTGTGGAATTTTGAAAAATTTCTGGTGGGGAGAGACGGGAAGGTCATTCAGCGTTTTTCCCCGGATATGACACCAGAAGATCCCATCGTAATAGAAAGCATTAAACTGGCGTTGGCGAAATAATGTCTATTGTGATGCAGTTACAGGATGTGGCGGAATCAACCCGTCTGGGGCCGCTTTCTGGCGAGGTTCGGGCAGGGGAGATCCTACATCTTGTGGGGCCGAACGGCGCGGGCAAAAGCACGTTACTGGCGCGAATGGCCGGAATGACCAGTGGTAAGGGGCGTATTCAATTTGCTGGTCAGCCTCTGGATACCTGGCCCGCAACGAAACTTGCGCTGCATCGCGCTTATCTTTCACAACAGCAAATTCCTCCGTTTGCTATGCCGGTATGGCACTATCTGTCATTGCATCAGCATGATAAAGCGCGTACCGATTTGTTAAATGATGTAGCGGAGGCGTTGGCCCTCGGCGACAAGCTGGGACGTAGTACTAATCAACTCTCCGGTGGCGAGTGGCAACGGGTACGCCTTGCGGCGGTGGTGTTACAAATCATGCCGCAAGCAAATCCCTCGGGACAATTGCTGTTGCTGGATGAGCCGATGAATAGCCTTGATGTTGCCCAACAAAACGCATTAGATAAGATATTGAGCGCGCTTTGTCAGCAAGGACTCGCTATTGTGATGAGCAGCCACGACCTGAATCATACGCTGCGCCATGCGCACCGGGCCTGGCTACTTAAACAAGGAAAACTGCTAGTCAGCGGGCGTCGGGATGAGGTACTGACGCCATCGAATCTGGCCCTGGCTTATGGGATGAACTTCCGTCGTCTGGACATTGAAGGTCATAGAATGCTGATTCCGACGACCTGACATCAATAGCATCTTGAAAATCAGGTAATTTCGACGCTAAATTAGTGCAAGAATAAAAAAACAAACAGAGGAATCGTACGGAATGCGTTTCTGCCTTATTTTAATCACAGCACTGTTTCTGGCAGGGTGTAGCCATCATAAGGCACCACCGCCAAACGCCAGGCTTTCTGACTCAATTACTGTCATTGCCGGTTTGAACGATCAACTACAAAGCTGGCATGGTACACCTTATCGTTATGGCGGAATGAGTCGTAGCGGGGTGGACTGTTCGGGGTTTGTTGTTGTGACGATGCGAGATCGTTTTGATTTACAGCTCCCGCGAGAAACAAAACAACAGGCATCTATTGGCACTGAAATTGATAAAGACGATCTGCTTCCCGGCGACCTGGTCTTTTTCAAGACCGGTTCTGGTCAAAATGGGTTGCATGTGGGGATTTACGACACTAACAACCAATTTATCCATGCATCAACCAGCAAAGGGGTGATGCGCTCCTCTCTCGATAACGTTTACTGGCAGAAAAACTTCTGGCAAGCAAGACGAATATAGTTCCTTTGGAAATGGGCCGTGATGATACATCGCAGCCCATTTTCTTCTGAATAAGGCAAATTTTTATAGATAAAAAACCGAAAACATAATATTGGTTTATAATAAGGATAATCTGAAAAAGGACGCCCTGAAAAAGGGGGTAACAAGGAAAAAATGAAAATTATCCATTCTGCCTTTGTTATGATTTATGACGATATCCTTTTTTGCAGGATAGTAAAAAAATCCTTATAAAAAGGCGATTACCATGAAGGTTTTACTGGAGAGTCTTTATCATTCTGATTACTATTTTCAGCCAATAAGAGATAGTCAGCAACATCTTGTTGGAGTAGAGATAATAACCCATTTTTCCAGCTCAGACGGCAAGGTTCGTATTCCTGCAACGCGAGTGCTGGCGCAATGCTCAGAAGCGCAGCATTGGCAGCTATTCACCGAGCAACTGAAATTACTCGAATCATGCCAGCACTTTTTTATTCAGCACAAAATATTTGCCTGGATTAATTTAACACCACAAGTAACAAAACGCTTATTAAACGGTGATAATAACACAGGCGAATTATTAAAATTTTCTTTTATTGAATTGCTGATAACTGAAAGTTATCCACAACTTAATGCGGGAAAAGATAATTGCGAGCTTTTGCACTTATCGCAAATTTATTCACTTGTTTTGGGCAATTTGGGCGCGGGCAACAGTACGATGAACGCGATCTTTGATGGGCTTTTTAGCCGCGTTATGCTGGATAAGAACTTTGTTCAACGGCAAATATCACATTCATCCTTTGCCCCATTTATTCGTGCACTCTGTGCGCAAATTTCACCCTGCTGCAATAGTATCATTGTGTCTGGCATTGACACACCAGAGATGTTGACACAGGTAGCACCGTTTAATTTTCACGCTTTTCAAGGGGGCCTGTGGCCCGCCGTTCCCGTAAGTCAGGTAACAACACTGGTGCAGCGATAACCCTCCTGTTTGCTGGTGTTTAAGACGAGATTAACCGTCTACACTGTCAAACAGGAGGATCTATGACTCTGTCTTTTATTACCCGCTGGCGCGATGAATTGCCGGCAACCTATACCGCACTTTCCCCTACGCCTTTAAATAATGCCCGGCTGATTTGGCATAATGCTGAACTGGCTAACACGCTGGATATCCCATCGTCATTGTTTGAAAACGGCGCAGGTGTCTGGGGCGGTGAAGCATTACTGCCAGGTATGTCACCGTTGGCCCAGGTGTACAGCGGCCATCAGTTTGGCATCTGGGCGGGACAACTGGGGGACGGGCGCGGCATTTTACTCGGCGAACAGCAGCTGGCAGATGGCAGCACAATGGACTGGCATCTGAAAGGCGCGGGGCTAACACCGTATTCACGGATGGGAGATGGACGGGCGGTATTGCGATCGACAATCCGCGAAAGTCTTGCCAGTGAGGCAATGCATCACCTGGGCATTCCGACGACGCGCGCATTGAGCATTGTTACCAGTGATACGCCGGTCTACCGGGAGACGGTCGAATCAGGCGCGATGCTGATGCGCGTGGCGCAAAGCCATTTACGATTTGGTCATTTTGAACATTTTTACTATCGCCGGGAGCCGGAAAAAGTTCGCCAGTTGGCTGACTTCGCCATTCGCCATTACTGGCCGCATCTTCTGAATGATGAGGATAAATATCGCCTCTGGTTTACAGATGTTGTCGCGCGTACGGCTTCGTTAATTGCCTGCTGGCAGACGGTCGGCTTTGCTCACGGGGTAATGAATACCGACAACATGTCTCTTCTCGGGCTGACGCTCGATTACGGGCCGTTTGGTTTTCTTGATGATTATGAGCCGGGTTTTATTTGTAATCACTCTGATCACCAGGGGCGTTATAGTTTTGATAATCAACCTGCCGTAGCGTTGTGGAATTTACAGCGTCTGGCGCAGACATTGTCGCCGTTTATTGCCGTCGATGCGTTGAATGAGGCGCTGGACAGCTATCAACAAGTTTTGTTAAGCCATTATGGGCAACGTATGCGCCAGAAGCTGGGGTTCATGACGGCACAAAAAGAGGACAATATGCTGCTTAATGAATTATTCAGCTTGATGGCGCGCGAACGTAGCGACTATACCCGCACGTTTCGTATGCTGAGTCAGACTGAACAGCGCAGCGCGGCTTCACCGTTACGTGATGAGTTTATTAACCGCGTAGCGTTTGATAACTGGTTTGCACGTTATCGGGCGCGTTTACAGCAGGATGACGTTGGCGATAGTGAACGACGGCAACGTATGCTGAACGTTAATCCGGCGCTGGTGTTGCGCAACTGGCTGGCGCAACGGGCTATCGAGGCGGCTGAACAGGGCGATATGACGGAACTACACCGCCTGCATGAGGCGTTGCGTAATCCTTTCAGCGATCGTGATGACGATTATGTCTGTCGTCCACCGGATTGGGGCAAACAACTGGAAGTCAGTTGTTCGAGTTAACATTGTCTGAGTTGCCCATTCCTGTGGGAATGGGCAATCACCTAGAAACGAGTATCCACCGCAGCGGCGAGTTTTTCGACCAGGCTTTCAGTATCTTCCCAACCTAAGCACGGATCGGTGATCGACTGACCATAGGTGAGCGGGGTTCCGCTGACGATTTTTTGCGTGCCTTCGCGCAGGAAACTTTCCGCCATAATTCCGGCAATCGCCGTGGAGCCATTGCGGATTTGTTGGCAAACATCTTCACAGACTTCTAACTGACGACGATGCTGCTTCTGGCAGTTGCCGTGGCTGAAATCCACTACCAGATGTTCAGGTAAATCAAATTCATGCAACGTATCACAGGCAGCGGCGATATCATCGGCGTGGTAGTTTGGTTTTTTGCCGCCACGCATAATAATGTGACCATACGGGTTGCCGCTGGTCTGGTAGATGGTCATCTGACCGTTTTTATCCGGCGAAAGGAACATATGGCTGGCGCGGGCAGCGCGGATAGCATCCACGGCAATCCGTGTGTTGCCGTCGGTACCATTTTTAAAACCTACCGGGCAGGAGAGCGCCGAAGCCATCTCACGGTGGATCTGGCTTTCGGTTGTACGCGCGCCAATTGCTCCCCAACTAATTAGATCGGCAATAAACTGACCGGTCACCATATCGAGAAACTCAGTCGCGGTGGGCACGCCCAGCTCATTCACCTGCAACAGTAACTTACGTGCCAGTTCCAGGCCGTGATTTACGCGATAGCTGCCGTTTAAATCCGGGTCGGAAATTAAACCTTTCCAGCCGACAACGGTACGTGGTTTTTCAAAATAGGTACGCATGACGATTTCCAGTCGTGACTGATACTGGTTTCGCAGCGTCTGCAGACGGCTGGCGTACTCCATTGCGGCGGTTAGATCGTGGATCGAGCAGGGGCCAATAATGACCAACAGTCGCTTATCTTCACCATTCAGTATTTTTTCAATTCTGCGTCGGGAATCGATGACATGCCTGGCAACGCCAGGCGTTACGGGATACCGTAGCGCGAGTTCGGCGGGCGTTACCAGACTCTCGATACGCGCAGTACGGAGTTCGTCAGTTCTGTTCATTACAACTCTCAGAAATTTGTTGCTTCAATGGCAGGGTTGCCAGGAAGTGATGCGCATCACGATAAACCAATCCCTGCTGATTTCAAGAGCGGGGCAGGCAACGCCTTGCGCAATTGGCGGCATAATAACAAAAAGACGAACCCTTATACTAGTTATCTAGTACATTCTTCGATTCAGCCCCATAATATCGAGGATCTTGGTAGCAATCTCTTCTACCGAATAATTGGTACTGTTGATCCACGGGATTTGATTTTTGCGGTACAGCGCTTCTACTTCAGCTACTTCCATTCTGCACTGGCGCAGCGAGGCATAGCGGCTGTTCTCCCTGCGTTCCTCACGAATGGCCGCCAGCCGCTCTGGGTCGATAGTCAGGCCGAACAGTTTATGTTGCAGCGGTTTGAGTGACGCTGGCAGGACCAGATTGTCCATATCGTCGGCAATAAAGGGGTAGTTTGCCGCCCGGATGCCAAACTGCATCGCCAGATACAAACTGGTAGGCGTTTTTCCACAGCGGGAAACACCGAGCAGGATCACCTGTGCCTGATCGAGGTTGCGCAACGAAATACCATCATCATGGGCGAGGGTGTAATCAATTGCCGCTATGCGCGCATCATATTTATTGAGGTTATTGGGATTCAGACCGTGGGTACGGTGGGCGACAGGCGTCGGGTCCAGTTTCATCTCTTGTTGTAATGGTGCAACCAGCGCCTGAACAATATCCTGGCAAAAGCCTTCGCTTTGCAAAATGATGGCGCGAATTTCCGGCAGAACAATAGAGTAGAAGACCAGCGGACGTACGCCCGTCTGCTGGTAAATGGCGTCGATCTGATCTTTTACCGCTCGAGCACGGCTTTCATTTTCGACAAACGGCAGCGTAATGCTGCTGATAGTGACGGGAAATTGCGACATCACTGCATGACCCAAAACCTCCGCAGTAATTGCCGTACCATCAGAAATATAAAATACGTGGCGATCAACAGCATTATCCATTTTGTTCTTCCCGTGATGCAGACATAATTCTATGAAAGCATAAATTAAAAATGTGAAGAAGCGTATATGGAGATGCTTATTTTATAAAATGAACCTGTAATTTTATTTTTTATGAAAACAGCATTTCATTTTTTCATCTCATTTATACCGATGGTTTATGTGGGAATCATCGAAGAGCATGTTTTTGCGCAACGCCATGAGCACGCTTAAAAGATAAAAAAATTATATTTGCTTGAACGATTCACCGTTTTTTTCAGCGGATTAAATATGCCAGGATAAATGCGCAGAAATGTGTTTCTCAAACCGTTCATTTATCACAAAAGGATTGTTCGATGTCCAACAATGGCTCGTCACCGCTGGTGCTTTGGTATAACCAACTCGGCATGAATGATGTAGACAGGGTTGGAGGCAAAAATGCCTCCCTGGGTGAAATGATTACTAACCTTTCCGGGATGGGCGTTTCCGTTCCGAATGGTTTTGCCACAACCGCCGATGCATTCAACCAGTTTCTGGATCAAAGCGGCGTAAACCAGCGCATTTATGAACTGCTGGATAAAACGGATATTGACGATGTAACCCAGCTTGCGAAAGCGGGGGCGCAAATCCGCCAGTGGATTATCGACACTCCCTTCCAGCCTGAGCTGGAAAATGCCATCCGCGAAGCCTATGCACAACTTTCCGCTGATGACGAAAACGCCTCTTTTGCGGTGCGGTCCTCTGCCACTGCGGAAGACATGCCGGACGCCTCCTTTGCCGGTCAGCAGGAAACCTTCCTCAACGTGCAGGGTTTTGATGCTGTTCTCGTGGCGGTGAAACACGTCTTTGCTTCGCTGTTTAACGATCGCGCCATCTCTTATCGCGTTCACCAGGGTTACGACCATCGCGGCGTGGCGCTCTCTGCGGGTGTTCAGCGGATGGTACGTTCCGATCTTGCGTCTTCTGGCGTGATGTTCTCCATTGATACCGAATCCGGCTTCGACCAGGTGGTGTTTATCACTTCCGCATGGGGGCTTGGTGAAATGGTGGTGCAGGGGGCTGTTAACCCGGATGAATTCTACGTCCATAAACCGACGCTGGCGGCGAATCGCCCGGCTATCGTGCGTCGCACCATGGGATCGAAAAAAATCCGTATGGTATATGCGCCGACCCAGGAACATGGCAAGCAAGTTAAAATCGAAGACGTACCGCAGGAACAGCGCGATATCTTCTCACTGACCAACGATGAAGTGCAGGAGCTGGCAAAACAGGCCGTACAAATTGAGAAACACTACGGTCGTCCGATGGATATTGAGTGGGCGAAAGATGGTCATACCGGCAAACTGTTTATTGTTCAGGCGCGCCCGGAAACCGTGCGTTCACGCGGCCAGGTCATGGAACGTTATACCCTGCATTCACAGGGTAAGATTATCGCTGAAGGTCGCGCTATCGGTCATCGCATTGGCGCGGGTCCGGTGAAAGTCATCCATGACATCAGCGAAATGAACCGCATTGAACCAGGAGACGTGCTGGTTACTGACATGACCGACCCGGATTGGGAACCGATCATGAAGAAAGCATCTGCCATCGTCACCAATCGTGGCGGTCGTACCTGTCACGCGGCGATCATCGCGCGTGAACTGGGTATTCCGGCGGTGGTTGGCTGTGGTGATGCGACCGAACGGATGAAAGACGGTGAGAACGTCACCGTTTCTTGTGCCGAAGGTGATACTGGCTATGTTTATGCTGAGTTGCTGGAGTTCAGCGTGAAAAGCTCCAGCGTGGAAACCATGCCGGATCTGCCGCTGAAAGTGATGATGAACGTCGGTAACCCGGACCGTGCTTTCGACTTCGCCTGCCTGCCGAACGAAGGCGTGGGGCTGGCACGTCTGGAATTTATCATCAACCGCATGATTGGCGTCCACCCGCGTGCATTACTTGAGTTCGACGATCAGGAACCGCAGTTGCAAAACGAAATTCGCCAGATGATGAAAGGTTTCGATTCTCCGCGTGAGTTTTATGTAGGCCGTCTGACGGAAGGGATCGCGACGCTGGGGGCGGCGTTTTATCCGAAGCGCGTCATTGTTCGTCTCTCTGACTTTAAATCTAATGAATACGCCAACCTCGTCGGCGGCGAGCGTTACGAACCGGATGAAGAAAACCCGATGCTGGGTTTCCGTGGCGCTGGGCGTTACGTTTCTGACAGCTTCCGCGATTGCTTCGCGCTGGAGTGTGAAGCAGTGAAACGCGTGCGCAACGACATGGGGCTGACCAACGTTGAAATCATGATCCCGTTCGTGCGTACTGTTGACCAGGCGAAAGCTGTGGTTGAAGAGCTGGCGCGTCAGGGCTTGAAACGTGGTGAAAATGGACTGAAAATCATCATGATGTGTGAGATCCCGTCCAACGCTTTACTGGCTGAACAGTTCCTCGAATACTTCGACGGTTTCTCAATCGGCTCTAACGACATGACGCAGTTGACGCTCGGTCTGGATCGTGACTCTGGCGTGGTGTCTGAACTGTTCGATGAGCGTAACGATGCCGTGAAAGCACTGCTATCAATGGCGATCCGCACCGCTAAGAAACAGGGTAAATATGTCGGTATTTGTGGTCAGGGACCGTCTGACCATGAAGACTTTGCCGCCTGGCTGATGGAAGAGGGAATCGATAGCTTGTCTCTGAACCCGGATACCGTGGTACAAACCTGGCTGAGTCTGGCTGAATTGAAGAAGTAAAATAAAACCCCGGCGGCGCTCAGTCGCCGGGGTTACGCTATTTTTTATAGCGGCTTATTCAGTAGACTCACAATAATCCTGAGTTAATCGGCGAATAATATCTTTCCTTAACAGAAATTTTTGTATTTTACCGGATGCTGTGCGCGGCAGTTTTTCGATTATCACAATATGTTCAGGATATTTATATTTCGCTACCCGTTTACGGCTAAAAAAAGCCACAACTTCTTCCAGCGATAATGAATGATGTGGCGATTTCAGCACGATGTAGGCACACGATCGCTCGCCTAACCGTTCATCGGGCATTGCCACCACACAGGCATCATGAATTTTAGGGTGCTGCAATAAAATATCTTCTACTTCACGACTGCTAATATTTTCTCCGCCGCGAACAATAATATCTTTTTTGCGCCCGGTTATTTTGATATAGCCCGCCTCATCCATGCGGCAGAGATCGCCACTGTAATACCAGCCATCATTATCCAGCGTATGGGCAGTTAATTCTGGTTCATCGAGATAGCCCATAAACACATTCGGGCCGCGCGAAGCCTCTTCGCCTTCACAACCTGGCGGTAAGGTCTTACGTTCATCGTCGACCACTTTGATCTCCACGCCAGCAGCCGCGTAACCATCGGTATGCATAAAGCGTGACAACGGATCATCGAGATTCACTACCGCATGTGGCGAACTTTCTGTTGAGCCATAAACGCTTAACAGTTTGATGCCGCGTTGTTGGCATTCACGCATCACTTTTTGGGGGATCGTGGTCCCGCCGCAAAGGAAGAAGCGTAGAGCAGAAAGGTCTGTGGGGTGTTTTTTCAGCAAATTCAGTAGATCATACACGAACGGCGTTGCGCCAAGCATACAGGTACAACGCTGTTGCTCAAGTAGCGAGAGACAGACTTCAGGCGTGAAGATATCTAACAACACGCTCTGTGCGCCAAGTAAAAATGGCGCCGTTACGCCATGCAGAAAACCTGTCGCGTGACCGAGTGGCGCGGGCATCATAAAAACATCCAGCCAGGTCAGATTTAGCCGTGCGCAATAAGCTCGCTCGCTGGCCAGGATATTGTTATGCGTCAGCATTACGCCCTTCGGCATACCTTCTGTCCCGGAGGTAAATAGTACCGCCGCTAATTCATCTCCGTGGCTTGATATTGCCGTACTCAGCGGAGCGTTGTCGGTAATAATCTGACTTAACGAGAGAGAAGAGGTGGCGGGAGCCAGTTTGTCTACAGCGACAATTTGTTGCAGTTGTGGTAGCTGATTTTGCAGCGGCAGGATTAAATCTACCGGACGTGTTTGTTTAAATAACGTTGGCGCAAAGAACATTTTCGCCTGGCACTTATTGAGCACCCAGATCAGTTCCGCTTCTCGCCAGGAAGGCAATAGCGGCACGGAGACCGCACCAGTTTTCAGGCAGGCGAGATAGATAACGGTAAATTCACACCAGCCGGGCAGTTGAAAAGCGACGCGATCGCCGGATTCAATACCGTTCTCCAGCATCCAGCTTGCCAGACAGCTCGCGGCATGATCGAGCGAGCTATAGGTGTACGATGCACCATGATTATCGACCACAGCTATTTTGTCCGGCATTGCCCGTACGGTCTGGTGCCAGTAATCCGCCAACGAAGCATCGCCCCATAATCCTTGCTGACGATATGCTGCACGACGTTGCGCGTTAAATGTTAATGTCACTTTCATTTGTCATTCCCGAAACTGAACGTCAGGCCCGATGTCCGGGCCTGTGGGAGGCGTAATTAGCCGTAACGGAAATCAATACCGAAGGTACCTGCGGGGTATTGCCACTGTTCGAGAATGGTGTTGCCGCACAGCACCCTGCAGGTGCCGCATTCCAGACAGCCAGCGGAATCAAAATGGATATTTCCGGCTTCATCCTGTTTATAAAGTCCCGCAGGGCAGGCTTTCATTAATTTACGAAATTCATTGATATCAGGATTTGCTGCCAGGATGATGTGCGGATTCCCCTCATCAACATGGAATTTGTTAACGCCTAATTTAACGTCAACGTTTACTGTAGCGTTCTGACTCATAGCGCGGTTGCTCCCTTAATGCCATCTTTCAGCAGGTTGATCAGGCCGATTTTCTTCGCGTGTCCGAGTATCATTTTGCGTACTGGCTGATTTGGCCTACCGTCAATGGTGAACATATCGTTCATGATGTCGGCGACCATGCGTGGGTATTGGCTAAACAGGCGTGGGTTTTCCATCAGCGCCGGGATCTTGCGAAAATGCTGCATATCGCGGATGACGCAACTTTGTTCCAGTTCGCGTTTGTATTGCGCCAGACTGTTGGCAGAGAAATCAGCACGCTCTTTGGCGGCAATAGCCGTTGTGGCGGCGGCCTGTGCCGAAGCGATGGCTAAATCCATTCCACGAACCGTAAAGCCCAGGTTAAGGCAGAAACCGGCTGCGTCACCGACGATCATTACGCCATCGTTAACCAGTTGCGGCACCATCGCCAGACCACCTTCCGGTACCATATGTGCGGAGTACTCAAGCAATTTCCCGCCACTGATCAGCGGGCGAATGGTGGGATGCTGTTTAAAATCTTCCAGCATCTGCGGTACGCTTTTTTGCGCATGAGCGATATCGCCCAATCCACAAACCAGACCCAACGACACGGAGTCGCGATTGGTATAGAGAAATCCACCGCCCATCAGGCCGTCAGAAGGCGAACCAGCAAACAGCCATGCAGCACCTTCATTGTCCGTAACATTAAAACGATCGTTGATTTGCTGTGGCGTGAGACCAATGACTTCTTTAACGCCGACGGCGTAATGATGTGGATCGGAGGCGGGAACCATTCCCAGCGAACGACCAAGTATTGAGTTGACGCCATCAGCCAGAATTACCACATTTGCTTCGAGAATATCATCCCCGGCCTGTACGCCTGTGACCTTGTTGCCTTCACGAACCAGCGCGTCGACGCGAACGCCCGGAATAAACTGTGCGCCTGCCTGTTCGGCTTGTTCCATCAACCACGGGTCGAGACGATTGCGCAATACGGTATAAGACACGTGTTGCGCAACATCGGGTTGCTCACGGTGAAAATCGAGGGTTACGGCGCGCTCTTCAGTCAAGAAGGAGATTTTCTCGCGCGTGACTTCGCGTTCAATCGGTGCTGATGCGGCAAAGCCTGGAATGATTGCTTCAAGCGAGTGGGCATAGAGTCGCCCGCCGGTCATATTTTTGCATCCGGCGCTGTCGCCGCGTTCTATTACCAGCACATCCAGCCCGGCTCGCGCCATGACCAGTGCAGCAACGGTACCCGCAACACCCGCACCGACCACAATGGCATCAAATTTATCATCCGACATGCGTTATGCTCCCTTCCCGCTGCGTAAACAGCGGGAGATGTGGTTGAAAAGGGGATTAGTGGCCCAACTGGTTAATCAGGGCAGGGACCACTTTGTAGATATCGCCAACCAGACCGTAGTCGGCATAGTTGAAGATTGGCGCGTTTTTATCTTTATTGATGGCAACAATCACTTTCGCGCCGTTGCCGCCGACCATATGCTGGATCTGCCCGGAAATCCCCAACGTCAGGTAGAGATCGGATTTCAGCAGCACGCCGGAAACACCAATGTAGCGTTCGCGCTCCATCCAGTTCTCGCCTTCAGCAATTGGACGTGAACAGCCGACTTCAGCATTCAGCGCCGCTGCCAGTTCGTGGACCATTTTCAGATCATCCTGTGCTGCCAGACCACGACCGACACCGACCACGCGTTTTGCTTTACTCAGGTCCACGCTGCTTGCCGCTTTCGCACGGCGTTCGCGGCAGAGAATTTCATGACGCGGGGCAACGTAAGGCACAGTTTCAATCGGACACTGATGAGAGGCGTCATGGGCGCATGGTTCCTGGACACCGGGTGCAAGGGTGATTATTGCCAATGGACTGTTGATTTTTTCCTGGGCAAATGCCAGTCCGCCATACATACGGTGTTCAGCACAAACGTGGTTATCAACCACGTCAACTTCTGTAGCATCGTTTACCAGGGCTGCATTCAGTTGCACGCTCAACCGCGCCGCCAGAGCTTTACCGCGTTTAGTGGCGGATATGAGTAACATTGAGGGAGCTTTATCTTTAAGCAGGGAGGCGATGCTTTCAGCGTAATTTTCAATGCGTTGCAGTGATGAATTTTGCTCCAGCACATAAATGCCGAGAGGACCATATGGCATAACCGCCTGCGCCTGGTCGGCATTTTGTACAATGGCATATACCTGTTGACCCCATTGTTGCGCACCGCCAAACAGTTCGGCATAACGTTCAGGGTTATCGCTAAAGACCCAGACGTTGGTTAATTTGCTCATTGTGTAATCTCCGTTGGCTTTAGTTCAGGGCTTTTTTCAGATGTTCCGCCAGCTCGGCAATGGCTTCCGGCGAATCGTTTTCGAAAATGATGTGTTTGCGTTCGGTTTGCGGCGGTACGCGAATGCCGGTTAATTCGGCAAGTGGCGCGCTCTGGCTCCAGCCAATATCACTCGCCTGCCACTGGTTCACCGGTTTTTTACCCGCGCCGAGAATGGCTTTCATCGATGGAATACGTGGCACGTTAATATCTGATGTGACGCAGAGCACGGCAGGAACAGAGAGTTCAATCACTTCAACTTCATCTTCAAGAGTGCGTTCAACCACCAGCGTATTCCCCTGACGCTGAATAGCACTCACCGCATTGATCACAGGGAGTTGCAACATTTCTCCCACCAGCAGGCCGACCTGCTGGGCATAGAGATCGCCGGAACCTTCACCAAAGATCAGTAAATCGAAACCGATCTTTTCTGCTGCCGCTGCCAGTGCCTTTGCGGTATCGACGGGGAGCGCGTGCTCAAGCTGGGCGTCCTGCACCATATACAGGCTGTGTGGCCCACGAGATAACACGTCTTTGCGTACTTTTGAGTTTTGCAACAATGAACCGCCGACGGTCAGCGCGACAATCTCATCGCCATCGCCTGCGAGCAGGTTGGCGGCTTCAATGGCATTGAGATCAAACTGGCTGATTTTGGCGTCGGTATTGTCGAAATTAAGGGTGTAGTCGGGAGTGACCACAATGTCCTGTTCTTCAGGCACCAGCTTAAAGCAGGTTATTATTTTCATGATTTCTCCTGTGAGTCGCATACGGAACCATCTCCGATGGAAGGTAAAAATGGCCTGAAAATAGTGTGCGATAGCAGGAAGGGGTTTTCGACGGAGCAAGCTGTTTTCCTTGCCAACAATCTTGCAAAAAAAATGCGATCGTGAAAACAAAAGCGAAATATACAGAAATATTATTCTGTGCTGGACGTACTATCTTGCATTCACTGTAAATAATCTTGTTTAGCTCTCGCTAAACGCAGTTGTATAACCGCCGTACACGCCGTATTTTATCCTGCATATATTGTTTTTGCTTGCTCATGGAATAGGGAGGTTGTCATGTATCAACACCGTTTTGATAATGCCAGCGAAACACTGTTTGTGCCCGGTAAAACGCCACGACTTTCACGCTTTGCCTTTAGTGATGATCCCAAATGGGAGTCGGGGCACCACGTTCATGATAATGAAACCGAGCTAATTTACGTCAAAAAGGGAGTGGCAAGGTTTACCATTGACTCTTCATTATATGTCGCCCATGCCGATGACATTGTGGTAATAGAATGCGGCAGGCTACATGCGGTGGCTTCTGACGTTAATGACCCGGCGACGACCTGTACCTGTGCGCTGTACGGTTTTCAGTTTCAGGGCGCAGAGGAAAATCAGTTACTGCAACCCCACTCCTGTCCGGTGATTGCCGCAGGGCAGGGAAAAGAGGTCATCAAAACTCTTTTTAATGAGTTAAGCGTTATATTGCCGCAAAGTAAAAGCGGCCAGACATCTTCAACGTGGGACGCTTTTGCGTATACATTAGCGATTCTTTATTATGAGAACTTTAAAAATGCCTATCGTTCGGAACAGGGATATATTAAAAAAGATATTCTGATAAAAGATGTTCTTTTTTATCTTAATAATAATTATCGCGAAAAAATCACCTTAGAGCAGTTATCGAAAAAATTCCGCGCTAGCGTCAGCTATATTTGTCATGAGTTTACCAAAGAGTATCGTATTTCTCCCATTAACTATGTAATTCAACGACGCATGACGGAAGCGAAATGGTCGTTGACCAATACAGATTTGTCACAGGCAGAGATCTCATGGCTCGTGGGTTATGAAAATGTTGACCATTTTGCCAAACTGTTTTTGCGCCACGTAGGCTGCTCGCCCAGTGATTACCGCAGACAATTTAAAAACTGTTTTGCTGAACAAGCGATTTTGTCTGAATTTCCTCAACCTGTCAGTCTTGTCGGATAAATCAGGCGGCGCAGTTTGGGTTCGAAGCTGCGCCGCCTGAAGATTATTTATTCTGGTAATCTTTCAGGATTTGTCGGCCCGCAACATAAATCATTATTTCGTCAGTACCGCCGCCGATGCGTTCACAGCGGACATCGCGCCAGAAGCGGGAGACGCGCGCCTCATCGGTATAACCCAGACCGCCCATGATTTGAATTGCATCATCAATGACTTCCAGCGCTGTGCGGGCGCAGTACAGTTTTGCCAGTGCCGCGCTGGTGCGCAGTGATTGATGCTGGTCAGCTTGCCAGGCGACTTTCAGTACCATATTGCGCATGTTGTCGATTTTTATCGCCATTAACGCCAGTTTCTCCTGGATCATCTGGTTATGACCAATCGGTTTACCAAACGCGATACGCTGATTAGCATAACGGGCGGCATCTTCAAATGCGCATTCGGCAAAGCCGGTGCTGCGGGCGGCGTTGATCAGACGTTCCATCTCAAAGTTGTACATCACGTTGAGGAAACCCATACCTTCTTCGCCAACCATGTCACTCTCATCAACTTCAACGTTGTCGAGATAGACTTCGCAGGTGCTCAGCATATGCCAGCCAATTTTATGCAACGGGTTGATCTTGATGCCGGGTTTGCTGGACTCGACCCACCACAATGTGAAGGCTTTTTTCGGGTCTTTAGGTTCTGGATCACGGGCCAGTACCAGCATATACGGGTACTCTTTCGCGCCGGTAATAAAGGTTTTCTGTCCGTTGATGTAAACCTTGCCGTTTTTACGTGTGTACGTGGTGGTGGCGCTGTTGTTGTCTGAGCCAGCGCCTGGTTCCGTCAACGCCAGGGCATAGGCGGGATCCCCCGTTTCCAGGGTACTTTCTGCTGTTTTACGTAGCTGCTCCGCAGAACCGAAGCGTCGCATGCTGTGAATACATTGACCATTAGTAATTAAAAACGCTGGAGCGCCGCATTTGGATACTTCCATCAATGCCAGCATTTGGGTGACATAATCAGCTGGGATGCCACCGAATTCTTCTGGTACACCAAGCATGGAAATGCCGTTTTCTGCCAGCGCTTGCATAAATTCACGCGGATACGTACCGTTTTGATCGCAGGTACGAAAATATTCTTCCGGGAAGTTGGTTGTAATCAGATCGCGAATACTGGCCAGCAGTAGTTCTTGTTCTTCAGTTAAAGAAAAATCCATTATTATACTCCTGTTAATGAGCCGCTTCAGGCAGGACAAAACCCATCGCCGCATCGATAAATAACCTTTCGTCCATCAGCTTAAGCTCAGGCGAAATAACTGGGGTGAAATCCATTCTGTCGAGAATATCTTTTTGCAAATCAACGCCGGGAGCAATTTCGATTAAATGCAGGCCGTCTTCTTTCAGCGTAAATACGGCGCGCTCAGTGATATAACGAACATCCAGTCCCCGTTCGAGAGCGATTTTTCCGCTGAAAGTGATTTCCGGTAGTTCACGGATAAATTTCTTCACTCGTCCTTCCTGGACAATGTTTAATTTACCGTCGGTAATTTCCGTTTTTAAACTGCCTGCGGTTAAAGTGCCGCAGAAAATAATTTTCTTCGAGGTGGCGCTGATATCAATAAATCCACCAGTGCCCATAATTTTGCCATTGAATTTATGCACGCCAACGTTACCGTGCTGATCGACTTCGGCAAAACTTAAATAACAAACATCCAGACCACCGCCGTGGTAAAAATCGAACTGGGACGTCATGTCCAGAATGGCGCGGGTATTAACGTTTGCGCCAAATGCAATTCCTTGTGAGGTAATGCCGCCAATCGGACCGGTTTCGACTGTCAGAATAAAGTCATCAGCACAACCTTCTTCCCGGGCGACCAGACCAATGCCGTCGGCAATGCCTACGCCGACATTACCAACTGCGCCTGTGCGCATTTCGTATAACGCCCGCCGCGCAACCAGTTTACGCTGGTTGAGGGGGAGGGTCAGTTTGGTGCTGTCATCGAGCGTGAAATCGCCGGAAATAAAGCGATTGACCGGCGCACCGCCATATAGCTGAGTTTGCTCGGGGTCGACGACCACAATATCTACCAAATACCCCGGAATACGGACCGCTTTTGGATGCAATGTGGCTTTCTTAACCATTTTTTGCACCTGCATCATCACGATACCGCCGTTATTATGCACCGCCTGGGCAATCACCAGTGCGTCGAGATACATGACTTCGTCTTCAAATGAGGCGTAGCCTTCACTATCGCAGGTGGTGGCGCGAATAAAAGCAATATCCGGGGCTATCGCTTTGTAATAGAGATATTCTTTATTATCGAATTCGACCAGTTTAATCAGGTCTTCTTTGGTCACATCATTCAATTTGCCGCCTTGTTGGCGTGGGTCGACAAATGTCCCGATGCCAATATCGCTAATAATTCCTGGCTGGTGGGCTGCGGCGGCACGCAGTGTTTGAGTAAGCACGCCTTGCGGATAGTTATAAGCGGCAATTTTATTTTGTTCTGCAAGATCAGAAATACGCGGTGATTGTCCCCAGTGTCCGCATAATGCCCATTTTACCAGACCCTCTTGCGCCAGCGGACTAATACCACGGTCGGCGCGATCGCCAAGCCCTGTGGGGCTAATAATTGATAAATTACGTGGCGTCTGTGTTTGTTTATATTTCTCGGCAAGGGCGGTAATTAATGTTGTGGCTTCCAGAATACCGCCGCCTGCGCCTAATACACAAAGCGTTGCTTCGTCGGGAATATAATTTACCGCTTCCTGTGCTGACAGGACCGGTACACGCCCATTAATACGTGGTGGTTTTACAGGTTTCATTGTTTTTTCCTGATTCAGGTGTGAATTTGCCTGCGCATGATAAAAATAGCGCACAGATACCCACAGAATATTTTTGTTAAATACTCTTGAAAAATAGTGTCTTTATTCGGCGGGAGTTATTATTCCCGCCGGCGATTATTTATTATGCCTGGTGCAAAATACTTAATACTGTGCGTAAATCATTAACCGATATTTGCCCGGGGGCAGAGGCTTTTTTTACTGCGCCAAAGGTTGCCGCTGAACCAAATACTTCACCTGCCAGACGGGAAATGACGCCAGTCTTTGCCATCGACATGGTGATGATCGGGCGATCGGCATACTGTTCGTGCATCTCCAGGGTTGCGGCAAGCAAAGTCAGCACATCGCTGGTGTTTTGCGGCATCAGCGCAATTTTAGGAATATCGGCATTGAAGGACTGCATTTTGCGCAGGCGGGCAATGATTTCTTCGGCTTCCGGCGTTTTATGGAAGTCATGGTTGGACATTACAACTTTCACATCATGCTCGTGGGCGTAGGCGACAGTTTCTTTAACCTGTGCATCACCGGTAAATAATTCCAGATCGATCATATCGACCAGACCACTGTCGATGGCGGCGCGATTGAGCGCAATATAAGCCTCAGTGGAAAGAGCCTGTTCACCGCCTTCTTTGGCGCTGCGGAAGGTAAACAGCAGTGGTTTTTCCGGCATGACTTCACGGAGGATCCTGGCCGCTGCCATGACAGACTCCATACTGGAGAGGTCGGCAAAGTGGTCAACGCGCCATTCGAGAATATCAAAGTCCGCTTCGCGATAGGCGAGAGCTTCTGATTTCACGCTGGCGATATCTTTCGCCATCAGCGACACGATAATCTTTGGTGCGCCCGCGCCAATGACGAGATCTTTTACGGTTACGGTTTTCATTTTTTACCCTTTCTGCACGCGGTCAGCCTGTCAGGCGCCGAACCCCATGACCTGTTTAACGTATTCCAGAGGGAAATCTTTACCAGTCCATAACTTGAACTGTTCAGCCCCTTGCCACAACAACATGCCGTATCCATCAATCGTTTTGCAACCGGCTTGTTGCGCCTGTTGCAATAACTTCGTCATATGCGGATTGTAGACACATTCTGTGACCAAAAGTCCGGGATGTAATAGACTGATATCATTGATTAATGATTCATTTTCAAGCGGTTTCATTCCCACTTTGGTGCCGTTGGTTAAAATATCGGCGGAAGCCAGAGCTTCAGCAAAGGCTTGCTGATCGGCGAGATCCGTGACCGTGACGACACAATCGGTGTTTTCGTTGACCCGCTGAGCGAAGGCGAGGGCTTTATCAAAAAACTCATCTTTGCGGTTGAAGAGTTTAATTTCTTTTAAACCTTCAATCGCCCCTTGGGCGCCAATCGCTGTTGATGCGCCGCCAGCGCCTAACAGGACCATCGTTTTGCCTGTGATATCAAAACCGCTCTCTTTAATGGCGCGAATATGGCCTGTACCATCGGTGTTATAGCCACGCAGGTAACCATCATCATTGACGATGGTATTGATAGCGCCTACCAGTTTTGCCGCTGGCGTTAATTCATCAACATATTCACAAGCCAGTTGTTTATTTGGCATCGATACGCCTGTGCCACGCATTTTTAAGGCTTTTAGTCCTTCAATGGCACCGGCAAAGCTGTCGTTATCCACTTCGAAGGCCATATAGGTAAATGGTAATCCCGCTTTTTCTAACGCTTTATTTTGCATTTCAGGCGATAAACTGTGGCGGATAGGATAAGCCATCAGGCCAATCAATTCATATTTAGCCGTAACATCCATAATTAACTCCTTTAACCTTTATTCTTAATGGTGCTTAACTGAGGTGCGGAAATAGTGTTCGCCCAACCGTAAATCTTTTTCGGGAATAATAAAGACACGGTAATAGCGAATGAAAACAATAATCGCGGTAATCAGAGCTAATAACGCGAAAATAAAATCAAGAACAATGATATATTGCAGGCCGATATTCGAAAGATATCCGGTAATCAGCGGAATAACAAAGTTTGCCAGCCCACCCATCATCATATAAATACTGGTAACTTTGGCTTTGCTTTTGGGGAAAAACTCCGACATGACCGACACGCCAAGTTGTAAAATGCCGCCAGCAGCAGAGAAACCGATAACAAAGGCGCCGGCATTACAGACCAGCGGAGAAGGGTACAGATAAATAATGGCGGCTGTTACCGTTGCCAGTGCAGAGTTAAAAACATTAGCCCAGATAGGTCGGACCATTTTTTTCAGTAATGCGGCGAAAATAAAGACGCAGACCAGTGAACCCATACTGTAATAAGAAATGGTTTTTAAAGCCTCGGCTTCGGACATACCGGCAAACGCCATCGCATATTTTGGCATCCACACCACTATCACATAAAAGGTTGAGAATGCGGCAACGCCGAACAGTACAGATGAAACCCCCTCCAGCCAGACTAGCGGTTTACTGTTCATTTGCGGCAATTCATTGGCAACGCTGGCATCCACCAACTGACTGGGGAATTTGCTTTTCAATAGCATCAGCGTAATCAGGACAAATAAAATGCCTGGAATGATTAGCCCGTAGCCGTACCAGATATTATTTAACAGCATATAGCTCACCAGCATCGGATAGAGCATTTGACCGAATGAGATCATTGCTTTAACCAGAATTACCGCCGAACCGGAGGCTTTCGGGAAACACTCCATGAGAGCCGGGTAACCGCCAGTATCAAGAGCTGAGTTGGCGATACCGACGCACACCGCCAGGCAGTAAGCGAGAGTTAAATTTGGACAGGCGGGAATACCAAAGAAAAACAGCATATACATGGCCACCGCCATTAATATTACCGTCCGCCGACCAAATTTATCGGATATCACGCCGAAGAATAAAATGCTTATCAGGCGACCCAGACCAATGCCGGAAATTAAATAGGCAATGCCAGCATTGTCGGTAGAAAACTTCTCAGCCAGAGATGACATGTTTTGTGCAAGCGTAATAACGCTGATGCCATGTAGAAAATAGCTGAAATAGATACAAAGAACAGCCAGGATAAATGGCGTGCTGAAAGCCTTATTTTGAGACATTTTCACAGCTCCTTGCTGAAAATGAGAAAATATTTTATTACCGTGCATATGTCATTTGCCGGTTTACTTAAGCAATATACTGAAGTTGTTTCTTTCTGGGTACATGGCATAAAGTTTATCTTTCCAGGGATATTGCACGTAATATTGCGAGTCTTGCTGTTTTTGCGGGCTTTCCTCTCTGAGCATGACTGAATAATTGCTTTTTCTCGTAAGATCTTGCACGTAACAAAAATAATGTTGCATCAGAGACCTGTGGCAACGTTTTCCTGTACTGACTGATGTTGTGCTTCTTTTCTGCTGCGCAGACCAATAAACAGCGCCAATAAAAAGCCGACGGCGGCAATAGCCGTATCGAACCACATAATATCGGCAATACTTCTTTCTGAAAGATGCGCGGTAATCAACGGAATGGTAAATGTTGCAATGCTACCCGCACTGTAATAGATCCCTGTTGCTTTGCCTTTGGCGTGGGGAAAACGTTCGGCCATTAACGTCAGGCCAATTTGTACAACACCGCCTGCGGAGGTAAAACCGATGACGAAAGCAAAAGCGATCACCACATAAAATGTGGGTTGTAGGCAGACGATGAGTAGAGCAATAAACGAAATAAAAGTATAAAGCATCAATAAGGATGTAGCACGTACGGCTTTACGTATCAGTGGCGCAGTGATAAATACGCAAAGCAGCGATCCTACCGTATAAATGCTTAATAATTTTATTGACATAGTGTAGGGCATTCCGGCAACAAATTGCCCATATTGCGCCAGCCATTGGCTTATCAGATAGAATGTTGCCATTGAAATATAGCCATATAAGGTATAGCTGGTGAGATCGATAATTGAACAGCGATGCGCCGAAGGCGTTTTGAGTTTTTCTGGCGTGACGACTTGCCGTCCCGGATGTGGCGGAAAGGTACAGCGACATAAAAAGAGAGCATTAATGATCATAATGCCTGCGGCGATCATAAATGACCAACCGAACCACAACTCAGCCCAGACTAACAGGCTAATAATTAACGGTAATAAAAATTGTCCACTGGAAACAAACGCTTTGATTAGAATATTTGCTGTGCCTGGCGAACGAGGAAATGCCTCCATCAGGCTTGGATAGGTTCCGGCATCAAGAAAACTATTTGCCATTCCAGCCAGAAAACCAAAAACATAAGCGGTAATGATGTTATTCGCGTGCAGAATACCAAAAAAGAATGCCAGGTAGCAGCTTATACCGAGAATGATAAATGGTCGACGACCAAAGCGATCGGATAATAATCCTGCCAGAAACAGAACGCTTAATCGGCCAATACCTAGTGATGAGATGACGACGGAAACCCCCGCCGCATTGGTATGCCACAGCGTTTCCAGCGAGGCCATATTCAGGCTCATCAAAATGACGCCCATACCATGCACCAGGTAATTGAAATACAACCCCTGCGCGGTAGGGAAATAGGGATTTTTCATAAGATCCACTTAGCAAATTTGCTGTAAAAATGTCGCGATGTTATATCAGTATCTGTTCACTATTTTGGCCAGATGGTGAGAGCGCATCTTTGACCGGGGATCAACAAAGACGTTCCAGATCATGAGCGTATAATTCGGTTGCGACGGATTGGTAAATCTTCCAGTCAATAAAATTACCTTCAGGGTAGACCTGTTGAAATGCAGCTAAATCAGGGAAAAAACGCATGGTGTTATTCCCAATACGGTTATTTATTTTTTCTATGATGGCATGAAGGTGTTTTTTTCTTCGCTGACGCATTGCCAACAATTTTTCAACGATTTCGTCGGGAATAGCTGTTTTTCCATTTTCCCACTGCTGCCAACCTTCACTGTCACCCGTCAGGGCAATCCATGTCGCGCATTCATCAATGGTCATAGTAAAAATATGGCGTAGTGCCTGGAGTTCATAAGCGTTCATCGTGTTATGGCTGCATGAAAAAAAGAATAAAAATATAAATAGCACTATCAGCCTGCTAACGACTTGAAGAGAGTCACAGTATCTTGTGCAACATTATTGGAGAGAACGAGAGACGGGATGAGTGAGCGGAAAAATGTTAAAAAAAAGCCCATCGTGGGAGATGGGCAAAGACTACACACAGCAATTTGTTATTTCACTCAGGGGATTTCCATGCTTATAAATCAATACGTTGATCTATAATCGTGAGCTAATAGTAGGCATACGGACTTTTTGCGTCGATCAGATTCGTCTTATTAGTTTAAAAGCTGTAAAGATTTTGCGACGGGAAATGACGGTTGAATGAAAGTACGTCGGAGAATGAAAGAGCAAAAATGGATAGTTAATAAATGATGGTTAAGAATCAGGCGGCAAAGCCGCCTGATGAGAGATTATTTATTCGTTTTTTCTATTTCCCCCAGTTCTTCGAGAATTTCCTCATGTTGGTCAGTTGGTGGTGGAACTTCTTCGACCCAGGCTGCAAAAAGACGCCAGGATACGGCCAGCAGAACAGGACCAATAAACAGGCCGATCATACCAAAGGCAATTAAGCCCCCGATAACCCCGGAGAGGATTAGAATCAGCGGTAAATCGGCGCCCATGCGAATAAGCATAGGACGGATGATATTATCCAGCGTCCCAACTACGCCGCTCCACACCAGCAGCACAGTGCCCCAGGTGGTGTCACCTGTCCAGTAGAGCCAGATAATCGCTGGAATCAATACTGGCAACGGGCCAAGCTGGACAAGGCAGGAGAGGATCATTAATACCGTCAACAACGTTGCGTAGGGAACGCCGGCAACCGCCAGACCAATGCCGCCAAGCACCGCCTGAACCAGAGCGGTGACTACTACCCCCAACGCCACGGCACGAATGGCTTGCGCCGCCAGTAACACAGCCGCATCACCGCGAACGCCCGCCAGACGGGTCGCAAAATGGCGGATGCCTTGCGCTACCTGTTCGCCGCGCCAGTACAGCAGGGCGCTGAACAGCAGCATCAGCGCACAATGCATCATAAAACGTCCAATGTGCGCTGCCTGTCCAACAAACCAGGTGGTAGTGGTGCCAATATAAGGACGGACTTTCGCCATGATCGCCGTGCCGCCCATATCCAGCAAATTATGCCAACCAGCGTAAAGCTTCGCGCCAATTACCGGGATGGTATTAAGCCAGGCGAGATCGGGTAGCGTCATGTCACCACTGGAGATGGCTTTGATCAGCGGGCCGCTGCCGTCAACAATGCTATTAACCAGTAAAGCAATAGGGATGATAAACACCATCACTAATAACATTGTCATCACCAGCACGGCGAGAGAGCGACGGCCAAACATGATCTTTTGTAAGCGTAACAATACCGGCCATGTGGCGATAACCACCGTACCGGCCCATGCAAAGCCGAGAATAAAGGGTTGAACAATCCACAGACATGCCACAATCATGATGGCTAAAAACAGCACCGAAAGCAGAATTTGTGCAACATCCCTGGGCTGACGAATATTTACCATAACTACTTTTCACCTTTTTTGTGCGTCAAATCGTCGACGCGACGTGAATACGCAAAACTCACCTATATAATGATGAGCAATTTCAGCGGTTTTTAACAGAACGATTCTGCCCTTAATTCTGATGGGCGAGTAAGAAAAAAATGTGGTACAACAACTCAGGCAACACGCAAACGATTTACTCGTCATGTTTCAAGTTGCATGTGCTGCGGCTACGTTCGTTCCCCCCAGTCACTTACTTTTGTAAGCTCCTGGAGTTCACTCGCTTGCCGCCTTCCTGCAACTCGAAATCCATAGAGTAAGTAAACATCACCTTTCGGTTCGCTATTGCAGCAGCCTGAAAGAACCGTGTATCGACCTACATCACAGACCGCAGGAAAGGGTCAATATAATGATTCCACAGATTTCCCAGGCACCCGGCGTCGTTCAACTGGTGCTTAATTTTTTGCAAGAGCTTGAGCAACAGGGGTTTACTGGCGATACGGCAACAAGCTATGCCGATCGTCTGACAATGTCGACCGACAACAGTATTTATCAACTTCTTCCCGATGCAGTGGTATTTCCACGTTCAACCGCAGATGTGACGCTGCTCGTCCGTCTGGCGGCGCAGGAGCGCTATTCATCGCTGATCTTTACTCCGCGCGGCGGTGGCACTGGTACTAATGGTCAGGCGCTCAATCAGGGGATTATTGTTGATATGTCCCGCCATATGAACCGTATTATCGAAATTAATCCTGAAGAGGGGTGGGTTCGTGTTGAAGCAGGGGTCATTAAAGACCAACTTAACCAATACCTGAAACCGTACGGCTATTTTTTTGCGCCGGAACTCTCAACCAGTAATCGGGCAACGCTTGGTGGGATGATAAACACTGATGCGTCCGGTCAGGGGTCGCTGGTGTATGGGAAAACCTCAGATCACGTACTGGGCGTGCGGGCGGTGTTGTTGGGGGGCGATATTCTCGATACGCAACCTTTACCCGTTGAACTGGCTGAAACATTGGGTAAAACCAATACCACTATTGGACGAGTCTACAACACTGTTTATCAACGCTGCCGTCAGCAACGCCAGTTAATCATCGACAAATTCCCCAAACTTAATCGCTTTTTAACCGGTTACGATCTGCGTCATGTTTTTAACGATGAGATGACCGAGTTTGACCTGACGCGCATTCTGACCGGGTCAGAAGGGACGCTGGCTTTTATTACTGAAGCGCGTCTGGATATTACTCGTCTGCCTAAAGTGCGCCGTCTGGTGAACGTCAAATATGATTCTTTTGATTCTGCACTGCGTAACGCGCCGTTTATGGTAGAAGCTCGCGCGCTTTCGGTTGAGACGGTGGATTCTAAAGTCCTGAACCTGGCGCGAGAAGATATTGTCTGGCACTCCGTCAGTGAGCTGATTACCGATGTACCCGACAAAGAGATGCTCGGGTTGAACATTGTTGAATTTGCAGGCGATGATGAGTCACTGATTGACGAGCAGGTGAATGCGCTTTGTGCGCGGCTGGATGAGCTTATCGCCAGCCAACAAGCAGGGGTGATTGGCTGGCAGGTGTGCCGCGAACTGGCGGGTGTCGAACGTATTTATGCGATGCGTAAAAAAGCCGTTGGGTTATTGGGAAATGCCAAAGGCCAGGCAAAACCGATTCCTTTTGCCGAAGATACCTGCGTTCCGCCGGAACACCTGGCGGATTATATTGCTGAGTTTCGCGCGTTGCTCGATAGTCACGGCTTAAGTTATGGCATGTTTGGTCACGTTGATGCGGGGGTGTTGCACGTTCGTCCGGCACTGGATATGTGTGACCCACAGCAAGAGGTTTTGATGAAGCAAATCTCTGATGATGTGGTGGCGCTTACCGCGAAATACGGTGGTTTGTTGTGGGGCGAGCATGGTAAAGGTTTTCGTGCCGAATACAGCCCGGCGTTTTTTGGTGAGGAACTTTTTGCTGAACTGCGCAAAGTCAAAGCGGCGTTTGATCCGCATAACCGGCTTAATCCAGGGAAAATTTGTCCGCCAGAAGGCATTGACGCGCCTATGATGAAAGTGGATGCGCTGAAGCGCGGGACGTATGACCGACAGATCCCCATCGCAGTGCGTCAGCAGTGGCGCGGGGCCATGGAATGTAATGGCAACGGTCTTTGTTTTAACTTTGATGCCCGCAGCCCAATGTGCCCGTCGATGAAAATCAGTCAGAACCGGATTCATTCACCAAAAGGGCGAGCGACTCTGGTACGCGAATGGCTACGTTTGCTGGCCGATCGCGGCGTAGATCCCTTAAAGCTGGAGCAGGAACTACCGGAAACGCGCGCCAGTTTGCGTATGTTGATTGCCCGCACCCGTAATAGCTGGCATGCAAATAAAGGCGAATATGACTTCTCTCACGAAGTCAAAGAGGCGATGTCAGGTTGTCTGGCTTGTAAAGCGTGTTCGACCCAGTGCCCAATCAAAATTGACGTGCCGGAGTTCCGTTCTCGCTTTCTGCAGCTTTACCACACTCGTTATTTGCGCCCGTTGCGTGATCATCTGGTCGCAACGGTTGAGAGTTATGCTCCGTTGATGGCGCGCGCGCCGAAGACTTTTAACTTCTTTCTTCGCCAGCCGTTGGTGCGCAAACTCTCTGAAAAGCACATCGGTATGGTTGATTTACCGCTGCTTTCGGTACCGTCGCTGCAACAACAAATGGTAGGGCATCGCTCGGCGAACATGACGCTGGAACAGCTTGAAGCCCTCAATACAGAGCAGAAAGCGCGTACGGTGCTGGTGGTGCAGGATCCTTTTACCAGCTATTACGATGCGCAGGTGGTAGCGGATTTTGTACGCCTGATCGAGAAATTAGGCTATCAGCCGGTGCTGCTGCCGTTCTCGCCGAACGGTAAAGCGCAGCATATCAAGGGATTCCTCACACGCTTTGCGAAAACGGCGAAAAAAACGGCGGATTTCCTCAACCGCGTGGCGAAGCTGGGAATGCCAATGGTGGGCGTCGATCCGGCACTGGTGCTCTGTTATCGTGATGAATATAAACTGGTCCTCGGCGAGGAACGCGGCGAGTTTAACGTCTTGCTGGCGAATGAATGGTTGGCAGGCGCGCTTCAGCCTCAGCCAGAGCTTATAGCCAGCGGTGAAGCGTGGTATTTCTTTGGTCACTGTACTGAAGTCACTGCTTTGCCCGGCGCGCCTGCCCAGTGGGCCGCTATATTTGCCCGTTTTGGCGCAAAGCTGGAGAATGTTAGCGTTGGTTGTTGCGGTATGGCGGGCACTTACGGACATGAAGCGAAAAATCATAAAAACTCGCTCGGTATCTATGAGTTATCCTGGCATCAGGCAATGCAGCGGTTGCCACGTAATCGCTGTCTGGCGACCGGATATTCCTGTCGCAGTCAGGTGAAACGGGTTGAAGGGACAGGGGTACGCCATCCTGTGCAAGCATTACTGGAGATCATTAAATGATATGGAAACGTGAAGCCACCCTTGAAGCACTGAATGCCATGGGGGACGGAAATATGGTGGGGTTGCTGGATATTCGCTTTGAGCGTATTGGCGACGATACTCTGGAAGCGACGATGCCGGTAGATCAACGAACAAAGCAGCCGCTTGGGCTGCTGCATGGCGGTGCATCGGTGGTCCTTGCAGAGAGTATCGGTTCTATTGCCGGTTATTTATGTACTGAAGGTGATCAAAAAGTCGTTGGCTTAGAAATTAATGCTAACCATGTGCGATCGGCGCGAGAAGGGCGAGTCCGCGGCGTTTGCAGACCGTTACATCTCGGTTCGCGTCATCAGGTCTGGCAGATCGAAATCTTCGATGAGAAAGGGCGTTTGTGCTGTTCATCACGATTGACGACGGCCATTTTGTGACGTTGTCACTAAAAAAGTGTGACGCATATTGCTTTTGGTTATTATCTGCGCAGTAAACGGTGGTATACTGTGCAGGTCTTGTCTACAAGCGAGGATGTTATGTCTACTCAACTCAATCCCACCCAACTGGCAATCGAGTTTTTACGCCGCGACCAAAGCAATCTTTCTCCTGCCCAATATCTCAAACGACTGAAACAATTAGAACTTGAATTTGCTGACCTGCTCGCGCTCTCTTCTACTGAACTGGTTGAAGAAATCTACTTCGCCTGGCGTCTGGGCGTCCATTAATCGTTACTGAATATAGTCTGTACGCCCTATTGACCTGGATTAATATTTTGTCCAGGTCTGACCATTTTCCTCTCATCTGTCTCGTTTTTACTCGTTTGATCTTGCTTAAAAAAAATACAAATCGAAGTTTGTGTTAAAACGGCGGTCGGATCTTATGAGATTATTCTTATCGCCCCTTCAAGAGCTAAGCCACTGTGAGTGCCGGAGATAAGCGCCGGGTGGGGTAGAAACCCTTAAGTCTGTGTTGTACAGACTTAAGGGTTTTCTTATTTTATGAGCCCGCTATTTTTTACCTATCTCTTAAATAGTCATTTCCAATACAACTTTTTCTTTTCCATCACAGCCTTAACTCTCTTCCGATAAGAATCATTATTTAACAATGAGATATCTGATTTTTCTCGTACCTGTTAACCCACACATCAGGGTCTATGCTTATTAAATGCAGGCAAAAAGCATGTTTTACGGAAAAGCCCCTGCGTTTTCTGTGTTGTACTGATAATCATTATCACTAACATGCTGTTATATGCTGAAAGCGATGAAGTGAGGTAAGTCGATGGACATGCATTCAGAAACGTTTAATCCAGAGGATTTCGCCTGGCAGGGCTTAACGCTGACACCCGCTGCCGCGGTCCACATCTGTGAGCTGGTGGCAAAGCAGCCTGGTATGGTCGGTGTGCGTTTAGGCGTCAAACAAACCGGCTGTGCGGGCTTTGGCTATGTGCTCGATAGCGTCAGCGAGCCGGACAAAGACGATCTGCTTTTTGAACACGACGGCGCGAAGCTGTACGTCCCATTACAGGCAATGCCGTTTATTGATGGCACGGAAGTCGATTTCGTTCGTGAAGGTCTCAATCAGATATTCAAATTTCACAACCCGAAAGCCCAGAATGAATGTGGCTGTGGCGAAAGCTTTGGGGTATAGGCGGTACTATGTCTCGTAATACTGAAGCAACTGACGATGTCAAAACCTGGACCGGCGGCCCGCTGAATTATAAAGAAGGATTCTTCACCCAGTTAGCCACTGATGAGCTGGCAAAGGGGATAAACGAAGAGGTGGTGCGTGCAATCTCGGCGAAGCGTAATGAGCCGGAGTGGATGCTGGAGTTTCGCCTCAACGCCTATCGCGCATGGCTGGAGATGGAGGAACCGCACTGGCTAAAAGCGCACTATGACAAGCTGAATTATCAGGATTACAGCTATTACTCGGCACCATCATGCGGTAATTGTGACGACACCTGCGTGTCGGAACCCGGCGCGGTGCAGCAAACTGGCGCGAACGCTTTTTTAAGTAAAGAGGTGGAGGCGGCATTTGAGCAGTTAGGCGTTCCCGTGCGGGAAGGCAAAGAGGTGGCGGTGGATGCCATTTTCGACTCTGTTTCGGTTGCCACCACTTATCGCGAAAAACTGGCGGAGCAGGGAATTATTTTCTGTTCCTTTGGCGAGGCGATTCACGAACACCCGGAACTGGTGCGCAAATATCTCGGCACCGTGGTGCCGGGGAATGACAATTTCTTTGCCGCGCTTAATGCGGCGGTGGCCTCTGACGGTACGTTTATTTATGTGCCTAAAGGCGTGCGCTGCCCGATGGAACTTTCCACCTATTTCCGCATTAACGCGGAAAAAACCGGGCAGTTTGAGCGCACCATTCTGGTGGCCGACGAAGACAGCTACGTCAGCTACATTGAAGGTTGTTCCGCTCCGGTGCGTGACAGCTATCAGTTACACGCGGCGGTGGTAGAAGTCATCATCCATAAAAACGCCGAGGTGAAATATTCCACGGTGCAAAACTGGTTCCCTGGCGATAACAATAGCGGCGGTATTCTCAACTTCGTCACCAAGCGCGCTTTGTGCGAAGGGGAAAACAGTAAAATGTCATGGACGCAATCAGAAACCGGTTCAGCGATTACGTGGAAATATCCCAGCTGCATTTTGCGCGGCGATAACTCCATCGGTGAGTTTTACTCGGTGGCGCTAACCAGCGGTCATCAACAGGCCGATACCGGCACCAAAATGATCCACATCGGCAAAAACACCAAATCGACCATTATCTCGAAAGGGATCTCTGCCGGACACAGCCAGAACAGCTATCGCGGATTAGTGAAAATCATGCCGACGGCGACCAATGCACGCAACTTCACCCAGTGCGACTCAATGCTGATTGGCGCTAACTGTGGGGCGCATACCTTCCCGTATGTCGAGTGTCGTAACAATAGCGCTCAACTGGAACATGAGGCCACCACCTCGCGTATTGGCGAGGATCAACTGTTTTACTGCCTGCAACGCGGGATCAGCGAAGAAGACGCCATCTCAATGATTGTTAACGGCTTCTGCAAAGATGTTTTCTCGGAATTGCCGCTGGAATTTGCCGTTGAAGCACAAAAACTTCTCGCCATCAGTCTTGAACATAGCGTTGGATAAGGAATAAACATGTTAAGTATTAAAGATTTACACGTCAGCGTGGAAGATAAAGCTATTCTGCGCGGATTAAGCCTCGACGTTCGTCCCGGCGAAGTTCACGCCATTATGGGGCCAAACGGTTCGGGGAAAAGTACCTTATCGGCAACACTTGCCGGGCGCGAAGATTATGAAGTAACGGGCGGCACGATTGAGTTTAAAGGTAAAGATTTGCTTGAGTTGTCGCCGGAAGATCGTGCTGGCGAAGGCATCTTTATGGCCTTTCAGTATCCGGTGGAAATTCCTGGCGTCAGTAACCAGTTTTTTCTGCAAACGGCACTTAATGCAGTGCGTAGCTATCGTGGTCAGGACGCGCTCGACCGCTTTGATTTTCAGGATTTGATGGAAGAAAAAATCGCCCTGCTGAAGATGCCGGAAGATTTATTGACCCGCTCGGTGAACGTCGGTTTTTCCGGTGGCGAGAAAAAGCGTAACGATATTCTGCAAATGGCCGTGCTGGAGCCAGAACTGTGCATTCTTGATGAGTCGGATTCCGGGCTGGATATCGACGCATTAAAAGTGGTTGCCGATGGCGTGAACTCACTACGCGATGGCAAACGTTCATTCATCATTGTTACGCACTACCAGCGCATTCTCGACTACATCAAACCGGATTTCGTCCATGTGCTGTATCAGGGGCGGATTGTGAAATCTGGCGATTTTACGTTGGTCAAACAACTGGAGGAGCAGGGTTATGGCTGGCTTACCGAACAGCAGTAACGCGCTGCAACAGTGGCATCACTTGTTTGAGGCCAAAGGGGCGAAACGATCGCCGGAAGCTCAACAACACTTACAACAACTGCTACGTACCGGCCTGCCGACGCGTAAGCATGAGCACTGGAAATATACGCCGCTGGAAGGGCTGACCAATAGCCAGTTTGTCAGCATTGCGGGGGAGATATCCCCACAGCAGCGTGATGCCTTAGCGTTAACGTTAGACGCCGTGCGGCTGGTGTTTGTCGATGGACGTTACGTGTCAGCACTTAGCGATGCAACGGAAGGCAGCGGATATGAAGTAAGCATTAACGATGACCGTCAGGGATTGCCCGACGCCATTCAGGCGGAAGTGTTTCTCCATCTGACGGAAAGCCTGGCGCAAAGTGTTACGCATATCGCTGTGAAGCGCGGTCAACGGCCTGCGAAACCATTGCTGTTAATGCATATCACCCAGGGCGTGGCAGGTGAAGAGGTGAATACCGCCCATTATCGCCATCATCTGGAGCTGGCGGAAGGTGCCGAGGCGACGGTGATTGAGCATTTCGTTAGCCTTAACGAGGCCCGACATTTTACCGGTGCGCGGTTGACCATCAACGTGGCGGCGAACGCTCATTTGCAGCATATCAAGCTGGCGTTTGAAAACCCGGTCAGTCATCACTTTGCGCATAACGATATGTTGCTGGCAGACGATGCCACCGCATTTAGCCACAGTTTCCTGCTTGGCGGCGCCGTGTTACGGCACAACACCAGTACGCAGCTCAATGGCGAAAATAGCACGTTGCGTATCAATAGCCTGGCGATGCCGGTGAAAAACGAGGTGTGTGATACCCGCACCTGGCTGGAACACAATAAAGGTTTTTGTAATAGCCGCCAGTTGCACAAAACTATCGTTAGCGACAAAGGGCGCGCGGTTTTTAACGGTTTGATCAATGTCGCGCGGCACGCCATTAAAACTGACGGTCAGATGACCAACAATAACTTGTTGATGGGCAAACTGGCGGAGGTGGATACCAAACCACAACTGGAAATTTATGCTGATGACGTGAAATGCAGCCACGGCGCGACGGTGGGGCGTATTGATGACGAACAGATGTTCTATCTGCGCTCGCGCGGGATTAATCAGCAGGATGCCCAGCAGATGATCATCTACGCCTTTGCTGCCGAACTGACGGAGGCACTGCGTGATGAAGAGCTTAAACAGCAGGTGTTGGCGCGCATCGGTCAACGGCTGCCAGGAGGTGCAAGATGACGTTTTCCGTCGATAAAGTACGGGCCGATTTTCCGGTGCTCTCGCGAGAGGTGAATGGTCTGCCTCTGGCTTATCTCGACAGTGCCGCCAGCGCCCAGAAACCGGGCCAGGTGATTGACGCCGAGGCTGAATTTTATCGTCATGGCTATGCGGCGGTACACCGCGGTATCCATACATTAAGCGCTCAGGCGACCGAGAAAATGGAGAACGTGCGCAAGCGGGCATCGCTGTTTATTAATGCTCGTTCTGCAGAAGAACTGGTGTTTGTGCGTGGCACGACGGAAGGCATTAACCTGGTCGCCAATAGCTGGGGCAACAGCAACGTGCGGGCGGGCGATAACATCATCATCAGTCAGATGGAACATCATGCCAACATTGTTCCCTGGCAGATGCTTTGCGCGCGCGTTGGCGCCGAGTTGCGGGTGATTCCCCTTAACCCTGACGGTACGCTACAACTGGAGAGGCTATCCAATCTGTTCGATGAGAAAACTCGCCTGCTGGCGATTACTCATGTCTCCAATGTGCTGGGAACGGAGAACCCGCTGTCGGAGATGATTACGCTTGCGCATCAGTATGGCGCAAAAGTGCTGGTGGATGGCGCTCAGGCGGTGATGCACCATCCGGTAGACGTTCAGGCGCTGGACTGCGATTTCTACGTTTTTTCCGGGCATAAACTGTATGGTCCCACCGGGATTGGCATTCTGTATGTAAAAGAAGCCTTATTGCAGGAGATGCCGCCGTGGGAAGGGGGCGGGTCAATGATCGCTACCGTCAGCCTGAGTGAAGGCACCACCTGGGCCAAAGCGCCGTGGCGGTTTGAGGCGGGTACGCCCAATACCGGTGGCATTATTGGTCTTGGCGCGGCACTGGAGTATGTTTCAGCGCTGGGGCTTAACAACATTGCCGAGTATGAACAGAATCTGATGCATTATGCGCTGTCACAGCTGGAATCTGTACCGGATCTCACTCTGTATGGGCCACGGAACAGACTTGGCGTTATCGCTTTTAATCTCGGTAAACACCACGCCTATGACGTTGGCAGTTTTCTCGATAACTACGGCATTGCTGTGCGTACCGGACATCATTGCGCAATGCCATTAATGGCCTACTACAACGTCCCCGCTATGTGTCGGGCGTCGCTGGCTATGTATAACACCCATGAAGAAGTGGATCGCCTGGTGACCGGATTGCAACGTATTCATCGTCTGCTGGGATAACAGGGAGGCTTTATGGCTGTCTTGCCGGATAAAGAAAAATTGCTGCGTAACTTTTTACGTTGCGCCAACTGGGAAGAGAAGTATCTCTACATTATTGAACTGGGCCAGCGTCTGCCGGAATTACGCGATGAAGACAAAAGTCCGCAAAATAGTATTCAGGGCTGCCAGAGTCAGGTGTGGATTGTGATGTGTCAGAATGCGCAGGGAATTATTGAATTGCAGGGCGACAGCGATGCCGCCATTGTGAAAGGGCTTATTGCCGTTGTTTTTATTCTCTATGATCAAATGACGCCGCAGGATATTGTTAATTTTGATGTGCGCCCGTGGTTTGAAAAAATGGCTCTCACTCAACATCTCACCCCATCACGTTCGCAAGGTCTGGAAGCGATGATTCGCGCAATTCGCACCAAAGCTGCTGCACTTAGCTAAACTAAAGGGACAGCTTTCATCCGGTTGGCTCACTTTGCCGGATGGTCGATGCTTACTCTGGTCAGCACAGGAGTGTTTCGTCTTCAGGTAAGCATAAGTGCCATCCGACGTTTCAGCGTGAGTCTCCGGCAAATACAGGAGGTTTACAATGAAACGCGCGTCTTTGCTTACATTCGCTCTTATCGGCGCTTTTAGCGCTATCCACGCAGCCTGGGCGGTTGATTATCCGCTCCCACCAACCGGAAGCCGACTGGTTGGGCAAAATCAAACCTACACGGTGCAAGAGGGGGATAAAAATCTGCAAGCCATTGCCCGACGTTTTGATACTGCGGCAATGTTGATCCTTGAAGCCAATAACACTATCGCTCCAGTGCCAAAACCCGGTACGACGATAACGATTCCTTCGCAACTGTTATTACCTGATGCGCCGCGTCAGGGGATAATTGTCAATCTTGCTGAACTGCGCCTTTATTATTATCCGCCGGGAGAAAATATTGTGCAGGTCTACCCGATAGGAATTGGCTTGCAGGGACTGGAAACGCCGGTGATGGAAACGCGCGTAGGGCAGAAGATACCGAATCCAACCTGGACGCCAACTGCGGGGATTCGTCAGCGCTCACTGGAGCGTGGCATTAAATTACCGCCAGTTGTTCCTGCAGGGCCGAATAATCCATTAGGACGTTACGCGCTGCGTCTAGCACACGGCAATGGCGAATATCTCATTCATGGCACCAGCGCGCCGGATAGCGTCGGTTTGCGCGTCAGCTCGGGGTGTATTCGTATGAACGCGCCGGATATCAAAGCATTGTTCTCCAGCGTGAGAACAGGAACGCCGGTGAGAGTGATCAATGAACCGGTGAAATATTCCGTAGAACCGAATGGTATGCGTTATGTGGAAGTGCATCGACCATTGTCGGCAGAAGAACAGCAGAATGTTCAGACGATGCCGTATAAATTGCCCGTTGGTTTTATGCCATTCAAAGATAATCAGGCTGTAGATCAGACACGGGTCGATAAAGCATTGTATCGCCGGGCGGGGTATCCGGTTGCGGTAAGCCGTGGACAAACACCGAAGGTAAGTAATATGCCAACGGTAGAATCTGCGCAAAATAGTGAACCAGAGCAGGGTAATTTGTTACGTGCGACGCAATAGGTGTAATTAGCAAGCAAAAAAATGGCGCACAATGTGCGCCATTTTTCACTTCACAGGTACTATTACTTGCGGTATTTAGTAGCCATGTTGTCCAGACGCTGGTTAGCACGAGCTGCGTCATCTTTAGCAGCCTGAACGTCGGAACGCATTGCGTTCACGTCGTTGCTCAGCTGGTCAACTTTAGCGTTCAGAGTCTGAACGTCAGAAGACAGCTGATCGATTTTAGCGTTGCTGGAGCAACCTGCCAGCAGAGTAGAACCCAGGATTACCGCGCCCAGTACCAGTTTAGTAGCTTTCATTATTAATACCCTCTAGATTGAGTTAATCTCCATGTAGCGTTACAAGTATTACACAAAGTTTTTTATGTTGAGAATATTTTTTTGATGTGAAGGCACTTATTTTTGATCGTTCGCTCAAAGAAGCATCGAACGCTGAGTTTTAGATAAAAAAATTGAGAGAAAACAGGACGCTTCCATCGGATTCATCTTAGATAAAGTGAGATTATATAGTGAAATCCGATTTGATTTTTTATTGTTCCTGGTTATCGATTAAATAAAAAAAGCGCCCATAAGGGCGCTTTGATATACAAATTAATTCACAAAAGCAATATTACAGCACGTGAACAGATGCGGTGTTAGTGGTGCCGCTTGGTACCAGCGCACCGGAAACCATTACCACGACGTCGCCTTTGTGTGCCAGACCGCTTTGTAGCGCCAGTTCTTTACCCAGACGATAGAAATCATCAGTAGAGGTGATTTCTTTCACTAACTGCGGTACAACACCTTTGCTCAGCACCAGTTGGTGAGCCGTTTTTTCGTTAGTGGTCAGCGCCAGAATGGTGGCATCCGGGAAGTATTTACGCACTGCGCGAGCAGACTTACCGCCTCGGGTCGCTACGACGATCAGCGGCGCATCCAGTTTTTCCGCAGTTTCAACAGCGCCACGGCAAACCGCTTCGGTAATACGCAGTTTACGGTTGTCGTTGTTGAACTCGAGACGGCTGTTCATTACGCGGTCGGTACGTTCACAGATGGTCGCCATGATAGAAACCGCTTCCAGCGGATATTTACCTTTTGCTGACTCACCAGACAGCATGACTGCGTCGGTACCGTCGAGGATGGCGTTGGCAACGTCACCGGCTTCCGCACGAGTCGGACGTGGGTTTTTAATCATGGAATCCAGCATCTGGGTCGCCGTGATAACGACTTTACGTGCACGGATACATTTTTCGATCATCATTTTCTGGGCGAAGATAACTTCTTCAACCGGGATTTCTACACCCAGGTCGCCACGCGCAACCATGATGCCGTCAGACGCCTCGAGGATTTCGTCGAAGTTATTCAGGCCTTCCTGGTTTTCGATTTTAGAGATGATGTGGATGTTTTCGCCGCCGTGTGCTTTCAGGTGCTCACGGATTTCGATAACGTCAGAACGCTTACGAATAAAGGACGCAGCAACAAAGTCAACGCCTTGTTCGCAACCGAAGATCAGATCCTGTTTGTCTTTTTCAGCAAGAGCTGGCAGAGCGATGGAAACACCTGGCAGGTTGACGCCTTTGTTTTCACCCAGATCGCCGTTGTTCAGTACCTTACAGATAACTTTGTTACCTTCAATAGCGGTAACTTCCATACCGATCAGACCATCGTCAACCAGTACGGTGTTGCCGACGGACAAGTCAGTGGTGAAACCTTCATAAGTTACCGCAACCATTTCGTTGTTGCCGATAACGGATTTGTCAGTAGTGAAAGTAAAGGTCTGACCGGCTTTCAGAGAAACGTCATTACCGCCTTCCAGTTTCATGGTGCGGATTTCCGGGCCTTTAGTATCGAGCAGGATAGCGGCGGTTTTACCGGTTTTGCTCATCACGTTGCGCAGATTCTGAATGCGCTGACCGTGTTCTGCATAGTCACCATGAGAGAAGTTCAGACGCATAACGTTCATGCCTGCGTCCAGCATTTTAGCTAACATCTCTTCAGATTCGGTTTTTGGTCCGATGGTGCAAACAATTTTGGTCTTTTTCATGACAGTCTTAGTCTTTAAGTTGAGAAGGATAGGAGAAACTTGCTTTCTGGGCGCACTGCCGAAAAGCGAATTCGGTATTACGAAAGTGATAGTGCCTCGCTCTAAGGATAGGTGACATCGAAAAAGCGTGCAGAGGAATGTGTGCTTGCGTCTCAGCCCAACGCGGGTGCCTGTTTTTGAGTCGTTGAGTTCTACAGTCCAAAGTGCTGAAACCATTCAAGAGTCAATTGGCGCGCATTATACGCTGAATTTAATCCAAAAGGAAAACAAAAACAGCGTTTCAAAAAACACTCATGCTTATACACAGTAAATTGTTATCAAAGATTTAACGTTTCCGGTAATAGATTGCGCAAAACTATTGCTATTTGCGCAACGGGGTAGGGCGGAAGGCATGACAGCGGCAAACCAGAATGTGAATATATCATGACTTAATTGATGTAAATAAAATAATCCATCGAGTTATTTGTTTGATTTTATTTGTTTTTTGTTTAACTGGATAGACTGATATATGCTGATAGTTGGTACGATAAATGGGTGAAAATAATGAGCGACCGGACAAAAGATGACGAACTGTACCGCGAAATGTGCAGAGTTGTGGGTAAAGTCGTGCTGGAGATGCGCGATCTGGGACAAGAGCCCAGGCACATTGTCATCGCGGGAGTATTGCGTACGGCGTTAGCCAATAAACGCATTCAACGTGGCGACCTGGAGAAGCAGGCGATGGAAACGGTGATTAACGCATTGGTGAAATAAACGTTCAGGGAGGCGCTCAATGCGTCATCCCTATTTTTTATTTAAGCGTTTTATGATTTCTTTTTTTCATAAATAGCAATAAGGGAAATCATATGAGTTTCGGTATGTATTTAATTTTATAGCGAGGGCTGTATTTTCTCTTTCTGGAATGTGCGTCACAAATAATTGTTGATTAAGGAAAATTAATTTCAAATGATAATAGATATCACTCCATCTTAAATTTCCCGCTTTCAAATCTTAATTGATAACGATCAATGTTACGCCCTCAGAATAATTACATTATTTTTTTACCTAACCATAATGGATTGGTTTATTTGCGTTAAAAGATATCTCATACGCTATCGGGTTAGGACAAAAAATCTGGTGTTGAAGGCATAGTCAGCAGCGTATTAGCGTTCCCGACTGTTGAATTGTCAGCACTGTGTTTGCGAAGAGGATGCGAAATAAATGAACCCGGTTAATCGTCCATTATTAGATATTGGCTTAACGCGACTTGAATTTTTGCGTATATCAGGAAAAGGCCTTGCAGGTTTAACTATTGCACCTGCGTTACTGTCACTTTTAGGCTGCAAACAGGAAGATGTCGATAGCGGCACTGTAGGTTTAATAAACACACCTAAAGGGGTTCTGGTTACCCAGCGAGCGCGCTGCACGGGTTGCCATCGCTGTGAAATCTCGTGCACAAACTTTAACGATGGCGCGGTTGGCACCTTTTTCTCCCGTATCAAAATCCATCGTAATTTTTTCTTTGGCGATAAAGGGCCTGGTTCTGGGGGCGGCCTGTATGGCGATCTGAACTATACCGCTGACACCTGCCGCCAGTGTAAAGATCCGCAATGCCTGAAGGTTTGCCCGATTGGTGCGATTACCTGGCAGCAGGAAGAGGGATGTATAACCGTCGATCATAAACGTTGCATTGGTTGTAGCGCCTGTATCACTGCGTGTCCGTGGATGATGGCTACCGTAAATACTGAAACTAAAAAATCGTCGAAATGTGTGTTATGCGGTGAATGCGCAAATGCCTGTCCGACAGGGGCGTTAAAAATTATTGAGTGGAAAGATATTACTGTGTGAATCTTGCAAAGGAAAACATCATGGCTAACGGTTGGACAGGCAATATATTAAGGGTCAATCTCACGACAGGAAATATTACCCGCGAAGATTCCAGTAAGTTTAAAAATTTTGTCGGTGGTATGGGCTTTGGCTACAAAATTATGTATGACGAAGTGCCGCCCGGCACCAAACCTTTCGATGAAGCAAATAAATTAGTTTTTGCTACGGGACCGTTAACGGGCTCCGGCGCACCTTGTAGTTCACGTGTAAATATCACCTCACTTTCTACCTTTACCAAAGGTAATTTAGTCGTTGACGCCCATATGGGGGGATTTTTTGCCGCGCAAATGAAATTCGCCGGATACGACGTCATTATTATTGAAGGTAAAGCGAAATCACCCGTCTGGTTAAATATTAAAGATGACAACGTCACCCTCGAAAAAGCAGATTTCTTATGGGGGAAAGGGACGCGGGCTACCACGGAGGAAATTTGTCGTTTAACCAACCAGGAAACCTGTGTGGCGGCCATTGGTCAGGCGGGAGAAAACCTGGTGCCGCTCTCTGGCATGCTGAATAGTCGTAACCACAGTGGCGGCGCAGGAACTGGCGCAATAATGGGCTCCAAAAACCTGAAAGCGATTGCGGTTGAAGGGACAAAGGGGGTCAACATAGCCGATCGTCAGGAAATGAAGCGCCTCAATGACTACATGATGACCGAGCTTATCGGCGCTAATAACAACCATGTGGTGCCGAGTACGCCGCAATCCTGGGCTGAGTATTCAGATCCCAAGTCACGCTGGACGGCACGTAAGGGCCTGTTTTGGGGCGCTGCGGAAGGTGGGCCGATTGAAACGGGCGAGATCCCGCCAGGTAATCAGAATACAGTGGGTTTCCGCACCTATAAATCTGTCTTTGATTTAGGTCCGGCGGCAGAAAAATACACTGTTAAAATGAGCGGCTGTCACTCTTGTCCAATCCGTTGTATGACCCAGATGAACATTCCGCGGGTTAAGGAGTTCGGCGTGCCCAGTACCGGCGGTAATACCTGTGTCGCCAACTTTGTCCATACCACTATCTTCCCAAATGGCCCCAAAGATTTTGAAGATAAGGACGATGGTCGCGTCATTGGTAATCTGGTTGGTCTGAATCTGTTTGATGACTACGGCCTGTGGTGTAACTACGGACAACTGCACCGTGACTTTACGTATTGCTACAGCAAAGGCGTGTTTAAACGCGTTCTTCCTGCCGCTGAGTATGCGGAAATTCGCTGGGATCAACTGGAAGCGGGTGACGTTAACTTCATCAAAGATTTTTATTACCGTCTGGCGCATCGCGTCGGCGAGCTTAGTCACCTGGCCGATGGCTCTTATGCTATCGCGGAGCGCTGGAATTTAGGCGCAGAATATTGGGGCTACGACAAAAATAAACTCTGGTCGCCATTTGGCTATCCGGTACACCATGCCAATGAGGCGTCGGCGCAGGTTGGTTCTATCGTTAACTGTATGTTCAACCGTGACTGCATGACGCACACGCACATCAACTTTATTGGCTCCGGTTTGCCGTTGAAATTGCAACGTGAAGTCGCAAAAGAGTTATTTGGTTCTGAAGATGCCTATGATGAAACCAAAAACTACACGCCAGTCAATGACGCGAAAATTAAATATGCCAAGTGGTCGCTGTTACGCGTTTGTTTACACAATGCCGTCACCTTATGCAACTGGGTCTGGCCAATGACTGTTTCGCCGTTGAAAAGTCGTAATTATCGGGGCGATCTTGCGCTTGAAGCAAAATTCTTCAAAGCGATTACTGGCGAAGATATGACCCAGGAAAAATTAGATTTAGCTGCTGAACGTATCTTTACGCTACATCGCGCCTACACGGTGAAACTGATGCAAACCAAAGATATGCGTAATGAGCACGATCTTATCTGCTCATGGGTATTCGACAAAGATCCGCAGATTCCGGCGTTTACCGAAGGCACTGACAAAATGGAGCGGGACGATATGCGCGACTCGCTTACGCTGTTTTACAAAGAAATGGGCAGGGACCCGCAACTGGGTTGCCCAACGCGGGAAACATTGCAGCGATTGGGACTGGACGATATTGCCGCCGATCTGGCTGCGCACAACCTGCTACCGGCATAAGGAATGGGTGATATGGGCCATCAGGATGTGTTGCCGATACAGGAAGTTAGCGAAATTGATGAGGCTAAGCGTCAATGGTTACACAGTATGCGTCAGCCCGATGCCCCAGTGGACGAAGACGTAGCAGAGCCGGAGCCGACCGAAATTCTGGCGGCGTTTATCCGCCAGCATTCGGTCGCGGGTCAACTGGTTGCTCGAGCCATGTTCCTGTCGCCGCCATATTCGGTTGCTGAAGAGGATCTTTCTGCTTTGCTGGAAAGCATACGCCAGAATGCAGACTACGCGGATATCGTCTGTATGACGGGTAGCAAAGATGATTATTACTACTCCACGCAGACCATGAGTGAAAACTATACCGCGATGTTGCTGCAGGTTGTGGAGCAGGACATCTGTCGGGCCATTGCGCATGCAGTTCGCTTTGAGTGCCAGACGTATCCGCGTCCATACAAGGCAGCCATGTTGATGCAAGCACCATATTCCTTTCAGGAAGCGCAGATTGACGCTGCACTCTCTGCGATGGATATCGCCCCTGAATATGCTGATATACGTCACGTAGAGTCATCGACAGCAGTATTGTACTTGTTTAGCGAGCGGTTTATGAGCTATGGCAAAGCTTATGGCTTATGCGAATGGTTCGAGGTTGAGCAGTTTCAGAATCCCTGAGATTTCAGGGAGATATCATGGACAGAGTGGACAGTCGCAGCCACAGCATTAGAGGATAATCAGATGTCCTTCACTCGACGCAAATTTGTTCTGGGGATGGGAACAGTAATCTTTTTTACTGGATCAGCGCCGTCTCTGTTAGCGAACGCCAGGCAAGCAGAAAAAGTTCGGTACGCCATGATTCACGATGAGTCACGATGCAATGGTTGTAATATTTGCGCTCGGGCATGTCGCAAAACGAACCATGTACCGGCGCAAGGGAGCCGTTTGTCTATCGCACATATTCCTGTCACCGATAACAATAACGAAACGCTGTATCATTTCTTTCGCCAGTCCTGTCAGCACTGTGAGGATGCTCCCTGTATTGATGTTTGCCCGACAGGGGCATCGCGGCGCGATGAGCAAGGGATCGTGCGAGTGGAAAAATCGCAGTGCATTGGCTGTAGTTATTGTATTGGGGCTTGTCCGTATCAGGTTCGATACCTTAACCCGTTGACCAAAGTGGCGGATAAATGTGATTTCTGCGCCGAGACCCGGCTGGCAAAAGGCTTTCCGCCCATTTGTGTCAGCGCTTGCCCGGAACATGCCTTGCTCTTTGGTCGTGAAGATAGCCCAGAAATTCAGGCATGGTTACAGGAAAATAAATACTATCAATATCAACTGCCGGGCGCAGGAAAGCCGCATCTGTATCGTCGGTTCGGTCAACATTTGATTAAAAAGGAAAATGTATGAACCCGTCGCAAAATGCCGAACAGTTTCAGAGCCAGTTAGCGAACTATGTGCCACAGTTTTCTGCGGAGTTCTGGCCCGTGTGGCTGGTGATTGCCGGGCTGCTGCTGGTTGGAATGTGGCTGGTGCTGGGATTGCATGCCTTGCTTCGTGCCCGTGGCGTAAAGAAACCTTCCTCTGATCATGGTGAGAAGGTTTATCTCTACAGCAAGGCTGTCAGATTATGGCACTGGTCGAACGCGTTACTTTTTTTGTTACTGCTGGCGAGTGGGTTTATCAACCATTTTGCACTGGTCAGCGTTACGGTCGTCAAAAGTCTGGTTGCGGTTCATGAGGTTTGTGGGTTTTTGTTGTTGGCATGTTGGTTTGGCTTCGTTCTGATTAATGCCGTTGGCGGTAATGGTCATCACTATATTATTCGTCGTCAGGGCTGGCTGGGACGAGCGGTTAAACAAACGCGATTTTATCTGTTTGGCATCATGCAGGGGGAATCACATCCTTTTCCGGCGACTGCGCAGTCTAAATTTAATCCGCTACAACAGGCGGCTTATTTGGGCGTGATGTATGGACTATTGCCATTGTTGTTATTAACGGGATTACTTTCTCTCTATCCGCAAACTGTAGGCAGCCTTTTTCCCGGCGTAAGATACTGGTTATTACAAGCGCATTTTGCCCTGGCATTTATGAGTTTCTTTTTTATCTTCGGCCATCTCTATCTTTGCACGACGGGACGCACACCGGGCGAAACCTTCAAATGTATGGTAGATGGTTATCATCGGCATTAACGGATGATCATTACGCGAACGGATCTACGGGAGTGGTGCATCGGGGCAGTAATGTACCGATGGTTTCTACGTCGCTTCCCTGAGGGGGGAGGTTATGCCGATATTCACCATGCGCTGATCGCTGAAGGCTTTACTGACTGGGCGGACAGTCTGGTTGAGTACGCATGGAAAAAATGGCTGACGGACGAAAATTTTGCCCGTCAGGATATTTTCGCGATGCAAAAGTTGGCTAACGAGCCTGAGGAAAATGTATTTTGCGGTCAGTTTGCCAGTGCGGATGATAACGCCCGAACAGGATGTTGCGACGATAACGTCAGAATAGTTACCGCAGGGTATGCAGCGCAAATTGCCAGTATGGGTTATAGCGTGCGGATGGGCAGTGTGGGCTTTAACAGCCATATTGGTAGTTCAGGAGAACGTGCTCGCGTGGCGGTGGCGGGTAATTCAACACGGATCAGCAGTGCCGGAGACAGTAGCCGTATTGCGAACAGCGGAATGCGGGTACGCGTATGCACATTGGGTGAACGGTGCCATATCGCCAGTAATGGCGATATGGTGCAGATAGTCAGTTTTGGCGCTAGCGCGAAGATTGCCAATAGCGGTGACAATGTCCACATCATTGCCAGTGGTGAAAATTCAACAGTTGTCAGCACGGGCTCGGTGGACTCAATTATTCTCGGACCGGGCGGCAGTGCAGCGCTGGCATATCATGACGGGGAAAGAGTTCGCTTCGCTGTTGCCATCGAAGGCGAGGATAATATTCGCGCCGGAGTCTGCTACCGCCTCAATGAGCAGCATCAGTTTGTTGAGTGCTGATACCTCCTCAATTCCTGGGCAAACCGTCAGCGCCAGGACATAACAAGGTTGTCGGGGAAAAGATCAGGAGAGCTTTGCCTGATTGATTTGACTCAATGACGTATTGACGTCAAACACTTTGGCAATCACTTCATTGACGCCGAGATGTTTCAGGCGGGCTGTATGTTTGTCCAGATAGGCAAGAGCGCTTTTCTCATCAGTAAAAAGATAGATCCCACCGGCTTCGTGGTTTTTCTCACTTTCCGTCCACACCTTCCACAAGAAACCGGGTTCCTGGTTAATCGATTCGGCAAGCGGTTTAAGCTGTTCTGCCATTTCGTCGCCAAAGGGACCATTAAAGGCAAAGTGAAGTTGTAATAAAGTTGCCATTGTTATTTTCCTTCTGATAACACGTACAGAAACAGTGTAAATCTTTTAACGCGTTGAATACAGAAGATAAATAGAGGAAAAAGAAGAGGAGACCAGACTAAGATAATCTGGTGCGTCCGAGTGGACTCGAACCACCGACCCCCACCATGTCAAGGTGGTGCTCTAACCAACTGAGCTACGGACGCAATATGGTGCGTTCAATTGGACTCGAACCAACGACCCCCACCATGTCAAGGTGGTGCTCTAACCAACTGAGCTATGAACGCAACGTTGTAGGTGACAACGGGGACGAATATTAGCGACAGAGTGGGAAGGTGGCAAGAGGCAAAATGTAATTTTCTTCGGTATTTCGACCGTTTGCAGAGCTTTTAAGCAAATTGGCTATATTTTGTTGATTTTCAAGGGGGGGCTCAGGGTTATATTTACATTTGCTGCTATCAAATACTTCGCTCATCTGGATGTATGCAGGGTGGTTTGCCACGATCTCAATTCTATCGTGGATTAATCCGTCATAGCCTTTACACTTAGTTAGTGATAAGGGCACACAGATGCAGCAAAGGAATAAATCATGGGATCTGATGCAAAAAATTTGATGAGCGATGGGAAAGTACACATTGTTCATGCTGGCGAAGTTATTAGTGCGACTCAACTTACCGATGGCGAGTTGATTGTCGAGGCGGGCGGAAGAGCAGAAAACACTGTAGTAACTGGCGCCGGTTGGCTGAAAGTGGAAGCCGGCGGTGTTGCCAAAGGTACGCAATATGCCAATGATGGCACGTTGTCAGTAAATGATGGCGCAATTGCTACTGATATCGTCCAGTCTGACGGTGGGGCATTAAGCCTCTCAACGCTTGCCACTGTTAATGGTCGCCATCCTGAAGGTGAGTTTAGCGTTGATCAAGGCTATGCCTGCGGTTTATTGCTGGAAAATGGCGGCAATTTACGTGTTCTGGCTGGTCACCGGGCAGAAAAAATCATCCTCGACCAGGGCGGTGGTCTGCTGGTCAACGGGACAACGTTTGCAGCCGTGGTAGATGACGGCGGTGAATTGCTGGTTTACCCAGGCGGGGAGGCCATCAATTGTGAGATTAATCACGGCGGCGTCTTTATGCTGGCAGGAAGAGCCAGTAATACAAGCCTTACGAGCGGCGCTATGAATAATCTGGGGGGCGAAGACCAAAATACGAATGTTGAAAACGGAGCGGTTTATCGCCTGGGAACGGATGGCCTACAGCTCTATAGCTCCGGTAAGACTAAAGATCTGACCGTTAACGCCGGAGGTCGGGTTGAAATTCATGCCGGAACGCTGGAAAACGCGGCAATCAAGGGCGGCACAGTGATTGTGATGTCACCGACCAGCGCAGACGATAAGTTTGTCGTAGAAGAAGATTGTGCGCCGGTTGAGTTAATGGGCAGAGTTACCGTACAAGAGGGGAGCTCTTTGATTATCGGTTACGGCGCTGACTTACAGCAGTCAACAGTGACAGTCCAGCAGGGCGGTGTGTTGATTCTCGACGGAAGTACGGTAAAAGGTGACGATGTCACTTTTCGTGTTGGTGAGTTAAATCTTGATGATGGAACGGTGTGGCTGATCACTTCGGCGGCAACGCGTGTGCAATTGAAAGTGAAACGCCTGCGCGGAAAAGGAACGGTTTGCCTGCAAACCAGTGCGAAAGAGATTTCACCAGAGTTCATTGGTGTGAAAGGGGAAGTGAGCGGCAATATTCACGTCGAAATAACAGACGCCAGCCGGCAACCTATCTGCGCCGCGCATAAATTGCAGCCGGATGCAGACGGTATTGGCGCTACTCTCCAGCCTGCGTAAAAAATAAGGCGCAATCGTTGCCGATTGCGCCTGTCTTTATTAGCGTGCTGCGCGTTGCAGAATCGTTGCTGACGGCAAACGTTGCAGGAAACGCATACGCAACATCATCATGATGGCCGCCGACGTCAGACCGATGATAAAGCCGATCCAGAAGCCTGCAGGTCCCATTGGTTTAACCACCAGATCGGTCAGTGCCAGAATGTAGCCGCTCGGCAGGCCCAACACCCAATACGCGATAAAGGTGATATAGAAAATAGAACGCGTATCTTTATAACCACGCAAAATCCCGCTGCCAATTACCTGTATAGAATCAGAAATCTGATACACCGCCGCCAGCAACATTAAATGCGCTGCCAGCGTTACAACTTCAGGATTATCGTTATACAGCAGGGCGATTTGCTCCCGCAGTGATACAGTAAAGATCGCTGTTAGCGTCGCCATACAAACGCCAACCATAAGCCCGGTCCGTGCGGCGGTTTGTGCATCTGATGTTGAACCCTGACCCAGACGGTAACCTACGCGGATAGTAACCGCCGCCGCCAGCGACATTGGCAGAACGAACATCAGCGAGCTGAAGTTCAGGGCAATCTGATGGCCTGCCACATCAACAATACCGAGCGGAGATACCAACAGTGCCACTACCGCAAACAGCGTCACTTCAAAGAATAGCGCCAGCGCAATAGGTAAACCAAGTTGTACCAGTCGTTTCATTACTGCCGGATCAGGTCTGGCGGTACCTGTTTCGTTACGAATATCACGCATTGAGCGTGCGTGTTTAATGTAGGAAAGCATGGCGAGGAACATCACCCAGTAAACAGCCGCAGTTGCTACGCCACAACCGACGCCGCCGAGTTCCGGCATGCCAAAATGGCCATAGATAAAGATATAGTTCACCGGAATGTTAACCAGCAGGCCAATAAAGCCCATCACCATTCCTGGCTTGGTTTTTGCCAGTCCTTCGCACTGGTTACGTGCGACCTGGAAAAACAGGTAGCCAGGCGCGCCCCACAGCAACGCACGCAGATAACCTACCGCTTTGTCTGCCAGCGCTGGATCGATATTTTGCATAGAGCGGATAATATAGCCCGCATTCCACAGCACCAGCATAATGAGTACGGAAACAAAGCCAGCCAGCCAGAAGCCTTGTCGCACCTGATGCGCAATACGTTCACGTCGCCCGGAACCATTTAGTTGGGCAATGACCGGCGTTAACGCCAGCAACAGGCCATGACCAAAAAGAATTGCCGGAAGCCAGATAGAGGTACCGATAGCGACCGCCGCCATGTCGGTAGCGCTATAGCCGCCAGCCATAACGGTATCGACAAAACCCATCGCGGTTTGGGCGATTTGCGCGAGAATCACCGGGATAGCTAATGCTAATAACAGACGCGCTTCATTGATATACTTCTGCACGTAAACACCTTTTATATTGTTGTTATATGAGAGACTAAAAAGCCGCCTGAATGGGCAGCAAAAAGAAGAAGCAGGGGAATTCCGGTCTATTGTAGCGAGGATTTATTAATTCTCCAGTGAAAAAATAGCCATTCTGATCCCTTCACTGGTAAGGGCGTTTTCCACCTGCTATTGTGCTGAACAGAATATCTTAACTGAATTCAGGAGTTGTAAGTATGTTTACGGGGATTGTGCAGGGCACCGCTAAACTGGTGTCGATAGATGAGAAACCCAATTTTCGTACCCATGTGGTGGAGTTACCCGACCATATGCTGAATGGACTGGAGACGGGGGCGTCTGTGGCGCATAACGGTTGTTGCCTGACCGTAACGGAAATTAATGGCAACCGCATCAGTTTTGATCTGATGAAAGAAACGTTGCGGATTACCAATCTTGGTGATTTAAAGGTTGGAGATTGGGTAAACGTGGAACGCGCGGCTAAATTCAGCGATGAAATTGGCGGGCATTTAATGTCAGGTCATATTATGACCACCGCAGAAGTAACGAAAATATTAACTTCGGAAAATAATCGTCAGATCTGGTTCAAAGTGCAAGATACGCAATTGATGAAATATATCCTGTATAAAGGATTTATTGGTATCGACGGTATTAGTCTGACGGTAGGCGAAGTGACGCCAACCCGTTTCTGCGTGCATTTAATTCCAGAAACGCTGGAACGTACTACGCTCGGTAAGAAAAAACTTGGCGCACGGGTCAACATCGAAATCGATCCGCAAACCCAGGCGGTGGTAGATACGGTGGAACGTGTACTGGCGGCGCGGGAAAACGCTATGAATCAGCCGGATACTGAAGCCTGACTTTAAGATGAAATCGCCCCCAGAGCGGGGGCGATAAAATAACGCTTAGCGTGCGACACGGAGGCCGTTTTCAACCCCGCGAGAGAACACCACCTGCCAGAGCTGAATATCACGCGCACGGAAAGCGCCTGCGCAAGCATTCAGATAATAGGTAAACATTCGTTTAAAGCGTTCACTGTAATTATCAGCAATTTCAGGCCATGCAGCGAGGAATCGCTCATACCAGGCCATTAATGTGGTGTCATAGTCGGCGCCGAAGTTATGCCAGTCTTCCATCACAAAGTGAGGTTCGCTGGCGCGTGCAATCTGTCGAACAGATGGCAGGCAACCGTTCGGAAAAATATATTTATTAATCCACGGATCAACATTTAGATCTGTTTTTTTCGACCCGATAGTATGCAGCAGGAAAATACCCTCCGGCTTCAGATTACGATCCACAACCTCAAAATAGGTATCGTAATTCTTCGGTCCGACGTGCTCGAACATCCCAACAGAAACAATGCGGTCAAATTGATCGTTCAGATCACGATAATCTTGCAGCAAAATGGTGACATCCAGACCTTTGCAGCGCTCCTGGGCCATTTTCTGCTGTTCAGCAGAAATCGTGACGCCAACCACGCTCACGTCATATTTGGACGCCATATAGTGCGCCAGTCCGCCCCAGCCACAGCCAATATCCAGCACACGCATGCCCGGTTTTAACTGTAACTTTTCACAGATCATTTTGAGCTTCGCTTGCTGGGCAGATTCCAGATTATCGGCATCTTTCCAGTAAGCGCAGGAATACTGCATGAAGGGGTCCAGCATACGGCTGAATAAATCATTGCCAAGATCGTAATGCTCTTTACCGACTATCCAGGCACGTTTTTTACTTTGTAGATTGAAGAGACGCGCGGCAGCGATGCGCAATGTGTCCTTGAAATGATGAGGGAGTTGGTTTTCGAGACCTGCGCGTAAGACCTTGCTAAAAAACATATCCAGTCGGTCACATTCCCACCAGCCATCCATATAACTTTCGCCTAACCCCAGCGAACCTTCCTGCAGAACGCGTTTAAAAAAATCGGGGTTTTTAACACGAATATCTGCCGGGGCAGGGCCGTTAATCGCAATGCCTGCACGGCTGAGTAATTCGTTGGCGATACGATACCAGTTGTCATCCGGTACACTGACTTCTTCTATACACGATGAACTCATAGTTTCTCCATCACTGGTCGGTGATCAGAACCTTAAAACAGCGTAGACGCTTTTTTGGCTTTGTGAGAAATCCCGCAGAAAAAAACCGCGAGTCTATAATCCGACGTAGAACAGAGGGAAAGGAGGAACCCTTGCCGAAATGACCATCCATAGTGAGTCGGGAACACTCCTGTCCCCGTAAAAACATAATATTTATCGTAATCTTAACAACCGGAATTTAGTATAGGCCGCTAATTTCAATCATACAACAAAATTTTGTTAGCAGCCTAATCATAAAGATATCGATATAGATCAATGCGATTCGCTATGAGCAGCTTCGGTGCTGCCATGAGGCTGACAGTCAGGTTCTTCGCGACGTTGCATCATATAGCCCAGGCCAACCAGGGCCACCGTTGCTAACATCACGCTGGTGGTGGTAAATAACGGCGTACTGACGCTAATAAGCCAGGAAACCACCAGACTTGCGAGGAAGCACAGTCCCAGTTGCAGCGTATTTTGCAGTGCTGCGGCGCGTCCAGTTGCATGTGGGAAGGGACGCAGCGCCTGGGCGACAACAATCGGGTAGATCGCGCCATTGGCAACAGCCATCACACAGAATGGGATCAGAATTTCGGCCAGTGAAACATGGCTAATGAAGCCAGCAGCCCAGGTTGCCACAACACTGACAGCAAACAGTACCAACAGCCATGGTAACAGTTGCTTGCCTTGCCATTTCTGCAATGCTGCACGACAGCCATAACCACCAATCAGAAACGCGATAGTTTGCGGGACATAACTTAAACCAATGACCGCCGGGCTGTAGCCCATCTCGCTAAGAATGAACGGAGAACCGGTTAGCCACGCAAAAAAACTGGCTGAACAGGCTGCATAAATCAGCACGTTTCCACGATAGATTTTAGAACGTAGCAGATCGGTAAAGGTCAGTGAATCCTGGCTATCATTACGCGTTTTCGTGGTGGGTTTAAGCCAGAAAATAGGCAAAATCAGCACCACGGTAATGGCAAACAGGGTGGCGAAAATGGCCTGCCAGGAGAAATGAACCAACAACCAGCTACCTAACAGGGGCGCCAGAGCAGGAGAAAGCCCAACCAGCGGCATGATGGTTGCAAAAATGCGATTCACTTTTTGTGAAGGATAGTAGTCCGTCACCAATGCTTGCCAGATAACTGCCGCGGCACAGACCCCAACAGCCTGTACAAAACGCAATACCAGCAGAGTGGCGGCGTTTTCTACCCACAGCATGCCTAAACTACCCAGAGCAAAAATCGTTAAACCGATTAGTAACACGGGCTTACGACCATAACGGTCAGAGAGCGGCCCCCATAGAAGCTGGGCAGCGGCGAAACCAGCAAGGAACAGACTAAGGCTGGCACTGACGGCAGACGCAGGCGTTTGCAGATCGGCCTGAATGGCGGCAAAAGCGGGCAGATACATATCGGTTGCCAGAAAACCGAGTACGCTCAAACCCGCCAGCCAGACTAAAAATCTTTTCCCAGGTTGCATGTATATTCTCTAAATTCTTCAATTAAACACCGCCGCAAAGTGTAGGGAGTGAAATTCCTGTTGTGAAACGGTAATATTTGATGACTGGTTTCAAAAATTTTGCAGGCAAACTATGTGGTCAGAATATTCTCTCGAAGTTGTTGATGCGGTAGCGCGAAATGGCAGTTTTAGCGCTGCAGCCCAGGAGTTGCATCGCGTTCCTTCCGCTGTCAGCTATACCGTGCGTCAACTGGAGGAGTGGCTGGCGGTGCCGCTTTTTGAGCGCCGTCACCGTGATGTGGAATTGACCGCTGCCGGAGCGTGGTTTTTAAAAGAGGGGCGTTCTGTTGTCAAAAAAATGCAGATCACCCGCCAGCAATGTCAGCAAATTGCCAACGGCTGGCGCGGACAGTTAGCCATCGCGGTGGATAATATTGTCAGGCCAGAGCGTACTCGTCAGTTGATCGTTGATTTTTATCGCCACTTTGATGACGTCGAGCTTCTGGTTTTTCAGGAGGTATTTAATGGCGTCTGGGATGCGCTTTCCGACGGGCGTGTCGAACTGGCGATTGGCGCGACACGAGCGATTCCGGTCGGAGGACGTTATGCCTTCCGTGATATGGGGATGTTAAGCTGGAGTTGCGTTGTCGCCAGCCATCATCCACTGGCGTCTATGGCGGGGCCGTTCAGCGATGATACGTTGCGTAATTGGCCGTCATTGGTGCGCGAGGACACCTCACGAACGTTGCCAAAACGTATTACTTGGCTGCTGGATAACCAAAAAAGACTTGTAGTGCCTGACTGGGAGTCGTCAGCAACGTGTATTTCCGCTGGATTGTGTATTGGCATGGTGCCGACGCATTTCGCCAAACCGTGGCTTAACGAGGAGAAATGGGTAGCACTGGAACTGGAAAATCCATTCCCTGATTCGGCATGTTGTCTGACCTGGCAGCAGAATGATATGTCACCAGCATTGACCTGGCTGCTGGACTATCTGGGGGACAGCGAGACTCTTAATAAGGAGTGGCTACGGGAACCGGAAGAGGCTCCCGTAGTGAACGATTAGCGACGGTAGTCGCGGAACGGGCCGTCAGCTACGGAGCGGCGTTCAATAAGGCGTGGATGAACTTCAATGGACTGCGGTTCTTCGCGTTTGTTGACGATACGATCTAACAGCATGTTGAATGCCGTTTCACCCAGTGAATCTTTCGGCTGATGGATAGTAGTCAACGCCGGGGTAAAATAACGAGCGTTGCGCACATTATCATAACCGATCAGCGAAACATCCTGCGGCACGCGCAGACCCATTTCGTCAGCGGCGCAGAGTGCGCCCATCGCCATAATATCGCCACCACAGAAGACGGCAGTAGGGCGGTGTGATTGCGACAGGATTTGCTGCATGGCGCGATAACCGGATTCCGGCTCAAAGTCACCTTGTACAATCCAGTTTTCCGGCACCTTGATCATGGCTTCTTCCATTGCCTTCATAAAGCCAGCCAGACGGCCAGCACCGGTGTTGCGCTCCAGAGGGCCAGGAATAACGCCGATTTCGCGATGGCCGCGTTCAATCAGATAGCGTCCAGCCATGTAGCCGCCTTCAAACGCGTTATCGATGACCGCATCGGTAAAATCTGCTTTTGCTTCCCCCCAGTCCATCACCACCATCGGAATATGACGGTACTCTTCCAGCATTGCCAGTAGCGGTTCTGGATACTCAGAACACATAACCAGAAGGCCATCAACGCGTTTTTGCGCCATCATCGACAGATAGGCACGCTGTTTCTCAAGATTGTTCCACGCATTACCCAGAATCAGGGTATAGCCTTTCTGGAAGCAATTTTTTTCAACTGCTTCAATAATTTCGGCAAAATAGGCCGCTTCGCTGCTGGTCGCCAGCAAACCGATAGACTTGGTGTGGTTAACCTTCAGGCTACGCGCCACCGCGCTAGGGGAATAGTGTAATTCTTTAATCGCTGCCCACACGGCATTGCGCGTTTCTTCAGCGACGAAACGTGTTTTGTTAATTACGTGTGATACAGTTGTAGTGGAAACGTTTGCTCGTTTCGCTACATCTTTTATTGTTGCCATTCCATTTCACTCCAGACCCTAACTTCAGCTCCTGCAAAATCGCAAGGTAAACGTTTGCCTTTACACACCTTACGCACAACAAAAATGTTGCGGTACGCCGAAAAAACGACACGGAGCGTCAGAAAGGGGTCAATGGCCAGTACGCAAATAGTATAAGCGTGGAATTTTGGCCGATCTTGACGAAAAGGGGAAGTGGTAAAAGCACTTATCATAATAAATGCCGGGAGATTTTTTCATCGCAGTGTGTAAAAATGCGTAATATCACTTTTTGTGTGGTAATAAGAAAGGAGAAAACTTGATGAGCACCGACCTTAAATTTTCACTGGTAACAACTATTATCGTTCTGGGTTTGATCGTGGCCGTGGGTCTGACAGCCGCGCTGCACTGATTTCCTCCCGAGGGAGCTTATGTTCCCTCACATCCTCTTTCCTTTGTTAGCAAAATGACCGAGCGTTCAGTTAATGGTTTTGTTACTGCTGATGTTTGTGTCAGCCAGAAAATGACCCGAAGCAGTTGGTGTTGCCAACAGTTAATAAAACAAAAACGCAGAAGGCGTACCTTCTGCGTTACAGGTTACTGATAAAATGCAATTTATTGCGCCGGATACACTGTTAACGCCTCATTTGCGCAGGACTGATTAGCGTAGTGCATCAGGCAATGTTGCATTTGCCATCAGTGATTATGCGGCGAGATTTTTCGCCACGAACGCCCAGTTCACCAGCGCCCAGAAGTGTTCCAGGTAGCCAGGGCGAGCATTGCGATAATCGATGTAATAAGCGTGTTCCCAGACATCAACGGTCAGCAGCGGAGTTGCATCGGTGGTCAGCGGAGTTCCGGCGTTAGAGGTAGAAACGATAGCCAGTTTGCCGTCGCTATTTTTCACCAGCCAGGTCCAGCCGGAGCCGAAGTTTTTGATGGCAGCATCAGTAAACTGTGCTTTGAAATCGGCAAAGCTGCCAAAAGACGCGGCGATAGCGTCAGCCAGTTCACCTGTCGGTTCGCCACCCGCGTTTGGCGCCAGGCAGTTCCAGTAGAAAGTGTGGTTCCAGACCTGGGCAGCGTTGTTAAATACGCCACCTTCAGAGCTACGAATAATCTCTTCCAGTGATTTACCTTCAAACGCGGTGCCTTTGATCAGGTTGTTCAGATTAGTGACGTAAGTCTGATGATGTTTGCCGTAGTGATACTCGATGGTTTCCGCAGAAATGTGCGGTGCCAGAGCGTCTTTAGCATATGGTAGTGCAGGTAATTCGAATGACATTGCTACTCTCCTTTATTATTAATTGGTATACGCACAATAGCCTTATTGTGAGTACGGATAGGGTAGCAAATTAAAAGGTGAGACAAAAGATGAACTTACCCTGTTGCCGTAACAACAGGGTAAAGTTTTAGCGAAGTGTTTTGGGGGTCATTACCCGACGAGCGCCAACATAGTGGCGCTGCCAGTAATCTTCGCTTAAAGAAGTGATTTGGATTTCCTGGCCACTGCGCGGAGACTGAATAAACTTGCCATTGCCGACATACACGCCTACGTGATCGGCGGTGCCACGGCCCTGGGTGCGGAAGAAGACCAGATCACCGTTTTTCAGTTCACTGCGATCGATTGGTGCCGCGTCGCGCAGGTGATACATTTCATTGGCGGTGCGCGGAATGCGGATCTTCACCAGATCTTTATAGGCGTAATAAACCAGTCCACTGCAATCAAAACCGGTACGTGGCGAGCTGCCGCCCCAACGATACGGCTTGCCAATTTGCTGCATCAGTTTATTCATTGCCACTTTTGTGGCTTTTTGTACTTTTGCTTTGTGTGCGTCGGCAATGGTTCCGGGTATGGCATTTTTGACTTTCACACAATGCGATTTATAACCCTTACGTTTGGTGCACTTTTCCGTAAAGCTGGCTGACGCCGTTTTATTGACAACGTGTTTGCTGCGAGTTTTGGCGTTTTTAGAAGCGGTAACGGAGGATTTTTTAACGGAAGAAGCGGTTTTGCTTTTGGTCGTACTTTTACTGGCGGCTTTTTTGGCTGTTTTCTGGCTGGCTTTATTGCTTTTCCTGGTGGTTGCCGTGCTTTTCTTTTTGTCTGCTTTTTTGGTGATATGAGTGGTGGCAGAGCTCTCCCTGGCTTGCTTGGAAGCATGGGCCATAGGCGTAAAAGGCAGGGTGGTAAAAAGTAAAGCACAGAGCGTGATCGAAATACGGTTTATCCGCGCCACTGAGCGTCCCTCTGTTAAGGCAGGTCTATCATGCCTGCGTCTGATTTACAAAACCCGATGATTCTAATGCATAGAGGAAGAGAAAGTTAATAGCTTTTATTGTTAAAAAATACGTTTCGTCGGCGAGCGCAAAAAAAAGCAGCAGCGAAAGCTAAAAATGGTCACAAATACGTCAGTTTGCAGCGTGTCAGAATAGAAATGGATATTTGGAATGCAACTTATATGGCGAAGGGATAAAATAGCAAAAGCGTGATGAAAATGTTATTTTCCGTTGCCGCACTGACCCGCTACAATGTCAGATTACTGCCGTCAAGAAGTTTGAGGAAGCAAGACAATGAGCACCACTATCGAAAAAATTCAACGCCAGATTGCTGAAAACCCGATCCTGCTATACATGAAAGGTTCACCGAAACTGCCAAGCTGTGGTTTCTCTGCCCAGGCAGTCCAGGCGCTTGCCGCATGTGGCGAACGTTTTGCCTATGTTGATATCCTGCAGAACCCGGATATTCGTGCGGAACTGCCGAAATACGCAAACTGGCCGACTTTCCCGCAGCTGTGGGTTGACGGCGAGTTGGTAGGCGGCTGTGATATCGTGATCGAAATGTATCAGCGTGGCGAGCTGCAGCAGTTGATCAAAGAAACTGCCGCTAAATATAAGTCTGAAGAACCGGACGCTGAATAATCAGCCCCGCAATACTGACGGATGTGAAATCAACATCCGTCAGAGCCTTCCTATCCCCAGTCCAGCCCCTGTGGCGAGCTGGAAAATCCCGCTCCCCGCAACAACGTAAATATTGGTGTTTGCCGCACCGGTTGATCATTCACTTCTGTCAGTGTAAAGCGCAATCGTGGTTCGCGTTGCAGCGCGGTTGCCAGCGCCTGAAAAACGTCAGGCGGTAGTAATTCATCTTTTTCCTGCCAGACCAACATTTTCTTACCGCCTTGCGCCAGATAGAGCACCAGCTTGCCGCCGTAAATGACCACCAGCGCACCGGCCCGACGCGTTGGAACCAGCGTCGCCGGATGTGCAGGCCAGGGCAGCAGATTTCCCCACACATTCGCAGGATCGTTGGCAGAGAGCGCCACTGGTGTGTATTGTTGCGGCTGTGTGGCAGATGTGACCAAATCGCGCAGACGGTCAATAGTCAGATGGTCAGCAAATTGTGCGCCCCCCAGACCGTCGACAAATCGACCGCGCATAATCCGCCCGGAATCTTCCATACTGCGGCAAAGCGTCTGCATTGATGGAAAACCGCCAGGAATATTTTCGGAAATCACTGCTTGACGGCTGATGATGCCATAGCGGTCGAGCATATTTTCCGTTAGTGCCAACATCCGTTCGGTGTCGTTCAGTGCCGCCACCTGCAATAATGACCAACGCCCGGCCAGTTTCGGTGCGTTGTAAGAAACCAGCGGCGCCACTGGCAAGGCCGCTGGGGCATAACCAGAGCGGTCCCGGCGTAATCGACCACCGCGACGTGCCGAAGAGCGGACGTTTGAACTGCTGCGAGTAAGCGCGCGCAAAGGCGCCCAGATATCGCTGGTTATCATCCCTTGCCAGACTAAATCCCACAGCGCTTCTTGTAACGCTGAAGCATCGACTTGTTGACCGCACTCTTCACGTACCCGCTGACCGATTTGCTGGGCAAACCAGGCACCGCCGCCAGCCAGCACGGCGATAATCGCTTGCTGAATGGTTGAACGTGTTGAGTCATCGCTTTTTATAACAGTAAGCGATTCTGCAGCATATTCTTGCAAATGCAGCGCTACCAGACCGTCATCGTCGCCTAATTTTTTTTGCCCGGACCAGATAACCGCACCGGTCGCCAATAGTTCATCGAGCATCTCGGGCGAATAATCGCGCACGCGGGCGGGCAGGATCTGACTTTCCCACAGCGAGGCGGGTAAACCGACGCCGGCAAGTTGTTCGATAACTCGCATGACGCCGTCCACACCTTCATAAACGCCCACTGATGCTGAGGTAAAAAGCGCCGGACTCCCATCGGTGGCGGGAAGTACGCCCTGACGTTCCAGCAATAAACGTGCATAGACGATGGCTGAAACCGGGCGTGTGGCTTCTCTGGCGGCCTGCAGCGAACGTAAACGCAGACGACGAAAAACGTCATCGCTTACCCAGACGTCTTGTTGCAGATTCATCGCCAATCCCTGTTCACGTAATTGATGGAGTTGCTCTTCGACAACAGTAATGCCGAGACCAATTTGACGGGCAAGCTGTTCAGTCGTCACAAGGGTATGGTGCTGGAGATAGCGTAAGAAGAGATCGCGAAGCGGGTGGCTGACACGGTGCTGGTAGATTTCCGGCAATGATGTCGGTAATTTTACGCCGAGGGCGTCTCGTAACCTGGCGGCATCATCCATGCAGGCCAGACACTCCTGACCAGCAATCATCGCCGGGAAGATTCTTTTTGCCGTGAGAAGATTTTCCAGATACGTCTCAATTTCTTCACGGCTGCCCGTATGTCGTTGCATCAGGTCATCAACGGTCATTGGCCCCAGCTCGCGCAGCAGGTCGAACAGACCTTCTTCTCCTTTCGCTTTTCTGTCGGGAACTCGCCGTTGCAACTCTTCTTCAACTTGACGAATCACCAGAGGATCAAGCAATTCACCAGGATTGGCTTGCCCGAGTAAATTGCGCAACAACTCACTGTCCAGAGACAGCACCGATGCCCGTCTTTCTGCCAGTGGGATATCACCCTGGTACATAAACTCCGCAACGTAACCGAACAACAGGTTAGCGGCAAAAGGCGAGGGTGTGGAGGTTGTCACATCAGAGATTTGAATTTCGCCGCCGTTCAGGCGACGCATTAGACGCTCCAGCGCGGGAAGATCATAAACATCCTGCAGGCACTCGCGCAGGGTTTCCAGAATGATCGGGAAATCGGGATATCCCCGGGCAATTTCCAGCAACTGGCTGGCGCGTAGTCGTTGTTGCCAGAGCGGGGTGCGATGCCCCGGAGTGCGACCTGGCATCAGCAATGCCCGGGCGGCGCATTCACGAAAGCGGGCGGCGAAAAGGGCTGAGCTGCCCACTGCTTCGCGGACAATTTGCAGTAGTTTTTCCGATTCAAACAGGAAAATAGCGGCGTCAGGTAGTTTGCCATCGGTGTCAGGAATACGAGCAACAATGCCGTCATCACTGGCGACGACAGAGGCGTCTGCGCCCCACAGTGCATGTATCCGCCCGGCAATTGCTAATGCCCACGGTTCATGCACTCTGCGGCCATAAGGCGAGTGCAAAATAATCCGCCAGTCGCCAATTTCATCACGACAGCGTTCGAGGACCAGATGGCGGCTTCCTGGGACAATCTCCGTAGCATTGCGCTGTTCGTTAATTAGCCCCTGAATATTGGCGCGCGTATTTTCTTCCCCCAGCCACGGAGGAATATTTCCGGCAAAGAATTCGTTATTCGCCAACTGATGGAGAAAATCGCCGATCATCTCCCCCAATTCCGCAGGACGGTCGTTACCTTCGCCACGCCAGAAAGGAAGTCTGGCAGAACGACCTGGCGCAGGGGTAACGATCACCTGGTCGCGGGTGATTTGCTGGATCCGCCATGAGGTCGCGCCCAGAGTGATAATGTCATTCACCCGTGATTCATACACCATCTCTTCGTCCAGTTCGCCGACACGCCGCGAGCCGCTCTGTTCTTCGCCTTCCGGTAATAGCACGCTGTACATGCCACGATCAGGTATCGTGCCGCCGCTGGTCACTGCCAGTAGTTGTGCGCCGGGGCGCGCGGTTAATATTCCGGTTTCCCGGTTCCAGACAAGTTTTGGTCGGAAAGCGGAAAAGTCACCGGATGGGTAGCGACCGCAGAGCATATCCAGCGTGGCGTCAAAAATACGCCGTGGCAAATCTTTCCACGGTGCAGCGCGGCGGACGCGGGCGTACCACTCATCAACGTGTAAGGCATCCATCGCAGTGGCGGCAACGGTTTGCTGCGCCAACACGTCGAGAGGATTATGCGGCGGAGTCAGATTCTCCAGTTTGCCAGCAAACATACACTCCACAATAACTGCAGAATCGATTAAATCGCGCCGGGTACGGGGGAAAAACAGTCCTTTAGAAACGCCACCAACCTGATGTCCGGCGCGCCCGATACGCTGTAAACCACTGGCAACAGAAAGCGGCGTTGCCACCTGAATGACCAAATCTACCGCGCCCATGTCAATCCCCAGCTCGAGGCTGGAGGTTGCGACCACGCAGCGCAATTCACCCGATTTCAGCGCCTGTTCTGTTATGGCGCGTTGTTCCTTAGAGACGGAACCGTGATGTGAGCGGGCAATAAAAACATCGCTGCTTTGGACGCGGTTAGAGGTTGCGCCAGTGGTCGACTCGAAATGGACCGCATCAGCGGCGATAGCCGGGGAGCGCTGTAATCGTGCGGCGTAAAGCTCATTCAGCCGAGCCGTCAGTTTTTCTGCCAGTCCGCGGGAATTAGTAAAGACAATGGTCGAGCGATGGCGCAAAACTTCATCAAGGATGCCGGTTTCAATATATGGCCAGATGGAGCCTTCTTTGCCTGCGTGGCTGTCTTCGCCAGTGCCGCTGGCGACCGATGAGACATCATCCATATTGGCGACCGGTACGACGATGCGGATCTGCGGATGCCTTGCTGCTGGAGGATTGACTACCGTAACCGGGCGGTCGCCGCCGAGAAACTCCGCGACGTCGTTAGCTGAACGTACCGTGGCAGAAAGACCAATTCGCTGTGCTGATATATTAAGTAATGCGTCAAGTCGTTCCAGACTCAATGCCAGATGTGCGCCGCGTTTACTTCCCGCCACGGCATGGACTTCATCAATAATTACCGTTTCGACGCCGCGTAGCGTTTCGCGAGCGCGGGAGGTCAGCATCAGATAGAGGGATTCTGGCGTAGTGATCAAAATATCCGGGGGATTGCGGGTTAGTTTGCTGCGTTCCTGTGCGGGAGTATCGCCAGTTCTGATACCCACACGGATGTTCACTTCCGGTTCTCCGCGCCGACGTCGCTCATCAGCGATGCCTTGTAATGGGATCTGTAAATTGCGCTGAACATCGGTACCTAAGGCCTTAATTGGCGAAATGTAGAGGATACGCGAGGTTTTATGCTGGTGTGCTTCACTGGCGGTGTCTCCGCCTTCGCGGAAAAGTCGATCAAGGGCGTAGAGAAAAGCTGCCAGCGTTTTCCCGGAGCCAGTCGGCGCAATTACCAGCGCATGTTCGCCTCTCGCCGCTACATTCCAGGTCTGTGACTGGACGGTGGTCGGTTGCCTGAATGCACGGAGAAACCAGTTGTGGGTTGCCGATGAAAAAAGGTCCGGCAGGGATGATGTGGGATTTGGGTTATCTGCCATTGGCGCTATTCCCCGTGAGTATCATACATGATGCGTGGAATAGCCTCACTATAGATGCCTGAATCATGGCATGTCATCAGGCATCGACTCGATTACACCTCTTCGGCGACAGGCAGCGGCCAGCCTCCCAGACGTTTCCAGCGATTGACGATTTCACAAAACAGCACGGCAGTGCGTTCGGTATCGTACAGTGCGGAGTGCGCCTGGTTGCTGTCAAACTCCATACCTGCGGTCTGGCAAGCTTTTGACAACACCGTCTGCCCAAGCGCCAGGCCAGCCAGCGCCGCGGTATCGAAAGTGGCGAAAGGGTGGAATGGATTACGTTTCAGTGAGGCGCGTTCTGCGGCGGCCATCATAAAGCTGTGGTCGAAATTAGCATTGTGCGCCACCATAATGGCACGGTTACAGCCGCTCGCTTTAATGCCTTTACGTACAACTTTGAAAATTTCATGCAGCGCCTCGTATTCACTGACCGCGCCACGCTCTGGATCGTTCGGGTCAATGCCGTTAAAGGCGAGGGCCTCCGGCTGCAAATTAGCGCCGACAAACGGTTCGACGTGGAAATGTAATGTGGTGTCCGGCATCAGCCAGCCTTGTTCATCCATTTTCAGGGTGATGGCGGCAATCTCGAGCAGCGCATCGGTTTTGGCATTGAACCCGGCTGTTTCAACATCGATCACAACAGGATAAAAACCACGAAAACGGTCGCACAGACCGGTAAGTTGAGCGTTATCGGACATCAGATTCTCTTAATACGGAAAAATTGCAGCGCGCATTATGACAAATATTATTCGCCGATGCAGTAAGATGCGGGCGTGATGAGTTCACGCCCGACAGGAGATTAGTTGCCCAGGCCGCGACCAGCGTCTTTCTCTTCGATCAATTCAATTTTGTAACCGTCAGGATCTTCCACAAACGCGATAACCGTAGTACCGCCTTTTACCGGACCAGCTTCACGGGTAACGTTACCGCCGTTCTGACGAATTTTTTCGCACGCTTCGGCGGCGTTATCGACGCTAAGCGCAATATGACCATAAGCGGTGCCGAGTTCGTATTTATCGACGCCCCAGTTGTAGGTCAATTCAATGACCGCCTCTTCGGTTTCCGGGCCGTAGCCAACAAACGCCAGTGAGTATTTGTATTCCGGGTTTTCGCTGGTACGCAGTAATTTCATGCCCAGCACGTTGGTATAAAAATCGATGGAACGTTGCAGATCGCCAACGCGCAGCATGGTATGAAGAAGACGCATCTTTATATCCTCAAAATGGCTAACAGATTCAAAAAGTTGTTTTAGTATAGCGGCGGCTTTGCGCCGCTCGCAATGTTGGATTACAGCGTGGGGTAATCGGTATAACCTTCCGCGCCGCCGCCATAGAAACTTTCAGTGCGCTGTGGGTTAAGCTCGGTTTTGCGCTGCAAGCGGGCGACCAGATCCGGGTTTGCAATCCAGTCACGACCAAACGCCACTGCATCAATTAACCCTTTGCCGATCAGTGTTTCGGCTTTTTCTACCGTGTATGCGCCAGCGCCGATAATCGGGCCGCGGAAACGGGCGCGTACTTTTTCACGGAAAGCATCGGTATACGGTTTGCCGCCAGCCCAGTCTGGTTCGGACATATGCAGATAAGCAATGCCGCGTTTCCCCAGTTCCTCAATCAGATACAGCGCATCGGCTTCTTCATTCGGACCATTATCGGTGTTCTGGAACGTACCGATTGGTGAAACACGAATACCAATGCGATCGGCGCCCCATTCTTCAATCCCGGCATCGACCACTTCCAGCACCAGACGTGCGCGATTTTCCACACTCCCGCCGTACTGATCGGTACGATGGTTTGAAGAAGGTGAAAGGAACTGATGCAGTAAATAACCGTGAGCAGAGTGGAGTTCCACCAGATCAAACCCGGCTTCACGAGCGTTAGCGATGGCCTGGCGGAAATCATTAACGATGCCAGGAATTTCTTCCAGTTCCAGTGCACGCGGCATGGACGTATCGACACGGATTGCCTGACCGTTTTCATCACGCAGAGAAGTTCGGGTGCCAGCACTAAGCGCAGACGGTGCCACAGGCGCCTGACCACCTGGCTGCAAGCTGGCGTGAGAAATGCGACCGGTGTGCCACAGTTGCACCGCAATGTGGCCGTGTTCAGCATGAACGCCAGCGGTGATTTTCTGCCATGCGGTAACTTGCTCCGGGCTATGAATGCCTGGCGCACCGGCATAGCCTTTTGCCTGGGCAGAAATTTGTGTGGCTTCACTGATAATCAAACCGGCGCTGGCGCGTTGGCGATAATATTCCGCCATCAACGGGGTAGGGATGTCACCCGGTTCAATACTGCGCAGACGCGTCAGTGGCGCCATAAAAATACGGTTTGCTGCCGTGATCGCGCCCACTTTCAGTGGGGAATACAGTTTTTCAGATGACATAAAGGCTCCCGGTCTTCTGGTGATAAAAAAAGCCTACTAAACGGCAGGCGTCGCAAGAATGGTTTTTACATGTGCCAACGCGTTTTCCAGTGGCTCGAAACTGCGCGAAATCTTGGCCTGCAGATTCGCGCCCAGCCACAGTGCGTAAAGTACTTGTGCCTGTTGCAGCGGTTCGCCATAAAAGGTTAAACAATGGCTATCACGGCCATTTTCCAGCGCCTGAGAGAGCAGATCGATCACGCCGCGAGCGCCTTTATCCATCGCACTGCGCATATCTTCTGACAGGTCGCACACTTCGGCAGAGAGTTTTACTGTCAGGCAACCACTGATGGTTCCGTGTTGGCAAAACTGGTTCAGCGTCTGCTGGTAATAAGCCAGAATGCGGTCGCGGTAATTACCTTCGCCGAATTGCAGCAACTCCGTCAGTCGCTGGTGATATGCCGCGTAATGACGCTCAAGCATGGCAACGCCAAATGCTTCTTTAGAGCGAAAGTAGTGATAGAAGGACCCCTTCGGCACTTCAGCGGTCTTCAGTAATTCGCTTAGCCCCATCCCGGTGAACCCACGTTGCAGGCAAAGTTGCTCACCCGTAGTCAGGAGATGTTCGCGAGTATCATGTTCGGTATGTTTGTTCATGCGTTGGAGTGTAGTAGACCAGTCGGTCTAGTACAAGCAAAGTTGCTACTTTGGGTATTAAGAGCTTCAATAGATACAATATACTCGTCATACTTCAAGTTGCATGTGCTGCGACCGTGTTCGCTCACCTCAGCCACTTACTTTAGTAAGCTCCTGGGGATTCATTCGTCGCCTTCCTGCAACCCGAATTATTTAGAGTAAAACTCATCTCAGGAGGGCGAAATGGCGGAGCAATTAGAGTTCTTTCCCGTCCAGAGCCCGTGCCGGGGAATTTGCCAGTCTGATGAGCGCGGATTTTGTCGCGGCTGTTTTCGTAGCCGGGATGAGCGTTTTAACTGGAATAAAATGAGCGATGGCGAAAAACAAGAGGTGTTACGCCTGTGTCGTCAGCGATTGATGCGTAAATTACGCGCGAATAAGCCAACATCATCAGATGAACCGGAGCAACCATCACTCTTTTAAGCATAATCTTGCGTATACTCCTCTCATATCTGATAAGAGGAAGCGATTATGGTTCAGCGTATTACTATTGCACCGCAAGGCCCGGAGTTTTCCCGTTTTGTGATGGGCTACTGGCGACTAATGGACTGGAATATGTCCTCCCGCCAGTTGGTCAGTTTTATTGAAGAGCATCTGGATCTCGGCGTGACTACCGTGGACCACGCTGATATTTATGGTGGATATCAGTGTGAAGCGGCGTTTGGCGAGGCGCTGAAACTGGCGCCTCATCTGCGTGAACGGATGGAAATCGTCACTAAATGTGGCATCGCGACGACTGCGCGTGAAGAAAACGTCATTGGGCATTATATTACTGACCGCGACCACATTATCAAAAGTGCCGAACAGTCGCTGGTTAACCTCGCAACCGATCGCCTGGATCTGTTGTTGATCCACCGTCCCGACCCGCTGATGGATGCCGATGAAGTGGCGGAGGCGTTTAAACATCTACACCAGAGCGGTAAAGTACGTCACTTTGGGGTATCCAATTTCACACCTGCGCAATTTGCGCTATTGCAATCGCGTTTGCCATTTACCCTTGCTACCAATCAAGTGGAAATATCACCTGTACACCAGCCATTACTGCTGGATGGTACGCTCGACCAACTGCAACAACTGCGTATTCGTCCGATGGCGTGGTCCTGCCTTGGTGGTGGTCGCCTGTTTAATGATGATTATTTCCAGCCGCTGCGTGATGAGCTTGCTGTGGTGGCGGAAGAATTAAATGCTGCTTCTATCGAACAAGTTGTTTATGCGTGGATATTACGTCTGCCGTCGCAGCCATTGCCGATTATTGGTTCCGGTAAAATTGAGCGGATACGTTCTGCGGTCGAAGCTGAAGCGCTGAAAATGACTCGTCAACAGTGGTTCCGTATTCGTAAAGCGGCAATCGGTTATGACGTGCCATAAGCGTTTTTTGGGGATTTTCCGTTCAGATATGCGCCACGGGTTCACGTTGAACGAAAGCCCCTGGAAACGATTTAGCCTTGCTATTCCGGTGGCGATAATATGTCCTGTCAGCCAAAATCATTGGACGGCGGTGAGGGGACTATTAAGTAATTAAGAGACCAGCGTACCTTGCGGCGGTGCTTGTTCAAGCTGGGAAAGTGAGCAGTGTAATCGCCAGATAATCGCCGCCAGTTCCCGGGCGGCAGGCTGATGATGGTGGGCAAGGCTGTCGCAAATTCGCTGTAGTTCATGAAGTATAGCCGCCAGTGATTTTTGTTGGACGCCACGCTCACTCATGACTCCCCGCAACAGTGCAATACAGTTATCACGCACTCGCGATAACGGATCGGAGCGCGATTCCCAATCGCGCAACTGCCAGACAACATGCGAACAGTTCAGTAGTACAACCCCCCAACGCAATAACCAACGGCGGGCCAGCGCATCCTGGCTGTTACTTAACTGACTGACGTGATGATAGGTGAGCGATTCAAATTCACTTTCACTCAGGATTGGGCGTCGACTAAGTTGATCGACAAAATCCCGACGCAGCGCGCGAATATGGCGGCGGCTTTTGCGCGCATCAGAACCAGGACGGAGAATGGCGAACGCCAGCCACGCAAGCGCAACGCCGACGATTTTTGCCAGATTATCATTAAGAAAATCTACGAAATTATATACTGGCGGGTTAGTGACAGCGATAAACGATCCCATAAAAACAATCAGTTGCCCCCATGTTGCGGCAAGTTTCGGCATCTGCAATTTAAGAAGTTGCATCGTTGCCAGCAGCGGAAAGAGAAACAATAAAAATTGCCACAGATCGCTAATCTGCACCATCAGACCGAATTTAACGACAAAGCTAAACAGAGAAAGCAACACCAGCGTGCGCATCAACAGCGATAGCGATTTAAATGGCGCCGGGACGGCGGAATAAAGTACGCAACTGATTGCCGCCAGTGTTAGCGCATTAGCGCCCGCATCCCATTGTGAAGTGATACTCCACGCGCCAATCATCATTAATGTACAAAATGTGCGTAGCCCACTCCACATGGCTTCGATGTTATCGGTATGACGCGCCAGTCCTGAGGTACGGGGGAGTCTGACATGATCATTTGCCCCGCTTTGCAGATGACGCAAGTCCTGGCTGCTTTGCAAATACAGTTGGCAGAAATAGCGTAAACGCAGCCAAAAAGCGACGTGTCGATAATCGGCAGAGTTTGTTGGGCGTAACGGGGCAATAATGCGTGCGACGGTGTAAAAATCCGTTTGCGTACTGGCAAGCGCCTTTAATAACTGTTCGAGGATTTCCCGCGTTGCGGCTGGCGATGAGGGCCAGTTCAGTAACATTCGTCGCAGACTGGAGATGACGCTGGTCAGACGCAACTGTTGGTGCAAAAGCGCATTAAGGCGTGCGTTTTGCTGGCGAAAGCGATAGTGGCTCCAGAACGCCTGAATACGTAACAAATTCATTGTTAATATTTGCCCAATCACGCCTTCATGCGCTGTACGAATGGCATCGTTTGTTTCAGGCTGCCAGAGCAAACTGGCATGCTCCAGTAAGCGGGCGTGCATATTTTTTAACGCAGTTAAAAGAGCGGTAGCATCGGAGCTGCTGGGCAGGATCATCATCATCATCCCGCCGCAAAGAATACCGACAATCACTTCACACACGCGTGCCTGGGCAATGTCCCACAGTTGGGTCACTTCGGTGATATTGACCATCGGAAAGGCGATAATTGCTGCAGTGTAACCCGCCAGTTGAAACGCATACGCCACATTATTGGTGAAGTGCGCACAAGCCCAGGTACAAAAGCCAAGCCATGTCGCCATACTTAACAGAAATAACCAGGGTTCATTGAGAGTATGCCCGGCAAGGATCAGTGCCGCCGTCGCTCCCAATAAACTGCCGGCGATACGTCCCAGGCTTTTGCTGATGACGCCGCCTACGGTGGGAAAGCTTACTACCGCTGCTGAGGTCATCGCCCAGTAGGGCTCATCCAGATTCAAATAATAGGCAACGGAAAGGGCCAGGCACATGGCAATGGTGTTACGTAATGCATATCGCCATTGTGCCAGCGTGGCTTTAAACCATGGCAAATTGCGCAAAGACGTTAACGATGCCTTCATTATTGACCTACGGCTATGCTGCAGGTAGTACCAGAGACCAGGGTTAAATTGTTGGGAACGCTATCTAAACGAAAGCGGACTGGTACTCGCTGGGCAAGACGAACCCAGGGCACGTTAGGTTTCACGTCTGGGATCAGGCTGGAATCGTTTTCTACGCTTTGATCATAAATGGCCCGCCCAATACTGGAAACGTGACCCTGTAACTTTCTGTTGTCGCTATACAGCGTAATTTGTGCTGGCGCACCTTCTTTAATATGACGCAATTTGGTCTCTTCAAAGTAACCAACTACATAAAAAGAACGGCTATCGACAAGGGCAAACTGCGGTTTACCAGTATCGGCATAGTCACCTGCGCGGGTCGTGAGGTTAGTGACCCATCCGCTAACTGGAGCGCGAACATCCGTTTGCGACAGTTGCCACTGCGCTTGTTTCAGCATTGCTTGCGCGGCATCGACACTGGCCTGCATCGCTTTGACATTGAGGTTGGCGGTATCCAGTTCTTCGGCAGAAATAAAATTTTGCGAGAGATGGCGGCGGCGGTTGGCTTCGTTATTGGCTTTGGCGAGATCAGATTGCGCTTTTGCCAGTTGTGCCCGGGCATTCAGCTCGGCGATCTGGAAGGGGGTTTTATCGATGGTAAACAGAATATCGCCCGCTTTGACCAGTTGGTTGTCTTTTATATTCAGCTCAACAATACGTCCTGAGACCTGAGGTGTAATAGTGACCTGTTCCGCGCGCACTTTACCATCACGTGTCCACGGTGACTGCATGTAATAGTTCCACAGCCACCATCCGGCGAGTATTGCAACGACCGCGACAAAAATTGTTGAAAAATACTTAATTGTTTTAATTGACATAATTACCACGCAATCAGTATTGCCAGGGCGAGACAAACGCAAATAGCAAACAGTGATAAATCCATTAACAATGGATGCCAGATATCGCCAGCGTAGATCCAGTCGCGCAGCAGGCGGTGTACGACCAGCCAGATGACAAATCCAAGCGCGAAGGCTTTGAAGAACGGGGGAAAGTAGATGGATGCGCCAAGCACCAGATCTTGTAAGGGCAATCCTGCTGTATTAGGCATAAACTTCACAAAATAGATTCCTTTACGGGCGAATGTATTGCTTTAGATTAATAAATGTTCGTTAAATGCGAAAAGTTTGCGCGCAATTTCTGAAAAATATGTCTGACGGTAAGCAAATGCAGCAATACATTTGTTTTAGCAATACAATTGCTGCACACTATTCTAAAAGCTGTATAATATCTTAGCAAGCTAATTATAAGGAGATGAAATTGGAATCGCCACTAGGTTCTGATCTGGCACGGTTGGTGCGCATATGGCGTGCTCTGATAGACCATCGCCTGAAACCTCTGGAGTTAACGCAAACTCACTGGGTGACGTTGCATAACATTCATCAGTTACCTCCAGACCAGTCGCAAATTCAACTGGCTAAAGCGATTGGCATCGAGCAACCTTCACTGGTTCGTACTCTGGACCAACTGGAAGAGAAAGGGTTAATTTCGCGTCAAACTTGCGCCAGCGATCGTCGGGCTAAACGTATTAAACTGACGGAGAAGGCGGAACCGCTGATTTGCGAAATGGAAGCCGTTATCAACAAAACGCGGGCAGAAATTTTACAAGGGATCTCACCTGAAGAACTGGAGCAGTTGATTAAGCTCATCGCAAAACTTGAGCATAATATTATTGAGCTACAGGCTAAAGGATGAAATGAAAGGGGCATGCGGTCAGGCTACTGGCCACATGCCAACTTAATTAGCGTGGAGAAACGGTCACCTGGCTGCCATTGCTTGCCAGTACTACGCGTTGTCCTGGGGAGAAGTGGGTACTCCCTTGTTTTTGTACCACCATTATGGTGTTGCCATCATCCTTACGAATTTCCAGCTCGACGCCCTGCGTTTTATTCATGGCGCTCTGCACACCCTGACCGGCTACGCCGCCTGCAATCGCACCTGCTGCAGTAGCCAGAGAACGCCCAGTGCCGCCGCCAACCGTGTTCCCAAGGAAACCGCCAAGCACCGCGCCGCCAATCGCGCCGATAACGTTGGAATCATCACCGCCTTGAATTTGTACCGGGCGTACATTAACGATTGTACCATAGCTGACATTCTGTACTTGTTTCGCTTCAGACGCGGTATAAACATCTCCTGAAAGGGTATCGTTGTTAACACAACCGGCAAGAGACAGACCTACCATTGAAACAACCAACACGCGTTTAATCATTGAAAAATCTCCTGTTCACCATGAAGTACCACGCAAGTATCCCTCATGGTCAAAGTATATGGCATATGTGAATCCATGGTTACATACACTACCAAATATGAGCGAATCATAATGAAAGTAGGATGAACCAATTATAAACAAAACATTCATGATTATTATTGATTTGAAGATAATGTTTTACTACCAGCCGTAAAAATCGGTCACCACACATGGTATTCACGAAAAGTTTATGCTTGAGTGGTGCGCAAACGTCAGATTGAAAAAGGATGAACTATGAAATCAGGCCGCTTTATTGGCGTTATGTCAGGCACCAGTCTTGATGGTGTTGATGTTGTGTTGGCGACGATCGATGAGCACCGGGTAGCACAGCAGGCAAGTTTGAGCTGGCCGATCCCCGTCTCGCTAAAACAGGCTGTACTGGATATTTGTCAGGGACAACAGCTTACGCTCTCCCGGTTTGGTCAACTGGATAACCAACTTGGGCGACTGTTTGCTGATGCGGTCAATGCGTTACTAAAAGAGCAAGGTTTGCAGCCAAAAGACATCGTTGCGATTGGTTGCCACGGGCAGACTGTCTGGCACGAACCGACTGGGCCGGCGCCACACACTATACAGATTGGCGATAACAATCAGATTGTCGCGCGAACAGGAATTACCGTTGTCGGTGATTTTCGCCGTCGCGATATTGCGCTAGGCGGGCAGGGGGCGCCGCTGGTGCCAGCTTTTCATCATGCATTGCTGGCGCACCCCACGGAGCGACGAATGGTGCTCAACATTGGCGGAATTGCTAATTTGTCGCTGCTCATTCCGGGGCAACCTGTGGGCGGTTACGATACCGGACCGGGCAATATGCTGATGGATGCGTGGATCTGGCGTCAGACTGGCAAATCTTACGATAAAGACGCCGAGTGGGCGCGGGCGGGTAAAGTTATTCTTCCATTGTTGCAAAATATGCTTAGCGATTCGTATTTTTCCCAGCCCGCGCCGAAAAGCACCGGACGCGAATACTTTAACTATGGCTGGCTGGAGCGCCATCTGCGGCATTTCCCGTGTGTTGATGCGCGCGATGTCCAGGCGACATTGGCAGAGCTGACGGCGGTGACTATTTCTGAACAAGTATTATTGAGCGGCGGCTGTGAGCGATTGATGGTATGCGGCGGCGGAAGCCGTAATCCACTGGTGATGGCGCGACTTGCTGCATTGTTGCCAGGAACTGAAGTGACTACGACTGATGCTGTCGGTATTAGCGGTGATGACATGGAAGCGCTGGCCTTTGCCTGGCTTGCCTGGCGGACGCTGGCTGGCCTTCCTGGTAATTTGCCTTCGGTCACCGGCGCAAGCGAGGAGAGCGTTCTGGGCGCGATTTTTCCTGCAAACCCGCGATATCAGAGTTAACTGAATTTTTCTTACTGCGTCTGCCGTTACACTTGGAAAGTTAGGGAGGGCTTTTTGCCCTCTGGACCAGGAAAGTCTTCGGGATATGTTTATGAAAAAACTGTTACTTATCTGCCTGCCGGTACTTCTCACTGGCTGTAGTGCGTTTAATCAACTGGCTGAACGCCTGCAAACTGACACACTGGAATACCAGTGTGATGAAAAGCCGCTGACGGTAAAACTGAATAATCCACGTCAGGAAGTCAGTTTTGTTTACGATAATCAATTGCTGCATCTCAAGCAGGGCATCTCCGCTTCTGGCGCGCGTTATACCGATGGTATTTATGTTTTCTGGTCGAAAGGCGATGAAGCGACAGTTTATAAACGCGATCGCATCGTCCTGAATAACTGTCAGTTACAAAATCCACAGCGTTGAGATTTTTCCAGGGGCGGCGCACAATAGCGTCACCCACTGACAATCCGTAAAGAAAACTATGTCTGATAACGACGAATTGCAGCAAATCGCGCATCTGCGCCGTGAATATACCAAAGGTGGTTTACGCCGCCGCGATCTTCCCGCCGATCCTTTAACCCTTTTTGAACGCTGGCTTTCTCAGGCTTGTGAAGCCAAACTGGCCGATCCTACTGCGATGGTCGTCGCTACCGTTGATGAACATGGCCAACCGTATCAGCGCATTGTTTTACTAAAACATTACGATGAAAAAGGCATGGTGTTTTACACCAATCTTGGCAGCCGTAAAGCACACCAAATCGAAAATAACCCGCGTGTTAGCCTACTGTTCCCGTGGCATACCCTTGAACGCCAGGTGATGGTGACAGGTAAAGCGGAACGTCTTTCGACTCTCGAAGTGATGAAATATTTTCATAGCCGCCCGCGTGATAGCCAGATTGGTGCGTGGGTATCGAAGCAGTCCAGCCGTATTTCTGCGCGTGGGATCCTTGAAAGTAAATTCCTTGAACTGAAGCAAAAGTTTCAACAGGGGGAAGTTCCGCTGCCGAGTTTCTGGGGCGGTTTTCGCGTTAGCCTTGAACAGATTGAGTTCTGGCAGGGCGGCGAACATCGACTGCATGACCGCTTTTTGTACCAGCGTGAAAACGAGGCGTGGAAAATCGATCGTCTCGCCCCCTGAAAAGATGCAAAAATCTTGCGTTAATCGCTGGTACTCCTGATTCCGGCACTTTATTCTATGTCTCTTTCGCATCTGGCGAAAAGTCGTGTACCGGCAAAGGTGCAGTCGTTATAAACATGGAGATTTTGATGGCAAGCAGTAACTTGATTAAACAATTGCAAGAGCGGGGGCTGGTGGCCCAGGTGACGGACGAGGAAGCGTTAGCAGAGCGACTGGCGCAAGGCCCGATCGCGCTCTATTGCGGCTTCGATCCTACCGCTGACAGCTTGCATTTGGGGCATCTTGTTCCATTGTTATGCCTGAAACGCTTCCAGCAGGCGGGCCACAAGCCGGTTGCGCTGGTCGGCGGCGCGACGGGGCTGATTGGCGACCCGAGCTTCAAAGCTGCCGAGCGTAAGCTGAACACCGAAGAAACTGTTCAGGAATGGGTGGACAAAATTCGTAAGCAAGTTGCCCCGTTCCTCGATTTCGACTGTGGAGAAAACTCTGCTATCGCTGCGAACAACTATGACTGGTTCGGTAATATGAACGTGCTGACCTTCTTGCGCGATATCGGTAAACACTTCTCTGTTAACCAGATGATCAACAAAGAAGCAGTCAAGCAGCGTCTCAACCGTGAAGATCAGGGTATTTCGTTCACCGAGTTTTCTTACAACCTGTTGCAGGGCTATGACTTTGCCTGTCTGAACAAGCAGTACGGGGTTACGCTGCAAATTGGCGGTTCTGACCAGTGGGGTAACATTACTTCTGGTATCGATCTGACCCGTCGTCTGCATCAAAATCAGGTGTTTGGTCTGACAGTTCCGCTGATTACCAAAGCTGATGGCACCAAGTTTGGTAAAACCGAAGGCGGCGCAGTATGGCTGGATCCGAAGAAAACCAGTCCGTACAAATTCTATCAGTTCTGGATCAATACTGCGGACGCTGATGTCTACCGTTTCCTGAAGTTCTTCACTTTCATGAGCATTGAAGAGATCAATGCCCTCGAAGAAGAAGATAAAAACAGCGGTAAAGCGCCGCGCGCCCAGTATGTGCTGGCGGAGCAGGTGACTCGTCTGGTTCACGGCGAAGAAGGTTTGCAGGCGGCAAAACGTATTACTGAATGTCTGTTCAGTGGTTCTTTGAGTGCGCTTAGCGAAGCAGACTTCGAACAACTGGCGCAGGATGGCGTACCGATGGTTGAAATGGAAAAAGGCGCTGACCTGATGCAGGCGCTGGTCGATTCTGAATTACAACCATCGCGTGGTCAGGCGCGTAAAACTATCGCGTCGAATGCCATCACCATTAACGGTGAAAAACAGACCGATCCTGAATACTTCTTTAAAGAAGAAGATCGCCTGTTTGGTCGTTATACTCTGCTGCGTCGCGGTAAAAAGAATTATTGTCTGATTTGCTGGAAATAATGCATTAGGTTGAAAGGGGGAGTGAGAAATCACTCCCCTGATTTTTATACAGGGAACATGATGAAAAATATTCTCGCTATCCAGTCTCACGTTGTCTATGGTCATGCGGGTAACAGCGCGGCAGAGTTTCCGATGCGCCGCCTCGGCGCAAATGTCTGGCCGCTGAATACCGTTCAATTTTCCAATCACACCCAATACGGCAAATGGACAGGTTGCGTGATGCCGCCCAGTCATTTAACCGAGATTGTGCAGGGCATTGCCGCCATCGATAAATTACACACCTGTGATGCCGTATTGAGTGGTTATCTGGGATCGGCTGAGCAGGGCGAACATATTCTTGGTATTGTGCGTCAGGTGAAAGCGGCTAACCCACAGGCGAAATATTTTTGTGATCCGGTAATGGGGCATCCAGAAAAAGGCTGCATCGTTGCGGCGGGCGTAGCGGAGTTCCACGTACGTTATGGTCTACCCGCAAGCGACATCATCGCCCCGAATCTGGTTGAGCTGGAAATACTCTGCGGGCATCCGGTACATAACGTCGAAGAAGCCGTTATGGCCGCTCGCGAACTCATTGCGCAAGGGCCGCAAATTGTCCTGGTGAAACATCTGGCCCGTGCTGGCTACAGCCACGATCGTTTTGAGATGTTGCTGGTCACCGCGGATGAAGCCTGGCATATAAGCCGCCCACTGGTAGATTTTGGTGCGCGCCAGCCAGTGGGGGTTGGTGATGTGACGAGTGGTTTACTGCTGGTGAAACTGTTACAGGGTGTGACACTTCAACAGGCGCTGGAACATGTAACCGCAGCGGTATACGAAATCATGGTGACCACCAAAGCAATGCAGGAATATGAATTGCAGGTGGTTGCAGCGCAGGATCGCATTGCCAAACCAGAACACTATTTCAGTGCGACTAGGCTCTGAAATTAGATTGCTGGTAAAAATATAAATATTTGGCCCACAGACTCCTGTGGGCCAATGTTTGTTACTGCAATCCTTCCGCCGTCAGTGCGGCTTTGACCGCCGGACGTTCAGCCATTCGCTGCATATATGCGGCGATATGCTCCAGACCTTCCAGATTCAGTTTCACTCCGTATGCCCAGCGCAACACAGTAAACAGATAGGCGTCGGCAATGGTGAAACGTTGCCCGCAGATCCAGTGCCCATCTTTGAGTGTATCGTTAACATATTGCAGTTTCTTCTCCAGTTGCGCGCGCACCGTCGGTTTGTATTCTTCCGGCGTATCCGGTCGAAACAGCGGAGTAAATCCCTTATGCAGTTCGGTGGCGATATAGTTCAGCCATTCGATGGTTTTGTAGCGAGAAATACTGTTCACTGACGCTAGCAAATGGCGATCGGGGACGCTGTCGGCAAGGTATTGCATAATGGCTACACCTTCTGTCAACAGAGTACCGTCATCCAGCAGCAACGCAGGAACCTGTCCCTTCGGGTTAACGGCAAAGTAATCATCACCATTTTCGAGACGTTTTTTCATTAAATCCACGCTGACGAGCGTAAAGTCCTTTCCGCTCTCACGCAGAGTGATATGGGAAGCAAGAGAGCAGGCGCCCGGTTTGTAGAACAGTTTCATCGGTAACTCCTTTTGGCTGTGATTTAAAGTATGGTAGTGCGTTGCTGAACAAAAAAAAAGCCGCTAACGAAAAGTTAGCGACTTGTAAAAGAGTTTCCCTGATATTTACGCTACGGCAGCTTTCGCGGCTTTGTCTGCAGCGTCATCCTGCGTCATGCGATGCAGTTTCGGCGCGGTCAGCAGCATCAGCACTGCGATAACGGCAGTGGCAACACCAATCTGTAAGAACACGCGGCCATAAACTTCCAGCGACATCAGCGGATCAGTAACGTTATCTGGTACAGCCATCATCCCTGCAACATAACCGCCAATCAGGTTTGCACCCGCAGTGGTCAGGAACCAGCTACCCATAATGAAGCCCATCAGGCGTTGCGGAACGAGCTGTGCAACCATTGCCAGGCCCAGGCCAGAGATCATCAGCTCACCGATACTCTGCAAACCATAGCTTGCAACCAGCCAGCTTACAGAAACGATACCAGCGTCAGAAGCAAATTTCGCACCCAGCGGCAGAATCAGGAATGCGCCAGAACACATCACCATGCCGATTGCAAACTTGGTCGGCATTGGCAGGGTATCACCCATCTTGTTGTAGATAGCTGCCAGAATCGGGCTACCAATGATGATCCAGAACGGGTTCAGCGCCTGATACTGTTCTGGTTCAACTGCCAGACCCAGAATAGAGTGCTCAACGTTACGAATGGCGAAGAAGTTCAGTGATGTCGGCATCTGGCTGTACAGCACGAAGAAGATGATAGCTTCCAGCATCAGGATGAAGGCGACGATCATTTTACGACGCGCGGCACCTTTCATCGCGAAGGCTTCTTTACCAAAGATAACCACGATACCGAAGGCAACAACGCCCAGCGCCATACGCGCAACTTCCTGGTTGTGCAGCAGCCAGGTCGCTACAGCGATCAGCGCCACAACGCCAATAATGGTCAGCAGCAGATTACGGTAGTTGATCGGTTCAAAGTCAGGTTTCGAACCGTACTGTTTAACCCAACGCTGACAGAAGGCGAAGTTAACGATAGTGATCAACAGGCCGACGACGCTAAGAGCGAATGCGACGCTCCAGCCGTATTTTGCCGCCAGCCATGGCGTCGCAATCATAGAGAAGAAAGAACCGATGTTGACGGACATATAGTACATGGTAAATGCACCGTCCAGACGCGGGTCGTTTTTCTCATAGCAAGTAGAAAGCAGCGAAGACGGGTTGGCTTTAAACAGGCCGTTACCTACTGCAATGGCGGCCATACCCATATAGACGATACCGGCATCGTGACCAGACCAGGCAACCAGTGCATAGCCAATCGCCAGTACAATTGCGCCGAGCATAATGACGCGTTTAGTACCCAGTACCTTATCGCCTAACCAGCCGCCGATAGCGACCAGACCGTAAACCAGCGCGCTAAAGGAAGAGAAAAGAGTGATTGAATCCGCTTCAGACATACCCAGTTGTTTAACCAGGTAGACAGCCATAATTCCTTGTAGGCCGTAGTAACCAAAACGTTCCCATAACTCAATCGAGAAGATGAGATAGAACGCTTTCGGTTGTTTGAAAGCATTCAAACTAACGCTTTCTGTTGGTTTTTGGTTTGCTGTGGACACTTTTACCTCTTTTTTTACATCCCATATTAACGGGGGTGCTTTCTCGCGTGATGCCTAAAAAACATACGCGCAATTGTTATAGTGGGAGGGGAAACGGCAGGTAATGTTCACTATCTTGCACTTTCAGACAAGAGCTTTGTAATAATCTGTTACATATAACTGATGCAGGGAATTCATCGGTTCCTGGAAATGTTATCCAGCGTTAAATTTTTCAAAAAACGTAACGACAGATTTTTTCACTACTGTAATAGGGTGATTATTCCTGTTTGGCGATATGTTCTGCTATAAGGTGTTTTATGCAGTGTGATAGTCCATTATCTTAAAAATAGCCAGTGTAATGTTTTGTAGGTTTCCGATGGGGGTGAATCAATACCGTATCTAATTTAACTTCAAAAACGTAATGTTTTTACATTTTTATATCAATGTGATTCTAATCACAAATGGATAGAAAATTTCGCTATTAAAAAAACAATTAACCTGCATTTTTGGTTATTCACGAACGGATTGCCTGATGATGCCGCAACGAGGCGGCATCATTAACGTTAAAAAGATGTTTTTGAAGAGGATGAAGAAAGGTTATGAATGGGTAAACGACATTACCCATTTGCGTTAAATGTCAACCTTCTCTTTGTATTCACAAAGATCTTCAATAATGCAGGAGCCACAGCGAGGCTTACGAGCTATGCAGGTATAACGCCCGTGAAGGATTAACCAGTGATGGCAATCGACTTTAAATTCTGCCGGAACCACTTTCAGCAGCTTTTCTTCAACCTGTTCGACATTTTTACCGGGAGCAAATTGGGTGCGATTACAGACACGGAAAATGTGCGTATCCACAGCAATAGTAGGCCAGCCAAAAGCAGTATTCAGCACGACATTAGCCGTTTTGCGCCCGACGCCGGGCAGGGCTTCCAGCGCCGCACGATCTTCCGGGACTTCACCGTTATGCTGTTCCAGCAAAATACGGCAGGTTTTGATGATATTTTCTGCTTTGCTGTTATATAACCCAATGGTTTTAATGTACGTTTTTACACCGTCAACCCCCAGTTCGAGCATTGCGGCAGGCGTATTCGCCACCGGATAGAGCTTTGCCGTCGCTTTATTGACACTCACGTCGGTTGCTTGTGCAGAAAGCAGTACGGCAATCAACAGCTCAAAAGGTGAACTGAAATTAAGTTCGGTTGTGGGATGAGGATTGTTCTCACGCAGGCGAGTGAGGATTTCCAGTCGTTTTGCTTTGTTCATCAGACACTCCCTGTTTCGCCGTCCGGCAACTCACGTGTAGCGACTGCTTCAGTACGGCGCTTTTTCATTTTTTCATCAATCAGGTATTTTCCTGCCAGCATTAATCCCAGACCAATAAATGCGCCTGGCGGTAACATTGCCAACAGGAATGGGGAATCGGTGTGGAAGATTTCTACCCGCAGTACTTTGGCCCAGCTCCCCAACAGCGCATCAGCACCGTCAAACAGCGTGCCGTTACCGATGATTTCTCGCAACGAGCCCAGCACGAACATGGCGCAGGTTGCCCCCATGCCAATTGAAAAACCATCCAGTGCCGAGAGAGCGGGCCCCTTTTTGGCCGCGAAGGCTTCAGCGCGCCCGACAACGATACAGTTAGTGACAATCAATGGAATAAAAATCCCTAACGATTGATACAGACCGAAGGCATAGGCGTTGATCAGCATCTGTACGGCGCTAACCACAGAAGCGATGATCATGACGTAAATCGGAATACGAATCTCAGCCGGAGTCCAGTGACGCAGCGTAGAGATGGTCAGGTTGGTGAGAGTCAGCACCAGCGTTGTAGCAAGTCCTAAGCCCAGTGCGTTGGTGGCGGTAGATGTGACCGCCAGTAGCGGGCAGAGGCCAAGCAACTGGACCAACGCGGAGTTGTTTTTCCATAATCCCTGAACAATAACGTCTTTAATTTCGCTCACGGTTTATTCTCCACAGGCCGGAAGTTGAGAAATCTGTGTCGGTAACGTCTGGGCGTATAACCCGGCGCGTTTAACCGCATTTACCACGGCGCGAGGAGTAATGGTGGCGCCGGTAAACTGGTCGAAATCACCGCCATCTTTCTTTACTGCCCAGTGACTGTCATTCGCACCACTGATTTTTTTATCCGCGAAATGGGTTATCCAGTCAGAGAGTCGCAGTTCAATTTTATCGCCAAGACCCGGCGTTTCGTGGTGTTCCGTCACTCGAGTGCCCAGTACCGTGCCGTTAAAATCGGCCCCGACCAGCAACTGAATCGCGCCGGAATAACCATCGGGCGCTGTCGCCTCCAGCACGGCGGCTACCGGTTTGCCATCCTGTTTTGCGATATAAACCCGATGTTCACCTTTACCGAGCTCAGGTGCAGTCACCAGATAACAACTCTGCGCCAGTGCATTGTTATAGCGATCGGCTGGCAGCACTTGATCAAATAATACTTTCTGTTGCAAGCTGGCTTGTTCCGCAATAGTGGTTTTAGTCATCTGGTTAATAGCTGCGGTTAATCCGGTAGAGCCTGCGGCAAACAGCGCCAGCGTGATACCGTGTTTTCGGATTGTTTTCAGCATGGTTTATCCTTTGCGATGGCCGTAGACGCGTGGACGCGTGTAGTAATCGATCAGGGGAACCGTAATGTTTGCCAGCAGGACAGCAAAAGCCACGCCATCAGGATAGCCGCCAAAACTACGGATCAACCAGACTAATAAACCTGCCAGCGCGCCGAAAATCAGACGGCCACGATTAGTGGTGGACGCAGTCACTGGATCGGTCAGAATAAAGAACGCGCCGAGCATGGTTGCGCCAGACAACAGATGAATTTGCGGCGATGCGAGTGTTTCCGGTGCGAACAACCAGCCCAGAGTAGCGCATAGCCCCAGCGATACTAAAAAACTGACCGGAATATGCCAACGAATAGTTTTCTGCCATAACAACCAGACGCCGCCAACCAGCCAGGCGAGGTTTACCCATTGCCAGCCAGCGCCCGCCAGCATACCTCTGTAGATTGGGTACTGCATAATCTGTTCAACCGAATGACCGGCGCGAATGGAGGTTTTGAACGTATCCAGCGGCGTTGCCTGGCTGATGCCATCGATGCCCAGGCGTAGTGTGTTCATATCGCCACCGCTGGCGGTATGACCGCTGAAGATCACTTGTACTGCGTCGATAAATCCGGGTATGTTGACCGCAATTTCATGCGGCGGTAACCAACTGGTCATCTGCACCGGGAAGGAGATCAGTAATACCACATAACCAATCATTGCCGGGTTAAACGGATTCTGCCCCAGGCCGCCATATAACTGTTTAGCGATGAGCACCGCAAACACCGTACCCAGCACTACCATCCACCATGGTGCGAGAGGCGGAATACTGACCGCCAGTAATAAGCCGGTCAACAATGCTGAGTTATCTTTCAACGTCGCGGCTATTGGCTGTTTGCGTAGTTTGAGCACAAGGGCTTCGGCTAACAGAGCACTAACGGATGCCAACAAGATCTGAACGAGTGTACCCCAGCCAAAAAACCACAGTTGCGCAGCGATTCCCGGTATAGCTGCAATCAACACCAGCAGCATAATGCGGGAGGTCTGACGCTGGTTATGGGTATAAGGGGAGCTAGCTATTCTGAATACCATTTAGTCCTCGTTTACAACCTTTTGCTGGGCGGCTTTTTTAGCCTGAACACGGGCGATAGCCGCGGCAACTGCCGCTTTACGCGGATCAACCTGTTCTTCTGGTTCTGCGTTTGTCTGCTGTTGTTCCAGCTTACGCGCTTTGGCACGGGCGATAGCGGCTTCAACGGCGGCTTTACGCGGGTCGATCTGTTCTTCCGCTTCTGTGCTGGCTTGCTGTTGTTCCAGTTTGCGTGCTTTGGCGCGGGCGATAGCGGCTTCAACGGCGGCTTTACGCGGGTCGATCTGTTCTTCCGCTTCTGCGCTGGCTTGCTGTTGTTCCAGTTTGCGAGCTTTGGCGCGGGCGATAGCGGCTTCAACGGCGGCTTTACGCGGGTCGATCTGTTCTTCCGCTTCTGCGCTGGCTTGCTGTTGTTCCAGTTTGCGAGCTTTGGCGCGGGCGATAGCGGCTTCAACGGCAGCTTTACGCGGATCGGCAATGGGCGCTGCGTCGTTGGTCTGTTGCAATTCCGCCTGTTTCGCTCTGGCTTGCGCTTTTCTCGCTTCCCGGGCCGCAATAATCGCACTGTTATCCGGTCGTTCGCCGGCCTTAATCACAACAGGTTGCGTGGCCCGGGCTTGTTTCTCTTTCACCCGTGCCAGTGCAGCAGCAATCGCATCTTTGTCTTTAGCGGCAGGTTGTACCGCTGCGCTTTTATGTCGCTCCAGACGTGCTGCCTTCTCGCGTTCCAGACGAGCCTGCCGGGCTTCAAAACGTGCTTTCGCTTCTGCGGCGCGTTTTTCTTCCTGACGAATGGCCGCAATCTCCGCTTTTTCCTGGCGGAAATATTGCACCAGTGGAATATTGCTTGGGCAAACCCACGCGCAGGCGCCACATTCAATACAGTCAGCAATATTATGCGTAGTAGCTTTATCGTGCTGCTGGCCTTTACTGAACCAGTACAACTGTTGCGGCAATAAATCGGCAGGGCAGGCGTCAGCACAGGCGCTGCAGCGGATACAACTTTGCTCTTCCTGTGGTTCACCCAATTCACTGGCAGATGGCGCCAACAGGCAGTTGGTGATTTTTACCACCGGAACGTCAAGCCACGGCAATGTAAAGCCCATTAGTGGGCCGCCCATAATTACCATTTGATCGGCAGAAGGGCAAAAACCAGCATCAGTAAGCAGGTGTTTTACCGGGGTGCCCAGTCGTGCCCAGACATTGCCCGGACGCGTAATCGCTTCACCGGTCAGCGTTACGACGCGTTCGGTAATGGGCTCGCCGTCGATGACAGCTCGTTTCACCGCGTAAGCCGTACCAATATTTTGCATTAATACGCCAATATCCGATGAGCGACCGCCGTGCGGCACTTGCTTACCGGTCAGAATGTACGTTAACTGTTTGGCGCCGCCGGAAGGGTATTTAGTCGGAATAACGCGCAATGAAATATCGTGAGAATCCGCCAGAACCGCGCGCAGCATGGAAATCGCCTGCGGTTTGTTATCTTCAATACCGATAAGAATTTCGCGCGGCTGGAGGATATGCGCAAGAATGCGAATGCCCTCTACAACCTGGGCAGCACAATCCTGCATCAGACGGTCATCGGCAGTAATATACGGCTCGCATTCAGCGGCATTGATGATCAAGGTTTCGATTTTATCGCCGCCGCCCTGCAATTTAACGCCTGTCGGGAAGCCTGCGCCGCCAAGCCCGGCGACGCCAAACTGATGAATGCGTTCAATTAACGCTTCCCGGCTACGTGAGCGATAATCGACCCAACCATCGCGTGGGATCCAGCGGTCTTCGCCATCGGCATCAATAATCACGCTTAATTCAGCTAATGCCGAAGGATGTGCGGTAGAGTGGGGCGCAATGGCTGTTACGGTACCGGATGTGGGCGCGTGAACAGGCAGCATTTTGCCGCGACCACGAGTCAGAGGCTGACCGCGCAGCACTTTATCGCCAACGCTGACGCACAACTCGCCTTCTGCGCCAATATGCTGTTTTAGCGGCATAACAAAACGCTGCGCCAGTGGAACCTGACGCAAGGGAGTACCGTTAGACTGAGTTTTCATCTCCGGTGGATGAATGCCGCCATTGAAGTCCCAGATTTTATTTTTTTTGAAAGCAGAGAATAACTTAAGCATGGTGTTCCACAGGAATGATACGCACGGGAATGGTGTTCAGATCCCATTTCCAGCTGTCAGGCGTTTCTGCGACCGGTTGTAAGGAAATGCATTGTGTCGGGCACGGGTCAACACACAGATTGCAGCCTGTGCACAGTTCGCTCATCACTGTATGCATGGAACGGGTGGCACCGACAATGGCGTCTACCGGACACGCCTGAATACATTTGGTGCAGCCAATACAGTTATTTTCATCGATAACCGCCACCATACGCGCTGGCGTCAACTCTTGTGCATCGCCGTCCAGTGGTTGTGGCTCGACATTAAGCAGCCCGGCAATTTTCAACATTACGGCTTCCCCGCCGGGCGCGCAGCGGTTGATCTTTTCCCCATTGCAGCTTATAGCTTCCGCATACGGGCGGCAGCCAGGATAGCCACACTGACCACACTGGCTCTGTGGTAAAATTTCGTCAATTTTCTCAACGACCGGATCGTCTTCCACCGCAAAACGGCGGGAGGCATAACCCAGAATGGCGCCAAACACCAGGCCTAACAGGCTCACGGCGGCAACGGCAATCCAGATAGCATTCATTACAACTTCACCAAACCACTAAAGCCCATAAAGGCCAGAGACATAAGACCTGCGGTAATCAGTGCAATGGCATTACCGCGGAAAGGGGCCGGGACATCGGCTACAGCCAGGCGTTCGCGTATCGCGGCAAAAAGCACCATTACCAGTGAGAAGCCGACGGCGGCGGAAAAACCGTACAGCGCCGACTGCAAGAAATTATGTCCGAGATTAATATTCAACAATGCTACGCCAAGCACCGCACAGTTTGTGGTTATCAGCGGCAGAAAAATGCCCAGTAGACGATAAAGTACAGGGCTGGTTTTACGCACAACCATCTCGGTGAACTGCACGACTACGGCAATCACCAGAATAAATGCCAGCGTACGCAGGTAAATCAGATTGAGCGGGATTAAAATCCACGTGTCGATAAGCCAGGCGCAGATTGACGCCAGCGTCATGACAAATGTTGTTGCCAGCCCCATCCCCATCGCGGTTTCCAGCTTTTTGGAAACGCCCATAAACGGACAGAGGCCCAGAAACTTGACCAGTACAAAGTTGTTGACCAGTACGGTTCCGACAAACAGTAACAGGTAATCAGTCATTTTTCGGCCTGAAATAAAAAAGCCGCCTATTATCCGATAATCCAGAGGAGGCGACAACAGGTTAACTGTAAGGTTATTACGGATTCACAAACGTCGTTTTGACCCGGGACGAACGCTTGAAATAGGGGACGATCAATGCGGTTGCCAGCAACGTAAACAGCAATTGGCGGACGGCTACTCCATCCTCAACGGGTGAAAAAGCGAAGGCTTTAACCGACAGTAATACGGAAACCAATAGCCAGATAATATAGTGTTTAGGAACACAGCGCCGACGTTTAAAGAATGCAATGGTCAACCACAATGTGTAATACCACATGGCGATGGCAGTAATAAAAGAAACGCCCCATAAGATTTGCGTTGTCAGGAGTTGTTCGCCGAGCGTTTTAAATGTTTGCGGAGAAGATAGCGCCACAGTATACAGCAACAGCGCCAGTGTCGTACTTAACAAGGCGACTAACAGCCAGGCTAACGGGCCAAGCAACCAGCCTCCAATACGTTGTGGCGTTGTGGTGGTCATAAGTTCTCCAGAAAAGCGACAGCAAACAGACAAATCTGATATTAAGGGCGCTATTATAAAGCTTTTATAATCGATCGCTACTTTCTTTATTGAACGTAATGCCAGACAGACTTCGGAACCTGACCGAGGTCAAACAAACGCCCGCCAGAGACCAGTTCTGCGCGACGATGATCGGCTGCACGGTACATATTTATAATGTCCAGATCGTCCGTCAGGGTGTAATTAAGGTGATCGTAGAGTTTTTCCAGGCTTTCAAGTGAACTGATTTTACGAAATTTTAATAAGTAGTCCTGAACAGTCATAAATGATCCATAAAATAACTAATACCATCGGGGTAGATATTATTTGTAATGACAAAAATTCACCGAAGGTGAACACTTGTGCAATAGCAATAATAAGACTGCGCTAATGCAAATATTCAGGGAATAAATACTGCTAAGAAAAGAGTAACGTGCTTTACTCCCCCTGACAATCGTTAACAACGCCGAACAAGATAATAAATTCCTGGTTTATATAGCCAATAAGTTAGACATGCGCCCAAAGGGGCTGCATGTTGTTCTGCAAGAGCAGAGGGCTATTTGTGCTGTACCGGGGCACTCTGCTCAGGTGGCTGGTAGTTGTCGATGTGACTGGCCACGCCAAGAAGAATGACTGAAATGGTAAGAACGATCCAACCTGTTAATTCAATAAGACGATTCATTACTGCCCACATCTATGTTGATTGATCCATTAACGACAGAGCATAAATGTTACTTAGCAATAATTGCTCCAGCAAGATTTTTGCCAATGTTTTTACGACATTTATCTTTAATCCTGGGAGAAATCGCTATTTCTTTGACTTAAGTTAAACAACGACCTGGCGATGCCGGCAGGTTATTAAATTGTTGTGAGCGGGTAAAGGATAGTGTCAAATAGCGATCTACTTCACTGAGGGGCGATGACATGAGCGACAACATTCGTGTTGGGTTGATTGGGTACGGCTATGCGAGTAAAACCTTCCATGCGCCCTTAATTGCGGGTACGCCCGGGCTGGAGCTGGCTGTGGTTTCCAGTAGCGACGAAACAAAAGTAAAGGCCGACTGGCCGACGGCTGCGGTTGTCCCTGAGCCGAAGCATCTCTTTAATGATCCCAGCATAGATTTAATTGTCATTCCTACCCCCAACGATACCCATTTTCCGTTAGCCAAAGCAGCGCTGGAAGCGGGAAAACATGTCGTTGTCGATAAACCTTTTACCGTGACACTGTCACAAGCGCGGGAGCTTGATGCGCTGGCAAAGCGTGTAGGGCGCGTGCTGTCGGTCTTTCATAACCGCCGCTGGGACAGTGATTTCCTGACGCTGAAAGGACTGCTTGCGGAAGGCGTACTGGGTGAAGTTGCTTACTTTGAATCTCACTTTGACCGTTTTCGCCCACAGGTGCGCGATCGCTGGCGTGAACAGGGCGGTCCTGGCAGCGGTATCTGGTACGATCTGGCGCCGCATCTGCTCGATCAGGCCATTATGTTGTTTGGTTTACCGATCAGTATGACAGTGGATTTAGCGCAATTACGTCCAGGGGCGCAGTCGACCGATTATTTTCACGCTATTTTGTCCTATCCACAGCGACGGGTTATTTTACATGGCACTATGCTGGCGGCGGCAGAGTCTGCGCGCTATATCGTTCACGGGTCACGTGGCAGCTATATTAAATATGGTCTTGATCCGCAGGAAGAGCGTCTGAAAAATGGCGAACGATTGCCGCAGGAAGATTGGGGCTATGATATGCGTGATGGCGTACTGACGCGAGTCGAAGGTGACGAACGTGTCGAAGAAACGCTGCTGACGGTGCCGGGAAATTATCCGGCTTATTACGCGGCTATTCGTGATGCATTGAATGGCGACGGCGAAAATCCGGTTCCGGCAAGCCAGGCCATTCAGGTGATGGAACTTATTGAACTTGGTATCGAATCCGCCAGACATCGCGCGACGTTGTGCCTGACGTGATTATTGATTTTGTTGACCGGATAGGGCGTTACGCCGTATCCGGCGATAAGTTTAATGCCTGATACGACGCTGGCGCGTTTTCTCAGGCAGCACGCTCTTATTTTGTAGCTACTTTTTCCCGCAGCGCACGTTTCTCATCAGCACTTAAAAAAGCCATCTCCAGACCGTTGATTTGTGCCTGGCGAATTTGCTCGCGGGATAATCCTGCAGCAGGTGCGGCAATAGTATATTCATGAATGATATCTACGCCCTGTACACCAGGATCGTCGGTATTAATGCTGGCGCGTATGCCATGCTCAAGGAACGTTTTCAACGGATGCGCCTGCAGAGAAGCCACGGTGCTGGTCTGAATGTTCGAAGTCAGGCAGGATTCAATACCAATTTGTTGTTCGGCGAGGAAATCCATCAGCGCCCGATCTTCAATCGCTTTCACACCATGACCAATACGCTCCGCGCCCAGTTCACGAATGGCTTGCCAGATGCTTTCCGGCCCGGCGGCTTCGCCAGCGTGAACAGTAATATGCCAGCCTGCATCACGTGCGCGATTAAAATGGGAAAGGAACAGGTTCCCCGGAAAACCCAGCTCATCGCCAGCTAAATCCAGCGCGGTAATCTGGTCGCGGTGGGTCAGAAATGCCTCCAGTTCTTGCTGGCAGGCGGCTTCGCCAAAAGTCCGGCTCATAATCCCGATGAGTTTCGCTTGTACGCCAAAGGTGCGGCAACCTTCGCGTACGCCATCAATAACCGCTTCGACAACGCCAGCAACAGGTAACTGATGCGCCATCGCCATGTAACCCGGCGAAAAACGCAGTTCAACATAATGCAGGCCGTTACGGGCAGCATCTTCAATGTTTTCAAACGCAACTCGGCGGCAGGCGTCAAGAGACGCCAGAACTTTAACGCCCCAGTCAAGTTTGGTCAGAAAGCTAACCAGATCGGGTTCGTTGGCGGTGACCTGAACGTGGGGGATCAACGTTTCCAGAGATTGTGCAGGAAGCGAGATATTATACTGGCGGCCAAGTTCAAGGATGGTCTGGGGGCGAATGTTGCCATCAAGGTGGCGATGAATATCAGTTAATGGCAGGGTGGTATCAATCATGGTCGCACTCTTTTTCTGGGTATAAAAGTGCGCATCATTATAAAAACAAAACAGGGTAAAAATCTATGTTGCGCAACGATTATATTCGTTGCGCAATCATAATCAGCGTACGGCGCGGATGGCGTTAATCAACCCGGCGACGCCTTTCTCCAGTTTTGAACGCGGACATCCGGCATTGAGACGTACAAAGCCGCGACCTTCTTCACCATAGGTATATCCTGGCATAATCGCCACTTTTTCTTGCTCAATCAGGGCTCTTTGCAACGCGTTGTTGTCTATATTCAGTGGCCGGAGATCAAGCCAGGCCAGATAAGTGGATTGTGGAATTTGCCAGTTTAGCTCCGGGAATGCGGTATTCATCGTATCTGCAATATACGTCAGATTGTCTTTCAGATAGACGCGTAAGGCATCCAGCCACGGTGCGCCTTGCTGATAGGCGGCGATATGTGCGGTAAGCGCCAGTACGGCAGGCGAAGATAACCCATCACGACCTTTCAGCGCCGATAAGTACGCTTCGCGGCTATCGCTATTTTCAATAATCCCGTAAGCACCTGTCAGGGCGGGAATATTGAAGCTTTTTGAGCCTGAGGTCAGTAGCGCCCAATTTCCGCGCGCCACGTTGCTCCAGGGAATATGTGGTTGCTTGCCCCACACCATATCCATATGAATCTCATCGGAAATGACTCGCACACCATGACGTTCGCACAGATCGGCCATTGTCTCCAGCTCATCGCAAGTCCAGACTTTGCCGGTAGGGTTCTGCGGACTACACAGGAGCATAATTTTACACTCCGGTTGCGCCAACACAGCTTCCAGTTTATCCATGTCACAAAACCAGCCATCAGCCCGCTTCTCTAAAGCAACGGGCATCACTGTGCGTTGATTACCCTCAATGGCTTTGTAAAATGCGTCGTAGGCAGGGGTATGGATCACCACACCTTCGCCGACTTCAGACCACTGACGAATCAGCTCTGACACCATATAGATAACCGAAGGGCCATACACCACTGACTGCGTATCAATGGCAGTGTAATGTTGCGTTGAAAACCAGTGAGCAATTGCCGCAAGAAACTCATCGTTTTTCCAGCGGCTGTAGCCAAAGACACCGTGCATCAGGCGCTGATTCAGCGCCTCAATAATGCAGGGAGCAGTGGCAAAATCCATGTCTGAAATCGTGAACGGCAACAGGTCAGCACTACCGAAACGATCGGCGACATAATCCCACTGCGTACACCATGTGCCATGACGATCCACGACCTTTGAAAAATCGAACATATCTTATCCTTATGCCTGAACAGCGCGCATCAGACCGTCCATTTCATCTTTCACCGACTGAACTTGCGGCCCGATAACCACTTGCAGGTTATGTTGATTAAGTTGTACTACGCCAATGGCTCGATTGTCCTTCAGCGCCTGTACATTAACAAGCGACATATCTTTCACTGACAAACGCAGACGGGTAATGCAGTTATCGAGGCTGACAATATTGTCGGCGCCGCCGAGGGCTTCAAGGATTGCTGGTACGTTATAGCCCGATTTACCCGGAGTACCGGCAACGGCTTTTTCAATTGAACTGGCGGCTTCACTGTCGCGACCCGGCGTTTTCAGATTGAAACGAGTGATAGCGAAACGGAAGATGGCGTAGTAAACGACAAACCAGATTGCCGCAACTACTGGCACCATGTACCACTTGGTAGACAAGCCATGCAAAATACCGAACACCACAAAGTCGATGATATTGCCGTCAGTGTTACCGATAGTGACGCCGAGAATGGACATCACGGTAAAGCCGAGGCCGGTTAACAGCGCGTGGATCACATACAGAACAGGAGCAACAAAGAGGAACAGGAATTCCAACGGTTCGGTCGTACCACCAACGACACAAGCAATCAGACCAGAAATCAGCAGTCCTTTAATTTTGTGGCGATTTTCCGGGCGAGCGCAGTGATACATTGCTAATGCCGCTCCTGGCAGGCCGCCGAGGAACGCAGGCATTTTGCCCTGAGAGAGGAAACGCGTAGCGCTTTCAGAGAAACCTTGAGTGGTTGGGCAGCTTAATTGCGCCTGGAAGATAGTCAACGCGCCGCTTACGGTTTGACCACAAACTTCCTGCGTACCGCCTGCGTCGGTAAAGCGAATTAATGCCACCAGAATGTGATGCAGACCAAACGGCAGCAGCAGGCGCTCGCCAGTACCAAACAACATCGGCCCGAAATCGCCTGCGTTGTTGATCATATGGCCTAAGCCACTAATACCCATGGCGAAAATCGGCCAGACCAACGGAATAACCAGTCCGATAAGCCCCATTACCAGCGAGGAGATAATCGGCACGAAGCGCGTACCGCCGAAGAATGCCAGTGCATCCGGCAGGCGGATATTATGAAAACGCTCATGCAGCATCCAGACGATAATACCGGCGATCACCGCACCGAGGATCCCTGTGTCGATCGACTGGATCCCGAGAATGCTTTGGATGTTATTGGCTTTCAGAACGGCGGCATCAGCGGTTGGCAGAATGCCTTTATTGGTCAACCAGAAGTTAACTGCCAGGTTCATCACCGCGTAGCCAACAAAACCGGCAAATGCTGCTACGCCTTTGTTCTCACGCGCCAGCCCCAGAGGGATCGCGATACAGAACATTACTGGCAGAAAGCTAAAAGCGAATGAACCAATCTTACTCATCCAGGTAAAGATGGTCTGCAATACAGGGTTGCCCAATGCCGGGATCAGAGTGATAACATCGTGGCTACTGAGAGAACTGCCAATCCCCAACATAATGCCGCAGAACGACAGTAACGCGACAGGTAACATGAAGGTTTTGCCTAACTGCTGGAAGAATTCCCACAGTGTGACTTTCGGTGCTGTTTTCGCCGTCATAAAACGACTCCTCGTTAAGAACAGTCTGGGGTCAATAAGTTGCGCGAGAAGATAAAACGTTTTATCAAATTTTAGTGCGGCACAAATCACATTACGCAACGATAATAGGGCGTATAAAAGCAAATAATTGATAAAACGTTTTATCTGTCACATAACCAGGGAGAGAGTCGTCCGCATGGCTACCGCCAAAAAAATCACCATTCATGATGTTGCGCTGGCCGCGGGTGTGTCAGTGAGTACTGTTTCGCTGGTGCTGAGCGGCAAAGGGCGGATTTCTGCTGCGACGGGTGAACGGGTAAATGCGGCTATTGAAGAGCTTGGGTTTGTGCGTAATCGTCAGGCATCAGCGCTTAGGGGCGGTCAGAGTGGCGTCGTTGGTTTAATTGTTCGTGATTTAACCGCGCCGTTTTACGCTGAATTAACCGCCGGGCTGACGGAGGCGCTGGAAGCGCAGGGGCGGATGGTTTTTTTGCTACATGGCGGTAAAGACGGTAAACAACTGGCTCAGCGATTTTCCTTGTTGCTGAACCAGGGCGTTGATGGTGTGGTGATCGCCGGTGCGGCGGGAAGTAGTGATGACCTGCGGCGCATGGCGGAAGAAAAAGGTATCCCGGTTATTTTCGCTTCGCGCGCCAGCTATCTTGACGATGTTGATACTGTTCGACCTGACAACATGCAGGCGGCGCAGTTATTGACTGAGCATCTTATTCGTAGTGGGCATCAGCGTATCGCCTGGCTGGGAGGGCAAAGCTCTTCTCTGACTCGTGCGGAGCGGGTTGGCGGCTATTGTGCAACTTTATTGAAATTTGGCCTGCCATTTCACAGCGATTGGGTCGTTGAGTGCATCTCCAGCCAAAAGCAAGCCGCGGAAGCCATCACTGCTCTTTTACGTCATAACCCGACCATCAGTGCTGTGGTCTGTTATAACGAAACTATTGCCATGGGCGCGTGGTTTGGTTTATTGAGAGCAGGGAGGCAAAGTGGCGAAAGCGGAGTGGATCGTTATTTCGAGCAGCAGGTTTCGCTGGCGGGATTTACTGATGTGGTGCAAACAACGCTTGAGGATTTACCTATTATCTGGGCCAGCACGCCAGCACGGGAACTTGGCTTTACGCTTGCCGATCGCATGATGCAAAAAATTGGTCACGAAGAGAATCACTCACGAAACCTGATTATTCCAGCACGGCTTATTACGATGAAATAACCCACATGTTATCTGCTATACCTGGTAGTGTCTTTTCTCTGAGGATAGTGCTAAAAACGTCGCACACAGGCGGTGTTTTTTATTTTACTGACGTTCACAGGAGGTTTATGTGTTTAATTCTGACAACCTGAGACTCGACGGAAAATGCGCCATCATCACTGGCGCCGGGGCTGGTATTGGTAAAGAAATCGCCATCACTTTCGCTACCGCAGGCGCATCAGTGGTGGTCAGTGATATTAATGCCGACTCAGCGAATCATGTTGTTGAGGAAATTCATCGCCATGGCGGGCAAGCATTTGCCTTTCATTGCGATATTACTTCCGAACAGGAGCTCTCCGCTTTGGCTGACTTTGCCGTCAGTAAATTGGGCAAAGTTGATATTCTGGTGAATAATGCCGGTGGTGGCGGTCCTAAACCGTTTGATATGCCAATGGCGGATTTTCGCCGTGCTTATGAGCTGAATGTTTTCTCATTTTTCTACCTGTCGCAACTTGTTGCACCGCAGATGGAAAAAAATGGCGGTGGTGTTATTTTGACCATCACCTCTATGGCGGCAGAAAATAAAAATAAAAACATGACCTCTTATGCGTCATCTAAAGCTGCTGCCAGCCATCTGGTCAGAAATATGGCTTTTGACCTTGGCGGAAAAAATATTCGGGTTAATGGCATTGCACCAGGTGCAATACTGACTGATGCCCTTAAATCCGTTATTACGCCAGAAATTGAACAGAAAATGTTGGAACACACGCCGATCAGACGCCTGGGCAAACCACAGGATATTGCTGATGCAGCGCTGTTCCTTTGTTCTCCGGCAGCCAGTTGGATAAGCGGACAAATTCTCACTGTCTCTGGTGGTGGGGTACAGGAGCTCAACTAATATGCTGGCAGGTCGGTAAACAACCATGTATTTCACGCATCCTGATCTTTTCTCTCCGCGGGTTGATGATGACCGTGTCCACGTTTAGTACCTTCACTCCGCTGTATAAGAAAGGTTTCTACTGAGTCGTGAAATTCTGCTAATTGTCATCAGCCTTAAATGCCGGAGAGAAAATTCTCCGGCATTCTGGACGTGAGTTACTGCTGTGGGATTGCCGGTACGGCCGGAACGGTAAGTGCTGGTATCGCAAACATGCCAACAAACTCTTCCAGAGGCATTTTCTGACCATTCAACGTGATCTGACCGTTAGCATATTGCAGGCTGGTGGTGATGACATTGTCCTGCAGAGTGGTCAGACGGAACATCTGGCCCATTGCCGAGGCGCCTTCAACTTGCTGCTGTGCCAGTTTTTTAGCTTTATCTTCTTGATAACCTTCCAGTTTTGCTACCTGTGTCATCAGTTCAGTTGCCATATCGACCGGAATGGTTAGTTTTGCATCCAGCGATTTTACTGAGCGGTCAACTTCCTGCGCCAGCGTTTGCGGCGCTTCTTTAGTCGTTGCCGGATCTTTCAAGAACAGCGATAGATTCAGCGCGCTTTCTCCCTGACTGTTTTTCCAGCTTAATGGCGCGACAGTAATCATCGGATCGCCTTTCAACATCAGTGGCAGGGCGTTAAAGAAAGCTTCTGTCACTTTCTCCTGATAAAGCTCGGGATTATTGGCAATTTCTGGCTGTGCCAGCAGCGCCTGAGTTTGAGCATTATATTGTTGACTAAACTGATGCCAGGCTTCGCCGTCAATCTGGCCCACTTTTAAGGTTAGCTTGCCGCTCCCCAGATCCTGATTCTGTATTTTCAGGCTATTTAGCGAGTAATCCAGTTGGCTATTGATCGTTTTGCCGTCGTTTACAAGGTCTGATTTACCGCTGATCTCCATGCCTTCCAGCAATGCCAGCTCTTTACCTGCAACGGAAATAGTCATTTTTTCCAGCGACAGTTTTTGATTGCCTACACGCTCACCAAAACTTGCCAGCGTGCTGGAGCCGTCAGTTTTGAGATTATTAAAGGTCAACTGTACTTTCTGGTTGTACTCATTAACGGCGTCTATAATGCCGCTTTGCGCTTCTCCAGACAGAGAGATCGCTTTTCCATCTTTGTCGGCATTTAGTTGAAATTCACCGCCGCTAAAAGCAACTTTCTCGCCTTCTTGCTCGTAATTCAGTGGTTTGAGGGAAATATCAGAACTGGAGTCGCCGTTATAACCGATACGGGAATTAATCACAAAAGGTGTTTCACCTTTTGCCATCTCAAACAATGGGTTAGTGACGTTGGTATTGACTAGCGTCGTTTGAACTGAGGCCATCGACGGAATTAAATTCAGCTTTTTAAGCTGAGCCAGAGGGAAGGGGCCGTGGTCGATATTTTCGTTGAGGATGACGCTCTGCCCGCTTTTAATCCACGGATTTTCTTTGCCAGCAACGGGTTTCACAACTAACTGCAACTGGCTACTGAATACGCCGCGATGATAGTTTTGATAGCTGACTTCGAGGTTGGATTCAGGCGCTGTCAGTTTAAGTTGCGTATTCGCCTGCGCAACCATCTCTTCGAGATGCGTTTCCAGTTTCTTGCCTGTGTACCACGCGCCGCCTGTCCAGACTACGCCGAGCGCAACAATGACGCCTACCGCTACCAGCGATTTTTTCATAATGATTATCCGTAAAATGAAATCAGGCGGACTGGCCGCCTGAAAGTGTTATAAGCCTTTAATAAGCTTAGCAAGAGATGTTAACTATTTCAGTAAGCTCTTACAGTTTGTTGTAAACCCGGGCTAAACGGCCATGGCCTTTGACCTTGACTGGTGACTCATTGGCGGCAATAAACGCTGATTCGCCAGGTTTAAGCAGCAACTGCTGAGAGTCTTTATTTAGCGTGGCTTCGCCTTCTACGCAGAACAGAATCGCCGCGCTTTGTTGACCGATAGTGCACTCTTTATCGTTAAGGTCATGCAACGAGAAAGCAAAATCATCAACCGGGATCGGGAAGTCCAGCTCTGCGCCATGTTTTACTGGCTTGGTCAGCAACTGATTGGCTGGCTTAGCTTCGAACTTAACGTTGGCGACCAGTTCCGGGATATCAATATATTTTGGCGTCAGCCCCGCACGTAGCACGTTATCGGAATTCGCCATCACTTCCAGCGCCACGCCTTGCAGATAGGCATGTGGCGTTTCGGCGAACAGGAACATGGCTTCACCTGGATTCAGCTTCACCACATTCAACAGCAGCGGGGAGAACAGGCCGCTGTCATCCGGGTAAAATTCAGAAATTAAACGAATCGTTTGCCATGGTTCACCCTGTTGACTGTGGAGCGCCGATTTTAAAATCGCCAGTGCACGGGATTTCTCTTCACATTGCATATTTAACAGGCTGGCGAACAGTTCGCTTAAGCGTTCGGCATTGGGCTGCTGTAAAAAGTGAGCAATGGCTGGATGCGCATCAGCGACTGGCTGGAGCAGAGAAACAATCTCGGAGAACTCACGAAACGCGTTCATCGCGAGGAAAGGGGTCAGAGCAAAAACCAGCTCCGGCTTGTGGTTCAGATCTTTATAGTTTCGCTCGGCGGCATCCATTGGGATACCGGCGGCATTTTCTTTGGCAAAACCGATTTCAGAATTGCGTTTGTTCGGATGAACCTGAATGGAGAGCGGCTGGGCTGCGCATAATACTTTGAACAGGAAAGGCAGTTCGCCAAAGCGCTGGGCAACAGCCTCTCCCAAAAGAGTGGATTTATTGCTTTCAATTACATCGCGCAGTGAAACAACCTCTCCGGCGGCGTTGTGCACACGTGAACTGCTCTTGGGATGTGCGCCCATCCATAATTCGGCCATCGGTTGGTTGGACGGATTCTCCATGCCATAAAGTTCAGTTAACGCTGTTTTGCTTCCCCAGGCATAGTTTTGCACTGAGTTAATGAGTTTTTGCATTATCAATCCCTGTTAGATATGGACATTAATCCCGTTATTAAAGCAAGAATCCCACAGGAAGTAACCTGGAGCCGCAAAAAGTCGTGCCAGTCTCAGTTTTTGTTAAAAAAGTGTGTAGGATAATGTAACTCGCTTTTAACAGGGCAATGGAACACTCGCCCAGAGCATAACCAAACCAGGCAGTAAGTGAGAGAACAATGTCAAACAAACCCTTTCATTATCAGGCTCCTTTCCCACTCAAAAAAGACGATACCGAGTACTACCTGCTGACCAGTGAACATGTCAGCGTATCTGAATTTGAAGGACAGGAGGTTTTGAAAGTCGCGCCAGAAGCGTTAACGTTGTTGGCGCGTCAGGCGTTTCATGATGCATCATTTATGCTACGTCCGGCCCACCAACAACAGGTTGCCGATATTCTGCGCGACCCGGAAGCTAGCGAAAACGACAAATATGTGGCGTTGCAATTCCTGCGCAACTCCGATATTGCCGCGAAAGGTATTCTGCCAACCTGCCAGGATACCGGCACAGCGATTATCGTTGGTAAAAAAGGGCAGCGTGTATGGACCGGTGGTGGCGATGAAGCGGCGCTGGCCCGCGGCGTGTACAACACCTATATTGAAGATAACCTGCGTTACTCACAAAACGCGCCGCTGGATATGTATAAAGAGGTGAATACGGGGACTAACCTGCCAGCGCAGATCGATCTTTATGCCGTTGATGGTGACGAGTACAAATTCCTCTGTATCGCCAAAGGGGGCGGTTCGGCAAACAAAACGTACCTCTATCAGGAAACCAAAGCGTTACTGACGCCGGGAAAGCTAAAAAATTATCTGGTTGAGAAAATGCGCACGCTGGGTACAGCGGCATGTCCTCCGTACCACATTGCGTTTGTCATTGGCGGCACTTCGGCGGAAACCAACCTCAAAACCGTAAAACTGGCGTCGGCGAAATACTATGACGAGCTGCCAACGGAAGGGAATGAGCACGGTCAGGCGTTCCGCGATGTAGAGCTGGAAAACGAATTGCTGCTTGAAGCGCAAAATCTTGGACTCGGCGCCCAGTTTGGCGGTAAATATTTTGCTCATGACATTCGCGTTATTCGTCTGCCGCGTCATGGTGCATCTTGCCCGATCGGTATGGGCGTCTCCTGTTCCGCTGACCGTAATATCAAAGCGAAAATCAACCGTCAGGGGATCTGGATCGAAAAACTGGAACATAATCCAGGCAAATATATCCCGGAAGAGTTGCGTAAAGCGGGAGAAGGCGAAGCGGTGCGCGTTGATCTTAATCGCCCAATGAAAGAGATCCTCGCTCAGTTGTCGCAATATCCCGTTTCTACGCGTCTATCGCTGAACGGCACCATTATTGTCGGTCGCGATATCGCCCACGCTAAACTGAAAGAACGTATGGATAACGGAGAAGGGCTGCCACAATACATTAAAGATCATCCGATTTACTATGCGGGCCCGGCAAAAACGCCGGAAGGTTATGCCTCCGGTTCTCTCGGCCCAACGACTGCCGGACGGATGGATTCCTATGTTGATCAACTGCAAGCGCAAGGCGGAAGTATGATCATGCTGGCGAAAGGCAACCGCAGCCAGCAGGTGACCGATGCTTGTAAAAAACACGGCGGTTTCTACCTCGGCAGTATCGGCGGCCCGGCAGCGGTACTGGCGCAAGGCAGTATAAAGAGTCTGGAATGTGTTGAGTATCCTGAGCTGGGAATGGAAGCTATCTGGAAAATAGAAGTGGAAGATTTTCCGGCGTTTATTCTTGTGGATGACAAAGGAAATGATTTCTTCCAACAAATACAACTCACGCAGTGTACCCGCTGCGTGAAATAAACAGAGCCGTCCTTCGGGACGGCTTTTTTATATGGCACGAAAGACCAAACATTTGTTATCAAATAGTAAATAATGAGTGAGCTAAAAGTTGCTTAACGAAAGCAAAGCAGAAAGAAAAAATTAATCAGGTGAGGAGCAGGCTATGAATACAGTTCGCAGCGAGAAAGATTCGATGGGAGCGATCGATGTCCCGGCAGATAAACTGTGGGGGGCACAAACCCAACGCTCACTGGAGCATTTTCGCATCTCCACGGAGAAAATGCCCACCTCACTGATTCATGCGCTGGCGCTGACTAAGCGTGCAGCGGCGAAAGTTAACGAAGATTTAGGTCTGCTTTCAGAAGAGAAAGCGAGAGCCATTCGCCAGGCGGCGGATGAAGTGCTGGCAGGGCAACATGATGATGAGTTCCCGCTGGCAATCTGGCAAACGGGATCTGGTACGCAAAGCAATATGAATATGAATGAAGTACTGGCTAACCGGGCCAGCGAATTGCTTGGCGGCGTACGCGGAATGGAACGTAAAGTTCACCCCAACGATGACGTGAACAAAAGCCAAAGCTCCAATGATGTCTTCCCAACTGCTATGCACGTGGCGGCGTTATTGGCACTGCGTAAGCAACTCATTCCTCAGCTCAAAAACCTCACTCAAACTCTGAATGAGAAATCGCGTGCATTTGCCGATATCGTCAAAATTGGTCGTACCCACTTGCAGGACGCCACACCGCTGACCCTGGGACAGGAGATTTCTGGTTGGGTAGCGATGCTGGAGCATAATCTCAAACATATTGAATACAGCCTGCCTCACGTAGCGGAACTGGCGTTGGGCGGTACGGCTGTGGGCACAGGACTAAATACTCATCCAGAATATGCGCGTCGCGTGGCGGATGAACTGGCGGTGATTACCTGTGCGCCGTTTGTCACCGCACCGAACAAATTTGAGGCGCTGGCGACCTGTGATGCTCTGGTTCAGGCACATGGAGCGTTGAAAGGGCTGGCGGCGTCCCTGATGAAAATTGCTAACGATGTTCGCTGGCTGGCTTCCGGTCCACGTTGCGGCATCGGCGAAATCTCAATTCCTGAAAACGAGCCGGGCAGTTCCATCATGCCGGGGAAAGTAAATCCGACACAGTGTGAAGCATTAACCATGCTTTGTTGTCAGGTTATGGGCAATGACGTGGCGATCAATATGGGCGGCGCATCGGGTAACTTCGAACTGAATGTCTTCCGTCCGATGGTTATCCACAATTTCCTGCAGTCTGTACGCTTACTGGCGGATGGCATGGAAAGTTTTAACAAACACTGCGCGGTGGGTATCGAACCGAATCGTGAACGAATTCATCAGTTGCTCAACGAATCATTGATGTTGGTAACCGCGCTCAATACCCACATTGGTTATGACAAAGCCGCGGAGATCGCCAAAAAAGCGCACAAAGAAGGGCTGACATTAAAAGCTGCAGCCCTTGCGTTGGGATATCTTAGCGCAACCGAGTTTGATAGCTGGGTACGACCAGAGGATATGGTCGGCAGTATGAACATCGGTCGTTAATCTGCAACATACAGGTGCAGCCGTGGAATGATTAATCGAAGCGGTTGCGCCTGGGGTTTATAGCGGTGCTGTACATTATCGGCATCGTAATTTAACAGCTCGCCAATATCCGGTATGCCAGCGCCATTATCGATATTAATCAACGCGATAAGCGGTGTCGGGCAGGCGTGCTGTACCTGTTTTTGCTCTCCTTTGTACCAGACCCGGGCAATCGGCTGTACCTTCACCGGACGTTTGATTTTTAACTTCGCATCCTGTGGCAGGGCTGCAATATCCCGATATTCACGTTCCAGTTTTGCCAGCCACTCTTCGCGTGTCCACGGCGCGACACTGCGGGGAGACTTTAGACTTTTTTCTAACTGTGCCAGCACTTCATCACGATGCAAATTCTTAATGATATGTTTATTGGCCCAGCCAAAACGTAAAGTTGCGGGGTCGTGCAGAACGGTGAGCGTGCGATAAGCGTTAAGGGTGATCAGCCCCGGTAAATGACGATGCACCCATTCAAAACGCGCTGCCGTAGGCAGTTCTGACTCAACCGTGACGATATGCTCGAAAGTGGTTTTAAGTTGATTGATGCGCTGTATATGACTTGCCAGCGCCGCTTGTGAAAGGTTATCGACCTGATAGCACAACACGCCTGGCAAACGGACAGCAGCCTTGCTGCTGCGGTTTTCTGACTGTTGCTGAATAAACAGATGACGGAAATGACGCAGCGCCAGCGCCTGTGCCTCTTTCCCAAGATGTTGCCTCACCTCAATGCGATTCAGCGGATTATGCTCATCCTCCTTTTTAACCTCCGGTAAAGAGAACACGCGAGCAACCAGCAACTTGTGCTGCTCAAGTTCAGCAGCAAACGCCGCCAGTTCTTGTTCCATCTGGCGAAAGGTGGTGTTGAGTCGGTCAACGAGATCGTAACGGGCCATAAAATTGTCAATTTAGTTACAACATACTTTATATATAGCACGCTGGCGCCAGCTTGACCACCGTGCGGTTAGCGTCATGCAGCGCTAAATTGCGGGATGTTGTGCCATAGCGGCCAGCTAAATGAGAAGCGGGCGCCGCCTAATTCGCTGGTATCACAGCTTACTGAGCCGCCCATTGCCAGTGCGATGGAGTGGACAATCGCCAATCCCAGTCCACAGCCACCGGTTGCGCGGTCCCGGCTTGGATCGAGGCGGACAAAGGGCTCAAAGATATGCTCGCGATTTTCTGGCGCAATTCCTGAGCCATCATCTTCAACAATTAATGTCGCTCTGTTTCCTGACAGCAGCAGGCTGGTTTCAACCGTTGAATGGCAGTAACGCAGGGCGTTATTAAGCAAGTTATCCAGCACGCGTTCCATTAAGCGCATGTCCAGCGCCGCGTAATTTCCGGGTATGAGCGTTTTTAGCCGTACTGTTTTATCGGGATTCACCGCCTGAATATCTTCCAGATGTGTAGACAGCCAAAGCGGCAGGTCTGGCTCGCTTAGATGCAACTCATTTTGTGGACGGTCGAGTCGGGCATAGGTCAACAGTTCTTCAATTAAAGCTTCCAGTTGACTGATATCGCGGTTTAGCGCCAGGGATTCGCCTTCACTTAAATTGTCGCTCATCTCGAGTCGATAACGTAAACGCACTAACGGAGTCCGCAATTCGTGGGCAATCCCATCAATAAGCTGCTTTTTGCTGGCGATTAACGCATTGATATTGTCCGCCATTTGGTTAAAGGCTACGCCAAGACGTTCAAAACTCGACCCATCATCAAAATGAATGCGTTCATTGAGATGACCATCGCCGAATCGCTGCGCTGCGGCTTCCAGTTTTAACATGTCCTGCCAGTGTGGGCGCATCCAGATAAACACCGGAAAAGCGAGGGAGATTGCAATAAAAGCGATCAGTCCGACATCCAGTAAACGCATTTGATGAAGGTAATAGAGATAGGGGACGGGCCCCACGGCCAGTACATAGTGACTCCGCGGTATGCGCTGTAAAAATGTGTACTGATCATCCAGGGCGACAATCTCGCCTTTGTGCAGCCGCTGCATGGCGATATCGTCAAGATGATATTTACCCAACGGCTCGACTCGCAGATCAAAAGAGAGGTTTAAATCCATCTCTTTCAAGGTCTTACCCCAGGCATGCGGCGGTATTTCCCGTAATTCGCTACGCATCAGATACAAGGAACTGTTCATCAAATCATCCAGTGACTGCTTGCCCGCGCGTTCAGCGGTGAATTTGTACACCAGGCCAACCAGCAGGGACATCACCAGAAAGCAGACAAACAGTAAAAGATAAAACTGAATAAACAGTTTTTTCATTGCTTATTCCCACGCATGAGGCGCAAAGAGATAGCCTTTGTTACGCACAGTTTTTATGCGATAAGGCTCCGTGGCATTATCGAGCAATTTTTTCCTTAACCGCGAAATTGCTACGTCTACGCTTCGATCCAGCCCATCATAACTGACGCCGCGCAGATTCTTCAGCAACGCATCGCGATCCATAATTTGCCCTGCATGGGTCGCTAATTCCCACAATAGTTCAAAATCGGCCGTCGAAAGCGAAACCTCATTATTGCCAAGGGTGACTACGCGGTTGATAGGGTCAATGATCAGCGAACCAAAATGCAATGCTTTGTAAGGTGTAAGGGACGTTTCCTGAAGACCTTTAGTCAGAGAGGCCTGTTCGCTTTGACGCAAATGCAAGCGTAATCGAGCAAGGAGTACAGCAGGAGGAGTAGTTTTGAGGATGTAATCGCAGGCGCCCATTTCCAGCGCCAGAATATGATTCATATCACTATCGAGGGATGTCAGCAGAACTATCGGTCCTGACCACTTTGCGCGTAAATCACGGCAGATAGTCATGCCGTCTTTGCCTGGCAGCATGATATCCAGGAGAACCAGATCTGGATTTTCACGCAGGATGGCCTCTTCGGCATGGTCACCGCGCGGTTCAACGGTAACTTGCATATCATGCTTTGCCAGGTACGCGGCGATCAGTGAACCGACTTCAGGATCATCTTCCACAAATACGATAGTGTTCATATTATTCACGGTAGATATAAAAACGTTACAATACACTGCGTTGTTTTTACTTACCATCAATCGTTTCTAAACAAGCAAGTATCAGGTATTCTACCGACGGCTTGTTATGAAAATGTTAAGGCAGAAGAATGGGGCTGGTAATAAAAGCCGCGCTTGGTGCGCTGGTGGTAGTGTTGATTGGTGTATTGGCAAAAACGAAAAATTACTATATTGCCGGGCTAATTCCGCTTTTCCCGACCTTTGCGCTCATCGCGCATTATATCGTTGCCAATGAGCGGGGAATTGAAGCTTTACGCGCAACGATAATCTTCAGTATGTGGTCAATCATTCCCTATTTTGTTTATCTGGCGTCGCTGTGGTATTTCACCGGAATGATGCGCTTACCCGCCGCTTTTATCAGCTCAGTTGCTTGCTGGGGGATAAGCGCATGGGTGTTGATTATCTGTTGGATGAAGCTGCATTAACGTAGATGACGACCGCCATCAAGCGGAAAACTGCGTCCAGTAACAAAGCAACTGGTGAGCAGATAATCGACTAAATCGATGACTTCTTTTTCTCCGGGCGCCGTTTTCATTAACGATTTATTCAGCGCCTGCTGACGATACTCCGCGTCATCATGTTCATTAAACAGGATCAGCGATGGTGCGATAGAATTCACTTTCACTTCCGGCGCCAGCTTGCGGGCGAATGAACGGGTCATATTATCCAGTGCTGCTTTGCTGGCGGCATAAGCGATATGTTTGTCGCTGCCGCGCTCTACCACGTAATCCGTGAAGTGAATAATATCACTGGCGGCGTGTCCGTGACCGCGCAGTAGTCTTTCCAGCGCATGGTTAAGCAGGTAAGGGGTATTAACGTGGATCTGCATCATACTGTTAAGCACGTCAGCCAGTGGCGTACCCGGCTTCTCCGCCATCCACGCGCTGGCATTATGCAAAATCGCGCGTAACCCATGGGTGCTTTTCAACACTTCATCAGCAAACGCCAGTACGCCATCGTTAGTGGAAAAATCCGCCTGGATACATTGCGCGCCAGCGTTTATCAGCCCATCAATGGCAGGATAGTGCGTCCGGTAACTGACAATCACAGGTTGCTTTTGATTAATGAAATGCCAGGCGAGAGCGAGACCGATACGACGGCCTCCGCCAGTGATTAATATTGGCAAGGACTGGGTTTTACCCATCGTTAATCTCCTTTGCAAACAAACGATGGGATAAATGTTATCCCACCAGCATCCAGGTCGCCGGAACCGAGGCAATTAAGAGCATGCCAATCAGCACCATTTCCTGACGATTCAGTACATTATCATGTGTATGCGTTTTACGCGCATACAGGAATACCAGCAGCCCTGGCGCATACAGTATTACAGACAATAGCAGGTGCATTGGGCCAGAGGCATACAATAACCATAAACCATAAATGCAGGCGCCAACACCTACAGCTTGATGCAGCGGGCGAGTGGCGATTTTCAGTAAGAATGCGCCAACAAGGAAATAAGGCACCAGAATCATTTCTGAAGCAATAGTCAGCAGAGTGTTGTAATCAGAGCCTGTCAGCCAGATCAGCACCAGGCAAATTTGCACGCAAATGTTGGTCAGCCACAGCGAGGCAGACGGCGCAGCTTGTGCATTCTGCCGGGCAAAAATACGCGGAAATGCTTTATGGGTAGCCGCCAGGAAGGGCACTTCCGCCGCCATGATGGTCCAGCTTAAATAAGCGCCACAGACGGAAACGATAAGTCCGGCAGCAATAATAATTTCTCCCCATGGCCCCATCATTTCCACCATCAGACCAGCCATGGACGGATTACGAATCTCTGCCAGCTCAGGGCGTGCCACCACACCCAGAGAAAGTAGAGTTACCAGTAAATAAACGCCCAGCGCCGAAAGCACCGCCAGTAGCGTCGCCTTGCCAACGTCACGTTTATTACGTGCGCGCGCCGAAACCACCACAGCGCCTTCCACGCCAATAAACACCCACAGGGTGATCAGCATAGTATTTTTTACCTGTTCCCATACAGGTACGCCAAGTGCAAGGCCGGTAAAATCGAGTTTGAAAGTGTCCAGTTTGAACATCATCATCGCCAGCACAATAAACAGGCCTAACGGCAACAATTTTGCCAGTGTGGCGACCAGGTTAATGCTGGCGGCAGTCTGCACGCCGCGCAGAATCAAAAAGTGAACAATCCACAATAATGCTGATGCGCCGACGATCGATTGCCAGGTATTGCCATCGCCAAACAGGCGTAGTTCTGGTGTATCGGTGAAGAAACTTAATGCGGAAAAGACGATCACCAGATAGGAAACGTTGGCGATAACCGCGCACAGCCAGTATCCCCACGCGGAGCAGAAGCCGATTAGCTCGCCAAAACCTTCACGGGCGTAGGTAAAGATACCTCCGTCAAGGTCGGGACGAATGCGCGTAAGAATCAGCATCGCGAAGGCCAGTAATAAAATGCCTGCGCCTGTGATGCCCCAACCGATGAGCAATGCTGCCGGGCTGGCAACTGCCGCCATATTTTGTGGCAGACTGAAAACTCCTGCGCCAAGCATTGAGCTTAATACCAGCGCGGTGAGTGCGCTCAGTCCCAGTTTCTTTTCCATCGATATCCAGTGATTAAAACGTGTTCGGAAGAATAAATATTGGGGCAAAACGCATAAAAATGGTGTTTGCCGCTGAAGCGCGGGATTTTACGGAGAGATGTGACTGCATGCAATGGTCACAGGGAAATTTGTGACTAAAAATGCGAAAGGCGGCACGAAGCCGCCTTATCATAATAACTGAATAGTTATTTATACAGGTCGGCGCTGATGGTCATATTATTGCCGCGTTCCTGCCACTGGCGGGTAATATGGTAATACTTAGCACCTTTCTTCGCGGCACGTTTAGCAACCTGGTAGGAAACTTCGGTCATGTTGCCGTAGTTTCCTGAGAACTTAATGCTGTCAAACGGCACCATCATTGCTGCAGCCGCTTTGTTCAGCTCTTCAATTTTCGTGCCGTCAGGTAGCGTGACAGTGTAACGCCCACCTTTTGATGACTGGGTTTCAAAGAAGCGACCGACTTCAGAACTTGGTGATGCGGTGGTAGCTACGCCTGGGATTTCAACTTTCTTCGCTGCTTCGCCGCCGGCAGCCAGTGCCGCACGTCCGGCTTCGGAATCAGCCGGGATCACATCCGGGCTTTGTACTACGCGTTTCCTGGCATCTTGTTTGTAGATGAATGCGGTAATGCGCTGGTTGCCGCCCTGGTTAGCATCAATCTGGCGAACAATGTAGTAGGAGTATGCGCCTTTCGCTTTTGCCGCTTTGGTGATGGCATCGTTCACTTCCGGTTGGCTGCGGAAGAAGCCCTGCACGGTCACGGTATCATACGGCTCAATCAGGACGGCTTGCTCTTTAGGCAGCTCAATCACGCCATTAAAAACGCGATTCTTATCAGCTTCTGCTTTTTCAGCATCGGCTTTATAAAGATCGGCAACGACACGCCAGTTACCGCTATTACCGAAATCTGAAGTGTCGACAACATAAAAAGAGGCTGCGCCTTCTTTATCTGCCCGACGTGAAACGGCTTTCACTGCTTCGCCGATGGCATTAAAACGACCGGTAACTACTACACGATCAAAAGGTTTAACCGCTGCCGCTTGCTCCGGTGTCAGTTCTGTTGCTGCGTTAACGGAAAATGCCGTAGCAGAAAGCAGTGCCGACGCCAGGAGGGTGTTCTTAAGCTTCATAAAAATAATCCTTCGCCTTGCGCAAACCAGGTACTGGTATTGTTATTAACGAGAAACGTGGCTGATTATTGCATTTAAACGGTGTAACTGTCTGCGTCATTTTTCATATCAGATTCCTTGATTTGATTTTAAACCTGATCGAATGACCGTCTATGCTTAAAAAAACGCCTTTACAGTATAAAAACGGCTGAACCGACTGAATTGTATAAGTTAATTTAATGTTAAGGGAGTAATCGTAGCGGGGCGATATCATGTTTTACCAGAGCAGAGAAGACAATTATCGTCTCTTAACCCGCGTTCTAAGGTGTTTATCTCAATATCTATGCTGAATCGTTAATATTTTGCGAGTTCACGCCGAAATAGTGATTTTGGGCGCTAGATCACCAGCGTTATTTTCAGTAGGTTATAGGGCGTTTGTTACTAATTTATTTTAACGGAGTAACATTGAGCTCGTACCTGAGCGGTCTGGGCATCTTTTGTCACAGGCAAACCATCATCAATAAAACCGATGGAAGGGAATATCATGCGAATTGGCATACCAAGAGAACGGTTAACCAATGAAACCCGTGTCGCAGCAACACCAAAAACAGTGGAACAGTTGCTAAAACTGGGGTTTACCGTCGCGGTCGAACGTGGCGCGGGTCAACTGGCAAGTTTTGACGATAAAGCGTTTGTGCAAGCTGGCGCTGAAATTGTAGAAGGGAATAATGTCTGGCAGTCCGAGATCATTCTGAAGGTCAATGCGCCGTTAGATGATGAAATTGCGTTACTGAATCCAGGCACCACGTTGGTGAGTTTTATCTGGCCTGCACAGAACCCGGAGTTAATGCAAAAACTTACGGAGCGTAACGTCACTGTAATGGCGATGGATTCCGTTCCTCGTATTTCACGCGCTCAGTCGTTGGACGCGTTAAGTTCGATGGCGAATATTGCAGGTTATCGCGCCATTGTTGAAGCGGCCCATGAATTTGGACGCTTCTTTACCGGGCAAATCACCGCCGCCGGTAAAGTACCACCAGCAAAAGTGATGGTGATTGGCGCAGGTGTTGCCGGGCTGGCGGCGATTGGCGCTGCAAACAGCCTCGGCGCGATTGTGCGTGCGTTTGACACTCGCCCGGAAGTGAAAGAACAAGTTCAGAGTATGGGCGCGGAATTCCTCGAGTTAGATTTCAAAGAGGAAGCAGGTAGCGGCGACGGCTATGCCAAAGTGATGTCGGACGCGTTCATCAAAGCGGAAATGGCGCTCTTTGCCGCACAGGCCAAAGAGGTTGATATCATCGTTACTACTGCGCTTATCCCGGGTAAACCGGCGCCGACGCTGATTACCCGTGAAATGGTTGACACTATGAAGTCGGGGAGTGTGATTGTCGATCTGGCTGCACAAAACGGTGGTAACTGTGAATACACCGTGCCGGGTGCAATATTCACCACTGAAAATGGCGTCAAAGTGATTGGTTATACCGATCTACCGGGCCGCCTGCCGACGCAATCTTCCCAGCTTTACGGCACCAACCTTGTAAATCTGCTGAAACTGTTGTGCAAAGAGAAAGATGGCAACATCAACGTCGATTTTGATGATGTCGTTATTCGCGGCGTTACTGTGATCCGCGATGGCGAAATTACCTGGCCGGCGCCGCCGATTCAGGTTTCGGCCCAGCCGCAGGCGGCGCAGAAAGCAGCGCCTGAAGCCAAAGCCGAAGAGAAATGCGCCTGTTCGCCGTGGCGTAAATACGCACTGATGGCGCTGGCTATTATTCTTTTCGGCTGGCTGGCAAGTGTTGCGCCGAAAGAGTTCCTCGGTCACTTCACCGTTTTCGCGCTGGCGTGTGTTGTCGGTTATTACGTAGTGTGGAATGTCTCCCACGCGCTGCATACACCGTTGATGTCGGTCACTAATGCAATTTCGGGGATTATTGTTGTTGGAGCACTGTTGCAGATTGGCCAGGGCGGCTGGGTGAGCTTCCTTAGTTTTATCGCGGTGCTTATAGCCAGCATTAATATTTTCGGTGGCTTCACCGTGACTCAGCGCATGCTGAAAATGTTTCGCAAAAACTAAGGGGTAACATATGTCTGGAGGATTAGTTACAGCTGCATACATTGTTGCCGCGATCCTGTTTATCTTCAGTCTGGCCGGGCTTTCGAAGCATGAAACCTCTCGCCAGGGGAACAATTTCGGTATCGCCGGGATGGCGATTGCGTTGATCGCCACTATCTTTGGGCCAGATACTGGCAACGTTGGCTGGATCTTACTGGCGATGGTCATCGGCGGCGCAATCGGCATCCGGCTGGCGAAGAAAGTTGAAATGACCGAAATGCCGGAGCTGGTGGCGATCTTGCATAGCTTTGTTGGCCTGGCGGCGGTGCTGGTTGGATTTAACAGCTACCTGCACCATGACGCGGACATGGAACCGATTCTGGTCAATATTCATCTGACGGAAGTGTTCCTGGGTATCTTCATCGGTGCGGTGACTTTCACGGGTTCGGTGGTGGCGTTCGGTAAGCTGTGCGGCAAAATTTCGTCTAAACCGCTAATGTTGCCAAACCGCCATAAAATGAATCTGGCGGCACTGGTGGTTTCCTTCCTGTTGCTGATTGTGTTTGTACGTACTGAAAGCGTCGGCCTGCAAGTGCTGGCGTTGCTGATAATGACCGCTATTGCGCTGGTTTTCGGCTGGCATTTGGTGGCTTCCATCGGTGGCGCGGATATGCCAGTTGTGGTGTCAATGTTGAATTCCTACTCCGGCTGGGCAGCAGCAGCGGCAGGCTTTATGCTCAGTAACGACTTGCTGATTGTCACTGGTGCGTTGGTCGGTTCTTCGGGGGCTATCCTTTCTTACATCATGTGTAAGGCGATGAATCGTTCCTTTATCAGCGTTATTGCGGGTGGTTTCGGTACTGATGGTTCCTCAACCGGGGGCGATCAGGAAGTGGGCGAGCACCACGAAATCACAGCCGAAGAAACGGCTGAACTGCTGAAGAATTCCCATTCAGTGATTATCACCCCAGGCTATGGAATGGCGGTGGCGCAGGCGCAATATCCGGTAGCGGAAATTACCGAGAAACTGCGTGCGCGCGGTATCAATGTGCGTTTCGGTATCCATCCAGTTGCTGGTCGTTTACCGGGTCATATGAACGTGTTGCTGGCAGAAGCGAAAGTGCCGTATGACATCGTGCTGGAAATGGACGAGATCAACGATGACTTTGCTGATACCGATACCGTGCTGGTGATTGGCGCCAACGATACGGTTAACCCGGCAGCGCAGGATGATCCGAAGAGCCCGATTGCGGGTATGCCTGTTCTGGAAGTATGGAAAGCGCAGAACGTGATTGTTTTCAAACGCTCGATGAACACGGGCTATGCTGGCGTGCAAAACCCATTGTTCTTCAAAGAGAACACACACATGCTGTTTGGCGACGCTAAAGCCAGCGTGGATGCGATTCTGAAAGCGCTGTAACCCCGACGGCCTCTGCGGAGGCCGCTTGCCTGCGTAGAAAGGTCTGATGCGCTACGCTTATCAGGCCTACATGTAAGCTACAATGCATTGAATATGTACTAACTTGTAGGCCAGATAAGGCGTTAACGCCGCATCTGGCATAAACAAAAGTCACGTTCTCCAGATGGTCACTACTCTTTATTGAGATCGCTTAGCAGGACGGCGATGCTTTGGCCTCCTGCCGTTTGTTCAAGGGCAATTTTGACAATAATCGTCAACGGTACGGAAAGTAGCATTCCCACCGGTCCTAATAGCCAGCCCCAAAAAATTAATGACAAAAAGACTACCAGAGTGGAAAGCCCCAGGCCGCGGCCCATAATGCGAGGTTCCAGAATATTGCCGAAGACCAGATTAATCAGCAGATATCCCGCCAGCACCAGTAATGCTTCGTAAAAACCATTAAATACCAGCACCTGGGCGATAGGGGGAATAGCCGCCAGGACCGAACCAATATTGGGAATATAATTAAGCGCGAAGGCCAGTAATCCCCAGACAAATGCAAAGCGAACGTCCAGCGAGGCGAGCATAGCCCAGGCGACCAGACCGGTGATGATGCTAATGGCTGTTTTCAGAACCAGGTAATGCGATACACTGTCAATCGCACGCTGAATCGCCGCCATACCTTCGATCGGTCGCGCCATCATTTGCTGAAGTTTGCCGGGTAATTGTGGCACTTCGAGCAGCATAAACAGTACCGTCAGCAGCAATAAAAATATTGATGACATGGCGTTTGATAACTGCGTTAGTAAATTGGTGAGCAACGTCATTGCTGCGTTTGGGTCGATATAGCGCGCCAGTTGGTCAACTGAGATGGCAATCCCCACGCGTTGCAACAACGGTTCGAGAGCTTGCAGCGGTGTCATAATAGAGTTGCGATACTGCGGCAACGTTCGCGTCAGTTCATTAAGTGTAGAGCCCAAATAAGCCAACAATAACACCATCGCCATCACGATTATGGCCATTAAAATTGACACCGCCAGCACGCGTGGCACACGCCAGCGGACCATGCGTTGCACCAGCGGATTAAGAATAACGGCGATAAATAAAGCGAGAATAAAGGGCACGATGATATCGGCGGCAAAACGGATACCGCACAGAATAATCACCAGCATTCCCAACATAATGACGATTTTTAGACCATTGAGCGTGATGATCGGTTTTGCCATGTTTATCCCCGTTTTTTCTTCCGACCCTAATAATAATGCCTTTTCCATTGCTGCATCATAACGAAAATCAAACGGTTCGGGTAAAGAAGTGAAAATATTTTGAGTTAATTCTTAAGCTATGATACAAATCAGGCGTGTTCAACTACCGAGGGCAATTACCATCCGCGATGATGAGAAGCAACAGTGCGGATAATTGTAATTTTATGGACAATTTGTTCAGGACGTTATTTTCTACATTAACCCATCTTCGTACCTCATCCACCATCTTGCTCGCAGGCGAGCAGCACTGGCGCAACGCGCTTTAGTCCATTCTTCTGCCTGAGCTTGCGCTATGCGTCGGGCTTGACCATTTTTCTTTGTTTCGCTGAACTTTGCGAATATTAAAAATAATTCTCTTGCAGGAGAAAGGATATGTATATTTATTGGCTTTTATTAGGTTTGGCTATTGCCACGGAAATTACCGGTACGCTGTCCATGAAATGGGCGAGTGTCAGTGAGGGTAACGGTGGGTTTATTTTAATGCTGGTGATGATTTCACTGTCGTATATATTCCTCTCTTTCGCTGTTAAAAAAATTGCGTTAGGCGTGGCTTATGCGTTGTGGGAAGGCATCGGTATTTTATTTATTACCATTTTTAGCGTTCTGTTATTTGACGAAAGTTTATCGCTGATGAAAATTGCGGGTTTGACGACCCTGGTTGCCGGAATTGTGTTGATCAAATCCGGTACTCGTAAAGCACGTAAACCTGCACAGGAGATGAATCATGGCTCAGTTTGAATGGATTCACGCCGCCTGGCTGGCATTAGCGATCGTGCTGGAAATCGTTGCTAATGTTTTTTTGAAATTTTCTGATGGTTTTCGCCGTAAAATCTATGGCTTGCTTTCGCTGGCAGCGGTGCTTGCCGCATTTAGTGCACTCTCCCAGGCTGTAAAGGGTATTGATCTGTCAGTCGCATATGCGCTGTGGGGCGGTTTTGGTATTGTCGCCACTTTAGCCGCGGGGTGGGTTCTGTTTGGTCAACGTTTAAACCGAAAAGGCTGGATTGGCCTGGTCTTGTTGTTGGCAGGGATGATAATGGTGAAATTCGCCTGATGTTGGCGCTGCCCATAGTATCGGGCAGCGTTTATGCGTCATTGTTGAGCCAGTTCTTTTAGTTTATCGCGAAAGCCGGTGACAGAAATGGCCCTGTTGTCGGCCCGCCAGCGATCTTTAGCCGCAGGTGCTGAGCTTTGCACGCCAATCAATTGCCAGCCGTCATTAGTATACAACATGAGCGGTGAACCGCTGTCGCCCGGCAGAGTATCACACTGATGTGACATTACTGATGTTTGCGCCCAGCCGGTCACTTCGCAATTTTGATGACTGTACAGGGTATCGAGATGGTCTTCGGGATATCCTGCCTGAGTCACTTTACGGCCTGCTGATTTTAACGCGGCGGTCAGTGCTGCTTTGTTCCCCTGGAAAAGCGGCAATGGTGTAATGCCGGAAGGCGGGTTTCGTAGCACAATTAAGCCGAAATCCCACGGCGCAGCGGCAGGTGGGACAATCCAACCATCGCCATCAGCCTTTAACCGTTTGCCCAGCGTTGGATCAACGCGACCTTCAATGTCGTGGATCTCATAGCGCCAGAGGCCTTTATTTGACACAAAACGCAGTGCAATGGCTTTATCGGGCTTGCCTTTCGGCGGCGTTAATAAACAGTGTCCCGCAGTTAATGCCAGATTTGGCGCGATCAATGTTGCCGTACATAAATTACCGCTGGCTGTTTCCAGTTGACCTACTGCATCCCATGGCGGTTGGGTCGTGTTATATACCGGAACGCGATCGTCATGCCCAAAAAACAGGGTACTGACTTTATCGTTTGCCGATTTAGATTCATCTGGTTTATCTGCAAAAACAAATGCAGACGTCAGACACATTGCACCCAGCACTACAGTAATAGTTGTACGCATATCACACTCTGATGGGTAATTATGATTATTAAAAGCGAACCCTCGTAAATACTATAGCCGGGATGGAATGAAAGTGGGAGTAAAATCAGATAACTACAATCAGGAAAGGTAAAAACGAGCGGCAATAAGCGCACATAAAATAAGGATGATAAGAATGAACTCAAAGCGATAACGGCCCACCATCGTACCCTCCGCTAAAAGCGGTGCTAAACCTTATCCGCTTAGCACCGTAAATACCAGGCGCGAGGGGGCGCGCCATTATTGCTGGCGAAAACTTAAGCTGCTGGTTGTGCAGCCGGTTTCGCAGGTTGCTGCTGGCTGTGTTTCTTGGTGTGTTTTTTCGTGTTTTTTTGAGCTGCCTGCGCTTTTTGTTCAGGGGCTTTCTGTTCAGTTTTCGCTTTTTTATGCTGTTTTTTGTGGTGCGTGGTTTTTGCCGGCGCTGCTTTGGTGGCTGTAGCAGCGGGAGCCGGTGTGGTCGCGGTCTCTGCGGCAAAGGCGGCAGAAGAGAGACCCATAGCAGCGGCAACAACCAGAGCTAATACTTTTTTCATTGTCATACCCTCAATTTGGTTTTTCATGCAACCCCACTGCGGGGCCGTTGTAATGACTATATCCTGGGGAATGACAGACTTCCGTGAGTGGTTGGTTTCAGCGTGTAACGATATGTACAAATACAGTGGAAATTACATTGGGGATAATAACGTATTGTGACTTAAGGAAAATTTTTCTATTAATATCGCCAGTATTGATCGAATTAACTTTTTTACAACCCATAAAAAGGTAGAATCGCTGTGCATCAATAATAAGTGACAGACAGCAAAATGAATCCGCTAATTTGGGTGTTTATTATCCTGATGACGTTAGATGCGCTACGGGAAATGACCGGCGCTTCGTCTGTTTTGGGATGGTTATTAACGTTGGGTTGAGCAGACAATAAGTCCGGGCGAAGGTTTAACGCAGCCCGGACTTATTTTTTCAGGCATGCAGGCGATGATGTAAACGTGTTCCAACCAGAATTGCCACCACCAGCATCAAAGCAATGAATGCGCCAACGCCGTTCCAGCCATAGTTATGCCAGAAAACGCCCCCCAGTGTCCCGGCAATGCTTGAACCCAGGTAGTAACTGAACAAATACAGTGAGGAGGCCTGGCCTTTTGCCCGTTTAGCTCGGGGGCCAATCCAACTACTGGCGACCGAGTGGGCAGCAAAGAATCCGGCGGAGAAGAGCAACATTCCGGCAAAGATCAGCCACAGCGAGCTGGATAATGTCATCAGCAAACCAAACAGCATGACGCCCGTTGAAAATAACATCACCGGACCGCGTCCAAAGCGGTTTGTCATGACTCCCGCTTTTGGCGAACTCCAGGTTCCCGTTAAATAGGCTAACGATAACAACCCGACGACGGCCTGGCTGACATGCCAGGGCGAAAGCATCAATCGGTAGCCGATGTAATTAAACAGGGTGACAAAAGAGCCCATTAGCAAAAAACCTTCCGCAAACAATAGCGGCAATCCCCGATCGCGCCAGTGCAGACGGAAATTGATAAACAGCGTTTTGGGACGCAGTGAGGAAGGGCGAAAATGACGTGATTCTGGAAGGATCTTCCAGAACATTAACGCCGAGGCCAGCGCGAAACAGCCGATTGCCGCCAGCGCGATTCGCCAGTTGAAGAAGTCGGTGAAGACGCCGCTGATTAAACGCCCACTCATACCGCCAATCGAGTTGCCGCTGATATACAACCCCATCGAAAAGGCCACAAAACTGGGGTGGATTTCTTCACTTAGATAGGTCATCCCAACGGCAGCCACGCCGCTCAACGACAGACCAATCAAGGCGCGCATAATCAGAATGCCGTGCCAGCTGGTCATCATTGTTGAGAGAAGGGTACAGATTGAGGCGAGGAGTAACGCGGTGACCATCACCGGTTTGCGACCAATGGCATCAGAAAGCGGGCCAGTAAACAGTAAACCGATGGCAAGCATCGCCGTTGAAATTGACAGCGAAATACTACTGTTAGCAGGCGTTAAACCAAACTCCTGCGAAAGCACCGGGAGAATAGGTTGTACACAATAGAGAAGCGCAAAGGTTGCCAGTCCGGCAGAGAACAGCGCCAGTGTCACACGCATGAATTGCGGCGTACCGCGTTTAATGAATGGGTTTGGCTGGGAAACGTTTTGCTTGTCAGTGTCGCTTGCCGGAGCGCCCTCGACAGTTGTAGTACGGCTCACTTGAAATCCTTGCTAAATATACCCGTGGTTTGGGAGCGCAAGTAGAGTAGGAAAATCGAATTGTTCTGTCTAATATATTAATAATCTCAAATAAGATGTTTTAAGTATGAATATCGAGTTGCGTCATTTACGTTACTTTGTCGCTGTCGCAGAAGAATTGCATTTTGGTCGCGCTGCTGCCCGGCTGAATATCTCGCAACCGCCGCTCAGTCAGCAGATCCAGACTCTGGAACAACAGGTTGGCGCACGGCTGCTGGCAAGGACTAATCGTAGCGTGCAGCTTACCGCGGCAGGAAAACAGTTCCTTGCTGACAGCCGGCAAATCCTGTCTATGGTGGGTGAGGCTGCCGCCCGCGCGGAACGCCTGCATCAGGGCGAGGCTGGAGAGCTACGTATTGGCTTTACGTCGTCAGCACCCTTTATTCGTGCAGTGTCAGATACATTATCGCTATTTCGTCGTGATTATCCCGATGTCCATTTACAAACGCGTGAAATGAATACCCGCGAACAAATTGCGCCGCTTGTCGAAGGGACGCTGGATATGGGACTACTGCGTAATACGCCGTTACCGGAGACGCTCGACCACGCTGTTATCGTTCATGAACCGCTAATGGCGATGATTCCGCACGATCATCCACTGGCAAATAAATCCATCGTCACGCTGGCGGAACTGGCGAAAGAACCGTTCGTTTTTTTCGATCCTCATGTCGGAACAGGGTTGTACGACGATATTCTTGGCCTGATGCGTCGTTATAATCTGACTCCCGTCATCACTCAGGAAGTGGGAGAGGCGATGACCATCATTGGCCTTGTTTCTGCCGGTCTTGGCGTATCGATTTTGCCAGCTTCTTTTAAACGAGTTCAACTCAATGAAATGCGCTGGGTACCTATTGCTGAAGACGATGCGGTTTCTGAAATGTGGCTGGTCTGGCCTAAGCATCATGAGCAAAGTCCGGCGGCAAGTCACTTTCGTATTCAGTTGCTGAATGTTCTCGGATGAAGGAAAATTCAGCGAAAGAAGTTGAAAAATGTGCTGTTAATCACATGGCTAAGTAAAAATTTGACGGCACGCGTCGAAGTGCTTCACCATAGCCTACAGATTATTTCGGAGCGCGAAAATATAGGGAGTATGCGGTGGTTGCTGAAAACCAGCCTGGACACATTGATCAAATAAAGCAGACCAACGCGGGCGCGGTTTATCGCCTGATTGATCAGCTCGGTCCAGTCTCGCGTATCGATCTTTCTCGTCTGGCGCAACTGGCGCCAGCCAGTATTACCAAAATTGTCCGTGAAATGCTTGAAGCGCATCTGGTGCAAGAGCTGGAAATAAAAGAGGCGGGAAACCGTGGGCGCCCGGCGGTGGGACTGGTAGTGGAAACCGAAGCCTGGCACTATCTTTCTCTGCGTATTAGTCGCGGAGAGATTTTTCTTGCTTTGCGCGACCTTAGTAGCAAGCTGGTGGTGGAAGAATCTCTGGAGCTTGCATTGCAGGATGAAACACCACTGCTTGAGCGCATCATCAACCATATCGATCGGTTTTTTATCCGTCATCAGAAAAAGCTGGAACGTTTGACGTCGATTGCTATTACCTTGCCGGGAATTATTGATACCGAAAATGGCATCGTGCATCGTATGCCGTTTTATGAGGACGTCAAAGAGATGCCGCTTGGCGAGGCGCTTGAGCAGCATACGGGTGTACCTGTTTATATTCAGCATGATATCAGCGCATGGACGATGGCTGAGGCTCTCTTTGGCGCATCTCGTGGGGCGCGTGATGTGATTCAGGTGGTTATCGATCACAATGTGGGGGCTGGTGTGATTACAGACGGTCATCTGCTACACGCGGGAAGCAGTAGCCTCGTTGAAATTGGCCATACTCAGGTCGATCCTTACGGGAAACGCTGTTATTGCGGTAATCATGGTTGTCTGGAAACCATCGCCAGCGTTGACAGCATTCTCGAGCTGGCACGATTGCGCCTTAATCAATCTATGAGCTCGATGTTACATGGGCAGCCGTTAACGGTGGATTCACTGTGCCAGGCGGCACTGCGGGGAGATCTGCTGGCAAAAGACATCATTACCGGCGTGGGCACACATGTCGGGCGCATTCTCGCCATCATGGTGAATTTATTTAACCCTCAAAAAATACTGATCGGTTCACCGCTAAGTAAAGCGGCGGATATCCTCTTTCCGGTTATCTCTGACAGTATCCGCCAGCAAGCGCTTCCAGCGTATAGCCAGCATATTAGCGTTGAGAGCACCCAATTTTCTAATCAGGGGACAATGGCGGGGGCCGCGTTGGTAAAAGACGCGATGTATAACGGTTCTTTGTTGATTCGTCTATTACAGGGTTAACATTTTTTAACTGTTGTACCAAAATTTGCGCTATCTCAATTTGGGGGCTGAACGCATAACTTAGACTTTCATCGTTGAATTATTTTCCTGGCTTATATTTGTGAAGCATAACGGTGGAGTTAGTGATGCTGAAGCGTTTCTTTATTACAGGTACAGACACTTCTGTGGGGAAAACGGTGGTTTCCCGCGCATTGCTACAAGCGTTAGCCTCTCAGGGAAAAACAGTTGCGGGGTACAAGCCCGTAGCGAAGGGGAGCAAAGAAACGCCTGACGGGCTGCGTAATAAAGATGCCCTGGTGTTGCAGAGTGTTTCGTCTGTTGAGCTGCCTTATGAAGCAGTCAATCCTATTGCGTTAAGCGAAGAAGAAAGCAGCGTGGCGCACAGTTGCCCAATTAATTACACGCTCATTTCAAATGGTCTGGCTAATCTGGCCGACAAAGTTGAACATGTAGTCGTTGAGGGGACCGGCGGATGGCGTAGCCTGATGAATGATCTCCGTCCTCTTTCTGAATGGGTAGTGCAGGAACAGCTCCCGGTGTTAATGGTTGTGGGCATTCAGGAAGGCTGTATTAACCATGCGCTTTTGACCGCGCAGGCCATTGCTAACGACGGCCTGCCGCTGATTGGCTGGGTGGCGAATCGTATCAATCCGGGATTAGCACATTATGCTGAAATCATTGATGTGTTGAGTAAAAAACTCCCGGCACCGCTCATTGGCGAGCTGCCTTATCTGCCACGAGCCGAACAGCGCGAGTTGGGACAATACATCCGCTTATCCATGCTGTGCAGTGTGCTGGCGGTAGATAGAGTCACGATGTAAAGTCCGCGACATTACCGAGGCAATCACGCAGGCAATCAATAAACCGGGGAGTAGCTGATACTCCCCGGTCATTTCGCATATCATCAATGTCGACATAATCGGAGCATGCGTGGTCGCCGCTAACAGTGTCGCCATCCCGGTAAGTCCCAGCAGAAGCGTAATTTCTTCGCCGCCAGAAAACCATAACCCCAGACTACGTCCATATAACATACCAATCGCCAGGCCGATAAATAGCGTTGGTGTAAACACGCCGCCAGGTGCGCCGGAGCCACTACTGGCAAGTACTGCGAACAGTTTACAAAGGAATATTCCGGCAATGATCGTAAACAGCGGCGGGGCGGTTAAAAAGGATTGCACCACACTATAGCCATTACCCCATACGGCAGGTGTAAGCAAAGAGAGTAAGCCTACTATCAAGCCACCTGAAGCCAGTTGCCAGGGCGGCGAGAGTTTCAGATTAATAAAAAACCGATGGCTGGCGTTCATAAGCTTTAACAACAGTGGGCCGCACAAACCCGCCAGAATGCCGGTACTGATAATCAGCGCATAGTCACGAGTCTGAACCGTCACTGAGAGTTGCACGCTGTAGAGCAAAGCATCGCTATGATTAATAAGATTGCTGACCAGCAACGCCACGACGGCAGAGATCACCACCGGACCGAGGGAGGCCAGCATCATAGTGCCAAACAGCACTTCGGCAATAAATAAAGAACCTGCAAGTGGCGCACGATAGGCCGCAGCCATCCCCGCTGCAGCACCGCAGGCAATCCATAATTTCCACTCTTCGCGCGGCGTAAAACGTTGGGCAAACCATGATGCAGCAAGCGCCGCCAACAAAATCATTGCACCTTCACGACCGATTGCGCTGCCGCTGGTCACCACCAGCAGAGAGGCGAGTGATTTTACCAGGCTGGAGGCGTAATCAAACTGCCCATCGGTCTGTAATGCCTCCATATAATCGGTAGGCGCGTGGGGACGTTGTTGAGTAAATTTCTGCCAGCCCATCAGTAATAAGCCAGCCGCTAATCCACCAAGCGCCGGAGTTAATAGCCGACGCCACGGAGAAAGATTGGCGGCAGCATTGACCAGGCTACCGGAATCATTGCTCAGAAATAGCCATTCCAGTAATAACATGGCGTGGTGAAATCCCGCAACAGCAAGAGCCGCAAGGATGCCTGTTACCGTCGCGATAATCAGACGTCGGAACATGGTACGCAGATTCGGGTAGATGTGTAGATGGTGCATGGGCAGAAACAGCGCGTTAAATACAGATAACTATTTTGCGGGAAAAGAGGTCAGGCGTAAAAGCAGTCTGTGCTTTATATAGAATTATTCGTGACACTGTAACTTCTTGATGCCGGATGGCGCATGTAGTCACCATCCGTAATTTCAAATCAATTTCAACGAAACAATGGTTTAACCGCGACAGGAATCAACAACTGTGATTGCCATTGCGCCAGCGTTAAACGGGCCAGTTTCCCCAGGGCGCAGTAGAATGGATGCTCAGCATTCTCGATAAACACCTCAAGAAAGCGCGATGACCACGGCAGCAGGTGCCAGGCCAGCAGTTCTTCGCACTCTGTCTGCCGTCCGTTCTCAGCAAGCCAGGCAGCTTGTAACAGCAGGGAACCAAAATTGTCTTCCGGTTCATTTTGCTTCATCTCAAACTGAATTCCGTTTTCACGCATCCACTGACGAAGCGCCAGCGTGGAGTCACCAAATAATACTGATTCACGATCCAGCCAGACAGAACCCCACGGCGGTGAGGGCAGCGCCCACGGTCCGACAAATAAGCGTTGCCATGCCTGCGACAGACTCTCTTCACTTTCAGCCTGAAAATCACTTGCCAGGGGGGCCAGAACATCTGCCGCCAGCGGCCATTGCGCCTGCCATCCGTCACTGGATAATGCGGTCACCAGGCCTGAGGCTTCGGCGCTCTCCGGTGCGTAGTAAAACAACGCGCCCAGTACGCGTGCCGTCATGGAAAAATCTTCACGTTGTGAAAAATGCGTCATTCATACCATCCTGAAAGTGCGGGTTGCCCCGCACGATTTGTGTTAACCGGCTACTGCCATACCTACGGTCATGTGCAGGCCATAAAACAGCGTGCGACCAATAACTTCACCACCCAGCATTAGCACCAGACCAAGCAGCAATCCGGCTACATGTGGTGATTTCTGGCGTGCCAGAGGGCACAGCCAGCAGCCTAATCCACCTGCAAGCAACACAAGACGCCAGACCTGGAGCGAGGCGTAATCCGGCACCAGCGCAGTGGCCTGTTGTACGGAACTGTGGATCGTCGCCAGCGACATGCCCTGCAATACGATGACTGCCGCGGTTACCAGCAAAGCCAGTACGCTGACTGCTGCCAGCGCCGTGTTGTGAAAATCCACCCGCGCGGCGCGCAGAAGAAGAGTACCAAACAGCGGGCCGCAGAGAAACGCAGTCAGGAAAAAGGCCAGCGTGGTGTACCCGTTATGCCAGGTGGGCACGGTGTCAATCTGGTAAACGCGGCTCATCACCCAGATGAAAATTACCCCGAGTGCCATGCTAATCAGCAGCCAGAGTTTCCCCAGCGCTGGCGGTATTTTACCGATGAAAGCGACCAGCCACCAGATACCACCGACGGCGAAAAAGAGCGAACCAGCGGCAATTTCGTTACTCAGCCCGGATGCACCGACGCGGTTAAGCGAGTTAAACGCGCGCAGTGGCGAGCCGAGGTGCATCACAGAAGCGAGGAAAGCCACGCCCATCACCAGCCAGAGGAAGAACATCCCGCGCACAATGCGCTGGCGGGCAGCGGCATCGTCTTTCACTGCCATCCAGCCGAGGCCGCTGACGATAAGTGCGCCGACCACCGTTTGCCCCAGTACTGTAAACAGTACCAACGGCCATTCATGCCATCCATTTCCCATTTTATACCTCCTTCGGATTTGCCAGATAACCGGTGGTGTCGCCAGAAGGGCGGCTGTTGGCGTTAGGCTTAATAACAATATTGGGTTTCGTAAAATGCGCACGCGGCAGTGGCGCGACGGCGGCAAGATCGCCGTGTTTCTTGCGCAGTTCTTCAATGGGGCCGAACTCCAGCGCGCGCAGCGGGCATGATTCAACGCATATCGGTTGTTTACCTTCCGCGACGCGTGAATAGCAGCCATCGCACTTGGTCATATGGCCTTTTTCGGCGTTGTACTGTGGCGCGCCGTACGGGCAGGCCATATGACAGTAGCGGCAGCCAATGCAGACATCTTCATCGACCACCACAAAGCCATCTTCACGTTTGTGCATTGCGCCGCTGGGACAGACTTTGGTACAGGCCGGATCGTCGCAGTGGTTGCACGAAATCGAGAGATAGTAGGCAAAGACGTTCTGATGCCAGACACCGTTATCCTCCTGCCAGTCACCTCCCGCATATTCATAAATACGGCGGAAACTGACGTCGGGGCCTAAATCTTTGTAGTCCTTACACGCCAGCTCGCAGGTTTTGCAGCCGGTGCAGCGGCTGGAATCAATAAAAAATCCATATTGTGTCGTCATGGGTTACTCCTTAAACCTTTTCAATCTGGACGAGATTGCTGTGTGATGGGTTTCCCTTTGCCAGCGGTGAAGGGCGGTGGGAGGTCAGAATGTTAATACAGCCGCCGTGATCGACCTGGTCGCCAAACATATCGGCTTTAAGCCATGCACCTTGTCCGATAGCGGTTACGCCAGGCAGAATGCGCGGTGTCACTTTTGCGGCGATCAGCATTTGTCCGTTATTGTTAAATACCCGCACGGTATCGCCATGACGGATACCACGAGCCTGAGCATCAATTGGGTTGATCCACACCTCTTGCGGGCAAGCTTGTTGTAAGACATCAATATTGCCATAGCTGGAGTGGGTACGAGCCTTATAGTGGAAGCCCGTTAACTGGAGTGGATAGATTTTCCGCAGGGGATCATCCCAGCCGTCGAAACCTGGGGTATACGCTGGCAGCGGATGAATAATTTCATCCTTTTTCAATTCCCAGGTATCCGCAATGGTCGCCAGCCGCTCAGAATAAATTTCGATTTTACCTGATGGCGTTTTCAGTGGATTTGCCTGCGGATCTTCGCGGAATGCACGGAAAGCGACATAGTGCTCTTCTGGACATTTTTTCTTAAAGATCCCGGTCGTTTTCATCTCCTCGTAATCGGGCATCTCCGGGTTACGCTCCTTCGTTTTCGCATGAAGATATTTGATCCATTCATGCTGGCTACGGCCTTCAGTGAAGGTTTGATAAACGTCTGGCCCTAAACGTTTCGCGATTTCACTCAACATCCAGTAGATGGGTTTGCGTTCAAATTTTGCAGAGGTTGCTGGTTGGGCGAGGATCACATACCCCATATTCCCGGCGGATTCGTGTGAGATGAGATCTTCCTGTTCCGTCGGCATCAGGTCAGGCAACAGAATGTCGCAGTATTTTGCTGAGGCCGTCATAAAGTGGTCAATACCGACAATCATCTCGCACTTGCTGTCATCCTGAAGTACTTCATGGGTGTGATTGATGTCGCCATGTTGATTAATTAGCGTGTTGCTGGCGTAGCACCACAAAAACTTAATCGGAACATCCAGTTTTTCTTTACCGCGCACGCCATCGCGGGTTGCCGTCATTTCCGTACCATGGTCGATTGCGTCCGTCCATGTAAAAACAGAAATCTGTGTTTTGACCGGGTTTTCGAGCATCGGGAACCATTCAACCCCCAGATCCCAGCTACCTTCGCGTACACCCGAGTTACCGCCGTTTATGCCGACGTTCCCGGTAAGCACTGAAAGCATGGCGATGGCACGGGATGTTTGCTCGCCGTTGGAGTGACGTTGCGGGCCCCAGCCCTGGCAAATATAAGCCGGTTTTGCTGAACCGATCTCACGAGCCAACTGGATAATTTTTTCTGCCGGGATACTGGTGATTTTCGCCGCCCATTCAGGCGTCTTAGCAATACCGTCCGGCCCTTCGCCCAGAATATAGGCTTTATAATGAGCGTTACGCGGTGCGCTGGCGGGTAGCGTTTTTTCATCGTAACCCACACAGTATTTGTCGAGAAATGGCTGATCGATCAGGTTTTCCGTAATCAGTACCCAGGCAATCGCACAGGCCAGTGCGCCATCGGTGCCGGGGCGAATGGGCAGCCATTCATCTTCACGCCCAGCCGCTGTGTCGTTATAACGAGGATCGATGACGATCATGCGCGCATTTGAGCGTTCACGCGCTTGCTCAACATAGTAAGTGACGCCGCCACCGCTCATACGCGTTTCCGCTGGGTTATTCCCGAACATAACTACCAGCTTCGTATTCGCGATATCATCCGGGCTGTTACCATCATTGGCGCCGAACATATAGCTCATTGCCGCGCTGATTTGGGCGGTACTGTAGCTGCCATAGCGACTAAGAAAACCGCCGCAAGAGTTCATCAGACGGTACGGGACGTTTGAGTTGGTGATATTGCCGCCATCCACGCCAGTTCCGTACAGAACATGTACCGCCTCATTTCCGTAATCTTTAAGGATCCGACGGAGGTTATCGCTGATGGTATCCAGAGCTTCATCCCAACTGATGCGTTCAAATTTACCTTCTCCACGCTTTCCGACGCGCTTCATGGGATATTTCAACCGATCTGGATGGTTCATCCGCCGACGGATAGAACGGCCGCGTAAACAAGCGCGAACCTGATGATTACCGTAGACATCGTCACCTGTAGTATCAGACTCCACCCAGTACACGGTGTCATCTTTCACATGTAAACGTAACAGACAGCGGCTTCCGCAGTTAACGGTGCAGGAGCTCCAGACTGCTTTCTCTTCTACCGGAGCTTCTGCAGCACAGGCTATTCGGGAGAATGGCAGAGTGAAGGCACTGCTTGCCAGTGCAAGGCTACCAAGAGCGGAGGTTTTCATCAGACTTCGGCGGCTAATTTCAGCCGTCATGAGCGCCTCTGTGGTGTGGATTTTCATCATTACTCACTTATTGCTTATTGAACAAAAATGTAATTCCAGTACATCCTGGTCGTAGTTATTTATATTTTCTCGATTTCCACCAGATTGGTGTGCTGAGGGTTCCCTTTCGCCAGTGGCGAAGGACGCAGTGTGGTCAGTGTATTGACGCAACCGCCATGGTCGATTTTATCGCCAGACATATTTGCTTCATGCCATGCTCCCTGACCCATAGCACTAACGCCGGGGATAATGCGCGGCGTGACTTTCGCCGGAAGCCGAACTTCGCCGCGGTGATTAAACACCCGCACCATATCGCCGTTGGCAATACCGCGTTTTTGCGCATCAACAGGATTGATCCACACTTCCTGTCGACAGGCTGACTGCAATACGTCGATGTTGCCGTAGCTGGAGTGAGTGCGAGATTTATAATGAAAACCAAATAGTTGTAGCGGGAAGGCGCTACGTTCAGGGGAGTCCCAGCCTTCAAATGTTGAGGCGTAAATTGGCAACGGGCTGATCACTTCATCTTTTTCCAGCTCCCAGGTGCGGGCGATTTCCGCCAGTTGGCTGGAGTAAATTTCAATCTTACCGGATGGCGTTTTTAATGGATTAGCCTCAGGGTCGTCACGAAATGCCTTATAAGCGACGAAATGACCATTAGGATCTTTACGTTTATAGATCCCCATTTTCTTCAGTTCGTCATAAGACGGCAGCGTTGGATCTTTGGCGACCATTTTGGCGTACAGATACTGTAACCACTGTTCCTGGGTACGCCCCTCGGTGAACTTCTGATAGACGTCTGGACCGAGACGTTTGGCTACTTCGCTCATGATCCAGTAAATAGGTTTACGTTCGAATTTTGCGCGCGTGGCGGGTTGGAAAAAGATGAGGTATCCCATATTTCCGGCAGAGTCATTAGGGATAATATCTTCCTGTTCAACAGTCATCAGATCCGGCAGCAGAATATCTGCGTATTTCGCCGATGACGTCATAAAATTCTCTATGACGACAATCATTTCGCACTTCGATTCATCTTGCAGGATGTCGTGAGTCTTATTGATATCAGAATGCTGATTAACCAACGTGTTACCGGCATAATTCCAGATAAATTTGATAGGAACATCCAGCTTATCTTTGCCGCGAACGCCGTCGCGTAAAGCCGTCATTTCAGGCCCGCGAACAATTGCATCAGTCCAGGTAAAAACGGAAATTTGTGTTTTAACTGGCTTTTCGAGAACCGGCATCAATTCAAACGTAATAGCCCATGATGTTTCGCGTGCGCCGCTATTACCGCCATTAATTCCAACATTGCCCGTAAGGATGGGGAGCATGGCAATTGCGCGGGAAGTGAGTTCGCCATTAGCCTGGCGTTGCGGCCCCCATCCCTGAGTAATGTAGGCAGGTTTGGTAGTGCCAATTTCGCGGGCGAGTTTTATGATGCGATCTTCCGGGATCCCCGTAATTTTGGCTGCCCATTCAGGGGTTTTGGCTGTTTTATCGTCTCCCTCGCCAAGAATATAGGCCTTGTAATGGCCATTGCGCGGGGCATCCGCCGGTAAAGTTTTTTCGTCATAACCGATGCAGTATTTATCGAGAAATGGCTGATCAACGAGATTTTCCGTAATTAAAACCCAGGCGATGCCAGCCACCAGCGCTGCATCAGTGCCAGGACGGATAGGTAGCCATTCATCTTCCCGTCCGGCTGCGGTGTCGGTATAGCGTGGATCGATCACCACCATTTTGGCATTCGATTTTTCACGCGCTTTTTCGAGAAGATAAGTGATGCCGCCGCCGCTCATTCTTGTTTCGGCTGGGTTATTACCAAACATCACCACCAGCTTACTGTTCTCAATATCTGAGATGCTGTTACCGTCATTAGAGCCATAAGTGTATGGCATCGCGGCAGATATCTGGGCCGTACTGTAGGAGCCATAATGGCTAAGGTAGCCGCCATAACAATTCATCAGACGGCCGATTATTGATGCATAGGGTGAAGAACGTGTGATATTTCCGCCAATAACCCCTGTACTGTAATTAAGATATATCGCTTCGTTGCCATACTGTTCGACGGTTTTTTTCAGGCTATTGACGATGGTGTCCAGCGCTTCATCCCAGCTAATTCGTTCGAATTTTCCTTCACCGCGTTTGCCTACGCGTTTCATTGGGTAATTCAAACGGTCGGGATGATTAATACGCCGGCGAATTGAGCGACCACGCAAACAGGCCCGTACCTGATGGTTTCCATACTCATCCTTGCCGGTGTTATCTGTTTCTACCCAAATGACTTCATTATCTTTGACATGAAGTCGTAAGGGGCAACGGCTACCACAGTTGACGGAACAGGCGCCCCAGACCACTTTCTCACTGGCTTGTTGCACTGCCGCCGTCGCGTTACGCATCGTAAAAGGCAATGAAAACCCGCCAGCCGCGAGTGCCAGTGAACCGATAGCCGTTGATTTAACTAATGTTCTGCGGCTAATGCCCACCTGACTTTCATTTTTGGACATAACTCACTCCCTGATATCTGTCGTTATATAAATGATTATATATTGAATATTTAGCGTGCTAACTATGGATGCAGTCTACCCATATTGGGTTAACACTTATTAATCCATATCAATAGAAAGGTGTGAGTGCTAAAGAGGTATTCGTCGGATGAGATGCAAGTTGCCAGGTGTGGTGTAAACGACTTATCAGGCCTACAGGATCGTTGCGAGCTGCGGGCCTGATAAGATATGCCACGTAAATGTTTACTGCGGTTCGGCAGATGCGCCGTCCTGGGTAGCCTGAGTAGGTGCAGAGACGTTACCGCTGGTGGTACGGGTATAGAGAATTTTATGCGTATCGTTGGCGCAATGTCCGACAACCTGGGAATCCGGTTGATCAACCTGATCATTCGGCACAATGCTTAAGGTGAAATTACTTTCCGGCACGCCGTTATTGATAATACGCTGCGCAATATCGCTTTTTATGCGCTCACACGATTCCGGCGCGGCAAGCACCGCGGGTGAGGCGAGGGCAAGCAGAAGCACGGCACAACAAGCAGAAGTTTTCATCATTGGCTCCTTACGGGAAGATTACTCATTAAAGCATAGCATTTCATGTGTAAAGTACTGTATTTGCTACTATGATTGAGAATCATCTCTACAACCAGGTGACTGACGTGAATGACAAATTACTGCCATGTTTGCTTGCGATAATACTTACAGGATGTGACCGCCCGGAGGTAACGCTCTCTTTTACGCCAGAAATGGCCAGCTTCTCTAATGAATTTGACTTCGATCCGTTGCGTGGCCCAGTGAAAGATTTCACCCAGACACTAATGAATGAGCAAGGAGAAGTGGCGAAGCGTGTTTCAGGGACTTTATCGGAAGAAGGCTGCTTCGATTCTCTCGAATTACTGGATCTGGAAAATAATACAGTAGTCGCTCTGGTGCTGGATGCTAATTATTACCGGGATGCGCAAACGCTGGAGAAAAGAGTTCGCTTACAAGGTAAATGTCAGCTAGCTGAATTACCCTCCGCGGGCGTCAGTTGGGAAACGGATGATAATGGCTTTGTGGTTAAAGCCAGCAGTAAAGAGATGAAGGTGGAGTATCGTTATGATGCACAGGGATATCCACTGGGAAAAACGACAGAAAGCAACGATAAAAAACTATCGGTAACAGCAACTCCTTCAGACGATCCGATAAAGAAACTTGATTACACAGCAATTACTTTGTTGAATCATCAACAGGTTGGCAATATCAAACAAACTTGTGAATATGACAGCCACGCTAATCCAGTGGACTGCCATCTGGTCATTGTTGATGAGGGAGTAAAACCCGCCATCGAACGAGTTTATACCATCAAAAATACTATCGATTATTATTAATGCTATTGTGCTGTTGGCTTCAGTAAATTCTGACCTGGAGCTTTATGCTCTGCCAGATATTGATGCTGGAAAATGCACATGCGAATGGCATTGCGGTATTGACCGTTAATAAAGAATTCATGCATCAGTTCACCTTCGACCGTAAAACCAAGCTTACGATAAATGTGGATTGCTTTTTCATTCTCTTTATCGACGATCAGATAAAGCTTATAAAGATTAAGTACGGTAAAGCCATAGTCCATTGCTAATTTTGCGGCGCGGGTAGCCAGACCTTGACCCTGGTATTCCGGGGAGATAATTATCTGAAATTCCGCACGGCGGTGGACATGGTTAATTTCAACTAATTCCACCAGGCCCGCTTTTTCGCCGTCGCATTCCACGACGAAGCGGCGTTCACTCTGATCGTGTATGTGTTTGTCATACAGATCAGAGAGTTCAACGAAGGCTTCATAAGGTTCCTCAAACCAGTAACGCATTACGCTGGCGTTATTGTCGAGTTGATGCACATAGCGCAAATCTTCACGCTCCAGCGGACGTAGCTTAACACTGTGGGCGTTAATCATAACGTGTCCTTACATTCCTTATCTTAATAACAGGTTAGGGGGTGATAACGTGTCCGGTACGACGATCCAGACAGCGCAAAGTATTCGGTTCCCAGTAGGCATTGATGTTGGTGCTTTGTTCGCATTTATCGCGGTTATCAAATGCGGCGTCGGCTTTATCCCACTCTTTTTCAGTGCGTTTGTTCACTTTCTGGCGCAGATTGCGCGTGTCATTCCATTGCTCTTTTTCCATAACCGCATGCTGGCGGCTTTGCGCACTATCACCAGACTCAATCACCAGTTTGTTGGTTTCTGCATAGGTTGTTGCGCTCAGTGCCAGAGCGCCAGGCAGCAGCAAGGCCAGCAGGCAGAGTTGTTTGCGAAGAGTGTTATTCATGATTTATTCCTTACATGAATGATTTTGGCTGATTTTACACGATCCACTGCGAACGCCAAACGTACCAGGGAAATGTATATATTGATGATATTATGCCGTCCTATAACTATACATGATGTCAATGAGTGACAAAGATGATTAAAACAACGTTACTGTTTTTCGCGACTGCCCTGTGTGAAATTATTGGCTGTTTTTTGCCATGGCTATGGCTGAAAAGGAACGCCAGTATTTGGTTGCTGGTGCCGGCGGGGCTCTCTCTGGCGCTTTTTGTCTGGTTGCTGACTTTGCATCCGGCGGCGAGTGGGCGGGTTTATGCTGCTTATGGCGGTGTTTACGTCTGCACGGCGCTTTTATGGCTGCGAATTGTGGATGGGGTGAAACTGAGTCTGTACGACTGGACGGGAGCCATAATTGCGCTTTGTGGTATGTTGATTATTGTCGCTGGCTGGTGGCGTGCATAAAGATATTAAATCAATAAGATAGGTTGATTTTAATGAACTAAATCACCTTAATTTTACTCCTCTGTCAATTATTCACGGTGCAAATATGCGCCTTTTTTTGTGATCACGATGGCTTTTTACGATCTTTATACTTGTATGGTAGTAGCTCAGTTGCGTAGATTTTATGCATCACGACAAGCGATGCAAGGAATCAAATATGAAGATCGTAAGGGCTGAAGTTTTTGTTACCTGTCCGGGACGTAATTTCGTTACCTTAAAAATCACCACCGAGGACGGTATCACAGGGCTTGGAGATGCCACCCTGAACGGGCGTGAGCTTTCCGTTGCCTCTTATTTGCAGGATCACCTTTGCCCGCAGCTCATTGGCCGCGATGCGCATCGTATCGAAGATATCTGGCAATTTTTCTATAAAGGCGCGTACTGGCGTCGTGGTCCTGTCACTATGTCGGCCATTTCGGCAGTGGATATGGCGCTGTGGGACATTAAAGCCAAAGCGGCCAACATGCCGCTTTACCAGTTACTGGGAGGGGCTTCCCGTGAAGGAGTCATGGTTTATTGTCACACCACGGGGCACTCCATCGAGGAGGCGCTGGATGACTATGCTCGCCATCAGGAACTGGGATTCAAAGCCATCCGCGTACAGTGCGGCATTCCTGGCATGAAAACCACCTACGGTATGTCCAAAGGCAAAGGGCTGGCTTATGAACCCGCAACCAAAGGGCAGTGGCCGGAAGAACAGTTGTGGTCGACAGAAAAATATCTCGATTTCATGCCGAAATTGTTCGACGCAGTACGTAACAAATTTGGTTTTGATGAGCATTTGCTCCACGACATGCACCATCGCTTAACGCCTATTGAAGCCGCTCGCTTTGGTAAAAGTATTGAAGACTACCGCATGTTCTGGATGGAAGATCCTACGCCTGCGGAAAACCAGGAATGCTTCCGTCTCATCCGTCAGCATACTGTCACGCCAATTGCTGTGGGCGAGGTCTTTAACAGCATCTGGGACTGTAAGCAATTAATTGAAGAACAGCTCATCGATTATATCCGAACAACGCTGACCCATGCGGGGGGGATTACTGGTATGCGTCGGATTGCTGATTTTGCATCACTGTATCAGGTGCGCACTGGCTCGCACGGTCCTTCTGATTTGTCTCCTGTTTGCATGGCGGCAGCACTGCACTTTGATTTATGGGTGCCAAATTTCGGCGTCCAGGAATATATGGGGTACTCCGAACAAATGCTCGAAGTGTTCCCGCATAACTGGGCCTTTGATAACGGCTATATGCATCCAGGTGACAAACCGGGTCTTGGCATCGAGTTTGATGAAAAGCTGGCGGCGAAATATCCCTACGAACCTGCCTATCTACCAGTCGCACGTCTGGAAGATGGCACGCTGTGGAACTGGTAAGGAGTTATAAATAATGAAAAGCATTTTAATTGAAAAACCGAATCAACTGGCGATTATCGAACGTGAAATTCCCATCCCGAATACGGGTGAAGTACGAATAAAGGTGAAACTCGCTGGAATTTGTGGTTCAGACAGCCATATCTATCGTGGGCATAACCCTTTTGCGAAATACCCTCGCGTCATTGGTCATGAATTCTTTGGGGTGATTGACGCTGTGGGGAAAGGTGTAGAAAGCGCCAGAGTAGGCGAGCGTGTCGCTGTCGATCCCGTGGTGAGCTGTGGGCATTGCTATCCATGCTCTATTGGTAAGCCGAATGTCTGCACAACGCTGGCTGTATTGGGCGTTCATGCTGACGGCGGTTTTAGCGAATATGCGATAGTGCCGGCGAAAAACGCGTGGAAAATCCCTGATGAGGTTGCCGATCAATATGCAGTCATGATTGAACCCTTTACCATTGCGGCAAATGTTACGGGTCATGGCAAACCGACTGAAAATGATACCGTTCTGGTTTACGGAGCTGGTCCAATTGGGCTGACCGTCGTTCAGGTATTAAAAGGCGTCTATAACGTTAAAAATGTCATTGTCGCTGATCGTATTGATGAACGACTGGAAAAGGCCAGAGAATGTGGTGCGGACTGGGCGATTAATAATGGGCAGACGCCACTTGGTGAAATATTTGCTGAGAAAGGCATTAAGCCAACATTAATCATTGATGCAGCTTGTCATCCATCCATATTGAAAGAAGCCGTTACGCTGGCTTCACCGGCGGCACGTATTGTTTTAATGGGATTTTCCAGTGAACCGTCGGAAGTTATTCAGCAGGGCATTACTGGTAAAGAACTTTCTATTTTTTCCTCCCGACTAAATGCGAATAAATTCCCAGTTGTTATCGATTGGCTAAGTAAAGGATTAATTAACCCTGACAAACTAATTACCCATACGTTTAATTTCCAGCATGTTGCTGATGCCATAAATTTATTTGAACAGGATCAAAAACGATGCTGCAAAGTCTTACTCACTTTTTCTGAATAATACCAATAACAGCGAGTAAGTAGTACACATCTTACCTCTTTTTTAGAGATATCCATTATGACAATAGAAAAACACGAAAGAAGCACTAAGGATTTGGTGAAGGCTGCCGTATCAGGATGGTTAGGCACTGCACTTGAGTTTATGGATTTCCAGTTATATTCACTCGGCGCTGCGTTAGTGTTCCATGAAATATTTTTCCCAGAATCATCAACTGCAATGGCGTTAATTCTGGCAATGGGAACCTACGGTGCAGGATATGTGGCACGTATTGTCGGAGCATTTATTTTCGGCAAAATGGGCGACAGAATAGGGCGTAAAAAAGTGCTTTTTATTACCATCACCATGATGGGAATCTGTACCACTTTAATTGGCGTGTTGCCGACCTACGCACAAATCGGCGTTTTTGCCCCCATTTTGCTGGTGACGCTACGTATTATTCAGGGGCTGGGTGCTGGGGCGGAAATTTCTGGTGCCGGTACTATGCTTGCTGAGTATGCCCCAAAAGGAAAACGCGGGATTATCTCCTCGTTTGTGGCAATGGGTACTAACTGCGGTACCTTGAGTGCAACGGCAATCTGGGCCTTTATGTTCTTTATCCTCAGCAAAGAAGAACTATTGGCATGGGGATGGCGTATACCATTCCTCGCCAGCGTAGTGGTAATGATATTTGCTATTTGGTTGCGTATGAATCTGAAAGAGAGCCCAGTCTTTGAGAAGGTGAATGATAGTCAACAACCTGCGCCAAAAGCTGTGCCATCTGGCAGTATGTTCCAAAGTAAATCTTTCTGGTTGGCAACGGGCTTACGTTTTGGGCAGGCGGGTAACTCTGGCTTAATTCAGACTTTCCTCGCAGGTTATTTAGTACAAACACTGCTGTTTAATAAAGCGATTCCGACAGATGCCTTAATGATCAGCTCAATTATCGGCTTTATGACGATTCCTTTCCTGGGATGGTTGTCCGATAGAATTGGCCGCCGTATTCCTTATATTATTATGAATACTTCAGCAATTGTACTGGCGTGGCCGATGTTGTCTATTATTGTCGATAAAAGCTATGCCCCAGGCACCATCATGGTTGCATTGATTGTGATTCATAACTGTGCGGTGTTGGGATTGTTTGCTCTGGAAAATATTACCATGGCAGAAATGTTCGGCTGTAAAAATCGTTTTACCCGAATGGCAATATCAAAAGAAATCGGTGGTCTTATTGCCTCAGGTTTTGGCCCTATTCTTGCAGGTATTTTCTGCACCATGACTGAATCCTGGTATCCAATTGCAGTCATGATTATGGCTTATTCGGCTATAGGTTTAATTTCTGCGCTGAAAATGCCAGAAGTTAAAGACCGTGATTTAAGTGCGCTGGAAGATGCAGCGGAGGATCAACCAAACATCATAAATGCAGTGCAGCCTTCAAGAAGTCTGTAAATCCTGAATCCCTTCTCTTAGTGAGGAGGGATTTTTTTATTCATATAACAAACTTTTTAGCTTGCCATATTAAATTTAAGGGAATTGTCATGGGAAATAATTTGTTATCAGCAAAAGCTACACTCCCTGTCTATGATCGCAATAATCTGATACCGCGAATTGTTCATTTAGGTTTTGGCGCATTTCACCGCGCACATCAGGGGGTTTATGCCGATATTCTTGCCGCTGAACATTTTAGTGATTGGGGGTATTATGAGGTCAACTTAATTGGTGGCGAACAGCAAATTGCTGATCTAAATCAGCAAGATAATCTCTATACTGTTGCGGAGATGTCTGCAGATGCCTGGACCGCTCGTGTCGTTGGCGTCGTGAAAAAAGCCCTGCATGTGCAAATGGATGGCTTAGAAGCCGTGTTGCTCGCCATGTGCGAACCGCAAATTGCCATCGTTTCTCTGACAATTACCGAAAAAGGGTATTTCCACTCTCCGGCGACGGGAGAATTAATGTTAGACCATCCGATGGTGGCCGCCGATCTGCAAAATCCCCACCAGCCAAAAACCGCGGTAGGTGTCATTGTTGAGGCGCTGGCGCGCCGTAAAGCCGCCGGATTACCCGCGTTTAGCGTGATGTCATGCGATAACATGCCAGAAAATGGTCATGTTATGCGTGACGTTGTCACGTCTTATGCGCGTGCTATTGATGAAAAACTGGCACAATGGATTGAAGAAAATGTGACGTTTCCGTCAACGATGGTAGATCGTATTGTGCCTGCAGTAACGGCAGAAACGCTGGATAAACTTGAACAACTTACTGGCGTACGCGATCCGGCGGGCGTGGCTTGTGAACCTTTTCGTCAGTGGGTCATTGAAGATAGTTTTGTCGCCGGACGCCCTGAATGGGAAAAAGCAGGCGCCGAACTGGTTAGAGATGTGCTGCCTTATGAAGAGATGAAACTACGTATGCTCAACGGCAGCCATTCATTCCTGGCTTATCTGGGATATCTGGCCGGTTATCAACACATTAACGATTGCATGGAAGATGAAAATTATCGTCACGCGGCACATGCCTTGATGTTGCAGGAGCAGGCGCCAACGTTGAAGGTACAGGGCGTGGATTTGCAAGATTATGCTAATCGATTAATTGCACGCTACAGCAACCCGGCGTTACGTCACCGGACCTGGCAGATAGCGATGGATGGCAGCCAGAAACTGCCGCAGCGTATGCTGGATTCTGTACGCTGGCATTTAGCACATGGCAGCGCGTTTGATCTGCTGGCGTTAGGTATCGCTGGCTGGATGCGTTATGTCGGTGGCGTAGATGAGCAGGGCAATTCGATTGAGATCAGCGAACCGTTATTACCCGTGATTCAACAGGCCGTACAAAACAGTGAGGAAGGAGAAGCTCGCGTACAGGCATTGATGGCAATTGAGGCGATATTTGGCAACGATTTGCCAGACAATGTTTTATTTATCGATAAAGTGACGGAAGCGTACCTGGCTTTATTAGCCGATGGGGCAAAAGCGACGGTGGCGAAATATTCTGTGAAGTAAAAAAAGCAATGCCGCCTTCGGCGGCATTCACACGATTAGTTCATGCCGAGACGAATCAAGTCCAGAGGAGCGAGTTTTTCTTCGCAACCTTCAACAACAACGGTTTTACCGCGGCGAATTTGCTCTGCGGTCAGACCTTCGGTATCAATCGACAGGATCTTGCCAGTGTGACCGGTGCCGCTAACCATAACACGGCTGCCAGTGGTGATTGCGTTACGGTTACGATCGTAGGTCGTCATAGGTGTTTTCTCCTTTCTGATTTACAGTCGAAGCCCACGTAACGGGCGCAATATAAATACTCCTGTCGAGTGAATTATTTTTTGTTTATGATCAAGTTCACATCTTTTTTGATGCTTGCATGAACCAGAAGAAGGGGATGGGCTCTCACCCCGAATGGGATGAGAGGAAATAAATTACTCTTCGCTGAACCAGTCGCTATTTTCCTGACGGATCTGTAGTACTGACTCGCTGATCTCCTGCAAGTGCAATGTCATTGCTTTCTCTACCGCATCGCCATCGTGTTTTTGCAGGGCAGCAAAAATATCCATGTGTTGGCGTAGCAGCATTTCTGGCGGCGAAACGTGGTCGAAACTCATATAGCGCACCCGATCAACGGTCGCCTTCAGGTTTTCAATCGTGTCCCAGGCGAGCGGACAATCGGCGATCTGGGTCAGAATTTGATGAAAGTTATCATCAAGTTCAAAAAAATCATCCAGTTGCTTACGTTCAATAGCAATACGCTGCTGGTGAAGATTTTGCTCCAGTTGATAGCACTGGCTTTCGGTAATCATGGTTGCCGCCCGGCGGGCTACTGCACACTCAATGGCCTGGCGGATAAAGCTGCCGTTGCGTACCTGGGCCATAGAGATTTTATTGACGTAGCTGCCACGCTGCGGACGAATTTGAATCAGACCGTTTTCAGCCAGTTTAATGAAGGCTTCACGAACCGGCTGGCGCGACACATTGAAACGAACAGAGACGTCTTTTTCCGACAACGGCGTACCTGGTGCAATCAGACAATGCACAATGTCACGGCGAAGAATACGATAAATTTGCTGATTGACAGGCTGTGTGGGGTTTAGTTGCGTTTCGACGGTCATGCGTTCTTGCTTATGAGTGGGTTAACTGCATGAGTCTACCACTTTTTTGTCACAAGCAATAACCCGGCGATTAAGCCGGGTATAAAAATTAATGCCGATGGACATTCAGTCCGGCATAGGTTTGCGTTACTGGCATCATCTCCAGCGTGTTAATGTTGACATGCGCAGGCAGGGTAGCTACCCACCAGACTGCTTCGGTAACATCTTCAGCCGTCAGTGCGACGGTGTTTTGGTAAGTCTTTTCTGCTTTATCGTCATCGCCTTTAAAGCGAACATTTGAGAATTCGGTGCCGCCAACCAGACCCGGTTCAATGTCGGTAACACGAACAGCGGTGCCGTGCAGGTCAGTACGCAGGTTCAGACTGAATTGACGAACAAATGCCTTTGTCGCGCCATAGACGTTGCCGCCGGCATATGGCCAGCTACCCGCAGTGGAGCCAATATTAATAATATGACCACGATTACGCTCAACCATACCCGGTAGCACGGCACGCGTCATATATACCAGGCCTTTATTGTTGGTATCGATCATGGTCTCCCAGTCGTCAACACTCGCTTTATGCGCAGGTTCCATACCCAACGCCAGGCCGGCATTGTTTACCAGAATATCAATATTACGCCACTCGACAGGGAGCGATGTCAGCATCTCTTCAATGGCGGCGCGGTTACGGACATCAAGCTGTGCAATATAAAGGTTATCTCCCAGCTCATCTTTTAATTCCAGCAACCGTTCATGACGGCGGCCTGTGGCAATAACTTTATGGCCCTGTTGAATAAAACGACGAGTAATGCATTCACCAAAACCTGCTGTTGCTCCCGTTACTAAAACGATCATCTCACTGTTCCTCAACGCTTTTTGTGTGTAACTAACATAGCACGTGATGTTTGCCTGCGGGTAATACTGGTTGCAAGATTGCACTCTGTTATCAGGAAGCCTACGCTATGAAACACCTCGTTTTCAGGAGTAGAAAATGTCAACGACGAATCCTTTCCTTGCGCAGAGCACTCTGCCATATATGGCTCCCCGTTTTGATCTGATTGAGAATAACCACTATCGCCCGGCCTTCGACGAAGGGATGCGGCAAAAGCGGATTGAGATAGAGGAGATAGCTTTAAATCCACAGACGCCAGATTTTAATAACACAATCCTGGCTCTTGAAAAGAGCGGGGAATTACTCACTCGTGTTACCAGCGTCTTCTTTGCCATGACTTCGGCGCATACCAATGATGAATTACAGCGTCTCGACGAACAGTTCTCGGCGGAACTGGCAGAACTGGCTAATGACATCTACCTCAATGGCGAATTATTTGCTCGGGTTGACGCTGTCTGGCAGCGGCGCGAAACGTCAGGTCTTGATAGTGAATCTGTCCGTCTGGTTGACGTTATTCATCAACGTTTTGTCCTTGCCGGAGCCAGACTGGATGAAGCCGATAAAGCAAAATTAAAAGTACTGAATACCGAAGCGGCGACGCTAACCAGCCAGTTTAATCAGCGGCTATTAGCTGCGAACAAATCCGGCGGTCTGGTGGTTGATAATGTTCAACAACTGGCGGGAATGAGCGAGCAAGATATTGCGCTGGCGGCAGAGGCGGCGCGCGAGAAAGGCCTGGATAACAAATGGCTCATCCCGTTGTTGAATACCACACAACAACCGGCCCTTGCCGAACTACGCGATCGCCAGACGCGTGAAAAACTGTTTACTGCAGGCTGGACGCGGGCTGAAAAAAATGACGCCAATGATACCCGCGCTATTATTCAACGGCTGGTGGAAATTCGGGCTCAACAGGCGAAATTACTTGGTTTCCCCCATTATGCTGCGTGGAAAATTGCCGACCAGATGGCAAAAACGCCAGAAGCGGCACTCAATTTTATGCGTGAAATTGTTCCGGCGGCGCGTAAACGGGCGGACGATGAACTGGCATCAATTCAGGCGATTATCGATCAGCAACAAGATGAATTTCGCGCTCAGCCCTGGGATTGGGCATTCTATGCTGAACAGGTACGACGCGAGAGATTCGATCTCGATGAAGCCCAGATCAAACCTTATTTCGAATTAAACACGGTGTTGAATGAAGGTGTATTCTGGACCGTTAATCAGCTTTTTGGCATCAAGTTTGTCGAACGTTTTGATATTCCTGTCTATCATCCCGATGTACGCGTGTGGGAAATTTTTGATCATAATGGCGTGGGGCTGGCGCTATTTTATGGTGATTTCTTCGCCCGTGATTCAAAAAGCGGTGGCGCGTGGATGGGCAATTTTGTTGAGCAATCCACGCTCAATGAAACGCGACCGGTGATTTACAACGTCTGCAATTATCAGAAACCTGCCGTCGGTGAACCCGCTTTATTATTATGGGATGATGTTATTACTTTATTCCATGAATTTGGTCATACTCTGCATGGCCTGTTTGCCTGCCAGCGTTATGCCACGCTTTCGGGGACTAACACGCCACGTGATTTTGTTGAATTCCCTTCGCAAATCAACGAACACTGGGCAATGCATCCGCAGGTTTTTGCTCGCTATGCCCGTCATTATCAGACAGGGAAAGCCATGCCAGAAGAGTTGCAACAGAAAATGCGCAATGCCAGCCTGTTCAATAAAGGCTATGAGATGAGCGAGCTATTAAGCGCCGCACTTCTCGATATGCGTTGGCACTGTTTGCAGGAAAATGAAGCCATACAGGATGTGGATGATTTTGAACGACGGGCGCTGGTAGCAGAAAATATGGAGCTTCCCGCGGTACCGCCACGTTATCGCAGCAGTTATTTCGCTCACATTTTTGGCGGCGGATATGCGGCAGGTTATTACGCTTATTTGTGGACGCAAATGTTGGCAGACGATGGTTATCAATGGTTTGTCGAGCAGGGCGGTTTAACGCGTGAGAATGGGCAACGTTTTCGTGAAGCTATCCTCTCCAGAGGCAATAGCGAAGATTTAGAACGCTTGTATCGCCACTGGCGCGGTAAAGCCCCCCATATTACGCCGATGCTGCAACATCGCGGGCTGAACGGTTAAATTGGATATTGTGTGTCAGCAGGAACGCTTGCTGGCACACAAATTTGCCAGAAAGAATGCGGCCTGTATTTACCCTCTAACATGGCATGAAAAGATCGCACCTTGCCAATAAGGTGAGAATTAATCACTTTTTTTCTACCAGATTTGTTTTAAATCACGGTGTTAACTTTTGAGTGCGCCATTAAAGGTGTATCTATGAAAATATTGACATAAGTTTTCTTTTCTTTCGTTAGAATAGCGCACACAAGGAACGGTGAAAAAGGAGTGGCAATGATCAAGAAGACAACGGAAATCGATGCCATCTTGTTAGATCTTAATAAAGCTATCGATGCCCATTACCAGTGGCTGGTAAATATGTTTCACAGCGTCGTCGCAAGAGATGCCAGTAAACCAGAAATTACGGATAACCATTCTCATGGGTTGTGTCAATTTGGTCAGTGGATTGAGCACCTGGGGCCACTCGATAATGATGAATTACCTTACGTTCGGTTAATGAATTCTGCCCACCAACATATGCATGACTGTGGTCGGGAATTAATGTTGGCTATTATCGAAAATCGCTGGCAGGAAGCTCATTTTGCAAAATTTCAGGAAGGGTTGCTTTCTTTTACGGCGACATTGACAGATTACAAAATTTATCTTCTGACCATCCGCAGTAATATGGATGTTCTGACAGGATTGCCTGGCCGTCGGGTTCTTGATGAATCCTTTGATTATCAATTGAGTAATGCCGAACCACTGAATCTCTATTTAATGCTTCTGGATATAGACCGTTTTAAATTGGTGAATGATACCTACGGGCATTTAACAGGTGATGTGGTATTACGTACACTGGCGACGTCTCTGGCCAACTGGACGCGTGATTACGAAACAGTTTATCGCTATGGCGGTGAAGAGTTTATTATTATCATCAAAGCGCAAAATGATGATGAAGCGTGTCGCGCCGGGGTTCGTATTTGTCAGTTAGTCGATAACCATGCGATAGCGCATCCTGGTGGGCATATAAATATAACAGTGACTGCGGGTGTGAGTCGCGCATTTCCTGAAGAGCCACTGGATGTGGTTATTGGACGGGCAGACAGAGCAATGTACGAAGGTAAACAGACCGGCAGGAATCGTTGCATGTTTATCAACAAACAGGATGTTATTTCACGCGTTTAACGGCTAGTTTTGCGCTGTTTAACATCTATTGAGAAAAGTGATGTTACTGTGTCGACAGTGCGTTATCAGTGCAAGAAATTGTCTGTTAGCGTAAAAGCAAAACACAAATCTATCCATGCAAGCATTTACCGCCAGTTTACTGGCGGTTTTTTTTCGCCGTCATAAAAATCAGGCCCCTTGTGCATAACTGCAGCAAGGGGCCGATTAGTTGAGGGATTATCTCCGTTCATTAGTTATCCCATTTGTGGCTGAAATACGCGGCCAGAAAACCAGAAAATAAAATAATTCCCAGTACGGCCATAAAAATATTCATATTACCCAGCATGATATACCTCCGTTTGTTTATGGTGTGGTGTGTTTCCTCGCTTACCTTAATATCTCTCAATGAGAAAGATATTAGCAGAGGTAACCTAAACAAAGAATGAATCAGAGGATAATTGGACGGAGAACGGCAGTTTTTCCACTATTGCGAAAGAGATAATAAAAATGTGGGTGAAAAACACCGTCTTTGCTGCAGAAAAACAGCCGTGCCAGCGTGGCACGGCACGTCCGTTAACAAAGAACGGGTTGTCTCCAGAGGCTGGTGCGAATGCCTTTTAACATCAGCAACCATGCGGCAATGATCGCCAATGCCAAGATGGCAAACAGAGAAGATGATGGCAGAGTGGTGAGGACCACGCCGCTTACCAATGGGTTAACGGCGGCGCCCAACCAGCCTAATGATTGAGCAGAAAAATAGCTGGCTTTCATGCCGGGCGGCGCAATATGGTCAATCAGCATATATTCGCCAGGGGCATAAATGATTTCACCAACCGTAAATATTGCAGCAGATATTCCCCAAAGTAGCAGGCTGTTGCCTGAGAAGGCAAAACCAGCCAGACCGACAACAAAACAGAGTGTGCCAACGGTCATCAATATGCGGATGTTGGCCGGATTAATGCGGCGGCCCACAGAATATTGTAGCGTAACTACCATCGCAGCATTTACCGGAAGAACGACCGCAACCACCTTTTCGGCAAAATCGCCGTCGGCAATCACCATCACATATTGGGAAATACATGATGCAAAAGCCCCGCCTACAAAAGAAGCCAGAAAGGCGGAGCAGGTGAACCACAACAGGGCTTTATCCTGTAACAAAACCTTTGGCGACCAGACACTATTCGTCCCGGCGGCGATTATTTTCTCACTGCGTTTAACCCAAATTTGGATGAAAAGCACGGGAAAAGCGGAACAGATGGCTGCCAGCCAAAAGGGCAAATTGATACTCTGCATGACCAGCAATGTGCCGAGTGGTGGGCCGATAGTCCAGCCAATATTCAGCATGGTGTAGTTGATCGAAAAGATCTTCGTTTTACTGGTGGATGAAAGATTATCGGCAAACCAGGCCTTCAGTACGGTCGCAAAAACGGAATAAGCGCAGTTAATCAGGGCAAAAAGCAGTACCACCAGCGAGACATTATGTACTAAAGGAATAGCAATAAAACCGCTGCCGAAGGCAACAATTGCCAGCACCATATAGCGTTTTTTGTCGAACTTATCCGCCAGGATGCCAAAGCCAAGGCTAAAAACGACGCCAATAGTGAGTGCAATCGTCATTGCATAACCAATCAGATCGACACTCAGACCGTACTGGCGGCTCAAATAGATGGTCATAAACGGCAGTGTGGCGCCGCGCCCGATGGTTAATAACAACGACGAAATGAGGAGGGAGCAGGTGGAGCGTCTCAAGGATAAGTTCATTGGGCTATCCGGCAGTGCGTTTCGCAATGTTTTGCTTTAGAGATGTAAAGAAATAGCATGGCAAAAATCCGAAGTATAGCGACTTATTTGGCGATTAATTCCGTCGCAGGCGGTTATTAATAAATCAACTGTTAAAGAAAAGTAAATTCCGTTAAGTTGAGTACTGACAAAAGATCAACATTCAGAGGCCGTAGAATGTCGCGAAAAGATGGGTTGTTGGCGCTATTAGTCGTTGTGGTATGGGGACTCAATTTTGTGGTCATCAAAGTGGGGCTTCACAATATGCCGCCGTTGATGCTGGCCGGTTTACGCTTTCTGTTGGTGGCTTTCCCGGCAATTTTTTTTGTATCGCGACCTAAAGTACCGCTTAATCTGCTGTTGGGATACGGCCTTACTATCAGTTTTGGGCAGTTTGCCTTTCTCTTTTGCGCCCTGAACTACGGTATGCCGGCAGGGCTGGCATCACTGGTATTACAGGCGCAGGCGTTCTTCACCATCGTCATCGGCGCATTTACTTTCGGTGAACGGTTGCAAGGCAAACAACTGGCGGGGATTGCATTAGCGATTTTTGGCGTGCTGGTGTTGATTGAAGACAGCCTGAATGGTCAGCATGTGGCAATGCTCGGTTTTATGTTGACCCTGGCGGCGGCGTTTAGCTGGGCGTGTGGCAACATCTTCAATAAAAAGATCATGTCGCACTCGTCACGTCCGGCGGTCATGTCGCTGGTGGTGTGGAGCGCATTAATTCCGATTGTTCCGTTCTTCGTTGCATCGCTGCTTCTTGATGGTTCCGGGAAAATAATTCACAGTCTGGTTACTATCGACATGACAACCATTTTTTCGCTGATGTATCTGGCATTTGTCGCGACAATTGTCGGTTATGGGATCTGGGGAACATTGCTCGGACGTTATGAAACCTGGCGTGTTGCGCCGTTATCATTATTAGTGCCGGTGGTGGGGCTGGCAAGCGCTGCCGTATTGTTAGATGAGCACTTAAGCGTACTGCAATTTTTGGGGGCGCTACTAATTATGGCCGGACTGTACATTAATGTGTTTGGTTTGCGCTGGCATAAAGCCGTGAAGGTGAGAGGGTAAACGTGAAGCACAGAGTGTCATCAATACTCTGTGCTTTGCCATTTATCGAGGGAAGAAGTACTTAACCTGAAACTCAAAGATGTTGCAATAAAGTAGAGAGTAATCCAGCGGAATATAATTTCTATCTACGGCCTGCGTCTGAATTTTCAGAATTGGGTCCTGTGGGCTGATATGCAAAATACTGGCAATTTCTGGTGTGGGAAAGGTTGGTGAGAAGGTTTCAAAAGTGCCGATAATTTTGATCCCGCATTCGTTCTCAATATACGAAAATTTTGATTTTTGCATATGTGAAATCGTTAAATCGGGGAATCGCTCTACTGACATCCAGGTTTCTTCTAATTGCGCGGCATTGTTTTCAATAAACCGCAGTCTTTTGATGTAATAGACTGGTTGGCCCTGCGACAGACTCAACTCATTGGCAATGACGGGCGAGGCATTCTGTAATTCAAATTTCATAATCTTGCTTCCCGCTTCTTTCCCCCCCTTGTGAGCAATCTCGCTGAAGCTATTCATATGATCGATATGTGCCGTAAAATTCTTTTTGTGAATATATGTACCTGATCCATGCTTTCTTTGAATGATCCCATCGTTTTCAAGCACACTTAATGCCTTTCGTAAGGTATTACGAGAAACATTATAATGAAGTGACAACTCAGCTTCTGATGGTAACAAATCGCCGACATGCCATGTATTACCATTAATTTCAGATTTAAGTAAGCGGGCAATCTTTTGGAATATCACTTTTGCACCTTTTTATGTTCTTTAAAAACAATGGGTTAAATGTTTTTCTTTTTGACGCTTTACAGAGTTGTTTAATTATCTCCGTGAAGTTGAACAACTTTCTTGCTGTATTACTGTGATCAATGTACCGGGACGCGTGTTTAGCGCAGGATATGATATTTATGAAATTTAACCTGTTATATACCATTAAGGAAGAATATGAAAAATATTTTGTTAGTATGCGCCGGGGGGATGTCAACCAGTATGCTGGTCAAGCGTATGATTGAACATGCGAACGCTATTTCATTTGACGTTAATATTACGGCACTGGCAATTGCTGAAGCAAAAGGGAAAATAAAGAATAACGAAGTGGATATTGTATTGCTCGGGCCACAAGTCCGGTTTCAGAAAACAGAGCTTGATGCCGTTTCGCAGGGGAAAATACCGATAGCTGTTATCGACATGAAAGATTATGGCACGATGAACGGGCAGGCCGTTTTTGAATTAGCGATGAAACTGTTGCAAGAGTAACGTTGCTGCAGCATTAAAATTATTACCTGAACTTACTTTTCACACATCAGAAAATGATTACATACATTCCGAAATTCTTCGAATGTCGATATCATTTAAAATAGCAGGTATTAAAAATGGGATTAATGGCTTCATTCGAACGTGGAATGGAACGTTTTCTTGTTCCAGTCGCCATCAAGTTAAATTCACAGAAACATGTTGCAGCGGTGAGAGATGGATTCGTTTTTACGTTTCCTATTATTATGGCAAGTTCATTGATTATTTTAATCAATTTTGCAATTTTATCACCGGACGGTTTTATCGCCAGTTTGTTACACCTGAACAGCCTTTTCCCGAATCTGGAAAAAGCACAGGCTATTTTTACTCCGGTGATGAATGGCTCTGTAAACATCATGTCGATTATGATTGCTTTTTTGGTTGCCAGGAATATAGCAATCAGTTACGAGCAAGACGATTTACTCTGTGGTTTAACCGCAATTGGCGCATTTTTTATAGTCTATACCCCTTATCAGATGATAGATGGACAAGCGTTTCTGACAACCAAATATCTCGGTGCACAAGGGCTGTTTGTTGCCGTTATCGTGTCGCTGATTACCAGTGAGATATTCTGCCGGTTAGCGCGAAACCCTAAAATAGCCATTAACATGCCGGCGGCGGTGCCGCCTGCGGTAGCGCGATCATTTAAAGTATTATTGCCGATATTTTTTGTGATGGTGTTTTTTTCTGCGCTTAATTATTGTTTGACGCTGATTTCCCCCAAAGGATTGAACGACCTTATCTACACATTGATCCAGGCGCCATTAAAACACATGGGGACAAATATTTTTGCCGTGATCATTCTGGGGGCTGTAGGGAACTTTTTATGGGTATTGGGGATTCATGGGCCTAATACGACATCCGCTATTCGTGAAACGGTATTTTCGGAAGCCAATCTGGAAAACCTTTCCTTTGCTGCTCAACATGGTACAACCTGGGGAGCGCCGTATCCAATTACCTGGACTTCAATTAATGATGCTTTCGCCAACTGTGGCGGTTCAGGAATGACACTGGGATTACTACTGGCCATTTTTATTGCATCAAAGCGGGCAGAATATCGCGATTTGGCAAAAATGTCGTTTATCCCAGGTATTTTCAACATTAATGAACCGGTAATGTTCGGACTTCCGATTGTCCTTAACCCAATCATGATGGTGCCTTTTATTTTAGTCCCTATTGTAAACTGCACCATTGGTTATTTCTTTGTTTCAATGGAAATTATTCCCCCAGTAGCTTATGCCGTTCCATGGACTACGCCGGGACCATTAATCGCTTTTCTCGGTACTGGAGGTAACTGGTTAGCTCTTATGGTTGGATTCTTATGTTTAGCTGTCGCGACATTGATTTATTTACCCTTCGTCATTGCCGCTAATAAAGTCAATACCATTACCGACAACTCATAAGCCTGATTACATAATAAGGAGATTTCAATGTTTGCTGATGAAGAACTCGTTATGGAGTTATTGATTAATGCCGGACAGGCGCGCTCTGATGCGATGGAAGCGATACGATGTGCAACGGTAAAAAACTGGGAAGGCGTCACACAGTTTATGGCCAGCTCGGAATCTGCTGGTCTTAAAGCACACAAGATCCAAACGGCCTTAATTAGTCAGGATGAAGGAAGTGGTAAAATTCATGTCAATTTAATTTTGGTACATGCGCAGGATCATTTAATGAATGCCATGTTATGTCAGGATTTAGCGAAAGAAATAATCCGGTTAAGAAAAGAACTTCAGGCATGATCTTTTTCCTCCAGCGTAACGGCTGGAGGATACTATCTAATATCTCTTAAGGATAAGCTATGAATTTGAAGACGCTTAATGTTAGTCTTTTGTCTGTTTCTATTGTTGCAGCATTATTTCCAATAAATTCCCTGGCTGCTAAATTAACGATTGAACAGAGACTTGAACTTCTCGAAAATGAATTATCACAAAATAAAACTGAACTTCAACAAACTAAAAACGAACTTGGAGAATATAAATCCCGACTTTCTACGCTACAAAAAAGCATTGCTGAAAACAAATATAAAGTTGCTACACTTTCTGAAATATCGCAGCAATCTCCAGTTGCTGACAATATTAAAAATGAAAACGGAGAGCAAAGTCAGGTTAATGGCGCTAACGCCGTGAATGGATCGCAACAAGTTGCCGTTATTGAGAGTAAAGGAGACCAGACAACCATTGAAAGTGTGACGCTGAAAGATATCAGTAAATACATTAAGGATGATATTGGCTTTAGTTATCAAGGATATTTCCGCTCAGGCTGGGGAACAAGTAATCACGGTTCATCGCAAACATATGCTGCTGGTTCGTTAGGGCGTTTTGGTAACGAAATGAGTGGTTGGTTTGATCTGACGTTAAATCAACGTGTCTATAATCAAAACGGAAAAACCGCCAATGCTGTCGTAACCTATGATGGTAACGTCGGAGAACAATACAACGATGCCTGGTTTGGTGATAGCAACAATGAAAATATTATGCAGTTTAGTGATATTTATCTTACCACGCGTGGTTTTTTACCTTTTGCGCCTGAAGCAGATTTTTGGGTCGGTAAACATAAGCTCCCGCAATATGAAATCCAGATGCTAGACTGGAAGACATTAACCACTGACGTAGCCGCTGGTGTCGGGATTGAAAATTGGGCGCTTGGCGTGGGGCTTTTTGATATGTCATTAAGTCGCGATGATGTTGATGTTTACTCTCGTGATTTTACCCATACGACTCAGATGAATACTAACTCAGTCGATCTTCGTTATCGTAATATCCCGTTATGGGATGATGCAACATTATCGGTAATGGCAAAATACTCCACGCCTAATAAGACGGATGACCAAAATTCGAATGAAAGTGATGACAGCTATTTTGAGATGAAAGATAGCTGGATGTTGACTTCCATTTTACGACAAAACATGCAACGTGACACGTTTAATGAGTTTACATTGCAGGTTGCTAATAATTCATATGCCAGCAGCTTTGCCAGCTTTTCTGATGCCAGTAATACCATGGCGCATGGTCGTTATTATTATGGCGATCATACTGACGGAATCGCCTGGCGTTTAATTTCGCAAGGTGAAATGTATCTTACCGATAATATCATTATGGCAAATGCGCTGGTCTACTCTCATGGTGAAGATGTTTACAGCTATGAGAGTGGTGCTCACAGTGATTTCGACAGTATTCGTACAGTTATTCGTCCTGCCTGGATCTGGAATACCTGGAACCAGACTGGTGTTGAACTCGGTTGGTTTAAACAAAAAAACAAAACCCAACAGGGTGTAACGTTAAACGAATCTGCCTACAAAACGACGTTGTATCATGCGTTAAAAGTGGGTGAGAGTATTTTAGGTTCAAGACCAGAAATTCGTTTCTATGGTACATACATTAATATTCTTGATAACGAATTGTCGAATTTCAATTTTAATGATAACAGCAAAGACGAATTTATGGCCGGGATACAGGCAGAAGTCTGGTGGTAATTTATTTAAGTTAAGGAGTTGATATGTCTGGATTTAAACATGATTTTTTATGGGGTGGCGCCGTTGCCGCACACCAACTGGAAGGTGGCTGGAATGATGGTGGAAAAGGTATAAGTATCGCCGATGTAATGACGGCAGGAGCACATGGTGTTCCGCGAAAAGTGACAGATGGCATTATTGACGGACTCAATTATCCTAACCATGAAGCAATTGATTTTTATCACCGCTATAAGGACGATATTAAATTATTCGCTGAGATGGGCTTTAAATGCTTTCGAACTTCTATTGCCTGGACACGCATTTTTCCGCAAGGTGATGAGCAAGAAGCCAACGAAGCGGGTTTACAATTTTATGATGACCTGTTTGATGAGTGTCTGAAGTACGGGATTCAACCGGTGGTGACGCTTTCGCACTTTGAGATGCCTTATTATCTGGTTACAGAATATGGCGGCTGGAGAAATCGTAAACTTATTGATTTTTTTATCCGTTTTGCAACGACCGTTTTCATGCGTTATAAAGAAAAAGTGAAATACTGGATGACATTCAATGAAATCAATAATCAAGTGAATTTCAGTGAAAGTCTGTCTCCATTTACTAACTCTGGAGTCTTGTATTCTCCTGACGAAGAGATGTCTGCAAGGGAAGAAATCATGTATCAGGCGGTGCATTATGAGTTAGTTGCCAGTGCACTCGCTGTTGATATTGGAAAATCGATCAATCCCGAATTTAAAATTGGCTGCATGATCGCCATGTGTCCTATTTATCCACTGACGTGTGCCCCTAATGATATGATGATGGCAACGAAAGCCATGCATCGGCGCTACTGGTTTACCGATGTTCATGCGCGTGGCAACTATCCGCAACATGTGCTGAATTACTTTGCCAGAAAAGGTTTTACGCTGGATATCACACCAGAAGATAACGCGATTCTTGCCAAAGGATGTGTCGACTTTATCGGCTTTAGCTATTACATGTCATTTGTGACGCAATTTTCACAAGATAACGTCATGCTTGATTATGTGGAGCCGCGGGATTTAGTCAGCAATCCTTATATTGCTACCTCTGAATGGGGATGGCAAATAGACCCGGCAGGTTTACGTTATTCTCTGAACTGGTTTTGGGAGCGCTTCCAGTTGCCGATGTTTATTGTCGAAAATGGGTTTGGCGCAGTTGACCAGCGACAAGCTGACGGCACGGTTAACGATCATTATCGCATTGATTATTTTGTCTCCCATATTCGGGAAATGAAAAAAGCGGTAACTGAGGATGGCGTTGAGTTGATTGGATATACCCCGTGGGGCTGTATTGATCTTGTATCTGCCGGAACAGGGGAAATGAAAAAACGCTACGGAATGATTTATGTCGATAAAGACAATGAAGGGAAGGGAACACTGGAACGGATACGCAAAGCTTCGTTTTACTGGTATCGGGATCTTATCGCCAGCAATGGCGAAAATATTTGATACAACGGAAAAGGTCTGAAGGAAATGTCAGGCTCTGTGATAAGAGCCTGACAATAGCTACATAGTGTGTTGATTATAATAAGGCACACCCAGCGCATCCGACTTGTCACTGCCCGTAGACATGTGGTTCAAATCGAATGGTGATTGTTCCTGTGATGGGGGAACAATCACCACATCATCACAGGGCGTAACGACCGGCTGTGTGGTTTGTTCCGCAAAGCTCTGCGTAGAAAAGGCAATTAACGCAGTCAACGTTGCAGATAAGAGTGGTTTCATGATTGCCTCAGTGACGTTGTCACATTTTTATTAGCTGTTGCAATGGTTCAGCGGATGCAAATAACGCGACTCACCTTGCATGTTAGAGCTTCGGAATTTATGTGGCGGAACATCAAAATAGTTTTTAAAGGTACGGGTCAGCGTTTGCTGTGACTCAAAACCATAACGTTCTGCCAGATAGAGAATCGGTTCGTTGCTCTCTTTCAGCTTTTGCGCGATTTCCGTCATCTTACGGCTGCGAATATATTGACCTAATGAATGACCGGTCTCTTTTTTAAACATCCGTTGCAGGTGCCATTTGGAGTAACCGGAACGTTCTGACACTTTTTCCAGTGACAGTGGCGATTCCAGGTTATCTTCGATCCAGTCCAAAATACTATGAATAGTCATAGCGTCAGTGTTGCGTCTGGACATCGTCATACCTCTTTTTTTGTTTACGGCAGGATTTTCTTAAGCAAATGCTCAAGCGTTGTCACTTCGTCCGCCGTCAGGTTTTTTGTTAATTCGTGATGCAGGTCCTGGCCAACCAGTTGATGGCATTGTTCACATATTGCTGCGCCGCTGGTGGTGAGTTTCACCAATACGCCGCGCTTGTCATTTGGGTTAGGCATCCGTTCGACCCAGCCTTTACAGACGAGGCGATCCAACATGCGTGTCAGCGCGCCAAGGTCCACCGAAAGCACTTTTTTCAGTTCTACCGGGGTAATACACGCAGCACAGCGAATAGAGCAGAGCACCTTAAACTGTGCTGCAGTGATATCCAGCGGTGACAGATAATCGTTAAGCAGACGATCTTTCTTCTGATTAACCATGTGGATTAAGCGACCCAATGGGATGATTTCATTGAACAGGTCACTGGTATTTTTCACAATGGTTGCCCTGGCAAGTAATTAGTTGCACGGGATAATATTGCCCAGGCAAATATAAGTCAAACGAATGGATTGATAGATGCCACGATTTGCTAAATCGGTTCAAGTTTTGGTCAGTGGAGGGCAAGGTTAGTTAAAGAGTGCAACTTTCACCTTGATTACCCTTTATACTTTTCGCTGATTACGCAGACACACAGGATAACTACCACCAATGTTGGATTTGTTTAAAGCAATTGGCCTGGGGCTGGTGGTGTTACTGCCGTTAGCTAACCCGCTGACGACCGTAGCACTGTTTCTCGGTCTGGCAGGCAATATGAATAGCGCTGAGCGTAACCGTCAGTCATTGATGGCTTCGGTGTATGTCTTTGCCATTATGATGGTCGCTTATTACGCCGGGCAGTTGGTAATGGATACATTCGGAATTTCGATTCCCGGTCTACGTATTGCCGGCGGTTTAATTGTTGCGTTTATTGGTTTTCGCATGCTCTTTCCGCAGCATAAAGCGACTGATTCTCCCGAGGCAAAAAGCAAATCAGAAGAGCTGGAGGATGAACCCAGCGCGAATATCGCTTTTGTTCCTTTGGCAATGCCGAGTACTGCGGGGCCTGGGACTATCGCGATGATCATCAGTTCGGCATCCACTGTACGCCAGAGTTCCACTTTCGCTGACTGGGTTCTGCTGGTGGCGCCACCGCTGATCTTTTTTCTGGTTGCTGTCATTTTGTGGGGCAGCTTGCGCAGTTCTGGTGCGATTATGCGGCTGGTTGGGAAAGGGGGGATAGAAGCCATTTCCCGCCTGATGGGATTCCTTCTGGTTTGTATGGGCGTGCAGTTTATTATCAACGGCATTCTGGAAATTATTAAAACCTACCATTAAAAAAGGCCCGTTTGGGCCTTTAAACTATTGTGTCTGTTCTTCCAGAGTGACTGGCCAGCGGCGAAATATGATGATTGACCATATTAATGCGGCGAGAGCAGGTATCGCCCCGACATAACCAATCATCGACATTGACCCGTGCAAACTGACCTGATTACCCACCAGCGCCCCAGCGCCAATGCCAATATTAAAAATCCCTGAAAACAGCGCCATAGCCACATCGGTGGCATCCGGGGCTAGTGCCAGCACTTTCACCTGCATACCCAGCCCGATAACCATCATTCCGATGCCCCAAAAGATACTCAGAGCGCCAAGGTGTAATTCACTGTTCGCCGCAGGTAGCAGCAACAGCAAACATATCAGCAGTAGCGCAATTGCAGCGCTGACCAGTGGGGAAGCGTATTGATTACCCAGTTTGCCGAAAATCACGCTCCCAATAATGCCTGCGCCACCCAACAATAACAGTAATACTGTGGCAAAGTTGGCGCTGAATCCGGCTATGTTTTGTACGAAAGGTTCGATATAGCTATAGGCCGTGTAATGGGCGGTGACCACTACCACGGTTAACAGATAAATACTCATCAATGCCGGACGGCGGAACAATTGCGGTAAGCTTTTCAGCGATCCTGAATGTTCGCTGGGAAGCAAGGGCAGTAATTTTATGAGGCATAGCAGAGTGATAAGTGCCCCAATACCAATTGCGAAGAAGGTTGTTCGCCAGCCGAAATACTGCCCTACGATACGTCCGATGGGTAAACCTAATACCATTGCCAGAGCTGTGCCGGTGGCGATAAGGCTTAATGCCTGCGCTCGTTTACCCGCTGGCGCCATGCGGATCGCCAGAGATGCGGTAATCGACCAAAATATTGCATGTGCGAAAGCTACGCCGATTCGGCTGATAACCAGAACGGTAAAGTTCCACGACAAGAATGACAGAACATGACTGGCGATAAAGACCACAAACAGGCAAATCAACAGATTGCGGCGTTCCATTTGACTGGTCAGAAGCATAAAAGGGAGCGACATAAGCGCCACAACCCAGGCATAGATAGTCAGCATGATACCGACCTGAGCGGTTTGCATATGGAAGCTTTGCGCGATGTCAGAAAGCAGGCCAACGGGAACAAATTCAGTGGTATTGAAGATAAAGGCAGCCACAGCCAGCGTAACTACCCGTAGCCACGCCACTTTGCGGGAAACAGCGTTTGTTGTCATAACAGATTATTGGATTCGTTGCGAAAAGGTAATTGAATGATCTTAGAACGGTTAATGAGATGAGTACAATGTTTTTGTGATCTGGATCTCGTTTTGTCGTTTCTCTGACGGTGGTTATATCACTCGTCAGAGAGTTAGCCCGTTGGCAGACATCAGATTTAATGACGTTCAGAAAGAACGGGGGTTTTGGCCATTGATGGCGTGGTGGGAGATACTGGGGAACGTGGCCTTGTAATGGCGAAGTCTTCGCCAATAACTTTAGGTTGAATGTTTTTTTTAGTAATAAGTTTAAGCATTTTTTTCGCCAGGTGGCGAATAGTTCTATTTTCATTTAATGATGCAGGTATCAGCACGTCATTCAGATCATTTTCATTAGGATTCATACATTGTTGATAATTCAAAAAAATGGTTGAAAAAAATAGAAATAACTCCTGAAAATGAGGCGATTTGCTGTCTGCTAAAAGAGATAAAAAACAGATGCAAACTTCAGGTAATATATGTTTATTATGACAAAGTGAATCCATCAAACTTTGCAGTAAGTCGTGTTTTAATTCGTCATCAGTTATATTGAGAATAGTGGTGATTAAATTAGGAGGCGTATTTGCAAACCACCTGGAGATCTCGGATTTATTCCACAAACCGGGAAATATAACAAAGTTACCTCGGGAGATAAAGTTCATGACGAGTAAATCAAACTGGCGTAAGTAATCTGCAGCCGCATGGTGATCCGGGGCCAGTGGTTCAATATGTGGCGTATGAGCCCTTTTGATGGGGATCCCGATACTAATCATTGGAAATTGTTCAATAAAATCATTCAGAAACAAGAAGAGAACCCGCTCGATCCCAGCCTGAAATCTACAGCCTGTAATGGCTGTTTTTGTATCAGGTGGACAAAATATATTAATTTCTCCATTGTGGCGAAAACTATCTAAATGGACAGGACTTAAATTTATTACCACCAAAAATTCCATGAACTCTTTATTTTTTCCAGTCTTAATGGGATACTTTAATCTAAACTGAACGCTTTCATTATATAAGCTATCGTTATCCTGGGATAATGCTTGTTGGGTATATGATAAATTATCCAGGTTATCAAATATATTCTTTGTAATTGAGTTGACTCTTAGTGATGTTCGCCATTCTTCATCACAAATTATTATGGAAAGTGCATCGATAAAACTCTTTAAAACGTCTTTTATTTGCGGTGGGATATAATTAACGGGGAAATCGTTAGAAATAGATATGTAATTACTGACACTGACTGGTCTGATCATTTTTGCCCCATGTAATGCAAAAGTCATCGGAGCATCACTATATAGAGCAAAGGAGATACATGAACTATCAAAAATAGCTCATTGATCGTGACGTTTTGTCGACTCAGACATACCCAACAATTCAATAAACGCCTCAAGCGGGCGTGTCTTCGCCCCACGTCGCCAGACCAGCCATGTTGTTAACCAACGCCATGGTTCACCCAGAGGCCACGCATCAACCTGGTGATGCCCGGGCATACTTTCCAGCATGGAACGGGGGATAAGCGCAATTCCTGCACCGGCAATCACACAGGCCAGCATACCGTGGTATGACTCCATTTCATGGATTGTTCCCGGTGCTGCGCCGTCAGCATGAAACCAGCTCTCAAAATGACGTCGATACGAACAGTTAGCCCGAAAAGCATAAATGTTACAGCCATCGACCAGACTGGCGCGAGTAACGGGGGAATGCCCCTGTGGCGTGACAATCATCAGTTCTTCCTGATAAACCGGGATTCCGTCAATGACTGGATGACTAATTGGGCCATCAATAAATGCGGCATTCAGTTTTCCCTCCAGTACACCGTCCAGCATAGTACCGGAAGGGCCAGTGGAGAGAGAAAACTGAATTTTGGGATAGCGACGATTAAATTCCGCCAGCGTTGCCGGAATTCGTACCGCAGCAGTACTTTCCAGTGAACCGAGAGAAAACAAACCTTGCGGCTCATCGCCAGCGACGACGCTGCGCGCTTCATCTACCAGCGCCAGAATTTGTTGGCTGTAGCGTAAAAAGTTATGTCCGGCAGGAGAGAGACGTAAACGTTGATTTTCCCGAATAAACAACGCCACTCCAAGCTCCGTTTCCAGCTGGCGAATTCGGGTTGTGAGGTTCGACGGTACGCGATGCACTTTTGCCGCAGCCTGAGTAATGCTGCCAGCCTCGGCAACGGCGTTAAACATCTCTAACTGGGTCAGGTCCATGGTATTCTCGATTTGTGAATAAGTGACTTAATATTATTCATTTTTACGAAGGAGTAAATCTGCGTATCCTGGAGATATCACTCACAATGGAGATATCCTGATGTCCATCACTCCGGCGACTCATGCCATTTCGATCAATCCCGCCAATGGCGAACGACTTTCTGTGCTTCCCTGGGCTGGTACTCATGAAATTGAACATGCGCTTGAATTGGCTGCGGCGGACTTTTGCCACTGGCGCGAAACGAGTGTCGCTTACCGTGCGGAAAAACTGCGCGATATTGGCAAGGCGCTGCGCGCCCGTGGCGAAGAAATGGCGCAAATGATCACCCGTGAAATGGGTAAGCCCATCAAACAGGCGCGTGCTGAAGTGACGAAATCCGCTAACTTGTGCGAGTGGTATGCGGAGCATGGGCCGGTCATGCTGAAGACCGAACCTACGCTGGTGGAGAATCAACAGGCGGTTATTGAATATCGACCGATGGGGACGATTCTGGCGATTATGCCGTGGAACTTTCCGCTATGGCAGGTTATGCGCGGCGCTATCCCTATTATTCTGGCAGGCAACGGTTATCTACTGAAACATGCCCCGAGTGTGATGGGCTGTGCGCAATTAATTGCGCAGGTCTTTAAAGATGCAGGTATTCCGCAAGGCGTATATGGCTGGTTAAATGCTGACAACGATGGTGTCAGTCAGATGATTAAAGACCCGCGCATTGCTGCGGTAACGGTTACCGGAAGTGTACGCGCGGGAGCGGCTATTGGTGCGCAGGCAGGGGCGGCGCTGAAAAAATGCGTGTTGGAACTGGGCGGTTCCGATCCGTTTATTGTGCTTAACGATGCCGATCTGGATCTGGCTGTGAAAGCCGCGGTCGCCGGGCGTTATCAGAATACCGGACAGGTTTGCGCAGCGGCGAAACGCTTTATTATCGAAGAAAGGATTGCCCCAGTATTCACTGAACGATTTGTTGCAGCGGCTGCAGCGCTAAAAATGGGCGATCCGCTTAACGAAGAGAACGATCTCGGCCCAATGGCACGTTTTGATTTGCGTGATGAACTGCATCATCAGGTGGAAAGAACGCTGGCGCAGGGGGCACGTTTGTTGCTGGGCGGGGAAAAAGTCGCAGGGGCAGGGAATTACTATCCGGCTACAGTACTGGCAGACGTAACGCCGGAAATGACCGCGTTTCGTGAAGAGCTGTTTGGACCGGTCGCAGCGATTACGATTGCGAAAGATGCGAAACATGCACTGGAACTGGCTAATGACAGCGAGTTCGGCTTGTCGGCAACCCTTTTTACACGCAATGAAACATTAGCCAGACAGATGGCGGCTCGTCTGGAATGCGGCGGTGTGTTTATCAATGGTTTTAGCGCCAGTGATGCGCGAGTCGCCTTTGGTGGCGTGAAGAAGAGCGGTTTTGGGCGTGAACTCTCCCATTTCGGCTTACATGAGTTCTGTAATATTCAGACCGTGTGGAAAGACCGGATCTAACGCCATATATTGAGCTCTGTTATACTCGCAGGTCTTTTCAGACCTGCGGGAAAGGAGCATAGAGTGGCAGTCGCCATGGATAATGCAATTTTAGAGACTATTTTGCGGCAAGTGCGTCCGCTGATTGGTCAGGGTAAAGTCGCGGATTATATTCCGGCGCTGGCAACGGTAGAGGGTTCCCGGCTGGGAATTGCTATCTGTACCGTTGACGGGCAACTTTTTCAAGCCGGAGACGCGCAAGAACGTTTTTCCATTCAGTCTATTTCCAAAGTGCTTAGCCTCGTTGTCGCCATGCGTCATTACTCCGAAGAGGAAATCTGGCAACGCGTCGGCAAAGATCCATCGGGATCTCCGTTCAATTCCTTAGTGCAACTGGAAATGGAGCACGGTATTCCGCGTAATCCGTTTATTAATGCTGGCGCGCTGGTGGTCTGCGATATGCTACAAGGACGATTGAGTGCACCACGGCAACGTATGCTGGAAGTAGTACGCGGTTTGAGCGGCGTGTCAGATATTGCCTACGATACCGTCGTTGCACGTTCTGAGTTTGAACATTCAGCGAGAAATGCGGCGATCGCATGGCTGATGAAGTCCTTTGGTAATTTCCATCATGATGTGACGACCGTACTGCAAAACTATTTTCACTACTGCGCACTGAAAATGAGTTGCGTGGAGCTGGCGCGGACGTTTGTTTTTCTGGCGAATCAGGGTAAGGCATTTCATATTGATGAACCGGTGGTGACGCCGATGCAGGCGCGGCAAATTAATGCGCTGATGGCGACCAGTGGTATGTATCAGAACGCCGGTGAGTTTGCCTGGCGCGTTGGTTTGCCGGCTAAATCCGGTGTTGGCGGCGGTATTGTCGCTATTGTCCCACATGAGATGGCGATTGCGGTCTGGAGCCCGGAACTGGACAATGCGGGAAATTCTCTTGCCGGTATTGCTGTACTTGAACAGTTGACGAAACAGTTAGGGCGCTCGGTTTATTAATGCGGTCACTCGATCCACTCTTCACCCGGTTATCCCGTTCGACATTCCGCTCTCGTTTTCGTCTTGGTGTGAAGGAGCGTCAGTATTGTCTGGCGAAGGGCGCACCGGTTATCGAACAACATGCGGCAGATTTTGTCGCGAAACGTCTTGCCCCGGCGTTTCCGACAAATGACGGTAAGCAAACACCCATGCGCGGACATCCAGTGTTTATCGCCCAACATGCCACTGCAACCTGTTGTCGCGGCTGCCTGGCGAAGTGGCATAACATTCCGCAGGGGGTACCGTTAAGTGAAGAGCAACAACGCTATATCGTGATGGTCATTTATCATTGGCTGGTTATTCAGATGAATCAGCCACAATAATTGCTGTATGCGATAAAATCTCATCGGATAGATCTCTTAAATTATCGCCGCTGTCAGCGAACATGCTATCCTTTATGAGAATTTACTTATTGCGTTGAGATAATTGCCGCTCGCAATTGTATGGATAGATCATTAATGCATGTACTCCCCAATACCACTTTCCGATTGTTTAAGGAAGGTCATCTGTTACGTAATAGCTTTGCTATTTTTGTACTTACCACGTTGTTTTATTTTATCGGCGCAAAGCTACGCCTGGTTCATGAACTCTCACTTTTCTGGCCGCTGAATGGTGTGATGGCAGGGGTGTTTGCCCGCTATGTCTGGCTTAATCGCCTGCATTACTATGCCATCTGTTATGTGGCAATGCTGGCTTATGACGCCATGACCACTGAATGGGGGCTGGTCTCGCTGGTTATCAATTTATCCAATATGATGTTTATTGCGACTGTTGCTCTGCTGGTGGCACGAGATAAGCGTCTTGGAAAAAATAAATATGAACCAGTAAGTGCTTTACGATTATTTAATTATTGTCTGATTGCCGCCTTATTATGTGCCATTGTTGGAGCGATTGGTTCGGTAAGTATTGATAGTCTGGATTTTTGGCCATTGCTTGCCGACTGGTTTAGTGAGCAATTTTCTACAGGGGTGCTAATCGTTCCTTGTATGCTGACACTGGCAATTCCCGGTGTTATGCCGCGCTTTAAAGCTGAGCGGCTAATGCCAGCCATGGCACTGATTGTGTCCGTTAGCGCCTCTGTTGTGATTGGTGGAGCAGGGAGTCTGGCATTTCCACTGCCTGCGTTAATCTGGTGCGCGGTGCGTTATACGCCGCAGGTAACGTGTTTGCTGACCTTTATCACCGGGGCGGTGGAAATTGTGTTGGTGGCCAATTCAGTCATTGATATCGCCGTGGGTTCTCCGTTCTCCATTCCACAAATGTTTTCCGCGCGACTGGGGATTGCCACGATGGCCATTTGCCCGATTATGGTCTCCTTTAGTGTTGCAGCGATTAATTCGCTGATGAAACAGGTCTCGTTGCGTGCTGATTTTGATTTTCTGACGCAGGTATATTCGCGGTCTGGTCTCTATGAGGCGTTAAAAAATCCGTCATTGCAGCAGACACAGCATTTGACGGTCATGCTGCTTGATATTGATTATTTTAAAAATATTAATGACAACTATGGTCACGAATGTGGCGATAAAGTTTTAAGTGTATTTGCGCAGCATATACAAAAGATTGTCGGCGATAAGGGGCTGGTTGCGCGGATGGGCGGGGAAGAGTTTGCCGTCGCAGTGCCTTCGGTGAACCCCGTCGATGGTCTGTTGATGGCGGAGAAAATCCGTAAAGGTGTGGAACTGCAGCCATTTAACTGGCAACAAAAAACGCTCTATCTTACGGTCAGTATTGGCGTCGGGAGTGGTTGTGCTTCATTTCTTACGTTAACAGATGACTTCAATAAGCTGATGGTGGAAGCTGACGAATGTCTTTATCGCTCGAAGAAAGACGGGCGAAACCGCACCAGCACAATGCGCTATGATGAAGAAGTTGTCTGACAAGTTTGCTATTTCAGGGGAAATGGCGACTAATTTGTTCTACCGATTTGTGGTTTGTCATTATGAAGTGAAGCTGTAGTTATGCTGTGTAACCCTTGAGGAACCTTGACCGACAGCACATTTTTCGCCAAAACCTGTTAGTTATTCGCCACGAGTTGATCAAAACAGGGGTTCAGTGTATTAAAGTTTGCTAACCTGTCGTACCAATTAAAACAGGTTGTATGACTAATCAGAAGGGAACCCATTGTGAAAACACTAAATCGTCGCGATTTTCCCGGTGCACAGTATCCAGAACGTATTATTCAATTTGGTGAAGGTAACTTCCTGCGCGCCTTTGTTGACTGGCAAATTGATCTTCTTAATGAGCACACCGATCTGAACGCTGGCGTAGCCGTTGTTCGTCCGATTGATACGTCATTTCCGCCGTCACTTAGCACTCAGGGTGGTCTGTACACCACCATCATCCGTGGTCTGAACGAGAAGGGGGAAGCAGTCAGTGATGCTCGTCTGATTCGTTCCGTTAACCGTGAAATCAGCGTCTACGGTGAATACGATGAATTCCTGAAACTGGCGCATAACCCGGAAATGCGCTTTGTCTTTTCCAATACTACCGAAGCGGGTATCAGCTACCACGCAGGTGATAAATTTGATGATGCGCCAGCTGTAAGCTATCCGGCCAAACTGACGCGCCTGTTGTTTGAACGCTTCAGCCATTTCAACGGCGCACTGGATAAAGGTTGGATCATCATTCCGTGCGAACTGATCGACTATAACGGCGACGCACTGCGTGAACTGGTGTTGCGTTACGCGCAAGAGTGGGCGTTGCCGGAAGCATTTATACAGTGGCTGGATCAGGCAAATACTTTCTGTTCTACGCTGGTGGACCGCATCGTTACAGGGTATCCGCGTGACGAAGTGACAAAACTGGAAGAAGAACTGGGTTATCACGATGGCTTCCTTGACACCGCAGAACACTTTTATCTGTTTGTTATTCAGGGACCTAAGTCATTAGCCACAGAACTGCGTCTGGACAAATATCCGCTCAACGTACTGATTGTTGACGATATTAAACCTTACAAAGAACGTAAGGTCGCAATCCTCAATGGTGCACATACTGCATTGGTACCGGTGGCATTCCAGGCGGGTCTGGACACCGTAGGCGAGGCGATGAATGACGCAGAAATTTGCGCATTTGTTGAAAAAGCGATCTATGAAGAGATTATCCCGGTGCTGGATCTGCCGCGTGAAGAGCTGGAATCCTTCGCCAGTGCGGTGACAGGGCGTTTCCGTAATCCATACATTAAGCATCAGTTATTGTCTATTGCGCTTAACGGTATGACCAAGTTCCGTACCCGTATCCTGCCGCAGCTACTGGCAGGGCAGAAAGTGAATGGCAAACTTCCGGCCCGTCTCACTTTTGCATTAGCGGCGTTGATTGCGTTCTATCGTGGTGAACGTAATGGTGAAACGTATCCGGTGCAGGATGATGCGCACTGGTTGGAGCGTTATCAGCAATTGTGGAGCCAGCATCGTGAGCGTGTTATCGGCACTCAGGAACTGGTTGCCATTGTGCTGGCAGAAAAAGGCCACTGGGAGCAGGACTTGACCAAGGTGCCGGGGCTGGTAGAGCAGGTGACAAGAGACCTGGATTCCATTCTGGAAAAAGGAATGCGCGAAGCGGTTCGTCCTCTGTGCTAATGGCTTTGTTATCTGAACCCGGTTACGACCGGGTTTTTTATGAACGCTGATTAGTTACAACATACTATGAGCTTAATATTAAACGGGAGATGCATGTAACTCCTGTAGCCGCTGCTGCCTTACAGGAAATTTGTGGGTAAACACCTTGAGAATGTGATCGTGATCACGTTTAATAGAGCGAAAGTTCCATGTTTGAAGATAACCATGATTGTTCGTCCACAACAGCATTGGCTGCGTCGTATTTTTGTCTGGCACGGTTCCGTATTATCCAAGATATTTTCACGCTTGCTACTAAACTTTCTCTTTTCTATCGCCGTTCTAATTATACTGCCCTGGTATACGCATCTGGGGATCAAATTTACTCTTGCGCCGTTCAGTATTATCGGTGTCGCCATTGCAATCTTTCTCGGTTTTCGTAACAACGCGGGGTATGCACGTTATGTCGAAGCGCGGCAACTTTGGGGACAACTGATGATTGCTTCACGGTCATTGTTGCGTGAAGTAAAAACGACATTGCCAGACACAGTAAGCGTAAGAGAGTTCACTAGATTGCAAATTGCTTTTGCTCACTGTTTACGTATGACATTACGTAAACAACCGCAGGCAGAAGTGTTGGCCAAATACCTTAAGGCTGACTCCCTTCAGCGCGTGCTTAAGTCTAACTCTCCGGCCAACCGTATTTTGTTGATAATGGGGGAATGGTTAGCCATTCAACGCCGAAACGGAGTACTTTCCGACATCCTTTTTATTAGTCTCAACGATCGGCTTAATGATATATCTTCAGTGCTGGCAGGGTGTGAACGTATTGCACACACGCCAATTCCATTCGCTTATACTCTGATTTTGCATCGCACAGTTTATCTGTTTTGCATAATGCTACCGTTCGCTTTAGTAGTGGACTTGCATTATATGACGCCTTTTATCTCTGTGTTGATTTCCTACACGTTCATTTCGTTGGATTGTCTGGCGGAGGAACTGGAAGATCCGTTCGGAATAGAAAACAATGACTTACCGCTTGATGCTATCTGTAACGCCATCGAAATAGACCTGTTACAGATGAACGATGAAACGGCGATTCCTCCAAAGATTCTCCCTGATCGCCATTATCAACTGACGTAACTTTTATTCTGTACGTCGGGCAACAACAAACAGCCGCGGAAATGCCAGCAGTATCTGCCCGTTCTCCTGCAGCGGATACTGCTCCTCCAGCATCTGATGGTAGCGTTCGAGAAAATGCTGTTGTTCGCTCTCGGTCAAATCCTGCAACCATGGACGTAAGCCAGTGGCGGTGACCCAATCAATAATCGCCTGGTGTGAGGGCATTTGGTGATAGTAGGTCGTTCGCCAGACATCAACTTCGCACCCAGCTTCGCTCAGAATATCGTAATAGGCATGAACGCCAGCCAGTGGTTCACGTCCTCGATCTGGATAGTTTTGCTCCCAGGCTACCTCACGCATTAATACATGAGTCGGCTCCAGCCAGTTATCTGGCATCTGCACAGCCAGCACGCCATGCGGAGCCAGTAACGAAACCAGACGGGGAAAGAGTTCATAATGGACCAGCGGGGGCATTTGAACAGAAACTTACGGTTTTGCCCCTTCGGTTGACTTACCACCGTAAGGCTCTCCATCAACAAAATAAGTACCGTTGGGTAATACGTGCTTATAGGGAAGCAAAGAAATATGAGCTAATATATCATCATCAATAATCTCACCATTTTTACGTAATTCTTCAATAATATTACTTATTCTCGAAGTGTTCCAGTAAAGGATTGCATTTGATACCAGACTCAACGCACTGGCTTTATTCATGATTTCTTCGTAGTCGCCAGTCGTGAACTCCCCCTGATTTGCAAAGAAAATCCATCTTGGTAATTTATGACGATACTCACCTTTATTAAGCTGAAGTTGAACCGTACGTCGTAATTTTTTATCAGTTATATAGCGTAGAATATATTCTGTCTTAATAATTCTGCCAAGATTTGTAAATGCCTTAGAAAGACGATCAGATGGAAAACTATTAGTGAGCCTCTCTACGATGACATGAGCTGGTGCAGTACGTTCTTTCAGAGATTGTGATACATGAATCATCGCATCCCATTGCTCTTCAATAATATCCAGATCTATTGTTTTATTCAGTAATGGTGTAAAAACTCCGTAATTAACTGTACGGTCAACCCGATAAAGTTGTTGATCCTTTAGATCTTTGATTCGTGGCATAAAGTAATAGCCAAGAAGATAACAAAGTGCGAAAATTATCTCGGTATAGCCGTGCGTGTCTGTGGTATGTTCCCGAATTTTCAGTATGGTATTATTTTCTAAAATTCCATCAAGTACATATAAGGCTTCTCTGGGATTGCAGGAAATTACTTTGGTACTATATACCGAATATTGATCTGATACGTGCGTATATATCCCGATCGCTTTTTCGTAATAACCATAATAGCGTGGATAATATGCAGCCAGGAGACTATCTGCCCTGATGCCGAAACGTTGTGCATCAGAAGACGATAATTGCCCTGAACCGTGTATTTGACTAAAAGGAAGTTGATGATGCTGATTTACAATTTCAGCACTGGCGGATTTAATAGTGTCTTCCCGAATATAAAATTGCAATACATGTCGTAACATATCGACGCTGACATCATTAACGCTGGTACTCATAGCAACCACGCCAAGATTGGTTGCTTGTGATATCAGTGCAGCAATGAGAGTCTTATAAAAATGTTTTGGCCTGCTGTTATGCTGCTGAACAGGTATGAAATGCCTGCTGAAATGAGTTTGTTGGTCGACTTCCATTAGTAGTTGCTCTATGCGAATAGAGGGCATACTGGCATCAATGACCTTTTGTAGTCGAGTGACTGCTTCTGGAATTTCAGCTTTATCGTCCCGTTGAAGTCGCAGTTTTCCGTCTTTAATTTCAGCAAAAGAATCAAATTCGAACTGTTTTTCTGTTTCACCAACTATCTTATGGAATTCAAGAATTAGTGCTGTCTTAACGTATTCCTGAGTTGGTTGTTGCAGCGCACTATAAACCCCTTCCCGGGTTGCCTGCCAGTGATGTGGATCCAGCATTAGATCCCAGAACGAAACGTACTGTTTGCTCTGAGGTACAAAGAGATCGCCTGAACGAAGGGCGTCCTTCATGGCAATAGCTACTCCAAGTTCCCATGCGTTTCGTTGTAATTTTCCATCCTTCCCTTTCAATATTCGCTGTAACTCATGTGGTACAAAATGGGTAGGAACATTGACTGGTAATCTTTTTATTTCGCCATCATCAAGTTGACGCAGGAGCATAATTGCATTGAGGAGTTGTTCTGTTCCTGGTTTTGCTTTAAAAGGTAACCGAAGAAATTCTGAAAAGTATTTACGGAATCCTGGGTAACGGGTAACAAGAATATCACCAAGTCCCCGTTCCTCAAGGCGTTTAAAAGCATTCAGATCATTCACTGATTCCAGTAGTTTTGTTTCGCTAACAGATTGCCAGAGTTCTTTTTTAAATAATGGTCTGTCATCCTGACTCCCCAGGAGCCAGTTTGTTACCTGAAGTATTGTATCTATAGCCTTTTTCTGCCGCTTGCGTAACTCACGATGCTTTTGATCATGAAGGCGTTTTCCATGGCGCAATAATTCCATTATAAACTGGTCGTGCATTTTTATCAGATTGTCGAGCAATATTTTACGTGTTTCTAATAAAAAACATAGCATTAAAGAATAACGTTTTGGTGCTTTGAAACGCTTAATATCTTTGGCAGAGTAACGATATGCCAGTTTATATAGGTAAGTCATAAATGCGGGATCAACAATAACAGAATTGACAGCATCAAGCTCACAATTATCAATCACATAATACCGTTTCATATAGCGCTTAATTGAAATAGCTGTGGCTGATGGTGGTGATTCCTTGAGCAAATAGAACAATGACCGTTGATCGCCAGGTAAGGTTACTAATAGATCATCAATAGTCTGTTTAATCCCGGCAGAAAGCTGTTTATACAGAGTGTCGAACATTCGTTCATGGACCTGAGCACAAGTGCTGATAATTAGACGCTCAATGATTGTTGGTCCTGGTAAAATTACCCGAGAAGAAAGTAAATATTGTTCAGCCCGGAGAAACAGAGCATCAGGTAAGAAACCTTTCTCAGCTTGTTTTACTAACCAAAGTTTAAGATTTGACTGAATATTTTCGTCATAACGGGTAAAACCAAGATAAGTCAGTATATTTTTACGCTGTTCAGCCAGTGTCGCTTCTCGTTCAGGTGACGCAACTGTCAGTGATGGTGGTAAAGAAAGTTGGTTATTCAGATAACTAACAATGCGTGGTGATACGCTACCAATGTCCTGAATAAATCGTCCATAAAGACGGACTGCGCAAATCTGAAGGGAGATAAATAAGCGGAAACGGGCACGATAGCGCTCAATCTCCAGTAGATCAGATGTAGTTAATGTCCAGTCCCGTGCCATTTCCTCATCAGAAAAATCCTGTGGCAACATAACTGGCTGGTAGCGTTGTCGCTGAGTCAGAAATTTTTCGTTTGTTGACATCGTTACCCCTTTCTGAAGTTTACCGTCCCGTTGATATGTTTATGGCGAACATCGTTACGCACAGGATGTAAAGAAAACGCTCGTTTTGTTTACTGCCTTTCAGGCCTCCGACAAAACAACAGATTTACAATCGTTTCGTGGTTAATATACTCGGTTAATATATCTATGTTAATATACCTGGTAATGTGACAAGTTTTTTTACTTCTGAGGGATACATATATGCTGGTTGGGTATGCCAGAGTTTCTACCGACGACCAGAATCTCAATCTTCAACGAGATGCCCTCAACCAGGCTGGATGTGAGCAAATATTCGAAGACCAACTTAGTGGTGCTAAAGCTGAACGCCCTGGCTTGTATAGTGCTTTACAGTATGCAAGAGCGGGTGACACTGTTGTGGTCTGGCGACTGGATCGCCTGAGCCGTTCACTTAAGGATCTGATAGAAATGGTGTCGTTACTGGAGTCCAGAGGTATTGGTCTGAGAAGTCTTCAGGAAGCTATAGATACATCATCAAGTTCAGGTAAGTTAATTTTTCATATATTTGGTGCACTGGCAGAGTTTGAACGTAACCTGATCCGTGAACGAACCCAGGCAGGACTCAAATCTGCACGGGCACGTGGTAAAAAAGGAGGGAGACCCAAGTCTCTTAGTAAGGACAAACAAGCCCTGGCTGTAAGGTTGTACGATGAAAGGAAGCACACGGTTACACAGATCTGCGAAATAATGGGAATTTCAAAACCTACCCTGTATAAATATATTGCAGCAGCCAGAGCCGGATAAACTCACATTCAAGAAATTACGGTTTCATCCTTTGTTCAGCAGTTGAAACCGTAAGTTTCTGTTCAAATGCCCCCGCTGGTCCATAATGATCGGGCAGCCATTGTAACGAAGCATTGGCGAAAATAAGTTCAGGTGAGCGTTCAGGTTGCCAGTCGCGAATATCTGTTTCTACAAACTCACATTGCGGTAAAGCTATACGAGCTTCAGCAATCATCGCCGGAGATGAATCAATGCCTGTAATCCTGGCTGCTGGCCAGCGTTGATACAACAGGGCGGTGCTATTACCGGGACCACAGCCGATATCGGCAATTTGCCAGACATTTTCCAGTGGGATTCTGGCAAGCAACTCCGTTGCTGGACGCAATCGTTCGGCGGCGAAGTGCATATATAAAGCAGGATTCCAGTCAGACATGCTTTTACTCCTGTCAGCGCGTTATCCAAAGTGTAGATAGAAACTTACTGCCATGCATTTTATCAACGGCGTAATTCATCGACCGATGACACCATAATGATGAAGAAGGATTTGTACTGGAGGAAAAGCTCTGAGGGACTAATGATGACCAGAACAAATGGCGGCACAAAGCGCTGGATTCTGCCTGACTATCTTTTGGTGCGCATAATGTATATTATGTTAAATTACACTTACTATCCATATCATTTACCGCCCACGGTCAACCAGGCCGTTACCCGTTTGATATGCCGCTGATATCCCCTTCTTGATTAGATGAATACGTCGGCGCTGAGTGATTGGCGAAATACACTCACCTATCAGCACAGAGGTGATGTACAATTAAAGTGTACACCTTAATGGTACAATTCAGGAGAAGACATGCAAACTTACACTTCCACACAAGCCAGAGCCAATATTGCCACTGTACTGGATACCGCGTTGAATGGTGAGCCAGTTGAAATCACCCGTCGCGACGGCAGCTCTGCCGTGCTCATTAGTAAAGCCGCATTCGAGGCGTATCAAAATGCGAAACTGGACGCGGAATTTGATGCCATCATGCAACGTCATGAACACACAATTGAAGCGTTGACTGATCGATGATTTGGGTCAGTGCACAGGAGGTTATTGCCTTCCACGATCGAATTTTGCAACGTTTTCCCGGTGTGGCGGGCCTGACTGACCCCGGCAGAGCACAGGCGTTGATTTATCGCGTGCAGAATCGTGTTCACTACGAGGGCGTTACTGACCTGTTTGAACTGGCAGCAACCTACTGGGTTGCCATCGCTCGCGGTCACATCTTTCATGATGGTAATAAACGTACCGCATTTTTCGTTACTATGACCTTTCTTTGGCGCAATGGCATCCGTATCCGTGACGTTGATAACTCGCTGGAGAACCTGACTGTCGAAGCGGCTACCGGAGAAAAAACGGTCGGTCAATTAGCGCGATGTTTACGTGAACGAGTGGATAGTTCCGGGAATTAATGGCAGAAACTCTCCCTGCTTACCAATATTTCAAATTCAAAGAGGACCTCGGACATCCCGAAGCCCTCCTGAATGAATACTACCAACTGTATTTCACCCCTAACATTCCCTGCGTATCACTGTAGCCTTTATCGCCAATTTGCACGCCGACATTTCCCCACATCGCAAGATTGTTATTCAGTTTCGCCTCTACGCCGGTACGCAATTCGGCCAGATGGCGGCTTCCTTCGCGGCTAATCTTCGTGCCGTTCATTTTTACCGCATACACCTCACTGTTGTAGAGATAGTTGGCCTCAATGTATGGCTGGAACTCTCGCTGTTTACCTGCATCACGCCGATGATAACTGTTCAGGTAAGTTCTGACACCAAGACGAGTTTGCACATTGCCATCCCCTTCGGTTTCGATATAAGTGCCATCGCTACGTGTGTGATTGCCCTCTTTCACACCCATCCAGGTAACCTGAACTTGCGGCTGAACATACCCGCTATTTAGTGTTCCTTCACTGCCTGTAAACTCACCGATAAGGAAGGTGTAACCAGCTTCCAGTGAGGCCGTAAAACCACGTGAACGGTAGCTGTCTCCCTGACGATGATCGGACTCCACTGTATTGTTGAACCAGTTATACAGTACCCAACTATCTACATATGCCCCTACTTTGTCGGCGTCGTTCTGATACCAGGTGCCGTACATCCCCACGCTATAACCATCAATACGTCCATCCGAGTGGTAACCTACGCGTTCATTTCGGGTATTACTGTGTTCATTGGCATACCCTCCCATGATACCTAAATGCCAGCGATCCTGACTGTTGCCGTTCCACTGTGCCAGGTCCCCGCCCAGTTGTACAACATAACGGTTGCTTTGCGTTTTAAGTTGATCATAACCAGAAGTCGAGCGTTCGTGCCCACCGACCTGACGCAACCACAGACTACTGGCGAAATCACCTTCATTGCGGAAAACGTCGGTATACTGCGGCTCTCCCAATCTGTCATGTAGTCGATGATTAAACAGTGTGTTAGCGGCTGCGAGATTGCTGATATAGCTACCGGCTTCAGGACGAAGCATCGCAGGACGTTGTGGATCCACTGTGGGTGGTTTCGAAACATCAGTCCCCGGAGACGTTTGCTCGTGCCATTGACTGGTCAAATACCAGTTTTTTTTCCCCTCGCCTGTCCCTTTGGCGAGGCTATATACATAAGCTCCAGCCTCAACAGTGCCATGAGTAAGTGCGAAACTCCCTGCAGAATCACCATTGACCTCAATGAGCTCTATACCCTTATCTGTTTGCGCTCCCTGACCATCAATATTATTCACCACCACCCGGGTACTACCACGGGTATCTCCGGTAACGATCACCTTATCTGTGGGCGACTCATCTCCGTTCAGCGTAGTGTTAAATGCGATCAATTCATTGTTATTCCCTGTGTAATTACCGTTAACTATAAGCTGATTACCCGGACTGGCGCCGGAGCGATTCATGCGCACTGTACCGCTATTCACAAGGTCGCCGCCAATAGTTGTCCTGGATACGTGTAATTCCCCCCCCTGCATGACATCAACATTTTTCGCTGTGGCGACAAAACCAGACATCACCGCGCCATTGTGAATATTGATCTGAGTGCTGGTCATTTTGACGATTGAATCCAGTGTTGCTCCGAGGGTAAGTTCTCCAGCCGTAATTTGCGTTGTTCCGCTATAACCAGCCGATGCGTTGGTTAATGTGAGCGTCGCATCGCCCGTTTTCTCCAGGTCGCCATTGCCGATAATTTCGTTTTTCAGTTGCCAGTTTTGCCCGGTCATCACTATCAACATTCCATAGTCGATAACCCCTGCGGTACCCAACTGCTTCTGCTCACTGATGGTAATGGCGCTACCATCCTCAATATTGAACAAACCACTGAAATTACTGTTATCGCCACGAAGGTGTACATCTGTCCCGGTAGTGGCATATACCTCACCGCGTCCTCTCAACGAGTTGGATAACGTATTTTTGACACCTTTCAGTCTTAATATTCCTTCATTGACAATATTGCCTCTGCCTGCCCCTGCCCCATTATTCAGCGATATTTCCGCACCTGAATCAATGGTATGTGTAACGCTGAGATTGCCGTTCGCTCCGATAATATCGAGTATGTTACCTGTTACATGAAAATTACCCTCACCTGTCAACATGCCATTACTTATTCCTCCCTCGCTCAGCGTAAGATAACCACCATTAAAATCCAGGAGAGAACCTGATTGCCCGCTAAATGTTCTGACGGTTTGCGCAGTAGCATTGAGATTTAACTGAGCAAGGTTGCTAATAGACAAATTTGCCGTTTTACCCAGCGCATCATTAGCATCGGTACGCAAAACACCTTTATTTATCCGAGTATCTCCGCTGTAACTATTATTGCCATTGGACAAAGACACCTGCCCGGCAGTATCAATAACCAGATGTCCTTCACCGATGATTTGAGCTGACATATCTGCGGCTGATTGCCTGTCTCCCTCGCGCTCTGCCAGCACCAGTTCTTTATTAGCATGAATATCCAGTTTGTTCAGACCATAGTTGACATACAATCCATCACCTGGCGCAGTCGTCAGGCGGAACCCATAATGTCCTGTAGCAACCTCAACGCCATGTTGTGCAATTTTCAACCTTTTATCTTCGGGTATTGGCTCCTCGTTCATAGCCTGCAACTGCAGAGAACCACCGGAACCCATGACGTTATCAGCCTTGATGAGTTGAAGCATCGGGTGCGTATCATCTTGCTCAAGGAGATTCAGAGTATTGTTGGGAGAAGCAGCCATGGGGTCATGCCATGGATCTTGCATTGCGATTTTTACGACACCGTTCCCAGAAACGTTTTGATCATGTCCGCTCCAACTGTAATTACCACTTCCTGCCACCAGAGTCTCAGCGATTATTCTGCCATTAGCATTTAAATAAGCAGGTACTGGTGTGTCAAATATCAACGTCCCGCCATTAAAGGCCAGGCCGCCGATATTTTTCTCTCCCGCTCCTACATGGATGATATTTCCTGCATTAGACTGCAGCATGGCATGGGTTAATGTAACAGTATTTGCCTTTTCAAGGATGAATGTGCTCCTGTCCATTTCTGTAATGCCGGTGAAAGCATTACCTGTAGAATCCATAAAGGTATAAATTTTATTAGTGGAAGACAGATTGACATTTAATATCCCGCTCCCGGATAGCATATTTTTAAAGCGAAAGCTATCATTCTCAGAGTTTGCTGCTTCTATTTGTAACGTGCCATTCTGTGAGATGATAACCTTACTGATTCCAAGACCATCATCGCCATTTTCAGAATGAGAAGCAATGGTCAGAATACCGCCATTTATATTAGTGTAACCGTCGTAAATGTTATTGCCTGTAAAAATGGTATGGCCTGCGTCATGAATAATAGCTGTATCAGCATAACCACCTAAAATAACCGAGTCTACATTATATCCCGCAGAGGTATTATTGGTGTGGTTAAAAACCAGATTCCCATTCCCGTTACCGAAATTTATTACCCCAAGATTGTTAATTGTTCCCGGCGCAACGGCATTCATTCCTGCAGGGGCACCGATATTCACTGTGCCTGTGCTTCCACTATTAGCGGCAATCGCCATGCTTTGGCCAGTGAGCTCGAGCTCACCCTGATTAACAAGATTAAGCGTTCCGGCACCTGAATGACCAACAGTAAGTACCGCCGACTGAAATTTAGTTCCATTGCCGTCTATGTTAACAATACCTACACCCGTGCCACTTACCCCGGCATAAGCGTTTCCAACTATAACTTGCCCCGCGCTGTTAATATTTAACGTGCCATTGCCGTCGTAACCAACATAAAACTCCTGAGCGCCGGCTTCCCACCTCCCGGAATCACTCACATTAGCAATACCAATACTACCATTTGACTGTCCTAATACTACATAACCGCCGTTGGATACTTTAGCTGTATCGCTAATATCTAATCTTCCATTGCCCTGATATCCCAAAACCAAAGCCTGTAATACCATTGACGAAGAAGCATTTTTAATATCAACGATACCGCGTCCGCTGGGATAAAAGCCTAATACCGTAGTGCCTGTATCTGTCATCTTACCGCCAGAAGAGATATAAATATCGCCAGCGCCAAACATGCCTACGTTTGAACCAGTACCTGTTGAATTAAGGTTTCCATTGTCAGTAATATTAACTGTCCCCCTTACATATTCGTTATTTCCAAATGTATTTTGCCCCGTATTATTTACTACTGCGGAATCTGAAATATTCAGTATGGCATCACTACCAAAACCAAGCCTTAATCCTCTAATATTGAGTTCTGATCCTGCATTAGCCGTGTTGATAAGACCTCCACCCGTATTTTCAAAACCAGCTGTAACAATATCTGCATCGATAACTCCACCGCTTTCAATATTTACCGTACCATAACCCTGAACACCAACATTTAGAACTTGATAGGCTCCGTTCTCAGCTTTAATGATCCAATGACCATGATTACTGACATTTACGATCCCCACAGAATTGCCTGCAAATGCCACAGCACCACTTTTTGTGCTATTTACCACACCATAATCAGAAATATTTAAAGTACCAACGCCATTTAAACCAGTCTGAATAGCATAGGTATTCAGCTCTGTACCTACACCACTGACATTAATTACGCCGTTTCCGGTATTGTTTTTACCTATCTGAATTTGTCCAACCGATGCTTTTCCACCAGTGGAAAGATAAAACTCGCCCTCCCCGCTATCACCGACAACTAAATCCAGATATTGACCATCTGTTCCTCTAATTATCCATTGTCCATTATTTTCAATATGCACTACGCCAGATGATCCTCTCGACTGACCAATGCTACTGCTAAAGGAACTATTGACTAAACCGTAATCAGAAATTAAGAGTTCTCCTGTACCGGACTGACCCACTAACATATCTCTGGTATTAAGAATTGAGCCGTTACCGCTGACATTAACTTCACCAGAGCCGCTGACAAGTTTGCCAAGAATGACTTGCCCCACGGTGACCAGGCCTCCAGATTCAATATTTAATACACCATTCCCTTCTTGTCCAATATTTAGAGATAATGGAGAGTCAGCACCATATCTGTGATCAACTAAATCCCAAAAACCTCCATCATATACATTAACCGTGCCGCGACCATTAGTTCCCTGACCAATAACAGATGAACTGGCATCACTCACTGATGCAACGATATTTGTGCCAATATTAAGCGTGCCGCTGGCGTTTGCTCCAACGATATAACCTGCATAGCTCTTATTTTCATCGAAAGTGTACTCTCCATTAAATGTCGTAGCAGCCAATGTCGATGAAGATAATCCCAGCGTGATAATTAATGTAATCTGCTGCAGTTGAGGATAGCGATTATGTTTTTTATTTAACTCCGATCGCCCTGAAAGAGTTAAAGCAAAGGATTGAGTCATTCTTTTTGTTAATTCAGAGCAAACCTGGTACACGCCCAGTGTATGGTTCCATATAACGCGGTAGATAGTGTTCATGAGTAATACTCCTTGTCCAGTTATATTTATCTCATTCGCTTCTCGCCACTCTCATCAGATTTATCGTTTTCATACAGCTAAAGTGAGTGTTGCAATGGTTAAACAAAACGTCAACGGGTCAACAAAGCCCGACGACGATAAAGACACGTTGATATATTTTCATATAACAACATTTATCTTATTGGATGTTATTAGTTTTGAAAGCAAGCAGTCGTAGCGCCAGGAGTTCAGATAATTAGTGTTTTTATAAGATTTTTACAAAAATAAAAAATGATTTTTTATTTATTTAAACGGCACAAATAGATAAAGCATAATCGTAAGGTGAAATGTACTTACCGGGTATGAAATCTGTTTTATAAATAACTCAGAAATAAAGTGCTTGATTTATAACATGATAACAATCACAAAATTATTGCAACTGGAGCGCCAATTGCACCATATTTTGTGATGTGCCAAAGTTACCATTACAGATGATATTAACAAGAACCAAATATTTTCAATGAGATAGTTATTTAGCAGCCAGAATTTACTCTGTATAAATCTGAGATTTGTCAACATATTCAGGCCTCTGATTCCCTCTTTTTTGGGTGTCATCTGTTGTACTTTATTGTGACTTACTTCACTTACACTTACTTATTTTTCTTCATAAAATTACCTGTAGGTTAAATACAATAAGAAGAGGAAATATTATGAAGTCTGTACTGAAGAAAAGTGTTATAAGCACGTCAGTATCTTTAATACTGGCATCTGGTATGGCCGCATTTGCCGCTCATGCAGCAGATGATGTAAAGCTGAAAGCAACCAAGACCAACGTTGCTTTCTCTGATTTTACACCGACAGAATACAGCACTAAAGGTAAGCCAAATATTATCGTATTGACCATGGATGATCTGGGCTATGGGCAACTGCCATTTGATAAAAGCTCTTTTGATCCTAAAACAATGGAAAACCGGGAAGTTGTCGATACCTACAAAATAGGTATTGATAAAGCCATTGAGGCCGCAAAAAAATCGACACCAACCCTGCTTTCGCTAATGGATGAAGGTGTACGATTTACCAACGGTTATGTCGCTCATGGAGTTTCTGGTCCTTCACGCGCAGCGATTATGACAGGACGTGCGCCTGCTCGTTTTGGCGTTTACTCAAATACTGATGCTCAGGATGGTATTCCGCTGAGTGAAACTTTTCTGCCGGAATTATTCCAGAATCATGGTTATTACACTGCGGCAGTGGGTAAATGGCACTTATCAAAAATCAATAATGTCCCGGTTCCTGAAGATAAACAAACACGGGATTATCATGACAACTTCACCACATTTTCAGCAGAAGAGTGGCAACCGCAAAATCGCGGCTTCGATTATTTTATGGGGTTCCATGCCGCGGGAACCGCTTACTATAACTCCCCTTCACTGTTTAAAAATCGTGAACGAATTCCCGCTAAAGGCTATATCAGCGATCAGTTAACGGATGAGGCTATTGGTGTTGTCGATCGTGCCAAAACGCTTGACCAGCCGTTTATGCTTTATCTGGCTTATAATGCGCCGCATTTACCCAATGACAACCCTGCCCCCGATCAGTATCAGAAACAGTTTAATACCGGCAGCCAAACTGCGGATAACTACTATGCATCAGTTTATTCTGTTGATCAGGGCGTAAAACGTATTCTGGAACAGTTGAAAAAAAATGGTCAGTACGACAATACCATTATTCTCTTTACTTCCGATAACGGGGCGGTTATCGATGGCCCACTGCCGCTGAATGGCGCGCAAAAAGGCTATAAGAGTCAGACCTATCCCGGAGGAACGCATACGCCGATGTTTATGTGGTGGAAAGGCAAACTCCAGCCGGGGACTTATGACAAGTTAATTTCCGCAATGGATTTTTACCCTACTGCTCTTGATGCTGCAGATATCTCCATTCCCAAAAATCTCAAACTTGATGGGGTTTCACTACTTCCCTGGTTGCAAAATAAAAAGCAAGGTGAACCACATAAGAACTTAACCTGGGTAACCTCTTATTCTCACTGGTTCGATGAAGAAAATATTCCTTTCTGGAATAACTACCACAAATTCGTCCGCCATGAATCAGATGAATACCCACATAACCCAAACACCGAAGATTTGAGCCAGTTCTCTTATACGGTAAGAAATAATGATTACTCTCTCGTATATACCGTAGAGAATAACCAGTTAGGTTTGTACAAACTCACCGATCTCCAGCAAAAAGATAATCTTGCAGCAGCCAATCCGCAAGTTGTTAAAGAGATGCAAGGCGTGGTGAGTGAGTTTATCAACAGCAGTAAACCGCCACTTAGTCAGGTGAACCAGGAGAAATTTAATAATATTAAGAAAGCGCTAAGTGAAGCGAAATAACGAAACCTTTACGCGGCAGAGATCGCTCTGCCGCCTTAATGAGTGAGATAGCAATGCACGTAACAGCCAAGCCTTCCAGTTTTCAATGTAATCTCAAATGCGATTACTGTTTTTATCTTGAAAAAGAAGCCCAGTTTTCACATGAAAAATGGATGGATGATCACACGCTGAAAGAATTTATTAAACAATACATCACAGCTTCAGGCGATCAGGTCTATTTCACCTGGCAAGGCGGTGAGCCCACTCTGGCTGGTCTGGATTTTTTCCAAAAAGTTATTCATTATCAGCAATGCTATGCTGGTACAAAGCGTATACATAATGCATTACAAACCAATGGAATATTATTGAATAATGACTGGTGCGCTTTTTTGAAAGCACATCAATTTTTAGTCGGTATCTCTATCGATGGCCCAGAGGAACTTCATGATCGTTACAGACGAAGCAATTCTGGCAATGGCACATTTACGAAAGTCATGGCGGCTATTGAGCGTTTAAAAAGTTATCAGGTTGAATTCAATACATTAACTGTCATCAACAATATCAACGTTCATCACCCTCTTGACGTTTATAATTTCTTGAAATCCATCGGCAGCAAGCATATGCAGTTTATCGAGTTGCTGGAAACAGGAACGCCGAATATCGATTTCAGTGGTCGTGCCGAAAATATATTTCATATCGTTGATTTTTCTGTTCCCCCCACTGCCTATGGCAAGTTTATGTCAGCTATTTTTATGGAATGGGTAAATAATGATGTTGGTAATATATTTATCCGCCAGTTTGAAAGTTTTGTTAGTCGATTCCTCGGGAATGGGCATACAAGCTGCATTTTTCAGGAGTCCTGCAAAGATAATCTGGTCGTAGAAAGCAATGGTGATATTTATGAATGCGACCATTTTGTCTATCCGCAATATAAAGTGGGTAACATTAACAACGCAGAACTCATTACGATGACCAGCACGAAGCTAACTGCGCAGAAAAAATTAATCTCGACAAGATGTCAACACTGTGTATACAAACCAATATGTAACGGTGGATGTCCAAAACATCGCATAACCAAAGTGAATAATGAGACGGTTTCATATTTTTGCGAAGGTTATAAAATTCTTTTTTCAACAATGGTGCCTTATTTGAATGCCATTGTAGAGTTAGCTAAAAACAAAGTGCCTCTTTATTATGTTATGGATGTAGCAAAGCAAATGCACGGTAATAAATAACCTTATTTAGACTTTATCGCCTGGTGATAAATATCGCCAGGCATAATGACTCAACGTTATAGCAACATATTCAAATAGTTGGCTTTTGTAATCCCCTCGCCTTGTCTCGATAATTTTCACGTTTTTATTCTCAATAACAAAATAAGCTTAGGATTTTGTTATTTAATTACAAAGCCAATGCGCTTGCTTACCTTATCGATAAATTCTACTTTTTTAATGAGATCAAATCATTTTAAGGAGTTTGAAATGGATAAGAAGCAAGTAATGGATTTAAGATCAGAGCTGCTTGACTCACGTTTTGGTACGAAATCTATTTCCACTATCGCGGAGTCTAAACGTTTTCCGCTGCATGAAATGCGAGAAGATGTCGCATTCCAAATTATCAATGATGAATTATATCTGGATGGTAATGCCCGACAGAACCTCGCTACATTTTGTCAGACCTGGGACGACGAAAATGTGCATAAATTGATGGATCTGTCGATTAATAAGAACTGGATCGATAAAGAAGAATATCCACAATCTGCCGCCATTGATCTGCGTTGTGTAAACATGGTTGCCGACCTGTGGCATGCGCCTGCGCCGAAAAATGGTCAGGCCGTTGGCACCAACACCATTGGTTCTTCCGAAGCCTGTATGCTCGGCGGCATGGCGATGAAATGGCGTTGGCGCAAACGTATGGAAGCTGCGGGTAAACCAACGGATAAACCCAACCTGGTGTGCGGCCCGGTACAAATCTGCTGGCATAAATTCGCCCGCTACTGGGATGTGGAGCTGCGCGAGATCCCTATGCGTCCCGGTCAGCTATTTATGGATCCGAAACGCATGATTGAAGCCTGCGACGAAAACACCATCGGCGTGGTGCCGACCTTCGGCGTGACTTACACCGGTAATTATGAATTCCCGCAACCGCTGCATGATGCGCTGGATAAATTCCAGGCTGATACCGGTATTGATATCGACATGCATATCGACGCCGCCAGTGGAGGCTTCCTTGCGCCGTTTGTCGCCCCGGATATCGTCTGGGACTTCCGTCTGCCGCGTGTGAAATCCATCAGCGCTTCGGGCCATAAATTCGGCCTTGCCCCACTGGGCTGCGGCTGGGTTATCTGGCGTGACGAAGAGGCGCTGCCGGAAGAACTGGTGTTCAACGTTGACTATCTCGGCGGTCAGATAGGGACTTTCGCCATCAACTTCTCCCGCCCGGCGGGTCAGGTGATTGCCCAGTACTATGAATTTCTGCGCCTCGGCCGTGAAGGTTACACCAAAGTGCAGAATGCCTCTTATCAGGTTGCCACCTACCTGGCGGATGAAATAGCCAAACTGGGGCCGTATGAGTTCATCTGCACCGGTCGCCCGGATGAAGGTATTCCGGCGGTCTGCTTCAGGCTGAAAGACGGAGAAGATCCGGGGTATACCCTGTATGACCTTTCTGAACGTCTGCGCCTGCGCGGCTGGCAGGTTCCGGCCTTCGCCCTCAGCGGTGAAGCCTCTGACATCGTGGTGATGCGCATTATGTGCCGTCGTGGTTTCGAAATGGACTTTGCTGAGCTGTTGCTGGAAGACTACAAGGCTTCTCTGAAATACCTCAGCGATCACCCGAAACTGCAGGGTATTGCGCAACAGAACAGCTTTAAACATACCTGATAACGTTTAAACAGTAACGGCGCCCCGGGCCGACATCTTGTCCCGGGGCAAACTCCAAAGTCTGTTCACTGGCATTAGCAATGAAAAATATTGCGCTGAATACGCTTCAGAACAAGACAGGTGCGGTTCCGACAGGAGTTCCGTTTTAAGGGGATAATATGGCTACATCAGTACAGACAGGTAAAGCAAAGCAGCTAACATTACTCGGCTTCTTCGCCATTACGGCATCGATGGTCATGGCTGTTTATGAATACCCAACTTTCGCAACATCCGGCTTTTCACTGGTCTTCTTTCTGTTGTTAGGCGGGATTTTGTGGTTTATTCCGGTCGGCCTTTGCGCGGCGGAAATGGCCACCGTGGAAGGCTGGGAAGAAGGCGGCGTATTCGCATGGGTATCAAATACTCTGGGGTTAAAATGGGGCTTTGCGGCCATTTCATTTGGCTATCTACAAATCGCCATTGGCTTCATTCCAATGCTCTATTTTGTATTAGGGGCGCTCTCCTATATCCTGAAATGGCCAGCGCTAAATGACGATCCCGTCACCAAAACTATTGCGGCACTCATTATTTTGTGGGCGCTGGCATTCACGCAGTTTGGTGGTACGAAATATACCGCGCGAATCGCTAAAGTTGGCTTCTTCTCCGGGATCCTGCTACCAGCATTTATTTTGATTGCATTAGCGGCGATTTATCTGCACTCCGGTGCGTCGGTTGCTATCGAAATGGATGCGAAAACCTTCTTCCCTGATTTCTCTAAAGTTGGCACGTTAGTGGTGTTCGTTGCCTTTATTCTCAGTTACATGGGGGTCGAAGCATCCGCGACACACGTCAATGAAATGAGTAACCCAGGGCGCGATTACCCGTTAGCGATGCTGCTATTGATGGTGGCGGCAATCTGCTTAAGTTCAGTAGGCGGTTTGTCCATTGCGATGGTCATTCCTGGAAATGAAATCAACCTCTCCGCCGGGGTAATGCAAACCTTCACCGTTCTGATATCTCATGTAGCACCAGGAGTTGAGTGGACGGTTCGCGTCATATCAGCACTACTGCTGTTGGGCGTTCTGGCGGAAATCGCTTCCTGGATTGTTGGCCCTTCTCGCGGTATGTACGTCACCGCACAGAAAAACCTGCTGCCAGCCAGCTTCGCCAAAATGAACAAAAATGGCGTGCCGGTAACACTGGTTATTTCTCAACTGGTGATTACCTCTATTGCGTTGATTATCCTCACCAATACCGGTGGTGGTAATAACATGTCCTTCCTGATTGCACTGGCGCTTACCGTCGTGATTTATCTGTGCGCTTATTTCATGCTGTTTATTGGCTACATTGTGTTAGTCATTAAACATCCTGATTTAAAACGCACATTTAATATCCCGGGCGGTAAAGGCGTCAAACTGGTGGTAGCCATTGCTGGTCTGTTGACCTCAATTATAGCGTTTATCGTCTCGTTCCTGCCGCCGGATAATATCCAGGGTGACTCGACTGATATGTATGTCGAATTACTGGTGGTGAGTTTCCTGGTGGTACTTTCCCTGCCGTTTATTCTCTATGCCATCCACGATCGTAGAGGTAAAGCGAATACCGGTGTGACACTGGAGCCAATTAACAGCCAGAATGCGCCAAAAGGACATTTCTTTCTGCATCCCCGCGCACGTTCGCCCCACTATATTGTGATGGACGATAAGAAACACTAATCATGTCTGAGCAGTAATAAGATAAGGGAGCGATAATTAATCGCTCCCTTTTTCGTACCTGTTGTCGTATTGACTTGCCCCAGATAAGTACGAGAATGAGCAACACATCTGTTTACCGGAAACCAGCATATATGGATATCTGCTCCCGAAATGTGAAATTAGCGCTTAAAAAACCATCTGCACTCGTTGCACTGGCGCTTTTACTGTGTAGTTGTAAGAGCACTCCACCAACTTCAATGGTTACGCCACCCGCAACATCAAAGCCACCAGCGACAGCACAACAATCGTCGCAACCAATGCGCGGCATCTGGCTGGCGACGGTGTCCCGTCTCGACTGGCCTCCGGTTTCTTCTGTTAATATCAGTAACTCCACCAGCCGCATCCGTGTACAACAACAAGCGATGATCGATAAACTCGATCACTTGCAACGTCTCGGTATTAATACGGTTTTTTTCCAGGTAAAACCTGATGGCACTGCCCTTTGGTCATCAAAAATATTGCCGTGGTCCGATCTTATGACCGGAAAGATTGGAGAGGATCCGGGGTACGATCCGCTGCAATTTATGCTCGACGAAGCCCACAAGCGCGGGATGAAAGTACATGCCTGGTTTAACCCCTACCGTGTATCGGTCAATACTAAACCAGGTACGATCAGAGAGTTAAATAGTACTCTGACGCAACAACCAGCCAGCGTCTATGTGCAACATCGTGACTGGATCAGAACTGCTGGCGACCGTTTTGTCCTCGACCCGGGTATCCCTGAAGTTCAGGACTGGATCACCAATATTGTTGCGGAAGTCGTTTCTCGTTACCCGATAGATGGCGTGCAATTCGATGACTATTTCTACACAGAATCACCGGGTTCGCTGCTTAACGATAACGAGACATACCGTAAATACGGAAGAGCCTTCGCCTCGAAGGCAGACTGGAGGCGCAACAATACCCAGCAATTAATCGCCAAAGTATCGCGCACCATTAAAAGCCTGAAACCGGAAGTCGAATTTGGCGTAAGCCCGGCAGGCGTCTGGCGTAATCGTTCACACGATCCGCGCGGTTCCGATACCCGAGGTGCAGCAGCCTATGATGAGTCCTATGCGGATACCCGCCGTTGGGTCGAACAGGGATTGCTGGATTATATTGCGCCGCAAATTTACTGGCCTTTCTCGCGGAGCGCCGCGCGTTATGACGTACTGGCAAAATGGTGGGCAGATGTGGTCAAACCGACCAAAACCAGACTCTATATTGGTATCGCCTTCTATAAAGTTGGAGAACCTTCAAAAATGGAACCTGACTGGATGGTTAACGGCGGCGTGCCCGAACTGAAAAAGCAGCTCGATCTTAACGACGCGGTGCCAGAAATTAGCGGCACAATCTTGTTCCGCGAAGACTATCTGAATAAACCACAAACCCAGCAAGCCGTTAGTTACCTGCAAAGCCGCTGGGGAAGTTAACTCCGCCTTTTATCCTTTGAGCCATCGCCGGTGACTTAATCACCGGCTTCTCACCCAGCGAAAATTTTCCACTGATAATTCCCCCTCCTGTAAACATCAAACGACCATAACCCCTGATAAAAACGCATTAATATGAAAAACAAGGCGATATTTGCTACCACCAAAAAATAATTATGATGGGCTATACTCTTCAGAACAACAGTAGCGTAGATTAAAACCGTCTAACTCGTTTATTTCTTTTCATTATCGCTTCATATTCAGGAAAATATGATGTAGTAAGCCTGTCCATGTGTTGCGTTTCGTTTTTCGATTCCGTCTACTTTTCCAGTCGTATAAGGGGCTGAATTATGGAGATGTACTTTAAAAGAATGAAGGATGAGTGGACCGGGCTTGTCGAACAAGCGGCTCCTCTCATTCGCGCCAAAGCCGCTGAAATTGCCGTTACGCACGCGCATTACTTAAGCATTGAGTTTTATCGTATTGTCCGTATTGACCCCCATGCAGAAGAGTTTCTGAGCAACGAACAGGTTGAAAAGCAACTTAAGAATGCAATGGAACACTGGATCATTAATGTGCTTTCTGCTCAAGTTGATGATGTTGAACGACTTATACAAATCCAGCACACCGTCGCTGAAGTACATGCTCGTATTGGCATTCCGGTCGAAATTGTCGAAATGGGCTTTCGGGTATTAAAAAAAATTCTCTACCCGGTGATCTTCTCCTCTGATTATTCACCTGCAGAAAAACTTCAGGTCTACCATTTTTCGATCAACAGTATTGATATAGCCATGGAAGTGATGACTCGTGCATTTACCTTTAGCGACAGTAGTGCAGCAAAAGAAGATGAGAATTATCGCATCTTCTCATTACTGGAAAACGCCGAAGAAGAAAAAGAACGACAAATAGCCTCACTACTTTCATGGGAAATAGAAATTATCTACAAAGTTCTGCTGGATTCTGATTTAGGCGGTAGTTTACCGTTAAGTCAGGCCGATTTCGGTTTATGGTTTAACCACAAGGGCCGCCATTATTTTAGCGGTATTGCTGAAGTGGGTCATATCTCTCGTCTGGTGCAAGACTTCGATGGTATTTTTCAGCAAACCATGCGTAACAGTAAAAACCTTAGCAACAAAAGCTTGCGGGTAAAGTTTCTATTACAGATAAGAAATTCTGTTTCGCAAATTATCACCTTACTGCGCGAACTGTTCGAAGAGGTATCGCGCCACGAAGTTGGTATGGATGTGTTAACAAAATTGCTTAACCGTAGATTCCTGCCGACAATCTTCAAACGGGAAATCGCCCATGCCAACCGGAGCGGTACACCTTTGTCCGTGCTAATCATTGACGTCGATAAATTCAAAGAGATTAACGACACATGGGGACATAACACAGGCGATGATATTTTACGTAAAGTCTCGCAGGCATTTTATGACAATGTACGTAGCAGTGATTACGTCTTCCGTTATGGGGGCGATGAATTTGTGATTGTCCTGACGGAAGCGTCGGAAACTGATACGTTGCGCACAGCCGAACGAATTCGCAGTCGAGTGGAAAAGACCAAACTGAAAGCCGCAAATGGCGATGATATTCCCCTTTCTCTGTCCATTGGCGTCGCCATGTTTAATGGACACCCCGATTATGAACGATTAATTCAAATAGCCGATGAAGCTCTGTATATCGCCAAAAGACGAGGAAGAAACCGTGTTGAACTCTGGAAAGCCAGTCTTTAGATGCGCCCGGATGCAGAGGTCATTATGAAGCTAAGCGACGCAGAAAATGCCGCCGATGGTATTTTTTTCCCCGCCCTTGAACAAAATATGATGGGCGCGGTGTTAATCAATGAAAACGACGAAGTGATGTTTTTTAATCCTGCCGCAGAAAAACTCTGGGGATATAAGCGCGAAGAAGTCATTGGCAATAACATTGATATATTGATTCCTCAGGATTTGCGCCCTGCTCATCCTGAATATATCCGCCATAACCGCAAAGGCGGCAAAGCGCGTGTTGAAGGTATGAGTCGGGAATTACAACTGGAAAAAAAGGACGGCACAAAAATCTGGACTCGCTTCGCCCTGTCGAAAGTCTCCGCCGACGGGAAAATTTACTATCTGGCGCTGGTCAGAGATGCCAGCGTTGAAATGGAACAAAAAGAACAGACCCGACAGTTGACTATCGCCGTAGACCATCTCGACCGTCCGGTGATTGTGCTCGACCCACAACGTCATATCGTACAATGCAATCGCGCGTTTACTGAGATGTTTGGTTACTGCATTAGCGAAGCCAGCGGCATGCAGCCCGATATGTTGCTAAACGTCCCTGAATATCCGTCAGATAATCGTATTCGCTTACAGCAACTGTTATGGAAAACGTCGCGTGATCAGGATGAATTTCAGTTGTTAACGCGCACAAATGAAAAAATCTGGATTAAAGCGTCGATTAGCCCGGTTTATGACCCGCTCGCCCATCTACAAAACCTGGTGATGACCTTTTCTGACATCACTGAAGAACGGCAAATTCGTCAGCTTGAAGGTAACATTCTCGCGGCCATGTGCAGCAGTCCGCCGTTTCATGAAATGGGCGAAATCATCTGCCGTAATATCGAATCCGTTCTTCATGAATCACACGTTTCGCTGTATGCACTGCGTAATGGTATGCCAGTGCATTGGGCATCATCCACTCACGGAACAGAAGTTAAGAATGCGCAAAACTGGTCTGTAACCATTCGCCAGCGCGATGGCGCACCTGCGGGAATTCTGCAAATCAAAACAGCATCAGGAACGGAAACCAGCGCCTTTATTGAACGTGTGGCGGATATCAGCCAGCATATGGCCGCGCTGGCGCTGGAGCAGGAAAAAAGTCGCCAGCATATCGAGCAGCTCATTCAGTTTGATCCGATGACCGGTCTGCCAAACCGTAATAATCTGCACAATTTTCTCGATGATCTGGTCGATAAAGCGGTTTCTCCAGTGGTGTTTCTCATTGGCGTAGACCACATTCAGGATGTTATCGACAGTCTTGGCTATGCATGGGCCGATCAGGCATTGCTGGAAGTGGTCAATCGCTTTCGCGAAAAACTCAAACCCGATCAGTACCTCTGTCGCGTTGAAGGCGCGCTATTTGTCCTTGTAAGCCTGGAGAGTGAAGTCAGCAACATTACGCTGATCGCCGATGAATTACGTAACATCATCAATAAACCCATTGTGATTGACGATAAGCTTTTTCCACTGACGTTAAGCATTGGCATCAGTTACGACATCGGTAAAAACCGCGACTACCTGCTTTCGACTGCCCATAATGCGATGGATTTTATTCGTAAAAGCGGTGGTAACGGCTGGCAATTCTTTAGCCCTGCGATGAATGAAATGGTGAAAGAACGGCTAATTCTGGGCGCGGCGCTGAAAGAAGCGATTAGCAACAACCAATTGAAACTGGTATATCAGCCGCAGATCTTTGCGGAGACCGGCGAACTGTACGGAATTGAAGCCCTCGCTCGCTGGTATGACCCGCAGCATGGTCATGTTCCCCCTTCACGGTTTATTCCTCTGGCAGAAGAAATTGGTGAAATCGAAAACATTGGCAACTGGGTCATCACTGAAGCTTGCCGCCAGCTGGCAGAGTGGCGTAGCCAGAATATCCATATTCCGGCGCTATCTGTAAATCTGTCAGCGCTGCATTTTCGCGATAATCAGCTACCCAATCAGGTCTCAGATGCGATGAAAGCCTGGGCGATTGATGGCCACCAGCTCACGGTGGAAATCACAGAAAGCATGATGATGGAACATGATACGGAGATCTTCAGACGTATTCAGATCCTGCGCGATATGGGAGTGGGTTTATCTGTCGATGATTTTGGTACCGGGTTTTCCGGCCTGTCTCGCTTAGTCAGCCTGCCAGTGACCGAAATCAAAATCGATAAAAGCTTTGTCGATCGCTGTCTGACGGAAAAACGCATTCGCGCGTTGCTGGAGGCCATTACAAGCATAGGGCAAAGTCTGAACTTAACGGTGGTAGCGGAAGGCGTGGAAACGAAAGAACAATTTGAGATGCTACGCAAGATTAACTGCCGCGTTATTCAGGGTTACTTCTTCTCACGCCCTTTACCTGCTGAAGAAATCCCAGCCTGGATTAGTCGCGCCTTGCCACTAAAAATCTGACAGTGTCCTTATGCCCGCAGGTGCGGGCTATATTATTACGTGACACTGTCACTTGATTCAAACAAACTTGCTTATCATCCACGACGATATCTTACGATTTCAACTGATAATCCAGCGTAATTTCCGCTTTCAGCACCTGAGAAACCGGGCAGCCTGCTTTAGCTTTTTGAATAATGCCGTCAAAAGTAGCGGCATCAATGCCCGGCACCGCAACGTCACTCTTCAATGCGATTTTGGTTATCGCAAAACCAGCATCAACCTTATCCAGCGAAACATCGGCAGTGGTATCAATTGACGTTGGTGTAAACCCGGCCTCTCCCAACATCAACGAAAGCGCCATTGAGAAACATGCCGCGTGGGCCGCGCCAATCAGCTCTTCCGGGTTAGTTCCTTTTGCGCCTTCAAAACGAGTATTAAAACCATAGGGCTGTTGGTTCAGCACGCCACTTTCGGTGGAGACAGTCCCTTTACCGTGTTTGATGTCACCTTCCCAATGTGCCTGACCTTTCTTATGGATTGTCATTATTGCTCTCCTGTCGGCTTAAAAAGGAAATTATAGACCATCAGAGATACAGCAAGTGGATAAGCGGGATATTCCGAATAAAGTACAAAACCAGCGCTTTCAGTAACGACATCCTCAGGGATATCGGCCAGAAATATATGGTTAGCTGCCGGCAGCCTTCTCTTTAAACTGCTATGCTTGATAGGCAACCTGATTGAGGGGTTTAGCTCGTGTTGTCGCTACGGCGATATTGTCCTTAAAACTAGCAACAGGATTGAGGAGTAAAAATGAAATCGAACCGTCAGGCACGTCATATTCTTGGACAGGATCATAAAATTTCTAACCAGCGCAAAATAGTCACTGAAGGTGACAAAACCAGCGTGATAAATACCCCAACTGGCAGAAAACGCCACGCTGAAAAATAATGCTTAACAACCAGTCCTCAATGACGATTAAGCACCATTGCCCGTGCAATGGTGTTTTTGTTTTTATCTGCTTTATACTTGTGGTCGATCCCCTGGCGGTAAAGCAAAGACGATAAAAGCGCGCCAGGGACGGATATTCAAAAAAGAGTGAGTGACATGGAACCAAAAACCAAAAAACAGCGTTCGCTTTATATTCCTTACGCTGGCCCTGTACTACTGGAATTTCCATTGTTGAACAAAGGTAGCGCCTTTAGTATGGAAGAACGCCGTAACTTCAACCTGCTGGGGTTACTGCCGGAAGTGGTCGAAACCATCGAAGAACAAGCAGAACGTGCGTGGATCCAGTATCAGGGATTCAAAACCGAAATCGACAAACACATTTACCTGCGTAATATTCAGGACACTAACGAAACCCTCTTCTACCGCCTGGTGAATAATCATCTTGATGAGATGATGCCCGTAATCTATACACCAACTGTCGGCGCGGCCTGTGAACGTTTTTCGGAGATCTACCGTCGTTCACGCGGTGTGTTTATCTCTTACCAGAACCGCCACCACATGGACGATATTCTGCAAAATGTGCCAAACCACAATATCAAAGTGATTGTAGTAACCGACGGTGAACGTATTCTGGGGCTTGGTGACCAGGGTATCGGCGGAATGGGCATTCCAATCGGTAAATTGTCGCTCTATACCGCCTGTGGCGGCATCAGCCCGGCGTATACGCTTCCGGTGGTACTGGACGTCGGTACTAACAACCAGCAACTGCTGAACGATCCGTTATATATGGGATGGCGTAATCCACGTATCACCGACGACGAATACTATGAATTTGTTGATGAGTTTATCCAGGCAGTGAAACAACGCTGGCCGGACGTTCTGCTGCAATTTGAAGACTTTGCGCAAAAAAACGCGATGCCGCTGTTGAACCGCTATCGTAATGAAATTTGCTCCTTTAATGATGACATTCAGGGCACCGCAGCAGTAACAGTCGGTACGTTGATTGCTGCCAGCCGCGCGGCGGGTGGACAGTTAAGCGAGAAAAAAATTGTTTTCCTCGGCGCAGGTTCTGCTGGATGCGGCATTGCCGAAATGATCATCGCCCAGACCCAGCGCGAAGGATTAAGCGAAGAAGCAGCACGTCAGAAAGTCTTTATGGTGGATCGCTTTGGTCTGCTTACTGACAAAATGCCAAATCTGCTGCCTTTCCAGACCAAACTGGTGCAAAAGCGTGACAATCTCAGCACCTGGGATACCGAAAGCGATGTGCTGTCGTTGCTGGATGTCGTGCGTAATGTGAAACCGGATATTTTGATTGGCGTCTCCGGGCAGGCAGGACTGTTCACGGAAGAGATCATTCGCGAGATGCACAAGCATTGCCCGCGCCCGATCGTCATGCCGCTCTCTAACCCGACATCACGTGTTGAAGCTACGCCGCAGGACATTATTGCCTGGACTGAAGGCAACGCGCTGGTAGCTACAGGCAGCCCGTTCAATCCCGTCGTGTGGAAAGATAAAGTCTACCCTATCGCTCAGTGTAACAATGCTTTTATCTTCCCAGGCATTGGGCTTGGCGTTATAGCCTCCGGCGCATCGCGCATTACCGACGAGATGCTGATGTCAGCCAGCGAAACTCTGGCGCAGTATTCGCCGCTGGTACTGAACGGCGAAGGTCTGGTACTGCCGGAACTGAAAGACATTCAGAAAGTCTCTCGCGCAATTGCCTTTGCCGTTGGCAAAATGGCGCAACAACAAGGCGTGGCCGTGAAGACTTCCGCCGAAGCCTTACAACAAGCCATTGATGATAATTTCTGGACTGCTGAGTACCGAGATTACCGCCGCACCTCCATCTAAATCTCCGCCCGGTGGTAAATGCTGCCGGGCAATTTTCCTCTCTCTTTTTCAGATCTCATCCATACTGGGTAGTGGCAAATAAATCTCATTTGCCTCATCTGTTATGCAGAACATCATCTCAAAAGGAGAAAACTATGAAGGCAGCGGTTGTTACGAAGGATCATCATGTTGACGTTACGGATAAAACGCTACGCTCGCTGAAACATGGCGAAGCTCTGTTGAAAATGGAATGCTGCGGCGTGTGTCACACCGACCTCCATGTCAAGAATGGCGATTTTGGTGATAAAACCGGCGTAATTCTGGGGCATGAAGGCATTGGTATTGTGACAGAGATCGGCCCGGGCGTGACCTCATTAAAGCCGGGCGATCGCGCAAGCGTAGCATGGTTCTACGAAGGATGTGGTCATTGCGAATACTGTAACAGCGGCAACGAAACGCTTTGCCGTTCGGTCAAAAATGCCGGATACAGCGTTGATGGCGGGATGGCTGAAGAGTGCATTGTGGTAGCCGATTACGCGGTAAAAGTGCCGGACGGCCTGGATTCCGCGGCAGCCAGCAGCATTACCTGCGCGGGCGTCACCACCTATAAAGCCGTAAAACTGTCAAAGATTCGTCCTGGGCAGTGGATTGCTATCTATGGGCTTGGCGGCCTGGGAAACCTCGCCCTGCAATACGCGAAAAATGTATTTAATGCCAAAGTGATCGCTATTGACGTTAATGATGAGCAACTGAAACTGGCGACAGAGATGGGCGCAGATCTGGCTATTAACTCACGTACCGAAGACGCCGCAAAAATTGTACAGGAGAAAGCCGGCGGCGCACACGCGGCGGTAGTAACGGCGGTGGCTAAAGCTGCATTTAACTCAGCGGTTGATGCTGTCCGTGCAGGCGGACGTGTTGTGGCAGTCGGTCTGCCGCCGGAATCCATGAGCCTGGATATTCCACGTCTGGTACTGGATGGCATTGAAGTGGTCGGTTCACTGGTTGGTACGCGTCAGGATTTAACCGAAGCATTTCAATTTGCCGCCGAAGGTAAGGTTGTACCAAAAGTTGCCCTGCGTCCGTTAGCGGACATCAACACCATCTTTACCGAGATGGAAGAAGGCAAAATTCGCGGTCGTATGGTGATTGATTTCCGTCGCTAAACAACCTTTGCTGCGACTGTCCGGTTTGAGTCGCAGCCTGTTTTGCGAGACGCTTTCTGCAATTTAACTCATCTTCTTTTCCTCACTATCCTTTCCCCTCACAATTCGCGAAAACGTAGCGAAATTTGTTGCGTTGCACGGAACAATAGTGATAATGTTCCTTTCGAAGGAACAAGGATGAAGAGATGATAATGAATTTCAGACACAAGGGATTGCGTGACTTGTTTCTTCTCGGCAAAACCTCCGGCGTTATACCGACGCAAGTCAAACGATTACGCCACCGACTCGCTGTGATTGATGCTGCAAGCAGTCTTGTTGATATCGATATGCCCGGTTACCGACTACACCCATTAAGCGGCGATCGCGATGGCATCTGGGCAATATCTGTATCAGGCAACTGGCGAATCACGTTTGAGTTCGTCAATGGCGATGCATACATACTGGATTACGAGGACTATCACTGATGAAAATGGCCAATCATCCCCGCCCGGGGGACATTATTCAGGAATCACTGGACGAACTGAACGTCAGCCTGCGCGAGTTTGCCAGAGCAATGGAAATTGCGCCCTCAACGGCAAGCCGACTGTTGACCGGAAAAGCGGCTTTGACGCCAGAAATGGCGATTAAACTTTCCGTGGTGATCGGCAGTTCGCCGCAAATGTGGCTGAATCTGCAAAATGCCTGGAGTCTGGCAGAGGCTGAGAAAACGGTGGATGTGTCGCGGTTGCGCCGTCTGGTTGCGCAGTAGGTGTTTACTCATTTCCGACCGCCGGATTTCTCTCCGGCACCTGTTTTGAAAGGAAATCGACAAGTAACTCCAGCGGAAATACCGTGTCTTTTGTCTGGCGCAGTTCCTCCAGTGACCACCAGCGGTGATCGCCTATAACGAGCTTTTCATGATGGCTCCAGCCAGAAAATTCTGTCTCTTTTTGCACCACGCGGATCATAAAGAAGCGCTCATCGGCGATAACGCTTTCTCCGCTCGGTAACATCATGGTGAATCTTTGGCTGGCTATTTGTGATCCGGCTGACTGGCGGGAAATGCCAGTTTCTTCCCGCAACTCCCTTAACGCAGCCTCTTCGAAAGACTCGTTATGTTCCAGCCCGCCACCAGGTGTTGCCCAGTATTGTCTACCGGTAAGCGCATCATCAGTATGCTGAAAACGAAATAACAGCACCCGATTATCGGCGCTGATAATAAATAATCTTGCTGCACGGCGTATACGCATAATAACCTCCATGTCAGATGAATAAATATCCTCCGGCATAGCCGGAGGTTTTTCAAATGCGCCTGTAAGGCTCTCTTACCAGCCGCGCCCTAACAGGCGCACACGATCTGACATTTGCATCCAACTTCCTTACTTACGGCCCGTAAACGGGCTGCCCGGATAGGGAATCGATAACTGCTCTCCCATTTTATCCTCTTCAAGCTGGTGCTTTATGTAATCCTGTATCTTCGCCGTGTTCTTACCCACCGTATCGACGTAGTACCCTCTGCACCAGAACTCCCTGTTCCTGTATTTGAATTTCAAATCCCCAAACTGCTCGTAAAGCATCAGACTGCTTTTCCCTTTCAGATATCCCATAAAGCCGGATACGCTCATTTTGGGCGGGATCTCCACAAGCATATGGATATGATCTGCACAGCATTCAGCTTCCAGAATCCGTACGCTTTTCCACTCACACAGCTTTCTCAAAATACTGCCTATTGCTCTACGCTTCTCTCTGTAGAACACCTGTCTTCGGTATTTTGGCGCAAAAACTATGTGATATTTACAGTTCCATCGGGTGTGCGCTAAGCTCTTTTCGTTCCCCATTGGGACCCCCTTTTGATTTCTTGTTTGACACTTGCAGTTGCCAGACCGCAAGGTGTTTTAACAAATCAAAAGGGGTTTTAATAACTGGCTCAAAGCTGAAAGCTTTCCAGAACCCCCAGCCTAGCTGGGGGTTTTCTGTGCACAAAAAATGGCGCCTTTTACAGCGCCATTTTCTGCCTAAAAGTTCAAAAGAGATTATATCCCTTCTTCACTCTCTTTTTTCGCTTCTGCCTTCTCGATTTCACGATACCAGCGCGGATGGTGTTTCTTCGCCCAGCGACGGCTCACCTTCCCTTCGATCATCCCTTTAATCGACCCTTTCACCCAGAATGCCATATACATATGGATCAGGATGGCGTGGATCAGGATGATACCCGCTGCTGCATGAATCAGCAGGCTGTAGCGAACCACCTGAATCGGGAAGTACTGCGCAAAGTACGGACGCCAGATAATTACCCCGGTCACCAGCAGCACGAAAATCATGCTCATGATCGACCAGAACATCATCTTCTGCCCGGCATTGTACTTGCCGACATCCGCCACTTTGTGCTCATTGCCTTTTAATACTTCGACAATGTTCAACAGCCACGGAATATCTTTCTTATCCGGGATGTTGTGATGCACAAAACGGAAGAACATAAACATCAGCGCGACAAAAATCGCAATGCCGAAAAACGGGTGCAGAATGCGTCCCATCTGCGGCGTACCGAAGGTTTGCGTCAGCCATTGCAGCGTCGGGAAGAAGAACGAAATCCCGGACAGCGCCACCAGGAAGAAGCAAATCACCACGGTCCAGTGACAGGCGCGATCAATAAACTTAGTGCGCACAATCATTTTCGACTTACTCATGATGCTCCTCCTCGTCATCGTCCACTTCCTTATTCGGGCCAATGCCGATGTAGTGGAAAATCAACCCGGCAAAGGTGGCAATAAAGCCAGCTGCTGCCAGCGGTTTCAACGCGCCTTTCCACAAGCTCACCGAGGTATCGATCTTCGGATCTTTCGGCAGACCGTGATACAGCTCCGGCTGATCGGCGTGATGCAGCACGTACATGACGTGCGTACCACCGACCCCTTCCGGGTTGTAGACGCCAGCATGTTCGTAACCACGCGCTTTCAGTTTCGCCACGCGTTGTTCCGCCAGCTCCAGCATCTCTTTCTTGGTGCCGAAGTGGATAGCTCCGGTCGGACAGGTTTTCACACAAGCAGGTTCCTGACCGACGCTGACGCGATCAACGCAGAGCGTACATTTATATACCCGGTTATCCTCTTTGTTGAGGCGCGGAATATTAAACGGACACCCGGCAATGCAGTAACCACAACCAATGCAGTTCTCGGACTGGAAATCGACAATGCCGTTAGCGTACTGAATGATCGCACCAGCAGACGGGCACGCCTTCAGACAGCCCGGATCTTCACAGTGCATACAACCGTCTTTACGGATCAGCCATTCCAGCTTGCCGTTCTGTTCGGTTTCGCTAAAGCGCATCACCGTCCAGGACTTGGCGCTCAGATCGGCGGGGTTATCATAAACCCCGACGCAGTGCCCTACTTCGTCACGGATGTCGTTCCACTCCGAACAAGCCACCTGGCAGGCTTTACAGCCGATACAGGTGGAAACGTCGATAAGTTTCGCGACTTCTGCTTTGTAATCACGCACCTGCGAAGGCGGCGTGATGGAGTTTGTTGCGGACCTTTTGATAATGTCCTGCGTTTCCATAGCCATGTAATCGCCCCCTTACGCCTTCTCGATGTTAACTAAAAACGCTTTATATTCCGGCGTTTGCGAGTTGGCATCACCGACATTCGGCGTCAGAGTGTTAGCGAGATAGCCTTTACGCGCGACACCCTCAAAGCCCCAGTGGATAGGAATACCCACCGTTTCCACCTGCTGGCCGTTGACGTTCAGCGGCTTCAGACGGCGCGTAACGACTGCCACCGCGCGGATAAAACCACGCTTGCTGGAGACAGTGACACGATCGCCATTGGCAATACCTTTCGCCGCTGCCAGTGTTTCGCTGATTTCCACAAACTGTTCCGGCTGAGCAATGGCATTCAGCAACGCGTGCTTGGTCCAGGTGTGGAAGTGCTCGGTCAGACGATAGGTCGTACCCACATACGGGAACTGCTCTTTTTTACCCATCCGCAGTGCGTCTTGTTCATACAGACGAACGACTGGGTTAGAAACCACGTTCGGATGCAGCGGGTTAGTCCCCAGCGGCGTTTCAATTGGCTCGTAGTGTTCCGGGAACGGACCTTCCGCCATTTTATTAATGGCAAACAGGCGTCCCATCCCTTCCGGCTGCATGATAAACGGCCCGGTTGGCGTACCCGGCGCGGCATTACCGAAGTCTGGAATATCGTTACCCGTCCACTTGCTGCCGTTCCACTGGATCAGCATCCGTTTCGGATCCCACGGTTTGCCGTTGATATCCGCTGAAGCACGGTTATACAGCACACGACGGTTCAGTGGCCATGCCCAGGCCCATCCCAGCGTATTCCCCAGACCGGACGGGTCGGAGTTATCGCGGTTGGCCATCTGGTTGCCCTGCTCGGTCCAGCTACCGGTATAGATCCAGCAAGAAGACGCTGTCGTGCCATCATCACGCAGATGCGCAAAGCTGCTCAGCAACTGACCTTTCTTCGCGATCAGTACGCCATTAGCGTCATAGAGATCGGCCAGCGCATAGCCGTTGTTCTCTTTTGCTACTTCGTCAGACTGCGGCTCATGCGGCTGCTTGTAGTTCCAGCTCATTTTCAGCAGCGGTTCTGCGCCTTTACCACCCTCGGCTTTGTACAGCTCGCGCAGATGATGGTAGATACCCGCCAGAATTTCGCCGTCGTTACGCGCTTCGCCCGGTGCGTTCTGACCTTTCCAGTGCCACTGCAACCAACGACCGGAGTTAGCGATAGAGCCATCTTCTTCGGCAAAGCAGGTGGACGGCAGACGGAATACCTCGGTCTGGATAGATGCCGGATCGACATCATTCGACTCGCCGTGATTCTGCCAGAAGGTGGAAGTCTCCGTCACCAGCGGATCGATAACCACCATGTACTTCAGCTTACTCAGGCAGCTCACCACTTTATTTTTGTCCGGGAAGGACGCAACCGGGTTAAAGCCCTGGCAGAAATAACCGGTGACTTTGCCTTCATCCATCATGTTGAAATACTTGATGACGTCGTAGGCTTGATCCCACTTCGGCAGCCAGTCGTAGCCCCAGTCGTTCTCTTTCTGTGCGGCATCACCATAGAAAGACTTCATCAGACTGACGAAGAACTTCGGATAATTGCTCCAGTAGTTCACCTGTTCAGCGAGCGTCGCTTTCGGCGTATTCGCTGCAAGATAGGATTGCAGATCGACCTGTTTTTCCGACGGCAAAGTCAGATAACCCGGCAGACTGGTTGAGAGCAAACCTAAGTCGGTCAGGCCCTGAATGTTGGAGTGACCGCGCAGTGCGTTCACGCCGCCGCCGGCCATACCCATGTTGCCGAGCAGCAACTGGATCATCGCCATAGTGCGGATGTTCTGCGCACCTACAGTGTGCTGTGTCCAGCCCAGCGCGTACAGGAAGGTCGTTGTGCGATCGGGTACGCTGGTGGAGGCCAGCACTTCGCACACTTTCAGGAAGTCAGCTTTCGGCGTACCGCAGATGTTTTCCACAACCTCCGGCGTATAACGGGAAACGTGCTGTTTAAGCAGATTCCACACACAGCGCGGATGAGTCAGAGTGTCATCGCGTTTCGCATAGCCGTTTTCATCGAATTGATAGTTCCAGGACGACTTATCGTACTGGCGTTTTTCAGCATCATAGCCGCTGAATAAACCATCTTCGAAAGCATAATCATCACGCACCAGCAGACTGGCGTTGGTGTAATGCTTAACGTATTCGGCGTTGATTTTGTTGTTTTCGATCAGGTAGCGCAAAACGCCGGAAAGGAACGTAATGTCCGTACCAGAACGAATCGGTGCGTAAATATCCGCTACAGAAGCAGTACGCGTAAAACGAGGATCGACAACGATCAGGGTTGCATCGTTGTTGTTTTTTGCTTCCATCGCCCAGCGGAAACCGACGGGATGCGCTTCAGCAGCGTTACCGCCCATCACCATCACGACGTTAGCGTTTTTGATATCCACCCAGTGGTTGGTCATCGCACCGCGACCAAATGTTGGAGCAAGACTTGCTACCGTTGGTCCGTGTCAGACGCGTGCCTGGTTGTCTACCGCCAGCATCCCGAGGGAGCGGGCAAATTTTTGGGTTAGCATCCCGGTTTCGTTGCTGGCGCCGGAAGCGCACAGCATACCGGTAGAAAGCCAACGGTTTACCGTTACGCCCTGCTCATTCTTCTCTATAAAATTGGCGTCGCGGTCAGCTTTCATCAGCTTCGCAATACGGGAAAATGCTTCATCCCAACTGATGCGCTGCCATTTGTCAGAACCTGGCGCACGATACTCCGGGTAACGCAGACGGTTTTCGCTGTTGACGTAATCCAGCAAACCGGCCCCTTTCGGGCACAGCGCACCGCGGCTTACCGGATGATCCGGGTCGCCTTCAATGTGATAAATCGCTTCTCGGGCGTTTTTAGCGCCATCACCCAGGCTATACATCAATAGCCCGCAACCTACGGAACAGTATGTGCAGGTGTTACGGATCTCTTTCGCGCGTAATAATTTATAGTTTCGCGCCTGAGCCAGTGCTTGCTTCGGGGCAAAGCCCAATGCTGCAACTGTTGTTCCAGCCATACCGCCCGCGCAGATTTTAAAAAATTGTCTGCGACTGACGTCCATTGCTTTCCTCTTTTTTACAGGTGTAACTGCGCGAGGAAACTAACAGTAAAATTCCTAATCTTTTTGCGCCAAATCAAAAAGAGTGCCTGTTTGCCACAAAATAGTTCGTCTTTGCAAATTGACTTACCTCAATGGCGGTAGAAATATGCACCACTGCCTGACAGGCCGGTTAAAAAAATGCTATAAATTCCTGCTTAATTTTTAACGGCAAGAGAGATTAAACGGCGAGCATGACAAAACAAAAAGCAACGCTCATTGGTCTGATTGCGATCGTCCTGTGGAGCACGATGGTCGGCTTAATCCGTGGCGTTAGTGAAGGGCTCGGTCCGGTAGGCGGTGCGGCGGCGATCTATTCATTAAGCGGGCTACTATTAATATTCACCGTTGGATTTCCGCGCATCCGGCAGATCCCCAAAGGGTATTTACTTGCTGGCAGCATATTGTTTGTCAGCTATGAAATCTGCCTCGCGCTTTCTTTGGGGTACGCTGCCAGCCGCCATCAGGCTATTGAAGTCGGCATGGTGAACTATTTATGGCCCAGCCTGACGATACTTTTCGCCATTTTGTTTAATAACCAGAAAACGAACTGGTTGATTATTCCAGGATTATTATTGGCCCTTGCAGGTGTTTGTTGGGTATTAGGCGGTGAAAATGGTCTGAAATATGATGAAATCATCAATAATATCACCACCAGCCCATTAAGTTATTTCCTGGCGTTTATTGGTGCCTTTATCTGGGCAGCTTATTGCACGGTAACGAATAAATATGCCCGCGGATTTAACGGCATTACTATTTTTGTTCTGCTGACGGGAATAAGTCTGTGGATTTACTATTTTGTAACGCCACAACCGGAGATGTCATTTAGTACGCCGGTCGTTATTAAGCTCATCTCTGCGGCATTAACCTTAGGATTTGCTTACGCGGCGTGGAATATCGGTATATTGCATGGTAACGTCACTATAATGGCAGTTGGTTCATATTTTACCCCCGTATTATCATCAGCGCTTGCCGCCATCCTGCTCAACGCACCGCTATCATTTTCATTCTGGCAAGGCGCACTGATGGTCTGTGGCGGCTCCCTGCTCTGCTGGCTGGCGACCCGCCACAAGTAGGAATAATTGCCGGACTAAACAACAGCCCGGCAATTATTCTGTTATTTTAGACATAAAATTTCGATATATAAGTATTTAACCTGATACACTCTTTCGACCACGATCACATATCAACAATTAATATTATTTCATCTATTTTTCCGATTGTATTTAATCACCATTCTATTTTAAAACGACATGTCATTTGCAAATGGCATTGTTTACCATTCGTTTAAAAACGATGTTCAAGGATAATTAAAAGGATTCCATTAAATGAAAATAAATATAGTTGCAGTGGTTGTGACTGGTTTGTTAGCAGGAAGCACCGCTCATGCCGCAGAAGTTTATAATAAAGATGGTAATAAACTGGACCTTTATGGAAAAGTTACCGCTCTCCGTTATTTTACTGATGATAAACGTGATGATGGTGATAAAACGTATGCCCGCCTCGGCTTTAAAGGTGAAACCCAGATCAACAACCAGATGACCGGTTTTGGTCACTGGGAATATGATTTTAAAGGTTACAATGATGAGGCCAACGGCTCGCGCGGGAATAAAACGCGCCTGGCCTATGCAGGCTTAAATATTGAACAGTTTGGTTCGCTGGACTATGGCCGTAACTATGGCGTGGGCTACGACATTGGCGCATGGACTGATGTGTTACCGGAGTTCGGCGGCGACACATGGAGCCAGAAAGATGTCTTTATGACCTACCGCACGACTGGTGTGGCGACTTATCGCAACTACGACTTCTTTGGCTTGATTGAAGGGCTGAATTTTGCCGCACAATATCAAGGTAAAAATGAGCGTACTGACGGCGGACATCTCTACGGTGCGGACTACACCAGAGCCAACGGCGACGGTTTTGGTATTTCCTCAACCTATGTTTATGATGGATTTGGAATTGGGGCTGTTTATACCAAATCCGATCGTACTGACGCGCAAGAAAGGGCTGCTGCCAACCCGCTCAACGCTTCGGGTAAAAATGCTGAATTGTGGGCAACCGGCTTAAAATATGATGCCAACAACATCTATTTAGCAGCCAACTATGCCGAAACGTTGAATATGACTACCTACGGTGATAGCTATATTTCCAATAAAGCGCAAAGTTTTGAAATTGTGGCTCAATATCAGTTCGATTTTGGTCTGCGCCCGTCCCTCGCTTATCTGAAATCGAAAGGGAAAGAACTTGGCCATTACGGCGATCAGGATCTGATTGAGTACATTGATGTCGGTGCGACATATTACTTCAACAAAAATATGTCAACCTACGTTGATTACAAAATCAACCTGATTGATGAAAGCGATTTTACCCGCGCAGTCGATATTCACACTGATAATATTGTTGCCACCGGCATTACTTATCAATTCTGATTTTTATCAGGAGACCTCAATCAGTTTGTATAAAATTGGTTGAGGTCGCAATAACGCATTTCATTACAATAGACATAACAAAACCGCAGTATATAGCCCTTAATTCGCCCTTTTTGTTACATCTGGTAACACATCTCCATTCAGATAATTCGCTTTCTCGCCGCACGGTTGCGCTTTCTTATCTATTCTTTCAATCAGCACTTCATTCTATTCATCCTTAATTCTAATAACGGGTCATTGTGCCCAACATCCTGTCTTACTTTGTCTTTTTTTCATTAACAATGTGTACATGTGAGGAACAATATGGCACTGCAAAATGAGAAAAATAATCGTTATCTCTTGCGCGACTGGAAGCCAGAAACCCCGGCTTTCTGGGAAAATAAAGGAAAGCACATAGCACGAAGAAATCTCTGGATATCAGTCAGTTGCTTACTTCTTGCCTTCTGTGTCTGGATGCTATTTAGCGCAGTTACCGTTAATCTCAACAAAATAGGTTTTAATTTCACGACCGATCAACTTTTTTTATTAACGGCATTACCCTCCGTTTCTGGCGCATTATTACGTGTTCCCTACTCTTTTATGGTCCCGATATTTGGCGGGCGTCGCTGGACAGTTTTCAGTACCGCTATACTGATTATTCCCTGTGTCTGGCTGGGTTTCGCTGTACAAAATACCAATACGCCTTTTAGCGTATTTATTGTTATTGCCTTACTGTGTGGTTTTGCCGGAGCGAACTTTGCTTCAAGCATGGGGAATATCAGTTTTTTCTTCCCGAAAGCCAAACAAGGCAGTGCATTAGGGATTAATGGCGGGCTGGGAAATTTAGGCGTCAGCGTGATGCAACTGGTTGCACCGCTGGTGATTTTTGTTCCGGTATTTGCTTTTCTTGGCGTCAATGGCGTACCGCAGGCCGATGGTTCCGTAATGTCGCTGGCGAACGCGGCATGGATTTGGGTGCCGCTGCTGGCAATTGCCACATTCGCTGCCTGGTTAGGGATGAATGATATCGCCAGTTCACGTGCGTCAATTACCGACCAGTTACCCGTTTTACAGCGTCTCCATTTGTGGTTGCTTAGTCTGCTCTACCTCGCCACTTTCGGTTCATTTATCGGTTTTTCTGCCGGGTTTGCCATGCTGGCAAAAACCCAGTTTCCAGATGTAAACATTCTGCAACTGGCGTTCTTTGGCCCATTGCTCGGCGCTCTGGCACGCTCGGTCGGCGGAATGATCTCCGATAAGTTTGGTGGCGTTCGTGTCACGCTCATCAACTTTATTTTTATGGCTGTTTTCAGCGCCCTGCTGTTCCTGACGCTACCGGGTACTGGCTCAGGAAATTTCATCGCGTTTTACGCCGTGTTTATGGGACTGTTCCTGACGGCGGGTCTGGGTAGTGGCTCCACCTTCCAGATGATTGCCGTCATCTTTCGCCAGATAACAATCTATCGGGTGAAGATGAAAGGCGGTAGCGATGAGCAAGCCCAGCGGGAAGCGGTCACTGAAACGGCGGCAGCACTGGGGTTTATCTCAGCGATTGGCGCGGTTGGCGGTTTCTTTATTCCACAGGCATTCGGTATGTCGCTGAATATGACCGGCTCGCCGGTAGGCGCGATGAAAGTATTTTTAATCTTTTACATCATTTGTGTGCTGCTGACCTGGCTGGTTTATGGTCGGCGGAAGTTTAGCCAAAAATAAGAGATCGATGCCTGATGCGACTTATCAAACCAACAACGGTATCGCCTCCGTAGGTCGGATAAGGCATTAACGCCGCATCCGACAAGGCATCAGATCCCAAATCATTCCTGGAGCAGGAGTCATGTCATGAGTAAACTTTTGGATCGCTTTCGCTACTTCAAACAAAAGGGCGAAACCTTTGCCGATGGTCACGGACAGGTGATGCATAGCAATCGCGACTGGGAAGACAGCTATCGCCAGCGCTGGCAGTTCGACAAAATTGTGCGTTCCACCCACGGCGTTAACTGTACAGGCTCCTGTAGCTGGAAGATCTACGTCAAAAACGGCCTGGTGACCTGGGAAATTCAACAAACTGATTATCCGCGTACCCGCCCTGACCTGCCCAACCATGAACCTCGCGGCTGCCCTCGCGGAGCAAGTTACTCCTGGTATCTCTACAGCGCCAACCGCCTGAAATACCCACTAATTCGTAAGCGTCTAATCGAACTATGGCGTGAAGCGCTCAAACAGCACAGCGATCCGGTGCTGGCGTGGGAATCGATCATGAATGACCCGCAAAAGTGTTTAAGCTATAAGCAGGTACGAGGGCGCGGTGGGTTTATCCGCTCCAACTGGCAGGAACTGAATCAACTGATTGCCGCCGCCAACGTCTGGACCATAAAAACCTATGGCCCGGATCGCGTTGCCGGATTCTCGCCAATTCCGGCAATGTCGATGGTTTCTTACGCCGCCGGAACTCGTTATTTGTCACTGCTTGGCGGCACCTGTTTAAGTTTCTACGACTGGTATTGTGACCTGCCGCCCGCCTCACCGATGACCTGGGGCGAGCAAACTGACGTCCCGGAATCCGCCGACTGGTATAACTCCAGCTACATCATCGCCTGGGGTTCTAACGTACCGCAAACGCGCACGCCGGACGCCCACTTCTTCACTGAAGTGCGCTACAAAGGCACCAAAACTATTGCTATTACCCCTGACTACTCTGAAGTGGCGAAACTGTGTGATCAGTGGCTGGCGCCGAAACAAGGCACCGATAGCGCGCTGGCGATGGCAATGGGGCATGTAATCTTAAAAGAGTTTCATCTCGATAATCCCAGTGATTACTTCCTCAACTACTGCCGCCGCTACAGTGATATGCCGATGCTGGTAATGCTGGAGGCGCGTGAAGATGGCAGCTATGTTCCGGGACGGATGATACGTGCCTCCGACCTGATTGATAGTCTGGGCGAAAGCAACAATCCGCAGTGGAAAACCGTGGCAGTTAATACCGCAGGTGAACTGGTGGCGCCTAACGGTTCGATTGGTTTCCGCTGGGGCGAAAAAGGCAAATGGAATCTGGAATCTGTCGCCGCTGGAGCAGAAACCGAATTGTCTTTAACCCTCCTGAATCAACACGATACTGTTGTTGGCGTGGCTTTTCCCTATTTTGGCGGCATTGAAAATCCACACTTTCGCAGCGTAAAACACAATCCGATACTGGTGCGCCAGCTTCCGGTGAAAAACCTGACGTTAGCGGATGGACGCATCTGTCCGGTGGTCAGCGTTTACGATTTGGTACTGGCGAATTATGGCCTCGATCGCGGGCTGGAAGATGAAAACAGCGCGAAAGATTACGCTGAAATCAAAGCCTACACCCCCGCCTGGGGCGAGCAAATTACCGGCGTGCCGCGGCAGTATATTGAAACTATCGCCCGTGAATTTGCCGATACCGCCCATAAAACACATGGGCGCTCGATGATTATCCTCGGTGCTGGCGTCAACCACTGGTATCACATGGATATGAACTACCGCGGGATGATCAATATGCTGATCTTCTGTGGTTGTGTCGGGCAAAGCGGCGGCGGCTGGGCGCACTATGTCGGTCAGGAAAAACTGCGCCCGCAAACCGGCTGGCTGCCGTTGGCCTTTGCGCTGGACTGGAACCGTCCGCCACGCCAGATGAACAGCACCTCGTTTTTCTACAATCATTCCAGCCAGTGGCGTTATGAAAAAGTCACCGCGAGAGAACTGCTCTCACCGCTGGCAGATGCCAGCCAATATAGCGGTCATCTGATTGATTTCAACGTCCGTGCTGAACGCATGGGCTGGCTCCCCTCCTCGCCGCAGTTGGGACGTAACCCGCTTACCCTGAAAGCCGAAGCCGGCAAGGCCGGATTATCTCCCACCGAATTTACCGCTCAGGCGCTGAAATCAGGTGAGCTACGCATGGCCTGCGAACAACCGGATAGCGGCAGTAACCATCCGCGCAATCTGTTTGTCTGGCGCTCAAACCTGCTTGGATCCTCCGGCAAGGGTCACGAGTATATGCAGAAATATCTGCTGGGTACCGAAAGCGGTATTCAGGGTAAAGAATTCGGCGCCAGCGACGAGATCAAACCGGAAGAGGTGGAATGGCAAACCGCAGCGATTGAAGGCAAACTCGATCTGCTGGTGACGCTCGATTTCCGCATGTCCAGCACCTGCCTGTTTTCCGATATCGTCCTGCCCACCGCCACCTGGTACGAAAAGGACGATATGAATACTTCGGATATGCATCCGTTTATTCATCCGTTATCGGCAGCGGTCGATCCGGCGTGGGAATCACGCAGTGACTGGGAAATCTATAAAGGCATTGCCAAAGCCTTCTCGCAAGTGTGCGTGGGGCATCTCGGTAAAGAAACTGACGTGGTATTGCAGCCATTGTTACATGACTCTCCGGCGGAACTTTCTCAGCCATGCGAAGTGCTTGACTGGCGCAAAGGCGAATGCGAACTCATCCCCGGCAAAACCGCGCCAAATATTGTGACGGTGGAGCGCGACTACCCAGCTACCTATGAACGCTTCACCTCTCTGGGGCCGCTGCTGGACAAACTCGGCAACGGCGGTAAAGGAATTTCGTGGAATACCCAGGATGAAATCGATTTCCTCGGCAAACTCAATTACACCAAGCGTGATGGCCCGGCGCAGGGGCGTCCGCTAATTGACACCGCCATTGATGCATCAGAAGTCATCCTGGCGCTGGCGCCGGAAACTAACGGTCATGTTGCAGTAAAAGCGTGGCAGGCGCTGGGCGAGATCACCGGGCGCGAACATACCCATCTGGCACAGCACAAAGAGGACGAGAAGATTCGTTTTCGCGATATTCAGGCGCAGCCGCGTAAAATTATCTCCAGCCCGACCTGGTCCGGTCTGGAAAGCGATAACGTCTCCTACAATGCCGGATACACCAACGTTCACGAGTTAATTCCGTGGCGCACACTGTCCGGGCGTCAGCAGCTCTATCAGGATCATCCGTGGATGCGTGCTTTTGGTGAAAGCCTGGTGGCTTATCGCCCACCTATCGACACTCGCAGCGTCAGCGAAATGCGTCAAATCCCGCCAAACGGCTTCCCGGAAAAAGCGCTTAACTTCCTGACGCCACACCAGAAATGGGGTATTCACTCCACCTACAGCGAAAACCAGTTAATGCTGACGCTGTCACGCGGTGGGCCGATTGTCTGGATCAGCGAAACTGACGCCCGTGAACTGTCCATTGTTGATAACGACTGGGTGGAAGTGTTTAACGCTAATGGCGCACTGACGGCCCGTGCGGTGGTCAGCCAGCGTATACCGCCAGGCATGACCATGATGTATCACGCCCAGGAACGCATTATGAATATCCCCGGTTCCGAAGTGACCGGAATGCGCGGCGGCATTCATAACTCGGTCACCCGCGTTTGCCCGAAACCGACGCATATGATCGGTGGTTATGCGCAACTGGCCTGGGGCTTTAACTACTACGGCACCGTCGGCTCGAACCGCGACGAATTCATTATGATCCGCAAGATGAAGAATATTAACTGGCTGGATGATGAAGGTCGCGATCGGGTACAGGAGGCGAAAAAATGAAAATACGTTCGCAAGTCGGCATGGTGCTTAACCTCGATAAATGTATCGGCTGTCATACCTGTTCGGTGACCTGTAAAAACGTCTGGACCGGGCGTGAAGGTATGGAATATGCGTGGTTTAACAACGTTGAAACCAAACCAGGCATTGGTTATCCGAAAAACTGGGAAGATCAGGAAGAGTGGCAAGGCGGCTGGGTCCGCGATGTCAACGGCAAGATCCGTCCGCGTCTGGGCAGCAAAATGGGGGTCATAACCAAAATTTTCGCCAACCCGGTAGTGCCGCAGATTGACGATTACTACGAACCTTTCACCTTTGACTACGAACATTTGCATAGTGCGCCAGAAGGAAAACATATTCCTACCGCCCGCCCACGTTCACTGATTGACGGCAAACGGATGGACAAAGTGATCTGGGGGCCAAACTGGGAAGAACTGCTGGGCGGCGAGTTCGAAAAACGCGCTCGCGACCGTAACTTTGACGCCATGCAAAAGGAGATGTATGGTCAATTTGAAAACACCTTCATGATGTACCTGCCACGCCTGTGCGAACACTGTCTCAACCCAAGCTGTGTGGCAACCTGCCCCAGCGGCGCTATCTATAAACGTGAAGAAGATGGCATTGTGCTGATCGACCAGGATAAATGCCGTGGCTGGCGGTTGTGCATCAGCGGTTGCCCGTACAAGAAAATCTACTTCAACTGGAAAAGCGGCAAATCAGAGAAATGTATTTTCTGTTATCCGCGTATCGAATCCGGTCAGCCGACCGTCTGTTCCGAAACCTGCGTCGGGCGTATCCGCTATCTTGGCGTACTGCTCTATGACGCCGACCGCATCGAAGAAGCGGCAAGTACCGAGCACGAAGTTGATCTCTATGAGCGCCAGTGCGACGTGTTTCTCGATCCGCACGATCCCTCGGTGATCGAAGAAGCCCTGAAACAAGGTATCCCGCAAAACGTGATAGAAGCGGCCCAGCGTTCGCCAGTCTACAAAATGGCGATGGACTGGAAACTGGCGCTGCCGTTGCACCCTGAATATCGCACTCTGCCGATGGTCTGGTACGTACCGCCGCTGTCGCCGATTCAGTCTTACGCCGATGCGGGCGGTTTGCCGAAAAGCGAAGGCGTGCTACCTGCCATCGAAAGCCTGCGTATTCCGGTGCAATATCTCGCCAATATGTTGAGTGCAGGTGATACCGGTCCGGTACTGCGGGCGCTGAAGCGAATGATGGCGATGCGCCACTACATGCGTTCACAAACTGTGGAAGGTGTCACAGATACCCGCGCCATCGACGAAGTGGGCCTGAGCGTCGCCCAGGTCGAAGAGATGTATCGCTATCTCGCTATCGCCAACTACGAAGACCGTTTCGTTATTCCAACCAGTCATCGTGAAATGGCAGGCGATGCGTTTGCAGAACGCAACGGCTGCGGCTTTACCTTTGGCGATGGTTGTCACGGCTCCGATACCAAATTCAACCTGTTCAATAGTAGCCGCATTGATGCCATCGACATCACCGAAGTACGCAATAAAGCGGAGGGCGAATAATGCAGATCCTTAAAGTGATCGGCCTGTTGATGGAATACCCGGACGAGCTGTTGTGGGAGTGCAAGGACGACGCGCTGGCGTTGATTCGCCGGGATGCGCCAATGCTCACCGATTTCACCTGCGACCTGCTTAATGCGCCGCTGCTGGATAAACAGGCCGAATGGTGTGAAGTATTCGACCGTGGGCGCACCACGTCACTGCTCCTGTTCGAACACGTTCACGCCGAGTCCCGCGATCGCGGTCAGGCGATGGTGGATCTGCTGGCAGAGTATGAAAAAGTCGGTCTGCAACTGGATTGTCGGGAGCTACCTGATTATCTGCCGCTGTATCTGGAGTATTTAAGCGTACTGCCGGACGCTCAGGCGAAAGACGGATTACTCAACGTTGCGCCGATCCTCGCCCTGCTCGGCGGACGCTTACAACAGCGAGGTGCTGCGTGGTACGCGTTATTTGACGCCCTGTTGCAACTGGCAGGAAGCCCCCTTTCAAGTGACAGTGTCACAAAACAGATTCGCAGTGAAGAGCGCGACGATACCCGACAGGCGCTGGATGCGGTGTGGGAAGAAGAACAGGTGAAGTTCATTGAAGATAATGCCACGGCGTGTGACAGCTCGCCGCTTAATCAATATCAGCGACGTTTTAGCCAGGATGTCGCGCCGCAGTACGTCGACATCAGTGCGGGAGGTGGGAAATGATTCAGTATCTGAACGTCTTTTTTTACGATATCTACCCGTACCTGTGTGGCACGGTTTTTATCCTCGGTAGCTGGCTGCGCTACGACTACGGGCAGTACACCTGGCGCGCCGCCTCCAGCCAGATGCTGGATAAACGCGGGATGGTACTGTGGTCGAATCTGTTTCATATCGGTATTCTGGGGATCTTCTTTGGTCATCTGTTCGGTATGTTAACTCCGCACTGGATGTATGCGTGGTTTCTGCCCGTGGCTGTAAAACAGCAGATGGCGATGATCCTCGGCGGAATTTGCGGTGTATTAACGCTGGCTGGCGGCGCGGGGTTGCTGGTGCGCCGTTTAACGAATCCGCGTATCAGAGCCACCTCTTCCAGTGCCGATATTTTAATCCTCATCATCTTGTTAATTCAGTGCATTCTGGGGTTAACCACTATTCCCTTTTCAGCACAGCATCCTGACGGCAGTGAAATGATGAAGCTGGTGGGCTGGGCGCAAAGCGTCGTCACGTTCCAGGGCGGCGCATCCACGCATCTTGATGGTGTCGCCTTTATCTTCCGTGTTCATCTGGTGCTGGGGATGACTATTTTCTTGCTCTTCCCGTTCACCCGCCTGGTGCATGTGTGGAGTGCGCCGTTTGAATATTTCACCCGCAGGTATCAGATTGTGCGCTCACGGCGGTAATTCTACTTTTCAAAAACGCCTGTTTTTTTCGCCATGCGTAGTCCGAATAACAGGCGTTTTCAACCTTAATGATTATCTTCAAACTCTTTCAAAACATATTGAGCATGAAATTGAATACATGGCCAGTATGAAGCTAAACCTGTGCGAGCAGCGGATACTTCATCGACGGTAATCGTGCAAAAACCTCTTCCTGGTGCCATTTCTTTCGCAATATCTTCAACCAGATCTGGATGATGGCTAAGGACAAATTCTAACGGGGTGTAATCTAACGATAAATGACTTCCATGGTTTCGAAATGACAGATATGGTGCTGTTATTCCACGAACCAAAATTTCTACTGGGAGTTGGGAAATGCGTTCTGCCAATAAATTCATATACCCAAGCCGTGCCAGGGCCGAAGCAGCCCAACAGCGGTTGCTCCCATCGGCAGTTTGATCATCCACCAGGCTTATCAGAGCAGCAATCACATCCTCATTAGATTCATTAATTTCCGCAATCAATTTACAGGCATTCCATGCTTTATCTGAATTTTTAACTTCATGCAGCAAAGCAGGCAACGCCAGCTTACCAAGTTGTTTGAGTAATACTTCATATTCGTCTGAAAGTAGACCTGTCTTTTTTCTGCCAAATATCTGTGCGATTAATTCAGCTATACGTGTTTCCAAAGGCAAGCTTTTCAGATATTTCCTCTCCTGTTCAACCAGAGAGTATGCGGGAAAATATTGCAATATCTGTTTTTTTGTCAGACTCAAGGAGATCAAATCACCAGCCTCATCAGAAGCTATGGCGATAAAGTTTTTATCCACCACCCCTTCACGTATGAGTTGTAGCCGTGCTTTTTTGGCTGCCTTCGGAAAGACATGCAAAAATTGCTCATACACCTCCTCCCAGGCATTAAACGTCCTATTAATTGCAGCGAACTCATGGCATTTATTGGCCCATTGCTCGCATTCTTCGTTAGGTTCATCGTTATACTTCTGATCTGCGGGTGACCAGCGTAAATCTCCAGTTAGCTCTTCTACGGCTTGTGTAAACCCATCGTTCTGATAATCGATAACAATAGAGGCCAGACATTCCTCAGTACCAATAGCCAGACAAGGCCAGTCAATGACGTCCCCATCACCATAAAAACAATGAAACATGGCACCATAGATGTGTTCACGTGGATGTTCCTGATGTACGTGTTTCACGGAAGCTACCATGTAGTTAATGGCAGCAGTCTCCATCCCTTGCCAGTCAAATTGTACTTGCTCCATGAATCTATCCCTGTAAGGCAATATGAAAGGTTAATCATTCTATCCTGGTGGTTATTTCAATATTACATACCTGGGATGAATTCAGAAAAGTGCCTTAAACAAGCTATGATGGTTCTCCAGCCACAGGAGAACGTTAATGAAACCACAGGTTTACCACGTCGATGCTTTCACCTCCCAACCGTTTCGCGGCAATTCTGCCGGTGTTGTTTTCCCCGCCGATAATCTTAGCGAAGCGCAAATGCAGCTTATCGCTCGCGAGTTAGGCCATTCCGAAACGGCTTTTCTGCTACACAGCGACGACAGTGATGTTCGCATTCGCTACTTTACGCCAACCGTCGAAGTACCGATTTGCGGTCACGCGACGGTGGCAGCGCACTATGTACGTTCACAAGTATTAGGTTTGGGAAATTGTACGGTCTGGCAAACGTCGCTGGCAGGAAAACACCGTGTGATTGTCGAAAAGCAAAACGATGATTATCGCATTTCACTGGAGCAAGGCACGCCGGGTTTTGAACCGCCGCTGGAAGGTGAAACACGCACAGCGATTATTAACGCGTTGCATCTTACCGAAGACGATATTTTGCCCGGTTTGCCGATCCAGGTAGCCACGACCGGGCATTCAAAAGTGTTGATCCCGCTGAAATCGAAAGTGGATATCGATGCCCTGTCGCCTGACCTTGCTGCGCTGACCGCCATCAGCAAACAGATTGGCTGCAATGGCTTCTTCCCCTTCCAGCTCCGCCCGGGTAAAAATGAAACCGATGGTCGTATGTTCTCGCCTGCCATTGGCATAGTGGAAGATCCGGTGACAGGTAATGCTAACGGCCCAATGGGCGCCTGGCTGGTACATCACAACGTATTGCCCCACGATGGAAACGTATTACGCGTTAAGGGGCATCAGGGGCGCGCATTGGGACGTGATGGCGTGATTGATGTGACGGTGACGATTCGGGATAACCAGCCGGAGAAAGTAACCATTTCCGGCACAGCGGTGATTTTATTTCATGCCGAATGGGCCATTGATTTTTGATACTGTTGCCTGATGCGTTTCGCTTATCAGGCCTACAACCGGGCTACTGTAGGCCGGATAAGGCGTTTACGCCGCATCCGGCACTCTGGCAAAAACTATTTCCCCGCTTCAGGATGTGTATCAAACGCTGCCATCACCCGAGCCAGTTCATCTTCGGTAAATCCATGCTTTGCATCATCCACGCCCAGGCCAAACTCCTCCTGCATAACGGTATATAACGACGCCACATCCGGCAGGTTCCGCTGCTCTATCGCGTATCCATTTTCATAATGGGTAAAATGGAAATTGGTCAAAGTCAGTTTTCCCCCCTCCGGTAAATGACGGCACATCAGCAGATGATGGCGAAAATGCGATTGCGGCCAGTGCGCCGACCAGAAATTACTCATCACATAATCACTCTGCTGCTGTACGCAGAGGTCAAAACGATACATCGACTGCCAGTGCTGATGATGATTAAACTGCAAAACCCAGTCGCTGCCCTCTTGCAACAGACGGTATTCTCCGTGCGGGGTAGTTTGCGCGACATCCGGCACTAAACGGATCGGCGCAGTCAGCGTCTGACCACCAAACCCCACATCAGCAATCCAGTGTTCACCTTCCAGTTCCACCAACAGCAAGCGATGCGTACGCGGAGGGAGCGTTGCGGGGTTCGATAACACTACACGACCTAAAAGACTGCGAACATTGAATCCCAACTCGCGCAAAACACGTTCAAAAACGCCATTCTGCTCAAAACAGTAACCGCCGCGCCGGGCAGTCACCAGTTTCTCTTCCAGTGATTGATCATCAAGATGCATTTCTCTTGGCAGCAAAACGTCGAGGTTTTCAAATGGAATGGCGCAATTATGTTTAAGGTGTAATGCACGCAGCGTGTCGATATTGGCCGCTGCTGCTCCCGACCAGTTTATGCGGGCAAAATAGTGATTCAGAATAGACGTCATAAGGCGTTCCTGTCAGTTGTGTTCTCAACTTATAACCTGGATTAATTCCGGCACTGGCCATTTTGTGCGTTCGCGGACATCCATCACATTCACAAATCGCCAGTCCCGTTAATTTCGTCGCTTATTGCGTTACGAGCTACGCTTTTAAAACTCCCCTTCATCGTGAGGTCATACCGTGAACCGATTTATCCCCGTTGAGTTGCATCATGCCAGTCGTCTGTTAAACCACGGCCCTACTGTTTTGATCACTAGTTTTGATGATCAATCCCAACGACGCAACATTATGGCCGCAGCCTGGTCGATGCCTGTGGAATTCGAACCACCACGCGTGGCGATCGTGGTAGATAAATCGACCTGGACCAGAGAGTTGATTGAACACAGCGGTAAGTTTGGCATCGTGATCCCTGGCGTTGCGGCAACTAACTGGACGTGGGCGGTGGGCAGCATTTCAGGGCGTGAGGAAGATAAATTCAACTGCTACGGCATTCCAGTGGTGAAAGGTCCGGTACTAAGTTTGCCGCTGGTTGAAGAGAAATGTCTGGCGTGGATGGAGTGTCGTCTGCTTCCTGCGACTTCCGCAGCAGAGCGGTACGACACGTTATTTGGTGAAGTAGTGTCTGCGGCCGCAGATGCAAGAGTATTTGTCGAAGGCCGCTGGCAGTTTGATGACGATAAATGTAATACCCTGCACCATTTAGGCGCAGGCACGTTTGTCACCAGCGGCAAACGCGTCACGGCGGGTTAACGCGTTACATGCTGTAGCCAGGTTTCTTAATTAATGTTTCCATCCTGGGAGCAATTTCTGCATCCCAGACAGACTTCCACAATTCCGGGGGGATTTGCTGTAGTGCAATGCTGATGGAACTCTCTTTACTGTTCAGATGACGAATAATGACGTCAGTGATTTCTGCTGCTAATTCGGCTTTTTGTTGATCATTCAGTTCACGCGGGAAACATTTGATATCAATATGCGGCATGGTTGTGCTCCTTTTGAAAGATATCAGAAAAATTAACACACATTACAGATATCATGAGTCAGCTAATGCGATTTTTTTCGATAATAGTGTATAACTTGTTTTTTTTGCTTTTTTGTACTATGGGTTGAAAATAGAGATTCAATTATACTTTTAGCTGACAGAATATGTTTTGTTCGCAAAGTATCCTTAAGAAAAATCTCCAGTAACTCATGACATGAATCGCTCCCCTGCGGCGACTCTTGTCATAAGAGTGCCGGAGTGTTTTTCCATCAATTGCAATGACGTCTTTATCATTTGATGAGTGGTAGTCACGCATCCCGTTAATAAAGCACTCGTGAAATTCTGCAGAACTGATACAGGATACAACTCTGGCAATAGTATCGTGAACAGGAATATCATTTTCAAAATCACCATATTGCTTCAAAAAATCGAGATGTGTTTCCCCGAAATCCTCTATATCTTCATAGTCTTCTGCACCAGGAATGACGGCACAAATAGTCAACAGTAGAATATCTGACAATTTACGTTCTATTTTCCAGTCTTGTCTGTAATCGGGGATAAAAAACATGTTCCATCAATTTTTAAAGTCCCATTTTGTTTTCCTTATTTATGTAAGGAGTATTTGATCATGCATAAGCTATGAAAAACAGCCTTAAATAATAAGGAACATCTCAACTATTGAACAAAAAACGCGAATTATTTAGTACAAAAAAGCAGCGTTACGTGATCTTTCCCTGTTGCCTCGGCAGACCAGACACCAGGATACCGAGTTTTTTAACTGGAACTATTTACTGACAAAACGGAAAATTCTACGTGATGATCACGCCCCTTGTTGAATGCACCCCCACCAATTTCATGTTACTTATTTTCGGCATTTTTCCAAAAATCCACATTCCCCTCTAATAAAAGTTTTTCAATGGAATTTTCATCAATTTTGCTCTTCAAATATTTAGCATTATCTTGAGTATCAAATGACACCACCCCTCTTTTATCAATATAATACCTATCTTTATCATCAACAATATAAACCCTAACATTTTTATCATCAAAATGATAACACTCTCCATTAGCTCCATTCAATAACAACAACAATTCATCACGGTTTTTCTGTAATAATTTTTGCGTACCGTTTCCCATTGCTAAACTTTCGATTTTACTTTTAGTAACAGGGGAATACGTTTGGATGCGAAAAGGTATTCTATAATAAAAAACATCGGCCAAACAGCAATACGAAAACAAATATGTAAACAGAATAATATACAGATATACTTTCATACTCCTCCTAAACTAACATAGTTAAAACGTAAAGATTTATTCCTTTTCTTTTACCTTACATGTCCATACAACCATACAAATAGTTACCCATACTGTCTTTGAATATTACCATATCATTTAAAGTCCACCTATTTCTTGCGACAACAAAGGGATTTCTTTTTTAATCCAATCTATCATTTCATTTTTTTCAAAACACACGTTAATGCCATTCACACTTCCACATTCACCAAAAGCATCAAAATAAATTTCACATTTATTATTGCCTTTTGAAATGATACTAACCCCCCATCTTATATTGTTATATTTTTCTTTTCTGAAATATTTCATTTGCAATAAATTAATTATCTTACCAGCATAAAGATCGCTAATTTCATTCACCACCACTTTATATCTGTATATTTCATTAAGACCTTCCTTACTAAGCGGAACTAACGTGGTAACATACGATGGAAGATTAACTACCTCTATCGTTTTCACGCTATCAATTCCACACAATTCATTCACTCGCCCCATCCCCAATACCGAACCAGAAAATAGAGACAATAAAACCATCAAATATTTCATCATAAAAAACCTCACTATTCTGGCGTACCCGTTATTGTCATCGTCTGCAACGGTCCATCCACCCGATAAAAAGGCAGTCCACTATGAGCTCCTCTGACACACTCATCTAAAGTTTTCGCCGCACGCGATTCAATTATTGTAATAACCCTTGCCTCTTCTTTATTATCATATTTATCATCTGTCCGACTTAAAAGAGCCATGAAATTTTCTTTATCAAGAACCATCTCTTCACAAGCTTATGCTTATTACATGCAAAACGTTCCGTTGTGCATCTTTGTGCCTACGGCACGCGATGTTCTTTCCCTGTTAGCCAGAGCCTGTAATTGTTTGTCGTCCATAATTCAACATTTATTTGATGTTGGGTTGAACATATCAAAACCAGGCAGTTACACAAAACAATGTTTTTGCTCGTTGATATCTACGAAAAAAATTTAAATAGCTTTAATACTATGTATAGTATTAATAAAATGATTTTTATTGTCTACATCTAACCATTCAAAAGACTCTATTTTGCATTCAAACACATCCATACTACTCTTTAACTTTATCAATTGTTCCTGGCTAAGCCCATTATTTTTCGTTAAAACACTGAGCGTATTTAACACATCCCCTTCATACATCTCGCCGGCTTGAGGATTGTTTTTTAAAATTTCTATAGCTTTATCTACAGCTAACTTTATTAAGATGTTCTGTCGAATCATTTTAGAAACATCCACCTCATCCAATTCCTCCGGTGTTTTCTCTAGTAAACGGTTATATCAATTTATTAACTTACTTTTTAATTCCGAATCGTCAACAGCCAAGTTATATATTTGTTTTATCGTTGGTTTGTTTTTCATTGTATTCCTCCAAACGGTTTAAATAAATCTTCTATTCTAGTCATCCATGAATTTGTCTCTGATAGCTTACCCTCTAAATAAATCCTTGTTTGAGCATTTAAATTAGGATTTTTTAATGTGCCCTCTATACTCCTTTTTACAGAGTTTAGCCCTGTGTATGATTGCCTCATTTCGGTTAAATGATCCCAAAACGTGCATCCGTATCACCCCTTCCGGGATACGGTCCGTCTTCTCCGCCAGCCTGCCGTACTCATCGTGGCGGTAGACATAGTGCGCATCCTCCGCGATGCGGTTATCCGGCCATGCCGTGAGGGTGCTGTCCGGGTGCAGCTCCGGGTCCGTCGCATACGGGATATCAATTCCAGGTTCGCTGCCGTGGTGTGGACGCCCGTCAGCCTTCCCGTATCGCTGTAACGGTACGCCCGGCTCTCCTGCGGGCCGCTGATGCGCACCAGTTGCCCGTTATCGTTCCACGTATACTCACGGTCAAGCTGCGGGAGGTTCAGGTGCCTGCTCATTACAAAGGTTAAACTTCAACCACACGAGAGAGTTAAACCAAGATAAAAATCATGATATTGCATAAGCGACGATCCGTTTTATTATCGAGTTCGGTGACCGTTTGAGCGCTCACCTTTAATATGGCAGCAGTTACACAGATTTATTTAAAAGGCTCTAATATTTACTCATTTCGTAACATTAATAACTCTATTATATCCGGCCTATCATTAATTTTAGCAATATCAAGTGGTGTGTCTCCAAAATCATTTTTCACTTCTAAATCACATCCAAGAGCAACGAGAAATCTTGTCATTTCAATATTCCCCTGTCCAACAACCTCATGTAACGGTGTATTCCCAAACTCTCCAAGAGCATTTATATTTGCTCCACCATTAATTAATGCATTAACCTCATCAATATCTCCTCGAACACATGCAATGTGTATAGGAGCATTACCAAAAATACCGAGTTGATTTACGAACATCAAGTCAACTCCGCTAAACTCTGGTAAGTTTTCCTCTCGGTATCGCTTTAATATGTCATCAGCACTTAATTTTTTCATAAAACAACCATCTATTGACACTCTTCTGTAATAAACGTTTCCAGCTTATTGATACCAGCTTCTAGTTGAGCAATACTGTCCTCATGTTTACCTGGCCGCCACTTATCATCCCATGCTTTTCTCATATCTCTGCAGTCTTTATTCCTGCTTAATTTCCACTTAGCTTCACTGCAAAGATCAAGGTTTGGAGGCGGTGACTGATTACAACGATCTTTATATTTCCTATACTCTTCCTGTCTTTGTTTTGCCTCAACCTTCGTTCCACACTCATTACAAATGCTTCCTCACTACTACAGGTTGCTCCGCCCCAGTATCATGCTTCGGTACTCTCAGGCTTATCATTTCAGTGATTTACCTTTCTTCCTTAACATCATGATGACTGGTTCCCGTGGTTCCTGCAAAGAGCCTGATATAAGGTCATGCCTGCTTTACGCCGGACACCGCACACTCAACATTCGGACTTCGCCAGTGTACTTATCCTGAGATAACGAAACGACCTCAGTTCTGATGCCATTTTAAAGATAACGACGCGTCAACACAGGTTCGGGGTTACTCATCTCCTTACATCTTACCTCGCCAGAATCTTATTCTGATTTCCCTTCAACGTTTCTGACCATCACTCTTAATGACAGCCACCTGAAGGTGGTTTAGAGCCAACTTCCGACCATCGACTCTGGAGGGCCGACCTCCATCTCTTCACAAGCTTATGTTCTCCACTGACTGTTATCCTAACAGGCCAGTTTCAATACCCACGGCACACTCTCATTGGATTTCTCATCCGTCTTGATCTGTCCGATGACCAGACTGTGCATTGTTGAGAACGCACTAATGACATGAATCGCTCCCCTGCGACGACTCTTATCATAAGAGTGCCGGAGCGTTTTTCCATCAATTGCGATGACGTCTTTATCATCTGAAGAATGACAATCACGCATCCAGTTAATGAAGCACTCATGAAATTTTGCAGGACTGATACAGGATACAACTCTGGCAATGGTATCGTGAACAGGAATACCATTTTCAAAATCACCATATTGCTTCAAAAAATCGAGATGTGTTTCCCCAAAATCCTCTATATCTTCCCAGCCTTCTGCACCAGAAATGACGGTGCAAATAGTCAACAGTAGAATATCCGACAATTTATGTTCCACTTTCCAGGCTTGTCTGTAATCGGGGATAACAGAAATATGCTCCATCAATTTTTTAATTTCCATTTTATTCTCCTTAATTATGTAAGGAGTATTTGATCATGTATAAGCAATAAAAAACAGCTTTAGGTTATGAGGAATATCTCAATTTTTAAACATAAAATGCGAATTATTTAGTACAAAAAAGCAGCGTTACGTGATCTTTCCCTGCCTTCATTCATCATTGTGTTCCGGATTTAATGTTAGGGGATGCGTTCATCTCATCCCCCTTAATTTCTGTTGCTTTCCAATACAGGCTGCACTCAGTACTATTTTATTATCAGATAATAGTGAAATATCACAAAAAACCAGTCTAACATTTCTGTTTAAATAGTTAAATAAAACGCCCTCCCAGTAATTTCCGCCACTTGACGCGAACATCCTTATCATTTAACATTTCGTTAATTTTATTTTTTGATATGCTTATTTTAATACCTTTTATCTCCCCCATATTTTTACATACGGAATGAGGGGGGACTTCAGCAATCACCCAAAGTTCACTATCCCACTTCACTGCTCCGATATTTATAGAGTCCTCTCCATCACACATCCATTTTTTTGAAAGTACTGATTCAACAATCCTCCGGATAGAAATCACCTTCACCTTATTCATTTTTTTTATACTTATAATATACGCATCCCATGTTCCAACAAAACCTCCATCACTAGTTGTTATTACAACGGAATTTGAATCGAGGGACCATAAAACATCAACAAGACCAGAAGTAAACGGAATATTTACCGGTGTTATAACACTATTTATCCTTAACGATATTGATTCGGAATGAATAATAACTGATGATTTACCGTCAGGAGATGGTATACCGTTTCTCTGCGGGGATAGACCATTATATAATGACGAGCTATTACTACCCCATATTCCATAACTAGGTAAATGTTCTGCAATTGAGCGTGCCGGACCACTAAAAACCATCAAAAATATAACAATTGCTCTCATTACAAAAATATTCATTTCGGACATTCCCAATCATCAGGGACACCTGTTATTGTCACCGGCACTGTATGACGACCAAACTGAAGAGCCCCTTCTTGAGTTTTAAACCTATATATATCAAATCTAGTTATCTTAGAATTTCGGATGTTTTTATCCCCTATATCACCGATAGTGAATGTTGTACTTCCATTATTATACATTGAAGAATAATCAGAAAGTCCAGGGGCCTCAATTTTAATGTTTTGTATGTTTTTTAGTATTTCCTTCTTCGTCGCCGCACGTTCAGGCCCGTTATATATATTATTATATTTCAAACCAAACACTTTGGGATCAATAGCAACAGAGTTATTTGGTGGCGGCATACCTAAAGCCCCATTCGCATTCGTAGCCTGACGGGGACCAACCGCGGAAAAAGTCACTGTGCAGGAACAGGTCTTCAATCCAAGTGGATCTGAATCAGATATTGGATCCAGTGGATATTGGTACAAATTCCATTCCCCATCCGGACCTATCGGGTCCTGGGTGATATACCGTCCCTGCAACGGGTCATAGTATCGGTGACGGTTGTAGTACAGCCCCGACTCCTCATCGTACTGCTGACCCGGCAGGCGAAGCGACTGTTGCAGTTGCTCCGGGTTTTCCTCTCCCAGCAGGTTCCCCCACTCGTCATACTCCCCGCACCACGCCGTTTCCCCTTCCGGGCTGATGAGCGCCTGCGGCAGTCCCCGGTGGTCACAGTGGTAAAGATGAAGTGTCCTCTCCGGGACGTATTCCGCCTCCATCTGGCTTTCCATCTGCGCCGCCGTCAGCCCGCACTGCGCAAGCCATGCCTCACTCTCCGCACTCACCGCCCCCGCGCGCAGTTCCCGCTCCAGCCTTCCCAGCATCACCGCCAGCTCCGCCGGTAGCGTCACCCCCGTGTCCTCCTGCAACACCTCCGCCAGGCTACGGTGCCGCGCCTTCGCCTGTTCGCCATTCTCTGTCTCGACCCGGATGAGCGGCGTGAAGCTCCCCGGCAGGTATACCGTCTGGATACGTGTGGTGTCGGTCTGTATCGTCGTCAGCCTGTCACCGTCCCACCCGTACCATGTCTCCTCCGGTTTACGCGACAGCGACATCCACCCCGCCAGGTCACGCTCCCGCCGCCACACCCGTTTTCCCGTCCAGCGGCCTTTATCATCATAGCCGTAGTGGAGCGCCACACGGTGGCCTTCACTGGTATGGCTGAGGGTGGCTAACCATCCGTGCTCATCATACTGCCACTGCTCTGCCGGGTCGTCGTTCACCGTTCGGTGTGTGATGCGGTCCGACGCATCGTAGTACCAGAGGGTGATAAGTCCCTCGTCTTCACTCTGCGTGAGTTTTCCGGTCAGGTCATAGTGGTAACGCTGTGTCCTGCCGTCAAAGCCGCGCTGCTCCGAATTGATTCACCCTCAGTTGACCAATTATTCCTAACCAATTGTTACGGTGATACTTGTGTGTTCGTCATTGATATTTTATTAACATATGGATTTTATAGTATCCATTTAATCCGCGTAAATTACCTTTGCCCTTATGTTTTTTTAAGTTGCTGCAATTGGAGTCTGGCATATTTATTACCTTTTTTTTCCGCCAGCTCCAACCAATAAATCGCCTCCGCCAAATTATAATATTTTGAATACTCTTTATATGGAGATGATAGATATACACCATAAGAATATTGGGCTGTGACACTCCCTAAACAAGCTGCTATTTTCAGATATTTCATTTGTTCATCAATATCAGGAGCGCTTAGTGTATAATATAAAAACAATCGAAATGCCGCTTCAGCAGACGTTATTGATCTACTCTCAAGATCCAGTTTTTCGGTTTTGTCTAAGCTATAAATTTCATTACTTGCCCCTCCGTGGTTCTTTATATAAAGATCAGTTTCCCCTGTTCCACATGCTGTAAGGTAAAATATACTGACAACAATAAAAATAAAAAGCTTTGCATTCATTTTATTTATTTATCTCTGAAATTTTTTCAACTTTACCTTTAACTGTAGAAATGGGTTGCCCATCAGGACCAAAAGTAATCCAATTACCTATAGTAGCAGGATCAACAGTAGTGGCGTAACCGCCCCTCCCAATTCCAGGGCTAGTATTCGACGGTACCATTAACACACTATCCATTAGTACATTGCCATCTTTATCATTTTTCCACCATAAGGCATAATTTGTATCACTTCCAATTACGTTCGCATGAAGTTTTGTAGCTAATAAACTCGAAAATGAACCGCTTCCACCTTTAGCTGTTATACACGCGACCAATTTAACCGTTTCTCCCTCTGTGTAGTTTTGGTCCATCCTGATCATTGCCGCCAATATGTCTGAACTTAAAGGTGAACCTGATTCAGTAATAACATAAAAAGGATCGCCGTGCGTAGCGACAGTGAAAACACCTGGAATATTAATTTGATCAACTATATTATGCATCTGTTGATTGTCTGGAATTAAGTTTATGTCTACCAGTCCCATTGGATCTATATGTACGATTGGTTCCAGTGGATATATATACAAATTCCATCCGCCTTTCAGCCCAATCGGATCCTGGGTGATATACCTCCCCTGCAACGGGTCATAGTATCGGTTGCGGTTATAATACAGTCCCGACTCCTCATCATACTGCTGCCCCGGCAGACGGTACGGCTGGTGTAGCTGCTGCGCGCTGGTTTCGCCCAGCAGGTTCCCCCACTCGTCATACACTCCGTGCCATGCTGTTTCGCCTTCCGGGCTGATGAGCGCCTGCGGCAGTCCACGGTGGTCACAGTGGTAAAGATGAAGTTTCCGCTCCGGGATGTATTCCGCCTCCATCTGGCTTTCCATCTGCGCCGCCGTCAGCCCGCACTGCGCAAGCCATGCCTCACTCTCCGCACTCACCGCTCCCGCGCGCAGTTCCCGCTCCAGCCTTCCCAGCATCACCGCCAGCTCCGCCGGTAGCGTCACCCCCGTGTCCTCCTGCAACACCTCCGCCAGGCTACGGTGCCGCGCCTTCGCCTGTTCGCCATTCTCTGTTTCGATTCTCAGGAGCGGTGTGAAGCTCCCCGGCTGGTACACCGTCTGGATACGGCTCTGTCGGGTCTGGATGGTGGTCAGACGGTCGCCGTCCCACCCGTACCATGTCACCTCCGGTTTACACGACAGCGACATCCACCCCGTCAGGTCACGCTCCCGCCGCCACACCCGTTTTCCCGTCCAGCGGCCCAGCGGGTCATACTGGTAGCGGCTTTCGACCAGCGGCTCACCATGCTGTATCCGCGTGTAGAACACCAGGCGGTGCTGGCTGTCGTAGTGGTAGTGGTGGGTCCGCTCGTCGTGCATCCGTATCACCCCTTCCGGGATACGGTCCGTCTTCTCCGCCAGCCTGCCGTACTCATCGTGGCGGTAGACATAGTGCGCATCCTCCGCGATGCGGTTATCCGGCCACGCCGTGAACCATTTTTAAAATCGCCATACATTTTAAGCCAGTTAATATGGGCGTGACCAAAGTCGCATATTTCATCCCAGCCCTCCGCACCACTCATTACTGCACAGACAGTCAGAAAAAGAATATCCATAAGTTTATGATCAATTTTCCCCTGCTGGCGATAGTCCGGGATAACTGATATATATTCAAGTAATCTTGATAAACTCACTTGAGGATTTCCTTATTTTTAAATTGACTACATCACCGATTTAAGATAGTAGCATATCACAATGTTTTTAAAGAGATTTTCATGATTTCTCCTTGGCCTGCCACCATCTCTTCACAAGCTTATGCTTATTACATGCAAAACGTCCCGTTTTGCATCTTTGTGCCTACGGCACACCACGATCTTTCCCTAGGCAAATCCCGCCATGGCGCACCAGAACAAAGGACCCAAAATATGCCATTCATGACATGTCTGTGCGCAAGGTACGGCCGCCCGCCTTTGGAAGAACCTCTCTCAGGCGGCAGCATGGGGGCAATCAGAAACCATGCATCATCAGGGAAATCGTAACGAGCCAAATTGAAGGACTTTTGTGGTTAAACGATGCTTTGTATTGTACAAAAAATAGTTACGGGACACAGCCTAGACGCATCTATTTAGCTATCCAACCACTAATGTAATTTAATTACCTCCCCACGCTTCCCTGAATCATCAGTATACATAGCTTTTAAACATAATTTCTGCCCATCATTTTCAATGTAATTAAATATCTCAATTAAAGAGTAATTAGCATACTCCACCCTATAATACAACTCCACGGAGGTTGAATTAATGACATTACTATACTTAATCGTCTTTTCATTAAATTCACCAAGTATTTTCATTTTATCATCCATAATTACTAGAAAATCTTTTTTCACAGTAGCAACCTTAAAGGAATCACATGACAGATCATATATCCCACTATAATCCTTTTTATTATAAAGAAAAAAAAACTTATCAACTTCATTTTTTGCAGCATCTCTAATAGCCTCCTCCCCGCCCTTCACCCTACCTAGCCATGTAAAAAAAGTAACAGCAAGTAATACAACAAACATCACAGACAGCAATAATAAAAAACACCTACGTTTTCTCATTTGAATTTACCTGATAACCAATCATACCCTTTATCCATCAAATCGAAAATTTCTGATAGACACCTCGAATACTGAGAGCATGTGACCTCTCCCCCCCAATCTCCAAATCCAGGCCCAAAGCTCACTCCTTTTGTATATTTAGAGCTATCAGTTTTATCATGAGTATCCGTATAAGCCATACCACCAAGTAGTGCTCCTCCATAAGAATATCCACTAGATTCTGATATTCCCGGAGATAAATTAGCATTAGAAGCTGATATTGTAAGTAACAGACCAGCCGTAGCTCCCACTCCACTATGATCACATAACGAGTAATACGCACAAACCTCTTTATTACCCGGTGTATCACGACCACTAGTCCCAATAGCAGCTCCAAATGCCAAATTTCCACCGCCAAAAAAGTCCAAATACAAGCCACCATCAATCATAACAGCACCCTCAGGAGTTCCGTAATCCGGACCAGCAACATTTTTTATTCCTTCAGCAGCTTCCTCATATGACATTCTACCCTCACTAGCCGAATTGACGTACCCTGCAATCTCCTTACCAGCCTGGCTATTTGCTCCTGGGATAGGATTTTGATTCAGCCCCAGTGGATCTATTTTTAAAATGGGGTTTAATGGGTAGTGGTATAAATTTAGTCCCCCCGCCAGCCCGATGGGATCCTGGGTGATATACCTCCCCTGCAACGGGTCATAGTACCGGTTGCGGTTGTAGTACAGCCCCGACTCCTCATCGTACTGCTGACCCGGCAGGCGAAGCGACTGTTGCAGTTGCTCCGGGTTTTCCTCTCCCAGCAGGTTCCCCCACTCGTCATACTCCCCGCACCACGCCGTTTCCCCTTCCGGGCTGATGAGCGCCTGCGGCAGTCCACGGTGGTCACAGTGGTAAAGATGCAGCCTCCGCTCCGGGATGTATTCCGCTTCCATCTGCGCGGCCATCTGCGCCGCCGTCAGCCCGCACTGCGCAAGCCATGCCTCACTCTCCGCACTCACCGCACCCGCGCGCAGTTCCCGCTCCAGCCTTCCCAGCATCACCGCCAGCTCCGCCGGTAGCGTCACCCCCGTGTCCTCCTGCAACACCTCCGCCAGACTACGGTGCCGCGCCTTCGCCTGTTCGCCATTCTCTGTTTCGATGCGTATCAGCGGCGTGAAGCTCCCCGGCTGGTATACCGTCTGGATACGTGTGGTGTCGGTCTGTATCGTCGTCAGCCTGTCACCGTCCCACCCGTACCACGTCACCTCCGGTTTACGCGACAGCGACATCCACCCCGTCAGGTCACGCTCCCGCCGCCACACCCGTTTTCCCGTCCGGCGGCCCAGCGGGTCGTAAAGGTAGCGGCTCTCCACCTGTGGCTCGCCGTGCTGTATCCGCGTGTAGAACACCAGGCGGTGCTGGCTGTCGTAATGGTAGTGGTGGGTCCGCTCGTCGTGCATCCGTATCACCCCTTCCGGGATACGGTCCGTCTTCTCCGCCAGCCTGCCGTATTCATCGTAGCGGTAGACATAGTACGCATCCTCCGCGATGCGGTTATCCGGCCACGCCGTGAAGGTACTGTCCGGGTGCAGCTCCGGGTCGGGCAGCCGGTTTCCTGCCGGGTCCGTCGCATACGGGATATCAATGTCCAGGTTCGCTGCCGTGGTGTGGACGCCCGTCAGCCTTCCCGTGTCGCTGTAACGGTACGCCCGGCTCTCCTGCGGGCCGCTGATGCGCACCAGTTGCCCGTTATCGTTCCACGTATACTCACGGTCAAGCTGCGGGAGATTCAGGTGCCTGCTCTGGAGCTGGCCGCTGGTATTCCAGGCGGTGGCAAGTTCATAGGCCTCCCCGCCGAAGCTGCGGGCCGTCTCACGGTGCAGCCGGTCCCGCGTGTACTCCACCAGCGGCGTTCCGCCCAGCTTCATCCCCGCAAGATAACCGCTGCCATACGTCAGCCACTCCACCGACGGCAGTCCGTCCGGCTCCTGACGGTTCGCCAGCCCCTGTTCGCTGTACGCGTGCCCCGTCTCATGCTCCCACAGCATCTCCCCCGTCTCCGGGTTCTCCACCGTCTGCCGTTCGCCCGTCAGGCGGCCTTTATCATCATAGCCGTAGTGGACCGCCACACGGTGGCCTTCACTGGTATGGCTGAGGGTGGCTAGCCACCCGTGCTCATCATACTGCCACTGCTCTGCCGGGTCGCCGTTCACCGTCCGCTGTGTGATGCGGTCCGACGCATCGTAGTGCCAGAGGGTGATAAGTCCCTCGTCTTCACTCTGCGTGAGTTTTCCGGTCAGGTCATAGTGGTAACGCTGTGTCCGTCCGTCAAAACCGCGCTGCTCTGCCAGGCGGTCCACCGGGTCATACCGGAACGTGGACTGGCTGCCGTTCTCGTTGGTCAGCACGGTGATGCGCCCGGCAGCGTCATACTCCATGCTGCGCATCAGCCCGCCCTGCGTGGTGCTGATGGCTTTACCCCACGCATCATACTGTGTCTCACTGCGGCTGCCGTCCGGGGCAATGATAGCGGTGAGGTCGCCTGCGGCACTGTACTCATAACGGGTTTCACGCCCCTGCGCATCCTTCTGCCCCGTCAGCCTGCCGCGACTGTCATAGATACTGTAAATACTGAGGCCTTCCTCCCGGTGAACCGCTGTCCTCTGTCCGTACCGGTCGTACTCATACCGCGTCGTGTACCCCGAACAGTCCGTGAAGACCAGCAGTTGACCGTAACGGCTCCATGCCATCTGTTTCGTACTGCCCGTCGCATCCTGTATCCCTGTCGGTAGTTCACTCGCCGGATCATCATAGCTGTACCGCGTCGTCTCACCGCTGCGCGAGGTCTCCGCCGCCAGCCTTCCCTTCTCATCATACTCCCGGCTGCTGCGCAGCCCGTCCGGGTACGTCACTGATGTCACCTGCCGCTGGCTGTTGTAGCCATACCGCACCGTCCTGCCGTCCGGCCCCGTCACCGCTGTCACCGCGCCCGACGCCATATGCAGGCTGTACTCCGTCCGCCGTCCTGCCGCATCCGTCTGCGCCTTCAGCCTCCCAGCCTCATCATACTCACTGCGGGTGACGCTCCCGTCCGCATGCGCCTTCTTCATCACCCGCTTCAGGCCACCTTCGCCTTCCGTGTACAGCACCTCCCGTCGGTTCAGGCTGTCCGTGATGGTCACACGGTCCTGCCCGTATTCAAAGCGGTAGTCCAGCCCCTCCGGGTTGACCTGCTCCGTCACCCGCCCGGTATCATCATACCGGTAGCGGCTCTCCGGTCTCCCCGCATAATGGTGCGCCACCATCCGCCCGGTGTGTTCCGCATCATAAGTAAACCCGCGCACCTGTGTTCCGCTGCGGTCATACACCGCCAGCAGTTCACCACGGGCCGTGTACGTGTAGCGCGCCAGCGGCGCGGCGGGCAGCTCATCCGGGTATGCCGGGTCGTGTGTCAGCCATACCGCCTCCAGCCGGATACCATTATCCGTGCCATATCCTGTACCGGCGGGCAGTGTGTCGGGGAAAGCCTGAGAAGAGGAAACAGGACGGGGACTGGCCGGGGAAGATAAGGAAGAGGCGCGCTGTTTACGGAAGGCTTCCGCCCGCTGCGCCTGCGTGGTCAGCGCCAGGTGAAAACGGCGGCCCGCGCCGTCCGTCACCCCCGTCACTGCACCCGCAACTTCGCCCTCCGCCGCCCGGTGAAAGGCCAGCGTCCGCCCGAAGCCGTCCACCACGCCCGTCAGCACCCGGTATACGGGTGGCTCCGGCGGCAGCACCTCATCCGCCTCCGGCACCCGCTCCGGCCAGCCGAGTATCCACCACGGCCCCTGAAGGCTGTTTGCCGCCAGGTACACATGCGGACTCAGGCGAACATCTTCCGGCAGTACCTGCCAGAGCGCGCTTAACGGCTGCGAACTGTGCTGCTCCGCCACCCCGCCCCTTGCCAGCCAGAACGACTCACTGCGGCTGTAGCTTATCTCGCCGGGAAACAGCGGCTCAAAGTGAATGCTCCTGCCACCGCTGTCGTTGAGTATCAGTTCCCGCTCATGAACCTGTAAGCGGATATCGAAAGGCGCTTTCCAGCCGGGGCCGAACACCCCCACCGGCGCGGGCGTCCTGGTCCGGTAACTGCTGTAGGCGCGGGAAAGAATAAACGGCAGCGGGCCGGACAGCGCAAGGTCCGTCTCGCCCGGCAGCACCTTCGCCCCCAGCAGCGGGTTCACCGGGTTAGCATAGGTAATCCCTCCCGGACACACCGAACAGGCCACTCCCGTCGGCGCGCCTATCAGCACACCCGCTGAACCCTGCACAATATCCAGTCCCTTGCGGGTCATGTCGCCCTGCCGCGCTGCCGGTTTTCCGCCCATGAATCAATTCCTTCTGCTTTTAATATGGTTCATCTGGTCACTGCACCAGTTCTGTTTTGATTTTATGCACCGAACTTAATATTTCCGCATATCCGGCATTCCGGGGGGTAAATCTTTCGGCACCGATGCATCCGGTACAGGTTGTGTGGCACCACAGTTCCAGTTAATCACCGGCGCATCCCCGTTCACATCCGACTCTCCTTCCAGATGAATGTGTGTACCATTGAGAAATATGCTTCCGTCCTTCGTCAGTACCAGCCTTGCCTTACCACAGCAGAGCTCCAGATGCTCACCGGCAGAATAAACTGCCGTTTGTCCGCTGTTTTCCTTCATCGTCTTGCCCACCGTGAAGGTGACGTTATTCCCTACATTGACGCTGTAGCCCCTTCCCACCATCAGTGATTTATGCAGCCCCACCTGTGAGGACTGCAATAACGCCACCGAGGTATTCATGATGCCGCCTACCGTCGTCTGGTAAGCCACCCCCACCGTCAGCGCACGAATGATCCCCACCTTTTCAACCTGGTTTACTCCCACTTTGATAATCTGGTTACTGCCTACCGTTTCCACCTGGTTGACACCAACTGTCTGTATCTGATTAACGCCAATTTTCTGGATCTGGTTATTGGTAACGGTGATCGCCTGGTTGTTACCTATTTTTTCGGCATGGTTGTTTATCACATCAGTGGTACGGTCATTGAGCACCTCGGTATCCATGTTCTTCTGCGCGTGGATGTAGACCTGTTCTTTCCCTGTCGCATCGTCAAACTTCAGTTCGTTGAACCCGCTGCCCATATAGGTCTTTGAGCGAATGGTCATCTGCGTTTTGGTGCCCGGCAGGCTACCGGGAGTGCGGTTATCTTCGTGGTAGGTGCGCCCCATAATGATCGGCTGGTCCGGGTCGCCGTTGAGGAAGTCCACAATCACCTCCTGACCCACACGCGGTATCGCCAGGTTGCCGAACCCGGTGCCAGCCCACGCCTGCGCCACCCGTATCCAGCAGGAACTGTCCTGGTCTGACGGGTTATAACGGTCCCAGTTAAATTTCACCCGCACGCGGCCATGTTCATCACAGAAGATTTCTTCCCCCGCCGGCCCGGTCACCACCGCGCTCTGCGGGCCGTCCACCAGCGGTTTCGGCTGTGGCTGCGGTCGCCATGTCCGGTCTGCCGGTATCACCGCAAAATGGTTATTCAGCGTGGTGCCGGCCCCCCCACGTCCCGGTATCGCCTGCGGCTGTTCGCCGTGCAGTTCGCTCGTCACCACCTGCCATTCCCGGTTAAGACTCGCCTGCGGGTGCTCCGTCAGGGTGAACCGCCGTCCCGGCCATATCTCCGGCGAACGGCTTGCCCCGCGTGCCACTTCCGCATTATTGCGCCAGCCGTCCATCTGCCAGCGGGCAAAATTTTTGCCATGTGCATTTTTGAAACGCCCGGGGTAGTCATACACTTCATACTGCGTGCGCTGGTAATCCATATTTTCACCGTCCTGGTCAAAGCGCCCCGCCCAGCCGGGACGTTTAAAGGTGTAATCCTTGACGATGGTCTGTGAGGGGCGTATCTGCGCACTGTAGCGGAACTGGCTGATGCAGCGGGTGCTCACTTCGGTACGGGTGTTCGGGTTCCAGGGGATTTCAAAGGCGTCAGGCAGGTAGCGCACCGTGTCACACAACACCAGACTCTGGTCGGTACTTTTCTGCGCGTGTTCCTCATAAAAGAAGATGCCTTCCTCCGCCGCCATCCGGCACAAAAACTCGTAATCGGTTTCGCCGTACTGGACACAAAATTCACGGGAAGGATGCGGCTCACTGAACAGCGGGCTCCACTCTGTCACACCGTTTTCCTTCAGGAGCGTGCCGAGGATGCTTTCGATGTCCTCATTCTGGAAGATACGGAAGTTCTGGCGCAGTCCGGCGCGCCACAGCGGCGGACAGACTTTCATGCTGTACAGCATCTGTTTTTTGTCGTTCTCCCCCAGTTCAAACCAGGTCACCACGCCTTTTACCCGGCGCTGTGCGTCATTGCCCTGCCATATCGTCAGGTAGGCCATTTTTTCCAGCACCTGCGGGAAATCAAGGGAGAGAAACTGCTGGCTGACAAGGGAGAGCTCGAGGGAAAAGACTGAAGAGAGCGACTGGCTCAGGTGAAAGGAAACCACCACAAAAGCGTCCGGCGGCAGGCCGTCCACTTCCAGTGTGAAACGTAATCCGGTTGACATGGCAACCTCCGGGGTTAAGGAAAAACAGACTGTTCGCTGTTAAAGCGGCTGTGAGGGCAAGCTTACAAAAGCCCGTCCCACGCAAGGGCTGGCGTGGGAGAGTCTCTGCCTGTGGTTAATTTCGCAGCCCATGTATTAACTCTGCTTTGAAGATTTTATGATTTGTTGAAATATTCATCGCAACATATCTTGTTCATAAAAATAATCTGGCTGAGTTCCTCTTCTTATTTTGTAATTATCTTCGTTCATTATCACATCCAGTTCTCAGTGCAGTTCATTCTTTACAAGCCAGTAGCTTTGGATGGAAAAATATCTCTTAAATCAATAAATAACATGAATAACCGAATAAAAAACATAATCAACATCAATTATTAAATCATTAAAGACGCTACCGCTCTACCCTGATGAATTGATCTGCACATAGCCATCTTAACGTCATGCCCTCAATATTGAGTAATAGATATTATAAATTCAGAATTTATCAAATTTATTTCACAAATAAATACATGGAATAACATGCAAAATAATTATATTTTAAAAAATAGCAATGATTGAAAAACACCGACACTCATCCAGATATAAAGCGATTTGCGCCATTCGATAACATTCTTCTTTAACAGTACAAGCATGCCAGGTATCTGGCGCTCAGGATAATCACTAAAGGTTAATAGAGTAAGAACGGACGATAACTTGTCATTTTTTCACCAGTCACTTCAATTCCCACTTAACCTGCAAGGGTATGTTTTGCATCGTTTATCGATAACAGGTAGGATGCAGCGCCGACAGTTATACCCATAAAGAATAATGGTGAATCTTGTCATCGCCAGGATGAATAAACATTGTTCATGACGGCTTATAAGACTTCTTTCATTAAAACAATCAGGGAGCGCAATGAGTAAACACAACACCGACTCTTCAGATCAACACGCCGCGAAACGCCGCTGGCTTAATGCCCACGAGGAGGGATATCACAAAGCGATGGGCAATCGCCAGGTGCAGATGATCGCCATTGGCGGCGCGATTGGCACTGGTTTGTTTTTAGGCGCAGGCGCACGACTGCAAATGGCGGGTCCGGCGCTGGCACTGGTCTATTTAATCTGCGGCCTGTTTTCATTTTTTATTCTGCGTGCATTGGGCGAGCTGGTATTACATCGTCCTTCCAGCGGTAGTTTTGTCTCTTATGCCCGTGAGTTTTTAGGCGAAAAAGCGGCTTACGTTGCCGGCTGGATGTACTTTATCAACTGGGCGATGACGGGCATTGTCGATATCACCGCGGTCGCGCTGTATATGCACTACTGGGGGGCGTTTGGCGGTGTACCCCAATGGGTGTTTGCTCTCGGCGCGCTGACTATCGTGGGCACCATGAACATGATCGGCGTGAAATGGTTCGCGGAGATGGAATTCTGGTTTGCGCTGATCAAAGTGCTCGCCATTGTAACCTTCCTGGTCGTGGGTACAGTGTTTCTCGGTAGCGGTCAACCGCTCGATGGCAACGCAACTGGCTTTCACTTAATTACCGATAATGGTGGTTTCTTCCCGCACGGTCTGCTGCCTGCTTTGGTGTTGATTCAGGGCGTAGTGTTTGCTTTTGCATCGATTGAGATGGTGGGAACTGCCGCCGGTGAATGTAAAGATCCGCAGACCATGGTGCCAAAAGCGATAAACAGCGTGATTTGGCGCATTGGCCTTTTTTATGTCGGTTCTGTGGTTCTGCTGGTCATGTTGTTGCCATGGAGCGCGTATCAGGCTGGGCAAAGTCCATTTGTGACTTTCTTCTCTAAACTGGGCGTGCCGTACATTGGCAGTATTATGAATATTGTAGTGCTGACCGCGGCCCTCTCCAGCCTGAACTCGGGTCTGTACTGCACCGGACGTATTTTGCGCTCAATGGCGATGGGCGGTTCTGCACCTGGTTTTATGGCGAAAATGAGCCGCCAGCATGTACCGTATGCCGGAATTCTGGCGACGCTGGTCGTTTATGTCGTCGGCGTATTCCTCAACTATCTGGTACCGTCGCGCGTATTTGAGATTGTGTTGAACTTCGCGTCACTGGGAATCATCGCTTCATGGGCGTTTATCATCGTTTGCCAGATGCGTCTGCGTAAAGCGATTAAAGAAGGCAAAGCAGCGGATGTCAGTTTTAAACTCCCGGGCGCCCCCTTCACTTCCTGGCTGACCTTGTTGTTCTTGCTAAGTGTACTGGTATTGATGGCGTTTGATTATCCGAACGGAACTTATACCATCGCTGCGTTGCCGATTATCGGTATTCTGCTGGTTGTAGGTTGGTTTGGCGTGCGCAAACGCGTTGCCGAAATTCACAGCACAGCCCCCGTAGCCGAAGAAAAAAAACAGGAAATCGTGTTTAAGCCAGAAACAGCAAATTAATTGCGTAAATTGCCCGGCTGCGTGCCGGGCAATTTCAGATTGCTGACGAAGTGGTCGTTGTTTGTGCCGGATGCGTCGCGAGCGCCTTATCTGGCCTACAAAAGACAAACTCCGCCATATCTGTTACAGCGCAATACGAATCACATCATCCGGCTGAGTCGCTTCCTGCTGCTTAGTCGATTTTTGCTTCACACTGACATATAGCGTTTTACCATCGGCAGATAGCGCCAAGCTGTTCGGATGAGTCGGTGTATCGAACGTTTTCACCACTTTGTAAGTTTTCGCGTCAATCACACTGACTTTACCTGCCTGACGATGAGTGACATAAGCTTCATCACGCACAGGGTTAAACAGCACTGCCAGAGATTCCGGTGCCGCTATCTTCGCCAGAATATTACCATTACGGATATCGACGACTAACACTTCTGCAGCTTTAGAGTCGGTGATAAACGCACGCTGGTTGGCAGTATCGAGACTGATGTTGATAAAGAAGTGTTCTTTGCCATCATCCAGCAGCTTTTTACGGCTCAGAATTTTGTTGTCGGCGGTGTCGATAGTAATCAACTCACCGTCGGCATTGGTGGTATACAGACGTTTGCCTTTACTATCCAGCGCCAGACCAGTGCTCATTTTACCGGTGTTCTGGATGGCGGTTTTCAGTTTGATATTCTCACCATCAACCACCCAAATCACGCTCTCCTTGCCAATACCGCTGATGTAAATGGTATTCGTGGCATCGTCGGCTACCAGTTCACGCGGCTGTAACGGACGCACCTCTTCGGTACGCTTACGCTCATCGAGCACCAGACGCCCTTTCACTTCGCCCGTTTTGGCATCAATCGCCGTGACCGCGCCGTTTACCGTATTACCAAACCATAAAGTCTGGGTAGCGTTGTTGATAGTGGCGCCAAATGGTTTGAGATCGTTATGAATCGCCTGAGTAACTTCCAGAGTAACCGGATCGAGACGATAAACCACTCCGCCTTTATCCAGTTTGCGGCTTTGCGAAGTGGCGAGCCACAGCGCATTTTCCTGTTGGCTATAAGCCATTTCGTAGGCGCCTTTACCTACCGCTTTACGCAGCATTTCTTCTGCTGCCTGCGCGCTAAATGAAGAAGCAACAAGCAATGAACTTAACAGTAACGAACCACGCAGGCGCGATGAAAACAAATGACGTAAATGCATGACGACTCCCTTTGATGAACTGATATTTAGCAGCTTCACAATGCTTCGTTGAGCATAATCATAGTTACGCCCTTATTGTAAATGGGAATGGTAATCATTATTTCTTCAAATGTGGAGCTTTTCTTGCTGTTACGGCTACAATTACCCCAATAAATTAACATTTTGCGCCATTTTGTTTTCTTTTGTTTTACAAACCAATTGCCATAACGGCGTCTTTCTATTCTTAACCTGGCTTTTTTTCATGAAGATTTTTTCCGTCCGGGAAACTGTTTTACCTGCACTGATTGCCCTTTCCGCTTCCGCTTTTGCCGCCGTACTGATGAACAAATGATGATTGTCAGTACCGCGCCGCAGGTAGTTTCGGAACTGGACACATCGGTAGCAGTGAGCGTGGTTAATGGTGAAGAGGTGCGTCGTCAGGGGACTGAACGGGCATGGGATCAACGTTTCGCCGAAAATTTTCGTATGAAAGCGTCGTGGACGTGGCTTGACGCAACGTATCGTAGCAATGTTTGTAACGGTAATCGGATGCCCGGTATCTCTCGCAATATGAGCTTTGCGTCTTTAGGTTATGTACCGGAAGAAGGCGGATATACAGGTACAGAAGTACGTTATATGGGCGATATCATGGCGGATGATGAAAATACGGCAAAAGTGCCCTCTTATACACGCGTCGGTCTGTTTACCGGGTACAAGTTTAATTACCAAAATATGACTGTTGATGTATTTGACCGTGTCGATAATTTGTTTGATAAAGAATATATCGGTTCCGTTATTGTCAATGAATCAAATGGGCGTTATTACGAACCTGCGCCGGGGCGAAATTATGGTATCGACATGAATCTCGCCTGACGTTTTGAATAAAATTAATTTGTGGCGGCATAATGTCGCCACCCACTTTATTAATCATCCTCCGCCACGCGGATAACGACTTTGCCGAAGTTTTTACCTTCTAACAGGCCGATAAAGGTCTGCGGGGCATTCTCTAAACCATCGGTCATGTGCTCGCGATAGTGAATTTTTCCCTCTTTTACCCATTGTCCCATCTCCCGTTGAAATTCATGGATCCGGTGGCCGTAGTCCTGGCTGATAATAAAGCCTTGCAAACGAATTCGTTTTTTCAACACCGTCGCCATTAACAATGGTAAACGATCCGGCCCGGAAGGCAGTTCCGTGGCGTTATAGCCGCTGACTAACCCGCATACCGGGATCCGCGCAGAGGTATTGAGGAGCGGCAACACCGCATCAAACACGTTACCACCAACATTCTCATAATAAATATCAATGCCTTTCGGACAGGCTTTCGCTAACTGTTCGGCAAAATCATCTGCGTGGTGATCAAGGCAAACATCAAAACCCAACACCTCGGTTGCATGGCGGCATTTTTCTGCGCCGCCAGCAACCCCCACGATCCGGCAGCCTTTTAGTTTGCCAATTTGCCCTACCGTTGCGCCAACGGGTCCGGTCGCCGCGGCAACCACCAGTGTTTCGCCCTCTTTTGGCTGTCCGATATCCAGCAGCCCCATATAAGCAGTAAACCCGGGCATCCCCAGAATTCCCAGCGACCACGATGGATTTTGCGGATGATCGCCCAGTTTGACCAACTCATCGCCACTGGAAATCGCGTAATCCTGCCAGCCGTTGTAACTAAGAACCCAGTCACCAGGCTGATAATCAGGATGATTCGATTCCACCACTCGACTTACCGTACCACCCACCATCACACTGCCAATTTCAACTGGCGGTGAATAAGACGGTTCATCGCTCATGCGCCCGCGCATATATGGGTCCAGCGACAGATAGATTGTGCGTAATAACACCTGTCCCTCACCGGGTGTGGCGAGCGCGTCTTCCTCCAGACGAAAATTATCCAGAACCGGCGCGCCATGTGGTCGCGAAGCCAGAACCCAACGGCGATTACGCTGCTTTTGTTGTCCCATAATGCTCTCCTGTGCTTTTAGCATGAATCTCTCAATAGTAGCAGGCTCACGGGATTGGTTTTATTTGCAGCCATCACACCGCTGCTACAACACGCAATAATTTCATCAAGGAATCCGTTGCTTCGGGTCATTTTCGATAGTATTCATAGCATCATCATTATTCGTCGTTTAATTGAGGCCAGACATGTCCATCCGTTTTGCCCGCAAAGCCGATTGTGCTGCGATTGCGGAAATTTATAACCACGCTGTGTTGTATACGGCGGCTATCTGGAACGATCAAACCGTGGATGCAGACAACCGTATTGCCTGGTTTGAAGCACGGACTTTATCGGGTTATCCGGTGCTGGTGAGCGAAGAGGATGGCGTCATCACGGGGTATGCCTCATTTGGCGACTGGCGCAGTTTTGACGGTTTTCGCCATACCGTGGAACATTCGGTATATGTTCATCCCGATCATCAAGGTAAAGGTCTTGGGCGCAAATTGTTAAGCCGCTTAATTGATGAAGCACGAGGCTGTGGCAAACACGTGATGGTCGCCGGGATTGAATCGCAAAATCAGGCCTCGCTGCATCTGCATCAGTCTCTGGGGTTTGTGACTACGGCACAAATGCCGCAAGTGGGCACTAAATTTGGACGCTGGCTGGACCTCACTTTTATGCAATTACAACTCGACGATCGCAGCGAACCGGACGCGCTCAGATGAACCACTCGCTCACCCTTGCTTTTCTGATCGCCGCCGGGATTGGTCTGGTAGTGCAAAATACGCTGATGGTACGCATCACCCAAACCACCTCCACGATCCTCATCGCGATGTTGCTGAATTCACTGGTAGGGATCGTGCTATTCGTGTCTATTTTGTGGTTTAAACAAGGGATGGCGGGGTTTGGCGAACTGGTCTCCAGCGTGCGTTGGTGGACGCTGATCCCCGGTTTACTGGGATCATTTTTTGTCTTTGCCAGTATCAGTGGATATCAAAACGTTGGCGCGGCAACCACCATTGCCGTACTGGTTGCCAGCCAATTAATTGGTGGTTTGGTATTGGATATTTTCCGCAGTCATGACGTACCTCTGCGCGCGTTGGCTGGCCCGATTTGCGGAGCGATTCTGCTCGTTATTGGCGCCTGGCTGGTTGCCAGACGCTCATTTTAATCAAAGGATCGTGCCACCTTTTGTTAACTGTTCGTGGCGCGCTTCCATATCTTCTTTATGTTTGCGTCCGTGATGGGCAATTGCAGTACGCAGACGCTGTTGCTGGGTATAGCGATCTTCCCGACTTAATTCCGCGTCATCACTCAGGGCGATTAATAGTTCGTTCATATGGGCAATGACGCTCTCATCAATCGCGGCATCCACGCGCGCGATGACCTCTTCCAGATGCGACATACTTTCTCCTTAGCCACTTGTGAAAAATATCGACTCACCCAAATGATATAAGTCTGCGCAGTGCCGTCAAGCTAACGAGTAAGAATTAAAACAGAGAAAATAGCAGCGCCACCGGGAAGCTTATTGGCCATGTCACCCCCACAAGGAAAGCGCTCAGAAAGCGAATGCTCTTTTTATCGTAAGAAAGAAACCAGGTAATAATAAATGCGATAACTGCCATAACAGCATAAAAAATAAGTATGTATTGAAAGAGAGACATGTACAGACGTCCAGCCAGATAAATAAAATGCGCACGAATATGCGTCATTTTTTGATGTGTATCAAATTTTTTGCCCGTTTGAGGAAAAAGCAACAAACAACGACTTGCCCTTCCTGTCTTCAGAATGAGTATTATTGCGAATTTACTTAACCCGTACTATACCCATAGGGGCTATGATAAAAGGTGGCAAAAATGAACGTTTCCAGTAAAACAGTAGTACTGATAAATGTCTTTGCTGCTGTTGGTTTGTTTACTCTTATCTCTATGAGATTTGGTTGGTTTATTTGATCTGTTGATTTTGCATGCAGCATCCACAGTCAGAGGGATACCCACTCTCTGACTGTGGATTAAGTTATCTCCCTCTTTCCTGATTTACAAAAATAGAGGGAGACTCTCGCCTCCCTCTTATTTATCTATTTATTTTTCATCTGGCTTGGGCAATTTTGACACGTAAGTCGTCTCTGTTTTCTCGTACTTTTTCTTCCCTGTATCCACAACGACTTTTACCCAAACAACACCGGCGACATAGGTTCTCAGCTCAGAACTTGCATGCCCGGTCCAGGTCAGCCTCGCTTTTGCTGGCGTCATAGTAATGTTGCCATTGTCTGGATAATCCTCACTGCCAGCAGTAAATTCAGCAACTCCTGACAATGGGTTACCAAAACTATCGGTCAGTCTGGCAATGAAACCAAAAGGTTCTCCATCATCAGTAACATAGCCAAAATCACTATTGACTGTCAGAACGCCATTATCAGCATCCGCATACAATGAAAATGACTGTTCTGCACTAGTGTTACTCCCCAGTTCGTCCATGGCGACGATCATTTTGTATGCTCCTGCGGTTCTGCCATGAACATTGACGGTCGCCTTACCATCCGAACCTGTGGTTACTGATGTGTGATCGACAACTAATGCCCCCTTATCAGATGGCCCCGTCGTTTTAATACTCAATACCCGATTACTTAACGCTTCTCCTGATTCACTTTTGAGCGAGAGCGTAAATGTCAGGTTGTCGGTATCACTGACCACTACGGAAGACGCGCTTGGCGAGATCGTCAAAACCGCGTTCCTGGCATCAGTCACCGCATCAATGCGTTGGCTGGAGGTAATTCGCGTTCCATTCTGCTCATATGCAGCCTCAATCGTATACTGCCCCGCTTTCGCCGCTGTAAACTGCGTTTTTGCTCGCCCACTGGCATCGAGTTGCAGCAACTTACTGGCTAATGACGCGCCTGAAGACGGTGAAACAGAGAGCGCGACATTGCCTGCGAAGATATTGTTATTGGCATCAACCAATTGAATATTAACTGCTGAACTCTCTTTGCCATCAGCGACTATCTGCGGTTTTGATATCTCCATAGTAAATTTAGCCGTGGCAAGATCCGGGACAAAAGTAACCTTCACAACATCAGATTCAATACGATGAGAGCCATCAGTGACTCGCGCTTTCACCGTATACTCACCAGCTTTAACCGTCGTGATCGGAACGGAAACACGCCCCGTGCCATCAGTTATGATATTGGCCGGAATAGACAAATCAGCAGATGATGTAATGAGCTCGATTTTTTGCCCATTCACTGATGTATTGTTGCTATTAGTTAGCTGAACATTCAAAACGGCTGCACTTTTTCCATTAGCAGGAATATTGGTAACCGCGCTGCTATTTTCAGGTGTCAGCGTCAATGATGCACCAGCCATATTCGATGCAAACGTCAGGGTAAGTTCAGGAGAGACCTGATTCCCCGCCTGAGCTTTAACGACGTAAGAGCCAGGTGTTGAACTCACCAGGGCGAACGTCGCATTACCGTTTGCATCAGTCGATACAGCATGTTCGCCGCCAACCTGAGTCACACCAGAAGGTAATGACAAAGTCACCGCATAATCAGGAATCGCATTCCCGGTTGGGTCTGTAAGTTGTACTTTCACTTTATTCTGCTGCTTGCCATCTGCCAGAACATTATTCTGAACGGCTTCAAAGCGAGAGAATACCGGCTGAGTTCTATCCTCAATGAATGAAATTTCTTTCTCAACGCCAGAGAAAGAGTGACGATCGGATTTTACACCAATGCGAATTTTACCCGCTCGTTTTGTGGTAACCGTTGAGCTATAGACACCGTCTTTTTCAGTTACTGCACCGAACTGCACATCATTTGTTCCGTTGATAGCATAAAAATGCAGTGATTTATCACCTGTGATTGGCTTTCCTTCCGCATCTTTTGCTGCCATCTGCAAATTGACGTTATAACCCACAACCTGCTGCGCAGGCGCCACGGTTAACCCCGTATCAGGCTCGGCTTCAGACTCTGTCTTCGCAGTTTGCTTAACCGTTAACGTAAACGATTTATTCAGTACTTTGGCAGTTACCCGAACGGTACCCTCTTGCGAACCTGCGGTAAGAACCGCACGGTATACACCTGCCGAAACTTCCTGAACTTCGCTCAACTGTGGTTCGGTAAGGTTTCTGCTGCGTTGAGCATTATTAGCCGTAAACTCCAGCGACATCTGGATGTCCTTTGCCAAACCAGTGAGTGGCTGCCCTTTAGCGTCTTTCAGACTCAATACAACCGGATAGTTTGATTGTCCATCCGCAACAATTTGCGCATTGTTGCTGCCATTCAGGGTGAAGGACGAATCGTTGACAGAAACTTCGCTGCTGATGACGCTAATATTCATTACCGCATAGTTGGACACATGGCCTTTATGATCGCGAGCGGTTGCCCCAACGGTCCAGGAGTTAACCCCGCCATATTGATAAGCCGGCAACGTAAACTGCCACGACGTGCCACTACCGGTGATTTTGCCTCCGGCAGCAACAAATGCACTGTCAGACCACTGAACAGACTCAATACCACTGCTGGCATTAGAGACATTCAACGTAACAGGAAGCGTCGTTCCTCCCTGGCCTTCAATAGCGTCAGGCAGGCGAATACGCAATGCGCTTTTCTTTTTATACTCCAGAACAATATTATTATTACGCTCAACAAAATCGTAGCGTCGATTCTGCACTTCGCGCATCACCGCAACATTTTCGCTGTCCAGTTGTTTAGCTAACGGGACACCAGGACGATAATTAATTTCAACGCCAAAACGAGTATCGTGGTTATTACTCTGCCCCTGCTTATGTTGAGCAGAAAGTTTAACTAAAGGAACCGGGGTATAAGAAATTTCCCCAGTTACCGCATAAGGATTTTCCTGGAGATTATCGCTACCAAATAAGCCGACATTCTTACCATAGTATTTTTCGAACTGAAGAGATGCGCCTAATTGTGGATATACTGGTAGCCAGCCTTCAGCAGAAACATCCCAGCCATTTGCCGGGCGCTCAAGATAATCATCAATATCGCGACTGTCTTTCCAGTCAGAAAGACCAAAATAGGTATTCGCACCAAAACGCATATAATCGCGCCAGTATTCAACGCCCACCCCCGCACGAGAATGGTGACGGCTCAGGTCATAATCGTAAAAAATATTTGCGCCCAACATGGCGTTGTCAGTTGTAAAGTGACGTAAACCTAAGCCAATATTGGCCTGATTACGGTCATCTGTGCGATGCAATGATGTCTGGCTGAACAAAACATAATCTTTACTATCCATCCAGGGATATAAGAAATCAAATGCAGCATCCTTTAAAGTAAAGGACTCATCAACGTTCAGTTTAATGCGCGCATTGCCATATTGTTGTAGCCAATCAACAACTTCTTTTGTTGCCTGAGCCGACAATGTATCTACAGCAAAACGCCCGGCGGTATTATTCGCCAGACTCTGCCCCGCATTTGCCGCTAATGAAGCCAGCTCATTTGCATACTCATCATTAGCATTAGTTTGTGCACTCTCAGTATTAGCTGAAGAGGCAAAGCTGTTTGCCGGGATCAGGGTAAATGTAACTGGGGATAATATCTGAGTAGCTATTACCGACCATGTTACTGCGCAGGAAGCCTTTCGTCTTAGTTTCTTATTCACCATAGTCATTTGTATTACTTATATGTGCTTAAAATAATCAAAAAAACCAACTGGTACGACAAGCGGCGGGAAATATACACAATTTCGCCAAAAACACAATATATATATACGAGTAAGTTTAGTTATCGTATGTTTGTTATGGTTTGATTATTTCTCAGTTAAAAAAAGGAAAACCACTCTATTAATAAAAATGGTTTTGCTTATGGTAAACGTAGATATCACCATAAAGAGTTAATCAATAAGATGTATCAGATGCAGTTAAGTGAAGTGTTAATTTAAAACTGAACTTTCTGGTTTTTTATTCTCAGTAAAAATAGCTGGAATACAACGTAAATATTCCAGCTTATATCTTGTTAATGTTTAACCATCACATGACGGACCACCGTATAATCTTCCAGGCCATAAAGTGACATGTCCTTGCCATAACCAGAGAGTTTCTGCCCGCCGTGCGGCATTTCGCTGACCAGCATGAAATGCGTATTAACCCATGTACAACCATATTGCAGGCGAGCACTGACGCGATGCGCCCGACCAACATCTTTTGTCCATACTGAAGAGGCCAGTCCGTACAGGCTGTCATTTGCCCAGTGAAGCACCTGTTCTTCGTTATCGAATACAGTGATGGTCACGACCGGACCAAATACCTCTCTTTGAACGATGGCATCTTCCTGTAACGCGCCAGCCAGTACCGTCGGTGCATAGTAGTAACCATTACCTTTACGTTTCTCGCCGCCAGTGATCACTTTGATATGCCCTGTCGCTTTCGCCTCTTCTACCGCTTTGCTGACGCGCTCCAGGTGCGCCAGTGAACTCAATGGACCAAGCTCTGTGGATTCGTCATCCGGCGCGCCGGATTTAAGTGTCGCAACTGCAGAACCAAGTTTTTCCACCAGCGTATCGTAAATCTCTCTTTGCGCGTAGATACGGCAGGCTGCGGTGCAGTCCTGACCCGCGTTGTAATAACCAAAGGTGCGTACACCTTCAACCACAGCTTCAATATCGGCATCATCAAAAACAATCACTGGCGCTTTGCCGCCAAGTTCCATGTGGGTGCGCTTAATGGACGGTGCGGTATGGCTGATGATGTGTTCCCCAGTGGCGATAGAGCCCGTCAGCGACACCATCCGTACTTTGGGATGTCCGGTCAGCGGATCTCCCACTGTTTTGCCTCTGCCAAACAGCACATTAATTACGCCAGCCGGGAAGATATCTTTTGCCAGTTCTGCCAGTTTCAACGCGGTCAGCGGGGTAATTTCTGATGGCTTAAGCACTACACAGTTCCCTGCCGCCAGCGCCGGGGCCAGTTTCCAGGCCGCCATCATCAATGGGTAATTCCATGGCGCAATAGAGGCCACGACGCCGATCGGATCGCGGCGGATCATCGAAGTATGTCCTTCGAGATATTCACCCGCCGCCAGACCATTCAGACAGCGTGCCGCACCGGCGAAAAAGCGAAAGACATCGACAATCGCCGGAATTTCATCATTGAACGCACTATGCAGCGGTTTGCCACAGTTACGGGACTCCAGTTCGGCGAAAACCTGACCGTTCTCTTCGATAACATCCGCCAGTTTCAGGAGACATTCCGCGCGAGTTTTCGGTGTGGTTTGTCCCCACTGCGCAAATGCTGCCTCTGCCGCGTGGACAGCTGCATCAACCTGCTCTGCCGATGCTTCTGTAATCTCCAGTAAAACTTCCCCCGTTGCCGGGTTATAGACAGGCTGTTTTTCCCCTTCGCCGCTAACCAGTTCTCCATTAATCAGTAACTTATGTTGCATAGCATATTCCTGTATCAGTGGTTATTGACCATTGTCGCCTTCGCGGGTTAGCCACCAGGCCCCCAGGATCGGCAAGGTTGTTACCAACATAACCAGCAGAGCCACCACGTTAGTTACCGGTACATCACGCGGTCGCCCAAGTTGATTGAGCAACCACAACGGTAACGTTCGTTCATGACCTGCCGTAAAGGTCGTAACGATGATTTCATCGAACGACAATGCAAACGCCAGCATTCCTCCTGCCAGTAGCGCCGAACTGAGATTCGGCAACACTACGTAGCGGAAGGTTTGCCAGCCATTGGCCCCAAGATCCATTGACGCCTCAACCAGACTCCACGAGGTACGGCGAAAACGGGCGATGACATTATTGAAAACCACCACGACGCAAAAGGTCGCATGGCCGATCACGATGGTGAAAAAACCGGGCTCCAGATTGATAGTTTTAAACGCGGTTAACAGCGCCAGCCCCGTCACAATGCCCGGCAGGGCAATGGGCAACAGCAATAACAGCGAAATAGCGTTTTTACCGAAAAAATCTCGTCGCCAAAGCGCCGCAGCCGCCAGCGTCCCTAACACCAGCGCGATAAATGTCGCCAGTGTCGCCACTTTAAGTGACAGTGTCACTGATTCAAGAATATCGCTACGCTGTGCTGCCACACTAAACCAGCGCAGCGTCAGGCCTTGCGGGGGAAAGCTAAATGCCGCCTCTTCAGTATTAAAAGCATAGGCCGCGATAATCAGGATGGGAAAGTGGAGAAAAACTACGCCGCCCCAGGCTGCCAGCTTGAGGAATAACGGTGCGCGTTCAGAGTGCATCGAACGCTCCCAGGCGTTTCACAAACGCCAGATAGAGTGAGATAAGAACAATCGGCACCAGGGTGAAAGCGGCTGCCATCGGCATATTACCAATCGCCCCCTGCTGGGAATACACCATATTGCCGATAAAATATCCCGGGGGACCGACCAGTTGCGGGACAATAAAATCCCCCAGCGTAAGTGAGAAGGTAAAAATAGAACCTGCGGCAATCCCCGGGATCGCCAGCGGCAACACGACATAGCGGAAGGTTTGTCGAGGGCGCGCGCCGAGATCTGCCGACGCCTGTAATAATGACGGCGGTAAACGCTCCAGTGCCGCCTGCACGGGCAAAATCATAAACGGCAGCCAGATATAGAGAAATACCAGAAAGCGACCCAGCCCGGAAGTTGATAACGTATTGCCGCCCACTGCCGGTAGCGTAAGGAACGCAGTCAGAAGCGGTTCCAGCCCCAGATGTTGCAAAAACCACTGCGCCACGCCATCTTTTGCCAGCAATAAGGTCCAGGCATAGGCTTTTACAATGTAACTCGCCCACATCGGCAACATCACTGCGATATAAAAAAACGCTTTCATTTTTCCGCTGGTGTAACGTGCCATATACCACGCCATTGGAAAGGCAAGAATAGCGCTGGCAATAGTCACTACCACAGCCATCGTCAGCGTGCGAATAATGATGTCGTAATTTGCCGGGTTAAACAGCGCGCGGAGATTTGCCAGCGTCAGTTCCGGCGTCACCGACATGGTGAAATCATCAAAAGTATAAAAGCCCTGCCATAACAGCGTCAGCAGCGAGCCAAAATAGACGATACCAAACCACATCAGCGGGCCGAGCAGCAGTAAAAACAGCCCCAGCCCCGGTTTACGCCAGAAAAATCCTGATACCTTACCCATGCCCGGGCGTGAAGGTGACTGCAATACATTCATCGCCATTCACCTCTCCTCAACCAGTGGCACCATCACGTTACGCGACCAGGAAGCCATCACCTGTTGACCGGGGGTAAGCGTGGCAGGCAATTCATCGCCCGTCATATTGGCCTGACTGACCAGCAGTTTTTCACCGCCGCTCAGTTTCAGTTCAAAGCGCGTTGCAGCGCCCTGATACTGCACGGCCTGAATAGTACCGCTGGCCTGTACTTCGCCGGGCGTATTCAGGCGAATATGTTCCGGTCGTAATGCATAACTCCCCATCATGCCGCAGATTTTCTCAGCCATCAGCGAATCAAATACGTTAGATGTACCGACAAATCCGGCGACAAACGGCGTGCGTGGGCGCATATAGAGATCGCGCGGCGAATCTACCTGCTCAATGCAGCCATTGTTGAATACTGCCACGCGATCGGACATTGATAACGCTTCACCCTGATCGTGCGTAACGAAGATAAAAGTGATACCGAGCGACTGTTGTAGCTTTTTCAGTTCCAGTTGCATCTGCTCACGCAATTTGAGATCCAGCGCGCCGAGCGGTTCATCCAGCAATAACACGCGCGGTTCGTTCACCAGAGCTCTGGCGATGGCGACACGCTGGCGCTGACCGCCAGAAAGTTGCGCGGGTTTACGTTGCTGCACAAACCCCAGCGCCACTTTCTCCAGTGCTTCTTGCGCCATGGTGTAGCGCTGTTTTTTATCCACGCCTTTGACCATCAGCCCGTAGGCCACATTGTCAAGAATCGACATATGGGGGAACAGCGCATAGTCCTGGAAGACGGTATTCACGTCCCGATCCCAGGGCGGCAGATTACTGGCAGGCTTACCAAAGATAGAGATAGCCCCGCCGGAAAGTTGTTCGAATCCGGCAATAAGCCGCAGGCACGTAGTTTTGCCGGAGCCGGATGGCCCCAGCATTGAGAAGAACTCGCCATCTTTTATCGCAACACTGACGCCATCGACCGCGCGCACCTCACCGTACAGTCGCGAGACATTGTCAAACTCCACTGCGTACGTCATAAAACACCCCAGCGAAGTTAGCGACCGCCCATAATGGCAATGTAATCCTGTGTCCAGCGACTGTAGGGAACAAATTTTCCCCCTTCCGCAATAGGCGTTTTCCAGAAGGCAATTTTATCGAAGTAGTTAAAGCCGTTGGTTTCACAACCTTTATCGCCTAATAACGGACTGGCTTTACAGCCTTCCGGCACCACGGGCAGCGAGCCAAACCAGGCTGCCACATCGCCCTGCACTTTTGGTGTTAATGACCAGTTCATCCATTTATAGGCGCAAACTGGATGTTTCGCTTCGCTATGCAGCATAGTGGTGTCTGCCCATCCGGTGACGCCCTCTTTCGGGAAGACAGTGGCTATCGGTTGACCTTCGCCTTTCAGTGCGTTGGCCTGATACGGCCAGGCGCTGGAAGCCACTACCCCCTCGTTTTTGAAATCGCTCATTTGCACAGTGGTGTCATGCCAGTAGCGATGGATCAAACCATGTTGATCGCGCAGTACTTTCAGCACTGCCTGATATTGTTTTTCGGTGAGTTGGTACGGATCGCTGATGCCCAGCTGCGGTTGTGTAGCTTTGACGAACAATGCTGCATCGGCAATATAAATAGGGCCATCATAGGCTTGTACGCGACCTTTATTGCTTTTGCCGTCTGGCAAATTTTGTTCCACAAAAACCACTTGCCAGCTATCTGGCGGCGTCGGGAAGGTTTTAGTGTTGTACATCAGCAAATTCGGCCCCCACTGATACGGTGTGCCATAAACTTTGCCGCCAACGTTAAACCAGTCGCCTTTTACAACCCGTGGATCGATCGTTTTCCAGTTGGGGATCAGCGCGGTGTTAATCGGCTGTACGCGTTTCCCCATAATCAGGCGTAGCGAGGCATCGCCGGATGCCGTGACCAAATCGTACCCCCCTTTGGCCATCAGGCTAACCATTTCATCGGAAGTGGCGGCGGTTTTCACATTCACCGCACAGCCTGTTTCTTTTTCGAATTGCGTAACCCAGTCGTATTGTTTATCGGTTTGTCCGCGTTCGATGTATCCAGGCCAGGCGATAATATCCAGTCGTCCTTCAGGGTTATCTAAATGGGTCGGAGGTTCTGCGGCATAGGCAGTCATTAATGACATGCTGAGTGCACACAGGCTGCTGCGGGCAAATGTCTTGCTCATAAGGTCTTACTCCTGTCGTAATTAATTGTTCAGCAGCCGTGCCGTTAAAATATCTCCTCGTTTAACCATAGACGGCGGCTTGCAGGCGCACCTTCCCCCCTGAGAAAATTTAATCAGGTTGTGAGCTACCACGCATTATGCTGCCGGAGAAGCTATCTTCTGGAGTATAGACAAGGAGTTAGAAAATATGGCTTCTATTCGAATTTCATATTACCCAACCTGAGAGGAATTAAATTAAACGCTATTTCAGACGTTCTTGAATAAGTTTGCCTAATTGTTTTACCGCCTGTTCTTCACGCTCTCCCCACTGCCATGCAGTATTAAAGCGGAAAAAACGTGACCAGTTTTCGCCAGTGGAAAACATTTTGCCAGGCGCAATGCTGATCTGGTGTTCCAGACTCTGAAGACTTAATTCACCCGCATCCAACGGTTCGGGAAGTTCAAGCCACAGAAAATAACCGCTGTCATTGCGGTGTATTTTCACTTCTGCGGGTAGATAACGCAGTAGCGCCTGCCAGGCACGCTGTTTACGTTCCGCAAGCTGGCGACGCAGGCGCCGAAGATGGGCGTCGTAACGGCGTGTGGAAAGATAATCCACCAACGCAAGCTGCATCGGTGAGCTGGTGGAAAGCGTACTCATCAACTGCAAACGTTGAATTTTTCGCGCATGTTTTCCTGCTGCAACCCAACCGATACGAAAACCAGGTACCAGGCATTTCGAAAACGAGGAGCAATGCAGAACGCCATCGTGACGATCCCACGCTTTCGCGGGCAAGGGTTTTTCCCGGCCAAAATAAAGCTCGCTGTAAACGTCATCTTCAATCAACATCACGTTGTACTGATTGAGCAACGCCACCAGTCGCGCTTTTTTCTGCGGCGTTAAAGTAAAACCGAGCGGATTCTGGCTATTCGTCATTAACCAGCACGCTTTTACCGGGCACGCCTGCAACGCAAGTTCCAGCGCCTGAAGGTCGATCCCTTCGTTAACATCCGTCGCCACCGATAACGCCTTAAGCCGTAATCGTTCCAGCGCCTGCAACGCGCCGTAAAAACAAGGATTTTCGACTATTACCCAATCACCAGGTTCGGTTACCGCTTGTAAACAGAGGTTTAATGCCTCTAACGCTCCGGCAGTGATGACAATCTCATCGGGTGAAATGGTGATGCCCTGTAAAGCATAGCGACGAGCGATGGCCTGACGCAGCCCGGCGTTTCCCGGCGGCAGGTTTTCAATTACGCTCATCGCAGTGGCGGTTTTACTTACCTGCGCTAATGAGCGATTCAATTGTTGAAGCGGGAAAAGCCGCGGATCGGGAAAGGCTGAAGCAAACGGCACTACCGACGGATCGCGACTGGCCTGCAACATCTCAAAAATATAGGTATTGATATCGACCGTTTCATCGCGTGTTACTGGAACCGCGAGTGGCAATGGTGATTTTACCGTACGCGGCGCTACGTAATAACCTGACTGTGGCCGCGCAATAATATATCCCTGACTTTCCAGCAACTGGTATGCATGGCTGACAGTCATAAAACTCATGCCAGAGAGCGCCACTTGCTCACGTAGCGAAGGCAGACGATCGCCGGGCTGCCAGATATCTGACACAATTTGTTCGCGTAATTGTTCTGCCAGACGCTGATATTTTTTCATTATCGAATCGTTATGCGATACAGGTGTTCCGGCAGTCTATATCAGTTGTTAAAAATCACAACGTTTCATTAACTGTAATTATACCATCACCAGCGTCAATTTTTGTTGCATGGTGCACCACAAAAGAACCACATAACCGCCTTCCGGCACGGGTGTAAGAGTGATGGGATATAGCCGTAGCAACAGAAAGTGGTGCAAAATCAGGAAGGCGTATTGCAGAATTTCTTTGCGCTAATTTGCAAAACCGAATAACAACCTAAAAAAGCAATTGGCATCATAGCGGCAAAAGTTAAGGAAAAGGTGGCGGGATGTTTGCAAAAGCGTTATCGATAATGTTGCTGGTCTGCACATTGTTCTCAGGTCAGTTAATGGCGGGACACAAGGGACATGAGTTTTTGTGGGTGAAGAGTGTGGAGCATCAATTGCGACATGAAGCGGATAGCGATGAACTGCGCGCCGTAGCAGAAGAATCAGCAGAAGGCTTGCGCGAGCACTTCTACTGGCAAAAGTCGCGCAAACCGGAAGCGGACCAGAATTAATCAGATACGCTCTATCTTTCTTGCCGGATGCAACGTACCTCATTAAGATTCAATGAATTGCAAATAGCCCGATAATTTCACATATCGGGCTATTTTACGTAGAGGGTTACCCTTTGCGCTTCGGTAATGTTTTCAGCAGCTCATCCGGGCTGATGGATGCGACGACGCTTCCTGGCAACGGCATTTTCAGAATGTGGTTTTTAATCTTGCCGATAACGTGCATTTCACACGGGCGACAATCGAATTTCAGGGTTAACACTTCATCGCCGTTAACCAGTTGCATTGGCGTTGCCTTCCAGCTTTTGATATTACCTTTCGCCTGTTTCGGACACAGATTAAAAGCAAAGCGCAGACAATGTTTGGTGATCATCACCGGCACTTCCCCCTTCTCCTCATGCGCTTCATAAGCTGCATCAATCAGTTGTACGCCATAGCGGTGATAAAACTCTCTCGCTTTCTGGTTGTAGACATTTGCCAGGAAGGTCAAATGCGTTTGTGGATAAACCGGCGCAGGTTCAGCAACCGGTTTACGACTGCCGCGCTGGTAACTGGCGAGACGCGCAGTATCCAGCATTTCGGCGGCTTCACGGCGGAATTGATTTAACAGTCCGTTTGGCACAAACAATGCCCCCGGTAAGTTAATTTGCACATTACGGGCGTAATAAACCGTCTGTCCCAGCTTCGACAATCCGTCTTTCAGGTTATTGAGTGCCTTTTCGGCATTATTGGCCTCGTCGAATTGCCCATCCAGCGTATGTGTGATACTCACGCCCTCTTCGCTGGTCAGCGTCAGGATGAGTTGTTCTTGCCAGCCGCCAAGTTCGATATCCACCGCGACCCGACGCTCGCTGGAAGTTTTGGTTAACGCCTGTTGCCAGTTATGGTCGAGGTTACGGTTCAGAGGATGATGCGGGCGAATTTTATGCAGTTCTGCGGGCATCTCATTCGGCCAGACGCGGTAACGATTTTGTCCCGTTTTTTCAACCGTATTGGCACGAAAACCAACCACTTCTCGTTTTACCAGCACGTTAAGACCATCGCCATTAGCCAGCGGTTCCGTAACTTCAACATCCAGATGATCTTTCGCTACGTTCAGCACTTCGCCCACCGGCAGGCCGATAAATTTCGGCGAATCAAATGCGCCAATATCACCTTTACGTGCGTTAACAAAATAGTCGGTACTACCGCGATGGAAGGTTTTTTCCGTCGAAGGTACAAAGAAGTGTTCAGTTCGACCGGATGAAGCCCGCGCCAGATCGCCGCGTTCTTCAATAATGGCGTCCAACATTTGTCGATAATGCGCAGTGATATTCTTCACGTAGCTCATATCTTTATACCGCCCTTCGATCTTGAAGGAACGAACACCGGCATCAATCAACGCCCCCAGGTTAGCGGTCTGATCGTTATCTTTCATCGACAGCAGATGTTTCTCATAAGAAACCACCCGCCCCTGATCATCTTTCAAGGTATACGGCAAGCGGCACGCCTGCGAGCAATCGCCACGGTTGGCACTACGGCCCGTTTGCGCATGAGAGATGTAGCACTGACCGGAATAGGCCACGCATAATGCGCCATGAATGAAGAATTCTATGGTTGCGTCCGTGGCCTGATGGATCGCGCGGATCTGCTCCAGATTCAGTTCACGCGCCAGTACAATCTGGGTGAAGCCAACATCAGAAAGAAACTTCGCTTTTTCAACTGTGCGAATATCACACTGCGTACTGGCATGCAGTTCAATGGGGGGAATATCGAGCTCAAGGATCCCCATATCCTGCACGATTAACGCATCGACACCAACCTGGTAAAGATCGGTGATCAGCCGCCGCGCGGGTTCCAGTTCGTTATCATGCAAGATGGTATTCAGCGTAACAAAAATTTTTGCGCCATAGCGATGAGCAAACGGCACCAGATCGGCAATATCTTTCAGGCTATTACTGGCGTTATGTCGTGCACCAAAACCAGGGCCACCGATATAAACGGCATCGGCGCCGTGCAAAATAGCTTCGCGGGCAATGGCGGCATCGCGTGCCGGGCTTAACAGTTCAAGATGATGAGAAGATACGGTCACTTTCTTATCCAGTAGCTGAAAAATGGCGGCTATTTTAGCCACAAGCGTGACGTTGCGAAATAGTTTTCCCGCTTAACTGCGCGGGTAATGGATTAGCGAATGAAAATGCGCCGTCTGAGTGCCGCGGTTGTGACAGAAATGAGTAACATCCCGGCAAATGAGCGCCTTTTTATCGTCACAAGAAACAGATTAAAGAAGCGCCGTCTTCTGACGGCGCGACTGGAATTACTTTTTGTTGACGTCAAACATGGTGGCATCAGTCGCCATATCATCAATAACTTGCTTAATGTTTTCGAAAGCCATTGGCGTGTTTTCGTTATTCAGATCTTTACCCTGGCCCTGACGTACAACTTTGACAACCGGTTTGTTGGTTGCCGCATCAATCAGTTCACCTTCAAAATACAGGCGGGTATCCATGGTACGGTGCCCCGTCGCCATTTGTGTCCCCGCAACCACTAATGCAACAGGAACAACTTCGTAGAACTGTAACCCTTCTTTGCTGGTATCAACACCGGTAATTGCACCACGGAAAATCAGACTGCGAGGTCCAGCGGTGGTAACCAGTGGTTTACGCTGTGCAATCGCATCTTTCATTTTGGTGTTGGTATAACTCAAAATTTTATCCAGAACTTTCTGCCCTACCTGAGTGGATGGTTTAGGTACTGGATAATAGGTAATTGGATTCCAGACAATGCTGTCATATTTACTTTGATCAAAACCAGGCTCAACCCAACGTAAAACAGGTTTACCCGTTGCTGACGTTGCTTCTTTTAAATTGGAGTAATTGTTTAAAAAACCGGAGTATTTGTCCGGCTGAGTGATTTTAGAAGCACACCCGGACAGAGCCAACAAACCGCATAAAGCTGCAGCTTTTGCAATGGATGAAATTTGCATGAATAGTTTCCTGAATTGATTATATGAGTTTTTAAGTTATAGCAAAAAGCGCCGCTTCGTGTTGTGGCAAAAAAAGTGTTGGTGAAAATAAATTTCCAGCCCCTTTTCTGACGATATAGTCAATGACGAAAAAGGGGCAAAGTCAATTATCAGTAGTTAAATTTCAGTGGGTTAAGTTGATAAAAAACGTCACCCACTGTGATTCATTTCACATCACTTTGATCAAAAATGTGCTCTCAAAAAAGAACAGCGCTTCAACATCTCATCGCGGATCATTTTCATGCAAATTGTCTGTGTCCAGTTATTTTTTACGCGCCAGCATAGTCGCAAAACGCAGTTTAATACGATTACCGTTGGCGTCGGTGCGGTGCAGTTCACCGACGTCTTCATTGTATTTCACCATTTCCCAGCCTTCGTAATAACGGCGTAGCTCCCCTTCTTTAAAGGCAAACGGAAAACCAACAGTACATGGGAAATCCGCGGTATCCATCGCCGCCACAATCAGGTTATACCCCCCCGGTTTTGTGCAACGCTGCATATTGCCGATAAGCCCTGGAATCGTTTTTGCCTCCAGGAACATCAGCACAACGGTGGAAAGGATGAAGTCATATTGCCCGTCAAAAGTAAGGTTATTAAGATCGACGATCTGAGTGCGTAAATTATTCAGTTTTTCAATAGATTTAATACGCTCGACGTTGGCAATGCTCATGGCATTTTTATCCCATGCGTCGACATCATATCCATTGGCTGCCAGATAAAGGCTGTTACGACCATTACCACAGCCCAGATCCAGCGTTTTACCCGGTTTAATGACTTTTACCGCTTCCAGAACTTCTGAGTGTGTGCGGGTTAATTCATATTTGTCAGTAAAATAGTTTTCGTCACGAACGATCATTCTTTGTCCTCGGATTTCATTAAAACGGCGCGCTCAGTTCTGATTAACAATTTCCCCTGCATCAGAAGCGCGAAAGTACGAATGAGCAGTAATGCGATAATAAAATTGGTAAAGATAAATAACGGCACCGCCAGCGTATGGAAAAAACCATTATCGTTGCCGCTGCCAAGATGCAAGCCGGTAGTAGCCAGTGCGGATACGCCGAACGAGAAGCTCCAGAATGAGGCATTAAATGGTTGTGAGAGATACCACGGCATCAGACGCAGCATAAACAGCAGTTGCAGCAGCCCGTAACCGAAAAGCATTTTTGCCAGCGTGTCACCCTCGCCGCCATTAACGCTCAGCCAAGCACTGCACGCGACAAGCGCAGGCGCCAGTTGAATTCCCAGCGATGTACGCAGTGCCGTCGGTAACTCTCCTGAACTGCGCAGACGCTGCAAAATGACGGGTTCAAGACTTAGCCAGGAAAAAACACCAGCGCCTAAAAACACCAGACCCGCATCGGTATAACCCAGTGCGCCGCAGGCCATTGCGCTAATAAAGTTGTTCGCAACTGTCGGCAGATAAAGCCCCGGCGTGGTAGCTTCTTCTGGATGAGATCCTCGCCATAATCCCGCAGTTTGCCAGGCGGCATAAACCAGTTGAACCACAACGCCAATACTGAACATGCATACAGCCAGTGGGCGAAACCACGGAACAAAACCAATCGCCACCAGCATGGTGGTTGCCGGGAACAGGCTGACAAAACTGCTCATCACGGGATGACGTACTTCCGCAAGAACGCTGTGTGGAAAGCGTACCAGTCGGGTAATAAATGCTACGGTCAATAATCCCCAGGTGATCATCGCCAGAATTACCAGTCCATCCCCCAACCAGTGGCTGACTTGCCAAACCTGGCTGGCATAGCGCCAGGCGAATCCCATCCCTATCGTCCCCAACACAATACCAAAGTAACCTGCGGGTAAATTGAGCACTTTATCGCTCTGCATCTTATTACTCATTTTGTTTAATTTATAAAGTATATTTGAAATGCATTTTATGGAATTTTCCCGACCATAGCCAGAGTCGTAGAATTTGCTACGGTTATAGTAAGCCACCTGCGGGAAAACGCTATGCGCAAATATCGTCTTAATGAAGAACAACGAACCTTTAGTTATCAGAAAGATGGCTGCAAAAAGAGTGTGTTATTGCGGCAAATTATTGCTGTTACTGATTTTAACGATGTGATAGCCGGAACAGCAGGTGGTTGGATCGATGACGAAACTGTGCTGGCACAAGAAGGAAATTGCTGGATTTACGACCAGAATGCCATCGCGTTTGCCGGAACGGTGATAACCGGGAATACGCGCATTACCAGGAGTTGCGTGTTATGGGGAGACGTTTATGTCACAAATAACGTCTGGATTGATAACGCCGAAATCAGTCAGGGCGCCAGAATAAGTGACAACGTCACAATCAAAGATTCACTCATTTGCGGTCAATGCCGGATTTTTGGTCACGCCCATATCGACCAGCATTCAATGATCGTCGCCGCGCAAGGGTTAACCCCCGACCACCATCTTTTGCTACAAATCTATGATCACGCCAGAATCAGCGCCTCACGAATTGTTCACCAGGCGCAAATTTACGGTAACGCGGTCGTCCGGCATGCGTTTATTGAGCATCGTGCCGAGGTTTTTGATTTTGCCTGTATCGAAGGCAATGAAGAGAACAACGTCTGGCTTTGCGATTGCGCAAAAGTCTACGGTCACGGGCAAGTGATCGCCGGGATGGAGGAAGATGCTATTCCCACGCTTCACTACAGCTCTCAGGTTGCAGAACATGCCATTGTTGAAGGAAACTGCGTGTTAAAACAGCATGTTCTGGTCGGCGGTAATGCTGTTGTACGCGGTGGCCCGGTGTTACTCGACGAGCACATCATCATTCAGGGTAACAGTCGCATTACGGGAGCGGTCATCATGGAAAACCATATTGAAGTGACCGACCACGCAGTCGTCGAATCCCTTGATAACGATACTGTTTATTTGCGTGGCCCAAAAGTCATTAACGGTGAGGAACACATTACGCGAACGCCGCTGGCGGGGTTATTGTGAATCGATGATACGTGCGTATATATTCACATCATCATAAGCACCGTTGAGAAATTCAGCCTGTTTCAAGCAACCTTCCAGTACAAAACCATTACGCAACGCCACCTGATTGCTTTGTAGATTATCCACCCGGCATTTGATCACAAAACGTCTTAACTCACCACGCTGAGCATAATGGTGAATAAACGCCTGCAATGCCTGAGACATAATCCCCAGTCCCTGACAGGATTCGTCCAGCCAGTAACCAATTTCAGCGGTTTTATTCAGAGGCTCTATGCGATTAAATGAGATAACGCCGACAAGTTCATCCTCCCGGTAAATCATGAACATTTTGGCGTAGCCACGTTGATGCAACATCATATTGCCCTGCACCGTTTTCCACGTGTCCTCTTCGCTGTGAACAAACTGCGGCCAGTTTAGCGATTGTTGCAGCCAGGTTTTATTTTTACAGGTTAACTGATAGAGCGGCATGACATGGCTTTCTTCAACTGCACGTAATTCAAGTGATTCACTAACTTTAATCGTCTCGGTCATAATTCTTGCATCAGTTTAAAAAGCCGCCTTACTGGCGGCTTAGAAAGTTTATACCTCTTTGACACTCTCCTGTTGCAGGATTTTAAGCATCTCATCTTTCAACTGTAACTTCTGTTTTTTCATGCGGACCACTTCCGCGTTGTATCCTCGCCCATCAGAACCTTCCATCCTGGCAATTTCATGATCAAGCTTATTATGTTTATCGAACAAGGAAATAAAGCGAGGATTCTCGTTTTTCAGACGGGATATTAAATCTCGGTATTCTGGAAACATACGCACTCCCTGTTAGTGGCTGACAAAGTGTATGTAATACGCACCATCAGATTACTCATTTAACGTAGGGAAAAATGCGAGCGGGATCGTGTTTAGTCAGACGGCGCCTCCAGTAGAAGGCGCCGAAAAAATGGCAATTAATTCATCACGCGATCGTCAACGTACCGACGTTTATCCGGTGCTGGCGGGAAATATTGATACAGCCAGGTTTCGCTGATGGCATCCCCCTGGCAACGTAGATACATCCGCATATCGACCGGGTCAGTGGAGTCCGAAGTCGGATACCAGTCGAACTGAATACGATATCCATCAATCGGTTCGATGTAGAGAATTTCGATCTGCTTCGCCTCACCACTGGAAAGCGTAATGACGGGTTCAATGCCTTTCGGCGCAGCCGCTTTCAGATCGCCGCCGACAAAATCAACAGCAAAACGACGGGCCCATTTTTCTGGATAATGTTCGCCTGGCGCCCAGCCTTCCGGGAAACCACCCATCCCGGTACGTGTTGCCAGAACACGTGCCAACGGGCAATGAACGGGAGGCAGAGCACTCCAGTACAGACGATACTGGAATGCAAACTCATCACCGGCTTTTACTGCTTTTTCTGGCTGCCAAAAACAGACGATATTATCCAGCGTTTCACCGGTGGTTGGGATCTCCATCAGACCGATTGTACCTTTGCCCCATTTATTACGCGGCTCCACCCACAGGCTTGGGCGTTTGTTGTACCAGCCCATAATGTCCTGATAATGAGAGAAATCGCGATCCAGTTGCAGTAAGCCAAATCCTTTCGGGTTATTGTCGGTATAGGCATTGAATTGCAATTTCTGCGGATTATTCAGTGGACGACAAATCCACTCGCCGTTGCCTCGCCACATGGAAAGACGGTCGGAGTCATGGATTTGTGGATGAATGGTGTCGCACATCCGGCGCTCATTGGTGCCGCAGCTAAACATGCTGGTCATCGGCGCGATCCCCAACTGTTTTATATCTTTGCGTGCATACAGGTGGTTTTCAACATCCATAATCACCTGACTCTTCTCACAATGAATGGTGAACTTGTAAGCTCCGGTGATGCTTGCGCTATCAAGCAACGCGTAAACAGTGAAAGTTGTCGCCCCGGGTTGTACAGTATCGAACCAAAAAGCGGTAAAGTCCGGGAACTCTTCTTTGCTATCGGTGTACGTATCAATCGCCAGACCACGCGCCGACAAACCGTATTGATAAGTGTCATCAACGGCACGGAAATAACTCGCGCCGAGGAACGACACCACATCACGGCGCGCCAGTTCTGGAGCTTTAAACACGCGAAAACCTGCAAAACCGAGATCGCTTTGCCCTTCAAGTTGTTTGGTATCAATCCCCGTATCGTTGTACTTGAACAACTCCGGGCGGAAGTGAATTTCACGCGCCAGATGCGTTGCCGGATCAACAGAAAACATCCGTACGCGGCGGCGGAACCCCATGCCCATATGAAAGAATTGAGCATCCAGTTGACGGTTTTCGACGTTATGCCAGAGCGATTTCTCAGCGTCATATTGAATGCTGTTATAGGCCTGCGGCGTCATTGTCGCCAGAGTATCGGGTAACGGACGCGGAGCGCCACGCCACGGTTTTCGCGCTAAATCATGCGCCATCGATTGTAAAATAGAAAAATCAAAACGCTGGCTTTGCCCGTCGGCAATGTCCGAATCTGCTGCGAACGCAGCCTGAGAAAAAAGAGAAGCAATGCCGCTGGTACCGCACACGGCGGCCATAGCCATTGAACCTTTAATAAATCGTCTACGATCCATACCTGAAAGTGAGTCCTTCTGGTGTAGTGAATGGTCCCGCGCTGGTCGTTTTCAGCGGCAAGAAAATGCTTATTTGTGACCGCTCACTCTAGACAATATTTATTAATAATCCAATTGTTGAACACAGAGAATCTGCACAAATCGGCAAATTTTTTATGTCGATGGGAAGAGCCTGATTCGTTTGTAAAATCAGGCAAATTTTTGCAAAGCCGGAGGGGGCGAATTTAAAGCAAACCGCAGCGGCGTTTACTGCGTTCTTCCGCTTCCTGATAGAGCCGGAACTCATCAAAAACCGGGCAGCCCAACGCCTGTTCAAAGGCTTCACGACTGGCATTGCCGTGACTGCGTGCCTGTATTTCATCACCCAGATTTGACTGGAAGATCCCCGCCGCACTAACAGGCAAAAAATCTTCATAGGTAATAGGTTGCGCAACCACCCAACCTCGTTCAATTAAGGGTTGTGGATCGTCACCAGGATGAATCGCCTGACGATGCGCTTCACCTGACGGCGTCAGGCGATAGCGAAACCATGCCAGTCCCTGCTGACGCATCAAAAACTCGCTGTCAGGAAAAGCGCGAAAAGTTTCTTGTAGATGCAACTGATGCGTAAGATTATCCTGCCCGGTTCCAGCCTTACGCAGTAAATCGTCATACAACCGCCGCCCTTTCCGGGTTAATGCCGCGCCACGTTGCTCTATTTCACCAAAGCGGGCGGTATGCGTCCCCTGCTTTTGCCCCACAAACTGGACAACCTCTTCCAGTGCCTTAAAGCTGGTCTGGCGCAATAAAATGGGAACCTCACGACGCGGCGGTCCTTCAATGAGAATTTTCGGTTCAATACCGCACTCAGGCATCATTGACTGAACTCTGTCTATATCCAGAGTACGTGGCGTCAGGTGGTTAATATGACAGCCGGGGAAACAGACCACATCAGCAATCAGTCGATGTTCATCATGTAATGCATGATAGGTTTCTTTATCCACCGTTGCCGACTGATGCCAGCGAAATGTCTCCAGCGCTTCCTGCACAAACTCTCGCGTTTGTACTTCGTTAAAACGACCAGCCTGATCATATTCATCTAACAATTGCCGGCAACGCGGGGTAAAGATATCGCGCCGCTGTAAAATCTCCGCCGCCTTCTGGCGCAACGTTTCGTTTTCAATAAGCTCAAGACGAAGTAATGACGTAAAAACACGAAATGGATTATGCGCCAGTGAGGCATCGTCGACAGGACGAAAGGCCGTGGAATGAACCGGCACGCCTGCCTGCGAGAGATCATAATAGCTCACCGGATACATCCCCATAATGGCAAACATTCGCCGCAAAGTAGCAAGTTCCTGCGCGGTTCCAACACGAATCGCGCCATGACGTTCAACGTTAAGCCGCGTCAGTTCATCCGCATTCACCATTTTTTCATGCAGTTGGGGATTGTTTTCCAACACAGCCAGATTCACATCAGCTACCAGCTCCAGCAACGTACCGTACTGTGGAACCTCTTGCTGATACATGGCTGACATTGCCTGCGAAAATTGTTCCCGGATCTCATCCGCCGTGATGCTGTTCGCCATAATGCCCGCCCCCAGTGATCAATTATCTGGAGTGTAGGTAATCGCATTCACTCTGGTGGGAAGAATTTACAAACTGTGATCTCGCTGCGAAATCAGCAATGCTGCATATCCGGCGTAATAAAATCACATTAAAATGTTAATAATATTTTGCAATCAAGTTATCATAATTAAACAACATCACTTGTCAGCAACATCGTTTCGTTTTTAACATCGCTTATGGAAAAAAATAGTCTGTTTAGTCAGCGCATTCGTTTGCGCCACCTTCATACATTCGTCGCTGTCGCACAACAAGGAACTTTGGGGCGCGCGGCTGAAACCCTTAATTTAAGTCAACCTGCGCTCTCTAAGACCCTGAATGAACTGGAACAATTAACAGGTGCTCGCTTGTTTGATCGTGGACGGCAAGGCGCGCAACTCACCTTACCTGGCGAACAATTTTTAACTCACGCAGTCAAAGTGCTTGATGCTATCAACACTGCCGGTCAGTCGCTGAATCGTAAAGAGGGATTGAACAATGACATTATAAGAGTGGGAGCGCTACCTACTGCCGCGTTGGGGATATTACCTTCTGTTATCGGTCAGTTTCATCAACAACAAAGAGAGACCACCCTGCAAGTTGCAACGATGAGTAACACGATGATTCTGGCAGGATTAAAAACGGGGGAAATTGATATCGGCGTGGGTCGGATGTCAGATCCTGAATTGATGACCGGACTTAATTACGAGTTGCTGTTTCTCGAATCGCTGAAGCTGGTTGTTCGCCCCAACCACCCTCTGCTTCAGGAGAATGTGACGCTAAGCCGGGTTCTGCAATGGCCCGTTGTCGTTTCACCGGAAGGCACCGCGCCACGGCAACATTCCGAAGCACTGGTACAAAGTCAGGGCTGTAAAATTCCTTCAGGATGTATCGAAACGCTTTCCGCATCGCTTTCACGCCAACTCACCGTGGATTATGACTATGTATGGTTTGTTCCTTCGGGCGCCGTAAAAGATGATCTACGGCATGCCGCGCTGGTGGCGTTGCCTGTTCCGGGACATGGAGCGGGCGAACCAATTGGGATCCTTACTCGCGTTGATGCGACGTTCTCCTCCGGTTGTCAGTTATTCATTAACACTATTCGTAAATCGATGCCCTTCTAAAAGGAAAAGGGACCTTTCGATCCCTTGTCCATATTATTACACCGTTGCCAAAGTCGTCTTAATCCCTGCATTTTGTGGATCCACGGACAACGTTTGCGTTTTCAGGCATAACATTCCAATCACATTTTTGCCGCATTCATGGCGGTAAGAGATTACTGGCGACTGCAATTAATGGATTTGTAAAAGATTATGTCCCGGAAGGCACACTGAGAGAGATTCTGGAAAACTTATGGTTTTATTTGTCATACAAATAAATATAATAAGCGCTTCCGATGTAGGCCCGTATTCTTCGCCTGTACCACGGGTCTGGTTTAGTACAGGCGTTTTCTTTTAATGTCGTCAGGAATGCTTACGCGGCATCATGCGCAAAAGCGTGTTGTCCTTCCAGAAATAGTGATGTGCTAATGCTGCGGCAGCATGCAGCCCAATGATGAAATATCCCAGATTTGCCAACGTTTCGTGCAACGATTTTAAGGTATCGACCAAATCAAAGTTGGCCTCTGGTGCATAAGGCATCGTCATGCCAAACGCAAACCAGGGATTACCACGGTAATACATCATTATCAGACCAATCAGAGGCAGCGCGATAAACAGCAAATAAATGACCAGATGCCCAAGATGAGCAAGTCCCGTCATCATGGGTTTCGGTTTAGGCACAATTGGCGGAGTTGGATATTTCAGCCTTAGCACAAGACGGAGCACCATCAGTACGAGAATCGATATGCCACAGGAGACATGGATCATGTTGATTACTGGCCGGGCGCTACGTGGAAAAAATCCACGAAATTCCATTGTGCAATATGCTGCAATAACCAGCAAAAAGACCAGCCAGTGAATACCGATTTGTAACCTTGAGTACTTATTCTCCATAACATTTCCCTATTTTAAACAATTCCACGTTAACATAACGAGCTTTTCTTAAAATTTCATTAAATATTGTTCCCGTCATTTTCAGTACGTTACATTTGGCCGCAAGAATGTAGATTGCTCATCCAGCTATCCTGGTCTAAGCCTGGAAAGGATCAATTTCCATCCGAGTGTTCCTGACAGGAGAAAACCATGAATAAAATTGGTATTAACGGTTTTGGTCGTATCGGTCGTCTGGTGTTGCGTCGACTACTTGAGGTCAAAAGTGACATAGAAGTTGTTGCGATCAATGATCTCACCTCGCCAAAAATTCTCGCCTACCTGCTGAAACATGATTCAAACTACGGTCCGTTCCCCTGGAGCGTTGACTTCACGGAAGATTCACTTATCGTCGATGGGAAAAGTATTGCGGTGTACGCCGAAAAAGAGGCGAAAAATATCCCGTGGAAAGCGAAAGATGCACAAATTGTTGTTGAGTGCACTGGATTTTATACTTCCGCAGAAAAATCGCAGGCACATCTGGATGCCGGGGCAAAGAAAGTACTGATTTCCGCTCCGGCTGGTGAAATGAAAACCATCGTTTATAACGTTAATGACGATACTCTGGATAGCAACGACACTATTGTTTCTGTGGCGTCATGCACCACGAACTGTCTCGCGCCAATGGCTAAAGCATTACATGACAGTTTTGGTATAGAAGTGGGAACGATGACGACAATTCATGCCTACACCGGTACGCAATCACTGGTTGATGGTCCGCGTGGTAAGGATTTACGTGCATCACGTGCTGCGGCAGAAAATATCATCCCTCACACCACGGGTGCAGCAAAAGCCATTGGTCTGGTGATCCCGGAGCTTAGCGGCAAACTGAAAGGCCATGCGCAACGTGTGCCAGTGAAAACGGGCTCAGTAACCGAGCTGGTATCCATTCTTGGTAAGAAAGTGACTGCTGAAGAGGTGAACAACGCACTTAAAAAAGCAACGACCAATAACGAGTCATTTGGCTATACCGACGAAGAAATTGTCTCTTCCGATATCATTGGCAGCCATTTTGGTTCGGTGTTTGATGCGACCCAGACGGAAATCACCGCCGTGGGCGATTTGCAACTGGTGAAAACCGTCGCCTGGTATGATAACGAGTATGGATTCGTCACCCAACTTATTCGCACTCTGGAAAAATTTGCCAAACTCTGACAGACGCAGGCGGAGGAAAACCTCCGCCTCTTCGCAAACGGCACAATGATTAACGTAATGAACGACTCGCCATCGTCTCGATAAGCACAGCGTCTCGTTTCAATGTTTGCCACGCCATGGTGACTTCTGTAGGAAAATCAACGTGAACGATAAAATCACGCCCGCGTGGACCATAGCCATCACAATCATCCTGCAAGCGAGGCAACTCGCCAGTGAGTAACGACAGATAACGTTCGACCGACCATAATCCTTCCAGTTGATTAACAAACGCAACAGCGCCTGCCCTATTCTCCAGTTGGGGGATGAATCCCGGATAGCTTAACCAGCGAGGCGCATCGGGATTATCCTCTGTTATGCGATGGAACGTTGCCATGGTTCGGCGCTGCATTGTTGGGTCCTGAATGATGATGGCGGTATGAATTCGCTCCGTGGCCTGGTTCAGAAGCGCAACGCTAAAGCGTGCATTTTCCCCGCAATTCGTAGACTGGTCTTCAATCCAGATTTTTTCATGGGGAATATGCCAGAACTGGTGGGCGATATCCGCAAGGATGCTCGCTTCCGCCCTGCCCGTGGTGCGGATGGTGTTATAGTGCGGATGCTGTGCAATAGCGCTATATAAAAACGTTGTCGAATGACCGATACCACCGCTGATCAATAAAGGGATTTGCCGATCTCTGGCAATCTTGCATGCCGCGTCGATAGTGGGAATAACCGCGTTACCCGCAAGGATCACGCAATCAGCCGGATACAGAGCCTCATTAGAGAAATCATCCTGTGCCAGCCACTGCCCGATAACGTTTATGGCATCAATAGTTTTCGCTGAAAGCGTCGGAAACGGGGTAATATTCATGGTTCCTCCTTCTCGTTCCCTTAAGAATACTGCGTGAGATAATAAAGAGAAGTGGAGCACTCTGAAAGGAAGAAGTCGAATTTTCTTTATCGTCTTCACAAGACTTAATTCTTTACTTATACACTATTTTCGGAGAAACCACAGACAGGACATCAACAACATCATTAGACGTTGCAATGACATAATGCTCAATCATTTTATTTTCATGAATACCGATACTTTGCTTAGTAAACCATGCCAGGTAAGTTGAATTTGCTACCCGATAAATCCCTGTTTGATTAATACCATACGCTCCCAGCATCCCTAATAAATCCCCTTCATCGGTGACACGAAATGAGTGTATCCAGTCAAAAGATATGTTGATTTCTGACTTAATCGGCGGACAAATCAATGAAATTGTAAGTTTTGCATTTCGATACTGTAAGTCTGACAAACCGGCATTTTTAAAAGATAAAAAATCCGGTGTAATATTTATAAAACATTCATTCACATTGACACCTTTTAATATATAAGACTGCAATCTATAGCGGACACATTAATTAAGTTCATTATTTTGTAGTTGTTGCATTAATTCCTTGTTGAAAGCGGGTTTTTCAGGGGGAACATTTGCAACACATTCATTAATGCAAAATATAACCTCCCCTCAGGAACCCATATTTTAATCCTGTCACGCCCCAAAAGAATAAATTTTAACTCACATTTAAAATATAAGCTTTTTTTGTGTGAGAAATCAGGTCTTATCTCTTTATTTATCTCATTAAGATAGATGTAATGGAGATGTTCATCAAAGACACTCACCACTTCCAGACCGTTAACAATTGTCCATCTGCGTTCATTTCCCCAAAAAACAAGAACAGGTATACGTTTTGTATATTTTTTTAAAATTTGCTGAACGCTATCTTTCTGGTTTTCATAAAATATTGTGTTTGCATTATAAATTTGCCGACTCATTCGCCAGCGGAGTTTTTCTTCATAAAAAAGAAACCTGTCATCTTCATAACCGTTAGCATTCATTGCCAATAACTCTCAACTTTCTGAATGAAAAACTCAAAAAACCACCAAATAAATTAATCATTATTTTATATTTTTTCTTCTTATATAAAATAATTGCATCTTTGATATTACCCGCACTTTGATTATCAATAAGTTCAGTGGCATCCATAATCTGCGAGAAATGCTCAACGCCCATAAACTCAATTATTTTTTGTTGTCTACCTGATGTAGAGTTATCAGTATATACTTCCATTATCAATATGAAATTATACTCTGCATGATGACATATTGTTCTGGTTTCCAGTAAAACACCATCATGCCATATCATTTCATCTACAATTTCAATATCATTTTTCATATTATTAACTCAGTTTGTTATTTTACAGTAGAGGGTGTGTCATCTTTTCCTTATCTGACTGTGTTGACAAATAATTTTTACATTAATCAAAAATCAAGTTAATACTGTTGCTTTATATTTATCACCGATAATCTTTCATTTATCCGACAATATTTGCGCTAGTTGCACCATATGCAATATTGCCCGAGACGTCGATAGAATGACCATAAAACATATCATCATCACTGCAATAGACGGTAAAATCGCCATCAGCTTCAATAACCAGCTCACAAAGCGTCATTCTTTCCGCAAAAGAGGTTTCTGTAATTTCATCAGCATCCTCATCATCCAGCCAGTCATTGGCGAGCTCAGTAAGTTCCTCCGCTGCAAACTGGCGAAATTCACTGTCTTTTTCTTGCTGGTGATCATAGAGATACCGCAAATGACCCAACGCAGCCTGCCAACTACTTTTATTCGCTTTATCGATATTTAAATGCACAAAAACATTATTATTCAGCCACGTTATTTTACCAGAAAAGTGAGAATAGTCTTTATCCAGCGTGAATTGTCCAAGTAATTCATCCTGCAATAGTACAGGCTTTCGATATTCAGCCAAAATGTCGCTTAGCGCATCACAGAGTGTGTTTTCTTCAATTATATCAAGCACAAAAAAGCGATTATAAAATGCGGGGGATTTATCTTCAGCGACAGTTTTATCAATAAGTGATCGCACGCGTAAACGATATATACCGCCTTTTTTAAAATGGAACGGATATGTAGAGCCGTGTAATTTGATATCTTCGTCACTGAGCAACCACTCAATCCGCCCATCTTCCGTACTGATTTCACCTGTAGCAAGGTTTTTATACGCAATAAAGTTAGCGCTCGCCGTCCACAGATGCGCACCTTTAATTCGCCCGGCGCCACCGCCGGTATCGCTAAAAAGCACCAGTATTTCTTCGTCATTACTTTGATACTGCTGCATAACATATTTATATTCAGTTGAATTAACAACCATCTTGAGACTCCTTTTCATTTAGAATTACGTCCTGTCCTACACCTTATCCAATCGGCACATGACACGCTACCGCCCCACCCGGATTGATTTATCTGCACGCGAAAAGGTTACTCTTCTCCTCGGACTTACCCTATTGCGTAGCGACTTTTTCGGAATTTATAAAGAAAGAAACCCGGCAGCTTGCGCTAACCGGGTTATGGAGAGGGAGACGGCAGAAAAGACGTCAGGCGGTAATCTGCTCCATCGCTTGCAAAATACGCTTATCCGAAATCGGATAAGGCGTGCCAAGTTGTTGAGCGAAGTAACTAACGCGCAACTCCTCAATCATCCAGCGTATCTCTTTTACGTCTTCGTCTTCACGGCGCGCGGGAGGCAGCTTGTTGATCCATCGCTGCCACGTCTGCTGGACGTTTTCGACTTTCAGCATCTGGGCGCGATCACGATGCGGATCGACCGCCAGTTTTTCCAGCCGTTTCTCAATCGCTTGCAAATAACGCAAGGTATCGCCCAGGCGTTTGAAGCCGTTGCCAGTGACAAAACCGCGATACACCAGCCCGCCCATCTGCGCTTTGATATCAGAAAGCCCCAGCGCCATGGTCATATCAACGCGCCCTTTCAGGCGTTTGTTGATATTGAACACTGCCGTAAGGATTTGCTCGACCTGCTTCGCAATATCCACCACCGTATCGTTCAGTTCGGCACGCACTTTTTCATGCAGCGCCGCAAACCCCTCTTCGGTCCAGACCGGACCGCCGTTGGCGTCGATTAATTTATCCACACCACAGGAGATACAGTCATCGATCAGCTCCAGCACTTTGCCATACGGGTTAAAGTACAGACCCAGCTTGGCTTTGTTTGGTAACTTCTCATGCAGATACTTAATCGGCGATGGAATATTCAGCAGCAGTAAACGGCGAAGACCGTTCCACATCGCCTGCTTTTGTTCGAGCGGGTTATCAAACAGTTTGATCGCCACGCTGTCGCGCTCATCCACCAGCGCCGGCCACGCCTTCACTTTGTAGTTGCCGCGTTTCTGTTCGTAGCTTTCCGGCAGTTGACCAAAGCTCCAGATATGCAGGCCGCTCTGCTCGATACCGTCATCCGCCACTGCGGACAGCGTTTCCTGTACTTTGCCTTTCAGGGCGTCTTTCAGATCCTGTAATGAGCGCCCTTCTTTTAGCTTCTTATTTTTGTCGTCCACCACGCGGAAGGTAATTTTCAGGTGATCGGGCACCTGATCCCAGTGCCAGTCTTCGCGGTCAACGGTAACGCCTGTCATCCGCCGTAGCTCGCGCTCCAGGCTATCGAGCAACGGCAGCTCCAGCGGTGTGACGCGGCCTAAAAACGCTTCGGCGTAGTTTGGCGCGGGTACAAAATTACGCCGTACCGGTTTCGGCAGCGATTTTATCAGTGCAATAACCAGCTCACGACGCAGGCCTGGGATCTGCCATTCAAATCCGCTCTCCTCAACCTGGTTAAGTAACGGCAGCGGAATATGCACGGTCACGCCGTCAGCATCCGCCCCCGGCTCAAACTGATAGCTCAAACGCAGCTTGAGATTGCCCTGATGCCAGAAGTTCGGATAATCCAGCTTGCTGATTTTTTCCGCACCTTCTTTGATCAACATGCTCTTTTCAAAGTTGAGCAAATCAGGCGTTTCGCGGCTAACTTTTTTCCACCAGCTGTCGAAGTGGCGTGCGGAGATCACATCGTGGCTGATGCGCTGGTCGTAAAACTCAAACAACGTTTCGTCATCCACCAGAATATCGCGGCGACGTGATTTGTGTTCCAGTTCTTCCACTTCGGCCCGCAGTTTCAGATTTTCGCGGAAGAATGCGTGACGCGTCTGCCAGTCACCTTCCACCAGCGCGTGGCGAATAAAGAGTTCACGACATAACGCCGGATCGATCTGGCTGTAGTTGACCTTACGCGCAGCAACAATCGGCAGCCCGTAAACGGTGACTTTTTCGGTTGCCATCACCGCGCCCTGCGCCCGTTCCCAGTGCGGTTCGCTGTAGGTGCGTTTGATTAAATGCTGAGCAACTGGCTCTACCCATTCAGGATCGATGCGTGCCGCAATGCGCCCCCACAGGCGGCTGGTTTCTACCAGTTCCGCCACCATTACCCATTTCGGCGGCTTTTTGAATAAACCAGAACCGGGGAAGATGGAGAAACGCGCGTTACGTGCGCCGGTATATTCTTGTTTATCGGCATCTTTCATGCCGATATGCGAAAGCAAACCGGTCAGCAACGCAATGTGAATTTCGCGATAATCCGCCGGTTCGCTGTTAACCGGAATGCCAAGTTCTTTCACCACCTGGCGCAACTGGGTGTAGATATCCTGCCATTCGCGCACGCGCAGATAGTTGAGATAATCAGTACGACACAGGCGACGGAAGGCGTTTGAAGAAAGCGCCTTTTGCTGCTCGCCAAGATAATTCCACAGATTTACAAACGCCAGGAAGTCGGATTCTTTGTCGTGGAAACGACGATGTTTTTCGTCCGATGCCTGCTGTTTGTCCATCGGACGCTCACGTGGGTCCTGAATGGAGAGCGCGGACGTGATAATCATCGCCTCACGCACGCAGCCATGTTTCTGCGCTTCCAGCACCATACGCGCCAGACGTGGGTCGACAGGCAGTTGTGAAAGCTGGCGACCAAGCGGCGTCAGTTTATAGGCGCTGGCCTGTTCATCAGTGGTGATCGCGCCTAATTCTTCGAGCAGACGCACGCCATCCTGAATATTGCGTTTATCTGGCGCTTCGACAAACGGGAACGCGGCGATATCGCCCAGTCCCAGCGCGGTCATCTGCAAAATAACCGAGGCCAGGTTGGTACGCAGAATCTCCGGGTCGGTAAACTCCGGGCGCGAGAGGAAATCGTCTTCGGAATAGAGACGAATACAGATCCCTTCTGACACACGTCCGCAGCGGCCTTTACGCTGATTAGCAGAAGCCTGCGAAATGGGCTCAATAGGCAAACGCTGCACTTTGGTGCGATAGCTATAACGACTGATACGCGCTGTGCCAGGGTCGATAACGTATTTAATACCCGGTACGGTCAGCGAGGTTTCCGCGACGTTGGTCGCCAGTACAATGCGCCGTCCGCTGTGCGACTGGAACACCCTATTCTGTTCGCTGTTAGACAGTCGTGCATAGAGCGGCAGAATTTCCGTATGATGCAAATTCAACTTATTCAACGCATCGGCGGTATCGCGAATTTCCCGCTCACCGCTCATAAAGATCAGAATGTCGCCAGGGCTTTCCTGGCTCAGTTCATCTACGGCGTCAAAAATCGCCTGCAACTGGTCGCGCTCGGTGTCATCGGCTTCTTCAACAATCGGGCGATAGCGCACTTCCACCGGATAAGTGCGACCGGAGACTTCAATAATTGGCGCATTATTAAAATGGCGTGAGAATCGTTCTGGATCGATAGTTGCTGAGGTGATGATCACTTTCAGATCCGGGCGATGCGGCAACAGCTCTTTCAAATAGCCGAGCAGAAAATCGATATTCAGGCTACGTTCGTGCGCTTCATCGATGATGATAGTGTCGTATTGCATCAGCAGCCGATCCTGCTGGATTTCCGCCAGCAGAATACCGTCAGTCATCAGCTTGACCATCGTGTTATCACTGACGTGATCGCTAAAACGGACTTTATAACCGATGCAGCCGCCCGGCTCTGTTTGCAACTCTTCCGCAATACGGTTCGCCACGGTACGTGCCGCCAGACGACGAGGTTGGGTATGTCCGATCAGACCTTTAATTCCGCGCCCCAGTTCCATACAGATTTTCGGCAACTGAGTGGTTTTACCAGACCCTGTTTCCCCAGCGACAATCACGACCTGGTTATCACGCACAGCGTCCAGAATGTCCTGTTTTTTCTGACTCACCGGCAAATTATCTGGATAAGTAATTTCCGGGCGTGCCGCTTCTCGTAGCAGAACTTTCCCTGCCGCCAGGTCAATTTCTTTCGCCATCTCCTGGAAAATGGCCTGTTGTGCATCAGGATTTTTAACCTTTTTCACCCCATGCAGACGGCGAGAAAAACGCAGTCTGTCACGCAACATTAACGAATCCAGGCGTTGCTGAAGGGCGTTAAAAGTCAATTTCTGTTGTTCTGTCATAACGTTAGTGGGCAGTGAGATGCCTGATTAAATTTCTTTTAAATGATAGATATAGAGTACCACATCGCGGCTTTCTATGTGTTGTTCAATAAATTCGAACATAGGCTTCGATATATTGCGCTATCTCTGTGGCAGGATTGTGAATAGAGTGTCAACAAGCAACGGGGCAATGCCCATTCAAACATCTAAAAGGAAACACCATGAGCAAGGTATTAGTTCTCAAATCCAGCATTCTGGCAGGGTACTCTCAGTCTGGTCAGTTGTCTGACTATTTTGTTGAACAGTGGCGTGAAAAACATTCTGCGGATGAAATTACCGTTCGCGACCTGGCGGCTAACCCGATTCCGGTACTGGATGGCGAACTGGTTGGTGCGCTGCGTCCGAGCGATTCCCCGCTGACCCCGCGTCAAAAAGAAGCCCTTGCTCTTTCTGATGAGCTGATTGCCGAGCTGAAAGCCCACGACGTGATCGTTATTGCGGCACCGATGTACAACTTCAACATCTCAACTCAGTTAAAAAACTATTTTGACCTGGTGGCACGCGCTGGCGTTACCTTCCGCTACACCGACAAGGGCCCGGAAGGTCTGATAACCGGTAAAAAAGCCGTCGTTATTACCAGCCGCGGCGGCATCCATAAAGATGGGCCAACGGATCTGGTTACTCCGTACCTGAACACGTTCCTGGGCTTTATCGGCATTACCGATGTGAAATTTGTCTTCGCCGAAGGGATCGCGTACGGCCCGGAAATGGCAGCGAAAGCGCAGTCTGACGCAAAAGCAGCGATTGACAGCATTGTTGCTGCATAACCGGACTGCCAAATATTGATGTGGATTGCGCGGCTAAAGCGTGCAGTCCACACATGCCCGTTATACACCAACTTTAGCAACACTCTTCGACCACGTTCGCAACATTTCTTTATGTTTCGTTGTTAATATAATCTGCGAGCTTTTGACTTGAATATCGCTAATTCCTGCGGATAAAAAAGAGTCAATAAATCATATCCAACTTCTTCATTGCCTGTTCCCGAATAGTTCGTGTTTTACCTTGCCGCGCCAGTTGACGAATTAATTGCGGGTCGGGATTAGCCAATTCCAATGCCAGCAAAGGATCACGTTTCAGCCTGACTTTCAGAACGTCAGCAGGAAAATAGGGATTATTCATCGCCACAATCCACCACTCCGAATCGGTTTCTGCCGCCAGTGCCGCAGGCGGTGTATGGCGATTATTAAGTGCACCCAATTTGAAATATGTCCGCTTGCTTTTCGCAAGCGTACTCCACCAAATACGATCCGGCTGTTTTGCCAGCTTATCCAGTTGCGTTATTACATCAGGGTCAGAGGCATAATAAACACGTAATGCTTCGTTAACCTGCGCACGGGTACTGTTTTCCTGACTCAGAAATAGCTTCGCCCAACTATCGTTACGTGGCGTGTTTTGCTGTAATTCCTTGAGAACAACAGCAGGTAAATTTCCCCAACTAAACAATGCACTTTCTAAATAGTCCCAGTTCCCCTGACGTATCAGGGAGGTGGCATTCAATAGCATCTGGTCATCAACTTCACCGCGGCTAATCAACTCAGATAAAATCATATCAGCGCTGGTTTCATATGCGGCAGAATCTGCTTCAGGATGATGTTTTCGATGCCATAAAACACGTTGCCAAATTTTTTGTTTCATCGCCGTACTCAGATACTGATTTTTTGCCAGATTACTCCAACCCTCAGGATTGTTGAAACGTGTCAATAGCCGTTGTAAAGCGGCATCAGAATGAATTATCTGCATGCCCCGACAACAAAAGTAATCAGGGATTTTTTTCTCCATCCTTTTAACAAACTTAAACTGTAAGTTATCTGGCAATGCTAAAAATAACGTGTCGGTTAAATCATCGTCACTCTCGAATTTTTGGTATAAATATGCTGCAATTTTGTCACTCTCTTCTGGCGTCATCCGCAACAATTGACCATGGTGTTTCATATCTGCCAGGTTAGAAGCTAAACTCGAGCGAACATCATTTGATGAATCTTTTGCCAACAGCATCGCCTGGAGATAGGTGAGCTGTCCATTGGCACCGACACGGCGAATATCAGGATTATCACTGCGTATGTAGCCATCTATTATGGATTCGGGCAGTAACCACGCATCTTTATAAAGATCCTGAATGATCATGTCCCAGTCTCTTTTCGCCAGAGTCATGACGATATCCAGAGGGAGATCTTCACGTACCGCAAGATTCAATGGCCCGACACCATCAGGTAGATGACTCATTCGCGTCATTATTTCGACAGAGAGTGGTTCACGGTCGAGCAAACCAAGAACAACAGGTTGGTAACCCAATTGCTGATCGGTCAACTCCAGAATTTCATGATCGGGCATATACCGAGCCATATTCTCGATCGTTTGTTCATCATTACTATTAATAAGTTGTTTACGTAATTTTGCCGAAATGCCTTTAATCGTTGGCAGTGTTCGCAATACGGCAAGATCAAATGTAGCAATATCACGTCCTTCAAATGCGGCAACCTTCCCTTCATCCAGCATTTGTAACTCTTGCGCCAAATCTGGAGAGGGATTAGAGCGAAATAACGCATGTTGCTTCATCTGTTTGCATACATTACCCGCTATGCGAGAATTACTTCGTTTAAAAAAATCATTCAATACATCTTCATCATTAACTACCCGCCAGTAATATGCTTCGGGGTTCATTAATGTCAGTGCTTTTTTTACATTTTTAGTCTCTTGTTTGTCACTGGCTCGGACAATGAATTCACTATTTGCTGATGAGAATAAAACAGGCGCTGTGGTATCATCAATAAATATTCCGCGGGCATTGATACTCCCTTTTATTGTCGAAGGATTATCGTAATATGAGTTAATAAATACTAACCCTTTAGCGTTAATCGAACCGGTAATTAACAGGGGCGAACCAGTAAAAATATTGTCTGCTGTGACGTTGCCAAGAACAATCCAGGGTTCAATGAGTGAGTCAGTTGAAAGGTCTCCTTTGATAGTCAAATTACCGAGAACAATCAGCTTTCCATCACTCTCGATGTCACCATCCACCACCAGATCACCGCGATGTACTGTCCAGTCTGTTGCGGATAAATCGAAGGTGGCAAGATTAACGCTATTATTGATGGTTCCTTCAATACGCTTCCTGTCTTCAGTCGTTACAGCGGAAAAGAGCGGCCTGATATCAACCGCATTTGCGACACATCGTAATTCCGACTGTGCGGGAAGACTCAGAACAAAGAGAGGAAGTAAGAGTATCCAGCCGCAAATCCTTGCCTTAAGCATATGCGCTCCATGCCGTTAAAAAGGGAAACTAAGAGCCTCCCTTTCGTTAATATTATTACTCTCGCGAAATGCCATCCAGAGTTGTCAATACTTCCGCAGAAAGCTGCAATTTTGCGGCAGCCATATTTTCCCGCAAATGTTCGACAGAAGATGTCCCAGGGATCAATAAAATATTCGGTGAACGCTGTAACAACCATGCCAGGGCCACCTGCATTGGTGTGGCACCAAGGCTTGCAGCCACGTCAGAGAGCGTTGTTGATTGTAGTGGCGTAAAGCCGCCAAGCGGGAAGAACGGCACATAAGCGATACCATCGTCAGCCAGCGCATCAATCAGCGCGTCATCGGCACGATGTGCAATGTTGTATTCGTTCTGCACACAGACGATTTCAGTGATCTTACGTGCTTCAGCCACCTGCGTCGGTGTCACGTTGCTCAGGCCAATATGTTTCACCAGACCTTGTTGCTGCATTTCTGCGAGCACAGTCAGGCTAGCTTCAATCGATCCTTCCGCCGGACCGTGACCATCGCCAATCATCACGCGTAGATTAACAATATCCAGCACGTCCAGCCCCAGGTTACGCAGGTTATCGTGTACTGCCTGTCTAAGCTCCGCAGGCGAAAATGCCGGAAGCCAGGAGGCGTCATCACCACGACGTGCGCCAATTTTGGTCACGATCGTCAAATCGTCGGGATAAGGATGCAATGCTTCACGGATGATTTGGTTAGTCACGTGAGGACCGTAAAAATCACTGGTGTCGATATGATTGACGCCCAGCGCCAGCGCCTCGCGTAATACCGTAATAGCAACATGGCGATCTTTTGGCGGCCCAAAGACGCCAGGGCCAGCCAGTTGCATCGCGCCATAACCCAGGCGCTTGACGGATTTTGTACCAAGAATAAATACGTTGCTGCTCATAACACCCTGCCCTGTAAAAAGCGGATTAAGAAAAATCAGTATAGAAATGAACGGCAAGCGAAGAAATGGATATTGAATACAGATGCGTAAAAAAATGTGTTAGCCTGACAAAAAACAACATGAATTTGCCCGGATATCTGTACTACCCGGTAACAGAATAATTAATATTGTTTCGCTGTAGAGTTTTTAACGTGATGCAAAATTCTGAGCATTCCCCGTAAGTTATTTTCGTAACCATTTTCCATTAATGCCCTGCACAAACTCCCCCGGCTTAGCACGCTCTACCAGTTTTTGCCCTGCCAGTTTAGCGATATCTTCAGTTGATACATTATTTTGCTTTGCCAGTTGTTGATAGCTACGGTTACGAGCTTCATTAATATCTTTTACTAATGTCTGCGTCTCGGCATCCGTTTTCAGCGCCACCAGATAGCCATTAAGCGTTTCACCGACCCGCCCCTGAGATCTGGCTTCGTCCAGAGTTAGTGCCATAACGTTGCTGCTCATCAGGCTAATAATCCATACCACTACCAGTAATATTTTCTTCATCATCGCCTCAAAAAAGATCGCTACGGGTTTTGAGCAAGTCTTCAACATCTTTATCCGCCTTGATGATGATCTCATGCTCAATTTTAACGTTCATATTAATGGTGATGGGTTCTTTCGGTGCAGCCACTTCTATGCGCGGCGTGCAACCAGCTAACATAAAAGAGGACGCGAACGCGGCTATCACTATTTTCATTGTTTTTCCTCACACTCTTTTCCTGATGGGCAGCCAGTTTCCGGGAATCGGGCATTCTGTTCCAGCCATGCCTGGAGATTATCGCCAAAGCGTAAACTGCGCCACAGCGTGAAAATATTTTCTTCATGGCTGTAGTTGAGATTTACCGTACCGGTTTTACCATCGACACGACTATTACCGGTGATTGTTGCCTGCATGGTTAACACGCCGAGATTATCTAAATTAATTTTTGTCGATGAACGACTGATTTCCATATAGCGCAACCAGTTAATTGCCGTTCCCGCAGTCACATTGTCTTTTGCCACTGCATCCGCCGTGTCTTTGTCCAGACGTAAAGTCATGGGGCCTGCATTTGCCAGCCAGCCGTCTTTGACAATCCATTTGTCATTGTTCAGCCATAAAGGCAGCGCGCCGTTGAATGCGCCAGACATGGCGAATTGTTTCGGGTTAACGGCGCTGACCAGTTCGCTGGACGAGAGATTATTCAGACGCAACAACGCCGGATCGTGCTGTGGCATACGTAATTGTTTCATCAGTACGTTACCGCCCAATACATCGACGCTAACATTGCTTAACAATAACGGTTCTTCCTCAGTCCACGGATAACGCCCCTGAAGATCGGCTGTAATATTTTTCGCCGTCACCAGGTTAACAATTTCAGCTATACGGAGTGATACTGGTCGCCGTGTTCCCAAATGCCATGCTCCGTCACCAAAACGGAACGGCAAAACAAAATCGACGCCATTGACCTGATTGTCCGGCATCCAGGCACTGCCGCCTTTCAACACGCCATGCCCTCCCGCACGGAAGCCTTGATCGGGCGCAGCTGAAAATGCAACCTGGGCATACAATTCGCCTTCACGCAATTTCATCTTCCAGTCTGGCGGGACTAACGGCTGGAATACAGTCAATGATTGTTTGGGCCACCAGGCATTGCCGCGCAGGCGAATGCCATCCCAGCGACCATTTACACGAACCGGCCCGATCGCTCCGGCATGCAAATCTCCGTTGAAGAGAAAATAAGTCGGATCGCGCCCATCGACACTAAATTTTAACGTTGATGGCGGTAACACACTGCCACCAGTAAAAAGCGTTTGTCCGGCGTCCAGTGACAATGCGCCGCTAAAAGATGGATTCTGTGGATCGCGTATCCAGACAATGGGCTTCTCGAGGATCAAACGTGGCGTTTCCACCTTCATGGTGCCATATTGCAACTGGTCGAAGCCGGTTGAGAGATCGGTCAGCGTGATCGTGTTGTCATGCCACTCCCCCGTTCCCGCAACGTCCCATGTCGCGTGCATTGGCGTAAAACTGCCTTTCCCCCAGTAACGCCACTGCCAGCGACCAGCATCAGGCAAGAAATCTTTGGCCTGCCCATCCATATGCAGCACAAAATCGCCTAACTCGTTTTCATGAGCTTGCAAAATAGCCTGCAAACGACCATCGACACCACGTTGCGTCACTTTAACGCCAGCCAAAGGCCAGCGAATTTCATCGATGTCCAGTGAATCAATAACTCTTCCCTTTGAACGTAATAGCGCGCCCGGTTCAAAGACCAGCAAGGGATCGGTCAGACTTCCACTTAACTGTGCGGGCAACCGTGCATACAAAATAAGATCCGCCTGCTTTGCCTCGCCAGTCAGTTGCAGTGGCATCTGGTTGTTATCCATGCTCAGTTTTCCTGGGCCGAAATTGAGCACCGCGTTGCCCTTACCTGCTTGCCCTTGCGTCAGCACGCTCAGGCGCCCGCTAATCTGTGCGTTTTCGAGTCCCGCTTGCCAGTTTTCAACTTTTATCCCCAGACGCCCGCTCAGTGGAAAACCTTCATAAGGCCAGATCCAGCGTCCATCACTGATGGTCAGTTGCTGGCGGGTAATCTCCCATGGCAAATCGAGCAACGGCTCGTCGTTACCTCGCGCCATCACGATGAGTTGTCCACTGTTCTCTCGCCACTCCAGTTCAGCATCCACCAGTTTGGGTTCCTGCGGCAAATTCAATGTCGCCGTGACATGACCGCTCACAGGCAGGCCATCCGGCACCAGCGGCATGGTGAATTCACCGACCAGTTTGACAGGCGGCTGATTTTCAAACGCAGAAACAGCCAGCTCGTTAATCGTCAGAGTTTGCCCTTTTAACCGGCCTTGAAATTTAACTTTTTCGCCCTGATAACGAAGTTGCTGGATATCTGACGTCAACGCTAAAGATAATTTTCCCTGCCACTCCTGCCAGGGAGAAAGAATAACCTTATCAATGTTGATCCAGGTGTTGGGCAGCATAGCCTGCCATTCCGCAAGGGTTTTCGGCGCTGCGGGCGATTGTTCCGTCTGCGGTAATTTCGCCAGACACGCGGAATCAAGTTCCACGGTGCCGACATTAAGCGACCAGCGGCTGGGATGAGAAAGACGAGCATCGGTGATATGCGCCAACTGGCAATCCGCCACCAGATAACGGAGATCAGGAATGACCAGACCATTACGCGTAATGCGAGGGCTTTCATCTAACGCAATGCGAGTACCAAGAGGAAGCCAGATGCCCGCCAGCGTGGGAACCCACAGACCCAGCGTCATCAGCAACGTCAATGGCACAAGAATGATCAACAATAGCAGCGCGAGAACGGCTTTATATTTACCCAGCATGGGTAGTTAATATCCTGATTTAGCGAAAAATTAAGCAGTCAATGCAGTATTTTGGCATGTTTAACCGTTCAGTTGAAGGTTGCGCCTACACTAAGCATAGATGTTTCTGAAGTTTTCAATATAACTCCACCTTTCAATTATATTTGAAATTTTGTAAAATATTTTTAGTAGCTTAAATGTGATTCAACATCACTGGAGAAAGTCTTATGAAACTCGCCGTTTATAGCACAAAACAGTACGACAAAAAGTACCTGCAACAGGTGAACGAGTCCTTTGGCTTTGAGCTGGAATTTTTTGACTTTCTGCTGACGGAAAAAACCGCAAAAACCGCCAATGGCTGTGAAGCAGTGTGTATTTTCGTTAATGATGACGGCAGCCGCCCGGTGCTGGAAGAGCTGAAAAAGCATGGCGTGAAATATATTGCCCTGCGCTGTGCCGGTTTTAATAACGTCGATCTCGACGCTGCAAAAGAGTTGGGCCTGAAAGTGGTGCGCGTTCCAGCCTACGACCCGGAAGCCGTCGCTGAACATGCTATCGGCATGATGATGACGCTAAACCGTCGAATTCACCGTGCCTATCAGCGCACTCGTGACGCCAACTTTTCTCTGGAAGGTCTGACGGGTTTTACGATGTATGGCAAAACGGCAGGCGTTATCGGCACGGGTAAAATCGGTGTAGCTATGCTACGCATTCTGAAAGGGTTCGGCATGCGCCTACTGGCATTCGATCCGTATCCAAGTGCGGCGGCGCTGGAGCTCGGCGTAGAATATGTCGATTTGCCGACGCTGTTCGCTGAATCTGACGTTATCTCCCTGCACTGCCCGCTGACGCCGGAGAACTACCATCTGCTTAATGAAACTGCATTTGAGCAAATGAAAGACGGTGTAATGGTGATTAACACCAGCCGCGGCGCTCTGATTGACTCTCAGGCCGCGATTGAAGCGCTGAAAAACCAGAAAATCGGCTCGTTGGGGATGGACGTGTATGAAAACGAACGCGATCTGTTCTTTGAAGACAAATCCAACGACGTGATTCAGGATGACGTATTCCGTCGTCTGTCTGCCTGCCATAACGTGCTGTTTACCGGGCATCAGGCATTCCTGACCGCGGAGGCTCTGACCAGTATCTCCCAGACCACGCTACAAAACTTAAGTCATCTGGAGAAAGGCGAACCTTGCCCTAACGAACTGGTTTAATTTCACCGCTCCCCTGTCCTGCAGGGGAGCTTATTCAGATAATCCTCAAAGACCTTTCATCTTCTATTCTTAAAATATTCCTGAATCAGAAACTATAATTGAGAATCACAATGAAGAAAGTAGCCGCGCTCGTTGCGATAAGCCTGCTGATGGCGGGATGTGTAAGTAATGATAAAATTGCTGTGACGCCTGAGCAATTGCAGCATCATCGCTTTGTTCTGGAAAATGTAAATGGTCAGCCTGTCACCAGCGATAAAAATCCGCCAGAAATCAGTTTTGGTGAAAAAATGATGATTTCCGGCAGCATGTGTAACCGCTTTAGCGGTGAAGGTAAACTTTCTAATGGCGAGCTGAAAGTTAAAACGCTGGCAATGACCCGTATGATGTGCGCGAATCCACAGCTTAACGAACTCGACAATACCATCAGCGAAATGCTGAAAGAAGGTGCGCAAGTAGATCTGACCGCGAACCAATTAACGCTGGCGACCGCAAAACAGACATTAATCTATAAGCTGGCCGATTTGGTCAATTAATAGCTGCCACAACTTCCGGCGGCAAGCGACTGCTCGCTACAGCGTTTGCCGTTGGGTAATGCACACATCCCAATGGTCGTTCCATCCAGTTGACGGGCAACGGAAAGCGAACCGCCAATCATTGCGCAATTTGCTTCTCCACTACTGGACATTGATGCTTTTAAACCTGGCGCAACATGTGCCGCCGTTGCCTGCTGAACAGGTTCGCTACTACACGCCGATAACAATAAAGCGGCACAACCCACCCACAACGCTGCTCGCATTTACTCCTCCTCTGATCTTAAAGCCAAACGATACCGCCCTAAATAATAGGCAGACCAGGCGACGGCGTCGAGAGTCTCTGTGCGTGTTGCCACGCATTTTTACTTTTTTGTGGCTATTTTTTTACCCTCTGTTTAATCAAAACATTCATTACGCTGATATGGGGGACACAAAAGCGAAAATGCGACGGAAAGCCATTTGCTAAAATTGAGAGATAATTACTGGGTGCGCAGCTATTTCGCGCGCCCCTCATTTGCGCAATGTAAGGGTGTCGTATGATCACAATTGACGGAAATGGCGCGGTCGCTTCAGTAGCGTTTCGTACCAGCGAAGTTATCGCCATTTACCCTATTACCCCCAGTTCCACGATGGCGGAACAGGCTGATGCCTGGGCCGGAAACGGCCTGAAAAACGTCTGGGGAGATATCCCTCGCGTGGTTGAAATGCAGTCCGAAGCGGGCGCTATCGCAACGGTGCATGGCGCTTTGCAAACAGGCGCGCTCTCAACATCATTTACATCATCGCAGGGGCTGCTGCTGATGATCCCAACTCTGTACAAACTGGCGGGCGAGTTAACGCCGTTTGTACTGCATGTTGCGGCACGTACCGTTGCTACTTATGCGCTCTCCATTTTTGGCGATCATTCTGACGTGATGGCTGTGCGTCAGACCGGTTGTGCCATGCTCTGCGCCGCAAACGTTCAGGAAGCGCAAGACTTTGCTCTCATTGCGCAAATAGCTACGCTGAAAAGCCGCATCCCATTTATTCATTTCTTCGATGGTTTCCGTACCTCCCACGAAATCAACAAAATTGTCCCTCTGACCGATGACACAATTCTCGAATTGATGCCGCAGGCAGAAATCGATGCCCATCGCGCCCGCGCGCTGAATCCAGAACATCCAGTCATTCGCGGCACCTCGGCGAACCCGGACACTTACTTCCAGTCACGTGAAGCCACTAACCCGTGGTACAACGCGGTTTATAAACATGTTGAACAGGCGATGAAGGATTTCGCTGCCGCGACGGGCCGCCAGTATCAACCATTTGAATATTACGGACATCCACAGGCAGAGCGGGTAATTATCCTGATGGGATCTGCTATCGGCACCTGTGAAGAAGTGGTAGACGAGTTGCTGACTCGCGGCGAAAAAGTCGGGGTACTGAAAGTTCGTTTATACCGTCCGTTCTCTGCCAGACATCTGCTGCAAGCATTGCCAGAATCCGTGCGTACCGTGGCGGTGCTGGATCGCACCAAAGAACCCGGCGCGCAGGCGGAACCATTGTACCTTGATGTAATGACCGCACTGGCAGAAGCCTTTAATAATGGCGAGCGTGAAACACTCCCCCGAGTGATTGGTGGTCGCTATGGCCTTTCGTCAAAAGAGTTTGGCCCGGACTGCGTACTGGCTGTATTTGCCGAACTCAACGCGGATAAACCGAAAGCACGTTTTACTGTCGGGATTTACGATGATGTGACCAATCTGTCACTGCCGTTGCCGGAAAACACCCTGCCAAACTCGGCGAAACTGGAAGCCTTGTTTTATGGTCTTGGTAGTGATGGCAGCGTTTCCGCGACCAAAAACAATATCAAGATTATCGGTAATTCCACGCCGTGGTACGCACAGGGTTATTTTGTTTACGACTCCAAAAAAGCGGGTGGCCTGACGGTTTCACACCTGCGCGTAAGCGAGCAACCAATTCGTTCCGCTTATCTCATTTCCCAGGCTGATTTTGTTGGCTGCCACCAGTTACAGTTTATCGACAAATATCAGATGGCCGAACGTCTGAAACCCGGCGGCATTTTCCTGCTCAATACGCCGTATAGCGCCGACGAAGTGTGGTCGCGACTACCGCAGGAAGTTCAGGCCGTGTTGAACCAGAAAAAAGCGCGCTTCTATGTGATTAACGCGGCGAAAATCGCCCGTGAATGTGGTCTGGCGGCACGTATCAATACCGTTATGCAGATGGCGTTTTTCCATTTAACACAAATTCTGCCAGGCGACAGCGCACAGGCAGAATTGCAAGGCGCGATTGCCAAAAGCTACAGCAGTAAAGGTCAGGAGCTGGTGGAGCGCAACTGGCAGGCTCTGGCGCTGGCGCGTGAATCTATTGAAGAAGTACCGCTACAGCCGGTAAATCCGCACAGTGCAAATCGTCCACCTGTGGTTTCCGATGCCGCTCCTGATTTCGTGAAAACCGTCACCGCCGCAATGCTCGCCGGGCTTGGCGACGCCCTCCCCGTTTCCGCGTTGCCGCCAGACGGCACCTGGCCGATGGGTACTACACGATGGGAAAAACGCAATATCGCCGAAGAGATCCCCATCTGGAAAGAAGAACTCTGTACCCAATGCAACCACTGTGTCGCCGCTTGCCCGCACTCCGCTATTCGCGCGAAAGTCGTGCCGCCTGAAGCGATGGAAAACGCCCCTGCCAGCCTGCATTCGCTGGACGTAAAATCGCGTGATATGCGCGGGCAGAAATATGTGTTGCAAGTCGCGCCGGAAGATTGCACCGGCTGCAACCTGTGCGTTGAAGTTTGCCCGGCGAAAGACAGACAGGATCCAGAAATTAAAGCCATCAATATGATGTCGCGACTGGAACACGTAGAAGAAGAGAAAATCAATTACGACTTCTTCCTCAGCCTGCCAGAAATCGACCGTACTAAACTGGAGCGTATTGATATTCGTACATCACAGTTGATCACCCCGCTGTTTGAATATTCTGGTGCCTGCTCTGGTTGTGGAGAAACGCCGTATATCAAACTGCTTACCCAGTTGTATGGCGACCGAATGTTGATTGCTAACGCCACCGGATGTTCATCAATTTACGGCGGTAACCTGCCCTCCACGCCTTATACCACTGATGCCAATGGCCGCGGTCCGGCCTGGGCAAACTCGCTGTTTGAAGACAATGCTGAATTCGGTCTTGGTTTCCGCCTGACAGTTGATCAACATCGAGCACGCGTGCTGCGTCTGCTGGATCAATTTACCGATAAAATCCCCGCTGATTTACTGGCTGCGCTCAAATCCGATGCCACGCCAGAAGTTCGTCGTGAACAGGTCGCTGCATTGCGCCAGCAACTCAACAATGTGCCTGAAGCGCATGAATTGCTGCGTGACGCTGATGCTCTGGTAGAGAAATCAATCTGGTTGATTGGTGGTGACGGTTGGGCTTATGACATCGGTTTTGGCGGTCTGGATCATGTCTTAAGTCTGACGGAAAACGTCAACATTCTGGTACTGGATACGCAATGTTATTCCAATACCGGCGGTCAGGCGTCGAAAGCAACCCCGCTTGGCGCGGTAACTAAGTTTGGTGAGCACGGCAAACGTAAAGCGCGTAAAGATCTCGGCGTCAGCATGATGATGTACGGTCATGTTTACGTAGCGCAGATTTCTCTTGGCGCGCAGTTAAACCAGACGGTAAAAGCGATTCAGGAAGCGGAGGCGTACCCGGGGCCATCGCTAATTATCGCTTACAGTCCCTGTGAAGAACACGGCTACGATCTGGCATTAAGTCACGATCAAATGCGACAACTTACCGCAACAGGTTTCTGGCCTTTGTATCGTTTTGATCCGCGTCGCGCCGATGAAGGTAAACTGCCGCTGGCGCTGGACTCGCGCCCGCCATCAGAAGCATTAGAGGAAACACTTCTTCACGAACAACGTTTTCGCCGCCTGAACGCACAACAACCGGAAGTGGCGAAACAGTTGTGGAAAGATGCCGCAGCCGATCTGCAAAAACGTTATGACTTCCTGGCGCAACTGGCTGGAAAAGCAGATAAAAGTGGAACGGAGTAAAGTAACAGGATAAGGATTCTCCTGAACGAAAAAAAGCCCGAATGAAAGTTCGGGCTTGTCTTTTTATTTGTTGGAAAGTCAGTAACAATGGCCCAACAGAAAATAATATCTGTGACAATAAAGGCATATAACGGACGAAGAATAACGTATCAGTTTTTAAAAGTATAATTTTTATTTTGTATATATCACCATTAAATCATTCATCAAACTTATTATCATTTCGCAGGAATTATTTAATTAAGGTTTTACTTAAGGCGTAACAAATAACATTTATCATCTAATGGAACTTCTCCTTTAGGATGTTTTCACTTCCCCAATGGGGAGAGAAAGGCAAATAAAATAACTAAAGGATTTTTTCAATGAAAAGCAAAATACTGGCGCTCTTAATTCCCGCACTGCTCTCTGCAGGTGCCGCACATGCAGCAGAAATTTATAACAAAGACGGCAATAAATTAGATCTGTATGGCAAAGTCGATGGTCTGCATTATTTTTCCGATAATACCAATAGCGATGGTGATCAGAGTTATGTACGTTTTGGTTTTAAAGGCGAAACACAAATTACTGATCAACTAACCGGCTATGGTCAGTGGGAATATAACGTTCAGGCAAATGGTAGCGAAGGTGATAAAGGCGATTCCTGGACACGTCTGGGCTTTGCCGGACTGAAATATGGCAATTTCGGTTCATTTGACTACGGTCGTAATTATGGCGTGATGTACGATATTGAAGGCTGGACAGACATGCTGCCGGAATTCGGCGGTGACTCTTACACCAAAGCTGACAACTATATGACCGGTCGTGCAAACGGCGTGGCGACCTACCGTAATACAGATTTCTTCGGTTTAGTTGATGGTCTGAACTTTGCGGTGCAGTATCAGGGCTCGAATGAAAACCAGGTCACTCATGAGCAAGAAGGCACGACAAACGGTGGCGATCGCAATATCAAAAACGCCAATGGCGACGGCTTCGGTATCTCTTCTACCTATAATTTAGGTATGGGCATTAGCCTTGGTGGCGCCTATACCAGTTCTGACCGTACCAATCAACAAGTCGAATACTCTACAGCAGAAGGCGATAAAGCTGATGCCTGGACCGCCGGGGCAAAATACGATGCTAACAACATCTATCTGGCAACCATGTACTCCGAAACCCGCAATATGACGCCATACGGTAACTCAGCAAACACCATCGCTAACAAAACCCAAAACTTTGAAGTTACCGCCCAGTATCAGTTTGATTTTGGCCTGCGCCCGACGGTTTCTTTCCTGATGTCTAAAGGCAAAGACTTAACCGGAACTGACGGTGATAAAGATCTGGTTAAATACGCAGATGTTGGCGCAACTTATTATTTCAACAAAAATATGTCTACCTATGTTGATTATAAAATCAACCTGCTTGATGACGATGATAACTTCTACTCAGCAAACGGTATTTCTACCGATGATATCGTTGCTTTAGGTCTGGTATACCAGTTCTAATCCTGCCAGCCCGCCTCTGTGGCGGGCTTTTTCTGCTTATGACACCTCCCTTGATCTAAATTAAAAATGTGAACTCCGTCATTACACAAAAAGTGTCATCTGGCGTTACACTTTATGCGGATACTAAAACAGGAGGTTTTATGCACAGAACGATTCTTGTCCCTATTGATATTTCTGATTCAGAATTAACTCAACGCGTGATTAGCCACGTTGAAGCTGAGGCAAAGATTGATGATGCAAAGGTTCATTTCCTGACGGTAATACCTTCCCTGCCCTACTATGCCTCTCTGGGTTTAGCGTATTCCGCAGAATTACCGGCAATGGAAGACCTGAAAGCGGAAGCTAAATCGCAACTTGAAGAAATCGTTAAAAAGTTCAAACTCCCGACCGACAGAGTTCACATCCATGCCGAAGAAGGCTCACCAAAAGATCGTATTCTGGAAATGGCGAAAAAGCTCTCTGCTCATATGATCATCATCGCCTCCCATCGGCCAGACATCACCACCTATCTGCTCGGCTCTAACGCCGCCGCCGTAGTGCGTCACGCTGAGTGCTCCGTACTGGTTGTACGCTAACCCTCACGCCCGCACATCGCTGCGGGCTTTTTGATTCACTTCGCAAATGTGCTGACGTTTTCCCGCCAATATTTCAAAACGCCAGAAATCATCTGCACCGACAATAAACAACGATAACCTGCGTTTTGGAACCTCATTTTCACCATCAAGAAAAATCTTAAAACCGTTCAATTGGCGAATTGTAAATTGCGTGTTCAGAATGTTTTTTAATAGAATCAATTTCGGCTGGAAACCATTCAATACTCGCACTATCGAAAGTTTCCCAGCCTGCCGCGGCACATTCTTGCATACGACGTGCCGCGGCTTTTATTAGATTGTCAATAGCTCCAGAATCCACGTCCCGGTTTGTCAATGCATGGGGCGAGAAGCAAACATCATAAAAACAACGCCATTGTTACTCCCGCGAATATCTCTAAAGTAATAAAGCAATTCAATTAAAATCAAAAAATACCGGAGGTTTATTGAATATAAGAGAATTCAGTTCTATCGTGGAAAATGTTAACGTTGCTATCAATATTTACCCACAAAAAAATAAATTATATTCTTAACATTACGTTTTCACTGATTTGTTTTGATATTTTAGCACAAAAATTTGTTTTAAATTTTTTATTTAAAATATCTATCCAGATTCAACTACTTTGTAAAGTTGTTATTATAGATATCATCGTGCTCTCTCTGAAAATCATGTTTACATTTGTTTATCATCTGTGTAAATTAATGATGTGGCATATGCCACTCTACTTTCATCATAGTTTGTGCAGACATGTACTCCGCCATGAAGATTTTTCATGGCGCTTTTTATACTTACATGTTAAACAAGCAAAAATATGTTGCTGAAAATAAATCTATTCTCTGTGTAAAAATAGATTTTTCTTTACCTGACTTGCAATTTACGCTATCTCTTAATAACGATATATAAGAGAGTAGCACATATGCGTTTATATCTGGCGAGAATGATGAGATCAATTAAGCCTTTGATCGTGATCGGGAGTTTATAGGGTATCGTTAATTTAAGCTGCTGATGCTCATTTGACTGGCAGTGGCCATATTTCATGGCCACTATATAACCAAAAGATATCAGAAGATATGAACTCTTCCTGAGGTATTCTGAATACGTCTGGACAAAACTCCTTTTGTTATCATCAGTTCTGCAATCTTCTGCCTTCAACTCAGAGGCTAAGATACCGACATTTTAACCAAGTGATAGTTGCCCTTCATGGCAAACTAAAAAAATGGCAGTGCTCCGGTATATTTCATAAACACACCTTTTCCCGGTGTATCGGGCATCATTGACATGTCAAAACACCTTTTGAACAAGAGAAATCTCCGGGATTAACATTGAAAGATCGGCAAGGTATTTTTTCTTGCGCAGCAAGATCCGTCCGTTTCTTCCAATCAGCACTGGACAATTCTCTTTGTGAAAAAGCAAAGTATGCTTCAAGGAAAGTATTTCCACCATTAAGCTGCCTTTCCAGTTCAATGACAATCTCAGCCATTCTATATTCACGCCTCAGTAGCTTGTCCAGAAAACTACCTTTAACAAGTTCTACAGTAAAGCCATCCAACATCTCGACATAGTGAATACAATAAAGTCTTCCTCTGGCAGAGAGATTTACTTTATCTTCTCTTCTGGCTATATCCTGCAAGGACTGTACTGCGGTAGCGGGCAATTGAGAAACACGAGAAAAATTTAAAGTAGTAACTGGCATATCTAAATCACTGCTCATAATTATACACATCCATATTGCAAAGAATGAATAACACATATCACAAGATAGTTACAACGGGATGCATAACGCTCATCTGTAAAGTAATGTAAAATCAGAGTGATTAATATATTTGTTTTTATTAAATTGAATTTTATTAAATAAAAATTAATTTTAAAACCAATGCAGTAAAACAACAAAAAGTTATTTTATAGATTAAGAACAGTAAAATACATTTTATTAATAACCTGTGAAGTCTGGCAAGTTACCACAAGGCTTCATTTATCTCAATTTTACTCTGTCATTTGTAATAAGAATCGAATAGCCAGCAACAACAGGCTTTCGATAGCGCACACTATCGAAAGCCCATCAGGTAACCGCAGGCATGCTCTTATATATGGCATACCTGTGGTTTTATTACTCAGAATACAAGCGAGTTAACGTTATTTTGAGATAAACCTTTTCACTTCATTGTATTATTACTTGTTCTTTAAAATAAAGTTTCCTCTGACTGGTTCAAAACGACACTCATATTTTCCTACAATCATCGACTCTGTTATTACTTCTCTACTCAATGGATGAGGTGCACTGGTTTTAATAAGATACGATAGTGATTCTTTATCATACAAACTACATATATTGGAGTCTCGAGAATTTTTCATAAAAACACCGACTTCAGGTACACATAATGTTATAGGACATGTCAGAAAAGACTCTGGACAAGAAAAGCCTGCAGAATTCAGACTAAACATACAAGAGGTTAATTTGCTTTGTAACTTAATGACATCAGAGTTTCTTTCTCTGCAACCAGAAAATGCATCCTGAATATAATTACCAGATATATCAATAGAAGCCCGGATATGATTTAGCTGCCATTCCAGCACAAATGCTCTATCCTCCATTCTATGTTCACGCCTTAATAATCTATCCAGTATCCCTCCTCTGAGAGGCTCCACTGAAAACCAGTCTGGCATCAAGATATGATGGATAGAATATTGTCCACTACCGATAAATACTCTTATTTCACTTTCTCGCCTGGCCGCTTGCTATAAAGCCAATATATCAGCATGAGATAGTTGAGGTATACTAGATATATTCAGAGTCGTAACTGGCATAAAAACTCACAATAAATCGCTTCAGCTTGTGAAAACTTCGCACAATACTGTAGAAAAATGATAAAAATAAAATATTAACTACATTCCATGCATAATAATATCTTTATTATTAATATAATATGCATTCTTTAATGTTTCCGCTAAACACCTTTACCGATACATCAATCTATAAACAGTTAAGGTTATCTGGCGATGACAATGGTGTCGGTAATTCATCCTCCTGTTGAATTAACTCCCCTATTTACTTAACAAATATTACAGACAACCTAAGTTTTCAGAATATAACTTGAATAACAGTTCTATATTATACTCAATCAGAAAGACCTTTCTGGCACAGAAAAAATCACATCTGGCAAAAAATTGCACATATATTTTCATAAATATTTTGCCCACTTTTATAGCGGGCATATTACTATATTTAACACATCAATAAAACATTTGAATCAATAGATTCATCAGTGAATAATTTTTTATAGATAGGTTACATTCCCATTAACACATTTGAAATTTCCAGATTGATTATCAAAATAGCATGATTCTCTTGATACAATCATTGACACATCTATATTTTCTCTACTCAGCGGATGAGGAGACGCCGTTTTAACAAGCTGTACCAATGCTTCTTTTTCATATAGTGAACACACATCTGAACTCAGAGCGTTCTTCATAAAGACTCCTGTCTCTGGCTCACATAATGTTACAGGGCATGTTCTTGACTCCTCTGTGCCTCTTAGAGCAGCATGCATTACATCAAAAGAGCATTCTTCAATTTTGTCTAGTAATGATCCTGATTTATTAATGAAAATGGTTGATAAACGTTCCAACATCTCAACCTCACGGCTTGAGAGTCCATCATTAAGTTCCAGCTCAAGGTATTCAACATTACTCAATGCCGTATAAAATGCTCCCTCAGAAAGCCCCTCGCGGCTAACCCGTCCGGTAAAGTAATCTCCCGTTGATATAGGTTGTATCGAAACCATCACATTTCCTAATTGTATTTGAGCACCTCCAGCAGAGCTTTGCTCACGTATATTAAAAAGTACATCTTCTGGGACAGTTTCCAATAGTCCTGCAGAATTCAAATAAGATGTTAGATTTATCGGCATTAATTTGTTTCTCTATTGAATTAACTCCCCTATTTACTTAACAAATATCATAAGTGCATGACAACAAAAAACTGAAGCGCCTTCCCTTGCTTCGGCCAGAGATACTAAAGAAGCAAGACAAACTGACAGGGCATCATCGAATAAGCGAAATCACTTTTTATCATCGGGAGTATGGCGGAACCGAACGGCAGAAACCTTATTACCGGGTAAGCAGTTTAAGGGCAAGATGAGATCCACCAGTAAAACGTGCTGGCATTCGCCGCCGTAATCCGTACCATACGCGGCATACTTTTGCCTGCTGACTGTTGACGGCAGGAGCGAACCCGGCATTTATAGCCAGCCAGATGGGGCATGAAACTGCGCAGATGGTGTATGAAATTTACGGTATGTGGATTGATGACATGAACGACGAACAGGTAGCCATGTTGAATGCGCGGTTATCGTAGTTGCAAAGTTTGCCCCCAATTTGCCCCATTGAGTACCAGAGAATCGAAATAATGCAAGAAAATCAAAAGAATACGAAGAAAGAACAATACAATCTCAACAAATTGCAAAAACGCCTGCGCCGCAACGTAGGCGAAGCCATTGCTGACTTCAATATGATTGAAGATGGCGACCGTATTATGGTCTGCCTTTCCGGGGGAAAGGACAGCTATACCATGCTGGAGATTCTGCGCAATTTGCAGCAAAGCGCGCCAATCAGTTTCTCATTGGTGGCCGTTAACCTTGATCAAAAACAGCCGGGGTTCCCTGAACATGTTCTACCGGAGTACCTCGAAAAGCTGGGCGTTGAGTACAAGATTGTCGAAGAAAACACTTACGGGATCGTAAAAGAGAAGATCCCTGAAGGCAAAACAACCTGTTCACTCTGCTCTCGTCTGCGTCGCGGCATTCTTTACCGTACAGCAACAGAACTGGGCGCAACGAAAATCGCACTGGGTCACCATCGTGATGATATCCTGCAAACACTGTTCTTAAACATGTTCTACGGCGGCAAGATGAAAGGTATGCCACCGAAGCTGATGAGCGATGATGGCAAACATATCGTGATTCGTCCGCTGGCTTACTGCCGCGAAAAAGACATTCAACGCTTTGCCGATGCAAAAGCGTTCCCGATTATCCCGTGTAATCTGTGCGGCTCGCAGCCTAATCTACAACGTCAGGTCATTGCTGATATGCTGCGTGACTGGGATAAGCGTTATCCCGGACGTATTGAGACGATGTTCAGCGCCATGCAGAATGTGGTGCCTTCACATCTGTGTGATACCAATCTTTTTGATTTCAAAGGTATTAACCATGATTCAGAAGTGGTTAATGGCGGCGATCTGGCGTTCGATCGCGAAGAGATCCCGCTACAACCTGCTGGCTGGCAGCCTGAAGAAGATGACCATCAGCTGGATGAATTACGGCTGAATGTGGTTGAAGTTAAGTAACAATACATTGCCCGATGCGCAAGTTTATCGGGCCTACACTGTTTCCACTCTTTTGTAGGCCCGACAGGACACCCGTGTTGCATCCGGCAATACAACATTTCGTTATTTCAACAACCGTACACGACACGTTTTTCCTTTAATCTTCCCGCTCTGTAACTGCTTCCATGCCTTATGAGCAACTGCCTGTCGCACTGCGACATACGCATGCGCCGGATGTATGACTATTTTTCCAATATCCGCCCCCTCCAGGCCGATATCACCAGTCAGCGCCCCCAGCACATCACCAGGGCGCATTTTGGCTTTTTTCCCACCATCAATGCACAGCGTCGCCATTTCAGCTTCCAGCGGCACAACGGCGCTGCTGGCTGGCGGTGTTTGCCAGTTAAGTTTTATCTGCAACATATCTGAGAGGATATTGGCCCGCTGCGCCTCTTCCGGTGCACAAAAACTGATCGCCAGACCGCTATTTCCTGCGCGAGCCGTACGCCCGATGCGATGCACATGAACTTCAGGGTCCCACGCCAGCTCAAAATTCACCACCAGCTCAAGAGATTTAATATCCAGACCACGCGCAGCGACATCGGTCGCCACCAGAACACGAGCGCTGCCGTTAGAAAAACGCACCAGAGTCTGATCCCGCTCACGCTGCTCCAGATCGCCATGTAACGCCAGAGCACTTTGCCCTGCCTCATTCAAGGCATCGTAAACAGCCTGACAATCTTTTTTGGTATTACAAAACACAACACAAGACGATGGCTGATGCAGACTTAATAGTCGTTTCAATAATGGAATTTTGCCCTGGGCAGAAGTCTCATAAAATTGTTGTTCAATGGGGGGCAAAGCTTCTGTCGTATCTATTTCAATAGCTAAAGGGTTGCGCTGAACACGTCCGCTTATCGCGGCAATGGCTTCCGGCCAGGTCGCTGAAAATAAGAGCGTCTGGCGAGAAGCTGGCGCAAAGCGAATCACGTCATCAATCGCATCGCTAAATCCCATATCCAGCATACGATCGGCTTCATCCATGACCAATGTATTCAGGGCATCCAGCGTCACAGTGCCCTTTTGTAGGTGATCCAGCAAACGACCCGGCGTAGCCACGATAATATGTGGCGCATGCTGTAGTGAATCACGCTGAATGCCGAACGGCTGGCCGCCGCATAAGGTCAGAATTTTGGTATTCGGCAGAAAACGAGCCAGCCGACGCAACTCCCCTGCGACCTGATCCGCCAGTTCACGAGTCGGGCACAGCACTAAGGCCTGAGTCTGAAACAATGTGACATCAACATGCTGTAATAACCCCAGGCCAAACGCCGCCGTTTTGCCGCTGCCGGTTTTCGCCTGCACGCGAACATCTCTTCCGGCCAGAATCGCAGGAAGTGCGGCGGCCTGCACCGGCGTCATGGTTAAATAACCCAACTCATTAAGGTTAGCGAGCTGGGCAGGAGGCAAAACGTTAAGGGTAGAAAAAGCGGTCACAATCTATTCTCATGGTCATCGACGCAAAGTCAGCAGGCGCGTATCCTCGCAGATCTCCGCTCACGATGCGACAATTTAATCGGCTCTTCATCCGGCGACGGGTCGGGCATGGGTTGTGGACGAGGGATGGGGTCGGGAACCGGAACAGAATCACCAGGTATCGGGTCAGGATAAGGAAGTTGCAAATAAATGAGCGTCGTCATATTTCCCTCCGATCATTGCGTTGACTCTTAAAGGGTAGACGTTGAGGAATAACAAGCAAAAAAAAGCCGACTCATCTAAGTCGGCGTCGTACGAATCAATTGTGCTATGCAGTAATTCAAAAAAGGAAGTAAGACAATATGGAGCGCAACGCCCATCGCTTGACGTTGCATTCACCTGCGGGAGAGATATTGCCCTGAATAGGTAGGGAGTTTATTGACTTCGCTCAAACTTTACGGTGTTTTTGTATACAGAACCCTGGAAAAATTGCTTTTGTTACAACCATTTACTACGATGCAACCATAAAGCAACACCACCAATAAGAACGACTAACAGAATACAAAAAAGTGAAAAACCAAATTGCCATCCTCCGCCGGGTATACCGCCAAGGTTAACGCCAAATAAACCGGTTAAAAAAGTGCTGGGTAAAAATACCATTGCCATCAATGACATTGTGTAAGTGCGGCGCGCTAAATTTTCCTGCATTACCTGGGCGATTTCATCTGCCATCACGCCAGTCCGTGCTATACAAGCGTCGATTTCGTCCAACCCACGCCCCAGACGATCGGCAATATCCTGCATTCGACGACGTTGATCATCATTCATCCACGGCAAACGCTCACTGGCAAGACGAGCATAGACATCACGCTGCGGCGCCATATAACGACGCATAACAATCAATTGCTTACGCAATAATGCCAGAAATCCGCGTGGTGGAATTTGCTGATCGAGCAGGTTATCTTCCAGATCGATAATTTTATCGTGCAGTTGTTCAATAAACTCACTGGAATGATCGGTCAACGCGTCACACACATCCACCAACCAGCCACCGCAATCGGTTGGGCCTGTGCCCTCTTCCAAATCGCTGACCACATCATCCAGTGCCAGCACTTTACGTTGTCGGGTCGAGACAATTAACCGTCCGTCCATGTAAACCCGCATGGCGACTAACTGATCGGGGCGTTCATCCGTACTACCATTAATGCAGCGCAGAGTAATCAGCGTCCCTTCTCCAAGACGACTCACTCTGGGTCGCGTACTTTCCCCTGACAGCGCATCGCGCACGTTATTTGGCAGCAATGGCGTCGTCGCCAGCCATTGGGCGCTGTCATGATGCACATAATTGAGGTGGAGCCAGCAGGGATGCGCCTCATCTATCTTATCTGTATCTTCCAGCGGTTTAACGCCGCCTTTACCATTCAGCATCCAGGCAAATACTGCATCCGGGACATTTACGTCCGCTCCCTTAATCGCTTCCACAGTGCCTCCATCATCAACGCATTATTTTGTAGTCTAGCCTTCTGCTCCTGTTACGCAACATCTCATCACCCCATAGTCCTGAAATGCTTAATAAAATCCTGTCTAAATTAAATACAGAAAGCAAAATACTTTTCCTGATTTGAAAACGTGTAAAGCGTTAAATAACGTCTATCATTATCAGAATTATCTGATCACTTGTCGTGGCTTTTTTTCGATCGGGTAGCAATAAAAATTGATAAAAATAACGGGATTTCAATGACTACGCACAACTTCAATACCCTGGACTTATTAACCAGTCCTGTCTGGATTGTTTCGCCCTTCGAGGAACAGTTAATTTATGCCAATAGTGCAGCACGGCAGTTGATGCAAGAACTCACATTTAGTCAGCTTCGAACCGGTCTCTATTCCATCTCCTCCCAAAATGAACTACCTAAATACCTCGCAGATCTGCATAACCAACTTGATATTGTAGAAATTCTCACTGTCCAGCGTAATGGCGAAGAGACGGCATTAAGCTGTCGGTTGACCCTCAAAGAGATGAGTGGGGCTGGAGAAGTAATTATCTTTGAAGGGATGGAAACACCCGCAACTCTGGGGCTAAAAGCCAGCCGTTCGGCGAATTATCAGCGTAAAAAACAAGGATTCTATGCACGTTTTTTCCTGACAAACTCCGCGCCAATGTTGTTGATAGATCCTTCGCGTGATGGGCAAATCGTCGATGCCAATCTGGCCGCGCTCAATTTCTATGGCTATAACCACGAAACAATGTGTCAGAAACACACCTGGGAAATTAATATGCTCGGGCGTAATGTAATGCCCGTCATGCATGAAATTTCGCGTTTGCCCGGGGGCCATAAACCTCTTAACTTTGTCCATAAACTGGCGGATGGTTCCACCCGACATGTGCAAACGTATGCCGGCCCCATTGAGATTTATGGTGACAGGTTAATGTTATGCATCGTGCACGATATTACCGAACAAAAACGACTGGAAGAACAACTGGAACACGCTGCCCATCATGACGCGTTAACGGGATTGCTTAACCGACGACAGTTTTATCACATTACCGAACAAGGTCAGATGCAACATTTAGCGATTGCTCAGGATTACAGTTTGTTGCTCATTGACACCGATCGCTTTAAACATATCAATGATCTCTACGGTCACCAGAAAGGTGATGAGGTGTTATGCACGCTGGCCCACACACTCAAAAACTGCGCACGCAAAAGCGATTTAGTGTTTCGTTGGGGCGGTGAGGAGTTCGTCTTGTTATTACCCAGAACACCACTGGATACCGCGCTTTCGTTGGCTGAAGCTATCCGCTTGAGCGTGGCAAAAGTGAGTATTTCTGGCTTACCGCGCTTTACCGTCAGTATTGGCGTGGCGCATCACGAAGGCAATGAAAGCATCGATGAACTGTTTAAGCGCGTAGATGACGCGTTGTACCGGGCGAAAAATGATGGACGCAACCGCGTGCTGGCAGCCTGATCTCCTCAACCACGCGGCGACGTCACCTGCCTATCGACTACGCTTCGCGTGGCGTTCCCAGTTGTCCAGCTTCGCCTGTACTGTTTTACGCAGTGCGACGTAACACGCCCCGCTGCCGCCATGATGCGGTAGCGCGGTACAATAGGCTTGCACATCTTCGAGCTCTGTCAGCCAGCGTGCTACATAGCTACGAACAATATTGGCGTGTGATTTATCTTCCCGACCTTTGCCATGAATAATAAGTACATTACGTAAGCCATCCGCCAGTGCCTGATGAATAAAACTGAACACCATTTTGCGACACTCTTCTACCGACTGGCGCAACAAATTCAGGCTGGCCTGTTGCGGATATTTGCCACTGCGTAGCTTATCAAGCACTCCATGTTGCAATCCTTCCCGGCGAAATTCCAGCGGCTGGTTGAGCGGGACGATATTGAGAAATCCAGTGGTGAGAAAATTATCAAGCTGAAGCGTATCAATACGCTGTGGCACACGTTGGTTACGCGTTGGATGCCAGTGGACATCAGTTGCGCATTTCAGTGGTTGGACATCTTCCATGGCGTCAAGAAACAGCGATTTGTCGTCAAGGTTCATGTAACCTCCTGTGCACCTTTACACCTCGTGGTTCAGACGGGGGATCCGGCTATCGAATTGTTCATATATCTGACACCTGCTTGTATTTCAGCAGGCGGTGCATTTTAACCTGGCCAGGTTACAGTATCGAACAATTTAGACATGGTTTAACTTAACGCAGGCATCCGAACATGCCATGTTTACACCGCCCGTGACATCAATTGGGTGCAATCATTTTATTGATTGTCTGCCATTCTGATATTCACTCGATAAATTCAACAGCCAATTAATGCGGTATGATTATTCATTAACCTAATGGACGCATTGACTTATATTTTCGTGAATTCAGTCACTGAAGAAAATTGGCAACTGAGTGGCAAAACCGTTATAACACTGTCACCGGCAGACAGGAACCAAGGCCGGAATGAAGACGCGGATGCACTGCTGTGTGTACTGTAGAGTCTGGCGGATGTCGACAGACTCTATTTTTTATACGTTTTCCGGCTCTGAAGATAACCACATCGCCCTGCCCATGTAATGGAACGCAGCCCATTTCTTCGGGCAATATATAAAGCCGCCTGACTGATACATGCTGAGAACGTCAAACACATGGGTACTTATTATTCGTTAGTTTCTTATCTTATTCGCTTATTTTTTTAGTGGTATGGCTGATGATATTGCTGGCGTGGTATCTTGTCGTTCTACCAATTGGTTCGGGAATTTACCCGCATTTATCTTAAGAGGGTACGGATGCTGAAATTACTTGAAGAAAAAATTGCCACGCCACTGGGTCCGCTGTGGGTGATTTGCGATGAACAATTTCGCCTGCGGGCGGTGGAATGGGAGGAATACAGCGATCGCATGACGCAGTTGCTGGACATCCACTATCGCAAAGAAGGTTATGAGCGTATTTCCGCAACTAACCCAGGCGGACTTAGCGATAAACTACGTGATTACTTTGCCGGTAATCTTAGTATTATTGATTCTCTTCCCACCGCCACAAACGGTACGCCATTTCAACGGGAAGTGTGGAAAACATTGCGCACAATACCCTGCGGCCAGGTGATGCATTACGGTCAACTTGCCGAACAACTGGGTCGTCCTGGCGCGGCGCGAGCCGTAGGCGCGGCAAATGGCGCTAATCCGATCAGTATTGTTGTACCCTGCCACCGGGTTATTGGACGAAATGGCACCATGACCGGATATGCAGGCGGCGTGCAGCGAAAAGAGTGGTTATTACGCCATGAAGGCTATCTGTTACTGTAAGCCTTAAACAAAATGTGCCAACTTGTTCACATTTTCACGTAAAGTTACCCTTAATAATTTAATATTTTTCAAACAGATAGAAATAACTTTACATCTAATATCGGAATTCTCCGCTGTTAAGGATTGCCCGGACTTACTTGCTCCCTAAAAAGATGTTAAAATTGACAAATATCAATTACGGCTTGAGCAGACCTATGATCCCGGAAAAGCGAATTATACGGCGCATTCAGTCTGGCGGTTGTGCTATCCATTGCCAGGATTGCAGCATCAGCCAGCTTTGCATCCCGTTCACACTCAACGAACATGAGCTTGATCAGCTTGATAATATCATTGAGCGAAAGAAGCCTATTCAGAAAGGCCAGACGCTATTTAAGGCTGGTGATGAACTTAAATCGCTTTATGCCATCCGCTCCGGTACGATTAAAAGTTATACCATTACAGAGCAAGGCGATGAGCAAATTACTGGCTTCCATTTAGCAGGCGATCTGGTAGGTTTTGACGCTATTGGCAGTGGCCATCATCCGAGCTTTGCCCAGGCGCTTGAAACGTCAATGGTATGTGAAATCCCGTTCGAAACGCTGGACGATCTGTCCGGTAAAATGCCGAATTTGCGTCAGCAGATGATGCGTTTGATGAGCGGTGAAATTAAAGGCGATCAGGATATGATCCTGCTATTGTCGAAGAAAAACGCAGAAGAACGTCTGGCTGCATTTATCTACAATCTGTCCCGTCGTTTTGCCCAACGCGGCTTCTCTCCTCGTGAATTCCGCCTGACAATGACTCGTGGCGATATCGGTAATTATCTGGGCCTGACGGTGGAAACCATCAGCCGCCTGCTGGGTCGCTTTCAGAAAAGCGGTATGCTGGCAGTTAAAGGTAAATACATCACTATCGAAAATAACGATGCGCTGGCTCAACTTGCCGGTCATACGCGCAACGTCGCCTGATTTTTCCGCATAATTGACTATCCTTCTGTCATATCATTAAATTTTTCTGATTTATTGATCTGGCAGAAGGTTCATCACTGTTTCATTCGCCAGATATGGGTTAATCTTTTAATTACAAACTGCATTGACAGTTGTTGTAAGGAGACCCTGTATGGCTATGTATCAGAACATGCTCGTTGTTATCGATCCTCATCAGGACGATCAACCGGCATTACGGCGAGCTGTTTATTTACATCAACGGATTGGTGGCAAAATTAAAGCCTTTTTGCCGATCTATGATTTCTCATACGAAATGACTACCCTGCTCTCTCCCGACGAGCGTACCGCTATGCGTCAGGGCGTTATCAGCCAACGCACCGCGTGGATCCATGAGCAGGCGAAATATTATCTTAACGCTGGCGTTCCTATTGAAATCAAAGTGGTCTGGCATAACCGTCCTTTCGAAGCCATCATTCAGGAAGTGGTCAACGGTGGACATGATCTGGTGCTAAAAATGGCGCACCAACATGACCGCCTGGAAGCGGTTATCTTTACCCCAACTGACTGGCACCTGTTACGCAAATGCCCAAGCCCGGTATGGATGGTAAAAGATCAACCATGGCCGAAAGGCGGTAAGGCGCTGGTTGCGGTGAATCTTGCCAGCGAAGAGCCGTATCATAATGCACTCAATGAAAAACTGGTAAAAGAGACCATCGAATTAGCGGAACAGGTCAACCATACCGAAGTGCATCTGGTTGGCGCCTACCCGGTGACGCCAATTAATATTGCTATCGAACTGCCGGAATTTGACCCAAGTGTTTATAACGATGCGATTCGGGGGCAACATTTAGTCGCAATGAAAGCCCTGCGACAGAAATTCAGCATTGATGAAAAAATGACGCATGTTGAAAAAGGTCTGCCAGAAGAAGTCATTCCTGACCTTGCCGAACATTTACAAGCGGGGATTGTCGTTCTTGGCACCGTGGGACGTACGGGCATTTCAGCGGCGTTCCTCGGAAATACCGCGGAACAGGTAATTGATCACCTTCGCTGTGACCTGTTGGTGATTAAACCCGATCAGTACCAGACACCTGTCGAACTGGATGATGAAGAAGACGATTAATTGCTTCCTGGGCCCGATTATTCGGGCCTTTCTTTTCCTTACTTTTCATCGCCGCCGAGGAAATAAATTCCCAGCGGGATCGCCAACAACACAGTAAAGACCAGACTGTAAACAAAAATCATCGATGACTGGATCACATACATTGAAGCCGTCCACTCAGACAGTGGAATATTGTACTGTTCAATAACACCGCCGATGGTTGCGCGAGTCACTACCGACGCCGCAATAATGAAAACTGCCAATAAACCAAAGAGAAATTTCTTCCCCTTCGCGGACTTCAGTTTCGTCATGATCATCATGTAATCCTTGTACCAATAAATATTTTTTTACTTACATGCAACAATACCATGACATTCTGTTTTTGTCTGCCCTGAAAGCCATGCATCTTAGCTGGGTTTTCAACCAATATATTGATGAGCTGGCCAATGCTGCGGCTTCCTTTCCTGACGATTGATGATCTAAACGATTTGTCGCGGTAAAATACTCCCGCCAGAGGTTTCCGGCATGACGTCAATAATCTGGAGGAGCCTGATAACACAATGATCGCTGAACTGTTTACAAATAATGCGCTTAATCTGGTCATTATTTTCGGTAGCTGCGCAGCATTAATTCTGATGAGCTTTTGGTTTCGCAGTGGAAATCACAAAAGGAAAGGATTCTTATTCCATGCGATTCAATTTTTAATCTACACCATAATTATCAGTGCTGTCGGCAGCATCACTAATTATGTTATTGAGAATTATAAGCTCAAATTTATCACCCCAAGCGTTATCGATTTTATCTGCACATCTCTGATTGCGCTTATTTTGACAGCTAAGTTATTTCTTCTGATTAATCAGTTTGAAAAACAACAGATAAAGAAAGGCCGTGATATCACCAGTGCACGAATTATGTCACGCATCATCAAGATCTGCATAATCGTGGTGATTGTTCTACTCTATGGTGAACATTTCGGCATGAGTCTTTCCGGGTTGCTGACCTTCGGTGGCATTGGTGGCCTTGCCGTCGGTATGGCTGGTAAAGATATTCTTAGTAACTTCTTTTCTGGAATTATGCTCTATTTCGACCGTCCCTTTAGCATCGGTGACTGGATCCGTTCCCCGGACAGAAATATCGAAGGTACGGTATCGGAAATTGGCTGGCGAATTACGAAAATCACGACATTTGATAATCGTCCGCTGTACGTGCCAAACTCGCTTTTCTCGTCTATTAGCGTAGAAAACCCTGGGCGAATGACTAACCGACGCATTACCACAACCATTGGTTTGCGCTACCAGGATGCAGCGAAAGTAGGAGAAATAGTTGAAGCTGTTCGCGAAATGCTGAAAAATCATCCTGCCATTGACCAGCGCCAAACCTTACTGGTTTATTTCAACCAGTTTGCTGATTCGTCGCTGAATATTATGGTTTATTGCTTTACCAAAACTACGGTCTGGGCCGAATGGCTTGCGGCCCAACAGGATGTCTATTTAAAGATTATCGATATTGTACAGTCGCACGGTGCGGACTTTGCTTTCCCAAGCCAGACACTGTATATGGAGAATAATACGCCACCGGATCAGACCAGGTAATTCGCTCATCGCTGGCGTTATCAATAAGATAACGCCAGTTCATCTACATTAATGCTTCACAATATACATTGTCCGACTATAGGCCACATCTTCTGGATTATTAATCGGATAACCTTTTAGCCACGGTTTTATTAACCGACCATTGGTATATTGATAAATCGGTGCAATCGGTGCCTGCTCCATCAGAATTTTCTCTGCTGCATTGTAATCAGCATTACGCGCCTGCACAGTATTTTCAATCGATGCCTGAGTCAGTATCTTGTCGTAAGCTGGGTTGTTAAAGCGTGAAATATTTCCTGAGTGCGTTGACGTTAGCAGCGTCAGGAAAGTTGACGGTTCATTATAATCGCCAACCCACGAGGCGCGGATAACATCAAAATTACCGGTATTGCGGCTATCGATATACGTTTTCCACTCCTGATTTTGCAGTTTGACATCTACGCCAAGATTCTTTTTCCACATCGACGCCACGGCAATGGCAATTTTCTGATGGTTTTCCGAGGTATTATACAAAAGCGTCAGCTTCAGAGGTTTTTGTGGACCATAACCCGCGGCACTCAACAATGTTTTTGCTTGCGCATTCAGTTCTTCCTGGCTCATTTGTTCAAACGGCGAAGGTTCCGGCGTAAATCCAGCGGTAACATCTGGAGTGAAATGCCAGGCCGGTTTTTCACCTGTGCCCAACACTTTTTCCGTCATCAGATGTCGATCGATGGTCATACTTAATGCCAGACGGACGCGTTGATCTGCCGTCGGTCCTTTTTGCGTGTTAAACGCATAATAATAAGTCCCCAACTGCGGCGGCGTATAAACCTGCCCCGGAATATCTTTCAACAGCTTCTGATACATATTTTTCGGGAAAGATTCGGTGATATCAATATCACCCGCGAGGTAACGTTTAGTAGCCGCAGATTCCTGATTAATCGGCAGGAAAGTGACTTTTTGCAGTACCGTTTTAGCGTTATCCCAATAATGGGTATTCGGTACGACGACCAGCTTTTCATTGACCACGCGCTCTTTAAGGACATAAGCGCCATTACCGATCAGATTTCCGGGCTTCGTCCACTCTTTCCCGCTTTCAACATTCGCTTTTTGCACCGGGAAGAAGGCAAAATTAGCCGTTAAATTCACAAACCACGGCAATGGCTTATCAAGCTGGATTTTCAGAGTATGGGCATCAACCGCGGTAACGCCAAGCTGGTCCGGTGTAACTTTACCATCAATAATCGCCTGGGCGTTGCTGATTCCTGCCAGTGCAGCAAACCAGGCAAATGGAGAAAGCGTTTTTGGATCAACCAGACGCTGCCAGCTATAAACAAAATCTTGTGCCGTTACAGGCGTGCCATCAGCCCATTTTGCGTTATCGCGCAAAGTAAAAGTCCAGATGCGGTTATCATTACTTTTCCACGCCGTAGCCACACCGGGAACAATCTCCCCTTTCTCATTCTGATTCACCAGACCTTCAAACAGATCGCGAATAACCTGAATCTCTGGCAGCCCCACCGCTTTAGCGGGATCTAATGACGCTGGCTCATCTTTAATGTGACGTACCAGCTCCTGCTTCTCTGCCAGTACTGTGCCGCTCGGAACATCTGCAGCATACGAAAGAGAAATGCTGCTGACTAACAGCGCACAACACGTGACTGAAACAGAGTGCTTCATAAGATACCCTCAAACTGACGTTAACATTGATGCGTAATTATTTGTTTCGCCTTAAAGAAATGCAAATAACTTCCGGCAAAAAAGTGATAAAAGATCGATAGCATATCGTTATCGAAAAGGATTTGATAATCCGCAAAATTTGCACAACACTGCCTGTAATACTTCTTCTTTCAGAGACAATTATGACCGTAACCCGCCCACGCGCCGAACGAGGCGCTTTCCCGCCAGGCACCGAGCATTACGGACGCTCTGTATTGGGAGCGCCGTTGCTCTGGTTTCCAGCATCTGCCGCCAGCAGTGAAAGTGGTTTAATTCTGGCTGGCACGCACGGTGATGAAAACTCTTCGGTTGTCACCCTCTCCTGCGCGCTACGCACATTGACGCCTTCATTGCGCCGTCATCATGTGGTGCTCTGCATAAATCCTGACGGCTGTCAGTTAGGTTTACGGGCTAATGCCAATGGAGTGGATTTAAACAGAAACTTTCCGGCAGCAAACTGGAAGGAAGGTGAAACGGTCTACCGCTGGAACAGCGCCGCTAACGAACGTGACGTGGTATTGCTAGCCGGAGATCAACCCGGCTCCGAACCAGAAACCCAGGCGCTGTGCCAACTCATACACCGTATTCAACCTGCCTGGGTGGTCTCTTTCCACGATCCACTGGCCTGTATTGAAGATCCCAGACACAGCGAATTAGGCGAATGGCTGGCTCAGGCGTTTGAATTACCATTGGTAACCAGCGTCGGTTATGAAACACCCGGTTCATTCGGCAGCTGGTGTGCAGATCTGAATTTGCATTGTATCACTGCTGAATTCCCGCCCATCTCTTCTGATGAAGCCAGCGAAAAATATCTCTTTGCAATGGCCAACTTGCTGCGCTGGCATCCTAAAGATGCAATTCTCCGGTCGTGAACTGAAGCGCCCGTTCTACATCCACCGCCAGCCAGGTCGGTCCGTCGAGATCGGCGAAACTGACCTGCGGCACCAGAGGTAGCGCGGCGCGAATAGCGCGTGAGGTACATAACATGCAGCCCAACATCAAACTGAAACCTTGCGCGCGCGCTTCATTCGCCAGCGCCAGCGCTTCCGTCAGTCCCCCGGTTTTATCAAGTTTGATATTAACCATCTCATAACGCCCTTTCAGTGCCTTCAGGTTACTGCGGGTATGGCAACTTTCATCAGCGCAAATCGGTAACGGATGAACAAAATTCTCCAGCGCCGCATCGTCCTGCGCCGAGAGCGGTTGCTCCAGCATCGCGACGCCTAAATCGGCCAGTAACTGACAACGTGCCGCCAGTCCTTCCGCGCGCCAGGATTCATTAGCGTCAACAATTAAAGTTGCATCCGGCACTGCGGCACGGATCGCAACCATTCGCTCGCTGATAAGATGATTATCCAGCTTCACTTTCAGCAACTTTGCCCCTGCTCGCCATAGTGCCGCTGCACTGCTGGCCATCTGCTCAGACGTACCAATAACCACCGTCTGCGCGGTAGTAATATTATCGGGAAGCGTTATGCCGATAAATTCAGCTAACGTTTGCTGCTGTTTACGAGCCGAGAGATCCCACAACGCGCAGTCCAGCGCATTACGCGCCGCGCCGGCAGGCAGAATTTTTTGTAACTCTGCGCGAGATAAACCTTTTTCCAGTTGCGGCACAACGCTCGTTATTTGTGCCATTACCGAAGCATCGCTCTCCCCATAGCGCGGATAAGGCGTACATTCGCCCGTACCTTTTACACCATCTTCATCCAGTTCAACGACCACTACTCTCGCTTCACTGCGACTGCCTCGCGCAATAACAAACGGGGTATGTAACGGCCAGGCTTCCTCAAATACCTTTACGGTTCTCATCTATACTCCTTGTTGCCGCGCTGGTCTGCAGATTAAGCGCAAATAGCGTTTGCTGTGTTATTGACAGTTAGCATAAACTAGGTATGACGTTAACTATATGTAAACAGGAAAAATAATCATGTCACAAACCGTTCATTTCCAGGGCAACCCGGTTACAGTCGCCAATTCCATCCCACAAGTGGGTAGTAAAGCGCAGACTTTTACTCTCGTGGCAAAAGATCTGTCTGACGTCACTCTTGGTCAGTTTGCGGGTAAACGCAAAGTGCTGAACATTTTCCCGAGTATTGATACCGGTGTTTGCGCCACATCAGTACGTAAGTTTAACCAGCTAGCGACAGAAATCGACAACACCGTTGTGCTATGTATTTCTGCCGATCTGCCGTTTGCGCAATCTCGCTTCTGTGGCGCAGAAGGTCTGAATAACGTTATCACGCTCTCCACTTTCCGTAACGCTGAATTCCTGCAGAATTACGGTGTTGAGATCGCTGAAGGTCCGCTGAAAGGTCTGGCTGCCCGCGCAGTTGTCGTCATTGATGAAAATGACAATGTGATTTTCAGTCAGTTGGTGAATGAAATCACCACCGAGCCGGATTACGACGCAGCGCTGGCTGTACTGAAAGCGTAAGAACAATGCCTGATGGTCTTACGCCATCAGGCGTTTTGCATTTACTCTTCGTTCTTCTTCTGACTCAGGCCATATTCCCGCAATTTATTGGCAATCGCGGTATGTGAAACGCCCAGACGTTTTGCCAGTTTGCGCGTGCTGGGATAATTGCGATAAAGCTGAGTTAATACCGAACGTTCAAATCGACTGGTAATTTCATCCAGCGAACCTTCCATCGCATCTTCACCCACAGCCACCGTTGTGGCGTCATAATCTGGCAGCAAGATGTCTTGTGGACGCAGCTCATAGCCATCCAGTTGCGTCAATGCCCGGTAAATTGCATTTTTCAACTGCCGCACGTTACCCGGCCACCCATAACGCGTCAGCACGGTATTCAGATCGGCAGCCAATTTGGGACGCGGCAATCCTTGCTCATCGGCAAAACGCGCAACAAACAATTCGGTTAACGGCATGATATCTTGCGGACAGTCACGAAGCGGAGGCAAATTCAGCGTCAGCACATTCAGGCGATAATAGAGATCTTCCCGGAAAGCGCCTTTTTGCACCAGCTCAACCAGATTTTTCTGCGTTGCGCAAATCACCCGCACATCGACATGCACCTCATGGTCTTCGCCGACCCGGCGGAAAGTCCCGTCATTAAGAAAACGCAGCAGTTTGGCCTGCATTCGCGGCGACATCTCACCAATTTCATCCAGCAATACCGAACCACCGTTCGCCTGCTCAAAGAAGCCTTTTTTTCCTTCCGGTGCATGACCAAACAATTCGCTCTCTACTGCATCTTCCGGTATAGACGCGCAGTTAAGTGCCAGATACGGTTTACCTGCGCGCGGGCTGGCCTGATGACAGGCATATGCGAAGAGATCTTTGCCTGTGCCGGTATCACCTGAGATCAACAACGGCGCGCTTAACATCGCCAGCTTTTGCGCCTGCTCGACGACATGCTTCATTTTCGGACTAACGGCAACAATCTGACTGAAAGCGCTGACATCCTGCGCAGCTACATTTTGCAACTGACGCCCCATACGAATCGTCGAGCGTAGCATGACCACCGCACCGGTCAGGACGTGCTGATCATTCTCATCCTGAAGATAAACTGGCGTTATCTCCATCAAGAAATTTTGCCCGTTAATCACGACATGCTCGTTATGGGAATCTTGCGGTTCGCTTTCCAGCCAACGTAAAAAATTAAATCCGTTAATTAATTGCGCTGCGGTATGATTGCGCAGGCGATCGAGTTTTTGCCCAAATAACTGACAACTCGCCGGGTTCGCCATATCCACTTTACTTTTCATATCGACTGAAAGCACGGGTTCAGGCAACGCTTCCAGCAATGCACTCAACGCCAGATGTTCACGCTCGGAAGGCATCCACGGCACCGTGCGCACATCGGTAACGCCTGCAATACGGCGGATTTCCGCCATCAGACTACTAAAACTGTCAAACTCCAGTTCGGCAAAATTGAGGTAGATTCGCCCGATGGGATCAATCTCAATACCGCGCAAATCGATGCCGCGTAGCACCAGTAGATCGAGTAATTCGCGGGTCAGACCGAGTCGGTCTTCACAAAAGACTTCCAGACGCATGGGAACCTTCACCTGAAAAAAGAACAATTAATATGATGATATGACACTATTCGAATGGCAGGAAGATTTCTGTCAACAAACATTGACACAAAGACGGAAAAACGGGCGCTTTGCCGTAAAGATATCCGGTCAGCATCCGAGATTGTATTATTTTTCGACTGTTTTTTTGCTTTTTTGCAACGTCTCTTTTACCTGTCCAATAAGCTGGCGACGGAAATCCCCCAGGCGAGGTTTATCATCATCAATCCACGGCAGTGGACGGCAAAGTTCCATGGCTTTAATTCCCAGACGCGCAGTCAGTAGGCCAGCACCAATCCCCTGAGCCGCACGCGTCGATAATCGGGCAGCCAAATCCTGTGACATCCAGTCCATTCCCACTTCACGCACCAGCTCACTGGCGCCTGCAAAAGCAATATTCAGCAATACCAGTTTAAACAGGCGCAGGCGGCTGTAATACCCCAGTTCAATGCCATACAGCGTGGCGATGCGATTAATCAGCCGCAGATTGCGCCAGGCGATAAACGCCATATCCACCAGCGCCAACGGGCTGACGGCAATCATCAATGCTGATTCTGCTGCCGAACGGCTAATTTCACGGCGCGCCTGCGCATCCAGCACCGGCTGGACCAGGTGAGCATACAAACTGACCACTTCACGATCGTTTTGCGTTTCGTGGATTGAGGCATACCAGCGTTGCAGCGCCGGATGAGACTGATCAATTCCGGCTTGCTGGGCCAGTTTTTCGCAAAACGCACGCCCTTTGCCCGTGCCATGACTGTGCAACAAATCGCGCGCTTCGTCGCGTTCGTGCGCACGCTGACGCAAGCGCCATAAGCGCCGCCATTCAGTCACCACAGAGCCAACGCCCGCGCCGATAATCAACGCTCCAGCGGCACAGCCTCCCAGCGCGACCCAGTCCTGGGTTTGCCAGGCATTTATTGTCCACTGTACGCCCTGACCAACCACGCTTGCGCCAAACAGCGCCAGCCCGCCCATCACCATTTTGCGCCACAGACTGCGTTTCGGACGCAATGCGGCATCTACTACCGCTTCAACTTGCCCTTCTTCCTGCACTTCATCGCGTGTTGCCGGAGCAAAATTTTGTGCCTGATTTTCGTCAAAAGTTTGTTGCGCCCTGAATTTAGGATTCTGATCGACCTCGAGCGGACCGTCGAAATCAATACGTGGTTTTAACGGTTCGGTCATCGCAATTTATCTCCAATTAAAAATTCCAGCGCGGCATCAAGGCGAATATGCGGCAACGGTTTATCGACATCCATCACCTGTGGGCGAAACGCTTCAAACTGGAAGCCCTGTTTATCCCAGAATGCCTGACCAGGTAAACGGGCAGGAACTTCACCGGGATAAACCGTCAGCGGCGCCCCATCGCTGAGTCGATTGCCGCGCAGAGCAGGGATTTTCTCGCCGTTGACGTCGATAATACCGCTGGTGGTTGCCTGAACCGAAGCCAGTCCCAGACAATCCATGCTGATTCCCTCGAATGCCGCATTTTGCCAGGCGTCCTGAATCAGTTGTTGCAGCAATGAAACCATATTGGCGTGTTGATCGATGGTCACATGGTCCGCTTTAGTGGCGGCAAACAATAGCTTGTCGATAACCGGTGAAAACAAGCGCCGGAAAAGCGTACGCTGCCCGTAGTGGAAACTTTGCATCAGTTGCGTCAGCGCCAGGCGCATATCATTAAACGCTTGCGGCCCACTGTTGAGCGGTTGCAGGCAATCCACCAGCACAATCTGGCGATCAAAACGCAGAAAGTGATTTTTATAGAACCCTTTCACCACTTTCTCGCAGTAATAATTAAAGCGCTCGCGCAGCATCCCGGCATTGGTATGCTTATCGGCCTGCGCCAGTTTTGACTCGCCCCAGGCATCAACATCCGGCCATGGGAAAAATTGCAGCGCTGGCGCTCCCGCCATATCTCCCGGCAAAACAAAGCGACCTGGCTGAATAAAGTGCAGCCCCTGCTGTTTGCAATGATGGAGATAATCGGTCCACGCGGTGGCAATATCCGCCAGTCGGTTTTCGTCGGCAGGCGCTAATGGGTCCAGACCTTCGCACATCATTCGCCATTTTGCCGACCATTCGCCACGTTGACCATTGAGTAGGCCCGTCATCTGCCGCGACCAGCTTAAATAATCCTGCGCCAACATTGGCAGGTCGAGTAACCACTCTCCGGGATAATCGACAATCTCCAGATATAGCGTGGAGGTATCCTTGAAATGACGCAACAACGAGTCATTCGATTTATAACGCAATGCCAGGCGAATTTCGCTGACACCGCGCGTTGGCGTCGGCCAGGCGGGAGGATCGCCGTACAACTGCGCCAGACCTTCATCGTAGGTGAAACGCGGAATACCAAAATCACGCTGGGGAATACGTTTTACCCCCAACAGGCGCTCTTCACGCACCGCGCTTAACAGTGGTAAGCGTGCTCCGGCGTGAATATTGAGCAACTGATTGACCATCGCGGTGATAAATGCCGTTTTCCCGCTGCGGCTAAGCCCGGTTACGGCCAGTCGGAGATGTCTGTCGACACCCCGATTCACCAGCGCATTAATTTCATTTTTAAGTCGCTTCATTGCTGTCCTGTGCCAGAAAGCTGAAGAAAAAGATGAGATACAGGTGGTAATAATGTGGGTTGATTTTGATTTATCAAATGAACAAGCGGCGCTATTTACGCCGCATAATAAGTAAAGTTATTAACCTTTAACCTTCGGCATCTCAATATCTTTCAGACCACCGGCGTTTTCAACATGGGTATATCCCATTTTGTTGAGGATCTCTTTTGCCTGCCCTGACTGACGTCCGGCATTGCAATACACTTTAACAGTATCGCTTTTATCTGGAACAGCGGCGGCAATACGCTCTTTCACTTCTTTCAGAGGAATATTGATGGCCCCCTGAACGTGCTCTTGCTGATATTGTTCTGGAACGCGGACGTCGATCCAGTGTTCAGCAGCAAAAACAGGCAGTGAAAATACCAGTGTCAGCGCAAGTAGCCCTTTTTTAAACATGCAAGCGTCCTTCTGTGAATGAAAATTGCCATTCATTATACGCCTTAGATTTAACAATTTTTGCGAAACTACCCTCACCTTTTATACCGCCGCGCCAGTTTATTGGCCGCCCGGCTTAATAACGGTTCCAGCGCTACAGCCAATAACATTTTCAGCGGTCGGCGGGCGACGGATTTTACCGCCCAGCCAGCGACACCCGCCGGGCCATAGCGCAGTGCAGTAAGAAGTACCAGCTTGCCTGCTAATTTGAAGCCAGGCTTCACCTTTTGCCCGACATGTTGCCAGCGAGTATTCATCACTTTCCTCACAATTGACGGAAGCGGCTTCGTAATGTGAAGGTGTCGGAAGTGACATAGCGCTCCATTTCACGTAAGCGTGTTTCACTGGCCGCCAGCTCACGATCGACCTGATCCAACAGATCGCTGCTGGAAGGTTGTTGCTCACCAAACGCCATATTGTCCGGCATCGGATCAAGCGCAAATGACAAAATGATATAGGCCACCAGAGTAAACAGCGCCAGGCCGAAGAAAATCGACAGCACCACGAGGATACGCACCAGTTTCACGGGCACATCAAAATAGCTGGCAATCCCCGCACAAACACCGCGTACCATGCCCTGTTGCGGAATGCGCCATAATTTTTTATTGAGATTAATGCCTGCCATTAACGATCCCTCCAGTTCGGATGTTCAGCATCAAGAATGGATTCCAGCGCCTGAATACGCTCGCGCATCCGTTTTGTCTCATCAGCCAGTTGCGCTAATCGCTGCTGTTCACTTTGCGACAATTCACCGCGACCGGAACGGTTGCTGTAATGCAGCCATAACCAGATCGGCAAAACAAACAGTACAAAAATGGTTAACGGAATAGCCAGAAATAGCGCGCTCATAAGTACTCCTTAAGGGATGAGCGGCGGCGCGTTCGGACGCCGCCTGGGTGTTATTATTGATTGTTTTGCTTCATTTTGGCTTTTAATTTCGCCAGTTGCTCGCTGATGGCATCATCAGCTTTCAGCTCGGCAAATTGCTCATCCAACGATCTTTGTTTACCGAAGCTGTGACTTTCCGCTTCTGCTTCCATCTGGTCGATGCGACGCTCGAAAGATTCGAAACGGGCCATCGCTTCATCCAGTTTGCCGCTATCCAGTTGACGACGCACATCACGCGAAGAGTTCGCCGCCTGGTGACGCAACATTAATGCCTGTTGACGAGCACGCGTTTCACTCAATTTATTTTCCAGCTCGCCGATCTCTTTCTTCATGCGCGCCAGCGTATCGTCCACCAACGTCACTTCGTGTTCCAGAGACTTAATCAGGTCGGTCAGTTTCTGTTTTTCAATTAACGCCGCACGCGCCAGATCCTCTCTGTCTTTCATCAGCGCCAGCTCAGCTTTTTCCTGCCATTCAACTTCGCGCGCCGACGCTTGCTCAATACGGCGAGTCAACTGTTTCTTTTCCGCCAACGCACGCGCCGAGGTGGAACGCACTTCAACCAACGTATCTTCCATTTCCTGGATCATCAGACGCACCAGTTTCTGCGGATCTTCCGCTTTCTCTAACAGAGCGTTGATGTTGGCATTCACGATGTCGGCAAAGCGAGAAAAAATACCCATAATGTTGTCCTCTTGATTTCTTCGTTCAGGATTGTCCTGCTGAACTGTTAATACAATTTGCGTGCCAATTTTTTATCTTTTTGATTTATAAAGATCTGATTGAAGAATCAACAGCAACATGCCAGGATGAATTAGCGAATTACACTAACAAGTGGCGAATTTCATCATGGCAGAATACAAAGATAACTTACTTGGCGAAGCAAACCGCTTTCTCGAGGTGTTAGAACAGGTTTCGCATCTCGCACCGCTGGACAAACCGGTGCTCATCATCGGCGAGCGCGGTACCGGTAAAGAGCTGATCGCCAGCCGCCTGCATTATCTCTCCTCCCGTTGGCAAGGACCGTTTATTTCTCTTAACTGCGCGGCGCTAAATGAAAATTTGCTGGATTCCGAACTGTTTGGTCACGAAGCTGGCGCGTTTACCGGTGCGCAAAAACGTCATCCCGGACGATTTGAACGTGCCGACGGCGGTACCTTATTTCTTGATGAACTCGCGACGGCACCGATGATGGTGCAAGAAAAATTATTGCGCGTGATCGAATACGGTGAACTGGAGCGCGTTGGCGGCAGTCAGCCATTGCAGGTGAATGTGCGGTTGGTATGTGCAACGAATGCCGATCTTCCGGCAATGGTCAATGAAGGGACATTTCGCGCTGACCTGCTCGACCGCCTGGCATTCGATGTTGTGCAACTGCCGCCACTGCGCGAGCGCGAAAGCGACATTATGTTGATGGCGGAACACTTTGCCATCCAGATGTGTCGGGAAATCAAGCTGCCTTTATTCCCGGGTTTTACGGAACGCGCCAGAGAAACATTGTTGAACTATCGCTGGCCAGGGAATATTCGTGAATTGAAAAACGTAGTGGAACGTTCAGTGTATCGCCACGGCACCAGCGATTATCCGCTCAATGACATCATCATTGATCCCTTTAAGCAGCGTTCTTCCAAAGAAACACTCGCAGTCCCTGAAAACACATCACTTCCAGAATTGCCGCTGAATTTACGTGAGTTTCAGATGCAACAGGAAAAAGAGTTGCTGCAACTCAGTTTGCAACAGGGAAAATTTAACCAGAAACGCGCGGCTGAATTGCTGGGGTTAACCTATCATCAGTTCCGCGCGTTGCTGAAAAAGCATCAAATTTAGCGGCGTCAGGCAACGTAGCTTGCCAGATGCGGCGTGAACGTCTTATCAATATGCCGTTTGTAGGCCTGATAAGCGCAGCGCATCAGGCATTAATGCGGCGGCCTCCGATTCTGCGTATTAATTTCTCAGCGCATTCTGCAAAATTGTCATTGCCGCATCGAACTGTGCATCCGGGATAGTCAGTGGATACAGGAAACGAATCACGTTGCCATACGCGCCGCAGGTCAGCAATAGCAAGCCCTGCGCCAGCGCCCGTTGCTGAATTTTCTGCGCAATGGCGGCTGACGGTTCGCCCGTTTGCGGGTCGTTAAATTCTGCCGCAATCATCGAACCCAGACCGCGTACCGCAGCAATAGACGGAGCGCTTTCTTTAGCTGCAATCAACGTTTGTGTCAGACGCTGGCCCAGTTGATTCGCGCGTTCGCAAAGTGATTCTTTGTCGATAATGTTGAGCACCGCATGCGCGGCAGCCACCGCCAGCGGATTCCCGGCGTAGGTGCCGCCAAGCCCGCCCGGCGCGGGCGCGTCCATAATATTCGCGTTACCCACCACGCCTGAAAGCGGCATCCCGCCTGCCAGACTTTTCGCCATAGTCATTAAATCCGGCTTATCGGCGTAATGATCCATGGCAAACAGTTTACCCGTACGCGCAAAACCGCTTTGCACTTCATCAGCAATCATCACGATGCCGTGCTCATCGCACAGGCGGCGAATCGCAGAAACCAGCTCTTTTGGCGCCACGTTAAAACCGCCCTCGCCCTGCACCGGTTCGAAAATAATGGCGGCGACCTGCTTCGCTTCGATGTCTGATTTAAACAAGCGTTCGATAGCATCGAGAGAATCTTGCGTCGAAATGTCCTGTGAATCTGACGGATACGGCACGTGATACACCGAACCAGGGAACGGGCCGAAGCCGATTTTATACGGCGCGACTTTTCCGGTCAGCGCCATGGTCATATACGTGCGACCGTGAAAGCCGCCGCTAAACGCAATCACGCCAGGGCGTCCGGTATGGGCGCGGGCGATTTTCACCGCGTTCTCAACCGCTTCCGCACCGGTGGTGAAGAACGCGGTTTTGGCCTGCCCGCTCACCGGGGCAAGGGCGTTGATTTTCTCCGCCAGGATGACGTAGCTTTCATACGGCACAATCTGGTACGCGGTGTGGGTAAACTGTTGCAGCTGCTGCTCCACCGCCGCCACCAGTTCAGGGTGGCGATGCCCGGTATTCAGCACCGCAATACCTGCGGCGAAATCGATGTACTCATTGCCCTCAACATCCTTCAGCGTGGCGTTTTCAGCCGACTGGGCGAAGAAGTTACACATCACGCCAACCCCGCGTGGGGTGGCAGAAAGACGACGCTGATGGAATTCATTGTTGCTCATGTTTCACACCTTTTGACTCTTCACGGTTAATCGGAAATTAAACGCCCAGACGATCGCGCAGGCTGTAATAAGCCGCGCCCATCGCGGTAAACGGCACGCGCAGCGTGCGCCCGCCGGGGAACGGGTAATGCGGCAGATTGGCGAAGGCATCGAAACGTTCGGCGTCGCCGCGCAGCAGTTCAGCAATCAAACGCCCGGCAAGATGGGTACAGGTGACGCCGTGTCCGCTGTAGCCCTGCATGTAATAGATGTTGGTATCGAGGCGACCAAACTGCGGCATGCGCGATAGAGTCAGCAGGAAGTTGCCCGTCCAGCGATAATCAATTTTCACGCCCTTTAGCTGCGGGAAAGTTTTCAGCAGTTTCGGCACCACAAGGCGCTCAACGTCGTCCGGGTCGCGCGCACCGTACACCACGCCGCCGCCGTACAGCAGGCGGTTGTCGGCGGTAAGACGGTAGTAATCGAGCAGATAATTACAGTCTTCCACGCAATAGTTTTTCGGGATCAGCGAACGAGCTAAATCGTCGGAAAGCCGCTCAGTGGTGATCACCTGGGTGCCGCACGGCATACTGCGCTTCGCCAGTTCCGGCTCCACTTTATCGCCCAGATACGCATTCCCGGCGACAATGACATACTTCGCCGTCACCTGGCCTTTGGCTGTACGCACCACCGCTGGCGTGCTGTGCTGGATCTGCGTCACCGCAGAAAGCTCATACACGCGCCCGCCGTTCAGGCGGATGGCATCGGCTTCGCCAATGGCGAGATTCAACGGGTGGATATGCCCACCACTGTGATCCAGCAGCGCCCCTGTGTAGCGATCGCTGGCGACCTCGCGGCGAATGGCGTCGGCGTCCAGCAGTTCCAGCTGTTTATTACCGTAGCGTTCCCAGTTCTCTTTCTGCTCTTCCAGAGTCGCGAGCTGTTTATCATTCATCGCCACAAACAGGCCGCCGGGGCGGTAGTCGCAATCAATCTGATAACGTTTGATGCGCTCGCGGATGATCTCGCCGCCCTCAAACATCATGCTGCCAAGCATACGGGCGGTGTCTATGCCGTAGCTTTTTTCGATAACGTCGATGTCGCGGCTGTAGGAGTTTACAAGCTGCCCGCCGTTGCGCCCGCTGGCGCCGAAGCCGATGCGTGAGGCCTCCAGCACCACCACGTTAAATCCCGCTTCTGCCAGATGCAGCGCGGAGGAAAGCCCGGTATAACCGCCGCCAACCACGCAAACATCACAGGTGATTGACTCATTCAGCGTGTCGAATGGCGCGTATTTATTCGCACTGGCGGCATAGTAACTGCTGGTATGTTCGGTCATTTCAGGCCTCCAGGCTTATCCAGATGGTTTTCAGTTCGGTGAATTTTTCAAGGGCATGCAGGGATTTGTCGCGACCGTTGCCGCTCTGCTTGTAACCGCCAAACGGCACGGTCATATCGCCGTCGTTGTAGTTATTGACGAAGACGGACCCGGCTTTCAGGCGGCGGCTCATGCGGTGCGCGCGGGAGAGATCGCGCGTCCATATCGCTGCACCGAGGCCGTACTGGCTGTCGTTGGCAAGCTGTAGCGCCTGCTCTTCTGATGTGAAACGGGTAACCACCAGTACCGGGCCGAAAATTTCTTCGCGACTTAAGGACGCATTAGGGTCTACATCCACAAAGATGGTCGGGCCGATGGCGGCAGCCAGCCCAGCGTTGCGACCATCCAGCAGCAGTTGCCCTTTTTCTTCACCTTCGCGAATAAAGCTGTGTACCGAATCGGCGTGGGCGCAGTCGATTAAGGTGCCCATGGAGGTTGCGGGATCAAGCGGGTGGCCCGGCAGCCAGTTTTGCGCCTGCTGTTTTAACAGGGCTAAGAATTCATCGGCAATGCTCTCTTCCAGTAACAGGCGCGTTCCAGCGATGCACACCTGGCCCTGGTTGTAGAAGATACCTGCGGCTGTCGCGCTCGCCGCTTTTTGCAAATCCGGGCAGTCAGCGAAAACGATGTTGGCGCTTTTGCCGCCTGCTTCCAGCCAGACGCGTTTCATGTTGCTGTCGCCCGCATCTTTCAGCAGCTGTTTCCCGGTACGAGTCGAGCCGGTAAAGGCGATAACATCGATATCGTTATGACGCGACAGCGCCTGGCCCGCTTCATGACCCAAACCGGTTACCACGTTAAGCACGCCGTCAGGAAGACCCGCGTCTTTCGCCAGGCCCGCGAGACGAATCGCACTGAGCGGTGATTTTTCTGACGGTTTCAGGACAACGCTGTTCCCCGCCGCCAGCGCCGGACCGAGTTTCCAGCAGGTCAGCAGCAGCGGGAAGTTCCACGGTACGATGGCAGCAATCACGCCGACCGGTTCGCGCACGATCATCGCCAGTTCATGGCTACTGGTGGTGGCCACTTCGCCATACACTTTATCAATTGCTTCGGCGTACCAGCGAATGGCGCGTGCCGCGCCGGGAATATCATCACGCAGGCTGTGACGAATCGGTTTACCGGTGTCGAGGGTTTCCAGCAGCGCCAGTTCTTCGGCGTGGGCTTCCATTAAATCGGCGAGTTTATTCAGCACCGCTTTACGTTTTGCCGGGGCGGCCTGCGACCAGTCGCCGCGTTCAAATACGCTACGCGCCGCACTCACCGCACGGTCGATATCGGCGCTCTTGCCGCGCGCAATATTCGCCAGCGGTGCCTGAGTGACTGGATCAGATGTTTCGAAAGTTTCATTTTCCGCCGCAGCGGTATATTCACCGTTAATAAATAAACGGGTTTCAATGGCGAGACTTAACGCTTTATCCTGCCAGTAAGCCAGATGATGAAAATTCATTATGACTCCTGTTTCACGTCTATCAGATATATGCCGTTTGCGAACGTCAGGGCGCAGAGATCCCCAGGCCATAAGCCCGTTTATTTCCGGCGACATTCTTTATGGATTGCCGGGCGCATTGCGCTTACCCGGCTTACAGGACAAAAAGATTAAAACGTGGTGGGCGTATGGGCGCTGATAATTCGGCAAATGCCTGCCGACGTATTACTGAAGCTGTGCGGGATGCCAGTATTAATGGCATAACTTTGCCCCGCGACGAGGTGGTAATCCTGACCATTAATGGTCAGAACAATTTCACCTTCCAGTACAGTGCCTATTTCCTCACCCTGATGCTTAATTCTTTCTCCAGTGGTTGTTCCCGGCTGGTAAGTTTCAAATATCATCGCCAGCGTGCGATTCGGATTACCGTTATGCACTAACTTCATCGACACACCCTGACTGCCCATTTCAATCAAGTCGTCCTGATTAATGACGACCTGCGGCTCATCAGGTTTTTCCGGCTCGGAAAAGAATTCCGAGAGTGACAATCCATACACCTTCAGTAGTTTTTGCAACGTACTGATGGCGGGACTGACTTTATCCTGTTCTATCGTACTGATAGCACTGTGCGTCAGCCCAGAGAGTTCGGCGGCACGACGTTGTGAAAGCCCCTGCTGCTGGCGGATTTCCGACAAGCGTTTTCCTGGCGCCAGTCCCTCATCACTCATATTTGCATTTCCTTAACTGTAGTGGTCAGAGCCGCTGTTTTTCAGCGATATGGTTCTGACAAGCGGTGATAAAGCCCTCGAACAATATACGCGAAAGCGCGTACTCGCTACTGTTCCATTCCGGGTGCCACTGTACGCCCAGCGCGAAAGGATGATTGATGACGCTTACCGCCTCAACCAGGCCATCCGGCGAACGAGCCTCAACGCGTAATCGCGGGCTGACGACCTTCGCCCCTTGTCCATGCAGAGAGTTTACCCAAAAGTTGCTACATTCAGGTAACAGTGCAGACAGTAATCCCCCCTCTTCAACCTGAACTTCGTGCGACGGCGCATATTGCTGCTCAACCGGCAGTTCGGGATCTTCACGATGTTCCAGCAATTCAGGCTGTTCGCACAGCTTGCGATGCAGCGAACCTCCGGTTGCCACCACCAGTTCCTGTAACCCTCGGCAGATGGCGAAAATGGGGATACGCCTTTCGAGTGCAGCATTAATTAACGCCATGCTCAGAAGATCACGCCCGGGATCGGCGTCAGGCTCATCGCCGTTTTCACCATATAGGTGCGGCTGCACATTGCTGGGACTACCAGGAAGATAAATGCCATCGAGTTTCGGCAAAAGTTCTTCAAGTAATGCGGGCTCCGCCAGCGCATGTGGCAGCGCAATCGGCAAACCACCCGCGTAAATAATGGCATTCAGGTACTTTTCTTGCAGAGTCTGGGTCGCATGACCCTTAAGCCTGTTCCTGCACATTACGACACCGATAACAGGATTGTTCATTATATTTTCCATGCTCAATCTCACAAAGTGGAATAAATTATCGCCATTGCTGCGGTTTAAATGACCTTTATGTTCAATATTTTTTCAATCTAGCAGTGAGTTTTCTTTTTTGCAAACTCAATTTAACATTTGACAAACATTTAGTTTGCATACAGATTCGAAGAGTGGTCATTATATTTTACGCTTTCATCACAAGCGGAAAACAAAACCAAAGGCGAAGAATCATGGAAACCAATATCGTTGAAGTAGAGAACTTTGTTCAGCAGTCAGAAGAGAGACGGGGTAGCGCCTTTACGCAGGAAGTGAAACGCTACCTGGAGCGCAACCCGAAGACACAATATGTTGATGTACTGCTTACGGATCTGAATGGCAGCTTTCGCGGAAAGCGCGTTCCGGTGTCAAGTCTGATGAAGCTGGAAAAAGGATGCTACTTCCCGGCCTCCGTCTTTGCGATGGATATTCTGGGCAACGTAGTAGAAGAGGCAGGTCTGGGTCAGGATATGGGCGAGCCGGATCGTACCTGTGTTCCTGTTCTCGGTTCCTTAACCCCTTCTGCCGCAGACCCGGAATATATCGGTCAGATGCTCCTGACCATGGTCGATGAAGATGGCGCTCCCTTTGACGTTGAGCCGCGGAACGTACTCAACCGCCTGTGGCAGCAGCTTCGCCAGCGCGGGCTGTTCCCGGTCGTAGCGGTAGAGCTGGAGTTCTATTTACTGGATCGCCAGCGCGACGCCGAAGGATATTTGCAACCGCCCTGCGCGCCCGGCACCGATGATCGCAACACTCAAAGCCAGGTCTATTCTGTCGATAACCTCAACCACTTCGCTGATGTACTTAATGATATTGATGAACTGGCGCAATTACAGCTAATTCCCGCAGATGGCGCGGTTGCCGAAGCCTCGCCGGGTCAGTTTGAAATCAACCTTTACCATACCGATAACGTGCTGGAAGCCTGCGATGATGCGCTGGCGTTAAAACGTCTGGTGCGTCTGATGGCAGAAAAGCATAAGATGCACGCCACTTTTATGGCCAAGCCGTATGAAGAGCATGCGGGCAGTGGGATGCATATCCATATCAGCATGCAAAATAACCGTGGCGAAAACGTGTTGTCTGACGCGGAAGGCGAAGATTCGCCGCTGCTGAAAAAGATGCTCGCTGGAATGATCGACCTGATGCCTTCGTCGATGGCGTTGCTGGCGCCGAACGTAAATTCATATCGTCGCTTCCAGCCGGGTATGTATGTGCCGACACAGGCATCATGGGGCCATAACAACCGCACCGTCGCCCTGCGGATCCCGTGCGGCGACCGTCATAACCACCGCGTGGAATACCGCGTGGCGGGGGCGGATGCTAACCCATATCTGGTGATGGCGGCGATTTTCGCCGGTATTTTGCACGGTTTAGATAATGAGCTGCCATTACAGGAAGAAGTGGAAGGCAACGGGCTGGAACAGGAAGGCTTACCCTTCCCGATTCGTCAGAGCGACGCGCTGTGGGAGTTTATCGAGAATGATCACCTGCGCCGCTATTTAGGTGAGCGTTTCTGCCATGTGTATCACGCTTGCAAAAACGATGAGTTATTGCAATTTGAGCGTTTCATCACAGAAACAGAAATTGAGTGGATGTTGAAAAACGCGTAGTGGCCCCTTGCGGGGCTTGTATCACCGACCTGAGCGGAGCCAGGTCTGACATTTGCTGGTAATCCAGACATTTCCCGGATGTCGCGTTATGGAGCGCAGGCGGCAACGGGCTTCCGTTAACGATTAAGACAATGACGAGGAAATGAGATGATGCCAATGATGAAATTCCCGCATGGCGAGGGAGGCTGCGTATGCGCCCTCCCCACGACCGAGTGTACCCCGCCCCCTTTGCTTCCCCTGCTAAACAGGTTTGATTTCAGGTCGATACGACCGCAAACCTTATTACGCAGTGGAGGCAGCAATTATGGCTATTAATTCACCATTTGATATTGCTGCGCAACCCGGCAAAACCCGCCTGCGAAAATCGCTGAAATTGTGGCAGGTGGTGATGATGGGGCTGGCTTATCTCACACCGATGACCGTATTTGATACTTTTGGCATTGTATCCGGCATCAGCGACGGTCATGTCCCGGCATCTTATTTACTGGCGTTGGCAGGCGTGCTGTTTACCGCTATCAGCTACGGCAAATTGGTTCGTCAGTTCCCGGAAGCCGGTTCAGCTTACACCTATGCGCAAAAATCGATTAATCCGCACGTCGGCTTTATGGTCGGCTGGTCATCATTGCTGGATTACCTTTTTTTGCCGATGATCAACGTATTATTAGCAAAGATCTATCTTTCCGCCCTCTTCCCGGAAGTGCCGCCGTGGGTGTGGGTGGTGACGTTCGTAACGATTTTAACCGCCGCGAATCTGAAGAGCGTTAACCTGGTCGCCAATTTCAATACCCTGTTTGTCCTGGTACAAATCTCCATTATGGTGGTGTTCATCTTCCTGGTGGTTCAGGGGCTGCATAAAGGTGAAGGCGTTGGCACTGTCTGGTCGCTACAGCCATTTATCAGCGAGAACGCGCATCTGATCCCGATTATTACCGGCGCGACGATTGTCTGCTTCTCGTTCCTCGGTTTCGATGCGGTGACGACGCTTTCGGAAGAAACGCCGGACGCCGCGCGCGTGATCCCGAAAGCTATTTTCCTGACGGCGGTTTACGGCGGGATTATCTTCATTGCGGCATCTTTCTTTATGCAGCTTTTCTTCCCGGATATCAGTCGCTTTAAAGACCCGGATGCCGCACTGCCGGAGATTGCACTGTACGTCGGCGGCAAGCTGTTCCAGTCAATTTTCCTCTGCACGACCTTTGTGAATACATTAGCGTCTGGCCTGGCGTCACATGCCAGCGTATCGCGCCTGTTGTATGTGATGGGGCGTGACAATGTGTTCCCTGAACGCATATTTGGCTACGTTCATCCGAAATGGCGGACTCCGGCACTGAACGTCATTATGGTCGGGATTGTGGCGTTGTCGGCGCTGTTCTTTGATTTAGTCACCGCCACGGCGTTGATTAATTTTGGCGCATTGGTGGCGTTTACCTTCGTTAATTTATCGGTATTCAACCACTTCTGGCGGCGTAAAGGGATGAATAAAAGCTGGAAGGAACACTTCCACTATTTATTAATGCCGCTGGTTGGCGCACTGACAGTGGGCGTGTTGTGGGTAAATCTGGAGTCGACATCGCTAACGCTGGGCCTGGTGTGGGCCTCGTTAGGCGGCGCATATTTGTGGTACCTGATCCGCCGCTATCGCAAAGTACCATTGTATGATGGCGACAGAACGCCGGTTAGCGAGACGTAATGCGTGGATACGCGACGCATTGTCCTGCCAGAGGCAATGCGCCGCGTCATTATCGATAAAAAGATGTATGACCCGGATCACGAGTGCTATCATCCGCCCCTGTGCTTAGCGCATTAACCCCAGGGGCAAACAATGAACCACGATATCCCACTGAAATATTTTGATATTGCCGATGAGTACGCGACCGAATGCGTCAAACCTGTCTCAGACTCTGAACGCACAGCGCTGGCCCACTACTTCCAGTTACTGCTCACCCGATTAATGAATAATGAAGAGATCAGCGAAGAAGCCCAGCATGAAATGGCTACTGAAGCGGGGATTCATCCCTCTCGCATTGATGAGATCGCAGAGTTTTTGAATCAATGGGGTAATGAGTAATCGTTTAATTGCGGATGCTCAGTCAGTATTGTAAGCCAGATAAACCGTTCATCATCACGCCGCATCCGGCTAAAAATGAGACACACGTTGTCGACAATATGAGCCAGTTCTAATTGGTTTCTTACGATCCGTACCGTACTGTGTCCCGCTAAATTATTCTGTGAGTTATAGTTATAAAGAAATCATGGGTACGAATGTTGAACAATCGGCGACGCCACCTGTGCAACGACCAATCACACGGTCTTCGTAGATACCCCTGAACACAAACGGTAATGGCAAATGTCATTAAATATTAGTAAGATAGCTTCTTTACATAAAATTTCTTAATATTATGCGCCAGGTATTATCGTCTCTTTTGGTGATTGCTGGACTTGTGAGTAGTCAGGCAATAGCAGCACCTGAGCCCACCCCGCATGCTGATATCCGCGACAGCGGTTTTGTCTATTGCGTTAGTGGACAGGTCAACACCTTTAACCCATCCAAAGCGAGCAGTGGGTTAATTGTCGATACCCTTGCCGCCCAATTCTATGATCGGCTATTGGATGTCGATCCCTACACTTATCGTCTGATGCCGGAGCTTGCCGAAAGCTGGGAAGTGCTCGACAACGGCGCAACCTATCGCTTCCACTTACGTCGCGATGTACCGTTTCAACAAACCGCATGGTTTACCCCCAGCCGCAAAATGAATGCCGATGATGTGGTATTTACCTTCCAGCGGATTTTTGATCGCAATAACCCGTGGCATAACGTCAACGGCAGTAACTTCCCCTATTTCGACAGCCTGCAATTTGCCGATAACGTAAAAAGCGTGCGCAAGCTGGATAACTATACCGTTGAGTTTCGTCTGGCACAGCCGGACGCTTCCTTTTTGTGGCATCTGGCAACCCATTATGCGTCGGTGATGTCCGCGGAATACGCCGGAAAGCTGGAAAAAGAAGATCGCCAGGAGCTGCTCGACCGCCAGCCAGTCGGCACCGGACCGTATAAACTGTCGGAAAATCGCGCCGGGCAATATATTCGCTTACAACGTCATGATGAGTTCTGGCGAGGCAAACCGTTGATGCCCCAGGTGGTGGTGGATTTAGGTTCTGGCGGTACCGGACGTTTGTCGAAATTATTAACCGGCGAATGTGACGTACTGGCATGGCCAGCCGCCAGCCAGTTATCTATTTTGCGCGACGACCCACGCCTGCGTTTAACGCTACGCCCGGGAATGAACATCGCCTATCTGGCTTTTAATACCGCCAAACCGCCGTTGAATAACCCGGCAGTACGCCACGCGCTGGCATTGTCGATCAATAATCAACGTTTGATGCAATCTATCTATTACGGTACGGCTGAAACTGCGGCCTCCATTTTGCCGCGCGCCTCATGGGCTTATGATAATGAGGCTAAGATTACCGAATACAATCCGGCAAAATCGCGCGAACAACTGAAAGCGTTAGGGCTGGAAAACTTAACGCTAAAACTGTGGGTGCCAACACGCTCGCAGGCGTGGAACCCCAGTCCGCTGAAGACCGCCGAACTGATTCAGGCGGATATGGCGCAAGTCGGCGTAAAAGTAGTAATTGTGCCAGTAGAAGGCCGTTTTCAGGAGGCGCGATTAATGGATATGAGTCATGATCTGACATTATCCGGTTGGGCGACGGACAGTAATGACCCGGACAGCTTCTTCCGTCCATTACTTAGCTGCGCGGCAATCCACTCACAGACCAACCTTGCTCACTGGTGCGATCCGAAATTCGACAGCGTGTTGCGTAAGGCGCTTTCCTCACAGCAACTGGCGGCACGTATAGAAGCTTATGATGAAGCGCAAAACATTCTGGCGCAGGAACTGCCTGTTTTGCCATTAGCCTCGTCATTACGCTTACAGGCCTACCGTTACGATATCAAAGGTCTGGTACTTAGCCCGTTCGGTAACGCCTCCTTCGCAGGGGTATATCGAGAGAAACAGAATGAGGTGAAAAAACCATGATTATCTTCACCTTACGTCGTATTTTATTATTGATCGTGACTTTATTCTTACTGACCTTTGTCGGTTTCAGTTTGAGTTATTTCACGCCACATGCGCCGCTACAGGGCGCTTCCTTGTGGAATGCCTGGATATTCTGGTTTAACGGTTTGATTCACTGGGATTTCGGTGTTTCCAGCATTAATGGTCAGTCTATTGCCGAACAGCTAAAAGAGGTTTTTCCGGCGACAATGGAACTGTGCATTCTCGCTTTTGGGTTTGCACTGATTGTTGGGATCCCGGTAGGGATGATTGCAGGGATTATGCGGCATAAGTGGCAGGATAACTTGATCAACGCCATCGCCCTGCTGGGTTTTTCAATTCCGGTTTTCTGGCTGGCGCTGCTGTTGACGCTGTTTTGCTCCCTTACGCTGGGCTGGCTGCCGGTTTCAGGTCGCTTCGACCTGCTTTATGAAGTGAAACCTGTCACCGGTTTTGCGCTGATTGATGCATGGCTTTCACACTCCCCGTGGCGTGATGAAATGATTATGAGCGCATTTCGCCATATGGTGCTGCCGGTGATAACTCTGTCGGTAGCGCCAACCACCGAAGTGATCCGCCTGATGCGTATCAGCACTATCGAAGTGTATGACCAGAACTATGTTAAAGCGGCGGCAACTCGCGGTTTGTCACGTTTTACCATTCTACGTCGCCATGTACTGCATAACGCGTTGCCGCCCGTCATCCCCCGTCTGGGGCTTCAGTTTTCCACCATGCTGACCCTGGCGATGATCACCGAAATGGTCTTTAGCTGGCCCGGTCTGGGGCGCTGGTTAATTAACGCTATTCGCCAGCAGGATTACGCGGCAATTTCCGCCGGTGTAATGGTGTGTGGTTCGCTGGTTATTATTGTTAACGTTATTTCTGATATTTTAGGGGCTATGGCTAATCCTCTGAAACATAAGGAGTGGTATGCCTTACGCTAACTCACGCATAAACAGAAATCATTAGCTAAATGAGACAATCTGATTTTTATACACATATCAATCAGATTGTAAAAACCCCGCCCTTCTCCGGGCGGGGCCATTAATAATCAACTATTACTCTTGAGGCTTAATCTTTTCTCAACCATAAAATCTATAAAAGCGCGGACTTTAGAAGGCATCCTCACTCGCGAAGAGACATAAATATAAAACCCAGGAAATGAAACGGACCAGTCCTGAAGAATCGGCTGTAATTTACCCGCATCGATTTGTTCAGCTATTGCAAAATCGAGATGCTGAATGATGCCTGCCCCATTAATAGCCATCCGAATCATGCTTTCATCATCATTAGCAATATACCTACCTGATGCCTCAATTTCGAACTTTTCATTATTTCCGCTAATATAAGAAAACTCCCACGGTGAGAGTGCGCCACTCGTTTTATGCCGTAATCGAAGGCAATTATGGTTACTCAATTCGTAAGGCGTTTCAGGAATACCGTATTTCCTTAAATAATCTGGAGATGCTACGGTAATCAGTTTAATAAGAGGAGAGACAGGAACGGCTGTCATATGTTCATCCAGCCCCTGTCCAGGACGAATCCCCGCATCACAGCCCTCAGCAATAATGTTAGACAAGCCATCATCCATAATGAGTTCTATTTTAGTTTTTGGATAACGAGTAAGAAACTCGCAGATATGAGGCTCAACAAGCATCCTTGCTGCAACACGGGAAGAGTTTATTCTTAGTAGACCTGTTGGTTCAAGTTGGGTATCACCGACATCTTTCAGAGCATCATCAATCTGCCCAAAAGCCGACACCAGCACGTCATACAAACGCTGTCCCTCCTCGGTAAGCGACATATTACGCGTCGTGCGGTAAATCAGTTTTGTGTTCAGACGTTCCTCAAGAGATTTTAAATTCTGGGACAACGCGGCCCGTGTGATCCCCATTTCAGAAGCAGCTCTGGAGAAACTCCCGGCCCGAACAATCAGTGCGAACCAGGCGAGAGAAGGCAGAATTGAAGGTTCTATTTTCATTCATTGTAAACCTTAGCTTAACACTGTGATAGATATTAGACCATTGATGATAACCAATACAAGCCATACTATTATGCCGTTCGCGATATAAGCACGAATGCCTGTTGTAGAAAATAGCAACGATATTTAAACCTGTTTAGGCAAATCCCCGGAGCTTGAAATGAAAACTGTTTCAATAAAACACACCTACTGGGATATAGCGGCTGATATCTATTTCCCTGATGATTTCGATAGCGAAAAAAAATATCCCGCAATAATCAGCGCTCATCCAATTGGAAGCTGCAAGGAACAGACATCAGGTAGCGTCTATGGTGCCGCATTAGCAAAAGCGGGCTTTATCGTAATTGCTTTCGACGCCAGTTTTCAGGGAAGCAGTGGCGGAGAACCACGTTATCTGGAAGATCCAACAATGCGGGTAAAAGACTTCAGCATTGTCGTTGATTACCTCACAACCTTACCTTACGTTGATGCCGGGCGTATTGGCGTACTGGGTATTTGCGGTGGCGGTGGATATGCCATTAATGCCGCAATGACAGAACGTCGAATTAAAGCCATCGGTACTGTCACTGGCGCAAACTACGGGCGTCTTATGCGTGAAGGGTTTACGGCATTTAATCCTATTGGCGCGCTCGAAACAATGGCGCAGCAAAGAACAGATGAAGCTAACGGCGCTAAACTTCGCGTAGATGATTTACTCCCCTCCTCTCCGAATGCTGCGCTTGAAGCGGGATTAACGGAAATAGATCTTTTTGAAGCCACAGAATATTATCGTTCACCACGAGGCTGTGCACCGAATGGGGTAAATCGTTCGCTATTTTCTCACCAGACTGTTGCCGTTGGATGGGATGCATTCCATCTTGCAGAAGTGCTATTAACTCAACCCTTGATGGTTGTTGTGGGAGATAGAGTGGGCGCTTTTGGTGCATATCGCGACGGCTGTGAAATTATTGGTCGGGCAGCGTCAAAACATAAAGAGCTGGTTGTTGTTGAAGGTTATTCACATTACGACCTGTATGATAAGCCAGAACCCGTAAAACAAGCACTTGATAAATTAATTCCTTTTTATAAAACACATTTGTAAGAATACTACAGGGAGATTGATTATCTCCCTGATTTTCAATCCACTGCTATAAGATGCAAAAACACTGACATTAGAACCAGCAGCTAAATTTCTCACTGACACTCGATGTATTATCAAAATAAAACGATACAAAGATAACGTTAATCATATCAAATAAACACATCAAAAAATCAGGTAAGCATCTCTGAGGTATTGTTATGACAAATAAATATTCATCACTGTTTTCACCTTTTATGCTGACAGATAAAATCAAGTTACGTAATCGTATCGTTATGGCGCCGATGACGACCTGGTCAGCTAATCCTGATGGAACTATATCTCAGCAAGAACTGGAATTTTATAAACGTCGCTCACAAAATATTGGTCTGGTAATAACAGGATGTACCTATGTCACTCCAGGCGGTATTGGATTTACTAATGAATTTGCCGCATATGATGATCGTTTCATGAAAAGTCTTGAAGAACTGGCGACAGCGGCAAAAAGTGGTGGAGCTCCGGCTATCCTACAGATTTTTCATGCCGGTAATAAAGCTATTCCAGAGCTTGTACCGAATAATGATGTCATTAGTGCCAGTGCATCAAACATCAAGTCTGGTGACTTTATGAAGAAAGAAGTCCAAAGCAGGGAAATGACTGAAAACGAGATTCTGGAAACTATCAGGGCATTCGGAGACGTCACAAAAAGGGCTATTAAAGCAGGCTTTGATGGCGTTGAGCTTCATGGCGCACATGGGTTTCTGCTTCAGAATTTCTTTTCTCCTCTATTTAACCAGCGTACTGACCGTTGGGGCGGAGATCTCGAAGGGCGTATGCGTTTCCCTCTGGCTGTGTTACAGGAAGTAAAAAATACTGTATACGAATATGCGACAAAACCCTTTGCCATAGGATACAGAATATCTCCTGAAGAATCCGCAAAAGGTGGTCTGCGGATTGAGGATACTTATAAACTACTGGATCGATTAATCTCGTCGAGTATTTCGTATATACATACCTCACTGGTCAGTGTTAACGAAAGCCGCCCTATTGAGTCACCAAACGGGCCACGAATAATTGAGCTGATTTTAGATCACATCGCAGGAAGAGTACCAGTGATCGCAGCGGGTAAAATACGTACGCCGAATCAGGCTCAGGAAGCAATTTCCGTTGGTCTGCCGCTTGTTGCGATCGGTAAGGGGCTGGTCATTAACCCGGAATGGGTTACTTTAGCTGAAACAGGGAGAAGTCATGAAATTAAAACAGCACTTAATCCAAAGCAGGTTCCTGAATTAACAATCCCGGATAAATTATGGGATGAAATTCAGGCCTCCAGGGGAACTGGCTGGTTTCCATTAAGTGATTAAATATCTATTCTCTCTGACATCAGGAATATTCGCTACGGACACAGTTCAGAGCTGGATATTTTAGCAAGTAGTTAACTTAACCATTACTATCAACGATACCAATCGATTGGTAGTGAACTGTGCAATTTAACACAGAAGCCACCGGAGTTGTTCAGACTCCGGTGGTATGATTATGCTGGAACGCTTTAAAAAAATCGGCACTATCGCATAGTCTTAATGAAATTATTTTATTCTTTGGCCGCTTTTCTTAGTTCTCTTGGGGTTATTTTAAAACGGTTATGAAACCTTTCAGTAAAACGTGAAGGACATTTATAACCATTTTCTCTGGCTATCTCACTAATTGGTTTCAACGTGGTTTGTATAGTAGACAGAGCATTATTTAATCTCACATCGTCCAGTATACTTTGAAAACTTACGCCCTCGTTTGCCAGACGACGATGTAATGTGGATACAGAAATATAGAGATGTCGCGCAACTTTGTCTGCGGTCCATTTTGCGCCTGGATCAGATACAAGCAAGTTATAGCAACGGTTAATTAATGGTTGTTTACTATCTGATAAAAATAAATAGTTAACATTATTTACGCCTAATGAAAGGAGAACACCCATTGCTAAGTGTTCCTGAAGTTGAGTTGAAAAACCTCGGGAAACAGATGTTCTTAGCTGCTCCCAGCAATAGATCAACTCGGGATTCTGAGGTATACAGAGTCCGGTTGTGTGACGCGCCAGAGGGGTTACCGCGTAAATATTTCGGAATCTTTCCATCAGGTCTATGGGAAAGTAAAGCATTTCTGCAAGATAAAGACCGGCTTCTGGATAATTCGCAATATAAAATTCGTATCCGCTGGGGAATAATACCATTTGATTATTATCAACAGTTAAACTATGTGTTTCCCAATTGATGATTTTCGTCCCCTGACGGATACGACATAAAGCTGGCATAATGGGCTTAACTCTATGAATTTCGTGACGTTTATGCATCCGTATTTCTTCAATTTTCAGGTTAGCCCTACCTTTTGCCAGCATACTTTTACCTTACTTTATCTCATAAACAGGAGTTATTTCAGCGGTTGCTATTTTATTCGCGTTAAGCATATAGCCAACTAATGCTCCACTGGAATGAGAATCAACAGGAATTTTATCCGTTTTAAGCGCCCAGACTTTAAACTGATAATGGTGTGGCTTATCTCCTGCAGGAGGACATGCCCCACCGAATCCCGCATAACCAAAATCATTTCGCCCCTGAACAGCCCCGGCGGGAAGTTTTGTACCATCACGCCGCCCGGCATCAACAGGCAAAGATGTTACTGTTGCTGGAATATTGGCTACGGTCCAGTGCCACCATCCGCTACCAGTCGGTGCATCTGGATCATAAACCGTCACAGCAAAACTTTTCGTTCCCTGAGGCGCACCAGACCAGCTTAATGAAGGTGATATATTCTCTCCCTCACAACCAAATCCCGAAAATACATGTGCCTTTGAAAGCGACTCTCCATTTTTGATTTCGCTACTTGTGACCTGAAATGGTGCCGCCTGCGCCGAGAATGTTATTAATGCCAAGACACTTGAAACGATAAGTTTTTTCATAAAAACCTCTTTGTTATGACCTATCGTTATTTTATTGGATATTGCTTTGGCTCTTTATGCAGAAAGGCGCAACGTTAATGCAAAAACAATCATGATTGCGAAATGATATGTTTCATGAGCCATTATATGCATAGATTACATTGATTTTATCTAAAAAAACCGGCGATACTTTTAGTTGCTCAAACGAATGTCTACCACGTTAAGCTTAAAAAATTGCCCACATAAAAATGCGGGCAAGCTTTTTACTCGATGAAGTGAAATTATATTTTATTTAATGTGTCGCACTTCGTGACAACAAGTTAATGACCAACACTCCGGCACAAATCAACATCATACCTATAATGGCAGGAAGATCTAATCGTTGACCGAAAATCCCCCAGGACAGTAAGCTAATCAGAACGATACCAACACCTGACCAGATAGCATAAGCAATTCCCGTTGGAATATAAGCCAGTGTCTGCGCTAATAACCAAAATGATGCACAATAACAAATGATTGTACCTACAGAAGGCCATAACCGTGTAAAGCCTTCTGAAAACTTCATCAAGGTTGTTCCAATAACCTCTGCAAGTATTGCACCGCCAAGATAAATATAAGGGTTCATAGCATATTCTTTTCCTGATAATTCCGAAGCGTATTCTACTACAAATTGGCCTAAATTCACCGGGGTTATCCCGGTGTCATCATTGCCGTTTTTTATATACCGCCTGCGCACAGTTCACAGGGCTTCCCCTCCAGAGCTGGAGGCTTGTCGTTGTACTGTTTCGACATGTATTTGCTGAAATAAGAATAGGCGAATACAGGAGTCAAAACAAAGGGCGCCCAATCAACTTCTCAAGATAATCTTGCCACACAGAAAGCCAGTACTTTTGGTCATCAAGATAATCGTGAAGGTTGTAACGCGCCATAACACCTGACATATGATGTCCTAGCAACTTTCCGATCACATGTGGTGGAGCCCCCAGTTCAGAAAGTCGGGTTGCAACCGTTCTTCTCAGATCATGAAGCGACCAGGTTTTCATCCCTGTTTTGGCAACTATCTGAGCGGACAATAAAGCAATATTGGGCTGCTGTGGCGGCCTGTCATCTTCTGGCCCCTTATAGCGTGACAGTGTAACAACATGCTTTGACACGGATGTTGCTTTTATTGATTCCATCATCCTTACCGCAGCAACAGGCAGTGCTCGCCTTACTGATTTCCCGGTTTTGTAATCGCTTGCTGGAATAGTCCATGTCCCCTCGTTGAAATCGAACCACTCCCACTTTGCAGTTCTTATCTCTGCACTTCGGCATCCTGTCATCAGCAAAAATTTAACGATCATCATTTGCCTGTGCGCCAATTCAGGCAGCGTAGACCAGACTATTTTGATTTCCTCATCGCTTAATATTCTGTCCTTAGATGCAGCAGTAAGACCAACATCCGAGCGCCTTAAGGTCTCAACTGGATTTGTATTAATCACTCCCCTGTTTGAGCAAAACCGAAACGTCCGCTGCATTAACCCCAGCATCTGGCCTGTAACTACCCTTCTTCCCATAGAGTCAAACAGGCTAAGCCACTGCTCTTTCGTTGTCTGATCAACAACCTTATTTCCAAGAACTGGCGCGATATGGTTATTAAAATCCCTCCGGTTAACCTTTACCTTTCTTAATCCTTCGGGAATGCAATAGTTCTTTTCCCAATAATCAAATGCTTCGCTCACTGTGAGTGCTTCGGCTTTTTTCTGCTTTTCCAGAGCAACCTGACATCGCGGATCAAGTCCTTCAGTTAACCATGCTCTGAATTGCTGCCTGCGTTTGCGTGCGTGAGATAACGATACGGTCGGGTAATTCCCGATTGCCAATTGAGCGGCTTTACCGTTCCATCGGTAACGGTAAAAGAATGTTATACTGCCGGAAGTAGACAGCCGAACGTTCAGGCCCATAGCGTCAGAAACGACTTCAATTTTGTCTCGCTTTTTGCCTAGTGCTTTTCTTAATTTTGTATCGGTAAGCAATGTGTACACTCCACGAGCCAGCGTATACACATTAGTGTACACATTTTGCTTAAATTGATACTATAAAATCGAAGCAAACTAAACAAAATCAGAATAAAAACGACGATAAACGTATTGATATTCAAGGAAAAAAAAGGGAACCAAAGCATGGTTAATAATATTAAAGTGAGTCCATATGCCTTACGATAGCGTATACAGCGAGAAACGTCCGCCAGGTACGCTACGTACCGCCTGGCGCAAATTCTACAGTGATGCCTCTGCGATGGTCGGCTTGTACGGTTGCGCGGGGCTGACTGTGCTGTGTATTTTTGGCGGCTGGTTTGCGCCTTATGGCATCGATCAGCAGTTTCTCGGTTATCAGCTACTGCCGCCATCATGGTCGCGTTATGGCGAAGTTTCTTTCTTCCTCGGTACGGACGATCTCGGGCGCGACGTGTTAAGTCGATTATTGAGCGGTGCTGCGCCCACCGTTGGCGGCGCATTTGTCGTGACATTTTCCGCGACGATCTGCGGTCTGGTGCTCGGCACCTTCGCCGGTGCGACACATGGCCTACGTTCAGCCGTTCTTAACCATATTTTGGATACTTTGCTGGCGATTCCTTCGTTGCTACTGGCGATTATTGTCGTAGCATTTGCCGGGCCAAGTTTGTCACACGCCATGTTTGCCGTCTGGCTGGCGCTGCTGCCGCGTATGGTGCGTTCAATCTATAGCATGGTGCATGACGAGCTGGAAAAGGAGTACGTTATTGCCGCCCGGCTGGATGGCGCAACAACGCTGAATATTCTCTGGTTTGCCGTATTACCTAATATCACCGCCGGACTGGTCACCGAAATTACCCGTGCTCTATCGATGGCGATCCTCGATATCGCCGCGCTCGGTTTTCTCGATCTCGGCGCACAACTGCCCTCACCGGAATGGGGAGCAATGCTCGGCGATGCGCTGGAACTGATTTATGTCGCCCCGTGGACCGTCATGCTGCCTGGTGCGGCAATCATGATCAGCGTATTGCTGGTGAATCTGCTGGGTGATGGCGTACGTCGCGCGATTATTGCGGGGGTGGAATAATGCCATTACTGGATATTCGCAACCTGACCATTGAATTCAAAACCGGTGATGAGTGGGTAAAAGCCGTTGACCGCGTCAGCATGACCTTAAACGAAGGTGAAATCCGTGGTCTGGTTGGTGAATCAGGATCGGGTAAAAGCCTGATTGCGAAAGCGATTTGCGGCGTTAATAAAGATAACTGGCGCGTCACCGCTGATCGCATGCGTTTTGATGATATCGATTTACTGCGCCTCTCCGCACGAGAACGGCGCAAGCTGGTTGGGCACAACGTGTCGATGATTTTTCAGGAACCGCAATCGTGTCTCGATCCGTCAGAGCGCGTTGGTCGCCAGTTGATGCAAAACATCCCTGCCTGGACCTATAAAGGCCGTTGGTGGCAGCGTTTCGGCTGGCGCAAACGCCGCGCCATTGAGTTGCTGCACCGCGTGGGGATTAAAGATCATAAAGATGCGATGCGCAGCTTTCCTTACGAGTTGACCGAAGGTGAATGCCAGAAAGTGATGATTGCTATTGCACTGGCGAATCAACCGCGTCTGCTGATTGCTGACGAACCGACAAACTCGATGGAGCCAACAACGCAGGCGCAAATTTTCCGCCTGTTAACGCGGCTGAATCAAAACAGCAATACCACCATTTTGCTTATCAGCCATGACTTACAAATGCTTAGCCAGTGGGCGGATAAAATTAACGTGCTTTATTGTGGTCAGACGGTGGAAAGCGCGCCAAGTAAGGATTTAGTCACGATGCCACATCATCCTTATACTCAGGCGCTGATCCGCGCGATACCTGATTTCGGCAGTGCGATGCCGCATAAAAGCCGCCTCAATACGCTACCTGGTGCAATCCCACTTCTGGAGCAATTACCAATTGGGTGCCGTCTTGGTCCTCGCTGTCCGTATGCGCAACGTGAATGTATTGTGACGCCGCGTTTGACGGGCGTAAAAAATCATCTCTATGCCTGTCATTTCCCGCTGAACATGGAGAAAGAGTGAGATGATCGAAACGTTGCTCGAAGTACGTAATTTAAGCAAAACGTTCCGCTACCGGACCGGGTGGTTTCGTCGTCAAACGGTGGAAGCGGTAAAACCCTTGAGTTTTACATTGCGTGAACGCCAGACACTGGCGATCATCGGCGAAAATGGTTCCGGTAAGTCAACACTGGCAAAGATGCTGGCGGGAATGGTTGAACCTACCAGCGGCGAGTTATTGATTGACGATCATCCGCTGCATTTTGGCGATTATTCTTTCCGCAGTCAGCGTATTCGCATGATTTTCCAGGATCCGTCCACTTCGTTGAACCCGCGTCAGCGTATCTCGCAAATCCTGGATTTTCCTCTGCGTTTAAACACCGATCTGGAGCCGGAACAACGACGGAAACAGATAATTGAAACGATGCGTATGGTTGGGCTACTGCCTGATCACGTTAGCTATTACCCGCATATGTTAGCACCGGGTCAAAAACAGCGTCTGGGGCTGGCGCGCGCGCTAATATTGCGACCAAAAGTGATCATCGCCGATGAAGCCCTCGCCTCGCTGGATATGTCGATGCGTTCGCAGTTAATTAATCTGATGCTGGAGTTACAAGAGAAACAAGGCATCTCTTATATCTATGTGACTCAACATATCGGAATGATGAAGCACATCAGCGACCAGGTTCTGGTGATGCACCAGGGCGAGGTCGTCGAGCGTGGGAGTACCGCGGATGTGCTGGCCTCACCGCTGCATGAGCTTACCAGGCGGCTAATTTCCGGGCATTTTGGCGAAGCGTTGACGGCAGATGCCTGGCGCAAGGATCGCTGATCTCTTAAACAGCATTCTGACAGGGAGATAATCTCTGTCAGAATGAACAACTCGTTAATCTTCCACCTTCTGATTACCCGTTCCGATGAGCGCAACCAGGAGTGCCAGCGTATAACACACCGTAATCGCCAAACTCATTTTTAACAGCGTTTCCCCACCTAATCCCGACAACGGCGCGGCTATACCGCCGAAAACAAACATGCTCATCCCCATTAGCGCAGACGCCATTCCAGATTCTTGTGTTCTTACAGCACTCATTGCCTCTGCCCCACTAACGGTGCCAATGCCGCTACAAAATGCGATGGTGAAAAACAATGCCGCCAGTGCCGGGATGGGCAGTTGCCGCCATGCACATAAGAATGTGAGCAATGCACACAAAATTGCCGCAATCAGGCCAACTCGCAACAATTTCATCGCATTAAATCGTCGGGCCAGACGTGAAAAAATCCAGGAAGCGATGATAAGTCCAATGCCGTTAAGGCCAAATACCAGGCTAAATTGCATTGGACTAAAGCCAAATTCTTTCTGCAACACGAAAGACGAAGAGCCGATATAAGCAAACAACCCTGCCAACATAAAACTTTGAATCAGACAAAAGCGCATAAAACGGCGATTCTGTAACACACTTCGCCCGGTTAATAGCAATGATGAGCCCCTGTTATTTTCCGGTAAGGTCTCATGAATAAATAACAGACACCCCAACAAGAGTACGGTACCAATCTCAGCCATAACCCAGAATAAAATGCGCCAGTCAAAGGTGCTGACGATATAACCGCCCAACACTGGCGATAACACAGGCGCCAGTCCATTCACCGTCATCAACAACGCGAAAAATTGGGTCAGCGTTACGCCCTGATATTTGTCACGAGCAATGGAACGAGAAAGCACCGAACCACCTGCCCCCGCAATCCCCTGCATAAAACGCCAAACCACCAGCCAGTAAATATTGTTGGTTGTCGCACACAAAACGGAGGAGACAATAAACAATAGCAACGACAAGATTAACGGGCGCTTGCGCCCGATTTTGTCGCTCAAAGGGCCGAACAGCAGTTGCCCGACACCAAGGCCAATCAGTGACGCGGTCAGCGTTAATTGCGTTATGGTCGTGGTCGCCGCCAGTTGTTTCGACATCTCAGGCAACGCAGGCAAGTAAAGGTCGGTACACATTGGGCCAATCCCGGCTAAAAGACCGAGAATTAATGCCCATGAAAGAGAGACTCTGCTCATACTGCTCCTTACTTGAGTGATGACATACCGCCGCCCAGCGACTGCCAGAGCGTGATTCGGTTTGTAAAATCAGTGAGTTGCAACGCCAGTAATTCCTGCTGTGCGCTCCACAAGTTGCGCTGGGCCGTCAACACAGTCAGATAATCGCCAACGCCGGCCTGATAACGACGCAGGCCAATATCGACCGTTTGTTGTTCGGCGTTGACATACTGGCGCTGGGCATCCCGTTGTTCTTCCAGTGTTGTCCGGCGGGCCAACGCATCGGCGACATCCTTGAAGGCGCTCTGGACTGTTTTTTCATAAGTGGCAATGAGTCCGCGCTTTTGCGCTTCCGCGTAGCGAAGTTGCGCCAGATTACTGCCCCCAGTGAACAGCGGTAATGTCACCGAGGGCGCAAACGACCAGACCTGCATTCCGTGGCTGAACAGCGATGACAATGCATCACTGCCAACGCCGGCACTGGCAGTCAGCGAAATCGTCGGGAAGAAGTTTGCCCGCGCTGCGCCAATATCAGCATTGGCGCTCTTCAGGTTATGTTCCGCTTCCTGGATATCCGGGCGACGCAGCAGAACGTCAGATGACACTCCCGCAGGAACCAGGCTTATCATCTGTTCCGGCAGGCTTTCCAGTGTTCCCGGTAGCAGATTTTCCGCAAGCGTGGTTCCGGCGAGTAAGTTCAGGGCGTTTTTATCCTGCATCACTTGTGTCTGATAACTGGCAACGCTGGCGCGCGCCTGCTGATAAACACTCATCGCCTCACTGACATCCGTCGCTGCCGCAGTGCCAACCTGCTGCTGGCGCTGGATAATTTTCAGCGAGTGCTCTGCACTGGCCATCGTATCTTTTGCCAGCGCCAGATTGCTGTTATCGGCAGCCAGCGTCAGCCAGGCGGTGCTGATTTCGGCAATCAGCGTTAAGCGGGTGTTCTGCGCCGTAAATTCGCTGGCAAGCCAGGTTTCCCGTGCTGCCCGCGACAAACTCTGATTGCGACCAAACAGGTCCAGCTCAAAACTGGAGACAGAACCGTCCGCTTCAGCACTGGTAGCGGTTCCGCTCGTCAGCGTACGGTTGCGGGTCGAACTTAAAGCCGCATTCACCGTCGGGAATAACGACGCATTGGTTTGCCCATATAGCGCCCGCGCAGAATCAATATCCGCAATCGCTTTTTGCACATCGCGGTTACTGTTCAGTGCAATAGTCACCACCTGCTGCAATCGGGGATCGTGGATCACTTGCTGCCACTCATGACTGATTGCTTTCCCCTGGCTCTGTGTTCCCGGCAGCGTCACCGGGATTGGGGATTCAGGTGTACTGTAGTGAGGATCGAGCGACACACATCCCGCACTCAACAGCACCAGAAAAATAAGAGAACGACGCAACATAACTTACTCCTGACGGCGCGGTTTACCGGCAAACAAACGTTTCACCAGTACAAAAAAGAGAGGGACAAAAAAGATTGCCAGTAGCGTGGCGGTCAACGTACCGCCAATAATGCCGGTACCAATGGCGATGCGGCTGTTCGCGCCCGCGCCGGTAGCCATTGCAAGTGGCATTACCCCGGCAATAAACGCCAGTGAGGTCATGATGATTGGACGCAGACGTGTCTGCGCCGCGCGTAATGCCGCCCGGCTCAGGGAATAGCCCTCAGCAACCGCCGCTTCAGCAAACTCTACAATCAGAATGGCGTTTTTCGACGACAAACCGATAGTGGTTAATAGCGCCACCTGGAAGTAAACGTCGTTGTTTAAATCGCGCATCCAGGCCGCCAGCGCCGCGCCGAGAAGCCCCAGCGGGATCACCAGAATGACCGAGAACGGGACTGACCAGCTTTCGTACAGTGCGGCAAGGCAGAGGAAAACCACCAGAATAGACACCGCATACAGACTCATCGCCTGTCCGCTGGCGAGTTTCTCCTGCAATGACAAACCACTCCAGGCCCAGCTTGTTCCTGCCGGAAGGTTGTTCGCCAGGGCTTCCATTTTTGCCATCGCATCGCCAGAACTAAAACCGCTCGCGTTTTCCCCCTGAATTTCATAAGCCGCAGAACCGTTGTAGCGCACCAGTTTTTCCGGGCCATAGATCCAACGCGTAGTGGCAAAAGCAGAGAACGGCGTCATGGCGTTATCGCTACCACGCACAAACCATTTCCCTAAATCTGACGGCGCGGAACGAAATTCACTGTCGCCCTGAAGGTAGACTTTCTTGACACGACCACGATCAATAAAGTCATTCACATAAGTCCCCCCCCACGCGCTGGCCAGCGTGTTGGTGATATCGCTTAAGCTCAACCCCAGCGACACGGCCTTATTGTTATCAATATCTACCTGCAATTGCGGCATTTGCGGCAGGTCATTGGCGCGCACAGAAATCAATTCAGAGCTTTGATTCGCCTGTTCAATTAACTGATTACGCATTTTAAGCAAGGTTTCACGGTCAGTAGCGCCACTTGCCATTAATTCAAACGTAAAGCCGTTGCTTTGCCCCAGTCCATCAACGGCTGGCGGCGTCATCGCAAATACCGTGGCATCACGGATTGTGCCCAGCTCTTTGGTTGCCCGTAAGGCGATGGCTTGCGCAGTATTTTCTGCCCCTTTACGTTGTGACCAGTTTTTCAACGAAACAAACGCCATCCCGGTGTTCTGTCCGCTGCCGCTAAAACTAAAACCATCAACGGTAAAAATAACATCGGTATTTGCTTTCTCGTTTACCAGGAACCAGTCAACGATCTGGCGATTGACTTCTGCAGTACGCGCTGCGGTTGCCCCGGCAGGCAGCGTGTACTGCACCATGATTTCGCCCTGGTCTTCAGTGGGTAAGAAACTGCCCGGCAGTTTCCACATCATCAGGGCCATTCCGCCGCCCAACACAACATAAACGCCTATCGTTCGGGCAGCACGCTGCAGAACATAAAGCACGCCATGTTGATAGCGTACTTCTGTACGACGGTAGAAACGGTTAAATGCACCAAAGAAGCCTTTTTTATGCGGTGGAACATGCTGGAGAACAGAACCGCACAGCGCTGGCGTTAAGGTCAATGCCACCACCACGGAAAGCAGCATTGCGGAGATGATGGTGATGGAGAACTGACGATAAATTACGCCCGTAGATCCCCCAAAGAAGGCCATCGGCAGGAATACGGCTGACAACACCAGCGCAATGGCAACCAGTGCGCCAGAGATCTCGCCCATGGATTTTTCCGTGGCTTCACGCGCGGGCAACCCTTCGTCACGCATAATGCGTTCGACGTTCTCCACCACCACAATGGCATCGTCCACCAACAAGCCGATCGCCAGCACCATTGCAAACAACGTCAGGGTATTAATCGAATAGCCAAACAACGCAAGAACGCCGAATGTGCCCAGCAAAACGACGGGCACCGCTAACGCCGGAATCAGTGTGGCACGCAGGTTTTGCAGGAATAAATACATCACGCAAACCACCAATACGATGGCTTCAAACAGCGTCTGAATCACATCCTCTACTGAAATTTTAATGAATTCCGTGCTGTCTTTCGGGTATGCGATGTCATATCCCTGTGGCATATTTCGCTGGAATTCTGCGATCTTATCCTTGACCAACGTCGCCGTATTCAGCGCATTCGCACCAGGCGACAGCATCACCGCCACCCCGGCCGACGGATGACCGTTCAGTTTGCCAATGGCATTATAGTCTTCACTGCCCATCTCTACGCGAGCCACATCCCTGATGCGAACAACCGCGCCGTCTGACTGACTTTTTACGATAATATTTTTGAACTGATCCACGGTCTGCAAACGAGACTGCGCACGCACCGTTGCCGTCAGTTGCTGGGTATTTGGCGAAGGCAATGCACCGATTTTCCCGGCTGTCACCTGCACGTTTTGCGCTTCAATGGCGCTTTGTACGTCTGATGGCATCAGCGAGTAAGACGCTAGTTTGGCCGGATCAAGCCAGATGCGCATAGCATATTCTGCGCCAAAAACTTGCAGACTCCCGACCCCTTCAACGCGCGCCAGCGGATCCTGAACATTACTGACCAGCCAGTCGGCAATATCTGAACTGGTCGCTTTGTCAGTGGTGTCATAAACGGCAGCAATCAGCAGAAAGTTGCTTTGTGATTTCTCCACCGTGACGCCTGTTTGCTGGACCTCACTCGGTAGGCGCGACTCTGCCTGCTGAATTTTATTTTGTACCTGAACCTGTGCAGTATCGGGATCGGTACCTTGTTCAAAGGTCACATTAATGCTGACCGAACCATCAGAACTACTGGTTGAACTGAAATAGAGCAAATTATCCAGCCCGGTGAGCTGTTGCTCAATAACCTGCGTTACACTGTTTTCCAGCGTTTCGGCGGAGGCTCCGGTATAGGTAGCAGAAATTCTAATGGTCGGCGGCGCAACGTCAGGATATTGCGCGACGGGTAATGTACGAATCGCCAGAATACCCGCCAGCATAATCAAAATGGCGATAACCCAGGCAAAGACCGGGCGGCGGACAAAAAAGCGCGAAAACATCAGGCGTTGCCTCCATCAGCCTGAACTTCAACAGCCTTGACGGTCTGCCCTGAAGTGACTTTGGCGGAACCTTCAACAATCAATCGGTCGCCGTTGTGCAGGCCGTTTAGCACCAGCCATTTATCACCATACGTTTCTCCCGTTTCGAGCATTCGCTGCTCTACTTTATTGTCTTTATTCACCACCAGCGCAGTAGCATTGCCTTTAGCATCGCGCGTAACGCCCTGTTGAGGCGCAAGAATAGCGTCTTCCATCACGCCTTCATCGACTCGGGCGCGAACAAACATGCCGGGTAACAACTGCTGTTGTGGATTAGGAAAAATCGCCCGTAATGTCACCGAACCGGTAGATTCATCCACAGCCACCTCGGTGAGCTCCAGGCGCCCTTTTTCGCTGTAGGTTGTGCCATCTTCCAGAATAAGTGAGACGCTCAGGGTGTCGCTGTTGGTCGCCAGCGACTGTTTGCGCAGACGCAATAAATCGACACTGGCGCGAGTGAGGTCAACATACATTGTATCCAGACCCCGAATAGTCGTTAACGCCGTATCCTGCGACGCGGTCACCAGTGCGCCAGGGGTTACCGACGAAATGCCAATACGCCCCGAAATCGGTGCGGTTACCGTAGTCCAGTCAAGATTAATGCGCGCCGTTTCCAGCGCGGCTTTTTTCGCCTCTACACTGGCTTTATCTTGTGCACAGACAGACTGAGCATCATCAGCATCCTGTTGTGACACACCGTTCTCTTTCACCAGCCTGGCATAGCGCTGCGCTTTCTGGCAATCGGCTTTTACCAGTGCTTGTGCCTGTTGTAATGCCGCGCGAGCTTCATTCCATGCCGCACGATAACTGGCTGAATCAATCTGATAGAGCGGTTGTCCAGCCTTAACCAAATCGCCCTCATTAAACAGGCGTTTCTGGATAATTCCCCCAACCTGCGGACGTACTTCGGCGCTGAGTGCGGCACTGGTACGCCCGGTTAATTCACTGATCACTGAAATCGGCTGTGGTTTGAGCGTCACAACCCCCACTTCTGTTTCCGCCACAGATGTATTGTTGCTTTGCGTATTATCACAACCCGATAAGAGCAGCACTGCCACTACAGTTGTTGCTATATACTTCATTATTTTCTCCAGGGTGAATAATACCCTCCCCATAAAAATGAATGAGGAATTTTCAGGTATATTCAGATATGACGAATCTACATCACGAAATAAATTCCGTAATGAAGTCAGGGGATTAATATCCCCCATTATCGGTTAATTCTGTTCTTATTTGTTTATCAACATACTAATAATACCCTGATATATTTCCTGCAAATGTTGAGGATCGCTTTTTTGCGGCGTCAAGCGACGATAAACCGTACCTTCCATCATGGTGGCAAGCACCTCCACACAGCAACCAATGTGTTCATCGCTAAGATGGGGATGCATTCTTTTCATGTGAGCACAGCCATTAGCGAACATTCTGGCATCCGCCTCTTCGAGCATTGCCATCACCCGCGGGTTACGTGTTGCCTCTGCGGCCACTTCCAGCATTAAGGCGTCATCGTCTTCGTTTAAGGATTTCCGCCAGGCAAGGACTTCCGGGAAGTGATCGGTACGTGCGTCAATATCCATCTGGGCAATACGAAAGTCGATGATACGGCGGACCATCTCTTCAATGATGGCATCTTTATTAGCGAAGTAACGGTAAATCTGCCCAACGCTAAGCTGAGCTTCGCTGGCAATTTGCGACATACTGGCGGCATGAAAACCATAGCGACGAAAGCACCGACGGGCGGCGTTGATGATTTCATCCTGACGCTGTTTATGACGTATCTCCAGCTTACTGGTCATCTTTATCTCCTGGCCTTTTATCTGATGAGAATGATCGTTCTCATTTTTAGCTAATTATACGTTTCTCCAAAGCAATGGAAAGTATTTTTATCTTATTCATGGCGCATATTCTGATAATGAAGAGATTATGGAGATTCTGTGAAGATGGTTGACAATATTAAATTCATGTCTGTTCGTGAGAAAAAATTAATAGCGACCTGTTGTCGCCAGATAATTAATCACCTTGACGCAACAAATTCCGGGACAGATAAAACTGTTTAGTTTGCCGGATGTCATATATATACATTGCTGAATAGTTCTTCAGATTTCATGGGATATTTCCACAATCTGACCATGCTGGCACCAAAGTCAGATAAAGCAAAATGTTCTGTAGCGCGACTTCTTCTCCTGTACTGAAAGAGCAACTATAGCCACCTACAGCCAGGTTGATTATAATAACCGTTTATCTGTTCGTACTGTTTACTAAAACGACGAATCGCCTGATTTTCAGGCACGACAAGCATCAACAATAAGGATTAAAGCTATGGGTTTTCTTTCCGGTAAGCGCATTCTGATAACCGGTGTTGCCAGCAAACTGTCCATCGCCTACGGTATCGCTCAGGCGATGCACCGCGAAGGAGCGGAACTGGCATTCACCTACCAGAACGATAAACTGAAAGGCCGCGTAGAAGAATTTGCCGCTCAACTGGGTTCTGACATCGTTCTGCAGTGCGATGTTGCCGAAGATGCCAGCATTGACACCATGTTCGCTGAGTTGGGTAAAGTTTGGCCGAAATTTGACGGTTTTGTACACTCCATTGGTTTTGCGCCGGGCGATCAGCTTGATGGCGACTATGTAAACGCCGTTACCCGTGAAGGCTTTAAAATTGCCCACGACATCAGCTCTTACAGCTTCGTTGCGATGGCAAAAGCTTGCCGTTCCATGCTGAATCCGGGGTCTGCCCTGCTGACCCTGTCCTACCTGGGCGCTGAACGCGCTATCCCGAACTACAACGTGATGGGCCTGGCGAAAGCGTCTCTGGAAGCAAACGTGCGTTATATGGCTAATGCAATGGGCCCGGAAGGCGTGCGTGTTAACGCTATTTCTGCTGGTCCTATCCGTACTCTGGCCGCTTCCGGCATCAAAGACTTCCGTAAAATGCTGGCGCATTGCGAAGCGGTTACGCCGATTCGTCGTACCGTTACCATTGAAGATGTGGGTAACTCCGCCGCATTCCTGTGCTCCGATCTCTCTGCAGGTATCTCCGGCGAAGTGGTTCACGTTGACGGCGGTTTCAGCATCGCGGCAATGAACGAACTGGAACTGAAATAATCGTTCTTTTCGTCTCTTCGGGCGGCGCTCTGTCGCCCGTTTTCTCTGTTATACCTTTCTGATCTTTGTTATCGCCGATCAATCTTTCTCCCCTGCCCGCCTTGCGTCAGGATAACGATTTCCGTTATGACCAAGGAACGCCCATGGAACAGCGCCGCAGTTCAGGCAAAAGCCACTGGTATCACGAAACCCAATCCAGCACTCTGGAATACGACGTTCAGCCGCTGGTGCCAGGCGCGGCAAAAGTAAGCGATCCTTTTCTGCTCGACGTGATCCTCGAGGAAGAAACGTTAATTCCCTTTCATTCATGGCTGACGCCCGCACGTGCTCTTGCGGTGAAGTTGTTTCCTGACCAACTTGCAGTGACTCACCCACAAACTTTTACCGCCTATGAACGCCTGTCGACCGCTCTGACAGTTGCCCAGGTCTGCGGCGTCCAGCGATTGTGCAGCTACTATTCCGCGCGGCTGACGCCGATTCCGGGGCCAGACTCCTCAAGAGAAAGCAATCGCCGACTGGCGCAAATTACACAATATGCCCGTCAGTTAGCTGGTTCTCCATCCATTATTGATGAACGTTCTCGCCAGCATCTTAACGATGTCGGGCTGACAGCATGGGACTGTGTGTCCATTAATCAGATTATTGGTTTTATCGGTTTTCAGGCGCGGGCAATTGCTACTTTTCAGGCCAGCCTCGGGGAAACCGTTCGTCGGTTACCCGGTCTGGAGCTACAAAACTACGCCGACGCGTCACTTTTTGCTGACGTATCAACTCGCTGGCGTACCTGCTACAAAATAGAGGACGCATCTGAAGTGCGAGAGATACAGACGACAACAGAACTTCATCGACTGGCCGAAACACTGAATCTCCAACCTGCTTCACTTTCTCTGTTAGGAAAGCTACTCTCCAGCACGTTGGCCAACGAAAAGTCTGGCCACCAGCTTGCCGCGTTATTAAGTGCACGAATTAATGGCAGCGTCGATTGTTTTAACACTATTGCCTATTCAGCTGTTGAATATAAAGAAGCTATCGCCGTCCTGCGTAAGAGCGAAAACGAAATTAACCAGTGGACTGACCGCCATCCTGTTGAGCGCACCGCCATTCAGGCGATACAATGGCTGACCCGAGCACCCGATCGCTTTAGCGCCGCCCAGTTCAGCCTATTACTCGAACAAAAAACGTCATCAACGCAGGTTATTAATCTGCTGGTATGGAGCGGGCTTTGTGGCTGGATAAATCGCTTAAAAATCGCGTTGGGTGAGACAGATTAACCTTGCCGCGTCAGACAGATTCGCGTAAAACTGTCAGCCGCTCTAATGGCCACCAAAATAGACAATTATGTTTCAGGACAACCCGCTGCTAGCGCAGCTTAAACAGCAACTGCATTCCCAGACGCCCCGCGCTGAAGGGGTGGTAAAAGCCACAGAAAAAGGCTTTGGCTTCCTGGAAGTCGACGCGCAAAAAAGTTATTTCATTCCGCCGCCGCAAATGAAAAAAGTCATGCATGGCGACAGAATTATCGCGGTGATCCACAGCGAAAAAGATCGTGAATCCGCAGAACCAGAAGAACTGGTTGAACCATTTTTGACCCGCTTCGTCGGTAAAATTCAGGGCAAGAATGACCGCCTGGCCATCGTCCCTGATCATCCATTATTGAAAGATGCTATTCCTTGCCGTGCGGCCCGTGGTCTGACTCACGAGTTTAAAGAAGGCGACTGGGCGGTTGCTGAAATGCGCCGCCATCCGCTAAAAGGCGATCGTTCCTTCTATGCGGAATTGACGCAATATATCACCTTCGGCGACGACCATTTTGTGCCGTGGTGGGTCACCCTGGCACGCCATAATCTGGAAAAAGAAGCGCCAGATGGTGTTGCTACCGAAATGCTGGATGAAGGTCTGGTGCGTGAAGATCTGACCTCGCTGGATTTTGTCACCATCGACAGCGCCAGTACGGAAGATATGGATGACGCCCTCTTCGCCAGGACATTGCCGGATAACAAGCTGCAACTGATTGTGGCGATCGCCGACCCAACCGCGTGGATTGCGGAAGGCAGCAAGCTGGATAAAGCCGCGAAAATTCGCGCATTCACCAACTACCTGCCGGGCTTCAACATTCCAATGCTGCCGCGTGAGCTTTCTGACGATCTCTGCTCATTGCGTGCCAATGAGGTACGTCCGGCACTGGCATGTCGGATGACGCTGTCCGCTGATGGCAGTATTGAAGATGACATCGAGTTTTTTGCCGCTACTATCGAATCCAAAGCCAAACTGGTTTATGACCAGGTTTCTGACTGGCTGGAAAACACCGGTGACTGGCAGCCAGAAAGCGACGCAATTGCTGAACAAATTCGCCTATTAGCGCAAATTTGCCAGCGCCGCGGCGAATGGCGTCATAACCACGCGCTGGTATTTAAAGATCGCCCGGATTACCGTTTTATCCTCGGTGAAAAAGGTGAAGTACTGGATATCGTTGCCGAACCACGTCGTATTGCTAATCGTATCGTCGAAGAAGCGATGATCGCCGCCAATATTTGTGCGGCCCGCGTACTGCGCGATAAACTCGGCTTTGGCATCTATAACGTGCATATGGGCTTCGATCCAGCTAATGCCGACGCGCTGGCAGCGCTGCTGAAAACGCACGGCCTGCATGTCGATGCTGAAGAAGTGCTTACGCTGGATGGTTTCTGTAAACTACGTCGTGAACTGGATGCACAACCGACCGGTTTCCTCGACAGCCGCATCCGTCGTTTCCAGTCTTTTGCAGAAATCAGTACCGAACCTGGTCCTCACTTTGGCCTCGGTCTGGAAGCATATGCCACCTGGACTTCGCCGATTCGTAAGTATGGCGATATGATCAACCATCGTCTGCTGAAAGCCGTCATTAAAGGTGAAACGGCGACGCGTCCGCAGGATGAGATCACTGTCCAAATGGCAGAGCGTCGTCGTCTCAACCGAATGGCGGAGCGTGATGTCGGTGATTGGCTGTACGCTCGTTTCCTGAAAGACAAGGCGGGGACTGATACTCGTTTTGCGGCGGAAATCGTCGATATCAGCCGTGGTGGTATGCGTGTGCGTCTGATCGACAATGGCGCTATTGCCTTTATTCCGGCACCATTCTTACACGCTGTACGCGACGAATTGGTTTGCAGCCAGGAGAACGGCACCGTACAAATCAAAGGTGAAACGGTTTACAAGGTGACTGACGTTATCGACGTCACTATTGCCGAAGTCCGCATAGAAACCCGCAGCATTATTGCTCGCCCGGTAGCATAACCCCCTTTCGCGGCCCATTCATTACAGATGGGCCGTTTGTTTTACTCTCCCCTGCATTCTTTTATCCCCAACTTTTTTAACGGACTTTCGTTTGAAAACTGGCGTTTTTTCAAAACTGGATTACAAATAAATATATAAAAAAAACAATGCGTTTAGCCGCCGTTAATTTTATGTAAGTCATGTTGGACCTTTCATTTAATTGCGGGGGACCGCGGTTAACCCGAGGGGAGGCATCATGAAAACCGTTAGGGAGTCTACAACGTTGTACAACTTTCTCGGATCGCACAACCCATACTGGCGTTTGTCGGAAAATAGTGATGTTTTACGTTTCTCCTGTAACGAAGCAACGGAACCAGAGCGGACTCTGCTGTTATCTGCGGAACAGGCTGCACGTATCAGGGAAATGACGGTCATCACGTCTGGTTTGATGATGAACTTAGTCGTCGAGGAGAGCGACCTCTCTGTTCATCTGGTAGGCCGTAAGATCAATAAGCGTGAATGGGCCGGGAATGCGTCTGCATGGCATGACACACCTGCGGTAGCCCGCGATTTATCGCACGGACTATCCTTTGCTGAACAAGTGGTTTCTGAAGCGCATTCTGCAATTGTGATTCTGGACAGCCGGGGAAATATCCAACGTTTTAATCGGTTATGCGAAGAATATACCGGACTAAAAGAGCACGATGTCATTGGACAAAGCGTGTTTAAATTGTTTATGAATCGCCGCGAGGCTGCTATCTCACGGCGTAACAACAGTGGTTTTTTCCGTAGCGGCAACGCTTATGAAGTGGAACGCTGGGTACAGACGCGTAAAGGCCAGCGATTGTTTCTGTTCCGCAACAAATTCGTACATAGCGGTAGCGGTAAAAATGAAATCTATTTGATCTGCTCCGGCACCGATATCACCGAAGAGCGCCGTGCCCAGGAACGACTGCGAATTCTGGCTAACACTGATAGCATCACCGGATTGCCGAATCGTAACGCAATGCAGGAGTTGATCGATAACGCCATTAAGCAGGCGGACGGCAACAAAGTTGGTGTGGTTTATCTTGATTTAGACAATTTTAAAAAGGTGAATGATGCCTACGGACACGTGTTTGGCGATCAGTTATTACGCGAGGTTTCACTAGCTATTTTAAGCTGCCTTGAGCAGGATCAGGTACTGGCACGCCCAGGCGGCGATGAATTTCTGATACTCGCGCCAAACACCTCGCAAAGCGCGTTAGAAGCGATGGCGTCGCGCATTTTAACCCGTCTTCGCCAGCCCTTCAGTATTGGTTTAATTGAAGTCTATACTGGCTGTTCAGTCGGCATTTCACTTTCTCCGCAACATGGTATGGATAGTGCAGCCATTATTCGCCATGCCGATACGGCAATGTACACGGCGAAGGAAGGTGGCCGTGGGCAGTTTTGCGTTTTTTCTCCAGAAATGAATCAACGAGTATTTGAATATCTCTGGCTGGATACCAACCTGCGTAAAGCTCTGGAAAACAATCAGTTAGTCATTCACTATCAACCCAAAATCACCTGGCGCGGTGAAGTACGAAGTCTGGAAGCATTGGTGCGCTGGCAATCGCCCGAACGTGGATTGATTCCACCGCTGGACTTTATTTCCTACGCCGAAGAGTCCGGGCTAATTGTCCCTTTAGGCCGCTGGGTTATTCTTGATGTCGTACGCCAGGTGGCGAAGTGGCGGGATAAAGGCATCAACCTGCGAGTAGCGGTGAACATCTCTGCGCGGCAACTTGCCGATCAAACCATTTTCACCGACCTTAAACAGGTCCTTCAGGAACTTAAATTTGAATACTGCCCTATTGATGTCGAGCTAACCGAAAGTTGTCTGATTGAAAATGATGAACTGGCGCTGTCCGTTATTCAGCAATTTAGCCAGTTAGGGGCGCAAGTACATCTGGATGATTTCGGCACCGGCTACTCTTCGCTTTCTCAACTGGCGCGCTTCCCTATCGACGCCATAAAACTCGATCAGATTTTTGTCCGTGATATTCACAAACAGCCGGTTTCGCAATCGCTGGTACGTGCGATCGTTGCCGTAGCCCAGGCGCTGAATCTTCAGGTGATTGCGGAGGGGGTAGAAAGCGCAAAAGAAGACGCCTTTTTAACCAAAAATGGCATCAATGAGAGGCAAGGTTTCTTGTTTGCAAAACCGATGCCCGCTGTCGCTTTTGAACGCTGGTATAAACGTTATCTGAAACGTGTATAAAAAGACGAACTCATCTACTTAACGATATATAATCTCGCCACATATCGTATCCGCAAATGATAATTATGCCTTGCCGTTAATCACTTCTCTTTTAACGGCAATTTTTGCATTATTCATTTTCATCTTTTGCCATAAGGATGCCCTTGATGTCTGAATTTGCTGCCCAGCACATTGCCGAACGTATTGATATCGTGTTAGATATCCTTGTGGCAGGCGATTACCACTCTGCGATCCATAATCTCGAGATACTTAAAGCAGAACTCTTGCGCCAGGTTGCTGCATCTACGCCAGACATTCCGAAAGCACCGTGGGAGATTTAACAATCGTGCTTTCAGGTTTCCCTCTTTAAGGATGCCCGGCGCGTCAGCATTTTTTATTGAGTATTATAACGTTATAAGAATTACAGCGATGAATTCCCGACAACAAACAATTCTACAGATGGTCATTGACCAGGGGCAGGTTAGCGTAACCGAACTGGCAAAAGCCACCGGAGTTTCTGAAGTTACCATTCGCCAGGATCTCAACACTCTCGAAAAACTTAGCTATCTGCGCCGCGCGCATGGTTTCGCCGTATCGCTTGATAGCGATGACGTTGAAACCCGAATGATGAGTAACTTCCCTCTGAAACGTCAACTTGCCGAGTTTGCCGCTTCATTGGTTCAACCGGGCGAAACCATCTTCATCGAAAATGGCAGCAGCAATGCCCTTCTGGCCCGTACGTTGGGTGAGCAGAAGAAAAATGTCACCATCATTACTGTGAGTAGTTACATTGCGCATTTACTGAAAGACGCCCCCTGTGAAGTCATCTTACTTGGCGGCGTGTATCAGAAAAAAAGCGAAAGTATGGTTGGCCCCTTGACACGTCAGTGTATTCAACAGGTTCATTTCAGTAAGGCTTTTATTGGTATTGACGGCTGGCAGCCTGAAACCGGATTTACTGGCCGTGACATGATGCGTACCGATGTGGTTAATGCGGTGCTGGAAAAAGAGTGTGAAGCAATAATCCTGACTGACAGCTCCAAGTTTGGCGCCGTACACTCATACTCTATCGGCCCGGTGGAGAAATTCAATCGGATCATAACCGATTCGAATATTCGCGCCAGCGATTTTATGCATCTTGAACGCAGTAAACTGACGGTTCACATCGTCGATATTTAATTTTTTCTTTCCCCACGGATGATTTGCTTTTTCGCAAATCATCCGCTCTAAGATGATTCCTGGCTGTTAATTAAGACTATTTACCTGTCGCAAATACCTCAAGGTTGTAAAATTAATATTAGCGATATAACAGGAAGTAACTATCACTTTGCGTGATATAACCCTGCGCGAGAGGATTTCACGGAAATAACTTTATCAGACGGCGTCTTAACTATTATAGTTAAAGAGAGCTTACTTCCGTGAATCATAAATTCAGGAGAGAGTATTATGTTTATAACGAGCAAAAAAATGACCGCGGCTGTTCTGGCGATTACGCTGGCTATGTCTCTGAGTGCCTGTTCCAACTGGTCTAAACGAGACCGCAACACCGCGATCGGCGCGGGCGCAGGGGCTTTAGGCGGTGCAGTACTGACTAATGGCAGCACGCTGGGTACGTTAGGCGGTGCAGCAGTCGGTGGTATTATCGGTCATCAGGTTGGTAAATAACTGTAAATAAATAACGGTTAACAACTCGTAATTATAATACGCTTTACTCTACTCAGAGCAAAAGAATCGAATAATACATACGATAAATTAAATCGAGCCACGGAGAACATCCGTGGCTTTTTTGTTAACCGCCAGCAAGTTTAACTTTCATCCCTTTGGCTTCAAGCAATGATTTTAATAAATCACGCTTATCGCCCTGGATTTCGATAATCCCGTCTTTTACTGCCCCGCCACAGCCGCATTTTTTCTTCAGTTCTGCCGCCAGCTTCGTCAGTTCAGTATCATCGAGATCGATACCCGTTATAAGACAAACGCCCTTACCTTTACGTCCACTGGTCTGACGCTGAATACGCACTACGCCGTCGCCTTTAGGGCGCACAGGTGCGGCTTTCGGTTCGTCGATACGTCCAGTCTCTGTTGAATAGACCAGACGGCTATTGGAATCACTCATCATGCACTCCGTTGTAATGAAGCGTTGATCGCTTTCAGCGTTTGCTCTGGATCTACTGATTGAGTAACCGGGCGCCCGATTACCATATAATCAACTCCGGCAGCCAGTGCCTGTTCTGGCGTCATAATACGGCGCTGGTCGCCAACATCACTCCCCTGCGGGCGAATACCAGGGGTAACAAGTTTGAAATCCTGACCAAATGCTTGTTTAAAACGTACCGCTTCCTGAGCCGAACAAACTACACCATCAAGACCACATTTTTGCGTCAGCGCTGCCAGGCGTTCTGCGTAATCTGCAGGTGACAGTGTCACGCCAAGATCAGCCAGATCGCTGGCTTCCATACTGGTCAGCACGGTTACCGCTATTAACAACGGCGCATCTTTACCAAATGGAACCAGCGCTTCTCGTGCCGCGGTCATCATCCGCGCACCGCCAGAGGCATGAACGTTCACCATCCACACGCCTAAATCGGCGGCGGCAGCCACGGCATGCGCCGCAGTGTTAGGAATATCGTGGAATTTCAGGTCGAGGAAAATATCAAAACCGCGCTGTTGCAGTTCACGAACAAACTGCGGTCCAAACAGCGTAAACATCTCTTTGCCTACTTTCAGGCGACAATCGCGTGGGTCAATCTTGTCGACAAATGCTAACGCAGCATCACGATTATTATAATCGAGGGCAACAACGACAGGAGAGTTCGTCACAGCACAGGAAGAAGATGAAGCAGATAACGTCATGACCAGACCTTCTTGATGATGGGCACCGGAAGTGGCGCAAACAGGTAAACGGCGTGCATTCTACCCGTGGAAATAAAAAATTAACAGGTGCGATTACTCCCCTGTCAGGCTTTTTCACTCAGGTGTTACCGAAGCAAATCGTAAAAATAAACTTTAGTATGTTGTAACTAAATTCGGAACTTTTTAAAAATTAAAGACCATCAAGGCCACGAATTGGTTTAATGGTCGACCATGCCCGACAAGACGGACAATGCCAGTAGAGCGTGTAAGCGGTAAAACCACACTTCTGGCAGCGATAACGCGGCTTACTACGCACCTTCTCGCCCACCATGTCGCGCAGAACCATCAAACTCTCTTTGGCGCGCCCTTCTTCCGCTTCGTTAAGATGGTAATCCATCAATTTATGGAATACGCGCATCGTCGGATGACGTTGTAGCTGGCGTGTAATATAGACCTGCGCGGCTTCACTACCATCGCGCGCTTCGATGATGTCAGCAAGCATCAGTTCAGCATCGGCACCGGTATTTTCTTCCACCGCACGCTGGAGAAACTCGGCCCATTCAGCTGTTTTACCCAACTGCTGATAACAGGTTTGCAGCATTTCCAGTGTTTCGCTGACCAGTTCCCGGTCCTGGGAGATGACGCGTTGCAGGCTTTCAACCGCTTTTGCGTATTCCCCCTTCGCCATAAAGACACGCCCCATCATGATGGACACGCGAGCGCTGTTTTTGTCGGTTGCGGCCCCTTTTTTCAGTAAGGTCATTGCACGATCAAAATCGTCGCTGGCCATGTGCTGCAGAGCCAATTCGCAATAAAAATGGGCAATTTCGACGCGCTGTTTATCTTTACCCAACTTCACCAGTCGTTCTGCGACATCAATCGCTTTCTGCCATTCGCTGGTGGATTGATAGATTTGCAAAAGCTGTTGCAATGCGCCAACACGGAAGTCAGTTTCATCAGTCAGTTGATTGAACATATCTTCCGCACGATCGTACAACCCGGCAGCCATGTAATCACGCCCCAGTTGCTGAATTGCCAACAGGCGCTGTTCATAGGTCAGCGAAGCACTTTCCATTAAGGTTTGATGAATACGAATGGCGCGATCGACTTCGCCGCGCGAACGGAACAGATTTCCGAGCGTAAGGTGAGCTTCAACGGTGCCTGTGTCCTCTTTGAGCATATCAAGAAACAGGTCTACCGCTTTATCCTGTTGGTTACTAAGCAGGAAGTTAACCCCCGCAACGTAATCACGCGACAGGCGGTTGGCTTCATCTTGCTTGTTTTGTTGCGCACTTCTGCGGCCCATATACCAGCCATAGGCAGCGGCGACAGGCAAAAGCAGAAACAACAACTCCAGCATAGGAAGTTATTCCTTCGCCACTGACGAATGAGGCGCCGCCGCCACATCAGTCGCGGGTGAAAGCTGGTTTTCCAGTCGCTTTATTTTACGTTCAGCGCGCGCCAGAGAAACACGAACTCGCAACCAGAACAGGCCGCAAATCAACCAACCAATAGCAAAACCCGCAGCAAACAATACCGCCAGCAATGTGGAGACCCGATATTCCCCTTGCGCTAACAGATAATTAAACGTTACCTGTTGATCGTTCTGCGCACCTAATGTGACCGAAATCACGAAAATCGCCAACACCAATAAGAAAATGAGTAAATATTTCACATTACTTCCCGTTATGTGGTTAAAGCGAATAAATTATGGTCAACTTACCGCAATAGCCCTTTAAAGTACCATTTTCGCGCCGTCTGCGAAATGGTATCCACGTGTATTGTTGATGATTTAAGGGCTAAATTCGGAAAATCAACCAGCGTTAACTTTCCCGTTCTCGTTGCGCTATTTCGCGATTTTCGTCCGGCGGTGGTGTTAATGGCCCACAAATACGCTGCGCAAGCCAGGTCGCCACCGCTACCAGCGCCCACGAAATTAACGTAGCTACCACTAAATCACGCGGCCAATGCATCCCGAGCACCAGACGGCTCCCCATCACTCCGGTCGCCCAAACCAACAATAGCGCAATAGTTACAGTACGACGGCGCGGCCACAGCAAGCCAACGGCCATTAGCGCCCAACTGGCAGCGAACATTGTGTGACCGGAAGGGAAAGCAAACCCCGTCTCTTTCTGCCAGTGAGTGCGCAAATAGTCCGGGATCATTTTCTCTTCAGCCAACTGTTCTTTCACTAAATTTCCACGTTCTGCACGCTTTAAAGTGTAGAACTCATCAACCGGAATATGATGTGTTTTTTCCAGCCAGATAACAAAAGGCCGTGGTTCCTGAACGCTGTCTTTAATCCAGGATTTTATCCCCTGTCCTGTAAGGATCGCCGCAGCAAGAAGAGCAAACAACATCATTGCCGCTTTGATGCGAAAACGCAGACACCAGAGAAACCAGCCGAATAAAATCAGGTGCGTAATGACGCCCCAGGGCTGAGTGACCGTTTCCGTGACCCAAAAGGCCATTTTCAGCAACCCACTTTGCTCCCCTGGTTGCCAACGCCAACCAGAAATCCATACCGCTATCGGCATAATCAGTAATAGTGCCGCTCCTGCAGCGGTACGTCTGGCAATCGAACGCATGGGCTCTCCTTTTCTATAAGCCTCACAATCATAACTGAAAATGTCTGTTCCAGGAAAAATTGACAGATTTGTGCCATTCCGTGAATCATTGATACGTCGTAATTAGGTGAACACCTCCGCGTTATGGCAAAATAAGCCAATACAGAACCAGCATTATCTGGAGAATTTCATGCAGCTTAAACGTGTGGCAGAAGCCAAACTGCCAACCCCATGGGGCGATTTCCTGATGGTGGGATTTGAAGAACTGGCAACCGGACACGATCATGTCGCGCTAGTCTATGGCGATATTTCCGGGCATGTCCCGGTGCTTGCGCGCGTCCATTCCGAATGTCTGACCGGTGACGCCCTGTTCAGCTTGCGCTGCGATTGTGGCTTCCAGCTCGAAGCGGCGCTGGCGCAAATTGCCGAGGAAGGCCGTGGTATTTTGCTGTATCACCGTCAGGAAGGTCGTAACATTGGCCTGCTGAATAAAATTCGCGCTTACGCTTTACAGGATCAAGGTTACGATACTGTCGAAGCCAACCACCAGTTAGGTTTTGCCGCTGATGAGCGCGATTTCACTCTTTGCGCCGATATGTTCAAGTTACTCGGCGTCAATGAGGTTCGCCTTCTAACCAATAACCCGAAAAAAGTCGAAATTCTGACCGAAGCAGGAATTAACATTGTTGAACGTGTTCCGTTGATTGTCGGTCGCAACCCAAATAACGAACATTATCTCGATACTAAAGCCGAGAAAATGGGGCATTTATTCAATAAATAACCCTCGCTTGATACAGACTTAATATGCTTGTCGGATGCTCACATCCGGCAAGCACAGGCCTGTCACTTCAACATATTACGAATGACATAATGCAAAATGCCATCGTTCTGGTAATAGGTTAATTCTGTCGCCGTGTCGATGCGGCAGCGACACGGCACCACTTCCTGTCGCCCATCATTTCGCATTAGCATCACCGGAACCGTTGCCCCCGGTTGCAAATTTTGCAGATCGACAATATCAATCGTCTCTTCACCAGTCAGCCCGAGCGTTTTACGCGTTACGCCTTGCGGAAATTCCAACGGCAAAATCCCCATCCCGATTAAATTAGAACGGTGAATACGTTCAAACGATTCAGCAATAACCACGCGAATACCAAGCAGGCGTGGCCCCTTTGCCGCCCAGTCACGGCTGGAGCCTGAGCCATACTCTTTCCCGGCAATCACTGCCAGCGGCGTTTTCTCTTGCTGATAGCGCATTGCAGCATCATAAATAGAGATAACATCGTTGCCGGGTAAATGGCGCGTCATGCCGCCCTCAATACCCGGCACCATTTCGTTCCGAATGCGAATATTGGCGAATGTGCCGCGCATCATTACTTCATGGTTGCCACGCCGCGAACCGTAGGAGTTAAAATCTTTGCGCTCAACGCCACGACTTTGAAGATATCGTCCTGCCGGACTGTCTGGCTTAATACTTCCTGCTGGAGAGATATGATCAGTGGTAACCGAATCTCCCAACATCGCCAGAATACGCGCGCCGTGAATATCTTCTGGTGGAACTGGCGTAGCCTGCATTTCATCAAAGAAGGGGGATAACCGAATGTAGGTTGAGTCATCCTGCCAACCGTAGGTATCGGATCGCGCAACATTAATCTCTTTCCACTCCGCTGTCCCTTCAAAAACTTCCGCGTACTCTTTACGGAACATTTCTGTAGAGACTTGCTCTACCGCACGGGCAATTTCTTGAGCCGATGGCCAGATATCTTTCAGATAAACCGGATCGCCTTTACGATCGTGGCCGAGAGGATCGGTAGTCAGGTTGATATTCATATTGCCCGCCAGCGCATAAGCTACCACCAGCGGCGGCGAAGCCAGCCAGTTAGTTTTAACCAGCGGATGAATACGTCCCTCAAAGTTACGGTTGCCAGACAGCACCGCCCCTACGGTTAAATCCCCTTTTTTGATGGCGGTTTCGATAGGTTCAGGCAGCGGACCAGAGTTACCGATACAAGTAGTACAGCCATATCCCACGAGGTTAAAGCCAAGCTCATCAAGATACGGTGTCAGTTTGGCTTTTGCCAGATAGTCAGAAACAACTTTTGAGCCGGGTGCCAGTGACGCTTTGACCCACGGTTGCTGCTTCAGGCCCAAAGTTACGGCTTTTTTCGCCAACAAACCAGCCGCCATCAGTACTCCGGGGTTGGAAGTATTGGTGCAAGACGTTATCGCAGCGATGACGACTGCGCCATCAGGCAATTGATACTGATGACCGTTCATAACATAATCAACGGGCTGGCGATCTTTCTGCACGGCATTCACTTCCAGTTCGTTACTGGCGGCAAATGCTTTTGGTACATCGGGCAACGCAACACGATCCTGTGGACGTTTTGGTCCGGCAAGACTCGCTTCAACGTCATTCATATCCAGTTCTAACGTACTGGTAAAAATCGGTTCATCTCCCGGATTACGCCACAGACCTTGCGCTTTGGCGTATTTTTCAACCAGTTCGACCTGCTCTTCACTGCGACCACTTAAACGCATGTAATCAAGGGTGATCGCATCGATTGGGAAAAAGCCGCAGGTTGCACCATATTCTGGCGACATGTTGGCAATCGTTGCGCGATCCGCCAGTGGTAGCGAATCCAGGCCATCGCCATAAAATTCGACAAATTTACCGACCACACCGTGTTTGCGCAGCATTTGTGTAACGGTGAGAACAAGGTCCGTGGCAGTGATACCTTCACGTAATTTACCCGTGAGTTTAAACCCCACCACATCAGGAATAAGCATAGAAATCGGCTGGCCTAACATCGCTGCTTCCGCCTCGATCCCGCCAACGCCCCATCCCAGCACGCCAAGACCGTTAATCATAGTTGTGTGCGAGTCAGTACCGACCAGCGTATCTGGATAAGCAATCCATTCACCGTTCTGTTGTTCACTCCACACCGCCTTGCCGAGATATTCGAGGTTAACCTGATGGCAAATCCCTGTACCGGGCGGCACAACACTGAAGCGGCTGAATGCCTGCTGGCCCCATTTCAGGAAGACATAACGCTCGTGATTACGCTCCATTTCCAGGCGAACGTTCTCCTCGAATGCTTCATCATCGCCAAAGCGATCAACGGTCACCGAGTGATCGATAATCAGATCGACTGGTGAAAGCGGATTCACCTTCGCTGTATCGCCACCAAGACGTTTTACCGCTTCGCGCATCGCCGCAAGATCAACGACAGCAGGTACGCCAGTAAAGTCCTGCATCAGCACTCTTGCCGGACGGTAAGCAATTTCACGATTGGCATGGGCGTTTTTCAACCATCCGGCCAACGCCTGAATATCTTTTCCGGTAACGGAATTGCCGTCCTGCCAGCGCAACAGGTTTTCAAGCAGTACTTTGAGTGACTTCGGCAGACGGGCGATATCGCCCAGTGATTTAGCAGCAAGCGGCAGGCTGTAGTAGTGGTAAGTTTTATCTTTGACCTGCAACGTGTCCTTACTGGCTTCTCGTAGGGTTAACGACATAGCTCCTCCTTAATGACAGGGTTTGCGATGCCCTGATTCTCTTCAGGGTGAATATTAAAGATAACACAAACATCACGTAACGATTTGATAACAACTCAAATTGATAAAAGAGAAGAAACCTTGCGGAGATAAAAAAGAAAACCTCGCCGTAGCGAGGTCAGAAACGAGTAAGAGAGGTAAAGCGATTGATATGATTGATAAAAAGATGAGACAAATCCCAACGAAACTCATATAAAAACGCCGGAAATAATGCCAATAATTATTTCTCCGGCAATTTGATATCTTTAAACATGGCCTCAATTTCTTCATTGGAACGCAGCGCCACAGCGGCATCGACGACATCTCGCGTTAAATGCGGTGCAAAACGCTGAATAAAATCATACATATAGCTGCGTAAAAATGTACTGCGACGAAAACCAATTTTAGTTGTGCTATGGCTGAAAATATCATGTGCATCGACACGAACTAAATCAGGATCAGAAACCGGATCAACGGCCATGCTGGCAATCACCCCTACCCCCAGACCTAACCGGACATACGTTTTAATGACATCGGCATCTGTTGCCGTAAAGACAATTCGCGGCGTCAGCCCTGCGCGATTAAAGGCTGTATCCAGTTCGGAGCGTCCGGTAAAACCAAAGGTATATGTCACCAACGGATACTGCGCCAGTTCTTCAATTGTGATGGCATTTTTTCCCGCGAGCGGATGGTCTGGAGTAACGACAATAGCCCGGTTCCAGTGATAGCATGGCAGCATCACTAAATCTTCATATAAATGAAGAGCTTCCGTGGCGATAGCAAAATCGGCATTGCCTTTAGAGACAGCATCGGCAATTTGCGTCGGCGACCCCTGATGCATATGCAAAGAAACGCGGGGATAACGCTCAATAAAACCTTTGATGACGTTTGGCAACGCGTAGCGTGCCTGGGTATGAGTGGTAGCGATATACAGCGAACCTTTATCCGGCCAGGTGTGCTCTCCGGCAACAGATTTAATGGCGTCCACTTTTGACAGAACTTCACGAGCGATGCGGATAATTTCCTGCCCCGCTGGGGTTACCTGAGTCAAATGCTTACCGCTGCGGGAAAAGATTTGGATGCCCAACTCATCTTCCAGCATTCTGACTTGCTTACTGATCCCAGGTTGTGATGTATAAAGTCCTTCAGCTGTTGATGAGACATTCAGATTGTGATTGACCACCTCAACAATATAGCGAAGCTGCTGTAATTTCATGTTAAACCATCCACTTAGACGCCATCAGTACATCGTTTTTTAGCCATTCCTGAAATATGGCTAATACGATTTAATAATAAAAAAAGTGTTAACTATAACCACTATATCATTTATAGCTTTAGTGTATAGGTGTGAGGAAAAAATAATATAAAACGCAAAAAGGGCCGCTTTCGCGACCCTTCACCTTTAAAAAACAGACAGAATTAAAGGTTATTTTTTACCTTCAACCCATTTGCCATCAACATAAAATGCTGACCAGCCGGTTGCCTTTCCATCTTTTTCAGAAGAAACATATTGCTGCTTCGTTTTACGGCTAAAGCGAACCATTGTCTTATTGCCTTCTGGATCCTGCTGCGGCGCATCGGCCAGATAACGCAATTTTTCCGGCAGACGATCGCGGAAACGATAAAGTTCTTCCACCAGCGGAGCGCGGGTTTCACGTGATTTCGGGAAAGTATTTGCGGCAAGAAATACCCCGGCAGCACCGTCACGAAGCACAAAATAAGCATCCGATTTTTCGCACGGTAATTCTGGCAGTGGAACCGGATCTTCTTTTGGTGGCGCGACTTCGCCGCTACGCAAAATCTTACGCGTGTTTTTACACTCTTCGTTGGTGCAGGCCATGTATTTACCAAAACGCCCCATTTTCAGGTGCATCTCAGAACCGCATTTTTCACACTCAACGATCGGGCCGTCATAACCTTTAATGCGGAATTCGCCTTCTTCGATTTCGTAACCATCGCAGGTTGGGTTATTACCGCAGACATGCAATTTACGTTTCGGATCGATGAGATAGCTGTCCATCGCCGTACCACATTTCGGGCAACGACGCTTGGCGCGCAGAGCGTTGGTTTCAGCGTCTTCGCCTTCCAGCACGTTAAGCACTTCGTTTTCCGGCACCAGGTTAATGGTGGTTTTGCAACGCTCTTTTGGCGGTAGCGCATAGCCGGAACAGCCCAGGAAAACCCCGGTGCTGGCAGTGCGAATCCCCATTTTGCGACCACAGGTCGGGCAGTCAATGCTGGTCAGAACCATCTGGTTCGGGCGCATACCGCCCTCTTCTGGATCTTTTTCAGCTTTATCAAGCTGCTGGGTGAAATCTGAGAAGAAGTGGTCCAAAACGGCTTTCCACTCTGCTTCGTGATTTGCCACCTGGTCCAGACTGTTTTCCATCTGCGCGGTAAAGTCGTAGTTCATTAATTCGCGGAAATTTTCTTCCAGGCGATCGGTAACGATCTCCCCCATTTTTTCCGCATAGAACCGACGGTTTTCCACACGCACATAGCCGCGATCCTGAATGGTCGAAATGATCGACGCATAGGTTGACGGACGACCAATGCCGCGTTTTTCCAGCTCTTTAACCAGCGAGGCTTCGCTGAAACGGGCTGGCGGTTTGGTAAAGTGCTGGGCTGGCGTCAATTCAACTAACGTCAGAGAGTCGCCTTTATCAACTGGCGGTAAAATGCGGTCTTCATCGCCTTTACGCAGTGCCGGCATCACTTTCGTCCAGCCGTCGAAACGCAGAATACGTCCACGCGCTTTCAGACGGAAATCTCCAGCGCCAACGGTCAACGTGGTGGAATCATATTTAGCCGGGGTCATTTGGCAGGCCACAAACTGACGCCAGATTAACTGGTACAGCTTCTGAGCATCCGCTTCCATATCCTTCAATGATTCTGCCATCACATTGACGTCAGAAGGACGAATCGCTTCATGCGCTTCCTGTGAATTTTCTTTACTGGCGTATTGATTCGGACTTTCCGGCAGATATTTCTTACCGAAATTATCGCTGATATAGCCACGCACCATATTCACCGCATCCTGACTCAGGTTAGTTGAGTCGGTACGCATGTAAGTGATGTAGCCAGCTTCATACAAACGCTGCGCCATCATCATGGTTTTTTTCACGCCAAAACCAAGGCGGGTACTGGCGGCCTGTTGCAGCGTAGAGGTAATAAAAGGAGCGCCTGGCTTGCTGGTAGTCGGTTTGTCTTCACGTTCCAGTACGCTATAGCGCGCTTTTTCCAGTAGACTCACCGCTGCCAGAGTCTGTTCTTTATTGACCGGACGGAAAGGTTTGTCGTTCTGATGGGTCACCTGCAAGGCCAAAGCCTCGCCTGATGGCGTCGTCGTGCTGGCGTCCACTTCCCAGAACTCTTCCGGGACGAACGCTTTGATTTCACGTTCACGCTCGACGACCAGGCGGACAGCCACCGACTGCACTCGCCCAGCAGAAAGACCGCGCGCAATTTTTTTCCACAACAGCGGCGAAACCATATATCCCACCACCCGGTCCATAAAGCGACGCGCTTGTTGGGCATTAACACGATCGATATTCAGTTCGCCTGGTTGGTTAAATGCCTGGCGGATCGCGTTTTTAGTAATTTCGTTAAACACCACCCGGCTATAGCGCGCATCATCGCCGCCAATAACTTCCCGCAGGTGCCATGCAATGGCTTCCCCTTCGCGGTCAAGGTCGGTTGCGAGATAGATGTGATCGGCTTTTTCAGCCAGTTGTTTCAGTTCAGAGACGACCTTCTCTTTACCTGGCAACACTTCATAGTGCGCCTCCCAATTGTGCCACGGGTCAACCCCCATACGGTTGACGAGAGCGCCACGTTCATCCTTTTTAGGCTTTTTAGCCGTCTTGGTGGAGGTAGAGTCGGCACTCTTTTTGGCTGCTGAGCCACTGGTCGGCAAATCGCGGATGTGACCAACGCTGGATTTCACCACGTAGTCACTACCCAGATACTTGTTGATCGTTTTGGCTTTTGCCGGGGACTCAACGATGACAAGAGCTTTACCCATATTCACCTTACCTAATTTGATTCTTCCAGGAATGCGTCGCACGTTGATAAACCTTCCGCTGGCAACGAGTTACCGATATGGACTCGCTCTCTGCGGATATCAACCCCTTGTCGTGACTCTGTTCACGAAAAATTCAGGTGACTGAGTTAACAGGTCTTGGCCTACAGGCGCTATAGCACGACGGAATTTTGGTCGAATGTCAAGCAAATCTATTGCCAGATTGACGAAAGCGTCACACTGTACCTGATAAAATTCGTTACGCAACTTTATTAGCATGCAAAATCCAAAGTTGCCAGTAAGACACTCTTGACACCCGCGTGGTATATTTGTCTGTAAGCCATGTCTGGCGTAGACTAATGTCCTTGTTTAAGGAGTAAATAATGAACAAAGAGACACAACCCATCGACCGCGAAACGCTGTTGAAAGAGGCCAACAAAATCATTCGTGAGCATGAGGACACGCTTGCGGGGATTGAAGCCACCGGCGTCACGCAGCGTAATGGCGTGCTGGTGTTTACCGGCGATTACTTTTTAGATGAACAAGGATTGCCGACAGCGAAAAGCACTGCAGTGTTTAATATGTTCAAACACCTGGCCCATGTGCTCTCAGAAAAATATCATCTGGTTGATTAAGTAAAACGCGAGGCCCGGGCCTCGCGTTTCTCTTTTACATTAAAGGCTTTTGCCCACGTTGCCACCAGCGTAACAACAAGCGATCGGCGCTCTCCGCCGCACTACCGGTAAATCGATCGATTAACCGTTTACGCTGCATATAGCGCACATTGACCACTTCGCGACCTTCCATCAGGTTAAGAATAACATCATCACTGGTATTAATTTCGTCAACTAACCCTTTCTCTACGGCCTGTTGTCCATACCAGTGTTCACCGGTTGCCACCTGCTCAATATCCAGAGACGGACGCATACGCTTCACAAAATCCTTAAACAACTGATGTGTTTCGTTCAGTTCTTCACGGAATTTCTCGCGCCCTTCTTCGGTATTTTCCCCTAAGAACGTCAATGTGCGCTTATATTGCCCGGCAGTATGCAGTTCGATATCAATATCTTTGTTTTTCAGGAAACGGTTGAAGTTGGGCATTTGCGCCACAACGCCAATGGAACCGACAATGGCAAACGGTGCGGAAACAATTTTATCCGCCACGCAGGCCATCATATAACCGCCGCTGGCAGCCACTTTGTCTACCGTGACAGTTAACGGAATCTTTTTATCGCGCAAACGTTGCAACTGCGAGGCGGCCAGACCGTAGCCATGCACCACGCCGCCGGGACTTTCCAGACGCAGGACCACCTGATCTTGCGGCTTAAATGCCGCTAACACTGCGGTGATCTCTTCACGCAGTGAATTCACTTCATGCGCGTCCATACTTCCTTTGAAATCCAGCACCCAGACGCGGGGCTTGCCTTCAGTCAGTACTTCGCCCAATTTAGCTTTTGCTTTTGCAGCTTTCGCCTCTTGCTTATGCTTTTTCTTCTGCGCTTTGTGCCATTGTTTTTGCTGATGCGGATCCATCAGCGCCGCCGCCAGTTCTTCTTTCATCTCCTTATATTGTTCGCTGAGATTGTTGACTCGTAACTCGCCGCGCTGGCGTTTATTACGCTGGGCAACATTAACAATAATGACGGCAATAACCGCAATCGCCACAACAACGGTGACGATTTTCGCCAAAAACAAACCATATTCAGACAACAATTCCACAAGTCCCACCTTGGTTAAACAATGCTTTGATTCACAGTTTACAACAGGCATGTTAAGCCGTCTCGTAGAGATGTTATTGCTGCAAAAGTATGACAAGGTATTCATTTTGCGGCGTTATCGCCCCGGACCGATTGAAATACCCCTCGGTTTAAGGCATAAAGCCCCAAAGTCATAAAATACACTGGCAACGCGGCTGATCATGTCGTCGAGGAGTAGCCATGCATTACCAACCAAAACAAGATTTGCTCAATGATCGTATTATCCTGGTGACGGGCGCCAGCGACGGAATTGGTCGTGAAGCCGCGCTGACTTATGCGCACTATGGTGCAACGGTGATTTTACTGGGCCGAAACGAAGAAAAATTACGTCAGGTCGCCCAGAAGATTGCCGATGAAACGCATCGCCCGGCGCAATGGTTCATTCTCGATTTACTGACCTGCACTCCCGAGGATTGCCAGCAACTGGCGCAAAGAATTGCGGTTAACTATCCGCGTCTGGACGGCGTTCTGCATAATGCCGGATTACTCGGCGATATTTGTCCAATAAGCGAACAAAATCCACAGGTCTGGCAGGACGTCATGCAGGTTAACGTGAATGCCACTTTTATGCTCACCCAGGCGCTGCTTCCTTTATTACTCAAATCAGACGCAGGTTCTCTGGTCTTTACTTCATCAAGCGTTGGGCGTCATGGACGAGCCAATTGGGGCGCTTATGCAGCGTCGAAATTTGCCACCGAAGGGATGATGCAGGTACTGGCTGATGAATATCAGCATCGCCTGCGCGTCAACTGCATTAATCCGGGTGGAACACGCACCGCTATGCGTGCCTGCGCATTCCCGACTGAAGATCCACAAAAACTCAAAACGCCCGCAGATATCATGCCACTGTACCTCTGGCTGATGGGCGATGACAGCCGCCGTAAAACCGGCATGACCTTTGACGCCCAACCGGGCCGTAAACCAGGAATCTCTCAATGAGCGAAGAACGCTATCAACAGCGTCAGCAACGCGTTAAAGATAAAGTGGATGCCCGTGTGGCGCAGGCACAGGATGAACGCGGCATTATCATCGTCTTTACTGGCAACGGTAAAGGCAAAACTACTGCCGCATTTGGAACAGCAACTCGCGCGGTAGGTCATGGTAAAAAGGTAGGCGTTGTGCAGTTTATTAAAGGCACCTGGCCTAACGGCGAGCGGAATCTGCTGGAACCACACGGTGTCGAATTTCAGGTGATGGCGACCGGATTTACCTGGGATACACAGAACCGCGAATCTGATACTGCCGCCTGCCGCGAAGTCTGGCAACATGCAAAAAGAATGCTGGCAGATCCTTCGCTGGATATGGTTTTGCTTGATGAGTTGACCTATATGGTGGCGTATGATTATTTGCCGCTGGAAGAGGTATTACAGGCGTTAAATGATCGTCCATATCAGCAGACAGTGATTATCACGGGACGTGGCTGCCATCGGGATATTCTCGAACTGGCAGATACGGTGAGTGAGTTACGCCCGGTCAAACATGCATTTGATGCGGGTGTAAAGGCGCAGATAGGGATTGATTATTAGGTAAAAGCACCTCAAAAATAATTTTTGAGGTGCTAATTTTAGATACCAGACGAGCTAATTAGTCACAACGAAACCCAGCAGAGTTTTAATCTTATTGAAGTGAGCAGGATATGCCGCATCATTATCCACATCAACATCTTCAATAAATAGAAGTAATTCCGTAATCAAATCATTAGCATCTTCATAACTAATGTTAGTTAGTTCTGGTGATGTTTGCGCGCCATAATTAATTGTCAGGTTATTCATTACTGACAAAACCAGAATAAAATATTTGTGACATATATCGCAGGTTGTTCGATTTCCTAACGCATAGTACAGCATATTAAACAACGCCAGTATTCGTCGATTTTGTACATCGTTCATAATGACCTCCTATAACATGACTCCGCTGGCAATAAGAAGTTTTGCCAGCTCCTCTGACGCCTGTAATCCACTGATAACCTGGGTCCGAAGGATCTCATTCTTACGCTTTAAATCGGCTTTTGAGAGCGATTTATTAGAGTATAAATCTTGTAAATGATTCCCTTTGTCCATGAAGGCATTAATAGCTTGTATTGCTGGAACTGCCGGCTCAGTTGAACGCAGTCTACTTTCATTAAGACTAATTACTGCACTTAAGAATTCTTGTCTGTTCTTTAACGTATTAAACTCTGTATTCTTCATGTTTTTTTGTGATTTATTATAGTAATAAAAGTTATCACTAATGGTGGCAAAGGTCTGCCATTTCATTTGCTGCTGTTTCGTCGCTATGTCATCAAGTAAGTTTTGTAGATTCTTTTGCAACCTGGGCCAGTCACTACTTACCGTTTTACCTATGTTTTCCGCCTTAATTTTTTCCTTATATAATCCATTGAAATATTGCACAAGATCTTTAACTGCCACGGCAGATTTAGTTAACTCTTCATTTTCTGAAAGACCCAGTAATTTTTGGGCATTATTAGCATGATCGAGCGCCTGGTTTAGCAATATAATTTGTTCACTATCCTTAACATCCATATTTTCAGTCAACAGTTCCACGTAGGCACTCATACTGTTAATAATTTCAAGTGAAGCCAATAGCTTTTGTTTTTCTGTTACCACCAATCGTATTTTATTAATATCTTTATGCGATGCATTAGCCCCTTTCTCAGATTGCAAACATAATGACTCTTTGTTGACGTTATTTTCTATAATAGTTTCATAATCAGGTCGCGGAGCACAGTCTGGATTAGTCGCATAAAAATTAACAAGGAAGTTTTCACGAGAAGCGTAGTATTGTTTAAAGAAACTTGCATTCGCCGTTACTGCCTTGTTCCCTGCGGTAATAACAGACTCAGCTTGTTCATTCCTTAATGCTTCTGTCGCACAGCCAGAAAGCATTAACAGCGATAGAAATACTCCACTATATCTAATCATAACCCACCTCTTGGCGTTGAGTTTATCTCAGATAATTAAATAGTAATGTGGCTATTTCCGAACATTATTCATAAGCAAGTATGAAATTAAATTAAAATACTGCGACTATTTATCATGCTTCAAATGAAGAAAAGGCCCCGCAGGGCCTTTATTTTATACTTAACTCAAATTAACCGTTATTATTACGTCCACCAGAACGGCGCCCGCCGCTCATCTGACTGTGACGCTTAACTGCACGACGAATCTGATTCGCCTTCATGCGACGACGGTCTTTCTCAACAGCCACTTTAGAACTGGTTTCCGGCGGAAGTTCCACCAGCTCACGCAGATAGTTAGTCTGAGCAAGATCAAGTTCAGTCCAGCCGCCGCGCGGCAGCCCTTTTGGCAGCGGAATGTCGCCATAACGTACACGGATCAGACGGCTCACCTGCACACCAACCGCTTCCCACAGACGACGAACTTCACGATTACGTCCTTCAGTCAGGGTCACGTTATACCACTGGTTAATGCCTTCGCCGCCACTGAATTTGATCGTTTTAAATGCTGCCGGACCATCTTCCAGTTGAACTCCACGACTTAAATCGCGCAGTTTCGCATCATCAACCTGACCAAACACGCGTACAGCATATTCACGTTCAACTTCACGGCTTGGGTGCATGAGGCGGTTTGCCAGTTCACCGTCAGTGGTGAACAACAACAGGCCGCAAGTGTTAACATCGAGACGACCTACGGCAATCCAGCGTGCGCCACGTAATTTCGGCAAACGATCGAAAACGGTTGGACGCCCTTCCGGGTCATTACGAGTACACAACTCACCTTCCGGTTTGTAATAAGCCAGAACACGACAAATTTGTTCGACTGACTCGCGCACCGAAACCAGGTGACCATCAATACGAATTTTCAGTCCAAGGGTAACTTCAACGCGATCGCCAAGTTTAGCAATTTTGCCATCAACACTGACGCGACCGGCTTCAATGATAGATTCAATTTCACGGCGAGAACCGTGGCCAGCACGCGCCAGCACTTTCTGTAATTTTTCGCTCATAGAGCTTCCTTCAGGTGTCGCCTTCACAGGCGTCGAACAGGAGAATCAACGGCGCCTTATGGCGCCATTTTAAGGTCGCGTAGTATACAGAGTTACGCGCTTATAAGAAAGGCTTCACATCACCTACGCCTTCACGCACCACCACTGGCGTATTATCGGTAAGATCGATAACCGTCGTCGGTTTCTGCCCGAGATAGCCGCCGTGGATAATCAAATCCACCTGTTTTTCCAACCTGTCTTTGATCTCTTCGGGATCGGATTCGGTAAATTCGCTGCCAGGCAACATCAACGAAGTGGAGAGCATCGGTTCACCTAGTACTTCAAGCAGCGCCTGAGCAATGGGGTTAGACGGCACGCGCATCCCAATAGTTTTGCGTTTTTCCTGCAACAGACGGCGAGGTACCTCTTTCGTTCCTTTCAGGATGAACGTGTAATTGCCCGGCGTATTGTTTTTCATCAGACGAAACGCGACGTTATCGACAAACGAATAGGTCGAAAGCTCAGAAAGATCGCGACACATCAGAGTAAAGTTGTGACCGTCCGGCAGCTGACGAATACGACAAATGCGCTCCATCGCGTTTTTATCTTCAATTTTACAACCGAGCGCATAGCCGGAATCGGTTGGATAGACAATCACCCCGCCTTTACGCACAATCTCCACCGCCTGATTAATCAGGCGCTGTTGCGGGTTTTCAGGATGAATATAAAAAAACTGGCTCATAATTCCCTCTCTGTGGTGTTCTGCGGCTGCTCCCATAGCTGCCAGACGCCTTCAACGCCTGCGGGCAGCCAGAGTTTACGACCCAGTTCGATCCACGGGCACGGTTGATGAAAATCAGATCCTTGTGATGCCCATAAATGGTGCTGGCGGGCAAGCGTCGCCAGTTGGGTACGTTCATTGGGCGATTGCTGGCACTGCGCGACTTCCATCGCGTCGCCGTGATGTTCGGCAAAATGTGCAACCAATCTTTTCAGCCATTTAGCACTAAGATTGTACCGCCCTGGATGAGCCAGCACCGCCTTACCGCCAGAATGATGAATGACATCAATAGCTTGTTCTATTGTACACCACTGTGGCGGAACGTATCCGGTTTTCCCACGCGCCAGATATTTTTTAAAGACATCCGCTATTGAATTGGCTTTTCCGCACTCCACAAGGAAACGCGCAAAATGGCCGCGCGTAACCGCCCCGCCCTGCACCAGTCGTTGTGCGCCTTCCAGCGCACCGGGTATTTGCGCTTTTTCCAGTCTTTCGGCGATCAACTGCGCTCGTTGATTACGCCGTTCAGTCTGCTGCGCCAGAAACGCGCACATTGCCGGATGCACAATATCAATATTCAGCCCGACAATATGAATTTCATGATTTTCCCAGACCGTGGAAATTTCCACGCCGGGAATAAGATTCAGCGCCAGTCCCGAACGTGAAATTTCCTCTCTTGCTGGTGCGATTGCAGCTGTGGTGTCATGGTCGGTGATTGCCAGGGTGCCGACGCGCATCTCGACTGCACGGTGCACCAATGCTTCTGGCGTCAGGCAGCCATCGGAAGCTGTGGTATGGCTGTGCAGGTCGTAAATCACTGCGTAATTCGTGTCGCTCAAGGCGCACTCCCGTTTTGGATAATGTTTATTGCGCCGACATCATAACGGTTCTGGCAAATATTCTGAAATGAGCTGTTGACAATCAACCATCGAACTAGTTAACTAGTACGAAAGTTCACGTAAAAAGGGTATCGACAATGAAAGCGATTTTCGTACTGAAAGGTTGGTGGCGCACTTCCTGAAACGGGCAGTGTATTCACCATGCGTAAAGCAATCAGATACCCAGCCCGCCTAATGAGCGGGCTTTTTTTTGAACAAAATTAGAGAATAACAATGCAAACACAAAAACCGACTCTCGAACTGTTAACCTGCGAAGGCGCTTATCACGACAATCCGACCGCGCTTTTTCACCAGTTGTGTGGGGATCGTCCGGCAACGCTGCTGCTGGAGTCCGCAGATATCGACAGCAAAGATGATTTAAAAAGCCTGCTGCTGGCGGACAGTGCGCTGCGCATTACAGCATTAGGTGACACCGTCACAATTAACGCTCTCACCCCAAATGGCGCGACTTTGCTGACATTGCTGGATAAGGCTCTGCCTGCGGGCGTGGAAAATGAACAATTACCAAATTGCCGCGTGCTGCGCTTCCCCCCTGTCAGTCCACTGCTGGATGAAGACGCCCGCTTATGCTCCCTTTCGGTTTTTGACGCTTTTCGCTTGTTGCAGGATCTGCTGAATGTACCGAAGGAAGAACGGGAAGCGATGTTCTTCGGTGGCCTGTTCTCTTATGATCTGGTGGCAGGATTTGAAGATTTGCCGCAACTGGCAGCGGAAAATAACTGCCCTGATTTCTGTTTTTATCTCGCTGAAACGCTGATGGTAATTGACCATCAGAAGAAAAGCACCCGTATTCAGGCCAGCCTGTTTAGTCAAAATGAAGAAGAAAAACAGCGTCTCACAGCACGCCTTGCAGAACTTCGTCAACAACTGACCGAAGCCGCGCCACCGCTGCCGGTGGTTTCCGTGCCGCATATGCGTTGTGAATGTAATCAGAGTGATGAAGAGTTTGGTGGCGTGGTGCGTTCGCTGCAAAAAGCGATTCGCGCCGGAGAAATTTTCCAGGTCGTACCATCTCGCCGTTTCTCGCTGCCCTGCCCGTCACCGCTGGCGGCCTATTACGTGCTGAAAAAGAGTAATCCCAGCCCGTACATGTTTTTTATGCAGGATAATGATTTCACCCTGTTTGGCGCGTCGCCGGAAAGCTCGCTCAAGTATGATGCCACCAATCGCCAGATTGAGATCTACCCGATTGCCGGAACACGCCCACGCGGTCGGCGCGCCGATGGTTCACTGGACAGAGACCTCGACAGCCGCATCGAACTGGAAATGCGAACCGATCATAAAGAGCTTTCCGAGCATCTGATGCTGGTGGATCTCGCCCGTAATGATCTGGCACGCATTTGTACTCCGGGCAGCCGCTACGTCGCCGATCTCACTAAAGTTGACCGTTACTCCTATGTCATGCACCTCGTTTCTCGCGTGGTCGGCGAACTGCGTCACGATCTCGACGCCCTGCACGCTTACCGCGCCTGTATGAATATGGGCACGTTAAGCGGTGCGCCAAAAGTACGCGCCATGCAGTTAATTGCCGAAGCGGAAGGTTGTCGACGCGGCAGCTACGGCGGCGCAGTAGGTTATTTCACCGCGCACGGCGATCTCGACACCTGCATTGTGATCCGCTCGGCGCTGGTAGAAAACGGTATCGCCACCGTGCAGGCCGGTGCAGGCGTGGTCCTTGATTCTGTTCCGCAGTCGGAAGCCGACGAAACCCGTAATAAAGCCCGCGCTGTACTGCGCGCTATCGCCACCGCGCATCATGCACAGGAGACTTTCTGATGGCTGACATTCTGCTGCTCGATAATATCGACTCTTTTACTTATAACCTGGCAGATCAGTTGCGCAGCAATGGTCATAACGTGGTGATTTACCGCAACCATATTCCGGCGCAGACCTTAATTGAGCGCCTGGCGACGATGAGCAATCCGGTGCTGATGCTTTCTCCTGGCCCCGGTGTGCCGAGCGAAGCGGGTTGTATGCCGGAACTCCTCACCCGCCTGCGCGGCAAGCTGCCAATTATTGGCATTTGCCTCGGTCATCAGGCGATTGTCGAAGCTTACGGTGGTTATGTCGGTCAGGCGGGCGAAATTCTTCACGGAAAAGCGTCCAGCATTGAACATGACGGCCAGGCGATGTTTGCCGGATTAACAAACCCACTACCGGTTGCGCGTTATCACTCGTTAGTTGGCAGTAACATTCCGGCCGGTTTAACCATTAACGCCCATTTTAATGGCATGGTGATGGCGGTACGTCATGATACGGATCGCGTTTGCGGTTTCCAGTTCCATCCAGAATCTATCCTCACTACCCAGGGCGCTCGCCTGCTGGAGCAAACACTGGCGTGGGCGCAACAGAAACTGGAGCCCACCAATACACTGCAACCAATTCTGGAAAAACTGTATCAGGCGCAGACGCTTAGCCAGCAGGAAAGCCACCAGCTATTTTCAGCAGTGGTGCGTGGCGAGCTGAAGCCCGAACAACTGGCGGCGGCGCTGGTCAGTATGAAAATCCGCGGCGAACACCCGAATGAAATCGCCGGAGCAGCGACTGCCCTGCTGGAAAACGCCGCGCCATTCCCGCGCCCTGATTATCTTTTTGCCGATATCGTCGGTACTGGCGGTGACGGCAGCAACAGTATCAACATTTCCACCGCCAGCGCATTTGTCGCTGCGGCTTGTGGCCTGAAAGTAGCTAAGCACGGCAACCGCAGCGTCTCCAGTAAATCCGGCTCGTCAGATCTGCTGGCGGCGTTTGGCATTAACCTGGATATGAATGCCGATAAATCGCGCCAGGCGCTCGACGAATTAGGCGTCTGCTTTCTCTTTGCGCCGAAGTATCACACCGGATTCCGCCACGCGATGCCGGTTCGTCAACAACTGAAAACCCGAACGCTATTCAACGTACTGGGGCCATTGATTAATCCGGCACATCCACCGCTGGCGTTAATTGGTGTTTATAGCCCGGAGCTGGTGCTGCCGATTGCCGAAACGCTGCGCGTACTGGGGTATCAACGAGCGGCGGTTGTGCATAGCGGTGGAATGGATGAAGTTTCCTTACACGCGCCGACGATTGTTGCCGAACTGCATAATGGGGAAATCAAAAGTTATCAACTGACTGCTGAAGATTTTGGCCTGACGCCCTACCACCAGGAACAACTGGCAGGCGGTACACCGGAAGAAAACCGTGACATTTTAACACGCTTGTTACAAGGTAAAGGCGACGCCGCCCATGAGGCAGCCGTCGCGGCGAATGTCGCCATGTTAATGCGCCTGCATGGCCATGAAGATCTGCAAGCCAATGCGCAAACCGTTCTTGAAGTGCTGCGCAGTGGTTCCGCTTACGACAGAGTCACCGCACTGGCGGCACGAGGGTAAATGATGCAAACCGTTTTAGCGAAAATCGTCGCAGACAAGACTATTTGGGTAGAAGCTCGCAAACAGCAGCAACCGCTGACCAGTTTCCAGAATGAGGTGCAGCCGAGCCCGCGACATTTTTATGATGCGCTACAGGGTGCGCGCACGGCGTTTATTCTGGAATGCAAGAAAGCGTCGCCGTCAAAAGGCGTGATCCGTGATGATTTCGATCCGGCACGCATTGCCGCCATTTATAAACATTACGCTTCGGCAATTTCGGTACTGACTGATGAGAAATATTTCCAGGGGAGCTTTGATTTCCTCCCCATCGTCAGCCAAATCGCCCCGCAACCGATTTTATGTAAAGACTTTATTATCGACCCTTACCAGATCTATCTGGCGCGCTATTACCAGGCCGATGCCTGTTTATTAATGCTGTCGGTGCTGGACGACGATCAGTATCGCCAGCTCGCTGCTGTCGCCCACAGTCTGGAGATGGGCGTGCTGACCGAAGTCAGTAATGAAGAGGAGCTGGAGCGCGCCATTGCATTGGGAGCAAAAGTCGTTGGCATCAACAACCGCGATCTGCGTGATTTGTCGATTGATCTTAACCGTACCCGCGAGCTTGCGCCGAAACTGGGGCACAACGTGACGGTAATCAGCGAATCCGGCATCAATACTTACGCCCAGGTGCGTGAGTTAAGCCACTTCGCTAACGGCTTTCTGATTGGTTCGGCGCTAATGGCCCACGATGATTTGAACGCCGCCGTGTGCCGGGTGTTGCTGGGTGAGAATAAAGTGTGTGGTCTGACGCGTGGGCAAGATGCTAAAGCAGCTTATGACGCGGGCGCGATTTACGGTGGATTGATATTTGTTACAACGTCACCCCGTTGCGTCAGCGTTGAACAGGCGCAGGAAGTGATGGCTGCGGCACCGTTGCAATATGTCGGCGTGTTCCGCAACCATGATATCAGTGAGGTCGTTGATAAAGCGAATACCCTGGCGCTGGCAGCCGTACAACTCCATGGCAGTGAAGACCAGCAATATATCGACGAACTGCGTGACGCGCTGCCTGAAAATATTGCCATCTGGAAAGCATTAAGCGTCGGTGAAACTCTTCCCGTGCGTGATTTTGAGCACGTTGATAAATATGTTTTCGACAACGGCCATGGCGGGAGCGGACAACGTTTCGACTGGTCACTGTTAAACGGTCAATCGCTTGGCAACGTTCTGCTGGCGGGTGGCTTAGGCGCAGATAACTGCGTGGAAGCGGCACACACCGGCTGCGCCGGGCTTGATTTTAATTCTGCTGTAGAGTCGCAACCGGGCATCAAAGACGCACGTCTTTTGGCCTCGGTTTTCCAGACGCTGCGCGCATATTAAGGAAAGGAACAATGACAACATTACTTAACCCGTATTTTGGTGAGTTTGGCGGCATGTACGTGCCACAAATCCTGATGCCTGCTCTGCGCCAACTGGAAGAAGCTTTTGTCAGCGCGCAAAAAGATCCTGAATTTCAGGCCCAGTTCAACGACCTGCTGAAAAACTATGCCGGGCGCCCAACCGCGCTGACCAAATGCCAGAACATTACAGCCGGGACGAACACCACGCTGTATCTGAAGCGCGAAGATTTGCTGCACGGCGGCGCGCATAAAACCAACCAGGTACTGGGGCAGGCTTTGCTGGCGAAGCGGATGGGTAAAACCGAAATCATCGCCGAAACCGGTGCCGGTCAGCATGGCGTAGCCTCAGCACTTGCCAGCGCCCTGCTCGGCCTGAAATGCCGTATTTATATGGGTGCCAAAGACGTTGAACGCCAGTCGCCTAACGTTTTTCGTATGCGCTTAATGGGTGCGGAAGTGATCCCAGTACATAGCGGTTCCGCAACGCTGAAAGATGCCTGTAATGAGGCGCTGCGCGACTGGTCCGGCAGTTATGAAACCGCGCACTATATGCTGGGTACCGCAGCTGGCCCGCATCCTTACCCGACCATTGTGCGTGAGTTTCAGCGGATGATTGGCGAAGAAACGAAAGCGCAGATTCTGGAAAGAGAAGGTCGCCTGCCGGATGCTGTTATCGCCTGTGTTGGCGGCGGTTCGAATGCTATCGGCATGTTTGCTGATTTCATCAACGAAACCGAAGTCGGGCTGATTGGCGTAGAGCCAGGCGGTCACGGCATCGAAACTGGCGAGCACGGCGCACCGCTAAAACATGGTCGCGTGGGCATCTATTTCGGTATGAAAGCGCCGATGATGCAGACTGAAGACGGGCAAATTGAAGAGTCTTACTCGATTTCTGCCGGGCTGGATTTCCCGTCCGTTGGTCCACAACATGCGTATCTCAACAGCATCGGCCGTGCTGATTACGTGTCGATTACCGATGATGAAGCCCTGGAAGCCTTCAAAACACTATGCCTGCACGAAGGGATTATCCCGGCGCTGGAATCCTCCCATGCCCTGGCCCATGCACTGAAAATGATGCGCGAAAACCCGGAAAAAGAGCAACTGCTGGTAGTTAACCTTTCCGGTCGCGGCGATAAAGACATCTTCACCGTTCACGATATTTTGAAAGCACGAGGGGAAATCTGATGGAACGCTATGAAACTCTGTTTGCCCAGTTGAAGAAGCGCAAAGAAGGCGCATTTGTCCCTTTCGTCACCCTCGGCGATCCGGGCGTTGAGCAGTCACTGAAAATTATCGATGCATTGATCGAAGCCGGTGCCGATGCGCTGGAGTTAGGCATCCCCTTCTCTGACCCGCTGGCCGATGGTCCAACCATTCAAAACGCCACATTGCGTGCTTTTGCGGCGGGTGTGACCCCGGCACAATGTTTTGAAATGCTGACACTGATTCGCCAAAAGCATCCAGCTATCCCCATCGGCCTGTTGATGTACGCTAATCTGGTGTTTAACAAAGGTATTGATGAGTTTTATGCCCAGTGCGAGAAAGTCGGCATCGATTCGGTGCTGGTTGCCGATGTGCCCGTAGAAGAGTCTGCGCCCTTCCGTCAGGCCGCATTGCGCCATAACGTCGCCCCTATCTTTATCTGCCCGCCGAATGCCGATGACGATTTACTGCGCCAGATAGCCTCTTATGGTCGCGGTTACACCTATTTGTTGTCGCGTGCGGGCGTGACCGGAGCTGAAAACCGCGCGGCATTACCGCTTAACCATCTGGTCACGAAACTGAAAGAGTACAACGCTGCGCCTCCATTGCAGGGATTTGGTATTTCCACCGCGGAACAGGTTAAAGCAGCGATTGATGCGGGTGCAGCAGGCGCGATTTCTGGTTCTGCGATTGTGAAAATCATCGAGCAGAATCTGAATCAGCCAGAAAAAATGCTAACCGAACTGAAAACCTTTGTACGCCCCATGAAAGAAGCCACGCGCGGTTAATATGGGACAAACCGCCAGAAAATATCTGGCGGTTTATTAATGACAAAAAATTAGAACCGATACCCTGCAGAGAACATAAATACCCACGGATCGAGGCGGACATTGTCAGAATAATGCCCGGCTGGCAGCACTGCGCCGTTGGATTTATATTTCACGTCGGTATCAATATCCATGTACCAGACCGACATATTCAGCAGCCAGTCACGATTAATCAGGTAGTCCACGCCCACCTGTCCCGCCATTCCCCAGGAGTCTTTCAGACTAAGGTCAGATAATCCAAGACTTTTACCGGTGTCATTGAAGCCATTATCAAAGAAGGTGGTGTAGTTAATACCGGCCCCGACGTAAGGACGGAATTTACTGCTGGAATCGCCAAAATACCATTGTGCCATCAATGTCGGTGGTAAATGATGAACTGTTGCAATATCCCCGGTTGTGGCTGTACCAACTTTATGGCGGAACGGCGATGCCGCCAGTAGTTCAACACCAATGTTATCGGTCGCCATATAAGTGAAGGTCAGGCCCAGTTGGGTGTTATTAGTCACACTAAATCCCCCCAGGCTTCCCAGTGTTCCCCCCGCACCTTCCGTTGGACGTACTGTCGCCGAACCTGCACGAATGAAAAACTCGCCTGCTTCATGCGCAAAGGCATTGCCAGAGAGAAGAGTTGTTACTGCCAAAGCCGCCACTGTTAACTTTTTCATATCCGCTCCGTCGTTATGGTTATAAAAACGTGACGAATATACCTACATTGGGGTAACAAATGATCCTACACAGATCACATTGCATTCGCTAAAACACTCTTTTTTGATCTGGATTAATTTATAAGTTGTATTGGAAATCCTGGTTAATCCGACTCAGGTCAATTTTAATATATTTACGCAACGAAAATATTCTCCCCACAACCTCTTGCCCTTGAGCGACGAGCTGGTTAATTTATTTTCCTACGTGATTACTTGATACGTTTTCTTGTTACAGGTGAATTCATGAGCGATCTCAATCCGTGCATGACATGCGGAGCCTGTTGTGCTTTTTTTCGTGTCTCTTTTTACTGGGCAGAAGGTGAAGACGCTGGCGGTTGTGTTCCCGTCAAACTCACAGAGCAAGTCAACCCGTTTTTACGTTGTATGGCAGGAACGAATCAAAAATCTTGCCGCTGTATTGCCCTCAAAGGCACGCTTGGAGAATCGGTGAGTTGCAGTATTTATGCAAACAGGCCTTCAACGTGCCGGGAATTTGGCGTATCTGGCGAAGCGGGAGAAATCAATGAAGCCTGCAATCGTGCCCGTGCCCACTACGGATTACCTCCGCTTTACAAAGATATGCTTTTCCATACAAGGCCCGATGCTGCCACTGAGGACTTAACCAGGGTACAATTGCCCGCTAATTAACACCTGCATAAAACTCAAGGAGAGTGCATGTCTATCACGGCGCAGTCCGTATACCGTGACACCGGAAATTTCTTCCGTAATCAATTTATGACCATTTTGTTGGTATCGTTGCTATGTGCGTTTATCACAGTGGTGTTAGGGCATGTTTTCTCACCCAGTGACGCACAGCTTGCGCAACTCAATGACGGCGTGCCCGTCAGCGGCAGTAGCGGGCTGTTCGATCTGGTACAAAATATGTCCCCCGAGCAGCAGCAAATTTTGCTCCGTGCGTCAGCCGCTTCTACTTTTTCAGGATTAATCGGTAACGCCATTCTCGCGGGAGGCATATTATTAATTATTCAACTCGTTTCTGCGGGCCACCGGGTTAGCGCATTACGCGCTATTGGCGCAAGTGCTCCGGTATTACCGAAGTTATTCTTGTTGATCTTCCTGACGACGCTAATTGTACAAATTGGCATCATGCTGGTGGTCATTCCTGGTATTATCATGGCTATCTTGCTGGCGCTGGCGCCAGTGATGCTGGTACAGGACAAAATGAGCGTCTTTACTTCCATGCGCAGTAGTATGCGGATGGCATGGGCGAACATGCGTCTGGTGGCGCCAGCGGTAATGAGCTGGTTACTGGCAAAAACGCTATTGCTGCTGTTTGCCTCTTCATTCGCCGCACTAACCCCAGAAATTGGCGCAGTCCTGGCGAACACATTGAGCAACCTGATTTCAGCCGTGTTGCTCATCTATTTGTTCCGCCTGTATATGTTGATTCGCCAATAACCCTGAAGCATTTGATTACGGAATCGTAAAATGAAGCAGTTTCTTGATTTTTTACCGCTGGTTGTCTTCTTCGCGTTCTACAAGATTTACGACATCTATGCGGCAACTGCGGCGCTAATCGTCGCCACGGCGATCGTGCTTATTTATAGCTGGGTTCGCTTTCGTAAGGTTGAAAAGATGGCCTTGATCACCTTTGTTCTGGTGGTCGTCTTCGGTAGCCTGACCCTGTTTTTCCACAACGATGAGTTTATTAAATGGAAGGTGACTGTCATTTACGCCCTGTTTGCCGGTGCGTTGCTGGTAAGTCAATGGGTAATGAAAAAGCCGCTGATTCAACGTATGTTGGGTAAAGAGCTCACTCTGCCGCAGCCGGTATGGTCGAAGCTGAATCTGGCCTGGGCAGTCTTCTTTATTCTTTGCGGCCTGGCGAATATCTACATCGCATTCTGGCTACCGCAAAATATCTGGGTCAATTTTAAAGTATTTGGTCTGACCGCCCTCACCTTAATCTTCACACTGTTAAGCGGTATCTATATTTACCGCCATATGCCACAGGAAGATAAATCATAACCAGCCTGCCAGTCCTTCGGGGCTGGCGCTGCATCCCCTCTGTTCTCCTCAGGAAAATCATAGTAGCATCGCGCCTGTGATTTTCCTTTTTAGTCGGTTTTACCATGTCAACAACACATAACGTCCCCCAGGGCGATCTGGTTTTACGAACTTTAGCTATGCCTGCCGATACCAATGCCAATGGCGATATTTTTGGCGGTTGGTTAATGTCGCAAATGGATATTGGTGGCGCCATTCTGGCAAAAGAAATTGCTCACGGTCGTGTCGTGACTGTACGGGTGGAAGGCATGACCTTCCTGCGCCCTGTGGCAGTCGGTGATGTGGTGTGCTGCTATGCGCGCTGTGTCCAAAAAGGGACGACATCGGTCAGTATCAATATCGAAGTGTGGGTGAAAAAAGTGGCGTCAGAACCTATCGGACAGCGCTACAAAGCGACGGAAGCGTTATTTAAGTATGTCGCCGTAAACCCGGAGGGGAAACCGCGTCCACTCCCGGTTCTGTAATCTCAAAGTTGGACAGCATCTGAGTAAGGTGCTGTCCAGTGGACTCCTTGCTTTTCTATGTTTCAGGTCAGCTCAGCAAACTCAATTACCCGTTGATCCTCGACAGGATACGTCTTAGCGTTGCTTCAAACTCTTTAAGATTGATGCAATCTATATTTCGCCCTACCACAATATTTTCTGCGATGTCCTGCATTGACGGCCAACGCGTCTTATAATCCGCGTAAACGGCAATAGCAGGCGTATTGTAAGCACTGGTCATATGCAGTATTGAGGTATCAGGTGTAATAGCCAGATAAGCATCTTTAATAACCGCCGCGGAACGCATTAGCGAGGGTGACAATGAGAGTCGGAAAACATTACTGCATAGCTCCGTTAATTTTATAGCGCTATCCACACCTTTAGGACCATGCACAATAACAATTGGCATGTCACATTCCTGTTGAATTATCGTAATAAGGTTCTGAGCAACAGAATATGAAAAGGTTCTCGCAGCGATGCTGCCTTCTAAATTTAACGCGATATAACGCCCTAATACAAAAGTCTCACGGCGGACTTCTGTTAATACCTCTTCGCTTAAAGGAAATTCATATCTTGCCGGGACGCAGGGAAAACCCGCCTCTCTCATTAATGTCGCCCAGGTCATGGGGACCGGCGCCCTCAGAGACTGATCCATTCTGGACGCTATTCGGCACACTGGGGAGTAGCATTTCTGAGACAATCCCACTACCTGAAAATTGACTCTGGCTTTTAATGTGCTGATAAAAATCATCGCCTTAAAGTTTTTTTTGCGCATTGCCTCAATGCAAAGATCTGGCGTACCGTATTGTTCTTTTATTGTTTTTGCGACTTTTTTAATCTCATCGACACTGGCATGATCCTGCATCGTCATACTCATGACGGTGAGTTTTGTTTGATTTAACTCAAGGGCATCGAAAACGGGTTGATTAATTGAGGATGCAACAATTATAAGATGCGCTATCGGATGTTTTTCTAATGCACGTATAAGTGGATAAATAGCCATTGCATCCCCTATTTGATCAGGGATATGAATGACGACAAATTTTATATCATCAGCATGAATATTTTGTGCCTTATAATCATAAATTTTATATATAATATTCCTGAACATCGTTTGCAATATCATTGCGTCATACAATCCTTGTCGATCAAAAGGCTAAATTTTAGCGTAGATTATCAGATTCAGACGCCATCGACGTCATACTTCTATCCGTTGTTTTGTGAGATTAAAAAAAATAGCTAACGACAACGACTACAGATGCTTTTGCGCAACACGAATGCCGGAAGGCTTCGCTCACTGAAGATGAAATTTACAAGTGGCTCCTGCTGCGAAAGAAAGTACGCTTACATGATGGTAAGTCCATTTTTTATACAAACCGGATGAGATCAACGTCCTGACCAGGAGGCCAGAACGTTGTCACTATTGAATCTCAGTGGTGCCATTGATGCGAAACACAATGTTAACCACTATGCCAGTGCCTGGCTTACCGGGTTCATAACGCCATCTGCGCATCGCATTTTTCACTTCTCGCTCAAACATGTTGGCAGGTTTAGCGGAAAGGATCTGTACGTTATCCACACGACCATCAGGCGTGACATCAAATTTCACTTTGACCTGCCCTTCAATACGTAATGCCTGCGCCCGCGGCGGATACAACGGTTGATTTCGGCTTAATGCACGCGGACCAGATGCCACACTCGTGACTGGTTTGCTGGTTGCAGCCGTCGCCGTACTGCTTGTCGGACGCGCCGGAGCGGTACTTTCAAACGGCGACGCCGGACGAGACTCTGCCGGTTTGGCATCACGTTTTGGCTGTTCCTGCACCTTTTTCACCGGTTTAGGTTTTGGCTTCGGTTTCGGCTTTGGTTTTTCGATAACCACAGGCGCTTCTTTTGGCGGTTCCGGGATGGGTTCCGGTTCGGGTTCTACCACGGGTTCCGGCGGCGGCTGAACGGCTTGCGGTGGTTCAAGATCGGCTGGCGCAACCATGGTGACGGAAATTGGCTGCGCTGGCGCAGGTAATTCAATAACCTGATGTACCGAGGTATAGAGAAGCCCCGCAACAACTGCACCATGAATGCAGACCGAAAGTAATGTCGGCCAGGGGAAGCGGCGAGGTAAATCATCAAAGGTCATTGAAGTCATAATCGTTTCAGTAGAAAAAACAGGCCTCGATTTTAAATGCAAATAGCAATCATATTCAATAAGGCAAGGCGATCAGGATCAGTGAAAACGCAATTTTTGACGTAATTAACCCTACTTTAAGAGTGCGTATAGCAAAGACATCATCTTTCCATTGCAGATTTTCGCCCTTTCAAATAACGTACTTTACAACCTTTCCAAACAAGGAGTTGTGCCTGTGTTGTATGTTATTTACGCCCAAGACAAAGCAGATAGTCTCGAAAAACGCCTTTCCGTTCGCCCGGCGCATTTAGCGCGTTTGCAATTACTGCATGATGAAGGTCGTCTGTTGACCGCTGGCCCTATGCCTGCAGTAGATAGCAACGATCCAGGCGCTGCAGGCTTTACTGGCTCAACCGTCATTGCTGAATTTGAGTCGCTGGAAGCGGCGCAAGCCTGGGCAGATGCCGACCCGTACGTTGCGGCTGGAGTATATGAGCAAGTATCGGTAAAACCGTTCAAAAAAGTATTCTGAAAATACTCTCCGGGTTCCAGGGCGTGGTTATAAAACCACGCCCTTGTTTATTCTTTATATGCGCGAATGTGGCTCCCCCCGCAGCAACCAGCAGATAATAACTTTATCTGTATCGCCCTGTATAACGTCGGCATATTCAGGAAAAAAATACATAATGCACGTTCCTGACATGACATCGCCCCGGCAAATCTTTTGATTACAGCGGATAAAGTCATCTACTATGGTTTAACAGATTCACGCATTGCATGTTAGATCGCATCATGTATGCGTAAAGGTGATTAAACACAATTGCAGTTACAGAGGTATCAGTGAGTCACTGGGCTACATTCAAACAAACAGCGATAAATTTATGGGTGGCCCTGCGGCACGATATTATCGCACTGGCCGTGTTGCTGAACGGCTTGCTTATTTTCAAAACAATTTATGGTATGTCGGTCAATCTGCTTGATGTTTTCCATATTCAGGCATTTTCTGAGCTTGACCTCTCTCTGCTGGCTAATGCACCGTTGTTTATGCTCGGTGTTTTTCTCGTTCTGAACTCGATCGGCTTGTTATTTCGGGCAAAACTGGCGTGGGCGATCAGTATTATTTTATTGCTGATCACACTCATCTACACCCTGCACTTCTATCCCTGGTTGAAGTTCAGTATCGGTTTTTGCATTTTTACGCTGGTGATTTTGCTGGTACTACGCAAAGATTTCTCTCACAGCAGTGCGGCGGCCGGGACCATTTTTGCCTTTATTAGTTTCACGACGTTATTGTTTTACTCTACCTACGGCGCACTTTATTTAAGTGAGGGTTTTAATCCAAGAATAGAGAGTCTGATGACGGCATTCTATTTTTCAATAGAAACCATGTCGACTGTCGGTTATGGCGATATCGTCCCTGTTTCTGAGACAGCTCGCCTGTTTACTATTTCGGTCATTATTTCCGGCATTACCGTTTTTGCAACTTCCATGACCTCTATTTTTGGTCCGCTTATCCGCGGTGGATTCAACAAACTTGTAAAAGGAAACAATCATACGATGCATCGTAAAGATCATTTTATCGTTTGCGGACATTCGATTCTGGCAATCAACACCATTCTGCAACTGAATCAACGCGGACAAAATGTCACTGTTATCAGTAATTTGCCAGAAGATGATATTAAACAACTTGAACAACGATTGGGCGATAATGCCGATGTTATCCCTGGTGACAGCAATGATAGTTCAGTGTTAAAAAAAGCGGGCATTAATCACTGTCGCGCTATTCTGGCATTAAGCGATAACGATGCCGATAACGCGTTTGTGGTACTGTCTGCAAAAGATATGAGTAGTGATGTCAAAACAGTTCTTGCCGTCAGTGATAGCAAAAACCTGAATAAGATTAAGATGGTGCACCCTGATATTATCCTTTCGCCGCAATTATTTGGCAGCGAAATTCTGGCGCGTATTTTAAATGGCGAAGAGATTAACAATGATATGCTCGTCTCCATGTTGCTTAACTCCGGGCACGGAATATTCAGTGAAAAAGGCGACGATGACAGCAACACAGTGAATAATGCAAATAATCAACAATAGAGAAGAATGAGCGACAGACAATTTTATTGGGCACCAGAAAGGTGCCCGGATCATTCAGATATTGTAGATTGCAAACAATAGCGAGTTACGCTGTTTGTTCAGAATGCACTTCCTGATGCTGTGGATACGCATATTTCGGCGCGATTGCCCCTCAAGCCAACGCGATCTACGTCGGCTAGCCTGACGCTGCATACGCCAGCGCCCCACTTCCGTTCTACTCCGCTTCATGTTAACTACTCTATGCAACAACAGAGTGGTCATTATACCCCCGCCCCCGATGCAGACCAGTGCTTTTCCCGCGTTTTTATTTGCCAGATGAATCCATATGCGTAAACTCATAACAATGCGCTTTCAAAAGGATTTCTAATCTATGACAACCGTTTATACGTTGGTGAGTTGGTTGGCCATTCTGGGATACTGGTTGCTCATTGCAGGCGTAACATTACGCATTCTAATGAAACGACGCGCAGTTCCCTCCGCAATGGCCTGGCTGTTAATCATTTACATTCTGCCGTTGGTCGGGATTATCGCCTATCTTGCTGTTGGTGAACTCCACTTGGGCAAACGCCGTGCCGAACGCGCCAGAGCGATGTGGCCATCCACGGCAAAATGGCTTAACGACCTTAAAGCCTGTAAGCATATTTTCGCCGAAGAAAATAGCAGCGTCGCCGGTCCACTATTTAAACTGTGCGAACGCCGTCAGGGGATCGCGGGTGTAAAGGGCAACCAATTACAGCTGATGACCGAGTCTGATGATGTGATGCAGGCGCTCATCCGCGACATTCAACTCGCGCGCCATAATATTGAGATGGTGTTCTATATTTGGCAGCCCGGCGGCATGGCGGATCAGGTGGCCGAATCCTTGATGGCCGCCGCACGACGTGGCATTCATTGTCGGCTCATGCTCGACTCCGCCGGTAGTGTGGCTTTCTTTCGCAGTCCATGGCCTGAGCTAATGCGTAATGCAGGTATCGAAGTGGTCGAGGCTTTAAAAGTTAATCTGATGCGCGTATTTTTACGCCGCATGGACCTGCGCCAGCACCGCAAGATGATCATGATCGATAACTACATCGCCTATACCGGTAGCATGAATATGGTCGATCCGCGCTTCTTCAAACAGGATGCCGGCGTAGGGCAATGGATCGACCTGATGGCGCGCATGGAAGGCCCTATCGCTACTGCGATGGGGATTATTTACTCTTGCGACTGGGAGATTGAGACAGGGAAACGTATTCTACCGCCACCACCAGATGTCAATATTATGCCGTTTGAGCAGGTCAGCGGTCATACGATTCATACCATCGCTTCCGGCCCGGGCTTCCCGGAAGACCTGATTCACCAGGCGTTGCTGACTGCCGCCTATTCGGCGCGTGAATACTTAATCATGACAACCCCCTACTTCGTTCCCAGCGATGACTTGCTTCATGCGATTTGCACAGCCGCGCAACGTGGAGTGGATGTCAGTATCATCCTGCCGCGCAAAAATGACTCAATGTTGGTCGGCTGGGCAAGTCGCGCGTTCTTTACTGAACTGCTGGCCGCAGGGGTTAAAATTTACCAGTTTGAAGGTGGGTTATTGCATACCAAGAGCGTGTTGGTCGATGGCGAGTTAAGTCTGGTCGGCACCGTTAACCTTGATATGCGCAGCCTGTGGTTAAACTTTGAAATCACGCTGGCGATCGACGATAAAGGTTTTGGCGCCGATCTGGCCGCCGTTCAGGACGATTATATTTCACGCTCACGTTTACTCGACGCGCGGTTGTGGGTAAAACGACCACTCTGGCAGCGCGTTGCCGAACGACTGTTTTACTTCTTCAGCCCGTTGCTGTAAAACGTGCCCAACAGATGTTAAACAGGTAGTGACTATGGATATGGACTTAAATAATCGCCTGACTGAAGATGAAACGCTTGAGCAGGCCTACGATATTTTTCTCGAGCTGGCCGCAGATAATCTCGATCCGGCAGATATTCTGCTGTTCAATCTTCAGTTTGAGGAACGCGGCGGTGCAGAGTTGTTTGATCCGGCGGAAGACTGGCAAGAGCATGTTGATTTTGACCTGAATCCAGATTTTTTTGCTGAAGTGGTCATTGGTCTGGCGGACAGTGAAGATGGCGAAATTAACAATATTTTCGCCCGCATTCTGTTGTGTCGCGAAAAAGATCACAAACTCTGTCATATCATCTGGCGAAAGTAATCTTTGCTTACGGATGGTGGCGTTATCGACACCATCCGGCTTTCCTGGTCTTTATTTTTCCGTCATCAGTGAATTTCCGCATATCCGACAATATCTGGCGTCCAGCGCATGATGCTGCGTATTGCACTTTGAACAACGTCGTTGCTTCTTACTCTGTTCCAGTTCGCTGGTTAACTGGGCGGCAATAATGCCGGTTGGAATAGCAATCACAGAGTAACCAATCAAAATTAACATCGATGCCACTATCCGGCCCGCATCGGTATGCGGCGTAATATCGCCATATCCCACCGTAGTGACCGTCACAATAGCCCAGTAAACAGATGTGCCAAGTGAGTTAAACCCGTTTGTCGCACCTTCAACGGCATACATTAATGTGCCGGCGACAATCAGAACAATAGCAATGAAAGAATAAAACAGAATCAACTGGTGTCGGGCGTTATATATTGCCACCCACAAGCTGTTTAATGCGGGCATAAAACGTAAAAGCCTCAGGATACGCAACGCACGTATCGCGCGCATTGCACGCCAGGCGAACAAATAATTAGCGCCAATTTCCGGCCAAAACCATAGAACATACAACGGAAGAATAGTAGCCAGATCGATAAATCCCCAAAAACTGAAAATATACCGTACTGGAGCTGGAAAACTAAAAACACGCAGAAAATACTCGACAGTAAAAACGAAAGTGAAGAATAGTTCTGACCAGACATAAATATGCCATTCTTCATAGGGTAAAGGATTCTGCATTCCTGTCCCCGATTCGATAAACACCACGCCAACACTAAGCAGTGCAAGAAGCCCAAAAATAATCTCGCTGCGTCGTCCGCTTGTTGTGTGCTGATCAAAAAGAAAATGGTAAACCCGTTGCCGATAGCCTGCAATGAACTCTGCCACTGATACCCTCCCTGGTAAAAAAAGGCCAGCAACATGCCGGCCTGTCGGTGTATTACAACGGGTCAACTTTCAGACACGAGACGGCATGTCTGAAGCTTCCCTCCAGCACCGGACGCGTTTTGGCACATTCAGGTCCGGCAATCGGGCAACGGGTGCGGAACACACATCCAGATGGCGGATTAATTGGCGAGGGTAATTCCCCTTCCAGCAACTGGATAGTTTTGTTCTTTTCCAGATCCGGGTCAGGGATCGGCACTGCCGACATCAACGCTTTGGTGTAGGGATGCAGAGGATTGTGGTAAACCTCATCATACGTCCCCAGCTCCACCGCATGGCCGAGATACATGACCAGTACACGATCGGAAATATGTTTTACCACTGCCAGATCGTGGGCAATAAAGATCAGCGACAGCCCCATTTCACGCTGCAATTGCTGTAGCAAATTCACCACTTGCGCCTGAATCGAAACATCCAGCGCCGAAACGGGTTCATCGCAAATAATCAGTTTTGGTTCAAGAATAAGTGCACGTGCGATACCGATACGCTGACATTGACCGCCGGAAAATTCATGTGGATAGCGGTTTATCAGGTTGGGTAACAAACCGACTTTCATCATCATCGCCTTCACGCGATCGCGGACTTCCTGGCCCGACATTTTGGGATGATAAGTACGCAACGGTTCTGCGATGATTTCACCAATGGTCATACGTGGGTTCAGCGACGCCAACGGGTCCTGGAAAATCATCTGGATATCGCTGCGAACGGCTCGCCATTCATCAGGCTTCATCCCCAACAGCTCTTTACCTAACCACGCAACACGACCATCGGTGGCTTTAACCAGACCGATAATAGCGCGAGCAAAGGTAGATTTACCGCAACCGGATTCCCCTACGACGCCTAATGTTTCCCCTTCATACAGCCGAAGCGTCACGCCATCGACTGCTTTCAGCGTTTTCGCCGGTTGCCAGAACCATTGTTTGCCATCTTTAATTTCAAAGTGCACTTTCAGGTCGGCGATTTCGAGGAGGACTTTTCGTCCTTCAGTAACAGCAGTCATAACAGTTCCTCCACCGATTTAAAGCAGGCACGCAGACGGCCAGGAGTGAACTCTTCCAGCGCCGGCGCACTATTACAAATTTCCATCGCATGCGGACAACGCGGCTGGAACGGGCATCCTTTTGGTAAACGAAGCAGGTTTGGCGGATTACCCGGAATGGTCAACATCGTTTCACCTTCCGCATCAAGACGCGGTACGGCATTAAGCAAACCGATAGAATAAGGGTGAACGGGCTGATAAAAGACATCACGAGCGTTGCCATATTCCATCGTTCGCCCGGCGTACATCACCAGTACTTTGTCACAGATACCCGCCACCACGCCCAGATCGTGGGTGATCATAATGATGGCAGTATTAAATTCCCGTTTCAGTTCGTTCAACAGGGTCATGATCTGTGCCTGTACGGTCACATCCAGCGCAGTTGTCGGCTCATCGGCAATCAGCAATTTAGGTCGACATAACAGCGCCATCGCAATCATTACACGCTGACGCATACCACCAGAAAATTCGTGGGGAAACATCTTCATACGTTTACGCGCTTCCGGCATTTTCACCGCATCAAGCATTCGTACCGACTCTTCAAACGCTTCAGCCTTACTCATGCTCTTATGCAGCATCAACACTTCCATCAACTGCTCGCCGACGCGCATATACGGGTTTAACGAGGTCATCGGATCCTGAAAAATCATTGAGATTTGTTCAGCCCGCAGTTTGTTGAGCTCACGTTCAGGCAAATTGAGGATCTCGCGACCATTAAAAGTTGCTGATCCCCCTATCCGCCCGTTAGCGGCTAACAGCCCCATTAAGGCAAATGCAGTTTGCGATTTCCCTGAACCTGACTCTCCGACGATCCCCAGCGTTTCTCCGGCGCGCAGAGAAAAATTCAAATCATTGACTGCCGTTACGTCACCATCCGGCGTACTAAAAGTGACGCGTAAATCTTTCACGTTCAGCAGTGCATCAGTCTGTTGCTGTGCGAGCGGTACAGTTACCGTTTCAATTACGCTCATAGTTGCACTCCTTAGCGATCTTTCGGGTCGAGGGCATCACGCAAGCCATCGCCGATAAAGTTGAAACAAAACAGCGTCACTACAAGGAAACCCGCCGGAAACAGCAGCAACCATGGCGAGACTTCCATCGAATTCGCGCCATCGCTAAGCAATGCGCCCCAGCTACTTAACGGCTCCTGTGTGCCCAGTCCAAGGAAGCTAAGAAATGATTCAAAGAGAATCATGCTTGGCACCAGCAGCGATGCGTAAACCACCACGACGCCGAGCACGTTAGGGACAATGTGACGAATGACGATACCACTGGTAGATACACCGCCGACCTGCGCCGCTTCGATAAATTCCTTACGTTTCAGACTAAGTGTCTGCCCGCGTACAATACGCGCCATATCAAGCCAGGAAACCATGCCAATAGCCACGAAGATCAACAGAATGTTTTGACCAAAGAATGTAACCAGCAGAATGACGAAGAACATGAACGGGAAAGAGTTCAGGATCTCCAGCAAACGCATCATCACTGAGTCCACCTTGCCGCCAAGATAGCCAGAAAGTGAACCATAAAGCGTACCGACGACCACTGCCACCAGCGCTGCAGCAACACCGACCATTAATGAGATACGACCACCAATTGCTACGCGTACCAGCAGATCGCGGCCAGAAGAGTCAGTACCAAAATAGTGACCGGACTCTATATCCGGGGCGCTGGACATCATCGCCCAGTCGGTGTCGTCATAGGCAAACTGTGAAAGCATTGGCGCCAGAATCACAAACAGCGCGATAAGCACCAGCACAATCAGACTGGCGACAGCTGCGCGGTTATGCATAAAACGTCGACGCGCGTCCTGCCATAAACTGCGGCCTTCGACCTCCAGCTTTTCACTGAAATTTTCCAGCGTCTCGCTGTTTTTCTTACTTAACATCATCGCGAGCTCCAGTATCAGTAACGAATTTTCGGGTCGATAACCGCATACAGTACATCGACAATGGCATTGAACAGAATGGTCAACGCCCCAACCAGAATGGTCAGGCTTAAGACCAACGAATAATCACGGTTCAATGCGCCATTAACAAACAACTGCCCGATACCCGGTAGACCATAAATGGTTTCAATCACCATAGAGCCGGTAATAATGCCGACGAATGCGGGTCCCATATAAGAGAGCACGGGCAACAACGCAGGCTTTAATGCATGACGGAAAATAATGCGTCGCATAGGTAAGCCTTTCGCGCGTGCGGTACGAATGAAGTTAGAGTGTAAAACTTCGATCATTGAACCACGGGTAATACGCGCAATACTGGCGATATAAGCCAGTGATAAAGCGACCATCGGCAGGATCATGAATTTCAGCGCCCCGCCGTTCCAGCCACCGCCGGGTAACCAGTGCAAAATGATCGCAAATATCATCACTAATAATGGCGCAACTACAAAACTGGGGATAACCACCCCAGTCATCGCCAGTCCCATGACCGTGTAATCCCATTTAGTATTTTGATTTAAAGCGGCAATAACACCTGCGCTAACGCCCAGTACCACCGCAAGGAAAAATGCAGCGGCCCCGAGTTTTGCGGAAACCGGGAAACTGGATGCAACCAGATCATTGACCGAATAATCTTTATATTTAAAAGAAGGGCCAAAATCGCCATGCGCCAGTTGTTTCAGATAACTGAAATACTGCGTCATGATCGGATCATTTAGGTGATATTTCGCTTCAATATTGGCCATCACTTCTGGCGGTAATGTACGTTCTCCGGTAAAAGGACTTCCCGGAGCGAGACGCATCATAAAGAACGAAATAGTAATGAGGATAAATAGCGTCGGAATCGCTTCCAGACAGCGACGTAGAATAAATTTTAACATTGCCCTACCTTCTGGCCTGTGCCTTCTGTAATGCGATAAAAATCAGACACCGTGGAGCAGGACTCTCCTGCCCCACGTATTGCCATTAGTGTTTCACAATGTACATATTTCGGGTGTAGGTGTTATCCAATGGATCTTTACCGGTATAACCACCAACCCACGGTTTCACCAGACGCGCGTTCACATAGTAATAAACAGGAACAATGGCCGAGTCTTTATCCAGTTGTTGTTCTGCTTTCGTGTACAGCGCCGTACGTTGCGCTTCGTCAGTAGCTTTCAACGTTTCCGCCATAATACTGTCAAACGCCGGGCTCTTATAATGCGCGGTATTCATTGAACTGTTAGACAGCATGGTATTCAGGAAGGAAGTCGGTTCGTTATAGTCGGCACACCAGCCAGCACGGGCCACATCAAAAGTTCCCTGGTGACGGGTGTCGAGGAAGGTTTTCCACTCCTGATTAACCAGCTTGACGTTCACGCCAATGTTTTTCTTCCACAGAGAAGAGGCGGCAATAGCCAATTTTTTGTGCAAATCTGATGTGTTATACAGCAGGTTAATCGTTAACGGTTTATCTGCGGTATAACCCGCTTCAGCCAGCAGTTTTTTCGCTTCTTCGTTACGTTTTTCCTGGCTCCAGCCAAACCATTCCGGTTGAGTCAATTTTGCGCCATCAGTATATGGCGGGGTGTAACCATAAGCAGGCATATCGCCCTGTGCTTTGACTTTATTAACGATGATATCGCGGTCGATACCCAGTTTCAGTGCGGTACGCACACGCACATCATTAAATGGCGGCTTCTGGTTGTTAATTTCGTAATAGTAGGTGCACAAATACGGATCAACGTGAACTTCGTTGGGGATCTCTTTTTTCAGTTTCTGGAACAGTTCGATCGGCATGTTGTTATAAGTCATGTCGATTTCGCCACTACGGTAGCGGTTAACATCGGTAACTTCAGAAGCAATCGGTAAATAGGTCACCTGGTTAATTACCGTTTTCGCATTGTTCCAGTAAGTCGGGCTGCGCTCAAGAACGATACGTTCGTTAACAACCCAATCTTTTAATATATAGGCGCCGTTGGTGACGATATTGCCAGGTTGAGTCCATTTTTCGCCATATTTCTCAATAGCGGCTTTTGGCACCGGAGACGTTGATGGGTGAACAAGCAACTTATAGAAGTACGGAACCGGTTCACTTAAGGTGACTTCTAATGTGTGGTCATCGACAGCTTTTACGCCGAGATCGGTAATTGGTTTTTTCCCTTCAAGAATGTCATCGATATTGGCGATGTGACCATATTGCAGGTAGCTTGCGTAGGGAGACGCCGTATTTGGATCAACAGAACGTTGCCAGCTATATACAAAGTCTTGTGCTGTAACTGGCGTACCATCGGACCATTTCGCATCTTTGCGTAGATGGAACGTCCAGACTTTAGCATCCTTATTATCCCAGGATTCTGCAACGCCTGGCGCCGGGTGACCATCGAGATCGCTTACCAGCAAACCTTCAAACAAGTCACGGCTAATATTTGATTCCGGTACACCTTCAATTTTGTGCGGATCCAACGACTGCACTTCAGAACCGTTGTTGCGCACCAGAGTTTGTTTTTCCGCCAGCGTTACACCTGCGGGTACATCAGCCGCCAGTGCGACATTCCCTGCCATAAGCGCAGCCATAACGCCTGCCGCCACTAAACTTCTCTTGGTAATGTTGGTCATTGTTTTTTGGACTCCCTCATTATAATTACTGGCTTTTACCAGCATGTGTAATCCCGAATTGGGATCCCTGTACAGACTCGGAGACTTTCGCTGCCAGGTTGTTTTATTGTTACAGATTGCTATCACCGACTTTATTTATTCTGGTGATTCAGATGATCACCTTATGTCGATTCTTACGCGCCTCCCCTGTCGAGACGCATTATTTTTTCAACGACCTTTATTGTTAATTATTCTCATTAACAATAAATTGTCGCCAGATGATTGGCCGAAAATTACCAAAAGCACATCTTGCTCGCCAATACATTCTACAAAATTGTTAAGCATTTCTCTTTTTTGATAGAACCAGAATCTATACGCGCAGGAGAATCTTAGTAAAAACTCTTTTGAATCAGCACACTATGAACTCAACAAGCCGTGGTGTTTTCTCTGGTTACCACCTTGACAGAAAATACACAATAATTTAACAATTAATTATTGTTTAGCACTTTCCTCTGCCAACGACAATGGAATTACTAATATCATTTCAATTATTCTTCAGCAAGCCCAAGATTATGATGTGTTGAAAATAACATGATGACGAAAGTCATCAGGTAAGGATAGTCTTATAACTATATGTAAAACAGGAAAAATTTAGTTATCCATTCCTTTTGTTTTCGATAAAAAATTCACGTAAAAGTAAAAATAATGACGAAAAAAACGGAGCACAATGGCTCCGTTTTTCATTCGAAAGGAATTAATTGAGAAGACCGGGAAAAATCCCCTTTATGCCTGTGACGATAAATTCAATACCCAACGCCATCAACAACAACCCCATAATACGCGTAATCACGTTGATACCTGTCTGACGCAAAACCCGAACCAGCCACGGCGCCATACGAAATAATCCCCAGCAACATAGAGCGAACAGCGCTATTGCCACAAAGAAACCAAACAGATAGCTAATGCTGTGATAACGAGTCCCCCAAACGATGGTTGAGCTGATCGCTCCCGGCCCCGCCATTAAAGGCAGCGCCAATGGCACCACGCCAATGTTCTCCCGGATCGCTGTTTCTGATTTTTCTTGCTTGTTCTGTTTGTCCTCGCCGAGCTTACCGCTGATCATCGACATCGCAATTGTCACGACCAGGATGCCGCCGGCGATGCGGAACGAATCAATCGAAATACCAAAAAGCTGCAGAATCGTGTCGCCAAGAAAAAGCGATATCCACAAAATAATCGCTACCGACAGGTTGGCCGTCAAATTGGTTTTGTTTCGCGCTGCCGCCGTCTGATAGCTGGTCATACTAATAAATACAGGGATAATCCCTACCGGGTTGACCAGCGCAAATAACCCGATGAAAAACTTAAAGTAAACGGGAAAATCAAAAAGGGTCTGAATCACGGTTAGCTCCGAAGCGAAAGCCGGATAATGTTAGCCATAAAAAAGGGTAAAAATACGCGCTGACAATACGCCTTTTGACAGCATTTTTCACCTCCTAACTACTTAAAATTGCTATCATTCATTATTGTTATCTAGTTGTGCAAAACATGCTAATGTAGCCAACAATAAATACTACAATTTATTAACTGTTAGCTATTATGGCTAAAAGCGGAGCTGAAAGGTGTCAGCTTTGCGGAAATTTGATTTAGATCACGTAATAAGTACCCAGAAGTGAGTAATCTTGCGTACGCCACCTGGAAGTGACGCATTAGAGATGAATGTCTCTAATGTTTAAACTCTTTTAGTAAATCACAGTGAGTGTGAGCGCGAGTAAGCTTTTGATTTTCATCAGTTAAGCAAATCATCATCGCACTGACTATACTCTCGTATTCGAGCAGATGATTTACTAAAAAAGTTTAACATTATCAGGAGAGCATTATGGCTGTTACTAATGTCGCTGAACTTAACGCACTCGTAGAGCGTGTAAAAAAAGCCCAGCGTGAATATGCCAGTTTCACTCAAGAGCAAGTAGACAAAATCTTCCGTGCCGCCGCTCTGGCTGCTGCAGATGCTCGAATCCCACTCGCGAAAATGGCTGTTGCCGAATCCGGCATGGGTATTGTTGAAGATAAAGTGATTAAAAACCACTTCGCTTCTGAATATATCTACAACGCCTATAAAGATGAAAAAACCTGCGGTGTTCTGTCTGAAGACGACACTTTCGGTACTATCACCATCGCTGAACCCATCGGTATTATCTGCGGTATCGTTCCGACCACTAACCCAACTTCAACCGCTATCTTCAAATCGCTGATCAGCCTGAAGACTCGTAACGCCATTATCTTCTCCCCGCACCCGCGTGCAAAAGATGCCACCAACAAAGCGGCTGATATCGTTTTGCAGGCTGCTATCGCTGCCGGCGCGCCGAAAGATCTGATCGGCTGGATCGATCAACCTTCCGTTGAACTGTCCAATGCGCTGATGCACCACCCAGATATCAACCTGATCCTCGCGACCGGTGGTCCTGGCATGGTTAAAGCAGCATACAGCTCCGGTAAACCAGCAATCGGCGTAGGCGCAGGTAACACTCCGGTTGTTATCGATGAAACCGCTGATATCAAACGTGCTGTTGCATCCGTACTGATGTCCAAAACCTTCGACAACGGCGTAATCTGTGCTTCTGAACAGTCTGTTGTTGTCGTTGATTCTGTCTATGACGCAGTACGTGAACGTTTTGCAACTCACGGCGGCTACATTTTACAGGGCAAAGAGCTGAAAGCGGTTCAGGACGTTATCCTGAAAAACGGCGCGCTGAATGCGGCTATCGTTGGTCAGCCAGCATATAAAATTGCTGAACTGGCAGGCTTCTCTGTACCAGAAAACACCAAGATTCTGATTGGTGAAGTGACCGTTGTTGATGAAAGCGAACCGTTCGCACATGAAAAACTGTCCCCAACGCTGGCAATGTACCGTGCGAAAGATTTCGAAGACGCGGTAGAGAAAGCAGAGAAACTGGTTGCTATGGGCGGTATCGGTCATACCTCTTGCCTGTACACCGACCAGGATAACCAGCCGGCACGCGTTGCCTACTTCGGTCAGAAAATGAAAACTGCCCGTATCCTGATCAACACCCCAGCTTCTCAGGGTGGTATCGGTGACCTGTATAACTTCAAACTCGCACCTTCCCTGACTCTGGGTTGTGGTTCCTGGGGTGGTAACTCCATCTCTGAAAACGTTGGTCCAAAACACCTGATCAACAAGAAAACCGTTGCTAAGCGAGCTGAAAACATGTTGTGGCATAAACTTCCGAAATCTATCTACTTCCGCCGTGGCTCTCTGCCAATCGCGCTGGATGAAGTGATTACTGATGGCCACAAACGTGCGCTCATCGTGACTGACCGCTTCCTGTTCAACAACGGTTATGCTGACCAGATCACTTCCGTACTGAAAGCGGCTGGCGTTGAAACTGAAGTCTTCTTCGAAGTAGAAGCTGACCCGACTCTGAGCATCGTGCGTAAAGGCGCAGAGCTGGCGAACTCCTTCAAACCAGACGTAATTATCGCGCTGGGTGGTGGTTCCCCGATGGATGCCGCGAAGATTATGTGGGTTATGTACGAACATCCTGAAACTCACTTCGAAGAACTGGCGCTGCGCTTTATGGATATCCGTAAACGTATCTACAAGTTCCCGAAAATGGGTGTGAAAGCGAAAATGATCGCCGTCACTACCACTTCCGGTACTGGTTCTGAAGTAACTCCATTTGCCGTTGTAACTGACGACGCAACGGGTCAGAAATATCCGCTGGCAGACTATGCACTGACCCCGGATATGGCAATTGTTGATGCCAACCTGGTTATGGATATGCCGAAGTCTCTGTGTGCTTTCGGTGGTCTGGACGCAGTAACCCACGCCATGGAAGCTTATGTTTCTGTACTGGCTTCTGAGTTCTCTGATGGTCAGGCGCTGCAGGCTCTGAAACTGCTGAAAGAATATCTGCCAGCGTCTTACCACGAAGGGTCTAAAAACCCGGTAGCACGTGAGCGTGTTCACAGTGCGGCAACTATCGCGGGTATCGCGTTCGCGAACGCCTTCCTGGGTGTATGTCACTCAATGGCGCACAAACTGGGCTCCCAGTTCCACATTCCGCACGGTCTGGCGAACGCCCTGCTGATTTGTAACGTCATTCGCTACAATGCGAACGATAACCCGACTAAGCAGACTGCATTCAGTCAGTACGACCGTCCGCAAGCACGCCGTCGTTATGCTGAAATTGCAGACCATCTGGGTCTGAGCGCACCGGGCGACCGTACTGCTGCTAAGATCGAAAAACTGCTGGCATGGCTGGAAACGCTGAAAGCTGAACTGGGTATTCCGAAATCTATCCGTGAAGCTGGCGTTCAGGAAGCGGACTTCCTGGCTAACGTTGATAAACTGTCTGAAGATGCATTCGATGATCAGTGCACCGGCGCTAACCCGCGTTACCCGCTGATCTCCGAGCTGAAACAGATCCTGCTGGATACCTACTATGGTCGTGATTATGTAGAAGGTGCAACAGTAGCCAAAGAAGCAGCTCCGGCTAAAGCTGAGAAAAAAGCGAAAAAATCCGCTTAATCAGTAACACTGTAAAACATTACAAACGGCCCTTTTGGGCCGTTTTTCATTTCTGGCATACGCTACATCGTTGGGCCATTCAAAAGCAAAAGATCAGACAGCATTAGCATCCATCATGTCTGAGAAGATAAATAAAGCCCATTTATAGCAATATCCTGCAACTCCCCCTGATTCGTCGGTAACCAGGTTTCGTAACGCTAAAAGCACTCAGTATCGCTTTTGGGAGTGATTAAGCGGGGTAAACGGATTGAGTTTCGGAAGAAGTTAGTAGAACAGGCTGGCAGGATAAGAGCGCATCATTTACCCTGCCAGTAATGAGGAGTTAATTAGGCGTGACGATGATTTTCCTGAATAGCCGTCAAAGAGCCAATGTTTAGCGCCTCTTTATAATGTTTTCGACATACTGACACGTAACGCTCATTACCACCAATAACGACCTGCTCGCCTTCGTTATATGGTCTTCCCTCCTGATCGAGTCGCAACACCATGCTCGCTTTGCGGCCACAAAAACAGATAGTTTTTAATTCAACCAGTTTGTCAGACCAGGCCAGTAAGTATTGACTGCCAGTAAATAATTCACCGCGGAAATCAGTACGTAAGCCATAACAAAGTACGGGTATATCGAGTTGATCGACAACCTCCGATAATTCATATACTTGTTGTCTGGTTAAAAACTGGCATTCATCAACCAGAACACAATGAATTGCCTGCCGCTCATGTTCAGCACGAATCTCATTAAATAATGATGAATTTTGGTTAAATAGTTTTGCAGGTGATGACAATCCTATACGCGAGCTGACTTTTCCTGCCCCAAAACGGTCATCAATTTCCGCCGTATATACGACAGTACGCATGCCGCGTTCCTGATAATTGTATGAAGATTGCAACAATGCCGTAGACTTACCCGCGTTCATTGCGGAATAGTAAAAATATAGCTGTGCCATCAGCCACAGACCCTCAACGATATGAAATAAAGTTGGCGGGAGTTTATCATAATTCGTCAGTTTTACAGATCAACAGTGCGCACAGAAGTGGTATATACATCATCCTTTAAGAAGGCTGGCATAATCCTTCGGAGCTATCATTACGGCGTTTCCTCTTGTTATAAACGCGTAAATGACTCCAGGTAACTATTCACAATCTTTAACCTGTTGCGCAAGTAATAGCTCCCCATAGAGTTCCCGGATACAGCAAAACGAAATCCCTGCGCTTATTGTGACTGCTCTACTTTTCAGCTTTCGCTTAATAGGCGATTTTTGTAAACACGACTAATACAGAAGGCCAAACAGCAGTCAATGGATGTTAATGCCCCATAAAATGTGACATGAATCAGGAAGTTTAAACCTGAGATGATGAGTAATCGCCAGGACAAATAGGGCTTTATGCCGCATGTTTTCTGACTAATTTTAAGATGAGATATTAATTGCAGGCACAAAATAAAGAACAATTTTGAATTCATTACATTCCTGGCTATTGCACAACTGAATTTAAGGCTCTATTATTACCTCAACAAACCACCCCAATATAAGTTTGAGATTACTACAATGAGCGAAGCACTTAAAATTCTGAACAACATCCGTACTCTTCGTGCACAGGCAAGAGAATGTACGCTTGAAACGCTGGAAGAAATGCTGGAAAAATTAGAAGTCGTTGTTAACGAGCGTCGCGAAGAAGAAAGCGCGGCGGCTGCTGAAGTTGAAGAACGTACTCGTAAACTGCAGCAATATCGTGAAATGCTGATCGCTGACGGTATTGACCCGAACGAACTGCTGAATAGCATGGCTGCTGTTAAATCTGGCACTAAAGCTAAACGTGCACAACGTCCGGCGAAATATAGCTACGTTGACGAAAACGGCGAAACTAAAACCTGGACCGGCCAGGGCCGTACTCCGGCAGTAATCAAAAAAGCAATGGACGAGCAAGGTAAATCTCTCGACGATTTCCTGATCCAGCAATAATCTTTTTTAGATTGCAACCGCTTAAAATCCCGCCATTGGCGGGATTTTTTATTGTCCGCTTTAAGACAATTCAATAAGAATAAACTATAAAAAAACGGCATCGATTGCTCAATGCCGTTACGTAAAATGCTGTAATGGGTTTACTTCTTAATGCCCATCTCTTCTTCAAGCCAGGCTTTAAATTCAGTACCCAGCGTATTATGTCGAATACCGTATTCGACAAAGGCTTGCATGTAACCTAATTTATTGCCGCAATCATGGCTCTTCCCTTTCATATGATAGGCTTCGACCGTTTCTTTTTCGATCAGCATATCAATTGCATCGGTGAGCTGAATTTCATCACCAGCTCCCGGAGGCGTTTTTGCCAGCAGAGGCCAGATTTGGGCGCTAAGGACATAACGACCAACAATAGCAAGATTAGACGGTGCCACATCTGCTTTCGGTTTTTCTACAACACCCACCATCGGCACGCTTTCACCCGGCGCTAAATCAACACCTTTGCAATCCACTACACCATAAGCAGTCACATCAGCAACGGGTTCTACCATAATCTGGCTATTCCCGGTTTCATCAAAGCGGCGAATCATCTCGGCAAGATTATCCTGCGACAAATCAGATTCATATTCATCCAGAATAACGTCAGGCAAAATAACAGCCACAGGTTCGTCGCCAACAACAGGATGCGCGCACAATACCGCATGTCCCAGACCTTTAGCCAGTCCCTGACGAACTTGCATAATAGTGACATGCGGAGGACAAATAGACTGTACTTCATCAAGCAACTGGCGTTTTACACGTTTTTCCAGCATAGCTTCCAGTTCAAAACTGGTATCGAAGTGGTTTTCAATAGAATTTTTAGACGAGTGAGTAACCAGCACTATTTCCGTAATGCCAGCAGCAATGCATTCGTTTACGACGTATTGAATTAATGGCTTATCGACAAGCGGCAGCATCTCTTTCGGGATAGCTTTAGTCGCCGGCAACATCCTGGTTCCTAATCCCGCTACGGGGATAACGGCTTTTCTGACTTTTGTATTAATGGCAGCCATTTAAATTCTCCTGGACTGTTCGAGTATTGAACGTGTTCATATATCTTTATCGTATTCGAGTATATCAGTACCGCAACTGAGCTAAGCCCTGAAATGAATACGAGTTAGCATAAATAAGACAAATACTTAAACGAATGGCGACGATAGTACCACCAGCGGTCAATAGCAGGTAAGGCATTTTTAGACAACCCATTCGTTTGCTCATTCTGCAGACAACATCAGTCGTAGCCGACCGCCCGTTCCCCAAATTTGGCATTGCCAGGCCTCACTGCGCTGGCTTAATTGATTCAGATAGGTGTTACCTAATGTTCCTAAAGGTACGCCGTTACTGATTTGCACCTGGTGTTCGCCCGTATTTAACGTTGCATTCAGCCCTGCGGAAACCAGAATGAGATTTTTCAGTTCCCGATGATAATAGCCGACTAATAGCGGAAACTGACCCGGTAGATTGGCCTGACGCAGTAAATGGTTTACCTGCTTCAATAACGCCCCCAACTCAGGCAATCGCTGATTTTGGTGCGTAAGTTGTTCCTGTAATAAGCCATTAAACAGTGCACGTAATAATAAGGCGGCAAGGACACCGTTATGCCCTGCACGAGTCACATCAAGACAATAAAACGCCAAATCATTGTCCGAAAGTGGTGCAATATCAAGCACCAGCCCCGGTTTATCTGCCGCGACAAGTTGGCGATAATTAACACGGCAATGGGAAATCACCTGCTGGACCGGCGGTTGTAATTCTTGCAGTAATTTCGCGGCAGCCGTGGGGTTATCAACCATGGCATCCCAGTCACGAAAAAGGCGTTCTTCTTCTTCAACTCTGGAATTAAACATACTGGGATAAAGGCAAGCAAAAACCATCTCGCGCAGGCGATTCAGATCTTTAACCGGTTTCAGCAAAACATCTTCCACTCCCAGACGTAACGCTCTGGCAATATCCGCCATATTTTCCGTTGCGGATATCACCAGAACAGGCGTTTGATCGCCCCGGCTGCGTATATGTTCCAGAAGTTTAAGACCATTCATTCTTGGCATCGCGATATCACATACCATCAGATCGGGCGTGAAATCACCTAACATTTCCAGGGCATCCACCCCATCAGATGCCAGTACTGTTGTTGCTCCCAAAGAGGAAAACCATGAATCCAGAAGCGAGCGAAAGACTGGCTCATCCTCAACAATGAGGATTTGTTTTCCGATCAATGGCTGCGTCATGTTCTCTCCCCTGACTGGCTTTTATCAATAGTGGCATGCTATTGCCATCAGTGCCTGTCAGAATTAACTTAAGTGTAGATAAAAAATCAGGTTAAACGTTGGTTCGCACCAGCGGTAAAAGCTCATCCATTTTCTTCTCAACCGCTTGTTGTCCCGCAGTGATGGCTGCATGTGCACGATGAAAATCGAGCGTAGAAATCTGTGGACAAACAGGTTGAATCAGTATGTCTGGCGGATCCCCCGCCATGCGATTTCTTTTCAGGCGATTCTCCAGCACCTGGATAGAGGTAGTCATAATCTCTGTTGCGGTTGGTGCTGTCACTGCCCGACGCGTCGTAATACTGCTTAATTTTTCTTTCAGACGCGCGTGCCACGGAAGAGAGTCTTCACTCTCGCCGTTATCTTCACTGACATTAAATGAAAGGAGATCTTGTTGCATTAAATGAGCATCGTGCTGAAGATCGACCGCAATCACGATATCAGCGCCCATCGCACGCGTGAGGGAAATAGGAATCGGATTAACAACAGCCCCATCAACCAGCCAGTAGCCGTTATGAGCGACAGGAGCCATCAGACCAGGAATACTGCATGATGCGCGAATCGCAAGATGGAGATCGCCCTCAGTAAACCATAATTCTCGCCCCGTACTTAAATTAGTGGCGACAGCAGCGAAGCGACGTGAGCAATTTTCGATCTCTGTTACGGGCATAATTTCGCGGTACTGATTAAATACGCGTTCACCGCGCAACAAACCACCACGCTGCCAGGAGAGATCCATCAACCGTAAAACATCCCAATAGCTAAAAGAGGTTACCCACTCTTCCAGCGCGGATAAGCGATCACATGCATAGGCTGCGCCCACGAGTGAACCGATTGAACATCCTGCGACAATATCAATTTCAATGCCCATTTTTTTTAGCGCGTTAATGACGCCAATATGCGACCATCCTCGCGCGGCGCCAGATCCTAGCGCCAGCCCTATTTTTATCTTTCTCATTGTTCCTGAAGGCTTCCCCTGGAATGCAGCCGTAGCCACATCGCTACTGCTCGGTTAACATAATGCAACTCAGGCCGTTAATGCGCCGTTATTGTTTCCAGGGAGATTATTTGTGTCTCAGCTTTGTCCCTGTGGTAGTGCTGTCGAGTATAGCCTATGTTGCCACCCTTATGTGTCTGGTGAAAAGGTCGCACCTGATCCAGAACATCTCATGCGTTCGCGTTACTGCGCTTTTGTGATGCAGGACGCAGATTATTTAATTAAAACCTGGCATCCATCCTGTGGCGCGGCAGCGTTACGTGCCGAATTAATGGCAGGATTTGCACATACCGAATGGCTGGGGTTAGCCGTATTTGAGCATTCATACCACGAAGGCGATAACGTGGGATATGTCAGTTTTGTCGCACGTTTTGCCGAGCGGGGTAAAAGCGGCGCAATCATTGAGCGCTCGCGATTTTTGAAAGAAAACGGTCAATGGTACTATATTGACGGTACACGTCCGCAATTTGGCCGCAACGACCCCTGCCCTTGTGGTTCAGGTAAAAAATTTAAAAAGTGCTGCGGCCAATAATGGTTGACAGTACGGTTAAGCAAACACTCTCAACAAGGTTTTTCCAGCAATGCATTCACTCCAACGAAAAGTTTTACGTACTATTTGCCCGGATCAAAAAGGTCTGATCGCGCGTATTACCAATATTTGCTACAAGCACGAGTTAAATATCGTGCAGAACAATGAATTTGTTGATCATCGTACCGGGCGCTTTTTTATGCGTACGGAACTGGAAGGTATTTTTAATGACACCACGTTGTTAGCGGATCTCGATAGCGCACTGCCGGAAGGTTCCGTTCGGGAGCTGACTCCCGCTGGCCGTCGTCGAATTGTTATCCTGGTCACGAAAGAAGCGCATTGCCTTGGTGATTTGCTGATGAAAGCCAATTATGGCGGACTGGATGTGGAAATCGCGGCAGTTATTGGTAACCACGATACTTTACGCTCTTTGGTGGAACGTTTTGATATTCCGTTTGAACTGGTGAGTCATGAAGGATTAAGCCGCAACGAACACGATCAGAAGATGGCGGATGCTATCGACGCTTATCAACCTGACTACGTGGTGCTGGCGAAGTATATGCGTGTATTAACGCCGGAATTCGTGGCACGCTTCCCGAATAAAATTATCAATATTCACCATTCATTCCTGCCAGCATTTATCGGCGCACGTCCGTATCACCAAGCGTATGAGCGCGGCGTTAAGATCATTGGCGCCACGGCTCACTATGTGAATGATAATCTGGATGAAGGCCCAATCATTATGCAGGACGTTATTCACGTTGATCACACCTACACCGCTGAAGACATGATGCGCGCAGGTCGTGACGTCGAGAAAAACGTATTAAGCCGCGCGCTTTACCAGGTACTGGCACAGCGGGTCTTTGTTTACGGCAACCGGACGATTATTCTTTAATCACCAGCAAAAAGAACTGGTTGCCTTTAATCCGTTACGGATGAAAATTACGCAACCAGTTCATTTTTCTCAACGTAACACTTTACAGGGGCGTGTCATTTGATATGATGCGCCCCGCTTCCCGCTAAGGGAGCAGGCCAATAAAAGCATTACCCCGTGGTGGGGTTCCCGAGCGGCCAAAGGGAGCAGACTGTAAATCTGCCGTCACAGACTTCGAAGGTTCGAATCCTTCCCCCACCACCATTATTCATCACAGCGATGTGGTAACTTCGGTGAGATTGTTAAAGTTTGCACTCATCGGGGAAGGGTGAGAACCTTCGATTAAGGTTCGACTCGAGCAAAAGCGAGAGAACGTTGCCGCAGGCAACGGCCCGAAGGGTGAGGTGCGAAGCGACGAATAATCCTTCCCCCACCACCATCTCAAGCATTATCTCAAAATTTGAATTACCCCTGGTGGGGTTCCCGAGCGGCCAAAGGGAGCAGACTGTAAATCTGCCGTCATCGACTTCGAAGGTTCGAATCCTTCCCCCACCACCATCACTTTCAAAAATCCCTGAATTTCCCAAACAAATCCGTAATTGAATATTCTGCCTATACGGGGAAGGATGAGAAGCTTCGACTAAGGTTCGACTCGAGCGCCAGCGAGAGAGCGTTGCCGCAGGCAACGACCCGCAGGGCGAAGCGCGCAGCGCTGAGTCATCCTTCCCCCACCACCATCATTTTCAAAAATCCCTGAATTTCCCAAACAAATCCGTAATTGAATATTCTGCCTATGCGGGGAAGGACGAGAAGCTTCGACTAAGGTTCGACTCGAGCGCCAGCGAGAGAGCGTTGCCGCAGGCAACGACCCGCAGGGCGAAGCGCGCAGCGCTGAGTCATCCTTCCCCCACCACCATTACTTGATTCCATTCTCACTCCTTCGGCTTTTCCCCCATTCGCCGTAAAAACTGCTGCTGTAGCCTCAACAAATCCGCTAACGTTAACAACCGATAATCCAGCCCTTTTTGCCGGGCGATACCTGCAATAATGCGACTTAACGCAGGGTAATGGCGATGATGCCAGTGAGGGAAAAGATGATGAGTAAGATGCAAATTAATCCCGCCCAGCCAGTAGCCAAGCCATGCTGGATGTGGCGTCCAGTCAAAGGTCGTGGAGAAAGTATGCGCCAGCCGCCCTTTCGCCATTTTGCCTGTATCAGGCGGTAATTGCGTATATCCCTTCGCCCAGTGCGTACCAATAATCAACATGACGAAGACCAGTGAAGAGAGCATTTGACTTAGCAGATACGTCAGCAAAATGGTCATAAAGTTGAATACACCAGACAGCAGCCAAAAAGGTAGTATCAAACACATTGCTCCATGCGCCAGCTTACCGACTAAAAAATACCACCAGCCAGCAAAACCACGCAGAGACAGATGACGCGTTACCGGCGTAACGCCTGCGCGATCGAACCAGTCCACCACCCATATATACCAGGGAAAGGTGAGCGCCGCGACCAGCGGCCAGTAGCGATGTTGCTGACGCATAAACGGTCGCCACCGTTGCCACGGAGTCTGGCGAAGAATGCCATTTTCTGCGGTGTCAGGATCGTAAAATTCAATATTAGTAAAGCCGTGATGAAAGCGAACATGGCGCACCCGCCAGCAGTCAGGATCAAGCCCTATCGGGAACGCAACCAATCGGTTAAGCCAGACATTGGCCTTTTTACCGCGCAGAAACGCATCGTGCGAAGCGTCGTGTACAACATTTACTGCCAGCAACATAGCGCAAAACATCATCGCCAGATACCACAATAAATACAGTCCCCACTGATGCTGAGACAACGCCAGTAAATAACAGGAGAAACAAGCAATAACCAGCACCGCCATTTTGGTGAATGCCCAGCCGTCGGCATACCGATGATCGCCTGATTTCGCCAGATAAACTTTCGTATCGTTTTGCAGCTGTTTCACCAGCTGCGGATCATCGGCAGGAAAAATGATTAACCTGTCGGGATTAAACAGGTTCATAGCGTTTCCTTAGCGGCTTACGGCCTATACCAGCCACAAATAACACGCAATGCACCAGCAAAACGCCCGCGACGCCCTTCCAGAGTAAAGTGCTCCATGAGCACATATAAAGAACAAAATAAAGTAGTGACAACGTCACAGATACCCAAAGAATCATCCCCCAACGCTGCCCATCACTGATGCCGCCTAATGCCACCGACCCCACTACCAGCAACAAAAATAATACGACCTGTTCCCTGGTTATAAATTCAATAGCGTAGCCATATTGCTGAATATACCCAAGCACCAACATAAACAGCAGAATCACCCCGCCCCCAACGGCCCACGGTGAACTCTGATATTGGCGTTCAATAACCTGACCAAAAGAGCGTAAGCCCATTAAGCGTAAAAAGGGCAAATTGCTTTCACGCATCGGATTACATGACAAATGACTATTCTTCACACCGAAAGCAACACTGGCATAATCCGGTCCAGTGCTAAACGATCCGAAAAGTTTATCCCACCACAAAAAGGTACCGCCGTAATTAGTGTCTGCGTATTGCTTTTCATTCAGGTGATGAATCCGATGATGCGAAGGCGTGATCAGCACTTTCTCCAGCCAGCCCAGTTTCGGCGTTAGCGCGTTATGATTAAAAAATTGCCAACTGTAGTGAATAATAGAAACCGTCAAAAAAACCTGCAACGGCACACCAAGCACCGCCAGCAGCATAAAAAACGGGATTGAGGTTAGCGAGGAGTACCACGAATTACGCACGCCTAATGACAGGTTATAATGTTCCCCCTGATGATGCACCACATGTACCGCCCACAGCGGGCGCATTTCGTGATGCCAGCGATGCAGCCAGTAAAAGCCGAAATCCCACGCCAGCAGAGTAAATAGCCACAACAAAATCACCGGAGCATGATCAAAAATCCCAAAGCTGAAATGATTAATCACCAGGCTATAACAGAGCACTTCCAGGCAACGAAATAACCACAGCATCATCTGTCCCGAGTTGATATTAAAAATAACGTCCAGCCAGTCAATTTTTTGCCGTCCGGTAAATTGCAACACGCCTGCTTCGGCTAACACAAATAACACCATCAGGATGATGGGAATTAATAAATCACTCATGATTCGTTTTCCTTTCCTGCTTGTTGCGCATATCCAGCCGCGCAGCTATCCAACCGCAACCCGACGCCAGCAACGCGCCGCCTACTAAATCGATAAATAAATGTCTGCGTAATTGCAGAATCGAAAAGGCGATGGCTATCGCCCAGACCACGCTCATCAGCGTCAGCCAACGGTTCCCCTTTTTAGCAATCGCCCATACCGCCAACAGCGTTAGCGCCGCGTGTAAGGAGGGAAAACAGTTCTGGCTTGAGTCAATGGCGATCAGCCTGTTGAGTGCGCCCGCGGATATCCCCATCTGATCAAACGAGGGATAATGCATGGTTGTGGGCCAGAGAAGATAAAATACGCCTGCCACCAGTGCGGAAATTTGCATTGAACGGGCCAGCCAGCGCAGGTGGCAAAGTGGCGTGGATAAATAACCTAATGGCACAATGAAAAAAAACGAGAGATACAGCCACACGGCAGAGGGTGAAAACGCAATTAAATTATCAATTACGGAAGGCGTTAATTGATATCCCTCACCTTGCAGATAGTCGCTAAAGTTGTAGATAACCCCTACAGTTCCCCAGCCCAGCAGCATCTGTTTCAGGCGTAGCAGTAGATTGCTCATGCCCGCCCCCACTGACGCACAATCCGCCGCCGCTTGGCTGCAAAAGCGACTGGAACTGGTTGCGATTCCAGCGACCATATCAATTGCTCAACAGCGATATTCTGGCGCATAAACAAAACATTCAACGCCTCCCGGCAATGTTCCAGCATATCCCGTTCGCAATCTGCTATTAACGTCAACTGCGTTGCCCCGGTTTGTAGCAGGCGATAATCCGTCGTTAGCGGCAGTGTCATTGCCAGCACACGACTACAGGCATCGGCAAAAACGGTCTGAATATCGCCGGATCTTGTTGGTAGTTGCAGTTGGTCATCCTGCCGCCCTTCGATACGCGCAATCGCCATTGTTGCACTGCCACAGGGGCATGGTTGTTCGCTTGCCACCAGCACATCATCCAGTCGATAACGCACTATCGGCTGTGTGGTGCGGGTAAAGTCAGTGATGACTGGCACGAAACGGCGTTCATCCAGCCATTGCGGTTCAATGTGAACAAACTCTTCGTTGAGATGTAACGTTCCACAGCGGCAGGTGGACGCAAGAAAGCCTTCTGTCGCCTGATAAATTTCCCCCACATTGTGGAACACGTTGCGCAATAATTCCCGATCCTGCGGCTCCAGAACTTCCGCCACCGAAATCACTTTTTTGACCTTTAGCGTCAATTCGCCGGCCATCACCGCCAGCGCCAGCGCGCGTAATACCTGGGCAGGTGCGACAATAATCGTGGGCGTCTGCTGTTGCAGACGTTTGAGTTGCGCCTGAAATGGCGCTAGCAGATCGTAAAAATCGAGACTTAACCAGCGATTATTCACACGTTGATAGAGGTTGTTGTCCGCACGCAAAAATAGTGCCACCCGCTCTCTGGCAAATAAACCGTCGGGCAACACTTTTGCCAGCACACCCACGGCCCAAATTTGTTGCTCATGCGGGCTCACAACAAAAAGTCCGCGACACCCGGATGTCCCTGATGAAAGCCCGACGCTGAACTTGCCGATGCAAGGTTTGAAATCACGGCTCTGCTCACTGCGCATTGCACACGCGAGAAGTTCGTCGCGCTTTAAACCTGCGGTATTCATCTCATCGAAATGCGTCATCATTAACGCTTTACCCATCAACGGCCACTGGTTAAAGGGCAACGCCAGATAACGCTGAAACCACGGACTTTGAGATAAGACGTTTTGCCGAAATAGATGCAACCTTTTGGCCTGCCAGTTTTCCAGCGCCTGACGATCGGAGAAATGCAGCCTGCGGGTACGAAAGTAGCGCCAGAGCAGCGTCAACGGGATCATAAATCCCCCTCGTGGCACAATCGAATCTCTACCGCGCCGTTTTGCCAAAGCTGATGTAATTGGCCAAGCGTGTGGTAGTAAGCGTGGCTGTCCGACATAACCAGATGCGCCAGCGGTGAAGGTCCGCGTAGTTCCTGGTAGTTAGCCGGCGCCCATGCGGCATCGCCAGCCAGTAAAACCCAGCCGTCATCTGTCTGCACAAACGCGCCAATATGTCCGGCAGCATGGCCAGGAAGCGGTACGAGGATAATTTCGCCATGGCTTTCTGGCAGCAAATAGCCGCGCTCAAACGGTGCCAGTTCAGAGGGCAAATTCACCGATGCGAAACGTTCAATAAAGCGCAATGAGGACGCGAAATTCTCCGGGAGCAGCGCTGGCACAAAGGCCTGGCGCAGCGCAGAGATGCCGCGCAGAGTGCTTACTTGCCGCCAGCCTTCAGCAGAACAGATGCAGGCGACATCAGGGAAATCGCGCAGACCAGCAATATGATCGGCATGAAAATGCGACAGAATAATCGCATCAATATCTTTCGCTGCGAGACCATGCGCAAAAAGTTGCCGCACCAGCGCCTGTTGCGGTTCAAAATGAACTGGTGTGATCTGGCGATAAAGACGAAATACGCCGGATTGTGTGTAATGTTCGAACCACGAAGAATAGCCGCTGTCCCACAGCCAGCGTTTCTCCCCCACTTCCAGCAGCCAGGCGCGGGCGGGGAATTTACACACCTTCAGCCCTGCCCCTTTCAGCGCAATACAGCCAATATGGGTGCACCAGCCCGTTTCAAATACGGTTATTTTTGCCATGTTCCCTCAGCCACTGTCCTGTGATTGCAATACCTTGCTCCATCGAAAAACGCGGACGATATCCCAGCTCTGCAATGGCCTTTTGCGCGCTCAGCGTCATATCAAAACAGAGTGTTCCGGCACTGTAACGCGTGATCACAGGCTCCTGATTAACACATTTCCCGTACAGTTCCAGGCTGCGCGCGACCAGAGAAAGCAACGGCCAGGGAACGGCAGCAATGTGGTAACTCAAGCCCAGTTGCTGGCGCAGCAAGGCGTCAAGCATCACAGATAACGGCTGCGGCTGATGATTGCTGATGTTGTAAATACTGCCCGAGCGTAATCCTTCAACTTGCGTTGCCAGTTGCATGGCATACACCACGTTTTGCACGAACGTGAGATCCAATAACGCTTCACCACCGCGCGGTAAACGTAGAAGGCCGCCGCCTTGTTGCAGCTGCCGCATCAAACGAGGAACAATCACATTGTCATACGGACCAAAAAGACCGCGCGGACGTAAAAGAATAAACGTTGTGGTCGGATATTGAGATACCACCCCGGCAATAGCCTGCTCAGCAGCGTATTTGCTGCTGGCGTAATAGCTGGAGAATGCCCGGGCAAGATACGTTTCTTGCAGGTCATAATGATGCTGAAAATCAAAATACACCGCGGGCGTGGAGATATGGATAAACCGGGGAATACGCAACCTGCCTGCTGTCTGTGCCAGCATGTTCGTGGCCCTGACGTTAGCTTGCCAAAATGTGGTTTTATCCCCCCAGGGCGAGGACTTTGCCGCACAGTGCCAGACGGCATCGCAGCCTTCCATCAACCGGGCGCAATCTTCCTCAAAAGCCTGAGTTAAATCGAGAGCCACAAATTTCGCGCCTGCGCTTGTCAGGCTTTCGCCAACCTCACGATTTCGCCCTGTTGCCACCACCGAAACACCCGATTCCAGCAAGAATTGTACGGCATTGCGCCCCAGGCCGCTGGTCGCCCCCGTCACGAAGATTTTCACGGTAAAAGCACCATGCCTGCCAGCGTTAATCCCGCCGCCGTGCCAATCAACATCGCAGGTTTATCCGCAGTGAAACGACCGCTAATCACCGCTTCATGCAGCGCCGTGGGTATAGATGCAGCAACCTGATTACCGTAGAAACGGTAGATATCAATGAGCGCAAACTCAGGCACTCGCAGCCGTTTACGCATATGTTCAAGGGAAAGATGACTGGCCTGATGCGGGACAACCGTGCCGATATCAGCCAGTTGCAGGCCACTTTTTTGCAGCAAGCGAGAAAAATAGTCTTCGATAAGCGAAGAGGCAAAGCGAAACAGCGGCTTCCCCTGCATATGAAAAAGGAAGTCGCTATCACTGACGCCTGAACGAGGATTACACCGCGTGCCGCCAGCACGAATTTCACACAGTTCGCTGCCTTCGGGATACATTTCAATCAGACTGGCGATAATCCCGCTGCGACCATTGCCCTGCTCGACAATCGCGCACGCTGCGCCATCACCAAAAATTAATGACGACTCTTCATGATTCCAGTCGATACCACGTGAAGAGATATCCGCTGAGACGATAGCAATTCGTCGATACGCCCCGCAGTTTAATAACCCGGCAGCGACTTCCAGAGCGGAGATAAAACTGACGCAACTGCTGTTGATATCGAATCCGGCAACACCCGCTGGCATTTTAGCCGCTTTAAGAATATGAATTGCGCTACAGGGCAATGCTTGTACGGCAATCGCTGACGCGCAAATTAACAAGTCAATATCACCGGGGTTTAATGCAGCGGCAGACAACGCATTATGCAAAGCGTCTGCCGCCAGTTCGGCCTGACTGGCGTCGTTACTGGCAAAATAGCGCCAGCAAATGCCGGAACGTCGTTCAACATATCCCGCAGGTTTATTTAACCGAACATCCAGTTGTTGTGAGGTGATTTTATCAGGGGGTAAGGCGATCCCCGTGGCAATTATTTTTAATGCTGTGGAGATCGTCGGTTGATTTGGTAGATCCACGGTCAGTGCCCCTTCACTGCTCCAGAGGTGGACCAATCATATAGATGAGGTGCGTTTCCCTACAATCCGAAAAATCGGCAGTGTGTAACCGGCAATTTCAGCAGGCTGACAATGTACGTTGCGTTATGCCGGATGCGGCGTGAACGCCTTATCCGGCCTACAAAAATTTGCTAATTAAATACATTGCAGAATTCTGTAGGCCAGATAAGCGTAGCGCATCTGGCGCGTTGGTGTTTCGCGCCAGACGACTGATTTTCCAGACTTAGTGGCGAGCACGCACCAGTTGATACTTACGCGTCAGATACTCAACCGGCACGCTCCAGATGTGCACCAGACGAGAGAACGGGAACAACAGGAACAGCGTCATCCCCAGCACCAGATGCAAACGGAAGATAAACGCGACGCCATCAAGGTGTTGTGAAGCGCCACCGTGGAATGTCACGACGGCCTGCGCCCAACCAACCAGCTTCATCATCTCGCTACCGTCCATATGCTGGGCGGAGAACGGGATGGTCAGCAGACCCAGCGCGCACTGGATAACGAGCAGCGTCAGGATCAGAATATCTGCCCCAGTAGTCGTTGCACGCACGCGTGGGCTGGTCAAACGACGTTTCAGCAGCAGTACGCCGCCAATCAGGCACAGCACGCCGCTGGCGCCGCCCGCAAACATGGCCATTTTTTGTTTCACTTCAATCGGCAGCCACGCTTCGTAAACCCAGTGAGGCGTCAACATACCGAGGAAGTGACCGACGAAAATCCCCAAAATCCCGATATGGAACAGGTTAGACGCCAGGTTCATCCCTTTACGATCCAGCATCTGGCTCGAAGCCGCACGCCAGGTGTACTGCCCGTAGTCATAGCGCAGCCAGCTACCAATCAGGAAGACCGCCCCGGCAATGTACGGGTAGATATCAAAGAAGAACATATTCAGGAATTGCATTAGTGCTGTCCTCCGGTGGTGATATTCAGATATTGCGGCGCGACGGCACCCGCAAAGCGACGTTGATGGGCAGTGATTGCCGAATCAGCGCAGCCTTTGTCAGCAAAGAACTTGACCTGCTCTTCTTCCCAGACGGCATCCAGCGCCTGCGGTGTGTCATCGCGTGCTTCGTCAGCAATTTTTTCCGCCACTTTATCGCTGTCGATAGCGGTATTCGCCAGTTTGAGCAACAGCTCGAACAACACTGCATAGCGGCTTTCACGCTGTTGCAGGCGCGCACACAGCAACGCCAGAATCGGCGCGATATCCTGTAAGCCGCTTATCGCTTCGCTTTTCGGCAACTGCGCCAGATACTCCAGATACAGTGGCAGATGGTCCGGCAGTTCACGGCTGTTTAACTGCAAGCCGTGCTGTTCGTACTGCGCCAGTAAATCCACCATCGCCTGACCGCGATCGCGAGATTCGCCGTGAACATGCTCGAACAACAGCAGCGACGTTGCGCGACCGCGATCAAACAGTTCACTGTACTGCGCCTGAGCATCCAGCGGATCCATGGCCGTTAAATCGCGCAGGAAAATGCCCAGTGCATGGGCATCTTCTTTCGACAAATTTTCCGCTCCGGCAATAGCCTCGAACACCTCTTGTTGATGCTGCCACAAGGCAGCATCCGGGTATTCAAGGAGACGTGAAACAATCACGAGTTCGATCATGGATGCGGCTCCGTTTTGCTGGTCACATCAATGGCGTCGATACGGCGGCTATTGAACAGATTGAACTTCGTATCTGAACCGTGGCAGCCGTCGCCAAAAGTAAAGCCGCAGCCATTTTTCTCCGGGAAAGCTTCACGCGCCAGTTCGCGATGGCTGCTCGGCACCACAAAGCGATCTTCGTAGTTAGCAATCGCCAGATAGCGATACATCTCCTGAGCCTGAGCTTCGGTCAGGCCAACCTCTTCCAGCGCACGGGTATCAACCTTGCCGTCAACGGTTTCAGCACGTTTGTAATGACGCATCGCCAGCATGCGTTTCAGCGCGCGCAGTACCGGTTTGGTATCCCCTGCGGTCAACAGGTTTGCCAGATACTGTACCGGAATACGCAGACTTTCGACGTCCGGCAGAATACCGTTGCTGCCCAACTCGCCCGCATCTGCCGCAGATTGAATCGGAGACAGAGGCGGCACGTACCAGACCATCGGCAGTGTGCGATATTCCGGGTGCAGCGGCAGCGCCAGTTTCCATTCCATCGCCATTTTATAGACCGGCGACTGCTGGGCGGCTTCAATAACGCTCAGCGGAATACCGTCTTTGATCGCCTGCTCGATGACTTTCGGATCGTTCGGATCGAGGAACACTTCCAGTTGACGCTGGTAGAGATCTTTCTCGTTCTCGGTGCTGGCCGCACGTTCAATGGCGTCAGCATCGTACAGCAGCACGCCGAGATAACGGATACGACCGACACAGGTTTCTGAACACACCGTCGGCTGACCGGCTTCAATACGCGGGTAGCAGAAGATACATTTCTCTGACTTACCACTCTTCCAGTTGAAGTAGATTTTTTTGTACGGGCATCCGGTGATGCACATACGCCAGCCACGACATTTGTCCTGATCGATCAGTACGATGCCATCTTCTTCACGCTTGTAAATCGCACCGCTCGGGCAGGTCGCCACACATGCCGGGTTCAGACAGTGTTCGCACAGGCGCGGCAAATACATCATGAAGGTGTTTTCAAACTGGCTATACATCGCCTTCTGAATGTTGTCGAAGTTCTTGTCTTTCGCCAGTTTGTCAAACTCACCGCCCAGGTCATCTTCCCAGTTCGGCCCTTTTTCAATTTTCGCCATCCGTTCGCCGGTAATCAGCGAACGTGGACGAGCAATCGGCTGCGATTTGCTGCCTTCCGGCGCGGTATGCAGATTTTGATAGTCAAAATCAAACGGCTCGTAATAATCGTCGATTCCCGGCAGATGCGGGTTAGCGAAGATTTTACCCAGCAACATGGCACGGTTACCCATGCGCGGTTGCAGCTTGCCATTGATTTTACGGATCCAGCCGCCTTTGTATTTTTCCTGGTTTTCCCAGTCAGTAGGGAAACCCTGGCCCGGCTTGGTTTCAACGTTATTGAACCACGCGTACTCCACGCCTTCACGGCTGGTCCAGACGTTTTTACAGGTCACTGAACAGGTGTGACAGCCGATGCACTTATCGAGATTCAGCACCATGCCGACTTGTGAACGAATTTTCATTTTACGCTCTCCTGTACCTGGTCATTGCCTTCGCCATCTAACCAATCAATGTTCTTCATCTTACGCACTACAACAAACTCATCGCGGTTAGAACCTACGGTGCCGTAGTAGTTAAAGCCGTATGCCAGGTGGGCATAGCCACCGATCATATGCGTCGGTTTCGGCGTGATACGGGTGACCGAGTTATGGATACCGCCACGCTGTTGCGTGATTTCCGAACCTGGCAGGTTAACGATACGTTCCTGCGCGTGGTACATCATGGTCATCCCTGCCGGAACACGCTGGCTGACAACTGCACGGGCAGTCAGCGCACCGTTGCTGTTGAAGACTTCAATCCAGTCGTTGTCGGCAATCCCCAGCTCTTTGGCATCAGCTTCGCTCAGCCAGACCACCGGACCGCCTCGACCCAGAGTCAGCATCAGCAGGTTGTCGCTGTAAGTGGAGTGGATCCCCCACTTCTGGTGCGGCGTCAGGAAGTTCAGCGCTTTTTCCGGGTTACCGTTGGATTTCTGTCCCATCACCTCTTTCACCGAACGGGTGTCGATCGGCGGACGATAAACCAGCAGGCTTTCACCGAAATCACGCATCCACTGATGATCCTGATACAACTGCTGACGGCCAGAGAGCGTACGCCATGGGATCAGCTCATGAACGTTGGTGTAACCGGCGTTGTAAGAAACGTGTTCATCTTCCAGACCTGACCAGGTCGGGCTGGAGATAATTTTGCGCGGCTGCGCCTGAATATCGCGGAAGCGGATCTTTTCGTCCTCTTTATGCCGCGCCAGATGTGTATGGTCGCGCCCCGTAAACTCGCTCAGCGCCGCCCACGCTTTCACTGCCACCTGACCGTTGGTTTCTGGCGCCAGCGTCAGGATCATCTCTGCGGCATCAATTGCGGTGTTGAGCATCGGCTGGCCTTTCGCCGGACCCTCTGCCTTGGTGTAGTTAAGCTTACGCAGCAGATCCATCTCGCTCTGGGTGTTCCAGGCAATCCCTTTACCGCCGTTACCGATTTTCTCCATCAGCGGGCCGATAGAGGTAAAGCGTTCGTAAGTTGCCGGATAATCACGTTCCACCACCATAATGTGCGGTGCGGTTTTACCTGGGATCAGGTCACATTCACCTTTTTTCCAGTCTTTCACATCCAGCGGCTGCGCCAGTTCAGCGGCAGAGTCGTGCTGGATTGGCAGCGTGACGATGTCGGTTTCTTTACCCAGATGACCAACGCACACCTCGGAGAATTTCTTCGCGATGGCTTTGTAGATTTCCCAGTCGCTTTTCGCTTCCCAGGCCGGATCGACCGCCGCAGACAGCGGATGAATAAACGGATGCATATCCGAAGTATTCATATCGTCTTTTTCGTACCAGGTCGCGGTCGGCAAAATGATGTCAGAATAGAGACAGGTGCTCGACAGACGGAAATCCAGCGTCACCACCAGATCCAGCTTGCCTTCCAGACCGTTGTCCTGCCAGTCCACTTCTTCCGGCTTCACGCCGCCCTGCTGTCCCAGATCTTTGCCCTGGATACCGTGTTCCGTCCCCAGCAAATACTTGAGCATAAACTCATGACCTTTACCGGAAGAACCCAGCAGGTTGGAACGCCAGATGAACAAGTTACGCGGGTGGTTTTTACCGTTTTCCGGCTGTTCTGCCGCAAAGCGAATTGAACCTTCTTTCAGTGACTTGACGGTGTAATCCACCGGATTCATCCCGGCTTTTTCTGCTTCGCGAGCAATAGTCAGCGGGTTAGTGCCTAACTGCGGCGCAGACGGCAACCAGCCCATACGTTCCGCACGGACGTTGAAGTCGATCAAATGCCCTGTGTAGCGGGATTTATCCGCCATCGGCGACAGCAGCTCTTCCGCAGTCACGGTTTCATAACGCCACTGGCTGGAGTGGTTATAGAAATAAGAGGTGCTGTTCATGTGACGCGCCGGACGCTGCCAGTCAAGGGCAAACGCCAGCGGCTGCCAGCCGGTTTGCGGACGCAGTTTTTCCTGACCTACATAGTGCGCCCAGCCGCCACCGCTCTGACCGACACAGCCACAGAAAATCAGCATGTTGATCAGACCGCGATAGTTCATATCGAGGTGATACCAGTGGTTCAGGCCCGCACCGACGATAATCATCGAACGACCATGAGTTTTATCGGCGTTGTCAGCAAATTCACGGGCAATGCGGATAATCTGGCTGCGAGAAACGCCGGTGATCTGCTCGGCCCACGCCGGGGTGTAGGCTTTCACGTCGTCATAGCTGGTCGCGCAGTTAACATCGTTCAGGCCGCGTTCCAGACCATAGTTCGCCAGCGTCAGATCATAAACAGTGGTCACCAGGGCGGAGCTACCATCAGCCAGTTGCAGGCGTTTCACCGGCAGCTTGTGCAGCAGCACGTTTTCCAGTTCCACTTTGTTGAAGTGCTCAGTGCCGTCGCCGCCAAAATACGGGAAGCCCACTTCAGCGATTTCGTCCTGGCTACCGAGAAGACTCAGTTGCAGCTCGGTTTCTTCACCAGTTTTACCGTCGCGCTGCTCAAGGTTCCATTTACCCTTCTCGCCCCAGCGGAAGCCAATAGAACCGTTCGGCGCAACCATTTCGCCATTGGTATTAAAGGCGACAGTTTTCCATTCCGGGTTGTTTTCCTGGCCCAGCGCATCAACCAGATCGGCAGCGCGCAGCATACGGCCTGCTGCATAGTAGCCGTCGCGTTCTTCCAGCATCACCAGCATTGGCATGTCGGTGTAGCGACGCACATAGTCAGTGAAATACTGGCTTGGATTATCGAGGTGGAATTCACGCAACATCACGTGGCCCATGGCCAGCGCCATCGCCGCGTCGGTGCCTTGTTTCGGCGCCAGCCACAGATCGCACAGTTTAGCGATTTCAGCATAGTCCGGCGTTACGGCAACAGTTTTAGTCCCTTTGTAACGCACTTCGGTAAAGAAGTGAGCGTCCGGGGTACGAGTTTGCGGAACGTTAGAACCCCAGGCGATGATGTAGCTGGAGTTATACCAGTCAGCAGATTCTGGTACGTCAGTCTGCTCGCCCCAGGTTTGCGGAGACGCTGGCGGCAAGTCGCAATACCAGTCATAAAAACTCAAGCAAGTACCACCAATCAGAGAAAGATAACGGGCACCTGATGCGTAAGAAACCATCGACATTGCCGGAATTGGCGAGAAGCCAGCGACACGGTCCGGACCGTAGTTTTTGATGGTGTAAACGTTAGATGCGGCGATCAGTTCGTTCACTTCCTGCCAGGAAGAACGAACAAAACCACCGCGTCCACGCGCCTGCTTAAAGCTTTTCGCTTTATCGGCGTCTTCAATGATGGAAGCCCACGCCTCAACCGGATCGCTATGCTGCGCTTTTGCTTCACGCCACATTTTCATCAGGCGCTTGCGCATCATTGGATATTTCAGACGGTTGGCGCTGTAGAGATACCAGGAATAGCTGGCGCCGCGCGGGCAGCCACGAGGTTCATGGTTGGGGAGATCCGGGCGGGTACGCGGATAGTCAGTCTGCTGGGTTTCCCAGGTGACCAGACCGTTTTTAACGTAGATTTTCCAGCTACAGGAGCCGGTGCAGTTTACCCCGTGGGTAGAACGGACAATTTTGTCATGTTGCCAACGCTGGCGATATCCATCCTCCCAGTCCCGGTTGGTATCGAGAAGCTGGCCATGCCCATCGGCAAAAGTTTCACCCTTCTGTTTGAAGTAGCGAAACCGGTCCAGGAATTTACTCATCGGTTTTCTCCTGTGGGAGCCTGTCGGCTCTCTGATAAATCGACATTGCTAATGTTTAATGTGAAGGTAACGCTCTGAAACGGCGTGAGAATTGATAACGATCAAGAGTGATGGGGATGAAAAATAAAGTAAATTCCTAAGATACTCCTTTCGGATAACAGATAAAGTTAACCTAATAGCATGTTATATAAAGGATATTTTCTTCTCGTTTATTTTATGGTTTCAGATTTTTATACAGTTGGGTATTAGGGAGTATCCCCCTGGGATGATATATAAATAGCGCTTATTTAAATCCGTTAAAAATAAATCACGCTTTTTAAGGATGTTGTAACTAACACAACAATAAAAAAGGCGCGGCATTACGCCGCGCAAAGGATAATCAAATATTACGATTTATTTTTTAGAATGCCGACCATATACCGCCCAGGTGATCACCACGCAGGCGATATAGAAAATCAAAAATACTTTCATTGCGCCGACTGGCGAACCTGTCAATGCCAACGAGCTACCGAAAGCTTTCGGGATGAAGAAGCCGCCAATAGCGCCAATCGCAGAGATAAAGCCCAGTGCCGCTGCGGTATCGGTTGCCGCTTCGCGCATTGCACGTTCGTCAGATCCCCCTTCAGCTTTCACGCGATCCATCGTCAGTTTACGGAAGATCACGGAAATCATCTGGAAGGTGGAACCGCTACCCAGCCCTGCCGTCAGGAACAACGCCAGGAAGACTGCGAAGAACGCCATAAAGCTTCCGCCTTGCCCGTCAGTCGGCAGAGTGAGGAATAGCAGCCCACTGAAAATCGCCATCAGCACAAAGTTCACCAGAGTTACGCGTGTACCGCCCAGACGGTCAGACAATGCGCCCCCTGCGGAACGTGCCAGTGCGCCAATAAACGGTCCGAAAAACGCGTATTGCAGAATTTGCACATCCGGGAACTGCGTTTTCGACAGCATAGCAAAGCCCGCGGAGAAGCCGATAAAGGAACCGAAGGTGGCCAGATACAGCAGGCTCATAATCCACAGATGCCCACGTTTGAGTACCGGCAACTGCTCTTTGATGGACGCTTTCGAGGTAGCAAGGTCGTTCATGCCAAACCATGCGGCAATGGTGAAGATGGCAAGGAACGGCACCCACACCCAGGATGCGTTAGCCAGATACAGCTCGGTGCCATCCGGTTGTGTTACACCCTGGCTACCAAACGCAGCGAAAATAGACAGTGATACCACCAGCGGGGCAACCAGTTGCATAACGCTGACGCCCATGTTACCCAGGCCGCCATTCAGACCCAGCGCACCACCCTGCTTCTGCTTCGGAAAGAAGAAACTGATGTTTGCCATACTGGATGCAAAGTTAGCGCCAGCAAAGCCGCACAGCAGAGAAATGATAATGAAAACGCTATATGGCGTGGAGGTATCCTGCACGGCAAAACCCAGCCAGACGCAAGGAATAATCAGAATACCGGTACTAAACGCCGTCCAGCGACGACCACCGAAGATTGGAACCATAAAGGAGTATGGAACACGTAATAGCGCCCCGGAAACCGAAGGGAGCGCCGTCAGCAGAAAGAGCTGATCGGTCGTAAAATTAAAGCCGACTTTTGGTAAGTTTACCGCAACAGCACTGAACAGCATCCATACGCAAAATGCCAGCAGCAGACAGGGAACGGAAATCCACAGGTTGCGGCTGGCAATACGTTGACCACGTTGTTGCCAGAACGCAGGATCTTCCGGTCGCCAATCTGTAATGACAGCTCCAGTAGCCCTTTCGGGGGCAGATGAGTGACTCATAGACACCTCTGATATTCATTTCGATGTCTGCCACCTTAGAGGCTGTAGCCAAAGGTAATTTGATATAAATCAAATAATAAGATAACTTTATCTATCATTGATATTTATCATTACCCATAGTGAGTACGGTCGCTTTATAAAAATTATGAGTCTTTTCACGGCACTGTAAACCCCATACTCTTACTGATATAAAACACCTAACCACACGGCAAATAAGGAGTAACTCTTTCCGGGTATGGGTATACTTCAACCAATAACCGAGAATACTCCCATTCCACTATTTATCGTCATATTCATTAAGGTTATTGCTTATTCAAAGCCTGCAGGAAGAGGTTTACATGCTTAAACGTTGTCTCTCTCCGCTCACCCTGGTTAATCAGGTTGCGCTTATCGTTTTGCTTTCCACCGCCATTGGACTGGCGGGGATGGCGGTTTCCGGCTGGCTGGTACAAGGTGTACAAGGCAGCGCACATGCCATCAACAAAGCGGGATCGCTACGAATGCAAAGCTATCGCCTACTGGCGGCGGTGCCATTAAGCGAGAAAGACAAGCCATTGCTGCAGGAGATGGAACAAACTGCCTTTAGCCCCGAATTAAGCCGTGCCGCCGAACGTGATGGACAACAAGCGCAATTGCAAGGTTTGCAAAATTACTGGCGTAATACTCTGGTGCCGGGTCTGCTACATGCACAAAACCGAGAAGCAGTGTCAGCAGACGTCAGTCAGTTTGTTGCCGGACTTGATCACCTGGTCTCTGGTTTCGACCGTACAACGGAAATGCGTATTGAGACAGTTGTGATGGTCCATCGAGGGATGGCGGTGTTTATGGCGCTATTACTGGTCTTCACTATCATCTGGCTACGAGCTCGATTGCTACAACCGTGGCGACAATTGTTAGCGATGGCGAGCGCGGTAAGTCACCGTGATTTCAGCCAACGAGCCCATATCAGCGGCCGCAATGAAATGGCGATGTTAGGAACAGCGCTGAACAATATGTCTGCGGAACTGGCAGAAAGTTACGCCATCCTTGAGCAGCGGGTACAGGAAAAAACTGCCGGTCTGGAACATAAAAATCAGATCCTCTCTTTTTTGTGGCAGGCTAACCGCCGACTGCATTCCCGCGCGCCGCTGTGTGAACGTTTATCGCCAGTGCTCAATGGTCTACAAAATTTAACGTTGCTGCGTAATATCGAACTGCGGGTGTATGACACAGATGATGAAGAGAACCATCAGGAATTTACCTGCCAGCCAGATATGAGCTGTGACGATAAAGGATGTCAACTTTGCCCGCGCGGGATATTACCCATTGGCGATCGCGGTACAACCCTGAAATGGCGACTGGCTGATTCTCATACGCAGTACGGCATTTTGCTTGCGACTCTGCCACAAGGCCGTCATCTCAGCCGCGATCAACAACAACTGGTGGATACGCTGGTTGAACAACTCACCGCCACTCTGGCGCTTGATCGCCATCAGGAACATCAGCAGCAGTTGATTGTGATGGAAGAGCGTGCCACCATTGCGCGCGAACTGCATGATTCTATTGCTCAATCACTCTCTTGTATGAAGATGCAGATCAGTTGTTTACAGATGCAGGGCGACGCTCTGCCAGAAAGCAGTCGTGAGCTGTTAAGCCAGATCCGTAACGAACTGAATGCCTCCTGGGTGCAGTTACGAGAACTGCTTACCACGTTCCGTTTGCAGCTCACAGAACCCGGATTGCGTCCAGCGCTGGAAGCCAGTTGCGAAGAGTACAGTGGCAAATTCGGCTTCCCGGTAAAACTGGATTATCAGCTTCCACCGCGCCTGGTACCTTCGCATCAGGCAATTCATCTGTTGCAAATCGCCCGAGAAGCCTTAAGTAACGCTCTCAAGCATTCGCAAGCCAGTGAAGTCATTGTTACGGTGGCGCAAAACGATAATCAGGTCAAACTGACCGTCCAGGATAACGGCTGCGGAGTGTCTGAAAACACCATCCGCAGCAATCACTACGGCATGATCATTATGCGCGACCGAGCGCAAAGTCTGCGTGGCGACTGCCGCGTTCGCCGTCGTGAATCAGGTGGCACCGAGGTGGTAGTCACCTTTATTCCCGAAAAAACTTTCACAGAAGTCCAAGGAGATACCCATGAATAATCAGGAACCGGCTACTATCCTGTTGATCGACGATCATCCGATGTTGCGAACTGGTGTGAAACAGCTTATCAGCATGGCCCCCGATATCACGGTGGTGGGTGAAGCGAGCAATGGCGAACAGGGTATTGAGCTGGCCGAATCACTCGATCCTGATCTGATCTTGTTGGATCTAAATATGCCCGGTATGAACGGTCTGGAAACTCTGGATAAACTGCGCGAGAAGTCACTTTCCGGCCGCATTGTGGTGTTCAGCGTCTCTAACCACGAAGAAGATGTGGTCACTGCGCTGAAACGCGGCGCAGATGGCTATCTGTTAAAAGATATGGAACCCGAAGATCTGCTAAAAGCGCTGCATCAGGCCGCTGCAGGCGAAATGGTATTGAGCGAAGCATTAACACCGGTTCTCGCCGCCAGTCTGCGTGCTAACCGCTCCACAACGGAACGCGATGTAAACCAGTTAACTCCGCGCGAGCGCGATATTCTGAAGCTGATCGCCCAGGGCTTGCCAAATAAGATGATCGCCCGCCGCCTGGATATCACAGAAAGCACAGTAAAGGTGCACGTAAAGCACATGCTGAAAAAAATGAAGCTCAAATCTCGTGTGGAAGCCGCGGTATGGGTACATCAGGAACGCATTTTCTGATTACGGTTCCCGGCGCGGTTCGCCATTCGGCATTACGCCGAAAAGTACAACAAACATTAGCGTGATCTCATTGGAGGAGACACGCTGCCTTCCATCACCGACAATCGCCAGCGATTGATTGCCCCTTCTCCTCCCAAAAAATGAATAACCGCAGTGTTAAAGCAGCGTGATGACAGAGCATTTTTGTCGTACTCTCTTCAGCTTTCAGACAAGTCCTTAAAAATGTGACCGATTGGTCAGACGGCGCAGAAGCAGTAAGATAGAAGATAAATGTCTAATTCCCTGAATACAGGAGTAAATAATGCAAAAAATCGTGATTGTTGCCAATGGCGCGCCCTACGGGAGCGAATCCTTATTTAACAGTTTGCGGCTGGCCATTGCGTTACGAGAGCAGGAGAGCAATCTGGATCTACGCCTGTTTCTGATGTCCGATGCCGTCACTGCCGGGTTGCGCGGACAAAAACCTGGGGAAGGCTACAACATTCAGCAAATGCTGGAGATCCTCACCGCCCAGAATGTCCCCGTGAAATTGTGTAAAACCTGTACTGATGGACGCGGGATCAGCACACTCCCGCTGATTGATGGCGTGGAAATTGGCACCCTGGTGGAACTGGCGCAATGGACGCTGGCAGCCGATAAAGTGCTCACGTTTTAATACCTGAATGGGGCGTTTGAGCTCACACTGACGCCCTGTTGCCACAAAGGTCAGATTATTGAAAAAGCGTGCGTCGTTGATATCAGATGCGACGCCAACATCTTCTCTGACCGACGACGTTTTGCAGACTCAATATGTTGCAATTTACTGCCGGACTGATATCTATCAAGAAAAACCAGGTCGTAACACGCCATCAGGGAAATTATCCGCTACCAGCCTTTTCACTGACGCCAGCAAATCATTCAGGCCATCATCCTGCATCCCCAGTTTGATAAGCTCCTGCTCCAGAGAAAACAGGTATTGTGCGTTGCTTCCCTGCGGGCCGCTCGCCGCAGCAATTAACGGAGCAATCACCTGAGCGCGGGTATCAGATTCATATTCTGGATGACGCGGGTCCATAATGAACACCAACGCATTAACTGTGCGCCCATCATCAAGATTAAGCTGACACCAGGTTGGCAGATAGCAGCCGGTAATCATCTCTCGCTTCCACAGCAAGGTCAGTTCCTGTTCCAGCGTCTCTTCCGGCAGGCGATATGCCACGCCCGTGGTGCGCCCGCCTTCTTTCAGTGCAAGCATCCGTCCCGGCTGGTGCGCGGTTCCCCGCCCGGCAGTCAGGCGCAGACAGAACGCACGATGCCACCCAACAAGTGTACCGGTACAGGACTCGGTAAACTCCAGCGCCGGATTCCACATCAACGATCCATAACCGAAGATCCACACTGGCCTCTCATCAGGGCGACAAGCCAGCGTAGCCGCCAGCGAGGCCGCCCGTTGTTCTGCCGACCATAAAAGTGAGTCTTCAATGGCGCCAAATGCCGTTTTACAATCGGCATTCATCAAGAAATCACGAGTTATCACCTTACACCTCCGCCACTGCCTACTTCCCTGCGATCACTTTTCTGGTGTCTTCCGAACATTTTTACTGCTCATTTTGAAATCACTATCGGGACAATATGCATTTATCAGACCACTTGCAAGGTAACGCCGCACGAATCGTCTGGATTAACCCACAGGTAAAAAATTTTATAGATATTCAGATAATGGGACGGTAGTACGTGTTTTACTCTTTCCGGCAGAAAATTTTTCGTTTTATACGGCACTATTGGCTTCTTTTTTTTAAATGTGAACGCTAAGCGTGGCTAACAATATCCACACATGCCAGCTTATCTGAATTTTCACGTTAGAATTTTCTTAAGCAACGCTAATACAAACATTGCCTAAACATATTGATTATTTCCATGCCTCACAGAGTAAAAAAACGGCAATGGGGTAAAAATTCGTAAAATGTTACCGATATCTGGACACTTTCTGTTATTTTTTCTACCTATTTATTACATTTTCACCAAATTCACCTGCAAAGGAATAATCATAATGACAAACGCTCATGAGGCGGTAAAGACCCGCCACAAGGAGACCTCGCTTATTTTCCCGGCCCTGGCGCTGGTGGTGCTGTTCCTGTGGGGAAGCAGTCAGTCACTACCAGTGGTCATTGGCATCAATCTTCTTGCGCTTATTGGTATTTTAAGCAGTGCCTTCAGCGTTGTCCGTCATGCGGACGTATTAGCCCATCGTCTGGGTGAACCTTACGGCTCGCTCATCCTTAGCCTTTCTGTTGTGATTCTTGAAGTCAGTTTGATTTCAGCCTTAATGGCGACCGGCGATGCCGCACCGACATTAATGCGCGATACGCTCTATTCAATTATTATGATTGTTACCGGCGGACTGGTTGGTTTTTCATTACTGCTGGGTGGGCGTAAATTTGCCACTCAATATATGAACTTGTTTGGCATTAAGCAGTATTTGATTGCCCTGTTTCCGCTGGCAATTATTGTTCTGGTATTTCCCATGGCGCTGCCTGCCGCGAATTTTTCTACCGGCCAGGCGATGTTGGTCGCATTAATTTCTGCCGCGATGTACGGCGTATTCTTGCTGATTCAGACTAAAACGCATCAGAGTTTGTTTGTCTATGAGCATGAAGATGACAGCGATGATGACGATCCACATCATGGAAAACCATCTGCTCACAGTAGCCTGTGGCATGCCGTCTGGCTGGTTATCCATCTGGTTGCCGTTATTGCGGTCACCAAAATGAACGCCAGTCCGCTGGAAACATTACTCACCAGCATGAATGCGCCAGTGGCCTTTACCGGTTTTCTGGTGGCGCTGTTAATTCTGTCACCGGAAGGTTTAGGCGCGTTAAAAGCGGTTTTAAACAATCAGGTTCAGCGCGCGATGAATCTGTTCTTTGGCTCCGTGTTAGCAACAATTTCACTTACCGTACCTGTCGTGACGCTGATTGCCTTTATGACAGGCAACGAATTGCAGTTTGCTCTTGGCGCTCCAGAGATGGTCGTAATGGTGGCCTCCTTAGTGCTATGCCATATCTCCTTTTCCACCGGACGTACTAACGTGCTCAACGGCGCGGCGCACCTGGCACTGTTTATCGCCTATTTAATGACGATATTTGCCTGACGACGGCCTTTCCCCCGATGACGAAAATCGGGGGAAGTTTTTCTCCCCTCCCCCTCATACAGAGAGCTGTATCAGGCCAAATACTGGCGAATATCGGAAGGCGCATAATTTTGTTCCCACAGGGCCCTCATCATCAACATATAAGGTTCAACATAAGAGAAAAAAGACTGATAGCTTTCGCAAAAATAATTGAGGGCTGGAAGGCCGTTTCGGGAAAACGCGATACGCTGTTTCGGACAACCGCCGTGACAGGCGAATTCTATATTACAACTCATACACTCCGCTGCCAGTAGCGGTTTACACTGTTCGACTATTTGATTCTTTGTACTTTTCCGCGTTGTGAACGCACTAACATCAAATGATGCGAAAACACAATTCGGCGCAGGTAATCCACACCACGACGCAAAAGCGTGCTCAAAAACAGGGATTTTTATCGTTCCAATATCCAGACGAACCCAGGTGTAAAAAATCGTTTTCAAAAAGATCCCTAATGCTGCTGGCGCAAGGCTGTGCGTATCTCCCCCTTCTTGAGCAAGCGGTTCAAGCAGAGGGATAAACTGCATATGGCGACTGCCCAGATTTTTAAGATAGTGATATATCTGCAGAGGTTGCTGGCTATTTATAGCGTTAATAACGGTCAGAGTGCTAAATTCAACATCATGTTTTCGCAGCAATCTCACCGCCGCTTCAATCTGGCGAGCCGTTGGTTTATCAGAAATCGTGTCGCAGAGATTATTATGCAACGAAGTATTAACATTCACTGAAATGCTAATAATAAACTGATATCTTTTGAAAAATTCACACCAACTGTCATCCAACAGAACACCATTGATCAGTACGATATTAATAATTTTCTTACCTTGTACAACTTGCTGTTGTAACTTAATGACTCGCTTAAAGAAGTTAAGCTTGTCAGGTGTTAGTTCCTGAATTTGCCAGAAAAATATCACATTACCCGTTTTATGAGCATTGATTTTCTGACGAATAAATAACTGTAACGTCTCATCATCTGAATTGCACGTTGTACATTCAGAGCAGGACTGGACCTTATCGAAATAGCAATACGAACAACGTAAATTACAGGATGTACTGGCACATTTCATTATCATTCTTATGGTCCTGTTTCTGTTTGTTTTATAATGCGTAAGGGAATGATGCAATCCACAAAATGAATTGCATCATCAAGATTGATTTTTTATTATTTACTGGCGTTAACTCGCATTTCATTAATCTGTGCCGGAACTATTTTGTGCCCTGATTTCAAATAATCAATCACAACATCGGACATATTATGTCCAGCACGAACTTGTACATTTTTTCCTTCCTTAAATGCCAGAAAACCATCGCCACCCAGTGCAAGAAACGTCGTTGTTGCAACATGATAAGTCTCTGTATCCACAACCGCTTTACCGTTGATTGTGAAAGATTCTATTCTCTGACCTACTGGTTTTTGCGGGATATAATGCATTTCAGCTCCCTTTGACATCTGTAATATGCCGTTGGTGAGCGATGCACCATGTTCCATCAGGTTACGCAGATCTTTGCCGCTGAGATCCATTTCCGTAAGTTCATTCTTAAAGGGAAATGTGCTGGTAATATCACCAAAGGTAATGGGGCCAGCATTGATATCCGCACGTAAACTGCCGGAATTGATCAGTGCAATCTGCGCATTCGGTGCAGCAACAAGCATTGCATCCGTAAACAGGTTGCCAAGTTGTGATGATTCACCATAGGCACGCGTTAACGTGACAGGTGATTCACCGACCGGCTGGCGCACGATATCTGCCAGTTTTTTATTCCAGCCATCAATAACTTTCTGAGTTGTCGGATCAGGTTTCCATTCATCCGCATAAAGTGTTTTCAACTCAAAGCTTTTCACTTTATGGGTATGGGCGGCAGGATCTACATTGAGCACCAATTTTCCTACATCAATACCGCCGCTGTCGGTCGAAAGGATTAATGTATTTCCCACTTTGATAGGTTCAGGTGTTCCTACATGGGCATGTCCGGTAATGAGAATATCAAGGCCTTTGACCTTACTTGCAGTCTGAATATCTGTATCCAGCGCACGCCTGACATCGGTGTTACCGATACTGGACTGACGCGCCGGAACACCTTCGTGGATGAGAGCGACCGTAATGTCAACTTTCCCTCGTAGTTCATCCAGATAATGCTGCAGATATTTCACCTCATCGCGAGACTCAATCCCCTGATTCTTGAGACTGGCCGCTGATTTATCAAAGCGATTGTTGTTATCGTTATCGAGTCCCTGGATTGAGAGCTCTGAAATTGTGTCATTAAATGCAAACACACCGTGCAGTCCAATAACGCCAATCTTTACACCGTCCTTTTCCAGAATAGTGTATGGTTTATTCCAGAACGGTATTTCACTGTCCTTATGGAAGACATTTCCCAATAAAACGGGGAAGTTTGCCTTACTTAACTGTCGGAGAAGGTTATCCCAACCATGGTCGAATTCATGATTACCAATGGATACCACATCAAAGGGCATGGTATTCATAATATCGATTATTGCCTGCCCCTTTGTCAGACTACTGATATATGGACCGGTAAAATAGTCACCCGCATCAAAATAAAAGGTAGCTTTATTTTTTGATTTTTCTTGTTTTACTAATGTTGTTATATTAGCGAATCCACCGATTGCTCGTTTACCGTCTGCAACATACGGGAGTTTGTATGTATCAACATGAGCATGGAGATCGTTAGTATAAATAATAGTAACCTCTTTTGCACAAGCCCAGAGTGGTAGTGTCAGCAGGATACCCGCAGCAATATTTTTTATTTTCATAACCAATCCCTTTCAAAGTTATTTAAAAAGTATACCCGACAGTTAAATAATATGCCCATCCTGTTGAATCTATTGTGGTCATTTCTCCTTTACTATTAAATGCGTTACTCCCTTCATCAAATTGCCCGCCATGATAAAAATAGCGAAGAGTTGCGCCATAACTCCAGTGAGAATAAACCAGACTGAGTACATGTGTGGAAACTATTGAGTTATTTGTACGAGAATAAAACTGTTGTTTACCACCTGATTCTTCTTTTAAGTCCGAACCAAAATCGAAATTAGTAAAACCGACATAATTTAATTTACCACCCCAAACGGTAGTAATCGGAACAACATATTTTACTTTGAAACGATAACCATCCCATTCATTCTCATTAGCAGCATTATAATTGTTTCCTTGATATTTAGCATAGATGTTTGCAGACAACATCATCGGTAGCCCTGTATCAATATCAGTCCCTAATCCCATGTACCAGGTACTCTGACGCTGCCCTTCATTCGTTCCTGCATCGTAGATATAATTATTAGCAAAATACCATTCTTTAAATGGACCAAAACTTAAGTCTAATCCCGTTAATTTGTCGATACTAAAACGCGGCTCTATTTCCATAAAAAATGGTGAGCCGTTATCCCAAATACCAATGTCATTATCATTTCCTAAACCAAAAAATTTAGGTAAATCCGCATAACCATAGAAATCAAACCAATCCACATGAGCCCATGCGCGATATTCTGGATATAGATCTGATCTTTTCTGTGGCCCAAAGCGAGTAGAATTACTTCCTACTATATTAATACTTTGATGCCACCAGCCAGACAAATATTCATTATCTCCAGAATCGGCAAATGTTACCACGGGCAACAATATAAATGCTCCTGATAAAAGATATTTTATTTTTTGCATACGTATAACTCCTTCCACTGAGGCTTATTAAAAATACTATTCCTGTAATAAATAACACACATCACGTTCTTTAATACTTTGCTATTATATGATTGAGATATATTAATATCTCAACCATAACTGATGTTACTGCTAATTCATTGAGCCTATTTAGCTGCGCTTACATCAACTACCCTCATTTCAAGATCAGGTTTTAATGGACTATGCGCCTTAATATAATCAATAATCGATTCTGCAGAGGTGGTGCTGCTAATAGTTTTGACATTCGTTCCTTTTAAGAAGGTCTCAAATCCATCGCCACCTGTCGCACAAAATGAGTGTGTAGCAACACGATATGTTTTCGTTGGATCTATTGGTTGATTATTAATAGTGAATTTAATAATCCGTTCCCCTAAAGGTTTTTTACTATCGTATTCAACATGAACGCTTTTTGATACTTGTAAAATTCCATTAGTGAGATTAGTTGCGTGAACCATTAAATCGATAAGTTCCTTTCCGGTAAGATCCATCTCAACAAGTTCATTATTAAATGGGAAGGTAGTAATTACATCACCATACGTTAAATTCCCTTGAGGGAAATCAGCACGCAACCCGCCACTGTTTTGTAATCCTATAACAGCATCTGGAGCTTTAGCCATCATGGCATCAAGGACTAAATTACCAACAGGCGATGATTCACCATAAGAACGAGTAAATGGCGCCATTGTTGTCCCAATAACCTGATCAGTGATACTTTTCAACTTAGCATTCCACTTATCAATTCTGGCCTGAACTTTAGGATCGGGTTTATATTCGTCAGCAAATACAGTGATTAATTTACCGTCATAGCCATCAATTTTTTTAGTCTTAGGATTAAAATCTAATACTAATTTACCAATATCAGTACCATACGCATCCGTTGAAACAACGAGTGTATCATTAACTTTAATTGGCTCTGGCGTCCCCACATGAGCATGTCCTGTGATTAAAACATCAATACCCTTAAATTTCTTTGCGGTATCGATATCGGCTTGCAGCATTCTGGCGACATCTTTATTTCCATAGCTTGATTGCCGTGCAGGCGTACCTTCGTGGATAAGCAGCACGATGATATCAACTTTACCCTTTAACGCATCAAGCCCTTTTTGAATATAAGGCACTTCATCACGCGCTTCTGAACCAGCGTAAGCCTTAGCCGCAACAGTGTCATAAAATGCAAATTTTTGGTGTATTCCAATTACACCAATTTTTGTGCCATTTCTTTCGACAATCGTCCAGGGTTTATTCCAGACAGGTTTGTTACTGTTGGTATAAAAAACATTACCCAACAAAACCGGGAAGTTCGCTTTTGATAACTGCTTAACCATATTATCGACGCCATGGTCAAATTCATGGTTCCCCACCGACACCGCATCAAAAGGCATGGTATTCATAATGTCAATAATTGCTTCACCTTTGGTCAGGGTGCTGATATATGGCCCGGTAAAGTAATCTCCCGCATCAAAGAAAAACACATCTTTGCTCTTTTTCCTGGCATCATTCACGATGGTTGCAATATTAGCAAAGCCACCTACTGCACGTTCCTTATCAACGAAGGGGAGCTTTCCGGGAGAAACATGAGCATGTAAATCATTGGTATAATAGATAGTCACATCCTTCGCATTAATTGGCGAAACTAACACGGTGGACAAACATAATGTAATCAGACTGAACTTTGTTTTTATCTTCATAACCAATCCCTTTCGGTTTTATGAAAAACACAGTGTTTTATTAAAGGGCTTATATGGGTATATAGGCCCTTTTTTATTTTATCTATAACTCAATTTTTACTATTCGTATTTGCAATATCTGTAACACGTTTAGTTTCATCAGGAGTGACAATATCATGTTCTTTAAAATAACTAATCAATGCTCCAGAATTAGAGCTTCCAGGTATTGTTTTACGATTTTTGCCCGTGACAAAAGCCTGGTATCCATCTCCTCCACTGGCACAAAAAGAGTTTGTGACGACGCGATATGTTTTGCTGTCCTGAATCGATTTCCCATCGATAGTAAATGAAATGATTCTTTCATTTAGCGGCTTTTTGCTGCTGTAAGTCACTTTTACATTTTTAGAAACCTGCAAAGCGCCGTTTGTAAGATTAGTTGCATGAATCATGAGAGATATTAAATCTTTACCCGTTAGATCCATCTCAACCAGTTCATCATTGAATGGATAAGTGCTGATTACATCCCCAAACGTAACTTCCCCTTTAGGTATATCAGCGCGGAGGCCACCACTATTCTGGAAACCTACAACAGCATCAGTCGATTGTGCCATTGTCGCATCCAGCATCAGGTTTCCAAGCGGGGATGATTCCCCATAAGAGCGTGTCAGTACATTCGCTGAGTGACCAATAACCTGGCTGGTAATTGTTTTAAGTTTTTTCTCCCACTTATCAATTTCTTTTTGTACATTAGGATCTGGTTTATATTGATCAGCAAAAAGCGTAATTAATTTACCGTTATAACTTTCGATTTTTTTCGTTTCGGGATTAAAGTTCAGTACTAATTTACCCAAATCAGTTGCATAAGCATCGGTAGACACGATTAAAGTATTATTAGCTTTAAGCGGTACAGGTGTACCAACATGTGCGTGACCAGTGATGAGTACGTCTATGCCATCAACTTTTTTAGCAGTATCAATATCAGCCTGAAGTAAACGAGCAACATCACTATTACCAAAACTCGATTGTCTACCCGGAACACCTTCGTGAGCAAGTAATACAATTAGATCAACATGTTTTGCTTTTAACTCTGCAATAGATTGTTTTAACTCTGGTACTTCATCCCTGGCTTCAACATCTTCAATCATTTTTGCCGCAATGGTATCGTAAAAAGCAAACCGGCTATGCATGCCAATAACGCCAATTTTTAAATTGTTTTTCTCAATGATCGTCCACGGTCTATCAATGACCCGCTTATCGCTATTTTTATAATAAACATTATTCAACAATACGGGGAAATTCGTGATTTTAGCTAATTGAGCAACCATGTTAGGTGTACCATGATCAAACTCATGATTACCCACAGAGACTGCATCATAGGGCATAGTGTTTAATATATCGACGATAGCTTCGCCTTTCGTTAATATACTAATATATGGTCCTGTAAAGTAATCTCCGGCATCAAAGAAGAAAACATTTTTATCATTTTGTTTTGCTTGATTGACAATACCAGCAATAGTTGCAAATCCCCCAACGGGACGACTTTTGTCCACAACGGTGTTGATCCATGGATTAACATGCGCATGTAAGTCGTTAGTATAAAAAAGAGTAATTTCTTCCGCAAATAAGCCTTGTGCAAAAAACAGAGAAGATATTACTGGTATTAGTAATTTTCTACGCATTATAGATACCTTTTTTATTTAAAATAATACCTGCCACCACCTCCTCTGGAGGTGGTGAAGGGATAATAATAAATTTATTTAAAAATCATCTCTAAAGATAATAAATATCCTGTGAGCCCTATCTATTAATAAGTTACTGTAATACAGAACGCAGTACATCAAGCGTATTTATTTCTTCACATCAGCAACACGCATACCGTTAAGTTGTTCGTCCGTAATGGCATTACCCGCCTTGAAATAATCAACCACTGCATGGTAGACATAATAACCCCCCGTTGTGTTGCGCGCTTTACCCTCAGTAAACGTGGTAAAACCATCGCCGCCATCAGCAAGGAAGCTTTGGGTAGCAATATGGTAAATCGTTGCATCCTCAATCGGCTTATTATTAAGCGTAAGCTCGACGACACGTTGACCGATTGGTTTACTGCTGTCGTACTTCATTTCCATGCCTTTAGATACTTGCAAAATCCCATTACTCAGGCTGGCTCCGTGCTCCATCAAACTACGTAATTGTTTACCAGTGAGATCCATCGTAGTCAGTTCATTAGGGAACGGAAACGTACTGATGACGCCTCCCATCGTAATTGCACCCGCGGGGATCTCATTGCGGATACCGCCAGAGTTGGTTAACGCTAATTGTGTATCTTTACCTGCTGCTGCCAGCAAAGCATCCGCTGCCAGGTTCCCCAGTGACGCGGATTCACCATAAGCGCGCGTTAATTCAACCGGCGACTGCGCTACAGTTTGTTGCACAATTTCATCGAGTTTCTTATTCCAGCCATCAATAACTGACTTCGTTTGTGGGTCAGGTTTCCACTCATCTGCATAAATGGTTTTCAGCTCAAAATTTTTCACCGTAAAGTGATGCGGTTTATCTTTGTAATCCAGTACCAGTTTTCCAACATCAATACCACCACTGTCGGTTGACAGAATTAATGTATTACCGACTTTAATCGGTTCCGGTGTACCAACGTGCGCATGTCCGGTAATCAGAATATCCAATCCTTTTACCTGTCCTGCAGTCTGAATATCTTTATCCAGCGCACGACGTACATCAGTACTCCCCATACTGGATTGACGAGCTGGCACGCCCTCATGGACCAGCAGCACGGTCAAATCAACGTTACCTTTTAGTTCGTCGATATAATGTTGCAGCCATTTAATTTCATCTCTGGCTTCAATACCTACGCGTGTCGCGGCGGAAACAGTATCATTAAATGCAAATACGCCGTGTAAACCTATTACACCAATTTTCACACCATCTTTCTCAATAATGGTATAAGGTTTATCCCACAATGTTTTGCTGCTGTTCTGATAAAATATATTTCCCTGCACAATTGGGAATTTCGCCTGACTAAGCTGTAATAACGTATTGTCCCAGCCATGATCGAATTCATGATTTCCCATTGTCACAGCATCAAATGGCATGGTATTCATGATATCAATAATTGCTTTGCCCTTAGTGAGGCTACTAATATACGGTCCGGTAAAATAATCCCCGGCATCCAAAAACCATGTTGCCTTATTTTTTGCTTTTTCCTGTTTTACCAGAGTAGTGATGTTTGCCCAACCACCAATATCCCGTTTGCCATCAGCAATCCATGGCACTTTATAAGGTTCCACATGCGCATGGAGATCATTGGTATAAATAATCGTGACATCCTTTGCACAGGCCCAAAATGGTAATGCCAACAGAATACCCACAGTAATTATTTTTATCTTCATAACCCGTTCCTTTCAGTTATATAAAGATTTGTTACTTTACGTTTTGAAAAGTTTCTTTATGTGAGTCTGCTCACACTACCTATCAAGAGTTACAGGGCAGAATCAACGACCTCTTGAAATCGTTGGTGGCTTATGTCGACACTATTTACAATTAATACCTGCAAAACGTTTGGTTGTCGCAATTTAGGGTTACCAACATCTGCTGATTACAGTTGGCCAGACTACAGGCTGGGATATCCAGCATTGCACTGCCAGGCATGTGGAAGTTACCCTCCCCTGTTTGATGGGCAACAATTTCGTGACTGGCTATCGGCATACTTAACTGCATATGCTTGTAAAACCGGTCTTTTTTGTCCCGTCTGTTACAGCAAAGAAATTATTTGCTATGGTCATAATCCACAGGGAACACAGCGCGTTCAGTGTCGCGTCTGCAAAAAAGTCTGGACGCCCAAACAGCTTTTACAAAGAGAAATAGCACCACCAGAACGAATTGAAACGGTTCCTCTTATTGTGCCTTTTCAAGGAGAGAGCGCGGGCCAGAAACTGTATGTTCTGCTCACCTTTGATACCACACGTGGCAATATTCTTCACCTCTCCACTAATTTTACTCAGCATCCGATCGGGGAAACGTTGCGTTATTGCTGGAAAGGACATGTTGAGCCTGATTTGCATCATAGTGACATCGTACAACGCGTTGATATGCGCAATACGCAATTTCTAAACCGCAGCCAGTTCGATGAAATTCAGTATGGAAGTGCGGTGCTCAAACGCAATGCCAGAGGTGCGATTCTGCGTCCGGTTATCGCTACGCATGGGCATTTTCGTTTACTGAGTATCCTCTATCCAGAGGTGAAGATACACGTCATTTCGCATGAATGCTTTCTTAGAGGCGCAGCCATTACTGCCTGGGCAGAGCAATTTCGCCAACGGCAGGGGGAGCTTTGGTTTGTAGAAGAGGAGATAAATGACAGTGACATTTATACGCCCTGGTATTTTCAGGGAATAACGTATCATGGCTGGTGGAAAAATCAGTGGCAACTATGGGTGCAAGAAAAGAATCGTAAAATGACCTGCCCATTAACAGGCGGAGATAATAATAATGCTAAAACGCTCTCTTTAGCAGCCAGCAGGCGCTTTATCCACACGATGCAAACAGCGCTTACCCACAACGCTCAATTATCTGCAGGGCATGTAACGCAAATACTGTTTTCCCTGGTACAGAGTTACAACAGTAAACTTACAGCAACAACTTCTGGTCATTAATATTCGCCTTAATCTCCTCTGCAATAAGGCCCCGATCTACGTTCGTGTAACGCGAAAACGAACATCAGGCTACCGTAATGACAACTTACGGCCTTTCTGTATCTGACAGACATAAAAAAGCCCTACCAAATAGCGGTAAGGCTTTTGATTTCAAAGCAAGAAATTACTTGCTGGTATCCAGCTCTTCGAAGCCTTTAACCAGTTCGTCAATCGCTTTCATTTGCTTGAGGAATGGTTCCAGTTTTGCTAATGGCAGCGCGGATGGGCCGTCACATTTCGCGTGATCCGGGTCGGGATGCGCTTCAATGAACAGACCAGCCAGTCCCACAGCCATCCCCGCGCGCGCCAGTTCGGCAACCTGCGCACGACGACCGCCGGAAGCGGCACCAAACGGATCGCGGCATTGCAGCGCGTGGGTAACGTCGAAAATTACCGGGGCGTTACCGGATACTTTTTTCATCACGCTAAAGCCCAGCATGTCTACAACCAGGTTGTCGTAGCCGAAGTTAGCACCACGATCGCAAAGAATCACTTTTTCGTTGCCGCCTTCTTTGAATTTATCAACAATGTTACCCACCTGGCCAGGGCTGACAAACTGCGGTTTCTTAACGTTAATTACCGCACCAGTTTTAGCCATAGCTTCTACCAGGTCAGTCTGGCGAGCCAGAAACGCCGGAAGCTGGATCACGTCAACCACATCAGCAACAGGTTGCGCCTGGCTTGGTTCGTGAACGTCAGTAATAATTTTCACACCAAACGTTTGTTTCAGCTCCTGGAAGATTTTCATCCCTTCCTCCAGTCCTGGTCCACGATAAGAGTGGATGGAGGAACGGTTGGCTTTGTCAAAAGAGGCTTTGAACACGTAAGGGATACCCAGTTTCTGGGTCACGGTTACGTAGTGTTCGCAAATGCGCATCGCCAGATCGCGAGACTCCAGCACGTTCATACCGCCAAACAGCACAAACGGCAGGTCATTTGCTACGTTGATGTCGCCAATGCTAACCACTTTTTGTTTCATAGGATCGCCTTAATCTTGAGTAAAATGTCGATTAATTAATGCAGCACAATATGTTTATGCGCGATGTTATTAATTTGCGCGCGAATCATTTCGCTGATCGGGTCTTCTGGACATTGTTCAACGAAATAACTTAAGTCATTCAACGCAACGTGTTCGCAATCCAGTTGCGCGTAAATCAACCCGCGATCGCGTATTTCATACGGATCTTCCGGGTTAAATTGTAATAAAGCTTCGCTGGTACGTAGCGCCAGCTCCATCTGATTTTCTTCCATCAGCGATGCTTTGAGTGTATCCAGCAATTTGCGGATTACCTCAATATTATCGGCTTCATCAAGGTCTTCATAAAACAGCTCTGCGGACGGGCTAATATTTCCCTTCAGCCATACATCCAGCATATGCTCGCTTAATGATTCACCGTTGAAAGGGTTAATCAGCCAGATTTCACCGTCCGGGCATTCAATGCGCAATATAAGCTGCGTTGGGAAAATTACCGGCAATAAAGGCAAATCGAGACAATTAGCGACCCACAATAAAATAGCGCCTAATGATACCGCACTGCCCTGCCGATTTTTAAGCACCTGGTCCAGCCATAATGCATCGGAGAGACGATAAACCCCGCGCGAGGCTTTAAACCCCCACTCGCCGTAAAACAGCGCAATCAGTTTTTCCATCTGCTCTTCTAAAGGCAGAAGCGGGCTAATTTCTTCCTTCGCCAGACTAACGAGACGCTCCAGTTCGTCGTAAACATCTTGCGAGGGAAAATCGCGGCGAATTGCTTCGCAAGCCAGGATCATGCCTTCGCACAACGGTGCTTTGTTAAATTCGAAATCAGCTAACGATCTCATGACTTACCCCAGTAACGGTACTTTTGTGGTGGCGAGTTTAATGATGATGTACAGCACCACCAGCGCCAGCGGGAAGGCAATGATGCGCACCTGCTGACTGCGCACCCGACGGTAATCGAGTGCAATAAAACCCAAAACGATGTAAATGATAACTCCAAACAGCTTTTCAGTCAGCCATTCAGCCTGCCCGGAAAATGGCAGGATGTGCGCTTTAGCCATCAACGCGATGCCGCTAAGCAATAACAGCGTGTCAACAACCGGCGGCACAATACGGGTCCAGCGAGCACAGGCTTGAGGATGCTCAGAATAACGTAGCCAGAAGCGCAGGGCCAGAAGTCCAACAGAAAGCACGATGCTAATAAGATGAACGCCTGGCAACGTGATGAGACTTGTCATCGATAATAGCGACCAAGCGTCACGCGCTCGTTACCACCGTAGTCACGACAGGTTTCAACTTCACAATATCCCGCCCGAATAAATGCCTGTCGCACCGCTTCACCCTGCTGCCAACCGTGTTCCAGTAGCAGAAATCCGCCGGATACCAGCGCATTACGTGACTGTTCAATGATGTGTACGATATCCGCCATTCCACTATCCGCTGCAACCAGCGCCGACAACGGCTCAAAGCGAACATCGCCTTGTTGAAGATGAGGGTCTTGCTCATCAATGTACGGAGGATTACTGACAATCATTGCAAACTGCTGCCCAACAAGCGCGCTAAACCAGTCGCTTTGCAGAATGTGGATATTTTTGATCGTCAGATGCCGGGCATTGCGCTTTGCAAGCTCGACGGCATCCGGCATTCGATCAACCGCCGTAATATCACAATCCGTGCGCTCGCTGGCCAGTGCCAGGGCAATCGCCCCGGTGCCTGTACCGAGATCGAGAATGCGACAAGGCTGCTCAGGCAAGCGTACCAGCGCCTGTTCTACCAGACATTCAGTATCCGGGCGTGGAATTAAGGTCGCTGGCGAAACAAATAGCGGCAACGACCAGAACTCACGCACACCGGTTAAATGGGCAACAGGTTCACCGGCACGACGACGGGCTAACAACACGTCCAGTTGCTCACGCTGAGCGTCAGTCAGTTGCGTTTCGCCAAAGGCAAGAATCCAGGTACGCCCTTTGCCGGTAACATGTTCCAGCAAAATTTCAGCGTCGCGCCGCGGACTCTCGCTCGACTGAAGTTGATTTATCGCTTCACGTAACCAGTGTTGATATTCCATTATTCCTGCTCAGACAATGCCGCCAGTTGGTCGGCCTGATGTTCCTGGACAATTGGCTCAATCAGCATATCCAGCTTACCTTCCATCACTTCATCCAGTCGGTAGAGCGTCAGGTTGATGCGGTGATCGGTGACGCGCCCCTGCGGAAAGTTGTATGTCCGGTTACGATCGCTGCGATCGCCGCTGCCCAACAGGTTACGACGGGTAGATGCTTCCGCCTGCTGGCGTTTCGCCATTTCTGCCGCATGAATACGTGCCCCCAGCACTGAAAGCGCTTTAGCTTTGTTTTTGTGCTGCGAACGTTCATCCTGACACTCAACAACAATGCCGGTCGGCAAGTGAGTAATACGGATTGCCGAATCGGTGGTGTTAACGTGCTGCCCCCCCGCTCCCGAAGAACGGAAGGTATCAATGCGCAAATCCGCCGGGTTAATATCCGGCAGTTCCGCTTCGGGCAGTTCCGGCATCACCGCGACAGTACAGGCGGAAGTGTGAATACGCCCCTGTGATTCTGTGGCCGGAACACGCTGCACGCGATGACCGCCAGATTCAAATTTCAGGCGGCCATACACACCGTCGCCGCTGATTTTGGCGATGATCTCTTTATAACCACCATGTTCGCCTTCACTGGCGCTCATAATTTCTACTCGCCAGCGACGAGTTTCCGCATAGCGGCTGTACATCCGAAACAGATCGCCAGCAAACAGCGCGGCTTCATCACCGCCGGTTCCGGCGCGTACTTCAAGAAAAGCATCGCGTTCGTCATCAGGATCTTTCGGCAGCAGAAGAACCTGTAACTGTTGCTCCAGTTGTTCGCTTTTCTCTTTCGCTTCACGCAGTTCATCCTGCGCCATCTCACGCATTTCAGGATCGTCGAGCATCATCTGTGCGGTTTCGATATCTTCCTGAACCTGTTGCCAGTCGGTAAAACAACGTGAAACATCACTTAACTGCGCATATTCACGTGATAACGCGCGAAAACGATCCTGGTCGGCGATGGTTTGCGCATCACCCAGCAGCGCCTGAACTTCTTCATGGCGTTCATGCAGGGCTTCCAGTTTGGCAACGATAGAAGGCTTCATAGGCGTAAATGCACCCTGTAAAAAAAAGAAAATGGTGTGCTGCTACTCCAGCCCGAGGCTGTCGCGCAGAATATTCAGGCGTTCGTTATCCCCGTCACGGGCGGCCTGTTGAAGTGATTTCGTTGGTGCATGGATCAGGCGGTTAGTCAGTTTCCATGCCAGATCCTGCATAATGGTTTGCGCATCACCGCCCTGTTCAAGGGCCGCTAGCGCTTTAGCGGTTAACTCATCACGAACCTGTTCTGCCTGGCTGCGATACTCGCGAATGGTTTCACTGGCGCTTTGTGAACGCAACCACGCCATAAATTCGCTGGCCTCCTGGGCGACGATAGTCTCCGCCTCCACGGCAGCCGCTTTCCGTTGCGCCAGATTGTGCGAAATAATGCTTTGTAGATCATCAACGCTGTAAAGGTAGGCATTCGCCAGTTTGCCGACTTCCGGCTCAACATCGCGCGGAACGGCAATATCCACCAGCAACATCGGTTGGTTGCGACGACTTTTTAAGGCACGCTCGACCATACCTTTACCAATAATCGGTAATGGGCTGGCAGTGGAACTAATGATGATATCGGCTTCACGCAGACGCTCATCAATATCACTCAAGGCAATCACTTCTGCACCGACTTCATCTGCCAGAATCTGCGCACGTTCGCGAGTGCGGTTGGCGATAATCATCTTCTGCACTTTGTGTTCACGCAGATGACGCGCCACCAGCTCGATGGTTTCGCCCGCGCCAACCAGTAATACTGTGACCGTAGAAAGCGATTCAAAAATCTGTCGCGCCAGCGTACAAGCGGCAAACGCAACAGAAACGGCGCTGGCGCCAATATCCGTTTCAGTACGGACGCGTTTCGCCACAGAGAATGATTTCTGGAACATGCGCTCCAGAGCGCTGGCGTTCAGATGGCCTTTATGTGAATCAGCAAAGGCTTTTTTCACCTGACCAAGAATTTGCGGTTCACCAAGAACCAGAGAATCCAGACCACTGGCTACGCGCATCAAATGACTGACTGCGTCGTTATCCTGATGCCAGTAGAGACTGTTGCGCAGATCTTCTTCGTTGAGATTATGGTAATCGCATAACCAACGAATCAGCACCTCTTGCAGGTTATCCTGCTCTTCAACGCTAAGATAAAGTTCTGTGCGGTTACACGTTGAAAGCACCACGCCGCCCTGCACCATCGGCTGCGCGAGCAGGCTGTCCAGCGCCTCATCGAGCTTGTCCGGCGAAAACGAAACACGTTCTCGCAGCGATACAGGTGCCGTTTTATGGTTGATACCAAGTGCTAAAAGGGTCATGTCTGCGGGAAATAATACCAACGTTGATAGGGTTAGTCTGCTCGCATCATACAGGATGCGCGAGATCAATAAAAGAGAGCGCCTCCTTTTGGAGTAATTACCTAAACCCGTTAGATTCTGGTAATTAAGACAACTTGAACATAGACGATAGCGGGCGGTAACGCTAGCATTAAGAGTTATAACTGCAACGAATCTCAAGGACTTGTCATCATTATGCCCCTGCCCGAATTTCGCCTTATCCGCCTGCTGCCGCTGGCGGCTCTTGTGCTCACCGCCTGTTCCGTTACTACGCCAAAAGGTCCCGGTAAAAGCCCGGATTCACCACAGTGGCGTCAGCATCAGCAAGAAGTACGTAATCTTAATCAATATCAGACGCGCGGTGCATTTGCGTATATTTCCGACCAGCAGAAAGTGTATGCCCGCTTCTTCTGGCAACAAACTGGTCAGGATCGCTACCGTCTGCTGCTGACTAACCCATTGGGCAGCACCGAACTGGAGCTGAATGCGCAACCGGGTAATGTACAGTTAGTCGACAATAAAGGTCAGCGTTATACCGCTGATGACGCCGAAGAAATGATTGGCAAACTCACCGGAATGCCGATTCCGCTTAACAGTCTGCGGCAGTGGATCCTGGGTTTACCCGGCGATGCGACCGACTACAAACTGGACGATCAATATCGTCTGAGTGAAATTACCTATAGCCAGAATGGCAAAAACTGGAAAGTTGTGTACGGCGGTTATGACACCAAAACGCAACCAGCAATGCCAGCCAATATGGAACTGACTGAAGGCGGTCAGCGCATCAAATTAAAAATGGATAACTGGATAGTGAAATAATGCGGACTCAGTGGCCCTCTCCGGCAAAACTCAATCTGTTTTTATACATTACCGGTCAGCGTGCGGACGGTTACCACACGCTGCAGACGTTATTTCAATTTCTTGATTACGGCGACACTATCAGTATTGAACCTCGCTACGACGGAGAGATTCGCCTGTTAACACCCGTTGCGGGAGTGGCGGATGAAGATAACCTGATCGTGCGAGCAGCGCGGTTGCTGATGAAAACAGCGGCTGCCAGCGGGCGACTTCCGGCGGGAAGCGGTGCAAATATCAGCATTGAAAAACGTTTGCCAATGGGCGGCGGTCTGGGCGGCGGCTCGTCTAATGCAGCCACCGTTCTGGTGGCGCTGAATCAGCTCTGGCAGTGTGGGCTAAGCGTTGATGAGCTGGCAGAAATCGGCCTGACGCTGGGCGCGGATGTACCCGTGTTTGTCCGCGGACATGCTGCTTTTGCCGAAGGGGTTGGCGAAATTTTAACGCCGGCGAATCCGCCAGAGAAGTGGTATCTGGTAGCGCACCCTGGTGTGAGTATTCCTACGCCAGTGATTTTTAAAGATCCTGAACTCCCCCGCAACACGCCAAAAAGGTCAATAGAAACGTTGCTAAAATGTGAATTCAGCAATGATTGCGAGGTTATCGCAAGAAAACGTTTTCGCGAGGTTGATGCGGCGCTTTCCTGGCTGTTAGAATACGCCCCGTCGCGCCTGACTGGGACAGGGGCCTGTGTCTTTGCTGAATTTGATACAGAGTCTGAAGCCCGCCAGGTGCTAGAGCAAGTCCCGGAATGGCTCAATGCCTTTGTGGCGAAAGGTGCAAATCTTTCCCCATTGCACAAAGCCATGCTTTAAGCCGGGCAAGCTGAGTTTCGGTGACAACGTCACCTTGTTCCAGACGTTGCATCGCGCTCTTTAATACACCGCCTGGAAAGAGTACTGCCTGGCCCGCACAGTTTTCGGCAGATTCTTTCCACCAATGGACGCATGCCTGAGGTTCTTCTCGTGCCTGATATGAAGCTTTTTGCTGGTAACGCCACCCCGGAACTAGCACAACGTATTGCCAACCGCCTGTACACTTCACTCGGCGACGCCGCTGTAGGTCGCTTTAGCGACGGCGAAGTCAGCGTACAAATCAACGAAAATGTACGCGGTGGTGATATTTTCATCATCCAGTCCACTTGTGCCCCTACTAACGACAACCTGATGGAATTAGTCGTTATGGTTGATGCCCTGCGTCGTGCTTCCGCAGGTCGTATCACCGCTGTTATCCCCTACTTTGGCTATGCGCGCCAGGACCGCCGCGTCCGCTCCGCTCGTGTACCAATCACTGCGAAAGTGGTTGCAGATTTCCTCTCCAGCGTCGGTGTTGACCGTGTGCTGACTGTGGATCTGCACGCTGAGCAGATTCAGGGTTTCTTCGACGTTCCTGTTGATAACGTATTTGGTAGCCCGATCCTGCTGGAAGACATGCTGCAGCTGAATCTGGATAACCCGATTGTGGTTTCTCCAGACATCGGCGGCGTTGTGCGTGCCCGCGCTATCGCTAAGCTACTGAACGATACCGATATGGCAATCATCGATAAACGTCGTCCACGTGCGAACGTTTCTCAGGTGATGCATATCATCGGTGACGTTGCAGGTCGTGACTGCGTACTGGTCGATGACATGATCGACACTGGCGGTACGCTGTGTAAAGCTGCTGAAGCCCTGAAAGAACGTGGTGCTAAACGTGTATTTGCGTACGCGACACACCCGATCTTCTCTGGCAATGCAGCGAACAATCTGCGTAACTCTGTAATTGATGAAGTCGTTGTCTGCGATACCATTCCGCTGAGCGATGAAATCAAATCACTGCCGAACGTGCGTACTCTGACTCTGTCAGGTATGCTGGCCGAAGCGATTCGTCGTATCAGCAACGAAGAATCGATTTCTGCTATGTTCGAACACTAATCGAACCCGGCTCAAAGACCCGCTGCGGCGGGTTTTTTTGTCTGTAATATCCATTTGTATGACCTATGCCTCCTTCACCTGCCATTCAGTTGACAGATGATGCGCTCACGGATGAAACATTATTGTGAACAAAATATTCTCTCCACATGTGATGCCTTTCCGCGCTCTCATCGACGCTTGCTGGAAAGAAAAATATACCGCTGCACGCTTTACCCGTGACCTGATAGCCGGGATAACCGTCGGGATTATTGCTATCCCGCTGGCAATGGCGTTGGCAATTGGCAGTGGCGTTGCTCCGCAGTACGGTTTATATACCGCCGCTGTTGCGGGGATTGTTATTGCTCTGACAGGCGGGTCGCGCTTTAGCGTCTCCGGTCCGACTGCGGCATTTGTGGTCATTCTCTATCCCGTTTCGCAACAGTTTGGCCTGGCAGGACTCCTGGTTGCGACGTTACTGTCAGGGATCTTTTTGATTCTGATGGGGCTGGCACGCTTCGGTCGCCTGATTGAGTATATTCCGGTTTCCGTCACCTTAGGTTTCACCTCGGGTATCGGGATCACCATCGGTACTATGCAGATTAAAGATTTTCTCGGTCTGCAAATGGCCCATGTCCCGGAACATTATCTCCAGAAAGTCGGGGCATTATTTATGGCGCTACCGACCATTAACGTGGGCGATGCGGCCATTGGGGTCGTAACGCTTGGGGTTCTGGTTTTCTGGCCGCGCCTGGGCATTCGTTTACCGGGCCATCTTCCGGCATTGCTGGCGGGTTGCGCGGTCATGGGGATTGTTAATCTACTTGGCGGACACGTTGCCACTATCGGTTCACAATTCCACTACGTACTGGCCGATGGTTCCCAGGGTAACGGGATCCCGCAACTACTGCCACAACTGGTACTGCCGTGGGACCTCCCTAATTCAGAATTCACGCTAAGCTGGAACTCCATTCGTACTCTGCTGCCTGCGGCATTTTCCATGGCAATGCTCGGAGCGATCGAATCTCTGCTCTGCGCCGTGGTACTGGATGGTATGACCGGAACTAAGCACAAAGCGAACAGCGAACTGGTCGGTCAGGGACTGGGGAATATTATCGCCCCGTTCTTTGGCGGCATCACCGCTACTGCTGCAATCGCTCGTTCTGCCGCTAACGTTCGCGCCGGTGCGACCTCGCCAATCTCGGCGGTGATTCACTCTATTCTGGTTATTCTCGCCCTGCTGGTACTGGCTCCGCTGCTCTCCTGGCTACCACTTTCTGCAATGGCTGCCCTGCTGTTGATGGTAGCGTGGAATATGAGTGAAGCGCATAAAGTGATCGATTTGCTACGCCATGCACCGAAAGATGACATTATCGTCATGCTGTTATGTATGTCGTTAACCGTGCTGTTTGATATGGTTATCGCTATCAGCGTGGGAATTGTTCTGGCATCGCTGTTGTTTATGCGCCGCATCGCCCGCATGACGCGCCTGGCGCCGATAGCTGCAGATGTTCCTGATGATGTGCTGGTATTGCGCGTTATCGGTCCGCTGTTTTTCGCTGCGGCTGAAGGTTTATTCACTGACTTAGAATCTCGCATTGAAGGTAAGCGCGTTGTTATTTTGAAATGGGATGCGGTGCCGGTTCTGGATGCCGGGGGACTTGATGCGTTCCAGCGCTTTGTGAAACGCCTGCCGCAAGGATGTGAACTACGCGTTTGTAATGTAGAATTCCAGCCGCTGCGTACAATGGCTCGCGCCGGTATTCAACCGATTCCGGGACGTCTGACATTCTTCCCGAATCGCAGTGCGGCAATGGCTGATTTGTAAAAAGGTATGAAGTTGACCAGTCAGCGCAAACTGACTGGTCAGAAAACTGCATTACTTGCTAACTATGACGGCGATTGTCACTACGGCGGCAACGTTTGTCATAGTGGCGAACCCACCAGTAACGATCGCACACCTGTTCATGCCCACCGACACGGGCACCCGCCAGCCAGAGAATGGCACCGACGAAAATACTCAGCACTGCGCCATGTGCAAAATACTGTGGCATATTAAACTGCGGTAGCTGGTTGAGAATTGAATATCCCACACCGACCACCATGACCACCAGACCCAACCCCATAAGCACGTTACCGAGCAGCGAAGCGTTTTTGCGTTTCATATGTCACCTCCGGAACTTTCTGGGTTGTAACAGGGACTTCCCCCTCATCCTTATGAGTAAAGTATAGGCAACCCTCTGAGGCTTATGTGCGCTCGTGATCACAATTACAACCCTTATTTCAACAAAACTTTACAAATAACTGTCTGAACACCCTGACTTTCTAATAATCTATAAAAGCAATTATTTCGTTATCTGCGTTTAACTCGCTGTTTTTTGTCAAGCGGGGCCACAACCAGTAAACTACGCGCCAGTTATGTACTCACTCAGGACAAAAAACGTGACGATTAAATTGATTGTCGGACTGGCGAACCCCGGCGCTGAATACGCCGCAACGCGACATAATGCTGGCGCCTGGTTCGTTGACTTACTGGCAGAGCGCTTACGCGCCCCCTTACGGGAAGAAGCTAAATTCTTCGGTTATACCTCACGAGTCACTCTCGGAGGTGAAGATGTCCGCCTGTTAGTTCCGACCACATTTATGAATCTCAGCGGCAAAGCCGTCACTGCGATGGCCAGTTTCTTCCGTATCAACCCGGATGAAATTTTGGTTGCGCACGACGAACTGGATTTGCCCCCTGGCGTTGCCAAATTTAAATTGGGCGGCGGCCATGGTGGTCACAATGGACTGAAGGACATCATCAGTAAATTGGGTAATAACCCTAACTTTCACCGTTTACGCATCGGAATTGGTCATCCGGGCGATAAAAACAAAGTTGTCGGTTTTGTCCTGGGCAAACCGCCTGTTAGTGAACAGAAGTTAATTGATGAAGCCATCGACGAAGCGGCACGTTGTACCGAAATGTGGTTTACAGAGGGTTTGACCAAAGCAACGAACCGATTGCACGCCTTTAAGGCGCAATAAGTCGTTGTCTGCGGCATTTTTGCCGAGTGCCGTGTATAATAGGCAAAGTTATTTCCATTTCTGCAATCTGTTTACAATAACAGGTTGATTATTAAGATATTAAGGTGATTTAAATCATGGGATTCAAATGCGGTATCGTCGGTTTGCCCAACGTCGGGAAATCCACCCTGTTCAACGCGCTGACCAAAGCCGGTATTGAAGCGGCCAACTTTCCATTCTGCACTATCGAGCCGAACACAGGCGTCGTGCCAATGCCCGACCCACGCCTGGATCAACTGGCTGAAATCGTAAAACCGCAGCGTACGCTTCCCACTACCATGGAATTTGTCGATATCGCCGGTCTGGTAAAAGGCGCCTCGAAAGGTGAAGGTCTGGGTAACCAGTTCCTGACAAACATTCGTGAAACCGAAGCGATCGGTCACGTTGTTCGCTGCTTTGAAAATGACAACATCATTCACGTTTCCGGCAAAGTTAATCCGGCAGATGATATTGAAGTTATCAATACCGAGCTGGCACTGGCGGATCTCGACACCTGTGAACGCGCGATTCACCGCGTACAGAAGAAAGCCAAAGGCGGCGATAAAGACGCGAAAGCCGAACTGGCGGTACTGGAAAAATGCCTGCCGCAACTGGAAAACGCAGGCATGTTGCGCGCACTGGATTTAAGCGCAGAAGAAAAAGCGGCTATTCGTTATTTGAGCTTCCTGACGCTGAAACCAACGATGTACATCGCCAACGTCAACGAAGACGGTTTTGAAAACAACCCGTATCTCGATCAGGTACGTGAAATCGCTGCGAAAGAAGGTTCCGTTGTCGTTCCGGTTTGTGCTGCGGTTGAAGCAGACATTGCTGAACTGGACGACGAAGAACGCGAAGAGTTTATGCAAGAGCTGGGATTGGAAGAGCCGGGGCTGAACCGCGTGATTCGTGCCGGTTATAAACTACTGAACCTGCAGACCTACTTCACTGCTGGGGTGAAAGAAGTACGTGCATGGACTATTCCGGTTGGCGCAACCGCACCGCAGGCTGCTGGCAAAATCCACACCGATTTTGAAAAAGGCTTTATCCGCGCACAAACCATCTCGTTTGAAGATTTCATCACTTACAAAGGTGAACAAGGCGCGAAAGAAGCAGGCAAAATGCGGGCAGAAGGTAAAGAGTACATCGTAAAAGACGGCGATGTAATGAACTTCCTGTTCAACGTCTAATAGCCGCCCGTTATCTCGGGAATATCGCTATTCATTAGCCATTATGTGTACTGCACATAATGGCTTTTTTGTAGCGATAACAATGCATTATGCAGTTCTGACATTCAGTAAAAGACGGCATTTATTACCCTGTTATAGTTAGAGGGTAATGACTCCCCCGCTATCTCCTTCGCTTAAACTGACTGACATCAATGCCGTGCTGCTTCATTTTTCGCCACAGGGTCGTACGGCCGATCTCAAGTAAAGCCGACATTTCCTGAATACGACCGCCTGTGACCTGTGCTGCGTTAATAATCGCCTCCTTTTCGATTTCCGCAAATGACAGACTGGTGGAAAGGTGTGTCGCGCTGACATCCTCTGTCGCCTGCTCGGTAAACAGATGTTCAGGCAAATCACTGACACGAATGCGCCCGTTATCGCTACTCAGCGCAAGATTCTCGATGACGCTATAAAGCTCAAAATCGTTGCCAGGCCATGCACAGGAAACCAGGCGAGATACAACCGGAAGAGACATTAACACTGGATGTAAAAGCGCAACAATTCAGGCATCAGCGTTAAATCGGTTTCTCGATCAGATTTGTCTGCCAGTTCGCAGAATAAGCTTTCAATCATGCTCTTACGGCGATCCTGAACTAAGGTTTTCTGATGCTTGAATACCGTTTTGTTCGGTATCGCCAAAGGAGAAATGATTGATGCACGCACTTGCCCCTCCTCACCCACAAAAAATAGCGTTAATTTCTGCCAGCATTTTATTATGTTTATCTGCGTTCCCGGCGCAGGCAGAAGAAATTGCAGTTACCCCGCAACCTCCTGATATTTTGTTGGGACCGCTGTTTAATGATGTGCAAAACGCCAAACTTTTTCCCGATCAAAAAACGTTTGCCGACGCCGTGCCAAACAGCGATCCGTTAATGATCCTCGCCGATTATCGGATGCAGCAAAATCAAAGCGGATTTGATCTACGCCATTTCGTTAACGTCAACTTCACCCTGCCAAAAGAAGGGGAAAAATATGTTCCCCCGAAAGGACAATCATTACGTGCACACATCAATGGATTATGGTCGGTGTTAACTCATTCAACCGAAAATACCGACAAATGGGATTCTCTTCTACCGTTGCCACACCCCTATGTCGTGCCGGGAGGTCGTTTTCGGGAAGTGTATTACTGGGACAGTTACTTCACCATGCTGGGCCTTGCCGAAAGCGGCCACTGGGATAAAGTGGCCGACATGGTGGCGAATTTCGGTTATGAAATTGATACGTATGGGCACATTCCAAACGGCAACCGTAGCTACTATTTGAGCCGTTCACAACCACCGTTCTTTGCGCTGATGGTGGAGTTACTGGCACAACATGACGGTGACACTGTATTAAAACAATATCTGCCGCAACTGCAAAAAGAGTATGCCTGGTGGATGGACGGTATTGAAGACCTGCAAGCCGGACAACAGGAAAAACGGGCGGTAAAACTTAAAGACGGCACCATCCTTAACCGCTACTGGGATGATCGTGATACACCGCGTCCAGAGTCATGGGTAGAAGATATTGCCACAGCCAAAAGTAATCCGAACCGCCCTGCCCCGGAAATCTACCGTGACCTGCGCTCTGCTGCCGCATCTGGCTGGGATTTCAGTTCTCGCTGGATGGACAATCCGCAGCAGCTAAATACTTTACGCACCACCAGCATCGTACCCGTCGATCTCAATAGTCTGATGTATAAAATGGAGAAAATCCTTGCCCGCGCCAGCAAAGCTGCCGGAGATAGCGCGCTAGCCAGCCAGTATGACACTCTCGCTCATGCCCGCCAGAAAGGGATCGAAAAATATCTGTGGAACGCCCAACAAGGCTGGTATGCCGATTACGATCTGAAGAGTAATAAAGTTCGCAATCAATTAACCGCCGCCGCTCTGTTCCCGCTTTATGTCAATGTCGCGGCAAAAGATCGTGCCGACAAAATGGCAACCGCAACCAGGACGCATCTGCTGCAACCCGGTGGACTGAACACCACGTCGGTGAAAAGTGGACAGCAATGGGATGCGCCAAATGGCTGGGCACCGTTGCAATGGGTTGCCACAGAAGGATTGCAAAACTATGGACAGAAAGAGGTAGCAATGGACATTAGCTGGCGTTTTCTGAGCAATGTTCAGCACACTTATGATCGGGAGAAAAAACTGGTGGAGAAATATGATGTCAGTACCACCGGAACAGGTGGTGGCGGCGGTGAATATCCATTGCAGGATGGTTTTGGCTGGACCAACGGTGTGACGCTGAAAATGCTGGATTTGATCTGCCCAAAAGAGCAACCGTGTGACAATGTTCCGGCAAGACCGCTCCATGAATCAACACAACAGTCCACAACTAAAGCGGCAAGATCCGCACATTAACGGTCTTTTCTCCTGATAACGTCATACCTCTGGATGATGTTATCAGGATGAATACGACGGCCTCTCCCCTTTTTCTACACGGAGGGTTTTTCAACTCCCGGCGGGAAAAATTGGCCAAAAGTCTGCCACACATGATTGCCGAAGATAGCATCATTTCTTCGAGTAAAAGTTTCATTATACTGTGTCGTTGTTTTACATCTGCGTTGGCTATACAAAGCATCGATCGCTTCCTGAATATTATTACTATGATCGTTCATTAACATCTTTTTGGTTTCTGGTGTTAAATTAATAATGACATAATCCAGACACGCCAAAGAATTTAGCAACCAACAGAAAAAGTCAGTCCATTCATCTTCAGATAATTGTTGAATCGCCCGCGTAGGGCTTTGGGTTAATCTGGAATAAGGGCTTATCAACTCCAGGTAATCAATTAGCGAAGATAACCCAATTTCGCTATTATGGTCGCTGTTAGTCAGTAAATGACTACAGCCCAACACATCTATTTTTTGAACTACCCTAAATATAATGAGGCAATGATGAAAAAACGATTCTTTCGTTGTTTCAGGAAAGTGGGTTATTTCGCTAAGGAAATCGTTTAGCCAACTCCGAAGCGGTAAGAGTCGTTGATGATGCAAGGTTTCGACACAACGAACAGGAGGTGCAAGCGTGATATGTTCATCAGGATGTTGTGTATTATATTCTGTACTTCCTTCCTGCTGTTGTTGCTTCCCAAATTGCCGCTGTTGGAACAATTGGCTTGCAGCAAGCCCTGTCGTTGTCCATCGCAACGAACTTATCCCTTGAGAAAGTTCGTTTTTCGGCAATAGTTCTGGTTTCACTCGCCCAATCACAGGGAATTTGACCTGAACGAGAAATGCATTGATAAAATGGAGAATATTATCGTTACTACACCCTGCACTTAATAGTTGCAACTCATCGTCGTTCGGCGATGCTTTAATAATTCGGTTACCATACACATCACTATCAAAAAAAAGAGTAAACATCATGTTTTTGTAGCTATTATCGTCACTTTTGCTGCATGTTTTGATAAACACACCCAGTAAATTCCCATCCCTCAGACAATAAATGTTTTCATTGTTGTTGATGACGCTAATAATGTCTTTCTTAAAATGCTCAAAATCTTGTCGTTGAAATTTTCTATTATGTTGCTTACTATCCGCAAGTGGTGAGTCTGTACGGCTACAACATAGGCTTTGAATAACCCTCCGCATTCTTTTCACCTCCGTTAACAGTATATTCACTACGATGAAACGGGAGGATGCTGATATTCTTCTCTGTGAGATATCAAAAATCGCTCATTATAAAAACAGATAACTTCAATATCACGTAACAGCAAGAGATAAAAAAACATTATTCAGCCATGAATTATTAATTTATTTAAATATATTTATCCCCATGGTTATTGCCGACAGTTTTATCGACCTTTCTGAAGCTGTGACATCGCTATGTTTTCATTAGATAAACTTTGATATGGGACATGATTTTTTACGCTGTATATGTAAATATATAGCGATTTTGCTTTTCAGGATGTTACCTATGTCACTAACCAGACGGACATTTGCGCAGGCTCTTGCGTCCACTTTGCTTCTACACCCTCTACCGTCCTTTGCACAATCTGTTAAATTTTGGGCTTCGCTGACGCTTCCTGAAGCAAAAACCATTACGCGCATTGTCAGTGCTGGCGCGCCCGCCGATCTGCTGTTGCTGACTGTCGCACCAGAAAAACTGGTTGGTTTTTCCTCTTTTGATTTTGCCCGCCAGGCATCAATTCCATTGCCTGACGCCATTCGCCAGTTGCCTAAACTCGGGCGGCTCGCCGGACGTGCCAGCACGCTCTCACTGGAAGGACTTATGGCGTTACGTCCCGATTTAATAATTGATTGCGGCAATACCGACGAAACCTGGGTATCCCAGGCTCGCCAGATGAGTGAACAGACGCAAATCCCCTGGTTATTGCTCAGCGGTAAACTGGAACAGTCAGCAGAACAGATAGAGACGCTTGGAAAAATGTTAGGCGAAGAAAAGCGCGCCGCTGAACAAGCCGATCTTGCCCGTCGTTTTGTGAGTGATGCGCAAGCATTCGCCGCTTCGCCAGCCGCTCATATTCGCTTTTACGCCGCACGCGGTGCGCGAGGTCTGGAGACCGGCCTGCAAGGATCATTGCATACCGAAGCGGCAGAATTATTAGGCTTACACAATGTGGCGCAAATAGCCGATCGCCACGGACTGACACAGGTTTCCATGGAGAATCTGCTACGCTGGCAACCGGACATTATTCTGGTTCAGGATAGCGTCACCGCTGACTTTATCCGTAACGATCCGCTCTGGCAGGGAGTAAAGGCGGTTGTAGAAAAAAGGATCCTGTTTCTAAGCGGGTTACCTTTCGGCTGGCTGGACGCCCCACCGGGTATCAACCGTCTTTTGGGATTGCGCAGGCTCCATGCCTGGCTTGATCCCGCAGTTAACAGCCAGTTTAAAAATGACATGCAACATTACGCCAGACTGTTCTGGCATTGCACTCTCAGTGACACCAACTATCAAAAAATGGTGGCAAGCTGATGAGAACCGCAACCAGATCTGTTTTGCTTTTGCTTCTGGCTATCACGAGCATTATTTTCGCCGCCGCCAGCGGCGCTTATCATCTTGATCTACAGCAACTGCTGGCGGTCATTCTCCGTCATAGCGATGTGCCGTTGCGCGAGCAAATCGTTTTCTGGCAGATCCGCGTTCCACGCATTCTGGCTGCCCTGTTGCTGGGTGCTGCACTGGCTGGGGCCGGAACGACCTATCAGGGAATGTTTCGTAATCCCTTAGTGTCACCGGATATTCTGGGAGTTTCTGCCGGGGCGGGGCTGGGCGCCTGCGCGGCAATACTGTTCGGCCAGCCCACGGTTTACATCCAGCTATATGCATTTTGCGGCGGTCTGTTGGTGGTCGCGGGTGTCTGGTTGATTACACGTCGGGTTACTCGCCACGATCCGGTATTAACCCTGGTGCTGGTCGGCATTGCTCTGGGGACATTATGCGGTGCCGGCATTTCGCTGATTAAAACGTTAGCCGATCCCTATACCCAACTGCCTTCAATTACGTTCTGGTTACTGGGCGGGTTGTCTACCGTGACTCTACGTGATCTCTGCTATGCGGCACCGCTCATCCTGGCGGGAACTCTGCCCCTGCTTTTCCTCCGCTGGCGCATGAATTTACTCACGCTTTCCGACGATGAAGCCAGGTCGCTGGGCCTGAATGTACTACGCCTGCGCTTAGCATTGATTATTTGCGCCACGTTGATTACTGCCAGTACGGTCGCGATTGCGGGGATCATCGGTTGGGTCGGTCTGGTCGTTCCGCATATTGCTCGCTTGTTGATCGGACACAACCACCAGCAGCTTCTGCCTGTCGCGATGGGGACTGGCGCGATACTGCTCCTGCTCACCGACACACTCGCACGGAGTATCGGGACAACCGAAATCCCACTTGGCATTCTGACGGCTTTTGTGGGCGCCCCCTTTTTTCTGCTTCTGTTGCTACGCGGAGGTCGCCAGTGACTTTGCTTACCGTCCGTCACGCCTCGCTGGGTTATTTCCGTCAACCGGTACTACACGGTATTTCTTTCAGCTTGTCACAGGGATCAATTTGCTGTCTGTTAGGTGCCAATGGTTGCGGGAAAACAACGCTGATGCGCACCATTCTTGGTGCTATCCCTTTGTTAAGCGGCGAGATTTTGTTGGATGGCATATCCATTCAGAAAATGAACCCTCGCCAGCGCGCGCAGTCCATTGCCTGGGTGCCTCAAGCCCAGGATGGTATTTTTGCCTTTAGCGTTCTGGATATGGTGCTGATGGGACTGGCGCCAGCCATGGGCGCTTTTGCTGTTCCCGGGAAGCGGGAACGAGTGATTGCCACTGAGCAACTGGACAAAATGGGGATTTCGCATCTGGCGGCAAGACGTTGGAATACCCTTAGCGGCGGTGAGCGTCAGTTAGCGTTGATCGCCCGCGCGTTGGTCCAACAGCCTCGCTTATTGTTACTGGATGAACCCGCATCCAGCCTCGATTTCGGTCATCAGATACAACTACTGGACACGCTGACCCAGCTAAAAAGCGGCGGCATGACCATGTTAATGTCGACCCATCACCCTCTGCATGCCAACGCCATTGCGGATAGCGTTATCCGAATTGAAACAGATGGTCATGTTTCTCAAGGCTTACCAACTGAGCAACTGACAACAGACAAACTGGCAACGCTGTACCGGGTTTCTGCCGACCAAATTCACCATCACCTATCTGCAATTAAACACTAAGGAAAAATCATGCTCATTGACGATATTGATTTTGCAGACCTTTATCTTCAGCAACTCAAACTGGCCCACCGCACAGAAAAGACGCCGGATCACTGGGATCAACGGGCAGAGAAAATGGCCGAGAATTGTGCCTCGCCAACAGACAGCTATTTACAACAACTGGTCGCCAAAATTGATCTACAAGGCGCAGAGTCACTATTTGATATGGGCTGTGGGCCGGGCACCGTATCACTGGCGCTGGCAGACAAACTCACGACGGTTTACGGCGTTGATTACAGTCAGGGAATGCTGAACGTTGCCGCACGCCGCGCTGCCGCGTTGAAGGCTGACAATGTGCACTGGGTTCAACGCGCCTGGGAAGAGAGCTGGAGCGACCTGCCACGCTGCGATATTGCCGTGGCCTCGCGTTCCACACTGGTAGCCGATATGCGCCAGGCAATGACCAAACTCAATAATCAGGCTCGACTGCGCGTCTACACCACTCATCTTGTCAGCACCTCATTCGTCTCCCCCGCCATTCAGCGGGCGGCAGGTCGGGAGGTGATCGAATTACCCAACTATATCTTTGCGCTCAACATCCTGTATCAGATGGGAATTTATGCTCATGTTGATTTTATTCGTGGGCAAAATTGCCAACAGGATAACAGCACATGGGAGCGTTTTGAGCAGAACGTTAGCTGGAGTCTTGGCGCACTCAATGACGATGAACGCGAGCGGTTACATCGCTGGTATCACCAACAGGATGCCCGCACTATCGCCCCAGCCAGTCGCGACTGGGCACTCATTTGGTGGGACAGTGTGCCGCAGGAGATGCTGCGATGATTTTTCTCTCTCAAGCGCAAATTGATGCATTACTTCTGGAAGATATCCAGGGTGGAGATCTGACCACACGAGCATTAGGTATCGGCAAACAGCCCGGCGCTATTGAGTTTTTTCACCGCCAGGGCGGCTGTGTCAGCGGAGTCGCCGTGGCGTGTAAGATGTTAACCACGCTGGGGCTGACCATTGATGACGCGGTCAGCGACGGTTCACAAGCGGATGCGGGTCAACGTTTAATTCATGCCCACGGCAACGCTGCTGCGCTTCATCAGGGATGGAAAGCCGTTCAGAACGTGCTGGAGTGGAGTTGCGGCGTTTCTGATTATCTCGCTCAAATGTTGATACAGCTGCGTGCTCGTTATCCTGATGGCAATATCGCCTGCACACGAAAAGCCATTCCCGGAACCCGTTTACTGGCGACACAGGCTGTCATTGCTGCTGGCGGACTGATTCATCGCGCAGGGTGCGCGGAAACCGTATTGCTGTTCGCCAATCATCGTCGTTTTCTGGCCGATAATCAGGACTGGTCGGGCGCTATCGACCAGTTACGTCGCCACGCGCCAGAGAAAAAAATAGTTGTTGAAGCCGACACGCCAGAGGAAGCACTTGCTGCATTACGCGCACAACCAGATGTACTTCAGCTAGACAAATTTAGTCCAGCTCAGGCCGTTGAAATTGCGCAAATAGCGCCGTCGCTGGCGCCGAACTGTACGCTGGCGCTGACCGGTGGAATTAATTTACTGACACTCAAAAATTACCTCGACTGCGGCATCCGCCTTTTTATTACCTCTGCGCCTTATTACGCGTCCCCCGCTGACATCAAAGTCAAACTGAAGCCCGAAGACTCTTTTTAACCCATTGATAAACGGAATTTATTCTATGAGACTTAAAAAACGTTATCTCTGTACAGCATTATCACTCGCCCTCACTCAGCAAGCAGTTGCGGCTCAAGAAAACGAGACGATGACCATATGGTCCAGCCCCGTGTCTGCGACGACCACCACTATTCTCGATCAGCCCACCATGAAGGCGCTGGACAAACAAAATGTCGCCCAGGCGTTAAGCGTAATCCCCGGAGTTGTGCTGCAAAAATCGGGAGGACGCAATGAACAACAAGTCAAAGTACGCGGTTTCGATAGCCGTCAGGTGCCGGTTTATTTTGATGGCGTACCTATTTATGTTCCCTATGACGGTAACCTCGATCTGGCGAGGATCCTGACCAACAATCTGGGGGCAGTCGAAGTCTCCAAAGGGTATTCATCGCTACTTCAGGGCCCCAACCAGATGGGTGGGGCTATTAACATCACCACGCAAAAACCGACTAAACCACTGGAAGCCAGTCTGGGATACCGTCAGGGATGGAGCCGTAGTCAGGACAACGCCTACGATATGCACGCCTCACTTGCCGCCAGCAGCGATCTGGGATATTTGCAAGTCAGCGGCAGCCAACTGAAACAGGATTTCCTCGGTCTGCCACATGGCGTCAATAATGATATTGTAGGCAAAAACGGCAAGATGATTAACTCATCCGCCAATGATAAACGCGGCATAGTGAAGCTCGGCTTTACGCCGCGCGAAAATGACGAATACACGCTGACTTATATTAAACAGGATGGCGAAAAAGATAACCCGCCTTATAACGGAACCAGCAGTCAGAAATCACGCTACTGGCAGTGGCCGGAGTACGATAAAGAAAGTTTTTACTATCAGGGAACCACACAGCTCAGCGATCGTTTTACGTTGAAAAGTCGGCTTTATCGCGACACCTTTGAAAATACGCTGATAATGTACAACTCGCTGGCGGATCTGAAAAATAAAAGCGGCAGCTACAGCCACTATTCCGATTACAGCGATGGTGCAGGGTTACAGTTAGCGGCCGATATGCGTGAAAACGATCTACTGTCGTTTGCCGTCAACTGGAAGGATGATGTGCATCGGGAAAAAGGCGCACCGCACGCTTCTTATGATCGCTATGAAGACCGAACCTGGTCGCTCGCCAGTGAATATCAATGGGCTGCGGCTGATAATGTGGATGTCGTTGCCGGGATCAGCTACGACTGGCGTGATAGCGTAGAAGCGAAAAAACATGAAAAAGACGGCAGTGTCACTCACTATGACGACAACAATCAGTCCGCCTTTAACTGGCAGGTAATGGGCAAATACCACTTTGCAAATGAGGACACACTGGCGCTCTCGTACTATGACCGCACACGCTTCCCAACGCTGAAAGAACGTTATACCACGTCCAAACCAGCTTATAACCAGATAGCCATTGTTAACCCGCAACTCAAGCCGGAACGCGCTCGCGGCGTAGATTTAACCTGGAATGGTTCCTTCACGCCCGACTGGGGATTTGAAGTCAGCGTTTACTATAACCGGGTGAGTAATGCCATCCTCTCGCACAATATCAATGCCGATACCGTGCAGAATCAGAACAGCGGCACGGTGGATTACAGCGGTCTGGATGCGGGTATTAAAGGGAAAATCAGCAATATGCTGGATATTGGCGCCAGTTACGGCCTGATCCATGCCGATGCCAAACGCAAAGACATCGGCAAGATAACCGATCTGCCAACGCAAACATTGACTGCCTGGATGACGTTAAAACCGTGGGAACCGTTAAGCGTAACGCTTTCCGAAGAAGCGCGTTCTTCCAGCTACAGCAACAGCGACGGTTCACAAAAAGCAGCCGGTTTTGCGGTTACTCATATTCGCGCCGATTACGCATTAGGGCACGGCTTTAGCGTCAATGCATCCGTCAATAACCTGTTCGACACCAAATATGCCTACAGTGAAGGATTCATTGAAGAAGGACGTAATTTCTGGGCAGGCGTAGAATATACATTCTGATTTGAAAACGGATAGCGGCGTCGAGGCTGCTATCCGTTGTATGAAAATCCTATTCTCTTCGCAGGAGGCGAAATACCCCCAGAACCAGGATAGCGCCGACCACCGCCACCAGGAAGCTGTGTAAATTAAAACCGCTGATGGTACCGCCAATGCCAAACATGGTCGCCAGCCAGCCGCCGACGACCGCACCGACTATCCCGAGAATACAGGTCAGGATAAATCCTCCACCATCACGTCCCGGCATGATCAGCTTGGCGATAACGCCCGCTATCAGGCCAAAAATAATCCAGGCAATAATTCCCATGTTCAGGCCCTCGTTTCGATGAATCGGACGCAAGAAATACTTACGTCAACGCTCTAAGTATAGGCAAGGGCTGGATCAATAGTGGGAAGCTGACGACTGAATTGGCGATAAGTTGTAAAAAATATTCACGCATTTGTATTAAGGTTTGTTAAACATTGCCGATAAACCAAAGACAGTTTGTCGGTCAGGAGTTTTTCCGCGTGAGTCATTACCATGAGCAGTTCCTGAAACAAAATCCATTAGCAGTCCTTGGCGTTTTACGCGATTTGCATAAAACCGCAGTTCCCTTACGTATCAGTTGGTCAGGCGGTCAGTTGATCAGCAAAATACTGACGATAAGCCCAGATAAACTGGTGCTGGATTACGGTAGCCAGTATGAAGATAACATTGCAGTGCTTGAGGCGCGGCAAATCACCATTACCGCCGAAACGCAGGGCGCCAAAGTTGAATTTGCTCTTGAGCAATTGCAGCAGAGTGAATATTTACAGCTTCCGGCATTCATCACCGCGCCCCCTCCCGCCTTATGGTTCGTGCAACGGCGCAGATATTTCCGCATCTCCGCCCCGTGCCATCCCCCCTACTACTGTCAGACCCGATTACCTGATAACAGGACGTTACGTTTTCGTCTGTATGATTTGTCATTAGGCGGCATGGGGGCATTACTGGAAACAGCAAAACCAACTGGATTGCGCGAAGGCATGCACTTCGCGCAGATTGAAGTCGATATGGGGCAATGGGGAGTCTTTCATTTTGACGCTCAGTTACTCACCATCAGCGAACACAAAATCATCGATGGCAAAAATGAGACTATTTCCACTCCCCGCCTGAGCTTTCGTTTTCTGAACGTCAGCCCGACGGTGGAGCGGCAGTTACAGCAGATTATTTTCTCTCTCGAGCGAAAAGCCCGGGAGAAAGCAGACAAAGTGCGCAACTGAGTTACATTGCGTTCAGCGCCTGCTCAAGTTTGTAGATATAGCGAGGCGCCTGCGGCGCGGGGTGATTTTTCGCAACATGGTCGAGGAATTCGTCGGCATCCAGATCGTTAATTTTACTGATCGCCTTTTTCCTGTCTGACGAGAAAGTCCGTAGCAACGCGCCAGCCCCGTTGGCGTACGACACCACCAGCGCATATTGCAGCACCTTCGGATCCTCAATACCTGCCAGCGGGCCGGTTTCCAGAATGTTCAGGTAAGCCGCCCCCATTGAAATATTGCGTTCTGGATTTTTCAGCTCGCTGGTGGTTGGCTCGCCACTCCAGCCCATGCGGCGATAAACATCGCGCCCGGACGTGGACGCTTTCAACTGCATCAGGCCAATGGCATTCGACTTACTGACCGCGTTCGGATTACCGCCCGATTCGATGGCGATAATCGCGGTAATTAACTGTGGATCGACGCCCCAGGCAGCCCCAGCTTTCTGGCTTATTGGCATCCACTGCATCGCGCGTTGTACCGGGACTTTTGCATTCCACGGCGGGTTTGTGTAGTCATGTTTTGATGAACAACCTGCTAATAGCACAACCAAAAAGGCAAACCATCTCAATTTCACTTCATCTATCCTTATAGCCTGGAATCGCCGTTGAGGTGACAACGGCATACCTAAGCGGCATGATATACATTTCGTTTCTGTTGTCAGCAAGGAATTGCCATGTCTCTGTTTCATTTAATCGCCCCGTCGGGCTACTGTATTAAACAACACGCTGCGTTGCGGGCTATCCAGCGCCTGACTGACGCGGGGCATCAGGTCAATAACGTAGAGGTTATCGCCCGTCGCAGTGAGCGCTTTGCGGGTACGGAAACGGAGCGTCTGGAAGATATTAATTCCCTTGCCAGACTGACTTCGCCCAACACTATCGTGCTGGCAGTACGCGGTGGTTATGGCGCCAGTCGCTTGCTGGCAGATATTGACTGGCAATCGCTGATTGACCGTCAGCAACATAATCCGTTACTCATCTGTGGGCACAGCGATTTTACGGCGATCCAGTGTGGTCTGCTGGCATTGGGCAATATCATCACCTTTAGCGGACCAATGCTGGTGGCGAATTTTGGCGCGGATGAGCTGAACACCTTTACCGAACACCATTTCTGGCTGGCGCTGCGCAATGAAACGTTCACTATTGAATGGCAAGGAGAAGGCCCGGTATGCCAGACCGAAGGGACATTGTGGGGAGGTAATCTCGCAATGCTGAATACGCTTATCGGCACACCATGGATGCCGCAAATTGAGCACGGTATTCTGGTGCTGGAAGATATCAACGAGCATCCTTTCCGCGTCGAACGAATGCTTTTGCAGCTCTATCATGCCGGTATTTTGCATCGCCAGAACGCGATTATCCTCGGTAGCTTCAGCGGCAGTACGCCAAATGATTATGACGCGGGTTACAACCTTGAATCCGTCTATGCCTTTTTACGTTCTCGTCTGTCGATCCCATTAATTACCGGGCTTGATTTTGGACATGAACAACGCACGGTCACACTGCCGTTAGGCGCTCATGCCATTCTGAATAACGCTAAAGCAGGTACTCAGTTGACGATAAGTGGCCATCCTGTTCTTAAAGTGTAAAAAAAATTACGGTTCAGAGCTAAGTAAAACGCTGTTTCTGCCACGAATATGGTAGGGTTTACATTCGAGACAGCGTAATCAGGAGTAACCGACCGTTGGATGCCGCAACAATTATTAGCCTTTTCATCTTAGGCTCCATTCTTGTCACCAGCAGTATTTTACTTAGTTCATTTTCTTCACGGCTTGGCATTCCGATTCTGGTCATTTTTCTGGCTATCGGCATGCTGGCGGGCGTGGATGGTATCGGCGGTATTCCGTTCGATAATTATCCCTTTGCCTATATGGTGAGTAACCTGGCGCTGGCGATCATCCTGCTCGACGGCGGGATGCGTACTCAGGCCAGCTCCTTTCGGGTTGCATTAGGTCCAGCGCTGTCGCTGGCAACGGTCGGCGTGCTTATTACCTCCGGCTTAACGGGTATGATGGCGGCGTGGCTGTTTAATCTCAATGTGATTGAAGGCTTATTGATCGGCGCGATTGTCGGCTCCACAGATGCCGCAGCGGTCTTTTCTCTGCTCGGCGGCAAGGGACTTAACGAACGTGTTGGTTCGACGCTGGAGATAGAGTCCGGCAGTAATGATCCAATGGCGGTCTTCTTGACAATAACCCTGATTGCGATGATTCAGCATCACGAAAGCAGTATTAGCTGGATGTTCGTGATTGATATTCTTCAGCAATTTGGTCTGGGAATTATCATCGGACTTGGTGGGGGTTATTTACTGCTGCAAATGATTAACCGTATCGCTCTTCCCGCGGGACTCTATCCATTACTGGCACTAAGCGGCGGTATCCTGATTTTTGCGTTAACGACGGCGCTGGAAGGCAGCGGTATTCTGGCGGTTTATCTGTGTGGTTTTCTGCTGGGTAACAGACCGATTCGCAATCGCTATGGCATTTTGCAAAATTTCGACGGCCTCGCGTGGCTGGCGCAAATTGCCATGTTCCTGGTACTGGGGTTATTGGTTAACCCCAGCGATCTGCTGCCTATCGCCCTTCCGGCGCTCATTCTGTCTGCATGGATGATTTTCTTTGCTCGTCCCCTTTCAGTATTTGTCGGATTGCTACCATTCCGCGGTTTTAATCTGCGTGAGCGGGTATTTATCAGTTGGGTCGGATTGCGCGGCGCGGTACCAATTATTCTGGCCGTATTCCCGATGATGGCGGGTCTGGAGAATGCGCGTCTGTTCTTTAATGTCGCCTTCTTCGTGGTTCTGGTTTCGCTCGTGTTGCAAGGAACATCGCTCTCATGGGCGGCTAAAAAAGCCAAAGTAGTGGTTCCCCCAGTGGGACGTCCGGTGTCGCGCGTTGGCCTGGATATTCATCCAGAAAATCCGTGGGAACAGTTTGTTTATCAGTTGAGTGCCGATAAATGGTGCGTGGGTGCGGCGCTACGCGATCTGCATATGCCAAAAGAGACGCGCATTGCTGCACTGTTTCGTGATAATCAGTTGCTTCACCCCAGCGGCAGCACTCGTCTGCGCGAAGGCGACGTCTTGTGTGTGATTGGTCGGGAGCGCGATCTCCCTGCTCTCGGTAAGCTATTCAGCCAGTCGCCGCCGGTCGCGCTGGATCAACGCTTCTTTGGTGACTTCATTCTCGAAGCCAGTGCGAAATATGCTGATGTGGCGCTGATATATGGTCTGGAAGACGGACTGGAGTATCGCGATAAGCAACGAACACTGGGAGAAATTGTCCAGCAATTATTAGGCGCGGCGCCGGTTGTCGGCGACCAGGTAGAGTTTGCCGGGATGGTCTGGACGGTAGCCGAAAAAGAAGACAACGAAGTGTTAAAGATTGGCGTCCGGGTGGCAGAAGAAGAAGCTGAATCTTAAATTTGCTACGGCCTGTATTGCCGGATACGACGCGGGTTGTATCCGGCATACTGATGAGTTACACCGTCACAACGGGTACACGTAACGCCAGTGCGCACATCAACTCATACCCCACGGTTCCGGCAGCGGCGGCAACATCATCGATTTTAATCTCTTTGCCCCACAGTTCGACCGGCGTACCAATCCCCGCCTGCGGGCAAGGTGTTAAATCAACCGCCAGCATATCCATCGATACCGTTCCCACCGTCATGGTACGCACACCATCCACTAAAACGGGGGGGCCCGTTGGCGCGTGGCGCGGATAACCGTCAGCGTATCCGGCGGCAACAATGCCGATTCGTTGCTCATCGGGTGCGGTGTAACGTCCGCCATACCCCACCTGGTCCCCTGCCTTTAACGTCTGGATACCGATGATCTCACTGCTTAATGTCATCACCGGACGCAACCCGGTATTGGCGATATCCCGCCACTGACCGGACGGCGACGCGCCATAAAGAATAATTCCCGGACGAACCCAGTCAAAATGTGCCTCCGGGTGCCACAACGTCGCCGCCGAGTTGGACAACGAGCGACGGCACGCCAGCCCTTCCGCTGCCTGGTCAATACGCGCCATAGCGTCCGTAATCCCGTCAGGATGCTCTGCACCGGCAAAATGCGACATCAGCGTCATTTCCCCCACATTCGTCATCGCCCGCAGTTGTTGCCAGACAGTGAGTACGCGCTCGGGCGAGAACCCCAACCGATTCATCCCGCTGTTCACTTTAAGATAAATATCCAGCGGTGCTTTTAAGCGCGCATTTTGCAGTGCTTTGAGCTGCCAGTTGCTGTGTACGCAGGTCGTCAGCCTGTACTGATCATAAATTTCCAGATCCTGTGCATGGAAAAACCCCTCCAGCATCAGGATCGGCCCTTTCCAGCCGCGTTCACGTAACGTTATCGCTTCTTCCAGGTTAAGTAATGCAAAGCCATCGGTTGCCCCGAGCGCACTCCAGATACGCTCAATACCGTGCCCGTAAGCGTTGGCTTTTACCACCGACCAGACGCGTGCATGCGGCGCGGCCTGGCGAACAATGGTCAGATTTTGTTTTAATGCCCGCAGATCGAGGCTGGCCTGTATAGGACGGGTCATCTCGCATCCTTAGCTGTGCGCGCCATGTAAATGGCCCGGACGTGATGGCGTAAATCCGCGGCTGTAGCGCGCTACGCTTAAGTCCTCATACGGGATCGCTGGCGTGCGGCCTGATAACAAATCGCTCAATAGCTGCCCGGAACCACAGGCCATGGTCCAGCCGAGCGTGCCATGACCCGTATTCAGCCATAAATTTTTAAAGCGTGTACGACCGACAATCGGTGTACCGTCTGGCGTCATCGGACGCAAACCGCTCCAGAAGACGGCCTGTTCGACATGACCACCACGCGGATAGAGATCGCGAACCACCATCTCCAGCGTTTCACGGCGTGGTTGCAGCAATTCGGTATTAAAACCAACGATTTCCGCCATTCCGCCGACGCGAATGCGATTATCAAAGCGAGTAATGGCGATTTTGTAAGTTTCATCAAGAACGGTGGACACTGGCGCCCCCTCTTCATCCGCAATCGGAATCGTCAGGGAGTAGCCTTTCAGCGGATAGACAGGAATATCAACAATGCCTTTGAGCATCGCCGTCGAGTAAGAACCAAATGCCATCACATACGCATCGGCCTTAATCACTTCATCGCCACACTTCACACCATAGATTTGTTCGCCGTCGCAAATCAATTGCTCCACAGACGTATTAAAGCGGAATTTAACCCCCGCCAGCTCCGCCATCCGCGCTAAATTCTGGGTAAAGAGCTGGCAGTCACCGGTTTCATCATTGGGAAGTTGCAGACCGCCCGTCAGTTTGTGCGCGACCTCTGCCAGTGCCGGTTCCACTTCAGCCAGGCGGCTGGATTCCAGTAATTTATACGGCACGCCGGCATCTTCCAGTACAGCGATATCGCGAGTGGCATTTTCATACTGTTGTTCAGTACGAAACAGCTGCAGCGTCCCGCCCTGCCGTCCTTCGTACTGAATGTTGGTTTCAGCGCGTAGCGCTTTCAGACAATCACGACTGTACTCTGCCAGGCGAACCATTCGCCCTTTGTTTTCCATATAGTGGCTGGTATCGCAGTTACGTAACATTTGCCACATCCATTTCAACTGAAATTGCGTGCCATCAAGACGAACAGCCAGCGGCGCATGACGTTGAAACATCCATTTAATCGCTTTCAGCGGCACACCTGGCGCCGCCCACGGCGCAGCATATCCGGGGGAGATTTGCCCGGCATTTGCGGCGCTGGTTTCCAGAGCAGCTCCGGGTTCCCGATCAATTACGGTAACCTCATGTCCGGCCTGATTTAAATACCAGGCGCTGGCAACGCCCACCACACCACTTCCCAGTATGACAACTCGCATAGCCACTCCGATAACGGTAGATACAGTAAAAGAACAATAACCTAATTACATCTTGATAACTTAGATGAAAATATTATTCAACATAGAGGTTTTTTATGGTGAGCTGGCTCACACCTCCCTGACGCTGCGGGAATATAGCGTCTTTAGTATCTCCTGCTAAACGCGCTTTTTATCCAGCAGAAAATTCCACTCTGGAGCGGATTATTGGCACTCCGATAATAAGAAATCGCAAAGAAAAAAATTCTCCTGCGACGCGGTTTTTAACCCGTGTTCTATGCTTGAAATGAGGTCCTCCACACAGAGAGTACCGACAACAATGAGGTGCGCGTATGGCGACGATCGATTCTATGAATAAGGACACCACGCGTTTGAGCGATGGTCCTGACTGGACGTTCGACCTGCTGGATGTTTATCTGGCAGAAATAGACCGGGTGGCGAAACTCTATCGGCTGGATACCTACCCGCACCAGATTGAAGTCATCACCTCAGAACAGATGATGGATGCTTACTCCAGCGTCGGGATGCCGATTAACTATCCGCACTGGTCGTTCGGCAAAAAATTTATTGAAACCGAGCGTCTGTATAAACACGGTCAGCAAGGGCTGGCCTATGAAATCGTCATTAACTCTAACCCGTGTATCGCTTACCTGATGGAAGAAAACACCATCACCATGCAGGCGCTGGTGATGGCACATGCCTGTTATGGCCACAACTCTTTCTTCAAAAACAACTACTTATTCCGTAGCTGGACCGACGCCAGCTCGATTGTCGATTACCTGATTTTTGCCCGTAAATACATTACCGAATGCGAAGAGCGTTATGGCGTTGATGAAGTCGAAAGACTGCTGGACTCCTGTCATGCGCTGATGAACTACGGCGTGGATCGGTATAAACGCCCGCAAAAAATCTCTCTCCAGGAGGAGAAAGCCCGGCAGAAAAGTCGCGAAGAGTATCTGCAAAGTCAGGTCAATATGCTGTGGCGTACCCTGCCGAAGCGCGAGGAAGAGAAAACGGTTGCTGAAGCGCGCCGCTATCCGTCCGAACCGCAGGAAAATCTGCTCTATTTTATGGAAAAAAATGCGCCGCTACTGGAATCATGGCAGCGTGAAATCCTGCGCATTGTGCGTAAAGTAAGCCAGTATTTTTATCCGCAAAAACAGACCCAGGTGATGAACGAAGGTTGGGCAACCTTCTGGCACTACACCATCCTTAACCATCTGTATGATGAAGGGAAAGTAACCGAACGTTTTATGCTGGAGTTCTTGCACAGCCATACCAATGTGGTCTTCCAGCCGCCTTACAACAGTCCGTGGTACAGCGGCATTAACCCGTATGCTCTCGGTTTCGCGATGTTTCAGGATATTAAGCGGATTTGTCAGTCGCCGACGGAAGAAGACAAATACTGGTTCCCGGATATCGCCGGTTCCGACTGGCTGGAGACGCTGCATTTCGCGATGCGTGATTTCAAAGATGAGAGTTTTATCAGCCAGTTCCTGTCGCCAAAGGTCATGCGTGATTTCCGCTTCTTCACCGTGCTGGATGACGATCGGCATAATTATCTGGAAATTTCCGCTATTCATAATGAAGAAGGATATCGGGAGATCCGCAACCGTTTATCGTCGCAATATAACTTAAGCAATGTGGAGCCGAATATTCAGATCTGGAATGTGGATTTGCGCGGCGACCGTTCGCTGACGCTGCGTTACATTCCGCATAACCGCGCACCGCTGGATCGGGGGCGTAAAGAGGTGCTGAAGCATGTGCATCGCCTGTGGGGATTTGACGTGATGCTGGAACAGCAAAACGAAGACGGTAGCGTAGAGTTGCTGGAACGTTGCCCGCCGAGAATGGGCAATCTGTAAAAAAACCTCCTCATTTGAGGAGGGTTCATTTTGGCCGGATGCGGCGTAAACGCCTTGTCCGGCCTGCAAAGTATCGCAAATGCAATATATTGTAGGCCTGATAAGCCAGGCGCATCAGGCAATTATGCGTTTGTCATCAGTATGGAAAGATTATCGCCCCTGAATGGCTAAATCACCCGGCAGATTTTTCTGCATCCGGTGCCAAATCTCGCCACTCTCATGTCCATAGCGACGCACTGTTTCATACACCTGATCGTGCGCGCCTTCACTACACAATGCCGAAAGCTTGTGGTAGAAGCCCAGCGCCAGACTACGCGCTTCTGGATTAGCGAAATAGTGACGACCAATACGTGTATACAGCCCTTTCATCCCGTTGAGGATCAGGCCGTAAATCGGGTTACCGGAAGCAAATGCCAGACCGCGGAAAATGTTGTAATCCAGCTCGGCAAAAGCATCAGCGTGATCGGCCACTTCATTGGCCGTCGCCAGTACTTCCTGCGCTTTATCGGGATGCTGACGGAACGCAGTACGAATAAAAATAGTCGAAATATTGGTACGCACTGACAACAAATTATCAATAAGCTGCGGCACACTTTCGTGATCGAGTCGCGCCAGCGTCTCAAGAATATTAAGCCCTGAGGTTTCCCAGAAATTATTCACCTTCGTCGGCTTACCATGTTGAATAGTCAACCAGCCGTCTCGTGCCAGACGCTGCAACACTTCACGCAACGTCGTACGCGTTACGCCAATTAATTCTGAAAGTTCACGTTCTGCGGGCAAAATAGTCCCGGGTGGGAAGCGATTATTCCAGATACTTTCAATAATGTACTCTTCCGCGAAACCCGCCGGGCTTTGCGCCTTAATGACCATAGTGATATTTCCATAACACAGCAAAACAAAGTTGTACTCATCATACCAGAGGGCTAATCACGCTGATAGCAGACAAAAAGAAGAAAAAAGGGATCAAGGCTTCATTTTCTGCATCTCTTTTCTCCAGACCATCAAGACTTGCCTCACTCCCCCCTGACCGTTAAGCTTTGTGTTCTAACATAAAAACATCATTGATTATTTCTAAGGTAAGGGAAACCATCATGGAGATCTCCTGGGGCCGCGCGTTATGGCGCAATTTTTTGGGTCAGTCACCTGACTGGTACAAACTTGCCCTCATCGTTTTTTTAATTATTAACCCGTTAATTTTCTTCATCAGCCCTTTTGTTGCAGGATGGCTGCTGGTAGCAGAATTTATTTTTACGCTGGCGATGGCCCTGAAATGCTACCCACTGCTACCCGGCGGTTTGTTGGCTATCGAAGCCGTATTCATCGGCATGACCAGCGCGGGGCATGTCCGCGAAGAGGTGGCGGCGAATCTTGAAGTCTTGCTACTGCTGATGTTTATGGTGGCAGGCATCTATTTTATGAAGCAGCTATTGCTGTTTATTTTTACTCGCTTGCTGCTTAGCATCCGCTCCAAGATGCTGTTATCACTCTCTTTTTGTATGGCTGCGGCGTTTCTCTCTGCATTCCTTGATGCCCTGACCGTAGTAGCAGTGGTAATCAGCGTCGCGGTCGGGTTTTATGGTATTTATCACCGTGTGGTCTCTTCCCGCCCTGAAGATACCGACTTGCAAGACGATAGCCATATCGACAAACATTACAAAGTTGTTCTGGAACAGTTCCGTGGTTTTCTGCGTAGTCTGATGATGCACGCAGGCGTCGGTACCGCATTAGGCGGTGTGATGACCATGGTGGGCGAACCGCAAAATCTGATTATCGCCAAAGCTGCTGGCTGGCATTTTGGCGATTTCTTCCTGCGCATGTCTCCAGTGACCGTTCCGGTTCTGATTTGCGGTCTGTTAACGTGCCTGTTGGTAGAGAAACTGCGTTGGTTTGGCTATGGCGAAACGCTGCCGGAGAAAGTTCGCGAGGTACTGCAGCAATTTGACGATCAAAGCCGCCAACAGCGTACACGTCAGGATAAAATTCGTCTGATTGTTCAGGCGATTATCGGCGTCTGGCTGGTGATTGCGCTGGCATTGCACCTGGCGGAAGTTGGCCTGATTGGTTTGTCGGTAATTATTCTGGCGACATCATTGACCGGTGTAACCGATGAACATGCTATCGGCAAAGCCTTCACTGAATCTCTGCCCTTCACCGCACTGTTGACGGTTTTTTTCTCGGTCGTCGCAGTCATTATCGACCAGCAATTATTCTCGCCGATTATCCAGTTTGTCTTGCAGGCATCGGAACATGCGCAACTGTCGTTGTTCTATATTTTCAACGGTCTGCTGTCATCCATTTCGGATAACGTCTTCGTAGGGACGATTTATATCAACGAAGCAAAAGCAGCTATGGAGAGCGGTGCAATTACGCTGAAACAATATGAACTGCTGGCAGTTGCTATTAACACCGGGACCAATCTGCCCTCTGTCGCCACGCCAAACGGACAGGCGGCATTCCTGTTCCTGCTGACTTCGGCACTTGCGCCATTGATTCGCCTCTCTTATGGTCGCATGGTGTGGATGGCCCTGCCTTATACCCTCGTACTGACCCTCGTCGGGCTGTTTTGCGTTGAGTTTACGCTTGCACCTGTAACCGAATGGTTTATGCAATTGGGTTGGATAGCAACGCTTTGATAACAACTTACCGGGTATATTTATGCCCGGTTGTTTTTTTCGTCCGATAATTGTTCAATTACGCTCTATTTTTAATTCCCCCTGGTGGCGCAACGAATGAATTGGTTTAAACTGCGCACTCTATGCATATTGCAGGGAAATTATTATGTTGCGATTTTTGAACCAATGTTCACAGGGCCGGGGTGCGTGGCTGTTGATGGCGTTTACTGCTCTGGCGCTGGAACTGACGGCGCTGTGGTTCCAGCATGTGATGTTACTAAAACCTTGCGTGCTCTGTATTTATGAACGCTGCGCGTTATTCGGCGTTCTGGGTGCCGCGTTGATTGGCGCTATCGCCCCTAAAACTCCACTACGTTATGTTGCGATGATTATCTGGCTGTATAGCGCATTTCGCGGCGTGCAGTTAACTTACGAGCACACCATGCTCCAGCTCTATCCTTCACCGTTTATGACCTGTGACTTTATGGTTCGTTTCCCGGACTGGCTGCCACTGGATAAATGGGTACCGCAAGTGTTTGTCGCCTCTGGCGATTGCGCCGAACGTCAATGGGAGTTTTTAGGGCTGGAAATGCCACAGTGGCTGCTCGGTATTTTTGTTGCCTACCTGATTGTCGCTATACTGGTAGTCATCTCCCAGTTGTTTAAAGCGAAAAAACGCGACCTGTTTGGTCGGTAATTTATCTGGCGCTCCTCCTGGAGCGCCAGTGTTGTTTTTCCCGCTAATAACGATTCGCCCTTGACCCGCAGTAAATCATAACTTCACGTTGTATAGCGCAGTGCAATCACCGTCGCAAATTCAAGAATGTCTGTTTGAAACGCCGCTCAGCACACGATATCTCTGGCTTCAGTATAAAAAAATGGCGCAGAATTTGCGCCATTTAGTTAAGTGAGAGACTTGTTATCTTGCTGTCCCCAGAGGTATTTCTGGATCAGGCTCATGAGTAATTCTGTTTCTCAGATCCCTACGAATAATTTCAATGGACCAGAACCATACTAAATGTCCAAAAATTTCAGATACATTCTCATACCACGGAAGATCAAACAGCGGTGGAGTAAGTCCCATGAGAGGGAAAGAAATCATATGAACAAAAAGTTGAGCTAAAGCGCCCGCCAACAAGCCCTGCCAAAGTTTAATTTTGGGAAAGACTTCGGCTACCACACAATAACCAACAGCAAAAACTATCGAAAAGATTATGTGCGTTACACCAACCCAGTTAAAAATATGTCCGGCGAAGGTATAAACAGCCGAATTTGGGTCTGCCAGCCCTAACCAATCCCGAAGAAAAATATATGGTGGATTGAGAAAATTACGCGAGCAATCAATTTGCCCGGCTGCCCTGATTAATGATTCAGGACCACATGCTGCGGTAAACATATCTACAGGACTGCGAGGTGGCAACGGAACTTCAGCCCCCCACTTAACAAATGCTGAGACAATACCGGCAATCAGCCCGATAAATGCTGCAAGGCCGTAACGTCTACGGTTCGGTGGTGTTTGCTCAAATATATTCATACATACCCTGCTTATTTCATTTCGTTAATCCTCCCTTAGTAGTATTCATAAAAAAACAACTATGTAAAGAAATGTATTGTTTTGTATTGACACCTGGCGATTCTGTAGCCACCTGACAGCTACTCCATAATTTCTCCATATTTTTGTAGTATACGTTTTAGAGGAAACACAATGTTCCTATTAAAAATAATTAATCATTCTTCTGCCCGCTCCACCAGCGGGCTTTTTTATTCAGACAAAACAGAGTATTCAAATTCCGAAACCAAAGAGGTATTTGCAGCAACACATAATTCTTCTCCCAATAATGAGAAGTGAAACTTTCTCCTCCATATTAAATATTCATTAAGTTATTTATCATTTCCTTAGGGATAACAAGGCGATATTCTCCTGAAAGTGTAATAAATAGCAACGCCCCGGAAGCCGCATCATATACCGATTCCTCCGATAGCCTTCAACAAGATGTCATGATTCATTATTAGCTTTGAGAACTACCGCAACTCCAGCCGGATTACCGGAAAAGTTCCTGGAAAAGCGCAGCGAGATATTGTTATATTATAACAACTCGTCTTTATCCCCCTGACAGAGGAGATCACATATGAAAATCAAGGGTATAACTAAAGCCGTTTTTCTTTTTGCACTGCTAACCTCAACGGGCTTTGCTGCTGGTAAGGATATAAATGTCGAGTTCAAGAAAGGCCACAGCAGCGCTCAGTACTCGGGTGAGATAAAAGGATATGATTACGACACATATCATTTTTATGCCCATAAAGACCAAAGGGTACACGTAAGTATCTCTAATGAGGGTGCTGATATTGTCCTCTTCGGACCAGGCATTAGCGACTCTGTTGATTTGTCCAGATATTCTCCTGAACTTGATGACAACGGTCAGTACACCCTTCCCGCGACTGGTAAATATGAACTGAGAGTTCTTCAAACGCGTAATGACGCGCGTAAAAACAAAGCTAAAAAATATAACGTCAACATACAGATTAAGTAAACAGAAGCTGACGGGGGTATCCCCGTCATTATCTTCTCAATATCAAAACATACCGGCAGAAGTAGACAGATGCTGGCGCGGGGAAAATCCCCGTAGCTCTACTCCCTTCGTTAACTTGCTCAATCATCTTTATGAATTTAATTTTTACCGATCCATTTAACTACTGTTTAGTTATTGTCACATAGGATTCTGCCGTTTTTGACAACACTGGGATAATAAGATGAAAAAAATGTTGTTCTCTGCCGCTCTGGCAATGCTTATAACAGGATGTGCTCAACAGACATTTACTGTTGGAAACAAACCTACAGCGGTAACGCCAAAAGCAACCATCACACATCATTTCTTCGTTTCAGGAATTGGACAAGAGAAAACTGTTGATGCGGCAAAAATTTGCGGCGGCGCAGAAAATGTCGTTAAAACAGAAACCCAGCAAACATTCATGAATGGTCTGCTCGGGTTTATCACCTTTGGCATTTATACACCGCTGGAAGCTCGGGTATATTGTTCGCAATAAATATCCTCCGGCATAGCCGGAGGTTTTTCAAATGCGCCTGTAAGGCTCTCTTACCAGCCGCGCCCTAACAGGCGCACACGATCTGACATTTGCATCCAACTTCCTTACTTACGGCCCGTAAACGGGCTGCCCGGATAGGGAATCGATAACTGCTCTCCCATTTTATCCTCTTCAAGCTGGTGCTTTATGTAATCCTGTATCTTCGCCGTGTTCTTACCCACCGTATCGACGTAGTACCCTCTGCACCAGAACTCCCTGTTCCTGTATTTGAATTTCAAATCCCCAAACTGCTCGTAAAGCATCAGACTGCTTTTCCCTTTCAGATATCCCATAAAGCCGGATACGCTCATTTTGGGCGGGATCTCCACAAGCATATGGATATGATCTGCACAGCATTCAGCTTCCAGAATCCGTACGCTTTTCCACTCACACAGCTTTCTCAAAATACTGCCTATTGCTCTACGCTTCTCTCTGTAGAACACCTGTCTTCGGTATTTTGGCGCAAAAACTATGTGATATTTACAGTTCCATCGGGTGTGCGCTAAGCTCTTTTCGTTCCCCATTGGGACCCCCTTTTGATTTCTTGTTTGACACTTGCAGTTGCCAGACCGCAAGGTGTTTTAACAAATCAAAAGGGGTTTTAATAACTGGCTCAAAGCTGAAAGCTTTCCAGAACCCCCAGCCTAGCTGGGGGTTTTCTGTGCACAATAAAAGAATGTGTTGCCCATCAATATGGGCAACACATTCTGTCGGTTAATCTGTCCATCTTTGCTTCTGCAAACAGGCTTCACGCCTCATATCCCAACGAGTCACCAACCTTTTCTAACCGTTTGTTTAAATTTTGCCTGGCTCAACATCAAGTTACCGGAGTTCCTGTCCGCTCTTTTTCCCCAGCCCCCATAATTGTATCAGCGAAGTACAAAGCCCCTGTAGATGCCTTTAATTTGAGCAACATAAAAATGTGAAGAAAATGTTGTAATGAAATGTCGATAAGCCTTACCCAAAAATACGGTTAATTATTTAGTTTAAACCTCTTTTACTTATTAGTAAGATACACACAGCTTTCAAAAAGCTGGGAAATTCAACAACTCTTGGAAAATTTTGGACCTTGTCCCGCGGCTCCAATCCGACAGCCGCGCTTCTTTTCACTATCGAATCCATCGCCAACTGACAAGCCCTGTCTCCAACGTATTTCGCGTCTGTATTCTTTTTTACTTTTTTCATCTGCACATTTATCGTACAGCACGGAGTGGATATCACGCGTATAAAAAACACTCAGACACAAATTTTAAAACCCGATAAATAACCAACAAATAATTTCTGTCGTTATTTTTATCATATTAAAATTATGCTAAAAAACTATAACAAGAGCATAAATACCTGCAATTAATATATCCGTGCTAGCGATCCCCCCCGTCTAAAAAATAGGCTTATATAACAGAAAGAGAAAATTATGAGCAAAAAAATGGAGATCAAATTCACAATTTAAATCACCAGATAAAACCTGGTTCTTGAAATACCCATATTGATTAGATGAATATTGGCATGCAGTGGCACCATTTAAAAAAATAGTTCAAAAAAAGGACTCACAATGAAAAAACTAACAGTGGCAATTTCTGCTGTAGCTGCATCAATTCTGATGGCGATGTCTGCACAGGCAGCAGAGATTTATAACAAAGATAGCAACAAACTGGATCTATACGGGAAAGTTAATGCCAAGCATTACTTCTCCTCTAACGATGCAGATGATGGCGACACAACTTATGCTCGTCTGGGTTTCAAAGGCGAAACTCAAATCAACGACCAATTGACTGGTTTTGGTCAGTGGGAATATGAATTCAAGGGCAATCGCGCTGAATCACAAGGTTCTTCCAAAGATAAAACACGTCTTGCATTCGCAGGTCTGAAATTCGGCGATTACGGTTCTATCGATTATGGCCGTAACTACGGTGTGGCTTACGATATCGGTGCGTGGACTGACGTGCTGCCTGAATTCGGTGGTGACACCTGGACTCAAACTGACGTTTTCATGACTCAGCGTGCAACTGGTGTTGCAACTTATCGTAACAATGACTTCTTTGGTCTGGTTGATGGTCTGAATTTTGCTGCACAGTACCAGGGTAAGAATGATCGTAATGGTGCAGATAACTACACCAAAGGTAACGGCGATGGCTTCGGTTTCTCTGCAACTTATGAATACGAAGGCTTTGGCGTTGGTGCAGCTTATGCAAAATCCGATCGTACTGACACGCAAGTCAACGCAGGAAAACTTCTCCCTGAAGTATTTGCTTCCGGCAAAAATGCAGAAGTTTGGGCTGCCGGCCTGAAATATGATGCAAACAACGTTTATCTGGCGACGACCTATTCTGAAACCCAGAACATGACCGTTTTTGCAGATCGCTTTGTTGCTAATAAAGCACAAAACTTCGAAGCAGTTGCACAATATCAGTTCGACTTCGGCCTGCGCCCGTCTGTTGCTTACCTGCAATCTAAGGGTAAAGATCTTGGAGTATGGGGCGATCAAGACTTAGTCAAATATGTTGATGTCGGCGCTACCTATTACTTCAACAAAAACATGTCCACTTTTGTTGATTACAAAATCAATCTGCTCGATGAAAACAACTTCACTAAAGCACTCGGTGTAAGCACTGACGACATCGTAGCTGTAGGTATGGTATACCAGTTCTAATCTGGTTACTAAAAGATATGTTGTGGGAGGTCTAACCTCCCCAACATATGAGTGGCTCCCTTAAGCCACTTTCTTAAGAAGCATTATCTTGCTTCTAACTACATAAACCTTCTGTTATATATTACCTTTTATTTTAGGGGGCGTTTCTACGCCCCATTTTTGATTCTGCTGCCAATATATCCAGCAAAAGAATTGTGTTTATTCGTCCAAACATAAAAACCATCCTGATAGCATAATAATCCACTAATAAAAAATAGTAGATATGAACCATTGTAAAACGAATGAATCATGGTGACCCCAAACTTCATTACGATATCAATGGGGCATATTTTTGCCCGGAGGGTTCATAACATCTACAGAAAAGAGAGGCCGGACAGCAATGGTAATCAACAGGCAATTCCGAAGGCAAATTTCAGTTCTGATGTCCGACGATGCCCCATACACAAAACGATTAACCAGTCATCGCTTTTGTTTCAGGCGCTCACCGCGCCCAGTCAGGCTTATTTAAGATATGGTCCTGCCAGTCAATCACTTCCGACTCTTTCACCGCGATATGACGCACTGAAATGCGTTCGCCATGCATGGCTGCTTTTGAACCGGTAAGTAATGGATGCCACGCGGGTAAATCTTTCCCCTCTGCCAGCAAACGATAAGCACAGGTCATCGGCAGCCATTCAAACGTAGGGAGATTTTCACGGGTTAATTTAATGCAATCCGGCTCGAATTCGAAACGACGTGCGTAATTCCGGCATTGACAAGTTTTTATATTAAGCTGACGACAGGCGACATTAGTGAAGTAAATTTCGTCAGTGTCTTCATCCATTAATTTATGCAGGCAGCACTGACCGCAACCATCACATAACGATTCCCATTCCGCATCGCTCATTTCATCCAGGGTCTTACTTTGCCAGAAAGGTACATCGCTCATCAGGTGCTCCGCCATTACGTTAAAACGCACCTTATAACCAGTCTGGCACCTCGATGCAAGTTTTGCCGCCCCTTTCCGGCGGCAAAAAGTATTACAAAACGCGAGTTGTCACAGAATGCCCATCGAAAGTGACCGTCAGTTCATCACCGCTCTGTAAAGGGCCGACGCCGTCAGGCGTGCCTGTTAGTACAACGTCCCCGGCCTTGAGGGTAAAGAACTTACTCATATAAGCAATCAGCGGCACGATTTTGTGGATCATGTCCGCCGTTGTGCCTTGTTGACGAACTATCCCGTTCACGCTAAGGCCCAGCGACGTGTTTTGTGGGTCGCCCGTAAACTCAGCGGCGGGAATAAACCCAGAAAGTGGGCAAGAGTTGTCAAATCCTTTTGCCTTTTCCCATGGCTGCCCAGCTTTCTTCATTTTGCCCTGAATATCACGCAATGTCAGATCAAGCGCCACGCCGTAACCGGCAATGGCTTTACACACATGCTCTTCCGTGGCCTGGCGAAGCGTCGCACCAATCAACACAGCCAGTTCGACTTCATGATGAACTGCACCGAAATCAGATGGGATCGCCAACGGTTGGCGCAAATCACACAGCGCAGTTTCCGGTTTAATGAATAACACGGGTTCTTCGGGCACTTCACTGCCCATTTCCTTGATATGTCTGGCATAGTTACTACCTACACATATCACTTTACTCACTGGATAATCCAGCAGCGCGCCTTGCCAGTTGTGATGCTGATACATAACGCTTCCCTCACCTTATCGTAGATATTACGCCTCATACCGACAAATATAATGCCGCCGCCGGAGTCCGGTTATTTGTCAGTGTTGTCTATATTGTGTCCCATAACGGAAAGATGCTGCTTAAGCAAATCTTCGGGCGGGGGCGGTAACTGAAGATAATAGCCTTGCTCAGTTAATGCCTGTTTGACTTTCTCAATATCGGCATTCACCAGTTTCTTCCGTCCATCCAACGGCAGAATCATCACTAATTGGGGCTGACCAAAACCTTTCATCAGTTCTTCTGGAACACGTGAAAAATCGTCTTTTTTTTCGACATATAAATAGGTTTGGTCGCGTTTGCTGCTTCGATAGATCACACAAAACATAATTTTACTCTGAATAAATGGGGGGGTGACTTGCCTCAATATAATCCAGACTATAACATGCCTTATCGTCTTCGGAATATCATCGCGCGCTGGCGATGATAAATAGCTAATTGAGTAAGGCCAGGATGTCAAACACGCCAATCGAGCTTAAAGGTAGTAGCTTCACCTTATCTGTGGTTCATCTGCATGAGGCAGAACCTAAGGTTATTCATCAGGCGCTGGAAGACAAAATCGCTCAGGCTCCCGCATTTTTAAAGCATGCTCCCATCGTACTCAACGTCAGTGCTCTTGAGGAAAAAGTAAACTGGTCAGCTATGCATAAGGCTGTCTCAGCAACGGGCTTACGGATCATTGGCGTCAGTGGCTGCAAAGATGCACAACTGAAAGCAGAAATCGAAAAAATGGGGCTGCCAATCCTGACTGAAGGAAAGGAGAAAGCACCGCGCCCTACCCCTCAGGCATCAACGCAAAACACAACTCCGATCACAAAAACGCGCTTAATAGACACTCCGGTGCGTTCCGGTCAACGCATTTATGCTCCACAATGTGATCTGATTGTTACAAGCCATGTGAGTGCAGGCGCAGAGCTGATCGCCGATGGTAATATTCATGTCTATGGCATGATGCGCGGTCGTGCACTGGCCGGGGCGAGCGGCGATCGGGAAGCGCAAATATTTTGTACGAACCTGATGGCAGAACTGGTGTCTATCGCAGGTGAATACTGGCTGAGTGATAAAATCCCAGCAGAATTTTATGGCAAAGCGGCACGACTGCAATTAGTCGAAAACGCTTTGACTGTTCAATCGTTAAATTGATCCCTTTTTAACAAGGAATTTCTATGGCACGCATTATTGTTGTTACTTCGGGCAAAGGGGGCGTTGGCAAGACAACCTCCAGCGCGGCCATCGCCACTGGTTTGGCCCAGAAGGGAAAGAAAACTGTCGTGATAGATTTTGATATCGGCTTGCGTAACCTCGACCTGATTATGGGTTGTGAGCGTCGGGTCGTTTACGATTTCGTCAACGTCATCCAGGGCGATGCAACGCTAAATCAGGCGCTAATTAAAGATAAGCGTACTGATAATCTCTACATTCTTCCGGCATCGCAAACACGCGATAAAGATGCCCTTACTCGCGAAGGCGTCGCTAAAGTTCTTGATGATCTGAAAGCGATGGATTTTGAATTTATCGTTTGTGACTCCCCGGCGGGTATTGAAACCGGTGCGTTAATGGCGCTCTATTTTGCTGACGAGGCTATTATTACCACCAACCCGGAAGTCTCTTCCGTCCGCGACTCCGACCGTATTTTAGGCATTCTGGCATCGAAATCACGCCGTGCTGAAAACGGTGAAGAGCCGATTAAAGAGCATCTGCTGTTGACGCGCTACAATCCAGGCCGCGTGAGCAGAGGGGACATGCTGAGCATGGAAGATGTGCTGGAGATCCTGCGCATCAAACTCGTCGGCGTGATCCCGGAAGATCAATCAGTATTGCGCGCCTCTAACCAGGGTGAACCGGTAATTCTCGACATCAACGCCGACGCGGGTAAAGCCTATGCAGATACCGTAGAGCGTCTGTTGGGAGAAGAACGTCCTTTCCGCTTCGTTGAAGAAGAAAAGAAAGGCTTCCTCAAACGCTTGTTCGGAGGATAAGTCATGGCATTACTCGATTTCTTTCTCTCGCGAAAAAAGAATACGGCCAACATTGCCAAAGAACGGCTACAAATTATTGTCGCTGAACGCCGTCGTAGCGATGCGGAGCCACACTATCTTCCGCAGTTGCGCAAAGATATTCTTGAGGTCATTTGTAAATACGTACAAATTGATCCCGAGATGGTGACGGTGCAACTTGAGCAAAAAGATGGCGATATTTCTATTCTTGAGCTTAATGTGACCTTGCCGGAAGCAGAAGAACTGAAATAAACGCGCTATAAAATGAGACTCATAAAAAAGGCAGAATGACTTCTGCCTTTTTTATTTTTATATTCTTTTGATTATCAAATGTTATTAATCATATTAAATTATATTTTTCTGTCATCATCCTCCCCTCTTTGTATCAATTGATGCTCTTCCCGACTCCTGAACAAAACAGAGCATTTAGGGTAGCCTGAGTAATTAACCTTATGGTGAAAGTGGGCATTCTGCGTAATGATATACCCGCAATTTCATTATTCATTGTTCTCCCATAGGATGAGGTTTCCCGCCGTAACTGGCGGGGTTTTTTTAGCTTCTCTTTCCCGGACGTTGTACCTTACGTGAAATAAAATAAATATCCTCCGGCATAGCCGGAGGTTTTTCAAATGCGCCTGTAAGGCTCTCTTACCAGCCGCGCCCTAACAGGCGCACACGATCTGACATTTGCATCCAACTTCCTTACTTACGGCCCGTAAACGGGCTGCCCGGATAGGGAATCGATAACTGCTCTCCCATTTTATCCTCTTCAAGCTGGTGCTTTATGTAATCCTGTATCTTCGCCGTGTTCTTACCCACCGTATCGACGTAGTACCCTCTGCACCAGAACTCCCTGTTCCTGTATTTGAATTTCAAATCCCCAAACTGCTCGTAAAGCATCAGACTGCTTTTCCCTTTCAGATATCCCATAAAGCCGGATACGCTCATTTTGGGCGGGATCTCCACAAGCATATGGATATGATCTGCACAGCATTCAGCTTCCAGAATCCGTACGCTTTTCCACTCACACAGCTTTCTCAAAATACTGCCTATTGCTCTACGCTTCTCTCTGTAGAACACCTGTCTTCGGTATTTTGGCGCAAAAACTATGTGATATTTACAGTTCCATCGGGTGTGCGCTAAGCTCTTTTCGTTCCCCATTGGGACCCCCTTTTGATTTCTTGTTTGACACTTGCAGTTGCCAGACCGCAAGGTGTTTTAACAAATCAAAAGGGGTTTTAATAACTGGCTCAAAGCTGAAAGCTTTCCAGAACCCCCAGCCTAGCTGGGGGTTTTCTGTGCACAACAAGAACTGCGCCGAAGCGCAGTTCTATTACGAGAGGGGATTATCAGAACGACCAGCTCATCCCTGCCACCGCGTTCCACGGAGACTCTACACCTGCACCATTGCCATAACTTATCCCTAAATGACCACTTAGTGTATTACTGAATGAGGCTTTAATGCCCGCCTGATACACTCCGCGTTTGCCCGACAAATCATTGACAAAATCACCGTCATTATTCACTTTCACCCGGTTATCATCGATAAACTCTTTGCGGGCTGCCGCCTTCAACCACGGTTCGACTTCCACGCCATTCCTCAGGCGCATGGTATAACTCAACGTAGCCCCCAGTTCGCGATATACACTGCGGGTGTCACCCGGTTTCGCCTCCATGCCATTAGACAATCGATATTCTGGGTTATCAGCCGTGAGTCCACTCAACGACACATACGGCGTCAGGTTCCAGTTACCATCAGTGAACCGAATCCCGGTTTCAACATGCCCCCCGAATCCATTGCTGTTAAAACTACCGTTGACTGACTCGCCACCACTCATCCGCCCCGCTACCGTACTCTCAAAGCGGTTCAGCTTCACAATGCTGTCCAGATAAAAACCACTTTCATGTTCCCAGGCGGCATACCCGCCCAGAGCATAACTGTCCACATTGCCATGGCCACCACGATCATAAGCGACTTTCGAATGCGAATACCCCACAAAGACACCCAGCGTCGCCACGCCTTCGGTTATCGCATAGCGGTTGTCCATGCCCAACGTCATACCAGTTAACGTTTGCTCAAATCCAGCACCAGCATCCGTCGTAACATTATTACGAGTGGTATAGGTGGTTCCCCATATATTGTTGCTATATCCCGTCGCCCTCATCAGATTCAGCCTTTCACGAACACTATCCAGTTCGGCATCAAATACCAGCGGTAGCGTGGCCGCCATGTTCAATACCGCTGCTGTTGAAGGCGTGATACGTTTCTCATGGGGTACCGGAGTTGGATCAGGTTTCGGATCCGGGTCTGGCTTCGGATCGGGGTTGGGTTTCGGGTCCGGGTCTGGTTTCGGATCAGGATTGGGTTTCGGGTCCGGGTCTGGCTTCGGATCGGGATTGGGTTTCGGGTCTGGGTCTGGCTTCGGATCGGGATTGAGATCGCTAGTCAGGCTCCAGTTATGGTTGCCATCACTTTTGAGTGCATATTCATAGGTCCCGAGGTCGACTAATCCCCCGGTATTCCCCAACGTAAAAGCGGCATCTCCGCCCCCAGTCGTCACCAGCATCAGCGGATCACCCGTTTTTGGACTTACCCCTGTATTAGCCACAAAAACATTAAAATTCCCTGTGGCATCGCCAGTCACTTTTAGTTGGTCGCTTCGCAAACTGGCAACGTCGGTATGCATATAGAAATTACCACTGCCAGACAGTTCATTGGTAGTCAGGGTATTGTATATATCTTCCGTTCCTGACTGGCTGGCAGCCGCCTGTGACAAATAGATATCGCCATCACTCAACAACAGGCTGTTGAGGGTATAAGCGCAATTACTGGAACCACTGCAGGCTTTATCGCTGTTGAGCCATGCACTTCCCCGACGACTAACACTCAAATCGGCGGCTGACGTGTTTGCACCATAGCCCATTGTCAAATGCGCCTGATCCGAGACCTGAATCGCTCCTGCAAGAGTTACTGGCGTCACCTCATCCTGTGGACTCATGATGACCAGGCTCCCCTTCGCCCCACTGACGGTCGCTCCCGTCAGACTTCCTGCATAGACCGTAGCTAAACCGCCTACAATATCCAAATCTTCTGCCCGGGCCAGAGACTCAAACGTTATCGTTTCCCCGTCCTGTGAACGACCGAGAGCATAGCGACCTCCTGTAGTAACGGTGGTCCCGCGGTCATTGCCCAGGGATTGCATCATCCCTCCGTCGCCAACGGTGGTGTCAATAGCTTCTGTCGCGGCTAAAACAGACAAACTACCGCCATTTTCCAGCAAAAGGTTGTCTGCCATCCCAGCGGAAATATGGAAATCACCGTATTCATTGCGACCAATAATATTGATGGTCTTATCTGTGCTCGTTTTCAGCGCTGCACCGCTGCTTTGCTCCACATTTGTCGCCGTGCCATTGGCTTTCACCTCCAGCATAGCGCCACTCTTAATTATGGAACTGTCTGCCACTCCGTGAGCAGATACCGTCTGTATTCCCCCGGCGTTAACAAGAGTTCCATGTGCCGTACCTTCAACGGTTTGCGTGCCGCCATTAACGATGGCGTCAGTCGCCGTGCCGCCTGAAGAAACAGTTTGTATCCCTCCCATATTGACATGCGTCCCATCCGCCATACCTTCAACGGTCTGCACACCGCCATTGAGCGTCGTACCAGTAGCGGTCGCATTTGTCTTAACTGTCTCCGTGCCACCAATTCCGACCAAAGTGTCAGCCGATGATGTCCCGGATTCAACAGTTAATTTGCCCCCATTCTCCAGTACAATATGATCTGCTTTCCCGCCAGAAATACTAAAATGAATATCATCATTCCAGAGACCATCAATTTGCTTAGCATCCGTAGTAGCAATTAATACACTGTTGGTATTCTGTTTTATTCCTGTAGCAGAACCGCCTGCCTGAATTTCTACTATACCGTCCTCAAATATCGTTGAGTCTGTTGCAACTCCACCGCTGTAAACGATTTGCGCACCACTATGAATCTCAGTGTTGTAGGCTATACCATTTTGCTCAATTTTTTGTGAGCCGCCTGATATATAGGTATTACTGGAGTTTCCACCTTTAACAATTTGCATACCTCCAGTATCAATCGTGGTAGTACGAGCATACCCACCTGTATTAATCGTTTGTGTTCCGCCTGATATTTTGGTATCTACGGCCTGACCACCATTTTTTATCTCCTGAGAGCCACCATTATTAATGACGGTATTATCAGCATGCCCCAGAACAGTCATTGCACCTTTATTATTAATAGTCGTATTTTCAGCATACGTTCCCGCAATCACCGTCAATGTCCCGGTATTTTCCAGCACAGCATTTTCCGCATGAAAATTATCAATAACGAAATCGCCTGTACTGTTTTTACCACGGACGTTAACACCTGTTCCGGTAGAAGCTATTAATGCGCCTCCAGCTTCCTGAGTAATACCAGTGGCTGTTCCTCCCCCATCAATCTTCAACACTCCGCCATTCTGGATCGCGGTTTTATCTGCTGCCCCCCGATTTTCGACTGTCATCTGTCCACCGCTACCTATCGTCGTATTGGTAGCGTTACCCGTAGCCTTAACGGTCAATAAACCTGAATTTTCCAGCACAACTGAATCTGCGTGCCCTGCGTTAACAGAAAATGATTTACCATTACTGTTTTTACCGCTGATGGAGCTATTCGTCGACGTAATCAGCGCTCCCCCAGATTTTTGGTCAACATCATTCGCTATCGCGCCATCATAGACCTCCAGCACACCGCCGCTACTAATAGTGGTATTTAAAGCTTTTCCTCCGGTTTTAACCAGTTGTTTTCCCCCATTATTAATAACTGTTATATCTGCGATTGCACCATTATTAACATACTGCGTACCATAGATATTTGTATTACTTGCAGTACCATATATCTCTTGTTCTCCTCCCTGGTGAATTGTTGTATTTATTGCCGTCCCTCTCTCTCTGACAATCTGTTTTCCATTATAAATATACGTATTTGTAGCTTTCCCTCCCCGGTCTATATTTTGAGTGCCGCTGTGTATATATGTATCGTCCGCGATACCCCCATCAATATATTGTGCACCACCATATATATGAGTAGTTAGTGCTTCTCCACCATCATGTATTTCCTGCACCCCGTTTGAATTAATTATTGTATCAACAGCTTTGCTACCAGTTTCCCGAACATCTTGCACTCCACCTGCATTAATCGTCGTTTTCTCAGCACTACTCTCTCTGAATACTGACTGCATTCCACCGTTTTGAATTGTCGTATCATAAGCCGTTGAGAATTCCAGAGTCTGTTTTCCACCATTTATGTCTGTCTTTTCTGCTCTCCCGTTACCATATACTTTTTGCTCACCAGCAGAATTAATGTGAGTATTTGTTACAACGCTACCCGTATTTCCTACAACTTGTGTGCCTCCGCGATTTATGGTCGTATTATCAATACTAACATTATCACCACCAAACTCTACACGCTGTGTCCCGCCATTCTCAATGATAGTTCCATATACCTCTCCCTCCTGCCGTACAATCTGTTCTCCCCCTTGCAGAATACTCCCAATAGCGGCACCGCCTTCAACATATTGAATACCGCTACTATAAATAATGTTATTCGTCGTAGTTCCCCCCGGACGAACAGTCTGTTGACCCGTAACGAACTCATCACTGACTGAATCATAGACGTATTGGGTATATGCTCTTCCCTGCACCGAATATATCAACGAGGGTATTAACAAAGAAAGAAGAGTGCGGCGAAAAATATACGGTCTGTTCCTGTTCATAAATTTCATCCTCTGAAAAGTGAAAACTAAATGACGTTAAAGAGATCTTCACTCCGGCTGTAGCATCAGCCCGCGGGAAACAGACCAGGGGATTCATCCTGAAGAGACAGCGCTAACGTATTGTGTTCACTACAACTGGCAGACATCATGATGAAATGATGATATTCCATATCTTAAAGCGTTTTTTAAGCGTAATGTTTGTCTGGTAGATGAAATAAATGGCAAACTAAAAATCTGAACAGTTTCAACAATACAGATGAGCAATTTCCTTTATATAATATATATTTCCCCTAAAATTATCTTACATCATCGTTTCTGATGAATATCACCAATTTACACATAAATCACATAACTATCTTTATAAATTTCCACTCGTGCAACCACACTTTAACAGGCAGCAACGGAACTCAAAAAAAATCCAACATTCAATCGGTTAATAAATATTTAAGACTTATCTTATTTCATGAAAAACAATGAATCCTATCATCACCCGCACGCTCCTTTTGAATTATCTGAATAACAGCGAGCGTTCTTTAGTTAAGCAGATCTTAATTGAAGATGAAACTATTGTGTGTGCAACTGACTTAATACCGGACAACTAAGGTGAAGAAAAAAGCACTCGCCTTCGGGCTTATCTCAATATTGTTCTGCTCCGCGCCAGCAATGGCGGATATGAATCGCACCACGAAAGGTGCTCTGTTGGGAGCTGGCGTTGGTTTACTGACTGGCAATGGTGTTAATGGCGTACTGAAAGGTGCAGCTGTAGGCGCAGGCGTTGGTGCGGTAACAGAAAAAGGCCGGGATGGTAAAAATGCCCGTAAAGGCGCAAAAGTCGGCGCCGCCGTTGGTGCGGTCACTGGCGTTCTGACCGGCAATGGCCTTGAAGGGGCTATCAAAGGTGCCGTGATTGGCGGTACGGGCGGTGCTATCCTGGGTAAAATGAAATAAGGAATGATGATGAAAAAATTTGCATTACTGGCTGGTCTTTTTGTTTTTGCCCCGATGAGCTGGGCACAGGACTACAACATTAAAAATGGTTTACCAGCAGAAACTTATATCACCTGTGCTGAAGCCAATGAAATGGCTAAAACTGACAGCGCACACGTTGCGGATATCGTTGCGGTGATGGGTAACGCCAGTGTCGCCAGCCGCGATTTAAAAATCGAACAATCTCCAGAATTGAGTGCAAAAGTAGTAGAGAAGCTGAATCAGACTTGTGCTAAAGATCCGCAGATGCTGTTAATCACTGCAATTGATGACACTATGCGTGCCATTGGCAAAAAATAATCGTTGATACAATACCGCGCCGATATATTCGGCGCGGTGTTTTTATATAGATATGGACTTCATCACCTGTTCAACTAAAAATACTTATGCAATAAATATGCGTAATGTAGCATTGCTTTCGTCAACCAGCCCTTCGCCACGATACGCAAAGTCGTTTAACCAACATTAAAAACAATACTTCCCGTCATATAGAGTAGCAGCATAAAAGAAGGGTTAATGCTGATCCCTGTGACTAACGAACTTTCCTCTTACTCGATTAACCAGATTTATCGCCAGCCAGATAAGCGCATTGATTAAATTTATGGTAACAAGCACTTCTCCTAACCAGGTACTGGGTTTTGCGACAAGGATAACCAGAAGAGTGAGTAGCATAAATGCAATTGAGAATATGATATACAGAGTGAAATAATCCAGATTATTACTATTGTTCATGCAACTACTGTTGATCCCGTCTAAAATTTCAGACAATTATAGCAAACAAAATAATGAACAATAGTAACAAGAAGCAACGGGCTTATTATTTGCCTATAATTGCACCAACTGTAAATTTATTGAGCATTTTTTAGCCACACACTGCTATAACCATAGATGAAACCAACGCTTCGCAGTATCCCTTCCCGGTCGTTTATTCCTGGTTGATAAAAAGATGCTATTTAACCATTATGAATAGCCCGCTGATAGTCCTCTTCAGACGATACGCTCTTATTGAAAGACCTCAAAAATCAACTAACAGAAAACCCTAAATACCGCTCGCCCAAATTTCACGGTGAAGCCCTGAAGCTTGCTCTGTGCTTCCTGTGTTGCGACCTCGGTCGGCATTATTGTAAACACCTGGACAGCATAGAAAGGAAAGATTTTGCGCGACATAAACCACGAGTATGCCATGCGCCCGTTGCGATATTTAAAATACGTAGTGATTACATATTCTTTATAATTAAGCCACAAACATTAAATATTTCAAAAAAAATTGGCGCCTCTTATATCTTTAACAATTAAATCTATCGTTTCCCCCCAGATGATACGCAATAGTCTGAGCTCTACATAGCAAAAAAGAATGTTCAAAACACCAAATGATACTGTTGATATACCTACCATAATGATGGTTTTTCGTTAGATGTCTTCCACCATAATTTATAATATCGCCACAATAAAGCAGAGAAAAACACCAACATCATAACGCTATGCAAATATATAAACTATATAAAACATGATAATTAGATAATTCAACTACATTGGAGGCGCTATATTACGACAATAATTCAAACTTAAACACATTATAAACAGTAGAATAATATGCAATTGACTCGTTGGCTTAGATATAAAAAATATACATTTGATCATTAAACACGATTGAATGGAGTCTTTTTTATGCGAATGAAACTTCTTGGAATAGTTCTGACCGCTCCTGTTGCGCTCAGCTCTTTTGCTTCCACCGGGGCTATATCATTTACTCCTGACAACATAAGTACAGACATTAGCCTTGGGACTCTAAGCGGAAAAACAAAAGAACGGGTCTATAATCCAGACGAAGGAGGGCGGAAAGTCAGTCAACTCGACTGGAAATTCAGCAACGCTGCAATTATTAAAGGTGCAATTAATTGGGATCTGATGCCATGGCTATCCCTTGGTGCTAATGGGTGGAGCACCATTGATAGCCGCGGTTCTAATATGGTTGATAAAGACTGGTTGGATCCTCATAACGTCGGGACATGGACGGACGAAAGCAAACATCCAAATACTCGTCTAAACTATGCTAATGAATTCGATTTAAATATCAAAGGCTGGATCTTAAATGAGCCAGAATATCAACTCGGCGTTATGGCTGGTTATCAGGAGAGTCGCTATAGCTTTAATGCTACAGGGGGCACATACATTTATAGCGAGAACGGCGGTTTCCGTAACGAAATGGGGTCATTCCCTGATGGCGAAAGAGGAATAGGATACAAACAGCGCTTTAAAATGCCTTATATCGGCTTTATCGGTAGCTATCGTTATGATAACTTCGAATTTGGCGGTTCATTTAAGTATAGTGGATGGGTCGAAGCCAGTGATAACGACGAGCACTATGCTCGCGCGATTACATTCCGCAGCAAAGTTAAAAACCAGAATTATTATTCCATTGCAGCGAATGCTGGTTACTATGTAACTCCACATGCAAAAGTATTTGTAGAAGGCTCATGGAATCGCATCACCAACAAGAAAGGCGATACAGCGGTATATGACAAAAATACCGGTGCCTCCGACTATAGCAAGAATATTGCGGGAATTGAAAATTACAACTTTATGACCACAGTAGGACTCAAATATACTTTTTAAGTAAAAACAACGGGAGCATTACGCTCCCGTTAATGAATTTAACAAATTACTGCATTACATGTTTTTGATGATCGCGTTACCAGATTCTGAACATTTCCCTAATAACTCAATGCAGGTGAAACCTCGCAGACCATTGCGAGGCATTATGCGTTTCAGTTTTGTGTCACCTTTGTACTATAAATTCCTTCATAGCAAGAAATACACACGCGGTAGCATTATTTGTCTTCCTTACCATAGTAAAGCTTGCCGAGTTTAATGAGCGGCCTGCCCTGCGATTTACGATACATATTGGCATCACGCAGTGAATAGACGCAGCCGCAGTACTCCTGCTGATAAAACTGCTCACGCTTGCTAATCTCGATCATACGCGATGAGCCGCCCTGCTTACGCCAGTTGTAATCCCAGTACACCATTCCCGGATAACGCGCAGCAGCTCGTCGGCCACTATCATTAACCTGTTGCAGGTTCTTCCAACGAGAAATTCCAAGCGAACTGCTAATCACGCTGAACCCATGTTCCGCGGCATACAATGCTGTGCGTTCAAGGCGCATATCAAAACACATTGTGCAACGAACACCACGTTCAGGTTCCCATTCCATTCCTTTAGCACGTTCAAACCAGTTTTCGGTGTCATAATCAGCATCAACAAAAGGCACACCATGTTTTTCAGCAAAACGAATATTCTCTTCCTTACGAATAAGGTATTCCTTCTGCGGGTGAATATTAGGATTATAAAAGAATATAGTGTAATCAATTCCCGAGGCTTCAATCGCCTCCATAATCGCTCCAGAACAAGGGGCACAGCATGAGTGTAACAGCAGTTTGTTTGCTCCATTCGGCAACGTTAATTGTGGACGTTTAAAATCAGCGTTATTCATAAATGTATTTGTTGACAATAATGGGTCATGAATTCTAGCATCAATATCAACTATAATAAAATTAAGAGAACACAATTGTTGACATTGAGCAAAAAAAATAGCCACAGTGTCGAGCAGAACTGTGAATGGCTAAGAGAAGTATTAAAACCACCTAATAACCACAGACATGCTCTTACGTATGACATGGCTGTGTTTTTATACCGAATACAGATAGGTTAATTCTTTTGAGATAAACATCTTATGTTATTAATTTTCTTTTAACATGAAATTCCCTCTGCCCTGGTCAAAATAACACTCATTTTTTCCTATAATCATTGCTTCTGTTATTGGTTCCCTACTTAATGGATGTGGAGAACCAGATATAACTAATTTTAACATTGAATTCTTATCATACAGGTTACAAATATTTGAAATCACAGAATTCTTTATAAACACACCACTATCTGGAGTGTCTAATATTATTGGACATCTGAGATGTTCTTTTGAAAAAAAACACTCTTCAGCCTGTACAGAAAAAGAATTTGAAAGTATTTTATAACATACCCCTAATGGTAAAAAACTCAGCTGAGAATCAATTACAGCGGAAAGTTGCCATGTGCGGAGTCTTTTTACTGACTCATTGCTACCATTTAGTCCTAGCTCTAATAACATTTTTAACATTCCGTCCTTACAGCCAGAGACAAGGAAAACGTCAGGGCGATGACAATAATGAATGCCTATTTTATGACCATTTATAGTAATGCCATCTGTAACCAGATTTTGTCTGACAGCTTCACGTAATATTTCAATACTCTGCAACGCAGCATTTGATGAAAGATTGGATGTTATCAAGGGCATATTTAGTTTCCCCAACAGAACCAGGCTCTCAAATATTAGAAAACACGACTTCCGGGGCAACGTTCAGCCCCTGCAGCTCCCAAATGAGATACCAGATTTATCGGCATTAATTTATCTCTCTGTTGAATGAGCTCCTCTTTTTACTTAACAAACATCACTCTGATATGGCAACAAAAAATCTGAGGTGAACTCCAATTTTTGTGAATTTGTCGAGTTTAGAGCATCCATCAACCAGTTGTGGCACATGCTTGTACACGACGTACTACGGTTTTATTCGTCTCCTGCAGGAAACCTGCAGTAAAGAGCCAATGTAAAGAGCCAATAAAGTAACATCATGGGCAATAGGTGTACCCTTTCACAATAAGTTTCCACCAACTCCTGAGTACAATAACACGAACGCCTTTGATGATAGATTGCCAACAACTATTGTATTTTTTATACTCTTCTTAAAAAGAATTCAGGATATTTCATAAAAAACCAAGGAAAAACATGGATATCGATTTTCTTAAAGAATGCCTTCTAATTGAAGTTATTGGCGGGATAGATAAACGGTTCTCATGGTCTCGTGCTATCCGTCATGCCTGGCGGCAGCCTAAACGTAGATTTCTTTTTTGGTGGCGTATTGCATCTTATCTATATGATATGGACAATAAATATCTAAAAAAAATTGGAAAGAAAATAAATAGAAATCTATTTTTTAAATATAATACAGATATTGAATTAGGCGCTTCAATTGCCCCAGGATTATATATCGGCCATTATAGTGGAATTGTTATTACAAGATATGCCACAATTGGTAGAAACTTCAATATAAGGCAAAACACAACAATTGGCTTAAAAAACAACAATACTAATAGAATTAGCATTGGTGACAATGTAAATATTGGAGCGAACTCCTGTATTATCGCAGATAACATTACTATAGGTGATAATGTAAAAATTGGTGCTTTTACATTTGTAAATAAGGATATACCCTCAAATTCGATTTGCTATACTAAGAAAGTTAACGTTTGCAAAGAAAGGGAGGTATAACCTCCCTTTTAAAGGGATAGCGCATTACCTGAAGCCACGCCACTGACAGTCTTACCCCGCGGGTCTTCAACGAGATGCCACGATGCCTCCTCACTGTTGAAAACAGCCACGAAGCCAGTCAGTGCATCCGGTGGTGAGATTCAGATATGAAAAAACCCCGCTAACAGCGAGGCCATAAATCACTTAATATCTTGCTGAGGGCGTTGGAGAAATCCGCACTGAGCGAGTGTTAGCACAATGTCATAAGACCCTTGCCCGTCTTTATAGCAAGTTTTATCAACTAACTCAGCTTTGCTAATTCCGGGTAAATCAAGAATCAGATTCGCAACTTCAACCGCCCTTTGGTACAACTTACCGCCTTTTTTCTCCCCATACTGTGGTTCTACATTCTTCAGATAACCGCAATCCGCCAAGGCGAGAAACGTTGCCCTTGGGCATCCCTTCTTTCTTGAGGATTCGCTTTTTGTAACCTTAGCAACAGCGGCGTCCCAAGCCTCACGAGGAGACATTGATTTATCGGCAACCAAATTATAAGCAATTAAAGCGGCACGAGCGTATTGAGACATAATGCATCCATATAAAAAATCTTATGATAAGACTTTTCTAATATGAACACTGTGATCTCACATACTCTTGCAGGCTATTCAATTGGTTAGTTATGGTTTCGATGCGCTCACTGAGGACGAAAGAATCCCATTGAGCGATGTCAGTAAGTCTGAGACTGAAAGCATCATCCACGCCGGAGATAGTGCAGCATCTGGCGACCTGAGTTCATCACTAACCGATACAACCAAATAATATCATCGTAGAATTATTATTTATTTCCCCACTCCTTCTGCCATCTGCACCCAAATAGCGATCATTCCGACACAGATTTTCCTTTACATTACAAAAAATACCGTTCAAAAATGTAAACTCTTCCGGGTTATACTCCCCCACCATCCACAATTTGCGCCACTCTTTGCCTGATACAGATAATATACAAAAAACATGCATCGTAGGGTCAGAAGTTCTGGTATTAACATCCACGATAATAAAAATAAAAGAAAGTAATTGCCGCCATTGTATGAAGAAGAAAAAATAACTAAAACGTCGAAAGGAACTGTGAACACGTTAAGGGAAAAATGAAATCAACGTATCATCAAGCAAAACTAAACAGCGCCTTTATACTTCAGCCTATCTATAAATAAGGAGAATGCCGAGCCAGCATGCCGACGGTGTGGATAGTACAGGTGATAACCGGGTAAGTCTGGTGTGAATTTATCCAGAACACGTATCAGTTTTTTTTCTTTAATCGCCCGCTCAACCTGATCATGAGGTAGATACGCTAATCCGTGCCCATCAATTGCAGCATCAATGATCAGATCTATCGTATTCAGTAAAAGCTGACCTTCCATGCGAACACGAACCTCACGTCCACCACGTATTAATCGCCAGCGATTCGCTGTACCCGATGTGGGAAGATACAAATTAATGGCCTGATGGTCTATTAATTGTGACACTGACGTTGGAACGCTTCGGCGGGAAAAATAATCCGGTGAGCCAACAATAGCCATTGGTATATCAGGCCCGATTCGAATGGCAATCATATCTTTATCCACCTCCCCTCCCAGACGGACACCTGCATCAAAACGTTCAGAAACGACATCGGTCAAACCATAATCAATGGTAAGCTGAATATCAATTTCAGGATGCGATTTCAGGAATGTGCGCATGGCTGGTAGCAGTATCGTCTTTGCTGCATGTTCTACTGTAGTAATACGTATTGTCCCGGATGGGCGATTCTGCAGCTCACTCAGGGATGACAGGGCTGAATCTATGTCATGCAACATCGGGCCAAGAACAGATAAAAGATGTTCGCCCGCTTCAGTTGGCACAACGCTACGCGTGGTTCGCGTCAGGAGCCGCAATCCCAATCGTTCTTCTATACGACGCACTATCTGGCTTAAAGCTGACTGCGCCATGCCCAGGCGGACTGCTGCGCGAGTGAAGCTACGCTCCTCTGCAACGACGACGAATGCCATCAGATCAGCGATTTCTTCACGCTTCATTCAGTATCTCTATACAATCTATTAATCATTTAAATGATAGGTCCAATCATGATTTTGGGTCTAATCAACTTAATGATCAATATCTATAGTGATATCACCAGCCGTTAAAACGAACCGGCAACGCCATGAGGAACGGAATGATGAATAATAAAGTCAGCTTCACTAACAGCAATAATCCAACCATCTCTTTGTCTGCTGTGATCTATTTCCCTCCCCAATTTGATGAAACCCGTCAGTATCCGGCAATTGTGGTATCTCACCCTGGTGGGGGCGTTAAAGAGCAAACGGCCGGAACCTATGCCGAAAAACTGGCGGAAAAGGGATTTGTCACTATTGCTTATGACGCATCTTATCAAGGTGAAAGCGGCGGCGAGCCGCGTCAGTTAGAAAACCCATACATTCGTACTGAAGACGTCAGTGCCGTAATTGATTACCTGACAACACTTTCTTATGTCGACAATGCCCGAATTGGTGCGATGGGAATTTGTGCTGGTGCAGGATATACAGCCAATGCTGCAATTCAGGATCGCCGCATCAAGGCTATCGGCACCGTTAGTGCGGTCAATATTGGTTCGATGTTCCGCAATGGTTGGGAAAACAATGTGAAATCTATTGATGCTCTGCCACACATTGAAGCGGGTTCAAACGCCCGAACCAGCGATATTAGCAGCGGAGAATACGCTATTATGCCACTGGCGCCAATGAAGGAGGCCGATGCGCCGAACGAAGAACTGCGTCAGGCCTGGGAGTATTACCACACCTCTCGCGCGCAGTATCCAACAGCACCGGGTTACGCTACTTTGCGCAGCCTTAACCAGATGATTACCTATGATGCTTACCATATGGCGGAAGTGTACCTGACTCAGCCGATGCAGATTGTGGCGGGCAGTCTGGCAGGAAGTAAATGGATGAGTGACGACCTGTACGATCGAGCATCAAGTCAGGATAAACGCTATCACATTGTTGAAGGCGCTAACCATATGGACCTCTATGACGGCAAAGCCTATGTGGCTGAAGCGATTTCAGTATTAGCTCCATTCTTTGAGGAAACTCTGTAAATACCGGGTTATCGTATATATCAAAACAGCATAGAAAATAGCCAGTTTTGGGGAAGATTTTACATCATCATAAAACAACGGGCGTGTTATACGCCCGTTATAATATTTAACACATGTGGTAATTACATATTTTCGATGATCGCATCACCAAACTCTGAACATTTCAGCAGTTTAGCGCCTTCCATCAGACGTTCGAAGTCATAGGTTACGGTCTTGGCGTTGATTGCACCTTCCATACCTTTAACAATCAGGTCTGCGGCTTCAGTCCAGCCCATATGGCGCAGCATCATCTCAGCGGAGAGAATAATAGAGCCTGGGTTTACTTTGTCCTGTCCGGCATATTTCGGCGCAGTACCGTGGGTGGCTTCAAACAGGGCGCATTCGTCACCGATGTTTGCGCCAGGGGCGATACCGATACCACCAACCTGCGCTGCCAGGGCGTCAGAAATGTAGTCACCGTTCAGGTTCATACAGGCGATAACATCATATTCAGCCGGACGCAGCAGAATCTGTTGCAGGAACGCATCAGCGATCACGTCTTTAATGACGATCTCTTTGCCGGTGTTCGGGTTTTTGACTTTCAGCCACGGGCCGCCGTCGATCAATTCACCGCCAAACTCTTCACGCGCTAACTGGTAGCCCCAGTCTTTAAACGCACCTTCGGTGAATTTCATGATGTTGCCTTTGTGCACCAGGGTCACTGAGTCACGATCATTAGCAATTGCGTATTCGATCGCTGCACGAACCAAACGTTTGGTGCCTTCTTCAGAACACGGTTTAATGCCGATACCGCAATGTTCCGGGAAACGAATTTTCTTCACGCCCATCTCTTCACGCAGGAATTTGATCACTTTCTCAGCGTCGGCAGAGTCAGCTTTCCATTCGATACCCGCATAAATGTCTTCCGAGTTTTCACGGAAGATAACCATATCGGTCAGTTCAGGGTGTTTAACCGGGCTTGGGGTGCCCTGGTAGTAACGTACCGGACGCAGGCAGATGTAAAGATCCAGCTCCTGACGCAGGGCAACGTTAAGAGAACGAATACCGCCGCCAACCGGAGTGGTCAGAGGGCCTTTGATAGCAACGCGATATTCACGAATCAGATCAAGGGTTTCAGCAGGCAGCCAAACGTCCTGACCATAAACCTGTGTGGATTTTTCACCGGTGTAAATTTCCATCCAGGAGATTTTACGCTCACCTTTATAGGCTTTCTCGACGGCAGCATCGACCACTTTCAGCATGGTCGGAGTTACATCTACACCGATTCCATCACCTTCAATGTAAGGGATAATCGGATTTTCAGGAACGTTGAGTTTGCCGTTTTGCAGGGTGATCTTCTTGCCTTGTGCCGGAACAACTACTTTACTTTCCATTCACCTCTCCTTCGAGCGCTACTGGTTTGCTCGTCTGCCACCACGTTGCATATGCGTTTGCGCCCTGCTATACGGATGCGTTAGAGCAATTTTTGTTAATGATTTGTAATTAGCTTGTCAATACTACCCTATTGTTTGCCGTCATGAAAGATGCGCGTTATTAGGCTATAATGCGGCAATTCATAATCTCTGAAAATACCATGCAAAAAACTTCTTTTAGAAATCACCAGGTTAAGCGATTCAGCTCGCAGCGCTCTTCCAGACGCAAGCCTGAAAACCAACCGACGCGTGTGATCCTGTTCAATAAACCCTACGATGTTCTTCCGCAGTTCACCGATGAAGCCGGACGCAAAACATTAAAAGAATTCATCCCGGTTCAGGGCGTTTATGCAGCGGGCCGACTCGACCGGGATAGCGAGGGGTTACTGGTGCTCACTAATAATGGCGCATTGCAGGCACGTTTAACCCAGCCGGGCAAACGCACCGGGAAAATCTATTATGTACAAGTGGAAGGAATTCCCACACAAGACGCGCTGGAAGCCTTGCGCAATGGCGTAACCTTAAATGATGGCCCAACCCTGCCCGCTGGCGTGGAATTAGTTGCCGAACCAGAGTGGTTATGGTCGCGTAATCCGCCAATTCGTGAACGCAAAAGTATTCCTACCTCGTGGCTTAAGATCACCTTATATGAAGGACGTAATCGCCAGGTGCGCCGCATGACCGCCCATGTTGGTTTTCCCACGCTGCGACTGATTCGCTATGCGATGGGTGATTACTCTTTGGATAATCTCGCTAACGGCGAATGGCGAGAAGCAACAGAATAAGGATGCACAATGTTTAAACCGCACGTTACCGTAGCCTGCGTGGTACACGCTGAGGGCAAATTTTTAGTTGTTGAAGAAACGATTAATGGTAAAGCGTTATGGAACCAACCCGCCGGGCATCTGGAAGCGGATGAAACCTTAGTGGAAGCCGCTGCCCGTGAGTTGTGGGAAGAAACTGGCATCAGCGCGCAACCACAGCACTTTATTCGTATGCATCAGTGGATTGCACCGGATAAAACACCGTTTTTGCGTTTCCTGTTTGCCATTGAACTTGAGCAAATATGCCCGACACAACCACATGATAGTGATATCGATTGCTGCCGGTGGGTCAGCGCCGAAGAAATTTTACAGGCGCCCAATCTGCGCTCGCCGTTAGTGGCGGAAAGTATTCGTTGTTATCAAAGCGGGCAACGCTACCCGCTGGAGATGATTGGCGAGTTTAACTGGCCTTTTACAAAGGGTGCCATCTAAGGGGCTGCGTGATAGAATACGCCGCCTTGAAGTTCAATGTCGTGAGTAATCCAATGTCTGAAACCGCAAAAAAAGTGATCGTCGGTATGTCCGGCGGTGTCGATTCCTCCGTTTCTGCCTGGCTGTTGCAACAACAGGGATATCAGGTCGAAGGCCTGTTTATGAAGAACTGGGAAGAAGACGACGGTGAGGAATATTGCACGGCGGCAGCGGATCTGGCTGATGCCCAGGCTGTCTGCGACAAGCTCGGCATTGAACTGCACACCGTCAACTTTGCTGCCGAGTACTGGGACAACGTCTTTGAACTGTTCCTTGCCGAATATAAAGCCGGTCGCACGCCGAACCCGGATATTCTGTGCAACAAAGAGATCAAATTTAAAGCTTTCCTCGAATTTGCCGCCGAAGATTTAGGTGCCGATTATATCGCTACCGGTCATTACGTTCGTCGTGCCGATGTCGATGGTAAGAGCCGCCTGCTGCGTGGTCTGGACAGCAATAAAGACCAGAGCTACTTCCTTTATACGCTCAGCCATGAGCAGATTGCGCAAAGCCTGTTCCCGGTCGGCGAACTGGAAAAACCGCAGGTGCGTAAGATTGCAGAAGATCTCGGTCTGGTTACCGCGAAGAAAAAAGACTCTACCGGCATTTGCTTTATTGGCGAACGTAAATTCCGCGAGTTCCTGGGCCGTTATCTCCCGGCGCAACCGGGCAAAATCATTACCGTCGATGGCGATGAAATTGGTGAGCACCAGGGGCTGATGTATCACACTCTTGGCCAGCGTAAAGGTCTGGGTATCGGTGGCACCAAAGAAGGCACCGAAGAACCGTGGTATGTGGTCGATAAAGACGTCGAAAACAACATTCTGATTGTTGCGCAGGGCCATGAACACCCGCGTCTGATGTCTGTCGGTCTGATTGCCCAGCAGCTGCACTGGGTCGATCGTGAGCCCTTCACAGGCACTATGCGTTGCACAGTAAAAACTCGCTATCGCCAGACCGACATCCCGTGCACCGTCAAGGCGCTGGACGATGATCGCATTGAAGTGATTTTTGATGAACCCGTTGCCGCCGTGACGCCGGGCCAGTCTGCCGTCTTCTATAACGGTGAAGTGTGCCTCGGTGGCGGTATTATCGAGCAGCGTCTGCCGCTGCCGGTCTGATTATTATCTTTACTTAAACAAGGAAGCAGTGAACGTGGCAAAGAATTACTATGACATCACCCTCGCCCTGGCCGGTATTTGTCAGTCGGCACGCCTGGTGCAACAACTCGCTCACCAGGGGCATTGTGATGCCGATGCGCTACACGTCTCACTTAACAGTATTATTGATATGAACCCCAGCTCCACGTTGGGGGTTTTTGGCGGCAGCGAAGCCAACCTGCGCGTCGGGCTGGAAACATTGCTTGGCGTGCTCAATGCCAGCAGTCGTCAGGGCCTAAACGCAGAGTTAACCCGCTACACCCTGAGTCTGATGGTGCTTGAGCGTAAGCTCTCGTCTGCCAAAGGCGCGCTTGATACCCTGGGTAACCGGATTAACGGCCTGCAACGTCAGCTTGAACATTTCGATTTACAGTCCGAAACGCTGATGAGTGCGATGGCTGCTATTTATGTTGATGTTATCAGCCCGCTTGGCCCGCGCATTCAGGTCACTGGTTCCCCTGCCGTGCTGCAAAGCCCGCAGGTGCAGGCAAAAGTTCGCGCTACTCTGTTGGCTGGCATTCGTGCTGCCGTGCTCTGGCACCAGGTTGGCGGTGGACGTCTGCAACTGATGTTTTCTCGTAATCGCCTGACCACTCAGGCAAAACAAATTCTTGCTCATTTAACCCCGGAGTTGTGATCTATGGAATTATCCTCACTGACCGCCGTTTCCCCTGTCGATGGACGCTACGGCGATAAAGTCAGCGCGCTGCGCGGGATTTTCAGCGAATATGGTTTGCTGAAATTCCGTGTACAAGTTGAAGTACGTTGGCTGCAAAAGCTGGCCGCGCACGCAGCGATCAAGGAAGTTCCTGCTTTTTCTGCCGACGCAATCGGTTACCTTGATGCAATCGTCGCCAGGTTCAGTGAAGAAGATGCGACGCGAATCAAAACCATCGAGCGTACCACTAACCACGACGTCAAAGCGGTTGAGTATTTCCTGAAAGAAAAAGTGGCGGCGATCCCGGAACTACACGCAGTTTCTGAATTCATTCACTTTGCCTGCACTTCGGAAGATATCAACAACCTCTCCCACGCGTTGATGCTGAAAACCGCCCGTGATGAAGTTATTCTGCCGTACTGGCGTCAACTGATTGACGGTATTAAAGATCTCGCCGTTCAGTATCGCGATATTCCACTGTTATCTCGCACCCACGGGCAGCCTGCGACACCGTCAACCATCGGTAAAGAGATGGCGAACGTCGCTTACCGTATGGAACGCCAGTTCCGCCAGCTTAACCAGGTGGAAATTCTCGGTAAAATCAATGGCGCGGTCGGTAACTATAACGCCCACATCGCCGCTTACCCGGAAGTTGACTGGCATCAGTTCAGCGAAGAGTTCGTCACCTCGCTGGGCATTCAGTGGAACCCATACACCACTCAAATTGAACCGCACGACTACATTGCCGAACTGTTTGATTGTATTGCACGTTTTAACACCATTCTGATCGACTTCGACCGTGACGTCTGGGGTTACATCGCCCTTAACCACTTCAAACAAAAAACTATCGCTGGAGAGATTGGTTCTTCCACTATGCCGCACAAGGTGAACCCAATCGACTTTGAAAACTCCGAAGGTAACCTGGGGCTTTCTAACGCAGTATTGCAGCATCTGGCAAGCAAACTACCGGTCTCCCGCTGGCAGCGTGACCTGACCGACTCTACCGTTCTGCGTAATCTTGGCGTAGGTATTGGTTATGCGCTGATCGCCTACCAGTCCACTCTGAAAGGCGTGAGCAAACTGGAAGTGAACCGTGACCATCTGCTGGATGAACTGGATCACAACTGGGAAGTGCTGGCAGAGCCGATCCAGACAGTCATGCGTCGCTACGGTATCGAGAAACCGTACGAGAAGTTGAAAGAGCTGACTCGCGGTAAACGCGTTGATGCCGAAGGCATGAAGCAATTTATTGACGGCCTGGCGTTGCCGGAAGAAGAGAAAGCGCGTCTGAAAGCAATGACTCCCGCCAACTATATTGGCCGCGCCATCACGATGGTTGATGAGCTGAAGTAAGCCTCACTCCTGTGCCGGATGGCAATGCTGTCCGGCACATTTATTAAGATAATCCGCTTTTCTTTTTTCTCTTTACCTCCCTGCCCCGCTGGTTTATTTAATGTTTAGCCCCATAAATACATAATCGCGTTACACTATTTTTATAATTAAGACAGGGAGAAATAAAAATGCGCGTACTGGTTGTCGAAGACAATGCTTTGTTACGTCATCACCTTAAAGTCCAGATTCAGGACGCGGGTCATCAGGTCGATGACGCGGAAGATGCCAAAGAGGCGGATTATTATCTCAATGAACATTTACCGGATATCGCAATCGTCGATCTTGGGCTACCCGACGAAGATGGTCTGTCCTTAATCCGCCGCTGGCGCAGTAATGATGTTTCGCTACCTATTCTGGTATTAACCGCCCGGGAAAGTTGGCAGGACAAAGTTGAAGTATTAAGCGCCGGGGCCGATGATTACGTAACCAAACCGTTTCATATTGAAGAGGTCATGGCGCGGATGCAGGCGTTGATGCGCCGCAATAGCGGTCTGGCTTCACAGGTTATTTCACTGCCGCCGTTTCAGGTTGATCTCTCTCGCCGTGAATTATCGATCAATGAGGAAGTGATTAAACTAACGGCGTTTGAATATACCATTATGGAAACGCTGATCCGTAATAACGGCAAAGTCGTCAGTAAAGATTCCCTTATGTTGCAGCTCTACCCGGATGCTGAACTGCGGGAAAGTCACACCATTGATGTATTAATGGGCCGACTGCGCAAAAAAATTCAGGCGCAATATCCGCACGAAGTCATTACCACCGTTCGCGGCCAGGGTTATCTTTTCGAATTACGCTGATGAAAAAATTACTGCGTCTTATTTTTCCGCTCTCACTGCGAGTGCGTTTTTTATTGGCTACGGCGGCTGTCGTATTAGTGCTTTCGCTTGCTTACGGAGTAGTCGCACTGATTGGCTATAGCGTCAGTTTCGATAAGACAACGTTTCGTCTGTTACGCGGCGAGAGCAATCTGTTCTATACGCTGGCGAAATGGGAAAACAATAAGTTGCATGTCGAATTGCCAGAAAATATCGATAAGCAAAGCCCCACAATAACGCTGATTTATAATGAGAACGGGCAACTTTTATGGGCACAACGCGACGTTCCCTGGTTGTTGAAGATGATTCAGCCTGACTGGCTAAAATCTAATGGTTTTCATGAAATAGAGGCAGATGTTAACGCTACCAGTATCCTGCTTAGTGAGGATCATTCGATACAACGGCAGTTACAGGAAGTACGGGAAGATGACGACGATGCTGAGATGACCCACTCGGTGGCGGTGAATGTCTACCCGCCAACGTCGCAGATGCCGAAGTTAACCATCGTGGTGGTTGATACTATACCCATTGAGCTTAAAAGTTCATATATGGTCTGGAGCTGGTTTATTTATGTGCTCTCGGCCAATCTATTGTTAGTAATTCCTTTGCTGTGGGTCGCAGCCTGGTGGAGTTTACGTCCCATTGAAGCGCTGGCAAGGGAAGTTCGCGAACTGGAAGAACATCATCGCGAACAGCTTAACCCCACGACTACCCGGGAGTTGACCAGTCTGGTGCGCAACCTGAACCGGCTACTGAAGAGTGAACGTGAACGTTACGACAAGTATCGCACCACGCTCACCGACCTGACTCACAGCCTGAAAACGCCTCTGGCGGTGCTGCAAAGTACACTGCGTTCACTGCGTAGTGAGAAGATGAACGTCAACGAAGCCGAGCCGGTAATGCTGGAGCAAATTAGCCGCATCTCGCAACAAATCGGCTACTACCTGCATCGAGCCAACATGCGCGGGGGCACGCTGCTTAGCCGCGAATTGCACCCTGTCGCCCCACTGCTCGACAATCTCACGTCAGCGCTAAACAAAGTTTATCAGCGCAAAGGGGTCAATATTTCCCTCGATATCTCACCGGAAATCAGCTTTGTTGGTGAGCAGAATGATTTTGTCGAGGTGATGGGCAACGTGTTGGATAATGCTTGTAAATATTGCCTCGAATTTGTCGAAATTTCAGCCAGACAAACTGACGATCATCTTTATATTATGGTTGAAGATGATGGGCCGGGGATCCCATTAAGCAAACGTGAGGTAATATTCGATCGCGGTCAACGTATTGATACGTTACGTCCTGGGCAAGGCGTTGGTCTGGCTGTCGCCCGCGAAATCACCGAACAATATGACGGAAAAATTATCGCCGGAGAGAGTATGCTCGGCGGCGCACGCATGGAGGTTATTTTTGGCCGCCAGCATTCTGCGCCAAAGGATGAATAAATATGCCCTTTCTGCGCGCATTACGTTAACCATCCGTTATAATCGGACTCAGATACCAGCCTGCGGATGCTTAACATGGAATACCAACTCACTCTTAACTGGCCCGATTTTCTTGAACGCCACTGGCAGAAACGTCCGGTGGTGTTGAAACGCGGCTTTAATAATTTTATTGACCCGCTCTCTCCTGACGAGCTGGCAGGTCTGGCGATGGAAAGCGAAGTCGATAGTCGGCTGGTCAGCCATCAGGATGGAAAATGGCAAGTCAGCCACGGACCATTCGAAAGCTACGATCATCTCGGTGAAACCAACTGGTCATTGCTGGTCCAGGCCGTTGATCACTGGCATGAGCCGACTGCCGCTCTGATGCGTCCGTTTCGTGAACTGCCGGACTGGCGCATTGACGACCTGATGATCTCGTTTTCCGTGCCTGGCGGCGGAGTTGGTCCACATCTCGATCAGTATGATGTGTTTATTATTCAGGGCACCGGTCGCCGTCGCTGGCGGGTGGGTGAAAAACGGCAAATGAAGCAGCACTGCCCACACCCGGATCTGTTACAGGTCGAGCCGTTCGAAGCGATTATCGATGAAGAGCTGGAGCCTGGCGATATTCTCTATATTCCGCCGGGATTCCCGCACGAAGGTTACGCGCTGGAAAATGCGATGAACTATTCTGTTGGTTTTCGCGCGCCCAATACGCGGGAACTGATTAGCGGATTTGCCGATTACGTGCTGCAGCATGAACTGGGCGGTAATTACTACAGCGATCCTGATGTCCCTCCTCGCGCCCACCCGGCGGACGTTTTGCCGCAGGAGATGGATAAACTGCGTGAAATGATGCTTGAGTTAATCAACCAGCCGGAACACTTTAAACAGTGGTTTGGCGAGTTTATCTCGCAATCGCGTCATGAACTGGATATCGCTCCGCCGGAACCGCCGTATCAGCCAGATGAAATTTACGATGCGTTGAAACAAGGTGATGTGTTGATGCGTCTGGGGGGGCTGCGCGTATTGCGCATTGGCGACGATGTGTATGCCAATGGCGAGAAGATAGATTCCCCGCATCGTCCGGCGCTGAATGCACTCGCCAGCAATATTGCGCTGACCGCCGATAATTTTGGCGATGCGCTGGAAGACCCGTCATTCCTTGCGATGCTTGCGGCGCTGGTCAATAGCGGATATTGGTTCTTCGAAGGGTAAATTTGAATTTGTGACTTATCGTGCCTACACGCGCTGAACGCCTATAGGCACGATAAGTATGTGGACCAGCATCAATATAACGGATTTCATCCCGGTAATTAGCCGTCCACATATACATCAGGCAATCACAATTTCCGTTGCGCTGTTAACTCGGCAATACGCACAATCACCTGCACTGCTTTTTCCATTCCTTCCAACGTGACAAACTCATGTTTACCATGGTAGTTGTAACCACCGGTGAACAGGTTCGGACACGGTAATCCCATAAACGACAACTGCGCACCGTCAGTACCGCCGCGGATCGGTTTCAGATCAGGTTCAATATCACAATCGCGCATCGCCTGCTGGGCGATATCAAGAATATGCGGATGCTCAACGACTTTCTCGCGCATGTTGTAGTAACTGTCTTCAATCACCAGTTCAATGTAGCAATCCGGGTGTAACCCTTTGCCCACTTTCTTGGCAATTTCCATCATCTTACGTTTACGCGCTTCAAACTGTTTACGGTCGAAATCACGAATGATGTAGTGCATATCGGCGCGCTCAACAGTACCCTTCATGCTTGTCAGGTGATAGAAGCCTTCATAACCTTCTGTCGTTTCCGGGCTTTCATCCGCCGGGACTTCCGCATGAATGCGAGCAGCCAGCGACAGCGCGTTAACCATCACGCCTTTCGCAGTACCCGGGTGAACATTATTGCCGACAATTTTGATATTCACCGACGCGGCGTTGAAGTTTTCAAATTCCAGTTCACCTACACCACCGCCATCAACGGTGTAAGCCCAGCGCGCATCAAAGGCTTCAACATCAAAATGTTTCGCCCCTTTACCCACTTCTTCATCTGGCGTAAAGGCAACACGAATATCACCATGCGGAATGTTTTTCTGCTGCAATACCGCCAGCGCCGTCATAATTTCAGCAATACCGGCTTTGTCATCCGCGCCCAACAGCGTTTTGCCATCGGTGGTGATCAGCGTCTGCCCCAACAATTGATGCAGGACAGGGAACATCACCGGAGACAAGACTTCGTCGCCAATCCCCAGCGCAATATCACCGCCGCGATAGTTTTCAACAATCTGCGGATTGACATTTTTACCACTACAATCGGGTGAGGTATCCACATGAGAAATAAAGCCAATCGCCGGGATATCGCCTGCAACGTTCGCCGGCAACGTCGCCATCAACGTCCCTTTCTCACTTAAAGTCACATTGATAAGCCCCATCTCTTCAAGCTGAGCTTTCAACAAATGTAATAACTTCCACTGGCCTTCCGTGCTGGGAACTTGTCTCACACCCGCTTTTGATTGGGTATCCAGAGACACGTAGTTCAAAAAACGTTCAAGTAGTTTATCCATGTAGTCACCCTCACTTTTTGTGACAACATTATTAAGAAGCGAGAAAAGACAAATATTGCGTCAGGTCACTTTTACCCCTGCAAGCAGGAATATTTATCAACGTTACCTTAATGAATATAAAGCTAAGCCAGTAATTCACAACAAGGATTGGCGATTCCAGTGGTTTGCCGTAGAATTACCGCCCTCATTAAGAGTCACCAAGGTGGTTAACCACAAACCCCGCATCGGTAAGCCATCCGTTGCGTTTACATGGGACAGAGTAAAAAATTGAACAAACAACCGACTTCGCTTTCACCGCTGGTGCAATTGGCGGGAATTCGCAAATGCTTTGATGGTAAAGAAGTCATCCCCCAGCTGGATCTGACCATCAACAATGGCGAGTTTCTCACGCTGCTTGGCCCTTCTGGCTGCGGTAAAACAACCGTTCTTCGCCTGATCGCTGGTCTGGAAACTGTTGATTCCGGGCAAATCATGCTGGATAACGAAGACATCACCCACGTTCCGGCGGAAAACCGCTATGTGAATACAGTTTTCCAAAGCTATGCACTATTCCCCCACATGACCGTTTTCGAGAATGTGGCTTTTGGTCTGCGCATGCAAAAAACCCCCGCAGCTGAAATTACGCCTCGCGTTATGGAAGCCCTGCGGATGGTGCAACTGGAAAGCTTTGCCCAACGCAAACCGCATCAACTCTCAGGCGGTCAACAGCAACGCGTCGCAATTGCCCGCGCGGTGGTAAACAAACCTCGCCTGCTGCTGCTTGATGAGTCGCTGTCAGCGCTGGATTATAAACTGCGCAAACAGATGCAAAACGAGCTGAAAGCGTTACAGCGTAAGCTTGGCATTACCTTTGTTTTCGTCACTCACGATCAGGAAGAAGCACTCACGATGTCTGACCGGATTGTGGTGATGCGCGATGGTCGTATTGAACAAGACGGCACTCCACGCGAAATCTACGAAGAGCCGAAAAACCTGTTCGTCGCCGGATTCATTGGTGAAATCAATATGTTCAACGCTACGGTGATTGAGCGTCTTGACGAGCAACGCGTGCGGGCCAACGTCGAAGGCCGCGAGTGTAATATCTACGTTAACTTTGCCGTTGAACCAGGGCAAAAACTGCATGTTCTGCTGCGCCCGGAAGACTTGCGTGTTGAAGAGATTAACGACGACAACCACGCCGAAGGACTGATTGGTTACGTTCGCGAACGTAACTATAAAGGCATGACGCTGGAGTCGGTTGTTGAACTGGAAAATGGCAAAATGGTGATGGTCAACGAATTCTTCAATGAAGACGATCCTGACTTTGACCACTCTCTCGACCAGAAAATGGCCATTAATTGGGTAGAAAGCTGGGAGGTCGTACTGGCTGATGAAGAACACAAGTAAGTTCCAGAATGTAGTGATTGTCACTATTGTCGGTTGGCTTGTGTTGTTCGTCTTTCTCCCCAACCTGATGATCATTGGCACCAGCTTTTTGACCCGCGACGACGTCAGTTTCGTCAAAATGGTCTTTACGCTGGAGAACTACGCACGTCTGCTCGATCCGCTCTATTTTGAAGTGCTGTTGCACTCGCTGAATATGGCACTGATCGCCACCCTCGCCTGCCTGGTACTGGGTTATCCATTTGCCTGGTTTCTGGCGAAACTGCCGCACAAAGTGCGCCCGTTGCTGCTGTTTTTGCTGATCGTTCCGTTCTGGACCAACTCATTGATTCGTATTTATGGCCTGAAAATTTTTCTTAGCACTAAAGGCTATCTCAATGAGTTCCTGCTGTGGCTGGGCGTTATCGACACGCCGATACGCATCATGTTCACCCCCAGCGCGGTGATTATTGGTCTGGTTTACATTTTGCTGCCATTTATGGTGATGCCGCTCTACTCCAGCATCGAAAAGCTAGATAAGCCTTTGCTGGAAGCGGCGCGCGATCTCGGCGCCAACAAGTTGCAGACCTTTATCCGCATCATCATCCCGCTGACCATGCCAGGAATTATTGCTGGCTGTTTGCTGGTAATGCTGCCAGCGATGGGTCTGTTCTATGTTTCCGATCTGATGGGCGGCGCGAAAAACCTGCTTATTGGCAACGTCATCAAGGTGCAGTTCCTCAATATTCGTGACTGGCCGTTTGGCGCTGCCACCAGCATTACGCTGACTATCATCATGGGCCTGATGTTGCTGGTTTACTGGCGCGCGTCTCGTTTGCTGAATAAGAAGGTGGAACTCGAATGATCGGTCGACTGCTTCGCGGCGGTTTTATGACCGCCATCTACGCGTACCTGTATATTCCAATCATTATTTTGATTGTGAACTCCTTTAACAGCTCGCGCTTTGGCATCAACTGGCAGGGTTTTACCACCAAATGGTATAGCCTGCTGATGAACAACGATAGCCTGCTACAGGCAGCGCAACATTCACTGACGATGGCGGTGTTTTCGGCGACGTTTGCTACGCTTATCGGCTCACTGACGGCGGTTGCGCTGTACCGTTATCGCTTTCGCGGTAAGCCGTTCGTTAGCGGAATGCTGTTTGTGGTGATGATGTCGCCAGATATTGTGATGGCGATATCTCTGCTGGTTCTGTTTATGCTGTTGGGGATCCAGCTTGGCTTCTGGTCATTACTGTTTTCGCACATTACCTTCTGTCTACCCTTTGTGGTGGTGACCGTTTATTCACGTCTGAAAGGATTTGATGTGCGGATGCTGGAAGCGGCGAAAGATCTCGGCGCCAGCGAGCTGACCATTCTACGAAAAATCATTCTGCCGCTGGCAATGCCGGCGGTGGCGGCAGGCTGGGTATTAAGCTTTACCCTGTCGATGGATGATGTGGTGGTATCGTCGTTCGTCACCGGACCGAGCTATGAAATTCTGCCGTTAAAAATTTATTCGATGGTCAAAGTCGGCGTATCGCCGGAAGTTAACGCGCTGGCAACCATTTTACTGGTACTGTCGCTGGTGATGGTCATTGCCAGCCAGCTTATTGCTCGTGATAAAACGAAAGGTAACACAGGGGACGTTAAATGAAAAAATGGTCACGCCACCTGCTCGCGGCGGGTGCTCTGGCACTGGGCATGAGCGCCGCTCACGCTGATGACAACAACACATTGTACTTCTATAACTGGACCGAGTACGTGCCGCCAGGCCTGCTGGAACAGTTCACCAAAGAAACCGGCATTAAGGTTATCTATTCGACTTACGAGTCGAACGAAACCATGTACGCCAAATTGAAAACGTACAAAGATGGTGCCTACGACTTAGTTGTTCCTTCGACCTATTACGTGGATAAAATGCGTAAAGAAGGGATGATCCAGAAGATCGACAAGTCGAAGTTAAGCAACTTCAGCAACCTCGATCCAGAAATGCTCAACAAGCCGTTTGACCCGAACAATGACTACTCCATTCCATATATCTGGGGTGCCACTGCTATTGGTGTTAACGGCGATGCGGTTGATCCGAAATCGATTACCAGTTGGGCCGATCTGTGGAAACCTGAATACAAAGGCAGCTTACTGCTGACCGACGATGCCCGTGAAGTGTTCCAGATGGCGCTGCGTAAACTGGGTTATTCCGGTAACACTACCGATCCGAAAGAGATTGAAGCCGCATATAACGAGCTGAAAAAGTTGATGCCAAACGTAGCGGCGTTTAACTCCGATAACCCGGCGAACCCGTATATGGAAGGCGAAGTTAACCTCGGTATGATCTGGAATGGTTCTGCTTTCGTCGCACGTCAGGCAGGCACGCCAATTGACGTGATCTGGCCGAAAGAAGGCGGTATTTTCTGGATGGACAGCCTGGCAATCCCGGCAAATGCCAAAAACAAAGAAGGCGCGCTGAAGCTGATTAACTTCCTTCTGCGCCCGGATGTGGCAAAACAGGTTGCGGAAACCATTGGTTATCCGACGCCGAACCTGGCCGCACGTAAGCTGTTAAGCCCGGAAATGGCGAACGACAAAACACTCTACCCTGATGCAGAAACCATTAAAAATGGCGAATGGCAGAGCGATGTTGGTTCCGCCAGCAGCATTTACGAAGAGTATTATCAGAAGCTGAAAGCAGGACGTTAATTCAGCAAGTGGGCGGAGGAACTACCGCCCACTTTTTTATTTAGCAAGGATGTGCTTATGAGTCAGGACAGTAGAGTTTTATCCCGCGCTTTCCTCGGTATCGGCCTGATACTGATCCTTATTTCTGCAGTTATCTTTTATTACCATTTTACCTTTACCAAAAGCGCCGTTCATACTGAAGGGATCATTGTCGATGCCGTCTGGCACAACGATCATTCACACAGGGTCGGAGATAATGGTTCCTGGTATCCAGTCGTTGCCTTTCGCCCTACGCCAGATTACACGCTGATTTTTAATTCAACTATCGGTAGTGATTTTTATGAAGAGAGCGAAGGCGACAGAGTCAATGTCTATTATCCGCCAGGGCATCCAGAAGAGGCCGAAATAAACAATCCCTGGGTTAATTTTTTTAAATGGGGCTTTGTAGGCATAGCCGGCATTATTTTCAGTGGTATCGGTCTGATAATCAGGGTCCCCTCTGCCAAAAAGTCACGCAGGAAACGGAAGCCCCGCCCATGAAAAAAATCATAATACTGCTCAGTTTACTGATACTTCTGCCTCTGACGGTAACCAGTAAACCCCTAATTCCGATAATGAAGACTCTTTTTACGGATGTTACAGGTACTGTACCGGATGCTGAGGAGATCGCGCGTAAAGCCGAGCTTTTCCGGCAGCAAACCGGAGTTGCACCGTTTATTGTGGTTTTACCCGACATAAATAATGAAGCCAGTCTCAGGCAAAATGGTAAAGCGATGCTGGCACATGCGTCATCTTCATTGAGTGATGTAAAAGGACGTGTTCTGTTACTCTTTACTACCCGCGAGCCACGGTTAATTGTAATAACCAACGGCAAGGTTGAAAGCGGTCTGGACGATAAACATCTCGGCCTTCTGATAGAAAATCACACGCTGGCTTATTTACATGCCGATCTTTGGTATCAGGGAATCAATAATGCGCTAAATATTCTACAAGCACAGATATTAAACCAGCCTACGCCGCCGCTAACGTATTATCCACATTCCGGGCAAAGCCATGAAAATGATCCTCCCGGCAGTACCACAACTTTAGGATTTTTCACTTGGGCCGCTACGTTCATCATCTTTGCTGTCATTTTTAATTACACGACGCGCTTTTATTATGCGTTAAAGTTTGCTGTGGCTATGACTATCGCCAATATGGGTTATCAGTCTTTATGTTTGTACATCGATAATAGCTTTGCAATTACCAGAATATCGCTGCTCTGGGCGGGACTGGTAGGTGTCTGTACGTTTCTTGCCGCGTTGTTATTGACGAGTAAACGGTAAAAGAGGCAGTAAAGTGTGCGTCTATTATGCCGGATGCGACGCGAACGCCTTATCTGGCCCACAAAACCCGCAAATTCAATTAATTGCGTCCCCTTGTAGGCCTGATAAGCGTAGCGCATCAGGCAATGCTTCCTGCTTTATAAGCCCTTCAGCAACGTCTCAACAAACTCCGGCACAACCTGACTCGCCGGGCCGTAATGTTTCTCGGCAAATTCATTACCGACCTGACTCGGTTCAAGATTGAGTTCAACAGTATGCGCGCCATGCAATTTTGCTTCATGGACAAAACCAGCCGCCGGATAAACATGCCCGGACGTGCCAATGGCAATGAAAATATCAGCCATTGATAAAGCCGTATAAATTTCATCCATACCGAGCGGCATTTCGCCAAACCACACGACATGCGGGCGCAGCGGCGCCGGGAACTGACAGCAGTGGCATTTGTCTTCCGGCGTGACGTCACCCGTCCAGTCGAGAATTTGCCCGCTTCGAGTACAACGCACTTTCAACAATTCCCCATGCATATGAATCACATTGGTATTGCCCGCACGTTCATGCAGGTTATCGATATTCTGCGTCACCAGCAAAAAGCGATCGCCGAGAGCTTCTTGCAGTTTTGCCAGCGCAAGATGCGCGGCGTTAGGTTGAATTTCTGGCTGCTGTAACTGACGGCGGCGAGCATTATAGAATGCCTGTACCAGCTCAGGATCGCGATCAAAACCTTCTGGTGTAGCCACATCTTCTACCCGATGTTCTTCCCACAGACCATCTGCGGCGCGAAAGGTACGAATACCTGATTCCGCAGAAATCCCTGCCCCAGTCAGTACGAGTACTCTTGGTTTTTCCATTGCTTCCGACACCACTTTATCTCTGAAAAAAATACGCTGACGCAAACGCTCGCGCAGGCGACGTTTATTTTTACGAAAACGACTTAACCGATGACCCCGACGCGACAGCATAACAACCTCTGATGTTTAATCGGTTAGATGTAGGAAGGCAGCACCACGCATTCCTCCCGCATCTCCGTGGCGTGCGCGTTCAATACGCGGGACACGAGCTACAGGTAAGAGATGACGAGGCAACCTTTCCGCCAGTTGCGATGTGATTGCCGGGAAATTGGATAATCCGCCGCCAATGACCACCAAATCCGGGTCAATAATGGTCAGAATATTTCCCAGACAAACCGCTAATAAATCCAGATAACGCTCAACATGCGCCCTTGCCTGCTCATCGCCTTGATCATAAAGCGCAATGATCTCGGGAGCCTGCAACGGTTGATGATAATAGTGTTGATACAGCCATGCAAAGCCACGACCAGACAGATAGTTTTCAATACAGCCATGCTGACCACAGCCGCAGCGGCGTAACGGAAAATCCAGCCCCATCAACGTTAATGCATCAACAGGCAAACGCATATGACCAAACTCACCCGTGATGTAGCTTTTGCCGGTAATCGGTTTCCCGTTGAACACCAGCCCACCACCAACGCCTGTACCAAGAATCAACCCCATCACCAGCGGATATTGGGTAAACTCATCGTCCCAGGCCTCAGAAAGGGCAAAACAGTTGGCATCATTATCCAGACGGACGTCCCGCTCCAGACGTGCGCTCAGGTCGGCACGCAGCGGTTTACCGCTGGCGGCGGGGACATTGGCGGCATACAGCGTGCCATCTTCTGTTTCCGGCATTCCCGGAATGCCGATGCCAACAGAACCTTTACTGCCAAAACGCTGGTCAGCTTCGCTAACCAGCTCACACACTGCATCTAAAAATGCGTCATAGCTGTCACTCGGCGTCGGCACCCGCTTTTCCCACTGCAACTGCCGGGAGCTGTCGAACACGCCCAGCGCAATTTTCGTTCCGCCAATATCAAACCCGTAATACATTGCCGCTCCTTGTTTAATGTACTGCCTTTACTGGCCGCTAAGGACTCGCGCAGGGTCAATATTACTGGCGCGCCGCGCCGGATACCAACTTGCCAAAAGACTCAGCAACAATGCTGTGACCAGTACGTAGAAAACATCCAGCCAATGTAATTCTGATGGCAGGAAGTCAATAAAATAGATATCGCTGGAAAGGAACTGATGACCAATCAGCTTTTCAATCCAATCAATAATCGAGGTAAGTTTAAGCGAAACCACGACGCCGATAACGACACCACACAGGCTGCCAAGCAACCCCGCCAGCAATCCATACCAGACGAAAATAGCGCGGATTAAACCATCTTTCGCGCCCAGCGTTCTTAATACTGCGATATCGCCACTCTTGTCTTTCACCGCCATCACTAAAGTGGAGACGATGTTGAAACACGCTACGCCAATCACTAACACCATTGCCAGATACATAATGGCGCGGATCATCTGGATATCACGATACATGTAGCCGTAAGTACCGATCCAACTCTTAATATAAACATAGCTGTTGGTCACTTCACCCGCATCGCGTACCAGTTTGTTGGCGTTAAAAACATCGGTCATTTTAAGGGCAATACCTGACACGCTGGAGCCCATATCAAGATATTGCTGGGCATCTGCCAGTGGGATCATGGCAAAACTGTGATCGAGTTGACCGCTCAACTGCAAAATACCAGCAATGTGCAAGCGCACGCGTTTCGGCTGCATCAGTTTATGCTCGGGATTCGAGTTTGGGATCATGATCGATACCCAATCGCCCTGCTTCACTTTCAGCGCATCCGCCACGCCTTTGCCGATGATAATCTGCTGCTCACCGGCTTTAAAATGGTTCCAGGCATCTCCCTGAACAAACGAAGGCAGCGCGCTAAGTTGCTGTTCCTGCTGTGGATCAACACCTTTCACCTGCAGAGCGCGCAGATTCGTACCGCTTTCTACCAGTCCGGTGAAATTGATATATGGCGCAGCGGCGGCAATACCTGGCACTTTCTGCACCTTATCCAGTGCTTCTTGCCAGTTGGTCCACGGCTGGTTAACCGCTTCGATTTCACCATGCGGCACCACCGCCAGAATGCGGTTATTCAGTTCGCGTTCAAAGCCGTTCATCGCACTTAAGCCGACGATCAAAACAGCTACGCCAAGTGCAATGCCAATGGTAGAAATAACGGAGATCAGCGACACCATGCCGCCGCGTCGCCGTCCGCGACTAAAGCGCAGGCCAATTAATAACGATAAAGGCATCGCCATTACTCTGCCCCCATCAGGCTCAGTTCCGCCGTCAGCCGTCCATCACGCATTTCCAGTTGACGGCTCATACGTTTCGCCAGTTGCAGATCGTGCGTCACGACTAAAAAGGCAGTTCCCTGCAAACGATTGAGTTCCCCAAGCAACTGGAAAATACTGTCTGCGTTACGCGCATCAAGGTTGCCAGTCGGTTCATCCGCCAGCACCAGACGCGGGTTATTCACCAGCGCACGAGCAATCGCCACACGTTGACGTTCGCCGCCGGAAAGCTCTGAAGGACGGTGATTCGCGCGATGCTCCAGCCCCACGGCTTTGAGCATTTCCAACGCTCGGCTGTTGATTTCAGCGGGCTTTTTCTTGCCAATCAGCAGCGGCATAGCCACGTTTTCCAGCGCAGTAAAGTCTGGTAGCAAGTGGTGAAACTGATAAATAAAGCCCAGTTTCTGGTTACGTAGTTCCGCTTTCGCCGCCGACGACAATTTGCTCATTGGCTGACCATTAAAAATGACATCGCCGGAGGTTGGCGTATCCAACCCGCCCAACAAGTGCAGCAAGGTACTTTTACCAGAACCAGAGCTGCCGACGATCGCCATCATTTCACCTTCGCCCACGCTGAAACTGACATTGTGCAGCACATCGGTTTGCACACTGCCTTCCTGATAGCGTTTGCACAGGTTGTCGCATTGCAACAGGATATTATTCATAACGTAAAGCCTCAGCGGGTTGAGTGGCGGCAGCGCGCCAGGAAGGATAAAGCGTAGACAACAGCGCGATAGCCATCGCCACCAGCGCAATCACAATGACCTGCAATGGTTCGATAGCCACCGGCAGCGCCGCGCCATCAAGCAGGACGCCAATTATCGGCATCAGATTATTCAACTGGCTGGCAAGCAACGCGCCAAGCGCGGCTCCGAGTATTGCACCGATAATTCCGGCGCTGGCTCCCTGAACCATAAAGACCATCATGATTTGTCGCGGAGTTAGGCCTTGCGTTTGCAGGATCGCCACTTCGCCCTGCTTCTCCATCACCATCAGCCCCAGCGATGTAATAATGTTAAAGGCTGCAACGGCGACAATCAGACTCAGCAGCAAGCCCATCATATTTTTTTCCATGCGTACGGCCTGGAACAGCTCGCCTTTACGGTCACGCCAGTCCTGCCATTTGCTGCCTTCAGGCAATTTTTGCTGGCTTAAAGAGTCGACTTTCAGCGGCTCATCCAGCCATAAACGCCAGCCGGTAATATTGCCCGCCGGATAACGCATCAGACGCGAGGCATCCTCAATATTCACCAGCATTTCATAGCCGTCGACCTCACTGTTGGCGGCAAAAGTGCCAATCACGTTAAACAGGCGCTGGCTGGGTATACGCCCCATTGGCGTAAACTGGCTGGCGGAAGGGACCATCACACGGATTTGATCACCGCGATTCACGCCCAGCTGTGAGGCAAGCTGCTCCCCGAGAATGACATTATATTTCCCCGGTTCAAGGTCGGCTTGTTTCACATTGACCAGATAAGGCGTTAAAGGATCTTTTTGCGCAGGATCGATACCCAGCATGACGCCGACTGCCACGCTACGTGCGCTTTGCAGTACCACATCACCAGTGGTTATCGGCGCGACGCGATTTACGCCGTCCAGTTTGACTGCCGTTTCCGGGAGTTGCTGCGGGTTAAGTGAGCCATGCTCAGAAGAGAGAATTGCCTGTGGCATCAGGCCAAGGATGTTGTTTTGCAGCTCGCGCTCAAAGCCATTCATCACTGACAATACTGTGACCAGCGCCATCACTCCGAGGGTGATGCCAATGGTAGAAAGCCAGGAGACGAAACGACCGAAGCGATCCGCTGCACGCCCACGCATGTAACGCAGGCCAATAAATAGAGCGACAGGTTGGTACATGAAATCCGTCTGGTTGCTGTTAGCAAAGACACGAGTATATAAGCGAAAGTGGAATGGGTAAACGTCTGAACTGTAAGTGATCGTCAGGGTTAATCTGAAAAGCAGTCGTAAATCAATTAGCTAGCAAACTGTGTTTTTATCACTTCTCCGGGCTGAACGTTAGCGGAAAAAAGCCAAATATCCGGGTTCCCGCCCCCCTCTCCCCGGCAGGGGCGATTCAATTTGCCAAACCATGTTGATTACGGATAATGAACGGCATTGCTTATAGGAGATATGCCCCCATATGTTGAGGCATATCCTAACGAGAATCTGACAACCGTTATGCCTGAACAATATCGTTATACGCTGCCCGTCAAAGCGGGTGAGCAACGTCTGCTGGGCGAGTTAACCGGCGCTGCCTGCGCGACGCTGGTAGCGGAAATTGCCGAACGTCACGCTGGACCAGTGGTGCTTATTGCGCCAGACATGCAAAATGCCTTGCGTTTGCAAGACGAAATCAGCCAGTTCACTGACCAGATGGTGATGAATCTGGCAGATTGGGAAACTCTCCCCTACGACAGTTTTTCGCCTCATCAGGACATTATCTCCTCACGCCTTTCGACCCTTTACCAGTTGCCATCGATGCAGCGTGGCGTACTGATTGTTCCGGTGAATACGCTTATGCAGCGTGTCTGTCCGCACAGTTTTCTCCACGGTCATGCGCTGGTAATGAAAAAAGGCCAGCGTTTGTCGCGCGACACTCTGCGCGCACAACTGGACAGCGCCGGATATCGCCATGTTGATCAGGTGATGGAACACGGCGAATACGCTACGCGCGGTGCGCTGCTGGATCTCTTCCCGATGGGCAGCGAACTCCCTTATCGTCTTGATTTCTTTGATGACGAAATTGACAGCCTGCGGGTGTTTGACGTCGACAGCCAGCGTACGCTGGAAGAAGTCGAAGCCATCAATCTGTTGCCCGCCCACGAATTCCCGACCGATAAAGCGGCGATTGAACTGTTCCGCAGTCAGTGGCGCGACACCTTCGAAGTAAAGCGTGATCCTGAGCACATTTATCAGCAAGTCAGTAAAGGCACATTGCCTGCCGGAATCGAGTACTGGCAGCCATTGTTCTTCAGCGAACCGCTGCCGCCACTGTTCAGTTATTTCCCTGCAAACACATTGCTGGTAAATACTGGCGATCTGGAAAACAGCGCCGAGCGTTTCCAGGCCGATACGCTGACGCGTTTTGAAAATCGCGGCGTCGATCCAATGCGGCCGCTATTGCCGCCACAATCGCTCTGGTTGCGGGTAGACGAGTTCTTCTCAGAGCTAAAAAACTGGCCCCGCGTGCAGTTGAAAACCGAACATTTACCGGCGAAAGCAGCAAATGCCAATTTAGGTTTCCAGAAACTGCCAGATCTGGCCGTTCAGGCGCAACAAAAAGCGCCGCTGGATGCACTACGTAAATTTCTTGAGTCTTTCGACGGTCCGGTGGTGTTCTCGGTAGAAAGTGAAGGCCGCCGTGAAGCGCTGGGTGAACTGCTCGCCCGAATCAAAATTGCTCCGCAACGCATTATGCGTCTTGATGAAGCCTGCGACCGTGGGCGTTATCTGATGATTGGCGCTGCCGAACATGGTTTTGTCGATACAGTGCGTAATCTGGCGCTGATTTGCGAAAGCGATCTGCTCGGTGAACGCGTTGCCCGTCGCCGCCAGGACTCACGGCGCGCCATCAACCCCGACACGCTAATCCGCAACCTCGCGGAACTGCATATTGGTCAGCCGGTGGTCCATCTGGAGCACGGTGTCGGACGCTATGCCGGAATGACTACGCTGGAAGCAGGCGGCATTACTGGCGAGTATCTGATGCTCACCTACGCTAACGACGCCAAATTGTATGTTCCCGTGTCGTCGCTGCATCTGATTAGCCGTTACGCAGGTGGCGCGGAAGAAAATGCCCCGCTGCATAAACTTGGCGGCGATGCGTGGTCACGCGCGCGGCAGAAAGCGGCGGAAAAAGTGCGTGATGTGGCGGCGGAATTGCTGGATATCTACGCGCAACGCGCCGCCAAAGAGGGCTTCGCGTTTAAACACGATCGTGAGCAGTATCAATTGTTCTGCGACAGCTTCCCGTTTGAAACCACGCCGGATCAGGCGCAAGCCATTAATGCAGTGCTTAGTGACATGTGTCAGCCGCTGGCAATGGATCGTCTGGTGTGCGGCGATGTTGGCTTTGGTAAAACGGAAGTCGCGATGCGAGCCGCTTTCCTGGCGGTGGAAAACCACAAGCAGGTGGCGGTGCTGGTGCCTACCACCCTTCTCGCGCAACAGCATTACGATAACTTCCGCGACCGTTTCGCCAACTGGCCGGTACGTATCGAAATGATCTCCCGTTTCCGCAGCGCCAAAGAACAGACGCAAATCCTTACGGAAGTGGCGGAAGGGAAAATCGATATTCTGATCGGTACGCACAAACTGCTGCAAAGCGACGTCAAGTTTAAAGATTTGGGGCTGTTGATTGTCGATGAAGAACACCGCTTCGGGGTGCGTCATAAAGAGCGTATTAAAGCAATGCGCGCGAACGTTGACATCCTGACGCTCACCGCGACGCCAATTCCACGTACGCTGAATATGGCGATGAGTGGAATGCGCGATCTGTCGATTATCGCAACCCCCCCCGCCCGTCGTCTGGCGGTCAAAACGTTTGTCCGTGAATACGACAGTCTGGTGGTCAGAGAAGCTATCCTGCGTGAAATTCTACGCGGGGGGCAGGTTTACTATCTCTACAATGACGTGGAAAACATCCAGAAAGCCGCAGAACGACTGGCGGAACTGGTACCGGAAGCGCGGATAGCCATCGGTCACGGACAGATGCGCGAACGCGAACTGGAACGGGTGATGAATGATTTCCACCATCAGCGTTTCAACGTGCTGGTTTGTACTACGATTATCGAAACCGGGATCGACATCCCAACCGCTAACACCATTATTATTGAACGCGCGGATCACTTCGGTCTGGCACAATTACACCAGTTGCGCGGTCGTGTCGGACGTTCGCATCATCAGGCATATGCATGGCTGCTGACGCCGCATCCAAAAGCGATGACTACCGATGCGCAAAAACGTCTCGAAGCAATTGCCTCGCTGGAAGATCTTGGTGCAGGTTTTGCGCTGGCAACGCACGACCTGGAGATCCGCGGTGCGGGCGAACTGCTTGGCGAAGAACAAAGCGGTTCGATGGAAACCATCGGCTTCTCGCTGTATATGGAGTTGCTGGAAAATGCCGTCGATGCGCTGAAAGCCGGACGCGAGCCGTCGCTGGAAGATCTCACCAGCCAGCAAACGGAAGTCGAACTGCGAATGCCGTCGCTGTTGCCGGATGACTTCATCCCTGACGTGAATACGCGTCTGTCGTTCTATAAACGTATTGCCAGTGCCAAAACGGAAAACGAGCTGGAAGAGATCAAAGTCGAACTTATCGATCGCTTCGGCCTGCTGCCGGATCCGGCGCGTACCCTGCTGGATATTGCCCGTCTGCGCCAGCAAGCGCAGAAACTGGGGATCAGGAAGCTGGAAGGTAATGAGAAAGGCGGCGTGATCGAATTTGCCGAGAAGAATCACGTGAATCCAGCCTGGTTAATTGGTCTGTTGCAAAAACAACCGCAGCATTATCGACTTGATGGCCCGACGCGCCTGAAGTTTATTCAGGATTTGAGCGAGCGGAAAACGCGTATCGAATGGGTACGTCAGTTTATGCGAGAGCTGGAAGAGAACGCGATCGCTTAATGGCTAATCGGGGGGCGTTTCGCCAAATTACCTGATGCGCTGCACTTATCCGGCCTACACAGGATGCACCATGTGTTGCATTTGTAGGTCGGATAAGGCGTTCATGCCACATCCGGCATGAAATGGCATCTCTGCCCCCCCCCAACATTTACAAATTCTTTGCACTTCCCTGCACTATCCGACACAGCCTACATCCATAATCCATACTTATCTTTTATTCCAATAACCTGCTATTTTTTATGGATTTTGGTGATGATCAAAATGCGTTTTTCTCGCTGGTTGACGTTTTTTACGCTCGCCGCAGCCATAACGCTGGCGCTACCGGCAAAAGCCAATACCTGGCCGCTGCCGCCAGCGGGCAGTCGTCTGGTTGGCGAAAACAAATTTCATGTGGTGGAAAATGATGGCGGTTCGCTGGAAGCCATCGCCAAAAAATATAACGTCGGTTTTCTGGCGCTGTTGCAGGCTAATCCCGGCGTGGATCCGTATGTGCCTCGTGCGGGTAGCGTATTAACCATTCCATTGCAAACTTTACTGCCTGATGCGCCACGCGAAGGTATTGTTATCAACATTGCGGAATTGCGTCTCTATTACTACCCTCCGGGTAAAAACGCAGTAACTGTATATCCGATTGGCATTGGTCAGTTGGGTGGCGATACGCTTACGCCAACGATGGTAACCACTGTTTCAGACAAGCGCGCTAACCCGACCTGGACGCCTACCGCAAACATCCGCGCCCGTTATAAAGCCCAGGGCATCGAACTTCCAGCAGTGGTTCCGGCGGGGCCAGATAACCCGATGGGTCATCATGCGATTCGTCTGGCGGCCTATGGCGGCGTCTATTTACTGCACGGTACAAACGCCGATTTCGGTATTGGTATGCGAGTAAGTTCTGGCTGTATCCGCCTGCGCGATGATGATATCAAAACACTTTTTAACCAGGTTACCCCTGGCACCAAAGTGAATATTATCAATACGCCAATAAAAGTATCGGCGGAACCAAACGGCGCACGCCTGGTAGAAGTGCATCAGCCTTTATCAGAGAAGATTGATGACGATCCACAATTGCTGCCGATTACGCTCAACAACGCAATGCAGGCATTTAAAGATGCGGCGCAAACTGACGCGGAAGTGATGCAGCATGCGATGGATGTACGCTCCGGGATGCCGGTGGACGTGCGTCGTCATCATCAAGTGAACCAACAAGCGCTGTAAATCCCGAATAAATAAATATCCTCCGGCATAGCCGGAGGTTTTTCAAATGCGCCTGTAAGGCTCTCTTACCAGCCGCGCCCTAACAGGCGCACACGATCTGACATTTGCATCCAACTTCCTTACTTACGGCCCGTAAACGGGCTGCCCGGATAGGGAATCGATAACTGCTCTCCCATTTTATCCTCTTCAAGCTGGTGCTTTATGTAATCCTGTATCTTCGCCGTGTTCTTACCCACCGTATCGACGTAGTACCCTCTGCACCAGAACTCCCTGTTCCTGTATTTGAATTTCAAATCCCCAAACTGCTCGTAAAGCATCAGACTGCTTTTCCCTTTCAGATATCCCATAAAGCCGGATACGCTCATTTTGGGCGGGATCTCCACAAGCATATGGATATGATCTGCACAGCATTCAGCTTCCAGAATCCGTACGCTTTTCCACTCACACAGCTTTCTCAAAATACTGCCTATTGCTCTACGCTTCTCTCTGTAGAACACCTGTCTTCGGTATTTTGGCGCAAAAACTATGTGATATTTACAGTTCCATCGGGTGTGCGCTAAGCTCTTTTCGTTCCCCATTGGGACCCCCTTTTGATTTCTTGTTTGACACTTGCAGTTGCCAGACCGCAAGGTGTTTTAACAAATCAAAAGGGGTTTTAATAACTGGCTCAAAGCTGAAAGCTTTCCAGAACCCCCAGCCTAGCTGGGGGTTTTCTGTGCACAAAAATCCCCGCGACACGGCATGTCGCGGGGAAAAAAATCAGCAGTAGCAGGCATTAATGAGGGTTAATGCTTATTTATAAATTACTGCTGTTCCATGGAGGGTATTCGGACCGGTTACAGAAGTAATACGGAAAGATTTTGCGCCCATCTCATCCGCTTTTTGCGCTAACTGCTCTTCCAGCGATCCCAGATTAGTCCCTGCGTTAGCACTAATCGTCCCCACTTTCTGTTGACCTTCTGGTGTAGCCTGAACTTCGACGGCCGCAAAGCTGGCGAATGATATAGCGCTTAAAATAGCAGCAGTGATGAGGGTTTTTACGTTTTTCATAATAGTGGCCTTATGCAGGTGAATGGCGTCGCAAGCAATTACTTAACGATCGATAACTAAATGATAGATGTGATCTGGATCACATACAAGAAGTTTTTTATAACAATCATTAATTAATTTAAAAGACTATAAATTTCATACAAATAGCAAATGATTATTTTTCTGATCACCAGACTGGTGAACGGAGGTGATTATTTTTATAATAACTTTTCATTCACAGTCACCAGGTACAACGGCATCATGGCAATTGACTCAACACCTTGTGTAAAAAAAAGTCGTGGCCGCCCAAAAGTGTTCGACAGGGACGCCGCACTTGATAAGGCCATGAAATTGTTCTGGCAACATGGTTATGAAGCGACTTCTCTTGCGGACCTCGTCGAAGCGACCGGAGCCAAAGCGCCGACGCTATACGCGGAATTTACCAACAAAGAGGGGTTATTCCGCGCCGTTCTCGACCGCTATATCGATCGTTTTGCCGCTAAGCATAAAGCACAGCTGTTTTGTGAAGAGAAAAGCGTGGAGTCTGCGCTGGCTGACTATTTTGCTGCCATCGCCAGCTGCTTTACCAGTAAAGACACCCCGGCTGGCTGCTTTATGATCAACAATTGCACCACGCTCTCTCCAGATTCAGGTGATATCGCCCATACACTAAAATCACGTCATGCCATGCAAGAACGCACCCTGCAGCAGTTTTTACATCAACGGCAGACTCGTGGTGAAATCCCCCCTCACTGTGACGTGGCGCATCTCGCCGAATTTCTTAATTGCATTATTCAGGGAATGTCGATTAGCGCCCGTGAAGGCGCATCGCTGGAAAAACTAATGCAGATTGCTCAGACAACGTTGCGCTTATGGCCAGAGTTGGTGAAGTAGCGTAAAAAAAGCCCCTCAACCTGAGCGAATGAGGGGCTAAATTGCAAAACGCAGCTTTTTTATACTTTGTTATTCAGAATTAATTGCCCATTGCCATCCAACGGGATCTGCGTGCCTGGATCATGATCCATGCGGATTTTGCCTTGCTGATCGCCAATCTTGTAGGTTACGTCATAACCGAGCATTTTTTCTGATTTGTCATACACGGTTTTACAACGTTGTTGGGTAGTCGTGTAAGTATCGCTTTCCTGCAGAGATCCCTGAATCTGGTTACCGGCATACCCGCCGCCGAGCGCCCCAACCACCGTAGCAACGTCTCTACCACGACCACCGCCAAACTGATGCCCTATCACCCCGCCAGCTACCGCTCCAAGAACAGAACCGGTAATACGGTTTTCATCCTGTACCGGACGGCGATGGGTCACCGTGACATTACGACATTCCTGGCGCGGCGTTTTAATGGTTTCCTTGATTGGGGTTGCAGAAACAACCTGAGCATATTGCGGACCGCGTTCAAACACATTCAGACTGGCCACCGCTGCTACGCCAAGCGCAGCCGCCACACCAATGCCAATACCCGCCAACATAGATTTATTCACGGGAACACCTCCTTCTTTGCAGTTATGCCAATCATGCAAGCGAAGAGGTGAAACGACCATCAGACAGAAGATGAAAAGCGGGGGAATAACAGGAAAAACTGAGGGATTCAGAGGAGTCTGAAAGGATGCCTGATGCGACACTTACCACGTCTTATCAGGCCTACAGTTAGCACTGTTCCTCAAGGGCGGATAGGGCATTTAAGCCGCATCCGCCAGTGTGCGCCGATTAATGCAGTTTCAGACGCGGACGAATAACGCGGTTGATACTCCCCACCAGCATCATTAATCCGGTTTTAAAGTAGCCATGCAGCGCAATCTGATGCATTCGGTACAGCGAGATGTACACAAAGCGCGCAATACGCCCTTCAATCATCATTGAACCACGCGTCAGGTTACCCATCAGACTACCGACGGTTGAGAAGTTAGACAGTGATACCAGCGATCCATGATCTTTATACTGATAATTTTTCAGCGGCTTACCGCTCATCTGCGCCAGAATATTGTTCATTGCGCAGGTAGCCATCTGGTGCGCAGCCTGAGCGCGCGGCGGGACAAAGCCCCCTTCCGGGCGCGGACATGACGCGCAGTCGCCAATGGCATAAATGTCAGGATCGCGCGTAGTCTGTAGCGTTGGTTCCACCACCAGTTGGTTAATACGGTTGGTTTCCAGGCCGCCAATATCTTTCAGGAAATCCGGCGCTTTGATCCCGGCCGCCCACACCATCAGATCGGCCTCAATATATTCGCCGTCTTTAGTGTGCAGGCCGCCTTCATCAGCACTGGTAACCATAGTTTGCGTCAGTACGCGAACGCCCAATTTCGTCAACTCACTGTGAGCCGCAGCAGAAATACGCGGCGGCAACGCTGGTAAAATGCGTTCGCCCGCTTCCACCAGCGTCACATTCAGGGCTTCGTTGGTCAGCCCTTTATAGCCATAGCTGTGCAGTTGTTTCACAGCATTGTGCAACTCAGCAGAAAGTTCCACTCCCGTTGCGCCGCCACCGACAATAGCAATATTTACCTTGCCATTCGCGCCCAGGTTAGCTGAGTACTTGAGGAACAGATTCAGCATCTCCTGATGGAAACGGCGCGCCTGATGCGGGTTATCAAGGAAAATACAGTTCTCTTTTACACCCGGCGTATTGAAATCGTTAGAGGTGCTGCCCAGCGCCATTACCAGCGTGTCGTACGCGATCTTGCGTTCCGGCACCAGTAGCTCGCCTTTTTCGTCGCGCAGCTCAGCAATAGTGATTGTTTTCGCTTCACGATCGATATCAACCACAGAACCTAGCTGGAACTCGAAACCATGATTACGCGCGTGTGCCAGATAGCTCAGCGCATCAACGCCTTCATCGAGCGAGCCAGTCGCTACTTCATGCAGCAACGGTTTCCACAGGTGGCTGTGGTTACGATCGACCAGCGTGATTTTGGCTTTTTTCTTGCGCCCCAACTTATGTCCAAGCTGTGTCGCCATTTCCAGCCCACCAGCACCGCCGCCGACAATCACAATTTTTTTCAATGGCGTAGTCAACGTGACCCCCTTAAATTTATTAACCAATTGTTAAGTAATAGTTATTGATATAGCTCTTAATTAACAACAGGTTACAGCCATGAAAATGTTTTTCGTTGTTGAGAATAACATGAATGGTGCATTGGTCATACCAAAATTGATGTGAATCAAGTTTTGTTGCTGGAAAGATAGGCGATTTTACCGGGTGAGATCAAAAAACAGAGTTCATTGTTTGTTATTTGAGCGAATTTTTGAGAGTGATATAGCGTGAGTAGGGTATGGAGGGCGTTTGGTAGGCCTGACAAGATGCGTAGCATCGCATCAGGCATTGATGCTTGACTGTCGGATGCGGCGTGAACGCCTTTTCCGACTTACAGAATCTGGAGCGCATCAGGTATCGGCAAGGTTACCTGATGCGACGAGGGCATTTATCCGAGGGTTTTGAACGCTTTAATGCGTTGCAGATGCGGGGAGATATTTTTGAATTTGTGGGTCTGCTCTTCGTCCCATACAATCTCGTAATAATGATGCAATTCTTCCGATGTCCGCTGGCTGTTAAGGGCTTCATCGTTACGCGATAAAATCACCAGACAACGATCGCGATTTTTCTCGCGGAAGTTAGTCACACACTTAGTGGCGATATCAGCGTACTCTTCCGGGCGATCAATCTTCCCTTCCATATTCTCATACGGGAATAAATTAGGGTTGAAGATCACCTGGCGGATATCACAGAGAAAACCAATTCGCTCGGCCCAGTAACCGCCCAGCCCAACGCCACAAATCAGCGGACGCTCGTCAACATTGAGTTGCAGCATTTTGTCCACTTCTTTGAGTAAATGCTGCATATCGTGTTTCGGATGTCGCGTACTGTAGCTTATCAGCCGTACATCCGGGTCAATAAACTGTAGTTGCAAAACTTTCTCGTGGTTACCCGGACTGTTAGAGTCAAAACCGTGTAAATAGATAATCATCGCTTCCTCACATAAGTCAGGGTTAGTGACCTGCTTTCTCTTCCTGCCAGCGTTCATGTAACTGATTCAGACGGGCGCTGACCTCTTTCCAGCGAGCCGAGTCCATCAGTTCCTGTCGCGAAAATGAACCTTTATGATACAAACTTGTAACACGTTCTGCTTTGATCGGTGACAGATTATCTAACACGCTGACGGCCCCTTTACGATTATTGCAGACCAGGATCATATCGCAACCCGCATCCAGAGAAGCCTGACCTCGTTCAGCGTAACTGCCCATAATCGCCGCGCCTTCCATCGACAAATCGTCAGAGAAAATGACGCCGTCAAAACCCAACTCCTGGCGTAAAACGGTCTTCAGCCAGTAGGGAGAACCGCTCGCCGGACGCGGGTCAACATCGCTGTAGATCACATGCGCAGGCATAATGGCATCGAGTTTATTTTCGCGGATTAAGCGACTGAAGACCGACATATCTTTAGCGCGAATTTCCGCTTGTGGGCGAGGGTCGCACGGCGTTTCTTTATGTGAGTCTGCCGTGACTGCGCCATGACCCGGGAAGTGCTTGCCGGTGGTCTTCATTCCGGCTTCATGCATACCATCAATAAACCGGCTGGCGATTGCCAGCGCTTTTTCGGGATCGGCATGATAAGAACGCTCGCCAATCGCCGCGCTGATATGCCCTACGTCCAGCACGGGCGCAAAACTGATATCAATATCCATGGCAATCATCTCGCTGGCCATGAGCCAACCTGCTTCTTGCGCCAGTTTTCCGCCCTCTTCCATCCCCAACAGCGCGGCAAAAGATTGCGCCGCTGGTAAACGGGTAAAACCTTCACGAAAGCGTTGCACGCGACCACCTTCCTGATCCACCGCCACCACCAGATGATTGCGGGAAGCTGCGCGGATCTGGCGCACCAGCTCACGTAACTGCGCCGGATCGTGATAGTTACGCGTAAAGAGAATCAGCCCTCCTACCAGCGGATGCGCCAGAATTTCACGCTCTTCCGCGTCCAGTTCGTAACCTTCGACATCCAACATTACTGGACCCACACTGCTCTCCTTATTGTCTTATTGATAGCTGCCGCCAGGTGTCATCGGCCAGCCTGATAAATTGTTGATCGCCGGTTTGTCGCCAGCGGTACTCAAACCATCCTGCTTTCAGCATCAGCAGCCAGGGAAACCAACGCCTGATCTGATGCCATAATCGCGTCGGGTCAATCTTCGCCTGCGCGGCATAGTCATTAACCAACCGTCGGTGCTGGTCAGTATTTTCCACCCACACTGCCGCCAGTTCCAGCGCAATATCCCCATCGCCGGCATACTCCCAGTCGATAAGTTTCAGCCCAGACACGCTATGGACCAAATTTCCAGCGTGGACATCCATATGCAACGGGCTTAAGCGTAATGGCTGCGGTTCACGTATTTTGCGCAGACGTTTTAACTGCCGTAACCAGCCCGGAGTCCGCCGTGCCGGATCGCTTTGTTGCCAGTATTGTTCCAGCAACGGTAGCAGCGCTATTCGCCAGCCAAAACGTGGTTGCTGATGCAGATAATACAGCAAGCATGCCAGTTCGTCGGTATCCGGCAATTGCGTTTTTACTTCGCCAGGCAAATAGTCAACGACCATCCAGCCGCGAAGATATAAACGCGGCTTTGGCGCAAGGCTGGCGGGTAATTGCGATAAAGCCCGATACTGGCGCAAAAACGCGAACTGCGGCGCATCAGGATCATGCGGCTGGCGCACAACAAAACGTTGATCCTGATGCTCTATGAGAAAACTCCCGCCGCTAAGTCCACGATTAAACGTCGCGACGGGGTGATACTGCGGGAAATAACGCGACAGTAATTTGTCGCGCGTAATGGGATTATTGTTGCTGAACGGCACCTTTACCTGACCAGATAATTTCGCCAGTCTGGACCAGCATCAGTTGCATTTGCAGGGTTGGCGTATTCACATTACCAGAGGCGCTGGAGTACAGCACATAATGAGCGCCCACGTTGCGGGCAATACCGATGGCTTTACTGCGAGTGCCTAAGCTGTCCTGCGGCGACAAACCTAACTGCTGCTTGGCCATTGAAAGCTGCTGGGCAGAAACGAGGGTAAACTTGCCGTTATTAGCCAGCGCATTACGTAGCGTTTCTGTCGCTTCCCCTGCATTCAGCGAACCGTTGGTACGGTTATTGACGCTATCCACCAACAGAACGCTACCCGCCGTCACGCCATCAGCCGCGAGCATCTTACTGACCATCGGCTGCATCGCGCCATTCCAGTCATAATGGCGAACATGCGGCGCAGGCGGTGCGGTTTGATCTTCATGCTCAATCGGCCCCGGCTGCTGCGGGATCGTCGGCACTGTTGGTACGGTCGGTACCGGCTGTTGCTGCTCGGTTGGTTGCTCTGGAACAGGTTTCACCTCTTCTACTGGCGCAGGCTCACGTTGCGCCACACACCCGGCGAGAAACATCGCCAGCGCGGTGATTAAGGCGTAGCGACTCATTTTTGTCATCAAGATTCACCCCTTACAAATAAAGATAAAGTCTGACTTTATGCGCCCCCAGAAAATTGGCGCTGCCGTACAAGGTCACCGCTGAACGTGCAGGAATAGTGACACTGCGTGGCGTTTCCAGAGGATGCATCTCCAACCCTCTGGCGTCATACCAATAAAAACGATAATGAACGGTAACGGGTTCTTGCCTTTCGTTATAAAGCGTCGAGGATGCTGAAGGCTGAATATCAGACGTCGAAAGAACGGGCTTTTCTGCGCTAATGCCTGCAGCCAACAGAGATGACTCCATCACCAGCGATTGCTCATCATTCACCGGAATTTCCGGGTGTGAGCGACACCCCACCAACAATAACAACATCAGTGACGCCAGCCTAAAGCATCCTTTTCTCATCGTTACAAACCTTTATGCGCCAGCATTGGGCCCAGCGGACGGCCTCCCAGCAGGTGCATATGGATGTGATACACCTCTTGTCCACCATGACGATTGGTATTCATGATCAAACGATAGCCATCTTCGGCAATACCTTCTTGCCTGGCGATTTTTGCCGCGACGGTAATCATGCGCCCCAGCGCCTGCTCGTGTTCGGCAGACACATCATTGACGGTCGGAATGAGGGTATTTGGGATAATCAGTATATGCGTTGGCGCTTGCGGCGAAATATCGCGAAACGCCGTTACCAGCTCATCCTGGTAGACGATATCGGAGGGGATCTCACGACGAATAATTTTGCTAAAAATAGTTTCTTCTGCCACGACATTTTCCTTTTTCAAATAGCCATGCGTTGCGCCATGCTACGCCGCACCACACTGCGAGTATAGAGTATGGTCGAGTTAAACCTGCTCTTTCAACCTTAACCCACGATTTATTAAGCAAAAAATCGTTTTGCTGCCGCATACATCGCCATTTTCCCATTTCTACATGCGAATGAGCAGACAAGGTGGCTCCTTTCATGTCGAGCAGGATAACGTTGATCAACACACCTGTAAAAAAGGCAGCCATTTGGCTGCCTTAGTCTCCCCAACTTCTTACGGATTAGTGGTTACGGATGTATTCATCCATTTCGGTTTTCAGGTTATCGGATTTAGTACCGAAAATTGCCTGAACACCAGAACCAGCAACCACTACGCCCGCTGCGCCCAGTTTCTTCAGGCCAGCCTGATCCACTTTGGACACATCAGCGACGCTGACGCGCAGACGAGTAATACATGCGTCGAGGTTAGTGATGTTTTCTTTACCACCAAATGCAGCAACCAGTGCCGGCGCCATTTCGCTGGTACCTGCGGCTTTTGCATCTTCGGTCGCATCTTCACGCCCCGGCGTTTTCAGATCCAGTGCTTTAATCAACACGCGGAAGATGGTGTAGTAAACAATCGCATAACCGATACCGACAATCGGGAACAGCCACAGCTTGCTGCTGTTGCCAGAAAGAACGATAAAGTCGATCAGACCGTGCGAGAACGAGGTGCCATCACGCATCCCCAGCAAAATACAGATCGGGAATGCCAGACCAGCCAGAATCGCGTGGATGATGTACAGGATCGGCGCAACGAACATGAAGGAGAACTCGATCGGCTCGGTGATACCGGTCAGGAACGAGGTCAACGCTGCGGAGATCATGATACCGCCCACTTTAGCGCGGTTTTCTGGTTTAGCAGAGTGCCAGATAGCAATCGCGGCAGCCGGCAGACCGTACATTTTGAACAGGAAGCCGCCAGACAGTTTACCCGCCGTCGGGTCGCCTGCCATATAACGCGGAATGTCGCCATGGAATACCTGACCAGCCGCGTTGGTGTACTCACCAATCTGCATCTGGAAAGGTACGTTCCAGATATGATGCAGACCAAACGGCACCAGACAACGTTCGATGAAACCGTAGATACCAAACGCAACTACCGGGTTCTGATAAGCAGCCCACTGGGAGAACGTCTGGATTGCGGAACCAATCGGCGGCCAAATGAAGGACAGCACAACGCCGGTAAAGATGGCAGCCAGACCTGAAATGATCGGCACAAAGCGTTTACCGGCAAAGAAGCCAAGATACTCAGGCAGCTTAATACGGTAGAAACGGTTAAACATGTACGCTGCAATCGCACCGGAGATAATCCCCCCGAGTACGCCCGTATCCGCCAGATGCTTAGCGGCGATTTCTTCAGCAGGTAAATGTAGTACCAGCGGTGCGACCACGGCCATGGTTTTCACCATGATGCCATAAGCAACAACCGCGGCCAGCGCAGAAACGCCATCGTTATTGGTGAAGCCAAGGGCGACACCGATAGCAAAAATCAGTGGCATGTTTGCAAAGACGGAACCGCCTGCTTCTGCCATGACATGCGACACAACGGCGGGCAGCCAGCTGAAATTCGCGGAACCGACGCCCAGCAGAATACCTGCGATAGGCAGTACGGATACTGGCAGCATCAGCGATTTACCGACCTTTTGCAGGTTAGCAAATGCATTCTTAAACATAATTGAGAGTGCTCCTGAGTATGGGTGCTTTTTTTACGTTCTCACGCGTAGCAAGGGGGGAGAGCCTCGCCATGTACAGGGCATCTAAGCGCCCTTTATTTATTACACAGAGTAAAATAATTCAGTATCGATTTGTTTGACGGCTATCACGTTTCAACTTCAGATCTTTAGCGAAGTTGCACATATTGACAAAATAGATGTCACAATATTTCAAACATGGTTATTCACCGCCCAGTTTGCGGCGGTGAACTTTACTCGTTTTATCTATTAATTACGAGCTTTAAAAAAACTCATTCAACGGATGGATTGAAGGCGGGAAGCATCGATGTGAAACAGACGGGCGAAGTTATCGGTGGTTACCTGCGCCAGTTCTTCAACGGCAACACCTTTCAACACAGCCATGTATTCTGCAACGTCACGAACCATCGCAGGTTGATTCTCTTTTCCTCGATGCGGCACTGGCGCCAGATAAGGAGAATCCGTTTCGACCAGCAACCGATCCAGAGGTACATAACGCGCGGCATCACGCAATTGTTCAGCATTACGGAAGGTCACAATACCAGAGAAAGAGATATAAAATCCAAGATCCAGTAATTTGCCCGCCGTTTCTTTGTCCTCTGTAAAACAGTGTAGTACGCCACCGCAATCCGTCACTTTTTCTTCGCGCAGAATTGCCAACGTGTCGGCACGAGCGTCACGGGTATGAACGATAACCGGTTTGTTCAGTTCACGACCAATCTGAATATGATGGATGAAGGACTCTTGCTGACGAACCTTAGTTTCCGGCGTGTAATAATAATCCAGCCCGGTTTCTCCCAGCGCAACAACCCCCTCTTCCGCCGCCAGACGGCGTAAATCTTCTACATCGTAGGGATCATTCTGGTTGAGCGGATGCACACCGCAAGAAAATACGACGTTATCGCGTTCTCCTACCAGATCCCGCATATGCAGATAACCAGGTAATGTCGTGGCGACCGCCAGACAAAATTTCACATCGCGCGCAGCGGCTTTTGCCAGAACGTCATCTACGTCCTTATGCAAAGATTCATAATCCAGACCATCGAGATGGCAGTGTGAGTCGACTAAAAACATGATGTCTCTCTTAAAGATGAGGAACCGGTAACACAACGCCCGGTTGCAGGTAATGCTCAATACGCAGTAAAAGATCGGTGATAAGAAGTTCGCGGTTTACGCCTGTAACAGAAATTAACTGCTCGCGACTGTGGCAAACATCCCCCAGCATAGTTTGCAGGCGCGAGGGAGAAAGACGATTTGCCAGCGAGATAACGACACCCGGAACATCAACATTGGTAACTTGCGAAGCGCCATGATGGCGTTTTAGCGCATCCATCAACAACGTTGCCAGCCAGTGCAGGCGCGCCGGAGCTTGCTCATGATTAAGCGCCGCTAACATCGAATACCAGTCGCCAGATTGCACACTGTATGCCAGCGCCTGACAAAGTGTTTCGCGGGCCTGCCAGGTATCTCCCTGAAACAGCGCCAATGCCGCGCCGGGCGAACCGGCGCTTAAGCGCAGTGCGGCAAGCAACGTCTCTTGTGACATTGTCACTTCACGTGAAAGCCAGGTCACAGCGTACTGTTCTGGCGGCGGCGCGAGGTAATGTAACCGACAACGGCTACGTAATGTCGCCAGTAAACGTTCAGGCTCTCGGGTAGCGAGGAAAAACCAGGTTTCTGCTGGCGGCTCTTCCAGTGTCTTCAGCAATGCGTTAGCTGCGGCGTCGGTCAGCAAAGCAGCATCGGTTACCCAGACAACTTTTGCACCGCCTAAACGTGCGTGCTCATTTAGCTTTTCGGTAACTTCCCGTACTGCATCAATGCCCAGCGCGTTCTTCCCTTTTTCGGGAATCAGGGTGTAATAATCGGGATGCGTGCCAGCCTGCATCAACTGACATCCACGGCAGTGACCGCAACTTTTGTGACCCTGCGGTTGTTGGCAGAGTAAAAAACGGCTCAGAGCGTAGATTAAGGCATCATCGCCCATACCTGGTAACGCCTGAATAAGTAGCGCATGGTGACCTCTTCCTGCCTGATAGCTGGCTACCAGTTTTTCGAAATCAGGTCGTAACCATGGATACCATCTCATGCGCCCTGCTCCTTAACCCAATTGGTCACGGTGGTACGAATTGCGTCCATGACGGCATCCAGCGGCTGGGTAGCGTCAATGGTGTGAATGCTTCTATCTTGTGCGGCCAGTTCCAGATAGCGGGCGCGAGTGCGATTAAAGAAATCGAATGACTCTTGCTCAATACGATCCAACTCTCCACGTGCGCGAGCGCGTTTTAAGCCAACTTCCGGGGTAACATCGAGATAGAGCGTTAAGTCAGGACGAAAATCGCCCAAAACAGCATCACGTAGCGTTGCCAGCATATGTTGATCAATACCACGTCCCCCCCCCTGATACGCCTGAGTAGAGAGATCGTGACGATCGCCAATCACCCAGGTGCCGTTAGCCAGCGCCGGTTTGATAACCGTTTCTACCAATTGAACACGCGCGGCATAAAACATCAGCACTTCGGCTTTATCAGTAATAACTTCGTCGCCTACCGATTTGATATCCAGCACCAGGCTTCTTAACTTCTCGGCAAGTTGCGTACCGCCAGGTTCACGAGTGAAAACCATATCGTGGATACCCAGTTGCTCAAGCGTCTCGACCACCACGTTACGTGCCGTGGTTTTGCCTGCGCCTTCCAGCCCTTCAATGACGATATACTTACTGCGCATTTTTTTCCTTAAGCACTTTCAGATAATCCTGCACAGACTTGTTATGGCTGGCAAGATTGGTATTAAACGTGTGTCCGCCTTTACCATCGGCCACAAAATAGAGATACGGTGTTTTTGCCGGATGTGCGGCAGCCTTCAGCGAATCTTCTCCCGGCGTGGCAATTGCCCCCGGCGGCAGGCCGGTAATGGTATAGGTGTTATACGCTGTCGGCGTCTCAAGATCAGCACGAGAAAGCTTGCCATTATAACGCTCCCCCATCCCGTAAATCACCGTCGGGTCAGTCTGTAGGCGCATGCCAATACGTAACCGGTTAATAAATACCGAGGCAACCTGAGCGCGCTCGCTGGCAACGGCAGTCTCTTTTTCGATAATCGATGCCATGGTTACCAGTTGATTTTTATCTTTGTACGGCAGTCCGTCCACACGCCCTTCCCAGACACTATCAACCGCTTTCACCATTTTCTTATGCGCTCGCTTAAGCAACGCAACATCAGTGGTATTAGCGGTATACATCCAGGTGTCTGGCCAAAACCAACCTTCAATCCACTGCGGGTTTTCAAGTTCCAGTGCCTGCGCCACGGTAGCGTACTTATCGTCGCTCAGCGTGTGTTTGATATACGGCGCTTCACGTAATTGCTTGAGGTAATCGCTCAGGCGCATCCCTTCCACCAGCCGAAGAGGGAACTGCGCTTCTTTACCACTTTCCAACAGTTGCAGCATTTCGCGCACGGTCATCTGCGGTGTAAAGCGGTAAGTCCCGGCTTTAAAGTGAGAAAGATCCGGCTCCACACGCAATAGCCACTGAAAGACACGGGGTCGATTGATGATTTTGTCGGCGTAAAGCTGTTCACCAAGTGCCAGTCGCCCGGTCCCTGGTTTCAGAGTGAAAATGGTCTCTTCTTTAATGAGTAATTTGCTATCGCCAAAATGGCGAACCTTCCAGACGCCCGCACCGGCGGCAATACCCAGTACCACCAACAATAACAAAACAATCGATAACACTTTTTTCATGACTAATTCGGGTGCTCACAAAGTGGGGCTAAATATTCATATAGCGTTGTTGACGAAAAGGAGATATCGCCACAGGCACGTACGGGAATAACCGGCATCAACGCATTACAAACAATCATCTCATCCGCCTGCATCGCTTCTTCCAGTACGGCTTGTACTTCGACAACCTGATAAGAAGATTGTGCCAGTAAACGGATACAGAATTGTCGCATAATGCCGTTAACTCCAGCCTGATCCAGACGCGGCGTGTAGACCACATCGCCTTTGCGCCAGAACAAATTAGCCGCACAGCATTCCGTAACCCACCCTTCGCTGTCAAGAACCAGCGCCTCATCGGCGTTTGTCTGCTCAAGATGAGAGCGAATCAACACCTGCTCCAGACGGTTAAGGTGTTTAATCCCCGCAAGGTGAGGATTACGTCCCAGGCGAATCGGGCTTAACGCCAACGTCGCTCCCTCATTACGTAAGCGGTCGTAATGCGCAGGATAAGCCGCAACCGAGAGAATGCGCGTTGCCGGTCCGCTATTTAACGTACTGTACCCTCTTCCACCACAACCGCGGCTAATCATCACCTTCAGCACGCCGTTTTGCTGCTTTGCTGCCAGGTATTTCATTTCTTGTTCAAGCTGCAACCAGAAATCACAGGCGATCATTAAGCGTTGGCAGGCTTCCTGTAGCCGCTGCGTGTGCGCGGATAACAAGCTAACTCTACCGTCAATAATTCTGGCTGTCGTGAAACAGCCATCGCCAAACTGCGTTGCTCGATCGCTTGCTGCCAGCGATTCCTGTTTATGACCGTTAATTAAGAACATAGCAGCTCCTTATAAGAGTATTGTTAGTGTCGCAGTATGTTCACCGCAGAACAAGTCTGGGTCAGAGTCAAGAAAAAAGGCCCGCAAGCGGACCTTTTATAGAGGTGTAAAACAGCAACTTAGATCTTTTTAAAGATCAAAGAACCGTTAGTGCCACCAAAGCCGAAGGAGTTACACAAGGTATACTCCATTCCGCTAACCTGACGCGCTTCGTGCGGCACGAAATCCAGGTCGCAACCTTCATCCGGGTTATCCAGGTTGATGGTCGGCGGAACAGCCTGATCGCGCAACGCCAGGATGGAGTAGATAGACTCTACTGCACCAGCAGCACCTAACAGGTGACCGGTCATGGATTTCGTGGAGCTTACCAGCACGCGGCTTGCAGCTTCACCGAAGATAGTTTTCACGGCCTGCGCTTCCGCCTTATCGCCTGCCGGCGTCGACGTACCGTGCGCGTTAACGTAGCCAATCTGGCCCGGCTCAATACCTGCGTCACGCAGAGCATTCGCCATTGCCAGTGCCGCGCCTGCGCCGTTTTCCGGCGGCGACGTCATATGGTAAGCATCGCTGCTCATACCAAAACCGACAACTTCAGCGTAAATTTTCGCACCGCGTTTTTTCGCGTGTTCGTACTCTTCGAGCACCAGCATACCGGCACCGTCACCCAGTACAAAGCCATCACGATCTTTATCCCACGGGCGGCTGGCCGCTTGCGGGTTATCATTGCGGGTAGATAATGCACGTGCTGCGCCGAAACCACCAACGCCAAGCGGCGTACTGGCTTTCTCTGCGCCGCCTGCAACCATCACGTCAGCATCGCCATACGCGATAATACGCGCAGCATGACCAATGTTGTGCACGCCAGAAGTACAGGCGGTCGCGATAGAGATGCTTGGGCCACGCAGGCCATACATGATAGTCAGGTGACCTGCCACCATGTTCACAATCGTTGACGGAACGAAGAACGGGCTGATCTTACGTGGACCACCATTCATCAAAGATGAGTGGTTTTCTTCGATCAATCCAAGTCCGCCAATCCCGGAGCCAATAGCAGCACCAACACGGGTTGCGTTCTCTTCCGTTATTTCAAGGCCAGAATCCTGCATGGCCTGAACGCCAGCGACAATTCCATATTGAATGAAGGCATCCATCTTGCGCTGTTCTTTGCGCGAGATGATGTCATCACAGTTAAAATCCTTTACTAAGCCAGCAAATTTCGTTGCATAGGCGCTAGTATCGAAATGGTCGATTAGGCTGATGCCACTCTGACCGGCAAGCAGAGCTTTCCAGGTAGACTCTACGGTATTGCCGACAGGAGACAACATGCCCAGTCCGGTCACAACTACACGACGCTTAGACACGTTTGTCCTCCAGGGAGGGAAAAAATGATTCTAGTGGGACAAAAAAGAAAAAACTCAGGCGGTCGAACGACCGCCTGGAGATGTTCACTTACGCCTGGTGGCCGTTGATGTAATCAATGGCAGCCTGAACGGTGGTGATTTTCTCAGCTTCTTCGTCCGGAATCTCAGTATCAAACTCTTCTTCCAGAGCCATTACCAGCTCAACGGTGTCAAGAGAATCCGCGCCCAGGTCTTCAACGAAAGAAGCATTGTTGGTAACTTCTTCCTGCTTAACGCCCAGCTGTTCGCCGATAATTTTCTTAACGCGTTCTTCGATAGTGCTCATACTCTTAAATTTCCTATCAAAACTCGCTTTCGCGATGGTTTTCGTAGTGTATAAAATGTTGAAAAATTTGCAACTAAATCCCGGCAGGTCTTACCACGATTTTACGTTATTTTGAGGCCTTACCCCCCAATAACGCAAATCATTTTGCACTAATAATTACTCATAACCACGCAGACTGCGCGCAACATGAGCATTTTGTGCAAATCACGATCAGACCATGTACATCCCGCCGTTCACATGCAAAGTTTCACCCGTGATGTAAGCTGCTTCGTCGGATGCCAGGAATGCAACCGCGTTGGCGATCTCCTGTGCGCCGCCGAGGCGACCCGCAGGAACCTGCGCCAGGATACCCGCACGCTGGTCATCGCTCAGCGCACGTGTCATGTCCGTTTCAATAAAACCCGGAGCAACAACGTTTACAGTAATACCGCGTGACGCAACTTCACGCGCCAGTGATTTACTGAAGCCGATCAAGCCAGCTTTCGCCGCAGCGTAGTTAGCCTGACCGCCATTTCCCATGGTACCAACCACAGAACCGATAGTGATAATACGACCATGACGCTTTTTCATCATAGCGCGCATTACCGCTTTTGACAGACGGAAAACAGATGAAAGGTTGGTTTCGATGATATCGTTCCACTCATCATCTTTCATTCGCATTAACAGGTTATCACGAGTGATACCGGCATTATTGACCAGGATATCGACTTCACCAAATTCTGCGCGAATTTTTTCCAGAACAGATTCAATAGATGCCGGGTCGGTCACATTCAACATCAGACCTTTGCCGTTAGCACCTAAATAATCACTGATCGCCTGTGCGCCGTTTTCACTGGTCGCAGTACCGATAACTTTCGCGCCACGAGCTGCGAGCGTTTCAGCGATTGCGCGGCCAATCCCGCGGCTTGCACCGGTTACCAGTGCGATTTTTCCTTCAAAATTCATGTTGTTCCTCTTTTAAAGCTCGAGCGCCGCTGCCATCGCTGAAGGTTCGTTCAGCGCCGAGGCGGTCAGGGTGTCGACAATGCGTTTCGTCAGGCCAGTCAGCACTTTGCCCGGGCCAACTTCATAAAGGTGTTCTACACCTTGTGCTGCCATGTATTCAACGGACTTCGTCCACTGAACCGGGTTATACAACTGACGTACCAATGCGTCACGGATGGCATCACCATTGGTTTCGCATTTCACATCAACGTTGTTCACCACTGGAATGGTCGGAGCGTTAAAGATGATTTTCGCTAATTCTACCGCCAGCTTGTCCGCCGCGGGCTTCATCAGCGCACAGTGAGAAGGTACGCTCACCGGCAACGGCAGTGCACGTTTTGCACCTGCTGCTTTACAAGCGGCGCCTGCACGCTCAACAGCTTCTTTATGACCCGCAATAACCACCTGGCCCGGAGAGTTGAAGTTAACCGGAGAAACGACCTGACCTTCTGCCGCCTCTTCACACGCTTTGGCAATAGACGCATCATCCAGACCGATGATTGCCGCCATTGCGCCAGTCCCTTCCGGTACAGCTTCCTGCATGAACTTGCCGCGCATCTCAACCAGACGCACCGCATCAGCAAAATCAATCACCCCAGCGCAAACCAGCGCGGAGTATTCCCCCAGGCTATGACCAGCCATCATTGCCGGTGCTTTGCCGCCCTGTTGCTGCCATACGCGGTACAGTGCAACGGATGCAGTCAACAATGCTGGCTGGGTTTGCCAGGTTTTATTCAGTTCTTCGGCTGGCCCCTGTTGGGTCAACGCCCACAGGTCATAGCCCAGCGCGGCAGAAGCTTCAGCAAAGGTTTCTTCGACAATTGGATAGCTCGCCGCCATATCAGCCAGCATTCCAACGGTTTGAGAACCCTGACCAGGGAACACAAATGCAAATTGCGTCATGTTTTAATCCTTATCCTAGAAACGAACCAGCGCGGAGCCCCAGGTGAATCCACCGCCAAAGGCTTCAAGCAGAACCAACTGCCCCGGCTTAATACGCCCGTCGCGTACGGCTTCATCCAGCGCGCACGGTACAGACGCGGCAGATGTATTACCGTGGCGGTCCAGCGTCACGACGACATTGTCCATCGACATACCGAGTTTTTTCGCCGTGGCGCTGATAATACGCAGGTTCGCCTGATGCGGAACCAGCCAGTCCAGTTGGGAACGGTCAAGATTATTTGCTTCCAGCGTCTCATCAACGATGTGCGCCAGCTCCGTTACCGCAACTTTGAAGACTTCGTTGCCCGCCATGGTCAGATAAATTGAATTCTCTGGATTTATACGGTCAGCATTAGGTAACGTCAACAATTCACCATAGCTGCCGTCGGCATGAAGATGAGTGGAGATGATTCCTGGCTCTTCAGAGGCAGCCAGCACTGCAGCGCCCGCGCCATCGCCAAAAATGATAATTGTTCCGCGATCTGCTGGATCGCAGGTGCGCGCCAGTACATCGGAACCGACGACCAGAGCATACTTAACCGCGCCAGATTTCACGTATTGATCGGCCACGCTCAGTGCGTAGGTGAAACCCGCGCAGGCTGCGGCAACGTCAAACGCCGGGCAACCTTTAATACCCAGCATGCTTTGAATCTGACATGCCGCGCTCGGAAAGGCGTGCGTGGCAGAAGTCGTCGCCACAACGATCAGTCCAATCTGGTCTTTATCGATGCCCGCCATTTCAATTGCACGCGTCGCCGCTTCGAATCCCATAGTAGAAACGGTTTCATTTGGCGCTGCAATATGGCGTTCACGAATACCGGTGCGCGTGACAATCCACTCGTCAGAGGTATCCACCATTTTTTCCAGATCGGCGTTTGTCCGCACTTGTTCGGGCAGATAGCTGCCAGTACCAATAATCTTCGTATACATGTACGCTCAGTCACTTTTCGGTTATATACCGTCACTTGCAAACTGCGAGTGGCGCTGGCAGCGTCCTGCTACCGCAGAGTTCCGCTTTTGCCACCGTCCAGCAGTTCAAAACCAGCTGGGTATACAGATTTCAGGCGAGCGGCAATTCGCTGAGGAACTTGTCGCTGCACCGCCTGCACTGCCTGTTCAATCGCGACCGCAAAAGCTCGCTGATTGGCCGCACCATGGCTTTTTATCACCGTGCCGCGCAATCCTAACAGACAGGCGCCGTTATACTGGTCGGGGTTGAGGTGACTGAATCGCCTCATCAGGCTCTTTTGTAGCCAACGCTTTAATAACAGTAGCCACCACGACCGTTTTTTCCCTTCTCCCTGAGATTTCAGCAGAGAAAGGAACATCCTGACAACACCTTCCATCGTCTTTAATGTGACATTTCCTGTAAATCCGTCGCAAACCAGCACATCCGTCTTGCCAGTTAATAACTCATTGGCTTCAAGATAGCCGATGTAATTGATGGAAGGGATTTTTTTAAGCACAGCAGAGGCATCCCGAATACTGTCCAGCCCCTTTACTTCCTCTTCACCAATATTGAGCAACGCCACGCGAGGATTAGGGATTTCCACCACCTCTTCTGCCAGAACAGAACCCATAATGGCGAATTGCACCAACATAGTGCTGTCACAATCGACGTTAGCCCCCAAATCAAGGACTACCGTTTTGCCCTTTTGCTGATGCGGCAGTACCGTCACCAACGCAGGGCGCTCAATCCCCTCAAGGGGCTTGAGTAATAATTTTGCCAGCCCCATCAGCGCACCGGTATTACCCGCGCTGACACAGGCCTGTGCTCGACCTTCTTTTACCAATTCCAGCGCCACGCGCATTGAGCTACCGCGACTGGCGCGGATAGCTTGCGAAGGTCGGGCATCACTGGCGATAACTGACTGCGCAGGAATAACCTGCAGACGCGAACGTTGTTCAAAGTCAGCTTTAGCAAGTAATGGCGTGATGGCGTCGGGATTGCCGACCAAAAGAAGAGTGAGTTGCGAATTAGAATTCAGTGCCTGCAATGCAGCAGGCACTGTCACAGAAGGACCAAAATCGCCCCCCATGACATCTAACGCCAGGGTTAGACGTGTCAAGGTATCGTCGCCGCCCGGTTTGGTCTTTCCCCAGTTGCCTGGGGAAAATCCTCACTAAGCTTCATCACGCAAACGCGTGATTACTTAGCGATGACCTTGCGGCCGCGGTAGTAACCGTCGGCAGTGATGTGGTGACGCAGGTGTTTTTCACCAGAAGTTTTGTCTACAGACAGGCTGGTGACTGCGGTCAGCGCGTCATGGGAACGACGCATGCCACGTTTGGAACGGGTTGGTTTATTCTGTTGTACGGCCATGGACCTTACTCCTCAATTACGGTTTATCCCCGATCCAACGGGGAGCACCAATTACTTACGCTTTAAGCTGGCTAATACGGCAAATGGGTTTGGTTTTTGCGCTTCTTCAGGCAGTTCACCAAAGACCATGTCCGCTTCGGACACTTCACAGTGTTCAGAATCATGCACCGGAACTACCGGCAAGGCGAGGATGATTTCATCTTCCACCATTGCAAGCAGATCGATTTCACCGAATTCGTTAACCTCAATCGGTTCATACGCTTCCGGCAGTGCTTCAGCCTGTTCGTCTGAACGTACAGGACTAAAACAATACGTTGTGTAGACCTGATGAGAAAACGGCTTCCCGCAACGCTGACACTCGAGCGTTACCGTCACCTTCGCATCGCCGTTTAACACTGCGAGACGTTGGTTATCGATAGCGAACGACATGGAGCATTCCACATCACTGTCCACACTGACTACAGATTCGGCGACGCGCTCGACTTGATCAGGAGTATAAATACCCTGGTAATCAAGGCGTTTTTGAGCCGTACGAACCGGATCGAGAGTCAGGGGTAATTTTACCTTTTGCATAGGGCGCGCATATTAACTTTGTAACGTCATAGAGTCAAAGAAAAAGGCAGCCTGTGGTTGCCTTTTGCCAATAATTCGCACACATTGCGGGTTACTGCTTTATTTTCGTTCAGTGCTGACAACGAACATCAAACTGCAAAACGAAGCGCATAGTTTAAAATGGCTATCATCAATACGCTATATCTGATGGAAAAAATATGTCTAAACTTATTTTAGCCTCCACCTCGCCCTGGCGCCGCGCTCTACTTGAAAAACTGCAAATTGCTTTTGAATGTGCAGCGCCGGAAGTCGATGAAACCCCACGCAACGATGAATCACCACGCCAACTGGTACTTCGGCTGGCGCAAGAAAAAGCGCAATCCCTGGCGTCACGTTATCCGAAACATTTAATTATCGGTTCAGATCAAGTGTGTGTACTGGATGGAGAGATCACCGGAAAACCATTAACGGAAGAAAATGCCCGTCTACAATTACGCAAAGCCAGCGGCAATATTGTCACCTTCTATACTGGGCTGGCACTGTATAATTCCGCCAATGGACATTTGCAAACAGAAGTAGAACCTTTTGACGTCCATTTCCGTCACCTGAGCGAGGCGGAGATTGATAATTATGTGCGCAAGGAGCATCCCCTGCACTGTGCAGGAAGCTTTAAGAGTGAAGGATTTGGCATTACGCTGTTTGAGCGTTTAGAAGGGCGCGACCCTAACACGCTGGTAGGTTTGCCACTAATCGCGCTCTGTCAGATGCTACGTCGGGAAGGAAAAAATCCGCTGATGGGATAGTTTTATCTACCAGATAAGGCATTTACGCCTTATCTGGCCTACCACCCATTACAGGCTTATATATTCATATTAACGTGCGTTACGCAACTTCTGCAAACAACGCTTCAAACCCTCATCCATCGGTGCTTCAATGCGCATCACCTCACCCGTTCCCGGATGGGTAAACTTCAACGCTGCCGCGTGCAGGAATAAGCGATTTAATCCCGTTCCCGCTTCAGTGAGCTGTTTGTCAAATTCACGGTCGCCGTAGCGATCATCAAAGGCAATCGGATGACCGGCATACTGCGTATGCACACGGATCTGGTGGGTACGTCCGGTAACCGGGCTGCAACGAACCAGCGTGGCAAACGCATAGCGTTCTTCCACTTTAAAGCGCGTTTCTGACGGTTTACCTTCCTGACTCACACGCACAATACGCTCGCCGCTTTGCAGAATGTTTTTCAGCAACGGCGCTTGCACGCTCTTGACATGCGACTGCCACTGACCACGCACTAGCGCCAGATAATCTTTTTGCATGCCTTTTTCACGCAACTGCTCATGCAGAGAACGCAACGCCGAGCGTTTTTTCGCCACCAACAGTACGCCTGAAGTGTCCCGATCGAGTCGATGCACCAGTTCAAGAAAACGCGCTTCCGGGCGCAACGCTCGCAGCCCTTCAATAACGCCAAAACTTAAACCGCTACCGCCATGCACTGCCGTGCCGGACGGTTTATTCAGCACCAGAATATGATCATCTTCATATAAGATGACATCGGCCAGCGCCGCCACTTTTTGCAGATGCGGCGAAACGGCGTCTTCTTCTCGTTCGGCAACACGAACCGGAGGGATACGCACTTCATCGCCAGCTTCGAGTTTATATTCAGGCTTAATACGTTTTTTATTCACCCGTACTTCACCTTTACGCAAAATACGGTAGATCATACTTTTTGGCACACCTTTCAGTTGGGTACGCAAAAAGTTGTCGATACGTTGCCCCGCTTCATCGGCGGTGATAGCAACGATTTTTACGGATGGAGTCTCTGTTTTCATGGTGGGCGATTCTAATTAGCCAGCAGGATTCGCGCCACTCATTTTTCTATGCTTATATTTAGTTTTGCACCTTATTACTTCATTACGTGATCACTTTATTGATGGTTATTAAACCAATCACCAGCAAGAAGTGAAAAAACTGTGAGTAAGCGGGTGATAAATGGTAAAAGTCATCTTGCTATAACAAGGCTTGCAGTGGAATAATGAGACCGTTTCCGTGTCCAACCTTGTTAAAACAAGAAATTTTACGGAATAACCCATTTTGCCCGACCGATCATCAACGCAGCAATGGCGTAAGACGTATTGATCTTTCAGGCAGTTAGCGGGCTGCGGGTTGCAGTCCTTACCGGTAGATGGAAATATTTCTGGAGAGTAACACCCAGTCTGTTTCTCTGATAATTGCGCTGTTTTTCCGCATGAAAAACGGGCAACCGACACTCTGCGCCTCTTTGAGCTGACGATAACCGTGAGGTTGGCGACGCGACTAGACACGAGGCCATCGGTTCACACCCGGCAAGGCGTTACTTTGCCCGCAGCTTAGTCGTCAATGTAAGAATAATGAGTAAGTTACGATGAAAAGAATGTTAATCAACGCAACTCAGCAGGAAGAGTTGCGCGTTGCCCTTGTAGACGGGCAGCGTCTGTATGACCTGGATATCGAAAGTCCAGGGCATGAACAGAAAAAGGCAAATATCTATAAAGGTAAAATCACCCGCATTGAACCGAGTCTGGAAGCTGCTTTTGTTGATTACGGCGCTGAACGTCACGGTTTCCTCCCATTAAAAGAAATTGCCCGCGAATATTTCCCTGCTAACTATAGCGCTCATGGTCGCCCGAACATTAAAGATGTGTTACGTGAAGGCCAGGAAGTCATTGTTCAGATCGATAAAGAAGAGCGCGGCAACAAAGGCGCAGCACTCACCACCTTTATCAGTCTGGCAGGTAGTTATCTGGTTTTGATGCCGAACAACCCGCGCGCGGGCGGCATTTCTCGCCGTATTGAGGGTGATGACCGTACCGAATTAAAGGAAGCGCTGGCAAGCCTTGAACTGCCTGAAGGCATGGGGCTTATCGTGCGTACTGCCGGCGTCGGCAAATCTGCCGAAGCACTGCAATGGGATTTAAGCTTCCGCCTGAAACACTGGGAAGCCATCAAAAAAGCCGCAGAAAGCCGCCCTGCTCCGTTCCTGATCCACCAGGAGAGCAACGTAATTGTGCGTGCTTTCCGTGACTACCTGCGTCAGGACATTGGCGAAATCCTGATCGATAACCCGAAAGTACTCGAACTGGCGCGCCAGCATATCGCCGCGCTGGGTCGCCCGGATTTCAGCAGCAAAATCAAACTGTACACCGGTGAAATTCCGTTGTTCAGCCACTATCAAATCGAATCGCAGATCGAGTCGGCCTTCCAGCGTGAAGTCCGTCTGCCATCAGGTGGTTCCATCGTTATCGACAGCACCGAGGCATTAACCGCCATCGACATCAACTCTGCACGCGCAACCCGCGGCGGCGATATCGAAGAAACGGCGTTTAACACCAACCTCGAAGCGGCCGATGAAATTGCTCGCCAGTTGCGTCTGCGAGACCTCGGCGGTCTGATTGTTATCGACTTCATCGACATGACGCCAGTACGCCACCAGCGTGCGGTAGAAAACCGTCTGCGTGAAGCGGTACGCCAGGACCGTGCGCGTATTCAAATCAGCCATATTTCTCGCTTCGGCCTGCTGGAGATGTCCCGTCAGCGCCTGAGCCCGTCACTCGGTGAATCCAGCCATCACGTCTGTCCGCGTTGCTCTGGTACTGGCACCGTACGTGACAACGAGTCCCTGTCACTCTCTATTCTGCGCCTGATTGAAGAAGAAGCGCTGAAAGAGAACACTCAGGAAGTCCACGCGATCGTTCCTGTGCCAATCGCTTCTTACCTGCTGAACGAAAAACGTTCTGCGGTGAATGCCATTGAAACGCGTCAGGACGGCGTGCGCTGTGTGATTGTGCCAAATGATCAGATGGAAACCCCGCACTATCACGTACTGCGCGTGCGTAAAGGCGAAGAAACGCCAACCTTAAGCTACATGCTGCCGAAGCTGCATGAAGAAGCGATGGCATTGCCGTCTGAAGAAGAGTTCGCCGAGCGTAAGCGCCCAGAACAACCTGCGCTGGCAACGTTTGCCATGCCTGATGTTCCACCAGCGCCAGCCCCGGCAGAACCAGCAGTTCAGGCAGCGACGCCTTCACCCAAAGCCGCCGCTCCGGCAACACCTGCACAACCAGGTCTGTTAAGTCGCTTCTTCGGTGCACTAAAATCCCTGTTCAGCAGCAGTGAAGAAGCGAAACCTGCTGAACAGTCAGCACCCAAAACAGAAGCGAAACCTGAGCGTCAACAGGATCGCCGTAAGCCTCGTCAGAACAACCGCCGTGACCGTAATGAACGTCGCGACACCCGAGGCGAACGTACAGAAGGTGGCGATAACCGCGAAGATAACCGCCGTAACCGTCGCCAGGCGCAGCAGCAGACAGCCGAGACTCGTGAGAGCCGTCAGCAAGCTGATGTAACGGAAAAAGCACGTACCACCGACGAACAGCAAACACCGCGTCGCGAACGTAGCCGCCGCCGTAACGATGATAAACGTCAGGCGCAACAGGAAGCGAAAGCGCTGAATGTTGAAGAGCAGTCTGTACAGGAAACCGAACAGGAAGAGCGTGCACGTCCGGTTCAGCCACGTCGTAAACAGCGTCAACTAAGCCAGAAAGTACGTTATGAGCAAAACGTTGCGGAAGAAGTGGCAACCGCACCGGTGGTTGAAGAAACTGTTGCGGCAGAACCTGTCGTTGAACAGGAAGCGCCTGCCCCACGTACTGAACTGGTGAAAGTACCTCTGCCGGTAGTTACACCAGCTGTGCCGGAACAGCAAGAAGAGAACAATACAGATAACCGTGATAATGGTGGCATGCCGCGTCGTTCTCGCCGCTCGCCGCGTCACCTGCGCGTCAGCGGTCAACGCCGTCGCCGCTATCGTGATGAACGTTATCCGGCCCAGTCGCCAATGCCGTTAACCGTCGCCTGTGCGTCTCCAGAACTGGCTTCTGGCAAAGTCTGGATCCGTTACCCGGTTGTTCGTTCGCAAGATGTACAGATTGAAGAGCCGCGTGAGCAGGAAGAAATGCAGGTGCAACCGATAGTGACTGAAGTCCCTGTTGCTGCCGCTATCGAACCTGTTGTTAGCGAGCCGGTTGTTGAAGAAGCGGCTGAAGTCATAGAAGCTCCCGTTCAGATTGCCCAACCGCAACCGGAAGTTATCGAAACGACGCATTCTGAAGTGATTGCCGCCGAAGTAACTGAACAACCGCAGGTGATTACCGAAGCTGATGTTGCCGTAGCGCAGGAAGTCGCAGAACACGCGGAACCGGTTATCGAACCGCAAGAAGAGACGGTAGCTATTGCAGATGTCGACGAAACAACTGAGGTTATGGTTGCTGAACCGGAAGTCGTTGCTCAACCTGCTGAACCTGAAGCCGTTGCTCAACTTGCTGCACCGATCGTCGCTGAAGTCGCGGCGAAAGTGGAAACGGTAGCCCCTGTTGTCCCTGAGGTAGTCGTTGAGCATAATCACGCTACCGCGCCGATGACTCGCGCTCCGGCGCCGGAATATGTTCCAGAAGCACCGCGTCACAGTGACTGGCAGCGCCCGACCTTTGCTTTCGAAGGTAAAGGTGCCGCAGGTGGTCATACGGCAACGCATCATGCTTCTGCCGCTCCTGCGCGTCCGCAGCCTGTTGAGTAATCATTAGCTCAAAGAGATCAAGCCCTGGCAATCGCTGGGGCTTTTTTATTTCAGGTATAAATAAAAATATTCAAATTCATCCAATGGCATTCTTGTTACCTAACCACTCAAAAATAAGACAAAAAAAGCCTACTCCGGCAATCCCCGGAGCAGGCAGACAAAACATCCCAGGCTTCATGGAATGTTCTGACAGACGCTTATTTATTAAGCTGAAATAGAGACAACCCCTGCATATCGGTAAACGCTTTGTACGATGCCTGGAGCGCCGTTTGCTGCATCACGTAAGATGAAATGGTCGCGTTCCAGTCTACATCAACCAAATCACTCATCTGCTGCGTTTGTCCTAAGGCGCGATCGCTACCTAATGAATCCAGCGACTCCAGTTCATTTAGCTGCGTGCCTAATTCTGCGCGTACAGTCAGGACATTATTCAGCGAATTTTTCAGTCCACGGTTGGTTTTATCCAATGCCGCTGCGGCGGTTTCTTTATCTACTTCGCTCTCCGCGACCGGTATTTTCAGCGCCGCGATGGCGCTATCCAGCATGGCAAAAAGATTGGTTTCAGAACTGCTACCGTCCGGTTCCTTCACCGCATTGCTGGTAATGTTGTTGAAAATTTTGTCGCCGGTATGCCCTATCACCATCGAACGCGAAGCATCGACCTGTTGCTTAATACTTTCTTTTCCACCGATATATTCGCCATCCGCTTCGCTAAACGGCGCAGATTCTGTTTTATAACCGGCAAAAATGTAGCGTCCGTTACCGTCAGTGGTATTCGCCAGATTCAACAACTGGTCGCGGATCCCCTGAATATCCGTTGCTAACGATGCCCGGTCATCGTCACTCAAAGTGCCGTTGCTGGCGTAGACAATTTTTTCCTGCGCGCTCTGGATTGCGGTGGTAACCTGGCCAAGCACACTCTCCTCCAGTGACACTTTTTGAGTGGCGAAAGTTCGCGCCAGCGTATACTGGCTGTTTTGCGCCTGCGCCTGGGAGAGCACGACAGCTTGTGATGCAGCAACAGGATCGTCAGAAGGGTTAACGACTCGCTTACCCGTCGACATCTGTTCGCCGTACTTCATCCATTCCGCCTGAGAACTGGTGATACCGTGCATATTTTGCTGGTACATCATCTGGGTACTGAAACGCATCTTATCTCCCCTTAGCGAATGTTAATCAGCGCATCAAAAATAGCATTCGCCGTCTGCAGAACCTGTGCATTGGCCAGGTAATACTGCTGAAAACGTTGCAGGTTGCCGTACTCTTCGTCGAGATTGACGCCAGAAATAGACTGCTGCTGATTAGAAAGTTGCGTTACCACATTACCCTGCGAGGTACTGCTGGTTTTCAACGTGGCAGTTTTATTACCGATATCGCTAACCAGTATGGCGTAGGCATCATTAAACGATTTCGTTCCGCCCACTGTTTTACTGTTGTTTTGCAGATCCAGCAGGGCCTGACCGTTACGATTGTCGCTTTCCCCCGCTTCTTTATCACTTGCCATCGCAATTTTCGCTTCATCAGTGATTAATACATCCATATTGACGATGGCATCGCTTACTGGTTTCAGCGTGAAACTATCATTGGCTTTGGGCGTTCCAGTGAACGTTAACTCCATACCATCAAACGAGACTTTACCGTTAGCATCAGGCATCACTGTAAAAGAGGTATTGCTGGCAAGGCGGGTGACCTGCCACTGGTTATTGCTAAATGAGATTTTATAATCAGTAGCCAGCACCGCTGAACCTTCAGTCACCGTGGCACTGAGTGCGCTATTGCCTTTGTTATTACTGTTTTGCAGAACCGCAGGCTTGCCGATGGCAAAGAAATTCCCCCCTTCCTTACCATTGGCATCAAATCCCTTGTTATGTTGGGTATTGAAAGCCTCAGCAAATGCCAACGCCAGTTGCCCAAGCGTATTACGCGTCTGGTCGAGATCCTGAGAACGGAATGTCAGAATGCCGCCCAGCGACCCGCTCGTCAGGAGTTTATCCGGTATTTCGATATCTCCCGCGCTCGCATCGACATACGCGATCGTAGTGCGAGACGGATCGGTGCTGGAAGGTACTGCCGCTAGCTGGCGAGCTGTGCTGCCCTGAACCAACGAGTAACCATTGGCCATAGTGATATTGTAAGTGCCGCTGTCCTGAACGCTGACCTCAACACCAACAATCTGGTTTAATTCGCTCACCAGCTGATCGCGTTGATCCAGCAGAGCGTCAGGAGACGCCCCTGCCCCCACGCCTGTTAAACGGGAGATTTGATCGTTCAGACTGGCGATTTGTTTGGCGTAATTATTGACCTGGCTAACGCTGGCGCCTATCGCGATATTAACCTGTTTGTCCTGGTCACGCAGATACTGATCTGTGGTTTTAAACTGATTCACCAGTCCTTCTGCTTTACCAATCAGCGCCTGACGCGCCGCCGGATCTTCCGCGTTACTCACCAGCGTTTGCAGGCTGGTGAAGAAATCCTGCATTTGCGTTGCCAGCGAAGAGGTGCTGCCAGAGAGCATATTGTCGATTTTCGACATCTGCTCATAGCGGGAAGTCAGACCGCTACTTTGAGTCTGCGCCGCATGTAACTGGTTGGTAATAAACGCATCATATTCACGCTGTACGCCAGAAACGTAGACGCCATTGCCAACCCAGCCGCCAGCGCCGAGAGTGCTTTTAGCCTGCGCCATAATAGTCGTCTGGCGGGTATATCCGGCAACGTTATAGCTGGAGATATTATTACTTGCCGTATTTAACGCCGCCTGGGCCGCGTTCAGTCCGCTCATGGCGTTATTGATCAAGCTGGACATGGAGGTTCCTTATAAGCCTTTAATTACAGAGTATTATCGGCAGCCACTCGCCGGACTTGAGCTGATCAGAACAGATTATCAATATTCATACTGTAGGTTTTGCTCACCTTGTCGCTTATCGATTTCATCTGCTGGATCATATTGGTGAGTTTACGGGCATAGTGGGGATCGGTGGCATAGCCCGCGTCCTGTAGGGCCTGTGCCCCCTGTTCAGCACTCGCGGCGGTCGTCACGGCGGCGTAGCGCGGGTTACGTGTTAATAGCCCAACGTAATCCGACAATGCTTCAAGATACGAGCGGTAAACCCGAAACTTCGCTTTTACTTTCTTCGCTTCGCCGTTTTCATATTCAGTCGTGGTGATTTCAGTAACTGGCCCTTTCCAGTTGCCAGAGGCTTTGACGCCAAACAGGTTGTAGCTCGGCTCACCGTTTTCACGGCGGATTTGCCGTTGACCCCAGCCAGATTCCAGCGCAGCCTGGGCAAGAATCAAATGATGCGGCACACCGCTTTGCTGGCTTGCCAGTTGGGCGGGTAACGAGAGTTGCGCGAGAAACGCTTTACTATCGCCCGGCAGCGAATCATCGTAATTACGCGGTACGGCCTTTTGCACCAACTGCGAAAACATCTGATTTTGATAACGCGCCACGGTTTCGAGCGAGAATTTCATCGGTGCCGCGGGTTGTGCTTCATCTGGCAATGGTTGTGCCGGAGTCATCTGTTCAACCATCATCTCCGCCAGTCCCAGACCTTTACCTGCCGTCATCTGCTGGGCAATCTGTTGATCATACATGCTGGTGTAAAGGCGAGTGTGTTCGCTACTGAACAGCCCCTCCTTTGGCAAGGCTTCACGCATGCTTTTCAGCATCATCTGCACGAACATCCCTTCCACCTGGCGAGCGACCGGACGAATATTCGCCGCTGGATCTTCGCCTGCTTTCGCTTTCAGTTCGTTGAGCGATTGTGCATCCCAGGCGGCACTCGCCAGTAGTTTGCCGTCGCTAATCATCAGATGATTTCCAGTTTTGCCCGCAGACATCCTGCGCTTTGCATTGATTGCAAAATAGACATCAGATCCATCGGCGTAGCGCCGAGCGCATTAAGCGCACGCACTACATTATTAAGACTGGCGCTGGAACGTACACTTTGCAGCGAACCGCCGCTCTGGCGTAAATCGATCTGGGTTTGTGGAGTCACCACGGTCTGCCCGCCGCCAAACGGTGTATCTGGCTGGCTGACATTAGCCTGACGGTTTACCGTAACCGAGAGATTGCCCTGCGCTACTGCGCAACTGTCGAGGGTCACTTCGCGATTCATTACCACCGATCCGGTGCGCGAGTTAATAATCACTTTGGCGTCCTGTGGGGTGACATTAACCGGCATATTCTGAATATCAGCAAGGAAACGCACCTGGGAGCTGTTACCACTCGGCACGCGCACCTGAACAGTACGCGCATCTAACGCCATAGCGCTGCCATAGCCGCGCACACGGTTGATGATGTCAGCGATTTGTTGCGCCATCGTGAAATCTTCGTCATTAAGCTGCAAATTGAGGGTATTCCCAACGCCAAACTGGCTGGGCAATTCACGCTCGATAACCGCACCGTTGGTGATCCGTCCACCGTTAAGCTGGTTAACCTGGACACTGCTTCCCCCTGCAGATGCCCCTGCGCCGCCAACCAGAATATTGCCCTGCGCCAGCGCATATACCTGGCTATCGACACCCTTAAGCGGCGTCATCAGCAACGTACCGCCACGCAGACTTTTGGCATTTCCCATGGAAGAGACCACCACGTCAATGGTTTGCCCCTGACGTCCAAATGGTGGAAGTGATGCTGTCACCATTACCGCTGCGACGTTTTTTAACTGCATATTGGTGCCAGCTGGAACAGTAATACCCAACTGTGAAAGCATGTTATTAAGCGTTTGGGTCGTAAACGGCGTCTGGGTTGTCTGGTCACCCGTACCGTCCAGCCCCACCACCAGCCCGTAACCAATTAGCGAGTTTTGCCGTACTCCCTGTACGCTGGTGAGATCGCGGATCCGATCGGCCTGTACCACTGTCGCCGTCAGCAGAAGAATGAATGCAGAGAGAAATTTAATCACCACAGCCTCACTTACATTGGCGACAGGTTAAGGAAGAAACGCTGCAACCAGCCCATATTTTGCGCTTCGTTAATGTAGCCATTACCTACGTATTCAATGCGCGCATCCGCCACCTGAGTAGACGGCACAGTGTTGCTGCCGCTGATGGTGCGCGGATTAACAACACCAGAAAAACGAATAAATTCAGTGCCCTGATTAATGGCGATCTGTTTTTCACCCACCACATGCAGATTGCCGTTAACCAGCACTTGATCCACGGTTACGGTCAACGTACCGCTAAAAGTATTACTGGCATTGGCGCCGCCTTTACCGTTGAAGCTATTGCCCCCGGATGCATCAACATCAGCGCGGGCATTGCCAAACAGGCCCTGCAAATAGCGCGGCACGGTATCAAAGCCGAAACTGGTTTTGCCATCGCGACTGGCATTAGCGGACGAGCTTTTACTGGCGCTAACGTTTTCCTGCAACACGATAGTCAGTGTGTCACCGATATTGCGGGGTCGACGATCTTCAAACAGAGGTTGATAGCCATAGTTAATCGGCTGAGCAGACTGAAAAATGGAGCCGTTGGCGATGGGCGTCGGACCGGGCACCGGTTGTGCACTGGTCGGCCCCTGTACCAGCGGCGTGGACGGTATCCAGGCACAACCGGACAGAGAGAGCGCCAACAAGCTGGAAATGGCGTATACGCGCGCAGCGTTTTTATGCATGGCTATCATCTTCAAAAATCAGTAATCCGGTGGGAACTTTCCACCGGTTATGCCTTAGAGTTGCGTCAGTTTTTGCAGCATCTGATCGGTGGTAGATACCGCTTTACTGTTGATTTCGTAAGCACGCTGTACCTGGATCATGTTGACCAGCTCTTCCGCCACGTTGACGTTAGACGTTTCAACATACCCTTGATACAACAGCCCCGCGCCGTTCAGGCCCGGTGTGCTTTCATTCGGCGCGCCGGAGGATTGCGTTTCGCTGTAGAGATTTTCGCCAATGCTCTCCAGCCCGGTATCATTCATAAAAGTGGTGAGATTGAGCTGCCCGACCTGAACCGGAGCGGCCTGGCCTTGCTGGGTAACGCTGACCACGCCATCACGACCAATGGTAATGCTTAACGCATTCGCCGGAATGGTGATTGCTGGTTGCACCTGAAAACCGCCCGCCGTCACCAGTTGCCCATTTTGATCCACCTGGAAAGATCCATCGCGGGTATAGGCCGATGAACCATCCGGCAGCATCACCTGGAAAAAGCCCTGTCCTTTAATTGCCACATCTTTGCTGTTATTGGTTTGCGACAGGTTGCCCTGACTGTGTAAGCGTTCAGTGGCGACCGGACGCACCCCCGTACCAATTTGTAACCCGGAGGGTAAAGTGGTTTGTTCGGAAGACTGCGCCCCAGGCTGGCGAATAGTTTGATAAAGCAAATCTTCAAACACCGCTCGCTGGCGCTTAAAACCGTTGGTACTGACGTTTGCCAGATTATTGGCAATGACGTCCATATTGGTTTGCTGGGCGTCAAGACCCGTTTTGGCGATCCATAATGAACTGTTCATAAAGTGTCCTGTTGTGGAGTGCTGACAAAGTGCATATGTCTTCTTGCCGGATACGGCCTACAATGTCTTGTAAACTCAATATATTGCGACGCAACCTGTAGGCCCGATAAGCTTGCGCATCGGGCAACGTATGTTTGTCATTTATCCTTGCAATTAACTCATCGACAGCAGTTGGTTGGCGCGGCTTGCGTTATCATCGACGCTGCTTATTACCTTCATCTGCATTTCAAAACGCCGCGCACTGGCAATCATGTCGCTCATCGCCGAAACGGCATTGACGTTGCTACCTTCCAGCACGCCCGATATTACCCGTAACGTCGGGTCAGCCTGCAGCACAGATCCACGCGTGACCTGACTTTCCACGCTTAAACGGAACATCCCGTCATCACCACGCTGCACTTCACTGCCCTGGGCTTTCACCAGTTTTAATTTTCCGACTGGCGCGACGGTATTTGCCGGGTCGCCCGGATTGAGCGCCGAAATGGTACCATCGGCCGCGATGGTGATTTCTGCCCCTTCCGGCACAGCAATCGGGCCTGCCTCGCCAATTACCGGATGCCCCTGAATCGTCAGTTGGCCGCCAGGATCAACCTGAATATTGCCGTTACGCGTATACCCCTCGCTACCCTCGGCGGTCTGCACGACCAGCCAGCCGTCCTGCTGTAATGCGACATCCAGCGGACGCGAGGTGTAATCCATCTTGCCGGGCGTCATATCTGCTCCCGGCGTAGAGGCCGTCACCAGCGTGCGCGTCGGCAGGGAAAGCCCTTCAACGGGCACTGCACGCAAGGCGTTTAACTGGGCGCGAAAACCGGGCGTGGAGGCATTGGCCAGATTACTGGCAGTCACCGCCTGTTGATTCAACGTCTGGCTGGCAGCGCCCATCGCGGTATAGATTGCGTGATCCATTAAGCTATCCCGTCAGCGATTAGCGTAAGTTAACCAGTGTGTTAAGGATCTGGTCCTGCGTTTTGATGGTCTGGGCGTTAGACTGATAGTTACGTTGGGCAACGATCATATTGACCAGCTCTTTACTGAGATCGACGTTAGACGCTTCCAGCGCACCATTGGTCAACGCGCCAAAATTGCCGGTTCCTGCAGTTCCCAATAGCGCCACGCCAGAAGATTGCGTCGCAGACCAGACGTTGTCACCTTCTGATGCCAGGCCTTCATTGTTGGCGAAATTAGCCAGCACAATCTGCCCCAGCAGTTGGGTTTGTTCGTTGGAATAGTTGCCTACCACGGCGCCATCATCATTGATTTGGTAACTCACCAGATCGCCCGGTTTGTAGCCGTTCTGGGTGGTTGCCACAATGTTGTTAGCACCGGTGTTTTGCTGCATGGAGTTGAGGAAGCTAAGGGAGAATATTGCAGGATCGGCACCATTAATAGCGCCAGTCTTGATATTTGCTATCTCTCCCTTAACTAATACGCCATTGGCATTAAATTCCAGCGTGGTCGCCAGATCTGCTTTGCTTGCTGTATCGCTGCTATCCTGAGTGTAAACATCCCAGTTATTATCCCCGGTCTTCACAAAGTAGATTCTCATATCATGAGCATTGCCCTGGCTATCGAAAACCGTCACCGAGCCTTTTTTGTTATAGCTATCGGCATTCGTGACATCGAACGTTTTAACGGTGGGAAGCAGATCGCTGGAGTTCAGGTTAATCTGCATTGACGCCGTGGTGGTGTTTTTTGCCGCCATGAGTGTATTCGGAATCGAAATATTGGTTGGATTCACGCCTTGCTGAATAGTCGGCGGCGTGCCGGTTGCCGGATATCCCGTCAACTGCAAACCTTGCATATTCACCAGGTTGCGGTTTTCATCAAGTTTGAACTGCCCGTTACGGCTGTAAAACACCGAACCGTTGCTGTCTACCAGACGGAAAAAACCGTTCTGGCTGATAGCCACGTCCAGACCACGCCCGGTGTTGGTGGTGGTGCCATCGGTAAAATCCTGGGTAATTCCGGCAACCTTTACCCCCAGACCGACTTTAGAACCGGCAAACATATCAGCAAAAGAGGCCGTGCCGGATTTAAAGCCATAAGTGGCGGAGTTGGCGATATTGTTGCCAATAACATCGAGGTTGGTGGCGGCAGCGTTTAATCCACTCACCGCTTGAGAAAAGGCCATGACTGACTCCTGAAATGTGAAGGCTTAAATGATCTGCCGTACTTCGTCGAGGGGGGTAGTACCGTAAGTGCCGAGATCCAGCGTGTTACCGTTATTGTCGCGGATCACCCCCTGCACCAGAGCAAACTGCAGTGGCTGAACAACCCGTTGTGTGCCGCCGTTACTGGCGCTGATCGCGACGTTATAAGCACCGTTTGGCGCAGTGGCGCCGTCGGTCAACGTGCCATCCCAGGTAAAGCTGTGGACTCCAGCACTCAGTTCACCGATATCGATAGTACGGACAACTGCGCCGTTTTTATCGGTGATGGTGGCGGTCACTTTATCCGCGGCCTGTTGCAGTTCAACGCCAAACGGCGTGGTGGTCGTCACGGCCCCTTCGTCACTGCCGGTTCCAACAAGAACGGTGGTACCGGGGATCATGACGCCGTGACCAATCAGGTTGCTGGCCTGTAGCGACTGGCTGTTATCAATCTGCCCGGAAATCGAACCAAGTGTGGTGTTGAGCTTTTCAATTCCGCTGACCGTGCTAATTTGCGCCAGTTGCGATGTCAGCTCATTGTTTTCCATTGGATTGGTTGGGTCCTGGTTTTTCAGTTGCGCCACCAGCAACGTCAGAAAACTGCTTTGTAAATCCGCAGAATTGCTGCCCGTAATCGAACTACTGCTGGTGGTGCTGACGCCGATATTTGTCGGATCGGTGGTGGTCACCGCAATGGACATGACTTTCTCCTTTATTGACCGAGCGTGAGGGTTTTCAGCATCATGCTTTTCACCGTATTAAGCACTTCAACGTTAGCCTGATAGCTGCGCGACGCCGACATGGTATTAACCATCTCGCCTACCACATCGACGTTTGGCATTTTCACGTAGCCCTTCGCATCCGCCAGCGGATTACCCGGTTCATAGACCCATTTGTCTGGTGCCTGACTTTCAATCACGCCAGCCACTTTAACGCCGCCTGTCGCAGCCCCTGGAGCGGCGTTCACCTGAAACACCACCTGTTTTGCCCGATACGGTTGACCATCGGGACCAGTCACGCTATCGGCATTCGCCAGATTACTGGCCGCCACGTTCAGACGCTGAGACTGGGCGGTTAACGCCGACCCGGCAATATCAAAAATATTCAGCAGTGCCATCCGTTAATTTCCGCTCTGTAAAACATTCATCACGCCTTTGATTTGGCTACTCAACGCGCTAAGGCTCATCTGGTATTGCAGGCTGTTATCGGCAAACTGGGTACGTTCGCGATCCATATCAACGGTATTACCGTCCAGAGAAGGCTGGTCCGGGATCCGGTATTGCAATTCTGCAGAAGGAGGCGTCAGCACCTGCGCCGGAATGTGCTGCGTCGAAGTCAACGTCAGGGCGACCACGCGGGTTTCATCCCGTCCACGTTGCATGACTCTTTTAAGTTCACTGGCAAAATCGATATCGCGCGCCTGATAACCGGGGGTATCGGCATTGGCGATATTTGCCGCCAGCACTTCCTGACGCTGGGCGCGCAGATTGAGCGCCTCTTGTTGAAAACGTAAGGCGGCGTCGAGTTTATCGAGCATATCTCCTCCGCAGGTATCAAAATTCTGCCATCAGATTAAATGCCTTTACGCGCGTGTTATCGGCAGAATAAACGCAAAATAGCTCGCTATTTATGCCGTTGATGGTCATTGCACACAGGTACAATTCAGTCGGTCAAAATGGCTGGAGGCAAAGATGCTGACAATCAGGCGTGGCGTGGCAATCATCGCGATGCTGTTCAGTCCGTGGAGTACGGCGGGCAATCTCACATCGCAATTGCAAACCTTTTTTGCAGCACAACTGGCAGGCTTGAGTGATGAAGTACGAGTGTCCATTCGCACGGCGCCAAATCTACTGCCGCCATGCGAGCAACCGTCGCTTTCCCTGCTCAATCATGCCCGCCTGTGGGGCAATGTGAATGTGCTGGCACGTTGCGGTAACGACAGGCGATATTTGCAAGTCAATGTGCAGGCTACGGGGAATTATGTGATCGCCGCGATGCCGATTATGCGGGGCGGGAAGTTAGAAGCCGGTAGCGTCAAATTGAAGCGCGGGCGGCTGGACACCCTACCGCCGCGCACCGTGCTAGATGTAAATCAATTAGCTGATGCCGTCAGTCTGCGCGATCTGTCGCCCGATCAGCCTATACAGCTCCCCCTGTTGCGCCAGGTCTGGCGGGTAAAAGCGGGACAACGCGTCAACGTCATCGCCAGCGGCGATGGGTTTAGCGCCAATGCCGAGGGTCAGGCGCTGAACAATGCCGGCGTCGCGCAAAATGCGCGGGTACGCATGGTTTCAGGCCGGGTGGTCAGTGGCGTTGTTGATGCAGATGGGAATATTCTTATAAACCTGTAAGCAGTTAAAGATTGCCCGCCCTTTGCCGATAAATAAGCAACATATGATAAAAGCGCCCTCAATGAGGAATAAACCATGAGTATTGACCGCACTTCCCCTCTGAAGCCCATAAGTACCGTTCAGCCACGCGAAACCACTGACACGCCGGTAACGAATACCCGCGCGGCAAAAACGACTGCCGCCACCAGCACCAGTGTGACGTTAAGCGATGCACAAGCAAAACTGATGCAGCCCGGCTGCAGTGATATCAATCTTGAACGTGTCGAAGCGTTAAAACTGGCGATTCATAATGGTGAGCTAAAAATGGACACCGGCAAAATTGCCGATGCGCTGATCAGCGAAGCACAGCAAGACTTGCTGAGTAACTGATTATATGACGCGTCTTGCAGAGATCCTCAATCAGATGTTCGCTGTGCTTAATGATCTCAAAACGGTAATGGATCAAGAGCAGCAACATCTCTCTATGGGGCAAATCAACGGCAGCCAGTTGCAATGGATAACAGAACAAAAAAGCTCGCTGTTGGCGACGCTGGATTATCTCGAACAGTTACGCAAGCAGGAATCGAATGCAGGAAATAGCGTTGATACGACACAACGCTGGCAGGAAATGACTGAGAAAACACAGCAACTGCGCCAGTTAAATCAACATAACGGCTGGTTACTGGAAGGACAGATTGAGCGCAATAAACAGGCGCTGGAAATGTTGAAACCACATCAGGAACCCACGCTGTACGGGGCAAACGGTCAAACCTCAACGTCCCACCGCGGCGGTAAAAAGATTTCTATCTGAAGATTTTCTCCGGCCTGCAATGCAGGCCGGAATTCAGTATTAAGCCGTACGACGAGCAAACTCTTTGACTTTAAAGCCCAGCACCGCCAGCGCGGCAAAGTACGCGGCTGCCCCTGCAATAACAACTGCCATCAGACGCAGTAATCGCCAGAGCATGGAGCCCAATGACCAGTCCGGCATGATGTGCAACATACCTAAAAGCACGCCAGACATAACCAGAACGGCCACCACCAGACGCAACAGAAACGCTATCCAGCCGGGTTGCGGGGTAAAGATTTTCTGCTTACGCAATTGCCAGTAAAGCAACGAAGCATTCAAACAAGCTGCCAGACCAATGGACAGCGACAGTCCGGCATGTTTCAACGGCCCGATAAACGCAAGGTTCATCAATTGCGTCAAAATCAGCGTGACGATGGCAATTTTCACCGGCGTTTTAATGTCCTGGCGAGAATAAAAGCCCGGCGCCAGCACTTTCACCACAATCAGACCAATCAACCCCACCGAATAAGCAATCAACGCCCGCTGGGTCATCAACGCGTCAAAGGCAGTAAATTTGCCGTACTGGAACAGTGAAACGGTCAACGGACCGGAAAGGATACCCAATGCCACAGCACTTGGCAGCGCCAGCAGAAAACAAAGACGCAGGCCCCAGTCCATCAAACGGTTGTATTCATCGTGATTACCGCTGGCAAAACTTTTCGACAGCGATGGCAGCAAAATGGTCCCCAGCGCCACGCCCAGCACGCCAGACGGGAACTCCATTAAACGGTCGGCGTAGTACATCCACGATACGGAACCAGAGGCAAGAAACGAGGCAAATATGGTGTTGATGATTAAAGAAATCTGGCTCACAGAGACGCCAAGAATCGCCGGCCCCATCTGTTTCACCACGCGCATCGCCCCGGCATCACGGAAGTTAATACGCGGCAGAACCAGCATACCAATTTTCTTCAGGTGCGGTAGCTGATACACCAGTTGCAGGATACCGCCGACCGTAACGGCCCACGCCAGCGCCAGCACCGGCGGATTAAAGTACGGCGCAGCAAATAGCGCAAAACCAATCATGCTGATGTTAAGTAACGTCGGAGCAAATGCCGGAATCGAGAAACGGTTCCAGGTATTCAGAATCGCCCCCACCAGCGACGCCAGAGAGATTAGCAAGATATAGGGGAAAGTAATGCGTAAAAGTTGTACGGTCAGCGCAAATTTTCCCGGGTCGGTATGATACCAACCGGGCGAAGTCGCCAGGATAACCCATGGCGCAGCGAGCATACCTGCGACCGTTACAACTGCCAGCGCCAGCGTCAGAAGACCGGAGATATAAGAGACAAAGACTCGCGAGGCATCTTCACCCTGCTTACTTTTATATTCCGCCAGAATAGGCACAAATGCCTGGGAGAAAGCCCCTTCGGCAAAAATACGACGCAGTAAATTAGGAAGTTTAAAAGCAACGAAGAAGGCGTCGGTTGCCATCCCTGCGCCAAATATTCTGGCGACAATTGCGTCACGTGCAAAGCCAAGCACGCGAGAAAACATGGTCATCGAGCTGACGGCAGCCAGCGATTTTAATAAATTCATCGGTGTTCTAATCCAGACCCTCGGGCAAAACGCCTGCAACGCAGACGCTGAAAGAGGCGAATAGTCTACCTGGATTATGATGAATTGCTACCGTCAGATGTTACAGGGTTTATTCGCTCATTGCGTCGCGCCAGATCCTGTCAACAACGCGTTGCGCCAGCACCGCTTGTTCTCCAGCAGTTTGCGGAACTGTTTGATTTTGCACACATTCGATGAAGTGCCGTGCACAACCGACAAATCCTCGCTGCTCGAGGGTGCTCTGCCAGCCTGGAATCGGTTTATGCACCACGCCCTGCCCGCGCTCCTCACGCCACTCGCGCATATCCGTAATGTCGATAAGCGCACCGTCAGTCACGGCCAGCATGGCTTCGCGCTGACTTCCCGCACGGCGATGCATACAGGTGGTGATCTGCAAAGGGCCTGCTGAAAAATGATGCTCAGCAAACAGCATTTCACCCGCGTCGTTAGTCAGTAGCGTGCCACCATCCAGGACAGCTTTGCCACCAGATAGCCACAGCGCGGTATCCACCACATGCAGATAATCATCCAGCAATGTGAAATACAGATCGTGTGGCCCGACGTTATCGGCGCGATGTTTATCCATTCTTAGCGAGGCGGCAGTCGTAAGTTGTGTTTTTAACTCACAATAGAGCGGAGCGAAACGACGGTTAAAGCCGACCATTAGCGTCAGTTTTTTCCGTGCGGCCAGCTCCACCAGGCGCTCAGCATCGCGCAAATTTTCCGCCAGCGGTTTATCGACACAAACATGTACGCCCGCGTTTAATAGTGCGCTAACCACCGCAAAGTGGCTGGCAGTACTGGAATGCACAAAAACCGCATCACAACAGGCGGCAACGCTGGATAACGAATCGGCATAAGGAATACGCCAGCTTTCACAAATTGGCAGGGCTTTCTCACGCGTTGGCGACCACGCACCTTGCAACGTCCAGTCAGACGCAGCCGCCAACACCGGCAACCACGCTTTTTGTGCGATACCGCCTAATCCCACCACGCCGATACGTATTTTTTTCACGTTAATCTCCCGGATGGACCAGCAACGAATCAAGACGCTGTTTCAGTTCTGCCACTTCGATTTCCAGGGCTTCGACGCGGGCCTGTAAATCACCGTCAACCGCTTTCGACGTTTCCGTTACCACAGGATTATCATCCACCTCGCCACTGAAAAGATGCATATAGCGGCTTTCGCGCTTACCTGGTTCACGAGCCAGGCGGACCACAAAAGGCCCCTCTTCGCGATTCGCCAGTTGTTCCAGCGTGGACTCCACTTCCGCCATGTCGCTGAATTCATACATCCGCGCGGCACGGCTGCGCAGCTCGCCTGGCGTCTGGGCACCGCGTAGCAACAACGTGGTTACCAACGCCACTTCCGCCGCGCTCAGTTTCAGGTCGCCAAACTCCGAGTTGCAGAAACGCTGTTCATATTTGGTAACCCGATTACCAAAACCACTCACTGTACGCAGGTAATGACGTTTCACCAGATTATCCAGTTGCTCCTGCACCTCGGATTCACTCAGGTTCATTACCGGTTCGCGGTTCGTTTTCTGATTACAGGCCGTCACTACGCCATTCACGGAGAGAGGGTACTGCTCCGGCGTCGTCACCTGTTTTTCTAATAAACAACCAATCACGCGGGCTTCCAGTGCAGTAAGTTGATACTTCATGAAATTCTCCTTAGCGGCCAGGCGTCCAGTCTGGGGTGGTTAATGCAGTCAGCACGTGATCGCGCCATTGCCCATCAATCAACAGATAATCTTTCGCATAGCCTTCTTTTTCAAATCCCAGCCGCGCCAGTAAATCACCGCTGCGTTTATTGTGCGGCATGTAGTTGGCCATAATGCGATGAATATGTTGGGTACGCTGCATATAGCGAATGGCGGCGGTGAGGGCTTCAAACATTAGCCCTTTACCCTGCCATTTTTGCCCGATCGAATAACCGAGATAGCAGGCGTGAAAAGATCCGCGTACAACATTCGAAAAATTAGCTACGCCTATAATCTCTTTCTCGTCAGGATCAAATAAGCCAAAGTAGAATGCAGAACCTTGTTTATGAAATTCGTTGATCATACCTAGCCTGGCCTGCCAGCCAGAAGGATAGCAGTGGCTTTCGTCGCGCACCGGCTCCCAGGGCTTGAGAAAATGACGATTCTCTGCGTAATAATCCGCCAGACGCCAGGCATCACGATCATGCACCAGACGCACGACCAGTCGGTCCGTGGTTAAGCGCACTTTTGGCACGTTACTGCGATAGCCAAACATTCTATACCTACTCCTTCCCGTAACGTCTTTAATACGCTGTAAGTATTACTATACCTGCACAACCAGACCCTGTGAAAAGTCCAAAAGAGCATTTTCTGCATTATTCACATATTTGATAAAAACTCTCTATCAAAGCGGCGTTTTGATAAAAAAATATTGTCCCCGAACCGATGGGAAAAGTCTTAACATCAATGCAGAATAGAAAGTGCTCATCTTTTATTTCCCGGGAGGGGAAATGTCGCGCGTGTCGCAGGCGAGGAACCTGGGTAAATATTTCCTCCTCATTGATAACATGCTGGTTGTGTTGGGGTTCTTTGTTGTCTTCCCGCTGATCTCTATCCGCTTCGTGGATCAAATGGGTTGGGCCGCCGTCATGGTCGGTATTGCCCTCGGCCTGCGTCAGTTTATTCAGCAAGGTCTGGGTATTTTCGGCGGCGCTATCGCCGACCGTTTTGGTGCAAAACCAATGATTGTTACTGGTATGCTGATGCGTGCCGCCGGATTCGCCACGATGGGGATCGCCCACGAACCCTGGCTGCTGTGGTTTTCCTGCTTTCTCTCGGGCCTTGGCGGCACGTTGTTTGATCCCCCTCGTTCAGCGCTGGTGGTCAAACTGATCCGCCCAGAGCAACGCGGTCGTTTTTTCTCCCTGTTGATGATGCAAGACAGTGCTGGTGCGGTCATTGGTGCCTTGTTGGGCAGTTGGTTGTTGCAATATGACTTTCGTCTGGTCTGCGCCACAGGGGCGATTTTGTTTGTACTGTGTGCGGCATTTAACGCCTGGTTATTACCCGCCTGGAAACTCTCCACCGTGCGCACACCGGTCCGTGAAGGGATGGCGTGCGTAATGCGCGATAAACGTTTTGTTACCTATGTCCTGACGCTGGCGGGCTACTATATGCTGGCCGTTCAGGTGATGTTAATGCTGCCGATTATGGTTAACGACGTCGCCGGAGCGCCTTCTGCTGTTAAATGGATGTATGCTATTGAAGCATGTCTGTCGTTAACGTTGCTCTACCCTATCGCCCGCTGGAGCGAAAAACGTTTTCGCCTGGAGCACCGACTGATGGCCGGGCTACTGGTAATGTCGTTAAGCATGATGCCAGTCGGCATGGTCAGCAGCCTGCAACAACTCTTCACCCTGATTTGCCTGTTTTATATCGGATCGATCATTGCCGAACCTGCACGTGAAACCCTTAGCGCCTCACTGGCTGATGCCCGGGCACGCGGTAGCTATATGGGATTTAGTCGTCTGGGGCTGGCAATTGGCGGCGCTATCGGTTATATCGGCGGCGGTTGGTTATTTGATCTGGGAAAATCGGCGCAACAGCCGGAACTACCGTGGATGATGTTGGGCATCATTGGCATCATCACTTTTCTTGCGCTGGGTTGGCAATTTAGCCAAAAACGCGCCGCGCGTCGGTTACTGGAACGCGATGCCTGAAAAATACCGTCAAACAAGCGTCATTCAATTTGCTATCATCAATAGCGATGTCATCCTGACCAGTCTGGCGCGGACTGTCTCAGTTTTAAGTTTTTTCTGCTGGCGGGATTAACGCTGGTAGCACATGCTGCGTTGTGTCAGGATATTGACGCAGATTTCATGTCGAGGATTACCATGAACAAATTTTTATTTGCCGCTGCACTCATCATCAGCGGCCTGCTCGTTGGCTGTAATCAACTCACCCAGTACACCATTAGTGAACAAGAAATTAACCAGTCGCTTGAGAAACATAATCAGTTTTCAAAAGATATTGGTTTGCCCGGCGTGGCGGATGTACATATCGTCCTGACGAACCTGGCCAGTCAGATTGGGCGCGAAGAACCGAACAAGATTACTCTAACCGGGGATGCCAATCTGAATATGAACTCTCTGTTCGGCAGCCAGAAAGCAACCATGAAACTGAAGCTGAAAGCACTGCCTGTGTTTGATAAAGAAAAAGGCGCTATCTTCCTGAAAGAGATGGAAGTGGTCAGCTCAGCGGTACAACCGGAGAAAATGCAGACGGTGATGCAAACGCTGCTTCCCTATTTAAATCAGGCATTACGCAACTACTTTAACCAGCAACCAGCTTACATCCTGCGCGAAGATGGCAGCAAAGGTGAAGCAATGGCGAAAAAACTGGCGAAAGGTATTGAGGTGAAACCAGGCGAGATAGTCATTCCATTCACTGATTAATCACGAGGGCGCATTCGCGCCCTTTATTTTTCGTGCAAAGGAAAACGTTTCCGCTTATCCTTTGTGTCCGGCAAAAACATCCCTTCAGCCGGAGCATAGAGATTAATGACAGCACCATCCCAGGTATTAAAGATCCGCCGCCCAGACGACTGGCACCTTCACCTCCGCGATGGCGACATGTTAAAAACTGTCGTGCCATATACCAGCCAAACCTATGGTCGGGCCATCATAATGCCCAATTTGGCTCCGCCCGTAACGACCGTTGAGGCTGCCGTGGCATATCGCCAGCGTATCCTTGACGCCGTACCTGCCGGGCACAATTTCACCCCGCTGATGACCTGTTATTTAACCGATTCGCTGGATCCTAATGAGCTGGAGCGTGGATTTAACGAAGGCGTGTTCACCGCTGCAAAACTTTACCCGGCAAACGCAACCACCAACTCCAGCCACGGTGTGACATCGGTTGACGCAATTATGCCGGTACTTGAGCGCATGGAAAAAATCGGTATGCCGCTACTGGTGCATGGTGAAGTGACACATGCAGATATCGACATTTTTGATCGTGAAGCGCGCTTTATTGAAAGCGTGATGGAACCGCTGCGCCAGCGTCTGACCGCGCTGAAAGTCGTTTTTGAGCACATCACCACCAAAGACGCTGCCGACTATGTTCGTGACGGAAATGAACGACTGGCTGCTACCATCACTCCCCAGCATCTGATGTTTAACCGTAACCATATGCTGGTTGGCGGCGTGCGTCCTCACCTGTACTGCCTGCCGATTCTCAAACGAAACGTGCATCAGCAAGCACTGCGTGAACTGGTCGCCAGTGGTTTTGAACGCGTGTTTCTCGGTACCGATTCTGCGCCGCATGCGCGTCATCGCAAAGAGAGTAGCTGCGGCTGTGCGGGCTGTTTTAATGCGCCTACGGCGCTGAGCAGTTACGCCACCGTCTTTGAAGAGATGAATGCGCTGCAACACTTTGAAGCATTTTGCTCCTTAAACGGGCCGAAATTCTACGGGCTGCCGATCAATGAGTCATTTATTGAACTGGTACGCGAAGAGCAACAAGTTGTTGAGAGTATTGCCCTGACGGATGACACACTGGTGCCTTTCCTGGCTGGGGAAACGGTACGCTGGTCTGTTAAGCAATAAAATATATAGCTGCCTGTTGTCTTTAGGTTATTTTACCTGTATAAATAACCAGTATATTCAACAGGGGGCTATTATGCGAATTGAAGTCACCATAGCGAAAACATCGCCACTACCCACTGGAGCCATTGATGCTCTGGCGGGTGAACTTTCTCGCCGTATTCAATATGCGTTTCCAGACGATGACACTCACGTTTCGGTACGTTATGCGGCGGCGAATAACTTATCAGTTATTGGCGCGGTAAAAGAAGATAAACAGCGCATTAGCGAAATTCTACAAGAAACGTGGGAAAGCGCCGATGATTGGTTTGTCAGCGAATAATATGCAGTGATGTTTGTTTTGCCGGGTCGCCCCGGCTTTTTTATTTTACTTAATAGCGACGTGTACAAAATGCCTACACTTCCTCAAAATAATTGCACAATATGCTAAAAAAATATGAATGACATGCTGTTTTATTGTTCATATAAATCTTAAAGGCAAAAAATTATCTTCTTCCCCCTTTAAAAATTCGGTGAATACCCTTACTTATTGGTATACTGAAGTTGCTTCAGATAAAAACGCATTGAACCTCGAATAACGTTGTCTAGTAACACGAATTAGGGGGCCATGATGGAAAAAAATAATGAAGTCATTCAGACTCATCCGCTCGTTGGGTGGGACATCAGCACCGTTGATAGCTATGATGCGCTGATGTTGCGTTTGCACTACCAGACCCCAAATAAATCCGAGCAGGAAGGGACTGAAGTTGGTCAAACGCTCTGGTTAACCACTGATGTTGCCAGACAATTTATTTCAATATTAGAAGCAGGAATCGCCAAAATTGAATCTGGTGATTTCCAGGTAAACGAGTATCGGCGTCATTAACATGACATGACCATCCACCCTAAAGGCACCTGAACGGTGCCTTTATCATTTCTGTGTTGTATATCTGCATTCAGTTAATTACTCTGCTTAAACCATGAGAGCAGAGAGAAAAAAATGAAATACGATCTCATCATTATTGGCAGCGGTTCTGTAGGCGCCGCCGCCGGGTATTATGCCACCCAGGCTGGTTTGAAAGTGCTGATGACCGATGCCCATATGCCGCCACATCAACACGGCAGTCACCATGGTGATACGCGATTAATTCGCCATGCTTATGGTGAGGGAGAAAAGTATGTCCCGCTGGTTCTTCGCGCACAAATCTTGTGGGATGAGCTCTCCCGTCACAACGAAGATGATCCCATTTTTGTTCGTTCCGGCGTTATCAACCTTGGCCCAGCCGATTCCAAATTTCTCGCTAATGTCGCCCACAGCGCCGAACAGTGGCAACTCAACGTTGAAAAACTGGATGCGCAAGCCATTATGTCCCGTTGGCCGGAAATACGCGTCCCGGATAATTACATCGGCTTATTTGAGGCTGATTCCGGCTTTTTGCGCAGTGAACTGGCGATAAAAACCTGGATCAAGCTGGCGAATGAAGCAGGTTGCGCGCAACTGTTTAACTGCCCGGTCACCGCAATTCGTCATGACGACAACGGCGTCACGATTGAAACGCCTGACGGCGAGTATCAGGCGAAGAAAGCGGTTGTTTGCGCGGGAACATGGGTGAAAGACCTGCTGCCTGAACTACCTGTACAGCCGGTACGTAAAGTGTTCGCCTGGTACCAGGCTGATGGTCGTTATAGCGTAAAAAATAAATTCCCGGCCTTTACCGGTGAACTACCCAATGGTGATCAATACTACGGTTTTCCTGCCGAAAACGATGCCCTGAAGATTGGTAAACATAACGGCGGTCAATTGATCCACTCCCCAGATGAACGTGTTCCGTTTGCAGAAATTGCCAGCGATGGTTCAGAAGCCTTCCCGTTCTTACGCCAGGTATTACCCGGTATCGGCTGCTGCCTGTACGGCGCGGCCTGCACTTATGATAATTCGCCGGATGACGATTTTATTATTGATACCCTGCCAGGTCACGACAATACGCTGCTGATTACCGGTCTGAGCGGGCATGGTTTTAAATTTGCTTCAGTATTAGGGGAAATAGCCGCCAACTTTGCGCAAGGTAAAAACAACGATTTTGATTTAACACCTTTTAGACTTTCCCGTTTCCAATAATCATCTAAACGGCCTCAATCATGAGGCCGTTTTTACAGGAGATTTTAATGCGCCGGCTGGTGAACTATCTCATTAATAATATTCGCGAGCATCTCATGCTTTATCTTTTTCTCTGGGGGGTACTGGCGATTATGGATCTTATCTACGTGTTTTATTTTTAATCAACGTTCAGTGAAGCAAATTGACAAAGATTTAATTTATCTTTCATTTAGCGCACGTGAATAGACAAATTTGTACCGCCAGTCGTCTCCCATCATTAGCAACCTGAACCGACTAAACTCACGATGATTTTTTCACTACTGAATCAAAATCATTGAAATAAATATCATTCATAACACTGGAAGCAACAGCGATTGCTCAAGAGCAAAGCGCCTTATTTCTCTGACTCTGATATTCTCAACGTTGCGTTCAGACGTCCACGGGACTTATTAAAGATTTTATTACCATTCTCACGCCCAGCACGGCGCCGTCGCTGTTCCTCTGCCGGTAACGTGCTCTCTTCATCGCAAATCTCACTACAACAACCGTTGAATTTCTCGGCACACGCCGGACACTGGATAAATAACAGATGGCAACCATCATTTTTACAGTTTGTATGATTGTCGCAAAGTGCGCCGCACTGATGGCAATGCGCAATAATTTCGTCAGAGATACGCTCGCCCATCCGCTCGTCAAAAACAAAATTTTTGCCAACAAAACGCACCGGCAAGCCTTGCTCTCGCGCCTTACGAGCGTATTCAATAATACCGCCTTCAATATGCCAGACTTTATTGAATCCGTTATGCTTCATCCAGGCACTGGCTTTTTCACAACGAATACCTCCCGTGCAATACATCACGATTTTTTTATCTTTATGCGCCTGCATCATCTCTATGGCTTTCGGTAACTGCTCGCGGAAAGTGTCAGCCGGAATTTCCAGCGCATTTTCAAAATGCCCGACCTCATATTCGTAGTGATTACGCATATCTATGAACAACGCATTGGGATCGTCAAGCAAAGCGTTAACTTCTGCCGCTTGCAGATACTCCCCTACGTTACTGGCGTCAAACCGGGGATCATTAATACCGTCGGCGACAATTCGGTCGCGCACCTTCATGCGCAGTACCCAGAAGGATTTCCCGTCATCATCCAGCGCAATATTAAACCGTAACCCTTCGAAAGCGGGATCGAAGGCATATAACTGTGCGCGAAATGTTTCAACATAGCTCGCAGGTACGCTGATTTGCGCGTTGATCCCTTCATGCGCCAGATAGACCCGACCAAAAATATTTAGCGCAGTAAATAACTGGTATAAGGCATCGCGAGTCACTTTTGGGTCGGCGATGTGAAAATATTTATAGAACGAAATGGTAGTGCGAGGTTCGTTTTCGGCCAGCATTCTGGCTTTCAGCGCGTCGTTGGCAATGCGGTTGTGTAACACTGGCATGGTGTACGATTCCTGCAAGGTGGGGGAGATAAAATCCGGCGCATGATATAGCAATTATCGATAATTAACATCCACATATTTTACGCTACATTTACGCATTAAAAATTATTAATTATTTACACTCATATCCATTTAACCCAATCTCCAGTCTCAAATTTTGGTTGAGGGAGAAAAAATGCGACAATACATACAATTATCCGTATAGGTTGAAAGACAGGATTGATATGACGAATCTCCCCAAGTTCTCCACCGCACTGCTTCACCCGCGTTATTGGTTAACCTGGTTGGGTATTGGCGTACTTTGGTTGGCCGTGCAATTGCCTTACCCGGTTATCTATCGCCTCGGCTGTGTATTAGGGCGTCTGGCGTTACGCTTTATGAAACGACGCGCCCAAATTGCATATCGCAATCTGGAGTTGTGCTTCCCGGAGATGAGCGAGCAAGAACGCCATGAGATGATAGTAAAGAATTTCGAATCCGTTGGCATGGGACTCATGGAAACCGGCATGGCATGGTTCTGGCCGAACCGCCGTATTGCCCGCTGGACGGAAATAATCGGCTTAGAAAATATTCGTGATATACGGGCGCAAAAACGCGGCATCCTGTTAATCGGAATCCATTTTCTGACGCTGGAACTGGGCGCACGACAATTTGGTATGAAAACACCGGGTATTGGCGTCTATCGTCCTAACGATAATCCACTGCTTGATTGGTTGCAGACCTGGGGTCGCCTGCGCTCAAATAAATCGATGCTGGATCGCAAAGATTTAAAAGGAATAATCAAAGCACTAAAGAAAGGCGAAATGGTCTGGTATGCGCCGGATCATGATTACGGCCCACGTTCAAGTGTTTTTGTACCATTATTTGCCGTTGAACAGGCGGCAACCACAACCGGCACCTGGATGTTGGCACGAACATCTGGCGCGTGTCTGGTGCCGTTCGTTCCACGTCGTAAGCCGGACGGCAAAGGCTATCAGTTGATCATACTGCCGCCAGAGTGTTCACCGCCGCTGGATAACGCTGAAACCACCGCGGCATGGATGAATAAAGTGATCGAAAAATGCATCATGATGGCGCCAGAGCAATATATGTGGCTGCATCGCCGCTTTAAAACACGCCCGGAAGGCGTCCCTTCACGTTATTAATCCTTCTCAGATAAGCCGGATAAGATGTGCCGACATCACATCCGGCAACAATACCCACGGCTGATTTAGCGATAAAAGCTCTCTCCATTGCGCCACCTATAAGTCAGGCGCATAATTAGCGTGCTTATCTTTTATTCTCCTGGTCACCGCGCTCCGGCGCATCAACAGCGGATTGCTATGTCACCTTCCGATAATGACACCCCCATAAACTGGAAACGAAACCTGATCGTTGCCTGGCTAGGCTGTTTTCTCACTGGTGCCGCCTTCAGTCTGGTAATGCCATTCTTACCCCTCTACGTTGAGCAACTTGGCGTTACAGGCCACTCGGCCCTGAATATGTGGTCCGGCATAGTCTTCAGTATTACCTTTTTATTCTCCGCCATCGCCTCGCCGTTCTGGGGGGGACTTGCCGACCGTAAAGGCAGGAAAATCATGCTATTGCGCTCAGCTCTCGGCATGGGCATCGTGATGGTGCTGATGGGGCTGGCGCAAAATATCTGGCAGTTTTTGATCCTGCGTGCGCTGCTTGGTTTGCTTGGCGGATTTGTTCCCAACGCTAACGCCTTAATCGCCACTCAGGTTCCACGCAATAAAAGCGGCTGGGCGCTGGGTACGCTTTCCACCGGTGGCGTCAGCGGCGCGCTGCTCGGTCCAATGGCTGGCGGACTGCTTGCAGATAACTATGGCTTACGTCCCGTTTTCTTTATCACTGCCAGCGTATTGATACTCTGCTTCTTCGTCACCCTCTTTTTTATCAAAGAGAAATTCAAGCCAGTTAGCAAAAAAGAGATGCTCCACATGCGAGAAGTGGTGACCTCGCTTAAAAATCCGAAACTGGTACTTAGCCTGTTTGTCACAACGTTAATAATCCAGGTGGCGACCGGTTCTATCGCGCCAATCCTGACACTCTATGTCCGTGAACTGGCGGGCAGCGTCAGTAACATTGCTTTTATCAGCGGTATGATCGCTTCTGTTCCCGGTGTTGCTGCGCTACTTAGTGCACCACGACTCGGCAAACTTGGCGATCGTATCGGACCAGAAAAGATCCTGATTACCGCGTTGATCTTTTCCGTGCTGTTGTTGATCCCTATGTCTTACGTGCAAACGCCACTGCAATTGGGCATTTTACGTTTTCTACTCGGTGCTGCCGACGGTGCGCTGCTTCCCGCCGTGCAAACACTGCTGGTTTATAATTCGTCCAACCAAATCGCCGGACGCATTTTCAGCTACAACCAGTCATTTCGCGACATTGGCAACGTCACGGGACCGTTGATGGGCGCGGCTATCTCAGCAAATTATGGTTTCCGTGCCGTATTTCTGGTTACCGCCAGTGTTGTTCTGTTCAACGCAATCTATTCGTGGAACAGTTTACGCCGTCGCCGATTACCTCAAGTATCGAACTGATTTTTCGCCTTTCATACTTGCAAAAGCGGAGAATCAGCTATTCTTTTCCCTGAATCCTCATCAAATCAAAGGGAGAATCGTGATGACTATGTACGCAACGCTTGAAGAAGCCATTGATGCCGCTCGCGAGGAGTTTCTTGCTGATAATCCAGGCCTCGAGGCTGAAGATGCGAATGTACAGCAGTTCAATATGCAGAAATATGTTCTGCAAGACGGCGACATCATGTGGCAAGTTGAGTTTTTTGCTGAAGAAGGCGAGGAAGGTGAATGCCTGCCTGTGCTCAGCGGTGAGGCCGCACAAAGCGTCTTTGACGGCGATTATGATGAGATAGAGCTTCGCCAGGAGTGGCAGGAAGAGAATACACTGCATGAATGGGATGAAGGTGAATTCCAGCTTGAGCCGCCTCTGGATACCGAAGAAGGACGCACCGCTGCCGATGAGTGGGATGAGCGTTAATTATTCGTACGGGCCGTGATGAATATCAATCGGTAGCAGTAAAGTATCAATAACCAGAGAAAACGGCAGATCGAGGATCGTGACATAGCGCCATGCAGAATCACGAACGTCCCATTGCACCCCAGGATAATATTGGTTGCCATGCCCCTGCCCTGGCATGGTGCGGCTAATGATACTGCCGCATCCGCTAAGCAGGGCGACCATGATGCCGACTACAATGAAACGCATTTGATACCCCTTTCGTAAAAAAATACCGGCATTACGCCGGTATTTTTATTGTGCACAGAAAACCCCCAGCTAGGCTGGGGGTTCTGGAAAGCTTTCAGCTTTGAGCCAGTTATTAAAACCCCTTTTGATTTGTTAAAACACCTTGCGGTCTGGCAACTGCAAGTGTCAAAAAAGAAATCAAAAGGGGGTCCCAATGGGGAACGAAAAGAGCTTAGCGCACACCCGATGGAACTGTAAATATCACATAGTTTTTGCGCCAAAATACCGAAGACAGGTGTTCTACAGAGAGAAGCGTAGAGCAATAGGCAGTATTTTGAGAAAGCTGTGTGAGTGGAAAAGCGTACGGATTCTGGAAGCTGAATGCTGTGCAGATCATATCCATATGCTTGTGGAGATCCCGCCCAAAATGAGCGTATCCGGCTTTATGGGATATCTGAAAGGGAAAAGCAGTCTGATGCTTTACGAGCAGTTTGGGGATTTGAAATTCAAATACAGGAACAGGGAGTTCTGGTGCAGAGGGTACTACGTCGATACGGTGGGTAAGAACACGGCGAAGATACAGGATTACATAAAGCACCAGCTTGAAGAGGATAAAATGGGAGAGCAGTTATCGATTCCCTATCCGGGCAGCCCGTTTACGGGCCGTAAGTAAGGAAGTTGGATGCAAATGTCAGATCGTGTGCGCCTGTTAGGGCGCGGCTGGTAAGAGAGCCTTACAGGCGCATTTGAAAAACCTCCGGCTATGCCGGAGGATATTTATTGCTGGAAAAGTGCTCGTTGTTTCGCTGGATGCACGACCGTCTTATCAGCGTCACAAACATCGCGGTCTGAAGCGTAGCACATCAGGCATCCAGACCTTCACTGCGAAGTTGCATCAGGTTTACGCAATGCCAGCGGATTCAACGTTATCCCTTCATAGTAACTCACCCATGACGAATACTTCTCCGGGGAGTTCCACACCCGGAAATGCAGGCGCGCCATGGTCACTGGATCGCTCAACAACACCAAACGACGATCGCGATTCAGCTTCTCTGGTGTCTCGTTCAGCGCCTGTTCGACATGACGATCGCGAGCAATTTCCAGTACTTTACTGACCCGGTGACGCGCAGTTGCCATTGCCGTTGCCAGAGCGTTAAATGACGGATTAAACACGGCATGCATAAACCCATCATCCAGTGCGCGTTGTCGGTTCATTTCCAGGAAACGGTCCGTGTCGACCAGCACCTGCGGCGGCGAATACTCTTCCGGGATCAGGAACAACTTCCAGCGTTTGGTACGCAGCCCCACGGTTGTCCGGCTGGAGATCACCGAAACAAACGGTGACAGGATCAACGAGAAGACAATTGGCGCCAGCCAGAACAGGAATCGCAGATCCAGCCATGCCATGCCGACTGCCCACACTAATCCCAACAGCAACTGTGAGCCATGACGTTTGAATGCTTCCCCCCAGGAGGTGGAGTCATCATCGCGTTGCGGTGAATTCCATACAACTTCCCAACCGAGGAAAGCGCTGACCACGAATACGGTATGGAACAGCATACGAACTGGCGCCAACAGCACTGAGAACAACACTTCCAGCAGCAGCGATAACGTAACGCGCCAGAAGCCGCCATATTCTTTCGTTCCTTTGCACCAGATAAGCAGAATACTCAACAACTTCGGCAGGAACAGCAGTACCATCGTTGAGGCAAACAGGGCAATCGCCAGTTCGGGACGCCACTGCGGCCAGACCGGAAATAACTGCCGGGGTTGCAGGAAGTATTGCGGTTCAGTCAGCGCGTGCACCACCTGCAATGCGGTAGAGAGCGCCAGGAACATAAACCACAGCGGCGCGGAAAGATAAGACATTACGCCTGTCAGGAACACCGCGCGGTGAACCGGATGCATCCCTTTAACCAGGAACAGACGGAAGTTCATCAGGTTACCGTGGCACCAGCGACGATCGCGTTTTAGCTCATCAAGCAGGTTAGGCGGCAGTTCTTCATAAGAACCAGGGAGATCGTAAGCAATCCATACACCCCAACCTGCACGGCGCATCAGCGCGGCTTCCACGAAGTCGTGTGACAGAATGGAACCAGCAAAAGATCCCTCGCCTGGCAGCGGCGCCAGCGCACAGTGCTCAATAAACGGTTTCACGCGGATAATCGCGTTATGTCCCCAGTAGTGCGACTCACCCAGTTGCCAGAAATGCAAACCGGCAGTGAACAGTGGCCCATATACACGGGTCGCAAACTGCTGGCAGCGCGCATACAGCGTATCCATACCGGACGCTTTCGGCGATGACTGGATAATCCCGGCATTTGGGTTGGCTTCCATCAGACGCACCAGGCCGCACAGACAATCGCCGGTCATCACCGAGTCAGCATCCAGCACCACCATGTAGCTGTACTGGCTGCCCCAGCGGCGGCAGAAATCATCAATATTGCCGCTTTTACGCTTCACGCGGCGGCGGCGACGGCGATAGAAAATCTGCCCTTCGCCCTGCACTTCGGCGATCAGTTCCATCCAGGCTTTTTGTTCCGCCACACAGATGTCCGGGTTGTAACTATCGCTCAGAATATAAACATCAAAATGTTTGGCATTACCTGTCGCTTTCACTGACTCCCACGTCGCACGCAGACCTGCAAAAACGCGGCTCACGTCTTCGTTGCAGATAGGCATGATCAATGCCGTACGGTGCTCCGGGTTTAGCGGTTCATCACCCACGGTTGAGGCGGAGATACTGTATTTATCGCGACCAATAAGCAGTTGCAGGAAGCCCATCAACGCCGTCCAGAAACCGGCGGACACCCAGCAAAACAGTACCGCGAAGAGGATCAGGATACCGGTTTGCAGCATATAAGGCAGAAGCTGCATAAAGGAAACCCACAGATCCTGACCGACCATATCAACCGGGTTAATCAACGCCCAGCCCTGATACGGGAGGATAGTCTTCATATACCAGGTCGCGACAACGGTTTGTGCCAGCGTCAGGACCAGCAGGATGTAACGGCGGATTGTCCCGACGGTACGCCACTTTTGCTCACTCTCCTGCTCTTCTTTGGTCAATCGCGCCAGATAACGTGGCGTAACGTCGCGTCCACGCAAACGATCCCAGAAGCGTCCTACCGGGTTAGTACGCCATGGATCGGGAAACATAGAAGAGCGTTTTGCTTTCGGCATTGCCTTAAGTTGGTCACGCCCCTCATCGTCTTTGACTAATTGCCCGTCAGCGAGAGAATCCGGCCAGGCTTGTTCAAGACGTGCCTTTACCGATCCTTGCGGGGAGTCATCCTCCCGCGCATAGATACGATGTTCGGCATCCAGCGCCTGATGAACAGCGCGGATATCAGTCTTCGGCAATGCCGCTTTCTCGCTTGCGGAGACAAGCATTGCGTCAATGTACTCAGTTGTCTTATTCATTGGCAGGTAACTGGTAGCTCCAGGTTTCACTCAACGTCTGATCGGCATTAACCAGGGCAGCACGCATTTCGGTGGTTTTCTTGGCATCTTTCACTTTCACACGCATTACCAGACGCCAGCCTTTAGTCACTGGGTTATAACGCACCGTACTTTCTACAATCTCACCATTATCACCAATGCTGGTCTGTGCCGTGACTGGAGTATCCTCTGGCAGCTTTTTCATTTCAGCGCCAGTAAAATCGACCACAAAGGCGATAGTGCCGTCAGGCTGGCGAATCAGGTTTGACTGTTTAACATCGCCCGTTGAACGACGAGTCTGCTGCACCCAGGCATTATCAGGCGCGTGTAGTTTGTCTTCGTCACGACTGAAGGTGATGGTGTATTTAAAATTCATCTCCTTGCCAGGTTCCGGCAGTTGGTCCGGTGTCCAGTAAGCAACGATGTTATCGTTAGTTTCATCGTTGGTCGGAATTTCTACCAGCTCAACGCTACCTTTGCCCCACTCCCCTTTCGGGGTTACCCAGGCGCTAGGGCGCAAATCGTAACGATCGTCGAGATCTTCAAAGCGCGAGAAATCGCGTCCACGCTGCAACAAACCGAAACCTTGCGGATTCTCCATGGCGAAGCTGCTGACCGCCAGATGTTTCGGGTTATTCAGCGGACGCCAGATCCACTCACCGTTGCCGGCGTGGATAGATAAGCCGTTAGAATCGTGCAATTCCGGGCGGTAGTTGGTTGTCGGAGACGGTTGATTTGGCCCGAACAGGAACATACTGGTTAACGGCGCAACGCCCAATTTGCCGACTTTATCGCGCAGGTAAATTTTCGACTGCACATCGACAACCGTGTCACGCCCCGGCATGACAACAAACTTATAAGCCCCTGCCGCACGTGGAGAGTCCAGCAATGCATAGATTGTTAAACGTTTGTCAGTTGGTTTTGGACGCTCAATCCAGAACTCTTTAAAACGTGGAAATTCTTCACCAGATGGCAACGCGGTATCAATTGCCAGACCTCGAGCGGAAAGGCCGTAAACCTGCCCTGCGCCAATGACGCGGAAATAGCTAGCCCCGAGCATGCTGACGATTTCATCGTTTTTATCTTTGCTGTTGATCGGGTAAAGCACTTTAAAACCGGCGAAACCAAGGTCTTTTACCGTGTCTTTGTCATGCTGAACATCGCCGAAAGTGAAATAATCCGGGCTGTATTTGATTCGTTTTACTGCGGTTGCAGTGACTTCATTTATTTTGACCGGTGTATCGAAGTACATACCCTGATGGTAGAACTCGAGCTTGAATGGGGTCTTCAGATTATTCCAATAAGCTTTATCATGGTTAAACTGGATCTGCTGATAGTCCGCGTATTTCATATCACGGAAGACGGAGGGCAAGTTGCTTTTCGGCGCCTCATAGCCTTTCCCGGCTAAGGATTGAGCTTGCTTAGCGACATCGTCAATGCTGAATGCCCAGCTTGAAGATGTATACAGGGTTAACATTACTGCAGCACTCAACCAACGCATTTTCATCATTTGTAGTTTATGTTTCATAATTAGTAAGCACTTCCCCCTTTGTGTGCTTATATCGATCCGATCTATTTTAATGGATAACCAGCCATTCCGACAACAGAATCCCGGTATTGTTCAGCGCACTGGCTCATGGATTAAACACCTGGTCACAACCATTTTCACTTTCCGTGCTTCTCCTAAAGACAGAAGCGACGAGTTCGTGTAGGGTTTGCCAGCAAATTTATTTATCTACCGTCTTACAAACGCTCCCATTCTGGTTAGTGGTAGTGGTTATGCCATGCAGAACAGCCATGAAGCTCGCGCCGCGTGCGGTCAGGCTGGCTCTCTTGTGGTAAAAATCCTAAAGGCATTACCCGACAGGGATAAGACGAAAAATCCGAGATTAGTTAACCATATATGAACCCAGTACCCGCGCAGCGTGAATATTTCCTCGACTCCATCCGCGCCTGGCTGATGTTGTTAGGGATCCCTTTTCATATTTCTTTAATCTATTCAAGCCATACCTGGCATGTGAATAGCGCAGAACCGTCATGGTGGCTGACTCTTTTTAATGACTTCATCCACGCGTTCCGCATGCAGGTATTTTTCGTTATTTCTGGATATTTTTCCTACATGCTATTTTTACGCTACCCATTGAAAAAATGGTGGAAAGTACGTGTCGAACGTGTAGGAATCCCAATGTTAACGGCCATTCCCCTGCTCACTTTGCCACAATTCATTATGTTGCAATATGTCAAAGGCAAAGCGGAAACCTGGCCCGAACTATCCTTGTATGACAAATATAATACGCTGGCCTGGGAATTAATTTCTCACCTATGGTTTTTGTTAGTTCTGGTCGTCATGACGACAATTTGCGTATGGATATTTAAACGCATCAGAAATAATTTAGAAAAATCTGATAAAGCGAATAAAAAATTCTCGATGATTAATCTTTCGTTGCTTTTTTTATTCCTCGGAATCAGTTATGCGGCAATAAGAAGAACGATTTTTATTGTTTATCCACCTATTTTAAGTGACGGCATGTTCAATTTTATTGTCATGCAAACGTTATTTTATTTGCCATTCTTTATTTTGGGAGCTCTGGCTTTTATTTTCCCTAATCTTAAATCCTTGTTTACCACGCCATCTCGTGGCTGCACACTCGCTGCAGCATTGGCGTTTGCCGCTTATTTACTCAACCAGCGCTACGGCAGCGGCGACGCCTGGATGTATGAAACCGAATCAGTGATCACGATGGTACTTGGCCTGTGGATGGTAAATGTGGTCTTCTCCTTTGGACACCGATTGCTTAATTTTCAGTCGGCACGAGTAACCTATTTTGTAAACGCATCGCTGTTTATTTACCTGGTTCACCACCCATTAACGCTGTTTTTCGGTGCATACATTACTCCGCATATCACATCAAATCTGCTGGGTTTTCTCTGTGGTCTGGTATTCGTGGTGGGGCTTGCGATAATTCTGTACGAAATTCATTTACGCATCCCATTGTTGAAGTTTTTGTTCTCAGGCAAGCCGATCGTGAAGCGTGAAAATGATAAAGCGCCAGCCCAATAAGCAACGCTTACAACAACCATTCAACGGGCAATATTGACGCCAGTCGGACCATAACCCGCTTCCAGAAACCGGTGGCGGGTTCTTTTTTGAGGATAATCTCTTCCTTCCCATGACGATCGACCCAGTTGATCCGCCCCCAACGGTCCAGACGAAGCTGCCATGCCACATCATACTGACTCTGAATAAAGCGTTTATCGATTAATTGCGCCAGTGTCCCGCTCTCTATCACAAAACCCATTTCAGTATTGAGCAAAGTTGAACGCGGGTCGAAATTGAATGAACCAATAAACACCGTCTTGCCATCGATACTAAACGTCTTAGCATGCAGGCTGGCACCGGAATTACCGGTTATGCCGCGATCGTGCAATGTGCCGATTTGTTCTCTCGTTGGCTTAAGTTCATACAATTCAACGCCATAGCGAAGCAGTTTTTTACGCCAGCGCGCGTATCCGGCATGTACCACCGCGACGTCATTGGCGGCCAGCGAGTTAGTTAAAATGGCAATTTTCACTCCTCTTCTGACCATTCGTAGTAACTGCGCCACGCCTGCGCGCGTCGGCACAAAATAGGCCGAAATAATATCGATGCGTTCACTGGGTGAGCCCATGATATCAAACAGGCGCTGCGGCAGTAGTGAATGGCGCTTTGCCTTACCTTCTCCTTTTGCTGGATCATCGCTTAACAAACGCGTTTTTGCCCAAATTAGCGGCAAAGTTCCTTCAACCAGTTGATTCATTAACGGGCTGGATCTCAGTTTGCATAAATAACGCTGCGTGATGGGATCATTGTTCCAGGATGCAGGCAGTTCTATACGATCCGCCATTTCACCTTCGGCAACATCCAGAACCTGCTGCAGTGGTGAAACTGACTTGCAATACCAGTAACGGACAAAATCATCCGCAACGTCCTCTACGACCGGACCTATAGCCATGACATCTAAATCAGAAAAAAGGAGCTCTTCCCCTGCGCCAAAATAGGCATCACCAATATTTCGTCCGCCCACCAGCGTCACCACGCCATCAACAGTAAAGCTTTTATTGTGCATACGGCGATTGAGGCGAGAGAAGTCAGTGAGATAACCAAGCGGACGCAATAAACGAAACGAAAAAGGATTGAAAAGCCGGACTTCAATGCGCGGGTGGCTATCGAGTAAACGTAAAATGCCATCAAGCCCCGGCGTATTGTTATCATCCAGCAACAAACGGACGCGAACGCCACGCTTCGCCGCAGCCAACAGAGCGGAAAATAGCAGCCTTCCCGACATATCGTCCTGCCAGATGTAATACTGAACATCCAGCGTATGTTCCGCCAACTCTGCGAGGCGATATCGTGCAGCAAATGCATCCAGACTTTTATCAAGGGGGAGAATGCCACACAGTCCAGGATGTTGCGAACACAGTGGCAACACCGCACTTGCTAGCCGGGGTAAATCATTCATCGCCTTGTTGGGTAAGGAGTCTTTCGTAGAGGTGGGCATTTTCAGCATCATAACAGACAAAGTATACCTGCTCAGGTAAAGCGTGACGGTTCATAAATTCCGCAACAGTTTTTACGGCTATTTCAGCCGCCGCAGCGCGTGGGTAACCGTATACCCCTGTGCTAATGGCAGGAAAAGCCACTGACGCATAGCCATTCGCCGCTACCAGCCGCAGACTATTAAGATAAGCATCCTGCAATAGTTGATCTTCATTTTGTTCGCCGCCGCGCCAGACAGGTCCAACGGTATGCACCACAGCTTTAGCGGGAAGACTGCCTGCAAGAGTAATGACTGCATGCCCCGTAGGGCAATCGCCCTGTAGTTGGCGTACTTTTAAACAGGCATCCAACAACGCAGGACCGGCAGCACGATGAATAGCGCCATCAACGCCGCCGCCCCCCATTAATGATGGGTTCGCCGCATTAACAATAACATCAACGGTAAGTTTGGTAATATCGCCCTGCACAACATGGATACGCGATTTCATAACGCCTCCTTACACTCTCTTGTTTCTTAAGTGTATAGCAGGGGCTTTAGAGAAATCGCATTTTTCTTGTCAGTAAGCATGAGTTGTTCAGGAACTTAGTGATATTCGATGCTCATCACCGCCAGCTTTTTTTGCTCATCAATGTATTGCATTTTCACCGAGGCAATTTGTGCATTTTTAACTTTGCCGCTCATAAGTTCCTTACCGGAATAAGATTGAGTATGAACGACCCCATTCTGCATACAGGTTATTTTTACGGGGACATGCATAGCGCTGAGTTCACATGCGGGCTCCACTATTTCGCCGCGAAAATAGATAACACCACCTTGCACATTGTTACCAGCGATTGTAAAGAAAGAGAAAAACAGGCTACCGAGAATAAGGGTATTTAAGAACGATCTGTACATTTTTTATATTTCCTCAATGATTAATCATCCTTGAGGCTGTGTTGTCCATGCATTCAGATTGTCCGATTCGCATTAGACCATTCTCTTCCAGTTTACTTAATATCCACTATATCAGGGTATTAAGACGATCCTGAAGAGGGCGGCCATTGTTGTGATAAATGAAGCGACTGTCCATCGGACACCGTCACGACAATTTTCACGCGATCGTCCGGGGAAATATTTAAACTCAACTTCGTCAGAGCAATGGGTTGATTAGCGGGCAATGAGAGGGTCTTTTCTTGCTTCGTCTGACTTTGTCCAGAACTGCCTTCACGTAAAGACATGATTTGTACCCGACACAAGCAAGACTGTGTCAGTGTAACTTCAGGAACAATGGTGTACATGTCGCCTTGCTGGGTCGTATTAAAGGTAATCTGGCTGGAAAGTGCCGCAAGGAGTAATAACGCGTTCATCTTCTTCTCCCGAAAAAAAACAGGGCTTCCGCCCTGTTTTCTGTCATACAAATTTTGTATTAGTACTGATGGGCAGTCGCGTTGTTGCCAAAGCCAACCTGGGTTACGTTAACGCTGGAGTTAGATGCAGTCTGGTCAACAGCAGCACCGTTACCGCCACCGAACTGTTTAACGGTCATAGTAGAATCTTTACCATTCCACTGATCAAGAGTCGCGCTGTTACCGAAACCACGCTGAGTCAGATCGATTGAGCTGTCATCAGAACCTTGTCCAACATCTGCACCGTTACCGCCGCCGTGCTGGGTAATGGTCAGATCGGAATTTCTGGCATCAGCTTGCAGAGCAACAGCAGAGTTACCGCCACCGTACTGATAAATATTCAACTCTGAATTCGGGCCGCTGTTATTACCGCCACCGCCGTGGTTGCCGCCGCCGCCGTACTGAGGAATAGAACCTGCCAGAGCGCTACCAGAGAATACGATTGCTGCAATTGCTGCTACTTTTAAAAGTTTCATGTAAAACCCCCATCGGATTGATTTAAAAGTCGTATGGAAATTAACGTTGTATCACGCGAATAGCCATTTGCGACTGTCTCTGCACTACAATTGCCGTTTTTTGAGTACCATACTGAGTAATATTTGCTTTATTACCAGAACCTTTCTGGATAATCATTGCAGTATTACCATATGCACCTTGCGAAATACTGGCATCGTTGGCATTGCCCGCCTGATCAATATATGCAAAGTTATAATCTCCTGTTTGGTCAATCTTTGCCCGGTTGCTATTACCTTCTTGCGAAACAACCGACAAAAGTTTGGAACCTCCCTGCCGCAACTGTGCACTATTATTAGCACCAGTTTGACCAATTATGGCTGCCTGATTAAATGAAGACTTGCTCAATTCATTTACCGCAAAGTTATATTCTGAGTTAGCCAGATCATAACCTGCTGCGGCTGCAATCCCAGGCGCACCCAGTATTGTTAACATCATAAATAACAATTTGTTTTTCATGTTGTCACCCTGGACCTGGTCGTACATTTAAGAAAATTAAATCATTTCAACTTGGTTGTTAACGCAAAACGTTTTTTGTTAACGCCGCGTTACGATGGAAAGTATGTCTGCGGAAATATTTTAAATAACTCACCAACAAGTTGTATTTTGATTTTATTGTTCATACCAAAGTATTAAATATCGCGTAAATACGCTGTTATTTACGCAAAAAATATTTCGCTTACTTTTAAATCCCGGTTTCTTGGCGCCGAAAAATCAACAGACAGGCTCACCTCGTGGTCTACAAAGGTGAGTCTGATATGTTTCTCTGACAAGCCGTGACAAACATCGTCTTTTTACAGCAAAAATTTATCCATGGGAGCCATAGGGAAAAATAAAAAATTACTGTGCAACGGAAGAACTATAAATAAATAATTTTAACATGCATAATTAGTAACTTAGCATCATTTGTATGACTTTTTAAAATTGTGCAGTAAAATCAGAATGTACAACTTTTCTATCATTTCTAAACTCAACAAAACCTTACTGTTAACATTTTAATATATGAGATTACATTTTGTTACACGTTTAACACTTGCTTTAAGATTTGTAATGGCTAGATTGAAATCAGATGTAATCCATTAGTTTTATATTTTACCCATTTAGGGCTGATTTATTACTACACACAGCAGTGCAGCATCTGTCAGTACTTCTGGTACCTCTATTTTATAGGGGTAGCTGTCAGATGTGCGATCAATAAAAAGCGGGGTTTCATCATGTTTAATGAAGTCCATAGTATTCATGGTCATACATTATTGTTAATTACTAAACCATCCTTGCAGGCGACAGCATTATTGCAGCATTTGAAACAATCGCTGGCAATCGCAGGAAAACTACATAATATTCAACGTTCTCTGGACGATATATCTTCTGGTTGCATTATTCTGCTGGATATGATGGAAGCGGATAAAAAACTCATCCATTACTGGCAGGATACGTTAAGCAGAAAAAACAACAATATCAAAACATTGTTGTTAAACACACCGGACGATTACCCGTACCGTGACATTGAAAACTGGCCTCATATCAACGGTGTTTTTTATGCCATGGAAGATGAAGAACGCGTAGTCAATGGGTTGCAAGGCGTCTTACGCGGTGAATGCTACTTTACGCAAAAGCTTGCCAGTTACCTGATTACACACTCCGGTAACTATCGTTATAACAGCACGGAATCAGCCCTCCTTACTCATAGGGAAAAAGAGATCCTGAATAAGCTGCGTATCGGCGCTTCTAATAACGAGATCGCTCGTTCATTGTTCATTAGTGAAAATACGGTAAAAACACATCTTTATAATCTTTTCAAGAAGATAGCTGTAAAAAACCGGACTCAGGCGGTCTCATGGGCAAACGATAACCTCAGGCGATAAAGCCATGAAACGTTATTTACGCTGGATTGTGGCAGCAGAATTTCTGTTTGCCGCTGGGAATCTTCACGCCGTAGAGGTGGAAGTACCGGGGTTGTTAACTGACCATACTGTTTCATCTATTGGCCACGATTTTTATCGTGCCTTTAGTGATAAATGGGAAAGTAACTACACCGGTAATTTAACGATTAACGAAAGACCCAGTGCACGATGGGGAAGTTGGATCACAATAACGGTGAATCAGGACGTTATTTTCCAGACATTTTTATTCCCGTTGAAAAGAGACTTCGAGAAAACTGTTGTCTTTGCACTGGCGCAAACTGAAGAAGCACTAAATCGTCGCCAGATTAATCAGGCGTTATTGAGCACGGGCGATTTGGCGCACGATGAATTTTAAATAAAAATTGTTCGGAGGCTGCAATGCGTGTCAAACATGCAGTAGTTCTACTCATGCTTATTTCGCCATTAAGTTGGGCAGGAAATATGACCTTCCAGTTCCGTAATCCCAATTTTGGTGGTAACCCGAATAACGGTGCTTTTTTACTAAATAGCGCCCAGGCGCAGAACTCGTACAAAGATCCGAGCTATAACGATGACTATGGCATCGAAACGCCATCGGCATTAGACAACTTTACTCAGGCCATTCAGTCACAAATTTTAGGTGGACTGCTGTCCAATATTAATACCGGCAAGCCGGGGCGCATGGTGACCAATGATTATATTGTCGACATTGCCAACCGGGATGGTCAATTACAGTTGAATGTGACAGATCGTAAGACCGGAAAAACTTCGACCATTCAGGTTTCGGGTTTACAAAATAACTCAACCGATTTTTAAGCCCCAGCTTCATAAGGAAAATAATCATGCAGCGCTTATTTGTTTTGGTTGCAGTCATGTTGCTGAGCGGATGCTTAACCGCCCCACCAAAAGAAGCCGCCAAACCAACATTAATGCCACGGGCTCAGAGCTACAAAGATTTAACCCACTTGCCAGCGCCAACAGGTAAGATCTTTGTCTCGGTATACAATATTCAGGACGAAACCGGGCAATTTAAACCCTACCCGGCGAGTAACTTCTCCACTGCCGTTCCACAAAGTGCCACAGCAATGCTGGTAACGGCGTTGAAAGATTCTCGCTGGTTTATACCGCTGGAGCGTCAGGGCTTACAAAACCTGCTTAACGAACGCAAGATTATTCGTGCAGCACAAGAAAATGGCACCGTTGCTGTCAATAACCGCATCCCCCTTCAATCTCTGACGGCAGCGAATATCATGGTTGAAGGTTCGATTATTGGTTATGAAAGCAACGTTAAGTCCGGTGGCGTTGGGGCAAGATATTTTGGTATCGGTGCCGACACGCAATACCAACTTGATCAGATTGCGGTGAACCTGCGCGTCGTCAATGTGAGTACCGGAGAGGTCCTCTCTTCGGTGAACACCAGTAAAACGATTCTTTCTTATGAAGTTCAGGCGGGAGTCTTCCGCTTTATCGACTACCAGCGGTTGCTGGAAGGTGAAGTGGGTTATACCTCTAATGAACCGGTTATGCTCTGCCTGATGTCGGCTATCGAAACGGGTGTTATTTTCCTGATTAACGACGGTATCGACCGCGGCCTGTGGGATTTGCAGAACAAAGCAGAACGGCAAAATGACATTCTTGTGAAATACCGCCATATGTCAGTACCACCAGAATCCTGATACAAAAAAGCCGGAATTTTAATCCGGCTTTTCAAACTAAAGCGTGAGAGCCCCTCACGCTTTATTTTTTATTTGCTGATCGGGCTTAGCACTACGCGCAGCCAGCCAAAGGCCGCTGTTTTTCATCGCGTAACCAAACAGCAGACCAAGCGCCAGAGAAGAGAGCACCAGTTTCCAGTCCCCCTGTCCGGCGAAAGTCGCACACGCGCCAATAAAAGTGCCCGGAACAAATGACAGTAACGTTTGTTTGGCCTGAATACACATCAGAAAAGCCACGATACCGGTTATAACATAACCGAGGATTTCCAGATGGGGAGCCTGCGCGCTACCGTAAATAATGACCATCGCCCACACCACGCCGCTGAGCAGCGTTGCAGCGGAGATCGCCAGCCCTTTCAGGCCGCCTTGCGGGCAAGCAAAGTAGGCAGTACAGCCCAGAAAGCCAGCCCAGCTTAGTAAGCCCAGGGAAACAGCCACCCATCCCCAAATACCGGAGAGAATGCCTGTTGTGATTGCAATAGAAAGAAGAATGTTCATGCCGCGCATGATAGCAGAAAACGCGGCTATGAATGAGAGCGAACACACATTTTGTGCAACAGCTAATTATAAGTTGCAATTATGAGTGACATAGATCACATTCACTCCACTGATTCTTCCTCAAGCTCATCCCACATTGCGCTGATGGCATCGCGAGTCAGCGGCGCCATAGTCCGCCAGAATGGTGAAGTCGCATGAGCCTCAACTTTACCAAGAAATGAGCCGCACCAGGGCAACAGATACTCACTGAACAGCGTTTCCAGAGCTTCGCTCTCATCTTCCGTTGACTGATCTTCCAACCATGAAGCGGCAAGCAATAAGGTACCGATGTGATCAGCCGGCGTATCTGCTAACGGCATTCCGCGCTCAGAAAGGAACGTACGTACTTCCGCTTCCGTCGCGCCTTCAACCCATGCACTGCGATAAGGAGGTACTGCGCATTCATCACTGATAAACAACGCGTTATAATCGGCAGAAATTTGTGTCATATCACAGCTTTTCTGCAAACGCGCCAGTAACTCATCCTGTTCCAGCGGCCAGTTCGCAGCCAGTTTTCCCTCACGAATCAGGGTAAACAGAGGAACCAGCAAAGGGTCCTGCGGTTGGCGATAATAGAGTGACCCCAGCACACGACACAGGATAGAAAACTCGTTCATTAATATATTTCCGTTAATAACAATTAAAAGTCAGCAAATTCCGCAATCGGCGACATACCGCGAGATTCAAGGAAACTCAGCAAGCGGCGCGGAGAAACATTCAAAATGCGCTCTTGTGGAAAATCTACTGCGTCAAGAATTTTACGGCACTCTTCAAATTCCCCCATCGTAAATGCAGTGTGAGAATCCGATCCTAATGCCACCCAGCCCCCGGCATCGCGTACAGCAGCAGCAACCGCACGGCAGTTATCCTCACTCCCCTTACGCGAATGTAAGAATGAAGAATTATTGATTTCCAGCGCCACCTGATATTCCGCAGCGGCCTCAGCAATAGCTTTAAAATCAACCGGATACTTTGGATTTCCTGGATGGCTGACCATGTGCACATGCCCGCTAGCCATAGCCGCAATCATAGCCCGGGTATTGGTGGCTTTATCATGTGGCGCGAAAACCGGTTCATGAAAACCAGCGATAATCAGATCCAGCGACTCAAACATCTTGCCACTACAGTCAATTTCACCATCAACATTTTTAATGTTGGCTTCAATACCACGCAGGATCCCCACCCCATCAACCACTCGCGGCCAGATACGCATATTAATGAAATGCCAGTGATGCGGCGCATCTTCCATATCCGGGCCATGATCGGTAATCGCAAAAAGTTTAATGCCCTTCTGTTTGGCCTGGGCAATATAATCACTTAATGTACTATATGCATGTGTACTGGCAACGGTATGCATATGAAGGTCGACGGGATACATAACTCTCTCCTGTGTTCAATTCCCGCCAAGGATAGCAGGAATCCTGGTGCTTTATTAGTTGAAAGGCGTGATTAATAGCCTCGGGCGCGGTCGACCTGTCCGCTAACCGCCTCTCCTCTTTCGAGCTGCACAATAGTGCGTGAAATATACGCCACCGCTTCTGCGGGCCGGGTTATAGCTGCAACATGCGGCGTTATCGTCACTCGTGGATGTTGCCAAAGCGGGCTTTCAGCCGGTAAAGGTTCTCGATTAAAAACATCCAGCATTGCTCCCCTAATCTTACCGCTATCCAACGCTGCAATCAGGTCATCTTCCACAACATGGACGCCACGAGCCAGATTGAGAAGATACGCGCCATCCGGTAACTGATTTAATAATTGTCGATTAATAATGCCAACTGTTTCAGGGGTATTTGGTAACAGATTTATCAGCACACGGCACTGGCTCAGAAACGCCTCCAGTTCATCACGTCCGGCAAAGCTTCGCACACCGGGCCACGATTTATGGCTACGACTCCAGCAACGCAACGGAAAGCGCCAGACTTGTAAGCTCCGTGCCACTTTACTGCCCAACACACCTGCGCCCATGATGCCAATGGTAAAATCTTCCCGATGATATTCAGGCAGAGGTTGCCAATGTGAAGAATTTTGCTGGATTCGATAATCGTCAAAACGTCGGAACCAATGAAGCACCTGACTGACTGCATATTCCTGCATTTGCTCGCCCATACCGGTATCTTCCAGACGGAAAAGCGGAACTGACGGTTTCAGCATTTCAGGATGTACCTGTAACTTGCTCAAAATGGAATCAACACCTGCGCCGAGGGCGAACACCGCTTTAAGATCACGCCCAGCCAGCATTTCAACAGGAGGATGCCAGACCAGAGCATAATCGGCAGATTCATTATCTCCACTTTTCCATGCTCTGACTTTTGCCTGAGGAATAGCTTTGCCCAGCGCATCAACCCACCATTGGGTATCAAACGTTGGGTGATAAAAGATGATATCCATACTGACTCCTGAGAAGCGTTGCGCGAAATTTATTCGCACTTATCGTTATGATCTACAAAGATCTCCAGCATAACAAATCCCCTGCCGGTGGCAAAAAAAGCAGATTTAGTTTATTTAATCCACATATTGATTGAAGTTTGAATAAACGCGCGATTTTTTGAAAAAGTTAGTTGACCTTGGGGCACGATTTCCCTAAATTAGCGCCCGTTCCAGCGACACTGGAACGACAATATGGTGAGGTGTCCGAGTGGCTGAAGGAGCACGCCTGGAAAGTGTGTATACGGCAACGTATCGGGGGTTCGAATCCCCCCCTCACCGCCATCTTCTAAAGAAGAGCTCGTACGAAAGTACGGGCTTTTTTTCGCATGTTGCACACATCCGAGGGGATGAGAAGCTCCGACCGGGGTTCGACAACTGGCGACAGCCAGTTGGACAGACCGCGAACGCAGTGAACGGGCTGCCCGCAGGGCGAGCGAAGCGAGTCAATCCCCCCCTCACCGCCATTTTCTAAAGAAAAGCTCGTGCGAAAGTACGGGCTTTTTTTTCGCATGTTGCACACATCCGGGGGGATGAGAAGCTCCGACCGGGGTTCGACAACTGGCGACAGCCAGTTGGACAGACCGCGAACGCAGTGAACAGGCTGCCCGCAGGGCGAGCGAAGCGAGTCAATCCCCCCCCTCACCGAATACTGACATTATCAAAATCTGAGGATGATATTCCATTACCTGGATAACAATGTATGGAAGCGCGTCATCCGCCCGGTTGTTATGGGACAGATAGTGTGTTTACCAGTACACTGATGGCAGGAAAATGCGAGGCACAGGTAATGAGTCTTCTGGAAACAGCAAAGCGTAATTGTCTGAGGCTACATACGCCATCACTGACACGCACTAAGAACATATCAAGGTGGATTTCCCGAAACATTACTCTCATAACGATGTTCCGTCATAGACGACATTAGTTTATTACAGAAAAATTATGACAACCGATACATTTTCGTTTTATCTGTAATGTATCGGTTGATAATTAGAAAACAGATATGAACATTATCATGTTCATACTACTTTATTAAAAGCGATACCCCACGCCAATATTGAACCCATTAATTGAGTAATTATCACCCAGTTTTGCTCTGGTTCCTTCATATCCGGCATTAATTGTAATATTATTTGTCGGATTAATCATCACGCCGGCACTATAAGCAAAAGATGTGGATTTTTCCGAAATATTTTCTCTGGCAAAATAACCATCAACATTTGTCCATAATGTCTTACCGTCAGCTTTAACATGGGCTACACCGCCAGCTGCATACAGTGACACGTAATCGTTAATACGATATACAGGTCCTGTCAGCAATGAATAATATTTTGCGTCAACCTGGTTTTTAATTGAATCACCATATGAATGATATTGCTGATTGCCATCTCCCTTCATCCAGGAAAAGCTCCCCATAATACTGATCGGAGAGTCCCATTCATACCGATACTGTAGGTTTACACCTCTGATATTTTTGAAGTCCTGAATTTTACTCTGTGCATAACCGACAGAAAATGAGTGATTATCAGCCAGCACAGAGCCGCTTGCCACAGATAATATAATGGCTGAAATAACAGACAGTTTTTTCATTTTATTATCTCCATTGTTAATGAGAGTTATTTTGATGAAAATAATGCTAATATTTCTACTATCAGACTTCAATCACACTGACTGAAGTCGCTATGATTGGGCACACTTATTCCATGAAAATATGTGTTGCTCTGACATAACTTTTCTTGTCCCTGTTTTTGTTCTCATTGCCTGGTTGGCCCGGCTCAAACTATTGGTATATTCCGCTGGTTGTTTCTGCGATAACTCCATCATCTGGCAACTCACCTTTTGCCAGCTTATCCAGCTCTGCTAGCTTCTGTTCCAGTGTCAGAGCACTTGCTTCTGTATACTGATTCCAGGATTGTGCTGCAGCAGCATAATTTCTCAGTCATTTTGGCAACTTAAATCCATCTCCGAGCGAGTTATTCTCAACCATATATATATTTTATTACCTTTTATAATAATCGAGATAACCATAACGCTATAAAACGTGGAGCAATCCCCCCGCCCCAGAGAAGTTCTCTAAAAAACATTACTTTTTTCCATTATTATAACTTATCCCAGATAAAAATCCCCCATAAAAAAAATAGAACAATAGCAAAAAAAACCAAGGAGTTTATATACAGATTTTCAAGGCTATAGTTTTTTATGTAATCTTGTGCCACCCCAGTAAGAAAAATGAGAAACATTGATATACAGGGAATATCAGATCTCCACCCTGAACCCAATAACATATAATCGAAAAACAGGAATGAATCCCGACCTACTTTAACGCCCCCTAGTTTTTTATATATAAAATTTACAAAAAAAGCAAAAAACACAAACATGAAAAATATAGAAACAAATAGAAGCACATAAAAATAGAAATCAGTTGAAGTCATGATGGTATAACTCCTCTGTGGTGTTACCATTAACATCAACGTCACCAAATTTAGTCGCGCAGATCCCCCAAAATGGCCCAACACCAAATGAAAATCCTATGCCATCTTTACTACCTGATACTCCCCATGATGTGACACCTGCCCCGACATTAATAGACACATGATTATCATCAGCACTGATCGCATAAGTATGTCCATATGTACCGATAGAAACATCACCGCCAGCTTGAACAACCGGGTGTACTTTATATGTTGTTCCCCATGAAGGTCCAATATGAGAAACATTTATCGCATTGTTAATTTCATCGTTAGCGCTCCCTTTACCACTGAGATCAAAAGCCAGAGAAGTATCCTGCTGTACGCGAAGCGGTACAAGCTCAGACAGCGCATTATTCTCAACCGTCGCCTTACCCGACTGTGCTCCGGCTACCGCTGAAGCCCCCGAGTCGCCCACCAGACCACCACCAGTGCAGCATTCACCACGGCATGGGCTGCCACATCCTGTTTCTGGCTCTGCGTATCACGGATGGTGATATTCCCGGCAGACACTGCCGACTGTGTGGTGTTGTCTGCATAGACTTCATGATTTGCACCGACCAGCTAGTCTGCTTATCAGGTCCATTCGAGAGAGCCATCTTCAAGCACCCAGACAGCTCCTCCCGGACAGCTCTCATCAAAAAACCAGATACCGTCTTCCATCTCTTCTTCTGTTTTCGGAAATGCCTGTCGAAAACGCTCAACCTGCTCGTCAACACTTCCTTCCAGAAACTTACCGTGCTTGGCCAGTTTGATACGCCCTTCTTTCAGAAGGCGCTCAAATATCCAGAAGAAAATTTTTCTTCTAATACTGAAATCGCTTGTGAAGCTTTCAGTTGCCCACCAATTTGCCTGCAGGTTACGACCTTCTAAAGCTTCTGTTAGTTCTGCAAATTCATTTTCACTTAACATATTTCACCTAAATTTAATTTCAATACCAGTTTTATATTTATTAGCAAGCTCTCCTAACTGAGGATTTCCTTTTATATCAATAGTCCATCTGGCACCTGTTTGTTCTTGGGACGACGATAAATTCCGCAACGTGATCGATGTTCCGTTATTCAGCTTTGCAGTATAGATCCCCGGCCGAACCTCTTTCAGCGGTATATCTCCTGCCAGCTGTTGTGCGTAATTATGGATCTGTTTATCCGTCAGATTCTGGCTTTCAAACACTTTCGTCGTACCATAACGGTTACTTACCGAACTCTGCCTGATAGTCTGCCCATCCACCGTTAACTCTCCGGCCGGGTGACTTTTATCATATATTTTACTCAGTTCATCAAATCGTTGTTGCTGAACCTCCTGATGACGGGCTTTTTCTTCATTATCTGGTCCCCATCCCCCCGGTGTTCCTGCACCTGCACCACCAAGCTCAGCTTTATCCTTATCCGTAGCACTCGCTACGTCTTTGCCCAGATTCGGCTGTTTGTTTTCGTCTGTATTGTCGCCATTCAGCACATGCCCCGGTCCCCGGGTACCATCGCGACTCTGATCACGTTCAGCATATTGTTTTCACCCCCCCCCAGTCAAAAAGCTGAGATTGTTATCGACTTATTTATCATCTTATTTTCTTTCTTGTAGTTTTGCTTTTATCCAGAGACCTAAACCAAGGATTGTCCCACCAACTCCACCCACTCTGAAGGCATCAGGAAGAGCCTCACTCCAATTGAAATCAAATGTGTTTATTTTAAAATAAACAATTACTGACGCTAATAAATAGGCCATTACTACAGTAGCGAACATCAAGCCTATGCATAAAAAAATAAGCTTAACCAAATCTTTCATGTTAATTGCTCCCATTTTTATTCCCTACCTTGTCCAGTTTATCTTTTACTTGGTTGCCAGTAACTTCTCCTGAGACAGCCCCCGTAACTGCCCCAATTACCTCAGCACTACCTTCTTTAATAACCGGTTTCAGTTGTTTTGTAGCAATTTTTCCAATACCACCGCCGAAGATCGAGCCAACTCCAGCACCAATAACTGAGTTAGTTGGATCTTCTCCCTTGATACTACTACCGATTGCAGCACCGCCCATATTGATGGGAGTTGAGACGATGATGCCTTTACCGGTTGTAGCTGCAGCTGTCACCCCAGCCATTATCGCATCCACATAACTGAATGGATCTTTTCCAGCAAGCTGAGCAACTGAGTTTACGCTGATACCAATTGCTGCATTAGTCGCCATACCTTTCACTGTTAATCCCAGTACGCTTCCCCCAAACAACAAAGGAGCATCACCAATACTTGCATTAGATTTATGATACCCCCAGGTATTCATAATGCTTTGAGCCTTTACCATTGCTTCAGTATCAGGGTTACGTTTTATATAGTCCTGTCCTGACAGTAACCCGGTAACAAGCTCCTGTGCCACCGCTGTACCGTACTCCTTTTCCATTTCTGAAGCATATACACGCAAGTAAGCTGCCAGTTCAGCACGTTCTGCGCTGTTTAATTGTGAAGGATCTTTATTAAATTTGGATACCAGAGCATCACTACGTTTATCTGCATTTTCCAGCTTAATCAGCTCATTAGCAGTGGCTAATGTCTTATCGCCGTTCTTGATTTTCTCAATGGCTTTATCCAGTTTGTCAGAAGATGTCGCTCCCAGAAAGTTATTCTCAACAACAACTTTTTCCGACGCAGGCTGCTGCGATTAACCCAGTTTTTTCCTGTTATTTCAGTTAGTTAAATAGCATTTTCCTTGTTGCATTTTCTCCACGGACTTTTTTTGCGTTGTTACCCTGTCCCGCTGTTGAGAGAAAAACCGTGTAAAGCTGTGACAGATGACGCGCAAATAAATATCCTCCGGCATAGCCGGAGGTTTTTCAAATGCGCCTGTAAGGCTCTCTTACCAGCCGCGCCCTAACAGGCGCACACGATCTGACATTTGCATCCAACTTCCTTACTTACGGCCCGTAAACGGGCTGCCCGGATAGGGAATCGATAACTGCTCTCCCATTTTATCCTCTTCAAGCTGGTGCTTTATGTAATCCTGTATCTTCGCCGTGTTCTTACCCACCGTATCGACGTAGTACCCTCTGCACCAGAACTCCCTGTTCCTGTATTTGAATTTCAAATCCCCAAACTGCTCGTAAAGCATCAGACTGCTTTTCCCTTTCAGATATCCCATAAAGCCGGATACGCTCATTTTGGGCGGGATCTCCACAAGCATATGGATATGATCTGCACAGCATTCAGCTTCCAGAATCCGTACGCTTTTCCACTCACACAGCTTTCTCAAAATACTGCCTATTGCTCTACGCTTCTCTCTGTAGAACACCTGTCTTCGGTATTTTGGCGCAAAAACTATGTGATATTTACAGTTCCATCGGGTGTGCGCTAAGCTCTTTTCGTTCCCCATTGGGACCCCCTTTTGATTTCTTGTTTGACACTTGCAGTTGCCAGACCGCAAGGTGTTTTAACAAATCAAAAGGGGTTTTAATAACTGGCTCAAAGCTGAAAGCTTTCCAGAACCCCCAGCCTAGCTGGGGGTTTTCTGTGCACAAAAAAATACCGGCATAATGGCCGGGATTTGCGAGCTTTCCCACTATTTCTTGATTCCTAAACGGAACATATCAGTTGGGAATAAAGGTTGTATTATCACTTCATCATTAAAAATGAATAATTTGGGCGATAAAGCTGTTACGTCATAGATATTTTCAGCGATTAATCTTAGATTTGACCTAAAAACTGGAATACTTGCATCATCTGCAAAGACAAACATGTCATCGTTTTTTACAGAGTTTGCACTCAATAGCTCATCAAAACTCTCATAATCAGAATGCCAGATCTCTGACCAAGTAACACTTCCTTTCGCGAGAGGGTACTTATTTAAAATGCCCAGAGCCTCCTGCTGAGCCAGCCCCTCTACTATATTAAAATCAGCACTCAGTGCTTCCCGACACTCATCAAATAAAGTCATTTGCTCTACCTGTTTAGCTGTTTCAATATTGTTTCAAAAGACTTTTCATTGCCTTCAAAAGGTATGACTTGCTTCACCGCTTTTCCAGGGCCTTTACCCTGCGAGTAATCCCATATATTGATGTGTGTGCCTTTTTCAGGATCATAATCAACACGCCAACCAACTTTTCCGTCGCTGGATTGCCGCCCTATGACTTTCCCATTACCAGCGCTGACTTCCAAACGTCCGATAACTGGCTTAGAGTCCGCTCCTAAATTACCTACAAGATCCAATGCCTTGTTTCGAGCAGTTTCCCAGTTTTTCTCTGGCTTGAGGATTTGTTCAATTTTAGGCTGGGAATTCCCTTTAACCTTACTAATTCCCCCAAATGCTGACGCCGCAGCGCTCGCGACTATTCCCGCCTGAACTGCATCCAAACCGTATTCTTCTTGGAGTGCTTCCGAGACTTTGTTGGTCGCGACAACCCCTTCAGCCTGCATTTGCTGCGCAAAAGTCGCCGTCAGATCGTAGACCATTTTGATCGGGATATCTTCACCCAGAGCACGATCTATTGCCTGCTTCACCGCCAGACTGTCAGTCAGTACATCACCGTATTTCTGCTGGCAGGTTGCCGGGCTGGCTGCACAGTCACTGATCAGTTGCTTTTGCTGTGCCGTACTCAACTCTTCGTACTTTTTGATAATACCGCCGCAGTCACCGCCTTTCGCCTGACAGGACTTCATTTCAGCGGACCAAGCATCTATCTGCTTACTGCTCAGATAGTTATTCTCAACAGTCGTCTTACCCGCCTGTGCGCCGGCTACCGCTGCCCCCCCTGAGTCTCCCACCAGGCCACCGGCCAGACCAGCAGCAACCGTTGCCAGTGTCGAGACCGTCTGCTTCTCTGCCTCGCTCAGTTCACTCACCGGCTTACCGTACATCTGTGTGGCTATCATTCCCACCACCTCGCCGGTGGCTGCACCTGCAGCACCGGCAAGAGCGTTATTTCCCTGTGCCACCGCCAGTGCGGCATTCACCACGGCATGGGCGGCCACATTTGCAGCCTTATTCACCTCACCCGTAACCGGGTCTGTGGTCATGGTTTTTACCACTTCAGCCAGATACGGTGCTGCACCACCTGCCAGGGCTGCACTCAGATTACCGCCGGCCAGCCCCTGTACTGCTGCCGTTGCGGCCTGTATCGCCTGCTGGTATTTGCCTCCCGTTCCAAAACCTGAGGCCGCCATACCGTTATTGTAGGCCCGCTGTGCCACATCCTGTTCCGTGTACGGTTTTCCTGCTGCCTCAAGCTCTGCACGGGCCTGGTTCAGTGCTGCCGGGTCCCGCTTCGCTTTCTCACCGGCTATCTGTCCTTCCGTTCTGGCAATATCTGCCACCTGGTTACCAATCTCACCAATGAGTTGCGCCTGCTGCAGTCGCTGCTGCTCTTTTTCCCTGTCAAAGATGGGGGACAGCGTCTGGTTTGCATGTGCTGCGTCACGGTTCAGGTCTGCCACATCCTGTTTCTGGCTCTGCGTATCCCGGATGGTGATATTCCCGGCAGACACTGCCGACTGCGTGGTACTGTCCGCATGGCCTTCATGATTTGCACCGACCAGCAGATTGTTTGCCATGTTCCCTAGGAAATTTCCAGCAACACTGCCACCGGTACTGAGCCCTGTACTCTGATGTTCCGTTTTAAAGTCAGCCCGGTTTTCAATGTCACTGAAGCCCAGTGTGCCGGTATCCAGCCTGTTTTTATCTGCCGTTGCCGTGGACGCAATCACCGCACCGTTCAGTTGCGTATGCTGTCCGGTAGTGACATCAAACCCGCCCCTGCCGGCAAAAATCCCCGTCTGCTCCTGCACACTGTCGTAGTTACTGTGCATTTTATCCCGGCTGAGGTTCACACTCGCCGAACCGCTCATGGACCCGAAAGTGAAGCTGCCTCCGGCGCTGGCATTCTGCTGTTTACTGTCATAACGGTCACTGTCCTGCTCACTGGTCAGTGTCAGATGATGACCGGCATCCACTTTCACCGTTTCACCGCCAGCCTGCGCTCCGGTAAGCGTGGTGTCCCGCCCGCTGATAATGGTCAGCTGTTTTCCCGCATCCACCGTGGTTTCCGTATGGGTGGTTCCGTTGCCTTTTTCACTGCCCTTACCCTGATTCACACTGGCAGACAGACTGAGCCCCGGCCCCCCGGGCCCCACACCGATACCGACACCCACACTGCTGCCACTGGATGTGTTCTTTCCCTCCAGCTTTGACGTGTTTTCTGCTGATACCAGATTCACGTCACGGTTTGCCTGCAGCAGAACGTTGTTCCCAGCCTTTATCTGACTGCCCTGTATCGTCAGGTCACCATCCACGCCCTTCACGCCGGAGCCAGTGGCCTGAATACTGAGGTTATTACCTGCGGTCAGGGCACTGCCCTTCGCCACCGTCTGCTCTGCCCGTTGTTCTGATTTCGAAGACTGACTGCCGTAAGAGAGGCTGACGCCCACTGTGTTATTATTTCCGGCATTGGTTCCCTGCGCTTCAGCCAGTCGTCCGGCCTGCACGGCCTGAGCGCCTGAGAGCGCGGCCTTCACCCCCTGCAGAGCTTCAAGCCGGCTGTTTCCGGCAGATTTCGCCGCCTGCACACTCTCCACCGTCGTGTTCAGGGCGCTGCCCGCTGAGCCGGACAGGGCAAGCGTCAGACCGGAGGTTTTTTGCTCCACCGTATGCGTCTGCACATGCTGGTCTGTGGCGGCGGTAATGCTGACCTCCTTACCACTGAGTGCCATATCCCTGCCGGCAATCAGGTCAGAGCCGTTGACGGTCAACCGGTTACCTGCCTGAAGGGAAACATCACCGTGAACACTCCCCACCGTGCTGCCTTTCTGTGTAGTGTCTGTTGCGGTGTCCGTGACTTTCAGACTCTGACTGCCCATGCTGAATCCCACACCTCCAGAGCTCATCAGTCCGGATTTTTTCTCCTGTTTCAGGTGTGTTTCACGGTTGCTTTCTGTCAGCGTACCGATATTCAGGTTATTTCCGGCAGCCAGGGAGACACGGTTATCCCCGGCCACACTGCTGCCCGTGACGTTCAGATTATGTCCGGCGCCGATACTGATCGTATCTCCGCTCAGTTCACTGCCCGTCACGGTCCGGCGGTCAATGACATCATGCGTGGTTGTGGTGGTTTTCGATAACATCCCGCTGCTGCCGGTCACTTTATGGTATTCATCCAGTGAGCGGGTATTCTGTGCACCAGTCAGCGTCACGTCATGGCCAGCCATCAGGGTCAGGCCTTTCTGAGCCGACAGCGATGCCGCCTGTGATGTCATATCCCGTCCGGCGGTCAGCGTGACATCGCCGTTACCGACAAGCGTACTGCCCGTACTCTGCGTGGCGCCCTGCGACAGACGATTATTTTTATCCCAGATAATATTGTCCTGCGCGGATGTGGTCACTGTGGAGAGTGTCATATCCCTGCCGGCACTGAGTTGCGTCAGACTGTCCTTACCCTGGTTCACCACCGTTGCTGCCGTCAGGTTTATGTCCCGTCCGGCCTGCAGCACCAGTCTGCCCTGGTCATTCTGCACATATACGCCAGCCACACTGTCGATGCTGGTACGTTCAAAATGGTTCTGTCCGGCGTCACTCTGTGCCGTACGAGTGGTGGTGGTCAGACTGATATCCCGTCCGGCCATCGCCAGCAGGCTGTCCGTAGCCTGCAGCAGTCCACCACTACTGTTAATATCCGTCCGTGCCGTCAGGCTGACATTTGCTCCCTGAATGGTGCCGACCTGGTTGTGAATATTATCTGCACTGAGCTGCACGGCCTGTTTCCCGGCCAGTTTACCGCTGTTAAACAGATCACCATCCAGCTTCATCACCATATCCCGGCCCGCAATCAGCGCACCGGCACTGTTCACATCACCGGGTTTTACACGGGCATACACCTGAGGCACCTGAACCGTCTGCGTGCTACCATCCGGCAATGTCACCGTGGTGTTAACCAGCCAGACAATATCACTGGTCAGTAACGCCATCTGCTCTGCGGTCAGTGCTACACCAGGTTTCAGGTTGTATTGCTTACCAAATGCAATACCCGTATCCATTAATGCCTTAAACTGCTCTTCATCACTGCCGTATCCGTCCAGGAACCGTTGCCCGGTCAGGTTGACAACCTGCTCACGAATCAGGCGCTGCTCGTAGAAGCCGTCACCCAGACGTTTGAGCATATTATCTCCATTCTGAGAAAACGCCTTTTGCATGTAATCACTGCCCAACCACTTTTTCTGGTTCGTAAAACGCGGGTCCGTTTCAACCAGATATGGCACATTCACTGCCGGATTCGTTTTAAACAGACTGTTGTCCGGCAGGCGGATATCCGGCCCGGCAACATGGATACTGCCCTGAGGCGTACTGACTTCAAACTGCTGCCCCGGTAACAGAATGACTGGTTCACCGGCTGACACCACCGGACGAAGCGGTATCCGGTCAGTACCGGCTACCGTCGCATCCACATTTCCGGCTTGTCCTGTCTGTACATCTGTCCCCTGTGGCTTCAGCGGAGAAAGCGTGACCTGGCTGCCCTGAATCTGTCCATGGCTGGTGAGTTCCCCCGGCCTCAGCGTGATGGTCTGAATCACGGTGGGTGGCGTGTATTCAGAAGTTTTCTTCCCCTGCTTATCCGTTCCCTTCTTTTTTATACGGTAGTAATACGTGGATGTCCCTGAATCCGTAATATGTCGCTCTCCGCTAATACTGACGTTTTCCACATCACCGGCCCGCATATTCAGCAGACCACCTGCAACAACCTGACTTTTATCATTAAGCAGTTTGTCTGCCACAATCGTCATGCCGGCACCGGACAGAATTTTTCCCGGGTCAGATTCTTTTACCCGGGTTTCTTCTACGGTACGGGTGTAATCGTACTGCGTGAATTTATCTCTGGCGCCTTCCGGTGTATGCAGCTTTTTCAGTGAGTTACTGGAATCGTTACCCACATAAACGCCCGGTTCACCAGCGCTCCAGCGTTTATCTGAACCTCTGAGTTGATATTCCGTTACCTTTTCAGTGGAGACCACCACGCGCTCTGTGGTGAAATGGTCATTCACGTTATTAATGTGCCCGGCACTCAGCGCCAGGTTTCCGGCAGCTTCAATGGTGGCACTGTGGTTATTCAGTACATCGGCCTTACCGATGGTTGCTCCGCTCGCATCAAGTCCACCACCGATATGCATATCTCCCGCACTATAAATCAGACTGTGCGTCCGGTTATTCAGCGTCTGAACGCCCAGATCCACACGCTCACGCCCGGCCAGCGTCGCCGCCACACCATTTTCTTCCAGATTATTAAATGTGGCAGCACTGACACCGACAGCATCGCCGTAGATTCGCCCGGTACCGGAATTCGTCAGGGTGTTCGCCTGAAGACGGGTATATTTCCCGTCTATCAGCCCACGGTTCAGCAGTGTGTCCGTCACTTTAAGCCTGGTCTGTCCGGCACTGATTTCACCTTTCTCTGTGTTTTCAAGGCGGGTGCTGTTCAGGTCAAGCCGCCCGCCCGCCAGCAGGCTGCCGGTATTAGTGACATCTCCATTAACGGAAAGCGTAAGGTTTCCGTTCGCAATAGTCTGACCACTGTTGCTGAACGTTGTGTTACTTTTCAGCGTCATATCGCCCAGCGAAAGCAGTTTCCCGTCACCACCAAGCTGACCGGCATCCACAGATACTGACTGCCCGGCCTTAACCACACCGTCACGGTTCGAAAACGCCAGCTGACGGCCACTGACAGACAATGTCGCGCCGGAAGAGAGCACGCCGTCATTATTACTGAGCGTCCTGTCTGCCATAACCGTAAGCGCCCTGTCTGCCAGAATACTGCCCTCCTGGTTATCAAGGTCCTGCGTCGTGATACGTATCGTCTGCGCTTCCAGTCCCTGATCGGTATTCAGCGTGTGACGGTTGATAAACTGCAGGGCGTTCAGCGTAATGGCAGAACCACTGCGAATCAGACCAGAAACGTTATCTACAACGCCCCGCACACTGTCGAGCAGCATGTCGCCCACAGACTGTACCTGTCCGTGGCTATTCTGCAGGCCTCCCGTATGCAGACAGAGTTCACCTTCACTGACCAGCCGACCACCATCACGGTTATCCAGCGAGGTGGTGCTCAGGTCGCCCGTCGTTTTCGCGCCCACGGTTCCGCCCCGGTTATCCATTGCTCCGGTACTGACGGTCAGTTCCTGCAGGCTGTTCAGCGTACCGTGTCTGTTATCCAGCGTCTGGCCTGCGGTATTAATGCTGATACCCTTCCCCTGAATAAGACCGGACTGATTGTTCAGCGCCAGGCTGTTCCAGCCAAGCAGACCGTTCGCCACTACCTGACCTGATGTATTGTTAACAACGCCTGCGGTCAGAGACAGAGCATCTCCCGATAAAAGCACACCGACGGTGTTGTCCAGTGTTCCGGCATTCAGTGTCATCGGGCCCTGACTGATAACCCCGCCCCGGTCGCCACTGTTACGGTTACTCAGCGTGTCAGCACGGAGATTCAACGATGCTCCGCTCTGTATCAGCCCACTGGCATCATTGCTGATATCTTTCGCGGTGAATGCCAGTGATTGTCGCGCCACAAGTCTGCCACTCTGATTACCAAACCGGGTGACCTCCAGGCTACTGTTACCGTTACTGACCATCGTCCCCTGCTGATTTTCCAGGACATTCAGGCGAGCATTCAGGTTTCCGCCAGCGGCAAGTGTCCCTTCCTGATTCCTGACATCGCCGCCACTCAGCCACATATCCGTCCCGGCCTTCAGAGTCCCTTTCTGGTTCATCAACGTGTCGGATGATACCCGCAGTGACGTCTGGCTTCCCAGCACACCCTGACGATTATCGAGCGTTCCGGCGTTCAGGGTCATATCCTTCTGACCCGCCATAAATCCCTGCTGGTTATTCAGGATACCGGCCCGCACCGTGAGGGTACCGGCGCTACTGATACCACCCCGTGTCTTCGTGTTGCGATTACTGAGTAGCCCGTTCTGTACATCCAGCGTCATGTCACTGCCGGACTGAATCAGCCCGTTATCAGAAGCCAGTTCAGTGCCCGACACAGATAGTGTTTTCTGTGAAAGCAGTCTGCCGGACGTATTATCCAGCGCACCATCCAGCGTCACCGCCAGTTCGCCAGACACCACTGCACCCTTGCGGTTATTCAGACTCCCTGCCGAAATATCCAGTCTTCCGGCAGACTCCATTCGTCCCTCCATATTGCTGACAGTCTGCTGTGTTTTTATCCTGCCCGTCCCGGTGGAGGCTGAAATCAGCCCGTTATCGTTACTCAGCGTCTGTGTGTTAATACGGACGTCACGGCTGGCGATCAGACTTCCCTGGCGGTTATTCACGGCGTCGGTTGTCTTCACCTGCAGGTTGCCTGACTGCGCCGCCTGTACTTTCCCCTTGCGATTATCAAGGCTCCGGGCATCCAGATGCACCGTGCCATTTGCCGCAAGCAGCCCTTCCCGGTTATCCACGCTTCCCGGCAGGCTCAGTGAAAAGTCCCCCGCTCCCGTCTGAATCAGCTTGCCTTTATGATTTGACAGGCTCTGTGCCGATATCTGCAGAGTGTCAGCATTTATCGTACCGCCATTATTGCTGAACTGCCCAACAGTCCGGGCAGAGAGGATACCGGCACTCAGTTGCGCATTTTGTGTGGACAGGTTTCCGCTGGTCGCATCCAGCTCAGTATGTTGTCCCTGTATCCGGCTACTGCTTAAATCCAGCCCCTTTCCCTTAAGATGCATATTTCCGCCAGCCAGGAGCTGTCCATGTGCCGCCAGTTCGCCAGAGGCACTGATGACCAATTCTCCCGTTTTTGCCAGGCGCCCGTCATCTTTTACACCGGCAGCCAGCAGGCTCCGCTCACTCCCTGTCAGGCGCGCAGCCTGAATACGGGTATCACGACGGGATGCCACTGAACCGGTGTGGGTGAATGCACCATCACTCTGTATCTGCGTATCCTGCCCCGCATAAACAGAACCACTGTTATGCAGCTCCCGGGTTGTCGCCAGATGCACATCCGTTTTCGCACTGATACTGCCACTGTTCTCAATACGTCCGTCAGCCGTCAGGGTAACCGCCCCTGCCTGCGCACCAATATGACCGGCGTTACGTACACCCACCCCCGTTTCCGTACCGACAAGACGAATTTTTCCGGCATACATTCCACCAAGGCTGGACACATCCAGCGCCACCTGAGACTTTGAAGATATATCTGCGGCTTTTTTCTCAATCTGCCCGTGCGCGATATCCACATTGTTACGTCCGGTGGTGACTTTCAGGTCCTGCGCCCAGATACCGGCATTAATCTTCACAGACCGGGCAATGATATCGGTATAATCCGTGCGCGAGGCATCCATCCCTTTGCCCGTAACCCGAATCTCACCACGCTCAACATTGAACCCGGTCAGGCTACCGTTTTTCATCTGTGGCTGCCCCGTGGTCAGCGTGGCCCGGTTCGCGTTAATAAAACCGCACCCGTCGCAACTGATGCCGGCCGGGTTCGCGATCACCACCTGTGCCTTTTTCCCGGCGACCTCAACAAAACCGTTCAACTGGCTGGGATTGCGACTGTTCACCTCATTAAGAATTATTCTGGCTTCGCCCTTAGCCAGCCATGGGTTCCCGGCCACCATCCCACCCAGTTGAGTCTGCACATTTTTATGTGAGTTATTCAGAATGACGCCATGGTTACTGACATCAAACTGACTGTATGTGTTATGTGAAACCCCGCCTGCAGAAGGCGTCTGAATATTAATCTGCGGAGTGCCGTTGGCCGTCTGCATAATAGTGGGCTGCTGATGTCCCGGTGCGTTATGGTCTGCCACAATGCCTGCAGCACTGACAGAATGCACTATCCCCGAGGCCAGCCACAGAGAGAATGTAAGCGGCGTGACACGGCAGATGCGTTGCCTGCGTGGATATCCTGTACGGGAAGACGGTGACGAACCGGCACGACCGGAACGGGCAATATCTGCCACCACCATCAGCATCCCCCGAGCTTTATTAAATATGACGCGGTAACAATTTCTGTTCATTCTGATAAACCTGACTTATCTCTCCGGCACATCAACGGCAAGCGGGTGCTGTGCACGCCACCGTCGCGCCTCTTCACGACTGACTTGCGTACCACTGAAATTCATCACCCGTAACCCGGTCTGCTGCCCCCGGTGATATAACGAACGCCAGCACAGACGGGGAAAAATATCCTGCCGGATAAGACGACACATATCCGGCGTATGTCCAAAAGGCGCAATCCAGTCACAGATCCACATCCGATCACCGCTGTTCCAGTCATACTGAGGCATGAGAATTGCCGGCTGCGTAAGATAACGCGCCTCTGCATCCTGGCTGAGCCATGCATAACTCATGAAGAAAATCGGTCGCCCCAGCTCTGTTGCCACCACATACTGTCGGTGCTTAATCACCGGCAACAGCAGGTCCGGCAAAGTATGCAGTGGCGCATCACGATGCAGGGGAGAATGCATCCATAGCCACACTGCCGCCCCCAGCACTTCCGCCTCATTGACCGGCTCACTGGAATACAGGGGGCTCAGAACGTCATATTTCCCGTTACGCATGAGCTTTCCTCAGAAATTCCAGAACAGATTAAAACCGGCTGTCACATCACTCGTCATAAAACCCGCCGGTTTTGAAAACGGGCGACCGATGAAAACGTCATAATCCGTACTGAACAACTGCCCTCTCATCCCCACAACGCCGCCGGCCAGATGACGCCCCACCAGATACTCACTGCCGGCTCCGCCCACCTCGCCGTAATCCATTCCCAGATATAATTCCTGCTCCGGCAGTGGCGTACGCCACGCCAGATCATTGCGGATATACCAGCCGTTACTGGCATTCAGCGTTCGTTCTCCGTCAAAACCACGAACCGTCCAGCGGTTGCCGATAGCGAACTGTTCCTGTGGGGTAAGTGAGGTATTGCTTAGCTGGCGCTGATACTGGAAGGAATAATGAAAAGGTTGTTCTGCCAGTGTAAATGGCAAATTAAAGGATGCATTCATCTGCAGAATCTTACTGAGCGCCGTTGCCTCACCGAATGTTTCTTCCGGTGCCGGCTGTGCGCCAAACCAACGGGTTCCCCGTTGCCAGCTGACGCCGGCATCCAGCGTGGCCTGCGAAATATAATGACGGTGCTGCAGTCCAATCCGCCAGGCTGCTGTCTGTCGGCGTTGCACCTGAATTTCCGTATCATTAATGTAGTTGCGTGATCTGCGAGCCTGAATGTCGTAAGTCAGCACCGTTTTCTGCGCCCCATTACGGTGCAACACCCGGCTCAGTTGTACGCCCAGATTCTGACTCTCGCCACTGTACTGATAATCCTCAACATCACCGGCTATCGTCTGATGATAATCGTAATCACTGGCGGTGACGGAAAACTGCCAGTAGCCGAAAGGCACAGAGTAATGACCGGTGTAGTTTTTACTCCCCTTTCCCCCGTAATGTGGAAAATTGTGGGTGGCAGAAACATACAGCAGGTCACTCAGGGAAAAAGGATTATCCAGATAAAATGTTATGCCGCCGAGATAACGCCCTGTGCTGCGGGTGCCGGAATCATCAAGAGAAAATCCCAGTCGCCAGTATTTATCCTGTTTGCGGGTAATAAGAATGTCGCTTTCCCCTGGCTGCTCGCCAGGCACAATTTCCATATCAGCCTGCACACCCGGCAGTCGCTGCATATTCTCCAGCCCCTGCTCAATGTCCCGTAAATCCAGCAGAGAGCCTTCGTGTGCCGGGAATGAGGAATACAACCGAATATAGTCATCACTGTCCGGTGTCAGACGCACATGTCGCACAACACCGGGAATAATAACCAGCCGGAGGATACCGTTTTTTAAATCCTGCGAAGGTGCCAGAACCCGGGTGGTGACATAACCATAATCGACCAGACGGTTCTGCAATGTACTCATCAGCAGATTAATTCCTTTCGCCCCCAGGCAATGCCCGACCGCCCCGTTGGCGATTTTTTGTAAAGGCAACCAGTGTGGTAACGCATCAGCCCCCTCCAGTTCCGTCTGTTTAATCTGAAAACAGGGCGTTTCAACAGGAAAATTAATCTTACGGGCAAAAGAGCCAGGAGCAGAAAGGCGAACATCAGGGGCTGAAGGCGTCAGTTGTTGTTCAAGAGCTTCCTGACGCTGCTGCTGAATGATAAATGCGTCATCTCCACTACGCCGGACATCAACTGCCTGAAGATATGAAGGCAATAATAAAACAGACATCAGTGTCAGAGATAAAAAGGACGGACAGAACCGAAATACGTTTTGCTCTTCAGATGTCACGCCCCTGCGACATAATTTTCCAACCACATGAAAAACCTTTTATTTATTCTATGCCAACAATCACCCGCCAGCCTCCTGACGATGTCTCACGCCATATTTAACAATGGCACGCTACCGCCCTCCCGAAATTCACTCACATCAACCAGCGCCGGAGCGCTGAGTGAAGGAGCGACGGATTCCTGGAGAGGTTAGTTTTGATTGCCATGGAATAATAACCTGAGATAACACAATTACACAGATACATTGATCAAAAAAAACGTAATAATCAGCTCATTATCCCAATTAATACTGAAAAAACAGCACATCGCAAAATTTATAACTATAGTTAATATAAACTAGTAGAAAATTATTCCTGTGAATGCTTTTAATACAGTTTGTTAGCACAGAAAAGCGCGATTTTTGATTTCAATCATTGAAAATAACGTTACGTGATGATTTAGAAACGTTTAAAAAAGGTAAAAAATAAAAGCTAACAATGAATAATGAACATCACAAAACAAAATACCACAAGATAAAAATATACATAAAAAACATAATATTAATAAAAGCTTCAGAAAAAATGTTGCCTGACTGCCTCAGAGATATCACATAAAATTTAATTAATTGTTAGTATTATAAAAATCTATGTTTGAAGATGTTTATCGAAGGTAAGCCAGCGGCACAGAGGCGATCATAATGCACTTGTCACCGTAACCAGTGTTGAGGGTAAAGAGGGAATTTTATTCAGGAAGACTGCTCGCCTCCCCGTGATGAGAAGCCCAGACAAGAAGCATTTCCGCCAATTTAGTGACAGAAGCGTGTCCAAAAAGTATCTGGGCAAAAGTCATAATTGTATTCAACCAACGATCCCGAATAATACGCTCTACCCTTTCATGACTCGGATCATCCAGTTTAATAACACAGACTATTTTATTGCCCTTCTTTGAAAACAGAACATAATCTATTGCCATACCATTTATTCAGATTACCTGGAGTGGTAACCCGGTACGCAAATCACCTCTGTTAGTAAAATAATACAAAGCCCGGTTTCCCGGGCCTTGAAGACGGGGTCCTTATTAACTGTAAGCGCGTAGCGTCCGCTGGCACAGCGCCGAACGCACGCAATCATCTTTTCCAAATCGGACGATCCCAACCATCTCATCTTCCTCAAAGCGTTCCAGCGCGTCACTTAAGCCGGAGCGTACCCCGCGAGGTAAATCGCATTGCGTGATATCACCGTTGACGATAACCGTCACGTTCTCCCCGAGGCGGGTTAAAAACATTTTCATTTGCGCGGCTGTCACATTCTGCGCTTCGTCAAGAATGACAACTGCATTTTCAAAGGTGCGTCCTCGCATATAAGCGAACGGCGCAATTTCTACCTTCCCTATCTCCGGTCGCAGGCAATACTGCATAAAGGAAGCCCCTAAGCGCCGAACCAGCACGTCATAGACCGGGCGAAAATAAGGGGCAAACTTTTCTGCGATATCGCCAGGTAAGAAGCCAAGATCTTCATCGGCTTGCAGAACTGGACGGGTGACGATAATCCTGTCGACATCCTTATGTATCAGGGCCTCTGCTGCTTTTGCCGCACTGATCCAGGTTTTGCCGCATCCGGCTTCACCTGTAGCAAATATCAGTTGCTTACTCTCAATAGCCTTCAGATAGTGCAATTGCGCTTCATTTCGCGCGAGGATGGGCGAAGTATCGCGACTGTCGCGAGCCATGCCAATGGCTTCTACACCGCTCATCTGCACAAGCGAGGTGACCGATTCTTCTTCACGCTGTTTATGGCTGCGCGAATCTCGTCTCAGCACACGTTTTGCCTCGCGACGAGCTTTGATCACTGCTTTTTGTCTTCCCATGGAGAGCACCTTGAGTTGTTTGTATTCATCACACGTGCCGTTGACGGCACGATTATGCGCACGAACATCAGAGGGTTGGCTTCCTTGTAAGCCATAGTTTTCTTTCGGAAATAACACCGAAAACGGCTACGCGCACCGTTTACGGCGTCGGTAACACAGATAAAGAAAGGAAGTGGGTGAAAATACAGAGTGACGAAGTGGCTACCGGAGGAGAAATCTCCGCGTATCGTGGAGCGTTGATTGTCAAAAACCTGTCCAGAACAGGACGTTATCATTCGCGATCTCCATAGTGACTGAATATCACTGTCGGGAACTACCGCTGTTACTTAAATAAGTACAACATATCTCACATTCATTGCAACAATATATTTACCTATATTTAGCTATAAAACACCAATTTAGTGACATTAGTTTCTATCGGAAAGATGACAGTGTGATGACAGTGGCGAGCAATTTGGGGCGAAATCTGTGTGCTCCTGCCCACAGTCAGGGTGCAAGCCCCCTGGCATCAGGCACCGGAGCACGAACGCCGGATGCGGCGTGAACGCCTTATCCAGCCTACCGATCCGGTACCCATTGCAGGCATGATAAGACACGCAAGCGTCACACCAGGCACCGGAGCACAAACGCCGGATGCGGCGTAAACGCCTTATCCTGCTTACCAATCCGGTACCCATTGTAGGCCTGATAAGACGCGCAAGCGTCGCATCAGGCACCGGAGCACGAACGCCGGATGCGGCGTAAACGCCTTATCCAGCCTACCAATCCGGTACCCATTATAGGCATGATAAGACGCGCAAGCGTCGCATCAGGCACCGGAGCACGAACGCCGGATGCGGCGTAAACGCCTTATCCAGCCTACCGATCCGGTACCCATTGCAGGCATGATAAGACACGCAAGCGTCACACCAGGCACCGGAGCACAAACGCCGGATGCGGCGTAAACGCCTTATCCTGCCTACCAATCCGGTACCCATTGTAGGCATGATAAGGCACGCAGGCATCGCATCAGGCACCGGAGCACGCACGCCGGATGCGGCGTAAACGCCTTATCCAGCCTACCGATCCGCTACCCATTGTAGGCCTGATAAGACGCGCAAGCATCGCATCAGGCACCGGAGCACGAACGCCGGATGCGGCGTGAACGCCTTATCCGGCCTACCAATCCGCTACCCATTGTAGGCCTGATAAGACGCGCAAGCGTCGCATCAGGCACCGGAGCACGAACGCCGGATGCGGCGTAAACGCCTTATCCAGCCTACCAATCCGGTACCCATTGTAGGCATGATAAGACACGCAAGCGTCGCATCAGGCATCAGCGCACGAACGCCTTATCCGCCTAAAAACATTAAACCTGCAATAGCGTCCTTCCCAGATAATCGTCAGTATCCTTCACTCCCGGTAACGCAAAGAAATAACCGCCGCCGATGGGTTTGACGTACTCCTCCAGCGCTTCGCCGTTCAGCCTTTTTTGCACCGTCAGGAAGCCCTTTTCCAGATCATGTTGATAACAGACAAACAGTAGCCCCATATCCAGTTGCCCCGAATTGGTGACTCCCAGCGAATAGCTGTAGCCACGGCGTAGCATCAGACTGGACTCGCTCTCCGGCGTGCGGGGATTCGCCAGCCGGATATGACTGTCCAACGCAATCACCTTCCCTTCTGGATCGCTGGCATAATCCGGCACATCATGTTCGTGCTGCATCCCCAGTGGCGCGCCAGTTTGCTTATCACGACCAAAAATCGTCTGCTGCTCTTTCAGCGGCGTGCGGTCCCAAAACTCAACGCGAAACTGAATCAAACGCACAGCCTGGTAACTACCACCGATAGCCCAGGCAGGTTCCTGCTGATCTGCTGTGACCCACACCACTTTTTGCATCAGCTTCGCATTCTGGCTGTCGGGATTGGCGGTACCGTCTTTGAAGCCCAGCAAATTAATCGGCGTCTCTTTGCCTTTACTACGCGCTGCGTGGTCGGAAATAAACCCTTCCCGCTTCCAGCGCACGCTAAGTAAATCCGGGGTGTGTTTGATGATATCGCGCAGCGCATGGATAACCGTGTCCTGAGTATTGGCGCAAATCTGTAGCAACACATCGCCATGACACAGCGTGGCATCCAGCGAATCGTTAGGAAAACGCGTCATCTTCTGCAATTTTTTCGGCATCTGCGACGCAAGGCCAAAGCGCTCATCGAACAACGAGTGGCCTACCGATAACGTAATAGTGAGATTATCGGGTGCAATGTAGCCGCCGAGAATGCCGGAGTCGAGTGGTGGCAGACGCGGATTTGGCGTTTCTGGCGCCGCTCCGCCCTGAGTCAGAAAAGCAACCCGCTGGGTCAGCAAGCGAAATAGTCGCTCAAGATCGGCTTTATCGCTGGCAAGCACATCAAACGCTACCAGCATCATTGCGGCCTGCTGCGGCGTCAGAATCCCTGCCTGATGTTCGCCATAAAACGGCTGTTTCTCATTACGAGCATCCGGCGAAAGCGTCCCCGGCGCACTTTGCGGTTTTTGTGCATGAGCGACCGGGCAACCTCCCGCCAGTGCCAGTGCCCCAATTCCTTTCAGCAAACGTCGGCGTGACGGTTCATTCACGCCGTTTTCATCTTCATACTGCATAACACTTAATCCAGCCCCAGCACACCACGAAGTTGTGCCAGCTCTTCCGCCAGCACGGTAATCGGCCCTTTCAGCGCGTTACGATCGGCATCGGTCAATTTGTCGTAGGTCTCAAAACCGTCTTTGGTACGGTATTTCGCCAGAATGGTATCGACCTTTTTGAAATTAGCATCGACTTTTGCCAGCAGTTCCGGGTTGGCTTTTTGCAGTTGTGGACGCAGTAAATCGACAATTTTCTGCGAGCCTTCAACGTTAGCCTGGAAGTCCCACAGATCGGTGTGGCTGTAGCGATCTTCTTCACCGCTGATTTTGCTGGCGGCTACTTCTTCAATCAGCCCGGCAGCACCGCCGACCACTTTTGAGGGGGGAAAAGCCAGTTCGCTAATACGTTTTTGCAACTCAACCACATCGGTATAAAGCTGGTCGGCGTACTTATCCATCCCTTTGGTGGTGTTGTCACCAAACAAGGCTTTTTCCAGACGGTGGAAACCGGTGAATTTTGGATCGGCGGCTTTCTGCTCGTAATCATCTTCACGGGCATCAATGCTGCCATCCAGATCGGAGAACAGTTCAGCGATCGGTTCAATACGCTCGTAGTGCTGGCGTGTCGGCGCATACAGCGCTTTCGCTTTTTCGATATCGCCAGCGTTGATGGCGTCGGTAAAGGCCTTAGTGTCGGTCACCAGCTGCGTGGTTTCCGCCATGACATAGGCTTTATATGCAGTAATTGCACCACCAAGACTTAACAACGCATCGCTTTGCGCTGCATCGGCAGTCGCCTCGCCTTTGACAATCAACTTCCCTTTCGGGTTAGTCAGCAGACCACAGGTCATATCGTATTCGCCAGGCTGTAAATTCGCCGTCATCTTCTGGCTAAAACCGGGGGCGATATTTTCCCGCTCTTCCACCACCATCACGCCTTTGAGGATCTCCCACTCCAGCGCCTTCTGGCTGTGGTTCTGAATGATAAATTGCGTTTTCCCGGCGTTAACCGTAATGGTCATCGGTTCGCACTGTTTATCTGTCACAGTGACTTTGACCTGCGGAATATCAGCGGCGTTAGCCATAAAAGCAGAAGAGAACAGCGAAGCCACGCTCAACTGCAATGCGTTACGGCGGAAGTTAATGGTCATGACGAGACTATCCCTTTAAAGTATGTTGTAACTAAGCAAGAGTTTGCGTCGTATTCGTTATGCGGAGCGAGACGCTGTTGCCCCTGCACGTGGCGGCATAGCAAATGCCACCAGCGCCGGGATGAGATAAATAAACCAGACGGCGACTTCGCTGACGCTCGGCGCTTCCTGATAACCAAAAATACCTTCCATCAGCGTACCGAACAGAGAGTGAGTCGAGAGCACCGCGCTCATATCGAAAGCGATTTCCTGGAAGTGGTTCCACAGGCCAGCTTCATGAAATGCACGAATGGCGCCAGCCGCCAGCCCTGCGGCGACGAAGAGAATAAACAGGCTGGTCCATTTAAAAAATGCACCAAGATTGAGGCGAATACCGCCCCAGTAGAGCAGGAAGCCAAGCACCACGGCAGTGGCAAGACCGAGCATTGCGCCGAGCGGCGGCCAAATCCCGACATCTTGTTGAAATGCCGCCAGCAGGAAAAAGACCGACTCCAGTCCTTCCCTTGCAACGGCAAAAAAAACCATCATCACCAGCGCCCAGCCATGATGATTTCCACGCTGTAATGCACTATCGACCGCCTGCTCCAGTTGTACTTTGACATTGCGCGACACTTTGCGCATCCAGAAAACCATCCAGGTGAGGATCACCACGGCGATCACTGCCACGATACCTTCAAACAGCTCCTGTTCTTTTTGTGGGAATTCGCCGGTGGTTTCATTAATGAGGATGCCCAAGCCCAGGCACAACGCAGCGGCAAGCAACACGCCAATCCACATGACACCAATCCATCGGCCTCGCTGGGTACGCTTAAGATAGCTGGCAATCAAACTGACAATCAGCGCGGCTTCAAGTCCTTCGCGCAACATAATAAGAAACGGAACAAACATGCCACCCACCCTTAAACGTTTTTCTGAGTCAATCAATGCAAAGAAAAGTAAATCGCAGTGATAGCGATTATCATTACGGCGAAGAAAAATACAAGCAGAATGTAGTGATAATGATGAGAAAATGTAAAAATATTTTGAGAGAAAACGCAGAGGGCAATCACTGATTGCCCTCTGCCTGCTTCCTGTTATGACGTGGAATTTTTGGTAACACGCCGTCCCTTAGCTTTCCTGCAACCGTGACGGCGGCACCGAATGATAGTGCGCGTCAGCTTCGGCAAAACGTTTTTGCATCGCCGCTGACGGAGCTTTATCCAGCAAACTAAATACCACAATCCCAACGCTGCCGAAGATAAAGCCTGGGATAATTTCGTACAGGCCCAGCCAGCCGAACTGTTTCCAGACGATAACGGTCAGTGCGCCAATGATCATCCCCGCCAGCGCACCGTTGCGCGTCATGCGTGACCACATCACCGAGAACAGCACCACCGGACCAAACGCCGCGCCAAAACCTGCCCACGCATAGCTCACCAGACCCAGCACGCGGTTTTCCGGGTTCGCCGCCAGAGCGATAGCCACCAACGCTACCACCAGCACCATCGCACGGCCTACCCACACCAGCTCTTGTTGGCTGGCATGTTTACGCAGAAACGCTTTATACAGATCTTCAGTAATCGCGCTGGAGCACACCAGCAACTGGCAGCTTAAGGTTGACATCACTGCCGCCAGAATCGCCGACAACAAAATCCCGGCAATCCACGGGTTAAACAATATTTGCGCCAGTTCGATAAACACGCGTTCAGAGTTCTGATTTACCGCCCCGGCAACCGCTGGATTATTGTTAAAGTATGCAATGCCGAAGAAACCGACCGCCACCGCACCTGCCAGGCAGAGGATCATCCAGGTCATACTAATACGACGCGCATGGACAATGCTGTGGTGAGAGTCCGCCGCCATAAAACGCGCCAGAATATGCGGTTGCCCGAAATAGCCCAGTCCCCAGCCCATCAGAGAAATAATGGCGACAAAGTTCAGTCCTTTGAGCATATCGACGTTTTCAATATTCTTTTGTTTGATGACTTCCAGCGAATCGCCAAAGCCGCCGACGCTGATAATCACAATCACCGGCGTCAGGATCAGGGCGAAAATCATCAGGCTGGCCTGTACGGTATCAGTCCAACTGACGGCAAGGAAACCACCGATAAAGGTATACAGGATGGTTGCCGCCGCGCCCGCCCACAGTGCGGTTTCATAGCTCATGCCGAAAGTGCTTTCAAACAGGCGAGCGCCTGCCACAATGCCCGAGGCACAATAAATAGTGAAGAACAGCAAAATAACCAGCGCAGAAATAATACGCAAAATACGGCTTTTATCTTCAAAACGTCCGGTGAAATAATCTGGCAGCGTTAAGGCGTTATTGTTGTATTCGGTATGTACACGCAATCGCCCGGCTACCAGTTTCCAGTTAATCCATGCGCCTAATGTCAGGCCAATAGCAATCCAGCTTTCGGAAATCCCGGAAAGAAATACCGCGCCAGGCAGACCCATTAATAACCAGCCGCTCATATCTGACGCGCCCGCCGATAATGCCGTCACAAATGGCCCAAGGCTGCGTCCTCCCAGAATATAGTCGTCAAAATTTTTGGTTGATCGCCAGGCGATAAACCCAATCAATATCATGCCAAAGATATAGACACAGAATGTCACCAACATCGGTGTGCTAATAGCCATCTAAAGTCTCCAAAAAATTATTATCGGCAATGTCGAAACGCCGTTATAGCCATTACCGGAACGAGGTAATGGTGTTATTTATGCCAGGGCGACCGTATCCTGCCGGAAGCTCGGGGTATTCACAATCGATTTAACATATCATTTACATCAAATTTTATTAACCAGCGATACTATTTTTCATCAGGTTGCACTCCATCACATTTTTCGTGGTTGCACCTTTCAAAAATGTTAACTGCCGCAGAGAAAAAGTCTGCATTATTTTTTTATTCCCCGTCATATCGATTTCTTTTATTAACATTTCATTCATTTTTAAGCTTGCAATACAGGTCACATTTAACAAGGTTGCACAAAGTTGCAACATAATAGATATTTCATAACAACACTTCGCTATACCTTTAAGAACAACAGGAGTAATGGCATGGGAACCACCACCATGGGGGTTAAGCTGGACGACGCAACGCGTGAGCGTATTAAGTCAGCCGCGATACGAATCGATCGCACACCGCACTGGTTAATTAAGCAGGCGATTTTTTCTTATCTTGAACAACTGGAAAACGGCAATGCGCTACCAGAGTTGCCTGCGCTGCTTTCTGGTGCAGCTAATGAGAGCGATGAAGCGCCGAATCCGGCGGATGAACCCCATCAGCCTTTTCTCGACTTTGCCGAGCAAATATTGCCCCAGTCGGTTTCCCGCGCCGCCATCACCGCTGCCTATCGCCGCCCGGAAACAGAAGCCGTTTCCATGTTGCTGGAACAAGCTCGCCTGCCACACCCCGTTGCAGAACAGGCGCATAAACTGGCGTATCAGCTGGCAGATAAACTGCGTAATCAAAAAACCGCCAGCGGTCGCGCAGGCATGGTTCAGGGGTTATTGCAGGAGTTTTCGCTGTCATCGCAGGAAGGCGTGGCGCTGATGTGTCTGGCGGAAGCATTGCTGCGTATTCCCGACAAAGCCACCCGCGACGCCCTAATTCGCGACAAAATCAGCAATGGTAACTGGCAGTCACACATTGGTCGTAGCCCGTCACTGTTTGTTAATGCCGCCACCTGGGGGCTGCTGTTTACCGGCAAACTGGTTTCTACCCATAACGAAGCCAGCCTCTCCCGCTCGCTGAACCGCATTATCGGTAAGAGCGGCGAACCACTGATCCGCAAAGGCGTGGATATGGCAATGCGCCTGATGGGCGAGCAGTTCGTCACGGGCGAAACCATCGCGGAAGCATTAGCCAACGCCCGCAAGCTGGAAGAGAAAGGTTTCCGTTACTCATACGATATGCTGGGCGAAGCCGCACTGACCGCAGCGGACGCACAGGCGTATATGGTTTCCTATCAGCAGGCGATTCACGCCATTGGTAAAGCGTCCAACGGTCGCGGTATCTATGAAGGTCCGGGCATTTCAATCAAGCTGTCGGCGCTGCATCCGCGCTACAGCCGCGCCCAGTATGACCGGGTAATGGACGAGCTTTATCCACGTCTGAAGTCATTAACCCTGCTGGCGCGTCAGTACGATATTGGTATCAATATTGACGCCGAAGAGGCCGATCGTCTGGAGATCTCCCTCGATCTGCTGGAAAAACTCTGTTTCGAGCCTGAACTGACAGGCTGGAACGGCATCGGTTTTGTTATTCAGGCTTACCAGAAACGTTGCCCACTGGTGATTGATTACCTGATTGATCTCGCCACCCGCAGCCGTCGCCGTCTGATGATTCGCCTGGTGAAAGGCGCGTACTGGGACAGCGAAATTAAGCGTGCGCAAATAGACGGCCTCGAAGGCTATCCGGTTTATACCCGCAAGGTGTATACCGACGTTTCTTATCTCGCCTGTGCCAAAAAGCTGTTGGCGGTGCCGAATTTAATTTATCCGCAGTTCGCGACGCACAACGCCCATACGCTGGCGGCGATTTATCAACTGGCGGGTCAGAACTACTATCCGGGTCAGTACGAGTTCCAGTGCCTGCACGGTATGGGCGAGCCACTGTATGAGCAGGTCACCGGGAAAGTTGCCGACGGCAAACTTAACCGACCATGTCGTATTTATGCCCCGGTTGGTACACATGAAACTCTGCTGGCGTACCTGGTGCGTCGCTTGCTGGAAAACGGCGCCAACACGTCGTTTGTTAACCGTATTGCCGATACATCTTTGCCACTAGATGAACTGGTTGCCGATCCGGTCGCAGCCGTAGAAAAAATGGCACAACAGGAAGGGCAAACTGGATTACCGCATCCGAAAATTCCCCTGCCGCGCGATCTTTACGGCCACGGGCGCGACAACTCGACAGGGCTGGATCTTGCCAATGAACACCGACTGGCCTCGCTCTCCTCTGCCCTGCTCAATAGTGCACTACAAAAATGGCAGGCCTTGCCAATGCTGGAACGACCGGTCGCGGCAGGTGAAATGTCGCCCGTTATCAATCCGGCGGAACCGAAAGATATTGTTGGCTACGTTCGTGAAGCCACACCACGTGAAGTGGATCAAGCGCTGGAAAATGCCGTCAATAACGCGCCAATCTGGTTTGCCACTCCTCCGGCTGAACGTGCGGCGATTTTGCACCGCGCTGCCGTGCTGATGGAAAGCCAGATGCAGCAATTGATTGGTATTCTGGTGCGTGAAGCCGGAAAAACCTTCAGTAACGCCATTGCCGAAGTACGCGAAGCGGTCGACTTTCTCCACTACTACGCCGGACAGGTGCGGGATGATTTCGCTAACGAAACCCATCGCCCCTTAGGGCCTGTGGTATGTATCAGTCCGTGGAACTTCCCGCTGGCGATTTTCACCGGGCAGATTGCCGCCGCACTGGCAGCAGGTAACAGCGTACTGGCAAAACCGGCAGAACAAACGCCACTGATTGCTGCGCAAGGGATCGCCATTTTGCTGGAAGCGGGTGTACCGCCGGGCGTAGTGCAGTTGCTGCCAGGTCGGGGTGAAACCGTGGGCGCGCAACTGACGGGCGATGAGCGCGTGCGCGGGGTGATGTTTACCGGTTCAACCGAAGTCGCCACATTACTGCAACGCAATATCGCCAGCCGTCTGGACGCACAGGGCCGCCCTGTTCCGCTCATCGCTGAAACCGGCGGCATGAACGCGATGATTGTTGACTCCTCCGCCCTGACTGAGCAGGTCGTCGTCGATGTACTGGCCTCGGCCTTTGACAGCGCAGGCCAGCGTTGTTCGGCACTGCGTGTGCTGTGTCTGCAAGATGAAATTGCCGACCACACGTTAAAAATGCTACGCGGCGCAATGGCTGAGTGCCGAATGGGTAATCCGGGGCGCCTGGCCACCGATATCGGTCCGGTGATTGATAACGAAGCGAAAGCCAATATTGAGCATCATATTCAGACCATGCGTAGCAAAGGCCGCCCGGTGTTCCAGGCGGTACGGGAAAACAGCGAAGATGCCCGTGAATGGCAAAGCGGTACTTTTGTCGCCCCGACGCTGATCGAACTGGATGATTTTGCCGAATTGCAAAAAGAGGTCTTTGGTCCGGTGCTGCATGTGGTGCGCTACAACCGTAATCAACTACCAGAATTAATCGAGCAGATTAACGCTTCCGGCTATGGCCTGACGCTCGGCGTCCATACGCGTATTGATGAAACCATTGCCCAGGTCACTGGCTCGGCGCATGTCGGTAATCTGTATGTTAACCGTAATATGGTGGGCGCAGTGGTTGGGGTACAGCCATTCGGCGGCGAAGGGTTGTCCGGCACCGGGCCGAAAGCAGGCGGTCCGCTTTATCTCTACCGCCTGCTGGCGAATCGCCCGGCAAGCGCGCTGGCGGTGACGCTCGCGCGTCAGGATGCAGAGTATCCGGTCGATGCGCAGTTGAAAACCGCATTGACTCAGCCACTGAATGCACTGCGGGAATGGGCGGCAAACCGTCCAGAATTGCAGGCGTTATGTACGCAATATAGCGAGCTGGCGCAGGCAGGAACACAGCGATTGCTGCCAGGGCCGACGGGTGAGCGCAACACCTGGACGCTGCTGCCGCGTGAGTGCGTGTTGTGTATTGCGGACGATGAACAGGATGCATTAACTCAGCTCGCCGCCGTGCTGGCAGTGGGCAGCCGGGTACTGTGGCCGGATGACGCGTTGCATCGTCAGCTAGTGAAGGCATTGCCATCGGCAGTCAGCGAACGTATTCAACTGGCGAAAGCGGAAAATATAACCGCTCAACCGTTTGATGCAGTTATCTTCCACGGTGATTCGGATCAGCTTCGCGCATTGTGTGAAGCGGTTGCCGCGCGAGATGGCGCAATTATTTCGGTGCAGGGTTTCGCCCGTGGAGAAAGCAATATCCTTCTGGAACGGCTGTATATCGAGCGTTCGCTGAGTGTGAATACCGCTGCTGCCGGGGGTAACGCCAGTTTGATGACGATCGGTTAAGCAGGTAGCCGGAGGATGTTGTTACCTCCTCCGGCATCATTAACGTGGTCGAATTCCTTCAATAATAATTCGCTGTACGTTTTCAACCGTTTGATTGAAAAACACCTCATCGCGCAGCGTCGCGCCTGTCACCGCCTCCACCTGGGGAGCAAAATCAGCGTAATGTTGGGTGGAAGCCCAAATCATAAAAATCAAATGCTGTGGGTCAATCGGCGCAAGCTTGCCGCTTTTGACCCAACCGGCAATCAGCGCCGATTTCTCGTCAATTAACGCTTTCAAATCGCCCGTCAGTTCATCCATTAGCAGCGGCGCGCCCGCCAGCATCTCCATACAAAACAGACGTGAAGCCTGCGGATAATCGCGGGAGACTTCCAGCTTCAGACGAATGTACTCTTCGATCGCCGCCAGCGGAGCGAAATCTTCACGAAACGCCTTTAACGGCGCCAGCCAGACATCAAGAATTTGTCGCAACACCGCAATATACAGTGCCTCTTTCGACGGGAAGTAATACAGCAGATTGGTCTTTGACACGCCAGCCAACTCTGCGATCTGCTCCAGCCTTGTGCCGTGAAAACCAAATTGCGAAAAAGTGTCCAGTGCCGCGCTAAGAATCGCTTTTTTCTTCGCGCTCACCGCGCGCGAGCGTTTACCCGTTGTTTTCACTGCGCCTTGCGTCATGCGCTCTCCCCTCTTGTCGATGGGCAACAGGATAGCAAAATCAGCACGATGCCTCGACCATCAACATTCACAGTACGAATGAATAATGATGGAATAAGCAAAAAAGTATTAACGTGAGGATACAAGGAGAACGAAAAACCGCCGGAGTGACCGGCGGTGGTGGCTTAATGATGCGCCTCAAACAAAACGCATTCATTCTGGATTAGACCGGCTAATTACCGCTTTTGCCGTGGCTGCTTTTGCCGCCTTTTTTTCCTGCTTCAGATGCGCGCTGCGGGTCATTTTTAAAATTCCCCCCGCTGTGCTGTCCACCTTTTTTACCTGCTTCTGATGCTCTTTCGCGGTCTTCTGCAAAATTGCCTGAACCGCCTCGATGGTTTGCCATTACTGACCTCCGTCATCATAGTGCATGGATTAAACGCGGCGTATGGCGACTGCCATATTTTCGCTACGTGGGACTAAGCTTAGTGAACGTATGCCAGCTGATCCGCGTTTGGTAATATCCTGCAACAGCTTATTAACGAGAATAGATATCATTTCCAATATTCTTCTATAAGCCGCTCTTATAATTAAAAAAACGCTATAAGATAAAAATGTATCATTTTGCGACAAAATTACGTGCTTGTGAAAATTGTTATAAATCAAATAAGTGGTTGTGAAATTTGCACTCTGGGAAGGACGTCTTATCTTTAAATATGTGGTAGCGAATCGCTACGAATAGAGATAACACGAGGAGTCGTTAGAAATGGCTAAAGTTCTGGTGCTTTATTATTCTATGTACGGACATATTGAAACGATGGCGCGCGCAGTCGCTGAAGGTGCAAGCAAAGTTGATGGCGCGGAAGTTGTCGTTAAGCGTGTACCGGAAACCATGCAGCCGCAATTATTCGAAAAAGCAGGCGGTAAAACGCAAACTGCCCCCGTTGCAACTCCGCAAGAACTGGCAGATTACGATGCCATTATTTTTGGTACTCCGACCCGCTTTGGCAATATGTCAGGGCAGATGCGTACCTTCCTGGATCAGACTGGCGGCCTGTGGGCTTCCGGTGCGCTATACGGCAAACTGGCGAGCGTTTTTAGCTCTACCGGCACCGGCGGCGGCCAGGAACAGACCATTACTTCAACCTGGACGACCCTTGCTCACCACGGCATGATAATTGTTCCTATTGGCTACGCGGCCCAGGAGTTATTTGACGTTTCGCAGGTTCGCGGCGGAACGCCATATGGCGCAACCACCATCGCAGGCGGTGACGGTTCACGCCAGCCCAGCCAGGAAGAGCTGTCGATCGCACGTTATCAGGGGGAATATGTTGCTGGTCTGGCAGTCAAACTTAACGGCTAATCTTCAACAGGAGGATACGCATGCCAACTCAAGAAGCGAAAGCTCATCACGTAGGTGAATGGGCATCTCTGCGTAATACGTCGCCAGAAATAGCCGAGGCCATTTTTGAAATTGCCGGGTACGACGAAAAAACGGCGGAAAAAATTTGGGAAGAAGGTAATGATGAGGTACTCGTCAAAGCCTTTGCCAAAACGGATAAAGATTCGCTTTTTTGGGGCGAACAGACCATCGAACGTAAAAACGTTTAACCAGAGGCTCCCCCGCAACTGACGGGGGAGGTTTCAAACTGTTGACAAAGTACGCTTTGTCCATGCCAGATGCGGCGTGAACGCCTTATCCGGCCTACATAATCGTGAAAATTCAATATATTGCAATTCTCAGGTAGGCCTGATAAGCGTAGCGCATCAGGCAATCTAACGTTTGTTATCAATCTCATTTCCCCCGTTTCTCACGGAGGAGTTTTCTATTATTTCACCGCCTCATTCAACACGCTATCAAACTTATCTATCGGGCAAAAACCATTAGCGTCTGTCGGGCAACCTGTTAATTCCAGCGTCACGCGCTGAGCCGGAGACAGCAACGTTAACGCCTCGGCATTGCGCAACTGTTCCGCACTCTGATAAACATATTCAATTTTCATCAGGTCGCGATTGGCTTTACTGTCATGCCAACGCTGGAAAACGATTTTGCCGCCAATAGGTGTGCGTTCGTTCTGGTCATGCAGTTGATACGGTTTAAAATCCAGCGCAGTCAATAATGAGGCAATGTTAGAGTCATGGCCCACCAGAACGGTGATTTTCGGCGCGCTGGCGCGATCGGTGACCAGCGCTTTATCGATATAGCTCACCAGCGGTTTTGCAACATTGCGCGCCACTTCCGGTGAGGTAAACAGGCTGTCCTGGTAGCCGTTTTTCAGCTTCGACAACACTTTCCACTGCTGATCAGATTTGATTTCTCCCCACGCGACCTGCTCCATCGGGAAACCTTCGTAGTATTGCAAAGTAAACGCATCGACCAGCGAATTACCCACTTTTAGCGGCCCGGAAACGCCCGGTTCTTGTTGATACTTCGCGCTAAAGGTATTTTTGCCTTCTACCAGCGAACATTGCTGTTTCTCTTTACAGGCAGGGGAATCTTGATAGTTAACAATTTTTTCCAGTAACTGATAACTGTCGGCAAGCTGGAGTTTACTGAGTTCTTTTTCCATCGCCGCTACCGCCTGCTGGCTAAATGCGGCTGAGTCATCAGTGATTACCGGGTTAAAAGTTGGGTCCATAGTCCCCATTTTGGGCTGATGATGTACCGGAATATCACACCCCGGAAACGCGCCAGTGATAAAGAACTGTGCGGTGGCCACGGTACGTTGCAGGCTGTTAGCATAGGCGTATACAGTATCTGGCGGCGGGCATTCGCCCGATTTCACCATCCCCTGCTCCGCCAACCATTCACGCATGTAATGGCCCATATACACCTCCAGCACGCCGCCTTTAGTGGTGAGCTGCCCGCCGGGCACATCCCACTCCGGCCACTTATTCGGTGTGGACTGCTCCAGCACGCTGCCATTATTTGCCAACGGCGCACGTAAATTATGGCGACTCATCATTAGTATTTGCTGTAGTTGATAGCCTTCCGGCACGGTCTGCGCCTGGGCATTCGAAGAGAGTAAAACCATCCCTGCCACTGCTGCGGCGATTAGCGTTTTTTTCATTCCCGACACCTCTTTTGTTATCAATTGTTAAGAGTGTGGCAGAAACAGGATATTTTTCCGGGAAGTGGTTCGCAAAATGAAGGATATTGATCACTGTATCTGAATTTAAAACATTCCAGATATGAAGAATGGTGACCTTAACCTCATGCTTAAATTTAGTTAACGTCATCAAAAAGAATAGCTATCACAAGATATTCTGCAGTGATTAACAGACCCTCTGACCTGGCGCTTTAATAACCAGCCTGACAGGTTTCAGTATGAAATATATCCAACGGCAGCCTCACATTATAGTGATTTCCATTAACATTTAATACGTAGCCATTGTCTATATGGTTTAACTTATCTTGATCCTCCCAAAACTCTGTACCGTCATCAGCTATTTTTTTAATCACAATACCATAATGTTCTAATAGTTTGGCTGCAAAACTACTCGCCCATATGGAAAGATAGTCTGAATAATTATCATCTATAGACATTTCCGATACAGAACATGCATTAAATATTCCTGTTGGTGAATAAATTACACACTCATTGTCTCGAAAGCATTTCTTAACAACATTCTCTTCAAAATCCTCTAATAAAGGATAGTCAGATAAAAAGAACTCCATTCCTTCCAGCTCCTCACAAACGTTGACAGCTATCTGATTCAGATTAGCTATATCAGAGGCAAAACTACCATATACTTCAGATGAAGTTTTTACATTTTTATCTGCCCATGATGAATCTTTGTCAAGAATGGCAAGTATTGCTCTGAACATACAATAGCCATCCCCCGTCACCTCGATATGGTTAAAATTAATCTCTACATTTTTATCGTTTAACTCCGCGATAATTTTACCTCGACTGGATGAGTTTTCTCTCGACGCAATGTTTGTCTTTTCTATTTCTTCGGGTTTATTTTGCCATACTCTATTATTTATTTGAGCACATTCTGCGCCTTTTATCCCGGCGTCATTGTTTTTACGATTTTCAAAACAAAATAAATCTGGATAATCCTCTTCTGGATTATCTGAAATATCATTGCGAAGATAATTTTTAAATTGTTCCCATTGTTCTGGTTCTAAATGAATCTCTTCAAGATTTCTGTTAACTTCAATAAACAATGTTTCATTTCCCGGAGAGTAATGAAGTGAAAAACTGTTTCTCTCATGTCGATTATAATAATTACCACTCTGATATGTATTATTATGAACCTGGGTCATTGTTAGAAAGTGTTTTCTTACCAACTCGTTATTTTCAACCCCCTCCTTATAATTATGCGAGAACAAACATTTGAAAAATTTCACTAATATAGTAAAAACATTATTATCTTTTTTTTCGAAACGTTGATGATCGTTAATGAACGTTCCTATTTCCACAGGAGTAAAACGATTGCTGTAATGAGTATTATCTACCGCCATTTAGTCTGCCTCTATACAGTGATTTATAGTGATATAATAGACACCTGAATCACCATACAGACTATCAATAATCGCTCATTTGACCATACGCTGACTTCATGCATGGCTCAGAAACTGTACTCCCCCCAACTCCTGAAACGCGCTCATTCATTGATTTAGATAATATATTCTGGGTTGGCATATGAAAATTTGAGGATTACCCTAAACTTAGAGAAGCTACCTTACAGGGGTTCCTTCATTTTGTATTGATTTACGCGAGATAACGCTATGGAATTAAAGGATTATTACGCCATCATGGGCGTAAAACCGACGGACGATCTCAAGACAATCAAGACCGCCTATCGTCGACTGGCCCGTAAATACCATCCTGATGTCAGCAAAGAGCCGGATGCCGAAGCCCGTTTCAAAGAGGTCGCTGAAGCCTGGGAAGTGTTGAGTGATGAACAACGTCGCGCTGAATATGATCAGATGTGGCAACATCGCAACGATCCGCAATTCAACCGTCAGTTCCAGCATGCCGATGGTCAGAATTTTAATGCCGAAGATTTTGAAGATATTTTCTCGTCAATTTTCAGTCAGCATGCTCGCCAGGGCCGCCAGCGCCCCGCCACACGTGGTCACGATATTGAAATCGAAGTGGCAGTGTTCCTTGAAGAAACGCTTAGCGAGCACAAGCGCACCATCAGCTATAAGCTCCCCGTCTATAACGCCTTTGGCATGATCGAACAGGAAATCCCGAAAACACTGAATGTGAAGATCCCCGCAGGCGTCGGCAATGGTCAACGTATCCGCCTGAAAGGCCAGGGGACGCCGGGCGAAAACGGCGGTCCAAATGGCGATCTGTGGCTGGTGATTCATATAGCCCCGCATCCGTTGTTTGATATTGTCGGTCAGGATCTGGAAATTGTGGTGCCTGTTAGCCCGTGGGAAGCGGCGCTGGGGAGTAAAGTCACAGTTCCAACGCTGAAGGAAAGTATTTTATTGACGATCCCAGCAGGAAGTCAGGCCGGGCAACGATTGCGTATTAAAGGCAAAGGTCTGGTGAGCAAAAAACAAACTGGTGACTTATATGCGGTACTGAAAATCGTCATGCCGCCGAAACCGGATGAAAATACTGCCGCCCTGTGGCAACAACTGGCAGACGCCCAGTCGTCTTTTGATCCACGCAAAGATTGGGGAAAGCATAATGGCTAATGTTACGGTGACTTTTACCATTACCGAATTTTGCCTGCATACCGGCGTTTCTGAAGAGGAGTTGAATGAAATTGTCGGTTTGGGCGTGGTTGAACCGCGCGAGATTCAGGCTACGACCTGGGTGTTTGACGACCATGCGGCCATTGTGGTGCAACGGGCAGTAAGGCTGCGTCAGGAACTGGCGCTGGACTGGCCGGGGATCGCGGTAGCGTTGACATTAATGGATGATATTGCGCACCTGAAACAGGAAAACCGCCTGCTGCGCCAGCGGCTTTCCCGATTTGTTGCTCACCCGTGAGTTTGTTGCCTGATGCGACGCTTAACGCGTCTTATCAGGCCGACAAAGAGCACTGTTCCTGTAGGCCGGATAAGGCGTTCACGCCGCATCCGGCGGCTGCGCCAGTGTGCCTGATGCAACGACTGCCGCGTCTTATCAGGCCGACAAACTGCGAGACTCCTGCTTATCGCACGCCACCAGTACCAACAGCAATTGACCCAGTGCTGCGTAAAAACCAAAGCTGTCATACTGTCGGCAACGCGTAACAAACTCCGGCAGCCATGACCACAACGCCGCCAGCGTTTTCTGCCGCAAACTGTCGATTCTTCGCGCAGGAACGGTTCCCTCTCCCCGCGAAAAATGCAGATGACTCAACAACTCCAGATAGATTGCCAGATGATCTGCCGGTTCGTTGAAATTGCCGCTGGTTTCCATCCCCGCCTCAACGAGCAAGCGTTTAATCTCTTGCTCATCCTGTTTATAGGCCGAAGCATACGGCAGCGCTGCTTGCTTGTCGGTCATCAGAAACAGACCGCAAAAGTCGGCGGCCAGCTCCAGACGGGCGTCATCACGTACTATCAATGCGGCAATTTTAGCTTCCTGTTCGTTTACAGCCGCAGTCAGCGTCGGCTCGCTTTTCAGCAAAGAAAACCATTCAGCCATCTGCGCACTGGCGATTTGCGTCAGTTGCTCATCGTCCAGTTCACGGGAGAACAACTGCGCCAGCCAGGCGTAAACACAGGCAACCTGTTGTGTTGTCAGCGTGGTCATGATTTCACCTGCGACGCCGGAACATATTCGCACTGCGCCACCATCTCTATTGGCCCGCTAAACGCCGTCACCTGATCCACTGTTCCAGTGTATTTTTCAATTTCCACCAGCGTGGTGTGCGCACTGGTGGCCTGCGCCAGCTGAGAAGTGCCGATGTCGATGGTCAACACGTTGGGGTTACCGTATTTGCATAGCGCCCCTGGCTCGCCGCCTTTGTCCGGGTCATACCATGCTCCTTCGTGAATTCGCACCACGCCGGGTGCATAGCGGTCAGAAACCACTGCCCCTGCCAACACCTGACCACGAGCGTTAAAGACACGCACCACATCACCGTTACGAATACCGCGCGCGCTGGCATCCTGCGGACTAATAAATACTGGCTCTTTACCCGCTACCGTATATTGCTGACGCAGGGTTTCAGACTCACATAACTGCGAGTGAAGTCGAAAATCCGGGTGTACCGATTGCAGATGCAACGGATACTTCTGCGAGCCGGGCCCACCGTGGGAGCGTTCGATTTTCTCAAACCACATCGGGTGCCCCTGACAATCGTCGTAGTTCATATCGGCGATGGTTTTCGAGTAAATCTCAATCAGGCCACTCGGCGTGCCCAGCGGTTCGAGATCTGGATCTTCGCGGAATGCCTGATGGCGAACAAACATCTGCGGATGGTCAAACTCGACGTACTCTTTGTTATTCCAGAAGTCATCAAACGCTGGCAGATGAACGCCGCGTCCTTTGCCCTGTTGTACACCTTCCTGCCAGATGCGTTTCAGCCAGCCCATTTCGTCCAGCCCTTCGGTAAAGGCTTCTTCGCGATTAAAGCGACGGCACAGTTCGCGGAAAATATCAAAGTCATTGCGCGCCTCAAACTGCGGCGGCACGACCTGTTTCATGGCGATAATGCCACGGTTGGAGTGGTTGCCATACTGGTCGAGATCGTTACGCTCAAACTGCGTGGTTGCTGGCAGCACAATATCGGCAAAACGACAGGTTGAGGTCCACTGGTTATCTATAGCGATGACCGTTTCCAGTTTGCGCCAGCCTTCGATAATGCGGTTGATCTGCTGATGGCGATGGAACGGGTTAGTTCCGGCAAAAATACACATTTTCAGCGGCGGCAGTTTTACCGATTTACCGTTCCAGTTGATGACTTTCCCCGGTTCGAGGATCGCATCAACAAAACGGGCAATCGGAATGGTGCTGCTGTAGCCTTTATAGTCGCTGTTGTCGTGAACAGGCGGAATCGACGTAGAACCGGAGAAACCACTCAAAATAACGCCTTTACGCCCCGGCGTGCCTGCGCCGTTATAGTGCCAGCCAAAACCAAAGCCACCACCGGGCAGGCCAATTTGCCCCAGCATCGCTGCCAGAACCACAATCATCCACGCCCACTGTTCGCCGTGCTGCATACGCTGTACGCACCAGCCAGCAATAATCTGCGTTCTGTGCGCCGCCATCTGCCGTGCCAGCGCACGAATGGTTTCGGCATCAATGCCGGTCAGTTTTTCAGCCCATGCGGCATCTTTCGGCTGACCATCTTTCTCGCCCAGCAGATACGGCAGGAACTGCTCAAAACCCACACAGTAGTTAGCGAGAAAGTTTTTGTCGTACAGGTTTTCGCTGTACAGCGTATGCGCCAGCGCCAGTTGCAGCGGCACGTCAGTTTGCGGGTTAACCGCAATGTGCTGCACATGCTCGCGCCCCAGATACTCGTGAGTTGACGTCACGACCGGATCGATGCTGATGACCTCAATTTCACCGGCGGCGACTTTCGCTTTTAGCTGCGCGTAATATTCATAAACATCGTGATCCGGGCACCACCAGTTCGCCTGCTGGTTTTTCAGCAAATCGGAGCCCCACAGCACAATGGTTTTGCTGTTCTGCAATACCAGCGGCCAGGAGGTTTGCTGTTCATACACTTCCATCGAGCCGACCACACGCGGCAGGATCACCTGCGCAGCACCGGTAGAGTAATCTCCGCCCGTACCAACGCTATTACCATGCAAAGCAATAGCTTTCGCCAACATCCCCGACGCATTATGGAACATCCCCGTCGACTGCCAACCACTGGCGGTCAGCAAGGCACTCGGGCCGTGCGTTTTCTGCACGCGTTCCAGCTCTTCATAGAACATGTCGAGGGCTTCATCCCAACTCACGCGCACAAAACGGTTATCACCGCGTTGGGAAGTGTCGCTCAGATGGCGCTTACGTAGCCAGTCCACGCGTACCATCGGGTAACGAATACGCGCCACGTTGTGTACATGATCCGGCAATCCGGCGATCATTTTCGACGGATATTTATCCAGTTCGAACGGTTTTGCCGCCACAAAGCGACCATCCTTCACCGTCGCACGGATAGCCCCCCAGTGCGATCCGGTCAGAATGCCCTCTTTCGAGGTAACGGCCTCAGTCGCTGCTAACGCCGCATTCGCGCGACGCGGCGTTAGCAGTGACGGCCCCAGCATCCCGGCGACGGTTAAGCCGCCGAGTTGTGCCAGAAAACGCCGACGTGATGCCTGAAAGAGATCGTTATTGTTCATTATTTTTCTTCCTTCTTATCGCCGTGAGCCTTACCTGCGGTATCAGATGCATTCATTTGCAGATATTTCAGCAAGGTGCGTTCTTCACGTTTATCGAGGCTGGTAAAGCCAATCATGCCGTTGAGCGTGCCGATCCAACCGTTAGCGTCGAAGTGGGCGATTTCCGGTGCGCCGTGGCACTGGTTACAGGTGCCGTTGTACAGCGAATCCGCATAAGCCCAGATCGGTTTGATATCGTTCACCATGTCGCCTTTCTTCATCCACGCACTGGCCTGCAACTTGCTCCACTCGGTATTGGTGTCGGCAACGGTGGTTTTCTCCAGCGTTTTCACCTGCTGCTGCACATCACCACGAATCGAGGCAACAAAGATGCGTTTGCCAGGGAACTGGGTGAGTACACGCTGACGTCCTGCGCTTTCCGTCCAGCCAGTGATTTCAATTTGCAACCAGTCGCCGTCACGTTTAAGGACTTTCACTTCCGAAGCAGGCAGCAGAGAACCAGACGCCTCTTTATCGCCTTTCGCTGCATAAATCGGTTTGATATCAATGGAGTACAGCGAGTCACCACTATCATTAGCGCTGGCGCGCAGCTCGTCGAACTGCTTACGGAAACCGCTACTCATATCCGGCAACTGGTGGGCAATACCTTTATGACAGTCGATGCAGGATTGGTTATCTTTCGCGGCTACCTTCATCTGACGCGCCGCTTCCGGGTGCTGCTTCGCATGATCCATCGCATCGTAGTTATGGCAGGAGCGGCAGGTTGCCGAGTTGTTTTCTTTCATTCGCGCCCATTCACGCTCAGCAAGTTCCGCGCGTTTGGCTTCGAATTTCTCAGGTGTATCAATGGAGTGGGCAATAAAGGTCTGGTAGATGTCGTTGCTCGCTTCCAGTTTACGCTTCACCATGCCTGGAATATCTGGCGGGATATGGCAGTCATGGCATTCAGCTCGCACACCGGAGGCGTTCTGAAAATGCACCGATTGTTTATATTCTTCATATACCGGTTGCATACTGTGGCAACTGACACAAAATTCGGTTGTGCTGGTGACTTTTATCCCAATGTGAGGCAACACAATCAACGCGATGCCAATCACAATCCCAATAGCGACCAGCGCCAGTACCGACCAACGAGCACTGGGTCGGCGTAGCGCGTTCCAGAGTTTCCGCATAATAGCCCCTGTAAAATTATGGTTTAGTGAAGCGATCTTAATGAGTAAATATGAACAGCGGCACTGGTCAGGATGAACGGCTTACGGCAGAATATGAACAGATATGAACAGAATGAGTAAAACCCTCTGATGCCACATCACATTGTTATTGTTGAAGATGAGCCGGTTACCCAGGCGCGATTACAAACCTACTTCACTCAGGAGGGGTATACCGTTTCTGTTACGGCGAGCGGTGCCGGACTGCGGGAAATTATGCAGAATCAGCCGGTAGATTTAATTCTGCTGGATATTAATCTGCCCGACGAAAATGGCCTGATGTTAACCCGCGCCCTGAGGGAACGTTCGACGGTGGGCATTATTCTGGTTACCGGACGTAGCGATCGGATTGACCGTATTGTCGGCCTGGAAATGGGCGCAGACGATTACGTTACCAAACCGCTGGAACTGCGCGAACTGGTGGTGCGGGTGAAAAACTTGCTCTGGCGCATCGACCTCGCGCGACAGGCGCAACCGCTCACTCAGGACAACTGCTATCGCTTTGCGGGTTATTGCCTGAATGTGTCGCGCCATACGCTGGAACGGGATGGCGAGCCGATTAAACTGACTCGCGCAGAGTATGAAATGCTGGTGGCGTTTGTGACCAATCCGGGCGAAATTCTCAGCCGTGAACGTCTGCTGCGTATGCTTTCTGCGCGTCGGGTGGAAAACCCTGACCTGCGCACCGTCGATGTGTTAATTCGTCGTTTACGCCATAAACTCAGCGCGGATTTACTGGTGACGCAACATGGCGAAGGTTATTTCTTAGCCGCTGATGTGTGCTGATAATAATAGACCGGACGAAATCCCCCTGGCGACAACGAGCGGCGGATATGTTCACGGTCGGCATTTTTCGGCGTCAGGACTAAAATCGGCGGGCTGACATTATCAGACACCGATTGTCCTTGTAATTGCCTGATGGCCTGCTCAACCGCCAGTTCCCCCTGCCAGACCATTTGATCGCTGGCAGCCATAATCACTCTTCCCCGCTTTAGTCCGCGATACACCTGATGTGAAAGATAAAACGACACCACGGTCAGCGGCGTTTTCAGGTTACGCCCTTCACCCATTGCCGCCTCTGCCGCAATGGCCGTTCCGGCAACGACGTCGATTTCTGGATGGCGCTCCAGCATCTCCTGCAACAGGTTACGCTGGATTTCAATATCGTTGTCGCCGAGTGCAATATCGACAATACGCACCGGGCTTCCGGCAATGGCTGCGCGGAAACCCTCTACCATCTCCTTACTGCCCCCGGCGTTATCAGGACCGGGCATCAACAGCACGTTCAGTGGTTTTCCGTGGCTCCATTGCACCAGATATCGCCCTGGTTGATAGCCCATCTGAAACCAGGGCACACCAACACGGCTTTTCACCTGGGGAGCATCAATAGCATTTACCAGTTCAATCACCGGCAGACTTGCTACCTGCTTTTGCAGCTCGGGAAATGACGTCGTGCTACTACCGAGCAAAATGGCCTCTGCGCCCCACTGTTTACACTGGTCGATTTGTGCTTGCTGGGTAGCCAACTGGCTGTAGCCGCCTGCCTCCAGCACTTTTAAATCCACACCGTAGCGGCGAGCAGCCTCCTGCATACCATAGTTTAACGATAACCAGTATGAATCTTTCAGGCTGGGATAAAGCGCGCACAGTTTCCATGCGCGTTTGGCTTTAAGCGGCGTAGCAGGTTGCACCGTGAAATGCTGTGCATCATGCCAGCGCAACAGGTTATCAGCCGAAAATGCCGGCAACATGAAAAGGGAAAAAAGTAACAATAGCAGTACGCGCATGATAGCCTCATCAATAATAAGGCTTTATGCTAGATGCATTCCGCTTTGTGACTCAACATTTTTCACCTTAAGTGCACCGACCGTGAATTTAACCCTGACCCGAAGACTGTGGATGGGCTTTGCCCTGATGGCGCTGTTAACCCTGACCAGTACCCTGGTGGGATGGTACAACCTGCGCTTTATCAGCCAGGTGGAAAAAGACAATACTCAGGCATTGATTCCTACCATGAATATGGCGCGCCAGTTAAGCGAGGCCAGCGCCTGGGAACTTTTCGCCGCGCAGAATCTGACCAGTGCCGATAACGAAAAGATGTGGCAGGCGCAAGGGCGAATGCTCACCGCACAAAGCCTGAAGATTAATGCGTTGCTGCAAGCGTTACGGGAACAAGGTTTTGACACCACCGCAATTGAACAACAGGAGCAGGAGATCTCCCGTTCGTTACGTCAACAAGGGGAGCTGGTGGGGCAGCGTTTGCAACTGCGCCAGCAACAACAGCAACTCAGTCAGCAGATAGTCGCCGCCGCCGATGAAATCGCACGCCTGGCGCAAGGTCAGGCGAATAATGCGGCAACCTCCGCCGGAGCGACCCAGGCCGGGATTTACGATTTGATCGAACAACATCAGCGTCAGGCCGCAGAAAGTGCACTCGATCGGCTGATTGATATCGATCTTGAGTATGTTAACCAGATGAATGAACTGCGCCTTAGCGCCCTGCGGGTGCAGCAGATGGTGATGAATCTGGGGTTGGAACAGATCCAGAAAAATGCGCCAACATTGGAAAAGCAGCTCAATAATGCGGTGAAAATTCTGCAACGTCGGCAAATACGCATTGAAGATCCGGGTGTTCGTACTCAGGTAGCAATAACGTTAACTACCGTTAGCCGATATAGCGATTTGCTGACGCTTTATCAGCAGGACAATGAAATTAGCAATCGCCTGCAAACACTCGCCCAGAATAACATCGCCCAGTTCGCACAGTTTAGTAGCGAAGTCAGTCAACTGGTCGACACTATTGAGCTGCGCAACCAGCACGGACTGGCGCATCTGGAAAAAGCCAGCGCACGCGGGCAATACAGCCTGTTATTGCTGGGCGTCGTTTCTCTTTGCGCACTGATTTTGATCCTCTGGCGCGTGGTTTATCGCTCAGTCACGCGTCCCCTTGCCGAACAAACGCAGGCGCTGCAACGGTTGCTGGACGGTGATATCGACTCCCCTTTCCCGGAAACCGCAGGCGTGCGGGAGCTGGACACTATCGGGCGGCTGATGGATGCGTTTCGCAGCAGCGTTCATGCGCTGAATCGCCACCGCGAACAGCTGGCGGCGCAGGTCAAAGCACGCACTGCCGAATTGCAGGAACTGGTAGTAGAACACCGACAGGCGCGGGCGGAAGCAGAAAAAGCCAGCCAGGCAAAATCGGCGTTTCTGGCGGCGATGAGTCATGAGATCCGCACACCGCTGTACGGTATTCTCGGCACCGCGCAGTTGCTGGCGGATAATCCGACGCTTAACGCCCAGCGTGATGATTTGCGCGCGATTACCGACTCTGGCGAATCGTTGCTGACCATCCTTAACGATATTCTCGATTATTCGGCTATCGAAGCAGGTGGCAAGAATGTTTCGGTCAGCGATGAACCTTTTGAACCGCGTCCGCTACTGGAAAGTACCCTGCAATTAATGAACGGCCGGGTGAAGGGGCGCCCGATTAGACTAACAACGGAAATTGCCGACGATGTGCCACCTGTATTAATGGGCGATCCGCGGCGCATTCGTCAGGTGATGACCAATCTGTTGAGCAATGCCCTGCGCTTTACTGACCGCGGGCGGATTACCTTGCGTAGCCGCACTGATGGCAAGCAATGGCTGGTGGAAGTAGAAGACAGCGGCTGTGGTATTGATCCTGCAAAACTGACGGACATCTTCCAGCCATTTGTTCAGGTAAGCGGCAAACGCGGCGGCACCGGGCTGGGGCTGACTATCAGTAGCAGTCTGGCCCAGGCGATGGGCGGCAAACTGACCGCCACCAGCATGCCGGGTACAGGGAGCTGTTTTTGCTTACATTTGCCGTTACGTGTTGCCACTGCGCCCGCCCCCAAAATAGTCAATCAGACAATACGCCTGGATGGTTTACGTTTGCTGTTAATTGAAGATAACCCGCTTACTCAGCGAATTACGCTTGAGATGTTAACCACGAGTGGCGCACAGGTAGCTACGGCGGAAAATGCAGCTCAGGCCATAGAAGCGTTACAAAATAGTGAATCGTTTACTGCCGCACTGGTGGATTTTGATTTGCCGGATATCGATGGTATTACGCTTGCCCGACAATTGACGGAGAAATATCCGTCATTAGTGCTGATTGGCTTTAGCGCCCACGTCATCGATGAAACATTGCGTCAGCGGACCAGTTCCCTGTTTCGCGGTATTATCCCCAAACCGGTATCACGCGAGGTATTGGGGCAACTGCTCGCGCACTATCTCCACTGCCAAACCACGAATGAACAGCCGCTTGATACTTCGCAATTAATGGAAGATGTCCGCCTGATGGGTGCAGAAAAAATAAAAGAATGGCTGAATTTATTTCAGCAACACTCCCTGCCACTTCTTGATGAAATAGACGCCGCTCGCGCCACTCAGGATGGTGAGAAAATCAAACGGATAGCGCACCAGTTAAAAAGCAGTTGCGCCAGTCTGGGTATGCGTGATGCCAGTCGGTTGTGCGCACAACTGGAGCTAAAGCCCTTTACAGCCCTCCCCCTGCGTGAAGAAATTGTGCATAGTGTCGCGGCTCTGGAACAATGGCTGGACAAGAAAGACCATAAATCGATATGAATCAATATCAGCCAGTTCAGAATAATTAGAATAGTGGCATTTAGTATGCAACTTAACGAACTGGCAAAATCATGGCAGAGAAAAAAAGAACCCGCTGGCAGCGGCGGCCAGGTACGACGGGCGGTAAATTACCGTGGAATGACTGGCGCAATGCCACAACATGGCGTAAAGCGACGCAATTATTACTGTTAGCAATTAATATCTATATTGCCATCACATTCTGGTTCTGGGTGCGATATTACGAAACCGCCGGAAATACGCCTTTTGTCGCCAGACCTGGCGGCATCGAAGGCTGGCTACCCATTGCCGGACTGATGAATCTGAAATATAGCCTTGAAACAGGTCAGTTACCGTCCGTGCACGCCGCTGCAATGCTATTGCTTGTGGCATTTCTAATCACCAGCCTGTTGCTGAAAAAAGCGTTTTGTTCGTGGCTATGCCCGATTGGTACGCTCTCTGAATTGATCGGTGATGTGGGTAAAAAACTGTTCGGACGGCAATTCGCCCTTCCCCGCTGGCTGGATATTCCACTCCGGGGAATAAAATATTTGCTGTTGAGTTTTTTTCTTTATATCGCGTTATTAATGCCTGCCCAGGCTATTCACTACTTTATGCTGTCACCCTACAGCGTGGTGATGGACGTTAAAATGCTCAATTTCTTTCGCCATATGAGCACAGCAACGTTAATCAGCGTGATCACTTTGCTAATTGCCAGTCTGTTTATTCGTCATGCGTGGTGCCGATATCTCTGTCCATATGGCGCGTTAATGGGGCTCGTCTCGCTATTATCCCCCTTTAAGATTCGTCGCAATGCCGAAAGCTGTATCGACTGCGGAAAATGCGCGAAAAATTGTCCGTCGCGGATCCCGGTCGATAAATTAATTCAGGTACGTACGGTGGAATGTACCGGATGTATGACCTGCGTGGAGTCATGTCCGGTAGCCTCAACCCTGGCCTTTTCGCTACAAAAACCTGCGGCAAATAAAAAAGCCTTTGCGTTGTCTGGCTGGTTAATGACGTTATTGGTCCTGGGGATTATGTTTGCGGTGATGGGGTACGCGATGTATGCGGGCGTATGGCAAAGCCCGGTGCCGGAAGAGTTGTATCTGCGTTTAATTCCACAAGCGCCAATGATTGGTCACTAAAATAGCGACTAGCGGAACATCACCTCACTCGGGGTGATGTTCACAAAATCACATTATTTTGATTTTGACATCATAACTTTCCAGCCCGGTCATTTTCTCCCGTGCGGTAAAGCGAATCTCAGAGACTTCTTTCCCTGTGTTCTTGTTCAGCTCGGCGATTTTTTGCGCAATAAAATCGGCAATTTCCGTTTCAGTTTGTTTTTTTAGCTCTTCAATATTCACTGTTAACCTCTTCTGGTCTTAAAAGACAGCAACACGCCAGTAAGGTGTTGGTTACCGGTACCCTGGTCAGGTAAGAAATGTTATAAGCCATCTCCCCGAAAGATTCAATAATCAACAGGTTATCGTTCATTATACATACAGAACTGAAGGGAAAGAGTGCAGATGTAAAAAAGGCTCCACGAGGGAGCCTGATATTATTTTGTGCAGTCCAGTGACGCCTGGTCAGTACGTATTTGCAAAGCGACGTTATCAAAAGTGAGCATCGTTGATTTACAGAAAATACACTTAGCGCCAAAAGGGTTTCGCTCCGTCACATCGAACGCCGATGTGCGGTACTGTGAACCATGACAACATGGGCAGTGGAAATGGAGATGTTGAGTAATAACAGTAACCTCAGAGCGTAACGACGTTCGCTGCCGCAGGTCCACGCGGTCCCTGCTCAATGCTGAATTCTACTTTCTGATTTTCATTCAGCGTGCGGAATTCATTGCTCTGAATGGCGGTGAAATGAACAAAAACATCCTTGCAGCCATCAGATGGGGAGATAAAGCCGAAACCTTTATCTGCGTTAAACCATTTTACTAAACCAGTCATTTTATTAGACATATTTTACTTCCTTCATTTTGGGCCTTTCGGCAAACAGGGCTTTAATACAGAGACTACTTAGTGTTCAGGAGAGAGACTCAAAAGAAGGGGATAATGCCTGATAATGAGAACTGCTTTAGTAAACTACTTTGTATGCTGTCTGTCTTTCAAACCGACGCCGTTATTAACGCATGATAAATGAGATTAAGCAAATTTTATTTTAGCCATCCGGCGGTCTTAAATATCACTGGCTTTATTTTATTAACACCGTATAGTGCAGCGCAGATTTATCAGTAAGGAATTTGTTTGTCCCGTAAAATGACAGGAATTGTCAAAACCTTTGATCGCAAAAGCGGTAAAGGATTCATCATCCCCTCCGACGGCCGTAAAGAAGTCCAGGTTCATATTTCAGCATTAAGTCTCCGCGACGCAGAAACGCTCATTCCAGGAGTGCGTGTAGAGTTTTGTCGTGTTAATGGTCTACGCGGCCCCACTGCGGCAAATGTTTATCTTTCTTAAACAGACACTTTCATTTTTAACCTGACTGTCCGGTAAAAATGGCTTATTAATTTTCAATGAAATTATTTGTCGAGTTATATTTTCACAATGAAATTAACATGAAAAAACCGAATACGTCGGAGTTAATCGTTATAAACTCTATTTGACAAACCACCATAATACCGACAGAAACTATATCAACAGCAATAATAAATGGCTTTCTTAACAATTTTCCTATCTTAAATTTGTATTTTGCTAAGATTTATCTTATCCTCACAAGTCGTATTTCCAGAGGGAAATTTTACACAAACTTATATTTCCCTCTGCGCACCTTTCCCACTCGCGGTTTATTGTACCGAGTGTATGCGGAAAGGGAGATTCCGCAAGGATGTTATACTTAAAGTTGACAATCCTGATCTCAAGCGTACGTATTGTCCATGCGATGAATAAAGGAAAAGTTATGAAACACAAGCTTTCTGCAATCCTTATGGCCTTCATGTTGACCACCCCAGCTGCGTTTGCTGCGCCGGGAGCAGATACCGGGGCTGAAGCAAGCACGACAGCAGGCACTACCAGCGCAACAACGACTGCGACAACTGGCGGCGTGGCTGCTGGCGCTGTCGGTACTGCAACTGTTGCCGGTGTGGCAACGGCTGTTGGTGTGGCGGCCCTGGCGGTAGTAGCCGCTAATGACAGTGGCGATGGCGGTTCTCACAATACCTCAACCACGACGTCTACACGTTAATTCTGACTAAAATCGCCGAAAACTGAGTTAAATAAGACCCGGTTGCGATATTCGCACCGGGTTCTGGAGATTTGCATTTTTTTAACCAACCTTTCAAGGATTAAAGGTGCGCCCGCTTATTTTATCGATTTTCGCACTATTTCTGACGGGATGTACTCACAGTCAACAAAGTATGGTTGATACATTTCGTGCCGGTCTTTTCGATAATCAGGACATCACTATCGCGGATCAGCAGATCCAGGCGTTGCCTTATTCCACCATGTATTTACGCCTGAATGATGGGCAAAGAATATTTGTGGTACTGGGATATATAGAACAAGAACAAAGCAAATGGTTATCCCAGGATAACGCCATGCTGGTTACCCACAATGGACGTCTGTTAAAAACCGTCAAACTTAATAATAATCTGCAGGAAGTGACAAACTATCAGCAGGACCCATTGCGTAATGCGCTGGCATTAAAAGATGGCAGCAGCTGGACGCGTGATATTCTCTGGAGCGAAGATAACCATTTTCGCTCTGCGACCGTCAGCTCCACGTTTTCCTTTGCTGGATTAGAGACGCTGAATATTGCTGGTCGCAATGTACTGTGCAATGTCTGGCAGGAAGACGTTACTTCCGCACAGCCAGAAAGACATTGGCAAAATACATTCTGGGTCGATTCGGCCACTGGCCAGGTTCGTCAAAGTCGGCAAATGTTAGGCGCAGGGGTAATTCCCGTAGAAATGACATTTCTTAAACCCGCACCATGAATAAATTACCGTCGTATTTTATTGCCAGCGTCCTTTACGTGATAACGCCCCATGCCTTCGCGCAGGGCTCGGTAACCGTCTATCTGCCGGGCGAGAAACAGGCGTTATCTGTCGAGTCGGTGGAAAACGTAGCTCAACTGGTGACGCAACCACAATTGCGCGATCGCCTCTGGTGGCCTGGCGCTCTGCTGACTGATTCTGCGGCAAAAGCCAAAGCCGATAAAGATTACCAGCATGTCATGGCGCAACTGGCTTCCTGGGAAGCGGAAGCCGATGACGATGTGGCTGCAACGATTAAATTCGTTCGTCAGCAACTGACCAATCTCAATATCACAGGCCGCTTATCGGTCGAACTGGATCCTGACTTTGTGCGTGTGGATGAGGACAGTAATCGCCCACTGGTCGGCGACTATGCGCTCTATGCCGTACAGCGCCCGAGCACAATCACCTTATTGGGCGCTGTCTCCGGGGCCGGTCAATTACCTTGGCGGGCGGGCCGTAGCGTTGCAGATTATCTGCAACATCACCCCCGTCTGGCGGGCGCTGACAGCAATAACGTCTTCGTTATTACGCCGGAGGGCAAGACTGTCGTCGCGCCCGTCGCCTTGTGGAATAAAAGACATGTTGAGCCACCGCCAGGCAGTCAGCTTTGGTTGGGCTTTTCCACGCACGTTCTCCCAGAAAAATATGCTGATTTAAATAACCAGATTGTGTCTGTTTTAACGCAACGTGTTCCTGACTGATGAAGAAGAACTCTTATCTTTTAAGCTGCCTGGCCATTGCCGTCTCCAGTGCCTGTCATGCTGAAGTATTAACCTATCCTGATCCGGTGGGCCCTTCGCAATCGGACTTTGGCGGCACCGGGCTGTTGCAAATGCCTAATGCCCGTATCGCGCCGGAAGGTGAATTCAGCATCAACTACCGGGATAACGACCAGTACCGTTTCTACTCCACTTCTGTGGCGCTATTTCCGTGGCTGGAGGGAACCATTCGTTATACGGATGTCCGTACGCGCAAATATAGCCAATGGGAAGATTTCAGCGGCGACCAGTCGTATAAAGACAAATCGTTCGATTTTAAACTTCGTCTGTGGGAAGAAGGTTACTGGCTGCCGCAAGTGGCATTTGGTAAACGCGATATCGCGGGTACGGGTTTGTTTGACGGTGAATATCTGGTCGCCAGCAAACAAGCGGGTCCGTTCGATTTCACTCTCGGTATGGCCTGGGGTTATGCCGGTAATGCGGGCAATATTACCAACCCGTTTTGTCGGATAAGCGATAAATATTGCCATCGCGCGGAGTCTCACGATGCGGGAGATATCAGTTTTAGCGATATCTTTCGTGGTCCAGCCTCTGTTTTTGGCGGTATCGAGTATCAAACGCCGTGGAATCCTCTGCGTCTGAAACTCGAATACGACGGCAACAATTACCAGAATGATTTTGCGGGTAAATTGCCGCAGGCAAGTCATTTCAATTTCGGCGCCGTGTATCGTGCCGCTAACTGGGCAGATCTCAACCTTAGCTATGAGCGTGGCAACACGTTGATGTTTGGCTTCACGTTACGGACCAACTTCAACGATCTGCGCCCTGCCCTGCGCGATACGCCAAAACCGGCGTATCAACCTGCGCCGGAGTCTGAAGGATTGCAGTACACCACAGTGGCGAACCAACTTACCGCGCTGAAGTACAACGCAGGTTTTGAAGCGCCGGAAATCCAACTGCACGATAAGACGCTGTATATGTCCGGCGAGCAGTACAAATACCGCGACTCACGCGAGGCGGTCGATCGCGCTAATCGAATTCTGGTGAATAACCTTCCGCAGGGCGTCGAGAAGATTAGTGTGACGCAAAAACGTGAGCATATGGCGATGGTGACGACTGAAACCGACGTTGCCAGCCTGCGTAAACAGTTGGCAGGTACTGCGCCAGGTAAACCAGAGCAACTGCAACAACAGCGTGTTGAGGCAGCCGATCTTTCTGCCTTTGGTCGCGGTTACCGTATTCGCGAAGACCGCTTTAGTTATTCTTTCAATCCAACGTTGTCACAGTCACTGGGCGGGCCGGAAGATTTCTATATGTTCCAGTTGGGTCTGATGTCCAGCGCTCGTTACTGGTTTACCGATCATTTGCTGCTTGATGGCGGCATTTTCACCAATATTTACAACAACTACGACAAATTTAAGTCGTCGTTGTTACCTGCGGACTCTACCCTGCCCCGCGTACGTACGCATATCCGCGATTACGTACGTAATGATGTCTATCTCAACAACTTACAGACGAACTACTTTGCCGATCTGGGCAATGGATTCTACGGCCAGGTATATGGCGGCTATCTGGAAACCATGTATGCCGGTGTCGGTTCCGAGCTGCTTTATCGTCCGCTCGATGCCAGTTGGGCGCTGGGTGTAGATGTTAACTACGTGAAGCAGCGTGACTGGGACAACATGATGCGCTTCACCGATTATTCCACGCCAACAGGTTTTGTGACGGCGTACTGGAATCCGCCGACGCTTAACGGCGTGCTGATGAAACTCAGCGTTGGTCAGTATCTGGCGAAGGATAAAGGGGCAACGATTGACGTAGCAAAACGCTTTGACAGCGGCGTGGCGGTAGGTGTCTGGGCGGCGCTCAGTAACGTGTCGAAAGATGACTACGGCGAAGGCGGCTTTAGTAAAGGTTTTTATATCTCGATTCCGTTCGACTTGATGACCATTGGACCTAACCGCAACCGTGCGACGATTTCATGGACGCCATTGACGCGTGACGGTGGACAAATGCTCTCACGGAAATACCAGCTCTATCCAATGACGGCAGAGCGAGAAGTACCGGTTGGACAATAACCTGAAACGATTCATAACGTTACATTGACTGATAAATATAAACCAATGAAAAAGAACATTTTTAAATTTTCGGTACTGACATTAGCTGTTCTGTCTTTAACAGCATGTACCCTTGTTCCTGGTCAGAATTTATCGACCAGTAATAAGGATGTCATCGAATTACCTGACAACCAGTATGATCTGGACAAAATGGTCAATATCTATCCCGTCACACCAGGACTGATTGATCAACTACGCGCAAAGCCGATTATGTCGCAGGCTAACCCGGAGCTTGAGCAGCAAATCGCGAACTATGAATATCGCATCGGCATTGGCGACGTATTGATGGTCACCGTCTGGGATCACCCGGAACTCACCACGCCAGCGGGTCAATATCGTAGCGCCAGCGATACGGGTAACTGGGTTAACGCCGATGGCGCGATTTTCTACCCCTACATTGGTCGCTTGAAAGTAGCGGGGAAAACCCTTACTCAAGTCCGTAATGAAATTACCGCGCGTCTGGATGCAGTGATTGAAAGTCCGCAGGTGGATGTCAGTGTCGCGGCGTTCCGTTCGCAGAAAGCGTACGTTACCGGCGAAGTGACTAAATCCGGTCAGCAGCCGATTACCAATATCCCGCTGACCATTATGGATGCGATTAACGCCGCGGGCGGCCTGACTGCTGATGCTGACTGGCGCAATGTCGTGTTAACCCAGAATGGCGTTAAAACCAAAATCAACCTCTACGCGCTAATGCAGCGTGGCGACTTGCGTCAGAACAAACTGCTGCATCCAGGCGATATTTTGTTTATTCCGCGCAACGATGACCTGAAAGTCTTCGTGATGGGCGAAGTGGGTAAACAGAGTACGCTCAAAATGGATCGCAGCGGTATGACGCTGGCGGAAGCCTTAGGCAACGCCGAGGGTATGAATCAGGATGTCGCCGACGCGACGGGAATTTTTGTTATTCGTGCAACGCAAAACAAGCAGAATGGCAAAATCGCCAATATTTATCAGCTGAATGCGAAGGACGCATCAGCAATGATACTCGGAACGGAATTCCAGCTTGAACCTTACGACATTGTTTATGTCACTACTGCCCCTCTGGCTCGTTGGAACCGTGTGATTTCTCTGCTGGTACCGACGATTTCCGGGGTGCATGACCTGACAGAGACTTCACGGTGGATTCAAACATGGCCCAACTAAAATTTAACTCTATCCTGGTTGTGTGCACTGGCAACATTTGCCGTTCGCCGATTGGCGAACGGTTGCTGCGTAAACGCTTACCGGGCGTAAAAGTCAAATCGGCAGGCATTCATGGTCTGGTAAAACACCCTGCCGATGCGACAGCGGCAGATGTTGCCGCTAATCATGGCGTGTCGCTCGAAGGACACGCCGGACGTAAGCTAACCGCTGAGATGGCTCGTAATTACGATCTGATTCTGGCAATGGAGTCAGAGCATATTGCTCAGGTTACCGCAATAGCTCCCGAGGTGCGCGGGAAGACAATGCTTTTTGGGCAATGGCTGGAACAGAAAGAGATCCCGGATCCCTATCGTAAAAGCCAGGACGCATTTGAACATGTTTACGGTATGTTGGAGCGCGCCAGTCAGGAATGGGCGAAGCGCCTCAGCCGGTAATTTGAGTTTATAAAATACGATGACAACTAAAAATATGAATACGCCGCCAGGTAGCACTCAGGAAAATGAGATCGATCTGCTTCGTCTGGTCGGCGAATTATGGGATCACCGTAAGTTGATCATTAGCGTAACAACGTTGTTCACGCTGATCGCCGTCGCTTATTCGCTACTCAGTACGCCGATTTATCAGGCGGACACGTTGGTACAGGTCGAGCAAAAACAAGGTAACGCTATTCTTAGCGGCCTGAGCGATATGATCCCTAATTCCTCGCCCGAATCGGCGCCGGAAATCCAGCTACTGCAATCACGTATGATTCTGGGCAAAACCATTGCGGAGCTTAATCTGCGTGACATTGTTGAGCAGAAGTACTTTCCGATCGTCGGTCGTGGTTGGGCGAGATTAACCAAAGAGAAGCCAGGTGAACTGGCTATCAGTTGGATGCATATCCCGCAACTGAATGGTCAGGACCAGAAACTGACGCTGACTGTTGGGGAAAACGGTCACTATACGCTGGAAGGTGAAGATTTCACCGTTAATGGCACAATCGGCCAGCGTGTGGAAAAAGACGGCATTGCACTTACCGTCGCAGACATGAAGGCTGAGCCGGGGACGAAGTTTATCCTGAGTCAGCGCACGGAACTGGAAGCGATTAACGCCCTGCAGGAAACCTTTACCGTTAGCGAGCGCAGTAAAGAAAGCGGGATGCTGGAACTCACCATGACCGGTGATGATCCGCAACTGATCACTCATATTCTGAACAGCATCGCTAACAATTATTTGCAGCAGAATATCGCACGCCAGGCCGCGCAGGATTCACAAAGTCTTGAGTTCCTGCAGCGTCAGTTACCACAAGTACGTAGTGAGCTGGATCAGGCGGAAGAAAAGCTGAACGCCTATCGTCAGCAACGTGATTCGGTCGACCTGAACCTGGAGGCTAAAGCCGTTCTTGAGCAGATTGTTAATGTTGATAATCAACTCAACGAGCTGACTTTCCGTGAGGCAGAGATCTCCCAGCTGTATAAGAAAGATCACCCGACCTATCGTGCGCTGTTGGAAAAACGCCAGACGCTGGAGCAGGAGCGTAAACGCCTGAATAAACGCGTATCGGCAATGCCTTCCACTCAGCAGGAAGTTCTGCGTTTAAGCCGTGACGTGGAAGCGGGCCGCGCGGTATATCTGCAATTGCTTAACCGCCAGCAGGAGTTAAGCATTTCGAAATCCAGTGCGATTGGTAACGTGCGGATTATCGACCCGGCAGTGACTCAGCCGCAGCCGGTAAAACCGAAAAAAGCGTTGAATGTGGTGCTTGGTTTTATTCTCGGCCTGTTTATTTCAGTCGGTGCCGTGCTCGCACGCGCCATGTTGCGTCGTGGTGTGGAAGCGCCGGAACAGCTGGAAGAGCAAGGTATCAGCGTTTATGCCACCATCCCAATGTCTGAGTGGCTGGATAAGCGTATGCGCCTGCGCAAGAAGAGCTGGTTCTCGAATCAGCAACGTCACCGTACGAAAAATATCCCCTTTCTGGCGGTGGATAACCCGGCGGATTTCGCCGTGGAAGCTGTGCGTGCGTTACGTACCAGTCTGCACTTCGCCATGATGGAGTCGGCGAATAATGTCCTGATGATTACCGGTGCGACGCCTGACAGCGGTAAAACATTCGTCAGTTCAACCCTGGCCGCGGTGATAGCCCAGTCCGATCAAAAAGTGTTATTCATCGATGCTGACTTACGTCGTGGTTATTCGCATAACCTGTTTAACGTGAGTAATGAGCATGGTTTATCTGAATATCTGACAGGCAAAGATGAAATCGGTAAGGTAATTCAGTCTTTCGGCAAAGGGGGATTCGATGTAATCACCCGTGGTCAGGTGCCGCCTAATCCGTCGGAACTGCTGATGCGCGATCGGATGCGCCAGCTACTGGAATGGGCTAACGAGCATTACGATATGGTGATTGTCGATACGCCGCCGATGCTGGCGGTAAGTGATGCCGCAGTCGTGGGCCGTTATGTCGGTACCAGCCTGCTGGTCGCTCGTTTTGCGTTGAACACCGCCAAAGAGGTAGCCTTGTCGATGCAACGTCTGGAACAGGCGGGCGTCAATATTAAAGGTGCAATCCTCAACGGTGTGGTTAAACGCGCCAGCACCGCCTACGGTTATGGCTATAACTATTACGGTTATAGCTACTCTGATAAAGAGTAAAACTGAGGGCAAAGCGCGTTTCGCTCACGCCTTATCCGGCCTACAAAATAATGCTATATCAATATATTGCAGAATTACGTAGGCCTGATAAGCATGGCACATCAGGCAATTCTACGTTTATCATCGGCCTCAGAGCATTCAGGTAACTGAATGCTCTTTTTTGTGCATTACAAACTGCACGCAGGTATGCGCATTTTGTTCACTATTTGCGTAAAACCCACCAGCGAACACATACCCTGCGCGTTTATTTCCTTACATCCGGCAAGAGTTAGTTTTACTTCTCCAGGCCGTATTTTCAGTGATAGCGGTGTTTTATCGCGCATCTGCTGTAAAGTCTGAAAGACGAAAGAAACCTGAATCCACTGGCTGTTATCACTTAGCCGACGCCAGCGTTCAAACACCAGTTCACCACCCGGCGGCGTGTTATCTGGCTGGCCTGGCAGCGTCCAGTTAAGCCCTAACGCGCCGCCCAGATTCGCCAGATTGGTATCGTGTCCGACAATAAACAACAGTGACGTCGGAAGCATTACGCCATGGCTCTGTTTTTTCAGGCCATGCGCGGTCAACGCTGTCAGGACCAAATCCAGTAATGGCGTGGCGCGACTACGGGCAACTTCTGGCGTACGTTGTAGCAGATAAAATTGCGCATTATGCAGACTTAACAAGGTATTCCACTGCTGTGAATCGGTAATTCGCCCCCAACCCGGCTGTGGCATTCCTTGTGCTTGTTGCAGGAGAAAAATCTCTGTCAGCATTGATGCCAGGCTTACCGCTCCGGTTAATGAGACATTGTCGCTACTCACGTTGAGTTCCGATGGTAATACCTGGGTCAGCGAACAACTTTCGCCTTGTTCCTCTCGTTTGAGGCACAAGCGTGATTGAGAAAAATTCAGAACCCGCTCCAGTTCGCGAAATGCCGTTTGCCTATGCTCAGTGAATCCGGCTATCGATCCCCCTGCCCTGTTGAGAATAGCCCCGGTCACCTTTGCCTTATCCAGTTGGCAAATACCGGTTTTAAGGGGATTAAACAACGGGTCGGGACGGGAAGTGTCTGGCAGAGTGTGTACGGGAAGAACACAGCCGGGCGCCAGTCCGGCTGCAAAAGCTTCGCCCGTTTTACGGGTGCGTTCGTCAATATCGGCAATAATCGCGACCTGCCCCGGTTTCGGGCATCCCTTTTTTGCCAGCAAACCATCAGCCACCAGACGCTGACGTTGGTAATGCCCAAGATAAGAGACCAGCTCGCCGCCGCGCGGCGTCAGCCAGCCCAGTTTTACTGGCCAGGTTGGCCATGCATCGGGGGTGACATCCTGCATGAGTGATGTTGCTTTGGTTGGCGCACGCACGCCATGACGGCTAACAATCACCACACTTTCCAGCTTTAGCTCCGGCTCATTCTGAGCGTATGCAGGCGACAGTGTTAACGGAAGCAGAAGAGAAAAAAAAGGGAGCAAAATCGCTTTCATCGCCAGGTTCCCGTTTTGCATATTTCGCATTAAGGTCTGATGCGACGCTTGATGCGTCACATCAGACCTACGCTCGTTAACCTTTTAGACGTGGCTCCAGCCATACTAACACTACGGTGGAGAGTGAACACATCAACAAAATGCCGACGAACCAGAGTAAATACCACATCGTTCCTGCTCCTTAGTACAGCTCGTTTTCGTGATGGCGGAGAGTTTCTGTCGTCATACGCCCCCACATTTTGTAGTAGCTCCATAATGTATAGAGCAACACAATGGGCAAAAATATCAGCACGATGACCAACATAATGCTCAGCGTCATCTGGCTGGAAGTGCTGTCCCACAATGTCAGACTGGATACTGGACTGATGCTTGAGGGCATGACAAACGGGAACAACGTGATGCCCGCAGTGAAAATCACGCCAAATTGCATTAATGAAGCCATCAGAAATCCCCATCCTGGGCGCCCCCGATAAATCGCCATCACCGTCAACAACGGGCAGAAGAACCCCAGCAACGGGAAAAGCCACAATACTGGCGATTCGATGAAATTATTCATCCAGGCACCTGGCAGTACAGCGACCATTTTCATTAACGGATTCGACGGACCATTAACATCCTGAGCGAGCAACACAAAGCCATCAATACCGACCCATAGCCAGTAACCCGCCAGTAAAAAGCACAACATCACCAGCAACGCTGCGCGTTTGGTCGCCAGTTGCGAGCGCAGGTGAATGACGCCGACGGTCTTAAGTTGCAGCCAGACGCCTCCCTGCAAAATCACCATACCCAGACTGAGCAAGCCGCACAGCAATGGGAATGGTGTAAGCAACTGCCAGAAAGTACCGAGATACTCCACGCGTAATTGCGGTGTAAAGGCAAATGGCACGCCGAGTAACAAGTTACCGAATGCGATCCCAAAGACCGCAGGCGGCACCAGACTGCCAATAACCAGACCGGCATCCCACATTTTACGCCAACGCACATCGGCGATTTTGCCGCGATAATCAAAAGCCAACGGGCGAAAAAACAGCGAGCACAGAACCAGAATCATTGCCACATAAAAGCCGGAAAACGCCGCGGCATAGACTCTGGGCCAGGCGGCAAATAATGCTCCGCCTACGAGGATCAGCCAGACCTGGTTGCCTTCCCAGTGCGCGCCAACGCTGTTTATGACTACCCGACGTTCATCATCGTCACGTGCAACCAGCGGTAGCAGACAGCCGATCCCCATATCAAATCCGTCGGTGATCATAAAGACCACCAGAATCACGCCCATCAGTAACCACCAGATGAACCGTAATGTCTCATAATCAAACATGACTCCCTCCTTTACCCCTGTTGCTGCGCGGGTTGTTCACTCTGCATCGCACTCGGCCCCAGGCGAGCATATTTCTGCATCAGGTAGACTTCGGCGATAAGGAACAGGGTATAAAGCCCGACGATCATGATCAGTGAGAAAGCCAACTGACCCGTAGTTAATGCAGAGTGCGCGGAATATGTTGGTAAAATGTCCTGAATCGCCCACGGCTGGCGGCCAAATTCGGTCATAAACCACCCGGCCTCAATGGCAATCCACGGTAGCGGCAGACTCCAGAGCGCCATTTTTAGCACCCAGCGATGCTGGTCAATTTTGCCACGCAGTGTCTGAACAAGCGCAATCAGCATTACCAGTAGCAGCAGCGAGCCGCAGCCCACCATGATACGGAAGCTCCAGAATACCGGAGCAACCTGCGGGATAGCGCCTCGCATCGCTGCCTGATACTGTGCGGCAGTGACATGATTCATATCCGGCGCATAGCGGGAGAGCAGCATGCCGTAACCGAGATCGTTTTCCAGTTCACGAAACGCCTGCAACACATGCGGCTCATGATTGCCTTGCGATATCTCCTGCATTAGCAGCCAGGCCATACGTCCGCGTTGTAAGCGTGGATAGGTTTCAGCCATTAAATTTTTCAGCCCCGGCACGGGCTTATCTAATGAGTGAGTGGCGAGGATCCCTAGCAGCGCGGGGATTTTGATGGCAAAGGTATTGCGCTCTTGATCCTGCTCCGGCCAGGCAATGAGATGAAACGGCGCTGGCGCAGGTTCTGTCTGCCACTCCCCTTCCATCGCTGCCAGTTTTACCGGCTGTACACGAGCAACTTCAAACGCAGAGCTGTCTCCAAGTTGCAGCGCGCCAATTATCGCCAGAGTGCCAAAGACGGAACCGATAGCAAACGAGCGTAACGCCACATCGCGCTCCCGCCCGCGCAGTAAATACCAGGCGCTAATTGCCATAATGAACATCGCTCCTGTCACGTAGCCCGCCATCACCGTGTGCACAAACTTCACCTGGCTGACGGGGTTAAAGACCAGATCGCTAAAGCTGGTCATCTCCATGCGCAGAGTGTCGATATCGAAATGAGCGCCGGTCGGGAACTGCATCCAGCCATTGGCATTCAAAATCCACAATGCGGAGATATTGGAACCGAACGCCACCAGCCAGGTGACCAGCAGATGTTGATATTTATTGAGACGTTGCCAGCCGAAGAAAAACAAGCCAACAAAGGTGGATTCGAGGAAGAAGGCCATTAGAGCTTCCATCGCCAGCGGCGCGCCGAAAATGTCGCCCACATAGTTAGAATAAAATGACCAGTTAGTACCAAACTGAAACTCCATCGTCAGGCCAGTCGCCACGCCAAGAGCAAAGTTGATACCGAAGAGCTTACCCCAGAAGCGCGTCATATCGCGGTAGATAATCTTGCCAGTGACCACGTATATGGTTTCCATGATAGCCAGCAAAAAAATCAGCCCCAGAGTAAGTGGCACGAATAAAAAATGGTACAGCGCGGTCAGAGCAAACTGCCAACGCGATAAATCAATAACATCCCACATGCGAACTCCTGTAAGCGAAGAGAGGGAAATAGCTTATTAATAGTAGATCCCCTCTTTTATCCTTATAGTTTGTGGGTAGTTATCTTCGCTAATTTCGATATTCATAGAACTGAAAGCGATATTTGCCGCCGTTTTTCACTACGGCGCGCTTTCCGCCAGCCACCGACAGACCTCACCCAATCGTTGCGTAGAATCGACCAGATCTTCTGGCGCTGCCAGCACGACTTCCGGTATTGGGCAGATCTCATAGCTCTCAAGCAACGGGCCCTTTAAGGTATCCAGACAACGTAAATGCCAGACATGGCGTAATCCGGTGGCGTTGATATAGCTTTCGCCATAGCCAACGGTGCGAATCTGAATATTCCCCGGCCCGCACAGACGCGAGAGGAAAACCCGGTCAGCCTCGCTGATGGGCAACTGTGTCAGATTGATACTGTGTGGCTGCGTATCAGGGTTACGCACATGCGCCAGCAGTTCATGGGCCAGCGGCAGACCATTCATCAGACCGTCGATGGGAGGAGGTAATAGTGAATCCGTCGGTAGCGTATTTTGTGTTGTCGCCTGCAACAACACCAGTGGCGCGCGACCTACCTCCAGCCTGTCTTCCTGCAATCGAGCATCGCGACGTTTGCGTACGCGCCAGAACCCGCAGAAGATCGCTTCCTGAATTTCACTTTCGCTACCGTCAGCATGCTGAATACGCACCGAGACTTCCCCTTCCCCGAGAAGCGTATTAATGAAGTGACGCTCATCGGCGTTGAGATTTAACAGGTTAACGGCTAACACTTCACCCTGCGGCGGCTGGCGTTGACTTAGCTGTTTTTGCAAATCGTTTAACAGCGCAATGACCCGCGGACTATGCGAACACCGTTCCAGCGCCGCCATGCTCGGTTCATCATTCACCTGGCAGGTAATTGGCAGCGGGTTCATGCTGAAACTGTCATCGTTCGGTTGCGTTCCAGGTCCCAGCAGATGAAAAAAAGTTTCACTCATGAGGCTTGCTCCTGTTGCTGTGCGACAAGCCCGCTCATCAGGCTCACCCACTCTGCCCACGGGTGAATACCATTCAGCACGCCGCGATAGCTACCACCGGTAAACACCAGTGTGGCGGGAAAACGAAATACGCCAAAGCGATCGCCGATGGCTTCGCTCTGCTCAAGGTCAGCAATCGCCACCTGCCATGTATAGTCGGGAAACTCGCGCAGTAATTCGCCAATCATTACCGGGTTATCGCTGACCTCTGGCGTGCGTTTCGGATCGCTGCTTAATAACACCACGCCGTCTGGCGCTTGCATAAGCCAGTCGTCAAGGCTTGTTCCAGTGACTGGCGTCCAGCCGCGCGCCAGCATTCGTTGCCACAACATATTAAATGGCGTGTTGTTGTTCATCCCTGCTCCTCCAGCGTCATCCGATACTGGCGCAAGCGAACGCCTTCGTAATTTTCCATCGACAGACAGTCATAATTGAGACAACGCGACTCTTCAGCCAGTTGTGGCACAACTCCCCACTCAGCCAGTTGCGCCAGCGCCGCTTGTTCCGCGGCGGGCAGTTGCGCCCGTGCCAGTTCGCTCAGGCTACCGCCGTAGTCGTCGAGCATCGCGGGTTGCAATCCGATAAGGGCGATTTGTGCAGGAAGATGACCTCGAATATCCGCCAGCGCCAGCACTTCGGAGAAGCTGTTCTGATGCAGGCTCATTTTCTTCGCGCTAAGGTAAGCAGGAATGCGCTCTCCGGCATAAGTGCGTAATGCCCCGGGCTCCAGACCATAATCAATAGCATCGAGGATCAACAAATGACTGGCGCTTTCGACATAGCCCAACAGGTTAAGCCCTTGAGTACCGCCATCGACAATTTCTACCTCTTCAGGCCAGCGGTAATGGGCATACAACCGTTCAGCCACCCGCACGCCGAAACCTTCATCAGCCCACAGCAAGTTGCCCAGCCCCATTACCACGATGCGTCGTTCGCTCATGAACGCTCCTTGTTGCTCATTTTGCCAAATTTATGACTGCGGTAACCATTAACCATCGTGGAGATCACCGTGTCGTCAGACATGATGTCTTCACGCAGCGCCATGTAGACATGACCAATCACAAACGCGCCAATCAACCACATCCCCAGCCGATGCCAACTGTGAATGTCCATTGAGTTGCCGCCCGTCCAGTAGAAAAACTCCACCACATAACGGAACGGGGTAAAAATGGCGTACTGGCTGTGCTCGCTGTACAGCGCAAAGCCGGTGATGATCATAAAGACGGACATCAGGAAATAGCCGAACATCGCCGCCTGGGCGATGGGGTTATGACCTATATCGGCACTCGGACGTTTTGCCAGAAACAGATACCAGCGGATTTCATACCACACGCCCTGCCACCAGCTTTTGCGCCATATCGGCACGATAAAAAGCTCACGGGAGTAACGATTACCGACAAACGCCCAGTAAATCCGCATCAGCAAGACCACGGTAAAAATCATCCCGGCGCTGAAGTGAATTAACCTGATGTAGCCCATATAGAACAGATACGTCGCCTCGCCGCTGACGGAAGGTAGCGGCTTGCCGATAAAGTAACCGGTGACCATCAACACCGCCATGCATAACACTGTCAGCCAGTGCCAGATCCGCACTGGCGCTTCAAACACATAGTGACTGACAACGTTGTCGCTTTTCTCTTGCATGATGATTCTCCTTCGCTGTTAACGCACCTGCACGGAGATAAGCTCGCTGCCGTCGTCGCCCAGTACATGCGTTGAACAAGCCAGACACGGATCGAAGCTGTGTAAGGTACGCAGGATCTCCAGCGGTTGCTCGGGGATCGCCATTTTGGTGTTCATCAGCGCGGCCTCATAGGCGCCAATCTGCCCTTTCGGATCGCGCGGGCTGGCGTTCCAGGTGGTCGGCACCACGCACTGATAGAGATCAATCTTGCCATCGCGAATCGCGGCCCAGTGGCCTAACGCCCCGCGCGGCGCTTCGGTAAAGCCGACACCACGGCACTCTGTCGGCCAGGTTGCAGGTTCCCATTTTTCAGTGGAGGCGGTGGCGAGATTGCCGTTTTTCAGGTTGGTCATCAGTTTGTCGAAGAAGTATTGCAACTGACCTGCGGCCCACTGTGCTTCGTGCGCGCGACACAAAATGCGACCCAATGTCGACTGGATGCCGGAAAGTGGCAGGTTCAGCGCCGACATCATGCGCTCGACCGACTCCACGGTCGCAGCATCGCCTTTATGGTAGGCAATTAGCGTGCGCGCCAGCGGCCCCACTTCCATCGCATGACCGCGCCAGCGTGGCGCTTTGATCCACGAGTAGCGTTCCTGTTCATTCAGTTGCTGAATGTTGGTATCGCTGCCTTTGACATCGCCAGGGTTGTACCACGGGTCGGTAATGCCATCGAACGGATGACGCCCGACCTGATCGTTGGGATAACGATACCAGGCATGATCGACAAACTCCTGCACCTGCTGCGGATCAACCAAATCCACTGGCAGCACATTGTTGAAGTCGCCGTTAATCACCGCGCCACCAGGCATCAGCAGACTTTTCTCGCTAAAGTCATTGGCAATATCCGGGAATGCGCCGTAACTGAGGACGCATTTATCAGAAAGCCCCGTGCCGATTTCACTCCATGGTTTATTGAACTGACCGATGGCTAAGGCGTCGGGGATCATCACGTTATTAATGAAGTCCGCCGTGCGGGTAATGATCGACTGCACCAGATTCAGGCGTTCCATATTGACCGCCCCAACCGCGCCGCTTTCATCAATGTTAATGGCGCACGGCATCCCACCGACAATCCAGTTTGGATGAGGGTTTTTACCGCCAAAGACCGCGTGGATTTTGACAATTTCACGCTGGAAATCGAGAGCTTCGAGATAGTGGGCAAAGCCCATCAGATTAGCTTCCGGCGGCAGTTTGTACTGTGGATGGCCCCAGTAGCCGTTGCGGAAAATCCCCAACTGCCCGCCTTCAACAAATTTCTTCAGTCGGTTTTGCACGTCAAAGAAATAGCCAGGGGAGGATTTTGGCCATGAGGAGAGGCTTTGCGCCAGTTCGGAGGTTTTCCGCGGATCGGCTTTCAGCGCATCTAACACATCAATCCAGTCCATCCCGGCAAGCTGATAGAAGTGCACCAGGTGATCGTGGCACCAGAGCGTTGCCAGCATAATGTTGCGGATGATATTGGCGTTGTCCGGCACTTTAATGCCGATGGCATCTTCGATGGCATAGACCGAAGCCAGGGCGTGTACGCCGGTACAGACGCCGCAGATACGTTCAACGAACGCCCACGCATCGCGCGGGTCGCGCCCTTGCAGGATGATCTCCAGCCCGCGAAACATGGTGCCGCAGGAGACCGCGTTGGTGATCACATTCTGATCGTTAATATTCACTTCACAGCGCATGTGGCCTTCGATGCGCGTGATCGGGTCAACCACCAGGCGGCGTCCGGCATTATTGATGGTGTACCCCTGAGTTTCGTACTGAGTGCTCATGCCTGTTTATCCTCATTGCCTGGCTGGTGTTCGGTTTCTGTAGGTTGCTGGTTATGACGTCTGCGCTGGTCAACGGCGCTGGCGACTGCATGCACGCCAACAGCCGCAGCCACCACGCCAAGCGCGGTTAAGCCAATGGTATCGGCGGTGGAATGGGTACCCATTTGCGGAATATCGACCACGCGGCTGTAGAACGAACCGCGATCCCAGAAACCATTTTCAGCACAGCCCAGGCAGCCATGACCAGACTGGATCGGGAAAGAAACGCCATCGTTCCAGCGGGTAGAGGAACAGGCGTTATAGGTGGTCGGCCCTTTGCAGCCCATTTTGTACAGGCAGTAACCTTTACGGGCAGCGTCATCATCCCAGCTCTGGACGAACTCTCCTGCGTCGAAGTGAGCACGGCGATAGCATTTATCGTGGATTCGCTGACCATAGAACATCAACGGACGCCCCATTCTGTCGACATCCGGCAGACGATCGAACGTCACCATGTAGGTAATGATGGCGCTCATCACATCCGGGATTGGCGGGCAGCCAGGTACTTTGATAATGGGTTTGTCGGTAATAACTTTGTCGATAGGCGTTGCCTGCGTCGGATTGGGGCGCGCGGCCTGCACGCAGCCCCAGGAAGCACAGGTCCCCCATGCGATAATCGCACTGGCTCCGGCAGCGGCGCGTTTGAGTTTCTCAATAAATGGCCGACCACTGCTGATACAGAACATCCCCTGCTCGCCCAGCGGCGGGTTACCTTCTACTGCGAGGATGTATTTGCCATCGTATTGCGTGATGATGTCTTCAAAGACTTCTTCCGCCTGGGTTCCGGCGGCGGCCATCAAAGTATCGTCGTAATCGAGGGAGATAAGGGAAAGAATGACATCCTTCGCCAGCGGATGGGCGGAACGGATAAAAGATTCGGTACAGCAGGTACATTCCAGACCGTGGATCCACACCACTGGAATGCGCGGTTTATTCTCCAGCGCCCAGGCAATCTTCGGTGCCATCCCCGCGCCTAATCCCAGCGACGTGGCAGCCAAACTGCAATATTTAAGAAAACTTCGCCGGGTGACCCCCTGACGCCGCATGGACTGGTAAAATGTTTCCTCGTTATTCATATCGCACGTCTCTTCTCCTTGCGACACCGGCAGAACACCGGGCGCTTATGGTCGGCAAGCGACGTCCCTGTAGCAAGGCAAACCATCGCTTCACGTGAGATGCTGAAAACGAAAGCTCATCCTTCTGCACTGGCGCACGTCGCCAGAAAGTAATGTTAATAAAGCGTAGTGAATTTTTTGCGCAAAACAACACAGTTTGTATGGATTTATCTTTTTGCGATAAAAATAGACCTTATTTTCGTTCAGGCGTGTTCTGAAGGGAGTAAAGGTTGCTGTACTGATAATTCACGTCTGGCATCGCAACAACCGCTTTTTATGGCTACGCAATCGCCAAATTGCTGTTATTTCACGCTATCAATGCAGTTTTGGCTGTTTTTCAGGCAAACGAACACATTAGGGGTTTACACGCCGCATCGGGATGTTTATAGTGCGCGTCATCCCGGAAGTGTGGCCGAGCGGTTGAAGGCACCGGTCTTGAAAACCGGCGACCCGAAAGGGTTCCAGAGTTCGAATCTCTGCGCTTCCGCCAAATAAGATAAGGGGTTAGCTAAATGCTAACCCCTTTTTCTTTTGTCTGCCAAAATCACCATGCTGTTGTAGCATGCTCAATGGTTTAACCATTCTGTGCGAAACCTGTTCCAGATCAAATGCGTAAAGATGGGTAAAACCTCTGTGTACCTTCCCACATAATCATTATGCTGCTTGATTAATTACACCTGTCATAGAGAGTGACTCAATGGATCGTATAGTTAGTTCTTCACATGACCGTACATCATTACTTAGTACCCATAAGGTGCTGCGTAATACCTATTTTCTGCTGAGCCTGACACTGGCTTTTTCTGCGATTACCGCGACAGCCAGTACGGTGCTGATGCTGCCATCTCCGGGACTGATTCTGACGCTGGTGGGTATGTATGGTCTGATGTTCCTGACCTATAAAACTGCCAACAAGCCGACCGGAATTATTTCCGCATTCGCCTTTACCGGTTTTCTCGGTTATATCCTCGGCCCGATTCTGAATACTTATTTGTCTGCCGGAATGGGCGATGTGATTGCGATGGCGCTGGGCGGTACGGCATTGGTATTCTTCTGCTGCTCTGCATACGTGCTGACCACCCGCAAAGATATGTCTTTCCTCGGCGGTATGCTGATGGCGGGTATTGTTGTTGTCCTGATCGGGATGGTAGCGAATATCTTCCTGCAACTGCCTGCTCTGCATCTGGCGATCAGCGCGGTATTCATTCTGATCTCCTCTGGCGCAATTTTGTTTGAAACCAGCAACATCATCCACGGCGGTGAAACGAACTACATTCGTGCCACTGTGAGCTTATATGTGTCGCTGTACAACATCTTCGTCAGCCTGTTGAGCATCCTGGGCTTCGCCAGCCGCGATTAATTTCGTCCGGGTTTACTTACCGAGCCTCGCTTTATGCGAGGCTTTGTTTTTTGTTACACTGCCGCCAGTCTGATTAAGGTAGTAAATGATTATGCTGATGTTTGAAGGTAAAGAGATAGAAACGGATACCGAAGGCTATCTCAAAGAAAGCAGCCAGTGGAGCGAACCTCTGGCAGTGGTGATAGCAGAAAAAGAAGGAATTACGCTGTCGCCGGAACACTGGGAAGTGGTGCGTTTTGTACGTGATTTCTACCTGGAATTTAATACCTCTCCGGCAATTCGTATGCTGGTAAAAGCAATGGCGAATAAATTTGGCGAAGAAAAAGGAAACAGCCGCTATCTGTACCGACTGTTTCCAAAAGGTCCAGCTAAGCAAGCCACCAAAATTGCTGGCCTGCCAAAGCCCGTGAAATGTATTTAACGGATACGAAAATCGGTTAATTCCCCGGAAGGATGATGCGGTTCGCTAAGTACGCGCTCTACACGCGCTGAACGCGGACCGCCACTTTTTAACCACTGCATCAATTTTTCCACCTGCCCTTCTTCCCCGCAGGCCACGACTTCCACGCTGCCGTCGTCAAGATTTTTGGCGTAACCGGTTAAGCCCAGCCTTTTGGCTTCATATTGGGTGGTATAGCGAAAACCTACCCCCTGAACCCGACCATAAATCCAGGCAATTATGCATACTTTCGACATCACCACGCTCCTTATCCTTATAGGCGCGTTGCAAATCCGGGAAAAACTCCGGACAATGGCGCCCATTTCTTTGCATCGACAGAATAGTAAATTATGAGTGTACGTTTAGTGTTAGCCAAAGGGCGCGAAAAATCATTACTTCGTCGCCATCCGTGGGTCTTTTCCGGTGCTGTGGCCCGTATGGAAGGTAAAGCCAGCCTCGGTGAAACCATCGATATTGTTGATCATCAGGGAAAATGGTTAGCACGCGGCGCTTATTCGCCTGCGTCGCAAATCCGCGCGCGCGTCTGGACTTTCGATCCTTCGGAATCCATCGACATTGCCTTTTTCACCCGTCGTTTGCAGCAGGCGCAAAAGTGGCGCGACTGGCTGGCGCAAAAAGATGGACTCGACAGCTATCGTTTAATCGCTGGTGAGTCAGATGGCCTGCCCGGCATTACTATCGATCGCTTTGGTCATTTTTTGGTGCTGCAACTGCTAAGCGCTGGTGCGGAGTATCAACGTGCGGCATTAATTAGCGCCCTGCAAACGCTGTACCCGGACTGTGCGATTTACGATCGCAGCGACGTGGCGGTACGCAAAAAAGAGGGAATGGAACTGACCCAGGGGCCAGTGACTGGAGAACTGCCGCCTGCCCTGCTACCGATTGAAGAACACGGCATGAAGCTACTGGTAGACATTCAACACGGGCACAAAACGGGCTATTACCTGGATCAGCGCGACAGCCGTCTGGCAACACGCCGCTACGTTGAAAATAAACGCGTGCTGAACTGTTTCTCTTATACCGGTGGGTTCGCCGTATCCGCCTTGATGGGCGGCTGTAGCCAGGTAGTCAGCGTGGATACCTCGCAGGAAGCGCTGGATATTGCACGGCAAAACGTTGAATTAAACAAACTGGATCTCAGCAAAGCGGAGTTTGTCCGCGATGACGTATTTAAGTTACTGCGCACCTATCGCGATCGCGGCGAAAAGTTTGACGTTATCGTGATGGATCCGCCGAAGTTTGTCGAAAACAAAAGTCAATTGATGGGGGCCTGTCGGGGTTACAAGGATATCAATATGCTGGCAATTCAGTTATTGAATGAAGGCGGCGTATTGTTGACGTTCTCCTGTTCCGGCCTGATGACCAGCGACTTATTTCAGAAAATCATCGCTGACGCCGCAATTGATGCCGGTCGTGATGTACAATTTATAGAGCAGTTCCGCCAGGCCGCCGATCATCCGGTGATCGCCACCTACCCGGAAGGGCTATATCTGAAAGGGTTTGCCTGTCGCGTCATGTAACTTGAAATGTGGAATTTTACCCTTATATCAAAGGAAAAGATTTCCCGGGAGGTGACTATGATTGCCAGCAAATTCGGTATCGGCCAGCAGGTCCGCCATTCCCTGTTAGGTTATCTCGGAGTGGTCGTGGATATCGACCCGGTTTATTCGCTCTCTGAACCGTCGCCTGATGAGCTGGCGGTAAACGATGAGCTTCGCGCCGCTCCGTGGTATCACGTGGTGATGGAGGATGACAACGGCCTACCGGTTCATACCTACCTGGCTGAAGCCCAGCTAAGTAGCGAATTACAGGATGAACATCCAGAGCAACCGTCAATGGATGAGCTAGCGCAGACTATCCGCAAACAACTCCAGGCGCCGCGTCTGCGTAACTAATCCTGATAAAAATCCCCGGAAGGTTTTTGCCTTCCGGGGATTTTTTATTTAGCCAGCCCCAGCCGAGGGATCTCAATGGCCGGGCAACGATCCATTACGACCTGTAACCCGGCATCACGCGCCAGAACTGCCGCTTGCTCATTAATCACCCCTAACTGCATCCATACGGTTTTAGCGCCAATGGCGATAGCTTCCTGCGTCACACCCCAGGCAGCTTCTGAATTACGGAAGACATCGACCATATCGACTTTTTCAGGCACTTCCGCCAGCGTGCCATAGCCCTGCTGACCCAGCAGCGTTTTACCGGCGACTTTAGGCGAGACCGGAATGACGTGATAGCCCTGATCAAGCAGGTATTTCATCACGCGATAACTTGGACGATCGGGTTTGTCACTTGCCCCTACCAGCGCAATAGTGTGAGTGGACGTTAAAATGGCTGCAATATCGGTCTCTTTCATCATTTCCTCCAGACTATTTACCAAAGTGTACGACAAACCCAACATGCCAACCATGTAGCTAATACAAATGTATGAGAGCAAAAGCGGAAAACATGTCTATATGTTAGTAAGTATGATTAAAGAAAAATTTTGATACATTATTATTCAGGCGGTCATTAGACAGGAGCTATCTATGAAAACCGGCATTTTGACCACCTTGATCGCATTATGTTTGCCGGTGACCGTTTTTGCCACCACGCTACGGCTATCCAGCGATGTTGATCTTCTGGTGCTTGATGGTAAGAAGGTTTCCAGTTCTCTGCTCCGCGGCGCTGACAGCATCGAGCTGGATAATGGACCACATCAATTAGTCTTTCGCGTTGAAAAAACCATTAACCTTTCTGCTAATGAAGAAAGACTGTATATTTCCCCACCGCTGGTGGTCAGTTTTAATACCCAGCTCATCAGCCAGGTAAATTTTCGCCTGCCCCGACTGGAGAATGAACGAGAAGCTAATCATTTTGATGTTGCGCCTCGTCTCGAATTACTTGATGGCGATGCAACGCCGATTCCGGTAAAACTGGACATTCTGGTCATTACTTCAACAACAAAAACAATCGATTATGAAGTGGAGGTCGAGCGCTATAACAAATCCGCGAAACGCGCGTCGCTACCGCAATTTGCCACCATGATGGCGGACGACAGCACGTTACTTTCTGGCGTTTCCGAGCTGGACGCCATTCCACCGCAGTCACAGGTGCTCACTGAACAGCGACTGAAATATTGGTTTAAGCTAGCCGATCCGCAAACGCGCAATACTTTCCTGCAATGGGCTGAAAAACAACCACCTTCCTGATATTTTTGTGCCTGCGCGCAGGCTTTTTTGGTCTTTCTCTTGCAGCGGTAAACGCTTACAGTAATCTGTAGGAAAGCTAACTACGGAAGTAAATTATGGAATTGACGACTCGCACATTGCCAGCGCGTAAGCATATTGCGTTGGTGGCCCATGATCACTGCAAACAAATGCTCATGAGCTGGGTGGAGCGGCACCAGCCGTTACTGGAGCAGCACGTACTGTATGCGACGGGCACCACAGGCAACTTAATTTCCCGCACCACCGGAATGAACGTTAACGCCATGCTAAGCGGCCCAATGGGCGGCGATCAGCAAGTGGGCGCATTGATTTCAGAAGGAAAAATTGATGTGTTGATTTTCTTCTGGGATCCGCTGAACGCCGTGCCACACGATCCCGACGTCAAAGCATTGCTACGTCTGGCAACGGTGTGGAATATTCCGGTCGCAACCAATGTGGCAACGGCTGATTTCCTGATTCAGTCACCCCATTTCAACGATGCAGTGGACATCCTGATCCCGGACTATCAGCGTTATCTTGCTGAACGTCTGAAGTAAATTCGCACAGGCGGCACTCGCCGCCTGTTTCTTACGGTTTTCTCGCTACCGGCACACTCAGTTTTTTCAGGACTTCCACAAAGGAAGAAGGATTCTCTTTGTTGAACAGCGCCCATACCCGATGGCGTGCGCGAGTCAACGCAACATACATTAATCGCCGTTCTTCGGCATCAGGGAAATCTTCAACCTGCGGCAGGAGCGCCTCTTCTATAATCGACTCACGCGCCGCAGCCGGGAAGCCATCACTCCCTTCCTGTAAACCAACAATGATGACGTAATCCGCCTGTTGCCCTTTGCTGGCGTGAATGGTCATAAAGTCAATTTGCAACTTCGGCCAGCGCGTCGCTGCTTTTTCCAGACTGGCAGGTTTCAGATGATGATAACGCGCCAGTACCAGAATGCGCTCATCCGGTTTGGCATAACCTGAGAGCTTATCCAGCAAAGCATCAAGCTGGCTCTCTTCAAGAAGCGTTACAGCTTTCTTGTCGCCATGAGTCAAACTGTTCAGCGGCTTTTTCAACTGATTGGGATTCTGTTGAATAAAACGGTTCGCGACCTCACCAATACGGCTGTTGAAACGATAAGTCGTCTCTAAATCACAGCGATCGCCCTCACCAAAGTTTTCATGGAAGGCGGTGGTGAGTGACATTTGCGCACCGCTGAAGCGATAAATCGCCTGCCAGTCATCACCAACGGCAAACAACGTCGTCTGACTGTTTTGCTTACGCAACGCCGCCAACAGCGCTGCGCGCTGCGGTGAGATATCCTGAAATTCATCAACCAGAATATGTTTCCACGGACTGATAAAGCGGCCTTTTTCGAGGATCACAATCGCCTGATGAATCAAACCGGAAAAATCAACGGCGTTATCTGCCTTCAACGCGCTCTTCCAGGCTTTCAATAACGGAGCCATCAATTTGATTCGTTTACTGAACACGTCGCGGATCTCTTCAGGCGCGCTGGCAATCATTTCCGCCTGTGCGCCGCCGTGCATCCGCATCAGAGCAACCCAACGATCAAGACGAGATGCGAGACGACGTTGCAATTTTTCATCGTCCCAGAAATTACCTTCTGGTACCGACCACTGCATTTCTTCCGTCAGCCATTGTCGCCAGCCTTTCGCCTGTGTTTTCTTTTCACTACATTGCTTGCGCCACTCATTAATAAAGAGTTCATGGCGAGCTGCGGTGTCATTCTCCAGTTTGCTGACTGTCGGCACTTTCTTACTGCCTTGCTGAATAATATGCAGGGCCAGTGAATGAAATGTGCGCGCGGTAATATCGTCGGTATGTAGTCGCTCACGAATGCGATCGTCCATCTCTTCAGCAGCTTTTCGCCCAAACGCCAGCAATAAAATTTGCTCTGGGGATGCCTCGCCGCGCGCCAGTAGCCAGCCCGCACGCGCCACCAACACCGACGTTTTTCCACTTCCCGCTCCCGCGAGCACTAATAAGGCGTGCTCACCATTAACAACAGCACGGGCCTGAGCGGGGTTAAGCGGTGAAGACTCAACCTGACGAAAAAAGTCCGCATGTTCGTTAAGCATGGCTTCGGTATATGTCTGATTATGCTGCAGCCGACCGCCTTCAATATCTTTCAGCCAGATCTGACATTTGCGCCACGCTTCACGGCAGTTATCAAACTCTTCCAGTCGGTTTACCGGCAACGGCAGCGCCGACAAAGCCTGGCGGATTTGTTGCTGCACGCCAGTCGTTTGCTCTCGCGTCAGCCACTTATTTCCTCCGGTGCGCGTGGCGATAAGATCCAGTTGTTGCTGTAAAACGTCGGCGGCAATTTCACTCATCTCTTCGCTCCAACGCCGCCAGTGGGCATCAAGATGATGGTAAAAACGCTGCGTTTCGCCCCATTCGGTGCCGTGCAGACGCACCACTTTTTCATCAGGCAGTACAAACTCCAGCTCGCCCCATACCAGGCCGCGCTTACAATGAATCGCCAGTAATTGGTTGAATGGAATAATATATTCGTGACGATCGCCGGAAACTTTTATCCCGGCATTAAGGATCACCGCCCGATCATAAGGGTGCTGTGCCAGACGTTTGCCAAGAGTTGTCGCTTTCAGTTCCATGACTCTGTAGATCCACACGATGTTATTTCTTATCAGTGTAACCGTCAGAGAAAACGTGCTCCAGCCCAAAAAAACGTTACAATTGCCGCCCATTACAGAAAACCACAGTACAGTGAGGTTTTATGCGTACCGTTTTGAACATTCTGAACTTTGTGCTTGGTGGATTTGCCACAACTCTGGCCTGGCTGCTGGCAACCCTGGTCAGTATTGTGCTGATTTTTACCCTACCACTGACGCGTTCTTGCTGGGAAATCACAAAGCTTTCTTTGTTGCCCTACGGCAATGAAGCGATTCATGTCGATGAACTGAACCCGGCAGGCAAAAACGTACTGCTCAATACCGGCGGTACCATACTGAATATTTTCTGGCTGATTTTCTTCGGCTGGTGGTTATGCTTAATGCACATTGCCTCTGGTATTGCGCAATGTCTCACCATCATCGGTATTCCCGTCGGCATTGCTAACTTTAAAATTGCGGCTATTGCACTGTGGCCTGTAGGCCGTCGTGTGGTTTCTGTTGAAACCGCTCGTGCTGCGCGTGAAGCGAATGCGCGTCGTCGTTTCGAATAATCTAACGTTATGGCCTTTATGCTAAGTCCTTTGCTCAAACGCTACACCTGGAACAGCACCTGGCTGTATTACGCACGCATTTTTATCGCGCTTTGCGGTACTACTGCGTTTCCGTGGTGGCTGGGTGATGTAAAACTGACCATTCCGCTCACACTCGGTATGGTTGCAGCAGCATTGACCGACCTTGATGACCGACTGGCGGGGCGTCTGCGTAACCTCATCATTACGCTGTTCTGCTTTTTTATCGCTTCGGCCTCGGTAGAACTCCTTTTTCCCTGGCCCTGGCTGTTTGCCATCGGCTTAACGCTCTCCACCAGCGGCTTTATTTTGCTCGGGGGTCTGGGTCAACGCTACGCGACTATCGCTTTTGGCGCATTGCTCATCGCCATTTACACGATGCTGGGTACGTCGCTGTATGAACACTGGTATCAGCAGCCGATATATCTACTTGCCGGTGCCATCTGGTACAACGTTCTGACGCTTATCGGTCACCTACTGTTCCCTGTCCGCCCGCTGCAGGACAACCTGGCGCGTTGCTATGAACAACTTGCGCGATATCTGGAACTCAAGTCGCGCATGTTTGATCCAGATATTGAAGATGAAAGCCAGGCGCCATTGTACGATTTAGCGCTTGCCAACGGGCAACTAATGGCAACGCTGAATCAGACAAAGCTCTCGTTGTTGACGCGACTACGTGGCGATCGTGGTCAACGGGGAACACGACGCACTCTGCATTACTACTTTGTGGCGCAAGATATCCACGAGCGCGCCAGCTCTTCGCATATTCAGTACCAGACGCTGCGCGAACATTTTCGCCACAGCGATGTATTGTTTCGCTTTCAGCGACTGATGTCGATGCAGGGCCAGGCTTGCCAGCAACTGTCACGCTGTATTTTGCTACGCCAGCCTTATCAACACGATCCGCATTTTGAACGCGCCTTCACTCATATTGACGCCGCGCTTGAGCGGATGCGCAATAACGGCGCGCCGATTGATTTGCTAAAAGCACTGGGATTTCTGCTGACAAACTTACGCGCCATTGATGCTCAACTGGCGACGATTGAATCAGAGCAAGCCCAGGCAATGCCGCATAACGATACCGATAACCAGCTTGCTGACGACAGCCCGCACGGGCTAAGTGATATCTGGCTGCGTCTTAGCCGTAACTTTACGCCGGAATCCGCCCTCTTCCGTCACGCGGTCAGGATGTCACTGGTCTTATGCGTCGGCTACGCCATCATTCAAATAACAGGAATAAACCACGGCTACTGGATCCTGCTGACCAGCCTGTTCGTCTGCCAGCCAAACTATAACGCTACGCGCCATCGCCTGAAATTAAGGATTATCGGCACGCTGGTAGGTATTGCGATCGGCATCCCGGTGCTGTGGTTTGTTCCGTCGCTGGAAGGACAACTGGTACTACTGGTCATTACAGGCGTGCTCTTTTTTGCTTTCCGCAACGTGCAATATGCGCATGCAACTATGTTCATCACCCTGTTGGTTCTGCTGTGCTTCAACCTGTTGGGCGAAGGTTTTGAAGTTGCGCTGCCTCGCGTGGTTGATACGCTGATCGGTTGCGCCATAGCCTGGGCAGCAGTGAGCTATATCTGGCCAGACTGGCGTTTTCGTAATCTACCGCGGATGCTCGAGCGTGCGACTGACGCTAACTGCCGTTATCTTGACGCTATTCTTGAGCAATATCATCAGGGACGCGATAACCGTCTGGCGTATCGTATCGCCCGTCGTGATGCTCACAATCGTGATGCCGAACTGGCTTCTGTGGTATCGAATATGTCCAGTGAACCGAACGCCACACCGCAAATCCGCGAGGCCGCGTTCCGTTTACTGTGCCTCAACCATACATTCACCAGCTACATTTCTGCCCTCGGCGCTCACCGTGAACAGTTAACTAATCCTCAAATCCTCGCGTTTCTTGATGACGCGGTATGTTACGTTGATGACGCGCTACATCATCAGCCTGCCGATGAAGAACGCGTCAATCTGGCATTAGCTGGCCTGAAGCAGCGTATGCTGCAACTTGAACCACGGGCAGACAGCAAGGAACCTCTGGTCATACAGCAAATTGGATTATTGATTGCATTGTTGCCAGAAATTGGTCGCCTGCAGCGCAGGATTACTCAGGTTCCGTCGGAAACTCCGGTTTCGGCACAATAGATTCAGCCCATTCAGCAAGCTCCTGGCGGCGTGCCACCGGGAGCGCTGCTTCATGAATATCAATAATTGCGCCTTCAAGCATGAATAAGATCTTCTCCGTCACCTGGCTATTATGCTGACGTAGTCGCAACCAGCACATCTTTGCGCCAAGGATCCGTAAAGTCCGCACATCCTTGATCCCCACTTCACCGAGAATCGACTCCAGGTGATAAGACATATTCGGCAAATCTTTCAGTCGCTGGAGATTGTTGCGCGTACATTTCTCTTTCAGCGCAGCATCCAGGGAATATTTCGACAAGCGAACTAATTTCTGTTGGTTACGCCATAGACTTTCATCAACCCGGTAGTAATTGAGAGTCACGGGTCGGCCGCACTTTTTATATGTCAGCCAGACTGGCGGATATTTTACACAGTACTGTACGCTTTGTTCACAAGCCCGTAGATACAACTCACCATCAGCAACCATCGCAAATACCGTATCGTTAACCGTCAAACTGTAACTGCCAAACAGCGATCGATATTCAATGGTGCCTAACGTTGCAAGGTATTCTTGTGACTTATAGATCCGCTTATAGGAGAGGCTTTTCATAAAATTCCTTTTAAAATCATAACATAAACGAATAATTCACGTTAACGGATCCGTTAAGTACGAAAATAGGCAACTTATTCTCAAGGGGCAAGATTAATTTAAGTTTTCGGGTCACCATCGACAAAAATTGCGAGGCTCTTTCCGAAAATAGGGTTGATCTTTGTTGTCGCTGGATGTACTGTATATTCATACAGTAACTCACAGGGCTGGATTGATTATGTACACTTCAGGCTATGCACATCGTTCTTCGTCGTTCTCATCCGCAGCAAGTAAAATTGCGCGTGTCTCTACGGAAAACACTACAGCCGGGCTTATCAGTGAAGTTGTCTATCGCGAAGATCAGCCCATGATGACACAACTCCTGCTTTTACCATTATTACAGCAGCTCGGTCAGCAATCGCGTTGGCAGCTCTGGTTAACTCCGCAACAAAAACTAAGCCGTGAGTGGTTTCAGTCCGCTGGATTACCCTTAACTAAAGTGATGCAGATGAGTCAGCTTGCCCCTTGCCACACCGTGGAGTCAATGGTTCGCGCTTTACGTACAGGAAATTACAGTGTGGTGATCGGTTGGTTGTCAGATGATCTGACCGAAGAAGAGCATGCTGAGCTGGTTGATGCTGCCAACGAAGGTAATGCAATGGGGTTTATTATGCGTCCGATAAGTGCCTCTTCTCACGCCACGAGACAACTTTCCGGGTTAAAAATTCATTCTAATTTGTATCATTAAGTAAATTTAGGATTAATCCTGGAACTTTTTTTATCACACACTGGATGCTTTCTGTCGTGACTAATTTTCCGTGCGGAGGCTTGTCTGAAGCGGTTTCCGCGATTTTTCTTCTCAATGGCTCTTTTACAAAATAGGTTAAACGCACCTTATACAAGTCTTTTTTTTCATATGCCTGACGGAGTTCACACTTGTAAGTTTTCAACTACGTTGTAGACTTTACATCGCCAGGGGTGCTCGGCATAAGCCGAAGATATCGGTAGAGTTAATATTGAGCAGATCCCCGGTGAAGGATTTAACCGTGTTATCTCGTTGGAGATATTCATGGCGTATTTTGGATGATAACGAGGCGCAAAAAATGAAAAAGACAGCTATCGCGATTGCAGTGGCACTGGCTGGTTTCGCTACCGTAGCGCAGGCCGCTCCGAAAGATAACACCTGGTACACTGGTGCTAAACTGGGCTGGTCCCAGTTCCATGACACTGGTTTCATCGACAACAATGGTCCGACCCACGAAAACCAACTGGGTGCAGGTGCTTTTGGTGGTTACCAGGTTAACCCGTATGTTGGCTTTGAAATGGGTTACGACTGGTTAGGTCGTATGCCGTACAAAGGCGACAACATCAATGGCGCATACAAAGCTCAGGGCGTTCAGCTGACCGCTAAACTGGGTTACCCAATCACTGACGATCTGGACGTCTACACTCGTCTGGGTGGTATGGTATGGCGTGCAGACACCAAGGCTAACGTACCTGGTGGCGCTTCCTTTAAAGACCACGACACCGGCGTTTCTCCGGTCTTCGCTGGCGGTGTTGAGTACGCGATCACTCCTGAAATCGCTACCCGTCTGGAATACCAGTGGACCAACAACATCGGTGACGCTCACACCATCGGCACTCGCCCGGACAACGGCCTGCTGAGCTTGGGTGTTTCCTATCGTTTCGGTCAGGGCGAAGCAGCTCCGGTAGTTGCTCCGGCTCCGGCTCCAGCTCCAGAAGTACAGACCAAGCACTTCACTCTGAAGTCTGACGTTCTGTTCAACTTCAACAAAGCAACCCTGAAACCGGAAGGTCAGGCTGCTCTGGATCAGCTGTACAGCCAGCTGAGCAACCTGGATCCGAAAGACGGTTCCGTAGTTGTTCTGGGTTACACCGACCGTATCGGTTCTGACGCTTACAACCAGGGTCTGTCCGAGCGTCGTGCTCAGTCCGTCGTTGATTACCTGATCTCTAAAGGTATCCCATCTGACAAGATCTCCGCACGTGGTATGGGCGAATCCAACCCGGTTACTGGCAACACCTGTGACAACGTGAAACAGCGCGCTGCACTGATCGACTGCCTGGCTCCGGATCGTCGCGTAGAGATCGAAGTTAAAGGCATCAAAGACGTTGTAACTCAGCCGCAGGCTTAAGTTCTCGTCTAATAAATATCCTCCGGCATAGCCGGAGGTTTTTCAAATGCGCCTGTAAGGCTCTCTTACCAGCCGCGCCCTAACAGGCGCACACGATCTGACATTTGCATCCAACTTCCTTACTTACGGCCCGTAAACGGGCTGCCCGGATAGGGAATCGATAACTGCTCTCCCATTTTATCCTCTTCAAGCTGGTGCTTTATGTAATCCTGTATCTTCGCCGTGTTCTTACCCACCGTATCGACGTAGTACCCTCTGCACCAGAACTCCCTGTTCCTGTATTTGAATTTCAAATCCCCAAACTGCTCGTAAAGCATCAGACTGCTTTTCCCTTTCAGATATCCCATAAAGCCGGATACGCTCATTTTGGGCGGGATCTCCACAAGCATATGGATATGATCTGCACAGCATTCAGCTTCCAGAATCCGTACGCTTTTCCACTCACACAGCTTTCTCAAAATACTGCCTATTGCTCTACGCTTCTCTCTGTAGAACACCTGTCTTCGGTATTTTGGCGCAAAAACTATGTGATATTTACAGTTCCATCGGGTGTGCGCTAAGCTCTTTTCGTTCCCCATTGGGACCCCCTTTTGATTTCTTGTTTGACACTTGCAGTTGCCAGACCGCAAGGTGTTTTAACAAATCAAAAGGGGTTTTAATAACTGGCTCAAAGCTGAAAGCTTTCCAGAACCCCCAGCCTAGCTGGGGGTTTTCTGTGCACAATAAAAAACCCCGCTGTCGCGGGGTTTTTTTTCATCTTTAGTAAAGTAAATAACTTTCGTCGGTTATTCCTTACCCAGTAGAGCCTGCAAATCTTGCTTTAGCGAAGACATTTTATTTGCATATTTCTCTTTGTTTTCCGCATCTTCAATCAGCTGGACAATCGTTTCGGAAAGCGTTTTACCGCGGCGTTGTGCAAGACCAGCCAGACGTTGCCAGACCATGAATTCCAAATCGATAGATTTCTTGCGCGTATGCTGATGTTCTGCGTTAAAGTGGCGTTTTCGTCTGGCTCGAATGGTCTGCTTCATGCGATTGATCAGCTCCGGGTTCATATGCTGGTCAATCCAGCCATTTACGAGCACAGGTTCGTTCTCCAGCGATAGCAACACATCGACGGCTTCCTGGGCGGCACTGGCTTCGATGTACCGGGTGATAAGCTCACCTTCACGGTGCTTCTTCACCAGATACTTCCATTTCCAACCACTTTCAAGATTTTCAAGTTGTTGATATTTCATAGCGATCTCAATGTTACCGTGTAACTCTTTACAGAATATCAGCTTTTTACCTGCGTGATGAAAAGAATCTCTATCCTGTGCACTTTAGCGCGCATACAAAAACTTTTGTCGACGCTTTCTACGTGTGCTGCAGTGCCGGTTACGGTATAATCGCACCTTTGACAACAGACTAAAAAACATCAACTTTGACCATTACGAAACTTGCATGGCGTGACTTAATCCCTGATACCGAAAGTTATCAGGAAGTATTTGCACAGCCACATTTTATTGACGAAAACGATCCTTTATTCAGCGAAACTCAACCGCGGCTGCAATTTGCGCTGGAACAGTTACTGCACACTCGAGCTTCATCCTCTTTTATGCTGGCGAAGGCGCCGGAAGAGCCCGAGTACCTGAGTCTCATTGCCGATGCTGCAAGCGCGCTACAAGGTGACTCTGGCCAACTGATGGGCGGTCACTATGAGATCTCCGGCCACACCATCCGGTTACGTAATGCCGTTAGTACTGACGATAATTTTGCAACATTAACGCAAGTCGTCACTGCTGATTGGGTAGAGGCAGAACAACTCTTTGGCTGCCTGCGCCAGTTTAATGGAGCCATTACTTTACAGCCGGGACTGGTACATCAGGCAAATGGCGGCATTCTGATCATCTCTTTGCGCACGCTGCTGGCACAACCTCTGCTGTGGATGCGCCTGAAAAATATTGTCAGCCGTGAACGCTTCGATTGGGTCGCGTTTGATGAGTCTCGTCCCCTCCCCGTCTCCGTTCCTTCAATGCCATTGAAGCTAAAAGTCATTCTGGTTGGCGAGCGCGAGTCGCTGGCCGATTTTCAGGCGATGGAGCCGGATCTGTCTGAGCAGGTCATTTATAGCGAATTTGAAGATACCCTGCAGATTGTCGATGCCGAGTCAGTAAACCAGTGGTGTCGCTGGGTTGCTTTTACCGCTAAACATAACCAACTGCCTGCGCCCGGTGCTGATGCCTGGCCAGTGCTTATCCGCGAAGCCGCCCGCTATACCGGTGAGCAAGAAACGCTGCCGCTTAGTCTGCAGTGGATCCTTCGCCAGTGCAAAGAAGTCGCGTCTCTGTGTGAAGGCGATACCTTTACCGGCGAACAGCTAAACTTAATGCTACAACAGCGACAGTGGCGCGAAGGTTTCCTCGCTGAGCGTATGCAAGACGAAATTCTTCAGGAGCAGATCCTGATCGAAACCGAAGGCGAACGCGTCGGGCAGATCAATGCCCTGTCAGTTGTTGAATTTCCGGGACATCCGCGCGCTTTTGGCGAGCCTTCTCGTATTAGTTGTGTTGTACACATTGGCGACGGTGAATTTACCGATATTGAGCGGAAAGCAGAGCTCGGCGGCAATATTCACGCTAAAGGGATGATGATCATGCAGGCATTCCTGATGTCGGAACTGCAGCTTGAACAACAAATTCCCTTCTCGGCCTCGCTGACGTTTGAGCAATCATATAGCGAAGTGGACGGTGACAGCGCCTCAATGGCTGAACTCTGCGCCCTGATCAGCGCCCTCGCCGATGTCCCGGTCAATCAAAGTATTGCTATTACCGGGTCGGTGGATCAGTTTGGACGCGCCCAGCCAGTCGGTGGCCTGAATGAGAAAATTGAAGGTTTCTTCGCTATCTGCCAACAGCGTGAGTTAACCGGTAAACAAGGCGTGATTATCCCTACCGCTAACGTTCGCCATCTAAGTCTTCACAATGAACTTGTGAAGGCGGTAGAGGAAGGTAAATTCACTATCTGGGCAGTGGATGATGTCACTGATGCACTACCTCTATTATTAAATCTGGTGTGGGATGGCGAAGGCCAGACGACGCTGATGCAAACTATCCAGGAACGTATCGCGCAAGCATCGCAGCAGGAAGGACGTCACCGTTTTCCATGGCCATTACGTTGGCTGAACGGGTTTATTCCGAACTGATCGGACTTGTTCAGCGTACACGTGTTAGCTATCCTGCGTGCTTCAATAAAATAAGGCTTACAGAGAACATGGTAGATAAACGCGAATCCTATACGAAAGAAGACCTTCTTGCCTCTGGTCGCGGAGAACTGTTTGGTGCGAAAGGCCCGCAATTGCCAGCGCCGAACATGCTGATGATGGACCGGGTGGTCAAAATGACCGAGACTGGCGGTAACTTCAACAAAGGGTATGTTGAAGCAGAGCTGGATATCAATCCAGATCTGTGGTTCTTCGGCTGCCACTTCATCGGCGATCCGGTAATGCCGGGATGTCTGGGCCTGGATGCCATGTGGCAGTTAGTAGGGTTCTACCTCGGCTGGCTGGGCGGCGAAGGTAAAGGCCGCGCTCTGGGCGTAGGCGAAGTGAAATTCACCGGTCAGGTTCTGCCGACGGCGAAAAAAGTGACCTATCGTATCCACTTTAAACGTATTGTTAACCGTCGCTTGATCATGGGTCTGGCCGATGGTGAAGTTCTGGTTGATGGTCGCTTGATCTACACAGCCAACGACCTGAAAGTAGGTCTGTTCCAGGACACTTCTGCATTCTGATTAAAATCAGGCTGCGTGTAAAAGGCGAAACCTCCGCACTGCGGAGGTTTCTTTTTAAAGAGACAGAATCAGGCCATTACTACCCTGTCCGCCATGGCTTCTCGCCAGCCTCCCAGCCATTGTGACCTTTGATTCAGCGTCTGATAGGGACACATTTCTTTTGAGCGTCCGGCGATGCCGGCCTGATAACCACGTTGATGTGCCCGTTCCAGGCGATCTCGTTTTTGTCTCTTCATGCCTCGTTTCCCTCATACTGGTTTCTGGTGGAAAAGAAAACAGTGATTACTAAATGTGCAATCACAGTTAAGCAATACCGCGAATCATAACTGTCGTCAATGCGCAAAATTCACGCCACTGTCATATTTGTGAGCTACACGGGCATGTCGGTTGTACAAAAAATGTGAAGCGGAACAAGTTTTTCCCCATAAAATAAACAAAAAAAACCGCCTCGGGCAACATGCCAGAGACGGTTATATTTACAAATCTTTATAATCAGGGAAGACGCTTAATCTCTTGCGCCATCGCCGCCGCTTCCTGATTCCAGGCACTGGCCAGGGCTTTGACCATTTCATCGTAGCCATCCTGATTTTGTACGCCTTCCAGACGGAATGGACGTTTTATCAGTTGCCCCTGATGGTTCAACAGCCACTCACCGCTGACGATAACCTTACCATCATAACGACCATTAAACTCCGTGACCGTCACGTTGAGCGTATCCTGAGCGCTGCCCAGAGGTTGTGAAGCAACCACCCAACCGGGTAATTGCGTGCTCAGATTGGCAACCAGCGTATTGCGTAACTGTTGGTCCAGCGGGCTGGCCCACAGATTGTTATTGGCAATAACGTATTTCACATCACTGGTCTGATACACCACGCCATTTCCCGCCAGATAATCAGGAACCGCAACCTGCTCCACCCATAACAGTCGGTTGCCCTGGCTGGCGGTACTTTGCGTACCGCCCTGTACAACAGGTAACTGGTAGTAGTTTTTGTTGATCTCACCGGAGCTGCATCCGGCCAGCCATAGTGCCGCTATCGTCACTAGCCATTTTTTCATTATTTCGCCCTCTTCGGCTCTGGATCTTTCTTATCCTTCGCTTCAAATACCAGCGCGTTGCTCTTCTCGTTGAGCGTTTTCAGCACCGGTTGCAGTTCACGCAATACCTGATCAAGACGCTGCATATCCGCCACCATCTTGTTGTAAGCCGCAGAACCCGGCTGGAAGCCCTGCATACTGCGATTCAGTTCACGCAATGTCGACTGAATATCTGTCGGCAACTGCTGCATAGACTGGCTTGCCAGGATTTTATTCATACTATCCAGCGTGGCTTGCAGATTTTTCATCGTCCGCTGGCTTTCCGACAGCGTACTGGTCGCCTGCTCAATCATCGGATTCAATGGCAGCTTGTTGATCTTATCCAGAGCTTCCATCAAACGTTGCTGGATTTGCGCCAGACCGCCGCTAACGGTCGGAATGATCTGATAGCCATCGAATTCACGTACCCCGGTTATCGCTGGTGTATTCGGATAGAAATCGAGATCAACATACAATGCCCCTGTGACCAGATTTCCGGTCTTCAGCGAACCACGTAAACCTCGTTTCAACAGCTCCCCAAGGTGCTCAACCACATCTTTGTTTTCCCCAAGCTGCATTTTCAGTCGCTCAGGTTCAATACGAACAAGCACCGGAATACGATAATCATCGTTAAATGTCTGACGCATATTCGGCGCAAAGAAAGGCACTTTACTTACTGTTCCCAGGCGAATACCACGAAATTCTACTGGCGCCCCCGGCTGCAAGCCGCGAACAGAATCTTTAAAGAACATCAGATAATCAATGTGATCGGTATACAGTGAATCCTGAATGCCCTTCTGATCATCATACAAAACGAATGCGGTTTTCGGCGCGACAGGCTGCCCCTGCTCCAGGCCTTCCGGCACGTCGAAACTGACGCCACCACTTAGCAAAGTTGTCAGCGACCCCATCTCCACGCGCATTCCCGCTGACGTCAGATCAACCGCAATGCCGCTGTCTTTCCAGAAGCGAACGTTGCTGGTCACCAAACGGTCATAAGGCGCATTGATGAACAATTGATAACTGATACTACGTTTTTGCGTATCAAAGGTGCTGGTCTCCACCGACCCTACACGGTAGCCACGAAAAAGCACCGGATCTCCTGCAGTGAGTTGCCCGGCTTTTTTACTGTCGAGTATGATTCGAATCCCTTTAGCATCCGGCGGCGCCAGCGGCGGTGAATCAAGCAAATCATATTTGTCCATTTTGCTGCCTTTCGCCCCCGGTTGTAGTTCGATATAAACCCCAGAGAGCAGCGTACCCAGGCCGCTAATACCTTCACGCCCAATTTGCGGTTTCACCACCCAAAAGACAGTATCTTTATGCAGCAGTTTTTCCATACCGGCGTTGAGGCGCGCTTTAATTTCAACATGCGTTAAATCATCAGCAAGCGTAGCGCTTTCGACCACGCCAACATCAACGCTGCGGCTTTTAATGGTTGTCTTGCCCCCTTCTATCCCTTCCGCATTCGCGGTAATCAGGGTGACTTCTGGCCCCTGATGACTGTAATGATAAAAAAGAACCCAGGCCCCTATAAGCGCCGTGACGATAGGAAATATCCACACGGGAGACCAGTTCTTCACTTTCTGGATTTTGGCTTCCCCATTCTTAGATTCCATACTGTCAGGACTCCTCATGCTCTGGATCTGGTTGACGATCCCACGATAAACGCGGATCAAATGTCATTGCAGAAAACATTGTCATTATGACGACTAAAGCAAACATTAATGCACCCATTGCCGGATAAATACTCATTAAGCCTCCCATACGCACCAGCGCCGAGAGCACCGCGATAACAAAAACGTCAATCATTGACCAGCGGCCTACAAACTCAACAACTTCGTAAATCAAATGCATTCTTTCACTGTCACGCTTGCCGTGACCTTTTGCATCCCAGCACAACCAGCCAATCGCAATCATCTTTAACGTCGGCACCATAATACTGGCCAGAAAGATAACTGCAGCGACGGGATAAGAACCTTCACTCCACAATAAAATAACCCCTGCGAGAATAGTCGACGGCATCTTCGAGCCTAATAAATCGGTCACCATGATGGGCAAAATATTCGCCGGGAGATACAGCATGATCGACGTAACAAGCAGCGCCAGTGTCCATTGCAGACTATTTCTACGCCGAACGTAGCCTTTGGTGCCACAACGTGGGCACACTGGAACATCGGCAGGAAGAATGGCTGTACAACATGAGCAGGAGCGTAGCCCCTGACGTATCCCTGTGACGCCCGCTTTTAGCGGCTGATTAAGCACTGGCATCGGGGCGATATCATCCCATAGCCAGCGACGATCAACACACTGGAAAGCGCGCAGTTGCAGCACACAAAATAAACACCAGGGCAGAAAACTGCTGCCCACGCCAATGCTGCCGTAGGCCATCAGTTTGACAAAACTGACCAGCACACCAGCGAGGAAAATCTCCGCCATTCCCCAGGTTTTGAGTTGAAACAGCACCCGTGCCAGTTGCTCTTTTACGCGGACAGGTAATTCAACGCGATTTACCAGTAGCAGAATGGTAATCAGGCAAAAGGCGGGAACCAATTGCACAAACAGCAGGAAGAAAGTGCCGAGACTGGCATAGTCCTCAGAAAACAACACGTTCGGGATTTCCAGTAACGTAATCTCACTGGTTACACCCGCAACATTCATATTCACAAAAGGGAACAAGTTGGACAGCAACAGCATGAACAATGCAGCCAACGCATAAGCGGTGGGACGCTGTCGGGGTGCATCCCATGCCACAGTTAACGTTGTGCCACACCGGGGACATGCCGCTTTCTGACCATGCTCAAGGCTGGGTAAAGCCACCAGCATGTCACACTGCGAGCACAGAATATGCTTCGCGGCATGATGATGTTCGCACATTGGTACTCCTTAATGATGCGCTATTCTACAGATTGCTGACAAAATGCCCGTTTCTCATGCCGAATGCGACACGACTGCATATCCGCCCAGGGAGAACGGGGAAACGCGATAAAGCGATGTTCCCCCAGACCTGATAAGCGTAGCGCATCAGGCAGTTTGGTCTTTGTCAGCCGTCTTTCGTTCAATCAATTGATTAGCGATCAACCACCATTTTTTAACGCTTCAAGATACTCCCAGCGTTCAAAAGCCTGCTCCAGTTCCTGCTCAGCAGCAGCCATATCAGCGAGTACTTTTTGCGTATGCTCATGAGGTTGGCTAAAAAAGGAGGCATCTGCCACCTGCGTCTGCAAAGCTTCCAGTTTGGCTTCTAAATCCTCAAGCAGTTGTGGTAGCTGTTCTAATTCGCGCTGCAATTTATAGCTTAGTTTGCTACTGCTACGTTTTGCAGTTTCTGCTTTCGACACAACAACTTCTTCGGTTTTCTTCACCGCAAGTTGTTTCAGCGCCACATGCTGTTCTTGCTGACCGCGTGCGTCGTGATAACCACCGACATAACGACCAATTTTCCCATTGCCTTCGAAGATCCAGCACTCCGTCACGGTGTTATCAACAAACTGGCGATCGTGGCTGACCAGCAGTACCGTACCCTGATAGCTGTCAATTAGCTCTTCAAGCAGCTCCAGCGTTTCGACATCAAGGTCGTTAGTTGGTTCGTCGAGAATCAGTAAGTTGCTTGGCTTGAGGAACAGACGTGCCAACAGCAGACGGTTGCGCTCCCCGCCGGAAAGCGCACGTACTGGCGTCATCGCCCGTTTCGGGTGGAACAGAAAGTCCTGCAAATAACCCAGTACATGACGCGGCTTACCGTTAACCATCACCTCCTGTTTACCTTCAGCGAGGTTATCCATCACCGTTTTATCGGGATCAAGCTCCGCACGATGCTGATCGAAATAAGCCACTTCCAGTTTCGTGCCGACATGAATGTGTCCACTGTCTGCCTGAATCTGTCCGAGCATCAATTTCAACAAGGTGGTTTTGCCGCAGCCGTTTGGGCCAATCAGCGCAATTTTGTCGCCACGTTGTACCTGAGCGGAAAAATCTTTCACCAGTTGCTTGCCGTCAACCTGGTAGCAAACGTCTTCCATTTCGAAAACGATCTTACCGGAGCGGCTGGCCTCTTCCACCTGCATCTTCGCCGTGCCCATTACCTCACGGCGCTGGCTACGTTCACGGCGCATCGCTTTCAGGGCGCGCACGCGGCCTTCATTACGGGTACGGCGTGCTTTGATCCCCTGACGGATCCACACTTCTTCCTGCGCCAGTTTGCGATCAAACTCGGCATTTTGTAATTCTTCCACACGCAGGGCTTCTTCTTTTTCCAGCAGATACTGGTCGTAATTCCCCGGGTAGGTCACCAGTTTGCCGCGATCGAGATCGACAATGCGCGTCGCCATATTGCGGATAAACGAACGGTCGTGGGAGATGAAAATAATCGTCCCATTGAAGGTTTTGAGGAACCCTTCCAGCCAGTCGATGGTTTCGATATCAAGATGGTTAGTCGGCTCATCGAGCAACAATACGCGCGGATTACTCACCAGCGCGCGTCCCAATGCCGCTTTGCGCAACCAGCCGCCAGAAAGTGACGACAACGCAACGTTAGGATCTAACCCAAGCTGTGCCAGCACTTCATTGATGCGGTTTTCCAGTTGCCACAGGTTATGGTGATCCAGCAATTCCTGTACTTTCGCCAGTTCGTTGAGATTCTTCTCGCTCGGGTCGTTCATTACCCATTGCGAGATATCGTGATAGCGTTTCAGGTATTCCGCTTGTTCCTCAATACCTTCGGCAACGAAATCATAAACGCTCCCCTCAACGTTACGCGGCGGATCTTGTTGCAGACGAGCAACGATTAAATCTTGCTCGTAAATAATGCGCCCGTCATCCAGCCCCTGTTCACGGTTGAGGATCTTCATTAACGTCGATTTGCCCGCGCCATTACGGCCCACCAGACAAACACGTTCGTTATCTTCGATGTGCAGTTCTGCGTTATCGAGAAGCGGCGCGTCGCTGAACGACAGCCAGGCGCCATGCATACTGATTAATGACATTACTATTCCTTTCAGGCTGCGGTAATCAGCCAGCAGTTGTGGATCTGGCGGTTACGGGCAAAATCCTGAGAGAGCGTTTTTTGCGTAATTTCTTGTGCTTTCAGTCCCAGTTTTGCCAGACCGTCGAGATCCATGCGGAAGCCACGTTTGTTGTTCGAGAACATGATAGTCCCACCTGCACGCAGCAGACGCTTCAAATCTTTCATCAGCGCCAGATGATCGCGCTGTACATCAAACGCATCTTCCATTCGTTTTGAGTTAGAGAAAGTTGGCGGATCGATAAAAATCAGATCGAACTGCTCTTTCGCATCGCGCAACCACGCCAGGCAATCCGCCTGAATTAAGCGATGCGCGCGTCCGGTTAAGCCGTTAAGACGCAGGTTGCGTTCCGCCCACTCCAGATAGGTACGCGACATATCCACCGTGGTGGTGGTGCGCGCGCCACCCAATCCCGCATGCACGGTAGCGCTGCCGGTATAAGAGAACAGATTGAGGAAATCTTTGCCTTTGCTCATCTGACCCAGCATACGACGGGCGATACGGTGATCGAGGAACAGACCGGTATCAAGATAATCCGTCAGGTTCACCCACAAGTGAGCGTTATATTCGGTAACTTCGAGAAACTCTCCTTTCTCGCCCAGTTTTTGATACTGATTTTTGCCCTTCTGGCGTTCACGGGTTTTAAGCACCAGTTTGTTTGGCGCAATCCCCAGCACCGAAATGGTTGCTGCGATAATATCGAACAGACGCTGACGCGCTTTGTGTGCATCAATGGTTTTCGGCGGCGCATACTCTTGCACCACCACCCAGTCGGCATAACGGTCAACGGCAACGTTATATTCTGGTAGATCGGCGTCATACAGGCGGTAACATTCAACCCCTTCCTGACGCGCCCACTTCTCGAACTTTTTGAGGTTCTTACGCAGACGATTGGCGTAGTCTTCCGCCACCATTGCCGGTTTGCTGTCTGGCGTGCTTTCAGCGACGTGATAATTTTTCTGCACGCAATCCAGCGGACCGTTTTTCGCTTTGTACTGTTTGTCGGCGCGCAATTGCAGGCAACTTAACAGATCCGGCGAAGCACTGAACAAAGAGAGATTCCAGCCGCCGAACTGGTTTTTCATGATTCGGCCCAGCAGGCTATGCAGCGCAATCAGCGCCGGTTCGCTGTCCAGACGTTCCCCATATGGCGGGTTGCTTAACACTGTACCGTATGGCCCTTTCGGCAGCGGATTGGTCAGTTGCGCGACATCTTTCACCTCAAAGGTGATCAGTTCGCCAATCCCGGCAAGGCGGGCGTTAGTGCGCGCACGTTGAATCACCCGAGCATCGCTATCGGAACCATAAAAATGAGAATTGTACTCAGCCAGACCTTTTCGGGCGCGAGTTTGCGCTTCGGCTTTCACTTCCTGCCAGATAGCTTCGTCATGCTGCGCCCAACCGTTAAAGCCCCAGCGCCCACGATGTAAGCCTGGTGCGCGATCGGTCGCCAGCATCGCCGCTTCAATCAGCAACGTACCGGAACCACACATCGGATCGAGCAGTGGTGTACCTGGCTGCCAGCCGGAACGCATCACAATAGCCGCCGCCAGAGTTTCCTTGATCGGTGCAATTCCCGCGCGATCACGGTAACCACGCAGGTGCAAACCATCACCACTTAAATCGAGAGCAATACTGGCGGTTTCTTTATGCAGCCAGACGTTCACGCGGATATCTGGCGCATCGCGATCAACATTTGGGCGCGGCAGATTTTTGCGGGTAAATGCATCCACGATCGCATCTTTAACTTTCATCGCGCCATACTGGCTGTTGCGGATGGTGTCGTTCAGACCACTGAAGTGGACTGCAAAGGTCGCGCCAGGATTAAACATCTCTGTCCAGTTGATCGCCTGCACGCCGAGATAGAGATCTAAATCGCTGTAAACTTTACACTCACCCAGCGGCAACATAATACGCGAGGCCAGACGGCTCCACATCAGGCTCTGGTAAACAAGCCGCGTGTCGCCCTTGAAGTGGACCCCGCCCTGAACTACCTGGCATTCAACGGCCCCCAGATTTTCCAGTTCAGTTTTTAACAGCTCTTCCAGCCCACGGGCCGTACTGGCAAACAGAGAATTCATATCGTCACTTTTACTCTAAGAGCCTACCGCAGTAGGCGTAATTGTTGCAGTCAGTTTGGACATGGACAGCGCGGAGAAACCGGAGCGTACACAAGTACGTGAGGATTTCGAGCACTGCCCTGGGCTAAACTGACAAATAAAATAGCCTAATGAGACAGGCGCTAAGAAAATTGTTGCGCATTATAGCTAATAAGCGCGTCATGTCATAAAGTTGAGGGCTTATTTTCATTTGAGGACCGCACCGTGGCGACATTAACCCGGCTTTTTATTCATCCAGTTAAATCGATGCGCGGCATTGGTCTTACACATGCCCTGGCAGATGTCAGCGGTCTGGCCTTCGATCGCATCTTTATGGTCACAGAACCCGACGGTACATTTATTACCGCCCGTCAGGTTCCGCAGATGGTGCGTTTTACCCCTTCCCCGGTACATGACGGCCTGCACCTTACCGCGCCTGATGGCAGCAGCGTATGGGTTCGTTTTGCTGATTTCTCCATACAGGATTCGCCAACCGAAGTGTGGGGCAATCATTTTACCGCGCGAATTGCGCCAGATGCGATCAACAAATGGTTAAGCGGATTTTTCTCCCGCGAGGTTCAACTACGCTGGGTAGGACCACAAATGACGCGGCGCGTAAAACGCCACAATAGCGTTCCCCTTTCCTTTGCCGATGGCTATCCCTATCTGCTCGCTAATGAAGCCTCATTGCGCGATGTTCAACAACGCTGTCCGGCAAGCGTCAAAATGGAGCAGTTCCGTCCGAATCTGGTGGTATCCGGCGTAGCAGCATGGGAAGAAGATACCTGGAAAATCATTCGGATAGGCGACGTAGTATTTGATGTAGTGAAACCCTGCAGCCGTTGTATTTTCACGACTATCAGTCCAGAAAAAGGACAAAAGCACCCGGCTGGCGAACCGTTAAAAACGCTGCAATCTTTTCGCACCGCACAAGATAACGGCGATGTCGATTTTGGTCAGAATTTAATTGCCCGCAATAGTGGCGTTATTCGTGTTGGCGATAAGGTGGAAATCCTGGCGACTACCCCGTCAAAAACCTACGGCACGGCTGCTACAGACGATACTGTCGTTACTACGCAGCAACCAGATGCAAACGTAGATATCAACTGGCAGGGACAAATATTTCGCGGTAATAACCAACAGGTATTGCTGGAACAATTAGAAAATCAGGGAATTCGCATACCCTATTCTTGCCGTGCGGGCATTTGCGGAAGTTGCCGCATTCAGCTTTTAGAGGGCGAAGTCACGCCACTGAAAAAATCAGCCATGGACGACGACGGGACTATTCTTTGTTGCAGTTGTGTACCGAAAACTACGCTGAAACTGAAAAGTTAAACGGCTTGCTCAAGGCTGAGACTGTCATAACTCATATGCGGTCTTAGTCTGTCATTCATAATTTTGATGGCATCACCCAGTTGCATAGCGCGCCCGGCGATAACTATGCAAGGTTGCGCCAGTAGACATAGCGCAGCATTTTCACCAGATTCAACGACCAGTAAATTAACTTGTTCGTTGGTGTCGCTCAACCAGACACAGGCGGCATCACCTGGCATCGGCGCCCACATTTCCCCATGAGAAACAAAATGCCAACTTTTCGGCATTTGTGGTTTGAGATATCGAATTGCCACTAGCGCATTGAGTACCAGTTCGGCTTTTTGTTCTTTGGATAAATCTAAATCGCGGCATTTTTCCTCAAAGGAAAAATAGAGCGCGGCGTCATCAACGCAAAATCCCGCAGGAGCAAAGGCATCCGGCGTCAACATTTTACGAGCAAAACGTGAGCGAAATAGCATACCATTGGCTAAATCAAGCATCATACGATCATGCTCTTCATCGTAATACCAACGCCAGTTATCATCTGGTTTAATTCTCATATGCCTCTCTCCTACTCTATAAATTCACCGCCACATATTCCATTGTCGCTTCGATTAATAACCTCAACAAGAAAAGTACAAAATGTCTAAATAAGCAACAACAATGAATATAAAACAACCAGGGCTGAAAATAAAGCCCTGATTATCTTATAAAGAGAAATTGAAAGGAATAATTAGATATGGGTAACGATTTCTTTAATCAGCGGCGGACCTTTAAAAATAAAACCAGAATAAATTTGCACCAGTGAAGCACCCGCTGCAATCTTCTCACGAGCTGCAATTACCGAGTCAATACCGCCCACACCGATGATCGGTAAGCGCCCATTTAATTCCTGCGACAAGCGGCGAATAATTTCCGTGCTTTTTAATTGTAACGGACGACCACTTAACCCACCTGTTTGATCACAATTTTTCATCCCCTGAACTAAAGAACGATCGAGTGTAGTATTAGTCGCAATGACGCCATCAATATTATGACGAACTAAACTATCAGCAACCTGGATCAATTCTTCTTCAGAAAGATCCGGCGCGATCTTCACTGCAATCGGAACATATTTATGATGGATCGCTTGCAGATCATTTTGCTTATTTTTAATTGCAGTTAATAAATCATCCAGGGCTTCACCATATTGCAGGGTACGTAAGCCTGGGGTATTTGGCGATGAAATATTGATGGCGATATATCCCGCGTAGGCATAGATTTTTTCCATACAAATCAGATAGTCATCTTTGCCTTGTTCTACCGGCGTATCTTTATTTTTGCCGATATTAATCCCTAAAACACCGTCGTAATGGGCTTTTTTAACATTCTCAACGAGGTTATCAACGCCGAGATTATTAAAGCCCATGCGGTTGATCAAACCTTCAGCATCAACCAGACGGAAGAGACGCGGTTTATCATTACCTGGCTGAGGGCGCGGGGTGACAGTGCCGATCTCGATCGATCCAAATCCCATTGCTCCCAGCGCATCAATACATTCGCCATCTTTATCAAGGCCAGCAGCCAGACCAAGCGGGTTTTTAAACGTCAGGCCCATGCAGCTAACCGGTTTCGCCGGAACGTTTTGCCGGATTAATGCCTCCAGCGGCGTTCCGGTAATACGACGCAACTGCTGAAAAGTAAACTCATGAGCGCGCTCTGGATCGAGCTGAAAAAGGGCTTTACGAACGAAGGGGTAGTACATGAACTCTCCTGGATTCCCGGTATGCAAACCGGGGGCGTATTATGTGCGAGTTCAGAGCAAAAGGGAATTGACCTGCGGCAATAAATAGCAAACGTTTTCTTATTGCGCTTTTTTTATACTTTTTAAGCTTTTCTTTCTGGTGGCGCCAGGCACGGACATTCGTAATATTGATGCAGATAGCAGGAGATGGTGCGTCGCTATGTTAGGATCAATTCAGCTAGCTGAACTGGAATCGAAAACGCTGCATCGGATGATGCAGCGTGGACGCCCTGAACGACCCGTCCGGCGTCATGATTAATATGTCGGATGCGGCGTGAACATCTTACCTGCCCCACAAAGACTCGCAATTTCAACAGATTAGCAGGTCTGATAAGACGTATCAGCGTCACATCCGGCATTTTGGCTCACTCGTATCAAGCCAGTGCTTTGGTAATCTTCTCGTACAGATCGCCAGAGAGATTTTCCAGGCCTTTCAACTGCTCCAGCGCCGCCCGCATTTTATCCTGACGTTTGGCATCGTAACGTTTCAGGCGAATCAGCGGTTCAATCAGGCGCGAAGCTACTTGTGGGTTCCGGCTGTTCAGGTCGGTAAGCATTTCCACCAGGAACTGATAACCACTGCCATCTTCGGCATGGAATGCTGCTGGGTTGCTGCCCGCAAATGCGCCAATCAACGAACGGATGCGGTTTGGGTTACTCATGGTAAATGAACGATGTTGCAACAGACCACGCACTGTCTCCAGTACATTCGCTGCCGGGCTGGTGGCTTGCAGAATAAACCATTTATCCATCACCAGACCGTCGTGATGCCACTTATCATCGTACTCCTGCATCAGCGCGTCGCGGCATGGCAACTGTGCAGCAACCGCCGCCGAAAGCGCCGCCAGCGCATCGGTCATATTGTTCGCTTCGTGGAACTGCTTACTCACCAGCACATCAGCCAGGTGTGTTTCACCAAAAGCAAGGAAGCGCAGGCAGGCATTACGCAGAGCGCGTTTCGCAATGTCTTCATGTTCAACATGGTACTCGCGCTGGTAATTCGCGTTATAAATAGCCAGCAGTTCATCCGCCAGTTCAGTCGCCAGAGTCCGGGTAAGTGCTTCGCGTACTTCGGCAATGGCTATTGAATCAATAATATCGAACAGTTCCGCCATTTCATTCACGGAAGGCAGCGTCAGGATCTCCGCCGCCAGCGCCGGATCAATCAGCTCATCAAGGAGTACTGCGCGGAAAGCATCGGCAACATGTGCTGGCAGAGACAGCGGCTGCCCTTGCTGATGACGAACAACGTTTAACTTGATATAGGTTGCCAGCAGGCTTTGTGCCGCATCCCAGCGAGAAAAATCATTACGCGCATGACGCATCAGGAAGGTCAGTTGCTGATCGCTCCACTTATATTCCAGTTTCACCGGTGCGGAGAATTCGCACAACAGCGCAGGCACTGGCTGGAAGTAGACATTATCAAAAACAAATGTCTGTTCCGCCTGGGTAACATTCAGTACCGAATTGACCGGATGCCCCCCTTTCTGCAACGGGATCACCTTGCCTTCGTTGTCATAAAGTTCGATAGCGAATGGAATATGCAATGGCTGTTTTTCAGCCTGATCCGGCGTAGCTGGCGTACGTTGACTGATGGTCAGGGTGTACTGTTCGGTTTCTGGATTGTAGTCATCTTTAACACTAACAATTGGCGTGCCAGACTGGCTGTACCAACGGCGGAAATGGGAAAGATCGACATTCGACGCATCTTCCATCGCCTGGACGAAGTCGTCACAAGTCGCCGCGCTGCCGTCATGACGCTCGAAATAAAGCTGCATCCCTTTCTGGAAGTTTTCTTCACCCAGCAGAGTATGGATCATACGAATCACTTCCGCGCCCTTCTCGTAGACGGTCAGGGTATAAAAGTTGTTCATTTCAATGACCATGTCCGGGCGGATCGGATGCGCCATTGGGCTGGCGTCTTCTGCAAACTGTAATCCACGCATGGTGCGCACATTATTAATGCGGTTAACCGCACGGGAACCGAGATCAGAGCTGAATTCCTGATCGCGGAACACGGTTAAGCCTTCTTTCAGGCTGAGCTGGAACCAGTCACGGCAAGTCACACGGTTACCGGTCCAGTTGTGGAAATATTCGTGGCCGATAACGCGTTCAATATCAAGGTAATCTTTATCGGTGGCAGTGTCGGTACGCGCCAGCACATATTTGGAGTTAAAGATATTCAGACCTTTATTCTCCATCGCGCCCATGTTGAAGAAGTCCACCGCAACAATCATATAGATGTCGAGGTCATACTCCAGACCGAAGCGCTCTTCATCCCATTTCATGGAGTTTTTCAACGAAGTCATCGCCCACGGCGCACGGTCCAGGTTACCGCGATCGACATACAACTCCAACGCGACTTCGCGACCAGAGCGAGTGGTGAAGGTGTCGCGCAGTACATCAAAATCGCCAGCCACCAACGCAAACAGGTAGCACGGTTTCGGGAATGGATCTTGCCACTGCACCCAGTGACGCCCGTTTTCCAGCTCACCCTGCGCAACACGGTTACCATTGGAAAGCAGGAACGGGTATTTGGTTTTATCGGCAATAATTTTGGTAGTAAAGCGCGCCAGCACGTCCGGGCGATCGAGATAGTACGTAATATGGCGGAATCCTTCGGCTTCACACTGAGTACAAAGCGCATCGCCCGATTGATAAAGCCCTTCCAGCGCAGTGTTTGCCGCAGGGCTAATTTCATTAACAATTTTGAGCGTAAAACGTTCCGGCAATTGATTAATGATCAGAACGCCCTCTTCTTCTCGCCAGGCGGTCCACGGCTCATCATTAATATGAACAGAAACCAGTTTAAGGTCTTCACCGTCAAGACGAAGCGGAGCATCAGATGCGCCATGACGGACAGCCTGGCTGACAGCGGTAACCACCGTCTTTTCAGCATCCAGGTCAAAGGTCAAGTCAATATCAGTAATCTGGTAATCCGGCGCACGATAATCGTGACGGTATTTGGCTTGTGGCTGTTGAGTCATAAAGAACCTTTCGCATCTTTTATAGAATCCGGTGTTCAGTCTATTCCTGTTGCGTAAATCCCGCTATGCAGAATCATCATCTTTTCAGACACAAGCACTTTTTTTGCTACATATCTATAACATGTGGCACAAAATGCCCTCGACCATAAAGGTGGCATATGGTGTGATCAGGGTTCAATAAATTGCGAAACAAGGTATACTCCAGCAGTTCCTGATGATGTTTATTGTACTAAACGCTCCCGTACGAGGACGCTACTGCGCACCTATGACACAATTCGCTTCTCCTGTTCTGCACTCGTTGCTGGATACAGATGCTTATAAGTTGCATATGCAGCAAGCCGTGTTTCATCACTACTACGATGTGCATGTCGCGGCGGAGTTTCGTTGCCGTGGTGACGATTTGCTGGGTATTTATGCCGATGCTATTCGTGAACAGGTTCAGGCGATGCAACACCTGCGCCTGCAGGATGATGAATACCAGTGGCTCTCAGCACTGCCTTTCTTTAAGACCGATTATCTCAACTGGTTGCGTGATTTCCGTTTTAACCCGGAACAGGTCACTGTCACCAACGATAACGGTAAACTGAATATTCGCTTAACCGGCCCATGGCGTGAAGTTATCCTCTGGGAGGTTCCGTTGTTGGCGGTAATCAGCGAACTGGTGCACCGCTATCGCTCACCGCAGGTCGACGTCGCGCAAGCTCTCGACACACTGGAAAGCAAATTAATCGATTTCTCGGCATTAACCGCCGATCTCGATATGTCACGCTTTCATCTGATGGATTTCGGCACTCGCCGTCGTTTTTCGCGCGAAGTCCAGGAAGCTATCGTTAAACGTCTGCAACAGGAATCCTGGTTTGTTGGCACCAGCAACTATGATCTGGCGCGCCGCCTTTCCCTGACGCCAATGGGAACACAGGCTCATGAATGGTTCCAGGCACATCAGCAAATCAGCCTGGATCTTGCCAACAGTCAGCGCGCCGCGCTCGCTGCCTGGCTGGAGGAATATCCCAATCAACTTGGCATTGCATTAACCGATTGCATTACCATGGATGCATTCTTACGTGATTTCGGCGTGGAATTTGCCAGTCGTTACCAGGGGCTGCGTCATGATTCTGGCGATCCGCTGGAATGGGGCGAAAAAGCTATCGCTCATTATGAGAAGCTGGGGATTGATCCGCAGAGCAAAACGTTGGTTTTCTCTGACAATCTCGATTTACGCAAAGCGGTCGAACTGTATCGCCACTTCGCATCCCGGGTGCAACTGAGTTTTGGCATCGGGACACGTCTTACCTGCGACATTCCACAGGTAAAACCACTGAACATCGTGATTAAGCTGGTGGAGTGTAATGGTAAACCGGTGGCGAAACTTTCTGACAGCCCTGGCAAAACTATCTGCCATGACAAAGCGTTTGTCCGCGCACTGCGCAAAGCGTTTGACCTTCCGCATATTAAAAAAGCCAGTTAATATCATCAGGGAGCTATTCGGCTCCCTTTTTTTACCTTTAATTCCGAAATCTTTTGTCCCATCTGCGAATTCTGCTTGTCTGATTGCAGATGCCAGGTAACATAGGTATCCCCCCATTTACGGGTGGACAAGTGTTTATTTTTTCCGACTATTAACAGAGAGAATATTATGAGCGTTGTGCCTGTAGCCGACGTACTCCAGGGCCGCGTAGCCGTTGACAGCGAAGTCACCGTGCGCGGATGGGTGCGTACCCGCCGAGATTCAAAAGCTGGCATCTCCTTCCTCGCCGTTTATGACGGTTCCTGCTTTGATCCTGTACAGGCTGTCATCAATAATTCTCTGCCCAATTACAATGAAGACGTGCTGCGTCTGACCACCGGCTGCTCGGTCATTGTAACGGGTAAAGTCGTGGCGTCGCCGGGCCAGGGACAACAATTTGAAATCCAGGCCAGCAGCGTTGAAGTGGCTGGTTGGGTTGAAGATCCAGACACTTACCCGATGGCGGCAAAACGCCACAGCATTGAATATCTGCGTGAAGTGGCGCACCTGCGTCCACGTACCAACCTGATCGGCGCCGTAGCGCGCGTTCGCCACACGCTGGCACAAGCGCTTCATCGCTTCTTTAACGAACAGGGTTTTTTCTGGGTTTCGACTCCGCTGATTACTGCGTCCGATACCGAAGGCGCTGGCGAAATGTTCCGCGTATCAACGCTGGATCTGGAAAACTTGCCGCGTAACGATCAGGGCAAAGTTGATTTCGACAAAGATTTCTTCGGCAAAGAGTCCTTCCTGACCGTATCCGGCCAGTTGAACGGCGAAACCTATGCCTGTGCGCTGTCCAAAATCTATACCTTTGGCCCGACCTTCCGTGCTGAAAACTCCAACACCAGCCGCCATCTGGCGGAATTCTGGATGCTGGAGCCAGAAGTGGCGTTTGCTAACCTGAACGATATCGCCGGTCTGGCAGAAGCGATGCTGAAATATGTCTTTAAAGCCGTTCTTGAAGAACGTGCTGACGACATGAAATTCTTCGCTGAACGCGTAGATAAAGATGCAATTTCACGTCTGGAGCGCTTCATTGAAGCTGACTTCGCTCAGGTTGATTACACCGACGCGGTAACCATCCTCGAAAACTGCGGTAAGAAATTTGAAAACCCGGTTTACTGGGGCGTTGACCTCTCTTCCGAGCATGAACGTTATCTGGCTGAAGAGCACTTTAAAGCACCGGTTGTTGTGAAAAACTATCCGAAAGATATTAAAGCGTTCTACATGCGCCTTAACGAAGACGGTAAAACCGTTGCGGCAATGGACGTTCTGGCGCCGGGCATCGGTGAAATCATCGGCGGTTCCCAGCGTGAAGAACGTCTGGACGTGCTGGACGAGCGTATGCTGGAGATGGGCCTGAAGAAGGAAGATTACTGGTGGTATCGCGATCTGCGTCGCTACGGTACTGTTCCGCATTCCGGTTTCGGCCTTGGCTTTGAACGTCTGATTGCCTACGTAACTGGCGTACAGAACGTGCGTGACGTTATTCCGTTCCCGCGTACTCCGCGTAACGCCAGTTTCTAATTTAGCCTTTCCTGGAGCCAGCGCCTGCTGGCTCTTTTTTTATTTTCTTCTGTCAAATTATCTGTGTGTTAAGTCAAGCAATCTATTTACAACCTTTCCAAAAACACCTTCCTGTTACGGAATATTACTCCGCAACATTTTCGCACAGAAAATAACCCACATTCTTATTGCGGATTAGTAATTTCTTATCTGATAGCACAATTTTTATACTTTTATTTGGCACTCCAGATGTCTGAACGTGTATTTCATCAGCATCACAGAAAGATATCATCAGAAAGAAAATTTCATTTCACCTACAAAAAACACAATAAAATCATATAAATAAATACCAATTACTGTAAATACCATCACTCTCCTATAGAAATATGATGGTGTTCACAAAGTTCCTTAAATTTTACTTTTAGTTACATGTTTTTTCTTTTTGTAACCATATCTTTATATTTGTAGCACTTTCACGGTAGCGAAACGTTAGTTTGAATGGAAAGATGCCTGCAGACACATAAAGACACCAAACTTTCATCAATAGTTCCGTAAATTTTTATTGACGAAACTTATTGGCGGCAGTGGCAGGTGTCATAAAAAAAACCATGAGGGTAATAAATAATGATGAAGCGCAATATTCTGGCAGTGATCGTGCCTGCTCTGTTAGTAGCGGGTACTGCAAACGCTGCAGAAATCTATAACAAAGATGGCAACAAACTGGATCTGTACGGCAAGGCTGTTGGTCTGCACTATTTTTCCAAGGGTAACGGTGAAAACAGTTACGGCGGCAACGGCGACATGACCTATGCCCGTCTTGGTTTTAAAGGGGAAACTCAAATCAATTCCGATCTGACCGGTTATGGTCAGTGGGAATATAATTTCCAGGGTAACAACTCAGAAGGTAGCGATGCTCAGAATGGCAACAAAACACGTCTGGCGTTTGCTGGTCTGAAATTCGCTGACGTTGGTTCTATTGATTACGGTCGTAACTACGGTGTGGTTTATGATGCATTGGGCTACACCGATATGCTGCCAGAATTCGGTGGTGACACTGCATACAGCGATGACTTCTTCGTGGGTCGCGTAGGCGGCGTTGCAACCTACCGTAACTCCAACTTCTTTGGTCTGGTTGATGGTCTGAACTTCGCTGTTCAATACCTGGGCAAAAACGAGCGCGATACCGCAAGACGTTCTAACGGTGACGGTGTAGGCGGCTCCATCAGCTATGAATACGAAGGCTTTGGTATCGTGGGAGCGTATGGTGCTGCTGACCGTACCAACTTGCAGGAAGCTCAGCCTCTCGGCCAGGGTAAAAAGGCAGAGCAGTGGGCAACTGGTCTGAAGTATGATGCAAACAACGTCTACCTGGCGGCTAACTACGGCGAAACTCGTAACGCAACCCCTATCAAAGGCGGTTTTGCTAACAAGACGCAAGATATTCTGTTAGTTGCACAATACCAGTTCGACTTTGGTCTGCGCCCATCCATCGCTTATACCAAATCTAAAGCGAAAGATGTAGAAGGCATCGGCGATGTTGATCTGGTGAACTACGTTGAAGTTGGCGCAACCTACTACTTCAACAAAAATATGTCCACCTACGTTGACTACGCAATTAACCAAATCGATTCTGACAACAAACTGGGTGTCGGTTCCGATGATACTGTTGCTGTCGGTATTGTTTACCAGTTCTAATAGCACACCTCTTTGTTAAATGCCTAAAAAACAGGACGTTGGTCCTGTTTTTTTTATGCCTTCCAGAGCAATCTCACGTCTTGCAAAAACAGCCTGCGTTTTCACCAGTAATAGTTGGAATTTTGTAAATCTCCCGTTACCCTGATAGCGGACTTCCCTTCTGTAACCATAATGGAACCTCGTCATGTTTGAGAACATAACTGCCGCTCCTGCCGACCCGATTCTGGGCCTGGCTGATCTATTTCGTGCCGATGAACGTCCCGGCAAAATTAACCTCGGGATTGGTGTTTATAAAGATGAAACGGGTAAAACCCCGGTGCTAACCAGCGTAAAAAAAGCTGAACAGTATCTGCTCGAAAATGAAACCACCAAAAACTACCTCGGCATTGACGGTATCCCTGAATTTGGTCGCTGTACCCAGGAACTACTGTTTGGTAAAGGTAGCGCCCTGATCAACGACAAACGTGCTCGCACAGCCCAGACCCCGGGGGGTACTGGCGCGCTACGCGTGGCCGCTGATTTCCTGGCGAAAAATACCAGCGTTAAGCGTGTATGGGTAAGCAACCCTAGCTGGCCGAACCATAAGAGCGTCTTTAACGCTGCGGGTCTGGAAGTACGTGAATACGCTTACTACGATGCGGAAAACCACACTCTGGACTTCGACGCCCTAATTAACAGCCTGAACGAAGCTCAGGCTGGCGACGTGGTCCTGTTCCACGGCTGCTGCCATAACCCAACCGGCATCGACCCTACGTTAGAACAATGGCAAACACTGGCACAACTTTCCGTTGAGAAAGGTTGGTTGCCACTGTTTGACTTCGCTTACCAGGGATTTGCTCGTGGTCTGGAAGAAGATGCTGAAGGCTTGCGCGCTTTTGCTGCTCTACATAAAGAGCTGATTGTCGCCAGCTCCTACTCAAAAAACTTTGGTTTGTACAATGAACGCGTTGGCGCCTGCACCCTGGTTGCTGCGGATAGTGAAACGGTCGATCGCGCATTCAGTCAGATGAAAGCGGCGATTCGCGCTAACTACTCTAACCCACCAGCGCACGGCGCTTCTGTCGTTGCCGCCATCCTGAGTAACGACGCTTTGCGTGCTATTTGGGAACAAGAGTTGACCGATATGCGCCAGCGTATTCAGCGTATGCGCCAGTTATTCGTCAACACGTTGCAAGAGAAAGGCGCAAACCGCGACTTCAGCTTTATCACCAAACAGAATGGCATGTTCTCCTTTAGCGGTCTGACTAAAGAGCAGGTATTGCGTCTGCGTGAAGAGTTTGGCGTGTATGCGGTTGCTTCTGGTCGCGTGAACGTGGCCGGGATGACGCCAGATAACATGGCACCATTGTGCGAAGCGATTGTGGCTGTACTGTAAAGCGTTAAAAACAATGAAGCCCGCGAAAGCGGGCTGAGACTGATGACAAACGCAACATTGCCTGATGCGCTACGCTTATCAGGCCTACGCGTTCCCTGCAATATTTTGAATTTGCACGATTTTGTAGGCCGGATAAGGCGCTCGCGCTGCATCCGGCATAAACAAAACGCACGTTGCCAGAAGTCCATGCTCGCTTCGAAAGCGGGCTTTTCTATGCGTCTTTACCAGACGGGCATTTCATCTTGCAGGAAGGGATTATGCAACCGCTCGTAACCGAGAGTGGATAATGGTCCATGTCCTGGAATAAAAGTCACGTCATCGCCAAGCGGCAGCAGTTTATCTTTAATAGAGGAAATTAGTTGCTTGTGATCGCCACGCGGGAAATCACTGCGCCCAACTCCACCTTTGAAAAGTACGTCGCCAGAAATCAGAAGTTTTGACTGATTATCAAAGAAAACCACGTGACCCGGCGTGTGCCCCGGACAATGTAACACCTGTAAAGTTACATTCCCGATACTGATGGTATCGCCTTCGCTCAGCCAACGATCCGGCGTCAGTGGCTGACACTCATCCAGACCAAACATGCGGCTTTGTGCCGGCAAGCCCTGTAGCCAGAACTCATCTTCTTTTTCCGGGCCAAGTACCGGCACGCCATAATGTTGCGCCAGTTCCGCCGCGGCGCCAACGTGATCCAGATGACCATGCGTCAACAGAATTTGCATTAGCGTCAAACCACTGGCATCCACTTCCTGTTTGATTTTTTCTGCATCGCCGCCAGGATCGACCAGCGCAGCCAGGCGAGTTTGCTCACACCAGATCAATGAACAGTTCTGGGAGAATGCGGTGACCGGAATAATACGATAATTCATACTGCCCCTGTTTCGTTAAGCGATTGTTACCAGTGCCGTGCTGGCCCGGTATCAATATGCACAAAGTTACTGCGTGGGTAATATCCTACACCACCTGCGCGCATAGATAACGCGGCTTTGCGAATATTGCTTAATGCGATACCTTCAATATGAAAATCCATTGCCTGGCCTTTAGTGTGATAGCTTTTCTTCGCTACCCCACGGCTATGAGCGCGTAATTCATTATTGGTATCAATGGAGCGATAACCGGAAATCAGTTGCACCGGTTTGCGGGTGCCCAGCAGACCTTGTAGGCGATATAACTGGTCGAATAATCCAGGGTCGATGGACTTTATTTTGTTCGCGCGGAAATCACGGAAAAAATGGTTTAGTTTAGCCAATTCTTCCTGAATATAGCCTCTGCCATCGAAAAACTCCGCTTTAATTGACTCTCCGGTATGGAGATTATTAAGTGTCAAGATACGCGGTCGTGGGGTAGAGAGCGTCGCAAATGCAGGTGTCGGCAAGATGGCGGCACTCAGTGCAACGCCACCAAGCGCCAGCAGTTTGCGGCGATTAGCGTCGAATTTGTCCATGATAATCAAGTCTACAGGTCAATGTTATCGTTTATATGCACTTCTGGCGCACAAGAGGCACCTTAACCGCCCATAAAGCAGACGTCAAGATGCCTCAACCCCAGCAGTGACGGGGGCTGCAGAGAATTCCCCCCGATCATGCTAATTATTACGACAACTGATTTTCCCGAACTACTTCATTTACCTGATTAATTGTTCCGCTTTCGATACGATTTGCGAGCTGGATCGCGCAGGCAGATCATAATTGTAAATATCTGTTCGATACTGGGTACGACCGTCTGCGCCAACGAAGGCTGTCAGATAGTAGAGATTCACTGGAATTGACTGCCGGATATTAACGTACCGGGTATCGCCCTGCTTCAGCGCATCGGAAATACGTTTGTCATTCCAGCCAGCATCCTGCAACAGCATATTCGCCAGTTCAGATGCTTTATTCACCCGCACACAGCCAGAGCTCAACGCGCGGGTATCACGCTTGAACAAGTTGTGATTCGGCGTGTCATGCAAATAAATTGCCTCTGAACTCGGCATATTGAATTTATACCGTCCCAGTGAGTTTCGTGGGCCAGGAGCCTGCTGGAAGCGGAACGGCAAATTCGAGGCCGTGATCGTTGACCAGTCAACTTGCCACGGATCAATTGCTTCTTTGCTGTTCCAGCCGCGCATCACCGTATAACCATGGCTTTCAAGATATCCCGGATCGTTACGCACTTTCGGCAGAATATCTTTACGGGCCAGAGTCGGCGGCACATTCCACGGTGGGTTAACCACCACGTTATTTAAAGCGCTACTCATCATTGGCGTTTTGCGATCGGGGCGACCGACAATCACTCGCGAGTCCAGCACCTGATTGCCGTTCTGGTAATAGACCAAAGAATAGGCTGGAATATTAACCATGATGCCAGTAGAAAGCTCAGCAGGTAGCAAGCGTAAACGTTGGATATTGAGCGCCAGAACCCCGGCACGCTGAGCCGGGGTGACGTTTAACCAGTCACGCGTAGCCGGACCAATAGTGCCATCCGCGCCTAATCCTTGCCACGCCTGAAAACGTTTAACAGCATCCACCAGTTCACTATTATAGGCCGCGCGGACGGCTGGTGCGGGTTTACTGTGGTTCGTCGTTTGTCTGTTTATCGACTGCGTTCCTGCTGTTTCAACGGCAGCGGCAGACGGGCTAACCGCCCCATGTGGCTGCGTTTCATCTCCTGGAAGAGCTATTTTCGGCCCCCCTTCCAGCATTCCAGTACGTTGTAAAATCTCGCGTAGCGCCGGAACGTCGTTACTCCACTGACCAGGACGAAGTGTTGCCTTTCCCGTCAACTGTGGCCACGGTTTGTTATCGCTTAACAAGGCCAATAAAGACTCATGCATCGCAGCATATTGCGGATGCTGCGGCGCCAGCCCTGCAACAAAAGTAGGTAATTGACCATTGTCCAGCGCCACCTGCCATTGGTTGATCACCGAAAGCGGAGGTGTTGAAAGTGCATAAGGTTTACTGCTGTATAGCCAGCGAGTCCCTTTAACCGGGATATTTGCAATAAAGTGGAGATACCCCATCATCGCATCCGAAAGCACCACATCACGTGCCATTCCGTTAACGCCAGGATCGGTCAGCAACTCCACCCATTTGTTAAATTGCGGCTGAAAACCGGCAATCGCCACTTCCGCCAGTTGCTGTTGAAAGGCTTTAACAGCATCGCGGTTTTCCCACATCGGCTGCATATCGCGTGCGGCATACAGCAGCTGAAGCTGGTTCAGATAAACCGGCTTATAACCTGCGGGTAATAGAGATTCGATTTGCGCGCGGGCTTTTTCTACCGCACCTTCCGGTAATGGCTGGATCCCCGCCATTATTGCCGTGGCTTGCGCCTGCGGCAGTACATCGCCCTGTTCGCTAACAGTCACTGGACTGTCACCAGGGATCACTTCAGGCTCATCGGCCTGCACACTGAACAGTGGAGCGAATGTTACGGCCAGGCATAAACTGATTGCCGAAAGCCGACGACCACACATCATGTTAAGCAACATCCCTTGCCCCCTGTTTTTATCATACTCTGAATAGCCAGGCTGTTATTTTACGACTTGCCTGTAAAACGCCAATACTCACGAAAGTATGACGAGCAAGCCTGTTACTCATCAGACTTACCTTCAGTATATAAACGCCGATACGTTTTTACCTAACCTAATGTAAAGAAGTTTAAAGAAAAGTGCGCTGTAATGCGGCATTATTTTAGTGCAGAAACGGAGTTTTCCGAAAAGGAAAAGGCGGCATTGCTGCCGCCCTAATCTTAGCTCGCCTGGGAGGGCGCTTCGTCAGTTCCTGGAAGCGTTTCAGGGAGTTGCGGTGCAAAGCCTCGCAGGCCGACGACGTGAACGTGTTCGGTATTCTGGAAGACTTTACGCACCAGTTTATAGGTGGTGCCTTTCTCCGGGCTGATATTTTCTGGTGCCGCGATGATGAGCTGCATTTGCAAACGTTCACACAATTCAAACAGCGTGGCGATCGAACGAGCATCCAGACGCGCTGCCTCATCAAGGAACAGTAGACGGCAAGGAGAGATATCTTTACCGCGCAGACGGCGTGATTCATCCTCCCAGCTCTGCACCACCATCACCAGAATCGACATACCAGTACCGATGGCCTCACCGGTCGACAATGCGCCAGACTCCGCTCGCAACCAGCCATCGGAACCACGGTTAACCTCAACTTCCATCTCCAGGTAGTTACGGTAATCCAGCAGTTCTTCACCAATAGTCTGCGGCGTACGCTGGCCCATATCAATTTGCGGATTAAGACGCTGATACAATTTCGCCAGCGCTTCCGAAAAGGTCAGACGGTTGCTGTTAAACAGATCCTGGTGTTGTTCATGCTGTTCAGAAAGTACATCCAGCAACATGGCGTGAGTTTCACGTACGTTCACGTTGAGACGCACGCTGTTAACCTGACCAAACGATACACTCTGCAAGCCCTGGTTAAGCATGCGAATACGATTCTGCTCGCGCTGAATGGTTTTGCGAATAATGTTCGCCACGCTGCGAGAGCTGATCGCCAGTTTCTGCTCGCGGGAAGTTAGCTCTTCGGTCAGACGGCTAAGTTCGATCTCCATCTGCTCGATAGCTTCCACCGGATCATCAGTACGAATAATATCCTGACGAATACGCTCGCGCAGATGCTGATAAACCGCCACAAAGAACTGAATTTTACGTTCCGGGCGTTTTGGATCTTCCGACATCCGCAGTACGTCACGCAGATGCTCATTATCCGCCACCGCCAGACGCAACGCACCCAACGCCTTATCCGACATGGAACGCAGATCGTCAGCAGAGAGATAAGCCAGCTCACGACGATGTAAGCGACGCTCAACGCCGTTATCTTTCACCATGCGCATAACCGCACACCAGCCCGCTTTGGCGGTCACCACCTGCTCGCGCATTTCATGGTAGTCACGCTCCAGCTTGCGCAGTTTCCGGGTCAGGTTGTCCATCTCCGCTTCGCAAAAAGTAAGCGCTTTCTCCAGTTGGTTGCGACGAGAACGGTTATTGCTCAGTTGCGCGTGAAGCTCATCACGACGAATACGCGCGCGCTCTTCTGCACCGCTATCGGCACGCACGCCAATATCCTGCAGTTCGCGTTGCAGATCGTTAAGCAGCTCTTTTTTGGTGTCATAAGAACTTTTTAGTGATGCCAGCACCTGGTTGTACTGGTTCAACTGCGTGGCATGACCGCGCAGCGCTTCACGGGCGCGAGTACGCTCTGCTTCTGCATGTTCCAGACGCTCACGCAGTTTTTCGTTGAGATCGCTATTACCGCTGAGCATTTCTGCCGAGTCAGAGTAGCTAAAGTGCGCACGACGCTGCACCACTTCCGTCAGGGCAAACGCCTGCTGACGGGCATCTCGCTGCATCTGCTGAGAGTACGCGTAATCTTCTTTTAACTGTTCGAACTGTTCCGGGTCGCTCTGCAATACTGAAACAATCGGTTCCAGTTTCGCCAGTTGATTGCCAAACTGCTGAACAAAACGCGCCGCTTCCTGGGCTTCATCCAGACGTTCGCGGATTTCATCGACGCGATCCGCCAGGCTGTCATCAGCCAACAGGTTGAGACGCGGCAGAATGCGGTTCAGCGCCGTAACGCCCTCTTTCGCCTGCTCAAACTGAATACGCTGCTGCTGATTATCATTTTCATGATTACTCAACGCCCGCTCCAGTTCGACGCGACGGCTGTTTAGTTGGCGAATTTCAGCTTCTGGATCAGACTCAAATGCCACTGCCAGATGGCTGCCGATAAAGCGGCTGAACGCCTGATGCAGACGCTGGGTTTTCTGTACATCAAAGGAGAGCGTAGCGAAACGTTCGGAAAGCACTTCACGCTCGGCATGAAGACTTTCGATACGACTTTCACGCGCCGCACGACCAAACAACGGCACTTCCGGGAAGCGGGAGTAACGCCACTGGCGATCGGCGATTTTCACCACTACCGCTTTTTCCAGCTCATCAACGCTGAACACGCTGTCATCAAACGACTGCGGATCCCCTTCGATCAAGTAGAGATCTTCCGGGCAATCGGTTAAACCTTCCAGTTGTTCAGCAACTTGCGACAGATCCGGTACCACAATGGCGTGGCGAGACGGGCCATACAGCGCCGAGAAATATGGTGCATCTTCCAGGCTGACATCATCATAAATTTCTGACAGCAACACACCACCAAACCGTTCTGCCAGTGCATTCAGACGCTGATCTTCAGAACCGCCTGGCTGGCTTAAACGCTCAATCTCTTCATCGACGGCGTTTTTGCGCGCGCCCACTTCATCACGTTCAACAATGGCCTCGCGCTCGCGCTCCAGCAACTGTTGCAGATATTCGGTAACGTCCTGGCTGGAGGTGAATTCTTCACCGCACTGTTCGCTCAATTGGTTGAGACTGTTCTGCGCGGCCAGCCAAACCGGCGCACGCTGCATCAGACTCTGAATGCGAGACTGCAGTTGTTCCTGTTCCTGACGCAGCGCCATCCGCTCTTCACGGGCACTGGAAACGCTATCAGAAAGTGAAGCTATACGTGCTTCGAGTTCCTGATGCAGGGCTTCCAGCTCGTCGATATCAAAATTCTTGCCCTGACGTTTGCAGAAATCTGCCAGCAGGCGCTCGGCTTCCTGCTGCTCGCGCAGGCGCTGTTCCAGTTCGCTTAAGCGCATCCGCAGCGGCTGAACCTGTTCTGCCAGGTGGCGCTGCTCGACCCCTTCACGCAGCAATTCGCGAGCGACATCCCATGCTTCGTTACGCGCCAGCGGGCCGTTGATTGCTACGACTAATTGGTAAGCCTGTTCAAACTGGCTGTGCGCGGTTTGCACCATGCTCATTTTCTGCTCAAGAGAGAGCATTTTTTCGGTCGCTTCCAGCTCTTTCGCCTGGAAGGTTTCCAGCCATTCCGCGGCGCTGTCGGCGGTTAAGTCCGGCAGATGACACAACTCTTTGGCACGATTAAGCGCGGCAATCGCCTGGTTGTACTGAATTGCACGCGTTTGCTGGACGTCCAGCGCCTGCTGGTAGTCAGCAAGCTGGCTTTTCAGTTCATCCACTTCCAGCTCGGCAGCTTCTGCACGCGCTTCGTTTTCTTCCTGGCGCTCAATGGCTTCCGCCACTACTTCGTTTTGCTCTTCCAGACGGATCTGCAGCTCATCAAGGTCCGCTTCGTAGCGTTCGATCTTCTCCTGTTGACGCAGTGCTGTCTGCACCAGATTCAGGTGATCGCTGGCAGCCTGATAATCTGCTTCCAGATCGCCTTCGGCGCCGTTGTGTTCCGCCAGTTCACGTGCCATATCGACGTGTTTGTACTGCTCCGCCGCCAGTTGCTGACGCGAAATATGTAGCTCACGACGAAACTCCAGCGCTTTATCAAGATGAACACGGCGTTCGTTGGCGTGACGCATGTAGTCTGCCGCCACGTAGTTGGTAGCTTCGCTAATCAGATGCTTAAACAGGTCACGGTCCGACTGAGTGACGCGAATCGCTTCCAGCGTCATACGGTTTTCACGCAGCGCCGCTTCCATATCCTGAAACGCTTTACGCACACCGCTGTTTTCCGGCAACAGGTAGTCGCGCAGAGAACGGGTAATGGCGCTGGAAATACCACCGTACAGCGAAGCTTCGATTAGACGGTAGAATTTGCTACGGTCAGAGGCCGAGCGCAAACGACGCGCAATGATGCCCAGATCGAACATCAGCGAATGGTAATCGGTAATGGAGTTGAACTGCTTAAACTGCACGCCTTCCATCGCCTCAAGCTTCTCTTTCAGCTCGTTCAGCGGCAGCACACGCGCCTGGCGTTCATTCAGGGTTTCGGTCACCAGTTGCGTCGGCAACACCGACATCGGCAAGCCCTGAATCGCAAACGGTTTGATATCGACTTTACGATCGCGCCCGGCGACCTGTTGTAAACGCACACCAACCAGTACACGCTGATGGCGTGAATTAATGGTGTCGAGAATCGAATAACAGACCCCGGCTTTCAACTTCCCGTGCAAGCCTTTATCGCGTGAACCACTTGTGGCCCCTGCTTCCGTGGTGTTACGGAAATGCAGCAGAGTCAGGTCGGGAATCAGCGCCGTAACAAACGCCGCCATGGTGGTGGATTTACCAGCCCCGTTACCGCCGGAAAGCGTCGTGACCAGCTCATCAAGGTCAAAGGTACGGGCAAAAAAGCCGTTCCAGTTAATCAGCGTCAGTGAGCGAAATTTACCGCGTTCAATCATTATTCTTCCTCTCCGCTATCTGGCTGATTCTCTTCGGTTTCATCATTGAGTTGCAGGTGATTTTCCAGCGACATTGCTTCACCATCGCGAATCAGGCGACGCTGGGCCTCGCGCGGATCGTCGCCAGCACGCACATCCGCACCAAAACGGAACACCGATTCCGTAATGCGGAATTTGCTGCTGTCATGCCCCATAAACCACACCATACCTAAGCGACGCAGACGGTTAAGCGAGGAACGTACTTTTTCCTGCAACTTCTGGCGATCGACGTCTGAACCGGTAGAACGGTTGTTTACCAGTTTCAGCAGTTTCGCTTCATCGGCCAGGGTGAGCAGTTCGTCATACAATTCCTGCTGGGTAAAGATTCCCTCGTTCGCCAGCCGCTCCGGGCTAAGATAAAGATAACAAAGGATTTTCCCGACCATCATGTCCAGCTCTGATAACACGGAACGCGGGATCAACGTGGTGGAACGTGGACGTAAATAGAAGAAACCTTCCGGCGCGCGAATAAGCTCAACGTTATAACGCGCGTAAAACTCTTCCAGATATTCCTGAAAATCCATCAGGAAAGCATGATTGTCCAGTTCGTCGAGGCCGATATGGCGACCTGAACGTAAAGCGCTATCCAGCGCCGGAAATAACGGATTCGCCAGCGCTTGCGCCAGCTTAACCGGCATCACTTGTTCAATATTTGTCGATGACATGCGCCTGTACCTTGGCTCCGTAATCATTAATCGGCTGCCATTTCGCTGGCAGTCCGGTGAAGTCTGCTTGCGCTACGCCGAGGCGTACCGCCTGATCAATAACGATGCGCGCAACATCAAAGTGACGCGCACGTGGATACTGCGACAGATATTCGCGTACCACCAGACCAAGATCCAGCGGTACTTGTCTGGTTTTATATACAGCAAGCTGCTCTTCGATGATCGCCGCCAGTTGCTCACGGATCTCGTTAAACTCTTCGTACTCTAAATCTGGCGGAAGTTCCCCGGTCACTTCGTCGTCACGCAATGCCATCTCTTCGTCACGCATATCCAGCAGACGATCGGCATTGGCGTAAGTCAGCGCCCACGGAGCATCAAAGTAGGTTTGTACCGATTGACGCAATCGCTGAGCAAAGACGCGGTTTTTATCCATATCGATAGCAGTACGGATAAATTTATGTACGTGGCGGTCATAGCCGATCCACAAGTCGATGGATTGCTGGCCCCAACTGATAATACGATCGAGCTTGCTTTGCAGATCGAATACCAGACGATCGACAAAATGTAGATCATCATGGGTCATGGTGGCTTCCTGAATGCGTAACAGGTTGGCCTGCAATTTGTCGCCTGCCGCTTCCAGTGTATCCTGCAATTCACGCAGCGTTCCTGAGGTTTCCGAAAGCAATAATTCGCAGCTGGAAATCGCTGCTCGCCAGTCTTTATTCAGCAACTGAGCGATGTCGTCTTTCACCTGCTGCTGCTGTTCGTCCATCAGACGTTGCGTCAGGTCGATACTGTCGAAAATTTCCGCCACCGAATATTTCAGCGGCGCATAAACGTTACGATGCCAGTGAAACTCATCACCGCCCTCTTCTGCGGCATCCGCTGCACGCTTCAGTTCGCCTGCAACGATCGACAACTGCATAGAAAGACGCAGCGTAGAAAACTCGCGCTGACGAATGTAGTAATCCGTAATGCCAATGCCGAGCGGCGTCAGACGGTAAATGGCGTTCCCTTCCGCCTGTTCGCTGGTAAAGCGGTTCAGCAGACGTTGACGCACCATGTCGTTGATCGCGTTGTTGGCGCGCACACCGATGGTTTCGCTGGTTTGCTCAAACGCATCACTCACATGGCGGAACGCATCCACCAGCTCGCCTTCGCTCATCTCACCGTCCAGACGCTCGCCGTTCAGCGTGGCAACCGCCAGCAGAAAGGAGAGTCGGTCTACCGGCAACGAGATGGAGAAGTCATTTTTTCTGGCCCAGGCAACCAGTTCGGGGACTGTCTGGGAAAATTCACTCATACTTTATCCTTGCTCTGCGGTTTGCGCGCGGTGACATGAATATAACGCCCCAGGTTAATATACGGTTCCTGGCGGCAATAATGCGTTTCTAATTCAAGTAATGCTTCGTAGCAATCGCGCTGTTGGTGCTTTTCACGCAGATAATCATGAAACACGCGAACGCCTGTTTTACCTGTAATTTGCCAGCCAGCTTCTTCCAGCCACAGATAAACCTGCGCCGGATCGCGTGGATAGTCTGGCGAAAGCGTCCGTTTTTTCTTTTTCGGCATTCCCGCCTGCACGTAATCAAAATTCCCTGCAACCATGTTGTGCATCAGCAAGCCATGCGCATTGTAGAACATTAACGACAACACGCCGCCCGGGCGTAACACTGACCACAGTGTTTGTAATACGCCACGGGGATCGGCTACCCATTCCAGCACCGCATGGAACAATATCAGATCAACGGGCGTTTCCAAATGTGAAGCAACGTCCTGAGCGGCGCAATGTATAAATTGCATGTTGTCGCTCACACCTTTTGCCTCAGCCGCCTGTTTTGCGCGACCAATCATCTGCTCCGAGAGATCGCATAAAATGACCTGATGTCCGCGCTCAGCCATTTTGATCGCGGTCTGTCCTTCACCACCGCCGGCATCTAACACACGCAGTTTTTGCTGACCTATATCTGCCAGTACGCGATCGAGATCTTGCCACAGAATAGCCTGTCGAAGCTGCCCTTTGGTGGTGCCGTAAATGTTACGGGAAAACTTTTCCGCAATATCATCAAAGTTGCGATCCTGCATTGCTTTCTCCACCGGTTGGCTAAGACGTTTTCTGATAAAGGCGCTATTTTGTCACAGCCGCGATGAGAATGAACCCGTCTGGTGTAATATCACGGTCGATCTCTCGCTATATGGTTAAAAAAGGAACCAGGAAGGATGCTTTTTACACTGAAAAAAGTGATTGGCGGTATGCTACTGCCGCTTCCATTGATGCTGATAATTATCGGCGTGGGTCTGGCGCTATTCTGGTTTAGCCGTTTTCAAAAAACTGGAAAAATATTTATTAGCATTGGATGGCTGGCGCTTTTCTTATTAAGTTTGCAGCCCATAGCCGACTACCTGCTGCGCCCCATAGAAAGCACCTATCCGACATGGAATAATTCACAAAAAGTAGACTATATCGTGGTATTGGGTGGCGGCTATACCTGGAACCCGCAGTGGGCACCAGGCTCGAATTTAATTAATAACAGTTTGCCGCGCCTGAACGAGGGGGTTCGTCTGTGGCGCGCTAATCCTGGCGCAAAGTTAATCTTTACCGGTGGGGTGGCGCAAACCAATACAGTCAGCGCGGCGGAAGTGGGAGCCAGAGTTGCACAATCGCTCGGCGTCCCGCGCGAGCAAATTATCACCCTGGATTTACCAAAGGATACCGAAGAAGAAGCTGCAGCGGTGAAACAGGCAATTGGCAACGCCCCTTTCCTGCTGGTGACTTCTGCATCTCATTTACCCCGCGCGATGATCTTTTTTCAACAAGCAGGGCTGAAACCACTGCCGGCGCCGGCAAATCAGTTGGCTATCGACTCACCGCTTAATCCATGGGAACGAGCAATTCCGTCTCCGGTCTGGTTGATGCATAGCGATCGTGTGGGTTACGAAACGCTCGGTCGTCTCTGGCAATGGTTAAAAGCTCCGTCAGGCAAGCCAGGGCAACAGTGATTTTGCCGCCAGGTCGAAGTTACCGCGGTTAAAGCGCCCGGTATTGACCAGTTGCGCAACCTCATCCCATAAAACATATAGCCAACGCCGCCAGATGAAGGATTCTGCCACTGGCGCGCGTTGCAGATAACTCCAGAGCAAATCTTCCGCCAGGGGATTATCCATCAAGCGAAACAGCTCATACTCGCGCGGCGCCCAGAGCATGAGGCCAGGCCCGACCATCGCCAGCAACTGATCGCTGCGGGAATCTTTCAACATACTGCGCAAGCAAAAATTGCCGTGGATCAGCACGCAATTATCGTTAAATCCTTCAAACAGCGCCGGCAGACATTCACGTGTACGGAACAGGATCCGTTTATCCTGCATGGTTAAGCCAGTATTATTGAACTGATTGAGTGTCGCCCATTGCACTTCAACATGTTGCTGATACCAGGAAGGCCAGAAATTTTCCTGAGTATTATCTACCGGACCGACGCAGCCGCGACTGTCCTGACGGTGCCAGGCCAGCAACGCTTCCACGATTTGATCTTTTAGATGCCCCCAGCGTTCTGGCGTACGTGCGGGCGCTTCGACAGAAACGCCACGCATTCGCTCCAGCAACAAGACATCAGGTCCAGGATGCTCCTCATGCGTCATCACGCCATAGATTGTCGGCATCCGAACAGTCCCACTTCGTGCCAACATGGTCGTTTTCCATGCCAACTGCCGGGCCTGCCCTGGAGTACTAAAGCTTCTTGCCATCAACGGCATTGGGTTTCCCTTGCTGTCGTACAAAGCCCACAATGCTGTATTCGCTTTTTCATTAACACACTCAATACGACTGAGTTTTTCGCCCAGCAGATGGCTTAATTCGGCACGCAGCTGTTCCATTCAGATTACCCTCATAAAAGCTACTGCTTTCATAATGAGCGTCAATATAAAAGATGTCACCTGAATGAGATCAATTGTTGAAAAGAAAAATTGAGGAAAATCGTAACGGTACGACACTCCTCCCAGTATTGGGAGGAGTGTTCTGGAAATGAGTTAACGCATTTCAGCACGAACGCGTTCGAGATCTTCGGGAGTATCGACGCCCGTTCCCGGTACTTCCTGGGCTACAGCAACGTGGATTTTTTCGCCGTACCACAGGACGCGAAGTTGCTCCAGCATTTCGATGTGTTCTAACGGGCTCGGTTGCCAGTTAACATAACGACGAATAAAGCCCGCGCGGTAGCCATAAATCCCCAAATGACGCAGGAAATAATCGCCAACGGTTTGCTGACTTTTTGCGAAACGGTCACGATCCCACGGAATGGTGGCACGCGAAAAGTACAGTGCATAACCTTCGGCATCGAGAACCACTTTCACCGCATTTGGGTTAAAGGCTTCTTCCGCGCTGTGAATAGGCACCGCCAGAGTCGCCATTCCCACCTGACGCTGGGCGAGGTTATCGGCAACCTGACGAATGATTGTCGCGGGGATCATGGGTTCATCACCCTGTACATTCACGATGATCGTGTCGTCGCTAAACGCACATTTTTCGACAACTTCCGCCAGACGCTCAGTACCTGACTGATGATCGGCTCGCGTCATGCATACTTCCCCCCCCGCGGCTTCAACGGCGCGAGCAACATCTTCATGATCGGTTGCAACAATGATGCGCTCAGCTCCCGATTCTCGGGCGCGCTCAAGCACATGAACAATCATGGACTTGCCGTTGATATCAACAAGCGGTTTACCGGGCAAGCGCGTAGAAGAGTAACGAGCAGGAATAATGACAACAAAACTCATGATTTACTCTCATCAGCAGTCAGCACACGGGCTTCCGTTTCCAGTAGCACTGGAATGCCATCGCGCAGCGGGAAAGCCAGGTTGTCCAGTTTGCAAATCAGTTCTTGTTTTTCCTGGTTATACCAAAGTTTGCCGTTGCAAACCGGACAGGCAATGATTTCAAGCAGACGATGATCCATAGTTCCTCCTGATGGATCGGGTTATGAATGCATAAATCTTATCATAATCATTTATACGTAGGGGGCTATTTCCCAGCCTGTACGGCAATCGGTAAAGAGACCTTGTGGACAGCGTCCTAATGTCACCCGCGTCGCCTGCTGCCAGCTAGCGAAATCAGTAATCGCCTGGCGCAGTCCTTTTTGAAGAGGAGCCGTCTGTTTGATGCCATCCTGTAACCAGAGGGAGATAATTTCAAGAACACCCGCCTGGCGATGCATTTTGGCATCCATTCGCCCGACTAATTGCCCACGGTGTAATAACGGTAGAACGAAATAGCCATACTGACGTTTGGGCGCTGGCGTGTAGCACTCGAGCCGATAGCTAAAATCAAAGAGTTGCTCTGCGCGTTTGCGATCCCAGACAACAGGATCAAAAGGGGACAACACCACGCTGTGCGTTGCAATGAGATTTCCTGCGAGCGCGCGTTCCAGCAGCGGCAATAAATCGGCATGCAGCCAAAGATTTCCCAACTTTTCAACATGCAGAGCAATGATTTGCCGCTGTTCAGCCCGCATATCGCGCCAATTCCCCAACGCCGGGCGCTTCAGTCGATAGTAATCGACCAGCCACTGTTCTCGAAAGATTCCCAGACTACGCGCACTATTATCCAGCATGGCAATTTCAGCTTCCGCTTGCGAAATGAGATCACGTTCGTCATCCCAATGCGGCATGACGCGATGGGTTAAATCATAGACACGCTGGAAATTGCGCCGTTCAACCACCATCACCTTCCCAGCGGTAAATAGTCCTTCCAGATGCCGTTTATGCGGCTTCCACTCCCACCAGCCGCTCGCTCCTGTACGCGGATGTTCAAAATCGGCTGAGCGAACCGGTCCGTTATCCTGAATATGCTGAATTAGCTGTTCTATTTCTGCCACATGTTCCTGCATCCAGGTGTCTTTGTATTTCCAGCCCATTTTCTCAGGTGCCAACATTCGATGGCGAATGAGATGGAAATCGCTACGCGGCATAAAGCAGGCTTCATGCGCCCAGTATTCCATTAATTCACCACGTACCAGCGACTCATCCAACCACTGCGGGGGATAATGCCCCAGACGGCTGAAAAGCACCAGATAGGGACTACGCGCCACGATATTTATGGTGTCGATTTGCAACAGAGACATGCGAGAAATCGTCGCCAGGATATCCCCCGGCAACGCACGGCTGCGGGATTTTGTTAACAAGCCTTGCGCGGCAAGGTGCAGATTACGTGCATCGGTAAGGGAAAGGTGCGGCAGCGACATTCATGGCTCCATCAATTGAACGCTGCCGTGGCGAAATTAGTTGCCAGAAGCCAGCGAAGAAAGTTGCGCGAGCAGTTCGTCTGGTTCATCGCCCGTAAGCCGCGCATCAACGGGCAAATACCACCAGTTATCTTCCGCAAAAGCACGGCATTTCACCGCATCTTTTTCCGTCATGACCAGCGTCTGCCCGGCGCTTAACAACGCACTAACCCCCGCATGATCAAGGAACTGATGATCGGCCAGCGCGACACATTTCTCCGGTTGAACCCCGCACATCTTCAGCGTAGCGAAAAAGCGCGGTGGGTGACCAATTCCAGCCATCGCCACCACATGTTCCAGTTGTGCGACATCACTACGAGCACCGGTACGCAAATTTATCGCCTGACCGGGTATAAGATACATTGGAATTTCACCACTGCGCGGTACTCCACCGTTGACAATAACCGCATCAACCGATTTTAAGCGACTGGCTCGCTCACGCATTGGCCCCGCAGGCAACCACCAACCATTACCAAAGCGACGCACGCCGTCAATAACGACAATCTCCACATCCCGCGCCAGACGATAATGCTGTAAACCGTCGTCAGTCACGATAATTTGCACATCGGGATGTTGCGCCAGAATCGCTTTTACCGCATCAGAACGTACAGGAGAAACCGCAACGGGCGCACCAGTACGCTGATAAATCAGTACAGGTTCATCGCCTGCCTGTGTGGTGGTAGTATCTGCCGACAGCAACAACGGATACGACTCAGCTTTACCACCATAACCGCGGGACACGACACCAACATGAATACCACGTTGTTGCAGTTGTTCCACCAGCCAGATAACAACCGGCGTTTTTCCGTTGCCGCCTGCAGTCAGGTTTCCAACCACGACCACAGGCACCGGAGCGCGCCAGGCGCGTTTCAGTTTTAATTTATAGCAAAGGCGGATAGCGCCACTCACCAGGCCATACAGCCAGGAGAGTGGCAGCAACAGCCGCCACAGAGGAGATTCACCAGACCAGATTTTTTCGATCATTGGCCAAACTGCATTTTGTGAAGTTGCGCGTAGACGCCACGGTGCTCCAGCAAATCGTTGTGCGTGCCGCGTTCCACAATAACCCCGTCCTCAACGACCACGATTTCGTCTGCTTTCTCGATGGTAGACAAGCGGTGGGCAATCACTAATGAAGTACGGTTTTTCTGCAGCTCATCCAACGCCGCCTGAATTGCACGTTCAGATTCGGTATCCAGCGCCGAAGTGGCTTCATCAAGGATCAATATCGGGCTGTCACGCAACAAAGCCCGGGCGATGGCAATACGCTGACGCTGACCACCGGAGAGCAACACACCGTTTTCACCAATTACCGTATCAAGACCTTTATCCATCTTATTGATAAAGTCCATGGCATAGGCCATACGCGCCGCTTCTTCAATTTGCTCACGGCTATACTGTTCAGTACGCGCATAAGCAATGTTGTTGGCAACCGTATCGTTAAACAGATGAACATTCTGCGACACCAGCGCAACCTGATTACGTAACGATGTCAGAGTATATTCGCGCAGATCGTGACCATCCATCAGGATCTCGCCTTCCTCAATATCGTAAAAACGGGTAATCAGGCTGGCGATAGTCGACTTACCCGACCCAGAACGCCCGACCAGCGCGACTGTTTTCCCTGCCGGAATTTTCAGGTTGATATTACGCAACGCAGGAACATCACGCCCAGGATAGGTAAAGGTAACGTTGCGGAATTCCACATCGCCGGTGGCACGTTCAATCTCTCGTTTACCTTCGTCTTTCTCTTGTTCACTATCCAGAATGGTGAACAACGTCTGACAAGCGGCCATACCGCGCTGGAACTGAGCGTTAACGTTGGTCAACGATTTCAGCGGACGCATTAACGCAATCATCGAAGAGAAAACGACGGTAATCGTACCGGCAGTCAGGCTATCCATGACGCTTGGGAAGCTCGCCGCATACAGAACAAAGGCCAGCGCCAAAGAGGCGATCAGCTGAATGATCGGATCAGAGATAGACGATGCAGATACCATCTTCATCCCCTGCAGACGCATCTTGTTGCTGACTTTATCAAAACGCTTCGTTTCTACTTCCTGACCACCAAAAATCAACACCTCTTTGTGGCCTTTCAGCATCTGTTCCGCACTGGTAGTCACCTGCCCCATGGTGTTCTGCATGTTCTTACTAATGCTGCGGAAACGCTTAGAAACAATACGGATTGCAATCGAGACAATCGGCGCCAGCACAATCAAAATAATTGACAGCTGCCAGCTGTAATAGAACATCATGGCGAACAGGCCAATAATGGATGCGCCTTCACGCACCACTGTAATCAGCGCACCAGAAGATGACGAAGCAACCTGTTCGGAATCATATGTGATACGTGACAACAGTGTTCCGGTTGACTGTTTGTCAAAAAATGACACCGGCATTCCCATCATATGGCCAAACAGACGGCGACGCATGGTCATTACCACTTTGCCCGATACCCAGGAGATGCAGTAGCTGGAGATATAGCTGGTGATACCACGTAAAATCATCAGACCAATAACCACCAGCGGCATCCACATCAGCACGGAGCGATCTGTTTTACCAAAGCCATCATCAAGAAGTGGCTTAAGGAGCGATAACATGAAGGTATCGCTGGCTGCGTTGAGGATTAACGCTACGCCCGCCACGATCAGACCCGCTTTAAAGGGCGCAATGGTTGGCCACAGTCGGCGGAATGTCTGCCACGTAGAGAGATCTTTGTCGTTATGCATTCAAAAAACCAGCATTTGTTGAAATAGCCGCATATTCTACCCGTTATCCACTGACACGCCAAACCACTGATGATACCAACGAGGTAAAATTTGTTCCCTTAGGCTGCTTACTCTCCAACCTCGCGCAGAAAAATTGACTGTTATTTGCCCCTGATGTGGGGTATCCAGCCATTGATAACCCTGTTGTTGATAGCGATGCTTAACTTTGTTCGAAGGCAATCGCCATGCGTTATAGCGTGATGCTGACGCCAGCGCCACCTTGCCATTCACTCGTTGAATGAATGGCAATGATGATGACGTATTACTGCCGTGATGAGGCACCTGGAGTAATGTTGCCTGCAACTGCGTCCAGTAACGACTTAGCATTTTTTGTTCAGCCGATGCTTCAATATCGCCAGTCAAAAGAATGCTATATGTTCCATCATCAATCTTAACCACGCAGGAATGGTTATTTCCTTTGTCATCACTACCAGGCAAGGGCCAATGAGCACTAAAGCGCAATCCTTGCCATTGCCACGCTTCACCACGTGCACAGGGCTGGTGATGCTCCCAGTTTAATGGGCTTCTGACCCATAACGTCGGCCAGGTATGCAATATTGAGTCCAGCCCTCCCCTATGATCCAAATGCTCGTGGCTAAGAATGATGCCTTCCGGTTCAATGTTATGCCAACGCAGCCAGGGGATAATCAGTTGTTGCCCACTATCCCCCTCCGGCCAGGCCAGTCCCGTGTCATAGAGAATCGCTTTGCCGTTTCTGGCTATCACCGTTGCCAGCCCTTGCCCAACATCAAGCATGTACACCTGCCATTCATCAGGCCGGGGTTTTTGCCATAGCGGCCAGCACATCATAATTCCTCCAGCCAGACACACCGCAGGCAGCGTCCTCCATGCGTTGAATCGCCATATAATCAACAATAGCCACGGAGAAAATGACAGCCATTGCCAGCGTTCAGCAATATTGATCCATCCTTCGGGTAAATTTTTTAACGCCCAAAAGAGTAAGGCTAACGAACGATCAGCAATAAGCCAAAGCCACTGTTCCACGATGATCGGTCCGCTTAAATGCACAATCATCGCGGAAAGGATCAATGGGACCGAAATAAATGTCACTAAGGGAATTGCAAACAAATTCGCCAGAAATGAGGTCAGACTAATACCGTGAAACATGACGATTTGTATTGGTAGTAACAGGAGCGTTATTCCCAACTGCAGATGGATGAGTGAAACGGCTGTGCGCAAGGTGGGCGGCAGCGACCAGACAGGACAGGGAAACCACTGATACCAGAAAATTAGCGCAGCCACTGCAGCGGCAGAGAGCCACAAGCTTTGCGAAAGAATAGCAACGGGATCCATCAGTAAAATTGCCGCCAGGCAGCATATCCATACATCCCAACTGCTCCATTGCCTCCCGCTCAACTTAAGCATTCCCCAGGTCGCGAGCGCCACTACAGTACGCAGTGCTGGCGGCTGCATTCCGGTCAGCCAGGCATAAAAAGCAGCACAGCAAATTCCGCCAATCAATGGCATCTGCCAGTAAATCCAACGCGAAGGAAGAAAAATTTGCCCACCGCGAATTAGCCCCGCTGCCAGCAATGCCGCAAAGGCGATATGTAAACCCGATATCGCCATCAAATGCGCCGTACCGGTATTGCGCATAATATTTTTGATTTCTTTAGGCACAGATAACCGTTCGCCCATACCTAAACCAAGAATGACCGCGTTCCACGGATAGGGTTGCAGAGCCATTTGTAACGACGCCAGATATTGCGCTCGCAGACGACAACCCGGTTCGATGACACTCGCCTGAAGAATGTGCCCGGTTAGCGGCTGGTGCTGGGCAACAGCAGAACGTTGGCTGTCAAAACCGCCGTCATTAAGTTGACCGTGAACCGCACGTACTTTGAGCTTCATTGCCCATTGCTGCCCGGCACAAACCGCTTGCGGCAAATATTCGCCATACAGTGTGATACCTGGCGACGGGAATAGCTGCCGTCCCTGGAGACGGGTAATTTGGCCATAATGAGTGGTCATACCATCAGTGGCGGTAATCTCGACGATTACATCCTGCGTCGTGCTGGTTAAGGTTTCTCCTGCCCATAAAATTTGCTTCGCTGCTAATACGCCCCAAAGAAAAAACAGTAATGTCAGCGATATATAACGGACGGCTTTAACAGAAATAAATGCAAGTACGCAGGCGAAGGCAGTCAGACACGCAAGGGTCAATGTCCCAGGCAATTGCGGCAAAATCAGCAGCGGAAAAATTCCGCAAATTATGCATACGCCGACCGTCGTTATTTTCATGCACTCCTCCCTGTTTTTGGAAAGTGTGCAATTTTGTTAAGCGGTTGTCTGGCGGGAGTTTTGCTTTCCCCGAGGCGCGTTCAGAAGAATTTAACGGAAAGGTGAAAACTACACAAAACTCTGCGAGGCAGCTTCCAGTTCCAGATGACAGAAATGAAAAAAGCACCTGCCAGGTGCTTTTTTCGCGCTTAAGTTTTCTTAAAACTTAACCGTAAATATTGGCGCGATCGCGCAGTTCTTTACCGGGTTTAAAGTGAGGAACGTATTTTCCTTCCAGTTCCACTTTATCGCCAGTCTTCGGATTACGTCCGGTACGAGGTGCGCGGTAGTGCAAAGAGAAACTGCCGAAACCGCGGATTTCAATACGCTCGCCCTGCGCAAGAGTCGAGGCCATATGCTCCAGCATCTCTTTTACTGCATCTTCAACCGTTTTAGCGGGAATGTGCGATTGCTGGGTGGCAAGTCTTTCTATCAATTCTGACTTGGTCATGATTCCTCCGGTTCCTTAAAGGCAAATTTAGCGGCTGCTGTTGCTGCATTGATTAAGGGCGGCCGTAGCCGCCCTTAGTGCTTGATTACAGGACGAAACCCGCAATCTGTCAAGTAAACTCAGTAAACTTCGGAATAAAAATCCCGAAGAGTCAGAGAATTACTCGCCTTTAGCTGCTTTGAAAGCTTCAGCCATTGCGTTGTTGGAGAAGTTTGCATCTTCCTGTTTGTTAACAGTTGCGATTGCATCTTTCTCGTCAGCTTCGTCTTTCGCACGAACAGACAGGCTGATTGCGCGGTTTTTACGATCAACGCCAGTGAATTTAGCTTCAACTTCGTCGCCAACGCTCAGAACCAGAGTAGCGTCTTCAACGCGGTCACGGGATGCTTCAGAAGCACGCAGGTAACCTTCTACGCCGTCAGCCAGTTCTACGGTTGCGCCTTTAGCGTCAACTGCAGTTACTTTACCGGTTACGATAGCGCCTTTCTTGTTCAGAGCAACCCAGTTGTTGAACGGATCTTCTGCGAGCTGTTTAACGCCCAGGGAGATACGTTCACGTTCTGCGTCAACCTGCAGAACAACTGCAGCGATTTCGTCGCCTTTTTTGTATTCACGAACTGCTTCTTCGCCTGCAACGTTCCAGGAGATGTCAGACAGGTGAACCAGGCCGTCGATGCCGCCGTCCAGGCCGATGAAGATACCGAAGTCAGTGATAGACTTGATTTTACCTTCAACACGGTCGCCCTTGTTGTGGGTTTCCGCGAACTGCTGCCACGGGTTAGCTTTGCACTGTTTCAGACCCAGGGAGATACGACGACGTTCTTCGTCGATATCCAGAACCATAACTTCCACTACATCGCCAACGTTAACAACTTTGGACGGGTGGATGTTTTTGTTGGTCCAATCCATTTCGGAAACGTGTACCAGGCCTTCAACGCCTTCTTCGATTTCAACGAAGCAGCCGTAGTCAGTCAGGTTGGTCACGCGACCAGTCAGTTTGGTACCTTCCGGATAACGTTTAGCGATAGCTACCCACGGATCTTCGCCCAGCTGTTTCAGGCCCAGAGATACACGGGTACGTTCGCGGTCGAACTTCAGCACTTTAACAGTGATTTCGTCGCCCACATTGACGATTTCGCTCGGATGCTTAACGCGTTTCCAGGCCATGTCAGTAATGTGCAACAGGCCGTCAACGCCGCCCAGATCAACGAATGCACCGTAGTCAGTGAGGTTCTTAACGATACCTTTAACTTCCATGCCTTCCTGCAGGTTTTCCAGCAGCTGATCGCGCTCTGCGCTGTTTTCGGATTCGATAACGGCACGACGAGAAACAACAACGTTGTTGCGCTTCTGATCCAGCTTGATTACTTTGAATTCAAGCTCTTTGCCTTCCAGGTGCAGAGTGTCACGCACCGGACGAACGTCTACCAGAGAACCTGGCAGGAACGCACGAATACCGTTCAGCTCAACAGTGAAGCCGCCCTTAACTTTGCCGTTGATAACACCGGTAACAGTTTCAGCATCTTCGTAAGCTTTTTCCAGCGTGATCCAGGCTTCGTGACGTTTAGCTTTCTCACGGGACAGCAGAGTTTCACCGAAGCCGTCTTCTACTGCGTCCAGAGCAACGTCAACTTCGTCACCTACCTGGATTTCCAGCTCGCCCTGGGCGTTTTTGAACTGCTCAGCCGGGATGGCGGACTCAGATTTCAGACCAGCGTCAACCAGTACTACGTCTTTGTCGATAGCAACAACAACGCCACGAACGATAGAACCCGGGCGGGTTTCGATTTCTTTTAAGGACTCTTCAAAGAGTTGAGCAAAAGATTCAGTCATGTTTAATCTTCAGGTTTATATTTAACGTCCACCTGGCTCCGTGCCGGATGGGGTTGTTTAACATACCCGCTGTCATTCCATTGCAACGGGGGTACTGCAAATTCGGTCGCTTATGCGAGAGCCAGTTTTTGGCGCGCGTATTGTAGCGCTTTTTCAATCACTTGCTCAATGCTTAAGGTGGTGGAATCCAACACCAGAGCATCGGCTGCCGGAACCAATGGCGCTACCGCACGGTTACGATCGCGGTCGTCGCGTTCTTTTATCTCGGCCAAAAGGCGCTCAAAGTTAACACTAAAGCCCTTCTCCTGCAACTGTAGCATGCGGCGATGCGCACGTTCTTCCGGGGAAGCGTCAAGGAAAATTTTCACTGGCGCATCAGGGAATACCACCGTTCCCATGTCCCGGCCATCGGCGATCAGTCCGGGTAACTCACGGAATGCGCGCTGTCGACGCAACAGCGCCTCACGCACACGAGGAAATGCCGCCACTTGTGACGCAGCATTCGCCACGTCCTGAGTGCGAATTTCACCACTGACATCTTCCCCTTCGAGGATCACTTCCAGATTGCCATTGGTCGACACAAAACGCACATCCAGATGGGATGCCAGCGGCACCAGGGCGTCTTCCGACGCGATATCGACATGATGATGCAATGCCGCCAGCGCCAGTACGCGATAAATTGCACCCGAGTCCAGCAGATGCCATTGCAATGCTTCCGCCATAGCCTTACATAAGGTGCCTTTCCCTGCACCGCTTGGGCCATCAATGGTGATTACCGGGGCAATTGCCGTCATCTTTATCTCCTTAACACAGGCGTACTGTTAACATAATCGCCGCGCATTATACGCGCCAACGCCACAAATCGTTAACTCTGCGTGCAAAATACAGAATGATTGAAGTTGATTGTAGAATAAATAAGCGACGCAAAATGCCAGAAAAAGTAAGGAATCGCCGCACCGGACGGTACGGCGGAAAAGAAAAAACTAGAAACTAATCCGCGCCAGTTGTTCGAAATAATCCGGGAACGTTTTAGCGGTGCATCCTGGGTCGAGAATCGTCACCGGTGTATCTGACAATGCCACCAGCGAAAAACACATCGCCATACGGTGATCGTTATAAGTCGCGATTTCAGCAAACCGCAATTTTTCCGGCGGCGTGATGCGGATAAAGTCATTCCCCTCTTCCACTTCCGCACCAACTTTGCGTAGTTCGGTCGCCATCGCAAACAGACGATCCGTCTCTTTTACGCGCCAGTTATAAATATTGCGTAGCGTGGTAGTGCCTTTTGCAAACAACGCCGTCGTTGCAATAGTCATCGCCGCATCAGGGATATGGTTCATATCCATGTCAATAGCGTTCAGTTCGCCACGCGTGCAGGAAATATAATCATCCCCCCAGCTAATGGTCGCCCCCATTTTTTCCAGCACGTCAGCAAAACGAATATCGCCTTGCATACTGTTGCGTCCAATGCCGGTCACTTTTACTGTACCGCCTTTAACCGCTGCTGCGGCAAGGAAGTAAGAGGCCGAGGAGGCATCACCTTCCACTAAATAGCTCCCCGGAGATTGGTAAGACTGCCCGCCTTTCACCACAAACTGTTGGTAGTGCTGATTTTCAATCTCAACACCAAACGCTTTCATCATGTTCAGCGTGATATCAATATAAGGCTTAGAGACCAGATCGCCTTTAATGCGAATGACCGTATCTTGCGACGCAAGCGGCGCAGTCATTAATAATGCGGTGAGAAACTGACTGGAAACAGAGCCGTCAACTTCAACGTTGCCGCCGATGAAACCGCCCTGTAAACGCAACGGTGGATAATTCTCTTGTTCCTGGTAAGTGATTTTCGCTCCGCCCTGGCGCAGCGCATCCACCAGGTGACCAATCGGGCGTTCTTTCATGCGTGGCTCGCCGGTCAGAATAATATCATTGTGTCCCAGGCAAAGTGCCGCAGCCAGTGGACGCATTGCCGTTCCGGCATTACCGAGAAATAACTCCAACGCGCCTTCAGCATGTAATGGGCCACCATTGCCGATGATTTCGCAACGCGTACGCTCGGCAGAAAGCGTATAGCTTACCCCTAACGCCTTTAACGCATTAAGCATATGGCGAACATCATCGCTATCCAGCAGATTGGTTAATACTGTTTTGCCGTGTGCTAATGCCGCCAATAATAAAGCGCGGTTAGATACGCTCTTGGAACCGGGCAGATTAATCGTACCATCGACACGAGCGACAGGTTGTAACGTCAGGGATTCCATGAACTTAACTCTCTACAACAGAAATAAAAACCCCACAGTTTGGCTGTGGGGATTAAGCAAAATTTCGGCATTAGCCGTGACGACGTTCGAATTCAACCATGAAATCTGTCAGCGCTTTAACGCCTTCCAGCGGCATGGCGTTATAAATAGAAGCACGCATTCCACCGACCACACGGTGACCTTTCAGCGCATGAAGGCCCGCGGCGAAAGACTCTTCGAGGAACAGTTTATCCAGAGCACTATCTGCTAACTGGAATGGGACGTTCATCCGCGAACGGTTAGCTTTCGCCACATCATTACGATAGAAATCGCTGTTATCAATCACACCGTACAGCAGTTCGGCTTTTTGCTGATTGATTTTATCCATCGCTGCCACACCGCCGTTCGCCTTCAGCCATTTGAAGACCAGGCCAGATAAGTACCAGGCAAAGGTCGGCGGCGTGTTAAACATGGAGTCGTTATCGTTGAGAATGGAATAATCCAGAATCGATGGACAAGCGATATTTGCTTTACCCAACAAGTCTTCGCGAACAATGACGATTGTCAGACCAGCCGGACCGATATTTTTCTGCGCACCCGCATAAATTACTCCATAACGACTGACATCTATAGGACGCGAAAGAATCGTTGAAGAGAAGTCGGCAGCAACCACGACATCTTTGCCGAAGTCTGGCGTTTCATCAATGGCGATACCGTCGATGGTTTCATTCGGGCAATAATGCATATAAGCAGCATTATCAGAGAGTCGCCATTCACGCATTGGTTTAACCGCGCGAAGACCGTCAACGGTCACTTTAGCGTCAAAGACATTTGGCGTGCAGTATTTTTTGGCTTCTTTAATGGCACTGGCCGCCCAGTAACCGGCATCAACATAATCTGCGGTAGTTTTATCACCAAGAATATTCAACGGTACAGCAGCAAACTGACCGCGGCCGCCGCCGTGGCAGAACAATACTTTGTAGTTGGAGGGGACGTTAAGAAGATCGCGAAAATCCTTCTCGGCTTCCTCTGCAACCTGAATGAACTCTTTGCCACGGTGGCTCACTTCCATCACCGATGTACCCAGACCATTCCAGTCGCGCAGTTCCTGTTGAGCCTGTTTAAGCACTTCTGCCGGTAGCATTGCCGGACCAGAACTAAAATTGAAGATTTGAGCCATTTCCCCTCACCACGTTGCGTTGCTATTAACCCACAGTCAATCGATTGCGACCCGGGCAATACATTATTCCTGTGGATATCGGTTTTATCATTCAGTGGCACGCGCCGCAATGGGTAAAACCGTTGAGGGCAAAAATGTGGCACGCGTCACACAACAGAATCTCTCGGATTATTACCCAAAAACCGATATTTTTGCTGTCAGGCCATCCGTTTTATCCAACTTACCTTCGTCAATACTGGATTTACACAATGTGGACATAATTGTTTTTCACCCGCATTCATGTGAATGATTTCGCTACACTGAATGTGGTCATAGCCATCGGCTCCCGGCATGGCTTTATATTATGAATACCTTCATTCTTATGCGTTTATCATGGATTATCCGCTAAAAGCATATAACCAACAGCCAGTCTGTATGGCGGCAATGATGGCACCTTTGCGATAAAACCCGTATTATTGCGCGCTTTCCGTACGACTAAAGTGATTTTCATGACGCAAACATTTATCCCCGGCAAAGATGCCGCACTGGAAGACTCCATCGCTCGCTTCCAGCAAAAACTCTCCGACCTCGGCTTTCAAATTGAAGAGGCTTCCTGGCTGAATCCGGTGCCTAACGTCTGGTCTGTGCATATTCGCGACAAAGAGTGCGCATTATGTTTTACCAACGGTAAAGGTGCGACTAAAAAAGCAGCGCTGGCTTCTGCTCTTGGTGAATATTTCGAGCGTCTTTCCACTAACTACTTTTTTGCTGATTTCTGGTTGGGCGAGACCATCGCCAACAGCCCGTTTGTGCATTATCCCAACGAAAAATGGTTTCCTCTAACCGAAAGTGACGACGTGCCAGAAGGCCTGCTCGATGATCGTCTGCGTGCGTTTTATGACCCGGAAAATGAACTGACTGGCAGTATGTTGATTGATCTGCAATCCGGTAACGAAGAGCGCGGCATTTGCGGCCTGCCATTCACCCGCCAGTCGGATAATCAAACCGTCTATATTCCGATGAACATCATTGGCAACCTGTATGTTTCTAATGGTATGTCTGCTGGTAATACCCGCAACGAAGCGCGTGTTCAGGGGTTATCCGAAGTTTTCGAACGTTATGTAAAAAACCGCATCATTGCTGAAAGCATCAGCCTGCCGGAGATCCCGAGCGAAGTGCTGGCACGCTATCCAGCGGTAGTTGAAGCCATCGAAACACTGGAAGCGGAAGGTTTCCCTATCTTCGCTTATGACGGTTCGCTTGGTGGTCAGTATCCGGTGATTTGCGTAGTACTGTTCAATCCGACTAACGGTACCTGCTTTGCATCCTTCGGCGCGCATCCTGATTTTGGCGTTGCGCTGGAACGCACAGTAACCGAATTACTGCAGGGCCGTAGTCTGAAAGATCTGGATGTCTTTACCCCTCCGACCTTCGATGATGAAGAAGTTGCAGAACATACCAACCTCGAAACCCACTTTATCGATTCCAGCGGTTTGATTTCCTGGGATTTGTTCAAGCAAGAGGCAGATTATCCCTTTGTAGACTGGAATTTTTCCGGCACTACCGAAGAGGAGTTCGCCACACTGATGGCTATCTTCAATAGAGAAGATAAAGAAGTTTATATTGCCGATTATGAACATCTGGGCGTTTATGCTTGCCGCATTATTGTCCCTGGCATGTCTGACATTTATCCGGCAGAAGACTTATGGCTCGCCAACAACAGCATGGGTAGCCATCTGCGCGAAACCATTTTGTCACTGCCAGGCAGTCAGTGGGAAAAAGAAGATTATCTGAACCTCATCGAGCAACTGGATGAAGAAGGTTTTGATGACTTTACCCGTGTACGTGAACTGCTGGGTCTGGCGACGGGACCAGATAATGGCTGGTACACCCTTCGTATCGGTGAGCTAAAAGCGATGCTGGCGCTGGCTGGTGGCGATCTGGAACAGGCTCTGGTCTGGACCGAATGGACGATGGAATTTAATGCTTCGGTGTTTAGCGCAGAACGCGCCAACTATTATCGCTGCCTGCAAACATTGTTATTACTCGCGCAGGAAGAAGATCGCCAGCCGCTGCAATATCTGAACGCCTTTATCCGTATGTACGGCGCAGGCGCGGTAGAAGCCGCCAATGCGGCAATAAGCGGCGACGCGGCGTTTTATGGTCTGCAACCTGTAGACAGCGACCTGCAAGCCTTCGCATCCCATCAATCGCTGTTGAAAGCCTACGAAAAGTTACAGCGCGCCAAAGCAGCGTTCTGGGCAAAATAAAATCAAATAACCTACGCAATGTAGGCTTAATCATTACTCTGGGTTATATTACGGGGCGTTTTTTAATGCCCCGCTTTACCTATATTTGCATTAACAAAATAATTGTAATTATAAAGTTAAATGTCGGTAATTTGTATTTAATAAATACGATCGATATTGTTGCTTTATTTGCCTGATGCTCCCTTTTAATTAACTGTTTTGGTGGAGGATACGGAAAAAATTCAACTCATTTGTTAATTTTTAAAATTTATTTTTATTTGGATAATCAAATATTTACTCCGTATTTGCATAAAAACCATGCGAGTTACGGGCCTATAAGCCAGGCGAGATATGATCTATATCAAATTCTCATCTATAATGCTTTGTTAGTATCTCGTCGCCGACTTAATAAAGAGAGAGTTAGTGTGAAAGCTGACAACCCTTTTGATCTTTTACTTCCTGCAGCAATGGCCAAAGTGGCCGAAGAAGCGGGTGTCTATAAAGCAACGAAACATCCGCTTAAGACTTTCTATCTGGCGATAACTGCCGGTGTTTTCATCTCAATCGCATTCGTCTTCTATATCACAGCAACTACTGGCACAGGTACAATGCCCTTCGGCATGGCAAAACTGGTTGGCGGCATTTGCTTCTCTCTGGGACTGATTCTTTGTGTTGTCTGCGGCGCCGATCTCTTTACTTCCACGGTATTGATCGTTGTTGCCAAGGCGAGCGGGCGCATCACCTGGGGCCAGTTGGCGAAAAACTGGCTGAATGTCTATTTTGGCAACCTTGTCGGCGCGTTGTTGTTTGTACTTTTAATGTGGCTTTCCGGCGAGTATATGACCGCCAACGGTCAGTGGGGGCTGAATGTCCTACAAACCGCCGACCACAAAGTGCACCATACTTTTATTGAGGCCGTTTGCCTCGGTATCCTGGCTAACCTGATGGTGTGTCTGGCAGTATGGATGAGCTATTCTGGTCGCAGCCTGATGGACAAAGCGTTTATCATGGTGCTGCCGGTCGCGATGTTTGTTGCCAGCGGTTTTGAGCACAGTATCGCAAACATGTTTATGATCCCTATGGGTATTGTAATCCGCGACTTCGCTACGCCGGAATTCTGGACCGCTGTCGGTTCAGCACCGGAAAATTTTTCTCACCTGACCGTGATGAATTTCATCACTGATAACCTGATTCCGGTTACGATCGGTAATATTATCGGCGGTGGTTTGTTGGTTGGGTTGACATACTGGGTCATTTACCTGCGTGAAAACGATCACCATTAATCGGTGTCGAAGTACGCAGTAAATAAAAAATCCACTTAAGAAGGTAGGTGTTACATGTCCGAGCTTAATGAAAAGTTAGCCACAGCCTGGGAAGGTTTTACCAAGGGTGACTGGCAGAATGAAGTAAACGTCCGTGACTTCATTCAGAAAAACTACACTCCGTACGAGGGTGACGAGTCCTTCCTGGCTGGCGCTACTGAAGCGACCACTACCCTGTGGGACAAAGTAATGGAAGGCGTTAAACTGGAAAACCGCACTCACGCGCCAGTTGACTTTGACACCGCTGTTGCTTCCACCATCACTTCTCACGACGCTGGCTATATCAACAAACAGCTTGAGAAAATCGTTGGTCTGCAGACTGAAGCTCCGCTGAAACGTGCTCTTATCCCGTTCGGTGGTATCAAAATGATCGAAGGTTCCTGCAAAGCGTACAACCGCGAACTGGATCCGATGATCAAAAAAATCTTCACTGAATACCGTAAAACCCATAACCAGGGTGTGTTCGACGTTTATACTCCAGACATCCTGCGTTGCCGTAAATCCGGTGTTCTGACTGGTCTGCCAGATGCTTATGGTCGTGGTCGTATCATCGGTGACTACCGTCGCGTTGCACTGTACGGTATCGACTACCTGATGAAAGATAAACTGGCACAGTTTACCTCTCTGCAGACCGATCTGGAAAACGGCGTAAACCTGGAACAGACCATCCGTCTGCGCGAAGAAATCGCTGAACAGCATCGCGCTCTGGGTCAGATGAAAGAAATGGCTGCTAAATACGGCTATGACATCTCTGGTCCGGCTACCAACGCTCAGGAAGCTATCCAGTGGACTTACTTCGGCTATCTGGCTGCTGTTAAGTCTCAGAACGGTGCTGCAATGTCCTTCGGTCGTACCTCCACCTTCCTGGATGTGTACATCGAACGTGATCTGAAAGCAGGTAAGATCACCGAACAAGAAGCGCAGGAAATGGTTGACCACCTGGTCATGAAACTGCGTATGGTTCGCTTCCTGCGTACTCCTGAGTACGATGAACTGTTCTCTGGCGACCCGATCTGGGCAACCGAATCTATCGGTGGTATGGGCCTCGACGGCCGTACGCTGGTTACCAAAAACAGCTTCCGTTTCCTGAACACCCTGTACACAATGGGTCCGTCTCCGGAACCGAACATGACCATTCTGTGGTCTGAAAAACTGCCGCTGAACTTCAAGAAATTCGCTGCTAAAGTGTCCATCGATACCTCTTCTCTGCAGTATGAGAACGATGACCTGATGCGTCCGGACTTCAACAACGATGACTACGCTATCGCTTGCTGCGTAAGCCCGATGATCGTTGGTAAACAAATGCAGTTCTTCGGTGCGCGTGCAAACCTGGCGAAAACCATGCTGTACGCAATCAACGGCGGCGTTGACGAAAAACTGAAAATGCAGGTTGGTCCGAAATCTGAACCGATCAAAGGCGACGTTCTGAACTACGATGAAGTGATGGAGCGCATGGATCACTTCATGGACTGGCTGGCTAAACAGTACATCACTGCACTGAACATCATCCACTACATGCACGACAAGTACAGCTACGAAGCCTCTCTGATGGCGCTGCACGACCGTGACGTTATCCGTACCATGGCGTGTGGTATCGCTGGTCTGTCCGTTGCTGCTGACTCCCTGTCTGCAATCAAATATGCGAAAGTTAAACCGATTCGTGACGAAGACGGTCTGGCTATCGACTTCGAAATCGAAGGCGAATATCCGCAGTTTGGTAACAACGATCCTCGTGTAGATGATCTGGCTGTTGATCTGGTAGAACGTTTCATGAAGAAAATTCAGAAACTGCACACCTACCGTGACGCTATCCCGACTCAGTCTGTTCTGACCATCACTTCTAACGTTGTGTATGGTAAGAAAACGGGTAACACCCCAGACGGTCGTCGCGCTGGCGCGCCGTTCGGACCGGGCGCTAACCCGATGCACGGTCGTGACCAGAAAGGTGCTGTAGCTTCTCTGACTTCCGTTGCTAAACTGCCGTTTGCTTACGCTAAAGATGGTATCTCTTACACCTTCTCTATCGTTCCAAACGCACTGGGTAAAGACGACGAAGTTCGTAAGACCAACCTGGCAGGTCTGATGGATGGTTACTTCCACCACGAAGCGTCCATCGAAGGTGGTCAGCACCTGAACGTGAACGTAATGAACCGTGAAATGCTGCTCGATGCGATGGAAAACCCGGAAAAATATCCGCAGCTGACCATCCGTGTATCTGGCTACGCAGTACGTTTCAACTCGCTGACTAAAGAACAGCAGCAGGACGTTATTACTCGTACCTTCACTCAGTCTATGTAATTAGATTTGACTGAAATCGTACAGTAAAAAGCGTACAATAAAGGCTCCACGAAAGTGGGGCCTTTTTTAACAACAGAGCCTTTTTTGTCAGCTATCTATACTTTAAGGTGACTGCCAAAACAGACTCGACGCAGCCTGCGAGCTGCGCATCAACACGGCCTCAGATGGGCCACATCTGGAGAAACACCGCAATGTCAGTTATTGGTGACATTTTTTGATATCTAATCATATGAAATAAAAGGATTTATTTCTGGTCACGTCCACACATTGACCACATCGACAAAAAAGCCCCTCGACTGAGGGGCTTCCTGTTTGTAATTACATCCACATAATTTGCTGCCCTGACGGCAACGGGTGCGGCCTTACGGCGTGGACTTCTCCCGGCTTCACGATGTATCGCTGTACCGACTCATAAGTGATGAACGTGGCGCTGCAATTCACGTTCTGACACTGGTGATAACGCTCTTTTGTCGTGTCAGTGATATAGCGACTTGTACGCGCATGTGCGGCATGCTGGCATAAAGGACAATGAAACATCGCGAGCACCTCTTCCGGTTTTGTTGATGGTGCCATTTTAGTTAATTTATCCTTATAAAACAAACAGATAAAATAAAAACATCACTCATCATCTTCTGTTTCGTACTCCACATCAGAAAGCCTGACCTCAAGCTCCAAGGACGTCGTGAAGCCGCTATTATTCAGAAAATGTGTCACCTTAGTGATTGTCCAGTCCTGCTCGTCTATGACGCGCTTAAAGCCTGATACTTTGACCGGCGTTTCCGTGTAAATATCTGCCCGACCAGTAGCCAGACTGATGGAGAACTCCGCAACGCCCCGTTGCAGCTTATCCCACTTCGCCTGAGCGGCGCGCATGGCCTGCGCTTTCGTGGCATATACCGTGGTCAGGGCAAAAACGTTGTCAGCCTCACCAGCCATGTATTCACCTTCGCGCGCTTCCGGTACTTTTGGCGCTTTCTTCTGCGTGACTGGTTTCGCTTTCGGGTGCTCCAGTGCGCGCAGGTGTTTCTCTTTCTTTTTGCGTTTCAGTTTTACCTTCTGCTTTTGCGGCTTCGGGTCTTTGGTGTGTAACCACTTTGCCGTTACACCGGTATAGGCTCCACGGTCAGCAATCGCAAAATGATGGCGGTCGCCGTCGCTGCGGGTTATGGTGACCTGCGGGATTTTTTTACCGCTGGCCGTCACCCCCTGCCCCGCTTTGAGAAACAACAGTTTTCCCATTTTTACCGAGACCTCACCGCCGTTGCGTTCTGCAAGACGGGTCAGGAATTTCGCATCAGACTCCTGCGACTGGTCGATGTGCGGGATTTTAATTCCGGCCAGTGACGGAGCGACACTGGCTTCCAGCCTGTTACGGGAGGCTATCGCCTCAACAATCGCACCGAGCGTGGTGTCATGCCATGAGCCTTCCCGGCGGGAATTGAGCGTCCCGCGGAAATCTGCACTCCGGGCGCGGATGGTGACCACATCCGGCGCGCCCCGGTGTTCAACCTCATCAACGGTAAATTTCCCTTTGCATACCAGGGCAAAACCTTTCCAGCCGATATACACCGTCAGGACAGCGCCACGAACCGGCAGCCCGACCTGCCCGTCGGCATCGTTCAGTTCAATATCAAGCTGGTCAGCCTCAAAGCCCCGGTTATCCGTCAGGGTCATACTCATCAGACGGTCGCTGATATTGCCGGTAATATCCCTGCTGTCGAGCATCAGCATGTAATCCGGCGTCAGCGTACTGCCTGCATCAAATGTCAGCGCATCCAGCATTATCCCGCCCCCGTCATACCCGTGAATCTGGTCGCCATACTGCCAGCCTTACCGATGAGCGATTCCGCCTGTTTACCGATATCGCCATAAAGCGCGGCCAGTGATTCATCAACGCGGGTGAGCGACAGCGTAAAATCAATTTTCCGGGGTGTGCCGTCTGCAAAGAAAATACTCCCTGTTTCACTCACCCTGCTGATGACATACATGCCGTAAATCATGCCGGTACCATCCAGCAACGGCCACGCCCGGCCTTCCTCTGCCATCAGTCTGAGCGTGGTCATCGTCAGCTTGCCGCCGGTAAGTTCGGGATAAAGCACACCGGCAAGCGTCATGTTTTCCTCACCAACACCGAGAAACTGGTAGGCATCCCGTTTACCGATACGGGAATTTGACGGCCAGCGATAATCTGATTCACGCTGCATGGTCTGGTGTGGCAGCGTCTGGCGCATAAAAACAAACATACCTAACGCGAGCATCATTTTTCGTCACCTCCTTAACCGTCATGCATCATGCTGGCACGGGCGCGCGCACGCTTATCCCGCTCGTATTTTTCGAGCGCATCCTGTAACTGGCGGTCGAGCTGTGTCCCCGGCGCAGTACCACCCGTCAGGCTGATGTGATATTCGTTTTTACTCTGGTCTACATAAGAGCGGCCAGCCGGTGCCGTGACCGGCTGATAAGCCTGATAGCTTGCATAAGAGCTGGTCGCCGGAATATAACCACCGCTGCCATACGTGGCGGCTTGAGTTCTGGCGGCGGTCTGGTCAAGTGTGTCTGACTCTTTGTTGATAACACCGAGTTTTTCCAGTACCCAGTCAATACCACTGCGCAGTTTGTTGAACGCATTAAGCGGCAGCATCAGCGCGTCAGCCAGTGCCTGCCCGAACATGACGCCCGTGTCACGGCAACGGTTCAGGGTGTCCCGGGTGGCTTTAACCGGGGCAATCAGGTTTTTAAACCACTGCCACGCGGCCTGTAACTTTTCGCCCAGCCAGTCAAACACCGGCTTAAGTGGCGTGAACAGTTCCCCCACCGGCGCAAATGCCGCTTTCAGCCCTTCAACCACACCGCCAAAGAATGCGCTGACAGGCTCCCAGTATTTACGGATAAGCAACGCCCCGGCGACAATGGCGGCCACCACGGCCACAACCGGCCAGCTAATCGCCCCGATGGCCGTCATAACAGCACTGCTAACCGTCGTGAAGATTGCCCCCATTGCGCCTGCTGCCGCGATAATGGAATTGATGCCGGTGATAACCGGCCAGGCTACAAGACCAATGGCACCGATGATGCCAATAAGCGCCAGCGCGCCACCGACAATGAGGCCGATGGTTGACGCCAGTGATTTGTTTTTCTGGATCCAGCCGTCGAGTTTTAACACATACTTTGTGGCCGTCTGAGTGAGCTTACGCAGTGCGCCTTCCTGCTGGTCAAACAGGTCAGTCCCCACTGCCTCATAAGCAGACTGAAACTCCTTAAAGTCACCGCCGAGATTGTCCTGCATGATATTTACCAGCTCTGCAGTTTTCCCGTCTGAGGCTTTAAACGCAGCGGTCAGTTTGTCCAGCTTTCCGGTTGAGGCGGCAGTCATCAGCACGGCGGCGGCTGAACTGGCCTCCTCCCCGAAAATGGTTTTCATGTATTCAGCCTGCTGGGCAGTACCGAGCCGGTTTTTCTCAAAACTGGCCTGCATTTCTTTCAGAATGGTAAATACTGGTCGGGTGTTTCCCTTACTGTCTGAGGTTTTCACACCAAGCTCTTTGAGTGCATCCCATGCTTTTCCTGTCGGTGCCTGCAGGCGGCTTAACACGGCACGGCTTCCCGTCCCCGCCATTGAGCCTGTGATTTTTGCATCATGCAGCGCCCCGACCATTGCGGCGGTTTCTTCAATGCTGACACCGGCATTTTTTGCCACAGGTGCGGCATAGGTCAGCGCATCGCTCATGCCGTCAAAATCGGCGGCGGTTTTGTTCATCGTCATGGAGAGAACATCCCCGATATGAGCGACCTTATCGTTTGAAAGCTGAAAGGCAGATTTCATCCCCATCAGCAGGGCGGCGTTTTCTTCCATCGTGCGGCGGTTCGCCAGCGCCATATTCAGTGTAACCGGCGTTGCCGCCTGAATGGCATCAACATCCCCACCGGCTTTCGCAATGATAATCTGCGCACCGGCTGCATCATCTGCCGAGGCTGCGGTATTGTCGCCGAGCTGGCGCGCCTGTTTGCGTAATGCGGCCATTTCGGTGGAGTCTTTTGCCACTCCGAGCACAGCCTGTAATTCTGAGTTTTTCTGCGCAAACTCATAACCGGGCATCAGCAGCTTAACTCCGGCCATCGTTCCCGCAGCAGCAATCCCCACACCGGCAGCGCCCACTGAGGCCATATTTCCGGCCAGTTCCTTTCCTGCCTGATAACGCTGTTTGACTGCGTTAAGTTTTGCCTGTTGTGCACTGACACGCGCCAGCGCGTCACGCTGACGGTTAAGCTGTGCGGTGGTTTCACTGATACGGTTTTTCAGTCCCTGCTCATCATGTGCAAGATTGCGGGTATTAATTCCCACAACGGCCAGTTCCCGCTGCTGGCGTTTAACGGAATCCGTCAGGCGGTTATATTTCGCCTGTAAGTCCTCCGCCGCACGCTTTGCGGATTCCAGCACTTTCGCCTGAGCACGGGTCGGTCGTTCGGTATTTTTAAACTGTGTGGCAAGGGCTTCGGCTTCCTGCCGCGCCTTTTCAAGTGCATGACCAGTCACGGCGAGCTGTGCACTGGTCTTGCGAAATCCCTCAATACGGGATGCCTGACCGTTCAGCTCGCGCAGTGATTTTTGTGTTTCCCGGATATCCCCCGACAGCGATTTGCTCGCTGTGCGGATGGATTTAAACGGGCGGGATGCCTGGTCAACAGCCCTGAGCAATACCTGTAATTTTACATTGTTACTCATTCGTGTTTCCGCTTCGCCGGAGCGCCTTTTCGCGCCATGTGATGAGTTCGGTCAGGCTCATGGGATACAGTTCTGATGGCGGCCAGTGAAATATCACTGCCACATCTGCCATCAGGTCATCGACCGACAGATTTTTCGGAAACGTCACTGCACCGAGTTCGGCGACAAAAAACCGACCACCTTACCGGCCAGCGCCACAAGGTCAGGCAGTTCCAGCGCGGCGACCTCCTGCTCGGTCAGCATCGGTGCCGTCATGCGCGGCAGCACCTTAATCAGTGCATCGACTTCGGAGTTTGCGACCGCAGCCAGACTGACACCGCGCAGCGTCCCGGCATTAGGTTTCATCAGCGTGACCTGTTCGATAACCTGCTCACCACGCTTGACCGGATTGTCCAGGGTAATCACATTTTCTTTGTTCATGGTTTTCTCACTTCTGAATCGGGGTTAACCGGTCAGCCAGGCTGACCGGATGAAAATCACAGGCCGATATTGCGGCGGTGTTGCTCCAGCCGGTCGACGCCGTTCACCTTCTCAATCATGTTGATGGTGTCGATTTCGACCAGCTCCTTACCGTCCATCGTCAGCCGGAAATAGGTGCAGACTACGGAGATTTTCGACTCGGTGTCTTCTCCCTGTTTACCCTCGCCGGTGTCGATTTCTTTCTGACGTCCACGCATGACCACTTCAACGGCCACCGTTTCGCCGGTATCGTCGCGCTGGTAAGAGCCTGCAAAACGAATCGGTACGGCATCCACGCCGGTTGCGGCGTAAAGCTCCCAGATAACCGAATCCGGGAAGCCCCCGAGCGACCACTCCATTGACAGCGCATCGTCATCAAGGCCGAGGTCTACCGGTGCGCTTCCGTTCATCCCCGCACCGCGATAGTTTTCGAGTTTACGGGTCAGTTTTGGCAGCGTGACGGACTTTGCAACGCCCTGATAGCTGTAGCCGTTCAGAAAGACGTTCATTAACTTGAGTTTGCGCGGCATTGCCATCGGTCAGGCTCCTTAATTGCTGTTAACCGAGGTGACCAGATTTGCCAGGTATTTATCGGTAATACGCTGGCGCAGGGTCAGGTTTTCAAGAGGAGGCACCGGGGTATAGTCGTAGTCGATATACAGTTTTCCGGCCTTGAGGGTTTCCGCATCGTTGGATTCTTCGCTGAACCAGCAGGTCGCATCCACGATATAGCCGTTTGTTTTCAGCTCACGGAATTTGGCATTGATGCCGTCAACGATGTCGCGAATCAGCGTTGCGGTGATGGGCTTGTCCACCGCCCACATGTGCGCCTCAGCCATCGTGTCGGCCAGCACCTGCGCGGTACGGGTGTAGTTTTCAAAGAGGAACAGCGGGTCATCAGAGCAGGTACGGTTACCCCAGAAGCGGAAACCGTCGCGGCGAATCAGCGTAGTAACGCCTGACTCGTTAAGCAGGTCAGCATCGGTGCCGGACTCCTGCAAATCCCAGAATACAGAGGCGCTGATGCCGGTAACACCGTTCACCCCGACATTGGACAGCGTTTTATGCCAGCCCTGCTCCTGGTCGATTTTAGCGCGCAGACCCAGCGCACGGGCGGTGGCATACGCGGTGGCGGTGGTACTGGTGACCGTATCCCATGCGAGGAAATCCGGCCAGATGACCATCAGCTCACGCTGGCTGAAATTCTGGCGGTAAGCTTTCACCTCGGAAATGGTTTTACAGCCCCATGCGCTGATATACCCGAAAGCGCGCAACTTCTGACAGACTGATGCCAGTGCAACAGCCACCTCTTTGGTATCCAGTCCCGGTACGCCGAGAATACGCGGTTTAACACCGGTTACCGACTCCGCCGCCAGCAGGGCTTTCAGTCCGGTGTACTGACCGTTTTCGTCGGTGGTGCCGATGATATTGGAAACGGTCTGCGCAAGTTTCGTTTCTTCGTCTTCGCCGGTGCCGTCTTCCACACGTACAACAACGGTGACCGGTTTTGACTGGTCAGCGATGGCCTGCAACGACGCCGCCAGCGTGCCTTTTTTACCGGCCTTTGCAATTGCGGTCTGCACATTGGTAATCAGCACAGGTTTATTGAGGGGGAAGGTTTCCGCATCCGCATCGCTGGCCGTGCAGACCATGCCGACAATGGCCGTGGATACAGTGGAAATGACGCGGGTGCCCTCGTTAATCTCCAGCACCTGCACGCCGTGATGATAGTCACTCATCCGTTTAACTCCGTGGTTAATGGGTGCAACTATTTTCCGTTGGGTAGTACATGAGACGCTATTTGACCTGGCTGGTCAGTGGATGAAACAACAGATAAAGAAAAGGCGGGCAACTCGCCCGCCCGTCCTGATTTGTACTCACTCATTTTTCAACTGACAATTTACATAGCCCAAAAGCTATCAAATCAGACAGTCTGCTTTGAGCCAAAAGCAGACGTTATGGTATGTCAATCAAACAAGAGGAAGTGACCTGCTCCCCGTTGTGGGTGTGAACCTCATGGGCATTCAACCTTTCAATGCTTCAATCGTATTATTAAGTCGACGCAACAGGTCGTCGTACGTCAATATGTCTATCATGTTGGCGTACTTACGTTTGATTATCTCAAAATCAAGCAACTGACCGTCGGTCATATTACCGTTCGCTATCTGATCGCGCCCGACAATGATGATGGCTTTTGGGTTAGATATACGAATACGCATTCCCGCTGGCAGAGAATTCTTGTAGGCATTCGTAAGCTCTTTTTCACCCTTAACACCCCATTTAGATAAATGAAAAATATACTTTTCAGCCTGCATAATACCGCCGCTAAGTTCTGATGTAGGAATATAGTTATCGCGATAGGGCGTCTTGCGAAGGATCTTATCATCAAACGGCTTTTTGACTTCGATGATATCAAGGTTGCCGTTTGCATCCACCAGTGCAATGTCTATAAACCGATTTGTTTTAGCCGAAGGATTAGAGTAATAGTCGAAAATTTTAACCTTCTCGAGGACCTTGATATATTTTGGAAAAAGTAATGTGATGAAGGGTATCATCAGGCTCTGCCAGTCATCTTCAGACAAGTTAGTTTTGTTATTCAATGCATCCTGGATAATGTCTCTTATGAGTGTATATTTCTCAATTTCGAGCTTATTTAAAACTTCTAAATCCAGTTTGTCGGTTTTTCTGATCACTGTTTTTCTGTTTAGGTAATGTTCATACCGTTCGCGAGCATCTTTCATACCATCAAGATAACCTGCGAGAATAGCGTGAACCCTTGCATTAGCATAGCGATCCAGTTCCCCTGTGTTGGGGAATTTACTTTGCAACTCCTGGAATACGCTTTTTGGTATAGCTTCCGGCTTATCTCCTCCGATGATGATGGGATTAGTGTGATCGAGTAGTTTTGAAAGCCGACCAAAAATGGAGACGTTGCGTTCTGACGCAAATACTTTCCTTTCAAGCTTGATGGACTTATGTATAAGGACATCTCGATTAATGCTTAGAATCCGTCCCGGAACTGTTATGTATTCATTATTAAGCGTGCCAAAATTAAAGGAATATTCGTAATCATTAAAATCCTGAACGGTTGACGGTGGGTTTCTCAAGTCCTGGAGTTGAAAGTTAAAAATTCGTGAAATGCATACTGTTTGAAATTTATTTAAACTCTCCCAAACCCAAATTATTTGTTCTCCGCTGTCACCGTCGTAAGTCATAACAACGTCATTTGATACAAAGCTGAACTGTAACATATTTCCTCTGATTGATAAAACGTCCCATATTTTCCTGATAATTGCATTAGAGATCCGGCATGAACTGATGCCCGCCTATAATGACTAACTCTGCAATCACTGTCTCGATATTATGTTCATCCCCCATTTTATCCAAGTTATAAAATAGCAATCACGTAGATAATGACCTGCTCCCAGCAAACTAACATAGCACGATGTAAGCAAGTTCCGCTTTTGGCACAGAGCGGACTGTCAGATTAGTCTTTACTCTGTGCCATAGATATGTAAGCTCACACCAGAGCTCATACAACTTATTGCGGTATTTCCGGCCATTCAGGATTTGCAGGATCCACACGGCTGACCAGAACGCTGTAGCGTTCCCATGACTCCAGTCGTGCGCGCTCCTCATCCGTCGCCATATTCAGCCTGACGGCGCGTTCCAGCGGCTGGATAACTGATTCAGCTTCGGAAAGTAACGCGGCCTTTTGTGATTCGGCCTGTTGTTGCTGTTCGTCTGCCGTATAAATCCGCTTAATCACGGCACCATCCTTAAACATCCATTTACCTGAGTCATCAGCACGTCGGTTGGCGGTAATATCAGGAACCTCGACAACGCTAAAACCTTCAGGGTTAAGCGTTGAAGCATCTCTGGTGATGCCGACAATTATATTATTCTCGTCGTAAACAATCTTTATCGTGTCTGCCTGAAAATTACTTACTTCCTCATACCAGTTTTTTCCCTCTTCGGACCATAACCAGATAACATCAAAATTTTTTGTCAGTTGATATTGGGCAACAGTTTTTGGATTACCCGCAGTAATATTTTTTAAATGCTGCATAAATTACACCTGTGCGACGTTATACCATGTGCCATTGATGTATTTTTGTATTGGTCTGAATACTGCGGGGTCATCACCATCGACTTCACCGACAATACCAAGCCCGGTAATTACGTGCCCTGCTTTCTCATACATCACCCCTTTCTGCATGGTCTGGACAACTCGAGTCCCAAGCCGGATATCGCGTACATAACGGGAATCAAAATTACTATAGTTAGATGGTGATACCTGCCCGTTAACAGCAAAAGTGATGCTGTTATCTGTATTTCTCTGACTGTAAAAATGCCAGCCTGCATCATCACCTAATTCAGCCACCACCGGACGACTTGAGTTTCCCCACAAATTGAATGCGGCTTCCTTCGTGGATGTATTACTGCTGCTGACCGTGAATTTTTTCCCGCTACCGGCACGTACTTTGGTACTTGAGACAATATCACCAGTAACACTCAGGCCATGCCCCATTGATACAGCACCCGTGGCATCATTTATAATCAGTGGTCTTAAATTATTATAAGTACCTAATCTGTCACCTGATTTAGTCAACATAAAATAAGTGCTGCTGCCATCATTCCTGATAAAGAATCCATAATTGCCATAAGCAATGCGCAGACCATTAGCACTGAGTGATGTAATCTCACCTCTTGAACGGAGACCATAAGCGGAGCTGAGTGATAATTCTTCCTGAGCATCAGTATTACCAGTCGCCCAGCGAACTACCCCGCCCTGTACTGTTTCATGCCAGATAGTGTCTCCTTCTCCACCACGAAACTTTCTGAGATATTTTTTGCCGCCTCTGGTGCCTGAACATAAGGCCGTAGACATATAGGCATTCTGGCTTCCGCCATCCTGATTAATCGTTCCGGTCATTGAGTCGCCCTGACGATTCCAGTCACGACGCCAGCCGGGGGAGTAGCCGTCCCCATGATTAATGTAAGTGAATTGCGCGCTGGTTGTACCGCCACCACTTGATGTTGTCGGCGTGGTCACTCGGATAGTGATTGCAGATTTAGTTCCCATGACCTCGACGACACAACCAGCCAGGTGGATATCACCACATCCGGTATCCGTAATGATTTTGTTATTTGCATATGACCAGGAGCCTTTGCACATCCAGTACGGATGATTAAATGCACCACGGGAATCCAGCCATTCAATAAACTGAGCGGTTGTCCAGTTTCCGGCTTCAGTGCTCAAAGCGCCGCTATAAGCACGACAGGCACCGATATTTTTCGTGAAGGTATCCTTTCCCGGAATATCCGCACCGTTCTGATCTTTCTGAAGACGTTTTTCAGCATTGTCATAGGCAGACTTCACTGCTTTTGGCGTTGCCGCGAGGGTTTCAGAATCACTGTTGGTGGCGCTACTGAGCTGGACAAGACCTTTTCGCGCCGTGGTGGCATCCTGTGCAGTGTATTTCCCGTTAGCAAGGTCATACGCTGTCTTAACCGCCTTTGGTGTTGCCGCAAGCGTTTCAGAATCGCTGTTGGTGACGCTACTGAGCTGGACAAGACCTTTTCGCGCTGTGGTGGCGTCCTGTGCAGTGTATTTCCCGTTAGCAAGGTCATACGCGGCCTTTACCGCTTTTGGTGTTGCGGCGAGCGCTTCAGACGTGCTGTTGGTGGCACTACTGAGCTGGACAAGACCTTTTCGCGCTGTGGTGGCATCCTGCGCAGTATATTTCCCGTTAGCAAGGTCATACGCGGCCTTTACCGCTTTCGGCGTTGCAGCCAGTGTTTCAGACGCGCTGTTGGTTGCACTGCTTAACTGAGTAAAACCTTTTGCGGTCAGCGAGGCGTCCGGGTGACGTCGTGACTGTTCATGCTCTGCAATTTTGTCATCAACGTAATCCTGCGTTGCCATCACCGTTGTGGTGTCAATGGTCAGCTCCACTGAGGCCACACTGCTGACGATGATGACCATGCGGCAGGTCTGCGAACGCCCTGAGCCTTCGGCAAGAGCGGGTTTATAACTTTCAGCCATGTTCGCCACGGCAATTAGCGTTCCCGCATCATCGTACAGGCCAAGCTCACGCATCCAGAAACCGCCCACCTCCGGCGGAATAACCAGCTCTGCGATAATATAATTACTGTTTCGTTTGTCCAGGGTGATTTTGTTCAGCGCATGTCGCCAGACTTCATGGATAAGCCCGGTCTGTCCGGCATCCGGGACAGGCAATTTACCACCGCCATCCCCGACGGCCATCGTGGTAATGTTGACCTTCCGCCCTCCCGGTGCGGTTGCCGCTGCCAGCTTTGCTGCACCGGCAGTGGTGATAACGGTTTTGAATTTTGTGCTCATTATTCCTCACTTATCCGGGGTAAACCGTAATTACATCGCCGTCGTAAGCCACACCACCGGCGAACAGGTAGCCGGGAATGTCCCGGGTAATGTTCAGGCCAATAAGGTGACGGCTTGCAGGTTTGGCATCAGCAATCAGCCGTTCCATTTCCTGATACATTGCCTCTGTGATACCGCTTTCCAGTACACCAATATCAAGCCGGAAGGTGCCGGGCGGGTCACTGTTTTCCCACCACTCCGTCACGTTGATGAGATAGCCGAGCGGCTCCACCACACGCCGGATTGCACCTATCGTGCCCTTATGACAGTGGATGAAATAGGCATCGCGGATAACGGCGCGTTTTGTCGCTTCCGGCCACTTTTCATCCCACCTGTCGACCGAAAACGCCCACGCCAGCCACGGCAGCAGATTTGCCGGACAGGTATCCGGGTTCCACAGATCACGAATACTGACCGGCGTTTTTTCAATTTCCGCACAGGCTTTTGCGGCGGCAACTTCAAGCGGTGATGAGCCGGTCGGCAGCAGTCGCGAATCACTCATCCGAGCCTCCGGTCACGACGTGGTATTCGGTACAGAAAGACGCCTGCGTACTGTTGAGCACGATATCGACCAGTGGTGCAGCCAGTTCGACACGCTGCACGCCTTCCACATGCAAAGCGGCATAAATGGCAGACAGACGGATGTCGCGCCCCAGCCGGTGCTGTGCCGTGATGTACGCTTCCAGTTTTTTCACGGCAGCAGCGCGGATGGGTTCGCTTTCGGGACCAGGGTAAAGGTAAAGCGTGGCGTTTATCTGGTATTCAACGATGGCGGCAGACTGCACGGTCACGCGGTCGGCCACCGGCCTGACGTCCTCGCCATTAAGAGCGTTACGCACCACCGCCAGCAGGTCTTCGGATGCGACACCGTTATTTTCACGTGACAGCACAGAGATGGTGACGCAGGCCGGAGACGGACTGGTGACAGAGATATCCGCGACACGCCCGTCGGCACTGCGACCATGATACTGATAGGCTCCCACCGACCCGGCGACGCTTAAACCTTCAAAGGCCTGCTGAATACGCAGACGATAATCGGTGTCAGATTCCATCACGGCCGGTGTCGGCGGGATAGTCGAATCATCTGCCGGAGTGATAATCAGGCGCGTGGTGTTGTAATTGGCACCAATCACATCAAGGTCATTACCGGCGGCACAGGCCAGCATCACCGCCCGTGCGGCCTCATTCACACGCTGACGCCAGATAAGCTCACGATAAGCATTTTCCTCCAGCAGTTTGACGAGAGGCTCAGATTCCAGCGTCAGGGTACGGGCGACCGCCTCCTGCTGGTCTTCCGGGTAAAGGGAAATCAGTGTCGCCTTGCGTTCAGCGAGAATGGTTTCAAAGTCCAGCTCCTCGACCACATCCGGTGCGGGTAGCTGGTTCAGGTCGATAATCGGCATGGTTTCAACTCACAGGGATGGTTAACGAAAGTGGCTGGCCGGTGTCGTTGTGTTGGCCGGTTAACGTGACCGTCATTCGCCCGTCAAAACTGCGCGCCGTGGTGACAGATGACAGCGTGACGCGGGGTTCCCATTTCAGCACCGCCATGTAACAGGCGACCTTAATCTGCAACTCAAGCGCCGGGGTCTGCGGCTGGTCAATCATTGACGCCAGCAACGAGCCGTAATCACGACGCATCACCCGTGAGCCGACCGGCGTGCGCAGGATATCGCCGATACTCTGGCTGATATGCTCAAGGTCAGTGACAGTCAGGCCATCACTGCGATTCATTCCGAGATAACGCGCTGTCATAGAGGACTCCCGGTTGTGCCGCCGCTGTCGCCTGGGTGTTTATGGGTATGCAGTACCTTACCGTTTGATGAGAGTTCACCGCCGGTATGTTCAATGTTGCCGCGCATCGCCCCGCCCTTCTGCACTTCCAGCGTGCCGGTAATCAGCCTGTTGGTGCAGACCACCTCCGGTGTGTCCAGGGTGATGCGGGTTGATGCTTTCACCATGACCACCGGCACCGTGGCAGTAACAGAATCAGAAGCCGTCACGCTGGCCGTTTTAATTCCGCTTACCGTGAGTGCACTGGTTTCGGGTTCATATTCAATCACCGCCCCGTCAGGGAAACGGATATGCAGGGCATCCGCCGACGCAGACGGCGCGGGGTTATCGCCGGAATAAATCCCCGGCAGAACAAACGCCGTGTCAAGTTCACCGCCCACGGCCAGAATCAGCACCTGCTCCCCCACGGAAGGTGCCCACCATGTGCACGAACGTCCGGCGCGATGGGTCAGCCACTGAAGCCAGTCGGTGCACATGCCGCCGGTCTGCACACGGCAGCGACCGGCGTTAAGGTCGGTTTCGACGACAAGGCCGGTGCGAATCATGTTGCGCAGTGCGCGCGCGAGTTCCTGGATATTTGCGAGAGTGTTCATAACGGGAAGGATGCCGCCGGGTCATACCGGCGGCAATGTGACGATGAGGTGTCAGGAATGGCACAACTAACGGTCGAGGTGAGCCAGGATAATCTCTTCAATCATCTGCACATCCTCACCGGTAAAGCCGAGCAGAGGACGCGCCGGATAATCAATTTTCTTACCGTCTTTCCGGTTTTCTTCCGACAGACCGAACTGATGCACGCTGGCGATTTTCGGTGACTTCCCGCCGTAAAACTCCATTGATGCCTGTTCCGGGCTGGCGCGGATATGCAAAAAACGACTGGTGATAAGTTTCGCAAACATTTTTCGCTTAACGCGACCGGTCTTTTTTCTGGCGCTCTGCTGCTGGCGTGGTGCGTAGGGTGTGCCGTCCGGGGCTTTCTGAGCCATCACCCGACGCTGCTGACTCTGCCGCAGACGTTTCGCCAGTTCGGCACTCAGTCGCCGACGCCCTGACGGTGACAGCGACTCAATCAGTCCGGTCAGCCGGTCTTCAAAACGCTTAAACTCATTCATCCCACTTGCTCACCAGTTCGCCATTGATATACAGCTCCATCGGGCGGGTAACCGGCTCCGGCGGCGGAGGTTCCGGGATATTCTTCACATGCAGCGCGCCGTCAACCTCACTGACCAGCGTGCGCTCGGTCAGCATCAGGCTGATGCTGATATCAAAGCTGCTGTCATTGTTGATGTCTGCATAAAACGTGAAGCCCTTTTTCTGGCCTTCGTCGGTGGTCATCATGTCGGGCTGATTTTCCCGCAGCCACGCCAGCACCGGCACAATGAGCAGGTCAAAATCACCGGTAAAGTCGGTCACAATCACATTGAGCGTGTAACGCTTTTCGAATGACAGCGACGTCGCCAGTGTGGAGGCAATACTCCCGTTATCCACGAATATCCGCAGCATCTCGGGACTGGTTTTCAGCACCGTGACGGCATCAGTCAGCGCCCTGCGCAGGCTGTCGGGTTTGAGCATCGTTTTCGTCCTGACAGTGTTTAATCATTTTTACCTGGCTGGCACAGCGTGCCAGCGCGTTCTCAAGCTGCCGGATATCGGCACTTAAATCGCCGTTCGTCTGCGGGTCACTGCCCGGCATCGGGCAAAGGCTCACTTTCGGGCAGGCGTTGGCGACAATCACTGGCGTCGGTGCAGGCCGGACGCTGGTGCAACCGGCGCACAGCATCAGGCAGGTCAGCGCCGTACCAGCGGCGAAAATCTTCGTTTTCATTCAGTAACCTCGTGATGGTTTTCTCGCGCTGTGCTTCACGCTTCGCGGCGTTCTCCAGCTCCTGACGCAGTGCCACCTGCGCCAGCTCGTTTTTGTCTGCCCTGGTGAGCGCAACATGAAGCTGATTTTTCAGCATGGTGATGGTCGTCTGCTGCCCGCTGGCGACGTTATTCGCCCTGTCCAGCGAGGCGCGCAGGCTGGCATTTTTGTGTTTCACCAGAAACAGACCGGCCACCGCCAGCGATAACAACACGACCAGCACAATCATCAGCTTTGACATGGTTCCCGCCCCTCAAGACGCTGACGACAGGCTTTACGTATCAGCCGGAAGAACAGCGACGCCACAAGATAAATCAGCGCGGTAAAAATCCACCCGGCAGCGACCAGCGAGATAAATGTCGCCACCATCACCACCAGAGCTACTGCCCGTCTGCGCCACGGCACCGGCTGCAAAAACAGCGACGTGACAATCTTCACGGCCAGCGATTCCGGCGGCAGCTCCCGTCCGTAGCGTTCCAGTACATACTCAGTGGCATACACACCGACACCACCGGCAACCACACAGATAACCGTCGCCAGAATCGCCCAGGCGGCGACAAAACTGACGGCCACGCTCTGCGGGTAAATCAGGGACAGTGCCAGCATCAGCGCCAGCGACACGTTCAGCATCAGTGAAAGGAATAATTTCTTCATGGTGTTTACTCCGTTTAAGCCGGTACGCCGCCAGCGGTACGCCAGACGGTGACCAGTTTTTCCAGTGAATGCTCACGCTGACCGTAACCGGCCCCCGGCAGGGACGCCCAGATATTGCGACAGCGTGAAATGGCGCGCTCAATGCGCCCCGCCCGGATGTCATCCAGCGCACCGCGTTCGCGGATCAACTGAATGGCGAGTCTGTCCTGCGACAACGGACTGAAATCCGGCAGGGCAAGCTGTTTGCGGTAGTGCGGCCAGAACAGGTAAAGCTGCTGATAGCGACCGGAGGCCGTGGATTTTTCACCGCGACGGTTAAACACCTTCGCCGGTCGGCCATGCGCGAACGGGTGGTCACTGTAGTCGGTGAAAATTTCCGGCTTCCCGTCCAGTCCGGTGACTATCACGTCATAGCCCCGGTTTTTCGTCAGCGGATGATTCGCCGTCCCTTCGGACACTGCCAGCATGTCGAGAAAGGCCGCGATATTCTGATGCGTGTTAATTACCGGCATTACTGTTTCCCCCTGCCCTTAAAACGGCGCTGAATGGCAATCTCAATCACCTGATAACCGGCGATACCCAGCATGGAGCCGATGCCGCACACCGCAGGCAGTGACAGGTCAGGAAACTGCACCAGAACAACACCGGCAACCATCGAGACAAAACCACCGAGCAACATGCGCCCGATAAACAGACGCGGGGTGATGGGTTCACCACCGGCAAGCACCTTGCCGACAACAATCAGCACCCCAATCATGAAAAGCGACAGGACGCTTTTTTCTTCTGCTGTCATGCGTTACTCCCACAGATTGACAGTTTCAGCCACGGGCGCGGTCTGAACGTCGGGCAGTTCGACGGCGGTGCCGTGTGGCAGCACCGCACCCAGTTCAGCCAGTCCCGGATTTGCGGCGAGCACGGTCTCAACCACGCCCTCAGTGCGCCCGTAATACCGGACACAAATGGCGTCGAGCGTGTCGCCCTGTAGCGCAAAGGTCTTCATCAGATTTGACTCACGATGCAGCGCGGCTTGTCCTGGATACGCGCCACCGCCCAGCGCATATCCCGCCACAGCTCATCAATGGTGCTGTCAATGCTGTCGGCCTTCTTGTCTCCTTTCGCACTGGCATCCACGCCGCGGTAACGCTCATAAAGCGACGCGGTCGCCATCGCACACACGGCGCGCTCGTAGTAAAAAACTTTGATACTTTCACCGTCGATGTCGTCCGCCGGAACGTCCGCCAGACGCGTAAAACCGGCAGCAATTTTCTGTTCGCGGTACTCGTACAGCTCCGCATTCGTTTCAGCCATGCCTGACTTGATGGCCTCACGCAGACGGGCGGGGGCGACGGTCTGCTCAAGGCGCATACGTTCCCGGACGCGCTTCGGGTCGATATCGGGAAAAAAGAACGTGTTTTTAATCACCGGCTCGTCGCCTGCCGGTTGCGGGATGACCACCGTACCCTCACCGGACACGGGAGCCTCCTTTCGCGGAATAATCAGCGTCATCATGACTACCTCTGAAAAGTCGGGCGGTGGACGCCGGTACAGCGTCAGGTGATTCACCCTCACTGACCGGCGTGCCGCCCTGGCGCGGGGCGCATTCGGTTGTTAACTGGCTTTCTTTTTCTGGCGTCCACGTTTTGCCGGTGTCACGCTCCGGGTCTTACGCGGGGTACGGGTGGCCGCTTTGGGCTGCGGCTCCGGCTTCGGTTTCAGCTCCCGCTCCAGTCGTTCAATCTCTTTTTTGACGCCTGCCTGACAGTCGAGCTGTGTCGCACGTTGCAGGTGAGCCAGCGCACCGGCGGCATCACCACCGTCACGCAGAAACAGACCGGTGATTTTGTGCAGCTTTGCGCGCACTTCATCAGGCATGTCAGCAGCGGCAGTCAGTTCAAGGGTCTCCGTCAGCAGGCGGGTATCCACAGACTCACCGGCAGCGTGGGCACGCATGGCCGCAAGCGCCACCTCCTCGGTGAACATGTACGGCGGGGTGCGGCGGTGTTTACCCGGCATGGTCAGACCGTACTTCAGGGCATAACGGGCAATCTCCAGCGCACCGGCAATATCGCCGGTATCCAGACGCCACAGCATGACCGTCATCAGAATGTCATCCTGTGCACCTTTGCCCTGCTCCAGCACGCCGTTCACCCACGGCAACCAGAACGGCAGCAGTTCGCGCTTTTTCGCGGCCTTCAGCTCTTTTGAATAAATCGCTTTCAGTGTGCGCTGGTCTGCGGCGAGCTTAACCAGCATCTGCTCATAGACAGTTGCATGTCGCAGCGGGGCGGCTTCCCGCTGCGCGGTCATTGCTGCCGAGACCCGCATCATGTGGCGCTGTGCGGGACTCGTCATCGGTTACGCTCCCGGCTCTGCGGTCGCTTTAGCCGGTGTGGAGAAATCACCGACCTTAATTTTTTCCACCAGACAACCGGCGGCGTAGTCCTCCACCACGTAATCAATGTTCATTGACTCGTAGTTCTCCACGCGGTCGAGTTTCGGGTTTTCCTCAATCACGCGGCGATGGCTGTCATCCATGTAGTAGATGGACAGGTTTTCCAGCTTCGTGATGAGCATCGCATCCGCCGGGAAGTACGGGACGCGTACCGCTGGCAGGTTGCCGATGCGTTTCTGGCTGATGATGACGTCAGCGGCCAGCATTTCGCTGTTGTCCTGCTCCTTGTTGACGATGGGAAAATACTTGTCCGCCAGTAGCTGACGTCCCACAATCACCACAAGGTCAGGGTCTTCCTGATACCACGGCTCAATCAGGTTGTTGGTCGCATCCATCACCAGTGCATCAAGGCTGGCATAATCACCGCCCTTACCCACGCGGATGACCTCAGAGGTGGTGTGCCCTTCCTCGTCAGTGACCTTGCTCATCACGCGCGCCGGGGCTTCATTGCGGTATTTCTGCAGCCAGCCGACCGCCACATCCTGCAGCATCGGATTGCTGCTGCGGTCAGAGGTTTCGGCACGCTTCACGCCGTTAAAACCGGCCATGATGAAATCAAGGGACTGGCGTTTGATAATGGCGTTACGGATACGGAGCTGGAAATCCTGATAACGCGCCCACAGGTCCAGCGTTTTGTAGCGGATATAAAAATCGAAGTTAATCTGGTCGCATTCGTACTTGTTAGACGCCAGCTTCGAGAAGTCCTTCGGCTGACGCTCGGTGCCACCGGCGGTGTCGGTGGTGCTGGCGATGGAGCCGGTGACACCGATACCAATTTTTTCCCCTTTCATTTCGCTGACCGGCACAATATTGATGCGGGTCAGAAAGTCAGAGGACTCCTGCATGGTGTTCATCAGGGTCTGGGTGACCGACGGTTCAACGGTGAATTTTTTCGACACATCACCGGCATCGATGCCGTTCAGCTCGGCAACACGGGACAGGTAGGCATTAAATTTAAAGCGGGTTTCCTGGCGCATAGTTTTTCCTGAAATTAAGGGTTAATCGTGAAGGTTTTCCCGGACTGACTGACGCCGGTCAGCAGTTCGTCATCAGGGCGTCACCGCCACCGCCGGTGGCCTTGCTGCGGCGCGGCTGGGTCAGACTTTCGGTGTGGTCGAGACTGTTTTTCAGGCGGGTGAATGCCTGGCTGGTTTCATCCGCCCTGTCAGTCACATCCTGCTTAAGTGCGGAAAAGGCGGTTTCCATCTCAGCGAGGCGCTGCTCAGTGGCGCTCAGTTTTTCCTGCACATGTTCAGCAACAGCGGTCACCGCTTCATGCACGTCATTCAGACGGGCGTCATCGCTGGCCTGTTTGCGGCCAAAAATGGATTTCACCTTTTCGGTCAGGGCGGTGAACACGGTTTCAGGCAGGTCTTCAAATTCCAGCTCAACGGGCGTTGCCACTGAAATCAGGTTTTCAGGGCTTAATTTGAAGCGGTTCAGGGGGTTGTGTTTTGCCGTGCGGCAGAATTCCAGGTATTCCGTGCCGAGGCTTGCCGGGTCATCGGTGACGGCCAGCCCCACCAGATAACATTTGCCGGTGTTGGCAAAGTTCGGCTGAATTTCCATTGAGGTGTAGACCTTCTGCGCGGCCTTGTTCATCGCGATAAGGTCATCGGTCGGGGTGATTTTCGCAAACAGCGCCCATTTGCCTTTCAGCGCCGAATCATCGTCAATCTTTTCGGCCTTCAGTTCGGCCACATCGCCATAACGTTTAAAAATACCGTCAGGCAGGATGCCGCGCAGATGTTCCAGGTTAATGCGGCAACCATAGACTCGCGGGTCAAAGGTTTCGGCCATTTCCTGAATATCCTGCGCACTGATGACACGCCCGTCACAGGTGTCACCCTCAACGCCGATACGAAAGAATTTTGAGACTTTTTTTGCCATTGTCAGGAGTCCTGAATAGTGATTAGAGGAGTCACATGTCGGCATCAGTTTCCCGACGATGCGCATCCTCCGCCATCAGTCCCGGATGGCTTATCACTGACACAACAGCACCTTAGCGAATCGCGGGGCGCGACTCAGTAGCCTTGCCGTGTATTCATCACGGCGAGGTATTCATGACCATCACCACAGACACCACTCTTTTGCACGACCCGCGTCGTCAGGCGGCGCTGCTGTACTGGCAGGGGTTTTCCGTGCCGCAGATTGCCGCCATGTTGCAGATGAAACGCCCGACGGTGCAGAGCTGGAAACAGCGCGACGGCTGGGACAGCGTTGCCCCCATCAGCCGTGTCGAAATGAGTCTGGAAGCGCGGCTGACCCAGCTCATCATCAAACCGCAGAAAACCGGCGGTGACTTCAAGGAAATTGACCTGCTGGGACGCCAGATTGAACGACTGGCACGGGTCAACCGTTACAGTCAGACCGGCAACGAGGCAGACCTTAATCCGAACGTCGCTAACCGCAACAAAGGCGGGCGCCGCAAACCGAAAAAGAATTTTTTCAGCGACGAAGCCATCGAAAAGCTGGAGCAGATTTTCTTTGAGCAGTCTTTCGACTATCAGTTGCACTGGTATCGCGCCGGGCTTGAGCACCGCATCCGCGATATTCTGAAATCCCGCCAGATTGGCGCGACGTTTTATTTTTCCCGCGAGGCGCTGCTGCGCGCCCTGAAAACCGGTCATAACCAGATTTTTCTGTCGGCCAGTAAAACGCAGGCGTATGTGTTCCGCGAATACATCATCGCCTTTGCCCGGCTGGTTGACGTTGACCTGACCGGTGACCCGATTGTCCTGGGCAATAACGGCGCAAAACTGATTTTTCTCGGCACCAACTCCAACACCGCACAGAGCCATAACGGCGACCTGTACGTCGACGAGATTTTCTGGATCCCGAATTTTCAGGTACTGCGTAAGGTGGCATCAGGTATGGCCTCACAGAGCCACCTGCGCTCGACCTATTTCTCCACCCCGTCCACGCTGGCGCACGACGCCTACCCGTTCTGGTCGGGTGAACTGTTTAACCGGGGACGCGCCAGCGCCGCCGAACGCGTGGAAATCGACGTCAGTCATAACGCCCTTGCCGGTGGGCTTCTCTGTGCGGACGGCCAGTGGCGACAGATTGTCACCATTGAGGACGCCCTGAAAGGTGGCTGCACGCTGTTCGACATTGAGCAGCTCAAACGCGAAAACAGCGCCGACGATTTTAAAAACCTGTTCATGTGTGAATTTGTTGACGACAAGGCGTCGGTGTTCCCGTTCGAGGAGCTGCAACGCTGCATGGTCGACACGCTGGAAGAATGGGAAGACTATGCACCCTTTGCCGCCAATCCGTTCGGCTCCCGCCCGGTATGGATTGGTTACGACCCGTCACACCGTGGCGACAGTGCCGGATGCGTGGTGCTGGCACCGCCGGTGGTGGCCGGTGGCAAATTCAGAATACTTGAGCGTCACCAGTGGAAAGGCATGGACTTTGCCACTCAGGCGGAATCCATCCGCAAACTCACCGAAAAATACAACGTCGAATACATCGGTATTGATGCCACCGGCCTCGGTGTCGGCGTGTTCCAGCTCGTGCGCTCGTTCTATCCCGCCGCGCGTGATATCCGCTACACGCCGGAAATGAAAACCGCAATGGTGCTCAAGGCAAAAGACGTTATCCGCCGTGGCTGTCTGGAATACGACGTCAGCGCCACCGACATCACCAGCTCGTTTATGGCTATCCGCAAGACCATGACCAGCAGCGGACGCAGCGCCACCTATGAGGCCAGCCGCAGCGAGGAAGCCAGCCACGCCGACCTCGCCTGGGCAACCATGCACGCCCTGTTAAATGAGCCACTCACCGCCGGTATCAGCACCCCGCTGACATCCACCATTCTGGAGTTTTACTGATGAGCAAGAAAAAAGGGAAAACACCGCAACCTGCGGCAAAAACAATGACCGCCAGCGCCCCGAAAATGGAAGCATTCACCTTTGGTGAGCCGGTGCCGGTACTCGACCGCCGTGACATTCTGGATTACGTCGAGTGCATCAGTAACGGCAGATGGTATGAGCCGCCGGTCAGCTTTACCGGTCTGGCAAAAAGCCTGCGTGCTGCCGTGCATCACAGCTCCCCGATTTACGTCAAACGCAATATTCTGGCCTCGACATTTATCCCGCATCCGTGGCTTTCCCAGCAGGATTTCAGCCGCTTTGTACTGGATTTTCTGGTGTTCGGTAATGCGTTTCTGGAAAAGCGTTACAGCACCACCGGTAAGGTCATCAGACTGGAAACCTCACCGGCAAAATATACCCGCCGTGGTGTGGAAGAGGATGTTTACTGGTGGGTGCCGTCCTTCAACGAGCCGACAGCCTTCGCGCCCGGCTCCGTGTTTCACCTGCTGGAGCCGGATATTAATCAGGAGCTGTACGGCCTGCCGGAATATCTCAGCGCCCTTAACTCTGCCTGGCTGAATGAGTCGGCCACGCTGTTCCGCCGCAAGTATTACGAAAACGGCGCTCATGCCGGATACATCATGTATATCACCGACGCATTGCAGGATCGCGATTACATTGACTCACTCCGCGAAAACATGGCTAATTCGAAAGGCCGCAATAACTTTAAAAATCTGTTTCTCTATGCCCCACAGGGAAAACCAGACGGCATCAAAATTATCCCGCTCAGTGAAGTGGCGACAAAGGACGATTTTTTTAATATCAAAAAATCCAGCGCCGCTGACCTGCTGGACGCGCACCGCATCCCCTTTCAGTTGATGGGCGGCAAGCCGGAGAACGTCGGGTCGCTGGGCGATATTGAGAAAGTGGCAAAGGTCTTTGTCCGCAATGAGCTTATCCCGTTACAGGACAGGATCCGCGAGATAAACGGCTGGCTCGGTCAGGAGGTCATCCGCTTTAAAAACTACTCACTGGACACTGACAACGGCTGAACATCGCCGCCTGCGGGCGGCTTTTTTACACCCCGTCATCACGCCCTCACCACCGCACAAAACACCCCGCAGACACACCAACGCCCCGGCGCACAATATAAACGTCATCACGACGCGCTGAGACGCTGAAAAAATACAATCAGCACCACCGTCAGCGCGCAGTGCTTTCCCCGCCTCGCCCGCCCGCTTCATGGGGCGGTTTTAATGCAGTTGCATAGATACTATGGATCCGCACCAGTCCTGACCGCACGCAGCCTGAACGGACATCCCCGACGCATGCAAAAACATTCACTTGTTGCATGCAACGGCTTATTTAATGACAAATCAACTTAAATTTACAAAATCCACAGGTATGGATACTTTGCGAACATGATAGGCTTACGAGAATTATCGTGCCTGTTTTTGAACGGAGAAAGTTATGCAAGGTGAAGTTGATGAACAGCAACCAAATGAGATTATTTCGGAGTTTGGATACTATCCAGTAGAAGTTAACATTGAGACTGAACAATTTTCTTTGCGTACTTTACCCGGTCTTATTGAGAAAGTGGAACGTATTAACAATGATAAAAACGTTGTTAATGGTTGGATATACCCTGGGAATCGAAAGGTATATAACCTTAATGGTGACACATGCACAATGCCTTATAGTTACCGAGTATTCGGCATGCCCAAAACGCACACACTAAAATTAAAAAACACATCCTCGTTAGAAACTCTCAACTTTGTTGTGTGGTGCCTCTCTTTTTTCAAGGGTATAAGATTGACAACCACTGACGCTGGTTTTCTTGATGCAACCACTATCAAGCCCACTAAGTTAACTGACTTTATTCTCGTTGGATGCTCTGAAAAAGAAGTAATAGAGCTAGCACTTAACTATATAAAAGACAAACAAAAAGATGATCGCTCCATTAAAAGAATAGCTGCGGTGATACACTCCCTATTCCTATCACATAACCCACTATACCTTTCCTTTGAGAAATTCCAGTATCTTTATATGGCTCTTGATTGCTGTTTTGCTATAGCATGGGATGAAAGGGATAAAGTCATTAAAGAGAAAAAACCATCTCATCAAAATAGAGTATATTGGATGTGCGAAAATTACGGTGTAAAAATCCCGTCATGGGCAACAGATGAATGTAATGTTTCAGTTATACGCAATGATAATTTTCATGAAGCCATTTTTAATGGGCAACCGCTTGGTTTCTCTAGTATCAATGATTGTCAATATGGTAGCGATATATTGCTACAAATGCAGGCTCTGGTATGTCGTCTACTAGCGGCAATACTCTCTGTAAATGATCGTAAATATATCGCATCTACAATCAGCTCGATAGAGTACCATTCATTAAAATTAACTTAATGCTAACGCCTCACTTCGCTCGTTGTTCAACCCCGCCAGCCCTGAAAACAAGTTTCACGACTGGCGGCGTTCTCTATCGTCTGCGTGGTGGTGGCGCAACTCTGGACTGACCGATATAGTTAAACCGCCCGTAATTATCCCGGACTATTTCAGCACACCCGACCAGCTCGTCAGGCGTCAGATTTTCGTTGACCATAATCTGCTGTAGACGGTGAACAATAGCCATCAGCTTGATATTTTTAGTGTTATGTTGCGGTATCTCGCCTGGTATTCCGTGCATTATCCAAGCCACCCGTTTTGCTTTGCACTCTCAATCTGTTCATCTGAATAGTTCCATGCTCCATCCGTGGCAACCATTGCCCCGCCAGACATCCCCGTCTCTGGTTCATACATAACAGCAAGGCCGAGCTGATGCATAATTTCATGATTAATTCTGAATACCAGACCACGCTCACTAAGTTCTTTCCAGTTCACAATCTCATATGCGCTTGTATTAAGCAGCTCAATACTTAGCAAGACATAATCTTCCAGCCAGTCTGACAGGTCAGTAACATCTGTTACCCGGGCTTCAACCTTTCGCCCCGTAAACACACCCTGCACCCATTCATGCAAAATCAGCGTGTCCCCGCGCTCATAATTACGGTCATTTTTCCGAAACTCTGCACGTTTCTTTCCTTCCAGCACAAGGTCGAAATATTTTGCGTGCAGCTTTACCTCGTGAATTTTTGCCATGATGTCCACTCCATTACTGTTGAGAATCCCGGCCACTCATCAGTGACCGGATACGTGAATTTTTTCCCGTCATAATTTACGGTCGCGCCACGCGCCAGCGCCTCAAGTTCCCATCGCTGAGGCCAGATGCCGTTCTGAGCAAGGTCAACACGGATACGGGTAATTTGCATACGCTCCGACCGGGTCAGCCTGGCCGATGGCGCTATTTCATTCGGTTTTAACGGGCTTCCGTTTCTTTGCTGACGGTTTGGTGTTCTCAGGCCGTGTTTTAATGCGCCCCTGAGCGCCCTCACGACCTCCGGGTCATTCCATTCGATAACACCGTCATCAACCAGATTAAGCACGGCTGCGGCGTGCTCAGAAGGTGTGGGAGCCGGTAACGAAGTATCACCACCGGTGAGCTTTCCACAGTTATTGACAGGACTCCGAGGCGCGGCGATGCCGCTTTTTAAAGTCAAAGGCTCAACGACCGGAACTTTCGGCACAATGCGCCAGTCCGTCGTTCTGGTGATATGAATATGACGCGCGCCGAGATGCGGCGCGTAAATGCCGACCACTCTCTCAACTTCTTCCTCGTACTCGTTAACGTCATCCGACGGGCTACGGGCAACCCTGACAGTCTGACAATCGCGCGGGACATTTGCCCCACCCTGCGCGCTGATATACAACGCAAAATCACCACTGTCTGCGGCAGCGCGAGCAGCCTCGACGCGTTCGTCAAACTCATCAGCAATACTGACGCCGCGAGGCAGTTTGCGTAGTTCACGGTAAGCCCCCATTGTCGGCAGTCCAACCGTTTTAAATTGCGGGATGCGCCACGTTGACGCCCATGCGGTAACAGCCGCGGCAGTATCTTTAAGCGGCTTACCGGTATCGTTATCGAGCTGACCATCCAGTGCATAGCCGTCGATATTTTTTGAAATGTATTTCGCGATATATCCCGCAGCACCGCCCCGGTTAAGGTGCTTTGCCTGAAAACGGTTTCGCGCGGCTCCTCTTTCGTCACCATCCTCTTTGAGCGCATAGCGACGCATGATTTCGATAATCTGGTTACGCTGGCGTGGATTACAAAAAAGCATCATATGCCAGTGCGGCGTTCCGTCGTGGTGTGGCTCGACGACACGCAAACCGTAGACCTGTAAATCATTATCCTTGAATGCCGTGCGCATCAGGCTCCAGATGCGGCAGAGATAACGCTGCGCATCCTTTGGATTAAATGCCTCATCGTTCCAGCCGTGATTAAGCTGGACGGTTTTACTTTCGCCTTTTCCGACCTGACGTGTCGGGTGATACTTTGACGGCGCGGTCAGCGTGATAAACATGCCCACATCGCCCTCTGCGGCGGCGTAACGCTCAATACCGGCAATGGTGTTCATCAGCTCCATCCGGCGAATTTCAGGATTAGAAATACTGCCCATCACCTTACTGATAAGGTCGATGCGCTCGCCGGTTTCCCTGTTTTCAAGGTCACACGATTTAAGAAATTCCAGATTTGCCTGGCGGCGCGCACGCACATCACGAATGGCGTGTTTACTGGCATAAGGAGAACGGTCTTTATTGACCTCCCCGACAGCTATCAGTAACGCTTCATGCCAGCGCATACGCTGGCCTTTAAGCTGATGAGTCCACCACTCATCGTTAAACAGACGGGCAATGGCAGAATATGCCTGCCTCGTGGTCATCTGCCCTTTACGGTATTTTTTCCAGTAGAGAGGGGAAATATTGAAAGCACGTGCAGCGCCAGCAACATGACCATAGAGGTGAGCCTGCGCCTCATCCGTAAACAGCGATTCTTTTTCGCCATGCGCATCCACCCAGGCATCGCAGAGTTCCTCATACATCATGAAAAGCTGCGATGAGATACGGGCGGCAAACTTTTTCAGCTCCTTGTCATTCATTCCCGGCAGGCGCGCATAGTGGTCACGCTCTGCCAGAAACAGCAACGACGCGTCGGTGTTCATTTCATGGCGCTGATTCACACGCTCAATGCGCGGCCATAAACGACGCTGAAAAGTGGATGTGAGGAAATAAAACCCGTGCACCGGGCTTTTATTGCGCCGGATGTAGTCATAGCGTGAAGTAAACAGCGAGCGCAAAAAGTAAGGCAGGCGGTTAATCGTGGATAAAACACCTTGCACCTGACGCATCTCGTCACGTGTAAGGAGTCTTTCGCGCCCGACGGCCTCGCGTGGCGCGTTCCATGCATAAGCACCGGTAAACGTCTCACCGGTGCCTGCGGCAAATGCTGACGGAGGGACAAAACGCCCGGAGGCTTTAACGGCCAT